>NZ_JAKNTF010000001.1:0-4800000 GCF_022440595.1 Enterocloster sp. OA13 | reverse complement strand
CGCAGGCGCTGATATCATTGCATTGGACTGCACGGACCGGAAGCGGGGGGACGGCCTTAAGGCCGCGGAATATATCCGCCAGGTCAGGGAAAGGTACCCGGACCAGATTCTGATGGCCGACATATCAACCTATGAAGAGGGAATGGATGCCTGGAAAAACGGCGTTGACCTTGTAAGCACCACCATGAGCGGCTACACGGACTACACCCCGAAACTGGACGGCCCTGATTTTGAACTGGCGGGACGGCTGGCAAAGGACCTGCCCATACCTGTCATAGGCGAGGGCAGGGTGCATACGCCGGAGGAAGCGGTGCATATGCTGGATATGGGGGTCTGGGCCGTGATTGTGGGCGGGGCCATAACCCGGCCGCTGGAGATTGCGCAGCGGTTCATGAGGGAGATTGACAGGAGGAATGGATGAGCTGCAGCAGGATGGATGACACGCAGTAAAATAAACGAATAGGGAAAGCCATTATGCCAGATAAAAGCATGATGGCTTTCCCTCTGATTAATCACATTCAACCGTCCAAATTTTTCATCAATCTCACGCTTGATGCTTCCTGTCAATAGAAGTTTTCCATTATCATATAACCCTTGAACTGCTATCACTCCATTCACCTCCGTTTGGACACTATCAGTATCTGATGGTATCATGATATGTCATTTTTACCTCAAATGCAAGAATGCGGTTATACAAAACAAGCTCAAAGATGCCATACTTCCATAAAGCGGTCCATTGTTTTCATGGATAAAATTGCAGAACCGGATAACCTAGGGTATAATCCATTAGAAATGAGATACTATACAGGGATGGATCCGGCGGGGATGGCGGGGAAGTGTATTATATTAAGTCTTCCTGAATAATAACGAAATATTTGTCAGTTTATTTGAAAAATCGGAGATAGTATGGTATATTGGACAAAGAAAAATGAGAGCGTATAGGTATGGGCACAGGGATGGCAGGATGCATGCGCTGCATGTAAGGAACCAGGATACGGCTTCTGACTGCCCATAGCGAAGGAGGAAGAATGAAAGGGATTATACTTGCCGGAGGAAGCGGGACACGCCTGTACCCGTTGACGAAGGTGACATCGAAGCAGCTGCTTCCAATTTATGATAAACCGATGATATACTACCCGCTGTCCGTGCTGATGAATGCAGGTATCAGGGATATACTGATCATCTCCACTCCGGACGATACACCGCGGTTTGAGGCGCTTTTAGGTGACGGGCACCAGTTTGGCATTCATTTGAGCTACGCCGTACAGCCAAGCCCGGACGGCCTGGCCCAGGCGTTCATCATTGGCGAGGAATTCATAGGAAATGATTCAGTGGCCATGGTTCTGGGCGACAACATTTTCCATGGACAGGGGCTGGCAAAGCGCCTGAGGGCAGCGGCAGCCAAAGAGACAGGCGCCACTGTGTTCGGTTATTATGTGGACGACCCGGAGCGGTTTGGCATCGTGGAGTTTGACAAGGATGGGAAGGCTGTCTCAATCGAGGAAAAGCCGGAGAAGCCAAAGTCCAATTATTGTGTCACCGGACTGTATTTCTATGACAACCGTGTGGTGGAGTATGCCAGGAACCTGAAACCATCAGCCAGGGGCGAATTGGAGATAACGGACCTGAACCGCATTTACCTGGAGAATGGCGAACTGGATGTCATCCTTCTGGGCCAGGGCTTCACATGGCTGGATACGGGAACCCATGAATCCCTGGTGGAGGCCACCAACTTTGTAAAGACCGTGGAGACCCACCAGCACCGCAAGATTGCCTGCCTGGAGGAAATCGGGTATCTCAGGGGCTGGATTACCAGGGAACAGGTGCTGGAGACTTACGAAGTGCTCAAAAAGAACCAGTATGGAAAATATTTAAAGGATGTCCTGGATGGCAAATATGTGGATAAGATCCATCCCCAGGACTTTTAACCATAGAGGAGGAATCATCAGATGAAAATAATCGTTACCGGCGGCGCCGGTTTTATCGGAAGCAACTTTGTGCACCACATGGTGAACAAATACCCGGACTACCAGATCATCAACCTGGACCTGCTGACCTACGCGGGCAACCTGGAGAACTTAAAGCCAGTGGAGGACAAGCCGAATTATAAGTTTGTCAAAGGCGATATCGCCGACAGGAAATTCATCTTCAGCCTGTTTGAGACAGAAAAGCCGGATGTGGTTGTGAACTTTGCAGCGGAAAGCCATGTGGACCGCTCCATCACGGACCCTGAGAGCTTTGTCAGGACCAATGTGATGGGAACCACCACCCTGCTGGACGCATGCCGCACATACGGCATTAAGCGTTACCACCAGGTGTCCACGGATGAGGTGTACGGCGACCTTCCTCTTGACAGGCCGGACCTGTTCTTTACCGAGGAGACTCCGCTTCATACATCCAGCCCCTATTCCTCCTCCAAGGCCAGCGCCGACCTGTTCGTGCTTTCATACTACAGGACCTACGGGCTGCCGGTAACCGTTTCCCGCTGTTCCAATAACTACGGGCCTTATCATTTCCCGGAAAAGCTGATTCCGTTAATCATTAGCCGCGCCCTGGCGGACGAGGAACTGCCCGTATACGGCACAGGGGAGAATGTCCGCGACTGGCTCCATGTTGCGGACCACTGCGAGGCCATTGACCTTGTGATCCACAAGGGACGTGAAGGGGAAGTATACAATATTGGCGGGCATAACGAGCGCACGAACCTGGAAGTGGTCAGGACCATCCTGAAGGCCCTTGACAAGCCGGAGAGTCTGATAAAATTCGTGACAGACCGTCCGGGCCACGATATGCGTTATGCCATTGACCCAACCAAGATAGAGACAGAGCTGGGCTGGAAGCCACAGTATAATTTCGATACAGGAATCGAGCAGACCATTCAGTGGTATCTGGATAACCAGGAATGGTGGAAGAATATCCTGAGCGGCGAGTACAGTAATTATTTTGATAAAATGTATGGAAACCGCCTGTAACCAGTAAATTTACAGATATGGCTGACAGAGGACGAGGCTGCCCGGATGGAGTGACAGGGCGCTTCCGTTCCCTGCCGGCCATTATTAAGAATGGAGGGAATGTATCTATGAAGGTTCTTGTAACAGGTGTAAAGGGCCAGCTGGGCCATGATGTGATGAATGAACTTGCCAGCCGCGGCATAGAAGGATTTGGCGTGGACGTGGAAGAAATGGATATCACCAGCAAGGAAGCCTGCGAAAATGTAATTACCGGGGCAAAACCTGACGCAGTCATCCACTGTGCGGCATATACTGCAGTAGATGCTGCAGAAGATAACCTGGAGCTGTGCCGCAAGGTCAATGCGGAAGGGACACGCAATATCGCCAAGGTATGTAAGGCGCTGGACATCAAGATGATGTATATCAGCACGGATTATGTGTTCAATGGCGGCGGCGAGCGTCCATGGGAGCCGGATGACCACAGGGAACCCCTCAACGTATACGGCCTGACCAAGTACGAGGGTGAAATCAGCGTGGAGCAGAATGTGAGCAGATACTTCATCGTCCGGATTGCCTGGGTATTCGGCGTGAACGGCAAGAACTTCATAAAGACCATGCTGCGCCTTGGAAAGGAAAAGGGGGCTGTGAGCGTTGTTGACGACCAGATCGGTTCCCCTACCTACACCTATGACCTGGCCCGCCTGCTGGTCGACATGATCCAGACTGATAAATACGGCCGCTATCATGCAACCAATGAAGGACTGTGCAGCTGGTATGAATTTGCATGTGAGATTTTCCGCCAGGCAGGCATGGATGAGGTAAAGGTAACTCCGGTGGACTCATCCGGTTTCCCGGCAAAGGCCAAACGTCCCCAGAACAGCAGGATGAGCAAGGAAAAACTGACTGAGAACGGATTTGAGAGAATGCCCTCATGGCAGGACGCCTTGGGCCGGTACCTGAAGGTACTAAAGGAAAATGGCATGATGTGACAGCTTTTGCAGCGTAATTAGAGACAGGGAGGAATTAAGAGACAATGGGTAAATATTTTGGTACGGATGGTTTCCGCGGGGAGGCCAATGTGGATCTGACAGTGGAGCACGCCTACAAAGTGGGGCGTTTCCTTGGATGGTACTATGGGCAGAAGGCCCCGGATGAAAGGTGCCGCGTTGTAATCGGAAAGGATACCAGGCGCAGCAGCTACATGTTCGAGTATTCCCTGGTGGCGGGTCTTACTGCTTCCGGCGCGGATGTGTATCTGCTCCATGTAACCACCACCCCCAGCGTATCCTACGTGGTACGCACGGAAGGGTTTAACTGCGGGATCATGATATCCGCAAGCCATAATCCATTCTATGATAACGGTATCAAGGTAATCAATGAAAGAGGCGAGAAACTGGAAGAATCCGTCATCCTGGAGATTGAAAAATACCTGGATGGGGAAATCGGCGAAATCCCCCTGGCAAGAAAAGAAAACATAGGCCGCACCGTGGACTTCGCGGCTGGCCGTAACCGCTACATCGGCTATCTGATTTCCATTGCCACCCGCTCCTTTAAGAACATGAAGGTGGCCCTGGACTGTGCCAACGGCAGCGCGTCCGCCATTGCCAAGAATGTTTTCGATGCCCTGGGCGCGGAGACACATGTGATGAACAACGACCCCAACGGCCTGAACATCAATACGGACTGCGGTTCCACCCATATCAGGTATCTGCAGAAGTTTGTGGTGGAGCAGAAGTGCGACCTGGGCTTTGCCTATGACGGTGACGCGGACCGCTGCATTGCCGTGGACGGTAAAGGCAATGTTGTGGATGGCGATGTCATCATGTACATCTGCGGCAAGTACATGAAGGAGCAGGGAACCCTGTTCAATAACACCGTGGTCACCACCATCATGTCCAATTTCGGGCTTTACAAGGCATTTGAAAGAGAAGGCATTGCCTATGAAAAGACGGCTGTGGGTGACAAGTACGTGTATGAGAACATGGCAGGCACCGGCAACTGCCTGGGCGGTGAACAGTCAGGACATATTATCTTCAGCAAGCACGCAACCACAGGGGACGGTATCCTTACATCCTTAAAGGTGATGGAAGTGGTGCTGGAGAAAAAGCAGACCCTGGAGAAGCTGGCATCAGAGGTTGATATCTATCCTCAGGTACTTAAGAACGTGCGGGTAAAGGATAAAAAGGAAGCCCAGGACGATGAGGCGGTCCAGGCAGAGGTGGCCAAAGTGGCTGAAAGCCTGGGGTCTGACGGACGCATCCTCCTGCGCCAGTCCGGCACGGAGCCGGTGGTGCGTGTCATGGTGGAAGCGCCGGACCTGGATACATGCGAACGGTTCGTGGACCAGGTGATTGATGTGATGGGGAGGCAGGGACACTGCGTGTAAAATACTAATGTCAATGCCTGCTTAATAGTTTACCGACATTAATCTTAAAAGGTTGGATTATCAGAAACCCTGATAACCCAACCTTTTTGAAATTAGGCTCTTTGTCAATAGTTGGGGTGGGATTTGTAAAATCCCGCCCCAATTCTATGAAAAGGGCCCTTTTTATGTTTAGTTCCAGGTTTTACTGATTTTGGGCATGCCAAATAAGCCTCCGCATTACCGACCTTTTTATCCTATGATGTACAGTGAAGTATCCGGGTTCGGAACCGTTTGAAATTCCGGATTCCATAGCTACTCCGTTTTAATACCTTTATCTTGTTGTTAAATCCTTCTGTGGGACCATTTGTCAACCCGTATTTAAAGGCATTCAGGATTTCTTTTCGCCAGGCCCTGTAGGTCTTAGCACAGGCTTCAAATTCCTTGATCCCACAGCTCTGTGCATTCGCAATCCAGTCATCAAATTCCTTCTGCTGCTGACGATACGCTTCCATCTGGCAGATATCATAGAACCACTCTTTCATCCGGTGTGCCAGACGTAGATCCTCGCTATAGTGAAGCATTAAATCACAGGCCTGTTTGTTCTCATCCTTCAGCTTTTTATAGCGGGTCAGAATGAGTTTCCGGCTGCGTTTATAATACTTACGCAGAGAAACCGGCATGGACCGCTGCAGTCGTTTGCGTACATTTTCAATCGCCCATGTCACCTGCCGGATGAAATGATATTTATCCACGATGATTGTAGCGTTTGGAAAGAAGGTCTGTGCAAGTTCGGTGTAGGGGCGCCACATATCGCAGACGAAGAACTTTACCTTCAGGCGTTCTTTCCTGGGAATGTTCCGCCAATAATCAGCCAGATGGCTCTGGGTCCGATCCGGGAGAATGTCGAGGATCCTGCGCTTTTTCGGATCAACCAGAATGCACTGATATTTACCGGTAGAAGCATTGCCTTTGAATTCGTCAATGGAAAGCGCTTGCGGAAGCTGGTCAGGCGGAGAATAGCAAATCGTGTCCAGAAGGCGGCAGACCGTCTGGACGGAAACACCGGTAAGCTCTGCAATCTGTTTTAAGGAAAAGGTCTGCCGGAGCAGGGAGACAATGTAAAATGCCAGCCTGCGGGTCCTGCGGTGGTATCTGGGGAGGAACGAATAGGGTTCCGTGAACCGTTTGCGGCAGTATGGGCAGAGGTAGCGGCGTTTGCGAAGGAGCAGGATAACTTGTTTTCCCAGTAAGGGAATGTCCTGGACCTCTTGTAAACGGTAATCATGAATCCGTTTTGTATTAGCCCCACAGCAGGGGCAAGTCTGTTCTACCGGTTGGGACTGGATGAAAATTTTAATGAAAGAGTCTGCCTGAACCACTTTTTTAATAAAAACACCTTCCAAGTTAAGGAAAGCCTTGGTATAATTAGGGTACATCTATAAGGGGTCACCTCCATAACATTAAACTTTGGTCGGAATAATGGGTTTGGGAGGCTTCTTATAGATGTATTTTATTACAATCAAAAGAATGTTGGAAGTGTGCTTTTCAGCACACCCCAACATTCAGTATAGAACCTGAAATTAATGCTAGTGCTCCATCCGGCCAGAAACCATACTCCCAGCACTGCCTATTTTGCCATCTGCTGCGTTGTCGTCAGTCAGCGGAGGACCCACTCCGCTTCCTTCCTCCGCCTTGCAGGCTGACAAAATATCCAGCACTGGCAGTATGGTTTCTGGCCGGATGGAGCACTAGAAGGGAGCATATCAACTTTATGCGATACCATAGGCTTTTACCTCTGTGATATTTGTTGTATCAAATGGCGCTTTATTTATTGAAAGACTAACTATACTAATGTATACTTAAGTTGATAGTTTTACAAAAAACAAAAGTGTTACAGTTGATACATTAGTTAAGCTGTGCGAAATGTTAAACTGCAAGCCAGGGGATTTGTTGGAATATATAGAGAAAGATGATACCGCAAAAAATGAATGAAATAAGCCCCGAAAGTCAATCCGGGGCAGACACACGATAATATATTTAATAGGGGAACCGATGGGGCGCTATTCTAGCCGCCTACTCATAAGAGAAAGGGGCTGGTGCTTATGTACGTTACTTTTAATGACTTATTTACATTTGTTATCATGCTTGTAGCTGTAATAACTCTTGTTAAGCATAAAAAATAACGCCCTCACCCGGAAAGTGTAGCGTTATTTTTTTATACATATTTCTACCGAGGTGGCTAGGGTTCAGCTAGCAATCGGTTCTCTTGTTAAGTATATTATATCGGTTCCTAAAACTCTTGTCAATGCATTTTTGGTTGACTACCTATAAGTAAAAACAATAAATACAATTGACTTCCTTGGCTTATTTTGCTATCCTGAAGCCAGATACCTAATACACAAAACCGCAGCCTTTTGATGGATGCGGTTCTTGTTTTTTGTAGATAGGTATATCTGATATAGAAGAAACACTAATTAGATTTATTCAGACAAGCCTGCAAATTGCAGTGTGCTATCCTGATTAGGCGTTAAAACCAACGGTTTTATAAGCATTTTTCCTGATTCGTCCATGATGTACCACTTACCGTCCACGGCCTGCAACCCCTTGATCATGGCGCCGTCCTCGCCCGGATAGTACCAATCCCCATGACAAACAATTAAATAAAAGTAAATTACTGGTAAAAACAGTGATAAAATCTAACAAAATAATTAATGAATTTTGCCGATTAATTATAAAAGTTCCACAACTGGGAGGGGGTATTTCAAATTGACTTCCACTGTCCGTGACCTTAGAATGAAGGCGGAAAGAAACATTATCTTAAAGGAGGAATAAGGGCATGGATGTAACAAGAAACGATGTGGAACGGATGATTGATGCTTCTCTGGGGGCTACGCCGGCGCCTACCCTGGGGCAGGTGGAGGAGTTCGTGAGGAAGACCTTGGATTATGACTTTGCCACCACGCTGACCGAGCCGTTTTTTATCAGGGGAAACGCAGATATCCTTCACCAGGCAGGTAAGCAGTTAGTCAGTGTCATCTCCTATCCGCTGGGAGGGATGACCCATGAAGCCAAGCTTTATCAGGCCAGACAGGCGCTTAAGGACGGGGCGGACGAACTGGATATCTCCATAGATGTCAGCGCATTTAAGTCGGGCCGCTACGAATACGTCAAGGAGGAGCTGAAACCATTTGTGGACATGATGGAAGGCAAAATCATGAAAATGATATATTTTGCCAGTCTTCTGACCGAGGATGAGCAGCTGAGGGCTGCTGAGATGGCCATTGAACTTGGGATACCGTACCTGAAGACCAACACTGGATTTGGATTCGTCACCACCACGGACCAGGTAAGGCTGATTAAGGACTATTACCATGATGCAATCAAGGTAATGACATCCGGCGGCGTGAGGACCAGGGAAGATGCGGCCGCCATGATCCAGGCGGGAGCGGAGAGGATTGCCACCAGTTCGGCATTTAAGATTGTAGACAGCTTTAATGAGTGATATGGGATAGATTTGATTGAGCCACAAGGAGGATGGAATAATGAACAGAAATGAATTGGCACGTTATATTGACCAGACAACATTGAAGCCGGGCATGACCTATGAGTATGTTACCGGTTTCTGTGAAAAGGCTAAGGAAAATCATTTTGCCAGCGTCTGCATACTGCCCAATATGATTGAGACGGCAGCCGGGGTCTTGGACGGCTCCGATACAAAGGTGTGCACGGTCATCAGTTTCCCGCTGGGATTTGACTGGCCGGATGTGAAGATTCATGAGACGGAGGACGCCCTGGAAAAGGGAGCCAAAGAGATTGACCTGGTGATGAATGTGTCCGCACTAAAGTCTGAGCGGTATGATATCGTGGACGAGGAGCTGGAAGGCGTGGTAAAGGCGGGCCATGGCAAAGGGGCAATCGTGAAACTGATAATTGAAACCCCGCTGCTGACTGAGGAACAGATTGTAAAGGCATGTGAACTGGCCGAAAAACATGGGGTGGATATTGTGAAGACATCCACGGGATTTTCAGCCATGCTGCCCCGGTCCACTTCCGTGGAGGATGTAAGGCTCATACGCAGCTGCGTAAAGCCGGAGACAGGAGTTAAGGCGGCCGGAGGAATCCGTACAACTGCCGACACCCTGGCCATGATTGAAGCGGGGGCTACAAGAATAGGCGCCAGTGCGGGAGAGGAAATCATTGGCGGCCTGTAAGATGGCGGAGGAAAGGGAATGCAGAAACTGGTAAGTTTGGATGATATAGAATTGAATGTGTCTGCAGCAGACTGGCAGGATGCGGTGGTAAAATCAGGGACCATACTTGTGAATAACGGATATGTGACCAGGGAATATGTGGACGCCATGGTACAGACCGTCAAGACCCTTGGACCGTATATCGTGGTTGCCCCGGGACTGGCCATGCCCCATGCAAGGAGTACGAACGGCGTCATAAAAAGCGGCATCAGTATCATGACATTATCCCGGCCCGTAACCTTTGGCAATGAGAGCAATGATCCGGTGCGCCTGCTGATTGGGCTGGCAGGGAGCAATGACGATCTTCACCTCAAAATCATACAGGCAATCGCCACTATTTTTGAGGATGACAGCATGCTGGGCAGGATAACCGCCTGCAATAGCAAGGCGGCGGTTGCCGGGATATTCAATAATGTGGAGGTGGAGGAATAATGTTACATATTGTTACAATATGCGGATGCGGAATGGGCAGCAGCGTAATCCTGAAAATGAATGCTGAGAAAGCATTAAAGGACCTTGGGATACAGGCAAAACTGGAGGTCAGCGATATCACGACGGGAAAGGGAGCGGCCCGCACCGCCGATTTGGTGCTCATAGGCAAGGAACTGGCCTATCTGGTGCAGGATATTGACAAACCTGTCATACAGCTTACCAGCTTTGTGAATAAGCAGGAAATCAAGGACAAGTTGAGGGAATACTGCGAAGCAAATGGAATCAAGTAGGAATCAGCAGGAATCAGGGGAGTTTTTGCAGCAGAAAGTCCACGATGGAAAGAATCGTGGAAAAGTTAAGAAAGGATTCAGATATGGGGAAATTCGATAATAAGGTAGTGATTGTCACAGGCGCAGGACAGGGAGCCGGCAAACAGCTGGCCATCCGGTTTTACAGGGAAGGCGCTGCCGTCTGTCTTCTGGATTTAAATGGAGATAACCTGGCCGCTGTGGTGGATGAGGTGAAACCGGACATGGACCGTTTCCTGACGTACACCGTGGATGTCAGCGACAGCAGCCAGGTGAACCAGTCCATAGAGGACGCAGGCAGGCGGTTTGGGAAAATTGATATTCTGATTAATAATGCAGGCGTGCTCTACAAAGGCATGATAGAGGATTCCACAGATGCACATATGCAGCTCATGATTAACGTGAACCTGCTGGGACCCATGTACTGCACCAGGGCCTGTGTGCCTTACATGAAGGAAAATGGAGGAAATATCGTCAATGTGGCTTCCATACTGGCGACCTTCCCCAATACCGGTTCAGGCGCCTATGGGGCGGCCAAGGCCGGAATGATGGTACTGACCAGGGTATGGGCCGCAGAGCTTGCGCCTTATCATATCCGCGTGAACTGCTATGCGCCGGGTGTGCTTAATACGCCTATGGCGGAGGATGTGATTAAGAACCGTGCGGAAAGTAAACTTTGCCAGATACCGCTGCGCAGGTTTGGGGAACCGGATGACGCATTTGATCTGGTAAGCTTCTTCTGCTCAGAACAGGCAGGCTATATCACAGGACAGACCATAGGACTGGATGGAGGGATATGGGCGACACAGACGCCCACGGCTGCCTGGAAACTGTAGGGGAAGATGGAGAGGGGGATACTATGGATTTTGTAATTGATTTTATCACCAATGTACTTGGCAATCCCACGGTCATGCTTGGTATCATCGCATGTATCGGATTGATATTTTTAAGGAAAAGCGTCAGTGACATTGTAATGGGAACGGTGAAGACCATGATGGGGTACCTGATCCTAAGCGCCGGTACAACCATTATCGGGACGCCCATCACCCTGCTGACAACCCTTGTGCAGAGAGGGCTGGGGGTAGACGGGGTACTGCCCCTGTACTGGGTGGTGTATTCCGAGTCCATGGCCAGGTTTGGGACAGAGGCAGCCCTGATATTCATCACAGGTTTCATCATCAATATCCTGCTGGCCAAATTCACCCCGTGGAAGAATCTGGCCATGACCGTCCACCTGCAGCTGTTCTGGGCTGGATTCATGGCAAGCATCATGGCTGGGTTCGGATTTTCGGGGGTCACGCTGATTCTTGTGGGCGGACTGATTTCCGGGGTTTACTACTGGATTGCCACTACAATCTCAGCCCACTACTTAAAACCTGTCACCACGGAGCATGCCAACTTCGTCCCCAGCGCCATTGCGCTTGTCATAGCAGGGGAGTCGGGAAGGCTCTTTAAGAAGGGTGGGAAATCCACGGAGGAAATCGAATTCCCAAGTTCCCTCAACTGGCTGAAGGACAGCATTATCGCCACCTGTATGGCTGTGCTGGCAATGAATTTTATCTTCACATTCATCGCTGGTCCCGGGGTTGTAAGGGAACTGGCAGCGGGGATGCCGTGGATCCTCTACGTCATCATCCAGTCGCTGACCTTTGGCGGAGGAATTGCAGTCATCCTTTACGGTGTGCGGATGATGCTGGCGGAACTGATACCTGCT
The DNA here is from genome assembly GCF_022440595.1 of Enterocloster sp. OA13. Lineage (NCBI taxonomy): Bacteria > Bacillati > Bacillota > Clostridia > Lachnospirales > Lachnospiraceae > Enterocloster > Enterocloster sp. OA13. The sequence continues at coordinate 4,787,980 of NZ_JAKNTF010000001.1, read as the reverse complement.
TTCTCAGGCGTGGCGGAATCCCTTCTGCCCAATGCGGTGCTTGGCCTTGACTATCCAACGGTATTTCCTTATGCGGGAACAGCAGTCATGCTGGGATTCATCTTCAGCCTCCTGGGTTCCATCATAGCAACCCTGGTGATGGCCTTCACCGGATTCTCCCCCGTGGTGGTGCCCGGGGTCCAGATTAATTTCTTTGAGGGCGCCCTGGTAGGTGTCTATGCCAATGCAAGGGGAGGACTTAAAAACTGTATATTCAGCGCCCTTGTCACGGGATTCATCCTGCAGTTTGCGGTAGCGCTCACGTTCCCCATGACAGGACACCTTATGGCTACCGGAGGAGCGTATGAGGCAATGGACTTTAATACAATTGGTTACCTGATTGCAAAAATGATGTCAATCTTTCATTAAATGAACATTTGTCTGGCAGGCCATGCATTCCGGGTTCCGGGATGCTGGCTTGTCTGTTTATGGAAGGAAGTGAGGGGGACAATGGAAGAGGCAATGCAGTATCTGGATCTGATCCGCAGCGATCCATTCCTTCATGCCATGCTGGTTTCTTATGAAAATGCCGCTGCTGCCCGGACACAGGACAGTGTGCTGGATTATGGCTGCGGATATGGATGGGGAAGCTATATCCTCTCGGATTCCTTTGGCCAGGTTACGGGATATGACCCGGATGCGGACCGGATTGGGTTTGCCCGGAGTATGTTCGCCAGGGGGAATATTGCTTTTGTTGAGGACGGGAAAATGCTGGCCGGGCGCCGCTATGACGTGGTCTGTCTTTTCATGGTCCTTCCTTATGCAAAGAACGGCAGGGATCTGTTGGCCCGTCTTGGCGCGTACCTGAAACCGGAAGGGGTCATTTGGATAAGTTATAAGTCGGCGGATGCTGCCCTTGAGGCCGTGATAGAGAGCTGGTCGGCTGAGTGGGGATTTGCCCTTTTATGCTCCTCGGTCCGGCGTCTGTCGGACCAGGAAGGGATAGTGGAACAATGTTACGGCAGGCACAGGGATGAGGGATGGCCATATGCTTTATGAACGATGCGTACATATAATTGAACGATTGATACAGTCCAGGCAGGCCGTGACAAGCAGTGACCTGGCTGGACAGCTGTCCGTGAGCACGCGTACGATCCGCAGCGACCTGGATGTCATTGACCAGTGGCTGTCTGAATTTTCACACGGACCGGTTGTGAGGGTGCCGGGACTTGGGATACTTTTAAATGACAGTGATGGGCGCATCAGGAGGGAACTGGAGGAACAGGGGGCGGGCGTGTATATAATGTCCTCCAGGGAACGGGTCAGGGCCATCACCGGATGGCTGCTGACGGAAAGCCCATCCACCAGCATTGCGGAGATTGCGGACAGGCTTCAGGTCAGCCCGGCCACTGTTTCCAATGATTTACAGAAGGTGAAGATGTGGATGAACCACTTCTGTATCCACATGATATCCAGGCCCCACACAGGAATCGCCCTGCGGGATTCGGAGAGCAGCATACGCAGGGGATGTGTCATGCTCCTTCGGGAAATGCTGGAAACCGGAACCCGCCAGCAGGATTTAATCGGCATGAGGTTCACCCAGGTGGAAAATGTGCTGAGAAAGTACGGGATGGACACCTTTTGTGAAGCAATCATCCTGTGGAGGGAGGAAATCCTGTTCCTTATCCGGCAGCTGCAGGACAGTGCCCAGGTGACCATATCGGATAACGGATTCTGCGCAATGTTCCTTTATCTGCTCACGGCCTTTGCCCGCAGGAACAGGGGATGCAGGATCAGCGTGGGAAGGCAGAATTATACACATATCAAGGCCCAGTCCGGTTTTGACTTCACCGCGATACATGACCTGATACTGGAGCGGACCGGATTAGACATGGATGAGGATGAAATGTTCTTTATCCATGCCCAGTGGATGTCCCTGCGCAAGTTTGGGGCGTCCCAGGACATCAATGTGGAAAATGTCCTCATTGCCAAAGAACTGATTGCAGAGGTGAAGGATTCGCTGGAACTGGAGTTTGAGGAGGGGGATGACACGGTGCTGGAGCTGGCTACCCATCTGAGCGTCATGCAGTACCGGCTGTTCCTCAATATACCCGCGGAACACAATGCGGCGCTGACAGAGATAGAGGAGACATTCCCGGACGTATGCCAGGTGGTAAGGGAGAAGCTGTGGTCCATACTGCGTATGCGTATGGACAATGTGAACCGGGAGGTGTGCAGTAAGGAGGCTGTCTACATTTCCATGTATATCGTGGCCTGTATCCTCAAGAACCCGCTGGAGGAAGCGGCAAAGAAAAATGTCATCATCGTGTGCAACAGCACGGTTGCCACCTCACGGATACTGGAAAACCGTCTGGGGTCCATCTTTTCCAATATTAACGTGGTGAAAGCCATTTCCTATCATGAATTTGTCAATTCCACCGAACCCCTGCCATGTGACCTGATCATCTCCACCCTGCCTTTGGAGAGCAGCCGGTATCCGTGCATCACGGTGAATCCTCTGCTTAAACTGGAGGATATCAATAAGCTGATGGGTATGTTCATGCTGCGTATGCAGAATGTGGACCTGAATAAATATATCAGCGCAACCATCAACATCGCGGCCCGTTCCCTGGAACTGAAACCGGAGGAACGCATCAAGCTGTCAATCGAGCTTGCCAGGGATATTAAGGACGAGGTCAAAGGGCTGGATAAAACCAGGAAGCCTGCCTTAAGGAACCTTTTGGATGAGTCCCTGATTGCGGTTAACGTACACGCTAAGAACTGCTATGATGCCATCCAGATAGCGGGAAACCTTCTGAAAGACCAGGGGTATATCACACAGAAGCATATTGACGAGATGATACGCATCAAGCGCAGGCTGGGCGGTTATATGGTCATTGACAAAGGTGTTGCCCTTCCACATCTGCTGGCGCCGGAACTGCCCGGGCCGTGCATGAGCGTCATTACCCTGGATAAACCGGTCCGGTTCAATCATGCGGACAACGACCCGGTAAACCTGATAGTCATGCTGCTGTCCAACCATAACACGGCCCATATCAAGGTGCTGGAGGAACTGGTGGATGTGCTGGGAGACGCCAAAAAGCGGGAAGCCATAGAGGCAGCCGCCAGCGCTTATGAGCTTTTAAGCATCATAAGCTGAGGCGTACTACGGGGTGGGAGGAGATGGGTCCTGCAATGGAAGCTTTGCCGGTAAAATGACTGGCAAAGCTTTTTTCTTCCGGCCTGCTGTGGTAGAATATGATGCAGGAATCAAATACATTTTTTGTCCCCGGCGGATAAAAGGAAGGCAGGACATATGAATCAAAATCCATTAAACGGCCGCATGCTGGTCAGCGGCTGCCCTGAAGGCCAGGAATATAATACCCAGCTCCTGTATTTTACATGTTCATCCATGGGAAAGGGCGATGAACGCATTTACATGCTCAGCGACAGGACAGGCAGTCCAAACGTGGTGGTGCGCAGCCTGTCTGACGGGAAGGAGCGGATCCTTACGGACAACAGGAAGGGAATCCTTAAGAGCTATGTCTATTTTGACGGGACGTTGAATGAGGGGCTGGGTAAGGCCAGCGTATGCCTGGACTGTGAGCGGGAAGTCATTTATTATATCCAGGACGACCGTATCTGCAAAGTGGACCTGGAGGGGAGGATTACCGTCCTGAATCAGGTGCCGGACGGTCGCATGACTGCATTTACCCATGTGAGCGGGGATGGGAAATACCTGTGCGTCCCCATGACGGACGGCCGCTGCCTGGATTTTGACCCGGAGACAGAGGGGAGCGGTCTGGACCGCCGCCCGTCCTATGATATAGACGAAAGGGTACAGAGGGAGGGGCTTAACAGTTATCTGTGCGTGTACGACACGGATTCGGGTGCGCTTTTATATGAGAAGACAGTGCCAAAATGCTGGATAACCCATGTACAGTTTCATCCCGTGAACCCGGATATCATCATGTACAATCATGAGTGGTCCAGCTTTTCCTGCGGCATCCGCAGAATCTGGCTGTATGACCATGCAGAGGACACCCTCAGGCCTGTGCGCACCGTGGGAGGGGATACCCTGGGCAATCCGGCCGGGTATGCGCGCAGTGCTGAGGACTGGGTCTGCCATGAGATGTGGAGTGATGACGGGACGTATATCATTTACCACGGCGGGTATCATGAAGGCCCGGCCATGGTGGGCAGGTATGAGCCGGCTTCCGGCAGATACTGGGAGATAGCCCTGCCGGAGGATTATGACGCCTACGGCCACTTTACCATGGACCACAAGGGAAACCTGGTGTGCGACGGCTATTTCAAATATCCGTGGGAAGTTAAGAAAGTCAGGGAAAACAGCACGGACAACGGACCAGATCCCCATAAGAAGGATGCGGAGTACATATGCAAGGTGATTCCGGACTGGGATGCAGGTACACTTACATGGATTCCCCTCTGTAAACACGAAAGCGACTGGCTTGGCCAGGACGCCCATCCGCATCCCATTTACAGCCATGCGGGGGACAGGATTTTCTTCAACAGCCGCATGGACAGGACCGTGAACGTGTACTGTGTCTCGTCGGCCGTGTCCCGGGATATGGCCTGAAAGGCCCATTGTTCATAAAATACAGGAATAAAAGGTATAACTATTGAGAATAGCCGGGGCCGGTATCCATGTTGTCAGTTATTTCTAAATGTGCTATAATGAATTAACGTTGCAAAAACACAGCGATTTTAACAGTAAAGGAATGATGTGGAAATGGGGCTGAATCAGTAAGGGTAGTACTGTTCATCGTCCGCCGCTACGGTGTCATCGAGCGACTGCCCGGTACGGGCTGAGGGATTAAAACCGTAGGACTGGTATGTTACTTTTAAATGATGGACAGAATTGGAGGAAGAAGCATGTTAAATTATAAGAGATATAAGAGAGTCCCTGTTGTTAATTTCCCGGAGCGCACATGGCCGGATAAGGAAATCATGAAGGCACCCGTATGGTGCAGTGTTGACCTTAGGGACGGCAACCAGGCCCTGGTGGAACCCATGGTGGTGGAAGAGAAGGTGGAGATGTTCAACCTTCTTGTTAAACTGGGATTTAAGGAGATTGAGGTCGGCTTTCCGGCAGCGTCCCAGATTGAGTATGATTTCTTACGCACACTGGTTGAGCGCAAGCTGATTCCGGACGACGTGGAGGTCCAGGTCCTTGTACAGTGCCGCGAGCATCTGATTAAAAGGACATTTGAGGCATTAGAGGGAATCAAGAAGGCCATTGTACATATTTATAATTCCACATCCACCTTACAGCGCGATGTGGTGTTCCATAAGGATATGGAAGAGATTAAGGATATCGCGGTCATCGGCACCAAGCTGGTACAGCGGTACGCGGCAGAGTGCGACACCCAGGTCCGTCTTGAGTACTCGCCTGAGAGCTTTACCGGGACAGAGCTGGATTTTGCCCTTGATATCTGTACGGCTGTCCAGGAGACATGGGGAGCCACCAAGGAGAAACCCATCATCATCAACCTTCCGTCAACCGTAGAGATGACCACCCCCAATGTGTATGCGGATCAGATTGAATGGATGAATACGCATTTTAAGAACAGGGAGAGCATCATTTTAAGCGTACATCCCCACAATGACCGCGGCGAGGGCGTGGCTTCCACGGAACTGGCCCTTCTTGCAGGAGCGGACCGTGTGGAGGGTACATTGTTCGGCAACGGTGAGCGCACCGGTAACGTGGATATCCTGACGGTTGCCTACAACATGTTCTCACAGGGCATCAACCCTGAACTTAATATTGAGAATGTCCGCGAGATTGCAGAGGTCTGTGAGCGCTGCACCAAGATGGACATCCCGCCCAGGCATCCGTATGCAGGCAAGCTTGTATTCACTGCATTTTCCGGTTCCCATCAGGATGCCATCAACAAAGGCATGCAGGCGCTTCACGAGAGGAACGGGGAGTACTGGGAGGTTCCTTACCTTCCTATCGACCCCAGCGATATCGGCAGGGAATACGAGCCGATCGTGCGTATCAACAGCCAGTCCGGCAAGGGCGGCGTGGCATTTGTCATGGACACCTTCTACGGCTTCAAGCTGCCAAAGGGGATGCACAAGGAATTTGCAGATGTCATCCAGAAGATTTCCGAGCAGCAGGGTGAAGTTGCGCCTGAGCAGATCATGGAAGAGTTCAAGAAGAACTATCTGGAGCGCAAGGAACCCATGCATTTCAGGAAGTGCCGCATAACCGATACGGAGACAGGGGACGGCGAGTTTGCAACCCTTGCAAAGGTCACCTTCTCAGACCACGGTATTGAGAAAACCTTTGAAGGCGTTGGAAACGGACCCATTGACGCTGTCCAGAGAGGACTTGAGGACGCCCTTGGCATCCAGATTAAGGTCCTGGACTACAACGAGCACGCGCTTGCATCCGGTTCCGGGGCAGAGGCAGCCTCCTATATCCACCTGGTAGACCAGGTCACAGGAAAGGCAACCTATGGCGTCGGCATCAGTTCCAACATCACCAGGGCATCCATCCGCGGTATCTTCAGTGCGGTGAACCGTCTGTTTTATTAAGATTTAAGCAATCAAAGAGGGTGTCGCAAAATCATCAAAATAGATGATGATTGAGCGGCACCTTCATTCTGCATACAAAAAACTCAGGAGAAAATCATTTTTTATAGACCTTCTCCTGGGTTTGGTATACTTTAATAAGCATACGGTTTTTCTTATATTTATGCATTCGCTTTTAGGTTAAACAATTGGCTTCTAGTCTGCTCATTCTTGATTTTCCATGTAGTTTATTTAGATTGTCTCCCATACTCAGCAAGAGAATCTGACTATTTGTTCGCATACTTAATTATACCACGGATGGCGGCCTCTTCGGAATTCGCTTTTCTGTTTTTGGACATAAAAAAGGAGCGGATGTTCCAGTAGAATTATTTATCTACTTTTGTAACAGCCTCCTTGTGTGGAGTACTGTATATTAAAATTTAAAATATAGCCATGATGAAAAAAATATAGTATAGTTATAATGTATTAGATTACAAAGGAGAAATACTGTATGGGAAATATAAACTATGATAGTTTTTACAAATTTTTAGTTTCATTAGGCATTATACTTGTAATTCTTCCATTGACAGTTTTGATATTTTTAACAACTAATTCTTTTGATTTACAAATTACAGAAGCCGATTTAGCCCAATATACTCAAACAGCTCAAAAAGTTATCGCTTGGCGACAATCGCTACCTTTGCTAATCCAAGAAAAATGTATATGGTGGATTATTGGAGGGTGCAGTATTTGTGGCGTATGTTTAATTTTATATGGACTAATAAAATGGCACGAATTACAGAAAATTGATGATATATGCAAAAAACGTGAAGCTGAAAAACAAAGGGAGGCTATTGAAAAAAATACAGTAAAAATGTCCGATGAGCAAATTATTCAAAAGACGACTTTTGAGGACGGTCCAAGTGCTACTGTAATGAAAAAATTCCTAATTGAACAAAAGTTTTTTGATATTGTGAAAAACTCGAAGAAAGCATATATTGTAAAAAGCAATATAATGATTGGAACTTTTGAATATGATATAGTTGCGTTCGCAAATAAAACTTTTGAAAAAGACTATGTTTATGAAGTTAAATATTTAAGAAATAATATATCGCTTCATCGAATAGAACAATGTAGAGAACAGATGAAAAAATTGAGGACTAATTTCTCTGAAAAGTTAAATCGAATACCCTATATGATTCTAGCAATAGTTGTTCCCGATGAAATGTATGAACATACTGTAAATATTGCTAAGCGAGTAGAAAAATGGAATAGCTATTCTATTGAGATATTAAAAGAAAGTGATTTATAGGAAAAGTAATCATCATTATATTAAAAGAGGCTGTTGCAAACGCAGATAAATAATTCTGCTAGAACAGTAGCTCATTTTCTGTGTCCAAAAAGCAGAAAAGAAGGTGCCGCAAAATCATCATCTATCTTGATGATTTTGTGACACCCTCTTTTGCGTCCTGCCGACGCCAGCTGTTGCTGCCTTAATTTCCTTTTTGCTTAAACTCAAGATTATCAAAAGAGAACGCCGAGCATACCCCGGTCTGGTCCTCCATATAATCCATGGCTACCCGGTCGCCGGGCTGGGTCAGGGCCAGTTCATTGCTCAGTTCATAGGACACGGTAAAGATATGGTCCTTCTGCTCTTCCAGGATGATCTTGTAAGTGATGGTGTTTTCCATTGTCTCACTGGCAATCCTCAGGACGGTTCCCTTTATGGTGGAGGTGGCCTGGCCTGCGGAAATGTTGCTGTTCACCGTGCCCTGTACCTGGCGGTAGTTGCGCAGGGCGCTGTCAATGGTTTCACCGGTTCCCACATTGGTGTAGTTGGAAACAGATACAAATGCATACTGCTTGATCAGTCCGGCATTATCCTTAAGTGTCATGAAGTAAGTGGCCTGTCCGTCCAGATTGATGATCATGGGGAAGGAGGCACGGTAACCGAACTGCTGCACCTTTCCTTCGGCAGAGCTTTGGGCTGCTGTTTCCGTGGCGCCGCTCATCTGGTAAATGTTGGACTCCTTTGTCACCATGTCCACTAAGATGAAGCCGATGGCTGACTCATCAGAGCCAACGCTGGTCAGTCCTGTGAACAAATAGCAGCGGGCGCCGTTGTAGATGATGATGTCACCCTGGCTGGGGCGGAACTTATCCTGGTTGGAGAAGTTGAAGATTCCGTGGACATAGATACCCTGGTTCTGTATCTGATCCATGACAAAGCTCTCCGGCTGTACGCGGTCCACCCATTCCGGCAGTGTGTCGATGGTGTAGTGGGTGGTCTCGCCCGTGGTGGCGTTGACGGTCAGCACTCCGGTTGCTTCCGGCAGGTTAAAGAGCCAGCGGTTCTTATAAGTGGAGATGACCCAGTAGGGTACCCCGTCATCGTCCAGCTCAAAGGAATAGTCTGTAAGTCCCTTGAACAGGCCGCCGCCAAACAGGCGGACATGGCGGTTCAGGTCATCCAGGATATATGCATTGGCCTGGTATTTGATCTTGTGGTCCGTCACAAGTTTAACGTCGCTGACATCGCTGGCAGACACCACGATATAGCCGGCGGAGCCATCCATGTTCTTAAGCCACTTGAAGAAGCCGGAGTGTTCCAGGGGAACCACCCAGACCAGCTTGCCGTTCACCTTCTGGATGACCGGGACGCCCAGTACTACCTGGCTGCCCAGTCCCGGGTTTTCGCCTACCTTCTTATCCGCAAGCTCCCTGGCAAGGCTTTTGTCCACGATGGGAAGCTGGTCTAAGGCAAGGGGCTGTACCGTGTCGGTAAACTCCGACACGACAGGCGTCCCCAGCTGGTCCCTGTAAGCCTTGTAATTGAACAGGGGCATGGAGAGCACGGTGGCGGCAAAGTACAGGACCCAGAGAATGGCTAAAAGGGTAAAGCCTGCCTTATATCCGCCCACGCTCTTGTCAATGGATAACTGGGGACGGTTGTATTCATTGGTAGTGATGCGCACGCTTCCAAGGGCAACGAAAAAGTTCAGGATTACATAGCAGCTGATGATAAAGCACCAGGAAAATGCACCATCAGGATACATTGGATTCAGGTTCGGGGCCTGGAAGACAATCAACACCAGAAAGACCAGTGTCAGCACCAGGTTCAGCAAAAATTGTGTCTTTTTTCTCATGAATTTCCTCCATCATTTTAACGGCTTTTTAACAAATGTCTTATAGAAGATTATATAACAAGTAGAAATAAATACAAGGGGGAAAAGCTGGGCGGCCAGCCTTTTCGGTACCAATGGACCGGAATGGACAGGGGCAGGGAGGCGGAGAGGACGAAAAAATACTTTGCAAACCCCCATGTCAGTGATAAGATAATAGGGATTAAAAATGTATGGAACGAAGAAAAAACGTGATATTGGAACGTGGAATAAAAGCGCGGTATAAAGGTGTGATAATGATACGGTATAAAACCGCAATATAAAGATGTGATATAAAACCGCGGTATAACCGCGTAATATAAAGGAGTCTGTATGATAGCTGTCCGAACATCCCATAAATACAAGATGATTTTCAGTGATATTGACGGCACCCTGTTAAACAGCAGCCATCAGGTACCGGAGCCGACCCGTAAGAAGATCCTGGAACTGGAAAAGGAAGGCGTCCCCTTTGTCCTGGTCTCGGCCAGGATGCCCGAAGGAATGACCACAATCCAGGACATGATTGGCAACCGGGCGCCCATGGTGTGCTACAGCGGGGCATTAATCCGGGATGCGGACGGGAATACAATGTACAGCTGCCAGATGGATTTGGACCTGGCTGTCAGGATTAAGGACCTGATTGGGAAGGAATTTCCTGAAATCTGCTGCAATACCTATGGGGGCAGCAGATGGGTGGTGGATGATGACAGCAGTCCCTGGGTCAGGAAGGAAGAGGAGATTACAGGACTGAAGGCCATGAACGGGGACATAAGGGAAGTATTCGCAGCGGACCGGGGCGTGCACAAGTTCCTCCTCATGGGGCAGGAGGAATCAATTCAGAGGCTGGAGAAACGCCTGAAGGGACATTTCCCGGACCTGTCCATTGCATCTTCATCGCCGGTATATCTGGAAGTGATGGATGGAAGGGTGAGTAAGTCCAGGGGCGTGGGTTTCCTCTGCAGCCATTACGGCGTTAGCCTGGACGAGGTGATTGCCTTTGGGGACGGATGCAATGACATGGACATGCTCAGGGCTGTTAAAAACAGCTACGCCATGGCCAATGCGCCTCTTGTGGTACGGCGCAGCGCGGCACATGTGACACTGGATAATGACCACCAGGGACTTTTGGCAGCGCTTGAGGAGGATTTCAGATGAAGCTCAGCAGCAATGCATTGAAATGGATTGCCATGGTTACCATGCTGATTGACCATACAGGGCTTGTGATACTGCAGTACTGGCTGGAGTATGGGGAAAGCGGGGGCGCGCTGGGCGGTTTCCTGTGGACAATCAATCCGGATACCCTTGGCAATGTGGCTTATGGCATGAGGATTCTGGGGCGTGTAGCATTTCCTATATATGGGTTCCTTCTGACAGAGGGATTCCTCCACACCCGGGACTGGAGGAAATACTGCCTGCGCATGATTGTATTTGCAGCTGTGTCGGAAATCCCCTTTTCTCTGGCAGTGTACAATGGGTGGATTGGAGGCAGCCGGAATATATATGTGGAACTGGCGGCAGGGCTTGTGATGCTTCATGGGTTTAAGAAGGCGGAAGCTTATTATGATGCCAGGAGGAATATTTACATGGCGCTGGTGCTAGCGGCCGCCTGCGGGTTTACCTGGCTTATGGATTCAGATTACGGCGCGGGCGGTATGCTGATGATAGCGGCATTCTACCTTCTGAGGAAGGACCGTACGGCCAGGGTGGCGGGAGGCTGCCTGGTGTCCTTTGCAGATACCCTGGGAGCAGGGATGGGGGCAGGCGCGCTGGCAGCGGTCCCCCTGCTCATGTACAGCGGGGAGAAGGGACGCCAGGGGAATAAATATATATTTTACTGGTTTTATCCCCTTCACCTGCTGGTATTGTTCTTAATCCGCCTGCTTGTCCTTAACATTCCAATGATGTGAGGGACGGCAGGGTAAAATCAGTGTAAGTGTTAGTATAAGCGTGCATTTTCCTGTAAACCGGGAGGATGCAGGATAGTGAGGTGGATATGGCTAAGACGAAGTATGACCAGATATATACGGAACTGCGGGGCAGGATTGAGAATGGGGTATATGCCTGTCAGGAAATGCTGCCCTCGGAGAATATGCTGGTCAGGGAATTTGAGTGTTCCAGGAATACCATACGAAGGGCAATCGGACAGATGGCATTGGAAGGATATGTGCAGAGCATCCACGGCAAGGGGGTCCAGATTATATACCAGCCCCAGGAACAGTCGGAGTTCCTTCTTAGCGGGATTGAGAGCCTGAAGGAGGCGGTGGCCAGGAATAAAAAGAGCTACAGAACCCATGTGGCCTGTTTTGCCGAACTTGCGGTGGATGAAAAAATCCAGAAAAGGACCACGTTTCCCATAGGCGCCCAGATATATTATATCCAGAGGGTGCGCTACATTGACGGGGAGGCGCTGATCATTGACCATAACTATTTCCTGAAGGACGTGGTGAAAAACCTGACCCGGGAGATTGCGGAGGGTTCCATCTATGAGTACATGGAGCAGGAACTGGGGGAGAGCATCGTGACCACCAAGCGGAAGATGACCGTGGAACGCATGAACCAGATCGACGAGACGTATCTGGACATGAAGGGGTACAACTGTATGGCGGTGGTGAGCAGCATGACATACAACGCCCAGGGCGTCATGTTTGAGTTTACCCAGTCGCGGCACAGGCCGGACCGGTTTGTGTTCTATGATTTGGCACATAGGGGGAAATAGAAAAGGGCTGATTATGATACCATTTGATTTCTTGTGGTATTCTCTATGTATGATTCCCTATGCTATGATATTCCTGTAGGTACTATTGGAATACTGTTGTGATGCAGTATCATACATAGGGAGGGCGCTATGGTAAGAATTCATTTTGAAATCATGTCAAAATACGAGCAGAAGGGAGAGCCTGTATCGGTTGCGATTCCATTTCCCAAAGGAAAAGCAGATTATGAAGATTTGTCACGGTTTTCAATCAGGAAAGGAGGGGAACTCTATCCGGCTCAGTATAAGGTGACTGCTGACTGGGAGGATGGCTCTATTAAATGGCTTCTTATTAACTTCCTGGCGGATCTGCCAGCCAACAAAGCGGTTGACTATTGGTTCTGCCAGGAAGATGTCCAAATCCGTCCGCTCTCTCCAATTGTTTTTGTGAAGGATGGGCATATATTGATTGATACGGGAAGTGTGAGAGCTGTCCTTAATCCGGCAGGTTCAGACCACATTTTTTCAGTGATTGAAGCAGGTGGGTGCCTGTATGACGAAAAGGCAGTGACCGGTCCGTATATGATTGATAAGGACAACCGGCAATATCGGGTCCATATTGGGGATGAAGGCTGGGATATACTGGAGGAGGGGCCGGTCCGTGCTGTTCTTCGTACAAAGGGTAAGCATTATGATGACCAGGGGAAAAGCTGGTTTGATTATAATCTTTTTATTTATGCATACCGTAATAAGCCATGGTTTAAATTTGATTACCAGTTTATTAACTGTGAGGAAGATAAGGCGCACAGGGAACATTATAATCTTAAATTGAATGCAGAAGCGGCTGGGTTTAAGTATAGCAAGGATTATGCATATGAGGACGTTAAGGGGATAGAGGTTCGGATTAATCCTGGGTGCGGCAAAGAAAATAGATTTCACCATACACTTTTTACATCCAGTTTCCACTATACAGCTGAGAAAAAAACGGGGGACCAGCGTCTTTATCATCAGGTTTCAGCAGATACCATCATCCATACGGCAAATGAAATGTTTCCGGAAGTCCTGTTTAGCATTTATGCATTGGATTGGCAGGATGAAAAACATGCTCTTACAGCTGGTGTATATCAGGCATACCAGAATTTCCCAAAAGCAATTGAGAGTTCCGGGGATGGAATCGTTCTTAAGCTAATGCCCCCAGAATACGGGGAAATGCTGAAGGTGCCTCAGGGCGCGGCCAGAACGTCCAGATTCCATCTTTCGTTCCGTACACAGGATATGACGGAGGATCGGATTGTGGATAGGGAACTGTTGTTTCAGCGCCCGGTGGTACCGGTTTTGGATCCTCAGGTATATAGTGATGCGGGTGTGTTTGGAAGCCTGGTATCCAACCAGTATCATCATAGTACGGAACGTTTTTTGTTCCGTTATGTGGATTCCAGGGCAAAGGGACTAGGAATGATGAACTTTGGCGATGGGCCGGAGTGGGAATATATGAAGCAGGGGCGTTCAGAAGGACTGGATGTATGGATTAACAATGAGTATGACATGCCTCATAATTTTATGCTGATGCTTGCCAGAACAGGTGATTCCAGATATTATGATTACCTGAAGGCGTCTACAGAACACTGGTATGATGTGGATTTCTGTCACTACAGTCAGAATCCTGACAAATATGGATTATTATACACCCATAGCGTAGATCATGTGACCGGACAGCCGGTTCCCAGCCATCAATGGGTGGAGGGGTTTCTGGACTACTACCATCTCACAGGAAACAATTTGGCGTACGAAGCAGCCATGACTATCGGGAACCGCCTGATAGAGCTGCTGAAGCTGCCTCTATACCAGACTACGGGAAAGGTGGAACCCCGGGAGATTGGATGGGCCATGCGGACATTCCTGGCCTTGTATCAGGAGACACATGAGGAACGCTGGCTGGATGCATGCCAGCCAATCGTGGAGGTTTATATTGAATGGGCCAATGCTTATGGGTCATGGACATCGCCTTATCCGGACAACCATCTTGCCAGGGTGCCGTTCATGATTAATGTAGGAGTTGTAGGCCTTATTGGATATTACAGGCTGCGGCCGGACGAGCGTATTAAGGAGACTGTCCTTGCCGTGATTAACGAAATGATGGAGGAGTGCTATGTGGAACGGGCCGGGACTTTTTATGGCAAGCAGTCACCTGCAGTCCGCTATCTCAATTTAAACGGAATGGCACTACAGTCCCTGGCAATTGCATATGAGCTTACGGGGGACCGGAAATATATCGACGCGGGGATGGGGATGTTTCAATGGATATCAGTTGAAAACCTACCGCCGGTTTATGACTTCTCAAAGATAAAGCGGGATGCTTTTACGGTCATATATAATTGTCCTGTGGGACCAAAACGCTGCGCCCAATCCCTGATTCCATTTCTGCACTTTTATAAGTATGTGATGGAACTGGGGATACTGGAACCAGGATTTTAAATAGAAGGCGGGAGTTTTGCGGATGGATATATTCCGGCTGCACCATTCGCAAAATACCCTATCCCGCCTAATTCAACAATTGTCCCCATTCCCTTTTTGCTTTGGAGTCTGACATAGCCGTTCTTATATGCAAGGCGTATACGCTGGCTGATATTTTTCAAACCGATATGTTTTCCAGAGCTGTCTACCTGTTCTTCCGTCAACGCCTGCTGTAAGTCTGCCAGGCGTTTTTTGTCAATTCCATAACCGTTATCAATAATATAAAATGAAAGAAATCCATTGTTACGTCGGATTTTGATTTTAATCCATAATTTTTCAGGCGCGGCTTTGCCTGAATGGATGATGGAATTCTCAATAATGGGCTGAAGCAGCAGACGTAGTATGGGAAAATCCAGTATGTCCTGTGAATATTCCCAGGTGACATGGAAATAGTCCCGGTACTTAAAAGACTGCAGTCCGATATAGTTTTTGGTAACGGCTATTTCTTCCTGCACGGTTACCGGTTTCATGGGGGCGTCAAGGGAATAGCGCAGCAGGGAGGAGAGTTCCAGAATCATCTGATTGGCTGGGGTGGGCTTACTGCACGCTTTTAAAATCTCCAAATCAATACTCTGAAGGGTATTAAATAAAAAGTGTGGATTCAGCTGATATTGGAGCGCAGACAACTGGGCGGTTGACAGGGCATATTTTTTGGCATCCAGCTGCACGTTCAGATATGTTTGGGACATGAATAGATGAATCACATTATTGATAATGTGGAAATACGGACTGTTGGGAACGGTTTTTAACTCATTTTGGGAATGGAATTCGCCTTTTTCCGCTTGGTCAAACAGTTCGATGATTTGAAAAATCTGTTGGTAATCACGACGTGTAAAAAAATATGCCAGCACCGAAGAGGCAAAAATACTCAATAAGCCTGCGCCAATGGTCAGCTGCAGGATTTTGTTGGAAAGTTCAAACACTTCACTGCGGGGAATCATGGACACGTAGCGGAAACCATAGTTTCCTGGAAATGTTTCTGAACTTATATAATACCCGTTTAAAAGAAGATTATCCGGCTGGGTTCCGGCGGTATAGGCAAGAGCCTGGGATTTAATGTCCTCAGGAAGGAGACCGGCGTTCTTATTAAAAAAGAGCACCTGCCCATCCGGGCTTAAAATCATAAGGACCTGCCCATCGTAATCAGCGACGGAATTCAGCCATTTGTTAAAATAATCCTGGTTGATATTAACGGCCATAAGTTCGTTGTACTTCATTCTTTGGTATACGGTTACGGTTGGGATTGTATGGGTATCAAATTTATTTTTTTTAATGTGGCGAATCTGTATGTAAGCAGATTCCTCCCGTCCATCCATGATGCCGGCCCAGTTTTTATCGATTGAGTCAGAGAACCGTTCACGGTTAAGGCCATTGATATAATAAGGGCTGTCCTGCATTGTGATATACAGGGACTGGATATAGGGCTTGGTGCTCTGGGAATAATAGATATTTTGCATGGACTGTTCCAGCCTCTGTATCATTTCCATGTCAAGATGTTCGTTATTCAGGGCCTGGATTAATGCCAGATGAAGCTGCGCATCTGAGTTCATTGTGACCCTGTAAAATTCCAGTGTATTTGTCAGTTCACTGAAGGATTGTTCCATTAAATCAGTGATGGCCATGGTTTTAGCTTCGGCTTCCTGTTTTACCTTCATATTGATGAAAAATACAGAAATGAATCCGAAAATACAGATGGGTATCAGCGTTAAGCTTATGAACATGATGAATTTTAACCGAAAAAATTGTTTTTTCATAGAGGATACTCCTGCTCCCGGAATTCCTTTGGGGTCTTTCCACAATATTGTTTAAATGCACGGGAGAAATTTTTGGGATTATCATATCCCACCGCAGTTGCCACTTCATATGTTTTTAAGGTGATATTCCTCAGCAATCCTGCTGCTTTTTCCATTTTAACATCAAGTACATATTCCGAAAAGTTTTTTCCTTTTTTCCGCTTGAAAATTTTGGAGAGATAATTGGGGCTAAGGCTGACAAGGGTTGAGGCATCCTCCAGATTGGCATCCTGATAGTGCTCCTCCACATACCGGGTTACCTGGTCAACAATTAGGTCATAATACCCTGGTGATTGTTCATCTATTTTGCGGATTCCCCGGGAACTATCCAGGTTTTCATGTATTTTAGAAAAAACCCGTATGATTGTATCATATTTAATTGGTTTCAGGATGTATTCCTTTACCCCGAAACGCAGTGCCTCCTGGGCATATTCAAATTCCGCATACCCGCTTAAAAGGACTACCGTTATATTAGGATAACCTTTAGAAATAGCGCTTGCCAGTTCCAAACCATCCATTTTGGGCATGCGGATGTCACTTAAAACTACATCCACAAGATAGCGTTCTATGTAGTCCAGAGCATTTTTTCCATTAGGGAATGTACCGGATACCTCAAATCCCATCTCGGCCCATGGATAGCAGGCGGCTATGCCTTCACATATACTGCTTTCATCGTCTACGATAATCAACTTGTACATACATTCCTCCAAACAGATAGATAATGATACCATTTCGTTGTTTGTAATTCTTGTCAGAATTCGCGATAAATTATATCATTATTATATTAGATACTATAAAAAATGTAAAGAAATAATGGCCAGGGGGGATATTATATGAAAGCCACAAAATATATGGTCAATAATCAGAAAAAAAGAAGGCTAAAAGACTATAGGGGTTTATTTTTTATCATGCCTTGGTTGATTGGCTTTTTGTTCTTGCAGATGTATCCGTTTTTAGCTTCACTATATTATTCATTTACCCAATATAGTGTACTGGGACAGCCCAAATTCATTGGTTTAGGTAATTACATCCGTCTTTTCACCATAGATCCGGATTTTAAGAAATCAATTCTTGTTACAATGGAATATGCGTTGATTTCCGTTCCAAGTAAACTTTTATTTGCCCTGATAGTAGCCCTAATCCTGAACATGAAGCTGAAAGGTATCAATGGCTTTAGGACGGTTTATTATATTCCCTCCATTCTTGGAGGAAGTGTGGCGGTATCCGCGCTATGGCGCCTGATGTTTATGTCAGATGGGATTTTGAACAAGCTTCTGGAACTTATAGGGCTGCCGGCTGTCAACTGGCTGGGACAGGCAGGAACGGCTATGTTTACCATATGCCTGCTGCAGGTCTGGCAGTTTGGCTCATCGATGGTGTTATTCCTTGCCGCACTAAAGCAGATTCCCATTGATCTTCATGAGGCCGCAAGCATTGACGGGGCAGGGAAGATGAAACGGTTTTTCTATATAACCCTTCCCATCATAACACCGATTATATTTTTCAATCTAATCATGCAGACAATCAATGCACTGCAGAATTTCACCTCCGCATTTGTCATTACCAATGGAGGTCCTCTTAAGTCCACTTATTTAATCGGAATGAAACTGTATACCGAAGGCTTCAGCAACTTTAAGATGGGATACGCATCTGCAATCTCCTGGGTCCTGTTTGCCATCATATTGGTTTTTACCATGTTTATTTTTAAATCCTCCGATGCATGGGTTTATTATGAAGATGGAGGTGACTTTTAATGAAAAAGCACAATGTAATAGCCTATGTCCTTCTGGCGGCGGTAGGGCTGATTATAACCTTTCCTTTTATCTGGATGTTTTTTGCCTGTTTTAAAACCAATGCAGAAATACTGGGATCCACGAAGCTGTTTCCTGATTCCTTTGGCTTTTCAGCATTTGCGAGAGGGTGGAAGGGAGTGGGTAACATTACCTTTGCCACTTATTTTAAAAATACATTTGTGATGGTAATCCCTACCGTGATTCTGACGGTATTCTCCTGTTCGTTTGTTGCTTACGGCTTTGCCAGGTTCAGGTTTCCGTTAAAAAAGTTTTTTTTCGCACTTATGATTTCCACGCTCATGCTGCCAAACTCTGTTATCATTATTCCACGGTATTTGATTTTTAATAAGGCGGGACTTTTGAATACATACTGGCCTTTTTATCTTCCGGCCATATTTGCCTGCTTTCCGTTTTTCATTTTCATGATTATACAGTTTCTCCGGGGGGTACCAAAGGAACTGGATGAGGCGGCATATATTGATGGATGTTCATCCCTGAAAGTCTATTTTGAAATTTTGCTGCCCCTCATAAAGCCAGCATTGTTTTCAGCCGGTCTATTCCAATTCATGTGGACATGGAATGACTTTTTTAATACTTTGATATATATCAGTTCAGTTAAAAAATTCCCGGTTTCACTTGGACTTAGGGCCTCTCTTGACACCGCTGCCCAAGTGCAGTGGGATAAAGTGATGGCTATGTCCATGATCAGCATCCTGCCGTTAATTATATTGTTTTTCTTTGCACAGAAGTACTTTGTTGAAGGTATCAGCACCACGGGATTAAAGGGGTGAGACTGGATAAGAGAAGAGGTAGGGGACAATGAAGAAAAAAATACATTTTGAAATTGTATCCAGATATGATAAAAAATTGGAGCCGGCCACAGTGGCTGTCCCGTTTCCAAAGGGAGAACTATCCCATGGAAATTTGAACTATCTTAAATTAAAAAGTCATCCTGAAGGCAGGTGTTATCCCGCGCAGTTTTCTGCGACAGCCTTTTGGGAGGATGGAACTATTAAGTGGCTGCTGGTTCATTTCCTTGGAGATTTACCTGCAAATAAAGAGGCTGATTATGAGCTTTGCCTGTCAGAAGAGCAAAAGGGCGCAGAAAGTACAGGGTTTCCGGTTGTTTATGTGAAGCAGGAAGGTGGGTATACGTCCATTGATAATGGATATATGCGTATAGAACTGGCAAAAACAGGTCAAAGATGCTTGTTCCATAGAATTGTTACACCTGGACATACATATAGTTCGGACGAGGTAATTGGGCCGGTAATTAAGAATCAGAAGGGGGAAGGGTTTAAGGTAGAAATAGGAGCCGGCGGATGGGAAATGATTGAAAATGGACCGGTCAGGGTGATGATGAGAACCAGTGGGAAGCATTATTCAGGAAAAAATAGCTGGTTTGGTTATTCCATGATAATAACCATATGGGCTGGGAAACCATGGATTCTGGCGGACTATCAGATTATTAACACAGAGGATGACAAATCCGCTGCAGGCAGACAGGGCATGGTTATCAATAATGAACAGGCAGGCCTTAAATATAATAAGGATTATCCCTATGAGGTAATAAGGGAAATGAAACTGGAAATCAGGCCAGGGAATGGGGAGGGCAGAGAGGAGGCAAGATATGGTATTTACACATCCAGCTTTAATTACCATGTAAAAAAGGGGGATAAAGAACCGCTGTCAGAAATAATTACTGCGGATACAATCATGGATACTGCAAATGAGATGTTTCCAGAAGTGCTTTTCAGTATTTTTGCAGCAGATTGGAGGAATCGGGATTATGCGGTTACGGCGGGTATTCATCAGGCGTACCAGAATTTCCCCAAAGCATTAGAGACATCTGGGAAAGGAATCAGCATCAGTTTCCTTCCGGAATATAATCCTATGCTCAAGGTACCTCAGGGTGTGGCAAAAACTTCCAGATTCTATTTGTATTTTCATGAGGTAGAATTGGAAGACAGGATGCTTGTAGACAGGGTGCATCAGTTTGAGATGCCTCCGCTGCCTGTGCTGGAGCCTGAAGTTTACATGGATGCGGCAGTATTTGACCCATATGTTTCTAACCGTTATCACCATGAAACGGAACGTTTTTTATACCGTTATGTGGATTCAAGGGCCAAGGGGCTGGGGATTTTGAACTTTGGCGATGGACCTGAATGGGAGTATATCAAACAGGGAAGATCCAAGGGAGAACTGATTTGGATTAATAACGAATATGATATGCCCCATAATTTTATGGTCATGTTGGCAAGAACTGGAGATAGGAGATACTTTGATTACATGAAAGCTGCTGCGGAGCACTGGTATGATGTGGATTTCTGCCACTATAGTGGCCAGACGAACAGGACAGGGCTTTTGTATACGCATAGTGTAGACCATGTTAGCGGACAGCCGGTACCGAGCCATCAATGGGTTGAGGGTTTTCTGGATTATTATCACCTGACAGGTAACCCTTGCGGTTTGGAGGCGGCAAATTCCATTGGTCAGGGGTTATTGGAATTGATGGAGTTACCTATCTATCATGCTACTGCCACGGTAGAACCACGTGAGATTGGCTGGGCAATGAGGGCGTTCATGGCTCTTTACCGTGAGACTTGGGAACAGAGATGGTTAAAGGCCTGTGAATCCATTGTGGATGTATACCTGAAATGGGCAAAAGAGCTGGGGACATGGACAACACCATATCCTGATAATTATATGGATCGTGTTCCTTTTATGATGCACGTGGGTATTGTGGGACTTTATCAATATTATCAGGTTTGTCGGTCAGAGGATATAAAAAAGACTATTATAACCGTGGTGGATGATATCATACGCTATTGTTATATTCCCAGGGCAGATGTGTTCTTTGGAAAACAGTTTCCAGCTGTTAGGTTTTTGAATCTGAATGGAATGGTATTGGAAAGCCTTGCCATTGCCTATGAGCTTACTGGGGAACAGATATATATGGAGAAGGGGCTTGGGATGTTTAAATGGATAACGAAGGAAAACCAGCCGCCTTTATATGATTTTTCAAAGTATAAATATGATGAGTATACAGTGATTTATGATTGTCCGTCCGGACCAAAGAGGTGCGCCCAGACCCTGCTCCCTCTTTTACATTATTACCATCGGGCTGTGGAACTTGGGTATTTGAAAAACAGGGAATAAACAATTGAATCAGGAGGGTATGTATGAAAAAAATGAATAAAATGGTATGTATAATGCTTTCAGGAATCATGCTGGCATCCACTATGTCTGGATGTACAACAGGCACCAAGGAAACAACAGCTGCTTTTGAAACAAAGGAAGGGGATACACGGAAAGAATCAGTATCAGAAACTCCTGCAACAGAGGAACCGGTCACGCTTCGCTTTGCCTGGTGGGGCAATGATGCGCGGCACGAAAAAACTATAAAAGTAATAGAAATGTACCAGGACAAACATCCCAATGTGACAATCGAGCCGGAATACAGGGGAAAGTCAGAACGGGAAAAAGTTGCGACCGAACTGGGCAGCGGTACGTCGGCGGATATTGTACAGCTGAATCCACCGTGGATGGGGGATTTTGTTTCCAATGGCGATTTTTTTGTGGATTTGGGACAGTATGGGTTTGATATTGAGGGATTTGATAAAAAATTGATTGAAAATTACTGTACATATAACGGAACCCTGATAACACTTCCAAGTGGTCTTAATGCCAGATGTTACATTATGAATAAGACCAAGCTGGACGGGTTTGACATACCGTCTGGTTTGGATACGACTTGGACATGGGACGATTTGATTACAATTGGCAGAACCGTACACGATAAGAATCCGGAAATGTATTTTCTGAATATCGATAAGAGCGATATGGTGGAGTTTGTAATGCGTCCATATATAATCCAGCAAACCGGAAAATTCCTGATTGACGATAATTTTAATCTTGGCTTTACAAGGGAGAATCTGGTGGATGCGTTGGGGTATGCCGCCAGTCTGTATACCGAAGGGGTAGCTGTTCCGGCTGCTGAGGGGAATACCTTTTTAAATGCAACCTGGACGAATCCGGACTGGATTAACGGGAAACTGACCTCCAGATTATCATGGACATCTCTTATAGCTAGTGAAACCTCTGATTCCGAAGATACCTTTGTGCCTACGGGACTTCCCATGCACCGGGATGCAAAGGACACATCCATTGTTGTAAAACCTTCACAACTGTATGCGATTGTAAAGACATGTGAGCATCCGGAGGTGGCTGCGGACTTTCTGAATTTTCTTCTGACTGATGAAGAAGCGGGCAAGGAACTGGGGGATTGCAGAGGAGTTCCTCCCTATAAGGCAGTTCAGGATGCGTGTATGCAGGCCGGTGTTTTAAATGAAAGTGTTATCATTGCAACACAGTATGCACAGGAAAATGCCGGGCTTTACGAAAATACAGCTTCCACGAATGCAGAGATAACAGCGGTATTGATTGACGCGGTGGAGGTGGTTTCCTATGACTCCACGAAGGTGGAAACTGCGGCGGATCAGGCGATGACCTTGATTGAGGATATTTTATCAACATTACGATAGCAGGACGGAAACTCTATCGATCGTTTTTATCCCTCAGAAAAGAGGTGTCCCGGGAACGTATACATTCCTGGGACACCTCTTCATGATCATGATTATCATTGTATCTGCGCATCATCCATGATAGGATATCTATGTATAGTTGAACAGGAGTCAGAGGATAGTCTGATGGTTTCCTTCGGAAATAAACGAAGGTGGAAATGTGGCATGAATACGCTTGAGGTATTGACGTTGGTGCTGGTGATTTTCACGGCACTTGCTTACATAGATAACCATCAGAACAAAAAATAGCTATCCTCTACTCGCAATAGAGGATAGCGTGTAACTATAAATTACCCAGTTATCCGAAGCGCAATCATCGGACGGTCCGAAGTCCTTTGATTACTTCTTAATAAATTATATACTGGGGACTTGATTTTTTCAAGTCCTCTTTTATTTTTGTCAGCAGCTCATTTCACAGTCTGCATGCAGCCTATTGTTATCCTGCTAAGTCTTAAGGCCCCGTCCATTAGGCCCTGTCTGGTCCCATATATCCGGTAATTAAATTTTAAAATCTCTTGACAAACTTGTTTAAACAAGATATAATTTAAATATGAAAAACTTGTTTAAACAAGATGGAGAGGCAGATGCATTAAATTTTTTATTCAAGAAAAGACATTTCAGTCTGAGGAGGTATTTATGGCAGGGAAATTTACTGAGGATTCCAGGAAACTGCTTGCATATGTGGGGGGACGGGAGAATATAGCCGCTGTTTCCCACTGTGTCACACGGATGCGGTTTGTGCTGAACGACCCGTCAAAGGCGGATACCAGTGCCATTGAGGCGCTGCCCTCCGCCAAGGGGACATTTACCCAGGCAGGGCAGTTCCAGGTGATTATCGGAAACGAGGTCAGTACGTTTTACAATGATTTTGTGGCGGTTGCAGGGATAGAGGGCGTATCCAAGGAGGCGGTGAAGAGCGCGGCCAAGCAGAACCAGAACCTGCTTCAGAGAATCATGAGCAGTCTGGCGGAGATATTCGCCCCGCTGATTCCGGCCATTATCGTGGGCGGCCTGATTCTGGGATTCCGCAATATCATCGGGGAGATTGCACTGTTTGACGGGGGGACCAAGACCCTGACCCAGATATCCGTGTTCTGGGCTGGCATGAACAGCTTCCTGTGGCTGATTGGAGAGGCCGTGTTCCATTTCCTCCCGGTATGTATTGTGTGGTCCATCACCAAGAAGATGGGGACCACACAGGCCCTGGGAATCGTGCTGGGAATCACCCTTGTCTCGCCCCAGCTCCTGAATGCGTACAGCGTGGCATCCACGGCAGCGGCAGAGATACCCAAGTGGGATTTCGGCTTTATGCAGGTGGATATGATTGGATACCAGGCCCAGGTGCTCCCTGCGGTCCTGGCCGGATTTACCCTGGTGTACCTGGAGCGGTTTTTCAGGAAAATATGTCCGGCAGTGATTTCCATGATAGTGGTCCCCTTCTGTTCCCTGCTCATATCCGTTATTGTCGCCCACGGAATCCTTGGCCCTATCGGATGGAAGATTGGCGGTGTGATATCCGACCTTGTCAACGCAGGGCTGACGTCCTCATTTAAGGGAGTGTTTGCAGGAGTATTCGGCTTTTTCTATGCGCCCCTTGTGATAACAGGACTCCACCATATGAGCAATGCCATTGACCTGCAGCTGATTGCCGACTTTGGCGGCACCACCCTGTGGCCCATGATTGCACTTTCCAACATTGCCCAGGGTTCAGCCGTCCTTGCCATGGTCTGCCTTCAGAAAAATGATGCCAAGGCAAAGGAAATATCGGTTCCGGCCTGCATCTCCTGTTATCTGGGCGTTACGGAGCCAGCCATGTTCGGTGTGAACTTAAAGTACGGATTCCCATTTATCTGTGGTATGACTGGCTCAGCCGTAGCGGCCGTGCTGTCCGTTGTATCCGGCGTAAAGGCCAATGCAATCGGCGTAGGCGGCATACCGGGAATCCTGTCCATTAACCCGCATTATATGGGCATATTTTCAATCGCAATGGCAATCGTGATTGTGATACCGTTTACTCTTACATTCATAATTGGTAAGAGGAAAGGGATTGGCGCTGTAAAAGAAGGGCTTGTCCAGGGGGCGGTGCCTGTCAGCCAGCCAGCTGAATGTGCAGACGGCCAGCCTGCTGCCTGTGCAACTTCCTGTGCCGCCAGCCAGCTTACCGCCTGCGTAAGCGGTCAGGTCATTCCCATGGAAGAAGTGCCGGACCAGGTATTTGCATCCAAGGCCCTGGGTGACGGCGTTGCCATTATCCCGGAGAATGAGGTATTGAGGGCACCGGCCCCAGGGACCGTGGCGGTCGTCATGGAGGGAAGTCTCCATGCCTGCGGCCTGATGCTTGACAATGGCATGGAAGTACTGCTGCATATAGGACTGGATACGGTGGAGATGAAAGGGGACGGGTTCGAGGCCCTGGTCAAGGCCGGTGACCGGGTGGATGCGGGCGATTGCCTTATCCGCTTTAGCCGGGACAAAATTAAGGCTGCCGGACATCCCGACATGGTCATCATGGTAGTGACCAACCCCGGTACCGCCTCGTCCATTGACTGGAAGTCCGGTATCCATGCCAGGGCGGGCAAAGACCCGGTGGCGCTTCTGGAATGTGTCTGACGGTCACTGGCCCGGCACGGCGGGAAGCAGTGGAACATAAAAGGAAAATGTACATGGACTGTATGTATGAAGGAGGAGCCATCCATGAGAGACTTTAAAAGCAGCACAATTTATCAGATATATACAAAATCCTTCCAGGATACCACGCACAGCGGGCAGGGGGATTTAAGGGGGGTAATCAGCCGCCTGGATTACCTGAAGGAGTTGGGAATTGACTATATATGGCTGACCCCGTTTTTCAAATCCCCCCAGAACGACAATGGCTATGATGTGGCCGACTACCTGTCCGTGGACCCCATGTTCGGCACCATGGAGGATGTGGAGGAACTGATTGGGGAAGCCGGAAGGCGGGATATGGGATGTATGTTTGACATGGTATTTAACCACACATCTACGGAGCATATGTGGTTCAAACGGGCTATGGAGGGTGATCCTGAGTATATGGATTACTACATTTTCCGGGACGGGGAGCCGGACGCCCCGCCCACCAACTGGCAGTCCAAGTTCGGCGGCAGTGCATGGGAATATGTGCCGCACCTGAAAAAGTGGTATCTGCACCTGTTTGATGTGACCCAGGCAGACTTAAACTGGGATAACCCCAGGGTACGCCGGGAACTTAAGGAGGTTATCCGGTTCTGGAAGGATAAAGGCGTCAGGGGATTCCGCTTTGATGTGGTGAACCTTATATCCAAGCCGGAGATATTCGGGGATGACAGTATAGGGGATGGGCGCGGTTTCTATACGGATGGCCCCCATGTCCATGAGTATCTTCAGGAGCTGACAAGGGATACCGGGATTGACGGCATGGTGACGGTTGGGGAAATGTCCTCCACCTCCCTGGACAACTGCATCCGCTACAGCCGTCCTGAGGACAGGGAACTGTCCATGTGCTTTAATTTCCATCACCTGAAGGTGGATTATAAAGACGGGGATAAGTGGAAGCTGATGCAGCCGGACCTGAGGGAACTGAAGCGGTTGTTCATGGAATGGCAGGAAGGCATGCAGGAGGGCGGAGGCTGGAACGCGGTTTTCTGGTGTAACCATGACCAGCCCAGGGCTGTTTCCAGGTTTGGGGATGATGGGAAGTACTGGAAGGAATCCGCTAAGATGCTTGCGACCGCCATCCATATGTTCCGGGGCACCCCTTATGTGTTCCAGGGTGAGGAACTGGGCATGACCAATGCTTACTATGATGACATTTCCCAGTACAGGGATGTGGAGAGCATTAACTACTATAAAATCCTTCAGGACCAGGGGAGCACCAGGGAGGAGGCCATCCATGTGCTTCAGGAACGCTCCAGGGACAATGGCAGGACGCCCATGCAGTGGGACGGTTCAGAACTGGCAGGCTTTTCGGATGTGGCCCCATGGATTGGCATTCCCCGTAACCACACGTATATCAATGTGGAATCGGAGCAGCAGGATGAAGATTCCATCCTCAGCCACTATAAACGTCTTATCGCCCTGCGCAAGGAGTACCCCGTGATTGCTGAAGGGGAGATAGAATTCGTGGACCGCAGCCATCCACAGATTCTGGCATACAGGCGTTTTGACGGCAGCAGCGAGCTGATGGCCTTCCATAACATGGCTGGTGAGGTGATAGGGCTGACGGAACCCTTTGACCGGACGGGGTGGAGGCTTTTGGTTAGTAATTATAGGGATGAGGCAGATGTTAAAGTTGGAACAGATGCTGCGGATGAGGCGGATATTACGGACGGGGGAGATGCTTCAGGGACGGGAAACAGGGAGCAGGAAGGCGGTTCTCAGGACAGCCGGATGATTACATGTCTCCGCCCTTATGAAAGCGTTGTTTATATGCGTGACAAATAAAAAATATTTTAAGCATCTTGTCTATATCCGTCATAAGCCTTCGAACCTTGAAATACACTTCTCTTTCACAAAGGAATCAGATGCTACGGTAGCAAAAGCATATTCAATTTCAAAGAAGACTGGTCTTGTAATGCGGTTAAGGAATTTCAGGATTTGTATCAGATAAGAATAGGTAAGCGCCAGACATGCCTATAGATATCGGATTATCGCCTGATTTATTATTAAATCAAACTATACTTTTTGATTATCTTTTTAGAAGTTATTATATGCCGGTATAGCCTGTATTTACAGGCTTTCCGGCACCTTTCATATCGGAAGATGTTCTTAAATATTCTCATATCGCCTCATGTTTCTGCGTTCAAAGGTAGTAGAAAGAGTAGTAAAACCTCTATTTACTACTAAGCAATCAGCCGTTCCATTTCTGCTAATGCACTGTCAGAAGTTGCATGAGCGTTATAGTTCAGTGTAGCGTCATGTTGATGTTGGAATGTCCCATGATATACTGTAATGCTTTCTCATGGCACTTGTTGTACTTCTTCACAAGCCCCCTGAACATAATTTCATAATTTGCTGCCACCTTTGGCAAGCCGTTTCGGTTAAGGAAAGGGAATTTCCCGTACCCGTCGATAACGATAGGCTTTGTCCGCCCTCTGTTTTTCAGCACACGCTTGAACGCTTCATATACGGCTGCGCTCATGCGGATTTTTCCGAATACAATCGTCCTGTATGGCTGTGTAAAAGGCAGCTTTAAGCGAACTGTTCCGCTTCATCATCTGCGAAATACTGGTCGCAAACGTGGAGCTGATGTTCTTCCTGTGGCAACAAATCGGAAAAAGTAACTTCGCGTAACTGCTGACGCTTTGTGTCCCTGTGGGCGTTCATAGCTTCCCGATTCAACGCCTGTTTGCAAAAGCCGTTAATACAAAAGCAACACGGCGATACCTCTTTGATACCGCCGTATACTTAAATAGGCTCGCCTTATTTTGTTTGGGTGCATGAAAACCCCACCGCCTCAACAACGGTTTTTTTATTTCCCGTTGGGTGGCTGTGTCATACTTTCTGTTTCATGATAATCGGTTCCCGTCATACCATATAAATAATAATCGCAATAAGTATTTACCATTTTTCCGCTCCGAATATGCCCCTCTCGCCTAAATCCTGCTTTTTCCAGTGTTTTATATGACGCGATATTTAGAACATGAACATCAGACCATAGCCGTTGTAATTCTGTTTTTTCAAAACAGAAAATCACTACGTTTCTTAAGGCTTCTGCCATAAGACCATGTCCTTGATAAATTGGAGAAAGACGGTAAGCCACTTTTGCCATGCGGTCATTTTCAATGAGATATACCCACATTTCACCTATCACTTTATCGTCCTTTTTATGAACAATCCCCCAATGGAAACTCTTTGTAGGACGCTCCTTTTTTTGAAATAGCAATTCGGGATTTAAGTCGCTTTTTCCGGGACGTTTCCCCCAATATTGATATAATGATCTGTCGCCTATCCATTCTTTCAAATCGGCAACATCATCATATTGCAAAGGACGTAATAAAAGCCTGTCCGTTTCAAGTTTCGGTTTATTCTGAACATAATCTTTCAGTTTCATAAAGCCCCCTTAAAAATTGAATACCTGCTCCCAATTAAAGCAGCCGGACGCTTCTGTGCTTCTCGGCCACTCGCTGCACCATGCAGGAACACCGGGAGCTTCTACTCTGTCAAAACTCGGTGTGTACGGCTTTAAATCTAACACGGGAGTATTGTCATTCGCGTCAATAAAAGTAACCCGAATAATTCCCTTGTTAAAATCAATGCTGATAATTTCTGATGTTGTCAAAGCAATAGGGTTAGGGCGGACTGGCGACCTTGTGGCAAAAACGCCCATTACTGTTGGTGCATTTTTATAGGGCTGTTCGGTTTGTAATATATTTCTGTCTGTCTGATTATCACAATCACTAAACCACCATACTACGTTGATATGGCTAAATCCGTTTAATGCCTGCAGTCCGGGAATATACTCCGGCTCTAATTCAATAAATGCTCCGCTGTCATCATTCTTTACCTTTCCAATAGGTTTTAATTGATAATCATTCATGTTGTACCTCCTCGTTTTCTGCTTTGAGTTCAGTATAATACCTCACATCATGTGAGATACAAGAGGTAAAATAAAAATGCCCTGCATTTTTGCAGGACATTGCTAACTAAGTTCCAACGGTATTTGGATTTCAGTCAGGTACTTTGCCGGATTACTCTCATTCCACGATCCCCTATGCACAATTTGCCGCATAGGGCTTGACATTCGATATTTACTGTTTTTTTGCAGCCATTCAGCAAAAGCAATATACGCTCCTTTGATATTTGAAAAGTCACCATATACCATTGTGCAAGCCATAACGGGGACAGGCTCGATAATACGGAAACAGAATGGGGCAATATCTTTACATAGCTTACTTACCGGGACGCATAACTCAATATCCACATTTTGTTCCTTGTACTCTGTGTCGTGATAAACAGAAAAAGTATGACTGGATATTTCTATCTTCTGTTCTTTGGCAAAAGCAGAAAGTTCATTCCATAAATCACCCTCGGAGTAGTATGTAGGAACAATTCTTCGTAAAGAAAGCACTTGATACTCCGGGATTACTTTAATGGAAATGTTGTAATGAAGTTCTCCTTTGTTTTCTTTTATTTCGTTTTTAGCAATCGCGATTTTCCGTAGTTTTTCCTGCTCATTCTGTATGGTATCCATAATTTCAAATCGCTTTTGTTCAAGGGTTTCAAGTAGTAAACAATCATTCATTTCGAGTGCAAGCGCAATTTCAGAAATATTAAAACCGATGTCACGCAAATATATTATTCTATTTAGGCGGGGTATTTGAGTTACCGAGTACATTCGGTGCCCCGTCCATTTGCCGACTTCTTCCGGCTTTAACAGCCCTACTTCATCATAATACCGAAGCATACGAATAGATACTTGCGCTATCTTTGAAAACTCACCTATTTTAAACATCTTATCACCATCTGCATATAATTATACTTGAAGTTTCATACACTTCAAGCCGATTTTGCATTTCTGAAAGTTAATGATATGCTCTATTCTTATCAATGCTATGATATGTGTATTCATGTCTAAATAAGAAAGATGAACGGCAAAATGTAATAGGGTGAAAAATATGAAGCAGGACAAAGTGAAGTATAATTCCAACAAGCGGACATATTACGGCATACGGAACATGAGCGACAAGCTGTGCCGGGAACACGGCTTATCCGTTGTCGTTCCGGGTAAAGGCAGCAAGGGTAAAAGCTATGCAGAGTATCAAACGGAAAAGACGGGGACGAGTTGGAAAGGGAAGATAAAGATTGCCGTTGACGCGCTCATTCCCCAAGTGGCAGGCTTTGAGAAATTATTGCGGCGGTTGGAAATTGTTACCTAAAGTTGAATTTAAAAATATTCATAGTGCTATTAACCTAAATAGAGTTAGTATAAAGTTAGATAACCCTGAAATGTCCGCACGGATTAATGAATTAAAAGATAATATGGTGAAAGTTTTTAATCTTCCATCTATTTCTCAATCAAAGTGGGAACGGCACGAGAATAATTTTATAATTAAAATTAGCAGCGTTTCGAAAAAATAATAAGACCGGGCGCTGCTTTCCGAGTCCTGTCACGCGGTAGAAAGGTGTTTTTGAGGGAAAAGGTATACCCCCCTTGCCCCTACTGCATGAGATGAGGGCATAAAAAGCGGCGTTCCTGTTATCCCGTGTGGGAATAGGTAACGCCGCCTGTCTGGTGGCGTGTTGTGCTTCTCTATTTGATTGCTGATGTGCCATGCCATCATTTACATTTCCGCCAAAACATAGTACAATTGTGAAAGCAAAACCCCTCTGAAGCAGGGGGTGGTGTCCGAAGGAGGAGAATCCGGAATGAAGCATTACGATTATGTATTAGTTGGAAGCGGGCTTTACGCAGGCGTGTTTGCCTGGTATGCGAAAAAGAGCGGGAAGACATGCCTGGTGGTGGAAAAAAGGAACCACATAGGCGGTAATATATATTGTGAGGATGTGGAGGGAATCCATGTGCACAAGTACGGCGCCCACATTTTCCATACCAGTAATAAGAAGGTGTGGGGATTTGTCAACGGTCTGGCTGAGTTCAACCGCTATACCAACAGCCCTGTGGCAAACTTTAAGGGCGAGATGTACAACATGCCTTTTAATATGAATACATTCAGCAGGATGTGGGGAATCTCCACGCCGGATGAGGCAAAGGCCATCATTGAGAAGCAGAAGGCAGAGGTACAGGGGGAACCCCGCAACCTGGAGGAACAGGCCATCAGCCTGGTGGGACGGGAACTGTATGAGAAGCTGGTCAAGGGATATACGGAGAAACAGTGGGGCCGGGACTGTACGGAACTGCCTGCATTCATCATCAGGCGCATACCCGTGCGCTATACCTATGATAATAACTATTTTAATGATTTATACCAGGGCATTCCCATTGGCGGATACAATGCCATCATAGATAAGCTGTTTGAGGGCTGCGATATTGAGACCGGGGTGGATTACCTGGAGCACAGGGAGCATTATGACAGCATGGGAGGTACCGTGGTCTATACCGGAACCATTGACGCCTACTATGGCTACTGTTTTGGCAAGCTGGAATACCGCAGCCTGCGCTTTGAGTCTGAGGTGCTTGACGAGGAGAACCACCAGGGCGTGGCAGTGGTCAATTATACGGACAGGGAGACGCCGTATACAAGGATGATTGAGCACAAGCATTTTGAATTCGGCACCCAGCCAAAGACCGTGGTCACAAGGGAATACCCGGTCAGCTGGCAGGAGGGCATGGAGCCTTATTATCCGGTCAATGACGGGAAGAACCAGGAGCTGTACCGCCGCTATGAAGAACTGGCCAGGGCGGAGGAACATGTATTGTTTGGCGGCCGTCTGGGAGAATATAAGTATTATGACATGGATAAGGTGATTGAATCAGCCATGAAACGGGCAGAGGAAATCTTTGGGTGAAAGCATTGGAAATGTTGGATGAGGCAGGTATGGACCACGGAATAACGGTACTGGCGGCTGCCTATAACGGCAGGGATTATATTGAAGAGCAGATGGATTCCATCCTGGCCCAGGGCCAGGGGGGAATCCTTCTTGTGGTATCAGACGACGGCTCCACGGACGGTACAGGTGAGCTTCTGGACCAGTATGGGCTTAAACACAGGGATTGTGTGCTTGTACTCCACCGGCGCACCGGCTCGGGAGGGGCCGCGGCCCATTTCCTGGGACTCCTTCAAATGATGGCCTCCCTGGCCGCCGGACAGGGGAAGGCTGCCTGGGAGGGAAATTACGATTTGACGCCTGAGGAAGGCGGGAGGCTTATAAGGGCCGCATCCTCAGACTACTTCATGCTCAGCGACCAGGACGATGTGTGGCTGCCCTGCAAGGTGCAGATGCTTCTTGGGAAAATGCAGGAACTGGAAGGCAACCCACCGGACAGCAGGCTTCCGGTGCTGGTCCATTCCGACCTTAAGGTGGTGGATGAACAGCTCAATGAGATTGCCCCCAGCTTTTTTTGTTATCAGAAGATATCGCCGGAGCGCACCAGGCTTTCACAGCTGCTGGTACAGAATAATGTCACCGGAGGCGCGGTCATGATGAACCGACCCATGCTTGGGTACCTGGAACAGCTGCCCAGTGTCTGCCTGATGCATGACGCCTGGCTGGCCCTTCTTGCCAGCTGTTTTGGAAGGATTGGATGGGTGGGGCAGCCATTGTATCTGTACCGCCAGCACAGGGACAACACCCTGGGGGCGGAAAAAGGGGACAGCCTCAAAGGAGCCGGGGAGCGCATCAGGGACGGCAGCAGGGCAAAGGAAAATTACAGGCTTATGTTTGGACAGGCCGGATGCCTGCTGGCCATGTTCCGCGATAAGCTGGATCCGGAGCAGAGGGAGATACTGGCTGCGTTCACGGAACTTCCGGGAAAGGGCAGGCTTGGCAGGATTGCGCTTATGATACGTTACGGATTTACTAAAAATTCAGCCCTTCGGACCATTGGGCAGATGTTGTTTATGGGAGATTAAGATATGGATGATTATAGAATGGAAAATGTCAGGCCCACGGTCAGCATCTGCTGCATCACCTACAACCATGCACCCTATATAAGGAGCGCCCTGGACGGATTCCTGATGCAGAAGACGGATTTCACATACGAAATCCTGATTCACGACGATGCGTCCACGGACGGGACGGCCGATATCATCCGGGAGTACACGGCCAGGTACCCGGATATCATAAAACCGATCCTAAGGGAGGAAAACCAGTATTCCAAGGGGATTTCCAATATCAGTATTTTCAATTTTCCAAGGGCCAGGGGGGAATACATCGCCATGTGCGAGGGGGATGATTACTGGACAGACCCGCATAAACTCCAGAAGCAGGTGGATTATCTCCGGGCCAACCCGGACTGTTCCCTGTGTTTTCACAGCAGCAGGATCATAAGTGTGGACGGTTCCAGGGCAGAAGGGATGATGCGGCCTTACAGGGAGAGCCGGAAGGTGGAGCCGGAGGCCATCGTAGACAAATCCACGGGATATCCCACGGCGTCCCTTGTGTTTCCCACGCGGATCGTAAAAACACTGCCCGACTACTACCTGCACTGCCCGGTGGGGGATATCCCCATGCAGCTGATGATGGCATGTGCCGGATACGCTTACTATATGGACGAGCCTATGTGCGTGTACCGGGTGGGCGTGGCAAGCTCCTGGACCAGCCTGATGAAACAGGGGGATTATGAAAATAAACAAAAGCGCTACTATGAGCAGATGAAGGAAATGTATGAGACATTTGACCGCTCCACCTTCGGGCGGTTCCATAATGAGGCCATGAGCGCTGCCAAGCGGATTTATTTCCTTACACAGGTCAACACGAAACACTATGACCAGGTTAGGAAGAAGGAGTACCGGAGATATTACAGGGAGCTGAGTCTCAGGACCAGGTTCTTCATCCGGTTTGAAATCATGGCTCCCGGCCTGTACCGGCTGCTCCAGAGGATGGTGCGTGGGAGCAATTAAGGCAGGTTGATTCAGGGGAATCCAGGGGAACGGAAAGGAAGTTAGGATTTGGCGGAGACAGAGATAAAGAATAAGGTCCTGAAAGGCCTGTTTTGGAAAATTTTAGAAAATGGCGGCGCCCAGGGAATCCAGTTTGTGATTGCCATCATCCTGGCCCGGCTTCTAAGCCCGGCGGAATATGGCCTGGTCAGTATCATCATGATATTCATCACCATTGCCAACGTGGTGGTGCAGAACGGTTTCAGCACGGCGCTGGTGCAGAAAAAGCATTCGGATGACGCGGATTTCTCGTCTGTGTTTTATTTCAGCCTTGTGATTGCGGGCGTGATGTATGCTGCGCTGTACGCGTCAGCGCCCTCCATCGCGGGATTTTACCACAACGATGTGCTGGTGCCCATTGTCAGGGTCCTGGCCGTGGTGCTGTTCCCTGGGGCCGTGATTTCAGTGCAGACCGCCTATGTGTCCAGGAAAATGGAGTTCAAGGGCCTGTTTAAGGCCACCATGGCGGCGGTGGTGATATCCGGCGCGGCCAGTATCTTCATGGCGTACAGGGGAATGGGCGTCTGGGCCATGGTGGGCCAGCAGATTGCCTATTATCTGGCGCTTATGACCACCCTGTTCCTGACGGTCAGCTGGAAACCGCGCCTGGTGTTTGCCATGGGCCGTATCCGTTCCATGTTCTCATTTGGATGGAAGCTGCTGCTGGCAGCCCTTTTAGACACCCTGTTCAACAACCTTTACGGATTAATCATGGGGAAGATTTATAATGAGGAACTGCTGGGCGCCTATAACCGGGGCGACCAGTTCCCCAAGCTGATTGTCAATAACCTGGGGGCAGCCATACAGGCCGTGCTGCTGCCGGCATTTTCCTCCAGGCAGGGGGACATTGCCCAGGTCAGGAGCATGGTGCGCAGGGCCATCAGGACCAGTTCCTTCCTGGTGCTTCCCATGCTGTTCGGGCTGTTTGCAGTGGCGGATACCATGGTGCTGGCGCTGCTGGGGGAGAAATGGATGATCTGCGTGCCTTATCTTAGGATCATGTGTATTGCATACTCCTTCTGGCCCATCCACATCACCAACCTCCAGGCCATCAACGCGGTGGGGCGCAGCGATATCTTCCTGAAACTGGAGGTCATAAAGAAGACCATCGGTATCCTGGGACTTGTGATCGGGGCCCAGTTCGGCCCGTTCATCCTTGTATCCATCAAGGCTGTCATTGATTTCCTGTGTACCTTCATCAATGCGTGGCCCAACAAGAAGCTGCTGGGATACAGCATATCCAGCCAGTGGATGGATATCATGCCGTCCATGGCCCTTTCCGTGGGAATGTGCGCTGCTGTGTATGCCCTCCAGTTCGTATTGCCCGGCGGTCCATGGATGAAGCTGATCCTTCAGATTGGCGCAGGGGCGCTTATCTATGGGGGAGCGGCCGCCCTGTTCAGGGTGGAGAGCTTTACGTATCTGCTTGGGATGGTGAAGCGGAAGAAATAGTGTCTGGTCAGATCCGGTTTTATCTTTTATCCTGCATAATGCATCTTCTATTTTATTCCCGCTGAGTTGCAATGCCGCCGTTGCAGCGGGAATCTGTTCTTTACACTGGTAGTATTTCCCAAGGATGGTCTGCTTTTCCTCAGTCATCTGTAGTAGGATGGTGCAGATTGAAGACTGGCCGTGGGCCAGGACCATGGGTGCAATGATTTATTAATCAGTATATTGAAATAGTATGAAAAGATATAGCAAATTAGGGGCTATATCTTTTTTAAAAGCAATAATTATAGTATACTAAAAAAAGAATGTCGTTGGGAGGTGTTCATAATAGATGATATTAGCAGACAAAAGAGATTATAAACAAGGATATAGAAAACATTATGTTACATATAAGCGCCTACGAGATGATAATGATGATTTGAATAGTCGAAGATTATTACTGGTTTATAGCGTTGAATGTGGTCTGAAGTATTTACTATTAGATAAATGGCATGAGGAGAACCCCAAAAATATATTGGAAGGAAAAGACGAAAAGAAAAAAAACGTATTGAAAACTCATAATTTGGACAGAATATTGAAAGAATTAGG
Organism: Enterocloster sp. OA13; assembly: GCF_022440595.1. Taxonomy (NCBI): domain Bacteria; kingdom Bacillati; phylum Bacillota; class Clostridia; order Lachnospirales; family Lachnospiraceae; genus Enterocloster; species Enterocloster sp. OA13. The sequence continues at coordinate 4,751,330 of NZ_JAKNTF010000001.1, read as the reverse complement.
ACAGCAGGGGGTATTTAAATTCCCACAATTATTGACAATACATAATGACAGTATAATAATTGAAAATTATCATCAGTTATATAGATATTGTATCAGAATCAAGGAAAAAGATAAAAGTGTAGAGTCGGTGTATGAGGAAGAATTAAGAAAAATTGCGAATTGGATTGAGGAAGGGATGTGAATTAATGTTATTGTATACCTGGAAAGATGTAGAGAGAAAACTTTTATTAAATAAAAAAGTGTGGGAAGATAAGATTTTAGAAATAGAAACGTATTCTTCTGAAATTATTATATATATAAAAAGCATGGATGTAATAAATGATGTGGAAATGTTACTTTGTGAGTTGATGGATCATAAGTATGATCAACAAAATAAAAAAATAAACCTGGAATTTGAAGGCGAATATTTAGACGTTTTTTTTGAGCAGGGAGATATAGTGGAGCATAACGTATCCGGGACTCCTCTTTTTAAAAAGGTTTTATATCAGCAATCAGCTTATTATAATGAGATGTTAAGTGAAGATTTGCCAGGTGTTCCTGTAATTGCATTTCATTCATATAAAGGGGGCGTAGGCCGTACGCTTTCATTATTGGCATTCGTTAAGGCGTGGTCTTCTCTTAAAAATCTAAAAAATTCAAAGCGGCTGCTTATTATTGATTCGGATATAGAGGCGCCGGGGATTACATGGTTGACTACCAAGTCAGAGGAGCCTCTATTTAGTTATTTGGACTTACTGGAGGTGACACAGGGAAAAAATAATGTGGATGAGATTATTTCACTGATTGCTGATAAAGTGGCGGAATTGACTGTAAAGATTGAGACGGAACAAAGTTTAGTTGAGCATATCGTTTTACCGACCTACAGATATATTGAACAATTACTGGATATGTATTCTAGCCCTGAAAGTCTTGCACTTAGCTATAATAAAAAATATATTCTTGCGGAGGTTTTGTCTAAGTTAGGGGAAAAATTAAATGCAGATATGGTTTTAATTGATTTACGCGCAGGTTTAAGTGAATTTTCGGCACCGATATTGTTCGATCCGAGAGTAAAAAAGTATCTGGTAACATCAACTTCTTATCAGTCTGTAAAAGGGACGGAAATCTTGTTACAGCAATTAAACAAGGGGCTTCCTTTGTCGGAGAATACATTGTTGCCAGAGATATTATTGACTATGGTTCCGGAAGGATTGAAACCATCCGATATCATAAGCGACTTAATTGCTGCATATGAAAAGAGTGAAACGGATGAAAATATTTCTTTAACGGATAATTTGGTGACAGAGCTTCCCTTTGCAAGCGAACTTGTGCATTTGGAGTCGTTGCAACATATTATGAAAAATTTAGAGGGGAGGGAATTTTATAAAAGAATTTATTTGATAGTGCAAAATAACTATTTTTCAGATAAAGGAAAAAGTACAGAAGTAGATTTTAACAAACGGAAATCAGTAATAAAAAGTATTCATAGTTTAGCAAAGAACCAGATTACTGCTGAAGGAAATGCAGCATTTGACGTGTTGATGACAGAACCGATTCAGAATTTAATCAGGAAATATAGAAGCAATCTACCTAATACGGTAATTATGGGTGCAAAAGGGTCTGGTAAGACGTTTTTATATCGGGAAATATTGAGAAATAAGTATTGGGAAAATTTTATACTAAGTGTAGATCAAAAAGAGAAGGGGGAGACAGGAAAGAAAACGATAGCGGTTCCCCTACTGGCATCAGCAACGGCAACCGGATTTGGTGAAATCATGCAGGAAGCGGTGCAGAACTATAATCAGTATAACTTAAAAGGAAAAATCAACAGTTCTGTGTATATTGACAATCATGATTTAGTGTTAAATTATGACAGGGGGAATCATGATATTTTAGGCTGGAAAGAAATTTGGAAAGAAATTATTTTACAGTCTTTAAATCATGCATACCAATCGTTTGAAGAATTAGAAAGCGATTTAGAAGAACATAAAATTCAGGTAATATTCCTTATTGATGGATTAGAGGAAATATTTACACAGACAATTTCTTTTCAGACAGAGCAAAACGCGATAGTAGCATTGTGCAGGGATATGATGAATGAAATTAAAGTCAGGTACAAAAATTTTGGGCTGATGGTATTTCTCAGAAAGGACATGGCACGTGATTCAATAACGGTTAATTTTGAACAGTTTAATTCTCTTTATAACTCTGTTGAATTAAAATGGTCAAGTACGGAAGCGTTAAGGCTGGTAGTTTGGCTCGTGAGTCAAGCCGCACCTGAGTTTTATCAGGAGGAAGTTGCAATCGAGTTGGCATCAGGAGAAATAATTGAACGGAACCTTATAAAATTGTGGGGGAGAAAATTAGGTAAAGCCACATCCAATGAAGCCTATTCTTCGAGATGGATTTTGGCGGCATTGTCAGACTTTAATGGGCAGCTTCAGGCGAGAGATATCATCAGATTTTTAGAATATGCAACGAAAGAGGTGGGGAAACGTGTGTATGATGACAGGTATTTAATGCCTGTTGAAATAAAAAAGGCAGTGTCTGACTGCTCAAATGCTAAAATTTCTGAGGTCAAACAAGAAATAAAAGTTCTTGAGCCAATATTTGATAAGCTGGACAGCGCCGCAGAAGAAAAGAAAATTTTGCCTTTCTATAATGACACGTTCAATCTTACTCCTGCAGAAGAAAAAATTATGAAACAAGAAGGATATTTAAAGGTTGAGAATGATAAATATTATTTGCCGGAAATAATCAGACATGCGTTGAAATTCAGATATGAAAAGGGCGCAAGGCCCAAGGTATTGTCTTTATTATTAAAATAGTAGCATGAATTTATTGTTTAGATATTTAGAAACAGGATGTCCTTTACTTCGATAATTACTGACAATATATAGGGCAAAGCAATTGGGGTATGTAATTGAATTACATTATGCCTGTGTTGATTCTCCGGTGATAGCGAAAAAGAGAATTGCAGAATGAGTGAAAATAGCAGGCCACGGAATACCGGACAAAGATGTTGAGAAAAGATTTGGGGAGAGTTTGAGGAATCTTCATAAAATTATCGATTTGTGGGATTTAGCCGCATTATATGATAATACAGATGAGTTTCGTAGGTTTGCAAAGCCCTATAATCTGATACCGGTTCCTAGAAAACGGTGGAGTTAAAAACTGGATGTGATTGGAAAGAAAGACAAAGCAAAGGCCGTAGCACTCTTTAAATTAATTGGTGTGCTGCGGCCTTTTGAATTTATGATTACCTATGTATCTTTGTATCCGGGCCAGTCCACAATACGTACTGTCCTTATGTCCCTACTGCCCGCCGTTCATGGCCGCCACTGCAACCGGGTCCGTGGGATCCCAGTGCTGGTCGGCTGAGATAGGCTGCTCAATGGCAGGCCTGTCATATGGGCCGGGGATGGAGGAATTGTAAACCTCAACCGTGGTACCCAGTGCGCAGTGGTCAAAAATCCACTTGGAATCACCGGATGTGTAACGGATACAGCCTGCGGAACGTACCACGCCCAGGAAGTTATAAGTCTCGGGCTTCAGCGTGTTCACATTGGGGCTGTCGTAAATAATGGAGTGGAGCAGGAAGCTCAAACCTGAACCAAGGCGTGTTGCATACTGTGTATAAACGCCGCTGTTCATCAGCCTCCAGCGGTACTTCTCAGGTGTCTTGAACGTACCTAATGGGGTATCCTCGCCAGTGGAACAGAGGAATGTCTTAAGCGGGATGATAAAGCCGTTTCCGCCGTCCTGTACATACACGGTGGTAGTGTTCATCTGCTTGTTGATGCGGATAAGGAAGGGACCGTTGGCGCCGATAAGCGGCTCTAAGTCGGTTACAACCTTGCCTGTCTCATCAAAATAATACTTGTAGCCGTCTATGTACTGCCATCCTGTAACCGGGACATTGTTCACAAAGTAGTAGCGGTCCCTGTCATTCCAGCCCCATCCGGTGAAGGGTACGCCGGTCCCGCTGCTGTACACAACAGCCCCGTCAATGGTCTGGATGCCGTCCGGGGCAGCTGCCTCCAGAGGTTTATCCATGTTGTAGGATGCGGCTTCGCCATTCTTACCCCAAAGGGATACGCGGAAGCTCTGCATTACCTTTCCTGTGCCCATGGTGCCTGCTGTCTGTCCGTTGCGCGCCCAGTTAAGTTCTGTGCCGTCGGTCAGGGTAGTCTGGTAATAAACGTCAAAGGTGTTGCCTACAAATCCCGTGAACCGGATCTGGATGGCTTCTACCAGGGCGCCGTCCTCCCATACCGTGGTATGGTCGCCGTTCATGGCCCATTCACTCCATCCGTGTGCGCTGGTGTAGGTCCTGTAAAGTACATTGCCCACGATGTTGTTCAGATAGATACAGAGGGAACGGAATCCTCCTTCGGAAACAACGGTTGTGTCACCAATGACCGGGTCGGTCCAGGTGGTATCGGGACGCAGTACCTGAAGCTGAAGATAAGGCGTGTTGGCAATGATGGCAGCCTGCATGGCTGCTTCCTCAGCTGCCGCCGCCTGTTCGGCCGCTGCCTGGGCTGCCGCCGCATCCGCATCCGCCTGGGCATTGGCTGCCGCATCGTTTCCGGGGAGAGTCTCCGTGGCAGCGCCCTGGGTGGGCTGTGTCTGGCTGCCGCCCGAAGCCTGGTTGTCACCGGAGGCCTGATTGCCGTCGGAAGCCTGGCTGTCACCGGAAGCCTGATTATCGCCAGAAGCCTGTCCGCCGCCAGGTGCAGTCTGTTCTGCCTTGGTGGTGCCGAATGCAGGCCCGTAATTGGAATCATCCTGTGCTGCCAATGCCGTACATGCCTGTCCGATGATGAAGACTCCGGCAAGCAGTGCAGCAGCAGTACGTTTCATGTACTTATGCATTGGAAAAATCCTCCTAAATTTTATAGATACCATACATGTCCTAATTTATCATATTTAAGGGAAAAATTCCAGATGTGATTTACTTTTTAGAAGTGATAATGTAAAATTGTAAACAAAATGACACTAGAAAGACCAAAGAACGTAAGAAACAGGTGGCATAATATGGAATGGAATGAAGAAACAGCCAATATCATATATGCGTCCAATGACGGGTATGCCGGACATCTGGCCGCATCCATGTATTCTTTACTGGATAATAACCGGAATATAAGGAATATGGATATTTATATACTATCTGCCCAGATGTGCCAGGAATATAAGGAAAGGCTTGCTGGCATGGCGGAGGCATTTCACAGGACCCTTCATGTGGTGGAGCTGGGGGACTTAAAGCAGCGGTTTGACTTTGATATTGATACCAGGGGGTTTGATATCAGCGCCATGGGCAGGCTCTTTGCGCCCCAGGTGCTGCCCGGCACCGTGAAGAAGGCCCTGTACCTGGACTGCGACACCATTGTATGCAAGAGCATAAGGCCCCTTTATGAAACTGAATTAGGGGATGCGCTGGTGGGGATGGTAATGGAACCCACGGTGTATAAGGAGATGAAGGAATCCATCGGTATGGGCAAGGACGACCCGTATTACAATTCAGGAGTACTGCTCATGGCCCTTGACAGGTGGCGCCAGGAGGATGTGCTTCAGAAACTATTGGATTTCTACAAAAGCTGTCATGGCAGGCTCTTTGCATGCGACCAGGATACCATCAACGGCGCCCTGAAAGGAAGAATAAAGACACTTCCGGTGAAATACAATTATTTTACCAATTACCGCTATTTCCGGTATTCCACCCTGTGCTCCATGTGTGCGGCCTACCGGGAGATTGGTGAGGAGGCCTATCTGGAGGCCAGGCGTTCACCGGCCATCATCCATTATCTGGGGGACGAGCGGCCATGGATTGCCGGGAACCATAATCATTTTAAGAAGCTGTATGAGTATTATCTTGCCAAGACGCCATGGAAGGACACGCCCAAGCAGACCGGGAAAGAACGGTATATGCACATGTGGTGGCTGTTCAACCGCCTGACCTGGCTCTGTCCGCCCTTCAGGCTGTGGGTCAGCCGCAGCATGGGGATGAAGCTGGTGGACAGCCGGAGGAAGCGGAGATAGATTGGGGACAGGCAGATGTCCGGAGGAAGCGGGGATAGATTGGGGACAGGCAGATGCTGGAGAATCTGGAAATAAAGTGGGAACAAGGATTGATATGGACAAAATATGCTGTATTATATTAAACTATAACGATGCCGCCACCGCCATGGCGCTTGCCAATGAGATAAGGGAGTATCCGTGCCTGGATTCCATCGTGCTGGTGGACAACTGTTCCACGGACGATTCCTGGGAAAAGCTTAAGACACTGCGGCACACGGACAAGATCCACGTATTGAGGACCGAGGAAAATGGCGGATACGGCATGGGCAACCAGGCCGGCATTAACTATGCGGTGGAATATCTGGAAGCGGATTATATCATCATCGCCAACCCGGATATCCACGTGACGCCCCGGTGCATCGAGCGGGTGAAGCATGCCCTGGATAACACGGAGGACGCGGTGATGGCTTCGGCCCGGGTGGTGGATCCGCAGGGGAAGGATCTGTTCTCCTACTGGACCCTGCTGCCTTTGTGGAAAGACCTGCTGGACACCGGGCTTATTACCAGACGGCTGTTTAAGGCCATGCTGAATACCCCGTCCTACCGCCTTCAGAACGCGGGGGATGAGGACAGCCGCCTGGTGGATGCAGTGCCCGGGTCTTTTTTTATGCTGAAGCCGGGGCTTTTGACACCACAGGATACAGAGGAGCTGTTTGACAGCCATATTTTCCTGTACTATGAGGAAAAGGTGCTGGGCCGGAAGTTTCAGGAGCTGGGGTTAAAGACTGTGCTGGTAACGGACGAATCCTATGTCCATGCGCATTCCGTCACCATTGACAAGAGCCTGAAGCGGATTGTTGATAAGCAGAGGCTGCTTCACCAGAGTAAGATGTACTATTATAAGGAATACCTGCACGCAGGACCTGCCCGGATGGCGGGAGCCGGATTGGTACTGGACATCATACTGGCAGAGGTATGGTTCCTCACGGTTGTGTGCGGGCTGCGGTGGTAAATGGATTGTGCATGGATGGAAAATGACGAACTGTGCTGCATGCATTGGCGCCACCCGGAAAGGAAATGTTTCATGAACCGACAGGAAGATAAAAGGGAGAAGATTCTGGTTACCAGGTCTTCAATGCCTTCGTACGAAGAATATATTGAGATGATTAAGCCCATATGGGACAGCGCATGGATGACCAATATGGGGGATTTCCACAAACAGCTGGAACAGGAGCTGAAGGAATACATGGGAACAGACCGGCTGGTGCTGTTCGTCAACGGACACATGGCCTTAGAGATGGCAATCCAGGCCCTGGAGCTGACCGGAGAAGTGATAACCACTCCGTTTACATTTGCATCCACCACCCATGCGATTGTGCGCAACGGGCTGACGCCTGTGTTCTGCGACATCAACCCGGCGGACTATACCATGGACCCGGACAAAATAGAGGCCCTGATCACAGAACGCACATCGGCCATCATCCCGGTCCATGTGTACGGCAATATCTGTGATGTGGAGCGGATTGGGGCCATTGCCAAAAAGCATGGCCTGAAGGTGATTTATGATGCGGCCCATACCTTTGGGGAGCGTTACAATGGGAAGGGCGTGGCTGAGTTCGGGGACGCCAGCATTTTCAGCTTCCATGCCACCAAGGTGTTTAACTCCATCGAGGGCGGCGCGGTGACGTTTGCTGAGGAATGGATGGACCACAGGCTTAACTGTCTGAAGAATTACGGGATTGTGGACCAGGACCATGTGGTCTGGGTGGGCGGCAATGCCAAGATGAACGAGTTCCAGGCCGCCATGGGCCTGTGCAACCTCCGCCATGTGGATGAGGAGATTGGGAAACGCAGGAAAGTGGTGGAGCGTTATATGGAACATCTGGACGGCATTCCAGGGCTTAAGCTTCCGCGCTGCCAAAAAGGGCTTACGCCGAATTATGCGTATTTCCCTGTTATATTTGACGGCTTTGGGGCTGACAGGAACCAGGTATACGACGCCCTGGCCGCAAATGACATTTATCCCAGGAAATATTTTTATCCCCTGACCAACGGGTTCCAGTGCTACGAAGGGCGGTTCTCGCCTGAGGATACGCCGGTGGCCGCGTATATGGCGGAGCGGGTGCTGACCCTGCCCCTGTATGCCGACCTTTCGATGGAGGATGTGGACCGGATATGCAGGATTCTGAAGGAATGCAACACTAGTCTGGGCAAATAACAGCGCGGTGCTGGAAGAAAATATGACGAGGAGCCGTGATTATGAATATTTTACTTACAAGTGCAGGCAGGAGAGGCTATCTTGCAGGATATTTTAAAGAGGCCCTTAAGACGGCGGGCTGCGGCGGGCTGGTCCATGCGGCTAACAGCGGTGAATGCCCTGCCTTTGCCAGCGCTGACCGTTCGGTGATTACGCCTCTTATCTACGATAAGGGATATATTCCCTTTTTGCTGGAATACTGTAAAAAGGAGGCAATCGGCCTGCTGATACCGCTGTTTGATATCGATGTGCCGGTGCTGGCGGCAAACAGGAGCCTGTTTGCTGAGATGGGGACCGTGGTTGTGACGGCTGAGCCGGAAGCAGCGGATATCTGCAATGATAAATGGAGGACATTTACAGTACTAAGGGAGGCGGGAATCCCTGTGCCTGCTTCCTGGCTGTCCATGGATGAGGCGCTTAAGGCCGTGGGGAATGGGAGCATTTCCTGGCCCGTGATGGTCAAGCCACGCTGGGGTATGGGCTCCCTGTCCGTATACCAGGCGGATGCCCCGGAGGAGATGAGGGTGCTTGCAGGCAAATGCCGCAGGGGCATACAGGACTCCTATCTGAGATATGAATCCATGGCAGACCCTGATTCATGCGTCATATTCCAGCAGCGGATCAAGGGGCGGGAATATGGGCTGGATGTGATGAACGACCTGGACGGGAGATACCGTGCCACCGTTGTCAAGGAAAAGATGGCCATGCGTTCCGGCGAGACGGATTCGGCCGGGACCATTGACAATCAGGAACTTGCAGCACTTGGCAGGACGCTTGGCACACTGCTCTGCCACAGGGGGAACCTGGATGTGGATGTGCTGGAGGAAGACGGCTCATATTATGTTCTGGAAATGAACGCCCGCTTTGGGGGCGGATATCCCTTCAGCCATGCGGCAGGCGTGGACCTGCCCCTGGCCCTGGTTCTCTGGGCCATGGGCAGGGAGCCGGGGGATGAGGTGCTGTCCGCCAGGCCCGGCGTCAGGGCGCAGAAGGATATACGGCTTCTGGTATGGTGATATGGATGCCAAAGGCACGGATGGACCCACGGCACAGGCGTAATATAATCTGACAGAGGAATTGATATGGATAAGGTACTGCTGGTGATACCGGCTTACAATGAGGAAAAGAATATAGGGAAGGTAGTGGACCACCTGGTGAGGGATTTCCCTGAGCTGGATTACGTGGTGGTCAACGACGGTTCCAGGGATAGCACCGCCCGGATATGCAGGGAGAACGGCTACAACCTTTTGGACCTGCCGGTGAACCTTGGCCTTGCGGGCTGTTTCCAGGCAGGCATGAAATATGCCTACCAGAAAGGCTACCGCTATGCCATCCAGTTTGACGGGGATGGACAGCACAGGCCGGAGTTCATCGGATCCATGAAGGAGAAGATGGAGCAGGGATTTGATATTGTCATTGGATCCAGGTTCATTTCCGGGAAAAAGGGCTGGTCCATGCGCATGGTGGGCAGCCGTCTGATTGCGGCTGTAATCCGCCTGACCACCGGGGCCAGGATTACGGATCCCACGTCCGGTATGCGCCTGTTTGACCGGAAGATGATAGAGGAGTTTGCCCTGAACCTGAATTACGGCCCGGAGCCGGATACCGTGTCCTTCCTGATTAAACAGGGGGCCAGGGTGGCCGAGGTGCCGGTTACCATTGATGAAAGGCTGGAAGGGGAGAGCTATCTGAAGCCCCTGACCGCCGTAAGCTACATGACCCGTATGCTGCTGTCCATACTGCTGATACAGAATTTTAGAAAGCGTTGAGTATAGATGAAGAAACTGACAAGACATTTACTATATAAGGGAACGGATATTGACCGGCAGAACGTGGTCTGGAATATTGCAGGAAGCTTTGTCTATGCATTTGCCAGCATGGTTCTGTCTTTTCTGGTCATCCGCATGGTGGGGGATGAACAGGGAGGGATTTTCTCCTTTGGGTTCTCCACCCTGGGCCAGCAGATGTTCATTGTGGCGTATTTTGGGCTTAGGCCGTTTCAGATTACGGACAATAAAGGCGAGTTTACCTTTGGGGAATACCTGGAGTACCGTAACATTACCTGTATCCTGGCCCTGATTTTTGGGGCGCTGCTCCTGACCTTCCGGCATGGCGCCGGGCAGTACAGTGCATCCAAGTGCATGATTCTCATCCTGCTTGTCATATACAAGGTAATAGATGGGTATGCTGATGTATATGAGTCGGAATTCCAGCGTCAGGGAAGCCTTTACCTGACCGGGAAATCCAATTTTTTCAGGACTATTCTATCCGTGTCCGCATTTTTGGTGACACTGGCTGCATTTGAACATCTGCTGCTGGCCTGCGTTGTGGCGGTGGCGGCACAGATGCTTGGGGTGGCCCTGTTTAATCTGGATGTAATCCATGCGCTGGTACATGTGGACTGGAATAAGGGGGAGGGGAAGAACAGGGCGCTGTTTAGCAGCACCGTATTCCTGTTTGTTTCCACCTTCCTGGATTTTTACGTGTTTTCCGCTGCCAAGTATGCCATTGATGCGAAAATAAATGATGCTGCTTCCGGATACTTTAACTTGATTTTTATGCCCACCTCTGTTATTTATATGGTAGCCAACTTTATCATCCGCCCCTTTCTTACCAAGCTTACCAATATGTGGCTGGCCCGGGACTTTGACAGCTTTAAGAAGGAACTTTCCAGAATCGGCGTTGTCATCCTGGGACTTACGGTCCTGGCCGTGGGGGCCACGGCAGTGCTTGGCAGATGGGTGCTGTCGGTGATGGAATTCCTGTTAGGCGTCCGGTATGACGGTATGCTGGTGCAATATCACGGCGCGTTCATCGTGATTGTGCTGGGAGGCGGGTTCTATGCCCTGGCTAACCTGATGTACTACTCGCTGGTCATCATGCGTAAGCAGAAGGCTATTTTCATCGTATATCTGAGCGCGGCGGCAGCGGCAGTGTTATTGTCAGGGACGCTGGTTTCAAGCTTCGGTATAAACGGGGCGGCATCCTGCTATCTGCTGCTGATGGTTATGTTGGTGGTGGGATTCGGCCTGTTCATGACAGGTGTTTATCAGAACGAAAAAAAGGAGTATGCTGGTAATGGAGGAAGTGAAGAATAGGACATCAGAGAACACATACCGCCGCAGGGTGGATGTTATCATACCGACCTATAAACCGGGAAAGAAGTTTTCCAGGCTTTTAAAAATGCTGGAACGGCAGACATACCCCATAGGAAGGATCATCGTGATGAACACGGAGAAGGCTTACTGGAACGATAAGGGGTATGAGGGGATTGACAACCTTCAGGTCCATCACCTGCCCAAGGCTGAGTTTGACCACGGGGCCACCAGGAACAGGGGCGCGCGTTACAGCAGGGCGGATATCATGGTATTCATGACGGACGATGCGGTGCCTGCGGATGACCGGATGATTGAACATCTGGTGGCTGCGTTTGATAAGCGCGGTCCACAGGGGGAATCAGTCATCATGGCATATGCCCGCCAGCTGCCGGATAAGGACTGTCCCCTGGCAGAGCGGTATACCAGGTCCTTTAATTATCCGGAGGAGAGCTGCATCAAGACAAAGGATGACCTGGGGCGCATGGGCATCAAGACCTTTTTTGCATCCAATGTGTGCTGCGCCTATGACAGGGAGAAATTCTGGTTCCAGGGCGGATTCATCAACAAGACGATTTTTAATGAGGATATGATATTTGCCGGAAAGGCCGTGCTGCAGGATGATTACGCGGTGGCCTACGTGGCCGAGGCAAGGGTCATCCACTCCCACAATTACGGTTGCATGACCCAGTTCCACAGGAATTTTGACCTGGCCGTGTCCCAGACAGACCATCCTGAGGTATTTCAGGGAATCCACTCTGAAAGTGAGGGAATCCGCCTGGTGAAGCAGACCGCCCGCTATCTGGTGAAGCAGCGCCGCCCGTGGCTGGTGCCCGGGATGATTGTGAAGAGCGGTTTTAAGTACATGGGCTACCGCTTGGGCAGGTGTTACCGCCTGCTGCCCTCCGGCCTTGCGGCCAAATGCAGTATGAATAAAGAATATTGGAAATAATCGGAAATATTTAGAAATAACCAAAGAAAGCAGGTGGGCCTATGATGCAACCTATATTCAGGGTCATATTGGTTATAGTCTCTTTGCTGACTATGTCTTTTATGATGAGGAAAATACGCCAGGCAAAGGTACAGATTGAAGCCGCCATGTTCTGGGTCATTGTGGCCCTGATCCTGGTTGTGTTCTCCCTGTTCCCCGGCGTGGCTGATGCATGCGCCAGGCTCCTTGGAATCTATTCCACGCCTAATTTCCTGTTCCTGTTCATGATTTTCCTTCTCATGGTCAAAGTCTTTGGCATGACCCTCCAGGTGTCCCAGATGGAGAGTAAGCAGAAGGAACTGGTGCAGAAAATCGCCCTGGCCCAGAAGGAAAGGGAGGAACTGGAGCTTAAGATGCAGGAACTTCTTGGGAGCGAAGGGGCCGGGGAGGATGAGGATGGCAGGTAGGAAAGGTGGAAATGGCATGCCGTGCGGGGGGGATGAGCCGGGCGGAAAGGGCGTGCCGGACAGAACGGATGTGCTGGGGAAGAAGGCTGTGCCGAGCAGTGCGGATAAGCTGGAAAGGAAGGCTGTGCCGGGCATGACGGATAAGCCGGATAAGAAAGCTGTGCCGGGCAGTGCGGATAAGCTGGAAAGGAAGGCTGTGCCGGGCATGACGGATAAGCCGGATAAGAAAGCTGTGCCGGGCAGTGCGGATAAGCTGGAAAAGAAGGCTGTTCCGGGCATGACGGATAAGCTGGAAAAGAAGGCTGTGCCGGGCAGGACGGACGTGCCAGGAAAGAAGGCTGTGCGGGACAGGAAGGACATCCCGGTCAGGAAGCATATGCCAGACAGGAAGCGGCTGGCACTGTGGACTGGGTGCGGCATTGTGCTCCTTATTCTGGCCTCCTGGCATTTCCTGGATGTGCGGGCCGGGGTCCTGGAGACAGGGGACCGGTGGCTGTACGGCTGGTACGCTGCTGTATGCGTCTGGGCCGGGCTGACCGCGTCTGGCCTTGGATATGTTATTTTTGTCCGGGATAAGTGGAAAATGGAACAGATATTCGCAGCCGCCTCCCTGAGCCTGGGAATCCTGTTCCTGTTCATCCTCCCGCCGCTGTCCGCGCCGGACGAGGTGAGCCATTATATCAGCGCATACCAGCTGTCCAGCCATATGATGGGGCGGACGGCTAATGCAGCGGACGGACATGTGCTGACGCGGGTGCAGGATGCATTTATCGAGGACTTATATAATGTGATGGAAGATGACGGAAGCGGTTACCGTGATAAAGCGGGCAGTGAGGGCGGCGAAGACAGCGGTGCCGCAGCCCATCAGGCAGTTGTTCTCGGACAGGAACTGACAGAGGGGACCTACAGGACCATAAGGGAGCGGGGGCTTGGAAGCACCGGCGAAGAGGGGACTGCGGTTTCCTATCAGCCGCCTGTGAGGACAACCCCCCTTGCATATGTTCCCCAGGCCCTGGGTATCACCCTGGCGCGGGTCATGGGCCTTGGCGGTTTGGGGCTTCTCTATCTGGGAAGGCTGTTCAACCTTATGTTCTTTACAGCCATGGGATACCTTACCATCCGCAGGATGCCATTTGGAAAAGAAGTGGCGGCAGGGGTGTTCCTGCTTCCCATGACCCTGCACCTGGCGTCATCCTTTTCCTATGATGTGATGATTATCTCCCTTAGCAGTTATTTTGCTGCGGTCTGCCTGCACCTGGCCTATAAGGCGGAAAAGGTCCATATATGGGATGTGATCCAACTGGCCCTTGTCATGGGGGTGATGGGCCCCTGCAAGATGGTGTATGGGGTCATAGCTGGCTTCTGCCTGCTGATTCCGGTCCGCAAGTTTGGCGGGTGGGGGAAATGGGCCGCGTCCGCCGCAGCCGTGCTGGGCGCCTTTGGCGCCGCCATGGTGCTGGTGAACCGGCAGACCGTGGCCATGTATACGGAGGCGTCAGAGGGCTATATCTCCTGGGCTGAAGAGACAGGATATACATTTGCACAGCTGCTTCACAGCCCGCTTCTGGTCCTTAAGATGTGTTACAACACCCTGATGTGGCAGGGGGAGAAACTGTATTCCGGTATGCTGGGGGAATCCCTAGGCAACATGGACGCTGTGCTTAATACCCCGTATGTGGTCATATTGGGGCTTACCGCCATCCTGCTGATGCTTGCATTCAGGAAACCCGGCGAGAGCATTGTGATGAAAATGGGAAGCCGCATATGGATATGGTTCCTTTGCTTCCTTTGCCTTGGCGCCCTGATGTTTTCCATGCTGTTAGCCTGGACTCCGGTGACCTCCAATGTGATTAACGGTGTACAGGGGAGATATCTGCTGCCGCTGCTGCCCATGTTTTTACTCACGCTTAAGAATGACAAGGTGGTGCGGACGGATTGCGGGGACAGGCCGCTGCTGTATCTCATGATGGTGATGGATATGTATGTTGTCATCCGGATTTTCAGTATCGTGTGCCTGCGTGTGTCTTAGTGTCAAGATGGGCTGGAAAGTGGACAAGGTATTGCCATACAGTGGATAAAGTGATAAAATTGCCAGATGGATGTGGAAAACCCTGTGCTTTTAATGATGGATACCCGCCGTATGCGGACATCAGGCTCTGATGACTGCAAAACAGGGGCAGCGGTGCACCGGGGATATAAGATAAAAGGAGTAGATGACAATGGGAAAGATTAAAGTGACACCCTGTGATATCAAAGGGTTATATGTGATTGAGCCGACTGTGTTTAGGGATGAGAGAGGCTATTTTGTGGAAACCTACAACCAGAATGATTTCAGGGAAGCCGGCCTTGATATGGTATTTGTCCAGGACAACCAGTCCATGTCGGTTAAGGGCGTGTTAAGGGGCCTGCATTTCCAGAAACAGTATCCCCAGGGCAAGCTGGTCCGCGCGGTACGCGGAACCGTGTTCGATGTGGCGGTGGACCTGCGTTCTGATTCTGAGACTTATGGAAAATGGTTCGGCGTGGTCCTGTCCGCTGAGAATAAGAAGCAGTTCTATATTCCGGAAGGATTTGCCCACGGTTTCCTGGTGCTCTCAGATGAGGCGGAGTTCGCATACAAATGCACGGACTTCTATCATCCCGGCGATGAAGGCGGCCTTAAGTGGGATGACCCTGAAGTCGGGGTTGACTGGCCGGTATCAGATGGCATGGAGCTGATTATCTCAGAGAAGGACAGGAAGTGGGGCGGCCTCAAGGATACATTCAACAAATATTAGCAAGGATTCTCCCATCCTCTAAGGTGGTGAGATGAATTGCCAAAAACAAACTTAATGGCAGTGGTGGGCGGAGAGTAATCGGTATCCCCCACTGCCATGAGGTCAACCACGCATCTACGTAGGATGCAGTCGCACTTCGACAATATACCGAGCGTGGATTGAAACAACTGATACAGCGTCTGGTACTGTGTTGAGCAGATTCCTGTGAATCGATAGCAGGTGCCATATTCACGGGAATTTAAACAACGCCCTGGACACGCTTGTGGAGAAAAGGAAATCATATATGAATTATGTACTGTCTCTTGGTAAGGAGATTATTGAGAAGAGAAAGCTGATATGGGATTTGGGCAAGGCTGATTTCCGGAAACGGTTCGTGGGCTCTTATTTTGGGATCGTGTGGATGTTTATCCAGCCGATTGTGACCATTGCCATCTATGCAATCATCTTTGGACCTGCGGGTTTCAGGACGCCCCCGCCAGTGCCCGGGGCTTCCTATGTGGCCTGGCTGGTAGCGGGCATCGTGCCTTGGTTCTTCTACAGCGAGGTGCTGAATACGGTTACCAACTGTCTGCAGGAATATAGTTATCTTGTAAAAAAAGTGGTGTTTAAGGTGGAAATCCTTCCAATCATCAAGCTGATGAGCTGCCTCATGGTCCATGGCTTCTTTGTCCTCATCATGCTGGGGCTGTACCTTGTGACGGGAGTTGCGGTCAGGCTTACCTGGCTTCAGGCATTGTACTATACCTTTGCGGCATCCATGCTGGCCCTGGGAATCGGATTCTTTACCTCTGCGGTCAATGTGTTCTTCAAGGACATGGCACAGATTGTCTCCATCTGTATCCAGTTTGGGATCTGGATGACGCCCATCATGTATCATGAATCCATGTTTACGGACCGTATCCCCTGGATAGGCACTGTTTTAAAGCTGAATCCCTTTTACTATATTGCGGCAGGCTACAGGGACAGTATGCTGACCGGGAACTGGTTCTGGGAAAGGCCCACCCTGACCCTGTATTATTGGGGAGTCACCATTGTTGTATTCCTGGCGGGCCTGAAAATGTTCAAGCGCTTAAGGCCCCATTTCTCTGATGTGCTGTAAAGGAGCTGTTTCGGAGTGTGCCTGAGGCGGATTGTGGAAAGAAGGCTGGCATTGATATGATACGCAAAGTGGAAATCGGCTGGCGCCGCGGTGATGAGGAAGGGAATATACCGGTGGAGGTGCTGTATTCCAGACGCAGCACCCTGGGGCTTGAAATCAAGGCAGACGGGCGGGTCTGCGCCAGGATGCCGGGAGGAATCCCAAACCAGGCAGTGATGGATTTCATAAAAGAACGCCAGGACTGGATTGTGCAGAAATGGTTCCTTATGGAAGAAAAACGGCGCGCCAGGGATGAGAGGCCCCAGCCCGACTATGTGTCCCATCCGGAACTGGAAGCAGCTTACAGGAAAAAGGCCAGGATGCAGCTGGAAGCCAGGACGGCTTATTACGCAGGGCTGATGGGCGTGACCTATAACCGCATTGCCATCCGGGCAGCCAAGACCCGGTGGGGCAGCTGCAGCGCCCAGGGAAACCTGAATTTCCATTGGAAACTGATTCTCATGCCGCCTGAGGTACTGGATTATGTGGTGGTCCATGAACTGGCCCACAGGAAAGAGATGAACCACTCTGCCAGGTTCTGGGCAGAGGTGGAGCGGATCCTGCCGGATTATAAGAGGCGCAGGAAGTGGCTGAAGGATTACGGGACGCAGGTGTGAGGTTGATGATGCAGGTATCATGATTTGGGAATCTTGGAGTGGGAAACATGGTATGGGAAACATAGAGTGGAACATGGTATGGGAATCATGACAAGGAAAGCATAGAGTGAAAATCATGATATGGGAATCATAAAATCAGAATGACAGAATGAGAATGATGAAATATCAAGATAATCCCCAAAGCACTGGGAACAACATGGTGCCTGGGGATTTTTTATTGCCTGTGTGGCTGTTTTGGCCGTCATAAGATGGCAGATTGTTTCATAGGCAGACTACGAAAACCCGCATGAAATGGGCGCTTTCTCAAATCCTACGAATAAAGCGGAATAATCTGTAACAGCATGGTTTTGTAAAGTTGGGCACCATTTGGGCACCACGAAATACAAAATCAGCAAGCCATTGTCCGGCCAGCTGACGTGCATGGTTTACAACACTTTCCCTAAAACCGCAAGAGGCGGGACGGCCTTTGCGGGCGGGGGCGGGCAGGGGGGACACACACGCGGATGGGGCCGCAGGAAGGGAGCGCCGCTAAAGGGAACGGCGTCACGCTTTAGGCCAGAAAAAAGCCTTGCAGAATGAGACTTTGCGGACGCCAAACCGGGAGGGCCTGATTTAGGCAGCCTGGCTAAATTCCTTACCCCTTTTTAATTGGATGCCTTATTACTGTTTTCCATTTTTCGGGTGCAACCTTTCGTGGGTCAGATATATAAATCTCATGGTGCAATCGTTCCATGTCCATATCATTTTCATACCCATTCTCGGCTAAAAACCGGTCCATAATTGCAACAGTCCCAGGTTCATCATCAAATGCTCCCATGTGCATGATCTGGACACACATGCCCTCATCGACAGTAAGTAATTCTGCGGATGAGCAATCCAGCTTTTTCTTTTTGGCCGCAACCTCTTTCGCCCACTCAAAATCTTTTTCTTTCACAAAATCTGGTAGACGGATTACAGAAATCCAGTTAAATGCCGATTTATCAGAATAATCCACACCACTCACACCATCTTGCCACCAAAAACCTTCTAACGGAGGAACAACATATTCAAAAAATCCCTCCATTTGATAATCGCTCTTGTAACTCATCTTTATTGTGTACGCCACCGCGTATAATACGCTGATTGCCTGTTGATATGCTCCTCCTTCTTCATTGGGATTGCCGCTGCCTCGTACTGCAATATAATTTGCCTTTGGTACAGTTACAATCTCAGGTTTATTCTTGGGCATATAAAACTCTTTCATTTCCTTCTTAAAATCAAATGCCATAATAGTATCCTCCTTGTTAATGCTTGATTTGTTGAGTACGTCTTCTCCAACAAAGGCGGCCAGACCTAACTTAGCTTTTTCCATTCCAGAGCGTGTTTGAAAATTGCTTTCCGTCGGCTGTGCGTCCCACTTCCAAGAGTAATATAAAACGGTTACCCGCCAATCATTACGCCGGTATTACCGTACAATGTAAGACGGAGCAGACCGCAGATGATCAGATGGAGCGGATAATAAACATAGAAAAACCATCTCATACCTTTCCAGGTCCCCTGCTCTCCATTATACATATTTAGCAGGGGAATGGTGAGCACCACAAACAGTTGCAGGACACCATAGATGGGATTTATAAAAACAGCATAAACAGCAGCATATGCCGATACCCACAGCATCATCATCGTCATTTGCTTTTTGAAGTTTCCGCGGTTCCTTCCAATTTGTACAATCGCCAATACTGCGATACAGCTCCAGTCTGCACAAAATGTAATCACTGTAATCCCTAAAATGAGGACTGTCTTCTGCCACGGCTTAAACCTTTTATTGTCATTTATAGCTAACGCCATCAGTCCCCAGGCCAAAGACCAGATGACACTTGTTTGATTAAACACTGAGGTTTGGAATGGTACAAAAGGAATACCAAATGCAAAATTATAAGCAAAATGCGAGATGACTGCGAAAGCAAACAACCGGATGGCGTATCGTTTGATATCGTGTGTATGGTAATAGCCTTCCCCTATAAAATACCAAAAGACGGGCGCTGCCAACCGGCCAATGATATGCAGGGTGATGATCCGCCAATCCGTTGGATAGTCTGGATAAAGCACACTTGTTAAATGGTCGATGGTCATGGCAATTATAGCAATCATCTTTAGCTGGTTGCCAGTTAGCAGTTTTTGCTTCATTATTTTTCTCCTATCCGCCAAAGGTAACAAATACAACCTGACTTTTTCCATTCTAATATCAGCGAGTGGAAATGTCAAACAATCCATTCCGTTTCATGACCTCATGTGACTGACCATAATTGCATTTCCCGGTTTCCTGAATTACCCCTTGTCATCCGCCCTTTTTAGATGTATGATTACTTTTAGAAAAGAGTTTATGAAAGTGGGCTGACCTATTATGAAGATAAATGAGAAAGCAATGGAAAAGAAACGTCAGAACAAGGCAAGGATTGCCAGCCATATCCTGCACAGAAAGCAGATATCCAAGCCGGAGCTGGCCGTTGAACTGGGACTCAGCATGCCCACCGTGCTTCAGAATGTGAAGGAACTCCAGGAAGCCGGAATCGTGGAGGAGGTGGGGGAATATGAATCCACGGGAGGACGCAAGGCCAAGGCATTGTCTGTCGTGAGGAATATAAGGTATGCGGCCGGGGTTGATATCACGGCCAACCATGTAAGTTTTGTAATCATTGACCTTAAGGGGGATGCGGTGCACAGCGCCAGGGTCCGCAGGCGGTTTGAGAACACGGCGGAATATTATGAGGGCCTGGCAGCGGAACTGGAGCAGTTCCTGGATGCAGGCCGGGTGGACAAAGAGAAGATACTGGGAGTGGGCATTTCCCTGCCGGGCATCATAGACAAGGAAAACAGCCGTCTGATACGCTCCCATATCCTTCAGGTCAGCGACATCAACCTGGAGGTCCTGAGCCGGCTGATTCCTTATCCGGTACATTTTGAAAATGATGCAAACAGCGCAGCGGTTGCGGAGCTTCAGGGCACGGACAGGAATGCGGTTTATCTTTCCCTCAGCAACACGGTGGGCGGTTCCATCTATCTGGACAATGATATTTACGGCGGGGACCATTTCCGCAGCGCGGAGTTTGGGCACATGATCATATATCCGGAGGGCAAGCCGTGTTACTGCGGGAAGCGGGGATGCGCGGATCCTTACTGTTCCGCCAGGGTATTGTCCTCCTTTGTGGGGGAGGATGGAGGCCTGGCTGAGTTTTTCCAGCTTGTAAAGGAGAAGGACAGGGATGCCATGGCGGTCTGGGACACATACCTTGAGGACCTGTCCATTGTGATTACCAACCTCAGGATGTGTTTTGACTGCGACATCGTGCTGGGCGGATATGTGGGCGGTTATCTAAGGCCTTATATGTCACAGCTGGGCAGGAAGGTGATGGTTCATAATAAGTTTGATAATGATACCCTTTATCTGAGGAACTGCAGTTATGAAAAAGAGGCGTCTGCGGTGGGAATCGCCATGACATTCATGGATGAGTATTTTCGGACAATGATATAGGACGGATATGGGATGCGGTTCCTGGTAAGGCACAGGGACCGCATTCTCTGTATGGGTTCCATGTGTTCTGTGCAGACTGCACAAAAGGACGGCGGAAAAATCATCATGTTGATGAAAATGCAATTGGTATATTGACAAAAGTATGTTCCAGTGCAATAATGTAATTACTTTAATAAAACATTTTATAAAAGATTATATAGAAAAGAAAAAGGAGAGATGGGATATGTTACAGCAGGTAATGACAGCGCCAGGTAAAATTGAGTTTCGTGAGGTTCCGGTACCGGAAATCAGTGAGGGGGAAGTGCTTATAAAGATTATGAAGATAGGAATTTGCGGTTCTGATATCCATGTGTACCATGGGGAACACCCATTTACAAGCTATCCTGTAACCCAGGGACATGAGGTTTCAGGCGAGGTGGTGAAGGTTGGCCGGGCAGTGGCCGGGTTAGTGCCGGGGCAGAAGGTGACAATCCAGCCACAGGTGGTGTGCGGCGAATGCTACCCATGCCGCCATGGCAAATACAATCTGTGCGAGGAACTGAAGGTGATGGGCTTCCAGACCACGGGTGTGGCTTCCCACTATTTTGCCGTGGATGCCGCAAAGGTTACCCTGCTTCCCGAGGACATGAGCTATGACGAGGGGGCCATGATTGAACCTCTGGCAGTTGCGGTCCATGCCGTGAAGCAGGCCGGGGATGTGAAGGGCGCAAGGATTGCAGTGCTGGGAGCAGGACCCATCGGGATACTGGTGGCACAGACGGCAAAGGGCCTGGGAGCGGAACAGGTGATGATTACGGATGTCAGCGACCTGCGCCTTGAAAAAGCAAAGGAGTGCGGCGTGGATTTCTGCGTGAACACCAGGGATAAGGACTTCGGGGAGGCCATGACAGAGAACTTCGGGCCGGATAAAGCGGACGTCATCTATGACTGTGCAGGCAACAACATTACCATGGGCCAGGCAATCAAGTATGCCCGCAAGGGAAGCACCATTATCCTGGTTGCAGTGTTCGCAGGCCTGGGGCAGATTGATCTGGCCGTGCTCAATGACCATGAACTGGACCTGAATACCAGTATGATGTACCGGAACGAGGATTATCTGGATGCAATCCGCCTTGTGAATGAGAAAAAGGTGGCCCTGTCCCCCCTTATCTCCAAACATTTTGCGTTTAAGGATTATCTGAAGGCATACCAGTACATAGATGGGAACAGGGAAAGCACCATGAAAGTAATTATCAACGTGCAGGAGTAGATATAAGGAGATGTGGGGATATGACGGAGATGGCGTTAAGATGTAAAATGAAACGGGCCGGACGGAATATGGAGACAGGTGTGGATGCAGGCAGCGGTGCGGCTGTAGGATGCGGTACGGCTGCAGGCAGCGGTGCGGCTGCAGGAACCGGTGTGAAAGCGGACACGGACGTTAAAGTATCCCTAATCAGCAAGATTGCGTATGGCATGGGGGATGTGGGCTGTAATTTCAGCTGGATGTTTGTGGGGAATTTCCTGATGATTTTTTACACCGATGTGTTTGGAATCAGTATGGGGGCTGTGGCGGGACTGATGCTTTTCTCAAGGTTCTGGGACGCTGTGAATGACCCCATCATCGGAAGCCTGACCGACAGGACCCATTCCAGATGGGGGAGATACAGGCCATGGCTTCTGGCGGCCGCGCCCCTGACGGCCATTGTGCTGATACTGACCTTCTGGGCACATCCGGGTTGGAACAGTACGGCCAAGGTTGTTTACATGGCCATTACATACTGTATCCTGGTTCTGGGTTACACCTGCGTCAACATCCCGTACGGGACCCTGTGCGGGGCCATGACCCAGAACATAGAGGAACGTGCGCAGATTAACACCTTCCGGTCCGTGGCAGCCATGATTGCCATCGGTATCATCAATATCATAACCGTGCCATTGATTGAAACGCTGGGCGCTGGCAGCGACAGAAGGGGATATCTCCTGATAGCCGTGATTTACGGAGGTATCTTTGCTTTGTGCCATATTTTCTGTTTCGCAAAGACAAAGGAAGTGGTGGCCGTACCTGAGCGGAAGAAGATTTCCCTGAAGGAACAGCTTGGGGCCGTATCTAAGAACCGTCCCTATATCCTGGCCCTGGCAGGCCAGCTGCTGTTCGGGTTCACGCTTTATGGAAGGAATGCGGATGCGCTGTATTATTTCACCTATGTGGAGGGCAACAAGGCATTCTTTACCGTATATTCCATGTGCATCATAATCCCTTCCATTATTGGGGCAGCCTGTTTCCCCATGCTGTTCCACTGGACCAACAACAAGGGAAGGGCGGCATCCATTTTTGCATTCCTGACCGGTATGTCCATGATGGGGCTGGGGATGTTTACGGTAAAGGAATCCCCGGTTCTGTTTTACGGGGTATCGGCCTTGACCCAGTTTTTCTTTTCAGGGTTTAACACAGCCATCTATGCCATCATCCCGGATTGTGTGGAATATGGGGAGTGGAAGACAGGACTGCGCAACGATGGATTCCAGTATGCCTTTATATCACTTGGCAACAAGATGGGCATGGCTCTTGGCACCTCGCTTCTGGCCATGGTCCTGGGGATGTGCGGATATGTGGCCGGGGGACGGCAGAACCCTGCCGTTCTGGCAGTGATTAAGCATTCATTTACCACCATACCGGGCCTGTTCTGGGTCATCACTGGTATTGTGCTTTTCTTCTACCGTCTGAACCGCAGGCGCTACAACGAGATTATGAAGGAAATGTATGAAGGAGGAACCTGATTGTGATGGAAAATCAGAAAGATTATGACGTAACTGCCCTTGGGGAGCTTTTAATAGATTTCACACCTGCCGGAACCAGTGCCCAGGGCAATCCCGTCCTGGAGCAGAATCCGGGAGGCGCGCCGTGTAATGTGCTGGCCATGCTGGCAAGATTCGGCAGGAACACAGGATTCATCGGTAAGATTGGAAATGATATCCATGGGAGGTTCCTGAGCAGGGCTGTCCGGGATGCGGGAATCGGGATCCAGGGACTTGTGATGTCGGATGAGGTACACACAACACTTGCATTTGTCAGCATTGATGAGTCGGGGGACAGGAACTTTTCTTTTTACCGCAATCCGGGCGCTGATATGGCCTTGACCGAGGAAGAGGTGGACCTGGACATGATCCGCCGTTCCAGGATATTCCACTTCGGCACCCTGTCCATGACCCATGAAGGGGTAAGGAAGGCCACCAGAAGGGCAGCTGCATGTGCAAAGGAAAGCGGATGCCTGATTTCCTTTGACCCCAATCTGCGGCCGCCCTTATGGGAGGACATGGAGGAGGCAAGAAGGCAGATGCTCTATGGTGCATCCCTATGCCATGTCCTGAAGATTGAGGATGAGGAACTGCGTTTCATGACCCGGATAGAGGATGAGAAACAGGCAGTGGGCCATCTGCAGGCCGTTTACGGCATTCCCCTGATCCTTGTGACGGCAGGGGCTGCCGGGAGTACGGCATACTGGGCGGAGGAATCCCTGAAGGCAGAGGCATTCCTTACAGACAGGACCATTGACACCACTGGGGCAGGGGACACCTTTTGCGGATGCTGCCTGAACTATCTTCTGGACCATCCGGTGGATTCCCTGGACCGGGACAGTGTAAGGGAAATGCTGACAATGGCTTCAGCCGCTGCATCCATTGTTACCACCAGGAAAGGGGCGCTTAAGTCCATGCCGGAACCGGGGGAGATTGAGGCAGTGGTGGGACGGAATAAGGTTGAATAAAGATTAGGGATGCCCAGGATTATCATCATCCGCTGTGTGATGATAACCCTGGGCATCCTTTTAAAGTGCGAATATATCCCATACCATTTTGGGAAGGAATGGACTGTGAATATTAAGTTCCTGGTAATGGAATATTCAGCAAATAATAAGATATGGAAGCTTCCGGTCTGTTATAATCAGTGTATTCCATAAAGTGATCATGATGGGAGGAGAGCGTTTATGAAAAAAGGTTACAGGCGTTTTGGGGTGGTATGGATTACCGTATTTTTCCTGATATGTATATCCGGCTGCGGACAGAAGACAGCGGCTGCTGGGAATCCGGGCAATGGGGCAGGAATGGACAGCGGCGCGGCATCAGCGGGGGAATCAGCGGCAGGGGATGACAGGATGGGGGGCAGCGATGGGACATCGGCAGGGCCTGACGGGATGGGCGGCGGCGATGGGATATCGGCAGGGCCTGACGGGATGGGTAGCGGCGATGGAACATCAGCAGAGGATGACAGCGACGGATTAAAGCCGGGACAGGCGCCTGCGGATACCGAAGGGCTGTCCGGGGATACCAGGACGGAACGTTTTGAGATTCTGGATGTGGATGATAAAAGTATGCTGGTCTGCGGTGCAGGCGCCAATGACATGAGCGGACTGTTCCGGGTTGGACACGGTCCTGTCCTGGAAAATGCAGATGGAAAGCCTGCCCTGATATCGGAACTGAAATCCGGCATGATAGTGGAACTGAGCTGGGAAGGTTATGTACTGGAAAGTTATCCAGGGCAGTTCGGTTACCAGAAACTCAGGATAACAGAGGATATGGGAAGCAGGGAACTGGAGTTTTATAAACAGCTGATAAAGAATTTGGCGGAAGTTGACCCTGGACTGAACGACGGGATTACCCAAAGCTATTTTGACCTGACCATGGTGGGTTCCCTGTCTGATGCGGAGAAAGAGGGCCTGGCTTATATGGGCGGAACAAGCTTTGGCGCCTGGGGCGAGCTTGCTACGGAGAAGGACCTGGTGGAGAGCGGGGCACTTGACCCTCAGAAGGGACTGGAGCATGGAATCCTTGTTACCATAGAGGAGACATCCAACAGCGGCAGCCAGCTGACATGCAGCGCAAGAAAATACAGGAGCGGAACCGGGGCCTACTATTTTTCGGATGTAACAGCCACTTATAAGGACGGCGCGTGGACATATAAAATTGGCGCTGAGATGATAAGCTGAAATAAGGGGGCCGGGCCAATATAACAGGCCGGTTGTATAAGAGGGGACAGTAGGCTGGAACACGGTATGACTGACACGAAGAACTATGGAAACGAAGAACTATGGAAACGAAGAACTATGGAAACGAAGTACATACGGACACGAGGTACATACGGACATAAAGTACATATGGACACAAAGTACATACGGACACACGAAGGAGAGGAAACATGAACCTGAGACAGATCCATCATGTTGCAATCATTGTATCAGATTATAAGAAGTCGAGGAAATTCTATGTTGAGACACTGGGATTTCAAATCATAAGGGAAAATTACAGGCCCTCCAGAGGGGATTACAAACTGGACCTGGAACTGGATGGATGCGAACTGGAACTATTTTCGGCCAGCGGCAATCCGCCCAGGCCAAGTTATCCCGAAGCCTGCGGCCTGAGACATCTGGCATTCAGGGTGGATGACATGGATGCCGTCATAGCGGAACTGAGGGAAAAGGGGATTGAGACAGAACCCGTGCGGGTGGATGAATTTACAGGAAAGCGGATGACATTCTTCCATGACCCGGACGGCCTGCCGCTGGAACTGCATGAGTAAAAAATGCTTGTAGTTCTGCATATCACAGTACCGTCTGTCATGGCACTATCAACACGGCGCCATACCCTGGCGCCATGTATCGCGATATATGTATCCCAATATCATGTATCCCAATACCATGCATCCCGATATCATGTATCCCGGCAAGGCACCGGTGACCTGGGCCATTCATGGTAAAAGGCAGTAAACAGGTTCCACACCGGCAGCAGGTACAGATAGAATGCATATAGCATACACGCCATGGGCGCTCCGATGGTTGCCACGGGGACAGCGCCTGCGATTCCCCATGGAACCAGGGCTGCAAGGACAATCACCGTATTTTCAAGAGCCAGGGCCAGGTTTTCCTTGCTGGGATATAATGTGTCGCACATCTGGCAGGTGAGGATGGTTGCCAGGCTCTGGTTGCAGCTTACGGCGCAGGAGAGCACGGAGGTCAGGACCACGGTGCCAAAGGGAGTGAGCACCCTGGCAGAGCGCTGGAGGGCTGACTTTACCCCGGCCAGCAGGCGGGTGTGCGAGAAGATGCCGGAGTAGGAAGAGGATATCAGGACAATGATTCCCACTTTTACCATGGAAGCAATCCCTCCGCCGTTTAGGAGGGAAGCAAGACGTGGATCCCCATCTGCGCGATAGCCGGTCCAAAGACTTTTTAACAGCTCCAGCGGCGCTGTCCCCTGCAAAACAAGGGCTGCCACCGCTGCCGCGGCAATGCTGGCGCCCATGGCGTATTTGACATCCACATGAAGAAGGGCCAGAAGGAGAATCAAAAGCGCGGGCGCCGCAGTAGCCAGATGCAGGGAGAAGTTGTCCTGAAACAGGGACAGCAGGCTTAAGTCCACCCTGGCCCCACCGTCGCGGCCTGCCAGTACCACATAAAGGATGCAGCTGGCAGCCATGGGGATGAGGCAGGTCCTGAACATATGCTTTATATTAATATAGATATCAGTCCTGGTCAGGGTACACACCAGCTGGGCGCTGGTGGACATGGGGGAGCAGCGGTCGCCGAAAAAGCTGCCGGAGAGAATGGCTCCCCCTGTAAGGGCGGGATTCAGACCCGCTGCATTGGATATGAGCATGCAGATGACCCCCATGGTGCTGGCGGTACCAAAGGAGGTGCCTGTGAGGAAGGACATCATGGAGCACAGCAGAAACGTGCACAATACAAAGTACCGCGGATTGATAAGCCCTATGGCATGATACAGGATGAATGGTATGGTCCCGCAGGTGCGCCATATGGATGTAAGGGAACCGATAAGCAGGAAAATGAAAAGGATGTTCTTCACCTTCCCCATCCCCTCTATGAGCATGCCGCAGGTCGCCTTGACAGAATACCCCTTTAACAAAGTGTAAACAGAAAAACAGGCCAGACCGAACACAAGGGCGTAAAGAATCTGGGCCCCTGTAAAAATGCACAGGCCAAGCCCGGCGAGAAAAAGTCCAAGAGTGATGATTTCCGCTGTCATAAGTAATCTCCCGTATATTTACATAATATGCTGGCGGCATCCCGGACCGGAAAATGAATCAGGAACCTGATCAGGAAGTGCCAAAAGCCGCAATAAGTCCCGCAGCCGCCTTACAGCCGTGGGACTTATTTGATTCTATAGCGGAAATAGATGAAAGTCAATGGGACATTTTACAGGACCCTCAGAACCAGCTGGCAGGCAGTCTCGGCCACTCCGGACAAAACCATGACAAGGATTGGACTCATCTTAAACCGTACCAGTAAAATCAATGCGCCTGCAAAGATGCATACGGAACGCAGGTTCAACGCGCTGATGCTGGGGGAGAAGCCTCCCAGGCCCCAGAAGGCCGTCACAAGGATGCTGACACCTGCGGCGCCTATCATGGCAACCACCGCCGGGCGCAGGGATTTCAGGACGCCCTGGATGATGCTTAAATCACGGTATTTTAGGTAAATGCGTGCCAGCAGGGTTACCAGGATGCAGGATGGAAGAACGCATCCCACCGTAGCGGCCAGGGCGCCGGGCGCCCCGGCAATGCGGGTGCCCACAAATGTGGCTGAATTAATGGCAATGGGCCCGGGGGTCATCTGGGATATGGTGACCAGGTCGGTAAATTCAGAAAGATTCAGCCAGTGGTGCAGGTCTACCACCTGATTCTGTATCAATGGCATTGCTGCGTATCCGCCTCCGAAGCTGAATGCGCCAATCTGGAGGAAGCTTAAAAATAACTGGAAATAAATCATGACGCCTGCACTCCTTTCTTTCTGGCCTTTTCACTGCGGATGGTCCGGGCCACGCCAATCAGGGCGCAGAACAGGATGATGAGGATTACATTTACCCCAAAGATATAATTGGCCGCAAAGGCTGCAATCATAATGCATACGGATATCCACTGCCTGTCTTTCACGATTCCGCTTCCCATCTCCCACACCACCTGGGCAATGACAGCTCCCACGCCGGCCTGCATTCCATTCAACATCCATCCGACCACCAGGTTGGAGCGGAAGGCGGCGTAAAACAGGGAGATGACAGAAAGAATCACAAAAGGCGGGATTACGGTAGCCAGCACCGAGGTGAGCACCCCGGCCATTCCGGCCAGTTTGTAACCAACCACAATGGCGCCGTTAACAGCAATGGCGCCTGGGGAGGACTGGGCGATTGCCACCAGGTCCAGCATTTCCTGCTCGTCAATCCAGTGATACTCATCCACAAACTTTTTTTTCATCAGGGTGACGATGACATATCCGCCGCCAAAGGTAAAGGTGCTGAGATACAGGGTAGAAATAAAAAGTTTACATAATAAAGCCCGGCTGCTGCCGGACCGTGTGTCCTTCTTAGCTTTAACATTAACAACCATGGAGAAATCTTCCTTTCTGGGAGCGCGCGGAGGGGAAAATGGAAAAATGGAAAGTTGGATTCCCCTTCCTGTTCCCTCTTACTATACAGCTTGCAAATACATATGTAAAATACTATAATTAAATAATAACTATAATAAAAATATTATATATATTTTGTATGGAAGTATTTATTATATAGAAGTATTTATTAATAGAAGCATTTATTAATAGAAGCATTTATTAAAGGAGGATTCCATGACACTGCGCCATTTAAGGATATTTGTTGCCGTGTGCGAAACGGGCAGCATGACAGCGGCGGCGTCCCAGCTGTTTATTGCCCAGCCCTCCATCAGCCTGGCGGTTTCAGAGATGGAAGAATATTATGGGGTAAAGCTGTTTGACCGGATTTCACGCAAGCTCTATCTGACGGAGAATGGACGGAGGGCCTTGCAGTATGCCAGGCATATCATTAATCTGCTGGATGAGATGGAACAGGGCATTAAGGACCTGGATACAGTAGGACAGCTGCGGGTGGGGACCAGTATTACCATTGGAACCTATCTGCTTCCGCATTATATCCGCCAGCTGAAGGAACGGTATCCCTCTGTTAAGGTAGAGGCATTTATCGGGAATTCAGGATGCATTGAACAGCAGATCCTGGATAATGAGATTGATATTGGGATTATAGAAGGGGTGGCCCACAGCAGTTATATATGCAGTGAAAGCTTTCCTGGGGACCGGCTGGCCTTTATCTGCGCCACGGACCACATATTCGCAGGTAAGACCTTAAATGAATTGGGGGAGATAAAAGGCCAGGATTTCATACTTAGGGAAAAGGGAAGTGCGGGCAGGGAGATTTTTGACGGCCTGACGGCATCACAGGAACTGGCCATCACCCCGATGTGGCAGAGCGCCAGCAACCAGGCCATCATCCATGGCGTAAAAGAGGGGCTGGGAATATCCATCCTCCCTTATTTCCTGGTGCAGGAAAGCCTGGAAAAGGGAGAGATGGCTGAGTTTAAGATAAAGGGTCTGACCCTGAACCGGAAGTTCTCGGTCATTTATCACAGGAATAAATTCCTTCCCAAAAGCGCGATGGCACTGATGAATCTGTGCAAAGGAAATGCATGAAGATAATGCATAATGATAATGTATAAGGAAAATGAATGGCGGGTTAACTCAAAAGCCCCCGTAGCTTCTGGCTGTCCTTTATGGTGACGGTACCTCTTCCGAGAGACACCAGGCCTTCCTTTTCAAAATATTTTAACATCCTGGACACTACTTCCCTGGCAGTGCCCAGGTTCTTGGCAATCTGTTCATGGGTGGTGGAAATGGTGCTGCTGTGGGATTTGACCTGTTCATCCGCCAGATATGCGGCCAGCCGCTTGTCAAAGCTGGAGAACAGAAGCTGCCCCATGGACCACATGACATCGGAGAAACGTTCCGCTGTCTGGCGGTAGATATAATTTTCCGCATGGATATTCTTCTCCATCAGCCTGTGGACACAGGCCGCGGTCGTGATGAGAAGTGTGGATTCCTCCATGGATTCTATGAATATATCAAACGTGATTTCCTGCATCATACAGGATGCGGACAAGGTGCACACTTCCTCCGTTCCAAGCCGGAACAGGGTGACCTCGCGTCCTTCCTCGGACTGGATATAGGTGCGTATCTGGCCTGTCAGTACCAGGATGACCCCAAGGCATTCCTCGGTGCGGCTGTGTATGAAGCTGACGGGGGAATAGCGGCGGATATGGGAGCAGGAAACCAGGTCGGTTTTCTGGCTGTTGTCCAGATAGTCCCAGAAGGGATAATTGTCCTCTAATGTTTTGGCAATATCATAGGAATCGTTACTCATGGCAGATGTTACTCCTTTTGCTTTGTATCAGTCATCTGTCATTAGTGTATCCTGTTTTTTATTTTTTGTCAAAGTATGCTTTTGATGTCTTTTGCTCAATCCATGTCCGGCTCCGTGATGCCTGAGGATCCGGATACAGGGCTGTGGCAGGAAGAGGCGCCGCAGGATGCATTTCCCTCACAGGAACCCGCGGCCTTAGCCTTGCATATCATCTGCGTCATGGTTCCCATGGGGCAGTAGACACACCAGGAACGGGGGCGGAACAGGACCATGGTGACCAGACCAAGGATGGTGGAGGTCAGCATGACGCTGTAGAATCCGAATGCAAACTGGGACATCCACAGAGGCACGCCGTAAGTATGATACGCATGGTTCCAGGGAAGACGGAAGGTCCACAGGATCGTCACTATCTGCTTCAGGCCCGAGGCGCCCCTGAACACCAGCCAGGTATTGAACAGCATCTGGCAGAACATGAACAGGAAGAAAACAAGGAAACCGTAACGGAACCCTTTGGATTTCATCCAGCGTGGAACCGGACGGCCTGGCGAAAGGTGAAGCTTGCTCCCAAGTATGGAAAACAGCTGTCCCCTGCCACAGTAACGGTTGCAGTAGAGTTTGGACCCTGTTACCATGGAGATTGCCAGGGGGACCAAGAAGCAGATCAGTCCCAGCCATGCAAACATGATATTGAAAAAGCCAAGGATCAGATAGGTGAGGGATGCAATCCACAGGTAGTCGTACCAGTGGCGGGTATCTTTTTTTGTATTTTTACTGCTCATGGCGTATGCCTCCTTTTTCCGGACTGACGGAAGTGATGGGGGAACTGGATGAATCCTGGGTGTCTGTATGCCGCGGTACAATATCAATAACGGATGCAGGACATTCCCTGGCGCATTTTCCACATCCCACACACAGGTCGTGGCTGACGATGGCATAGGAGCCTTTCCATATATCCAGCGCCTGGCGCGGACATACCTTAAGGCAGCAGCCACAGGCAACACAGGAATCCCTGTGGATATATGCGATTGATTTGGATTGGGGTTTCATAAGATAATACCTCCCGGATTTTTTGACGATGCGTCTGTGTGCTAAGAATACCACAAAAAGGGGAGTGATTCGGTGACCGGGGTCACAGAGACTGGGCAGTCTCCGCGGAGTAAGGTTTATGGCATTATCAAAATGGAAGTTGTCATTTGGGATAATATGTGTTATGCTATGATTCAATCACAGGATGGTAAATCATTTGCCATCCATATCTAATATTTTCATTGGCCGGCAATGTCGCTGGCAGGATCTCAGGACTGGTAATATGGGAGGACAGGGTTTATTGCATTTTTAGTGCAGACCCGGTATAATGGAACCAGATATCAATGCTATTTTGGGGAAATGTGCATCTTCCTGTATTGTCTTATGTTATGAATGGAAGAAAGGACGATGTATGGGTCAGAAAGACATTTCCCTGGTCCGCTACTTTGATGACCGGGCGCGTTATGCGGATTTAATCAATGGTTTTATTTTCTGTGGGGAACAGGTGGTTTCAGAAGACGATGTGCAGGAGATGGATTCCAATGTTACCGGTGTGTTCGGAAAACTAAGGAACAGGTTCATGGTACAGAAATACCGGGATTGTGTCAGGAAAATCATCTTTGACACGGGTTTTGCGATTGTTGGGATTGAAAATCAGGACAAGGTCCACTACGCCATGCCTGCTCGTATCATGCTAGAAGATGCAGCCGGCTATGACAAGCAGCTGCGGCAAATAAGAAAGCGTCATCGTCGAAAGCGTGACCTAAGGGATGCTGAGTATGTGGGAGGATTTGCAAAGCAGGATAAGGTTTATCCGGTTGTTACCATATGTATCTATTTTGGGAAAGAGCCGTATGATGGGGCAAAAGAGCTGTTCCATATGATGGATTATGAAACACTGCCTGACCGGTTCCGGGGAATCCTGAACAATTATAAGATTCAGGTGCTGGAACTCAGGAACTTTGGAGACATTGACTGCTTTCGGACTGACTTGAGGGAAGTGTTTGGATTCATCAAACATTCTAATGACAAGAAAAGCGAATGGGAATTTGCAATTCAAAATGAGGATGCATTCAAGTGTTTGGACGAGGATGCGTTTGATGTGATTGTGTCAGTAACGGGTTCTGCTGAACTGGAGCAGGTAAAGGATATGTACTGTGAGGAAGGAGGAAAAATCAATATGTGTGAGGCAATACGCGGGATGATAGAAGATGGAAGGATTGAGGGGGTTAAACAGGGACTTGAACAGGGAATTGGACAAGGGCTTAGCGCGCTTGTGGAGGTATGTAGGGAGTTTGGGCTTTCAAAGGAAGATGTGGTTTCCAAGGCCAAGGAAAAATTTTCCCTGTCTATGGACGAGATGGAGGATTTGATTGACAGGTATTGGAATCAATAAGAAGTAATGATAATGCTGTGTGGCAAGGGCGTGGGATGATAAGTACCATCGGCTGGCACGGGATATATGACAACCGGCCGGCATTGCTGCCGGCCAGTCAATTATATATAATTATAAAAAAGAAGAGGGAGCATTATTTATTCTGTGCAATCTCGTTTTCCATATCAGCCTTTGAAACAAGACCAACGGACTTCCCGACAATCTGGCCTTTCTTCATATAAAGAAGGGTGGGGACGCTCATTACCTGGAAACGGGATGCCAGGTCAATCTCCTCGTCGATATCAACCTTGTAGAAATGTACTTCCGGATGTGTCTCAGCCATGCTTTCCACAACCGGGGTAAGCATCTTACACGGACCACACCATGTTGCGAAGAAATCAACTACTACCAGATCCTCACCAGCGTTTACTGCCTGATCAAATTCACTTTTAGATAAATGTTTTACTGCCATAATAGAACCTCCTGATTTATATTCATTAATATTATTTCTTATATTGGTTATAGCATACCACATTTTGGCGTATAGTTATGTGACAAAGGTCACGAAACATTCATTCTTAAATCTAATATATTATTATCTGCTGTTAAGCTTGACTTATGAAAATATGGATTTTAGTCCTCTGTCACTGTTTCATAAGGCCAATCCACAATGCCTCCGAAATCATAGACATTCTTATATCCGATTTCCAGCAGCTTATCCGATGCCTGTTTACTGCGGACTCCGGTACGGCAGTGGACCAGAAGGACTGCGTCTAAATCCGGAAGTTCCTCGGGCTGTGTGTCCCTGATTCCTTCATTGGGAACAAGGATGCTGCCTGGTATGTGTCCGGCCGCATATTCGTCTTCCCTGCGTACATCAACCACGGTAACGCCGCCTTTATCCATCATCGCTTTGGCTTCTTCTGCTGAGATTTTATGATAGACGCTTTCGCCCTGTGTGGTTTGGGCGTCCATGTTGCCCTGTGAAGTTTGGGCGTCCATGTTGCCCTGTGAAGCTTGGGCGTCCATGCTGCCCTGCGAAGCTTGGGCGTCCATGCTGCCCTTTGAATCGTTGGAATCCATACTGTCCTGCGAACCCTGTGCGGCCATATTACCCTGGCCTGGTGCCGCGCCGGCACTGTTGGCTGTGCTGCAGGCTGTCAATGCCGCGGTACAGATAAATGCCGCCGCTATGAGATAGGTCCATTTCGTCATTTTACGCCTCCTCTTTCTGTAATTAATTTTGATACAGTTGTTACTGTAACTATAGTATATACAGTTGTATTTGTCAATAGGTAATCCTTAACTTTTTTTGAAAAATATTGTTAGAGGTATAAAAATCCCACATTCTATGCTATACTTATGCCTAAAGTGGAAAAGTATGCAGTATTAGGATGGAGACAGTTATGCCAGATAGAGAAAAGGACAGTGAGTACGCCATTAAGGTCGCGGACGTGACCAAGGTATACAGATTATATGAGAAACCCATTGACCGTCTGAAAGAATCCATGAGCATTTCCCATAAGAATTACCACAGGGATTTTTATGCACTGAACCGGCTTTCCTTCCATGTGAAGAAGGGGGAGACAGTGGGAATCATCGGAACCAACGGTTCCGGCAAGTCCACTATATTGAAAATCATTACCGGGGTATTGACGCCCACCACGGGAGAGGCCAGGGTGGATGGTAAGATATCGGCCCTTCTGGAGCTGGGCGCTGGTTTTAATATGGATTATACAGGAATTGAAAATATATATATGAACGGCACCATGATGGGATACACGAAAAAGGAGATGGACGCCAAGCTTCAGGATATCCTGGACTTTGCGGAAATCGGGGATTTTGTGTACCAGCCGGTCAAGACTTATTCCAGCGGTATGTTTGTACGGCTGGCTTTTGCGTTAGCCATCAATGTGGACCCGGAAATCCTGATTGTGGATGAAGCATTGTCCGTTGGCGATGTTTTCTTCCAGTCCAAGTGTTACCGCAGGATGGAGGAGATACGTAAGAAGGGAACCACCATCCTGATGGTGACCCACGATATGGGCAGTATCATCAAGTACTGCGACAAGGTCGTCCTCCTTAATAAAGGGGAATTTGTGTCGGAAGGCGCTCCCGGACATATGGTGGATTTATATAAGAAAATACTGGCTGGCCAGCTGGATTCGCTGAAAGCGGAACTTGAGAAGAAAAACGAAGTGGAAATGTCTGATTTTTCCGGCGGCATGGAGATGGGGCAGGAAGGCGCAGAGGCCGGAGGGAAGCCGGATGGCTCCGGACGGAAAGGGACGGGCGCCCGGCAGGACGGCAGTGCCGCACATGGCAAAGGCCTTATGAAGGACCAGCTGACCATTAATTATGACAGGACGGAATACGGGGACGGCCGGGCTGAGATTTATGACCTTGGCCTGTTTGACGAACGGGGCAATCTTACCAATCTGCTGTTAAAAGGGGAAACCTTCACCATCAGGGAATGCATCCGTTTTAATACGGATATCCAGGCCCCCATTTTCACCTACACCATCAAGGACAAGAAGGGCAGCGACCTGACAGGGACCAATACCATGTTTGAAGGCGCGGATATAAAGCCGGTGAAGCGCGGGGACGAATACACGGTGGAATTTTCCCAGAAAATGACGCTTCAGGGAGGGGAATATCTCTTGAGCATGTCCTGTACGGGCTTTGAGCACGGAGAACATGTGGTCTATCACCGCCTGTACAATGTGACGAATATTACGGTTATCTCCAATAAGAACACGGTGGGTGTCTATGATATGGAATCCCAGGTGAAGGCGGAGAAGAAAAGCTGTGGCGGAGGACATTCATGAAGGATATCAGTTATGAAATCTTAGATTTGTTCAAGACATATGGCAGTACCCGGGAAGGCATGGACCAGGCCCTGGAACAGGATGAACGCCCACAGGTGCTTCACGCCCTTTCGCCAATCCGGGAAAACCTTCTGGAATGGCTGGATCTGACCGGGCAGGAACAGGTCCTGGAGATCGGCTCGGGATACGGCGTGTTTACCGGGCTTCTGGCAGAGCGCTGCGCCCACGTGACCGTGGTGGATGACAGGGATGAGAACCTTTTAGTGAACCGGGAACGGAACCAGGCAAGGGGAAATATAACCTATGGGCTGGAAGGCGGGGAAGACCTGCCGGACAGGGGAGACCTGGAAGGCCGGAAGTCATTGTATGACTGGGTTTTCCTTGTGGGACCCGGACGTGAGGAACCGCTTGAGGAAACGGTCCGCAGGGCCGCGGGATATCTGAAGGACGGAGGCAGGCTTGTATTTGCCTGTGAAAATGCAATGGGCCTCAGGTTCCTGGCGGGCGGTGACCATGACGGCGAGGAGGCATCCTATACAAAGGGCCGCCTTTTGTCTGCATTTCATGAAGCCGGTTTTACAAGTACGGAATTTTATTATCCCATGCCGGATTACCGCCTTCCTGTATCCATTTATTCGGACCGGTATCTTCCGGGCAAGGGCGACATCTCCCATATGGACGTATCCTATGACAGGCCCAGATATGCCTGCCTGAATGAGGAAGAAGTTTATGACATGCTTTTGGAAGAGGGGGATTTCCCCAGGTTTTCCAATGGCTTCCTTTTGATTACGTCAAAGGAAGCGCCTCTCCAGAAGACGGTTTATGTAAAATATAACCGCACCAGGAAGCAGGGCTTTCAGATACGCACCAGCATTCTGGAAGAAAATGGAACACGGTATGTGGAAAAGGCGGCCTTGGACAGCGAGGGAAGCTGGCATATCCTTTCCTTTGCAAAGAAATACGCCCAGCTGAAGGCATTTAACCCGGCGGTCCGTGTACTGGAGCCGCTGCTGGCAGAGGACGGCATGACGGTGCGGTTCCGGTTCCTTCGGGGGATTACCCTGGCAGAGGAGCTGGGCAGCCGGATCAGGAACGGGAAGGCTCCGGTGGAGGATATCCGGGCGGCCATGAAGGTGATTTTTGATGTGGACAAGGACCAGACCATGCCATTTGCCGTGACACCGGAGTTTACGGAGGTCTTTGGGGAAATACCGGATATAGACGACATTTCCTATAAAGTAAGTAATATAGACGGATTGTTCGAGAACCTGATGCTTGTGAAGGGGGATGCGGATGACCGCGGACCGGCTAAACAGGCTGGTCCGGCAGGGGATGAAAGTCTCTGCTGCCTGGACTATGAGTGGGTATTCGATTTCCCGGTCCCGGCCCACTTCGTACAGTACCGCAACCTTGCCTACTTCTATTATAAATACCAGGGGCTGCTTAAGTACCCGGGCCTGGAGGGATTTCTAGAGGAATTTTCCATATCCAGGCAGATGGCGGCGCTGTATGCATCCATGGAAGAAGCCTTCCAGTCCTATGTGCACGGGGATGGCAGCCAGGGATATCTGGCAAGGTACAGCCAGAAGGTTACAGGCCTTAATGAGTTAAAGAAGACAGATGGAGAGCTTACCAAGGCCAGGGACAGGATAAACGCGCTTCAGGCAGAGGTGGAGGAAAAGAATTTCCAGATACGCAAGGAGCAGGAAGTGCAGCGCCTTACCAACAATCATGTTGCCAACCTGGAAGTGATGATTAAGGATTTACGCCATGAGATTGAGGAACTGGGCAAGCTGGCCACTTATTTAAACGGACATGAGGCCCTGATATTCAAGGCGCGCCGCAGGCTGGGCACCCAGGTCAATAAGGCGTTTCCAAAGGGGACGAAAAAGCGCAAGGTCCTGAATTACTGCTTTAATACGGTTAAGCATCCAATCCGCTATGGCAGGCTTTACGCCACCAGTTCAGGGCGCAA
Organism: Enterocloster sp. OA13; assembly: GCF_022440595.1. Taxonomy (NCBI): domain Bacteria; kingdom Bacillati; phylum Bacillota; class Clostridia; order Lachnospirales; family Lachnospiraceae; genus Enterocloster; species Enterocloster sp. OA13. The sequence goes on along the minus strand of NZ_JAKNTF010000001.1, from coordinate 4,713,121 downwards.
CCAGATTGACGGGGATTTTAAGATAGGAGAGGACTATCTTAAGTATGGCAGGCTCATATTCCCGCAGGTGCCGGGACAGGGCGGGGAAGGCCCGGATGGCTGGGACGGACCTCTGGTTTCCATTATAATCCCATGCTATAACCAGGTGCATTATACCTATGCGTGCCTCCAGTCCATCCTGGAATTTACAAAGGATGTGACTTATGAGGTGATTATTGCGGACGATGTGTCCACGGACGCCACGGCCCGTCTGGGGCAGTATGTGGAAGGCCTGGTTATCTGCCGCAATGAGACCAATCAGGGCTTTTTGAAAAACTGCAACCAGGCGGCCAGGGCGGCCAGGGGCAGATACCTCATGTTCCTGAACAACGACACCAAGGTGACTGTGGGGTGGCTTTCCTCCCTTGTGGACCTGATTGAATCGGATGACACCATCGGCATGGTGGGATCCAAGCTGGTTTACCCGGACGGGCGTCTCCAGGAGGCGGGCGGGATCATCTGGAGTGACGGTTCCGGCTGGAATTATGGACGTCTGGATGATCCGGACAAGGCAGAATACAATTATGTAAAAGATGTAGACTATATATCAGGCGCAGCCATCCTTTTGTCCACCGCGCTGTGGAAGCAGATAGGAGGCTTTGACGAACGGTATGCCCCTGCGTACTGTGAGGATTCAGACCTTGCCTTCGAGGTGAGGAAGGCGGGATACCGGGTCGTGTATCAGCCCCTTTCAAAGGTAATCCATTTTGAGGGAGTGTCCAATGGCACGGATGTAAACGGAGCCGGGCTAAAACGCTACCAGGTGGAAAACAGCAGGAAGCTTAAGGAGAAATGGGCGGAGGAATTGGAACAGCAGTGTGTCAATACAGGCAATCCCAACCCCTTTAGGGCAAGGGAGCGCAGCCAGGGAAAGGAAATCATCCTGGTGGTGGACCATTATGTGCCCACGTTTGATAAGGACGCTGGTTCCAAGACCACGTACCAGTACCTGAAAATGTTCCTGAAAAAGGGTTTTGTGGTAAAATTCCTGGGAGACAACTTCCTCCATGAAGAACCATACTCCACCACGCTCCAGCAGATGGGCATAGAGGTTCTGTACGGGGATGGATATGCAGCCGGCATCTGGGACTGGCTTAAGACAAATGGGGACGAGATGGACTATGCATATCTGAACCGACCGCATATTGCCACCAAGTATGTGGATTATATTAAGGATTATACGAAGATGAAGGTCATCTATTACGGACACGACCTTCATTTCCTCAGACTGGGCAGGGAGTATGGGCTGACCGGGGATATTAACATCAAGCGGGAGGCGGATTACTGGAAATCAGTGGAGCTGACCATGATGCATAAGGCGGCGGTTTCCTACTATCCGTCCTATGTGGAGATAGATGCGATCCATGCCATTGACGGAAGCATCAACGCAAAGGCCATTACCGCATATGTCTATGACACGTTCCTGTCCGGTATACAGGATGACTTTGCTAAGAGGGAAGGCCTTCTGTTTGTGGGCGGCTTTGCCCATCCTCCCAATGCGGATGCGGTTTTATGGTTTGCAAAGGAGATATTCCCTGCCATCCGGGAACGGATCCCGGGCATACGGTTCTATGTGGTAGGCTCGAAGGTGACAGAGGAGATACAGGCGCTTGGCCAGGAAGAGGGAATCATCATAAAGGGCTTTGTCAGCGAGGAAGAGCTGGAGGCGCTTTATTCCACCTGTAAGCTGGTGGTGGTCCCGCTGCGCTATGGCGCAGGGGTCAAGGGCAAGGTGGTGGAAGCCATCTATAACGGCGCCCCCATTGTGACCACATCCACGGGTGCGGAGGGGATTCCGTTTGTGGAGTCCGTGCTGGAGATTGCGGATGAGCCGGAAGCGTTTGCGGACCGGGTGGTGGGGCTTTACAATGATAACGGGCGCTGCCGGGAATTGTGCCGCAGGACCCAGGATTATATCAAGAAGCATTTCAGCATGGACGGCGCCTGGAAGGTGATTGACGAGGACTTCCGGGTGTGATTATGAGGATGGACCGGTGTGGCTTTCAGTCTGAAAGCCAGGAATCCCATGTTCAGCTGTACACATCACAGGAAGAAGGAGGAGTATGATGCAGGCAATACTTTTGGCCGGAGGCCTTGGGACACGGCTTCGCAGCGTGGTAAGCGACCGGCCCAAGCCAATGGCCCTGATTGAGGGACGGCCTTTCATGGAATACGTTACCAGGGAACTGGTGCGCAGCGGCATGACGGATATCATATTTGCCGTTGGATACAAAGGAACCATGGTGGAGGAGTATTTTGGGGATGGGGAGCGGTTTGGGTTTCACGCCTCCTATGCCTATGAGGAAACCCTGCTGGGGACGGCGGGCGCGATTAAGAACGCGGGACGCTTTGTCACTGAGGAAAGGTTCTTTGTGCTGAATGCGGATACATTTTACCAGATTGACTATACACGCCTGAAGCGGCTTCAGGACTCGCTGGATCTGGACATGGCCCTGGTGCTGCGGGAGGTGCCGGATGTGTCCAGATACGGCCAGGCCATCCTGGATGAGAAGGGATTCCTGACTGCATTTAACGAGAAAACAGAGGAAACCAGGATGGGCACCATCAACGGCGGCATTTACCTGATGAGGCGCAGCCTTATGGATACCATACCCGAGGGCAAGGTATCGCTGGAAAATGACATGATCCCAAAGTGGTTAACAGAGGGGAAAGGCCTGGGAGGTTTTGTCAATGACGGATACTTCATTGACATCGGGATCCCGGAGGCATACCGCCAGTTCCAGGAGGATGTGAGGAACCAGGTGGTGGTTTAGCCTATGTAATTGCCGGGAAACCCGGTATGTTCATATACGGAAGGTATACGGAAGGAGAAACATATGGTAATCAGAGGAAGGGCGCCTCTCAGGGTAAGCTTTGGCGGAGGCGGGACGGACGTAGCGCCATTCTGCGTGGAGCAGGGAGGCGCCATCATCGGCAGTACAATCAATAAATACGCGTACTGCTCCATTGTTCCCAGGGAGGATGACCAGATTATTGTCAATTCCATTGATTTTGATATGACGGTCAAATATAACACCAATGAGAATTATGTCTATGACGGAAAACTGGACCTTGTGACAGCGGCCCTCAAGGCCATGGATATCAAGCAGGGATGCGAGGTATACCTCCAGTGCGACGCGCCTCCGGGTTCCGGCCTTGGAACCTCATCCACCGTCATGGTGGCCATGCTGATGGCCATGGCCCGGTGGAAGGGAATCATGATGGACGCGTATGCCATGGCTGACCTGGCCTACCAGGTGGAGAGGATTGACCTGGGCATAGACGGCGGATACCAGGACCAGTATGCGGCTGCATTTGGCGGCTTTAATTTCATTGAGTTCCATGGGCGCAATAATGTGGTGGTGAATCCGCTGCGTATCAAGAAGGATATCATCCACGAACTCCAATACAACCTGCTGCTGTGCTACACGGGTAAGATACACGTGTCTGCCAACATCATCAAGGACCAGGTGCAGAACTATGAGAAAAAGGACAGCTTTCAGGCCATGTGCGAGGTAAAGGCCCTGGCCTATGCCCTGAAGGATGAACTTTTAAAGGGCAACCTTCACAGCTTTGGGAAGCTTCTGGACTATGGATGGCAGAGCAAGAAGCGCATGAGCGCCAAGATCACGACGCCCCAGATTGATGAGCTTTACGATGAGGCCCTGAAGGCAGGGGCGCTGGGCGGTAAGCTTCTGGGCGCTGGCGGCGGCGGTTACCTGCTTATGTACTGCCCGTATAACGTGCGCCACAAGGTGGCGGCCAGGATGGAACAGGTGGGCGGTCAGCTGGCTGACTGGAACTTTGAACTGCGGGGCGCCCAGAGCTGGGTCATGGACGATGACAGATGGCAGTATGATCAGGTCAGTGTCCATATGCCGGATGGGGAATATAAGTTTGACATATAAAGGACGGTTAAAAGCCATGGAACGGGTTGTTTTTTTAGACAGGGACGGGACGCTGAACGAAGAGGTCTGCTATCTCTACAAACCGGAGGACCTGCACATACTCCCAGGGGTTAAAGAAGCGCTGAGGATGTTAAAAGCGGCGGGATACCGTCTGGTGGTGGTGACCAATCAGGCGGGTGTGGCCAGGGGTTATTACAGGACGGAGGACGTAGAGAAGCTTCACCTGCATATGAACCAACTGCTGGAGCGGGACGGGGCCGGTATTGATGCATTTTACTACTGCCCCCATCACCCGGTGCATGGAATTGGACCATATAAGATACAGTGCCGGTGCCGCAAGCCCGGAACCGGGATGTTTGAGATGGCCGGAGAGCGGTTTGACGTGGATAAGGCCCACTCCTTCATGGTGGGCGATAAGCTGCTGGACGTGGAGGCGGGGAAGAATTATGGCCTTACCTCCATCCTGGTGGGAACCGGATACGGCAGGGATCAGCACGAGGAGGACATGCGCACAGGGGTAAGCCCGGCATATGACTTTTATGCGGAGGACCTGCTGATTGCCGCCCGGTGGATTGTAGAGAAAGGACAGGTGTGAATCCCATGAGGGAAATGGAATATCTGGAGGAACTGACCGGAAGGTATCCGGTGCTTGATGCGGTGAAGGCGGATGTCCTTGCTGCTTATGAGATGATGAAGGAATGCTATGAGCATGGGGGAAAGGTCCTCATTGCGGGAAATGGTGGAAGCTGTGCTGACAGTGAGCACATTGTGGGGGAGCTGATGAAGGGATTTGTCAAGCGCCGTCCGGTAGCCGGGGAATTTGCTGACGCATTGAGGGCAGCGGATCCGGTGCGGGGCGGGGAACTGGCGGCACATCTTCAGGGAAGCCTTCCGGCCATTGCGCTTACCGGGCATATATCCCTGTCCACTGCATTTTCCAATGATGTGAATGGGGAACTGACCTATGCCCAGCAGCTTTACGGTTACGGCAGGCCCGGGGATGTGTTCATAGGAATCTCCACTTCGGGCAATGCTAAGAATATCATGTATGCATTGGCGGTGGCAAAAGCTGCGGGTATCAGGACAATCGGCCTTACGGGCAAGGACGGGGGAGAGCTTGGCAGGGCCAGCGATGTGTCCATCGTTGTGCCGGAGCAGGAGACATTTAAAATCCAGGAATTACACCTGCCGGTTTACCATACCCTCTGCCTGATGCTGGAGGAACATTTTTATGAAGTATAAGCATGTGTTTTCCATATGCGCTTACAAGGATTCGCCCTATCTGGAACCGTTGATCCGCTCCCTGGTTTCCCAGAGCGTGCCCAGCCATATCATACTGTGCACCTCCACCCCCAGCCCATACATAGACGGACTGGCGTGGAAATACGGCATCCAGGTATTCGTAAGGAACGGCGAAAGCAATATAAGGGATGACTGGAACTTTGCATATGAAATGGCGGACGGTGAGCTGGTCACCATTGCCCACCAGGATGACATGTACCATAAGGAATACGTGGAGCGGCTTCTGGCCGCCTACAGGGCATATCCTGACATGACCGTGTTCACCACGGACTATGTGATTGTGAAAAATGGACGGCTGATCACAGGTGACGCCATGCTGTGGGTGAAACGTATCCTCCGCCTTCCGCTGCGGGTTCCGGCCCTGAATGACCGGGCATGGATTAAGAAAATGTCCCTGATTTTCGGCAATCCCATCTGCTGTCCTGCCACAACCTATCAGAAGAAACTGCTGGGCACACCCCTGGTGCGTTCGGAATACAGGTTTGCCCTGGACTGGGATAACTTATATCAGCTGGCCTGTGAAAAGGGACGGTTTATCTGTGACGAGCGTCCTCTTCTGTATTACCGGGTCCATGATGAAGCCACCACCAAGGCGTGTATCGTGGGGGGCAGGAGGGCAGAGGAGGAGGAAGCCATGTTCAGGCGGTTCTGGCCCGGGCCGGCTGCCCGGCTGCTGATGCATTTTTATAAAACTGCTTATGGTGAATATGAGTGATGAAAAAAATTAAGGATTCTGAATATGAAGGGTAGCAAAAGGGGGAATCTGCTTCTGGCAGTGCTGTTGGGGCTGACAGGAGCGTTTCTTATCATATCGTATTACAAAGTGATGGCCGGGCCTTTAAGGAGTGTCCTGGAGTCAAAAGCCACATGGATCATGTTTGGGGAGGTTGCGCTTGTATTTGCATGGAACCTGTTCTGGCTCAGGAAGGCTTATGGCGGGAATGGGAAAGCAGGTGGCAAAACGGGTGGGAATGGAAACCCGGTCGATAAAATATCCAGAGCCGGGAATGCAGGAAACCCCAGGACCTGCTGGCTTTGTGTGGCTGGCGGCGCGGCGGTTTTTACCTGGTGCCACCAGATCCTGGTGCCGATTGCCGTATCCGGCCTTTATGTGGCGGTCCTGATTCTCTGGGGAAGATGGATCCACCGCTTATTTGCTTGGAAAATCCGGCGGTCATCTGTTGAGGAACTGTCCATGTCCCTGGTGACCGGAAGCGCGTTCTGGATGGTGATTGTGTGTCTCATATCCCTGACAGGCCATGGCGGGATTAAGTTCTGGCGTGTGCTGGCGCTGGTTCTGGGCGGTGCGGCAATTGGGGCGGAGGCGTATCTGGTTGTCCGAAGAGGCCGGATTGGGCAGAAGATGCCGGGAATGCCGGAGACTTCGGGGACGCCGGGGATGCCAGGAACGCCGGGATGTCTGCGGCAGCAGTCCTGTAAGACCTATCCATGGCTTCTGGCATTTATCATCACCATGGTCCTGATCCAGGCTGGACGTCTGAATATAGAGCTGGATTATGACTCCCTGCATTATGGGCTGCGCTCGGCATTCGTGCTGGACAATGGGAAGGGGATCTATGAAAACCTGGGTATGATTAATCTGGTCTACACCTACAGTAAGGGTCTGGAGGTGCTGGCCCTTCCATTGAGCGGCACGCCCACCTATGGATTTGTGCTGGCGTTTTCCCTGTGGATGACAATTGCGGTCCTGGTACTGGCAGTGTCTATGGTAAGGCGCAAAAGGGGGCTGGGAATGGGGCTTTTTGCGGCGGCTGTGCTTTCCTCCATCCCGGGAATCATGAACATGGCTGCCACGGCCAAGAGCGATATCATCACATTGCTGCACCAGCTGATTATATATGACTTCCTGTGCCGTGCATTTGAGAAAAAGGAAAGGACGCCATGGCTTCTCATGGCGGTGGCAACCTATCTGCTGACCCTGGTATATAAGCCCACGGCCCTGGTATTTTCAACCGCCCTTGGGGGAACCGCCCTTATCTGTCTCATGGCCACAGGCAGGTTCAGTCTGGGAGATAAAAAGGGATGGCTTCTGCTTCTTTTTCCAGCAGGCGCCGCAGCCGGGTTATGGTATCGCACATGGCTCATGACCGGGGTTCCGGTGACTTCCATATTTGCCGGCTTTTGTGAGCGCTTGGGATGGAAGGTCAGATACCCCTTCTCCTTCAGCCATGTGATTGGGGACCCGTCCATGCTGACAGCCGGGGAAAAACTGGCCCGCCTGGGCAGGCGTCTTGGGGAAATGCTTACGGCTCCTGTCTCCGTGGACATGGACCATGTGGTCATTGCCTGGGGAACCGGACTTGTGACACTGTTCCTGTTTATATGGAGTGTTTCTGCCATAAGGGGCAGAAAGGCGCGGACGCCCTTGGAAGTATTTGACAGGGTTTTGATGGCTGTCATGACACTGGGATGTATTGCCAGCATTTACACACTGTCCCAGGTGGATGGCAATTATTTCATCCTGTTTTATTCCCTTTTGGTCATCATTTCCATGAGGATGGAAGGAAGCCTGTTGGGCCGTGGTACGGCTCCTGACGGAATGCATGGACTGGGACGTGGGATTGGTATGGCGGTCATCTGTTTCATGATAGTGAATGTCCCGCTTACATGCCTGACCAGCTGGGCTGGGCAGCCTGGTTTTACGCCGGTGCGGTTAAAGCATATGGGATATTATGACCACCGGAGGGAGGCGCGTCAGCGCGACCTGGAAATAGGGTGCATGAACCTTGTATCCGGCTTTTCCCCAAGGACAAGGGTGCTGGCGTTCGGGAACCATCCGGATGTCCTGGATATATCCTGCAGTGTACAGAGTTATTACGATGTCACTGGCAGCGGAGGCAATGTATATCTGGTGAAGAGGCTTAAATATTTTGAGGAATTCCTGGAATATGCGGGCACAGAGTATTTTTTTGTGGAAAAAGGATATCTGGCAGCGCAGCCCCGTGCCCTTGAGATGATAGAGGATATGATAGAAGAGGGCAGCCTTACGGATCTTAAGTATGAGTGGGGCAATCTGTCGGCCAGGGTCACGCTGCCGCCGGTATTGCCTGCGGATCCGGAGGCGGCGGTAGGGGATTTCCACAATAATTACAGTTTTTCATCGGACTGAAGTCATGACCATGTCCCGGCGAGGTCCTTTCCGGGCGGCACTGACATGGACACCGGGGAATTTACGCAGAAGGTACTGCAAAGGAGGCATAAGCTGTGGAGACAAAAGAACGGTCGAGAACCAGGATTGGTTTCTCCAGGATGGAGAAGAAATATGAGTGGAAAGACCATGTGATTTTCATGGGAATCCTGTTGGCCATGGCAGTGTGGGTGAACAGGAATATTGAAATCAAAGGGCTTTATATGGATGACCTGTATTTCTGGTCCTGTTATGGCGAGCAGGGCTTTCTCCAGTATGTGTTCCCTTTGGGAAGCACCAGGTTCCGTTTCCTTTACTATCTGGCGGCCTGGCTTGAGATGGCGGTGGTCGGTAACCATGTGAACTGGTTCGTGCCGTTTAACATCCTGTTGAACACGGCTGTTGCCTGGTCGGTCTACCTGATTGGAAGACGGCTTTCGCGCTCCAAGGGAATCGGCTTCCTGTGCGGCTTCATGTATCTCATAAGCCGGATGGCTTATTACCAGATCGGCCAGGTCCTGGGGCTGATGGAAACCATGGCGCTCTGGATGGCCATTGGTATCCTCTGGTACCTGTACCGTTACATGAACGGGGAGGACGGCAGGAAGTATTATTATCTGTCCTGCGCCCTGTATTTCGGCGTGTGCTTTGTACATGAACGGTATATGGTACTGTTTCCGCTCCTGCTCCTTGTACTGCTTATCAAGCGGTCTAAGAATCTGGCGGAATGGGCCGCCGGCCTGGTGTCCTTCCTGCTGGTCCAGGTAATCCGCGCATTTACCATCGGAAGCGTCCTGCCTGCGGGCACCGGAGGGACCCAGGTGGCGGATACCTTCAGCCTGGCAGATACGGTCCGCTATGGGCTGAGCCAGATTGCGTATGTGTTCGGCATGAATGCAGGCCCGGAACATCTCAACGGCTGCCCGTGGGGACAGAGCCCCCTGTCAATCAGGATTCTGGTCCTGCTGGCTGACGTGGCCATCGCCGTTATTGTATTGGGCTTCCTTATAAAGGTCATAAAGGATAAGAGGAAGGACGTGAAGGGGAAGGTACTATGTAACCTGGCCCTGTTCCTTTTATTCATCGGGGCCTGTATCGCGTCCTCCAGCGTGACCATCCGGGTGGAGATGCGGTGGGTCTATGTTTCCCTGACAGCAGCCCTTCTGCTTCTGGCGTACATGTACGGGGTCCTGACCGAAGGGGTGAAGCCGGAGCTTTACCTGAAACGTCTGTGGCCCTGGGGGGCGGCATTTATCTGTTATGTATTCCTCATGCTTCCGGTGGAGCTGTTTTACCGGGCGCAGTACCCGAACCTGTATCTGTGGCCCAGCCAGCTGCGTTATAATTCGCTGGCGGAGGAAACATACGGACGGTATGGAGACAGCCTGTTCGGAAAGAATATTTACATCATAGGCAACAGCTATGAGATGAGTGATTTTACAGCCCGTACCTTTTTTAAGGTCTTTGACAAGGAACGGACGGCGGAGGGAACCAGCGTGGAATTCATTGACAGTATCCGCGACATCGGGCTGGTGGACGACCGTATGCTTGTGCTGAGGGAGGATCCGGAGCACAATGGTTTCCAGGATATCACCCAGTTCGTAAAGGACCTGAAGCTGAATGTGGAGTATGGATATTATGATGACGGATGGATGGATGAACATGCCAGCCTGACGGTCATGGCAGGTGAGACAGGGATGATTGACCTGGAAATCATATATCCGGGCGTCATGAGCGGAGGCGAGGGCATTAAGATAACAAAGGACCAGGATGATCCGGTCACAATCCCGGTGCGCTCCACCGTGGTGAATGAAACCATTGAAGCTGAACCGTGGCAGATGGTACACCTGACCTTTGACTATAATTTCTATATGCACAATGCCCAGGAACAACGCGGTAAGGACCGTCTGGCTGCAATTGTGCATATGACGGCGAGGTAGGCAATGCCCTGCCGGAGCGATATCCGCCCAGGTAAATACGCATCAGAAAAGGAGAGGAACCATGGACACATCCAGGTACAGAAAAATCATATACTGGCTTCTGCCCCTTCTTGGCATTGGCTTCTGCCTTTGGTATGTTAAGAATTCCACCTGCGACGTGGTGTATTCCGACTACATCCGTCTGGTCAACAGCTATCTTCCCGATGTGTATGACCCGGCCAGATTCTTTGTGCCGGACGTGCTTACCCGGATTCCCATCAACTATCTGTGCCGGATCATCAATGTGGGATTGTTTGGATTCTCCGTTACCCTGGAACGTGTCCTGGGGGTTATAAGCCTGGGGCTGGCTGGCTGGGTACTTGGGATTTACTGTAAAAACAGAAGGATTGGGATTGGCTGGTTTGCGCTTCTCATGGCAGTGATGTTCAGTCTTAATAAATGGGAAATGCTTACAAACGGCAGCGGCTGGTCCCATTTTTTCGCCTTTGCCTGCTTTTATTACCACGAACTGGTGCTGGACCGGGTATGGGCCGGTGAGGAAAAGAACGGGGACAGGATAAAGCTTCTGGTGCTTCCATGGCTTATCATACTGGGAACGGCAGGCCCTTACTGCGCAATCTACGCAGTGACAATCCTGATGTCCTACTTATTCTGCATGGTCCGGGGCAGGATGCGGGAAAATGAATGGGACATGCGCTACATCGCCTATATGGCCTGTACCTTGATTCCGCTGCTTCTCTATATCCTCAGCAACTCATTTGCAGTGGAGGAACATGCCGGGGCAACCGGGCGTTCCCTGATGGAAATCCTTTCCGACCATCCTGCATTTCCCGTCCGCTTCCTGCTTAAATCCTTTGCCGGTATCCTTGTGGGAGGGGAGGAGCTGCAGGAGCTGGTGAAACAGGGCATGATTACGGACCGCACGATTTATCTCATCGGCCTCTTTGTGGTCTGCGGATACCTGTTTGCGCTTTGGCTTAACCTGAGGTTCCGGTTTTATGAGAAAACACTGCTCCCCATGATGCTCTTGGTGGGAGGCGGACTGAACCATATACTCATATTCATATCCAGGTATATATTTGAGAGCGAGTCATATGCCCTGAGTTCCAGGTACGCCCTGCAGTTCCAGGTAGGGATCCTTGGAATGGTCATCACCTTTGCCCTTGCGTGGAACCAGGGAATAAAGCAGGATGTACAAGGGAACCGGGGAATGAAACGGGATATACATGGGAAACAAAGAGGAAACCAGTATGTAAATGGAAATCCGGATTCCACAGGAACGTCCCATACCGTTTGGGTCATATGGCGTCGGTGCCTGATTGCACTATTCTGTCTTGCAATCCTGTCAGGAAATGGTTATACTACTTACCATGAGATCCAGAAGGCGCCGTACAGGGAAGAAAACTTTGAAAATATGGCGGCCATGGCCCTTCAGGTGCCAGATATGGATGAGGAGGAGCTTAAGGCCATGGACAAGGAACTATCCGACCTGTTTGAGTACAGGAAGGGTGTGGACAAGATACAGGATGCATTGCGGATCCTGAAGGAACATGGATGGAACGTATTCAGATGACGGGCAGCCCCATGGAGGGCTGTTGGGACACAATGGAGGATAAAGATGAAAGTTGTTATTTTAGCAGGCGGACTTGGAACCAGGATCAGTGAGGAAAGCCATTTAAAACCAAAGCCAATGATTGAAATCGGCGGAAGGCCCATCCTGTGGCATATCATGAAATATTACTCTGAGTTTGGTTTCCACGATTTTGTCATCTGCCTTGGATATAAGCAGTATGTGGTAAAGGAATTTTTTGCTGACTATTTCCTTCACACCTCAGATGTAACCTTTGATCTGGCCAATAACAAGATGGAAGTCCACAACAATTATTCCGAGCCATGGAAGGTGACCCTTGTGGACACCGGCCTTAACACCATGACCGGAGGGCGGGTGAAACGGATCCAGCCCTACATCGGCAATGAAACCTTCATGCTGACCTATGGGGACGGTGTGAGCACGGTTGATCTGGATAAGCTGGTACAGTTCCACAGGTCCCATGGCAGGACAGCCACCATCACCACGGTGAACATCGGCCAGATGAAGGGGGTATTGGACATTGATGATGACAATACCATCCTTTCCTTCCGCGAGAAGGAGGATAACGACGGCGCCCTGATTAATGGCGGCTTCATGGTGATGGAACCGGAAATCTTCAATTATCTGGAAGACGATACCACTGTGTTTGAAAAGCAGCCCATGCAGAGGCTGGCCATGGAGGGACAGCTTAAATCCTTCTATCACAGCGGCTTCTGGCAGTGCATGGATACCCAGAGGGAGATGAACAAGCTGGAGGAACTGTGGCAGTCGGGGAAGGCGCCGTGGAAGATATGGGGGTAGGGTTGGCGGAGGTCCGCAGGGCTGCGGTATTCCTTCCTGCTGCAACCCGCTCGCGCTTGTTTTCCACGCAGCGGTACTAAGGCGCGTGAAAGACCGCGCCTAAGTGCCGGCGTGAAAAGATGGTTTTAGCAGGAAGGAATACCGCAGCCCTGCTACGCTTCCGCGAACGCCAGGGAGGAAAAAACGTTGCGTAATGATTGATGGATTGAGTGAGGTGTTTTTTATGACCATTAAGGAATTGGGAGATTTTTATAAAGGTAAGCGTGTGCTGGTTACCGGACATACTGGGTTTAAGGGGGCTTGGCTTTGCAGGATGCTGGGGCTGGCCGGGGCACAGGTGACGGGGTATGCGCTGGAGCCGCCGACGGATCCGAATCTGTTTGAGATTGCGGGGCTGGAGGATTGTATGGACAGCGTGATTGGGGATATACGGGACCTTAAGCATCTGCGGGAGGTGTTTGACCGGGTCAGGCCCGAGGTTGTGTTCCATCTGGCGGCACAGCCGATTGTCAGGGACTCTTATAAGGAGCCGGTGTATACGTATGAGACCAATGTGATGGGGACCGTGAATGTGCTGGAGTGTGTGCGGCTCACGGAAAGCGTGCGTTCTTTTTTGAATGTGACCACGGATAAGGTGTATGAGAATAGGGAATGGGAGTATGGCTATAGGGAATGCGATCCACTGGATGGGTATGATCCGTATTCTAATAGTAAGTCCTGCTCGGAGCTGGTGACCCATAGCTATCAGAAGTCGTTCCTGGCGGACGGGCGGTGTGCTGTGTCCACCTCCCGGGCGGGTAATGTAATCGGCGGCGGGGATTTTGCCAATGACAGGATCATTCCGGACTGTGTAAGGGCGGCTGCTTCCGGCAAAGATATAATAGTAAGGAATCCGCATTCCACCAGGCCCTATCAGCTGGTGCTGGAACCGCTGGCGGTTTATCTGACCATTGCCATGAGACAGTATGAGGATGGGAAATTCCAGGGATACTATAATGTGGGACCGGATGACAGGGACTGCGTGACCACCGGGAATCTGGTGGATATCTTCTGCCGCGCATGGGGCGGCGGGATGACATGGGTGGACCGGTACGACGGAGGCCCCCATGAGGCTAATTTCCTGAAGCTGGACTGTTCTAAGATTAAGCGTGTGTTTGGATGGCGTCCAAGGTACGGTGTGGAACAGGCTGTTGAAAAAACAGTGGAATGGTCCAAGGCCTATCTGGACGGACAGGAAATGCTGGATGTGATGGACAGGCAGATCATGGAGTTTTTTGAGTAGGCGGCGCCCTAGAGCCTGTTTGAAAATTCATTCCCGCCGTCTGCACGCCCCACTTCGCGGTATATTTGGCCCCGATTCAGTCAGCGTAGCCCGCTACGCCTCCGTCATCGGGACCAAATCTCCCACAAAGTGGGACGCACAGCCGACGGAAAGCAATTTTCAAACACGCCCTACGGCGCTGGGATTTTGGGACAGGAGATGATGATATGAAATTTGATAATATGACGGAAAATGAAGCCCGGGAGCAGATTCTGGGTCTGGTGGAGGAGTACTGTGATACCTTCCATAATAAGAAGGGACCATTTAAGGAGGGGGATAGGATACCGTATGCTTCACGTGTCTATGACCACCACGAGATGGTGAACCTGGTGGACAGCGCCCTGGAGTTCTGGCTTACTTCTGGCAGGTTTACGGATGAGTTTGAGAAAAAGCTTGGGGAATATCTGGGCGTCAGGTTCTGTTCCCTTGTGAATTCCGGTTCTTCGGCAAACCTGGTGGCCTTTATGGCACTTACCTCCCCTCTTTTAGGGGAGCGCCGTGTGAAACGGGGAGATGAAATCATTACGGTTGCATGCGGGTTCCCAACCACGGTCGCGCCTGCAATCCAGTATGGCGCCGTGCCGGTGTTCGTGGATGTGACCATTCCCCAGTATAATATTGACGTGACAAAGCTGGAGGAGGCGCTGTCTGATAAGACAAAGGCAGTGATGATTGCGCACACACTTGGCAACCCCTTTGATTTGAGGGCTGTGAAGGCATTCTGTGAACGCCATGATCTGTGGCTGGTGGAGGATAACTGTGACGCCCTGGGAACCAGGTATACCATGGAAGAGGATGGGAAGGAAGTTGAAAGATTTACCGGGACTATCGGCGATATCGGCACCTCCAGCTTTTACCCGCCCCACCATATGACCATGGGGGAAGGCGGCGCCGTGTACACGGATAATCCGCTGCTGAATAAAATCATCCGCTCCTTCCGGGACTGGGGACGGGACTGCGTATGCCCCTCCGGACGCGATAACATGTGCGGACACAGGTTTGACAGGCAGTTCGGCCAACTGCCCCTGGGGTATGACCATAAGTATGTGTATTCCCATCTCGGATATAATCTGAAAGCGACAGATATGCAGGCAGCCGTGGGCTGCGCCCAGCTGGACAAATTCCCATCCTTCGTGGAACGCCGCCGCCAGAATTTTGCCCGTTTAAAGGCGGGACTGGCAGGGCTGGAGGACAGGCTGATCCTTCCTGAACCCGCGGAACACTCCACCCCCAGCTGGTTCGGTTTCCTTATTACCTGCAGGGAAGGCGTGGACAGGAACCAGGTGGTGCGGTATGTGGAAGGCAAAGGCGTACAGACCAGGATGCTCTTTGCCGGGAACCTGACCAGACACCCCTGTTTTGATGAGATGAGAAGCAGGGGAGAGGGATACCGGGTTGTTGGCAGCCTTTCAAACACGGACCGGATCATGTCGGATACCTTCTGGGTAGGCGTGTATCCTGGCATGACAGATGATATGATTGATTATATGGCTAAGACAATCCGCCAGGCAGTGGAGGCATAAGGTCCTGGCCGGCAGCGCCTCAATAACAATGGATGAAAGGGCCCAAGGCCCTGAAGGAGTGCAGTGGAATGAAACCATCTTATGACATGGGAAAGGTTCATGGGGCTAACCTTAAGATCCTCAAGGAGATTGACAGGATATGCCGCAAATACAATATAAAATATATGCTGGACGCAGGCACGCTGATTGGGGCCGTGCGCCACAATGGATTCATTCCCTGGGATGATGACGCGGATGTGGCATTTACCAGGAACCAGTATGAGGCCTTCATGAAGGTGGTGAGGAGGGAGCTGCCTGAGGGGCTGGAACTGCTGGAACCAAACAGCTTCAGGGGCGGGAAGGGATTCTATGACTTTACGGCCCGCATCATCTATAAGAACAGCCGGTGCCATGAGGACAGCCCGCAGATGGCTTTCTATGAAGGCAAGCTGAACCACCTGTGGGTGGATCTGTTTGTCATTGACAGGCTTCCGGCCGGCAGGGCGGGCGCGGCTGTTACGAAGTTCCTGCACATGGTTGTTTACGGCATGGCCATGGCCCACCGGGATAAGCTGGATTTCAGCAAATACAGCCTGATGAACAAAATCTTCGTGGGCGGCCTTGCCATGGTGGGACGTGTCATCCCCATGAAGGCCATATTTGCCATGCAGAAGGCCCTGGCCCTTAAAGACAGGAACAGCAAGGGACGCCTGCGCTATTACAGCAATTACCAGCCGGATTTCCTGTATGTCACACTGGATAAGGACTGGTGCGATGAGGTGGAGGATATTGATTTTGAGGACACCCGGCTTATGATACCAAAAGGCTGGCACCAGGTCCTTACCCTGGTGTACGGGGAATATATGAAGCTTCCGCCAGAGGAACAGCGGGTTCCCTCCCATTCCAGCCTTGAGATTGAGGTATATGACTAAAGAAAGGACTTAAGACATAGTTCATGGACAGATTGTTATCAGTTGTGGTATCAGTCTACAACGAAGAAAAAGCGCTGGAAGAATTTTACAAAGAAACCACCGGGATATTAAAGGGCATTGACTGGGCCTATGAGCTTATCTTTGTCAATGATGGAAGCTCGGATCAGAGCCTTGCCATACTTGACCGTCTGTCTGCTTCTGACAGCGCGGTCAAGGTGGTCAGTTTTTCCCGGAACTTTGGCCATGAGGCGGCCATGATTGCGGGGTTGGATTACAGCAGCGGGGACGGGATCATCTGCATGGACGCAGACCTCCAGCACCCGCCGGAATGTATCCCGGTCATCCTGGAGCGGTTCAAGGAAGGCTATGAGGTCATCAACATGGTCCGCACCAGGAATAAGACGGCCGGGGTCATTAAGAACATAACCTCTTCCGGTTTTTACTGGTTGATTAACCATATTTCAGACGTGCATTTTGAGTCCAACGCCTCAGACTTTTTTGCCATCAGCCGTCATGTGGCCCAGGTCCTTAAGGACAGCTACCGTGAAAAGGTCCGTTTCCTGAGGGGCTATGTACAGAATGTGGGCTTTAAGAAGACCACCATTGAATATGAGGCCAGGGCCAGGGTTGCAGGTGAAAGCAAATACAGCATCAAGAAGCTGTTTGTATTCTCCATCAACACAATCCTGTGTTTTTCCAATATGCCCCTGAAGCTGGGAATCTATGCAGGCATCTTTTCCGCCCTCCTGGGCTTTGCGGTCATGGTCTACACGCTCCTGACCCGCAGGGGTGCTCCCAGCGGCTACGCCACCATCGTGGTCCTGCTCTGCTTCATGTTTGCAATGATGTTCATTATTATAGGAATCATCGGTGAATATATTGCCATCCTGTTCACTGAATTGAAAGACAGGCCAATCTATATTGTTGACAGAACTGAGAATTTCGAGGAACGCCCGTAAGGGGTTCCCCGGATTTTTTTTACCTGTTTTTACCTTCCAAACAATAGTTCCCCGGCGCCGGAGTGATTTTTAATGGAAATTTAATGCTTCCTTTCTTGACAATCCATGCCATAAGTGTTTATAATTGGCTTCGTGACAATATGTCACAATGACATTATGTCATTTTAGGGAATATGAGGATACGAATGATAGCAAGGAGGCTGGTTCTATGCCGACACAACGTTTTTTGAAGTTAAAGGAAGAAAAGAAGCAGGTCATACTGGAGGCCGCTGTCCATGAGTTTTCCAGGGTTCCCTATTCATCTGCATCCATTAACCAGATTATCAAGGAAGCTGACATTTCACGGGGAAGCTTCTATACATATTTTGAGGATAAGGATGACCTGATGCGGTATATGCTGCGCGGGTTCAGGGATAACTGCCAGAGGAAGATATTTGAATTCCTGAGGGCAGAGCATGGCAATCCGTTTGAAGCGGCCATGGGGCTGCTGGGAATCGTGATGGAACAGGGAGAGGATGGCCTGGGGTATAGGATGTACAGGAACATGCTGTCAGATATGAGCCTGGTGAACCAGACCCACCTGTTTGGCATAAAAGGATTCCTGTTCCAGGACAGCACGTACATGGAGTTTGTGGAGAAGGTGCATGAGGCGATTGATGGGGAGCGTTATCCCATTGAGAAGGAAATGCTGGCATATCTGGTGGATATGCTCATGCTCATCGTCATCAGGGCCATAACCATGTATTATAAAAATGTTGCAGGCAAGGACCAGCTTCTGGATGTGGCCAGGAAGGAAATGCAGATTCTGGAAAACGGGGTCTGCCCAGGCACATGTCAGGAAGATATGAAAGGGCATACAGAAAAAAGAGGAGAATCAATATGAGGAATATCAGAGACAGGAAATATGGATACCGGGCAGCAGTCATTCTGGCAGCATCGGCAATTGCCGGAACCACGCCCATGACCGCCTTCGCCACCCTGGCAAGCAAACCCGATGAGAACTTTTCAGTGGCAGAGCCGCCGGCGCCGGATATCAGCAAGGATATCAGCCCGGAATTTGCATATTCCGCCGATAAATG
The DNA here is from genome assembly GCF_022440595.1 of Enterocloster sp. OA13. Classification (NCBI taxonomy): domain Bacteria; kingdom Bacillati; phylum Bacillota; class Clostridia; order Lachnospirales; family Lachnospiraceae; genus Enterocloster; species Enterocloster sp. OA13. Next base: position 4,694,599 of record NZ_JAKNTF010000001.1, on the reverse strand, counting down.
GGCGTCCCTCAGGGACAATGTGATGGAGTACGGGGAACTGGCCGATTTAATCCATGAATACAACCCCACTGTGCGCAGTAACCGCTCCACGCTCAGTGATAAGAAGAATCAGGATCTGACGGAAATCAATGACAAGCTTCTGAGTGACGCCATGGATCTGTGGGATGACGCAGGTTCCACCGACACGGACAGCTATATAGGGAGGATGACCGCAGCCAACCTGGATTTTGCAGGCAATACCCTTGCGCAGACAGCAGACAAGAACTTCATGGACGCGGAAATGTACAAGATTTCATATGACCAGACAGAGGCCAACCTGGTATTCCAGGCCCAGCAGCTGATGACCACCTACAAACAGTCCGCCTACACCATGGAAAACCTTAATGCCAACCGTGCCCTGGCCCAGGCTTCCTATGAAGCCACGGTTGCCCGTCAGGCAGCGGGCCTGGCCACGCAGACCGATGTGCTGACCTCCCTCAAGAGTGTTCAGGACATAGACGCCAACATCCTGTCCACACAGAAATCAACGGACAATGTATACCGTTCCCTTCTGCTTATGCTGGGCTGGAGTGCGGATTCCCAGCCTGAGATACGGGATATTCCTGAGCCGGACCTGGCAAGGATTGGGGCAATGAACCCGGATGCTGACAGGGAACAGGCCATTGCGAATAACTATGGAATCAAATCCGATGAACATAAACTTAAGAACCTGAAGACCAATGAGCAGGCGGATGCCACCAAGGCGGACCTGGAAGATAAGCGCAACCAGGTATACAGCAGCCTGAAGACCCAGTACAATGCGGTCCTGGATGCAAAGGACGCCCTGGACGCCGCCAATATAAAGCTTCAGCTGGAGACTGTGAACATGAATGCTGCTTCGGCCAAAGCCGCGACAGGCAATATAAGCGCGCTGGAACTGATTCAGCAGCAGACCAGTTACACAACAGCCAAAAACAGCGTGGAAACCGGTAAAATGCAGCTCACCCTTGCCATGGAAAAGTATGACTGGATAAAAAAGGGACTGACATTCAGCTAAAGCCAAGGTAAGACAGTTGCTTAGAAAGGGTAATGATTATGAAGAACAGACACAAAAAGAGCCTGGCTGCAACGTCCCTGGCCCTGGTCATATCGGCATCCGGCGCCGTGACATCCCTGGCGCTTCCACAGGTAGCCCCGGACCAGGAATTCACAGAGGCGTATCAGAGGCTTTATGATAATCAGATGGATTATGATGAGCTTGAGGATCTGGTTAAGAATTTCTATCCGCCCATAAAGAATACATACGATACCTACTATAATACCTATGAGGAGGAGCAGGCAGGCATCGTGAACTCCATGTTTGAGGCTGCAAGGGAAATGGACGATGCGGCGGATGACCTGGAGGACGCCATAAAATCAGGTGCGCTTTCAGCGGCAGATGCCATGGGGGACCTGATGGTAGCCAAGGCAACCGCCAAGGGCTACCGCTCCGGGGCACAGAGCATGGGGTACAACATCGAACTGGGAATAAGGGACGACAACAAGAACCTGAAGCAGATCCAGCGCGGTGTAAACAAAATCGTCTACAGCCTCCAGCAGGCCATGAACGGTTATGAACAGATTATGCTGAACCGGGACGTGGCATCCAAGGGCGTGGAGATTGCAGAAACAGCCAGGAACATACAGCAGACCATGCAGGCCCAGGGCCTGGCCATTGACGCGGATGTAATCAGCGCCGCCTCCGGCCTGACCTCGGCAAGGTCCCAGCTGGCTGCGCTGGATACACAGGCTGAAAGCATTAAAAAGACCTTGTGCACCTTTACCGGCTGGGGGTCGGACGGCAATCCGGTCATCGGGGCAGTCCCAACCTCTGATGTGGCGGCCATTGCGGCCATTGACGTGAATGCGGATAAGGAAAAGGCGGTCAATAACAACTACAGCCTTATATCCATGAGGGGCGCCAAGGGCGGCGGCATGGACCAGATTGAGCAGATCATATCAAAGAACACCACCCAGACCAAGAACAAGGTACGCAACGTCGCCTACAGCGAAGACCTGGTACGCTCCAATATCCAGACCCTTTACGACACCATCCTGGAAAAGAAAGTGGAATATGATTCCGCCACAACCGCGTGGCAGGCGGCCCAGAATACATGGCAGGCAGCCCAGATCCAGTACAGGACAGGCAGCTTAAGCCAGATTGGATATATGCAGCAGGAACTGGCATACCTCCAGGCCAGGGCAGCCTACAGGTCCGCTGACCTGAACCTGCAGCAGGCAATGCAGAATTATACCTGGGCAGTGAAAGGCCTGGATGTAAGTGCATCTTAACACTCCATAAGTGTTTGGTTACAAAAATTTCCTGATTTTACCATTTATTTTGTCTTTTGACAATATGACGTAAAATCAGGATATTTTTTAACTTAATTTTATTAACATTTTACAAAAAATAAACAAGTTTTCCAGATTGTCCCTTGCATTTAAAGGAAAAAAATGTTATTCTTTCAATATAGGGGCATGTATAATTATTCGAGGGAGAGTGGTAACAAGTAGTTGGTTTTGTTTTTGAATTGAGGTGATTCTATGTTAACGAGACAGGTTGACAGTAAGGAGAAGGTATTCAAGGCAATCCCCATCTCCTATTTAATTCAGACAGCAAATCAATTTGACTGCGACATCTATGTGACAAGTGATAAGACCACGGCGAACGTGAAGCGTTATGATGAAGTTAAGAATCTCAGGATGACGGGATTTCTGACTTTTTACTTTAAGGGAAGTGACGAGACGGAAGCCGAGGACAGGATACAGAGTATCCTCTGGGAGGATCAGTAAGGGATAAGGAGAATAACAGCTATGCGGTGTACACACTAAACGAGGGCTGAAAGGGCGGCCCTCGTTTTTGATGCTTTTTTTATGGAAGAAAATCTTAAATCTGTTTTTCATTGTCCAGGTAATGCCTGGCATCTTTAAAGAAACTCCATACAATAAGAACAATGATGAACCCAATGGGAAATGCAGCAATGATGGAGACCGTCTGCAGGTTTGCCATGGAGTTTTCCGAGAAGATAAGCGCTATGGGCAGCAGCATCAGCATGACGGCCCAGAATAACTTTACAATCTTATCCGGCTCTTCATCCGCGCCCAGGGCCTTATAGGAATAGGAACTGGCAACCATGGTCAGCGCGTCAAAGGAGGTGGCGTAAAATGCAATCATGGTAACGGCCAGGAGCACCAGCCCTGCCTGGGCCAGGGGCATTGTCTCAAACACCGCGATGATTGCCTCATAAAGGCTTCCGGTCTGTTCATACAGCGCCATTAAGTCCAGCTTCCCGTGCATCTGAAGGCCTAACCCGTAGTTGCCCAGTATGATGAAGGAGGTGAAGGTACCTGCCAGACCGAAGAAATACCCTCCTAGCACGGTTTGGCGTATGGTCCTGCCTTTGCTGATCGTACCGATGAAAAACGGGGTTGCCACGCACCATACCATCCAGTATGCCCAATAGAAAATCGTCCATGTCTGGGGAAAGGATGAGGTGCGCATGGCATCGGTCCAGGTTGCCATGCCGATGAAATTCTGGGTCAGGTTGCCGATGGCAGTGATGCCCGTCTCGATGATGTAGCGTGTCTCGCCGCCCAGGAACAGGAAGTAGGCCAGCAGTGCAAAAAACAGATAGACACAGGAAGCCGCCAGCTTTGCAACGCCTTTCATACCAAAGTATACGGCCATGGTATATACCACGCAGATCACAACCAGGATGGCGATGGTCAGCAGGTTGCTTTCACGGATGCCGAACACCCGGCTGAAGGCCATGGAAAGCAGCGGGGTTGCAAGGGAGAATGTGGTGGCGGTTCCTGCCAGCAGTGCAAATACAGCGGTAAGGTCGATAAGCTTCCCCCATATCCCGTCTACCTTTTTTCCAAGGAGGGGGCGGCAGGCTTCAGAGTATTTCTGCTTGCTGCGCTTGCGCACATGGATCATGAACCCAAAGGAAACTGCCAGGATGATATAGAAACTCCAGGGGATGGGGCCCCAGTGGAACAGGGGATAGGTCGAAGCCCAGTCCTGTCTGGCACCCATGTCCGTGATATGGCTTTCATTGGCATAAAGCATCCATTCACAGAGGGAGTAGAACAGGATATCGGCCGCCAGTCCCGCGGTGAACATCATGGAGCCCCACTGGAAGGCAGAGTACTGAGGCTTTTCCAGGTTCCCAAGTTTGATTTTGCCGTATCTGGAAAATGCCATATAAAAGGAACAGATAAGCGCCCCCAGACCGATGATCAGATAATAGCTTCCCAGCTGGTCGCCCAGGAAGAAACGGACCGACTCCAGGATGGACGTGGAGCCTTGGGGAAATGCCATGAACAGGAAGCATAATATGACAATACATATAAAAGGTATGATGGTGGTTATCCAGTCCAGACGTTTTTTCAAGCTGGTGCCTTGGGGTGTGTTTGGTTCCGGTTTCATTCGATGTCCTCCTCAAATGTTCAAAAAATCAAAAATAGAAATTATATTGAACATATTATCACCTGTCCATGGAAAAAGCAAGTAGTATTTGGAAAAATAACAATAATTTTGTAAGAAAAAAGGACTGTTAAATTGTATGGATCTTCGTTATAATAGTACCGTTGACAAAAGGAGGTTTATCATATCATGAAAAAAATTGGAAAATTATCATTGATATTAGCGGCTTTAGTGGCTCTGCTCTGCGGATGTACCCAGAGTAATATTGTATCCCCAACCGGAGGCACCATTGCAGGGGATGGGGTCCCGGATGTGGAAGTGGATAAGAATATCAGCATTGACTGGCCCGAAGTAAGGGAAGATTTAAGGGACAGCTTCCTCGACCCTTACGGTGAGTTTGCCGATTATGTACTGGACATGGACGTGAGATACGACGGGGGCAGCGGCCTGCTTACCGTGCTGCTTCCTGTTACCCATAAGACCACGGGCGAGGTTGCCGTTGTCTATGCGGAGACAGTGCTCAAGGCAGTGGGGTCCTCCATCGCCACTCAGAACTTCTATTATGAAGCGCCGGATGAGGAAGAGGCGGACAAGACCTATTACGGAAGCTATTTTGATGAGCATGATGTGTGCGTTCAGGTGTTCTTCTATGATGAGGAAGGCAAGACCGATACTTATCTGGTTAACGACACCATGAAGGCAGGCGAACAGCGGGCGCTGACAGCCCAGAATTAGTAAGGAGATTATGGGGATGCGAATTGACAGATACTGGAAACAGGCGGCAGCAGGACTGCTTGCCATGATGATGTTCATGACAGCAGGCGGAGGGATGGACAGCTTTGCAATGACGGATTCACAGCCATTCAAGGCCCAGGGACAGGCCCTTACTGCACCGGATAAGATTATCATAAAAGATGACCAGGACCAGTCCGCTCAGTCCGGCCAGACGGCTCCTGTAATCCAGCAGATCCAATCAACCAACGGCCAGGCAGCGGGGCAGGCCAACGGCGGTCAGGCTAACGGCGGCCAGACTGCGGGACAGGCTAACGGCGGCCAGGCAGCCGGACAGGCCAACGCAGGCCAGACTGCGGTTTCCAGCCAGGCAGCGGCGGCCAGCCAGCCTGTGATTCAGGCCAAGGCCCAGGTGGCCCAGTTTGGGGAGGTTTCCACACCAAAGACAGACACGTCCTCACTGTTTGGCCAAGGGCGCCTTACCATGCTGGCAAACCACGATACCAATGCACAGCTTCTGTCCGTTATCATTGAAAACGGAGAGGGCGGGCTGATTGTTGTGGACGGCGGATGGACCAACAACACGGAGTATCTTTTAAACCAGATTAAACAGAAGGGCGGCCATGTTAAGGCCTGGCTTATCACCCATCCTGATTCAGACCATGCAGGAGCCCTTGCCGATATACTTTACAAGCACAATGGTGAGATAACCATTGACGGAATCTACTATTCCTTCCACGAGGACAGCTGGTATGCTGAAAAGGATGCAGAGGTTGCCAACATGGTTGCCTACCTCAAGGGGGCATTTGCCCTTGTGCCCCAGGACACGCTTCACGGTGACATCGTGTCCGGTCAGGTCATTGATGCAGGTCCTGCCAAGATACAGGTACTGAACAAGGCTTATAAGGCCACCAGTGACTTTGTGAATAACAGCAGTGTGGCATACATGGTAAGCCTTAACGGAACCAATGTGGTGTTCCTGGGGGATCTTGCCAGGGCCGGAGGCGAGATGCTCATGGCGGACCACGACCTGCGCGCCCTCAAGTGCGATGTTGTACAGCTGGCCCACCATGGACAGAACGGTGTTGATTATGAAGTTTATAAGGCCCTGAAACCCAGTGTTGCCCTGTGGCCTACCCCTCAGTGGCTGTGGGATAACGACGGAGGCAGCGGTGCTGGCACCGGTCCGTGGCTGACCCAGGAAACCAAGAACTGGATGGTACGTCTGGGAATCAGGACATCCTATTGCATTAAGGATGGGGACCAGGTAATCGAATAAGAGAAAGCCCAAATAAAAACATACGGTTTCCCGTGATATATGAGCGGGAAACCGTATGTTTTATTCTGTCTTTGTGCTGGTTTCATTCATCAATACAGGGCAGTCCGCTGTGATAGGAGTAGTTGCCCAGTTCGGATAAAAGCATCTCCAGGCTGCCCGTACGGAGGGGCTGTCCCGTGTCCAGCATGGAATTAATCATATAAAAGATGGTGCTCAGCTTGCCCAGGGACTGTTTGAACAGGTCAGGGAAGGACGCCTTGGAGGCAATCCGCTTATCCCATGGATTGCACCATGTCTCATGATGCAGGTTCAGGCTCCAGGCCGGATTCTCAACCACATCCGTCACCAGCTTGCTGGAAGCCACCGGATTCTTAAGGAAAATGGACTCAAAAAACTCAATCCGGTCCTTCTTCCTGCTGTTGGGGTCTGATAAGGTACGGCAGCCAAAGCGCAGGGCCAGTATGGATCTGTGGATCATGGGCGCGGTGACCTGGTAGCGGTTCTTATAGCTGAGGGGATAAAATGCCTCATTGATACAGTCGGACAGGAAACGGGAGATGAACTGTGTCTCCATGCCGTTCAGGCAGATGGTTGCAGCCTGGTTGAACTGGGACGGCTTCTTCCTCTTATACTTCTGAAGCAGCAGGGCGTCAATGTCGTTCTCCAGCTTGGCATGGAGTCCGTGGTAGTAAGCGCCCGGATGATGGACATCATACTCAATCCGTCCGTAGACATAAGGGTGGCATATGGAATCGCCGATATAGTGGCATATAAAACCGCACATGTAGGCCAGTCCCTCTTCCCGCTGCTGCCGTGAATCAATCCTGGCAAGCTGCAGGAAACAGCAGCGGAAAAAATCATTCACATGGTGTTCGTGCATATGGGAACCCACATTGCGGTGGTCACGGTGGCGCAGGATAGGCAGGTTATAGAAAAACATATCCGGACCCTGCAATCCCAGCTGATAAAGCCACCGGTACTTGGCAATGATAAACTTCAGATTGTTCTGCGGCATATCATTGTATGCTTTCATGCCTAGAACGTAATGGGTTGTAAAACCTGGCATCGGCATACCTCTTTTCTCATTCATTCTTTTATAATACCTATTCATTATTTTATCATAAACCACTATAAAATGCGAGGTACATCCATAAGAAAATTCCTGGAATTGTCATAGCGTGCCGCTTCCCGGAATAAGACATTTAATAAGAACAGACGCTGGACGGTAGGCAGCAGATGATGGAACGGCTGGAGCAGATCCATGGCATGGTATGGGGGCCATGGACCCTTGTGATATTCCTGGGAGTCGGCATATTTTTTACCCTTAAATGTCATTTTTTCCAGATAAGAGGATTTTCATACTGGTGGAGGAACACGGCAGGACGTATCCTGTCAGGAAAGGTATCGGAGGGGACGGGAGAAGGAAATGGAACTGATTCCGGCAAAAAAAAGGGCATCAGCCAGTTCCAGTCCGTGTGCACGGCCCTGGCGGCAACGGTGGGGACCGGTAACATTGCAGGGGTGGCCACGGCCCTGACCGCAGGCGGTCCCGGCGCCCTGTTCTGGATGTGGGTGTCGGCCCTGATTGGGATGATAACAGCCTACAGCGAGACCATGCTGGGCATCCGGTACCGGTACAAGGACAGCGATGGACATTATGTGTGCGGGCCATTTGTCTATATGGAGCGCGGGCTTGGGATAAAAGGCATGGGAATCCTCTACAGTTTCCTGTGCCTGATGTGCTCCCTGGGTATGGGAAGCATGGTGCAGGCCAACTCAGCCATCAGCACCATGGAATATACATGGAAGGTACCGGCCCTCACAGGAGGACTGGTATTTACAGGAATCCTGATGCTGGTCATCTGCGGGGGCATAAACCGGATTGGCAATGTGGCTGAGAAGCTGATGCCCGCTGCCTCCGGTATTTATATCGTATTTTCGCTGATAGTGATATTTTCCTGCTATGACCGGATTCCCGGCGCCCTGGCATCCATGGTGTCATCCGCCTTTTGTCCGGAGGCAGCCGCGGGAGGGGGAGCAGGTTATGTGGTAAGCCGCAGCATCCGTTACGGTATTTCCAGGGGCGTGTTCTCCAATGAGGCGGGGCTTGGGACCCTGGCCGTGCTTCACGGTCCGGCCGAGGACACAACGTCTCATGAACAGGGGATGTGGGCCATGTTTGAAGTATTCTTCGACACCGTGATACTGTGTACCCTTACGGCCCTGGTCATCCTGTGCATGACGGATTCGGCCCTGGATGCGGTGCCCTATGAGGGGGCTGCCCTTGCCGCCTGGTGTTTCAGCGGCCGGCTGGGGATTGCAGGAGAATACCTGGTCAGCGGTTCCATGGTTGTGTTTGCATTTGCCACCATCATGGCGTGGTTTTATCTGGGGAAGCAGGCAGCCGCCTATTTCATCAGGGGAACCGGCCTGGGGGAACAGGCGGGAAGATGGTTTGCGGCCAGGGTCTATCCGCTGCTGTTCCTGGGGGCGGTGTTTCTTGGCAGCGAGGCCAGGCTGGACGTTGTGTGGATGTTATCGGATATATGGAACGGGCTTATGGCGTTTCCAAACCTGACTGCCCTGTTGTTTTTATATAAGGAGGTAACCCTGCCTGAGGGATTCAGGGCAGGGAAGACGTGAGGATGAACCGGTGCCGGATATATGGGAAAACCTTCCCTTGAAATTACCGGACAGTACAGCTATAATGGACGTACAGCAAAACAAAAGACAGACCCAGGTCCTGCCGGTGCATCTCAGGCAGTGTTGCGAGGCGCCAGGGCCGGAACCCGGAAAGGAGCAGCTATGGAAACAAGAAGGATTTGTCCGAAATGCAGGAAACGGTTCCCGCAGGATGCGATTGTATGTGAGGAATGCGGGGAACAGCTGATTGATGCTGCATCTGATTTTGAGGCCTCTTTCTCAATGGTAAAGGAGCCGGTGCTCCTGTCCAACGGGCATGATGTTGACACCGTATACCTGGAAGAAGCGTTAAAGGCCGCCAATGTGCCGTATTATGTGGAGGAAGGCCAGAATACCGTGCCTACCAACAGGTTTAAAGAAGGAATTGTGGAAATCGTTCCGTTTACAAATTATTATGTGGATAAAAGTAACTGGAAAGCAGCCAGGGAAGCGCTTAAGTCTGCCAAAGAGGAGACGAAGAAGGACCAGGAGGCCCCTGTGGTATTTTTGGATATGCCGGAGGAAGGGACTGGGGATGATCATAAGAAGAATGAGACAGACGGATCCGGCAGTGAGTCTGAGGAAGAAGCGAAGGAGGGCCTGTGGGGATGGCTTGCAGACCAGGATGCAGCCATGAAGCTGGTTGTGGGGCTTGTTGTCATCCTGTTCCTTCTGGGACTGGGCAAAATCCTGTTTTTCTGACAGAAGTGAATATGCATACCATGAAAAAACGTACCATCCTGGGGATGATACGTTTTTTAAAAAGTATTATTAAAAGGGAGGAGAGCTGATAATTTCTTATCAGCTCGAGTATTATGAAAAAAATCTTGTAAGCGTTTTTGTGTGGCAGCTATCTCTAACTGTCTATGGTTAAAGTATATAGGGAAAACATGAAGAAATAATGTTGATTGTGTAAAAGGTTTTTGAATGAAATATGAACATAGTGTGAATGCGGGGGACACTGCTGTTCCCATCCCACCGGCTTTAACTCAATGTTCCGGTCGAAAATAGAATAAAGTAAAAACAAAGCAGAAGTATCAGGACTTAACAATCCCGGTACTTCTGCTTTTTGTTTTCCGTCTTTCCTTTCCAATCAATTTCTGCCCTTTTCCTTCTGTTCACTCTCTGTTTTCAAAATGGAGAAAGAGCAAAGAGAAAAAGAAAACGAGAAAAGGAAAGCACCCGAAAACAATGTATTTATAAGGAAAATTCAAAACCAGAACCAATCCAAACAAAGCTCAACCTGTTTTTGTTCCTGTTCTTTGGTTGTGACAGGCTCAAATGATGTGGCTGATCTAAAGCCGGAAAAAGAGCAGAGAAGAAGGCAGAAAAAACACATCTGCATTTCAAAAATGATAATAAATCCGAAAAAAAGCCGGAAAGAGAATGGGCTGTTTTGGGTAGGACAAGAGGGCGGATTTCGATTGCACTTGAACAACTGCTGTCTCCTTCCCACCGGCTTTCCGGAATACAACTATAATACCCATGCATATTATACAATTACTCCGGACAAAGGAATACTGAAAATAAGTGATATCGGCGGCGGACAGCTGAAAGCTGACATCACAGCCTTTGTTAAAAGAACAATTAAGTCTAAAATCGATGGCCAGGAAGGAATGTTTACTGTTCAACCAGAAAATATAACTATAGCATTTGACTAGGGTGTGTTTGAAAATTCATTCCCGCCATCTGCACGCCCCACTTCGCGGTATATTTGGTCCCAATTCGGTCAACGTAGCCCGCTACGCCTCCCTCATCGGGACCAAATCTCCCACAAAGTGGGACGCACAGCTGACGGAAAGCAATTTTCAAACACACCCTAGGACTGGCTGCTCTTAGAGGATGGAATCCATATCCTGTTTGATGAAAGCACGATTGCGCCGTACGCTGCAGGGCCAATCGATATAACAGTGCCGTATGGAGAAGTCATGTATTCATTAAACAGCTGTGGAAAGGAATCAGCTGATATGGATGGAACGGAATAGGCATAGGATTGGTGTGATGGAAAATAAGTAAATAAAATGCCCGCCCTGTCTGAACCACAGGGTGGGCGGTGTCTGTAAGGACATTTAAGTAATCCGCTGGGAGCATCGAGTGGGTGCTTCCTTCCTCATGAGGAAAATACTTCACCCAGCACTTTGCTGAGACTTGCCATATCAATGGGTTTTGCCACATGGGCATCCATACCGGCCGCTAAAGCCCTGTTCCTGTCCTCGGAAAAGGCATTGGCGGTCAGGGCTATGATTGGGATTGTCCCTGCGTCCGGCCGGTCCAGGCCGCGGATCCTGGAAGCAGCCTCATATCCATTCATGACCGGCATCTGGACATCCATCAGGATAAGGCCGTAATAACCAGGAGATGATTGCATGAACAGATCCACGGCTTCCTGCCCATTCCCTGCCCTTTCCGTCAGGGCGCCTTCTATGTGCAGTAGCTCGTTTAAAATCTCCGCGTTAATTTCATTATCCTCAACAATCAATATCCTTCTTCCGGTAAAGTCAAAACGTCTGCCCGGGATGGTATCCGGTTCCTTATTTTCTTCCTGGCTTTCCCCGGCATCCCCCATTTCCAGTTCCACATCAACAGTAAAGGTGCTTCCTTTCCCCGGCGCGCTTTCAACATGGATACTTCCACCCATCAAATCCAGCATGCTTTTTGCAATGGCCATGCCAAGCCCGGTTCCCTGGGTATGGTTTCCATCTTTTTCCTCCATCCTGGTAAATGGCAGGAAGATGGTTTTTAAAAATTCTTCCGTCATCCCCCGGCCAGTATCCTTTATGATAAAACGGTATCTGGCATAGCCCTCTTTGTCCGGCTCGGATTCAGCAATGGAAAATGAGATTTCTCCCTGTTCGGGCGTGTATTTTATGGCATTGGACAGTATATTTACCAGGATACGGCTGAGGCGGAATTCGTCCCCTATGAGGGAGTCATTTTCAATATGGTTTTTCTCCATGTGGAATGTTAGCTTTTTTTCTTTGATTGGCGCCTGGAACATGGATACGATGCCTTCCAGCATGCAGGACAGTGAGAAGGCCGTATTATCCAGGAGCATTTTCCCGCTTTCAATCCTTGACATGTCAAGCACCTCGTCAATCAGCGACAATAAGTGCTTTGAGGAATAAGAAATCTTCTCCATACAGCCTGTTACTTTTTCAGGGTTCGCTGCATATTGCTTTGCGATGTCTGCCATTCCAAGGATGGCATTCATAGGCGTACGGATGTCGTGGCTCATATTGGAAAGGAAATTACTTTTAGCAATATTAGCGCTGTTGGCAGCGATAAGCGCCTGCTCTAAATCCTCACGCTGCTCCCACTCCTTGGTCATATCGGAAAGATTGGCAATCCATACTTCTTCCGAATCAAGGTGCACGGGATTGACCTGAAGGCGTATACGGCGCAGGTCCCCTGTATTCCGGTTCAGATGTCTGTGTATGGAACCTACAAAATCCCCCTGTCTGTCCCAATTGGCTAATTCATCCTTAATCCCGGCAATATCATCCGCGTCCCCGTCCCCGCCCTCTGAAAACAGCTGCTCTGCTTCCTGCCGGCTCCAGCCCATCACGCTTTCAAGATTAGGGCTTACATACTCCAGGCAGCGTTTTGTTCTGTTGTACATCATGTATACTTCATTTCCCCGGTCAATCAGAAGGTTTAGCATCCGCTCGCGGTTATATACGTCGGCATCCCTTTTTCTGTCTGCAATCTGATTAAGCCTGAAAAATATAAATCCGCTTATGAGGATAAGTAGAAACACAATTACCGCGCATGTAGAAAATACATTCCTGGAAAAATGGTTCATGTTTGCCCCGATGATATCCCCGCCCACAAAGAGAAGCAGGGTCCATTTTCCGTTTTCCAGAGGCGTGTAGCTGATATATTCCTGGTATCCGTCCTTTGTATAGACGGTTACCCCGCTCAAACCGCTGTCCATGGCTGCCTGAATCGCTTCAGCGCTGTTTTTACCATCCCTTGATGCGTACTCCAGATAATTGAAAAGATTATAATCCTTAATGGCCTTGTCAGTCTGGGTGTTGAACAGCCTGCTCCCGTTCTGGTCGATGACATAGCATACCCCTTTCTTTTCAAAGGCCGATATGGTCAGGATGTCCAGAATGGTATCCAGCTTATATTCCAGGGCAATGGCGGAAATGGCTCCGGAGCTGTCCTGCTTCTTCTCCACCGGAATTGCAAAAAACAGTGTGGCATTGCCATTTACATCCCGTCTTAAAAATGAGACATCCGTCTTGTCCTTTAAAAGCGCAATGGAGTTGTCCCTGGATATGAGCCGGCTTTTCTGCCCGTATTCATCCCGGCAGTTTCCTGCATCATCAATGAGATAAATATGGCTGAACTTCCATTCCTTTACCATGTTCTGCCTGTATTCACGGGTATCCATATCCGGAATCCGGGAAAACAGGCTTAAATCATAATCGATACTATGCAGTAAGGACCAATTCTGATTCAGCTTGGAATTTATATTATCGGCTACCTGATACGCAATTTCTGATAGATGATATTCATTTTCTTTTCTGGCATTATTTTCCATATTTTTCAGGAAAACGGACATGAGGCAGATAACGCCTGAAATGGCAATCAATGAGCTGATTACTATTGTATTGCGCATATGTTTATATCGGTTGCTATGGTCATACATTCTTTTTTTATTTGGATTCATATGGTTTCCAGCTTTTCATTCGTATTGGCGGGCGGTAATCCCTATGCTTCATTCAGGATGGGACAGATATGTGTTCATTAAGTCCAGTGCACGTTCAGCTGACAGATGGTTTTCCAGCATCCCATCCAGGGTCTTTGTGGAAATTCCAAAAAATTCCTCAGAGCCAAGGCGCAGATAAGTGCGGTTGGTTTCCAGATATTTCTGTACCATACTCATGGCGCCGCTGTATTCAAAGGTAATGTCCCTCTTATAAGAAATCAATCCGTCCGTATGTTCATTCAGCACTTCCTGGGCCTGGGAAGATGTCATGGCCATCAGGACCTTCCAGGCCGCCTCCTTTTTCCTGCTGTTTTCTTCCACACCCTTGCTGACGGCCACGTTGAATGTGGGATAGGTCAGCAGGAAGTCCTGCTCCCTGCCAAAGTAGGGGAGGATTTCCAGGTCCTGGCCGGGAAGGATTTTGGAAAAACTTTCGCTGCTGATATTGACCATGGCCTGTGTTCCGTCCATGAATTTATCATAGCAGAGGAGGTCATCTGAATACATCGTATCCTGGTCCAGGATGTTTGACATATTAAGCCGTTCCAGTTTCTTAAAAGCCGGCAACCATACCTTGGTATCCAGCTGGTTTATCGTTCCGTCCTCATAGTCTCTTCTCCAAATAATCCCATCAACGGAGGACAGCTCTTCAATTCCCATACCCTGTAAAAGGTGCAGGGCATTGTAATCCTGGTGCAGATCAAGGGAATATCCGGTGATTCCATGCTTGTCAAACGCCTCACAGGCTGATAGGAAGCTGTCGAAATCCTTAGGGACAGGAATGCCATATTTGTCAAACAGCCTTTTGTTTGCTACAATCCCATCCACCGTGCCGGACATGGGAACCCAGAACACCTTTCCATCCAGGGTTTTATAATTTTCAAGATAAATATCGTAGTAAGCGGACGCTGCTTCTGTTTTGGTCAGATCCATAAGATAGGGATCCAGGTTGAGGGAGTCCTTCAGGGAAAACTTACGGACCGTTATGATATCGGGGATATTGCCGGTTTCAGCCAGCTGTCTGTAATATCCAAGGTCCCGCTGGCCCTTGACCCACTTAATCCTTACATCAGGAACCAGATCCTGGACCTGCTTCGTGTAATCTTCGTAAACATCCAGGTTCCAAAGCGCCACCTCAATCTCTGGTTCCCTGTCCTGCCTGCATCCCTGGATGCCCATTAAGACAGATGAAACAACTGCAATACAATTACAGACAAGCAAATGCTTTTTAATTATTTTTTTCATGATATTTCCTCATTGACAGCCTTCAGATCCTGTGCCTTTTTGTCCGGGTTACATATTGACAAAAAGTCTATTATTTTCCATTATAATGTAAAATGCCTGAGAGTACAATAAAAAGCCTTAAATTCTCCCGGAATGTGGGATGCACAGACGCCGGATAGCAGGTTTTAAACACGTCCCTGAAATGAAAATGCCCCCTTCATCAGGCTGAACTGTCTGGTGAAAGGGGGTTTCTATATCCCAAAGAAAAACATATGTCAATGTTTTTTTATCATTTATGGTAGTAAAACCGTATCCCTCTCAGCAGCCCGTCCCGTTCCAGACGCTCAAAATCCAGATGCACCGGAAGTCCCGGGACATCGGGCAGATAGAAGCGCCCGTCCTTCATTTCGGATACAAGGCTGAAGTAGGGGACCAGCACTTCGTTGAGGGGCTGGTGGTATTCCAACAGTTCGTCCTCTGAGTAAAGCGCTCCCAGGGCAGCGTTCTGGAAGGTAAATCCCCCGGTGGAGATCCGGCACCCGTGCCGGCGGGCGTATTCCCGGACCCGCATGTTTTCCGCGATGCAGTAAAGGCGGGCGGGCTGCAGGTGGTCCACGCCATGTTCCGCGTAGGCCACATGGGTGTGGTAGCTGCGCACGGATTCGCCCATGGCAATCTCCATGGCAATCCCGGCCTCGTCTAACAGGTCCCGAAGCTCCCTTAAGGCATCCATGTCATAGGCGTGGACCGGCTCCTCCAGCCATGCCACGCCCAAGGGGGCTGCTTCTTTTGCAAAGGCAAAGGCTGTTTTGGCGTCCCAGGCCTGGTTGGCATCCACTGCAATCCCAAAACCGTCCCCCAGCGCCTGGCGGGCCTTTTCAAGACGGCGTATGTCCTGGGAGAAGTCAGCGCCGCTGCCGCCGATTTTGAATTTCGTGGTTTTATACCCCTCGTCCTTGAAACGCTGCAGGTCCGAAATCAGCGCCTCGTCGCTTAGAAGGACGGAACCGCCCCCTTTATACACGCAGGCCCAGTCCCGGTCAGCTCCCAGGAAGCGGTGCAGGGGCAGCCCTGCGCGGTTGGCCAGAAGGTCTAAAAGCAGCCAGTCCAGGTTGGTCATTTCAGGAATATAGGGGCTTTGATAGCCGAAATTGCGGATTTCCCACCAGAAATATTCCATCCATTCCCCATTGGATTTCCCGAGGGCGTCCAACATCCTGGGAAGGAAGAAGTCGGTCATCAAAGGGCCGGCCGGTCCCTGCCCGCAGAAGCCGTCCTCATCATATATCTTCATCCAGCCTTTGAAAAAGGAGGCATGCCGTACGCCGCCGGTGCCGTCCTTAAACGGCGTGGGCAAGGGGATGGGGGCAATGTCGTAGTACACTGCTTTCTTGATTGTAATGGTTTCGGGGTGACAGAATAACTGGTTCATCATGGGCCTCCTTGTTATCATTGGTCATGGTTGGAAAAATAAGTTTCAAATGTATCATTCAGCAGCCGGACCAGGTCCTTTACAAAGGCCGGGAGGTTGCGTCCCGGGTGATGGACCAGCAGCAGATAATAATTCTGCGGTTCCTCAAAGGACCTGCACCGGGACAATGCCTCCTGTCCCAGGGAACGGGCTGGAAGTATGGTGGCGGCGGCACCGCACACGGACAGGGTCCGCAGGATATCCGGCCGGGCCTCGCACACAACCGCTCCAGGCCGTCCGGGCCACTCCCCCAGGAGGCGGTCCTGCTCCATGCGAAGGGCGCTGTCCTGAGGCGCGAGCATGATCCGGCGGGGCTGCATGGCCGTGGAAACCGGAATAGGGACCCGGATATCCTGCACCGGGTCGGGGCAATCCTCTGTCCCAAAACAGCGTACCAGCTCATCCTCTGTCCCAAAACAGTACACCAGCTCATCCTCGTCCAGGATTCGGCTGTCCAGGATTGGATGCTCCTCCTCGCAGGAAAAGTAAAGGCCGAAGTCCGCCGATGCATTGAGCAGGGCTTCCTGGGCGGTTTCGCGGCCGCTTTCTATTATGTACAGGTTGACATCCGGATGGAGTTTGCTGAAGCTGTCCGCCACCTGGCTGTGCAGGATGCCGGACAGCCCTGGGTCGCAGTGCAGGTAGATACCGCCTCCATGTCCGGTCTGGTACGCATGGATATGGGCCGTCATCTCAGCCTCAATCTGAAGTATGTTACGGGCGAAGTTGACAAATACCTTACCTGCATTAGTGGGTTTAAGACGGTTATGCACCCGGGTGAATAACTGGGCGCACAGCATGCCCTCCACGTTGTGCAGATGGCGGGACAGGGCTGGCTGGGTAAGGAAGTATTTTTCCGCTGCCCTTGTCAGGCTCTTCTCGTCCACAATGGCGATGACGTACTTGAGAAGCTGGGTGTTCAGGTTAAGCTCCGGGGCAGTATAGTGGGCTGTGTGGGCGCGGATGGCTGCCTGGGACGGGGAAATGACGTCGGCCGCTGGCTGGCTGTCCTGGTCCACCATCCTGAGAAGCTCCTCTGCCCCGGCAGAGGGGATGGCCTTGTAGCGGGAATCGGATAACCGCTCATGGATCAGAAGGCCTGCAAGATAGCGTTCCGGTTCTGTCAGGGTATGCCCCAGGGGATAGCGGATATGAAGGGTCTGGTGGATGGGAGGGTCCAGGGAGCGGTAAACCAGCTCCTCACATGGAAACACATGTGCCTGGGACACCAGCCCCACTCCCACGGCCTGGTGCAGCATGGAGTCCACCAGGATGACGTCATTGGATTCAAAAGTTACCACCGGACTAAATCCGGCTTCCTGAAAAAGCTCTTCTGCCAGGATACGGATACTGTGCCTGGGCCCCTGTAGTACAAAGGGGGTATCCCTGAGGTCGGACAGGCGGATTTTCTCCGCCGTTGCCAGGGGATGGGAGACCGGAAGGGATACCAGCAGTTCCTCATAGGCAATAGGCAGGTCCGTCACCTTATCGGAATCCCTGCCTGAACCGATGGCCAGGTCAATCTGTCCATGGAGGATGGCCCCCGGCTGGTCCCGGGCATAAAGCTCGGTCAGCGTCAGGGAGATGTCCGGATAACGGTGTGAAAACTGGTTATAGATACGGCTGTAGATAATGGCGCCCCGGTTGGGCGCGGTGGCCAGGCGTATGCGGGCGTGGTTGCTGTCCGTCACGGCGCGGAGCATCTGCAGCATACGGGTCTGCTCGTCCAGAATCTTCTGGGCGCAGTCTATGACGTACCTGCCCACGGAAGTGGGGGTCAGATGGCGGTGATACCGGAGGAATATAAGAAAGCCCAGGGATGCTTCATACTCAGTCAGGAATTTGCTCAGTGCGGGCTGTGAGATCCCCAGCACCTGGGCTGCGCTGGAAAGGCTTCCCAGGTCGGCAATGGTAACAAGGTAATAAAGCTGGCGCGTGGTCATGGCTGCCTCCTTTCGGTCCGTAACGGCATGTGCAGGATTTATTTCCATCATATATGATTTTGGCGGAGTGTCAAGAAGAAAAAGTTTTACTATAACCAAAGTGGTATGAAAGCTATAATTAAATCTGCTTTGTAAAATCTTTATAAATACTATATAATACAAAATGTAAACACACGAAGGGTTAAAAACAGACAGATTATACAATATTTCCCTATATATCCAGTTTCTTCCAGGCGGTGTGTTGAGAGTCAGTTCTTAAAATCAGGCGGGATAAGTCTGCCTAAAAAGTGGAATAAAAGGAGAAAAACGTTATGAAAAAGAGTATGTATCGTTTCTTAATGACAGGGGTTATGGCAGCAGCAGTACTGGGAATGACTGCCTGCGGCAGCAAAACCGGCACAGGTGATACCACGGCGGCAGCCACCACGGCGGACGGCGGCGCTGGGAATGAAGCAGCAGCATCAGGAGATGACATCGGATTTCCTAAAAAGGAAACCATTACCCTGGTGGTGCCTGGCAAGGCAGGCGGCGGCTCCGATCTTGGCATCCGTTATTACAGCGAAGGGCTGAACCGGATTTACGGCCTGAAGACAACCGTTACCAACTATGACAGCAACACCATCGGCCATCAGACCGTTGCCACGGCTAAACCGGACGGCACAACCCTGACCGTTGCCACCTCAGCCCTGAACATCCAGTACATAACAGGCAACGCCGAGGTCAACCCGATGAAAGATTTCACCCTGATTGCCTGCCTGCAGGACAATGGCTTCTCAACCCTGGCGGTACCGGCCGACGCCCCATATGATGATTTCGCTGGATTTGTTGAGTATGCAAAGGCACATCCGGGCGAGCTGAACGCAGGTATGCCTGCGGCTGGCGCCAACACCTTCCTCTTTGGTATGCTGACCTCCACCACCGGTATCGAGCTTAATTCCGTTGAGTGTGCATCCGAGTCCGACCGTCTGACCAACCTGGCAGGAGGGTTCATTGACATCGGTGTTGTAGGCGTTGGTAATGCACAGGAATATGAGAAAGCGGGCAAGCTGAAGGTAATCGGCACCGTATCCTCTGACGGGACCACCATTTCCAAGTATCCGGAAGCGCTGCCGGACAACTATAAGACCCTTCAGGAACAGGGCTTTGATGACTGCGTAATGTCCATTTACCACTACCTCCTGGGACCGGCCGGCATGGATGAGACCATGGTTGCAGACATGAACGCCGCCATGAAGGCTGTCTGCGAGGATGAGACTGTAAGCGCCGGTATTGCCGGTATCGGTAATATCCCGGGATGGCATGACCTTGCTGAATCCAAGGAAATCCACGATGGGGAGTATGCCCAGTTTGTGGAGATTGCCAAGGAACTGGATATGTTTGTCCAGGAGTAGGCCTGTCATGTTCAGGCAGTACCTATATACGTAACGATTTACCGGATGTCCTGGGAGAAACCTCCCGGGACATTTTAAAAGAAAGGGGAATTATCCATGAAAATGCGCAGAGATACAGTTACCGGCATTGTGGGCCTTCTGGGGTGTGCGTTCTTCCTGTTAGCAACCCAGTCCATCAAGCAGCCAGCCAAGCTTTTGGAGCCAGGCCCGCGCCTTCTGCCCTATGTGGCAATCGTACTGATTGCAATGAGTTCCATTGCACTGATCATCAAGGGAATTAAGGAACGCGCAAAGGAAGAGAAACCGTATTTTCCAAAGGGCGGCGCCCTGAAGATTACTAAGAGCTACCTGCTTCTGATTGTCTATGCCTTTGCCATGACCTGGCTTGGGTTCCTTATGACAACGCCCTTTGCCACCTTTGCCCTGATTTATGACCTGAAGGGTGTCAGCAAGGTGAAACCCGTTCCCGCAGTCATCATTTCCGTGCTGGTAACCGCAGGCCTTTACGCCATGTTCGTGTTTGGCTTCCAGGTAAAGCTTCCGGCCGGGCGGCTGTTTGAATAAGGAAAAGGAGGAACAGGATAAATGACAGAATATATAAGTGCGTTAATGGTCTGCCTGCAGCCAATCAATCTGCTGCTGATTGTTGCCATGGTTTCCCTGGGAATCGTGTTCGGGGCCATTCCGGGACTTTCCGCGACCCTGGGCATTGCCCTTTTGCTTCCGGTTACCTTTGGCCTTCCCACTGAGACCTCCTTTGTGCTTTTGCTTGCCATCTGGATCGGAGGCGTGTCCGGCACATTCATTTCCGCTGTGCTCATTGGTATCCCGGGGTCGTCGTCCGCAATCGCCACCTGCTTTGACGGATTTCCCATGACCAAGAACGGGCAGGCCAGCAAAGCCCTGGGAATCGGTATGACGGCTTCCTTCATCGGAACGGTGGGTTCCGTGGCCCTGGCTACCGTGCTTTCCCCGGTGATTGCCGAGTTTGCCCTGCACCTTGGGCCGTGGGAGTATTTCTCCCTGTGTTTCTGCGCCATCACCCTGGTTGCTTCCTTATCCAAGGGAAATATCTTCAAGGGTATCATGGCGGCAGGAATCGGTCTTCTGATGGGCTGCATCGGCATGGATCCGATTAATGGTTCCAACCGCTTCACCTTTGGCAATGTGTACTTAAGTTCCGGCATCAGTACGGTTGCCCAGATGTTAGGAATGTTTGCAATGTGCCAGATCATCCGTGACTCCGCGAAGGGCGAGGCAAAGATGCCGGAAGCCGACATGGTGGACATGAAGGGTCTGGGAGTGGGCCTGAGGGATATCCTGCAGAATATCAAGACCATTGTATTTGCATTTGTATCCGGCCTGTGGATTGGCTTCCTTCCGGGTATGGGCTCCGGTATCTCCAACATGGTTGCCTATGGCTATGCAAAAAGCATCAGCAAGGACCCGGAGAGCTTCGGAAAAGGAAATCCGGCCGGTGTGTGGGCTTCTGAGACAGCGAACAACGCCTCCCTTGGCGGGGCGCTCATCCCCATGATGGCCCTGGGAATCCCCGGCGACGGCATTACAGCAATGCTGATTGCAGGACTGACCATCCACGGACTTCAGGCAGGCCCCCTGTTCATGACCGAACAGCCTGACCTGGCCATGCTGATCTTTGCCTGCGTCATGGTGTCTGCAATCGTGACTTACATCGTACAGATCATTGGGAAACGGTGGTTCCCTTACATACTGAAGGTTCCCTACCATTACCTGTACACGGTCATCCTGGTCATCTGCTACATCGGCGGATACGGGATTTCCAATACCATGTTTAACATTTACGTGATGCTTGCCCTGTGCCTGCTGGCAATCTTCATGAGCATGTCAGGACTTCCCACCTCCCCGCTGGTGCTGGCCTTCATCCTGTCCAGCAAGCTGGAGCGTTATTTCCGCCAGGGCATCAGCTATGCCCACGGCAGTTATAAGGAGTTTTTCACCCGCCCGATTTCCTGTGCCCTGCTGCTGGTTTCCGTATTCTGCGTTGTATGGCCGCTTCTGTCAGAGCACCTGAAGAAGAAAAAAGCAGGGGCCGCAGTACCTGCTGCCGGCAGGAGTGAAGCAAAGGATGACTGACCCTAATAACGGCCTGCCCGTGATTGGACAGTGTTATGGCACCCTTCCCTCCATGATAAGGAAGTTTGACAGGTATGCCCGCAAGGATTCCTTCCGGGGAAATACCAGGGAGGAGTTTGAGCAGTGGCGGTCCGGGATTCGGTCCCTTCTGCACGGGCTTTTGGGGCTTGATAAGATGGAGGACTGCGCCCTGTCCCCGGTTTTGGAGGATGTGCTCCTGCTACCCGGAGGAATCAGGCGGGAACACATAAGGATCCAGGTGGAACCGGATGTATGGATGCCCATGTTCGTGCTGGTGCCGCCGGGAGCCGGACCCTCCTCCCGTCCCTTCCTATGCCCGCCCGGGCATAATGGGGCCGGAAAATATTCAGTGGCCGGACTGGATGGTTATAAGCCAATCCGGGATAAAATCCGGCAGTATAACTATGACTACGGCTATCAGCTTGCCACACTTGGGTATGTGGCGGTCTGTCCGGACTGCCGCGGCTTCGGGGAACGGCGCGAGGACCTGGAGGACACCAGGGATGCGGCAGCCGCCATGAAGGGCGACTGTTACCGCCTGGCCCATATGGGGGAGCCGTTGGGAATCCCTGTGGCCGGAATGCTGGCCTGGGATCTGATGCGCGTTGTGGATTACCTTATGGAACGCGGGGAATGGGATACGGAGGCTGTCAGCTGCCTGGGATTTTCAGGCGGAGGGATGCAGACCCTCTGGCTGTCAGCCATGGATGAACGGGTCAGGCTGGCTGTGATCAGCGGCTACATGTATGGATACCGGGATGCGCTGCTGGCCCTGAACCGGAACTGTTCCTGCAACTATGTGCCCCATCTTTGGGAACACCTGGATATGGGGGACATTGCCAGCCTGATTGCCCCACGACCCCTTCTTATCCAGTCCTGCAGGGGTGACAGGCTGAACGGGCCGCGTGGGATTGCCAATGTCACGGAGCAGGTGGACATTATACGGAATGCATACAGGCTGATGGACGCACCCGGCCTGGTAATCCATGAAATATGCGAAGGACCCCACCAATGGCATGGGGAGGACCTGGCTGTCCACCTTAGACAGTTAACAGACAGCCATGAACAGATTAAAACCAATCAGGAGGTTTTCCATGGATAAATTACAGTTGAGGGAGACAATCCTGAAACAGATAGAAAGACCGGATATTCCTGACCGGGAGTTCCCGGCCTGTTTGTTCGGCGTGGTCCCAGACAGCGGGGCGGTCCAGACACAGGCCCTGCAGCAGGCCATAGATACAATCAGCAGGGAAGGCGGAGGCAGGCTCCTGCTTCCCGGCGGCACAATCCGCACCGGGGCGTTGGAACTGAAAAGCAGGGTGGAGCTTCACCTTCAGGACAGGGAATCCGTGCTGGCCTTTGTCAATGAGGAGCCGGAACTCCACTACCCGGTGGTTTTCTCCCACTGGGAGGCAACGCCCTGTTATAACTTCAGCCCATTGATTTATGCCTGCGATGCCCATGATATTGCTGTTACCGGGGATGGGACCCTGGATGGGGGCGCGGATTTCGGGCACTGGTGGAACTGGCACCATCAGGTGGAGGATGCATGGTCCGATGATAAGCCTGACCTTCAGCTGGAGGACCGCAAGGCCCTGCGCCGGATGAATGTGGACGGAGTGCCTGTTGAACAGAGGGTCTTTGGCCCCGGCCATTACCTGAGGCCCAATTTCATACAGACCATCCGCTGCAGCCGGGTGCTCCTTCAGGGATTTACCCTGAAAAACAGCCCCATGTGGCAGCTGAACCCGGTGATGTGCTGCAGCCTGACGGTGGACGGCGTCACATTGTACAGCCATGGGGCCAACAATGACGGGTGCGACCCGGAGAGCTGCAATGGCGTACATATCCGCAATTGCCGGTTCGATACCGGGGACGACTGCATCAGCCTGAAATCCGGCAGGGACAGGGACGGCCGCATGGCCGGTATACCCTGTGAGAATGTACTGATAGAAAATAACGAGTTTGCAGACGGACATGGCGGGATTGCCCTGGGCAGTGAGATGAGCGGCGGGATCCGCCGCGTGCTGGCTGTCAATAACCGCTTCAGCAGCCCTAACCTGACCTATGCGCTCCGCTTAAAGACCAATGCCCGCCGCGGAGGCAGGGTGGAGGACGTCATACTGGCGGACAGTGTGATGGACCATGTCCACGGGGCGGCGGTCCACGGCACCATGCTTTATGAAGATGGGAGAAACGGCAGCGACCTGCCGGAATTCCACAATATAACCATTGAAAACATCGTTGCCCACGGAGGGGATTACGGGATTTTCCTGGAGGCATTTGACGAAGTCCCGGTTACCGGACTGACCCTGAGGAATATCCGCATAGACGGGGTGGCCCGGCCCATGCGCAGCATGAACTGGAAGGAGCCGGTGGTTGACGATGTGGTAATCAACGGAAAAAGCTTCCCGCGCCCCGGCGGTGTCCGCATCCTTGGCATTCCCGTAAATGGGGAGACCGTAAGGGCCGAGGCAAGGACCTGCGGAGGGGATATGGACTTTATGTACGGGTGGCAGACGTCCACTGACGGCATTGCCTGGAATAAGGCTGGGGAAGGGGAACAGTTTCCGGTTCCTGAGACAGCGGCTTTCATACGTGTTACGGTCATGGACCATAAGGGAAATGCCGAAACCAGCCATGTATACCGGGTCCTTCCAAAGGGCATGTCCGGCAGTGGCTGGGATTACGGGTGGCAGCGGCTGTACTGCCGGGGAATGTGGGAGCGTCCGCAAGGCATACCGGAAGACGGGATCATGACCCGGGAACAGCTTGCAGGGATACTGCTGCCATTGGCAGACCCGGCGCTGCGCTGGGAAGGAGAGGACGGGGAAGCGTGCAGCGAGGCGCTGCGGATTGCGGTGGGAAATGGGTTCCTTGCGCCGGAGAAGCGGTCTTGGGAGGATGGGGATATGTCTCAGGGTCAGCCGGATGGCTGTGCATCCCAGCCTCAACCGGATAGCCATGCGTCCCGGCTTCAGCCGGGCGCCCATGTCACCCGCCAGGAGATGGCCACGGTAGCCATGCAGGCCTGCGGCGTGAATTACCGCAATGCCTCCAGCACCATGCCGGTCTGTGCCGATGCGGCATTGGTAAACAATAACTACGGCACCAATGTGGCCCGCGCTTTGTATTTTGGCTTCATGAGCCTGGACCCGGACGGATGTTTTGATCCCCGGCGTCCTGTTACCATTGGAGAGGCTGCCGGGATTTTAAACCGGGTTGCCGATTTTGCAGGTATCTGAGCGGAGGTTTGACGGTTCAGTGAATTTTATAGAGTGTGAAGGAGAATGAAGCAATATGTGGTTAGAGTATTTTTCACAGTACATGGAGACGGCATTTCCGCGTTTCCTCAGTGAACGGCCCTGGAATTATAAGAATGACCTCTGTGTAACAGGAGCAGCCTTCCTGGCGGATGCCACGGGCGATCCGCGCTGGAACCGTTACATCCTGGATGCCGGTAAGTGGCTGGTGGATGAGGACGGCAGGGTTGCCAACTGGGAAGAGGATGAAAATAATATTGATAAGGTCAGCTTTGGCAAGTCCCTGCGGATCCTCCGGGACCTGACCGGGGATGAGAGGTATGGACGCGGGGTTGGGAGGGCATATGCTTTTCTGGAACATTATCCCCGGACAGCCACCGGCAACTTCTGGCATAAGGACATTTACCCCAACCAGGTGTGGCTGGACGGCCTTTACATGGCCATGCCGTTTTACGCAAAATGCCTGGAAGAAAACGGTGAGGAACGGTGGGATGACATCATGGACCAGTTTCAAAGCACCCACCGCCTGCTGTGGGACGAAAAGACAAGGCTGTACCTGCACGGCTGTGACGTAAGCCGTAAGGCGGACTGGGCGGACCCGGTGACCGGACGTAGCCCC
This sequence comes from Enterocloster sp. OA13, assembly GCF_022440595.1. Lineage (NCBI taxonomy): Bacteria > Bacillati > Bacillota > Clostridia > Lachnospirales > Lachnospiraceae > Enterocloster > Enterocloster sp. OA13. The sequence goes on along the minus strand of NZ_JAKNTF010000001.1, from coordinate 4,668,695 downwards.
GGGGTATGGCTCCGGGCGGAGGGGTGGTTCCTTATGGCGCTGGCGGATGTATATGAGCTGGCAAAGGATCATACGCCGCGGGCAGGGGAGCTGGCATTACTTCTTAAAAATGGTCTGGATGGCCTTTTGCAGTATCAGGACAGGGAGTCCCATATGTTCCTCCAGGCCGTGGACCATGGGGAACTTCCAGGCAATTATCCCGAGACATCGGGAAGCGCCATGGCAGCCTATGCCCTGATGAAGGGCGCCCGCCTTGGGATGCTTGACGGCTCCTATTGGGATAAAGGAAATGAGGTCCTTGAAGGCATCCGCCGTACCTGGCTTAAAAAAGAGGAGGATAGCTGGCATCTCCACGGAATCTGCGCAAGTGCGGGCCTGGGAATCGGGCCGGACCCCCATAACCGCAAGGACCGCAACGGAACCCCGGAGTACTACATAAGTGAGGCACAGATGACCGACAACCAGCATGGCGCGGCTGCCTGCATGATGGCGGTAAGCGAACAGCTCAGAAGAAAGGGGAATCATCCATGCTCCAATTAGGACTGCGCCTTCATGACGCGGAAAATCTGCCCATGGAAGGACTTCTCCCCATTGTGAGGGAAAAAGGCTATACCTGTGTCCATCTGGCCCTTAGCAAGGCAATGAAGGAATACCCCTGCGGCCCTTCTGCCCTGACACCCGGCTATGCCCATTATCTGAAGCATCTGTTCGAACAGAACCGGATGGATGTGGCTGTCCTTGGCAATTACCTGAATCTGGCCCATCCGGACCAGGAGGTAATCCGCGCGTCCCTGGAAAAATACTACGCCCATATCCGCTTCGCATCCCTTTTGGGCTGCGGCATGGTGGGGACAGAAACAGGTGCCCCCAACCCTGAGTATAAATACTGTCCGGAATGCAGGACGGACGCGGCCCTGTCCACCTTCATAAAGAATATTAAGCCGGTGGTGCGGTGTGCGGAACAGTTCGGGGTAATCCTTGCGCTGGAGCCGGTGGCCCGGCACATCGTGTGGAATCCCAGGCGTGCGCGTACCGTGCTGGATGAGATCGGTTCCCCCAACCTTCAGATCCTGTTCGACCCGGTGAACATGCTGGACCTGGACAATGTGGACCGCAGGGAAGAGGTGTTTGCAGAGGCAATGGAGCTTCTGGGCAGGGATATTGCCATGGTGCATTTTAAGGATTATATCCGCGTGCCCGAAGGCCATGGGCTGAAGGCAGTGGGCGCGGGAACAGGTGAGATGGACTATACATCCATCATGAGGTTCATAAAACAGGAGAAGCCCTTCATTTACGCCACCCTGGAGAACACGGTCCCGGAAAATGCCGCCTGGTGCGGGTCCAGGATGAAAACGCTTTATGATGAAGCTTAAGCGCTGGTTCCGAAAAATGCTGTGAATAGCGGAAAAGTCCTGTTGCCCGGACACGGACCGGATTAGTATAATTAGGTCAGATAAGGAACGCGCGCCTTATAAATGGATGAACCGAACATACTAAAGGAGCAAGTGTCATGAAAAAGAAAATATGGGGAATTTCCCTGGCGGCAGCATTAGCCATAGGGCTTACGGCATGCGGCGGCAGCCAGGAAACAGCAGATACACAGCAGGCAGCGCCATCTACAACGGCTGCTGGGACAACGAAAGAAACAGAGAATGAAACAGAAGCACAGGCTGAGGAAACCGGGGATGAAGGCGGGGAAGGCGGCATGACCTGGGATATGGCAGAAGAGATACTGACCCATATCAGCGACCCAAGGTTCCCGGATTTAACCGTAAATGTACTGGATTACGGCGCTGTTGCGGATGATGATAAGCTGGACACACAAGCCATCCAGAAAGCCATTGACGAGGTATCTGAAAAGGGCGGCGGCAAGGTGGTCATACCAAAGGGCACCTATGACACCGGCGCCATCACGCTGAAGGACAATGTGAACCTGTGCCTGGAGGACAAGGAGACCAAGCTTCAGTTCACACAGGATATCAATCATGACAATTATCCCCTGGTCTATTCCCACTGGGAAGGGCAGCCCATGTATAACTACAGCGCGTTCATCTATGCCAAGGACGCGGTCAATATTGCCCTGACTGGACAGGGAACCCTGGACGGACAGGCTGGCGACGGCACTCCGTGGTGCTGGATGTCCAGGGATTATATGACGGATTACCAGGATGATGACCGTACGGCCCTGATTAATATGAACAATGACCGTGTGCCGGTAGAAGAGCGCATATTCGGCGAGGGGCATTTCTTAAGGCCCAACTTCATCCAGGTCATCGGATGCGAGAATGTACTGGTGGAAGGTGTCACCCTCCTGCGTTCCCCCATGTGGGAGGTCAACCCCGTGCTTTGTACCAATGTGACCGTAAGGGGAATCCATATCAGCACCAAGGCAGCCAACAATGACGGCATTGACCCGGAGAGCAGCAACTATGTGCTGATTGAGGACAACTACTTTGATACAGGGGATGACTGCATTGCCATCAAATCAGGCCGCAATGCAGACGGACGGGCCACCAACACGCCTTCCCAGAACATCATTATCCGCAACAATATATTTGCGGACGGCCATGGCGGCATTACCATCGGCAGCGAGGTCAGCGGAGGCGTCAACAATGTATTCGCGGACAACAACCAGTTCAACAGCCCTAACCTGAAATACGCGCTCAGGTTCAAGACCAACGCCGTGCGCGGGGGCATCATTGAGAATATCTACCTGAGGAATACCACCATCCAGTCTGTTTCCGATGCAGTGGTCCATGCAACCATGCTGTATGAGGAAGGCAGGCATGGGGATTATATGCCTCAGTTCAGGAACATAACCATTGAAAACCTGAAGAGCACGGGCGGGGACTTCGGTATTTTCGTGGAAGCCTTTGAGGATGTCCCTGTAACGGGTCTGGTCATGCGCAATGTGGAATTAAACGAAGTGGAGAATCCCCTGCGCGCAGTAAACTGGGAAAACCCTGTCCTTGAAAATGTGGTCATTAACGGCATGAAATATCCGGCTCCCTCAGACACAAGGATGGACGGCATCCCCTCAGCCGGGCGTGTGGTAAAGGCGGATTCAATCCTTCTGGGAGGAGACCCCGCAAGTCTTAATTATACCTGGCAGGTATCGGATAAAAAGGACGGAACATACGAAACAGCGGGCCAGGGCCAGGAGTGGACCCTGCCGGAAGGCCTGGAAGGCAAGTATTTAAAGGTAACTGCCTCGGATGAGAATGGAAACCAGAATACCAGCATTGCCTACACCATCCTTCCCACAGGTCCCGTGTGCGGTGTGGAGGAAGGAAATGCGCTCAGCGGCAGCGTCATGAGACTGGCGGCCAAGGGTCTTTTAGACCCGGCGGCAACCGTGGACCTGGGTCAGGAAGTGACCCGGTATGATGTTGCAAAGATGTTAGCCGGTATGTGGAACCTGACACAGCCAAAGGGCGATGTGGAGTTGAAAGACCTGACTGCCAAGGACGGGCAGTACGCCATAGCTGCCGCTGTCATTGAAAAAGGCATGATGGATCTGAAGGACGGGGCATTTGCACCGGAAGACCCGGTTACCAGGCAGGAACTGGCCGATATCGCCATCAAGAGCTGCGGCGCGCCCTATGATGAGACAACCTTCTGGGCAACCCCTACTTATGATGACACGGATGACATTGACGTGTATTACCATACCAATGTGGCGACCTGCGATGACTTTGGATTCATGAAGGCCGCTGAGGGCAATGAATTTGAACCTAAAAAGAATGCTGACTTTGCCATTGTCATTGATGTACTGGATAAAGTGGCGGTATACGCCAGAAGATAGCATATCCTGTTGAAAAGACCGCTGGAAATCCGTATCCGGATATTCCGGCGGCTTTTCCTGTATTGACGGGAGTCCGGAGAATGAATACAATAGAAATCAATTAACATGAGGAAAAGGAAACGTGTTTATGATGAGGAACAGGACAGGACTTCTGGCCGCCGCGGCCATCGCAATCCTGCTTACTGCCTGTGCATCTGGTGATATGGATGGAAGCGCGGGCGGTGGACAAGGCGTGGCTGTGGGGCAGGGAATGGATGCTGCCGGGGGCCAGGGAGTGGATGCGGCCGGGAGCCAGGGAGTGGATGCTGCCGGGAGCCAGGGAGTGGATGCTGCCGGGAGCCAGGGAATGGGTGCTGCCGGGAGCCAGGGAGTGGGTGCTGCCGGGGGCCAGGGAGTGGATGCTGCCGGGAGCCAGGGAATGGACAGTGCCGTGCCCCAGGGAATAGAAAACGCCGGGATACATAACGGGAAGAATACGGTGGGAGATGTGGACGGAAGTATTATGTCCTCTGGAAGCCCGGCTTCCAATGCCCAACGGACCTCTCCTAGCTGGAGTACGGCGGAATCCATATTGGAGCAGATCCACGACCCGGTATTCCCCAATCTGCGGGTGGATGTGACGGATTACGGCGCGGTTCCGGATGACGGTATCCTGGATACAAAGGCAATCCAGGCGGCAATTGACCATGTAAGCGCCCAGGGGGGAGGCATGGTGGTGATACCCAAGGGCAGCTTTGATACAGGAGCCATTGTGCTGAAGGAAAATGTCAACCTGCACCTGGAATCAGAGGACACGGTCCTGTGCTTTACCAGGGACATCATCCCGGAGAATTATCCTTTGGTGCTGGCGTATTACGAGGGAGCGCCCTGTTACAACTGGAGTCCCCTGATATACGCCTATGGGCAGGATAATATAGCCGTGACCGGCAAAGGCAGGCTGGACGGACAGGCGGACCAGGATACATGGTGGAGCTGGTATGGGGATACGTATATCGGACAGGATTACACCAGGCCCTCGTCCTCTGACGTGGGAATCCTGCGCCGCATGGTGGACGATGGCGTGGATGTCAGGAAGCGGGTCTTTGGCGAGGGCCATTTCCTGCGCCCTAATTTCATACAGGTCATTGGATGTGAAAACGTGCTGGTAGAAGGCATTTCCATTAAAAACCCGCCTATGTGGGGCGTGAATCCTGTGCTGTGCACCAATGTGACGGTGCGGGGGATTGAGGTGGATGGGAACTTCAACAATAATGACGGCTGCAACCCGGAAAACTGCAATTATGTATTGATTGAGGACTGCCGGTTCCAGGTGGGAGGCGACGGGGTGGCTGTTAAATCCGGCCGCAACCGGGACGGATGGGAGCTTAAGGAGACTGGCTGGTCTGCCCGGAACATGGTAATCCGGGGAAATGAATTTGCCGGGGGGACCAGCGGCATAGCGTTCGGCAGTGAGATGAGCGGGGATATCAGGGATATCTATGCGGATGACAACCGGTTCGGCACCCAGTCCCTGGACTATGCAATCCGTTTCAAATCCAACGCTGCCAGGGGCGGCGTGGTGGAACGCATCTACATCCGCGGTTCCAGGGCATCCAATATCCGGTATGTATCCATCCACGCCACCATGCTGTACGACGAGGGGTGGATGGGCAGTTATCTGCCGGAATACAGGGATATACGGATTGAGGATTTCACGGCCAATGGCGGTACATACGGGATTTTCATGGAGGCATTTGACCAGGTCCCAATCACCGGGCTGGAGCTGGTGGATGTGGATATCCGGGACGTGGACCACGAGGTCAGGGCCAGGAACTGGAAGGATCCCCTTTTGGAACAGGTACGTATCAATGGGCATACATACCCGCGCCCGGTGGATGTCAGGGCGGAGGGAACCTTCGTGGCGGGAGGGACGGTCCGCGCAGCTGGGGAACTGCTGGGAGCCGGTATGGGCGGCCTGTCCTATGAATGGTATCTTACAGACCAGCCATATGGGGCGCAGGCGGATGGCCATGGTGCAGACAGCACGGACACAGGCCAGGCGGGTATACGGGCCGCCTCCTGCGCAGGACGTGGCAGGAGTCTGGAAATCACGGATGACATGCAGGGAAAATACCTGGTGCTGACAGCCAGGGATCCTTACGGGAATCAAGGGCAGAGCATGGCATACCGGGTGCTGACAGGGGACGAGCAGGAGAGGTTTAAGGATGGGGCGGTAAGAGGCGCCCTGTCCAGGGGATATGTGGACGCCCGCTGGCTGAAGCCGGATAAACCAGTCACCATGAAGGAATGTGCCGGGATCCTGTCCGCTTTCTGGGGACCGGAGGCCGGGAAGATACAATCCGTTCTGGAGGAACAGGGCATACGGATGGACACGGATGATCCGGTGGCCAGGGATGAGATGGGGCGGATTGCCCTTCTGGCCTGCGGGATACCCTATGAAGAACTGATGATTGTGTATCCTGATTATGAGGATGCAGGGGATATCCGGCCTGGCCTGCGCTCCGGCGTGGGGGTCAGTTCCTATCTGGGATTTGTGGGCGCAAAGGAAGGGAAATACTACCGGCCAAGAGATAGGGCCACACAGCAGGAACTGATTGACTGTGTGATGGCAATCTCTGATTTTAACCGCAGATAAGGCCTGTATGGGGGAAAGGACTGGAAATGGGTGATAAAAAGGAAAAAGCAAAATCAATCAAGACAAGGGTCCTGGTATTCCTGGGGTTCATTGTGGCTGTTTTCCTGTTATCCAACCTGTATTCCATAAACAGCAGCCAGAGGTTTGAGGAGCAGCTGGACCGGCTGGTGGAGCGCTATTATACCATCAATGAGTTCATTTCGGTCTATGACAGCAATATGGAGCTGTGGCAGCGGTACCTCCGGGACAGGGAAGAAAACAGCTGGAGCATGTTTGTCTCCTCAGGCACCAGGCTTAAGGAACTGCTGGCGCAGATGGTCCGGGATGCAGACGATATGTCGGAGGAAGGCTTCCTGCGGGTACAGTCCATCCGGAACCTGTACCATCATTATGACAGCCTGGCCAGGGCGCCCCTGGAACCGAAGGATGAGATGAAACGGGAACTTCAGCTGTGGGAGATATCGGAGCTGATGAAGCGTTACACAGAAGAACTGCTTCAGGACAACCTTACGTTCGGCAACAGGATCCATGAGGATATCCGCCGTAACGTGGTGATGGGACAGCAGAATGCCTTCCTGCTCATGACGGCAGTGATGGTGGTATGCATCATTTTTGGGCGCTGCATCACAAAATGGCTTCTGGACCCCATCCTGGCATTGGCGGCCTTTGTGCGTCAGGTGGGGATGGAAAACTTTGACATTAAGGAACTGCCAGTCAGAAGGCGGGATGAGATCGGCCAGCTGAACCTGGCCGTGAACCAGATGAAGGACAGCATGAAGTCGGTCATCACCACCCTCCATGAGAAGCAGGAATTGACGGAACAGCTCTATGAACAGGAAATGGAGCTGGAAAAAGCCAGGTTTTCCGCCCTTCAGTCCCAGATTAACCCGCATTTCCTGTTCAACACATTAAATGTGATTAACGGTATGGCGGACATGGAAGGGGCCGGTACCACGGGAGAATTGATACGCAGCCTGTCCAGACTGTTCCGGTACAGTCTGGAGAACCATTCGGACCGGGTACCGCTGTTCCAGGAGCTTACCGTGATAAAGGATTACATTTACATTGAGAAGAAACGCTTTGGAGAGCGTCTTTCCTATGTCCTGAAAGCGGATGTGGACCTGGAATCCTATGAAATCCCATCCTTTACGCTGCAGCCCCTGGTGGAAAACAGTATCCGGCACGGTATCCTTGTAAGGCCCAAAGGCGGTGTGGTGGCCATCCGTATCATGGAGCGGGGGGAAGAACTGGTGATACAGGTCCTGGACAATGGGGCAGGCATGGAAAAAGCCCAGAGGGAAATGCTTCTCGCCGGAAAGGAAAGGCAGGACAACCGTGCGTCCGGAATCGGGACAGGCAATGTGTTCCGCCGCCTGAGACTTATGTTCCCCGGATGCCGTATCCGGATATCCGGCCGGAAAGGGCGGGGAACCTGTGTGGAAATCCGGATAAATGCAAAGGAGTGCAGGACACATGAGGATTCTGATAGCTGACGATGAGATGATATCAAGGGCAACCATCCAGAGGATGATACGGAATTACTGTCCCTGGGCCGGGCAGGTAAAAGAGGCGTCCGATGGCCGGGAAGCAGTGGAAAAGGCGATGGAACTGGACGCGGATGTGGTGCTCATGGATATAGAAATGCCTGAACTGGACGGTATGGAGGCCGCCCGGCGCCTCAGGCAGTGGAAGGAAGGATGCGTCATCATTTTCCTGACTGCATTTGCTACATTCCAGTATGCCAAACAGGCCATCTCCCTGGGAGCCACGGAATTCCTGGTGAAGCCGGTGGACCCTTGCGAACTGAAAAAGGTCCTGGAGCGTGTGAGGGAGCGTGTGGACGGGACAGCGGGAGGAATGGGACGGACGGCAGAGGACAGGAACCCGGCGTATGGAAACAGGGAATGTGCGGAAGGCGCAGGGGTACGTGCGGAATGCGCAGGGGCACATGTATCAGGCGCAGGGATACATATATCAGACAGCGGGTCACACACATTGGACGAAGCCATAAAATCCTTCGGCGCAAGGGCCGTAAAAATCAGCCAGGAAGGAAAGCAGTACATGGACCTTCACTATATGGATGATATCGGGGTGGATACCATGGCCCGTATGTTCCAGGTCTCAGCCAATTATTTCAATAAAATGTTCAAGCAGGCTTACAGCATTTCCAGCAAGGAGTATCTGATTAACATCAGGGTAGGCCATGCCATGGAATATCTGAAAAACCCGGCCCTGACCATACGCGAGGCCGGAATCATGGTGGGGTATGAGGACTCCAATTATTTTACCAGGATATTTAAAAAGAAGACTGGAATGACGCCCATAGAATACAGGAACAAGTGCTTTTTCCAGCCGGACGGCGTACAGGGGGAGCAGATACGATGAAGAAGAAATGGATAGGCATCTGCCTTGCTGCGGCCGGATGCATGGTCCTGCTAACGGCCTGCCGGGATGATGCGGGCCGCGGACCTAAGGACAGCGGGGAAGTGAAGACAGTAAGCTGGAACACGCCCATGGAAAAGGACGGGCGGATATTGCTGCGCCTGGCCAACAACCAGAAGCCGGACCATCCCGCGTCCGAGGCCTGCGACTATTTTGCCCAGCTGGTAAGGGAACGCACGGACAACCGGATACAGATTCAGGTGTACCACTCATCTGTCCTTGGAAATGAAGCCGAAACCGTCAAGGAAGTGGAATATGGCTCCATTGACATGGCCAGGGTATCCATTGCCCTTCTGACCAGTTACAACCAGGAGCTGCTTGCCCTTCAGATGCCTTATCTATACAAGGATGAAGCACATATGTGGCGCGTGCTTAACAGCGGGCTGGGAGATAAGTATCTGGAAAGCATGGAGGAAAAGGGGATTGAGGGGCTGTGCTGGTATGGGGCAGGAGCCAGGAATTTTTATACCTCCTCCAGGGAAATCAGGTCCCCTGCCGACCTAAAGGACATGAGGATCCGGGTCCAGGAGAGCAGCTTCATGATGGATGTCATCGGAACAATGGGTGCCATACCCGTGGACATGCCCTATGAGGATGTGAGGGAGGCCCTGAAGAACGGCGGAATCGACGGGGCTGAGAATAACTTTCCCAGCTATGCCAGCGCCGGACATTACCACGAAGCCCCCTATATGATTATGGATGAACATGTGAGGATACCGGAAATGGTAATCATGAACCGTCATGTACTGGAACAGCTAAGCCAAAAGGACCAGGATACCATCCGGCAGGCGGCGTATGAATCCTCCTTAAGGCAGAGGGAACTCTGGACGGAATATGAGCGCGAACAATGGAAGGTGCTGGAAAAGGCTGGGGTGCGCATCCTGTACCCTGAGGATAAAACAGGTTTCCGGGAAATGGTCCGGCCTGTTTACGACATGTACGGCCAGCCTTATGAGGATATCCTCAGTGAGATACGGCAGATGGGAGGACCTGAAGCCTAAAGGCGTGGGGATGGCGGGAATGAATTATCAAACATGCCCTCAGAACCGCTTTTTGGATATCCGGTTCCCTGGGGTATAAAATGAACGTCTTGTTTTGCAATCCCTGCCGTGATAGAATAGAAGGAAGCGCGCGCAGCGGCCTGCTGCGCCAGGCAAGGAGGTTGTATACAAATGATGGATAACCAGAAGACGGTTTTATTTGAGCAGACACCGGTACCAAAGGCGGTCATGCAGCTGGCAGTGCCGACCATCTTAAGCTCGCTGGTCATGGTAATCTATAACCTGGCTGATACTTATTTTGTGGGTATGATGAACGACCCGGTCCAGAACGCGGCTGTAACCCTGGCCGCGCCGGTACTGCTGGCATTCAATGCGGTCAATAACCTGTTCGGCGTGGGAAGCTCCAGCATGATGAGCAGGGCGCTGGGCAGGAAGGACTATGAGGCGGTCCGCCACAGTTCCGCATTCGGTTTTTACTGCTCCCTGTTCTGCGGAATCATATTTTCCCTTCTGTGCACCATGTTCCAGGGGCCCCTTCTGGGGCTTTTAGGTGCGGACTCCAACACGGTGGCGGCTACGGCGGGATATCTTAAGTGGACCGTGCTCTTTGGAGCGGCCCCTGCCATCCTGAACGTGGTAATGGCTTATATGGTCCGTTCTGAGGGCGCCTCCCTCCACGCCAGCGTGGGAACCATGAGCGGCTGTCTGTTAAATATCATCCTGGATCCCATCTTCATCCTTCCATGGGGACTTAATATGGGGGCGGCAGGAGCAGGACTGGCGACGTTCCTTTCCAACTGTGTTGCCTGCATTTACTTTTTTGTACTGCTGTATGTCAGGAGGAAGACCACCTTTGTCTGCATACTGCCCAGGAAGTTTTCCATGCAGAAGGCAATTGTGCTGGGCGTGTGCGGCGTGGGCGTCCCGGCTGCCATCCAGAACCTGCTGAACGTTACCGGTATGACAATCCTGAACAATTTTACATCTGCCTATGGCGCCCAGGCAGTGGCTGCCATGGGAATCACCCAGAAGATCAACATGGTTCCCCTTCAGATTGCCATTGGATTCTCCCAGGGAATCATGCCGCTTATCAGTTACAATTATGCCAGCGGGAACCATAAGCGCATGAGGGAGACCGTATCCTTTACCATCAAGACCCTGCTCCCTTTCCTGGTGGTGGTGTCCCTGGGCTATTACTTTGGAGCGGGCGTGATGACAAGGGCATTCATGAACAATGACGCCATCGTGGCCTATGGCACAAGGTTCCTGCGGGGCTTCTGCCTGGGACTTCCCTTCATGTGCATGGATTTCCTGGCAGTGGGCGTGTTCCAGGCCATCGGTATGGGCGGCGCGGCCCTGAGCTTTGCCATCCTGCGCAAGATCGTGCTGGAGATTCCCGCCCTTTATCTGTTAAACTGGCTGTTCCCACTGTACGGCCTTGCCTATGCCCAGTTCACGGCAGAGTTCGTGCTGGCAGCTGCGGCCGTTATCATGCTGGCCCATATTTTCGGGAAAATGCAGAAGGAAGACAGGAAAAAGCAGTCTGCTGGACAAACCGGGCAGAATTTGTTATAGTTAGAAAAGAATAGGGCCGGGAATATCCGGCCGGCGACAAAAAGGAGAATGACATTATGACCAATCCAGTAGTTACCATTACCATGGACAATGGGGATGTGATGAAGGCAGAATTATATCCCGAGGTTGCACCGAACACAGTGAATAACTTCATCAGCCTGATTAACAAGGGCTTTTATGACGGTAAGATCTTCCACCGGGTAATCAGTGGATTCATGATTCAGGGCGGATGCCCCAACGGCAACGGCATGGGCGGCCCAGGCTACTGCATCAAGGGTGAATTTTCCCAGAACCGTTTTAAGAATGATTTGAAGCACACCCCGGGCGTCCTGTCCATGGCAAGGGCAATGGCCCCCGACTCAGCGGGTTCCCAGTTCTTCATCATGCACAAGGACTCACCCCATCTGGACGGTTCCTATGCCGCATTCGGCAAGGTTACCGAGGGCATGGATATTGTGGACAGGATTGCGGCAGTGCAGACGGATTACCAGGACCGTCCTTTAAAGGAGCAGAAGATTAAGTCCATGACAGTGGAAACCTTTGGGGAGACATATCCGGAACCGGAGACATGCTGATTCTAGTGCAGAGGCAGAAAGCAGGCCACATATGGTAATGGAATACAATATATCACTGGAGGGCAGGTCCCATCCAGTGGTCATATCAGATGAGCCTGAGGCCCTTCTGGCAGCGAAAGCAGCCGGAAGGGCCATTATTGGCGTTGAGAATGATGGAAATAAATGGAATATCACGTGCGCCCACTACATCATTCCTGATTTCACATCCGCCACCAGGGAACTGGCAGAGCTGGTGCTGCGCCGCCACATAGGGCTTCCATGGATAATCGGGACAACAGAACGGCTGATTATCAGGGAGTTCGTGAAAAGCGATGCAGTCCGGATACCAAAAGAGGAGTACGGCATGGAGGAAAATGTATTCCGGTCCCCGGAGCTGATGGCCCATTACATTGAAAAGCAGTATGGTTTCTACGAGTATGGCACATGGGCATTGGAGAAGAAGGAAAGCGGTGCGCTGGTGGGTATGGCAGGCGTATCCAACCCGCGGCTGCCCAAAGACCTGGAAGAAATGCTCAGGCGGTTTGAGACTGGGCTTCCCGGGACTGGGCTTCCTGGGACTGGGCTTCCCGGGGCTGGGCTTCCCGGGACTGGGCTTCCCGGGACTGGGCTTCCTGGGACTGGGCTTCCTGGGACTGGGCTTCCTGGGACTGCATTTTCCGGGAGTGAGGATCCCGGACCGGACAGGGCGGGGCAGAAGCAATGCCTGCCCTGGCTGGAACTGGGGTATCATATTTTCCGGCCCTTCCGCCGTATGGGCTATGCCGGGGAGGCCGTCGCAGCCATCAGGGACTATGCCCATGAGGTACTTGAGGTCCGGCTCTGCGCCATGATTCAGACAAAAAACCAGGCCAGCCGCGCTGTGGCGGAAGGCCTGGGGATGGAATGTATTAGCGGAACAGGTATTCAATCATCTGAAGCACCTCTTCTTTATGCTGAGAGGTGGACATCACGGACAGATAAGGCGGGTTCATGACAATCCCGGTCTGGCTGGCAAAGGAGGTTCCCTCAAGGGAAAGGGCCACGGGCTTAAGGACACCCTGTTCATCCTCTGCGCTGTAGACGGAATCCTTTACCCGGCTGTAGAGTTCAGGGGGAAGGTATTCTTCCAGGTCCTGGAATGCATTGACGGTTTCGTAGTGGCCCACCGCCTCCTGGTCCCCAATGAATACATCCAGGGATCTGCTGGCAACCAGGGCGGATATCTTGGCAAGGCTGGCGTATTCAAACTGGGACATGCCCTCTTCGCCAAAACGGGCTGTCAGGCCCTCATTTATCTCAATCAGGTCCTTTTTGCCAAACCCAAGGGCTTCCCTCAGGCCGGCTTCCAGGTTGGCCGTGGAACTGGCGTTTCCTGCCCGGTCATTGACAATGGCAATGGACAGCCGTGTGGTGAAGGTCTGTCGGTACAGTATGCTGCCAAGGGTCCACAGTGCCGCAACCGCCAGGATAAGGGCCAGGATATGGAATTTATAGTATTCCCAGATATACCATGCCCTGTCTTTGGGGGGCATGTTCCTTAACTTCTGTTTTTCAGTTTCTGCTTCTTTCCGTATGGACATGGGGATGGTTCCTTCCGCAATAAAAATGTCATTTCCTGTAGTATATCATAGAATATGGGACAGTGTATGAAAATTTTATGAAATGAATCCAGCTCTTTGCATTTTCCAGCTAATATGATAGAATAACACCAGGTTCATTAGGATTTTATCTACAGAAAGAAGAGGACATACTATGTTGCAGGGCTTTTTTAATTACGATAATCCGGTATGGCGGTTCATTGGGAAGCTGGGGGACCTGATTCTTCTTAACATCCTCTGGATTGTCTGTTCCATCCCGGTATTCACCATAGGCGCATCCACCACGGCCGTGTATTATGTGACGCTTAAATTGGTACGGGATGAGGGGGATTCCACCATCCGTTCCTTTTTCCATTCCTTCAAGGGGAATTTCAGACAGGCCACTGCAATCTGGATGATCCTTCTGGCGGCAGGCATTGTGCTGGGCATTGATTTCTGGTTCTTTGCCACGGGACAGATGGGGCTTGGGAGCGTGTTAAGCGTTGTGCTTACAGCGGTTTCCGGGGGCATGTTCTTAATCTATCTGTTCATCGCGTCTTATGCATTTCCATTGCAGGCCAGATTCTATAATCCGGTGAAAAGGACACTGCTCAATGCCTTCTTCATGTCTGCCAGGCATCTCCTGCAGACCCTGGGCATCCTTGCGGCTGACGCTGCAATCGTGGCCGCCTCATACTTCGGCCTGTTTTACCTGCCACAGATGTCCGTGCTCCTCATGCTTTTTGGAATGCCCCTTCTGGCATTTGTTAATTCCTATATTTTCAACTCCGTCTTTAAACGCTACATACCGGAGGAGAACGAGGAACATACGGACGGGACGCCGATGCTGGGAGAAGAGGACGAGGCCATGAAGCAGGCCATCGAGAGTTTAAAAGGCAGATAATCTGTTAAAACATATATGATTCATAAACATATCCATACCCCATAAATACACCCATACCCCCACGTTTCCTTACAATATAAAAGCGCTGCCCGTAACACCTGCTATGGGCAGCGCTTTTTACATGACAGGGGCTTTTGCAAAAAAACTGCTGTATTTTTCATTTTGTACTTGAAAAAAAGCAAAAAGTATTGTATACAATATAATGTATTATAAAAACAGAGATACAAACAATATACATAAAGAGGAGCACGGGGATGATTACACATTTACGCTTAAAAGCATACGGCAAAATCAATCTGGCCCTGGATGTGCTGGGAAAGCGCCAGGATGGATACCATGAAGTGCGTATGATCATGCAGACCGTTGGGCTTCATGACCGTATTGACCTGTACAGGACCAGTGAACCAGGCATCCGGATAGAGACAAACCTGTTCTACCTGCCCACCAATGAGCAGAACCTGGCGTACAGGGCTGCAAAGCTTCTGATGGATGAATTCCACATCAGGCAGGGCGTTTCCATCCATCTGCGCAAGTTCATCCCTGTGTCAGCCGGCATGGCGGGAGGAAGCACGGATGCTGCTTCCGTGCTGTTCGGGGTGAATAAGATGTTCGGCCTTGGACTGTCTGTTGGTGAGCTGATGAAGCGGGGCGTGACCCTGGGGGCGGATATCCCCTACTGTCTCATGAGAGGGACAGCGCTTTCAGAAGGAATCGGGGAAAAGCTGTCGGAGCTGCCTCCCATGCCCCAGTGCCAGGTGCTGATTGCCAAACCAGGCATCAGCGTGTCCACCAAAACCGTTTACGAAAGCCTGGACGCCATGGATCTGGCGCCGGAAGACCACCCGGACATAGACGGCATGGTGGAAGCCATACGCCGCAGGGACCTGCTGGATGTGGCCGGCAAGTTCGGCAATGTGCTGGAACTGGTGACAGGGGAGAAGTATCCCATCATTGACAGGATTGAGGGGGTAATGAAGGATTACGGCGCAATCAATGCCATGATGAGCGGCAGCGGCCCAACGGTATTCGGACTATTTACCAACCCCAAGGCTGCGCAGGACGCATATGAGGCGCTGCGTTTTGGAAAGGAATCAGAACTTGCCAAACAGGTTTACCTGACTAACTTTTTTAATGTGGGAAGGAATTCATAACTATTATTATAGAAGGAACATGTGGAGCAGTCATACAGAAGATACGTATCAGGCTGTACAGGAAAGGGGATTCACGGAATGGAGAATAATTTTAAGGTTAACATGAATGAGTATCTGCCGCTGCGGGATGTGGTATTTAACACGTTGCGCCAGGCCATACTTAAGGGGGAGCTGGCACCGGGGGAACGCCTGATGGAAATACAGCTGGCTGAGAAGCTGGGGGTCAGCAGGACGCCCATAAGGGAAGCTATCCGCAAGCTGGAACTGGAAGGCCTGGTGCTCATGATTCCAAGGAAAGGCGCGGAGGTTGCCAAGATATCGGAAAAGAGTTTAAGGGACGTGCTGGAGGTGCGCCGTTCCCTGGAGGAGCTTGCCATTGAACTTGCCTGCCAGAGGATGTCAGAGGAGGATATGGATGAACTGGAGCGCGTGCAGGGAAATTTCAGGAATGCAATTGCCAAAGGGGAAGCCATGACCATTGCGGAAACGGATGAGCAGTACCATGATGTGATTTATCAGGGCACGGGTAATGATAAGCTGGTCCAGATGCTTAATAACCTGAGGGAGCAGATGTACCGCTACCGCCTGGAGTATATAAAGGATGAGGATAAGAGGCAGGTGCTGCTGGTGGAGCACGAACATATCCTGAAGGCACTCAGGAGCCGCAATATCGCGGATGCGAAGAATGCCACCAGGGAACATATTGACAACCAGGAAATCACGGTTTCACGCAATATCAAGGAACAGGATACCGTGGTTTCAGGACGGGGGAGGAAATGATGGCAGAAGGCACATTTAAGGAACGGTATCTTGCAGGGGAGATTCCCTTTGAGGAGATAGACCGTTATATAAGCCGCTGGAACAACAGCGACGATCCCCGCACCCTGGCCCAGTACCTGGGCCTGAATGCGGAGGAAGAGGATGTCTGGATTGATGAGAGCGATGATGCGCTCCAGGATATGCTGGACGGGCAGAAGGGATGAGGTGTCTGGTGCAGGCAGTCAGGGGAGTAACCTGGTGCAGGCAGTTAGGGGAGTAACCTGGTGCAGGCAGTTAGGGGAGTAACCTGGTGCAGGCAGTTAGGGGAGTAACCTGGTGCAGGCAGTTAGGGGAGTAACCTGGTGCAGGCAGTCAGGGGAGTAACCTGGTGCAGGCAGTTAGGGAGTAACCTGGTGCAGGCAGTCAGGGGAGTAACCTGGTGCAGGCAGTTAGGGCAGTAACCTGGTGCAGGCAGACCGGGCAGCAGCCTGATGCAGGCAGCCGGTACAGGAGCCAGCTGAAGCCAGCCGGACCAGGCACTTAACGCAGCAGATCCAGCAGCCGGAAGCGGACACGGACTTCCGGCTTTTTTCCGTCCTTTTCCTTCCGGGGAAGAAGGGCGCCGTAGTCATCCTGGTCCAGAAGGCAGGAAAGTGTCTGTTTGGAGGACTCGGGGACAACGGCGTGGAGGGAATCCGTATAACAGAGGGAAGGATAGAGGACACACCACCAGTTGTGTCCTTTTCCCTGTCCGATGGTTATGCGCACCGCGTCATAGGTGCCGCAGGGGAACACCATGTCCCCATAGGCCTTTGTGGGGAAATAGTCTTTTGTGACCTCCAGGGTGACCCCATAGGGCGCGCCCTGGTCAGCAAGCCAGTCCTCGGACATGGTTTCAATACTGGTTCTGTTGTTTTCCAGCCACTCTATCAGTCCGTCCTTGCCGGTGCTGTCCGGCACCTGGCTGTGGACATAGTCCAGTACAAGGCCTTTCAGGCCAATCTTCAGTTCCTGGTCATGGGCGCTGTCGCTTTCAGCCAGGATATGGAAACGCAGTATCTCCGGCGCAATGCGGGAGGCCAGGGCTTCCTCGCCCGCTGTGCGGGATGACATGGTGATAAGGAATGCGGTGATAAAGCAAAGAGCGGAAATGCACAGACTGATTTTATGTTTCATATATGGTTCATCCTCCCGGAATCAAAGATTTTCAATAATCTGCAAGCAGATGCCAAATTAATTTCTGTTTGTAATTATTGCCACATATGATATACTATAATCATGAAGCAAACGCATTTTTTTGCGTACATAAAGGAGACTGACATGAGTAAACTAACAGTGGCGGTTATATTTGGCGGCCAGTCATCAGAGCACATCGTGTCCTGCATGTCGGCGGTCAATGTCATAGAACACATAGACAGCACACGTTACAATATCGTACTGGTTGGTATTACAGAAGAAGGCCATTGGATAAAGACGGAATCATTGGAAGATGTGAAAAGCGGTGCGTGGAGGGACGGGAAGGTATGGGCAGTCCTCCCGCCTGATGCAACTAAGAAGTGTATTTTACTAATGGATGGAGACAATGTAGAAGAGGTGAAAGTGGATATCGTGTTCCCCATCCTTCACGGGCTTTACGGCGAGGACGGCACGATCCAGGGACTTCTGGAACTGGCCAGGATTCCCTATGTGGGCTGCGGTGTCCTGGCGTCTGCTGTTTCCATGGATAAACTGTATACCAAGATCATCGTATCAGACCTGGGAATCCGCCAGGCCGAATATGAATCGGTTTACAGGGAAGAGTTAGGGGATATGGAACAGGTGGCGTCCAGGATTGAGAAGCATTTCCCTTACCCCGTGTTCATCAAGCCGTCCAACGCAGGTTCCTCCAGGGGAATCAGCAAGGCTGGGAACAGGCAGGAACTGGAGGCAGGGCTTTTGGAAGCAGCCCGCCATGACCGGAAGATCCTGGTGGAAGAAACCATTGTGGGCCGGGAGGTTGAGTGTGCGGTATTCGGCGGTGGCAGCCACGGGATTGAAGCCTCGGGCGTGGGAGAAATCCTGGCAGCCGCGGAGTTTTATGATTTTGACGCCAAGTATTTTAATGAGGAGTCCAGGACGGTCACGGACCCCGTGCTTCCGGATGGGGCCACAGAAAAGGTACGCCGGGCGGCCATGGACATATTCAGGGCAGTGGACGGATACGGTCTGGCCCGGGTGGATTTTTTTGTAAAGGATAACGGAGAAGTAGTATTCAATGAGATTAATACCATGCCTGGTTTTACAGCCATCAGCATGTACCC
This sequence comes from Enterocloster sp. OA13, assembly GCF_022440595.1. Classification (NCBI taxonomy): domain Bacteria; kingdom Bacillati; phylum Bacillota; class Clostridia; order Lachnospirales; family Lachnospiraceae; genus Enterocloster; species Enterocloster sp. OA13. Next base: position 4,649,992 of record NZ_JAKNTF010000001.1, on the reverse strand, counting down.
CATGCTGTGGGAGGCCAGGGGAATCGGGAAGGACCAGCTGGTAGGGATGCTGCTGTCCCATGGTATGGAACGCTACGCATAATGGAAAGAGGATGAACGATGACAAAAGATGTGCTGATCACAATCAGCGGTATCCAGATGATGGACGAAGAAGACTCCGATGTTGAGATGATAGTAAGAGGAGATTATTATCAGAAGAACGGAAAGCACTATATCCTCTATGAGGAAGTGATGGAGGGCTTTGAGGGCAAGGTAAAGAATGTGATTAAGATATCACAGGTCGGGATGGATATCATCAAAAAGGGCATAGCCAACACCCATATGCAGTTCGAGAAAAACAAGAAGAACCTGTCCTGCTATACCACGCCCCTGGGCGACATGGTGGTGGGCATCCAGGCCAATAAGATTAAGATTAATGAACAGCCCGATAAACTGAAGGTGGATATCGATTATTCCCTGGATATTAATTATGAGCATTTGTCAGACTGCAGCATCCGGCTGGATGTACAGTCATGCCCCCAGTCATATGCATCCATGTAAGGACTGTGACGGACAGGAATCCAACAGGGACATATAAAAAAGAAGCGGTCATGCCGCTTCTTTTTAGTTACTTATTCTTCCTGAATCTTGCGAAGAATCCCTTCTTCTTAGGAGGAGTTGGGATAGCGCCCCCGCGCACGCTCTTAATCTGGGTGATGTAAATCCCGCTGATCACAACCTTGGCCTCTGTCTTGATGGGAAGGGATTCGAATACCCGTCCGTCAGCAATCAGAGTCATGACTTTAGGACCGATTTTGGCTTTTACAACCGGTACCTTGGCCCAGCGCATGTACTTGGGCGTCTGGTCTGTCACTGCCTTTGGAAGTCCGGCCTGTGTGAGCTTCATCTTCTTCTTGTCAATCACCAGGATGGATACGGTCTGAGCTGCCGCGTCCAGGAGCTGCTGCTGTTCCACCTGACGCTTCTGAAGCTTGTTCCCCAGAAAATAGAGAACTGCCAGAACCACCACTGCAATGATTAAGATCACAAGCAGTACGTGCATAATGGTATTTGCCATAAAGGTATACCTCCAAACGTAAATATATTATCATTTGCCCCTGTTACCCTGGCAAAACGAGGGTAAAAAAACTACAACCCCTCAGGAGACATTCTATAATAGTATATCATTTTCATAAACAAATTGCAAGCAAAAAATGCTTGACACCTTGACAAGGCTGTGTTATTATGGAGTGTGCACTATTGTGGTGAGGTGGGCTTTTTGCGCCCTTTGGCCTGTGCCTCTCGCCCAATCACAGAGAACGACAGTGATATTTGTGTTTTTACGGAATGGCGTATGGTGCGTCCATACCGTATGAACGGAATGAAAATATTGCGAACCAAATTAGAAAACAGGGGTGAAACGTCAATGGAGAAAAGCAGAATACGTCCGGTACCGGCCGGGAAAAGCGTAAGAATGAGCTACTCAAGACAGAAAGAAGTTCTTGAGATGCCAAACCTGATTGAGATTCAAAAAGACTCCTACCAGTGGTTCCTCGACGAAGGACTCAGGGAAGCGTTTGATGATATCTCTCCGATAGCAGACTTTGCAGGACATTTAAGTCTGGAATTCGTTGACTTTACATTGTGTAAGGATGATATTAAATATACCATCGAAGAGTGTAAAGAACGGGATGCAACTTACGCCGCACCACTTAAGGTAAAGGTAAGACTGTACAATAAAGATAAAGATGAAATGAACGAACACGAGATATTCATGGGCGACCTGCCCCTGATGACAGATACCGGTTCCTTTGTAATTAACGGTGCTGAGCGTGTTATTGTCAGCCAGCTGGTACGTTCCCCTGGTATCTACTACGGTATTGGCCATGATAAGGTAGGTAAGGAACTGTATACCTGTACCGTCATCCCTAACCGTGGCGCATGGCTGGAGTATGAGACAGATTCCAATGACGTATTTTATGTACGTGTAGACAGGACCCGTAAGGTGCCAGTGACTGTTTTAATCCGTGCCCTGGGATTTGGTACCAACGCAGAAATCCTGGAGCTCTTCGGTGAAGAGCCCAAATTATTAGCCAGCTTTGGCAAGGACACATCCGATAATTACCAGGATGGCCTTTTGGAATTATATAAGAAGATCCGTCCCGGTGAGCCTTTATCTGTTGACAGTGCAGAAAGTCTGCTGAACAGCATGTTTTTTGACCCCAGAAGATATGACCTGGCAAAAGTAGGCCGATATAAATTCAACAAAAAGCTTTCCTTCAAGTACCGTCTGAACGGCCAGATACTTGCAGAGGATGTTGTGGATACCACCACAGGCGAGATTCTTGCAGAGGCAGGAACCAAGCTGGATAAGGAATCCGCTATGAAGATTCAGAACGCGGCTGTTCCTTTTGTGTGGGTTGACGGACCCGACAGGAAGCAGAAGGTCCTCTCCAACATGATGGTTGAGCTTTCCGCACATGTTCCATTTGACCCGGAGGAAGTGGGCGTTACCGAGTTAGTATACTACCCGGCCCTGTCTTCTATCCTGGAAGAAGCTGGCACGGATCCGGAGGCGCTGAAGGAAGCCATCCGCAGGAATATCCACGACCTGATACCAAAGCACATCACAAAGGAAGATATCCTTGCTTCCATTAACTATAATATGCACCTGGAGGGCCAGGTGGGCAATGCGGATGACATTGACCATCTGGGCAACCGCCGTATCCGTGCGGTGGGAGAACTGCTTCAGAACCAGTACCGCATCGGTCTTTCACGTATGGAGCGTGTGGTAAGGGAGCGTATGACCACCCAGGACATGGATGGCATCACCCCCCAGTCCCTGATTAATATCAAGCCCGTGACCGCGGCCGTAAAGGAGTTCTTCGGAAGTTCCCAGCTGTCCCAGTTCATGGACCAGAATAACCCGCTGGCAGAGCTGACCCATAAGCGCCGTCTGTCCGCCCTGGGACCTGGCGGTCTGTCCAGGGACCGTGCCGGATTCGAGGTACGTGACGTACACTATACACATTACGGTCGTATGTGTCCTATCGAGACGCCTGAAGGTCCTAACATCGGTCTGATTAACTCCCTGGCAACCTATGCAAGGGTGAACCAGTACGGCTTCATCGAGGCGCCTTACCGTGTGGTGGATAAGACCACGGACCCTGCCAATCCAAGGGTAACGGATGAGGTTGTATACCTGACCGCGGACGAGGAAGATAACTTCGTGGTTGCCCAGGCCAACGAGGCCCTGGATGAGGAAGGCCATTTCATCCATAATAATGTATCCGGACGTTTCCGCACAGAGACATCCGAGTTCCAGAAAAAGACCATTGACCTGATGGACGTATCCCCCAAGATGGTATTCTCCGTGGCAACGGCCATGATTCCTTTCCTGGAGAACGACGATGCCAACCGTGCCCTCATGGGTTCCAACATGCAGCGTCAGGCAGTGCCCCTTCTGACCACGGAAGCGCCTGCAGTAGGAACCGGTATTGAGTCAAAGGCAGCGGTCGACTCCGGCGTGTGTGTGGTTGCCAGGAATGCGGGCGTTGTAGAGCGTTCTGCTTCCAATGAGATCATCATCAAGAGGGATAAGGACGGCAACCGGGATGTTTACCATCTGACCAAGTTTAAGAGAAGCAACCAGAGTAACTGTTACAACCAGAAGCCAATCGTGTATAAGAACGACCATGTGGAAGCCGGCGAGGTCATTGCGGACGGTCCGTCCACTGACAACGGTGAAATCGCGCTGGGCAAGAACCCCTTAATCGGATTCATGACATGGGAAGGTTACAACTACGAGGATGCTGTCCTTCTTTCTGAGCGTCTGGTTCAGGAAGATGTATATACATCGGTCCACATCGAGGAATACGAGGCGGAAGCCCGTGACACCAAGCTGGGACCGGAAGAAATCACCCGGGATGTTCCCGGTGTGGGTGAGGATGCCCTGAAGGATCTGGACGAGCGCGGAATCATCCGCATCGGTGCAGAGGTCCGCGCAGGAGACATCCTGGTGGGTAAGGTTACTCCTAAGGGAGAGACTGAGCTGACTGCTGAAGAGAGGCTGCTGCGCGCCATCTTCGGTGAGAAGGCAAGGGAAGTGCGTGACACGTCCCTTAAGGTACCCCACGGCGCATACGGCATCATTGTGGATGCAAAGGTGTTCACAAGGGAGAATGGAGACGAGCTTTCACCTGGCGTGAACGAGACCGTACGCATCTATATTGCCCAGAAACGTAAGATTTCCGTGGGCGATAAGATGGCCGGACGTCACGGCAACAAGGGTGTTGTGTCCCGTGTGCTTCCTGTTGAGGATATGCCCTTCCTGCCCAATGGCCGTCCCCTTGATATCGTGCTTAACCCCCTGGGCGTGCCGTCACGTATGAACATCGGACAGGTGCTGGAAATCCACTTAAGCCTTGCAGCCAAGGCCCTGGGCTTTAATGTATCCACCCCTATCTTTGACGGTGCAAACGAGAATGACATCATGGATACCCTGGAATTGGCTAACGATTACGTTAACCTGCCATGGGAAGAGTTTGAAGTTAAATATAAAGACCTTATTAAGCCTTCTGTTATGGATTACCTTGGCGCCCACTTAGAGCACCGGGAACTGTGGAAAGGTGTTCCAATCAGCAGGGATGGAAAAGTGCGCCTGCGCGACGGACGTACCGGCGAGTTCTTTGACGGGGCCGTTACCATCGGACACATGCACTACCTGAAACTGCACCATCTGGTTGACGATAAGATCCATGCCCGTTCAACCGGACCATACTCCCTGGTTACACAGCAGCCACTGGGCGGTAAGGCACAGTTCGGCGGACAGCGTTTCGGTGAGATGGAGGTTTGGGCACTGGAGGCATATGGCGCTTCCTATACCCTGCAGGAAATCATGACAGTTAAGTCCGATGACGTTGTAGGCCGTGTAAAGACCTATGAGGCCATCATCAAGGGCGAGAATATACCTGAGCCGGGCGTGCCTGAGTCCTTTAAGGTACTCCTTAAGGAGATGCAGTCCCTTGGCCTGGATGTACAGGTCCTGAGGGATGACGGCACCGAGGTTGAGATGGCGGAAAATATTGATTACGGCGATACTGAGCTGCGCGCCATGTTAGAGGGCGACCGCCGCTTTGGCTCTTCTGAGGAGCCCTATGCTGAGTTCGGATACCAGAAGCAGGAGTTCAAGGATAATGAACTTGTGACAGTGGAGGACGAAGTAGCAGTAGAGGACGATTTGGCCGATGATTACACCGACGATGCGGAGGACGAACTGATTTTGGACGACGCTGTTGACGGTGAAGACGAAGAATAAGAAGGGAGTTAATGCTCATGCCAGAAACTAATGAAACTTATCATCCAATGACATTTGATGCCATTAAGATTGGTCTGGCCTCCCCTGATAAGATTCTGGAGTGGTCCCATGGCGAGGTTAAGAAGCCTGAGACCATCAACTACAGGACATTAAAGCCTGAGAAGGACGGACTGTTCTGTGAGAGGATCTTCGGGCCTAGTAAGGACTGGGAGTGTCATTGCGGTAAATACAAAAAGATTCGTTATAAAGGTGTTATCTGCGACCGGTGCGGCGTGGAAGTTACAAAGGCAAGTGTCCGTAGAGAGCGCATGGGCCACATCAAGCTGGCCGCTCCCGTATCCCATATCTGGTATTTTAAGGGTATTCCCAGCCGTATGGGACTGATTCTGGACATCTCGCCCAGGACACTGGAGAAGGTGCTGTATTTCGCCTCCTACGTTGTGCTGGACGCCGGTTCAACCAGCCTGCAGTATAAGCAGGTCCTGTCCGAGAAGGAATACAGGGAAGAGGTTGAGAAGTACGGCGGCACCGGCGGTTTCCGTGTGGGAATGGGCGCTGAGGCAGTCCAGGAACTGCTCCGCTCCATCGACCTGGAGAAGGATTCCCAGGACCTGCGCAAGGCACTGGCCGACTCCACGGGACAGAAGCGTGCAAGAATCATCAAGAGATTAGAGGTAGTGGAGGCATTCCTGACCTCCGGCAACCGTCCTGAGTGGATGATCATGGATGTGATTCCTGTAATCCCGCCGGATATCCGTCCCATGGTACAGCTGGACGGCGGACGTTTCGCCACCTCTGACCTCAATGACTTATACAGAAGGATCATCAACAGGAACAACCGTCTTGCAAGACTGCTGGAACTGGGCGCTCCGGACATCATTGTCCGCAACGAGAAGCGCATGCTCCAGGAGGCAGTGGACGCCCTGATTGACAACGGCCGCCGCGGCAGGCCTGTAACAGGACCCGGCAACCGCGCCCTTAAGTCACTTTCCGATATGCTGAAAGGTAAGCAGGGACGTTTCCGTCAGAACCTGCTTGGTAAGCGTGTTGACTATTCCGGACGTTCGGTTATCGTGGTTGGACCTGAACTTAAGATTTACCAGTGCGGACTTCCCAAGGAAATGGCCATCGAGCTGTTCAAGCCCTTTGTAATGAAGGAGCTTGTATCCAACGGAACCGCCCACAATATAAAGAATGCCAAGAAGATGGTGGAGAGGCTGCAGCCCGAGGTATGGGATGTGCTGGAGGATGTCATCAAGGAGCATCCTGTCATGCTGAACCGTGCCCCTACGCTCCACAGGCTTGGTATCCAGGCATTTGAACCGATCCTGGTTGAGGGTAAGGCGATTAAGCTGCATCCTCTTGTGTGTACTGCGTTCAACGCCGACTTTGACGGCGACCAGATGGCCGTGCATCTGCCACTGTCCGTAGAGGCCCAGGCAGAGTGCCGTTTCCTCCTGTTAAGCCCTAACAACCTGTTAAAGCCTTCTGACGGCGGCCCGGTTGCGGTTCCTTCACAGGATATGGTGCTTGGTATCTACTACCTGACCCAGGAGCGCCCCGGTGCAAAGGGCGAGGGCATGGTATTCAAGAACGTCAACGAGGCAATCCTGGCCTATGAGAACCAGGAGGCAACCCTGCATTCACGTGTGAAGGTAAGGGTTACAAAGACCATGGCCGATGGCACGGTGAAGACAGATATCATTGAATCCACCATCGGACGGTTCATTTTCAATGAAATCATTCCCCAGGACCTGGGATTTGTGGACAGAAGCGTTCCTGGCAATGAATTGAAGCTGGAAGTGGATTTCCATGTTGCCAAGAAGCAGTTAAAGCAGATCCTTGAGAAGGTCATCAATGTCCATGGCGCTACCCAGACAGCCGTGACACTGGACGATATCAAGGCAATCGGTTACAAGTATTCCACCAGAGCAGCCATGACCGTATCGATTTCCGATATGACCGTGCCTGCAAGCAAGCCAAAGCTGATTGAGGATGCCCAGGCAACCGTGGACCAGATTGCCAAGAACTACCGCCGCGGCCTCATCACTGAGGAGGAGCGTTACAAAGAGGTTATCGAGACATGGAAGACCACCGATGACCAGCTGACCCATGACCTGCTGACCGGCCTGGATAAGTACAACAACATCTACATGATGGCTGACTCCGGCGCCCGTGGTTCTGATAAGCAGATCAAACAGCTGGCAGGTATGCGCGGACTGATGGCGGATACCACAGGACACACCATCGAGCTTCCTATCAAGTCCAACTTCCGTGAAGGCCTGGACGTACTGGAGTACTTCATCTCCGCACACGGCGCGCGTAAAGGTCTGTCCGATACGGCCCTGCGTACGGCTGACTCCGGTTACCTGACAAGGCGTCTGGTAGACGTTTCACAAGATCTGATCATCCGTGAAGTGGACTGCTGTGAGGGCAGGGATATCCCGTTTATGGAAATCAAGGCTTTCATGGACGGCAATGAGGTCATCGAGGACCTGGAAGAGAGGATTACAGGACGTTATATTGCCGAGACCATCACTGACCCGGATACAGGCGAGGTCGTGGTTAAGGCTAACCATATGTGCACGCCTAAGCGCGCGGCAGCTGTCATGAAGGTGCTGAATAAGACGGGACGTAAGACCGTCAAGATCCGTACCGTCTTAAGCTGTAAGTCCCATATCGGCGTATGCGCCAAGTGTTACGGCGCCAACATGGCAACAGGCCAGCCCGTACAGGTAGGTGAAGCGGTCGGAATCATTGCGGCACAGTCCATCGGTGAGCCTGGAACACAGCTGACCATGCGTACGTTCCATACGGGCGGCGTGGCCGGCGGTGATATCACACAGGGTCTTCCCCGTGTAGAGGAGCTTTTCGAGGCCCGTAAGCCAAAGGGTCTTGCCATCATCACTGAGTTCGGCGGCGTGGTGCAGATCAAGGACACCAAGAAGAAGCGCGAGATTACGGTGACGGACAACGAGACAGGCAACTCCAAGACCTATCTCATCCCTTATGGTTCCAGGATTAAGGTCCTGGACGGCCAGGTACTGGAAGCCGGCGATGAGCTGACGGAAGGAAGCATCAATCCTCACGACATCTTAAAGATTAAGGGTGTGCGTGCGGTACAGGATTACATGCTTCAGGAAGTCCAGCGTGTATACCGTCTCCAGGGCGTGGAAATCAATGATAAGCATATCGAGATGATTGTCCATCAGATGCTTAAGAAAATCAAGATTGAGGAGAGCGGCGACAGCGATGTGCTGCCGGGCGTATCCATGGATGTCCTTGATTATAATGAGATGAATGAGGCGCTGATTGCAGACGGCAAGACACCGGCAGACGGAAGGCAGGTAATGCTTGGTATCACCAAGGCATCCCTGGCAACCGACTCCTTCCTGTCGGCAGCATCCTTCCAGGAAACCACCAAGGTCCTGACCGAGGCAGCCATCAACGGCAAGATTGACCATCTGATTGGCCTGAAGGAAAATGTAATCATCGGTAAGCCTATCCCGGCTGGTACGGGTATGAAGCGCTACCGCAATGTGAAGCTGGATACGGACGACATGGCTTCGGATGATATCCTGCTGTCAGAGGATGACGAGATCATCCTTTCTTCAGAGGATGACAACGAGATTAACCTGACTGAGGATAATGTTGCGGAGGAAGTCCTGGCATTGGACGATATGGCGGATATTGATGAGGACGATGTTGAAGTGACGGAAGAATAGAATCTGATATGGATATGGAAAAACCATGGGAATCCCGGGAGGGAGGACCATGGTTTTTTTGCGTCGTGATGAAAAAGTTCTGGTAAAAACAGGATGAAATATCTGGAAGGGGAGCGGCCGGCATATAAGATATGTACACCGCTCCCACATTTTTGATACCCGGACCCTCATCAGACCATTACCAGTTCAATCCCTTTGCCGCGGATAATCTCCGCCCATTCGCCGGAAAGTCCTGTGTCGGTGATGATCATGTCAAGTACATCCATTTTTTCAAAGTATACGGTTTTCACGGTTCCGAATTTGCTGGAATCCGCCACTAATATCTTTTTGAGGGCAGACTTAAGGACGGTCTGTTTCACTGCAACCTCAAAGTCATGTGCGCACGTCATGCCTAAAGCGGTATGTACACCCGATGCAGATAAGAACAGCTTATGTGCGCGGATGGTCCCCAGGAAATTAATGTTCTCCGCTGATTCAAACATCTGGTCACTGGGATGGAAATACCCACCGGCAAAAATAATGTTCATCCTATCCCGGTTAGCCAGTTTGACCAGTATGTTCAGGTTATAGCAGGCCACAGTCAGGTCCATGCCATAGGGGATATAATCAGCAATCCGGTCCGTGGTGGATCCGTTGTCAAGGATTATGACCTCTCCTGGCTCAATCAGGCTGGCCGCATATTTTGCAATGCGGCTTTTCTGTTCGTCCATGGAACCGCTTGCCCATGACAGGCTGTAAATATTCTCAATATTTTCATAAAGGCTATGTGGCGCGTTTTTGCAAAGAACCGCTTTTCCATATGAACGTTCCACGATACCTTCTGCCTGAAGCTCATCTAAATCACGGCGAACCGTCATAAGGGATACCTCCAGACGTTCTGATAACTCACGCACGGTCATAGTGTCCTGGCTACGAAGGATGTCCACCATCTTAGAAAGCCGCTGCCTTTTTTTCTCCATAATTACCTCTTCCTGATGGGCAAATGTCTTGAACCTGCCTGTTTGCCTACGGTATATATTGTTTGCCTGCATGATGAAAACGAACAAACGAACAGGGCATCAACAAGCAGATACAATTACCCCTGTATTCATATTATACAATGTAAAAGAAATTGTCAATCCAAAAAGGGAAGAAAAATGTTTGACTTTTTAAAGTATATGTTTGTTTTGCTCAAAAAGTTTGTGTTATGGACCCTATGGGGAATGCAGGAGTTGTAGCGAAGGGGGGATTTAGAGAGGCTGGGGGTTCAGAGGAAGGGGGAAGTATCAGGGCTGTCGGAATGTGTGCTGGAAGATGAGGGAATATGGGTTCATGGAAATAATTGCAGTGCATTCCGGATGATTTTCATAAGTGGACCTAATCAATTGGTATCTGATAAAGAAACGAACAAAAATAAAAAGAATGAAATAAAAATGTTTCAGTTTTGACAAACACACCATGGAATGATTGATATTATGCACAATTTTAGTGACATATTTTTGATATTATGTACAATTTTTATAATAATGGACAATAAAATGTTGACTATAAAAAAACTATGTGCTAATATTGATATAAATCAAACATAAAACGCAAAAAGTAACAAAAAGAAACTAAGAACGAACAAATATTTCGTGGGAGGAAGCTTAATGTCAAAAAAAATTGTCAACCAGGCAGATGATGTTGTAGCGGAGATGATGGAAGGGTTTATTGCTGCTTATAGCCGTTATTATGAGAGGATTGATGATGTGAACGGTGTGCTCTATAAAAAGCACAGGGAAAACCAGGTTGGGCTGGTGATTGGGGGCGGAAGCGGACATGACCCCATGTTTGCCGGTTTTGTGGGACGGGGGCTGGCTGATGCGGCTGCCTGCGGAAATGTGTTTGCCTCCCCGGACCCGGGAACCATCATGGAAGTGGGGCAGGCCGTCCATGGAGGCAAGGGTGTCCTTTTTATCTATGGTAATTATGCGGGAGATAATCTGAACTTTGATATGGCGGAAGAAATGCTTCAGGATGAAGGGATTAAAACCGCCCATGTGCGGACCTGGGATGACTGTGCATCCGCGCCCCCTGACCGTGTGGAGGACAGAAGGGGGATTGCGGGGAACGTGTTCGTCATCAAGATAGCCGGGGCTGCCTGTGATGAGGGCCTTGAATTAGAGGAGGTGGTGCGGGTTACTGAGAAAGCCAGGGCCGCGCTGCGGACCATCGGTGTCGCCACCAGCCCGGGACAGATACCCGGCTCTGAGAAGCCAACGTTCCAGCTGGCGGAGGATGAACTGGAGTATGGGATGGGCATCCACGGTGAACCGGGAATCAAGCGGGCCAAAATGTGCCCGGCCGATGAACTGACCCAGGTTATGTACCAGAACCTGGTAAAGGATATGCCTTTAGCTCCAGGCGATGAGGTCTGTGTACTGGTTAATGGTCTTGGCTCCACCACAATCATGGAGATGAGCATTGTCTACCGCAAGCTTAAGGAACTGTTGGATTCGGACGGCGTCACTGTATATGACGCGGACATTAACAATTATTGTACCTGCATGGAAATGGGAGGATTTTCAATTTCCGTCATGAAAATGGATGATGAACTGAAAAAGTATTATGATGCCCCCTGCCATAGCCCTTATTATACGAGAGAGGATAGGTGAGACAATGCTGGGAACGCTGAATGAACAGAATGTCCGGGAACTGATTACATACATAGCTGACAGGATAATTGAGAACAAGGCGTATTTAACGGAAGTGGACAGCGCCATTGGGGACGGGGACCATGGAATCGGCATGGCCCTGGGGATGCAGAAGGCAAAGGATAAGGTGGCAGCGGCATCGGATTGCGGGAATGCATACGCCTTATTTGAACTGGCCGGGAAAACCATGCTGATGAGCATGGGAGGGGCTTCCGGTGTCATATTCGGAAGTCTTTATCTGGGCGGGGCTAAGAATGCAGGGCCTGCGTCTGAGCTTACGGCAAAGGACCTGTACCTGATGCTGGAAAAAAGCCTTGCTGTCATCCAGGAAAGGGGCAAGGCCCAGCTGGGGGACAAAACCATGGTGGATGCCCTGGAACCAGCAGTAAAAGCCATGGGCATGACCTGGGACCAGGGACTGCTTCCCATGCTGGAAGCCGCGGAAAAGGCTGCGGCACAGGGCGTGGAAAACACCAAACAGTATCAGGCCAAATATGGGCGGGCCAAATCCCTGATGGAGCGTTCCGTCGGGCACCAGGATGCAGGAGCCACTTCGGTCTGGATCATCCTACGGTCCATGCGGGAGTTTGTGGAACAACAATGAATCTTGACAAAACGGAATGGAGGAAACTGACATGACAAGTTGCGTTGTCATAGGCTGTGATAATGCTGCGGTGCCTATGAAGGATATTTTAAAGCGCTCGATTGAGGAGATGGGCATTACTGTGGAGGACATGGGGGTGTCAAGCGAGTCAGACCAGCTGCCCTATGCCCTGACTGCCAAGGCTGTGTGCGATAGGATTATTGACAGCGGTTATGAGAAACGGGGGGTGCTGATATGCGGTACTGGAATCGGTATGTGCATGACAGCCAATAAATTTAAGGGAATCCGGGCAGCCGTGGGACACGATATTTTTTCCGCCCAGCGTTCCGTGCTCAGCAATAACGGCAATGTCATCTGTTTTGGGGCGCGCGTCATTGGGCCGGAGCTGGCAAAAACGATTTTAAAGGAATGGCTGCAACTGGATTATATTGACGGCCCTTCCACTCCCAAAATAAAGGTAATCACGAATTTGGAATCAGCGAATTTCCGCTGAAGAATCCTTTAGAAAGAAGATACGGCAAATGCAGAAAAAACTGTATATCGGCACGAATACGAAGATGTATAAGACCATACGCCAGATCGTTGCGTTCCTGGACGAATTGGGAAGCCTTACCCGGGATATTGACAGGAATCTGCTGGAACTGTTTGTGATTCCTTCCTATACGGCCCTGGATGCAGCGGCAAGGACCGCCCAGGCCCAGGCCATCACCCTGGGGGCACAGAACATGAGCTGGGAGGATGAAGGACAGTTTACCGGAGAGGTGTCGCCTCTTATGCTGGAGGAGACAGGGGTGCGGCTGGTCTGCATCGGACACAGTGAAAGACGGCATATTTTCGGTGAGGACGACGAGGTTGAGAACAAGAAAGTCCTGGCAGCCCTGCGTCATCATTTCACCCCTCTTCTATGCGTGGGGGAAACGGCCAGCCAGAAGGAACTGGGAATCCAGAATGAGGTTTTAAGGAGCCAGCTGAAGGTGGGGCTGTGGGATACGTCCCCTGAGCAGGCGCGGCATATCTGGATTGCCTACGAGCCGGTCTGGGCCATCGGGGTTGGAGGGACGCCGGCCGGAGTCATGTACGCCAGCCGGATGCATACGGTAATCCGCCAGACGCTGAGGGAGATATATGGCGGGGAGGCCGGGGACAGGATTCCCATCCTTTATGGCGGCAGCGTCAACAACATGAATGCACGGGAATTGATCCAGGCGCCGGATATTGATGGCCTTTTTATTGGCCGGAGCGCCTGGGACGCGGATAACTTCAGCAGGATTATCCATGATTTAGCGGATATTTGCTTAATAAAGTGAAAATGGAGGAAAATTTTATGAGAAGAAAGATCAGTATTGCCCTGTCACTCCTGATGATAGCCAGCACCCTGGGGGCCTGCGGCGGCAAAACAGCAGCAGCACCGGCTGCCAGCAAGAATGCAGATGCGCCAAGCGAAACCGTGGCTGATTCCGGCAAGACCCCGATTAAAATCGCATTTTCCGGTCCCATGACAGGCGACTATGCGGAATACGGCCAGAACTTCTACGCTGCCTGCGAGATAGCGGCGGATGAAATCAACAGTAACGGCGGCCTTTTGGACGGTTCTCCCGTGGAACTGCTGCAGTTTGATGACAAGAACAGCCAGGAAGAGGTAGGCGCCATTGCGGAGATGATTGCGTCCGACGACTCCATTGCGGCGGTTCTGGGACATTTTTCATCGGGCGTTGCCATGACGGCAGCCAATACATATATGGATGCAGGGATACCGCTGTTATCCGCATCCGCGTCACATCCTGATTATTCCGGCATGGGTGAGTACATTTTCCGTAATAATGTACTGATTTCACAGGAGGTTGAGACGGTCCTTCAGATCTGCCAGAACAGCGGCAGCAAACGGGTTGGTGTCCTGGTCCTGAAAAACGACTGGGGACAGGGCGCCCTGCAGGCCATGGAGACTGCCTATGAGCAGGTCAAGGGAAAAGTGGATTTCGAAATCGTGCTTCAGGAAGAGGTCATGGATGGAACCGAGGAGTTCTCAGCCAATATCACCAAGTTCATGGAACAGGACTGCGATACTGTTTTCGTGCTGACCATGTACGCCACCTTCGCGCCATTTGCAAACCAGTACCGCACCCTGAATCCTGATATTAAAATGTTCTCGGTTGGTTCCGCCTACTCTACGGAGTTAATTAACCTTGGCGGAAGCGCGGTGGAAGGCGTCCGCATGTGTGCAGGATTCAATCCTGAGAATCCTGACCCGGCAGCCCAGAAGTTCGTGCAGCAGTTCAATGAGAAGACAGGACATGACCCGGACAACATGGCGGTGCAGACCTATGAGAATGTGAATATGATTGCCCAGGCCATCGAACGGGCTGGAAGCGCTGAGCGCTCAGCCATTAAGGATGCACTGTATGATACGGATTATGACGCCATTACAGGACACATCACCTTTGACGAGATTGGCGATGCACAGAAGAACCTGCTGGTATTTGAAGTGAGCGGCGGCAAGTTCGTGGAGTTAAAGGACATGGTAATCCTGCCGTGGAATGAGTTTGTTGCTTCGCTGTAAGGGAAAACGGATTGTTATTTAAATGAATTGACTGGGGGTAAGTACATGTTATTTCAGCAGCTTATTAACGGATTGTCTCTTGGCATGATTTATGCACTGATTGCCGTGGGGTATTCACTGGTATTCGGGATTTTACGTCTGGTCAATATGTCCCACGGCGCAGTATATGCCCTGGGAGCCCATGTGGCGCTGCTGTTTGTGACGCTGGAATGGGGATGGGGACCCGCGCTCATCCTGTCATGTGTCCTGACGGCCATTATAAATGTGGGCTTTGACCGTATTGTGCTGGCTCCCCTGAGGGAAAAGAACACGCCCAGCATTGCGGCGCTTATCAGTACGGTGGGTTTTTCCTATATTGTACAGAATCTTCTGATGATTGCGTTTGGAAGTGAACGTAAACCATTTCCAAAGATATTCGATTTCGGGGTATGGAATGTGGCCGGAATCCGGCTGAATTCCACACAGGTGGTGATTGCGCTTGTATCCCTTGTGATGCTGTCTGTATTTACCCTCTTGATTTACCGGACAAGCATAGGGCTTTCCATGCGGGGGACGGAACAGAATGTGCGTGCGGCGCAGCTGGTGGGCGTCAATGTGCGCAATGTCATAACATTTACCTTTGCCCTTTCTGGGATTTCAGCGGCCCTTGCAGCGTTTCTGGTTGCAGGCTACTACAACACTGTTTATCCCACGATGGGGGTACAGATTGCGCTGAAGGCGTTTGCCGCAGCTGTTCTTGGCGGAATCGGCGTGCTCCACGGGGCAGTGGTGGGAGGACTGGTGGTGGGGGTTGCAGAGGCCCTTGCCGTCACCTACCTGGGCGGGGCCTACCGGGACGCCACCGCATTCATCATCCTGTTCCTGGTTTTAATCATCCGCCCCAACGGGGTCTTTGGTAAGAAAGTGACGGTGAAGGTGTAGAATGGATACCATGAAGAATATATTCCGCAATCTGAAAGAACTTTACTGGAAATATGACAAAACGGTCCATCTGGCGTTGGCCGTGGCGCTGGTGGCCCTCTATTTCCTCAATGTAAACCAGTATATGTACCGCGTGCTGATTATGATTGGCCTGTATGCCATGCTTGCACTGAGCCTGAATATCATACTTGGGCTGACCGGTATGCTGTCCATGGGACATGCTGCATTTTACTCCATCGGCGCCTATGCATCGGCTATCATGGGCACCCGGTACGGCATGGGCTTCTTTAGTTCCGCAGTCATTGGCGTCCTGTTCTCTGTGGTTCTTGGTATGCTGCTGGGACTGACCACCATGAGGCTTTCCGGTTCTTATCTGGCCATTACCACCATGGGCTTTGCCGAGGTTGTCAGGATGGTCCTGCTCAGCTGGGAGGATGTGACCAACGGGGCATTTGGGATCCAGCAGATCCCCCGTCCCAGAATCATGGGATATGAACTGACAACGGCGAATGGCGGCCTGTATCTGCTGGTGCTGTTTTTACTCATCCTTTCCATTGCATTCTGCGCGGCTATTGACAATTCAAAACTGGGACGGACCCTGCGGGCAATTAAAAACGACGAGCTGGCCACCGTTCTTATGGGAGTCAGCGTGGAACGCTATAAAGTAACGGCTTTTGCCATTGCAGGGGGACTGGCCGGGCTTGCGGGCGCAACCTTTGCGGCAATGAACCGTTACATTGATCCTAACACATTTAACTTTGACACTTCGATGCTCATTGTCTGCATCTGTATTCTGGGCGGCATGGGCAGTATCAAGGGGCAGATACTTGGAGCGGTACTCTTAGTGGCATTCCCCGAAGTATTGCGGTCATTTGCATTATACCGGTTTGTGGTATACGGACTCATACTTCTCGTCATGATGCGTTTCCGCTCCCAGGGCCTCTTGGGCAACTTATCCGACCGGCCCTACCAATTTCCAAAGGGCGTAACTTTTAAACACAAATCTAGTCCAGGCGGTGACACGGTATGAGTCTTCTTGAAATGAAAAACGTGACCAAAAAGTTTAAGGGCCTTGTGGCTGTCAATGACGTTTCCCTCCATGTGGAACAGGGGGAAATCATCAGCATCATCGGACCCAATGGGGCGGGCAAAACAACACTGTTCAATATGCTGACCGGTGTCTACCAGGTGACATCAGGGGAAATCATATTCAAGGGAAAACCAATCCAGAATAACAGGCCCCAGACCATCGTGGGGGCCGGTATTGCCCGTACCTTCCAGAATATCAGGCTGTTTAAGGAAATGCGTGTCATTGAAAATGTCCTCATAGGCGGCAGTATCAATATCAGGTATTCATTTCCCGACCTGGTGTTTAAGACAGCCAGATACCGCAGGGTTGAAAGGGAAAGCACCCAGAAGGCCATGGATATACTGGAATCCATCGGTCTGGCGGATTATGCCAATGACTATGCCCAGAACCTGCCCTATGGCCTGCAGCGCCGGCTGGAGATTGCCCGTGCCATTGCCACAGACACCTCGGTACTGCTTCTGGATGAGCCGGCTGCCGGCATGAACCCACAGGAGTCCGAGGATCTGCTGGATTTCATAAAAGAACTGCGGGACCAGGGATATACCATCCTGATGATCGAGCACGATATGAACGTGGTCATGAATATCTCGGACCGCATTTATGTGCTGGATTACGGCAAACTTATAGCTTCCGGACTGCCAAAGGAAATTGCCGCCAATCCCAGGGTCATCGAAGCCTACCTTGGTCAGGAGGAGGATGAGGATGCTTAAAATACGGAATCTGAATACTTATTACGGAGCAATCCACGCGCTGAAGGGTATTGACCTGGATGTGCCGGAGGGGAAGATTGTTACCCTGGTGGGATCCAACGGCGCGGGAAAAAGCACCACGGTCCTTTCCGCCACAGGAATCTTAAAGGTGGCGGAAGGCTCTGTTATCGAACTTAACGGTGAAAATATTGCCAATATGGGGCCTCACAAAATTGTTAAACGGGGCGTCAGCCTTTCACCGGAAGGCCGGGAGGTGTTCCCGTCCCTTACGGTGGAGGAGAACCTGCGCCTGGGCGCATTTCCCGTCAGGAACCAGAAAAAGATGATCAGCGACGGTTATGAGCGGGTCTGCCAGTTATTCCCCAGGCTGAAGGAACGTCTGAAACAGCAGGCGGGCACCCTGTCCGGCGGTGAGCAGCAGATGCTGGCAATCGGCCGCTCCCTGATGAGTAATCCAAAGCTTCTTCTGCTGGATGAGCCTTCCCTTGGCCTGGCGCCCAATCTGGTGAAACTGATTTTTGACCTGATCCGCGATATCAACCATCAGGGCGTGACCATCCTGCTGATTGAGCAGAATGCCAATATGGCGCTTAAGGTGGCTGATTACGGATATGTCCTGGAAACAGGAAGGATTTCACTCCACGGACCGGCTAAGGAACTGCGCAGCAATGAAGAGGTAAGGAAGGCATATCTGGGCAATGCCCATTCCTGATTGCGGTGGATACGGAATAAAATGTTTTTTGGAGAGGAGTATTTATGAAACAGATCATGATTGGCGGCATGGTGGAATCCTCGGCAGCGGCTCTGGGGTGTATGCGCATCTGCCGTGTGCCCCTGGAGGATGCGAAGAAGGTGGTGCATCAGGCCCTGGACCTGGGCATCCGCCTGTTTGACCATGCGGATGTTTACGGATTTGGGAAAAGTGAGGAGATTTTTGGGGAAATACTGGATCTGAAGACGCCTTCCGTCAGGGAGCGCATCCAGATCCAGTCAAAGTGCACCCTTATCCGCGACCAGGTACAGACCTTGTATAACGACCAGTCAAAGGAGCATATCATCAAGTCTGCGGAGCAAAGCTTAAGGCGCCTGGGAACGGATTATCTGGATCTGTTCCTGCTTCACCACCCGGATACACTGGTGGAACCGGAGGAGGTGGCAGAGGCATTTGATTATCTCCATTCCACCGGAAAGGTGCGGTGCTTCGGCGTTTCCAACCACAAGCCCATGCAGGTGGAACTGCTGAAAACCTGCGTGCGGCAGCCGCTTATCATTAACCAGCTTCAGTTTTCAGTGGCGCATCCCGATCTGGTGGACGCGTCCCAGCCCCTGCGCATGCAGCCCCATGCCCTTGCGGATACCAATGGGGATGTCCTTACCTACAGCCGCATCCATAAAATGACCATCCAGGCATGGAGCCCTTTCCAGTTCGGCTTTTACGGCGGACCTTTTATGGAAAATGAACAGTATCCTGAGCTGAACCAGGTGGCCGGGCGTCTGGCGGAGGAAAGACAGGTTTCCAAATCAGCTATTGCCATTGCCTGGATCCTGCGCCATCCTGCGAAAATCCAGCCCCTTATCGGCACCACCAATGCACAGAGGCTGAAGGATATATGCACGGGCATTGATGTGGAGCTGACCAGGGAAGAGTGGTATGAACTGTACCGGGCGCAGCTGAGGGACGAGGGCAAAAGCGATTTGTCCAGCTCTGTGTCCAAACAAAAGAAGTAGGGGCATTTTATGATACGCACAGTTATAATCGGAAGCGGGAATATTGCCCATACCAGGCATATTCCTAATATAAGGCGGTCGGGTCTGGCGGTCCTTCACGGAATCTATAACCGCAGCCTGGAACACAGCAGGAGGGATGCCGGTGAATTGGGCTGTAAAGCTTATGGGTGTCTGGATGAAATCTGGGCGGACAGCTGCGTGGACGCGGTTATCATCTGTACCCCGGCATCTACCCACTGCAGGTATACGCTGGCTGCACTGGCTGCTGGGAAACATGTCCTGTGTGAAAAGCCAATGAGTGTTACGGCCGGGGAGGCAGCGCTCATGCTGGAGGCTTCGGATATTGCAGAAGCCAAACTGATGGTTTCCCATAACCAGCGTTATTACGGACCCCACATAAAGGCCAGGGAATTACTGGATGCAGGTGTGATTGGTACAGTGCTGAATGTGCGCAGCTGCCTGGGACTGGATCTGCCCATGGATGATGCCTGTCCGGAAGATTACAATGCGGCAATCGAGGTGCTGAGCCACCGGATTGATTTGATGCATTACCTGCTCTCATCCTCTGTGAGCGGGGTGACGGCGCGTCTGACCCGGGTTGACGCACAGGGGCGCAGCCGCTGCGTGACCAGCGGGGATGACACCGCCATGGCAATCCTCCAGTATGAAAACGGCGTGATTGCCAGTCTGACGGCCAGCCGTGTCAGTTATAACGGCAATGACCGCACCACCCGGATATTTGGCACCAAAGGCAGCATTACCTTATACGGCCAGAAGGCGCCGGTCTGCGTGGAACTGGCGGACGGCCAGACGGAATACTTCTGCCTGCCGGATGTGCCCAGCCAGAGGGAGGTGGAGAAAACCCTTGTGGATGAGGCGTTTTTTCAATGCATCCTTAATGACGGGCCGCCGCCTGTATCCGCCAGGGACGGGCTGCGGGTCATGGAGGTTGTGGACGCGGTTTACCGTTCCAACCGGGAAGGGCGCTATATCGAGATTTAGATTACAGGGAAATGTAAATCATTGGATTACCATATAAATTGAAGAAAGAAGGGCTTATGATGAATCACCGCGAACGTATTATGGCTGCTTTTAACGGGCAGCCGGTTGACCGTGTACCGTTTTCCTTTTGGTTCCATTTTGTAAAGAATGAAGACAAAGCCGATGCAATGGAGAATCCGGAAATCCTGGATGCATTATATGAGGGGCACCGGCGCTATATCAATGAAGTGCAGCCGGATTTTGTGAAGGTCATGTGCGATGGGCTGTTCAGATATCCAAGTGACGGGCTGGTCCATTTTAAGTCCGTGGAGGATTTTGCGGGGATTGAGGCCCTGGACCGGGGACATCCCTGGATCCAGGCACATGTGAAAAGCGCGCGGCGTATTTCACAGCTGCGTGATGAGACGGTTTATATCTATAATGTGTTCTCGCCTTCCATGCTGTTCCGCATACTGCACGGTGAGGAGGTGTTCATGGCTGCGTTCCGGGAAAATCCGGTGAAGATGGGGGATGCCATGAAGCGGATAAGCGAGGGCACCGTGAACCTGGTGCGCGCTTTGATGGAGGACGGCGGCATGGATGGTATTTACTACTGTGTGCAGAACCAGAATGTGGATCTTATCAGCGATGAGGAACATGAAACGTATTTCGGCGAGGCGGACCGGCAGGTGCTGGAGGCGGCCAATGCCATCAATGACTGCTCCATTTTACATGTATGCGGTTATGAGGGAAGGCACAACCATGTGGACCAGTGGACCGGATATAAGTCAAAGGCGGTTAACTGGGCTGTTAATGTGGAAGGGGTTCCTCTGTCAGAAGGTAAGAGGCTGTTTGGAAACCGATGCGTGGTAGGCGGTTTTGCCAATACGGTCCAGGGAATCCTGAATACGGGGAGTGAGGAGGAGATTAAGGCTGCTGCCAAAAAGATTGTTGAGGATGCAGGCCGGGAAGGGCTGGTGGTGGCCGCGGACTGTTCGCTGCCGTTCTCCATTGACTGGAAGCATCTTATATGGGTGCGGGAAGCCCTGGAGTCCATGGGATGATTACATTTAATATAATGAAGTTTGTGTATACAAAGGCCAGGCGCAGTTAATGCGCCTGGCCCTTTCCTACTTAAGGTGCTGGCGCATGGCCTTTATCACATCCAGCACAAAGGTATATTCCTTTTCCGACAATCCGTCCATGGATTCGTTCAGCTGTATCCCATATGCATGATCGGCGCGTTTTGAATAGCGGACCCGTTCTTCCCTTCCCACAAGGGTGTCCAGGGAGATATCGAAAGCATCAGCAATGAGAATGGCGTTTCTGATGGTGGGGCTTTTCCTGCCGCTTATGTATTCGGACATAAGGGAGGTCTGTATGCCGGTCATGCGGCACAGGTCTGCCTGCTTCATTTCTTTCTGTATCAATAACAATCTTAAATTCTCATTAAATCCCATGTTTCCTACCTCCAGGAAGATATTAGCATTTGTGTGTGCCGCAGTCAATATTTTATTGACAAACTAACTAAAGATAGTATAATTGATATATAAAACTAACAAATGATAGCAATATGGAAAGGAGGATGTAAATGAGTAAAGATGATGGAGGGGCAGTAAGAAGAAACTGGCTGGAGCGCTCCATGGGCGCGGTTGAGAAGGTGGGGAACCTGCTGCCCCATCCCTTCTGGCTGTTTGCCAGCCTGGCTCTTGTCACCGTGGTCCTCAGCGCCGTCCTGTACGGGATGGGCTGGTCTGCTTCTTATGAGAATGTGGTGGATGGGGCCATACAGGTTACGTCGGCCCAGGTCACCAACCTGATGACCTTTGATACCCTGGCCTATTACCTTACCAACTTTATCAGCATTTTCGTCAATTATTATCCGCTGGGCATGCTTATATTCATGACGGTGGCTGTTGGATATGCTGAAAAACTGGGCCTGTTTGACGCCCTGATGCGCAAGGCGGTAATCGGCGCGCCGATTATGATAGTGTTCATTACCATTGCCTTTGTAGGCGTTAATTCCAGTATTGGCTTTGGGGCGGGTGTGGTGTTTACCATGGTCATTGCGGCGGCTGTCTTTAAGTCATTGGGACTGCATCCATGGATTGGCATCATCATGGGCTATGCGGCAGCCAACGGCGGTTACACGGCCTGTCTCATGATTGCGGCCACAGACACCACGCTGGCCGGGATATCGGCCCAGATTGTGGAGGCCAACCACATTGTGGACGCCAGCGGCGCCCTTGCGCCCACCCATGCGGCAATCAACTATTACTATGTGGCGGCAGCTACGTTTATCATTACAGCGGCCTGTGTCCTGGTCACTAAGTATGTGACGGTACCCCACCTTAACCGCCAGCACCCGGAGCTGGTCCTTAAGAAGGATGCAGGTGAGCTGGAGAAGATGAGGGTGACAAAGGAGGAGGGGAGAGGGCTTAAGTATGCGGGCTGGGCGGCCTTGGCGTATCTGGCCCTGATTGTCATTGCATGTATCCCTAAGTCGTCATTCATGCGGAGCGCGGACGGAACCCTGATTCCTAATTCCCCGTTCCTGAACATGATCATCCCCCTTCTGTTCTTTTTCTTCATGACAGTGGGAACTGCTTATGGAGTGGGGGTTAAGGCAATCAGGCAGTGGAAGGATATCCCCATCCTGATGGAGAAGTGTCTGGACATGGCGGCTTCCTTCATGATTGTCTGTCTGACAGCCTGCATCTTTGTGGACCTGTTTTCCCGCAGCGGGATTGCCACGGTGCTGGCGGCCAAGGGGGCAAGCCTGTTAATCCGGCTGAATATGGGGAATGTGGGGCTGTTCATACTGATTATCCTGCTCTCCTGTTTCTGCAACCTGTTCATCACCAGCAACAGCGGCAAGTGGGTCATGCTGGCACCCTTCCTGGTGCCTATGCTGGCCATGCTGGATATCAGCCCGGCCATGACCCAGATTCTGTACCGTATCGGCGATTCCTGTTTTAACATCCTTTCGCCGGTGGAGCTGAATGTACCCATTGCCCTGGGACTGCTGGAGTCATATAAGGTGAGCCAGGAGGACAAGGTGGGCATCGGTACCCTTATTTCCATGGAAATCCCCTATGCCCTTGCATATCTGCTGGTGTTCTTCCTTCTGGTACTGGTTTTCTATTTCCTGAATCTGCCCCTTGGACCGGGGGCTGGTATTTTCCTGTGATGACAGGGGAGGTGTGGATAGGGAAGTGCATTGGCAGGGGGCTGTATGGATATGTAACTGTACTGGTTAATGGACTGTCTGGACAAGGAACCGCATGGGCATAGGACTGCATGGGCATAGGGCTGCATGGGCATAGGACTGCATGGAAGACAGGCAGCAGGCTGCGGGACTGCGGTTAGGGCAGTATGTTGTTAATGAAAAGAGAGGAGAAGGAATATGATATCCATGGATTTGACCAATCAGGTGGCAATGGTCACAGGCGCAGGCGGAGGTATAGGAAGGGCGCTGAGCCTGGACCTGGCGGGACTGGGAGCGGACATGGTCCTGACATGCAGGACTTCCAGGACGCAATGTGAGGAACTGGCCCGTGAGATTGAGGGCATGGGCAGGCGGGTGTGCATACTTCAGGGGGATATCTCAAGTTCACAGGACTGCGCCCGCATGGCGGAGGAGGCGCAGGCATTTTACGGAGGCCCGGTGGGAATCCTGGTGAATAACGCGGGGTATTTCTATGATGTGTCGCCGCTGATACGCATGAGCGATGAGCAGATTAACCACACAATCGATGTTAATTTAAAAGGGACCATGTACATGTCCAGGGAAATCTGCCGTCGTCTGACTGACGCGGGCCTGCCGGGCCGGGTGGTCAACATCACCTCCGGGGCTGCCCATTCCGGCAGGGTGGATTTCAGTAATTACTGCGCCAGTAAGGCCGGTATACTGGGCCTTACAAGGGCAATGGCCCTGGAACTGGCTCCAGCCCATATTAATGTGAACTCAGTGTCCGTAGGATATGTGGAGGTGGGACGCTGGGAAGGCGATGCGGGTAAGGATGCGGTCCGGGCCAATATCATCCCGCGCATCCTTCTGCGGCGGCCTGGGAGTCCCAGGGATATCTCGCGTATGGTATGTTTTCTTGTGAGCGGGTGTGGGGACTGGATTACCGGAAGCGACTTCATCATTGACGGAGGCGAATCCTGCGGCCGGGTGCCATATGAGGACGGATAAACGGAAGACGCTGTGAAGAGATGACACTGTATAGGGATGGAACTGTATAGGAATTGCATTGCATTAGGAATGACTCAATGTAGGAAAGGCGCTCTATAGGAATTGCATTGCATAGGAATGACTCGATGTAGGAAAGGCGCTGTATTGAAAGAGCATTGCGTGCAGGGGACACTGTGTAAGGGACGCCGGATATAAAGGAGTGCGGCAGATGACAAATAAGGAATTTGAACATGTATTCCTGGAGGAGATAAGCGCCTCCAGGCTCATGGAACATGCAGGATATATTACCAGCCAGGACAGGGAGTCAGGAAGTCCGGGAGAGAAGAGGGCGGCCGAATATTTCCGTCAGGTCATGGAGGACCTGGGGCTGGATGTGGAAATACACTATGTGGAGAATTATATCAGCCTTCCCGTATCAGCCAGCCTGACGCTGGGCAGCGGCAGGGCGCTTAAGTCCTGTATTACCCACAGTTATGGGGCCTCCACGGGATGCGGCGGCCTGGAGGGGGAAGCCGTGTATGTCCGGGATGGACAGGACATTAAGGGGAAGATAGCAGTGATGGAAGGCCTTGCCTCGGCAGTTCCCTGCAAGGCCCTGGAGGACAGGGGAGCCGTGGGCATTATCTGCATCACGGGCGGGGCTTACCCGTACAACATGTCCATCAGTCCCATATGGGGACAGCCGGTCCCATCCACCCTGGACCTTCTGTCCAGGATACCGGTGGTGACAGTCAATGCAGAGGATGGCAGGCAGCTGCTGGAATGCCTTGAAAAAGGGGAATCCAGGGTCAGGATAAGGGCGGAGGTTTCCACCCGGTTCAGGACCGTGCCTGTGTGTACGGCGGAACTTAAGGCGTTAAGGCCCACGGACCGGTTTGTCATGTTCGGCGGTCATGTGGATTCGTGGCACAAAGGAGGGACGGATAACGGAGGCTCCAATGCGGTGGTGCTGGAGCTGGCCCGGGTATTCAGCAGACATACGGACAGGATGAACACCAACATCCGGTTTGTCTGGTGGAGCGGCCACAGCAACGGCCGGTACAGCGGCAGCAACTGGTATGCGGACACGTACTGGGAGGACATCCACGACCATGGGGTAATGAACTTTGACATCGATACCGTTGGTACAAAAGGGTCCGTGGATTTCTCCCATATCGAGTGCAACCGGCAGTGTTACGCCCTGGGACGCCAGGTGGTCAGGGAGAGGACCGGTCAGGACCCGGATTATATGCGCATCCAGCGCAATGGCGACCAGTCCTTCTGGGCCCACGGCCTTCCCACCCTGTTTGAATGCCTGTCACTGCAGCCTTCCGAAGGACAGGGCCAGGGTACGTTCATGCCGGGCCTTCCCTGGTACTGGCATACCACCCAGGATGTATTCGGACAGCTGGGGGAGGAGGAACTGTGCAGGGACGCGCAGATTTTCGCCCTGGCCATCAGCAGGGCCGTTATGTCCAACGTGTATCCCTTTGCCTATGAGGGACTGGCAGATGAGATGCTGGGGAATCTAAAACAGTATCAGAAGGAGGCTGCCGGGACCTTTGACTTAACAGGAATCATGGAAATGGTACTGCATCTGAAAGAAAAATTCCGGCTTTTGGATGAGCATATCATCCGCCTGAACCAGCTGGACGGGATGGATGAAGCCCTATGCAGGGAAGCGGAGAGGGTGAACCGGCTGTGTATGGATTTAAACAGGATACTCATTCCCGTGCATTACTGTAAAAACGGGGATTTATTCCAGGTGGACCTGGCTGTTCCCATTCCGGCCTTCCCTGAATTTGACCAGATTCCGGAGCTGGCCTCCATGGATAAGGAACAGGATGGGTTTAAGTTCCTGGAGCGTCAGCTGATCCGTGAGCGCAACCGGGTCCATTACTTTTTGAGACAGGCCCTTCTGCGGATGGAAGCAGACGGCCGGTAAACCAAATGGGAGGAAGCAGATGAAATATACACTGATAGGGGCCGGAGGGATTGGCGCTTCCATGGGGGCCTGGCTGTCCAGGGCGGGAACGGATATCCTGTATGTGGATGCGGTTTCGGAACATGTCCGTGCCATGAATGAGCGGGGCCTGACAATCCGGGATCCTGTAAACGGGGATTTCACGGTCCCGGTAAAGGCTGCGCTTATCGATGGGTTAAATGAACCTCTGGAGGCGGTGTTCCTGGCTACAAAGACGCAGCATACAAGAGCCGCCATGGAACGGATAGCCCCGCTGTTAAAGGACGACGGTTATGTGGTCAGCCTGCAGAACGGCATCAACGAATATGTGATTGCGGAATACGTGGGGGAACAAAGGGTCATAGGCGCATTTGTCAACTGGGCTGCGGATTATATTGAGCCTGGTGTCATACAGTTTGGAGGCCACAGCAATTTTGTGATTGGAGAGCTGGATGGCAAGGTGACCGGACGTCTGATGCATCTGCAGGAACTGTGCAGTTCCTTCCAACAAGTGGAGATAAGCAGTCAGATCATGCGCCAGCTTTGGAGCAAGCAGGTTAACATATGCGCCATGTTTGCCACCGGCATAACCCACCTGCTGATCCCGGGCGGAATGGAGTACCAACCGGCCCAGGAAACCATTGCCTGTATCGCCCTGGAAGCCATGCAGGTACCAAAAGCCCTGAACATAGAACTGATATCCTTTGATGATTTCCGCCCGGACCTGTACCGTCAGGGCAGGTACAGGGAAGCCCTGAAGGTGACAGCGGACCACTACCGTCCCATGGTGAAGAACTATACCGGCTTATACCGGGACCTGGCGGTGCGCAGGCGTAAAAGCGAGATTGACGGTACAGTAGGGATTGTGGTTCAGATGGGTGAACGCCTGGGTCTTGACCTTCCGCTTAACAGGAAGCTGGTATCCATGGTGAAGGAGATAGAGGGAGGCAGGCGTATGATCTGCACGGAG
This sequence comes from Enterocloster sp. OA13, assembly GCF_022440595.1. NCBI lineage: Bacteria > Bacillati > Bacillota > Clostridia > Lachnospirales > Lachnospiraceae > Enterocloster > Enterocloster sp. OA13. The sequence continues at coordinate 4,622,598 of NZ_JAKNTF010000001.1, read as the reverse complement.
AACCTCCTGGAATTGAAATCTGAGTATGGGAAAATATATCCGGAGGGATTGAAGCAGTTGTTGTGACATGGAAGATTCAAGGCAGAGGGGACGTGGCTTTAGAGGCTGCGCCCCCTGCTTTTTATTTTATCTACCTCAAATCTTCCTTCATTGCGCGTATGACGTCCATCACGAATGTACATTCATTTTCAGATAATCCATCCATGCATTCGTTCAGCCGGGATACATAGACACTGCTTACAGAATCTGAGTAACGGACGCGTTCCTCCCTGCCGGCCAGGGTGTCCAGGGATATATCCAGGGCATCGGCCATCTGGATGGCATTGCCGATGGTGGGACTTTTCTTGCCATTGATATACTCGGACATAAGGGATGTCTGGATGTGGGCCAGGCGGCACAGGTCTGCCTGCTTCATGTTTTTTTCTATCAATAACCGTTTCAGACTTTCATTAAATTCCATATTCTTACCTCCAGAACGATATTAACATTTGAGAGCAGAAGCGTCAATCTTTTATTGACAAACTATCTAAAGCGAGTATAATAAAGCTATGTAACTCACAAAAGTTAGATAATTGAGGAAGGTGGGACCACATGATTTATCCGAATATCCGTATTGAGATGGAACGGGGTGGCTATACGGTCCATCAGCTGGCAGCCATCCTGGGACTTCCTTTAAGCGCGTTGGTTTATAAGCTCCATGGAAAGTGTGAATTCACCCTTTATGAGATTGAGTGCCTGGCGGATCTCTTTGACTGTTCCCTGGACTATCTGGTAGGCCACAGGAGGAAGGGGGTTAAGCAGGTCCGTTATGGGGGGATGATTACAATGGAACCATTTATCAGACAAAAAGAACGGGGCATACCCTGAACCTATCCTGGTTCCGGATCCCCCCCTCTTTTGGGAAATTCAAGATTTTGTTTTCTTATCGGTTGTTTTCTGCGGCTCTATTTTTTCATATAAGGAATGGATGATGCTTTTCACCAATTCCCTGTCTTTATCATTTAACAGGCTGTATTGTCTTGCCAGCTGCTTGACGTCTTCTTCCACGTCCAGGGAGCTGACGGTATCCAGGAATACCGGTTCCCTGCCATCTGTCAGCCATTCCGGATTTACATTATATTCCCGGCAGATATCTTTCAGCGTGCGGTCAGTGATGTTCCTTAAGCCCTTTTCCATATTGGTTATGGCTCCGCCGGTCATGTTGATGGATGCGCCAAAAGCACGGGTGGTGAGCCCTAATTGTGTGCGCAGGTACTTTAATCGTTCATGGATATCCACAGTTACACCTCCATGAATGAATTATAGTGCATTTTGTTTTCAAAGTAAACACAAAACCAGGAAAACTATTGACTTTGATTTCAAAGAATGCTAATATGATTTCATTGAAAACAAAAGAAGGGAGGGGTGCTGATGGGAAGTGAAAAAAGAGAGGATGTGAGGGAAATAGCTGTCAAGCTTGGGGCGATTTATATACAGTCTCCGGCTGACTACTACTATCTGAAAGGCTGGATACACTGTCTTATGAAAAAGGAGGGGATAGCTGATTTAAAGCACCTTTGCAAGCATCCGGCAGGGCGTCCGGCCTAAGTGTTAAGTGGGGTATTTACATTACATATCTGCAAAAACAACATGATTTAAGGAGGAGGAGTAAACATGATTCACAGAACAGACACAGGATTTAAGAGAACGGGCCTGAAAAAGAGGTTTGCCGCCATGATTCTGGCGGCGGCAGTGGCATCGTCCCTGGCAGCCTGCGGTTCCAGTCCAAGCGGGGCCAAACCATCCGATGCCGGAACCACCGCCAAATCCGGTGAGGCAGCCACGGAACCGGCAGGGGATGCGGCAAAGCAGGAGGAGACAACCGGTTCCCAGTACGCAGAGGGACAGTTCCATCTGAGGATTGCCACCGTGGTTACCGGAGACCATGCATGGGTACAGATGGGAGAGTATATGGCGGAACAGTTAAAGGAGCGTTCCGGCGGGGCCATAGAAGCCACTGTTTTCCCGGGCGGACAGCTGGGGAATGACGAGGGGACCATTGATGATATGCGCACGGGGGCGTTGGATATCGTCATTGGATCCACTCAGAACGCAGCTCCATTTGTAAGCCAGTTCCAGATCCTGTCCCTGGCATACCTGTTTCCCAACCGCGATGTATTCGAGGGACTGTTGGACCAGGATGGCCAGCTGTTCCAATATATCCAGGGCCTGTATGATTCCAACGGGCTTGGCCTGGTACTGCTGGGCTTAAGCAACGGCGGACAGAGGGACCTGCATACCAACAAGCCCATTGAGTCGGTGGCTGATCTGAAGAACATTAAGATGAGGACCACATCCTCGGCAACCGAAGCCCTGGTATGGCAGGCGCTTGGGACCATACCCACGGCCATGAGTTTTAATGACATCTATTCCGCGGTCCAGAGCAATACCGTTGCGGCATTTGAGTGCACACTGGCTGCATTTGACACCAATGCGCTGTATGAGGTTGCGAATTACCACATCAAGACAGCCCACCAGTTCACGCCTACCCATATCACCATAGGTGAAATCAGCTATAACAGGCTTCCGGAAGAGTTCCAGGACCTTCTCATGGAAGTGGGCAAGGAAGCCGCTGTGCTTGGAAGCCAGATTGCTGATGAAGCGGATGATACCCTTCTGGATTCCCTGGTAGAGGACCATGGGCTGATTGTCTGTGAGCCTGACCCCGCCGAGTTTAAGGCGATTGTTGAAGAACTGTATCCTAAGATTGCTTCTGATTGTGACGGACAGGAGCTCCTGGACCTGATTAACGGCCTCATCCAGTAACAAGGGTTGAAGGTTGGTATTTTTAGTACCTATTCGCAATGGGAAAGGAAAATTTCAAATGGATACTATTTCAAAGGCAATAAAAACACTGTCGGATGCCATTGAGAAAATATGTGAGGGTATCGGCATCCTGTCAGTCGCGGCTTTCGTTGTTGTCATCTCCCTGCAGGTTGTCTGCCGTAATTTCCTGAAGATTTCCATGGTATGGGCCAATGATATCAGCGTGGTGTGCTTTGTGTGGGCTGTATTCCTCGGAAGCGCCATCGCTGTACGCCACCGCGCCCATTATGTGCTGGCCTTTCTGCCGGAACGTTTTGAAAAGTCAAATTGTTTTCTGGATATCGTAGGCGATATCGCCGGTATCATCTTCTTTTATGTGCTGATCCGTTATGGTTACGATTATACCATAATGGGCCTGAAACGTATGTCCACGGCCATTAATATTCCTCAGGCATATTTCTTCATGTGCATTCCCTTATCAGGGTGTTTCATGATGTGGTATACCATTCTCGACATTGTCAGCGATGTTAAGAAAATGGTTTTATTAGTGAACGGCAAAAAGGAGGTTAACAATGGATAACGGTCAACTGCTATTAATCCTGCTGGCAGGCTTTGCTGTCATGGTCATGGTCAAGATACCCATTGCCTATGCCCTGGGCCTGTCATCCCTGGTGGTGATTGTGAAGATGGGGATTCCTATGACCAGCGCCATCAACAGCATGTATAACTCCGTCAATAATTACTCACTGCTTGCGGTGCCGTTGTTCATGCTGCTGGCCCAGCTTATGGATAAAGGCGGTATCACCGACCGGCTGTTTGTCATCTGCGACGCATTCGTGGGCCATATACGGGGCGGCCTGGGCCATGTGAATGTCTTGATCAGCCTGTTGTTCGGACATCTTTCCGGTTCCGCCCAGGCTGATGCCGCAGGCATCGGCGCCATGATTATCCCGGCCATGAGGAAGTCCGGCTATGACAGTGGATTCTCCGTAGCCATCACCGCTTGCTCATCCACCCTTGGCGTCATCATCCCGCCAAGCGTGCTGCTGGTGGTGTACGGCGCCATGAGCGGGGCTTCCATCGGCGCACTTTTCATCGCTGGTTTTGTACCGGGCTTCCTGATTGCCCTTGCCCAGTGCCTGTATACATACTATATGGCAGTGAAACACAATTATCCCAAGGGTGAGAAATACACCTGGGGGCAGAGGGGCAAGGCGCTTAAGTCAGCCCTTCCGGTTATCTTCCTTCCGCTGATTATCCTGGGCGGAACCACCAGCGGTCTGTTTACAGCTACTGAATCAGCAGCAATATCCTGTTTTTATGCGCTGGTCCTGATGTTTGGCGTATACCGCACCTACAAGGTGAAGGATGTCCCGAAAATCCTGTTAAAGACAGCCATGGACTTTTCACTGAGCATGTTTGCGGTGGCGGCTGCGGGAATCACGGGCTGGCTCATCGCCTACCTGAATGCGCCCCAGATGATTGCGGATGCTATTTTAAGCGTCACCAGCTCCTATCTGGGAGTGTACATGCTTCTGGTGCTGTTCCTGCTGTTTATCGGTACCTTCCTGAGTCCGATTACGGCCATCATCATCTTTCTTCCAGTGATTAAACAGCTGGGGGCCGTGGTTAACATCAACGATATCCATCTGGGGCTGATTGTGGTACTTACATTGTCCCTGGGCATGGTTACGCCGCCCTACGGCACCTGTCTGATGATTACCTCTCAGATTGGCGAAATAACCATCCCGCAGGCATTTAAGGGCGTGGCCCCTATCATCGGTGTGACCCTGCTGATTATTTTCCTGGGCATGGTGTTCCCGGATCTGTTCCTGTTCCTGCCAAAGCTACTGGTTCCAACGGCATTTCCGGCGTAGGGCGGGCAGTGCCAGGATGAGGGTATTGAGACAGTAATTCAGACAATATGATATGGCAGCTATTTTTATGAATGGTAAGATTACCAGTCCTTCGGCTTTTCAGCCGGAGGATTTTTTTGTATATTGCAATATTTACAAAAAAAACTCCCAAACAGGCCGGAAAAAATATAATTGCCCTAAAAAGAAAGCTATGCTATAATGTCGATTATAGCGTGACAGCATGGCTCTTTTTTGGATTTTTGGCAGCTTATCAAACCTAAAACCAAAAATTTGAAGGAGAGTTTATTATGTGGACTAAGAAGGAACGTGTATTAGCGGTACTCAATGGTGAACTGGCAGACCGTCCTCCGGTTTCGGCGTGGCGTCATTTTATCGAGAAAGAACACAGTGGAGTGGGACTTTTTGCCGAAACCATGCTGGATTGGCATAGGACATATGATTGGGATTATGTCAAGCTGCAGCCCAGGGCATCCTATTATGAGGAGGCATGGGGAGGAGAGTTTGATTTTGAAAACTATGAGGGTGTTCTGCCAAAATGCATAAAAGGACCGGTGGGAAGTGCGGAGGATTTGGATGAAATCACGGTACTGCCCGGAAATAAAGGCCCCTTTGCAGAACAGATTGAGGCGGTAAAAGCAATCCAGGAAGGGGTTGCGGACGGCGCCCCTATTTTCCAGACCATGATGTGTCCCACCAGTATCCTGCAAAAGCTGTGCGCGGTAAATCCAATTGGGCGTTACCGTGCAGCCAGCCGGGATGATTTAATGGTTACGCTCATGCATGAGCAGCCGGAGCTGGTACACCGTACTTTAAAGAATATAACTGCTACCATGGCAGATTATTCCAGACAGCTGATTCATAATGGTCTGTTTGGGGTGTTTTATGGTGCAACAGGCCTTTCCCGCTCCACCTATCTGACAAAGGAAGAGTGGGAGGAGTTTGTAAAACCATATGATTTGGAGATGATGGATGCCCTGAAACCCTGCAAGATAATGGTACATGCCTGCGGGCTGGATGTGAATCCTGAATATTTTGCCCATTATCCCATCGATATCCTGCACTGGCCGGAGAGTGCAACCGGCAATCCGGCCTTAGACAGTGCACCTCGTTGGCTGGACAGAACCATCACTCCTATGGGAGGCTGTGACGAACGGCTTTTTGGGCAGCATAAGGCGGATGAGATTGGGGCCATGACCAGAAATACGTTAAAGCGTATGAAGGATATTCCATTCATGCTGGCGCCTGACTGTTCGCTGGCCCTGAATACATATGATGATGAATTAAGGGCATTTATTATGGCGGCACACGAGAAGAATTGATGATACCAGTACGGCTTTGCTTGGGGTCTGCTGTAATCAGTGGCTGATGGCTGTGGATTTAGGGCATGGCTGTACTGGTTTCCGGCTATTCTGTTGATGTGTGCCGGGCCTGGATATGTCCGGGTGTCCGGATAACAGGACAGATAGTGAGAGAGAGGTAGTCGTAGATGTTGAATGAAGATGATATTTCATATGTTCCTAAATATGTTCAGATACAGAATTACATCCTGCAGAAGATAAAGGATGGTATATTATCGGAGGGTGACAGGATTCCCTCTGAAGCAGAGCTATCCAAACAGTTTGATGTCAGCCGGATTACAGTCAGCACGGCAATCAAGGAACTTGCCAATGCAAGGGTGGTGGAACGGATTCGGGGAAAAGGGACATATGTCCTGTCATCGGAGGGAAACACCGACAAGAAGTCAATGGCATTTGCCAGCGAGATTAAGATTGCCCCCTTTGAGCAGTCTGTTTACAGACCGCACAAGCTGATTGAACATGGGATTATCCCGGCAGGTCCGGCGTTATGCGAAAAACTTAATCTGGCTCAGGGGTCGTATGTTTATAAAATCGTGCGCTGTGTCTGTCTGGAGGGCCAGCCGAACGAACTGGACTACAACTACCTTCCCCTTTCCGTATGCAGCAATCACACCTTTGACAGCGAGGCGCTTGAGAAGATTTTCCTGCATGAATATATCCGGAAATATTTCCATGAAAAGCCCACCCATATCAAGATATATGTGAATACACAGATTACGGAGGATATGGATATAACTTCCCTCCCGGTGGATAAAGAGGATGATCTGTTTACATGGGATAACTTTGTGTATAAGGGAAATGAAGTCCTGGCGCTGACAACCACGGTTTGTGTGGCGCAGGCGAATAAGCCGTTTATTACGTTGGAGTTTTGAGGTGGGATGATGGGGTTTTATAGGCAGGGGTGTGTGCGGGATAGTACGCAACCTCTGCCTGGTTTGTTTCCGGAGTCAGGGGCGGGAGGCGGACGGGATTGATGTTCCGGGTTCCGGGCGTAAGGGATACTAGTACAGCCTTGCGCAAATACCAGTGAATTCAGCACCCGCTATCTACGCCAGGAGCACGCCTGCAAAGCTAGTCGTAGCGCCCACTACGCCGTCGCTTTGCAGACGCACTCCTGACGCAGATATCAGGCACTGACTTCACCGCTATTTGCGCAAGGCTGTACTAGCCGGGAAAGCCGCCGGTGACAGGGCAACCCGCCAACTACCGGGAAATCTTGATGATTTCCCGTCCGTGGGCGGGCTCCGTTCGGGCGCTGAACGCCCTCTCTGCGACCCTGTCCCCGCCGCCTTTCCCGGCAAGTATCCCTAACACCCTCCACAGTCACATCAATCCCGTCCGCCTCCCACCCCAGCCTCCTGGCCAGGGTTATGAAGAGGTTGCTGTCTCATCCGGCCACTGCCTCTAAAAAAACATCAACGGGAAGATGAAGGATATCGGTCTGCCTGTTATGCCCTTTTTGTGGTGAGTCTTTTTCTTTTATATATTGTTTTCAACCTTCTATAGTCTGGTATGACGTGTGTTACATTCTATTTTTTCAATATTCATAGCTATGATTTATTGTCTATCATATCCCGGTTTTTTTCATTCAAGGTCAAGACTTATTGGCTGTTGTCTGTTGTGTTCTGCCCATTCAAGGCCAATACTTATAGGCTGTTGTCTGTTGCATTCTGCCCATTCAAGGCCAAGGCTTATTGGCTGTTATCGGTTGAGTTTTGCCCATTCAAGGCCAAGGCTTATTGGCTGTTATCGGTTGAGTTTTGCCTGTTCAAGGCCAAGTCATATTGGCTGTTATCGGTTGAGTTTTGCCCATTTAGGGCCAAGGTTTATTGGCTATTATATGTTGTATTGTGACGTTCAAAGTCAAGGTTTATTAACTGTTATCTGTTGTACGTTTGCCATTCAAGGTCAAGGCTTATTGACTGTTATCTGTTGTATTTTGCCACTCCTGGCCAAGATTCATGGCCTGCTAATCATTGCTTTTGCCGCTTGTAATCAGGCTTAATTGCCTGTTTTCTATTGTTTTTTTGCTGTTCATAATCAGGAATCATCACTTGCCATACTCAGTTTTTTGCTTTTTATACTTAGTTTTAACAGCCTGTCACATAGCAGTTTCCTGGCATTTTAGGTCAGGTAATATCGCTTGTCATACTCCTCTTTTTCACTTTTTAATAGTCGGTTATTTCGCTGCTTTCGTTTCTTATCCCTATTTTTTTGTCCGTTATATTTCATCGTCCTCATCCTTTTCGACCCAGTTGTCAGCCCCTTTTTTACCTCTTTGAGATTAAATGATACAGAAATAAAGAAATATGGAGGCAGAGAGGGGGCAGGTGGGATGGACTTTGCTTGTATGTGTTTTTGGGGCTTCATTTGGCACTCTCATCATTTTCACCAAATAAATGCCGTCTATTTGTACAAAATCACAAAAATAAAACTTACCGTTTACTTTTTAGAGGCGAATGTGTATAATAAGCACAGGTTGATAAGTTGCTAATACATATATATGATATGTCATTATGTCATATAGATAAAAAGACAATAAGCGCGCTAAATATAAAAAGGAGGATAATAAAGGGTTTTATGCTGCCGCTGGGGTTTGAGGCAGCGTGCAGTCAGGAGAAAGAAAGGCGGCGCCAACAGGGGTGGGGACCGCTGGATGTAACAGATAAGGCATTAACGAAATAAAACGAATCTGTATTAAAAGGGGGATTTTATTATGTCTTTTGAGGCAATACTGGCGTGTCTGATTTTTGCGGCTACGGTTATTCTTTTGATCAGCCAGAAGATGAATATGGTTATGCTTGGCGCTCTGATTCCTGCGGTTCTGGCAACATTTGGACTGATTAAACCGGACAGCGCTTATATGGAATTTGGTAATACCACAGTCGTTTTTTTCATGGGGTTAGTGGTTGTAGGGGAAGCGTTTTTTAAGACCGGACTTGCGGGGTACATAGGAGGCAAAATCATAGGTCTTCTGGGGCGGACTGAAAAGGGTCTTATCCTTGGGACGGGAATTGTGGCTGGCGGGCTTTCCGCATTTTTGAATGATACGGGATCCACTGCCTGTCTGATGCCGATTGTAAGTTCCATGGCGGAAAAGGCACATGTGCAGAAGTCAAAGCTCTTAATGGCCCTTGCGTATTTCTGCTCCCTCGGCGGTACCATTACCCTGGTAGGCACCACGCCGCACATTGTCGCCAACGGTATCCTGAAGGAGAACAATCTGCGGGAACTTGGTTTCTTCGAATATACGAAGATTGGTCTTCCTCTTCTGATTGTCGGTATGCTCTACATGTGTTTCGTAGGTATAAAGCTTCTTCCTGCTAAGGACATTGAGATTAAGGGCGGGGACCGGGAGAGCAACAATGATCCTAAGAAGATGATTACGGTAGGCGTCATATTCGTGGGAGTCCTTGTGGCCATGGCAACAAACCTTGTGCCCATGCATGTGGCAGGCGTGTTCGGAGCCATCCTGGTTGTCCTGACCGGATGTATCAGCATGGAAGAGGCCGTTAAGTCGTTCCCGGTATCAACCATATTTATCATTGGCGGCATTTTCCCTCTGAGCAAGGCATTGGTAAGCACAGGCGCTGCTGAGTTTCTGGTTACGAAGCTGAGCCCCATGCTGCAGGGAATGCCTCCGGTCATCCTGCTGGGCGGGATTACCTTCCTCATGCTCCTTGCAACACAGTTCTTCATGAACTCTTCGGCAACGGTCTTAATGCTTCCGATTGCCCTGATGCTTTGTGAAGCGGCAGGAATTAATCCGCTTGCAGGAGCAATGGCGGTTTCAGTTTCGGCATCCGGCGTATTTACAACCCCATTTGGAACAGGTCCAAACCTTCTGGTATGGGAAGCGGGCGGATACACGGTTCAGGACTATTTTAAGTGCGGCCTTCCGCTCTGTATCATTTTCGGCATCGTGACAACAATTCTTTGTGCAGTGTTCTATCTGTAAGGATATGTGAAGCCCGGCGCGGCAATTTGAAACAACGGGTATCCATATTGCGGATCAGACTGGATGGGGCACTAGATTAAGCGTGGATTAACAGGATAAGGAGGATGAAAGGAACATGGGAGAGATTAAGAATGTGGCATTACTGATTGATGACCCGCAGGCCAATATCAACAGGTCGGCAATTGAGCACAGGGCATCCTGGATGGCTTTGATTTATGACGAACTGAAAAAGGACGGTATTGATCCTGAACCGGCAATCAGGAGGGCAATCTGGAAATGTGGAAAAATCCATGGTGAGAACTATAAGGCGGCCTGCGCCAACCCGGAGGACTGCAGGGATTTTGCGGATGTGTTCTTAAATGAACTGGGAAGAAAGACCTTTGAAAAGAAAATCATTGAGATGTCAGAGTCAGAGGTCCTTGTGGATTTCCATTACTGTCCGCTGTTAAGCGCATGGAAGAAGCTGGGCTTTGATGACGAAACCTGCGCATTGTTCTGCGACATTGCCATGGACGGGGACCGGGGTATCGCCGAGGGCATGGGACTGAAGCTGGATCTGACTGAAACCCTGGCTGACGGATGCCCTATATGTAAGCTTCGCTTCTATAGATAATACATCTGTAATTACTTATGTTTATGTTACTGACCGGACGGCTGGTTCCAACCGTGGTTCCGGTGGTCCGGACGGTATCATGATAAATAATATTAACACAATATGAGAGGAGATTAAAAACTATGACTAAGACAGAGAGAATTAAAGCTTTATTGGAGGGCAGGAAACTGGATACACCATCAATGAACCTTTGGAAGCATTTTCCTCCTTATGATGAAGATCCGAAGGAACTGGTCAAGAAGATCATCCAGTTCCAGGACCGTTTTCAGTGGGATTTCGTTAAAGTGACATATCAGGGACTCTTCAGCATCCAGGACTGGGGCTCCACCATCAAATGGCCGGTGCGCGATAATGTATGGCCGGAAACCTGCTCCAGCGTAGGTGTCGTGACAGACTGCAGCATCAAGCATGATGAGGACTGGACAAAGCTGAACGTGCTTCCCATGGACCAGGGTTCCATGGCGGCTACCATTGAAGCTGCAAAGGGCGTGGTTGACCACTATAAGGGAGAGGTCCCTGTTGTCATCACCATCTTTAATCCCCTGACCACGGCCGCCAAGATGAGCGGGGATAAGATGCTGGTACATATGCGCCGCAGCCCTGAGGCGTTCCACAAGGGCCTTGAGATTATCTGCCAGACAACCATCAATCTGGTGAAAGAGATGTCCAAACTGGGGGCAGACGGCATTTTCTTTGCAAGCCAGCTGGGGACTTACGACAAGATGAGCGTGGCTGAGTATGAGGAATTCGGGCGTCCATATGACCTGCGCGTATTGGAGGCGGCACAGGATATGTGGTTCAATATCATGCATATGCATGGAAATGCCCCTATGTTTGAGCTGCTTTCCCAGTATCCGGTACAGGCCCTTAACTGGCATGACCAGCTGGTGGACATTTCCCTGGCCGATGGACGCAGGATGAGCGATAAGCTGTTAATCGGCGGAGTGGAAGAGTTAAAGGTCCTGGCAGAAGCGGATGATGAGCAGTTGAAAGCGCATCTTAAGTCCTCCCTTGAGCAGGTGCCGGATGGCCGCCTTATCCTTGCGCCAGGCTGCTGCGTGCCCTTATATGTTCCGGAAGACCGTCTGGCCAGGGCGCAGGAAGCGCTGGCAGGCATCTGATTTCCAGTAAACAAGGATTGCAGGCCCCTGGCCCCTGTAAGGCAGGGGGTTCCTGCAGTCAGGATAAGAATAAGGAAAGTCCGCGATAAAGAGAATCGTGGAAAAGTAAAGGAGAACGTTCAATGAAGAGAAGTGATATCCAGTATCAGGACTGTATAAAAATCCTGGAAGAGGAACTGCTGCCCGCAATGGGCTGTACGGAGCCGATTGCGGTTGCTTACTGCGCGGCCGTGGCAAGGGAGACATTGGGGGAAGCGCCTGACCGCGTGGTGGTGGAAGCCAGCGGCAATATCATTAAGAATGTAAAGAGTGTCATCGTGCCCAACACCGGGCATCTGCGCGGTATCCCGGCCGCAGCCGCAGCCGGCATTGTTGCCGGGGATGCGGGGAAACAGCTGGAAGTGATTGCTGAAGTCAGCGAAGCACAGCAGGCGGATATCCGCACGTTCATGGAAACAGTTCCGATTCAGGTGGAGATAGCTTCGTCACCTTTGATTTTCGATATCAATGTCATTGTTTACGCAGGTGAGTCCTATGCCAAGGTCCGCATTGCCAACTATCATACCAATATTGTCCTGATTGAGAAGGATGGTGAAGTCCTTCAGTCCAGTGAGATTAAGGATGACAGCGAGTCAGACCTGACGGACCGCTCCTTCCTTTCAGTGGAACTGATTTATGATTTTGCCAATACGGTGGAACTTGAGGATGTGAAAAAGGTCCTGGATGTCCAGATTGATTATAATATGGCCATTTCCGAGGAAGGCCTTAAGAACGATTACGGCGCCAACATAGGTTCCGTTCTTTTAAAGGCTAACAAGGATGTGATGGAACATGGCGGGGAGTCCGCGCTGCGCCTGAAGGCAAGGGCCATGGCAGCTGCGGGCAGCGATGCACGCATGAACGGCTGCGAGCTGCCGGTCATCATTAATTCCGGTTCCGGCAATCAGGGGATTACCGCTTCCGTACCGGTCATCGTATACGCAAGGGCTATGGGCGTAAGCCAGGAAAAGCTGTACCGCGCCCTGGTGCTGTCCAACCTTCTGGGCATCCATCAGAAAACGCCCATCGGACGCCTGAGCGCTTACTGCGGGGCAATCAATGCAGGCGCTGCCGCTGGCTGCGGAATTGCCTACCTCAAAGGCGCTGACCTGGATGGAATCATCCATACGCTGGTCAATGCCCTGGCCATTGCTTCCGGTGTTGTGTGCGACGGAGCCAAGGCATCCTGCGCGGGCAAGATTGCCCTGGCGGTTGACAACGGCATCCTTGGATATGAGATGCATCTGGAAGGACAGCAGTTCGTGGGCGGCGACGGCATTGTCAAGAAGGGCGTGGAGAACATGATTGCCAGCGTGGGACGCCTGGGCCATGACGGCATGGCTGAGACGGACCGGGAAATCCTGAGAATCATGATTTCTGACTAAAGAGAGGAGATAGTTTATGACCAGGGAAGAACGTGTACGCGCGGCTGTGGAAGGCCGGGAACCGGACCGGGTGCCTGTCAGCGTCTGGATGCACATATCTGATAAGGACCAGGATTCCCGCTCACTGGCGGAAGCCATGGTGGAATTTAACGAGAAGTATGATTATGACTTTATTAAAATGATGCCGTTCGGGGCTTATACCATCCCTGACTGGGGCGCCAAGCTGGATATTTACTGCGATAAATACAAAGAGGTGGAGATTGCTGCCTCGGGTATCTCAAGCATTGAAGATTACAGGTACATTGAACCGCTGCCCGCCATCTATGGCACCTGGGGCAAGGTGCTCCAGCTTTCCCAGTGGATGGAGCGGCTGGTTAAGCCTGGAACACCCTATATCCAGACCATTTTCTCGCCTGCCACCACCCTTAAGAAGCTGGCGGGAAACCGTATGCTCCAGGACATGCTGGAGAACCCGGATCTGGTACACCAGGCCCTGGACGCCATTACGCAGACAACCATTAATTTCGTCAAAGCCAACATCGAGGCAGGGGTAAGCGGCTTCTTTTTTGCCAGCCAGTGCGCCAGCTATGACCTGATGGGCGACACCATGTTTGCCGAGTTCTGCAAGCCATATGATTTACGGGTCATCAACTCCTACAAGGATGTTACCTGGTTCAACGTGCTCCATGTCCATGGCAGCAACATCCGTTTCGATGAAATGTCAAGGTATCCCTGCAATGTGCTGAACTGGCATGACCGCCAGAACGGACCGTCCTTAAAGGAAGCCAGGGCGAAGTGTTCGAAGGCATTCCTGGGCGGGCTTTATGAAGGCCCGGCCATTGTGGGAAGCAGTCTGGAGTATGACAGCATCATGTCCAGGCCGGGAACCACGCCGGACATGATAAAGAAACATATACGGGAAGCCATTGACATGGTGGACGGAAAGGGCCTGTTAGTCGGCCCGGGCTGCGTGGCAGACCCGCGTTCCCCTGAGGAGAACCTGCGGGCTGTGCGGGAGGCAGTGGAATTGTAGTCGTACATAGCAGTCAGATAAGGAGTAAAAAGCCATGAGGGAATCGATTCATAAATATTTTCAGGTAGGGACCATCCAGTGGATGAGTTATCCCAGGAGGGAACCCATGGAGTCACTAAAAGCCATATGCAGGGATGATTACTTTGACGCCGTCGAGGTAAAGGGTTTTGGGGTCAACAATGAGGAAGCCAGGGCGCTTTTGGGACAGAGCCACCTGAAGGTATGCTACGGCGCCCAGCCCCGCCTGCTTGGAGGGAACCTGAACCCCAACCACATAGACGAGGAGGAGCGCAGGAAAGCGGAGGCCACCCTGATTGAAGCGGTGGATGAGGCAGAGTACCTGGGCGCCAGGGGGATAGCATTCCTGGCAGGCAAGTGGCAGCCGGAGACAAAGGAACAGGCCTATGCCCAGCTGCTCAAGACAACCCGCGCGGTCTGCGATTATGCGGGCGCCAAGGGCATGTCGGTGGAGCTGGAGGTATTTGACTTTGACATGGACAAGGCCGCGTTAATCGGCCCGGCCCCATATGCGGCCAGATTTGCCGCTGATATGCGCACCACCCACAATAATTTCGGACTTCTGGTGGATTTGAGCCATTTCCCCACCACCTATGAGACAAGCCAGTTTGTAATCCGCCTTCTCAGGCCCTATATTACCCATTTCCACTTTGGCAATGCGGTGGTCAGGAAGGGATTTGACGGGTACGGCGACCTGCATCCACGTTTCGGATATCCAAACAGCGCCAATGATACGCCGGAGCTGATTGACTATCTGAGGGTGATAAAAGAGGAAGGCTTTTTAGACGCCACCAGCCCTTACGTGCTGTCCATGGAGGTCACCCTGCGGCCTGGCGAGGATGAAGAGATTGTCCTGGCCAACACAAAGCGGGTGTTAAACCGCGCATGGGCCATGCTGGAGGATTGATGGGGCACTATTAATTATAGAAAGGATACGTCTATGAAAATTGTGGTTCTGGATGGTTATACGGAAAACCCGGGAGATTTAAGCTGGGGGGAACTGGAGAAACTGGGCCAGGTAACGGTTTATGACCGCACAAGCCTGACCGATGAGGAAGAGGCCATCGCACGCATCGGGGATGCGCAGGTTGTCATTACCAACAAGACGCCCATCACAAAGCGGGTGATTGATGCATGCCCGTCTATCAGGTACATTGCCATGCTGGCCACCGGATACAATGTGGTGGATTATGCATATGCGAAGGAAAAGGGCATTCCCCTGTCCAATGTGCCCTCCTATGGGACTGCCGCCGTGGGCCAGTTTGCAATCGCCATGCTGTTGGAAATCTGCCATCATGTGGCCCACCACAGCGATACCGTGCATGCTGGGAAATGGGAAAACTGCCAGGACTGGTGTTATTGGGATTATCCGCTGATTGAGCTGGACGGCAAGACCATGGGCATCATCGGCTTTGGCCGTATCGGGCAGCAGACAGGGAAGATTGCCAAGGCAATGGGAATGGACATTATTGCATATGACAGCTTCCAGAATGACGCGGGCAGGGCCATTGCCCGGTATGTGGATCTGGATACGCTCTTTGCACAGTCAGATGTCATTGCCCTCCACTGCCCGCTGTTCCCGGATACCCAGGGCATCATCAACAGGGAATCCATTGCCAGGATGAAGGACGGCGTGATCATCCTTAACAATTCCAGGGGACCGCTGGTGGTGGAACAGGACCTGGCGGATGCGCTGGATTCGGGCAAGGTGTATGCGGCCGGCCTGGACGTGGTGTCCACGGAGCCTATTAAGGGGGACAACCCGTTATTAAAGGCAAAGAACTGCATCATCACGCCTCACATTTCCTGGGCGCCAAAGGAGAGCAGACAGAGGATCATGGACTGCACGGTGGAGAATGTGAAGGCATATCTTGCAGGCGCGCCCATCCATGTGGTGAACCGGTAAAATGCAAAGTGAAACCATTGATAATGAAAGTCCACGATGAAATAAACCGTGGAAGGGCAATAAAAGTCCACGATGAAATAAACCGTGGAAGGGCAATAAAAGTCCACGATAAAAACAAACCGTGGAAGGGAAAAGAAGGAGAAAGAAATATGAAGATGACAGTTGCACAAGCTATTGTGGAGATCATGTGTAAGGAAGGCATAAAAACCGCCTTCGGCATCCCGGGAGCAGCCATCAATCCCGTGTATAAATATATGGAGCATGCGCCCATTGAACATTTCACCATGCGCCATGAGGAGGCCTGCGTCCATGCGGCCGACGGCTACCAGCGCGCAAAGCACGAAATCGCGCTGGCAATCTGCTCCGCAGGCCCCGGCGCCACCAACTTTGTCACCGGGCTTTATACGGCATTCATTGATTCCATGCCGGTGCTGTGCGTGGTGGGACAGGCCAATACCGGCCAGCTGGGCCAGGAACCATTCCAGTGCGTGGACATGCCTGACATTGTCAAGACCGTGACCAAGAAGGCGTGGTGCGTGATGAAGGCGGAGGACCTTCCGGCCATCATGAATGAAGCATTCTACCTGATGAGGGAAGGCCGTCCAGGCCCGGTACTGGTGGAGCTTCCTCTGGATGTACAGAAGGCGGAGCTGGACTTTGACATCGACAGCTATGTGCCCAGGGAGGTTCCTGTTCCTGGCCCGGACATGGACCGGATTAAGCAGGCAGTCCAGATGATAAAGGAAAGCAAGGCGCCGGTCCTCATCATGGGCGGCGGATGCCTGATAGACGGCTGCACGGACCAGGTTGTTAAGCTGGCGGAAATGCTTCAGATTCCGGTGGTTACCACCTACCAGGCCAAAGGCGGGATACCGGAGGACCATCCGTTGAACGCGGGCCATGTGGGTATCCAGGTGGGGCAGCCCATCGGCAACCGGGTTTTCCTGGATTCCGACCTGGTCATCGGCATCGGCAACCGTTTCTCAGACCGCCACACCGGGGATTTAAAGACATACTGCGAAGGCCGCCGGTTCATCCATATCAATATCGAGCCAAGCCAGATTGGGATGGTATTTGAGCCTGAACTGGGAATCGTATCCGATGCAGGGCTGGCTGTACAGGCGCTGATCACGGAAGTGGAGGCAGCGGGCCTTGGCCCTGTGAATCCGGCCAGGGCAGAGGCCATACCTGCCCTTCGGAAAGAGCTGGCGCGCAGGATGGATTATGACTGCAGCCCCATCATGCCCCACCGCGTGTTCCAGGAAGTCAATGAGGCATTTGACGATGAGACCTATTTTACGGTGGGATGCGGCATTACCCAGATTTGGAGCGGACAGCTTCAGACCATCAACAAAGCCGGAAAATATCTGCCGTCCGGCGGTGCAGGAACCCTTGGATATGAGGTGCCGGCGGCCTTTGGCGTGAAGGTGGCCCAGCCTGGGTGCCACAGCGTGACCCTGGTCGGGGACTTCGGACTGACCTTCATGGGAGAGGAGATTGCAGTTGCTTCCGCCTTTAAGAAACCAATCATCATTGTGGTGGTGAACAATGCATACCTGGGCCTGATCCGCCAGAACCAGAGCGGCTACGGTTTTGAGTATGCCGTGGATATGCCATACAACCAGGATGGTACCATTGATTATGTGAAGCTGGGAGAGGCCTATGGCTGCGTGGCCGAACGCGTATTCAGCCCGGATGGGTTGAAGGACGCGCTGGTAAGGGCCAAGGCATCCACGGAAAGCTCCGGCCGCTGCTATCTCATTGACGCAATCTGTGTGAAACTGCAGGCCTGCGACATGGGGCTTTCCATTGCAAACATCAAATCATGGGCGCCTGAGGTATAAATGTTTAAGTCAGGCAGGAAACAACGGGCCGGCCTGACGGAGGGGAGGCCCGGTATCAGCCTCCTTCTCTTCGCCCTCCCCATGATACTGGGGAATCTGTTCCAGCAGCTGTACAACATGGCTGATTCCATGATTGTGGGAAACTTTGTGGGGGAGGATGCCCTGGCCGCCGTGGGGGCCTCCTACGCCCTCACCAACGTGTTCATCATGGTGGCCATCGGCGGGGGAAACGGCGTGTCTGTACTGATTTCCCAGTATCTGGGAGCGAAACAGTATGGGAGGATGAAGACCTCTGTTTCCACATCACTGATTACCTTCCTCTGTATCAGCCTCCTGTTAGGCGGAGTGGGGTTCGGTTTCAATGGCGCAATCCTTAAAACCCTGCACACGCCGGACAATATCCTGGAGCAGGCCAGGCTGTACCTGGGAATCTACTTCCTGGGACTGCCCTTCCTTTTCATGTACAACATCCTGGCCGCTGTTTTTAACGCAATGGGGGATTCCAGGACTCCTTTAGGCTTTCTTGTCTTTTCATCTCTGTTAAATGTGGCCCTGGACCTGTTTTCAGTTACCTGGCTGGGAATGGGTGTGGACGGGGTTGCAATTGCCACTGTGTTCGCCCAGGGCTTTTCTGCCCTGCTGTTATTCTGTCTTCTTATCAGAAGGCTCAAAGGTTATGGGGGACAGGAAAAGGAAGGATTTACATATTACGATATGAAAATGCTGGGAAAGGGGACCAGGATCTCGGTCCCCTCCATCCTCCAGCAATCCATTGTTTCCGTGGGAAGGCTGCTGGTCCAGTCCGTGGTAAACGGATTCGGTTCCGCTGCGCTGGCCGGCTACTCCGCGGGGGGACGCATCGAGTCCATCTGTATCGTGCCCATGAGCGCCACGGGCAATGCCATGGCTACGTTCACGGCCCAGAACATCGGGGCGGGAAAGATAGAACGGGTCAGGCAGGGCTACAGGGCCAGCCACATCATCGTGGCAGTTTTTGCACTGATCATTGCCCTGGTCCTGACGCTTTTTAAAGGACCTCTTATTGCTGCGTTCCTGGGCGGCGGGGCCGCGGGCACAGGAGCCGGCGCCGCCGGGGGAATCCTGTCAGGGGCTGCCGCCGTGCCGGGGACCGGGGCATCTGCTTCCGTCACCGCCTTTGAGACAGGCACCGGATACCTGTCCGGGGTGTGCTATTTCTTCCTGTTCGTGGGGCTGAAGACGTGTGCGGACGGCGTGCTCAGGGGTTCCGGCGACATGCTGGTATTCACTGTATCCAATCTGGTGAACCTGGGAATCCGTGTATTTGCCGCTTTCTATTTTGCCCCTGTCTGGGGAATAGCGGCTGTGTGGTATTCCGCGCCCATGGGATGGATCGCCAACTATATAATATCATTTTCAAGGTACCTTACAGGCAGATGGAAGGAGAAGAAGGTAATCTGACCACGTCCTCCTTCCTCATTGCAACAACAGTTCAGATTTAGGAGAACCCCAAATGAGAACAGACCGTATTGAAAAAATCCTCAAGGGAATGAGGGAGCATGGCATGGACCAGATGATTATCAGCGACCCCTCCACCCTTTATTACCTCACAGGCCGGTTCGCTCCTTCCGGCGGGCGCCTGTTTGCCCTCTACCTGGATACCCAGGGCGGCCTCGCCTTTTTCATGAATACCCTTCAGACTGACTACGCCCGGATGGCGGGCAGCGCTGAGATTGTCTGGTATTCAGACAGCGACGATCCAATCCGGCTTCTTGCCGGTAAAATCCACCCCGGCGCAGTGGTGGGCGTGGACAGGAACTGGTCCTCCGGTTTTCTGTTGGGCCTGATGTCCCAGGCGGAGGCCCGCTATGTGTTAAACAGCCGGGTGATTGATTACATCCGTATGGTAAAGGACGAAGGGGAAATCCAGCTGCTGCGCCAGTCCCAGGAAGTCAATGAGAAGGTCATCGGACAGATGTTTGAATATGTGGATCCGGACCTGACGGAGCAGAAGCATCACCGCATGCTTCATGAGGCATATTGTTCCTACGGTGCGGACGGCTATAACATCATAGGCGTGGTGGCTTACGGGAAATCCTGCGGTTACGCCCACCATAAGCCGGATGATACAAAGCCTGTCCCCGGTGACTGCATCATGATAGACGCGGGCGCGCGCCTTAACGGCTACCGCTCGGACATGACGCGCACCGTATTTTACAAGAGCGTTCCAGATAAGATGAGGAATATTTACGAGGTGGTTAAGGAGGCCCAGCTGACTGCCATGGACGCTGTGAAGCCAGGCGCAAGATTCTGCGATATTGACAGGGCCGGCCGTGACGTGATTGCCAGACATGGCTTTGGCAATTATTTTACCCACCGAATAGGCCACAACATCGGCATTGACGGACATGAGTTCCCGGATGTGGGAGGCGGCAATACCATGGAGATACGGCCGGGCATGGTCTTTTCCGTGGAACCGGGCATTTACATACCTGGTCTGGGCGGCGTGCGCATAGAGGACCTGGTGGCTGTAACGGAGGACGGCTGTGACTGCCTGAACCGGATGAGCAAGGACCTGCGCGTCATCAAGGCCGATTAAGAGATAAAACCAGTATAAAATTACGAGGTGACTGAAATGAACAATACGAATACGAAAAAGAAAATGGCATTTCCGCACACACTGATCATCATACTTATCATGATTGTATTTGCGGCAGTCCTGACGTATCTCATCCCGGCGGGGCAATATGACCGTATTGAAGTAGCCGGAAGAAATGTAGTCGACCCTGCCAGCTATCATATGGTTGACGCCAACCCGGCATCCCTGTTTGATATCTTCACCGCCATTCCGTCCGGTATGAAGGCAGTGGCCTCCATCGCGAACATGGTTCTTATCATCGGCGGCTCCTTTGCCGTCATCGAGGCCACCGGCGCTACCAAGGCAATGCTGGCAAAGGTGTTGAAGATGGGCGGACATCTGGGCGCGGCCCTGCTTCCGCTTGTGATCATCGCATTCTCCATGCTTCCTGCATTTACCGGGAATGCCGAGAGCATGCTGGCCTTTGTCCCGTTGGGCATACTGTTTGCCAGGACCCTGGGCTTTGACGCCATGGTGGGCGTATCCATCACCATTGCCGCGGGCAATGCGGGATTTGCCAGCGGACTGTTTAACACCATGACCACCGGCGTGGCACAGACCCTTCTGGGGATTGAAATGTTTTCCGGCCTGTGGTTCCGCGCCGTGGGCTATATCCTGCTGCTGTGCTCCGTCTGTTTCTGGACCGTATGGTATGCCATGAGGGTTAAGAAGAATCCTGCAAAGAGCTGCTGCTATGATGTTGAGCTGGCGGCCCAGGCTGATGCGGGACAGGTGAATGAAATTGATTCCCAGCTGACCACCAGGAGGCTTCTTGTCCTTGTTGAGTTTGCGGCGGGTATCGGCTGTGTTATCTACGGCGCCCTGAACGGGTGGGATTTCGGTACCCAGATTGCGGCCGTGTTCCTTATCATGGCCATTGTATGCGGACTGACAGGCGGCTTTAACGGCAACCAGATATGCGACGAGTTTGTGGCCGGGGCCAGAAGGGTCCTGGTAGGCGCCCTGGTGGTGGGCTTTGCAAAGGCCATCAGCCTTGTCATGGACCAGGCGTTCATCACGGATACCATCGTGTATGCCTTCTCCAGCCTGTTAAGCGGCATGCCAAAGGTAATCGGCGCGCTGTTCATGTACATATTCCAGGTCATCATGAACTGCTTCATCATCTCCGGTTCCGGCCAGGCTGCTGCCACCATTCCGATCATGGGACCTCTGGGCGATGTGCTGGGGCTTACGCCTCAGACCGTTGTAACGGCATTCATTTTCGGTGACGGCCTCACCAACCTGCTGCTGCCCATGTCCGCGGCCACCATGGGGGCGGTTGCCATTGCGGGGATTACCTATGGACAGTATGTGAAGTACATCTGGAGGATCATTGTGACCAACCTGTGCATCGGCGGCGCCATGGTGGTGATTGCCACCATGATCCATCTGTAAGGCGGCTGTAAGGAAGCGGTATCGTAATGGATTGATAGCAGGCTTTATAGAATGCGAAAGGAGAATTACCATAGATTACTTAGAGAGAGCCTTCCAACTGGCAGAGGAGATTACCGCAGATAGAAGATATCTGCACCAACACCCGGAAACCGGCTGTGATACTCCGGTGACCATGGAGTATATTGAACGACGGCTGAGGGAGATGGGGTATCAGGCTGCCCATGTGGGGCCTGGCCTGGTTGCCACGGTTGGCCAGGGAACCCCGGTCATCCTGCTGCGGGCCGATATGGACGCGCTTACGATGGATGAGGAAAGCGGACTGCCCTTTGCCTCCTTAAACCCTGGCAAGGCCCACTGCTGCGGGCATGACACACATACTGCCATGCTGTTAGGCGCTGCCAGGATGTTAAAGGAAAATGAGTCCGGCCTGAAAGGGACGGTGAAGCTGATGTTCCAGCCGGGAGAGGAAACCGGCAACGGCGCCCAGGCCATGGTAGAGGCCGGGGTGCTGGAAAATCCCAGGCCGGACGCGGCGGTGGCGTTCCATGTGGACGCCGCCCTGCCCCTAGGCAGGCTGAATTACAGTGTGGGTCCCACCTTCTGTTCCAATGATGTATTCACAATCCTGGTGTGCGGCAGGTCGGGACATGGGGCACGCCCTCATCAGGCAGTTGACGCCATTAATGCGTCGGCCCATATTGTCACTGGTCTGGAAACCCTGATTGCCAGGGAGACCATTCCCACTGAAACCTGCATGCTGACGGTCTGTTCCATTGAGAGCGACAGCAAGACATTTAACGTGTTCCCCAAAACCGTGACACTGACAGGCAGCATAAGGACCTACAACCCGGATCAGAGGGCCGTCCTTGTCAGCCGCCTGAAGGAGGTGGTGGAAGGAATCGCCAGGTCCTTTAACTGCACGGGCCAGGTGTCCTTTGACCACCAGCAGGAACCCCTTCTGGTGGACAGGCAGCTGGAAACCGAACTTCGGGCATACCTGGAGGAGGCCCTGGGAAATGAAGGCACGGTAGTGGAACCGCCAATCATGAAAATGGGGTCGGAGGACTTTGCCTGCGTCACCATGCGGGTTCCTTCCGCATATTTTTTCATAGGAGCGGGGCCGGACAGGGAGAATGGCTATCCTTACAGCCAGCATAACCCAAAGGTGCGTTTTAACGAGGATATGCTGCCTCTGGGGGCGGCGGGGTATGCGTACTGCGCTGACAGATGGCTGGAACATAACGGTATCTGACGGATGTAAGGTGAGACATTTTTTCAAAAACATAAAAAACAGTTACAGGGATGGAATCCGGCTTACGGTATTACATCCCTGTTTTGTGTCCCGGCTTGTTACCGGTTGGCAGAATAGTCTAAAAAATTAACATTTGTGAGTAAATATATAATATTTTCATTGACAAGCTAACTATAACGAGTATAATTGGAGGAAAAGGCTCACAAAAGTTTGCGGTTAAAGAGGAAGGAAACAGTTGAAATATACAAATGGAACGGAACGGATCCGTACAGCGGCTGCTTCTGCACGGTGGGCTGTTTAATGATCCACACCGGCCGTCTGCACGTCCTGACAAAGAATAAGGAGGTTAACATATATGATCATGGAACCCAATTATAACATCGTAGTCATCGGTATGGGGAATATCGGAAAGTATCTGATGCCGGGGTACCGCTGTCTTCTGGGAGACAAGGCAGGGAGCAATGTATTCGGGGTACGCCGCAACCCGGACAAGGTGGCTGAACTTCAAAAGCAGGTTCCCTTCCCTGTATCGGCAGGCAATACCGTCCGGCTGCTCCGGGAGAAACGGCCGGATATCATAATCGTTTCCACGCCGCCTGCGGTCATCCCTCTTGTGGCGCAGGAGGACCTTAAGCCCTATTTTGAGGAGGCGCGCAGGAAGGGCTGGAACCTGCCGGATATATATACCTTTGGTCCCACACCGGAGCCACGGATGTATCTTGATCTTCTGGGGGAGGATGTCCTGGCGGCAAAATTCCTTCCCAGCATGATTAAAGAAAAACAGGGAGTCCCGCTGCATAAGCTGGGCGCAGGTTTCCTCACCTTTGCAGGTTCCTTCCCCAGGGAACGGGAAGCCCGGGCCATTGAGTTTTCCGACATGTTCAGCCGGAGTTTCATTGTGGACCAGGACCAGAGTCTATATGGTCTTTCCAGCAAGATAACCACCTATACCATTTCCGACTGTGTCTGCGCCATTGCCGACGGCCTGGGGGACATGGGCTGCCAGGTCCCTGTAAAGGACATTGCATCCGGGTGGCGGGCAGCTTTCCGCCGGCATACCGGGCTGGAGGGACAGGGGATGTATCCCTGCGCAGAGGAGGACGCTCCTGCATATATCCGTGAGTTTGTGTGCCGCATGTCAGACGCATGGTATGACGGCATCCTGCGCTACATTCTGTCGCTGGGATGCGATGAGACCCTGGCACAGGGGTTCCACGGCGCTAATTTTGAGGCATTTTCCCTGGCTGCCCAATTGTCTGACCGTACTGGAATGGAGGAGGACATGAGGCACCGGGCCACCAAGGGCGGCGTTACGGAAAAGGGAATCAGCACCTTCCGCAGCTATTTTACCGGGCATCTGCGCCAGGCCGCCAGGGACTGGATGGAGGGGAGCCTGGATCAAAGCTTTTTTGATACGGCGGAAGGGATTGCTTACACCATCAATATGACGGTGAACCGCCATGCCTATCGGCTGGCAGCCCCAAAGTGACGCAGGAGGACGGACGGGGTCCAAACCGGGAACCGGAAATAGGGCACAGGAACAGGTATGGGGATGAAAGCGGATATTGGAGAATAAAGGAGGGATGGAATGACACGGAACATAGTTACAAGTGATATCCTGGTCATCGGAGGTTCCGGGGCCGGGGTGATGAGTGCGGTGGCAGCTTCCAGGAAAGGGGCTGACGTGGTCCTGGTTTCAAAGGGCAGGGTTGGAAAGAACGGGAACGCCATCATGCTGGGAGGCAGCTTCGGGGTGGACGGCAGGGGGGCCAGGGATATCTGCGGCGAGTCTGAGGCCAACCAGGAGTATACGCCGGAAAGCCTGTTTGAGAAGATGGCCGCCTGCGGCTTTGGACTGGGGGACCAGGAACTTCAGAAGCGGTTTGTGCAGGACGGTCCATATGCGGTGAAGGAATTACTCCAATGGGTCAAAGAGTGCGGCAGCACCTTTGTATTTTCACCCAAGGCCTGCCGCTGGAGGGCAGGCGGGGTGGCCTTTGGAAGGGCTTTAAAGCACGGATTGGAAACCCAGGACCAGATAAGTGCCTATGAGGATATCATCATTTCCGACCTTCTGACCGGCAGCGGTAAAGTCTGCGGCGCTATTGGTTTTGACGTATTTACCGGAGAAATCATTGAGTTCCATGCTAAAGCGGTTATCCTGGCCACGGGCGGCTGGCAGCCGTATGAGTTGAAGAATACGGACAGTGACATGACAGGGGATGGCATAGGAATGGCCCTGAGGGCAGGCGCCAGGGTCAGGGACATGGAGTTTGTGCTGGCCATTCCCACCATACAGGAACCCCTTTATGCAAAAGGTTCCATCCTGCCGTTCCAGATGACCATGCCCAATCTATTTCCGCTGCGGCATAAGGCCACAGACCTGGACGGCAGAGAACTGATATATCCCAATGACCAGAGATTCAGGACCAATGCCTCCAACAGTAAGGTCAAGAAGCTTCTCTACTGCGCCTTTTACGCCCCGGGGATGTACGAAAAATGGGATACATATGGAAACCGTTTCTACATGGATTATTCCGCTTATACAGATGAAGAAATCCGGGACGGCTTTAAGATATTTTATGAAAATCAGCACTGGTGGCACGGAAAGGACAAATACCACCACATCGACCTTCAGAGACTGGCCCAGGACATGATTGCCAACGGGAAACGGCTGATGTGCGGCTTTGGCAATGAGTACACCATGGGCGGGATCATCATCAACAAAGACTTTGAGACTGATATCCCCGGTCTTTATGCGGCCGGAGAAGTTACAGGCGGCCTGTTCGGGGCCTTCCGAAGCGGCGATGGGCTTACGGAAATGCTGGCCAACGGACTGGCGGCCGGGGAAAACGCGGCAGTTTACGCCCGGGCGGCTTCCGTCGCACAGCCTGAAAACGTGGAAGCGGCTGTGGATTTACTGACAGCGCCCCGGAAACGGTCCGAGGGCATCAGCCCTGTTGAAGCCTGGAAAAAGCTGGAACAGGTCAGTGAGGAAGGCTTTGGGTTTGTCCGTGACGGCAGACGCCTGCAGAAAGCCTATGATGAGATGACAAAACTGCGTTCCTCCCTGGATTATATGGCGGCTCCCGGACCTGGGCAGTACAACCTGGAATGGATGAATTCGGTAATGCTCCGTAATCTGGCGCTGTGCACTGAGATTGGGATCTACTGCGCGTTGAACCGCAGGGAGAGCCGTGGATGCCACCTGAGGATGGACGAACCTCAGGTAAACAATAAGGAATATCTGTTCAGCTGGACCGCTGGATTAAAGGACGGAAAGCCTGTCTATGAAAAGGAAATCCCTGTACCGGCCTATCTGCCGCTGGACACGGATGATTATACGAACGTGCAGGAATACATAGCTAAGGCCATATTGAAAGGAGGGACGTGATGAAAGTGGAAATTGAGGAAAGCGCAGGCCTTGCTGTTTATGATGTTCCGGTTGTGCAGGGGATGAAGGTGATGGATGTGTTGGATTATATCCATGCCAATCTGAACCATGAACTGGCATATTACAGGCATTCATCCTGCTGTCAGGCAATCTGCGGGCGCTGTGCCTGTAAGCTGGATGGCAGGGCCATCCTCCCGTGTGCAAAGGAGGTGGATGCCGCCGCCGGAACAATGCATCTGAGTCCCGCAGATGGGACAATCATACGTGATCTGGTCGTAATCCGCTGAAAATCCATGATGTCTCTTATATATTATGGTGTATTATAGGTCTGCTTAAATGAAAGGAATAGGTATAAGGAATGAAAATAAGAAAATGTCTTTCTCTGATTCTGATATCGGCTATGGCCATATCCCTGTCTGCCTGCGGCGGCAATCAAAACAACGTCAGCCCTGCCGATGACAAGGCTGATACCCAAAACACGGCTTCCGGGAACAGCGGCGGGGCGGACGGCGGATCCTCCGGTCAGGCAGTTACGCTGGACCTTGTTACCGGAAGCACAGGTACCTCCTGGTATTCCTACGGCGCCACATTTGCAGAGGTCCTTCCCAGGGGACTGCCTTCCGGTTCCATGATTAATGCGGCTGCGGAAGGCGGCGCCACTTCCAATCCCATTCAGGTTTCCAATGGTACCTACCAGCTGGGAATCGGATACAATCTGTCTGACAAATGGGCCTTTGGCGGGGAAAGCCTGTATACGGAACCCTATGATAACCTCCGCGGCATAGCCGGATATTTAGACACATTTTATTATATTGCAGTGGTGCGCACCGATGCCGGATGGACCGATCTGGCTGATGTTGCCGCCAATCATATTCCCATCAACATCAGTGTGCTTCCCGCGGGCAACATGGGCAATATCGTGGCTTCCATGATATTTGAATATTACGGTATGACATTTGACGATATCATTGCCTGGGGCGGAAAGGTCGAGTACGCGGACTGGGGCACCAGTGTGGAGAATATAAAGGATGGCCGCACGGACTTCATCTGCCACAATATTACCCAGGGACACGCCGCCGTGACGGAACTGGCATCCACGGTTGACATGACCTTCATCCAATTTCCTCAGGACATGATTGACACCTTTGTGGGTGAGAAGGGATTCAGCCCCGAAACCCTGCCGGCCAATTGCTTTAAGGGCCAGGACACGGACATCCGCACATTCGGCGTCACGTCCACCCTGTTCTGTTCCACGGAACTGCCCGACGATGTGGCTTACGGCATTGCCAGGGCTTTGTGTGAAAATGTGGAGGATATCAGGGCCGGGCATACTGCCCTTCAGCGGTTTACGGCCGAAAGCGCCTGTGACCCCGGGGGGATGGGAATCCCACTCCATCCGGGAGCTGAACAATACTACAAAGAAGCCGGGCTGCTGGAATGACGGATCTTCCTGTCCACCTATAAGAAAGGATATAGACCTGACATATGAAGAAAAATAAATACATAGAAGCCTTCTGTAACCCGGGAGCGGTTTGGGCATTGGTTTGGGTCATGTTCCAGCTTTGGGTTGTGGTCAGAGGCTCTTACAGCGCCCTCATCATGCGTTCTGTCCATGTCTGTTTTGCAATGGGGCTGGTATTCCTCACCTTTCCTGCCTTAAAAAGGCATAAGGTCCCCAAAGGGGAGAAATACATCCCCCGGTGGTATGAATACATATTTTTTATCATAACCATTTTCTGCGGCATCTATATCGTGATGAACTGCGCAAGATATGATACCAGGATGGCTTACGTGGACCCCCTTACCGCCATGGACCATGCGGTAGCCATAGCCATGCTGTTGCTGCTGCTTGAATGCAGCCGCCGTGCCGTAAATATGGCACTGACCGTAATTGTGCTGATATTTATTGCTTATGGCTTTTTCGGGGAAATGATGCCTGGCCTGCTGGCCCACTCCAATATGCCGCTGGCAAAGTTCATTGAGGTCCAGATATATTCAACCACAGGTGTTTTGGGGTCGCCTGTGAGCACTGCCTGCGGTACCGTGTTCTATTTTCTTTTATTCGGGGCGTTCCTGACAGCAACGCCTGCAGGCAGGCTGTTTGTTAATATTTCGACCCTCCTTACCCGCAGGGCCAACGGCGGCGCAGGTAAGGCAACCATTGTGGCTTCTGCTTTCTTTGGGATGATTTCCGGCAGCGCCCCGGGCAATGTGGCGTCCATCGGGACGATTATGTACAGGCCCATGAAACAGCAGGGCTTTGAGAACCGGTTCATAGGAAGCATCCTGGCCATTGGCGGAACAGCGGGCCAGCTGATTCCTCCCGTGATGGGGGCTGCTGCTTTCATCATGGTTGATATGACGGGAATCAGTTATTCCTCCATTATGCTGGCTGCCGTAATCCCATCTTTTATCTTTTTGGCAGCCCTATATTTCCTGGTTGACATGTACGCCAGGAAATATAAACTGCCTAAGCCACAGATTGATGCGGCAGAATGCCGGAGGGAAATCGGGAAGAACATTTACCTTCTTCTCAGTGTGGCGGTCCTTGTGGCACTCATTATCCGGGGCGGTTCCATGATGCGCTGCTGTACCTATGCCACCATTGTGCTTGTGGCCCTGTGCATGATCCGCAGGGATACGCGGCTCAGTCTGTTTGATTCGGTCAGGGCGCTGGTTTCCACCGGGAAACAGGCCATTGTTGTCACGCTGCCCTGTGCCCTGGCAGGTATTATTGTCGGTCAGATTACCGCCACCGGACTTGGCATCCGTTTTTCCAGCATGATAAATGCCCTGGCCAGCAGCAATCTGCTGTTTGCCCTCATGGCAACTATGCTGATGGCCCTGATTTTAGGCATGGGCATGCCGACCAGCGCGGCCTATATCATGTCCGCGACCCTGCTGTGTCCAAGTATCATCAAGCTGGGCGTGCCTACGCTGGCAGCGCACTTTTTTGTTTTTTATTTTGCCAACCTGTCCATGATTACGCCGCCCGTGGCCCTGTCCTCTTTTACTGCGGCCGGTATTGTGAATGACAATATGTGGAAGCTTGGGCTTTCGGCATTTAAATATAGCTTCATTATTTTCATTATCCCCTACACCTTTGTATATAGTCCGGCCATGTTGGGAATCGGGGCGGTCACGGAGCTTTTACAGGCCAGCCTTACCTGCCTGGTCAGCGCTTACGGGTTGGGTATGGGGTTAATCGGGGTTGGGATTGCACCCATGAAGCAGATGGAACGGATTGCGGCTGTGGCGGCTTCCTTATTATTAATCATACCCGAAACCATCACGGACATAGGAGGAATCCTGTTAATGGCGGCTGTCCTGGCAATTCAGATACGGAACAGGAAAAAAGAAAACTCACAAAGGAGGAAAACAGTATGAAATTTTTTATCGACACCGCAAACCTGGAAGAGATTGAGGAAATGTCTGCCTACGGGATCGTGGACGGGGTTACCACCAATCCCTCCATCATTGCAAGGGAGGGGAAGGACTTAAAGGAAACCCTGATCCGGATCTGCAACATGGTGGACGGCCCGATCAGCGGGGAAGTGCTGGCGCTGGATGCGGAAACCATGATTAAAGAGGGCCTGGAGATTGCGGGCTGGCACCGTAACATGGTGGTAAAAATCCCCATGACGCCGGAGGGAATCAAGGCAGTGAGGGCTTTGTCGGCAAAGGGAATCAGGACCAATGTGACAACGGTCTATGACTCTGCCCAGGCCCTGGTTGCGGCCAAGGCAGGCGCCGCCTATGTAAGTCCCTTTGTAGGCAGGTCCGATGATGTGTTGATGGACGGACTGGGGATGCTGGCTGAGATATCCCTGATTTACCGCATCCATAATATAAAGACGGAAATCATAGCGGCCAGCATGCGTACCCCGGCCTATGTCGTGGGGGCTGCCAAGGCAGGGGCTGATATTGCCACCATTCCCTATGAGTGCATGAAGAAACTGTTCTGGCATCCAATGACGGACGTGAGTCTGGACGGCTTTATGAGCGACTGGAAAAAGGCAATGGGCAACAAGAAAATCCTATAATGAAAGAAAGGGAAAAATCATGGGCAATATAGGGGAATTGCAGACAAAAGCAAATGAAATCAGGAAACTGGTCATCCGTTCCATTGGACAGGCCCGCTCCGGACACCCCGGCGGCTCCCTGTCCTGTGCGGACCTGATTGCGGCTTTGTATTTTGATATCATGGACATCGACCCGGGGAATCCCCGGTGGGAGGACAGGGACCGTTTTGTGCTTTCCAAGGGACATGCGTGCCCTGCGCTGTACGCGGCATTGGCGTTAAAGGGATATTTCCCGGTGGAGGAACTGGATCATCTGCGGGAACTGGGTTCCATGCTCCAGGGCCATCCTTATTCCGGCAAGACGCCGGGGGTGGATGTCTCCACCGGATCCCTGGGCCAGGGACTGTCCATTGCCAACGGCATTGCCCTGGGCGGCAGGCTGGACCATAAGGACTACTATGTGTACTGCCTGCTGGGGGATGGGGAGATTGAAGAGGGCCAGGTCTGGGAAGCAGCCATGACAGGCGCGCACTACGGACTGGACCATGTAATCGGATTCGTGGATTACAACCACCTCCAGATTGACGGCACCATTGAGGAAGTCATCGGCAATGGCAGGATTGAGGAGAAGTTCCAGGCATTTGGCTGGCGTACCATGACCATTGACGGCCATGATATGGAAGAAATCCTGAACGCTGTTGCAAAAGCCAAAAAGACACAGGGCCTGCCCACCTGCATCATCATGAACACGGTAAAGGGCAAGGGCGTCTCATTCATGGAGAACCAGGCCGGATGGCATGGGACAGCCCCAACCAAAGAACAGGTGGAGCTGGCGCTGAAAGAATTGGAGGGGAATTGACCATGGGAGAATTGATAGCAACAAGGGATGCCTTTGGCAGCGCATTGATTGCCTGCGGCGGGGAGAACAAGGATATTGTTGTGCTGGATGCGGACCTGGCCAAGGCGACCATGAGCGTAAGGTTTAAGGAAGCATATCCGGAGCGCTTTTTTGACGTGGGAATTGCAGAGGGGGATCTGATTGACACGGCCGCGGGACTGTCCATGACAGGCAGGATTCCCTTTGCATGCACATTTGCCGTATTTGCAGCGGGGCGCGCCTTTGAACAGATACGCAACTCAGTGGCCTACCCCAGGCTGAACGTGAAGATCTGCGGCAGCCACGGCGGGGTACAGGTGGGCAAGGACGGCGCCACCCATCAGGCCATAGAGGACCTTGCCATCATGTCGGCCATTCCCAACATGGTGGTGCTCAACCCGGGGGATGCGGTTGAGATGGAAGCTGCCGTGAAGGCCATGGTGGAATATGACGGGCCGGTCTATGTGCGCCTTGGCAGGAATCCGGTTCCTGTTGTATTTGACAGGGAAACCTACCGGTTTGAAATCGGCAGGGGAACCGTTGTGCGGGAAGGCGGGGACGTGACCCTCATAGCCACGGGCTGCCTGCTGGACGTGGCGGTGAAGGCGGCGGATATCCTTTTACAGGAAGGTATTTCCGCTGAAATCATCAACATTGCCACCATCAAGCCCCTGGACAGGGAAATCATCACAAAGTCCGTCAAAAAGACAGGAAAGGCGGTTGTGATGGAGGAAGGAATCATTGTGGGCGGCCTTGGCTCCGCCGTGGCGGCAGCCCTCTCTGAAACCTGCCCGGTGCCGATGGCCTTCATCGGCATGGACGATACCTTTGGCCAGTCCGGGGACGCGGCGGACCTGATGAAGTATTATCATATGACTGCCGGGGATACGGTAATGAAAGTGAAGGGGTTATTATGATCCTGCCAGACGGCCGGGGAAAGGAGGCATATGCCCGATGAATGGAAAGAAATACTCCTGGATATGGCCCTACCTGCTCATTGCGCCTGCGCTGATTGTGGTAATCTGCGTGGTATTCATTCCCGTGATTGAGGCTGTCATCACCAGCCTTAAATACCATGACCTGCGTTATCCAAACAGGACGGCATGGGTGGGGCTTCAGAATTATTCCGACCTGCTGACAGCGGATTCCCAGTTCTGGCCTTCTTTATACAGGACAATCCTGTGGGTTGTATTTGGCGTGGGGTTCCAGTTCCTTCTGGGGTTCGTGCTGGCCCTGGTACTGAACACCAGGTTCCGGTTCCGCGGCATTGTCCGCGCGGCGGCCATGGTACCCTGGGTCACGCCGGGCGTCCTGATCGGACTGATCTGGAGATGGCTGTATGACGGGGATTACGGGGTCATCAACGACCTGCTCAAACGGATGGGATTCCTCACCAGGGGAATTGCCTATCTGTCCAGGGTGGATACCGCGCTTCCCGCGGCTATTTTCTCTGTCGTATGGCAGGGAATCCCATTTTTTGCCCTGATGCTCCTGGCCGCACTACAGGGCGTTTCCACGGAAATGTACGAGGCGGCTGACATTGATGGGGCTAATTTTTTCCAGAAGCTGTTTTACATCACCATCCCGTCCATCCGCAATACCATATATGTAACGCTTCTGCTGCGGGTTATCTGGGTTGCCAATTCCATTGACATCATACAGAACATGACGGCGGGAGGGCCTGCCTATGCCACCCAGACCATTGGCATCTATGTGTATCAGAAAGCCAGGGTGCTGAACCTGGGCTACGCTTCCGCGCTGGCAGTAATCATGACAATCATCCTTCTGGCTGTATCGGTTCCCTATCTCAGGTATACCTTCCGCCAGATTGATGATTAGGAAGGGAGGGGTGCAGATGGACCATAACCGGAAACGCTCCATCTTTGTATGGATACTTGTCCTTTTGTTCCTGGTATTCTTACTGTTTCCTTTTTACTGGATGTTTGTGACATCGGTGAAGACGGATGCGGAAATCTATGCCAGTCCCCTGGTTTACTGGCCAAAGGAAGTAATCTGGACAACCTATGGGAAACTGTTCGGATATTTTAACTTTCTCCGGTACATGAAGAACAGCCTGGTGGTGGCGGTGGTTACCATGCTTCTGTCACTGTGCGTATCCCTTCTGGCGGCCTATGCATTTTCCAGGTATCAGTTTCGGGGAAGGAAGCTGCTGATGTGCATTTTCCTGTCCAACAATATGTTTCCGACCGTGCTGCTGATGATACCCCTTTATTCCATCATGCGGCAGATCGGGCTTTTGTATACGCCGGGCGCTTTGGTGCTTTCCTATACAACATTTACCATCCCATTCACCATCTGGCTGCTGCAGGGATTTATCCGGGACTTCCCATTTTCCCTGGAGGAGGCGGCCCTGGTGGATGGTTGCAGCCGGCTGACCGCGTTTTTCCATGTGTTCCTTCCGATTATGAAGCAGTGCCTGATTGCGGCCGGGGTCTATATATTCATGCAGGCATGGAATGAATACACGCTGTCCTCCATGTTCACCAACCCCCAGACAAGGACCATACCAGTGGCCCTCAACAGCCTGATCGGACAGCTGGGGGTGGAGTGGGATATGCTGTGTGCAGGCGGCATGGTGGCCATCCTTCCGGTGTGCGTCATGTTCTTCTTTGCGCAGAAGAGGCTGGTGGAAGGGCTGACCGCAGGGGCAGTGAAGGGCTAGGGGGTGTCCTCCCTGCATGGCCTGGGATAATCTGATGTTTTGGTAGATGGAAAGTCAGGAAGATAGGAAGTCAGAAAGATTGGAAGACGGAATACAAAAAGACAGTATAAGACGAATGACATAAAGGAGGATTTTTATGAAGAAAATATCAATCATGACCGCAGCAGTGACAGCGGCAGTCCTGACGCTGTCAGCATGCTCAGGCGGTTCTGTCGGCAGTACAGGGAGTCCCGGAGGGAACGGTGCCGGAGGGACAGGAAGTCCCGGCGCCGGAGAGGCCGCCAGTTCCCCGGACGCGGACGCCAAAGGCACAGGCGCCGGGACGGACAGCCCTGCCCAAGGTATGGATGAGGCAGGGGCTAAGGAGGTGGAGCTGATGTTCTGGTATTGGGCTGACAACACGGAACAGTCAGATCTGATACTGGGCATTGTGGAGGATTTTAACAGGGACAATAGCAGGGGGATTACGGTAAAGGCAGAGGAGTATCCCTGGAACGGCGGCGGCTTCAGCGAGGATACCTTTACCGCTGTCATGGGCGGAGGCGGCCCGGATGTATCCACCTTCAAACTGTCGGCCGGGAAAATGTACGCGGCCAACCAGCTGCTGGCAGATATGTCATCCTATGTGGAAAACTGGGATGACGCGGGCCAGATCAGCGATGCTGCCTGGGACATCGTAAAGGAGAGCACGGGAAACGGACAGCTGAACGTCATGCCCTGGACCCTGGAACCATTGTATGTGTATTACAGGCCCTCCTATTTTGAGAAGGCAGGGGTCAGCGTACCAACTACCTTTGACCAGTGGCTGGAGTGCATTGAGAAGTGTACCATGGACACGGACGGGGACGGCCAGACCGATGTGTACGGCTATGGCCTGAGAGGCGCTAACGGGGGACAGGAACATCTGGGAAGCTTCCTTTACGCCTACGGGGCGGACTGGAGCGACCTGACAACGCCTGAGGCGGTGGAAGCCTATCAGGCATATCTGGGCATTTATGAAAACGGATGGGCTCCGGAATCCGCTCCCAATGCAGGGTACGCGGAGCTGGTGGACGGTTTCAAGTCAGGCTTGACGGCCATGATGCTTCACCACGTCGGTTCCAGCAGCATCTGGCTGGAAACCTTCGGGGACGATGTGGACGCATTTGTGATGCCCGGTACGCAAAAGGGGCAGTGGACCTGCACCGGGGACACGGAACTGGTGGTATATGAGCAGTGCAGGGACAAGGAGGCGGCCTTTGAGTTCATCAAATATATGATTACGGGCGATGGAGGGACCAAATGGTTTAAAGGCACCGGCAAGGGCCTGGGAACAGACAACGTAACCTCCACCCCTGAGTATGCGGCCAACCCGTTCCAGGAGGTTTCCGCACAAAGCATACCCATAGCAGGCGTGCTGCCTCCAACGGATACGGTAACAGAGTTTATCAACAGCGTATGGTCCAACACCAACCAGCAGGCGCTGCTGGGACAGGTCACCCCGGAGGAAGCGCTGGAGGTCATGAACCAGTCCCTGAACGGACAGTAAGGAGGGCAGGATGAAGATAGAATCCTTTGGATATACCGGCGAAGGCATGAGCCGGGTCTATGAGAATGGACAATGGACCGTGGGAATCAAGAATTACAAACCAGCGAATGATAAATCCCTTTTTAATGAGCTGGAGCGCCACAATGAAACCGATGAACTGTTTGTACTGACAGCAGGGGCATGCACCCTTGTATATGCAGACGGGGCAGATGGGGAAATGAAGTTCGGCGCCGTCTCCATGGAGCGGGGAAAGGTATACAATATCCCACAGGGGCTGTGGCACAATACCATCACGGTCCCGGGAACCAGGATGGTATTGATTGAAGACCCGGGTACAGGCATGTCCAACAGTGAGATATATCATCTGGAGGACGGGGAAGCGGAAGAACTCCGGAGGCTGATACTGTAAATTATATTCAGAAACAGGCATGGGAACACAGTGTCGGTTCACTAAAGGAAATATTGAAGACGGCCCGGGATTACCGGGTGACCCTGAGCCTGGAGGTGGTTAACCGGTATGAGCATTACCTGCTGAACACGGCCGGGGAAGGGCTGAGGATGGCAGAGGAGACGGAGAGCGGTTTCTGCAAGGTGCTGCTGGATTCATTCCATATGAATATAGAAGAGGATGATATGGGGGAAGCCATACGTCATGCCCACATGCATGATAAAATAGGAGGAATCCATATTGGGGAAGCCAACCGAAGGGTTCCGGGAACCGGAAAGAGCCATATGGACTGGGAAGGATTTTTCGGTACCCTGAGGGATTCATTGACATGGTCCGGACAGGGGCTGGTTTTGTAAGGGAATCCTGGACCGCTGCCAGTAAGTGAAAAAGTGGTTGTGGGGAAGACGGCTGTCATGATAGAATGGGAATCATGACAGCTGTTTTTCGTCCGCTAAAGGGAATAAGGGGGCTGTTGATGCAACGCCTGTGTCAGGCGGCTGAATAATGGGTATGGGAGATTTAAAATGAACATTCTGATACTGAAACTCTGTCTTGTCTTTCTGGTCATCATCGCAATCCTTTGGATGAAACGGCCTCTTTTTTTGGCTATTTCCGGCGGTCTGGCAGCGGCAGTGCTGCTGTACGGCATCCGTCTGCCGGATGCCCTTGTGATCATGGGGAAATCCATGGTCAGCAAGGACACCATTACGGTGGTGCTCAGCTTTTATTTCATCACCTTCCTCCAGCGTATGCTGGAACGCAGGAACCGGTTAAAACAGGCAGAGGAATCCCTTAACGGCCTGTTCAACAACCGGAAGATCAATGCCTCAGCCGCCCCTGCTGTCATCGGCCTGCTGCCCTCGGCCGGGGCCATGACCATATGTGCGGAAATCGTACGGTCCTCCTGCGAGGATTATCTGAGCGACGAGGATATGACGGCAGTCACCAGCTTTTACAGGCATATACCGGAGAGCTTCCTGCCCACCTATTCCTCCATCCTGATTGCACTGGCCGTTTCCGGCATAGGGGCCGGGGAGTTTGTGGTGGCCATGATCCCGCTGGTGGCGGCCCTGTTTTTCATCGGCTATCTTTTTTTCCTGCGCAAGGTGCCGAAACCCACGGGGATGGTTTCGGAGGGCGGCAAGGGAGAGGCTGCAAAGCTGCTGGTGCGCAGCCTGTGGTCCATCATACTGATTGTGGTGCTGATCATTGCATTTGACATACCGGTCTACATAGCCACGCCGCTGGTGGCGGTGCTGAATGTGTTTGTGGACAGGCTGAAGCCGTGGGAGATTAAACCCATGTTCAGGACTGCCTTTGAACCCATCATTATTTTTAACACCATATTAATCATGATGTTCAAGGATATCATCACATCCACCGGGGTAATCCATGAATTGCCCGCCTTCTTTGGCGGCCTGCCGATTCCCATGCCTCTGGTGTTTGCACTGATTTTCTTTTTTGGGACTGTCATCAGCGGTTCCAATGCAATCATTCCCCTGTGCATGCCCATGGCCATGGCGGCCATGCCGGAGGGCGGCGTGCCTCTTCTGGTGCTGCTCATGAGTTCCGCTTATGCTGCCATGCAGATAAGCCCTACCCATGTATGCCTGTTCATCGCAGCGGAGTGTTTTAAGGTAAATATGGGCGGCCTGGTGAAGCGGAATATACCTATGATACTGCTGTTTTTTGCAATTACCCTTGTGTATACGGCGGCTCTGGGTGTATTTTAAGGGAATTTTGGGAATATTTCAGGAATATAAAAAGAAATTCCTTGACAGAATATTTTTACATGTATATAATAATATGGCGTGCTTGAACACGTAATGTTTTCGTGCGCAAAAAGCTGATATACAGCAACCGCAGACAATATCACAGGAGGTGAAAAGAATGCCAACATTTAACCAGTTAGTGAGAAAGGGAAGACAGACCAGCGTTAAGAA
The DNA here is from genome assembly GCF_022440595.1 of Enterocloster sp. OA13. Classification (NCBI taxonomy): domain Bacteria; kingdom Bacillati; phylum Bacillota; class Clostridia; order Lachnospirales; family Lachnospiraceae; genus Enterocloster; species Enterocloster sp. OA13. Next base: position 4,584,482 of record NZ_JAKNTF010000001.1, on the reverse strand, counting down.
GTCTACTGCACCAGCTCTGCAGAGGGGTTACAACTCCTTACAGAAGAAGGCAACAGACGCATCCGCACCACAGAAGCGTGGCGTGTGTACCGCTGTTAAGACTGCTACCCCTAAGAAGCCTAACTCAGCACTGAGGAAGATTGCCAGAGTCCGTCTTTCCAACGGCATCGAGGTTACAAGCTACATTCCAGGAGAGGGTCATAACCTTCAGGAGCATAGCGTTGTACTGATCCGTGGAGGAAGGGTAAAGGATCTGCCAGGTACCAGATACCACATCGTTAGAGGTACACTGGATACAGCAGGTGTTGCTAACAGAAGGCAGGCCCGTTCCAAATACGGCGCTAAGAGACCAAAAGACAAGAAGTAATCAGTTAGACCGCATATTTGAATTGTAGGAATTGTGCCGGATTGATGATATTGACCTGTAGGTTGCAGGATTATATATTGTAGAACCGTGCATGAACGCATTTGGCTGGCGGGAAGGCTTTATGAGGAAGTACAATGGGCTGGGGCACCATGCCTGGTGTCGCGCTGGAAGACGCGCCCGTTTCGCAGGCGCGCTTGATTGCTGGATGTGGTATATTGCTCGCGGAGCGTGCAATGTATCGCTAAACTCGAAAAGGCCTCGCTAAGCACTCAATGCGAGTACCTATGATCTAATGAAACGCTGGTAAGGATCTGCACGGCAGGTCCGGACAGCTCTATTAAGGAGGGAAGTAACGTGCCACGTAAAGGACATACTCAGAAAAGAGACGTTCTGGCAGACCCGATTTACAATAACAAGGTTGTTACCAAGTTAATCAACAACATTATGTTAGATGGTAAAAAGGGTGTTGCGCAGAAAATTGTATATGGCGCTTTCGACCGTGTTGCTGAGACAACCGGCAAGGACGCTATGGAAGTATTTGAAGAAGCAATGAACAACATCATGCCTGTTCTGGAAGTTAAGGCAAAACGTATCGGTGGAGCTACCTATCAGGTACCTATCGAGGTCAGGACCGAGAGGAGACAGACACTGGCTCTCCGCTGGCTTACCCTGTACTCCCGCAAGAGAGGCGAGAAGACCCAGAAGGACAGACTGGCAAACGAGATCATGGACGCTGCCAACAACACCGGCGCATCTGTAAAGAAGAAAGAAGACATGCACAAGATGGCAGAAGCAAACAAGGCGTTTTCACACTTCCGCTTCTAATTGCGGTCATGTGCAAGACCTGTTTGATTATTTAAGGAGGAAAATCCCTTGGCTGGAAGAGAATATCCATTGGAGAGAACCAGGAATATCGGAATCATGGCCCATATCGATGCTGGTAAGACCACCACGACTGAGCGTATTCTGTATTACACTGGTGTAAACTATAAAATCGGCGATACCCACGAGGGTACTGCTACCATGGACTGGATGGCTCAGGAGCAGGAGAGAGGTATCACCATTACTTCCGCTGCTACCACTTGTCACTGGACCCTGCAGGAAAACTGCAAGCCAAAGCCAGGTGCATTAGAGCATCGTATCAACATCATTGATACTCCAGGACACGTTGACTTCACGGTTGAAGTTGAGCGTTCCCTGCGTGTACTTGATGGCGCTGTTGGCGTATTTTGTGCAAAGGGCGGTGTAGAGCCCCAGTCTGAGAACGTATGGCGCCAGGCTGACACCTACAACGTACCGCGTATGGCCTTCATCAACAAGATGGACATCCTGGGTGCGAACTTCTACGGCGCAGTAGACCAGATTAAGACCAGACTTGGCAAGAATGCAATCTGCATTCAGCTGCCAATCGGCAAGGAAGATGATTTCAAAGGAATCATTGACCTGTTTGAAATGAAAGCCTACATCTATAATGATGATAAGGGCGATGATATATCTGTCCTTGATATCCCTGAGGATATGAAGGATGACGCTGAATTATACCGTTCCGAGTTAGTGGAGAAGATCTGCGAGCTGGATGACGATTTAATGATGGCTTACCTTGAGGGTGAGGAGCCAAGCAACGAGGAACTGAAGAAGGCACTGAGGACAGCTACCTGCCAGTGTGCCGCAATTCCGGTATGCTGCGGTACTGCTTACAGGAACAAGGGTGTCCAGAAGTTACTGGATGCTGTCATCGAGTTCATGCCTTCACCATTAGACATTCCTTCCATCAAGGGTGTTGACCTGGACGGCAATGAAGTTGAGCGTCACTCTTCTGATGAAGAGCCATTTGCAGCTCTTGCATTCAAGATCATGACAGACCCGTTCGTTGGTAAGCTTGCATTCTTCCGCGTGTATTCAGGAAGCCTGAACTCCGGTTCTTACGTACTGAATGCCACAAAGGGCAAGAAGGAGCGTGTTGGACGTATCCTTCAGATGCATGCCAACAAGAGGAACGAGCTGGATAGGGTTTATGCCGGTGATATCGCGGCAGCTGTTGGATTTAAGATGACATCCACAGGCGATACCATCTGTGATGAGAAGAACCCGGTTATCCTGGAGTCCATGGAATTCCCAGAGCCGGTTATCGACATCGCAATCGAGCCTAAGACCAAAGCAAGCCAGGATAAGATGGGCGATGCGCTGGTTAAGCTGGCTGAGGAAGATCCGACCTTCCGTGTACGCACCGACGAAGAGACAGGCCAGACCATCATCTCCGGTATGGGTGAGCTTCATCTGGACATCATTGTTGACCGTCTGCTGCGTGAATTCAACGTAGAGGCCAACGTAGGTGCTCCTCAGGTTGCATATAAGGAAACATTTACCAAGGCTGTGGATGTTGACAGCAAGTATGCGAAGCAGTCCGGCGGACGTGGACAGTACGGTCACTGTAAGGTTCACTTCACTCCAATGGAAGCAAACGCAGAAGAGACCTTCAAGTTCACTTCTTCCGTTGTCGGCGGTGCCATTCCGAAGGAATACATCCCGGCTGTTGGAGAAGGTATCGCAGAAGCATGCAAGACCGGTATCCTTGGCGGATTCCCAGTACTGGGCGTTCACGCTGACGTATACGATGGTTCTTACCATGAGGTTGACTCCTCTGAAATGGCATTCCACATTGCCGGTTCCATGGCATTCAAGGATGCAATGCACAAGGGCAACCCAATCCTGCTTGAGCCGATCATGAAGGTGGAAGTAACCATGCCGGAAGACTACATGGGTGATGTCATCGGTGATATCAACTCCCGTCGTGGTCGTATCGAAGGTATGGAAGATATCGGCGGCGGCAAGATGGTAAGGGCATACGTCCCGCTGTCAGAAATGTTCGGTTATTCAACAGACCTGCGTTCCAGGACCCAGGGCCGCGGAAACTACTCAATGTTCTTTGATAAGTACGAGCCGGTTCCGAAGAATGTACAGGAAAAGGTGCTTTCCGACCACAAGAAATAATTAACAAAAGGCTTGTAAATCCAAGGAAAATAGAATATAATGATTGATAGCCTGACATTAACTATAATAGCCCATTATACAGGGCGCAAATTAAGGAGGACGTTATAAAATGGCTAAAGCTAAGTTTGAAAGAAACAAACCTCATTGTAACATTGGTACCATCGGACACGTTGACCATGGTAAAACAACTTTAACCGCAGCAATCACAAAGACTCTTCATGAGAGATTAGGTACCGGCGAGGCTGTTGCTTTCGAGAATATCGATAAGGCTCCAGAAGAGAGGGAGCGTGGTATCACCATCTCTACAGCTCACGTTGAGTACGAGACAAATAACAGACACTATGCTCACGTTGACTGCCCAGGACATGCTGACTACGTTAAGAACATGATTACTGGTGCTGCTCAGATGGACGGCGCTATCCTGGTTGTAGCTGCTACCGATGGTGTTATGGCTCAGACAAGAGAGCACATCCTGCTGTCCCGTCAGGTTGGCGTTCCTTACATTGTTGTTTTCATGAACAAGTGTGATATGGTTGACGATCCAGAGCTGCTTGAATTAGTAGACATGGAAATCCGTGAACTGTTAAATGAATATGAGTTCCCAGGCGATGATACTCCTATCATCCAGGGTTCTGCACTGAAGGCACTGGAAGATCCTACAAGCGAGTGGGGCGACAAAGTTCTTGAGCTTATGGACGCTGTTGACTCTTGGGTTCCAGATCCAGTCCGTGAGACAGATAAGCCTTTCCTGATGCCAGTAGAGGATGTATTCACAATTACCGGCCGTGGTACTGTTGCTACCGGTAGGGTAGAGCGTGGAACACTTCACCTCAGTGATGAAGTTGAAATCATCGGTATCCATGAGGACATCCGCAAGACTGTTATCACCGGTATCGAGATGTTCCGTAAGCTGCTTGACGAGGCTCAGGCTGGCGACAACATCGGCGCTCTTCTGCGTGGTATCCAGAGAACTGAAATCGAAAGAGGACAGTGTCTGTGTAAGCCAGGCTCTGTTAAGTGCCACAAGAAGTTTACCGCTCAGGTTTACGTTCTGACAAAGGACGAGGGCGGCCGTCATACTCCTTTCTTCAACAACTACCGTCCTCAGTTCTACTTCAGAACAACTGACGTTACTGGCGTTTGCGATTTGCCAGAAGGTGTTGAGATGTGTATGCCTGGTGATAACGTAGAGATGACCGTAGAGCTGATTCATCCAGTAGCTATGGAGCAGGGTCTTCGTTTCGCTATCCGTGAAGGCGGAAGAACCGTTGGTTCCGGCAGGGTTGTAAGCGTTATTGAATAATTCATTTTAAATGAATCATAATTGCCTGTATAGGTATATCTGAATAGATATTGTGTCCAAGCGTAAATTGAACCCCTGGAATGTGAAAGCATTTCAGGGGTTTTTTTGGAGGAAATTTTGGAGGAAATGAGAAGATGAGCCAACAAAAGAACCTGACGGAAGGGAACATCCTGTCATCCCTCATGGGATTTGCGCTTCCGGTACTGGCAGCCCTGTTCCTGCAGACCATGTACGGGGCAGTGGATATGATGATTGTGGGCCGGTTCAGCCAGGCAGCGGAGGTATCCGCCGTGTCCACTGGCAGCTGGATCATGCAGACCATAACCACTGCTATCGTGGGCCTTTCCATGGGGACCACCATCCTGCTGGGCAGGAGGATAGGGGAAAAACAGCCGGAGGAAGCGGGCCGCGTGGCAGGTGCGGGCATCTGGATGTTTGCATGGATTGGGATCGTGGTCACTATTGTGATGCAGTTTCTGGCGGTGCCTGCTGCCGGGTGGATGCAGGCGCCCAAGGAAGCATTTGACAGCACGGCATCATATGTGAGGATATGTTCGGCAGGCGCTGTATTTATCGTGGCATATAATGTGATGGGAAGTATATTCCGGGGACTGGGGAACTCCAGGCTGCCCCTGATTTCCGTGTCCATTGCATGCCTGGTCAATATTGCGGGCGACCTTTTGCTGGTCGGGGTGTTCGGCATGGCATCGGCCGGAGCGGCCATTGCAACTGTCTTCGCACAGGTGGTGAGCGTGGTGCTGTCCTTTGCAATCATAAGGAAACAGAACCTGCCCTTTGTATTTGACCGGAAGAGCATACGCTATAACCGTGCACTGGTGTCACATATCGTTAAACTGGGGTTTCCCATTGCGTTCCAGGATGTGCTGGTGTCCATTTCATTTCTTGTCATATCAGCCATTGTGAACACGCTGGGGGTCATACCTTCAGCCGGGGTAGGGGTGGCGGAGAAGCTGGCTGGCTTCGTGCTTCTGGTCCCATCAGCCTACAGCCAGGCCATGTCCGCCTTTGTGGCGCAGAATATCGGGGCAAAGCGTCCGGACCGGGCAAGGAAGGCCTTGCTGTACGGCATCCTCACCTCCCTGGGAGCCGGTGTGTTCCTGGCCTGGTTCACCTTTTTCCATGGAGACATACTGTCTGGAATATTTTCCGGGGACAGGGAAGTGGTTTTGGCATCGGCTGATTATCTAAGGGCCTATGCCATTGACTGTCTGCTGGTTTCCTTCATGTTCTGCATGACGGGATTTTTCAATGGATGCGGCAAGACAGCCTTCGTGATGTTTCAGGGTATTGCTGGGGCGTTTGGGGTCAGGATTCCCGTGTCTTATCTGATGAGCAGGCTGGCGCCTGTTTCCCTGTTCCGGATTGGCCTGGCCACGCCGGCCTCAACCCTGCTGCAGATCCTGCTCTGCGGCATCTACATGAAGGCCATAAGCAAAGATCCCCTTTTGCGTATGGATGGCAGGCCGTCATCGCAGGGGAGGAGCAGGTAAATACAGGATAAAAGCCGATATTCCCGCGTATTTGATGGGGAATGACCGGCTTTTGTTTTTTTCTGTTCGGTTTTCAGCTATTTCTGGTTTCAGCTATTTCTGGTTCCAGCTATTTCGGATTTCAGCTATTACAGGTCCGTCCACTCCAGGCTTCTGCTATCACTTACTTCCTTCATCACGTTCCGTCATCGGCGCACACAATCCGGATGAACTTTGCCATAAGCGGAATGTAGCTCACGATGAAGGTGGCGGCAGCTATGCATAATACGGTTTTCTTCCTCTGGCTGGGAACATGAAGGCCGATGCAGATGCCAAGGGACAGAAGGCAGAACTTCAGTAAGCTGATGAGTTTCCAGTCGGATTCCCAGATATACTGGTTCGCGCAGCGGATGAGTTTTTTCATGGTGATACCTCCTCTTATGTATTTTATAGTTCTAGTTTAACACAGGGAGGATGGGATTGGAAGTGAGGGATGGATGGAAATAAAAAGAAATGGGAAGTTAAGAGCTGTAAGGGCTGTAAGGGACAGCAAAGAGCTGTCTTGACATGCGGTGGAAAACGTGTTACCATTACTTTTGCGTGTTATCATACGTATACAGCAGGATGATCCGGACGCCGGACAGTCATGTCCCTTTGGCAGATTGGATTCCGGCTGGCAGAACAGAAACAGAAGGTTAAACAGATGAGGATTGGGTTATCACCATACAGGGCCTGGTTGGGCCGTATTACATGCAGCATCCCATATAAAGCATTATGACAGCAGAGAAATCTGCTGTTTTTTATTGCGGATTTTACCCGGCTACAGTGAGAAAGGACTAAAAACATGGAAGAGAAAAACAAGATAATAAGGGAACTCATAAGAATCGGACAGATTGTCCTTGGCAACACCATGTACGCCCTGGCAGTGGTGCTGTTCATCGTACCCAATGGGCTGATAACAGGGGGGACCACGGGCCTGGCCCTTTTTGCCTCCCACACCATGGGGATACCGATCAGCCTCTTTGTCAGCATTTTCAATATCACCATGTTCCTCCTTGGGGCGTGGATACTGGGGAAGCAGTTTGCTGTCACCACGGTAATAAGCACCATCATCTACCCTGTGATGCTGGGGCTTTTGGAAGGCTCGGGTTTTGGCGGTTTTGTGCTTGAGGAAAAGATGGTGGCGGTAATCTATGCCGGTATCCTCATAGGAGGCGGCATCGGTATCGTCATGCGTGCAGGGGCATCCACCGGCGGCATGGACATACCATCCCTTATCCTTAAGAAGAAATTCGACGTCAATATCTCCTTCAGCCTTTACCTGATGGACTGCGTGGTCCTGGGGCTGCAGTTCATTGTGGCTGATTCCCATGCAATCCTGTACGGAATCCTGTTAATCATCGTGTACACCATGGTGCTTAACAAGGTATTGATGTCCGGCAATGTGAGGATACAGGTGAAGGTGGTCACCCGGTATTATGAGCGGATTAATAGGCTGATTGCAGAGCGCCTGGACTGCGGCACATCCCTGCTGCATATGGAGACAGGCTATCTGCACAAGGAACAGGATATGATTCTGGCCGTCATTGCAAGGCGTGACCTGCCAAGGCTTAACCAGCTTGTGATGAACGAGGATCCGGAAGCATTTATGATAATCAACCAGATTAATGAGGTCAGGGGCCGCGGTTTTACCATGAAACGGGTGTATCAGGACGCGGCGTACCAGGAAGCTGATTATGGCGAGGCTGCCCAGTGAGGATATAAGGCAGCGGGAACCGTAAGACTGCCCCGCAGTACTAGTGTACTGACACGATGACATTCAGGCAAACCTCCTTGTCTATTTTCCTGATAGCACAGGTCAAAAATACTCAGCGTAGCCCGCTACGCCTCCGTTTTTTGACCTGCACTCTCAGAAAAATATCCTGCGGAGGTTTACCAGAAGTCATCGTGTCAGTACACTAGCTACATGTTCCGTAAGACTGCCCCGCAGTACTGGCTACATGTTCCGTAAGACTGCCCCGCAGTACTAGCTACATGTTCCGTAAGACTGCCCCGCAGTACTGGATACATGTTCCGTAAGGCTAACCCGCAGTACTGGATACATGTTCCATAAAACTGCCCCGCAGCACAGCCTACATATTTCGGAAGACCGGTATGTACAGCACCAGGGTAAGGGCCATGGCGGCCGTGCACAGATAAATCAGACAGTTGACAATCCCCAGGGGCAGACGGGGGAAAATCAGGAAAATGAACAGTACCACATACAAAAGGGCGGTGCAGCATTTTCCAAACCACTTGGCGCCGTTGAGCTTCTTGCCCTGGCGCAGTTTGATGATGCCCATGACCAGCATGAAGCCTTCCTTTATCACATAGAGCACAAGCATCAGAAGAATCAGCGGATACCGGCTTAAGAGACAGAGGAGGATGGCGCCGTGGGACAGTTTGTCAGCCAGGGGATCCAGGAACTTGCCGAACTCCGTAATCATGTTGAATTTCCTTGCCACCATGCCGTCAAACATATCGGTCAGCGAGGAGATGCCCATGACCAGGGCGGCCATGTAGTAATCCATGTCCGTGGAGGCGGTCAGATACAGCCAGACAAAGACCGGAATCATGAGCAGGCGGAAATACCCCATCAGGTTAGGAATGGATAAAAGTTCTTTTTTGGAAAAATACTTCATAATAGAACACCTCTCTCTTGCTAAAAGAAATATTTTTTTTTATAATAAAGATAAATTAATTTTTCATATAGCGGGCATCCAAAGGAGGAAGGCATATGACAGCGGATTTTTTAGTGGGAATCAGAGGAGAATATAACCAGTTTACAAAGGCGGAAAAAAAGGTGGCGGATTTTATCCTCAATAATCCCAAAAAGGTTCTGTTCATGTCCATTACGGAACTGGCTGAGGCCTGCGGCGTGGGAGATACCAGCGTATTCCGTTTCTGCAAGACCATGGACTGCAAAGGATACCAGGAATTTAAAATGCTCCTGTCCCTGAGCCTTAATGAGGGAAAGCAGGGCCTGGGGCAGATTGAAGGCGATATCGGCAGGGATGATTCGTTTGCCCAGGTGGCCCAGAAGGTCCTGGCCTCCAATATCGATGCGCTGCGGGAAACCCATTCCTTATTAAAGCGGGAGAACTTTGAAAAGGTCATAGAGTGCTTCCACCGGGCAAAGCGCATCTGCTTTTACGGAGTGGGGACCAGCATGACCACGGCCATGAAGGCTGCGGACAAGTTCTTAAAAATAGAACCCAAGGTATACTGTGTGGCAGACTCCCACATGCAGGCCATGATGGCCTCCACCATGTCAAAGGGCGAAACGGCTGTTGTGTTTTCCTATTCCGGCGCAACCAAGGACACCATCCATGTGGCGGAACTGGCTAAGAAGGCCGGGGCTGATATTGTATGTATCACCCGTTTCATCAAATCCCCCCTTACAGCCTATGGGGACATGGTATTGCTCTGCGGCGCCAATGAAAGCCCTCTTCAGGCCGGTTCCTCATCCGCGGAAATCAGCCAGCTGTTCCTGATTGACCTTCTGTATACGGAATATTACAGAAGGTACTATGATACCTGCTGTATTAACAATGAAAAGACATCCGCGTCCGTCATGGAGAAGCTGTGCTGACATGGGCTGCCTGACCGCCGGCGTCCGCACCGGGCAGCGCAAGCTCCTTCTTCCAATAGCAGGAGGCCAGGTCGATGAAACGTCTGGCAGGCATGCTTAAGTAGCTGTTCCTCCGGTAGCTGGCAGCCAGGTCCCAGGTGGGATGGCCCGGCAGGCAGAAGAAGGCAACTTCCTTCCTGGGAGGGATGGAGTCCGTATAGGGGACCAGGCCGCAGCACATCCTGGCGGCAATCATATCGATGATGGTTTTTGCCCTGGATGTTTCGAAGAGCACATTGGGCACAAAGCCCGCCTGCCGGAAAATGCTGTCCACACACTCCCGTATGGTGGATTCCCTGTACATCAGGGCAAATGGCTCATACTTAAGTCCCCTGATATCCAGTTCCGGATACGGACCCTTGCCTGTCAGGGAAGCCTGACCGCACAGGGGATGGACAGAAGGGACTGCCAGGATCAGTTCCTCAGAAGCAATGTGGATGTACGCATCCTCGGTCTTCTGGCTGTCCCTCAGGGTCATGAAGCCGATATCCAGACCGCCCTGCGCAATCATCTGCTGCTGCCTGCGCACGCTTGCCTCGGTTACATTGATGACGATTCCAGGATACTCCCTGTGAAAATCAGGATATACATCCGTGAACATAAAGGCGCCTCTTTCCGGCGGGAAACCGATGGAGAGGGTGCCTTTTTTGACGGCAGCGATATCCTGCAGGCGGCGGTATGTCTCCCGCTTCATGCGCAGCATCTCCCTTGCCGTGCCCAGATAGACCTCCCCGGCCTCCGTGGGGGTCCATCCGGTGCGGGAGCGGTTGAACAGAGGGGTGCCGATATCCCGCTCCAGGTGCAGCAGCTGCTGGTTCAGGGCGGAGGGGGTGATGAAAAGCTTTTGTGCTGCCCTGGTCACATTGCGCTCCTCGGCTATTTTCACAATGTATTCGATTTCCTTCAGGTTCATGGAATCCTCCTTTTACATCCTATCTTTATTATAGAAGGAAATGAGAAGAAAAACAATAATGGAAAGATAATACTGTTAGAAAAATTAACAATACATCAATATCTATTAATTTTACTTTCTAAAAGACGGGGTTTATAATAAAGCCATGGAATATTTACACGGCGCGGACAGGAACAGCGCAAAGCGAGGAGGACGTGATATGGATTTTGAGAAAGAGTTTGAGATGAAGGACAGGAGGTACCGCAGCAGTATGCTGACCAACGGCCTGGGGCGGTCCGGCCAGAGGGCGCTTTTATATGCCACAGGCATGGATGAGGAGGATATGAAGAAGCCATTTGTGGCGGTCATCGGTTCCTTCAGCGAGATGGTGCCGGGACATGTGCATCTTCGGGAACTGGCGGATTATGTGAAGCAGGGTGTCATAGAAGCAGGCGGCGTGCCAAGGCAGTCGGAAACCATTGCAATCTGTGACGGCCTGTGCCAGGGACATAAGGGGATGTGCTATCCTTTGGCCAGCAGGGACCTGATTGCGGATTCCGTGGAAATGGTGGTGGAGGCCCATCATTTTGACGCCATGGTACTGCTGCCCGGCTGTGACAAGATCATCCCGGGAATGCTGATGGCGGCCGCCAGGCTGGATATTCCGGCAGTGATAGTGCCCGGAGGCCCCATGCTTCCCGGCAATGTGGGCGGCAACCCGCTGTTCTGTTCCTCGGAGCTGCGGGAGTATCCGGGCCGGGTAGAGATGGGGACGGTGACGGCAGAGGAGATGAAGGAGGCGGAGAAGGCCGCCCTTCCAACGGTTGGAAGCTGCGCCCATCTGGGAACCGCCAATTCCATGTGCATGCTGACCGAGGTCCTGGGAATGGCCCTGCCCGGTGCAGGAACCGCCCCGGCCGTGTCCAATAAGAGGAAACGGATTGCCAAGGCATCGGGCCGGTGTGTGATGGAAATGCTTAAGGAGGGGCTTACACCGAGGAAGATACTGACCAGGGAGACCATGCTCAATGGTATCGCAGGAGCCATGGCAACCGGTTCCTCCACCAACCTGGTGCTGCACCTTATGGCCATTGCCCATGAGGCAGGGGTGGAGCTGACCCTGGAGGACTTTGACCGCATCAGCCGCCAGGTGCCGTTTGTATGCAACCTCCAGCCCTCAGGGGATTATCCCATCGTATCCCTGGATGCCAGCGGCGGGATCCAGGCAGTGCTAAAGACCATTGAATCCAGGCTTCATAAGGATGTACTGACCGTTACCGGCAAGACGCTTAGCACACTTCTTGAACCGGTCCAGGCCCGGCCGGACCAGGTGCTAAAGTCCATGGATGAACCCCAGAAACCGGAAGGCGGTATTGCAATCCTCAAGGGAAACCTGGCGCCCTCAGGCGCGGTTGTGAAGCAGTCGGGGGTAAAGCCTTCCATGTATCATTTCCGTGGGAAGGCAAGGGTATTCGATTCCATGGAGGAAGCGGACGCGGCTGTCAGCGGCGGCGGGATAGAAAAGGGAACCGTCATTGTCATCCGCTATGAAGGCCCCAAGGGCGGCCCGGGCATGAGGGAAATGCTTTCCACCACAGCCCTTATCATGGGCAGGGGCATGGACGAGGACTGCGCCCTGGTCACGGACGGACGGTTCTCAGGAGCAACCCATGGTCCATGCGTGGGCCATGTATCGCCTGAGGCGGCATCCGGCGGCCCCATCGGGCTGGTGGAGGACGGGGATATCATAGAGATTGATATCCCGGGCCGAAGCCTGCATATTGAGGTGACAGAGGAGGAGTTTGACAGAAGGCGGAAAACATCCGTCCCGGTCAGGAAACCCAGGAAACCTGCGCTGGCCAAATATGCGGCGCTGGTCAGTTCGGCTGACACAGGGGCGGTGATTGATGTGTCTAAGCTGTAAGATTCTTTTCATAACCAAACGTAAAATCTTCCAGAGCGTCATACAATAATTAAGAGACATGTAATAAAAAGTTCACGGAAAATGTAAACTTAATCCTGTATGATGTACCTTGTATCCTATTCTGGAGAAAGCTGGGAGGAATGAAACAATGAAGAGAACCAAATTCAAGGGAGGAAAGATGCTGGCGCTGGCCGCAGCCCTGCTGTGCTCCACTGCGTCATTGGGCAGCACATACGCTTATGCGGACACGGCCCAGGACCAGGCAGCCCAGGCAGCGGCCCAGGCCCAGGCGGCGGAACAGGCATTTGTTCCGGCAGTGTCGGGGCAGATAACCTCCTGTAAGATTACCGGAGATAAACAGAACATTGAGATTGGATTTAACAGCAGCGGGGACGCGGCCGGCACGGACGGGAAGATTTATATTTTTGAGATGCAGCCCTTTGAGGATGAAATCGGAAGCCGCAGGGATTATGCCGCGTCGTCAGCAGCCCTTGGGAGTACCTCGGTGACCATCCCCCTGAACCTTGGGACACCCCAGGACCGTCTGTACAGCAGGTTCATGCTGGCGGTCTATGACGGGGCGGACTTCCTACCGGTCAGCAAGCCCCACTATATCACCAACCCTGAGATAGTGGCGAAGAACCAGGAAGCCTTCAAGGACCCGTTAACAAAGAAGGGCCTGAATATTGAGATTGACATGCTCAGCGATGCCTTTGACCTGGGCGTGAAGCACGTTACCACCAACATTGCATTTTCCCAGATCATGGGTACCGGCATTACGTACAATTATGACGGGGTAACTTATAACTTCAACAAGGCGGTGGTGGATGCCTATGACGAGACCATCAGCGCCCTGTCCGGCAAGGGAATGACCGTTACGGTCATCCTGCTCAATGACTGGAACCCTAATACCCCGGACCTTATCTATCCGGGGACACAGAAGAGCTCCAATGCATTTTACTATATGTTCAATGCGCAGACTGAGAACGGGTTTGAACAGACCAAGGCAATCGCCTCCTTCCTGGCAGACCATTACAGCGGCAAGAACCCCAATTACGGCAAGGTGTCCAACTGGATCATCGGCAATGAGATTAATAACCAGCAGTGGAACTACATGGGGCCCACGGACCTGACTACCTATGTAAAGGCGTACCAGAAAGCCTTCCGCGTGATTTACACTGCCATCAAGAGCACCAATGCCAATGACAGGGTCTACTTCTCCCTGGACTACAACTGGATGAACGAGATTGACGGCAAGTTAAAATACGGCGGCAAGCAGATTGTGGACAGTTTTAACTCCATTGCCAACACAGAGGGGCAGATGGAGTGGGGGCTGGCCTATCATCCGTATCCATGCCCCATGACGGAGCCGGAGTTCTGGGATGACCCACAGTCCACCGGGCTTTTTACCAATGATTTTAATTCCCCGGTCATCAACTTTGCCAATCTGAATGTGCTGACGGATTATTTTGTGCAGGAGACACTGCGCACCCCTTCCGGCCATGTGCGCCATATCATACTGACCGAGCAGGGATTTACGTCCTACAGCCCCACCAGGGGCAACATACCAGAGATCCAGGCGGCTGCCTATGCCTATTCCTACTATCTGGTGGACAGCAACCCATATATTGACGCCTATACGGTGAGCCGCCAGGTGGATGCGCCTTCAGAGGCAAAGGACGGCTTGAAGTTCGGGCTTTGGGAGTGCGACATGAACCAGCCCAACCTGATCGTGGCAACCAAGCGCAAGAAGATATGGCAGGTATTCAGGGATATTGATAAGAAGAACGCCACCCTGGAGGCAACGGAGTTTGCCAAACCCATCATCGGAATCAGTAAATGGTCCGACGTGGTGCCGGACTTTAAGTGGCGTAACCTGGAAAATTAAAGGCTCTGGTTGACAAACAAGGCCCAGCGTGTAAAATATTAATAGAAAAGGCTTAAGGAGCAGTGCCCCTGGTGGTCACTGCTCCTTTTTTGACAAATATTAGCAAGGATTCTCCCATCCTCTAAGGTGGTGGGATGAATTGCCAAAAACAAACTTAACGGCAGTGGTGGGCGGAGAGTAATCGGTATCCCCACTGCCATGAGGTCAACCACGCATCTACGTAGGATGCAGTCGCACTTCGACAATATACTGGGCGTGGATTGAAACAGAGAACAGGTATGGAAAGGAACAGGTATGGGTTTAATTGTACAGAAATTCGGCGGGACCTCGGTGGCTGACACGGAGAGACTCCGTAACGTGGCAAGGATCATCACGGACACCTATAAGGCGGGAAACCAGGTGGTGGCCGTGCTATCCGCCCAGGGAGACACCACGGACGACCTGATAGAGATGGCCAGGAAGGTGAATCCCAATGCTTCAAACCGGGAAATGGATATGCTGCTGTCCACAGGGGAACAGATATCGGTGTCCCTGTGCGCCATGGCCATTGAAGCCCTGGGCTGCCCTGTCATATCGCTGACGGGCTGGCAGGCCGGCATGTATACCAACACGGTTTCCAGGAACGCCAGGATCAAGCGGGTGGACACGGAGCGGATTGAGGCGGAACTGAACCAGAAGAAGATTGTCATTGTCACCGGATTCCAGGGGATAAACAGGAACCAGGACATCACCACCCTTGGAAGGGGAGGCTCCGATACCTCGGCAGTGGCCCTGGCAGCCACCCTGGATGCGGAGCTTTGCCAGATTTACACGGATGTGGACGGGGTGTACACCGCAGACCCAAGGACGGTAAAGGGAGCCAGGAAGCTGGATGAGGTGACCTACAACGAGATGCTGGAGCTGGCCACCCTGGGCGCCCAGGTGTTACATAACCGTTCGGTGGAGATGGCGAAGAAATATAATGTGAGACTGGAGGTGCTCTCAAGCTTTACGGGCCATCCGGGCACAAAAGTGAAGGGAGTAGTAAAGCGTATGGAAAAGTCATATATCAGCAGCGTGGCAAAGGACAAGAATATTTCAAGGATTGCACTGATCGGGGTGCCCAACGAGATAGGAACCTCTTTTAAGGTATTCTCCCTGCTGGCCCAGAACCACATCAATGTGGACATCATCCTTCAGGGTATTGGCCATGAGGAGGGCAAGGACATCTGCTTTACAGTTGCCGGATCAGATCTTTTAAAGGCGGCCGGACTGCTTGAGGAACACAGGGACGAAATCCGCTATGCGCGGCTTGAGACGAATACGGATATTGCAAAGGTTTCCGTTGTGGGCGCGGGTATGATCAACAACCCCGGCGTGGCAGCCACGCTCTTTGAGGCGCTTTACGATGCCAATATCAACATCAACATGATTTCCACCAGCGAGATCAAGATATCGGTCCTGGTTGACAAGAAGGATGCGGATAAAGCAGTCCAGGTCATCCATGACAAATTTTTTTCAATCGGATAAAAAATATTGAGTACTATCTAACAAAAATGGAGTTGCAGCCTTTCTATTTCTTTTGGAAATGCTACAACTCCTTTCCATATCCCGTATTTGGAGGTTCGTTAATATTTTCACCTTTTTATACCGAAAGAACTTGAAATTTGACAAATTTATTATTATAATAGTATGTGGCAATATTTCTGCTTTTTTTTGCGTCATGGCTGTTTTTTTCAGCTTTGATGCTTAGATATTGTTAAACTTATGAATGATGGAGGACTGGAAAATGAGTAATTCAGCACAAACTTCAGCAAGCAGCCGCATCGCAGCCCTGCTTGATGAGAACAGTTTTGTTGAAGTCGGCGCGTACATCACTGCCAGAAGTACGGACTTTAACATGACTGAGCAGGAGACCCCGGCTGATGGTGTGGTTACCGGTTATGGTACCATCGGTGGATGCCTGGTGTATGTATACAGCCAGGATGCGTCAGTATTAGGCGGTTCCATGGGTGAAATGCATGCAAAGAAAATCTGCAACATCTATTCCATGGCAATGAAGATGGGAGCGCCTGTGGTTGGTCTAGTAGACTGTGCAGGACTGCGTCTTCAGGAAGCAACCGACGCACTGGACGGTTTTGGGAAGCTGTATTTAAGCCAGACCATGGCATCCGGCGTGATTCCACAGATAACAGCAATCTTTGGGACCTGCGGCGGCGGCATGGCGGTATCTGCAGGCATTACGGATTTCACCTTTATGGAAGAGAAGTCCGGCAAACTGTTTGTCAATGCACCGAATGCAATTGACGGGAACTACAAGGAAAAATGTGACACTTCCTCAGCTGAATTCCAGAGCAGGGAATCAGGTCTGGCTGATTTTACAGGGGACGAAGCCTCTATCCTGTCCCAGATACGCAGCCTGGTATCCATTTTGCCATCCAATAATGAAGATGACATGTCCTATGGCGAGTGCCAGGATGATTTAAACCGCATCTGTGAGAACCTGGATGCATGCACAGGAGATACGGCCCTGGCATTGTCCATGATTTCTGACAATAATTTCTTTATGGAAGTTAAGAAAGCTTATGAACCCTGCATGGTAACCGGATTCATCCGCCTGAATGGGACAACCGTGGGCTGTGTTGCAAACCGTACCGAGGTTTATGAGAACGGTGAGAAGAAGGAAGAGTTCGAGGCCGTACTGTCCGGCAAGGGCTGTGACAAGGCCACCGACTTCATCAATTTCTGCGACGCCTTCAACATTCCTGTACTTACCCTTGTTAACGTTAAGGGCTACAAGGCCAAGAAGTGCAGCGAGAGACGGATTGCCAAGGCAGCGGCACGCCTTACCTATGCTTATGCCAATGCAAGCGTACCAAAGGTAACAGTTGTTGTGAAGGATGCATTCGGAAGCGCATACCTGACCATGGGCAGCAAGTCCATTGGCGCGGATGTGGTTTACGCATGGCCGAACGCGGTCATCGGCATGATGAATCCGGCTGAAGCAGTTAAGATCATGTACGCAGGTGAAATCAACGCATCCGACAATGGGGCTGCCCTGATTGCGGAGAAGACAGCAGAGTATGCCACACTGCAGTCCAGCGCCGTTGCAGCAGCTAAGAGAGGATATGTAGACGATATCATCAAGGCAGAGGAGACCCGTCAGAGGGTAATCGCGGCCTTTGAAATGCTGTTCACAAAGAGAGAGGACCGTCCGTCTAAGAAGCATGGCACGGTTTAAAGAGAGGTGACAGGTATATGAGACGATTAATGAAACGAGCGGCAGCAGCGGTTCTGATGGCTGCCTGCCTGATGAGCCTGTCTGCCTGCTCTGCGAAACAGGATGATGCTGCAGCAAAGGCTGCCCAGATCAGCATGGAGGGAACCCCCGTAGATGAGAACATGGCCATCAGTAAGAAAATCCAGGCGGCACAGGATCTGTCAGTATCCCTGGAACAGCTGAATGTCCAGAAGGCCATGTATGAGAAAGTGGGAACCGAAGACAGCGTCAATTACTTTAATGTCCTGATTGATGCGAAGCATGAATACGGCGAAGTAAGGGATGTGGATCTGGACGGCGCATCAGTGGTGCTTCTGGCTGACGGCAGTTATACGGTTGCCCTTCCGGTTACATTTACCGAAGGAAAGATGCAGTACGTGGTCAATGTAAATGATGCCACCGGTACGGTTGTATCTGAATTTACCGAACTGGTTGATGCATCGGAAGCAGATAAGAGCGTCGCAAGCCTGCTGGAGACAGCCACGGTATATGCTGTGATTGGTATCGGTACAGTGTTTGCTGTCCTGATTTTCATCAGCCTGCTGATTGCCTGCTTCAAATTCATCCACAAGTGGGAGACAGGGCTTAAGACAAAGAATGAAACGCCAGCGCCAGCACCCGCGCCGGTAAAGGCAGCGCCTGCAGCGCCCGCAGCACCGGCAGCAGGTCCGGATTTATCCGGTGATGCTGAGCTTGTAGCAGTTATCACAGCGGCCATAGCCGCTTATGAGGGAACTTCTTCTAACGGTCTGGTGGTTCGTTCCATCCGCCGCGTACAGGGTTCCAGGCGGAGATAGGAACAGGATTCCGTAATTATTCTTAATTTCAGGAGGAATTATATAATGAAGACATATACAATTACAGTTAATGGAAAAGCATATGCAGTAACCGTTGAAGAAGGCGCAGCAGCAGGTGCTGCACCGGCAGCAGCTCCTGTTGCCCCGGCAGCGGCCCCGGCTCCAGCAGCAGCTCCTGCACCGGCAGCAGCTCCCGCACCGGCAGGCGCAGCTGGCTCCGTGCAGGTTGCGGCCCCAATGCCAGGCAAGGTGGTAGCTGTCAAGGGCGCGGTTGGCCAGGCTGTCAAGAAGGGCGACGTCATCCTGGTACTGGAAGCAATGAAGATGGAAAATGATATCGTGGCTCCTCAGGATGGAACCATTGCCAGCATTAATGTATCCACTGGCGATTCCGTTGAATCAGGCGCGGTTTTGGCTACTCTGAACTAATAAAATAGGTGGGTCCATAGTAATATGGGATTCATTATGGAGGGAACATTATGGATTTTGGCAATATAGTTAACAACCTGCTGAACCAGATGGCGTTTTTCCATCTGGACGCAGGCAATTATGCAATGATCGTAGTAGCCCTGGTGTTCTTGTATCTTGCCATCAGGAAGGGGTATGAGCCCCTGCTTCTGATCCCGATTGCATTCGGAATGCTGCTGGTTAATATTTATCCTGAGATCATGTATTCACCGGAGCAGACATCCAATGGAACCGGAGGGCTTTTGTGGTATTTCTTCCAGCTGGATGAGTGGAGCATCTTACCGTCCCTCATTTTCCTGGGCGTAGGCGCGATGACGGACTTTGGTCCGCTGATTGCCAACCCAATCAGCTTCATTATGGGAGCTGCGGCACAGCTGGGTATCTATTCCGCTTATTTCTTCGCCATCCTGCTGGGATTCACAGGCAAGGAAGCGGCTGCCATCTCCATCATCGGCGGAGCGGACGGCCCTACATCCCTGTTCCTGTGCAGTAAGCTGGGACAGACTCAGATCATGGGACCCATTGCAGTGGCAGCGTATTCCTACATGGCGCTGGTGCCAATCATCCAGCCGCCGTTCATGAAGCTGCTTACAACTGAGAAAGAACGTAAGATTAAGATGGAACAGCTTCGTCCGGTATCCAAGCTGGAGAAGATTTTATTCCCAATCATCGTGACCGTGGTAGTGTGTCTGATCCTGCCGTCCACAGCTCCTCTTGTAGGTATGCTGATGTTAGGCAACCTGTTCCGTGAGAGCGGCGTTGTCAAGCAGCTGGCTGACACGGCAAGCAACGCGCTGATGTATATAGTGGTCATCCTGCTGGGAACTTCTGTTGGTGCAACCACCAGCGCTGAGGCATTTTTAAATGCAACAACCGTTAAGATTGTTGTCCTGGGCCTTGTTGCATTCTGCTTCGGCACCATTGGCGGCGTGCTTTTCGGCAAGCTCCTTTGCAAGATTACCGGAGGAAAGATCAATCCGTTAATCGGTTCCGCAGGCGTATCTGCAGTTCCTATGGCAGCACGTGTGTCCCAGAAGGTTGGCGCAGAAGCAGATCCTACCAACTTCCTGCTGATGCATGCCATGGGACCCAACGTTGCAGGCGTTATCGGCACAGCGGTCGCAGCCGGTACGTTCATGGCAATCTTTGGGGTATAACGGTATAACATTTTGACAATTATAGGAGGATTATAACTATGGCAGAGATAGAGAAGAGGCCAGTAAAGATTGTGGAGACCGTCCTTCGTGACGCCCATCAGTCCTTGCTTGCAACCAGGATGTCTACTGAGCAGATGCTGCCCATTATTGATAAGATGGACAAAGTAGGCTACCACGCAGTCGAGTGCTGGGGCGGCGCTACATTTGATTCCTGCCTTCGTTTCCTGAAGGAAGATCCATGGGACAGACTGAGGAAACTGAGGGATGGATTTAAGAATACCAAGCTGCAGATGCTGTTCCGCGGACAGAACATCCTGGGATATAACCATTATGCAGATGATGTGGTGGAGTACTTTGTACAGAAGTCCATTGCCAATGGTATTGATATCATTCGTATTTTCGACTGTCTGAACGATATCCGCAACCTGGAGACAGCCGTGAAGGCTACCAACAAGGAAAAAGGACATGCTCAGATAGCCCTTTGCTACACACTGGGTGACGCATATACCCTGGATTACTGGAAGGACATTGCCAAGAGGATTGAGGACATGGGCGCTGATTCCCTGTGTATCAAGGATATGGCCGGCCTTCTGACACCATATGCGGCAGCAGAGCTGGTACAGGCCCTGAAGGAAGGCACCAAGCTTCCAATCGACCTGCATACCCACTACACCTCCGGCGTTGCCTCCATGACCTACTTAAAGGCAGTAGAAGCAGGCTGTGAGATTATTGACTGTGCAATGTCACCTCTGGCACTGGGAACCAGCCAGCCGGCAACCGAGGTCATGGTTGAGACCTTCCGCGGCACACCGTACGACACTGGTTATGACCAGACACTGCTGGCTGAGATTGCAGACCACTTCCAGCCAATCCGCGACGAGGCGCTTAAGAGCGGCCTCCTGAACCCGAAGGTGCTGGGCGTTAATATCAAGACACTGCAGTATCAGGTACCGGGCGGCATGCTCTCCAACCTGGTTAAGCAGCTTAAGGATGCTGGACAGGAAGACAAGTACCGCCAGGTTCTGGAGGAAATCCCGAGAGTGCGTAAGGACTTTGGTGAGCCTCCCCTGGTTACACCGTCTTCACAGATTGTCGGTACCCAGGCTGTTATGAACGTCATCATGGGCGAGCGCTATAAGATGGTTCCGAAGGAGTCCAAGAAAATCATGCTCGGCGAGTTCGGCCAGACAGTTAAGCCATTTAATGCTGAAGTCCAGAAGAAGATCATCGGCGATGAGACACCGATTACCTGCCGTCCGGCCGACCTGATTCCGCCGCAGCTTCCTCAGTTTGAGAAGGAATGCGCACAGTGGAAGCAGCAGGATGAGGATGTGTTGAGTTACGCACTGTTCCCGGCTGTTGCAAAGGAATTCTTCGAGTACAGGGCCGCACAGCAGACCAAGGTGGACAGCGCTGTGGCTGATAAGGAGAGTAAGGCTTATCCTGTGTAATTGGGTAAGGGAAATAGGGATATAAAGAAAGATTAAGAATAAAGAAGCATTAAGAATAAAGACAGATTAAGAATAAAGAAGCTGCCGTCTCAATGGGATTCCCCCATTGAGGCGGCTGCTTCTTTATTTAGTGGATTCATGGCGTCTCATTGTGGCCTATCCTTACTGTCTTGCCCACTGAAGGGCTGAATACACATCCAGCATCCCGCCGCTATATACCCTTCCGTTCAGGGTATCCAGCTTATGGGCCGAGGTGATGAGGATATTCTTCACATCCTGAAGGCTCAGTTCCGGGCGGGCGGAGTACAGCATGGCGGCTGCTCCCGTTACCATGGGCGCTGCCATGGAGGTGCCGGACATGAAGGCGAAGGATTTATCCGGGATGGTGCTTAGGATGAATGTGCCCGGGGCGGCAATATCCACGCTGACCGGGCCGTAGTTGGAGCTTCTGTCCAGCTTGCCGTTGAATATCAGGTTAGCCACGGTTATGATATTGTCATATGGAAGGCTGGCTGGGTAGACAGGATTCTTATCTATATTGTAGCCGATTTCGTCCTCGTTCCCATTGCCCGCCGCAACCACGAACAGCATCTTGGAATTCTGGATGGTTGCACGGAACTCCTCGGTGTAATTTTCAGAACCAAAGCTTAGATTGCATATCTGGGCGCCATTGGCCTCGGCGTAGCGGATGGCGGCAATGACGCTTTCAGGGCTGCCCTTTCCTTCCTCGCCGCCCAGGGCTTTGATGGACATGATCTTGACATACTGGTTATCCGTGATTCCCACTGAACCGCCGTTGTTCCTGGAGGCGGCAATGGTGCCTGCCGCGTGGGTGCCGTGGTTGTCTTCCTTACCGGTGTAGAGCTGGTTGTTATTGTCAATGAAGTTCCAGCCGTTCACATCATCGATGAAGCCATTGCCGTCATTGTCAATCCCGTCACCGGGAATCTCATCCTCATTGACCCATATGGCGTCCTTAAGGTCCGGATGATCCACATCAATACCCGTGTCAATGATTGCCACGATGACCGGGCGCTTATTCTCAATCTGATCATAAAGCTCCCAGGCAGGCTGGAGGTTGATATCAATCCCCTTTACCGCATCAATGGTGCTGGCCTTGAAGTTGCTGGGACCAAGGGGCGGAAGGGATATGGTGTCCACCCCGTTTTCATCTGTCTTGACAATGGGATCCACTGTCTTTATATCCAGCTTCCGCTCAATCTTCTGTACCTGTCCGTCGTTCTTAAAGGCCCATTGGTAGGCCGCGTAGTCGTCCCGGGTGGAAAGGTTGTTGAGTCCAGGCCCTACTGCGTATGGGGAAAATGAATTGTTGGGGGAGGATGCATCGCAAAGGGAGAATATCTGGCCTGAGCCTGCATCGCCGAGGGAGAATGTCTGGCCTGCGCCTGCAACCCCAAGGGAGGATGTCTGGCCTGAACCTGCTTCTCCTGTCAGGGATGGGATGTGGCCATAGGCTCCGTCAAGTGCTGTATGGATTGGGGCTGCCGCAAGTGCTGCCGTCATGGCAAGCGGGAGGGCAGCCGCCGTTAATTTGTTCATATCTGGGTTACTCCTTTTCATGTATGTATCTGAATTGTGCTCACACTGCATTGTAATAGTATAGCACATAAGATATCACATGATTTTGAAGATTTTATGAAATTTCTTCCAAATATATTACAAATGAGGTTAAAATCCAATATCCCATCTAAAAAAGCTTAGTCCAGCTTCCATATATCCTGGTTATATTCTTCAATGGTGCGGTCGGAAGAGAAGAAACCAGCCTGGCTGATATTGACCAGCATTTTCCTGGCCCATTCTGTGCGGTTCTCATAATCATTGTAAGCCTGTTCCTTGGCCCTGCAGTATGCATCAAAGTCAGGGAAGGTCATGAACCAGTCCTTGGTCAGCAGTTCGTTGGACAGACGCTCCAGGTGTTCCTTTGAACCCACGGCCAGCATCTGGGGGCCGGTGATGAAGTCCACGGCCTCCCGGATGGATGGGTCCGCTTCGTAGTAGGCCCTGGAGCAGTAGCTCCCGTCCTTGTAACGCTGGATCACCGTTTCGCTGGAATCGCCAAAGATATAGATATTGTCATCCCCCACAAGTTCATGGATTTCCACATTGGCCCCATCGTCCGTGCCCAGGGTTACGGCGCCGTTCAGCATGAACTTCATGTTGCCCGTACCGCTGGCCTCCTTGGAGGCAAGGGAAATCTGCTCGGAAATATCGCAGGCAGGTATCAGCTTCTCAGCCAGGGTCACGTTGTAGTTATTGACCATGATTACCTGAAGCCATGGTTTTACATCCGGGTCATTGTCGATGATCTGCTCCAGGCAGAGGATCATGTGGATGATATCCTTTGCAATCACATAGGCAGGGGCTGCCTTGGCCCCGAATATGGCAGTGATTGGGGTGGTCGGTTTTTTACCCTTCTTAATCTCCAGGTATTTGTGCACCAGGTACAGGGCGTTCATCTGCTGGCGCTTGTACTCATGGAGGCGCTTGATCTGGATGTCAAAAATGGACTGGGGATTCACATCCACCCCCTGTGTCTCCTTAAGGTACAGGGCCAGGTCCTCTTTTTTCCCATCCTTGATGGCTAAGAGGCGGTGCAGGGTCTTCATGTTATTCATGAATTCCGGGGCGCCCAGTTTCTTTAACTCCATGGCATCCTTCCTGAACCCGCTACCGGTTAATTCCTCAATCAGCGCGGTCAGCTGGGGATTGCAGTGGAGGAGCCACCGGCGGAAGGTGATGCCGTTTGTCTTGTTGTTGAATTTTTCAGGATAAATCTGATAAAAGTTATTCAGTTCATTTTCCTTCAGGATATCCGTGTGAAGGGCAGCCACGCCGTTGACGCTGAAGCCGTAGTGGATGTCGATATGGGCCATATGGACCCGGTCGCCTTTGTCAATGATGGCCACGGACTGGTCGTCAAATCTGCGGCGCACCTTGTCGTCCAGCACTTCCATGATTGGAATCAGCTGGGGCACGGTTTCCTTGAAATATTCCATGGGCCATGTTTCCAGTGCCTCTGCCAGGATGGTGTGGTTGGTGTAAGCGCAGGTCCTGCTTACAACCTGGATGGCATCGTCCATTTCCATGCCGTGCTCCGCGGTGAGCAGACGGATCAGCTCCGGTATGACCATGGTCGGATGGGTGTCATTAATCTGGATGACCGCGTAGTCGGGCAGGTCGTAAAGGCTGGAGCCTTTGCTGAGCGCTTCTGCCAGAATCAGGCGCGCGGCATTGCTGACCATGAAATACTGCTGGTAGATGCGCAGGACCTGGCCCGCCTTGTCACTGTCGTCCGGGTACAGGAACAGGGTAAGGTTCTTCCGGATGTCCTCCTTGTCAAAGGAAATACCTTCTGTTACCAGGGATTCATCCACGGTCTCCACGTCAAACAGATGGAGGGTGTTGGTGCGGTTCCCATAACCGGTTACCTGGATGTCGTACATCCTGGATGTCAGGGTAAAGCCCTTGTAGGGAATCTCATAGGTTACATCAGTCTTGGTGAGCCATGAGGTGTCCTTGATCCAGGGATTAGGTTCCTCATCCTGAAGGTTATCCTTAAACAGCTGTTTGAATAGGCCGAGATGATAATTCAGGCCGATTCCATCCCCGTTTAATCCAAGGGTTGCAATGGAATCCAGGAAACAGGCGGCCAGGCGGCCAAGTCCTCCGTTGCCAAGGGATGGCTCCGGCTCTATCTCCTCAATCCGGCTTAAGGACTTACCGTGGCTGTCCAGGATGGATTTCACGCCGTCATAGATTCCAAGGTTAATCATATTGTTGGACAGCAGTTTTCCGATAAGGAATTCAGCGGAAATATAATAGAGCTTCTTCTTTCCTTCATCGGATCTGCGGGTCCCGGCCAGGTCTTTTACCAGATGCAGGAGTCCGGTATAAATCTCCTGGTCGGTGCAGGATGCCAGATTCTTCTTACATGCAGCGGTTAGCATTTCTTCCAATTGTTTTTGGTTCATGGGATTACTTCCTTTCAATGTATGCTTATATGTGGGGGTAACATGGGTTCCGTAACCATATTGTGGGGTTCCAAACACATCTTAGAGCGTGTTTGAAAATTGCTTTCCGTCAGCTGTGCGTCCCACTTCGCGGGAGATTTGGTCCCGATGATGGAGGCGTAGCGGGCTACGCTGACTGAATCGGGGCCAAATCTCCCGCGAAGTGGGGCGTGCAGATGGCGGGAATGAATTTTCAAACAGGCTCTAGTACGTTTGTCTGTATTATAGTGTTATATGATAAGAAAATCTTGCATAATTATGTCTATATATAGTACAATACTATCAAAATAAAAGGACAGGGAGGGATTATCCGGTTGGATGGGCATGTAAGTCTGCATTATTATGATTACCATGAGATTAAGGAACATGCGGGAAGGGATTTCCCTTTTAATATCTATCCCTGTTCCATACCTTTTGATTTTAAGCTGGTTCCGGTCCATTGGCATGAGGAGATGGAGATTATATCCGTTAAAAAGGGACGGGGTCTGGTTACGGTGGATATGGTTCCCTATGAGGTGGGGATGGGGGATGCGGTTGCTGTATTTCCGGGGCAGCTTCATGGAATCAGCCAGACAGGCGGGGAGACAATGGAGTATGAGAATATCATATTCCGTCCATCCATGCTCATGACGGCTGATGAGGATGTGTGCACGGCAGAGTTCCTCTCTCCCTTGTCCGAGGGCCGGATTAAAAGCCCGGTCCATATGAAGGCGGGCATGGGGAATTATATATATCTGTCGGAATGCATCAGGCATCTGGATGTATTGTGCAGGGATAAGCCGTATGGCTACCAACTGGGGGTTAAGGGAGAACTGTTCTCACTTCTGTGCCTTCTGGCGGCGGAAAGCCTTCCTGCTAACGGGGAGCGCCCCAGTAAATCCAGGGAAAAGATGAAGCTGCTCCTGGGATATATTGAAGAACATTATGGCGAGCGGATTACCGTGGAGGATGGAGCAGCCCTGTGCTTTTACAGCAATTCCCATTTCATGAAGTACTTTAAGCGGTATATGGGAATGCCTTTTACACAATACCTCAATGATTTCAGGCTGGAAAAAGCAGCGGGATTCCTGCGCACCACATCGCTGCCAGTGACCGATGTTGCACAGAAGTGCGGTTTTGATAATATTTCCTATTTTAACCGCCTGTTCCGTAAAAAGTATCATGGGACGCCGGGGGAGTACAGGAAAGATGGGGATGCGGACTAGGGTGTGTTTGAAAATTGCTTTCCGTCAGCTGTGCGTCCGGCCGCTGCGTATGGCTGGTCTGCCGTGGTCTTGTATCCGGGAGGAAACTATGATACAATTAAGCGATATTTTCCAGTGGGTTGGACCGGATTCAACCAGGATTGGAATAAAGGAGATGAACGGGATGCGGGAATGTGGAATGCTGCTTCCGATTGCCAGCCTGCCTTCGCGGTATGGTATCGGGGCATTTTCAAAGGAAGCGTATGATTTTATTGATAAATTAAAGGCGGCAGGACAGCAGTACTGGCAGATCCTGCCTTTGGGACCTACTGGTTTTGGGGATTCGCCTTACCAGTCCTTTTCGGCCTTTGCAGGGAATCCATATTTCATTGATTTGGAGAAGCTGACAGAGGAAGGCCTGCTGACAGAAGAGGAATGCCAGGCAGTGGATTTTGGAAGTGATGACAGGGACATTGATTATGGAAAACTGTATGACGGCAGGTTCCCGCTTCTCAGGAAGGCGTATGAGAGATGGAAAAACGGGCTGGCAGACGCAGTCCATGAACCTGCAGTCCATGGACCTGCAGCCGAAACCCTGGGCGATGAGACCAGGGAATACTGTTTTTATATGGCGGTTAAGAACTTTTTTGGTTCTAAGAGCTGGAACCTGTGGGATGAGGATATCCGCCTCAGGAAACCGGAGGCAGTGGCTGCTTACCGGGAAATGCTGTCAGACGAGATCGGTTTCTATGAATTCCAGCAGATTAAGTTTGAGGAGCAGTGGGGCAGCCTGAAGCGGTATGCCAATGGGCAGGGAATCCGGATCATAGGGGATATCCCGATTTATGTTGCATTCGACGGCGCGGACAGCTGGTCCCATCCGGAGCTGTTCCAGTTTGATGCGGATAATATGCCGGTGGCGGTGGCCGGATGCCCGCCTGATGGATTCTCAGCCACGGGACAGCTGTGGGGGAATCCCCTTTATGACTGGGAATACCACAAAGAGACCCGGTACAGGTGGTGGATGGACCGCATGGCTTACAGTTTCCATCTCTATGACGTGGTGCGGGTGGACCATTTCCGTGGGTTTGATGAATATTATTCCATTCCTTATGGGGATAAGACAGCGGAATACGGGCACTGGGAGAAGGGGCCGGGAATCGGCATATTCGAGACCATGCAGCAGCGGTTTGGCGGTCAGGACCTGCCTATCATTGCAGAGGACCTGGGATTCCTTACCCCCACTGTCCTGAAGCTGGTAAGGGACACCGGGTTCCCCGGCATGAAGGTGCTGGAGTTTGCCTTTGACGATACAGAGGACAGCGCCTATCTCCCCCATAAATACGGTGAGAACTGTGTGGTTTATACGGGAACCCATGACAATGATACCCTGGCAGGGTGGTTTGCATCCATGAATGACAGGGATAAGGCATTTGCAAGGGAGTACATAGGAAACCGGTATACGCCTGAGGAGGAGATACACTGGGATTTCATCCGGCTTGCGCTTGCAAGCGTGGCCCGGCTGGCCGTGATTCCGGTACAGGATTACCTGGGCACGGGAACGGAGTCCCGGACCAATGAGCCGTCGACACTGGGTAAGAACTGGAGATGGAGGATGCGCTCCGGGGATCTGGATGAGACGCTGATAGGAAAATGCAGGCGTATGGCAAGGATATATGGCAGGCTGGGGACTTCCGGCTCAGACTGATGGACGGGATATTTCCTTCGCAGACATACGGCCGGACTGCCTTTGCATGAATCCGGCGGCTGGAGTTCAGGATGGAATACATCCATTTCCTAATTCAGGATAAGGGATTAATCTGCCGGGAACATCGGGATGGTCCCCAAGAATTTTTTCCATCCAGATCATATCCCACCATTTTCCCAGCTTATATCCGCATTTTGTAAAATGCCCGACTGTCCGGTAGCCCAGCTTCTCGTGGAAGGATATGCTGCCCGGGTTGGGGTAGGCAATACAGGCATTGACATTGATGATATTCTGCTGCTTCAATATATCTTCCAGGGCGCCGTACAGCCGGGTACCG
The DNA here is from genome assembly GCF_022440595.1 of Enterocloster sp. OA13. Taxonomy (NCBI): domain Bacteria; kingdom Bacillati; phylum Bacillota; class Clostridia; order Lachnospirales; family Lachnospiraceae; genus Enterocloster; species Enterocloster sp. OA13. The sequence goes on along the minus strand of NZ_JAKNTF010000001.1, from coordinate 4,555,565 downwards.
ATTCCGGTTCCCCTGGCGTCCTCTGATACGTAGATGGAAACCTCCGCGGACCAGTCATAGGCGGCCCGTGGGTGGAATGCGGATGCATAGGCATAACCCATGGCAATCCCGCTGCATTCAGCCACAAGATAGGGGTACCGGGCCAGTGTGCGGGAGATGCGGCTTCTGAAGTCTTCCAGGGTGGGAACCGTATATTCGAATGTTATGGCTGTCCTTTCAACATAGGGGGCGTAGATGGAGAGAAGGGCGGGTGCGTCGCTGACAGAGGCGGTGCGGATGGTGATGGGGGATGGGTGCATGGTCTTACTCCTTTCCGATGGGAATACAGTTGGATTTTACCCCATTCTAGCACTTAATCCATATTTTTTCTACTGTCAGAAAGTAAGAATTATGGATTGACAACTGATTCCCAATAGGATATAGTAGAGATTGTTTACAGGGGAATGAGGTTCTCCCTTAGTGTCATACTAAAACCGCTTATTTAAGCTGATGACTTCTGTGTGATTTCACGCAGGAACCATCGGCTTTTTTTGCGCTTTCAGGAGGAATGGGATATGCTTTTAAGTATTGCGTACATGTTAATGGTGGGGATGGCTGCGGGCTGGGCGTGCAGGAGGCTGCGGCTGCCGGGCCTTGCAGGAATGATTGCCACAGGAATCCTGCTGGGGCCTTATGCGCTGGATCTTATTGACGGCTCCATACTTGGGATTTCAGCGGAGCTGCGCAGGATTGCGCTTATTATCATACTGATGCGGGCAGGTCTGTCCCTGGATGTGGATGATCTGAAGCGGGTGGGCCGGCCGGCTATCCTTATGTGCTTTGTGCCTGCCTGTTTTGAAATCCTGGGCATGCTGGTCCTGGCGCCCAGGCTGCTGGGGATTACCGTGCTGGAGGCCGCTGTCATGGGCGCTGTGGTTGCAGCAGTATCCCCGGCCGTCATTGTGCCTAAGATGATAATGCTCATGGAAGAAGGGTATGGCACGGATAACAGCATCCCACAGCTGATACTGGCAGGGGCGTCGGTGGACGACGTGTTTGTGATTGTCCTGTTCTCGGCGTTTACAGGGCTGGCACAGGGGGGAAGTGTTTCGCCTGTAAGTTTTGTGCAGATACCATGGTCCATCCTGGCGGGTATCCTGGCCGGATGCGGGGCAGGGGCGCTCCTGGCCCTGTATTTCAGATGGGTCCATATCCGGGATACGGCCAAGGTCATCATCCTGCTGTGCATCTCCTTTGTACTGGTGAGCCTTGAGGATGCGCTGAAGGGGACATTTACATTTTCATCCCTTATCTCTGTCATGTGCATGGGGATTACCCTTCAGAAGCAGCGTGAGACAGTGGCTGGGCGGCTTTCCTTAAAGTTTAACAAGCTCTGGGTGGGCGCGGAAATCCTGCTGTTCGTCCTGGTTGGGGCAACGGTGGACATTCATTATGCCGTGTCAGCCGGGGCTGCCGCCATCCTGCTTATACTGGGAGCGCTGGTATTCCGGATGGCAGGCGTCATGTGCTGCCTTCTGGGGACCCGTCTCAGCCTTAAGGAGCGGCTGTTCTGCATGGCGGCGTATATGCCCAAGGCCACGGTCCAGGCAGCCATCGGGGGCGTGCCCCTGTCCATGGGGCTGGCCTGCGGGAATATCGTGCTGACAGTGGCAGTGCTTGCAATCCTGATCACGGCGCCCCTGGGGGCGTTCCTCATTGACCTGACCTACCGGAGATGGCTTACATGCCAAAAGCACCAGCCGGAACAGGGGTGATTATAAAAATTAATGAATTCTTATGTAATTTTCCCCTTTGTCTTCCTGTTATTTTGTTCCGGTTTCTGGTAAAATGAAATCTATAAGGAGGTGGATTGTATGACCGCAAAAAGAGTGATATGGGCAGTGACGGCAGGACTGTGGATGGCATCGGCAGCAGCCGGGACAGCCATGGGAGAGGAAGCTGCGGGCAAAGGCCCGGCATATGACACCGTTACCGAAGGGGTTACAAAGGCCGAGCCAAAGGAAAGAGGGCCTGTGGACGGAACCGTTGCAGCAGGCGTGAAGAAGTCCGAAAGCGGCTGGGTAAAAGAAGACGGGGACTGGAGATACAAGGACAGCAAGGGTAATTACGCTGTCAATGACTGGAAGACCAGGGACGGAAAGTCCTATTATCTGGGAAGTGAAGGAACTATAGAGAAGGGCACCTGGATTGCCAATACCTATTATGTGGATGACAGCGGCGCCATGGTCAGGAACACCTGGATCCACGCCGACGGTAAGGACGGACTTAAGGAGGAAGGCTGGTATTACCTCGGCAAGGACGGTAAGGCAGAGGAGGACGGCTGGAAGAACATAGAGGACGGCAGGTACTGCTTTGACAGCGACGGAAGGCTCCGCACGGGCTGGTACTATGAAGGCAACAACATTTATTACCTGGGTGATAACGGCGCCATGGCAAGGGGCTGGAAGTGCCTGGAATTCGATGAGGATAAGCTGCCCCAGGAAGGCGCGGTATCCAGGGAATACACGACTGCGGGCGAGGATGGGAAGTGGTTTTACTTCCAGTCCAACGGCAGGGCCAAACGGGCGGATTCCAAGGACTTTAAGGATGCATCCATTGACGGGAAGAAGTACTATTTTGATGAAAATGGCGTCATGCTTACGGGCTGGCACGCGGTCAAGGCGTCCCCGCAGTCAGGCGATGCGGTGGGAATCAGCCGTTTTGTGTACCTGGGCGGACCGGATGACGGGTATCTGGTAAAGGGGCAGTGGAAGGAACTGTCCAGTCATCCGGGGGATTCTGAGGATAAGGGCGTGCTGAACAGGCTGGATTCCTACAAAGGGCCGCAGGAAGGGGATAAGGCGTGGTATTATTTTGAAAATGACGGCGTCCCGGCATATCTTAAGACCACGGCAAGGACCATGAACGGGGCCATTACGAAGATTAATGGGGAAGGTTATTTCTTTGACCAGTATGGATGCAGGCAGAACGGGCTTGTGAAGATAACGGCCGGTGACACGGTCCTGACCGGATATTTCGGAAGCAGGGATTCTGACGGGAAGATGCGCACCGGCCGGATTGAGGGGATTGCGGACGGTTCCGGGGAAAAGCATACGTTTTATTTCAACGCGTCCGGTTCAGGCAAGGGGGCCGGGCTTAGCGGGGAAAAGGACGGGTTCCTTTACTATAACGGGCTTCTTGTGACTGCAAAGGAAGGCACGGACTACCAGGCCTTTAAGGTGGACGGCAAGGTGTATCTGGTGAATACCGCGGGTAAGATACAGACCAATGAGAAGGCTTATAAGGTAGACGGGACATATAAGTACCGCCTGGACGGCGGGGTCCTGTATCACGCGGACAGCAGCGGGGCAAAGGGCGGCAAGGTGTCAGGCGGCGCGGTGCTTCCGGGGTTTGAGTGTGACGCGGAGTATAAGCTGTAGGGCGTGTTTGAAAATTGCTTTCCGTCGGCTGGGATGCGGGGGCAGATGAAATCCATGGGCAGAGGGAGTGTGACGGAAGTTGCACCCCTCTGCTTTTGACAATGGATATCCATGCAAAATGGATACGTCATGGCGTATCCCGGCCTATATTCTGGTTGAAAAAAGAAATCTGGTTTGATATACTGAAATGGCGGGAAGAATCGTGAACATGAGGGGGAGGCCATGCCATATGGCGCCCCATGACATGAGGAGACCCCGGTCAAATAGCAACCGGGGCAATTATGAAAAATCTATGTGCAATTTTACCATTAAACCTGTTGGAACATATCAAGTTCTTATGAAATTAGTATAAAAAATAAATATGAACGAAATGTGAATCCCATGTAAACAGATTATGAAAGATTACAAATTACCATAGACATTACCATAGTACCATAGACTGCCTGCCATAAACTGCCATGGACCATACCGCCACTGGCAGCCGCGGCTGCAGGGAATTGAGGGAGAGAGAATGGAACAGGAATTGAAAAGAAAGACAATGGTAATCGGGCACAGGAATCCGGATACGGACTCCATCTGCTCGGCTATCTGCTATGCCAATCTGAAGCGCGCCCTGACAGGGGATGAGTATGTTCCGGCAAGGGCCGGGCATGTGAACGGGGAGACACAGTTCGTGCTTAACTACTTTGGGCTGGAGGAGCCAAAGCTGGTGGAGGATGTGAGGACCCAGGTCAAGGATATTGAAATCCGCAAGACCAAAGGTGTGGCGGACAACATTTCCCTGAAAAAGGCATGGAAGATCATGCAGGAGAATAATGTCGTGACCATTCCGTCCGTAAGGCCGGACGGGACCCTGGAAGGCCTGATTACCGTGGGCGACATCACAAAGACATACATGAATATCTATGACAGCAGTATCCTTTCAAAGGCCAATACACAGTATTCCAATATCATCGAGACATTGGAGGCAGATCTGCTGGTGGGGGATGCGGATGTTTATTTTGATAAGGGAAAGGTGCTGATTGCCGCGGCCAATCCGGATCTGATGGAGTTTTACATTGAACCCCACGACCTGGTCATACTGGGCAACCGGTATGAGTCACAGCTGTGCGCCATCGAGATGGGGGCTGCCTGCATCATTGTGTGCGAAGGGGCCGGGGTGTCCATGACCATCAAGAAGATTGCCCAGGACAGGGGCTGCACCGTGATTGCCACCACCTATGACACATACACGGCTGCCCGTCTGATTAACCAGAGCATGCCTATCAGCTACTTCATGACAAGGGAGCATCTGATTACATTTAACAGCGATGACTATACGGACGAGATCCGCGAGGTCATGGCCAGCAAGAGGCACAGGGACTTCCCGATCCTTGATAAGGAGGGAAGATACCTGGGAATGATTTCACGCCGGAACCTGCTGGGCGCAAGAGGCAAGCAGGTAATCCTGGTGGACCACAATGAGAAGAACCAGGCAGTGGCAGGCATTGAAAGTGCGGAAATCCAGGAAATCATCGACCATCACAGGCTGGGCACGGTCCAGACCATGTCACCGGTATTTTTCCGCAACCAGCCCCTGGGCTGCACGGCCACGATCATCTATCAGATGTACCAGGAAGCCGGGGTTAAGATTGATAAGGCCATTGCAGGGCTTCTGTGCAGTGCCATTGTGTCGGATACCCTGCTGTTCCGTTCGCCAACCTGTACGCCGGTGGATGAGATGGCGGCCAGGGCCTTAGCCAAGATGGCGGGTCTTGACATTGAGAAGTACGCCATGGAAATGTTCGGGGCAGGCAGCGACCTTAAGGATAAGTCGGATGAGGAAATCTTCTATCAGGATTTCAAGCGCTTTACAGCCGGAAAGGTGCTGATTGGCGTGGGACAGATCACGTCCCTGAACGGCGAGGAGCTGCAGCATCTGAGGGGCAGGATGATTGCATTCATGGATAAGGCCCATGAGGGCAGCGGGCTGGACATGACCTTTTTCATGCTGACCAATATACTGACCGAGTCCACGGACCTGATATGCCAGGGACAGGGAGCGGTCCAGCTGGCGGCCAAGGCCTTCCATCTGGATATAGAAGAAGCCAAGGACCAGGAGGAACCGGTCCTGAACCTTCCGGGAGTTGTATCACGTAAAAAGCAGTTGATTCCGGAGCTGATGCTGGCGGAACAGGATTAGGAGAGAAAATATGTCAAAAGAATACTGGAAGCCAGGCAATATGCTGTATCCCGTGCCTGCGGTGATGATCAGCTGCGGACGGCCCGGAGAGACCCCCAACATCATAACGGTGGCATGGGCGGGCACCATCTGTTCCGACCCGGCGCAGGTGTCCATTTCCGTGCGCAAAGAACGGTTTTCCCATGATATCATCAAGGATACAGGGGAGTTTGTCATCAACCTGGTGAATAAAAGGCTGGTGCGGGCAACGGATTACTGCGGCGTCAAGTCGGGCCGTGATGTGGATAAGTTTGCCGAGACACGGCTTACGGTCCAGGAATCCCGTAACGTGAAAGCGCCCGGGATTGAGGAAAGCCCGGTTAATATTGAGTGTAAGGTGAAGGAAGTAAAGGAACTGGGAAGCCACGATATGTTCATCGCAGAGGTGGTGGGCGTGACCATTGACAACCAGTATATGGACGACAGGGGCAAGTTCAACCTGAACGCCTCCGGCCTTGTGAGCTATTCCCACGGCGAGTATTTTGAACTGGGGAAAAAGCTGGGCAGCTTTGGATATTCGGTGAAGAAGAATATTAAGAAGAGACGTCCCGCGGCATCGGAGGGGAAGACCTCGAAAACCAGGAATCCGAAAAGGAATGGTCCGAAAAAGGGATAGTTTGCAGACCGGAATGGTTTAGGACAGTCATGACGCAGAATAAGAAGGATATGGAATAAAATAGTCCAGTAAGACGACAGACCAGGAGGATACGACAGTGAAACCGAATATTACCATGATTGGAATGCCTTCATCCGGCAAGAGCACCGTGGGCGTGCTGCTGGCCAAGAGGCTGGGATTTTCCTTTGTGGATGTGGATATTGTGATTCAGGAAAAGGAAGGAAGGCTGCTGAAGGAAATCATTGCAGAGGAAGGCATGGACGGGTTCCTGAAGGTGGAGGAGCGCGTCAATGCAGGACTGGATGTGCAGCTTTCCGTCATCGCTCCGGGCGGCAGCGTGATCTACGGCGAGGCGGCCATGAACCATCTGAAGGAAATCAGCGAGGTGGTTTATCTAAAGATGAGCTACGAGGAGATGGAAAAGCGCATCGGCAACGTGGTGGACCGCGGCGTGGCGTTAAAGCCGGGATTTACCCTGCGCGACCTTTACAATGAACGGGTGCCCTATTATGAGAAGTATGCGGACATCACCATTGACGAGGAGGGCAAGACTCCCGGGGAGACCGTGGATGAGCTGAGGGATATCATTGAATCCATGATGGACCGCACCATGGTACAGCGTATTGTGGAGGAGCAGAAGCGGATACTGGAGGAGAAGGACCGTATTCTGGAGGAAAAGGACAGGCTGCTTCTGGAGTATGGGGAGGAGATTGCAGCATTGAAGGCACAGCTGGAACAGCTGGCGGCTGTACGGTAAGGATACAGGGATACAGGAAAAATCGTGGTACAAGGATGGGCCTGCTTTACAGGGAATGTGAGGCAGGCCTTTTTGACAGGCTGCGTGGGTGTTCCTGTTTGTGCGGTATGGACAAAATGTGTTGCTCATAAAAATCATCATGCCCTGGGTACGCCCTGTTTTTTATTTTCCCGCCGGTTTGTCTGGTCCTGGCCCTGGTTTGACAGTATAATGGGATTAAATGATGTGATATGGGAAAATGAATCAGGCAGGAGGGATGGAATTGAAAGAGATATCGGTTAAGGAATGCATCAATCTCGGAAGTATCATCAGAAAATACGGACTGGAGCAATACACCATGGTGAACATGGAAATCGGGTATGACGATGCCGTGTACCTGCTGTTTTCGGCCCGGGTGCCGGAACGTATCCAGGGTATGTTCGTGGATACCCAGGCCAACACGGAGTACCGCGCCCTGTGCCTCTTTATTGACTGGCAGGACGGAAGCCTCCTGGGGGAGGAGGTCCTGGAATTCGGGGTGCGGAAAATGAATTTCCATTTCATACAGCCCATTGGGGATGACATCCTTTTGCTGGGAGCCAGGTCCATGATGTATAAGAATGGGATTCCGGACCAGAATGCGGTGTTCCTGACCCGCCATGGCAAGATCCTGTCCAGCACATGCTTTGGGGATGGAATCCAGGAATGCATGGTGCTGGGGGACGGCAGGATCATCACAAGCTATTTTGACGAGGGGGTCTTTGGAAACTTCGGATGGAATAAGCCTTTGGGGGACAGGGGGCTTGTGGTCTGGAACCGGGACGGACAGAAGATATGGGAGAATACAAAGCATTTTATCGCGGACTGCTATGCCATGAATGTGGATGAACAGGATAATCTATGGTATTACTACTATAATGATTTTGATTTGGTAAAGACAGACTTTGCTTCAGAGTGGGTATTCCATCCGGGGGTCGAGGGCAGCAGTTCCTTCCTGATCATGAAAAGCCATATGGGTATTATTATGGACAGTGGATACGGAAAACACGGCAAAATGAAAATGCTCCGTATCCTGGGAAACAGGTTAGGCAGGCCTGAGGACACGGTGTTTGTATGTAATGGGGAGGCTGTGCCGATGGAGATGTATTGTTTCCGAAGCGCGCGGGCGGCGTTTGCGGATGGAGGGGAGCGGCTGTCCTGTGTGGAGATAGTGTAGGAGGAAGATGATTATAAAACAAAAAACAGATTAGAGGATTCAAATTATGCTGATATCATATAAGTTCAAAAACTTCTGTTCGTTTTGCAACGAAGCGGAATTTGATTTACTGGCACCAGGAAACAAAGTGAAAAATAGATATCCGGATAATTACATTGAAACAGAAGCAGGATATGATGTGTTGAAAACGGCCGTTGTTATCGGAGAGAATGCCGGAGGAAAAACGAATTTTATTAACAGCATTTCCTTTTTAAAAAGTCTGTTTGAAAATAATAAGTCCAAACATTCTTACAGGGCACTGATTAATATCAACAATCTTCCTTCCGCATGTCCTGCACAGTGTGATACAAAACAGGAATTTAATATTCATATGATTGGCGGGAGTGGAGCCATATATCATTACGATTTACAGATAGACGAATTTAGCATTGTTCAGGAAAAGCTGACTTACAGGTGTACAAAAAGTGGACAGGAAAAGCTTATTGTGTCGGCAAAAAGGAATGAAATGAAACGGGAAGAGGGCAAGGGTTCCATTGCGGTTTCTTTTGAATTGGATACGGAAAATTGTGATAAGGAAGTAAAAAGAATTATTGAACAGGCGTCTTTCGCAAAAGGAGATATAGGGCTTTTTGTTTCCAAATTAGCCATTTTAGGAGATGTTCATGCCTTGGAGTTTGTTGACTGGGTTAATAATAAGCTGATTGTAGAAAGTAAAAATTATAATTACTATCTATATAAAAATATACAGAATGAAGAAGATGATTTAAGAATAATAAAGGATTCACGCTTTTTAGAAATCCTGCGTATGGTAGATTACAGTATCTGCGGTGTTGAGATTGACGATGAAAAACCATTTAGAAAAAGTAAAATTATCCGGAAAATGAAAAGCGGAGAGGATTTCGCCAGGGAACTTAATATGGATTCAGGCGGTGTTGGGGAATTTTTTGCATGGGCGGTCCAGCTGTTCAGAGTGGTTTATGAGGACAAAATAATTTTTGCAGATGAAATGGACCGGGTAATCAATCCTCTTTTAGCGGAACGTATGGTTGCATTTATCAATGGAAAAAAACATAAAGGACAGTTCATTTTTTCCACCCATAATGTATTACATTTAGATTTAAAAAATTATATGAAGGAACAGATTTATTTCGTCACAAAGAATAAGGAAGATTTGAATTCGGAACTATATTCATTGGCTGATTTTCCTGAAATAAGATATGAAACGACGAAAATCTATGAGTTTTATATGAAAGGAATCCTAGCGTACTGACACGATGACTTCTGGTAAAACTCCTCAGGAAAATAGACAAGGAGGTTTGCCTGAATGTCATCGTGTCAGTACACTAGTCTTCATCTATCTGTCGATAATCTTCTCGAATATAAATTGCGCTGTCAAAAAAAATATAAATTTCTTTTTCAGCGCCTTCATACCCCGCAAATATTACTGCGTCTTGGCAAGACTCATAGTATATCTTATCTCCTTCATATATTAAATACACAGGACTCCCCTTTTTTCCAGAGGGAAAAGACAAGTGCTGGTTTTCTGCTATATAATAAGCATATCCATTGTATTCTATATAATCATATAATAAATATTCGAATACAATTTTGTCTCGATTTGCCATAATATAGAAAAGAGACTTTATCCACAGTGTAATAACAAAAAATGATACTATCGTAACAAAAAAGATTTTATGCTTTTTTATTTCATATTCCTCCTCGCATGTGATATCGGAATCTGTTAACTCTGCCTTGCGTCCACGCCCCTTGCTGTCATGCAGGGCGGATTCAATACCGCCAGTATTATATTTATGATGGGATATGACAGGGGGGATTTAAATGCGCTTTATCCTTCGGTCTGTTTAACGGCCTTTACAGCATTTCCATATAAGCCAGTATTTTATCAGCGGCATCCAGACCGATATAGATTAAGATTCCCAGTATCACAAGGCTGATGACCAGGAATACCAGTTTGTACAGCAGATAAGCCTTGGCAAAATCCCGGAGCTGGTTGTCCTTTTTTCCAAAGGCCAGCCGTAGCAGGTATATCCAGCCTGCAACAGGGATGTTCATACACATGAAGGTGAAGAACCAGGCGCGGGGCGGCATGGAGTAACTGCGGAAGGAGGGGGTACTGCTCATTTTATCAGGGGGCGTGCTGGCGTTATCTGTTTTGCCTGCCACACCGCCGCCTTTATTCATTCCTGTATCCACCTTTTTATGGACCCCTTTATCTACCTCTTTATCTACCCCTTGATCCAATCCTTTATCCAAACCGTCATGTAACCCGCCATTCCTGCCGGCTGTCATATCGCTATCCCTGTCCTTTAGCCGCCTTGGGCCGGGGGATGTTTTTCTTCTGTTCAGCTTTTTATTTATCATTTTCCGGCCTCCCTCCCGGTCCGTAGTATTCCATATTGTTCCACTTGAACTTTTCCCTGTCCAGGGTGGATTTAAGCTGGTTCTGCTGCATCTGGGCCTGCTGCAGCGCTTCCCTTTGGGCCTGTTCTTCTGCGGCCTGCTTAGCGGCCTGGGCTGCAACCCATTCCTCCTGTGTGGGCAGGGTGGTAATCCTGCTGATGGCGCTCTGGAGGCGGTCTGCAAGGGCCTGCTGTTCCGGGTCCCCTGCCACCAGCGGCAGCTTTGTAATGGCATCCTGGACCAGTGTCTGGGCATTGGGCTGCTGGTATTCCAGTTCCTCCACGGCCTGAAGCGCCTGGAGGAATTCATTTTTCCTGGTGTCCTTCTCGGCCTGTCTGCGCTGTTCCTCCGCATCCTTCATGGCCTTTTCCTGGGCCTTGGCCGCATAGGCGGCCTTCTGCTTTTCATACAGGGCAATGGTGTCTGACATCTGGCTGATGATTCCTTCAAAGTAGTCATACCTGTTTTCCACCTGCTCCAGCAGCCGCGCCCGTAAATCCCCGTCATCCAGCAAGGGAAGCCTTGAGGTGATGCTTTGATACTGGCTTTTGACTGCGTATGTATCTTCTACGGTGTTGATTTCCCGTGAGGTGAAGTCTTCCACATCTGCGTTAAGGGAGTCCGTGAGCTTTTTCTGCTCCTTGTCGTGCAGGCTCTGCTGTGCCCGCATCTCTGCCGTGGTACTGAAGTAATCCTCAATGCCGTTTTTGGGGTCCGCCCGGCGTTCCACGGACTCGGGCTGCTCCCAGTCCCATGGCTCCAGCCCGGTGTGGATCTGGTTCATTATGTTCTTCCATATTTTCCCTGCATAGGTGGCGCCGTAGATGCCCGGCATGTTCCTTGGTATGTCGTAGCCGACCCAGACAGCAGTGGTATAGTAGCGGGTATAGCCGCAGAACCATGTATCCTTGCTGCTGTTGGTGGTCCCTGTCTTGCCTGCGGCAGGCATGCCGCCGTCCAGGTCCAGGCCGCGTCCGGTGCCGTAGGGGGCTGTAAGGGTGCCTTTCAGGATATCGGTCAGCATGAATGCTGAGTCGTCCCGGTATATCTGCTTGGTGGAGGCTTTCATGTCCCTGGTGATCTCGCCGTCATGCTCGTGGAGTATTTTCGTGATGCAGGTGCGGTCATTGTATATGCCGTTGTTGGCCAGGGTGCTGTAGCCCTTGGCCATATCCACCACGCGGACCCCGTTGGTAAAGCCGCCGATGCTCAGGGACGGCACCCCGTTGTCCACATAAGTCAGCTTCTGGAACTCCATTTCCCCAAGGTAATTCAGGCCGTAGTTGACCCCGATGTCCTCAAGAATCTGCCATGCCACCGTGTTCAGGCTCCGGTTTAAGGCCTCCCGGACAGTCACACTGCCATAGTAATGCTCCCCGCTGTTGGAGGGGCCGTCCTCCCATTTGTGGTCATCCACAATACGGGTGGGATAGTACTCCCCGGTGTCAAAGGCAGGGCCGTAGTCAATCAGGGGTTTGATGGTGCTTCCCGGCTGTCTGGCGCTTAGGTAGGCCCGGTTGAACTGGTCTTCGCTGCCCCGGCCGCCCACGATGGCAACCACGTAATTGGACTGGTTGTCCACGATGACGCCGGCTCCCTGAAGCGCATATTTTCCGTTCTCCTGAAGCTCCGTGTAGGAGGCAAGGCCCTGGTCAATATCAGCCTGGAGCATTTCCTGAAGACCGCTGTCAAGGGAGGTGTAAATCTTAAAACCGCCTGCGCGTATCAGGTCGGATTTCTCCGTGTACACGGTCTTGTAACGGTCCATGTATGCGGTGTAGCTGTCCTTGTCCTCAAAGGTGTATTGAAAGTCAAAGCTGTCCAGCTTCATAAGCTCAAGGGCGGCGCAGTGGATGGCGTAGCTGCTCTGGTAGTTCTCGTCCGTTCCCTCGGATTCCTGTTTTACAATCGTAAGGGGACGTTCTATGGCTGCGCTGTAGTCTTCAGCGGACAGTACGCCTGTTTCATGCATGCTTTTTAAGACGTCGTTGCGTTTTTCAAGGGATGCCTTGGGATGGGATACCGGGTCGTAGGCAGAGGGGCTGTTGCTGATTCCGACCAGGACAGCGGCTTCGTCCACACGCAAATCAGCCGCATGCTTGCCGAAATAATACCGGCTGGCAGCTTCCACGCCGTAACACTGGTGGCCATAGAAATTGGTGTTGCAGTAGAACTCCATGATATCTGCTTTGGAGTATTTCTTTTCAATCTCAGGGGCCAGGAGGATTTCCACAATCTTGCGGGTAAAGGTCTGTTCCTGGGTCAGGTAGGTGTTCTTGATTACCTGCTGGGTGATGGTGCTTCCGCCCTGGGTCACCTGCCCGTTGTGCTTAAGAAGGGCCAGTCCCGCGCGGAAGGTGGCAATCCAGTCCACGCCTGTGTGGCTTTTAAAGCGCCTGTCCTCCTGGGCAATATATGCATTCTGGATATTCATGCTGATGTGGGAAATATCCACATACTGGTAGTGTCCGGCATTGATGAGGCCCACCTGCCTGCCGTCCTTGTCGTAAATGACCGTATCAGAGAGCATGGAGAAATCCGTCCTCTCCATCTGGGCCAGCTTGTCATATGCAAGCTCACGGCACTCATCCAGCTGCGGTTTGACCTTTGCATAGATAAGGATACACACCAGGGCGGCGCTTATAAGTCCCACGGTAAGGACTGCCAGCAGGGTGTGGAGAAGCCATCCCATGATGCCCAAAAGGCCGACGGCTGTATTGCGTATGCAAAGGAGTACCTGGATAAGGGCCTTCTTTCGTGTTTCTTTCATAATTCCTGATTATCCTCTCCGCGCCCGGATGTGTTTGGGAAATGCCTGAAAGGGCGCCAATCATAGAATGGCCTGGATATTTTTACCAGGCCACCATGCCATATGATATTATAAGTCAGAATGGGGAAAAAGGGTAGTGGAAAGTGAAAAAAGAGTATGATTTTGGAGTGTTTTGGCGTTTTATGGTTTTGTTTTTTTAGTTTATTGCCGTCTTTATCATCTGTCCGCTTCTTCGGGGGGACGGGCTGCCGCCGCTTCATTTTTCCTCATAAGGAACTGCAGGGTATCCGCCGGCATCCCCATGCTCTTTTCCTGCATCTGCGTGAACGCGGTCAGGACCCGCCCGATCTGTTCCGGTCCGGCCGGAACCAGGTTGTTGTCCAGGGTTATGGTCAGCACGGTGAGGACAATCTGGGCTGTCTCCTCCGGGTATTCGCACCGGATGCCGCCCTCGTCTATGCCCTGGCGGATGATGTCGGTCAGTATGGGCTTTAGCTTGGTGATGATGATGCGGGCAAACTTCTGGTGGATGAATGCGCTTTCCTGCTGTTCATTGAAGGTGCCGATGGCTTCCTGGCGCCGCAGTTCCGTGGAAGAGTCAAGACAGGCATTGTAAATAATCTCCATTTTCTGAAAGGCGTCCATGTGGGAGGAGGCAGCCAGTTCCCTGCCTGCGTCCAGCACCCGGGAGTAGGAGCGCTCGATGACAGCGTCAATGATATCATTTTTAGAGGAAAAATAGTAATAAATACTTCCTTTCCCTATTCCTGCTTTTTGGGCAATATCGCTGACGGAAATGGCCTGGGCGCTGGCGGTGCGCATCAGTTCCTGCATGGCGTCCAGGATCCGTTCCCGTTTGTTATTGTTTTGCATAAAAAAACCTCGGTTTCCTCTTTAGAATACTTCCCAGTATAACAGATGCCAATGGAAAAAGCCAGACTTGACTGGCGGTCGAAAAAGTGTTATGGTTAATTTAATGTTGATTCGACCACTGGTCGAAAAAAGAAGGGGATAGATACCTGGGGATTCTGGATACAGGAACCTGTTGTCCGGCCAGGCCCTGAAATCAGGAGAAGGAGACAATCATGACATTCGAGAAAGTATTTGAAACGGTAAAGGAAATATTCATGAAGGCGGATGTGAGCAAGGTGGATGAGCATCTGGCATTTCAGTTTAACATCACAGGAGAGGGCGAAGGCATCTTTTATGCGGAAGCAAAGGACGGCAGGCTCTATGTGGAGCCTTACGAGTACTATGACAGGGATGCAATTTTCATCTGCTCTGCGGACACACTGTTAAAGCTGGCAGCAGGAAAATTGGACCCTGTTTTTGCATTTACAACCGGAAAGCTTAAGGTGGAGGGAAGCCTGGAAAAGGCGCTGAAGCTTCAGAAATTTGTGTAACCGGCATTCATCTGAAAGGAGTACATATGGGTAAGATCGGATTACTGTTTGGCCTGGCAGCCGCGGGCGCGGCAGGGGAATATGGGATTGCCAGATACTTTTTCCACCGGACGGTGGTGCGCGGCAATGCAAAGCGCGAGCGGACCCAGAAAATGGCGGGCACGGACTGGGACGCCTATATCCCGGGCATCAGGGCCAGCAAGGAATGGCTGTCGGGAAAGCCCCAGGAGGATGTGTATATCACCTCGGACGACGGCTTAAGGCTTCACGGCACATTCTTCCCATGCCCTGGTTCTGACCGGGCGGTGATTTGCTTCCATGGATACACCAGCGAAGGGCTGAATGATTTTTCCTCCATTGCAAGGTTCTATCTGGAGCAGGGCTTCAACCTGATGGTGGTGGATGAAAGGGCACATGGCAGGAGCGAAGGCACCTACATCGGATTCGGCTGCCTGGACCGGATGGATGCCAGGCTCTGGATTGAGTATGTCATTGAACGTCTGGGACAGGACTGCCAGGTCATGCTCCACGGCATTTCCATGGGCGGGGCCACGGTGCTTATGACCACCGGGCTTTCACTTCCCCCTCAGGTAAAGGCAGCTGTTTCCGACTGCGGATTCACCTCTGCCTGGGAAGTGTTCAGCTATGTGCTTAAATCCATGTACCATATGCCTCCTTTCCCCATCATGCAGATAGCGGACCGCATGGCAAGACAGGAAGCCGGGTATGGGCTTGACCAGTGCAATGCCAGGGACGAGGTTAAGAAGGCCCGGATTCCCATCCTGTTCATACACGGCGATGCGGACACCTTTGTGCCATGCTCCATGGTTTACCAGCTTTACGGCGCATGCAGGTCCGGGAAGGAACTGCTGGTCATTAGCGGGGCAGCCCATGCAGAGGCCTACTATAAAGACACAAAGAGTTATGAACGTGCGGTAACAGAGCTGATTGAACGGACCATTGAACCGCTGGGAGACAGGCATGAAGGCCGGAACTCCCGGGATGAGAAAGGGGAATAGAGAGATGAGGACCAGAAAAGGCTATAAGGCATATCCGCTGACGGCTGCCCAGAAACTGCATTTTTACTGTCTGAAGTACTGTCCCAAAAAACAGGTGTTGAACATCGGTTCCAGCCTGACCATTGAGAGCGATTTGGACTGGGATGTGCTCAGGCAGTGCATCAAGGAAGCCATTGCCCGCTGCGAATCCATGCGCCTCAGGTTTGCAAAGGACAGGGATGGAAACATCTATCAGTATGTGGTGAAGGAGGAGACAAAGGAGATTGAGCACTTCGACTTCACGGGCTGGCAGGAGGAGGACGCTGATAAGAAGCTGAGGGAGTGGACCGAGATACCCTTTGAACGCTATGATTCCCCCATGCACCGTATTGTGATGATAAAAACGCCGGACGGCTATCAGGGGCTTTACATCTGTGTGGACCATATGACCATGGACGCCCAGGCCCTGATTGTATTCTTCAAGGATGTAATCGAACTCTACTGCAGCAGGCTGTATGAAGAGGTGAATTATCCAAAGGAAATGTCCTCCTACATCAGGCAGCTGGAAAAGGACCTGGCCTATGAGGCGGGCAGCAGGGCGTGCCAGAGGGACAGGGAGTTTTTCGAAAACCTGATTGCCTCGTCCGAACCGGTTTTTGCGGATATTTACGGGCCGGGGAAGCTTTTAAAGGAGCGTAAGGAGAGCCGCAACAAAAAGCTGCGCGCAGCCACCAACACCTCTGACAACGTGGAGGCCAACATCACTAATTTCCACCTGGAGGGCGGGCCATCCAAACGCCTTCTGGATTTCTGTGAGGAGAAGGGCATTTCCATGACATGCCTTCTGCTGATGGGGCTGCGCACCTTCCTTCAGAAGGAAAATGACGAGGACGATATCTCCATCACAACCACCATTGCAAGGCGGGCCACCTTACTGGAAAAGCGGTGCGGCGGAAGCAGGATCCACTGTTTCCCCTTCAGGACCATTGTGCCCAGGGAGGATACCTTCATGGAAGGGCTGCTTAAGATAAGGGATGCCCAGAACCAGTATTTCCGTCATGCCGGCTACAGTCCCTCGGAGTATTTTAATTTCCGTCATGATTATTATAAGCTGAAGGACGGACAGACCTATGAACCCCTGAGCCTGACCTACCAGCCCCTGGCCATGAAATACGACGGACCGGGCCTTGATAAGCTGGGCGACATCAAATATAAGACTGCCCGCTATTCCAACGGGGTGGCGGCCCACACCCTGTACCTGACCGTGAGCCACCGGACCATGGATAATGGACTGGACTTTGGGTTTGAGTACCAGACCGGGGTGGTGACGCCGGAAAAACTGGAGTATATCTATTACTACCTGTGCAGGATCATATTCCGCGGTGTGGAAGACCCGGAGCGCACGGTAGGGGAAATTATGGAAATGGTCTGATAATGGAAATGGTTCAGCAATGGAAGTGGTATAACAATGGAAATGGTTCAACAATATAGGAGGATTGGCAATGTTTGAGGAATTGAAGGAATTGATATGTGAGTATGTGGACGTGGACCCGTCTGCAATCAAAGAGGAGTCACGGTTCATCGAGGACCTTGGATTTAACTCTTACGACTTCATGAGCATGGTAGGGGAAATCGAGGAAACGTTCGATGTGGAAGTGGAAGAGCGTGAAGTGGTCAATGTAAAGACCGTAAAGGATGCAGTGGAATACATCCAGTCACTTCAGGACTGATGAAAGGACTGAGGGGAGCAGGGCTTGGAAGCCAGAGAGGGAGGAAACTATGCCGGTAGGAACCTTGAGGGATATTATACGCCATGGGGCGGATGCCTATGGAAGCCAGACAGCATTCCGCTATAAAGTGAAGAAGGAAATCGTGGACAGGACATACCTGGATGTGAACCGGGATTCTATGGCTGTCAGCCGTATGTTGGAATCCATGGGCATGGAGGGAAAGCACATTGCCCTTATCGGGACAACCACGTACCAGTGGATCGTGGGCTACTTTGGGATCGTGGGCAGCGGCAGCGTGGCAGTGCCCATTGACGCCCAGCTTCCGGCGGACGCTGTGTGTGAACTGCTGGAACGGGCGGACGTGGAAATGCTTATCTTTGATGAAATCCGCAGGGATGTGGCAAAGGCCGTAAAGGAAAAATGTCCGTCTGTCCGCTATATTGTCTCCATGCAGGCAGAGGAAGCAGGGGATGGGATACAGTCCCTGTCCATGCTCATGGCCCTGCACGCAGGGGAATATGAGAAGGAACTAAGCGGTGACCAGCTGGCCACCATCCTGTTCACCTCAGGAACCACGGGGAAGAGCAAGGGCGTCATGTTAAGCCACAGGAACCTGGTGGACAATGCGGTGTGCCTGGATATGAAGATTCCGGCCGGAACCATTTCCATGACACTTCTGCCCATTAACCATGTGTACTGCCTGACCATGGACATCATCAAGGGACTTCACATCGGTCTTGTGATCTGCATCAATGATTCCATCATGCATGTGCAGAGGAACATGAAGCTGTTTAAGCCGGAAATCGTGCTGCTGGTTCCCCTTGTGATTGAATCCATCTACGGCAAGCTTAAGGACGCAGGCAGCCTTATCCCTAAGAAAATGGTGGCAAAGGCTGCATTTGGCGGAAACTTAAGGATCATATGCAGCGGCGGCGCTTACCTGGACCCGGATTATGTGGATAAGTTCAAAGAGTATGGCATCACCATCCTTCAGGGCTATGGCATGACGGAGTGTTCACCTGTCATCAGCACCAACCTGGAGTGGGAGAACAAAAAGGGTTCGGTGGGCAAGCTGCTCCCCAACTGCGAGGCCAAGGTGGTGGATGAGGAAATCTGGGTCAGGGGCTCCAGCGTGATGCAGGGATATTATAAGATGCCGGAGCAGACCGCGGAGACACTGGAGGACGGATGGCTGAAAACCGGGGACCTGGGTTATGTGGATGAGGACAATTTCGTCTACATCACGGGCCGCAGGAAGAACCTGATCATCCTTGCCAACGGCGAGAATGTGTCGCCGGAGGAACTGGAGAACCAGCTGAGCCGTTCTGAACTGGTGAAGGAAATCCTGGTGCGGGAAAAGGATAAGGTGATTGAGGCGGAAATCTTCCCTGATTATGAGTATGCAAAGAAAAAGCATGTGAAGGATGTGGAGGGAAAGCTTCAGGAGCTGGTGGATGATTTTAATAAGGATATGCCTGTGTATAAGCGGATTTACAGCCTGATCGTGAGGGAGACGGAGTTTGAGAAGACGCCTTCTAAGAAGATTAAGCGGTTTTAAGGAAGTGCTTTGGTTTATGGGGGACTTGCGGCAAATGCGTTGACATTGGCTTTGATAACCGATATAATATACTTAACAAGAGAGCCGATAGCTAGCTGCAGCCTAGCCACCTCGGTATATGTAATTAAAAAATAACGCTACACTTTGCGAGGGTGAGGGCGTTATTTTTTATGCTTAACAAGAGTTATTACAGCTACAAGCATGATAACAAATGTGAATAAGTCATTAAAAGTAACGTACATAAGCACCAGCCCCTTTCTCTTAAGAGTAGGTGGCTAGAATAGCGCCCCATCGGCTCCCTGGTCAAATGTACTATTATTTTGTATGAAAAAGTATACATTAGTTATGGTTGGTCTGTCAATGAAAATCAAGCGGTTTTAAGGAAGCCCTTGTAATATTTTTCCGTGTGCCATATAATGTAAATATATGTATATCTATCGAACAGATGAATAGACAATATATTGTACAGATATAGGTTGAGGGCATGCTTGACATGCCTCGGTGTACGGAAAGGGAACGTATGAAGATAAAGAAAGTATCGGTGGTTGATCAGGTAAGCGAGGCCTTGAAGGATAATATCCTGAACCATACATGGGAACCAGGGGATAAGCTTCCCTCGGAAGGGGATCTGGCGGATACCTTTGGTGTGAACCGGCTGAGTGTGCGCATGGCGCTGCAGAAGCTGAACACGCTGGGGCTTTTAGAGACCAGGGTAGGGGACGGCACCTATGTCAGGAAGTTCTCCATGGCTCCTTATATGAATGAGATAGCTGACATCTATATGGATGAGAAGCACCTGAATGATGTGCGGGAATTAAGGAACCTGCTGGAGGGCGAGGCCATGCGGATTGCGGTGTCCGTTTCCACTGAGGAGGAGCGGGATGAACTGAGACAGTGCTACGAACTGTATGAGGAAAAACGCTCCCAGCTGAAAGCGGATGTGGACAACGAACGGTTAATGGATGAACTGGCTGAGGCGGATTTTGAATTCCACCATCAGGTCATCCGCATGAGCCATAACGATCTTTATACCGATATTTACCTGATGACGAAAAAGGCAATCGTCAGCCACATACGGGAACTGCTGGAGAGCCGGATCCGCAAGGAGATTGAATGGGAAGAAAAGAGCGGAAAACGTGAGGATGAGCATGTGGAAATCATCAATGGCATCTGTAACGGCGATATTGAGGCATTGAAGAGGGCGCGGGAGAGAATGCTTAAGATTCAGCTGATACCTGCGTTAGATGAGTAATCAGCAGGTAAACAGGATAATCAGGTAAACAAGACAATCAGGTAAACAAGATAATCACATAAACAAGACAATAAAAGACATGGTGAAGAAAAGGTATTGTGCAAAGGAACTGTATTCCTGGTACAATACCTTTTTTGTCTATATGTCACAATTGGATCAGTTCATATTGATGAAAAGTAAAAAAATATATAAAACCTATTGAATTATTTAGCGACTTGATGTATTATCAACCTAGCGAACAAGTGAATAGATAAATAGGCGAAACAACTAAAGGAGGATTCGTTATGCAGAAGGAAAGCAGCAAAGTTACATATGTTCCAGCGCCCCCGCCGGGTATTCTTAAGAAGCCGGAACTGTATGCCTTGTCCATCGGACAGGTAATCGGAGCAGGAGTCATCACACTTGTGGGTCCGGCTATGGCGCTGACAGGATACTCTGCCTGGCTTGCATATGGTGCAGCCATCATATGGGGGTTCCTGATGATCATGCCGGTGGTGTGGGTGACATCCACATTGAGGCTGGGAGGCGGATACTACTCCATGCTGGCGGGCCTTGCCAATGAGAAGGCGGCAGGGATGTACGCAGTGGCCTTCCTGTGGCAGACCATGAGCATCTCCCTGTTCGGGGTTTCCCTGGGGGTGTACGCCAATTCCCTGTGGCCGCAGTTAAACCCGCGTATTGTGGGGATTGTCTTCCTGACCCTGTTTTATGTGATTAACCTGGGCGGGGTGGACATCATGGCAAAGGCGCAGAAGATTATGACATGGACCTTGATTGCAGTGCTGCTCATGTTTATTTTCGTGGGCATGACAAAGCTGGAAACGCCTGTATTGCAGATATCCTCCCCGGATTTCATCAGACATGGGGGAAAGGGATTCATAGCAGCGATTGCCCTGTTTGTGTATTCCACCAACGGATATTCACTGACCATGAACTACGGCCGGGACGCCCATAATGCAAAGCGGGATATACCCTGGGCCATCCTGATGTCAGTTCCGACCCTGGTCATCCTTTACTGCGGCGTTGCCATTGTTGCAGGAGGTATCCTTCCTCTGGAGATAGTGGAGAACCAGCCCCTTACCCTTGTTGCACGGACCGCCCTGTCCCCCATCCTGTTTGTGGTATTCATGGTAGGCGGCCCGATCATGGCGCTGATGACAACCATGAACTCATCCCTGGCATACAACTGCGTTCCCATTGCCCAGGCATGTACCGACGGCTGGCTTCCCAAGTCCCTGGCTAAGAAGAATAAGAGGGGGTCATACTACAGGATACTTACCATTGTGTATCTGATTGGCCTGATTCCGCTGCTGCTTAACTTCAGCGTCACCACTATTACCAACAACATCATGCTGATTAACTCGTCCCTGTCATTCCTGTACGCGTTTGCATATTACCAGCTTCCCAAGCGGTATCCTGAGGCATGGAAGAAGTCCAGGCTCCACATGCCCGATAAGCTGTACTATGTGATGGTTACCGTCAGTGTCATTGCCTATACATGTGTGTTCATCAACTCCTGCCTTACCCTGACACCGCTTATAACCATCGCAAACCTTATCATCATCGGCGGCTGCTTTGCGTTTGGATTCATCCGCAGCAAGAGCCCTTACGTACACATCGAATCGTCTGTCTGGGACGATTGATATAGAAACCATATGACCAATCTATAACTATAAAAATTAATTATGAGGAGGATTTTATCATGAAGATTACCAGCGTAGACCTTTACCAGGTGACCAGCGGAAAGCCAAGTGTGGCAGGTACATATTGGAAGGCATCCATCTGCCGTATCAACACGGATGAAGGTATCTCAGGTTTTGGCGAGGCAGGCGTATGCTACAGCAGCGGCAGCGACGCTGCCCTGGGATTGATGAAGGATTTTGCCCAGATGATCATCGGCATGGATCCCATGAACAACGAGCAGATATGGAATAAGCTGCACCGCGACACGTTCTGGGGCATGGGCGGCGGAACCATTATCTTCTCAGCCATCAGCGCCATTGATATCGCGCTTTGGGATATCCGGGGCAAGGCCCTGAATGTTCCCGTATACCAGCTCCTTGGAGGCAAGACCAACGACAGGCTGCGCGCCTATGCCAGCCAGATCCAGTTTGACTGGGGCCCGGTCTGCGCGCCTATGGTAACGCCGGAGGATTATGCCAATGCCGCAAGGAAAGCCATGGCAGAAGGTTATACTGCCATAAAGGTAGACCCGGTTGGCTTTAACACCAAGGGCAACTGGATGGAGTGGAGCAACTACGGCCTTCTGGAATACGACCAGTTAAAGGTTGCGGTTGACCGCGTGGCAGCCATCCGTGAAGCAGGCGGGCCGGGACTTGATATCATCATCGAACTTCACTCCCTCACCGACACCAATACGGCCATCCAGCTGGGACGCGAGCTGGAGCAATACAGATGCTTCTATTATGAAGAGCCGACACAGCCCCTTAATCCTTCCTTATTTAAGGAGATTGCGAACAATGTCAGGATTCCGATGGCATCCGGCGAGAGGATATACTCCAGATGGGGCTACCGTCCCTTCTATGAGGACCGTTCCCTCAGCATCATCCAGCCTGACCTGTGCAACACAGGCGGCCTGACAGAGGGCAAGAAAATCTGCGATATGGCCCACACCTATGATATCGGCGTACAGATCCATATCTGCGGCAGCCCGATTTCCACGGCGGCAGCCCTGCAGCTGGAAGCAGTGATTCCTAACTTTGTTATCCATGAACACCATCAGGCAGCGCTGATTCAGGAAAATATCGATATGTGCAAGTACAATTACCAGCCTGAGAACGGATACTTCTCTGTTCCGGATAGGCCGGGCATCGGACAGGAACTGACCGAAGAAACCATGGGGAAATCCCTGTTCTGCACAGTGAAATAAAGATTAAAAGAGAATCCGGAATTATCAGCCGGAAGTCCGGACAGAGTGGGAAAACCGCCCTGTCCGGGCTTCCGGCTATTTTTGTATCCTATCCCATGGCAGTGATTTGAGACAGATATACAGATAAGGGTCTATTGACACCTGGATATTTGACAGCATTTGCCTGAAGTTTAAATCCTTGTTGCCGGCGTATCAATGAACCTTTGCGATTTGAGAGAAACAACCTTCGGATAATTGTGCATATTAGACAAAAACAGAATGGAAAAATTGTGCGAAAAGGCAGGGGTAAATCAAAGATTGTGAAAGAACTTTCAGAATGTATATGTGCTATTGAAAATAAAAACAAACCTGCTATACTAAGGCTACAAGGACATGAGACATAACCAAGTGATTGTTACGAGGAGGAAACAGACATGAATGACAAAGTCGAAAACCTGAAAGGAAAATTGATTGTTTCCTGCCAGGCACTGCCGCACGAACCGCTCCACTCTTCCTTCATCATGGGAAGGATGGCACTGGCCGCAAAGGAGGGCGGCGCAGCCGGCATCCGTGCCAACACCAAAGAGGACATCGCCGAGATACAGGCCCAGGTGGACCTGCCGGTCATCGGAATCGTAAAACGGGATTATGAGGACAGCAAGGTATACATCACGCCGACCATGAAAGAGATTGAGGAACTGATGGAGGTAAAACCCGAAATCATCGCCCTGGACGCCACTTCTGATTTAAGACCGGGCGGGAAGACGCTGGATGGGTTTTACAGGGAAATCAGGGCCGCATATCCGGAACAGCTTCTTATGGCGGATTGTTCCACGGTGGAGGAAGCGCTCCACGCGGATGAACTTGGATTTGACTTCATAGGCACAACGCTGGTTGGATACACCGAACAGAGCAGGGGACTTAAAATAGAAGCAGACGACTTCGCCATCATCCGTGAGATAGTGGCAAAGGTAAGACACAGGGTAATAGCAGAGGGCAACATCAACACGCCGGAGAAGGCAAGGCGGGTCATTGAGCTGGGAACGTTCAGCGTGGTTGTCGGCTCCATCATCACAAGGCCCCAGCTGATTACAAAATCATTTGCAGAAGCGCTCAGATAGAACGGCTAGGACGGCACCGGACGGGACAGATGAGGCCGGAAAGCCGCCCGGACCGGGAAGGACGGTCCAGGAAGGACGGTCCAGGAAAGACGGTCCAGGAAAGACGGGCCGGGAAAGCCGCCCGGACCAGAACGCGGACATGGAAACAAAGTAGGAGTTAACATAAACAAAGCAGCCCCAAAAGGGAGAAGGAGAACAATCATGGCAAATTTAGAAAAGTACAAAGGTATTATTCCTGCATTTTACGCATGCTACGATGAGGAGGGCAATGTAAGCCCGGAGCGTGTAAGGGCGCTGACTGAATATCACATCAGAAAAGGCGTTAAGGGCGTATATGTCAACGGTTCTTCCGGCGAGTGCATTTACCAGAGCGTGGAAGACCGCAAGATTACCCTGGAAAATGTCATGGCAGTTGCAAAAGGAAAGCTGACCGTCATCGCCCATGTGGCCTGCAACAACACAAAGGACAGCGTGGAACTGGCAAAACATGCCGAGAGCCTGGGCGTGGATGCAATCGCAGCCATACCTCCTATTTATTTCCATCTTCCGGAGCATGCCATCGCTGCGTACTGGAACGCCATGAGCGCGGCGGCCCCAAACACGGATTTCATCATCTACAACATCCCGCAGCTGGCCGGAGTTGCACTGACCCAGGGATTATTTGCTGAGATGCGCAAGAACCCAAGGGTCATCGGCGTAAAGAACTCCTCCATGCCGGTGCAGGATATCCAGATGTTCAAGGCTGCAGCGGGCAATGACTACATTATCTTTAACGGTCCGGACGAGCAGTTCATCAGCGGCCGCGTCATCGGTGCGGAAGCAGGAATCGGCGGTACCTACGGCGCGATGCCTGAGCTGTTCTTAAAGATGGATGAGCTGGTAAATGCAGGCAGGCTGGAGGAAGCAAAGGAAGTTCAGTACGCTGCCAACGACATCATTTACAAGATGTGCTCCTGCCGCGGCAATATGTACGGCGCCATCAAGGAAATGCTCCGCATTAACGAGGACCTGGACCTTGGGGGCGTAAGGGAACCCCTTCCCCAGCTGGTGGAGGCAGACCTGCCGATTGCGCAGGAAGCGGCACGCATGGTAAAAGAGGCAGTTGCAAAATTCTGCTAAAAATACCTGCAAAAGAAGGTTTGACAGAGGGAACAGATTTTTCCGGCGCCTTCCGGGAGGGACGGAGGGCGCGCAGGAAATCAATGGTATGTATGATAGAAAGGGAGTTTGACAATGCAGGGATTCACAACAATTGATTTGATTATTCTTATTGTATATCTCGGAGCAGTATTATTTGCCGGCCTCTACTTCTCCAAAAAGGAGATGAAGGGAAAGGAGTTCTTCAAGGGGGACGGAACCATACCCTGGTGGGTTACCTCGGTTTCCATCTTCGCAACCTTATTAAGCCCGATTTCGTTCCTGTCACTGGCAGGCAATTCATATGCGGGAACCTGGATCATGTGGTTTGCACAGTTGGGAATGATTGTGGCAATCCCCATCACCATCAAGTTTTTCCTGCCGATTTACAGCAAGCTGGATATTGACACGGCTTACCATTACCTTGAAATCCGTTTTGGAAGCAAGGGCCTGCGCGTGCTGGGCGCCATCATGTTCATCGTTTACCAGGTGGGCCGTATGTCCATCATCATGTACCTTCCGTCCATGGTATTATCCAATCTTACAGGAATCAATGTAAATATACTGATCATCGCCATGGGTGTGATTGCAATCATTTACTCCTACACAGGCGGACTGAAATCCGTTCTCTGGACCGACTTCATCCAGGGCAGCGTGCTCCTTGTGGGCGTCACATTTGCCCTTCTGTACCTTGCCCACGGCATTGACGGCGGCTTCGGGGCTATTTTCTCCACCATGGGGCAGGGCAAGTTCCTGGCGCCTGACCAGCCGATCTTCAATCCTAATATCCTGAAGGACAGCGTATTCCTGCTGATTGTGGGCGCTGGTTTAAATACCTGTTCCTCCTATGTATCCAGCCAGGATATCGTACAGCGTTTCACTACCACAACCGACATGAAGAAGCTGAACAAGATGATGCTGACCAACGGCGCCCTGTCCATCTTCATCGCAACCGTATTCTACTTAATCGGTACAGGACTGTATGTGTTCTACAGCCAGAACGCGCTTCCGCCCGCAGCGCAGCAGGACCAGATCTTCGCATCCTACATTGCATACCAGCTTCCTGTAGGTATCACCGGTATCCTTCTGGCAGCCATCTACGCTGCATCCCAGTCCACCCTGTCCACAGGACTTAACTCCGTGGCAACCAGCTGGACCCTGGATATCCAGGAGCGCCTGTCTAAAAAGGAAATGAGCTTTGCCCTTCAGACAAAGATTGCACAGTATGTGTCCCTTGGCGTGGGTATTGTTGCCATCGGTGTTTCCATGGTGCTTGCCAACGGTGAGATCAAGTCCGCATACGAGTGGTTCAACGGATTCATGGGTCTGGTGCTGGGCGTGCTGGGCGGTACCTTTGCCCTTGGCACATTCACGAAGGTGGCCAATGCAAAGGGCGCTTACGTGGCATTCTTTGTGGCAGCCATCACCATGGTATGCATCAAATACATGGCTCCGGCCGGAGCAGTATCCATCTGGTCCTACTCCATCATTTCCATCACCATCTCACTGGTGGTCGGAATCCCGGTCAGCATCATCACCAGGAAAATGGATGGGGATGACTCGAAGCCGGTGGCGGATGCTACTGTTTATCACAACTAATCAACCAGTTTAGGTCCCTGGACGTGGGAGCCGGACATGACAGCGGTTTTTGAAGGCTGGTCCTGCCGGTGATACCACGCCCTGGGATGGAATGCGGGGGAATCATATGATTTTTGGAAATATCGGACAGGAAGGGACGTACGGTTTTCTTCCCAGGGACGTTAAGGAATTTTTTGAATATGCGGCCAACCATGATCTGGCTGGTTTTGAAAAGGGAAGCCATCCCATTGACGGGGAACGCTTCTTTGTCAATATAGTTGAATATGAAACCACATTGCCGGAGAACCGGTTCTGGGAAGCCCATAGAAAGTATCTGGATGTCCATTTAATGCTTGACGGACAGGAACAGATTGATTTAAACTTTATAGAGAACATGGAGCAGAAGGAATTTGTGGAAAAGGATGATTTCCTTCCCCTCGAGGGGGAGGCCAACAGCCATGTGGTGCTGAGGCCCGGGGATTTCCTTATCTGCTATCCCAACGACGGGCACCGCACAGCCGTGGCTGTTAACGGACCGGAGAAAATCAGGAAAGCCATCTTTAAGGTGGGGATATAGTCCAGAACCAGAAAAGGCAAACCACGGTCAGACGGCAGGTTTGCCTTTTGCGGCAGGCAGCGGTCATAAAGGTACCGGGGATGGAAGGAGAAGCGGCATTATGAAACAGTATGTATGTATCGATATCGGCGGCACCGAGATTAAATATGGCATCATGGATGAAAAGGAAATGTTCCTGGCCAAGGACAGGACGCCCACCGAGGCATCAAAGGGCGGCCCATGCCTTTTGGAAAAGGTGGTTGGGATCGTGAGGGATTACCTGAAGGTCTGGAAGGCGGATGGAATCTGTGTATCCACGGCCGGAATGGTGGATGTGGAGAAAGGGGAGATATTCTATGCAGCGCCCCTGATCCCGGATTATGCAGGCACGGCAATCAAGGCCAGGATGGAAGCTGAATTCGGTATTCCCTGTGAAGTGGAAAATGATGTGAACTGCGCAGGCCTGGCGGAGGCCAGATCCGGGGCAGCGGCAGGCAGCAGGTCGGCGCTGTGCCTGACGGTGGGGACCGGAATCGGGGGCTGCATCCTCATTGACGGCAGGGTATACCACGGATACAGCAACAGCGCCTGCGAGGTGGGCTATATGCATATGGACGGCAGTGACTTCCAGACACTGGGCGCCGCCAGTATCCTGACAAAACGGGTGGCCGCTGGTTTTGGGGAACCGGAACAGGAGTGGAACGGCCTGCGTATCTTTGAACTGGCAAAGCAGGGCAATGCTGTCTGCGTCCAGGCAATCGATGAGATGTGCGACGTGCTTGGGAAAGGGATTGCCAATATCTGTTATGTGATGAACCCCCAGGTCGTTGTACTGGGAGGCGGGATCATGGCCCAGGAGGAATACTTAAAGCCCAGGATTGAGGCTGCCATCACAAGATACCTGGTGTCCGGCATCCGTAAGAACACCACCCTGGCCTTTGCCAGACACGGCAATGACGCCGGAATGAAGGGAGCCTATTATCATTTTAAAGAGAGACAGGGATGAAACCATGGAATATCTGAAATCAGTCATACCGGTAATTGAGTCCAACTATGACAACTTCACCACGGTGGAACGCAGTATTGCGGATTTCTTTATTTATAACAGGGAGGAAATGGACTTTTCAGCCAAGGCAGTGGCCGGGAAGCTGTTTGTGTCTGAGGCATCCCTGTCCCGCTTTGCCAAGAAGTGCGGTTTTAAAGGTTACCGGGAGTTCATATACCAGTACGGGGAAAACTTCGTGGTCAAACAGGAATCCATGACAGGCAATACAAGGACTGTCCTTAACACCTACCAGGAACTGCTTAATAAGACCTATAACCTGGTGGATGAAAAGCAGGTGGAACGCATCTGCCGTTACATGTCAAAGGCGGCCCGCGTATTCGTCTGCGGCATGGGAAGTTCAGGCCTGGCGGCCAGGGAGATGGAGCTGCGGTTCATGAGGATCGGCGTGGACATCACCTCCATGGATTACGGGGACATGATCCGCATGAGGGGCGTGTTCCTGAATGAGAGCAGCCTTGTGTTCGGAGTCAGTATCAGCGGAGATACGGAGGATGTGACCTTCCTGCTCCAGGAGGCCCATGAGAAAAAGGCAAGGACCGTGCTGCTCACAGCCAAGAACAAGCCGGAATTTGACTCGTTCTGCGATGAGGTCATGCTCCTTCCCTCCCTCATCCACCTGAACCATGGCAATGTCATTTCCCCTCAGTTCCCAATCCTGCTGATGACCGATATCTTTTACTCCTGTTATGTGTCCCAGGATAAGTACTCCAAGGAAATCCTCCATGACAGTACCTTGCGGGCATTGGGGAAGACGGGGAGACCCCTGGTATGACCCGAAGAGGATACAAAAATATAGAGCCGATAACCCATGGCAGTCAAAATCCGCGGTTATCAGCTCTTTTTTCTTTGTTTTTAAAAAGGTTCAATATTACCTCCTGGCCTTACAGCAGCCCAAACAGCTTCTTCCTGCCGGCCGGGGGCGCCGTCACGGCCTCTCTGAGATAATGGTATATCCGGCTCATTGCCTCAGGTTCCACGTATTCCGGATGGTCGCGGTAGCCGCCGTGCATGGTGGTGGATACTTCCATCTGCTCCATCATCATGTCAAACTCCGGGGGACGGCCTAAGAAACCGTCCCCGTAGGTGGCCATGGCCTTCAGGTACTGGATGTCCCAGCGGGGGATGGCACAGAGGCTTAAGGCCGGGATGCGGCTTCCTGCAAAGGAGGCCTCATCGCTTCTTGGAAGGTATTTTAATACCTGCGCGTTGTGTCTGCCTAAGAGGGCCTTGTCGCAGAAGGGACCAAAGACAGGTTTGTTTTCATTGCCCTTGCCGCAGATGGCGATGGTATCACCGAATCCGCATACGTCCAGGTTCACGACCCCGGTAAGGTCCTGCCTGCGGATGACCTGCCTGTCCGGTTCCTGCTTTAGAAGGCCCTGCTTATCAGAGGCCTGCCTGTCCAGACAGGACACATAAAGCCTGCTTCCGGAGTTGCCGGTTTCCTCGCCGTCAAAAAAAGCGAAGCGTGCAGGGACTCCATTTTCCTTTAGGTCCTTTGCAAGGTCAATGAGGATGCAGAGTGCGGCGGCGTTATCATTGGCGCCAAAGCTTCCGGGGACAGCGTCATAGTGGGCGCAGAACAGGAGGCTGGGCGCGTCCTGCCACGGATCCAGAATATAATTCACAGTGCCGCGGGGGTTCTTGAAGCTGGGTTCGTCCTCCTGAAGGAAGCAGGACAGGCCTTCTGCGTCCAGGACATCTGACAGCGCCTGGCGGCGCAGGTCCGGGTCTTTTTGGGCCAGGGTTTCCAGATGGCGTTTAATCTCCATAATCAGGTCCTCAGCCTCTCTCTGCGCCAAGACAGGCATCCATGGGCACTTTGATTACAATCTTGCGGATGGCCGCAGGCACATCCCCGGTCTGGATGGCAGGAATGTGCACATCCCATGGGAAGTAGACCGCATAGGTGCCGGGAACCATCTCAATGGTGCCCTCGGGCGCGTCCTGGTTATCTTTATAGAACAGGATATCCCTTGGGGTGTCAAGAAGGTCCTCGTCCACCACGCTGGTTTTGTCATCATTATAGTATCCGGCCTTTTCCGGTCCCCCGGCGGCCAGGAACTGGACATCGATGTTTTTGCGGTGGATTTCAGGGCGCAGGGTCTGGCGGGGGGCCGTGGTCAGGTCCAGGACCTGGAGGACCATGGGAACGCCTCCCAGTTCAATATCAAACCTGCCCGGCTCATGGGCTGCCAGGTCCGTTTCCTTTAAAAAGCAAAGGGCGCTTTTAAGGGGAGCGGGAAGGATTGCTGTCTGCTGTTCAAAGAATTCATTGTTTACATTTCCGAATATCATAATGGTGCCTCCTGACTTTTTATATGATTCATGTTACCCTGGCAGAGGTCTGCCGGGGCGCGGGCGCGGATGTCCGGCGCCCAGACATGTCCGTGATTACTGCATGGATGTAAGACCTCCGTCCACGGCCAGTACCTGTCCGTTCACAAAAGCAGCCGCGTCGCTGCACAGGTAGATGGCTGCGGCGGCAATGTCCTTTTCCTGCCCGATGCGGCCAAGGGGGATACGGTCTGTCAGCTTCTTATAGAATACAGGGTCGTCTAACTGGAAGGAATTAATGGGGGTGCGGACAAAGGTTGGGGCGATGGCATTGCAGGTAATGCGGTACTTGCCCCATTCGCAGGCCAGCTGCTTGGTGTACATGTTCACCGCGCCCTTGCTGGCGCAGTATGCAATATAGTTTTCCGTTGTACCGATAAAGCTTTTTACAGAAGAAAGGTTCAAAATCCTGCCGTAGTTCCTGGGAATCATGAAGCGTCTGCCCACGGCCTTGGTTACCAGGTGAAGGCCCTTGACATTCAGGCCCATGACCTGGTCAAATGCTTCCTCGTCATAATCCTCGGCAGGCATCAGGCGGTTCATGCCTGCGCTGTTTACAAGGATGTCCAGGGTGCCGAGCTGCTCCTCGATTTCATCCAGCATCCGGTCAATGTCATCCTGTTTCTGGATATCGCAGCGCAGGGAAAGGAATCTCTTTCCGGCCTGGGCCGCATAGTCAGCCAGCCCGGCTGCCTTTTCCGGATGGCCTCCGCACACAGCCACATCTGCGCCGTTCTGTAAGAAGCCCAGGGCAATGGCGCTGCCCAGTCCTCCGGTCCCGCCTGTAATCAGGGCTGTCTTGCCGTTCAGGGAAAACAGGTTCTGGTAATTCTCCATAGATATATCCTCCTTATTCGTTTCAATCCAAGTCTGTACCAGTATCAGGATGCGGCATCCGTGCTGTTACAGATGAAATACTCCGGGTTGTGCTGCTTTAACGGCGGCACCAGTAAAAGCATCCTGGACATGTGATGGCTGTAAATCAGGCAGGCCTGGTCATTATTGCGGTCAGCCAGGGCGTCGGTTAAGTTGGTCAGCTCGCAGAGGAAACCTTCCACCATGGCGGAGCTGCTGGTGGCCAGGTATAAAAGCCTTTGCAGGTCCATGTCCACCTTCTGCAGGGACTCCCACACAAGGTCCATGTCCCCGGCCAGTATGTAGAGCTGGTGGTAATAATCCGTCAGAAGCTTGGGCGCCTGGTTTAAGTTGCCCTGGTACAGGTAGTCATCCAACTGGCGCAGGTGGTAGTACAGCACCTCCAGGTCGCTTTTTTTCACGTTCTTGATGAAGATGGTGTGGAGCATGGAAGTTCCCAGCCGGGTGTGGAGCCAGATGGCGTGTTCAATCCGTTCTGAGTCAATCCTGGACACAAAGGCGCCTCTCTGGGGGATGACATCCACCAGTTTTTCCCGGGAGAGCCTGGTAAACGTGTCATGCACCGGGGTACGGCTTACGTTTAAAGAAGAAGCCAGGTCAGCCTCGTTCATCTTCTGTCCCGGGGGAAGGAACAATTCTAATATACAATTCTTTATTACGCGGTACGCGTACTGGCGCGCGTCTTCAGTGGGGCGCCTTGCAATCATTCGGTTATTGGTATCAAAGGGTAGTAGTGACATGGCAATCACCTTTCTTGGTTTCTGTCAGATATCCGGTTCGTTCGATTGGTACAGCAAATCAAATTATAGCATAGAAGATCCGGTCTGATAAGTATGCATTTGCTCTTTCTTCCTTATTAGAGCCGGAGATTGAAATGTAAAAAATTTCCAATCATAAACTTGTATGCAATTTATGGCTTTGTAATTTCTACTATTATCTTATCATTATTTGTGAAAAAAGCAACTGGTAAACAAAATTTTAACAATAAACATGTGGAAAATGATAAAAAAACAGTTGCGTTCATGGGATAAATGTGATATCTTGTATATGTCTTGAAATTGATACAATCAATGGAGAGACGGAAAAAGAGCAACTGATATGCATTTTTAACTCGAACTGGTATGCAAAAGAAAAATCAACTTGTATGCAATCCTGGCAGACACCCCGCATGGGGATGTCAGGGCAGACGGAGAGGGGATGGGGAGATGCCTGAGGTCGTTGACAAGGTGGCGAAAATTGATTCCAGGAATGACATTTATTCCTTTTTGCGCAATCAGATACTGAGCCTGTCCATTGAGCCTGGGGAGATGCTCAGCGAGAATTCCCTTTCGTCCCAGATGAGCGTAAGCCGTGCACTGGTAAGGGACGCCCTGGCCCGTCTGACGGAAGAGGGCTATATCGTGGTCTATCCCCAGCGGGGGACCGTGGTCACCATGATTGACCCTGAGAGGATTAAACAGTCCGTACATACGCATATCGTGCTGGAGCAGGCAGTGATTGAGGAGGTCTGCAGGCAGGGGCTGACACCGGAGCAGAAAGCCCTGCTGGAAGAAAGCCTGGAGAAGCAGAAAGAAGTAAAAGGGGACAGTGATGTGCTGGAGCTGCTGGCAGCGGACCTGCACATGCGGTATCTCTTATCCACCTTCTGCGGCAAGGAACATATCTGGGATTACTTCAGGACACTGGACTGCGACATGATGCGGGTCAATTACCTTCAGTACAGTACCTTCAACTTCAAGGTGTATATGTCAAGCCTTACACGCTGGGAACACACCCAGGTGGAGACGCGTCTGCTGTTAGATAACATCATACGCGGGGACGCGGAGGCGGCGTCGCTTATATGCTCCAACCATTTTAACGCGGTTCTCTGGAATACGGATACGCTCCAGGGGATTTACCCACAGTTCTTTTCCAGATAGGCCCGGGCGGGATCCGGTTCCATGATCTGGATGGAAATATATTTAATTACATGATGAAGGGGGATGGATTTAGGATATTCTGATGTTTTGAGAGAGAGGGAAGCCTGATACCGCAGGTTTCCGAAACAGTTCCACAGTGTAGGATTATAAAAAAAGATATGAGGAGGAATACCATGGAATACATAATTGGTATAATTTTGTTACTTTCTTTCTTCGGCCTGGCATATTACTGTATTAAAGGCCACAACCTGATGATCGGATTCCTGATTATCACCGTAATCTGGACCGTCCTGCCTTTGCTTGGGACCCTGTTTGCCAGCCCGGCATTCATCGAGTCCAACCCCGTACTTCAGTTCGGCGCCGGCACGGATACAAAGCTGGTTTCCATTCTGAACAAGATTTTCCAGAGCGCTCCTGAAGGCTGGGGCACCACCCTGGTTAATGTGTGCTGGGGCGCATGGTTCGGCCGCGTCCTGATGGACACAGGCATTGCATCTACCCTGATCCGCAAGACAGTTGAGCTTGGCGGAGACAAGCCAATGGTTACCATCGCACTGTTAAACATCGTTACGGCACTTATCTTCACAGCCATGACCGGTGCAGGCCCTGTTATCGCTATCGGCGTTATCGTACTTCCAATCTTAATGTCCCTTGGCGTACCGAAGGCAATTGCAATGTTCTCCTTCATGGGCTCTGTTGCAGCAGGCATCTACCTGAACCCTGTTAACTTTGCGCAGTACCGCGCATTCTACATCACTCCAGATGAGATACCGGACTTCACACTGGGATGGTATGCAGCTCACTGGGGTTATGCAGCCCTGATCATCATGCTGGTGGCAACCACCTTACTGGCTGCAATTTATCTTAAGAAGTCAAAGACAGTACATTCCTGGGCAGCCCAGAGCCGCAATTCCTCTGCTGACCAGAAGAATGCGCCAATGTATACATTAATCCTCCCAATCGTTCCGGTTGTGCTGAAAATTTGGCTGGATTTCTCCGTTATCGGCGGCTTCATCATTGCAGGTTTCCTGGCCCTGTTCCTTTGCGGCAGGATGAAAGGAACCTTTAAAGAGAACTGTCAGTTAGTGAACAAGCTGTACTATGACGGTGTGGTTGATACTGCTCCGCTGGTAGGCTTCCTTCTTACCCTGCCGATGTTCAACCAGGTTGCAACCTATGCATCTCCTTACTTCAAGGCGATTTTAGGAAATGTAATGCCTAAGAGTGAACTGGCTGTGTGTGTGATTTTTGCCGTACTGCTGTTCATGGGCCTGTTCCGCGGACCTATGACACTGGTTGGATGTGGTGCTGCTACGCTGGGTGTGCTTTCTAATGTTGCATCCTTCTCAGTACCGTTCTTATATGCTGTATTTGCCATCCCGACCATAACCGTTAATATTGGAAGCTGTATCACCCAGTCTTGGGTGGCATGGGGTCTTGCTTATACCAAGGTAGAATCCAGAGACTTCCTGAAACTGTCAATTCCGAATGCTTATCTGACAGGTGTAATCCAGTATGTTGCTGCATTCATCCTGTTAGGCGGACTTGGAGCTGCTTGGTTCATCTAATTTCCAGCAGTGAATCTCTCTTAAAAAATAAAGATTTATTCTATAGAAGCGGGTGCGTGTCATGCGCACCCGTTATCCCCTGACAAATGTTTCGTTAGATTATGAATGGAAGTCCCCGATAAAAGAATCGCGGGTACGTATTGTAGAGTGAAAGGAATGAAAATTATGGCAGAGCGTATTAGCAGAGCTGTTCGTATGGGTATTGACGTAGGCGGAACTTACACCAAGTGCGTGGCAATGGATAATGAAACCCATGAAATTATAGGAAAAAATCAGGTTAAGACTACACATGATGACAAGAGTGGCGTTGCTGCCGGTGTTGTGAAGAGTTTTCAGAATTGTATGCGCGAGAATAACATTGCCCCTGAGGATGTTGTGTTCGTTGCCCACTCTACCACTCAGGCTACCAACGCTTTTATTGAAGGCGACGTGGCCAGCGTTGGTGTAGTCGGTGTTGCAGGCGGCGGCCTGGAGGGATTCCTTGCAAAGCGCCAGCTTGCCCTTAAGGATATCGTGCTGGATGAAAAGGTCGGCAGGATGATTAAGGTATACAACACCTTCATCAAGAAGAAAATGCTGACAGAAGATGTGATCAACCAGAATATTGATGAATTACTGAACCAGGGTTCACAGGTAATCGTTGCCTCCATGGCCTTTGGTGTAGACAGTATGGATGAGGAAATGATGATTCATAACTGTGCGGAGAAGAAAAATGTGCCAGTTACCATGGCTTCTGATATTACAAAGCTGTACGGCCTTACCCGCCGTACACGTACCGCTGCAATTAATGCATCCATCCTGCCCAAAATGATGATGACTGCCAATGCAACCGAGTCATCCGTACGCGCGGCAGGCGTAACCGTTCCCCTGATGATCATGAG
This sequence comes from Enterocloster sp. OA13, assembly GCF_022440595.1. NCBI lineage: Bacteria > Bacillati > Bacillota > Clostridia > Lachnospirales > Lachnospiraceae > Enterocloster > Enterocloster sp. OA13. The sequence goes on along the minus strand of NZ_JAKNTF010000001.1, from coordinate 4,519,317 downwards.
AGGAGACGGCGGCGTCATGGAAATCAGCGAGATGCGTAAGCGTCCTATCCTGACCGCTCTTTCAGGCCCGGCTGCTTCCGTCATGGGTTCCCTTATGTACCTGCGAGCTTCCAATGCCATCTACTTTGAGGTAGGCGGGACCACCACCAACATCGGCGTCATCAAGAATGGCCGTCCGGGCGTTGACTATGCCCAGATCGGCGGACATGACACATATATCAGTTCCCTGGATGTGCGTATCCTGGGCTGCGCAGGCGGCTCCATGGTGCGTATTAACGACAAGGCGGTTGTGGATGTAGGACCGCGTTCCGCCCATATTGCCGGATGTGAGTATGCTTGCTTTACTCCTGAGGAGGAGATTGAAGACCCGCAGATTGAGATGGTAAGCCCGAAGCAGGGTGACCCGGCGGACTATGTCACCATCCGTTTAAAGAACGGGAAGCGCATCTGCTTTACCAACACATGTGCTGCCAATGTACTGGGACTGATTGAAGAGCAGTACTTTGCGCACGGCAATGCGGGCGCGGCCCGCAAGGCCATGCAGCCGGTGGCTGATAAGTTAGGCATCACGGTGGAGGAACTGGCAACCCAGATCCTGGATAAGGACTTTGAGAAGGTTAACGCAACCATCACTGCCCTGGCAGAGAAGTATCAGCTTGACCATGACAGCATGAAGCTGGTAGGCTGCGGCGGCGGCGCTGCTTCCCTTGTTCCGTACTGTGCAGGAAAGATGGGACTCCAGTACAGCATTCCTGAGAATGCGGAAGTCATCTCATCCATCGGCGTGGCCCTTTCCATGGTACGTGACGTGGTGGAGCGTGTCATCCCCAACCCGTCCCAGGACGATATCAGGGAACTTAAGAAAGAAGCGGCCGACATGGCTGTAAGTTCCGGCGCGTCACCTGACACGGTTGAGGTCCATATTGAGATTGACAACCAGACCGGTAAGGTAACCGCAATCGCAACCGGATCCACCGAGGTTAAGACCACGGACCTGTTAAAGGAATGCGACGAGGCAGAAGCATGCGAGCTGGCAACCCAGGACTTCGGACCAAAGGTCAGTGAAATCAAGCTTTCTGAAAAGACCGACAAGTTCTATGTATACGAGGGCGTGCGCGGCGACAAGACCCCCCTGCGTATTGTTGATAAAAAGGGCTTCATCAAGGTTCAGTGTTCCAACGGACAGGTTACCAAGTGTAAGGTCAGCGAGTACAAGGAAGTGGTTGACCAGATGTGGAAGGACGGCGCTGTGTTCAAGACGGATACCGTTCTCAGACCGGACTTCTTCGTATGTGTAGGCCCGCGTGTAGGCGACTACAGCGCGGTTGACTTAGAGCAGATTTTCCTTTTGATGGACCTGGATCTGGGAGACAGGGAACCGGATGAGGATATCATTATCGTGGCATCAGTGACGGAGATTTAATCTACTATGAATAAGGAAGAGTTTCAGAAAGCTTTAAAGCCCATAACAGACGGGCTGTTTGGAAAACAGGGGACGAGGCGCTATGAGCGTCCCCATTTTCCACTGCGTCCACTGGACCGGATGCTTCGGGACCTGGCTTCCATTGACGCGGTGGAATGGTTCCGGTACGTGTTCTCACGGGAACCCCTGAACGGCAAATTTAACGATGGGCAGCGCAGGGACTGGATGGAACACGCCCTGGCCTGCGGCAGGGAATATGCGGTAAAGGTAATGGAGGAATATAAAAGTTCCGATCCGGAGGTCATTGCCAAGGCCATGGGCATGAAGGTATCCTATCCCACCTATCCTGAAAAGACGGACCGGGTGCTTTTTGCCGAATACCGGGTGCCGGACACCATCTGCATCTATATGGATGCGGTGAAAAAGGCAAAGAAATTCCTGGAAAAACCGGAAATCAGGGATGTGCTCACGGACAGCCTGAATATAAGCAGGCTTTTGCTGGCCCATGAACTCTTCCATTATGTGGAAGAAAAATACAAACATGAGATTTATACCAGGACAGAGAAAATCAGGCTCTGGTCCCTTGGGCCCCTGCACAACGATTCCACCATCATTGCCCTGAGCGAGATTGCTGCCATGGCGTTTGCAAGGGAGATAACGGGCATCCCCTATGCCCCCTATGTCATGGACGTGTTCCTGGTCTATGGTTACTCACCGGAAGAGGCCAGCGGGCTTTACGAGGAAATGATGGAGTTTGCAGGACTTAAGCCGTGTCCGTCCGTGGAGGAACTGGAGACAGTCCGGGCGGAAGGCGGTTCCGGTATGGCGGAGGATGGTTCCGGTCCGGCGGAGGACGGTTCCGGTCCGGCGGAAGGCGGTTCCGGTCCGGTGAAGGATGATTCCGGTCTGCCGGAGGATGATCCTGATCCGGCAAAAGCCATGGGACGGCCGTCAGACGCGGATTGATATGAATTGATTGTAAAATGTGTATAAAAGCGCATGGAATGTGCGGAAAAAGGAGAAGGACTATGAGTTTACGTATCCCCTATGATACTATCAAGGAAACTGTTAAGAAGGCATTTTTAAATGTGGGGTTAAGCGAGGAGCAGGCGGAGGTCTGCGCAACCATCCACACCCAGTCCAGCGCGGACGGCGTTGAGAGCCACGGACTTAACCGTATCCCGCGTTTTGTGGAATATGTGCAGAAAGGCTGGATTAACCTGGAGGGTAAGCCGGAGCTGGCGGGAGCCAGGGGCGCGGTGGAGAATTATGACGGCCATCTGGGAATCGGAATCACCAATGCACTGTTCTGTGCGGACCGTGCCATGGAGCTGGCCAAGGAACACGGCATCGGCTGTGTGACGCTTAAGAATACAACCCACTGGATGAGGGGCGGCACCTATGCGTGGCGTATGGCAGAAGCAGGATTCATGGGAATCAGCTGGATTAACACCGAGAGCTGCATGCCTCTTTGGGGAAGCGATGAGCCGGGCGTGGGCAACAACCCATTCTGCATTGCCATCCCAAGGGAGGACGGACCCATTGTCCTTGACATGGCCATGAGCCAGTATGCATACGGCAAGCTGGGCGTCTACCGTCTGGCTGGCAAGGAGCTTCCATTCCCAGGCGGATTTGACAAGGACGGCAACCTGACCAGCGACCCTGGCGCGATTGAGGAGAGCAAGCGGATCCTACCCACCGGATACTGGAAGGGAAGCGGCATGGCGATTGCCCTTGACCTGGCTGCTGCCCTGCTGGCAAACGGCAACTGCGGAACCGATATGGATGAGGCGGATCAGGGAAGCTGCACTGGCTGCTGCCAGATTTTCATTGCCTTTGACCCCTATCTGTTCGGTTCTAAGGATGAAATCCAGTCCATGCTTAACAGACGTGTGGCAGCTGCTGACGCAAGCCACCCGGAGCGCGAGGGAAGCCATGTGACCTGTCCGGGCGAGCGCACAGTTTCAACACGCGCCAGGAGTATGGCTGAAGGCGTGAATGTGGATGAGCTGGTATGGGAACAGGTGCAGGCCATTGCGGCAGGCAACCTGGAGACAAAGGACATTGCAAGCAAATAGTATATATGACAATATGACACAGCGCGGACAGCGCTGGGGTTTTTACACAGGGAGGTAATGACCATGTTTTTTTCAAATGTAAGTATTGCAGAGAAGTATAATTACCTGGAAGAGAAATTCACCTGCGCCTACAAGTGGCTGGCTGAGACCGACATCAAGTCCCTTGCTGCGGGAAGCTATCCCATCATGGGGGACACGGTGGTTGCCAATGTCCAGGAGTACACCACATTTCCTGCAAGCCAGGGGTCCTTTGAAACACATGAGAAATATTTTGACATCCAGTACATGGTTTCAGGCAAAGAGCAGTTTGGCGTGTGCAAGCGTGATGGACTGGTTGAGAAGGAGCGCAACGAGGCCAGCGATTTAATCTTTTATGAGGAGCCGGAGTTTTCAGGAAGCGTATTCCTGGAGGAGGGCGACCTGATCGTGGTTGCGCCTGAGGATGCCCACAAGCCAAGATGCCAGGCAGGCGGACCATGTGAGGTTAAGAAGGTAGTTGTGAAGGTAGCCCTGTAACAGGGGCGGTGCATGGATCCCGGCGGGTTCCATTGCATGCGGTAAGGAGGAGACGACAATGAAAGCAATAAAACTGGCAGAACCAAGACAGGTGGACTGCGTTGAACTTGAAAAGCCGGTGCCAGGACCCGGGCAGGCCCTGATACGGATTAAGACAGCAGGCATATGCGGCAGTGATATCGGCGCCTTCAGAGGCACCAACAAGCTGGTATCCTATCCAAGGATCATCGGCCATGAGCTGGCCGGCATCATTGAAGAGATTCCGGCTGATAACCCAAAGGGCTTAAAGCCGGGGGATAAGGTGATTGTGGATCCTTATCTTTATTGTGGGAAATGTTATCCATGCAGCATCGGGCGCACCAACTGCTGTACGGACTTAAAGGTTCTGGGCGTACATATTGACGGCGGCATGGCGGAGTATTTCTGCCATCCCGCAGACATGCTGGTAAAGATGCCGGAGGATATGGATTGGACGGATGCAGCCATGGCTGAGCCGCTGACCATTTCCCTCCATGGTGTCCACAGAGGCGGATTAAAGGCAGGGGAGTACTGCGCCATCATCGGTGCAGGCCCAATCGGGCTGTTGGCCGGAATGATTGCCCAGGCTTACGGCGCCCATGCCATCCTGCTGGACCTGGTGCAGGAGCGTCTGGATTTTGCAAAGGAGCTGGGGATTGAATATGTCATCAATTCCAGCAATGAGGATCCGGAAACACGCGTCCGCGAGATTACCGGAGGGATGATGGCGCAGCAGGTAATGGAGTGCAGCGGCGCCAATGCGGCTGTCCGTTTAAGCCTGGACCTTGTAAGCCATGCCGGAAGGGTTACCCTTACCGGATGGCCTCCAAAGGAGACATCGATACCAACGGACCTGATTACGCGCAAGGAAATCGACATCCGGGGCGCACGCACCAGCGCAGGGGAATTTGAGGAGGCAATCCAGCTGATTTACACGAAAAAGGTAGATGTGGCTAAAATCCTCACAAAGACCATCGGGCTTGGGGAAGCGCCTGGGACAATCAGGGATATTGAGAAAAATCCCGGCAATTATATGAAGGTAGTTGTAAAAATGGATTAAGTGTCCTTTGGCAACTTTAAAAATGCATCCTGCACCAGGCAGCACTGGTGTAAGATGCATTTTTGCCATCAGGGATTCCGTTAAAGAAGGTCCATGTTAAGAGGCATCAGCAGGTGTGCGATGAGGATCCGGTAGGCCTTGTCGCCGTCCTCGTCCTTCAGGCATCTGTAAAGCTCCTCGTGTTCATCATAGGTGGCCTGGGCGCGGCCGTCAATGGCCAGGGCGCCCGCAGTGGTCAGATGGATCATGTACATCAGCCTCTGGAACAGGTGGTTGAATTCGTCATTGTCCGCATAGTGGACCAGGAGAAGATGGAACCGGTGGTCCTCCTCGATGAAGGAACGTCGTGCATTGGGGGAGTCCAGGGCCTTTTTCTGGCGGGCCAGGGAGCGCTCCATTTCCTTTAATAGTTTCTGGCAGCGTTTCTCCGATGGCTGGGATGCAATCAGATGGACGCAGAAACCCTCTATGGCACAGCGTATCTGTATGGATTCCCTCATGGATTCCCTGCTCAGCTGGCGTATCATGAAGCCGCGGCTGGGAATGATAGTGATATAGCCATCCTGGGACAGGCACTGGAGCGCTTCCCTCATGGGGGTGCGTGAGATGCCAAGCTCCTTTGATATCCTTGTCTCGGAATAGAGCTCGCCCGGTGTCAGGATATTGGAGAGGATCTGCTCCTTCAGTGTATTATATGCTTGGGACTGCAGTGAATTTTTGGCAACCATCATAAAAAACTCCTTACTCTTAATCCTATGGGATATTGGATTAATCATACCCCAGATATTCTATAAAGTCAATGAAAAAGTGCTTGACCGGTATACCGGTATACTGGTATAATGAACTCAACGATAATGAATCATATTAACAGGAGGTATTAAGCAATGAGCGTATACGAATTAGGCAATGGTTTAAGACTGGTTGATTTAACAAAGGTGCTGGATCCGGCAACAGAGTCCAGAAGATGTCATCTGATCCGCTACAACACAGGCGGCCCGATCCCGGATTTCCACACGGCGCTGGATCTGACCACCCATCTGGGAACACACTGCGAGTGTCCTTACCATCACTTTGAGGATGGGAAGTCGGTTGGGGATCTTCCTCTGACTACATTTATGGGACGTGCAATCTATGTGAACATCGATTTCCTGGAGCCCAATGCACACATCAGCGCAGCTGACCTGGACCGTGCATGCGGGGACCGCATCAAGGAAGGGGATATTGTGATCCTGGACAGCAACTGGAAGTTCCCTCCATTCACACCCGCTACCAACAGCCCGGATGACAAGCGTCTGTTCATCAATGCCGAGAGCGCATGGTGGTTCCGCAACCACAAAGTGAAATGTGTGGGCTTTGGCGACGGTGTTTCCATTGAGAACTGCAACGAGGACGTTAAGCCTTTCCATGATATCCTGATGGAAGTGGACATTGTATTCCTGGAAGTATTAAAGAACCTGGAGGAGCTTTCTACCGATACCTTCTTCATGTCCTATACCCCATTACCGCTCATTGGCGCTGACTCCATGCCGGTCCGCGCATATGCAATCGAGGGTCTGCCAGGATTTACTGCATAATATGCATGATAGAAGGTGGGAAATATGAGAATAGCTGTAATCGGCGCCGGAGCCATGGGTTCCATCTATGGCGGACATCTGTCACAGAACAATGAAGTATATCTTGTAGATACGGCTGCTCCGGTTGTGGAGCATATCCGGAAAGAAGGTCTTAAGATACAGGAGAACGGCCAGGATGTGATATACCGCCCACAGGCCATGACATCCACGGAGGGGCTTGAACCAGTGGATCTGGTCATCCTGTTCGTGAAGTCCCTGTTCTCACGGGCAGCCCTGTCAGGCAATAAGAGCCTGATTGGGCCGGATACCTATGTGATGACACTGCAGAACGGTTCCGGACATGAAGACATCCTGGGAGAGTTTGTTGACCAGGACCATATTGTTATCGGGACCACTGAGGATAATGGCGCGGTTCTTGGACTGGGCCATATCAGACGCGGCGGTGAGGGAAACACCAATGTGGGCATGCTGGTTGAGGATAAGGACGGTTTCCTGCCAAGACTGAAGGAAGCATTTGACTGCTGCGGGTTCAATGTGAAAATCCATGCCAATATCCAGCAGCTGATCTGGGATAAGCTGTTTACCAATGTATCCTTAAGCGCGGTGACAGGCATCCTTCAGGTGGATATGGGCTACATCGCATCCAATGAATACGCCTGGGCCATGACACGCAGGCTCATTAAGGAGGCAGTGGCAGTGGCCAAGGCCATGGGCCTTGAGGCTGACGAGGAAGCCATTGCCGCCAAGGTAAGGAAGACCTCCGAGATGTCTCCCAATGGCTGCACCTCCATCCGTGCCGACTTAAGGGATGGAAGGAAGAGCGAGGTGGACACCATCAGCGGTTCGGTTGTGCGCGCCGCGGCAAAGGTGGGCGTACCAGTGCCAAGCCATGAGTTTGTGGTGAATATGGTCCATGCTTTGGAAGGAAAGAACGCCTGACCCGGGATACATTCAGGCAGGGTTACCGATTGGAATATGAAGTCGATTGGAATATGAAGTAAGGCCGCACCGTCAGCTGACGGTGGCGGCCTTATTTTAATCGCAGGAAACTGAACACTGGAAGGGGGCTGGGTTTACCAGATGCCGAGAATACTCTGAAGCCCCAGGCTTACAGCCGTGATGCCCGCCCAGCAGCACGCACCCATGAAGATTGGCTTCCCGCCGGTCTTTATGAGTTTTACCAGGTTGGTGTTAAGTCCGATGGCAGCCATGGCCAGAACAATGAAGAATTTGCTCAGTTCCTTGATGGGCTGGAAAAAGGCCATGGGCACACCCGCATTAAGGGCTATGGTGGTGAGGATGGAGGCAGCCATGAAGTAAAGGATGAAGAATGGGAATATATCCTTGAAGCTTACGGACTGTCCCTGTGCCCTATCATTTTTTTCTTCGTTCCTGGTCCTTATGAATGCCAGGAACAGGGTGATTGGGATGATTGCCAGGGTCCTGGTAAGCTTTACGGTCACTGCTTTGTCCAGGGTGGCGGAGCCAAGGTTCCACATGCCGTCCCAGGTGGATGCGGCGGCTGTCACGGAGGAGGTGTCATTGATGGCAGTGCCCGCGAATACGCCGAAAGCGTTGCCGGACATTGTGTCAAATCCAAGCATTTTCCCAAAGGCCGGGAACAGGATTGCTGCCAGCACGTTAAAGAAGAAGATGACGGAGATTGCCTGCGCAACCTCTTCATCGTCAGCGTCAATGACCGGGGCAGTGGCCGCAATGGCGGAACCACCGCAGATGGAGGAACCAACGCCCACCAGGGTGGATATCTTAGATGGAATATTCATGGCTTTATGTAATGCATATGCAATGATCAGGGAGGTTGTGATGGTGGAGATTATGATTGGCAGGGACTGTTTGCCCGTTTCCAGGACAACACTCAGATTCATCCCAAAGCCAAGAAGTATGACGGCCCATTGAAGTATTTTCTTTGATGTAAATTTAATTCCCGGTTCCAGCGCTTCCTTGTGCCGGATGAAGCCTGTGAGGACCATGCCCGCCAGGATGGCAATCACGGCGCCTCCTACAATGGGGAATAGTTTCCCTAAAAACCAGGACGGCAGTGCGATGACCAGACACAGAAGCAGTCCCTTCCATTTTTGTTTCAATCCTATCATTCCTTTTTCCTCCTCAAAATATCGGTATGTATTGGTGTAACCTGGAATACATGGTAACTTATGGAAAGCATAAAGTAAAATTATATATATTTATATTTTAATAAAGTTATGTTATGATAAGGAATAAGCATAAAATACGTTGGAAATATAGGTGGATAAAGGGGATTTGGATCATGCTGGATTTCAGGGTTTACACATTTCTTGCCGTATGCAGGCATATGAATTACACCAAGGCCGCTGAGGAGCTGCACATTACACAGCCAGCCGTATCGCAGCATATACGGTATCTGGAAACGCTTTATGGGGTCAGGCTGTTTATCAGTGAGGGGAAGAAGGTACATCTTTCCCCGGCAGGTGAAAGGCTGCTCCAGGCAGCTACCACGCTCAAGAATGACGAGGCCCACCTGAAGGAGCTGCTGGCCTGCGTTCCGGAGCAGGCCCCTACCTTGAGGTTTGGGACCACAAGGACTATTGGGGAGTCAGTCATATCCACGCCCCTGGCTTCCTATATACACCGGCATCCGGACGCGGATATCCGGGTATCCATCGGCAACACGGATGAGCTTCTTCATAAGCTTTCAAACGGGGATATCCAGTTTGCCATGGTGGAGGGGTACTATGATGAGCGTATCTACGATTCCCTGGTGTACCGGACCGAGCCATTTATCCCGGTGTGCGCTTCCTGCCACCGGTTTAAGCGTGAGCCTGGGCAGCTTAAGGACCTGTTAGGGGAGCATCTCCTGATTCGGGAGCCGGGGTCGGGGACAAGGGATATACTGGAGAAGAACCTGGAGATAAAGAATATCCGGCTGACGGATTTTGCCCATATGACCGAGGTTGGGAGTATGCATGTAATCCTCCAGCTGCTGGAGAAGGACGCTGGCGTCACCTTCCTTTACAGGACCGCGGTGGAAGAGGGAATTGAGGACGGCAGGATCCGTGAACTGCAGCTGCGGGATTTCCAGATGGAGCATGATTTTGCTTTTATATGGAACAAAGGCAGTATATATGGGGATGTTTACAGGGAGATATGCAGGGAACTGCAATAGGATCCATGACAGGGGAAGATATGGCCGGCCAATCGGTATGGACGGTGCACAGGCACAACCAGGCGGCGGATGGATTAATAGCGGACGGATTAATAGCGGATGGATTGATATTTGAGATAGAGCAGGAGTGTTCTGATCTGGCGATGGTTTTCCTGTTGCCTGATCCGGACCCTCCTGTTTTTTGTGCAGATGAGAAAAAAAGCCAAAAGTGGTTGACAAATACAATAATAGTAATTATTATTAATATTAGGATTGCACGGAATTACCACAAACAATACAACAGAGAAAGTGTGAGGTAAAAGCTATGAGTAAACATTTATCACCGGAAGTAAGGGTACCCATTGACAAGGAAAATGTTTCCATCTTCAGGGAGGAATCCAGATGCATCAAGTGCGGCCAATGCCGTGACATGTGCCGTGATTACATCGGCGTCCTTGGGACCTATGACCTGTTAAGGACCGGGGACAGGGCTGTCTGTATCAACTGCGGCCAGTGCGCCAATGTCTGTCCGGTGGAGAGCATCCGGGAACAGCCTGAATACGGCATGGTGGCCGCTGATATCATGGACCCGGAAAAAGTGGTGGTGGTGTCTACCTCACCTTCGGTGCGCGCTGCGCTGGGAGAGGAATTCGGCATGGAGGACGGCAGCTTTGTCCAGGGGAAGATGGTGGCTCTGCTGCGCGCCCTGGGTGTGGATTATGTGCTGGATACCAACTTTGCGGCTGACCTGACCATCATGGAGGAGGCCAGTGAGCTGATTGAACGGATTACCACGGGAGACAGGCCGCTGCCCCAGTTTACCAGCTGCTGTCCTGCTTGGGTGAAGTTTGCGGAAATCTATTATCCTGAAATGCTCCCCCACATCTCCTCTGCCAAGAGCCCGATCGGCATGCAGGGGCCGACCATTAAGACTTATTTTGCACAGAAAATGGGCATTGACCCCAAGAGGATTGTCAATGTGGCAGTTACCCCGTGTACGGCCAAGAAGTATGAAATCCGCAGGCAGGAGATGAATGCGGCAGGGCAGTACCTTGGTATTGAGGATATGCGGGACATGGATTATGTAATCACCACCAGGGAGCTGGCCCAGTGGGCCAGGATGAAGAATATTGATTTTTCAGCCCTGGAGGATTCTGATTATGACAGGCTTATGGGCCAGGGCTCCGGAGCCGGGGTCATCTTCGGCAATACAGGCGGAGTGATGGAGGCGGCCCTGCGCACGGCCTATGAGTATATAACAGGGGACAAGGCGCCTGCCGTGCTCTACCAGTTAGAACCTGTAAGGGGAATGGAGGCAGTAAAGGAAGCCAGCCTGCAGGTAGGCGGTATGACGGTAAATGTTGCGGTGGTGTACGGAACCGCCAGCCTGCGCCGGTTCCTGGAGCAGATGAAGGAAGGGGAAAAGCAGTACCATTTCGTGGAAGTCATGACATGTCCGGGCGGATGCATCGGCGGAGGCGGACAGCCCAAGGATAAGAAGTTTGAAGGGGATGCCCTGCGGCAGAAGCGGATTGACAGCCTCTATAAGAGGGACGGCGCCATGAAGGTACGCCTGAGCCATGAGAATGAAGAGATTAAGGCGCTGTACAGCGAATTTTATGGAAAACCCTTAAGCGGACTGGCTGAGAAGATGCTGCATACCTGTTATAGGGACAGGAGCGGACAGCTGGATGGGGAAGGGATGGACTGAAGCCTTCGGACAGATGGGGAAGGGATGGACTGAAACATGCGGACGGATGGGGAAGGGCCGGCCGGAAGCCTGTGGATGGATGAGAAGGGCCGGCCGGAAGCCCACGGACGGGGAAAGGAACGGACTTAACACGCAGCATCAGGAAATGATACTGTCTTGTCACCTGACATTTGGTTGACAAGACAGTATATTTGCGTTAAAATCCTCTGGATAGTATAAAAACCAGGGAGGATTGAGTATGAACCATTTATTTAAGACAAAATTAAACGCAGCCTGTTTTGTGCTGATCCCGGCATGTATCGGGATCAACTATCTTGGAAAGCTGTTTGCATCCGTGCTGAAGCTGCCGCTGTGGCTGGATTCCATCGGAACCTGCATTGGCGCCGTCCTTGGCGGGCCGGTCATCGGCGCTGTGTGCGGCGCTGCCAATAACCTGATTTACGGCTTTACCACAGGGGATACCATAACGCTGGTTTATGCGCTTACCAGCCTTGGAATCGGAGTGGCAGTGGGAATCATGGCCCGGCTGGGACAGATGAAAAAGCTGCCGGGGGCGATTCTTTCAGCCTGCGTGGCCGGACTGGCCGCAGTGGTGATTTCCACACCCCTTAACATCATCTTCTGGGGCGGTACCACGGGCAATGTATGGGGGGATGCTGTATTTGCATGGTCCCAGGCTTCCGGGATGCCGGTTTTCCTTGGGTCGCTTCTGGATGAAGTGGTGGTGGATGTGCCGGATAAGCTGATTACCATCCTGGTGGTATACGCCATTGTGAAGGGGCTGCCAGGCAAGCTTACATCCATGTATGATGTGGATAATAAGGTGGAGAGCCTGGACTGACGGTAAGGATATGATAAGGAAGGAAACGATGAGGAAGGAAATGGTACCTGTATGAAGAATATAAGCCTTTATGTGGAGCAGGATACATACCTGACGAGGCTCCATCCATTTGCAAAATTATCTTATATCCTGGCGGCGGTCAGCGTTCCTTTGATTGCAGGCTCCCTGTGGATGTTTGCGGTGTCCATCGGGGTCAGCCTGTGTCTTTTGGTCAGTGGGAAGATTATATCCAGGGTCTTCCCGCTGATTGCATTTTCCTTTACCATCATTGCCACGGTGTTCCTGATCCACGGTCTGTTCAACCGGGCCAACCAGAATGTGATGTTCGCGCTGGGGCCGCTCCAGTTCTACCGGGAAGGCATCCGGTATGCGGCAGGTATCGGGTTTAATATCCTTAACATGCTGCTGGCATTTGCGGTGTTCGTGCTGTCCACCAAGCCGGCCGAACTGGTGGATGACCTGGAGCAGATTGGATTTCCGCCCAGATTCGGATATATGATCAGTTCCGTATTCCAGATTATACCCCAGATGATGGGGACCATGAATACCATCATGGATGCCCAGAGAAGCAGGGGAATGGAAACAGAGGGAAACCTTCTTGTGAGGGCCAAGGCATTCATCCCGCTCATTGCTCCCGTAGTCAGCAGCTCCCTGATCAATACAAGGGAAAGGGCCATTGCACTGGAGGTCAGGGGATTTGATTCAAAGGAAAAGAAGACATTCCTGACGGACGGGAAGATGGGAAGAAGGGACAGGCTTTTCGCGGCGGCCATGGCCCTTCTCATTGTATGTGCCGTTGGATGGAGGGCAGTCCATGTCATTTATTGAGGTTAAGAATCTGAAATACAGGTATCCCCACACAGAGAAGCTGGCTCTTGACGGCCTGGGGTTCAAGGTGGAGAAAGGTGAGTTCATCGGGATACTGGGTGGGAATAAAGCAGGAAAGAGTACCTTGTGCCAGGCATTCATGGGTCTGGTGCCGGGGATGTTCGGCGGCGCTTACGGAGGGCAGGTCATGATTGACGGCTTGGAAGCGTCCAAGACCCCGGTATCCGAACTCTGCAAGAAGGTAGGGCTGGTGTTCCAGAATCCCTTTAACCAGCTCTCCGGGGCCAGGGACACGGTGTTTGGCGAGGTGGCGTTCGGGCTCCAGAACCTGGGCGTGCCAAGGGAGGAAATCCTGGAGCGGGTGGAGCGAAGCCTGGAACTGTTGGAAATCAGCCCATACAGGGAGCGCAACCCATTTGATTTATCGGGCGGCCAGATACAGAGGGTTGCCATTGCCAGTATCCTGGCCATGGAGCCGGAAGTACTTGTATTGGACGAGCCTACCTCCCAGCTGGATCCCCAGGGCAGCGAGGAGGTGTTCCGGGTGGTGGACCGCCTGGCAGGGTCGGGGATTACCATCATCATGGTGGAACACAAGATGGAAAAGCTGGCATCCTACTGCAGCCGCCTGTTGCTGCTGCATGAGGGTAAACAGATTGCATATGACAGCCCGGAGCGGATATTTTCCAGGGAGGATCTGGGGACGTTGGGGATTGAGCCTCCTGTGTATACACAGGCTGCAAAGGTATTTTCCGTGAAATACGGGAATTGTTATCCGGTGACGCTGGAGCAGACCCTGGCATTGCGGGAGCATTTTCCGGAAAAACTGTGCCGGACAGGGGAAATGGATGAGGGCGCAGGGGACGATGTAAAAGGAATACCGGAATCCGTCCCCGTGTTCTCCATAGAGAATCTGGGATTCTCCTACACCAAGGACCGCCCGGTCATCAAGGCGCTCAATCTGGAACTGGACCGGCGGCCCACTGCCGTCATCGGACAGAATGGCGCGGGAAAGACCACGCTTGTCAAGCTGCTGAAAGGGATTCTGAAACCTGACAGCGGACGAATCCTGCTTCAGGGAGAGGATATCGGGGAGAAAACCGTGGCAGGACTGGCCGGCCGGGTCGGGTATGTGTTCCAGAATCCGGATGACCAGATATTTAAGAACCGTGTGCTGGACGAGGTAATGGTGGGACCGGTGAACCTGGGGATGGATAGGGCTGCTGCCAGAAAGAGCGCGGTCAAGGCATTGGAGACAGTGGGACTGTTGTCAGTACAGGATGAGAATCCTTATGACCTGGACCTGGCGGACAGGAAAATGGTGGCCATTGCATCCGTACTTGCCATGGAACCACAGGTGCTGATCCTGGATGAACCCACCATTGCGCAGGACGCAGGAGGACGCAGACGGCTGGGCGGCATTGTGCAGAAGCTGGCGCTGGAAGGGAAAATGGTCCTGGCTATCCTGCACGACATGGATTTTGCCGCCGCTTATTTTGAACGCATGATTGTGATGGCCCATGGACGTGTGCTGGCGGACGGGCCGAAGAGCCGGGTATACTATGAAACGGACGCCCTCAGTGAGGCAAGACTGGAACAGCCGCATGTGACGGGTCTGTGCAGCTGCCTGGGGTATGAGGGGAGTTTCCTGACGGTGGAGGATATGGCGGAGGCAGCAACGGATGTGACGGAGCCGGCGGATGTGACGGAAGCAGCATCGGATATGGCGGAAGCAGCATCGGATATGGCGGATGCAGATATAGTAGAATCCACAGTGGATCTGGACATGGCGGAGGCAGACAGACATGACGGCGGGAAGTAAAAGGATGACGGACGGTGAAATGCGAAGGATGAATATCCTGGAAATATTGAATGACAGGACAACGCCAGTATCAGGAACCGAACTGGCGGGGAAACTGGGGGTCAGCAGGCAGGTGATTGTGCAGGATATTGCTCTTTTAAGGGCGGATAATAAGGAGATTATGTCTACTTATAAGGGTTACATCCTTCACAGCCCCGAAATGGACGGCAGGGAATGCATGCGGGTAATGCGCGTGAACCATAACACGGAGGATACCCTGGATGAGTTACAGACCATTGTGGATTACGGCGGAAGGGTGCTGGATGTGTCGGTGGAACATGGGCTTTACGGGCATATTACCGTGGACCTGATCATCAATAACCGCCTGGATGCGTCTGAGTTCGTGGCACAGATGGAGCAGTCCCATGACCAGCCGTTAAAGGCCCTTACAGGCGGCTGTCATTACCACACAGTGGCCGCGCAGGAGGAACGGAATCTGAATCTTATCGAGGAGGCATTGGATAAAAAAGGTTATCTTATGCGGGACTGATGTTTAATTACCTCAAAAATGGCGATAATCTCCAGTAGGAAACACCATTTATGAATCAGTGAGGTAATGTTATGTATAGAGAGAACAAAAATATCAGTCAGAATGTCCTGAGAGGGGATTTATATTATGCGGACCTGTCACCGGTGGTAGGATCTGAACAGGGAGGCGTACGTCCTGTCCTGGTCATCCAGAATGATGTGGGAAATAAGTATAGCCCTACGGTCATCGTAGCAGCCATCACCAGCCGTTCCACTAAGGCAGCCATTCCGACCCATGTGTGTATCCGGAGGATGCGGGGAGGGCTGAAGCAGGATTCCACCGTGTTGGCAGAACAGATACGCACCATTGACAGGAACCGTTTAAAGGAATACATAGGACACCTGGATTCCTGTCAGATGGAAGGGATTGAGCAGGCCATGGTTACCAGTCTGGGGCTGGGGCACCTGGTTGGCGCAAGGGGACAGGTGTTTGTGCCCTCTTGTGTGTGAGGGAAGAGAGGAGATTTTTTTATAGGCAGGGGTGGCGTTGATGGGGACGCAGCCTCTGTTTTGTTTGCTTCCGGGAACAGGGCCGATAAATCCAAAAAAGATATTGACATATGTCAATAATGATTGTATAGTTAATGACATAAGTCAGAAACAATGCGGCAACAGCAGCGGATAAGGAGAATGCGCATGGCAAGGCCCTTTAAAGCCAGAAGAGTCTGTTCACAGCCAACGGTAGAAGTATTCGGTCCATTGGATCAGGATGCGGATACAAGGGTGGAGCTTACACTGGAGGAGTATGAGACAATACGGCTCATTGATCTGCTTGACTGCACCCAGGAGGAGTGTGCCGGGCAGATGGGAGTAGCCAGGACCACGGTCCAGGCGGTTTATAATTCCGCCAGGAAGAAGCTGGCGGACTGTCTGGTCAATGGACGGCAGTTAGCCATACGGGGAGGCAATTACAGCCTGTGCCCGGATGCTGGCAGCTGCTGCGGTAAGGACTGCGGGAAGCGCCGGTGCCAGAGACGCCGCTGCAATAACAAATCAGGAGGAGATTGTAATGAAGATAGCTGTAACATACGAGAATGAGCAGATATTCCAGCACTTTGGACATTGTGAGGCATTTAAGCTTTATGAGACGGAAGATGGCAGGGTGGTGTCATCACAGGTTGTGGGGACTGGAGGAAGCGGCCATGAAGCCCTGGCCGTATTTTTGAAGAACCTGGGTGTGGAAGCGCTTATCTGCGGCGGGATCGGCGGGGGCGCCAGGGTTGCCCTGGCCCAGGCCGGGATTGATCTGTACCCGGGAGCATCCGGTAATGCGGATGAGGCTGTGGATGCATTCTTAAAAGGCAGCCTGGATTATGATCCGGATACCATGTGTAACCATCACCATGAAGGCGGGGAACACAGCTGCCATGGGCATGGTGGGACATGCGGACATTGACCGGGCCTGAAGCCGGGGATTTATGGCTTCTCATGATTTTGGAAATGATAAGATGAAAAGATACAGGCAGATGGGGATTTGTACCGTCTGCCTGTATCTGGCTGTTTTGGGACTCTCAATAATATAATTGGGATAACCATGGCTATTTATGTGTTTAATCCACTGTTTAGACTACGGTCCGGATTATGGCTGGTACTACCTGTCTGGATTATGGCCGGTACTACCTGTCCGGATTACGGTCGGTACTGCCGTCCGGACAAAGGTCTGCGTTACTGCCTGATCCGCTGCGGTCTGCCTTTTCCCTCCGTTTTTTCATCTGTATCTTATTCTGGTACATGGCATCGTCAGCGCGCTTGAATACATCGCTGACCGTCAGGTCCACATTTTCCTCATAGATGGCAATGCCTCTGGCAATGGATATCCTGCCGTCAGGCCTGGCGTGTCTGTTGTAGTCATCCAAAGCCGTGTTGAAGCGGTCCAGAAGCTCTTCATAGTTTTCAAAGTCATCATTTTCCAGAATCACCACAAATTCATCGCCGCCGATGCGGTAGACCGGACTGCGCTTGAATACCTTGCAGATGAGTTTGCAGGAATCGATGATCAGTATGTCACCGAAGTCATGGCCCTGGGTGTCGTTAATTGTTTTCAGGTTGTTGATGTCGAAGACAATCATCGCAAACTCAGGCCGCCCGGTCCTGGTCTTTTCTTCCAGGTTGGCCACGGTTTCCTGATAGGCGGTTTTGTTCTTGACCCCGGTGAGGCCGTCCCGGTAAGCAAGGCCGTTGATGTAATTAATGTATTTCTGCAGATGGTTGACGGTCTGCTGGAAACTGTCGGCCAGCATGCCCACCTCGTCCTTGGTCTGGTGGGAGAGGGAGACGGAGAGGTCACCCTCGGCTATTTTCTTGGCTGCCTCGTTCAGCTCCTTCAGGGGTTTTATCAGGCGCCGGGTCATCAGGATGGTGAGGATGACAGCCAGGGCGGATATGCTGACCAGGGCAATGCTGCTTTGCAGTATCAGCGTATTCTTGGCTGCGTCTATCTCTTTGGAGGGCGCGGTGATGGCCAGACGCATCCCGTTCTTAAGGCTGCACAGGGCCATCCGTTTCCTGTGTCCCCTCCATTCATAGGAAAACAGGTAATTGCCGATGCCGCCGCTGCGCAGTCTGTCCGCAACCGGGAGCAGGCTGCTTTCCAAGCTGTCCATGGGGGTTTTGGCCGGTATATCCCTGTGGTACATGATGTTGGCCTGTTCGTCCGTCAGGAAGGCATAACCGGTATCATAGACGTGTATCGTATTCACTGAATTCTTGATAAGGCTGAAATCAATGTCCATGCCTACCACGCCTATGGTTGTGTTGTCCGCGTACAGGGGAACAACATAGGAAATCATCTCAACCTGTATGTTCTTGTTCATATAGGGCGCCATCCAGGTGGCCTGGCCGCTTTTGACAGGAAGGTAATACCAGCCCACATGCTCCACGTCGTCCGGGCTGTACCGGGAGAAGTCCGTGGGCGGCAGTTCCTGGAACCGCCCGTCCAGGGCTGTCTTACTCCAGAAAAGGCCTGAGGTAGGGGAGGTGAAATTCGGATTGTAGCGCACATAGACGGCCAGCGCTCCCTGGGTGTTGTTGGCGGCGTTGACGGCAATGTCCTGGATACGTCTGGTATATTCCCTCACATATTCAGGGTCGGTCTTGAATTTCTTAACATCCGTCAGTTCCCTGTTTGCGTAGACTGCTACTGTATTGACAGACTGCTCGATGCAGGAAAAAAGCCCGTTCAGTTCATTGGCTTTTTCGCTGCACATCAGATTCATGATATCGGCGGAATCCTTGTCCACCACCTGATTGGCATTCATGATTCCGGCTCCTCCGATGACCAGGGAGGAAAGCAGGACGCAGCCTAATATCAGGGCAATGAATTTTGTCTGTATGGATTTCATAGGGGTCTCCTTTTAGCAACGCAGTGCTGGGTATTCTCTTTTTACTATAGCAGGGAAACCGCAAAGAAACCGCAAATCAAATCCTATTTCTGGCGCTCCAGTTCACCTAGTGTCATCTCGGCCCATGTATACTGCATCATGTATTCACCCATGTAGGTGTTGATGGCATCCGGTTCCTGGCGCAGGAAACCATAGAGGTCACAGTCCAGTTTTTCACAGTCAATGGCAAAGCTGTTGCGTCTTTTAATCAGTATGTCCCCGGCATCGGCCAGGGAAAGGGTGCGGCTTAAATCAGATATCAGGGTGCGCAGATGGCTTCTTACCGAGAGGCTGTCCGGCCGCTGCTCCCACAGTACCGCACACAGCTCGCCTGTGTTGACGGCCGCCCCGCGGCGGTCAACAAGATAGGCCAGCAGTTCCTTGGTCTTGGACAGATTGAAGT
Source organism: Enterocloster sp. OA13 (assembly GCF_022440595.1). Classification (NCBI taxonomy): domain Bacteria; kingdom Bacillati; phylum Bacillota; class Clostridia; order Lachnospirales; family Lachnospiraceae; genus Enterocloster; species Enterocloster sp. OA13. Next base: position 4,499,954 of record NZ_JAKNTF010000001.1, on the reverse strand, counting down.
GAAGGGGCCTGTCATCCACAAAAATCTCAAAATTCCCAAAGGTCTGCACACGGATACGGCCGTTTACATGGAGCGGAGGGCGTTTTAGCTCATTCAGTTCACCGCGGACATGTTCCGGGGTGGCAGGCTTTAGCAGGTATCCCCTGGCATGAATGGAGTATGCATCCAGCGCATACTGGGGATATCCTGTGACGAAAATGATTTTTGTGTTGTTGGAAATGGCGCGTATCTTCATGGCCAGTTCCAGGCCGTTTATGCCCGCCATCTCGATATCTAAGAATGCCACATCCGGCCGCAGGCCGTCCTGGACCGCGGCCAGGGCCTCACGGGAACGCATGAAGCCCTGGACTTCACAGCCAGCCTCGGCCTCGCGGATGGCTTTTATCAGGACATCCAGCACAAGGGGTTCATCATCTACAGCAATTATTTTCATGGTTTCAGTCATCTCTTTTCTGTTAAAATGGAATGAAAACAGCTTTATTTTTCCCCAGCTTTCCTTGGGAGGGTAATCATTGCCGTGGTGCCGCATCCCCGGACACTCCGGATGGTCAGGCTTGCGCTGCACTGGGCCTGGAGGCGTTTCCTGACATTCTGTATGCCTATGTGCTTTTTTCCGTCCTGCAATGGGCCTGAAGGGTCGAATCCGACCCCGTCATCTGTCACCGTAACCGTATAGGCATCGCTGGTCAGGGCAGTGGCAACCGTCAGGGTGCCGCCTTCCTCCCGCTTGACGATGCCGTGGCGGACTGCATTCTCCACAATGGGCTGCAGGGTAAGGGGCGGGATTAAAAAGTCCGTCACAGGCGTGTCATAGATAACGTTCAGCCTGTGGCCAAAGCGCATCTGTTCCAGTTCCAGGTAATGCCTTGTATGGGACAGTTCCTGGCTGAACGGTATGGGGGAGCCGGCGGTCAGGGAATCCAGGTTCCCCCTTAAAAAACCGGAGAAATGGTCAACAGCCAGTTCCGCCTGCCTGGGGTCGGTCTGGCACAGGCCCTTGATGACGGACAGGGAGTTGTAGAGGAAATGAGGATGGATCTGGGACAGCATGATGGCTGTCCGGCTTTTCTCCAGTTCCAGCTCCTCCTGGCTGAATTTGCGGGACTGTTCCACCTGGATGCTGATGTAGATGCACAGGGCCGAAACCGTGGTGGCGATATATAGGACCGCTATGCCGTATATGAGCATCTGGACCAGCATGGCTATGACAGGCATCAATATGTAGGCGGCCAGCCCGGCCAGTTCTTTCCCGGACAGATACTTCCTGTACCGCGCCAGGATTGCCCCGTTGATAAGCATGCAGATGATGCCGTATATCTGGGATATCCAGAACCAGCGCTGGCGGTGGTAGACATTATGGCTGTCAATCAGGTAGTACATGTGGTTGTACTGTGATATGACTACCAGGACAATGGCTGACAGGGCCAGCCACCACATGAGACGGGAAGGGGCCCTGGATATCCCGGCCCCCTTCCCGGATACAAAGCAGACCAGATAATCCGTAAACACTGCTAACAGGATATATCCGAATGTAAACACAAGGAAGTTGGCTATCCGTACCATCCAGAAGCTGAACCTGTCAGGATGCCCCTTGAAGATCCATGCGGCGGCATCGGAAAACAACAGGATTGTATTGATTGAAAGCACGCGGATATACAGCCGCTCCAGCGTTTCCTTTTTGAGGCTGCCAAGGGAAAGGCTGAGGATGAATATCAGTGAGAGCAGTCCTCCGAACAATTCAAGAGATATGTTGATGTAGCCGGTTGTACTCATGGCAGGGACCTCGTTCATGCGCAGGGTGGATGGGGCGGACTGTGAAATGCAGTCAGTAATCGGTAGTTGTAGTGAGGGTGTGATGGATGGTGCAGGCTGTGATTCATGCCCCGGACTATGATGTATATGGTGAGTATAGCATAAAATAATCAGCCTGTGCATATCTATCAAACAGAAAATGCGGCATTACCCATATGATGTTTGTTCTTTAAATTAGAAGGGGATAAATGAGAAGGTAAATGAGAAGGGGAAGACAGCCGGTAAAATAAGTCTTGATAATTGTGCAATCTGATGCTATACTTTATCAGTCAATAAGACATATAAGATGGTGTGTTCGAGACCTTCCACACCTAAAACAAAACTAAAGGAGACAACAGAATATGAGAGAGAGTAACAACAAGCTGTATGTGCTGGCCCAGGGGGCCATGATTGCAGCCATCTATGTGGTGCTTACCATCCTGTTTGCACCCATCAGCTTTGGCCCGGTCCAGTTCAGGATTTCAGAGGCCCTCTGCATCCTGCCCTTCTTCACGCCGGCAGCAGTGCCGGGACTGTTTGTGGGGTGCCTGCTATCCAACCTGCTCTGCGGGGCAATGCCCTTAGACGTGGTATTCGGAAGCCTGGCAACGCTGATTGGGGCAGCCGGTTCATGGTATGTGAGGAAGCACAGATGGTGCGTGTGCATCCCGCCCATCCTTGCCAATACCATCATCATCCCATGGGTGCTGCGGTATGCGTATGGTTCTGAGGATTTAATCCTCGTGGCCATGGGAACGGTTGGAATCGGTGAGATACTGGCCATCGGTGTCCTTGGGAATGTACTGCTGATAACCCTGGACAGGTATAAGAACCTGATTTTCAGCGGCCGGACAGCACGGACACAGCACGAACATAATATATTTTAGTAAGATACATGACGGAGAGTTGCCGCGGGGACGGTAATTCTCCATTTTTTATATAGCTTTTCAGTGTTTTTTTGATATAATAAGGAAGAGATATTTTTGTGCAGACAGCGCTGCGGACAGCTCTATGGGCACAGGGAAGGATTATTGATTATGTATCAGATAGATTTTGGAAAACCGGAACATGTTCATTTTATCGGGATTGGAGGCATCAGCATGAGCGGTCTGGCGGAAATCCTCCTGGAAGAAGGATTTACCGTTACGGGTTCTGACTCCCATGAGACAGGGCTTACAGACCATCTTACGGATAGAGGCGCCAGGGTGTACTACGGTCAGAGGGCTGCAAATATAGAGAAGGAACCGGGCATTGACGTGGTGGTGTATACTGCCGCCATCCATGAGGATAACCCGGAATTCATGGCTGTTAAGGAAAAGGGGATCCCCATGCTTTCCAGGGCAGAGCTTTTAGGGGAGATGATGCGCAACTATAAGCAGGCGGTTGCCGTATCCGGGACCCACGGCAAGACCACCACCACATCCATGATTACGGATATCCTGTTAGCAGGGAATCTGGACCCGACCATTTCCGTGGGCGGCATCCTTCAGGATATAGGCGGCAACATCAGGGTGGGAAGCCCGGAGCTGTTTGTCACGGAAGCCTGCGAATATACCAACAGCTTCCTGTCATTCCATCCCACCATGGAGGTCATACTGAACATTGAGGAGGACCACCTGGATTTCTTTAAGGATATCCAGGATATCCGCCATTCCTTCCGGCTGTTTGCAGAAAAGCTTCCCTCCAGGGGGCTTCTGGTAATCAACAGCGGCATTGATGCGGTTGAGGAGATTACGAAGGGGCTGGGCTGCAGGGTTGTCACCTTTGGCAAGGACAGTTCCAGCACCTATACGGCAAAGGATATCACATATGACGGATTTGCAAGGCCCTCCTATGACCTGGTCATCCAGGGGGAAGTGGTGAACCGCATCACCCTGGGCGTGACAGGGGAGCATAATGTGTATAATTCCCTGGCGGCCATTGCCGTGGCCATGGAATTGGGAGCCGGATTTGACGCTGTCATGGCAGGGCTTCGGAAGTTCACGGGCACGGACAGAAGGTTTGAGAAAAAGGGGGAGATAGGCGGGATTACCATCATTGATGACTATGCCCACCATCCCCAGGAGATAAAGGCAACCCTGTCCGCTGCAAAGAATTATCCTCACAGGAAGCTGTGGTGCGTGTTCCAGCCCCACACGTACACCAGGACCAAGGCGTTCCTGGACCAGTTCGCAGAGACCCTTTCAGCCGCGGACGAGGTGATACTTGCCGATATATACGCTGCCAGGGAGACCGATACCCTGGGCGTAAGCTCACGGGATATTGCACAGCGCATCGAGCGGCTTGGGACAAAGGCCCACTATATCCCGTCCTTTGATGACATAGAGACATTTATTTTGGAAAATTGTATAAACGGCGATGTGTTGATAACTATGGGTGCCGGAGACATTGTAAAAGTAGGGGAAAAGCTGTTAGGCCAGTAGTTATCCACATTATCCACATAGTTTTCAACATTTTATGTAAAGAAGCTATGTGGATTTTTTGATTAACATAAAAAAATGTCAATCAATTTCGAATTTCTTGGTTTTATACGGAAAAAAGGGGATTTGGGCATGCCCGCGAACAATTATGTCCACTATTTTTCCACATTATCCACATTATCCACAAGTCGGATTGTGTAAAAATGCGCCTATTTTCTTTTAGATGTGGATGTGTTATGATATGGAATGTAACGCATGTGCCGCCCGGCCGGCAGGAAAAGACATGTCTGCGGGCCAGAAGATGTAAGGAGTGGTGAGATGGGTGTGAATTTTAAGGACAGATGGAGCGTGCCGTCCACTGCGGTGGCTCATGAATTTATTGATGAATATATGGCAAGGGCCAATGGGGAATATGTCAAGGTATACCTGTTTGTGCTGCGCCATCAGGGTGAGGACCTCACCATAGAGGGGATTGCAGATGCCCTGGACCATACGGAATCAGATGTGCGCAGGGCACTGGCCTACTGGGAGAAGCTGGGAATCCTTTCCGGAACCAGGAAGGAAGCGCCTGCATCCTGTGCGTCCATGGGCCGTCAGGATGAGGGGGCGGTGCAGTCAAGGGGAGTGTCTGCCAGGACCCAGGCGGTTAGGAACCAGGCCGCCGGTCTGCCGGAGGTTCACCAGCCACCTGCCCATGACCAGGTGCTGGGGAATTATGAAGTCAATGGCGCCATGGCCGGGGATATCCGTGTCCAGGCAGCAGGAATCCAGGACATCCGTGTCCAGGGAACAGGAATCCAGGACATCCATGGGCAGGGGACAGGAATCCAGGACACCCATGGACAGGGGACAGGAATCCAGGACACCCATGGACAGGGGACAGGAATCCAGGATACCCATGGGCAGGCACCGGGAATCTGGGATGCCCATGGGCAGGGGGATATGGCGCAGGGACGAAGGGAACAGAACCAGGCGGTCCAGGAGAACAGGGACAAGCCTGTATACTCTGCGGAACAGGTAAACCGCCTTTCCCAGGATGAAGGTTTTTCACAGCTCCTCTATATTGCCCAGAAGTACCTGAACAAGGTATTTACCCCCAGGGACTGCCAGGTTTTCGCTTATCTGTATGAGGATTTGGGGATGAATGAGGAACTGCTGGAATACCTGGTGGAATACTGTGTCCAGAACGGCCATACCTCCATACGCTATATTGAGGCAGTGGCCAGGAGCTGGCATGAGAAGGGAATCCATACGGCCCAGGAGGCAAAGGATTATTCGGCTTCCTATAACAGGGATTCATTTGCAGTGATGAAGGCATTTGGGATAAACAGCAGGAAACCGGCTGCGCCGGAACAGAAGCTGATGGATAAATGGTTCAAGGACTACGGTTTTAACCGGGACGTGGTGCTGGAGGCCTGCAACAGGACCATCACGGCCATCCACAACCCCAGTTTCCAGTACGCGGATAAGATCCTCACGGACTGGAAGGAAGCCGGTGTCAGGGGCATCGGGGATATCAGGGAGCTGGATGCCAGACGGACGGCGGCCAGGGAGGACACTTCCAGGTCCAGGGACAAGCGTCTTCAAACGTATGACACAGCTGTGTCCGGCCAGGGAAAACGTACCAGGAAAGGGGCGCCCAACCAGTTCCATAATTTTGAACAGAGGGACACGGACTACGATGCCCTGATGCTAAAGCAGGTTAAGGAATGGGTAGGGCAGCAGCCCTGATATGTAAGGAGGGCAGATAATGGCACTAAGCAATTCCCAGTATGACGCAATCATGAGGGCGTACGGAAGACAGCAGATTGAGAACCATCACCAGCTGGAGGAACGGCGCCAGGAGATTTACAGGAGGCTTCCTGTGGTAAAGGAACTGGAAGCCGAGATAGCCGGCCGTTCGGTGGCCTGCGCCAGGAAGCTTCTGGAAGGGGATTCAGGCGCCCTTGATAAGCTGAAGGAGGACCTGCAGGACCTGAGGGAGCAGAAGGCGCTGATCATCCGGGCTGCCGGATATCCGGACAATTACCTGGAGCTGTGGTATAACTGCCCGGACTGCCAGGATACCGGCCTGGTTGACGGCAGGAAGTGCCACTGTTTCCTGAAGGCGCAGATGAAGCTGCTCCATGACCAGTCCAATCTGGAGGATATCCTGGAACAGGAGAATTTTTCAGCCCTTTCCTTCCAATACTACGACAATAAGGAGATACTGCCCCAGATTGGCATGACCAATGCGGATTATATGCGGCGTGTGGTCAGGGAGTGCAGGGAATTCGTGAAGCAGTTTGACAAGAAGCATGAGAACCTGTTATTCACAGGCAGTACCGGGGTTGGAAAGACATTCTTAACCAACTGCATTGCCAAGGAACTGATGAACACCTACCACTCGGTCATCTATCTCACGGCCAGCGACCTGTTTGAGATATTTTCCAGGAATAAGTTTGATTATGAGAACGCGGAGGAGATGCGGGATATGTACCGGTTCATCCTGGACTGCGACCTGCTGATCATTGATGACCTGGGGACCGAACTGAATAACAGCTTTACCTCGTCCCAGCTGTTCTACTGTATTAATGAGAGGATGAACATGAAGCGCTCCACCATTATCTCCACCAACCTTTCGCCGGCCCGGCTGCGGGATTCCTATACGGACCGCGTCACGTCCAGGATCATGAGCGGATACCGGATGATTCCATTATATGGGGGAGACATCAGACTGTTAAAAAAATAACTGTAAAACATGGCAATTCCTGAGGGATATGCCCTTGACGAACCATGGAGAATGATGGTATAAAAGTATATGCTGGTTACGGCAAAGAAGCCGCCAGCCTAAAACAGGAGGATTAAAACCATGTTATATGAGGAAAAAATCATTGAGACAATTCCAGTTGGCCCCCTGGGTCTTATACCCCTTAAAAGCTGCACGGAATTAGGAGACAAGGTCAATGCCTATCTGGTAGACTGGAGACGTGAGCGTGAGAGCGAGCACAAATCCACCATTGCATTTTCCGGATATCAGAGGGATTCCTATATTTTAAATGCCATCACACCAAGGTTTGGCTCCGGCGAGGGAAAGGGACTGATACTTGAGTCTGTAAGGGGCGATGACCTGTATATCATGGTTGACGTATGTAATTACAGCCTTACCTATTCCCTGTTCGGCATGACCAACCATATGTCGCCGGATGACCATTTCCAGGATTTAAAGCGTGTGATTGCGGCAGCCGCGGGAAAGGCCCACCGGATTAACGTAATCATGCCTTTCTTATATGAAAGCAGACAGCATAAGCGCTCCGGCAGGGAGTCCCTGGACTGTGCGCTGGCCCTTAAGGAGCTGGTGAACATGGGCGTGGAGAACATCATCACGTTTGATGCCCATGACCCAAGGGTACAGAACGCCATTCCCTTAAGAGGGTTTGAGACGGTCCAGCCCATCTACCAGTTCTTAAAGTACCTGCTGAAGAACGAGACAGACCTTCAGATTGACAGTGACCACATGATGGTCATCAGCCCGGACGAAGGCGGCACAGGGCGCGCCGTGTATTTTGCCAACATGCTGGGACTTGATATGGGCATGTTCTACAAGCGCCGTGACTACACCCAGATCATCAATGGACGCAACCCCATTGTGGCCCATGAGTTCCTGGGAGCCAGCGTGGAGGGCAAGGATGTGCTGATTATCGATGACATGATATCTTCAGGCGACAGCGTGCTGGATGTGGCAAAGGAACTGAAGCGCAGGAAGGCCAGGAAGGTATTTGTATGCTCCACCTTCGGCCTGTTCACAGGCGGGCTTAACAAGTTTGACGAGTATTATGACAAGGGCATTATCGACAGGATCCTGACAACCAACCTGGTTTATCAGACACCGTCCCTGCTTGAGAGGCCTTACTATATTGATGTTGACATGAGCAAGTACATTGCCCTCATCATTGACAATTTAAATCACGATGCATCTTTAAGTGAATTGCTGACACCTACCAAGCGGATTAATAAACTGCTGGCGCAGTACCGCAGCTGATGGCAGGGCTGTCCGGACATCCATCCCCGACCCGGGCTTACGGGAAGGCGGGGGTATGTCCGGACATCCCCTGGGCGCGGTATGAAGCGCCATACAATCCGTGTCCGTATAGAAAGACCGTTTCCCTGAATGAGGACAGTAGAGTTCCGGGAAGCGGCCTTTTGGCTTTTGTACATGTTACCTTTGGTTTTGCTGCAGGAGAGGATATGTCATATGGAAGAAAAGCAGTTTCACAACCAGGTTTACTGGATTACATTCCTGTTCAGCCTTCTGGTTGTATGGGTACATTCTTTTAATGCGGAGTTATACCTGGGAGCCACTCAGGCAGCGGCCGGGGTGGAAAGGCTGGAGTGGATCCTGGGAGAAGGGCTGGGGCAGATATCTGTCCCGGGCTTCTTCATGGTGTCCTCCTATCTGTTTTACCGCAGGTTTGACTGGTCCAGACTGGTCCCCAAATGGAAGTCGCGTATCCGGAGCATCCTGGTACCCTATCTGATCTGGAATTTCCTATATTATGCGGGATACGTAACCGTTACCCGGATTCCTGCCATATCCGGCCTCATAGGAAAGCCTCCGGTGCCCGTCACCATTGGGCAGCTCATGGACGCCCTTATGAATTACGCCTATAATCCCGTATTCTGGTACTTATATCAGTTAATCCTCCTCATTGCCCTGGCTCCTGTCATCTATCCTGTGATGAAACGCACCCTGTCCGGGGCAGCGGCCCTTGTGATGATTGCTTTTGCGCTGTGGCATGGCTGGGATTTCCCTCATCTTAACATGGACGCCCTGTTCTACACCTGCGCGGCCGCTTATATAAGCCTTCACAGGCAGGGATGGGGACGGTTTGCCGAGTCCGTGCCTCCCGGGGGAAGGAGGCGTCTTCTGTACTACGGCGCTGCCGTCCTGCTGCTGGCCCTGATCCTTTTCTTAAGCCGTCCCATGGCGTTCCTTTACGCCAGGCCCCTGTCCGCCGTACTGCAGCGTATTTGGGGAGTATGCGCTGTCTGGCTCCTGCTGTCCGGCATCCGCCTGCCTGTGGCCGGGGAATGGATGAAGCATAACTTTTTCCTATACGCCATCCACTTTGCCTGGGTCAGGCTCTTTAACAAGGCCGGGGCCATCCTCCTTCCTTCCGTTCCTGCATCAGCCCTGGCCATGTTCCTGCTTATGCCGCTGTTCATGGTAATCATAAGTAATCTTTTAAGGAAATGCCTTCAGTCCACTGTTCCCGGGATTTACCGTGTCCTGTCCGGCAACCGCTAGGGTGTGTTTGAAAAATGCTTTCCGTCAGATGTGTGTCTGTAGCTTTCCGTCATCTGCACGCCCCACTTGCATTTTAACCCATTCTATGCTATCCTTAACCTGTTCCGCAGACTTTCTTCTGCGATGGCTTTTGTCTGCGCCAGATGCGCGGTCAGTGGGTGTATGCACAGGCACCTGTGGAGGGCGGTTCGCCCGGTATTCACAAGTAAAGTAAGGGATGGAAAAGGGGGGACCGGGAAAATTAGTGGTTGACATTTGAGCTGAATTATACTATGATTGTAACTATTAGAGAACGTTTGTTCGAATCGGAGGATATCATGGCCAGAGAAGAGAAGAGTAATGTAATTAACAGGGATATGAATAAAGATGAGAAGTTAAAGGCCCTGGATGCGGCCCTTACACAGATAGAGAAGGCTTACGGCAAAGGGTCCGTGATGAAGCTGGGGGATTCCAGGGCCAACATGAATATCGAGACTGTTCCCACAGGCTCCATCAGCCTTGACATTGCGTTGGGCCTGGGCGGCGTGCCCAAGGGCAGGATCATAGAAGTCTACGGACCGGAGTCATCCGGTAAGACCACGGTTGCCCTGCACATGGTTGCCGAGGTACAGAAGAGGGGCGGGATTGCAGGCTTCATCGATGCAGAGCATGCCCTGGATCCCGTGTATGCCAAGAACATCGGCGTGGATATTGACAACCTGTACATATCACAGCCGGATAACGGGGAGCAGGCCCTGGAGATTACCGAGACCATGGTGCGTTCAGGCGCGGTTGACATTGTTATCGTGGACTCCGTGGCCGCCCTGGTTCCGAAGGCAGAGATTGACGGCGAGATGGGGGATTCCCATGTGGGACTCCAGGCCAGGCTGATGTCACAGGCCCTGCGTAAACTGACTGCTGTCATCAGCAAGTCCAACTGTATCGTCATCTTCATCAACCAGCTGCGTGAGAAGGTGGGCGTCATGTTCGGCAACCCCGAGACAACCACTGGCGGACGCGCCCTTAAGTTCTATGCTTCCGTGCGCCTGGACGTGCGCAGGATTGAGACCTTGAAGCAGGGCGGCGAAGTGATTGGTAACCGTGTCCGGGTCAAGGTTGTTAAGAATAAGATTGCACCTCCGTTTAAAGAAGCTGAATTCGACATCATGTTCGGCAAGGGCATTTCCAAGGTTGGCGATATCCTGGACTTGGCTGTAAAGGAGAACATCATAGAGAAGAGCGGCGCCTGGTTTGCCTATAATGGTTCCAAGATTGGCCAGGGCCGTGAGAATTCCAAGCAGTATCTTTCCGATAACCCTGAGATGTGTGCAGAGGTGGAGGCAAAGGTAAGGGTCAGGTACGAACTGCCGGGCGCTGAAGAAGCCGCGGCAGAGGCTGAGGAAGCCAAGGCAAAGGAATTAAAGAAGGGAACCAGGCTGGAAGCACCCAAGGCGCCTGGAACCAAGACCGAAGGGGCTGACACACCGGATGCCCCAGGACTGTCATGATGGTCACATCCATCATCCCTGTAGATAAGAGAAAAAGCAAAGTCTTCCTTGAGGAAGGCTTTGCCTTTGTTTTATACAGGGGTGAGGTGGAACGGTTTGGGATTGAAGAGGGAAAGGAACTGGAAGCGGATGTTTACCAGCGCATATTGAATGAAGTACTGTTAGGGCGGGCCAAGGAGCGCGCCCTATACCTGCTTAAGTCCTCGGGCAAGACAGAGACCTGGATGAAGAAGAAACTGCAGGAAGCCGGATATCCTGAGGAGGCGGTGAGTTATGCCATGAATTTCCTCAAGGAGTACCGGTTTATTGACGACAGGGCCTATGCGGAAAGCTATGTCCGTTCCTATGGAAACAGGAAGAGCCGCAGGCAGCTGGTCTATGAACTTTCCCAAAAGGGGGTGTCACAGGAGGAGATAAGCGAGGCATTTTCCGGGCACCAGGTAGATGATGTGGAAAATGCCAGGCAGCTTCTGCGCAAACGCCTGAAGGGAAAAACTGGGATTTCCTATGAGGAAAAGGGCCGATTATCCGCATTTCTGGGAAGAAAAGGATATTCTTACGATGTAATCAACCGTGTCATGCGGGAAATCAGCACAGAAGACAGGGAAGAATGGCCGGAATGAACTTTTGTCTATATTGACTGTATTGCAGCGAAAATAAGGGGAAGATACTTGACATAATTCTGAAAAAAGTATAAAATTAATACGTTGTAGTTAGTACAATGAAAATTTAATAAGGAGGTGCTCCTGTGTCAGAGATAATGGTCCCTATAGTGATTATCGCTGTGATAATTGTGGCTATTATTATTACTTGGTTTGCAGCACGTAACTACGAGCGTAAGCAGTACGACAGCAAGGTAGGAAGTGCAGAAGAGAAATCAAGGGAAATAATAGATGAGGCATTAAAAACCGCTGAGACAAAGAAGCGAGAAGCTCTCCTGGAAGCCAAGGAAGAATCTTTAAAGACGAAGAATGAATTAGAGAAGGAAACCAAGGAAAGAAGAGCAGAACTTCAACGTTATGAAAAACGTGTATTGAGCAAGGAAGAGAACGTTGAGAAAAAGGCAGATGCCCTGGAAAAGAAGGAGGCTGACCTGGTCAGAAGGGAGAACGTCCTCAGTAAGCGTACAGCTGAAGTGGAAGCCCAGTATGAGCAGGGGATACAGGAACTGGAACGGATATCCGGTCTAACCTCCGAACAAGCAAAAGAATATCTTTTAAAATCTGTTGAAGAAGATGTAAAACATGACACAGCTAAATTAATTAAGGAACTTGAAAACAAGGCAAGAGAAGAAGCTGACAAGAAGGCAAGGGATTTGGTTGTAACAGCCATCCAGCGCTGTGCAGCAGACCATGTTGCCGAGACAACGGTTTCCGTTGTACAGCTTCCAAATGACGAGATGAAGGGCCGCATCATCGGGCGTGAGGGACGTAACATACGAACCCTGGAAACCCTTACCGGTGTGGAACTGATTATCGACGATACCCCGGAAGCAGTAGTTTTATCCGGATTTGATCCAATACGTAGAGAAGTTGCAAGAATTGCATTGGAGCGTTTGATTGTGGATGGACGTATTCATCCGGCCAGAATTGAGGAAATGGTAGAGAAGGCACAGAAGGAAGTGGAGAACAACATGAGGGAAGAGGGCGAAGCAGCCTGTCTCGAGGTTGGAATCCATGGAATTCATCCGGAACTGGTTAAGTTACTTGGTAAGATGAAGTTCAGGACAAGCTATGGACAGAATGCGCTGAAGCATTCCATTGAAGTGTCCCAGCTGTCAGGGCTTCTGGCGTCAGAACTTGGTGTGGATGTACGTTTAGCAAAACGTGCCGGTTTATTACATGACATTGGTAAATCCGTTGACCATGATATGGAAGGCACTCACGTACAGCTTGGTACAGACCTCTGTAAGAAGTATAAGGAATCTGCCACCGTGCTGAACGCAGTGGAGTCCCATCATGGCGATGTTGAACCCACCAACCTTATCTCCTGCATTGTCCAGGCAGCTGATACCATATCTGCTGCAAGGCCTGGTGCAAGGCGCGAGACGTTGGAGACATATACAAACAGATTAAAACAATTAGAAGATATCACCAACTCCTTCAAGGGAGTGGACAAGTCTTTTGCTATTCAGGCAGGCCGTGAGGTTCGTATCATGGTTGTTCCGGAACAGATCAGCGATGATGATATGGTATTGCTGGCAAGGGATGTTTCGAAGCGCATTGAGGACGAGCTTGAGTATCCGGGACAGATTAAAGTAAATGTAATCCGCGAGTCAAGGGTTACGGATTACGCGAAGTAATGGATTACGTAACGTAATCATAAGAAGTGAAAAGATAAATGCCCTGAATCCGTATGAATGAAGTATTCATACGGATTCAGGGTGTTTTTTATTGGTCTGAAATAATAGCCGGATGGACTGCAAAAAGCAGAAATAAATGTTGATTTGTACATGATATATGCCATGGCATGAAATGGTCCCTGCAATAACGGTTACAGTTGCTGCCATGAAGCGGAGGAGATTTTATGTCTTTTTGCGTGATTGGATTTTTTCATTTCATTACATATCCATCCCCCATTCGTGACTTATGCTTTACATAGGATTCCCTTTTATGATAAAACTATAAAGTGGTAAATACTCAGTTTCTTATCAGGAGGTATGGTCATGCTGTCCATTGGTATTTGTGATGATGATATCCATATGCTTACCTATTTAGAAAAATTATGCCAGAAGCTTCTGCCTGATTGTAAAGTCGCAATGTATCATACCGGCAGTGAGCTTTTAAGGAGCCGGGCAGATTTTGACATTATTCTAATGGATATTAAGATGGAGGGGGTGGATGGGCTGGAGACAGTCCGCCAGCTGCGTGACAATACTTATGCCGGTTTTTCACGTAGTCCTTCCGTAATTTTTATTACCGCTTATGATGAGTATGTATTTGAGGCACTTGATTTATTTGCTTTTCAGTATCTTTTAAAGCCCTTAGACGAAAATAAATTTGAAAGGGTACTCCTGGCGGCTGTTTCGGAGTGCTCCCGGCAGACAGAAGAAGCCCTGACCTTCCATACGAAATCCTGTCATTTCCGGATTATTCCAAGTCGGATTTTATATATAGAAAGCAACTTAAGAAAAGTAATGATTCATACCGAAAAAGAAGCTGTGGAAATATATGCAACAATGGCTGAGCTGGAGCAGCGTCTTGACAGCAGATTTTACCGATGCCATCGTGGATATCTGGTAAATTTTGAAAAAATAGAGAAATATGACAGGAAAAGTATCATGTTGTCGGATGGTACGAATCTTATTTTAGCTAAAAACAGATATACAGAATTCGTGGACGCATATCTACATTTTCTAAAGAGGAATTACAAGTAGGGGATAAAAACAAATGCTTGGAAGCGGTATGGAATAAGGCCTGGAATCCGAGCGTTTAAGGAAAAGGAGGGGATGTATGGTATGGCGGTATGCGGCATGCTTTTTGTTTTACAATCCCCTCTTTAGCCATGTCTTTCTTTATGGAGTAATATTGTTTTTTTCTGTTTCTGGGTATCTATATCCCATTCCGTATACCGTTGGCTGCGTTTACCACGCACAATATAATTCTGTAAATGACAGGCATAGTTGTAATGAATAGGATATGGAAATGCAATGGAAAGAACCACATTTTTTTCTTCTAAGCAGTATAATTATACTGTAAAAATTTAGTAGGTAGTCTGAAAGTCCTATTAGCCATCTGAAAAAATTCCCGAATGGTTTTTATTTGTGTACTTTAACAATTTGTTACGGATGGTAAATTATTTGATATTCTAAGAACAGAGGTAATCTGAAATGAAGATATGTCCTGGATGCTACTCTGGGAAAAACAGAATGACGCCACTGTTGGATTGCCGGAATTGTTTAGTAAACCATACACAGTATATCTGCGGCACTTGTGGATGATGTATTTGTATTGAGTACGATGCTGAGGGCTTACTACAACGATGGAATTATCCTTATAGTTCCCCTGATATTGCGAAACTCTATCTGAGAGCCGCGGAAGTTACCGTGAAACGGCCATGTGCTATCTATGAACTGAAGAACAGCCACGACAGGGCCTGTATGTGTATCTGATGATTGAGTTACGGTGTGTGCGAAACGGTATGCATTTAAAATTTTACTGTGAGGTGAGATACGCTATGGGATTTCTGATTGTAGAAGATGAAGGGATGATTGCAGATATCATATCAGCAGGGCTTACCAGAGCGGGGTATCAGTGTGAATGTGTTTATGACGGAGCTGAGGCTGCCGGGCTTTTGGAGACGAGGCGGTATGATTTAATTCTCCTCGATATCATGCTGCCGGGGGCAGATGGCTATGAACTGATGGAATATATCAAAAACTACCAAATTCCTGTGATTTTCATTACGGCAAGGACCAGACTGGAAGACAAGGTGAGGGGACTTAAGCTGGGGGCAGATGATTATATCACCAAACCGTTTGAACTGGCAGAGCTGGCGGCCCGGGTGGAAGCTGTCCTAAGGCGGTATGGTAAAAGCCGGGATAAGATTGCTGTTGCAGGAATAGAGGTTGACATGGAGGCAAAAACGGCCCAAAAAGACGGCCGCCCGGTGGAACTCACCGCTAAGGAGTATGATTTGCTTTTGTTGTTTCTCCGGAATCGGAATATCGCCCTTTACAGGGAGCGCATATATGAAGAAGTGTGGGGCGGTGAGTTCGACTCGGACAGCCGGACAGTGGATATCCATGTGCAGCGTCTGAAACGGAAGATGGGGCTGGAGCATTCGATTGTATCTGTCCGGAATGTGGGCTACAGGCTGGAGGTCTCAGAGACGTGAAATTATGGCAGAGATTCTGTCTGTGGCCGCTTACCTTCTTCCTTGTGATATTTCTTGGGACCGGTATTCTGCTGATGGAACAGAATACACGGCAGGTATTTGGGCTGAACCTAAATCAGCTCTCAGAAGAACGAAAAAGTATCACGGAGGGCCTGAAATGGTATATTTATACCAGCAGCGTCCGTGATTCGAGACGGGGGCTGGGAAGGACAAATGGATATATCCGGGAATATATGGAGAACCGGTCCAGAATCCGGGGTGTGTATTATCTGATTACAGAGGCCGGAGAAAATACGCAGGAGGTATACTCCAATCTTGATTTGGAGCTTCCGGTTATGCCGATGGAAGAAATGACCTACACTCCACAGTATAAAATCCTGCAATATGGAGAGAAGCAGTTTCTGCGTCTTTCCAGTCTGTTTACGTTACCGTATCAGACATATGGCGCCACCTGTTTCATGGAAATTACAGACTTTGTGCAGAATCGCGGCCGGCAGTACCGGTACTTTCTTGGTCTCTTTTTTGTAACAGCTGCCGTGTTGGCTGTGGGGATGTATGGGATATCAAGACATTTGACAAAATCTGTGCGTCTTCTAACCGATTCAATCAGAAAAACCGGCAACGGTAATTATACGGAACTTGTTGAGGTACGGGGAAACGATGAAATCAGTGAATTGGCGGCGCGTTATAATGAGATGGCACGGGCCGTCAAAGAAAAAATATCCGCATTAGAAAAGACAACAGAGGAACAGCGGCGTTTCATTGATAATTTCTCACATGAGCTGCGCACACCCTTGACAGCGGTGGTAGGATATGCTGATTTGCTGCGCTCTGCGGATCTCGATCAGGACACGTCGCAGGAACTGGGGGAGCGTATTTTTAAGCAGGGAAAAAGGATTGAAAAACTGTCTGAACTGATGCTTCAGCTTGTTTTTTTAGAACATCACAGCTTTGAGCTGGTTCCCTGTGATTTAAGGGAGGTGGTGATGGAGGCGGAAACCATTCTGCAGCCATCAGTTCAAAAGGCACAGATGAAACTGATTGTACTGGTTCCGGAGGAACCGGTCATGATACGGGCAGAGAGAGACCTGCTGTTAAACCTTCTCGGGAATCTGACGGATAATGCAAGGAAAGCGTCAAAAGAGGGAGATACCATACGGATTTCCATAGGGAGAGAGGCAGGGGAGGCGATTGTAGAGATTGAGGATGAGGGGGAAGGAATCCAGGAGGAAGAACAGAAGAAAGTGTTTGAGACCTTTTACATGGTAGATAAGGTCAGGGGCAGAAGAAACCAAGGGGTAGGGCTGGGACTTTCCATCTGTTCGGATATCGTAAAGCTTCATCATGCCAGACTGGAACTTGTAAGCAAAGTGAAGGTGGGAACGAAATTTACAATCATTTTTCCGATGTTACAATCATGATACAATTTCCGGTTAAGATGAGTCCATACCAGTTACCTGGTAAATATATTAAAACGAGGAGATTGTAATGGGAAACAGAAAAAACATGAAAAAAGTGACAGGAATCTTATGTGCGGGAGTGCTTATGCTCAGCCTGTCAGGTTGTGGGAGCGCATATGCAAATGAAGCGGGAAGACAGTCCGAGGTAACTACTGCCGGCGGGGATATGCTGAAAACTTTGGTAAATGCCAAGGAGACCGGAAAACCTCAACCGGATGCTGCGTTTGTTGAACAGGCAAAAGCTGCCCTTGAGAATTATTTTGGGGTCCATATGACGGATATAACCGGATATTCTGTCAGTGTACAGTATATGGACGCAATGCCGGAATACGAGGCAGAGCAGCAGACTGCCGTTACATTCCTTCCGGAGGAGCTTAACTTCGGCGAAATCACGGCAGACACTGTGATTGATATGGAACATATCGACACAAAACCGATGTATGATGTATCCTTCAATGCGGAGGGAGAGGTAAAAGGAATCCATTTAAGTTATGTGGATTGGGTAAAAAGTGAAATGCCGGTTACTGCACAGTCCGCAGAAGAGACCGCAAAACAATTCGTGGTATCCCATCAGCTGGCAGCGGAAGACAGCTTAAAGGTTCTCGGCAGCGCAGCAGCTTCATCCGATACCATAACAGTGGTAATCCGGCATAAAGAAGGACGCGCCCTTCTGATTGGAGTGGATTCACTGGCAGGAAAAGTGAGATATTTTGAAGATATGACTGAAAAGAGCGCAGTAAAGTCAATCACGCCGTTTGAAGAGGGCAAAGGGTTGGGCTGATTGGGGTTATGATACAAAAGCGGCACCTTATCCGGCAAGGAAGCAGGTGCCGTCTTTGATTGTGATATTCTGATGACATTTTCATGCTATGATAAGGGAAAAGCTACTTCTTTCCCATCTTAACAGGAGGTTTATCCATATCACGGTATCGGATGCCGCCTGGGCTGCCCGGCTATTGGAAAGCGAATATCAGGCAAAGGATTTTAAGGTAAAGGACGACCACAATATATTACTCTTTGACACTTCCCTGTCTGTTGCCGGTATTAATCAAACGCTTGTGCAAAACGGTCTGGGAGTGTCAGAACTTCACCTTTGTGAAGATACATTAGAGAATTACTTTAAGAGGGTGACCGGAGGGGAAGGAATTGCTTAGGCTGGTAGAAATCTGCGGCATAGTTGTAATGAATGGGCTATGAAAATGGAATGAAAAGAACAACGCTATTTTCTGTCAGGCAGTATAATTATATTGATAAATTTTGTAAATTTCAGGGGGGATTATCATGAAGTTCTATCAGCCATCTGGGAAAGTTTCCGGATGGTTTTATTTGTACTTATTGGTCTGTGTGGTGGGAATTGTCCCACTGTTTGCTTACGGTTATACGCTGGCTGCGGAATATATTATTCGCCCAATCTTATGGAAGCTATGGCAGCCTTTGGGCGAGGGGCCTTCAATTATTCTCACTGCTCCTATTCCTGATAGCAGGATTTATAGCTGCGGCGGGGATACCATTTTGCGAGAAGTCAAAAAATGGATGCGTGAAATCAGCCTTTAATTCACACTACCGGAAAATACAACCACATTGCTTCAAAAATTAATTGCAAATGAAGATTCCGTCATTGACGAGTTGAAGGTAGTTCCGTTTTCCTACGATAGCCAGAGTGGCAGACGGTTTACATATGCAGGGAATGGTGAACATCGGGTTCTTTTAGTCAATAGAATGGAAAAACGGGGCTTTTCCAAGGAAAAACTCCGGTCTGTTATACAGGGCGTAATGTCTATGGCGCTGCTTGTTCTCATGTATACTCAGTTGGATGGACGATTTGGCGGGAAAGTACCTATGCCGGTATTTTACTTTTACGGCGGAAGCGTTTTTTTACCAGATTAAAAATGGTGTGTTGGAATAGTGGGGGAATTTATGGATTTATTAGAGAAAAAGATAGAAAAGCTGGAACTGACGACAGACAGTGTCGCTGCGTGCAACACAATCCTTTATCTTGCGAAAAAAATCAATGAAGAAAATAGAGACAGGATTATGGCGGCGCTTATGCGGTATGGTGACAACGGTTTGGTTGAGTTTCATCGTGGGTTTGCAGTGGGGAAGGTCGTTGAGTTGATGGATAAGCCGGATTCCGCTTACAGTGACTTTTTCATGTCCTGTATCCAGTCAGGGGACAGCAATAAGGCATACTGGGGAATCGAAGGATACGTGAAAGCAGTCGGTAAAGCCGCCTGTAATGCGCTGATCCCATTTGTATTCCTTCATGACTTCCCGGTAGCATGTAAAGCAAACATTATCATGCAGTTGTCGAAGGTAACCAATAACACATTCGAACAGGGAAAACCTATAGACCCGGGATTTTGGAAAGAAAGTAACATTGATTATGGAGCTATCCGGCAATGGGCTGAACAGGGATTCCCCTGCGGGAAGGGTTTCACAGAGCCAGTCCGCCATATTTGTCTGGATTCCCCGGAAACAGCTGCAGAAAAGGTTTATTCAAAAATTGATAAAAAGCTAAAGCAGAAACGGGAGAAAAAACAAAATCTGGCTAATCCAACGAATTGGCTGGTTCAGGCGGAGCCGACCGATATGGAACAGATTGATCAGAGATGGCACTTACCGGCGGACTACAGGGATTTTCTGCTCAAAGCTTCGCCTGTTATAGCAGATTTAAAGATGAAGGGATATGGTTCCATTACCCTATATGGAGCCCATAATCTCATCAAATGTCAGGACGGTTACCGTTATAATCCGACTGAAAAAAAGAACTTTGATTCTTGGAATAAAGATTATCTTGTGATTGCGGACAGGAATGCTGATCCGTTTTGCATTGATCTTTCCATGGAAGAATCGCCTGTCTATTTTGGGCTTCATGGCATGGGCCAGTGGGAGTTTTCAGAAGCATTTGGTAATTTCATGGATTTTTTGAAGCATATCATGGCAGTGGGAAAATGATTATGAGGCAGAGGTATCTGATACCATGTCTGAGAAGTTTATAAAGTATAAATATATCACAGCAGCAGGAGGAAATGAAAATGGCAGGAACAGGAGTTATAGGTATTTTAATTACATTTGTGGGAGGCCCTATCCTTATTGCCGTGCTGGCAACGATACTGATTGTGCGCTATAAAAGAAAGGTGGAGAGAACTTCCGACCCGTTTCCCCAGGTAATTCAGGATGCGGCAGTGGCGGCGGTTCCGGAGACGGAGGATTTTGAGAAGGTTGTGGCTGCGGGTATTAAAGATGCGGTTATGACGATGAAGGGTTATGAGCGTATCCAAAGCGGTTATGATTCGCTTCCCAACTACATCATCTGCTATCGCGGTGATGAAATGTATATTATGGCAGCTAAATATTCCTCACGGAAAAGAATTGATGTGGACAAGGATGTAATTCTGCATTTTACAAAAGACCAGGTTCAGAGAATTAAATTAGGACTGGGGAAAGTAGATATCATTTTTAAAGATAAACAGTTTTTTGTCGCAGGTGTTGGCCCACAGGTGATTGCTCCGCAGACCGAACAGTATGAGGCATTTATGAAATATATTAAAAATCTGGCAGCGGAGGTGAATCACTGAATATTGTAAAAAATGTTATCTATATTATCGGTGTTTTTATTGGCTCCATCTGCCTGTCGGTCAGCTTTGACCGGCCAGATGATGGTTAAATATGATATTGAGGAGAAAAAATCATGTATCTAATTTTATTTTTAAGTGTTCCGTTAGTAATAGCGCTTGTTTTGATTAAGGCAACGGAGAAGAAAACAAAGAGAAAATACGAAGAGTTCCTTCAGGCAGTGCGGGAAGGTTCCGAGGCGGCGGTTCCGGAAACCGCTGGATTTGAGATCGTGATGGCCCAGGGGGCGAAAGATGCGATTTCCACGGTGAAAGGGTATGACCGAATCCAGACCGGTTACGCCTCTCTGCCCAGCTTTATCGTCCGTTACAGGGAAGATGAGATGTATATCATGGCAGTGCCTTGTCCTTCTAAGGCAGAGATGGAGGTGGACCGGGAATTTATCTTACATATTACAACGGATGTCTTAAAGGAAGTGAAGCTCGGAGCCATGGGGAAAGTCTCCTTTTATTTTAAAGACAGTAACCGATTTTTTTCAATGACGGTGACAGAGTATGCAATTCCACTCATGATGCAGCCGGAGGACAACAAAAAGTTTAAGGCTTATATAAAAGATTTTGCGGAAAGAATAAATGGTTAGTGAGGAGGAACATCCATGAAGAATTATGAATTACTCCCTGGTGAGGAGAGCGTAAAGGAAGCAGGAGGAGACTGCTGGGAGACTCCCGGCTCGTTGAGAAATCAGGTTCCGGGAAAGTATATGTTTACCAACCGGCGCATTATTTTTGTTGGGAATGGTGTGATTGAAAAATTGCGTGTACGGTTTGAAATCCCGTATTCAGAAATCCAATCGGTGACGCCCTATCGGGTTGTGTTTTTCAGCACAGGTATCCTCATACGAATGAAAAATGGGGATAGTTACCGCCTCTCGCTGAGAAAGAGAGATCAATATATTGCCATGATTCGGAACTATATGGATATGGTATAATACAGAGATGCAGATGAAACGGAAGGGATGGTCTGTGATGGAACTATTTAAAACAACAGGTATTCTTGATGAAACGGTATTGAAGGAGGTAGCGAAAAAGGGGATTCCCAAATCAGGAAAAAGGGCAGCTATCCTTTATTTTGTGTTATGCATCGTATTCAGTGCTGCAAGATATCCAGCGCTTGCGGTTGTTTTCTTTTCCACTGGTTTGTTTCTTGTTATATGGCAGATTGTCGTATATAAAAGAATAACCGTAAAAAAAAATCTGAGTAATATGCAGGAATTTAACGGGGTTACGGGATATCAGTACACCACCTGGTTTGATGACGAGGGGATTGTAGTATGGAATCTCACCAACCATGCGGAAGGAAAGTTCCGGTATGCTTTCATAAGCCGGATTTTTGAAACAGAACATATCCTGGCCTTACAGGTGAAGAGCAGGCAGTTTGTCCCAATCTTTAAAAGCGGGCTGGGACCGGAAGAGATTGATAGGCTGACCGCATTTTTAAAAACAAAGAACAAAAAAATTAAAATTGACCGATTGAAGAAACGAAACAATAAAGGGACACGGAAAAGTAAAAAAGGGTGATTTAAGTTTTGATAGAAATGGCGGAAATCTGTTTGAACAGGGAAAGACTTTAAACAATTTTTTGAAATCGGAGGATACCAGTATTCTTATGCTATAACAGAGTTTATAATATCTGTGTATGGGTATGAAACATTGATGGAACTGGTAAAACGGCCGAATAAATCAGATGAAATATTACAAATATGCTGAAATTTGGGAAGACAAGTTTGTAAAAGATGAAAGCAATATCATGAGCCATATAGGGCGCCTGCGGAAGAAACTGGGGCAGGAGGCGGGAGCCTATATTGAGACGGTATGGGGGATTGGGTATCGGTTTGGAAACGAGAGAGTAAAGGAATGATCCAATGAATCACGGTTTAAAAACATATATTGTATTTTGGCTCAGTCAGTCATTGTCCCAGCTTGGCAGTGCTATGACGGGTTTTACATTGATTTTGTGGGCATATGAGCAAAACGGATCGGCAATGACGGTTTCGCTTATGTCATTTTTCAACTATGTTCCATATATTATTGCCAGCATATTCGCCGGCACTTTTGTAGACAGCCATAGCAAGAAGAAAATCATGCTGGCATCGGACAGTATAGCGGCACTTTGCTCGACTGCTGTCTTTTCACTTAGTATGAGTGGTGGTCTTCAGATATGGAATATTTACCTGGTGAATTTTATTACCGGATTTATGAATGCTTTTCAGGGTCCGGCATCAGCTGTTGCAATCGGCAGAATTGTGCCAAAGGACAGGATTAAGCAGGTAAGTGGAATGAATGCATTTTCCGGTAGTCTGGTGACCGTTCTAGCCCCTGTGCTGGCTGCTTCACTGTATGCATTTGGTGGGTTGCCGCTCGTGATTATCATTGATTTAGCGAGCTTTGTTTTTGCTTTTGCAGTGCTGGCATTTGTAATAAAAATACCAGAAGAAAAAGAGAAGAAAAAGGGAAGAACTTCTATGCTTTCAGGAACCAGGGAAGGGCTTGTCTATTTGCGCAGCAATCAGGGGATTTTAATGATTATACTTACCATGGCACTTTTAAACTTTTTTTCCAGATTAACTTATGAAAACATCCTGTCTCCTATGATATTAGCCAGAAGCGGAAACAATCATGAGATACTTGGTGTTGTCAATGCGGCAATGGGTGTCGGTGGCATTGTGGGAGGTCTTGTTGTTTCATCGGGCAAAGTAAAAGGAAACAGTGTAAGAATGATATATGTTTCCGCCATGCTTTCATTTTTGTTGGGGGATGTCATGATGGGGTTAGGCAGGACTGCAATTGTCTGGTCTATTGCAGCTGTAGCGGCAAGTCTGCCGATTGCGTTTATCAATGCAGGACAGATGGATCTGCTGTATCGCCATGTACCGGGTGAGATTCAGGGAAGGGTTTTTGCGGTTAGAAATGCACTTCAGTTTGGTACCATTCCGGTGGGGATTCTGATGGGAGGATTCCTGGCCGACTATGTGTTAGAACCGTTGATGAGGACGGATTTGGCGCCGGTAAAAGTCTTACAGCAATTGGCAGGAACAGGAGCAGGCAGCGGCATGGCAGTCATGTTTTTATGTACGGGAGTGACAGGGGCATTATTCAGCCTGATCTCATATCAGAATAAGGAAATCCGCAAATTATAATTATGATGTGTAACGGGCTGTTAAAAATTAAAGGAAGAAAACATTCATGATGGAAATAAAAAGAATAGAATATAATTTTTCGGTATGCAAAGTTGCAGATTATTCACTTGTAAAATTAGATTCAGAGTATAGTTTTATCGGCAAGACGGATGAAGAAAGGTCATTGGTATGTATGACAGAAGATGTGCCGCTCAATGTAACGGAAAGAGATGATGGCTGGAGGGCGTTTCGTATCCAGGGCGTTTTGGACTTTTCGCTGATTGGGATACTTTCTGAGATTTCAGGGATTTTAGCAGAAAATAAGATCGGAATTTTTGCAATTTCAACTTTTAATACCGACTATGTGCTGACGAAAAAAGAAAATTACCAGAGGGCATTAGACGTTCTTGATCGTGCCGGATATAAAATTGTGGGAGACAAATCAAATGTATGATAATTGGAGGAAAAACAATAAAAAATTGATAATGGTGATGGTTTTAATTTCAGCCTTCGGAGCCGCATTGTTTATCATTTTTTTCTTTGACCTATATCACATTGCCGATGAATTGGCGAAAGGCAGCAGCATAACGCCTGCAGCCATGAAACGGTACGGGGAAATCTTCAGCGCCGCTATATTAATCCTTACAATTACCGCGCTGCTTAGAAAAATCAAGGAGGACCCTGAAAAAGTATTTGTGAAAAGCCTGAGAAGATATGTCAGCACCACACAGAATCCGGAGGTTACGCTTGCAAGCCTTAAGAAAACATGGGAAAGCGGTGAGCAGCTGCGCGACTGGTGCCGTATGGATGAAGAATATATCATCGCATGTATAAACGGCCCCTGTTACGCGAATGTGATACCTGTTCAGGAAGTGGTTTGGGCGTACAAATCAGTAACACGGGTAAATGCTGTCATCAAAACAGATACAAGCCTGATGGTGCGCTATGCAAACCATAAAGGAGGAAGCATCTCCATAACCGAAAAGGCAGTAGATTATATTTTGCAGCAGTTTATGGAAAAACATCGTGATATTGTTGTGGGACACAATCAGGAAGTGGAAAAACTCTACCTGAAAAAGGATATGCCGGGACTCAGAGAATATGCCCGCCGGCAGCGTACAGGCATTCTTTAGATTTTAGTTCAGAAGACAAAAAAGTAAAATTTGAGGAGTAAGATTATGAAAAACAAAGCATTAGTAGTTATCGACATTCAAAATGACATTACAAAGAATTACAAGGAAATTATTGAAAATATCAACAAAGCCGTTGATTGGGCAGCAGCCAGTGATATTCCTGTCGTTTACATTAAGCATAACAATTTATCTGCCGGTACAAGAACCTTTAAGCCCGATACACATGGAGCTGAACTGGTTCCTGATCTGAAAATTGTATCTGAAAATATTTTCCTGAAAACCAAGGGTAATGCGTTGACAAGCGAAGGTTTTGCAGCTTTTGTAAGTGAAAATGAAATCGGTGAGTTTTATATTGCCGGTGCGGATGCCATCGCCTGTGTAAAATCCACTTGCTACAATATGACGAAAGGAGGTTATATCGTTCACGTGCTGTCTGACTGCATCACCAGTTACGATAAAAGAAAAATCAATGAGATGCTTCAATACTATGAGAGCAAAGGGTGTATTGTCGAGAAACTGAGCGAAGTCATGTGATTTGTGCTGGGATATAGCAGGAGCAAATGATTAGCGGTTTATCAGGAAGCGATACGGCATTACAACCAAAATTGGAATTAGAGATAAGGTTTAGGCGGTTAGCAGAATCGTCAGGCTTATCCTGGAAAGGGAATATATTATGGCGGAGATAATAAGCAGCGTAACACCGTGGTCTGACATCAGCATGAAAAGTTACCAATGGTTGGATGAATGCTTACAAAAGCAGCCTTCAACGGAAAAGGAATTTCAACCTGCATGGCAGGCATACAGGTATCTGATATGTGGTAAGATGTACGCATATATCGGCATTGATGACAGAAACGGGCGTCCTATTATTACCTTGAAACTGGAACCTGCTTTCAGTGATATGCTGCGCAGCAAGTACGAGGACATCGTGCCAGGTTACTACATGAACAAGCTGCATTGGAGCACTGTATATCTGGATGGTGATGTGCCGCAGGATGTACTTGCAGATATTGTGTATGCTTCTTATAAATTAGTACGTTCATCATTAAGTAAAAAGGTACAGCAGGGAATATTGAAAAAATAAAGACACTTATTTCACGAAATAGAGTTTGACGGCAGCCTCGATAAGGCAGCAGTGGTTTTCTTCGGGGGAGAATGATTGGAGTTGTGGCTAATTTAGAGAGGGCTACCCAGAAGAAAGCCTGATTCGGGAATTTGGGGCGATAAGCAAACTATATTTGTCTATTTGAACAAATTGGATTCTATGCCAGAATTGACGTGGCCTGGCGTACCTCTGCTGCTTCCGCACTAATTTGTCAGTAACACAGCTTCCAGTTTGTTGGAAAGTTAAGCAGAACTATTTTTTGAGCGATGGAAAGGAAATGTAAAATGGATAAATTTTTCATTCAAACTGTTTCTGATTCAGAGGAGTCCGGTACGTCAGGCAGCTCGGGGATTTACAGCATCCAATTGGTGCCGGACCCGGAATCTGAGAATGGCTGGCGGGTTGAAGAGAATCCTTCCGTTTCCCTGGTACCAGTGGAAGAGGTTTATACGGAGGAACAGCTTCAAGCTATGGAGGGTGTTGAGTATGCTTCCCTTTCTGAACGGATATCGTTCCTTTTTGCGGCTGTGGCAGGCATTTGCCTGGTCTGCATGCTGGCCCGTTTTTTGAAGCCACGGCTGCGTGTCCCCCGTTGGATTAGTAACAGTCTATTGGCAGGAATTTCCTGTCTCGTTTTTTACTGCCGTTGGAAGATCTTTTTACCGGACTCCCTATCCCCGTTGCTTCCGGTGCTGGACCTGGTCTTTCTGATCGGGGTAATCACTCTTTTTTACCGGGGCAGGTTCAGCAAGCGGATTTACCTGGCAATTACTTTTTTGGCGCTGTATGAGTTGTGCTCCGTTCTGCACCTGTATGGGGAACGGTTCCTTGTGCGGCTGTGTGATTATTTCCGCGTTTCGACTTCGCCCTCGCTCTTTCCGGTCTATTCCTGGGTCGAGAATCACGAAGGTGCCTGGAGGACGACTATAACGGTTGGGGTTGATTGGGCCGGATGCCTGATGCTTCTGATCTCCTGCATCGTACTCATTCTGGCAGTCAGAAAGCTGACCCGCTGTGCGCCTTTAGAGGATGACGGAATCCCCAGGAATGAACTGTTTTTCCTGCTGTCACCCGCATTCACTGGAATCGTATTTTTCACCTTCACCAACGTGGCAAAATCGCTGCTTAGCAATCCCGCTTTTGTAAAATGGACGGCACGCGGTAATCCGTTTTTTGACCTGTCACTGTATTTTTTGATTTCTTTTGTGGCTGCTGCCACCATCCTATGTATTTTGTACGCCTATCATATCTATCAAAAGCTCATTGCTTATATGCAGGATAAGCAGCGGGCGGCGCTTATGGCAAGTCAGGTGGACCAGATGCAGGACCATATCCGGGAGATTGAACAGCTCTACACCGGTGTGCGCTCCATGCGGCATGATATGCAGAATTACCTGTTCGACATCAAGAGCCTGCTGGCCGCGCAGGGTGTCAACGTGGAAGAGAATGGAGAACTGTCCGGGTATTTCGCAGGGATTGGGACGGCACTGGATGCACTGAACTTTTCCTTTCATACGGGCAACCCTGTGACCGATGTTGTGCTGAATGGAAAATATCAGCAGGCCAGGGGGATGGGAATCCGTTTTGACAGCGGATTCCGGTTCCCCTCTGACTATGGGATTGATGTGTTCGACTTAAGCATCATCCTGAACAACGCCCTGAATAATGCACTGGAAGCCTGCGAAGCACTGTGTGGGCAGGACACGGATGCCGGGCGGTTCATAAGCGTCACTTCCTACTGCAGAAATAACATGTTCCTGATTGAAGTCGAAAACAGCTTTGACGGCGTGGTGTTAAGCGCGGGACATGGATTGCTTAAGAGCAAAAAACAGGATGCCCACCGGCATGGACTGGGCTTTCAGAACATCGTGCGGTGCGCGGAGAAATATCTGGGCAGCGCGGATTACACCTGCCGCGACAGGACGTTTACATTGACTGTCATGCTGCAGAAAAGCTGCGAACCGGCGGAGATTTAAAATTGAGCGCATGATTGTTGTACCAAAAAACAGGAAATTTTAAATGCATTTACACCTATTGTATTGATGAAGGGAAACTTAGAGGCATATTATGAAAAAAAGAAAACCATTTTTTATTATATAAATAGTAGAAAGGGGTGAACTTGGTTAATAGAATTAGGTTGATAAGCACGGAATACATCAAAACTATATATTTTATGATTATGCGAGAAATGAAGCTAAAACGGGTTACTGTACCTATTGCGGCAAAGAAGTTCCGATTAGGAAGCCGAAGCATCATGGAGAAATCACCTGTAAATGCTGCAGAAACAAAATCCAGTTTAAATCAAAGGGGCGAGCAGGGCATTTTTTCACGAAGAAGGAATGGATGTATCTGGTACAAAAATGTGGAGAGGGATTGTAATTCGGCAATACTCTGCAATGCGTACTTATTCAGCAGGGGATTATCAAACTCCGGAATTATCCTGCCGGGAAGAACGCAGATATGTTTATAAAGTGGATTTGGAAGAAACTCCATATTACTATGGGAGATACCGATTCAAGGAATTTAGATGGATAAAAGGAGAAAAACCAGACACCGGTTTGGGCTGCCGGAGTTTTAAGAAAACCCGGGTTGTTACAGTTAACCAGGAAGGTAGATAAAATCAATCCAAAGGAATATCTTGAAGCGTTAAGTGCGAAACCATATCTGGAGCAAATTGCAAAATCAAATCTTGGTCAGGTTGCCTGGAGCATTATCAATGAGCACAGATTACTTACATTAAGTAATGGAGGCGATGAATTTCCAAACACACCCTGGTATGAGGAATATGCGATTCAAAATAGTTTTCCGGCTGAAGATTGGATTGCATCCCTGCCGGACAGCTACGGTTTTTGTAGTATAGCATATCAATGAAAGGATTTGCAATGAACCAATTTATATGTTATTCTTTTTAGCAGTTTGGCTGATCATGGTGTGGAATTGACAGCAGACATAGAAGTTTCCTGGTCAGGCGGATTCACAAAATATGATTTGAAAGCAGGGAATGGGAATATAGAAATCACACAGACATCTTATCAATATGATGGTGTACAACTGAAAAACATGGGTACGGAAAGTTACAATGTGGATTCATGGGATTACACGGAAGAAGGATATCTTATGTTTTCGGGAACCTGGTTTTCAGAGGTCTTATATGCATATATGGTGAGCGATGCAGAGGAATATAAGGCGTTCAGGGTGCAGCCCCTGGATGAAAAATACAGGGAATTGAACCGGCAGTATGTACTCACGATTGGTTATGAAAATAATAATATGTTTATTGTGGACTGGAGCGAAGATGACTATGGGGAATTAGTGGTCCGCCCTTTGGAAGATGGAGGGGTTCAGTATGTGTCCAACAAAATCATATCAGCTGAGGACAACGCGGAAGAAACATGGCATACCCCACGCCTGTCCATGGAAGAATGGAAAAAGATGTATGGAGACGGATAATGGAACATGCGGACGGAACAATTACTCCTATCACAGACGGCGCACGGCTTGTCTGATGCCATGGGGCAAAAAATCCTGGGTTGCCGCCAAGTAAGGTTGAAAGGATGATGGTATGTTAAGAAAAAAAGTATATGCTCTGGTCATGGTGCTGATAATAAGCGTTTTAATATGTGCTTGCCAAAAAGAGAATGGGACAATGGAACAATTATCCGTAGAGGAGATGGCTTCAGAGGAAGGTGCGGCAAGTGAAGACAAGGAAGGGAAAGAACGGTTACAAAAGGGATATGACCTTCCGGTGGAAGAGGGGGATTGGAAAGAGGCTGAGGCTGATTGTAAAATGATGATGGGACTTATTCTTGATATCTATAGACAGGCAGATAAAGGAGAGGCGTCTAATATTGTCCTAAATGATGAGACCTTGCTTGCTATGCAGGAAAAAGTGAGTGAAACAGGATTCCCTGTTATGACCACAATCATCTATGGCAACATGGAGAACCATGAAAAAGCAGACCATTTCCTGAAGCAATGCATGGAGGGGAAAAACGGTACACAGACAATATATGAAATCCGCTCAGATGGCGGGATCAGAAGAATAAAATACAGATATGACGGAACGGATATGTATGAATTATCGGCCAATGCCGTATGGGGGATGGACGGTACTTCAGAGATATCATATGTGGCTTATACCAGGATAAAGGAGTGGAGTTACTCTGACAAAGGATGGTTCTGCTACCAATTATGTGTGCCGGAGTATCCGGAAGTTACGGAAACGGTGGATGGAAGCCGCCTGCTTAGAATAAAGCCAATGACAGAGGAATTGCGTGAAATGTCCTGGAAATGCGTAAAAGGTCTGGCTTATCAAGGGAATAACCTGTTATGTTCCAACTGGGATGAAGAACATATGGAGGAGCTGGATTATAATGGATTGTATGAATATCTGTATGGAATGAAATACCAGGAACGGTTTGAACCAGAGGGGGATTCGGACGGGATTCCGAAGGAAAGGTTTGAGGAACTGATTATGGAGTATCTTCCAATAACAGCAGAGCAGATACAGAAATATGCTGTGTTCAATGAAGAAAATAAAACATATGCCTGGGAACGGCTTGGCTGTTTAAATCATGCGCCGAATTTCTTTGGAACCTCTTTACCGGAGGTAATTGATATCAAAGAAAATGATGATGGCACGCTTATTTTAACGGTTGATGCAGTTTGTGAGATGATGGTTTGCAATGATGCAGTCATAACCCAC
The DNA here is from genome assembly GCF_022440595.1 of Enterocloster sp. OA13. NCBI lineage: Bacteria > Bacillati > Bacillota > Clostridia > Lachnospirales > Lachnospiraceae > Enterocloster > Enterocloster sp. OA13. Next base: position 4,468,979 of record NZ_JAKNTF010000001.1, on the reverse strand, counting down.
GAGCTTGTGGTGCGATTCGCAGAGGATGGCAGTTTTCGATATTTAGGGAATAAGATTTTAGATAATGGCATTGAGAACATACCGGAATATCAATACCGTATCAATGGACAGCAGGGAACTTGAAGGCCCTGCGAAAAGCCGGGCCTTCAACAGGCTCCACATTTGTTGAAGGCCTCCAGAACAGGTCATTGGTAACCGTAAATACGCTTTGCGGGCATCCCGGACAGAATGATTATCACAGTGTATAGCAGGAGTTCACGATTGCCACCACCTTGAGACTTCCCTCATACTCCTCCATCACAATCTTCAAACTGGACCAGTCCAGGCCGTCGAACTCCTCTGTTCCCGGATCATGGTATTCTACAAAAACGCCGTCGGGGAACAGCTCCCCTGCATTTTCAGGGCAGTTCCCGGTTCGGAACACCTGGTTGATTCCCACCTGTTCACAGTGCAGATAATCCTTTGTATACACATAATCATCAAAATAGGCATCTGCCGTCTGTTTAATCAGCGTTTCACTGGAGCAGAAATACCCCCACTGATAGCTGCCGCCGGAATCAAACTCCCGGATCTGCGCAGGCGTAAATACCGGGTCCTCATTATAGTCCACATAAGGGTCAGGCGAGAAGATGATTCCCTTTTCCGGGTGGGCATATTCTGCCAGCAGCTGGTAGTCATAGGTGCTGATGGACATCAGCACCTCATATGCCGTATCATACGCCATCTGTTCCTTTGGCAGACGGTTCGCCGGACTGGCTGCCGGGTTGTATGCCTGGTTTTCCTGATTGGCCAGCTCCTCTGCGTCTGTATAATGATGTACATAGTATATCGCCGCATTGACTGCGTTTGTAACCGCATTGGACGTGATGGTTGCCCCGCTGATGGCGTCTATCTCCGAAGCCCTGGGATTCCCGGAATCCGTCACAGTCAAAGCCTCTCTGCCCTTCCCTTCAAACTGTTCCCTGAACACATCCTCCCTGGCCCTCATACCCAGTCCGGGCGTATCTTCCAGCTCCAGGAACTCAAGGCCGCGGATGGTGCCGCTTCTCCCAAACGCCACGGAGACAGACACATTTCCCATGTAGCTGTCCTTCGAATGGGCATTTACCACCCAGCCCAATAATACGCCGTCCCTTTCCTTTGCAGCTGCCGCCGCGTCCACGCCCACATCACCGAAGTCTGAGGAAGCCAGCTCTTTATTGCAGTCCTGCGCAAGGTCAAAATCCATGACATCAAAGCTGTCTGCCTCAGGAAATATCTTCCGGAATCCCTCCTGCTGCTCATTGGCCCGTTCCTCATCCGTGGTATTCAGCTCCTTTTCCACGCGCTTTAGTTCATCGATGGTCACCACCCACCGCAGATCATTGTAGCCGTAAGAACCGCCCAGCAGGTCAATAGCCGCCTCACCCTTGAAGTTAACCCCTGATTTGTCGTTGGATTCAAGATGGAGTCTGGCTGTCCACTGTCCGCCCGGCAGGTTGGTCTTTCCGCTTTCATCCTTCAGATTCGTGCCGCCGGACAGGACATCTACTGTAAAATGTATGCCTGTGGGGTGATCCGGTTCCCCGGTCTCAAAGGTATTGGGGCCGGTTTTGATGAATGTCTCCGTGTATTCGTATGCAGGATTATTTTCCAGCTTCCAGTGGTACATGGTAAGGTCCATTTCCTGGGTTACGTCCTCTGTCCGACGATCCACATTCCAGGTGCCTTCAGAGGGGTCATATCCGCAGGTCTGGATCAGCTTCCCGGACACCGTGTAGGGAATCACCGCCTTATCCATGACCAGGACAAAATCATAGACCTCCTCATAGACATGGCCGTCCTCATCCTTCATGCCTCCCTCCAGCCACTCCGCTTCAAAACTGCTGTGGGGAATCTCCGCAAATGCCTCCTCTGGCGCAAACACCCCCTTGGGCGCCTTCACACGGCTTCCAAAACATCCGGTGGACGCCAGCATACCGGCAATCAGCACGCATATCATAATTGTTTTTTTCATAAAACCTCCTGAAACCTCCTGCACTCAATGCTCATTTGATAGGTCCATTATACCATAGACTGCCCACTTCCAAAATGAGATTTGACTATCCGGAAATCAGGTAAACGGGATTATGAAGATCCAAAAATATTTTCTAAATAATATGGCATACTTATGTCGCATTCCTAATGATATAATAAATAAAAAATAGATATGACTGGATATGAGGAGGGAATCATGACTGAGAGGGAAAAAATGCTAGCCGGACAGCTTTATGACTGTGGGGATACTGAACTTTTATCACAATGGCACAAGGCAAACATGTAGAAACTGTAAAAATGGACATATTGGAAGAAATTGGAATTTATAGAAATAATAGTATATTAATATTTATCTATTGATTGTTTGTAATGTTTCGTGTATCCTATTTTTAGTAAATCTGTATTGTAAAGGAGATGTAAATATTGGACTATAAGAAAAAAGCAATTGATTGTGTAAAGGACACGGTTTTGCCCATTCAGCGCGCGCAATTTGAAGAATGCGGATGCAGCCTGGATGAGCAGTATAAAAAATATGGTAACACGGAAATGCTCATTGCAAGAGTAATCGAACCTGGACATATCTATGAAATAGGATATCCTAAATGCGTTTGTGATGAGGTCCTATCCGGCAAGGTAACGGATGTGTCTCATTGTGAATGCTCAAGGAACAGCGTTTTATATATTTTACAGGATTTGCTGCCGGACAAGGATATACAGGTTGAAATAATACATACTGTATTAGGCGGGGCGGAGGATTGCCGGTTTAAGGTGACGGTCCGCTGATACACTTCTAAAAAAAGGATGCTGCGGATTCTGGCGAAAAATGCCCTTGTCGAAGCGCGGCATCCTTAAAATTGTCTGACTGTCATGCAAATGAACCAATCTCTTATTTTATCAGCCCCATACATCGTTTCGTTTCCTCGGTGGTGTCAACACATGGGATGGATTTAAGGAAGTCTTCTGTATTTATATGTTCATAGTATGCCCTGACTACTGTTTGGACCAGCCCTAAGGGCACCACCTCCCGCTCCGTAGGAGTAAACTGCCCATAGGGGGTGGAAAGGCGGATCCGTTCCATCTGCTGTTCTTTTTCCTTATCAATGATGGAATACGTTTGGAAATCGCCGTTTGGCAGATTGACGCGTACCTCTGCGACAAACTGGTTGTCTATCCCGTAAAACTGGAAAAATCCATCCTGGGACTCCAATATCAGGAAATCCTCCCGGCCCTCCTCAATCATCATGATGTAAGGAGTGATGTCCCGGTATGGCACATTTTCTATGATCTGACCCGAGGGCAGCTGGACATTGATGGCGCGGTGGACGACGTGTTTGGTGGGGAATTTACCATCTGCCAACAGGATTGCCACATCGAAGAAGCTTTTTACATTGTCCTCAGGCCCATTTAACATCCGTTTATGGGCCTTTGTAATGGGGGATACCTGAGCGCTTGTCCGGTTTTTCAGGACCGGCATTCCGTTGTCCATGTACCACGCAAAGCCCTTTTCACCCAACCGAAGGCGCAGCATGGTTTCACCCAGGTAAATTCCATAGTGGACAGCAATATTCCATAATGTATCCGCACCTTCCCTGCCGTCGTATTCTGCAAGATGGTTATAATACCCCCCTAAGATAGATTCCACTTCCACAATGCTTTTTTCCGAATAATCAAGTATGATACCGCTTTTTAAGGCATGCGCAGCGGCCCTGTCCGCAATTTCCTGATAATTTAAATCCATTCCATCCTCCTTTGCCCTGTTTGCCGATCCAAATGCTCTTCCCTGCCGGACTCTCAGTCACAGCCATAAGAAGCAATATAATCGACTTTGGGTACAATCATGTAAGTCTGGACCTGTGTGATGCCAGTCCCTTCTATCAAGGATACATTTAATATATAGTAGTATAATTCCTCATCATAAAACAGCCGGAATGTAAAAACCTTTCCTTCTATTTCCTTAAACCAGAGCTGGACCGGCCGTCCCAAAGTCCCGCCCGCCTTCCCGTCGTATCCCAATCCTGCAATCCCCTTATGGGTGAATTCATATATGCCGGTGTAAATACTGTTGTAAGACTTTTCTTTTGAGATATACTCATCCTTCTGATCATTATTGAAGTCAATTTTATAAAAAGTGTCATAAGGGGATGTAACGGAACCTAGCCTTAGAAGCTTATCCTGATCAATCTCAGGAGTTTCATCGCCCAAATAGATTGCATCCTCTTTGGTCAGGTATGACAGGTCCATCAATTCCGTTTTTATCCCTTCCAGGTATCCGGTAACAGCGGGTCCGTAATAAGCCTGGTCATCATATATTTTCTGCCACTGAAAGGTTTCAGGAACCGCATCGATAAGGATATCCTGTCCGCCTTCCGGTATCAGCTGATGGATACGTGTACTGTCAAGATAGCGCGGGTGTTCATACCACGGCGACGGCCGTTGGGCAATATATAATTTGCCGGAATATTCAATCACCTTTGCCCACAGATGCGTAGGCTGATAGGTGCTTACATAGGTCAGCCGGCCTGCTGCCTTTTGATAGATATGTAAATCCCCAACTTTTCCCGCAGCATTATACTGCAATAAAAGAAAGTAATCGGTATTGCCAAGGGTTATCTGATACACAGACTGTGTCCCGCCTTCAAGTGTGCGTTCGGCATATCCGGTGTATGCTCCATATCTGCTTTGAAAAGTCTTCTCATTCATCCGATATGGATCCATTCCCAGCTCACTGTCTAAATCATCCAGGGAGCCATCGGTCAGTAAACCCTCCAGGATTTCTGTGAAATCATCAGGTATATCACAATTATTTTCAATGGTAACAGAAGGTCCCTGTACTTTTAGTAAAAATACTTCAGCCAGATCCGGCAGATTATAAGGAAATGCCTTGTCTAAATCCGGATCCTGGTATATCAAAGGTTTATAGATGGAAACATCCGTACCAATGCCGAACTCCGTAACCCGGATATCCGTGGGTTCCAATACAACCATATAATCCATCAGGATGGTGTGCCCATCACGTTCCTGTATTCTGGCATCAATAAGATACTGCAGGCCGGATTGGATCTCCTGGTACAAAGTAAATGTGATTATTTTCCCATTGATGTTTTTAAACCACATATCAACGGACCGATAGTCCTCATCCGCCCATTCCTCCACCGATGCCGGGCATGGCCGGAAATCACCGCCATACCAATTGACCCTATGTGCAAACGGCTGCTGGTAACCTGGAGGGGATTTTGTGAATATCTCGTCGTTCCCGTCATTGTTTATATCCATAATATACATGCGGCTCCAGTCTATGGCCTGATCTTCCGTATCATGATTCCAATCATCCGTATCCTCATTCAGGAACGGCCGCTCCTTATTCAGGAAAGCCCATTCATCCCCATGAAACGTTTCTTTTGCCCTGTTTGCATAGATGACGTCATATATAATGTCTTCAAGATAGTCCTGGACAAGGCGTATATCCGGATGATTTTCATTGCAGTAAAGGAGGTCTGGTTCTGATATATCAAATGTCCGGTTAAAACATATGCTGTCTACGATATTTGATAGCTTGAAGAAATTGCGGTTCAGCATGAACATCTGAAGATTGACTGTTCCGGTGGAATCATCATAACAGCTTGCAGCATAATAAAATGCATTTTCATACTGAAATAACGAAAAAAGGCGGACGTCATCAAGATAATTGCTGTTAAGGATGGCATAACCCTCCTCGCCCTTGGTCAGCATATAAATATAGGAACTGGTCCCCCGTCCGTCCTTTTCAAACGCAATCAACTCATCCATTCCGTCATTGTCCGTATCACATCCATAGAATACGTATCCGGATCTGTCTGCATTGAACATATATTTTGTTGTTTCATCCGTCATATCAAGCAATGAGAAAAATTCGTCATGGGTTATACGGTAATCCCTGTCATTCAGATGATTTAAATATCTTATGCAGCTATCGGCGTCTTCCCGATACATCCTGTCCTTTAAATCACTGACTAATTCAATTGGAAACCCGAAAAAGTTTTCAGCTGGCCCAGGATCCGCCTGGGGCTTGGGGGTATATGTAAAGTCCTTGACCAGTAAGGATAAACCGCTGTCTGTCAGCGGCGATGCCAGTATATCCTGATGGGGCTGGTCTTGGGACAGGCTTGCGGATGGGGTTACGGAGGAACCCGTATCCGCGGAACAGGCGGTTAAAAGCAGTATGAGAATACTTAGGCTTATGATTGGGATGAATCGCAAGGACACCTCCTGATTTACGTTTCTTTCTATTTTTTGTCCATGGTCTTATAGGGAACCGTCCTCCACAACGTGGATTTCCCATGCGTTTAATGGCATTGCTGTATAGTAATTATATTCAGTATGTTCCTATACGTTTTGTTTGTCAAGGGTTTTGTGCGCCGTCCATCCCTGCTGAATCTTCCGTCCAATAGCCCTATATTGCAGGACGGAATGATGCAATCTGGTCTGGCGGCCTGACGGAAGGCTGGTCATTAATTTATTCAAAAACAGTGCCTTGGGAAGTAAAACGGATTCCTATATTGTATGATAAATGGTTTGCCGATAATGGACCGTTACAGACTATGATGAAGCCATGAGCCATGCAGAGTAAATGATGTGATACGTATGTTAAGGTGAGGGGGTCCTATAAAAAATGGAAGCGTTGGATAATAAGATTCTTAAGGCGGTTGAATGTCTGGCCGCAATCCTGATGGCCGGTATTGCAGTTATGGTTTTAATCCAAGCCGCCGTCCCTCTTAATGGGCCGGCGGCTTATATGCGGAAGGCGCCACGCCAAAGTACCTTTTAAAAACCTTGGAGAAATAAAACAGGTCATTGTATCCGACACGCTCTGCAATCTCCGTAAGTGTCAGGCTTGTGCCGGATAAGAGTTCCCTGGCCTTGTCAAGCCGGGACTGGGTCAGGTACTGGTTGATGGAAATCCCCTTAATCTTCTTAAATATACTGCTCAGATATGCGGGGCTTATGAGCAGGTTCTGGGAGAGCAGCGTAAGGCTCATGTCGCACCGGGAATAGTGGGCGTCAATGAATTTGACCGCTTCTTCCACCAGGGCCTCTTTTGCACTTCCGGCAACAGATATATCCTGGGCCGCTGTCATGGATAGGAAAAGGGCCTGGATTTTCTGCCTCAGATAGTTCAGGTCATATCCGGCGAATAAAAGTTCCTTATAGCCCAGTGCAAAGGAAAGGTCATCTGTCAGGGGCTGGCGGCCAGAATGTTCAGCGGCCTTGCCGGTACAGAGCATGACCAGCCTGGAAAGCTTCTGTTCCAGGTAAAAGAAAGGAAGGGGGTCCTGTTCCAGTAAATCAAAGAAAACTGCAAGGGAGCGGTATAATTCCGTTTCCTGGCCCGCGCAAAAGCATGCTTCAATCCGCGCCATTGCCTGGTTTATCCCGTACAGGTTCTGGGTTACGGGCTCTTTGGCCTGTCCCGTGGCCTGGCTGATGACCTGGTTTGCGGCCTGGCTCATGACATAATCCACTCCCCGTATGTTGCACAGGACATAGGAGGCAAGGGCGCGCTGGTATTCCTTGTTCAGTCCATGGAGGGAAAGAGGGAAAACGGCGCTGCACCCAAAGCATATGTCAAGGCCCAGCAGTTCCTTCACTTTCTTTACGGACTGTTCCAGATAGGGGAGGAGCTGCGGATCCTCCTGGTCCGGCCATTCGCAGATCAGGACACCGTGGCTGAATATGTCCGAGGCGTCAATGGCGCGGAACAGGGGCTGGGACAGTTCGCATAGTATGTTGTTGGCGGCATACCGGAATAGCTGCAGGTCCTTAAGGTCCAGTGACTGCAGGTGACGGCTTTTAAAATCAAAGACCAGGATACGGCAGGCAGCGCCCTCTGTCATGCCGTAATCCTTCATCTGCGGCTCAAGGACAGGACGGTCCTGGGTAAACAGGGGGTGGGTGGTGAATATTTTCTTAAAATAATTCTCTTTCCTGATGGTGGAAAGCTGGTGGTCCGTGCGGTGTTTTGTCTGCCGGATATTCCGGATGGCCCGTTCAGAATCCAGTGCCTTCTTTATCTGGCGCAGGGATTTAATCAGGTCATCTTCATCAATGGGCTTTAACAGGTACTGGGTCACACCGTACCCGATGGCCTTTTGGGCATAGGCAAATGTGCCGTACCCTGACAGGATGATGATCTTAACCGCCAGATCCTTTTCCCTTAGTTCCTGTATCAGGGTCAGGCCGTCCTTCTGGGGCATGGAGATGTCCACCACGGCCATATCAATCCCCCCATTTTCCAATACAGAGAGGGCTTCTTCTGCATTGGACGCCTCCCCTGCAATCTCAAATCCCTCCTCTTCCCATTCAATACAGGTTATTAACCGCTGCCTGATATAATACTCATCATCAATAATTAATACTTTATACATGACCCGCCTCCTTTGGCCCGTCTTCGTCCGGTGCGCCGGAACACTGGTTTAAGGGCAGCAGCAGCCGGACGGAGGTACCTTGTCCGGGCGCAGAGTCCACCCTGATTCCGGCGTCCGGTCCGTCCAGGAAGAGAAGCAGACGCCGATAGGTGCTTATGATGCCGAAACCGGCTGCTTTTTCATTGGTAAAGTCCCTCTCCTCCAGCAGGCGGCGCAGGGAGTGAAGCATTTCCTCATCCATGCCCATGCCGTTGTCCTGGATGGTGATGGTAATCCGGCCGCTGTCCGCGGCCGCCGTGATGGTGATTTTTCCGGGCTTTCCTGTTGGGAGGATTCCGTGAATCAGGGCATTTTCCACAAATGGCTGGAGGGTCAGCTTGGGTATCCGGTATTCCTTTGCCTCCTGGGCCAATACGATTTCATAGGTATAAATCTCACAGTACCGCTGCCGCAGGATATCCAGGTAGCAGCGGGTCAGTTCCAGCTCCTGTTCTATGGTAATGATGGGGATGCCTTTGCTCAGCACCTTTTTATAAAAGGATGATACATTCTGTATCATTTTTATGGCTTTCTTTTTCTCGTCCACTGCAATCATCCCGCATATGGTTTCCAGCGTGTTATATAAGAAATGCGGGTTCATCTGAAGCTGTATGTAGGAAAATTCAAATTTGCGCTTCAGGGCGCTTTCTTTTTTGATTGTGTCTAAAAGCTGAAGTGTATTTTCGGACATGCTGTTAATGCGGGCGGCCAGACGGCCGATTTCGTTCCGGGTGCCGGTATCTGCTTTGATGGTGTAATTCCCGTCCGCTATTTCTTCCACGGTGGCGGTCAGGCTGCTTAATGGACGGATGATGAAGCCGGTAATGGAACGCAGCAGTATGAATGCCAGTATGACCGCAAGGGCGCCGATGAGGAAGATGGTGAGGACCAGTGTCTGCGCCTCCTTCAGTATGACATGCATGGGCAGGGTGCTTACAAGGGTCCAGTCCAGCTTTTCATTGGTATGCATGGTATAAAGATATTCGGAGGACGCGTGGAACAGGCCTGTGTGCGGGGCAGGCGGATAAACCTGCTGAAGCTCCTTAAGGCTCATATGGATTTTTGATTTGTCGCCCGCGGAGATAATGGTCTGTGTGCTGTCCATGATATAGAAATCGTAGCTGTCTGCAATGGCCACGTCATAGATGGACTGGAAGGACTCCTCGCTGAGGTTAAGCTCCAGGATCCCCATCAGCTCCCCTTGGAAGGTGTAGATTTTCCTCAGGAAGGAACACACCCAGTCCGAGGCGTGGAAGGATTCAGGATAGTTGGGATAATGGAAATCAATCCATTTGGAGCTTGGTTTTTCCTCCTTGAATGCTTCGATATAGGAAGCGGCTGCTTCCGGTATTGCGGATATGTTGGATTTGGCGTCGCTGTACAGCAGGTTTCCCTGGTTGTCATAAAAGGCAATGGACTCAACGGAAGGCTGTATCAGGATAAAGTCATTGAGGAAGGACAGGACGCCGCTGGTGTAGAGGAACTGCTGGTAAGGGTCGTCCGTGGAAGCGCTGCCCTGCATCCTGGTCAGGTACAGGGATTCGGTTTCCAGTTTTGCTGCGAACAGATCCAGTTTCTCGCTGATTAAGGTCAGTTCCCTCTGGGCAGAGTTGATGGATTTGTCCATCAGTGCGTTGGAGCTGAGCAGTCCCACGGATAGGGAGGTACAGCTGATAAGAAGGATGATGATGACTGCGTACATGACAGTCAACCTTGTTTTGATGGAATAAAACCTCATGGCATGTCCCTTCCCCGGCTTATGCAGGTAAATGATTTATATGGAAATTATATCAGCAGCCCTGCTGGTTTTCAATGGAAAAACAAAGAGTGAATAAAAGTACAAGGCACCGAAAAAATTTCCATGTCTGTCCTTCCGCTCCTGTGGTATAGTGGATTTACTGAAACAGGACATGTCCCTATTGTATACCAGGAGGTAAATAAAATGAAGAAACTGCTTAGTGTGGCACTGGCCATGAGCATGGCATTTTCGCTGACAGCATGCGGCGGCGCATCATCGGGAGGAAATGCAGCGGGAACCGGAGATGGAAAAGAGGCGTCTGTGGATGGAAGCGGACAGGATGGAAGTAAACAGGATGGCGGCGGGCAGGGTAAGGTCAGGCTGACCTATCTTTCCAGATATACCAATCCAGAGGATAAGCGGGCCAAGTTTTTCATGGACAAGCTGGATGAGTTCAGAAGCCAGAATCCGGATGTGGAAATCGAGGATATCTCGGTAACGGATTCCGATGCCTACATATCCAAGATGAAATCCCTGATTGCCGCAGGAGCGGCCCCGGATGTATTTGCATGTTCCTATGAGATGCCGAGATACGATTTGGCGAAAAATGGGGCAATTGCCAATGTGGAGTCCCTGATACAGTCGCCGGACTGGACCGGACCGTCCGACCCTAAGTTTTTCCTGGGGTATGAGTTTAAGGACAGGGGGCTGGAAGGCGTATACGGGGTACCCAATAATCTGGCAACCATACAGATGTTCATCAACACGAAGCTTCTGGAGGAAAAGGGGCTTAAAGTCCCCCGGACATGGGAGGACATGGAGGCCATTGCAGGGCCGCTGATAGAGGACGGCATAACGCCGGTGGGGCTTTCCGCCAAGAATAAGCCCAAATGCATCCAGTTCTACACCATGCTGGGAATGAAGATGTATGGCATGGATTTCCAGAAGAAGTTCATGGATGGCAAGGTGGACTGGAATGACCCTCAGGTCATGGCTGTGCTGGATAAGTTTAAATCCTATGTTGATATGGGGATGTTCGGCCCGGATGCAATTTCCTTTGCTTATGATAACGTCATGTCTGATTTTGAGCAGGGAAAGGTGGCGGTCATGTTCGAGGTAAGCTACCAGTTTGCTAAGATCCAGGATATGTCCAACAGCCAGGATGTGATATGTGTCAATGTCTTTGGGTTTGAAGATAAGCCGGAATATAAGGATATTTGGTTCACGGACTATTTTGAAGGGCTCTGTATCGGCTCCAAACCAGGGACCAGGGAATATGATGCGGCGGTAAAGCTGTTTACATTCATGCTTTCACAGGAAACCTTCAACCAGTATGCCGGGACCATGGGAGGCGGGGCCTATCCGCTGGAAGTGGAGTTTGATCAGGACAAGGTGGGGAATATCATGGCGGATTTCATGGAGGAATATAAGAACTGCAGCGATATAACGGCCATGCTGACCGCCTACTGCAACGACCCGGTGATTGCGGACCTGACCGCCTCGGAACTGCAGACGCTGTTTGTGGGAAGAAGCGCTGAGGATATTGCCGGGACGCTGAATACGGAATACCAGAAGGCATTCGGGAAATAAATGGGGGTATCTATGGAACGTGGTAGGAGAAAAAGGAAGAAGGTCCGTGGGGAAGCTGTCCTGCTGGCGCTGCCTGCGCTGTTGGTATACTCCTGTGTGATCATTTACCCCATATTCAATATGCTGGCGACTTCATTTTTTGAATGGAACGGGGTGCCGGATTCACCCAGGCAGTTTGTCAGGCTTGCCAATTACCAGAACTTTTTTACGGATTATGCGGCAGCTTATGCAATTAAGAATATTGCAATCCTCATGGCCGCGGGATTGTTCTGTACCATACCCATTGCCTTTTTCCTGGCAACGGTCATCAACAGGACCTTTTGCGGGAAACGGCTGTTCCGGGTGGTGTATTTCATGCCGGTGCTGATTAACCGTGTGGCCATAGGCCTGATGTTCACCTTTCTCTGCTTTCCCAAAATCGGGCCGGTGCCGGCAATCCTGAACCATCTGCGGATTGCGGAAAATGTGAACCTGCTGGGGAATATCAATACCGCCATGTGGACCGTGGCTTTTGTCCACGTATGGTGCGACGTGGGATTCCAGATGATACTCCTTTCCGCCGGGATGGCAGCCCTGCCCACGGATGTCTATGAGGCCGCCGTGATTGACGGTGTGACGCCGTGGGAGAAACTGAGGTATATCACACTTCCAATGATGAAGGGGACGCTGAAGATTTCCGTCATCCTGGTACTGACCGGATCCTTTAAGGTGTTTGACCTGCTGATGTCACTGACCGGCGGAGGACCTGGCAACGCCACGCAGCTGCCCAGCACCCTGCTTTATACGGCTGCATTTTCACACAGTAAGTTTGGGTATGCCAATGCAATCGCCGTAATGACCGTGGTATTCTGCCTGCTGATTACCATTGTTGTGAATGCCCTGTTCAGGGAAAAGAAGGAGGGACGCCTGATATGAGGAAATTAACTGCGGGCCGCGCCGTATACTGGAGCCTGGCCGTGCTGTGGCTGCTGACGGCTGCATTTCCCCTGTACTTTACCGTGATTTCATCGGTAAAGGAGGATAGTGAGATTTTTTCCAATTATTTTGTGCCCACGTTTTCCCCGCGGTTTGGGAATTTCATGACAGCCAATGCCATGTCGGGTATCCTGCGGGCCATATTTAACTCCCTGGCCATTTCCGTGGGGGCCATCAGCATCATGCTTCTGCTGGTGATACCGCTTTCCTATGTGGTTGCCAGGCAAAAGATATTATTTACCAATACGGTTACCCTGTACTTCATGGCGGCGCTGATGGTTCCTGTCCAATGCGCCATTGTGCCCATCGTACAGGGCGTGAACCTGATACACGGGCAGGACAACCTGCTGGTGCTGGTCCTGCTTTATGCGGGCATCAATATGCCCATGACGTTTTTTATCATGACAGGCGCATTCTCGGAGATAAGCAGGGAACTGGATGAATCTGCTGCCATTGACGGATGCGGGCTGCTTCAGACGGTTTTCCGGATAATCGTGCCCATTGCAAAGCCCAGCATTGCCACCTGCGCCATTGTGGCCTTCCTTTCCGTATACAACGAACTGGCGCTGGCGAATGTGCTTATATCCAAGAAACAGAACAGGACCATTTCAGTGGCCCTGCTGAACTTTAAAGGTGATTTCGGGACCTATTATTCCGTTATCTTTGCGGCTGTCCTGATGTGCATCATACCTACCGTGCTGTTTTACCTGTTTGCACAGGAGAAGGTGGAAAAAGGAATCAGCGCCGGAGCGCTGAAGGGATAAATTGAGATGAATGAGAATGAAATGAATGAGAAGGAGACTGATTATTATGCCAAAAACAAATGCTGTAAACCCATGGGAAAATGCCAAAACCGTAAACGGCCTTACTGCGGATGAGATAATATCCATGCTTCAGAAGGCGGTCAGGAGAGGACTGGAGGAGGACGCGGTGGATGCTGCTTATGAGCTGTACCTGACCAGCAGGGAGCTGGAGCATGTGATGTGGAGGAGGCTTATCATGATTGCCATGGAGGACATCGGTTTCGGGGACCTGCAGGCCGTGAATATCGTGTATTCATATTATCAGGCAAAGGACCTGTTTGAGCGTGACAATGGGGACAGGCAGCTGCCCTTTATCCAGGCCATCCGCTATCTGTGCAGATGCCCCAAGGAGCGTTCCAGCAGCTATTACCAGAACCTCCAGATGCTCAAATACGACAGGGGGCACGTGATTGACGTACCGGATTACGCGCTGGATAAGCACACCAGACGCGGGAAGGAGATGGGCAGGGATACCATGTATTTCTACACGGACGGGGATAGGGTGTTCCCGGAATATGAGGATGAGGAAAATCTGCACACCAGGTCCCTGAAGGAAAGGGCCATGAAGGAATATAGCAGCTTAAATGCATGAAACGGAGACAGATATGGGCGGTTGGACAAAAAATAGAAGCTTTGAACTGACGGATATAAAAAAGAGCAGCAGCCAGTATCCCGGGATTGCCATGGGAAGGGACGGGAAGTGCCATGTCTGCTGGCAGGAGTTTAAGAACAGGCACGATGCCGTCTACGCCGGGTATCTGGAGGACGGCGCGGTCGGGGGAAAGACCAGGCTGTCGGGAGAGGGGGAGGCCCTCAGGCCCGTTGTCTGTGCGGCGGGGGATACTGTCTGGTACGCATGGTCGGAGTGTGGGGACGGGGAATGGAAGATCCTGTTAAGGTATCATAAGCAGGGAAGCTACAGCCCAATCATGACTGCGGCCCGGGGTGAGGCATTGTTTTATCCGTTCCTTTTTGAAGCGGACGGGCGCCTGGCCCTTGTATTCAATGAACAGGGAAAGGGATACAGCGGCTGCGTCCTGTGCTGGGTTGATGAGGACGGCATTTCATCAAAGGAGGTGGTGTCCCTGGCAGGGAAAGCCTACCGGCCCACGGGCTGCCGGGGCGGCGACGGCAACCTGTACATAGCATACGATTCCTTTGACGGGAACCGCTATGATGTCCTTGTAAGGGTCAGGACAGAGGCGGGCTGGAGCGGGGAAACACGCGTCAATACAGGCGGACAGTGGGCTTCCCGCCCGGTGGTATCCGCCCAGGCCCGGGGCGCGGCCGTGTGCTGGTATGAATATGGGGACCTGGCTGGGTTTTCATACTGCACCGCAGATGTGGGGGCGGAGGATGGAATGGTGACGGCAGGGGAGGCGAAGGCCCTTTCCTCCAACAAGAACTGGTATCATGATATCTCTGCGGCATCCAACCGCAAGGGCACGTGTGTATTTGCCTATACATGGGGAAAATATAATATTAATGTGCGGTACCGTTTAAAGGGGCAGGAGTGGTCGGAACCCGTGGTCATGTCCTATGATGACAGCCACTGCGCGGTCCACCCGGCTGTTATGGTGGACGAGGATGACAACATCCATCTCCTGTGGCAGTTTGCATATAAAAACGGACACATGGACCGCAATGCAAGCATTGTGTACCATGTCATGAACGTGGATGAGGCAGGGCCGCATTTTGACCGGGAAGTGGAACAATCCATCGACCATTTTGTACAGCCCATTTTGGGGAACAAGGAATTCCCGGCCAGGACGGAGGAGGAGATGGAGGCCTGGATGGAGAAGAACGGGTACGGCGGCATGAAGCTGTTGTTCGGGGATATCCATGGACAGAGCGGGATTTCGGATGGGGTTGGGGAAATCGACCAGTATTACCACTACGCAAAGGCCAGGGCGGGCCTGGATTTCACGGCCCTAACAGACCATGACTGCTATCCTGACTGGATATCCCAGTCCGAGTGGGAGTGGATGAGGACGACCAACCGTCTGATGAACACGGACGGGGAGCTGTCATGCCTGCTGGCCTATGAGTGGACGCCGAACGAATATAAGTATGATTACGGACATAAGAATATCTATTACCGCGGGGATGAGGGCGATATTTTCCGTTCCGGCGACATAGAAGGAATGACGCCGTTCCAGCTGTTTGAAAGCCTGAAGCAGTATGACGCCATGGCATTCCCGCACCATCCGGCGGCCTTGTGGGGGCTGGTCAGCGCTGCCACGGACTGGGATTTCCATGACCCTGGGATCCAGCGCCTGGTGGAGATATTTTCACGCCACGCCAATTTTGAGGACTTTGAAAGCACTTCCGTCTATACGAAGAACATAGGCAAGCTGGAAGGCCACGGGGTGCAGGATGCGCTGGCAAGGAAATACCGCATCGGCTTTACGGCAGGAAGTGATTCCCATCAGATGGAGCATGGGATTGAAGGCGGGATTTTCGCGGTGTTTGCCAGGGAGTTTACTAGGGAAAGCATCTATGACGCCATGTATGACCGTTTCACCTGTGCTACCACAGGGGCCAGGATCCTCGCTTCCCTCAAGATAGGGACCGCCCACATGGGCCAGGAAATTTCCGTGCCCGCGGATGAGCCTGTCCTTCTGGATGTCAGCGCCCTTGGAACAGGAAAAGGCCGGGTACAGCTTATAAAGGACAACCAGGTGCTGACGGAACGGGAAACCGGGGACGGGCGCTGTGACTTCTCATACAGGGATGTGGAATGGAAGAAGGATGACTACTATTACGTAAGGGTTGTCCAAGAAGACGGGCACATGGCCTGGACCAGCCCAATCTGGGTAGATGAGGCATCATAAGATGTTGATAGGGGAACCGTATCCAGGTATCCCGCATGACAGATGGAATAAAAGGTCTCCCCACGCAGACCGCCCGGACAGGGCGGCGCGCCGGAGGCCTTTTTTATGTCAGGGCGTATTTGAATCCCCATTCCCGCCTTTTAAGGCTGGGGATTACCTATCACCAGTGTCCCGTTCGCAATCTCCCCCAGCCGAGTCCCGTCCATGATGACATAGCAGTTCCTGGCCTTCTTTAAGATCCCCATGGCGCAGAAGCATTTTAACATCCGTAAGAGATGGCGGTAGCTGGTGTTGAGGATATCCGCACAGTTGGTCAGCTGGAAGGTGAACATCTGGCCGATGGAGTATTCCAGGATAAAGCGGGAGAGCCGTACCTCCAGTGGGTCGGACAGGGTCTGGGAAAGTTCGTTTTCCGTGTTCAGCTTGCAGGTGAGGATCTGGCATATATTCTGGAGGAACAGCAGGTCATTGAGCAGAAGCTGGCGGTACTTTGTCAGGTTGATGCCGATGCAGGTGCAACGGGTCATGGCCCTTACGCTGCGGCAGGGCGCCATCTGCCAGAGGGATGCTGCCTCGCCGATAATGGTGAACTGGTGGCAGTAGCTGATACAGGTGCTCTTATCATTGGTGGAGCAGGCGGAAATGATGACCTCGCCGTTCACAAGGAAGCACAGGTAGTCGGCCGGGTATCCGGCTTCCACCAGGTATTCGTTCTTGTCAAACAGGAGCAGCTCCGAGATGGAGAAAATATCGGCAGACATATATGTCTCAAGATGGTTGTCCCGGATATAGGAATGCAGTTTTTTCTCATCGTGGTCCCGTTTCATGTCTGTCCTCCCCCTTTCGTTTCATGTCCTGCTTCCCCCATTATAGTCAACGCCGGGGCATGCCGCAAGAGCGGGAAGGCGTTTTTTGGAAAATTGGGGTAAAATGCAGGTAAACATTGTACAAAATGTGACATAGGTCATTTTGCGTTCCTGAGACAGTCTGATATACTTGCTGTGAACTACATTGAAACAGACAAAGAAAACAGCGGTATCATCGAAAGGAGAAACAGGGACATGAAAAAGAAGGTTGTGGTCTGTATGGCAGCACTGGGGTTAAGCCTGCTGACATTGGCGGGATGTGGTAAAAAGGAGGCGTCGGCAGACGCAAAGGAGCTGAACGTCCAGTTCGTGCCAACGAATAACGACGGTTCCATGGAGGCAAAGGCAAAGCCATTCGCACAATACCTGTCCGGGAAACTGGGATGCAAGGTAAATGTGACGCTGGCAACGGATTACTCCACCATTGTGGAAGCCATGGCTTCGGGAAAGGTGGATATCGGGATCATGCCTCCTGCCGCATATGTGCAGGCAAGGGACCAGAAGGCGGCAGAAGCAATCCTCACTTCACAGCTTGGCGCTTACAACCATGAGACAGGTCTTCCTGAGGAGGGGAAGCTCAGCGGCACATTTAAGGGAGAGGTGCTTGTCAGGGCAGACAGCGACCTTCAGACGCTGGAGGATTTAAAGGGGAAAAGGATTGCCACATTAAGCCCTAATTCAGCCAGCGGCTATATCTATCCGGTTGCGGAGATGAAGGACCTGGGTATGGATCCGGCCAAGGACTGCACCCTGACCACGGTCAACGATATCCCAAGCGAGATGACGGCTGTGTTAAGCGGACAGCAGGATGCATGTTTTGTATTTGAGGGAGCCAGGAACGTGTTTGCGTCCAAGTTCTCAGACCAGGACCTGCTTAAGGACCTGAGGGTGCTCTACCTCACGGAGGGGGACATTCCCAATGACGCCATTGCGGTCCGGACAGGGATGGAGCCGGAGTTAAAGGCAAAGGTCAGGGAAGTGTTCCTGAACATGAAGGATGATGAGGCGGGCCAGGAGGCCATGTCTTTGTGGAACCACAAGGGGTATGAGGAAGCGGATGATTCCGTTTACGATACGGTAAAGGACTATACGGCAAAGGCAGCTGAGTAGGATTGGCTGGAAAGGGACGCGTCATGATTACATTTGAGCATGTATCCAAGACTTACGGCAATGGGGTAAAGGGATTGGACCAGGTGGACTTAACCATTGGGGACGGCGAGTTTGTGGCTGTCATCGGCCTCAGCGGTGCAGGTAAGAGCACCTTCTTGCGGGCCATCAACCGTCTCCACGATATCACGGAAGGGGATATCCGCATTAACGGTGTTTCGGTGACCAGTGCCGGTAAGAAGCAGCTCAGGGTCATCCGCCGCCATATCGGAATGATATCCCAGACATTTAACCTGGTCAAACGGAGCACGGTGCAGAAGAATGTCCTTTCAGGCCGCCTGGGATATTACCCCACCTGGAAAAGCATCCTGGGGATATTTTCCAAGGAAGATTATCGGCTGGCCAGCGAGGCTTTGGAAAAGGTAGGGCTGTTGGACAAGCTCCACTCCAGAAGCGATGAGCTTTCCGGCGGACAGCAGCAGCGGGTATCCATTGCCAGGACCCTGGTCCAGCAGGCGGATATCATCCTTGCCGACGAGCCGGTGGCATCCCTGGACCCGGTGACCACCAGGAAGATTCTGGAAGACCTGAGGCAGATTAACCGGAATATGGAAAAGACGGTCATCATCAACATCCACTCCGTGGAACTGGCAAAGGAGTTTGCAGGGAGGATACTGGGCTTTCAGGGCGGACGGGTGATTTTCGACGGGACGCCGGAGGAGCTGACGGCAGGGGAACTGAAACGGATTTACGGCAGGGATATCGGAAAAGAAAAGGAAGGGGCTGGCGATGAAGCTTAAAGATACCATTCATTTTAACTGGTATAAGCATCTGTTCATCGCGCTTGTCATCGGTCTGTGCGTTGCTGCAAGCGCGGCTGTTACGGAAGCGGATATCCTGGACGTGTTTGGGAACCTGGAGCAGATGTCGGGATTCCTGTCGCGTTTCCTGAGACCGGATTTTACATATATTCCCAGACTTATAGGCCCTATGATTTCCACCCTTCAGATGTCGGTGGTGGGGACAGCCCTTGGGGTGCTGTTTGCGGTGCCGGTGGCATTCCTGGGAACCACGGTGGTGACAGGAAACCGCGTGGTCACCTCAGCCATCCGGTTTTTCCTGGATATCGTGCGCACCATACCCAACCTGCTGCTGGCGGCGCTGATGGTTGCCATTGTGGGAATCGGGGAATTTACCGGTGTCATGACCATTGCCGTGTTCACCTTCGGCCTGGTCTCACAGCTGGTGTATGAGGCCATTGAAGCCATTGACGAGGGGCCTGTCGAGGCGGCGGTTTCCGTGGGTGCCAATAAGGTGCAGGTTGCGTTCTGGTCCGTGGCGCCCCAGATCATGAGCCAGGTGGCGGGCTATACCTTTTATGCCCTGGAAGTGAATGTGCGGGCCTCCGCGGTGCTGGGCTATGTGGGGGCCGGAGGAATCGGAATCATCCTCAATTCATCCCTGGCCCTGCTCCAGTATGACCGGGTGTCCATCATCATTCTCCTGATCCTTGTGGTGGTGGCGGCAGTGGACGGCCTCAGTGAAGCAATCAGAAGGAGGCTGGCATGATGACAGATAAGAGGACAAGGAAACAGTGGATGATTGCCGCGGTGGTGCTGGCAGTCCTGGTTTATTCTGCGGCTGGCATTGATTATTCGGGCCTGGCGTATTTCTCCCCTTCCATGGCAGGGGATGTGTTCCGGGGGCTGGCAAGACCGGCCTGGGCATATGTTTATGACGGAAGCGGGGAGGATTTATTAAGCCTTCTGCTGCTGACACTGGGAATTGCCTTTTTAGGCACGGCCATCGCAACGGTCCTGGCCCTGCCTATCACGCTTTTAAGTTCTGCCAATTTATGGCGCTCCTGCCCGTGGGTATCCAAGGCGGGAAAGTCTGTCTGCAATGTGCTGAGGGCATTTCCTGAACTGGTCTATGCCATCATCTTTGTGAAGATGGTGGGACCGGGGCCGTTTGCAGGCGTGCTGGCCATTGGCGTCCATCAGATCGGGATGCTGGGCAAGCTGTACACGGAGGAGATGGAGGCCATGGAGGAAAGTCCGGTGGAAGCCATGACCGCTGTGGGCGCCGGATTCTGGCAGACCATGTTCTTTGCAAGGATACCGCAGCTGATGCCCATATACAGCTCCCTTTCCCTGAACCATTTTGAGATTGCGGTGAGAAGCGCTTCCACCCTGGGACTGGTGGGGGCGGGAGGCATCGGGGCGCCGCTGGTATTTGCCATCCAGGCCAGGAACTGGGATAAGGTGAGTGTCATACTTATAGGCGTGGTTGTGGCAGTGTTTGCCATTGACAGCCTGGCCGGATTTATCCGCAAGAAGCTGAAATAAAAGGAAGGTTATAGGAAATGTACATTTTACATCTGTCGGACATCCATTACCGGAGGGAATTGGGCCGCCGGAAAGAGGCGGACCGGGGCCGGGCGGACGGTGAAGATAAGCAACATGAAAGTGGGGGCCGGTTGGCCGGGCCGGACGGATATCAGGCCATGCTGTCCGCCATGCAGAATCCCCTGGTTTTTCTGGATGACTGTCTGGACAGGGCGGCCAGGGACTGGAAAACAATCGACCTTGTGGTCATCACCGGGGATTTGACTGAGGATGGGACGGCGGAGGATTACCGGTGCCTGAAACATCATATACGGGAGAGGGTAGGGGATATCCCCCTGGTGGTGACACTGGGGAACCACGATAATAAAAGGAGTTTCCGGGAAGGCTGGCTGGAGGAAATGGGTTCTGCCCCATACAATACAATCCGTTGGGTGGGCGGCACGGCCGTGATTGCCTTTGACACCTCGGTCCAGGGAGTGCCGGACGGCCGTATGGATGACAGGCAGGCGGCGTGGCTTGAGCGGGCTTTGGATGCAGTGGGCAGGAATCCGTCCATACTGGTGACCCATCATCATCTGCTGCCTGAACAGGGACAGATCCCGCCCCTGCCTGAAAGCGGGAAGCTGTTGTCGCTGATTGGGAACAGCGGGGTCTGCTTGATCCTCTGCGGCCACACCCACCATCATCATGCGGGCCAGGCGGCGGGGCGTTCCTGCCATGTAGCGGACAGCCTGTCCTTTTGCGGGGATGACATGGGCGGGGGACAGGTGCGTTTCCAGGAAAAGTATGGTTTTAATGTTTACAGGATGGAAGATGGGATGGTCAGGATGTGCAGAAGCGAAACCTTTGCCAATGGCCGTATCCTGGGCACCCTGACGTTTTAGGGACGTAAGGGTGCGGTTTTATTTTAGGAGGTAAGGAAATGGGATTTGTTTTAGATACACATACGCATACCATTGCCAGCGCCCACGCCTATTCCACGGTAGCGGAAATGGCAAAGGCCGCCGGGGACAGGGGGCTTTTACTGCTGGCAATCACGGACCATGGGCCTGCCCTGGCCGACTCCAGCGACAGGCTGCATTTTATGAACTATCATGTGCTTCCAAAGGAAATGCATGGGGTACGCATGCTTTATGGAGTGGAACTTAACATACTGGACTTTGAGGGGAATGTGGATCTGGATGAGGATATCCTGAAACGGCAGGATATATGCATTGCCAGTTTCCATACGGCCTGTACCAATGCCGGGACCATGGAGGAGAATACCCAGGCTTATCTAAAGGCAATGGAAAACCCTTATGTCAATATCATCGGTCACCCGGAGGACGGTTATATCCCGGTGGACTTTGAACGCCTGGTGAAAAAAGCAAAGGAGCAGAAGGTCCTGCTGGAAATCAACAATTCATCTGTAAAAACTGCATTTTACCGCCTGAATACCAGGGAGAACATGAAGGCCATGCTGGAGCTGTGCAGACAGTATGAGGTTCATGTCACCCTTGGCACGGATGCCCATTACGCCGGGGCTGTTGGCGTATTTGACCAGGCGGCAGAGGTGCTTCGGGAAGTGGATTTTCCCTTGGAGCTGGTGGCGAATACCTCAATCGGGACATTTACGGAGCTTCTGGACCGGAGGAAGGCATGTCCATGAAAAATACCGCGTCCAGGCAATTGTTGTCAATTCCGTTTTTTATCCGGGCAGCGTAGCCCGGGGCGGCTTTTTCAAAATAGGCGGCCGGCGGCCGGTCCGCGGCCGTATGTCCCGCAGCCCCATACCCGGCAGCCTCGTGGATTGCAGAGGTGACACAGGCAGTGATTCCGTCCATGCCCGCACGGCTGAACCTTGCGCGGATCCTGCCGGGGTGGGGCTGTACCGGCACCGGGTCATCCGGGGCCTGTTTGGAAAGCACGCATCCCACCACATGGAGAAGCACGGGGCTGCACAGGTTATCCAGGTACAGCTCCTTATATTCCGGCGATATCTGGCTGAGGATCCGGCGGACCGCATCGGGATGGAAGCGGTTCAGGAACTGCATCTCGGTCCATATCCCCTTCAGGTACCCGAAGATCAGGTCAACCCCGCATAAGGGAGGATTGCCGCACAGCAGGGGATAGTCCAGGCTCAGTATATGTCTGCCGGGAGCAAAGACCGGGTCATAATGCAGGAAGAATTCCGGCATGCCTTTTTGGATGGTGTCCCGGTAATTCATACACCCATAGTCCTCAAAATCCCGGATGATGGCATCATAGAGAACCCTGGCCCTGCGCGCCTTTTCCATGACCAGTCCGGCGCCCCGCCGGTAAATCTCCCGTGCCCCGGGCATATGGCCCGGGCTTATGACTGCATTTCCCTCGTTCCCGCATTCTTTCATGCAGTACAGCACGGCTTCCATCAGGGCGCCTGCTGTTTCGTAGGTCACGGAACTGCTTTCCTTAGACGTGTAGCGGTCAGCCAGTTCTGCGGCCAGGGGCAGAAGCTGTTCAATCTGATAATTCAATTGTATTCCTCCTTTTTGTCAGGTCGTGGGAAATGCAATGATTCCCCGGGTTACCGCCAGCACAGGTCTTTCAGCGCTTCCATATATAAGTCTGCATCCCAGCGCGTTTCCTGGTTGAAGCCATGATAGGAACCGCGTCCGTCCGTGCCATGGAAGCCGGTGTATCCGGCCCTTATCCCGGCGGCCAGACGGCTAAGGCATGTTTCCTCCAGGTAGCTGGCATCGCCAAAGCACACGCCGTCAAACTGCTCCCGCATGAAATTCAGGAGTTCCTGGTCCGTCATCCGGTCCGAGGTCTCATTTTTAAATTCATAGAAGATATCCTGAAGCTGTTGGAGCGTTTCGGCATAGTTGTCCTGATTCAGATACGGGGAATCGCAGAAAGTCCAGATGAGGGATGTAAGGATGCTCTTCCCAAATTCCACGCGCCGCCATTTCCTAAGGCTTTCGTTCCTGCATGCAGCCAGTTCGCGGGCCTCTTTTTGCGACAGGGACAGTCCGAAGGATTCCGTCTTCTGATTGAATGAAACAAGGTCTGCCAGTTCCTGCTTCTCCTTTTCCTGAAGCAGTATTTCGTAGATGGTTCTGTTCTCTTGCATATACGCCTCCTCCTTATAGTGGAAACTCATTATACGGCTGCCGCGATGTCATTACAAGTCTTGTATATCAGCTGTTTTTGTGGTATTATAAAGGTGGGAAACATAGGAGGATACGATGATTTCATCCAGCACGCAGGCGGCTGGGTGTTTTTTTGTCCTGTAAGATGCAGCCAATACTATGCATTCGTCCGGCTATCAGGTATAATAGGGGATGACAATATCGGGCGCACAGGAGGGAATCATCAATGGACCTATTATATAGAAAGGCAGGCATCCGGGACCTGGACATGCTGACTGAGACGAGGATCCAGGTGCTGAGGGCGGCCAACCATCTGGATGAGACAGTTGATATGTCAAAGGTCAGGCAGGAATCGTATGACTATTATGCGCAGGCCCTTAGGGACGGCACCCACACCGCCTATCTGGTCTTTGACGGGGACCGGTTTGCAGGGGCGGGAGGTGTCAGCTTCTACCGGGTCATGCCCACCTGCCATAATCCCACGGGCTGGAAGGCGTACATCATGAACATGTATACCCACCCGGATTACCGGAGGCAGGGGATCGCGTATCATACGCTGGATCTGTTAGTGAAGGAGGCCAGGCGGGCCGGTATCCCATTCATTACGCTGGAAGCCACCAGTATGGGCAGGCCGTTGTATGAAAAGTACGGGTTCGTGGGAATGCGGGATGAGATGGAACTGCCGGGGGGTGCCCTGGACGCGTGATGGGAAGAAGCACCGTGCCGGGAATCAGACATATGGAAGGGAGAGGATCATAAATGGAAATAAAAGTGATTGACGGGGATTTTTCAGTATGCAAGGTTGAGGATTTATCCCAGGTAAACCTGGACCGGGATTTTTATTTCATCGGGAAGACAGATGAGGAGCTGTCGCTGGTATGCAGGACAGGGGACGTTCCCCAGACTACGGTTTCCAGGGAGGATGGCTTTAAGGCGTTCCGGATTCAGGGGGAACTGGATTTCTCCCTGATTGGCATACTTGCCAGGATATCGGACATACTTGCCAGGCAGGAAATCGGCATTTTTGTGGTGTCAACCTACAACACGGATTATGTCCTGACCAAAGGCGCTCAATTTGACCAGGCCCTCAAGGCCCTGGAGGAGGAAGGATATCAGGTCTGCCCCGCGGTATGTTCATGATTTGACTTAGAGGTGATGGAACGTGAGGACATTGGAGGAATGGGAAGAAGCCCTGGCCCTGGCCGTGGACACGGATTATTCCTACGGGCTGGCCAGACGGATGGAGGCATTTAAGACCAATGCCGTGCTGGGCTACCGGACCGCGGGTTCCAGGGCGGAGTGGGAAACCGGGGAAATGCTTTTACGGGAAATGCAGGCCCTGGGACTGCGTGATGTGCATAAGGACAGGATCCGGGTGGACGGCTGGGAATTTGAGAAGGCCGTGATGCGTTTCACGGACGGACAGGGGCAGGAGCATGAGTTTCAGCTGGGGGCCTACCAGACTGATTTCCATACCCATGGTTTTGAGGCATTTTCCATGGTCTATCTGGGTAAGGGAACGGCGGAGTCCTACCGGAACGTGGATGTGGAAGGGAAGCTGGTGCTGATAGATATCAACCAGCGGGACGGGTGGTGGATTAATTTCCCCGTGTACCAGGCCCATATTAAGGGGGCCGCGGCCCTGGTGGCGGTCCAGGAACAGGGGTATGGGGAAATCCATGACACGGCCCTCAATGCCCAGGACATCGCGGGGCCTGAGGATGCGGCTGCATTTTCCATCTCCAGGGCAGATGCGGATATCATCCGGGCCTCCATGATTGATAATGAAGCCCGGGTGATGTTCGATGCGTGCTCCACGGTAACACGTGGGTGTGGGGATTATAATATCGTGGGATGCATACCCGGCCAGGAGGAAGATGGGAAGATACTTCTGTCCGCCCATTATGACTCCTACTTCAGCGGGTTCCAGGACGATAACGCGGCCGTGGCCATGATGCTTGGGATTGCAAGGGCCATCCTTGCCATCGGCTACAGGCCGAGGAAGACATTGGTTTTCTGTGCCATGGCCGCGGAAGAGTGGGGCGTGGCCGGATCCAAGTATGACTGGTCCACCGGGGCTTATGAGCAGGTGTTTACGGCCTGTCCCGGCTGGCAGGGCCAGGTAATCGCGGATTTGAACTTTGAATTGCCGGCCCATGCCCACGGCAGGAAGGATGGGGTGCGCTGCACCTATGAATACGTGGATTTCCTGGAGGAGTTCCTCTGCGGGATAAAGGCGGACGGGCAGGCCTACCCGGACGGGGTGGAGGTGGTGTATCCGATCCAGACCTGGTCCGACGATTTTTCCATGGCCATTGCGGGAATCCCTTCCATGGTCAATGACTTCAGCGCAGGGGAATTCATGGAAACCCATTATCATTCCCAGTATGACAATG
The DNA here is from genome assembly GCF_022440595.1 of Enterocloster sp. OA13. Lineage (NCBI taxonomy): Bacteria > Bacillati > Bacillota > Clostridia > Lachnospirales > Lachnospiraceae > Enterocloster > Enterocloster sp. OA13. The sequence goes on along the minus strand of NZ_JAKNTF010000001.1, from coordinate 4,442,753 downwards.
AGAATTTTTACCAGGAACCCGTGTACCGGTTCCACCATGAACTGTATGGGAGGCTGGTCCTTGCCCTGGACCGGACGGCGGTGGTCCCTCTGGATTTCAGACGCCTGTTTGAAGCGGTTAAGGAGAGCGTGGACCCTGGAACGTGCGAAAGGACAGGCGCGGACCGGAAGACACTCTTTGCCGCCATTGACCGGACCGCCGCACTTGGCGGGAGACTGTATGATATCATTAAGGATAAGAACCGCTGTTACAGGGAAATGCTCAGGTCCGGCAGGGAGGAGGAAGCCGGGCGCCTTGCCGCCTCCTGCCGGGAACTTAACAGGGCGCTTCTGGGGGCGTTCAGGAAGGAACAGGACTATTTTGTCCGCCTGAACTGGCATGATGAGGTGCTGTTCCCCCAGGAAGCGGTCCAGAACAACCTGAAGGCTGTCTCAAGGGCAATGGACTGTCTTGGGACAGGGGATGTGCGGGGAGCGCTGGAAGCGGTGTATGGGATTGATAATAACAGGTACGCGTTCCTGTTTGACAGGGAGGTGTTCTGCTACTTTACGGAATATGTGCTGGACCAGCCCGCCGGCCGGCTGAAATGGGGGGCTGGCAGGATTGTCCACCATGAGAACCTGTTTGGACTTGTCACAGGGCTTAAGGCAAAAAGCTGCGAAGGAGCGCCGGACCTTGAGGGGGAAATGCAGACCCTCAAGCAGGTGGCGGGGCGGCAGGCGCTGTGCTACAGGGATGATATTAAATATATGACGGCCTGTGTGGAAAAAATGGCCCAGGCGCTTATGGGCTGCATGGATCTGGCATGACAGGCCGGATGATACGAAGAGAGGAAAAGAGGTAGGATTTTATTATGGAAAGCCAGAAGCTTTACAGGGTTGGGAAGGAAGATTTCCCTAAACTGGAGGAATTGCTGACACAATGCTTTTTAAGTGACCCGCTGTACTGCAGGCTGATACCGGACCAGGAGACAAGGACACGGCTGATGCCGGAGCTGTTCGAATGTGACCTGACGGAATTCTTTGAAACATGTGAGATCTATTCGGACAGCCCGGATATGAATGCCCTGCTGGTGGTTTCGGATGAATCGGAACCGTATAATCCGTTTACATATTATCTCACGGAGGCATGGGCGCGTATCCGCACGGACGAGTACCTGATCAAGGAGGACCCAAGCCTTAAGACGCTGTGGAATTTCGTGCAGGGAAGGGATTACCTGAATTCCAGGTGGACGGCCCAGCTGCACCAGGAGAACCGGCTGCATATCATCTATCTGGCGGTGCGCCCCAGCATGCAGCACCACGGGCTGGGGGCCATGCTTCTTGAGGAGGTGATCCGATATGCCAAAAACCACGGTTTGATGATATCCCTGGAAACCCATAACCCGGACAATGTGCCCCTTTATGAGCATTTTGGGTTCAAGGTCTTTGGCGTGGTCCAGAAGCATTTCCCATTAAAGCAGTATTGCCTTATCAGGGAGGTGCAGTAGGGCTTTTTACCATATGGGAATTGTAAGGAAATCTTTATTGACATACCATGTGAATCTGGATAAAGTAAGGGTATGACTGAGTTTGTAAAGGAGGAGTATCATGTTTCGTATGAAGAAAAGGGTGGTCCTTGGACTGCTGGCAGGCGTGATGGCCGCATCCATGGCCGTGCCGTCCTATGCTGCCAGCCGTAAGGCGATTAAGTCCATCTCCCTGACCATTAAAGCCAACATCCAGCCGGAGACGGATTTCGGCCAGGAGGAAATCGAGATTGAGAGCAACAGCAACAAGTATTCCGTGGACGGATATGACATATTGAATGACGATTTTGAGTGGCGGGATGATTCGGTGCCCAGGATCCAGATCACACTGACCGCGGAGGATGATTATTATTTCCAGTCCCTTCCAAAGGACAAGATTACCTTAAAAGGGGGAGCCACGTTCATCAAGGCCACCCGCCAGGATTCCAGTTCCACCCTGCTTATGGATGTGGAGCTTCCGTCCCTTCAGACCGCAATCCGCGATGTGGAGAACCTGAAGCTTTCAGATAACGGCATCGCCTCCTGGGACGCCATCAGCGCTGCGGGAAGCTATGAAGTGAGGATTTACCGGGATGACAAGGCCGTGGGTTCCTCCATGGTGGTGGACACCAACAGCTGCAACTGCCGCGACCGGATGACGAAGGGGGATACCTCCTATACCGTAAAGGTACGCCCGGTAAGCCGGTTTGAGGATGGTGAAAGAGGGGAATGGGTTGAATCCGCCAGTGTCTATATAACCGGGGACAAGGCGGCGGAGTTCAGGGATAACCCCACCGGAGGAAGCGGCGCCTGGGCCCAGTCACCGGAAAACGGCAGATGGTGGTATGATAACGGCGACGGGACCTATCCCGCCAATGCCTGGAAGCAGGTTGGGGACAAGTGGTATTTCTTTGATGCCCAGGGCTATATGCAGACCGGCTGGATCCAGTGGGAGGGCAAGGAGTATTACTGTTCTGAGAACGGGGATATGCAGGTCAACTGCATGACGCCGGACAATTACTGGGTTGGTGAGGACGGGGCTAAGATAATCCAGTAGCGCCAGGCTGGTGAAGACAGGGCCAGGATGGGCCGGCGGCGCCGGGGCATTCAGGACACGGTAAGGACAGGCCTTATGAATGAATATGCGACAGACAGGATGCTGCAGGGATGGATTCCATCTTCTGCAGCATTTTCCATATGGGGGAAAACTGGTTATATTTTCCGATATTAGTTGATTTATACCTGCTTTTATGTAAGAATACAGGGAGGGAAATGAAAAAACAGGCTGCCAGCAACCGGGTTCTGGTACAGCCGGAAAGAGGGAAGTCCATGTACGATTACATTCTTCCGGTAAGCAACAAGGACATTATAAGTATTGCCAAGCGCGCGTTCAATTTGGTGGATCCCAGGCTCATGGGCCATGGGGAGCGGGTTGCCAATATCATGTTCCAGATGATGAAGGCGGAGGGGGGATATACCCCTGTACAGATGAGGAACCTCCTCACCCTGGCCGTGCTTCACGACATCGGGGCGTACAAGACAGACGAAATTGACCATATGGTGGAGTTTGAGACAAAACATGTCTGGAACCATTCCATTTACGGCTATCTGTTCCTGGATTATTTTTCACTGTTTAAGGAACTGTCCAAGGTGGTCCTGTTCCACCACTCTTCCTGGAAACAGCTGGAGAACATGGACGATGTGTCTGAACCGGTTAAGAAGGCGGCCCAGATGCTGCAGCTGGCGGACCGCCTGGATATTTACTTTGAGAATCCTAAGAACCGCATGGGCAGGGAACCCTTCCTCACTTACCTGGAGCGGGAGAGGGACAGGAAGTTCTCCTCAGAGGTCATCGACCTGCTGCTGGATACGCCCCTGGTCCCGCCTTCCTGCGATTACATAGGGATTTCCCCCCAGTTTGACCGGATAATGGAAACAGTCCCGTTTACAGAGGAGGAGAAGGAGTCCATCCTCCAGATGCTGATATACGCCATTGATTTCAGAAGCCCCCACACGGTTACCCATACCATAACCACCTCGGTCATCAGTTCCGAGCTGGCCATCCTGCTGTGCGGACAGAAGCATGCGGTAAATGACGTCATGTGCGGGGCCATGCTGCATGACCTGGGGAAAATCGGCATACCGGTTGAAATCCTGGAATACCCTGGGAAGCTGAGCCCCCAGGCCATGAACGTGATGAGGAACCATGTGAACCTGACAGAGTATATCCTGGGGGACAGTGTTTCGGACGCGGTGAAGAACATCGCATTGCGCCACCATGAGAAGCTGGATGGATCCGGTTACCCCAGGGGACTCCGGGCAGCGGACCTGAATGTGCCGCAGAGGATCGTGGCCATTGCAGATATTGTCAGCGCCCTTACAGGCACCAGGAGTTACAAAGGGGCTTATTCCAAGAACAGGACCCTGGGCGTCCTGACCGGCATGGCGGAGCAGGGACTGTTGGACAGCGGGATTGTGGGACTGCTGGTGGAACGCTATGATGAGATCATGGATTCGGTTCGGGAAAAGACAGGCCCGCTTCTGGAAAAGTACCAGGAAATGCAGGACAGGTACTGGGAAATCCTGTATCAGTTAGAGGAAAAAGAGGGGGAGCCATAACTTTTGTTCATGTCAATAATTCCAAACTTGTATATTTGACTATGGGGAAAATAATCGTGAAAGGTTGAAATAAGACTTTAAATGATATATGATTGTAAGAAATCGTATTATTCTGGATAACCATAACCAGAGAGAATAGAAGACAGGGGAGATATGCAAGATGGATTATAATGTTACTGTGATTCCGGGTGACGGAATCGGACCGGAGATTGTAAGGGAAGCAAAAAAGGTCATGGATAAGGTGGGAGCGGTCTACGGACACACCTTTGACTATACAGAGATCCTGATGGGCGGCTGTTCCATCGATGCCTATGGGGTCCCGCTGACAGAGGAGGCCCTGGAGACGGCAAGAAAGAGCGACGCGGTGCTGTTAGGCGCGGTGGGTGGCGATGTGGGCAACTCCAGATGGTATGACGTGGCGCCTGATCTGAGACCCGAGGCAGGTCTTCTGGCCATCCGCAAGGGACTGGGGCTGTTTGCCAACATCCGTCCTGCTTACCTCTATAAGGAACTGGCGGAGGCCTGCCCCCTTAAGAAGGAAATCATCGGCAACGGGTTTGACATGGTCATCATGAGGGAACTGACAGGCGGCCTTTATTTTGGTGACAGGTGGACCAAAGAGGTGGACGGCCTGATGACGGCAACCGACACCCTTACATACAATGAAAAGGAAATCAGGCGTATTGCCGTCAAGGCATTTGACATTGCCATGAAGCGCAGGAAGAAGGTAACCAGCGTGGATAAGGCCAATGTGCTGGATTCCTCCCGGTTATGGCGCAAGGTGGTGGAAGAGGTTGCAAAGGATTACCCGGAAGTGGAGCTTTCCCATATGCTGGTTGACAACTGCGCCATGCAGCTGGTCATGAACCCGGGCCAGTTTGACGTAATCCTTACGGAGAACATGTTCGGCGATATCCTTTCGGATGAGGCCAGCATGATTACCGGATCCATCGGAATGCTGTCCAGCGCCAGCATGAATGAGAGCAGGTTCGGCCTTTACGAGCCAAGCCATGGATCGGCCCCGGATATTGCGGGTAAGGATATTGCCAATCCGCTGGCAACCATACTGTCGGCGGCCATGCTTTTAAGATATTCCTTTGACCTGGATAAGGAAGCGGACGCCATTGAGGCAGCCGTGCAGTCCGTGCTCACGGACGGGTACAGGACAGGGGATATCATGTCGGAGGGATGCACCCGGGTGGGAACCGCGGCCATGGGGGATCTGATTGCGGGGCGTATCCGGTAGACGGTGAGGATGACGGATAAGATAGAACCAGATAAGTGAAAGGGGATACAACATGAAAAGTGATGCAGTGAAGACAGGTATGCAGCAGGCGCCCCACAGGTCCCTGTTCAACGCCCTTGGTATGACGGAAGAAGAGATGAAGAAGCCCATGGTGGGCATTGTAAGTTCCTATAATGAGATTGTTCCCGGCCATATGAACCTGGATAAGATTGTTGAGGCAGTGAAGCTGGGTGTTGCCATGGCAGGCGGCACCCCGGTGGTGTTCCCGGCCATTGCGGTGTGCGACGGCATTGCCATGGGCCACATCGGGATGAAGTATTCCCTGGTGACCAGGGACCTGATTGCGGATTCCACCGAATGCATGGCCCTGGCCCATCAGTTTGACGCCCTGGTCATGATTCCCAACTGCGATAAGAATGTCCCCGGCCTTCTGATGGCGGCGGCCAGGATTAATGTGCCCACCGTATTTGTCAGCGGCGGCCCCATGCTGGCAGGCCATGTTAAGGGCCACAAGACCAGCCTTTCCAGCATGTTCGAGGCTGTGGGCGCATATGCCGCGGGCAATATGTCGGAGGAGGACGTAAGGGAATTTGAGAACAAGGCATGTCCTACCTGCGGTTCCTGTTCCGGCATGTACACTGCCAACAGCATGAACTGCCTGACAGAGGTGCTGGGCATGGGGCTGAAGGGCAACGGGACCATTCCCGCCGTATATTCCGAGCGCATCAAGCTGGCAAAGCATGCAGGGATGCAGGTGATGGAGATGTACCGGCAGGATATCCGTCCAAAGGACATCATGACCAGGGAAGCGTTCATGAACGCCCTGACCATGGATATGGCTCTGGGCTGCTCCACCAACAGCATGCTCCATCTTCCGGCCATTGCCCATGAGGCAGGGGTTGAGCTGAACGTGGACATTGCCAATGAAATCAGTGCAAAGACACCGAACCTGTGCCATCTGGCGCCGGCAGGACCTACTTATATAGAAGATTTGAATGAAGCCGGCGGCATCTACGCTGTCATGAATGAGATCAGCAAGAAGGGCCTTCTTAACCTGGACTGCATGACCGTCACGGGTAAGACCGTGGGCGAGAACATAAAGGGCTGTGTCAACAAGAACCCGGATGTCATCCGTCCGGTGGAGGACCCATACAGTGAGACCGGCGGTATCGCCATCCTAAGAGGCAACCTGGCTCCGGATTCCGCGGTTGTGAAACGTTCCGCAGTGGCCCCTGAGATGCTGAAGCATGAAGGGCCTGCAAGGGTGTTTGACTGCGAGGAGGACGCCATTGACGCCATCAAGGGCGGCAAGATCAAGGCGGGGGACGTGGTGGTCATCCGTTACGAGGGACCAAAGGGCGGCCCGGGCATGAGGGAGATGCTCAATCCCACTTCCGCCATTGCGGGCATGGGACTTGGCTCATCCGTGGCCCTGATTACGGACGGACGTTTCTCAGGCGCATCCAGGGGGGCATCCATCGGCCATACTTCTCCTGAGGCGGCTGTGGGCGGACCCATTGCCCTTGTGGAGGAAGGCGACATCATTTCCATTGATATTGACAACCATCAGATGAATGTCCTGGTTCCGGATGAAGAGATGGCTGCGAGAAAGGCAAAGTGGCAGCCAAGGACACCTCAGGTGACAACGGGCTACCTGGCAAGGTACGCATCCCTTGTGACATCGGCTGACAGGGGCGCTGTGCTGCAGGTTAAATAGGGCACGGAACAGATAACGAGAAAAGGAGTGCGGTAATTATGAGTAAATTGACGGGGGCAGAGATTGTAGTTGAGTGTTTGAAGGAACAGGGAGTGGACACCGTGTTCGGTTATCCGGGCGGTTCCATCCTGAATATATATGACGCATTGTACCAGCATCAGGATGAGATTACCCATATCCTTACATCCCATGAGCAGGGCGCTGCCCATGCGGCGGACGGCTATGCAAGGGCCACCGGCAAGGTGGGCGTGTGCCTGGCGACCTCGGGACCCGGGGCAACCAACCTGGTCACGGGTATTGCAACCGCTTACATGGACTCTGTTCCGGTGGTGGCCATTACCTGTAATGTGACCAACAGCCTTTTGGGCAAGGACAGCTTCCAGGAGATTGATATTACGGGCGTGACCATGCCCATTACCAAATATAATTTCATTGTTAAGGACGTGAACCGTCTGGCAACGGTCATCCGCAGGGCCTTTACCATTGCCCAGACAGGGCGCCCCGGCCCGGTACTGGTGGATATCACCAAGGATGTGACGGCGGCTCCCTGCGAGTATGAGAGGGAAGAGCCGGAGGAAATCGTGCGCCAGAGCGATACCATCCGGGAGGAGGACATGGAGCGGGCCATCGAGATAATCCGCAAGTCCAAGCAGCCGTTCATCTTTGTGGGCGGCGGCGCCGTACTGTCCAATGCGGCTGAGGAACTGAGGGCATTTGCCCACAAGATCCAGGCCCCGGTGGCGGACAGCCTGATGGGCAAGGGCGCATTTGACGGATGCGATGAGCTGTACACCGGGATGGTGGGCATGCACGGCACCAAGACATCCAACTTCGGCATCACGGAGGCAGACCTTCTGATCGTGGTCGGCGCCAGGTTCAGCGACCGGGTGACCGGCAATGCATCCAAGTTTGCCAAGAACGCAAAGATACTCCAGCTGGATATTGACCCGGCTGAGATCAATAAGAACATCAAGGTGGATGCCAGCATCATCGGCGACGTGAAGGTCATCCTGCGCAAGCTCAATGCCCGCCTTGACCCCATTAACCATGACGAGTGGATTGCCCATATCGAGCGCATGAAGGATATGTATCCCCTGCGCTATGACAAGAACATGCTCACCGGACCGTTCATCATACAGACGGTCAATGAGGTGACCCAGGGCGATGCGGTCATTGTCACTGAGGTGGGACAGCACCAGATGTGGGCCGCCCAGTATTACAATTACCGCCAGCCAAGGACCCTCCTTACCTCCGGCGGCCTGGGTACCATGGGCTACGGCCTGGGGGCTGCCATCGGCGCCAAGATGGGCTGCAGGGATAAGACGGTCATCAATATTGCAGGGGACGGCTGTTTCCGCATGAACATGAATGAGATAGCCACGGCTACCCGCTATAATATCCCTGTGGTGGAACTGATTGTGAACAACCATGTGCTGGGCATGGTGCGCCAGTGGCAGACCCTCTTCTACGGCAAACGCTACTCACAGACCATACTCAATGATTCCGTGGATTTTGTGAAGCTTGCAGAGGCCATGGGGGCAAAGGCGTACAGGGTAACACAGAAGGAGGAACTGGAGCCGACCCTAAGGGAGGCCATTTCCCTTAATGTGCCTGTTGTCATTGACTGCCAGATCAGCTGTGATGACAAGGTATTCCCAATGGTATCGCCGGGAGCGCCAATCGCAGATGCTTTTGACGATACAGACTTGAAAATTAATTAAAAACAGTGTATAGTAGTCTTTAATACTTCGGGAACGTTATCAGATTACCTTGGTAAAGTGCACGGAAGTAATGGGACGGATGTACGATGTGTATACGTTCAGACGGCTTCCTCTTATGCTGGCCCGGGGCGTGTCGCGGAATGGAATTCCGGACATATTCCCCCAAGGGCTGCATAGGTGGAAGTCATCTGTGTATATATATAAAAGAGGAAATGTGCAGTAGCCACAACCATTTAAGGAGGAGAACAAGATGAGCAGAGTTTACAATTTCTCAGCAGGACCGGCCGTATTGCCGGAGGACGTCCTGAAGGAAGCCGCAGCAGAGATGCTGGATTACAAGGGGACAGGAATGTCAGTGATGGAGATGAGCCATCGATCTCGGGCCTATGACGCCATCATTAAAGATGCTGAATCAGATCTGCGGGATCTCTTACATATTCCGGACAATTACAAAGTGCTGTTCCTTCAGGGAGGCGCATCCCAGCAGTTTGCCATGGTGCCCATGAACCTGATGAAGAACAAGGTGGCGGATTACATCGTGACCGGGCAGTGGGCCAAGAAGGCGTATCAGGAAGGACAGATGTACGGCAGGGCCAATGCCATTGCTTCCAGCGCGGATAAGACCTTCAGCTACATTCCGGACTGTTCCGACCTGGACGTATCAGAGGACGCCGATTATGTATACATCTGCGAGAACAACACCATCTATGGAACCAAGTTCTGGACCCTTCCCAACACCAAGGGTAAACTTCTGGTGGCCGACCAGTCATCCTGTTTCCTGTCCGAACCGGTTGACGTGGCTAAGTACGGCCTGATCTTTGCCGGGGCACAGAAGAATGTGGGACCGGCCGGAACCGTTATCGTAATCATAAGGGAAGACCTGGTGGATGAGGATGTATTCCCGGGGACCCCCACCATGCTCCGCTATAAGACCCATGTGGACGCAGGATCCCTGTACAATACACCGCCGACCTACGGCATTTACATGTGCGGCAAGGTGTTCAAGTGGCTGAAGGCCAGGGGCGGCCTGGAGGCCATGAAGGAATTCAATGAGAAAAAGGCTAAGATTCTGTACGATTTCCTGGATCAGAGCAGGCTGTTTAAGGGGACCGTGGAGAAGAAGGACCGCTCCCTGATGAATGTTCCCTTTGTTACGGGGGATGATGAACTGGATGCCCTGTTTGTAAAGGAGTCCAAGGCAGCAGGCTTTGAGAACCTGAAGGGCCACAGGACCGTAGGCGGCATGCGCGCCAGCATTTACAATGCAATGCCCATGGAAGGCGTGGAGAAGCTGGTTGCATTCATGGCTGGTTTTGAGGAGAAACATGGCAGATAGGAGCCGGCACGGCATGGTATAAGTGTTGGTAATGAGTTTCGGTGAAGAGGAGAGTAATAATTATGAAAAAGATCCATTGCTTAAATCCAATAGCAAAATGTGGCACTGAGTTATTTCCCGCTGATTATGAGCTGACAGCCGATGTGGCTGAGGCTGACGGCATACTGGTCCGCAGCGCGTCCATGCATGACATGGAGTTCCCCGGGAACCTGAAGGCGGTGGGCCGCGCAGGCGCAGGCGTGAACAACATCCCGCTGGATGCGTGCGCAGAGGCTGGAATCGTGGTATTCAACACACCGGGCGCCAATGCCAACGGCGTGAAGGAACTTGTGATTGCGGGTATGCTGATGGCCTCCAGGGATATTGTGGGCGGCATCGAGTGGTGCAGGGCCAATGCCGAGGATGACAACATCACAAAGGATACGGAGAAGAGCAAGAAGGCATTTGCGGGATGTGAGATCAAGGGGAAGAAGCTGGGCGTTGTGGGCCTGGGCGCAATCGGCGCAGAGGTCGCCAATGCAGCCACCCATCTGGGGATGGAAGTCTATGGATATGATCCTTACATATCGGTCAACGCAGCATGGAGGCTGTCCAGGAATGTAAAGCATATCACCAATGTGGACACCATTTTCCAGGACTGCGATTATATCACCATCCATGTGCCGCTGCTGGATTCCACCAAGGGCATGATTAATTCGGAAAAACTGGAGATGATGAAGGACGGGGTGGTAATCCTCAACTTTTCCAGGGATACGCTGGTCAATGACGACGACATGGCCGCTGCACTGGAGTCGGGCAAGGTCCGCTACTACGTAAGCGACTTCCCCAACCCCAAGGTTGCCAATATGAAGAATGTGATCCTGATGCCCCACCTGGGCGCATCCACCCAGGAGTCCGAGGACAACTGCGCGGTGATGGCCGTGAAGGAGATAACGGATTATCTGGAGAACGGCAATATCAGGAATTCCGTGAATTATCCATCCTGCGACATGGGAATCTGCCAGACGGAAAGCCGTGTGGCCGTACTGCACATGAACATCCCCAACATGATCGGCCAGGTGACCGGAACACTGGCTTCCCAGGGCGTGAATATTTCCGACATGACCAATAAGAGCCGTGATAAATACGCTTATACCCTGCTGGACCTGGAGCATAAGGCAGAGGAGTCAACCATTGAGAAGCTGAGGGCCATCAAGGGAGTCCTCAGGGTGCGCGTGGTAAAATAAAAAACGTGAGCTGCTGGCAGGAGAAGTCATGCCAGTACATTGGTATATTATATTAGGGCTTTCATGGCTGGGAAACCTGCTGTGGGGGCCTTAGAGCCTGTTTGAAAATTCATTCCCGCCATCTGCCCTAAGGAATCCACCAGAGGTACCCCCTTAGGACAAAGCACGCCCCACTTCGCGGTATATTTGGCCCCGATTCAGTCAGCGTAGCCCGCAACGCCTCCATCATCGGGACCAAATCTCCCACGAAGTGGGACGCACATCTGACGGAAAGCAATTTTCAAACACGCTCTAGTAGAAAAGGAGATAGGATATGGCGATTGTAAGACCGTTTGTGTGTGTCAGGCCGGAGGCCGGGAAGGCGGATAAGGTGGCTGCGCTTCCCTATGACGTATATAACAGGAAGGAAGCATGTGAGGCAGTGAAGGGGAATCCCCTTTCCTTCCTGAACATTGACAGGGCTGAAACCCAGTTCCCGGATGATGTGGATACGTATGATGACAGGGTATATGTAAAGGCAAGGGAGATACTGGACAGACAGATTGAAGAAGGCGTGTATGTGACGGATGGGGAAGAGGATTACTATCTGTATGAGCTGACCATGGATGGGCGCAGCCAGACCGGGGTGGTGGCCTGCTGTTCCATCGACGATTATGTGGGCGGTGTGATTAAAAAGCATGAGAATACACGGGAGGACAAGGAGATTGACCGTATCCGCCATGTGGATACCACCAATGCCCATACCGGCCCCATATTCCTGGCCTACAGGCAGGATGAGGCCGTGAAGGAGATTGTGGCCCAGGTTAAGTCCGGCCAGCCCATCTATGACTTTGTGTCGGATGACGGAATCGGGCACAGGGTGTGGGTGATTGGGGACAGGGCAATGGTCCGGGCTGTGCAGGATGCATTTGGGAGGATACCTGCAACCTATATTGCGGACGGACATCACAGGGCGGCCTCCGCTGTGAAGGTAGGGCTTAAGAGACGGGAGGAGAATCCGGGGTATACAGGCGAGGAACCCTTTAATTACTTCCTGTCCGTGCTGTTCCCGGATGAGGAGCTGATGATACTGCCTTATAACCGGGTGGTGAAGGATTTAAACGGGATGGACCGGGAAGGGTTCTTAAAGGCCGCAGCGGAGCGGTTTTGCATAGAGGAACTGGGAACGGAAGCTTTTTCACCTGAGGAAAAGGGGACCTTCGGCATGTTCCTGGAAGGAAAGTGGTACTGCCTGAAAGCCAGGCCGGAATACATGAGCAATGACCCGGTGGATGGACTGGATGTGTCCATACTCCAGGACCATCTGCTGGATCCCGTGCTGGGCATCGGTGACCCGCGTACGGATAAGCGGGTGGACTTCATAGGTGGTATCCGGGGACTTAAGGAGCTGGAGCGCCGCTGCCATGAAGACATGAAAGTGGCCTTCTCCATGTATCCCACTTCCATCCGTGAACTGCTGGAGGTTGCGGATGCAGGGCGGCTCATGCCGCCTAAGTCTACCTGGTTTGAGCCGAAGCTGCGGAGCGGGTTGTTTATCCACAGGCTGGGGTAGGATGAGGCCTGATGGTACGGAAAAAGAAAAAAGATAATATGGAAGACGGGCAGCGGACGGATGTTTTGATGCATTCATCCGCTGCCCGTCTTTTATATTATCAGGATCAACCCTCTATGTGGTACTCCTTCATCTTCCTCCAAAGGGTGGAACGGCTCATGCCCAGCATGGCAGCGGCCTGTCCCTTGTTGAAGCGGCAGGAGGACAGGGCTTCCATGATCTGGCTGTCTTCTGTGGAGGCGGCGGGAACGGAAACGGTCTGGGAGGGGTGGCATTCAGGGAAAGCCAGCCTGGCGCATTCAAGATCAATATGGCCGTTGCTGCATAAGACGGCCATGCGTTCGCAGATATTGAATAAATGGCGTATATTGCCGGTCCAGTCGGCCCGGCACAGGAACTGGATGACTTCCGGCCCCGTCGTGATGCCGGGGAAGTTCCTGTTCATGTATCTGGAGATCAGGAGAGGGATGTCCTCCCTGTGCTGGTTCAGGGGCGGTATGTTTATCCTGAGCACATCCAGGCGGTAGAACAGGTCTTCCCGGAACTGGTTGCTGCGGACCAGGCTTTCCAGGTTCTTATTGGTGGCTGCAATGATGCGGATATCCACATGGATGACGGAATCGCCCCCGACCCGCATGATCTCGCGTTCCTGGAGCACCCTCAGGAGCTTGGCCTGGAGCGGCAGGGGGATTTCCCCGATTTCATCCAGGAAGATGGTGCCTGTGTGGGCCAGTTCAAACAACCCGGCTTTTCCGTTTTTACGCGCCCCGGTAAAGGCTCCCGTGACATAGCCGAACAGTTCGCTTTCAAGCAGCGTGTCCGGGATTGCCGCGCAGTTTACCGCCACAAAGGGACAGAGGCTGCGGCTGCTGGCATTATGGATGCTTTGGGCCAGCACTTCTTTTCCGGTTCCGCTTTCCCCTATAAGGAGTATGTTGGAGTTTGTCTGGCTGTATTTCCTGGCAGTGCGGATGACGGATGCCATTGCGGGGGCCGTACCCACCATATCGTCAAAGGTCAGCTTCGCAACAAGGCCTTTGTCATAGATCTGTTTGCGTATATCGCCTTCCAGGGACTGGATTTCATTGACCAGCTGGATGTTTACAATGGAACCGGATAAGAATGCCTGGGTCCTTACAAAGGTCTTGCTGATGCTCAGCAGGGTGCGGTTATGCTGGAGGAGTTTATTGGTGTATTCGCTGTTGTCGGATAATATGTTTTTCAGCTCAAGGGGAAATGGAAAATCAATGATCCGTTTCCCGATACAGCTGTTGTCCAGGCCGAAGATGGACTGGGCTTTTTTATTGACCGTGGTAACGCGCCTGGAAGGGTCGATGAAGATGATGCCGTCATGGGAGATATCCAGTATGGTCTGAAGGCGCATGGATTTCTCCTGTTCCTTGCGGAAGATGAGCAGGGCGCGCTTGGCAGAAGACAGGGCGTCCCAGAATGCTTCCTTGCTGGTTTCGATAAGCATGTTGGGGATATGTATCATCTGTGCGTAACGGCAGGTGTTCAGCCCTCCGATGATGACCTCGCATCCTTCGCGGACTGCCTGGTCCACCAGGGCCTCGTTGTTCCAGTTGGGGGAGAGAAGGTATGTTTTGATGGGGGCGTCACACAGGTCGGATAAGCCCGTGATGCCTGCCAGCATGTTTCCTGCTGCAATGATCCCAATCTGTTTCTGTCCGTAGCGCTGTGTGCAGTTGCGGATGGTCCGCAGGATATCCGCAGTGGGGACCGAGATCCGGACCACAGGGATGTCGCCCGGGAGATTGGCCAGTATCTGGGCCAGGAGGCCGCGGGTGAGGATGATATCGGCGTCTATCTGCACGTGTCCGGTATCGGAGTTGTTCATGATGATTTCGTCCATGACATAGGTTTCGGAATCTTCCTGTCCATGGAACTGGTTGTGCTGGCTCAATATCTGTGCGGCATCTGCTATGAAGTTTTCACAGGGCACCACAAGGGCTATCTTTACCATGATTTCCTGTTCCTTTCCGGAAAGCGGTTCTGCTTCCATATATCGTTTTTATCATGATATCACATCTAACGGAAGAATAAAACAATATATTTCATATAAGACAAAAAGTTGCAACATTATGAAATATACACTGAGAAAGGATGAAGGGGGAGGGAGGATAAGATATGGGATTAGTGCCCAAAACTATGAGTATTTTTTGTATAGGTTATATAAAAAAGGAGGATTTTTGGTGCGTCTCAGAGATTGGCACGGAACTTGCTTTATATAAGGACAGATGCCAGGTCAGATATCAGTGGCTGTATCTGGCTGATATGAATCAGGAGGATGATGAAAATGCTGAGAAGAGGAGAAGCTTTCCGCAACAGGGCCAAACGCCTGCTGGCGGAGAAAAAGAAGCTGTCAGCTGCATGGCTTCAGGCAGCCAGTCCCATTACTGCCGAGATCATGGCAAAGGCCGGATTTGACATATTGATGGTGGACATGGAACACGGGCCAGGGGACATAATGAACCTTATAAGCCAGATGCAGGCTATTTCCCATTATGAGGCAGTACCCTTTGTGAGGGCGCCGTGGAATGACTTTGTGACGATTAAGCGGATATTGGATGCAGGCGTAAGCGGTATACTGGTTCCCTATGTAAACAATGCTGAGGAGGCGGCAAGGGCGGTGAGCGCATGCAAGTATCCCCTGGAGGGGATCAGGGGCATTGCCCCCAGTCCAAGGGCAGGGGGGTATGGCATGAACCAGAGGGATTATCTGGATTATGCCAATGAAGAACTGGATGTGCTTGTGGCCGTGGAAACCAAAACAGCGGTGGACCACATTGAGGAGATCGTGGGCACCAATGGGCTGGACGGTATCTTCATCGGCCCCATGGATCTGGCCACTTCCTTTGGACATTTCTGCAATCCCGGGGACGCGGAGGTGCAGGAGGCCATCCGCAGGGTGGAGGAGGTTGTGCTGCACTCTGATAAATTCCTTGCAACGGTGGCGGGGAGTTTTGAGCAGGCCAGGGGATTGTATGAAAAAGGATACAGCATGGTGGTCATGATGTCTGATACCACCACGCTGGGGAAGATGGCACTGGAACAGGTGGACCGGTTCAGGGAAACGTATCCACAGCGGTAAACAGGCACTGATGATAAAACACAAGGAGAAGGAGATTGAGAGTATGAAGAAAAATATCATGGCAGTCACATTGGCAGCAGTCATGGCAATATCCATGGCAGGGTGCGCAGGGAGCAAGCCTGCGGAGACAAAACCCGCAGAGACAGCGGCAGGGACAACAGCAGATCCTGCCGGTGAAGACAAGGAGGCGAAGGAGCCT
The DNA here is from genome assembly GCF_022440595.1 of Enterocloster sp. OA13. Taxonomy (NCBI): domain Bacteria; kingdom Bacillati; phylum Bacillota; class Clostridia; order Lachnospirales; family Lachnospiraceae; genus Enterocloster; species Enterocloster sp. OA13. Next base: position 4,426,518 of record NZ_JAKNTF010000001.1, on the reverse strand, counting down.
GGAAGTGCAAAAGAGGAAGGGGAAGCTGCGGCTAAGGCGGATTTCCCTAAAAAGCCCATTCAGATCATATGCCCTGTTAAGGCGGGAGGGGATACGGATTATAATACGCGCGTCATTGCACAGTACCTCTCAAAATACCTGGGAGTGAATGTGGTGGTGACCAATGTGGAGGGCGGGGCGACCATCCTTGGCATGCAGCAGGTCCTGGACGGGGAGCCGGATGGGTATACCATGGTCATCAACGGACTGGATGCGTATATCCCTAACATGATGGGAACAACGGATATTGTGATTGACAGCTTTAAGACCGTGGGAATCCCGCTGTTTGATAATACAACGGTACTGGTAGCCAATAAGGCCTCGGGATATGAGAACATTAAGGACGTGGTGGAGCGCACCCAGGCAGCCCCGGGCACCATTGAGTATGGCATGAAGATTGGCGCGGCAAACCAGGTTTACGGCATTGCCATGAACACGGAGTGGGACGCCAGGTTCAAACCCATGGACATCGGAAACAATGCCGCCAAGATGACGGCGCTTTTAGGACAGCAGACAGATACGGCGGTCCTGGCATATGCGCTGGCAAAGGATTATTTTGCAACAGGGGAATTCCAGGCGCTCTGCCTGCTGGGGAGTGAAAAGAATGAACTGCTTGCGGATGTGCCCCTGCCTTCTGAGTATGGTTTGAAGGACATTGACTGCAGCAAATGGTTCTGGCTGGGCGTGCACCCGGATACCCCGGACGAAATCGTGGATATCCTGTCAGATGCCCTGAAGCAGGTAACTGAGGACCAGGAATTCGTAAAGACAATGGAAGAGAATTACCTGACTGTCAAATATATTGCGAAGAAGGAAGCCCAGGAGTACGCTGACAGATTCTATGAGGAAACACTGGTGCCGTATAAGGATGAGTTCCTGGCAACCAGCAGCAAATAGGCTTGGGAAGGAGGCAAAATGTCACATAACAAAAAGGAAATACTATCAGGCGTGATATTTTTTCTCATTGCAGTTGCTTTGTATGCAGGTTCCTATGCCATTGTTGTCACCACCAATGACGCCATGGGTCCGCAGTTTTTCCCGAGGACAGTGGCTGTCATCATGGGGCTGCTGGCCGTGGTGCAGGTGGCGGGGGGCCTGAAAAAGGAGAAGAAGGAACAAGGGGATGAGGGAACGGGGGGCTTTAATGCAAGGGCGGCAGCTACCATTGCAATCCTTTTTGCCTATGCCCTGCTGGTGCAGACCGTGGGATTCATCATCATGACGGCCCTCTATCTTATGGCTCAGATCCTGCTGCTTCTGCCTGAAAAACGTTTGAAGTCCAGGAAGGGAATCGTGATAACGGCGGTTGTGTCGGTTGTGACACCCATATTTATCTATGAGCTGTTTTACCGCGCATTCAGCATTTTCCTTCCCACTGGATTATTAGGATAAGGAGGAAATCATGCAGCTAATTGAAGGATTTATGGCAGTGCTCCATCCTGTGACCCTGTTTCTTATCATCGGAGGCGTGGTTGCCGGGATTGTCTTTGGCGCCATACCGGGCTTATCGGCATTTACGGCTCTGGCATTGTTCCTGCCGATTACATTTGGCATGGAACCGGTTAACGGCATTGCGTTTTTGATTGCTATCTATGTGGGCGGTCTCTCAGGAGGGCTGATTTCAGCAATCCTCCTGGGGATTCCCGGAACCCCGTCCTCCATCGCCACCTGCTTTGACGGCTATCCCATGGCCCAAAGGGGGGAAGCCGGCAAGGCTTTGGGGACCGCCATTGTTTTCTCATTTGTGGGCGGCATATTCAGCGCCCTGGTACTGACTTATCTGGGACCGGCCATTGCGGGGGTGGCGCTGAAGTTTGGGCCCTACGAGTATTTTGCGGTAATATTGTTTGCGCTTACCACGGTGTCCGGACTTTCAGCGGGCAATATCAATAAGGGGCTCCTGTCCTGCCTCCTTGGCATCGGGTTTTCCTTTGTGGGAATTGACCGCCTTAGTTCCTATACCAGGTACACGGGCGGTATATCCAGCCTGGCTGCGGGATTCAACCTGGTTCCGCTGCTCATCGGCACCTTTGCGGTATCCCAGATAATCGATACCGCCGCCAAAGGCCCCACGGCCATACAGAGGGCGCCGTCCGCCAAGGTCAAAGGGTTTGGGTTAAGCTTCAGGGAATTTGTATATCAGCTGAGAAATGCCATCCCCGCGGCGTTCATAGGCCTGGCAGTGGGGATACTTCCCGGGATTGGAGGGAATGCCTCCAACCTCCTGGCGTATGCGTTCTGTAAAAAACGTTCCAAATATCCGGAAAAGTTCGGAACCGGGATAATGGACGGCATCGTGGCATCGGAGACAGCCAACAATGCCACCATCGGAGGCGCCCTGATTGTCCTTCTGACCCTGGGTATCCCTGGGGATAATGCCACCTCCATGGTGCTGGCCGGATTCCAGATCCACAGCATCACCCCCGGCCCGCTGCTGTTTAAAACAAGCGCTGCCCTGGTCTATGCGCTGTTTGCGGCATTTATCATCGCCAACCTGGTGATGATGGTATCCGAGCTTCTGGGGCTTCCGTTGTTTTCCAAGGTCTTAAGCATTCCAGGCTCCTATCTGCTGCCTGTGGTGATTGCCTGTTGTTTTGTGGGTTCATTTTCAGCCAACAACCGTATTTTTGATATACTGGTCATGGTCATATTCGGGCTGGTGGGGTATATCCTTAAGCGCTGGGAATACCCGTTGGCGCCCATGGTGGTGGGATTCATCCTGGCGCCCCTTCTGGAGGAAAATGTAAGACGTTCCCTGATGCGCACCGAGGGCAGTTTCCTTCCCATCCTGTCATCCCCCATTGCCCTGGTGTTCTTCATCCTGACAGCGGTCATGGTGGTGCTGTCTGTGCGAAGCGAGCTGAAGGACAGGAAAAAAAGACGTGGGGTGACGGCCCCATAGAGGAGGAGACGGATATGGATAAGCAGTTATACTATGATGATTTACCCTGGAAGGATGGCCTGGATTCACAGGCCATCCGGCTTTTATTAAAGGAGGAGGCAGGGAAGGACAGACATAAGATCGTGGTTTTGGATGACGACCCCACGGGCGTGCAGACCGTACATGATGTTCCTGTGTATACGGACTGGAGCCGTGAGAGCATCCGCCGGGGATTCCTGGAACAGGGGAAGATGTTCTTCCTCCTGACTAATTCCAGAAGCTTCAGCGAGGACCGGACCCGGCAGGTACACCGGGAAATCGGGCAGGGACTGGCGTCGGTAAGCCAGGAACTGGGAACCGGTTTCGTGGTGGTCAGCAGGGGGGACTCCACCCTCAGGGGACATTATCCCCTGGAAACACAGGTGCTTAAGGAAACGCTGGAAGCCTGCACCGGGGAGGAAATCCACGGGGAGATAATCTGTCCCTTTTTCAGTGAGGGAGGCAGGTACACATACGGGAATGTGCATTATGTGAAAGAAGGGAACCGGCTCATCCCGGCAGCCATGACGGAATTCGCAAAGGACAAGACCTTTGGCTACCAGTCCTCGGATTTAAGGGAATATATTGAAGAAAAAACCAAGGGGACATACAAAAAGGAAAATGTGGCGTGCATATCCACCGGACAGCTGAGGGCCATGGATTTGGACGGGGTGGAACAGCAGCTGATGTCGGTGGCGGGATTTGGGAAGGTAGTGGTGAATGCGCTGACCCCCCTGGACCTTAAGGTGTTCTGCATTGCGCTGTACCGGGCAATGGGACGGGGCAAACGGTTCCTGTTCCGGACCGCGGCAGGTTTTGTGAAGGAATTTGCGGCAGTGGAGGACAGGGGGCTTCTCACCGGCAGGGAGGTCATGGGAAGCGGCAGGGAGGTCATGGGAAAATGCGGCGGGGCAGGTGGTTTGATCCTGGTGGGGTCCCACACACAGAAAACCACGGCACAATTGGAAGCTTTAAAGGAAGTGCCGGGAATCCGGCTGATTGAGTTCGACTCAGACAAGGTGACGGATGATGCCGCCATGGAAGAAGAAATCAATTCAGTCATAAAACAGGAGGAGGCATACATCAGCCAGGGGATAACCGTTGCTGTATATACCAGGCGCCGCCTCCTGTCCGTAAAAGGCGATACGCCGGAACAGGCGCTGGAACGTTCGGTCAGGATATCGGAGGCGGTACAGCAGCTGGCAGGACGGTTAAGGACGGCTCCCGGTTTTATTGTTGCAAAAGGAGGCATTACATCCAGCGATGTGGGCACAAAGGCGCTTCATGTAAAACGCGCCTGGGTCCTGGGTCAGATAGGGCCCGGCGTGCCTGTGTGGCGGACCGGGCCGGAAAGCAGGTTCCCCGGCATCCCTTATATCATTTTCCCGGGGAATGTGGGAGGGGATACCACGCTGCGGGATGTGGTGGAAAAACTTATGGGCTAAGTGTCCGGGAATTCAACAGCCTATTCCTCATGTGAGGCTGACGGCGCAGGAGGCGCTGCCTCGGACGGCGTGGCGGGTACCAGGGGATCCTTTGTCTGGTAAAGACGTTTCCATTCCTTGGTGCCCTCCACTTTTACTGTCTCGCTGCGGTTCATGTTCAGGAACTTCACAAGCTCGTAGCAGCTGACCCATATCTCATTGTTGCTCTCTTTCTGGGATTCGTCAAATATCAGCTCCAGCCCGAAGTGGAGGTGGGGCTCATCGATATTGTTGGTGTTCTCGGTGCGGCTGTATCCGGTGCGCCCAAGATACCCCACCACATCCCCGGCCTGGACCACGGAACCTTCCTTAAGGCCTGACTGATAGGGATAGTTCTTGCGCAGATGGGCGTAATAGTAGTAGCGTTTGTGGTCAAAGCTGCGGATGCCCAGCCGCCAGCCGCCGTACTGGTTCCAGCCCATGGCTTCCACGTAGCCGGATTCCACCGCAATGACAGGGGTGCCCACCTGTCCCATCATGTCGTGGCCCAGGTGCTGGCGTTTGAAACCATAGCTTCTGGATACCCCGAAGTCGTCAAAGTCGCTGTAGGGAAACCCTTTTGCAATGGGGGAAAATGCCTTCAGCCCGTATTTTGTCACCCAGACAGTGGCAGGGTCGCCGGGAGCGCCTCCGGCCACACCTGAGGGAAGATAGGCCGCAGGCGCCTCGCTGGACGGTATTTCAGCCTGGAACTGGCCTACCATGCCGTCTAACACGGCGCCGTAAGCTTCCCTGTAGTAAGTGTAATATTTCATGTCTTTTGTCAGTTCTTCCATGGTGGTCTCACCGGTTTTCAGCTTCTCAGCCACGGCTTTCATGTGCTCCGGCTTATATTTGCTGAAGTCACCGCCGTACCTGGCCCCAAGATAAGCTAAAAGGTCCACCCAGTTCAGGTGCCTTTCTGCCTGGCAGGTGTCCACATCGTAGCGGAAGGCCTGGTTCATGGCTTCTGCGGTCACATGGAACTCCACCCACTTGATGTACTCTTTTTTCTTTTCCTCCTTGCCGTCCTGGCCAGGGGTCCCAGCGTCCTCCAGAGGATTGATATAACCTGCAAGCCTGGCGGCCTGGCTCATCACGGCCTGGCCCGGGTCTGTCCTGTACAGGAAAATGCTGAGACACAGCACGCTGAGGGCTGTCATTTCCACATAGATGACAGTCTTTGTACTGATATGTAAATGCTTCCTGAGCATGTCGATGAATTTCATGATATACCGCCTCCTGACAAGGGGCCCCATATGAAGGGCTTCTATGTTAATTTTATGATGGTTTGGGCGGGAATATGACCGTGGCCCCATACCCCGGCACAGGGGAGGCGGGGAGGGGAGGAAGTTCAGATGCACCCTGGATGTTGTGAAATACGTAAAAATCAGAGAGGACAAAAGAAAAAAATATACAAAATGCATAATTACTATTGAATAATACCGTAAACTATGCTAAAATCATGATTGAAAATGTGTAAGCGGTTACCTATAGGAGGGAGCATGTTGCCGAATCCTCCAGATTAATTGAAATACGTCTCATAACTGCCATTTTACTCAGTAAAATTACAGGAGGGGGGACGATTTTAAATGAAAATGTGTAAACGGTAACATATGTAAACGCTATCATAAAACGGATGACAGGAACGGTTGCAAAGATAGAATTAATATATAGATGGAATTATTACAGAAGGGGGAGAGGCTGATATGACAATATCCGATATTGCAAGGCTGTCAGGGGTTTCGGTTGCAACGGTATCGCGTGTGATTAACAACAAAGGCTATGTGAAGGATGAGACCCGCAAAAAGATTGAAGCAGTAATCGAAGAGCATGGATACAGGCCCAACGCAGTGGCCAGGAGCCTGACGCGCAATGACACTTCCATGATTGCCGTGATCATGTCAAACAGGCTCAATCCGTTTTTTGCCAATGTGCTGGATGCCATTGAGGAGCAGGCAGCCATGCAGGGATACAGTATCCTGTTCTTCAATACCTCTGAGGACAAGGAAAGGGAGCGGAATGCAGTGGCCCAGGCCATGGAACACCGGGTGTCGGGAATCCTGCTGCTGCCGGTCATTGAACCGGATGTGCGGACGGAGGAGCTTCTGTGGAATGCAGAGGAATCCGGGATTCCGGTGGTCCTGATTGACAGGGATTTCCAGGACGGTGATTTTGACATCGTGCTCATAGATAATAAGAAAGTGGTGTATGACGGTGTGGAACTGCTGATTGAGTCAGGGCACCGGGATATAGGGATCATCACCTGTCCGGAAGTGGTGAAAAAGGGCAGGACAAGGCTGGAGGGATACATCCAGTGCCTGAAGGACCATGGGCTTAAGATAAGGGATGAATATATCTACCCAGGCGATTTTGATGAAAAAAGCGGATACCAGGCATGTGAAGCCTTCCAGGGACTTGCCAATCCGCCCACGGCCGTGCTGGCAACCTGCAGTTCCTGTACCCTGGGCTGCATCCGCTTTATGAATGAGCATAACCTGCTGCCCGGGAAGGATCTGGGGCTGGTGGGGTTCGATGACATTTCCCTTCTCAATTCCATTGGATATGAGCTTACCGTCATGGACAGGCCCATGCAGGAAATGGGGGAGATTGCCTTTGGGCTTCTGACGGACCGCATGAAGGGGCCGGATACGAAAAAACGCCGCAGGGAAGTGATGCTGCGGACCAGGCTGATCATCCGCGGCAGCGAGAAGTGGCAGGGCGCCCCGGAGGCTGTATTTTAATTAGGAGGTTTGTTTATGACGCAGGGAATTGAAGAAACCATCAAAGGCATATTATCGGATCCAAGGCTTACATATCCCCAGAGGCTGACAGCCCTGGCCCAGGCGGCCGAGAACACGCCGGACCCGGTGCCCCTTAGCAGGGAGGCCCAGTGGTTTGTGGACAAGGGCATTGTGTTTGACATGGGGGAGGGCAATGCGCCCTACCGTCCAAGGTATGTGCTTCCCGACTATGATAAATTCATGAAACAGGGCAGCAGGTTCCTGATGCTGGATCCGCCCCGGGACATATGGGACGCGGTGTCCAACCTTTTAATCCTTTACAGGCATGTGCCTTCCGTCATCGGGGGTCCTGTGTACATCGGCCATATCGACCGGCTGCTGGAGCCTTTTGTGAGGGATGAGGAGGAGGCCAGGCATGCCATCCGTATTTTCCTGACCCATGTGGACCGGACCATCAGCGATTCCTTCTGCCATGCGGATATCGGTCCTTATGACACAAGGGCGGGGAGGATCATACTGGAACTGTCGGCGCAGATGCAGCGTCCGGTTCCCAACATGTCCCTGATTTATAACGGGCATACCACGGATGACTTTGCCTGCATGGCCATTGAGACAGGACTTATCACCGCAAAACCCAGTTTTGTCAACGATGCCATGTATACGGCTGACTGGGGACCGGATTATGCCATTGTGAGCTGCTATAACGCCCTTCCCATCGGCGGGGGCGGCCTGACCCTTGGAAGGCTGGATATGAGGGCCCTTGGGGAGGCGGCGGAGGGCAGGGAGCATTTCCTTAATGAACTGCTGCCGGCAGCAGTGGCCGCCCAGTGTGAGCAGATGGACAAACGGGATACATATATATTTGAGGAGGCGCGGTTCCTTGAGAATACGTTCCTCAGTGATGAAGGGCTGATCCATAAAGATAAGTTCGTGGGCATGTTCGGGCTGGTGGGGCTGGCCGAGTGCGTGAATACGGTGTTAAGGCTCCAGAAGCCTGAAGAGCGCTATGGCCACGGCAAGGAGGCAGAGGACTTCGCGCTTATGGTCCTGGACCGGATCCATGACCAGGTGGCTTCCTACAAGCCCAGATACGGCAGTTTTGCAATGCACGGCCAGGTGGGGATTTCCACGGATACCGGGGTGACCCCCAACACCAGGATACCGGTGGGGGAGGAGCCGCCGCTGCCAAAGCAGCTTATGTTTACCGCCAGGACCCAGAAGCATTTTGCGGCGGGAATCGGCGAACTGTTTCCATTTGAGGAAACTGCAAGGAAGAACCCCATGGCGGTGCTGGATATCATAAGAGGCGCTTTTGATGAGGGGATGCGGTATTTTTCATTCTATTCCAGCAATTCCGATGTTGTGCGCGTAACCGGTTATCTGGTGAAACGCTCGGACATGGAACGGTATGAGGCGGGGGAGGCCTGCCTGGGCAATTCCACCGTGCTGGGAAGCGGGGCCAGCAGGGGACTTCATATATTTGAACGCAGTGTGAGGAAGGTCTGATTGGTCCGGTTTTGAGCGGATGCCATAAGAGGAAATTCATCTAAGAAACCGGGGGTTTAACATGGGAAAAAAGATATTATACAGCTGTGACACGGGAATCGACGACGCGTTGGCCATTGCCTACCTTCTGGCCCAGAAGGAATGCGAGGTGGTAGGGATAACCGTATCCTACGGCATGGGGCATATCGGCAATGTGTACCGGAATACCAAGGCGGTGCTTAAGCTGTTTGGCAGGGAGGATATTCCTGTGGTCATGGGAAGTGAGACGCCTCTGAGCGGTATTCCCAATGATTACAGCGGAGGAAGCCGTTTTCACGGGTGCGAGGGCCTTGGGGGCGTGCTGGGACCAAGCAGCCCTGAGGACTGTGCAGGGGCAAGGCCGGGGGAAGCCACGGACTTCATCCTTGGTATGATTGAGCGGTACGGCAGGGAGCTGTACTGGGTTACAAGCGGTCCTCTTACCGACATTGCCAGGGTGCTGAGAAAGGACAGTGCCACAGCAGGGAATGCTGGGGCTGTCTATGTGATGGGAGGGGCCATTGCCTCCCCGGGCAATACCGGAACGTATACGGAAGCGCTCAGCGAGGCCAATGTAAGGCTGGACATCCCGGCCACGGCCGAGGTGCTGGATTCCAGGCTGCCGGTTGTGCTGGTGGGGCTGGACGTGACGCGCAAGACACTGTTCAGCTTTGAGGACCACGAACGCTGGCGCGGCATCGGCACCAGGAGCGCCCTGTTCCTGTACGAGGCCCTGAAGCATTATTTGGGCGCGTACCGGAAGTTCCATCCATATCTGGGCGGATGCGGGCTTCATGACCCGCTGGCGGCCGTGGCGGCCGTGCATCCGGAGATACTGACCACCATTCCCATGCATATGATGTGCTTTACGGAAGGCCCGCAGGCAGGGAAGACAACGGAGAACGTGCTGCGGTGCAATGACAGGAAGTATGAGATGAGTGCAGCGCTGTTTGTGGACGTGGAGGCATTTTCAGAGGAATTCTTTGGAAAAGTGGAAGCGCTTTTGCGGGAACATTAAAGCGGGGCTTGGGGATAGCCAGGGAGGAGTGTGTATGGACCGGATCTATGTGGCTGGATTTGATGTGTTTTATCCGGACTGGAAAGAAAAACGGTATTTTGTGTACCAGGAGCTGTGCAGTAAATACGGATTTGAGATGCAGGCCCAGAAGGCTGCTGCTGATGAGGGGAAGACACTGGGGGAGCGGATATTCCTTAAGAATATCCATTACCTGGACAGCTGTGATTATGTGGTGGCCAACCTCAATGCCTTCCGGGGTATGGAGCCGGACAGCGGGACCTGCTTTGAAATCGGGTATGCCTATGCCCTTGGGAAAAAGATATATGGCTATCTGGATGACGGGCGGACCATGCTTGAGAAGGTGGGGGCCAGGGCTGACGCAGACGGATTTACGGTGGAGGATTTTGATTTGCCGGTGAACCTGATGCTTGGCTGCAGCATGACAGTGATACCGGGGGACCTGGAGCACTGCCTGAAGGAAATCCGGGAGCGGGAAGAGGCGGAAAGGAGAAACTGATGGAACATTTGCTGGAAGTAAAGGACGTAACAAAGATTTATGAAGGCGGCGTGCTTGCCAACCACAATGTGAATTTCACGGTGGACGAGGGTGAGATCCATGCGCTGGTAGGCGAGAACGGGGCAGGTAAAAGTACGCTGATGAAAATGCTCTACGGCCTGGAGAGCATTACCTCCGGCCATATCTACATGAAGGGGCAGGAGCTGAAGCTGCAGTCCAGTAAAGAGGCGATTGAACACGGCATCGGCATGGTGCATCAGCACTTCATGCTGGTGGATTCCCTGACAGGGGCGGAGAACATGATGCTGGGACTGGATAAGACCAGCTTTGTATCCAACAAGAAGCGGGACATCCAGATTACGGATGAGGTGGCAAAGAAGTATAATTTTGAGATTGACGCGTCCAGAAGGGTCAGGGATATGAGTGTGGGGATGAAGCAGAAGCTGGAAATCCTTAAAATCCTTTACCGCAGCGCCAAGCTGATCATCCTGGATGAACCCACCGCCGTGCTGACGCCCCAGGAGACAGAGGAGCTGTTCGAGCGCCTGCTGGAACTGAAAAGCCGGGGCATGACCATCATTTTCATATCCCATAAGCTCAATGAGGTGAAGCGCATCAGCGACAGGATCACGGTCCTTAAGGGCGGGGTTACAAAGGGTACATATCTGACCAGGGATGTGTCGGAGGAAGACATATCCAACCTGATGGTGGGCAGGGAGATATCCTTTGAGTATGATAAGGAAGATGTGAAGCCGGGGGAGCCTGTGTTAAAGGTGGAGAACCTGGTATATGTGGACAAGTTCAAGATTCCCAAGCTTTCGGGCGTAAGCCTTGAGGTGCACAAAGGGGAAATCGTTGGGATCGCAGGCGTGGAGGGCAACGGACAGAGCGAGCTGATTTCCATCATAACAGGAAACATGCGCGCCCTGGAAGGGAAGATATCCCTGAACGGCAGGGATATAACCCACGAATCTGTTACCAATATCCGTAAGAACGGCATGTCCCATGTGCCCGAGGACCGTATGATTGAAGGGTGCGCCCCTGAGATGAGCCTTCAGGAAAACCTGATTGTCTCCAACATCGACACCTTTGCCAATAAGTTCGGCATGGTCCAGGCGGGCCGGGTAAAGGAGCACTGCCAGGAACAGATCAAGGAGTTCATGGTCAAGACAAAGGATGAAAACCAGTCCATCGGAAGCCTGTCAGGCGGAAATATCCAGAAGGCCATTGTGGCAAGGGAGTTTAAGGCGCCCAGCGACCTGCTGGTGCTGAACCAGCCCACCCGCGGCGTGGATGTGGGGGCCATCTCCTTCATCCATTCAAAGATTCTGGAAATGCGCAGCCACAACAAGGCCATCCTTTTATCGTCAGCAGATCTGAATGAGCTGATTTCCCTGAGTGACCGGATTCTTGTCATGCATAAGGGAAAGGTGGTGGGTGCCCTTAGCAACACGCCAAAGGTAACCGAGCAGGAGCTTGGGCTCTACATGCTTGGCCTCAAAAAGCAGGAGGGGTTGGGATAAATCATGGAGAAAATAAAATCAAATAAAAAACGATTTGACATAATGGATTATTTCAGTGTCATGAGAATCGGCGCAGCCCTGCTGCTGTCCATCCTCATTGTATTTACCATCATCTTCTTTGTGAGCCAGACACCGGGGCTTGCCATCCAGAAGCTGATGCTGGGACCATTGGAGACCAAGAGGAGCTTCTTCAACGTTGTGGTGCGGGCAATCCCCCTGGTGTTTACCGGACTTGGCCTGACCCTGTGCTTAAAAAGCGGTATCTTCAATATCAGCTCTGACGCATCCTTTTACATGGGGGCTGTTGTCGCCAGCGCAATCGCCATTGCCTGCCCCCTTCCAAACGGCCTGCACCAGCTGGCCCTGATTCTGGCGGCAGCCGTGGTGGGCGGCGTGATTTCCATGCTTCCTGTCATTGTGAACAAATATACCAAGGTAAACCCGGTGGTGCTGGCCATCATGGCTAATTCCATCTTCTACTATTTCGGGCTTTCCATCATCAGCTCCTTTTTCCTTGAGAAGAGCGGAAGCTGGGGAAGCTATAAGTTCCCGGACCATGCAAAGCTGGGAACCATGATTAAGGGCACCACCCTCCACTATGGTTTTGTCATTGTCATCGTGGTGACGCTGTTCGTCATCTTCCTGATGAACAAGACCTCCTTTGGATATAAGGTGCGTGTGACGGGAAGCAATCCTGCGTTTGCAAAGGCTTCCGGCATCAAGACTGGTTTTGTCATCCTGATGGCGCAGTTTATCGGCGGGGCCATTGCAGGAATGGGCGGGGCCATTGAGATTGTAGGTGTCTATAAACGTTTCCAGTGGCAGTCCCAGACCGCCTATGTGTGGGACGGACTTCTGATTTACATGCTTGCCAACGGCAACCCCACCTTCATACCCCTGACCGCGTTTTTCATTGCGTACCTGAGGGTTGGCGCTGAAATCATGTCCAGGTCCACGGACCTTGACCCTGAGATCGTAACCTTCTTACAGGGAATCATCATCCTTCTGGTTGCATCCCAGCGGTTCCTGTACTTTATAAAGAAGCGGCATGACCAGAAAATGTCCCTTAGACAGGCAGAAGCAGAAGAAGGAGGTGCAGCGGCATGATGGAGTTCTTTTTATCACCGACATTCTGGAAAACAGTGCTGGCAAGTACAACACCGGTTATGCTTGCAACTCTTGCAGCCAATATGATGACAAAGTCAGGCATATTCAACCTGGCAATCGAGGGAACCATGCTGATCTGCGCGCTCACCGGCGTCATTGCCAGCGCGTTTACGCAGAACCTGTGGATCGGCTGCCTGACGGCCGTGGCCATGGGCGTGATCATTTCCTTCATATTCGGGTATTTTGCCCTGGTCATGAAAGGCGCCATGAACGCCTGCGGTGTTGCGGTGAACCTGATAGCAACCGGAGGGACCGTATTCGTGCTGGTCATGCTGACCGGAAGCAAGGCAAATTCCAGCGCGCTGAAAAGCCTTACCTTCCCGGTTGTGAATATCCCGGTGCTTAAGGACATCCCGGTTCTGGGAACCATATTCTCCGGGCAGAACCTGGTGACCTACATAGCATGGGCCATTGTGGCAGTGACGGCGTGGATGCTCTATAAGACAAAGCTGGGCATCAACATCAGGGCCGTGGGTGAGAACCCGGCGGCTGCCAAGGCCGCGGGACTGAGCGTGTTAAAGCACCAGTTCGCAGCCCTTGCCATCTGCGGCGTATCCTGCGCATTTGGCGGCATGTACCTTTCCATGGGCGCCCTTAAATCATTTACAACCGGAATGGTGGCGGGAAGGGGATATATGTCCCTTGCAATGGACGCAATGAGCCAGGGCAATCCCATCGTGGGCTGCTTAAGCTCCCTGCTCTATGGATTTTCCGATACCATTACCGTGTACTTACAGCTTTACAGTAAGATAGACCTGAAACTGATAGAAGCGTTCCCATACCTGTTCATCATTGTTGTGCTGGTAATCATCCAGTCCATCAGGAAGATGGTGGCGCGCAGAAAAGAGAAGCTTGCAAGCCTGGAACAGTTACACTCTCAACAGGCCGCATGATAAATAACAAGGAGGACAATGAAAATGGCACAGGAATATTATGATCCGTGGTCAAACACAAGAACAAAAAATGGTCTGGAGGCAGACCTGGTTATCTCGGCAATGCAAAAATGCATCAGAAGGGCAGAGGAGGACACGGCCCTGCGCATGGCATATGAGCTTTATATCACATCCACATTCCACGAGGAGAAGATGTGGAACCGTCTGCTGGTAATCTCCGTGGAGGATGTGGGCTTCGGTGACACCCAGGCCCCTGTATTCGTAAAGACCATGTACGACCTTCACAAGGAGTATGCATATATGGACGGCGACAGGCCCATCTTCTTCATGCACGCAATCCGTTATATGTGCAGATGCCAGAAGGAGCGCTCAACCGACCATATCAAGAATATCATCATGAGGGAATTTGAGGCAGGATATGTTCCTGAGATTCCGGAGTATGCAATCGACATGCATACCATTAAGGGCAGGGCAATGGGAAGGGATGTCTTCTATTTCCTGGATGAGGCCAGCAAGGTACAGCCCCTCTGGGATGAGTATGATGATTCCTACCGTTTAAAGCTTTATGAAATGTGTAAAAAAGAAGCAGAACAGAAAAAGGAGGACAAGTAATTATGAAGAACTGGAAGAGGATTGCAGCACTGGCAATGTCAGCCGTAATGGTGGGCGGAATGCTCACGGGCTGCGGCGGAGGCGGCGGCTCCACAGAGGCGGCCAAGGACAATGGGACAAAGGCAGAGGCTGGCGCAGAAGCCGGCAAGGACGCAGGAGAAGCGGCTGCTGACAGCGGGGAGAAGAAGCAGGTTTATGTATTCATCCGTGACAGGGGCGACCTGTCTTACTGGGACAGCATGGCGGCCGGAGGCGACCGCTCAGTGAAGGATTATGCTGACAGGGCGGATGTGCATGTGGTGGAGACCACCGCTGACCTCCAGGCAAACCTGCAGGCCATGTATGAGGCGGCTGACAAGGGCGCTGACCTGATCATCACTGCTTCAGATTTCAAGGACAACCTGGTGGAGGTTGCCAATGAGTATCCTGACATTGCATTCACCATTATCAGCGAGGACGTAATCGACCAGTGTGAGAACAACAATGCGTACGGTGTTGACTTTGCCACAAGCCAGGCAGCCTTCCTGGGCGGCATTGCGGCGGCTGATATTGCTGCCAACGGCGCAGAGGGCATGGACCCCACCAATGTAATCGGATTTATCGGCGGCATGGACGAGTCCCTGGTCATCCAGGAATTCCTGTGGGGCTATATCCAGGGTGCCAAGTACTACAATCCTGACATCAAGATTGTATACAACTACGTAGGCGCATGGAACGATCCTGACACAGCCAAGACACAGGCCATGACCCAGTACAATGATGCTGGCGCGGATGTGATCTTCGCATGCGCAGGCGGTTCCGGCAACGGTGTCCACAATGCTGCAGAAGAGGCCCAGAAGTTTGTAATCGGCGTGGACAGCGACCAGTCCCTGCAGTATGTGGATGACAAGGCCATCCAGGAGAAGTTTGCCACATCCGTCATCAAGGAAGTGGGCAATGCCGTATACAATGTAATCGGCGAGTACCTGGACAACGGCACACTGCCATTTGGCGAGTATGAGATTCTGGGTCTGTCCGACGGCGCTGTAGGCATCGTGGAGGGCGACCAGTTAAACGGACTTCTGTCTGATGAGGGCAAGGCAAAGTTAGAGGAAGCAAAGGCCGGAATCGCAGATGGCTCCATCGAGGTTAAGAGCGCCATCGGCAAGGGACAGGATGAGGTAAAGGCATTTATTAATGAGAATTGCCAGTAAGAGGTGAAATTGGTCCGGGGGTACTGGCTCCCCGGACCTCCCTTTTGGGAGGAAGTTTGGATTTGGGCAGGCAGCCCCTGGTACGGCCCGGCGTAGATGCGCCGGGCGGCACTTGGGGCTGCCTGCCCTTTTTGGTTCTGTAATATGGTGCCGGGGAATGGGTTGACGGAAAGCAATTTTCAAACACGCCCTAATCCTCTGACAATCCGTATTCCTTATATAATATCTTCCGGGCAGACGGACTGCTGGCAGCCAGCCTGGCATCTCCGACCCGTCCATCCTTGAACAGTCTGTCCATCAGGGTTGCAAGCCTGTGCTCTCCTTCGATTTTTCCTTCAATTTTTCCTTCGATTTTCCCATCGTTAATCAATTCGTCTATGGCGATACACACATCGGTTCCCTCCTTTGTATCATTTGAAGATGTTTCCAGAATTTTCAGCAGCCGTTTCTGTTCACCTAAAAGAGTAAGCATGGCCAGCATGGAATCGTCATCCATATCCTGCAGGTCCTTTTGGTGCTGCTTTGCATATCCGTAGAACTTCTGTTTATCTGTATTATATTTTAGCATAGAGAATACGTGCTGTAAACTGGTGCAGAAAAGCTCGGGATGCTCTATGTTGGACGCATCGATCAGATTAATCCGGTAGTCGGGAAGCACCTGCTTTAAAGCAAGGGTTTCTTTCGCGGATGCATCCAGTCCCAGCATGTCATAAAGCGATTTGGGTCCATCCCAGGGTTTGGAGCCGTGATACAGGATAAGGGAAACAACGGGCATCAGCCTGTCCTCCCTGGTGATTCCTGACAGGAACCCGCCGCCGCTTAGCGCATCGCCCTGAATCCGATGGGCCTGCTTCAGGCATTCCATCTGTTCCGTATAATCCAGCGCGTCATACATCATGTTCCTCACCGGCATGCCATAATGGATGGTATCCTGGTTTTCCTCGGCAGCCAATATGAAATATGCCCCAAAGGAGGCCTTTTTAATGATATCCCTCCTGCGCTCCACCACGCGTTTCTTCCCATCCTTATCCAGGATTACAATTCCCTGCTCATTGGGCACGTCAGACAATTGTTCCGGTCTTAAAACCTGCCGGCCTCCAAATACGGTTCCGTTATAGAAATCAGCGAAACGCGCCGGATGGTTCAGCAGCTTCCTCATGTACAGGTTCCGCTCTGCCACAACATCACTCCTTTTCAGTTTTATGGGTTAATGGGTATCGGTAAGGGTAACGATGGCAGAACCGCCAGAGTATCCCAGATCAGAGCTGTTATCAAACATGCTCCGGCAGGACAGGAATATCCTGCGTTATGGAAATCATAGCACAGGATGAAGGCAGATACAAGGAAGGATTCATATCTGTTTCCTAAAATAAATATAAAGAAATATAAATCCACAACTGCCCGGAAAATCCCTTCCGCACAAATAATACCAAGAATTTACAAAACTTCTCTTATGGAATTTACATTCATTCTTTAGGATAGAAAAAGACAAGATTGTGAAAACAAGGAGGAATCAAATCAATGAGGAAATGTGTGAAACGCATATTGGCTCTTACAACAGCAGCAGTGGTTGCGTCATTGGCAGGCTGCGGCGCATCATCCACACAGGGAACGGACGGACAGGCAGCAGCAGGCCAGACCAGCCAGGAAAGCCAGACCACCCAGCAGGCCCAGGGCGGGGAACGTCCTGCCGATGAAACCGCGGGCAAAAGTACGGATAAGACAGTGATTGAGTACTGGCACTGCAATGCAGAGACCCAGGGAGGACTTACGGTTGATGAGCTGGTAAAAAAGTTTAACGAGGGCAACGACCATATTGAGGTGGTGGCAAAATATAATCCGGATATGTATAAGGGACTGATGCAGAACCTACAGGCAGAGGCAGCAGCAGGTAATTCCCCGGCCCTGGTGCAGATTGGATGGGCATTCCTGGACTATTTTTCCAATAACTTTTCTTATGTGTCACCTCAGGATGCAATTGACATGTATGACACGGAAGATAAGACCTTCCTTCAGGATAAATTCCTTCCCAATGTACTGGGACTGGCAGTGGACAGTGAGGGTTCCCAGGTGGGGATTCCCTACTCCCTGAGCAATCCCGTGCTGTATATCAATAAGGATATACTGAAGGAGGCAGGGCTTCCTGAAGAGGGGCCTGCAACATGGCAGGAGGTCAGTGAGTTTGCGGCAGCGGTCAAGGAGAAGACGGGAAAGTACGGATTCTATATGCAGGAACCTGCGGATTTCTGGGCACAGCAGGGCCTGATTGAGAGCAATGGGGCAAGGATGCTGACTGTGAACGGCGGGGGGAAGAAGGAGGCATCCTTTGCAACACCGGAAGGAATAGAGGCCATGCAGCTGTATGCGGATATGGTGAAGGATAAGACGGCCCTTCATATCTCATGGGAAGAAGGCTGCCAAAGCTTTATTGACGGAAACTGTGCAATGCTCTATACCACCATCGCCAGAAGGGCCTCCGTGCAAAAGGGCGCCCGGTTCGATGTGGCAACGGTCAAATCCCCTGTATGGGGAACCAGGGAACGCATGGTGCCTGCCGGAGGCTGTTTCCTGGCCATAACGGCTCAGGGCGAAGACCAGGTAAAGGCAGCATGGGAATTTGAGAAATACCTTTACAGTGTGGAGTCCATGGCTGCCTGGACCGAGGGGACAGGGTATGTTCCTCCAAGGAAGGACGTGGCAGAGGCGGAGAACGGGCTGAAGGATTTCCTGGCGGAAAACCAGATGATGACAGCGGCCATTGAACAGATGGACGGAGTTGTGCCGTGGACCGCGTTTCCGGGGGATGCCGGACTTCAGGCGGAGCAGATGCTTTTGGATATGAGGGACCAGATCCTTGGCGGACAGGTAACTGCCCAGGAGGGAATGACAAGCACCCAGGATGCCATCAACCAGCTGCTTCTGGCCCAGTAGGGCAGATACGTCCGGGACGGCAGATGAGCAGTTACCGGAACGGTTGTCTGACAGTTTCAGGACCAGCAGCCGCAGGGGCAGTGCAGCACACAGACAGGTTTTCAGGCAGATACCTTCCAGGAGGTATCTGCATCATTTGTATATGGAGGTAGAAATCATTGAATCGTGAAGAAAAACGGCAGACCATCCTGGGATATGTATTCCTGGTCCCATCCCTTGCCGTGTTTGCCGTATTTATGTTTTATCCGCTGTTTTATACCATATATCTCAGCTTTTTCGAGTGGAACATGGTAAAGCCGGTGAAGAAGTTCGTGGGCCTGGCAAACTACATATCCATTGTAAAGGACCCGAATTCCTGGAGGATTGCGGGAAATACCGTATTGTATATATTGATTCTCCTGGCAGTGAATTTTGTATTGCCCTATATCCTGTCCTTCATCCTCTCCGCGGTCATCCGGAAAGGCCAGGGATTTTATAAGGCCGTATTCTTCCTGCCCAGCGTCATCTCGCTGGTTGTGGGTTCAATCCTTTATATCTGGATCCTGAATCCGATTTCCGGGCCTGTGGCCCTTGTGCTCAAGGCGTTTGGCCTGTCCCTGCCCTTCTGGTCCAAGACAGAAGGCTGGGTCATTGCGGTGCTGAGCCTTGTGACCTCCTGGAAAGTGTTCGGATATAACTTCATCATCATCCTTGCAGGCGTGTCCGGCGTATCGTCCGAAGTCATAGAGGCTGCCAGGCTGGACAATGTGCCCCTGTGGAAAATATTTAAGGATATGGTGGTGCCCATGAGCTCCGCCACCGGAATCTACGTATTCATAACCACCATTGTCCAGGGGCTTCAGTATGTGTTCACCCCCATCAAGGTGGTGACCCAGGGAGGGCCTAATTACGCCAGCTCCAATATGATTTACATGTCCTACCACGAAGCATTTACCCTGTACCGTACAGGCACGTCCTCTGCGGTTTCCGTGATTACCATGGTATTATTCATCCTGCTTCTGGTGCTGGAGTTCCGGTTTGTGGAGAAGGGGGTATATTATGAAAATTAGGGAAATGCAGCCAGGATGGCATCTCCTTCTTCTGGGGGCGGTGTTCCTGCTTCTGATGCCCATCCTGTTCGCACTGTCCAATTCCTTTAAGACAATGCAGGACGCGTTCAACACCGTGTTTCAGATCATACCGGCCAGGCCCACCCTTCAGAATTACATCCACGTATTCAGTAAACTTCCTTTCCTGCGGATTACGGCCAACACATTCCTGATTGCATCCACGGTCACGCTGTTTAAGACCGTGACCAGCCTGTTTGCCGCGTATTCTTTTGTATATTTTGATTTTAAAGGAAAAGGGGTCCTGTATTTCATCATGCTCAGCACCATGTTCATCCCTTTTACGGTAACAATGATACCTAATTACCTGATGATATCAAAGGCAGGGCTTAGTGACAGGATATGGGGGGTGGCGCTTCCCCAGCTGGCGGATGTGCTGGGAATCTTTCTTCTGCGGCAGTCCATCCGGGGGATTCCCAGGGCGCTGATAGAGGCCGCCAGGATGGAGGATATCGGGAACCTGAAAATCATGAAGGACATTGTCATACCGCTGGTACGGCCCTCCATCATCTCGACCGGAATCATATTCTTTATTAATTCCTGGAATGAATACGTGTGGCCGGTATTGATCCTCAAATCAAAAGAAAATTATACACTGTCCCTGGCATTGCAGATGTATATCAGTTCGGAAGGCGGGACGGAATTTACCATTGCCATGGCCGTGTCGGTCATGACCATGATGATCCCCCTTGCCCTTTATATCGTGTTCCAGCGTTATATCATAAATACCTTTGCCATGTCCGGCATTAAGGGATAAAAGGAGGAAGCAGATGAAGAATATTGTATTTGAGCATGTTGACAAAGCTTATGATAAAAATGTGATTGTCAAGGACCTGAACATGGAGATAAAAGAAGGGGAACGCCTGATCCTTCTTGGGCCGTCGGGGTGCGGGAAGTCCACCACCCTGCGCATGATTGCCGGGCTGGAAAAGCTGACAAAGGGCAGTCTCTTCATGGACGGCCGCCTGGTCAATGACGTGCCCTGCGGGGAACGGGGAGTATCCATGGTGTTTCAGAACTATGCCCTTTTCCCTCACATGACCGTGAGGAACAACATCATTTACGGGCTTAAGGCACACAAGATGGAACAGAAGGAAATTAAGGCCAGGCTGAAGGACGTGGTGGAAATGCTGGATTTAAAAGGGCTGGAGGACAGGAAACCTAAGGATCTGTCCGGCGGACAGCGCCAGAGGGTGGCCCTTGCAAGGGCGGTTGTCAAGCGTTCGGCCTATTTCCTTCTGGATGAACCGCTGTCCAACCTGGACGCCCAGCTCAGGCTGCGGGCCAGGAAGGAACTGGTGAAGATCCATGAGACTTATGGACAGACCATGATTTACGTGACCCATGACCAGATAGAGGCCATGACAGTAGGGCAGAGGATTGCCCTGATGCATGAGGGGAAGATGCAGATGCTTGATACCCCCTCGAATGTTTACAACCGTCCGGCCAATGTGTTCACGGCACGCTTTATCGGCTCGCCTTCCATGAATATCGTGGAGTCCTCTTATATAAAGGGGACACTGGTCATTGGCCGTCAGAGCATACGCCTTCCCGGGATGTGGTGTGCCCTGGCAAAACAGAATCCGTCGGGCCGCCTGTACTTTGGCATCCGGCCTGAGCACATGGTACTCAGCGGGAAGCCGGAGGATAATGCCATTGCTGCCACGGTGAAGTACGTGGAGGATTATGGGAACCGTTATGGGGTGTACGTGGAGGCGGACGGCATGGAGCTCATTGCTGTCAGTGAAGGCAATATACCGGCTCCCGGCCAGAAGGTATATATTATTCCGGACTTTGAACGGATCCACCTGTTCGACCGTGTCAGCCAGATATCCCTTGGATACCCGGAACAGATTAAAGCAGCCAATGCCCCCTATATTGTACAGCCGGAAGAAAAAACAGGTAAAGGAGGCCAAAACCATGGCTTTGTTAATCAGTACCAATATGTATGAGGCAGGGGAACTGGAGAAGGTGCTGTTCTATCTGGACCGCTATGAAGGCAGGCTGGGGGTGGAACTGTTTCCCATGTTTCATGAAGAGGGGTATGAAGGACTGCTGCAGAAATGTCTTCCGGAACTAAAGAAAGTGCCGGTCAGTTTCCATGGACCATACTACGGGGCGGAGCACAGTGCTGCCAAGGACACGGAGGAGTACAGGAGGACCATGGATATGACGGCCGCCACCCTTAAGTACGGACAGATGCTGGACAGCCGGTATATGGTATATCACCATAATAACTGCCGGGTACGGGAAAAGGACGGGATGATACGGACTGCCTGCGCCAATTACCGGAGGGTTGGGGAAATGGCCCGGGCCTGCGGTATTCCGGTAGTAGTAGAGAATGCAGGCGTCATCAGCAGGGGAAATATGCTTTTGGATGAAGATGCATTCATCCGTGTGTGCAGGGAGGAAGGCTATCAGGTACTGATTGATATCGGACACGCACATGCCAACGGATGGAACCTGCCCCGGGTCATGAGTGAACTTCAGTCCCGGATTGTGGCATACCATCTGCACAACAATGACGGGCTTCACGACAGCCACAAGAGGTTGTGGGACGGGACGCTGGACGTGGAACGGTTCCTGGACAAGTGCATGGAGCTTACGCCGGAGGCGGACTGGGTATTGGAATACTCGGCCGGGACCTCATGGGATGAAGACGGGATCTGTGAGGATATAGAGAGGCTGCTCAGCATTTTTTGAAATAAGATTAAAATCAGGTGGAAAAGAGCATGGCTTTTTTGTATAATGAAGACAGTTTGAATGTTAAAACAGGAGGTCTACATCATGCAGAATTTTGAATTTTTCACCCCGACCAGAATGATATTTGGAAAGGATACCCACCTTCAGGCAGGGAAACTTGTAAAAGAGTATGGATTTAAGAAAGTGCTGGTGCATTTTGGCGGAGCCAGCGCCAGGAAGACAGGGCTGTTGGACGCGGTCCTGGATTCGTTAAAGGAAGAGGGGATTGAGTACGTGACCCTGGGCGGCGTACAGGCCAACCCCACCCTTTCCATGGCAAGACAGGGAATCGAACTATGTCTGAAGGAAAATGTTGATTTTGTGCTGGCGGTTGGCGGCGGAAGCGTCATTGACTCTTCCAAGTGTATTGCGGACGGCGCAGGCAATCCGGATGTGGATGTATGGACTTATTTTAAGCACGAGGCCGTTC
Source organism: Enterocloster sp. OA13 (assembly GCF_022440595.1). NCBI lineage: Bacteria > Bacillati > Bacillota > Clostridia > Lachnospirales > Lachnospiraceae > Enterocloster > Enterocloster sp. OA13. The sequence continues at coordinate 4,403,696 of NZ_JAKNTF010000001.1, read as the reverse complement.
CGCAGAAAGCGCTTCCCGTGGGGACCATCCTGACCCTGGCCGCCTCAGGCAGCGAGATGAGCGCATCCTGCGTCATCACCAATGAGGAAAATGGTTTTAAGAGGGGCTTTAACAGCGTCACACACCGTCCCCTGTTCTCCATCTGTAATCCCGAACTGACCTACAGTGTGAATAAGTACCAGACCGGGTGCGGGACCGTGGATATCATGATGCATACACTGGAGCGGTATTTCAGCCAGACAAAGGATACGGACCTTACGGACCGGATTGCGGAGGCATTGCTTAAATCCACCATTGAAGCCGGCAAGGCTGCGGACCAGGATCCTGAGGATTATGAGGCCCGCGCAACCCTTATGTGGGCGGGCAGCCTTTCCCATAACGGCCTGACCAGCGCGGGCAGGGATTTCCTGATGCAGGTGCACCAGATGGAGCATGAGCTTTCCGGCATGTACCCAAGGATTGCCCACGGCGCAGGACTTTCAGCCCTGTGGCCTTCCTGGGCAAGGTTTGTATGTGTCCATGACGTGAACCGCTTTGCAAGGTATGCCGTCAATGTGTGGAACATTGACATGGACTTTGAACACCCCATGAAAACCGCCCTGGCAGGAATCCAGGCAACCGAGGATTTCTATAAGAGCCTTGGCATGCCGGTATCCATAAGGGAACTGGGCGTGGAGCCGGAAAAGATTGAGGAGATGGCGGACAAGTGCACCAACATGGGGACACGCAGGCTGCCTGGAATTGTTGAGCTGGGCAAGGAAGAGATGATCCAGATTTACAGGATGGCAATGGACCCGGAGACATCCGGTCCGGTTACCATATATGGATAAGCGGTAAAAAGGCATAAATATGGACTGCGGGCTTATTGGAAAAGCACGCAGTCCGATTTTATTTCCGCAGTATTTTCGCCCTGACCCGCCCCCATAAGCTGGTATGGGGAAGGATAAGGTGAGGGCTATGACCTTGGCAGACGCGGATGGAGAAACGGACCTTGGCAGCCTTACAGCGCAATGATTTCCCCATCCTCCGGAACCAGCAGGTTCCCATGGTAATACTCCCTGCCCTCAGCTGTATAGAGTTTCTTGCGCTGGGCCAGATCCTTATCCTCTGTATGCCACAGCACCAGGTTGGGGATGCGCAGGCTTTCGGCCAGTTCACAGGCTTCCTTTACCGTGCTGTGATGCTTTTCGTATGGCTCGAATATCTCCCTGTCACGGTACAGGCAGAAGGCCTCATGGAGAAGCCAGTCACTGCCCTCCACATAGGGGCGGCATTCCGGGTTATAGGGTTCGTCCCCTGCACAGGTGAACCTGCGCCCGTTCTTTAAAATGGTGGTAAAGCCGAACTGCCTGGCCTTGGTGGAAAGGATGTCAAAGAAGGTTACGTCATAGTCCATGATGCGGACCGTCTCGCCATCCTCCACGGGCACCAGGAAGATACGGCTGCCGATCATCTTGTAGAACTTGGCCTGCATGGTCAGGCGGCAGATGGTGGATATGGTGTCCACCAGGCCCTGATGGCAGTAAATCCGCAGTTCACCCTCATATCTGCCCTTTCGCATGGCAGTGGCAATCATGCGCACCATCCATACAATCCCCAGTATGTGGTCCGTGTGTTCATGGGTCACGAAAATGTTGTGGATACGGCACAGATCCACATCCATATCCTCAAGGATCCGCAGGATGCCGTTGCCCCCTCCTGCGTCCACCATGAAAAATCCATCTCCCTCCCGGATGGCAAAACAGGTGTTATAGCAGTGCACTGCCTGGGCATTGCCTGTTCCAAACACGTATAATTCTTCCATAAATTCCCGTCTCCTTTGAAAAAATTTAGATATTCTTAATCAATATTAACCCTTTGTTCAGCTGGAAAAACTTTTCATTTAGTTAAGAATATGTTACTATAACTTTAAATAAAATGCAATTGTGATTGGGGAGAATATGACAATGAGGGATTTGGCATATCTACAGCTTCTGGCAAAAGAATACCCTACGGTAAAGGCGGCGACCAGTGAAATCGTGAACCTCATGGCAATCTGCAGCCTTCCAAAGGGAACGGAATACTTTTTCAGCGACCTGCACGGGGAATATGAGGCATTCATCCACCTTCTCCGCTCGTCCTCGGGCATTACCCGCGAGAAAATCAAGGATACCTTCGGACACCTGATCCCGGAAGAGGAACAGGTGCAGCTGGCCAATCTGATTTATTATCCGGAGCGGAATCTGGGAAGAATGATAAAGCAGGGACATTTTACCGAGGACTGGCAGAAGATAACCATCTACCGCCTGGTCCAGAGCTGCAAGGAGGTATCCTCCAAGTACACCCGCTCCAAGGTGCGCAAGAAAATGCCCATGGAATTTGCGTATATCATCGATGAACTGCTCCACGTGGACTATAATGATGACAATAAGAAGTTATATTACAATGAAATCATCCATTCCATTATTGACAACGGCATTGCGGACAAGTTCATCATTGCGCTGTGCCATCTGATCCAGAACCTTACCATTGACAATCTGCATATTATCGGGGACATTTATGACAGAGGCCCAAGGGCGGATATCATCATGAATGAGCTGATGTGTTTCCATGACGTGGACGTGCAGTGGGGCAACCATGATATTTCCTGGATGGGAGCCGCCACAGGCAATCTGGCCTGTATCTGCAACGTGCTGCGCATTGCAATCAGCTACAACAGCTTTGACGTGCTGGAGGACGGCTATGGCATCAACCTGCGCCCCCTATCCATGTTTGCGGCCAAGGTATACCAGGATGACCCTTGCACCAGGTTCATGCCCAAAATCCTGGACGAGAACATCTATGACGCCGTGGATCCCGGCCTGGCAGCCAAGATGCACAAGGCCATTGCCGTCATCCAGTTCAAGGTGGAGGGGGCCATGATACGCCGCCATCCTGAATATGAGATGGATGACCGGGTGATGCTGGCCAATGTAAACTATGAAGATGGGACAGTGTCCATTGACGGCAAGGAGTATCCCATGATGGATATGAACCTCCCCACCGTGGACCCTAAGAATCCCCTGGAACTGAGCCGCGGGGAAAAAGAGCTGCTGCGGACCCTTCAGGCATCCTTTAAGCACAGCGGGCTGCTTCACAGGCATGTGCGTTTCCTCTATTCCCATGGAGGCATGTATAAATGTTACAACTCCAATCTTCTGTACCATGGCTGCATCCCCATGAAGAAGGACGGTTCCTTTGACACCATAACCATAGACGGCGTTTCCTATGGGGGGAAGTCACTGATGGATTACTTTGACAGGCAGATGCAGAACGCATACTTCATGCCTGAGGGGGCAGAGGGCCGGGAGAGGGCCGTGGATATGATGTGGTATCTCTGGTGCGGGGCCAAGTCCCCGGTGTTCGGCAAGGATAAGATGACCACCTTCGAACATTATTTCGTGGCGGAAAAGGCAACCCATAAAGAGGTCATGAACCCCTACTACCAGTTAAGTGTAAAAGAGGAATTCTGCAACAGGCTGCTGGAGGAATTCGGCCTTCCCGTGGAGGGTTCCCATATCATCAACGGACATGTGCCTGTGAAATTAAAGGACGGCGAAAAGCCCATGAAGGCAGGCGGGAAGCTGTTCATCATTGACGGAGGGCTGTCAAAAGCATATCAAAGTACCACTGGGATTGCAGGATACACCCTGATTTATAATTCCCATCACCTGGCCCTGGCGGAACACATGCCCTTTGACCCGAAGAAAGAAAGCACACCCAAGGTATCCGTGGTGGAAAAGGTAAAATCCAGGGTCATGGTGGCTGACACGGACAAGGGACGGGAACTGAAAGGACAGATTGCGGACCTGAAGGAACTGGTGGCTGCCTACAGGGAAGGTACTATAAAAGAAAGGGTTGAGTAATGAACAGATTAGAATTTTTGCAGGGACTGAAAGCTGAACTGGAGGGGCGCGTGCCCCATTCCATCATTCAGGAGAACCTGAGATATTATGATTCCTATATATCGGATGAGGCTGCCAAGGGACAGGCCGAGGAGGATGTGATTGAAAGCCTGGGCGGCCCTAAGATCATCGCCAGGACCATTGTGGACGCGGCCCTGGACACCGAAGACAGGCCGGATGGCTTTGAGACGTTTGGTTCAGGCCCTGCCTTTGATGAGGCGCAGGGAAGTTATACCCAGAGGGAAAACGGAACGCCCCACGGCAGGCAGACAGACCCCCATGTCCACTATGTGGACTTCAGTAAGTGGTATGTGAGGCTGATTGCCGGGTTGGTGGTGCTGCTGGTCATATTCCTGATCATGACCGTTTTCTTCGGCATCATGGGGCTGGCGGGATGGATCCTGTCCTATATCTGGCCCATACTTTTAATCATGATGGTAGTGTGGATGTTCAGGGGGCCTCACAGATAAGAGGATCGGTAATGGCATAGGTGAAGACATAGATAAAGACATTGGCGCTGAGAGAATCTCCCGTCCCTATATTGACAAATATGTGAATTAATTATATACTCTATCTTAACAAATGTAATAATTACGTAACATATTGAATGGGAATATAGAGGATAAGTTAAGGAGAGTTTCAGTGGATTTTGGTGGATTTTGTAAAGGGATGTTGAAATTAGCAGGGGCATTATGCCTGTGCACGGGGCTGGTGCTTTCCTGTCCAAAGGACAGCCAGGCAGCAGCCAGGCAGGCCGAGGTAAAGACACGTTCTTCCTATGTGGTTAAGATAGAAGCCCCCAGCGTGGATGTCTATACATATGCAAGCGAGTTCTCCGGCAGGCAGGGCCAGGTCATGAGAGGCCAGACCTATGAGGTGCTTTCCAATGCCAACCAGGGCTGGGTGAAGATCAGGACCGGCGGACGGGAAGGCTTCATCCGCACCGCAGGCAATGCCACCATAGTGGAAAAAGCCCGTGAATCCGTGGATGAGAACGTCAAAAAGCGCCGTCAGGTAGTGGAATATGCCATGCAGTTCGTGGGCGGCCGGTATGTGTACGGAGGCGCTGACCCCAACCGCGGCGTGGACTGCTCCGGATTCACAAGATACGTGCTTTCCAACTCCGCATCCATCAGCCTTCCTCATTCTTCCAGAGGACAGTCATCCTATGGAAGGCAGGTATCCGAGGAGGAGATGCAGCCAGGTGACCTGCTGTTCTACAGCGGATCCGGCGGCATCAACCATGTGGCCCTTTATATTGGCAATGGACAGATAGTCCATGCATCCACAGAAAAAACGGGAATCAAGACTTCCCCATATGATTACCGCACCCCGGTTAAGATTGTAAGCCTGCTGTCATAAGACACAGGCTTTTCTATTGTTAAGTTTCATGGCGGTTTTGTTAAAAATGATATAAAAAGTATTAAAAATATATAAAGATGTTGACGAAACATGAAAACGTGCTATAATAAATCTGTAATGAATGTAACATTTACGTAACAAATAGGGCATCATCATTCATTCAAAACTAAACCGCGATGGGAGATTTCCTTAATGAGAAGTATGTTAGGTCAACTGATAAGAACAGGCGCTGTGTGTGGTATGCTGATGATCATGAATTCATTCACATCCATGGCAGCCATCGGACCTGGTTTTACAGCCGGAACATATGTGGCAACCATCACATCTGAGAGTGTGAACATCAACCGGAACATGGACAGCGAAGAAGTGCTTATGACAGCCCGGACAGGGAATACATACGAGGTATTAGAGGATTTAGGGAATGGATGGATGAAGGTACGGGTGAACGATACCGAAGGTTACCTTCCCGTATCAGGCAATGCCACGGTGGAGCAGGTGACGGAAGATGAGATTGCGGAAGTGCAGCAGGATGCGCTGGAGTCTTCCAACAGCTATAAGCGCCAGCAGGTGGTGAATTATGCCATGCAGTTTGTAGGCGGAAGATATAAGTATGGCGGCAGCGACCCGCGCACAGGCGTGGATTGTTCCGGCTTTACAAGATATGTGCTTCAGAATTCCGCCGGAATCAGCATGAACCGCTCTTCAGGCGGACAGGCCAGCCAGGGCGTGCCCATCGGCGCAGACCAGATGCAGCCAGGAGACCTGCTGTTTTACGGAGGCGGCAGGGGAATCAACCATGTAGCCATGTATATTGGCAACGGGCAGATTGTACATGCTTCCACGGAGCGTACAGGTATTACCATATCGAACTGGAACTACAGGAATCCGGTTAAGATAGTGAATGTGCTAGGATAAGATTTTCAAATAGATAAAAGACGCGTCCCGGGATGAATGTTCATTCCGGGACGCGTCTTTTTCCGTCCGTCCCTGTCCTGCGTTGGCCGGATTGTACCGGCGCAAAAAAGGACGGGCAGGATGTGAATCCCGCCCGTCCTCAATTAGAGTCCTTGTTTAGCCCGGATTAAGCTACGCAGACATTAACAGCCTGTAAACCACGGTTGCCGTTAGTGATGTCAAATGTTACGGACTGTCCATCTTCTAATGACTTAAAGCCATTGGATGCGATTCCTGAGAAATGAACGAAAATGTCCTCGCCGTTCTCCTCGTTTGTGATGAAGCCGAAGCCCTTCTGTGAATTAAACCATTTAACTGTACCTTTGTTCATGAAAGATACCTCCTGTAATATTATTTTTTTTGAATAAAATAAAATCACATATTTTTGTAAATCATCAATCGTGTTCATGACTTACAAAAATATGTGAAATCAGAATTTAATCAAAAATACTTTGTTACTATAACATATAGGGGAGGGGATGTCAATGGAAAAATCAAAATTATTTAATAAAATTTCGAAAATTTCGAAAACTTAGAAATCATAGCCCTGTTGACAGAGAAACACCGGATAGGGGAGCTATCCGGTGTTTACTCAAGGGGAGTATAAATAATTAATAAGGATGAGGTAATGGTTTAAGGGAAACCATTTTACCTCATATTATTTATAATATATTTTTTAGAAAAATGCAACCATATTTTGATGATATGAACATGAAAAGTGTGCAACCATTGTTTGGGTTTATAAAATTTCGCCCGGCACAGGATGATAACGGCAGTTAATTACGCACGTATGGATGAATTCTGCTCCTGGAAATTGGATGTTAATAGTGAGAAAGTCATAATATCCCCGTTGTATCTGCCGTACCCTGAAGGAACGGAACCAGGTGCCAGCGGACCGGATTGCAGTGATGTGGACTGATTTTTTATTTTTAAGGAATAAACAGACGGAATTCCTGCCATACTAAGCCTGTAACAAAAAACGTGTTTTTAGGAGGTAGTGAAAATGTCTAATAATAACTACAGCAACGACATGGAAAACAGCTCAAGAAACAGCAGCAACATGAATCAGCAGAATAACAGCCAGAACAGCTCCAGGAACAATTCCCAGAACGGTTCCCAGAACAGCTCAAGGAACAGCTCCAAGAACAGCTCTCAGAACAATTCCCAGAACAGCTCTCAGAATAGCTCCAGGAACAGCTCCCAGAACTATTCTCAGAACAGTTCACAGAACAACAGCCAGAACAGCAGCAGAAACGACTCAAACTACTAAGATTGGCTGCATTCCGGTCCATGCCGGAATGGAAGGAGAAGGCTGCCGTTTTAAAACGGTGGCCTTTTTCTGGTGCTTTTGGGTTGTCAATACAGCTGCCTGGACAGGAAACCAGCATTATCCTGCCAGGCTTTTTTTGATTCATGCCAGCCTGTCCGGCACCACAGGCACGGTCCTGCATATATTGGTAATAGGACACGTCTGACAGGCTGGCGCTGGATTCACAGGAACTTATCCCGTACGGTACCCGGACCTGACGGACATAAAGGAAAGGGCAGGTGAATGGGAAATGACGACATTTCCAATGATATCATATAGACAGTTTGATGAATGGATGGAGCAGGGAAAGGTGGCGCAGCTGGTGGACCTGCGCGAACCGTGGATGTTTGGCAGGGACCGGATATGGGGAAGCGTGAACATTCCTTTTGAGGATCTGGAGGCCAGCCTGGACCGGATAAGAAAGGACGGCGCCGTGGTGTTTTACTGCGACAGGGGGGCGAAAAGCATGCTGGCCTGCCGCGACCTGTGGAGAATGGGGTATGAGGCAGTGGACCTGGCCGGCGGAATGTTGAATTACCGGGGGAAATACATTGACAGAAGGCCTGCATCGGCTATAGAATAGAAATGCATTGAAATTTCAGGACAAAACCCTGTTTTTGGAGGATAAACCTATGAAAATAATGTTTGCGTCAGATATACACGGGTCTGCGTACTATTGCAGGCAGATGCTGGATATATATGGAAGGTCGGGGGCAGGGCGCCTGGTCCTTCTGGGAGACATACTGTATCACGGTCCCCGCAATGACCTTCCAAAGGAATATGCGCCCAAGGAAGTCATTGCCATGTTAAATCCCATGAAGAATGAGATTTACGCGGTCCGGGGGAACTGTGACACGGAGGTGGACCAGATGGTGCTGGATTTCCCTATCATGGCGGATTACGGGCTGTTTGTCATAGACGGCAGGACCTTCTATGCAACCCATGGCCACGTATATGACCAGGATAACCTTCCGCCCATGAAAGCAGGCGACATACTGGTTCATGGACACACCCATCTGCTGAAGGCGGAGAAGGTGGACACAAAAGCATGCGGGACCATTACGGTGCTGAACCCGGGGTCGGTTTCCATACCCAAGGGAGGCAACCCCAACACATATGCCATGCTGGAGGACGGCGTATTCTCCATCCTTACCCTGGATGGGGATGTGGTAAAAGAAATTAAGCTGTAATATGCGGAGAGGATAATTGATTGAAGACATATGAACTGATTGCACCCTGCCATTTTGGCCTGGAGGCGGTGCTGAAAAAAGAGATACTGGATCTGGGATATGAGATATCCCTGGTGGAAGACGGGCGTGTCACCTTTATCGGGGATGACGAGGCTGTATGCAGGGCCAATATTTTCCTGCGCACCGCGGAGCGGGTGCTGTTAAAGGTGGGATGCTTTAAGGCAGAGACCTTCGAGGACCTGTTCCAGGGCACAAGGGCCATACCCTGGGAGGAATATATCCCGGAGGATGGTAAGTTCTGGGTTGCCAAGGCATCTTCCATTAAAAGTAAGCTGTTCAGCCCTTCGGATATCCAGTCCATCATGAAAAAGGCAATGGTGGAGCGCCTGAAAAAACATTACGGCGTCACATGGTTCCCTGAAAATGGAGCCAGTTATCCCCTGCGCGTTTTCCTGTACAAGGACATGGTGACGGTAGGCATTGACACCAGCGGCGATTCCCTGCACAAGCGTGGATACAGGACACTGACCAGCAAGGCTCCTATTACGGAGACACTGGCGGCTGCCCTGATCATGCTTACACCGTGGAACAGGGACCGCATCCTGGTGGACCCGTTCTGCGGAAGCGGGACATTTCCCATTGAAGCGGCCATGCTGGCAGCCAATATGGCGCCGGGCATGAACCGCTCCTTCCTTTCGGAAGAATGGAGGAACATAATTAAACGTAAATGTTGGTATGAGGCCATGGATGAGGCCAATGAACTGGTGGATACGGATATAAAGGTGGATATCCAGGGATATGACATTGACGGCGATATCGTGAAGGCGGCCAGGGCCAATGCGGAGTCCGCAGGAGTGGCTGATATGATACACTTCCAGCAACGGCCGGTCAGCGCCCTGAGCCATCCTAAGAAGTATGGTTTCATCATATCGAATCCGCCTTATGGTGAGCGTATTGAGGATAAATCCAACCTTCCGGCGCTGTACCGTGAAATCGGGGAGCGCTATGCTGCCCTTGACGCATGGTCCATGTATCTTATCACTTCCTATGAGGATACTGAGAAGTACATCGGGCGCAAAGCGGATAAGAACCGCAAGATTTATAATGGAATGATGAAAACATATTTTTACCAGTTTATGGGTCCCAAGCCTCCCAGACGAAGTCAGGAGAGCAGAGAGAATTGAGACATAGCAATACCTTTTTATCATACGGACAGAGAAAACGGCTGATGCTGATCCTGCTGGGCCTGATCCTGGCAGGCAATTCGGCCGGATGTTCACGCCTTCTTGGGGGAGGGCAGGGGATGGAGAAAGCCGTGGATGACACTGGAGCCGATGACGGCATCGGGATCCAGGACGGCTTTGGATTGGAAGGCGGCACCGGGACCCAGGACGGCTTTGGATTGGAAGGCGGCACCGGAATCCAGGACGGCTTTGAATCAGAAGGCGGCACCGGGACCCAGAGCGGCACCGGGATACAGAGCAGTTCCGGCACAGGGGATGGCCGTGGAACCATGGGCAGTACCGGGACAGGCAGCGGCTCAGAGGGAAAAGACGGTTCAGGACCAGCGGATACGGGCCATGGAAGTGCGGGAAAGCCAGGCGGTTCAGGTCAGGGGACATCCGGGACGGATGGGCAGACAGGAGCACATGGACAATCAGGCGCGGATCGTACGGATGGGAATCAGGTAAAGGCATTTCCTTACACCTGGAACCGGGGCCGGGGCGCTGACATAAAGCTTCCGGAATCCTATGACTACAGGAAGGCAGGAAGGGCGCCCCAGATTGGCAACCAGGGTTCGCTGGGGACATGCTGGGCGTTCGCCTCCCTGACAGCCCTGGAATCCTCACTTCTGCCAACGGACAGGGAGATGTTTGCCGTGGACCATATGACCATGCACAACAGCTTCCTGCTGGGACAGGATGAGGGAGGGGAATATACCATGTCCATGGCGTATCTGCTGGCATGGCAGGGTCCCGTGCTGGAATCGGAGGATCCTTATGGGGATGGGTATTCACCGGACAATCTGAAGCCCTCAAAGCATGTGCAGGAAATCCAGGTCCTTGGTCCAAAGGATTATGATGCGGTTAAGCGCGCGGTATACTTACAGGGCGGCGTCCAAAGCTCCCTGTTCACATCCATGCGGGATTATGAAAGCGAATCCGTGTACTATAACCGGGAAACCAATTCATACTGTTACATCGGCAGTGAGCAGCCCAACCATGACTCCGTCATCGTGGGCTGGGATGACAATTATCCAAAGGAGAATTTCAACATGGAGCTGGAGGGGGATGGCGCGTTCATCTGTACCAACAGCTGGGGGGAGGACTTTGGGGACCAGGGATATTTTTATGTGTCCTATCATGACAGCAATATCGGTGTGCACAACATTGTCTACACGGGCGTGGAACCGGTGGACAATTATAAGAAGATATACCAGAGCGACCTCTGCGGCTGGGTGGGGCAGATTGGATATGGCCAGGACGAGGCGTGGTTTGCCAATACTTACAGGGCCGGGAAAGGGGAGGACCTGGCTGCCGCCGGATTCTATGCAACGGATAAGGATACGGAGTATGAGATATATGTGGCAAGGAACCTGCCGGAAGCGGGCAGCCACCGGATGGAGAAGGCCCTTAACAGCCGGACCCCGGTGGTCAGGGGGAAACTCGCCAACGCAGGTTACTATACCGTGCCCCTGAAAGAAAAAATAAGATTGGATGATAATGAAAAATTTGCTATAATTATAAAAATAACAACACCGGGAACCGTTCATCCGGTTGCCATTGAATACGATGCAGGGGACGGCATTGCCCAGGTGGACCTGTCGGACGGCGAGGGATACCTAAGCCATAACGGCAGTGTCTGGGAGCATGTGGAAGAAACACAGAAGTGCAATCTCTGCCTGAAGGCATATACGGAATAGTACGGCGCCTGCAGGGCCGTACCGGCGGTTATCAGGGGAAATGACAGATGAGGATTGAGGAAATGGGACATAGAATAATATTTGCAACCGGCAATGAAGGGAAGATGCGGGAGATAAGGGTGCTGCTGGCGGATTTGGGACTGCCCGTGCTGTCCATGAAGGAGGCAGGGGTGAATCCTGAAATCGTGGAAGATGGGGCGGATTTTGGGGAGAACGCCGAGATTAAGGCACGGGCAGTGTGGAACCTGACAGGGGATATCGTGCTGGCGGATGATTCCGGCCTGGTAGTGGATTATATCGGCGGGGAACCGGGAATATACTCAGCCAGATACATGGGGGAGGATACCTCCTATGAGATTAAGAACAGGAATATCATTGACAGGCTGAAGCAGGCAGTTGGGCAGGAGCGCAGCGCGCGGTTTGTGTGCAATATAGCCGCAGTCCTGCCGGACGGCCGGGTGCTACACACAGAGGAAACCATGGAGGGCCTGATTGCAGATGAACCTGCGGGACAGGGAGGCTTTGGCTATGACCCGATTCTCTATCTTCCCGCCTACGGCATGACCTCGGCTGAAATCACCATGGAGGAGAAGAATGCAATCAGCCACAGGGGAAAGGCGCTGAGGGCCATGAAGACGGTCCTTGAAGAAGTGCTTAAAAAGGATGGGGAGGACGCGGGATGAAGATATTGATTGTCAGTGATACCCATAGGAAGGACGAGAACCTTAAGCAGGTCATTGCGCGGTCAGGCCCCCTGGATATGCTGATCCATCTGGGGGACGCGGAGGGCAGTGAGCACATGATTGCCACCTGGGTGAATGAAGGCTGTGACCTGGAGATGATTCTGGGCAACAATGACTTTTTCTCCTGCCTGGACAGGGAAAAGGATATCATGATTGGACGTTACAGGACCCTTCTGACCCATGGGCACTACTATAATGTCTCCGTTGGGGCCGAGTATCTGGCTGAGGAGGCCAGGGCCAGGGGATTTGACATCGCCATGTATGGACACACCCACAGGCCGTTTTACGAGATTGACAAAAAGCCGGGGGATAAGGACCTGATTGTACTGAACCCGGGAAGCCTTTCCTATCCGCGCCAGGACGGCCACAGGCCATCCTACATGCTGATGGAGATTGATAAGGAGGGGGAAGCCCACTTTGCCCTGAACTTCCTGTAGGAATATGACCACGGGAAAGGGCGGAATATAAGGGCGGAACCCATTTCCCGGAAAAGGCCGAAGGAGAGCGTCAAAGGGAAAACGTCAAGGGGGAGCGGGAACCAAAAAAATAAAAATAACATTGACATTCTAACCGGCATAGTATATAATAACTTTTGCGTCGTGAGACGGGAGAGAATGACGGGTATATTATACCGGTACCGGGGTGTGGCTCAGCTTGGCTAGAGCGCCTGGTTTGGGACCAGGAGGTCGCAGGTTCGAATCCTGTCACCCCGATTCATAACCGAATGATTATAACTGAATGATTGTTTATATGCAGGTGTAGTTCAATGGTAGAACACTAGCCTTCCAAGCTAGATACGTGGGTTCGATTCCCATCACCTGCTCTCAGGGAGAAGCCTTATGAGGCTTCTTTTTTTGCGTGGAAAAATGTTCCCAAAGTCGGCAGGACGGTTTGTGATAAAAATAACAGAGACAAGAAGGAATTGTTAACAAGTTTCAAACAATTAATTTGAAAAGGAATAATTGTTACATTGATTGAAACAAAGTTTCGTTATATAATGGATTTATTGACAATTTAGTTTCATTTCCTATAATTAAAAGTGAGGACGGGATACGATGAAGAATGTATTGGTAAGACTGCAGGAGTACAGGGTACAGGCCAACGGGGCGGAAAAGGATCTGGTCCGGTACCTGTTGGAAAAGCCGGAGGAAGCATCCAAGCTCAGCATCCATGTGCTGGCTGAGAGGACCTATACCTCGGCGGCCACAATCATCCGTCTGTGCAAGAAGCTGGGGTTTAGCGGCTATAAGGAATTCAGCAGCTCCCTGAATTACGAGATTGCGCTGCGCAGCCAGGCCCGTAAGGACATCAGCACGGAAATCAGCCGGGACGACGGACTGAAGGATATTGTGGATAAGGTCACGTACAGAAGCATACAGGCATTGGAGGACACACGCAAATTAGTGGATCTGGACGAACTGCAAAGCTGTGTGGACATCCTTGAGAGGGCCAGGACCATAGGGCTGTTTGGAATCGGCTCCTCGCTCCTTGCTGCCAGGGATATGTATCTTAAGTTCCTTAGGCTTAACAAGCCCTGTATCTGCAATGATGACTGGCATTCCCAGCTTGTGTGCGCAAGGAACCTGACAAAGGAGGACGTGGCCGTCATATTCAGCTACTCAGGCCTGACCAAGGAAATGCTGACCTGCGCCAAGGTGCTGAAGGAACAGGATGTCCCAATCATCACGGTGACCCGGTTTGCTGAGAATGAACTGACCCGCCTGGCTGACTGCAAACTGTACGTGTCGGCCAAGGAACTGCTGGTGAGGACCGCGGCAACCGCGTCCAGGATATCCCAGCTGAACATCATCGACATACTGTTTACCGCATATGTGAAGAATAATTATGAGAGGAATATATCCAGGCTCAAAAGCAATGTAATAACAAAGGATATCATATAAGGAATCCGGCTGTATTTAAGAATCCCGGCTGTATATAAGGAATCCGGCTGTATTTAAGGAAAACGACTATATTAAGGAAGGAAGGGACTATCATGGAACTCTTAACCTATAACCAGGCATATGAAGCCCAGGTGGTGGGACTCTGGAACCAGGAGCTTTTCGCAGACCCCATAACCGTACATAAATTCCGCCAGCAGGCGCTTTTGGACGACAACTTTGATTCGGACCTGTGCTATGTGGCGCTGGAGGATGGGAAGACAGTGGGATTCCTGCTGGCCACCAAAAGAAAATTCCCCTATCTGGAGCGGGGGACGGAACCTGAGCGCGGATGGATCAATGTGATGTTTGTGTCCGGGGAATACCAGGGAAAAGGAATCGGCACAAAGCTCCTTATGAGGGCGGAGGCGGATTTAAAGGCAAGGGGGGCCAGGAACATCACCCTGGCGGCCTACAGCCCGAGTTACTTTTTCCCGGGCGTGGATACGGAGAATTATGCGGGGGGAGCGGCATTTTTTGAAAAGCACGGTTATGTGAAGGGTAAGACCAGCTATTCCATGTGCAAGGACCTGCACGGCTACCGCCTGTCGGATGAGACAAAGGAACGGCTGAAAAAGGCCAATGAGGCGGGATTTGATTTTAAGATGTTTTCATATGAATACGCGGTGGACCTGCTGAATTTTGCCCGTGATGAATTCGGGGGCGGATGGAAGCGCAACTGCCTGCTGACCATGCAGCATGACCGGGCAGAGGACTGTATCCTGCTGGTACTTGATAAAGAGGATAAGATATGCGGATTCTGTACCAGGATGATTGATGAAAATCCCATGCGTTTCGGGCCGATTGGAACAGCGGAGCGCGTGAGGAACCAGGGGCTTGGCAGCATCCTCTTTGACCTGGCCCAGCTGGAGATGGAGAAGAGGGGGATCTACCACCTGTATTTTGTGTCCACGGATGACCCGGGCCGCAGGTTCTATGAACGCCACGGGGTACATGTGTTCAGGACATTTAAGGATTACCGCAAGGATATATAAGGGAGGGAACAGGAAATGGAAATAGCAAAACGCGTGGTAAGTATCGGAGCCCATTCACTGGATGCGGAGCTGCTTGGAGGACCATTGATCTTAAAATATGCAAAGCAGGGCAGCCACTGCACCCTGATCCATGTGACCCAGGGCAGGCTGGAGGACCCAAGTGCGACGGAGGAGGAGAAACAGGCATATCTTAAGTCGCTTCTGGACCAGAACCAGAGGGCGGCCAAGGCCCTGGGCGGCGATACCATCTGGCTGGGATATGTGTCAAGCAGCATGCCCACCCTGGAGGACTTTGCCAGGAGGCTGGAAGGATATTTTGAAGAGGAAAAGGTGGAGCTGGTCATCACCCACTGGCGCGGTTCCATGCATCCGAGACATATCAATACCCATGACGCGGTGACCCTGGCCGTGAAGCATCTCAGGAAAAAGGGGAATCCCATCCGGCTGGTGTACGGCGAGACCTTTGAGGACCTGCAGGGCTTTATCCCCCAGGCGTATTACAGCCTCAGCAGCGGGGAGACGGAGCAGTGGTTTGAGGCCCTTAAGGAGTACCAGGTATTTAAGGGGGAAATCAACGATTTCCCGTATATTCCTTACTATACCACCAACCTGAAGGTAAGGGGAATTGAATCAGGAAACGACTGCAATACAGTGGGCTACATGTATGCAAGCCAGATAGAGGAACGCTTATGGTAGGACTGAAGGGGAAGGATAAGGAAGTATTATCCGGTTTAAAGACAGAGAGCAGGAACCCCAGGACACTGGACCTGGACCTTATGAGTGTGGGGGAACTCCTGACCGTGATGAACGAAGAGGATAAAAATGTCATTGAGGCCGTAAAGCAGGTGCTGCCTCAGATCCAGGAAACCGTGGAGGCTGTCATCCGCGCGCTGAACCAGGGGGGAAGGCTGGTTTACGCCGGGGCAGGGACCAGCGGCAGGCTGGGAATCCTGGATGCAGTGGAGTGCCTGCCCACATTTTCCACCACGGACGAGGTGGTGGGAATCATTGCAGGAGGTGAGAAAGCCTTTGTCCGCGCCCAGGAGGGAGCGGAGGATTCCAAGGAGGAAGCCAGGAAGGACCTGGAACAGCTCCATGTGGATGGGCGGGATGTGGTGGTGGCCCTTTCTGCCTCCGGGCGTACCCCGTACTGTATCGGCGCATTGGAATATGCCAGGGAAGCGGGCGCGTGCTGCGTGGGACTTTCCTGCAACCGCCCGGCAGAGCTTTCCGCCTATTCGGACATTGCCATCGAGGTGGACGCGGGGCCGGAAATCCTCACAGGATCCACAAGGCTTAAGGCGGGAACTGCGGAGAAGATGATCCTGAACATGATTTCCACTGCATCCATGGTGGGAATCGGAAAAGTATATGGAAACCTTATGGTGGATATGCGGGCCACGAACCTGAAACTGGTGGAGCGGGCCAAACGGATTGTATCCATGGCATGCGGCTGCACGGAGGAGGCGGCACAGGCAGCCCTTTCAGAGGCAGATGGAGGGATTAAAGCCGCCATTGTCATGATCCTGGCAGGGGTAACCGCCGAAGAAGCAAAGGAACGTCTGGAAATCCACAAAGGATTTGTCAGGAAATGTTTGGATGGTGCGCGCGGCCGTACCTGAAAGGAGGAACTGCAATGGCAGATTTGTATGTAAGAATTGACGACAGGCTGATACATGGACAGACCATCGTGGCATGGTGCCCCACGCTGCAGATTAAGGAAATCGTGGCAGTGGATGATGTGAGCGCCAAGAATCCCATGCTCAAGACCATCATGACCATGGGCGTGCCGGGCACCTACAAAACACACATTGTCACGACCCAGGAGGCCAGGGAGATACTGAAAACCCCGGGAACCGGGAACCGGCTGATGATTGTGAAGCAGCCCGAAGTCCTGACAGCCCTTAAGGAGGAGATAGGAGGGGCCAAGGCAATCATGCTGGGGAACCTGGCTAAAAAGGAGGATTCCAGGCATAAGCTGGACGGGGCCACGGGGATATTCTACCTCAGCGACCAGGATGTGGAAATACTGGATGGGTTTGCAAATGACGGACTGGAGGTATTTTTCCACCAGCTGCCCACCTCATCCAGAACAACGTGGGAAGCATTTAAGAAAACAATTTAACGTATAGGAGGGGAAGAAATGAGTGTCTTACAGATTATAGCAATTTCACTGTTTGTGTATCTGGGTTCCATTGGCTCCATTGTAGGTAATACCATAGGATGGTATACCCTGGGACGGCCGCTGGTTGCATCCTTTGTGGTGGGCGTGATCATGGGGGACCTGCAGACAGCCATGGTTGTGGGCATTGCCCTGCAGATCATGTACATGGGTAATGTGACGCCGGGCGGCGCAGTGGCCTGGGATTTATCCTATGCCACCTACATAGGCACGGCCGGGGCGCTGGTATTCGGAAAAGGCATGGAAAGCACTCAGGTAATCGGCCTGGCCGTGGTGTTCGCTGGAATCGGCGGTCTGGTGGGACAGATGGTGTGGAACCTGTCCTACGCCCTGAACCTGCCCTTAAACCGCCTTGCCAACAAATACGCCGAGGCAGGGGAAACAGGAAAGATGTATATCCCCAATGTTGTATGCGGACAGCTGATTGGTCTGGCCTGCCGTTTTATCCCGGCCGTGATCCTTCTCACCACCATGACGGCCGCATCGGCACAGGCTGACTTTGCATCCATGATACCGGGCTGGCTTACGACCCTGCTCAGCACCTTTGGGGGCATGATGGCTGCCCTTGGAATGGGGATCATC
The DNA here is from genome assembly GCF_022440595.1 of Enterocloster sp. OA13. Classification (NCBI taxonomy): domain Bacteria; kingdom Bacillati; phylum Bacillota; class Clostridia; order Lachnospirales; family Lachnospiraceae; genus Enterocloster; species Enterocloster sp. OA13. The sequence goes on along the minus strand of NZ_JAKNTF010000001.1, from coordinate 4,385,596 downwards.
ATCTCATTCCTGTTAAAAAAGCAGTGGCAGATCTGCATTTTCCTGCTGGGCTTCGTACTGGTGACGTACTTTAACTTAAACACCATGGCAGTGGCTGTCATCGCGACCCTGCTGGCAGTGATTTACTATGTGTTTCAGATTGAGCAAAAGGAGGCAAGGGTATGAGCAGGCAGTTAAGCAAAAAAACATTGGATAAATCCTTCTGGAACTGGTTTTTCTGGAACGGCTGCTCCCAGCAGGCGGAGAGTATGCTGGGCATGGCCTTTGGCCAGGCAATGGCGCCGGTTGTGGATGAACTGTACGGCAGCAAAGAGGAAAAGGCCGAGGCCCTGAAGCGCCATGTGACCCTTTTTAACACAGAGGCCCAGGTAGGCTCCATCTGTAACGGTATCGTGTGCGGCATGGAGGAAGCCAATGCCAATGGACAGTGCACGCCGGATGTGATCAACACCGTCAAGGTGGCCCTTATCGGTCCCACCTCCGCTATCGGCGATTCACTGTGGGTGGCCACCATCATCCCCATCCTCCTGACCATATGTATGTCCATCTCACAGGGACTGGACAGTTCCATGGCATGGGTGGGCGCGGCCATCTACCTGCTGGCTTATCCGGTGCTGACCTGTATCCTGTCCAGGAAATTATTCTACTTTGGATATAAGTCGGGCCTGGAGGGCATGTCCGGGTTCATGGCAACCGGGAAGATGGATATCCTGACCAATTCCATGAACTTCATGGGACTTCTGGTGGTCGGCGCCCTGACTGCATCCTTTGTCAGCTGTTCCATCCCATTCCAGATTGTGAAGGACGTGTTTGACGCCGCTACCGGGGAGGTGCTGGCAGGACAGGTGATTTTTAACGCAGACGCCACAATCAACAACATTTTCCCGCGTCTGGTGCCCTTAGGGCTGACCCTGGGCGTGTATTGGCTGTATGCCAAGAAGAAGTGGTCACCCCTTAAGCTGATGGGACTGATCCTTGTCCTGGCAGCCATACTGACCGGAATCGGGTATATGAGCGGGTTCTACGCATAGACGGCGGGACTGGATGTTCAGACACGCTCCAGGGCAGGTGTCTGAAAAGGGGAGAAGACAATAGATATCAGGAGGAATTAAGGTGACAGGTATTGTGATAACCGGCCATGGACAGTATGCACAGGGCGTGATGAGCGCCATCCAGCTGGTGGCCGGGGTGCCGGAACAGGTACAGGTTGTTAATTTTACAAAAGGAGAGGGCATAGAGGAGCTTAAGTCCCACATGATCCAGGCCATCAATGCCCTTGAATCGGATGACGTGCTTCTGATGACGGACATCCTGGGCGGCTCGCCCTTTAACGTGGCGGTGCAGCTTTTGACAGAACCGATGGGCAAGAACCTCAAGGTGGTGGCGGGAGCCAACATGGCATCCATTGTCCAGGCCCTGTTCATACGGGAAAATGTTCCATTTGAGCAGCTGCCCGCTGAGGTTATCCAGGCTGGGAAAGAGGGAATCATGGATGTGTCTGCCATGATGGAAGGAACGATGTAGGGGAGCGTCGGACGTCCGGCAGGATAATCCACGAAAAAACCAGGGAAAAAAATTAAAAAAGTGCTTGCAATCTTACAGAACCTATGGTAAACTATGACTCGTTGACAACGGTAGACGGACAAAGTGTGGCATCATGGTAAGTTGTCAGCGAGCATGAGTCTGTAGCTCAGTTGGATAGAGCAACGGCCTTCTAAGCCGTGGGTCGGGGGTTCGAATCCCTTCAGGCTCATTGAGCGCAAGCTCTGAAAAGCGAATAATAATATTATGGTGGGTATGGCGAAGTTGGTTATCGCGCCAGATTGTGGCTCTGGAGGCCGAGGGTTCGAATCCCTCTACTCACCCTTCCCTTATTGGGAATTTTTTTTTATCCGGATTTATTGGGCCGTCGCCAAGCGGTAAGGCACAGGACTTTGACTCCTGCACTCGAGGGTTCGAATCCCGCCGGCCCAGCTCCATTCATGACAGGCGCGCCAGAGGGCGGCCCGGTCAGCAGCCGTATCCCCATGGTATGGCTGCTTTTTTTCTTTTATTTTTCCATAGAATCCTAATGAAAATTTCAGAATCCCATCACAAAATACTCACAAATTCCCTGTATGCTGGATAAATATGGCAGTGATAGGGCTGCGTTAAGGCTGCGTTAAGGACATGCGGATCATAAGGGCATGTTAAGGGCATGCCGGAGAAAAGAAAATGACAGGGAGGCAGGGGCGAGGGATGACCAATGAGCAATATTACGATTTAATCAAGCCCTATGAGGATGCAAGGCGTGTGCTGAATACCCGTCTGGAGGTTTTGAATCACAGCCTGTATAAAGAAAAGAATGTTTCCGGCCCCATCCATAATATCCAGAGCCGGCTTAAGGAAAAGAGGAGCATTGAGGATAAGCTCAGGCGTCTTGGATTTACGGACAGCATCGCCAATGCCCGGAACGAGCTTCAGGACATTGCAGGCATACGCGTCATCTGTTATTTTGTGAATGATATCTATAACATGGTAAATATCCTGAAACGCCAGACGGATCTTGTGGAGATTAAGGAAAAGGACTACATACTATCACCCAAGCCCAATGGTTACAGGAGCCTGCACCTGGTTTTAGGCATACCGGTGTACTGTCTGGACACCATGGAGTATTTTCCGGTGGAAGTGCAGTTTAGGACCATGGCCATGGACTTCTGGGCCAGTATGGAGCATCGGGTGTGCTATAAAAAACAGCCGGAGAACAAGGACAGGCTGGAAGCGGAATTCTGCCGTTACGCACATATATTGGAAGAGATTGAAAATGAATTTGAAACGCACAATGAAAGGAAGTAGGTGGTCTTAGGACAACCATCCATCAGGCTATCAGGCCGGCATCCGCGGAATTTATCTTCGGATGCCGTTTTTTTGCGCCTTCTGTACATAATAATAGCAAGATAAAGAACAGGAAGGCAGAAATGATATGCAGAAAATATGGATATGCGGTGCAAATGGAAGGGTTGGGCGCAAGCTGACAGGGCTTTTAAGGTCAGAACCGGTGGAGCTTCTCCTGACGGATGTGGATTCCGTGGATATCACGGTTTCAGGGGATGTGATGGAGTATGCAGGAATGAACCGGCCCCATTTCATCATTAACTGCGCAGGGCTTACGGACCTGGCCCGGTGCCAGCGGGAACCGGAGCTTGCGTTTAAGGTAAATGCACTGGGGGCAAGGAATCTCAGCGTGGCCGCCAGGATGGGGAAGGCCAGGCTGGTACAGTTTTCCACGGATGACGTGTTTGACGGGGACAGCCGGGAGCCGTATACGGAATTTGATACCCCCGGTCCACAGACCATATATGGGAAATCAAAGCTGGCAGGGGAGAACTTTGTACGGGAATTCTGCAGCAGGCATATCATCATCAGGAGTTCCTGGATATTCGGGGCGGGAAGCCCTTACCTGGGGCAGATCCTAAGGATGGCGGAACAGGGACAGGTCATACATGCGGCCGCAGACCAGTACGCAGCGCCCACAGGGGCGGAGGAGCTGGCGGAAAAGACAGTGGAACTGATGTACCACGGGGAGGACGGCCTTTATCATGTGACGGGACAGGGAAGCTGCAGCCGTTATGAATTTGCCAGGGAGGCAGTGCGCCTGTCAGGGACCGGCGCCTCGGTGGTGCAGGCCCGGGGCGGGGATGATGACCTGAATGCCCTGCGGCCTTCCTACAGCGTACTGGATAACATGATGCTGCGGATTTCCGGCATTGCTCTGCTTCCTGACTGGAAGGTCATGCTGGAAGCGTATATGGAGCAGTGGAGACGCAGGCGTCAGGATCCAGATATGGCTGGTATGGATTGGAGGCAGGGGAGATGAGGACGTTATGGAGGAAGGATGACGGGAGGAAGGATAGGGGAATGGGGAAGAATGGGGCGGAAGAAGGCGGGATGGGGAAGCCGGGGCTTACCACGGCAATTTTCATCGGACTTCTTATGGGAGCGGCTGCCGGAATCCTGTTCCACTATGTGGTACCGGCAGGGCCTTTCAGGGACGGTCTGATGATAGACGGCATTTTCTATGTGATTGGAAATGGGTTCCTGCGTCTCATGCAGATGCTGGTGGTTCCGCTGGTGTTCTGCTCCCTGGTCTGCGGCAGCATGGCCATGGGGGATACCGGGAAGCTGGGACGGATAGGGGTGAAGACGCTGGGCTTTTATCTGGTCACCACCGCCCTTGCCATAACAGCTGCCATCCTTACCGCCAATGTAATCAATCCGGGCCAGGGGCTTGACATGTCGTCCATCGAGGCGGCGGATGTGTCCATTGCAGAGCGGGCCGGGCTGGCGGACACCCTGCTGGATATCATCCCCACCAATCCAATCCATGCCCTGGCAAGCGGGGACATGTTGTCCATCATCCTGTTTGCGCTGTTAGTGGGGGTCATTCTGGCAGGACTTGGGGAAAGCGCTGAGACAGTGGGGAACTTTTTCGGACAGTTCAATGATGTGATGATGCAGATGACCGTGATGGTCATGAAGCTGGCGCCATACGGCGTGTTCTGCCTCACGGCCAGGACATTTTCAGGGATTGGTTTTGATGCGTTCGTCCCTCTTCTCAAATATATGGCAGGCGTCCTCCTTGCACTGGTCATACAGTGTGTGGTGGTTTATATGGTCATACTCAGGATATTTACAGGCTTAAGCCCAAGGGTGTTCCTGAAAAAGTTCCTTCCGGTCATGGGATTTGCCTTCTCCACAGCCACCTCCAATGCAACCATCCCCATGTCGATTGAAACCCTTCACAGGAAAATGGGGGTGTCCAAGCGGGTATCCTCATTCACCATTCCCTTGGGGGCCACCATCAATATGGACGGCACGGCCATCATGCAGGGTGTGGCCGTGGTGTTTGCGGCCCAGGCATTCGGAATCCATCTGTCTGTGGCAGACTATCTGACCGTCATACTCACCGCCACCCTGGCCTCCATCGGTACCGCAGGCGTGCCAGGGGTGGGACTTATCACCCTTTCCATGGTATTTGCGTCCGTAGGGCTGCCGGTGGAGGCCATAGCGCTTATCATGGGGATTGACCGTATCCTGGATATGAGCAGGACGGCTGTCAATATAACAGGGGACGCGGTATGTACCACCATTGTGGCCAGTCAGGACGGTTCGCTGGACCGCGGTGTGTTCTACGGCACGGAGATGATGCGGGAGGGGGAGTAAAGATGTCCTTGACGTTCCCCGCTGTGGATTTTATACTGGTAATAGAGCGTGTTTTAGGTCATAGGGCTGCTGTACGGCATATCAGAGAATACACAGGAGGGAACCATGAGTTTATTTGGACTTGAATTTAAGAGCAGGGAAGAACGGGAGCGGGATGAGCGTGACTATCTGTACCGAATCTTTCCCGGAGGGGACGAGCAGAAGAAAGCGGTTGAGAAGGAGCTGGCCTCCAAGCTGCCCTGGGTGGAAATCCGTGGGTTGATGCTCTATTATATCCTTATGCGTGATGCCATGACAGGGCGGGATGGAGTGGGGTTTGAGGATGCGGTGGCTAAGGTGTCCAAACGCCAGCGCATGATTAAGGTCACGCCGGAGATACTTAAAGTGGTGCGGGCTGTCCTGGACGAGAACGGCTGATACCGTTGCAAAGGAGGTTCCCTGGGGCGGGAGAAAAGACGGGATGCGGTATGTGACACCGGACAATCCCGTTGCATCCTTTCGTTCCTAATGAAGGCGGACGGAACCGGCTGGGCGGTTCAGGAACCATGCGGCCGGTTTTCGATTAATAGGATTAGGCTTATGGGATTAGGATTACAGACAACACAGATTACAGACAACAAAAAACCTCACAGGTTCACCTGCGAGGCTTTTTTCATGCGCCAGAGAAGATTCGAACTCCCGACACTACGGTCCGTAGCCGTATGCTCTATCCAGCTGAGCTACTGACGCATGCTGCTGCTTGTTTATCTCTAACAGCGCAAGAGCTATTATATCCCCTTTGGAGATAAATGTCAATGGTTTTTGGAAAAAAATTTTATAGTCCATTGTAATAAACATTTAATACAAATGACAGATATTGATATCTGCATTATGCTATATTATGACTATAAGATATGGCGCGATGAATGGTCTGTTTGGAGGAGGTGGATGCAATGCGTATAACTGGTTTAATGGCAATGCTGTCCTTATCTGTGGTTCTTACCGCAGGATGTAAGGCATCTGTTACTGATGGAACGGAGCCTGATGTGACAATCAGCGGGGAAGACAGGGGAGGCAAGGAAACGGGGGCGGCAGAGGACACGGGGGCAACAGAGGATACAGGGGCAACAGAGGAAAACGGTGATGGCAGTATGGACGCGGCTGTCTGGTTTTTGGATACAGACATAGAGTGGACCCAGGCAAAAGAAACGGAATTGCCCGAACGGCTGCGTGGGAACTATATACGGCTGGACAAACCACTGCGGTTTATCCCGGTTTCGGAATCAGGATACTTGGCACAGGTGCGTGAATTCATGAAAGCATATGATGGATCCCTGCCTGTATATTTTAGCGCCCATAATGAGGCCGTCATGATGAAACTCCAGGAAGAGGGGATAATTGATGCCTACTATGAAATAAAGGAGCTTGACCCGAAACAGCAGGAAACCGGACCGCAGACCTTTGCTGTGTATAAGGATTCCCTTGAATTCTGGGGCAGTTACCTTGCTATGGTCTTACCGGCCTCATCTTCCAATCAAAGCAGCGATTACGGGCAGCTGCCGGAAGTAATCATGTCATCCGGCATGCTGACTGATTTCATCCGTAAACCGGATATGACAAAGTATGTTGATTCCGTGGACCGCCGCTGCTTTACATTTACAGGCGGCAATGAGGAATGGGATTTTGAGTACCAGGTGGATGGCTCCATTACACTTTACAATATGGATGGCCGTCTGAGTTCGGAGAGTGAATGCCAGTATGAGGTAACCGCATCTTACAAAAAAGGCCTGGATGTATTGAATCAGACGAAAAAACTTGCTATTTCTTATGAAACTTCCGTGGGAGGCGGGTCCCTCAGCGATGCCATACCATATAGGGACACGGTATTTAAGCTTCGCGGAGCAAGCAGGGGCGGGGCGATTGTGCAGGGGGATGAAGTAATCCGGGTAACTGTGACCATGGATGATAAAACAGAAACCTTTGACCTGGTAAATGAAGAACTGCAACAAAAACATTGAAAAGAGATATCCCCTATGGTATTATTATTTTCATAAGTCAATTAATTCGGAAGAGGATGCAATGACGCAGAAAAAAGTTGTACTGCGTCTTTTTGTGTATGAGGCCGAACAAAAAGGAGGAGCATCTATGAAAAGAAAATTAAGCCTGGTACTTGCACTGATGATGGCTGCCGGTCTGGGACTGTCCGGCTGCGGCGGTCAGGGCGGCAGCACGCCAGCAACCCAGCCGGGAGCGGCAGAGAGCAGCGCTTCAGGAGACGCCCAGGGAGCGGGCGCAGGACAGAGCGTGGGCGATACCGGCATTGACACAACGGGTTTCCTTTACGTTGCCCTGAATGCGGATATCCAGACAGCGGACATGCAGAAGACATCCAAGGATTATCAGATTCCCATTAATATCTATGACAGCCTCTGTGAAATCAAGGTTGCGGATGACGGGACATCCTCCATTGAACCGTGCCTGGCAGAGAAGTGGGATATCAGTGATGACGGCATGGAATACACCTTTTACCTGAGAAAAGGCGTGAAGTTCCATAATGGCGAGGAACTGAAGGCCAGTGATGTGAAATATACATTCGAGCGCATGCTTACGGTACAGGGAGGGACCAACTCCGAATTCCTGGACCAGATAAAAGGCTCCTCAGAGCTGTTTGAGGGAACCGCAACTGAGCTGGAAGGCTTTGAAATCCTGGATGACTACACATTTAAGCTGACCCTTAAGGAACCGTATTCCGGTTTCCTGGCCTGCATCTCCACCCCGGCCGTATGCATTTACAATGAAAAGGCCACCGAGGAAGCAGGGGACCAGTTCGGCCTTGACCCGGCCCTGACCGTTGGCACCGGCCCCTTTAAGTTTGCCAGCTGGACTTACAATGACCAGCTTGTACTTGTGAGGAACGATGATTATTTCCAGGGAGCCAGCCAGCTTCCGGGCGTTGTAATCAAGATCGTGCCTGATACCGAGACACAGACCATGATGTTTGAGAGCGGCCAGCTGGATCTTCTGGACATGGACTATATGACAGAGCAGATTGACCGTTTCCAGGAGACTTATCCGGACCAGATGGTTTCCGGACCGCGTCTTGGAACAACCTACTTTACCATGAACCAGAAGATAGAACCGTTTAACAACCTGCAGGTCAGGAAAGCAGTCCAGATGGCAATTGACCGCCAGGTAATCCTGGACACACTTTACGGCGGCAAGGGCCAGCTGGAGAACGGTATCTTCCCGCACGGCTTGATTGGCTTTAACCCGGATATGCCTGAAATCAAATATGACCCCGAAGGCGCCAAGGCCCTGCTTGCAGAGGCAGGATACCCGGACGGATTCACCATGGAGATTGCGGCTGATATGTCGGCTTCCGACACCATGACCATGGCCCTTGAGATCATCAAGGAGCAGCTGGCCCAGGTGGGAATCAATGCGGAGATTAAGAATTATGATGAGTCCACATGGCTGGAGACAAGGAAATCCGGCGAGCTTGGTTCCTTCATTTCCACATGGACGGCTGATTACAATGACCCGGATAACTTTATCTACACCTTCTTCGGCAATGTGGAGAAAACCACGGCCCGTTCCCTGAACTATCCGGATACAGCCGTGATGGAGCGCGTGGCAAAGGCCAGGACCATCCTGGACAACGATGAGCGCATGAAGGAATACAATGCCCTGGAGGAGAAAATCATATCAGAGGATGCTGCATGGGTTCCCATGTTTTCCAGACTCCACCTCTTCGCTGTTTCCAAGCGCGTGCAGAACTTTAAGGTTGCCTGGAACGGCCTCAGCGACAATGATTTCTATCCGCTGTCCATTTCAGAATAAATTACGGCTGCCTTGACGGGGCCATACATATGATATTAGTCCGGCGTCCGCCGGACTGCCTGGGTGCCGCATATACTGCGGCACCTTTGGCAGATATGCGGAGTGCCCTCAGAAACCTCTTTGCCCGTCAAGGTGGTTTCTGAGAGTACTCCCAGAAGGAAGAAGGGGGTAATCCAGTGCTTAAAAAATGTCTGAAACGAATCCTGATATCCATACCGGTCCTTATAGGCGTTGTCCTGATTATTTTCATCATGCTGAGGATCATACCCGGCAATCCGGTCACCACCATGCTGGGCGAGCATGTGAACCAGGCCATCATTGACAAGGTCAGCCGGGAAATGGGTCTGGACCAGCCGCTGTATATCCAGTTTTTCCGGTATGTGGGCAATGCCCTTAAGGGGGATTTTGGTACCTCCTACCGGCTGAACCGGAATGTGACAGGAATCATACTGGAAGCATTTCCTAACACGGTCAAGCTTTCCGTGTGCGCGGCCGTGGTGGCCTGGATCATCGGAATCACTGCCGGGATCGTGGCTGCCGTGAAACAGAACAGGCTGTTGGACCGCCTGTTCATGGGATGCGCCCTGCTGGGGGTTTCCATGCCTGTATTCATGACCGCGCTTGTGCTTCAGTACGTATTTGCATTCAAGCTTAAACTGTTTCCGGTATCCGGATATGATTCCTTGGCTGCCATGGTGCTGCCGGCCATTGTCCTTGGGTGGAACTCGGCAGGAAGCATTGCCCGCATGACGCGTTCCAACCTGGTGGAGGCCATGCAGGGGGATTACATACGCACGGCCAGGGCAAAGGGACTCAGGGAATGGGGCGTCATTGTCCATCACGCCCTTAAGAATGCCATGCTGCCCGTGGTCACCATGATGGCGCTCCAGGTTTCCAGCATGCTTTCAGGAGCCGTGCTGACTGAGAGCGTGTTCGGGATTCCGGGAATCGGACGTCTGGCGGTGAATGCCATTGAGACGAGGGACATGCCTCTTTTGCAGGGCACGGTCATCTTTACAACCATTCTTGTAATTGCAGGTAACCTGGTAGCGGATATGCTGTATTCGGTACTGGATCCGAGAATCAGGGAGGGCGCATGATGAATGAGGAAAAAATAACAACAATCAATTCCCTGGATGTGGAGTCACAGATAGGGGAATCCGAGACACTGCTGGACCAGATGAAGACCATGGTCCGCCAGAATAAACTGGCTGCATTTGCGGCAATTGTAATCATCGTGATTGCGCTGGCCGCCATATTCGCACCGCTGGCAGCGCCCTATGACCCATACGCCCAGACACTGACCGACCGGCTTCAGGCGCCCGGCGCGGCCCACCTTCTGGGAACGGACGAGCTGGGACGGGACCTGTTCAGCCGGATTATATACGGAGCAAGGGTATCCCTGCTTGTAGGGCTTGTCCCCACGCTGATTTCCATGGCAATCGGAACCGTCCTGGGGCTGCTGGCCGGGTTTTACGGCGGCAGGGTTGACTTTGCAATCATGCGCCTGGCAGATGTGATGCTTGCATTTCCCTCCCTGCTTCTGGCGCTGGTCATTACCTATACCATAGGCGGCGGCCTTGTGAGTATTTTCGCTGCGCTGATCCTGGTGAACTGGGCGGGGACGGCCCGGATTGTCCGCTCCCAGACCCTTTCCCTGAAAGAGGCGGAGTATGTGGAGGCGGCCCGTTCCATCGGCGTGAAGAAGTGGAGGATCATGTTCCGGCACATCCTTCCCAACTGCCTGCCGTCCCTGATCGTGCTGTTTACCCTTAACATACCGGCGGCCATACTGACGGAATCTTCCTTAAGCTTCCTTGGGGCAGGGCTGCAGCCGCCGTCAGCCAGCTGGGGACTTGCGGTTGTCCGCGGCAAGAAGTACCTTTTCTCCGAACCGTGGCTTTCCATTGCGCCCAGCGTGGCAATCATGATTGTGGTCATGGCATTTAACTTCCTTGGCGACGGCCTTAGGGATGTGCTTGACCCGTATTTAAAAGAACAATAGGAGGCAGGCGGATGAACAGGGAAAATGCTTTGAAACAAGAAAATGCTTTGACCGGGGACAATGCCCCGGCAGGTAACAATGTACTGACAATTGAGAACCTGCAGTCCTATTTTTTCACAGCCAGGGGTACGGTCCCGGCGGTGGACGATGTGACCATCGAGGTGCCTGCGGGCAAGATAATCGGCCTGGTAGGCGAGTCCGGGTGCGGGAAGAGCATGACGGCCATGTCCGTGATGGGGCTTCTGCGCCACCCCGGCAAGGTGGTGGGAGGAAGAATTACCCTGGACGGCAGGGACATTACCTATCTGAATCCAAAGGAGAGGGCCAGGGTGCGCGGCAATGAGATATCCATGATTTTCCAGGAACCCATGACCTCCCTGAATCCCGTGTATCCGGTGGGAAGGCAGGTACAGGAAGCCATCCTTCTGCACCAGAAGGTATCAAAGGCCGAGGCCAGCCGTCAGGTGATTGAGATATTTAAGGAGGTGGGAATCCCGGAGCCGGAGAAGCGTTACCATTCCTATCCGCACCAGCTTTCCGGCGGCCTGCGCCAGCGTGTGATGATAGGAATGGCCATGGTCTGTAAGCCCAAGGTCATGATTGCAGACGAGCCGACCACGGCCCTGGACGTTACCATAGAGGCGCAGATACTGCGTTTGATGAAACGCCTGCGGGACGAACAGGGAACATCCATTATCCTGATAACCCACAATATGGGAGTGGTGGCAGAGGTGTGCGATTACGTCTACGTCATGTACGCGGGCAAGGTAATGGAGCAGGCAGAGGTATTCGACCTGTTTGGGAACACCAGCCACCCCTATACCCAGGGACTGTTAAAGTCCATACCCAAACTGGATAGCAGGGAGGAGCGGCTCTATACCATAGAAGGTGTGGTACCCAACCTCCTGCATCTGCCGGCAGGCTGCAATTTCTGCAACCGCTGTAAAAAGGCAGAGGCGCGGTGCATGGAGGAAAAGCCCGGGCTTTATGGGATTGGGACAGATGAAAACGGCATGAGCCACAAGGTACGGTGTTTCCTTTATGAAGATAGGGGGCAGAAGGACACAGCCCCTGAATCATGCGGCCTGGATGGACAGGCAGGCTCATCCTGCGGGGAGGTGGCGGAAGATGGCAGATAAGAAAATACTTCTGGAGGCCAGGGAACTTGTAAAGGAATTTGCCCTTGAAGGCGGCAAAAAAGGAAAAAATGTGGTGCACGCGGTATCCGGTGTGAACCTAAAGATATACGAAGGCGAGACGCTGGCCCTGGTAGGCGAGGCAGGCTGCGGCAAAAGCACATTGGGGCGCACCCTGATTAAGCTCATAGAGGCCACATCCGGTACCGTTGAATTTGACGGGACAGACATCACCAGGATGAAGGACAGGGAATTTACGGAAATCCGGCGTCAGATGCAGATCATCTTCCAGGATCCGTACGCATCCTTAAATCCCCGTATGAACGTAAGGGAAATCATCTCAGAACCCCTTACCACCCACGGCCTTGCCAGGACAAAGGACGAGATTGACAGCCAGGTCAAAGAGCTGATGGATGAGGTGGGAATCCCAAGGGAGTTCATCAACCGGTACCCCCACCAGTTCTCAGGCGGACAGCGCCAGAGAATCGGCATTGCAAGGGCCATAGCCCTGCATCCCAGGCTGATCATATGCGACGAGCCGGTATCCGCCCTGGACGTATCCATCCAGTCCCAGGTATTAAACCTGTTAAAAGACCTGCAGGAGCAGTACCAGCTGACCTACCTGTTCATTTCCCATGACCTGAGTGTGGTGAAGTTCATATCCGACCGGGTCTGCGTCATGTTCCTGGGCATGGTCTGCGAGATAGGGGACACCCATGAACTCTACGACCACCCCCTGCACCCATACACCCATTTCCTGCTCAACGCCATACCAAAAGCAGACCCCAGGCTACGCAGCGATGAAAAAGAACTCCTGACAGGCGAAATCCCCAGCCCCGTAAACCCTCCCTCCGGCTGCCGCTTCCACACAAGATGCCCATACGCAAAAGACATCTGCATCCAAACCGTGCCAGAAGGAAAAACAATCGGGGAACGCCAGGTATTCTGCCACTTTCCGCTGACATAAAGGAAATAAGTCTGGCATAGGGTGGCTGGAAGTAGAACAGATACGGAATAAGGCTGGTACAGCGTAGAGCAGATACGGAATAAGACAGATTCAAAACAGAACAGAATCCAAATTAAAAGAAAATCCCAACAGACAGAATGCCGCAGTCCCACATAAACATCAATCAAGTTTTGTGGACCCGCGGCATTTTGATATTTCTGATACATTCCAATAATTGAAGTAAACCCTCTGACAGTCAGACACATCCAATAAAATCAAAGCCGGAATCACGAAACAATCAGAAAAGCCTAAGCCTGTCAACCATCCCACCGGTACAGATTGAATGGATGCAGGCGCGAGGAAACGTAGTGGGTGAGCGGAAGGGGGCTGGGGGCGGTGGATGCATCTACAGGTGCGTGTAGTTCTTGGGCTGTGGGAAGCGGCGTTAAGAGGCTGGCGCCCTTTGTCTGAGCCCAGTAACTAAAATCAAGGAAAAGAGCAGCAGCGAGTTAGGGCAGAAGCCTCTTGTTTTTAGCCGGTTCCCAGAGTCCTAGGTCGTGTTTGAAAATTCATTCCCGCCATCTGCACGCCCCACTTCGCGGCATATTTGGTCCCAATTCGGTCAACGTAGCCCGCTACGCCTCCCTCATCGGGACCAAATCTCCCACAAAGTGGAACGCACAGCTGACGGAAAGCAATTTTCAAACACGACCTAGAACTACTAGCACCGCAGCCGTATCCACCTCCCCCAGCCCCCTTCCGCTCACGGACGCCCCCACCTCCCCGTCCGCACCCCAAAATCCCTCCGCACCTAAAATCCTTCCATCACCTAAACACCCCAATACAATACCCAATCACAACCCAAAGCACGGACAGGATCCACAGCGGCACAAATGAGAATTTCACATAATCCGCCAACTCCGTGCCATCGGCCAGGTCGCAGGCCAGATAGATCTGAGGCTGGGCAACCGGGGAAATCATGGCGCCCATGTTCATGAGAAGTGTAAGCACCACTATTTCATTGGGAACGCCGAATTTGCTGCTTACCCCGGCAACAATGGGGACCAGGGCATACTGCCATATATCATTGGTGAAGATAAGCATGAGCGGGGTGGAAAACAGTGCAATGATAAGATATACCCATGGTCCCATGGTACCGGGTATGATACGGATAAGGAAATCCACCATGGCATCCATCATTCCGCTTTCAGACAGCACCCCGACCACTACTCCGGACAGGAATACGGCGCAGGCAGTGGAATACATTTCCTGGGAATATTTCTTTAACAGGCTTCCCTGGAGTTTCAGGTCAGGGTAGTTGACGCTGAGGGCCACAATCAGGCCAATGGCAAATACAAAGTAGTCCGGGCAGGGCACGATGCTGAGTCCGATTATAAGAAGGATTGTCCAGACCAGGTTGAACCAGAACAATTTAGGCCGTTTCAGTTCAGAAGCTTCCATCACCGTCCGGGTGTCCACGTCCACGCTTACCTGCCCTGCGCCTTTCTTCATCTGCAGCCGCGCAAGGATTACGGCAAGGACAATGCAGAGCGCGATGTAAATCAGCATCATGGGAAGCATTTTCATGAAAATGTAGTTCTGTGGACTTTCGATTCCCTCTAAGAGCGTGGCCGCCCTTAAGGTCCTGCCGTTCCACGGCGTAACGAACAGGGCGCACATGGTGGCGGAACACAGCAGCAGAAGGACCTTGGGGTCAATCTTCAGCTTTTTGTAAAGGGGCAGCATCATGGGGATGGTAACCAGATAAGTGGAGGTGACGCTTCCGTCAATTTCCGTAATCAGGGACACCAGCACGGTGATGATACAGATTACGGTGACGCTGAGCCTGGTGTGTTTTAACAGGAATTCAACCATGATGTCGAACAGTCCTGCTTCCGACATGACGGAGAAATAGGGCAGGGAAAAGAAGATGATGAACATCAGGTCCCTGGTTTTTCCCAGGCCGGAATTGATATAGCCGCATATCTCCGGGACACTGGCGCCGATTAAAAAGGCGCCAATGATGGGAATGATTGTAAATGCAAACAAGGTGCTGACTTTCTTCTTTAAGAGCAGCGTGGTGATTAATATCATCATCGCGAAGCCTATAATTGCGGTATAACTCATGTTTCATTATCCTCCCATTATTTGTTTTCTGCCGCAGGAGCGGCCTGCTGTCAGGAACGGCCTGCCCTATGCCGGGGCAGCATGCCTGTTTCAAGCCTATCTTACAAGGCAGGGCTTTTTGGAATCATATTTCCATCCTGGTATCAGATACTGCATGGCCATTGCATCATCCCTGTCATGGTTTGGCATGGAATGATAAAGCCGGTTTGCCTCCATCACCTTCTCCATATCCAGGGTGACACCCAGACCAGGCCGGTCAGGAACCTCCAGATAACCGTCCCGGATGGCAGGCGTATCCTTTAACAGGTTCTGCCCGTCCTGCCAGATCCAGTGGGTATCCAGGGCGGTGGGGGAACCCGGGGCGGCGGCGGCCACATGGGCAAAGGTGGTAAGGGTTATGTCAAAATGGTTGTTGGAATGGCTTCCCCAGGTAAGTCCCCAGTCATTTAAAAGCGCCGCCATGCGCAGGCTTCCTTCAAGTCCCCAGAAATGCGGGTCTGCCAGCACGATGTCCACGGATTTTAACGCGGCTGCGTGGTAAAACTGTCTCCAGTTGGTGGCAATCATATTGGTGGCAACCGGAATATGGGTTGCATTCTTGAATTCAGCCATGATCTCACGGCTGGAGAATCCTGCCTCAGGTCCGCAGGGATCCTCCACATAGGACAGGATATGGCCCATGTCCCGGCACAGTCCGATGGCCTCCTGAAGGCTCCATGCCCCGTTGGGGTCTATGTTGATGCGTCCGTTTGGAAACTGTTTCTTTAAGGCGCGTATGGTCTCCATCTCATATTCACCGGAGAATACGCCGCCTTTCAGTTTGAAGTTGCGGTATCCGTATTTTTCCTGAAGGCAGCAGGCCTGTTCCACAATCTGTTCATGGCTGACCATCTCCCTGCGTCTCATTCGGAACCAGGAATCGCTGCTGTTGGATTCATCTATGTAAGGAAGCCCGGTTTTGCCTTTATCTGAGACATAGAACAGGTATCCCAGCACTTCCACCTGGCTGCGCTGCTTTCCTTCAGCCAGAAGCTCGCACACAGGAACACCCAGGTGCTGTCCAAGCAGGTCTAGCAGAGCGCATTCAATGGCCCATTCTGCCTGGACCACGAACTTGAGTTTGCTGATGTCCAGGGTCTGTATCCCTTCCCCGTCATCCCCAGGCGCTTTCCTGCCTCCCCGGTGGATGGTTCCAAGAATGGAGCGGTATTTACCGACTTCCTGCCCCACTACCAGGGGGATGTAGCTGGTCAGGCATTCACAGGTGTATTCACCGCCATGGATTTCCCCAATTCCCGTATGGCCGGAGTTGTCTTCAAGGATTACAATATTTCTCGTAAAATAGGGTGCGTGCGCCCCGCTCAGGGTCATTTCCATACTGTCATATCCAGCCACGGGAATGACTTTCATGTCTGTGATGACCGGCGTATTATTTAACATATCATCTGCTCCTTTTCTTGAAACGCTTGTTTTTCTGACGGTTTTCATTATAATACAGTTAGGAGAAACAGGCCAATATGTAAAAATAATTGGAGCAATCACATTTGCTAATAGTAAATATATCCAATCATGGATGTGCGGGAGGGGATTACATTGGATACAAAATATTTGAATTATGTGCTGACAATTGCCAGGAAAAAGAATATGACAAAGGCGGCGGAAGAGCTTTATGTATCCCAGTCCTCCCTGAGCCAGTACCTGTCCAGGCTGGAACAGGAGATTGGGGTACCGCTTTTCATACGGGCCAAGGGGGAACTGCTGCTGACCCCGGCAGGGGAGCTGTATGTGGAGGCTGCCAGGAAGGCAATCCAGATCCAGAAGGACCTGTACCATAACATCCGGGGGCTGAACCATAAAGGCCATATCACCATTGGGGTGACTTCCCAGTTCGGCCTGAGGATGCTGACGGAGATCATACCTGTCTATAAGAAGGAGTTTCCCCAGGTTACCATTGAGATTACGGAATCCAATGTGCCCACGCTTACAAGGATGATCCTGGAGGAGGGAATTGACTGTGCGGTCATGGCGCTGAACTGCGCGGATGCATTTGCAGGGGAACAGGTGTCCCTTCTCCGGAAGGAAGAGGTGCTTTTTGCAGTGCCTGCGGCCCATGGTTACTGCCTGCGTAACCGGACCGGAAATCTGACCAGGGAAGAACTGGTCCGGGAATTTAAGGATGAGAATTTCATGCTGTCCAAGAAAGGGTCCACTCTGAGGGAACTGGCAGACCGGATATTTGCATCCGCAGGGTTCCAGCCAAGTACCATGTGCGAGACCAACAGCATCATTGCCACCCGGGCCATGGTGGCAAAAGGGATTGGCGTCACGTTCATTGCCAGGTCCTGTGTCAGTGACAGGGAAAATGTTGTCTATTATTCCCTGAATCCCCGGATGTACCGCTATAATGCCCTGGTGCGCAGGAAGAACCTGATCCAGAACGAGCCGGAAAGAGCGCTGTTCCGGTACATACGCGGATATTTTGAACGGCAGGATGAAGACGGGCCAGGGGACTGAGCCGTGCATGCGTGTGTCTGCAGGGACGTGGTGTTGGTGTTGAAACATGTCCTGTTTTGTGGTATCATAGGGAAAGGAAGAGATAAGAGAAATCGGGGGATAAACTCTTATCTCTTATTTTGTATTGAGCGGGGACGTACATATGAGACAGAAACTATCAAAGCACAATCTGCTGCTTGTTGGATTTACATTATTTTCCATGTTTTTTGGCGCGGGGAATCTGATTTTCCCGCCTTTTCTTGGGGCACAGGCAGGCAGCCTTACATGGCGGGCAATGGAGGGGTTCCTCATAAGCGCGGTGGGGCTTCCTGTATTGGGCGTGGCGGCGGTTGCGCTTTCCGGCGGGCTTCCCAGCCTGGCAAAGAAAGTACATCCTGCCTTCGCGTTTCTGTTCACGCTGCTGATTTACCTGTCCATCGGACCATGTCTGGCCATTCCAAGGACGGCCAGCACCTCCTTTGAGATGACGGTGCTTCCCATTCTGACCGGGATGCGGTTTGAGATGGGGCAGCTTGTGGGAGGAACGGGTTTTACCCTTCAGACAGCGGCGCAGTTTGGATATTCGGCCCTTTTCTTCATGGCGGCCATGGCAGTGGCCTTCAGGCCGGAGAAGCTGACGGACCGGTTGGGGAAGGTGCTCTGCCCCGCACTTTTGATATTAATCGGGGTGATTTTTACCGGATGCCTGGTATGGCCCATGGGTCCCTATGGGGCGCCGGAGGCGGTTTACAGCGCTGGCCCGGTGGTCAAGGGCTTTCTGGAAGGATATCAGACCATGGATACCATTGCCGCCCTTAACTTCGGCATTATCATTGCCATCAATATCCGGGCCAAGGGCGTGGACCAGGAGGGCGCGGTTGTCAGGGAAACCGTAAAGGCGGGAGTGATTGCCGGCATCCTTCTGGCCCTGGTCTATGGGGCGCTGGCCCACATCGGGGCGCCTGCGGGTGCAGCGGCTGCCGATACAAGGAACGGAGCCAGGATACTTACCTATGTGGCGGGCAGCCTGTTTGGGAATGCAGGGATGATGATCCTGGGGGTTATCTTCCTCATCGCGTGCTTTAATACATGCGTGGGACTTTTAAGCTGCTGCAGCCAGTATTTTACCACCATAATCCCGGTGATTGGATATAGGGTGTGGGTATTTGTGTTTGCGGCTGTCAGCCTGGTGATATCCAGCGCGGGGCTGAACCGGATACTGACCGTATCGGAACCAGTGCTGAACGCCATATACCCTGTGGCAATCGTGCTGATCGTGCTGGCATTTTTGGGACCCCTGACCAGGAGGTGGCCGTCCATGTTCCCGTGCAGCATCCTGCTCACAGGGATTGTCAGCGTGGTATATGCGCTGGAGCAGAGTAAGGTTACCATACCTTTCCTGAGCCAGGCAACCACCTACCTTCCGGGATATGGGGCCGGACTGGGATGGGTCGTGCCTGCATTGGCAGGGATGGCGGCTGGGATTGTTGTCTCCTCTGTGATGGAGGAGGAAAATGATTTATAGGAAAATATTGATTCAGAATGATTGATGGAATTGTAATTGACACAGAAAAGGACAGGATGGGACATGACACAGACAAGATGGATGCTGCACGCTAAAAAGGCGGATTTTAATAAAATTGCGGAGACATATGGAATCAGTCCGGTAACGGCAAGGATTATCCGTAACCGGGGAATTGAGGGGATGGAGGACATCGGGCATTACCTGCATGGTTCCGTAAAAGACCTGCACGACCCCCGTCTGCTGCCGGACATGGAAAAGGCGGTGGGAATCCTGCGGGGCAAGGTGCAGGAAGGGAAACCCATCCGCATTGTGGGGGACTATGATATTGACGGCGTCTGCTCCACCTATCTGCTCTACCGGGCGCTGAAACGGATTGGGGCCGATGTGGATTTTGAGATACCGGACAGGATTAAGGACGGGTATGGGATTAATGAGATGATCATTGAGGCAGCGGCAGAGGACGGCATTGATACCATACTCACCTGCGACAACGGAATCGCGGCGGTCAGCCAGATTGCCAGGGCAAAGGAACTGGGGATGACCGTGGTGGTTACGGACCATCATGACATACTGGTGGAGGAGAGCGGAAACAGCGGCGCTGGAGATGATGCGGGCGGCCAGGATGGAAATGATGCGGATGCGGAGGACTCCTGCCAGGGAACCGAGGTGCTTCCGCCTGCGGATGCCATTGTGAATCCCAAGATGAGGGGCTGCAGGTATCCATTTCCCGGCATATGCGGCGGCATGGTGGCCTACAAGCTGGTACAGGTGCTGTTTGAGGAATGCGGGGTGCCTGTGGAGGAATGGCTGGACATGCTTGAGATTGCGGCCATTGCAACGGTAGGGGATGTGATGAAGCTCCAGGGCGAGAACCGCATCATTGTGAAGGAAGGGCTTTGCCGCCTGGGCCATACATCCAATCTTGGCCTGCGCAAGCTGATAGAGAAGAATAACCTGGCATCGGACTCCATTACGGCCTACCACATCGGCTTTGTCATCGGACCCTGTCTCAATGCCAGCGGACGGCTTCAGACCGCCAAGCTGGCCCTTGGGCTTCTGCTCTGTGAGGATGAGATGGAGGCGGACCGCATGGCCCAGGAGCTTAAGGAGCTTAACGACCAGAGAAAGGACATGACCCAGGCGGGTATTGACGATGCGGCGGCCATGGTGGATGAACTATACCAGGATGACAAGGTTCTGGTGGTGTTCCTGCCGGACTGCCACGAGTCACTGGCAGGGATTGTGGCAGGGCGGCTGAGGGAACGGTACGGCAAGCCTTCCTTTGTCCTGACACGCGCAGAGGGCTGTGCCAAGGGCTCAGGGCGTTCCATTGAAGCTTACCACATGTTCCATGCGCTGGTGGAGGTAAAGGACCTGCTTCTCAAGTTCGGAGGCCATCCCATGGCGGCGGGATTCTCCCTGAGGGAGGAAGACGTGGATGAGTTCCGGCGCCGTCTTAATGAGAACGCCAGGGAGCGTCTGACGGAGGATGATTTCATCCCCAGGGTCTGGATAGATGTGGCCATGCCTTTTGAGTACATATCGGAGTCATTTGTGAAGGAACTGGAACTGCTGGAGCCTTACGGACAGGGCAATGAGAAACCGCAGTTTGCACAGAAGAATATGGTGATACGGAGCGCCAGCGTCATGGGCAGGAACCGGAATGTGGTGCGTCTGAGCCTGGTCAATGAACGCGGGGTATCCATGAACGGGGTGGTATTTACAGAGGGCGACCTGTTTATGGAGGAAAAGGGAAACAGCAGGGTCATGGATATCATCTACTACCCCGGGATAAATGAATATAATGGGAACAGGAATCTTCAGATAGTGGTGAAGGACTGGAAGTTCCATTGAGATAAGGCGTAAATGGATAGGGACAGCTGTCTGCCGCAAGAGCGTATGCAACTTAATTTTAAGATAAAAGGATGGAGCATGGTACTTTATTACGTGTCCATCCTTTTTACATGTTAACAGTGTTATATGGAAGGTGTAAAATTGGTGAAAAAATAAATATAATATTGACAGTCATTGTGAAATATGCTATATAATAAAGTGTGGGAACGTTATCATGGGAACGTTCCTATCCTTAGGATATGTGTGGGAACGTTCCCATGAAGAGCAAAAACTGTAAATCAAGTATAAGGAGGTAAAATTTATGAAGAGAAAGCTAACCGTATTTGTAACCGCAGCATGTGTGATGATGGGAATCCTGACTGCATGTGGAGGCAGCACATCTACAGAGGAACCGTCCAAAAAGCCGGAAACACAGAAAACAGAGGCAGCAAAAGAAGGTACAGGTGATGTGATTAAACTTAAGTTTTCTTATAACTCGCCTGAACTGACCAGGGAAACCTGCCTGGAGACTGAATTTGCACAGACCTTTAAAGATTACCTGGATGAAAAAGCACCTGGAAGGTTTGACATCCAGATATATCCCGCAGCGCAGCTGGGGTCCTTTAGTGAAGTATTGTCGGGTGTATCCGATGGCAATATAGAGACAGCTTTGGTCAATATAAGCACGCTGATTTCTAATGACACGCAGCTGAACCTGTGGCAGATACCGGGCTCAATAGGAAGCAATGAGGAGTGTAATGCATTGCTTGCTGACGGGGAGATGATGAAAACCTTTGAGACAGTGGAAGATTCCATGGGTATAGATGTTGCCACATGTTTTACTGCGGGGGCCAGACATTTTACCAATAATAAAAAGGAAATAAGGGTTCCGGATGATATGAAGGGAATTGTATTCCGCGTTATGGAGAATGAGCTTTATGTGAAAATGGTTGAATCCCTGGGAGCCATAGCAACCCCCATGTCTTCGTCTGAATTATATTCAGCGCTGCAGAACGGAGTGGTGGATGGCCAGGAAAACCCGACAGCATTTATTATCAGTGATTTAACATATGAAGTCCAAAAATATATGGTAACAGATGGGCATGTATATTCCATATCACCATTTGTGGTAAATCACCAGTGGTATGAAAGCCTTCCCGGGGATTTGAAACCTATATTTGATGAGGCCGTGGCAGAGGCCCGGAAATCCGCTATCCAGTTTGTGGATAAGCAGGAAAAGGAAGGACTGGAATTTTTGAAAAATGAGGATATCGTCGTATATGAACCAACCCCGGAGGAATTAGAACTCTGGCATGAAGCCGTATATAAGGGTTCACATGACTATATTGTCAATTTGATAGGTGAGGAACCGGTCAATGATTTTATCGCAAAGATTGAAGCATACAGGTCAAGCCATTAAGTTTAATAGGAGTTTAGGAGGAGCAGAGGATGGAGGTTTTGAAATTAGCATACAGAAAAATGGACCAGTTAGAAAACCGGATACATAAGTGTTTTGAAGTATGCGGGGTAGTATTGCTGGCAACAGCATTCCTGTCTATTTTTGTGCAGGTGCTTTACCGGTTCATTATTTCCCGGTTTTTAATATTGCCGTTGTCATTTACGGAAGAACTTTCCAGATTCTGCTTGTTCTGGCTCATATACCTGGAACTGCCGATTACGGTAAAGCAGGGGCTGGAATCTGCCAATACGTTTTTCATCAACAGATGTAAAGGCGTTCCTAAGCTATTTTTGTATATTGTTGTGCAGTGCATCTGCCTGTTCGTGGCGGTAGTGGCATTCAGATATTCATTCGTAGTGCTTAATACCAACCGTACTTACCGGTCTCCGGCCATGGGCCTTCCTGGTTTCATGATGTATGTACCCATTACGATTGGTATGCTGTTTATATTTGTCAGATATGCCATTGATGTTCTTGGGATTATCACAAAAGAAAAGGAACCATTTGAAAATATGGGACAGGGAGGTGTTGAGTAATGCAGGGACTGATTATTCTGGTGGTTTTTATAGCTGTCATTGTCATTGGCGTACCTATTAGCTGGGGAATTGGTTTTATAACAATTATTTCGTTACATATGTGTGACGCTAAGATGACCATACTTCCAACCAAGATGATTACGGGAGTGAATTCATTTACATATCTTTGCATACCATTTTTCATCCTGGCTGCGGATATTATGTCAAAAGGTGGTATAACAAAAAGAATCCTTTTGTTCTGTGATGCGCTTGTGGGGCATATCAGGGGTGGCCTGGCCCATGCCAATGTGCTGGCCAGCATGCTTTTTGGCGGAATCAGCGGGGCTGCTAACGCGGACGCAGTGGGCCTGGGGTCGATTGAGATAGAGATGATGACAGACCAGGGATATGACAGGGACTTTTCCGCTTCCGTCACAGCTGCCAGCGCGGTCCTGTCGCCTATAGTGCCGCCTAGTAATATTTTCATCATCTACGCGATTGTGGCAGGAAATGTTTCCGTGTCAGCCATGTTCATCGGAGGGATTGTGCCGGCTATCATACTGACTACCGGGATGTTTGCGATGAATTACTACTTTGCAGTAAAACGGAACTATCCTTATAAGGAAAACTTCGCCGGATGGAAAAAGGTATTGCAGACAATCTGGAAAACCCTTCCTGCGCTGTTTATGCCATTCATCATTCTGGGGGGAATTACAACCGGAATATTTACTGCTACAGAGTCTTCTGTTGTGGCGGGGGTTTATGCTATAATTATATCAGCTTTCGGTCTTAAAAACTTTACCTGGAAGGATTTATACAATAGTTTGGCCAATGCGGCAAGAATGACATCCGTGGTCATGATTATCATTGCCATGGCTGCGGCCATGGGCTGGGGGATTACCGCCATGCAGCTGCCCCAGAAGATATCAGGGTTTTGTTTATCCTTTGCCAGCAGCCAGAATTCGTTCCTTCTGATTGTATTCTTCCTGCTTGTGATGGTAGGCATGCTGATGGATGTGGCTCCGGCGATTCTTATTGTGGTTCCCATACTCATGCCGGCTGCACAGGTGTTTCAGGTGGATATGCTCAGGTTTGGATTAATTGTTTCCATCACGTTAACCGTTGGAATGATAACGCCGCCAGTGGGGATGCTTTTATTTACAACTTCAACCGTGGCTAAGATAGATTTGTCAAAAATGTACAAGGCCATTATTCCTTATGCTGTTTTGGAGGTCATACTGGCCCTGGTCATTATCTTTATAGAGCCAATCACCACATTCCTTCCAAGGCTGTGCGGTTATTGAAGAATGTAAAAATATAACATATAGGAGAATCAAGATGCGGGTAACAATAAAAGATATTTCAAGGTTATCAGGTATATCAACTTCGACTGTTTCCAGGGTGCTGACCAACAATGTGCACGTCAGCCCGGAAACAGTGAGAAAGGTAAAAGAGGCAGCTGATATGCTGGGGTACATACCGAATGGTGCGGCCAGGAGTCTGGTCAATAACCGTAGGAATATGATTGGTCTGATTGTTCCTGAGCTGGAGAATCCTTTTTACACGGAAATTATCCAGGGGGTGGAAGAAACCGCCGCCGGATATGGGTATGGAACAATCCTGAGCTGCCATATGGGAAATACCGATAGCTGTGATTCCATACCGAAGCTTCTGGAACTGGGGGTTGATGGAATCATACACGCGGGCCTGCTGCAGGAGGAAGACCAGATACAGTACCTGTGTGAGACAAACATCCCTTATGTTCTTTTAGGAAGAAAACTGGAGAATGCAGAAAGCAGTTATGTGGTATGCGATGATTACGGCTCCTCGTATAAAGCGGCAGAGTATCTGATTGGATTAGGCCATAGTGAAATTGTTTTTATTTTTGGAAAGCAGAAGTCTTTCAGCAGTCATCAGAAGTTGAATGGCTATCTGGATGCGCTCCGGGATTCCGGAATTGAGAAGGATGAGTGCAGGATTGTCAAGGGCAACCTTTCTTATGATGGGGCATACAGGGCGGTTTCGCAGCTGCTGGAGGAAAAAGTCAGATTTACCGCAATACTTGGAAGCAATGACATGATGGCCATAGGAGCAATGGATGCATTAAAACACGAAGGATACCGTGTGCCGGAGGATGCATCTGTCATTGGTATTGATGACATATTTTGGGGAAAAGTCAGTGGGATAGACCTGACGACCATACACGTACCGAAATACGAGATGGGGTGCAGGTGCTTTGAGATATTAAAAGATTTAATACAGGAGCCTGAAGCCGAGGAAGCACATTGTGTGCTGGAGGGAAAGCTGGTAGAAAGAAAAAGCTGCAGGACATTATTATGACCAGGAGGAACGTCCATGAAGATAACAGAAATCAACCCAATCAAATTAAAATTTTTTCCAAAGAACCCGCCAAGGGATGGGTTGGCCGGCATTCCAAGCCGGGATGTGTTTTTAGTTCAGATTAAGACGGATGAAGGGGTTGAAGGAATCGGTGAGGGATTCGCACTGGGATGTCTGGATTCCCTGGAGACAATCACCAATGAGACATTAAAGCCACACCTGATAGGAAAAAATCCTTTAATGATTCAGCAGCTGTGGGACGCCATGTATCAGAACACGTCCAGATACGGGCGCAGAGGGATTACTATGGCAGCCATCAGCGCTGTGGATATTGCATTGTGGGATATCCTGGGCAAGGTTTCCGGTCAGCCCGTTTATAAACTGTTGGGAGCTGCCAGGGAATCACTTGAGCCGTATGCCAGCGCAGGATATTATATGGATGGTAAAGGTTTAACAGAACTTCAGGAGGAATTTACCGGCTATCTTGATATGGGTTTTAAGACCATGAAGATGAAGGTGGGCGGCGCTCCTTTTAATGAGGATGTGGAGCGGGTCAGGGCTGTCAGGAAAGCTGTGGGAGATGCGGATTTTGGCATTGATGCCAATAACGCCTGGGATTATCCAACCGCATTAAAGATGGCAAGAATCTGCGAGGAGGAAAACGTGCTGTTTTTTGAGGAACCCATGTCTACTGATTTCATGCAGGATTGTATCCGCCTGGCCCACAGTACAGATGTACCCATTGCCGGTTACGAGACGAACCTTACCCGGTTTGGGATGCGGGATTTTATTGTAAATGATGCAGTGGATATTGTCCAGGTGGATGCTATCTGGTCAGGAGGCATCAGCGAAGCCAAAAGGGTAGGGGAGCTGGCTGCTGCCTGGGGTAAAAGTGTAATCCCCCATTTCTCAGCCTCCATGGTTTCACTGGCAGCGAATCTGAGCTTCGGATTATCCCTTTCCAATACCAGGTATATGGAGTACACCCTGGATGAGAATCCGCTGCGGACAGAACTTTGCCAGCAGGGTATTGTGATGAAGGATGGTATGGTTACTGTATTTGAGGAGCCAGGTTTAGGATTAAGCCTGAATTGGGATACTATAGGGAAGTATAGGGTGTAGGGGTCAGCTGGTTTTATTGTGATACGATGTAACAACCCGTGAGGAAATCTGCCTTTAAGGAATTTCCTCACGGGTTTTGCTGATATGGGATGGTTAATAAGCCTGCCCGTCAACCACAAGACCATCCACCACATACATACCGCGCCATATCTTAAGCGTAAGCCGGATATCGCTGTCCCAGGTAATGGAATGGTCCAGCTCGTCGGCATGCCGTTCGTTCAGGTAATACTGTTCAATCCGCGGTTGGATGGCAACCTGTGCCCCGTCATCGTATAACCACAGATACCGGGAGGAGCATCTGATATAGGGTGTACTGCTGTCCGGGCGGTCCAGGGATGCATAGGAAAAGCTTGATATACCGCTGTCCGGGTCCGTATCCAGGACCACATATACAGGGATGCTGTTTCCGCGCCTGTTTTCGTAGCGTTCAATGGAACCAGGTTCCAGTGTAACCCTGCTGTCCGGGTTGCTGAGCCGGAGATAGCGGCCCCGCAGGGCGTCGTAAGGGTCATAACCGGTCATTTCCAGGGTCACGGTCCGGCCGTTGCCTGATACCACGTAGACCATGGCAATGACAGCCAGAAGCATCAGAAGCTGCAATGCAGATACAATCAGGATTATCTTATTGCGGTGTATTTTCATGTACGTTCCCTCCCTTCAGCTTTAAGGTCATCCTGTAGTTCACGGCAAGGAACGCCAGGCCCGCTATCAGGAAGACAATCCCTTTGACCAGCAGCTGGTAATTGCCAAGGGATACCTTTAACACGATATACAGTATGATGGCGGCCGTGTAACGGCGGACAGATGCCAGGTTGGCGGATTTTATCCCCCGCAGCAGTTTGTACAGGCTGAATGCAATGAGACAGAGGTTGACAAGGATTTCATATGCAAGGAAGGAGGCATATGGGAAAACCATCAGGTCAGCTGTCAGAAGCCCGCATAAGATAACGGACAGCAGGAGGTCCAACCGCGCCTTCCCGGCCTTTTTTGTGTAAAAGATATAGATCCGGATGAAAGCCCCTGCCAGCAGCGCCAATAAGAGGGGGTCCTGCATGTGGTAGAAGTAAGGGTCAGGGCTTCCGTAGCCAAAGAGTTCCGTAAAATTGTTGAAGAACAGATAGAAAACAGCTTTTGTGAACAGCATGACATATAACATCCGTCCTGCCAGCACCGGATAAAGGGCCGGCCGTTCAATGGTCATGTAAATCAGGAGGATAAGGATACAGGCGTAAAAGGCGCCATAGGGCACATATAGGATTGCCAGATACAGCATCCAGATAAAAAAGCACAGGGACAGCAGACGGCAGGCCCCGTCCTTCCTGACACATTTTATATAATAGGGAAGCAGGAGGGAGGCCAGAAGGATGTAGTCGCTGTTCCATCCGGTCCAGCAGATCCCCGCCATATATAAGAGGGCCAGATAGTATCCGTCCAGCAGGTACACCACGGGCAGCATGAGCACAAAACCGGTCAGCAGCATGGACTGGAGGCTGTAGGAAATCTGGTACGCCTGATATATCAGCCCAAGTGCAGATAAGAAGGCAATGCCAAGTGCCAGTGACAGGGATTGGATCCACACCTCGGAAGCCTGGGCGCGGATTTTCAGGAAAAGAAGTACCTGGACGCCCAGCAGGGGAAGGAAGGCGATGAATGCTTTCATTTCCCTGGAAAACATGGACCAGTTATAGGCAAACAGGGATATTACGCCTGCGCCGATGAAGACCACGCCTATCAGGGCAAATATCAGAAAGGCGTTATGGTGTTCCTTCCTGGTCTTTATGTATTCATCCTGAATACGTTCCAGCTGGGCCTGTTCCAGGTAACCAAGCGTTGTGAGCTGCTTTAATTCATTGTAAAATTCATTGGAATTCATTGGGCATCCCCCTTTCTGTTATAATGATTATAGCCTTTTTGAGGGGGATGGTATAGATGTTGATTGTCATGGATGGGATGACATTTGTCATTATCCCGGACCGGAAATCCGGGAGATGGAGGAATCATAAAAGGCCGGGGCAAGCGAAAACGCCCCGGCCTTTTCCATTTACCTGGTACTGATTATTCAGCAGCCTCGGTTGACTCCTCTACAGGAGCAACGGCAGCATCAGCAGCCTCGGTGGATTCTTCCTCAGAAGCGTCAGCCTCCTTGGATTCCTCAGCATCAGCAGCCTCTTCTGTGGCAGCTTCTGCATCAGCTTCCTCGCTTGTTTCCTCAGCAACAGTGGTCTCTTCTTCAGAAGCCTCTGCTGTGGTGGTTTCCTCTGTAGCAGCTACAGTGGTCTCAACAGTTGTGGTGGTCTCTGCCTTGTTGTCAGAACCGCCACAAGCAGTCAGGCCTGCTGCGATCATTGCTGCTGCCATAACGGCTGTCATGGATTTTGCGATAGATTTCTTCATAATAGTTCTCCTCTCCTCTGAAAACCTCCCGATGAGGTTTTCCATAAAACGTAAATTTCTGGAACGAGATTGATAATAGACTATAATTGTGACCAAATTGTGTCCAAAATATAAAGAAAGTACTATGTTTATTACGGAATTATTAAGAATATGGATGGGGAATTGTCAGTTTTTTATCTGAGAAAGCCCTAAAACAAAGGGGTTAAGTGGAAAAATTATGAACAATTCTTATTTTTCCAATCTGATAAAAGATAACAAAATTTTAACGCACGGTTTCCGGAAATACTGCGGACCAGCTGGCCGGCCGATTGGCGGCGCTGCCACAGATGCATGGATATTCTTCTATTCTTCTGGATATGGATGGCAGCCGGACTGTTTGATATGAGTGTTCCTGAGGTGCAGAACAGGGTTACCATATCAGGGGCAATCGAGATTGGACGGGCGCCCGGGGTGGTGACAATCACATTCAGGGTTCCCAGGGAAAGACTTGCCCGCAAGGGACTTTGGGAACTGGTTTCAGGGCAATATGGTTTATATTGATCCGCAGTTAGCCGGATTGACATGGACTGTTGCGGATGAGCCGGATTTGTGCCTCTGGATTTGTGCCGCCGGATTTGTGCTGGCGCTGTTGATTCAATGTCTTGCTTTTTGTTTCTATATAGGTTATAATCAGCACCAAAAGGCTGTCACGTTAATATGTTAAAACGAAAGGAAGAGGTAAGACCAATGGTTAATGAAGTAATGGATTTTATCACCGGATATGACAAGGAAGTGGGCGAGGCCATCCAGGCCGAATGCGCGCGTCAGAGACGCAACCTGGAACTGATTGCATCTGAGAATATCGTATCAGAGCCGGTCATGATGGCTATGGGTACCGTGCTTACCAATAAGTATGCGGAAGGATATTCAGGAAAGCGCTATTACGGCGGATGCCAGTGCGTGGACGTGGTGGAGACCATGGCCATCGAGCGCGCCAAGAAGCTGTTTGGATGTGATTATGCCAATGTGCAGCCGCATTCAGGCGCCCAGGCCAATATGGCTGTATTCGTGGCCATGTTAAAACCAGGGGACACCGTGATGGGCATGAACCTGGACCACGGCGGCCATCTGACACACGGAAGCCCAGTTAACTTTTCCGGCCTTTACTTCAATATCGTACCTTACGGCGTGGATGATGAGGGATACATCGACTATGACGAATTGGAGAGGATTGCCAAAGAGGCAAAGCCAAAGCTCATTGTCGCAGGCGCCAGCGCATATGCGAGGACCATTGATTTTAAGAGATTCCGTGAGATAGCCGACCAGGTAGGCGCATATCTCATGGTGGATATGGCGCACATTGCAGGACTGGTTGCCGCTGGTGAGCATCCAAGCCCCATCCCTTACGCGGATGTCGTGACCACCACCACCCACAAGACCCTGAGGGGGCCAAGGGGCGGCATGATACTGGCCAACAAGGAGGCTGCTGAGAAGTTTAATTTCAACAAGGCCATATTCCCGGGAACCCAGGGCGGTCCCCTGGAGCATGTAATCGCAGGCAAGGCCATCTGCTTTGGCGAGGCCCTTAAGCCCGAGTTCAAGGAATACCAGCACCAGGTGGTACTGAATGCAAAGGCGCTGGCAGAGGCGCTTCAGAAACAGGGCTTCAAGCTGCTTACAGGCGGCACGGACAACCATCTTATGTTAGTGGACCTGCGGGGCATGGATGTATCCGGCAAGGAACTGCAGAACCGCTGCGACGAGGTATTCATCACACTGAACAAGAACACGGTTCCTAATGACCCCAGAAGCCCGTTTGTGACATCCGGCGTGCGCATCGGAACACCGGCCATCACCACCAGGGGCCTGAAGGAAGAGGATATGCCTAAGATTGCAGAGTGCATCTGGCTGGCAGCCACGGATTTTGAGAACCAGGCTGATTATATCAGGAGCGAGGTCACAAAACTCTGCGACAAGTATCCGATTTACAAATAGGTAAGATTTGCGGAATACACATTTACAGAAACAAAAGGATAAGGGGCTGCGTCTGGAGACTTCAGGCGCAGCCGTTTTGGCAATTAAGATTTTTGTATGTCCGGGGGCAGGCGTATGGAACAATATGAATTGGAAATGGAGAGCGGGCTTAAGCTGTCAAGGCAGGGCGCCCAGTCCATCGTGGAGGAAGTAGGGGCCGTGGTGGGACAGAACATCAACATGATGGACCGCAGGGGGTATGTGATTGCCAGCACGGATGAGACCAGGATCGGCAGTCTGCATGAAGGCGCCAGGAAATTAATCGGGGAACATCTGCCGGAGCTGTATGTGGAGACGGAACACGCTACGTCCACGTCCCGGCCGGGTCTGAACCTGCCCATTACCCATGGCGGGAGCATTGTGGGCGTCATCGGGATCACAGGCCTGTATGGCGAGGTGGTGGGCTATGGTCAGGTTGTGAAGAAGATGGTGGAGATCCTGATACGGGAAAATGCAGAACAGGATGAACGCCGTATGGGCCAGCGGGTCTTAAACCGGTTTTTGGAGGACTGGGTCATTGGCAGCGGCCTGATGCAGCCCAGGATTTTGGAGGAGAGGGGATTTGCCCTTGGCATTGACATTGCGGTACCCAGGCGCGTCATGGTTGCCAGTGCCAGGGAGCTGGAGGAGTATGCATCCACTGCCTCAGGACAGAAACTGCTGGAGCAGGTGGAACGGGAGGCTGCCTCCCTTGCAGGCAGGGGAAGCCTTGTGCTAAGAAGCGGCGGCAGGCAGATCATACTGGTAAAGAAATGCCCGGACCGCCAGATGGAACAACTGGCCGGGCGTATCCGCACAGCGGTTTTTAAAAAGTTCAATATCCGCATGGTGGTGGGGATTGACGGAAGGGCGGAGGACATCCACGTGGCCTATGGACAGGCCAATAAGGCATGGCGCTCCGCGGGCCTGGCAAAAAAAGACATCCTTGCATATGACAGCGTTACCCTGGAACTGTTTACGGAGGACCTGGGGGATGGGGTGAAGGCCGAGTATATACATAAGTTATTCAAGAAATGCGGATATGAGGAACTGTGCCAGTGGATGGGGCTTCTGGAAGCATATTTCGAATCGGAAGGTTCGCTCAAGGCGGCATCGGAAAAACTCCATGTACACAAGAATACGCTGACCTACAGGCTGAAGCGGCTGGAGGAGCTGACCGGATATGATGTGCGGCTTGTGAGCCAGTCAACGGTGTTTTATATGGCAATGCTTTTCTTCAGGGATGTGAAGGACGGGATGGAGGAAGTCTTGTAGAACATAAAAAATGAAAAAGGATTGTTCTGGGGAACATTGACGCCGGGTCCTGGGGCGGCTAAAATAGTAGATAAGGAAACCGTTATGACATACTACTATTTGGGAGGCGGAACATGAAATTTTTATTTGCATCTGATTCATTTAAGGGAACCTTATCATCTGAGCGGATCACGGCCCTGCTGGAGGAATCCGCGGGCCGCATCTTCCCTGGCTGCGAGACAGCCGGGGTACCGGTGGCTGACGGAGGGGAGGGAACCATTGACGCGGTCATCTCGGCCCTGAACGGGACATACCGCAGGCTTGTGGTCCACGGACCTCTGATGGAGGAGTGCGAATCCTTTTACGGGGAATTCGAAGGGGACAGCGCCATCATCGAGATGGCCGCGGCTTCCGGCCTTCCCATGGTTCCTGCCGAGAAGCGCAATCCACTGGACACAACCACCTACGGCACAGGGGAACTGATTAAGGACGCCCTGGACAGGGGATACAGGAAGATATCCATTGCCATTGGGGGAAGCGCCACCAATGACGGCGGTATGGGGGCCATGCGCGCCCTCGGGGTGAAGTTCCTGGATGCCCAGGGCCATGAACTGGAGGGAAGGGGAGAGGACCTTATGAAGGTGGCTGATATCGATGTGAGCGGAATGCATCCAGCCGTGTCCCAAGCCAGGTTCACGGTCATGTGCGATGTGACGAATCCGCTTACAGGGCCGGACGGGGCCACCTATACCTTTGGCAGGCAGAAAGGCGGCACGCCCGAAATCCTTGATATCATGGAAGGCGGCATGATTCAGTATGCTGCTCTGATTAAGGAAAAACTGGGTGTGGATGTGGATAGGATTCCTGGTTCCGGCGCTGCCGGTGGATTGGGAGCAGCCTTCTGCGTGTTCCTGAAGGCCACCCTGAAGTCCGGTATTGACACGGTCCTGGATCTGGTGCATTTTAATGAACTGTTAGAGGGCGTGGACCTGGTGGTGACCGGGGAAGGCAGGATGGACTGGCAGTCCGCCTTTGGCAAGGTGCCCAGCGGAATCGGACAGCGCTGCAAGGAACGCGGGATACCTGTGGTTGCAATTGTGGGCGGCATGGGGCAGAAGGCGGAGACCATCTTTGACTATGGCGTGGACAGTATCATGACTACCATTAATGGCGCCATGGAGCTGGAGGAGGCCCTTGGGCGGTCCGAGGAGCTGTATGTGAGCGCGGCTGACAGGATGTTCCGGATGCTGAAGGCTGGGATGGGGCTTCGGTAAGGGCTGATACTGAATTAACAGAGGACATGTTTGTTGGGGCAGGATATCTTTCCTTTTTGGTTATTTTGTGGAGGGGGAGAATCTGGATTGTATATTAATATAAGAAAAATGGATTAAGGTAAAATGGCTATAAGTCACCAGATATTGGTGCTTATAGCCATTTTTGTATGACAATAGGTTTCGCATAGGGAAACATAAAATTTTTATATTCATTGTTAAAAATCACGAAAATGATTATGGCTATAAGTAAAATAACCTAATATATTGACAAAAATATAAAAATAATGTATAAAATATATAAAAGAATGTATGAACACATTGGATAGAATTAAAAGTCATAATACAATAATGGGAGGAGACAGATGAAGAAACGAGCAAATGTTATCATACAATTTTGTATTGGGGTTTTTCTTTTGATAATTACCCTGTTTCCTATCTTGTGGATGTTGGGCCTTGCCATACGTCCGATGGATGAATTAGTAGGAAAGATATCCCTATTTCCCAAGCAGATTACATTGGAACATTTTTCTAATTTATTCATTAAGAAGAATTTTGGGATTGCATTAAAAAACAGTGCGGTTACTACTTTGATTTCCCTTTGCATTTCATTGGCATGCGGACTGACCTGTGCTTATATCCTGGCAAGGTCCAGGTTTAAGATAAAGACAAAAAGGTTGATGACATATTGGATTCTCCTGGTCCGAGTACTTCCACCGATATCATTTGCAATCCCTCTGTATATTTTGTTTTCTAAGACAAAGATGCTGACCTCTTTAATGCCGGTTATAAGTGCATGTGTTTTTATCAACATACCATTAACCGTATGGTTTATTATCAGCTTTTTTCAGGATCTTTCAGTAGAAATTGAAGAGAGTGCCCAGATAGATGGCGCAACAGAATGGCAGCTTTTCAGAAAGGTGGTATTACCTTTGGTGTTGCCTGGTATTGCGGCTATCTCAATGTTATCGTTCATATACGCCTGGAATGAGTATACATATTCAGTAATCTTTATTCAAAGGTCAAAAGAATATACGGTACCGATTGCGTTATCCATTCTCAACACAGAAGATAATGTCACGCAGTTTGGACTGGTTGCTGCGGGGGGCATCGTATCATTACTGCCGATGGCGGTATTTATAACTTTTGCTCAAAAGTATCTGATATCTGGTCTAAGCAGCGGAGCTGTAAAAGAATAGGAAGGGGGGATGGCAGGAGCATGTAAGGAGCTTAAGTTACTATTGTGGATTTTTACTGTATTAAAACAAAAGAAGGGAGTTACAAATGTTGATTATGAGAAAGAGATTAGCAGCTATGGCAATTGTGGGGACAATGCTGGCAACTGGAATCATGACAGGATGTGCATCTGGCAAAGCTCCAAAGGAAGAGAGGAAATCTACAGAACAGGCAGCAGGCCAATCGGTGGATGCAGGTACACAGGAGGGAGAAAAAGCGAAACTCACCCTTGTGCTAAGAGCCGGTTCCTATACAGATGTTATGAAAAACCTTGCACCTGCGTTTGCAGAAGAACATGATTGTGAATTTGAATTCCTTGATTTGGGATTTACAGATATGTACCAGAAGATTGCGCTGGATTCCCAGAATAGTGAAGGAACATATGATGTTCTTATGATTGATGGAAGCTGGTTGTCAGAGTTTCTTGAAAATGGAACAATCGTCAATATGAGTGAGATGGGCTATAGCCTGGATCCGGATTTTATTGAGTTGGCCACCAAGGGCGGATTAGACGATGGCGGGAATGTATATGGTGTTCCATTTTATGGAAATGTTATGGTCCAGTTCTATAATAAGCAGGTATTAAAGGATTTAGGTTATGAGAAAACACCTGATACCTGGGAAGGCATCCTGGAAGTGGCAAAAAAGGCAAAGGAGTCTGGAAAGGAAGGATATCTATTGAGGGCCCAGGCTGGAGAGAATATCCTGACCGATATTTATCCGATTCTTCTTGCACATGGGGGGCAGGTGCTGGATGAAAATAACAATGTGACCATAAATACTCCTGAGTTTAAGAAGGCTCTGGAATTTTATATGACCCTTAAGGAATACGGAACCATCATGGATAAGGATGATATTGTGGCGTCCGTACAGTCTGGAAACGGTGCAATGAGTCTTGACTGGCCAGGTTGGTATACACCATTAGAAAATGATACAAGTGCTTTCAATATGATTCCTAAAAAAGTAGGGGAAAATGATCCTGAATATCCATCCAGCATATATGGATTGTGGTATCTTGGCATTCCGGAAAATTCGCAGAATAGGGAATTGGCTTTGGAGTTTATCAAATACATAACAGATGCCGGGCAGCAGATGGATTCCGTACAGTATGGGGGTGTCCCTACCAGGACCAGTGTATACGAAAATCCGGATATCATAGCACAAAGCCCTAATCTGGAGTATGTATACCAGGCACTGAAAGAGGCTGTTTACAGGCCAAGGATTAGACAGTGGACAGAGATTACGGTGACATTGGGGACAGAGCTTGACAATGCGGTCCAGGGGGCTAAATCTGTAGATGATGCACTTAAGGATGCACAGACTGCCTGTGAACAGATTATGGATAATTAACAAAGAGGGAGAAGTATGCTGGAGAAAAAAAGCATTTCACGAAAAACGTTTGCCATATTGATGGAATCACCTACATTCGTCATCTTGACAGTTCTGAGTATATATCCGTTAGTATACACACTGTGCTATTCTCTGACTAACTTTTATTATATCTCAAAGGATAGAATGAGTTTTATAGGTTTAAAAAATTATGCTGACTTGGCCAGGAATCCGTATTTTATCCGGGCAGTCATTAATACCATAAAATTCACCGTGGCGTGTACGCTTCTGGAAACAGCGGCAGGCATCGGTGTGGCAGTGTATGTAAATGGTCTGAGGCATTTTAAGAAAACCATGCGGACCATCCTATTGCTTCCTAATCTTCTCCCGCCAGTCACTGCAGCACTTATATGGAAAATCATGCTGTCCAATAATTATGGAATCATAAATGAGTTCCTCAGATTCATGCATATCCCTGTGTTTAACTGGTTCTTTGATACACGGACAGCAATGCCCATCATCATTCTGATTGACGTATGGCAGTGTATGCCATTTGTGTTTCTTCTGATTTATGCTTCCTTACAGACCGTGCCGCAGACACTTTACGAAGCGGCAAAAATAGATGGTGCGAATGGATGGCATGAATTCCGTTATATTACGATGCCTTGTATCAGTGGTGCGGTTGTACTGTGCCTTCTGCTTAGAACCATTGATTCCTTTAGGATGTTTGATAAGATTAATATCCTTACCGGAGGAGGACCTGCTAATACAACGGCAACAATCACACAATTTATTTACACCTATGGCATTAAAAGCCTGAAGTTTGGTTATGGTTCTGCTGGAGCAGTGGTAATGGCGGCGATTGTGCTTCTGCTCTCAGTGCAATATATTAAAAAATCCATGAAGTGAGGAAAAGAAAATGACAAATGAAGAACGGTTAAAAGTTTTTGAGGAAGTAGACCCTGGGTGCATTACAGATGCGCTTATCTGTTTTAAGATTGGGGCATGGATGCAGGGAATCTTTCCGGTCAGTAAGAAAGCAAAAATATATGGACGTGCGGTTACTGCAAGGTTTGAAACGGTATCCGACCCAGAGGAAATACTGACGCCTTATGAAATAATAGAAATGGGGGAGCCGGGTGATGTCCTGGTATGGAATGTAGATATGGATGCCAACATCATGGGAGAAAATATTTTTCATTTCATAAAGGGTCATGGACTTAATGGGATTGTGCTTGAGGGGAAGATAAGGGATATTAATGAGATAGAAGAAATTGGAGGGTGCGTTTTTTCAAAGGGGCCGGCAGCCTATTCTGCACCAGTCAACTTCAGGCCTACAAAGAAGACGGTTAATGTTCCTGTAACCGTAGGAGGCGCTGTGGTCAGACCTGGGGATTATATCTGCGGGGATGCCAATGGCGTTATGGTGGTGCCGTGGGAGTATGCAGATATTGTGTTGGAACAGGCCAGACTTAACATGGTATGGGAAAAGGAGCTGGAGGAAGCCATAAAAGCAGGCTATAATTCGGAACAGATGAGGGAGGTATATGGGCATCTTAAGAAAATAGATATTAACAGAAACCAGATTATAAAGTAAAATAGAGAGGGGCGGATTAAAAGATGACCGAACAGGAAAGGTTAGGGATCTTTCGTGAAATTGAAACAGGAGCAGTGACGGATGCTATGGTTCAGCATCAGGTTGGATGCTGGATGAAAGGGGTTTATCCTACAAAACCAGGTATGAGGATTTTTGGCAGGGCCAGGACAGCGCAGTTTACATATGTGGTTCCGCCGGATAAGGAGATGAACCAGTTTGAGATAATTGAAAGGTGCAGGCCAGGTGAGGTGATGGTGTGGAATGTTCCATCCGATGCAAACATATGTGGTGAGAATATCATGCATTTTCTGGGAAATCATCAGCTCAATGGACTGATTATTGATGGATACACCAGAGATGTTGAAACGATTAAGGAAATGGGAATCCCTCAATTTACAAAGGGAGCTGCCATAATGCCGGCTCCAAGAAACTGCAGGGTGGTAGAACGTGACCTGGATGTTCCTGTGACTTGCGGCGGGGTGGTGGTATCATCAGGAGATTATGTGTTTGGGGACAGTGACGGTGTACTTGTGGTTTCGGAAAAAGATATAGATCTTGTTTTAAATCAGGCCCTGCTCAATATGGAGTATGAAAAGAGGATGGAAGCTGCGATTGACGATGAAGCGGATTCGGCAATGATTTCTGAAGTTTTTAAGACTAAAGCATTATATAAAGGATAAGATACTTCCTGGAATCCTTTTCCGGGAGGGGGAGGAGAAACATCATAATGGAAGAAAAATCTTCAACTGTTCAAAAAACCACGGATTATCTGATGGATTATATCCGGTCAGATAAAAGCCGGATTGGAGAGAAGCTTTTTACGGAAAAACGCCTGTGCGAAGAACTTTCTGTAGGCAGAGGGACGGTCAGGGAGGCGCTTCGGGTATTGGAAGCCCAGGGGCTGATTGAAATCCAGCATGGAAAAGGCGCCTATATTATCAGGAAAGATGCGGAAGAACAGGATGAACTGGTAAATTGGTTCTCTAGAAATAAAGTTAAGCTTAAGGAGTTTATGGAAGTCCGTCAGGCAATTGAACCGCTGGCAATCAAACTGGCTGTTGAACGTGGGACAGATGAAGAGATTCATGAACTGGAAAAGATTCATCATAGGTATTTGGATGGTGTAAAAAGGAAAGACAGTGTTACCATGGCAGAGTGCGATGAACAATTTCATTCACGGATTGTAAAGATGGCAAAAAATAAAATGCTTCAATTCATGAATGACAGGATAAATGAGAAGATATCGGTCTTCCGTCTGAAGACGTTCCGGATTGAACATAATGCATATAATGCCATTAAGGCTCATGAGGATATCCTGCACGCAATAAAAGAAAGGGATGCCCAGATAGGCGAGATTTTTGTGTTGAGACACCTGGCGCTTATTGATGTCGATATGGAGAATATAATGCTGTAGTAACATGGCTTTCCGTCATAGGGAGAGGAAATGCTATGGATGAGGTGAAAAATCTGAAGCTATTATGTAATAGGGTCAGGAAAGATATTATCAGTATGATTGCAGAGGCGTCCAGCGGACATCCGGGAGGGTCCTTATCGGCTGTGGAATTGATGGTTGGCATTTATCATGTGATGCGTGTTGACCCAAAAAATCCGGATGACCCTATGCGCGACAGGTTTGTATTAAGTAAAGGACATGCAGCCCCTTGTTATTATGCAATTCTTGGAGAAAAAGGATTTTTTGATGTAAAGGAGTTCGGAAATTTCAGACAGATACATAGTATGCTTCAGGGGCATCCCGATGCAAGGAAGGTTCCTGGTGTGGACGCATCCACAGGTTCACTGGGACAGGGGATATCCATTGCAGTAGGTATGGCATTGGGGGCTAAAAAGGCTGGGCAGGATATTAAAGTATACACAATGCTTGGAGATGGTGAAATACAGGAAGGCCTGGTATGGGAAGCATGTATGGCGGCAGCCAAATATCATTTAGATAACCTGACAATTGTGATTGACAATAACGGACTGCAGATTGATGGACAGAATGATGAAGTAATGCCTCTTGGTGATTTACATCGCAAAATGGAAAGCTTTGGACTCAATGTAATAGAACTTCCGGATGGAAATGATATAGAGCAGGTGGTGGGAAGCCTATATCTTAAGACTATCACTGGAAAACCAAAATGTATTATTGCGCATACAACCAAAGGCAAAGGTGTATCGTTCATGGAAAATCAGGTTGGATGGCATGGTAAGGCGCCCAATGCTGAAGAAACAAAGCTGGCTTTGGAAGAGTTGTCTAAGGAGGTGGTATGATGCATGAAATGATTTCAACAAGGGTAGCTTATGGTGAAGCTTTGGCCGCTTTAGGGGAGAAAAATGAGAAAGTTGTTGTATTGGATGCGGATTTAGCACATGCAACCATGACTGCAACCTTTGAAAGGAAGTTTCCGGAGCGTTTTTTCAATGCAGGTATTGCGGAGGCAAATATGATGGACATGGGAGCCGGGCTGTCTACGATGGGGTATATCCCTTTCTGCAGTACATTTGCAATCTTTGGGGCAGGGCGGGCATTTGAACAGGTGAGAAACGGAATTGCCTATCCGGGACTTAATGTAAAATTGGGGATGACACATGCAGGTATCACATTGGGTGAGGATGGGGGAAGCCATGAGTCTATCGAAGATATCGCCTTAATGAGGGTGATTCCGGGTATGACTATCCTATCACCCTGTGATGCAAAGGAGACACGCAAGGCTGTTGAGGCTGCTGCTCAAATCGAGGGGCCTGTATATCTCAGGCTTGCCAGGCTGCCCAGCCGGGTTTTTGATGAAAGTCCCTTTGAGGTGGGAAAAGCGAATGTGTTACGGGATGGAACTGATATGGCCATTTTTACTACAGGGGTCATATTGTCAAACGTACTGGATGCAGTGGATGCTTTGGAGCAGGATGGGTATTCAATTGCAGTCATTAATATACATACAATAAAACCGATTGACAGAGAATGCATTGAGCATTATGCTTGTAAATGTCCAAGGCTTGTTACGGTAGAGGAACACAGTAT
This sequence comes from Enterocloster sp. OA13, assembly GCF_022440595.1. Lineage (NCBI taxonomy): Bacteria > Bacillati > Bacillota > Clostridia > Lachnospirales > Lachnospiraceae > Enterocloster > Enterocloster sp. OA13. Next base: position 4,344,982 of record NZ_JAKNTF010000001.1, on the reverse strand, counting down.
CATCGGAGGATTGGGCGATGCTGTCATGGATGTGGTGGAAGGCCGCAGGAAAGTGGTTAAAATCGGTATTCTTGACAGGTTTGGCCAGTCCGGTAAGCCAGAAGCCCTGTTGGAAGAGTATGGGTTAAGCATAGGCAGGATTAAGGAACGTTTGCAAGAAGAAATCAAGTGAGAGGTAAAATATGAGAATAGCGCTTATCAATGAAAACAGTCAGGCAGCGAAAAACGAAGTGATTTATAACGCATTAAAGAAGGTGGCTGACCATTATGGTTATGAAGTGGACAACTATGGCATGTATACAGCGGATGACCGGGTACAGTTGACCTATGTTCAGGCAGGCATCCTGACAGCAGCCCTTCTTAACAGCGGTGCGGCTGATTACGTGATTACCGGCTGCGGAACAGGCGAAGGGGCCATGCTGGCCTGTAATTCCTTTCCTGGAGTTATCTGTGGACATGTGGAAGATGCGCTGGATGCATATACATTTGCTCAGATTAATGATGGAAATGCCATTGCCCTTCCTTTCGCAAAAGGGTTTGGCTGGGGCGGAGACCTGAATTTGGAATATATTTTTGAGAAATTATTCTGTGAGCCATCCGGACAAGGATATCCAAGGGAGAGGGCAGTGCCGGAACAGAGGAACAAAAAGATTCTGGATGAGGTAAGGAAAGTTACATTTAAGGAAAATCTGGTGGAAATCTTCAATGGACTAGATTCGGAGCTTGTGAAAGGGGCCTTTTCCGGAGAGAAATTCCCGGAGCTCTTCTTTGGACAGTGCAAAGATGAGGAACTGGCTATGTATATCAGAGGAATTCTGGCATAGTATGGAAGTTTAGGATAAATAACCTCAGATGGTTGGTTCATGCTGAATACCAACCATCTGAGGTTATTTTTTACATTATGGATACTGTAAGACCCGATTACATCTGCTTAAAGACAGACCCTTCCTTCATCACAAAACCAACCTGTGACAGACAGGATACGTCCTCCAGGGGATTGCCGTTTACAGCGATGATATCCGCATCCATGCCGGTGGACAGGTGCCCAAGCCTATGTCCAAGACCACAGACATCGGCGGCATGGGAAGTAACTCCCTGCAGGGCTGTCACCGTATCAGAGCCCAGTTTCACTGCATACTCCACTTCACGGTAAAGATAGCCATGGTAGGCATCCGTGCCAAGGACAAAGGGAAGCCCGGCGCGGATGATGCGGGTAATATTTTCCCGTACGCGTGGGCGGTTGCGCCGGATTTTTTCTGCATTGGCAGGGGACAGGAATGACTCGCGGCTGGAATCCAGGAAAATACCGGAGGTCAGATCCACTATACAGTCAGAGGCAGCCAGCCATTCCACATCCTGTTCCGTGGCCATATACATATGCTCAATCACCTTCACCCCTCCGTCAATACAGTCTTTAAGACCCTGCCCGCCAATACAGTGTGCGGCCACAGGAACCCCCAGCCGTGCGCCTTCGCTGACGGCCATGGATATTTCCTCCAGGCTTAAGAAACTGGGGACAAAGGATGAGTCAGGGTCAGGGACGCCTGGGGTTACAAAAAGTTTCAGCAGGTCAACACCCTTTTTCAGGTTCTGGCGGCAGGTATTCCTGATTTCTTCTGTTCCACAGTGAGGGCTTCCGATGTACCCCGCGCCATGGCTGCCTTTCATGCCGATGCCTGCGGTCAGGAGCCTGGGGCCGATGACCTTGCCGTCCTCAATCAGTTTTTTCATGATTACATCAATATAATACTTATCGCCCATACATCTGGCCGTGGTGACACCGCTTATCAGGTCTTCCTTAAGCCCTTTGAGGGCCAGAATGGTAAGCTGGCATTCGCTGCTCCATGCCAGCAGTTCCAGATGTTCAGGCAGTGTGGCATCGATACAGAGATGGTTATGGCACTCTATCATGCCCGGCATCAGGGTCTGGCCGGGGAAGGACAGTTCACGGGCATCTGCAATGTGGCAATCTGCCAGGCTGTACTGAGGCAGTATGTCCTGGATGCGGCCATTTTCAATTATCAGTAATCCTTTTTCCATGGGGGCCAGTTCCCTGCCCTGCAGGATTAAATCAGCTTTTAATACGATGCGTTCCATTTGTATTCATTACCTCCATCTGTCATTGTCCCAAACATGTTTTAAGGCTGCCGGGAAACGCTGGCGCCTGTTTCCGCTGACAGAGGGCCTGCGTCCGCTGGCAGGGGGTTGGAATCCACTGACATAGCGCCTGATTCCATGACCGGGACCGCCTCTATGATACCATGGGATTCATTCCATCTTTTGGAGGCCTTGGCCAGCCAGGATACCATCAGAGGGCAGAGTACGGCAGTGATGACTACTGCAGCGGCTGTCTGGGCAGTAGCTGTCTCTACCTGGGGCTGGAAGGAGGGGTCTGCCATAGCCACGGCAGTGGGCGTGGTGGTGGCTACGCCGGCCGTGGTTCCGATGGCCGCACCCATGGGGTCTGCCTTCCTGCGCAGTGCGCTGTAGAGGAAAAAGGAAAGCAGGCCGGTGGCCAGGACTGTTAACAAGCCCAGCACAATGCCGGAGATGCCTGCGCTTAAGATGTTACCGAAATTCATACCTGCTCCAAGGGCAAAACCATTAAAGGGAGGAAGGAGGATCATACCAGTGGCCAGTATTTTTCTCCATTCATGGTCCAGGTTGCCGATGATGAATCCGATTACCATGGGAATGATGCTTGCTATGATGTCCGTGACCGGGAAATTACCCATTCCGGCCGCACCCAGTGCAATCATGGTGAAGAACGGACCGTCATTAAGCGCCAGGATGGAGGTGGCCCCCACATCTGTCTCATCGCCATATTCCCCGGCCAGTGTCGCGTAGATAACGCCATTGGAGTTGGTTACGGCACCGATGACGGCCAGAGGCGCCAGGCCGAGAAAACCAGCTTCCCCAAACAAGGCATTTAATAAAAGCCCTAAACCAAAGCCGATGAAAAATTTAAGTGCAGTGAGTACAACACCCTTCCATACAGTGGCACCGGCCATCTTCACATCAATGGTAGCGCCGCTGCAGAACAGGAACAGGCCGATTAAAGTAGGCACGCCGTTCTTGAACAGGCCCGTGGTGAATCCTCCAATGGCAAGGGCGTCCGGAAAAAACGTATTCATGGTACATCCAAGCAGCAGGGGGATTACCATAACACCTGCGGGAAAACGTTTCATAGTTGCCAGTAATCTCATGATCGAATCTCCTTTGATTTTTTTTCGGATCATTGCAATGTTTCCTGCCAGAATATAAAAGCAATCCCCATGCCAAATAGGGGGATGGAAAAAAGCAATCCTGTTTTTTGTAACAAATACATGAAAATGAATAGGAAGAATCAGTAAGTATGCATAAAGAAACCGGCCTGATAAAAGAGATGGCACAAAAATGCAAATCCAGCATGATTGCATTTTTACAATATTCGCAACTTCTTAATTCCATTATTGCAATCCGTAAGATAGAATAAATGAAAATGCCAGGAGGAGTGTTATGGTTAAACTTGTATTTTTTGCACCATATCCCAACATACTGCCGGTGATACAGCGGGTCATCAGTGAGCGGCCGGAATCAAAGGACATCCGGTACCAGGTGGTGCAGGATTATTACAATAATAAGCTGGAGCATGTGGATGGGGATGTAATCATTGCCAGGGGATTCACTGCCCATACCCTGAAACGGAGGAAGATTCCATGTGTTGAACTTAAAACCACCGGCTATGATGTGCTGGCTGCGGTTAAGATGTGCCTGAATCAGTGGGATGTTAAGAGGATTGCAGTGGTGGGCGCCTTTAACATGGTCTATGGGGCGGAGCAGGTGAACCAGGTATACCCGGGCCTGAGGGTAAGCTGCTATGCGGAAGACGATGAGATAATGCTTAAGACCGCTGTCCTGCGGGCAAAGGAGGACGGAAACCAGGTCATCGTTGGGGGATATTCAACGGTAGGGATTGCAAAGCAGTGTGATGTCCCGGCTGTCATGATACGTTCTGGCAGGGAGGCGGTGAACCAGGCCATCACGGAGGCCCTGGCATTGGCTGCCGTTACGGTGTATGAGCGGGAGAAGCGGGATGAGATAGCCAGTATCATGAACTATTCCTTTCAGGGAATCATTTCGGTAAACAGGAAAGGAATCATCACCCTTGCCAACAGCTGCTGCTATTCCTATATGAAAGAACGCAAGGAGCCTTTGGCAGGAACTGATATAAGGGAGGTATTTCCCGGCATCAGGATTGAGGAGGTCATACATCAAAAGAAGAAGATACTCTCGGAAGTCTGTGACTGTTCAAGCCGCCCGGTCATGGTGAACTGCGTTCCTGTTTCAGGCGAGTCCCAGGATTTTGGGGCGGTCATCACCTTCCAGGGGACGGAACAGATCCAGGCGGAGGAAGGGAAGCTGCGAAAACGGATATATTCCACGGGATTTACGGCTAAGTATGATTTTACACAAATCTTATATAAAAGCCCTGTGATGGGGAACCTGATTAAAACCGCTGAAAAATACAGCTATGCTGATTCCAATATCCTGATCCACGGGGAGACAGGCACCGGAAAGGAGCTGTTTGCACAGAGCATCCACAACTCCAGCCCCAGGCGCAAGAACCCCTTTGTGGCCATTAACTGTGCAGCCCTTCCCGAGAATCTGCTGGAGAGTGAACTGTTCGGCTATGTGGAAGGTGCATTTACCGGGGCGGCCAGGGGCGGGAAGATGGGGTTTTTCGAGATTGCACACAGGGGGACTATTTTCCTGGATGAAATCGGTGATATTTCCCCAAAGCTTCAGAGCCGCCTTTTGCGGGTGCTTCAGGAAAGGGAAATCATACGTCTGGGGAATGACACGGTGATTCCCATTGATGTAAGGGTCATCTGTGCCACCAACAGGAATTTAAGACAGGAGGTGGAACGGGGGAATTTCCGCAGGGACCTTTTGTACCGTCTGGATGTGCTGGAGCTTAATATACCTCCTCTAAGGGAGCGAAGACAGGACATACCCTATCTGGTCAGGAAGATGACGGGATTTGAGCATGAGCGGACCGGATGTGTGCTGGAGAGGATATCGGAAGAGGGAATGGAATTGCTTAAGCGTCATGACTGGCCGGGAAATGTACGCGAGATACGCAATTTCTGCGAGCGCATCTGCATTCTCTGTGAGCGGCCTGTGGCAGGGGCCGGGGAGGTAAGGCAGGCGCTTCCCGGCATACCTGGGGATGAGGACGGGGCAGGCGGGAAGCAGAAGGATACCGGCCTTAAGGTTGCGGAGCGCCAGGCCTTGGTTGAGGCACTGGAGCGGTTTGACCATAACCGTACCAGGACAGCGGCCTATCTCAAGATTGATAAAAGCACCCTGTGGAGGAAAATGAAGAAGTACAATCTGCTGGATGAAACAAAATTAAACAAAAAAACAGAATGAAACATTTTAGAAACAAAAATATAGGCTGAAACATTAAAACAAAAAAAGTAACATATGTGTTCTGGTTTTAATCAATGGGAATATACAGAATACACAACGCAGTTAAGGAGGAAAAACACATTAATTGTAACAGGTCATTCCTTTTGAAAAAGTTGGCACGGTATTTGCTTAATAATATTGACATGAAAGCAAAAGTAAAAATCAAAAGGAAGGATGATTTTATGAACAGAAAACCAATATTAGGAATACTTCTGGGAGATGGGGCCGGGGTGGGTGCTGAAATCATAGCAAAGCTTGCAGCATCCGGGTTTTATGAGGAATACTGCCGTCCGGTTGTGATTGGGGATGTAAGGATATTTGAGCGGGGCGCCAGTGTCTGTGGACTGGAAATTCCCATGCAGGTGATTGAAAAGGTGGAGGACGCGGACTGGGATCAGGGAATACCCGTGTTGGACCAGAAGGATCTGAATCCCCAGGAAGTGCCTTATGGACAGATACATATAAAAAGCGGACAGGCCTGCCTGGATATGCTGAGGACCGCTATTGAACTTTATCAGGAAGGGAAAATCGATGGATTCTGTTTTGCTCCGTTAAACAAGCAGGCCATGATAAAGGCCGGATGCCCCTTTGAAAGTGAACATCATTACATGGCCCATCTGTTTAACCACACGGACCCCTTTGGCGAAATCAATGTCCTTGGGGATTTGTGGACCACGCGGACAACCAGCCATATCCCTATCAGCATGGTGAGCCAGAACCTGACGGAAGAAACCATCATGAGGGCTGTGCGCCTGGCTAATGTGTCCCTGAAGAATTCAGGAATTGAAAAGCCGAGGCTTGCCCTGGCGGCCCTTAATCCACATTGCGGTGAGGGCGGCAAATGTGGACGGGAAGAGATTGATGTAATTGGGCCTGTTATTGAAAAGGCCAGGGAAATGGGGATTGATGCCAACGGCCCGTTCCCATCTGATATCCTGTTTATCAAGGCATTTAACGGGGATTTTGACGGTGTGGTGACCATGTACCATGACCAGGGGCAGATTGCACTGAAGCTAAAGGGCTTTGACCAGGGGATTACCATTGCCGGCGGACTTCCGGCACCTATTGTCACCTGTGCACACGGGACTGCCTATGATATAGCCGGCAAGGGGATTGTAAAAACTTCTGCATTTGAAAATGCAGTGAAAATGGCGGCAAGGATGGCCAACCACCTGAGGGGATAATGGATAGAAAAGGGAGGTTTATATGAAGAAGATAGGAACGAAACAGATTGTACCGCTGGTGCTTGCTGTATTTGCAGTGGTATTTGCAGTGATTGGTTTCACACAATTAGGCTTCTGGAGCCATGTTGATGGTCCACGGCCAGGCTTTTTCCCAGCCATCATGGCCATTATCATGTTCCTGACCAGTATTGTTTCTTTTTTTCAGTCATTGAAGGATAAGGAGTCTGCCGAATATGAGAAAAATGAACTTTTAGTAATTGCGGGAGGCGCGGGGATTATTGTGGGAAGTTATATCATCGGCCTTCTTCCAAGCTGTTATCTGTTCATCGTATTGTGGCTGAAGGTTTTTGAACATACAAGCTGGAAGGATACGCTGATTGTACTGGCTGTCTGTGTGGCGATTTCCGTGGGCGTGTTCCGCCTGTGGCTGGGAGTGTATTTCCCCATGGGCCTGCTGGATTACATATTATAGGAGAGGAGCAATCGAAAATGGAAAATATAGAACTGTTGTTAGGAGGCTTTTCCACCCTGTTTACGTTCAGCAACATAGGAGCCGCCATGCTGGGCGCCATCCTGGGACTGATAGTGGGCGCCATGCCCGGTATCGGAAGCCTTGCAGGTGTTGCGCTGCTGTTGCCCCTTACCTATAAATTCAACCCTACTACCGCAATCATCATGCTGGGAGCGCTCTATTATTCCAATATGTACGGCGGCGCATTCAGCGCCATCCTGCTGAACATACCCGGGGACTCCCCGGCCATCTGTACGGCCATGGACGGCTATCCCATGGCAGCCAAGAAGAAACGGCCGGGCCAGGCGCTTTTTACTGCTAATATGGCTTCTTTTATCGGAGGGACCATCGGTATCATCATCCTGACATTTACAGGCCCGGCCCTGGCTAATGTGGGCCTTAAGTTCGGTCCTTCAGAGATGACGGCCCTGCTGTTTATTGCAATGACGTCCATCAGCTGGCTGGTGGGTGAGAACCCCATAAAAGGTGTTGTCATCACCATGCTGGGAATCCTGCTGGCAAGTATGGGGATGGATACCCTGTCCGGTTCGCCAAGATATGATTTTGGCAGTATGTATCTGCTGGGCGGTATTCCGTTTACACCATTCATCATTGGAACCGTTGGATTTTCGCAGGTCATTAACCTGGTAATGGAAAGAGGCGCGGACACAAAGGCAAACAGGGATGTGAAACTGACAATCCGGGGAAGCCTTTTGACCAGACATGATTTTAAACGGCTCCTGCCACCGTCCATACGCTCCGGACTTATGGGTACATTTGTGGGCGTGCTTCCGGGTGCAGGCGCAACCACAGGCGCTTTCATGGGGTATGCGGCCCAGAAAAAGTTTAAGAGCGAGGAGGAGTTAGGGACAGGCGCCATTGAGGGAATCGCTGCCAGTGAGGCGGCAAATAATGCGGCGGCGGCAGGAGCATTTGCTCCATTGCTGGCCCTTGGAATCCCGGGAAGCGGAACAGGTGCTGTTTTGTTAGGCGGACTTATGATGTGGGGACTGAACCCAGGGCCGCTGCTGTTTACCAATGAACCGGAGTTTACATGGGGGCTGATTGCATCCTTGTTCCTGTCCAATATCTTTACCCTGATTGTATCTATTGCCGTGATTCCGTTCCTGATAAAGATACTGTCCGTACCAGTGAAGTTCATGATACCCATCATCATCACGGTGTGTGTGGTGGGTTCCTACAGCTCAAGCTATTCCATGTATGGTGTGATTGTAATGTTCCTGTCCGGTGTCCTGGGTTACATCCTTACCAAAAGCGGGTTCCCCACGGCGCCCATGCTGCTTTCCTTTGTACTTGCAAAGCTTCTGGAATCCAATATGCGCAAGGCGTTCATTATCTCCGGAGGCAGCCTGGACATTTTCTTTACAAGACCAATCACATGCGTGCTGATGCTTATTTTCCTGGCATTTATCTTTACACCTGTCATAAAAGCAGTTTGGAAGAAATCCAGATTAGCAAAGGCCTGATGGCTTTATCATAATAATATTAGGAGGGTTAACAAAATGAAAAAAAGGAGTATTTTACTGACAGCAGCCTTGATGGCGGCAGCGGCGCTTGTGACAGGATGCGGGGAGGGAAGCAGCAGCGGCCCCTTTGAGCCAAAGGATAATATTAACTGGATTGTTACCTCCAGTCCGGGCGGCGGCAGCGATATCTATACGAGAATGATATCTGACATTATGACAAAGGACAACATGGTCAATGGACAGACCATCATTGTTACTAACAAGACAGACGGAAGCGGCGAGATAGGAAGGAATGAAGTTGCCAATACAAAGGGAAAGAAGGCGGATTACACCCTTTTGACCTTTAATAGCGGTGACCTGATGCCTATGGTGCAGAACACGAAGAACCGCTCCTCCAACTTTAGGATCCTGGCCATCATGGCAGTGGATAAACAGCTTGTTTTCAAGGGCGGCCATACAAAATATGCTGATTTCAATGAGGCCATCGAGGCAGCAAAGAGCGGCACAAAGGTAGTGATCGGAGGCTCCAAGGGCGATGATATCGCTACCTATGATGCCCTGATTGCAGAGCTGGGGGTCAGCAAGGACGTCATGTCCTACATAACATATGACTCCACCGGTGACGCCATCACAGCAGCCTTGGGCGGACATATTGAGTTTGTCATATCCAAACCAGCAGCAGCCACGGAATATGTGGCTGCAGGTTCCCTGGTTCCGGTCCTGGCCCTGTCCACGGAACGCTATGCAGGTAATCTGGCCGATGCCCCTACCTTAAGTGAAATCGGGGATTATGAAAATGTGGAAGTGCCTGTATGGCGCGGAGTGGCAGCACCGGCTGACATGAGCGATTCTGCCGCCGCATTCTGGAGTGAACAGCTTAAGAAGGTGTCTGGGACAGATGCCTGGAAGACAGATTATCTGGAGAAGAACAAATTGATTAGTAACTATATGGATATGGCGGCTGCAACGGAGTATGTGACTGCCTACGAAAAAGAATATATGGAGAGTATTGGCGTCCAGTAAGGTTTGGATATGGCGGCAGATGTTATGCCAGAATCCTATATGACAGATAAAAGCCATGGGCGGGGAAACGATAATCAGTTCCCTGCCCATGGCTTTTGGGTTTTATTCCATTACAGGGCCGCTTCTGGCAGGATACAATGGCACTATAATGATATTCATGGAAAATGGATAGGATGAAACGTTATGAAACATTTGAAGGAGATATGTGAGAAACAAAAAGAAACGTTTGTGAAACATAACGCAAATGAAACAACGGCGGTGGCTGCATTTTGACAAAAATACTTCAATTCCCTGGGGATTCATTCAGCATTATCAATGACCGGACGGATAGGAAAGGTTGGCACGTTTCTTGCTCTTTAAATATGTCAGAAAGGCATCGGCAAAAAGATGCCGGACATTATGGAAGGAGGATAAGCAGGATGAAATTATGTTATCAGGCAGCCACCCCGGACGTGGCCATTGCTGGTTCCGTCACAGCCTACCAGGGACCATTGGACCAAAGTTTTGGCGGCCTGTCCAGGCTTGGATATGATGGCGTGGAACTTATGACGCTGAATCCGGGAGCCCTTGACTGGAAGGAAGTGAAGCAGACAGCTGAAAAATACGGGCTGTCCGTTGTCCTTGTGTGTACAGGAGAAATATTCGGGCAGCTGGGACTGAGCTATACCAGTCCGGCGGAAGGCAACCGCAGGGAGGCCATCCGCAGAAGCAAGGAAATCATTGACTTTGCCGGTTACCTTGGCGCCAATATCAATATCGGAAGGGTGCGGGGACAGTATTGTGAACAGCTCTCACGGGAGGAGACAGAGGAACTGGCAGTTTGTGCATTCCGGGAGCTGGCAGATCATGCATCGCCTAAAAACGTGAAAATTGCATTGGAAACAGTGACCATCATGCAGACCAATTTCATCAATACGCTGGCAGAGGCCGTGGATATGGTGGAGCGGGTAAACAGGCCCAACTTCAGGCTGATGATGGATGTCTTCCATCTGAACCTGGAGGAAAAGGACCTGTATGAGGCCATCAGGAAGTACAGCCCTTATAACATCCATGTACACCTGGCTGACAACAACCGCCGTTATCCCGGCCAATGCGGGTTGGATTTTGAGAAAATACTTACCACTTTTAAGGAGTGCGGCTATGATGGGAATTTCTGTACGGAAATATTCCAGCTTCCGTCCATGGAGGAGGCTGCCAGGGGCGCCATGGCATGTCTTGGACCGGCTGCAGAACGGGTTTATGGAAGAAAAGCAGCAGACAGGAGAGATACATGAAGCGTATTGCATTAATCCACACAGTGAAGAGCGTGGCGGTAAGCTTTGAGGAGATGTTAAGGAAGGGCGTTGGCTGTGAGGTGAAGGTACATAACCTGTGGGACGATTTTCTGGCTGACAATCCCAATGAAACCGGTGAATTTACGGCAGATAACAGGAACAGGCTGTTTCTGGACATCAAGGCCCAGGAACTGACTGGGGCGGACCTGATTGCCACCACCTGCTCCACCCTGACCCCGGCAGTGGAGATGATCCGGCCCTTCATCAAGGTCCCGGTCATTGCCATTGACGATGCCATGGCAAAAAAGAGCATTACATATGGGGACCATGTGCTGGTGATGGCAACGGCGGGAAGTACGGTCAGCCCTACAGTATCAAAGATACGCAGGGAAGGGGAAAGAGCCGGGCGGCAGCTTTCCATTGACACCTGTGTGTGTGCGGACGCATTTCAGGCCCTGAAGGCCATGGACATGGAACTGCATGACCGTATCCTTAAGGAAAGGGCGGGAAACCTTGCAGCCTATGACTGCATTGTTCTGGCCCAGGCATCCATGGCCCACCTGGAGGAGGACATTGGGGGCCTTACCAGGTGTCCGGTTCTTACCAGCCCCAGGCTGTGCGTGGAGGAAATCAAGAACAAGTTGGAGGGAATAAGACAATGACAAATGAAAGAAAAGAGGAATTGCAGCTGCAATGCAGCCGGTTCAGGAACCAGCTCATTGACCTGCTTCACAGCATCCAGACCGGGCATCCGGGCGGTTCCCTGTCATGTACGGAACTATTGACTGCCTTGTACTTCGAGATAATGAATGTGGATCCGGAACATCCGGACATGGAGGGAAGGGACCATCTGGTACTCTCCAAAGGCCATGCGGCCCCCATGCTGTATCTGGTGCTGGCTGAAAAGGGATTCTTCCAAAAGGAAGAATTAAAGAACCTGCGGCACATTGACAGCATGCTTCAGGGGCATCCCTGTGTCCACAAAACCCCGGGAGTGGAGCTGTCCACCGGCCCCCTTGGCCTTGGGCTGTCAGCAGGGCTTGGCATGGCCTTGTCAGCAAGAATAAAAGGACAGGATTCCTATACTTATGTTATTATGGGAGATGGGGAAATACAGGAAGGCTGTGTCTGGGAAGCGGCCATGTCCGCCTCCAAGTTCAAGGCTGACCATCTGATTGGCATTCTGGATAACAACGGGGTGCAGCTGGACGGAACCCTTGAAGAAATCATGCCCATGGGGGATATCAGGGCAAAATGGGAGGCATTTGGATGGAATGTGATTCCTTGCAACGGACATGATGTGGCGGACATATGCAGGGCGGTCAAGGAAGCCAAGGCCGCAGCCGGGGCAGACGGCAAAAACCATCCGGGAAAGCCGTCCCTGATTCTGGCGGCAACCGTGAAGGGCAAAGGCATATCCTTTATGGAGGGCAGGAATATATGGCATGGGAAGGCCATCAACGATGAGGAATATGCCAGGGCAAAGGCAGAATTAGGAGGTGCTCAGTAATGGGAGAAATGATAGCAATCCGCGATGCATACGGCGCAGCGTTAAAGGAACTGGGAGGACAGAATCCCAATATTGTGGGCCTGGAGGCAGATGTGGCATCCTCCACCAAGAGCGGTATATTTGGGAGGGCTTTTCCGGAGCGGTATTTTAACGTGGGAATCAGCGAACTTAACATGGTGTCCATGGCAGCCGGGTTTGCCAGGGAAGGGATGATTCCCTATGTGAACACCTTTGCGGTTTTCATGACCACCAGGGGAGCGGATCCCATCCAAAGCCTGATTGCCTATGACAACCTGAACGTGAAGCTGTGCGGCACCTACTGCGGCCTGTCGGACTCCTATGACGGGGCCAGCCATCAGGCCATTACGGACCTGGCCTTTGTGCGCTCCATTCCCAATCTGACCGTTGTCGCGGTGGCGGATGCAGTGGAGACGAGGAAGGCCGTATTCGCCCTGGCGGAACACCGGGGGCCGGTGTACCTCAGGCTCAGCAGGGCAGAAGCGCCTGTGTATTATTCCCCTGATATGGAGTTTGGGATCGGGAAGGGAATCACGGTAAGGGAAGGCGGGGATGTGACCATCATTACCACGGGAACCGTTCTTCACAAGGCCCTTTTGGCAGCTGCCCTATTGGAGGAAGAAGGAATCCAGGCAACGGTGGTGGATATGCATACCATCAAGCCTATTGACCAGGATCTGGTCATAGAGTGCGCCAAGGGCACAGGAGCCATTGTCACGGTGGAGGAACACAGCATTTACGGAGGCCTTGGCAGCGCGGTGGCAGAGGTGTTGGCAGAACACAGGCCCGTGCCCATGGAGCGGATTGGGGCCGTTGATTTCGCTGAGTCAGGGGATTATGAAGAACTGCTGGTAAAGTATGGATACAGCCCTAAGGCCATTGCGGATAAGTGCAGGGCTGTCATGAAGCGCAAATAGTCCGGCAGCCAGACAGCAAAGGGCTGGCTGGGAAATGACGTAAGGAGGTTGGACATGGAACAATCCATGAGGAAGTTCATGAAAGTGGGACTGATTCTTCATGTTGCCTACAGAGGCCTGGGGGATGGAGACGGCCCCATACTTGAATGCCTCGGTAAGGTGGTGGCGGATGACTACTTTGACGCGGTGGAGGTGGCCCGTATCAATGACCCGGAGGTCAGAAGGGCAGCGGCAGGGCTTATACGGACAGGCCATATGGTGTCTGCCTACGGCGGGCAGGGACGCACGCTATCCGCCGGCCTGAACCTGAATGACCTTGATGAAGGGGGCAGGCAAAAGGCGGTGGACACCCTGAAGGAAGGGATTGACGAGGCTTATGAACTGGGATGTGTGGGATTTTCCTTCCTGTCAGGCAGGTACCGGGAGGAGACAAAGGAACAGTCCCTCCATCAGCTTATAAAATCCACAAGGGAGTTGTGTGCCTATGCCCGGGATAAGGGAGACATGCCCATCTGCTGTGAGGTATTTGATTACGATATTGACAAAAAAGCCCTCATAGGGCCTGCGTCCCTGGCAGCCAGATATGCAGGCATCATCAGGGAGGAGTTTGAGAACTTCGGACTGCTGGTAGACCTAAGCCATATTCCCATGATACATGAGACAATAGAGGAGGGCATCCTGCCGGTAAAGGATTATATCATCCATGCGCATATGGGCAATACGGTCATTAAAAGCCCGGACTGTGAGGCCTACGGTGACAACCATCCAAGATTTGGGTTCCCGGACAGTGAAAATGACGTAAATGAGCTGGCAGAGTATCTGAGGCTGCTGCTAAAGATTGGTTTCCTCAATGAAAAGACCCGCCCCATTGTCAGTTTTGAGGTAAAACCGTGGAAGGATGAACCGTCGGAGGCAGTGATTGCCAATGCAAAACGCACCCTGAACCTGGCCTGGGAGCTGGTGTAAGGGAAGATTAATCAGGACATGGTTAAATTGTAAATAGAAAAAGGAGGATCATGATATATGAAAGACCCGATTCAGGAATATTTTCAGGTGGGAACCATCCAGTGGATGACCCATCCCCCGGTGGATTACCCCATACTTGAATCCGTTAAGACCATTTGCTGCGATGAATATTTCAGCGCACTGGAAATCACCCATATCGAGGATCAGGAGACCAGGGACAGGGTAAAGGACATGCTGGCCCAGGGCCATATGAAGGTGTGCTACGGCGCCCAGCCCCGCCTGTTGGGACCTAAGCTGAATCCCAATGACCTCAATGAGGAAGGCAGGAAAAAGGCCGAGGCAGTGCTCATTGACTCTGTTAATGAGGCTAAGTATATGGGGGCCGGGGGAATTGCATTCCTGGCAGGAAAGTGGGAGCCTGAGACAAAAGAACAGGCTTATGCCCAGCTGCTTAAGACCACCAGGGCCGTGTGCAGCCATGCAGCGTCCTTGGGAATGATGGTGGAGCTGGAGGTATTTGATTTTGACATGGATAAGGCTGCCCTCATTGGACCTGCGCCCTATGCGGCCAGGTTTGCAGCTGACATGCGCATGACCCATAATAACTTCGGGCTGCTGGTGGACCTGTCCCATTTCCCTACCACATATGAGACATCCAGGTTTGTAATCCAGACCCTGCGCCCCTATATCACCCACCTGCACATCGGTAATGCCGTGGTAAAGGAGGGCTGCCAGGCATACGGGGATCAGCACCCAAGGTTCGGATTCCCGGAAAGCGCCAATGACACGGAACAGCTGGTTGATTTCTTTACCGTGTTAAAGGAAGAGGGCTTTTTCAATAAGGATAATCCCTATGTACTGTCGCTGGAAGTAAAGCCATGGGCCAATGAGGACGGGGATATCATCCTTGCCGGTACAAAGCGTGTCATCAACCGTGCCTGGGCCCTGGTAGAGGATTAATATAAATTCAATCGAGGAGGAAAATGGACATGAAAATTGTAGTATTGGACGGATATACAGAAAATCCCGGAGACTTAAGCTGGGAGGGGCTTGAGGCCCTTGGCACCCTGACCGTGTATGACAGGACCCCGGCGGACAAGGTGGCGGAGCGGATTGGGGATGCCCAGGCCGTGTATACCAATAAAACGCCGATAACGGCAGAGACCATACACCAGTGTCCCGGAATGAAATTTATCGGTGTCCTGGCCACAGGGTATAATGTGATTGATACGGCGGCTGCCAAGGAACAAGGGGTGGTGGTTTCCAACATCCCCACCTATGGAACGGACGCCGTGGCCCAGTATGCAATGGCCCTTCTTCTGGAACTGTGCCATCATGTGGGTGAACATTCCGACTGTGTGAAGGCAGGGGAGTGGACCCACAATCAGGACTGGTGTTTCTGGAAACATCCCCTGGTGGAGCTGGCTGGCAAGAACTTCGGCGTAATCGGTTTTGGAAGGATTGGACAGAGGACCGCGCAGATTGCCCAGGCTTTTGGGATGAAGATCCTTGCTTTTGATGAATACCCCAACAAGGACCTGGAAACAGACAGCTGCAGATACGTATCCCTGGACCAGCTGCTGTCCCAGTCAGATGTAATCAGCCTTCACTGCCCGCTGTTCCCGTCCACGGAGGGAATCATCAACAAAGACACCATTGCAAAGATGAAGGATGGGGTTAAGATCCTTAATACCTCAAGAGGTCCGCTGATTGTGGAGGAAGACTTAAAAGAAGCATTAAACAGTGGAAAAGTAAGCGGGGCAGCCGTGGATGTGGTTTCCTCAGAACCCATCAGGGAGGATAATCCCCTCTTAGATGCCAAAAACATGATCATCACACCCCACATTGCCTGGGCACCCAGGGAATCCAGACAGAGACTCATGGATATTGCGGTGGATAACCTGCGGCAGTTTGTGGATGGGAAGCCCCAGAATGTGGTGAACCGTTAACCGATAGAAGGCCGCAGACAGAAGGCAACAGACGGCAGCAGGAACCGCGCAATCGGATGTACACGGATGTACTCAATTATGATATAATGTTCACGTTGGCATGGTCTCATAGTTGGGTACATTTTTGCGTGAAGGGAACAGGAGGAAGGCAGTCAATGGTTACGATACGTATGTTCATACCATATTTGAATATGAAAAACAGGTTTGAGGCAGCTGTCAGCCGGGTTCAGGGCCAGGATGATATCAGGATTGAACTGCTTCATGTGTTCGGTACCCCTGAATCCCTGTCATGTCATGGAGATGCGGAAATCCTGGTGGCCAGGGGTATGACGTATGACAGGCTGGTCTCCCTGTTTCCGCAAAAGCATGTGGTGGAAATACAGCTGTCCAGTTTTGATATCCTGGAGGCTCTTATAAAGGCCAGGCAGGAATTTGCCCCAAAGAAGATTGCGCTGTGTGTCCGCTACATGGACAACGGCGCGGTGACAGAACTTGAGCGTCTGTGCCAGGCTGAGATTAAATACTATGCAATCCACGATGAGGCTTCCACCCTGGAGGCCATACACATGGCAAAGGAAAGCGGGGCAGACGTGTTTGTGGGGGCAGGTACCATGTGCGGGCTCTGTGATAAGGAGAACCTGAGGCGGGTCCATATCCATACCAAGGATATTGCCATTGACCAGGCCCTGAAACAGGCCATGGATGCAGCCAGGACCATCAATATGGAGAGGGCCAGGTTCAATATGACCAGCGCCATCCTCAATACCAGTTCCGATGCCCTGGTGGCCGTTAATGCAGCCGGCCGGATCCAGGCCCTGAATAATCAGGCATACAGGACATTTCACCTGTCCACCAGGATGGACTTCATGGGATGTCCTGTGGCGGCTGTCTGTTCCGCCTTCAAGTGGCAGGATGTGGTTGAAAACGGAAGGGAAAAGGAAGAAATCATCCAGTGGGAGGACAGGAAGCTTTACACGGAGTACAAACCCGTGGTGGTGGACAAGATGGGCAAAGGAGCCATCATCATGGTGCGCTATACGGAGCAGATCATGGAGGCGGAGACTAAGATACGCCACAGCCTTGTGAGACAGGGACTTACCGCAAAGTATTCCTTTGACGATATCATTGGATCCAGCCAGGCAATCAGGGAGGATATCCTTATGGCAAAGCGCTACAGCAGGGTGGATTCCAATGTGCTGATTGTGGGGGAGACAGGAACCGGCAAGGAGCTGTTCGCCCACAGCATCCACAGGGAGAGCAGGAGGAATGCGGAACCCTTTGTGGCCTTAAACTGTGCGGCCCTGCCCGAGAACCTGCTGGAAAGCGAATTATTCGGATATGAGCCAGGCGCATTTTCCGGGGCATCCAAAAACGGCAAGGCCGGATTGTTTGAACTGGCGCACAAAGGAACCATTTTCCTGGATGAAATCGGGGAAATACCCACTGCGCTCCAGGCCAAGCTTCTGCGCGTACTTCAGGAAAAGGAAATCCGCCGCATCGGAAGCAGCCGTCTTCAGCCTGTGGATGTAAGGGTGATTTCGGCCACTAATATCAATATTGAGGAAAAAATCCGGGAAGGGCAGTTCCGGGCAGACCTGTATTACAGGCTGAACCTGCTGGATATCACAATTCCTCCTCTCAGGGAGCGGTCCGGGGACATACAGGAAATGGTGGATTTTTATCTTACCAGATTTGCATGTGAGATGGGAAAACCCATACCCAAACTGTCCCAGGAATCGGCCCAGTGCCTGATGGATTACCACTGGCCCGGTAATGTGCGTGAGCTGCGCAATATCTGCGAGCGTCTGGTGGTGCTTAGCGATTCCCAGGAAATTGGGCTAAAGGAGATACAGATGCTAAAAATCTTCCGCGCTGGGGAAAGCAATGTTTTGGCTGGGCAGAAAACAGTCAGGAACCAGCCTCCTGAACCGGAGGATATATATTCCTCCCTGAAACCTAGAAAGAAAAAACAGGATATAGCCAGGGAACTGGGGGTCAGCAGGACAACCCTGTGGCGTATGGAGCGGATAGCCAAAGAAAAGAATGAAAGCAATAAGCCCCTGTAAAGTGCCGGAAGATTATGGTATACTGGATGTACTTAAGCTTTGGCAGGGGTATCCGCAGTGAAATGCAGGAAAGGGCAGGGGGGATTTGTATGATTTTCATGAAAAGAGTCATAGCGTCTTTGGTTTATATATTGGCAAAAGGGCGGCAGTTTAAGATAGTTCCGACTAAGCGGCTGCCGTTCCATTCTTTTCCAAAGACAGCAGCGTTAAAAGCCGCAGCCATGGCCGCCATAGGCATTGCGGCCATTACAACCGCCACAGCCATGTCATCCGCCATCTCATATGCCGGACAGTGGCAGCAGGACTCCGGCGGCAGGTGGTATGAGGACGACGATGGTACCTATCCTGCAGGTACATGGAAATGGATTAAGGGCAGATATTATTATTTTGATGGACGCGGCTATATGTTGTCGGATACAACCACCCCGGACGGATATCAGGTGGGGGCTGACGGCGCGTTCCTGCCGGGGCCTGGACAGAGCGTGGATGAGGTGGGCGGCATCCGGTGCGGGGATGAGGATGCAGTGATAACAATGTGGATGAACAATGAGGGACGGCCCATGTATCAGAACGAGATTCATCACGATATGGAATGCTATGTGATGGACCGGGAAGTGGACTGCTTCATGTTTCCAAGCGGGGAGTCGAACCTGAGCCTGGATGCCCATGAGGTGTGGCTGTACGGGGTCACGGCCATTGATGGGAAAGGTGTGGTGTTAGGCGAAATCCATATGATGCCCTTTGAATATGACAGGATTTACAGTTTTGACTTCACCGGGAACAACGATTCAGCCGAAGGACTCTCAAGGTACTGCATTGATAATGATGTGACCATCACCATAGATCTGGTGGATAAGACGGGATATTCCATCCTGACCGGTTATCCGGCAAGCGTATGGCGTTACCGGTACGCCACGGCTTCCAGCATCCCGGCGGCCGGTATGTGATGGATTCCAGATAGGAAAATAAATGACAGCATAGGAGATTACGATGAAAAATCCGTTTAAGAACCAGCAGGGACAGGTCAGATGGGGATATAAGTTCCTCAGTCTTGTATTGATATGGGATATGGTCATACCTGTAATCATAGTAGCGATTGCCCTGGCATTCTCCCTTGCCTTCCGGATCCTGTTGATGAGCCTGGGAATCATGGACGGGGACGGCAGCCTGATGGAGGCATACAGGGGGCAGGCGGACCATTGGTATATGATTATCCTGATATGCATCCAGAACCTGGTCATCATATTCCTGCCGCTTGCCCTGTGGAAATGGGGCTTCCATTCATCCTGGAAAAACCTTGGCATACACGGCAAGGGATGGTTAAGGGATTTGGGCAAGGGCCTTCTCATTGGTATGGTCATGATTACGCTGGTTGCTGCGGGAATCTGCCTGACCGGCAATGCATCCATGAGTTTTGGGAAAGCAGGCCTGGACCCGTGGCTCATAGGTTATCTGGTCATGTTCATATCAGTGGGATTTGGCGAGGAAATCTTTTTCAGGGGATATGCCATGGATGCCCTGCGGCAGGCCAGACCTGGATGGCTGGCCCTGATCCTTCCGGCGCTTCTGTTTGGTATCGCGCACTCCTCCAACAGTAATTTCAGTCTTCTGGGCTTTATCAATATCTGCCTTGTGGGGATTTTCCTTGGCCTTCTTTTCTGGTTCACGGACCAGCTGTGGATTCCTATCGGCTTTCACATTGCCTGGAATTATTTCCAAGGCCCTGTATATGGATTTGAGGTAAGCGGAATCAATACGCCCCGGATGTTCACAACGGTCATCGGTGAGGAAAACCTGTTAAACGGCGGATTATTCGGCCCGGAAGGCGGTCTGTTCACAACCCTGGTGACCCTGGCGGCCATTGGGTGTGTCCTGTGGCATTACCGTGGGAAAAAGGGAAAGTTCCTGCCGCCCCAGTAATAAGCATCCGCAGCCTTACCGTACCGCAATATACAGATAACAATGGGCCTTCCCGTCCTTTGTATACTCCGCAGGCACGCTGCTTTCATAATCCATCGTGAAGGCCCGCACAATCCCGCCGTTTTTCTGTTCAGCCCACACGCGTTCCCATGCTTTTCTGGTACATGTGCCTATGTCGCCGCTTTCATCGGCCTCATCATATTTGCGGTACACGCCTTCGCTGACCAGATGTTCCATGTGCTGGAAGAAGTCCGCTGTCACGCCCATGACGGAGAGGTCGTAGGCGCCGGTTTCATCTCCTGCATAATTGCTGTATCTTGAGATGGGGGAAATCCCCGTCTGGAAGTTCTGTGCACTGTCAAATAGGATGGGAAGCTTTCCTCCTGCCACGTCGGCCCATAATTCCCCAATCTTTTCCATGCCCTCCGGTGTATTGTCCGTACGGATTGTTACGCTGGTTAATGTGTATGACATTATCTGTCCTCCTAATCATATATGGTTTATATCCATTCCTTATTGTAACACAGAAGAAACGGTTTGGTATTACTTTTTTGGGATATCCCCCCGCACCTCTTGCAAAATAATGTCAGATATGGTAATATTGCTATACTGAAAAGGATTTCAGGTTCGGAAAAGAGGAAGAAGTGCACATGAAAAAGAATAAAATCACAATCAAAGATGTGGCGGAGTATGCTCAGGTGTCCCCATCCACCGTATCACGTGTACTGAATGACTATAAATGGATTAATACTGAGGTAAAAGAGCGGGTACAGAAAGCGATTGAGGAACTTCATTATGTCCCGGATTTCACGGCCAAAGCCATGGTCCGCGGCAGGAGCCAGGTCGTGGTGGTGATTGTCCCTGTGATTGACAATCATTTTTTCACCCAGCTGATTAACACCGTCATCCGTGAGATGAAGAAATACGGCTATTACGTGGTGGTCTATACAACAGAATCAGCAGATGAGGAATGCAGTTTTTTAAGCAGCTCCATCTGCCAGATGGCGGACGGCATTCTGGACGCCACCTCCTTAAAGGAACTGACGCGGCTGCAGCAGGTAGAGAAGCCGGTGGTGCTCATAGACAGGTACTTTGAAGAGAATACATCCCTGGACTGCATCATGAACCGGAACTACGAAGCCCTGTATCAGGGAACAGGGTATCTGATAAAAAACGGCCACAGCAGGATTGCATTCCTGGTGGGCGCAGAGGGGCATGGGATTGCAGAGGAACGCATCCGCGGATTCAGGGACTGCCTGGCAGCGCACGGGCTGCCGTGGCGGGATGAGTATTTCATACAGGACTGCTGGAAGACAGAGGCGGGCATCCGCTATACATCCCAGCTGATTGGGCTTGAAAAACCGCCTACGGCCATCATAGCAGGCAACAACACCCTGACAACAGGCATGCTGGAAGCTGTCAGGAACCATGGGATGACGCCGGGAAAGGATATTTCCCTCATCGGTTTTGAGGAGTGCGATGAGGATGTCATGGCCTTTGAACGCCATGGGATTACCAGCTTCCGCCTGGATACGTCGGCCATTGCAGTGGGTGCGGTCAGGCTTTTGCTGAAACGGATGGAGCAGCCCGGTGAGAGGGGCGGGGCAAGGACCGAGGCCCTGGAGTTGAAATTCATTGAAAGGACCTCCGTTCAGAAGCTGGTGTGATGAGGCAGGCCGGACTGGAAGACATAAAAGGTGTGTCCGGGGCACATGGATAACCGATTGGGTGCCCCGGATATGCCGCAGTTAATATATCTGCTGGAAAATGGACATAGAAAAGACGGAAGTATAAAAGATGGAAATATAAAACATGGAAGTATAAAAGATGTGGTCATGGCAAAGACAACATTTTTTTTACAGGAACTGAAAACGATTTCAGTTTCAAATCATAAAAAGGAAAAGGAGAAATACAAATGAAACCAGTTGGAATTATCGGAGGAAGCGGCTTCTATGAACTTCTGGAAAATCCCAGGATGTTTGTCCACAATAACAAATATGGACGTTCTTCTGAGATTTTCGAGGGCACGATCCAGGGACGGAAGGTGTATTTTCTTCCAAGACATGGGGAAGAGCACAAAATCATTGTCCCGCGCATCAATTACAGGGCTAATATCTGGGCCTTCAAGGAGCTTGGGGTGGAACAGATCCTGGCCACCAACTGTGTGGGAAGCAGCAATCCGGACATCGAGCTGGGCAGCCTGGTCATCCCGCATGATTTCTGTGACTGGACCAGAAGGTTTCCGCGGTCCCTGTATGACGACGAGGTGGAGGCCTACCATGTGGATATGACGCCTGCCTACTGCCCGGACCTGCGCCGCGCGCTGATTGACGCCGCAAACAAGGTGAAGCCCGGACATGTGCACGACAAGGCGGTCATCTTTGTCAATGAAGGACTCCGGTTCGAGACACCCTTTGAGCTTACCATGTTCCGTAAGCTGGGCGCTGACCTGATAGGGATGACCACCCTTCCGGAAGCAGTCTTTGCAAGGGAGGCGGCCATCTGCTATGCACATATCTGTGTCCCCACCAACTGGTGCCTGGGAGAGCAGATTGAAGCGGACGATTTCCCAAGGCTGTTAAAGCAGGGGATTGAGGATTTCAAGCAGGTATTATATCTGGCCATACCGGACCTGAAGGACGAAAGGGATTGCCCGTGCAGCCATGCGCTGGACCATGCAATCCTTAAGAAGTAAGGGGTGACGGAGGATGCCGCGGTATAAGGCGCTGCTCACGGATCTGGACGGGACCTTAATCCATTCCCAGGACTGCATCTGTGACGCCCTTGCAGAAGCATTTGAAAAGGTAAGCGGGGGCAGACCCGCCAAAGAGGACATTATGGACATGTTCGGGCTTCCGGTGGAAGTGATGCTTACCACGCTGACCGATGTAAGACCGGATGACCATGGTACCATAGAGGAATTCATAGAGGAATATAAAAGGCAGTACCCAATCCATATGGAGCGGGCCAGGCTCATTGACGGGGCCATGAAGACCCTGGACCATATCTGGAATCTGGGCTGTAAGATCTGCCTGATTACATCGGAGCGGAGGAAAAACGCATCCCATATCCTGAAGCAGACAGGACTGGACCGGTATATCAGCCTGCTGGTCACCAGGGATGATGTGATCCGCTTCAAACCCGACCCGGAACCCATCCTAAAGGGGGCTGCCGTGTGCGGCTGCCTGAAGGAGGAATGCGTATACATAGGGGAGTCCCCCTTTGATATAGAAGCCGGGGTGGCTGCGGGGATTTATACGGTGGGGGTGCCGTCCGGGAACTGGCCCCTTGGGTCCCTGGAGGAAAAGAAACCGGATTGTGTGATTAAAGATATCAGTGAGCTGTGTTCCATTTTTGATGAGTCATGAAGGAGGAGAAAGATATGAGGAAAATGAGACTGTTTTTAACTGCTGCTGCCGTCATGTGCGTGCTGGCCGGATGCGCCGGAGGCAAAGGGGAAACTGCAAAGGAAACGTCCCAGGGCGGACAGGCCCAGACTGAACAGGCCAAGGCAGGGGATGACGGGGAAACAGGGAAAAAAGAGGAAGGGGCAGGGGCGCAGGATAAAGAATTATTTACCTGCCTGATCAGCGAAGCCCCGGCAGGGGTTCCGTTCACCGACCTGACATGGACCGGATTTGAACAGATTGAACAGGAGTACGGGGCCACGGTCAAGCTGATTGAGGCGCTGGACAAGGCCGAGTATTCAGAGCAGATCAGGGCAATGGCGGAAATGGGCGCCAACCCCATCTACACCATGTTCGACACGGTAAACGAAGTGGCCATCGAGCTGGCCCCGGAGTATCCGGACACCATGTTCTGTCTCATTGACAGCAGCCTGGATACCAAATATGACAATGTGGCCAATGTGTACGTGGACTCCCTGGAACCGGCCTTTGTATCCGGTTTTGTGGCAGCCAGGACCACACAGTCAAAGACAATCGGCTGGATCGGCAGCCTGGACATTCCTGTGATTAACCGGTTCCGCGATGCATATCTGGCAGGAGCCGCATACGCGGACCCGGATGTGACGGTACAGACCGCATACGTGGGGGATGACAGCGACACGGTAAAGGCGGGGGAGCAGACGAAAATCATGGTCAGCCAGGGCGCGGATGTGATTTTCCAGACAGCCAACCTGGCAGGACTGGGCGTGATCCAGGGCTGTTCCGAGGCAGGAATCAGGTGTATCGGGGTTGATGAGTGGCAGGGCGGAATTGATGACTGCGTGTTCTGGTCATCCCTGACCGATATCAGGGGCGCTGTATTTGATTCCTTTACCGCTTATAAGGACGGGCAGTTCGTGTCAGGACGTACCAACTACGGGATAGAGACACAGTCAGCCATTTTCGACGACAGGGATTACGATAAGCTTCCCGAGGATGTCAGGACGGATTTGGACAAATTAATTGAAGACGTAAAATCAGGTTCCCTTAATCTGGAGGATTTGCTGAAATAGGGACTGCAAAGGGCCGATGGTACAAAAGGAGGCATTTATGGACTTTGTGCTGGAATTAAAAGGAATTACCAAACGGTTCGGCAGCCTGACAGCCAATGATAAAATCAGCCTGTCCGTCAGGAAAGGAACGGTTCATGCGGTTATCGGGGAAAATGGGGCAGGCAAAAGTACTTTGATGAATGTCATCAGCGGCCTTTACCGGCCGGATGAGGGAGAACTGTTTGTACATGGGAAAAAGATGGATTTCAGGAACCCCAACCATGCAAGCCGGGCCGGCATCGGGATGGTGCACCAGGAATTCATGCTGTTTCCCGAATTGTCGGTACTGGACAATATCATGATGGGTTACGAAACGCGCAGGTGGGGCATTTTCCTGAACCGTGACAAGGCGCGCAGGAGGGTGGAGGCTATCTGTGAGGAATACCACTTCAACATACCGCTGGACGAACAGGTACAGGACCTGTCCGTGTCCATGCTCCAGCAGGTGGAAATCGTAAAGATACTGTACCGGGGAGTGGATATCATTATTTTTGACGAACCCACCTCGGTCCTTACACCCCAGGGAATCGAGGGCCTGTTCGAGGCAATCCGTTTCCTGGTTAAGAACGGCAAGACCGTGCTTTTCATCACCCATAAGTTAAAAGAGGTCATGGAGATATCGGACAGCATCACGGTCTTAAAAAACGGCCGCTATGTCGGCACGGTGAAGCCGGAAGAAACAGATGAACACGGTCTTGCCACCATGATGGTGGGAAGGGAGGTCATCCTGACCGCCCAGAAGGAGGACAAGGAACAGGGGGATGTGCTGCTTCAGGTTAAGCATCTGTGTGTTCCTGACCATGAGGGACGGGAAAAGTTAAAGGATGTCTCATTTGAAATCAGAAAGGGCGAAATCCTGGGAATCGCAGGCGTTGCAGGCTCCGGCCAGCAGGAACTGGTGGAGGGCCTGTTCGGTCTTAGGAAATGCAGCAAGGGGGAGGTGGCCTTTGACGGAAGGGACATCACCCATCTGGGCTGCCGGGAACACCGGCTGCGCCACATCGGATATGTGCCCCAGGACCGGATCAGCGAGGGAATCAACCGGGAAGCGTCCCTGTGGGAAAATGCCATTATGGGATACCATATTGTCAAAGGGTTTGGAAACCGGTTCATCCTGAAACGGAAACAGGCCATATCATTTACGGAACGCATCATCCATGAATTCAATGTCAAGGCATCCTCACCCAACCTGAAGATACAGACCCTTTCAGGTGGAAACATACAGAAACTGATTGTGGGCAGGGAGTTTTTGCAGGATAACAGCCTTCTGATCATTGAAGACCCCACCAGGGGCATTGACATAGGGGCCATTGAGTTCATATGGAAAAAGATAGAGAGCCTGGCTGCCGCGGGCACGGCAATCCTGCTGGTAAGCCATGAACTGAACGAGGTCATGGAGGTGTCGGACCGTATCCTGGTCATGTACGGCGGGCAGCTGTATGACGGGGGGCTTCATGGGGAAAAGACAGAGACGGATATAGGGCTTTTGATGACAGGAGGTGGCTGCCCATGAACAAGGAAGCAAAGGTGATGAGACAGGACGCCCTGTGGAACATCATGAAATACGCGTGTTCCTTCCTGGCTGTCATGATCATCGGCAGCCTGCTGATCCTATGGCAGGGAGAGAACCCGGCTACGGCCATGAAATATATCCTCCAGGGAGCATTTGGCAGCGTCCGCAACTTCGGCAACACCCTGCGGTGGATCACGCCCTGTATCCTGACGGGAATCGCGGCCACCATTGCATTCAAATCCGGGGTCATGAACCTGGGGATTGAGGGCCAGCTTTACTTTGGGGCATATGCGGCGGCCCTGTTCGGTTTTTACGTGCATCTGCCAAAAGCGCTGCATGTCACGGGCTGTCTTCTGGCAGCCGGCATTGCGGGCATGCTGTTTGCCCTGATTCCGGCCGTGATGAAGCTTACATTCCATGTCAACGAAATGATTACGACCCTGATGCTTAACTATATCGCCGTGCTGCTGACCGAATATTTTACTTATATAGTAATGGGAATCAGCGCTGCCGGGGATTCACTGGCCCTGTCAACGCCGCCCATAGCAGATACGGCGCGCCTGACCAACCTGATACCCAAGACCAATGCAAGCACGGGCGTGCTCATAGCAGTGGCGCTGGTCATCGTGATTTTCATGGTTTACAGGTATACCATAATCGGATATGAGCTGAAGCAGGTGGGGGAGAACCGCAGGTTTGCAAGGATTGGGGGCGTGAATGTGACAAAGACCTTCCTGGCAATCTTCCTGCTGTCGGGATTCGTGGCCGGTCTGTGCGGCAGTATTGAAGTCCAGGGCACGTATGGGAAATTCACCGCCAGCTTCTCCAATAACCTTGGCTGGGACGGCATCATGATTGCCATGATTGCAGGCAATCATCCCATTACGGTCCTGGGAGTAGCCGTTATCTGGGGCGTCCTGAAAGCCGGGTCCCTCCATATGGAGCGGATGTGCGACGTGAACCGCCTGACCGTGCTTTTGATTCAGGCCCTGTTCGTGCTGTTCATCACTGTGGATTACCGTAAACTGATTGGTTCTGTCAAGAGGAAGGCGGTGGTGGGATAATGCTTTCAATTTTACTGGGAACCATAACCATGGCAGCGGCCCTGCGTCTGGCCGTGCCGCTTATCCTGTCATCCATTGGCGGCTGTTTCGGGGACAGGACGGGAATCTTTAACATTGCCCTGGAAAGCTTCATGCTGTGCGCTGCATTCTTTGCCACGCTGGGCACCTATTACTCCGGGAACCCATACACAGGGGTGCTGTGCGGGATCCTGGCAGGGCTGGCCTGTTCCGTCCTGTTCGGCATCCTGGTGTTCCATCTTGGCTCCAGCGGCATGGTGGTCAGCATCGCCATGAACCTGGGGATGGATGCATTTACATCCTTCCTGCTCCTTAATATCTTCGGGAAACGCGGCTCGTTCATGGATCCAAGGCTGGTCAGCCTGCCCTCTGTCAAGCTGCCTGTCATAAGCAGGATCCCTTATATAGGGGAAGTGTTCGGAACCCACAATCTGGTGGTCTATTTTACCCTTCTGGCCATTGCCGGGACCTGGATTGCCATGTATAAAACGCCCTTTGGCCTGAGGCTGCGCAGTGTGGGAATCAATGAAAAGGCGGCTCAGACAACCGGGACCAATGTCCTGCGCTATAAATGGTACTCTGTTTTAATCACCGGATTTTTCGTGGGGATTGCCGGCGCGGTCCTTCCTCTGGGCGGCACCTCCATATTCACGGAAAATATGTCGGCAGGCAGGGGATTCCTAGCAGTTGCAGCCATCATGATTGCAAAGGGGAACCCGGTGCTGGCAGCGGTGTACAGTTTCATGTTCGCCTATGCCCAGGCCCTTGCGGCCAGCATGCAGAACTTCGGGATCCCGTCCCAGATCGTGCTGGCCCTGCCCTATTTCATGACCATCGCGGTGCTGCTGGTTTCGGGGATACGGGGAAGGGTGAAGAAGGTTTCGGTGGAGACTGCGTAGGGAAGGGATGCGGTTTGGCCGGATTATACCGGATAAGTTGGAAATGCTGCCATGAAGCGTTCAATCTGTTCATGGCAGCTTTTTAAATGGAATTTTTACCGAAACATATTTCCTGTTCAAGTAAACTGTCATGCGGTTTTGAGGAAATCACTTATATAAATCCGTAAAACACTTGACAAAATCCACAAAAATACTTACTATAGGGTATAAAGGTATTACCATAATACCGGAAAGAGGTATTGACATGGCGATGATGCCTGTGATTAAACAGAATCTAAGTGATAATATTAAACACGATTTGAAGAAATACATACTGGATATGGACCTGAAGGAGTCTGCCAAACTTCCACCGGAAGTGGAAATCGGGCGCAAGTTTGGGGTCAGCCGGGTCACGGTGCGGCGGGCATTGGATGAACTGGAACAGGAGAACCTGATTTTCCGCATTCATGGAAGGGGGACTTTTGTGAACCCCGAGGCAGCGGCCATCAAAATCAGCCTGAATCCGGCCCAGGAGTTCGGACACCTGATTGAATTGGGAGGCTATGAGGCGCAGATTAAGCTCATAAGCCAGGAAACCATAAATAGGGGAGCAATGGGCCAGGGGACCGTGAATCAGGAAACCATGGGTCAGGGCGCGTCCCACCGCATGAAAAAGCACTGCCGGAATCTCCAGGTGGAGGAGGGCGCCCGGTTGTACCGCATTGAGAAGGTCTATTATGCGGATGGCCATCCGGCCATTGTATGTATTGACTATATGCCAAGGGAATTGTTTCAGCAGGAACCATCGGAGGATGAGTGGTCATCCATGTCCTCGTTTGAACTGTTGCGCAGGTACGCGGGCAGGCTGCTGTGCAGGGACAGGGTGGAGATACTGACCATGACCAGGGAAGAGATGGGATCAGTGACGGACAGCGCCCTGCTGATGGAGTGCCAATCCGTATTGGAGCTGGATAATCTGGCATATGACCAGGATAACCAGCCGGTCATCTCAGCCAATGCGTTTTTTGATACCAAATATATCCGCTATAATCTCCTGCGGAGCCAGGAGCATTATTGACCGGACCGCCATATCACCTGTCCGGCGTATTTGCGCCGGGAGACAATCATAAGCTGAATATAATACATCTTGCGTCCCTAAGGCCTGTATGCCCCAGACGGCGCAGGATTATTATTTCACACATATAAAGGTATTACCATAATACTTAAATACCTATATTAAGGAGGAGAAGATATGCTTACAACACGTCAGATGAAACTTATCGTCAACATGCCAAAGGCGGAGAACCACATCCACATTGAAGGTTCCATCCCCTGGGACCTGGCGTTGGATCTTGGCAGGAAGAATGGGGTAAAGCTCCCTGCTGATACGGTGGAGGGACTGCGGCAGTGGGTGGAAGGAATCCTGAAGGCGGACGGGCTGAATGGTTTCATGCTTTGTGACAGGACCATCAATTCCGTATGCATTACCAAGGAGGATTACGAGGCGGTGGTGCTTGCACTGGCAAAGGATGCAAGGAGGCAGAACGTGGTTTACCAGGAGCTGCACCTGGATTATCCGCTGAATGAGGAACGGGGAATCCCCATGGAAGTGGTAATGGAGGGATACCGCAGCGCCCAGAAAAAGGCGAAGGAACAGTATGGGGTTGAGATTGTCTATATTGCGGGCCTGGACAGGACCTTGTCTCCTGAGCAGTGTGAGCGTTTTGTAAAGAACCTTGAAGGTTACCGGGACATGGTGGACGGACTGGGAATGGACTGTGAGGAAAAGGGGCATCCCTGTATCAAACACCAGGGCAGCTACAGGCTTGCAGAAGACATGGGATTGTTCCTGACCGCCCATGCGGGGGAGGATGACGGCGCCTATAATATATGGGATGCCATCCAAACGCTGCACGTAAGCAGGATTGACCATGGCTGCCAGTCCATCCATGAACCTGAACTGCTTAAGTATCTGAAGGAACATGAAATCCTCTGCGCCATGTGTCCCACATCAAATATATGGACCGGGGCTGCCAGGAACTATGAGGAACATCCGGCAGTGACCATGATGCGGGCAGGCGTACCCGTATCCATCAGTTCGGATGACCCGCCTTATATGGTGGATCTGGTGCAGGAGTATGCAATTGCCCTGGATGAGATGCATTTTACAGAGGATGAACTGATCCGGACGGCCAGGAACGCATTTGCATATTCCATTAAGGGACAGAAGTATCTGGAACAGTTTGACGCCTGGGTAGAGGCATTCAAAAAGAACGAGGCATAAGAGACAGGCGCAGGAAACAGGAAGCAAGATAAGATACGGAGCATTTGGGGAATAAGAAAAGATTGGGGGTTTAACAATGAATGAGAAACTGGAACGGATATTCCATCTGAAGGAGAGGGGGACCGACCCTAAAACTGAAATTCTGGCAGGTATCACCATTTTCCTGACCTGTGTGTATATTGTGGCTGTTAATCCGGCGATTCTGGGCGCTACGGGTATGGATATGAAGGCCTTGTTCTGGGCCAGCGCCCTGTCCGCGGCCATTGCCTGTATCTGGGTGGGGCTGTGGGCAAACCTGCCCTTTGCCATGGGACCGGCCATGGGACTGAACGCGTATTTTGCCTATTATGTCTGCAATACCCTGGGACTGCCATGGCAGAATGCCCTTGGATGTGTGGCTATTTCCGGCACCACGTTCATGCTTCTGAGCATTTTCAAGGTACAGCAGAAGATTGTGGATGCCATGCCGGAGTGCATCAAGCATTCCATCGGCGCGGGAATCGGATTCTTTATTGCATTCAGCGGTCTGACCCAGGCAGGAATCGTGGTCCACTCACCGGACACCCTGTTAACCCTGGGTGACCTTGCCAATCCTGGGGCGCTGCTGGCATTGGCCGGGATCTTCTTTACAGCGGTCCTGGTCATACGGGGCGTAAAGGGGGCAATCCTGATTGGGGTGTTGGCAGTAACCGTGCTGGGAGTGTTCATCAAGGACCCTGTGACCGGGGCTGCCTATACAATCCTGCCCACACAGCTGATTGCGTTTGATAATCCTGCCCAGGCCCTGGCTCCAACCTTTGGGCAGCTTACATTAAAAGGGATGTTCACCGGTTCACCGGAAATGATCCTGGGCGTTGTATTTGCCATCATTAGTTTTCTTTTTGTGGATTTGTTTGACAGCATCGGCGTACTTTTAGGGGTGGCAACCAAGGCAGGTCTTATTGATGAGAAGGGTAACATGCCCTGCGCGGGCAAAGCGCTGTTCGTGTCAGCCGGCAGTGCTGCCGTAGGCGCTGTTCTTGGAACCAGTACCGTGACAATTTATGGTGCGGAAAGCGCCACCGGCATTTCTGAAGGGGGAAAGACCGGCATGACGGCCTGTGTGACCGGAATCCTGTTCCTTCTCACCCTGGTCCTGTCGCCGGTGTTCCTGATGATCCCATCCATAGCAACAGCGCCCGCCCTTGTAATGGTGGGGATTTTCATGATTGAACCTTTGCGCGGCCTTGCGCTGAATGATGTTTCCATTGCGCTGCCCGTGTTCATGACAGTTGCAATCATGCCGTTTACATATAATATTGCATATGGGATCCTCTTTGGCCTGATTGGTTATAGTGTGGGACAGATTGCAGCGGGGAAAGCCCGGCAGATGACAAAGACCGTGTGGATTCTGACGGCGGTGTTTATTGTTTATCTGGCGCTTGATATCATGCTGTAGCATACAGGCGGGGATAATAGTATACTGGGAGGTATAGGATATGAGGACCTTTGAGGACATTAAAAATATAATTGAAGCAGGGCTTGGCAGGGTGCCATGTGATCTGAAGCTTGCCAATGTAAAGCTGGTTAATGTGTTTTCCGCACAGGTATATGAGACAGATATTTACATCAAGGATAAAAGGGTGGTGTCCATTGACCCTGAAGCAGGGCTGAAAGCCGCAACGGTAATGGACTGCCGCGGCAGATATGCCATACCGGGCCTGATTGATGCCCATATGCATTTTGAATCCACCATGCTGTCACCTGAGGCGCTGGCCTCGGTGGTGGTGCCACAGGGTACCACCACCCTGTGTGCGGATTTAATGGAGATTGCCAATGTGGCAGGGGTAGGCGGCCTGAAGGCCATGCTGGCATCCATGAGCCGTTTGCCATACCGGATGCTCATAGAGGTTTCATCACGCGTCCCCACTGCACCGGGACTGGAAACAACCGGAGCGGTCCTGGGCGCGGAGGAAGTGGCGGAAATCATGGACTGGGAAGAGAGTGTAAGCCTGGGGGAACTGGATCCATCCAAAATCCTCTGGGTGAAGGAGGAATATCTTCACAAGATTGCAGATACCCTGGCAAGGAGGAAGGTGGTGAACGGACATGCCATCGGAAGGCTGGGCCAGGAGCTTAATGTATATGCGTCCAGCGGCATTTCCGACGACCATGAGTGCGTGACGGCGGAAGAAATGCTGGAGCGCCTGAAGGTGGGGATGAAAGTGCTGATCCGCGAGGGCAGCAGTGAGCGCAATGTGGATGAACTGGTAAAAGGAATCGTAAGCCTGGGGCTTAGCACCGATAACCTGATGTTCTGCACGGATGATAAGCATGCCAGGGAAATACAGACAGAAGGCCATATCAATTACAATGTGACCAGGGCAGTTGAACTGGGGTTGGATCCAATGGATGCCATCCAGATGGCAACGGTCAATGCCGCTAAGCATTTCCGTCTGGAGGATGAAATCGGGAGCATAACACCGGGCCGTCTGGCGGATATCCTGCTGGTGGAGGACTGGCGGGTGGTTAAGCCACTGACTGTTATCTTTGAGGGAAAGGTGGTTGCTGAGAATGGGAGACTGCTTAATGCGTGTCCTGTGGGGGAATATCCCCAGTGGCTGAAAGAGACAGTGACACTTAAGAATCCAATCATACCGGAGTCCTTCCTGGTGAAGACAGATGAAAAGGGGGATGCACTCCGGGTCCATGTCATTGACATGGTGCCGCGGCAGATTATAAACCATGACACCATAAGGGAACTGGATGTGAAGGATGGCGCTGTTTTAGCTGACCTGAAACAGGATATACTGAAACTGGCCGTGGTGGAACGGTATGGTAAGAACGGCAACATTGGAATTGGTTTTGTACACGGTTTTCAGTTGGAGAAGGGGGCCATGGCATACTCCATGTCCCATGACCATCACAATATCGTGGTGGTGGGAGCGGACGATACGGATATGGCTTTGGCTGTAAATGAGGTGGCCAGGTTAAAGGGCGGTCTGGCGGTGGCGGCAGATGGCCGGATACTTGGGAGCATGGAGCTGCCCATAGGAGGCCTTATGAGCCAGCTGCCTGCAGAGGATGTGATGACAAGGCTGGATGAATTGAATGAAATGGCCAGGTCCCTGGGATGCAGGATGGATGCCCCGTTCATGTCCCTGAGCTTTGTCTCCCTGCCCACGGTCCCTGACCTGGGGCTGACCGATATGGGGCTGGTGGATGTACTCAACCACAGGCTTCTGCCTCTTAAAGCTTAGAGGCCATAGAAACAGCTGGGCTTCCATAAAATGGAAGGCAAACATATAATGACAGCAAGTAAAGTCAAGCGCCAGCCCCCGGACTCTGCTATAATATATGCAGGGTGGCCGAAACGAGGTGAACAGACGGATGTACGAATGGCAGAAACAGATTCAGGTCATTGTTGACGAAATCGACAAATGCATAAAGAACCATAATGATGAAGCGCTGACCCTGCGCTGCCTTTCCGGCAGGCTGGGGTATTCTGGCTTCCATATGACCAGGAAATTCAAGGAGATATCGGGCATGCAGTTCAGGGATTACCTGCGGCGCAGGAAACTGGCTTTTGCGCTGAAAGAGTGAAATCCACGGACGAGATTAAAATTTATTTTGTAACCATTCTCGCGCACAAATTCCTGCATATTAAAAACTATGAGAGCAATGGATATTGGGATTTCTGGCAGAAGCAGGGTATGATTCCGGGGCAGGACCAGGAGACAATCTGCGGCCTGTTGGACAGTATCGTGGGTAAACTGGATGACGATGGGGGCAGCGAATGCAACAGCGGAAGCGGGCAGGTCATGGCGTACATCAATGATCCGGAGGGCAGGCTCTGCGACTGGGGAATCATATCAGGCCGGTGCGTAAGCAGGCATAAATATATTAGAAGGGTCAAAGAGCGCCATGTCCGTCCTGCGGATTACAAAAACGTTAAAATTTCGCTAATGACTTTTAATTTTGGAACTCCAGCCGATATAATAAGTATCTTATTATAAATCCAGGAGGCATTGAATGAAAAGGGTGTGGAGTTCACTAAAGATTAATAAAAAGCTGCTTATCGCGTTTCTTTTGGTAACAATACTTTCCAGCAGCAGCGGTTTCATCAGTTTGTTCCTTATGAAAAAAGCGGATGTGCAGTATTCAGGCGCACTGACCAATTATGGATTTTCCCAAGGGGATATCGGTCTTCTCATGGAGGCTTTGACCAGCAATACCTTCAATATCATGACGATTATGGCCACTGATCCGGAGAATACCCAGCTTATCAGGCAGTCTGAGGATGACATAAATAAAAATGCAGCCGCAATCAGCCAGTGCATGGCGAATATTGAACCAACCCTGGTTGGAGAAGAAAGGAGCTTTTACGAAACCATTGAAGAAAACCTGCCCTTATTCACACAGCATGCCCAGGAGGTAATTACACTGGCAAAACAGAATAAGGATAAAGAGGCCATGGACCTGTATCAGGATGAGGCGCTGGAACATATCGAGAAGATACAGGAAGCGGTTACGTCGTTGATGGACAGCAACCGCACGGAGGGCAGCCGGCTGTCAAAAGAATTAACCAGGCAGAGCAATCTTACCGTTGTATGCATGGCGCTCCTGTCCGTGGCAGCTTTCTGTGTATCCATGATACTGGCAACCTTTATTGCCCGCGCCATTTCAAGACCGATGGAACAATGCTCCGAGAGGCTGGTGGGCCTGTCCCAGGGCGATTTGCAGACGTCCGTACCGGTAGTGGACAGCGAAGATGAAACCGGGATACTGGCAGATGCCACAAAAGAGCTGGTTGACAGGCTGAAGTCGGTGATAGAACAGCTGGCGTCCATACTGGGAAGCATTGCGGATGGAAACCTGGATATTCCATACACGCAGGACTTTTCCGGTGATTTCGCTGCCCTTCATACCAGCTCCTCAAAAATCATAGATTCACTGAACGAGGCATTCCACATGATAGACCAGTCCGCGGGCCAGGTGGATTCCGGGGCGGAACAGGTATCCATGGGCGCCCAGGCCCTGTCCCAGGGCGCCACGGAGCAGGCCAGCTCCATTGAAGAACTGGCAGCCACCATAAATGATATATCAAGCCAGGTGAATAAGATTGCGGAAAACGCCCAGAAGGCGCGCAAGGAATCCGAACGCCAGGGCGCCAATCTGGACGAAAGCAGCAGGAAGATGCAGGACATGGTGTCTGCCATGGACCAGATAAGCAGTAAATCAGGCGAGATTGGCAAGATTATCAAGACCATTGAGGATATTGCCTTCCAGACCAACATCCTTGCGCTGAACGCGGCCGTGGAGGCTGCCCGGGCAGGGGAAGCCGGAAAGGGCTTTGCGGTGGTTGCGGATGAGGTCCGTAACCTGGCCGGGAAGAGCGCGGACGCGGCTAAGAATACAACGGGCCTGATAGAAGAGACCATTCAGGCTGTTGAAAATGGAACGGAAATTGCCGCCTTGACCGCGGATGCGTTAAAAGAGGTGGTGGAAAGCTCCCATCATGTGGCCGGTCTTGTGGATCTGATTGCGGAAGCTTCCAATACCCAGGCGGTTTCCATCAGCCAGGTGACCCAGGGCGTGGATCAGATTTCGAGCGTGGTACAGACCAACTCAGCAACTGCCCAGGAAAGCGCGGCGGCCAGCGAGGAACTGGCTGGGCAGTCGCGGATGATGAAGGACCTGATTGGGCGGTTTAAATTAAAAAGGCAGTAAATAAGGCAAAATAAAGGGACGGTCATCCGGAATCGTGTTAAATTCCGTGACCGTCCCTTTGAATTCATAATACTGCCATAAATATACCAGCCTTCATCTGCCGCCTGCCTAAGCGGTCTGCAGTGTCTTTGCCTTGGAAGCCTTTTTCTGCTTCTTCATCTGCCGGGGCTGTTCCGGGGCCTTTTCATTTTTCAGGTTCTTCTGGGCCGTGGACAGCATCAGCTTGATGCGGTTCAACTGGTTTACCTCGCTGGCGCCTGGATCGTAGTCCACCGCGATGATGTTGGACTGCGGATAGTGGCGGCGCAGT
Source organism: Enterocloster sp. OA13 (assembly GCF_022440595.1). NCBI lineage: Bacteria > Bacillati > Bacillota > Clostridia > Lachnospirales > Lachnospiraceae > Enterocloster > Enterocloster sp. OA13. Next base: position 4,308,429 of record NZ_JAKNTF010000001.1, on the reverse strand, counting down.
TCCTTGATGACGCCCTTGCCCACGATATGGTTGGGCAGGCAGCCAAATGGCTGGGTGCAGATAATGTTGTTCACGCCGCTGTGGATCAGCTCCAGCATCTCTCCTGTAAGGAACCAGCCCTCGCCTGTCTGATTGCCCAGGGACACAAAGCCCTTGGCCATCTCAGCCAGTTCATTGATGGCTGACGGGGGCGTGAAGTGCCGGCTGGCCGACAGCTCCTTCCTGGCAGTCCTGCGCAGGTACTCCAAAAGGGCAATTCCGGCATTGCACAGGCGCGCCGTGGACTTCTTCGTGCCCAGGTGCTCCGCCTTGAAGTTACTGTTGTAAAAGCTGTAGAGAAGGAAATCCATCAGGTCGGGCATCACTGCCTCGGCCCCCTCGGATTCCAGAAGCTCCACCACGTGGTTGTTGGCAAGGGGGGAGAACTTCACAAGGATCTCGCCCACAATCCCCACCTTTGGTTTCCTGATATCGGTTCTTGGCAGATTGTCAAAATCACGTATGATTCCCTTGATGTTGCGGCTGAATTCCATCATGGCGGCGCTGCGTTTGGACAGGGAGGCAATACAGCGGGCCTTCCACTTCCCATGGAGTGCATTGGCGCTGCCTGGTTCTGCCTCATAGGGCCTGGTGGCGTAGAGCACGCGCATGAAAATGTCGCCGTACACAATGGCCTGCATGGCCTTTGTGATAAGGGGGACCGTAAATGTAAACCCGGGGTTGGTCTCCATGCCGTTGGCATTGACCGATACAACGGGCACCTGCGGCATGCCTGCCTTTTCCAGGGCGCGCCGGATGAAGCCTATGTAGTTGGAAGCACGGCAGCCGCCGCCTGTCTGGGTCATCAGCACCGCTGTGTGGTCCAGGTCATACCTGCCGGAAAGCAGGGCGTCCATGATCTGTCCGATGACAATCAGGGAGGGATAGCACGCATCGTTGTTCACGTACTGGAGTCCCACGTCCACCGCGTTGCGGTTGTGGTTCTGCAATACTTCAATCTTGTATCCGAAGGAGCGGATGGCCGGCTCTAAAAGGTCAAAATGGATGGGCGACATCTGTGGGCAGAGAAGGGTATATGTCTTCTTCATCTCCTTGGTAAAGTACACCCGGTTATAGGCGCTGGAAACCACCTTGTGCTCGTAGTGCTTCTGGTCCCGGACCTTGAGGGCCGCAATCAGGGAGCGGATACGGATGCGGGCAGCGCCCAGGTTATTCACCTCGTCAATCTTAAGCACGGTATAAATCTTGCCGGAACGGGTCAGGATATCGGCCACCTGGTCCGTGGTCACGGCATCCAGGCCGCAGCCAAAGGAGTTTAGCTGGATTAAGTCCAGGTCATCCCGGCTCTTGACAAAGCTGGCCGCCGCATAGAGGCGGGAGTGGTACATCCACTGGTCGGTTACCACCAAAGGCCGTTCCACCCTTCCAAGGTGGGAGATGGAATCCTCTGTGAGCACCGCAAATCCATAGGAGGTAATCAGTTCCGGGATACCGTGGTGGATTTCAGAGTCCACATGGTAGGGCCTGCCGGCCAGCACGATGCCCCGTTTTTTGTTCTCCTTCATCCATGCCAGGGTTTCCTCGCCCTTGGCCTCCATGTCATGGCGGGAAGCCAGAAGCTCCTGCCATGCTGCGTGGGCAGCCATTTTCACCTCATCCGCAGGAATCTGATGGTTCCCGGCAAATTCCTTTATAAGGGCCTGGGTCAGGATCTCCTCATTGGTAAAGGCCATGAAGGGGTTGTCAAACCTTACATGTTCTTCTGACAGTTCCTCCACATTGTTCTTGATGTTCTCCGCGTAGGATGTGACCATGGGGCAGTTGTAATGGTTGCCCGCCTCCGGGCTTTCATTGCGCTCATACGGAATGCAGGGATAGAAAATGTATTTGATTCCCTGCTTGATGAGCCATGATATATGTCCATGGACCAGCTTGGCCGGGTAGCACTCCGATTCACTGGGAATGGATTCAATGCCCAGTTCGTAGAGCTGTCTGGTGGACTGGGGCGAGAGCACCACATGGTAGCGCAGCTTCTTAAAGAAAACCGCCCAGAAGGGGAAGTTCTCAAACATGTTGAGGACCCTGGGAATCCCCACCGTGCCCCGGTCCGCCTGGTCCAGGGGCAGGGGTTCGTAGTCAAACATGCGGTGGTACTTATAGTCAAAGAGATTGGGAATCTCCTTCTTGGCCTTCTCAAGTCCAAGTCCCCGCTCGCAGCGGTTGCCCGAGATAAAGCGGCGTCCGCTCCCAAACTGGTTGATGGTGAGCACACAGTGGTTGTTGCAGCCCTTGCACCGGGTCATGGAGGTGGTATACTTAAGGGCAATGATCTTATCCAGGGACAGCATGGATGTTTCTGCCTCGCCGTTCATGTGATAGCGTTCCCTTGCAATCAGGGCAGCGCCGAAGGCTCCCATGATGCCTGCGATGTCAGGGCGCACTGCCTGGCATCCTGATATTTTCTCAAAGCTCCTGAGCACCGCATCATTGTAAAAGGTGCCGCCCTGGACCACCACATGGGCGCCCAGGTCAGAGGCATTGGTAATCTTGATGACCTTGAACAGGGCATTCTTGATGACGGAATAAGCCAGGCCGGCGGAAATGTCAGCCACCGTGGCCCCTTCCTTCTGGGCCTGTTTTACATTGGAGTTCATGAATACGGTGCAGCGGGTGCCAAGGTCCGTTGGGTTCCTGGCAAACAGGGCCTCTTTGGCAAAATCCTCCACGGAAAAGTTCAGGCTCTTGGCAAATGTCTCGATGAAGGAGCCGCAGCCCGAGGAGCACGCCTCGTTGAGCTGCACGCTGTCCACGGTGCCGTCCTTTATCTTGATGCACTTCATGTCCTGTCCCCCGATGTCCAGGATACAGTCCACATCCGGTTCAAAGAAAGCAGCCGCGTAGTAGTGGGAGATGGTCTCCACTTCCCCCTCATCCAGCATCAGCGCTGCCTTTAAAAGGGCCTCGCCGTAGCCTGTGGAACAGGAATAGGCAATGTGGGCTGTCTTCGGAAGCTGGCTGCGGATTTCCGTTATGGCGCGGATGGCCGTGGCAAGGGGGCTTCCGTTGTTGTTGTCATAGAACCGGTACAGCAGGGTGCCGTCCTCGCCCACCAGGGCCGCCTTGGTGGTGGTGGAACCGGCGTCAATGCCCAGATAGCAGTTGCCCTCATAGGAGGGAAGGTCGCCGGACTTAACGTGGTTGCTGGCATGGCGGCTGGAAAATTCGTCGTAGTCAGCCTGGTCCCTGAACAGCGGTTCCATGCGCTTTACCTCAAAATCCATCTGGATACCCGAGGACAGCTGTTCAATCATGGCCTCCAGGGAAACAGCGGACTGGTTCTCCTGAGGGTTCATGGCAGCGCCCACAGCGGCAAACAGGTGGGAATGGTCCGGAGCAATGATCTGTTCCGGCGTAAGGTGGAGGGTACGGATGAAGCTTTCACGCAGCTGGGGCAGGAAGTGAAGGGGACCGCCCAAAAAGGCAACATTGCCCCGTATGGGCTTACCGCAGGCAAGACCGCTGATGGTCTGGTTCACCACTGCCTGGAAAATGGACGCGGCCAGGTCTTCCCTGGTAGCGCCTTCATTAATCAATGGCTGGATATCCGACTTGGCAAACACGCCGCAGCGCGCCGCGATGGGATAGATGGCCTTGTAATGGGCGGCGTATTCATTGAGGCCGCTGGCATCGGTCTGAAGCAGGGATGCCATCTGGTCGATGAAGGAACCGGTGCCGCCTGCACAGATCCCGTTCATCCTCTGGTCAATCCCGCCGGTAAAATATATGATTTTTGCATCCTCCCCGCCAAGCTCGATGGCCACGTCTGTCTGTGGCGCATAGTCCTGCAGGGCGGATGCCACAGCCACCACCTCCTGGACAAATGGAATGTTCAGATGGGATGACAATGTAAGGCCTCCGGATCCCGTGATGACGGGGATGACCTGGGCGGGGCCGGTTATGGGGCAGGCCTTTTTCAGAAGTTCTGCCAGAGTTTCCTGTATATTGGCATAATGACGCTCATAATCGGAGAATACTATATGGTAGTTCTGGTCAAGCAATGCTACTTTGACGGTTGTGGAACCGATATCGATTCCCAGTGTAAGGGTATTTGTATGTAAGCTCATATACGTGGGTTTTACCCTAACCTCCTTTGTGACTTGCAGCAGCGGCGCATGTGATGTCCATACAAGGGCTGTGCCGGGCTGAGAAGTTGTTTTGCGTTCATCATAATACAGTTTTATGGAAAAAACTGTGATTTATGCAACAATTTGCGGCAGTAAGCCGCGAATGGTCATAGTAAAGTTTAGCATAAATTAGGTAGGAATACAATTGGGGACAGGCGTTAAAAAATCGTGAAGAAATGGGAAAAATTGTGCATGATTCCTGTAAAAACTTATTGTTTGTGAAAAATCAGGGGCTATTTTATTTGACAAACCGCAGGGCAGTCACTATAATGAGAACGTATAATTTCAAAATGGGGGAGAGTTCGCATGATACGGATTTTTAAGACCGAAGACGGTGCTATGCACGAAAAAGAAGAGATGCAGCCTGGCTGCTGGATTGCGTTAACAAACCCTACAGCCTCAGAAATCATTGACATTGCGGATGCATACCAGATTGACCCGGACCACTTAAAGGCGCCATTGGATGAGGAGGAACGTTCCCGAATCGAGGTGGAGGACGAATACACCCTGGTGCTGGTGGATATCCCGTCCATAGAGGAGCGCAGCGGCAAGGACTGGTTTGTCACCATCCCGCTGGCCATCATCATGGCCAACGATGTGCTGATTACTGTCTGCCTGGAGGAGACACCCGTGCTCACGTCCTTCATGGACGGAAGGGTAAGGGACTTCCATACATTCATGAAGACCAGGTTCATCCTGCAGATCCTTTATAAAAATGCAACCCAGTACCTGCAGTACCTGCGCATCATTGACAAGAAGAGCGAGGTCATTGAGCGCAAGCTCCATCAGTCCCAGAAGAATGAGGAACTGATTGAGCTTCTGGAACTGGAGAAGTCCCTGGTGTATTTCACCACGTCCCTGCGTTCCAATGAGGTGGTGCTGGAGAAGCTCCTAAGGACCGAGAAGATTAAGAAGTATCCCGAGGATACGGACCTTCTTGAGGATGTCATCGTGGAGAACAAACAGGCAATCGAGATGGCCAACATTTACAGCGGGATCCTCAGCGGGACCATGGACGCCTTTGCCTCGGTCATCTCCAACAACCTGAACATTGTCATGAAGTTCCTGGCAACCGTAACCATTGTCATGTCAATCCCCACCATGGTGGCCAGCTTCTATGGCATGAATGTGAATTCCAGGGGAATGCCCTTTGCGAACAATCCCTACGGGTTTGTCATAGTCCTGGGATTTGCCCTGGCCCTGTCACTGTTGGTAGCTTATATATTTAATAAGAAGGATTTATTCTGACATAAAAGGAGTATTCATGAATTTTCTAAAGAAGTTTGAGCAGAAAATGAACCGGTTTGCAATCGGCGGGATCATCAACTATGTATGTGCCATGCTGGCCATGGGCACGGTGCTGTACCTTGTGGCGCCGGGCTTCCTGAATTATCTGATTTTAAACCCCATTGCCATCATGCAGGGGCAGGTCTGGAGGATCCTGACCTTTTTTGTATATCCGCCTGCATTTACAGGAGGGAACCCCATGGGCTACATCCTGTTTAACGCCCTGGCCATCTACTGCATCCGTTCCTTTGGCATGATTGTGGAACAGGTATGGGGTAAGTTCCGTTTCAACTGTTACATCATACTGGGCGTGCTGTTGAATGTGGCGGCATCCCTGTTTATGTACCTGGTGGTAGGCTTCCCCATGGTGCTTACGCCTGTTTACCTGGTGTATTCCTTCTTTTTTGTATTTGCACTCATGTTCCCGGATATGCAGGTCCTGCTGATGATGGTCCTTCCCCTGAAGGCCAAGTGGATTGCGTACGCCGAGGCAGCGGTTTACATTTATTACTTTGTCAAGGGTGACATATACACCAGGGTCCAGATTTTTGTGTGCATCCTGCACATGTTCATCTTCTTTGGCTGGATGGTGCTGGCCGGGGAGACGGGTTACAAACAGAAGAAGCGCCAGAAGGATTTCCAGAAAAAGATCAAGCCCATGGTTTCCAACAAGACCGGCCATAAGTGCGCTGTGTGCGGCCGGACGGACAAGGACAGCCCTGGCATGGAATTCCGTTATTGTTCAAAATGTGAAGGCAGCTACGAATACTGCATGGATCATTTGTATACTCATCAACACGTGAAAAAGCCGGATTCCCCCCAATAGCATCATGAGCGCTGTACTGCAAAAGCATTTACACAGACAGGCCCTAAGAACCGGCAGATCATTCACATATCACACTGTACAACGTTTATGGAGGATTTAATAATGAAAAAGACCAAGATTATCTGTACCATGGGTCCCAACACCAATGACAGGAACGTCATGATGGAGCTTGCAAAGAATGGCATGGACGTGGCGCGTTTCAACTTTTCCCACGGCGATTATGAGGAGCACCAGGGACGCCTGGAACTGTTAAAGGAAGTCCGCAAGGAGCTGGATATCCCTGTTGCGGCGCTTCTGGATACAAAAGGCCCTGAAATCCGCACCGGGCAGCTGAAGGACGGTAAGAAAGTAACATTAAAGGAAGGCCAGACCTATACGCTGACCACCCGCGAGCTGATTGGGGATGAGAACATCGGATACATCAATTACAGCGGACTGGGCGAAGACGTGGTTCCCGGCAATAAGATCCTGATTGACGATGGCCTGATTGAGATGGACGTGACGGAGGTCAATGGCACGGACATTGTATGTAAGGTGATTAACGGCGGCGAGCTGGGCGAGAAAAAGGGCGTCAATGTCCCCAATGTGAAGATTAAGCTCCCGGCCCTGACCGACAAGGACAAAGAAGACATCCGTTTCGGCATCAAGCAGGGATTTGATTTCATCGCGGCATCCTTTGTGCGTACCGCGGACTGCATCAGGGAAATCAAGGCAATGCTGGATGAGCAGGGTTCCAGCATGAAGGTAATTGCCAAGATTGAGAATGCGGAAGGCATCGAGAACCTGGACGCCATCATCGAGGAGGCGGACGGCATCATGGTTGCCCGCGGCGACATGGGCGTGGAGATTCCCGCTGAAAAGGTTCCCCATATCCAGAAGAAGATCATCCGCAAGTGTAACGAGGCATGTAAGATTGTCATCACCGCAACCCAGATGCTGGATTCCATGATCCGCAACCCAAGGCCTACCAGGGCAGAGGTGACGGACGTGGCCAATGCGGTTTATGACGGCACCGATGCAGTGATGCTTTCCGGCGAGACCGCCATGGGTAAGTATCCCGTTGAAGCCCTTAAGATGATGGTTTCCATTGCCGAGGAGTCAGAGTCCTATCTGGACTATGCAGGATACCGCCAGAGGAAGGTGTCCAAGCAGAACATGAAAAATGTTTCCAACGCAGTGTGCTTCGCATCCGTTTCCACCTCCCATGACCTGAGCGCAGACGTCATCATCGCTCCAAGCATCACAGGCTTTACCACCCAGATGCTCTCCAAGTGGAGGCCGGCTGCAAGGATCATCGGCATGTCCCCAAGCATGGCGACCGTGCGCCAGATGCAGCTGCAGTGGGGCGTTGTGCCAATATGGTCACGCCGCGCTGAATCCACGGATGAACTGATTGAGAATTCCGTGGAAGAGCTTAAGGAAAGGGGCCTTGTGACAGTGGGCGAGCTGGCAGTCATCACCGCAGGCGTGGTGACCTACGCAAGACGCCACGAGGCAGCCACACAGACCAATATCATGCGTGTGATCAATATCGAGTAAAATAGTACTGGACAAAGGAGTCTGGCAGGGGGTACAATATTCCGCAAGGATTATTGTGCTTCCTGACAGGCTTTTTGCATCTAAGGGAGGGCGCATATACGCTCAAAAAGGGAAAGGAGTAAGAGAAGTGGAGAAGAAACCATTTGTAACACTTGAACAGCTGAAAGAGATTGAGAAAACATACCCCACCCCCTTCTATCTTTACGATGAAAAGGGTATCAGGGAGAATGCGGCGAAGCTGAAGCAGGCATTTGCATGGAATAAGGGATATAAGGAGTATTTTGCAGTTAAGGCAACCCCCAATCCTTTTCTTCTGAACCTGTTAAAGGAGATGGGATGCGGCACGGACTGTTCTTCCATGACAGAGCTTATGATGTCAAAAGCGTGCGGGTTTAAGGGACATGATATCATGTTCTCATCCAATGACACGCCGCCTGAGGAGTTCGCATACGCAGAAAAGCTGGGCGCCATCATCAACCTGGATGATATAACCCATATTGAGTGCCTGGAGCAGACCCTGGGATACATCCCGGAAACCATCAGCTGCCGCTACAATCCGGGCGGCGTGTTCAAGGTAAGCAATGACATCATGGACAACCCGGGGGATTCCAAGTATGGGATGACAACGGAACAGATTTTCCAGGCATTTAAGATACTGAAGGATAAGGGCGCGAAGCATTTCGGCATCCATGCCTTCCTGGCCAGCAACACGGTGACCGTGGAGTATTATCCCATGCTTGCCAAGATCCTTTTTGAACTGGCTGTGAAGCTTCAGGAGGAGACAGGCGCCCATGTGGAATTCATCAATCTGTCCGGCGGCATCGGCATTCCCTACCGCCCGGACCAGGAACCCAACGACATACTGGCCATCGGGGACGGCGTGCGCAAGGTTTATGAGGAAGTCCTGGTACCGGCTGGCATGGATGATGTGGCAATCTGCACCGAGCTTGGCCGCTTCATGATGGGGCCCTACGGCGCCCTGGTGACAAAGGCCATCCATGAAAAGCATACCCACAAGGAGTACGTGGGAGTGGACGCCTGCGCCGTGAACCTGATGCGCCCGGCCATGTACGGGGCATACCATCACATCACGGTAATGGGGAAGGAAGATGAGCCTTGCGGCCACATGTATGACGTGGTCGGCTCCCTGTGCGAGAACAATGATAAGTTTGCCATTGACCGCATGCTGCCTGAGATAAGGAAAGGCGACCTGCTGTTCATCCACGACACGGGCGCCCATGGGTTTGCCATGGGATATAACTACAACGGCAAGCTAAAGTCGGCGGAGCTGCTGTTAAAGCAGGACGGTTCCGTGGAAATGATCCGGAGGGCGGAAACTCCTGAGGACTACTTTGCTACATTTGATTTTTGTGATATACTCAAAGATATTGACTGATGAAAAACCCCGGCATGCAGCAACGCGCAGTCTGCCGGGGTTTTTGCCAAAAGAAACGGCTTTGGCGGTCCCAGCCGTCCCGGTGCCTGTTTGGACATTCATGCCGGGGGAGCTGACGGATATATCAGGAGTTCATGATTAGGAGGATTATTAATGGCTAAGATCGGTTTTATCGGAATGGGGAATATGGGAAGCGCCATCATGAAAGGACTTCTCAAGGTGTATGCGCCTCAGGACATGATTTTCACTGCGGCCCATCAGGAGAAGATGGACCAGGTCACATCTGAGACAAAGGTGGCCCACGCCGGCTCCAACCGGGAATGCGCGGCCCAGGTAAAGTATCTTATCCTTGCGGTGAAGCCGCAGTATTTTGACGTGGTGTTTGAGGAGATAAAGGATGTGCTGACAAAAGAACAGGTAATCATTTCCCTGGCCCCCGGCATTTCCATACAGGATATCGGCGCCAGGCTGGGCGGCGGTGTAAGGGTGGTCAGGGCCATGCCCAATACACCGGCGCTTCTGGGGGAGGGCATGACAGGGGTTACATATGAGGCAGGCATCTATTCAGATGAGGAGAAAGCGGAAATCAGGCTTATCTTCTCATCCTGCGGACGCATGGAGCTGGTGGAGGAGCGGCTGATGGACGCAGTGGGCTGTGTCAGCGGAAGCTCCCCTGCATTCGTGTATATGTTCATCGAGGCCCTGGCTGACAGCGGCGTGAAGTACGGCCTGCCCAGGAAGACAGCTTATGCCATGGCTGCACAGACCGTCCTGGGCAGCGCCAGGATGGTGCTGGAGACAGGAAAACATCCGGGACAGCTTAAGGATGAGGTGTGTTCGCCGGGCGGCACCACCATTGCCGGTGTGTCGGCCCTGGAGGAGCATGGGCTGCGCAACGCTGTCATCAAAGCGGCGGATGCGTGTTATGAGAAGACCCAGCGCATGAAGTAGGCGGGGAGGACCGGGCCGGGAGGAAACACCGTCAGAAAATAAGATGATTTTCAACGAATATTAGCAAGGATTCTCCCATCCTCTAAGGTGGTGAGATGAATTGCCAAAAACAAACTTAACGGCAGTGGTGGGCGGAGAGTAATCGGTATCCCCCACTGCCATGAGGTCAACCACGCATCTACGTAGGATGCAGTCGCACTTCGACAATATACCGAGCGTGGATTGAAACAAGGAATAAAATCATGATAGGATTAGGAAAGGATTAAATGACAATGGAAAACAAAGTTGAGAATGAAGGGATGCCGGTAGTGCGTCTGGACAGACAGCTTAAATATGAGGGGAATATCCTGAAGATATATGAGGACACGGTCCTTGCCAACGGACATGAGGCAAAGTGGGACTTTATCCACCACGATGGGGCGGCTGCCGTCCTGCCGGTGGCGGCTGACGGGAAAATCCTCATGGTGCGCCAGTACCGCAACGCACTGAACCGTTTTACGCTGGAAATCCCGGCCGGTAAGCTGGATGCGCCGGATGAACCCAAGGTGCTTTGCGCATTCAGGGAACTGGAGGAGGAGACCGGATTCAGGGTGGAATCCCCGGATAGCCTGGAATACCTGATGAGCCTTACCACCACCGTGGCGTTCTGTGATGAGGCCATTGATATCTTCGTTGCCCACAACCTGATACCGTCCCACCAGAACCTGGATGAGGATGAGGTCATCAATGTGGAACCATGTGAACTTGCAGACTTGGAAGAGATGGTTTATACAGGGAAAATCACGGACGGTAAGACAATTGCAGCCATTATGGCCTATGCAAGGAAGTACCGCAGCGTGGATAAAAAGGACGACTTGGCATAATGGCCGCCTCCCCGGAATACAGTAGTTTAGAGATATTCATGGGGAGGATGACGGCTGTGGGATTGAGACGGTTAAGGATGGGCCTTGCAACGCTTACATATCAGGACTGGCTGCTGTCCTGCTTCGTGCTGGGCGTGCTGGCGGGGACGGCGGCGGCACTGGCGTTCGGCGGTCCCGTGGTACAGGGCTGCGTCCTTGGGGCGGCAGGGACAGCGGGGACAGTGAGGGCCGGGGGACGGTATGCCGTGAAGGATTTCCTGGCTGTGTGGAAGCAGAGGGCCTTTGAGGCAGGGGCCGGATGGCTGGCCGGGCTGACCGTGTGCAGCCAGATGCTGTTCGGGTTCCTGACATTCTATGCAGGCATGTCCCTGGCCGTGGTGCTTTCGGTGTGGACCATGAGGAAAGGAATCCTGGGGATAGCCGCATTTCTGTGCAGCATACTTCCCCACGGCATTATCTATCTTCTGATATGGTACGTGCTTTCTGTCTGGTCAGGCCAGGCGCAGAAGAAGCTTCATATCCTGCCGGGGCTTTTGCTGATAGCCATGTCCGGGGCAGGGGCGTTCCTGGAGATATGGATATCGCCGCTGCTGGCCGGGCTTTTTTAAATACATTCAGAGTAAATGCAGGAGGGAATACGGATGAAGGAGAGGAAACCAGGACATACATATCTGAAACGGCTGTTTCTGGCGTTCTATATTCCGTTTGCGGTGAACATCCCGCTGGCAGCCTATGGCTGGTATATGGGAATCTGGCCGGATTTAAAGGCGGCTGAAGCTCTGGGGCAGGCTGCCAGAAACCTTATACTGGTCATGGTGTTAGTCATGACCTGGGCTATCTGGATGGTGTTCCAGGTCATGCCCAAGAGGAAGGATACCTATGCCTCCTGGAGGATTACAATCATGGAGGGCGGCCGGAGCCTCTGTTATGCCGCCATCTACGGCTTCTTTGCACAGGTCCCGATCCTTCTAAAGCTTTATCCCGGGTTTGGGAAAGGTCTGGCTGATAAGAGGATTTTATGGGCCAGCGGTATCTATTCCGCCGTCATGCTCTTACTCCTTCTCTGGAACGGGATCCTGCGTATATTCCTTACTTCCAGACGCCTGAGGCTCAGGACCCGTGTAATCATGGTGCTGGCCATGTGGATCCCGGTGGTGAACCTGCTGGTCCTTCTTCATGCCATGAGGCTGGTCCATGAGGAGTATGACTTTGAATGCTATAAGCAGTCGGTCCGCAATGTGCGGGCGGAGTCGGACATGTGCAGGACCAGGTACCCCCTTCTTCTGGTCCACGGCGTTGGATTCAGGGATTTAAGGTATTTTAATTACTGGGGCAGGATTCCAAGGGAGCTTACAAGATACGGGGTATCGGTGTACTATGGGAACCAGGAGGCATTTGCCACAGTGGTTTACAATGCAGGGGACATCCGTAAGAAGATTGAAGGAATCGTGGAGGAAACAGGGTGCGGGAAGGTGAATATCATCGCCCACTCCAAGGGCGGGCTGGATTCCCGCTACGCCATATCCATGCTGGGGGCGGCGCCCATGGTGGCCTCCCTCACAACCATCAATACGCCCCACCGGGGATGCAGGTTCGTGGATTACGCCTGCCGTCTGCCGGAAGGACTGTACCGGTTCATTGCCGGATGCTTTGACCGCGGGTTTGGCCGTTTTGGGGATTCCCATCCTGACTTTTATACTGCTACCCATCAGTTCAGTACGGATTCCAGCCGCCGGTTCAATGAAACCGTGCCGGATGTGCCCGGAGTCTATTATCAGAGTTACACCTCCCTGATGAAGGACTGCCTGAGCGACCCGCTGCTGTGGCTTCCTTACCTGCTGATCCGCGCAGTGGACGGGGCCAACGACGGTCTGGTGACGCCGGAGTCAGCCATGTGGGGGGATTTCAGGGGGATTGTCACCAACAGGAAGCACCGGGGGATTTCCCATGGGGATATGATTGATTTAAAACGGGAGGATTACCGGGGCTTTGATGTGGTGGAATTTTACGTAAAACTGGTGGAAGAGCTGAAAAATAAAGGATTTTAAGGCTTTGGGACATAAAAATTTTTCCGCTGTTTTTACAAGATATTGACAAGCCAAAATGCCCCCTTCCAACATGTTGTATGTTTTATGTTAAGTAGCGTGAAATGGGGGTAAAAGTGGGAAAAATGTGTTTGATTTTATAAGAAAATGTGGATATAATGATAGTCAGCACACGGGTTTTCCGTGATTTTTGGTAGAAACGGGTAGGGGTAATAGAAAGAGATGACGTCCGAGATAAAGAGTTTTGTCAGCTACCTTAGGGATGTGAGGCAAACTTCAAAAAATACAGAGATTTCCTATCAGAGGGACCTGAACCAGCTGGCTGCTTTCCTGGCGGAGAAGGGGATTACAGAGGTTGAAAAGGTGACCAGGACCAGTTTGAACTCCTATATCCTTTATTTGGAAAAGGAGGGCAAGGCCACAACTACGATTTCAAGGGAACTTGCTTCCATCAAGGCATTTTTCAGTTATCTGTTCAGGGAGGGGATGATCCGCAGGGACCCGTCCGAACTTCTGAAGGCGCCTAAGATTGAGAAGAAAGCGCCTGTTATTTTGAGTGTCAATGAGGTTAATTCGCTGCTTGACCAGCCAGGGACATCATCGCCCAAGGAAATCAGGGATAAGGCCATGATGGAGCTTCTGTATGCAACCGGTATCCGGGTGTCCGAGCTGATTGGACTTGAGCTGTCGGACCTGAATATGCAGATTGGCTATATCACCTGCCGGGACGGCCTGAAGGAGCGGATGGTGCCTTTTGGCAAGACCGCCAGCCAGGCCATGTCCGTGTACCTGGAGCGGGGGCGCCGGGAACTGTTAAAGGGCAAGGAATCCCCATGGCTGTTCACCAATTGCAGCGGTAAGGCCATGAGCAGGCAGGGCTTCTGGAAGATAATCAAGTATTATGGGGAGAAGGCCGGTATACAGGCGGACATCACGCCCCATACGCTCCGCCATTCTTTTGCAGCCCATCTGATCCGCGGGGGAGCTGATGTCCATGCGGTCCAGGCCATGCTTGGACATTCGGATTCCACTACCGCCCAGATGTATGCGGCTTATTCGGGGAATACGGTGAGGGAGAATTACAGGGCGGCCCTGCCGAGGAAGTGATGGCGGGGGATGTATGATATTGATGGAAAGTTAGAGGGATTCCTTTAAGGGGAGTCCCTTTTTTGTCTGTTAAATTATTGTGCCTGTTAAATTGTCATGCCTGTTAAATTGTCATGCCTGTTAAATTATCGTGTCTATTAAATTATCATGCCTATTAAATTATTGTAACTATTGAAATAGTCATTGACATATCGTGACTACTGTGATAGTCTAAAAGTGTGATAACTATTGCAATAGTCACTGAAAGGAGTTTATATGAAACTGAAACTATTCGACTCTGAACTGAAAGTAATGGAAATGCTGTGGAACCATGGGGACTGCACGGCCGGACAGCTGGCAAAGCTCCTGAAGGAGGAGACTGGCTGGAACCGCAACACCACGTACACGGTCATTAAGAAGTGCATTGAGAAAGGCGCCATTGAACGCTGCGAACCTAATTTCCTGTGCAGGGCCGTGGTGAGGAGGGAAGAGATACAGGCAGCGGAGACAGAGGAGCTGATTGACCGCATGTTCGACGGCTCCAAATCAAAATTTTTTGCTGCATTCCTGTCAGGGCAGTCCTTGTCAAAGGAGGAGCTGGAGGAACTTAGGCAGATGTTAAAGCAGGCGGGACAGGAGGAAGCATGAGATTATTACAGATGAGCGGTTCGGCCGGAATCCTGATCCTGGCAATTGCATTCCTGCGCCGGGCGGGTAGAAGGCTGTTCTCAGCACGGTTCCTGTACCTTATGTGGTTTGTCGTCCTGGCCAGGCTGCTGCTGCCGTTTGAACTGCCGGTGCAGCTGCCATCCATGGGGATTGAGTCTGCCTGGGCGGATGAGGGCCGGATATTCTTTGTCCAGGAACCGTCCCATGACGGGACAGCCGCCGGTCCGGCCCAGCAGGGGACGGGGGATGCCGTGCTATTAAGGCGGATTGTATTCCTGGCCTGGCTGGATGTCTGCCTTGGGCTTCTGATTTTCTTTACATGGTCTTATATAGGACAGGCCAGGAAGCTGGACGAAGCCTTACCCCTGCCGGACCAGGGATACCTGGGCTGGTGGAAGGGAGCGCATCCTCAACGCCGCAGCGTGAGGTTCATGGTTTATGACAGGATAGCCAGCCCGGTCACCTATGGTATATGGAAGTCCAGGATTATATTCCCAAAGAGCATGGACATGGAGGATGTCCGGTCCCTGGACCATATCCTGCGCCATGAGTATGTACATATCAGAAGGTATGACAATCTGTGGAAAATCGTGGCGCTGACGGCTGCATGCATACACTGGTTTAACCCGCTTGTCTGGGTGATGTGGCACTGTTTTAACCGGGACATGGAACTGGCGTGCGACCAGGAAGCGGTGCTGGGAATGGATAAAAAAGGCCGTGCGGCCTATGCCATGACGCTGCTTCGGTATTCGGAGAAGAATCATAAGGTTTCATTATTATACAACGGTTTTGGGAAAAGTTCAGTTAAAGAAAGGATAATGATACTTATGAAGAATGATAAACGGACCAGATTCGGGATTGTGTGCAGTATATTGGTGCTTGCCATGTCAATGACCGTGTTTGCCTCCACAGGCAATATACCTGCGGATACAGGAGGACTTACAGGGGAGGCTTCCTCCGGGGCCTTGGACGCAGAGGGCAAAAGTCCGGCCAGGATACTGGCTGAGGCACCGCAGTTTAAGGAATACGAAGCGTTGGGAATGATTTACAGTCCGGAACTGGACCGCATATTCTATAACAGCTGGGGAGTGGGATATTTCCTGGATGAATATGCGGACGGCACCTATAACAGGATGGACGATCTGGCAGGCAGCCTGTGTCTTGAAGCGGTGCGGGATGAAAGCGGGAAGCTGGCTGGCTTCCGGGAGACAGGGACAACCGAGTTTCTGAAACAGGCCACGGAGGCGGAGCGCAGCATGGCTTCCCTGAGAGGATACGTTAAGGAGTATGGCCCTTACGGCCTGTCCTATGACACCCGGACAGGATACCTGTCCTTTGACGGGAAGCTGGTGGAGGCAATCCGTGATACATCGGGGTGCGGCATTTATGTAAATGGCGCAATGGCCGGACTGGACAATACCATCGGTCTTCTGGTGGAGCGGGATGGGAATGACGCCATCGTGGATATGAAGGAGGTCCCAGCGGAGGAAATGTCAGGAATCCTAAACCAGCAGATAGGCGTGTACCGGGCGGAGGATGGCTGGAGAGGGGATGGGAACTGAGGCATGTCTTCAGACGCGCTATTCACTGTTATTTGCGCAGTGCCGTACTTGTCTTGCCCTAATCCCTCTTCCTGCTCACGTAATCCAGTATCTGCCGTGCATAGGAATCCGCTGTCTCAGGCCCGGCCAGCAGGTCGGGACTGTACTCCACATAATCTAAGAGGCCCTTATAATCCTCTTTCAGGGCAGGGGACCAAAGCGGGCCGAACTGAGGCAGGAACAGGCCGCATTTCTTCGTATAACAGGTGCGGGCAGTGGCTTTCTTACGGGCATCCTTGTCCACGTATTCGCCCACGCTTTTGTGGATGGCGGTATCTTCCATGGGCAGATAATAGTAATCCTTATAATTCGGATAGAAAAATTTAAGTTCTCCCTGATACAGGGAAATGTTACAGGTCAGGGTGTCCCGGTGCAGCTCCATGCTCACCGGGGCGCTGTCATATTCCAGGGGGACCGGGATGGAATAGGGGTTCTGCCAGGTCAGGTTAAGGAAGGGCCAGGAACCGCAGACCTCCTGGGATGTCAGCGTGAAGGGGGACTCCAGCATGTCCGCGTAATTCAATATGGGAAGGATGGAAGGCATGCCCTTTAAGTCATCCTCATTGTGCAGGATCAGCAGGTCGTATAAAAATGATTCATGGCTCATGAGATAGTCCCTGTAAACCTGGATCAGTTCCCCGCCCGAGCACTTATCTTCCCTGGACACGCCCAGGAACTGTTCAATGGATTTCTGCTTCATGTTTTCAAGGCCCAGCAGTTTGCGGTAGGGCTTTATTTTTTTGTAGATATCCAAGCTGATGATGGAATCGAAATTATAATTAAGCCCCAGACGGCGGCAGCATTTCAGCAGATAAGGGATGTCAAAGCCGTCCCCGTTAAAATGTACCAGGATCCGGAACCGCTTCATGAAGGTAAAGAAGCTTTCCAGGAGCTGGGCCTCCGATTCCCTTGTATCCGCAAACCACTGGATTAATTTCCAGCCAAAGCCGTCATGGTAGGTACAGCCGATGAGGTAGAGCTGGGATGTGTCCCCGGAAAATCCGGTAGTCTCTATATCGAAAAACAAAAGTTCCTTCAGGGCGCCGATGCGCTCCAGGGGATATGTATCGGGAAGGTCAACGGGATGTTTGATGGTAATCATGTAAAGTCACTCCTTCTATTCCTTTTATCGCAGCAGTATGAGTCTGTACATTTGTTAGTTTAGCCTATATCGGGCGTTGGCGCAAGAGTCTGAAACAGAATATTTGTTCGACCTGCTTGCATTGGGATAACCTGTATGTTATGATGAATGGCAGGTAATGATTAAAGAGCGCACGGCCGGGCGCCGCGGAGGAAAAGGAAGCGGCGGACTGTTAATGACACAGTGGTCTCCGGCGGGCAGCGCTTTGCGGAAAGAATGGGAACAGATTATGATTTCGTATGTAAAAGGGCCTCTTATGGGCATTGATGAGGATAGTATCATAGTGGAAGCAGGCAATGTGGGGCTGGCAATCCGGGTTCCCGCATCCTTGCAGCCGGAGCTGCCCCGGCTGGGGGAGGAAGTGACGATTTACACTTACTTCCAGGTAAGGGAGGACGCAATGACATTATACGGCTTCCTTCACAGCCAGGACCGGGACATGTTCAGGCAGTTAATCGGGGTCAATGGAATCGGGCCAAAGGGAGCCCTCGGAATCCTGTCCGTGCTCAGGCCGGATGATTTACGGCTGGCCATTGTGAGCGAGGACGTGAAGGCGTTGGCCAAGGCGCCCGGAATCGGCAACAAGACGGCGCAGCGGCTGATCCTGGATCTGAAGGATAAGATATCCATGGACGATGTATTAGGCAACATGGCCCTCTCCGGGGACAGCGGCGTGGGTCCGGCGGCCGCATCCATGGCGGGCCTTGCCGAGGCTGCCAAGGAAGCGGTCCAGGCACTGGTGGCACTGGGATATACCAACACCGAAGCATCCAGGGCCGTGAAACAGGTGGAAGTGGCGGAGGGCATGACATCCGAGGACGTGCTTAAGGCGTCCCTAAAGCATCTGTCCTTCCTGTAGATGTGGTTTTGGGCGGGAATGGATTTTCAAACACGCCCCTAAGGAATCTGCCAGAGGTATCCCTTGGGGGAAAGTGGGATGCATGGCTGGCGGATGCAATTTTTAAGCACGCCCTGAAGCCAGGGGCGGAAGACTGATATAAGATGGGTTGAGGTGTATATGGAACGCAGGATTATAACGACAGATGTAACGGCGGAAGATGAGCGTATAGAGACAACGCTGCGTCCTCAGTGCCTTAAGGACTATGTGGGGCAGGAAAAGCTTAAATCCACCCTGAAAGTATATATAGAAGCTGCCAGGAACCGGAATGAGGCCCTGGATCACGTGCTGTTTTACGGGCCGCCCGGACTGGGCAAGACCACGCTGGCCGGAATCATAGCCAACGAGATGGGAAGCAGCATGAAGGTGACCAGCGGCCCGGCCATTGAGAAGCCGGGAGAGATGGCTGCCATCCTTAACAATCTCCAGGAAGGGGATGTGCTGTTCGTAGATGAAATCCACCGTCTGAACCGCCAGGTAGAGGAAGTGCTGTACCCGGCCATGGAGGATTTTGCCATAGATATCATGCTGGGAAAGGATTCCACCGCCAGGTCCATCCGTCTGGACCTGCCGCATTTTACCCTGGTAGGGGCAACCACCAGGGCCGGGCTTCTCACTGCGCCCCTAAGGGACCGTTTCGGCGTGGTCCAGAGGCTGGAATTTTATACGCCAAGGGAGCTTACCACCATCATCCTCCACTCGGCCCGCGTGCTGGGCGTGGAGATTGAGGAGGCGGGCGCGCTGGAACTGGCAAGACGTTCCAGAGGGACCCCCAGGCTTGCCAACCGTCTGTTAAAGCGTGTCCGGGACTTTGCCCAGGTCAAATACGACGGGGTCATCACCAGGGAAGTAACAGACTTTGCCCTGGATATCATGGATGTAGACAAGCTGGGCCTGGACCAGAACGACAGGAACATCCTTCTCATGATAATAGAAAAATTCTCTGGAGGCCCCGTGGGCCTGGACACCCTTGCAGCGGCCCTGGGCGAAGACTCCGGGACCCTAGAAGAAGTATACGAGCCATATCTCCTGATGAACGGCCTGATTAACCGCACCCCCCGGGGCCGCACCGCCACCGAATCAGCCTACCGCCACCTGGGATGCACAAAAGAAGGAAACCAAACCTGACCCCACCCAGTCAGGAAATGTAGAAAAACCCCGTACACACAGGGTTGAGGCTTTGGGGGGGATGTGGTATAATATCCACGCAGGCAATGAGCAGTGCGGAAAAAGGCGGATGGAAAATTTCGTTGTGCTTGCACATAAGGAATTTTCCATTTGTCTTTTTCCATAGGGGGAAGCCCGTGAGCGAGATGGAGCGCAGCGGAATCGAGCGGGCACTGCGGACTAACGGTCCAGCCATCCCACCAGCCAGCCACAACCCGGCAATTGGGAATCCCCGGCGGCCCGGTCAAGCTCCATCCAACATCCCTAGAAAACAGGAGAACAAAATGGACTCAAAAAATTACACCCAAGTATTAATAGATGGAAAAATATACACCTTAGGCGGAAGTGAGGACGAAGCCTATCTCCAGAAAGCGGCCAGCTATGTCAACGACAAAAGTGCGCAGATGCGCAAGCTGCCCGGCTTCACGAAGCAGAGTGCAGACTACCAGACCGTCATGACCGAGTTAAACATAGCAGACGACTACTTCAAGGCGCTGGAGTGGGCAGAAGGCATGGAGCGTCAGAAAAACGACATGGAAAAAGAAACCTACAGCTTAAAACATGAATTAGTAAGTACCCAGATGAAGCTGGAGGCAGTATTAAAGGATTTAGAGGAGCGCCAAAGGGAGCTGGACCGTCTTACTAAAGTGACAGCCCAGATGGAAGAAGAATTAAAGGAAGCCAGGGAAGCGGCTGTTGCCAGGGAATCTGAGATAGCCAGGGAGGCGGAAGCTGCCAGGGCTGCGGAAACCGCCAGGGAGGCGGAAGCTGCCAAGGCCGCGGAGACCGCCAGGGCTGCGGAAACCGCCAGGGAGGCGGAAGCTGCCAAGGCCGCAGAGACTGCCAGAGAAGCAGAAGCTGCCAGGGCCGCGGAAACCGCCAGGAAGGCAGAGACGGCTCAAACAGTAGAAACCGCCATGGAAGCCCAAGCCGTCAGGGAAGCGCGGATTGCCCAGGCTGCAGAACCTGTTAAGGAGGGGCTTTCCGTCCATCCGGAAGGAACGGCCAAGGAATTAAACATTCAGGTCAGTGAAACGATTCAGGCCAGGGAAAATATCCAGGTCAGTGAAACCATCCAGGACAGGGGAATCATCCAGGCAAGGGAAAGCATCCAATCCACGGAAGCCATCCAGGCAAGGGAAGCTATCCAATCCATGGAAGCCGTCCAAGCCACGGAAACCACCACCACGGTAAGTCTATCAGAAGGAAACACGGCAACAGGCAGCCAGCCGTTACAGGCAGCCACACCCGTTACACAGACCGCATCACCCGCAGAAACAGCCAGGAAGGAAGCGGCGGTCACATTACATACCACAGGCATTTCAGATGAAGAGTTAGCCAAAAAGGCCCTGCAGGCAGCTAAGAAAGCTAATTCACACAGAGGCGGACGCAGGTAAGATGATACTGCGCCGCAAGAGGGCGGCAGATAATTCATTTGAGCGATGCTGTAACAGATACAAGGGGGATGTCTCATGATGATGCGTGAGGCATCTTTTCTTTCAGGAAAGGTTGGGACAAGATGGAGAAAAGACAGGCAGAGATACTGGCACCGGCAGGTTCCTGGGCCAGCATGAAGGCAGCCGTGGCTGCCGGGGCGGATGCTGTATACATGGGCGGCACCAGATTCGGGGCCAGGGCCTATGCGGATAATCCGGATGAAAAGGGGCTTTTGGAGGCCATTGACTATGTGCATCTGCATGGCCGCAGGCTGTACATGACGGTCAATACCCTGTTCAAGGAATCCGAGCTGAAGGAACTGGTGGAATATATGACGCCCTACTACGAGCAGGGACTGGACGGTGTGATTGTGCAGGACCTGGGGGCTTTAAGGATTATGAAGGAGAATTTCCCAGGACTTGAACTGCATGCCAGCACCCAGATGACCATTACCAGCGTATACGGGGCCAGGATGTTAAAGGACTATGGCTGCAGCCGTGTGGTGACGTCCAGGGAAATGTCCCTGGATGAGATACGCCGTGTCCACCAAGAAGTGGATGTGGAAATCGAAAGCTTTGTCCATGGCGCCCTGTGCTACTGTTATTCAGGCCAGTGCCTTATGAGCAGCCTTATCGGCGGAAGGAGCGGGAACCGCGGACGCTGTGCCCAGCCCTGCCGTCTTCCTTACCGTGTATACGAAGGACAGGCCGGTCAGGGAAAGTCCCCTGCCATTAACCGGGAGAATGAGAAATACGTCCTGAGCCTGAAGGACCTCTGTACCCTTGACATCCTGCCGGACATCTTAGAAGCAGGCGTCTACTCCCTGAAGATTGAGGGCAGGATGAAGAGTCCCAGATACACGGCAGGAGTTGTGAGCATTTACCGCAAATATGTGGACCGCTATCTTACCCAAGGAAGGGAAGGCTGGCATGTGGAGCCGGATGACAGGAAGATGCTTCTGGATCTGTTTGACCGTGGAGGATTTACTTCGGGATACTATGAGGAGCACAATGGACGGGATATGGTGGCCCTGAAGGAAAAGCCTGAATTCAGGGAAGGAAACCAGAAGCTGTTTGATTATCTGGACCGCACCTATGTGGAGGCAGAATTAAAGGAACCTGTCAGAGGCCATGTAATCCTGGAAACAGGAAAGCCGTCCGTCATGACCCTGAGTTGCAGCGGAGCAGAGGTAACTGTGAAAGGACAGGCGCCACAAGCAGCGCAGAAACAGCCCATGACAGAGGAAAAAGTATTAAAACAGCTGAATAAAACAGGCAACACACCATTTATCTTTGAAGATCTGAGTGCAGAGTTAAAGGGAGAAATGTTCCTGCCTGTACAGGCGCTCAACGAGCTGCGCAGGTCCGGGCTGGAAGCCCTGGAATCCGCTATGCTCAAGCCATATAGGGTGGGACGGGTGTTGGAAGATGGCGGGGACATGGCCCAGCCCGTGATGCCGGATGATATGGGCGCTATCCAGACAGCCCAGCCATCGGCCGCCGCCCAGACAGCCCAATCATCGGCCACCGTCCAGTCGGCCCAGCCATCAGCCGCCCCAGCATCCCGGCATCCTGCCGTCCCCTTCACCCTCACCGTCTCCGTGGAGGAACCCTGCCAGCTGGAGCCGGTGCTGAGACAAAAGGACGTATCCGCCGTATATCTGGATGCGGATGGCTTCGCGCCGTCTTCATGGAAAGATATAGCGGACCGATGCCACGCCGCAGGCAAGACCTGTTACCTGGCCCTTCCCCACATTTTCCGGGACCACGCCCTTAAGTTTTTCAAAGACAGCCAGTCTCTCCTTGAAAATGCCGGTTTTGACGGAGTGTTGGTCCGTGCGCTGGAGGAAATCCAATGGCTGGAGGATAACCGGATTTCCCTGCCGTTCATCACGGACGCATCCGTCTATGCCTGGAACAGCGGGACGCTTGAGGAATTGGCGTCAAAGAATCCATTGGCAGTGACCATGCCGTGGGAGCTTAACAGCCGGGAGATGGGGCCGGTGGTCCTGGCCTGCAGCAAGGCGGACATTCCGGGAGAACTGGTGGTATATGGACACGCACCCATGATGGTATCGGCGCAGTGCATCACAAGGACTGTAAAGTCGTGTACCCATAAACGGGGACTGCTGATGCTGAAGGACCGGACCGGGGCCATGCTGCCGGTGAAGAACCACTGCCGGTTCTGCTACAATACCATTTATAATCCCTCCCCCGTATCCCTGCTTGGCAGTGAGGATTTAATCCGGCGCATGGGACTGGCGCGCATCCGCCTGCAGCTCACGGTGGAGGATGCGCAGCAGACAGGGAAGGTGCTGGAAGCATTTTCCTCATCCTTTCTGCGCGGGGAGATGAAAGAACCGCCCTTTAAGGATTTTACCAGAGGCCATTTTAAGCGCGGAGTGGAGTGACGTCTATGACCAATCTTATTGTTGAAGTTTCAAAATACCTGATGATCCTGCTGATGGCAGTCTATACCTATGCCAACTTCCGGTACTTTTCCCTGAAGGATGTGGGCCGGAAGCAGCGGGTGTGCGGAGGACAGAACCGGGCCATGTTCGCCATCCACTTCCTGGCTTATGTGGTCATGTACCTGAAGACAGGGAACGAGGGCGTAAAGCTGATGCTGATTGCATTTTATGCGGCCCAGGTGGTATTTTTCCTATGTTATATCTACCTTTACCGTTTCCTGTACAGAAATGTATCCAGGCTTCTGGTCAACAATACATGCATGCTGTTGTGCGTCGGGTTCATCATGCTTACCAGACTGTCCCTGGACAAGGGACTGGATAAGGCGGTCCGCCAGTACATCATCGTGGTGATTTCCGCGTGCCTGGCCTGGGTCATACCTTATATCATGGAACGGGTGTGGCAGCTTTATAAGCTTCAGTGGCTGTACGCGGGACTGGGAATCCTGGTCCTCTTTATCGTGTATGCTGCTGGAAATGAAAGCTTCGGCGCACAGCTGTCCCTGACCGTAGGCGGGATTTCCATACAGCCCTCTGAGTTTGTCAAGCTTACCTTCGTATTTTTCACGGCGTCCATGTTCTATCAGTCCACGGACTTCCGGACCGTGGTGGCTGCAACGGCAGTGGCGGCTGTCCATGTGCTGATCATGGTGCTTTCCAAGGATCTGGGCGGGGCATTGATTTTCTTTATCACGTACCTGCTCATGCTTTTTGTGGCTACCAGCAACTGGTTTTACCTGGGTATGGGAACGCTTTTAGGGACAGGGGCCGCAGTGGGGGCTTACCAGCTGTTTGACCATGTGCGCCGCAGGGTTTCGGCCTGGAGCAACCCCTGGGCTGACATTGACAACAAGGGATATCAGATTACCCAGTCCCTGTTTGCAATCGGAACAGGAGGATGGTTCGGGATGGGGCTTTGCCAGGGCATGCCGGGCAAGATTCCCGTGGTGGAGAAGGATTTCATCTTCTCCGCCGTCTCAGAGGAAATGGGCGGGATTTTGGCCATCTGTGTCCTTCTTATCTGTCTGGGGTGTTTTATCCAGTTCATGATGATTGCGGCCAGTATGCAGGCTGTGTTCTATAAGCTTATTGCATTTGGCCTTGGCATTGAGTATATCAGCCAGGTGTTCCTGACCGTGGGGGGCGTGACCAAGTTCATACCATCCACCGGCGTGACACTGCCCTTTGTGAGTTATGGGGGAAGCTCCATACTCAGCACATTCATCCTTTTTGGAATCATACAGGGGCTGTATATATTAAAGAGAAATGACGAGGAGGAACTGGATGGTGTCTGATAAAAAGAACACGTCAAAGAAAGCGGCTCCGAATCCAAAGGCCAACAACGGCATCCTGGGTATTACGTACCTAATCGTGGCCCTGTTCCTGGGGCTGGCTGTGTACATGGGATATTTCCTTCAGGTGAGAAGCGAGGATGTGATCAACAATTCCTATAATGCGCGCCTGGACAGTTTTTCCGACCGGATTGTAAGAGGAAAAATCATGGCGGGGGACGGAACGGTCCTGGCTGAGACACAGGTGGATGCGGAAGGCAATGAGACGCGGGTCTATTATTACGGCAGTGTGTTTGACCACGCGGTGGGATATTCCGCCAAGGGCAAGACGGGAATCGAGGCATTGGCCAATTTCTACCTGCTGACCTCCCATGTGAACCTGTTGGAACAGGTGGGCAATGAGCTGTCAGGGCGGAAGAACCCGGGGGATAATGTCTATACCACCCTGGACGCAGAACTCCAGCAGGCGGCGTATGCCGCCCTGGGGGACCGGAAAGGCGTGGTCATTGCCATGGAGCCGGACACTGGAAAGGTGCTGGCCATGGTGTCCAAGCCTGGCTATGACCCCAATACCCTGCTTCAGGACTGGGACCGGCTGACCGGTGAGGACAATGGGGAAGGCCAGCTGTTAAACCGGGCCACCCAGGGCCTCTATCCGCCGGGATCCACCTTCAAGATTGTGACTGCCCTGGAATATATGAGGGAACATCCGGGAGATTACCGGGATTACCAGTTTGATTGCAGCGGCGTATACGAAAACGGGGATTACAGGATAAAATGCTATCACAGCACGGCCCATGGGCATCAGGATTTCACCCTGGCCTTTGCCAATTCCTGCAATGGGGCATTTTCCAGTCTGGGACTGGGACTGAACCTGGGCGGGTTCAGGAATACGGCCAAAGACCTGCTGTTTAACTCCCCGCTCCCCATAGCGGGCCTGCCCTATAAGCAGGGTTCCTTTAATATGGAACCGGGTGCAGACACCTGGGAAATACTCCAGACATCCATTGGACAGGGGACCACGCAGATTACGCCCATGCACAATGCCATGATAACAGCGGCCATTGCCAATGGCGGAACCTTGATGAAGCCGTATTTCCTAGACTCGGTTGAAACGGCTGGCGGCGAGGAGATTAAGAAATTCATGCCTGCGTCCTACGGCAGCCTGATGACGGCCGGGGAGGCGGCGGGACTGACTGAATTGATGCGCGCGGTGGTGACAGAGGGAACCGGGTCAGCCGTCCGCACCGATGCATATACGGTGGCGGCCAAGACAGGCTCGGCTGAATTTGAAACTGGAAAGGAAACCCATGCATGGTTTACCGGGTTTGCACCGGCGGAGTCCCCAAGGCTGGTGGTTACGGTCCTGGTGGAAGAAGGGGGCAGCGGCGGCAGGGTTGCCGCGCCGATTGCCAGACAGCTGTTTGATATTTATATGAGCAGGTGATATGAAGCATGTGGTATATAGCATGACATACACGAAATATGGAACCTCGGGAAAGGTGATGGGATTGAGCGCCGGGATTAAGGACATGGTTTCAAGGTATTCAATTTCACCAAGGGTATATCTTGCAAAAGAATAACGCTATTTGTAGAAAACAGGGGGATTTCATGCTATAATCTCCCTGTTTGTTTTGATTTTAGAGGATTGTGACATTAGGGCATGTTTGAAAATTCATTCCCGCCATCCGCACGTCCCGCAAAGTGGGACGCACAGCTGACGGAAAGCAATTTTCAAACACGCCCTACAGTGCATTAATATTACGTGAATGATACCAAAGGAGTCCGGCTTTAAACGGATTCAACTTACGACGTTTTAACTTAACTGGAAAATACCGCACCCAGGCATCCATCCTATGGCTGTCCAGGTGCACATGATAAGAAAGGAGAACATGCGTGTTTCGAGCGGAAGATTATGTAAAAGTGGACAGTCTGGCGGAAGCCTATGAACTGTGCCAGAAGCGCAGCAGCCTGGTGGTGGGCGGCAATGTCTGGCTGAAGATGACCGGCGTCACAAAACGTACCATTGTGGACCTGTCGGGCCTGGGGCTGGACAAGATTGAGGAGACGGGGGATGAATTCAGGATTGGATGTATGTGCACCCTTCGCCAGTTGGAGATCCACCAGGGGCTGAACCAGTACTTTGGCGGCATTTTCAAGGAATGTACCCGTCATATCGTGGGTGTGCAGATGCGTAACTGTGCAACCGTGGGAGGAAGTATATTCGCCCGCTTCGGTTTCTCTGACATCCTGACCTGCATGATGGCCCTGGATACCTATGTGGAACTCTACCATGGAGGCATCATGCCTTTGGCTGAATTTGCAAAAAGACCTGTGCGCCGGGATGACAGGGACATCCTGGTACGCATTATAATAAAGAAGGACGGGCGCAAGGCCGCCTATGCCACCCAGAGGAATACGAAGACGGATTTTCCGGTGATTGCATGCTGTGTGTCCCGCGGGGGCAATGTCTGGTATGTGTCGGTGGGGGCCAGGCCATCCAGGGCCCAGGTGGTGAAGATTACCGATGATGGATTTGACAGCCTGGCAGAGATGGCACGTGAAGCGGCTGATTCATTTTCCTATGGAACCAACACCAGGGGGAGCAGCGGATACCGCCGTCAGCTGACAGCTGTCTATACCCGCCGCCTGATGGAACGTCTCACGGGAAGGAGTGTGAACAGAGGATGAATATACAGTTTCGATTAAATGGAAAGAACGTGCAGGCCGATGTGGAGCCGGATGTTATCCTTTTGGACCTTCTTAGGGAACTGGGATGCTACAGCGTTAAGCGCGGCTGTGAGACGGCAAACTGCGGACTGTGCACGGTGTGGCTGGACGGAAAGCCCGTGCTTTCATGTTCCACCCTGGCCGTGCGCGTGGACGGACGTCATGTGACAACGCTGGAAGGCCTTCAGAAAGAAGCGGAAGAGTTCGGCATGTTCCTGGCCGCGGAGGGCGGGGAACAGTGCGGATTCTGCAGTCCCGGATTCATCATGAATGTGCTGGCCATGGAGCGTGAGCTGGACCATCCGGACGAGGAGGACATTAAGGAATACCTGTCAGGCAATCTGTGCCGCTGCAGCGGATATATGTCCCAGCTGCGGGCTGTGAAGAAATATCTGGGCAGGAAGGATACCTTGGGGGCGGACGTGCCTGAAGGCGTGGACACATCCGTAGCCGCGGACACATCCGCAGCCGCGGACACATCTCCGGCCGCGGACAAGGAAGGAGGTGCACGGTGATGGAGCATAATCAGAAGAGGAATTTCCGCATTGTCGGCGCTCCGGTTGTGAAAAAGGACGCCAAGGCGCTGGTAACCGGAAAACCCGTATATACGGATGACCTGGCGTTAAAGGACTGCCTGATTGTGAAGGTGCTCAGAAGCCCTTACGCCCATGCCCTGATTACAGAGATAGATTGTGCGGTGGCGGCTAAAACCCCTGGCATTGAGTGCATCCTTACATATAAAGACGTGCCGCAGAAGCGGTTTACCATGGCGGGGCAGACATATCCTGAGCCAAGCCCTTATGACAGGCTGATCCTGGACCAGCGCCTCCGGTTCGTGGGGGACGCGGTTGCCATTGTGGCTGGCGTGGATGAGGCGGCAGTGGACCATGCCATGCGCCTGATACGTGTTAAATACCAGGTGCTGGAGCCGGTGCTTGATATGCACGATGCCAAGGACGGCCATATCCTGGTGCACCCGGAGGAAAGCTGGCAGAGCCTTTGCAGCGTGGGCGCGGACAACCTCCGCAACCTGTGTGCTTCCGGAACCGAGGCCCATGGGGACCTGGACGCGGCTTTTGCCGGATGCAGCCATGTGATTGAGCGGGTTTACCACACCAAGGCCAACCAGCAGGCCATGATGGAGACATTCCGCGCTTACACCTACATGGATGTATATGGAAGGCTGAACATCGTGGCGTCCACCCAGGTTCCGTTCCACACAAGGAGGATACTTGCCCATGCGCTGGATGTGCCTAAGTCCAGGATCAGGGTCATCAAGCCCAGGATTGGGGGCGGCTTTGGTGCCAAGCAGACCGTGGTGGCAGAGGTTTATCCGGCTATTGTCACAATGAAGACAGGAAAGCCGGCAAAGATCATATACAGCCGTTATGAATCCCAGATTGCCTCCTCTCCCCGCCATGAGATGGAGGTGCGGGTGAAGATTGGGTGTGACGGCAGTGGGATCCTGCAGGCCATGGACGTGTATACATTGTCCAATACGGGAGCTTACGGCGAACATGGCCCTACGACCGTGGGGCTTTCCGGACACAAGTCCATCCCGCTGTACCGCACCCCAAAGGCGTTCCGGTTCGGATATGACGTGGTCTATACCAACCGCATGTCAGCTGGGGCATACAGGGGATATGGGGCTACCCAGGGTATTTTCGCCGTGGAATCCGCTATCAGTGAACTGGCGGCTGAGATAGGGATGGACCCGGTGAAAATGCGGGAGCTTAACATGGTAAAGGAAGGCGACATCATGCCTGCCTATTACGGCGAGCCGGCGAACAGCTGCGCCCTGGACCGCTGCGTGGCAAGGGTAAAGGAAATGATCGGCTGGGATGAAAAATACCCCAGGAAGCAGGTAAGCGGTTCAAAGGTGCGGGGTGTTGGCCTTGCAATGGCCATGCAGGGATCCGCTATCTCAGGCGTGGATGTGGCCAGCGTCTGCATGAAAGTGAATGATGACGGGTTTTACAGCCTGATGATCGGCGCTTCGGATATGGGGACGGGCTGCGATACAACCCTGGCGCAGGTTGCGGCAGAATGCCTTGGCTGTGAGCTGGATGATATTGTGGTATACGGGACGGATACGGATATCTCACCATATGATTCCGGTTCGTATGCTTCCAGTACGGCGTACCTGACCGGTATGGCGGTGGTAAAGACGTGTGAGACTTTAAAGAAGAAAATTCTGCATAAGGCTGCCAAATATCTGGAGTGCAGTGAGGATGAGCTGGAATTTGACGGCAAGCGGGTGTACCGGCTTACCTGCGAGGAAGATGGGAGCAGGAAAGAGATTACCATTAAGGACATCGGCAACCGTGTCATGTGCAGCAACGAGGATGCGCTTCAGGCAACGGAGTCCCATTCCTCGCCTGTATCACCTCCTCCCTTCATGGCGGGAGCCGCGGAGGTGGAAGTGGATACAGAGACAGGAAATGTGGAATTGCTGCGGTTTGTTGCAGCAGTGGACTGCGGCACGCCCCTTAACATCAATCTGGCAAGGGTGCAGACCGAGGGCGGCCTGGCCCAGGGAATCGGCATGGCCCTGTACGAGGATGTGACGTATTCCGATACAGGCCGGGTGTACGAGAATTCCTTCATGCAGTACAAGGTGCCCAGCCGCCAGGACGTGGGAAACGTGCAGGTGGAATTTGAGTGCAGCTATGAACCTACCGGCCCTTACGGAGCTAAGTCCATTGGGGAAATCGTAATCAATACGCCGTCACCTGCCATTGCCAATGCGGTGTATAATGCAGTGGGCGTGAGGGTCAGGGAACTGCCCATTACGGCTGAGAAGGTGTTCATGGGGATGAATGGGGCGTAAATAGGAAGTAAGAAGTAAAAATGCAAAGATATAAAAAGGATGCCTCTAATATGAGGTATCCTTTTTTGATGAAAAATGCGCTGTCTGCTAGAAAGATGGATTTGTGATTGTAAGATATAGAGAGTTTAATCGAAATAAGTTCAGGTAATGAACTAGGAAGGGGGACTTTGAAAGAGATGGGGTTAAAAGATTTAATCAACATATGTGAAAAATACATAAAAAAATAGTTGACATAGAGATAAAAGGGTGATATTCTACAAATATAAGATAGAAAGTAGTTAAATAAAATAACTAAAAGAAATATTTGTTAAAGGAGACTAAAATTGCAATTAGGATTAAACAATAGTGAAGTGCAAAAAATGAACCGGTGCCTGATTCTGAAACTAATGCTGGAGAAGGGGGGGATTACCCGGACTGAACTGTCATCCTGTACAGGCCTGCAGAAAGCAACGATTACAAATATTATTAATGAGTTCATTAACATGGGGATAGTAGTAGATGCCAGCGGAAATCCGGCAGAGGCAGCCAGGCGTGGGGATACCTTGAAGCTGGACCTTGAAGGAATGTATATTCTTTCAGTAAGTATTAACAGAAAAAATTACAAAGTATATCTATATACACTAAATGGAAAACTGAAGCTGGAGTGTGAGAGGGAGATATCCAGAAAGGAGGATATCCATAAAACCCTTAAAGCACTGAAAGGTGATATCTATGGAGTGCTGGAACAGATTGGGAAGAACCGAATCGTGGGTGCCTGTTTAGGGATGCCGGGGCCTTACATAAAGAAGGAGACAGAGATAGCATTGGTTTCAGGGTTTGAACAGTTAAGCAGGATTGATGTCAGGAAAGAACTGGAACAGGAATTCCAGATACCATTTCTTTCCGAACATGATGCAAAGCTGTCAGCTTTTGCCGAGTGGAAAAACCTGAATGATATAAAAGACAAGAATGATATAAGTCTGGTGGCGCTGCGCTCTACCGGTGTTGGAATTGGCGCCGGTATTATCATCAAGGGCAGGATTGTAGAGGGAAAGCTGGGGATAGCCGGGGAAATTGGCCACATGGGAATTAATTACAATCAGAAAAGGAAGGGGACAAACCATAAGGGGGTTTTGGAACAACATGCAGGAACGGAAATTGCAGTAAAATATGTAGGGGAACGGTTGTATGAATTTCCGGACAGTATATTGAATGAGGAGAGTGGGTACGGGGAGATTGTTAAGGCATATCAGGAAGGAGACCCCTTGGCAGAATACGCGATTCATAAGCTGGCCTGGATGGTAGGGTATGGCCTGTCGAGCATTGTGTATATACTTAATCCGGACTATATCATACTGGGAAGGGATTATCCGGAATCAGAGGATTTTCTGAGCCAGGTCAGAAAATCAATGGAAGAGTTTGTGCATCCTATGATACTGGAGAGTGTATCGGTCAGGGCTTCGGCAATTACAGAGGATTCCATCATGCTGGGAGGATATTATTTTGCGGTGGAGTATCTGCTGAATCATAATCTGCTTTTAAACTGCATCAAAAGAGTGAAATTCGGGGAAGAAGAAACAGAGTAACATGTAGCATCGGGAATAAAGACAGGAGGAAGGATATGGGAACACAGGACAAGCTGATGGAGGTGACTGGTAAGATACGCCATGTGGCGGAAACCGTAGCGGATTTGGATGCTACAAGGCCAAGATACCATTTTCACTCTCCGGCGCAATGGGGGGATGACCCCAGTGGTTTTACATTCTATAAAGGATATTACCATATGATGTATGGTTCCAATCCTGATAGTTATGAGGTAGGAAGCGGTATGCCGTATCGTACCCCCAATAACCGCTGGTCTCCGGAAGAGCCGGAGTATTTTGACAGTGTGGCGTTATGGGGGCATGCCAGAAGCCTGGACATGGTGCATTGGGAGCATATGCCGTCAGTCTGCTATCCGGATATAGAGAATGACGAGTATTTTATATGGTGGGGATGTACAAGGGTAAATGATGAAGGGATCCCTGTTATTCTTTATACCAGCTTGGGACGCAGAAGGGGACCTGTAGATGGGGCACAGCAGAGGATGCTGGTTGGAAGCGATGATGATTTGCTTCATTGGGTTCATTATGAGAATAACCCGGTGATGACAAATGATATCCATGGGGACCATTTTATCTATCATTGGCGGGATCCGTTTACGTTTGACAGCGGTGGCAGGACCTATATGGTTCTGGGGGGCAGGATGGAAGCGGAAGATGGGGATTGTGTGGTGCTTTTGTACGAGGCAAAGAATGCCGCATTTAGCCAATGGGAATATCGGGGAGTATTTTTCAGATATCCAGGGGATGCAAGGAAAAGTATGGAGTGCCCTCTTGTGGCCCGGATTTGCGACCGCTGGGTTCTGATTGTTTCACCTCATGGTCCGGTTGAGTATTTTGTAGGTGATATTGATTTTGATAAAGGAGAGTTCATTTGGGAGAAAAGGGGGTATGTGGATCGAGGCAAGGCCTTTTACGCACCGAATATAACATTCGACAATAAAGGAAGATGTATTATGTTTGCAGCGGTAGAAGGTTTTGTGAATACCCGAGGATGGAATGGCGTACAATGCGTGCCAAGGGAATTATCCCTTACGGAAGACGGAGCCTTGGTGCAGAATGTACCAGAAGAGTATTATCTGCTTAGGAAAGAGTGTCATGATTTGAAAGATGAAGAAGTGGTAATCATGAACGAGGCCGTATTCTCCGTAAAAGCAGGACTGGAGCCGGATAAAGCAGTATGGATCCGATTCTGCTATGATGATCAGACGGTTGAGATTTCCTATTCAGATGGATATTTTACAGTAGATGGAAGACGGCTTGAGGCATTGCAGTCTGAAGGAAAAGTGGGACTGGAAATTTATTTTGATATCTCTGTAATGGATGTACTGATGAATGGTACAGAGAGTCTGGTGACAATTGTTCCATCCTGTACAGGGGCATGCAGGGTGGAGGCAGGAACTACTGACCCGGATGGGTCATTAACTGCCTGGCAGTACGATGTGGGGGAATTATTTACATATTATAATGAGGAAGAAAAATAGGAGGAGGAAATATATGAAGAAATGGTTAGCAGTAGCGGTGGGGCTGGCAGTTGGGATTGGAACCATGACGGGATGTGGCGGTAATACAAAGGTGGAGGAGACAACTATACAGGTAAAGGAGAGTGTGACTTCTGATAGTACAGTGGATACTGAAACGGAGAGTGCTGCCGAAACAGCTGAAGCTGGACAAAAGGATAGGAAATATGTTTTTATGTCAGGTACCATGTCCAATAGTTTCTTTATTGCGATTTCAGATACGTTCCAGGAACTGTGTGACAAAGAGAAATTTACATACAGTGTTTATGACTGTGACTGGGACAGCGCATTGCAGCTGACACAGATTGAGGATGTGGTAAACAGCAAACCGGATATGATTTTCTTCGTGGCTGCCGATGTGGACGGGGCCAGGGAAGGACTTCAATACGCATATGATGCGGGGGTACCGGTCATGGTTATTGATAATCCTGTGCCGGATTCGGACTTGGTTATCAGTCAGGTGGCCTCTGACAATTATTTGGGAGGATACCTCTGTGCACAGGCCCTGATTAAGGATTTTCCAGAAGGGACATCCATAGGCGTGTTGGATATGCCCAGTAACGGTGCGTGCAGGGACAGGATGGACGGTTTCCTGGCAGGCCTTAAGGACGCAGAGAAGCCGGAATTATATACAATCGCAGCCCAGTTGGATGGGGGTGGGATGCTGGATAGTTCCATACAGCCAGCAGAAGATATCCTCATAGCCCATCCTGAAATCGAAGCATGCTTTACCATAAACGGTCTTTCTGCCCAGGGCTTTATTACGGCGTCCCAGTCTGTTGGAAGGGAAATTCCTATGATTTATACAGTGGATGCTTCTCCAGATGACAAAGAGTTCCTTATAGATGGTACAATACGGTTTGAGGCGGCACAGTCCCCATTTACTCTTGCTAAAACCTGTTTTGAAATGGCGGATAAATATCTGCTAGGAGAAACCATCGAAAAAGAGGTAGCTGTACCGTGTTATGAAATGACAATAGAGGAGGCTGAAAAAACAAGGGGCTCCTGGCAGTAGGATACGTTGGGGAGGAGAGGGAAGGCGCTCTCCTCCTTGTTTGATAAGGAGTTGAATGTATGGGGAATACAGTGTTACGCATGAAGGGTATCCAAAAGCATTTTGCCGGAGTATATGCCTTGAGAGGAATTGATTTTGATTTGAAAGAAGGGGAAGTGCACGCCCTGCTGGGAGAAAACGGCGCAGGGAAGTCAACGCTGATTAAGGTACTTGGGGGGATTTACCGGCCGGATGCAGGTGAAATAGAGATTCATGGAAAACAGGTGGTGATAGACAGTGTGAATAAAGCCCGTCAAATGGGGATTGGCATCATCCACCAGGAAATTGTACTTGTCCCTCATCTCACAGCTGCGGAAAATATTTTTCTGGGAAGGGAAATTAAAACCGGAACGTTTTTTACCAATAAGGCACTCATGTTCGAAAAAGCAAAGCAGATGGTTGATAAACTGGGAATCAATCTGAATGTACGGATACCGGTTGAAAAGCTGACGATTGCCCAACAGCAGCTGGTGGAGATTACCAAAGCCCTTTCTTTTGGACCAAGGATATTAGTGATGGATGAACCTACATCATCCTTGACAGAACGTGAAGTGGAACAGCTCTTTGACACTATCCGAAGTATTACCAAAGAAGGGGTAGGGGTTATCTATATATCACACAGACTGGAGGAGCTGTTTAAGGTTGCGGACCGGGTCACCGTAATCAGGGATGGCGGCTATGTTGGAACACAGACCATAAAAGAAGCTGAGCCTAATGGGCTTATCAGCATGATGGTGGGAAGGACCTGGGAGGATTATTATGTCCGTCACTTTAATGAGTGCAGGGAAACTATATTTCAGGCAGAGGGCCTGAGTAAAAAGGGTGTGTTTAAGGATGTGTCTTTCCATGTGGGAAAGGGGGAGGTGGTCGGATTTTCCGGACTGGTAGGGGCCGGCAGAAGCGAAATCATGCTGTGTGTGTATGGGGCGGATTCCCTGGATAGCGGAACCATGGTTATGGAGGGAGAGCAGGTGCATTTTAAAAATACGCGCCAGGCAACGGAGCATGGAATGGCCTTAGTACCTGAAAGCAGGAAGGAACAGGGGCTTATCCTTGATAATTCGGTAAGTTTTAATCTGACCCTGTCAAGTATAAGCCGTCTGGTGAAGAGGATGTTGATTGACCGGAAACAGTTTATATCCGTGGTACAGGATTATGTTGGTAAATTGAATATTAAGACCCCGTCAACCGGGCAGATGGTTAAAAACCTGTCCGGGGGAAACCAGCAGAAAGTGGTGCTTGCAAAGGCACTGGCTACATGCCCCAGATTCCTGATACTGGATGAACCCACCAGAGGGGTTGATGTAGGAGCTAAAAAGGAGATTTACACAATCATTGATAATCTTGCCCGGGAAGGAATGGCCATAGTCCTGGTATCATCAGAACTTCCGGAGATTATTAATATGTGCGACCGGGTATATGTTGTGGCGGATGGGCAGATTAAGGCTGAACTGGAACGGGGGGAGTTATCCCAGGAGACCATAATGAATTATGCGACAGGAGGTACGGCAGTATGATGAGAAAAGGGGATTTTGGGGAAAAGATTGGACAGTCCAGGGACAGGAACTGTTTTATTTCTAATAATGTGGGAATCATCGTGGTGTTCCTGGCATTATTCCTGGCAATATCTGTTTTAAGCCCTGCCTTTCTGACGCAGGCTAATATAATGACGGTCCTAAGACAGATAGCCACGAATATGTTCCTGTCCATTGGCATGACGTTTGTCATTATACTGGGAGGGATTGACTTATCAGGCGGCGCAATTATTGCCATGGTAGGAGTGGTAACGGTTGGGCTTAGTGTTAATGGTGCGGTGCCAATTCCGGCGGCCATCTTGATAGGTATGTGTGTGGGCGTGCTGGTGGGATTCATTAATGGTTATATTATATCCAGGCTTCGCGTCCCCGCATTTATTGTAACACTTGCCATGATGAATGTGTGCCGCGGTGGTGCGTATATTTATACAGGCGGAAAATCCATCAGGGTATTGGATGACCGGTTTGTAAAAATAGGTACAGGATATCTGTTTGGTTATATTCCGCTTCCTGTAATTTATACCATTGTAGCCGTTGCTGTGGCTGTCATCCTGTTAAACAGAACGAAGTTCGGTACATATGTATATGCGATTGGAGGAAACCGTGAAGCCGCAAAACTATCAGGCGTTCCAATTAAAAAGGTTGAGACTATGGTGTTCATGATTTCAGGCTTTCTGACTGCATTTGCTGGTATTGTCCTGGCGGCAAGGATGTATTCTGCACAGCCATCCGTAGGTGATGGCTATGAAATGGATGCGGTAGCTGCATGTGTTCTTGGAGGAATTTCCATGTCGGGAGGCAAAGGGCAGATTGGAGGAACTGTCCTGGGAGTCCTGGTCATTGGAATTATCAGTAATGGTCTGAACCTGCTGGGGGTGAATTCCTACTGGCAGCTGGTGGTCAAGGGAATCATCGTATTGCTGGCCATATATATTGATTCGTTGAAAAACCACAGGGAACAAAAGGAATGAGGGGGTTGTGTATGGATAGGAATGAGAGGATAGAATATGAAAGAATTGCAACAAAAGGAAGGATGTTAGGGCTGTCAGCCGTATATGGATGTCAGTCTGGACATATCGGTGGTGCGTTTTCAGTTATGGAAATCCTGACAGTGCTCTATTTTAAGGAAATGAATATCTCACCTGAGCATCCAGGATATGAGGACAGGGACAGGCTGGTGCTTTCAAAGGGGCATTGTACTGCCGCCCTGTATCCGGTACTGGCTATGCGGGGATATTTTCCGGAGGAGCATCTAAAGACGTTCCGTCATGTGGACAGCAATCTTTCTGGACACGCGGAAATGAACGGAATTCCGGGAGTTGATATGTCTACCGGCTCCTTGGGGCAGGGGCTGTCGGCTGCAGTAGGAATGGCATTGTCTGCCAAGGCTGATAAAAAGAAATACCGGGTTTATGCTGTTATGGGAGATGGGGAAATACAGGAAGGGCAGATCTGGGAAGCAGCCATGGCGGCATCCAAATATAAGCTGGATAATTTAACTGGCATTGTAGATGTTAATGGTCTTCAGATAGATGGACCGACAGACGAGGTAATGCCTCTGGAACCATTAGGAGATAAATGGAAAGCATTTGGCTGGGAGGTACTTCAGATTGATGGAAATGATGTTGCACAAATCAGTCAGGCCTTGAAAAAGGCGAGGGATATAACGGGAAAACCGGTAATGATCCTTGCCCGTACGGTAAAGGGGAAAGGCGTCTCATTTATGGAAAACCAGGTGTCATGGCACGGACATGCACCGTCAAAGGCAGAATATGAAGCTGCAAAAGGAGAATTGGAAGTACGGTTGCAGATGTTGGAGGAGGTATGAAAATGGGAGATAAAATTGCCACAAGGGTAGCATATGGTAAGGCGCTTTTGCAGCTGGGCATGGAAAATCCTCATGTCATGGCTATTGATGCAGATCTTGCATGCTGTACGATGTCTAAGGATTTTGCAGGTTCCTATCCGGAGCGCTTTTTCAATGCAGGTATTGCAGAGTGTAATATGGCAGGAATGGCTGCAGGGATGGCTTCCACTGGAAAAACAGTGTTCATACATAGCTTTGCGATGTTTGCTGCCGGCAGGGCGTATGACCAGGTCAGAAACAGTATCTGTTATCCAAGACTAAACGTAAAGGTAGTGGGAACGCATGCAGGACTCTCCATTGGGGAAGATGGGGCGACGCATCAATGTCTGGAAGATTTATCTCTGATGCGGACAATACCGAATATGGTGGTGGTAAACCCCTGCGATGCAAATGAAACGGCCCTGGCTGTAAAAGCCATAGCCGAATATGAAGGTCCGTGTTATCTCAGGCTGGGACGGCTTCCTGTTGAGACGGTCACATCCACACCGGAGTATGATTTTCAGCTGGGAAAAGGCGTGATATTGAGACAGGGGGAGGATGCTGCGATTATTGCTACCGGATTAATGGTTCAGGAAGCACTTAAGGCAGCGCTTGTATTGGAGAAAGAAGGAGTAAACGTCCGGGTAGTGGATATGCACACAATCAAGCCTTTGGATGAAGAACTTGTGGTTCGCTGTGCCAGGGAAACGGGGGCAATCGTGACAACGGAGGAGCATAATATAATAGGAGGACTGGGAGCGGCTGTCTGTGAAACAGTTTGCCAGAGCTGCCAGGTTCCCGTAGTCCGCCATGGGGTAAAAGATATATTTGGAAAATCAGGGGAGGCCGGCGCACTGATGAAGAAATATCATATGTGCGCGGAAGATATCTCTCAGTGCGTCAAGGAGGCACTCGGCCTTAAAATGAACTGTGTACCAAAGGAAGCCGTTTAATATTCTTTAACAGATGAAAAACCGTGCTTCCCGCCTCCCCGTCTCCAAAGCAGGGACGGGTCAATATGCCCCACATCAGGGGAACAGGTCCTGGCCATCATCCCGGCCAGTTCCGCAGTAATTTCAGCGATGGTATCAGCGGCGCCCTGGGCGCCGCTTTTTGATATGGCCTTCATCACAGGTCGGCCCACGCTGACGGCTGTGG
Source organism: Enterocloster sp. OA13 (assembly GCF_022440595.1). NCBI lineage: Bacteria > Bacillati > Bacillota > Clostridia > Lachnospirales > Lachnospiraceae > Enterocloster > Enterocloster sp. OA13. The sequence continues at coordinate 4,269,327 of NZ_JAKNTF010000001.1, read as the reverse complement.
CGCCAAGGGCCAGGGCCTTGAAGGCGTCGGCTCCATTCATGATGCCGCAGTCAACAAAGATGGGGATCCTCTTTCTGATTACGTCTGCAATTTCAGGAAGGACCATAAGGGGGGCAACCGCTGTGGGGATGATTCCGTGATGGTGGGAGACTACAATCCCCCCGGCTCCTGCCTCCAGGCATTTTCCTGCGTCCGCCGCGCTGAGTATCCCTTTGAGGATAAAGGGAAGCTTTGTCCTGCGGCAGTAACTTTCAATCTCCTTTAAGGTCCTGGGCCGCATGGGGTGTCCAAGGACATTGTCAGCCCTGCCCCTGGCGTTAAATGCATGGTCAAGGTCCATCCCCACCGCCAGGGCGCCCAGCTCTTCGGCCTGCGCTATTTTCCTTAACACAAGGGATTCGTCCTCGTAAGGCTTGATGATCCGGATGGTGGGGGCGCCGGTGGCGGCAATGGCAGAAAACTGTTCCTCCGTCCCCATCCCGGCCCAGTTGACGGTTCCTGCCATCCTGGCGCCCTGGGCCATTTCAACCATCCCGTCCCCTTTGCCGTCCATGCCTTTCAGATGGGAGAGCGCGGCCATCATTATGGGGGTGGAAAATGTCTTCCCATAGAGGTTTAAGGTGGTATCGGGGGTAACCGCACCGATGTGGCGCATTTCTACAAGTATTTCATCAAAATATTCCCTTGTGATTTCATTTGAATCTTTCGCTGGTTCGCGGAGCATGTGTTCCATAATATAAGTAATCCTTTCGTTTGTTTTACAGGGATGAGGACTCGCGCACAATGAGTTCGGTATCCAGCAGTATTTTTTTGTTGGGTATGGCGGGATTGGCGATTTTCTCAAAAAGTGTTTCAGCGGCCATGAATCCCAGCTGCGACTTGGGCTGGTTGACCGTGCTCAGGGCGGGGACCAGGCTTTTTGATATTTCCAGATTATCAAAGCCCACCACGGCCACCTGTTCCGGCACCCTGCGCTTGGAGAGGTAACAGGCGCGCAGGACCGCCGCACCGTAAACATCGGATACGGTGAAAAATGCATCCGGGGGTTCGCTCAGGTTAAGTAACTGCAAGGCGGCGGAGGTGGCCAGGTCGGAGTCTATCTCAGGCAGCTGTACGATATATTCCTGGTCCACCGGGACCCCGGCTTCTTCCAGCGCCTGCATATATCCCTGCAGACGGTGCTTGGCGTATTTATACCGGAAGGGGCCGTTGATGAAGGCTATCCGCTTCTTTCCCTGGGCCAGCAGATGTTCCACCGCCATCTTGGCGGAAGCGACATCGTTTATGCTGACATATGGAAGGTCGGTATCCTCATTGTATTCACAGCACTGTACCACGCAGGTGGTATCCGACAATTTCTTAATCAATGACGTTTCAATGCAGTTCATGGTAATCAGGCCGATTACCTTGTTCTGCTTGAGTGTTTTCACAAGCAAGTCAATGGTGCCTGGATTAATATGGCCTTCATTAATCAACATGGAATAACCATGGCGTGAAATCGACGCACGCGCCCCCTTTATGATGGCGCCGTAAAAGGGGTTGTTAAGGGAAGGGATATTAATGAGGATAAGGCCTGTGGAGGCGGGCTGGGGGATGGGGGATTCATTGATGCTGCATCCCAGCTGTTTCATGGCCTGGATGACTTTTTCATAAGTCTCCCCCTTGACGATTTCCCTCTGATTAATCACCCGTGATACCGTAGCAGGCGAAACTCCTGCCACAGCAGCTATTTCTGATACTTTGACTTTCTTATTCATATCTAAATTCGTATTCATGGCACTGCTCCAATTCCAAATGATTTTCAGAAAAAAACAATATTATTTATGTTTCTAGTTCAACTATAATCGGTTTTCTGAAAAAAATCAATATATTTCAGTGAAAAATATTTTCAGTGGGAATAAAATGTGCATATTGCACAATAAAAAAATGTTAAATTATGCAAAATCACAAAAAAGTACAAAAGCGTTGACAAGTTTTCCTGAAAGGATTATGATTATTTCAGAAACAGCGATGAAACGAATGAAACAAACCGCAATCACATGGTTGGCGGCAAGGCTGTTATAAAACTTATATAATTATGAGGAGGATTTAGTAATGAAGAAAGCAGCAGCAATGTTATTGACAGCAGCAATGGTGGTATCCCTTGCAGGGTGCGGAGGAGACAAAGGAAACGCGGTTGCCGGTACAACAGGCAAGAGCAGCACTGCCAGCGGGGAACAGGCTGCGGATGATGGGAAAAAGGTTTATAAGATAGCAAAATCATTTTCAAACCTGGATGAAAATAATAAACGGAGCATGATTGCGTTTCAGGCTGAGGCGGACGCCTATATGGCGGAACATCCCGATGTTGCCATTGAGATCATTACCACCGACGCGCAGGCCAGCCAGGATAAGCAGCTTGCCGATGTGGAATCTCTGATTGTACAGAACCCGGACATCCTTATTATAAGTGAAGTTGACACCAGCGGCGCAATCCCGGCATTCCAGGCAGCAAAGGCAGCCGGCATCATAACCATGGGAGAGCGCGGCACGGAAGATGAAAGCGTGGATATTTCCTTCCGCGGCATGGATGAGGATTCCATTAAGGAGATGAAAAAGAAGTTCATCCTTAATTATCTGGATGAGAACCCGGATACGGTCCTTAACTTCGGCCTGATTTATGGAATTGCATCCCAGACAGAGCAGCTTAAGAGGAATCAGGATGTGCTGGAGCTGGCAGAGGAGATGCCGGACCGTGTGAAGGTCCTGGATTCCCAGTACGCGGACTGGAGCACGGACAAGGCCACTAACATCACGGAAGACTGGCTCATGAGATATCCGGAGATGAACGCTGTTTCCACTGCATCCGATGATATGACCCTTGGGGTGTGCAATGCGCTTATCGCACAGGGCAAGAGCGGTTTCCTTACAATGGGCGTTGACGGGACAAAAATCGGACGTGAACAGATTAAGCTTGGCAACCAGACAATGACTGTCCTGGCGGACCAGGAAAAGATTGAGGGCGTACGCCTGGATATCTGCATAGGCGCGATTGACGGTACATTTACGGATTCTTTTGCCACGGCAGGCGAGGACGGCCTGGTGGTACTGACCAGCGAAAACATAGACGAATACATGAATATGAATTAAGGATGTCAAGAGGGCGGTTACAGCCCGCCCTTTCTTTACTGATAATCGGCGCTTGAGATGAGGTAGATATATGAGTCAAGAGATAATTTTAAAAATGGAAGGAATCACCAAGCTGTTTCCCGGCGTCAGGGCACTGGATAAAGTGGACCTGGAGCTTCGGAAAGGGGAGGTGCATGCGGTCATTGGCGAAAATGGAGCCGGAAAGTCTACTCTTATGAAGGTTCTCCTGGGAATCTACACCCCGGAGGAGGGCACGGTGACTTATAAAGGGAAAAAGGTGAATTTTACCAGTCCCCTGGATGCGCTGCATTCCGGAATTGCAATGATCCACCAGGAGATAAGCCTGATCCCCACCATGGATGTAACGGAGAATATCTGGCTGGGCCGGGAAAACCAGTTCATGAAGGCGGGCATGATCCACAAAAAGGCCAGGTATGAAAAGACGGAAGAACTGTTGAAACAACTGGATATCAAGCTGGATATCAAGGCCCTGGTGAAGAATCTGTCGGTGGCGCAGATGCAGATGGTAGAGCTGATCCGTGCAACCTCCTATGGCGCAGATGTGATTATCATGGATGAACCCACTTCGGCTTTGGCGGATGACGAGGTTAAGACGCTTTACCGGATTGTAGCGGATTTATCCAGGAAGGGCGTATCCATTATTTTCATATCCCATAAACTGGAAGAAATATTCGACATATGCGACCGTGTATCCGTATACCGGGACGGTCAGTACATAGCTACCAGGGACTGTACGGACATCACGCAGCCTGAACTGGTCAATATGATTGCGGGACGCGATATCACCAACCTGTTCCCGAAGCAGACGGCAGAGATTGGCGATGTTGTCCTGGAAGTGAAGAACTTTAACCGTATCGGTGTGTTTAAGGATATTAATTTCTCTGTCCGCAGGGGGGAAATCCTGGGAATCAGCGGTCTGGTGGGAGCCGGGCGGTCGGAAATCATGCGCGCCGTATTCGGCAGCGACCCAAAGGATTCCGGTGAGGTCTTTATAGACGGAAGACAGGTGCGTATAAGGAATCCAAAGGACGCCCTGGACAACGGCCTGGCCATGCTGACGGAAGACCGTATGCGGTCGGGATCCATATATGCCCTTTCCGTCAAGGCCAACACCACCATTGCGGTGCTGGGCAGGCTTTGCAATAAAATGGGTGTGATTGACAGCAAAAAGGAACGGGAAGTGTTTGAGGAAAACCGGGATATGATGGCGGTCAAATGTTCCTCTGAAAAACAGCTGATCAGCCAGCTCTCCGGCGGCAACCAGCAGAAGGTCCTGATTGGCAGATGGCTGCTGACAGAGCCTAAGGTACTGATTGTGGATGAGCCTACCAGGGGCATCGATGTGGGTTCCAAGTCGGAAATCCATAAGCTTCTCAGCACGCTGGCAGGAAAAGGCATGGCCATCATCATGATTTCCTCGGAGCTTCCGGAAATCCTGGGGATGAGCGACCGGATCCTGGTAATCCGCCACGGACGGGTGGTCTGTGAATGCGACCGGGCGGAGGCAACCCAGGAAAGCCTGATAACCCATGCATTCGGAGCATCCCAGGCTTAATTATATACGGAGAAAGGATTGGAAAAATGGATAAGACAAAGAAAAAAGACACTTTGCTGGATACCCCCATCGGGAAATTCGTAATGGATAATAAGGCGCTGGTCATTCTGATCATCCTGTTTATATTGATGGCAATTGGCACAAACGGAATCTTCACCAGCGGAGGCAACTTAAGGAACCTGATCCGTCAGGTGGCATACAGTGTTATTTTATCAGCCGGCTATACGCTGCTTTTAAGCTCCGGCCACATCGACCTGGCGGTTGGCTGTATGGTAGGTCTGGTAGGCGTAATCCTTGGAAAATTCCTGGTGGCGGGCGTTCCGATTCCGGTGGCTGTGCTGGGGGCCTGCGTGGCAGGCGTTGCCTGCGGCACGATCAGTGCCACAATCATCACTGCATTTGACCTGCCTCCGTTCATCGTGACCCTGGCGACCATGTCCGCATTCAAAGGCGCCACCTATCTGGTGACGAAAATGGTTCCGGTTTCCAACCTGCCTCAGGAGTTCATTGTAATCGGACAGGGCTACTGGCTGGGAATCCCCATTCCGGTATATATCATGCTGGGAATGGTATTCATCATGGTATTCATCCTGAATAAGACTAAGTTCGGCCGCTATGCGCTGGCAATGGGAGGAAACCCGGAGGCGGCAAGGCTTTCCGGCATTAATATCGCAAGGGTGCGCTGGGGCGTGTACGCCGTAATGGGGGTATATATCGCCATTGCAGCCACTGTGCTGACGGCACGTTCCGCCTCTGCCCAGGTAGCGGCAGGACAGAACACGGAATTGGACGCCATTGCAGCCGTTGTCATCGGCGGAACCCCTCTTTCAGGCGGAAGCGCCAACGTGGTTGGGACTATCTTCGGATGTATGATTGTAGGCGTCATCAACAACGGCCTGAACCTGCTGGGAGTGGATTCAAACTGGCAGCTGGTAGCAAAAGGCGTGATGATCCTTCTTGCAATTATCCTCGATGTGATGTCCACAAAACTGGCAGACAGGATGAGTAAGGCGAAGATGGCGTAATTAGTACGGCATTGCGTAAATTCCTAAGTAATAGGGAAAGGAAATCAATATGGATAAACGGAAAGTAGCGGTAATTGCAACCGGATTCACCGGACAGCAGCATGTGGAGGCGGTCCGCAGGATACCGGGCAATGAAGTGGCGGCCCTGGTGGACTCCAATGAGGAAGCGCTTAAAGCAAAGGCGGCGGAATTAGGGGTAGGGCGCATTTACACGGATTACAGACAGATGATAGACGAAATCCATCCGGATGTGGTACATAACTGCACGCCCAACGGCCTGCACTACGAAATTAATAAATATGTGATGGAGAAGGGAATCCACATATACTGTGAGAAACCCCTGGCAATCACGGTGGAACAGGGCCAGGAGCTTGTGGCGGTTGCCGAAAAGAACCATGTGGCCGCAGGCGTGAACTTTAATTACAGGAACAATGCCATTGTCCAGGAGATGAAGGAACGGGTGAACAATGGTTCCGTTGGACGTATCTTCCATGTGACAGGGCAGTATACCCAGGACTGGATGATGCTTGATACGGATTATAACTGGAGGCTTACGTCTGACATGGGCGGAAACTCCAGGACCGTGGCCGATATCGGAAGCCATTGGTTCGATACGGCCCAGTATGCCCTGGGTAAGAAAATCATGGCGGTGCGGGCGGAGCTTATGACCGTCCATCCCTTTAGGAAGAAGCCTGACAGGCAGGTGGAGACATTTGCCAGCGTGGAGGAAGATGGGTATGAACTGGTCCCTGTCACGTCAGAGGACGCGGCGTTCATCCTGGTAAGGTTTGAGGATGGGACGCTGGGGAACCTGAACCTGTCCCAGGTAAGCGGCGGTCATCTCAATGACCTGCGTCTGGAAATTTCCGGGGAACGGTGTTCCATGGAATGGCAGCAGCAAAGCCCGGATGTACTGTCCATCGGCACTAGGGAAAACGGAGTGCAGATCATCCGGTCATCACCGGCAGCGCTTTCCGGGGACGCGGTAAGGTATGCCACCCTTCCGGGCGGACATCCGGTTGCATGGAGCGATGCGCTGAGAAATGGAATCCGGGAGTTCTACGCTTCAATTGAACGGGGGACATTCTCCCAGACCGGACAGACCTATGCAACCTTTGCAGACGGGGTGCAGATCATGAAGCTGGTGGACGCCTGCATGGAAAGCGCAAAAAACGGCGGCTGGGTAACGCTGTAAATCACGGGCGGACCGCCTGATATGGCCTCGGGCAGATATGAGGCCCTGTCCTCACCGTTATCTGCCCAAGATGGTAATAGGAGTATTCGGAGCAGCCTTCTGCGGCGGAGGCTCCGTGAGAGAGGAGTTTTAGTATGAAAATCGGAACATTAACAGTACCATTTGCATCCCAGCCATTAAAGGACGTGCTTCCTTATCTGCACGGCCTGGGCGTGAAGGCGGTGGAACTGGGAACCAGCAGGGTGACGAACAGCGCGCACTGTAATCCGGATGTATTTCTGGGAAACCCGGATAAAATCAAGGAATTAAAACAGCTTCTGGAAGAGAACGACATGGTGATATCTGCTTTATCCTGTCATGGCAATCCCATTCATCCGGATAAGAAGATAGCGGCAGCGGACCATAAGGCATTTGTGGATACCGTGGCCCTGGCACAGGAGCTGGGGGTGGACACCATCGTGACATTTTCCGGCTGCCCGGGCGATTCGGACGGGTCCCACTACCCTAACTGGGTTACCTGCCCCTGGCCGGAGGATTTCATGAAAGTGCTGGACTACCAGTGGAATGAAAAGCTGGTACCTTACTGGAAGGAAGCGGCGGCCATTGCAAAGCGCGCAGGGGTAAAGGTTGCCATTGAAATGCATCCCGGCTTCTGCGTTTACAATACGGAAACCATGCTGCGCCTGAGGGAGGCCACCGATGATGTGATAGGGGCCAACTTCGACCCCAGCCATCTGTTCTGGCAGGGGATGGATGCGGTATCCGCCATCCGGGAACTGGGCGATGCCATCCATTACGTGCATGCCAAGGACTGCCGGATTGACAAGGGGAATACGGCCAGGACAGGAGTCCTGGACACGAAACCATATGGGGACGAGATTAACAGGAGCTGGCTTTTCAGGACCGTTGGTTACGGACATGACAGCCAGACCTGGAAGGATATCATATCTGCGCTCCGGATGACGGGATATGACGGGGTGGTATCCATTGAACATGAGGACAGCCTTATGTCGGTAAAGGAAGGCTTGGAAAAGGCAGTTCAATTCTTACAGGATATCATTATAGAAGAAGAACCTGCACAAATGTGGTGGGCATAAAAGAAAAGGAGAGAGATTATGGCAATCAAATACAAGGGACTTGGTCATGTGGCGCTTCGCTGCAGGGAGAACAATCTGGAAAAGCTGGAAGAATTTTTTACGGAGACAATGGGATTCAGGAAGGCATTTGATTTAATCAATGAACACGGGGAGACATGGATTTCCTATTTCCGTGTGGCGCCGGGACAGTACATAGAGATAATCCCGGAAATCCCGTCTGACCGTCTGGACTATTACGACGGCACAAAGAAGCGCTGTGAGCGCTCCCACTATCATGTATGCTTTGAGGTGAATGACCGTTTTGCAGCTGTAAAGGACCTGGAGGAAGGAAAAGGCCTTCCGGTGGGACGTACGCCGGATGATTCCGTGGGACTCTGCAAGAGCCACTGTATGTTCGTGTTTGACCCTGAGGGCGGAGAGTGGGAATTAATGGAATTCACACCTGACAGCCTGCAGATTGTAAATGACAAGGAATTATAAAACGGGAGGAAAAGAAAATGGGAAAATATATCAATCGATTGAGCCACTGTACATTCTGCTGCAATGATTACCCTAAAATGGTAAAGTTTTATGAGGAGGTAATGGGGCTTGAGAAGCTGTTCACCATCAATTTTGAGCAGGACATCATAGACGGCTACCTGGAGAAGGGATATCCGTTAGAAGCAAAGCCGGGGGATGAGTGGATCAGCTATATGAAAATCGCCCCGAAGGAATTCATCGAGCTGTTTAACGTGCCCTATATCGGCAGGAACGACACCAAAAACCAGGAATTCCACCATGTATGCCTGCTGGTAGAGGACATTTTCCAGGCGGCAAAGGAACTGGAGGACAAGGGCCTTACGCTCTGGCACGGTCCTGAGTGGATGGAAGAACCCTTTACCAAGCCATTTGCCGAGGAGGGAACCATTGGTCAGTGTAATTCCTACGGCTTCTATGTCCAGGATCCGGAAGGGAATGAAATTGAGATAATGCAGTATACGGAGAACAGCCTTCAGGTTGCAAACGACCACGATTGATTTAGGGGGAACCGGCTCATGAAAATGGGATATCAGTTATACTCTGCCCAGTCTTTATGTAAAACCAAAGAAGGGCTGATTGATACAATTAAAAAAATTGCAGCCATGGGATATGACGGTGTGGAATTCTGCAGCTATCAGGGGATAGCTGCAGACGAGATGAGGGAACTGCTTGCCGGCTGCAACCTTGAAGCGTGCAACTCCCATGTCCAGCTGGAACGGTGGGAAGCGGATGCAGAGGGGGAATTCATTTATGCCAAGGAGGCCGGAATCCCCTGCCTGACGATTCCCTGGCTGGCGCCCGGGCTTCGTACCGGGGAAGGCTATCAGAAGATAAAGGATATGATCCCGGATCTGATTGCCCTTGGCAGGAAATACGGCGTGCGCCTGCTGTACCACAACCATGATTTTGAATTCAAGGAGGATGCAGGCGGGAACGGCTATGTCCTGGACTCCATTTTATCTGCGGATGATTCGGTGGGGTTGGAGCTGGATACGTTCTGGGCCTATTTCGCAGGGGTGGATCCCGTGGATTACATGGAAGGGAAGAAATCCCGGCTTGAAATGATCCACGTCAAGGATTATGAGAGCCTTGGCGGCACGGTTTCGGATGATGGGGAGGAAGCGCCTACATTCTGCGCCATCGGCACCGGGAACATGAATAACCTGCGGATCCTCTCCTGCGCAAAGGCGCTGGGGCTTTCATGGGCCGTTGTAGAGCAGGATAACAGTAAGATTGATGTGCTTGAGAGCGCTGAACTCAGTATCAGGGGGTTGAGGCAGTATTGAGGAAGCCTGTGCAGGGGGAAAGGCCTGTGGTGGCTTGGAAAGACCTGCGTGGCTGGGAAAGCCTGCGGGAATCTGAAAGACCTGCGTGGGGCTGGGAAAGCCTGCGGGAATCTGAAAAACCTGCGTGGGTCTGGAATAGCCTGAGAAGGCTTGGAAAGACCTGCGTCGGTCTGGAAAGCCTGCGGGAATTTGGAAAGACCTGTAGGGATTTGGAAAAGCCCGCGTAGCCTGGAATGATATCTGGATAGGACAGGCAGGATAGACAGGAAATTGGCAGAAAGGATACCTTGTGTAATGTACAGGGTATCCTTTTTTGCGGATGGAGGGCTGCGCTGGCGCTTTGTTTGGGGTTATTCTGCCTTGGCGGATTAAAATAAATTACTAAAAGTATGAACATGATGAATTGCCAAATGAATTACCAGTTACCTCCCAGCCCCAAAACACAGATAAACCTTGCATATCCCTTCCAAAAGTTGTATACTAAGACCAGTTATGGTCAGTGCCGCCGTACTTTCGGGTATGGCGACAGCACGGCCAGGTTCACACCAACACCAGGAGGAATTGCAATGATTGAGGCAACGAGCTGCGGCGGTGTGGTTATATTTCGAGGGAAGATTCTCGTCCTTTACAAGAATTATAAGAATAAGTATGAAGGATGGGTATTGCCTAAGGGAACAGTAGAAGCTGGCGAAGAGTATAAGGAAACGGCGCTCCGCGAGGTAAAGGAGGAGACCGGTGTCAGTGCATCCATTATCAAGTATATCGGCAAGAGCCAATATTCATTCAACACCCCACAGGACGTGGTGGAAAAGGACGTACACTGGTATCTGATGATGGCCGACAGCTATTACAGCAAACCACAGCGGGAAGAGTACTTTCTGGATTCCGGATATTATAAGTTCTATGAAGCATACCATCTGCTGAAGTTTTCGAATGAGAAGCAGATACTGGAAAAAGCATATAATGAGTATCTGGATTTGAAGAAGAGTAATCTTTGGGGAAGCAAGAAGTATTTTTAAGTGAATAGTTAGGCATATAAGGGCGCTCCGGGTTGACCGGGGCGCCTTTTTCGGACCAGGACGCGCAAGCTTAAACTTGCAGGGTGGCGGCTATACTTGCGGGGCGGCGGCTATTCAACTAATCGGAACCATTGTGGGCGGCATGGTCAGACAGTACCCTGTACGACATTTTTGGCAACCCCATCTTTCTGGTTATTAAAAAGCAGTATGCGTATTATAAAGGCCAAAACAAAGGAATAAAAATCATACTGACAACTGTGACAACCACGGTCATGCCCAGACCGGGTTTGAAAAAATCCATAAACCCCAGATTGCCGGGACGCACCACCAGGGTATTGGTGCCGGAACCTACCGGGGTTAAAAATGGGCTGGAGGCAGCGACACAGATTGCAACTGCGATAGAGGCCGGATTAATATCCAGGGCAAATGCAATGGGGATGAAAAGCGGAGTGACCAGCAGGGCAGTGGAGGTATTCATCATGATATTGGTAAGGACACAGGTCAACAGGAAGATGACAAGAAGTACGGCAATCTTACTGGGGTGTTCTCCCAGAAGCCGGATTGCCCCGTTGCTGATTAGAAGTCCGGCTCCGCTGACATCCATTGCCTTTGATACCGCGCTCATGCCGCCCACGATGAAAATAGTGGACCAGTCAATGGCTTTGTACGCCTCATGTTCCTTGATGCATCCGGTCAGTATCATGATCAGGGCGCCGGCTGTTGCTACCAGATGCATGGGGAATGCGCTGCTGTTTACAGACATGGCAATCAATACGGCCGCCAGGATAATCAGGCATAGGATGGCTTTGAAGGAATTAAACTGGTTTGAGGAGGAGGCATCGGCACTGCCGGTAAATTCCAGGAGATAATCCTTATCAGATGAGTCGCCCTGGATAAGGGCTTTCTTTCCTATGGTTAAAAAATATAAGATACCAAAGATGCAGATAGGAACCCCGACCTTGCCAAGCTCCAGGAACGTCAGCGGGGCGGCGCCTAAGGATTCCAGCTGGCCATTTACGACTATGTTGCTGGCAGCACCCACCAAAGTCAGATTACATCCGAAACTGGCTGCAAAGGCCAGGGGAATCATCTGACGGGACACGGATACACCGGCCTTCATGCTGATTCCGATAACAATGGGCAGCAGCATGGCCACAACAGCAACGCCGCTGCAGATGGAAGAAAGGATGGTGGCCACCAGTACGGTGGCTATCATGATTCCATTTTCAGAAGTGCCTGTTACCTTTACGATGATATTACTCATTTTTTCCGCAATTCCCGTGTGGAAAAGAGCAGAACCAATCACCATCATTGCTGCCAGGAGAACGACAGTACTTCCTGAAAAAGCAGAGAACAAATTTTCCTTTGGAAGTATCCCTGCCAGGACGAGAACAACTGCGCCTAACATGGAAGTAAGCGCCAAAGGCAGTTTATCTGTCACAAAGAAGAACGCCATGATGGCGAGTATGATGAGTGAAATGATTGCAGGTGTCATAGATACGCTCTCCTCTCTTCGTCTGTCATATACTCACACCCCAGTTCCTTCAGCTTTTCATCGACCCATGGCCGGCTGTAGGTGCCTGCTGTTTCCATGGTTTCCATGATACCGGCCTCTTTCTTTAACACGGCATCCGCCTGATTGGCCAGTTCCTCGGCTTCTTCCGGCCGTATGACGATGATTCCGTCTGCATCCCCTGCTATGATATCCCCGGGCCGTACGATTTGGCCGCCAAAGGAGATGGTGGTTCCGATTTCGCCTGGTCCGTTTTTATATGGACCGTTTGGATTGATTCCGCGGGCATAGACTGGAAAATCCATCTGTGAGATAGTGTCATAATCACGTATTGTTCCGTCAACAATGACTCCGGCAATGCCGCGGAGCTTACAGTATTGAACCATCAATTCGCCGAAGATGGCGCGGTTGTCCATTCCCCCTGCATCAATCACGATGACATCACCTGGCATTGCAAGATCCATGGCTTTGTGGAACATCAGGTTATCTCCCTGTGGAACCTTTACCGTGAAGGCCGGACCTAAAAGCTTTGCGCTGTTCATGGGGCGTATGTTCTGGTGGACGGCCGCCGTCCTGTTCATACAGTCATCGATATTTGCCACGGGCAGTTCCCTGAAACGGTTTACTAAAGCAGCATCCGGGCGTTTGTGCCCTGTTACGATACAACATCCGATATTCTTACTCATAATAATCAATCCTCCATAATTTGAAAACCGTTAATCTTACTTGTCACGTCTTTATTTGCTATGTATGTTTTCCTGATACATTTTTTGTTTAGTACAGAGTCCACCAGGTCAATGGACCACTGTATCTGGTTCTTTTGCGCATGGTCTCCGTAAAACGCGCTATGGCATGTGAGGATAGCCTGATCCTGATGGACCAGCGGGTTGGAGGCGGGAAGCGGTTCCTGTTCAAAGACATCCAGACCGGCAAAACGGATCTCCCCATGATCAAGGGCCCATGTAAGGGCTTCCTGGTCAATCAGCCCGCCCCGGGAAATGTTGATGATCATGGCTTCTTTTTTCATTTTTACAAATGCTTCACGGTTGAATATATGGCGCGTCTCAGCTGTTAGGGGGGCGTGGATGGAAAGGATGTCCGCCCGTGCCAGAAGTTCATCAAAGTAGACAATCTCCACATCGTAGTTTTCCTTGATATCCTTTTTGACATATGGGTCGCAGGTTATGACCTTTGTGCCGAAACCGTGATAGAAGATATCATATAAGGGGCGGGCGGAACCGCCAAAACCATAAAGTCCCAGCACCAGATCTTTGGGGTTGCGGGGGATGTATCCCTGAGCTTTGGGCCATTGTCCATTTCGTATATTCCGGTCATAGAATGATACATTGCGCAGAAGGTTCAGTATCAGGGCAGAGGCGTGAAGGGCCAGTTCCTGAACGCAGAAGCCGGGCATGTAGAGTATCAGGGTGCCGGTTTTTGTGGCTGCCTCCAAATCAATGGAATTGACGCCGATGCCAAAGCGCTGTACAACCTTAAGCTTTGGCAGCCCTTCCAGGACCTCCTTTGTGATGGGCGGATTGCCGGTTCCTAATATTGCATCCGCATCCTTGCAGTTATCCAGGATTTCCTGGGGGGTTGTATAATGTGCAAGGCGTAGATTTATTCCGTTTTTTTCATATTCATGTTTGATGTATTCCTGATTTTCCAGGCTTACACTTCCGTAGTTACAGTCAACGATAACTGCATTCCACATAGAGTACCTCCATTTTATGTGTATGGGAGTATTTCAGTAAAGACTAATCCCGGTGATGGCCATCGCAGAGGTTCCTGTCTGAAATCTGATTTAATTATAATCGTGTCTGTACTTTTTGTCTAAGATACGTTATTCTATTAAATATATAGACTTTTAGGAATAATGTTTTGGAGGGAGAGAATGGTATTTAAAAATTATGAGTATTTCATGGCCATAGCGGAAGAGGGAAGCATTTCAAAAGCAGCAGGCCGTCTGTACATATCCCAGCCATCCCTCAGCAAATACCTGAAGCGTCTGGAAGAGAATATTGGAGAGGAATTGTTCTGCAGGGATTCTTATCCGCTTAAGCTGACAGATGCAGGGGAACTGTACTTATCCCATGTGAAAGAGATAACAAGGAGGGAAAAATGGCTGCTGGAGGAGTTGTCATATTTGCGGAGCAGCGAGACAGGAGAGGTTTCCATGGGAATCACAGTGTGGAGGTCCTCCATACTGATGCCGGTGGTACTGCCGGTTTTTAGGGCACGGTATCCAAGGATCCATGTGGGCATACAGGAGGGCTCCCACCAGCATATGGCGTCTATGTTGGAACTGGGCAAAGTTGATTTCTCTATTTTCCATCTTCCCAACAGCTACCATGATTTTACCTTTGAGCATCTGCTGTTCGAGAAGATATTATTCTGTGTGAACAAAGATAATCCGAAACTGGCAGGAGTGGAGATAGGCAATCCCGAGGGGGTGAATGTTCTGTCGCATGAAGAATTCCTTAAGTTTGAAGAGGAGGAGTTTGTCCTTCTCAAGCAGGGACAGAATATTAGGGATATAACCCAGAACTATCTGAATAAGCTGGGAATTCATCCCAATGTCCTTCTGGAGACATCTAATATCGTGACGGCAATGAATATGGTCAAAATTGGGATAGGCGTCACGTTTGTTCCGGAAGCAGTTCTTTCTATACGGGGACAGAACGATGGTCTGTATTTCTTCTCCATCGATGACCCGCCCCTTAGGTGGGAGGTGGGGGTGGCATATAGGAACAGTTTGCCGCTTAGGAGACAGGCCAGGCTTCTTGTGGATTGCATGAAGGAAATCCTGTAGCATATTCAGGAGCCGGAACAGCCTATCTGCTGGATGGAATGGCATAGACCTCTTTTAACGTATTGATAAAGTTCTGACAGGTTGGTGTGATGTAGGCTCCTTTCTTGAAAAAGACAGCTAACGGCCAGGTTAAAGCCGGCTGGTCTATGGTGAAAAGCATGATGTTGGGAGGCAGTAAATCAGATTTGGTTCCTGCTTCAGGGATGAAGGTAAATCCCAGACCGGCAGAGACCAGGTTGATGGCCGTGGTCAGATTGGCGGTCTCCAGGACTTTGGCCGGGCTCATCCGGTTCTTGCTGAACATGGAGGAGAGGATACGTGTCAGGTTCTGGCCTGGCTTTGTGAGGAACAGCCTCTCGTTCTCGATTAGGCGGACATCAAAATACGGGGGATCGGATACGGTATCATGGCTGTATCTGGAAACCAGATGATGGTTCCGGTTGGCGGCAAGATAGATTTTTTCCTCCATGATGATTTCATAATCAAGATTGCTGTAATCTAAAGTGGCAATTGGATTCATGATACAGACGTCCATACGGTTTTTAAGCAGGTTGCTTACCAGATATTCCGAGTTGCCTTCCATGAGCGTTAATTCGATATCTGGATACCGGGTGTTGAAAATAGGCAGTATCTCCGGCAGGATACAGGAACTGCGCCATAACGCCAGCCCGATTTTGAGACGCCCTCTCTTATTGGTCTTTAGCTCTGATAATTCTTTTATCATCTGTTTGTCCAACCGGTCTACCTCGGATATGTATTTTAAGTATTGTTCTCCGGCATAGGTAAGGGAAAGAGGGGAGCGGGAATGATTAAAGAGTTCTATTCCGGTCTCATCCTCCAGACGTTTCAGGTATTTACTGAGGGCTGGTTGTGATACATATAGCTTTTCTGCTGCCTTTGACAGGCTGCCTTCTTCGACTATCATCAGAAAATATTCAAAGTTCTTAATCATTTCACCCTCCTATAAATATGAAAAAAAGTTATAATTAGTATATCGTAATTGTCATTGGACTTCAAGGCCTGAATGTACTAATATGAAAATATAAACAAAATATTTAAAAAATAACTGCTGAAATAAGAAATAATGACAATAGATGAGGGGGGATATGATACAATTAAAAATGTTTTTCTAAGATATAGATTGAATGATACAATTGTAAATTGTGAAAAGAATAACATAAAGTTATCAAAATAAAAAGACGTGAAAGGAAAGGGATATGCTGGATACGATTATACGGAACGGGCATGTGCTGGATATTAAGAATGATATCGACCAGGTAATGGATATTGGGATTAAAGGCCGTGCCATAGCAGCGGCCGGAAACCTGTCAGAATACCAATGTGCGCAATCCATTGATGCATCGGGATGCTATGTGGTTCCGGGCCTCATTGATTTCCATGCCCATGCATTTTATGGGATAAGCGATTTTTCCATGCCGGCGGAATTGGCTCTGATTCCTCATGGGGTGACGGCCATGGTGGATGCAGGTTCGGCGGGAACCTCAAATTTTGAAGGCTTTTACCGGGATGTTGTGTGTAGGAGTATTTTGACAATGAAAAGCTTCATTCATATCACCAGTCTTGGCCAAATGACACATCGGTTTAATGAAAACTGTAATCCTGATCTTTTCGATGTGGATCGGATGAGGGAATTATGCCATAAGTACAGGGATAATATCATAGGGATTAAGCTGAGGCAGGGGAAGGATATTGTTGGCGGATACGGGCTTAAGTGCTTGGAAAAAACAATAAAAGTAGCAGAAGAAGTAGGGTTAAGGATTTCTGTTCATGCCACGGATTCTCCGGGGGAGACAGCGGATACGCTTGGGATGCTGCGTCCGGGAGATATATATTGCCATGTATTCCATGAAAAGGGGAAGACGGTTCTGGGGAATGATGAAAAGGTGCTGCCGGCTGTGTGGGAGGCCAGGAAGCGGGGGATTCTCTTTGAACTGGGGCATGGAAGCCGGAACTTTTCCATAAAAGTGGCAAGGCAGGCAATCGGTGAGGGATTCTACCCTGATATTGTAAGCTCTGATTTAAGTCTTTTATCCATGAACCGGTTCCCTGCATATTCGTTTACCCATATCATGACGGAACTGTTGAATCTGGGGATGGGGTTTCCTGAAATCATCAGACGGTGCACGGTAGTACCTGCTAAGCTGATGAAGGAACCACAGATGGGAGGATTGGGGATTGATGCTCCGGCAGACATCGCTATATTCAGGATAGAGGATAGGAATGTTGAGATGAAGGACAGCTATGGCAATACGGCATACGGATTGCAGATGATAAAGCCTGAATTGACGGTTAAGGAGGGTGTTATCCTGCACAGGCAGTATGATTTTATTTAGAGGAGGATGCATGGATGCATAGGGGATTGTTAGCAGGAATCAGCATGATTTGTGCGGCAGCGGTTTTATCGGGCTGCAGCACCGGGCAGAAGAAATTCATGACGGATACGGACGGGGCAAAGGTGATTCAGATTGGTCATGTAAACAGTGCGAAGGCGGATGACCAGTATCAGGTACTGGCTGTTTATTTCGGTGAGGAGTTGGCAAAGGCATCGGGCGGAAGGTTTGCGGTGGATATCCTGACCGATTCCATTTTGGGCGGTGAGCGGGATATGATTGAGGGTATGAAAATGGGGACGGTGGATGCGGCCTTAATTACCAACTTCAGTTTTGGGTCCTTTGTGCCGGAATTCCAGACATTTGACCTGCCGTTTTTATTTACATCCCGTGACGAGGCATATCGTATTCTTGATGATGAAACCGTGATGGAGGGACCGAAACAGAAACTCTATGACGATTGTGATGTGAAATTCCTTGCATGGGGAGAGGGCGGCTTCAGGAGCGTCATGAACAATATAAAGCCAATTGAGTCAGAAGGGGACTTGAAGGGGATGAAAATACGCCTTCCGGAAACAGCCATCTATTTGGATGCATTTAAAGCTTTTGCAAGTAACCCTACTACTATGGCGTTCAGTGAGACATATACAGCGGTACAGCAGAGGACGGTTGACGGCCTGGAGCTTCCCATCTCCTCCTTCTATGCCACAGGGTATGGGGAAGTCTGTTCGTATCTGTCGCTTACAGAGCATTTTTATTCCCCGGCAGCAATTGTTATTTCCAGGCAGACATGGGAGAGCCTGTCAGAGGAGGAAAAAACGTGGTTCCAGACCGCGGCAGTTGAAGCTGGAAGGAGACAGCGGGAATTTGTAAAAGAAATTGAGACGGATTTTATCGGGAAAATGGAAGATATGGGAGTCGTTGTCAATTCCGTGGAAGATAAGACAGGGTTTATACAAGCCTCAGAGCCTGTCTATAAAACATACCGTGATACCATTGGGGCGGAATATGTGGATATGGTTTTCCGGAAACTGGGAAGATGATGGCGGGAGGTGAAATGATGGACAGGATAATGAAGATAGATGATTGTATGAATAAAATATACCAGTCGGCTGCAGTCGTTCTGCTGGCAGGAATCATTGTGGCATCGACACTTCAGGTTGTTACCAGATATGTGCTGAATGCGTCTATGACTGGTACGGAGGAATTTGCAAGATACTGTTTTGTATGGATGAATATGCTGGGAGCCAGTATCTGCGTGAGATACGGAAGCCATGCCGTGGTATCAATACTCAACAACAGATTAAAGGGTAAAAAGAAGTATATTCATGAAATCGTGATTCATGGACTGATGATTCTTCTTGCTTTGATCCTGATTATCGAGGGGATGCGCATGATCGGTTATACCATGACACAGCCAAGTCCTACGCTGCGTATTCCCATGGGATATATTTATGCGTCTGTCCCTGTAGGGGGAATAGGCATGATTGTGAATGCGGTCAGAAATATATGCGAGGCCAAAATGAATATGGATAGGGAGGGCTGATGGCATGGAATTTGGAATTATATTTATCACGTTGTTTGTACTTATTTTATTTGGAGTCCCTATCGCTTATTCTATTGGTCTGTCAACTGCTGTGTTTCTTACGGTTACACACATGAAACCGCTGGTAATCCTGTCACAGAGAAGTGTTTTGGGGATGGACAGCTTTGTGTTGCTGGCAATTCCTCTATTTACACTTTCGGGTTACCTTATGGAGTCCGGGGGGCTGTCGAAACGGCTGATAGATTGTGTTGAAAAGATGTTTGGCTGGATACCGGGAAGCATGGGGACCATAACCATTATCTGCTGTACCCTGTTTGCGGCATTAACTGGTTCGGGTCCGGCAACCGTGGCGGCCATCGGTGCATTGATGATTCCTACTATGATGAAGGCTGGATACTCCAGGACCACTGCCTCCGGATTACTGGCGGCAGGCGGCGCTCTGGGGCCGATCATACCGCCCAGCATCCCGATTATTGTATATGGATGTACCATGAGTGTTTCTGTCCCAAAGCTGTTTATGGCTGGGATACTTCCGGGAATACTGATGGCGGTACTGTTCATCATTACTAACACGATTATTGCCGTAAGAGGCGGGATTAAGCCGGAAAAGGCTGTATATACCACAAAAGAGGTATTACGGTCCATATGGAAAGCGCTTGGCGTGCTTCTTCTGCCGGTCATAATACTGGGAGGCATCTATGGAGGATTTTTTACCCCTACGGAAGCCGCCACGGTGTGCGTGATTTACAGTTTGATATTAGGTGTCCTGTACCGGGAATTGTCATTGCAGCGCTTTAAGGAGGCAATGATGAAGACCATACAGACCTCGGCCATGGTGGTTTTCATCGTGGGACTGTCTAATTGTTTTGGATGGACATTGGCGGTTGCTAAGATACCGGTTAAAATCGCCAATGCTGTAATTCCGTATTTGAATAACCGTGTATCGTATCTGATTATATTGATGCTGATCCTCTTTCTGGTTGGATGTATTATGGAGACACTATCCAGCATCGTTATCCTTGGCCCGATTTTGGTTCCTATCGGAGTGCGGTTGGGGATTGATCCGGTTCACCTGGGCGCGGTGTTCTGTGTGTGTCTGGTAGTCGGCTTCATAACGCCTCCCTTTGGGCTGAACCTGTTTACCGCGGCATCGACAGCAGATACAACTTTTTCAGATGTGGTGAAAGGTGTCTGGCCGTTTTTGATTGCGGCGTTCATCGCGGTAGTCATCATAGCGTTTGTGCCTCAGGTTTCGCTCTTTTTGATTAGAGGGTAAGGTCTTACTGTTCAGGATATGGGCGGTAGGAATCAGGATGAGTATTCTAAATATCCTTACGGACGCCGCCCACCCTGTGGACCAGACAGGGTGGGCATTTTATTTACGCTTTTTTTGGCGGAAAAAGGGCCCGGCCATATCCACGGCCGGACCCTTCCCCAAACGGTATCCCATCAATAAGTATAATCCTCAATCTCCACCTTATCCACTTCCTGATAAGGAGCCAATGTGGATATCATCTTCACTGTCTTATCATAAGAGTTGACGCAGTAGTGGATTTCAGAAGGTTCTATATGGATCAGATCCCCTTGTTTTAAATGATGCACGGTCCCGTCAACCACAATGTCGATTTCTCCTTCCAGGACAAAGAAGTTCTCCTCCATGATATTGTGGTAATGCGCCTTAAAATCCTCCCCTGGCTGGAACTGCACCACTGCAAAATTCATCCTCGGGCCTTTCATCAGGTATTTGGGGCCGCTGTTGCCGAAGCGGTATTCTTTCTCACTCTCATTTACAATAAACATCTTAATATGTCCTCCTATTCTATAATCCTGGGGCAGCCCACATGCTCTTGGTCAGATCCTGGTTGCAGATATCCAGCTGAGCCTTGTAAACCTTGCGCCATTGTTCATACATTTCACAGTAAATCTTATGCTTCTCCATATCAGGGACATAGGTGGTGTCCCATTTCACCAGCTTCCCGGCTGCCTCTGACATGTCGTCGTATATCCCTACCCCATAGCCTGCCAGGATGGCGGCACCCAGGGCCGTTGCCTCTTTGACAACCGGGACCTTCACGGGAAGTCCCAGCACATCGGACAGTATCTGGCACCACAGCGGGCTCTTGGAAGCGCCTCCTGCGAAAATGATTTCCTCAGGCTGGTTGCCAGTGGCCTCCCGGACCAGGTCCAGATGGCCCTTGGTGACCAGGGCTGTGTTCTCAAGGATGGCGCGGTAGAACGTGTACTTGGAGAAGCGCACCGGGTCCAGTTCAAAGTTGGTAAAGGTGGGCGAAGCATGCTTCCAGCTGATGAAGTTCATGACATCGGAAAATGTACACATCATGCCGTAGCATCCGGCCGGTATATCCTTGGCATACCGGTTCATCACATCGTAAGGGTCCGTGCCCTCAAGCTTTGCCAGCTCCTTCTCGGCCTGGCAGAAGCCGTCCCGGAACCATCGCATCACAAGGCCGGGTTTAAATGCAAGGGCCTCGTACTGCCATACGCCCGGTACGGCGTGGCAGTTGACGCGGACACGGCAGTCCTGGTCGGTCTGGCCGTCCCCTGTGTTGTACTCATACTGCCAGAAGCTGCCGCCAAAGACAGCTGCCTGGTTTGGCTTCACCACCCCTACGCCGATGCAGCCTAACTGGGCGTCGCCGCCGCCCACAATCACGGGCGTGCCCTGGGCCAGTCCTGTCTGGGCCTCACACTGGGCTGTCACGGTCCCGGCGGTGGAGCCGCACTCGCGTACCTCGGGGAAAATGTCGGTGCGCAGTCCGCAGCGCTCTGCAATGGTAGGATCCCAGTCCCTCTTCTTGAGGCTGAACAGGCCGGTGGTGGAACCGTTGCTGGGTTCCACGGCCAGGACCCCGGTCATCTTATAGATGAGCCAGTCATTAAACATGCCCACATAGGCCAGCTTTTCGTATACTTCCGGCATCTTGTCCTTGACCCACAGAAGACGTGGCAGGGCGTCCAGGGCATAGGTCTGTCCGGACTCCAGATACAGTTCCTTTTCCTGGCCGGGATAGGCCTGGCGCAGGCGGCCCACTTCATCATCGCTTCTGGCATCCACGTTGGCGCAGGCCCAGATTTCCCTGCCCGATCCGTCGTAGAGTACAATCCCCTCCCTCATACAGGTGGTGGAGACGGCTGCAATCTCTTCCGGCGCGATTCCTGATTCCTTCAGTACGCCCCGGATGCATCCGCAGGTCAGTTCCCAGTTGTATGTCCAGTCAAAATCCATGCTGCCCGGATATCTGGGGTCTTCTTTGTGCTCCCATTCCTGTTGCACACATGCGGCCTGGTTGCCGTCCAGATCGAACAGGACCGCCCGGACGCTGCCTGTACCGGCATCAACAGCAAGAAAGTATTTCTTTGACATATGTAACTCCTCCTTTTTGATTTCTCCTTTAATCTAAATCAATCAGCTGCATCGCAGTGTCCTCATCCGTGATTAAAACATCCAGATAACTGCCCCTGAGGGCGGCGCGTATGGCATCCACCTTCTGAGGACCGCCGGATATGCCGATTACATTATTCAGGCTCTTCAATGTATTCAACGAGGTGCTGAACAGCCGTTCCTCGATGTCGCTGTGGATAGGGCTGCCATCCTTGTCAAAAAAGTGGGTCAGTATATCGCCGACCGCTCCCTGCATGGAAAGGTACAGGAAGTCATTGGGATTCAAGATACCGTTGGAGATAATGGTTGCATCCTCGTTCATGGCCCCGATTCCCACCACGGTCATGGTGGCCAGGCGGACCATCCTTGCAATCTCCTGGATGGGCGGCTCGTCACGCATGGCCTTGCACATCTCCTTTGAGGATACAAGAAGGGGGGCGGGGTACAGGTAAAGCTTGGCATTGAAGATGTTGGAACGGATATTGGGCAGGTAATAGCTGACCCCGCCTGTGAGGGAAACCACGGAGATGGGGGATTCGGCTATGGTGGCCAGATGGTTCAGCACCCTGCTGGGGGTGTCCCCGTATCCCATGTTGATGAACATGTTCTCCGTCAGCCTGTCTCCGATATACATGGCGGCTGCCTGGGCAATGGTCTCGTTGAGGTTGGAGCCGTTCGGCGGGGTGGGGACCACAAAGACATCCTTTAAGTTCCACTGGGTGGTGAGTTTCTGTTCGAGCATCAGCTGCTGGCTCCGCTCAGGAGAAATCTTAAACTGAATCACCCCTGTCTGTCTGGCCTTTTCCAGCAGCTTGATGACCTTCATGCGGGATATCCCCAGCTTCTCGGAAATCTTCTGCTGGGTCATGTTTTCTATATAATAGTACCAGGCTGTTTTAACGATTAAGGAATCTTCATAATCCATACCGGCCCTAACACCTCCTGTATCACGATTTGTAACATGATTTATATTATGAAGCAAAACATATGAAGCCAAACAATAGAAAAGACGTGAAACAAATGTTTTGATTCAAATAAAATGTTTACTTTGACATTAGTATATCAAAGGGCAACATTAATGTCAATATGCAAAATTGGGGGAAATACACATGAAATAGGGGAATGAACCTTAATAAATGCGCACTAATTCGTGAAAAAATAAGGCAAAACAGAAAAGTAAAAGGTACAAACCACTAAAAATGGTCTGTGCGGATTCGCGTAAATCATGTTAAAATGCTGAAAACCCCTTGACAAACTTATGTCATTCCCGTATACTTACAAGTGTTACAAATGTTTTATTAACAAACAAAAATATCAAAAACGATAAATACAGATGCGCTAAGGAGGGTAAACATGAGTCAAGCAGGAACATGTGATTCAAAAGACATGCTGCTTTCTGCCCGCGGCGTCTTTAAGACATTTGGCTTAAACGCAGTTTTAAAAGGAATTGACCTGGATGTTGGTAAGGGCGAGGTGCTGGCTTTGATAGGTGGGAACGGTGCTGGAAAGAGCACCCTGATGAAGATCATCATGGGTATCTACCAGCCTGACGAAGGGGAGCTTGTGATTGCAGGCGGGAAGATAAGTACCTTCAAACCTTCGGTCATACTTGCAAAAGGGGTCTACATGGTACCCCAGGAACCCATGCTTTTTCCCAACATGACGGTTGAGGAGAACGTGCTGATCGGTTTCAAGGAAAAGACAGGTCCCTTAAGGAAGCGGCTGATCCAGATCATGGATGACATTGGCTGGCACCTGGACCTGACCAGGAAGGCCATGAGCCTTTCCATCGCAGAGCAGCAGCTGGTTGAGCTGCTGAGGGGGCTTTTAAGGAACGCAAGGGTATTGATTCTGGATGAACCTACCAGCGCCCTGACATTTGACGAAGTGGAAAGCCTTTTTAAGATAGTGGAGGATTTAAAGAAGAAGGGCATTGGGATCATCTACATAACCCACCGTCTGGCGGAGGTGTTCCAGATAGCAACCCATGTGGCAATCATGAGGGACGGTATCATTACATTAAAAGGACGCGTTGCTGATTTTTCCAGGGAGATGCTGGTAAAGGGACTCCTTCCTCCCAATATGGATGAATCTGAATTAAAGGACGGCAAGGACGCGGCCGGGGCCATTCACTATGAAGGCCTGAAGCCGGTGTTTGAACTGCAGCATTATTCCGGATACGGATTCGAGGACGTGAACCTGAAGGTATACCCCGGCGAGGTACTGGGAGTGGCCGGAGTGGTGGGCGCCGGACGTACGGAGCTGGCCACCACCATATTCGGAAGGGATAAGGTCTTAAAAGGAAAGGCAATCCTGGACGGTAAGGATGTAACCGGTCTTTCCACGGCAGAGGTGCTGAAGGCAGGCATCAATTACGTGCCTGAGGACAGGCGGCTGAACGGCCTGTTCGGCATCAGCGACGTGGCAGCCAACACAACGTCTTCCTTATTAATGGATAAGAAGATGGGCGGGTTTTTCCTGGACCGGAAAGCGGAAAGGGAGGTTGCCCAGCGCTACATCGATGATTTCCGTATCAAGGTTACGGGCCAGGACCAGACGGCCGGAAGCCTTTCCGGAGGAAACCAGCAGAAAATCGTTATCGGAAGGTCACTTTCCACCAACCCCAAGCTGGTCATACTGGATGAGCCTACCCGTGGCATTGACGCCGCGGCCAGGGGCGATGTGTATTCCATTATTCATAAACTGAAGGCCCAGGGCGTAGCAATCATGCTGATATCTTCTGATATGGAAGAAATCGTGGAGCTTTCCGACCGGGCAGTGGTGGTATTTTCCGGGCGTATCAAGGGAGAACTGTCCAAGGCGGAAATCAGCCAGGCCAGCCTGATGGCAGCATCCTTTGGTGTGGCAGAAGAATGAAAGCAGGTGGAGAGACATGAATCAAATGAAAAAGATAATCAAATCCCATGAAATGAGCAGTTTTCTATTTCTGGCAGCATTGATATTCATTGTGGGATGTGTAAACCCGGCTTTCTGGCAGCCCACATCCATCTTAAACTGCTTTAACGACAGCGTGGTGTTTACATTGCTGGCAGTGGGCAGCGCCTTTGTCATCCTTACGGGTGAGATTGATGTATCGGTGGGCGCTACCCTGGGCATGTCCGCCGCAGTGGGGGCAACCCTGCTGAGGGACGGATCCAACTGGCTGGCAGCCATACTGGCGGCGCTGGCCATCGGGGCAGTGATAGGATTTGTCAATGGATTTGGGGTTTCCGTGCTTCAGATCCCATCCCTTATATTTACCCTTGGCGTCAACGGTGTGGTGCGCGGACTGATTTATGTGTATACAAAGGGGGCGTGGGTGGAGAACCTTCCCGCCGAGTATACAAGGATGTCCAATACCCTGATAGCCGGGCAGCTCACCACCTTTTACGCGGTGACCATCCTGATTGTGGTTGCAGGCCATCTGATACTGACACAGACCAAGAAGGGCAAATACTTCATTGCCGTGGGGGACAACGCGGCAGGCGCCACCCTTGTAGGCATACCCGCAACCCAGACCAAAATCATGGCTTACATACTGAGCGGTATATTTGCTGCCGCGGCAGGCATGATTTACACCTCCCGGATCGGCTTCATAACGCCCACCGCGGGCAACAGCTATGAGATGAAGGCAATCGCGGCCTGTGTCCTGGGAGGCATTGCACTGACAGGAGGACAGGGAAGCCTGATCGGCGCGTCCATCGGCGCCATCATCATGTCCAGTATCAGCAGGATCCTTGTATTCCTGGGCTTCTCCTCTGATTACGACAATACCATTACAGGCATCCTGCTGATTACCATCGTGGTCATCAATACCGTAACGCAGAACAGGGCCATCCTGAAGAACCGGCACCACATACTGTCAGCAAGGACAGCGGCGGATGCTGATAAAAAAGGAGGGGTTCAGTCATGAAAAAGGCATTTAAAAGCTGGGAGACCGTCCTGCTCTGTATCCTGGTCCTTGAGTTCATCATATTCGCAACAGCTAACAGCAAGTTCCTGATGCCCCGGGTGTTGTTCGGGAGCATCAACGATATGATTTCCATCTGTATCATTTCCCTGTTCGTTACCTTTGTAATGATTACAGGAGGAATCGATATACAGGCCGGTTCCATTGTGGGCCTGACCTCCATTGTCCTGGGCGTGTCCTGGCAGGACTGGGGACTTAACATCTGGGCGGCAGCCCTTCTTGGAATCGTGGTGGCAGCGCTGTGCGGCGCCCTTTCCGGATACTTCGTGGCCTACTGCGGGGTCCAGCCCATGGTGGTGACGCTGGGTGGCAGCTTCCTGTTCTCAGGCCTTGCGCTGCTGGTATCCAACCTGTCAGCCACGGAAAGCTACAAAGGCATTAACGGGTTTCCTGACAGCTTTATAAGGATTACCAAGTTTAAGCTGTTCGGCGTCATACCCAACCAGGTGCTCATTTTCCTGGCCCTGGCCGTCATTGCTTACATATTGCTTCATAAGACCAAGTACGGACGGCAGATCTTCCTCATCGGCGTGAACCAGAATGCAGCCGAGTATTCAGGCATCAACAGCAGGCTGGTCATCCTCAGCACCTATGTGCTGTCCGCCATGAGCGCGGCGGTCGCAGGCATTGTCCTGACCTCCTATCTGGGAACGGCCAAGAGTGACATCGGCGCAACCCTGACCATGCCCATCATCACGGCGGTGGTGCTGGGAGGAACCCTGAGCACGGGCGGCAAGGGAAGCGTCCTTGGAACAGCCCTGGCAGCGGTGGTCATCGGCGTCTTAAGGTTCGGGCTTCCCCTCTGCTTTAAGGTAAGCCAGCAGTATCTGGATATCCCGGTGGGCCTGATCCTGCTTGTTGTGGTCATCGGACGCTCCCTGGTGAATAACCAGAAGATCATCGCGCTGGTCCATAAAAAGAAAAAATAAAAAGGTATTATGGGAACAGGATTTCCCTGTAAATACGAACATGCAAAAAAACTATAATAATTTATTAAGGAGGAACAAGATTATGAAGAAAAAATTGTTATCAGTGGTTCTCGCAGGAGCAATGACCGTTTCGCTGGCAGGCTGCGGCGGCGGTGGAAGCACCCCTACAACGGCAGCGCCCACAACAGCGGCTGAGACAAAGGCAGAGGCAGCTGAGACAAAGGCGGAAGAGAAAAAGGAAGAGACTGCAGCTGAGGCTCCGGCGGCAGGCGCGGACGTATCCGGCCTGACCGTTGCATTCATCCCCAAGCTGACCGGCAATGCATTCTTCGAGTCCGCTAATAACGGCGCCCAGGAATACTCCAAGGAGTGGGGCTTTACCGTTGATTACCAGGGCAGCGCCAATGCGGCGGTTGCAGACCAGGTAAATGTAATCAACAACGCAATTGCCAGCGGCGTGGATGCAATCTGTGTATCTTCCGTGGATGCCACCGGACTGGATTCAGCCCTGACAGAGGCAAAGGATGCAGGCGTAACCGTTGTTACATGGGATTCAGACGTTTCCGATACGGCCCGTACCCTGATGGTAAGCCAGGGAACACCGGACCTGTTAGGCAAGATGCTGGTTGACATGGGCGCTGATTCCTTAACTAACCGCGGCAAGGACGTAAAGGCTGATACAATTAAGTACTGCTGGCATTATTCACAGGCAACGGTTGCTGACCAGAACTCCTGGCAGGTTGCAGGCGAAGCCTACATCAAGGAAAACTTCCCCAACTGGGAAAATGTAGCTCCTGATAACTATTACTCAGAGCAGGATGCAGAGAAGGCTGTTTCCATCGGCGCATCCATCCTGGAAGCACACTCTGATATTGACCTGATCATCTGTAACGACTCCACCGCGCTTCCCGGACAGTGTAAAGCTGCCCAGAACAAGGGCCTTACAAAGGATGACGTTACAATTACCGGTTTTGCTTCCCCAATGTCCATCAAGGATTACTGCGCAGCTGGCGTTATTGAGCAGTGGGGCCTTTGGGACTGCGGCGTACAGGGCGCAATGGGATGCTACCTTGCAGCTTACCTTGCAGCAGGCAACGAAGTACATGTAGGCGACAAGATTGATATCCCCAGCATCGGTGAAGTAGAAGTTATGCCAAATGACTGCCTGGTTGAAGGCGCATCCACAGCAGAAGTCAACAACGGCGTTGTGCTGCTGCCTGAGCGTACCGTATTCAACGCAGACAACATGAACGATTATAACTTCTAAGTTGAAAAATAGGACAAAATTGATTAAACTGTAAGAAAAGACTTGGAAGGAGATTTTTGATTATGGCTGATTTGGAAGGCGTAAAGGTTGCAAAGGATTATCACGTGGACGTTCCTTTTGCCAATAATGAAGGATTCTATGTGAAGGGGGCCAATCATCTGGACTGGGGCATGAAGAAACATCTGTCCAACATTTTTAACCCCAAAAGCGGCAATACGGTAATGTTTGCATTTGACCATGGATATTTCATGGGGTCGACCGCGGGCCTGGAGCGTCTGGACCTGGTGATTCCCAAGCTGGTTCCTTACGTGGATGTGCTGATGGGCACCAGGGGGGCACTGCGCTCCTGCGTGTCACCGGACTGCGGCAAGGGCATTGCCCTGCGTTCCACTTCCGGTTCCTCCATGCTCAACGATGATTTATCCCATGAGATCCTGGCTGTTGACATCGAAGACGCAATCCGCATGAATGCAGACTGTATGGCCATCCAGACCTTTATCGGCGCGGACGGACAGCTGTCCAGCATTGAGAACCTTTCTAAGGCAATCAACCTGGGAATGAGATACAGCATCCCGACCATGGGCGTTGTGGCTGTTGGCAAACAGATGGAGCGCACGGACCGGTTCTTTAAGCTGGCTACCCGTATTGTTGCAGAGATGGGCGCCAATATCATCAAGACCTATTACTGTGAGAACTTTGAAGAGATAGTGGCGGCCTGCCCGGTACCCATTGTAGTGGCAGGCGGCAAGAAGCTTCCGGAGAAGGAAGCCCTGACCCTGGCCTACAACGCAATCAGCGGAGGGGCGCGCGGTGTGGATATGGGAAGGAACATCTTCCAGAGCACCCATTCCCTGGAGATGGCGGCAGCCATCGGCAAGATTGTGCATGAAGGATTTACGGATAAGGAAGCATATGAATTCTTTGAGGATGCAATCCACTAAAGGATGGCTGGGGCGCGGTTGGAAGGTGCCCTGAGACATGAAAAGGATTCGGATCCGCTGGTTAAAAAAGGCAGGCTGCGTTGTTGGCCTGCCTTTTGTTTCAGGATTTTAGGAAAATGGGGGGATGGAAAATGGAACTGGCTTTAAAAATAGCCCAGATGGTGGCGCCCGTGATTGCCATGATTGGCCTGGGATGCCTGTGCAGGAAAAAACAGTATATTGATGACAAGGGGCTGGCCGGACTGAAGGGCCTGATTGGGAACATCACCCTGCCGGTGGTGCTTTTCAATGCATTTCTGACAGCCTCCTACAGTATGAGGGTGCTGCTTGTGTTTGCGGTGGTCTATGCGGGATTTGGCATTGCCCTGGGATTTGGTTTCCTGACCAGGCGGTTTGTGAAGCCATATGACCGTTTCATGCCCTTCCTGCTCAGTTCGGCAGAGGGCGGGATGCTGGGATACGCGCTCTTTGCCCTGATTGGGGGCAGCGGCGCAACCTCCGTGTTTGCGACGGTTGATATCGGCCAGACCGTGTTTGCGTACACGGTGTACCTGTCGGCCCTTAAGATTACGGACGGGCAGAAGACAGGGGCGCGGGACGTGGTTGCCAGCCTTGTGTCCAATAAGGCGTGCCTGGGCATGGCGGCAGGCATCATACTGGGGGTGTCGGGAGCCGGAAGCGTGATCCTTGGCTCGCAGATGGGAGGAATCGTGACAAGCCTCATTGGCTTCATCACGGCGCCCACCGCGGGCGTGATCCTGATTGTGGTGGGATATGAGCTGGAACTTAGACGGGAGCTGATGGCCCCGGTGGTGAAGACGGTCTTGCTCCGCCTGGCAGTGCTGGCAGCGGTATTGGCGGCGGGCAGCGCCGTCATATTTACGGTAACTCCCTTTGATAAGGAGCTTTTCATGGCAATGCTGCTGATGTACGCCCTGCCCGCGCCCTTTATCATACCGCTGTTTGCGGACACGGGGGAGGATGGGGCCTATATATCCACCACCCTCTCCGTGGGTACGCTGATGACCGTGGTGTTCTTTATCGGGATTGCGGCTTACAGCGCCGCGTGATGGCCGGACTGGCAGGGCGGGACTTGCCTGGGAATGTGGCTTAGCCCGGGCGCGGGAGTGTCTGGGAAATGTGGCTCAGCCCCGGCAAGAGTCGTTCCCGTGAAATATGGCTGCCTCCCACAGAAACCGCGCCGTATCATACAGGTCTGTCTCTGCCAGCTCCTCCTCCGTTGAGTGCCCCCTGGTCATCCCCACGCCCAGGTTCACGGCCATGATTCCCATGGCGTTCAGTGCGTTGGCATCACTGCCCCCGCCGGAGGAGGCGGTAAAGGGGGAAATGCCCATGGAGCGGAATATCCCTGACAGCTCCAATAAGAAGGGATGGTCCTCCGGGATATCGAACCCTTCATATAAATGTTCAATTTCATAATCCAGCGCCGCGCCGGATTCATGGCAGGCAGCCTTCAGGCAGTCCGTCATATGGTCTGTCTGGGTCTTGAGCTTTTCCTTGTTCCGGCTTCTGGCCTCGGCAATGAATTCCGTGCGGGGGTTCACCACATTGGTGGCACCCACGGCGCTGAGTGTTCCGATATTGGCAGTGGTTTCCTCATCCACCTTCCCCAGCTTCATGGCAGCCACGGCCCGGGCAGCCGTGGTGATGGCGCTGATTCCTTCCAGGGGGCGGTTGCCTGCATGGGAAGCCTTGCCGGTAATCACGGCCCGGACTACGGCGTGGCCCGGGGCGGAGATGACCATGCGCCCTGGGGGACCGCTGGAGTCCAGCACCAGGGCATTACCCGTTTCCAGGAGGGAACGGTCTTTTTCCAGGGCCTTTGCCCCGTACTGTCCGCTTTCCTCCCCCACTGTGAAGATAAGCTGGACCGTGCGGTGGGGAACCGGATGGTCCTTTAAGGACCGGGCCAGTTCCACCATGGCCGCTACCCCGCATTTGTCGTCCCCGCCAAGGATGGTGGGGCCTTTGCTGCGCAGGACGCCGTCCTGTCCAAGGACTGGTTCGATTCCCTTTCCGGGAGATACGGTATCCAGGTGCGCTGAGAGGATCAGGGGAGGAAGGCCAGGACTGCCCTTCAGGGTGCACAGCAGGTTCCAGCCATTGGAATGGGTGTCCTGTGCATTTCCCTGCCGTATCACGTCCGCGCCCAGGGCCTTCAGGTCCTGTTCCACCTTCAGGCATATTTCCCTTTCATCTCCTGATTCACTGTCAATCCTGACATATTCCATGAATGTTTCCAGTAATCGATTCCGGTTGACCATGTGTATTCCTCTTTCCTACAGCATCAGTGAAACGCCGGGGCCGAGCGGAAGGCCGAAGGCCATCCATAATGCCAGGAGGATGGTCCATCCGATGAGGAAGATCAGGCTGTATGGAAGCATGGTTGCCACCAGGGTTCCGATTCCCGCATTGTCGTCGTAGCGTTTTGCGAAAATGATGATGGTTGCGAACTGGGACATAAGCGGGGTGATGACGTTGGTACATGAATCGCCGATACGGTACGCCACCTGGGTCAGCTCCGGTGAGAAGCCAAGGAGCATGAACATGGGAATGAACACTGGCGCCAGGATGGTCCACTTCGCAGAGGCAGAACCCATGAACAGGTTGGCAAATGCGGAGAAGATGACAAACAGGATGATTAGCGGTATTGGCCCGATTCCCGATGCGCCGAAGAAGTTGGCGCCCTTCAGTGCGATGATGGTGCCGATGTTGGTGTATTTAAAATAGTTGATGAACTGGGATGACACGAATACCAGTGAGATATAGGTGCTCATGGAAGCCATGCTCTTGCTCATGGAGCCGCATACGTCCCGGTGGTCCTTAAAGGTCCCGGCCTTCCTGCCGTAAACAACGGCGGGAACGAAAAAGTAGAGCGCGATCAGTATGATGATGCTGTCCATGAAGGGAGAGCCGTCCACCAGGCTTCCTGTCTCGGGGTTGCGCAGGAAGGAGGACTGGGGGATGAGCAGCGCAATCATTCCGACGACCATGACCACCAGTACGATGTTGGCTGTCTTGAGGGCCTTGCTCTCTTCCTGTGACATGGAGCTGGAGGTGAAACCGGCAGTATCTGTCCCGCCTTCAAATTTCCCCAGGCGTGGTTCCACGATTTTATCTGTTATGATGGTGCCAAGTATGGTGATGACAAAGGTGGAGGCGCACATGAAGAACCAGTTGCCTGTGGGCTGTACCGTGTAATTGGCATCCACGATGCGGATGGCCTCATTGGTGATTCCTGAGAGCAGGGGATCCAGGGTGCCTACCAGCAGGTTAGCCGAGAATCCGCCGGAAACACCTGCAAAGGCGGCTGCCAGCCCGGCCATGGGGTGACGGCCGTAAGCCATGAACATCAGGGCGCCGATGGGAATCAGCACCACATAGCCCGCGTCCCCCGCCACATTGGACATACATCCTAAGAATACCACCACCGGTGTGATGAGGGCTGCCGGTGTGATTTCCACGGTCTTTCGCAGCAGGGAGGATATCCAGCCGCTCTGCTCCGCCACGCCCACGCCCAGCATGGCCACCAGCACGGTGCCCAGCGGCGCGAAGCCGGTGAAGTTCTTAACCGCATTGGTCATCATGTAGACAATGCCGCTGGTGTTGAACAGGCTTTTGATCGTGACGATGGTGTGTTCCACTTCCCCGGTTTTGCTGTTGATTAATTCGCCTTCCGCGGAAACGCCCATGGCGTGAAGCAGCCCGGAGATGACCACCACGCCCAGGGCGAAGAGGCCGAACAGAACGATTGGATGGGGGAGCTTGTTGCCTGCCCGTTCCACTACGTCCAAGAAACGGTTGAACAGGGACTTATTCCTGGTTTTTTCTTTTGTCATATATCATATCCTCCTTACAGTACGACTTTTCCGTCTTTTAAAATGGTTTTTCCGTCAGCAGTTACGGTTGCGTCCTTCATGATCAGGTCATAGTGGCAGGCAGCCTTGACCGTGCCGCCCAGTGTGATGCTGGTGCCGATGCCGATGTGGGCGGTGCCGTAGACGCCTTCATCCTCCAGCATGAAGCCCATGAAGCGGCAGTTTGGGTTCAGCCCAAGGCCCATCTCAGCCACATTATAGACATTGGGGTCCTGTTTGCTGTCCAGGTCCGCCTTTAACATCCTGGCCTGGCGGCCGCCTTCGATGGAGACAATCATCCCGTTTTCAACGATGCAGCGCACCGGCTCGTCCAGGACGCCGATTCCTATGTATGGAATACTTCCGTCCGCCACGATGACGCCGTTGGCAGTGCCTTCCAGAGGCGAGACATTGGCCTCCACCGTGGGTATGGTTGAGAACTCACCCTTGTCCACCATGCAGTAAAGGGCGTTGCCGCGCCTTCCTGCGGCACTGTAGTAAAGGTCGGTTCCCATGGCGGTGGTCAGATGGATTTCCTCTGAGCCTGCCAGCGCGGCTGCCACGGCTTTGCATTCTGTTTTGGCTGCTTCGAAATCAGCTTCAATTCCTCCGTGTATCATCATGTCCTCGGTGAACTGGGTCAGCACCACGCCGCGGGAACCGGCTGCAATGGCGTCCTTTACAGCGTGGGTGTGGGTGATGGACCTGCCCACCACGGAAATAAACGCGTCGCTGGCCTTCATGGCAGCCGCAATGGGAGCCGGCGGCTCCTGTCCGTCCGTGTCACGGGGGACCATGACCTGCAGGATAGGCTCTGCCTGGACCCGGTATACGGCTGCGGCAATGGCCTCCGCAATGGACAGGCGGGAAGCTTCCGTGATGATCAGCACCTTCTCGCCCGGTTTTACTTTGACACAGGTGGATACCACCTTGTCGGCCCCTCGGGCCATCAGTATTTTCTTCATTCTGTTACCTCCATTCCAATGGTATTATATATGTTCCTGCCTGATGTTGATTTCAGGACAGATATTCAATATTAAATATTCTATAGAATATATCGGGGTAAAAAAAGAAGAGTTACCTTCTCTTTTTCATATAGGCAAGCCCGTTGTCCAGATGGACGGACATGGCCCTGACCGCCTTTTCTTCATCGCAGTCAAGGAATGCCTGGACGATGCGCTTGTGTTCGGACAGTATCTCCTGTTCGCGCTTGGGATCCATGGCCGAATACTTCATATCCCGCAGGATGACGGTGCTGAGGGAATCCATCAGATGGATCAGGACCTTATTGCCCGCTGCCTGGTAGATGGTCTGATGGAAACGGCTGCTGTTTTCCGAAGTCTTCATGAAATCATCTTCGCTGGCAGCGCTGTGGGACAGATGGACCAGAAGGTCTAACTGCTGGTCCGTAATCTTATGTACGGCTTCCCGGACAGCCATGAGCTCCAGGTTGGCCCGGCATGCATAGGCATCCATGATTTCCTCATAGTCCAGCTCCTTCACCACGACGCCGCAGTAGGGGATGCTTTCAATGAAACCATCCCGCTCCATGCGCCGGAATGCCTCCCGCACCGGCGTGGCGCTGACAGCCAGCTGTTTGGCCACGTGCTGTTCCTGGAGTTTGGTCCCGGGGGGAAGGGTGCCTTTTACAATGGATTCCACCAGGGTGCTGTATACTTTTTCACTGAGCGGGGTCTTGCCGACTGCTTTTAAATCTTCTATCATGGATGGGTCTCCGGTTTATTTTATATTCTATAGAATATATAGTACTATATTGAAAGCAATGGCGCAAGCACTTTAATGCGTTGATATGAAAAAAAGTAAGAATCATAGCGGTATTTTTTTACAGATAAAATTTGCGGTGCGCATGTATATTGATGTATAATGACAGGGAATCATATGGATGGGAGCGCGTTTCAGCCACGTTTCCAGGACCTGTTACTGTTTCTGTATCATGGACAGTCGGGCAGGAAGGAGAGAAAATGTCAAAGCCGTACGAAGAATTAAAACCATACATGGACAAAGCCATGGCCATCAAGACAGCCATGACCTTATTTGAGTGGGACAATGAGACGCTTGCCCCAAAGGAGGCAGGGGAACTGACAAGCCAGGTCATCGGTGTGCTGTCAGGCGAATATTTTGAGGCAGTGACCTGCGATGGGATGAGGAAGCTTTTAAAGGAGTGCCGTGAGCAGGGCGGACTGTCAGAGGCAGAGGCAGCCAATGTGAGGGAACTGACAGAGGAGCTGGAGCAGACCATGTGCATCCCCCAGGAGGAGTATCAGGAGTTTGCCCGCCTGACCGCCAGGGCCACCAGCGTGTGGGCCAAGGCCAAGAAAGACCAGGACTTTGAGGCATTTGCCCCAACCCTTGAAAAGGTCATCCGGTTCCAGAAAAAGTTTGCGGGTTACCGGGCAAAGGATGGGAAAAAGCTCTATGATGTCATGCTGGATGATTATGAGAAGGGATTCTCCATGGAGAACCTGGATGAGTTCTTCGGCGTCCTGAAAAAGGAACTGGTGCCATTCCTCAAGAAGGTAATGGAGGAAGGCAAAAAGATTGAGGACGGCTTCCTGAAAGGGAATTATCCTGAGGAAAAGCAGGAGGAGCTGGGGCGTTTCCTGGCAGGGTATGTGGGCTTTGATTTTGACCGCGGTGTCATGGCGGTCAGCGCCCATCCCTTTACAACCAACCTGCACAATAAGGATGTGCGTATCACCACCCACTACACGGACTGCGTGGACAGTTCCCTGTTTTCCGTCATCCATGAAGCCGGGCACGGCATCTATGAGCTGGGAATCCGGGATGATTTAACCCTTACCCCGGCCGGACAGGGGGCCAGCATGGGAATGCATGAGTCACAGTCCCGGTTCTTTGAGAATATCATTGGCCGCAACCGTGCATTCTGGGTGCCCATCTATAAAAAGGTGCAGGAAATGTTCCCCAGTCAGCTGGCACAGGTGGACCTGGACCAGTTCGTGGAGGCCATCAATAAAGTAACCCCGGGCCTTATCCGCACCGAGGCGGATGAACTGAGCTACAGCCTTCATGTGCTGATCCGGTATGAGATTGAGAAAATGCTCATTGAGGAGGACCTGGATGTGGAGAAGCTGCCCGGTATCTGGGCGGATAAATATGAGGAATATCTGGGCATACGCCCTGAGAACCCGGCAGAGGGCGTGCTCCAGGACATCCACTGGTCCCAGGGTTCCTTCGGGTATTTCCCGTCCTATGCCCTGGGCAGCGCCTTTGGGGCACAGCTGTATTATCATATGAAGAAGACCATGGACTTCGAGGGACTTCTGGCGGACGGCGGTATTGACGCCATCCGTGAGTACCTGAGGGAAAATATCCACCAGTATGGAAAATTAAAGACCAGCCGCCAGATATTAAAGGATGTGACAGGGGAGGACTTTAACCCGGAATATTATGTGCGGTATCTGAAGGAAAAATATACCAGGATTTATGATTTGAAGTGACCCGGCCCCATGGCGCCCAGGAAATCATATAATATCCTAAATATCGCCCGCCGGCCCGGCCCGGTGCGGCGATATTTTTTTATGCGCCAAAAGGCGGCACATAGGGCGCCCGTCCCGGACATATATTGATGACAGAGGGATTTTTCAGCCGCATTCAGGGAAAGGAGGGAGGGAGTGCATGAACAGACGCATCCTATGGGCAGCCCTGACCGGGCTAATGGTCCCCTATGTGGGCACACTTGCATGGACAGGCACCATCCGGGGGGAGGAGCTGCACTATGAACAGCAAAAGGAAGTATCGGGAAAACGCAGGATCCTGCTGGACCGGAGCAGCGGTTCTTATTATATGGACATAGAGGAGTATCTTCCCGGGGTCATTGCCAGGCAGATACCGGTTGATTATGAGCCGGAGGCGTTAAAGGCCCAGGCAATCATTGCGCGCACCTACATCTGCCGCCAGATGGAGGCGGCCGGGGAAATGGATGAGATAGCGGAGTCGGCCCTGGACATGGACTATGTGGAGGCGGACCAGTTAAAAAGCCTGTGGGGCACCAGCCGTTTCCCTGAGTATTACAGGAAACTGGAAGGTGCGGTAAAGGCCACTTCCGGCATTGTGATGACCTACGAGAACCGCTGCATTGACCCCATGTTCTGCCGGGCCACGGCAGGCATGACGAGGAAGGGGGATTTTACCCACCCTTACCTGGAAAACGTGGATTGTCCGGGGGATGTGGAAGCAGAGGGATACATGCAGATTGCCACATTTTCCAAAGATGAATTCGTGTCCCGTATCAACGGGATTCCGGAAGGGGAAACAGGCGCCCGCTCAGTGGACGCGTCACAGATCCCGGATTCCATACAGATTGTGTCCAGGGACACGGCGGGCTATGTGGACCAGATACAGATTGGAAATGCCGGCTATTCCGGCGAAGAGGTGCAGTATGCCCTGGGACTCCAGTCCGCCTGCTTTACAATGGAAAGCTATGAGGACCAGATCCGGGCGGTGGTAAAGGGCATCGGACACGGTTACGGCTTAAGCCAGGCAGCTGCCAATGAGAAGGCAAAGGCCGGCTGGAAGGCAGAAGATATCCTAAGTTATTTTTATAAAAATATTACTTACATTTCTGAATAAGTCGCCCTGGTTTGGTAAGAATAGTACCGAGGTGATAAACGTGAAAGAGAAAGTAAACCAGATGCTCAAGGATAAGTTATTTCTTGTCATGCTAGTGTTAGGCCTGCTGACTATTGTAGCCGCAGCAGGTGTCATTACCGTACAAAGAGGAAAAGGTACTGAGACAAATCCATACCTTGAAATGCCCCAGCCAGAAATGATTGCCCAGGAAACCACGCCGGAAACCGCCCAGGTGGCAGGCGCATCCGATGCAGTCAAGGATTCACAGAAGGTTACCCCGGCTCCTACCAAGGCAGCTGTGGCAAAGAACGAGAACCAGGGCAATGACCTGGCAGCAGAAGCAGGCGCCGGCAAGGATGCGGCAGACGCGCTGGTGCTTAACTTTTCAGACGCCAGCAGGATGCAGTGGCCGGTAAGAGGCAATGTGCTTCTGGATTACAGCATGGACCAGACCATTTATTTCCCTACCCTTGACCAGTACAAATGCAACCCTGGAATCGTTATCCAGTCAGATGTGAGCACGCCGGTGGCAGCGCCAGCCAATGCAAGGATCCTGGAAGTGGGAAGCAATGAGGAAATCGGCAACTATGTTGTCATGGACCTGGGCAATGAGTACACCGCAACCTGCGGACAGCTTAAGGAAGTATGCGTGGCCCAGGGAGAGTACCTGAAAGAGGGACAGACCCTTGGCTATGTGTCAGAGCCTACCAAGTATTATTCCGTGGAAGGCGTCAATGTATTCTTTGAGATGAAGCATCAGGATAAGACAGTGGACCCACTGGATTATATGCAGTAAAGCGGACAATGTGTGAGCAGGAAACCGGCAGGGAAACCAGCCGGTTTTTATTTTTCCGTTCCATGCTATCCATCCGGTACTTAAAATGAGATGAAAGAAGTCGGGATACATGGTAAAATATCTATCGTCCAAACGAAAGGAGGGCAGG
This sequence comes from Enterocloster sp. OA13, assembly GCF_022440595.1. NCBI lineage: Bacteria > Bacillati > Bacillota > Clostridia > Lachnospirales > Lachnospiraceae > Enterocloster > Enterocloster sp. OA13. The sequence goes on along the minus strand of NZ_JAKNTF010000001.1, from coordinate 4,230,316 downwards.
CCATGGAATGGAATGAAAAACTGCAGCTCATCATAGACCATGTGGAACACAATCTGCAGGCCAGGGAAGAGCCGGTTGACAGGGAAGAGATATCAAGGATAGCAGGCTGTTCCTTTGACTTTTTTCAAAAAGTATTTTCTTATATGAATGGGATGGGGTTTGCTGAATATATCCGCTTCCGGAAACTTACGCTGGCAGGATACGATCTGAAAAGCACCGACATGAAAATCGTGGATATAAGCTATAAGTACGGATATAACTCGCCCACGTCATTTACAAAAGCATTCCAGCAGTTTCATGGCATCCCCCCAAAGGAAGCACGGGAAAATGAGGTGAAGCTGCGCGTGATGCCTAAATTGCAGATTGCGCAGAGACGGCAGTTTTCATGGCAGGTCCAGAGGAAGGCCGGATTCCGGCTCATTGGGAAAACCATACGGGTTTCCTGTGCGGATGGGGAACATTATGAAAAGATACCCGGGTTCTGGAATGAATGCCAAAAGGACGGTACCTATCCGGTCCTGCGTTCCCTGGACACGGGCGCGCAAAAGGGGATGTTCGGCCTGTTCAGCCTTTGCGGTGGGGACATGGATGAAATAGAATATTCGATTATGGTCATATCAGACAAAAGCCTTCCCCCGGGGCTGACCGGACGGGAACTGCCGGAACAGACATGGGCTGTTTTTGACTGCAGGGGCCCGGTGCCCCAGGCAATCCAGGAGGGCTGGAAATACCTTAACGGGGAATGGCTGGTAAGATATCCCTTCCGCCACGCGCCATGCCCGGAACTGGAATGGTACAGTGACGGGAATCCGTATGGTGAGGATTACCTGAGTCAGATATGGATACCGGTGACAGGAGGAAATGAAAATGGTACATTTGGTTTATTGTGATAATGCAGGCAAGAAGGGTGAAAGGGTATTGGATAAGATATTGTCCGGTACAAAGACAATGATTGTGCGCGGGGCAGCGGGAAGGAAAATACCCCACAGCCGGGTTTTTGAGGGGGAACGCCTTTATTTCATTGAGAAGGGAAGTTCCTGGATTACGGCGTCCGCGGTAGTGAAGGCTGTACAGAACCATGTAAAATTATCTGAAGAGGAAATCACGGAAATCCTTGAGGAGAATCAGCCCAAATTGAACCTGACTGAGAAACAGAAAACACGATGGCACAAGAAATGTCTATGCCTGGTTGAGTTAAAAGATGCAGGGGAAATCACTCCTCTTGCCTTTGACCACCAGGGGAATATGGATGACTGGCTTATACTCGAAAAAATCGAGGATGTGGTGGTGGGGACAAGCATTCCATATAATTATGAGAAATCAAGGTTTTAGCTTTGTATCACTTGCCCTTCACATAATATGCCAAAAATACCAGATATAGTTTTGGTGCTTCTTAAGAAATTTCAGAGTTTTATAATAATTTGTTCATATTCGGTTCAGAGGCACCCATTATACTGGAAAGAGAATACAGGAAGAAGGAGTGAAAATATGAATATATTATTTTTCCTGACTCCTAAAAGTGACGTGGCGTATATAAGTGAAGATGATACGTTAAGACAGGCTTTGGAGAAGATGGAACACCATAAGTATTCCGCCGTACCAATTGTCAGCAGGACAGGACGTTATGTGGGCACGCTGACCGAGGGGGACCTGTTATGGGGGATTAAGAACCAGTTCAATCTGGATTTGAAAGGGGCAGAGCGGATACCAGTGACCGCAATCCGCCGCCGGTGTGACAACCGTCCGGTCAAGGCGGACGCAGATATGGAGGATCTGATCGGAAAGGCCCTGAACCAGAACTTTGTACCGGTTCTGGACGATCAGAAGTGTTTTATAGGAATCATTACCAGGAAAGATATCATCAAATATTTTTATCAGAAGTGTGAGACGGTAAAGGAACAGGCCAAGAATTGCCTGGACCAGGGAGAGAAGGAACATAAGAAGACAGACCTGTCCGCGGTGGTCAAGCTTCGCAGCCAGGAAAGCGCTTTGGTATGATGATTGTATGTTGATACGATGATTATACATAGAAGGGAAGCGGAACCGGTGATCTTTAAGAGGTCATCGGTTTTTCTTAATGGGGGAAGGATTATATGAAAATAGGAGAATTTTCGCGTAAGTTCCAATTGCCGCAGCACACGGTACGGTACTATGCAGAGCTGGGCCTTCTGGTTCCCGAAGTAAGGAACCGGCAATATTATTTTAATGAGGATTGCGAAGCCGATATGCGGCTGATTGAAAAGTCAAAATCAGCCGGATTTTCATTAAAAGAAATACACCAGATATTATCCCTGCGCCGGCTGTCTAATTTTGCAAGCCCAGAGGACAGCCGGCTGTTGCAGCGGTACGTACAGAACCGTCTTGGGGAGCTGGAGGATGAGAGGAAGGTTTGGGAAACCAGAAGACTGCGGATTGAGCGGCGGATAGGGGAGTTGGAGACATCTTCTGCCCCGGAACCCTGAACCTATGGAGGTATGGGCATGAAAATTCATGAATTTGCCAGGGAGAACCGGATTTCAGTGAGGACCGTGCGTTATTATATCCAGCTGGGCCTTCTGCATCCCGGTAAAATGGACGGACAGCTGTATTTTGACCAGGCATCCAGCCTGGAGCTTAAGGAAATCCTGGAACTTAAAGGAGATGGATTCCTTCTGCAGGAGGTTGGGGAGTGGCTTGCATGGGAACGGGATGACGGTATGGAGCTGCAGGAGAAAAAACATCGTAAACTGACTCTTCTCAGGCAGGTGCACAGGCGCATCTGCCAGGAGGAACAGCGCATTGCCCAGGCGTGCCATGCGCTGAAACAGCAGTTCGATGAGCTGGAACAGGGGATGGGGCATAGAAAAAGGGGAATCCCCCTGGAAATGCTGTCCCTGCTCTGCTGCCCGCGGTGTGGTGGGACGTTTACATATGAAGATGCCAGGATTGCGGAACTGGAGCTGGAAAGCGCCCATGTATCATGCAGCTGCGGTTATCATGCCGGGATATGCGGCGGCATTTACATTGGCGGGGAACAGGAAGACGGACTGAGGATTGTACCAATAGACAGGAACAGGGAAACCTACGGGCGTCTGAAACCGGATGGGGTCAGCCAGCTGCAGAAGAATTTTTACTGGATCCTGAAACAGATTCAGGACCAGCCCCTGAAAAATAAAGTAGTATTGGAAAATTTTGTAAACACAATCTGCTTCCTGAGCACGGGAATCCTATACCTGGATCCGGATGCATTATATATCATCGCGGATTCGGATCTGTCAGTGATACGGGATATTAAGGACATGATAGAAGCCATGGACAAAAACCACAAAATCCTTTATCTTGTGGACAGCACCCTGTCCTATCCTTTAAGGAAAGGAGTGGTGGATATTGTGCTGGATTATTTCCATACGGAGGTTGTCCAGGGCTTTAACCTGCCATCCCTTGAGCGTGCCATGCTGCCATTTGTCCATAAAGGAACCCGCGCCGCAGGTATTTTTACTTATATAAAAAAAGGCAGCAGGACACTGGCCAATAACAGACGCATGTTTCCTGATTCTTATAAAGACAGGTTCATACTGAAGGCGCTTAAGGATGAATTCCGGTCATGCGGCCTTGGGATAATCAGGGAATTGGATGAAAATGTCCTGACCTACTCAGTGATTGAATCCTACGGAGAGGGGGATCTGCTGGGGGAGTATTGTTTTTTGGCAGAGTACAGATGAGGACTTTTACAGTCAACTTTAGATTTTTAATAAAAAGACTTGAAATTTCATGTTGACAGTATGTCTATGTCATGGTGTTTAATTAGATTCAGAAACAGGAAGCGCGCATCCCTGGATTCAGTCAAAATAAAAGCACATGACAAGGAGGTCCTTTTATGGATAAGGGGAAGGAACAGGGGAATGGACAACCGGGGGAACTGAAGAGGAAGCTTGGGTTAGGGGCAGTGGTTTCCCTGGGAGTCGGCACGGTAATCGGCTCAGGTATATTTTCTTCGGTTGGTGAGGTGGCTGCCGCATCTGGCTGCGCAGCCATAACAATCCTGGCATTCATTATAGGAGGCATCATCATGATACCTCAGAACATGGTGGCTGCTGAAATCACGGCTGCCTGTCCGGATGACGGGGGATTTTATGTTTGGTTCAGGGAAGCAGGGAGCAGGCCGCTGGCATTCCTGTGTGGATGGACTACGTTCTGGGGAGGGGACCCGCCCTCCTATTCCATCATGGCACTGGCGCTGGCGGATTATATTGCATTTTTCATTCCGGGCATTGCCGGCATCGGTATTAAGCTGCTGGCAACCGCACTGATCGTGGTATTTATGGCCATCAATATGCGTTCCGTGGAAGTGGGAGGAAGGTTCCTTACATTTATGACCAGCTTCAAAATGCTCCTCTTTGCACTTCTTATTGGGGTGGGCCTGTTTTCCATGAATAAGACCATGATCAGTGCGCCGGCCGTTGAAGGTGCGGCAACCGGATTCAAGGCCCTTCTGGCAGGCGTTTCCGCTACCACCTGGTCCTATGCGGGAATGGCAACCGCGTGTTCCATGGCAGGTGAGGTGAAGAATCCTGAGAAGACCATACCAAAGGCACTGATCATCACTGTGTTTGTGATCATTGCCATCTATACCAGTCTGGCTGCTGCTGTCACCGGGCTTCTTCCGATGAAACAGCTGGTCAGCTCATCCGCACCTGTGGCAGAGGCAGCCGCGCAGATACCGGTTATCGGCTCAGCCGCCGGGGTCATTACCGCGTTTATTGCAATCGTGGTTATCATAGCATCATTGCACGGAACCATCATGTGCCAGCCAAGGATTGAATACGCCATGGCCAAGGACGGCCTGTTCTTCCGGAAATTTGCAGAAATCCATCCCAAATGGGAGACACCGGCTAACTCCATCATGTATTCCTGCGCGGTTTCCATCATACTTGTGTTTGCAGCTGATATCGGCGCGCTGATGGGGTTCTTCTCCTTTGTTGCCCTGTGTAAGAATGCCCTTTCATTTGCAACCATGTTCAGCCTGCATAAAAAACCGGGCTATGACCCATCCTGGAAATGTCCATCCTGGCTGCTCATGACAATTCTTTCCGTGGGCGCAAATGTCATCCTTCTGGTATCCACCTTCCTGTGGGCTCCTTATAAAAGTCTGTTCAGCGCTTTTGTAGTAGTAGCCACCGGACTTCCGGCCTATTATTTCTGGGAAGGAAAGAATAAAAAGGAAGGCAGGGCGGCATGATGGATGAACGGACATTTGCCCTGAAAGGGACGGTTGTATATACAGAGGAAAAAGAAAGTTTCATCTGCTTTGAACAGGCATACATTGTATGTGAAAATGGGCTGTCAGCCGGGGTTTTCCCGGAACTTCCAGGGCAGTACAGGGATATTCCGGTGAAGGATTACGGCAGCCATGTCATAATCCCGGGACTCTGCGACATGCACCTCCATGCGCCGCAGTATGGATTCCGTGGGTTAGGACGCAATATTGACGCGGATGGATGGGGAACCTGGTTTGATATATATGCATTTCCTGAGGAAAGCCACTACAGGGATTTGGACTATGCATATAGGGCATACGACCGTTTTACAGGGGACCTGATGAAGACCACTACCACGCGGGCGGTGATGTTTGCCACCATCCACAGGCCGGCCACGGAACTGCTTATGTCCCTTCTGTATCAAAAAGGGTTTGCAGCATATGTAGGAAAAGTGAATATGGACCGCAATTCCATGGATGGCCTGATTGAGACAGCCCGGGAAAGTATTCATGAGACAGAGCAGTGGCTGTTGGATTGCCATGGATTATATGGCTCGGTGAAGCCAATCATTACTCCGAGGTATGTACCTACCTGCTCCGGCAGTCTTTTAGAGGGACTTGGCAGTCTGGCGGCCCGGTACAAGGTTCCGGTCCAGTCCCATCTGTCTGAGGGGCTGGATGAAATCAAGTGGGTGAACGAACTGGAGCCGGGCCTTCAATGTTATGGAGAGGCATACGACCGGTATGGGCTTCTGGGGTCAGAGGTTCCGGCAGTCATGGCCCACTGCGTGTTCCCGAACCAGGCGGAGATGAAGCTGATGTCAGAGAGAAATGTAATGGTTGCCCATTGCCCGGAATGTAATATGTTTGCAGCCAATACCGCTCCAATCCGAGAGTATCTCAATAATGGCATTGCCGTGGGACTTGGCACGGATATGGCAGGCGTGGGGCGCCTTGAGATGTTCCAGGTAATCAAACACGCAATCCTGGCGTCCCGTGTAAGATGGGGAGCGGAAGAACGTGAAGGAGACCCGGACGCCCCCATGAAGGGACTTTCCTGGTCGGAAGCATTCTATCTGGCCACAAAAGGAGGAGGCAGTTTTTGGGGAAATGCAGGAAGCTTTGAGCCTGGATACCTGTTTGACGCAGTGGTTTTGGATGATACTTCCATTGCGGACCTAAACCGGCGTTCTGCCTGTGAGAGGATTGAGCGGCTGATACAGGCAGGGGATGACAGGAACATCGTGGCGAAGTATATCGAGGGGAAATCCGTATACCATATATAAAAATTAAATCCATACTTTTAAGGAACAGATGGTATGGGAACAAAATCAGAACCAAACGTCTATAAGGGCTTTTTGGTTCTGATTTTTTATCTGTTCCATGCCGTTATGGCAAGGGCGGGATTCCATATATACGCATTCCCCAAATAGGTTTTGATGACAATCAGCGGTCCAGGCAAACTTCCCTCTTGACACATCCAGCTTATTATGCAACAATAGTTACACAACATATGTTGCATAAAAAACCAAAAAAGAAGGATGGACCCGCATGCCGCCAAAAGCCAGAATAACCAAGGACATGATATTACATACCGTCTTAGACATCACAAGAGAAACAGGATTCGGGACAGTCAACGCCAGAAGCATTGCAGCCAGACTGCAATGCTCCACCCGTCCGATTTTTACCTGTTACGAAAACATGGACGAATTAAAGGCCGGATTCCTGGAATATGCATATGGATATTACGAGCAATATGTAACCGGTTATGGGAATTCCGTAAAAGTCAGCCCCTATCTCCTCCTGCCCCTGTCCTACATAGAATTCGCCCGGGAAGAAACCCATTTATTCAAGCTTCTTTTCATAAACGACATGGATTTAGACATGTCAGAAGCAAAAGACTTCTACAAAGAAGCCGGCAACGAAAAAAAGGCGGCCTTGTTTTCCAAGGCTATAGGAGTGGAACCAGAGCGGGCAAAGGTAATCTATTTAGACCTGTTCCTTTACACCCACGGCATGGCAGTCCTGACAGCAACCAAAAAGCTGGCACTGAGCAGGACCAGCGCCGAGACAATGCTGACAAATTTTTTATCCGCATTCATAAAACCGGAAAATCCGGACTGGAACCCCTCCATCTGACGGCGCCAGCCCACTGCCCCCAACGCAGATATCAGGCATCATCCATCAGCATATATGTACCGTATGACCCTATTCATAAAAGGAGCAGCCCATGAAAACAGACCAATACATAACAGATTTTTATAACCACTATGACGAGGATGCCCGTCTGGCCTCAAAACACGGCTCAGTAGAATTCCTCACCACCATGCGCTACATCCAGGCATACATAAAACCCGGTTCCCGCATCTTGGAAATCGGCGCCGGGACCGGCCGCTATTCCCATGCCCTTGCGCGCCAGGGCTACACCGTTGACGCGGTAGAACTGGTAGACCGCAACATAGAAATATTCCGCCGGAACACCCAGCCAGGCGAAAACATAACCATCGCCCAAGGCAATGCCACGGACCTGTCCGCCCACCCGGACAGCCAATACGACATCACCCTTCTGTTAGGCCCCCTGTACCACCTTTACAATACGCAGGACAAACGCCAGGCCCTAAGCGAAGCAATCCGTGTAACCAAAAAGGGCGGTAAGATATTTGCAGCCTACGTCATATCCGACGGCTGTCTCCTGGATGAAGGATTCAACCGCCAGACCATCAACGTCGCGCAATACATAAAAGAAGGCTTAATCGACTCCCGGACATTCGCCGCCAGGTCCCAGCCCAAAGACCTGTTTGAACTTGTCCGCAAGGAAGACATCGACCACATAATGTCCGTATTCCCCACAACCCGGCTCCACTACGTCGCATCCGACGGCTGCGCCCTCCTGATACGCGAATCCATAGACGCCATGGACGCCCGGCAATTTAACTTATACATGCAATACCACTTCGCCACCTGCGAACGCAAAGATGTCCAGGGCCTGACAAGCCACGCCCTGGATATCTTCCAAAAATGACCCACCCCTCACCGTCACAACCCTACTCCCCTATGGATGAGTATTCCCCCTAAGTCACGGCCGGAATACACAGTCTGCGAAGCGGGGCAGGGCGGGCGGCGGCGGGGCGGACGCATAGTGGAGGAGGCCGCAGCTTCTTAGGGCCTGGCAGCCGGAAAGGCGGGGGTGGATTCCTGCATCAAAGCAGGAATCCAAGGTGCTCTGAGCTGAGAAAGCTCTTCAGAGTTTCTCAGCGAATAGCACCGATCCCCCGTCTTTCCGGCTGTCAGGCCCTTAGAAGCTGCCCCTCCGGAACTCCGCGTCCGCCCCGCCGCCGTCCGCCCTGCCCCGTTTCGCAGACGTAGCCTCCCCGCCACCCGCCCCACATTCATGAAATTTGCATCAAAACAGCAGACAAACCCAAAAAAAGATGGTATAATATCGCCAGACATTACGCTGCGCCAATTCGTTGATACGTCAAAGTGCGACAGAGACAGGGCCGCAGGGAAAAGGAGGTCAGACAAAATGATATGGGCAAAAGAGGAAACAATGTCCAGAGCGGAAATTGAAGCCATTCAGTTAACCCGCCTGAAGGAAGCGGTGACCCGCAACTATGAGAGGGTGCCCGCTTACCGTGCCAAGATGGAAGCTGCCGGTGTGAAGCCGGAAGACATACAGACCCTGAAGGACCTGGAAAAACTTCCATTTACAACAAAGCAGGATATGAGGGACAACTATCCTTACGGCCTGTTCGCAGTGCCCAGGAAACAGCTGCGCAGGATCCACGCGTCCAGCGGCACGACCGGCAAGCCGACGGTCGTGGGTTATACGGAAAATGACCTGGAAGTATGGAAGGAGTGCGTGGCCAGGCTTGCGGTGGCTGGGGGCGCGACGGATGAGGATATTGCCCAGATCTGTTTTGGCTATGGCATGTTTACCGGCGCCCTCGGCCTTCACAACGGATTGGAAAAGGTGGGCGCGGCCATTGTGCCTTCCTCCACCGGCAATACCCAGAAGCAGCTTATGTACATGAAGGATTTTGAGACCACGCTGTTAGTGGCGACCCCGTCCTATGCCATGCGGATTGCGGAGGTGGCCCTGGAGATGGGGATTGACCCAAAAAAGGACCTGCATGTAAAAAGCCTGGTGCTGGGAAGCGAACTGATGACCGAGGCCATGCGGGGCGAACTGCACAAGGTCTGGGGGGAGGATGTGAACCTGACCCAGAACTACGGCATGAGCGAACTCATGGGACCGGGGGTATCGGGGGAATGTCTTGAGCTTAAGGGCATGCACATCAACGAGGACCATTTTATCGCCGAGGTAATTGACCCCAAGACAGGACAGGTGCTTCCGGCAGGGGAGAAGGGCGAGCTGGTCATTACCTGCATCAGCAAGGAGGCGCTTCCCTTAATCCGCTACCGTACCAGGGATATTACACGGCTCATGTATGAGCCATGTCCATGCGGCCGCACCACGGCCAGGATGGAGAACCTGTCAGGCCGCACGGATGATATGCTGAAGATCCGCGGCGTCAATGTGTTCCCGAGCCAGATTGAGGAAGTGCTGATTAACACGGAAGGAATTGGACCCAACTACGAGATTGTGGTGGACAGGAAGAACCATTCCGACCTCCTTACCATAAAAGTAGAAGTAGAGGCAGAGAGCATGATGGACTCCTACGCTGCCCTGGAGAAGCTGGATTACAGCCTGCGGGAGAAAATGCGCCTGATGCTGGGCCTGGATGCCAAGATACAGCTGGTATCCCCCAATACCCTCCAGCGTTTTGAGGGTAAGGCCAAACGGGTAACGGACCTTCGCGCTGACAAGGACGGGGTCTGATAAAATGCAGGCAGATACATACCATTGGAGATTACAGTGAAAGGAAGGAAGATAAAGTGTCTGAGAAAAAAATATTACTTGGCAATGAAGCCATTGCAAGAGGCGCCTATGAGGCGGGGGTAAAGGTTTCGGCCGCATATCCGGGAACGCCCAGTACGGAAGTGAGCGAGTCCCTGGCGCAGTATGATGAGATTTACGCGGAGTGGGCCCCCAATGAGAAGGTGGCAACAGAGGTGGCAATCGGCGCGTCCATCGCAGGCGTGCGTTCCATGTGCGTCATGAAGCACGTGGGGATGAATGTGGCTGCGGACCCGCTTTATACAGCGGCCTACACCGGCGTGAGAGGCGGAATGGTGCTGGTGGTGGCGGATGATCCCGGCATGTACAGTTCCCAGAATGAACAGGACAGCCGTATGGTCGCAAGGGCTGCCATGGTTCCTGTGGTGGAGCCTTCCGACAGCGCGGAAGCAAAAGAATTCATGAAATATGCTTATGATTTGAGCGAAAAATACGACACCCCGGTCCTTCTGCGAAGCACCACCAGGCTGTCCCATTCCCAGGGACTGGTAGAACTGGAGGACAGGGCGGAACCCTTTGATATCCCGTATGAAAGGGATGTTGCCAAATATGTGATGATGCCCGGCAATGCAATCAAGCGCCATGTGGTGGTGGAAGCGCGTATGAAACAGCTGGCAGAGGATGCGGATGGTCTTCCCATCAACCGGGTGGAATACAACGACCTGTCCGTGGGCTTTATCACCAGCGGGATTGCATACAACTATGTGAAGGAGGCAATGCCTGAGGCGTCCGTGTTAAAGCTGGGGCTTTTGAATCCGCTTCCAAGAAAGCTTATTGAGGAATTTGCGGCAAAGGTGGATAAGCTTTACATATTCGAGGAGCTGGAGCCGGTTGTGGAGGAACAGGTCAAGGCCTGGGGAATCCAGAAAGCGGTAGGCAAGGAGATATTCACGGTCCAGGGCGAGTACAGCGCCAACCTGATCCGTGAGCGGGTGCTGGGCCAGACACTGGAGGTTGACCCTGCGGCCCAGGTTCCTGCAAGGCCGCCCATCCTCTGTCCGGGATGTCCCCACAGAAGCGTGTACACCGTGCTGAACAAACTGAAGATCCACGCGGCAGGGGATATCGGCTGCTATACATTAGGCGCGGTGGCGCCCCTTAGTGTCATTGACACCACCATCTGCATGGGCGCCAGCATCAGCACCCTTCACGGTATGGAGAAGGCAAAGGGCAAGGATTACATCCACAACTGGGTAGCCGTGATCGGCGACTCCACCTTCATGCATACGGGAATCAACTCGCTGATGAACATGGTCTACAACCAGGCCACCGGCACGGTCATCATCCTGGATAACTCCACCACAGGAATGACGGGTCATCAGGACCACGCAGCCACCGGCAAGACCTTAAAGGGCCAGGTGGTGCCTGCCATCAATATCACAGGGCTGTGTAAATCCCTGGGCATTGAACATGTCTATGAGGTGGATGCATTTGACCAGAAGGAACTGGAAACAGTCATCAAGCGCGAGGTGGCAAGGGAAGCTGTCTCCGTCATCATCACAAAGGCGCCCTGTGCCCTGTTAAAAGGCATCAGATTCCCCAACAAGTGCAGGCCGCTGTCCGACCGGTGTAAGAAGTGCGGCGCATGCTTAAGGCCCGGATGTCCGGCCCTCACCAAGAATGAGGACGGGACCATTTCCATTGATGAAACCATGTGTAATGGCTGCGGCCTGTGCATGCAGCTTTGTAAATTCGATGCAATCGAGCAGATAAAGGCGGGTGAATAATATGACTTCAAAGAATATCATGATTGTAGGCGTTGGCGGCCAGGGGACCCTTCTTACCAGCCGTATCCTTGGAAAGCTTGCAATCAATGCGGGATATGATGTAAAATTATCCGAAGTACACGGCATGGCCCAGAGGGGCGGCAGCGTGGTGACCTTCGTGCGTTATGGTGACAAGGTAAATGAACCCATTGTGGAGGAGGGGCAGGCGGACGTGCTCATTGCATTTGAACGCCTGGAAGCACTGCGCTATCTGCATTTCCTTAAAAAGGACGGCGTGGTGATTGTCAATGACTGGCGCATCGACCCCATCACGGTGGTGACAGGGGTGGCTGCTTATCCTGAGGATGTGATTGAGACACTGAAGGCGAAACGCAGGGCCATTGTGGTGGAAGCCACGGCCGAGGCCAAGAAACTGGGCGCCCCAAAGGCATTTAACATCATTGTCCTGGGAGCGGCGGCAAAGCACATGGGCTTTGAGAAGGAAGACTGGCTGCGCGTGATTGAGACAACCGTACCGCCAAAGACCATTGAAGTGAATAAGCAGGCCTTTGAGATTGGATATGCGCTTTCACTGTAGCGGTACGGCTGGCAGATTAAAAATATCCTAAAAATACGGAGGGTTTACAGTCAGATGATTTGGAATGAGGCAAAGGAATGTATGAGCAGGGATGAGATGACAAACCTGCAGGGCGCAAGGCTTTCAAAGCTGGTGGACCGTGTGTACCACAACGTGGAGTATTACAGGAAGAAAATGCAGGCAGAGGGCCTGGAACCAGGCGACATCAAGGGAATCGAGGACCTGGATAAGCTGCCGTTCACCACCAAGGATGATTTGAGGGATACCTATCCCTTCGGCATGTTCGCAGTGGATAATTCCCAGATTACCCGCATCCATGCATCCAGCGGCACCACGGGAAAGGCGACCGTGGTGGGATATACGAGGAAGGATATTGATGTGTGGAGCGAGTGTGTGGCAAGATGCATCACCATGGCTGGCCTGGGCAAGGAGGACACCATACAGGTGGCTTATGGATACGGCCTGTTCACAGGCGGTCTGGGCGCCCATTACGGGGCAGAGGAAATGGGGGCCACGGTTGTGCCCATGTCCACTGGCAATACCAAGAAGCTGGTGACCATGATGGTGGATTTCGGGGTGACGGGAATCATGTGTACCCCTTCCTACCTGCTGCACATCGCGGAAACCATTGAGGAGATGGGGGTAAGGGACCAGATTAAGCTGAAGGCGTCCATCAACGGGGCCGAGCCATGGACCGACGGGATGAGGGCCCAGATTGAGCATCAGCTGGGAATCCATGCCCACGATATCTATGGTCTGAGCGAAATCATGGGTCCGGGTGTGGCGACGGACTGCCAGTTCCACAGGGGACTTCACATCCATGAGGACCATTTCCTGCCTGAAATCGTGGACCAGAAGACCCTGAAACCATTGCGGGACGGCATGGAAGGCGAACTGGTCATCTCCACCCTGACCAAGGAGGGTCTGCCGCTTATCCGTTACCGCACCAAGGATCTGACCAGCATTAACCACGAAGTCTGCGAATGCGGCAGGACCACTGCCAGGATTGCAAGGTTCACGGGAAGGACCGACGACATGCTGATTATCCGCGGCGTCAATGTATTCCCGTCCCAGATTGAATCCGCCCTTCTGGAAATGGGCGGCACCACTCCCCATTACCTCCTGATTGTTGACCGGATTAATAACCTGGATACACTGGAAGTGCAGGTGGAGGTGGAGGAGCGTTTCTTCTCCGATGAAATCCGGGAGCTGGAGAACCTGACGGGCAAGATTGCCCATGTCATCCAGAACGCTATCGGGCTGGCCGTCAAGGTGAAGCTGGTGGAGCCAAAGAGCATTGAACGCAGCATGGGAAAGACAAAGCATGTAATTGATAACAGGAAACTGATTTAGGAAAGGCAGGTATGGATATGTTTGTAAAGCAATTGTCTGTATTCATTGAGAACCGCGAAGGAAGGCTGGAGCAGGTAACAGAAGTGCTGAAGGAGGAGAACATTAACATCCTGTCGCTGAGCATGGCTGATACCACGGAGTACGGTATGCTGAGGATGATTGTATCCGACCCTGAGAAGGCCAAGGACGGCCTGAGGAACAAAGGTTTTTCCGCCATGCTGACCGATGTGCTGGCAGTGAAGCTGGAGGACAAGGTGGGCGAGATGCACAAGATGACCCATATACTGTGCAGCCAGGGACTGAACATTGAATATATGTATGCCCTGGCATCCGCAAACAGGCGTGCCATGATTGTAAAGGCATCCGACGGGGCGGCGGCGGCAAAGGCCATTGAGGACGGCGGACTGGTGCTGTACACCAATGAGGAGATGTGCTGGTAGGTGTGGATTGTATTAAATTGAAAAGGGCTGAGCCTGGACAGGATGATCTGTCAGGGCTCAGCCCCTTTTTTGTCCCGTCAGCCGGCCGGGGATATGAGGGCTAATAATTTTTTGCATATTTTCCAGGTGACTGTCCAATGGTTTTTTTAAAGGTCTTGATAAAATAAGCATTGTTTCCAAAGCCGACCTCTTCCCCTGCGCGCTGGACAGAATAGCCTTTGCGTAACAGGATGCAGGCTTCACGTATACGGTAGTTTGTGACATAGGAACCCACGCTGAAGCCGGTCAGGGCTTTAAAATGCCTGCAGAGATAGTATTTGCTTATGAAGAATTTCTGGCTCAATTCCTCCAGACGGATTTCCTCCATATAGTGATTATGGATATAATCAAAAATAGGCTTGATGGAGTTGTACTCGTTTTTCAGGGACAGTCCCACGACAGACTCCCTCTGTCTGATCAGGTTGCTGATATACAGCATAAGATTAACAAATGCCATATTCTGGCGCAGGTCATCGCCGAATCCGCCGCCGTTGGGCATGCAGTTTGCCAGGAGGTTATTGAAATAGTGAAACTGCTCCTCGCTTAGAAGCTGTGCAATATAGTCAAAGTTGCCGAAAATGGATACTATGTCGGTCTGCGTACTGGACAGCATCTTAAGTGTCTCGGAAGAAAAGTGAAGGACGTATTTTTCATAAGAGGATATATCGGCAATGCATTGATGGAGTACGTATTTATTTAAAACAAAGAGCATGGCATGGCAGAGAGGGTACGCGTGTCCGTTTATCATGTAGGTCCCGCCGTCGCTCAGTCCGAATAAAAGTTCGTATTCATCATGGAAGTGCGGTTCGCTAAGAGATTTATGGTGAAGTGATTCCATGACAATCGTGTAGGGTATTTTCATGCAGCAGTGCTCCTTTCGGTTAGCCGGTTCCTGAATCATAAAAGAGATTGCTTTTAACAGTAAGATTATAACATGAAAAGCGCCCTGCTGAAAGAGGGGGGATTTTTTACATGGGAAATGTTGGGATTTTTTATGGCAATATAGAACAACAAATTGTCAACATCGGGATATTTTTTAGAAATAAAACTTGTTAGTATTAGACTATCAGAATAAATCCGGATTTGATGAAGTGAAAGGCAGAGGTGCAGGATTAATGAGAAGAATGAAGGTTGGTAATACAGGGATGGAGGCATCCGTGATTTCCATGGGGACACTGTCCATTGGCGGTGACGGCGTGTGGGGGGCAAATGACGATACCGTGTCAATCCGCACAATACACCGTGCATTGGAGCTTGGCATTGACTGGTTTGACAGTTCTAATTTTTATGGGTTTGGCCACGCGGAGGAGGTGTTGGGGCAGGCGCTGCAGGGCCGCAGGGATAAGTGTTTCATATCGACAAAATGCGGCTTGGAGTGGGATACCGGCGAGGGCTCTCCTTTTTTTACAAGGGATGGGCATCAGATATACCGCAACCTTTCCCCAATGGCTGTCCGGCGCAGCCTGGAAGGGTCCCTGAGACGCTTGAAAACAGATTACATTGATCTCTATATCACACACTGGCAGTCGGTCCCTCCGGCATTTACCCCGATTGAAGAGACAATGGGAACCTTGATGGACCTGAAAAAAGAGGGGAAAATCAGGGCAATAGGGGCCTCCAATGTGACGGCGGAGGATATCCGGGAGTACTTAAAGTACGGACAGCTGGACCTGATCCAGGAGCGTTACAGCATGCTGGATCCAACCAGCTACGACCGGTTAAACGGCCTGTGCCTGGAACACAATATAACATATCAGGCATACTCCGTGCTGGAAAGAGGGCTTCTCACAGGAGCTTACACCATGGAGAGCAAGGTGACGCCAGGAGACGCCAGGAATGAATGGAGTGTATGGTATCAGCCAAAGCGCAGGAAGAGGATAATTGACCTGATTGAAGCATGGAAACCATTGTGCGATAAGTATGGGACGACCCAGGCGGGCCTGACCATTGCATGGACGCTTCAGCAGGCGCCAAATATCAATGTGGATGCCGGATCGCGCAGGGTGGAAGCAATTGAACAGAATGCCAGGGGCGGCGGGTTCCTGATAGAAGACGGCGATCTGTCCATGATGAACGCAATGATTAAGACCGTGCTGGATGAAGAGGGAATCGTGGGTGGAAACCCGGCGGGCAAGTAAATGAATGTACAAAGGAGAGGTAAGATTATGATGAAAAGAATCCATAGGATGATAACAGCGGCAGCAGTGGTAGTATGTATGGCGGCAGTGACAGCATGCGGGAATTCAGCGCCGAAGGAAAATACACCGGCTACAGGCGGTGCGGCGGCAGAGACACAGGCAGCAGCCAGTTCAGGGGAAACGGCCGGTTCAGGGGAAACCGCAAAAGAGAAGATTGAGGTAAAGCTGGGATTTGCAGAATCAGAAAACAGCGTTCACTATAAAGGATACCAGTATATGTGTGACAAGATTACGGAGGCGACACAGGGACAGGTTACTTTTAAATTATACCCCAGCAACTCCCTGGGAAATGAGCGCGATCTGTATGAAGGGTGCCAGTTGGGGACCGTTGACGCATGTATCATTACGAATGCCGTCCTGACGAACTTCATCCCGGAGGCCGCGGTTTTAGACCAGCCGTTCCTGTTTGACGACTATGATCAGGCATGGAAATTTATAGACGGCCCATTCGGCGATTATGTGGAGGACAAGGCGGAGGCCGGCGGGGTCAAAATCGTTGGGTGGATGGATTCCGGATTCCGTTCCCTGTTTACAAAAAAGAATGTGGATTCCGTGGCTTCCTTAAAAGGATTGAAAATCCGGACCATGGAGAATGAATACCATATGGCAGCATACAATGCCCTTGGCTGTATTGCAACCCCGATGGCTTCCGGCGATGTGTTTACCGCCCTGCAGCAGGGAACCATTGATGGGGCAGAGAATACCATTCCTACCATTGTGGCAAGTAAATTTAATGAAGTATGTAATTATGTCTGCAACCAGCCGGTGATATTCGCTTATCAGCACCTTGTGTTTTCTGATGATCTGTGGGCTAAGATCCCGGAAGAATATCATGACGCGGTAATTGCTGCAGCGGCTGAGGGCTGCCAGTACCAGAGAACCCTGTTGAGGGATTCCGTGGCAGATTTCAGGACCGATCTGGAAAGCCAGGGAGTGACATTCTTTGACCTGGACCTGGACGAACTGAAGAGCCGCACACAAGAGGCCATGAAGCAGTTCAGTTTTGATGAGGAAGCTTTGAAACTGATGAATGAGGAGCTTGCCAAGCTGCAGTAAGGGGCGGTTATACGAGGATATATGAGGAGAGGACCAACATGAGAGAATTAAAAAATATAATTAAAGGGGCCAGTAAGTTAGAAGAATTAATGGTGGTTATGATTTTCATTATAATGAGCCTGGCATCCTTTGTTCAGGTCCTGAATAGAAATTTCTTTCATCTGCCCATAGGATGGCTGGAGGAGCTTGCACGGTATTGTCAGGTATATCTTGCGCTGCTGGCAATGGAATTAGGCTTGCGGGACGGTTCCCAGATGGCATTGACCACAGTGGTGGACAGGCTTCATGGCAGGATAAAAGAAGTGGCTGCCATAGTTGCGAAGCTGGTGGTGGTCCTGTTTTCAGCACTTATGTTTACTCAGGCCATCCTGATTATTCAGGGGCAGATGTCTAACTGGCAGAAGTCCCCGGCATTAAAGGTACCCATGTTCATTCCATATCTAGCCCTGCCGGTCAGCTTTGGTATTGCCTCGGTAGTGGAAACAGGAATACTTATTGTCATGGTACGTAAATTATTCGGGAAGAAAGAGACTGGGGAGGAGAATATATGATGGGGCAGGTTGCGTTTTCTCTGTTTGGGATATTGGTAATCCTTCTTTTGATAGGAGTGCCTATCTCTGTTTCTGTGGGAGCGGCCGCGGCCGCCACAATACTGTTTTGTTATCCGGACCTTCCTGTCATGGTTATTGCCCAGAGATTGTTCACGTCCATGGATAATGTTTCAATCATGGCCATACCCTTCTTTGTCCTGGCGGGAAACCTGATGACCAACGGCGGTATTTCTAAAATGATTGTTGAATTTGTCAACTGCTTTGTGGGAAATATCCGGGGCGGATTGGGATATGCGGCAATAGTGGCCTGTGCGTTTTTCGCCGCCCTGTCTGGTTCCGCACCGGCCACGGTCCTGGCAATCGGTTCCATGCTGTATCCGGAGATGGTGAAGCTGGGGTATCCAAAGGAACGCTGCGCTGGATTGCTGGCTGTGTCCGGCGGTCTGGGGCCGGTAATCCCTCCAAGCATCATCATGGTTGTCTACTGTACCTTGACAGGAGCGTCTGTCACAAATATGTTCACAGTGGGTATCTTCGTTGGGATACTGATTGCATTGATCCTGTCGGCAGAGGTGTTTTACTTTTCACACCGTGAGGCATGGCCGAGGATGGACGGTAAGTTGGATTACAGCCAGATTTGGAAAAAATTCGTACGTGCGTTTCCAGCCCTGCTGATGCCGGTCATCATCCTTGGTTCGATTTACAGCGGGTTGATGACCCCCACTGAATCTTCGGCAACGGCCGTATTATATGCGTTCCTGATTGGGGTATTCGTTTACCGGCAGCTTAAAATACGCGATCTTCCTAAAATCATACTGAACTCTGCCAAAAGCGCGGGAATGATTCTCTTCATTATTGCAACAGCATCAAGCTTTTCCTGGCTGTTTACCTATTCTGACATGTCGGATGCCATGGTGTCTGGAATCGTTGCCCTGAACATGAGTCCCAAGCTGTTTTGTGTGCTTATTGCGGTTTTGCTTCTTTTCTTTGGAACCTTTCTGGAAGGAACGGCAATCTGCGTATTGTTGGTACCGGTTTTATGGCCGGTGGCAATGTCCATGGGGCTGACGGCAATTGAATTTGGCCTGATTGTGTGCCTGGCCGGCGTGATTGGCGCAATGACGCCGCCTGTGGCGGTAAATATCTTTTCGGCATGTTCCATATCGAAACTGTCCATTGGCGAGGTTACAAGAGGCGAGCTTCCCTTTTTTATGGGGTTTGTAATGGTATTGCTGTTAATTGCGCTATTCCCATCGTTCTTTACATTTATGATTGCATGACCTGAAAGGCTGGCTTCTTTCCGGAAAACCATAAGAAATAATATTGGCACCTTCAACGTTTTGTGAGGGGGTGACAAACCCATGAATATCAAAGTATAGGTACGTATTGAAAGGCGTTCTACGGGAGTAGGGCGCCTTTTGTCATGGGCATTACCTTTTGTTGACGGTGCCAGTGAGGCAGGTATGAAAGCGATGATGGAATATCGATATGTACCTTGTAAAACAATAGGAACATTTTTAAGGTGAAGTGTATCCCACTCTGTGGGATGCACAACTGACAGAAAAGCCTGTCTAATCATGCTTGTGCCGGCAAATCCTTAACCAGCTGGGTGCCGCTTTTTATAAAACCGCTGGCAGTCACATGGGCCACCGGATTGCCCAGGTCATCGGATACGTCCACCAGGTAATAGCAGGTGCTCCGTCCTTCTTTAACCTTGCGGGCCTCGGCAACCAGGCGGGTGCCTTTTGCAGTGCCAAGGTATGTAATCTGGGAAGTGGTGGACACGTTAAGCGGTTTATTCCAGTTGGAGGCCACTGCGAAGGTAAAATCAGCCAGGGTAAAGATGGCGCCGCCCATGACGGTTCCTCCCGCATTGAGGTGATGTGGTTGTATTTCCAACGAACATTTTGCATATCCATCATCTACTTCATCGATGACAGCGCCGTTATCAGTGGCAAACCGGTCATTTGCAAAGACCTTCTGTATCTGTTCCAATTTCTGTGCGTTCATGTTTTTCTCCTCCGCTGAAAATAATCTAAAGAACACTATAAACCAAGGCTGCAGGGGTTGTCAATGCCGTGAAACGCATAATCAGGGATATATAATGAAAAAGGGTCATGAAAAAGGGGGTTCCAACCGGAACCCCCGTGTATTAATATCAGCTGTCAGTCCAGCTGTTTAGTTGTTGCACCCACATCCGCCTGCATCTACTGCAACCGGCGCCTGGGCAGCGCCGCCGCGGGGCTGAGGGAATCCACAGGGCCTTCCCCAGCTTGCGTCATTGAAGCCTTCCCAGTATCCGTTGCGGAAGCCTTCCCTATATGCCCTGCGTCTCTCACCTGCACAGATGTCACGTCTGCAGCCACAGCCACAGCCGCTGTTATTGCCGCAGCCGCAGCCACAGCCGCTGTTATTGCCGCAACCGCAGCCGCTGTTGTTATTGCCGCATCCGCAGCCGCAGCCGCTGTTATTGCCACAACCGCATCCACTATTGTTATTACCGCAGCCGCAGCCACAGCCGATATTTCCACAACCAAATCCACAACAGCAACGATTACATCTACATCCACATCCAAATCTAAAACAACACATATATCGCATCTCCTTTTTTATTGGTTTGTACTATATCATATGGGACAGTCAGACAAAGTGTTACTGATTGTTTCAGGGGATTATTCTGTCACGGTCCTTTGGGAACCACATAAACTATTAATAAAGAAAAGTTAATGGAAGGAGTTTCCATCATATGGACTCTTATACAGATGTAAGGGGACAGTGCTGCGGCTGCGGCTGCAGACACGTGTCCTGCAACACCTCCGGCCCTAATAGCTGCGGTTCTTTCAGGCAGACGGATTATCCGGATATGAACACATTTCCCTGGGCTGTAAACAATGATTATAATGTAGCTCCTGCTGAATCATTCATGGGCGTACAGTACCCTGATATGAATCAGATGGACTGTGTGTCAACGGAGCCGGGCTGTCTGGAACAGCAGCACCCGGTTGCAATGGCCTATGTTCCGTGGCAGCAGTGGCAGACCACCTATGCCCCTGAAAGGGGACTGGTACAGGGGACCATTTTCCCTGACCTGGATCTTCAGTTTAATTATGGGAGGTGCGGCAGATGACCAACTTCGATTATAATGTTTCACAGGGAGCCATGCTGCGTCAGGTAGATGAGGCAGGGTTTGCCGTGGTTGACGCCAACCTCTATTTAGACACCCATCCCTGCGATGCAGCGGCAATTGATTACTATAATCAGATGCTGGCAGCATACCAGAGTGCGGCAGCGGCATATGAGGCACAGTTCGGTCCCCTGACCGCCAGTGCCAACAAGGATACTGAATACTGGTCCTGGGTCAGCGATCCATGGCCATGGGAAGGAGTGTGCTCATAAATGTGGATATATGAAAAAAGACTGGAATTTCCTGTTAATATCAAGGAACCAAATGCACAGATGGCACAGTTCATAATGTCCCAATACGGCGGACCTGACGGGGAAATGGGAGCCTCCATGCGTTATCTGTCCCAGCGTTACACCATGCCATACAAAGAGTGCAAGGCAGCGCTCACGGATATAGGAACAGAGGAGCTTGCCCACCTGGAGATAGTGGCAGCCATCGTCCATCAGCTGACCAGGAACCTGACGGCAGAGCAGCTGGTAGAACAGGGCTTTGGCCCTTACTATATTGACCATGCAACCGGAATCTGGCCACAGGCAGCAGGCGGAATCCCGTTTAACGCATGTGAGTTCCAGTCCAAAGGCGATGTGATTACGGACCTCCATGAGGATCTGGCTGCGGAACAGAAGGCCAGAAGCACCTATGACAACATCCTCCGTGTTGTTAAGGACTATGACGTATGCGAGCCGATTAAGTTCCTGAGGGCGCGCGAGGTGGTCCATTACCAGCGGTTTGGGGAGTGCCTGAGGATTACCCAGGATAAACTGGACAGCCGGAATTTCTATGCGTTTAACCCTGAGTTTGATATGCATACCGATCCCTGCCAGCAGTAAGGGATAGATAGCGGACCGGATAACGGACCAAATAACGGACCAGGGGGAAATGGGGATGCAGGAGGCAGAAATGCCTTTATGGCATCCCCGTTTTCTATCTGCGGGAGCAGACAGCTGCCTGAGAAAACTGCAGCCGGAAATGCTGTCTGGTGAAAATACTGTCAGGTGTCCTGACCTACAGCCATGGGCGCATGATATCTTGCAGATACTGGAAAACTCAGTTATAATTCTAAGGAGTAAGATGTCAGGGGAACCATAAGGAGGAGCAGCTTGAACGTTCAGGAGATATTCGGGATTTTGGGAATTGAGGAGACAAGGGATGAAGATGAAATCCGGGCAGCCTATCGGAAGCTTCTGTTAACTTCTAATCCGGAGGATGACGCAGAAGGGTTTAAACGGTTGAGGCGGGCCTATGAGGAAGCGGTTGGATATGCCAGGACACCTGCGGATGAGGAAATACAAAGTGCAGGGTGGATGGAGGAGAGCGGGCCGGAAGGCATTTTCCTGAGACAGCTGGCTGACATTTACACCAGCCTGCCCAGGCGTCTGGATCCAGCGGAATGGGACAGCCTTTTAAGGGAGCCGGTGCTTGGGTCTGTGGACAGCGGGGAACCGGCCAAATGGGCCATGTTCTCATATCTGTCTGAGCACTTCAGATTGCCTGTAAAGATATGGAAAATATTAGACAGGACCTTTCTTATTGAAAAGAATCATCAGGAGTTCAGGGAGCATCTGCCTGAGGGATTCGTGGATTTCATGCTGGAACGGCTGGATACGGATGACGGCCGGGAATTTCCCATGGACAGGCTTCAGGGAGACACACAGGCTGATTATGATGGCTTCATCAGCGCCCTTTTCACATTGCGGAACAAGGAGAAGACAGGCGCCCCGGAGGAAATGGAGGAAAGAGGCAGGGCGCTGCTGCATCTGGCGTCGCTGGGCATAGACCATCCATGGTATGGTGTGGAGCAGGCTGAATATCTGGCCCTGACAGGGAAGACGGAGGAGGCTGCCGGGATGGCCCGTTCCCTGATTATGGAAAACCGGGAGGATGAGCAGGTTTACATGCCAGTGGTTTCCATCCTTATAAGCTGTGGCTGCCGCACAGAGGCCAGAGGACTGTATGCAGCCTATCTGTGCGGGAAGAGGCGGACGTCCGATGGGGCTTACCAGGCCCTTATGGGTCTGGCCAGGCTGGACGCAGAGGAGGGAAATTGGGAAAAGGCCAGGGAACATGTGTGGAATGCCGGGAAGCTGGAACGCACCGAGGAGGCGCGCAGGCTTTTGGGACAGGCGGACCAGGAGATAATCCGCCTTTACACATCCAGGACAGAAGGACTTAATCAGGAGGAGGCCCTGCTTCTTGCCCGCTGCTTTGTTCATTTGGAACAGGGCGGTGAGGGAAGGCGGTTCTTTGAGGCACATCCGGAATATATCGCGGACACGCCGGATTTTCATGAGCAGATGGCCATGCTTAACATGCTGGACGGCAGGAGCGGGGAGGCGCTTGAGGAGATAGGGCTGTGGCGCAAGCGTCTTAAGCAGGAAAACGTCGGTCAGGAAAACGTTGGTCAGGAAAACGTTGGTCAGGAAAACGTCGGTCAGGAAAACGGTGATCAGAAGTCTGGAAGCCAGGAATCCGGCGGCCAGAAGGCCAGCCAGGCCAGAAGCTTCCACGTGGAAGGCCGCGTATGGCGGGACCTCTATCATCAGGAGATAAGGCGGGAAGACGGGAACCGGGAGCAGGCCGCGGGCTTTTCGGACCGGGCGCTGGCTGCCCACAGCCAGGCTGTCCTGCTGGAACCGGATAACGTGGACTACAGGCTGTACAAGGTGATGGTCCTGCGGGACAGACAGGATTACCAGGAGATGGAAAAGCAGTGCAGGGAAATCCTCCAGCTGGATGACGGGGTCTACTGGGCCATCTTTTATCTTCAGGAGGCATGCGAAAGGCTGGGCAAGGACCAGGAGGTGGTGGACGCTTTCTTGCGGGCCAGGGAGATATATGACGGACACCCGGAGATATACATAAGGGCAGTAAGGGTATTTAAGGCATACGGAAAGTATGAAAATGCCCTGAGGGTCATTGATGACGCGGGACAGGCCGGGGTAAACAGCAGTGAACTGCTGGTGGAGCGGATTGGGGTGCTGGACAGGCTGGCAAAAGACGCGGAGGACTGGCGCCGGGCGGACCGGTATGCGGCGGCGGTCATCCGCCACCTGGAACAGAATAAGGAATCCAGGGAATTACTGGCAGATGCCTACCTGAAGCGGGCATTCCTGAATGACAGCGGCAACCAATTCAACAAATATAAGAAGCTGGGGCTGGACTGCAGGTATGCGGAAATCTCGCTGAGGCTCCGGGAATCGCTGTCAGCCAGATACGCCCTGGGAAGATACTGGATTGAATATGGGAACCGTCCAAAACAGGCGTACCTGCATTTGAAGCAATGTGAGAAGCAGGGGATGGATTACGAGAGGCTGTATTATTATATTGCCAGGTGCCATGAGCGGTTCAGGGAATGGGACAAGGCCATCGGATACTATGATAAGGCGCTTCAAAAGAACCCGGAATCCTCCAACTGCTATTGGAGGCTCAGCGTGCTCTACAAGCAGAAATACACCAGGACCCTGCAGAACGAATATGGGGAAAAAGCCCTGTATTACACCAACCTGCTGGAAGAAAAGTTCGGCCCGGGGGCAGAAAACTTCAGGCGGCGTGCGGATATCTACCTGCACATGAAGGAATATGACAAGGCCCTTAAGGAGATTGAACAGGGCATTAAAATGGACGGGGACAGCGGCATGTGGCTTTTAAAGGGAAAAATCCTCCGGGTCCTGGGAAGATATGAGGAAGCCATTGCGTGCTGTGGGAAAAGCCTGGAAGCCAGCGACCAGTTCGGGGCGGATGAAGAGGAATGCTTTAAGCGGGTATTCCAGTGCTTTCTCAGAATGAAACAGATTGACCAGGGAATTGAATATTTTACAAAAGCCCTGGACAGGAACCTGACAGCGGACGGCCGGGAAAAATGCCTGGAAAACCTGATGGACCTGGAGGCAGAGGCCGGGCGCCACGACAAGGCCCTTGGGTGGATAAGGGAGCAATATGGAAGCGCGGACCTGGATAAAAGGTGCTGTGATGATTGGGAGGAAGAAGGAAAACGGATTGAGGCCGTATTGAATATCTGGCTGAAATTCCGGAAAAACCCCGGCGGGGAAATCTGGGATAAATGCCGTGAGGCAGAGGGCATTGCACGGGAGGCGCTGGCGGATGAAGCAGGAGACAAAGAAGGCCGGGCCTTAGTGTGCCAGAACGTGGGGGAGGCATGGTATTATCTCGGCAATCTGGATAAGGCCCTGGATTATCTCTCAAGGGCCTATGACATAGCCAGCCGGATGAAGAAATACGGCTATTACCGGAGCCTGACCAAGATGCTCATACGGACCCATTACTGGAGGAATGACCTTAAGGAAGCCAGGAAATTCGGGGATTTATACAGGGCCAGGCTGGAGTCGGACTACACGGAGTGTTCCGACCTGGGCCTCTCCATGGAGGAACTGCTGACCAGGCCGACCACGGAGTCCAGGCAGGTGCTTTATAATCTGTTCTGCTGGTCCTATTTCACGGGACGCCATGATGAGGCCCGGGAATATTTCCGGCTGATGGATGAGGAGCGGGGGATGTGCTGGTGGTGCGATGAGGACGGGTGTACGGAACTTTTGGAAGCCAGGGGATTCCTGCTCATGCTGGACCATAAGAAGGAGGAGGCACTTATGGCATTTGCCCGGGCAGACCAGGTCATCTGGCTGGGATGCAATAAAGATGCCCGGATGGCTGTTAAAATGCTGGAAAAGGAGACGTGCATACAATGATAATCGGAATAGACCTGGGGACAACCAACAGCCTGGCCGCCTGCTTTGTGGATGGCCGGGCGTGCATCATCCCCAACCGCCTGAGGAAGAACCTGACCCCGTCCGTGGTGGCGGTGGATGGGAAGGCGCAGATACTGGTAGGGGAGACTGCCCGGGAATACGGCCTCCTTCATCCGGAGCGGACAGCGGAATTATTCAAACGTTTCATGGGAAGCGAACGCCAATATGACCTGGGCGGGCACAAGTTCCGGCCGGAAGACCTGTCCGCCATGGTCCTGCGTTCCCTGAAGGAGGATGCGGAAAGCTTTTTGGGCGAACAGGTCCAGGAGGCGGTCATAAGCGTGCCCGCGTATTTTGACGACAAGCGCAGAAGGGCCACGAAACTGGCCGGGGAACTGGCAGGGCTTAAGGTGGAGCGGATTATCAGCGAACCAACGGCCGCCGCCATCACATACGGCCTGTACGATAAAACAGAGAATACAAGATTCCTGGTGTTTGACCTGGGCGGCGGCACCTTTGACGTGTCCATCCTGGAACTTAGCGGCCCAATCCTTGAGGTACGGGCCGTGGCCGGGGACAACTATCTTGGGGGCGAGGATTTTACCAGGATATTGGAACAGGAGTTTTATGAAAGGAACGGGCTTAAGGAGGATGGGCTGGAATGGAAGGAGCGGGCGGCTGTCCATGAGGCGGCGGAGAACTCCAAGAAACGGTTCAGCCTGGAAGAAACTGTAAAGATGCGCTGCAGGATAAAGGGGGAGGAAAAGGACCTGTCCATGAAACTTACGGAATATGGGAAGCTCTGCCAGCCGCTTCTGGAGCGCATACGCAGGCCCATCCAGAAGAGCATCGCGGACGCGCATCTGAAGCTGCAGGACATTGACCAGGTCGTGCTGGTGGGCGGAGCCACACGCATGCCGGTGGTTAAGGATTTCGTGGTGAAGCTGTTCCATAAGTTCCCGGATGTGTCCGTGCACCCGGATGAGGCCGTGGCATTGGGGGCCGCCATCCAGGGAGCCATGAAAAGCAGGAACAGGGAAGTCAGGGAAATGATCCTGACCGACGTATGCGCGTTTACCCTGGGAACCGAGGTGGCGCGGGAACGCCGGGAAGGCGTCTATGAGGCCGGGCATTTCTGCCCAATCATTGAGCGCAATACGGTCATTCCTGCCAGCCGCACGGAACGTTTTTACACAATCCGCAATAACCAGGACAGGATACGCATTGAAGTGTACCAGGGGGAGAGCCGCCTCACCGCCAACAACCTGCTGCTGGGAAGCCTGGATATCCAGGTGCCGAAGAACACGGCGGGGGCAGAGGCGGTGGACGTGACCTATACCTATGACATCAATTCCATCCTGGAGGTGGAGGTGAAGGTGGTTTCCACCGGGAAAGTGAAGAAACAGATCATCAAGGGCAGGCATAACACCATGACGGACGAGGAAATCAAGGCCAGGATGGAGGCACTTTCCTATCTGAAGATTCCTCCCAGGGACCAGGAAGAAAACCGGCTCCTGCTTTTATTAGGGGAGCAGTGCTATGAGAAGAGCACGGGGGAACGGAGGAGCCGGATTGAAAGCTTGATGCAGGCATTTGAAGCAGCACTGGACAGCCGGGACGGGGAGCGCATACGGGAGACCGGGGACAGGCTGAAGGCGTGCCTGGATGGGTGAGCGGATGCGGAAAAGGAATGGAATCTATGGCCCGGAGGGCAGTTTGGTCCATGGATTCATTGGAAATCATGATAATTCATGGCGATATACGGTGATTCATGATGATTTATGGTAATTCATAGTAATTCATAGTAATTCATAGTAATTCATAGTAATTCGTACTAATTTGTTGCGTTTTGTGCATTTAAGGATACAAAAGTCTTCTGTGATTTTATCTGATTGCAGGAGGCTTTTTTATTACCTATCATGATTATTGTTGGACTGGGGAAGGCCGGGGATTGCTGCATTACCGGATGGGTCCCCCTTATTATGAAACAATTATTACATCGATTGCCAAGAAATTGAATCCTAAATTATAAAAATATGTAAAAATTAGGAACTAACAGTAAAAAAACACTTAAAATAATAGTTAAAATATATAAAAAACAGCTTGTAAAACAGAGAAATATATGATATTATGATTGCATCAATTAGCAATCGATTGCAAAAACTAAAAAGTGAGGGAGTAATATGGGTATCGATGTTATAATCGGAATTATTATGTTTCTGTCTTTTGTGGGAATGATATGGTATTGTGTCAAGGGCCTTAACCTGATGGTGGGGTTTGCGCTTATGGCAACCTTCTGGACGGTGTTATCCCTGCTTGGCAACCTGCTGAATCCCACGACCGTGATGGAAGGGAAAAGCCTCATTGATGTGCTTACGTACGTTTATGCAGACGGTCCGGCGGGATATGCCAAATCCATTCTGGTCAACGTGTTTTTCGGAGCGTTTTTTGGAAGGATACTGGTGGATACCGGAATCGCTGCAACCTTAATCCGGAAGGTGGTTGAGCTGGGCGGTGATAAGCCGAGGATTACCATGGCGCTTGTCTGTATCGTTACTGCAATCATCTTCATGTCAATGACGGGAATCGGTCCGGTTATTTCCATCGCCGTGATTGTCCTGCCGATCCTGCTGTCTTTGGGGGTTCCCTCACCGGTGGCGCTGTTCAGCTTCATGGGTTCCATCATGGCCGGGATTTTTGCCAATGTGGTTAATTTCAACCAGTTCCAGACCATATACGCGGGCTTCGAACCAGCTGCCGAAAGCTATACATACAATGATTATTTCCGGATTGGGATGCTGTGCATGATAGTTGCGCT
This sequence comes from Enterocloster sp. OA13, assembly GCF_022440595.1. Taxonomy (NCBI): domain Bacteria; kingdom Bacillati; phylum Bacillota; class Clostridia; order Lachnospirales; family Lachnospiraceae; genus Enterocloster; species Enterocloster sp. OA13. The sequence goes on along the minus strand of NZ_JAKNTF010000001.1, from coordinate 4,201,513 downwards.
TGTGGTGGTATTGATTGTTGCCAACCTGTCCATGAGCAAAGGGGTATCCCATGGCTGGGCCGTATCGTCTGCATCCGTGAGGGAGGATGCCCCGGTCATATCATGGATATCGGTCATACTTCCTGTTCTCGGCGTGGTTCTGTTTAAGGTACCGATTATCCTGGGATTCTGCCTTTCAGGCGTCTACGCATTACTGACAACGGGAAAACTGAAAGGTTCGTATGGGGGCGTATGTCAGATCCTGGCTAAGCTGTTTACCGAAGGGGCCATTGATGTGGCGCCCATGGTAGGCTTCCTGCTCACCCTTGCGATGTTTAATAATGCGGCAGCATTTGCGGCCCCTTACTTTACCTCCATACTGGGCGGGTTCATTCCAAGGACAGCCATTACCCTGTGTATCGCGTTTGCAGTCCTTACCCCGCTGGGCTTTTTCCGCGGCCCTATGAACCTGGTGGGATGCGGGACGGCAATCCTGGCGGTCGTCATAGCCATACTTCCAGGCGCGCCGGTGGCATTCCTGTATCCGCTGTTCGCCATCACCACCATTGCGCCCCAGCATCTGGATATTACTCAGTCATGGGTTGCGTGGGGATTCGGATATACCAAGGTTTCGGCAAAGGATTATATGAAAATGTCCATACCTGCGGGCTGGATTGTGGGAATCATCTGCTGCGCCGCCGTGTATGTGATGTATGGCGGGCTGATGTGACTGGAATGACGTCTGTTTTGTGAAAGGAGAACTGTTAAAGATGAAAAAAGCATTGATTAAACTTCCGAGGAACCGTGTAAGAAGAAATTATTTAGGCGGGGCTGGGATTGACCGGCTTCACGGGGAACCGGTATGTGTTGATAACGACAGGCCTGAGGAGTGGCTGGGGTCCATGGTTGAAGCTGTGAATCCGGGCATGGATGTAATTGAGCATGAAGGACTGATTCAGGTTGATACGGATGAAGGGAAACGGTACCTGAGGGATGTGGTAGATGGGGAAAAGGAATACTATCTGGGGGACTGCATGCGCAAAGATGGAAGCTGGCAGCTGAGTTTCCTCTATAAAATCCTGGATTCCTCCATGCGGCTTCACATACAGGCTCACCCCACGTCGGACTTTGCCAGGTCCGTCATGGGGAAGCGGTATGGCAAGCTGGAATGCTATTATATCCTGAGGGTGCGCGAGGATATTGAACCGTATATCTATCTGGGGTTCCAGCACTCCCCTTCCAGGGAAGAATGGAAGGATATCATAGAGACCCAGGATAAGGAACGGATGGAGGCGTGTTTTGAGAAGATACCGGTAAAGCCCGGGGAGGTATGGTATATTCCGGGAGGAATGCCCCATGCCATCGGAGAGGGGATTACGCTGCTGGAAATCATGGAACCCTCCGACCTGGTGGTCCGGTGTGAATTTGAACGCGAAGGCATCATCGTTCCCAAGGAAGGACGGTTCATGGGAAGGGATATTGACTTCTGTCTGGATATCTTTGACTACAATGAATATTCAAAAGAGGATATAGTCAGGAAATGTAAGGTCAGCCCGGTTGTGCTCAAAGACAACCCGGAATATAAAGAACTGCTTCTGATAAATGAAACATTCACGCCCTGCTTTTATGTGGGGAAGATAGAAGTGATGAAGGACTCCGTCATCAGCCATCACGGCCGATTTACCATTGGCCTCGTGACACGCGGGGCGTGCGTCATGGAAGCGGACGGATGCAGGATGGCCTTCAGACAGGGGGACAGCTTCGCAATTGCAGCATCGGTACAAAACTACAAGGTGGATGTTGAGGATGGAGCGGAGTTATGCATGGTCTATCCGGGAAATGATATGAAAATGGATATATAGATGATTGGATGGTTTGTGGATGCTGCCTGCCTGGGGATTGCCCGGCAGGCAGCATCCGTTTATATATAGGGTATCCAATTATACATGGGGAGGACATCCGTTTAGGCAAGCCGCACCAGTTCGCCGCCAATCAGCTTCACATCCTCCTCCTGGTGGGTGGAGAGTATCAGGATCCGTCCGTCCCGTTTTTCACGGATATACGCGATGACACTGTGTTTCAGTTCCTCGTCCATCCCTGTAAAAGGCTCGTCCATGATAAGGATATCCGATGGGGTGAGCAATGCCCTGTAAACCGCAACCCGCCTTTTCATGCCGCCGCTTAAGGTGGATACGGGGCGGTCCAGGCATTCCTCGGGCAATAACTTTCCCATCTCCCACCTGACGCGGGACGCCTTTATTGAGCGTCCTGCGCACATCGTCACATTCTCCAGAGGGGAAAAGGATTCGCACAGCCTGTCCTCCTGGAATACGGCCGATATGGAGGGGGAGGTCCGGCCATGGCTGACGTCCCGGCTGTCCCCGGTGTCCACGTTCCTTCCGGCATCCGCCACGGATATCCCTATGGTACCCGTGTCCGGTTTCTCCAGTCCCATGAGAATCCGCATCAGCGTGGTCTTGCCTGACCCGGAAGGGCTCATAAGACAGTAACAGCCGTTATCCCGGAAGGTCATGCTGATATTCTGAAGGACGGGCATGCCGTTATATGATTTTGAGATATGCTTCAGTTCAATCATTCTCTCTGTGGCTCCTAACTTTCTAAATGCATCTAATGCTTTACTTTACCCAAAAGATACAGGAAAAGGCGTTCAAAAACAGCACTGGCGATGATGATGACAAAGGTCCAGGCAAACAGTCCGGCGGTATCCAGATAAAGCTTGGAATAGTAGAGCTGTTCGCCGATGGAACCTTCCGGTATGCCGATTACCTCGGCGGCCACGCCGGATTTCCAGCTCATTCCCAACGCGGTCCTGCATCCGCTGATGAGGTAGGGCAGCACTGCGGGAATATAGATATAACGTATCTGCTTCAACAGGGGCATCCGGAATACCAGGGCCATCTCCAGAAGCTTCCTGTCCGTGTGCTCAAGGCCGGACAGGGTACTTACGTATATCATGGGGACCACAACCAGAAAGGAGGTAAATACAGCCAGGTTATGGGAACCGATCCAGATAAGGGCGAGTATGACAAAGGAAGCCACGGGCACTGATTTGATCAGCATCATCATTGGCTCCAGCAGATCCTTTACCAGAGGAACCGCATAGGCCAGGCAGCCTAACAGGATACTGAGGATGAAGGCCCCTAGGAATCCGATGCTTATCTTGGCAAAGGAGTTGAAGACAGAGGCCCAGAAGGAACTGTCGCGGACAAGCTCCAGGAGGGCCTTTACCATATCCACAGGCCCCACGAATATGATATTGTTGTGTATCAGCATATTGGCTGCCTGCCACACTGCAATCCAGAACAGCCAGATGAAATATTTCCGTATACGGGTGTTTTGATTCATGAAAAATGTCTCCGCCAACCAGTCATATGGTATCCGCCCCTGGGGGCCTTCACGCTCTAAGGCATGTAATAAAAGTCATCCCCGGGCATCTGGCCGCCGATGGATTTGGCATCCTGTTCCATGAGGATGGAGAGGTATCCGCTTAATGCATCCTTCATCTCCTGTCCTGTAATGCATACGATGTTGCAGTAGGGAAGGGCTTTCTGGGCGATGGGTGCTTTCTCCACAATGCCCTGGGCAGCGATAAGGGCTGCTGCTTCCTCCGGATGTCCGGAAGTAAACAGGGCGGATTCCGCATGGTCTTTCAGGAAATCCTCAATGGGCGAACGGTTCTCCCGGAGGAAGTCGCTGCGCACCAGGGTGACGCCTGTTACCAGCATGCTGCCGCTGTCCTTGTTCAGCATGTCCCACTGTTCCGTCAGGTCCAGAACGGTTTTCAGATCCTCATTCTGGATGCAGGCGGCTGTGGCAAAGGGCTGGGGAAGCACTCCGATGGCGCTGGAATCCTGCTTTAAGATAGAGGCAACCTCGGTGGCTTCAGACTTAAACTGGAGGTCCACATCGCCGGAACCGAGGCCATTTTCCTTTAAGAGGTAATTCATCACATATTCCGGCGTGGTGCCCTTGCCGGTCATGTAAATGGTCCGTCCCTTAAGGTCTGCCATGGATGTGATGGAATCATCTGATGCAACCACATACAGGACGCCCAGGGTGTTGATGTCCAGGACCGTTACATTTCCCTGGGTCTTGGCGTAGAGGACGCTGGCCACGTTGGCCGGCACCAGGGCGATGTCCAGGTCACCGTTTGCAATCTTGCCTACCAGCTCATCCGCCTTGCCGGTCATGGTAAATTCATATACATTGGAGGTTTCGCCCTTGGCGGCCTTGTCCATCAGGGATACCAGGCCCATGGAGGTGGGGCCTTTTAGGGAACCCACGCGGATTCCGGCCTGGCAGGTCAGTTTCGGCTCATCCCCGGATCCGTCCGCGGTAAGCTCCTTGGCAGACCCGGCCGGACTGTCAGACCCGCTATCCTCAGAAGACCCGGTATCCTCTGACCCGCTGCTGCCGGTCTCCTGGGAATCAGGGGCAGGGGTTTCTGCCTGTGTGGCGCTGGCGGCAGTGTCCTTGGCAGCGGAACCCTGTCCGGATCCGCCGCATCCGCCAAGCATCAGGGAAGCGCCCAGGAATGCAGTTAAAAGTATGGAAATGGAACGTTTCATAATACAATCTCTCCTCTCATAAATATCCTTTACTATAGCACAACAGGCCCTCCTTTTCTATAAAATATTTGAGAAATATTATTGATATAAATATCACAATATGAGATAATGGAGATACCGTTTGGGGTGAACTCATAATACACGCAGATAGTGGAGGAATAAGGGATGAAAGTAACGATTTGTATTGGAAGTGCCTGTCATTTAAAAGGGTCCAGGGAGATTATCGCAAAGCTTCAGAAGCTGGTTGCTGAGAATGGCCTGTCTGACCAGGTGGATTTAAACGGCGCATTCTGCACAGGCAACTGTGACCACGGCGTATGTGTGACCGTGGAGGGTGAGCTCTATTCACTGAAACCGGAAGATACCGAGGAATTTTTCGAGAATGAGATAAAAGGGAGACTTTGATTATGGGCATGGAAATCATTGATTTCAAAGCCACAAAGTGCAAGCACTGCTACAAATGCGTCCGCTACTGCGATGTGAAGGCCATCCAGGTAAAGGATGAGCGGGCGGTCATCATGCCTGACAGATGTATACTTTGCGGACATTGTCTCAAGATATGTCCCCAGTCCGCCAAGACCCTCCGGAGCGATCTGGATATGGTAAAGGGGTTCCTGCGGGAAGGCATGCGGGTAGTGGTATCCATTGCGCCGGCTTACATGGGACTTTTAAAATATAAGACAATCGGGCAGGTGCGCGGAGCGCTGATGCGCCTTGGGTTTGAGGATGTGAGGGAAACCTCGGAGGGCGCCGCCTTCGTGACGGCTGAATACGCCAGAATCCTCAGGGAACATAAGATGGATAACATCATTACCACCTGCTGTCCAAGCGTCAATGACCTGGTGGAGATTTATTATCCCCAGCTGGTACCGTACCTTGCTCCGGTGGTATCACCCATGATTGCCCACGGAAAGCTTCTGAAGGAAGAGCTTGGGCGGGACGTGAGGGTGGTGTTCCTGGGACCGTGCATTGCCAAGAAAAAGGAGTCCAAGGATCCGCGGCATGAAGGTTATATTGATGCCGTGCTGAACTTTAATGATATCAACAAGTGGCTGGAGGAAGAGGACATTGTCATCGAGGACTGTGAGGACCGGCCATTTACAGCATTTGACCCTAAGGTCAACCGCCTGTATCCGGTGACCAACGGAGTGGTAAGCTCCGTGCTGGCAACCGAGGAGGAGAGCGACGGCTACCGCAAGTTCTATGTACATGGCGTGGCCAACTGCATCGACCTGTGCAAGAGCATGGCCCGGGGCGAGATTAACGGATGCTTCATCGAGATGAATATGTGTTCCGGCGGATGTATCAAGGGACCTACGGTAAATGACGAATTCATTTCCAGGTTCAAGGTCAAGCTGGACATGGAGGAGAGCATTGCGCGGGAACCGGCGGAGCAGCGCCAGATGGAGCCGGTGTGGGAGAACGTGCATTTCGGCAAGCGGTTTGAGGACCACTCCCCCAGGGATACACAGCCCACGGAAGAGCAGATACGTGAAATCCTGCGCATGACCAACAAGCTTAAGCCGGAAGACGAGCTGAACTGCGGCGCCTGCGGCTATCCTACCTGCCGTGAGAAGGCCATTGCCGTATTCCAGCACAAGGCGGAGGTGAGCATGTGCATCCCGTTCATGCATGAGAAGGCGGAATCCATGGCCAACCTGGTAATGGAGACTTCCCCCAACATCGTGCTGATTGTAGGGGACGACATGCGGATACTGGAGTACTCGGATGTGGGGGAGAAGTATTTTGGCAAGACACGTTCCGAGGCCCTTAAGATGTACCTGTACGAGCTGATTGACCCGGCTAATTTCCAGTGGGTGTTCGACACGCACCAGAACATCCATGGCAAGCGGGTGAACTATCCGGAATACAACCTTTCCACCTTACAGAACATTGTATACATAGAAAAGGAAAATGCAGTCCTTGCCACCTTCATCGATATCACCAGGGAGGAAGAGCTGGCCAAGGAAGAGTATGAGAAGAAACTGGAAACCATTGACCTGGCCCAGAAGATAATCCATAAACAGATGATGGTGGCCCAGGAGATAGCCGGACTCTTAGGCGAGACAACGGCCGAGACCAAGACCACCCTGACCAAGCTCTGCCATTCCCTGCTGGAGGATGGAAGCGACGGCATCTACGGGGGCGGTGAGGAAGACATCGCGCTTCCGGACGTGCACCTTGGCAGCGGGGCAAGGCCCTTAAGCGGCGTCATGACGCCGGGGAATACCGGGGCCGGCGCGGGGACGGCAGGCGGTGCCGGGATAGCAGGGAATGCTGCGGTACCTGACCAGAAAAAGGGCTATGTCCATATCGGAAGCGCGGCTCCCGCAGGCAGGAAGACAGGGTACGTCCATCTGAACAGCGCTGATTTGAAGAAACCAGGCGGCAACGGAGGTAGATAATGGGAATTACAGTGGATGTTGCTTATAAAAGCCTGAATAAATATACCGAAATCCTCTGTGGGGACAAGGTAGAACTGCTTCAGACCGCGGATTCCAACATCATGATCCTGGCCGACGGCATGGGCAGCGGCGTCAAGGCTAATATTCTGTCCACCCTGACTTCCAAGATATTGGGAACCATGTTCCTCAACGGCGCCACGCTGGAAGAATGTGTGGATACCATCAGTGAGACACTTCCGATCTGCCAGGTGAGGCAGGTGGCTTACTCCACCTTCAGCATCCTTCAGGTGTATCACAACGGGGACGCTTACCTGGTGGAATATGACAACCCGGGCTGCATTTTCATACGGGACGGCAGGCTCATGGAGATACCGAGGAATGTCCGCGTCATCCAGGGCAAGGAGATTAACGAATACAGGTTCAAGGTACAGAAGGGTGATGCCCTGATCCTCATGAGTGACGGAACCATCCACGCGGGGGTGGGCGAGCTGTTGAACTTTGGCTGGCTGTGGCAGGACATTGCGGATTACGCGGTGCGCCAGTATCCCCTTACTGTATCCGCCATGCGTCTGGCTGCGTCCATCAGCAGGGCATGTGATGAGCTCTACCAGTTCAGGCCGGGTGACGATACAACGGTGGCCTGTATGCGCATCATTGACAGCAAGCCCGTGCATCTGATGACCGGACCCGCGCGCAACCCGGAGGACGATGTGCGGATGGTCCATGAATTCCTGGCGGATTCCAATGCCAAGACCATTGTGTGCGGCGGGACCAGCGCAACCATCGTGTCCAGGGTGATGGGGAAAAAGCTGGATGTTTCCCTGGATTATGTGGACCCGGAGATTCCGCCCATTGCATATATGGACGGTGTTGACCTGGTGACCGAAGGCGTGCTGACACTGAACCGCGTGCTTCAGCTGCTGCGCAGGTATGTGAAGAATGAGACTGTATCGGAAGAGTTTTTCCAGGAACTGGATAAGCCCAACGGCGGCTCCATGGTGGCCAAGGTATTGATTGAGGATTGTACCGAGGTACACCTCTATGTGGGAAAGGCAATCAACAGCGCCTACCAGAATCCGGGCCTGCCATTTGACCTGGGCATCCGCCAGAACCTGGTGGAACAGCTTAAGCATGTGATAGAAGAGATGGGGAAAACCGTGGTGGTAACCTATTATTAGGATTGTACCTTAATAAATACTTGCATTTTCAGTATAAATATAGTAGATTTTCAGGTGTTGATATAAAATTAACAATCTGGTGCGTGCCAGACAGATACCGGGGATGATTCCCCCGGGACCTGCCCGGCGTAGCGCCAGGTGCTCATAATGAGGAGGAGAAGAAATGGTAACCAATGATGCGACAATCCTGCGTCTGAAGCATGATGTTCTCTATGAAGTGGCCAAGGCTGCATGGGATGGGAATCTGGAAGAAAAGCGGGACGGGATTCCTTACTCCATGATTCCGGGACCTCAGGCAACCTACCGCTGCTGTATCTACAAGGAGAGGGAAATCATCAAGCAGAGGGTACGCCTTGCCGAGGGGAAATGTCCGGCCGGCAAAGACACTTCCAATGTGGTACAGGTCATCAATGCGGCATGCGAGGAGTGTCCCATTGCTTCCTATATAGTAACTGACAACTGCCGCAAGTGTATGGGGAAGGCCTGTCAGAATTCCTGTAACTTCGGGGCAATCAGCATGGGCCGTGAACGCGCCTATATTGACCCTGCCAAGTGTAAGGAGTGCGGCAAATGTTCCCAGGCCTGTCCCTACAACGCAATTGCCCATCTGGAGCGCCCCTGTAAGAAAATCTGTCCGGTGGACGCCATCACATATGATGAATACGGCATCTGCGTGATTGATGAGAAGAAATGCATCCAGTGCGGAGCCTGCATCCACAGCTGTCCCTTTGGCGCCATCGGTTCCAAGACATTCATGGTGGATGTGATCCGTCTGATTAAGGCTGGAAAGCGCGTGGTTGCCATGGTGGCCCCTGCCACCGAAGGCCAGTTCGGGCCAGACATTACCATGGCCAGCTGGAAGATAGCCCTTAAGCAGCTGGGATTTGCCGATATGGTGGAGGTCGGCCTGGGCGGCGACATGACAGCTGCCTACGAGGCAGAAGAGTGGGCAAAGGCCCATAAGGAAGGCAAGAAGATGACCACTTCCTGCTGTCCCGCATTTGTCAATATGATTAAACAGCATTTCCCGATGCTGCTGGAGAACATGTCCACCACCGTATCCCCCATGTGTGCTGTCTCCAGGATGATAAAGAGCCAGAACCCGGAAACCATAACCGTGTTCATCGGGCCGTGTATTGCCAAGAAGAGCGAAAGCCTGGACCTGAACATAGAAGGCAATGCGGACTATGCCATGACCTTCGGGGAAATCCGCGCCATGATGCGCGCAAAAGGCGTGGAACTGCAGCCGGCTGAGAATGACTACCAGGAAAGCTCCGTATTCGGCAAACGCTTTGGCAATGGCGGAGGCGTTACCGCGGCAGTGCTCCAGTGCCTGGAGGAGATGGAAGAGAGCACCGACATCAAGGTGGCCCGCTGCAATGGCGCCGCAGAGTGCAAGAAAGCCCTGCTGCTCATGAAGGTGGGAAGGCTTCCGGAGGACTTTGTGGAGGGCATGGCCTGCGTGGGCGGCTGCGTGGGCGGTCCCAGCCGTCATAAGACGGAAGTGGAAGCCAAGAAGGCAAGGGACCAGCTGATTGGCGCGGCTGAGGAAAGGCGCGTACTGGAGAATCTGAAGAAGTATCCGATGGATGAGTTTTCCATGCATCGGCATTAAGAAACCTTGGCCTCGGGAGATGAGTCTCCCGGGGCTTTTGATATATCTGGGATTAATATGAAGTAATGTTTGGATGGGGATTATTAACCACCGGTTAAATTGAAGTACCTAATTATGATAACTGACCCTATTAAGATAAGATACCGCAGCAGTAAAAGGCGAACCAAGTGCCAGGAGGGTGGATAAATGATTACGCCCTGGGAGCCATGAAAACAGCAATGACAGGATAGACGCGCATCTAAGAACAGGACCCGCGGTCAGGGCAATCTCCAAAGAGGTGGTTGCTAAGGCTGGTCATGAAACCTGACATGCGACAGATCAAGACCGGCCGGCAGATTCCCGAATCCGCTTGAACCCTAGAGCGTGTTTGAAAATTCATTCCCGCCGTCTGCACGCCCCACTTCGCGGTATATTTGGCCCCGATTCAGTCAGCGTAGCCCGCTACGCCTCCATCATCGGGACCAAATCTCCCACAAAGTGGGACGCACAGCCGACGGAAAGCAATTTTCAAACACGCTCTAGTTTGCAGCTGGGGTCTGATTGGGAGTATCTATAAATTGCTATTATTAAAAAGATCCCGAGCAATTTTAATAAAATCGTGAGCATAGGAGGGAAGATAACTTCCGTGTCTGGAAGCTACAACAAAGTCGGATAAGGTCTGGGGTTCACCGAAACTGTAGCAGTCAATGGATTTGGTGAAATGGTGGTGCATGAGATGGGTCTCGAATATAAATGAGGCTCCATAGCCAACGGAAACCAGTTCCATGATAGCAGGCAGACTGCTGGTTGTCATGACATTTTCAAAGTTTAGACCTATGTTGCTGAAATACCGGCTGGTAATCTGTCGTGTTCTCTGTTCGGGCATCAGTTGGAGAATCAATTCGTTTTTCAATAGTTTTGGATCTAATCGTGGATATCTGCTGGAGGGATTGGGCTGTGCATACCTGCCAAGCGGGTGATCTTTGCAGAGGCAGATGAGCATCTCTTCTTTACGTATGGTGTCATAATCGATTAATGGATTCAGCGTTTCCGGCTTGCTGTAAAATGCGATTTCAGCTTTTCCTTCTAATAAAAGTTTGTCATTTTCGTCAGAACTTCCCTCAAAGACATTTATTTTAATATTGGGGTGTTCAGCCTGAAATACAGGTAATGTAGCCGGAAGCATGTAGGTGCACCGCATGCGGGGAAAGGCTACGTTGAGAACACCTACATCTTTTTTCAGGATGTCGGCAAGCTCGATGTCCAAATTTGATTTCAAAAGAAGGATTTCCCTTGCCGTATCTACGTATTTTTGTCCGGCAAAAGTCAGGATGTACTTATTTCCAAGTTTTCTAAAAAGTTTTTGGCCAAGGTCGTGTTCCAGGTTTGCAAGAAATTTACTTAATGTGGGCTGACTTACATAAAGAGATTCTGCAGCTTTGGTAATGTTCTGATATTTTTCAATTGCAAGGACGTAATTCAATTCTCGAAAATCCATGAAATGATTCCTTTCTGTAAAATTATTAATGTGTAGATAAATATAAAACGTTTAACGATATATTGATTATAATCGTTTTATTTTGTGTTGACAAGAAATAGTTACAAACTATAGTTTTTATGAAAAATAGGTATATTTAGTAAATTGGAATATTAAGTAAATATTAGAAAGAAGTTGGCTAAAATCAACAAAAAATCGAGTTTAAGCATGTAAAAAATAGATATAAGCATAGTTTCAATGAATGAAATAAATGAAAAATATGAATTTTACACATTGTATTTAGAGATATACAATATGGATATAGAAAACAGATCTGGCCAGTCTGAATCGATAATCAGAGAAAGGATAAATAAGAATGAAATTATATGATTCGGGTGTGTTCCTTCTGGAGGGTGAAACGGTTGTTGGAGAAAATGAAGCCCCAAAAGAACTTTTGGAAAAAAAGGAACAGTATAAAGAAGGTACAATTTCCTATGGTATTCTGCAGGATCACAACACCGGAACAAGTAAAGAGAATTTAAAAATCCGGTTTGATGCAATTACCAGCCACGATCTGACTTATGTGGGGATTATCCAGACAGCGCGTGCATCAGGGATGGAGCGGTTTCCGATTCCTTATGTTCTGACCTGCTGTCATAACAGTTTGTGTGCAGTGGGAGGTACGATTAATGAAGATGATCATGTGTTTGGATTAACTGCCGCAAAAAAATATGGCGGAATTTACCTTCCGCCGCATATGGGTGTGATTCATCAATATATGCGGGAAACGGAAGCGGGATGCGGCAAGATGATTCTCGGCTCTGATTCACATACACGTTACGGAGCCATTGGAACCATGGCTGTTGGAGAAGGCGGAGGGGAACTGGTAAAGCAGATTTTGGAAGAGACATGGGATATTAAGTATCCGGAAGTCATTGCTGTATATTTAGACGGAAAACCCAATCCGGGAGTCGGGCCGCAGGATATTGCGATTGCGATTGTTACAGCGGTTTTTAAGAATGGATATGTGAAGAATAAGGTGATGGAATTTGTCGGACCCGGTGTTTCGTCAATGAGTACGGATTACAGAAATGGTATTGACGTAATGACTACGGAAACCACCTGTCTTTCCTCAATCTGGAGAACCGATGAAGATACGAAAAAGTATTTGGCTGCTCATGGAAGAGGCGGCGAATATAAAAAACTTGAGCCTCAAAAGATCGCATACTATGAAGGGTGCATTTACATCGACCTGTCTGCCATACACAGCATGATTGCATTGCCGTTCCATCCTTCAAACGGATATGAAATTCGTGTGTTAAATGAAAATCTGGATGACATTCTCCACGAAGTGGAAGAAAATGCGAAAAAATTAATTAAAAATCCGGAGCTGCAGTTGAACCTTAGAGGGAAAATCCATGATGGAGCCTTGTATGCGGATCAGGGAACAATTGCAGGCTGTTCCGGAGGAACGTATTCAAACATTATGGAGGCTGCTTATCTGCTGGAAAATAAATCCACAGGAAATGACGCGTTTAATTTAAGTGTCTATCCAAGCTCTCAGGCAGTTATGATGGATCTCTTAAGGAAGGGAGCAATTGAAACATTAACCACTGCCGGAGCGACCATTCGTACTGCATTTTGCGGGCCGTGTTTTGGCGCGGGAGATACACCGGCCCACGGACAGTTTGCAGTTAGACATACCACAAGAAACTTCCCCAACCGTGAGGGATCTAAGCCGGGTAATGGACAGATTGCAAGTGTGGCCTTGATGGATGCGCGTTCTGTTGCGGCGACTTCCGCCAACCGGGGAAGAATCACAGCGGCGGATGAATTGGGATATGTGTATGAGTGTCCTGAGTACCATTATGATTCCAAAGTATATGCTAACAGAGTGTATCAGGGATTTGGAAAGGGCAATCCGGAAGAGGAACTGATCTGTGGTCCCAATATTAAGGCCTGGCCCCAGCTTCCGGAGTTGAATGAGAATATGCTTCTAAAGGTATGCGCGTATATCACGGATCCTGTAACAACAACGGATGAACTTATCCCGTCCGGAGAAACCGGTTCCTTTCGATCCAATCCTATGGGGCTGGCAGAGTTTACATTAAGCAGACGGGCGCCGGAGTACGTAGGGAAAGCAAAAGCGGTTATGAATAACGAAAAGGCAAGAAAAGGAGGAAACTGTCCTGAAGAAATAAGGGAAATTCTTGATAAAATACATACCATACCGGGATATGAAAAAGTAGAGGATGAGTCAATTGATCTTTCAAGTACAATCTACGCGGTAAAGCCGGGAGACGGTTCGGCACGTGAACAGGCGGCGTCCTGCCAGAGAGTGCTTCTTGGCGGAGCGAATATCTCGGTGGAATACGCCACAAAGCGATACCGCTCGAACTTGATTAACTGGGGAATGGTACCCTTTATTTTAAATGATCCTGCCGGTTTTTCAGAGGATGATTATATATTTGTACCTGATATTAAAAAGGCGCTTAACACCGACATGAAGGAAATTACGGCATTTATTATTGGTGATAAAATAAGAAAATTATCACTGGCAATTGAGCCGCTGACAGAGGAAGAAAAAGAAATAATCCGCTGTGGTTCTCTGATTAATTACAACCGTAAACATAATTCTGTTCAGTTGCAGCAGGAGGAAATCTAATGTTAAATAAAGAAACAGGGTTATTCCATATTCCTGTCACTATTATGCGGGGCGGAACAAGCAAAGGGGTTTATATTTTAGAGAGCGATCTTCCGGATGACCGCGAAAAATGGGATGACGTGCTGCTTAGAATGATGGGAAGTCCGGATAAGAACCAGATAGACGGACTGGGCGGCGGACAGTCCGTAACGAGTAAGGTGGCCATTGTAAGTCCTTCCCACAGACCTGACGCAGATGTAGATTATACATTTGCACAGGTATCCGTGGATAAACCAATCGTAAGCTACAAAGGAAACTGCGGTAATATTTCATCGGGTGTTGGGCCGTTTGCCATTGAAAAAGGCTTGATTAAAGCGCAGAATGATAAAACATCAGTCAGAATATATAATACGAATACGGATAAGCTGATTGTTGCCGACATCAGGACATCAGATGGAAATGTGGTATATGACGGTGATTTCAGTATAGCGGGAGTGCCGGGTAAGGCCGCGCCGGTAAAACTTAAATTTGTAAATCCGGCGGGAACATTGGGAAAGGGACTGCTGCCCACAGGAAACGCAGTTGATGTACTGGAAGTTCCGGGACTGGGAAATATAGAAGTTTCCATCATTGACGCGGCAAACCCTCTTGTGTTTGTGAAGGCGCAGGACATAGGGCTGACGGGAAAGGAACTTCCGGATGATGTGAATGCAGATGAGGAAGTACTTGCTTTATTGGAAAAAATTCGGGGACTTGCGGCAGAGAAGCTGGGATTGATTGACGATTACCGGAAATCCGCCTGGGAGACTCCTGGAATCCCTAAAATAACATTTGTGGCGCAGCCCAAAGAGTATAAGACCATGGGCGGAGAGACTGTGGCGCAGGAGAGTATTGATCTGGTTTCCAGAATGATGTCCATGCAGAAAGCACATCCCAGCTACGCCATGACGGGCGCCATGTGTACCGCGGCAGCGGCTGTGGTTCCCGGCAGCATAGTGAATCAGGTGTGTTCAAAACATATGGATACGCAGTATATACGAATTGGGCATCCCGGTGGTATATTAGAATGCGGGGTTGACTTTCAGCAGCATAATAAGATTCCCGAAATCGAAGATACGTTTGGATTTCGCACTGCGAATCTGATTATGGAAGGGGTAGCAAGAGTACGGTTTTAGCCGGAACAAGAATCGCTATTTAAAATGTGTGGAGGAAATATATTATGAGTCTGTCAATTATTTCGCTTATTGTGCTTGTAGTGGTAGTGGCAATAGGTTTTATAAGAAAAGTAAATCTGGGGTTCCTTTCTATCGGTGTTGCATTTGCGCTGGGAACATTTGGGGGCATGTCGGCAAAAGAGATTGTGTCAGGATTCAGCAGTTCCATGTTTGTGACTCTGGTGGGTGTTACGTTCCTGTTTGGCATGGCATCCAATAATGGAACATTGGATCTGTTTTCTAAGAAGGTGGTTGCGCTTGTAGGAAAACGGACAATCCTGATTCCCATTCTGATGTTTTTTTTGTCGGCATTCATTTCAGCAATCGGTCCGGGGCATATTGCGGCGGGCATTTTGATGACAACATTTGCCATGTATCTGGCCTTTGAAATGGATATCAATCCTATGGCAACGTCTCTTTATGCAAAACTGGGGGCGAATGCCGGATGCGCATCGGTTCTCTCTTTGACGGGTGTTTTAGCTAAAAATCTTTCGGAGCCTCTGGGTTACAGTGGATTTGGCCTTCATCTGTTTTTGTCAACACTGCTTTCGGGGTTCTTGTTTACACTTGTTGTATACATACTGTATAAAGGCTATAAAGTAAAAGCGGACAATCCGCTGAAGCTTTCAGACATTCCAAAGTTTAATCGTGACCAGCTGCTTACGATTGTGGCAATCGTTGTAATGGTTGTATGCTGTATCGGATTTAAGCTTGACACAGGCCTGTTTGCATTTGCCACGGCTGCTGTTTTAGTTCTTCTTGGCGTTGTTGATGAAAAGAAAGCAATAAAAGGGATTCCGTGGGGGACGCTTGTGTTTATATGTGGAGTTGGCGTCCTGATTCATGTGATTGATACACTGGGCGGTATTACCCTGGTTTCCGATTTCCTGACAGGATTTATGATTGAAAAGACAGCGGTTCCCATACTGGCGGCCACCTCGGGAATCCTGTCCTGGGTCAGCTCTACAACGGGGGTTGTTATGCCGACTTTATATCCGATTGCGGCAGAGGTGTGCGAAAAGTTTGGAAGCGGCGTCAATTACGTGGAACTGATTTCAGCAATCACAGCTACATCATTTGCAGCGGCCATCAGCCCCTTATCTACCGGAGGCGCAATTATTATGTCGTCTTATTCCGCGGCAAGAGAAACCAGTACGGCTGAACTGAACAAGATGTTCCGGACGCTGTTCCTTCTCTCGGTGGGAAATGTATTTTTAAATGTAATTCTTTCTGCGCTTGGTGTGTTTAATCTTGGCGGGTTGTTTTATTAAAGTTTCAAGGAAGGTGAAAAGATGAAGATTGACAAAGCGGCAATTGCCGGAACGCTTGAGTCCAGCGATTGTATGGTGACGGTTGAACCGGGCAGCGGCAGTGTGGAACTGGAGCTTGAAAGTGTGGTTATGAATCAGTTCGGAGAGCAGATACAGGAAGTAATCAGGGAGACATTGGAGCGCCTGGATGTGAAAGATGTATTTATCAGGATTGTGGACAAAGGAGCGTTAGATTGTACAATTAAGGCACGTGTGGAGTGCGCTGTGTACAGAAGCGCCGGACAGACAACAAATGTGCCATGGGGAGGTGCGGTTCGGTAATGAATCCAAATAAAAAAAGACTCAGAAGAACAATGATGTTTTTAAACGCGCAGAAACCAGGGCTGATTAAGGATCCATATATTTATAAACCGGACAGTATCATGCTTGACCTTGAGGATGCTGTGGCGGAAAAAGAAAAAGACGCGGCCCGTTTTTCTTTGTATCATGCCCTGCGGGAAATTAATTACAGGGGCATTGAGTGTATCGTAAGAATCAATGGTCTTGATTCAGGTCTCTGGAAAGAGGATATCCGGTGTGCGGTAGCCGGGGGAGCGGACGGTATCCGCATTCCGAAAACAGAGACTGCTAAGGATGTGAAACAGGTAGAAAAGGCGGTGGAAGAGGCGGAAAACGAATTTGGGGTCGAGCCTGGAAAGGTTTTAGTTATGGCGGCTTTAGAATCCGCAAAGGGTGTGTTAAACGCGCTGGATATCTGCAATGCTTCGGAACGCCTGTTTGGAATCGCTCTTTCCGGAGGAGATTACACAAAAGATCTTCAGACAAGAATTACTGGTACCGGGGTGGAACTTATGGGAGCAAGGCAGCACATGATTATAGCTGCCCGGGCCGCGGGCGTACAATGTTTTGACACTGTGTATACGGATCTGGACGATATGGAAGGTTTCAAAAAGGATGTAGAAACAATCCATTTGATGGGATTTGACGGAAAATCCGTCATTAACCCGCGGCAGATTGCCCCGGTTCATGAAATATATACACCGACACAAAAGGAGATTGTTTTTTCACAGAAGGTAGTAAAAGAAATAGAAGAAAAAAAGAAGCTGGGAATCGGTGTTTTTACAGTGGATGGAAAAATGATAGATATTGCCTTTTATGACGGAGCAAAGCGGACCATTGAACTGGCAAAAGCGTCAGGAGTTTTGAAGGAGGAATTTTGAGATGTTAAATGCAGTAGGACGTGAAATTCCGGATGAAATTCTCAAATTGACGGGAAAGGAACCGTTTCAGGGCAACAACTATAAAGAAGGTGTTGAGTACAGAAAACAGGGACCCATTGTAAAACCTGTCATGGACCACAATACAAGTAAAATGGTTTCTTCCATTCGGGAAGCCCTTGAAAAATGCGGCGCTCATGATGGTATGACACTTGGATTTCATCATCATTTCCGGGAAGGGGATCTCATAGTCAACATGGTCATGAAGGAAGTCCATGATATGGGAATCAGGGATGTGACAATTTGTGCAAGTTCTCTTGGAAAAGCACATGATCCGTTACTGGAATATATCGAGGATGGGACAATTACCGGAATCGAATCATCAGGAGTCAGAGGTAAAATCGGAGAGGCCATCTCACATGGAAAGCTGAAGAAGCCTGCAATCATGCGTTCCCACGGAGGCCGTGTGCGGGCAATCCAGAGTGGGGAGACAATCATAGACATATCATTTATCGGGGCGCCCACATGTGATGATTATGGTAACTGCAAAGGCATTGGAGGAAAGAGCGACTGCGGCGTGTTATCATATTCCTTTGTTGACGGACAGCATGCCAATAAAGTGGTTGCGGTTACGGACTGTCTTGTTCCCTTCCCCAATTTTCCGGCGGATGTTGCCATGACAAGAGTGGATTATGTGTGCGTGGTGGATGCCATAGGCATTCCGGAAAAGATTGCCACAGGGGCGGCAAAGCCAACAACGGACACCAGAAAAATCATGATGGCAGATTACTGCACCCAGGTGGTAATTAATACGCCATATTTTAAAGAAGGATTTTCTTATCAGACCGGAGTTGGAGGAGCGTCCATTGCTTCTGCCGCATTGCTTGCCAAAATTATGGAGGAACGCGGGATTAAGATGGGATTTGCTGTGGGCGGTATGAGCAAAGGAATGGTTGATATGCTGGATAAAGGTCTTGTAGGAAAATTACTTGATACCCAGGACTTTGACTTGTTTGCCGTTAATTCTGTAAAGCATCCGAATCATCACAGAATCAGCGCGGGCGCTTACGCCAATCCGTTTAACAAAGGCTCTTTCGTTAACAAACTGGACTATGTGGTATTGGCGGCATTGGAAGTTGACACACATTTCAACTGTAATGTGGTAGTTGGTTCAGATGGGATCATTACAGGCGCCCAGGGGGGACATCCTGATGCCGCCCAGGGCGCAAAATGCACGATTGTCATATGCCCGCTTCTTCAGGGAAGGATTCCTGCAATCTGTACGGATGTGACAACAGTGACAACCCCGGGAGAAAGCATTGATGTGGTAGTAACCGATTATGGGGTGGCGGTCAATCCGGCCAGACAGGACCTGTTGGAGGCGTTAAAGAAGGCCGATTGTGTTCCTTTAAGGACAATTGAAGAATTAAGGGATATCGCGTATGATATCGTAGGCACTCCCCAGCCGGTTAAATTTGGTGAACGAATCGTAGGTATTATTGAGGGCCGCGACGGAACCATTATGGATGTTGTGCGAGAGGTGAAATAGAAATGGATTATATGGTGGAGGGTATTTCTGAAAAAGACAGTAAAATGAATCTTGCAGTGGCCCGGCTCCTGGAACAGGAAGGAATCCAAAGGGACGGCAATCTGGATTATACGTGTGTCATCTTAGATGATTTGGGAAATCCGGTGGCCACGGGAAGCTGTTTTGGAAATACGCTCCGCTGTATGGCGGTGGATCACCGCTATCAGGGGAGAGGGCTTTTGAACCTGTTGATCCGGCATCTGACCGAGTACCAGATATCCAGGGGATATACCCATCTGTTTATTTATACGAAAATAAGGGAGGCCCGTTTCTTTCAGAATCTGGGGTTTTATGAAATTGCAAATGTGGATGGGATGGTCACCTTCCTGGAGAACAGGAAAAATGGATTTTCCAAGTATTTAGACAGTTTGAAGCGGGAGAGTCATGATGTCGGGGCTTTGGGAACGCAGGCCGGAGCGGTCGTCATGAACGCCAATCCATTTACAATGGGGCACCTGTTTCTTGTTGAGGAGGCGGCAAAAAAGTGTGATATCCTTCATGTTTTTGTGGTAAGTGAAGACTGCAGCATGTTTCCGTTTTCTGTCCGGCAGGACCTGGTAAAAAAGGGAACTGCGCATCTGAAAAATGTGATTTGTCATGCAAGCGGACCGTATATGATTTCACAGGGAACATTTCCCAGCTATTTTCTTAAAGAAGAGGCGGTTGTATGTGAGGCTCACGCAAAACTGGACATTGCAATATTTGAAAGAATTGCCGGAGAACTTGGCGTTACCAATCGATTTGTGGGAGAAGAAAAGAAAAGTACGGTAACGGCCATGTACAATCGTGTCATGCTGGAACAGCTGAATAAGGCGGGCATTAAAGCAGAAGAAATCCCGCGGAAAAAGATAAATGAGGAAGTAATCAGCGCCAGCAGGGTGAGGCAGTGGATTCACGATGGACAGCTGGAACGCGTTTGTCCATTTGTTCCGAAACCAACATGGGAATATCTTTGCTCAGAGGAGGCGCGTCCGGTGTTGGAAGCAATACAAAAGGCGCGGGACGTCATACACTACTGATTAAAAAGAGGTGTGAAGATGGAAATCAGAAAAGTACAGGTTACAGACATGATGGCGGCGAGGGAAGCAAGAGCATTCCGCCAGCAGGAATTAATACGGAAATATGAAAAAAACTTAATCTGTTTTACGCTGAATATTGCGGGGCCGGTGAAAAATTCTGATTTGATTCAGCAAACCTTTGAAGAGGGAGCAGAATGTATTTTTAATCAGTTAAGAGTCAGAGGAATCGCGGTTCTTTTTTATGAAAAGACACATAAGGCCACGGGAAATGAAGCGTTTATTGTTGTGGATTGCGATATAATAGAAATAAAATGTATCATGTCGGAAATAGAAGACACGCATCCCCTGGGAAGACTTTTTGATATTGATGTTTTGGCTTGTGACGGAACAAAGATGGAACGGGGAGAAGTGGGGCTGGGTGAACGCAGATGTCTGATCTGCGGCGGCCCTGTTCATCGGTGTTCTTCCCGCAGGGTCCATCCGTTAGAGGAACTTCAGAAGAAAACGGTTCAGATGATGGAAGAATACTTTTTGAATCATTTTGTAGATAAGATAGCGGGTTTCGCAATGAAGGCGCTGCTTTACGAAGTTTCTGTATCACCAAAACCGGGATTGGTGGATCGTTTTAATAATGGATCGCATCGTGACATGGATTTTTATTCTTTTGTGGATAGTGCGGCAGCTCTTATTCCACATTTCAAATCAATGGTCCGAACCGGCATTGAAACCGCCATGGAACCACCAGAGAAAACATTTCGGAAATTGCAGTATGAAGGAGTGAATGCTGAATGTGCAATGTTCGATGCAACCCAAAATGTGAATACCCATAAAGGAGCTATTTTCTCAATGGGCATCATTTGCGGCGCCATTGGAAGAATAAAAGGGAACAAGGGAAAACTTACAGCAGAACAGATTTTGGGGGAATGCGGCGCCCTGTCGAAACCATATGCGGAGTTTGTTTTTGACCATATAGAGCAGCAGCGTCCCACTGCGGGATGTCAGCTTTATAAGAAATATGGAATAAAGGGCGTCAGAGGAGAAGCGGCGGATGGATTTCCCGCCGTTCTCCATGCCGGTCTTCCAATATTGAAAAAGGCGTTGGCAGAAGGCTGTACAAAGGATGAAGCGGGAAGCATTACGCTTCTCTACTTATTGTCGGAAGCGGTTGATACGAATATCATTGCAAGATCGGATTATTCCACGTATATAGATGTGAAAAAGCAGCTGAATGAAATTCTCAATCAGGAGAAATATCCGGCTGCGGCAATCATAAAAGATTTGGATCATCAGTTTATAAGTAAAAACCTGTCCCCGGGAGGGGCGGCCGACCTGTTGGCAATTTGCTGGTTCTTATATTTTATCGGATGTGATGATGGGGAGTGAATTGAATTTTTGCTGAAATACCAGATAAGAAAAAGAGGGTCATCGTTATCCGTCTATTTTCTGGCAATCCTTTTTGTATGGTTCCATACCTGCGATTCAGGGAAGTACAGAAGAGATTGGCTGAACTGCTGCGTAAAAGGATGGTGGCCCTCGCCGTGTATGACATGGTCTTTCGGAAGTGCCAAAGGATATGTTACCAATATGTTGTATAAAGCTGAAGGAGTCATGGGAGTGTGCGCGGTGATGTAAACGGGCAGGAAGTCTTGGATAAGGTGGGGCTGGTATAAATGCAGCAGTAGGCTCAGTATTTCTGGATTAGCATCTATTCCGCCGCAGCGCCGCATTAAGGTGTGGTAGTTTGGATGCCACTTGCTGTTTAACAATCCAATCAGTATATCCGCTTATACCATACCAATCCATTGCGATTTGTGCAACAAAATCAGGATGATGTGGGCAGTGCCCACAATCCGGTCTATACATATCTAATTCATATCAAAGGAGATCCGTATTAGGAAGCCTTTTGCTGACGGCTGGCGTTACGGTATCTTCATGTCAGTCATTACAATTCTTCATCATCCATTGTTTAAGATCCATATACCACTCCTTCCCAATAGGAAGTTTTGTTCCGTCTAAGAGCGTGGCCTGGTAGCGGCAGATTTCCCGAAGATGGGAAGAATTTACAAGATAGCTTTTGTGTATCCGTAGAAAGGGAGGGGCCGTCATCTTCTTCAAAGTGGTACGGCAGGAAAAGAAACCTGAGGTGGTAAAAATCTGACATACATTGTTATCAGCTTTAATATATCGTATCTCCTCTGGCAGCAGGTAGTGGATGCTTCCGGTTAAACTGCGGAAAGCCTGTTTTTTTGCCTCCGTAGTGTGTATCGGGGGACGGGAACAGGATGGCAATTCAAATATCCTGGACTGTGCGTCTGACTGTGGCATGGGTTTTGCGTGGTTTGCATTGGCATGGAGCAACAGGAGATGGTCATTCTTTTGGCGCCAGACAAGCGTAAAGTGGATTCTCGAAACCTGCCTATTGATGGTTGCCGTGAAGCGCCCATATGTTATCCATAGACGGCGTTCATGGGATAATAATGCATACTCTTCTTCTGTAATACTTATGGGGAGCTGTACTTGTATTTCTTCCTTTACACTTTCCAGAAAAGCGGTAATCCCTTTCATGTAAAGCGGTTCATAATCGCCCACCCAGACAAAGTCCCCGTCCAGCATTTCTAAAAACGGGTCAATCTGTTTACTGATGAAATAGTGAATGGCCTCTTTCGTCCTATCAATAACCTCCTGTTCAGTATAGCGATGGTATTTCACTCCGTTTCCTCCTGTGCTGTGATTTCGTATTTTTATTATAATCCAATGTTGCTTAGATTGCAATTGAATGAAAGTAATAAAATTCCGTTTACAAAAAATAATTACCGTTTACATATAACATTGACGATTTGAAAAAGCAGTGGTAAAATAAAGATAATGTTTTTTGTTCCGGCACAGTGAGAATGGAGCGTGAGCGTGAATGAAACAGTCATTATGGGAAGGGACAGATCTTAACATTAAGACATCATTATCAAAGGAACAGTTACAGCAGGAAAATCAACGATTAAAGGCATTGACAGAATTAGACGGACTGACAGGAATATATAACCGCATAACGATTGAACGGAAAATCAATGAGGCATTGGCCGCAAAACATAGCGGTGCCATGCTGCTCTTTGATTTGAATAATTTTAAAGATGTCAATGACCAGTATGGGCATATTGCAGGTGATGAACTGTTGCAGAATGTAGCTTATATCCTGAAAAAAACAATGGGGAATAATATGGTGGCCCGCACCGGTGGGGATGAGTTTGTCATATTTTATCCCAATACCCTGGATATGGAAGAACTTGAACAGAAAAGACAGATGTTACAAAAGCGGTTGGGACAGATAAAGATAAAAAACTCAAAATACTTTACATTGTCAGCGTCCTTCGGTGACGCTGTTTATATGGAGCGGGATGATTACATAAAGATGTTTAGCCGGGCTGACAAGTTATTGCTGCAAAATAAACAGGCACTTCACCATATCCGTGCACCGAAATCTCAAATGGCTGATCGGTTGAACAAAAGAGTTGAAATGGATACGAAACTCATTCGGTATGATTTACAGGAAAGTACTCCTGTGGAAGGGGCTTATTATCTGAGCTATGAGGTGTTTCAAGGCATATACCGCTTCCTGGAACGTGCCTTATGCCGTCAGGGTCATAAGGATGATTTGAAATCCTTTTATGTTATCTTATTTACACTGACAGAAAAGGAAGGGGGAATCCTGAAACCAGAGTACCGGGAGCAGGAGATGCTCTTGCTGAAGACCCAGATTCATGATAGTTTGCGGAGAAATGATGTATTTGTGCAGTACAGCAGTTGTCAATATCTGGTATTAGTGTCCGATGCGGATGCTGCAGGGGTAGAATTGATTTCAAGACGTGTTAAGGAACGGTTTTATGGAAATCAGCCAAAAAATACAGCGGATGTTATTTTACAACACAGCTTTCCATTACAGGCAAGCGAAACAAGGGGCAGCCAATCCGATTCAACGGCAGTTGGGATGGATGAGGCTGTGAAAAAAAGTTGAATTAACTGTTTTTCCGGCCCTTTGTCAATCATTGGGGTGGGATTTGTCAAAATCCCGCCCCAGTTTTATGATATCTTGGCATGTGCATTAGTCAAACCGCATACCGCCAAATATATGAATCAATTCTGACTGGTTTTTCAAATGAATCTTTTTAAGAAGGGCCGACTTTTGGTTATAGATTGTTTTTGGGGTTGACTTAAGTTTAATATCCCCGCCCAGCATCATTTTGAAAACAGAGTGTTCCGCGTCAGACAGATCAGAGAGTATGAGGGCGTTAATCATCAAATGATTTTCCAGTAAAGGCCTCAAAATAGGTTACGATATCCCGCAGTACGGAAGTATAGGTAAGAAAATCAATGTTCCCGTTTACCGATATGGCACACAGACGGTCTGAGACCGGAAGGAACTCTAGAATATCAGTCTGCCCATTGCGGAGGGTAAACGTCAGTGCCATGAAGGGGGCGGTGTTTACTATATCAGAGGATTCCATCAGGCCGGCAGCGGGGATGGCAGTGATGTGTTTATGGAAATCCGCCAGCATCTGGTAATCATAAACCTGGTTCCCTGCCCTGCCTTCCAGATAAATGCCGTCGCCTGAGATTTGGATTTCCTGCGATTCCCCATTCTTTGAGAGGGTTAAGGAGGAAATATCAGCCAGATTTCTGGAATACACGGAATTACTTAAGAATTCCATATAGTCCTGTGTCATGAAGCTTACAAGCCCTGCGGGAATGCTGCAGATTTGTGAAGTTTGCCTGGACATACAGTACCAACGGTCGCCGTCAGCAGGTGAAAAGTAAGAGACGTATTCGTTTCCGTCAATTACGGCCGTCAGGGTTATGGATGGATGGTCCAAACCATATTCACTTGGTGATGCAAAATCAGACAGGAAAGTATCTGGAACCAGTTTTAGAAATGGTTCCATTATTTTTTTATAAGCAGTCTGCCAGTCCAGAGGAAGCTGTACCGGTTCTGACAGGTGATAGAGGCTTCCGGAATCATCGGCGCCCCGGAGGATGGACCACGTGCGCCCGTCACAGGTTACCTGCAGCTTTTCAAGCTTTTCAAGCTGGTCCGCTGCAAGCGGGGGATATAAATCTAAAATCCTGAGCTGGGAAAGGGACTGGGTTAACATGGAGGTATCGTCCGGGCTGATAAGATAAACGGTGTCATCATGTTCCGTCTTTGCATAACAGGAGCCATCGATTGGATTCTTATTACCAAGATAGAACCGCATGGTTTCCCCCTGGGCGGGAATCAGACTGATGGATGAAGAGGGGGTATCAAGTCCATATTGGGATAAAGAGTAATCTGTATCCTGTGAGGGGTGAATGATCCGCAATGCGGACAGATGGCATATTTTGTATACAAGGGCAGAAAGCTTTTGCTGGGAGTAACCATCTGACGCCTGATTAAGGAGTTCAATTCCGGTCGGATGTAGAATCAATCCGATTGAATCAGTGGAGTGGTTGATGGCAATAGCATTGATGCTGCTTACAGGGAAATCTGTTATAGGCGGTAGTTCAGGGCTGTCCAGGTGGCCCTGGCTGGAATGGAACAAGAGAAACAGCAGCAGGAAGACAAGGCCTATGGACAGGCCGGACAATACATGATTCCATTTTTTGATTGTACTCATAGATGTTTCCTCCGCCTGCGGATGCATATACCGGTTATGAAAACACTGGCTGGAAGGACCATGATGAATACAGCAGCCATAACAGCCCCCTGATAGGATAATACGGTTATGGGCTTCTGGTCCAGGGATTTTACCGGTATGTTCAGTTGAAAATCAGTTTCAGTACACCAGTTTACGGCCTGTAAAAGAAAGTCACGGTTAGCAGTGCTGGGTGAATCCATCTGGAAATCGTTATAAATTCCTTGGCTGCCGATGACTATCATCCGGGCGGTATTACCGGCTGACAATTGCTTTTCAGCAGAGAGCGCGAGGGTAAAAGGGCCATTTCTGCCGCTCTTTTGGGTATTTTTAACCGTTGCATTGGGTGAAGAATAAAGTATTTTGGATGTAGTCACGGTACCTTGCCGGATGAAAAGCTGGTTTAATGGCGTACAGACAGGGAGGATAGGGTAGATACGGGAGTTCCCTAATGTCTGGTTTATGGGATGGGAAGCATAGACAGGTACGATATGGGTTGCATTTGCATCCGCATTAAGCCTGGTATCCTCTATTATCCCATTGGTTGTCCCAATCCCCCATTCTTCCAGATAACCGGAGAGTGTGGGAAGAAGTTCGGCGGTATCTGGTGGAAGGAAGGCCAGTATCCGGCCTCCGCATGTAAGGTACTGTTCTAATTTCCCAATCTCCATATCGGAAAAGTCCCTGGACGGTGCGGCGAGAATAAACAGGGAGGTATCCTCCTGAATATCCTGAAGGGATAGCGTTGTATGGTCAATATGGTAGTTATTCTGTTCAAAAAGGTTGATGAGGGTGTCGGAGGGTTTTTCGCCATGTCCGTCAGAAAAACTGACAATTCCAACCTGCTCCCGTGAAACATAGAGTATGGCACTGGTCAGCATCTGTTCGGCGGCTATGCCGGTAACTGCCCCGGAAGGGCCGGTCGTAAACATATCCTCAAGCGCAAGGACCTTTGTTGCAGAGGGACCGGAGACAACCATATTGTCCATGGCGGCACTATATCCTTTGTTTTTTAAATCCTCTGCAATGGCAGGGTTTATATAAGGGTCTATATATCCTACCTCCAGATTGGAACCGGCGGTATCATACCGGTCCAGGATTTCGCGCATAATTGGCAGAAAGGCTTCCCTGGAATTTAATACGGTTATGGTAACGGGTGATGTCAGGGATGAAACTGTGTCCTTCGTGGTATCGGTCAGATGGTAGAAATGGCTGGCTGTCATATCAAGCCTGAGTCCGAATTGTTTTTCAGCATGGTCAGCGGCTATGTTAGACAGTATCATAACTGCGGCTGCCAGTAATGCTGCACTTTTGATATAAAAGGCCGATGTGAATGGTTTCATTTCATTCCCCTCCTAGCAGATGCGGCGCCGTTCCTGCATCAATATGGTAAAAAAGAGAAACAGGAAAGCAATGCTGATGTAATAGGTGACAGAGGTCAAGGACAGGAGTCCCATGGAAAATTCCATGAATTTCGATGATAAGGACAGATAGGAAGCCAGCGCCTTGAGGGGGGATGAGGACAGGAAGGTTCCTATATATCCGATGAGCCATAACCCCATAAGGATGCTGTAGCTGATGACCCCGGCCACCACCTGGCTGTCAGTGACGGAACTTATGAACAGACCAATGGATATGAAGGCCGATGCGGCCAAAATAGTTCCGGCCAGGCTGCCTGACAGGAGATAAGGGTCAAATTGTCCATAGGCGGCAAGAATTGCGCCATATATCAGGCTGACAGACTGTCCGATGGCAAAGACCGTGAGGACAGCCAGGAATTTCCCTGTTACAATTCCAGGGCCGGATACGGGAGAGGACATTAAAAGCTGGTTGGTTCCTGTTTTCTGTTCCTCTGCAAAAGAACGCATGGTCAGCATGGGAAGAAGGAACATGCCCACTTGGACCATGGATGAAAAATAATTTTTCATATCCCCGTTACCTGACAGCAGGTTTCCAGTCACAAAGTAATATCCGCTGATCATCAGGAATATGGACAGATAAACATAACCGGACATGGTATGGAAATATCCGCCCAGCTCTTTACGATAAATTGCTTTCATGGGAAGCCTCCTTATGACGTCTGTCCTGGGTAAGCTGCAGAAATACCTGTTCCAGCCCTTGCTCTAATGGTTTCAGTACATAGATGGATGCCCCGGCTTCCTGGATCAGCAAAGGAAGTTTCTGATAGAAAAGGCTTTCATCATCAGGGGAGAGGATATAATCCCATCTTCCTTCCAGGACAGACCCGCAGCTTTCCACATTCCATAGGCCGCATTCATGGGCCAGACGGGGAAGGAGTATCTTCGGGAGCGCAGAAGTACACAGGTAAATACGGCTGGCGGAATCTCCGGCATGAAGCAGCCTTTCCGGTGTATCATCAGCAACCAGATGGCCGTTGCTTAGTATGATGATACGGCTGCAGACAGCCGTAATCTCGGAAAGGATATGGGAACTGAGTATGATGGTACGCTCTTTTCCCAGTTCTGATATGACATTGCGCAGCTCGATGATCTGTCCGGGATCCATCCCGACCGTCGGCTCGTCCAGAATGATGAGGGGAGGATTGCCGAGAATGGCCTGGGCAAACCCCACCCTCTGGCGATAGCCCTTTGAAAGGTTTTCAATCAGACGGTGTCTGACACCCGTTATATTCAGTTTCCTGCATGCATCATCCACTGCATCAGGACAGTCAGCAGCAGGGATAGCCCGGAGCCGTGACGCGAATGTCAACTGTTCTTCTACCGTCATGTCAGGATAAACAGGAGGAATCTCAGGAAGATATCCAAGCTTTCCTTTGGCTTGTTCCGGATCTGTTGCAATATCGGCCCCATCTATCAGGACCTGTCCCGAGGATGCGGCCAGGCACCCGGTCATGATGCCCATGGTTGTGGATTTTCCGGAACCGTTATGGCCTAAGAGACCTACTATTTCTCCGCGGCCCACGGAAAAGCTGATATCCTCAATTGCCATGGATTTCCCATAATATTTTGTGAGGGATTGAACTTCAAGCATTATCTGCAGTACTCCTTTGCTCATTATCAGATTGTGTTAACGGCTGCTCAGGTAATATGGAGGGATGATACTGTGAACAAAACTGTTTTGGCGAGATTCCATAAGTATTACGGAAGGTGTGGTAAAAACGGCTGGGACTGCAAAAACCAGATTCGTATGCAATATCTGTCACGGAATAGTCTGAGTGCAGAAGCAGGTTGATGGCGTAATTGAGCCTCTGCCTGTTCAGGTAAACCGTTGGCGCCATGTCAAAACAGCGTTTAAAGGTACGGCAGATATGTTCCTTACTATATCCGGTGTGTTCACAGAAGAAATCCAGCCCCTCGCTGCGGTGTTCACCGGTCTGCCACAGGGTAAGGGCGGAAGCCAGCCATTGGGGGATGGACTGGTGGATATGATTGGAATGTAAAGAGGGCAGGAAATAGTGGGTAACCACATCAAAGAGTATGCTGCGCAGGGTAGTCCTGATTTTTTCACATTCATTGGGGGGGATGGTGTTAAGCAGCTGCATCTTTTCCTGGATATTTAAAAGCTCCGGTCGGCTTAGCTGGACAGGAGGAACGTAGGGCAGCTGTTTTAAACCATCCCGTTCTTTTTCATTGCATAGGTAGTCAAACAGTGCGTCAATCGTTGCGGAGGGAAACGCCAGATTGATATGGGCATTGTCCTTCCCTGACTTGGAATGGATATCACCGGGACGGATTAACGCCATCCCTCCGGGCTGCAGGGTGAAACGGTTCCCGCATATCTGCAGGTTCAGGTTTCTGTAAGTTACAAGGACAATCTCATAGAAATCATGGACCTGAGGATATTGGGAAGGGTCAAGCTGTGTATGGAAGCGGTAGTGTGACTCGGTGCGGGGGTCTATGAGATTTATATCATTGATAATATTCAACATAAAATATACTCCTGTTTTTTGTTATATATCAATATATAGCACAAATTTGATAAAATGCAAGAGGTATTTTTAAAGGCTTTGCGGTATACTTGGGACATAACGGAGAAAGGGGACGGATATATGGCTGAGATTAAACTGGGATTGGGATTATACCGCCATATGCTGACAGATGAATACTTTGCCTTTGCCAGGCAATGTGGCTGTACCCATCTGATTGTCCATCTGGCTGATTACTATTCAAATCAGATTGTCACGGCAACAAATGATAAAGTGAATTACGGGGAGGCAAAGGCCCTGGAAGGGATTTGGGAGGAAGACTCGATGATTGCCCTTCAGGAAAAAGCGGGGCAGCACGGCCTGACTATTTATGGGATTGAGAATTTCAGTCCGGCGGACTGGTATGATGTCCTGCTGGATGGCCCGGAAAGGGCGCGTCAGATGGAACATCTTAAGGAAATCATATGCAATGCGGGGAAGGCAGGAATTCATTCCTTTGGATATAATTTCAGTCTGGCAGGCGTATGGGGGCACCAGAAAGAACGCTCATGCCGCGGCGGGGCGTATGGGACATGTTTCGACGCATCCAGGATTAAGGTGGATTCACCAATTCCAAAAGGAGAAATCTGGAATATGACCTATGCCAAATCCGACGGCAGCGCTATTGCCCCGGTTTCTTCCGAAGAACTTTGGGACAGGCTGGAACGTTTCCTTAGGGAGATACTTCCCGTAGCTGAAGAGGCAGGGGTGGAGATGGCCCTGCATCCGGATGATCCGCCATTTGAAGGGTTGAGACAGACGCCCCGGCTGGTATATCAGCCTGAGCTATATCAGAAGGTAATTGATATCAGCAGCAGCCCATCCAACAAATTGGAATTCTGTATGGGCAGTATCCAGGAGATGACCCATGGAAATATCTACGATGCCATAAGGCAATATGGCGGGCAAAAGCGTATCAGCTATATACATTTTAGGAATGTAAAAGGGAAAGTCCCTAAATACAATGAAGTATTTGTCGACGACGGGGACATTGATATGCTTAAAGCACTGGCCCTGTTGGAACAGTGCGGATTCGATGGCGTAATCGTGCCGGACCATACGCCGGAAATATTATGCGGTGCGCCATGGCATGCGGGAATGGCATTTGCACTGGGATATATGAGGTCTGCCATGCAGATGATGGAACGGGGACTGATGATGCATATACTGGAAGAAGGTGAGGGGAGACATGAATGACGGAATGATGGAAGCATTTGGACTGAAAGGCCATGTTGCACTTATCACGGGAGGGGGAAGCGGTCTGGGACTGGCCATGGCAGAGTGTCTTGCGGCAGCGGGCGCCCAGGTGGTGATAGCAGGACGGCGCAGGCAGGTATTAAATGAAGCCTGTGCCCATCTGGGTGACAGCGTTGCCGGCATTGAATATGATGTGACGGATACTGGCAGGGCAGGGGAAATCATAAAGGAAATCGTAAACCGTTATGGAAGGCTGGATATCCTGATTAACAATGCGGGGGTACATTGCAAAAAGGCTGTGGAGGATGTGACAAGAGAGGATCTGCAGTCCGTACTGGATGTCCATCTCTTCGGCGCTTACGCCCTTACCCAGGCGGCGATTCCATATATGAGGGCGAATAAGCAGGGGAGTGTCATTTTCATCTCGTCCATGTCCGCGGTTATGGGAATGACGAATGTAACTGCCTATTCCGCAGCGAAGGCAGCTGTCCTGGGGCTGGTA
Organism: Enterocloster sp. OA13; assembly: GCF_022440595.1. Taxonomy (NCBI): domain Bacteria; kingdom Bacillati; phylum Bacillota; class Clostridia; order Lachnospirales; family Lachnospiraceae; genus Enterocloster; species Enterocloster sp. OA13. The sequence goes on along the minus strand of NZ_JAKNTF010000001.1, from coordinate 4,170,033 downwards.
AAAACCATATCAGGAGAAGTTGCAAAAGACGGCATAAGGGTCAATGCAATTGTACCGGGCTTTATTGATACGCCTATGTTCCATCAGGCAACAGACAAAGACCCGGAGCGCCAGAAAAAGATTCTGGGCCATACGCCCATGGAATGCTATGGATTGCCAAAGGATGTTGGATGGGCGGCAGTATATCTTTCAGGAGCGGCTTCCAGATTTGTGACAGGAACAGCGCTGATGGTTGACGGGGGATGTTCAATCGGTTTCTGATTTTATTTAGAAAACGATGCAAATTTATCATAACAAACAAGGAGGAAAAAAAGTGAAAAAGAGAATGGTGATGGTTCTTATGGCGGCAATGACAGTATCCATGTTATCCGGATGCGGTTCAAAGGGAACAGGCGCGCCTGCAGCAGGGGAGGCCAGGACAGAGGCGGCAGATGCAGGTGACAAAAAAGGAGACGATACAAAAACAGAAGCGCCTGAAGCGGTTGAAAAAGTATCCATTAAGTTTGGGAATACCCAGGGGGAAGAGGATATCCAGACCAAATCGCTTCATGAGGTAGCAGACCGGTTGTCAAAGGCTTCAGGAGGTGGGTTCACGGCTGAAGTTTACGGAAGTTCAGCCTTAGGGGATACGGATGATTTAACAGAACAGGCGATGCAGGGAGCTGCTATCCTTACCATATCCGATCCCAGCCGTCTCGCATCCTTTGTAAAAGATTACGGTATGCTTCAGATGCCGTATCTTTTAGATGATTATACCCAGCTGGATAAAATCATGGAAACGGATTTATATGCTAAGTGGGAACAGGAATTCTCAGATCAGGGAATCTGGCTGGTTACGTCCAACTGGTTTTCAGGTACCAGAAACTTCTGCCTGAACAAAGAAGTGAAAAAACCGGAGGATCTGTCAGGGCAGCGTATCCGGACCATTGGAAATGAATTGTGTACGTCTTCCGTGGATGCCATGGGAGCAGTTGCAACGCCTATGAGCTGGAGCGAAGTGTACACTTCCATTCAGCAGAAGGCATTGGATGGTGCGGAGGTTCAGACCCCATCCTTCTATGCCACACGCCTGTGGGAAGTATGCAGCTATATTAATAAAACAGAGCATTTCCAGCTCATTGGTTCTGCTGTCACCGGGACAAAGTTCAGGGATTCCCTGTCAGATGAATATAGGGAACTGTTTACCGATACCTTTAAGGAGGTGGGTACTGAATATCAGACAAAATGCGCCGACCTATCAGAGCAGTATGAGAAGGAAATGGTTGAAAAATATGGCGTTACCATTAATGATGATGTGGATGTCGAGGCATTTAAGGCGGCAACCGCCCCTGTATATGATAAGCTTGGATATAAGGAAGTAAGGGAGCAGCTGATGGCTGAGATGAAGTAGGAACCGGTAAGGCCGGTAACATACCGGCGGGCGGAGCCCTGGAAAATGTGGAAAGCATGGATTTTTCAGGCTCCGCCTTTTGTTTCTGCTTAATTATGGAGGGATACAGATGAAAAAATTATACCGGGGTTTTTGTAAACTGGAGGAAATCATAAGCTGTGTATTTTTCTTTAGCATGGTGCTGCTGGTATTTCTGTCAGCCATTGCCAGGCTGATCCAGCATCCGTTGGCCTGGAGCATTGATGTGTCGCAGCTGCTTTTGGCCTGGACCGCATTCCTGGGAGCCGATGTGGCGTTCAGGCGGGGAAAACTGGTGGGCCTGGACCTGCTCACAAGAAAGATGCCCCATAGGGTTCAGGATGGCCTGACGCTTGTGATTCAGGTCCTTATCCTGATTGCATTTATCATTTTTATTATTTTTGGGTTCAGACTTAGTGCAGATAGCTGGAAGCGCGCATTTCAGACGCTTCCAATCAGTTATTCCTATGTTACACTGAGCCTTCCGGTTTCTTCTGTATTCATGACAGTGACAGCCATCCTTAAAATCAGGGAAACCGTGAAGCGCCTGACCGGCAGGGGAGCAGCAGGCATGGAAGGGGGAAATGCATAATGTCAGTGCTATTAGTATCATTTTTGTTTCTGCTTGTAATAGGAATGCCCGTTGCTTTTGTAATAGGAATATCGGGACTGGCATTTTTTGCCGTGACACCGGACATTCCATTTTCCATAACGGTTCAGAGAATTGTAGCCCAGACCCAGTCCTATTCCTTCCTGGCAGTCCCGTTTTTTATTTTTGCCGGGAATTTGATGAACGAGTCAGGAATCACCAAGCGTATCCTTAAGTTTGCTTCCCTTCTTACACGGCGCATGTATGGCGGTATGGCACAGGTGTCGGTTGTCATGAGCACAATGATGGGAGGGGTCTCGGGGTCCGCCACGGCAGATGCCGCGATGGAGACAAGGATTCTGGGCCCGGAAATGATGAAACGCGGATATAGTAAAGGATATATTACAGCAGTTAACTGTCTGACTGGCCTGATAACAGCGACCATACCTCCCAGCCTTGGATTGATTCTATATGGTTTTATCGGCGAGGTTTCAATCGGACGGCTGTTTTGTGCAGGAATAGTACCAGGCGTCATCATGATGTTTGTATTAATGCTGACAGTGAAGATTACATCCACCAAAAAGGGATTTGAGAAGCCAGGTCCAGAGATACCGAGGATTACATGGGGGGAGGTATGGCATGGACTGCGGGAATCCATCTGGGCGCTGATGTTTCCTGTCATCCTGATTGTAGGAATCCGCTTTGGGGTCTGTACGCCTTCTGAGGCAGGAGCATTTGCTGTTATCTATGCAATCCTGGTTGGGGCATTTGTATATCACGAGTTTACGGTTAAGGGATTTATAGGGGCGCTGAGGACCTCCCTTATGGATACTGCGGCGGTAATGCTGATTATCACACTGTCAGGTCCTTTCAGCTATGCGGTTACGTATGTAAACCTGCCGCAGAAGCTGGCGTCAGTTATTTTTGGAATTACAGAGAATCCACAGATTCTTGTTATCGTAATCCTGATTTTCCTGTTTGTTGCCGGGATGTTCCTGGACAGTAACGTGAATTTCCTGCTTTTGACGCCTATTTTCCTTCCAATGGTAACAAAACTGGGAGTTGATCCGGTACACTTTGGAGTACTGATGGCCACCATCGTTACCATGGGGGTGATGACTCCGCCCGTGGGATCCGCCTTATATACGGTATGCGGGATACTGGACTGTCCCATAGAGGAATATACAAAAGAAGCCCTGCCCTTCTTTCTGGCAATCATGCTTGAGATGATTGTCCTGGTATTCTTCCCGCAGATTGTGCTGTTCCTGCCCAATCTTGTATATGGCGTCTGATGAATGAGGAGGAGTGGTATGAGGAGATTCATGGATGAAGATTTTATGCTTTATAATGATACGGCTAAGAGACTGTATCACCGATATGCGCAAACCCTGCCCATATTCGACTATCACTGCCATCTGAGCGCAAGGGAAATCTATGAGAACAGACCCGCGGATAATATTGCCCAGTTATGGCTGGGGGGTGACCATTATAAGTGGAGGGCCATGAGAGCCAATGGAATCAGCGAAGAACGGATTACAGGAAGCGCCAGTGATTATGAGAAGTTTGAGGCCTATGCAGAAACGCTGCCATATGCAGCGGGGAATCCCCTGTATCATTGGAGCCATCTGGAATTGCAGCGGTATTTTCATATTGATAAGGTATTAGGACCGTCAACCTGCCGGGAAATATGGGAGGAGGCCAATGCGGCCATACAGTCAGGCGGTTTTACACCCAGAAGATTGATTATGTCATCCAATGTTTATGGTATGTGTACCACAGAGGACCCGGCCGATTCGCTGGAGTATCATAGGAAGCTGGCAGAGGAGGGCTTTCCTGTAAAAGTACTTCCTGCAATGAGGCCTGACAGTGCGCTGGAGATAGAAAAGAAACCGTGGCGTGATTATATGAGAAAGCTTGGCAGCGTGTCCGGTGTGGAGATACGCAGCTTTCAAGATTTGAAAAATGCGTTAGAAATCAGGATGGATGCATTCGGTGCAAGTGGATGTGTGGCGGCAGACCATGGGTTTGAACGGTTTATGTGGGCGCCGGTTCCTGAAGCTGCGGCAGAGGAGATTTTTAGGAGGGCAATTGAAGGAGAAGACTTGGGGCAGGAGGAAGTGGATGCCTATAAGTCAGCACTGATGGTCTGGCTGGGCCGGGAATACAGCCGGAGGAAATGGGCAATGGAACTTCATATGGGACCGGTCCGTTCACGCAATACCAGGATGGTAGCCTGTGTAGGGGAAGCCACGGGATTTGACTCAATCGGGGATCATCCCTTGGCGGTTCCCCTGGCCGCCTATATGGATGAATTGGAAAAAACACGGCAGCTTCCGAAAACCATCCTGTTTTCCATCAATAACCGGGACAATATGGTTCTGGCAACCATGGCCGGTAATTTCCAGGATAGCAGTGTTCCATCCAAGATTCAGATGGGAACAGCCTGGTGGTTTCAGGATCATCGTGACGGGATGGAAGAGCAGATGAAGAATCTTGCCAACGAAGGGCTGTTGGGCAGGTTTATCGGAATGCTGACAGACAGCAGAAGCTTCCTGTCCTATCCGCGTCATGAATATTTCCGCCGTATTTTGTGCAATTTAGTTGGAAATTGGGTGGAAATGGGAGAATTTCCGGAGGATGAGGACATACTGAAAAAAATGATTTCAGATATCAGCTTTTACAATGCGAAAGCATATTTTGATGTATGAATACATGGTTTAAAACGGAGGATATCAGATGAAAAGCTGGAATAATGAGGAAGATATGTTCAGCCTCATGAAGGAAAAACTGTATACCCCGGTAGTGGGGGACATCCTGGACGTGATGGGATATACACATCAGTTCCTGCCGCAGTATATACGGCCGCTGAAGGAGCATATGAAACTGGCGGGGAAGGCGTGTACGGTTTTGGAATGCGATGTGTTCAGCCCGCAGAAAAAACCATTTGGCCTGCTGACGGAAGCCCTGGACCAGCTGGAAAAGAATGAGATATATATTGCCACCGGCGCGCATAACAGCGCTTTATGGGGAGAACTTTTGACAGCAGCAGCGAAAATGAGGGGAGCGTCCGGGGCAGTACTGGATGGCTGCCATAGGGATACACCACAGGTCCTTGCGCAGGATTTTCCTGTCTTTAGTCAAGGATGCTGGGCGCAGGACTCCAGTATCCGTACATATGTGTTGGAGTTCAGATGCCCGGTTGAAATCGGACAGGTGACGGTTATGGACGGGGATATTATATTTGGGGATATAGATGGCGTTCTTGTAATCCCCAGGCAGGTACATGAGGAAGTGATTGAAAAAGCACTGGAAAAAGCTGCTGGTGAAAAGAGGGTCCGTAAGGCGATTGAGGAAGGAATGTCGGCCACGGAAGCATTTGCACATTTTGGGATATTATAAATTTGAAACTCAAGGCCCTGGGAGAGAAACTTCCCGGGGCTTTTTGTACTTAAAGCTATCCACAAAAAGGCTTGACAACAGTGCTATAATGTAGTTGTAACAAAGTAAACTTACTTAACACACCTATTTGTCAAATCAAATTTGAAGGCTGCTAAGCAATCAGGATTTTGGAGGAAAAGATAAATGAATACTTTAAAAGCTGAAAAAAGAAGCATGTCCATCAAAGCAAGACGATTGAGAAGGGAGGGATTCGTTACCGGAAATATTTTCGGCAAGGAAATCCAGGAATCCATTCCCATTAAAGCTGAAAGGACCGTGGTGGAACGGCTCCTTAAAACATGTAACAAAGGCAGCCAGATCCAGTTAGACGTGGATGGACAGGTCTACGATGCCCTGATTAAAGACATTTCCTTTAACTCGATGAAAGGACTTGTGGAGGAAATCGATTTCCAGGCGCTTGTAAGCGGTGAGAAAGTCCACTCCGTTGCGGAAATCATCCTTTTAAACCATGATAAGGTGATAGGCGGTGTCCTGCAGCAGCAGCTTCAGGAAATATCCTACAAAGCCCTGCCGGATGCACTCATTGATAAGGTGAAGGTTGATGTAGGGGACATGAAAGCCGGCGATACAATCCGGGTAGGGGATCTGGATATTGCGAAGAATAGGAATATCGATCTTGTCACGGATCTGGATGCCACCATCGCAACGGTTACAGCGGTACACGCAGCAGCGGAAGAGCCTGCGGAGGGCGGGGACGGGACGGTTTCCTGAATCTGTCCATAAAAAAGCATGCCAGAAAAATGATGATAGGCGCTTGGGAACTTACTGTTCTCAGGCGTTTTTTAGTGGTGTTTTTTTCGGGAGACAGATGTTTATCCGTTCCACCTGCCTCAGATAAACAAACCATAAGGATTTGGCAGTTCATATAAAGATAAAATCAATCCTTGCCAATTGCTCTTGCCATTGAATCAAAAGATGGTATAACTAAAACAAAAAAAGGCGGGTTCTGATTATGAAGACCATGGGATTTATAAATAGCCATAAGGAAAATGAAAACAGGATAGCGCTTCTGCCGCGCCACATGAAGGAACTGGGAGTGGCTGCCGGATATCTGTTCTTTGAACAGGGCTATGGAAGCAGATTGGGGATATCCGACCAGGAATACGGGGAAATGGGAGCTTCCATTGCGCCCCGGGAAGAAATCCTGCACAGATGTGATATTATCTGTGACCCAAAAGCAGGGGACGCGGAGTATCTGGGGGAACTTAGGGAAGGCACCACGGTTTTCGGCTGGGTCCATCCCCATGTGGATCCTGAAATGAAGGCACTTCTGCTGGAGAGGAAGCTTAAGGTATATGCCTGGGAGGAAATGCTGGAGAATAACACCCAGATTTTTTACAGGAATAATATCCTTGCGGGCCAGGCATCGGTCATCCATGGCTGTTTAAGCTACGGCATGCTGATGGAGGGAAAGATGGCGGCCGTGCTGGGACGCGGCAACACGGCTGCGGGGGCTTATAAGGCCCTTGTCTCCAATGCAGCCCTGACCACTGTATATGGACGCAGGCAGGAACAGCAGTTTAAGAAGGAGATGGGACAGTTTGATATCATAGTGAACGCCGTGCTGTGGGACCCGGGGCGCAGGGACCATATCATATCCAGGGAGGATCTGAAACATTTAAAAAGAGGTGCCCTGCTGATTGATGTGAGCTGTGATGAGCACGGCGCCATTGAGACTTCCCATCCAACAGCCGTGGATTCCCCCATCTATATGGAAGAGGGGATTGCGCATTACTGCCTGGACCATTCACCCAGCCTGTTTTACAGAAGCGCTTCCGAGTTCATCAGTGAGAAGACAGCGCTTTTCATCAAACCGCTGGTGCTGGAAACAGAGGACAGCGTGCTGGAGGGCTGCAGGGTGATTGACGGAGGGAAAATGATCCTGGAGGAAAGCTGCCGTTAAGCGTGACGGTTGGATGAGCGTGATTATATAGATTGGATGAAAGGTGGGTTACATCATGGAGACAACTGCTATTTCTTTAATTCCTCCCCTGATTGTCATATTACTGGTAATTGCTACCAGAAGGGTGGTCATTTCCATATCGGCTGGTATTATTGCCAGCGCGCTGATATTGTGCGGCTTCCGTCCGGGGGATGCGGTTGAGGCTGTCATGGGTTCGGCGGCACGGATCTTTTATACGGAGGGAAACTGGAATTTTGACAACATGCTGCTGGTACTCTTTATCCTTGGCCTTGGGATGCTGACTGCGTTCATTGACAAAAACGGCGGGACCATAGGTTTTGCCAGATGGGCACAGAAACGGGTAAAGAACGCGGCCATGGCCCAGCTTCTGGCAGTTGTGCTGGGAATCATCATATTCATAGATGACTATTTTAACGCATTGACCGTGGGCGAGGTTTCCAGAAGCCTGACGGACCGCTATAAGGTTTCCAGGGAAAAACTGGCCTATATCATTGACTCCACCAGCGCGCCGGTGTGCTCCATCTGCCCGCTGTCCAGCTGGGGGGCATATATCATTGCCCTGTTTGCCATCATACTGCCGGGGACGGCTGCTCCGTTAAACCAGTTCATAGAGACCATCCCCTATAATTTCTATGCGATTTTTTCCCTGGCCGTGGTGTTCCTCAGCGCCATATGGAACATCAACCTGGGCAGGATGAATGATGCGGCATCCATCAAGGCTGATGACGGACCGCCGGACGACACCCATGAAAAACATGCCTCCGACCTGATCATGCCCATCAGCATCCTGGTGGCAGTGAGTGTGGGTACCATGTATATGACGGGGCGCATCTTCTCTGGTTCCTGGGATATTTTTGAGATACTCCAGCATGCGTCCACCTATCTGTCACTGTGCGCGGGCTGTGCTGCCGGACTTGGATGGGCAGTATACAGATATTGGCATTTCCATGGAAATGAATTGTTTTCCACTGCATTTTACGGTATGGAAAAGGTGGCGGGAGCTACCACCGCCCTGCTCTTTGCATGGGTGCTGATTGATATGATTGGAATGCTCCGGCCAGGAGCATTCCTGTCCGGGCTTCTGGTCCAGTACAATATATCTTTCCAGCTCCTTCCATGTCTCCTCTTTGTCTTTTCCGCTGTCATGGCGCTGGCAACCGGCTTTTCCTGGGGCGTGTTCGGAATCATGCTTCCCATCAGCGTGCAGATGGCTTCTGCCCTGGGGATGGGGGATGCGATGCTGTACTGCTGCCTTGGGGCGGTGCTTTCAGGCTCTGTCTTCGGGGACCACTGTTCCCCCATATCAGATACAACCATACTGTCCAGCACAGGCGCCCAGTGTGTCCACATCGACCATGTGGTCTCCCAGCTGCCTTATGCCCTATTCTCAGCAGCAGTGGCTGCCGCCGGTTTCCTGACAATCGGATATACAGAAAGCCTTGGGGCGGCCTTTGCCACACAGACAGGTATCCTGTGCGCCGCCACATGCCTGATCCTGACCAGGCGTAAACATAAGGGCAGGACCGTGCGGTTTGCCAGGTCCGCCGTGGATTTGTAGACGGATTTTATTTTGAGGCCGCATACTATATGCCTATGTACACATGATACATATTGGAAATAAAATGGCTCCATAATAAAATGATATGTAGGACGATAAAACGCATAGTGTCTTTAGGGATATATATGAAAAATATCTGATGTGTCGTTCTACAGTCAGGTATTGGACAGGATTAATGCAAATAAGGACCTGGGAAGGGGAATATCAATGGCTGCGGTGCCGGGGACAGATGATGCGGGATGGATTCGGGGAACCATCTATATTTGCGGATTTGGTAAAATAGTTCCGGGAGATGATTCTTCCGGGCTATTTTTATATTTTTCAGAATTTTTAAAAGAATATGGTCAAATGAATAAAATGGATATGGCTAAGAATACAGAGATTATAAACCAAAAACTATTGAGAATTTATTCTATTGATGATAAAACTATAAAGAAGTAATCATAAACATGAAAAACATATGAAGGTGAGGGGGAGAAATGCCTGAATTAATGGATATCAGGGATTTTATTCAGAAAATAGCTCAAGGAATTACCTTTGCAATCGGCATTGATACACAGGTGATTGACAGTAATCTTCAGAGGGTGGCGGGAACCGTTTATAAACCGATACCTAAAAATGGAGGTATTGTTAAACGGGTAGTTGAAACAGGGGAGTATGCAATCAGTACTACCGTGGACAGGAAAAGCCCTGCATGCCTGAATTGCAATCAGCGGGCCAGCTGTAAGGAAATGGGGTATCTCCATTGTCCGATTGTGCATGGCAACGTAGTCATTGGGGTGATGGGGCTTATATGTTATGAAAAGGAGCATATTGAGAAGATAAAGGATGAACGCAGGGGACTTTTGAATTTTATCCAGAGCATGTGCGAACTAATTGCATTAAAATTGAAGGAAGAGGAGGTACGGCAGAAGGAACAGCAGATTTATAGGAAACTGGACAGCCAGAACCAAGTATTAAACCAGGTACTGGAACAGATTTCAGATGGGTATGTCCTGTTGGATGCAGATAACATGATCCGTAATATTAACAGGAAGGCCCTGAATATTTTTAAAATGGATTATGAATCCGTCCTGGAAAAAAATATCCTTGATTTGATACCGGATCCTGTTTTCCATAAAATGATTGAGGATGAGAGTGTGAATGTCTATGAGAAGATAAAAATAGGAGAAGAAAGTTACGGGACGCTATTTTATAAGGTGGCAGAGGGTCGGGAGGATTTAGTAAAAATACTGAATTTTAAAACCATCGTCAATATTGGAAGCCGTATTGCAGGTGAAGCGTTCAGGGAAAACCAGATTACCTTCAGTCATATATTAGGCAACAGTCCGAGAATGAGACACCTAAAAGAAATCGCCCAAAAGGTAGCCAGGACAATGCCAAATATTCTGCTGACCGGTGAGACTGGAACGGGAAAGGAAATGTTCGCCAGGGCCATACATAATGCATCGGACCGGTGTGGTAATCCGTTCATTACAGTCAATTGTGCGGCAATCCCCATGGAACTTCTGGAATCGGAACTGTTCGGTTATGAGGAAGGTGCGTTTACGGGAGCAAAAAAGGGCGGTAAGATAGGAAAATTTGAATTGGCTGATACAGGAACCATATTCCTAGATGAGATTGGGGAGATGCCATTCCACCTTCAGGCAAAACTGCTCCGTGTCCTGCAGGAACGCAAGCTGGAGCGGGTTGGCGGAAATAAACAGGTCAGCCTTAATATCCGTATCATATCGGCTACTAACCGAAATCTGGAAAAGATGGTGGAGGAGGGGAAATTCCGGGAAGACCTATATTACAGACTGAATATTTTTGAGATTCATCTTCCGCCGCTGCGGGAACGCCCGGAGGACATTCCGCTGCTGGTCCATTATTTTATAGAAAAATACCGCTCTTTCTTTGAGGTAAATGTTTCCGGAATTGATCAGGAAGCAATGGAGCATCTTTGCCGCTATCAGTGGAAAGGAAATATACGGGAACTTGAAAATGTAGTACAGTATATGATTTCCATGAATTCAGACAGTATATCAGGCATCATGGGTATTTCCACTTTGCCGGCCCAGGTCATGGAAGACAGGATTTTCCATGCGGAGGTAAACACACAGGAAGAACGGGAAATGGATTTTAAATTAAGGGAAATGATTCATATGAAGGAGTTACTGAAACAATATGGAGATACTACGGAAGGGAAAAAACAGGTTGCAAGACAGATGGGAATCAGTTTGGCAACCCTGTACCGCCGTATCAATAAAATGCAGTGATAAAATTCGCATTATGAAAAAAATTCTCATAATGCGAATTTTTCGTGCGAAGAATTTGAGAAAAATGAGAAAAAGGTTTCGAAATGCCTGAAAAAAACGTTGTTTCTCTTTGGCATGAAAGTTGCTATATATAGGTTCAAAGGCTGAAAGCCTATATAAATAACTAAATACCAGGAGGGAAATAATGAGAACAAGGGTTGTAGTGACAAAAAAACCAAATGAGGTTGTGGTGGAGGAGCATGATTTAAAACCAGGTGACAATGAGGTGCTGGTTAAGACATACCTGGCATCCATATGTGGGACAGACAAGAATTATTCAGAAGGTAAAATGCCCAGGGAAGTACAGGTTGAACAGGTTGACGGGAACAATGAGGCCCATCATGCCTATCCATTAAAAATGGGACATGAGGCAGCAGGCGTGATTGTTGAGGTGGGAAAGAATGTAACTGATTTTAAGGTGGGGGACAAGGTAATGTCCTTTGGATGGTATGATACCATGGCGGATTATTTTGTTGCGCCAGTGGTACATAACGGCTATGGTGTTGTGAAGGTTCCGGAGGGGATGAGCATGGAAGCAGCTTCGCTGGGAGAACCTACAGCCTGTGCAATCTATGCAGGCATGCAGTCAGGGGTGGAATTAGGCGATGTGGTAGTTGTGGTAGGTGTGGGATTTGCCGGACAGATCATTGCCCAGGTTGTTAAGAAGATGGGGGCTGCAAAAGTGATTTGCGTGGATGTAGTGGATGGTAAGCTGAACCTGGCTAAGAAGATGGGGGCTGACATTGTACTCAACCCAAATAAGGATGATGTGGTAGGAACCGTACTGAAGGAGACAAATAACCAGGGAGCTGATGTTGTGATTGAAGTTGCAGGAAATGATACGGCAATCCAGCTGTGCAGCGATGTGCTTAAGCATGGAGGTATTATGGGGCTTTACAGCTGGGTGCTGGAACCGGCGCAGCTGTATATCAACAGATGGCATAACGATGGTTTTGATATCCGGACACTGGCACTGATGCACCGCATTAAGATTGACCGTCCATGGTGGATTGAAAAGACAATGCAGAATGTGGCAAACGGAATGATACAGATTGATCCTTTGATTTCACATGTATTTGACCTGGCTGATGCTGCCAAGGCATTTGATGTGGCCTGCAATGACCCGGATGCCTGCAAAGTAATGTTAAGACCATAAAAATAAAAGCATAGAAGGAGAAGATGTTATTATGAGAAAAGAAGCAGCACTGTTTTTAAGCATGGCATTGACGGTTGGCATGATGAGCGGATGTGCCGGCAATGGGACTGCAGGGACGTCCGGGGGAAGTACTGTGGCACAGCAAATGGAAGAGGAGACAGCACAAAGCAGCAACACAAGCTTTGATGGAACGGTGGTATTAGGGGCGACAGCCCCCCTGACCGGGCCTAACCAGCTGACCGGAGGTTACTATGTGAATGGAATGAATCAGGCCGTGAATGAAATCAATGCAGCCGGAGGCATCCTTGGGAAAGAACTGGTTCTGGATGTGCAGGATGAGGGCACAGACCAGTCCATTGCCATTAATGCTACAATCAAGCTGATAGAAAGCGGCGTACCGGCTATCATTGGTTCCTATTTTTCTACTAACTGCATGGCGGTGCTTCCTGAGATAGAGAAAAATAGGGTTCCATATTTTGCTAATGGCTCTAATCCGGATATCTCTGCTTCAAAGAATCCCTATGTGTGGCAGATTAGGGTGACAGATGACTTTACCGGTCCAATCATGGCAGACGTTGCTTTAAATGAACTTAACATGAAGAACCCGGCTGTTCTTTACACCACAGCTTCTTCTACCACCATACAGAAGGATAATTTTGTCAAGGCGATGGAAGAAAAGGGAAATCCGGTTTCCGAAAACAATATCTACGGCGCACCGGAGAATGAATCAAATTTCAGCTCCATTATCAACCAGATTCTGGGCAGTGGCGTGGATGGCCTGGTGGTAATGGGGGTCAGTGAGGCATGGGACGTAGCCCTGGCCCAGCAGCTGCAGTCAGCGGGCTGTGATATCCCTCTTATGGGGTCCTCCAGTTTTGCAAGCGCTCCTTTTATCGAAGTGGCAAAGGATGCAGCGAATGGCTGGTACACGGTGGCGGACTGGTCTCCTAATATCCTGGGACAGGATTTGGATGTGCCTGAGCGTGCTGTGACATTTGAAGAGGATTATGAGAAACTGTACGACGCTAAAAGTGCAATGCAGTCAGCCTGGGGCTATGATTGTGTCTATCTCTTTAAAGAAGCCTGCGAACGGGCAGGAACCACAGAAGACCGTGAGAAAATCAATGAAGCCATGGGAAGTACGGACCTGCAGGGGGCAAACAACTATTACAGGATATATGAGGACAGCTATCATGTAATGTCAACGTATATCATGCTTTGTGAGACAACAGGCGGGGAAGCTGTTCCTGTAAGGATTGTTAACTTCAGATAACAGGCAGGCTTAGGTGGAATGCTGCCAGCTGGCGGCATTCCCGGGTAAGCATAGAATGGAATTGGGGGTATAAAAGTGAATTTTAGCATATTTTTTTCAATGCTGGTAAATGGGCTTTCGATGGGGATGATTTATGCAATGATTGCAATGGGATTGATTCTTTTAATCCGGGCAGTCGGGGTCCTTAACTTTGCACAGGGCGATTTATTGATGGTAGGGGCATATATTGCATGTGTGCTTTTTATGGATTTTCAGCTCCCATTTTATATTGCGGCACCGTTATCATTGGTGTTTTATGCAATATTAGGCCTGATATTCATGTTAGTGACATATTGGCCCCTCAGAAAGGCATCTTATCCGGTAGCGCCTATTATTGCCACTATGGGAGCATCCCTGGTCTTGTCAGAGGGAACCATGATCATATTCGGATCCTGGCCCAGAACAATCTCACCAATATTAAAGAATTCCAAGGGAAATGCCCTGACTGTCAATCTTTTTGGAACAAGGCTTCAGGCACAGTTCCTGCTGATTATTGTGGTTGCTATTGCAGTCATGACATTGATTTATCTCCTGTTTGAAAAATCGTATATCGGTATTATGATGCAGGCAGCCGCACAGGACAAACCGGCAGCTGAATTAATGGGAATATCAACTTTAATGACAACGGCTGTCACCTATATGCTGGTTGCGGTTCTGGTTTCTATCGGTGGCTATATGGTAGCCCCTGTATATACAGTTACCACATCCTTGGCATCCCTTCAGCTAAGGGCATTTGCCGGGACGGTCATAGGCGGATTTGGAAGCATTAAAGGTGCGATTATAGGATGCCTGCTGGTAGGTATCGTGGAATCTTTTGCTACGGTCAAGTTTTCCTCCTATAAGGATGCGATTGTATTCCTGATTCTGATTATCTTCCTGATATTCAGGCCACAGGGGTTAATTGTTGATAAGGTCGCTGATAAGGCTTAAGGAGGAAATAGTATGAATAAATGTAAGTTTGACCCTAAAACAGGGGCAATGATTATTTTTTTAATTATCTTTTCATTGATAGTCTCACTTAAAATGAACAATTATACGGTTCTTGTGGTGAATATGGCGTTGATTAATATGATTACGGCCTATGGCCTTTCCATTATGCTGGGAATGTGCGGGCAGCTGGTATTTTCCGGTGTGGCATTTATGGGAATCGGGGCCTATATCACAGCAAATCTTTGTTCCGGACGTATGAATTTCATACTTCCCGGATATGCGGCCATTATTGTATCGGTAGTGCTCACCGCACTCATTGCCTGGGCCACAGGAATTCTTTTCCTTAGGTTGAAAAGCTCATTCTGTACCTTTGCCACACTGGGATTTGTGCAGGTGCTGTATACGCTGTTTTTAAATTATGAGCCGGCATTTGGAGGGCCAAAAGGAATTCCCGAAATCAGGACATTGTCAGCAGGCGGTTTTGTATTTGACAGCTATAAGAAATGGTATTTCCTTCTTCTGGGAGCAGTCATCATAGTGGCCCTTCTGGTGGAACGGATCCGCAGGACAAGTCTTGGCAGGTCCCTTGCTTCTATCCGGGACAATGAATTAGCAGCTCAGACCCTGGGAGTGAATATATACCGTACAAGAGTCATTGCATTCGTAATAGCAGGGGCTTTTGCAGGACTTTCAGGCACCCTTCTGGCCCAGCATAACCGTTTCATATCAGGAGACCAGTTCAGTTTTGCCAAGAGTACCACTATCGTCATCATGTCAATGTTGGGAGGAATTAACAGCACTCCGGGCATTTTCGTTGGAGCGTTGATTGTTACCTTTTTACCGGAAGTTCTCAGGGGACTTGATAAGTATCTGATGTTTATATACGGTATCGCAGTAATTATCATGATGATTTTCATGCCCATGGGTATTGGCGGCGCCGTTTCGGATTTCCTGAAGACCATGAGAAGGAAGAATAAGCTAAAATCATAGGAAATCAGAGGAGGATAGTATGGGCGAGGCAATATTAAAGTTAGAAGGGGTCTGTAAAAGTTTTGGCGGTGTTGTGACGGCGAAAAAAGTCAATCTGGAAGTACAGCCAGGTGAAATCCATGGTCTGATTGGCCCCAACGGCGCAGGCAAAAGTACGATGATGAACCTTATAAGCGGTATCTATGAGGTGGATGAGGGGAAGATTTTTTTCCATGGGGAGGACATTACCAATATACCATCCCATATCCGCGCAAGAAAGGGAATCGGCAGGACCTTCCAAACACCACGGTTTTTGTACCGCTCGAATATCAGGGATAATCTGATGTTGGGAGTGGATCTGCATGACCAGCTGGGGTATCTTAAAAGCTTTGTTGGGACAAAGGGAAGCGACTTTCTGAAAGAATTGGATGAATTGATGGAGATGGCGGGATTTACGTTTGACTGGGATGAAGATATTACAGCGATTCCCTTTGGGCAGAGGAAAATCCTGGAAATTGTCAGGTCGATGTTAAGCCATCCCAAAGTAATGCTTGTGGATGAGCCGGCTGCCGGACTGACCACTCAGGAGATAGAACAGGCAAGGAACCTGCTTATGTTTGCTGCCAAGAAGCGCAATATCGGAATATTACTGATAGAACACCAGATGGATCTGGTTATGAGCAGCTGTGAAAATATAGATGTTCTTGTATTTGGCGAAATCCTCGCAAGAGGGCTGCCGCACGAGATTGCAGTGAATCCTATTGTTCTGGAAGCATACCTGGGGAGGGACTTTGATGATTAAGATTAAAGATTTACATGCCTATTACGGTCCCATTGAAGCTCTCAAGGGAATCGATATGGTGATTGAAAAAGGTAAGATTACCTGTCTCATCGGAAGTAACGGTGCTGGAAAGAGTACATTGATGAATTCCATATCGGGCGCTATTACCCATAAGGGTTCTATCATGGTTGATGGTCAGACCGAGATTGTAAGGAAAAACAGCCGTCAGATAGCCAGGATGGGCATCATCCAGGTACCGGAGGGGCGCCATGTATTTCCAGGCTTGTCGGTGGAGGAGAACCTTCAGACAGGGACCATTGTGTGGCATGGATATTTTGGAAAAAAGTCATATGAGGCAGAATTGGAGATGGTATATGAACTTTTCCCAAGATTAAAGGAACGGCGCAGGCAGCTGGCCTGGAGTATGAGCGGCGGTGAGCAGCAGATGCTGGCAATTGGAAGGGCGTTGATGGCAAGACCGAAAATCCTGTTGTTAGATGAGCCATCCATGGGATTGTCTCCGTTATTAGTAGGTGAAATGTTTGAGAAGATAGTGGAAATCAATAAGACGGGAATGACAATTCTTTTAAATGAACAAAATGCAAGACTTGCAATGAAGATTTCTGACTTTACTTATGTGATTGAACAGGGGAGGATTAAGATGAGCGGTCCATCCTCAGAAATGCGCAATAATCCCAGGGTAGCAGAGGCTTATCTGGGGAAACAGGCGAAGCAGCATGAATAAGGGATTCACTATGAAAGGGGTATGGGCATAATGAAAAAATTGATTAATAAGCCAGAAGATTTTGTAAAAGAGACAATGGAAGGTATCATTGCCGCTTATGGAGATAAAGTAAAGCTGCTGGATGGAGATTACCGTATTCTGTTAAGCAATTACGGTGCAAGGGAAGGAAAGGTAGGAATTGTCACTGCCGGAGGTTCCGGCCATCTGCCTGTTTTTTTGGGCTATGTGGGGCAGGGACTTCTGGATGGGTGTACGGTCGGCAATGTGTTTGCATCCCCTGCCGCAGCAAAAATGGCTGATATGATACGGGCTTGCGACAAGGGAAGCGGGGTCCTGGTGCTGTTTGGCAATTATGGCGGAGACAGGATGAACTTTGAACTTGCCTGTGAGACCGTGGATATGGAGGACGACATTCAGACGAAAATGGTCCTGGTAAAGGATGACGTCGCCAGCGCGCCCAAGGCAGAAGCCGACCGCCGCAGGGGGGTGGCCGGAATGGTATATGCTTTTAAGATAGCAGGCGCAAAGGCAGATAACGGCGGGAATCTGGAGGAAGTAGCCCAGGCAGCACAGCATGCGCTTGATAATATAAGGACCATGGGCGTGGCATTATCCTCATGCATCGTTCCACAGGTGGGGGAACCTACTTTTTCAATTGCAGATGATGAGATTGAGATTGGTATGGGGATTCATGGCGAGCCTGGCCTGGAGGTGTGTAAGATGATGAACGCGGACCAGGTGGCTGAAATACTTTTGGACAAAATCACAGAAGATATGCCGTTAAAAGCCGGTGATGAAGTTTCTGTCATGGTTAACGGACTGGGGGCAACTCCTTTGGAAGAACAGTTCATTGTTTACCGCCGTATACATCAGATGCTGAAAGAACAGGGGATAAGTGTGTACATGCCTCATATTGGGGAGTATGCAACCTCCATGGAAATGGCAGGATTGTCCCTTACCATCATGAAGCTGGATGAGGAATTAAAGGGGCTTTTAGGACAGGTTGCCAGGTCTCCATTTTATACCAATTATAATAAGTGAGGTAAGATAGTATGGACGTACAGGGTTTAGGAAATGCAATAAAGAAAATCAGCAGAAAGATTGAGGCAAATAAAGATTATCTTGTAAAGCTGGACCAGCAGAATGGAGATGGGGATTTGGGTATATCCATGAGCGATGGATTCAAGGCAGTCGATATGCTGATGGAACTGTCAGAGGAAGAGGACTTGGGAAAAATTCTCATGAAGTCAGGAAATGCTTTTAATGAAGCAGCACCCTCCAGCCTGGGAACCATACTTTCCTTTGGCTTTATGGGGATGGCAAGAAGCCTGAAGGGAAAGTGCGAGGCAGGTCCCGCGGAGATAGTGGATGCCTTCCAGGCCGGGATTAATAAAATTATGGAAAAAGCAGGTTCCAAGCCAGGAGAGAGGACCATACTGGATTCCCTTTGTCCTGCTGTAAATGCTTGTGAGAAAACAATTGCAGAGGGAGGAACTCTGGAGATGGCATTAAAGAATGCGGCCAGGGCTGCTGCTGACGGGGCAGAGGCCACAAAACAGATGAAGCCGGTTCATGGACGGGCTGCCTATTATGGAGAGAAGAGCCTGGGGCACCTGGATGGTGGAGCCGTGGTTGGACAGTTGGTTTTTGAGGCTTTGAGTGAATGATTGGATAATTAGGAAGACATAGGTTAAATAACAGGTGGGTTACCGAAGCGGGAATAGGCTATGGCCGCCCATCTGTTTTTAGACTAAATTTAATTGACTTTTAATCAAAAGCAATTAAAATGTAAGTAAGAGACAGAGGAGGTGAATATATGGCAAGTATGAGGGATGTTGCCAAGCTGGCTAATGTAGGTCTTGGAACGGTATCCAGAATGTTGAATGACAGCGGATATGTATCGGATGAGACGCGCAGCAGGATCGAAGCAGCCATGAAGACATTGGATTATACGCCGAACGAGCTTGCAAGGAATCTGTATCATAAGAGGACGGGAATCATAGCGGTCCTTGTGCCAAATGCATCCAATCCGTTCTTTGCGGAATTCGTTGACCATGTGGAGTCTGAACTATATAAGGCCGGCTTTAAGATGATGCTCTGCACCACGGAAAAGGAATTTAATGCGGAGTTGGAATATCTGGATATGCTGAACCGGCATATCGTGGATGGTGTCATTACAGGAGCCCATTCACTGGCAGTGGAAGAGTACAGGAAAATCCATAAACCGATTGTTGCATTGGACAGGTATCTGGGTGAGGATATCCCTGTTATCGCAGTGAACCACAAAGAGGGCGGAAGGCTTGCAGCGAAGACACTGATTGATAACGGATGCAGGAAGGTGCTTCATTTCCGCGGCAAGGTAACGGTGGAATCACCATATCATGACAGGCATTTTGAATTTGCCCGTATCATGAAGGAGAATGGGATATATACGTATGATTATGAACTGGGCAGGAACCGTCTGGATTCAGAATATTACAAGAAAGCCGTGAAAGACGTATTCGCAAAGGGAATCGAATTTGACGGTGTATTTGGCGTGGACAGACCGGTCATCGAATGCATGAATGAAACCATAAGAAGACACCGCAGGGTCCCGGAGGATGTGAAGTTCGTGGCATATGACGGCACTTTCATAACGGAGATGGTGGAGCCGTCCCTTACGGCAATCGTCCAGCCGATTGAAGAACTTGCAAAAGAGTCTGTGCGGCTTGTCTGTAACCTGGTAAATGGAAAAGTTTATAAAAATAAGCAGGTAAGCCTCGAAGTGGAGTTGCGTAAAGGAGGGTCAACTATAGTATGAATGTTAAAAGTGCACAAAACGGCCTGGATATTTTCTTGTATTATAAACAAAGTGAAGCCTGAAGTGAAAAATAGTATTGACTTATGCAAAACAGGGCGTATAATGTGTTTATATAAAGCAGTTGCCTTATTTTTTTTCACAAACATGGAACGGGTTCCATTTCCGGAAAACAAATAAGGCACATAATTTTTCACAAATGTGGAACGGGTTCCACCCGGGTAAAAAGTCATTCATCATTAAATCAAAACAGAGGAGGAGAACAATGAAAAAGAAGATTCTCAGTATCATGCTTGCAGCAGCAATGGCAGGGACAATGGTAGTTGGATGCGGCTCAAACAACAGCGCAGGCGGGTCCAGGAAAGCAGATAAGAACAGCATCACGGTTCTGGTGGAAAGCGGTTCCCCCGCAGAAGCCCTTGCAAAAGAGACAGCAGAGGCATTTAAGGAAGAAACCGGGTGCGAGGTAATCATCGATGCGGTGGCTTACACGGGAATGTATGACAAACTTTCCACGGAGATTAAAGCCAAGCAGGCGGCACATGACGTGGCCTGTATGGATGTGGTCTGGCTGGCAGCCTTTGCAGACGCCATAGAAGCGGTGAATGATGCGGATACAAGTGATTTTCTTCCCACCTTACAGGAGAGCGGGACCATCGACGGCAATCTCCTTGGATATCCCATGTGGGTGAATGCGAAGATACTGATTTACAGAAAAGACCTTATTCCGGAGGAGAAGGTCCCAACCACATGGGAGGAGTACCAGACCCTTGCCAGGGAACTGAAAACAGACGACATGAGCGGCACCACTGTTTTCGGCAGCGGTTCCGACGCCGTATGTTCATTCCTGGATTTCGCATGCCAGGCAGGCGCCGAAGGACTTGTGTTTGATAAGGACGGCAATGTGAACATTACGGACCAGGCATATGTGGACGCACTGAATTTCATGGTTGGGAATGCAGGTGCGGATTATACACCGGCAGATTCACTGGCAACGGCTGCCACGGAGTCCCAGGAACTTTTTACCAACGGAAAAACCGCAATGCAGCTCAACTGGAGCCATCAGTACCCGGCCGCAGTAAAGGCCCTTGGGGCGGATAAGGTAGGCTGTGCGCCGATGATTGGCGGCAGCGCGGGCATTGGGGCAACAACAGGACCCTGGTATGAATGTGTCATGAAGAATTCCGAAAATAAGGAGATGGCCAGGAAATACGTTGAATTCATGTATGGCCACAATGCAGACTACATGAATCTCACCTTAAAGATTGCCGGAAGGACTTCCGTATATGAAGAAGCCGGAAAGGAAGCTGGCAATGAGCATACAGCAGCGGTCCTTGAAACATTAAGCGCGCCGCAGTCACAGGCAAGACCTATGGTGACTACGTGGTCACAGATTGAAGAGGTTCTCATTGGCGTTGTAGAGTCCAGTTTAGGCGGGGCAGATGTAAACGCCACATTGGAGGCGGCAAAGACTGAAATTGAATCAATTGGCAGATAAATTGGCAGATAGTCTTTTAAAAGGTGGTAAATGGGAATGAGATTGATTTCAAGAAAAACTTTATTATTATTCTTCCTGCCGGGTGCACTTTTTATGGGCGCATTTCTCATATATCCAATCATTACAATGGTAATTGACAGTTTCTATGAAATCGGGATTACAGGCAGTAAATCATTGGTCGGCCTGGATAATTATATCCGCGCATTTACCGCCGGAGGTTTTTTAAAACAGTTAAGGAATACCTTGATTTATATTGTAGTAGCCGTTGGTGTTGAGACGGTGGTTGGTTTACTGTTTGCCCTATTTTTTGAATTGGATTATAAAGGAAGTAAAATCATCCGTTCATTCATGATGGCGCCTCTGATGATAGCGCCGTTGGTGGCCGGCCTTACCTGGAAATTAATGATGAGCTCCAGCTTTGGCATCATCAACGAGCTTTTGACGAGGATTGGGATTTTATCAAGCAGCAGCGATATTCTCTGGCTGGCAGACGAACGATGGTCCTTACTTGCATGCTGCATTGCGGATATCTGGCTCACGACACCGTTTATGATGCTGATGATACTGGCCGGATTGCAGGGGCTGGATACCAGCATGTTAGAAGCCGCCAGAATAGACGGGGCAGGTATGCTTGCGCAGGTATTTACGATTAAGCTTCCCGTAATCAAACCGGTTTTACTGACTGCCCTGTCAGTGAGGATCATTGACGCCGCCAGAACCTTTGACATTATCTGGGCAATGACGGAAGGCGGTCCCAACCGCTCTTCAGAAACAATCAGCATCATTATCTACAAGACCCTGACCCGGTATAATGACACCGGTTATGCAAGTGCGATGGCAGTGGTATTTATTGCAGTCTTAGTCATATTCACACTGGTATTCATGCAGAGCTTGTGGAACCCGAAGAAGCAGGGCCGCTAACGGTTGGCAGGAGGTGTAAAAAAGTGGTAAAAAAAGGTGAGATTGGGAAAATGCTGGGAATCAGTTTGTCCGTAATCCTTACTGTGTGCTGGCTTTTCCCATACATATATGTCATTTGTTGTTCATTTAAACCCGGAACAGAAGTGATTGCAGTTCCGCCAAGCTTTTTCCCAAAGGTATTTTCCGTTGAAAGCTTCTCGGATCTGCTCCAAAGGATGGATGCGCTGAAATATCTGTTAAACAGTTTGAGTGTTTCGCTGGCAAGCACCATCATCGCATTGTTCCTGGGCGCCCTTGCGGCATATGCAATCCAGCGTTCGGGTGCGAAGCTATCCATTGTATTGGTGGTTCTGGTCCTGTGCTTAAAGATGATCCCTACTTCAAGCATCGTAGTGCCGATTTATGAACTGATTTGTAATCTGGGCCTATATGATACAAGGATTGCGTTGGTTATTGTGTATGCCGCCATTAACATGCCCTTTGTCATGTGGACCATGTTAAGCTTTTATGAGGGAATCCCCACAACGCTGGATGAGGCTGCATTTGTGGACGGCGCAAGCAGTTTACAGACATTTAGCAAGGTCATCCTGCCAATCTGTAAGCCGGGATTGGCCACGGCATTCATATTTACCTTGTTCCTTGCATGGAATGATTTCCTCATTGCGTTACTGCTGACCAGCACGGATGCAAAGACATTCACGGTTGGATTGGCAGGATTCCTGTCGGCATACAATTTGGATTTGGGGCCCATGTGTGCAGGAGCATTTTTGTTCAGTTTCCCGGTGATGATCATCTCCCTTGCAGCCCAGAAGTATATTGTGCAGGGAATGACGGCCGGGGCAGTAAAAGGTTAAGCGGAGGAGTCTTATGTCGAAAGAATTAATGCTGCAGAATATTGAAAAGGCCCAGCATGAGATAGACAGTAAAAAGAATATTGTGAAAAATGGAAAAATGCGCCAGCGCTATCATTTCATGGCGCAGACCGGATGGCTGAACGACCCCAATGGATTGATTTATTTCCGCGGGAAATATCACATCTTTTATCAGTATAATCCATATGAGGGATTCTGGGGCAGTATCCACTGGGGACATGCAATCAGTGACGATATGATGCACTGGGAGTATCTGCCATTGGCATTGGCGCCCAGTGAGACATATGATGACCATCCCCGGGGCGGATGCTTTTCCGGCAGTGCGGCCCAGCATGATGGCAAGCTGTTCCTGATGTATACGGGGGCTGCCAATGAAGGCGATGGGGTTGGGCAGACACAGTGCATTGCATACAGCGAGGACGGGATCCATTTTGAAAAATATGAGGGAAACCCGGTCCTGACAGCCCCGGAAGGTGTTCCGGTGAATCAGTTCAGGGACTCAAAGGTATGGAAGCATGGGGATACTTATTATATGGTATGCGGCGCAAGCCGCGACCATAAGGCGCAGGCGCTGCTTTACCGGTCGGATGATATGTTCCACTGGACCTTTTTCAATGTACTGGCCGAGAGCCGCGGGGAATGGGGGCATATGTGGGAATGCCCGGACTTTTATCCCATGGGTGATAAATATGTCCTGATGTTTTCGCCCATGGGTGTGGGTGAACATACCTCTGTGTATCTGGTGGGGGATTTTGATTATCAGACAGGCAGGTTCAGTCATTATATAAGCGGTGAGGTTGATTGGGGATTTGACTATTATGCGCCCCAGTCCTTCCTGGCGCCGGATGGAAGGCGAATCATCATAGGATGGGCCAATGAATGGGAGTGGATGCCGTTATGGAAGGACTGGGGACCGACGTACAAGGAAGGCTGGTGCGGTTTTTTCAATATTCCAAGGGAAGTCAGGATGATGGAGAATGGAACATTGCAGTTCCTTCCGGTTGCCGAGACAGAAATCTTAAGGCATGATTCAATCTGCCAGGATATGTTTGTGGTAACAGAAGCAGAGACCGAACTGAAAGCCGGGGACGGCGTGGCATTTGAACTGAAGATGAAGATTGACCTTGAGGAAACAGATGCAGATATGCTGGAATTAATCCTGCGCAGCGGTGAGGGAAAAAAGACAGTCTGCCTGTTTGATTTTAAGAATGCGCAGATGTCTGTGGACAGGAATGCATCCGATGGGTGGAGCAGGGGCGTTTCCAGAAGCACAATGTTCCTGAAAGGAAAAAAGGAATTGGATATCCATATCCTATCAGACCAGAGTTCCCTTGAAATTTTTGCCAATGAGTATCAGGACAATCATGCCAATAATATTTTTGCCGGAAACGCACAGAACCGGATTTTAATCCGTACATATGGCGGCAGGGCGGTAATACGGGAGTATGAGTCCTATGGAATGAAGGATTGTTTTAGGGGAAATGATTAGAAGCGGATCAGATTGAGTATGGATGATACGGAGGGAATGATATGGCTGGCATAAATTATTATGACGTAACAGAATGGACGGTTGGCAATCCATATAAGGATATTGGGGAAGTAATCAACAGCATCATTGCAGATATCAAAAGAAGGCAACGGGATTCTGATAATGACGGAGGAGGAAAGCCGGGGGCAGTGATTTATATCCCGCCGGGTGATTATCATCTTGCCACCCAGGTGGTCATCGATATCAGCTATCTGAAAATCATGGGGTCTGGACATGGTTTTACATCTTCAAGCATACGTTTCAACACGCCGGAGGGTGAATGGGCAGATTGGCATGAGCTGTGGCCGGGCGGAAGCCGCATACTTGTGGATATTTCCCAGGAGGCGGATGACAGGGAATGGGCGGGAGCCGCATTTTATGTGGAGCGCAGCGGGAATCCCAGAATCAGTTCCGTGGAGTTTGCTGATTTCTGCATTGACGGCCTTCATTTTGTGGATGATGGTTCAGGAAAAGCAGACCCGGAAAATACATATACAAATGGAAAAACAGGTATCTATATTGCAAGCGCCCAGGACTCTTTCCGTATTACGGGCATGGGGATTGTGTATTTAGAGCACGGAATCACCAGTTACCACGCGGATGCACTGACAATACATGATAATTTCATAGCTGAATGCGGCAACTGTATCGAACTGCGCGGTTCGGGGCAGGCATCAAAAATAACCGATAACCTCATAGGGGCCGGGTATAAAGGGTATTCAATCTATGCCCAGAATTTTGGAGGACTTCTGGTCACGGCCAACAATATTTTTCCCCGTGGCACAAGCAGTGTCCACTTTGCAGGCGTGATGCGTTCCAGTGTTACAGGTAACCGCTTCCACTCATTTTATCCGGGAATGCTGGTATTTAAGGATGGATGCTCGGAAAACCTGGTTTCTGCAAATCATTTTTTACGGGACCATGAACCATGGGCCCCGATGCAGGGATATGATAATGGTTTGGATGACCTGTACGGTCTCCTGTATATCAGCGGCAACCATAATTCCATCATTGCCAATCATATTTCAGAAACCATAGATGCCCGGTATATTAAACCGTACGGTGCAGCACCTGTAATCATACGCGTTGTTTCGGGCAAGGGGAATTATATTTCGGATAATCATATTGTTGCCACCACTGAAGGGCCGGAGGTACAGGCCGCAGAAACACAGGAGGGCCAGGACACGCAGATACCGGGGACGCAGGCCCCGGAAGCCGGCTCCTGTTTCTCCGCACAGGTGGGGGCGCTGCTGACGGCTGGTGAATTGCAGGAACTTGAGGTGATAACCGTGCTGGTGGAAAGCGCGGCGTTTCAAAATACGGTTCTTGATTCAGGAAGTGACGCACAGGTCATTATGGATAGGACGGTAAATGCATTCAGGGCTACTCCGACGCCAGGGAGGAATGGTTAAACAGGCCCGGATAGGGGGATGTATAAAAAATTTGATGTGACGTTCTTCGGACAGGTATTGGACAAGAGATATGGATTGTCCGTACCTGTCCCTATTTTCCCATATATTCAGTGGGAGTAATCCCTTCCTGCTTTTTAAATAATTGAGAAAAGTACTTGGGATTATTTCCGCATCCAATCTGCATGGCAATGGTCTGGATGGATGCGGAAGGATTGGCTTTCATCAGGTCCTTTGCATGCTGAATCCTCATTTCCGTCAGGTAGTGGGAAAACTTTTTGCCTGTTTCCCTGTAGAATTTTTTGCTGACATAATCCACATTCATGAACAGGTGATTTTCCGCAATCCCCTTCAGGGAAAGGTTGGAATCCTGCAGGTTTTTATGTACATAATCAAAAATCTGCTGGGTCATGGAGCTGTACTGTGCGGAAATCAGCCCTGCCTGTATGATATCCTTTAATTTTGTAAGGACCATTTCCCTAAGCAGTGCCAAATCCGTTTCCCTGTCCAGCTGAATCAGCCAGTTTGTCAGTTCCAGGGTGGACTGGGATGGCTGGGAGGCTGTGATTTTGAGCAGTAAATTGCCGGTCAGCTGCTTGAGGAATTCTATGTTGCTGATTCCGTTCAACAGTTCCTCTACCTGTGCCAGGGAGTCAGTCCCGCCCTGAAGCATTTGGGTATATAATGCCTGCAGCTGTGATATCACATTGTTATAGTTGCAGGTATAGATGGCATGGAAATTGTTGATGTAGTAAATCATGCCGAAACGTTTCAGCTTACACACCGCATCCTCCAGCAGGTTTTTCAGGCTGGAGTAGGTGGTCAGCTGTGTTTCCAGGGTCACGTCCTGTTCGGGCAGGGAAAGCTGTTCTATGAAAGTTCTAAGCTGCCTGCAGTTATTGCCTGTATTCTGGAAGAACAGCAGAAGGGTATGGTTTACATAAACGCCATAAATAATGGTCTGGGGCAGATTCTTTTTAACATAGTCCTTAATAAGGCCAAGAAAATGTTCCAGATTCTCAAATGCCAGATAATAGACGTACAGCAGCTTATAGGATGTGAAATGAAAATCAATGTACTGTTCATAATTGTCAAGGATGGAGTCCAGCCGCCTATCCTGGCAGATACAATCATTGAATATGCTGGACATGACATTGTGGAGGATATTGCTTTGCGCTGTGAAATGTTCCATACCGGGACGGCTGTTTAAACGGACCTGGCAGCAGTCTTTTTTGCATTGCTGGATACAATCTATAATCTGCTGGTCGTCATACGGTTTAAGGATATAGTGCTTTACACCATACTGCATGGCGGTTTTTGCGTACTCAAATTCTCCATATCCGGACAGAAGGATGAATTGAACCGGGATGCCGGCTTCGCTGGTACGCCGGATAAGATCCAGACCGCTCATTCCGGGCATGCGGATGTCGGTCAGCACGATATCCGGGGATTCGTCTAAAATCATATCGTAAGCTTCAATTCCATTGCGGCATATGCCAGTCAGTTCAATATCAAGGTCTTTCCAGTTAATGGTGGTGGACAGCGCTTCGCGTATCAGGCGCTCATCATCAGCAATAATCAGTTTAAACATCAGCGTCTCCTTTGGTTTCATATGGAAGGGTAATGGATGCCACGGCGTAGGAACCCTCATTGTACAGGGTGAGGCCATAGGCGTCTCCGAATAGTATTTTAATTCTCTGGTTAATGTTCAGTAAACCGATGCCAAAACCATTTGGCTGCTTTTCCTTTTTTTCCAGTTTTTCTAAAAGTCCAGGCTCAAAATAGGAGCCTTGATTTTTCACCTGTATGGTGACGGTGCCATCTGCCAAAAGGGTATCTACAAGGATGCGGCATTCGTCCGTCATTTCCTCCATTCCATAGTGAATCGCGTTTTCCACCAGAGGCTGTATGGTGAGAGGCGGGATGGAGACATCCGTCAGAAGGGGATTTCCGTGGATTTCATATATCAGGCGGTCTTCAAAACGGACTTTCTGTATGGTCATATAGGATTCTACCAGTTCCAATTCATAGGAAAGGGAGACCAGCGGTTCCTCATGGGAAAGGGTGGCGCGCAGGAGATTGCCCAGCGCGCTGACCATCTGGGTTATGGTAGTATTACCGTGCATTTTCGCAATGCTGTTAATGGATTCCAGTGTATTATAGAGAAAATGAGGATTAATCTGGGATTCCAGAGCTTTCAGCCGGGCGTCCTTTGTAAGGATTTCATTGACATAATTAACCTTCACAAGTGTTTGTATCCGGCCGGCCATCTGGTCAAACTGCTGGTGGAGCTTGCCCAGCTCGTCTTCGCGCAGGCTGTATTCGTTTTCTTCCATGGATAGAGGAAGCTTATCTTCACGGAAGGCCTGCATTTTTGTAATCAGGGAATTGAACTGCCCTACAATGTAGCGGATTAGGCGTGTGGAAAGAAGCACTACCAGCAGGAATCCAAGAATCAGTCCAAGAACCATGAGACCCAGGGCAAGCTTAAGGGACTGGTCAATGGAGTCAAATGGAATCAGGCTTATGTATCTGTATTCAAAGCGCGGCAGGTTTCCGATGACCGTAAAATAGGTGTGGCCGTTGGAGGTAAGAAGCTGGTAAGGCTTCGTTGAGTTGGACATAAAGTATTCGGCGTCACCGTCGGAAAGGGCGCTTGAGGCATAGATGACCTGGTTATCCTGGTCCGTTATGATATACTCGGAGCCATTGAAGAGCGCAGACGCCTGGTTTGATGCCCTGACCGCCTGGTCTAAGTCAACTGCGATTACCAGGCTTCCCAGATTTGAGAAGGACAGGTTGTCAATCTTCAGGATACTCCTTGTGAGCAGGAGGTAATCGTTGCGCCCCCTGTAATTCCATGTGACGGCGCCTCCCATATGCTCCGCGTTTTCCCTGGCGGCCCGGATCATTTCAGGGTCTGTTTTGGACAGAAGGGCCCAGTTGGTACAGTTGGAGAAAGCGTCATTATAGAGGGAGATATAGGCCACGCCGCTGGATTTCAGGGAGGCGAAATGGCTTAACAGTATGGTGTTCAGGGTCCGGTTGGCATTGTTCCGGACAATGGCGTCGTCGGATTCCTTCAGGGCGGTCAGCTGTTCCTGGACCGCCTGGTCGGCAATCAAGCTGGAAGAAATGGTTTCTATGTTCTGCAGCTTTTCTGATATACTGTAAGAAGAAACGGACAGATTGCCGGCAATTGTCTTAAATAGCAGTTCATTGTACATTCTGGTGCATAGATAGTTGCCGCACAGAGAACAGAACAGGATGATGATTACATTAAGCAAAATAATGGAGAACAGCTTGTTCTTCAGGGATGCGTTATTAAAGTGTTTTTTGATGGAACCCATAGTTCCCTCCTCCGTTCTTGTATTCCAACCTCATTATAATTCATTGGAAATGCAAAGGCAACCAGGGAGAGAAAGGCAGCGGTTTTTTGGTAAAGGAAACACTGTTTTTTGGGAACAGGTCGGTTTTTTGGGACAATCCAGCCGGTTTTAGGGCTAACGGCATATCCGGCATCCTGGTAAAATAAAGTCAACAAAACAAAGCATAGGAGGCGTTTCAAATGAAAAAGACAGCATTCATGCTGGCGGCTGCCATGACGGTTATGGCATGCGCCGGATGCGGCGGGGGACAGACGGCGGGACAGTCAGATTCTTCGGATGCAGTTACCCAGGCCAAGGTAAAGTCCAATGGGGCCAGCAGCAGTGAGGGAGAACTTATATTTGCCTGGTGGGGGAACCAGACGAGAAATGAGAGGACGCAGAAGGTGCTGGATTTGTATACGGAGCAGAATCCGAATATCACCTTTGACGGACAGCCATCCGAGTATTCGGATTATTGGAATAAGCTGGCGACCGCTGCGGCCGGTAATTCACTGCCGGATATTATTCAGATGGATTACAAATATCTGGACCAATATGTGAAAAATGGCTTACTGGCTGATTTGACACCGTATGTGGAGAGCGGACTTCTGGATATCTCGGACTGTAATCAGGATATTATTGCATCCGGCAAGTCGGGGGACGGCCTGTATGCCCTGTGTATCGGAATTGCCGCCCCATCGTTTGTCTACAGCAAGACCGTAACAGAGCAGGCGGGTGTGGACATCCATGAAAACATGAGTATGGATGAATTTCTGGATGCATGCAGGCAGATTTATGAAAAGACCGGATATAAGACGAATATTGCGTATGGGGACGGGGAGCAGTATGTGGAATATTTGCTGCGGTCCAAGGGCATTACCATGTTTGAGGACGGCAGGCTTGGGGGAGAAGCGTCTGATTATGTGGAATATTTTGACCTGTATGAGACGGGCACTAAAGAAGGCTGGTTATTGTCGCCCTCTGTTTTTGTGGAGCGTACCAAGACCACGGAGCTGAATCCGCTTGTTTATGGAACCAGCCCGGAGAGTATGGCCTGGTGTACCTTCCATTTCTCCAACCAGTATCCGGTTCTGGTGGAGTCCTCTGCGGAAGATAATGAGATTGGAATTACCACATGGCCTTCCAATGATGTAAAGAAGTCCAATTATTTAAAACCAAACCAGTTTTTATGCGTTTCCAGGGACGCCAGGAATCCGGAGGAGGCAATTAAGTTTATTAACTGGTTTAATAATTCCACAGAGTGCAACGATATTCTTCTGGGTGAACGCGGCGTTCCTGTATCCCAATCCGTGGCGGACGCCATAGCGTCCAAGCTGCCCCAGCCGGAACAGGAGATGATTGCCTATATAAATAATGTGGCAAGCCCTAATTCTTCCCAGGTCAATCCACCTGCCACAAGCGGGGCCAGCGAGGTGATTGATTTGCTGAACCAATTGGAGGAACAGGTATGCTATGGGCAGATGACAGCCCAGGAGGCCGGCAATGAGCTTTTTACAAGAGGCAATGAAATGATGTCAAAATAAGAATACGTCAACCATGGAAATCAGAGGTCGGGAAAACAAAATGTTTTCCCGATTAACTTTTAAGAGGGTGAATTTGAGATGAATAGAATCAAGCGACTGGCAAATCAAAAGAATACGGCGGGTTATTTTTTTACACTGCCTTTTATTATCGGTTTTTTTATGTTCCTGGTGGTACCAATGGGAATGTCCCTGTATTATTCCTTCTGTGATTATAATATCCTCTCGCCGCCTGTATTTACAGGATTGGAGAATTTTAAGCATATGCTGCGGGATGTAACCTTTTTTAAAACGCTGAAGGTGACCTTCTTCTTCGCCTTTGTGTCAGTTCCCCTTAAGCTGCTGTTTGCGCTGTTTGTGGCCATGCTTCTTCTTAAGAACTCAAAGCTTTCAGGGTTTTACAGGGCCGCTTACTACCTGCCCTCCATTATCGGCGGTTCGGTAGCTGTTTCCGTTCTTTGGAAGCGGATGTTTTCCTCGGATGGGGTAATTAATTCCCTTCTCCAGGCGGTGGGCGTCAACTGCAGCGTTTCCTGGCTGGGGAATACAAGTACGGCCATCTGGGTGCTGATCCTTCTGGTGGTATGGCAGTTTGGCTCCTCCATGCTGATTTTCCTTTCCGCGTTAAAGCAGATTCCGTCCTCGCTTTATGAGGCGGCCATGGTGGATGGCTCCGGCCCGGTATACCGTTTCTTTAAGATTACCCTTCCGCTGCTGACGCCTACCATTTTCTTTAATCTGGTGATGCAGACCATAAGCGGGTTCCTGGCATTTACCCAATGCTACATCATTACAGAGGGAAAACCGTTAAATTCCACACTGCTCTATACGGTTTACATGTACCAGCAATCCTTTGAGTTCTACAATACAGGCTACGGCGCGGCCCTTGCGTGGGTCATGCTGGCAGTGATTGGACTGATTACCCTGGCCCTGTTTGCAACCAAAAAATTCTGGGTATATGAGGGAGGATTTTAGTTATGAAATCAAAACGTATTTTATCAAATATAGTTTATAACCTGGGTGTGTTTGCCATCGGAATCGCCATGATATACCCGCTTCTGTGGATGGTCATGAGCTCCTTTAAGGAGTCCAATACCATATTTATCACCGCCAGCTCCCTGATCCCGGAAAAGTTTACGTTAGAAAATTATGTGAACGGCTGGAAGGGATTCGGAAAGGTAACATTTTCCACCTTTTTTAAGAATTCCCTTGTGATTTCAGTGGTTGCCACCTTCGGCACCGTCATGGCCTCCTCGCTGGTAGCGTATGGATTTGCCAGGTTCCAGTTTAAGGGAAAGAAAATCCTGTTTACGGCCATGCTGCTGTCCATGATGCTCCCGGCGCAGGTGTTGATGATACCGCAGTACCTGTGGTACCAGAAGCTGGGCTGGGTAGGAACCTATCTGCCTTTAATCGTGCCTTACTTTTTTGCCATCCAGGGATTCTTTGTATATCTGATGTCCAACTTTATTTCGGGCATACCGTATGAACTGGATGAAGCGGCAAAGATTGACGGCTGTTCTTACTTTGGCCTGTACCGGTACATCATTTTCCCGCTGATTAAGCCGGCTCTTGTAACCGCCTGTATTTTTTCCTTTATCTGGAGGTGGGATGATTTCCTGTCCTCGCTGCTGTATGTGAGCAAGACCGCCATGTACCCGGTGAGCCTGGCGCTGAAGCTTTTCTGCGATCCGGGCGCTGCATCGGATTACGGCGCCATGTTCGCAATGGCAACTTTATCAATCCTGCCTGTGTTACTGATTTTCCTGGTATTCCAGAAACATCTGGTGGAGGGAATCAGTACATCGGGATTAAAAGGATAACAGCATGGACTCCGGAAAGATGAGGAATGAATGAGAGGGAAAGCGGATGCAGTTTATAGATGAGAGAAACGAAAAGCTGATAAAAGAGACAGGAAATCTGCGCTGGTCAGACGCTGTCTCCATAGAAAATTATCAGATGGCCTGTACCGGGGATAGTTGGAAGGACGCAGGGAATATTGGGAGTCAGGAGTGGAAGGATTTTTCAGCGGACAGTGTCTGGGGCGGGAACCATACCTTTTATTGGTTCTGCACAGATATTGTGATACCGGACCATTTCCATGAAAAATGTGTGGTTTATGAGCTTAGGACCGGACGTGAGGGAAGCTGGGATGCGACGAATCCCCAGTTCCGCGTCTATTTAAACGGAGTTTTAAAACAGGGACTGGATGTGAACCATAGGGAAGTGATTCTTAGTGAAAGTGCCAAGGCAGGGGATATTTACCGGCTGCAGCTGTCCGCGTTTACCGGTAATCAAAACATGGGCCTGCGTCTTGAATCAGGGATTAAGGTACTTCACAGGGAGATAGAGAAATACTATTATGATTTGGCCGTGCCCCAGAATGTACTGGAACTTTTGGAACCGGATTGTGCAAAAGCAATGGTAATCCGGCGGGCTTTGACCGCTTCCCTGAATCTTCTGGATCTGAGAAAACCCTACTCAAAGGAATTCTTTGACAGCCTGAAGCAGGCCCAGGATTACATGGACCAGGAGTTTTACAAAAAGGAGTGCGGCAGGCAAAAGGAAGCTGTCTATACGGTGGGGCATACCCACATTGATGTGGCATGGCTTTGGACCCTGGCGGTAACGAGGGATAAGGCGGTGAGAAGCTTTTCTTCGGCATTGGAACTGATGCGCCAGTACCCGGAATTCATCTTTATGTCCAGCCAGCCCCAGCTTTATGAATATGTGAAGGAAAATGCTCCGGATGTGTATGCGCAGATCAGGCAGCGCGTCCGTGAAGGCCGATGGGAAGCAGAAGGCGGCATGTTTCTGGAAGCGGACTGTAATCTGTCATCCGGGGAATCCCTGATCCGGCAGTTTGTTTATGGAAAACGCTTTTTTATGGAAGAGTTTGGCGTGGATAATGAAATTCTGTGGCTGCCGGATGTATTTGGCTACTCTGCTGCCTTGCCGCAGATTATGGAAAAATGTGGAATACGTTACTTTATGACCACTAAGATTAGTTGGAATGAAACAAATAAGATGCCCTATGATACCTTTTTGTGGGAAGGGATTGATGGAACCCGGATACTCACACATTTCATTTCAGCCAGGGATTATAATGCCAGCCTGCTGGTGGAAGGTAAAAAGCGTCCGCCCCATTTTACCACATACAATGGAAACCTGAACGCATCCCAGGTTAAGGGCACCTGGCAGCGTTATAGCCAGAAGGAACTGAATGACCAGGCGCTGATGTGCTTTGGCTATGGAGATGGCGGCGGGGGACCGACCAGGGAAATGCTGGAGAACCAGCGCAGGCTGTCACAGGGGATTCCAGGCTGTTTAAGGACCCGGATGAGCACCGCAGGGGAATTCTTTGCGAAGCTTGAGCAGGAGGTATCCGGCAAAAAAGAGCTTCCGGCCTGGGTGGGGGAGCTGTACCTGGAGTATCACCGCGGCACCTACACCTCCATGGCGCGCAACAAAAAGTATAACCGCAGGGGCGAGTTCCTTCTGGAGAACCTGGAAGGCCTGGAGGCTGTTTTGGGCCTGTGGGGAGCGGAACAGGAGGATCACAGGGAGGAACTGGAAGAATTGTGGAAAATCCTTTTGCGGAACCAGTTCCATGATATCCTTCCGGGTTCATCCTGCGGGGAGGTTTATGAGGACTCGAAAAAGGAATATACAGAGCTGTTTGAGCGGGGAAATGCCCTGAAATCTGCAATGCTTAGAAAATTGACAGGAAGAATACAGGCAGAAGAAGGCAGCCTGATTGTTTATAACATGAATGCTTTTGGGAGCAGCGGGATTGTGTTCTGTCCATATCCGCAGCGAATGGTAAATCCGTCAGCATGTTCAGGCGGCGCAGCCTGTCCGATTCAGAAGACACATGATGGCAACGGGATTTTTATCACGCCCGTAATCCCGGCAAAAGGGAATATGGTTTTTAGCATACTGGATATGGAAAAAGCGCAGACTGGCGTTTCATTTGACGGTCAGCTGGTTGAAACCCCATATTTCACAGTAAAACTGAACCGCGCAGGACAGTTTACTTCATTTGTGGATAAAAGGACCGGACGTGAACTGATTAAGGCCAATGAGACCGGAAACCGTCTGGTGACTTACGAGGACCGTCCGCATTATTATGATGCTTGGGATATCAATGATTATTATACTGAAAAAGCGTATCCCATTGATACGGATGCACAGATTACAGTGTTGGAAAGCGGCCCGGTACGGACTGTGATCCGCGTGGTCCATATGTATCTGGACTCGAGAATCCAACAGGATTTAATCTTCTATTCCCAATTGGACCGCATTGACCTCCAATACCAGATTGACTGGAGGGAAAAACAGATTTTATTAAGAAACTATTTCCCTGTGAACATCCATGCGTCAGAAGCAACTTATGAAATCCAGTATGGAAATGTAAAACGCGCCACTCACCGGAATACTTCATGGGACCAGGCAAAATTCGAGGTATGTGCCCACAAATGGATTGACCTGTCCGAGGACGGTTATGGACTCAGTATTCTGAACGACTGTAAATACGGATGCGATATCCATGACGGTGTAATCGGCTTAACCCTTCTCAAATCAGCTGTTTATCCGAATCCGGATGCGGACAGGGAGCATCACGGATTTGCATATTCCCTGTGTCCTCATGAGGGCAGCTGGAAAACGGCCGGAATCATCCAGAAGGCATATGCGTTCAACAATCCGATGGAAGCCCTGGTTAAGGAGGAGAGCGGCGGTCCGGTGGTTCCCGGCCAGGCTTTTGCGGCGGTGGACAGCAGTAATGTAATCCTGGAGGTAATAAAGCCGGCAGATGATGGGAATGGGATCATCGTGAGACTTTATGAGGCGTTT
Source organism: Enterocloster sp. OA13 (assembly GCF_022440595.1). NCBI lineage: Bacteria > Bacillati > Bacillota > Clostridia > Lachnospirales > Lachnospiraceae > Enterocloster > Enterocloster sp. OA13. Next base: position 4,134,117 of record NZ_JAKNTF010000001.1, on the reverse strand, counting down.
AACCGGGATTGTGTTGTCCGGCTTAAGCTGGCGTCACAGGTCAGAGCGGCGTTCCGGTGCAATATGCTGGAGCAGGATCAGGCTGAACTGGCTGTGGATGGGGATACGGTTCCCTTGCATGTGAAACCATATGAAATCCAGACCATACGCCTTCTTATGTAAGAATCTGGGATGAGGCAATCTTAAGACATTTATCTACACAGTTAAACGAATAGCGGCAGGAGGAATAAATTGATGGATAAGACACAAAATGAAATACAGTTTGAGACGCCGACCTACCCGGAATTGGGAAATGTTTACAAAGGGGATTACTATGAAGGGTTACCTTTTGAAAAATACATCGACTTTAAGCAGCCCATTCCTCAGCATACGCCGGAAAAGCCGGTATTTGATATCCGGGATTTTGGCGCTGTTGCACAGGAGGGAAGGCTGAATACGGAGGCATTCCAGGCCGCCGCAGATGCATGCCGCAGGGCCGGAGGGGGTACAATCCTGGTAAGGGAGGGGACCTTCCTCATGGGAACGGTGTATCTATATGATAATACAACGCTGCATATTGCCCCGGGCGCAGCAATTGCAGCGACCAGGGAGAACGCAAGGATGGACCGGGCGTTCCTGCGCGCGGAGGGAGCCTCTGGCCTGGTAATTACAGGGGGAGGAAAAGTGTGCGGGAATGGGGAATATTATGTATATGAGCCAAAACTGAAGCCAAGGATGGAACCATTGCCATACAGCCATCTGGCACCCCGGGGAACCATTGACCTGGAACTGCCGGAAACAGCGCTGCGTTATAACTACAGGCGCAGGATACGGTTTTCAGAGGATAAGTATCTGGAGGGAATCGGACCCACTTCAAGACCGGATTATATGGTATGGTTCAATGGCTGCAGGAATGTACGGATTGAAAATGTTATTTTCGAGGATGCCATGAACTGGACCCTGAACCTGTTTTGCTGTGATGATGTTCTGGTGAAGGATTTCGTAATCAACAATAACCGCCATGTGGCCAATACGGATGGAATCGATGTCACAGGAAGCAGCCATGTGGAATTGGACCACTGTTTTGTTTCTACGGCTGACGATGGGATTGTACTCAAAAACCCACAGGAGACGGGACGGGACATGGAGGATATATATATACACAACTGTCATGTAATTACCGTGATGAATGCCTTTAAGATAGGTACGGAGACAAAATACAATATTTCCAATGTACTGGTGGAAAACTGCTGCTTTTTCATGCCCGATATTTATCCGGGAAGCACATCAGGAATTTCTATCGAGTCAGCGGACGGCAGCCGGATTTCAGATATTACCGTGCGTAACATAACCATGGACAGGGTGCTTTGCCCGTTATTCCTATGTCTTAACATGCGCAATCAGTATAAGTCCGGCTATACGCCGGATGGCAGCGGAAGATATTGGGGTGGGATGATAGAGGATGTCACAATTGAGAATATAAATGCCACGGGGGTAGAAGTGCCAAGCCTGATATTTGGATTTGAGGCCCGGAACGAAGAAGGAAAAAACATCCGAAAGGCCGTTAAAAATATTAAGGTGAAATTATTTAAGGCGGTGTATTGCGATAATGAAGAAATGTTGGATATCCCACATCCGATTGAAGAATATCTATACCAATATCCGGAAAATAACACCTTTGGGGATGTGGACGCATGCGGGATATGGGTCCGCCATGTGGACGGTCTGGAGCTTGAACAGGTCGAGATAATCCCCCGCAGCTGCAATACAAGAGATAAAATCCGGCTGTATGATGTGAAATAAACCATAAACAGCACCATCCTGAATGCTGGGGGGTGCTGTTTGTTTTGTGTTATAGGGTTTTTGATTTAACCGCCCTAATCCTTCCTCTCATTAATATCCACCAGCATGGATGCCTGATTATAGTAATTTGTCATAAGCTGGGAGCGGTTGACCACGTCAAGCTTCCGGTACAGATTATTAATATGTTTCTTAACGGTATTTTCCGAGATGAAGAGTTTTTCACCAATCTGCTGATTGCTGATGCCGGAAATGATCAGCTCCATGATTTCCTCCTCCCTCTCCGTCAGGCCGTACCGCTTCATCCGGCTTTTGTCGGTTTCTTTATCATTCTTTTTTAATCCATTTGGAAAACGCATGGAAAAGCTGGCGGACAGGTGGCGGTTCAGGATTTTCAGGATTTCTATTTCCCGTTCGCCGAAGTCGCTGGTATCACGGCTTCTGAACAGCGTGATTGAACCGAACATGATCTGGTGTTCAACGATTGTGCTCCCCATGCTGTAGTAGACACCCATGGGTTCCATCCACCGCTTGTAAATCAGGGAATTTTCCCGGACAGGATTACTGACGATATCTGAGTCGCTGTAGATGATGGGCTGGTCGGTATTGAAAATCCATGCCACATAATCCGAGAACTGATACTGTTTATAATATGAAGTAATCTGCTCCACCGTCATATTTACGGATACCGGGTGGAAGAAATGGAACTGTCCGTCTTTACAGCTGCACAGATCAAAAAAGGACTTCTGGTTTGGAATCAGTCCGTCCAAATCTTCCATAAACTGTCTTTGCATCGCATCCAGTGCCTCAGTGGTATGGATTTTCAGGATACAGTCATCTAACTTTCTCCAGTCTTCCTCTGTCAAAGTCACCATAATTCCCCTCTCCCATTCTGATATGCCTATTTTAGCATATAGAAACGGGAAATACAATCAAGGGGGGAGTAGACGGACGTAAGGTTTATAGAACGAAAGTGTTATGGCAGGTAGTAATTTTCGTGGTACTGCCTCCGGGTAATTGTACCTTTCGTATAAATCCCGTATGATGGGATTACCGAATATATTTGGAAGTGATTTAAATTGGACAGGAGGGGATTTATCATGAAAATAATTCATAGTACGCCAAAGAAGGACGGGTTCCGTATGCCGGGAGAGTTTGAACCACGCAGACAGGACTTTTTAATCTGGCCTGAGAGAACGGATACATGGAGGAACGGGGGCAAACCGGCCCAGCAGGTATTGGTGGATGTGGCAAAGGAAATCATAAAATACGATAAGCTGACCGTATTCTGTTCATCCGGTCAGTATGAGAATGCCAGGGCGCGTCTCCCGGAAGCGGTGCGGGTGGTGGAGATGTCTACGGACGACGCCTGGGCCCAGGACAAAGGGCCTTTCTATGTCATCAATGATAAAGGAGATATGCGCGGCGTCACATGGGGATGGAATGCCTACGGCGGACTGGAGGGCGGACTTTATTTCCCATGGAAGTATGATTCGGAATTTGCAGCCAAGCTGCTGGACCTGGAAGACTATGACCGATATGATGCCAGGAAAATGGTGCTGGAGGGGGGCGCCACCCAGGTCGATGGCCAGGGAACCCTGATCATCACGGAAAACAGTGTCTTAAACAGGAACAGGAATCCTCATATGACTAAGGAACAGGTGGAGGAATACCTGAAGGAATATATGAATCTTGAAAAAGTCATCTGGTTAAAGGACGGCATGGCATTTGACGAGACAGACGGACATGTGGACGATGTGTGTTTCTTTGTCAGGCCGGGGGTGGTGGCCCTCTCATGGACCGATGATGTTAATAACCCCCATTATAAACCGTTAAAGGAGGCTTATGATATCCTGAGCAGTGAAACGGATGCCAGGGGACGCAGGCTGGAGATCCATAAGATTCCCCTTCCGGATATATTACATATTACTGAGGAGGAAAATGCCGGAATCGATATCTGTGAAGCCGCGGCGTCCAGGGTTGCAGGACTTCCGCTGGCAGTCACTTATATTAACTGCTATTTCATGAACCATGCGCTGCTTGTTCCACAGTACGGGGATCCCATGGACCAGGTTGCATGCGACCTGTATGCCAAATTGATGCCTGACAGGCAGATCATTAAAATCTGGACCAGGGAATGGTCCCTTTGCGGAGGCAATATCCACTGCATGGCATTACAGCAGCCGGATCCCGCCCCCAGACAATAGAAAGGAGGTCCATCCATGTCATATGCAGAGGAAGCTGTTACAGTGGCCGGTGCCGTTGAATATTCCGAGGAAGAACGGGAAATGGGCACGAAGGACATTAAGTCCTTATTCATTCACTACAGCGTAGTCACATTTTGGGGGATGCTGGCCCAGGCTGTCATGGTCATTGCGGAGGGAATCATCATCGGCAACGCCTTAGGACGCAGCGGCCTTGCCACCATTTCCATTGTCATGCCCATTGAGACCTTAAACCTTGCCTTGGGAACAGGGCTTGGCATTGGCATCAGCAGCCTTGCGGCGATTAAACTGGGGGACGGGGATGAGGAAGGCGCCAGGAAAACCTTCTCCACGGTCTTTTGGTTCATGGCTGTCATGATGACCGTCTTTTCAGCCCTGGTATTTTTTTATGCCAGGACCGTGGCTGCTTTTTTGGGAGCGCCTGCGGAGCTGGTTAATGAATGTGTGATTTTCATCAGGGCATTCATGTTCGGCCTTCCGTTCTGTGTGCTGGGACAGATTCTCGGTTCTGTACTCCGGGTGGACGAAAAACCGGGTATCGCCTCCTTTGCCATGGGCGCAGCGTCCATGACTGCCCTGGCAATCCTGTACTATGGGGTCATGGTGCTGAAAATCGGCATCCTTGGGGCAGGTATCTATTATGGCTGTACCCTGGGGCTTAGTTTCATGGCAATACTTTACTTTTTGTTTAATAGAGATACAATATTTAAAATACGTCTTTCCGATTTGAAGATTGACTTTTCACTGGTGGCGGCATCCTTTAAGATCGCACTTCCGTATCTGGGGTTTCAGGCAGCCATCTTCATCTCTACCCTGGTCATCAACCATCTGCTGGGAAGATACGGTTCAGACCTTGAACTGGCTGCCTTTGGCATCATCAATTCCTATATTGCCTATACGGTCATGATTTTCTCCCAGACCATGGCAAATGGCCTTCAGCCCATTGCCAGCTTCAACTATGGGGCAGGAAAGCCCGGACGTCTTTTGGAACTGCTCCGGTCGGGAATCCGGATCCATCTTCTGGTGCTGATTGTGGTGAGTCTCCCGGTGGTGATTTTTGCGCCGGCCATCATACGGCTGTTTGCAGGAGGCGACGCAGAGCTGATTGTGACAGGCGCCCGCGCCATACGCCTGTTTACATGTCTGACCAGTCTTGGTATGACTGCATATTTTATTTCCTGTTATTACCAGTCGGTGGAAAAAGTCAGGATTTCCATCATTATCGGCATAAGCCGGTATGTGGTGGTGATTCCACTGATGTTCCTGCTCTCATCCGTGTTTGGGGTCATGGGGGTCTGGTACAGCCAGTTCCTGTCGGATTTACTGGCATTTTGCCTGGCAATTGGTTTCATAGTGAAGGAGACCGGGAATTTAAAAGCGCAGCAGTCCGGGCTATAGTTTCTGAAAGGAGTTATGAACAATGAAATATGATCTGGTAATCAACGCAAAGAAAATCATTACCATGGATGAATCGAATCCAACAGCAACCTGGGTGGCCGTTAATCAGGGGAAAATTGCAGCCATCGGCTCCGGCTGTCCGGTTCCGGAGGGTGTCTCGGTCCTGAATCTGCCGGACAGCACAATCGTTACCGGTCTCATTGATTCCCATATCCACGCTTCGCTTTCCGCTGTCACGGCCAGCGCCGTTAATCTTGTCAATGCAAAGAGTGCGGCTGAGGTCCTGGAACTGGTGGAGGAACGCTGTGCTTCCTCTGAGGATGATTTAGTCCTGGCATCCGGTTACCTGCCTGTGATGATGGAGGGCGGTAATGTTCCCACACGCACGGACATCGACCGGATTTCCCATGGAAAGAAAGTCATGATCCTGAATCTGGACGGACATGGAAGCACCCTGAACACAAGGGCACTGAGCCAGCTGGTATTCCCTGAGGACCTGGACGGGGTGCATTATGACACGGGCATCATTAATTCCGATACGGCCCAGTTCATCGCGCTGATGGATATCATGGACACCATTGACGAGGAACATCTGGAAGGGATGATGGATGATTTCATCGCCAGTGCATTAAGCCTGGGGATTACGGGTTTCCATGGGCTGGAAGGGCAGTTTGTCCGCAATAATAAGGATATCCGTATCTGGCAGAAAAAACAGGATTCCATGCCCATACATATGGTTATCTATCCACAGATATGGCGCTATGAAGATGCAGAGGAGTTCCATCTCCCGCGCCATGGCGGATGCCTTACCCTGGACGGGGCCGATGTACAGTGGACAATGGCCCTTAGCCGGCCATATGACAACCGGCCGGAAACACGGGGATTCCTTTATCACACGGATGAGGAGCTGTACCATATTGTGTCCAAAGCCCATGCGGATGGCAGGCAATGCAGTTTCCATGCCATGGGGGACCGGGCCATTGACCAGATCCTCTATATCTACCAGAGGGTAATCAAGGAACAGGGGGACAAGGGCCTGCGTCACCGCATTGAACATTTTACCCTGCCAACGGACGAACAGATCCAGATGGCTGTTGAGTTAGGGCTGGTCATATCCGCACAGCCGGAATACCTCTACCTTTATGATTTTCCCGGCGGACACCTGGAACAGTATTTTGGCAAGGAGCGGACCGCCCGCATGGAATGTTATAAGACCTGGATTGATTCCGGCCTGGTATTTGCCGGAGGTTCCGACTCGCCGATCAACGGTTTGAATCCGTTGTCGGGAATCCACTCCCTTGTGAACAGCTCCCATCCGGGGAGAAGGATGAGCGTGACGGAGGCAATCAGGTGCTATACCTGGAACTGTGCGTATGCGGCGTTTGAGGAGAAGGAACGGGGAAGTACGGAGGTTGGCAAATATGCAGATTTTACGGTCCTTGACCGGGATCCATACGAGGAGCCGGATGATATTGTCAACTTTAAGGTACAGATGACCATTGTGGATGGCAAGGTTGTCTATGAGGCTTAATGCAGTGGTTAAACCGATAGAGGAATAAATGAATGATGAATCAGGAGGAAATGGCGATATGTATGCAAATGGGGTGAGACATTTTATTGACACGCAGGATTTGACGAAAGAGGAAATCCTGGACATTGTAAATCTTTCCCTGGAGATAAAAAGAAGCATCAGGGACGGTTATTATCCGCCGCTGATGAAAAACAGGACGCTGGGAATGATTTTCCAGCAATCCTCCACCAGGACGCGGGTTTCGTTTGAAACCGCCATGGAACAGATGGGCGGACATGCCCAGTACCTGGGGCCTGGCATGATACAGCTGGGCGGCCATGAGACCATAGGGGATACGGGCAAGGTGCTGTCCCAGCTGATTGATGTGGTCATGGCCCGCGTCATTGAACATAAGACGGTTGTGGAACTGGCCCAATCCTGTTCCATACCGGTCTTAAACGGCATGTCTGATTATAACCATCCCACCCAGGAAATCGGCGACATGTGTACAATCATGGAGAACCTGCCAAGAGGTAAGAAATTAGAGGAATGCAAGGTTGTGTTCGTGGGTGACGGGACACAGGTATGCGCCTCCCTTGGCTTCATTACCACCAAGCTTGGAATGCATTTTGTCCACTATGGACCAAAGGCACATCAGTTAAATGAGCAGTATAAGGATATCCTGGAAGGAAACTGCAGGGTTTCAGGCGGGACCTGGGAAGTTACCGACAACAGGGATTCGGTGCGGGGAGCGGATTTTATCTATACGGACGTATGGTATGGACTGTATGAGAATGAGATGCCGAGGGAAGAACGGGTCCGCGTATTCCATGATTATCAGGTCAACCGGGAATTGATGTCACTGGGGAACATCGGATGTAAATTCATGCACTGCCTGCCTGCGACCAGGGGTGAGGATGTAACGGACGAGGTAGCTGATTCGGATTCCTCCCTGTGCTGGGAGGAGGCGGGGAACCGTCTGACCGCCATGCGGGGACTGCTGGTATATTTTACCCAGTACCAGAGGGAAAATGTAGCTGGAGAGCTTAAACGGATGGCTGCAAAGGAGTCATTGGAAAACTTTATGGGTGGAAGAGGAATCAGCTGATTGCATAAGGAGAAGATATGCCGAGAATCGTCATAGCGCTGGGCGGCAATGCCCTTCAGTCTAAAAACAGCCAGCCCACGGCAGAGGGCCAGCTGGAAGTGGTGAAGAAGACATGCGGATATATTGCGGATATCTGCTGTAAAGGATATGAGATTGCGATTGTACATGGAAACGGCCCGCAGGTGGGGAGGATATTGCTTGCATCCGAAGCAGCCAGGGATGTGACGCCTGCAATGCCCTTTGATGTATGCGGCGCCATGTCCCAGGGGTTTATCGGTTACCATATCCAGCAGTCCTTAAAATATGAATTAAATAAAAGGAACATGAATTACCCGGTGCTATCCGTGACCACACAGATCGTGGTGGATAAGGACGACCCTGCTTTTTCAAATCCCACGAAGCCCATCGGACCTTTTTATAAAAAGGAAGAGGCAGAGGCACTGGAGGCGGAAAAAGGATACAGGATGAAAGAGGACGCCGGGAGGGGATTCAGAAGGGTGGTTGCCTCACCCATACCCAGAAGGATTGTGGAGATTGATGCGATTAAGGATTTATGGGAATCCTCCATCGTGATTTCATGCGGCGGGGGAGGGATTCCGGTGATTGAGAATATGGATGGGACACTGGAGGGGGTGGCGGCTGTCATTGATAAGGACCATGCGGCCGAATTGCTGGCCGAACGGGTGGATGCCGACATTCTGATGATATTGACAGAAGTGGAAAAGGTAGCTGTCAACTGGGGAAAACAGGACCAGAAAAACCTTGACCATCTGAACTTAAAGGATGGGATGGAATACATCCGGGATAACCAGTTTGCTCCAGGAAGCATGCTTCCTAAGGTGGAGGCCGCCATGAAATTTGTCCGCAGGTATCCGGACAGGAAGGCAATCATCACCAGCCTGGATACGGCGATAGAGGCGTTGGAAGGGATGGATGGCACAACGGTTACGTTTGCTTAAGGGCTGGATATCTTTGGGACAATGGAATATCCTGAAGGTACTGGACCGGCTGCCGCTGAAACGCGATCTGGTTTAGGGAAATGGCATAGGGATGCAGGGGAATGGCATGAAGCTGTTCCCCTTTTTTATCATTTTGTTTCAAATCCATTTAAAATACAACACCAGAGGAGTATCCCAAAGAAAGATATCTGCTGCCCCATCCTTCCCACAAATCCAATGGTCAGACACAACGCGATATGATACAATGATAACCATCAAGATTAACAATCAAGAGAAAAACGAGGCTGATTATGAGAAGGAACTTTAAAAAATGGAAATATTCCATTCAGGCCAGACTTTTAATCTATTTTGCGGTCCTGGCAGCGCTCTTCCTGGTGAGCATGGCCGTGTGTTATTTTATCAGTATGAACAGCGTATACCGTCTGACAGCGGATTCGGTGGGGAATTCCCTCCGCCAGATTAACATTGATACGGACCGGGTCCTCTCGGATGCCCAGCATATGGCGGAGGTGACCTCGGAGGACAGTGATATCCAGAAGGCCCTTCGAAGGCCGCTGCCGGATACGGATAAAGAAATTTATAAGGAACGGATTAATTTCAATAATTCATTGTATTACACCTGGAGGAGTTCGGAGAATATCAACGGGATTTACGTGCTGGGGGCCAACGGGGCTATTTTCCGCAGCTATTACAGCCTTCATAAGGAGGAGTACCGGGACGAGCCGTGGTTCCGGACCGTGATGGAGACAGGTAAACCCTTATGGATGGAACCTCATGAAGGCTCCAGTGTGGCCAACAACCTGAACCTTCTGACCATCAGCATCATAGTGCCCATACATGATAAGGCATCCACGGATATACTGGGCGTCACCGTGGTGGACGTGCTGGTGGAAGACCTTAAGTCCATCCAGGACGGGGAGATGGTTTTCGGCGGGAATACCTTCATCTTAAACGAAGACGATAGGATCATATATGCCAATAATGATGAACTGTCAGAGGAAGATATAGGGACAATCAATGCAAGCATTGCAGGGCAGGACAGCCTTCATGAGGGGGATGCCCTGGAACTTAATATCGGAGGCAGGAAGTATCTGGGAGAGCTGATTCCGCTGTCTGACAGCAACTGGAAGATACTGGGACTTATATCTTATAAGGATATGTATGCAGAGGCCCAGGTGATGCGCAACACAATCCTGGTTTTCATTGTGTTTTTCGGCGGCGCATCCCTGTTCATGGCCTGGTTTGGGGCTAAGAACATCGCTGGACCGCTGGGCAGGGTCCTTGACGGCATGAGGAAGGTGGAGGATGGGGACTTCTCGGTACGGATTGAGGAGGACAGGAAGGATGAAATCGGGGATTTGATCCATGGCTTCAACCACATGGTATATAAGGTGGATGACCTGATGGCCAGGGAGAGGGACACCAGGCAGAAGCTGGTGCAGGCGGAGTTTAATGCCCTCCAGGACCAGATTAAGCCGCATTTCCTGTATAACACCCTGGATTCCATCAACTGGATGGCGCGTATGAACCGGACGGATAAGGTGTCGGAGATGATTGATTCCCTGACAGGCTTTCTGCGGATCGGGCTTAGCCGGGGGAAGGATTTCATCAGCCTGGCAGAGGAAATCAGGCATGTGGAAAGCTACATTTCCATCCAGAAAATACGATATGACAGGATACTTGATTATAAGATTGAGGTCAGTGAAGACCTGATGGGGTACAGGGTGATTAAGATGATCCTGCAGCCCCTGGTGGAAAATGCCATCTATCACGGGATTAAGGAAAAGGATGAGCACGGCACCATCACCATCACCGGGGAAGAGACAGAGGACCGGCTGGTTCTGTGCGTATCTGACGACGGGCTTGGTATGAAGCCGGAACGGCTGGCGCAGCTCAGGGCCATGATGGCATCCGGGGCAAGGTACAATGACAATGCGTACGGGGTAATCAATGTCCAGAGGAGGATCCAGGCATATTTCGGGGAGGAATATGGTCTGGATTTCAGAAGTGAGTATACAAAGGGGACGCAGGTATATATCACATTGCCCAAGAAGGAGGAGGCAGCGCAAAATGCTTAAATTAATGATTGTGGAAGATGAGGAACTTCTGCGCATGGGGCTGGTAACCTGTGTGGATTGGGCGGACCTGGGTTATGAAATCATCGGGGAGGCAGGGGACGGCGAAAAGGCGCTGAAGCTGGTGGAACAGAATCCGCCGGATGTAATCATTACGGACATCAAGATGCCGCGGCTGAATGGCATTGATATGGCGGAGAAATTAAAGGCGGATTATCCTGGGATACGCATTGTGGTCATCAGCGGATATGATGAGTTTGAGTATGCCAGGAGGGCACTCAAGATGGGGGTATCGGAATACATCTTAAAGCCCATCAACCTGGAACAGCTAAAGAAAACCGTGGTGGAACTGCGCATGGAAATCGAGGAAGAGCGGAAGAAGGACCGGGAATTCATGGAGCTTAAGTCCATGCGGTATGAGGACATGCAGGCGCTCCGCCAGCAGATGTATACAAAGCTCCTGCTGCAGAAATGCAGTGTGGAGGAGCTGGGGGATTACATAGGACGTCTGGGTGAGCCTGTGCTGGACCGGTATTATGGAGCCGGAATCCTTGCGATTGAGGGATTCCCAGTCATCAGCATGGAGTGCGATTATCTGCATGTCATCGATATGGACAGGAGTCTGGAGGATTTTGTGAACCGTACCTTAAAAGGGCTGTACGGCGAAGACGGACAGAACGGACTTACGGTGCTGCGCGCCAATGCGGGGGAGCGGATCCTGTGCATCTGTGGTGAGTCGCCTGGGGAGGTGAAACAGGAGGGCAGACGTGTCCGGGAAGCCTTTGGGACATTTAATGAGGAGACAGGGCCGGTGGAACTGTTCTTTGGAACCATATCCAGGGGGCTGGAAGGTCTGCATCAGTCCTATCTGAATGTCAGGAAGGACAGCGAGGTCCGCTTCATGAAGAGCCTTGCGGCACCGGACAGCAGCGGTTCTGCATTTTCTTCCTTTGATTTACCGGAATTTGACAAGGAAAACCTGTTCTTTGAGATAAAAAGCGGAAGTCCCCAGGGAATTGAGGATGCGCTGCGGGAACTGCAGGATACCTTGTCGGGAAGGCAGGTCCTCTCCTATATGCAGCTGGTGCTGATCATCACCAATCTATATGGGGAATGCATCCGGCTGCCGGAGGAGGCGGGCGGGAACGCCGAAGAAATCCTGGGGGACCCAAGGCAGTATTATCAGAGGATTCTTGAGAAAAAGAAGCGTAATGACATGATTGAGGAGCTGGGCCGCGCATGCTTCTTAATCCATGCCTATTTTGAGAAGATATCCGGCAGCCGGTACAAGGGAATCATGGAGCGGGCCGCGCAGTATGTGGAGGAGCATTATTCCGAGGAAGGCCTTTCCATGGGCGATGTGGCCGCCTATGCCCACGTCAGCGTATCCTATCTGGGGATGATTATTAAGAATGAGACCGGGCAGACCTTTATTGAGTATCTGACGGGAATCAGGATAGAGAAGGCGAAGTATTTCCTTAAGCATACGAATATGAAGAATTATGAGGTGGCGATTGCCTGCGGGTACGCCACGCCGTCTTATTTCAGCACGGTGTTTAAGGGGATGTGCGGGATGACGCCGTCGGAGTACAGGAATGGGTAGGTGAGGGAAACACGCGTATGAATGCGTATGAAGATGCGCGTATGAGCGTGTGAGCGGTCATCCTGCGTTGCGTTTGGATTTTCTTTATGCTAAAATATATATGTATAATTGAATATAGAAGTAAGAGGATAGTCTGATGGTTTCCTTCGGAAATAATCGAAGGAGGATATGTAATATGGATACGCAGAATGTGTTGACATTGGTGCTGGTGATATTTGCGGCGCTTGCTTACATAGATAACCATCAGAATAGAAAATAGCTATCCTCTACCGCCATAGAGGATAGCTCGTAACTATAAATTACCGTAGTAATCCGAAGCGCAATCATCAGACACACCACAGTCTTTTGATTACTTCTAAGTAAATTATACACAGGGTACTTGATTTTTTCAAGTACCCTTTTGAATTTTTGTTGCCATATTGGATGCCATATCCACTACTCATTGCAAAATATTAAAAGAAAAACAGCAAATATTGAAAGCATATCCCTTTTACCAAAACAGCAGGCCCTGTTTTCGTTCCATCCATTGCTGAATTTTAAAATAAGTGTGGGAAATATTGAATTTCAATCCATAGGGGTGTCCGCTATAATAAAGCTATCAAATCAAACAGGGCAATCGAGGAGGTTCTAAATGAAAAAGAGATTAGTAAGCGTATTACTTGCGGGAGCGATGATGATTTCCATGTGTGCCTGTGGAAGCGGCGCCGGCACGGACAGTCAGGCAGCCGGGACAATCGGCAGTAACGCGGCTGGTACAGAGGCTGTGGAAGCGGCGGGGAGTGCGGAGGCTGGGAAGGGGCTGGAAGGCATGACCATCGGATTCTCCCAGTGTGACAACAGCAGTAACTGGAAGATAGTGGAAACAGAGAGCATCCAGGAGAAGGCCAAGGAGCTGGGGGTAAACCTGATTTATACGGATGCGTCCGGCAACATTGCCAAACAGGCGTCTGACATTGAAGATATGGTTTCACAGGGAGTGGAATATATCATCGTGGCTCCTCAGGAGGAGGATGGGCTGCAGTCCGCGCTTAAATCTGCCATGGACGCGGGAATCGGAGTAATCCTCATTGACCGTTCCATTAACGGCGAGGCAGGCAATGCATACACCACCAAGGTCATGTCAGACTTTGTATGGGAAGCGGAACAGGTTGCCCAAAGGGTAATCGAGGTGACCGGCGGCGAGGGCAACGTGGTCATCATCCAGGGGACCCAGGGAGCCACATCCACCACGGAGCGTCAGAAAGGATTCATGGATGCCATTGCGGATACGGACCTTAAGGTCATAAGCGACCAAGTGGCTAATTACAGCATGCCTAAGGCGCAGGAAGTGATGGAAAATGTGCTCCAGGCCCAGGGCAATGATATCGATATCGTATACTGCCACGGTGCAGACATGGCCATGGGCGCCATTGCAGCCATTAAGGCAGCCGGATTTGAGCCAGGCAAGGATATGCAGGTGGTATGCGTGGACGCGTCCAAGGATGCCATGGAAGCCCTGATTGCAGGTGAACTGCTGTGTACCTGTTCCTGCTCCCCTTACTTTGGCGAGGTGACATTTGACCTGATTGGGAAAATGGCGGCAGGGGAGACGGTGGAAGCTTCCTACATCAATGAAGATACGCTGTATGACGTCAACAATGCAGATGTGTCCCTTGGATATTAGGGCCTGTTTGAAAATAGGATAAGATTGACAATGTTTTTCTGATACGCCGGAGCAGGACTATAAAAGTAACAGACAGCCATTCTGATTATAACGGTAAGACAAAAGCACTGAATTTGGGATGGCTGTTTTTTGTACGCAAAATCAGGGAAATCACGGATAAAAACCCAGGTTTCCCATTGAAACAGACAGAGGTGAGAGGATGTCAAGAGGAAAAATCATATTATCAATGAAAGGAATCGTAAAGGAATTTCCGGGGGTGCGCGCCCTGAAAGGGGTGGATTTCTCGGTGGCGGAGGGAGAGGTCCATGCCCTGATGGGGGAAAATGGCGCCGGGAAATCCACATTGATTAAGGTGCTGACAGGATTTTACCAGAAAGATGGGGGCAGCATTGAGTTTGACGGCCGGGATATTAATCCAAGGACTGTCCTGGAGGCACAGGAGGAAGGAATCAGCACCATTTACCAGGAACTGAACCTGGTGCCGTTCCAGACCGTGTACGAGAATATGTATCTGGGCAGGGAACTGATGACCAGGTACAGGACCATTGACCGGAAACGGATGATATCCGAATGCGGACATATCCTGGCTGATTTGGGAATCCATGTGGATGTGACCAGGCCGCTGTCCGACTATGGGACCGCGGTCCAGCAGATGGTGGCCATCGGGCGGGCCATTTCCGTCAACGCCAAACTGGTCATCATGGATGAGCCTACCTCTTCCCTGGATACAAAGGAAGTGGAAGTGCTCTTCGGCGTCATCCGTAAGCTGAAGGCAAGGAATATAGCCGTTATCTTCATCAGCCACCGCCTGGATGAGATATTTGAAATCTGTGAACGGATTACAATCCTGCGGGACGGGGCGCTGACCGGTTCCGTGGACATCCATGAGATAGACCAGAGGCAGCTGATATCAGCCATGATCGGCAAGGAGGCAAAGCAGCTGGAGCGGACGAAAAAAGGGTATCTTCTGGAACAGGCACAGGTCCTGGCCAAGATGGAAGGAATCCGGCAGGGCACCAGGCTGAACGGTCTGGGGATTGAAATCAGGAAAGGCGAGGTAGTGGGGCTTGCCGGCCTTTTGGGAGCCGGGCGCACAGAGCTTGCCAAGGTACTCTTCGGTGCGGCGGTGCCGGACAAAGGAACCGTCTACTGGATGGGTAAGGAATGCAGGTTCAGATGTCCGGCAGACGCCATTGCCTCGGAGATGGGATTCTGCACAGAGGACAGGAAGGTGGAGGGAATCCTTCCCCACCTGTCGGTCAGCGAGAACCTGACCGTGGCCCTCCTTCCCAAAATCAGCCGTTTCGGAGTGATTCCCAGAAAGAGACAGGCTGAAATCGTGGATAGCTACATAAAAAGCCTGGGCATTAAAACGCCCGGACAGGGACAGGCAATCAGGACACTCAGCGGCGGAAACCAGCAGAAGGTGCTGCTGGCCAGATGGATGTGCACAGACCCTAAGCTTATCATCATGGATGAACCGACCCGCGGAATTGATGTTGGGGCAAAAGGCGAGATTGAGGCACTGATACGGGAGCTTTCGGAAAAAGGAATCAGCATCCTCATGATATCCTCTGAGATGGCGGAACTGGAGCGGAACTGTGACAGGGTGGTGGTCATCCGGGACGGACGTAAGATGGGGGAGCTTCTGGGCGATGAAATCCGGCAGGATGTCATTATGGAAATGATAGCCGGGGGAGGTGGGGACAATGAGTAATCAGGCAAGGACAAAAGCAGATAACCGGGCAATGATCCAGAAATACAGCGCATTTATCTTACTGGCAGCCATACTGCTGCTGAACATAGCGGTTACCCCCAACTTCTTCAGCGTAGGGACGGCCTGGAACATCGTGACGCAGACATGTGTGGCAATCCTTACGGGAATGGGGATGACCATGGTCATTGCCACGGGCGGGATTGACATATCCGTGGGAGCCGTCATGGCGCTGGCGGGTATTGTTTCGGCCAAGCTTCTTCCCTATGGACTGTTGGCGGCCATTCTTGGCGCGCTGGTCCTGTGTTCGGTTTCGGGCATGATAGCAGGCGTCATGGTGGGAAAACTCCGTGTGCAGCCCATGGTTGTCACCCTGGCCCTGATGATTGGAGTCCGGGGCGTGGCCCAGGTGTTAAACGATGCCAAGATATTCAACATAACAGGTCCCCACGCAGAGGCGTATAAAATGCTGGGAAGCTATAAACTCTTCGGAATACTGCCCTTCCAGATCATACCCATCGTGGCGGTAATCGCCCTGGTGTATTTCATCATGAGGAAGATGGTGCTGGGCCTGTACATACAGGCAGTGGGAGACAACCAGAGAAGCGCAAGGATGGCGGGCATCAGCGGGGCAAAGACCATCATGTTCGTCTATATGGCAAGCGCTGTGCTGGCCGGAGTGGCCGGAATCCTGGCAACCGCTAAAATCGGCGCAGCGGACGGCAATTCCCTGGGCCGTCTGGCGGAACTGGACGCAATCGCCGCGGTTGCAGTGGGCGGGACCAGTATGTCGGGAGGCCGTGTGAAGATATTCGGGACCGTGGTGGGCGCGCTGATCATGCAGCTTCTGACCATCATGGTGAACATGAATAACATTCCATATGAGTACGCCAATATCTTTAAGGCCGTGATTATCGTGGCTGCGGTGTATATTCAGCGGGAAAGGTCCGTATAAGGAGGGGCAGACGTGAATATCAAGAAGAAAACAGACCAGTTGATTCAATCCAAAAGTACCATTGCAGTGTTTTTTATCCTGTTCATCCTGTCCGGTATCCTGTTTGCGGACAGAAATTTCCTATCCTTTGCATCGGTCCAGAACCTGGTAAAAAAGGGAGCCAGCGACGGCGGTTTCCTGGCGCTGGGAATGACCTTCGTCATATTGATTGGCCAGATTGACCTGTCCGTGGGGTCCGTGCTGGCGCTGGGCGGCGTGCTTATGGCAATGTTCGGCAATGATAACATGCTCCTGGGCATAGGGCTGGGACTTCTGGCCGGCGCTGCATGCGGTTTCCTGAATGGATTCATGGTGGCTAAGATGAAGATTTCATCCTGGATTGCCACCCTGGCCATGATGCTGGCAGTGCGGGGTATGATTATGCTGATGACATCCAAAAAACCCATTCCCATCACCAATCCGGCCATATCCCTGCTGGGGGACTCAAGGCCCTTTGGAATCCATATCCTGATTATCGTATTGGCTGTCCTTACCCTGGCCTGTATGTTCGTCAGCAGAAGGACAAAGCTTGGGATGGCGCTTTATGCGGTGGGCGGCAACGAGGAGGCGTCCAGGATGATGGGGCTTAAGGTGGATACGGTGAAGATTGCGGCATTTACAATCTGCGGACTCTTTGCATCCCTGTCCGGCATGCTGCTGGCCTCCAAGCTGTATACCGCCCAGCCCACGGCCGGGGACGCATGGGAGACAACTGCCATTGCCATGTGCGCGCTGGGCGGGGTGAAGCTGTCCGGAGGCGAGGGCAGGTTCAGCGGTACATTTTTCGGCATCCTCATCATTTCCATCATCAACACCATATTTAATTATGCGGGAAACTTAAATTCCTGGTGGCAGAACATTGTGATGGGGGGATTGATATTGGTATCCATCGGTCTGCAGTCCGATATCTTCCATTTTTCTAAAAAAGCAAAATGTGCGGAAGGCGTGCAGCCATAGGGGAGGGGAGTCAGATGAAGGAAGGAAAACCTAAGATCCTGGTTGTGGGAAGCATGAATATGGATTTAATCATGTACAATGTGGAGCGGATTCCGAAGATGGGCGAGTCCATTTACTGTACAGGTTATGAATATGTTACAGGCGGAAAAGGCTCGAACCAGGCTTACGCGGCATCCATGCAGGGAGCAGATGCGTATCTGGTGGGGCGGATCGGCACGGACGACAATGGCCGGGCGCTTATGAAGCAGCTGGAGGAGGCTGGAGTGGATACATCCTTTGTGGTCAGGGATGAGGGACATCTTACGGGATTGTCCACAATGAACATTGACGCGGACGGAAATTATTTTTCCATCTTTGCATCAGGGGCCAATGACCATATAAAGCCGGAGGATGTTGAAAGGGCAATGGACCAGGTGGATTTCGACATGGTGGTCATGCAGCTGGAGATGCCCCTTGAGACGGTTTACCAGACTTACGGGATGGCCAGGCAGAGGGGAATCCCGGTATTCCTGGATGCCGGCCCGGCCATGTCCATACCCCTGGAGCGGCTGAAGGGGATTTTCATCATATCCCCCAACGAGGCTGAGACAGCTGCGCTGACAGGAATCGTGCCGGACACGAAGGCGCATACGGAGAAGGCTGCCAGATGGCTCTATGAGAAGGCGGCTCCCAGGTATGTGCTCCTGAAGCTGGGAAGCAGGGGAGCGCTGCTCTATGACGGCAGGGAAATGAAATGGGTGAAAGGGTACCATGTAGACGCCGTTGATACCACCGCAGCCGGGGATACATTCGGCGCCGCCCTGGCCGTGCAGTACTGTAAGGGGGCTGATATGGAAACGGCTATAAGGTATGGACACGCGGCGGCAGCTATCTGTGTCACGAGGAAAGGCGGGCATCCGTCCATTCCGACGGCAAAGGAAGTGGAACGGTTCCTGCTTGAAAATAAGGTTGGAAGGCGGGAGCAAAATAAGTGAGAACGAAAGGTGGGATTATCATGTTTAATCAGGAACTATATAACCGTATGGAGAAAACAGTCATAGCAGAATGCGGGGAAGCCCTGGCAGCCATACGGTACGATGAAATCCAGGCATACCTGGACGCCATATTAAAAGCCGAGAAAGTATTCTTCGTAGGCGTGGGGCGTGTTCTCCTGGCCCTCCAATGCATCGCGAAGCGGTATGCCCATCTGGGGATACGGACCGTGGTGGTGGGGGAGATTACAGAGCCGGCCATCACGGATAAGGATGTCCTTGTGGTAGGTTCGGGAAGCGGCGAAACCCTGTTCCCGGCAGGCATTGCCAGAAAGGCAAAAGCGCTGGGGGCCACGGTTGTACACATTGGAAGCAACCCCAGAAGCGGGCTTAGGGATGTGGCGGATGTGTTTGTCAGGATTCCGGTGGAGAGCAGGGCAAAAGCTGAGGATGAAATCCGCTCGAGGCAGCCCATGACTTCCCTGTTTGAACAGTCCCTGCTGCTGTTTGGGGACACCACGGCCATGATGATGGTGGAGGACAGGGGGATTGACGTGGGGAAGCTCTGGCAGTATCATGCGAATCTTGAATAAAGTGGATTTGAGACAGTAAATGTTCCTGGGAAAATAAATGATTTTATTGCCGCTATATGATATGATGATACAAATGGATTTACCAGAAATGTACCCATGCTTTCATGTTCACGGATTATCGGATTCCCAATCAGAATATACATTGTTGATGCATTCTATTGGATAATATGGATTTAAGGTAAATATCATAAGATGAATATCAGGAAGTGATTGGCTATCGGTATGTCTTTGGTAATGGAATCCATATATTTTCTATAAATATTGGGAAATGCTGAATCAAGCTATAATCCCCGTACAGATGGAAAAAGCTTTGTTGATATTTAATATTTTTATAAAGGGTGATTAACTCTGACGTGAAAGTTATTAAAAGCATCCGTTCCACTGCAGCAATTCATGATGCTGCAATGGAATAGATGCTATTCGTTGTATTATAAAACAGCATTTATCATACACCATTGACACTGTTGGCGCTATAGTTTAGAAATGCAGCAAAATCGCGCTGTAACAGATATATTTATATTTATGAAACGGGGGAGTATAATATTATAGGAAGATTTGAAAGGACACTCTACGTATTGTTCGTCAGGATGCGTTTGAGGGGGGACAACAATTGATATGTGGTTATTTAAGGCAGCCTTGTAAAGAGCGTTTCTTTACGAGGCTCTTTTTTTGCAGGGGGGTTATTGCTTTGGGATATTGAGAATCCTATTCCCACAAAACATGGCGGATATTCTGCATGTACGGTTATGATTGGAAATAATGATAGCCCTAAATAATCGGACAATATAAAACATTCTGCGTAGTATGAAAAGATTCTAAATCAGGGAGACTAAAATCAGGAATAATCAATTAACTTTATCAGGAATATTAATCAGGCATGTGAAGGACAATGGAGGCGTTTATGACAGAAGGATGTATCAATGAATTTCAAAGCTACCTGAGAAATGAAGAAAAAGCCGAAGCAACAATCAGTAAATACCTGCACGATGTAAAAGAGATGCTGGTCTTCATTGAGGAGATGGATTTAAACAAGGAGTCCCTTATAGAATACCGGAAGTATCTGAGCAGCCAGTACAAGCCGCAGACTGTAAATGGAAAGCTTTCAGCAATCAACGCATTTTTAAAATTTAAGGATTTATTGGAGTTTAAGGTGAAATTCTTAAAAGTACAGAAACGGGTATATGTAGACGAAAAACGGGAACTTACAGAACAGGATTTCAAAAGACTGATAGCGGCGGCCGACAGAAACGGAAATAAGCAGTTGTACTATTTAATGATGGTCTTATATGGTACAGGGATACGGATCAGTGAACTTCCCTTTGTCACAGTGGAAGCCATAGAAACTGGAAGGGCTGAAATATCCATGAAAGGAAAATACAGGGTAATCATCTTTCCTAAGAATCTGGTCCGTTTATTAAAAGAATATACAAAAGTATCCAACATAAGACAGGGCTGCATCTTCCGGACAAGAAGCGGAAGAAACCTGGACAGGAGCAATATATACCATTCCATGAAGAGACTGTGCAGGGATGCGCAGGTCCAACCATCAAAAGTATTTCCCCATAATTTCAGGCACCTTTTTGCAAAATGTTTTTATTCCATTGAAAAGAACCTGTCCCATCTTGCTGATATCCTCGGACATTCTTCAATCGAAACCACAAGGATTTATGTGGCAGCCAGTATTAAACAGTACGAAAAAATCATGGATAAGATGAGGATTGAAGTTGACAGACAAAAACCACAGAATAACTATTCTGTGGTACTTAGCAGTTACACGATTTAACAAAATCTAGTGTTGTTTGTATTTTATACCAAAATGTCGGTGGCGTCAATATACATATAGCTATTTTTTCCATACCACAAGAAGGCCGGGAGCAAAATAATGTCTAACCGGCCTTTTTGGCATGGATCCTATTTTGTTGTTTGTATCAGAATATTAAAACAATCTATTTTCGTAATGACATTTATGACTAAAACCGTTAGGAATGTACCACAGAATAGTTATTCTGTGGTCTTTCCTTAGATGGAGGCACCACAGAATAGTTATTCTGTGGTATGCATAAATATAAAGGATTTCAGAGGGCAGCCAGGTTTGAAAAAGAACTGTAACAATAGCTGTTATCTGAACTCTTTATAGGCGCATGGAAGAGGTATTGATGAATACGAAGTTTCCTAGCAAAGGCTGGATTGATATACATGCACATATTTTACCAGGAGTGGATGACGGAGCCCATGATTGGGATGAAGCCATAACATTATTAAAACTGGCATATGGGCAGGGAATCCGGCACATTATAGCCACGCCGCATTTTACATGCAATCAGGACACAGGGCTGCTTCAGGAGTCATGCACCTGTCTGGATTACCATGCGAAAGCCATAGCAGACGGCTTTGGTGTCAGCCTTGGACAGGAAATAAAGTATTTTGAAAATCTCATTGAATATCTGAATCAGGGAAGGGCCCTTACACTGGCTGGCAGCAGGTATGTGTTGGTGGAGTTTGAACCGTCGGATAGTCTTGGCAGAATGAAGAGGGCTGTGCGCCAGCTGATTCAGGCATCCTATTTCCCGGTAATTGCGCATGTGGAGCGTTATAGATGCCTTTTTGAACAGGAGCGCGCACAGGAGCTGGTTGAATATGGGGCGTACCTTCAGATAAACTCCCGGAGCCTGAATGGGGGATGGATGGATAAAAAGGCCCGCTGGTGCAAAAAAAACTTAAAAAAAGGAACGATTCATTTTATTGCCACGGATATGCATAATTCATCGGACCGTTCCCCGGACATCCAGACAGCGGTTTCGTGGGTTGAACACAATATGGGGGTAAGGACATCTGACCGGATTACCAGGACGAATCCAGGGTTCATCCTGCAGGACAGAATGTTATAGCAAAAGAAAAAGTATGGAAAAGGTAACTGTAATGGAAAACAAAATGTATGAAGACAGAAATGAAGATGCAATTGAGATTGATGTGGTTGAGCTGCTGTTTGCTTTAAGAAAAAAACTATGGATGATTATTTTGGCAGCAGTGATAGGGTGTCTTGGGGCGGGGATATACAGCAAAATAATTTTAAGTCCGGTTTATACATCCACTTCCATGGTGTATGTGCTGTCAAAGGAAACAACACTCACTTCCCTGGCTGACCTGCAGATAGGAAGCCAGCTGACAAAGGATTACAGTGTAATGATTACCAGCAGGCCCGTGCTGGAAGAAGTAATCGAAAAACAGAAACTGAGTTTATCCTATAACCAGTTAAAAAGTATGATCCGCATCTCAAATCCTGCCGATACCAGAATTCTTAACATGTCTGTGTCAGATACTGATCCGGTCAGGGCAAAAGCCATTGTGGATGCAGTAGCAAAGGCATCCTCAGACTATATTGGGGATATCATGGAAATGATACCGCCAAAAATCATAGAAAATGGTGTCGTGCCTGACAACCCCACCTCCCCTAACATAAAGAAGAACGCTGCTTTGGGAGGTCTTGCTTTATCCGTGGCGGCATGTGGATTTATTGCGCTTCAGGTCATCATGAATGACACCATCCGTTCAGAGGAAGATGTATCCCGTTATCTTGGCATCAGCGTACTGGCCGTTATTCCGGAGAATAACAGCGAGGAAAAGGATGACCCGGCAAAGGGCAGTGAAGGCAGGAGAAGCAGGAAAAAACGGAAAAACCAGGCAAAAAAAGGCTGAGAGGAGAAGTAAGACGTGGAACAAATTTTGAATCTGCAGAATACAGGTGAGAAGGACTATCATTTTGAAGAGTCCATCAAGACACTGAGGACTAATTTACAGTTTTGTGGAAGCAGCCTGAAAACAATCATGTTTACAAGTTCATTGCCCAATGAAGGAAAAAGTGAAATCACTTTTTCTGTCGGAGCATCCTTTGGAAGTATAGGAAAAAAGGTTTTACTGATAGACGCGGACATACGTAAATCTGTATTCATAAAAAGATATGAAATTAAAGGTAACCCCAGCGGGCTGTCCCAATATCTCAGCGGCCAGAAGACAATGGATGATATCTGTTATGCCACTGATGTGGAGAATTTCGACATGATTCTGGCTGGTCCATATTCCCCCAATCCGGCAGAACTTTTGGAAGACCCATTATTCAATGAATTATTGGAAAAAGCCAAGGAGAAATATGATTATATCATCATAGATACGCCGCCCATGGCAAATCTTATTGATGGAGCCATTATTGCCGGTCAATGTGATGGAGCGGTCATTGTAATCGAAAGCGGTACAATCAGTTACCATCTGGCCCAGAAAGTGAAGGCACAATTGGAAAAGAGCGGATGCCGTATTCTGGGAGCGGTCCTGAACCGGGTGGGGATGGACTACGAAAATGGATATTATAAAAAATATTATAGGAAATATTATGGTAAATACGATGGGGGGGGGGGCGAAAATCAGGCTGAGGAAAACAATAGATAAAGGACAATATGAGACGGAGAAAAAACATTCGGTTCCAAAACTGTAAAAAAAGGATGGCTGCAGTCTTGGCATTGGCATCGGTTCTTACTGCATTTTTTCTTTACCGGACAGGCCAGCTGTATTTGGAAAAAAGAGCATTGGCAGAAGATGTCCTGCAGTGGCATCAGGAACAGGACTTTGATGGGGAAGAAAGTAAGATAGATAGAATAGAGTATCAGGGTAAGATTTTCCGCCGCAATACCTATGTCAAGGCAATCCTGTGCATGGGAATAGACAGGCCTGGAAGTCTGGAGGAAACCATGGTTGCCGGGGCCGGAGGCCAGGCAGATGCAATCTTCCTTGTTGCCCAGGATATAGCCAGGGATAAGGTTAAAATCCTGATGATACCAAGGGATACCATGACGGAGATAACCCTGACTGATTTAAGCGGCAATGTCCTGGGCAGGGATATACAGCACCTTGCATTAGGTTATGCCTATGGAGATGGCAGGGATAAAAGCTGCCGGTATATGAAGGAGGCAGTGAGCAATCTGTTAGGAGGACTGGCGATTGACGGGTACATGGCAATCAGCATGTCTGCCCTTCCAATCATGAATGATGGGGTGGGAGGCGTTACCGTTACCGTGGAGGAACAGGGGATGGAACGGGTGGATCCTGAATTCATTTACGGAAAGACAGTCACGCTTAAAGGCACGCAGGCAGAGGCGTATATCCGTTACAGGGATACCGGCCAGGCCCAAAGTGCATTGGGACGTGCGGAACGCCAGAAGTCTTATATAGAAGGGCTGCTTCAGGCTGCAAAGATAAAGTCAGGAACAGATGACAGCTTTGTGTCCGGACTGTTAAAGGAGATGGAACCCTACATGGTGACTGACATGACAAAAGACAGGTATATGGACATGGCCTTGGCCTTTTTAGGAGGAGGCCAGGAACTGGGAATGACAGATATGCTGACACTTCCGGGAAAGGCAGTGGAGACCCCTATTTATGACGAATACCATCCTGATAAACCGCAGATCCAGCCGATTATCCTGGATATGTTTTATAGAGAGGAAACGGACGGCATGTATAAAGGAAAATAGGTATGAAAACCAATACTTATTATAAATGTTTAATTTCATTCAAGAAAGGAAGGGTAAAGATTATGAGAAAAAGGATTACAACAATTGCGTTAGTAGCTGCACTTGCTGCATCACAGGCAGTGATTTCCTTTGCCGCTATCAGTCCCGGTACAGGCCCGGTAATTGGTGGAGGGGATAGTGATTATGACATTGGGGAGAGGGTAGACAGTGTGTTAGGTGGAGGCACCTTAGCAGGAAGTTCTACCGTAACCGGTTCAGGCCAGGGAACCAATGCGGTTGGAATTGGCGTTGGCCAGGCAGTTGGGGAAACAACGGTTACAACAAACAGTAGGGGACAGGCTGTTGTGGGAAATACTGCACTTGAGTTTGTACAGGGAAGCGGCGGAGCTGTATCAGGGCTTCCTGAGACCGTAGTAAATGCCATTAATGGTATAAACAGCGGGCTGCCACTGAATCAGGTGATTTCTGATGTGGATTTAACCGGATATAACGCGTTGGTGGGGACCCATGCAATTGTGACGAAAGATGCAGTGACCAATGCAGAGAAAGCAGGACCGGTGGAAGTCCCGTTATATGTTCCGAATCTCGTTGATGGACTGGGGGAAGTGCAGGTACTCTTTTACAATAACCTGACAGGCACCTGGACCGTAATACAGCCAAGCAGGATTGATGCAGCGTCCAAGATGATTTGGTTTAATATTCCTAACTCAGGTACGCTTTCTGTAATATACAAACGATGACGCCCTGAATTACGGCACAAAAGGGGAATGTGAAAGTGAAAGGTAAAAACAAACTTGTATTAGAAAAATACCTTCCCCACAGTAAAAAGGTGAGGATGTGGATACTTTGGGGTTATGATATGGTCATGGTATGGATTTGCGCATGCCTGGCCCTGGGATTAAGATTTGACCTGAGTCTTTCCTCGGTCCCCATTGAGTATGCCAGGGAGGTATGGAAGTACGGACTTTTGCAGATGGCCGTGGTGTCCCTTATATTTTATGTGGGACACCTTTACGCCATCATGTGGGGAGTTTCAGGCATCCGGGAGATGATGCAGGTCCTGCTGGCTTGCCTGGTTGCTGCTTTGGCGCAGTCCGTAGGGATTTTGTTATTTGATGCGCGTATGCCCAGGAGCTATTATGTACTGTGGTTTGTGCTGATGTCCGGAGCGACCATGAGTGGAAGGGTCAGTTTCCAGGTACTTCAGAAAATTACGGACAGGATAAACCGCTTCCTTGAAAAAAGCATTCCGCCCCGGGTGATGATAATCGGTGCAGGAAAAGCGGGAACGCTTATACTTAGGGAAATGAAAGCCAGTGAAAAGGTCCATGGATATCCTGTCTGCTTGATTGACGATGACAAGGATAAACAGGGACGGGTCATTGACGGAGTATCCATTGTTGGTGACCGAAAGGATATAGCAAGGATTGTAAGGGAGAAGGAAATTGATGAGATTTATGTGGCCATTCCTACTGCTTCTCCTGAGGACATAAAGGATATTCTGAAAATCTGCCAGGGAACAGGATGCCAGGTCAAAATACTTCCTGGTGTATACCAGATCATGAATGGCGAGGTCACGATTTCAAGACTCCGGAAAGTGGAAATAGAAGACCTGCTGGGAAGGGAACCGGTAAATGTTAATCTGGATGAAATCATGGGCTATGTCAAGGGAAAAGTAGTGCTGGTCACCGGTGGAGGCGGTTCCATTGGCAGTGAGCTGTGCAGGCAGCTGGCAGGCCATAAGGTAAAACAGCTTATCATATTTGACATATATGAAAATAATGCTTATGAAATCCAGCAGGAATTAAAACGTAAGTATCCCCATTTGGATTTGGTGGTACTGATTGGCTCTGTGCGCAATACGAACCGTCTTGATTACCTTTTCCGTACATACAGGCCTGATATTGTCTACCATGCAGCGGCCCATAAGCATGTGCCTTTAATGGAGGACAGCCCCAATGAAGCAATCAAGAATAATGTGTTGGGCACTTATAAAACAGCCAGGGCCTCCATTAAATATAAGGCAAAATGTTTCATACTCATCTCAACGGACAAGGCAGTGAATCCAACGAATATCATGGGGGCAAGTAAGCGCCTTTGTGAGATGGTGGTTCAGATGAGCAATCAGAAGAGCAGTACGGAATTTGTTGCGGTCCGCTTTGGCAATGTGTTAGGAAGCAACGGAAGTGTAATCCCGCTATTCAAGCAGCAGATTGAAAGCGGCGGCCCGGTGACAGTTACGCACAAGGATATCATACGCTATTTCATGACAATTCCGGAAGCAGTAAGTCTTGTAATTCAGGCTGGCGCCTATGCAAAGGGCGGAGAAATCTTTGTACTGAACATGGGCAATCCGGTCAGGATTCTGGATATGGCTGAGAACCTGATCCGTTTATCCGGTTATGAGCCATACAAAGATATAGATATCTGTTTTACCGGATTGCGTCCAGGAGAAAAACTGTATGAAGAACTCCTCATGGATGAAGAAGGATTGCAAAAGACGGTCAATGACAGGATATTCATTGGAAAACCAATTGAAATGGATTATGATCGGTTTGAAAGGGCGTTAAACCGGCTTGGGGAGGCAGCCCTTAGTGAAACAGCAAATGTGAGATGGATTGTGCATGAACTGGTACCTGAATACCATTATAAGAATATGGATTCAGACATTGCAGCTGCAGAGGCAGCTGCCAGCCGGGACTCTGCAGTTACACCTTTGAATCCGGAAAGGTTTGCAGTACATAAGAAAATAGCAATGTATAATCTGGGAGTCAAGTAGGGGAAAGGGTATGAAAGCAGAATTGTCGCTTTGCCGCATTCTGGTGTCATACCTGTTATATTGTTGAAGTTTATCTGTGGAAAGAACAGCTATATACCTTAGATTGGATCAGGGTATTGGGATGTCCATGGAATGGCGAAGCATGCCCTTTTTAATCAATACTGTCTAATTCAGGTTGTAATATCGTTGCAGAAAAGAATCCTTAATTAAATCCAGGAACAGATTTGGAGGGTAGGGATGGAACGCTGGTATGCAGTGCAGGTGAGGACCGGAAGGGAAGAAGCAGTTCTTCAGTTGAGTAAAAAGATGATAGATGGATCTGTTTTGAAGGAATGTTTCATTCCATACTACGAGCGTATGAAACGTTATCAAGGGGAATGGCATAAGGAACAATATATTTTATTCCCGGGATATATTTTTCTTGTTACAGAACAGGTGGATGAACTGTTCTGGGAACTGAAAAAAGTGCCGGGGCTTACAAAAATTCTTGGAGATGGAATGGAGTTTGTTCCTATAAAAGAGGAAGAAAAGGTTATTTTGCAGAAGATGGGGGGGAGCGCCCATATAGCAGAAATGTCCAAGGGGATTATAGAGGGTGACAAGGTTATCATAACGTCAGGTCCCTTGTCAAAATTTGAAGGTGAGATTACATATATTGACAGACATAAGCGACTGGCAGTGATTCGGATTGAGATGTTTGGCAGATGGATGGATGTGAAGATAGGGTTGGAGATTGTGCATAGGGAATAGTTATAAATACCATATCTATCAAGAACTGGAGAGGTGGAACACCTTACCTGTGAGAAGATAGGATGTAAGTATAAAGTTTGGAACACCGGTATTTTTCAAGCAGGAACATCCAGGGTTAAATGACAGGATATCTACTCTCAATATATTTCGGACAATGACTGACAGGAAAGATGAAAATGGAAATCTTTTGCCAGATGAGATGAGACTTATGGACTTTGTCAGGAAATTGCGAAGTACTAGTTTGGGTGAACTACCCAAACTTATAAATATCCTGAAGGGAGACCTGCCCATAGTGGGAGATGGGGATATAATAGCAATAACCAAGAATTGCCTTGATTTTACAAGGGCTTTAGCGGATTGAGTTGAATCCTCTTATGAAATTTTTGCGATGGGATATAGATTTCAAGAGCCGGAACCAATGAGTTCAAGAGGGCTTTTTGAGTGTTCTATTGACCCAATCGAAAGAGCGGAAAAATCTGATAAGGAGGTTTGACATATGCCTGCGTCCGAAAACACTGTGTGACGGATACAGGCTCATCGTAGTATTCATATGTATTATATGTGCTTATTCGTCCAGTATACACGGCTATTAAGGAAGTGAACGCATATCTGCGAATATTGCGGGTAAGGGGCATCTGTGCAGTGGTAACAATCTAAACTGGAAGAGTAATATTTACAAAGAGAACAATCAAGGAGGAGGACGAAGAATACTATAAGTGTGTTAGAAGAAAGGTGACGACTATTCAAATGCCAAATGGGCAATTGTTCTGCGGATACTTACATATGAATTGCGCTAAATCGGATACGACTATTAAGAATATAAAATGAAATGGGGAATAAAACTATGGATCTCAACTTAAAAGGCAAGCTTGTACTTATTGTTGGTGCAAGTAAAGGAATTGGAAAAGGTATCGCTTTAGGATTTGCTGCTGAGGAGTGCCGAATTGTAGCAATAGCACGTTCAGAAGAATTGCTCCTTCGATTAAAGGAAGAAGCACTTAAGTGTGGTGCCCCAATGTGCGAGACCGTAGTTTGCGATATTATGGAATGTAATACGCAGAAATTTGCTAGAAATCTCCTTAAGAAGTACGGGGTTTTTGATGTTGTTGTTCATAATGTTGGTGGTTCCTTGATTAGCAGAAATCATCTGGGAGGGGCTGATGATTGGAATTATGCCTTGAAATTTAATGCGGTTGCGGCGATTGATATGAATAGTATGTTTATCCCCCCTATGATTGAGCGAGGAACTGGAAGGGTCATTCATGTATCATCTATCTCTGCAGTTATGTTGCGTGGAAATCCTCTTTATGCATCAGCCAAAGCATTTTTAAATGCTTATATAACAACAGTCGGTAGACAACTTGCGCCAACAGGGGTGTTGATGTGTTCGGTTATGCCAGGAGCCGTGGCCTTCCCCGGTAGTTATTGGGACAAATTTGTGAAAGAAAAGAATCCGAGGGTTGAAGACTTTCTTAAACATCATCAGGCAGCAAATAGATTTGGAACACCAGAAGAAATTGCAAATGCCATCGTATTTATGGCTAGCGATAAATCTTCGTTTATGCAGGCAACAAACATTCCGGTAGATGGTGCTAATATGTAAAAGCTTCATTTTCAATATAAAAGATTTTTAAGTGGAGGTATGTATGAAGCGTTGTTTCGATTTTATATGCAGCTTGATAGGGGTGATAATTCTATCGCCTGTTCTTTTGATTATTTCCATTCTAATTGTCAGCGACTCACCCGGTGGAGTATTCTTCCGCGGGGTGAGAGTTGGTAAGAATGGAAAGGATTTTAGAATATTTAAATTTAGGAGTATGCGAGCAGATTGTGAAGGAAAGGGCAAATGGAATGTTGGTGATGATGATGACAGAATAACAAAAATCGGTCACTTCCTTAGAAAAACCAAAGTAGATGAATTACCGCAGTTGTTTAATGTCTTAATAGGTGATATGAGTCTTGTTGGTCCTCGTCCAGAGCTACGTTTTTATGTAGAAAAGTATACAAATAGAGAAATGCCGATTCTCGATTTGAAACCTGGAATTACGGATTGGGCTTCTATGGCCAATTTTGAACAGTTTAAGGGATTCACTGCTGCCGTTGACCCAGATGAATTTTATATGGAATGTGTAAGACCCCTTAAAATAGAATTGCAGCTTTATTATAGATATCACCATAATTTCTTTTCTGACATATACTGTATTTTTTATACGGTATACAAGGTAGTTACGCATTCACAGAAATTACCTAAAGATATTCAGAAAATTGTTGATGAATATAGCAATGGACAGCAAGTAAATATGGGAGAAACGGTATGAGAAATGGTATGAAAAGTGAAAAATTAGCATGGCTTATCAGGCGTCATGGCATTGAAATGACACATTTATCTGGCGGAAGCCATATAGGAGCTGTATTATCCGTGGCTGACATCATAGCAGTGTTATATGCAAATATTTTAGACTACAAACCGGAAGAACCAAAATGGAATGGCAGAGACAGGGTTATTTTAAGCAAAGGACATGCAGGAGCAGCAATCTATGCTGCACTTGCAGAAAGTGGTTTTTTCCCAGTGGAAGAACTAAAAACCCATTATCAGAATGGGGGACGTTTATCCGGGCATGTTTCCCACCATCTTCCTGGGGTGGATTTTTCTACCGGTTCGTTAGGACATGGTTTGTCGGCTGCAGCAGGTATAGCATATGCGCTGAAAAAGGACCAAAAAGCAGGTCGAGTATTTGCGGTACTTGGTGACGGGGAATGTGATGAAGGTTCTGTATGGGAAGCAGCACTCTTTGCAAATCATTTTCGCTTAAATAATCTGATTGCAGTTGTGGATCATAATCATATGCAGAGCTTGGATTTTCAGGAAAATACGCTTGAAATAGAAGATTTCGGAAGCAAATGGAGAGCTTTTGGGTGGAATGTGATTGAAATCAACGGAAATAATCACGAAGAACTCAAAGCGGCTTTTCAGAAGGCAAAAGAAAATGGAAAAGAAAGTGAACATAAGCCGATGATGATTCTTGCCAATACAGTCAAAGGATGCGGAATCTCATTTATGCAAAATGATATCCTGTGGCATTATAGATTTCCACATGATGGATGGGAATATGACTGTGCAGTAAACGAGCTGCACCAGACGAAACCGGAGGGGGTGGAAGACCCATACACCCCGGAGGGAATTCCAAATCCTGTGTTGCCAACGGAAAGTGACGATATCAATAATGACCATACCTTGACATATA
Source organism: Enterocloster sp. OA13 (assembly GCF_022440595.1). Lineage (NCBI taxonomy): Bacteria > Bacillati > Bacillota > Clostridia > Lachnospirales > Lachnospiraceae > Enterocloster > Enterocloster sp. OA13. The sequence continues at coordinate 4,102,272 of NZ_JAKNTF010000001.1, read as the reverse complement.
CCTGGAAGACCACTTATCCGGAAAAAATGAGGCGAGTAGAGGCAAAGTCTGGAAGTGGTGAAAGAGAATACAGAGTATAGATGGAATGAGGGAGAGCACAATGAAAAAGAAGAGCCAAGAATTCATAACGATATTGTATGGATTTGCAGTGTTGCTTGTCGTTTTTGGACATTCACATCCTCTGCACTCCGATTATCCGGGATTTTTGCAGAGAATAACGACATTTGTTTATATGTTTCATATGCCCTTGTTCTTTTTTATCGCAGGAATATTGACTGCATATACAGCTAATAACAGAAATATTGGACAGTGGTGGAAGCTTAAAGTAAAAAAACTGATATTGCCATACGTGGTTCTCACACTGGCTGCCTGGCTGCCAAAATGTGCTCTGGGTGCATACATGAATGATAATATGGAAATCTCAGCAACAAATTTTGTGGGGATGCTGCTGATACCGAGAGAGGGAATTTGGGGGCATTTTTGGTTTATTCCTGTATATCTGGTGATTACGCTTTTATGTGCTTGTCTATACAAAAATTTTACGAATAAGTCCGCAATCATTAAGATTTGCTGGGGGGGGGGGTGGATTTCTTTAGGCATTATATTAACATTTTACCCTATTCCTGTTAGATGGTTTGCAATAGAAGATATCTCGATTGAATTTGTATATGCATTGCTTGGAATGTTCTTATCAGATTTCATTATCAAAAATAAAGAAATATTATTTCAATGGTACGCGGGAGCCGTAGCGGGGATAGTCGCATTTATTTTATATGCGCATGGTTTTGGCACTGTCGGATATAAGCTGACAGGGGTTTTGATGATTTATTTGATGCTTACGTTAGCTGTTGTACTTTCAAAGCATGAAATGAGGGTAATCAAATATATTGGGACACATGCCTTTACGATATACATATACTCGTGGCCGATACAAGCAGTAACAGAGTTTGTGGTGGTGGTCATTTTAAAACTTCAGTGGTATGTGACTTATCCTTGCATGTTTCTGGTAGTCTTACTTGGACCACTGATTATATATGAGATTTATATGAAATATCTGCCTAAAAATAAGTTTTTAGATAGAATGATTGGAGTTAAACAATGAGAGACACATTTGTCAAAACATTAGTGGAACTGGCAAAGAATAATAAAAATATTGAATTAATCACAGGTGATTTGGGATTTGGAGTATTAAAGCCATTTTGGGAGAAGTGCCCGAATCAGTTCACCAATGCCGGAATAGCAGAACAGAATATGACTACGGTTGCTGCAGGAATGGCTTTGGAAGGTAAGACTGTATTTACCTATTCCATAGGAAATTTTCCAACGCTTAGATGTTTGGAACAGATTCGAAATGACTGTGCTTATCATCATGCAAATGTAAAGATTGTTTGCATTGGCGGAGGGTTTGTGTATGGTTCTCTGGGCATGAGTCATCAAGCAACAGAGGATATTGCGATTATGAGAGCACTGCCAGATGTAGCGGTATTTTGTCCCGGTGATTTAGCAGAAGCAGAAGAAATAACGAAGGCGATAATCAATTATCCGGGGACTTGTTATCTGCGTTTGGGGCGTGGCGGTGAAAAGCGAATTCATAAGAGCATTGAAAACTTTCAGATTGGAAAGGCGATTTCTGTTCATAAAGGTGAACGTGTGGCAATTCTATCCACGGGTGCAATTTTTGAGGAAGTCGAAACTGCCTGTGAAATGTTGAGGAAAGTAGACCTCGTGCCGACTGTATATACTTTCCCAACTGTCAAGCCTCTGGATTTTAAAACCATTTTGAAGTGTACGACAGAACATGAATTGATTGTAACCTGCGAAGAACATAATGTAATCGGCGGTTTTGGGGGGGCGGTTGCCGAAGTTATGGCTGAGAATCCTTCCAAGGCAAAATTGTTGAGAATTGGCGTGAATGACCAATACTGTGTCAAAGTTGGTAATCAAAAGTATTTGCGAAATGAATACGACATGAGTGGTGAGAAGATTGCAGAAAAAATTAGCGAGACATTGGCCTTGATAACAGTAGAAAGGAATATGGATTGTGGATAAGAAGAATGTTGTTTTTTTTACTTCAGTATATCCCGAAGATGGATATGGGAATCTGTATTTCGATCTTGTAAAAGAAATTGAAAACCAGGGATATCATGTTGATGTTGTTACACCCATTGAACGTAAATATAAAAAAAGTACTACTTGTATACAAAATGGAGATATTAATGTATTTAGAGTTAAAAGCTTAAATTTTCGAGGCAAAGTTTCTTTGATTGAAAAAGGGATAGCAACATTATGGTTTTTAATTTGGTTCAAGAAAGTGTATTATAAATATTTAAAACAAAATCATTATGATATTGCAATTTTTGCGACACTTCCCATAACATATGCGCCGGTAATGAAAATATTGAAAAAAAAAGGGACATATATTTATCTTTTACATAAAGATTTTTTTCCGGAAAATGCTGTTGATTTAAATATTCTGAGTAAAAATTCAATTATGTACAAGATATTTGAAAAGTGCGAATTGTCGATGTACAGGTATTCGGATAGTATTGGCGTAATGTCAAAAGGAAACAAAGAATACATTCTTAAATTGAATAAAGGCATTACAGAAGAAATGGTGGATATTTGTCCCAATAGTATCATTCCATCGTCAAATGAGAGAATTGCAGAATTAACTTCTCATAAGGATGAAATCAGAGAAAAATATCAAATTCCCAAGGATGCGGTTGTATTTATTTATGGTGGCGTTATTAGCAGGGCTCAAGGAACAGAGTATATTATTTCGCTGGTAAAACACTTAAAAGAATGCAACGATGCGTTTTTTCTATTTGTTGGAAGTGGGAATACATTTGATGATTTAAAAAAAGAAATTAAAAAAAATAACTGTGAAAATGTAAAAATACTGTCGTATATACCAAAGTATGACTATGATTTATTAATGGCATCATGCGATGTCGGAATGGTTTTTTTGGATTATAATTTTACAGTTCCAAATATCCCTTCACGTATGCTTGGACATATTGATTTATCACAGCCGATAATCGCAGCAACGGATGAACATACAGATTTCAAGGATATACTAATCCAAAATCAAATTGGATTATGGAATGCAAGCAATAATCCGCATGCATTTGTTGAAAATGTCAATCGATTTGTTAATAGTACAGAATTGCGCATAGAAATGGGAATTAATGCAAGACAGTATCTTTTAGAATCGTGTAGTGCAACAGCAAGTTATAAAGAAATTATAAAACATATTATGTAACTTAGGAGAATTACATGGTTGAGAAGGGATATCGGATTGTGAGAAGTCGGATGAAAACAGTGAATGAGGTAGAAAATGAATGAGATGAATCTAATAAAAAATAGGCCTGATTGGGGGGGGGGGATACAAAAGAACTCTCTTAATCTACTCCGATTGTTAGCAGCAATCCAAGTGTTCTACGGACACGCCGTAGTGCACATGAACCTGAGTGGGACAAGTGTTGCAGGAATAATAATGTCCATTTTTCAGGGAGTACCGATTTTCTTCATTCTAAGTGGCTTTCTAATTTGGAATTCAATTGAGAAAACTCCGAATCTTAAGACATATGTAAGAAAACGAATATTTAGAATCTATCCGGAATTATGGTGTGCGATTACCATAAGTATTATTTCGATTTTTTTCTTATATGATAGGTGGAATGTAAAAGACTTGATGCTTTTTATAGTGACACAGTCCACAATAATGCAGTTCTGGACACCGGATTCTTTAAGAGGATTTGGTTGTGGCACACCGAATGGGTCATTATGGACTATTACAGTGATTGTTCAGTTTTACATTGTAGCATGGGTTATAAAGAAATTTCTAAGCCACGAAAATAAAAAAAGATGGTTTGTAACGATAGCTATAAGCCTTGCCATTGGTATTGGTTCACCTCAATTGGAAAAATTGCTTTCGGAGACAATATATAAACTCTATGAAGCAACATTTATCCCATATTTTTGGATTTTCATGACAGGGGCTTTGCTTTGCAATTATTTTAAAGAGATTATGCCAATTTTAAAGAAATTCTGGTGGGTTGGATTGGCATTATTGCTTGCAGTTATCTTCACAGGCTTCGATATAGATGCAGGATATGGATTATTACAAACAATTCTCAAAGGTGTGACATGGGTTGGCTTTGCTTATGCATTTCCAGGACTGAATATAAAGGATGATATTTCTTATGGGATATATATTTACCACATGGTGATTGTAAATATATTGATTGAACTTGGATTGGTAGGAAGTTGGATTTACTTCTTTATTGCCTTAATAGTGACGATTGGCATAGCGACTGTCTCATACCTAATAGTTGGAAATGTTGGGTCAAAGAAGAAGGGGCAATTATAAAAGTGGTTGGAGAAATTATATGAAAACAGTGTTATTGGCACCGACTCCGCCGCCATACGGCGGAATAGCGAGTTGGACACAGAGAATGTTGAAGGCGCAATTAAAGAACGGTTGGGAGTTATCAGTTGTTGATGAGAAGATGATTGGAAAACGCAATGTGTTCGGCGGGAAGAAAGAAAGCAGGAGGAATCTTGTAGATGAAATCAAGCGATGCCATCGAATTTGGTCTGGCCTTAAGCGTGAACTGAAAGATGAACAGGTAAAAATCGTTCATTCCTGCATCCCATCGGCGACACTGTCCATGATACGGGAGTATGTATGCGCATGTATAACGAAACGCAGAGGCAGGAAGTTTATTATTCATTTCCGATGTACAGTTCCGAATACTACGAAGAGTAGATTAGGGAAATTTTTATTAAAGAAACTATGCAAAAAGAGTGATTTTATCATTACCCTTAACACCCAAACGAATGATTACCTTGATAATATAACAGACACGCCGTATGAGTTGATACCTAATTTTATATCCGAGGATGAAATTGCAGATGATTATAAAATCCAGGATGAGATTAAAACTGTTTTATACGTTGGCGGTGTTGTTAAAACAAAAGGTGCATATGATTTTATCTCCGTAGCCGAAATGTTCCCGAATATCCAGTTTCGGATGGTTGGAAGAGTTGATACAGCGATTGAAGAGTATACAAAAAGCAAAGGGTTGAAAAATACTGTGTTTACAGGTCCGAAAGATAAGGCGGGTGTGAAAGAGGAACTAAAAAATGCAGATATTTTTATGTTTCTCACATATTTTGGTGGAGAAGGATTTTCCAATTCCCTTTGTGAGGCAATGGCGGCAGGGTTGCCATGTATTGTGACAGACTGGGCTGCAAATAAAGATATGATTGGTGAGGATGGCGGCTGTGTGGTACCTATAAAAGACACGGAGGCGGCAGCAAGTGCGATTGAGAGAATGAAGGGAAAGCAAATGAGAATGAAATGTTCTTCTACCAATAGAAAGAAAGTAATAAACAGCTATATCGAAAAGATTGTAGTAGATAAGTATATAAATATATATGAAAGATTGAACGAGGAGGGTACTTCTTAGCTGAATTAAAAAATAGTAGTATTATTCCATCAGAGATTTTAAAGAGATAGGGAGATAAGGATGAAGTATATTCGGATAGCTATTTCTATGACAGCATCAACAATAAAACTATGGATAAAGAGAATCCTGGGATGTCGAGTGAAATTTGGATGGATTAATCTGATTAGTCCGTTTGCATACATCTATACGGAAGGCGGTGGAAGGGTATCTGTTGGTAACAAATCGGGGATTAGTGGTGGAGTTGAGATAAAAGCGAAACATGGATGCGTATCTATTGGCAATGGCTGCTTCATCAACCGTGGGAGTATGGTAGTTGCACATGAAAGAATTGACATTGAGGATAATGTTACGATTGGACCAGGGACATATATATATGACCATGATCACGATGGATGTGGTGGATACACCACTAAACCAATCAGACTTGGAAAAGGTGCCTGGATAGGAGCAAATTGTGTCATCCTTAAAGGTGTGAGGATTGGTGAGGGCGCTGTTATCGCAGCGGGGGGAGTGATAAATAAAGATGTACCGCCTAAAACAGTTGTTTATCAAAAAAGGCAAACATTAGAAAAGCCTATTTAGATGTGATTTATGTGAGTGGTTGCTAGGGAGAATGACAAAGTGAAAAAAGTTGCTTTTTATATTGACACGCTTTATCGTGGCGGTGCTCAGAGAGTGATGTCTAATTTGGTTACATATTTCAATGAAAGCTACGATGTTGTCTTGGTGAATGATTTTATTACTGATGAACAAAAATACAGTTATCCCATACCGGAAACTGTTAAAAGGATATACCTGAGGAAATCTCTTGAAGGAAATCCAATTATTAAAAACATCAGCAGGATTTTCGATTTGCGCAAGACTATAAAAACAGAACAGCCGGATGTGGTTTTATCGTTTTTGGGCAATCCAAATAAAAGAATATTGCTTGCAACACTTGGTTTGAAATGTAAAAAGATAGTTTCTGTTAGAAATGAACCTGTTCATGAGTATGGAAAAGGAAAAGTTAATAACTGGATTGCAAGAACGTTATTCTCTTTTGCTGACGGAGTGGTATTTCAGACAAAGGATGCGGCAGCTTATTTTCAAAAATCAGTACGAGACAAATCCACTGTCATTATGAATCCGGTAGGAAGAAAGTTTTACGAAATAAATCGAATAGAACCAGTGCAGGATGTAGTGACCGTTGGACGATTTGAACAGCAAAAAAATCATCTGTTGTTGCTCAGGGCGTGGAAAGAAATTGAAAAAGATTTTCCAAATGATATGTTAATAATTTATGGTGATGGCCCTTTGCGAGAAATATATGAACAATATATTGAAGAAAACAATCTTTCAAAACGTGTTTGGCTTCCAGGATTAATTACCGATGTGCCAGAAAAATTGGCAACTGCGAAAGTCTTTGTGTTGTCATCTGATTTTGAGGGAATGCCCAATGCTCTGATGGAGGCTATGGCTGTTGGAACACCGGTAATCTCTACAGATTGTCCATGTGGAGGTCCAAAGATGCTAATACAAAATTCAATCAACGGACTTTTGGTTCCCTGCAATAATGCAGAGGCTTTGCAAAGTTCCATGAGAGAGTTGCTTAAATCAAGAGAAAAACGGGACCGTATTGGGGTATCAGCGAGAAACAGGGCAAGGGTTTTTGCAGAGGACGTCATCTATGACCAATGGGAAAACTTTCTTATGAAGGATGTTAAATAGTTTAGGAGATAGGCAGATTATGAGTGTATTATTTATAGGCGCACAAGCATTACCAGACCAGACAGCAAATGCAACTAGAATCATTAATTTAGCAAAATTATTCCAGAATTGCGGCGAGAATCCAATATTGATTGGAACAAGATATGATAAAGGGACAATTCTTAGCGGAGAGATAGATGGTTTGAAATACGCCAATGTGGACGCTTCTGCTTATTTATCTGTACCTAAGGTCAAAAGGAAAAAATATTTAGAACAGCTTGTGCTGAAAGCAATAACTGAATCATGGGAAAAATATCATTTTGATAAGATTGTTGCGAGTAATTTTGCATTTCAAAGTATTAGCTTCTTGATGGATTTTGCGAAAGAGAAACATGTTGCAATAATTTATAATTCTGTAGAATGGTATCAGAAAAATAATAATTCGTTCAGAGGATTAGGGGGAAAAATCAATTTTCTATATAATCGATATGGACTTATCATACAACATGTGAAAACCAGGAATATTATAGGAATTTCTTCTTTGTTGACAGAGTACTATAAGGCAAGAAATTGTAATGTGGTTCGTATCCCTACTATTATTGATAAGAAACACTATTCTTTTGTCGAATATAATCATAATGAGAAAGTAATTGTTGCTTATGCTGGGTCTCCAGCCAGAAAGGACTATATTGCTAACGCAATTAGAGCGTTGTTGTTGCTTACTATAAAAGAAAGAAATCAAATCGAATTGCATCTCTATGGAGCAAATAAGAATCAGTTGCTGAAGCTTGGAATCAGTGAGGAAATGATGACAGAATTAACAGGAAATATATTTGTTCATGGTCGAATTCCGTATGTAGATGTACAGGAGAAAATAGCAAGTGCTGATTTTACTGTTCTATTGAGACCAAATCTTCGCTATGCTAATGCTGGTTTTCCCACAAAGGTTGGCGAAAGCATGATGTGTGGTACTCCTGTGATTGCAAATCATACCAGCGACCTAAATCTATATATTAGAGACGGAGAGACAGGTATTGTGGTGTCAGATGAGACGGCAGAAGCATGTGCGGAAGGCTTCAGAAAAGCGTTGAGGATGCATGCGGAAGACAAATTCATTATGCGTACTGCGGCGCGAAAAGAAGCTGAAACAGCATTTAATTATATGAGCTATCGGGAAGAGATGAAAAGATTCATTAGGGAGCTGAAGAAACAATGAAGAAAGTATTGTTTATTTTACCGGCCGTGAGAAGCGGTGGATCTGCTACTTCTATGCTTAATCTTTTGGGATTACTTAAAGAAAGAGGGTATGAAGCAGATTTATTTCTTTTTCAAAGAGAAGGCTGTTTTCTTGAAAGAGCAGAACAGGTGGCACATGTTCTGCCAGAAGAGAAAATCATATCTTCTGTCATGTGTCCGAAAAAGCAGCTGAAAAGTAAGGGGTTCATTGCTTTGCTCATCAGAATGACTTTTGTATTATGCCATATAATTTGTGGAAAAGAAAAAGCTGTCGAACTATTTTTCCGTGCTAGTGCAAAAAAGCAATCTGAAAAATATGATACTGTTATTGCGTATCAAGAATCTTTGTCAACCGATTATGCACAGTATATAGGGTGTAAAAAAAGGATTGCATGGGTACATAATGATTATCATCGCTTTGCTATTGGAAAATCGGTGGAACAGGAACAAAGACTTTATGATCAGTATGATGAAATAGTTTGTGTATCTCAGGCATCTCAAAATAGTATGTTGAAAAATTTGCATTTGTCTGCCAGCCATGTTCACTTAATCTATAACACTATTCCGCGGGAATTTATTATCAACCAATCCAAAGAAGAAGTCGAGTTCTTAAAAAAAAGAACGTATACTTTTATTTCTATGGGCAGATTTACATCTCAGAAGGGATTTGATCGGGCGATTGAGGTTGCTTTTCGTTTGAAAAATGAAGGAGTCGATTTTATTTGGTATATCATAGGTGATGGAGAGGATTTTGCGATAATAAAGGACCGAATCGTGGAAAAAAAGATAGAAGATTACTTGCTTCTCCTTGGCTTAAAACCCAATCCTTTCCCGTATATCAGGCAAGCGGATTGTTTTGTGATGACTTCACGTTATGAGGCGCAACCGATGGTCATAAATGAGGCTTTAACTTTAGACATTCCAGTCGTTTCCACCAGATTTTCTTCTGTGGAAGAGGTCATTAAAGACGGTGTAAACGGTTTTATTAACGACAATGACGAGGATGGGATTTACAGTGGAATTTTACGCTATATTTCGGACGATGATGCAAGAAATAAAATTAAAGCAGGTGCAAAAGAGTTCAATTATGCGAATGATGCGATTGTAAATGCTGTTATTTCATTGCTTTGAAATTTAAATTCTTTTTCAGGGTATGAAGCTAGATAACAGGAGGATGAAGTGAATCTGAATAAAAATTTATGCATGACCTATTGCAAATTGATACTAATGTTTATTGGAATATGGAGGTAGATTATTTTGCCTGAAAACATAATGAACGACAAGGAACACTTGGATAAAGGGCATAATAAAGCTTTATTGTTTTTTACGAGGGAACAGATAGATAGGAGATTGCGCTATGTATTAGCTATCCTTATGACTTCAATACTGTGTGTGTTTATAAATCCCTCATTGCAGACAATAACAGGTCCTATTATGGCTATTTGTTTTACTTACCTCTATTTCAATGGATATAAAGCATTTGTAACTAGCATTATTATTGTTGCCAATGACGCATTGAGGTGTATATTTTTTGGTAGTATTTCGTTCCCGTATTTGCTGTTACTTTTTTTAGGACTGGCTCTTCTGTTAAATAAGTATAGAATTCAAATTCGTATTTCTCAAATGATAGCGGCTGTCATTCTGGTTATTATGCTTGTCACTTTGTATCATTACAGTATAATCGGCATAAAAAATATTATCTACACGTTGACTTTTATATGTGCAGGAGCTCAATGTGTGTCAGAAACTAAGGAAAGAGAGCTGTTCTTTAAAGGTATCGCAATCACCGTATTTTTGATTAGCCTGCATACTTGTGTGACAGGCGGTGTTGAATTTTATGAACTGAATGAGTATTCTAAAGCGTTTTTAAGGAAGGGTATCTTGGGCGTTGGTATTGGGGATTCAAATTTTTCCTCATTGCTTTTAAATATAGGAATAGCAATAACGTTGTTTGATACAAATTTCAAATGGTATTTAAAAACAATCATGATAGCTTGTTCAGTATTTTCAATGACGGTTACACTATCTACATCAGGTCTGATTGGATTTTTGATAGTGTTGGGTTGTTTTGTTTTTATAAAACGTGATTCAATACCAAAAAAAATCTGGAATGCATTAATCATAATATTTTTTATATTAATTATTATAAATGTATATATGACAATGCCGGATTCAATGCGAAATGAGACGATTGATGCCTATATTGTCAGAATGCAGGAAAAGTTTTTCTTGCTAAATTTAGGAAATATGGCAGAATTTACATCTTCACGCAGTGAATTGTTAAGCAAAGCTCTGCAATATATTTTTTCGGAACAGGGAATTGTGGGATTATTATTCGGATTTAATTCGCTTTTTGCGGGAAATGGAGAGCTTGTCCCTCATAATACGTATGTAGATTTATTGCTACAAATAGGACTTATTGGTACGGCTGTTTCTTTGGCTTATATTTTGCGTGGTGTAGTTATGGCATGGAGAAGCCAGCAGAGAAGCCGTACGGATGTGATGGTAAAAATTGTATTTCTGTACTACTTTTTTAATTTGAGTTTGTTTCATGGGAGTATGTTTGCTTTGGCATATATTGTGCTTGTGATACTGTGAGGAAAATAAAATGAAACATCTAGGAAAGAATATGATTTTATCTATCATTTGCAAGGTGATAATGATTGTGACTGGTCTGATTGTGCAGAAGTATGTACTTTCAAGCTTTGGGTCTGATATCAATGGACTCTATTCCAGTATTACACAATTTTTGACATATTTGATTTTGCTTGAATCCGGAATTGGTACAGCGTCTATACAAGCACTTTATGTACCGCTTGCGAAGAGTAATTGGGATTCTGTAAGTGCTGTAATAGCAGCAACAAAGCAACAATATGAGAAAATATGCCGTTGGTTTCTGATGCTGCTTGTAGGCCTGGCGTTTCTGATTCCTTGTATTGTAGCAAGCCAGGTTGATGCATTAACTGCTGGGCTATTGACCTTTATTTCGGGACTGAGTAGTGTGATAACTTATGCTTTTCTTGGAAAATACGTGATATTGTTAACAGCAGATAATCGGATTGGAATAATATACATCTGTGACTCAGTATTGACATTATTGTCTTGTGGATTGAGGTTGATAGCAATTTACATGAATCAGAGTATCATTGTGGTTCAGTCAATACTTGTGGCTACGGCAGTTATTAAGTCCATTATTATATTTGCTTATGTAAAAAAACACTATAAAAAATTAGATCTGAAAGCAAAACCAAACAATCAGGCGATATTACAGCGTTGGTCGGTTTTGGTACATCAGATTGCAGGGCTTGTGGTTAATCATACAGATGTCACTATTTTGACAGTAGCCTCAACATTAAAGAATGTCAGTATTTACTCTGTGTACAATTATATCTATTCAAATATTGCTGCCATTATAAATACAACATTCAGCCAAGCAATTTTAGCAACTTTTGGCAGACTTGCAACAGGAGAACAGAAAACCTATAACAAGGTATTCAAGTTGTTTGAAAGTTTTTTCTATTGCATTTTGTTTGCGATTCTTTCTACAGCTTTAATCATGACAATCCCCTTTGTTTCGTTATATACAGCTTCGGTTGCGGATACAAATTATATTTTGCCATCTGTTGCACTTTTATTCTGTATTTGTCAAATGATGAATCTGGTGAGGGTTCCGGCATTAATAACAATCAATGCATATGGATGGTTTAAGGAAACCAAAAAAGGTTCAATAATCGAAGCAGTAATTAACTTGTCTGTTTCTCTGGCACTACTTCCTGTATTGGGTATGCAGGGATTGCTAATTGGAACGATTTGTTCGTATTTGTTCCGTACACAGGATGTAATTCTTTTCGTGTATCGAAAATGCAAAATTGGCTGGATGAGTTTAATGAAAAATCTGCTGTTAAATTTCAGCGGCTTTTTAATATTAACATTGGCGTTTTTCTTCTGGAAACCAATCATTGTTACCGGTTGGATTGATTGGATGCTGAAAGCTGTTGGAATATTTGTGTTGTCGATAGTTATGCTTTTCCTGCTGAATTATGTACCAAGATATAAGGAGTGCAATATTTTGGCAAAAAAAATATATTTGAAGTATGAGAAGAGACTTTAGCGGTCTTAAGAAGAAAAATTGAGTAGGAGAGTAGTAGGATGATTAAACAATTCATATATATAATTTTAGTTCGATTGAATAAGTTGTATGAAGTAATGAGGACGAAGGAATACCGTTCCAGACTGAAACATTGTGGCCTAAATGTATGCATAGGCATAGGTAGCGACATACCCCCTCCCGAAAGGCTATTTATTGGTAATAATACTGTGCTTGGAAGGGTACAAGAATTACTGGAATTTATAGAACGGATTTGCTGGGGTGCACAATGATTTCGGTGAGAGATCAAAATAAAGGTGGGAGTCCATGACCCTAGAAGAGAAGATAAAGTCTTTGATACAGTACATTAATAAAAAGGAGTAGATTAATATGAGCTTATTTACAAATAAAACATTATTAATTACCGGGGGGACCGGTAGCTTTGGCAATGCAGTTCTCAACCGTTTTCTGAAAACGGACATCGGTGAAATCCGTATCTTTTCTCGTGACGAGAAGAAGCAGGACGATATGCGCCACGAATTTCAGGTGGAAATGCCGGAAGTTGCAGACAAGATTAGCTTCTACATTGGAGATGTCCGTGACCTTGCATCTGTTAAGAATGCTATGAACGGAGTTGACTACATATTCCATGCAGCAGCACTGAAACAAGTTCCGTCCTGCGAGTTCTTTCCCATAGAAGCGGTCAAGACCAATGTCCTTGGTACAGAGAATGTTTTAACCGCCGCAATAGAAGCAGGTGTTAAAAATGTCGTATGTTTATCCACGGACAAGGCTGCATATCCTGTAAACGCTATGGGTGCTTCTAAGGCAATGATGGAAAAGGTCATCGTTGCAAAAGCGAGAACGACCAATGTGACAAAGATTTGTTGCACTCGATACGGTAATGTTATGTGTTCCCGTGGTTCTGTTATCCCGTTGTGGATTGACCAGATCAGAAACGGTAATCACATCACTTTGACCGAGCCTGCCATGACCCGCTTTATTATGTCTCTGGATGAGGCAGTTGACCTTGTTCTGTTCGCTTTCGAGCATGGCGAACCTGGTGACATCCTTGTTCAGAAAGCCCCGGCCAGTACTATTCAGACTCAGGCAGAGGCAGTGTGTGAGTTATTCGGCGGCAATAAAGAGGACGTCAGGATTATTGGTATCCGTCACGGTGAAAAGATGTACGAGACACTTTTAACAAACGAAGAATGCGCTCATGCTATCGATATGGGTAACTTTTACCGTGTGCCCTGCGACAAGCGTGGTTTGAATTATGACAAGTATTTCAATAAGGGTGATACAAAACGAAATATTCTTACCGAGTTTAATTCTAATAATACACAGTTGCTGACGGTTGAGCAAACAAGGGATAAGATTGCTTCTCTGGCATATATCCAGGACGAGCTTGCAAAATAAATATGTTTATTGAGCTATGAAAGAAATTAGGAAGTAGGCGATTATTCAAGGACAACATTCAATCAGTTTATTTTCTTGAAAGGCTATGATGAGTATTATGGGTAAAAAGAGTGTTGACTCAAATAAGCATATTGAAAACATTATATATAAACTTTAAAACATAAAAATTTATAAATGCTATTAAACTTCCGATATGGGTTGGAAAACATACCAAGTTAGATATTCGTATGTGGAGATGGAGGGTGCGATACATATAAGCGTAGAGTCATACCTGGCATTCGAATAGTTGGGAGTTTGATTTTCTTCTTTTATGAATTCTTCATTTGTTATAGTATCCGGCTATGTTTACTATTAAATGCGGTTTGAATAAGGAAAATACGAGAAATTAATACCATTTATATATCACACATGAGCAGCTATTTATTTGGCAGTACTATGGTATGAGGAGAAAATGAGTCCTCATATTTTTCTTTAACACGATACTAGGGAGCTATCCATACCATGCTTCATTGATGAATTGATTCCAAAACCTCTGTGTTACATAAAACAGGGATTTTGTCGACTGTTTTTGAAAATTCATATAAATCGCTTTTGACGCATAGAGGAAGAAAAAAAGCAGAAATTTGGGTGCTGTTGAGTTTGCAATCTGCCTAAATAATATAATGAAGAAACAAACAATGAGTTTACTTGCAGGAAAAGTGTTGATGATTACTGGGGGCCCTAAGTCTTCTGGCAATGTGGTTCTCAACCTTTTTCTGAAAACGAACATTGATGAAAACCGTATCTTTTCTCGTGATGAGAAGAGGCAGGATGATATTCACTAAAGGAGGATTAAACAACAATGAATGACTATACCAACATCCAATGGAAAAATAACGGCAAACTGAAATTGTTGATTATCGTTGGTACACGCCCGGAGATTATTCGCTTAGCCGCCGTCATCAATAAGACACGTATATATTTTGATACTATCCTTGCCCATACCGGCCAAAACTATGACTACAACCTTAACGGTGTGTTCTTCAAGGACTTAAAACTTGCTGATCCAGACGTATATCTCAATGCAGTAGGCGAAGATCTGGGAGAGACATGCGGCAACATAATCTCACAGAGTTACAAACTAATGGCTGCAATCCAACCGGATGCTGTTCTTGTGCTTGGAGATACGAACAGTTGTCTGTCAGTAATTGGCGCAAAGCGACTCCACATCCCAGTATTTCACATGGAAGCAGGCAATCGTTGCAAGGACGAGTGCCTGCCGGAGGAGACCAACCGCCGTATCGTGGACATCATCTCAGATGTAAATATGGCCTATTCTGAACATGCCCGCCGCTATCTTGCAGACTGCGGATTACCAAAGGAACGGACTTACGTGACCGGCTCCCCCATGGCGGAGGTGCTGCACAATAATCTGGTTGAGATTGAGGCATCGGATATCCATGCCCGGCTGGGACTGGAAAAGTGTAAGTATATACTTCTGTCCGCCCATCGTGAGGAAAACATTGATACTGAAAAGAACTTCATGTCTCTATTCAATGCAATCAACAAGATGGCTGAGAAGTACAATATGCCTATCCTGTATTCTTGCCATCCGCGCAGCAGGAAACGTCTGGAGTATTCAGGTTTCCAACTGGACAAGCGTGTGATCCAGCATGAGCCTTTGGGATTCCATGATTATAACAATCTCCAAATGAATGCTTTTGCGGTTGTATCCGACAGTGGCACGTTACCTGAAGAGTCCAGTTTCTTCACCAGCATCGGTCATCCCTTCCCGGCAGTGTGCATCCGCACCAGTACCGAGCGGCCCGAAGCACTGGACAAGGCCTGTTTTATTCTGTCTGGTATTGATGAGAAGGGTCTGCTCCAGTCTGTTGATACCGCTGTAGAAATGAATAAAGCTGGAGACTATGGTATTCCCGTGCCGGACTATATCGAAGAAAATGTGAGTTCCAAGGTAATTAAGATTATCCAGAGCTACACCGGTGTGATTAACAAGATGGTGTGGAGAAAAGATGTGCAAGACCTTCTTATCGAAGAATAGGTACTAACATGAAGATAATTTGACTGTATTTGAAAATGCAGTCAAGGAGGTGGAAAGATAATGAATATATTAGTGACGGGCGCCAAGGGAATGGTGGGAACTGCCCTTGTGAACAATCTTAAGAATATTAGAGACAATAAGAACAGAACGAGACCAAATATCAAAATCGAGGAAATCTACGAGTATGACATGGACTCCATGGCGGATGAGCTGGATACATACTGCCAAAAGGCGGACTTTGTTTTCAACCTTGCCGGTGTGAACCGCCCTGAGAATCCTGAGGATTTTATGAAAGGAAATTTTGGCTTTGCGTCTGATCTTCTGAATAACTTGAGGAAGCATAAGAATAAAGCAACGATTATGCTGTCTTCTTCCATACAGGCAACTCTGGCAGGACGTTTTGGCAATTCCGAATATGGTCAATCTAAAAAGGCCGGGGAAGAGCTGTTCTTTGATTATGCCAAAGAAACTTGCGTAAAGGTTGCAGTATATCGTTTCCCAAACCTGATGGGGCATTCCAGGCCGAGATACAATTCTGCTGTATCCACCTTCTGCTGGGCAGTGGCGAATGATGAAGAATTTACTGTGAACGACAGAAGCACAGAATTGGAACTTCTCTACATTGATGACCTTGTTGAGGGAATGTATGATCTTCTGGAAGGTAAGGAACAGCACTGTGATTTTGATGGTGTGGAAACAGTGTTGCAGGGCGATGGCAGATATTGCTGTGTTCCGGTTACGCACAAGGTCACACTTGGTGAAATCGTGGATTTATTACGGCAGTTTAAAGAGCAGCCGCAGACGCTTATGATACCTAAGATGCCGGAAGGCTCATTTGGAAAAAAACTCTATAGTTTGTATTTAACATATTTGCCTACCGAGAAATTCAAGTATGCACTGAAGATGAATGTGGATGACCGAGGCAGCTTCACAGAATTGGTTCACACCGAGGACTGCGGACAGGTCAGTATCAACATCAGTCGTCCAGGCATCACCAAAGGGCAGCACTGGCATAACAGCAAGTGGGAATTATTCATTGTGGTTGCCGGTCATGGGATAATTCGGGAGCGCAATATTAACACTGGAGAGACGGTGGAGTTTGAAGTAAGCGGCGATAAAATCGAAGCTATCCACATGATTCCTGGTTGGACACACAATATTATCAACCTGAGTGAGACAGAGAACCTGGTAACGGTTATGACCTGCAATGAGATATTCAATCCGCAGAGACCAGATACTTTTTTTGAACCGGTATAATCGTTCGTATGTTTAAATATATAATTACAGCACAAGTGCTATCTTCACCAGTGTACTATTTGATTGCACTGACGGTTGGGGTAATTGTTGCGATGATTGGAAATTACAGATGTAAAAACAAAAGAAAATCCGTGGTGATGGGACTGATAATAGCATACCTTACATTGGTTTTCTCATTTACAATTATTACGAGGACACCGACAGGGCACAACTATGAGTTGATGCTTTTTTGGAGTTATATGGAGATTTACAAAGGAAATACAATCTTTATATACGAAAATATTCTGAATGTGCTTATGTTAATGCCTCTAGGAGTGCTGCTGCCGGTTGGTTTTGACCAGATAACCTGCAAGCAGGCTGCATTATCTGGTTTTTTAGTATCTTTGATTATAGAAGTGATGCAATTACTTACCAGGAGAGGCTTGTTTGAATTTGATGATATTTTGCATAATACATTAGGATGCTTACTGGGATATACGATTTATAAACTGATTAAAAAAAATTTAGGCAAATGCGAAGCCATCTGAGAATAATGCAGCACTGCATACTGACAAACTTATTGAAAAAATAAATGGCATATCAAACGAGAAAGAAAGTGAGAGTTACTTTATGTTAACGATTAATACCCCATTAAAAAATAAAACAATCCTAGTAACCGGTGCCGCTGGTTTCATTGGATCTAACTTAGTTTTAGAACTAATCCGCACGCAGTCACCAGTTAATATCATTGGAATCGATAATTTGAATGACTATTACGATGTGTCTATCAAGAAGTATCGACTGCAGCAGATTGAGAAAACAGCTAAAGCTTCCGATTCCACATGGAGATTTATCAAAGGTTCTATTGCTGATAAAGCTCTGATTGATGATATCTTCAGTACATACAGGCCTGCAGCCGTTGTGAATTTGGCAGCGCAGGCAGGTGTGCGCTATTCCATTACAAACCCGGATGTATATATTGAATCGAACTTAATCGGTTTCTACAATATCCTTGAGGCTTGTCGTCATTCTTATGATAATGGCGAGACAGGAGTAGAGCACTTGGTTTATGCTTCATCTTCATCTGTGTATGGATCTAATAAGAAGGTTCCTTATAGTACGGATGATCAAGTAGATAATCCGGTATCTTTGTATGCAGCTACGAAGAAATCTAATGAGCTGCTGGCACATGCCTATTCAAAACTCTATAATATTCCGTCTACTGGACTTCGTTTCTTCACAGTCTACGGTCCGGCAGGTCGTCCAGATATGGCGTACTTTGGTTTTACCAACAAACTTTTGAAGGGTGAGACCATTCGGATTTTTAACTACGGTAATTGTATGCGTGATTTTACATATGTGGATGATATCGTAGAAGGTGTGAAGCGTGTCATGCAGTGTGCACCGGAGAAAGTAAACGGCGAAGATGGGCTTCCGGTTCCGCCGTACCGTGTGTATAATATCGGAAATAATAGCCCGGAGAATCTGCTGGATTTCATAGATATATTACAGCAAGAATTGTTAGGCGCAGGTGTTCTGCCGGAGGATTATGACTTCGAGGCGCATAAGAAGTTAGTTCCTATGCAGCCAGGAGATGTGCCTGTGACTTACGCGGATACAAGTGCTTTGGAGCGTGATTTTGGATTCAAGCCGAGCACAAGCCTGCGTGACGGTTTGCATAAGTTTGCACAGTGGTATCACGAATTTTACCAGGGGAAAGAACAAGGAGGAGTAAGGCAATGACAGAAATAAATCATCAAGTAAAAACAAAATACACTATCGCAGTCGCGGGAACCGGATATGTAGGTCTTTCCATTGCTACACTGCTATCCCAGCATCATAAAGTATATGCGGTAGATATTATCCCGGAAAAGGTGGAGAAAATTAATAAGCGTATTTCACCAATTCAGGATGAGTACATTAAAAAGTATCTTTCCACAAAGTCGCTGGATTTGACAGCTACTTTGGACGGCGTACAGGCTTACAGGGATGCCGATTTTATAGTTATTGCGACACCGACAAACTATGATAGTAAAAAAAATTTCTTTGATACTTCTGCTGTGGAAGCCGTGATTCAATTGGTTCTTAAAGTGAATCCTACAGCAATCATGGTTATAAAATCTACAGTTCCGGTTGGATATACCGCGGCCGTGCGCCAAAAATTCAATACAAAGAATATTATTTTCAGTCCAGAGTTTCTCCGGGAATCCAAAGCACTTTTTGATAACTTGTATCCAAGCCGTATTATAGTGGGGACAGATGAAACAGATGATGTCCTCACGGAAGCGGCTTTTACTTTTGCAAAGCTTCTGCAGGAAGGAGCGGTCAAGGAGGATATTGTTACGCTCATTATGGGATTCACAGAAGCAGAAGCAGTTAAATTGTTTGCTAATACATATCTTGCCCTGCGTGTGTCTTATTTTAATGAGATAGATACCTATGCGGAGATGAAGGACCTGGACACACAGGCAATTATCAATGGTGTTTGTCTGGATCCCCGCATTGGAATGCATTACAACAATCCTTCTTTTGGCTATGGAGGCTATTGTTTGCCAAAGGATACGAAGCAGTTGTTGGCTAATTATGCAGATGTTCCTCAAAATATGATGTCTGCTATCGTTGAAAGTAACCGTACCAGAAAAGATTTTATTGCCAATCAGGTATTACATATGGCGGGCTATTACGAAGAAAACAGCTCATGGGATGAAAACAGCGAAAAAGAGGTTGTTATTGGAGTATATCGGCTGACAATGAAATCTAATTCCGATAACTTCCGTCAAAGCTCTATCCAGGGGGTTATGAAACGTGTAAAGGCAAAAGGCGCAACCGTAATTGTATATGAGCCAACGCTGGAAAATGGTGTGAAATTCTTTGGGTCTGAAATAGTCAATGATTTTGGAAGGTTTAAGCAGCAATGTGATGCTATTATTGCAAATAGGTATGATACAGAGTTGGATGATGTGAAGGAAAAAGTCTATACGAGGGATGTGTTCCGCAGGGACTAGAGGAAAGATAATAAGGAGATATTACGGGAGAGAGGCAAAACTGTTTGGATTTATATCAAATTCGCATAAAACACAGCAGGACGTGGGCGGTCCGTGAATAGGCCTTTTTTTATTTCCGGGAATTGTATTTGGTTCCGCGGTATTTACCCGGATACCGACAGAACGACAGTATAGGTTAGAGTTGTTCTGGTCATGGAAGAAGGTTTTAAACGGGGATAGTGAACTGCTTAAAGAAAACCTGTTAAATTGTGTTCTTCTGATTCCCATGGGATTACTTCTGCCGATAATGTTGGATTTTAATATAAGATGGTGGGAAGGATTGCTGATAGAAACTGTGGTATCTGCGGTAATTGAAACATACCAGCTGGTATTTTGCAGGGGTTTATTTGAATGGGATGATATGATTCATAACGGAATAGGCTGTATGATTGGGTGTGTGGTAATGGAGGTATGTAGAAGATACACCAACAATAATTAATTAGGATATTAGGACACTATATCATGTGATTTGTAAGTCCGTTTCATAATTATAAAATGCATACAATAAGGAGAAAAATCATGGCAAAATACTTCGGCACCGACGGCTTCCGCGGCGAAGCCAACAAAACACTAACAGTGGAACACGCATACAAAATCGGCCGGTTCCTGGGCTGGTACTACAGCAGAAATAAAAAAGATAAGAGATGCCGGGTTGTCATTGGAAAAGACACCCGGCGTTCTTCATACATGTTTGAATATTCCCTGGCCGCCGGGCTTACGGCATCCGGCGCGGACGCCTATCTTCTTCATGTGACCACAACTCCCAGCGTTTCCTATGCGGCCCGCACCGAAGGCTTTGACTGCGGCGTCATGATATCAGCCAGCCACAATCCCTACTATGATAATGGCATTAAATTAATCAATGCCCAGGGAGAAAAAATGGACGAGGATACCATCCTGAAGATAGAAGCCTACATCGATGGCATCTCAGGTGAAATCCCGCTTGCAGTCAGGGAACAGATTGGGCGTACCGTGGACCATGCGGCAGGCAGGAACCGCTATACGGGTTACCTTATTTCCCTGGCAACCCGTTCCTACGAGAATATGAGGGTGGGCCTGGACTGTGCCAACGGAAGCGCCTGGATGATTGCCAAAAGCGTGTTTGACGCCCTGGGAGCAACCACCTATGTGATTAACAATGAACCGGACGGCCTGAATATCAATGCTGACTGCGGTTCCACCCACATGGACGGACTTATACGGTTTGTCAAGGAAAAGAAACTGGATGTGGGTTTTGCGTTTGATGGGGATGCGGACCGGTGCCTGTGTGTGGATGAAAAGGGCAATTTAGTGGATGGGGATCTTATCCTCTACATATATGGCCGCTATATGAAGGAACGGGGAAAACTCCAGGGTAATAAGATTGTCACCACGGTCATGTCCAACTTCGGCCTGTACAAAGCCCTGGATGAGGCCGGAATTGAATATGAGAAAACAGCGGTGGGGGATAAATACGTATATGAGAATATGGCCTCCAACGGCTACCGTATTGGCGGCGAACAATCCGGTCACATCATCTTCCGCAAATATGCAACCACGGGGGATGGAATCCTCACAGCCATCAAGATGATGGAGGTAATACTGGAGAAAAAACAGCCTCTCAGCAAGTTAGCAGAGCCGGTGCATATCTACCCGCAGGTCCTTAAGAATATCCGGGTAAAGGATAAGAAGGCAGCCAGGGAGGATAAGGATGTACAGGATGCTATTAATCAGGTGGAAGCGGCTCTGAGAAAGGATGGCCGGATCCTTGTAAGGGAAAGCGGGACAGAGCCTGTCATGCGGGTGATGGTGGAGGCAGCGGAACCGGCCAGATGCCGGGAATTCGTTGACCGGATCATAGAGGTCATCATATCCAAAGGCCATCAGGAGGTATTGTAGCATGTGCGGGATTGTAGGATATGCAGGAGATATGCAGGCGGCCCCCATCCTGTTGGACGGCCTGGCAAGGCTTGAATACAGAGGTTATGATTCAGCCGGAATCGCGGTGGCGGGCAGGCCAGAGGGCAAGGAAGAGGATGGAACAGGAACACTGGAAGTGGTTAAGGCAAAAGGCCGCTTAAAGGTTCTGTGTGAAATGACGGATAATGGAAGGGCAGTGGCCGGTACCTGTGGTATCGGCCATACTAGATGGGCCACCCATGGGGAACCATCGGTGGCCAATTCCCATCCGCACTGTGCAGGGGATAAAAGGGTCGCGGTAGTACATAATGGAATCATAGAAAATTTTCAGGAAATAAAAGATAAGCTGCAAAAAAACGGTGTGGAATTCATTTCCCAGACTGACACGGAGGTACTGGCCCATCTCCTGGATAAATATTATAACGGGAATCCCATTGAGACCATAAGCAGAATGATGGTACGGATCCGCGGATCCTATGCCCTTGGCATCCTGTTTAAAGACAGGCCGGGAGAGATATACGCTGTCCGCAAAGACAGCCCATTGATTGCAGGGCGTTCCGGCTGCGGTAATTTCATAGCGTCCGATGTGCCGGCCATCCTTAATTATACCAGGGATATCTGTTTTGTTAAAAATATGGAAATCCTCAGCATAACAAAGGATGGCATCCGGTTATATAACATTGACCAGGATGAGCTGGAGCCGGAATTTTCCCGTATAGACTGGGACACGGAAGCAGCGGAGAAGAATGGGTTTGAGCATTTCATGCTGAAGGAGATCCATGAACAGCCAAAGGCAGTACGGGACACCCTGAGCCCAAGGATAAAAGACAAACAGATCGTGTTGGATGAGTTAAAGATGACGGACGAGGAAATATGCGGTTTAAAGAGAATCCAGATGGTTGCATGCGGTTCCGCCTATCATGTGTGTATGAGTGCAAAATACATTTTCGAACAGTTGGCGCGGATACCTGTGGATGTGGATCTGGCAAGTGAACTGCGCTACAGGAATCCTGTGTTTGAGGACCACACCCTTGCCATTGTGGTGAGCCAGTCAGGGGAGACGGCGGATACCCTGGCGGCATTGAGGGAGGCCAGGAACCAGGGACTTCCGGTCATGGGGATTGTCAATGTGGTGGGAAGCTCCATTGCCAGGGAGGCGGATTATGTGTTTTACACATGGGCGGGTCCTGAGATTGCGGTGGCCACAACCAAGGCATACAGCGCCCAGCTGGTAGCGGTCTATGTACTGGCCATCTATTTTGGCCGGGTAAGGGGAAAACTGGATGACGGGACATATCAAGGTATGATTGAGGAACTTTTACTCCTTCCTGATAAAATCAGCCGGATCCTGGAGGAAAAAGAGCGGATTCAATGGTTTGCCAATAAGTTTTCCCATAACAATGATGTATTCTTTATCGGCAGAGGCCTGGATTATGCGGCTTCCATGGAGGGTTCCTTAAAACTCAAGGAGATATCCTATATGCACTCAGAGGCGTATGCTGCCGGAGAACTGAAGCACGGGACCATTTCCCTGATTGAGGACGGTATATGGACCATCGGTATTGCAACACAGGGCAGCCTGTTTGAAAAATTAATCAGCAACATGGTGGAGGTCAAAAGCAGGGGAGCAAATATCCTGGGGATTACTAGTTACGGGAATTACAGCATGGAGGACACGGCGGATTGTACCATATACGTTCCCAAGACATTGGAATGTTTTTATCCCAGTCTGGTTGTCATCCCTCTTCAGCTTCTGGCCTATTATGTATCCCTTTCTAAGGGACTGGACGTGGATAAGCCAAGGAACCTGGCAAAATCAGTGACCGTGGAGTAGCGGGTAACAGAAGACTTGGTACAAGAGAGGAGGGAAGACAGTCATGTCTGCAGACAGTCATATTTTCATACAGACCTTTAGCGGTTTTGATCTGTTCGTTGACAATCAGGTAGTCTATTTTTCCAGCAAAAAGTCGAAGGAACTATTGGCCCTCCTGGTCAGCAAAAGAGGAGGCAGCGTACCTCTTTCCGAGATAGCGTATATCTTATACAGCAATACACCGGAAAGAACAGCCAAAAATAATATAAGGGTCATTGGGTACAGGCTGCGCCAGATTTTAAGGGAGTATGGATGTGAAGGACTGTTGGTCCACAGGCCCGGGGTATACTCAGTCAACACAGAACTGTTTATCTGTGACTACTATGAATTCATGAAAGAAAACAGGACGTACATTACTGCCTATACGGGAAAATATATGCCGGAATATTTGTGGGCATCTGAGGCAGTTCCATATTTAAATGCGATATACAACTCATATAATGAAAAGCATTCCCTGCAGGAGAATCAGGTTAACAAATGCTAAGACAATACTAAGAGGGAAAGAAATGAGGCAGATGAATACAACATTAATTATAATGGCGGCTGGAATTGGAAGCAGGTTCGGAAACGGTATTAAGCAGCTGACAAAGCTTGGTCCTTCCGGGGAAATCATCATGGATTATTCCATCCATGATGCAGTGCAGGCAGGCTTTAATAAAGTAGTGTTTATCATACGTAAGGAGATTGAAAAGGAATTTCAAAAAACGATTGGAGACAGGATTAAGGGACTGGTGGATATAGAATATGTATTCCAGGAACTGGAGGATGTACCTGACGGATACATTGTACCGGATAAGCGGAAAAAACCGTGGGGAACCGGTCAGGCGGTTTTATGTTGTAAGGATATAGTCAGGGAACCTTTTGCTGTCATTAATGCGGATGATTTTTATGGGAGTGAAGCCTTTGAAAAACTCCATGAATTTCTGGTGGGGAATCATGACGGTGCCTATCAATATGAAATGTGTATGGCAGGTTTCCGTCTGAAGAATACATTGTCTGTAAATGGCGGGGTTACCAGAGGTATCTGCATATTAGATGATAATGGACTACTGAAGGGCGTGGTTGAGACTCCCAATGTCCGTATGGGCTGTAATGGAGACATCCTTCATGATGGAATAAGGGATATGCAGATAACAGCGGATCAATATGTATCCATGAACATGTGGGGCGGATACCCTGCATTTTTCGGGTGTCTGGAACAGGAATTCCGGGGATTTTTAGATGATCTTACAGACAGTACGCAGGACAGCGGGGAGTTTCTTCTGCCGGCTGTCATAGATAAGCTGGTAAAGTCAGGGGAGGCAAGGGTAAGGATTCTTAAGACCAATGGCAGATGGTTTGGGGTTACTTACGAGGAAGATGCCCAGTCTGTCAGACAGGCATTGAAACACCTAACCGTTGAAGGCGTCTATGAAAACGCTCTGTGGAGTAGTTTCCGGCAAGGAGTAATTACATTATGAAGAGAAAAAAAATCATGCCAATCATCATCTGCACCGCCGCATTCGTGACAATCCCGTCCATATCCGCATTTGCCTTGGACGGATGGCAGCAGGATTCTGCCCAGGAATGGATTTATAAGGAAAATGACAGGAAACTGGTGAATCAGTGGGTTGCATGGGCAGACGGAACCCTGCGGTATGTAGGGGGAAATGGACAGATTGTTAAGAACAACTGGGTGAATTCAGGCGATGGACGGTACCGCTTAAAAGAGGACGGTACAAGATATGAGAACCAATGGTTCAGCACCACCTCCAATCCCGCGTTGCCTTCCTCAAAGCCGGTCACCAACTGGTATTATGCGGGGGCTGACGGTAAGATACTGAGGAATGGCTGGTATGAACTGGGAGGAAAATATTATTACTTCTATGAGTGGGGCAATTCCCCCAGAAAAATGTTCTTCAATCTTGAGGATAAGCGCTACTACGTGGATGAGGAAGGCGCCAGGAAGGCGCCTGGCTGGTTTTCCATTGACAATGTGAACAGCAAGGGACAGCCTTATACCAACTGGTATTATGTCACGGAAGATGGTTCCGTCTTAAAGGATGGGTGGCATGATTTGGAAGGAAAGACCTGCTATTTCGATGCCTATGGCATAGCTTACCGCAGCAGATGGTTCAATCTGGGGGATGACCGCTATTATGTGGATGGGAACGGGGCGCGGCAGAGTGGGTGGTTTTCCATTACAGGCACCAACAGCAATGGACAGGAGTATACCAACTGGTATCACGCTGATACCAATGGCGTGTTATGGCGCAATGGATGGAGGGAGTTGGACGGGAACTGGTATTATTTCGACGCCAATGGACTTAATTACCGGAAACGCTGGTACACAGACGGGAATGGGGACAGGTATTACTTGGATGAAAATGGAATCCTTCAGGATGACGGCTGGTTTAAGCTTGAATATACCAACAGCAGTACCGGAGCCATAACTGAAAACTGGTATTATGCATCTGAATCCGGTTCCGTATTTAAAGGCGGTTTCAGGGAACTGGAGGGCAAACGCTATTATTTTGACGCCAATGGCCTTAATTACCGGAAACGCTGGCTGACTGAGGAAAACGGTAAGAGACGCTATATTGGGGATGAGGGATACTTATATCAGGACCAGTGGTTCGTCATCAGCGGCCTGGACTCCAGGAATTCAGATTACAATAACTGGTACTATGCGGCAAATGATGGATATGTGCGCATGGATGGCTGGTATAAAATTGACGGACAGCATTATTGTTTTAATACTTCAGGCGTCATGCGGACAGGCTGGCTGACAGAGACAGCGGATGATGACGATGATGAATACTCTTATTATTACTGTGGGAAGGACGGAGCCAGGGTAACTGGCTGGCAGTGGCTGGAAATCCCGGAAAGCTGGATGGATAATTCGGATGTGGTGGATTACGTACAGGACCACGGCCAGTCAGCTTATTTTTATTTTAGTAAATCCAACGGAAATAAGAAGCGTTCCTCCAGTGGAAAAAGGGAAGTCAAGGTGGATGGAGTAACCTACTGTTTTGATGAAAAGGGTATCATGCACCAGGGCTGGGTAAAACTCAGCACAACAACGCCGGAGATAAAAGGTTACCGTTACTTCTACCAGCCGGAATCCGAACAGGATAAGACATTCCTCCAGGGGGAACGGGCAGATGGGACATGGTTAAAAATAGACGGCCCAGTGGACCTTAACAGTACCGGGCAAAAGGAATGGTATTACTTCGACCAGTCAGGAAAACCGAAATGCGGCAGTGAAAACAGCTATGCCGTTGAGAAAATCCACGACAGCTACTATGTCTTTGACATGTATGGGGCTGCACAATATGGTCTTATAGATGTGAACGGGGAATTCTATTATTGCGGTGGTCCGGACGGGAACCGGAAATGTATCACTGGTAAGACCATGCTGAATGACGGCATAGGGGCCACCCGTTCCCAATATTATTTTGACCTTAAGGGAAAAGGAATCACCGGCATCAAGGACGGGGCATTTTACTATAAGGGAAGGATTCAGAAAGCAGATTCCTCGGCAAGATATGAAGTATTTGACATACCGGGAGAAGGAAAACGGCTGGTTAATTCCAGCGGGAAAATCATGAAAAATACCAAGGTAACTGACGGGAATGACCAGAAATGGGTTCTTGGCTCAGGCGGGAAGATCCTCACCTATGGTTCCGATGAGGTGGCTGAAATACTGGCGCCCGAGGCTACTGTTTCCTATTGATGTGGCAAAGGAGGCGGGCGGATGGAAAAACAGATGAAAATAGCAGTGGCCGGAATGGGGTATGTGGGACTGTCCAATGCGGTGCTGCTTTCTCAGTACAATCCTGTGTATGCAGTGGACATACTTCCTGAAAGGGTAGATGAAATTAACCGCAGGCAGTCCCCGGTTGCGGATTCTGAACTGGAATCATACTTAAAAGAAAAAAGCCTTAATCTGCTTGCCACGACGGATGCAGAGGAGGCATATGGAAATGCTGATTTTGTCATCATAGCAACCCCGACTGATTATGATACGGAACAGTCCAGGTTTGATACATCCTCTGTGGAGATGGTCATTGACACGGTAATGCGTATGAATCCAAGGGCCTGTATTGTCTTAAAGTCAACGGTTCCATTGGGGTTTACCGATGAGATGCAGGCCAGGTACCGGACAGGCTGCATCCTGTTCTCACCAGAGTTCCTGAGGGAAGGAAGGGCTTTGCATGATAATCTGTACCCATCCAGGATCATTGTGGGCCTGGATACATGCAATCCCGTCCAGCAGGAGAAGGCCCGCATATTTGCAGGCCTGCTAAAAGCCGCTTCCTTAAAGGAGGAGGTGCCGATCCTCTATATGGGCCCAACTGAGGCAGAGGCCGTAAAACTGTTCTCCAATACATACCTGGCCATGAGGGTGGCTTTTTTTAATGAGCTGGACACCTATGCGGAGGCGTTCGGATTGGATACTGAAAGTATCATAAACGGGGTGTGCCTGGATCCGAGGATTGGCAACCACTACAACAATCCTTCCTTTGGATATGGCGGATACTGCCTGCCAAAAGACACACAGCAGCTGCTGGCCAATTATGGTAATATACCCAACTGCATCATGACAGCCATTGTAAGGGCCAATCAGACCAGGAAGGATTTCATTGCAGGGCAGATATTAAAGAAATCCCCTGAGGTTGCAGGAATTTACCGCCTGACCATGAAAGCGGATTCAGATAACTTCCGGCATTCCTCCATCCTTGGAATCATGAGGCGGCTGGAAATGAAGGGCGTAAAGCTGGTCATCTATGAACCTGCAGTCAAAGCAGATTCGTTTTTAGGGATGAGGATTATCCGTGACCTGGAGGAATTCAAACAGATATCGGATGTGATTTTGGCTAACCGGTATGACCGGCAGCTGGCAGATGTACGGGGAAAGGTATATACAAGAGATTTATTCCAGTGCGATTAAGCATCCGGGCAGCATAAGATAAAACATGGAATTCTGTACAGGATGGAGGGGAGCGGGACAGCATGAAGATTGCAATGATTGGACACAAACGGGTACCATCCAGGGAAGGCGGGATTGAGATTGCCGTGGAGGAACTGTCGGTCCGCCTGACAGCCTTGGGACATCAGGTTGACTGCTATAACCGATGGCAGGATTTTGGCGCGGGGGCAATGCGCCCGCGCCGGGAATATAAAGGAATACGGCTCATAAGGATACCTACCTTGGCGAACCCCTCCCTGAATGCATTCATCTATTCCGTGCTTGCCGTGCTGCGCGCGGTAATTGGCCGGTATGACGTGATACACTTCCATGCAGAAGGCCCCTGCGCCATGACATTCCTGCCCAGGTGGCTGGGAATCCCGGTTGTATCAACCATACATGGACTGGATTGGCAGAGGGCCAAGTGGGGCCGGTTTGCAACGCGCTACCTCCTGTGGGGGGAAGGGAATGCGGCGCGCTATTCCGATGCCCTGATTGTATTGTCAAATGGGAACCAGCAGTATTTCAGGCATACATATGGGCGGGAGACAATCTATATCCCCAACGGTGTGAACCTGAAACCCTGTCCGGAGCCGGAGGAGATTGGCCGCAGATGGAATCTGGAAAGTAATGGTTATATCCTTTTCCTGTCCAGGCTGGTGCCGGAGAAAGGCCTGCATTATCTGATTAGTGCATATAAAAAAATGGACACGGATAAGCGGCTGGTAATTGCAGGTGAACTGACGAAAAACAATGAATATGTAAAGTTGATACGCGGTATGGCCGGAGATGACCCAAGAATCCTGTTCACTGACTTTGTCCAGGGGCAGGTGCTGGAGGAACTGATGGCCAATTGCTGCGTATATGTGCTGCCCAGCGATATCGAGGGCATGTCCATCAGCCTTCTGGAGGCCATGAGCTATGGCGTCCGGTGCCTGGTCAGTGACATTGAGGAAAATGTTGATGTTTCAGGGGGATTCGCCATGAGCTTCCCAAAAGGAAATGCAGCCATGCTGCAGTCATGCCTTGAACGGATGCTGGGTGAGGACGTAAGCCTTCATGACCGGGAAGGACAGATTGCATTTGTAAGGGAAAAGTACAGCTGGGATCATGCGGTGGATGAGCATATACGCGTCTACGGACAGGTAAAGAGGAAAAAAACAAAATAAGATAACATCAAAATTAGAAAAGTATGTCTGGTGTCCATATGAGAACAGAAAAAAGTATACGTAACATAGTTTACGGCGAGGTGAACGTAATCCTGACCGTCCTTTTGAGTATGGTTACCAGAACCGCCCTGGTCCGTATCCTGGGGCTTTCAGCGGTCAGCCTCAATGGTTTGTTTACAGAAGTAATCGCCGTCTTATCCCTTGCGGAACTGGGGGTGGGTTCTGCCATAACATATAATCTCTATAAACCACTGGCAGGACAGGACGAACAGAAACTGACGCAGCTGATGTGGTTTTACAAAAGTGCATACCGGCTCATAGCAGGATTCATCCTGGCGGTCGGATTATGTTTCCTGCCCTTTGTATCATGCCTGATTAGGAATGCGGAATTTGACATTGGATATCTTAGGCTTGTCTATGTGATATTTTTGCTGAAGACAGTCAGCTCCTACTTTTTTTCATACAAACGGACCCTTCTGGATGCGGACCAGAAGATGTACCTGATTTCAGCCGCCAATACCCTGTTCCGTTTCATTACGGTGGCTTCCAATCTGGCGGTTTTGATGCTGACCCATAATTTCATTGCATACCTGCTGTCGGACGTAGGTGTGACCCTGGCCAATAATGTGGCCATTGCCCATATTGCGGACAGACAGTATCCTTTTTTGAAAAAAAGGGACAGGCTTCCCACGGAAGAAAAGAAAAAGATTTTTGCCAATATGAAACATCTTTTTATTGGGACCTTATCCGGGAAAATCACCAACTCCACGGATAACATACTGATATCAGTTCTGGTGGGGACACTGCAGGTTGGTCTGTATTCCAATTATTCATTAATTATATCAAATGTACGGAAGATATTGCTTATGATTCCCGATGCGGCGGCCGGGAGCATAGGGAACCTGGCTGTGTCAGAAAGCAGGGAGCGGTGCCACCAGGTCCTATGCAGGATGACATTTATCATATACCTGGTAACCACATTCTGCTCCGCCTGTATCCTTTGTATGTCGGACCCCTTTGTTGAAATCCTGTTTGGCAGGAAATATCTGATGGATGATATCCTACAGTATTCCTTTGTGGTGAATTTCTTTTATTTTGTGGTCAGGGAGCCACTGTGGCGGATGATGATGGTGTCGGGATTGTTTGCCAAGGATAAGAACATATCGATTCTGGGAAGCAGCATAAACCTGGTTGTCTCCATTGTGCTGGGGCTTAAGTGGGGCATACTTGGAATCATGCTTGGAACCACGTGCACGTTAATCATCCAGATCATATTAAAAACCAGGCTGCTGTACCGGGAATTCCTGTACCTGGATGCGGCACATTATCAATGGCTTCTGATTAAAATATCCGCGGCTGCCTTTGCAGGGCTGTATATCAGCAAACTCCTCTGCCATATGATGATATCGGCATCTCCATATGGAAGGCTGTGGGTGTATTTTATGGTGGCGTGTATTGTATCGGTGTCCCTGAATGTGGTCCTTTTTTATAGAACAGAGGAATTCATCTATTGCAGGAACCTGGCTGTCAGGATGCTTAAGGAATATGTGAGTGCGAAAGGTAAATGAAAATGGAATTTTCTCTTGTGGTACCTGTATATAATACGGATCCGGCTTATTTTCATCAATGTATGGATTCCATACTGGGACAGGATTATGAAGGTGACTATGAAGTAATCCTTATTGATGATGGATCCACTACAGATATAGGAAGCGTATGTGACAGCTATGGGAATAAGGATTCACGTATCATGGTTGTACACCAGGAGAACCGAGGGGTATCTGAGGCAAGGAATGAAGGCATACGCAGGGCGGGTGGGGACTGGATATATTTTATTGACCCGGACGACTGGATTGAATTAAATGCACTCTCAGGTGCGGCTGACATATTGGAAAAATACAATCCGGACATCCTGTACGTTGCCTATGAAGAAAACATGGCCCATGCCTCGGTATTGCATGGATATGGCCCTAAAGGCTGGCTGGCGCTGGATACGGATGGTAAGGAGGACCTGGGTTTAGGACTGCTGGACAATACATACTGCGGCCTTCCGTGCTGTTTTGGTTCGGTATGCACCCAGTTCTACAGAACCGGTTTTTTGAAAAAGAATCAATTGTATTTCCTGCCGCAGCTTCGCAGGATGGAGGATACCATGTTCAATCTCCATACGCTGGATGCCGCCTCCAGCCTGGGTGTCCTGGACCAGGTGGTTTATCATTACAGGAAGAACCCACAGTCCATCTGCAACCGGTTCAACCCTGCCATCCAGGAGTATATATTGGAGTTTAACAAAGTGTTACATGAGTACATCCAGGGAAAACCAGAGGACTGGAACCGGGCGTTTGAATATAAAGCCACAAGGAATTACTGTGAAATCCTCCGCCTGTATTACCTTAACCCCGGTTGGAACGCGGACAGGAAACACAGGAAAGCGCAGTGGGAACAGTTAATAAGACGCACTGCCTATGCTTGGTATCTGGGAAAGGACAGCTATAAACGTATTCTTAAAAAGAGCAGGAGATACGCAGTCATACTATTCCTGACCTATAACATACAGTCCTTTTTCCTGTTGGAATGTTTTTGGAAAGCATATAATCTGGTCAGGTGAGTCTTTGGATATAAAAAACAGTGAAATTGTAAAAAAGAGTATGGCAGCGGCATTCATCCTGATTATGACTGCTGCATTTTACGCCACCGCTGAATATAACGGCGGCCTGCCGGTATTGCCGGTGGGAATCCGTTACGTGGCGGACGTCCTGGTGATTGGCATGGGACTCTTATGGATCCTGGTTACGGCGGACTTCCAAAGGATACGGTTCCTATATTCCGTCTCAATGATCATGATGGTCCCGATAATCGGCATCGGGCTTATATCCATGGTGATATGGCTGGTGCGGTGCCAGGAAACATCCTTTGTCACAAGGGGGACCATCAATGTTGTATGCCTTCTTCTTAATATACTGTGCGCGGCATCGGGCTATTATATGTTTGGGAAGAAGACTGTTTCGTATATGCTGTACGCGTCCTGCGCAACGGTTTTTGTGATTTTGCTGGACCTTATCAGGAACCATGGAGCCGGAAGCTTCCTGTCGGAATATATCGCGTTGATTACTACCTTTGCGGATACAACAGGCCCAATCATGAGGAAGATGGAACTGCATGACCTGACCCAGGGGCTGGGTGTGTTTGTGATGTATTATCTGTATTGTGCCAGGAATAAGCAGTGGTATGTTGTGGAATTCATATGCGCGGCATTTTTCTTTTCCACCGGATTAAAGAGAATCGATGTGCTGGCTATCCTGGCAGCGTTATTGGTGGGAATCATATATGACGCTGTGTCTGAGAGAATGAAGACCGCATTCCTGGCCGTTATTGTGTCAGGAATGTTTATTTTTTCGTACCTGTACCTGTATCTGATTAAAAAGGGCTGGTACCAGCCGCTTATGGATTACTTTGGGATTGACACCATGAGCAGGGGGTATTTATATGACTTCTTTAAAGAATACTATGAGATGTCTCCCGCATTCCTGGGATATGGAATCCGTTATATCTTTAAAATCAGGAACGATTATAAGACAACAGGGGTGGGCACCTATGTCCCGGGCATGGCCCACAATGATATAATGACACATTTCATCGAATTGGGTTTTTGGGGATTCATCTACTGGCTGTGGAGCAATACCTGGTATAAAGTTTCCGCTGTGAAGAAAAAATTCGGTTCCAGGGCATCCGGATTCATGCTTCTGACGGTCATATACACATTCATTACATACCTTACGGATAATACCTTCTTTTATTATTCAATTAACATAGTGGCACACATTACGGTTATTGCATATGTGGATGAACACAGACTGGTTCAGGAGGAGGGCAGCTTATGAGTCATAAAGGCAATGTATTCTTAATCATAAATACATTCCGTACCTATAAATGGAAACTGATGCTGTGCATGGCCATTGTCACGCTGGGCCTGGGATGCAGATTCTACATAAGCAGCTTCCAAGCCTCAACCATCTGGTTTGCATATAACTATGAAAGGGCGTCCAAAGGGCTGAATCCCAATGGTTCACGTTTCAATGCATATGAAATCAAGTCAGAGGCAGTGCTTGAAAGGGCGCTTGAGCTTGCCGGGGTCACGGAGATAAGCCCGGAAGAACTGGGGGAGAACATAACCATCCAGGTACCGGTGAAAAGCGGAAGGGATTACATCGCAACCCAGTACAAGGTTACATATATTTCCAATAAGGAACTAAAATCCGTGGACGCCCAGTCCATGCTTCAGATGGTCGCCTACGCGTATCTGGAATATTTCTATGACAACTATACGGACAATACATCAATCCTCCAGTACAGACCGGCGGATACGGAGGGCTTGGAGTATCGCCAGATTGCCCGTTATTACAACACCAAACTGATACAGCTTAAGAATTATGTGAATGGCAGGATTGAGGAGAACAAAAGCTTTGTCTCGGACGGGGGCATCACATTCCAGGATATCAGGGCCAAGGTCGATAACCTGCTGCGTATCAACCTGTCTAATTTCCGTTCATTTGTTACCGAGAAAGGCCTTTATAAAGAGCGCCAGTCCTATGTTGAACTGCTGGATTATAAAAATTATAAGGATGACAACATATATTCCCTCAATACAAAGACATATAACCTTTATAAACGCTGCATCGAGCAATATGACCCCAAGCTGACCGGGGTTGTGCTGGTCCCGTCGGTTGACAGGAATCAGGATTTCTATATGTCCAAGACAAAGACGGGGATTGACCATCTGGCGGAAAATGCAGTGGGCGCGGAGGAAACCGCTGAAAAGAAACGGGCGGATATAAAAAACAGGCAGTCCATCATTGACCATATTAAGGGATCGGATAATCAGGCATCCGATCTTAAAAAGGCCGATGAAATGATATGGAAGATTGACGCGGAATTAAAGAATGTGTCCAACCAGGCCATGCAGATAGATGTGGAATACTCCAGATATAAAAATAAGGATTATGTGACGGTAAAAGATAATCCGTTGGGGCTCATGACCAGGATGAATTTCACAAAGGCAGTTTTGCTGTCAGCGGTATTTACAGCATTGGCGGCAACGGCCGTAATGTACAGGGAGAATAAGCGCAGTACAAGGGAGGACGGGCAGTGAAAGAATTCCAGATTGTTCGATATGTAAGCAATTGGAAATACCTGATTGCTTTGTGCACGGTCCTGGGCGGCATTATTTTTTATGGTTATTTCAGCCGGCAGCAGGTATACACTGCCTACGCAATCATTTCCTATACGAATACAGATGCTAAAAGCGGAAAGACCCCGTCAGGAACGGACATCGATGTCAGTGAAATATACTCCCCCAATGTGGTGGCGGATGCAATTGAAAAATTGGAAAGCAATGTCAGCGTGGATTTTGTGAGGAGCAGGATTAAAGTTGAACCCATTATTTCGGATGAGGAGCAAAAGCGCAAGGAAGCCATCCTGAAGGAGGGGGAGGAGTATGAAGAGTCCCCCACGGACTATTACATATCCTTTTCCGTGGGAAAGGACTATTCTGAGGATTTTGCCAAAAACATGCTGAACACGGTCCTCAGCAGCTATTTTGATTTTTACAGTGAAAAGTATGTCGCAAAGGCAGTCATACCCAACAATGTGGAAAATATAGGTAAGGGTAATTACGATTACATTGAGAGCATCGATATCATGAAACAGTCCATCGGTGAGATACTGGAGTATCTAAACAGCAACCAGGCAAGCTTCCGTTCTTCCAGGACAGGATACAGCTTTTATGATTTGATTACATCCTACCAGCTGCTGGAGGAAGTAAGCCTGGACCGGCTGTATGTGGACGTGCTTTCGGGTCGTAAGACCAAGGACAGGGCGGTCCTGGTTGAAAAAACCAATGATGAAATCCAGAGCCTTCAGATCCAGCTGGAAAAGATGAAGGCACAGTCGGACGAGCTGCTTCTTACCATAGGGCAGTATAATCCGAAAATCCTGGAAGCCCAGGAATACAGCACGGATACGAAAGGTGCGGAAACCGCCAACTCCATCATCCTTCAGGATATCTATGAGAGAAGGGATGAGGAGGGGAATATCTTCTACAGTGAGAATACATATGATACATTGATATCCCATTATGTGGATTATAACAAAGAGATATTCAGCCTGGAACAGCAGATTGAGGAAAAAAAGTATATCCTCCAATGCTTTCAGGACAATACCGGGGCAGCCTTGTCTTTGAGCAATGAAATGCTGGAGGGCCGTATCCGCCTTGTGGCGGACAGGATGGATTCCCTTTATGGGATTGTGGCCCGGACCGGGAGGGAATATAACAGCTATCTGGTCAGTAAGAATATTGCAATGCAGAACAGTGTGGATGCATATGCGCAGCTGAACCTGAAGCTTTATATGACAATGGCGTTTGTCCTGTTCTTCGGCATCGGATGCTGCGGGGCAATCCTCATCGGCCGTATCGGTGATATTGTGGAATACACTTTATATGTGGACAGGAAGACCAGGCTTCCAAGCAGGCTCAGCTGCGATGAACGGATTGAGAAGATTAAGAAAAGAGGGGCGCTGGGAACCTTTACCTGTGTGGTGCTTTCCGTTGAAAACCTGAAAGAGGTCAACCGCACCATCGGGTACTCTGCAGGCGACAAGGTTCTGGAAGAAATTGGAAACATATTAAAATCGCTGTCAAAGGAATATGGTTTTATTGGCTATAATGGGGCGAACCAGTTCCTGTGCCTGCTTGATAACTGTACCTATGGCAAAGCGGAATTCATGGTGAGCCTGTTAAGCGAGGCCATTAAACACTTTAACGATGGGAATCCAGGGGTCATGATTGAGATGAAGGCCAGGATTGCGGATTCAAAGAAGACAGGGATTTATCAGATTAACAAACTTATTTCAAAAGCTTATGAGATGGAAGGGATAACAATAGGTTAGACAATGGAAGCAGGTTTGGTCAGTGTAATAATCACCACATATAAACGGGAATTCACCATGCTGAAGGAAGCGCTTGACAGTGTGCTGTCCCAGACATACGTCCCTATGGAAATCATAGTGGTGGATGATAACGGAGGGAACGGGGAATATACCCTCCGGATTGAGGAGGGACTGAAGGCATACCCGGAAATCATATACATAAAGCAGCCTCATAATTCCGGTGCACAGGCAGCAAGGAATACGGGAATCATGGCCAGCCATGGGGAGTTCATTGCGTTTCTGGACGACGATGATTTATGGGAACCGGAAAAGCTTGCCATGCAGATCCCGTGCTTTGAGAATCCCGGGGTAGGGCTGGTGTTCTGCCAGGGATATGTGTTTGATGACGGCGATATAGGGAACAGGCGTTTATACCACCAGGAAGGAACGTTTAAGGAGGAGCCTGATTTTAACGGGATGCTTGAAAATGACACAATCGGAACCACTTCCCAGGCCGTTGTCAGGAGAACCGTATTCGATGACTGCGGAATG
Source organism: Enterocloster sp. OA13 (assembly GCF_022440595.1). Classification (NCBI taxonomy): domain Bacteria; kingdom Bacillati; phylum Bacillota; class Clostridia; order Lachnospirales; family Lachnospiraceae; genus Enterocloster; species Enterocloster sp. OA13. Next base: position 4,064,678 of record NZ_JAKNTF010000001.1, on the reverse strand, counting down.
TTTGATGTGGGCTTCCCGGCAAGGCAGGACTACGAGATGTGGCTGCGGATCCTGAAACGGTATAAGGCAGCAGGGATAGATGTCCCCCTATTCAATATGAGGGTGCACAAGGGGGAGCGGATTACCTCTGATCCGATGCGGGGAATCCGCGGATACCAGAAGGTATATAAAAAATATAAAAAGGATTTCAAACAGAACAGGGCAGCCCGCACCAACCTGCTGAATGAAATCTGCTGGAGATTGTGGAAACAGGCGCACCGGTACCCGGAAAGCATCCTGTATGCAGTCCGGCTGTTCTTTATCAATCCTGGTTTTGTGCTGGGCAAGGGGCGTATGGGGAAGCTGGGCCGCATTTTAAAAAGAGTCATGATCGGTATTGTAGCCTTATTGGCCCTGGCGGCTGTGTGGCAGAAAATAATGTCGGACCAGGATACGCTGGAACTTTCCTTTTACCATGTCAAGTCAGGGAAGGTCAGGGAAGGGTTCCGTATTGTACAGCTGTCGGACCTGCACCTGAAGGAATTTGGGGAAAATAACCAGGAACTTGTTGCAAGGGTGAAGCTACTGGAGCCGGATATCATTGCCATTACCGGGGACATGAATATGGAACATGATGATGACTATCATGTGGTCCTGGATCTGTGCAGGCAGCTGGTGGATATAACCGATGTATATTATGTGATGGGCAACCACGAACTGGTGGACTATGCGCACCGCAAGACCAAAATACGGGATGATATTGAACAAACAGGCGTGCACATGCTCTTTAACGATGCGGAAATGATTCAGGTAAATACCAATGACATCTATATTGCCGGTTTGATTAACGAACCTTACAATTACGTGGAGTACGGCGGGAAGCGGTTTATGGATGAATATGTCAGGAGTGAGGAGTTCAAGCTGCTGCTGGTGCACTATCCGGAGTACTTCATGGGGGAACTGGAGGACATGCCGGTTGACCTGGCTCTCTGCGGACACGCCCATGGAGGGATGGTCCGGATTCCTTATCTGGGAGGTGTCTATGCCACGGAACAGGGCTTTTTCCCGTCTCTTACAGAAGGACAGCATGAGATAAATGAATCGGTTGTCATTATCAGCAGGGGCCTTGGGCAGAGCCATCCCTTCCCGAGGATTAATAATAAACCGGAAATTGTTGTGGTGGACGTGAACTGGTATTGATGGGTGACAGATGGGAAGGTGGGGGAACCAATGAAGGAACTGATTAAAGACATAGTGGTCCGTTCGGATTTTTTGTCAGCCCTGCGCAGGTGGTTCAGGGCCGGTGTAGGGGCGCTGTCATTTTACAGGATGAGGAAATCCTATGGCAAGACCACCTATGGGGCAAGGATTAACATGTATAAAGGCGTCTATGAAGGACAGCGGTGCTTCATCATAGGAAACGGTCCAAGCTTAAGACCTGGGGATCTGGAACTGTTGAGGAATGAATACACCTTTGCGGCAAACCGTATCCACCTGATGTATGACAGGACCAGATGGCGGCCCACATTTTATCTATGCCAGGATAAGGATATGCTGAAAGCAGAGGAGGAAAACATAAGGAAAATCCAATGTGACTGCTTCATTGGTTATAATTCCATGGTGAGGAATGGAACCTGCCTTGCCAATGTCAATGCATATCTGATGGATGACAGGGCAATCCTGCGGAGGAAAAAGAAGATTCCGTTTTCTTATGACTGTGAAAAGACAGTGGTCGATGCCTCCACGGTGACATACTCAAGCATCCAGCTGGCGGTGTATATGGGGTTTTCCCAAATCTATCTCCTGGGAATGGACCATCATTTCCCCCATACGATTGATAAAAACCGAAGAATCACATATGATGCATCGGTCCAGTCGCATTTTGACACAAGATATAAGGATGTGTATAAGGCTGCGGAGCAGAAGAAGAAAATCGTTCTTGCTGTCTACGATAAGGAGATGGCGGAAGAGGCATATAAGAGTGCATTGGAAGCAGCAGGACAGAGGGGGACAGAGATTTATAATGCAACCAGGGGAGGGGAACTGGAAGTGTTCCCAAGAGTCAGATTGGAACAGGTGATATGAAGAAACGGCTGTCAGTTATTATTCCCATGTACAATGCCCGGCCCTACATAAAACGATGCATTGATTCAATTTTAAACCAGGGATTTGAGGGATTGGAAATCATTGTAGTTGATGACGGTTCAACCGACGGAGCCAGCTCCGTAATCCAGGGCTATGGCGATGAACGGATCCGTCTGGTCAGTCAGGAGAAGAAAGGCGTATCCGCGGCCAGGAACGCCGGACTGGATATTGCACAGGGAACGTACGTTGTTTTTGCGGATGCGGATGATTACCTGCTGGACGGTTCACTGAAAGCCATGTATGGCACCATATCCGCACAGGATGTGGAATTGGCTGTATTTGGCTATATCAATGAAAAAAACGGGGCGTTTTATAAGAAGCAGTATGCCGGGCTTCAGGTCATGGAGCGGGAGTCTGCCTTTGTCCAACTGTTCAGGAACCCGGCATTCCGAGGCGTTTTATGGAACAAGATTTTCATCAGGGACATAATAGAGGAAGCGCAGATCCGTTTTCCCGTGGAATACACCCACGGGGAAGATCTGATTTTCGTGACCAGGTATCTGAAACAATGCAGCAATATCTGCGTGAATCCCAGGCTGGTGTACATGTACGCTGAGAATCCCGATTCACTTTGCAGGCAGATGTACCATAAAAATGAGTTCAATGGAAAGTATCTGGTCCTGTACGATGCGGAAAAGGTTGTATTTTCCTGTATTGCCCAGGAGAGCCGCCCGGTATTGGAAGCATTTGACCTGAAGCATGTGGAAACCTGCATCGATATATTGAACCGTCTGGCGCATTTTAAGCTGTACAATCATGAAAAGGCCGGCGCGGTTGCTTCTGATGTAAAAAGCCACGCAGTTCAGTATCTGTCCGCGCAGGACCAGCATCCAAGGAAGACGGTGAATATCATAAGCATACTGCTTATCTGCCTCTCCCCACGGCTGTTCATGAGGGTATACCATAGGGTAAAGACACTGGCCTGGAACCTGGGATTCAGGAGCAGGGCATGAATGTTAATTGGAATGTCCCACACAAAGGAGGAACTGTCTTATGAAGACTGCGTGTTTTATTCCTATCAAAGCCAATTCAGAACGTGTCCCGGGCAAAAACTTCCGGGTGCTGAATGGCAAGAAGCTATATGAGTACATTATTGAACATACCATGGATGCGGACTGCTTTGATGACATTTATATTGATACCAACAGTCCTGAAATCACAGGCTATGCCCTTGATCATGGACTTCATGTGATTGAACGCCTGGATGCGCTCACACATAATACGGCCAATGGGAATGACCTGCTTGTTTACCACCATCAGCTTCATCCTGAATATGATTACTATTTCCAGCTGTTTGCCACGGCGCCGTACCTTCAGGCGGATTCCATTAAAAAATGTGTCAATACGCTGATTGACAGTGAGACATATGATTCCTGTTTTACTGCATTGAAGAATCACGGCTTTTACTGGGTCAATGGCCAGCCGGTGAACTACCGTCCGGGTATCCTGCCGAGAAGCCAGGATATGCAGCCGGTGATTGAGGAAACCACTGGCTTATACGGGATTTCCAAGGATTCCCTGGAGCGGTACCGCTGCCGTATCGGCAGGAAGCCGTATATTTACTTTGTGCAGAAATTCGAAGCCGTGGACATCAATACAGAAGAAGATTTGGTAATGGCTGAGTACGTAGGCAGTACCTATTGGCATTATAACGGATGAATCCCCAGACAGGAGGACGGGATGAAGGTTTTAATCGTAAATAAATTCTTAAAGCCAAAGGGCGGCTCAGAAACCTATATCATCAAGATTGGCGATTGTCTGAAACAGAAAGGCCACCAGGTCCAGTATTTCGGCATGGATGAGCCAGGCCGCACCCTTGGGAACCGCATCAATCAATATACAGCCAGTCTGGATTTCCACACAACCGGATACAGGCGTCTTCTGTATCCACTTAAAATCATATATTCCAGGGAAGCCAGGGTAAAGCTGATGCGTGTCCTGGAGGATTTCAAGCCGGATGCGGTCCATATCAACAATTTTAATTATCAGCTGACCCCTTCCATCCTCTATGGTATCCGGGATTTTGAAAAAAAAACGGGAAAAAGGACAACCGTCCTGTACACTGCCCATGATTACCAGCTTATATGTCCAAACCATATGCTTAATTCCCCCGGGGACGGACAAAACTGCGAGCAGTGTGTGGGCGGCCGTTTTTTTGGCTGTATCAGGAAGCGCTGTATCCACCAGTCCCTTGTAAAGAGCATACTGGGTGCTGCCGAGGGAGCCATATACAGAAGGCTGAAGGTTTACCGCTGCATTGACCGGATTGTCTGTCCAAGCTATTTCCTGGAAGATAAATTGAACCAGGTAGAATTATTCAGGAATAAGACCATTACATTACATAATTTTGCTGACCGGATAGAGGCAGGACCTGCCCGGAAGAAAGACTATGTCCTGTATTTTGGAAGATATTCCAGGGAAAAGGGAATCGGGACCCTTCTTAAGGCGTGCAGGGAACTGCCGGATATCCCCTTTGTCTTTGCAGGGGACGGACCGCTGGCAGACAGCGTGACCGGGATACCTAACATTAAGAACGTGGGATTCGTTAAGGGGGATTCACTGGCCCAGCTGATACAGGAGGCCAGGTTCAGCATTTATCCGTCGGAATATTATGAAAACTGTCCGTTTTCCGTCATTGAATCCCAGCTTCTTAAGACACCTGTGCTGGGGGCCAGGATTGGAGGAATCCCGGAGTTGATACAGGAAGGCGTAAACGGCTCCCTGTTTGCCAGCGGAAACCTGGAGGAGCTGAAAGAGAAGATACGGCATCTGTGGGATTCCCCGGGGCTTTGCGCCAGTTGGGCGGAAAACTGCGGGGACATCCGGTATGACACCTTGGAGATGTACTGTGACAAGCTGCTGAAACTATATGAAACAAAACAGTGAGGTAAGGAAATATGGCAAGAAACCTGTATGGAACCGTGATTGTGACATACCGTTGCAATGCACACTGTAACATGTGCGACTGTTTTAAACATCCCACTAAGCCGGAGGAGGAGATTACCCTGGATGTAATCAGGAAACTTCCGGAAATGGCATTCACCAATATAACCGGAGGGGAACCCTTCATCCGCAGGGATATACCGGATATCGTAAGGGAGCTGTATAAAAAGTCGGACCGCATCGTCATTTCCACCAACGGCTATTTTACGGACCGTATCATCAGCCTGTGCAGGGAATTTCCCAAGGTGGGCATACGCATCAGCATTGAAGGGCTTCAGAAGACCAATGACAGCATCAGGGGCATCCCGGATGGGTACAGGCGGGGATATGGGACGCTGACGGCCCTGGTGGAGATGGGACACCCGGACGTGGGATTCGGAATGACGGTCCAGGACATGAACTGTGGTGACCTGGTCCCGCTTTACCTTCTGTCGGATAAGATGGGGATGGAGTTTGCAACCGCGGCCCTTCACAATTCCTTTTATTTCAGGAAATATGACAACCGGATTGTGGAGAGGAAACGGGTGGCTGAAAATTTTGAGAAGCTGATTAATGAACTGCTCAAAAGCAATTCACCGAAAAAATGGTTCCGGGCCTACTTCAACCATGGCCTGATTAATTACATATATGGCAATAAGCGTCTTCTGCCGTGCGATATGTCCAGGAATGCATTTTTTATCGATCCGTTCTGCGATGTGATTCCGTGTAACGGGATGCTGCACAAGGCGGTCATGGGAAACCTGAAGGAACAGGAGTGGGAGGAACTGTGGAATTCAGAGCAGGCCAGGCAGGTGCGGCGCATCACAAAAGAATGTGACAGGAACTGCTGGATGATTGGAAGCGCATCGCCTGCCATGCACCGGTATATATGGATACCGGCCTGGTGGGTGATAAAACATAAATTCCTGCAGGGCGGAAGGTATTCCCTGGATGAAAATCCCTTTATCAGGTAAATGGATGATGGAAGGAGGGAAGCCATGGATGAATACAGAAAAACCATAATGGTGGTTGAAAGCCGGCCCGGAGAGCGGGAGGCGGTAAAGAAGATACTTTCTGAAGAATACAAGGTCCTGGAAGCCGGAAGCGCAGGGGACGCCATGCTGCAGATATCATGCGGAAGTATGGTGGATGCCATCCTGCTGGGAAACCTGCAGCAGGACGGCAGGGAAGTGGGATTCCTGGATAAAATCCATAACTCAGGATATGCCTCTATTCCGGTCCTTGTTATCCTGGAGGATGCAAAGGAGGATCCTGGTCTGGAGGCCCTGGACCATGGGGCATGGGATTATGTGACCAGGCCCATCCGGGTTAAGACACTAAGGAACCGGCTGGACCGTGCGGTCCGGCACTGCAGGATACCGTCTTATGAAGGACTGCTCTATATGAGTGAACGGGACAGGCTTACGGGGCTGTATAACCGTGAGAAGATGTTTGCGGAGACCAGGCGCATGATAGACCGGCATATGGATACCCTGTTTGTATTCCTGCGTTTCGACATAGACCGGTTCCGGCTGTATAATGCCGTATTCGGTGAATTGAGGGGGGATAAGCTCCTTATAACGATGGCGGAAATCATAGAGGGCATAGCCGGCTGCTTTGAGTTCAGTACCTATGGAAGGATTAATGCAGACACATTCTGCATATGCGAGCCTTATGACTGTGAAAGGCTGCACATGCAGGTCCAGATGGTAAAGGAGGGACTGGCCGGGTTTGAGAAGAATTATCTCCTGGAACCCACAGTAGGCGCCTATATCGTGGAAGAACCTGACCTTGCAGTGGAGGAAATGTACATAAGGGCTTTTATCGGCAGCAAGAAATGCAAGAACAAGTTTGCGTCCTACCTTGGATTCTATGATATGGATGAGGGAATCCGGGAAGTGGAGGAGGCAGCCATTGTCAGCAGTATGCAGACCGCCATGGACGAGGAACAGTTTGTGGTGTATTTCCAGCCTAAATTTGATATTGCCAATGACAGGGATATAGGGGCGGAAGCGCTGGTACGCTGGAAACATCCCGACACGGGCCTGATGCCCCCGAAACATTTCATACCTATTTTTGAAAAGAACGGCTTCATTTCCAGGCTGGATTACTATGTGTGGGAGCATGTATGCCAGCTCATACACAAATGGCTTGGGGATGGGATCTGTCTGGATCCCATCACGGTGAACATCTCAAGGATCAGCCTTTATAACCCCAGGCTGGCGGACATACTGTCCGGCCTCATTGAACAGTACGGCGTGCCCATCGGCCTGCTGAACCTGGAGATAACGGAAAGTGCATATGTGTCCGACCCGGAATTAATCCAGGAAGCAGTCAGGAAGCTGCACCAGGCAGGCTTCATACTGCTGATGGACGATTTCGGCAGCGGGTATTCTTCCCTGAACATGTTAAAGGATATCGATGTGGATGTGCTTAAGATTGACATGCAGTTCCTGTCCGGCGGGGAATCGCCCGGCAAGGGGAAAATCATACTGGAATCCGTAATCCAGATGGCCAATAACCTGGGGATGCCTGTCATAATGGAAGGGGTTGAAACCCAGGAACAGAAGCGTTTCCTTTACAAAATAGGGTGCAATTATGTCCAGGGGTATTACTATGCCAGGCCCATGCCCCAGGAAGAATATGAGAAAAAGTATATATACAGATTATAAGATCCAGCGGATAAAGCAATACGAAGGAGTTTATATCCATGAAAGAGGAAATACGTAAGAAAATCCGCCTTTACGGGATGGACTGTGCAGAGCATTTAAAACAGTATGGGTTCAGCATAACGCCCTATAGGGTGAAGGACTGTCTGGACAGGAAAATGATTAAGAAACTTTCGCTGATACCGGACGATACTGTATTCTTCTGCAGGAGTTTATAGGCGGGCCGGAGTGGATGGAGCATACATACATTAAGAAAAGGAGTTACGTTATGAAACAGAACGAAGACAGCAGTCAGGATATTGATAAGTACCTTGAAGATATGGCCGCCTCAGGCTGGTTCAGCATCATGCTTATCTGTATGCAGGGAAAGACCCAGGATGGCGTCCATGGCCATATCTGCAGTTATTATCTGAAAGACCCGGTACCGTTTACCGGCACCGGGGACATGGTACTGAAAATGGATGAAATCTGTAACTGGCTGGGTGCGCCCCAGCGCACGACAGACCCACGTTTCATGAATAAGGAAATGAAAAAAAGATATGAAAGCGCCGCGGCTGCCCATCCACAGGGCTTAAAGGACAGGTTGCTGGAACGAAGCAGCCTGGTGCCTTTCCCGGAGGCGCGAAAGGCAAAGGAAGTGCTGATTGCAATTGTAAAATACCGTCAGAATTCCACTATGCAGGGCAGCATCAGGGGCAGGCTGACCAACAGCGTGGATGTGAACTTCAGAAGTGCGCTGGAACTGATGCGCATGGTGCAGATGATAGAAATCGTATAGACAGGTACTGCCTGGGGGAGCCTGTCCGGCCCCAGGGACCGGCAGGGCGGGCGTGAATCCATAAGGGGAGGCGCGGAATGAAGAACGCAAGGACGAAACATCTGGATTTTATCATTGGGGATATGGTGGCCTTAGGCCTGGCCCAGTTCCTGATGGTGTTATTGAACCAGGACAAACTGAATCCGGTGCTGTATGTGTATTATGTCCAGCTGGGTCTGCTTCTGGTCATCATCACGTTATCAGTTGCATTCCTGACGGATGGTTATAGGAATATCCTGCACAGGGGATATCTGAAGGAAATCATTGCGGTCATCCATCAGATGACCATAATCTTTGCCACGGAGGTCATATGCCTGTTCTCCTTCCGGCTTGTCGGACTGTTTTCCCGCCTGGTCCTGTTTGCCACGTTTTTTGTGGGGATCCTGTTCATGTATGCGGAACGGCTGATGATTAAGAACTGTCTGCGCCGGAAATTCCAGAATATCAAATACGCCAGGACCATCATGGTAATTGCAACGGAACAGCAGGCGGGAATCCTGATCAGGCAGTTGTCCTCCAGGATCCTGACCATCTTCAAAATCCAGGGAGTGGCAATTACGGACCGCGACATGAAGGGACAGACAATCCAGGGAGTCCCGGTCAGCTGCTCCATGGACGGGTTATCAGAATACATAACAGGACATATTGTTGATGAGATACTTTTAAGCATTCCGGATGACCCCAGGCAGGAGGCGGAGCTGGCGAAACAGTTCCTGTCCATCGGTATGGTGGTCCATATCTACATGGAACAGTTTTTGCAGGATATCCCCAGGAAAACACTGGAGCGGGTCAGCAACATGAACGTGATAACCTGCTTTAACCGGGAGATACCCATGCGGCGTCTGTTCTGCAAACGGCTCCTGGATATCCTGGGCGGCGCAGTGGGATGTGTGATGACCCTTGTGATTGGACTCATGATTGGTCCCATGATTTTCTTTAAATCCCCTGGCCCTGTCCTCTTCTCGCAGATAAGGGTAGGTAAGAACGGGCGTAAATTCCGTATATATAAATTCCGTTCCATGGTCATGGACGCGGATGAACAAAAGGAAATGCTCATGTCCCGTAATAAAATCCGGGGAAACATGTTTAAAATGGATGATGACCCCAGGATCATCCCGGGAATCGGCCATTTCATAAGGAGGACCAGCCTGGATGAATTTCCCCAGTTCTTTAATGTACTCAGAGGGGACATGAGCCTGGTGGGGACAAGGCCGCCAACCGTGGATGAATATGAAGCCTACAGCTTTTCCCATAAAAAGCGTCTGGCCATGAAACCGGGAATAACCGGATTGTGGCAGATAAGCGGGAGAAGCGATATTACGGACTTTGAGGAAGTGGTGAAACTGGACGGGCAGTATATAGATCAGTGGGACCTGGAAATGGATGTGAAGATTATTTTTAAGACAATTCTTGTAATCCTGAAACGCAGGGGAAGCGTATGATAAGGCCCGGCAGGAAAGGGAGGAGGTCCGGGCAGGCCGTTTTCCGCGCAATCATGCGGGCCGGTCTGGGGCTGATGCTTTTAATCGCCCTTACATACATACCTGCAGATATGAGTAGGGTCCGCGCTGAGACAGTCCAATTGCCTGAGGACCCCTCTGCTTATACACAGAAAAAAAGCAATTATATACCAGAATACGAATATTGCATGCACCGGCTCTTCTCCCAGTTGCCAGAATTGGGAAATGAGCCGGTTTTTGTTATGGTTCCGGGATTTTCCGGGGATATGGAGGAAGTCAACGCATTTGCCCGGTACGTCTATCAGAACTACGATTATACGGGCAGGCTGCTGCTTTCCTATTTACCGTCCAATGTGCAGGGACAGTATATCCTGCAGGTACGGCTGGACAACCCTGGTGAGATATACAGGATGCAGGAGGCGGTGGAATCGGAATTAATCCGTTTCAGCCGGACATTGGACGGGATGGCGGAACGGGATAAGGTGATAGCCATAAACGGCTGGATAGCCGCAAACGCCGTATATGATACCACCCTGGAGAAATCCAGCTGTTATTCCAATATCATGGAGGGCACCTCTACATGCAACGGTTATGCAAGGGCTTTTCTTGCCCTGTGCAGCTACTCTGGGATCATATGCGAAAATGTAAGAGGATACACGGACGGCAAACTTCATATGTGGAACCGTGTAAAGCTGGGAGACGGCTGGGAATACGTAGATGTAACCTGGAACAGCATGGCAGGGTCTGACCGATGGCTGCTGGTTTTGGAGGCAAGGATGAGGATGGACCATGTGTGGTGATGGCTTACCAGTAAATCGGTAAACCGCCACCCCGCCCGGTCAGGCCGCTCCGAATAACCGCAGAATAGACGGTACAGACATTCTTTTTCCATGTTCCCCATAACCGGCATCCTTCTTCTGCCTAATCATGAATCCGTACTGTTCTGCCGCCAAGGCTGCAATCCGTCCGGATTCATATGATTGGGCCGTCCTGCGGGCTTCATCTGACATCCTGGACCATACATCCTGATCCAGGACCAGCCGGGCTGCAGCCGCGGCAAAGGCATCCGGATCTTCTGCGGTCATATACCCGTTTACCCCCTGCCTGACCACATCCACCACACCGCTTGCCCGTACGGCTGTTACGGGACATCCCGCAGCCATGGCCTCCAGGAGCACGATTCCCTGAGTTTCAGACCTGGATGTGAAAAGAAAGGCATCTGCCGCATTCAGATAATGCCGTACCTGGGTATTCTCAATCTTCCCTGTAAATACAATCTGGCGGCTGATTCCAAGCAATCCGGCTAATTCATCCAGGCGGGCCCTCTCGGTGCCGTCCCCAATCACCATCAAACGGAATCCCTCGCCCAGTATGCCCTTGAGACATGCTGCTCCCCGCAGAAGGAACTCCAGGTTCTTTTCCTTCTCCAGACGGGCGGTGGTGGCGAACAGGTATGGACATCCGTCACTGTACAAAGCCCTGATTCCGGCGGAATGTATCTTATCGGATTCAAATGCAGCCTGGTCCAGCCCTGTGGGCAGTACGGATATCCTGGTTTTGGTTCCCTGTTCCAGAAGATGCTCCTTTATGGTGTTGGTAGGGGCAAATACCAGGCCGCACTTGTTGGTGAAAGCGGTGATAAGGGATGGCACCAGGACCTCCTTTCCGTACCTTGCAATCCAGCTTACCGGATATTCCTCGGAAGCCATGGCCTCATATAATTTAAAATGGTGGAGATATTCCTCATACCGGGTGTGGTAGGTGTAGGCCACAGGTATATTGTATTTCTTTCCCAGATACAGGGCGGTCTGTCCCACCAGTACAGGATGGTGGACATGGATCACGTCAAATTCCCCATCCCTGAAACATGTCTCAATTTTCTTATCAAAACAGTTTCCCAGGGCCATCCCCCGGTCCGCCTTCCGGTAAATAACCTTAAAACGAACCACATCCTCTTCAGGATTCCCTGACAGTCTGCCATCTGGTTCCGGGGCAAAGACGGTCACCTTATGCCCAAGTGACCTCAAGCCTTCCGACAGCCGTTCAATGGAAATCGGCACCCCTCCAATAAATGGTTTATAATTGTTGGTAAACATTGCAATATTCATGTGGACCTCCTCCTATGATAACAGATGAAACACCTGGTCACCCATCATATACCCTGCCCCAATCAGGAAAAAATTCCATACAAAGATGCCGAGGGCTGAACTTATGGTGTATTTAACAAAATTCATCCGGATAACGCCGGCAGGAATGGAGATAATGGTACGGATCATGGGAATCAGCTTGCTGATGAAGATTCCTGTTGCGCCCCTGGTCCTGATCAGGTCAAAATTTTTCCGGATGACTGGTTCATGTTTGGGGAAACGTTCCAGATAGCGGTCCAGAAACAGGTTCCCGCCCATCCGGCCGATGCCGTATAAAATCCAGCTTCCCAGAAGCCCGGCCGCCAGGGCCAGGGCCATTACCATGAAAAAACTGATCTGTCCCCTGGCTGCCCATATGCCCGCCAGCGGCATGATGATTCCTGCCGGAAATCCCGGAAGGTTCATGTATTCCAAAAGAATGATGACAAATATAAAAACAGCTCCATATTGCAGGAAATATTGTGTTAATACCTGAATATCCATATTATGCGTCCTCCTGATGGACCATATCATAAGTCAGGAATCTAAACAGGCCCCATAGAAAAAGCAAAAATATTTCTAAAGAAGTTATAAGTAATCACCTGTCCCTTATTAAGAAAAATCCGGGAATTTCTGTTGTTGGAATTAATATGCTATGTAAAAATAGGATATTGCCACTTATGTGCAGGCAGGAGAGGATATACAGATAAGTGATTTTATTGCCGGTATGTGATATGATGGAGTTATAAGAAACATTTACTGTCAGGCAGGCGCCTTGGCCCGTCAGGCCTGCAGCATCATGATACGGAGCAGATATGGAACAGAAGAAAATATCCTGGTACAGTCATATAAGATGGGGATGTATCATTTACCACTACAGCGACACCGCAACGCTGATTGGTAACTTGGGAATGATTTTTGTTTTTATGGGTGGAATGCGCCTTTTGGCTGCGGCTGGCGGTTTGGAAATCATATGGAACCTTGAGGACATCCTGTTCTGTATGACGGGTATCTTGGGCCTGTTCATGCTTTACGTGGCATATCGGTTGAATGACCGGGCAAAGAAGCGTCATGATGAGGAGCATGGCACATTGACCGAGCAGTTTGAAGCGGTTAAAAAGCGGAATTTGGCGTCAGATAAGCCTGTTGGAAATGCGCCCAGGAAGCACGCAGCCACTGCAAAAGTCCGCGGGAGAACCGTCAGGACGATACTTCAGTCATTTGGGGCAGAACGGATTACGATGCGTTCCGGTCCGTGCTGGATGCTGAACGGGGTATATTTCCGCTTAAGTGTCTTAAAATTACCATCCAGGACATTTCTGGTTATTAAGTGGACGGACAATATTGAGGCGGCAGGGAACAATGTGTTTGAAAAAATCCAATCATTTCCCTGGGATTTGGATGATGAGGAATTTGCCGGGGAATTGAAACATGTTTTGTACGGGTTTATATAATGGCATGTTCCAGATGTATACAGGCCAATTAATAGTACCTGCATCGGTGGAGGAGGAAGGCCTGTAAACTTAGCTGGCGGGGATGGAGGTTACCGGTAGACATTGCGGTCTATCTGGACCATGATTGAAGGTGTGTATGAAAATGAGGTTTTACTTATATCTCCATATAGTGTATACTGGGATTTAATTGCGCCGTCCATTGTGTCCGGCGCTGGGAGGAAGCATTTTCCTCTATATAACCTGCCTGGAGGATGAGTGATGATAAGGAAAGCAACGGAACATGATATTGATGCGGTGGAGCGGGGCTACACAGAGTTATTGACCCATGAAAAGGATAACGGCAGCAACTCCAACTGGGTGCTGGGCGTGTACCCCACCAGAAGCGTGGCTGAGGACAGCTGTAGGGCCGGGACGCTCTATGTAATGGAGTGTGATGGCGGAATCTGTGCCAGCATGATACTGAACCAGGTGCAGTCCGAGGAATATTACGGGATTGCCTGGGAATATCCGGCCAGGGATGATGAGGTCCTGATACTGCATACACTGTGCATACCGCCCTCAAACGCCGGACGCGGATACGGAACAAAGATGGTGCGCTACGCCATAGAGGAGGCAAGGCGGATGAAGTGCAGGGTAATGCGCCTGGATACATATGCGGGCAATCAACCGGCTTCTGCACTTTACACAAAGCTGGGATTCCGGTATGCAGGCATTGCCAGCGTCATGCTTCAGGGGCTGATTCCGGAGGAACAGATATTTTTTGAGTTGGATTTAGATCATGGTATGTGAATCATGGGTTGTAGTTACCGGCTCATCTGGAACCGGTAAAGCTACAACCGCATCAGTTGCTGCAGCTGAATCTACCTGTGGCAGCCTTTACGGCGTTTCAAGTCATTTTTCTGCATATCCATCCATTATCTCAAAAGAACCAGGTTCGTCATCCTATGCGCCGATGTGAAGGATTTCAATACACCTGCTGTCCGCCATGGTTTCAAAACATATTTCCCCATATAATGGATTGACCTCCATCCAATAGGAAATAGACAATTCTGAATGCTCTGCTTTCTTGTGTCATAATCACTTCTGTTCCATATTATAGCGGATAATCTGTCTTGACAACAGGCGGCCGACCGAATAATATGGATTAGAAGCGCGTATGCAATAAATGGAAATGGCATAGCCGGGAGAGTGATTGGAATTGGAGGGGACCATGGAGAAACAGGATGAACGTTCGCTGCCTGAGAAGGTATCGGAGCGCCTCATTGAATACATATTGGAGAAGAAGCTGCAAAAGGGTGACAAGCTTCCCAATGAGCATTCACTTGCACAGATGTTATATGTGGGCAGGGGAACTATCAGGGAGGCGGTCAGGATATTGGAGTCCAGGAACATTGTAACGGTAAAGCAGGGGGCGGGTACATTTGTCTGTGAAAAGTACGGGGTATCGGATGACCCGCTGGGGCTTTGCCTTATAGAGAACAAAGAGAAGGCTGTAAAGGACCTGGTGGACATGAGGATCATCATTGAGCCTGAAATTGCTGCCCTGGCTGCCCAGTACGCAAAAGAAGATGATATCAGGGAACTGGAACAGCGGTGCCTGGAAGTGGAATATTGTATTAGAAGCGGGAAGTCCCATGTAAAAAGTGATGTGGCCTTCCATTCACAGATAGCAGTGTGCAGCCAAAATTATATTGCAGCCAATATCATTCCGATTATTGCATCTTCCGTACGGATTTTTTCGGAACTTACCAACTATACCTTATTGGAGGAAACCGTGGTGGGGCACAGGGAGATAACGGAGGCAATTAAGCGGCATGACTGCCGGGATGCAAGGGAGTCCATGATGCTGCATGTCATGGCTAATAAAAGGAGGCTTTCACAGCCGCTATGATGGCTGTGAAAGCCTGTAAACTCTGTCTGGTTACAGTGATAATAGGAAACAATAATAACAAGGTGGTATGATGATTTTGTAAAATGCAGAAAGTCATCATATCTTTTTTTTATTTTAAAGCCCCCTCCCATTGCTTGGAAAAGGTAAAAAAACATGCAAAATAACCAAAAAATAAGAAGAAATATAGGTAAAACTAACATTATTATGATAATGAACAAAAAAATATTGACGTTCGATTAGCATGTTGCTATAATACAAATTAGCGATACGTCATACCTATTTGGCAAAAGTCCTTTTTAAGAACAAGGGGAGGATTTAGGCGGGTAATGACATATTAATGGCACGAATGCCAGCTTAATGAAACGTTAAGCATCATACAAAAGGAGGATTTTGATTATGAGAAAGAAAATTCTATCAGTAATGCTGTCAATCACCATGATGGCAGGTCTTGTGGCCTGTGGCGGCGGCTCCCAGGCACCGGCTACCACAGCAGCAGCGTCCGGGACAACGGCAGCCGAGGCAGCGGCAGACAGCGGGGCAGCTGAGGGCAGCGAGGCTCCTGCGGAAGCAGCAGGCGATTACAAGATCGGTATCATGACCACGACAGTTTCACAGAGTGAGGAGAGCTACCGTGCGGCTGAGATGCTTCAGGAACAGCATCCGGATACGGTTGTGCTGGCAACCTTCCCTGATAAATTTGCAACTGAGCAGGAGACAACCATTTCCACAGCCCTGAGCCTTGCCTCTGACCCGGATGTGAAGGCAATCATCTTCAGCCAGGCCGTACAGGGCACTGCGGCAGCATGCCAGAAGATCCGTGAGGTACGTCCTGACATCCTTCTGATTGCAGCAGGCTACCAGGATGATTCCGCCACAACATCTTCAAACTGTGACGTTTTCTATCATTCCAACGTTCCGAAGATGGGCTTCCAGATGGTGGATGAGTTAAGCGATATGGGCGCTAAGACATTCGTGCACTACTCCTTCCCCCGTCATCTGGCATGGCAGCCAACCGCTGACCGTCTGCAGAACATGAAGGACCGCTGCGCAGAGCTGGGCCTGACCTTGGTAGAGACCACCACACCTGACCCCATGTCAGATGCAGGTACCTCCGGAACACAGCAGTTCGTATTAGAGGATGTTCCGCGCGCAGTTGACCAGTATGGCACGGAGACCGCTTTCTTTGGCACCAATACCAGCCAGCAGGAGCCGATGATCAAGTGCGTGGTTAACACAAAGTCCTACTTCACCATGCCGTCCGATCCTTCCCCATTCGTCGGTTTCCCATCAGCCCTGGGCATTGAGGTACCGGCTGACAAGTTATATGATTCCGATTACATGATGAACGCCATTTCTGAGAAACTGGCAGAGGCAGATATGACAGGCCACATGGGAACATGGACCGCACCGCTTATGACCCTGTTCATGACAGGAAGCTATGCTTATGCTGAAGCGTTCTGTGAAGGCAAGACAAACGGAGAGAAGCTGGATGCAGAAGTATTTAAGCAGACCCTGAGCGAAGCAGCAGGCGGCGAAGTGGACGTAGAGAACATCACGGACGGCGGAACCACATATGACAACGGCTTCTTCATCATGTGTAGCTACGAAAGATTTTAAGGATTAAATCTCTCTCTATCAATTTTTATATGGGGAACGAAACTTCCCTGATGCTTTCAAAAGGAAGGGATGCAGATAAGCAGCATCCCTTCCTTTTATAAAAGACAGGTAAGTAAAACCCTGGGATAGCTACGGGTTACTGGAAAGGAGAAGAACATTGAGCAGTAAATACATATTAGAGATGAATCACATTGAAAAGGATTTCTTTGGAAATAAAGTCCTGAAGGATGTGAGCATAAAAGTGAAGCCAGGTGAGATTGTGGCATTGATTGGGGAAAACGGCGCTGGAAAATCCACCATCATGAATATCCTCTTCGGCATGCCCGCAATCCAGCAGACGGGAGGCTTTAAGGGCAGCGTCCTGATTGACGGAGAGGAAGTACATATCAAATCCCCCATAGAGGCCATGAAATACGGAATCGGCATGGTGCATCAGGAGTTCATGCTGATTGACGGCTATGATGTGGCTGAAAACATTAAGCTGAACAGGGAGAATGTGAAAAAGACACCGGCCAGCCTGGTCTTTGGCAAACGCCTGGACCTGGTGGACAGGGCGTCCATGCACAAGGAGTCCAGGGCCACCCTGGATTCCCTGGGAATTGAACTCAGCGACAGGACCAGGGTGGGAAGCCTTCCGGTGGGATATAAGCAGTTTGTGGAAATTGCCAGGGAGCTGGATAAAAAGAATACCAAGCTGATCGTGCTGGACGAACCCACCGCGGTGCTTACCGAGACAGAGGCAGAGCAGTTCCTGGCCTGTGTGCGCTCCGTGGCTGAACGCGGGATTGCTTTCATTTTCATCAGCCATAAGCTGGATGAGGTGAAGAATAATACCCATCACGTGTTTGTCCTCAGGGACGGCGAGATGGTGGGGGATTACCACACGGCTGACCTGAGCACGGTTAAGATGTCACAGCTTATGGTAGGCCGCGAGGTTGAGATACTGAACCGTGAGATGGGCCATGAGGTGGAAAATGAGGAAATCTGCCTGGAATTCAACCATTTCGGGGTCAGCATGCCCGGCGAGGTTGCCAGGGATGTGTCCTTCCAGGTAAAGAAAGGCGAGATTTTCGGAATCGGAGGACTGGCCGGACATGGGAAAATCAGCATTGCCAACGGGGTCATGGGGCTTTATCCTTCCAAGGGTGAGGTGAAGGTACACGGCAAGGTCCTGGATGTGACAAAGACAAAGGACACCCTGGACGACGGGATTGCATTTGTGTCTGAGGACAGGCGCGGCGTGGGCCTGATGCTGGACGAGTCCATTGAGCTGAACATTTCCATTGCGGCCCTTAAGACAAAGGACAAGTTCATCGTGAAAAAGTTCGGCATCCCCTTTTATGATAAGAAGGGCGCCGTTGAATATGCAAAAAAGATGATTAAGGACCTGGATATCCGCTGTACCGGACATGCACAGCCGGTAAAGAGTTTATCAGGAGGCAACCAGCAGAAGGTGTGTATTGCCAGGGCACTGACCCTGGAGCCGGATATCCTGTTTGTATCGGAGCCCACCAGGGGTATTGATATCGGCGCAAAGAAGATGATACTGGATTCCCTGATGAAGCTGAATAAGGAAAAAGGGGTTACAGTCATCATTACCTCCAGTGAGCTGGCAGAGCTGCGTTCCGTGTGCAACCGCATTGCCATTGTCACGGAGGGAAAGATAGCCGGAATCCTCCGTTCCGATGATAAGGACTACAAATTCGGACTGCTGATGAGCGGTTCTAAGCTGGTAGATGCAGATGAGGAGGCGATATAAGAATGAACCAGATAAAAAGAGCTGTTAACTTCCTGGGCGTTTCGCGCCTTGTGGTAATTGGATTCCTTTTGGTGCTCATGGTTTCCGTATTCCCTCTGGGAATCAATCCCGGCATGATATATTCAGACTGCCTGGTGCGTATCGGCATGAACGGATTCCTGGTCCTGGCCATGATGGTCTCCATTGTCTGCGGGGCCGGACTGAACTTCGGCCTTCCCATCGGCATCCTCTGCGGCCTTCTGGGCGGCTCCATCGCGGTCCAGTTTAACTGGAGCGGTCTGGCGGGGTTCTGGGGCGCGTGTATCGTATCGGTGCCATTTGCCCTCATAGCGGGGTATTTTTACGCGGTGCTGCTTAATAATGTAAAAGGCTCTGAGATGACGGTCGGAAACTATATGGCGTTCTCCATCGTATCCCTGATGTCCATTGCCTGGCTGGTGCTTCCGTACAACAATCCCAAGATTGTGTGGCCCATCACGGGCGTGGGACTGCGTACGACCATGACGCTGGAAGAAAACTATGACAAAGTGCTGGATAATTTCCTGAGGATTGATTTTAAGCAGATGGGTATCCTGCAGAACAATCCGTATTGGAAGGATTTCTCCGTGTCAACCGGACTTTTGCTGGTATTTGCAGTGGGCTGCCTTCTCATGTGGCTGTTCATGAAGACAAAGGCAGGGGTCATCATGCGCTGCAGCGGCGTGAACCCGGGCTTTTCCAGGACCCTGGGCGTGAATAACAACAAGGTCCGCACCATGGGTATCGTGGCCTCCACCGTGATTGCGGCCATCGGCATTAACATCTATTCACAGAGTTATGGTTTTTACCAGTTCTATTCAGCTCCGCTGATGATGGCGTTTCCAGCCATGGCAGCAATCCTGATTGGCGGCGCCACACCGAAAAAAGCAAGCGTATTCAATGTGGTCCTGGGGGTCATCCTGTTCCAGTGCCTTCTGACCCTGGCAACCCCGGTTGCCAATGCGGTCATCAATGCGGGAAGTATCTCTGAGGTGGTCCGCATCATTGTCCAGAACGGCATCATCCTGTACGCATTGACCAAAATTAGAGCGAATGGAGGAAAATAACCATGGAAAATAAGAAACGTAATAAAGTGTTAGACTTCCTTCAGGGCAATATGGTCCCTATCCTTTTCACCGTACTGTGTCTGGCAAGCATTAAGATATCCGGACAGAATGCGGGCTATGTGATCACAGAGACCGTATCACGTGTTGGCAGGAACGCAATCCTCATTGTATCCCTGATCCTCCCGGTGCTGTGCGGCATGGGACTGAACTTCAGTATCGTGCTGGGCGCCATGGCAGGTGAAATCGGACTGATCCTGATTACCCACTGGAGTTATGACGGCTTAAAGGGTATCATCCTGGCTGGCATCATTGCAACGGTCCTGTCCATTGTCCTTGGAACCCTTACAGGAATCCTTTTTAATAAGGTAAAGGGACAGGAAATGATCACGGGCATGATACTTGGGTTCTTTGCCGTGGGTGTATATGACCTGATTTTCATCTTCATGGTAGGAAGCGTCATCCCGATGGTAAACCCCGAAATCATGCTGAATTCCCAGAACGAGGCAGGCGAGACCATCTATGTGGGCCTGAGGAACACCATTGATTTCCACGCCGAGACAAAGTACGCGGTGGACAATGCATGGAAGGTGATGTTCGTGAAGCTGCTTCCATGGCTGCTGGCTGCTTTTGCGGCGGTGACCGTGTGTATCCTGGCTTATAAGATAGTGAAAAAGAAATCAGATGTCAGGGAAGCCCTGTTTACGACCAAAGGATTTCTGGCGGCCAGCATTCTCCTTGCAGTGCTCCAGATCCTCATGAAGACCGTTAAATCCGTGCAGAAGGCATTTTTCATTGTACAGATTCCCATGCTTACAGCCATCGTGATTGCGGTTGTCTGCCTTCTGGTGGTGTTCATCACAAAGACAAAGCTTGGACAGGACATCAGGACCGTGGGCATGAACATGCAGGTGGCCACGGCGGCCGGTATCAATGTGGATAAGACGCGTATCGTGGCGACCGTGCTGTCAACCGTGATTGCGTCCTGGGGGCAGATCATTTTCCTTCAGAACATCGGTAATGTGCAGACCTTCAACAGCCACGAACAGGTGGGGACCTATGCCGTGGCAGCCCTGCTGGTGGGCGGCGCGTCCATTGACAAGGCAACCATGGGCCAGGTGTTCTCAGGAACCATCCTGTTCCATATCCTGTTCTTCATCACCCCCCTGGCCGGCAAGGTGCTCTTTAACGATCCCCAGCTGGGCGAGTATTTCCGGGTATTCCTGTGTTACGGCATCATCGCGGTATCGCTGATCCTGTATGCATGGAAGAAGATTGCAGCGGACAGGAGAAGGATTGAAGAAGAAAACCGTCAGCAGCTGGCTGAACTGGATGCAAAATAGGAGGGACATATGTCAGATATCATTACAAAAGATCTTGCTAAATCAGTGGAGGATCTGGTCATTGACTGGAGAAGGGAACTTCACCAGTGCCCGGAGCTTGGGATGAAGACCGTGGAAACCGAGAAAATCATCCTCAGGGTGTTAAAGGAAATCGGGATAGAGGAAGTGCGTTCAGGAATCGGCGGGGAGGACTGCCACGGCGTGGCGGCCGTGATCCGTGGCAGCCTTCCGGGGAAATGCCTTGGAATCCGGGCTGACTGTGACGCCCTGCCCATCCTGGAAGAAACAGGACTTCCGTTTGCCTCGAGGAATCCCGGCTGTATGCATGCCTGCGGCCATGACGGTCACACGGCCATGGGCCTGGGAATCGCAAAAATCCTGTTCGAGAACAGGGATAAGCTTCGCGGCACCGTGAAAATGATATGGCAGCCAGGCGAGGAAGGGGATAACGGGGCGCTTAAGATGATAGAGGACGGTGTGCTGGAAAATCCGAAGGTGGACGCCATGATCGGCCATCATTCAGGCACCAGCCGTTTCCAGGAGGTAGGGCCTGCCCAGATTGGCTGGACACCGGAACCTTCCTCCTTCTGTATCACTGGCTGGTGGGCTAAATTCCATGGAAAGAGCGCCCACATCGCGGAGCCCCATCTTGGGGCGGACCCGCTGCTGGCCGCCTGCTACGCGGTAACAGAGCTTCAGGCCGTGCTCAGCCGGGAAAAGCAGCCCAACAAGCCGGCCATCTGTGCGGTGAGCATGTTCCATGCAGGGGATAAGAATAATATCATCCCCGATACCTGCTGCCTGGAAGGTTCCATCCGCTCCAACAACGAGGAGGACCAGGCGTTCTATTACCAGCGTCTGACGGAAATCTTCGAGGGCGTGGCCAAGACCATGCGCTGTACGGCTGAAGTTGGATACGGCCATTACCTGGGCACCACGGACAACGACCCTGAGATGGTGCGAAGGTTTGTCCCCATTGCCGAAAAAGCCCTGGGAAAGGAAAATGTGATAGAGGTAAAAATCGCAATCCCTGGCGGGGAAGATTTTAGTGAGTTTACAAAACGGGTTCCCTGCGTGTATTATTATCATGGGGGAAACTTTGGGGATGAAAGGGATTTCCCGCAGCACAGTTCCAGATTCGATTTGAATGAACAGACCCTTTGGTCCGGTGTGGCAGTCATGACCCAGTTCGCCTTTGACTGGCAGGATATGTAAACCCCCAATCCATACGTATCATCATACGGACCCCTGCCTGACCATACGGTTCGGCAGGGGTCCTGTTAAAAGAAAAGCACATTACATGCCCATAAGGAGGAGAGATATGACAGAACAGGAATTACTGCGCAAGGCAGATGCGTTCATAGAGGCAAACATGGAGGATATCATAAAGGATATAAAGGCAGTGGTGGATATCCCAAGTGTGAAGTCGGAGGCGGAAACAGGCGCCCCCTTTGGCAGGGAGATAAGGCGCGCCCTGGACAAGGCATTGGAGATTGCAGGCCGTATGGGATTTAAGACCGTGAACTGTGAGGATTACCTGGGCTACGCGGAGCTTCCCGGCGAAAAAGAGGCGTACATCGGCACCATTGCACACCTGGATGTGGTTCCTGCGGGCAATGGATGGAATACAGACCCGTATGACATGGTGGTAAAGGACGGTTACCTGATGGGACGGGGCGTTGTGGATAATAAAGGCCCCCTGATCCTCACCTATTATATGGGAAAGTTTTTTAAGGACCTGGGCGCCCCCCTTCCCTACAGTCTGCGGATGATGGCGGGCTGTGATGAGGAAAGCGGCATGGAGGATGTGGAATACTATATCCATCACTATGAGGAGCCGGTATTCCTTTTTACACCGGATTCGGAGTTCCCGCTGTGTAACGGGGAGAAAGGCTGCCTGTGCGGCAATTTTACAAGCGGGCGGTTTGAAGACGGGGCAATCATGGATTTCCAGGGCGGTATGGCCCATAACGCGGTAGCCGATCAGGCGTCCGCGGTTATCCGCGCCAATCCGGAACAGTGCCCGGAGGCAGACCGGATTATGGTTACTGCCGTGGACGGGGGCGTAAGGATTGAGGCTGCCGGTATTGGAGGCCATGCCTCCCATGCAGAGGGGACCATTAATGCCATCGGCCTGATTGCGGATTATCTCCTGGAAAACAGCCTTGTGACCAAAGAGGAAGAAAAATTCCTGAAGGTCGTTTCCCTGCTGTGTGAGGACTACCAGGGGCATGGGCTGGGTATCCAGTGTGACGATGGCATTTTCCCGCCGTTAAGCATCATCGGCGGGATGATAAGGATGGAGGACGGTGTGCTGAAGCAGAACTTTGATTCCAGATATCCAACCAATACCACTGGCAGTGACCTGGTGAAAAAGCTGTCCGATCTGGGCGCCCGGTATGGGGTAAAGGTAACGGATGTGGAGGACAGCGTTCCCTTCTATATCGGTGTGGATAAGCCGGAAATCAAAGCCTGCCTGGATGCCGGCAATGAAATCCGCGGGGTGGACGGCAAGCCTTTTACCATGGGCGGAGGCACCTATGCCCGTCATTTTAAGAACGCAATCAGCTTTGGGACTGAGATCCCGGCTGAGCCGCTTCCTGATTTTGTGGGGAAGATACATACATTTGATGAGGGAATCGGCATTGACCGGCTTAAGATGTCATTGAAGATCTATATCCTTGCGCTGTACAGGCTGATGCAGATTGAATTTTAGGAGGGCATATGAAGAAGACGAGAGTGGATGAAGTACTTAACAGGCTGGAACGGATGGGACTGGAACAGATGATCATAACCGACGCCAACTCCATCTTTTACCTGACAGGCATCTGGGTGGATGCAGGGGAGCGCCTGGTGGCATTATACCTGGGCCGTCACAGGGATGACTGCTTCTTTGTGAACAATATGTTCACCCTTCCGCCAGATCCCGGCGTGAAGACCGTGCGTTTTTCTGACACGGACCCGTATCTTCAGATGCTGGCAGACTGTACGGACCATGCCAAACCCTTGGGGGTGGATAAAAATATGCCGGCGCGTTTCCTTCTGCCCCTGATGTCCATGGGATGCGGCACGGAATATGTGGATGCATCCATCTGCGTGGACGGGGCCAGGGCCGTGAAGGATGAGGAGGAAATGGAGGCCATGCGCAGGATTTCCGCCATCAATGACAGGGCCATGGCTGAATTTAAGGCGCTGTTAAAGGAAGGCGTGACGGAGCGTGAAGTGTCCAACCAGATAAAAGAGATATACCAGAGGCTGGGGGCCGATGACCTGTCATTCCCTCCTTCCGTGTGTTTTGGGTCCAATGCGGCCATAGGCCATTACCGCTGCGGGGACGTTGCCCTTAAAAGAGGGGACTGCATACTTCTGGATGTGGGATGCAAGAAGGACAGTTATTGCGCGGACATGACAAGAACCTTTTTCTGCGGGGAAGTGTCCGATGAAGAACACCGCAGGGTGTATGAACTGGTGCTTCAGGCCAACCGGGCAGCAGAGGCAATCATAAAACCAGGCGTCAGGTTCTGTGATATTGACGCGGCGGCCAGGAAGGTAATTGAGGACGCTGGTTACGGCGATAAGTTCACCCACAGGCTGGGGCATTTTATCGGGATTGAGGTCCATGATTATGGGGATGTGTCCAGTGCGAACCAGGAAACAGCCCGTCCGGGCAATATCTTCTCCATAGAACCAGGCATCTATCTGGAAGGAAATGTGGGCGTGCGCATTGAGGACCTGGTGCTGGTGACCGGGGATGGGTGCGAGATACTTAATTCCTACAGCAAGGAACTGGAGATTGTCTGACAGGGAGAAAGGATGGATCAGGACGATGATGGAAGAATTAAACAGTTGTATTGAAAAGAACAGCGCGCAGATGGTGGAGTCGCTTTCTGAGATTGTACGCATACCCAGCAAATACGGCGAGCCGAAGGAAGGCGCGCCCTACGGGGAGGCGTCCCGGCAGGCCCTGCAGTTTGCCATGGACCTGGGCAGGAAGCTGGGCTTTGAGACGGTTGTAAATGTGGGAGACAGGGTATGCTATATTGAATACGGCACAGGAAGCAAGGTGGTTGGGGTGTTTGCCCATCTGGATATTGTGCCGGAGGGGGATGGATGGACGTATCCTCCCTTTGGCGGTGAAATCCACAATAACCGGGTTTACGGACGTGGCACCGTGGACAATAAAGGCCCCTTCATCGCTTCTCTTTATGCCCTTCATGCCATTAAGGAATGCGGACTGCCCCTTGGGGATTACCGTATCCGCATCGTGGGCGGGACCAATGAGGAAAAGGGCATGGATGACATGAAGTATTATGTATCCCAGTGCGGGGCGCCTGACGCCGGATTCACGCCGGACGGACTTTTCCCCATGTCCTTTACGGAAAGGGGGATTAACTATTATTTCATGTCCTATGGTTTGACTGGGAAATCCACTTCCAAGGTCAGGGTCGTGGGACTGCATGGAGGGGAAATCCTCAACATGGTACCGGACAGGGCTTCGGCAGAGCTGGAGGCCTCGGATGAAACAGAGGCAGGGCGCGTGATGGGACTGGTTGAGGAGTACCGCCGGACCACCGGAAGGGATGTGACGGCCAGCCGGGAGGGAACCAGGATACGGCTTACCTCCAGGGGACTGTGCGCCCATTCCTGTACGCCTTTTAACGGTAAGAATGCCATTGTGGCAATCCTGATGTTCTTAGACGGGCTGGGCATTGACGGCTCCATGGGGACCTTCCTGCGGTTCTTTGCTGAGAAGATAGGAATGACCACGGACGGAAGCCTTCTTGGCATGAAACGCGAGGATGAGTGCGGCAGGCTTACGTTCAGCCTTTCGAAGATGGATGTGGATGAGGACGGACTGAAATGGGTGGTCAATATCCGCTATCCCTATACCTACAAGGACCAGGTGACAGCGGATTTTACTGCCCAGGTTGTTCCGGCGGGAATGGTGATAGACGAGGTGGATGCCCATAACACATACAGGTTCCCCATGGACCACCCCATGATCCGGACGCTGCGGGGCGTTTACGAGGAACTGACGGGCAGGGATTCGACCCCCAGCCATGAGGGCGGGACCTATGCGCAGGTGGTGCCGAATATCGTGCCCTTCGGCTCCATTTTCCCGGGAACCCCGGATCTGTGCCACAGGCCGGATGAGTGTATTGACATTGATGAATATATCCTGGACGCAAAGCTGTTTGGAAATGCCATGTATGCTTTGACCAGGAACTAGGGCCTGACTGGCGTTGACGCGCCGGGAGGCACTAAGTGCCAGATATGAGGGAGGAAATGGACCAGTGATAGAAGTAAAGGACCTGGTAAAACAATATGGGAGCTTCCGGGCAGTGGACCACTTGAGCTTCACAGTGGAAAAAGGACAGATATACGGTTTTTTGGGACCTAACGGAGCAGGTAAATCCACAACCATGAATATAATTACCGGCTATCTGTCTGCCACCGAGGGAACCGTGCTTATTGACGGACATGACATTTTTCTGGAGCCGGAGGAGGCCAAACGCCATATCGGGTACCTGCCTGAGATCCCTCCCCTGTATCCGGATATGAATCCCCAGGAGTACCTGAAATTTGCAGGGGAACTGAAAGGTGTCCCAAGAAAGGGACTTCCCGGGGAAGTGGAGCGGGTGATGGCGCTGACCGGCATCACCCACATGAGGCTGCGCCTGATTAAGAACCTGTCCAAAGGGTACAGGCAGAGGGTGGGCTTTGCCTGCGCCCTGTTAGGGGACCCGGAGGTCATTATCCTGGACGAACCCACCGTGGGGCTGGATCCCAGACAGATCATCGACATCCGGGAACTCATAAAATCACTGGGGAAAGGACATACCGTGATCCTCAGCAGCCACATATTGTCTGAGGTCAGCGCCGTATGTGACCATATACTGATCCTGTCAAAGGGGAAACTGGTGGCCAGCGATACGCCGGAGGGCCTTGGAAGACGGATGCAGCGCACCAATGTCTATGATATGCTGGTCCAGGGTGAACCGGGACTTCTGCGGGAACTGCTGAAAGGAATCCGGGGGCTGCGGGCCATTACCACGGCGCCCCATGAATCAGGCTTTGCAGCCGTCCACCTGGAGACGGATGAGGAGACGGACCCCAGGGCACAGGTGTTCCGGCTGCTGGCAGGAGCCGACTGTCCCATAATGGAGCTTCAGTCCGCCGCCATGAGCCTGGAGGACGTGTTCCTGGAACTGACGGGGAGGGACAGATCATGATAGCGATTTATAAAAAAGAGGTGCTTTCATTCTACCGCTCCATGATGGGGTACCTGTATACGGCGTTCCTGCTGCTGATTGCAGGGGTATTCTTCACTGCCTTCAACCTTCAGGGCGGCGTGCCGGAGTTCGGGTATGTGCTGGGCAATACGACCGTTGTGCTGCTGATCGTGATACCGGTCATTACCATGCGCGCACTGGGGGAGGAGCAGAGACAGAAAACAGACCAGCTTCTGTTCACGGCCCCGGTAAAGGTGGGGAGGATCGTGCTGGGCAAGTTCCTTGCCATCCTCACCGTGTTTGCGGCGCCGCTTATCATACTGGCGGCCTGCCCGCTGGTACTGTCCCTCTATGGGGCGGTGCCCCTGAAAGAATCCTATTCCTGTTTCCTGGCATTCTTCTTCATGGGGGCGGCCTGCATTGCCATAGGCATATTTATTTCCAGCATTACTGAGAGCCAGATCATAGCGGCTGTGGGCACATTTGCAATCATGCTCTGCAGCTACCTGATTAATGGCATGAGCGGCCTGATCGGTATCCAGGCGCTCCATTCACTGGCAGGTTTCGGGGCTGTGATCGTGCTTGGCGGTATCCTGCTTGCGGTGATGACGAAAAGCCTGTCCACGGGCGTCCTGACAGCCAGCGTATGTGAAGTGGCGCTGGGGGCGTGTTACCTGGTGGACAGTTCCATGTTTGAAGGGGCGTTTCCACGCTTTTTAGGGTACTTTTCCCTGTTCCGGCGGTACTATGATTTCGTGGATGGGATATTCGATGTCACCCATCTTGTATATTATCTGGGGGTTGTGGTGCTGTTCCTGTTTTTTGCGGTACAGTCAGTGGAAAAGCGCAGATGGGATTCATTGAAAAGCAGGCATTTTAAGATTGGCCTGTATGCAGTGGCAATGTGCATCCTTATGACCGTGATCGTGGTGTTAACCAATATGATTTCACATAAGCTGCCTGGACGGTACACCAGGTATGACACGTCCGCCTCCGGGCTTTACAGCATTTCCCCCCAGACCAGGGAGCTGGTGGAATCCAACACCTCCCCTGTCAGCCTGTATCTGATCGCGCCAAGGGGAAAAGAAGACCAGAAGCTCACGCAGCTGCTGGAGAAATACAGGGATTTAAACGGAAATATCACGGTGGAATATGTGGACCCTGTCCTGACGCCTGCATTTGTGTCAAATTATACATCGGATAAGGTCAGTGACAACAGCATCATAGTGGCGGGGGAAAACCGTTCCAGGGTACTGCGCAATACGGACCTGTATCCGGTCAACTATGATTATGATACGGGCAGGACCTCCACTGATTTTGACGGGGAAGGCCAGATTACCAGCGCCATCCACTATGTGACTTCGGATGTCCTGACCAAGGTTTATCTGATGAACGGACATGGAGAAAATGAATTGACGGAGTCCTTTGCCGCCGCAATGGAAAAGGAGGGTGTGGAGACCGGGAGGCTGAACCTGACTGCAGCAGGACAGGTGCCGGAGGATGCGGGTTGCCTGTTCCTTAACGTTCCGGTTTCTGACCTTACCGACCGGGAGAGGGAGGTGCTTACCTCGTATCTGGAACAGGGAGGACGCATGCTTCTGATTACCGGTATCACCGCGGCGAAGATGCCGAACCTGGATCAGGTGCTGGCCGGTTACGGCGTATCGGCGGTTCAGGGCATGATTGTGGAAGGGGACAGCAATTACAGCATCCCATCCTACCCCAACTTCCTGCTTCCTGAAATCAGGAGCAGCCAGATAACGGAGCCGTTCATTGCAGAGGGCAGCCTTCTGCTGATGCCTAATTCCCACGGTATTGTGAAGACGGAGGATGTGCGCAGTACGGTGGAGGTAAAGGGGATCCTTACCACGTCCCCCAATTCCTATATAAAGACAGACAGCTCTTCCCTTGGATATAAGCGGGGGGACCCGGCAGGGCCGTTTGCAACCGGGGTGACTGCTTCGGAGCAGACCGATGGAGGCGTGACCAGGATTGTCTGGTTCTCCAGCTCCAGTATGCTGATGGAGGAAATGGATGAAATGGTCGGGGGCAATAACACCAACCTTGTATTAAATGCAATCGGATGGATGACAGAGCAGGAGAACAGCATGACCATCCGTCCCAAGCCCACCTCATCCGCATCCTTAAGGCTCACCTCGGCCCAGGCCATGGGCTGGAGCGTACTGTTCGTGCTGGCAATCCCGGCTGCCGTGATGGCTGGCGGCAGCATCCTGTGCATAAGGAGGAAGAGACGTCAATGAAAAAAGAACAGAAAAGAAACCTTCTGCTGGCGTCGGTGACCGCGCTCCTGCTTCTTATCATCTATATCATGATGCCCTCAGGCGCCGGGGGAAAGGCAGGGGAAGAGGAAAGCCTGGTGGTGTATTCCATGGATGCGGATACGGTGACCGGGATTGCCTTCCAAAGCGGGGACGAAAGGATTGTCCTTGTAAGGCAGGAGGATGGATGGGTATACGCGGAGGATGGGACATTTCCCCTGAACCAGGGCTTTGTGGACACCATGCTGGATAAGACCGCGCGGCTTACCGCCCGGCGCTTTGTGGCAGAGGGAAGCGGGTATTTTGGCGGGTATGGACTGGACCATCCCTCCAATGTGATCCAGGTGACCGGGACTGGCCGTACAGAAACCATCTATCTGGGCAGTACCAACAGCGCCACGGGGGACTGTTACATGGCGGTAGAGGGTTCGGAGAAAATATACACGGTGGATTCCACATTTTCCAACCTGTTCTCAAGCAGCCTGAACGCCATGGCAATCCGTGAGACACTGCCGGGAATCAGCCTGGACAACATGACCATGGTAACCATTGAGGAAAAGGGAGGAACATTTACCTTTCAAAGGCCGGGGCCAGGGGATGGCTCCTGGAGCGTCTCGGAGGATGACGGGGCGTTAAGGCCCGCCGACACCGGGCTGGTATCCGGATGCCTGGGCAAGCTGGTGAAGCTCAGGTATGAGGAGATGGCGGTATACCGCCCGTCGGAAGGCCAGATGGAGGAATACGGACTGGGCGGGAAGGAAACGGGCAGTCTGATTCGGATTGCTTATCAGGACAGTGCCCGCCAGGATAGCTCCCAGCAGGACAGTGCCCGGCAGGACAGCTCCCGGCAGGACGGTTCCCGCCAGGAGGATGAAACAGGTGCGGTCCAGGATTTCGCGCTCCATATTGGAAAGGACAGCGGGGATGGACGGTATACCTACGTGTATCCGGAAGGCGGACAGGGAATCTATACCGTCAGGAAGGACGGGCTGGAACCGTTCATGCATCTGGCGGCGGAGGATTTCCTTTCCTTAAGCATCGCTCCGGTTAAGGCGGAGACGCTCACCAATCTTACGCTGACGTGGGACAACGGGAAGGCGGAGTTTGCCGTCACCCATCCAGAGGATGGGAACAAGGCGGCCTATACCCTGAACGGACATGAAATCACGGAGGCTGAGTTCAATGCCTTTTATTACCCGCTCTATGGTTTTGCGGCGGAAAAGCGGGTTTCGGACATGGCCTCCCAGCTGATTGGCCCTCCAATCCTTACCATCGAATACCGGTGCATACCGGGAACCGCTGGGGACATGACCGTGGAACTGATTCCCTATGACCAGAACTATTATGGGGCAAAGGTGGATGGACAGGCATTCCTGCTTGTGAACAGGCAGAGGGTCAACAGCCTTATCAATGAAGTGAATAAGCTTCCTCTTTCATGAGGCGGCCTGGTTTTATAACCACAAAAAAAGATGATTCTATAGGAGAAGATATTATGTTAAGAAGCCAAAAAGTCCGCAAGCTGGCGCCGGAGATGGATCCGCTGCGCCTTGGGATGGGGTGGAAGCTGGACGACCTTGAGAAACCCCAGATAATGATTGAAAGCACATATGGCAACAGCCATCCGGGGTCCAGCCACCTGAACCAGTTTGTGGAAGAAGCAGTACGGAGCGTTGATGAAAATGGCGGGAAGGCTGCGCGGTATTACGCAACGGACATGTGCGATGGAATGGGACAGGGGCATGACGGGATTAATTATTCCCTGGCCCACAGGGACGCCATCGTGAACCTGATTGAAGTACAGGCCAACGCAACCACCTTTGACGGCGGGGTATTTATAGCCAGCTGCGACAAAGCCATGCCAGCCATGCTCATGAGCATCGGCCGTTTAAAGGAAATGAGCGCAATCATGGTGACAGGCGGCGTGATGGAGGCATTTACACTGCCCCCCGAATATACGGAGGATGACCCGGGCTGCGCCATCAACGAGCTTCTCACCCTGGAGCAGATCGGCAAGTTCAGCGCCCAGTATGAGCGCCATGAGATACCAGATGAGCAGCTGACCTATTATAAACAGCACGCATGCCCCAGCTGCGGCGCCTGCTCCTTCATGGGGACGGCATCCACCATGCAGGTGATGGCGGAGTCATTGGGCCTGATGCTTCCGGGAACCGCCCTGATGCCCGCGACTGCGCCGGAACTGCGCCAGGCTGCTTATGACGCGGGAAAACAGCTGCTTCAGCTGGTCCGGCAGGGCATCACGGCTGCGGACATTGTCACGATGAAGAGCTTTGAGAATGCCATCATGGTACATGCCGCAATCTCAGGCTCCACCAACGCGGTGATGCATATCCCGGCCATTGCCCATGAGTTCGGTATTGAGATTGATGCGGATACCTTTGACCGGCTTCACAGGGGCGCCCATTACCTCCTTAACATACGCCCGGCCGGAGACTGGCCGGCCCAGTATTTCTACTATGCAGGAGGAGTTCCCCGGGTCATGGAGGAGATTAAGGAAATGCTCCACCTGGATGTGATGACCGTTACGGGAAAGACGCTGGGGGAAAACCTGGAGGACCTTAAAAAGAGCGGTTACTATGAACACTGTGATGGGATACTTAAGAGCAAAAGCCAGGCAATCCACAGGAACATTGCCAGGACGGACATCATCCGGGGCTTTGACCATGCCATCGGCACCAATGGAAGCATTGCCATATTGAAAGGCAACCTGGCGCCGGAAGGGGCGGTCATCAAGCATACGGCCTGCCCGCCCGGCATGTTTAACAGCCGCCTTACGGCGCGTCCCTTTGACAGCGAGGAAGAAGCCATTGACGCCATCCTTCACGGAAAGGTGAAACCGGGAGACGCCGTGTTCATCCGCTATGAAGGCCCAAGAGGAAGCGGTATGCCGGAAATGTTCTATACCGGCGAGGCCATCTGTTCCGACCCGAAGCTGGCGGCCAGTGTCGCTCTGATAACAGACGGAAGGTTCTCAGGCGCATCCCGCGGCCCGGTCATCGGCCATGTGTCCCCGGAAGCAGCCGCAGGAGGCCCCATTGCATTGGTTGAGGAGGGGGATCTGATTGAACTGAATCTGGAAAAGAGGTCCCTTAATATCGTGGGTGTCAATGGAGTGGAAAAGACGCCTCAGGAAATGGATGTGGTTCTTTCACAGAGAAAGAAGGGCTGGAAAGGGTTTAAGAGCAAATATACAAAGGGTATCTTAAAGCTGTATGCCCAGCATGCGGTCAGCGCCATGAAGGGCGCGTATATGGATTAGGGACAGGTCTGTTTTTGGAACACGGCAGATTTGTGGATGGGGAGGGAACCCCAGAAAACGCCAGGGAACGCCTTAAAAAGCGTTCCCTTTTTGTGCCGGATTGTCAATCAGTCTGCCGTCATAATCGAACCGGGAACCGTGGCATGGGCAGTCCCAGGTCTTTTCCGCCGGGTTCCACTCCAGCTCACAGCCCAGATGGGGGCACCGGGCAGAGGTTTTGTGCAGGACTCCCTTTTCGTCCTTATAGCAGGCATACCGTTTGAATCCGATCCTTATGATGCCGCCATGACCCTCTTTCAGGTCCGCGGCACGGAGGGGCAGGTGGAAAGCGCCCTTTGTAAGGGAGATGACACTTTCACCCATATCGGTCAGAAGGCTTGGGAGGGATGCCCTGACATGGAATCTCTGGGGGCAGAAGAGTCTTGCGTATGGGTTTTGAAGTCCGCAGATCTGGTCCCTTATGATCATTGCGGACAGCATGGAAGAGGTCATCCCCCATTTTTTGAACCCGGTTGCAACATACCAGAAGGGCCTGAACACGGAGTACCTTCCGATGAACGGGATATCATCATGGGGCATACAGTCCTGGGCAGACCACCTGGCAATGATCCTGCTGTCCGGGTAATACTGTTTTGCCGCCTGTTTCAGGCGCTGGTATTCCCCGCCCGTCCTGTTTTTTCCGGTCCGGTGCGAATTGCCGCCAAGGAGGAGGGCGCCGTGGGTCCATCTGAGGGAAAGGCCGTCCTTGTCCTCGCTGTAGAACATGCCGTCAAGCTGATCCGGGTGGTCCAGGCACAGCACATAGCTTCTGTCCTGGTGCTGGCGTGCAAAGAACATGCCCGGCAGGTTCACGAAGGGGTAATGGGAAGCAAAAACCACATGCTTTGCATTTACCGTTCCACGGTCCGTCCATATCATATGCTTTTTTACCTTCAGCACACGTGTGCCCTCATAGACAGTCACTTTTTGGGATAAATGTTTCAGGAACGCCAGGGGATGGAACTGGGCCTGCCCTTCAAAGCATACGGCGCCCATGGTGTCAAAGGGAAGGCCGTGGATCTGGGTGAAATGGGCCGGTATTCCCAGGGCGGAGGCGGCCTGGGCTTCCTGCTCCAGCCTCACCACCATGGACGGTTCCCTGGTGTAAAGGTAGGATGGAAGCCGTTCAAAACCGCATTCAATCTTCTCTTCCCCTACAATCTCCCCGTAGGCCCGGATAGCTGCTTCGTTGGCAAGGGCGTACGTCCTTGCCTTTTGTTTCCCCAGCTTTTTAATCAGGTCCTGGTAAATGATCCCGTGCTGGCTTGTTATTTTCGCGGTGGTGTTTTTTGTCTGCCCGCTGGCAACCTGGTCTGCCTCCAGCACAATTACATCAATTCCCTGCTTCTGAAGAAGGTAGGCGGTTAAGATTCCGGCCATGCCCGCGCCAATGACGGCCGCCTCCACGGTCAGGTCCCCGGGCAGGGGATTCCTGGGCGGCAGGTGGGTTGTCATGCTCCATATTGATTTTGATTTTTCAGTATATTTGTTTTCCATTTTTCTGCTCCAATCCAGGTTTTCTGCCAAGCATATAACGGTGGCTTTTTTCATTATCTATCGGCCCGGCTGCCTTTTTATATAGTCTTTACCGATTATCTGATTATTAAACGAAGGATTTCCCAACGGAAGAATAGGAAGGCCCACGCCTTTTTTTCTGCAGCGGTATGGGGTATAATGGATTGGATACCGCATGTATTATTAAGATATGGAAATGCAGGATAACCAGTAGAATTGGGTTATAATAAGAAGCGTGTACAGGATTGGTTTTAAAGGCATGGTAAAGGAGAAGAATAAGATGAGACATATAAAATGTATGGCAGCAAAAGGGATGATTGCCGGGGCCATGGCGGTTGCTGTGGCAGCCATGGTATGGGGCTGCTCGGCGGGCAGGACGGAACAGGACCCGGGAACGGGGATGGAATCCCCGGCAGGGATGGACGGTGACGGACAGGCCGTAACCGCATCCAGACAGCCGTCTGCATCCGGACAGGGCAGTGCGCCGGACTATGTGGATGATTTCTACAATGCCGTGAACCACGTGACCCTGGGCGGCTGGGAAATCCCTGCCGACCAGCCGGAGATGAGCTGGTTCCGTAAGGTGAGGGAGGAGAACTATAATAAGGTAAATGATATGATCCAGAAGGTTTCATCAGGGAGCGGGACCGGAAGCAGGGAAGATGGCGGAGGGACCCCGGCCCAATCAGACACCGGGGAAATCCGCGACCAGGAGAACATCCGCGCCCTGAACCTGACCGGACTGGACCGGGAGGCCAGGGAGAAGGGCGGTTACGGCCAGCGGGCAGGGGAATTCCTGAATAAAATTGAGGATGCAGGCACGGTAGGGGAGCTTTTAAGCGCATCCCTCCGGTTCCAGAAGGATTACGGCATCTATAGCCTGGCGGGGCTGGTATATACAGGGGACAGCGATGACTCCTCCGTTAAGTCCCTGTATTGGTTAAAGCCGGACACGGGGCTGAAACGCGAAGTCTGGTTTTCCGAAGAGGAATCCAACAAAAAGCGGGTGGAGGAATATAAACAGTATCTGACCAGGCTCCACGAATCCAATGGCCTGGAGACCAGGGAAGCAGGGGAAACAGTGGAACGTGTGACCGCCATGATGAAGGACCTGGCATCCAGCTCCCTGAAAATAGAAGAAACTTATGATGCAAAAAAAACCAACAATGTATATACGGCCAGGGATGCGTCCGCGATTTATCCGGAAGCCCTTTCCATGGAACTGTTAAGCGGGATTTATGGCATCAGGGAGGATGAGAAGACCGTGGTGGCGGAACCGGACGTATGCAGGAAGCTTGGGACCTATCTCACGGAGGACAATCTGCCTCTTTTAAAGGAGTATGTGAAAACCTGCCTCTATGCCGACCTTTCCGCCATGACAGACATGGAATCCCTGAATGCGGCCCAGGAATACCAGATGGCGGTCAGCGGGACGGAAGAAAAAAAGCCTTTTGAGAGGACCGTATCAGAGTCTGTCCAGCAGGAACTGGGATTCCAGTGCGGAAGGCTGTTCTGCCTGAAGTATTTTGATGATGATGCCAAACAGGATGTGACGGACATTGTCCGCAAGGTCATAGACGTGTATGACAGAAGACTGGCGGACATGGAGTGGATGACAGAAACCACCCGGTCAGAGGCGCGGAAGAAACTGGCCGCCATCATGGTGAAGGTGGGGTATCCTGAACAATGGCCCCAGGACCGATACAGCCTGAAGCTGACGGCGCCGGAGGACGGCGGCCTCTATGTGGATAATATCCTGGCCATCAGGAAGGCTGACCAGGATTATATGTTCAGGACCAAGGATGACCCTGTGGACAGGATGGAATGGGAAATGACGCCTCAGACCGTTAACGCCTACTACAATCCGGGCAACAATGAAATCGTGTTCCCGGCAGGAATCCTCCAGCCTCCTTTTTATGACCCCGAGGGCGTGCCGGTCACCAACCTTGGGCGTATCGGCTCTGTAATCGGCCATGAAATCACCCATGCTTTTGATACAAGCGGCTCCCAATACGATGAAAAGGGCAACCTGCGCGACTGGTGGACTGCTGAGGATAAACAGCGGTTTGAGGAGCTGGCAGCCAAGGTGGTGGACTATTATGACACCATGGAGGTAAACGGAACCAAGATAAACGGAAGCCTTACCGCCACTGAGAATATAGCTGACCTGGGCGGGGTTTCCTGCGTGACGGAGATAGCAAAAGATGAGGGATACGACCTGAGGGAGCTTTATAAAGCCTACGCAGCCTTATGGGCCGGTAAATACAGGGATGAGTACCTGGCCTATGTCATGACCAACGATGTCCATTCCCCGGGAATCATAAGGGTGAACGCAGTGTTATCGGCAACCAGTGACTTTTATACTGCATTTCATGTAAAAGAAGGGGACGGGATGTATCAGAAGGTTGAAAACCGCCCCGGAATCTGGTAAATTCATAGATAAGGGAAAGAGGCACGGCTATTGATAGGGCAGTGTTCCGGAACGCGGGCGGATGGATGGGGATCCGCGCCCGCCCTGGAGAAAGGAATGAGACCAGGTCATGACATTACAGCAGATGAAATATTTTGTAGCGGTAGCTGATTCAGGCTCCATCAGTGAGGCGGCCAAGCGGCTGTTTGCAGCCCAGTCCAGTGTTTCGGAGGCAGTGCGGGCAGTGGAGGGGCATTATGGGATTAAGGCATTTTTAAGGACGCCCAAAGGCGTCATGCTGACCGGTGACGGCAAGGAGCTGTTCATTGAGTTCAAGGGAATCTTGAACCGCCTGTACTATCTGGATTTAAGGTATGAGGACAAAAAGGACAGCGGCCACGGCTTCTATGTGGCGGCCCAGCACCATATCTGCGGCATGGATTCCTTCATGTCCATCATACAGTCCCTGGATGTGCCTGAATATAACGTGGGATTCAGGGAGTGCAAGACATCCGGGGTCTTTGAGCAGGTGGAAAAGGGGCTGGCGGATCTGGGGGTCATCTTTTTTGCGGAACAGCTGAAAGGCCAGATGATGCAGGAACTCAGGGGACGTGGGATCATTTTCAACCATATTGCCTACCGGACAGCCCATGTCTATCTCCATGAGGGCCATCCCCTGGCAGGATGCAGCCAGATACGGACCGAGGAAATCATCCAGTATCCATTCATCACCTATGACAGGAGTACGGATGCCAATCCGGCCTATACGGAAGTCATCATCCCCCACTACCGCATGAAGAAGGTGATTTCCGTCACGGACCGCGCGGCCGCGTATTCCATCATGCGGACAAACCAGGGGTTCGTGGTGGGAAGCGGATACCATACGGCGGACAGGGCTTATGGGGATATCCGGGCCATCCCCATTAAGGATGGGGTGAACCTGGAGATTGGCTTTATTGTGAAGGGGAATTACCTGCTGTCGGACATGGCCCAGCGTTTCATTGAACTGGTGGGGGAAAAGGAGGCATAGAAGGGAAGTAAGGTTAAGGAACCATGGAAATATCATATAGTATCAGCAAAAACGATGGATTCCCATCGTTTTTTTCTGTCTACAGAAGTGAAAGGCCCTGTGATATGATGAAATCAACAAAAGGTATCCTGTCAATCCCGGTGCGCTTTAGCACCGGAGGCATACAGAAGAAAGGGGAAATGAAACGTATGGAACAAGTAAAGGCCGTCATAAGAAAGTACTGGAAAGTCTATGCAGCGGCAGTAGTGCTGGCATTGGTCTGTGATTCAGTGGGAACCATCAAGATTAACATCGGGATCGGCACCCTGACCCTGTTTCCCATGGTATTCGCAGTCATACTGGGCGGACTCCTGG
The DNA here is from genome assembly GCF_022440595.1 of Enterocloster sp. OA13. Lineage (NCBI taxonomy): Bacteria > Bacillati > Bacillota > Clostridia > Lachnospirales > Lachnospiraceae > Enterocloster > Enterocloster sp. OA13. The sequence goes on along the minus strand of NZ_JAKNTF010000001.1, from coordinate 4,026,277 downwards.
GACCGGATGTGATCCGGATGTTCAATCAGGGGGAATGCAAGCTGGGAGGAAGCCTGGTGCTGGTGGCGCTGGCGCCCTTCATGGCCAAGATGGGTGTTTCTGCCGGAGCCAACCTGGCCAAGCTGGTGGCGGTGGGACCGGCCCTGATCCTGCAGGAATTCGGCAATCTGGGAACCATTTTCATCTCACTTCCCATCGCGCTGCTGCTGGGCCTGAAAAAGGAAGCCATCGGCGCATGCTACTCCATTAACAGGGATTCAAACCTGGGCCTGACCACGGATATCTACGGGCCGGATGCAAAGGAGACAGAGGGGACGTTTGCGGTATATATTGTTGGTTCTGTCATCGGAACCGTGTTTGTCAGCCTGCTGGCAGGCGTGGTCGCATCCTGGAATATCTTCCATCCACTGGCCATGGGCATGGCAAGCGGGGTGGGCAGCGGTTCCATGATGACCGCGGCGGCAGGGACATTGGGGGAAATCTATCCCTCATACGCGGAAGACATCATGGTAATGGGCGGCGCCAGCGACATGCTGACAGGAATCACCGGAATCTACATGGGAACCTTTGTGGGACTTCCTGTTACCAGGAAACTGTACGCGTGGCTGGAACCCAAAATCGGACGCAAATCAAATCACAGGAAATAAGGGAGGGAACGTAAATGGTAAGGAAATATTGTATCCAGCAGGCCGGTCTTCTGTGCCTTGTGGCAGTAATCATGATACTGACCAATATGATTGGTTATCAGATGCCCCTGGCTGATTCCATAGCAGGAATCCTTGTACTCTGCGCCATTGCCCTGTTCGGCCTGACAGTCAGCAGGTTCATGAGCCGTTTTATCAAACTTCCGTCCATGATGTATGTATCCCTTACAGGGCTGCTTCTGGCCTGCCCCGTATCTCCGGTCAAGGACGTGATCATCCAGGTCACATCCCAGGTGGCATTCATGGCTCCTGCCACCGCATTAGGTGCGTTTGCAGGGATTTCCCTTGGCAAGGACCTTAAAAACTTTGCGAAAATGGGATGGAAGATGGTTGTGATTACATTGCTTGTGATAACAGGAACCTTTATATTCTCTGCCTTCGTGGCAGATCTGGTGCTGCGGGCCACGGGAGCAATCTAAGCCGTACCGCCGGACAAAGAGGCGTAAAGCCATGATAGCGAGGAGGAAATGATCCAGAATGGAAAAATGTGATATTTTAATCAACGGATGCCGGGTCCTTAACCCGGACATGACGGTTTCAGAAGAACGGAGCGTTGCCATCCATGATTCATGGATTAAGAAAATCGGCCCCTCCGGGGAAATGAAAGAGAACTTCCAGGCATCGGAAACCCTGGACGGGACAGGCAAGCTCCTGATGCCTGGTCTTGTGGACGGACACACCCATACCTGCCAGCAGCTTCTGCGTGGAAGGGTTTCGGATGAATACCCCATGGTGTGGACCAGGTTCCTGGTTCCCTTTGAGAGCAACCTAAGGCCGGAGGACTCCTATATCAGCGGACAGCTGGCCTGTCTGGAGATGATTAAGAACGGGACCACTTCATTTGCGGATTCCGGCGGCGTCCATATGGAACGTGTGGCTGACGCGGTGCTGGAATCAGGCATGCGTGCGGCCATTGCCAAATCCACCATGGATATGGGCAATGCAATTACCGGAGCAATGAAGGAGACGGCAGAGGAAGCAGTCAGGCACACCCGGGAGCTGTACCAGGCATATGACGGCAAAGGGGACGGGAGGATATCCATCTGGTTTGCCATCCGCCAGGTCATGACCTGTTCAAGGGATTTGATTGCCATGGTAAGGGATGCCGCTGCTGAACTGAACACGGGGATCCATGCCCATCTGTGTGAGCACAAGGACGAGGTCAGCTTCTGCCTGCAGAATTACCAGCTGCGCCCGGCCCAGTTCCTGGAGTCCATGGGCGTCCTCGGCCCCAACCTCCTGACTGCCCACAACGTCATGCTTTCCGACGAGGACATAGCCATCATGGCCAGCCGGGATGTAAAGGTAATCCACTGCCCAAGGGCCAACCTCTCCAACCATGGATTCCCAAAGACGCCCCAGATCCTTCAGGCAGGACTTAGCGTGGGCCTTGGCTGCGACGGCGCGGCCCCATCCAACCTGGATCTGTTTGATGAGATGAAGGTGCTGCGCTACGGCATGATGGCATACTGGGGACTCCCGTCCTTTAACCCGGTGGTCATGACCTGCCCCACCCTTCTTAAGATGGCATCCTGGGGCGGCGCCAACGCCATTGGCAAGGGCGGCATCCTGGGCACGGTGGAGGAAGGGAAGAAAGCGGATGTGATCCTTCTGAACATAGACCAGCCCCATCTGACCCCCACCCAGAACCTGATTAACACGGTTGTGGAGGCAGCCAACGGGCATGACGTGACGGATTCCATCATCAACGGCAGGATAGTCATGAAGAACCGGGAAGTACTGACCCTGGACGAGGAGAAGATACGCAGGGAAGCGCAGGTACATATGGAGGAAATCATTAAGCGCGCATATTAGATAGGACCGTGGAATCCAACCGTTATGAAGCGGACCCCTTTTGTCAGACAAAATAGTCTGATGAAAGGGGTTTTTCCGATGTCCGGAAGAAAAATGTATGGCAATGAATGAAAGCCAGGAATGGCACTGCGGTATTAGCAGGGGATGGGAACGCAAAAAAACATAACAAACATCAAAAACTCATATAACATATTTGCCAATGCAATGTTACAATGGTAAAAGGAAGGGTCTGTTGTGGGAGGGTGATATGAAAGGTATGGGGATGCCAAAACACATGGCAATGATAAAACATATGGCAATGATAAAACACATGACAATCAGGAACAAGATACTGCTGGTCATCACGGCTGTCCTGATGCTTTGCAGCATCCTGATAACCTCGGTCTGGTATACTGCCAGCAGTAAGATGGCAGGTACGTACCTGAAGGACATTTCAGAGAGCACCATGAGGGATGCGTGCCAGGCCTTTGAGTATCTGCTGACAGATACCTCCTATATGGCGGCCATGGTTTCACTCAATGACAGGAACATCATACGGCCCGTGGAAGCCTTGAATGAACGGACCATCATGGAGAACGGCCAGTGGAACATGGAATATCTGAAAAACAGGAGGATCATAAAGGAATTCATCAATGACCTGAACGGCTATAAGTACTATATCGTGGGAATTGGCGTGATCGTAAATGAAACATGTACCTTTTCCACCTCCCATCTGGTGGAGGGGCAGGGGGATGTCTATGAACGGATCATGCAGCTGGACCAGGACAGGCTTAAGAAGAATATCGTCATGCTGGAGCCCATCCACGTGGAGGGCGGTAAGTCCACCTATAACAGCGACTACGTGGTTCCGGCTGTCAGGGGGATTACGGACTGGAACCAGAGGATAATCGGCTACACCGTGATGTATTTTGATTACGGCGTCATAGAGGACATGTTTTCCTCCAACCTTCCGGAGGGAAGCCGGTTCCAGGTTGCAAACGGAAGCCGGTCCCTTATTTTCTCCAACTGCGGCGATGAGCTGCTGGATATCTCCCATCCCATACAGGGGTATGTGTATAATACATTTGAAGCCGATGATGTGGACTGGACCTTTACCATGGCCCTGCCATCGGATTATTATACGGCGGATATATACCGGACCGCGCTGTTTACCGGGGCCATCATGGTTGTGATCCTCCTGCTGGCAGGCCTGCTTTCCGGCCTGGTGGTGTCCAGGTCCACCAGGGAAATCACGGTGTTAAAGGACAGCATGCAGAAGGTTTCCGCAGGCAACCTGTCCGTGAGCTATGCCGTCAGGGCCGAGGACGAGATAGGGCAGATGGGGCATACCTTTAACCACATGGTAGTGCGTATCCGGGAACTGATGCACCGGATTACTGAGGAGGAAAAGCAGAAACGGCTGATTGAGATGGATTTCCTCCAGGCCCAGATCAATCCCCATTTCATCTCCAATGTGCTTAACAATGTGGTCTGGATGGCAAAGCTGCAGCACGCGGACAACATCGTCCCCCTGATCCATTCCCTGAATGCCATGCTTCAGAATGTAATGCACCGCAGGAACGACATGATAACCTTGGAGGATGAGCTGGAATACGTGGATAATTACCTGACCATTGTTGAATACAGCGGAAGCTATGACTTTGTCGTGGAAAAGAAAATCAGTGAGGATACAAAGGAACTGTACGTGCCCCGCTTTATCCTGCAGCCCATCATGGAAAATGCAATCTACCACGGCCTGCCCGCGGACCTGTCCAGGCAGGGGACCATCCAGATTGAGGCATGGAGGGAGGAGGACAGGCTGAACATCGTCATAGAGGACAATGGGGAAGGGATGACGGAGGAGCAGATAGAGGCAGTCCTTGGCACCCCGGCAGGAGACAGGAAACGTTTTAACGGGATCGGCATTTCCAATGTAAATGCCAGGATCCGTCTGTTCTTTGGGGAGGACTACGGAATCCGTTATGAAAGCAGCCCGGGGGAATATACAAAGGCTGTATTAGTCCTGCCCGCAGTGGACAGCGCGGGGGAGGAATAAGGAGGTATGAGGGGATAAATGGCAAAAATAAAGCTGATGATTGTGGATGATGAGCTGATAAGCAGGAATACCATTAAAAAACTGCTGGAGAAAAACGAATCCTACGAAGTGGTGGCTGATTTCTCCGATGGAAAGGCGGCCCTGGACTGGCTGCGGGGAAATGATATCGACATCCTTCTCTGCGACATGCAGATGCCGGGGATGAACGGCGTGGAGTTAATCCGTATGATCCATGTAATCAATGAGTTCCTTCCGGTCATAGCAATCAGCGCCTTTGACAATTTTGACTATGTAAGGGGGAGCCTTGTAAACGGCGCAGCCAATTACCTGCTGAAACATGAATTGACCAGGAAACATCTCATATCAGCCCTGGACCAGGCAAGGGATAAATATAAGATCGTGCCGGAGGAACGGACCATCCGGCACCGTGTCGGGTATTGCTTTTATGACAGGAAGGAATTCACGGCGGACAATATCAGGAACATGGCGGACAGCGGCGTGCTGGATTTTTGCTGCTCCAATATGGCTGCCATTGCAATCAGCCCGGATTACAGCTTTCCGCCGGGGGTAAAACCGGCTGATTATAAGCACGATATCTGCAAGGCGGTGATTGATATCCTGGGGCAGATCCTGGGCAAGGAATATGGGTACCTGATCTGGCAGACCAGGCAGGAGCACCTGATCCTGCTGGTTTCATTTAACGGTGTCACCAGCACCCTTTACATGCTGAATGTGATTAAAAACCTGGCAGGAAGGCTTCAGCGCCAGATCATCCGCATGCTGGACCTTACGGTTACCATCATATGCGGCAATCCCCAGACGGACCTTCAGGCAGCGGTGAAGGACGCCTGTCAGATGGATGGGCTGCTGGAGGACAAATTATACATAGGCGGGAACCGTGTCACTGCGGCTGCCATGGCCAGACGGCTTCATTACGGCACGGAAGATGTGCCTCCCAGCTACTGGAAGCAGCTGGTATTTGAACTGGAAAGCGGTACGGGAGGCACTGCGGAAACGCTGAACGGATTCTTTGGCTGGATGGAAGAGATAAGGGCGCCCCTGGAGCGGGTCAGGGATATCAGCCAGCGTCTGGCGGGCCTGATTGCGCAGGGCCGGGAAGTGGATGAAAAGGACAGGGATGCGGTTCTGGAACGCATCCGGGAGTATGAAATCCTGGAGCAGTTCCGGGAGGATATCCTGGAGTTATATGCGCGCAGCCGGGAAGCCGGTCCGCAGCCGGATAAGCAGGCATATTCACCTGTCATACAGCAGGTCCTTAACTATGTCCAGAAGAACTTTGCCAGTGACATTTCCCTGGAAAAATGCGCCGAGGTCACCGGCAGCAGTTACACCTATCTCAGCAGGCAGTTCAAGCAGGAGACTGGACAGCGGTTTGTGGAGTATCTGAACCAGCAGAGGGTGAACAAGGCAAAGAGCCTGCTGATACGCCATGATATGACCATGAAGGAAATCATTGAACAGTCGGGGTTTCGCAGCTACACGTATTTCTTCAAGATATTCAAGGAATCTGAGGGGCTGACGCCCAGCGAGTTCATGGCAAAAAATTAGAGTAAATCCCAAAATATTAGTATCCATTTTATGGCCGCCTCCTTTTATAATATGTATCAGGAGGTGGCCATAATGAATAAATTAGGGAAAAAAAACAACTGGTCCGCGTATCTTTATATCCTGCCGCTGATGGTCCTGTCTTTTGCGCTGATTTACTACTGTATCATCTGTACGGTGGGAACCAGCTTCACGGACTGGAACGGGATGTCCAAGGAAATGAACTTTGTCGGCTTTAAGAATTACACGAAAATGCTTCATGACAAGACCTTCTGGACAGCGGTGGTCAACAATGTGATTTTCTTTTTTGGGACAGTATTCATCCAGGCCGGGCTGGGATTTTTGCTGGCAGTGCTGCTTAAGAACCGGCTGCCGGGCAGCAATCTTTTCAAGGCCATATACTTTATGCCCATTGCCATGGCAACGTCCATCATCACGGCTATTTTCCGTATCCTGATGGATCCGACCAACGGCGCCCTCAATACATTCCTCAGGGCGGTGGGGCTTGATGTATTTGCAGTCAGCTGGCTGGGGGACCCCAGATATGCGCTGTTATCTGTCATCATCGTCAACATTTTCCAGTGGATGGGCTTTTCCATGATCATCTATTATGCCGGGCTGATGAGCCTTCCGGATGACGTGTATGAGGCTGCCAGGATTGACGGGGCCGGGTTCTGGAGGACCACCTTATCCGTCACATTCCCCATGGTAAAGGGAACCACCAATGTCCTTATCATACTTGGGATTGTGGGGTCCTTAAAGACATTTGACATTGTAAAGCTGCTGACAGGAGGCGGTCCGGGAAGGTCCAGCACCGTGCTGAACACCTACCTTTATGAAAAGGCCTTTAAGGACTTTAACGCAGGTGGGGCGGCCTCCATCGGCGTTGCCATCCTGATTATCGCGGTCATCATGTCGTTTCTGCAGATTAAGCTTGGCAAGGAGGATTGAGGATGAAAAAGAATCAATGGAAAACAGCGGCGCCCACGTACCTGGTATTTGTCCTCTGCGCCCTTATATGGCTTCTGCCAATCGGCACTGCCTTTGTAAAATCCTTTCAGATTAATGGAATCGGAAACTATCAATATGTACTCAGCTATGACAAAATCAGCTACTTCAGGGTAGTGTTCAACAGTATGTTCATCGCGGTGAGTACCGCGGTCCTGGTCACGCTCATAACCACCCTGGCTGCATTTGCATTTTCGAAAATGCAGTTTTTCGGAGGAAGGCTTCTGTACGGCGCAATCCTTGCATGCCTTGCGGTCCCGGTGGCTGCCGTGACCAGCCCCCTCTTTGCGGCCATCAAGAATTTTGGGCTTTTGGATAAGCATCTGGGGGTCATGATCCCGCTGGTGGCGTTCAACGCGCCCATGATGCTTTTGATGATTAAGAATTACTTTGACACCATTCCGGATGAGCTTTTAGAGAGCGCCAGGATTGACGGTGCATCCAGTTTCCGCATCTGGCTGGAGTTCATGGTGCCCTTAAGCGGACCTATCATAGCCAATGTGCTGGTGCTGACCTTCATCTATTCATGGAATGACTATCTGGTTCCCCTTCTGGTCATGAGAAGCGAGAAAAACTATACGGTCACCCTGGCGGCCCAGTACTTTGTATCCAGTACCTACCAAAGCCCGGCGGACGTGGCCAGGATTTACGCGGTCATGATGCTTCTCACACTGCCGTCCATCATCGTATATCTATTCAGCCAGAAGTTCCTGGTGGGGGGAATTACCAGCGGTTCGGTCAAAGGCTGATTCAATCATTAATTTAATCTGGAGGTCACATATGAATGATTTCATGCCTGTAACAGGCAGCAGCACCTATTGTAACCCGGTCCCGTTTTCAGATGGGAAGATCCATACAAACCCGGATCCCTTCATCCTGCGCTGGTGCGGTCTGTACTACTGTTATGCGTCCGATGAACACGGTGCAAAGGTAAGTGTTTCAGAGGACCTGGTGCACTGGGAGGACAGGGGATATGCAATCCGTGAACAGGGGTACCACCATTACTGGGCGCCCTCCGTCATCTATCTGAACGGTACATTTTACATGTATTATTCCAATATCCCCATGGAGGAAACAGACTGTCATGAGCAGCATCTTAAGGTGGCAAAATCAGATGATCCCCTTGGCCCCTTTGTGTGGGAAAAGACATTTTTTGACCACTTCTCCATTGATTCCCACCCGGTGATGTGGGGCGGGAAAATGTATATGTTCTATTCTGTCAATGACTGGTTCGGGACAGAGGATAAGGTGGCCGGGACCTGTATCCTGTTAGACGGGATGCGCACCCCATACGAGTTTTCCGGCCATCCAAGGCCGGTAGTGGCGCCCGGTATCCGCAAGGAAATATTTGAAGAAAACAGGTTTGGGGATGGAAGGGACTGGTACACCATCGAAGGGGCCTGCACCGTGTCCCATAACGGGAAGACGTGGCTTCTCTATTCAGCCAATGCCTATGAGCATGAGGACTATTTTGTGGGGACCTCGGTGGCGGATGAGAAGGCAGTGTTCCATGAGATGGAGTGGCACAAGTATCCTGACCCCTATACCTGGTGTCCGCTTTTAAAGAGGAATGAGCTGGTGGAAGGCACCGGGCACAACACCGTGACAAAGGCGCCTAACCTGGTGGACGACTGGATTGTATACCATGGAAGGAATGCTGCGGATGAGCTTGTTCTTGGGACGGAACAGAGGAATATGCGCATTGACCCGCTGTATTTTAACGGCAGCCATATGCTGTGCTTCGGTCCATCCATGTGGGAAAAATCCAGCCCCTTGGCACCCCATATCATGGTGCGGAAACAGGAGGTAAAGGAGATTTTCTGGGCAGGGGAAAGCCGCCTTGTTTACCGTATGGAGTGCTGGATAAAAGCAGGAAGAAGCCACAGCGGGGCCAGGTACGGAATCTATCTGGATTACCGGGATGAGAGGAATTATGTGGAGGCAAGGCTGCATTCAGGACAGAGGAAACTGACGCTTTTAGAATGCTTTGACGGGGCGGTGGCAGAACTTGCAGACTGGGAACTGCCTGTGGATTTTGACTACAAAGTGCCTCATCTGCTCCTTGTGCAGAGGAATTTTAACAGCTTTGACCTGTGGATGGATGAACAGCCGGCGATTACCGCCCGTACATGTTGCATGGGAATGTGTATGGGAATGGGTGGAGTGGATGACAAGGCAGGAAACGGGGAATGTGCGGTGGGAAAGATTGGCGTTGTGCCCTATTTTACCCAGGTCACGATTAGCAGCATGGCTGTGACCGGACATGCCCGGCTGGAGGGTAGACAGCTTCAGAGAATGACGGCCTTCTATGGATTTTCACATGGAACTGCCAGTGGAAGCGGGCTGTCCTTTGGCACGGGAAAGGCAGTGTTGGCAGAGAAACCATGGGATGAAAACCATACGGAAGAGTTTGAGTTTGCGGTAGACGGGGAACAGCCGTCCATACAGATCATGCGCGGGAATACTGTACTTGGAGAGAGATCCATCCGGACGGGATGCGGCGGACAAAAGCAGTTTTCCCTGTATCATGCGGTGTTCAGGAACCAGGAGTGGATCTTACTGGATGGGGAACCAATTTCCCCTTTACAGAAAGGCGGGGACGCATTTACAATCCAGATACAGGGACTTAAAATAACCCGGTACAGCTATACAAAAATTTAAATGAAACGCAAAAAAATGGAGTCATGCAGACAGTAAAAATAAGGTATGCTTTAGATACAAAAAAGCAGAAACGGGAGGTTTAAAAATGAGAAAGAGAAGGATAATGGCAATGACACTGGCAGCCGTTATGGCGGCTTCGCTGACAGCATGTGGAGGCTCTGATAAAGGAACTACAACCCCGGCCCCTGGACAGAACCAGGAAAGCGCTGCAAAGGACAGCGGGGCAGACAGCGCGAAGGATAGCGCGGAGGGTAAAAACGCAGACAGTGCAGAGGGCAGCGGGGAGCAGGTGACCCTGACATACTGGTCCTGGCTTCCGACGGTTGAACAATCCGGGACAATGATTGCGGATTTTGAGAAGGCCAACCCGGATATTAAGATTGAGTATATCAGGACAGAGCAGGACGATTACTTTGAAAAGCTTCAGGTTGCAATGGCATCCGGCACGGGTCCCGACCTGTTTGGGCTTACCACAGGCCCGATGGCGAAACAGTATGCGCCGTTTACCGAGGATATGAAAGGGCTGGCAGACCAGTACCTGCCCGGCTGGGACGGAGTCATCAGCGGGACAGCCGTGAACCAGTGTGTGACCGAAGACGGCCACATGGTAGGTATGCCGCTGCTGGTGGCAGGTATGACTGACCTTCTGTACAACAAGACACTGATGGACGAGTGCGGGATAGAGAAGGTTCCCACCACTTACGCAGAATTAAAGGACGCGGCTGAAAAAGCAAAGGCAAAAGGTTATGTGTGTGTGGCGGCCGGGGCAGCGGATGACTGGATTAACTCCGACTGGTTTGTACAGATCTCAAATGAATTTGAGAAAGGCGCTGTCTATGAGGCGGAGCAGGGAAAACGCCCATGGACAGACCAGTGCTTTGTGGATACCATGAAAGCATGGCAGAACCTGTTTAGCGACGGTATATTTGAGGACGGTGCCCTTGGCGTTGCCACCTATCCGGATGCCCGGGACCAGTACTTCTTTGCAAGAAAGGCCGTGTTCTTCATGACCGGATCCTGGCATCTTGGCCCAGTTTCCCCATCCGCACCGGAGATTCAGGGGACGGAGATTTCCAACCAGAAGGATATAATCGGAATGAGCGTATTCCCATCCATGACAGAGGACGGAACCATATGCGGCACATCCGGCGTGGACATCGTGCTGGCTGTCAACAAGGACTGCAAGGAGAAGGAAGCAGCCATGAGGTTTGTTGAATACATGTCCAACGGAGAGGGGCAGCAGTATTGGGTGAACCGTCTCCAGGGAGCGCCGGTGTCCAGCGAAATCCAGTATACGGGAACCGTTGACGGCGAACTGCAGCAGCAGTCCATTGACGAAGTAAACGATTATGTGAGCAATGCGGTTGGAAACCGTAAACTGGTCAACAGCGAAATAGAGACTGCAATCCAGGTCGCAATGCAGAACGTGGCAGCCGGAGCCGACCCGGCCCAGGAACTGAAGGGCGTTCAGAGTGTGGCTGATTCACAGTAAAACATGATAAAATATACCATCAGGCCCCGGAGCCATGTGGCGCGCATCCTTACAGGAGCCGCCCAGGGCTGCTGGGGCTTTTGGATATAAAGAAATGAATAGGAAATAAGGAATAAGGATTAGGGAATAAGGATTAGGGAATAAGGATTAGGAAATAAGGAATCCTGCCGGTCCTGTATGCCGCATCTTTTCCCGCCATGAGTTTATATGAAGTTAATGTTGAAATGGTATCATGGAATATAAAAACAGGGAAAAGGCATATGCCGATGGACATGTGCCAGCAGACATATCCAATAGGAGGACGATACAGGATGGTAAGAAAAGCTTCCGGTAAATGCAAGGTATTTTTATTAACTGCAATCCTGTCCCTGACCTTCCATTCCTTTCCCGCCTGGGCGGGACAGTGGATACAGGATGAAATCGGGGACTGGTATTATGAGGTGGAAAACGAGGAAACTGGGGACGGGCTGGCCCGGGAAGGCGGCGTCCAGGATACCCGGGAAACGGTCGTCCTGACGGGATGGAACCGGATTGACGGACGCTGGTATTACCTGGATTCCCAGACCGGCGTATGGATTCCCAGACCAAGTCTCACATCCGAGGCAGCCAGCCATCTTCTGGATAATAAACTGAAGGACCTGGGCCTGTACCAGGATGAGGAGGAAGAACTGGAGTTCAAGGTGGATTATGAGGATGGCAGCCAGCTTATCCTCTCTGTGGGATATGAGGAAAAACCAGGACAGTTCCACCGTCTTAATTCCTATGGGATTGACAGGAAGAAGGGAACCGCGGAACCTGTCATTGGAAAGGAAATCATCTCATTGTGGTGAGAAGGGGGGAAGATACTGGCCTGACTTGTTATTCCTGGGACATTGTTAAGTGTACAGATAAAAAATATAAATTGGATGCCAGCTGGATATATGCCAGCTGGTATTTTTGTGCTGTCTCACCGTATTTTTGGAAAGCATATTTTTCGACAAGAGATACTTTTTTATGGTGGTTCATATTTTTGTATCAGAGTAATGTGGAGAAATAAAATTTATTGATAAAAATGTATAAAAATATATTGACGAAAACGGTTTCTTGAGATAATATATACATAACAAGTCAAGAAAACGGTTTCATGGGAGGGGGATATAACGGAAGATATCAAGTGTTAGTTAAATATTCATTAAAATAATGTGTTCATCAAAAGTAACCGTCAATTAGGATAATACTGATTCAAAAAGAGGAATGAGATGAAATTTGAAGCATTGGGCCGAGAAGGCAATATTGGCAGTTTAAGTATAAAAAATCGAATTGTTCTCCCTGCATTGAACAATAACTTTACACATAACGGATATATGACAGAAGAATCCATTGATTTTTATGTGTCAAAGGCAAGGGGAGGGGCAGGTCTTGTTATTGTGGAGGCTACTTCCGTGGATTATCCACGCAGCCGTTCTGTATTAAACCCAGCCATTGACCATGAAAAATACATATCTGGTTTTCAGCGCATCGCAGATGGATGCCATCAGTATGGTGCGAAAGTATTTGTTCAGTTAAGCCATGTTGGGCGTCAAAGCAGGAGAAGCACTACTGGTATGGACCCTGTAGCCCCATCCCCCATTGCCAGTAATTCCCCACTCTATCCGGATACGCCAAAGGTATTGGAGAAAGAGGATATTACTGGGATTGTGGACAAGTTTGCTGCGGCTGCGGTAATCGCAAGGAAGTCAGGCCTGGATGGAGTGGAGATTATAATGGGGCACGGTTATCTGGCCAATAATTTCCTCTCCCCGGTTTCAAACCAGAGAACAGATGAATACGGAGGCCTGAAAGGGGGAATTAAATTCTGCTGTGATATCATTTCCGGGATTAAGGCGGCCTGTGGGGATGAATACCCGGTGATCTGCCGGATTAACGGGGATGATTATATTAAGGAGGGTGGAAATAGTATTGTGGAGGCCCAGCTTATTGCGCAGGAATTAGAGAAAGCTGGAGCAGATGCAATTAATGTATCCGCAGGCATGCGTGACTCCCAGTTAAGTTTTAATGACCATACTTCAGGCCAGCCCAGAGGTGCATGGATTCATCTGGCAGAACGTATCAAGAGGGGAATAGGGATTCCGGTAATTATTGTAAAACGTTTTAATCCGGAACTTGCTGAGGTTACATTGGAAAGAGGGCAGGCTGATTTTATTGCATTTGGAAAGCAGTTTATCTGTGATCCTGATTTTGGGTCGAAGGTTCTTAATGGGCATCTGGAGGATATCATCCCATGTACATCGTGCTGCCAGGGATGCTACGATGAACTGTGGATGAAGAAACCTATTACGTGTATGGTCAATCCAAGTGTGGGAAAAAAGATGACATACCTGGCTGAACGGGGGAAGAAGAAAGGGAGTAAAACAATACTGGTTGTCGGAGGTGGTCCGGCAGGGTGCGAAGCTTCGCTGGAATTGGCCAGGCTGGGACATAAGGTCACAATGGTCGAGAAGGAAGCTGTGCTGGGAGGAAAATATTGGTACTGTACACGTACAAAGGCTAAGAAGGAAGTTGAGGATGTTTTTCGCTATTTTGCTTATGCTTTAGAAAAAGCGGGTGTAGATGTGCGGTTAAGAAAAGCATTTGCGAGAGAGATGCTGGATGAATTAAAGCCGGATATATTGATTGATGCTACCGGAGCAGAGTTTAAAATGCCGGATATAGAGGGTATCAATCTTCCCAGTGTCATGACTCCAACAGAGGCTTTGGATGGTTCCAAGGAATTAGGGGAATATGTAGTTGTGGTTGCCTGCAGCTATAATTGTACATGGACCTGCCGTAAGATATCAGAGGATATCCCGGATGATATTGTGGGGATGAAAACCAGTGAAAGCCATGCCTGTTCAGCGGGACATGCAGCAGCAGATGTAGCAGAAGAACTGGCGGATCAGGGAAAGAAGGTCTGTATCATTACAGGAAGGGATGAATTTGTTCCTGGTATGGGATTTACAAACCGCGGCAATATGCTGAAACGCTATTTCCAGAAGAATATAACTGTTTCTACAGGATTAAAAGTAAAGAAAATACTACAGGATGGACTTGTATGTGAAAAGGAGGGAATGGAATTCAAGGTATGTGCAGACAACATTGTGATGAGCACTGGTATGGAGAGCAGCAGTTATATTAAGAAGCAGGCAGAGAACTTTGGGGGTGTCTTTTATCAGATTGGGGACTGCGGGACAATCGGCAATGCCTTAAAGGCATTTCATGGCGCATATGAACTGTCCGGTATGATATAGAGGAGGTAAGAATGGATACGTTTCGTGAGGCTCTTATAACTGAACCTGGAAAAATTGTATTACATGAAGCTGAAAAAAAGACGCCTGGTAGTGGAGAGGTTATGATAAAGGTGGTGTCGTCCGCTATTTGTGGAAGCGATATGCATCTGTATTCAGGAAAACATCCATATGCAAAACTGCCAACTACGGTTGGCCATGAGTTGGCAGGAGTGATAGAAGAGGTTGGCGCGGATGTGACCAGGTTCAAAGTAGGAGACAGGGTATGTGTTGAACCGCTTATTACCTGTGGCCAGTGTTACTATTGTCAGAGAGGGCGATATGATTACTGTGAAAACCTCAGGTTAAAGTACCGCAGCGGCAGCAGTGGGTATGCGGACTACTACTATGCCAAGGAGCGGTGGATCCATCTTTTGCCAGATGAAATTTCCTTTGACGAGGGCGCATTAATGGAACCTCTGGCCTGTACGGTTCACGCCGCAATGAAAGCCAGGATTCAGTTGTGTGATTCTGTCTGCGTCATGGGAGACGGCCCTATAGCACTGTTACTTGCACAATTGTCTCTTGCCGCCGGGGCAACCCATGTATATGTACTGGGAATTATGAAAAGAAACCTGGAACTTGCAGAACGGCTGGGCTGCATACCACTTCAGAGTGGGCATGATGCGGTACAGGAGGTGCTTAGGAGAACAGAGGGACGCGGCGTGGATGTTACATTTGAAGCGGTTGGGATTCCTGTTACTTTTAATCAGGCCATGGCTGTAACGAGAAAAGGTGGAAGGGCTGTTATTTTTGGTATATTCGAAGATGAATTCAGCACAAAATCCCTTGTAGATGCAATGGTAAAAGAAATTGAGGTGGTAGGAACCTCCAGTTACTGTTGGGATTTTCAACGGGGAATCGATTTGGTATCATCTGGCCGGATTGATTTAAAGTCACTCATTACCCATCATTTCCCTTTGGATGAAGTACAAAAGGCCATGGATATCAAAAAAGCCCTGGTGAAGAACCACTTAAGATAATACTAAAACCGTAAAGAAGAGGTGATATTTTGAATAAAATTGCAATTATAACGGGCGGCAGCAGAGGGATTGGATATGGAATTGCCCGTAAACTGGTGGAAGACGGTTATACGGCAGCCATACTGGATATAAATGCGCTCGCTGCGTATCAGGAGAATTTTGATGGACTTAAAGCATTGAATCCGGACTGTATATACTATCAGGGCGATATAACGGACCGGAAGGTCAGGGAGGATTTTGTGGCATTGGTGGTGAAACGCTTTGGCCGGATTGATGTTTTGGTCAACAATGCGGGTGTGGCGCCAAAGGTCCGCACGGATATTCTCGAGATGACAGAGGAGAGTTTTGATTATGTGGTTGGGACGAATCTTCGGGGAACTATGTTTATGACACAGTTAGCGGCAAATCAGATGCTGAGTCAGCCATGGGAAGGAGAAAAACGGGGCACAATCATTAATGTTGGTTCAGCGTCCAGCACTGTATCATCGCCCAACCGTGCAGAATACTGTATGTCAAAGGCCGGACTATCCATGCTGACGACCGTGTATGCTGACCGCCTTGCGGGGGAAGGAATCCTGGTTCATGAAGTCCGCCCGGGTGTCATAGATACAGATATGACGAAAGTGGTACACGATAAATATAGCAGGATGATAGAGGAGGGCCAGTTTCCAATTAAGAGATGGGGATACCCCGAGGATATCGGTAATGTTGTAAGCCTGATGTGCAGTGAGAAATTTGTATATACCACTGGTAACTACATAGACGTAGATGGCGGATTTCATATCAGGAGAATGTGAAACTGCCCATAATCAAAAGGAGGAAACATATGAAAAGGATTCTTGCGGTTCTTTTAGCAATCACATTGACCGGTTCACTGACAGCATGCGGAACTGGTAAGAAGGAAGAAACAAAGGCAGGGCAGGAGACTAAGGCAGCTCAGGAAGTAAAAACGGAGAGCAAGGATGAGACAAGTGCCGCGCAGGAGGAAGCTGCTGCATCGGATGGGCAGACAGAGGGTATAGTGCCGGATTATCTGGAATTTTTCAGCGGTTCCCAAGGCGGAAGTTGGTATCAGGTGGGATCCCAGCTGGCGGCGCTTGCACAGGAAGCAACCGGCATCACATCCAAGGTGGCTGCAGGCGGCGGATCAGCTAATCCTGATACATTGCAGAATGGCGAGGGATATTTCGGTCTTGTGTACAGTGGTGTAGGTTATCAGGCTTACCTGGGTGAGGGGGATTATACAGAACCTCATAGTAATTTGAATGCGGTCATATCAATGTATTCCATGCCATTTCTGATTGTAGCATTAAGCGGTGATGAGTCTGTGAATAGCGTATATGATCTCTCAGATAAAAATCTTTCATTAGGTAAGGCAGGGCAGACCGGCTATACCATAGCCCAGGCCGTGTTAAAAGCCCATGGTATTGATCTGGAAGGGGAATCCTTTACCGGAATGAACAGCTTTTTAGGAGATTCGGAACGCATGGATATGCTCAGGGACCGCCAGCTGGATGCAATTACCGGCCTGCTTCCTCTGGATAATTCCACACTACAGAGCATGAGCATGACACCCGGTATTAAGCTGATCAGCATGGATGAAAATGTAATTAACGAAATCCAGGCTAATGTTCCCGGACTGGAGAAGATAACGATTGCACCTCATTCGTTTGATGAGAATCAGGAGGAAGAGATTGTGACTGTGGCGGCAATAACCTCGCTATATTGCCGTGATGATCTGGATGAAGAAACCGTATACAAAATAACAAAGGCTATCTATGAAAATGCATCCTCCCTGTATCAGTATTTTGGCGAGGAGAACAGTGTGATTCTGAATAACCCTTTGTCAGGTATTGATGAAAAGATGCCTGTCCATCCAGGCGCTGAGCGGTTCTATCGTGAAATCGGTATCATTAAGTGACAAAAATCTGTCTAGAAAATGAGGTAGTGACATGAGCAGTTTTCAACAAAAAACAGGTCTGTTCGAGTATGCTGTACATCAGAAGAAATTGACACCCCGTTCGTTTCTGGCAATGTTATTGAGTATTATTTCAGTATTTATGGTGGTTTATTTTCTGGTGACTGCTTACTGTGGTACGCCAGTTGCTATTGCCCATCGTCTGCTTTTTGTCCTATTTATTATGCTGCTTGCCTTTTTCCTTCATCCGACAAAGCGTAAGAACTGGTATGAACCGCTTAATATATGGTCTGTGTACGATATTGTATGTGTGGTTTTAGCAGTTGTCTGCGTTGTGTATTATATCAGTGATTTGGACAACTGGCAGCTTCGTATGTTTCGCCCAAGCAGGCTGGATACGGTTTTTGGGACAGTATTCATTTTCCTGGTAATGGATATAACCCGGCGTATGGTGGGAATGACAATGTTTTGTGTGGTCCTCTTTTTTGGGCTTCACACCAGTTTTGCCAACTATTTTCCGGGTTTTCTGAAAACAGCGCCGACCTCATGGGTGCGCCTTGTTGATATATTGGTAAGTGATCAGGGCATATTTTCCGAACCCGTGCAGTCTATGGCTTCTTACATCATACTGTTTTTACTGTTTGGGGCGATTTTGGAGGAAAGCGGGGCTGGCAGGTATTTTATTGATATTGCCTATGCCATAGGAGGACGCTTTACAGCTGGTCCGGCTAAGACTGCAGCAATCTCCAGCGCGTTGTTCGGCAGTATATCAGGAAGTTCCGTATCCAATGTTGTATCTACCGGGTGTTTCACGATTCCCTTGATGAAGTCTACCGGCTATTCATCTGAGGAGGCAGGAGCAACGGAGGCTGTTGCATCTACTGGCGGCAATTATATGCCGCCAATCATGGGGGCGGTGGCGTTTGTAATGGCACAGTATCTGAAGGTCCCATACATACAAATAGTGCGGTATGCAATCATACCGGCCATGCTTTATTACATCGCCCTTCTATCCTATATACATTTCGATGGATTAAAGAAGAACATACATCCAATGGACAAGAATGGGCTGCCGTCCTTCAAAAAAAGTATTATAGAAGGAGGACATCTGATTCTGGCGCTGGTATGCCTGGTTATCTTTTTAATCTATGGATATACAACCAGTATGGGGGCTTTCTGGGGAGTTGTTACTTTATTCTTTCTTACCTTTGTGCGTAAAAATACAAGGCTGAAACCGTCACAGATAATAAAATCATTTGAAAAGACGGCACAGACATCCATTTCCGTAGGCATTGCCTGTGCGGCAGCAGGAATCATCATCGGATGCATGTATTCCTCAGGCCTGAGTGTCAGCCTATCATCCATTATTATTAAAGCAGCGGATGGAAGCCTGTTGATTACATTAATCTATACGGCCTTATTTTCTTTGGTCCTGGGATGCGGCATGCCTTCGGTGGGGGTTTATTTAATCCTTGTGACGACTATCATCCCGGCGCTGACCCAGATGGGGGTAAGCCCTATTTCAGCACATTTCTTTGCATTTTATTTTGCGGTCGTGTCTAATATAACCCCGCCTGTCTGTGTTGCAGCCTTTGCCGGAGCTGCAATTGCAGAGGCATCACCTATGAAAACCGGATTTAAAGCATTTACTATTGGCATAGCGGCCTACATCATTCCTTTCTTATTTGTGTATCATCCCGCAACCCTTGCCATAGGAAGTGCTGGCGAGATTGTCATAGCCATCATTGATGGGGTAATAGCTGTTGTATGTTTATCTGTTTGTGTTGCCGGATACTTTTCACGCCGGCTCAGGAATATTGAACGTTTTCTGGCATTCGCGGTAAGTATATTGGTAGTAGCTCCATTTGCGGCTTCTAACTTTATTGCCTATGTGATTTTTGCATGTATCGCTGTGCTGCAGATTGTGACTATGATCAGACAAAAGAAAGGAGCGTAACCATGGAATATTTTACAAAACAATACATGACTGGGCCAGAGGGGGCACATCGCCGGGCCGTGTATAAGGCAATGGGTTTTACAGATGCTGATTTATCCAGACCATTGGTGGCGGTGGTCAATAGTTGGGGAGAGGTGTGTCCAGGGCATTTTGGTCTTAACATGCTGACCCAAAAAGTAAAGGAGGGAATATGGCAGTCAGGAGCCACTCCGGTTGAATTCTGCACCATATCCCAATGCGGGACCTTGACGCTGGGGCTGGATGGAATCCGCTATGATTTGGCCACAAGGGAGATGGTATCCTTTGATATTGAGACCATTGTACACTCCCAGATGTTTGACGGGATTGTATTTATGACTGCCTGTGACAAGGTGGTTCCGGGTATGCTGATTGCCGCTGCCAGATTAAACCTGCCGTCTATTTTTGTATGCGCAGGTACAATGGAGGCAGGACAATTAAATGGAGAGGCCTTTTCACTGTCTGATCTGGACGAAAAGATAATGGGCGGATATCGGACCGGCCGCGTATCCGCGGAAGTCATCACCGCCATGGAAGACAGGGCCTGTCCAACATGGGGAGCCTGTCCGTTAATGGGAACTGCCAATACAATGCAGTGTCTGGCAGAGGCGCTGGGATTGACATTACCAGGAGCGGCCACAATGATTTCCACATCATCGGAGCTTCTTCGTTCTGCTAAATTAAGTGGTAATCAGATTGTTAAATTGATTGAAAAGAATATACGGGCCAATGATATCATGACATTACCGGCGTTGGAGAATATGGTTACCATGATGATGGTACTTGGAGGTTCCACAAACTCAGTAGTGCATATACTGTCCCTGTCAGAGGAACTTGGTTTTGGTGATGCAGTGAACCTGGATAAAATTGCACAAATCAGTAAAAGGACGCCATGTCTTGTGAATGTCAAGCCGAATGGGCCGTACCATCTCACTGATTTTGAAAAATCCGGCGGGATGCCTGCAGCTATGCGTGAGGTCCGCAGCTGCCTGAATACGGATGTCATGACTGTTACCTGTAAAACAATGGCTGAAAACATGGAGAGTCCCCTCAAGTATGAACCCGACAGAAGGGTACTCTATAGCTTTGATTCCCCGATATCCCAGGATGGGGGCATCGCAGTCTTATATGGCAACCTGGCAACTGGAGGCGCTATTTTAAGACAGTCTGCCCGGTATCGTGAAAACCTGTACCACAAAGGCCCGGCTAAGGTGTTTGATAGCCAGGAGGAGGCACTGGAAGCGCTGCATAATAACCAGATAGAACGTGGGGATGTGATGGTTGTCCGTTTTGAAGGACCTTGTGGAGGCCCGGGCATGCCGGATATTTACGCCGTACAGGCAACAGTCTGTGGTATGGGGCTGGATAAAGATGTGGCAGTCATTACAGATGCCAGATTCTCGGGTTTTGCAAGAGGTTTTGGTGTGTGTCAGATTACACCGGAAGCAGCCAAGTCAGGCCCTTTGGCATATCTGAGGAATGGGGATATCGTAATAATTAATGTATCCCAGCGTTCTATTGATGTGGAGAATCCGGCAATATTTGAGGAAAGGGAGCCGGCTGAGAATCCGAAAGATAAAAATACATATAAAGGTGTCCTTAATCTGTTTAAAAAATACGGAGGTCCGGCGAACAAGGGCGCCCGTTTGGAATAAATAAAGTAATGTAGGAGGACATGCATGGATATAAAGAGAGCAGAACAGTTTGAATGGGTGTTTCTTGCAGCTCTGATCATTCCGGTTGTTGTACTTGGAAAAATGCGGATGCATCAGCAGAATCTGGCCCGGTTTTTAATTATCAGCCTTATATGTATCACTATTGTGATGATAGGATACTATGGTTACCGAAGATGGCTTTTGAATCGTAATAATGCTGACAGTGTGGACACTCCTAATCATAACTAACAACTTGTGCAGATGTATTTGAGGTTAAAAATGAGGGTACAACAATTTCGCTTTTGTGGCATGGATATGACAGTCCATTCATTTAATACGGTTATTGTAGGAACCGGGGCAGCCGGATATAGTGCGGCAGAACGGCTTTATCAATATGGACAGACCGATATCGCAATGCTGACAGAGAACATTCTGGCAGGAACATCACGTAATACAGGTTCGGATAAACAGACATATTATAAATTGTCTCTGTCTGGCAGCGAATGTGACAGTGTAAAAGATATGGCTCAGGTATTCTTTGACGGACAGTGTGTGGATGGTGAACATGCTCTGTGCGAAGCTGCTCTGTCAGCTCAGTGTTTTCTGCATCTTGTGGAATTGGGAGTTCCCTTCCCGCACAACCGTTATGGGGAATTTGTGGGATACAAGACCGATCACGATCCCAGCAGACGGGCCACCAGCGCAGGACCCTATACTTCAAAGATAATGACAGAGTGCCTGCAGAAATCAGTTGAGGACAAAAATATCAGGATTTACAATCATCTGCAGGTATTGCGTATACTGACAGAGGGAAGGTTGGCCAGAGGGCTTGTCTGTTTAAATAAGGATAAGCTGACTTACGAAGTAATTAATTGTAAAAATATTATTTTCGCTACCGGCGGGCCGGCGGGGATGTTTGCAGACAGTGCGTATCCGGCAGGCCATTATGGCGCCACGGGTATTGCTTTTGAGGCTGGAGCAATGGGGAAGAATCTGACAGAATGGCAGTTTGGACTGGCATCGTTAAAGCCACGCTGGAATGTGAGCGGTACTTATATGCAGGTTTTGCCCCGTTTTATTTCCACGGATACAGAGGGCAGAAATCCAAAGGAGTTCCTCCTGGATTATTTTCATGATAAAGGAGAAATGTTATCAAAAATTTTCCTTAAAGGATATCAATGGCCCTTTGACGTACGGAAAGTCATGTCGGGAAGTTCTATTATCGATTTACTGGTATACCAGGAAAGTTGTATTAAGGGCAGGCGTGTTTTCCTGGATTTTCGGAAAAACCCAGGTGATGCAGAGCTGGACTATGATTGTTTATCAAGGGAGGCATATGATTATTTAAGAAAAGCAGGAGCCTGTTTTGGAAAACCTGTTGACCGCTTGCAGCATATGAATACTCCTGCTTTCAATTTTTATCTTGATAAGGGAATTGATTTGAGGACTGAGATGTTGGAGGTGGCTCTCAGTGCCCAGCACAATAATGGTGGGCTGAAGGTAGATGAGTGGTGGCAGACTGATATTGAGGGACTTTTTGCAGTGGGAGAGGTCAGTGGCACCCATGGCGTATACCGGCCAGGGGGCAGTGCGTTGAATTCCGGGCAGGTTGGTGCAGTCCGGGCGGCGCAGTATATTTCCGCCAGACGGCGGGGAGAGCCAGAAACGATGCTGTTTGATGCATGTGGACAGAGTATAAAAGAGATTATATGTATGGAACAGAGCGCAATGGGAGGACAGGAGGGTTGTCTGAAAGAATCCTGGCAGAGGATAACCAGGCGGATGAGCAGGGTGGGAGCTGCCATAAGGAATGTGGAGGATATACATAATACCCGTTGTGCCATAGAAAAGGAGCTGGAAACTTTTCAAGACACAGTGAAAATAATCAGCCGGCAGCAACTAGGATTGTATTTCCGGTTTCGGGAAACACTGATTTGCCAGTATGTCTATCTCAGTGCTATGGAAGACTATGTTAATCGTGGAGGTTTATCACGGGGAAGTTCCATGTATACGGATTCCAACGGAGTGCTTCCGGCACCTTCCCTGCCTGATATGTTCAGATACCGGTTGGATGATGGATTACATGCTGATCAAATACAGGAGGTTGGTTACAGCCGGGGTAAATGCAGTTTTAATTGGAGAAAAGTACATCCGATACCGGATATCGATGACTTTTTTGAGAATGTATGGCGGGATTTCCGAAAAAATAAAAACATATATTAAGGGTGTGGAAAATATAGCTGACATGTAACCGGAGGGGAGGTTTTAGCGGAAAATATCTGGTAAGATTACCGCAGAAATGGTACTATAAAGTAAAATGCGGTTAAAGGAGTGAAGGTATGGTAGGAATTCGTGACGTTGCAAAATATGCGGGTGTATCGCCCAGTACAGTATCCAGGGCACTGTCAGGTGTGGCATTTGTAGAGCCGGAGACAAAGGAAAAAGTAATGAGGGCAGTCAGCGATTTGAATTATAAACCTAATCTGGCGGCCAGAAGCTTGAAAAAGGGCGGAAGCAGGCTTATAGGCCTTATCATACCGGATATTATGAACCCATATTACCCAGAAGTGGTAAAGTACATGGAAACCTGTGCTACTAAAGCCGGCTATTCTCTTATTTTATGTGATGCCTTGGGGGATGTGGAAAAAGAAAAGGAATATTTTGAAACTTTAAAATATCTGTTTGTGGACGGTATACTTTATATTGCATCTACGGAGGACATAGAACATGTGAGACCGTACATAGGTGATATTCCTATGGTTATTGTCAATCGAATTTTTGATGTTGATGCGCCATGTATTAATATTGATAATGTGGATGCGGCGTATCAGGCAGTGAAATGCCTGGCAGAGAACGGACATAAGAAAATTGCGCTTTACATCAGTGATAAAGACCGGCAGTATAACAGGGAACGTTTGGAGGGCGCATTAAAGGCTCTTTCGGAGTACGGAATAAAGGATTACGAAAAGTATATTATCAGGAATGTAGGCTCTGAAGACGATGCATACTACAGGACGCTTGAGTTAATGCGCAGTGAGGAACGTCCAACGGGTATTTTCATGTTTAATGATTTTATGGCTTATGGGGTATACCGCGGAATCGCCAAAAGCGGTATGCGGATACCAGATAATATATCCGTGGTAGGCTTTGATGACATTCCGCAGGTTAAGTATCTGGATCCCCCTTTGACCACACTTCGCCATTCCTTGGCGGATACAGCGGAAATAATATTTGAAAGGTTAATGGAACAGATAAAGACACAGACATGCGCCCATGGAAGCAGGACCTATTTTAAAGGAAGGCTGATTGAGCGGGAGTCAGTAAAAAAATTGGAGGCATGACGCTTTCGGAGGAATGAGATGCAGAAAGTAAATATTTGGGATATAGAGGGAACGGAATTTCCAGCAGGAAGGCGTACCAGGGTAATATTGGGACAGAATGGGGCGATGAGTGGGGACAAGTTCTGCCAAGGTTTTGTAGTGGTGTACAAGGGCGGCGGTATTCCGGAGCATGAACATGAAACTGTGGAATCATACACTATTTTAAAAGGAACCGGTGTGATGGAAGTAGATGGGGAGGAACAGGCTGTGAAAGAAGGGGACTGTATCTTCATCCCAAGTAATTTAAAACACGCCCTGCACAATACAGGAGAGGATGAACTTCACATGATGTTTGTCTATGCTCCCAGTATTGTTGTAGACCATTGGGCTAAAGAACAGAGCGGAGAATTGAAGTAAGGTTATGGAAAGGGGGCTGTTTTTGTGAACAGCCCCCTTGGTTCATGCTTTTATACCCTCTGGTACTTAGCCACATAAACCGGGAATGTATCCGCTCCCTTCAGTTCCTTACCCGCTGTAATGGTCACATCCTTGTCCGTGACGACATATTCAATCTCTGCCCCGGCTTCCACGACCGTATCCTGCATGAGCACGCAGTTCCTGACTTTGGCGCCCTTGCCAATCTTGACTCCGCGGAACAGGATGCTGTTTTCAACCTCCCCTTCAATGACGCATCCGTCTGCGGCCATGATATTGGCGGCCTTGGAACCGTTTATGTAACGGGCCGGGTGGTCATCGCGGATTTTGGTGTAGATGGGGTTTCCGCCGGAGAACAGCGCGCTTACGTTGGCATCATCCAGCATTTTCATGTTCTCATCAAAATAACTCTTCATGCTGCTGATGCGGGCTACATAACCGTCATAGCGGTAGGCGCGCACATCCAGCTTACTTAACTGGGGCGCAAGTATATCCCGTTCAAAGTAAACGTATCCGCGGACAAAGGCGGTGTTAATCTGGTCAATGAGAAGCTCGCGGTCCATGATGTAAATATTCATGGAGAAATTCTGTATGCCTTCGTCTCGGGCATTGATCTTCATCTTGGCCACGCGTCCGTCTTCAATGCCAAGGGTGTAATAGAAGTTGGTCCCTATGTTCTGGGCTTCCATGAAGCTTTTCGGAAGTTCGGCCTCCTGATAGGCAATGGTCACATCGGCGCCGCTTTCCATATGGGCGTTAATCAGCGCCTTGAAATCAAAGTTAACCGCCAGGTTGGTGTCTGCCATGACAACATATTGTTCCTTCTGTTCCTTCAGGAAATCCAGGATACTGGCCAGTGCTTCCACACGTCCGTTATAAATCTTAACTGTTTTTTCTGCAAAAGGCGGAACCAGGTTTAATCCGCCGTTCTTGCGGGTCAGATCCCATTCGCGGCCCGAACCCAGGTGGTCCATGAGCGAGTGATAATTCTTACGGACAATCACGGAAATATTGTCAATCCCGCAGTTTACCATGCTGGAAAGGATGAAATCCACCAGGCGGTAACGGCTTGCAAAGGGAATGGAAGCCATCAGACGCTCGCCTACCAGGTCGGGTACCAGGGAATCATAGCTGTTTGGGAAAAGGATGCCCAGGGCATTTGCATTGGAATTTACCATTGTTCTTCACCGCCTTTTACATTATTGTTAACCATGGCATTGGGACCGATTTTGGCGCCGGCTCCGATTGTAAGGCCGGAACCGATGGTAGCCACCCCTTTCTCATCACCGGAAGGCATGGCGCCTACCACGGCTCCTTCGCCAATCTGGACATTCTCAGCCACGATGCAGTGCCGGATTACGGCTCCTTCCTTAATGGTGGTGCCTCCCATGATCACGGCGTCCTCCACCACGGCTCCGGTCTCCACCTTAACGCCAGCGAACAGGATGGAGTGCCTGACTTGTCCGTCAATGCGGCAGCCGTCGGTAATCATGGAATTCTCCACCGATGCCCCGGCGCTGATTTTGTGTCCGGTCATACCGCTGTTGCGGCTGTAAATCTTCCAGTTCTCATCAAACAGGTTGATGCCGCTGTGTTCCGGGTCCAGGACCTCCATGTTGGCTTCCCATAAGGAGGAGATGGTTCCCACATCCTTCCAGTAACCGCTGAAATGATAGGCGTACATCCTGCGGCTGTCACGCAGCAGGTTGGGGATGATGTTGTTGCCGAAGTCATTTTCCGAGTCAGGGTCTTCCTCATCCTCAATGAGGTACTGTTTCAGGATGTCCCAGTTAAATATGTAGATTCCCATGGAAGCCAGGTTGGACTTGGGGTTCTTGGGCTTTTCCTGGAATTCCGTAATGCGGTCATCCTCATCCGTTACCATCAGACCGAAACGGGGCGCCTCTTCCCATGGAACTTCCATGACAGCCACGCTGAACTCAGCCCCTTTTTCCTTGTGGAACCGGAGGAAGTCGCTGTAATCCTGCTTGCATATCTGGTCACCGGAAAGGATGATGACGTACTGCGGGTCATACCGCTCGATGAATGAGATGTTCTGGTAAATCGCATTGGCCGTACCCTTATACCAGTCAGAGCCGGAGGCTTTCTGGTAGGGCGGAAGCACATGTACCCCGCCGTGCAGGCGGTCCAGGTCCCACGGCTGGCCGTTGCCGATATACTCATTGAGTACCAGCGGCTGATACTGGGTCAGGATTCCCACGGTATCAATCCCTGAGTTTACGCAGTTGGACAGCGGGAAATCGATGATACGGTATTTGCCGCCAAAGGGAACTGCTGGTTTTGCCAGTTTCTGGGTCAATGCATAGAGACGCGACCCTTGTCCGCCGGCAAGAAGCATTGCAATCATTTCTTTTGCCATAGTATTACTCCCCCTAGATGATATTGGATGTATATGTTCAAATTGTACCATAAACAGGTAGAAAATGGTATCCAATTGTGCAGAATGATTGAAAGTATATTAGGATATCAGTATATCAGTATATTAATTGAATGGACGTCTGATCCGGGCGCTAAAGCATGGGATTAATACATTTAACCTGGAACATACAGGTCAATCCTTCAATACATCTGCCGGACTTCCGTTTGTAAGCTTCAGAAACGGGGTATCCTCATTCTGAAGGACACGGCGTACGCATTCATCCCAGAGATCCAGTTCCCTTTTACCCTCCAGGCTGTCGCAGATATCTGACACAGTGCCGTCGCTTCCGATTGCAGCCCAGTTCCGGAGGAACAGAAGCATGGAGCCATATGCCAGTCCGCTTGGCGAAAATGTCTGGCTGGAAGGGTCCCCGGCCTGCCGGACCGCCTGTTCCCAGTCAGGACCATGGGCAGGATCTGCCGGTTCCCCGTCCCCAAGCAGGGACATACTGCCGAGAAGAACACCCAGTTCATCGGCCTTGGTCCGCTGGTATAGGGAATCCAGGTAATCAAACATCATACGGTATCCGGTTGGAAAATACATAAAAACACCTCCGATTCTTATTGTCTCTTACACTTCCGGCTTCATCACTTCCGGCTCTTACACTTCCGGCTCCATCCCCCTCACAACTCAGTCCCCCCCTGGCTCCTTTGTTCCTGCTTCCGCCACCTCTGCATCCCTTTCCCCCTGCGCTTCCCGCCTGCACGCGGCAGCCGTCATCCCCATGACCTGTTTGAACTGTTTTGAGAAATACGCGGCGTCCGGATATCCCACCAGCTGGCCAATGGTGTTTACATGGAGCGAGGTGGTTTTTAAAAGCTTGCGGGCTTCCTCCATGCGGATTTGGATCAGGAGCTGCAGAGGGGTCATATGGTATTTCTTTTTCACGCACCTGGTAATGTAGGCGGGATGGAAGGAAAAATGGTGGGATAACCCTGCCAGGCTGAAGGGCTGGGCATAAACCTTCAACATATAACTGTAGATTTCCCCGGCCAGGTCTTTTTCCTTTGGATGTTCATTGGATTCACAGATAAGGGAAAGAATCCGTAGGAACAGGATCTGGTACTCAATCTGGGAGGATGTGGAGTCGAAAAACAGTTTCTGCTGGTTGTATTTATCAATCTTTACCTGGGATATCTGCTCCATATAATCCTTTAGCCGGTCTCCCTGTTTTCTTGGCAGGGACCCAAACTGGGGCAGGGAAATGGTAAACTTATCCTTCTGGTAGTATTTGTTCTTGTTCATCTTGGACGGCATATAACTGACCGGATTTTTGGTACAGGTATATCCGCCCTCCGTATAAAAATGCATCCAGGAAAACACGGTGTCCTCTGCACAGTGGCGGTATCCTGCGTGTATCAGCTCCGGCACCAGGATCAGGAAATCTCCCTCTTTTACATCAAACTGGATTCCATTTTCCTCCATGTACAGGGTTCCCTTCTGAACATAAATCAAGTCAAAGGTCTTGTGGATGGCCCGCCGCTCATGGCGGTCCCCTTTGCGGAAAAGTGATATCCCTCCCACAATCAGATGGGGCAGGGGCGGGCAGATGATGTTTATATACATAAAAGTCCTCCAATGTCCGGTACACGGCCGGCTGATGGCTTCATACAGGCCAGTGCCTGTATTTACAAGGGTTTCCGGGGTTTCAAACATATTAAATCATTGTATTATTTTAACACTTTTTCAGGTAATAAACAATAAATTTATTAATTTTATCATATAAATTGTGTTGATTTTATTATATAAATGGTTCCTTTCCTTTCTTTTTTTCCAGCCCATGTTTTTCTATAATAGGCATATCAGCAATGGGGTGACAAAAAAGAAAATAATAGGAGGGGTTCAGAATGAATGAATCAGGTTCAAGGTTAAGAAACATCTTAAAGAGTTACAGGTTTTCCATTATCCTGTTAACCGGTGTGGTTGCGGGAGCTTTGCTGGGAGTTTTCCTGGGGGAGAAGACGGCTGTACTGCAGCCCTTTGCAGACATTTTCCTGAATATGGTATTCTGTCTTATTGTACCGGTGGTTTTCATTTCCATAGCAAATTCCATTGCCAATATGGGCAATCTGGGTAAGCTGGGAAAGGTATTGGGCGTGTTTTTTGCCGCAATTGTCATAGGCGGGCTGATAACATCCCTGCTGGCTGTCGGGGCGGTCAAGATGTTTGACCCGGCCAAAGGCGTCACGGTAAATCTGGCCGGGGAGATTGACCCGGGCAATACGTCCCTTAACTTTGTAAATATGTTCACGGTAACGGATTTCGTGGACCTGCTGTCCATCAGCAATATGATGGCACTGATTGTATTTGCAATCCTGTTCGGAATCGCAGTTGCCAGCATCGGGGAAAAGGGAAAACCGATCATAAGCCTGTTTTCAGCGCTGAGTGAGGCGTTAGGCAGGATGGTATCCATTGTCATGTATTATGCGCCGGTGGGCATTGCCTGTTATTTTGCAACACTGATTGGCAAGGTCGGAAGCCAGATCATCGGATCCGTTGCCAGGATGTCCGTGATATATGCGGTTTTCTGTATCCTGTTTTTCATTGGTTTTGGCATCATTGTCCCGTTCATCAGCGGGGGAGCGGAAGGCGTGAAACGTTACTGGACCGAAATCTGGCTTCCGGCCACCACGGCCGCAGGCGCCTGCAGCAGTACGGCATGCATCCCTGTCAACCTGCTTGCGGCTAAGAAGATGGGGATTTCCGAGGAAATCAGCAGTCTTGTGATCCCTCTTGGGGCCAGTATGCATAAAAATGGCGTGGTGTCGGTGCAGATTGTCAAGATTGCATTCCTATTCGGTATTTTCCATATGTCCATGGGACCTGGGGAGATTGCAAAGGCAGTGATTGTGGCTCTTCTCAGCGGTATCATCGTGGGGACCATTCCAAGCGGCGGGTTTATCGGCGAGATGTTCATCTGTACCGCGTTCGGGTTCCCCACATCCGTCATACCGATCATTGTCATCATGGGAACGCTGACAGACCCGTTCTGTACCATGAATAACGTGGCTGGCGACCCGGCCCTGGCCATGCTGATTACCAGGGTAATTGAAGGAAAAGACTGGATAAAAGAAAAGGTCCTTGGTGGAATCCAGGAAACCGGGATAAAGGCTGTAAAGGAAAAGGCAGTCAAGGAAAAACCAATGAATGCAAACTGGGAGGAAGCCGCGCAATGAGTGGAAGAACAGATGTAATCCTGCCGGAAGAGGCGGTCCGCCAGGATTTGGCGGATATCTATATTGGCAACCTGAACACAGTGGATACGGATTTGAAACTGCCGTCCAGGGGAAAACGCGGAGCGCGTTTCAGCTGGAAATCACACGAAACTCTTTTCATAAGCCATGACGGAAAAGTGACCAGACCCACTTACGGGGTGGGCAACCGCAAGATCCTCCTTACTGCATCTTCTGCCTATGAAGGAGGTTTGGCGGACCGTACTTTTGAGGCAACGGTGCTGGAGGAACCCAGGAAGGCGTCCATTGTCAGCCTGCGCCCTGTTAAAAGGACGGTGAGGCCAGGGGAACCGGGGGAACTTCCCCCAGTGGTCATTGCAACGGATGACAGGGGAATCCCTACCACGCTTACGGTCAAGTGGGAACCGTTTACCCTTCCGGTATCCGGAAAAACCATACATGTAAAAGGATATGCAGAGGAAACCGGGCTTACTGCGGATGCGCAGATCCTGGTCACGGATCAGCGGGAGGATTCAGGGCCTGCCAGGATATCTGCAGGCGAGGTGCCGGCCGGTTCCGTGCGGCTGTCAGAAGGAACCAGGTTCTGGGACGCCCAGGAGCGGATGATCCGCTGGCTGCTGTCCGTGGACGATGACCAGATGCTGTACAACTTCCGCAGCGCGGCAGGGCTGGATGTGCGGGGCGCAGGGCCGATGACGGGCTGGGATGCGCCGGAGTGCAACCTGAAAGGCCATACCACCGGGCATTACCTATCCGGGCTGGCCCTGGCCTGCAGTGTCCACGGCCAGCCGGAGCTGAAGGACAAAATCAACTATATGGTAAATGCCCTGGCAGAGTGCCAGAAGGCACTGGAAGCAAAGGGCTGCGCCAAAGGGTTCCTAAGCGCCTATTCAGAGCAGCAGTTTGACCTTCTGGAGGTATATACAAGGTATCCGGAGATATGGGCGCCCTACTATACCCTGGATAAGATAATGTCAGGATTATATGACTGCTATTGCCTGGCCGGGAGCAAGGAAGCGTTCCATCTGCTTACAGGGCTGGGGGACTGGGTCTATGGACGTCTGTCCAGGCTTTCCAGGGCACAGCTGGATAAGATGTGGTCCATGTACATCGCAGGGGAATTCGGCGGCATGATTTCCGTCATGGTCCGCCTGTACCGGGAAACCGGGGATGGAAGGTACCGCAGGGCGGCCCTGTTCTTCCGCAATGAGAAGCTGTTTTATCCCATGGAGGAAAATGTTGATACTTTAAAGGATATGCATGCCAACCAGCACATCCCCCAGGCCATCGGCGCACTGGAGCTGTACAAAGCAGGAGGCGGGAAACGCTACCTTGCTATTGCAAGGAATTTCTGGCAGATGGTGGTCCGTTCCCATGAATACAGCATTGGCGGAGTGGGCGAGACGGAGATGTTCCATGAGCCGGGCGATATCGCCCATTATATGACGGATAAATCCGCGGAAAGCTGCGCCAGCTATAACCTGATGCGTCTGACCTTCGGCCTGTTCGGGCTTTCGCCGGACAGCCGTAAGATGGATTATTATGAAAATGTCCTCTACAACCATATCCTGTCCTCTGCCAGCCACAAGGCGGACGGGGGAACCACCTACTTCATGCCGGTGCGTCCGGGCGGGCGGAAGGAATTCAATACCTCTGAGAACACCTGCTGCCACGGCACTGGGCTGGAAAGCCGGTTCCGTTACATCAGGAACATATACGCGGCAGGGGAAGATAAGAAAGAAGTGTACGTGAACCTCTATATTCCTTCGGAACTGGATATGGAGGATGGGTGGAAACTGAAACTGGAGGAGGACGCCCGGACACAGGGCGGGTATAGGATTACCTTCAATGGGCCAAAGGACGGCGGGGAAAGGACCGTGGCCCTGAGGATTCCCTGCTGGGCCGGGGAGGACTGGGATATCCGGATCCACACCGTGCATCCGGAAGGCGCAGAGGCAGACGGGCTGGCAAAAACGGATGCGGTTACAGAGGCCTCCCAAGGCTTCACGGTGGATTCCGACGGATATGTAAGGATCCGCCGCCAGTGGATGCCGGATGACCGGATGGAAATCAGCCTGCCATTCCGGTTCAGAAAACTGCCTGCGCCGGATGGCAGCGGTTATTCCAGCATTGCATATGGTCCATATATCCTGGCTGCGCTGAATGACAGTGAGGAATACCTGCCCTGCCCGGATGTGGATAGGTGGAATGACCAGATGGCCAGGGAAGTTTTCCGTGACGGGGTCCGGGAATTTGTGGCGGACGGGATGAAATGGATGCCCCTGGCAGATGTGGATGAGGAGAGGTATCATATCTACTTTGCGGATAAACAGTAAAGACAGCAGGTTAATCCGGCGGCCCGGCATGGGGGGCAGGCGTCACGGTAAGGTATGACAAGATGGTATGGATATATATCATCAGCTGTCATAGCAGCAAGATATGGCTAAGATATGGCACAGAAGGATTGAAGACAGCACTGTTTTCAATCCTTTTCTGTTTTTACATTGAAATATGCCGCCGGATTCAATATAATTAGCTGGGACACGTATGCCAATCACTTTCTGTCAGCCAAGGATACGCGTACCTGGGAGGATACCACGTGACAAAGGATAAATTTCTAAGACGCTTTTTTGCACTCTATATCGTACTGGTTTTACAGAATGTCATCAGCCTGGCCGTGAATCTGGCTGACAACATCATGCTGGGGGCGTACAGTGAACAGGCCCTGGCAGGGGCGGCGGCTGTGAACCAGGTACAGTTTGTATATCAGCAGCTGCTGACCGCAATGGGGGACGGGCTTGTGATTTTCTGCAGCCAGTACTGGGGAAAGCGGCAGACAGGGCCAATGAAGAAAATTGCAGTGACCGCCATGCATGCCGCCCTGGCCCTGGCCGTCATACTGACAGCGGCGGCAAGCCTGTATCCGTACCGGGTGGTTTCCATCTTTACAACAGATGCGGGAATCATACAGGAGGGGATGCGGTATCTCGGTATCATCCGTTTTACCTACCTGTTTTTTGCAGTTACACAGATACTTCTTGCCACACTGCGCAGCATTGAGATGGTGAAGGTGGCATTTTACCTGTCCATATCCACATTCTGCATTAACTGCGGCATCAACTATGTCCTGATTTACGGAAGGTTCGGGGCGCCGGAGATGGGGACCGCGGGGGCTGCGGTCGGGACCCTGACAGCCAGGATCATTGAAGTGCTGATCCTCGTCCTTTACATTGCCAAAAAGGAAAGGACCATCCACTTAAGGCCCGGGGATTACCTGCACCAGGACGTGACGCTGGGAAAGGATTATTTCAGGGTATGTCTTCCCATGCTGTTCGTCCAGGGGCTTTGGGGCGTAAACACCGCGCTTCAGACCGTAATCCTGGGACACATGGCAAGCAATGCAATCGCTGCCAACAGCGTGGCCTCCACCCTGTTCCTGCTGGTCAAATCCATGGCCGTGGGCGCCTCCTCCTCGGCATCCGTCCTGATTGGGCAGGCCATAGGAAGGGGGAACCTTGCCCAGACAAAGGCGTATGCCCTGCGGCTCCAGAAAATATTCGTGCTGATTGGAATTGTATCCGGGTTCATCCTGTTCTTTATCAGGATACCTGTCCTTGGCCTGTACGACTTATCCGATGAGACAAGGGACATGGCCAACGCCTTCCTGATTATACTGAGCGTGGTATGCGTGGGCATGTCCTATCAGATGCCCACCAATAACGGCATCATCCGGGGCGGCGGCAATGCCATGTTTGTGGTGAAGATGGATCTGGTGAGTATCTGGATGATTGTGCTGCCGCTGTCATTTTACATGGCCTTTGTGGTGAAGGCATCTCCTGTAATCGTTGTGTGCTGCCTGAATGCGGACCAGATATTTAAATGCATACCGGCCTTTTTAGAGGTGAACTATGGGAACTGGATACGGAAGCTGACCAGGGACTAAGGATTGGTGCGCCATACATGCGGATGGTTCCTAAAAACCGCCTTCTGTATCCATCAGGCGTATGAATTCCTTTAACACCGGATTACCCTTCAGACTCTTATAATACATACCAAAATGAATCGGGGACAGATCCTCCACCGGTATATACACCAGCCCGTCCTGGGCGCACCGGGGATAGGCAGGAAGCAGGGAACATCCAAGCCCTGCCTTTACCATGGCTAATATACTTTCATAGCTGTCCACAAAATAAAGCTCTGACGGATGGCAGGAAGATGAGATGCGTATCTGGGACTGGAGTATGGGCTGGGGCAGTCTCTGAGGGTCACAGAGGACCAGCGGCCCAACCAGATCCTCCGCGCAGAGTGTGGTCCGTCCGGTGAAGGGGTGATTGGCCGGGCACACACAGCATACGTTTAGCCCGCCCAGTTCATGGTATATGCCGATGGGCTTTTTCTGGTCATCATACTGGAACCCGAACATGACATGGATCCGTTCCTCTTCCAGCAGGTTTGCCATGGATTTAAAAGGAATCAGCTTAACGGAAGGATGAAGTGTGGGGAAATGCTTCACCAGCCGGCTGATGATGGGAGGAAGCAGATCAAGCTCGGACTGGTTGTGACAGCCAATGGTCAGATAAAGCAGGTCGCAGGCATCTGACCGCAGTCTTTTTTTTGCCCCGGAGGCGATTTTTATAATACTGGAGGCATCCTCGATGAACATAAGCCCGGCTTCGGTCAGGCTTACATTTTTGCTGGTCCGTATAAATAATCTGGAGCCCAGTTCATCCTCCAGGGATGTAATCTGATGGCTGACAGCCGGCTGCGTTATCTTCAGGGAGTTGGCTGCCTTGGAAAAGTTCAGGTATTCTGCCACTGCTAAAAAACATTCTAATTGCACCGTATTCATGATTTTCTCCTGCATAAATCCACAATAAAAAATAAATATGATAAATAACGATAAAAGATTTTTATAGATTATAACATTTTTGAATTTTACATTCAAGGAAATATGAGGTATAAAATATAAGTACCGTAATTGTTAGCTAGTTAATTAATTATACACCCCAATAAGGGAAAAGGAGATGAAAGAAAATATGGGAACAATATTCAGCCAGTTGAAACAATATAAAAAGGATTCCATCCTGACGCCGCTGTTTACGGCCCTGGAGGTAATCATGGAGGTCATGCTGCCGTTCATAACGGCATTGATTATTGATGAGGGCATACAGGGGGGAAATATGAAAAAGGTATGGACTTACGGCGGTATCATGGTCATCATGGCGTTTATCAGTCTTTTTGCAGGCGCCATGGCAGGAAAATATGCGGCCAGCGCATCCTCAGGCCTGGCCTGCAACCTGAGGAAAGGCATCTATGATAAGGTGCAGACATTTTCCTTTGCAAACATAGACAAATTCAGTACGGCCGGACTGGTGACCCGTATGACCACGGATGTGACCAATATCCAGAACGCATATCAGATGTGTATCCGTATCGCCGTGCGTTCGCCCCTGATGCTGTTGTGCAGCATGGGCATGTCATTTATGATAAATGCCAGGCTGAGCATGATATTCCTGGCAGCCATCCTGTTCCTGGGATGTATCCTGGGATGCATCATGTTGGCAGCCAGGAAAACATTCGACGTTGTTTTCCAGAAGTACGATGACCTGAATGCCGGCGTACAGGAAAATGTATCCGGCATCCGTGTGGTCAAGGCTTATGTGAGGGAGGAATATGAGAACCGGAAATTTACCGCGGCTGCAAAGAAGCTTTGCCGTCTGTTTGTAAAAGCAGAGGGAATACTGGCATTCAATAACCCTGTCATGATGCTGGCGGTTTACTGCTGTATCCTGTCTGTATCCTGGTTCGGCGCCCATTACATCGTGGCCGGAACCATGAGCACCGGCGAGCTGACTTCCCTGTTCAGTTACATCATGTCCATCATGATGTCCCTGATGATGCTGTCCATGATATTTGTCATGATAACCATGAGTTCAGCCAGCGTTAAGAGGATTGAGGAGGTGTTCAAGGAAGAACCGGAAATCAGGAACCCGGAAAATCCGGCAGAAGAAGTAAGGGACGGCAGCATTGACTTTAATAATGTAAGCTTTTCCTACAAAAAGGGAAGCGGCAGGCAGGTCCTTTCAGACATCCGGCTCCACATAAAATCCGGTGAAACCCTTGGCATCATAGGCGGCACAGGAAGCGGGAAATCCAGCCTGGCAAACCTGGTGAGCCGGCTTTATGACGTAAGTGAAGGCTCTGTCTGTGTGGGCGGCCGGGATGTACGGGAATATGATCTGGAGGCGCTCAGGGATGCAGTGGCGGTGGTCCTTCAGAAGAACGTACTGTTCTCAGGCACCATCCTGGATAACCTGCGCTGGGGCAATGCCCATGCTACGGAGGAAGAATGCAGGCAGGCGTGTGAGGCGGCCTGTGCGGATGAGTTTATTGAACGGCTCCCCAAAAAGTATGATACGTACCTGGAACGCGGCGGGACCAATGTGTCCGGCGGCCAGAAACAGCGCCTGTGCATTGCCAGGGCATTGCTTAAGAATCCCCAAATACTGATTCTGGACGATTCCACAAGCGCAGTGGACACGGCTACGGATGCCAGGATCAGGTCTGCCTTTGAAACCGCCATACCAGGAACCACGAAAATCATCATTGCCCAGCGCATATCAAGCGTGCAGCATGCAGACCACATCCTGGTGCTGGATGATGGACGGATGAATGGTTACGGCACCCATGAGGAACTGCTGGAAACAAACGGAATATATAAGGAAATATATGAATCCCAGAACAAGGGAGGGGGAGATTTTGACCAGTCCCAGGCGGATTCCGGCCAGCCGGGAGAGGAGGAAGTTGCATGATGGATAAGAAAAAAACAGGCAGGGCAGACGAATCCCTGAAGATATTAAAACGCGTAATCGGATACATGGTATCCAATTATAAAGGGGCCTCAGCTGCTGTGCTGGCATGTATCATTGTTTCGGCGGCAGCTACTTTAAAGGGCATGATGTTCATACAGTCCCTTGTTGACGACTATATACAGCCGCTGCTGGCGCAGGCAGTAAAAGGAAGGGCGGCAGGAAATACCCAGGCAGCAGGAACCGTGCTCCGGGAACTGGACTTTGCACCTTTATTTACCGCCCTGTGCGGGCTGGCCGCGCTTTACCTGATTGGCGTCATCACCGCTTACGCATATAACAGGATCATGGTTACCGTAAGCCAGGGCACCATGGAACGGCTGAGGGAAGAACTGTTCAGGAAAATGGAATCCCTTCCCATCCGGTATTTTGACACCCATGCCCATGGCGATATCATGTCGGTATATACCAATGATGTGGATACCCTGCGCCAGCTCATGAGCCAGAGCGTGCCCCAGGTGGTTAACTCAGCTGTTACCCTGGCGGCCACGGCCATCTCCATGCTGGTACTGAATATACCTCTGTCCTTCATGACATTTGCAATGGCATCTGTCATGCTCCTTGTGACCAGAAAACTTTCAGGAATGTCGGCCGCCCACTTTGGCCGGCAGCAAAAAGACCTGGGAACCGTGGATGGATTCATAGAGGAAATGATGGACGGGCAGAAGGTGGTAAAGGTATTCTGCCATGAGGAACAGTCAAAGGAGGACTTTGACAGCCTCAATGAACAGTTAAGGGATAGCGCGGACAAGGCCAACCGCTACGCGAACCTTCTGATGCCGGTCAATGCCAACATCGGTAACCTGAGCTATGTGCTGTGTGCGGCAGCAGGCGCCCTGCTGGCCCTGAATGGTATTGGGGGGATTACCATTGGAACCATCATTGCATTTGTGGGGCTGAACAAGAATTTCACCCAGCCCATTACCCAGATCAGCCAGCAGATGAACTCAGTGGTCATGGCCGCGGCAGGCGCGGCCCGCGTATTTGAACTGCTGGATGAAGAACCTGAAAAGGACGATGGGTATGTTGAATTTGTAAATGTCATGGAAAATCAGGACGGAACCCTTAAGGAAACCAAAGAGCGCACCGGAGTATGGGCCTGGAAGCATCCCCATAGGGCGGAGGGGACTGTCACCTATAAGAAGATGGAAGGCAGTGTTGTATTTGACGGGGTGGATTTTGGATATGATGATTCCAAGATGGTGCTGCGCGACATAAAGATGTTTGCAGAGCCCGGACAGAAGATTGCATTCGTGGGTTCCACCGGGGCAGGTAAGACAACCATTACCAATCTGATCAACCGTTTCTATGATATCCAGGACGGTAAGATCCGGTATGATGGAATTAACATAAATAAGATCAGGAAACCGGCCCTTAGACGTTCGTTGGGGATTGTGCTGCAGGATACCCATCTTTTCACGGGAACTGTAATGGACAATATCCGCTATGGCAAGCTGGATGCCACGGATGAGGAGTGTGTGAATGCGGCCAGGCTGGCCAATGCAGACAGCTTCATACGCCGTCTGCCTGATGGTTACGAAACCGTACTGACCGGGGACGGAGGCAGCTTAAGCCAGGGGCAGAGACAGCTCCTTGCCATTGCCAGGGCAGCAGTGGCTGACCCGCCTGTGCTGATTCTGGACGAAGCCACTTCCTCCATTGACACCAGGACCGAATCCCTGGTCCAGGCAGGCATGGATGCCCTTATGAAAGGAAGGACCACATTCGTCATTGCCCACCGGCTGTCAACTATCCGCAATTCTGACTGTATCATGGTGATGGAACAGGGAAGGATCATTGAGCGGGGGTCACATGATGAGCTGATTGGGAGGAAAGGGAGATATTATCAGTTGTATACCGGGAATTTTGCGGAGGCTTGTTAGGCAGGGCGTAAGTCAATGACCATATCTGGTTGAAATATCATTCTATTTGCGATACTATTAATTAGGATGCGGGATAGCATGGGGGTAATTGTGTGGTCCTGAGTTGTTTTTGGTTGCCAAAAGCCTGATTTTTACAAGGGAGAAGTGGAGGGATACGTTTGATTTTCAGAAAGAATAAGCTTTTGCCTGCCCTCCTGATTCTTTCGTTGTCTGTGGCGGTATTGGACAGCCGTGCGTTTGGGGCCGGGAGAACGGCGGATATCCCATCCTCCCGGGAATACCAGGATTACTGCCGCCGTTTTGAATCCATAGACGTTAAGGGTGACATAGGGCCTGCGGGTTTTCAGATAATTGAAGACCAGATATTCCCAGTGGAGTTAAAGGGGCACGGGGAGGTTTCCTTCATCCCTGCCTACGATACACAGTACCGCCGGCTGGCCCTGTTCTTTGCAGGGCAGGACGGACGGCTGGTGTTTAAGACGGACCGGCTGGAGACCAACAGCCAGCGCAGGGGCAGTCTTGGCCAGCCCAATGAATGGCTGGCAGCGGTTTCCTTCCAGGACATGGATAACGATGGCCTGTCCGACATTGTCCTCATCACGGCTTGCAGCTATGGGGATGCGGACCAGCCTGTTAATCCGGAAGCGCCGGCGTCCGCCGGTTCCGGCATTTACAAAGTGGGCGATGTACTGTTCCAGAAGAACGGGGCATTTTACAGGGACTACAGGCTGTCGGACCAGCTTAACCGCTTTGGCATGAATAAGAGCATCCGGTTCATCACATCTTTTATAAGGGATGGGTATTCCACGGAATTCCTGTACACGGCAGCCACCCAGAAGGAACTTCTGGACAATGGCTTTGAGATTGCCGCGGACCAGTATTATCCCAGGCAGTTTGAGAAGCTGGGCCGCCTTTTTGTGGTGCCTGGCACCTACCGCATGGCGGAATATACCGTGTTCATGATTTATCTGGTCAATGAACAGGGATATATTGTATGGAGCTTCCAGCCCATGGGGGATTATGAGAATCTTTACGGGCTTAAGGGAATCAGCTGCCAGGACATTGACGGCGACGGACTGAAGGATATCATGGTGCTGGCCAGCTACAGCTATGAGGGAAGCGGCGGACAGTCCGTGGTGGAAAGCGGGTATTCGGTCTATTACCAGAGGACGGCTGGTTTTTATGAGGATACGGATATCAAACAGACGGTAAAATGCAGCGATACCGACACCATGTCTGAATTGGTGGAGCGTGCGCGCGCATATTGGGGGTGGAAAACAGGGCAATGATAAGAATACTGATAGTGGATGATGAGAAACCGATCTGTGATCTGATTGATATGAACCTGAGTGCAAGCGGTTACCAGTGCGCTGCGGTCCAGGACGGGATTGCGGCGCTTAAGATGATTGAAGAAGAGGCATTTGACCTGATCCTTTTAGATATCATGCTGCCGGGAGCCGATGGCTATGACATCATGGAATACATACGTCCCCTTGGGATTCCTGTAATCTTCATCACGGCAAAGCACGAGGTGAAGGACAGGGTAAAGGGACTGCGGCTGGGCGCGGATGATTATCTGGTGAAGCCATTTGACGTGGTGGAACTTACGGCCAGGGTTGAGGCGGTCTTGAGGCGGTATAATAAGACAGAACACCTGTTAAGCGCCGGGGATGTGACCGTGGATGTGGAGGCGCGGATGGTTACCAAGGCGGGAAGGCCGGTGGTGCTGACCAATAAGGAATTTGGCCTTTTGGTCCTCTTCATACGGAATAAGAATGTTGCCCTTTTCAGGGAAACCCTTTATGAAAAGGTATGGGAAGGAGAATACTCCGGGGACAGCCGTACCCTGGATCTGCATGTCCAGAGGCTGAGAAGGAAGCTTGGCTGGGAAAACAGCCTGGTGGCAGTCTATAAAGTGGGATACCGCTTAGAGGTATCAGGATGAAATTTTCACTGAAACTGCTGTTATGCACCATGATTGTAATGGCCCTTGGCTTTGGCTTCAGCGGATTCTATTTTGTGAATTATGTGTTTGAGACAGCGATGGACAGGGAAGTGGCACAGGCGCTGGATGACAACAGCATCCTGCGGTTTGCATTTGAGACCGCGGCCCTGAATGTGCCGGCCAAATATGATGTCCTGCAGGATAACACGATTAGCGAGATTGCCTCCAATCTGGAAACAGGGGGACACAGCGCCAGACGGATGCTGCGCCTTTCTGATGAGCAGAAGCAGGTCCTGTATGCCAGCATCGGTTTTGACGCTGACAACAAAAGCCTGGACCAGACAGCCTCCGGCACCAAGACCTACCGGGTCATAAAGCTGGATGGCGGCTACTACATACAGGCAGGCACGATGGTCAATGCACTGGACCGGGCGCTCTACCTGGAGACCTTAAGGGATGTATCGGATGTGTTCCGGGAACGGGCCCTGGGCTTTTCCGTCTACCGCCAGGTGACCGTTGCCATGCTGGTATGCGGCACCTTCATCATGCATCTGATATCCTCCTGGCTGACCAGGCCCATCCGCCTCCTGACCCGTGCCACCAAGCGCATGGCGTCCGGGGATTACCATTACCGTGCCAGGAAGGTCAGCAGCGATGAACTGGGGCAGCTGACATCGGACTTTAACCAGATGGCCAATGCGCTGGAGGACAACATCGGGAAGCTGGAGGACGAGATACAGGCAAGGGAGGACTTTGTGGCTGCATTTGCCCACGAACTGAAAACGCCGCTGACCTCCATTATCGGATATGCGGACATGCTGCGCTCCCGCAAGCTGGATGAGGAAAAGCAGTTCATGTCGGCCAACTATATCTATACGGAAGGTAAAAGGCTGGAAACCATGTCCTTCCGTCTGCTGGACATCATGGTCACCCGGCGCAGCGAAGTGGAATTTACCGTGGTTTCTGCAGAATCCCTGTTTGTTTATCTTTACGATATGTATGTGCTGAATAAGAGCGCGAAAATATATTTCAACTACGATGAAGGATTTGTGTGGGCAGAGGCAAACCTGATTAAATCCGTACTCATGAACCTTCTTGACAATGCCTGCAAGGCATCGGAGGCAGACGGCCTCATTGAAGTCTATGGCCGTCTTCAGAAGGACGGGTACCGGTTTGAAGTAAAGGACTATGGGGTAGGAATCCCCAAGGAGGAACAGCACAAAATCACAAAGGCATTTTACATGGTGGATAAGTCCCGATCAAGAAGCAGGAACGGGGCAGGACTTGGGCTGGCCCTGTGCGCGGAAATCCTTCTTCTGCATGGAAGCCGTCTGGAGATAGAAAGTGAACCGGGGAAAGGCACCTGCATGGGCTTTGTGCTTCCGGCCCGTCCGGAGGAGGGATGAGATGAGAAAGATAATGACAAACCTGCTCCTGATCCTGTTTACCGTCCTTGTCATGGCCCTGTCCATAGCTGGTCCTGAACTGTTTGCCAGGTACCGGGACCGGTCGGTGCTGGGTACGGTGCACCAGGTGGATGCCCAGGAGGAAGGGGAGGGGTACCGTTATACCTTAAGCCGCGGTGAGAAGCTCTATATCCTGTCGGAAAGCCTGAGCAGCCAGGTATTGCCTGAAAGCGAACAGTATGCAGTCACCAGAAGCAATACGGAAGCGGGATATGGGGAGCTGGAAGGGAATTATGCATTTGTTGTAAACCACAGAGGGCCTTCCGGTGAAGAAATCACGGATGCCCAGATATACGGCACCTGCAACCAGGGACTGGCGGCGCTGAAAGAGCTTGGCATACTGCCGGATACGGTAAAGGATGTGGATGCAGGGACGTATGACGCGGTCCTCTACTCTGCCATTGATGTGCTGGAGCCGCGCAATAACGTAGCGGTATGGAAGATGGAAATGTCAAACATCCAGAAGAATGCGGACAAGGAAAACCATCTGATAAACGCATACATTGATGCGGATGATGGGAAAATGTACGAGTTTTACGTCAGGACCCCGCGCCGCTGGGAGGAAATGGACCCGGACAGGATAATGGAAACCTGGTGCAGCTACATGGGGCTTTTGCAGCCCCAGCCCTATGAGGAGGCCAACCCATTGATGGAGACCACTCCTTATTTTAAGAAATATGCATGCCCTGGCCCGGCAGGGGAGACGACCATTGTCACCGTGGGATTCTATGAAGGAATCAATGAATTCTTTTTGAAAATATCCAAATGATGCAACTATGATGCAAAAATGATGGTATTATGATGCCGCTCCTGTGTAAGATGGATGGTGTCCCGCAGAAGGATGGGCTGTGGGGCATGGGTATGGGATTATCCTGTACCTGCTTTCCACTTACACAGGAGTTTTTGCATGAAAGGGGCAGCCATTATGTACAGAAGATATCCATACCCCGGTAAACGGAGATGGAAAAGAAGGCGCAGGAAAAGTCTGATGGACATCCTGTTTACCGCGTCAACCGCGGCGGCGGGCATTCTGTCTGTCCTGGCGGTGCTCCTTGCCGTCCGGCCGGAGTTCCCGGGAATTGACAGGCTCATTGGGAACAGCATGGTGTCGGAAGGAGCAACCGGGGAGAAGGGTGGAAATGACGGATTCATGGTATATCCGGTTCCCTTGGCTGGGGATGTCCTGCAGATAGTGACAGGGTATCTATACCAGGCTGGAAATCCAGGCAGTGTACTGAAGCCGGATATAACCCAGGCAGTCCCAGGCGTTCCATCCGTCCCGGCCCCCCTATCCGCCTCGGGTAATACCAACACGCCGGATACCCTATCCACCCCGGATGGTTCCACCACCTTGGACAGTTCCATCACCCCGGACACCCCATCCGTCCCGGACGATGTCCTCCCCCAGAAGGTCATGTATCTGACCTTTGACGACGGCCCGTCGGAAGAGAATACAAACGCGGTCCTGGACGTACTGAAAAACCGGAATATAAAGGCAACATTTTTCGTGGTGGGGGAAAATGTCCTGAAGCATCCGGAGACAGCCCAAAGGATAGTGGCGGAGGGGCATACCATAGGAATCCACTGTTACAGGCATGATTATGAAGCCCTTTATGAGAGTGTGGACAGCTATCTGGAGGACTTTGACAAGGCCTACAGGGCTGTTTTGGAGGTA
The DNA here is from genome assembly GCF_022440595.1 of Enterocloster sp. OA13. NCBI lineage: Bacteria > Bacillati > Bacillota > Clostridia > Lachnospirales > Lachnospiraceae > Enterocloster > Enterocloster sp. OA13. The sequence goes on along the minus strand of NZ_JAKNTF010000001.1, from coordinate 3,981,936 downwards.
ACGGGGGAGAAGGCAAGGCTGTACCGTTTCCCCGGAGGAAGCATTAATTCGCATAACCGGGAAGTTTACAGTGATATCATAGCAGCCATGGACGCCAGGGGATTCATCTATTTTGACTGGAATGCCAGCCTGGATGACGCCCTCAGGAAATCCAGCCCTGAGGAACTGCTTGACAATGCTAAAAAGACCATGATGGGAAGGCGGAAGGTGGTCCTTCTGGGCCATGATATCGTCCACAGCACATCCCTCTGTCTGGACCAGCTGATAAGCCAGTTCCCGGAATACCGTATGGAACCCCTGACGCCGGAGGTGGAGCCTGTGCGGTTCAGGCCATAAAATTCAATCTGGAAATGTTACAGAATCAGGAAAAATCATGCTCCTGGTTCTTTTTCTGTACTTTCAATATAGTAAATCTCTTCCATATATGTTAGAATATAAACAATATGTTAAGAAGGAATGTTAACTAAAAAGCTTGGAAAGGAGAATGGTATGAATGGTCTGACAGAGTCATACATGCTCTTTTTTTTGTCCGGGTTTCATTTTCTTCTTCCCCTTGAATGGATAGGCCGGGTTTCTGCGGCAGATGAAGCGGACCCGGAACTGCCGGAAGCCGTATTGACCGGATTGCCGGAGGGACAGGACAGCAGGCCCTATATGGTGACTGTGGAATGCGGGGAACGAAAGGCTGGCATTCGGGCTGAAGGGATAACCGGGCTTGTGCAGGTTTTAAAGGAGCAGATATGGGAACTGCCCGGGGAAGTTAAGAGCCAGATGAACCGGTACATAAGCGCCATGGCGCTTCTTGACGGAACGGAGGGCGGGAGGATACTGGCATATGTGCTGGAACCGGCTGGTTTCCAGACTGCTTTGCGTGATGAAAGAGGTGTTGATTAATGGATTTTGTGATTGTCCGGGATGGATTAAGGGAGATATATGTGGAAAAGGGCTGTATTAAGGAAATCATCCTCAATCCCCGTGTATATGGGGTGCCGGGAGCGCCACAGGATATCCTGGGCATCCTGTTCCATGAAGACATGCCGGTGGTTATCCGCCGCATAGGGGACGGGGAGCCTGTCTGCGCGGTCATCATGAATGGACAGCAGGAATCCCGCTGGGGAATTGCAGGAGAACCGGCAGGAGAGGAATCCATCCATTCAGAAGGACTGGTTCATGTGATGCCGGGAATATGGGAGAAGTGTAGTGATAAGACTGAACAACAGGGAGTTTGAAGAGATTGTATCATATATACGGTCAAATTACGGAATCAACCTGGAAAAGAAACAGGTGCTGATTGAATGCAGGATGGCCAGGGAGATGGAGAAAAGAGGGCTCACCTCTTTTACCCAGTATATGGAACAGATGAGGAATGACAGGTCAGGTGAGATGGCGGGTGAGATGATTAACCGCATCACCACTAATTATACATATTTCATGCGGGAGCCGGCCCATTTTTCCGCGCTGTATAATGATATCCTGCCGGACCTGTTTGAGGACCGCGGCATGGGAATCTGCAATATATGGAGCGCAGGGTGTTCCACCGGGGAAGAGGTTTATTCCGTAGCCATGCTGGTCCAGGATTACAGGGAAAGGGGCGCAAGGATGCCGGGAATCCGGATAACGGCCACGGATATTTCCGGGGAAGCCCTGAAAAAAGCAGAAGAGGGGATATACCCGCTGAAGGAGCTGGAAAGCCTGCCCGGACCATGGCAGCGCAAATACTGCCATGTGCGGGACGGGAATACATTTGCCGTGGATGAACGGCTCCGGTATAATATCCGTTTCAGGCGGCATAACCTGATGGAGCAGCCTCCGGGAGCGGATAAGTATGACCTGATATTGTGCCGGAATGTGATGATTTATTTTGACAGGCAGTCCAGGGGACGGCTTATACGGCAGCTGGAACAGTGCCTGAAGCCGGGCGGATACCTGCTGGTAGGGCACGCGGAACTGCTGGCAGCGGATGAGACAGGGCTGAAAGCCGTATATCCCGCGGTTTACAAAAATATAAAAACAAGGTAGAAACAGAGGGTGGTTAGATGGATAAAAAAATTCTGATAGTGGATGACGCAATGTTCATGAGAAGTATGATCCGCAGGATCCTGAAACAAAACGGATATGAGGATGTGGCGGAAGCCCAGGATGGGGAGCAGGCCCTTGACCTGTTTCGCAGGATCCACCCTGACCTGGTGCTGCTTGACATTACCATGCCCGGAAAGTCGGGGCTTGAGGTGCTTGAGGAAATGATAGGCATGGATCCGGGGGCAAAGGTTATCATGTGTTCCGCGGTCGGACAGGATACGATGATCCAGAAGGCGGTGCTTGCAGGGGCATTGGATTTTATAGTGAAGCCGTTTAAGCCGGAAGAATTCAGCAAGGTTGTGAACTGCTACTTAAAACAATAAGAATGTGGGGAAGCATAAGATGAGAGAACGGTTCAGGAACTATAAGACAGGAAAGAAAATGATTTTGGCATTCATGCTTATCATCCTCTTATATATCATCACGGTTGCCATGGCGCTGTCTAACATCGAGACCATATCATCACGGATGGAAACCCTGTACAATAACCAGTTTGCCAATGTGCAGTCTTCCCTTAGGATGATAGCAAACCTCCGGGCAGTGGAACGGAATATAGCCGTACTGTCAGCCACGGAGGATATGGTGGATGAAAAGGAATATCTGAATAAGACAAAGGAGCTGATTGCCAGCGAGGAAGTGTCGTTGGCGGAACTGACCACCGGTTATATCAGCGCTCCGGAGAAGGTAAAGGAACTTCAGGCGGAGTTTGACAAGCTGTCCGTTGAGCGGGAAGCCGTGATGGCGCTTCTGGAATCAGGAAAGGATGAGGAAGTCCTGGATGCATATATAAGCAGGTATCTTCCGCAGGCTAACATCGTGAGGAACGTCCTCAACGATGTCGTGGATATTTCCGTTGCCGATGCAGAAAACAGCCTGGCGGCAGGACATGAGGACAACCATCATATCATGTTCATGCTCATAACGCTGTCCCTGGTTTGTATAGTGATTACGGTTTTTGTCTGCATACTCATAACAAGGAATATTGTCCGTCCCGTCAATGAGGTTAAGAAGGCGGCCAATACCATATCCAACGGCAGGCTGGACATTGACCTTAAGTACCGGTCCAAGGATGAACTTGGACAGCTGGCAGATGATATACGCCACACGGCCAGGGCACTGTCCGGTTATATTTCCGAGGTGGAGCGGGGCCTGACAGCTCTTGGGAACGGCCAGCTGGGTTATAAGGCGTCAACGGAATTTAAGGGGGACTTTGTTGCCATCGGCAATGGCCTTAAGGAAATCGGAGGCCTGCTGCGCCAGTCCCTGCAGCAGATCAACAACAGCGCTGAGCAGGTATCACTGAGCGCTGAGCAGGTGTCCAACAATGCCCAGGCCCTGGCCCAGGGGGCTTCGGAACAGGCTGGTTCCGTGGAGGAACTGGCAGTGAGCATCAACGAGATTGCAGACAGTGTGAAGCAGAATGCGGACAGTGCAGTGGCTTCAAGCCAGCTTGCAGCTTCCGTGGGACATGGACTGGAGGCCTGCGATGCCCAGATGGCAGCCCTGATGGAATCCATCGGACAGGTAAAGAAGAACTCGGGAGAGATTACAGAGATAGTAAGCCAGATTGAAGATATCGCTTTTCAGACTAATATATTGGCGCTCAATGCTTCTGTGGAGGCTGCGAGGGCAGGGGAGGCAGGCAGGGGCTTTGCCGTGGTGGCAGAGGAAGTACGGCGCCTGGCGACAAAGGCAGCAGGGGCATCCAAGCTTACGGCGGAACTGGTTGAGAAGAATTCGGATGCGGCCAGGAACGGCGTGGACGCGGTGAACATAACGGCCCGCACCTTAAAGGAATCTGTGGAAGGCGCCCGCAGGGTGAACCGGAAAATGGATCAGATTTCAGAGGTGTCCGTACAGCAGGCAGAGGCCATTGCACAGGTCCGGAAGAGCGTGGAGCTTATCTCAGAGATTGTCCAGGGGAATTCCGCAACCTCGGAAGAAAGCGCTGCCGCAAGCGAAGAACTTTCAGCCCAGGCCCAGATTCTTAAGGAACTGGTAGGGAAGTTCGAATTATAGGAATGATAAAGAGAGGTATGATAATGGACCATTACAGGGAGATGGACGAGATATCAAGGGATATACTGAGGGAAATCGGCAATGTGGGCGCAGGCAACGCGGTAACCTCCCTTGCACAGATGATGGAGCAGCCCGTCGAACTTGAGGTGCCGGTCCTGAGGATCATGGGATACCAGGATGTATATGATATATTGGAAAGGCCCGATGAGCCCCAGACAGGAATCCTTGTGGAGGTCACCGGACAGCTGAAAGGAATCTTCCTTTTCCTGCTCAGCGAAACATTTACAAAATCAGTGCTCAGCGCAATCCTTGGACAGGGAGAGCGGGACCTCATGGCATTGGATGACATGGAGCGGTCGCTTATCTGCGAGATGGGTAATATCATGTGCGGTTCTTATATCAGGGCCTTGTCCCGGTTCATGAACATGGAAATGGATGTATCGGTCCCGGAACTGTGCATTGATATGGGCGGCGCCATCCTCAGCTATCCCATGACCAGGTGGGTGATTGCGGGCGATGACATACTGCTGATAGAGAATATGTTCCATATGTCGGGCAGGGCATTTAAGGGAACAATCCTGTTTCTTCCGGAGCAGGAAGATTTGGGTAAAATGCTGCATAGGCTCAGGGAGTAATGACATGGATAAGATTATTGTAGGGATTGCAGAAGGAAAAATTGCAAAAGGAGACCAGGTGCTGGTTTCTTATGCCCTTGGGTCCTGTGTGGGGGTCTGCCTTTATGACTGGCAGGAACACATAGCGGGCATGGCCCATGTCATCCTGCCCTGCACGGAGTATGCTGCAGATAAAACGAACCTGTATAAGTTTGCGGACCAGGGCGTACGTGAACTGATACGGGAAATGGAGCGCCACGGAGCCAGGAAGGGCAGGATGACAGCCAAGATTGCAGGAGGCGCCAGGATGTTTGAAACATCCGGGAATACCATGGATATCGGCCAGAGGAATGTGGAGGCAGTAAGATGCAGCCTGGAGCAGGAGGGCATTAAGCTGACGGCCCAGGACACAGGAAGAAACTATGGCAGGACCATTTCCTTTCACGCAGGGGATGGGACGCTTAAAATAAGTACGGTAAGGCATGCGGATATCATGCTTTAAAACCAGGAGGTAGGTTTATGTATATGGAAAATGACGGCAGACAGACCGTGCTGATTGTGGATGACAGCCTTTTAATCTGCAATCAGATAAGACTGGCACTGAAGGAGGAAGACATCAATATCTGTGAAGCGCATACGGGCCAGGAGGCAGTGGAGCAGATAAAACAGCATCAGCCGGATTTAATCCTTTTAGATGTGGTACTGCCGGATGCAGACGGTTACGAGCTTTACGGTACACTTAAGGAGGCGGACCAGAAAAATGCGGTCATTATTTTCCTGACCTCCAAATCCAGTGATGAGGATGTGGTCAGGGGATTCTCTGTGGGTGCATGTGATTATATCAAGAAACCATTTGTGAAGGCGGAGCTGCAGTCCAGGATCCACGCCCACCTTCTTCAGAAAAAGCAGAAGGACGAACTGGACCGCCAGAACAGGGAGCTGCGCAACAGCATGGAGAAACTGAACTACATGGCTTACAGGGATGGGCTTACAGGACTGTATAACCGCCGCTATGTTGTGGGCGATTTACTGGAGGACATGCGAAGCTGTGGAAAAGAGGCGGTGGAAACCGTGTTTGCCATGGTGGACATTGATGATTTTAAGCGCGTAAATGATACATATGGCCATGATGCAGGGGATATGGCCCTTGTGTGCATTGCCAATATCCTGGAAAGCAACTGCCGCGAACACAGGGTGGTCCGCTGGGGCGGGGAGGAATTCCTCATCATCCTGTTCAATGTCACGGTGGATGAGGCATTTGACATCTGTGAAAGAATCCGCAGGCAGGTGGAACAGTTTGTGGTCCCTTATGGAAAAGAGTGGTTTTCCTGCACCATAACCCTGGGGCTTCATGTATTCAAACCGCATGAGGCGTTGGAAGAATGCATAAGCTGTGCGGATAAAGCATTGTATTACGGCAAAAGGAACGGTAAGAACCAGAGCGTCTGGTTTGAGGATTTATAATGGATGGAGCATATTATGGGATATTTTGATTCGGATGCCCGGGAAATGCTGGAGGTTTATCTTCTTGAGACAAGGCAGCTCAACAGCCAGATGGCAGATATCCTTTTAGAAGCTGAACGGACCGGGTACTTTGGCGAGGATGATATTCGCAGCATTTTCAGGGTCATGCATACAATAAAAAGTTCCTCTGCCATGATGGGGCTTGGAGGTCTGTCCTCCATGGCCCATAAGCTGGAGGATCTGTTCTCCTATTACAGGGAGCATCCGGAACGGCTGGAAGCCCCGGATTCCAGTCTGTTTGACCTGCTGTTTTCCGCCTCTGATTTTATTGAGCAGGAGCTGGAACAGATGACCCGGGCGGAATATTCCCCACGGGATACATCGGATATAGAAAAAAAGACCGATGCATTTCTGAACCTATTAAATAATATACAGCAGGAAGAAGTGTTACAGGAATCGGCGGGGAAGGAAGAAACGGAGGAACTGCCCCAGCTGCCGGAGATATTCCAATCAAAAAGCGGTATCGTGGCCAATGTGACCCTGGAGGAAGGATGCCGTATGGAGAACATCCGGGCATTCATGCTGGTCCGGTCCATATCCGGTCTCTGTTCCCTGATTGAGACCTATCCTGAGAACCTGGAAAGTCCGGGGGAAAGCGCGGAATATATCGGGAAGCACGGCCTATACATCCGCTTTGAGGCCAATGATAAGGAAGCGGTCCTGGATACCCTGGAAAAAGGACTTTTCGTGGCACGGTGCAGGGTGGTGGCGGACAGCCGCGCCGCGGATACCGTGAAGCAGAAGGATGGGGAAGAGAGGGAGACACAGGAAAACGGGGATAAGGAATCCCTGGAGGGGGATTTCATGGAGGTGCGGACCGAACGTCTGGACCTCCTACAGAACATTGCAGCGGAGCTGCTGCTTCATATGCAGACTTTGGAGACAGAACTTGGCAGGCGCGGGCTGGATGAAATTGAAAGTGGGACGGCCCATCAGATCAGCCTTCTGGTCAGCCAGATTGAACGCTCCGTCATGGAAATGCGGCTTGTGCCGGTTGCCAGGATACTGCCAAAACTGAAGCGGGCCCTGCGGGACATCTGCCGCGACCAGAAAAAGGAAGCAGAGCTGGTCGTGCGCTGTGCGGATGTGGAAGCTGATAAAAGCGTTGTGGACTATGTGTCGGAAGCGCTTCTGCATATTGTGCGCAATGCCGTGGATCACGGGATAGAACCTCCTGAGCAGAGGGAGGCAGCCGGAAAGGACAGAAAAGGTAAGATAACCTTTACGGCTGAGAATACGGCAGGTGAACTGCGGCTGACCATCAGCGATGACGGACAGGGAATTGATGAGGATAAGGTCCGGGAAAAGGCAAGGGAAAAGAGCCTGATGGACGGAAGCCAGGAAGAAAGTGACTTCCAGAAAATCAGGGACGTCCTGCTGGTACCCGGTTTCTCAACCAATGAAACAGTAACCGAATATTCCGGCCGCGGAGTGGGATTGGACGTGGTCAAGAACATCATGGACGAGGTGGGCGGCAACCTGTACATCAAAAGCAAAAAAGGCGAGGGAAGCGCCTTTACCATTGCGGTCCCCTTAAACCTGGCCTCCATGGAATGCGTCAGGTTTAAGGTGGGGGACTACCGCTTTTCCCTGCCTGCCCGTCATGTATACCGTTTCCTTGACTACAACACGGTAAAGGATACGACCCGTGAAATCAGCGGGCGGGATTATATCCTGTATGAGGACAGGCTGGTGCCCCTTGTGGACCTGCGATGCTTCTATTCCCTTCCGGGGCACACACCGGAACGGGCTGTACTTGTTTACGTAAAAGGGGCTGAACAGGAAGGGTGCATCATCATGGATTCCATTTACGGACAGAAGCGGATTGTAATCAAGGCGCTTCCGCCATTATTTGGAAACGGATTCAGGGGAAGGACTGGAATCTGCGGCTGCAGTATCATGGGAAGCGGCCATGTCTGTGCGGCCCTGGACACGGAGATAATCATTGACCTGTACCAGAAGGAGGGGAAAAATGCCGTCAGAAAACACTAAGACCGTACTCTGCATACCCGGAAGGAACAGGAGGTGCGCAATCGAATTCCCCTATATCAAGGAGATATGCAAGGACATGGTGATGTCCCCCATCCCCTGCCTGCCCGCGTATTTTGCCGGGGTCTGCAACTACAAGGGAACCATTGTCCCAATTGCGTATCTGGAGGAGCCTGGGCTTCCTAAGGAAGGGGAAGAACAAAAGAATATCATCGTCATCCTTCAATATCAAAAATACAGCTTCGGAATCCTTACGGACCAGGAACCGTTCCTGACAGAAGCAACCCCGGACAACCAGATTAAAGGCCCGGAGAAATCCGAGACAGGACTCTGGATGGAAAAAGAATACTACATGTGCCAGGACGGACTTTATTTCCTTCTGGACCTGGAGGGAACCGTTAAGAAAATGGTACAGAAATGAGATATAATAACAAAATAAAATGGAAATGGAATCCGGCTTCTGACTGAACCGGGGCAGGGGACACGTGTATTACGTCTGTCCCCTGCCCATGGATTCCCGCCTACAGCGGATAAATATTCAGCCTCTTAATCTTCCCCTTTTCATCCACCTCTGAAAGAAACGCGGTCACCGGGACAACGTGCTCATGATAGGTGATGAAGTACCATACGGTATTGTCATCCACGTATTTCACGCTGTGGATTGGGAAGGGTCCGCCGTTAAAACCGAATTTGTGGTGGAACATCATTTCCACGGCCATCCTGCCTTCCAGGTGGATGGTATCCATGCCGGCCTTGTATACGGAAGAGTCGTGAAGGACCCCGTATTCATTGAATAAATCAGCCAGGGCGGTTTCATCCCCCTTCTGCATACAGTCAATGTATTGTTCTAATATTGTCATATAATTATCCTCCTCACTTACAATTAGAAACGTTCTGAGCGCAGCAGTGCGTCAATGCCTCCGTCCACGAACAGGATGACGCCGTTAATGCCGCTGGCCATGGGGGATGCAAGGAAGACGATGCCGTTGGCAATCTCTTCCGCGTCCAGGAATTCCTTTCTGCCGTAGCGGGTCGGAATGGGAATCAATAAGGCGGCGTCCATCTGGGCATCGGTCATGTTCTGGGTCATGGGAGTGGTGGTGTTGCCCGGGGCAACGGAGTTGATGCGCAGCCCGTCCACTGCCCAGGATGGGGATATACGGCGGACCCAGCGCGCCAAAGCGTGCTTGGATGAGCTATAGCAGGAAGCAGTCTGGGTGCGGGGGATGTCCTTGACAAATTCCAGGATCCGTTCCTCGTCCATTACATTGGACAGCATATCCACCCAGTCCATGCGCACGGTCATGTTGGTAATGGAGTTGGATGAGGTGATGACACAGTTTCCGCGTTTTTTCTTTAACAAGGGGCGCAGGGCTTCCGCAATCCGCACGCTTGCGAAAAAGTTCAGTGCGAATATCATCTGGGGCGGCGCCGTGGGTCCCACGCCTGCGTTGCAGATCAGGACGTCAATCCCATCGGGGTATCGCCTGAAAACCTCGTCAATGGCGCCCTGGCGGCCCTCCTGCGTGGAAAGGTCGGCCAGGTAGTCGCCGCCTTTAAAGTCAATATTGAACACCTCGTGTCCCTGTGCCTGAAGCAGCTTGCGGGTTGCAGCGCCGATGCCTGTGGTACCGCCTGTTATAACATATGTACTCAATGAAATACCTCCTTTACCGTTTCTTTGCTAAATAAATAACAGTAATTATTATTATTGAATATAAAAACCATATCATTGGCAGAAGTATTTGTCAATTTAATTAAATAAATAACAAAGTCTTTCAAATTGCGTATTTTGCATTACAGGGGGAGGATGGAATGATTTTTCCAAACACGTCCGGCCCCCCGTTGAACATTATCCTTAGGAATGCTACAATAAGACTTTAGAAATTCTTTTATATTTTTTGCAGGTTAAATTTTGATTTAGTTGTTAGGATTATATGCACAAGGAGGAAATGTACATGAGTGGGGACCGGATTCTGCTGGTAGAGGATGATAAAGAAATCAGAGAGGGCGTTGAGATATTTTTAAAGAGCCAGGGATATGTGGTATTCCAGGCAGCTGACGGATTGGAAGGGCTTAAGGCATTGGAGGACAACGAGATTGACCTTGCCATCGTGGATGTGATGATGCCGAAGATGGATGGGATCACCATGACCGCCAAGCTCAGGGAAAAGTATGATTTTCCTGTTATTTTCCTGTCAGCAAAATCAGAGGAAGTCGACAAGATACTGGGACTGAACATGGGGGCGGATGATTACATCACAAAGCCGTTTACGCCCATGGAGCTTCTGGCCAGGGTTAACTCACATCTGAGGCGCTACCACAGGTTTTTAGACAGACTGAGTTCCAAACAGGCTGAGGATCCAAGGATTCACAGGCTGGGAGGCCTGGAGGTCAATGAGGAGACAGTGGAGGTCATGGTAGATGACAAACCGGTAAAGGTGACTCCCATTGAGTTCAAGATTCTATTGTTACTGATACAGAACCCGGGACGTGTATTCCCCGCTGAGGAGATATATGAACGGGTTTGGAATGAGAGGGCGATTAACACGGATACGGTCATGGTACACATCCGTAACCTGAGGGAAAAGATTGAAGTGAATCCCAGGGAGCCCAAATATGTAAAGGTGGTGTGGGGAGTTGGATACAAGATTGAAAAACAACCATAAAATCGGCGTATTGATAATTGTACTGACGGTTCTGGCCTTATCGGCGGCAACCATTGGGCTGTATCCGTATATGAAGGCAAAATCAGAGGAGTATATTTCTGACAGGACCGTGCGGATACAGGAACAGGGAAGTGATTACGGCGACCTGGCGACCCAGGTCATGAATTTCAGCTATGAGATATGGCACCAGCAGAAACAGGAGGAAGAGGGCGGCGTGCTCTCTTATTCACAGACCTTCCTCCCTGGCCTGGATGAGAAAATCAGGACGCTCAGGGAAGAAGAATACGGAGTGGCATCCAGCCATGTCATAATCCAGGATTCCGACATGGAAGATGGGGAAAATTATGAGGTGGCCATGGGCGCCCAGGACTATGTGGACTCTGAGTTTAATCTGGATTATTACCAGGAGCTGCAGTCCATGATGGATTCCCTGGGTAAGGACTGGGAGCGGTATTACCAGAGATATAACTCCTCTCTTTTCTATGCTGTAATAGATGAAAACGGAGGCTTTCAGAGAAGCAATGTAAATAAGCCCGGGGAATTTTTCCGTACGCCATTGGATTCCGCTAAAAAGGAAGTCGGTTTCACGGTAGAATTTACTTCCACAGGCAGCCTAAAGGTGTCGGGCTTTACCGGGGATGAGCAGGATGCGTCCAAGATCCTCCAGGCCATGGGCCGGTTCGAATTCTACGATCCCCTGGCCGTCCGCCTGTCTGACAGCTATCGGTACAGCGGCATGCAGTTCACCGGGCCAAGGAATATAAAAATCATGTTCCGCTGTGTGCCGGAAACATTTACCGGCAGTTCCTACAGTACATCGGACAACACGATGCTTAACGGACGGGCGCTGCTGTACGGAGGCGGTTACTATACGGTAGCTGGCGGGATGATGGCCATCCTCATGGTTCTTGCCCTTGCCCTGCCCGCGGTCCGTTCCTTCCGCCTGGGTAAAAGCGCGCTCTGCCGTCTGTCTTTTGAACCCCTGAGCCTTATAGGCGTGGGATGGATGAGTATAATGGGGGAAGGCGGTATACCGTCAAGCCTCATAGCCGCCACCCTGGACGGAACCTTGAAACAGGAAATCCTCAGGGCCGGATTCCTTTCCTGGAGCGCTGATATAGCGGTGCTTGTCATCAACCTGCTGTTCTGGGCAGTGGTATACGGGCTTTTCTGCTGGGGAATCATGTGTTACCGCGCAATCTTCTCAATGGGGCCATGGCGCTATTTCAAGGAACGCACCTGGCTTGGAAGGTTCCTGCGGTTCATCAAGCGCTGGTGCTGCAATGCGCTTAATGTATTCAATGAAACGGACTGGGAGAGCCGTTCCACCAGGATTTTAGGCAAGGCGGTCATCGGCAACTTCATTATACTGACCCTCATATCCTGTCTCTGGTTCTGGGGAATCGGCGCATTGGTCATCTACTCATGCGTGCTGTTCTTCATGCTGAATAAATATTGGGGACAGATGCAGAAGAAATACAGGATCCTGCTGGACGGTATCAACCAGATGGCGGAAGGCGACCTGAATGTGGAGATAGAAGAAGATCTGGGCATATTCAATCCATTTAAGGAACAGCTGTCCAAAATCCAGAATGGATTTAAAAAGGCGGTTGCCCAGGAAGTGAAAAGCGAACGGACAAAATCAGAACTGATTACAAATGTGTCCCATGACCTGAAGACGCCGCTGACAGCCATCATCACCTATGTGAACCTGCTGAAGCAGGAAAATGTTACAGAGGAAGAGCGCAGTTCCTATATCCAGGTCCTGGACCAGAAATCCATGCGTCTGAAGGTGCTCATCGAAGACCTGTTTGAGGTAAGCAAGGCCAGCAGCGGCACCGTGACACTGCACCCGGAAAATGTGGATATCATCAGCCTGTTAAAGCAGGTGCGGTTTGAACTGTCAGACAAAATGACTGCCAGCGGGATTGAGTTCCGGTTCAACCTGCCTGAGGGGCGGGTAGTGCTGTACCTGGACAGCCAGAAGACCTACCGTATTTTTGAGAACCTGCTGGTTAATATCGCAAAGTATGGCATGCCGGGCACCAGGGCCTATATCCAGGTGGCACGGGAACCGGAAGGATATGTGAATATATCCATGCGCAATGTATCGGCCCAGGAGCTGAATGTATCGCCGGAGGAACTGACGGAGCGGTTCGTGCGCGGGGATTCAGCCCGCAACACAGAAGGCTCAGGCCTTGGCCTTGCCATTGCAAGGAGCTTCGTGGAGGTCCAGGGCGGCACCATGATGGTTGAAGTGGAAGACGACCTGTTCCGGGTAACCATACGCTGGAAGGAAAATGCGCAGGAGGAAAATCCAGGGATGGAGAGCCCCTGCGATCCGGAGGAGAACCAGGAAGCGGGAGACATAAGCCCGTCTGAAAACAACAATTATGAAACGTTCTGGAACCCGGAGGACAACCGGATCATTACCGGAGAGTGGACTGAAACAGAAGAGGATGAAGCTGGACGTTTCACTGACCAGCCAGACAGATAAAAAGGTGGTGCTGCAGTTCCGGCAAAAGCTGGTTCTGCAGCACCATCTTGTTTTTTTATGACTTCAATCTTTTTATATGACTTCAATCCAGGACATCATGTAATCCTATGTTTCAGGCTGTACGGAATCAGATGCAGCATTGGCACCCAGTACGATATCCGGCGCTCCGGTCAGGTTGACGTTCCTGGTAACCTTGGCATCGTATGTATCCGCCTTCATGATTTCCGCCAGGTCCACTCCGGTTGTTTCCTTCATGGATTCGAAAAGCTTTGCCATGACAACCGGTACATTACCGGCGACCGTGCCGATACCATTATCTGAGTCACCGCTGCTGCCGATGATGGTAATCTTATCAATCTGGGACAGAGGTTCAGCAATCCTGCCTGCGATTTCAGGAAGCACCTGGATCATCATCTCAGCCATGGCGGCCTTGTTGTACTTCTGGTAGGCCTCGGCCTTTTTCTCCATACCTTCGGCCTCAGCCAGCGCCTTTGCACGGATGGCCGTGGCTTCCGCCTCACCCTTGGCGCGGATACCTTCTGCCTCCTGGACCATGGAGTACTTCTGTGCTTCTGCTATGGCTTTCTGGGCCTCCGCGTCTTTCTCGCGCTCATACTGCTCCGCATCGGCCTGGGCCTTCTTGGCCAGGGCTTCCTGCTCCTGCTCGTACTTCTTGGCTTCCGCCTCACGCTGGCGTTTGGTCAGTCCGGCTGCAGCCGCCTGCTCGATGGCATAACGGTCGGCATCCGCTTTCTTGTTAATCTCGGCTTCCAGCGCCTGCTGCTGAACCAGTACTTCCTGCTTGCGCAGTTCCGCCTCGCGCTCAGCCCTGGCAATCTGGGCATTGACCGTGGCGGTCTGGATGGTTTTCTGCTGTTCCTGCTTCTGGATTTCGTAAGCAGCGTCCGCCTCCGCCTTCTTGGTGTCAGACGCCTTCTGGAGTTCGGCCTTCTTAATGGCCAGCTCGTTGTTCTTCTGGGCAATCTCTGTCTCGGCGATTACCCTGGCGTCATTGGCAGCGTTATCCGCCGCAGCCTGGGCAATGGCGATATCCCTTTCCGCCTCCGCCTTTGCAATGGATGCGTCCTTGCGGATCTTGGAGGTGTTATCCATACCAAGGTCCTGAATCAGTCCGTGTTCATCCGTGACATTCTGGATATTACAGGAAAGGATGTCGATGCCCAGCTTCTCCATGTCCTTGGAAGCCTTAATCATTACCTGGTCTGAGAAGGAATCACGGTCCGTATTGATGGCCCTCAGGGTAAGGGTGCCGATGATCTCACGCATATTGCCCTGGAGGGAATCCTGGAGGTCGGCCGCAATCTTTGCCGGTTCCTTGTTCAGGAAGTTCCTCATGGCCAGTTTCATCCGCCCGTCATCATCGGCAACCCGGACCTTGGCAACCGCGTCCACCATGACATTGATGAAGTCGTTGGTGGGGATGTATTCGTCCGTCTTAATGTCAACGGTTATCTGTCCAAGGTATAATTTATCCATCTGCTCAAAGAATGGGATCTTGATGCCCGCCCGTCCGATAAGGACCCGGGGCTGCTTGCGCAGGCCGGAGATGATGAAGGCGTGATCCGGCGGCGCCTTTACATAGCCCTGGGTTATGATGATGATGACCAACAGGACAGGAACAAGAATGGACAGTGCTTTAAGGATAAAATCAAGGTCAAACATAGAAGCTCCTTTCTGTGAAAAAAGTATAAAGATTTTGTTAACGATATTGTACCATATGTTGGAAAAAATGAAAATACGATTCAGAAAAACGACAGAAATCGACCGAAAAAATTCAGAATAAACTGAAAAAAATATAAAATACAGCGTATATACTTGCTTGTGAAAAATTTAATTGTATATTGACAAGTACAATCTTCTATGATATCATCAAAAATATACAAAATTATTTTGAGATAACAAAATTTTTTAGGTACAATAATAAAAGATTGGATGGCTGAACGGCAACTGATTGTATATATTAGTGAATCAGATATTTTTAATCAATTGAGGTGCGCGATGGATTTAGTGAGAGGGAATATCCGCCTGCGGCAGGGCAGGCAGGACATTTTTAAAAAGTCGGAAAAAGTTATACAGGGTCTTTTTGGCGGGAGCAGCCGGTAAGGTTGTTCCCGCCATTTCTTTGTATAATTTTTCACAATACATTCTTCCCAATATGGGAGAACCTGCGATGAGGGAGCCATCAGGCGGACTGCAGCCGCCTGCCAGGCCAGCACGCAACGCTTAATACAAATGGAAAACAAAAGCGGTAAAATAAAGGAGGTAAAGTTATGGGTGAACACACGCATACGTGCTGCTGTGACCACAGTGAGGAAGCGCTGTTAAAACGGATTGGTGAACTGGCGGCAGAGTATAGGGGCAGGGAGGGAAGCCTGATACAGGTCCTTCACATGGCGCAGGGAATATATGGATATCTGCCTCTTGAAGTACAGAAGGTGATAGCGGACGCGCTTGAGGTCCCGCTGGCGGAGGTGTCCGGGGTAGTGACATTTTATTCCTTCTTCTCCACACAGCCCAGAGGGGAGCACACCATCCGTGTCTGTCTTGGCACGGCCTGCTATGTGCGGGGCGGTAAGAAAATCGTGGAACGGATTAAGGAGCTGCTGGATGTGGAAATCGGGGAGACCACAGCTGACAGGAAGTTCACCTTTGAGGTGGCACGCTGTATCGGAGCATGCGGACTGGCGCCGGCCATGTCCATTGACGACCAGGTGTATAAGCAGGTCAATCCTGACAAACTGGAGCAGATTCTGGAGCGCTACTATGAAGAGGAGGGACAGCAGTGATGGAAGTGAAGAGACAGGAAGACCTGTTAAGGATAAAAGAAGAATACCTGGCCCGGAAGGAATCCTACAGGCGCCAGGTGCTGGTGTGCGGCGGAGCGGGATGTATCTCGTCTAACTGCGGGGAAGTGCGGGACGCATTGGTTAAGGCAGTGGAAAACTTCCAGCTGTCCGGTGAAGTCCAGGTCATGGTGACCGGATGTATGGGCACATGTGCCATGGGCCCGGTCATCCTGGTGGAGCCGGAGGGGGTTTTTTATACGAAAATGACTCCTGATAAGGTGGAACAGGTTGTGGCAAGACACCTTCTTAAGGATGAGATCTGCGAGGAGTTTACATATTTTAACGAGGAGACAGGCAAATATGTTCCCAGGATGGAGGACATTGATTTCTTCCAGGGCCAGGTGCGCATAGCACTCAGGAACTGCGGCCATATGGAGTATGCCTCCCTTGAGGCATACATATCCAGGGACGGATATGGCGCCCTTGCAAAAGCACTGTGCGGCATGACGCCCCAGGATGTGGTGGATGAGATGAAGGCTTCCGGGCTCAGGGGCCGGGGCGGTGCAGGTTTCCCCACAGGCGTTAAGTGGGAGGCAGGCCTTAAGGCAGTTTCAGAGGACGGCAGGAAGTTCATGGTCTGTAATGCGGATGAAGGCGATCCCGGCGCATTCATGGACAGAAGCATCCTGGAAGGCGACCCCCACAGCATTATCGAGGGCATGATGCTGGGAGGATACGCAATCGGGGCGTCCAAGGGATATGTGTATGTGCGCGCGGAGTATCCGATTGCGGTGGAGCGTCTGGGCAATGCCATTGACCAGGCCAGGAAGGCCGGGATACTGGGTGAGGATATCATGGGAAGCGGCTTCTCCTTTGATCTGGAAATCCGTATCGGCGCAGGCGCGTTTGTCTGCGGTGAGGAAACCTCCCTGCTGGCATCCATTGAGGGAAAGAGGGGAGAGCCAAGGCAGAAACCTCCGTTCCCATTTGAAAAGGGCCTGTTTGAAAGCCCCACCATCATCAATAACGTGGAGACACTGGCCAATGTGGCTCCCATCATCCTGAACGGTTCCGGGTGGTATCATGGATTCGGCACGGAAAAGAGCGCCGGCACAAAGGTATTTGCACTGGCCGGGGATATTGTCAATGCGGGAATCATCGAGGTCCCCATGGGTACGGTCCTGGGCGACATCATATACAGGATTGGCGGCGGGATCATTGGCGGCAAGCGGTTCAAAGCCATCCAGTCCGGCGGTCCCTCCGGCGGGTGCCTTACCAGGGAACACCTGAATACATCCGTTGACTATGAGTCCCTTTCCAAGCTTGGGGCCATCATGGGGTCCGGCGGCCTTATTGTCATGAATGAGGACACATGCATGGTGGATACGGCCAGGTATTTCATGGACTTCATCTGTGACGAGTCCTGCGGAAAATGTCTTCCCTGCCGCAACGGCACCAGGCGCATGCTGGAAATCCTGGAGCGGATTACAGAGGGCAAGGGAGAACCCGGGGACCTGGACCTGCTGGAAGAACTGGCTAAGACCATACAGCAGACAGCCATGTGCGGGCTTGGACAGACCGCTCCGAATCCGGTCCTGTCCACCCTGAGGTATTTCCGCAGTGAGTATGAGGCCCATATTTACGAAAAACACTGCAGCGCAGGCGTGTGCGCAGAGCTTCAGACCTCGCCCTGCCGCAACGCATGTCCGGCCAATGTATTCATTCCCGGCTATATGTCCATGCTGGCAGCTGGTAAGATTGACGATGCTTACCGCCTGATCCGCCAGGATAATCCGTTCCCGGCTGTCTGCGGACGTGTCTGCACACATCCGTGTGAGGACCACTGCCGCCGTTCCCAGGTGGATGAGCCTCTGGCAATCTGCTCCGTGAAACGCTTTATCGGGGATTACGCGCTGCGCGATGAGTACAATATCCCTCTGATAGAGCCGAAACCAGCCACAGGAAAACGCATATCCATTATCGGGGCAGGTCCGTCCGGACTCTCCTGTGCCTATTATCTGGCTAATCTGGGCCATGAGGTCCATGTATATGAGGCTGAATCCGTGGCAGGAGGCGTGCTGTACTGGGGTATCCCTGAATACCGTTTGCCTAAGGCAGTGCTTCAGAAGGAAATCCATGCCATTGAGATGAGCGGTGTGGAAATCCATCTGAACACCAAGATCGGAACCGATATTTCCTTCGAGGATATGAAGAAGCAGTCCGATGCGGTATATATTGCATCCGGAACACAGGTATCCAGACTTCTGGATGTACCGGGTGAGGATTTAAAGGGCGTGGAGAGCGGCCTTGGATTCCTTAAGAGGATTGGTTTAAAACGTGATATGGATGTTCCCAATAAGCTGGTGGTAATCGGAGGCGGAAGCACGGCCATGGACGTGGCCAGGACCGCAATCCGTCTGGGCAGCACCGATGTGACCGTGATTTACCGCAGGTCTGAGAAAGACATGCCGGCAGGCAGGGACGAAATCGCCGAGGCCAGGGAGGAGGGCGTGAAGCTGATTACCATGGCATCCCCGGTCGAGTTCCTCGGGGCTGGCGGCAAGGTAAACGGAATCCACCTTGTGCGCAGGAAAGAAACAGATTATGGGAAGGACGGCCGCAGGCGTACGGCACATATCCCGGATTCTGATTTCTTCCTGGAGTGTGACGGCATCGTCACGGCCATCAACCAGGATGTGGACCATCAGGCATACAGGACCACCAATGTGGAAGTGGAGAAGAACGGCAAGCTGGCTATTGGCCGCTTTACATCCGAGACAGGCGAGGAAGGCGTATTCGCAGGCGGGGATGTAAGCCCGTGGGGCGCCAACGTGGTCATCCAGGCCATTGCGGACGGCAAGAAGGCCGCCGGTAAGATTGATAAATACGTGGGCGGCACCGGGGAACTTAACATGGGCGAATGGTTCGAGATTCCTGAGATTGACATAGAAGTAAGCGAGCCGCATAAACGGTTCCCCACCAGATGCCTGTCCGTGGAAGAGCGGAAAGACAACTTTAAGGAAGTGAACTGCGGCTACCATAAACTGGATGCTATGGGCGAGGCCCTGAGATGTCTTCACTGTGACCGGAGATAGGGAGAGGAGGAAATGATTGTATGATACATATAACCATAAATGGAAAACCGGTGGAGGCAGCGGAAGGCTCCACCATCATGGAAGCGGCAGAATCCGTGGGAATCAGGATTCCCAGTCTCTGTCATATGAAACATGTCCACCAGTACGGCTCCTGCCGTATCTGCGTGGTGGAAGTGGAGGGCATGAAGAACCTTCAGGCATCCTGTATGGCAAAGGTACGGGAAGGAATGGTCATAAGGACCCATTCCCCCAAGGTTCTGGAAGCCAGGAAGGTGCTCTATGAGCTGCTCCTGTCCAACCATCCCAAGGACTGCCTGAACTGCAGCAGGAATACCAACTGCGAACTTCAGGACCTGGGATATGAACTGGGCGTGGCCGAAAGCCGCTTTGAAGGCGCCATGACCAAACCCCATGTGGACATTTCCCCGTCCATCACAAGAGATACCAGCAAATGTGTCCTGTGCCGCAGGTGTGTCACCGTGTGTAAGCAGATACAGAAGGTAGGGGCCATTGAAGCCCAGAACAGGGGATTCGACACAGTGGTCAGCCCGGCCATGGGCCTGCCGCTTAATTCCACGGCCTGCGCAATGTGCGGTCAGTGTACGGTTGTCTGTCCCACCGGGGCATTGAAGGAGACGGACGGCCTCACACCTGTATGGCGCGCCCTGGCTGACCCGGATAAGCGCGTGGTTGTCCAGGTGGCTCCGGCCGTGCGCGCGGCCCTGGGCGAGGAATTCGGCCTTCCGGTGGGCACCCCCGTCACCGGGAAAATGGCATCCGCCCTTCATGAAATCGGTTTTGACGATGTATTTGACACCCTGTTCTCAGCCGACCTGACCATACTGGAGGAGGGAACGGAACTGTTGGGACGTTTAAATGCAGTGCTTAAGGGCGATGGGGCGCAGGGAGAGGACGGCCATGGGGTCAATACGGCCCTTCCCATGATTACAAGCTGTTCGCCGGGATGGATCAAACACATTGAGCACCAGTTCCCGGATGAACTGGACCACCTGTCCAGCTGTAAAAGCCCCCATACCATGATGGGAGCCGTGGTGAAGACATTTTACGCGGAGCGTACAGGCACGGCCCCCAAGGATATGTTCGTGGTGTCCGTGATGCCGTGTACGGCCAAGAAATACGAGATCCAGCGTCCGGAGATGGAAGTGGACGGACAGCGCGACGTGGACGCGGTCCTGACCACAAGGGAGCTGGCCAGGATGATCAAGACAGCCGGTATCGACTTTGTGAACCTTCCAGAAGGTGAGTTTGACGCGCCTCTTGGCCTGGGAACAGGAGCAGCCGACATTTTCGGCGTAACCGGAGGCGTGATGGAGGCGGCCCTGCGCACGGTATACGAAGTGGTGACCGGAAATGAACTGCCGTTTGAAAAACTCCATGTAACGCCAATCGTTGGACTGGACCAGGTGAAGACAGCCTCCATTACGATAGAAGAGACGCTTCCTGAGTATGGACATCTGAAAGGGGTGACTGTGAATGTAGCAGTAACCAGCGGCCTGGAGGGGGCATCCATGCTGATGAAGGAAGTGGCGGAGGGAACCTCCCCTTATCATTTCATCGAGGTTATGGGATGTCCCGGCGGATGCATCAACGGAGGCGGCCAGCCACGCTGCAGTGAGGAGAACTACCGCGAGAAGCGCGCCAAGGCCCTGTACAGCGAAGATGAACGCAAGGTACTGCGCAAATCCCATGAGAACCCGGATTTGATGAAGCTGTATAACGATTACCTGGGAACGCCCAACGGGCACCTGTCCCATCACCTGCTGCACACCCATTATGTGAAGCGCGGGAAGTATAATGAATTGGTATGATGGAGTGTGATGGACGGACTGTTTGGATGGCGGGCCAGGTAGATATATAAGGAAAAACGCCAAAACAGCGGATGCAGGGGCAAGCCTGCAATCCGCTGTTCTGTATATTAATATTGCTTGCAAAAAACCTTAATAATCTCCAACCTCTATGGCAATGTTGGGTACTTCCCTGGTAAACTGCTTATTGATGGTCCTCTTCACATAAGTGGTGTGAAGGAGGTGGTGTGCTACCTCGCTTCCAGGCTCGCCCAGGTAAGCTGCATAGAGTTCCTTGATTGCAGGATTCTCATGGGACTTACGGATTGGGTTGGCGGAGTCGATGTTATAAAGGACCTTTGCACGCAGGCCGCGGATATCTGTCGTGTTGCGCACATGTCCTGGCTGCTGGGGCTGTCCGCCGCCGTTTACACAGCCGCCCGGGCATCCCATGATTTCGATGAAGTGGTAGTCTGCTTCGCCGGATTTTACCTTTTCAAGCAGCTCTTTTGCATTGCCAAGGCCGGAAGCAACAGCAACCTTCACATCCATGCCGGCTACATTGTAGGTGGCTTCCTTGATGCCCTTTGTGCCGCGGACTTCCTCGAAATCCAGCTTAGGCAGTTCTTCGCCGGTCAGTGTCTCAACGGCTGTCCTCAGTGCTGCCTCCATGACGCCTCCGGTTGCGCCGAAGATAACGGCCGCGCCCGTGCCAAGACCCAGGGGATCGTCAAACTTCTCATCGGGAAGGTCTAAGAACCTGATGCCGGCTTTCTTTATCATGCGGGCCAGCTCCCTGGTGGTGATGGAAATGTCCACATCCGGTACGCCGTTGGCATCCTGGTCCTCACGTCCAATCTCAAACTTCTTGGCAGTACATGGCATGACGCTTACGCTTACGATGTCCTTAGGGTCGATGCCGGCCTTCTCGGCATAGTAGGATTTGGCGATGGCGCCAAACATCTGCTGAGGAGACTTACAGGTGGAAAGGTTCTCGGTCATATCCGGGAAATAGTGCTCGCAGTACTTAACCCAGCCTGGTGAACAGGAAGTAATCATCGGAAGCACGCCGCCATTCTGTACGCGGTCCAGGAACTCATGGGCTTCTTCCATGATGGTTAAGTCAGCGGAGAAATTGGTGTCAAATACCTTATCAAAGCCAAGGCGGCGCAGTGCGGCAGCCATCTTGCCCTCCACATCGGTACCGATTGGCAGGCCGAATTCCTCTCCCAGTCCTGCACGTACGGCAGGAGCTGTCTGTACGATTACATGCTTGGACGGGTCGGCGATTGCCGCGAATACATCCCCGGTGTAATCCTTTTCTGTTAGGGCGCCCGTAGGACATACGGCGATACACTGTCCGCAGGAAACGCAGGAGGTTTCACCCAGGCCCATCTCAAATGCGGAGCCGATATCAGTTGCAAACCCGCGGTGGTTGGCGCCAATCACGCCAATGCCCTGTATCTGGTCGCACACGGCCACACAGCGGCGGCACAGGATACATTTGCTGTTGTCACGGATCATGTGGGCAGCGGAGTAGTCAATCTCAGAGGGTGTCTTTTCACCGTCATAGAAAGCCTCGTCCTCAACTCCCAGTTCATGGGCCAGTTCCTGAAGCTCGCAGTGTCCGCTGCGCACACAGGATAAGCAGGAGCGGTTGTGATTGGATAACAGGAGCTGTAAGGTCTTCTTCCTGGAATCCAGGACCTTTGGTGTATTGGTAAATACTTCCATGCCTTCCTCAACCGGGTATACGCAGGAAGTTACCAGTTTTCCATTCTTTAATTCTACAATACAGATACGGCAGGCACCGATTTCGTTGATCTCCTTCAAGAAACACAGAGTAGGAATCTCGATATGTGCCAGTCTTGCTGCCTCCAGGATAGTGGATCCCTTGGGAGCGGTGACTGCAATGCCGTTGATTTTAAGATTAATTGTCTCCATCGTCTATTCCCTCCCTTATTATTTCTTGTAGATTGCGCCAAACTTACATTTTTCCATACAGGCGCCGCACTTGATACACTTGTTAAGGTCGATAACGTGCGGATTCTTAACGCTTCCCACGATTGCACCTGCAGGACAGGTACGTGCGCACAGGGTACATCCGCGGCACTTGTCGCGGTCAATGACATAAGACAGAAGCGCCTTACATACGCCGGCCGGACAGCGTCTTTCCTTGATATGTGCCTCGTACTCGTCACGGAAGAAATGAAGGGTGGACAGTACAGGGTTGGGAGCGGTCTGGCCCAGACCACACAGGGAGTTGGCCTTTACGTAGTGGCAGAGTTCCTCCAGCTTATCAAGGTCCTCCATCTCGGCAGTGCCCTTGGTAATCTTCTCCAGGATCTCCAGCATACGCTTGGTTCCGATACGGCATGCAGTACACTTGCCGCAGGATTCCTCAACCGTGAATTCCAGGAAGAACTTGGCAATATCCACCATACAGTCATCTTCATCCATGACAATCAGGCCGCCGGAACCCATCATGGAACCGATGGAGAGCAGGTTGTCATAGTCAATGGGGATATCGAAGTGCTCAGCCGGGATACATCCGCCGGAAGGACCGCCGGTCTGGGCAGCCTTAAACTTCTTGCCGTTTGGAATGCCGCCGCCGATTTCATCGATGACCGTGCGCAGTGTGGTTCCCATGGGAACTTCCACAAGACCTGTGTTGTTGATCTTGCCGCCCAGGGCGAATACTTTGGTACCCTTTGATTTCTCGGTACCCATGGAAGCAAACCACTCAGGTCCGTTGAGGATGATCTGAGGAATGTTTGCATAAGTCTCAACGTTGTTTAAGATACTTGGCTTGCCAAACAGGCCCTTCTGTGCTGGGAACGGAGGCCTTGGCCTTGGCTCGCCGCGCTTGCCTTCAATGGATGTCATGAGGGCGGTTTCCTCGCCGCACACGAATGCGCCTGCGCCCAGACGGATATCCACATCAAAGTCAAATCCGGTTCCGAAAATGTTCTTGCCTAACAGCTCCATCTCACGTGCCTGCTTGATGGCGATGTTCAGACGGTCCACTGCGATTGGGTACTCTGCACGCACATAGACATAACCCTGGTTGGAGCCGATTGCATAACCGGCAATGGCCATTGCCTCAAGGAGCGCATGAGGGTCGCCTTCCAGAACGGAACGGTCCATGAATGCGCCTGGGTCGCCCTCGTCCGCATTACAACAGACATACTTCTGGTCAGCGTCATTCTGCTTACACAGTTTCCACTTTAATCCGGTTGGGAAGCCTGCGCCGCCGCGGCCGCGAAGACCGGCGTCAAGCAGGGTCTGGATTACATCGTCAGGAGTCATTTCCGTTAAAACCTTACCAAGGGCCTGGTAGCCGCCGGTGCCGATGTACTCCTCGATGTTCTCAGGGTTGATGACACCGCAGTTGCGCAGTGCGATACGGTGCTGTTTCTTGTAGAAATCAGTATCCCTTAATGCCTTGATGCCGCCGGTAGGGCTGACGGTTTCCTGGTAAAGAAGACGTGTTACCACACGGCCCTTTAACAGGTGCTCGGATACAATCTCCGGTATATCATTTGGCTGCACCATGGAATAGAAGGTGGCATCCGGATATACGATCATAATGGGACCTAAAGCGCAGAGTCCGTGGCAGCCTGTCTCAACAACAGCCACTTCCTCTTCCAGTCCCTGTTTCTTGATTTCATTGTGCAGGGCTTCCATGATTTTTGGACTTCCAGAGGAAGTACAGCCGGTGCCGCCGCATACTAAGACGTGTGAACGATACATGGTACTTTCCTCCTTTATTATTTAAGGCCTGCTGCGCCCATGGTGTACTTCTCTACCGGGTGGCCGCCGATTAAATGGCGCTCCATCACCTCAAGGGCTTTGTCAGGGTTCATTTTAACGTATGTAATCTTATCTTTGCCTGGCTCGATTACCTCCACGATCGGCTCGTACTGGCATAAGCCGATACAGCCTGTCTGTGTTACGGAAATTTTGTCAGTCAGTCCTCTGGACTGGACTTCCTGTGCCAGTGTATTCAGAACCGGTCTTGCACCGGCTGCAATACCGCAGGTAGCCATGCCTACTACCACGCGTGTATGGTTGTGGTCCTCGGCGCGCAGGTTGACCTGGCTCTGCATTTTCTCTCTGATTGCCTGTAATTCAGCAAGAGTTTTCATGCGATTATCCTCCTAATTATGAGTGGCTCATTATGAGCACTTACATGGTTGTGGGACGTGTGTCCGGTTTAGAGCTGGACACCGCCGTCAGTTTCCCGTTGATTCTCTTTCAGATATTCCAGTATGTAATCGGATATCTCGGGGGCATTTAAGGGGATTCCTCCAAGAATCTCCCGCATTTCCCGGGTATCCAGCGTGAATGATGCATCATTATACGTATATGTATAGACGAAATCTGTATCAGGATGGTACACAATCAGGTTATGTATGGTCAGATTCATATCACCCAGGGGCATCCTGTCTATGTGGGACAGTCCGAAGACTGCTGTTACGGTGGTTCCCTTACCTGGTTCCGATTCAATATGGAAGTTGCCGCCCGTACTTTCAGCGGCGTATTTGAAAAATGGAATCCCAAGTCCTACTTTTCTTGTGGTCCTGGTGGTAAAGAAAGGGTCCGTTACATGGGCCACCTGTTCCTCTGTCATTCCGCAACCGTCATCCGCTATGACAATGGTCAGCTTGTCATCGGCCGTGTCAGCTGTGACCAGAATGGTAACGAGGGAAGCGCCTGCCCGTGTGGAATTCTCTGATACATCCAGTACATTCAGGGAAATCTCTGTCATCATAGGCTTAATTGTACTTTGCTAAGATGCCGGGTATATCGTCCACCGTAAGACGTCCGTATACCTCGCCGTTGATCATCATGACGGGAGCAAGTCCGCAGGCGCCGACACACCGACAGGAATCCAGGGAGAATTTGCCATCTGCTGTGCATTCACCATTGGTGATGCCCAACAATTCTTCCAGTTTGCTGAAGATTTCGCCGGAACCTTTAACGTAACATGCTGTACCGAGACAGACAGATACCTTGTACTTGCCCTTTGGCTGTAGAGCGAACTGGGCATAAAATGTGGATACTCCGTAGACTTTTTCCAGCGGAATACCCATTTCGTCAGATATCATGGTCTGCACTTCGATAGGAAGATAACCATAAATGTCCTGGGCCTTCTGCATTACCGGCATCAGGGCACCAGGCTGGTCCTTAAGCTGGGCAATCACTGATTTCAGTTCTGCCTCCTGCTCAGGTGTTCCCGCAAAGGGAACGGTTTGTTTTTTGCAAGCCATCTTTTTATTACCTCCTCATAGGTTGTACATTGTGCAATGTATCAATATTTTATCATGAAACACTAAAAAAATCTACCTTTAATGTGAAAAATCTAACGATAAAAAACATGTAAAAAATCGGAATTGTATTGAAAATCAACAAGATGGATGGTATGCTATATTGTATTAAATTGTATACAATTGTCTGAGGTAACTAATCAAATTTTCAATGAGGAGAGGCAAGGTATGACGGTAAGGGATGCAAGGGACATTTTAGGCGCAAGGGTACTGGTAGGGGAAGAGTATCTGGACAGGGAAGTGAGGTCGGCCTGCGGCTCGGATATGATGAGCGATGTGCTGGCATTTTCCAAGGACCACTCCATCCTGCTCACAGGACTGTGCAATCCGCAGGTCATAAGGACGGCGGAAATGCTGGACATCGTGTGTCTTATTTTCGTAAGAGGGAAGAAGCCGGACGAGGCCATGCTTGAGATGGCAAAGGACAGGGGCCTGGTGGTCATGGCCACGGGGCACAGGATGTTCTCTGCCTGCGGCATGCTCTATGAGGCCGGGCTGCACGGCGGGGCCATATAGTATAATATAATGAATGAAGGGAACCGATTATGGAGGACGCAATTGTTTTAACATATGACATATCAGCTGATGATTTCACCAGGGCAGGTGAGGCAAGCAGCGATGTGAAACGGAAATTAAAGCAGATGGGTGTTGACCCTGAGGCCATCCGGAAGGTGGCCATTGCTATGTATGAGGGGGAAATCAACATGGTAATCCATGCAAAAGGGGGATTGATTACCGTGGAGATAACGCCTCAGCAGATTAAGATGATACTGGCGGACGTTGGTCCAGGTATCCCTGATGTGGAACTGGCCATGCAGGCCGGATATTCCACGGCTCCGGACGAAATCCGCTCCCTGGGCTTTGGCGCCGGTATGGGACTTCCCAACATGAAGAAATATTCGGATGACATGGAGATTGACACCAGGCTGGGCCAGGGAACCACCATTACCATGACAGTGAAGATATAAGGTATAGCAAGGGAGTAGGTTGATATGGATAAATTTTACCATTCTGTGAGGCTGGACGAATCCCTGTGCAAGGGATGCATCAACTGCATCAAACGCTGTCCCACAGAGGCCATACGGGTGCGGGGAGGAAAAGCCAGCATTAACAATAAGTTCTGTATTGACTGCGGGGAATGTATCAGGGTCTGCCCACATCATGCAAAGCTTGCCACCTATGACAAGATGGATGTGATGAAACAGTATGAATACACGGTGGCCCTTCCGGCGCCGTCCCTTTACAGCCAGTTCAACAATCTGGATGATGTGAACATCGTGCTCAACGCCCTGGTGAAGATGGGATTTGACGATGTGTTTGAGGTGAGCGCGGCAGCGGAACTGGTGAGCGAGGCCACCAGACAGTACATATCCGAGCATGAGGGGCAGCTGCCTCTTATCAGTACTGCCTGTCCGTCCGTCGTACGCCTGATCCGCGTGCGTTTCCCCAACCTGATTCCCCATCTCCTGCCCCTCAATCCGCCGGTGGAGGTGGCGGGTATCCTGGCGGCGGAGAAGGCCATGAAGGATACGGGGCTTCCCAGGGAGAAGATTGGAATCATGTTCATTTCCCCATGTCCGTCCAAGGTGACCTATGTAAAGTCGCCCCTTGGGACGGAAAAAAGCCAGGTGGACCATGTGCTGGCCATAAAGGATGTTTATCCCAAGCTTCTGGCCTGCATGAAGGCAGTGGCCGGGGAGGATTATCCTGTCATCGGCACTTCGGGGAAGATAGGAATCAGCTGGGGACACAGCGGCGGGGAGGCCAGCGGCCTGTTCACGGAGAATTATCTGGCTGCGGACGGGATTGAGAACGTTATCCGGGTGCTGGAGGACATGGAGGACCAAAAGTTCACCAACCTGCGGTTCGTGGAGCTGAATGCATGCAACGGAGGCTGTGTGGGCGGTGTGCTGACCGTGGAGAACCCTTATGTGGCGGAGGTGAAATTAAAACGCCTGCGCAAGTACATGCCGGTGGCCAGGAGCCACATGCATGACAGCGAGGAGCGGCTGATCAAGTGGACCACCGGGGTTGAGTATGAGCCTGTGTTTAACCTGGGCAACAATATGATGGAGAGCTTTTCCAGGCTGAACCAGGTGGAGCGGCTGATGAAGAAGTTCCCCGGGCTGGACTGCGGTTCCTGCGGCGCGCCTACCTGTAAGGCGCTGGCAGAGGATATTGTCAGGGGCAATGCCATTGAGACGGACTGCGTCTACTATCTGAGGGAGAACCTGCACAAGCTGTCCGAGGAAGTGTCGGTACTGGCTGACGACCTCCATGCCGGGGACAGGGGAGGCCAGGAGACCCTGCGCATCCTGAAGGAATATATACAGAGGATATCGGATGAGATGTCCCTGCTGGATAAAAAGGACGAGGAGGAGGATTCACCGTGACAG
This sequence comes from Enterocloster sp. OA13, assembly GCF_022440595.1. NCBI lineage: Bacteria > Bacillati > Bacillota > Clostridia > Lachnospirales > Lachnospiraceae > Enterocloster > Enterocloster sp. OA13. Next base: position 3,953,112 of record NZ_JAKNTF010000001.1, on the reverse strand, counting down.
TACAGGGATTGATGGAACATGGAATATTTAATGTAGTGAATGAGGGGGACGGCCTGGAGCGGGAGATTACCACGCCTTTCTGCTGCGACCTTTTGAGCATTGCCATGGGCCGTGCGCCTGCCGGGTGCGCATGGGTGACGGTCATGGGGAACATGAACACACTGGCGGTGGCCGCGCTGACGGATGCAGCCTGCGTGGTCCTGGCGGAAGGAGCGGTCCTGGATGAGGTGGCAAAGAAGAAGGCGGCGGACCAGGAGATTACAGTGATGTCCACGGATATGCCTATCTTTGAGGCGGCGCTTCAGATATATGGGCTGCTGGGCAATGGCTGTCCAGCCGGAGGCTTTGGGGACAGCGCATCTTCGGACAACGCCCCTGCGGCAGGTGATTCCCGGCAATGATGAGCCTGACCTATGACCTTCATATCCATTCCTGCCTGTCGCCCTGCGGGGATGATGATATGACGCCCGCCAATATCGCGGGCATGGCTGCCCTTAAAGGTCTTGAGGCGGTGGCGCTGACCGACCATAACACCTGCCGCAACTGTCCTGCGTTCATGGCAGCGGCTGAAGAATACGGCGTGCTGGCAGTGCCTGGCATGGAGATCAATACCTCGGAGGAGGTCCATGCGGTGTGCCTGTTCCCCAACCTGGAAGCAGCGCTTGGTTTTGATGCCTATGTCTATGGGAAGCTGATTCAATTCCCCAATAATGAAGCCATATTCGGTAAGCAGCAGATATACAACGAGCAGGATCAGGTGTGCGGGACAGAGCCAAACCTTCTAATCAATGCTACTGAGATTTCATTTGACGGGCTGTGGGAACTGGTGCGCTCTTACGGGGGTGTCATGTTCCCTGCCCATGTGGATAAGACGGCCAACAGCCTCATTGCAAACCTGGGCTTCATTCCTCCGGACAGCAGGTTTAAGACGGCTGAGGTAAAGGATTTAAAGAAGCTCCATCAGCTGAGGAAAGACAACCCGTATCTGGATAAGTGCAGGATTATCAGTAATTCGGATGCGCATTATCTGGAGCATATCAACGAGCCGGAACTGACGCTGCAGGTGGAGGAGAAGACGGCGCAGGGGATTATTGACGCGCTGCTGGGGGAGGTAGGATAAATCATGCCAGGTCCAACGGGACTGCCTGCAAATATTTTCTGATAAATTTCTTGACAATTTATACAGTCAGTGTTATTCTATCACTATAGAAGGTACAAAAAAATGTACATTCAAACCGAAGGATTCTTGTTGGTTATGGTTAAAGGTTACCAAAGGGGTGGGCTTACAGTATGAAAATGGATGCCAGTCAGGTTTTATATCAAAAAAAAGGTGTTACCATCAGCAAGCTGGCCCTGAACCTGCTCTCCAAGGATGTGGGGGACCGCATTGCGCCCATATCTTACTACCAGGAGGAGTTCCAGGTATCCAGGGGAACCATGCAGAACGCCTTTAATTACCTTAAGGACATTGGGGCGGTGACGCTGGCACACCATGGACATCAGGGAACGTACATAGAAGCATTGGATTATGTGAAGCTTCAGGAGAATTGCCTGCAGCAGGAAATCATGGGCATCATGCCTCTTCCCTATTCCCAGACCTACGAGGGGTTTGCTACGGCCATCTATGAGCAGTTAAAGAAGCTTAAATTCAACATGGCCTATGCAAGGGGGGCTGTGGGAAGGATTCAGCTGGTGGAATCAGGGACCTACCAGTTTGCCATCGTATCCCAGTACGCGGCGGAGCACGCCATTTCCTACGGAAGGAATATTGAATGCCTGATGAACTTTGGGGCGGGCAGCTTCCTGTCCAAGCATATCCTATTGCTTCGAGACCAGAAGGCTGAGGGAATCATGGATGGCATGAAAGTGGCCTATGATGAGGATTCCCTGGACCAGAGCCGTATTACCAGGAACCTGATTAAAAATAGGAAGGTTCATCTTGTGGATATCAGGACCCAACAGACGATTTCATCACTTTTGGACGGGACCATTGACGCAGGTGTGTGGAATTATGATGATATAATTGAGAACCACCGTCTGGATGACCTGAAGATTGTATTCCTGGCAGAGGATCAGTATAGTAACATGTTTTCCACCGCGGTGATGGTGATTAAGAAAGGGAATGAAAATCTGGCAGAACTGCTGATGAAGTATATCAGCGTGGAGGGTACGCTAAAGATTCTTGGAGAGGTAAGGGACGGCATCAGACGGCCGTATTTCTAAAATAACAAAGCGAAAATTATAAAGGGAGCTATATTGAGGAGTATGAAGAGCGCATTGTCCGCTCTTTCATATATAATTCAAAGTACAAAAAAATGTATATTCAAAAAAAGGGGGAAAGAAATGGATAGGATGGCTGAAGTTAAGGAGAGGCTTAAAATCATGGAGGATGCGGGGATGATTTCCTGTGGGGTGTCCGAATTCTGTATGATGGCGGCGGGATTGATTTTAGCAGAACACGCAGGCACAGATTCGGATAAACTGAATATGCTGATTACCCATCTGGCATTGGCAGGGGAAAGAATGAAGAAAGGAGATACAGGAGAGATGCAAATCAGCCGGGAGGTTTTGGACACAGTAAAAGAGGAACGGGTTTATCCGCAGGCGTGTGGAGTCAGCCGGAAAATTTTAGAATGTACAACGCTAAAATTCACACAAGCGGAAACCGACTTTTTGACGGTCCATCTGTGTAATATATTAATGTAATTCCATTACGGAGAAAGGGGAAAGTTATGATGTTAAATTATTTATTAGCAGCCGGAATCGGCGCGATGTCATCTATTTTAGCAAATAAGAATGTTGCTGTATACAATGATGGATTCCGGCCTGTATATGCGGAGTATTTTAATGGGAGGATGGATCGGAAATCCCTGGCTGCCACATCCTTTGCCGTGAGTTTTGGATTAATTGTTGGATTTGGTTTTACAAATTCTATTGCTATGGGAATCATCATAATCCATACTTTTTTGCTGATGGGGGATATTATAGGGACATGGTGCCCTGATACGCCCAAAGGAACGGTCGTATCAGGAGTAATCGGTGCGGTATGGGGGCTTATGGTAGTTGCCTTTATGTCATCGATTGCAAATTTTTTCTCCATATTACCTGTAAACTTCCTGCCTTATATAGGAAATGTAGCGGATATTGTTGTAGCAACCTTTGCTATTTTTCCGTCCCTTGCCGTGGCATATCAGCATGGAATCAAAAAAGGCGGAATTACTGCGGTTATCACATTAGCAGTCTATGTATTGATTAAAAATTTTGGGGTTTTTAATATTGGGGAGTTCAAGCTTTCTCTTAATGCAGATGGAATGTCCATGCTTGCAGGAAGCATTGTGATGATTATGTTTGCAGTCAGGACAAAACAGGATGCGATTGGAGCTGATTTGACGAATATTTTTACAGATAATGTGAACCGCATTAAGAAAAACTGGATTTACTTTTTAATTATGGGTGGATTGCTTTCAGTTGCATCTTCCCAATGCGTATTGACAACGGATGTAATATCAGGACCTCTCCAGATGAAAGGTGAGTTTGCCCAGGCATCCCTGGTTGCATTCATCCGGGCAATCGGTTATATCCCCCTGGTTTATACAACCGCTATTGTAACAGGCGTATTTTCCCCGGCAGGTGCCTATTTTTCTGTGGCAGCAGGGATGCTTTGCGCGTCTTTCGGTTTCTCCACTCCGGTGACCTGTGCAGCGGCCTTTGTAAGCGGAGCAGCGGTTATTACAATGGAGACATTTTTTCTTGGAAGTATCGGGAATATGTTAGATAAGTTCCCGGCGCTTAGGGAATTGGGAGACCATATCAGGAATGCGATGTCACAAATTCTTGAGGTGGCGCTGCTGGTAGGAGGATTTACGGCTTCGGGGGCAATCATGAACGAAGTGGGGATGTCATATATTGGATCCATGATTGTTATGATTGTATGGATGATGAATAAGTGTGCCAAAAAGCCGTTCCTGATACCAATGGCTGTAGGACCGGTAGTTACAATTGCTATGGGCTTTGTAGCAAATCTGATTAAGGTATTGGGACTTGCGTTAATTTAAGAAAAGTGAGGTATTGTACAATGAAGATTGTTGTAGGTGGAGCATTGAATAAAAAAGAGAATGCTGAGTTAATAGAGAAGTATGGAAACGGTCAGGTGGAAGTGGTTATCATGCAGGACATACAAGCGGCATTGGCGTTAAAAAATGGACAGGCGGATTATTATTTTGGTTCCTGCCAGACAGGGGCCGGAGGGGCGTTGGGGATGGCGATTGCCATGAACGGAATGGATAAATGTATTACGGTTGCCATGGTAGGAAGGGTACTGGATGATGATGAGATTTTAAAATCAATAGAAAACGGAAAGAAGGCATTTGGGTTTGTCCCTGAAGCGGCGGCCAGTGTAATACCTGTAATCATGCGGGGAATCATGGGATGAATGAGATAATAAAACATGCACAGCAAACCTTTCTTGCAATGAAAGATCCATACCATTCAGTAGAGAGAGTATATCCTCAGGCAATCCATGCCCTGGAAAAACATGATGATATCCATTATATCGGTATGAAAAATGCGGTCCAAATCCCCCTGCAGCTTATTCAGCGGCTGAAAGCCCATGGATATATACTGCATACGGTGGACCGGTGCAGTATTAATGGAAGGGCAGTTGATATGCAGTTAAGGAATCCCATTACCGGAAGAAGGATGACAGGTTCCAGCAGCGGTACGGCAATCAATGTATTTTTGGGAATCAATGATTTGGGAATCGGAACGGATGGAGGAGGTTCAGTTCTTGCTCCGGCAATGAGTGTACAATGTTACGGATTTATCAGCCCGTTGATGGAACAGGAGCATATGAAACAGTATGGGAAATGTTCCACGGATGGCTTGTGTTTTACGCCATCTCTGGGATTTATTACCAGGGACTTAGCTGTAATAAAGAAAGCCGCCGGAATCTGCCTTGAATTAAGGGAAAACGATATGCCTGTACATGTAATCTGCCCGGAAGTATGGAAGGAACACCAAAAACTGCCGGAAAAGATTCATAAAAAAACCAAGATAAAGATAGAAACAGTGGATTTTCCTGTTTTTGATAACAGCAGGGAGCCGATGATTGATTTCCTGAAACAGTATCTTCCTGGCTGCGACGTGCTGATTCATTACGAAAAAAAGATTGATGTAAATGGTATAGGAGATAGTATTCTTGGCCATTTTGATGAGGAAACCCAGGAGAATCAGTTAAAAAGCGGCAAATTTTTAATCAGGGTGGCCAATATGGTTGGTGCAACAGCCCTGTGCATTCCAGACAATGCCTTTGCAAGCGGCTATGTGCTGCTGTGTGAGTCAAAAAAAGAGAAGATAGAAAAAATGTTCAGTATTGCAGAGGATTTTCCGAAGGTAGAAGACGAACTGATAGAAAGGTATTTCAGGAACATGGATGCCTATTTTTCCTATGGGGCCTTAGAGGAAGGGCTTCTCGGGGAATAGATAAAGAATTGTCAAGTATGGACGGGTTGGAGAAAAAAATGAAACTAGCAGATGGTTATACGCTGATGCATGAGCATGTGACAATTGATCTGTCAGGCGTGAAAAAGGATGAGGACTGCAGGCTTACCTGTTTTGAGGAAACTGTGAAAGAGTTTAAAAGCCTGTACGGATATGGGGTACGGAATATACTGGAAGTGACCAACTTGGGGATGGGCAGGGATGTGGGGTACATCAGGCGGGTGTCTGAGGAGACAGGAATCAACATTCTTGTGTCCACGGGGTTTTACAAGGAGCCGTTCCTGCCGGACTGTGTATACGGGCGGTCTGTGGAGGAACTGGGGTTTATGATGGAACAGGAACTGACACAGGGTATTAACGGCCCATGGGAGTCTGTACCGGGAGATACGGGGATGCGTGCGTCTGTGATTGGGGAATCCGGAACCAGCAACCGGCAGATGACGGATATGGAGCAGAAGGTATTTGACGCCGTGGCCCTGGCCGCTGTAAGGACCGGAGCGCCGGTGACAACCCATACCACGCTGGGAACCATGGGCGCAGAGCAGGCGGATTATCTGATTGGACATGGGGTAAGGCCGGAGGACATCATTATTGGGCACATGGATTTATCCCAGGACGTGGAGGTTATCCTTGATGTCCTGAAGAGGGGCGTCAATGTAGGCTTTGACACAGTGGGAAAACTGAATTACTGCCCGGATACCTTCCGCGCACAGGCCCTGAAGCGGATTGACCAGGAGGGAATGCTTTCCCAGGTGGTGCTTTCCATGGATATTACAAGGAAATCCCACCTGAAGTCCAGGGGAGGGATTGGATATGCTTATATGTTTGAAGTATTCATCCCCCTGCTGCTGGAAGTGGGATTTACACAGGCGAAGATAGACATGTTGCTAAAGGAGAATCCGAAGAGGATTCTTCTGGGCAGACAGTATGATTAGGAGGTTTCAGACATGCAGACATATCCGCTTAACAGCCTGTCCCTTGAGGAGGCAGTAAAGCTTCAGTTTAAAGTGACGGATTGTATTACAAGAGAATTTGAAGGACACGCGTTTTTAAACAGAGGTGACCTTGGCGTGGTGATGGGGCTTAATAAGCCGGTTACGACCAGCAAGGTGGAAAAGGTGATTGCGCGTATTTTTGATACGGAAGCATGTGTCCTGGTCCGGGGTGCCGGAAGCGGCGCCATACGGTTCGGGCTTCACGCCATGCTGGCATGCGGGGATAAGATACTGGTGCACAAAGCGCCGGTTTACAATACCACGGGCACATCCTTTGAAATGTTGGGGCTGATTCCGGTGGAGGCGGATTTTAATGACCTGGCGGACATAGAGGCAGTCCTTCATGCCCATCCTGATATCAAGGGGGCGCTGGTACAGTATACCAGGCAGAAGCTGGATGACCGCTATGATATGCATGAGGTTGTCAGGACCATCAAGCGTACAAGGGATATCCCGGTCCTAACCGATGATAATTATGCGGTAATGAAGGTAAAGGACATCGGAGTGCAGTGCGGCGCGGATCTGTCCTGTTTTTCGGCCTTCAAGCTGTTGGGGCCAGAGGGCATCGGGGTGATTGCGGGCAGGAAGCGCTATATAGACCGTCTCATATCGGAGAGTTATTCCGGAGGGATGCAGACCCAGGGGCATGAGGCCCTGGATGTGCTCCACGGCCTGGTTTATGCGCCCGTATCGCTGGCAATCCAAGCCCAGGTAGGCGAGGAGTGCGTAAAAAGGCTGAAGGCAGGCGAGATTACCCAGGTCAGGGATGCATTTCTGGCAAACGCCCAGTCCAAGGTGCTTCTGGTGGAATTCCAGGAAGACATTGCAGGACAGGTACTGGCGGAGGCGGAGAAACTGGGGGCTGCCCCCAATCCCGTTGGCGCGGAATCAAAATACGAGATGATTCCCATGTTCTACCGGGTCTCCGGCACCTTCCGTAGAGCCGACCCCACCCTGGAACACCGCATGATAAGGATTAACCCCATGCGTGCCGGGGCGGATACAATCTTAAGAATCATAAAGGAATCAGTAGAAAGGGTGAAGTAGATGTTTCTGGACCAGACAATCAGACGGAATCCCCAATTAGTGGAAACCGCGTTCATGCTTCATCAGGAGGGGAAGATACTCCCGGATTCCTATTTGGTGGATGTGGATGTGTTTCTGGAAAATGCCCGCAGGCTCCTTCAAAAGGCAGGGCAGAACCATATCAGGCTGTACTTCATGTTAAAACAGATTGGACGGAACCCATATCTGGCAAAGGCATTGATGGAAATGGGTTACAGCGGCGCGGTGGTTGTGGATTTCAGGGAAGCCCTTGTGATGATGAAAAACCGGATTCCCATCGGAAATGTGGGACATCTGGTGCAGGCGCCGGGGGCCCTCATTAAGGAACTGGTGGCATATAAACCAGAGGTAATGACCATTTATTCCAGGGAAAAGGCCAGGGAAATCGAGGCAGCGGCAGCCGGTCTTGGATGCAGGCAGGCGGTGATGCTGCGGGTATATGGTGATTTTGACATGATATATTCCGGACAGACAGCGGGATTCCATTTGGATGAACTGAAGGAGACCGCTATCTGGATTAAGACGGAGTGCCCCCATCTTGAGATAAAGGGCGTGACTTCATTTCCCTGCTATCTCTATGACGGGGAGGCCGGGGACGTGCTGCCCACCAAAAACCTGGAGACGGTAAAATGTGCGGTGGAGATCCTGAAGACCTGCGGCATTGACATAGCGTTAATCAATACCCCGTCAGCCACCTGCTGCAGGACCATTGACAGGATGGCGGAGTTTGGAGGCAACTGCGGGGAGCCGGGACATGGGCTCAGCGGGACAACGCCCATGCATGCGGTATATGAACTGGAGGAAAGGCCGGCCGTGGTATATGTCAGTGAGATTTCCCATAATTTCATGGGCAATGCATATTGCTTTGGAGGCGGTCATTATAGGCGGTCTCATGTTAAGAAGGTGCGGGTGGGCACGTCCCTTGGGCACAGCAGGGAGCTTACGGTGATACCACCCACCGATGAGAGCATTGACTATCATTTTGGAATATCTGAGGAATGCGCGGTGGGGGACACGGCCGTGATGGCGTTCCGGTTCCAGATTTTTGTTACAAGAAGCGATGTGGTCCTGGTAAAGGGAATCCAGGAAGGGTGTCCTGGGATTGTGGGCATTTATGACAGCCAGGGAAGAAAGAAGGATGAATTTTGAAGAGATTTGTTGTAATCGTGTTGGACGGATTTGGGATAGGGGCAATGGACGATGCCGTGACAGCGCGCCCTGGGGACGAGAGGGCCAATACACTGAGAAGCATCCTGGCGCATGATCCTGATATGAAGCTTCCAAACCTGGAGAAGCTGGGGCTGATGAATGCCTACGGCGCTGAAAGCAGCCGGATGAAGATGTCAGGGGATGCCAATTTCGGCCGGTTGGAGCTGATGCATTTTGGAGCCGATACCTTTATGGGGCATCAGGAAATCATGGGTACATTCCCGCGCAAACCCGATGTCCATCCGTTTCAGGAAAAGGTGGACGCGGTGGCGGCCCATCTGAGGGAACATGGGCACAAGGTGGAAATCATTGAGCGGAAGGGTCTGCGCTATGTGCTCTGTGACGATTACGTGACAGTGGCAGACAACCTGGAGGCAGACCTGGGAATGTGCTACAATGTGACGGCTCCCCTGGATTATATTCCATTTGAAAAGGAGTATGGGATTGGGCGGCTGGTACGCCAGGTGGTGACAGTGGGCCGTGTGATTGTGTTTGGCGGGACCGGGAACACCATGGAGGATCTGTGGGCCGCCGAGGAGATAAAGGACAATACCTTTATCGGAATCGCGTCAGCAAAGTCCAAATCATACAGGCAGGGCTACCAGTGCCTTCACCTGGGATACGGGGTTGATGAAAATGTACAGGCCCCAACCATACTTACAGGCGCCGGGATACCCGTGACCCTTATTGGAAAGGTGGCGGACATTGTGTCAAACAACGGCGGGAAAAGCATTTCCTGCGTGCCGACTGCAAAATGCATGGAGCACACCATAAATGAATTTAGACATATGGAGAAGGGATTCATCTGCACGAATATCCAGGAAACAGACCTGGCCGGGCATTCCCAGTCCCCAGCCGTCTATGAACGGATACTGGAGACAGCGGATAAGGGAATCGGGGAGCTGCTGCCCCTTCTCACCGGTGAGGATGTGCTTCTGGTCATGGCGGACCATGGCAACGATCCTGCAATCGGACACAGCAGGCATACCCGGGAGTGCGTACCTCTTCTTGTATATAAAAAGGGCGTGACCGGAAAGATGCTGGGGACCAGGAAGACCCTTTCTGATGTGGGTGCAAGTGTGTGTGATTCCTTTGGTGTAAAGGCGCCTCAAAATGGCAGTTCGTTTATGGAGTACCTGAAGCGGACTGAATAAAAACTTGCCTTTGATATCTAAATATAGTATACTTTTAACAATGCTTTAACAATTCATGGTAAGGCGGATAAGGTATATTGCAGGATTAGGAGTATAAGTATGGATGAGAAGGCAAGAAAATCATATAACGATGTAGAGGCGGTCGATATACTGCACCAGGTCTCGAACTTTTATATCTCTACAAAAGTGCCTCATGATTATGGAACAGGTGAAGCCTATACTTCGGTAGAGGTACATACGTTAAAGCATATTGCCGACCACCATGGAATTACGGTGACTGAGCTTGCAAGGGATTATGGAAAGACCAAAGGCGCGGTTTCCCAAATCCTGAAAAAGGTAGAAAGCAAAGGATTGGTTTACAGGGAAGTGGATCCTGAGAATGATAACCGCTACCATCTGTTCTTGACCGATAAAGGAAAAGAACTGGATGAAGCCCACCGCAGGTACGATGAGGTAGGGTTTGGCGAGTCAATGGATGTGGTCAGGGAACAGTTCTCCGAGGATGAAATCAATACCACGTTCCGCGTGCTTGAGGCATGGCTGGATATAAGGCGCAGGGTCCAGGATAAGAGGAATGAAAAGAAGAAGGCCAGGAAGAGATAAATAGCAGAAGTATGTGGTAAGAAGCCCATAATAAGAAGCCCATAATAAGAACCCTATGGCACGAATCCCATAGGGATATATGACTGATAAGACGGTTGAGGAGCCGCAGCGGTTGCTGCGGCTCCTTTGCTGCTTTCCGGGCAGGCGGTATAAGGGAGTATTTTATTTTATAAGAATAAAATTAGATATATTGCACAAAATATAGGTATCATATTCGTGCATATTGACAAAGTGTATAAATAATATTGACAATAGATATTAAAAGGTTTAGAATCTAAACAAGAGGTATACATACTAAACTAAAGGTTAAGAATCTAAACAATAAACCTTAGTCCTGTATACCTGTATCATTACACAAACCGGTACTGCAGGCCGGTTTGGGAAAAACTAATCATGAAAGAATTGTGGAATCTGTATTATTTTCCGGAACATAAAAACAGTCCTTCCGCAAGAGACAGGAGAGGTAGAATGAATAATACCATAGCTGTGATATTAACGCTGCTATACATAGTAATAGTTGCAACGCTGGTAATCAAAAAGTATAATTCTGTATTTGTATTCCTGGTATCAGGTATGGCAATCCTGCTGATATCGGCTATCATTGGCGGTCATTCAATCATGGGGGATAAGACTACCGGAAATGCTGTCATAGATGTGTTCGCTTATGCGGCCAATGCATTTAAGTCCAATGCATCCGGCGTTGGACTGACCCTGATGATGGTAACAGGATACGCTGTTTACATGTCCCATATCGGGGCGTCCACAAAGCTGGCATACCTGGCAACCAAGCCATTATCGAAGATTAAGAACCCATATATTGTTTTAAGCATGCTCTTTATCATCGGCACCCTGTTAAAGCTGGTGATTACAAGCCACGCAGGCCTGGCCATGCTTTTAATGGCCATTGCATTCCCCATACTTACCTCGTTGGGAATCAGTAAACTGAGCGCTGCCACGGTCATGATCATGTGTGGCTTTGTCGACTGGGGCCCCAATGATTCAAGCGCGATATTTGCAGCAGAGAATGTGGTTGGAATGCCCATGATGGATTATTTCCTTACCTACCAGGGGAAGACCGCAGCCATACTTATCCTTATCTGTGCCGTGTTCCTGCCCATATATCTGAGGCATATGGACAAAAAGGACGTATCAGCCGGAGGGACCGTGGCAAAGGCGCAGATGCCCCAGGATGCCAGCTGCCCCGCGTGCTATGCGCTGCTCCCCATCGTACCCCTGGTGCTGATTACCGTGTTCAGCTTCATACCCTCCATCAGCTTGGATGTGGTTACAGCCAACCTGATTGGACTGTTCTTCGTATTCATCCTGGAACTGGTAAGGAGAAGGGACAGGAAAGAAGTGACGGCTGATTTCAGCGTTGTGATGAAAGCAATGGGGAACTCATTTGCCAATGTTGTAAGTATCCTGATTGGCGCGGCGGTTTTCGCGGAAGCCATCAAACTGTTAGGCGGTATCACAATCATATCCAATACCCTGGCAGCTGTTAAGAGCGCTCCTATTATTACCATGGCATTGATGTCCATGATAACATTCTTTGCAGGCATGCTGCTGGGTTCAGGCAATGCGTCCTGGTATGCCTTTGGTCCGCTGGTGCCGGATGTGACGGCCCAGATGGGGGTTTCCACTGCCACCATTGCACTTCCGATGCAGCTGTCATCCGGTATCGGGCGCTGTATGTCACCGGTGGCGGGCGTTGTGATTGCCATCTCAGGCATGGCGGAACTGGATATCATGGACATTGTGAAAAGGTGCTCTGTCCCGGCCGTGGTCATGTTTGTATGTAACCTGATTGTTTCATATGCGATTGTCTAAAATGGACGATAATATGCTATTATTAAATAAGGAAAAGGAGATTTCATCATGAGTAAGATAATATATGATTTTGATAAAGGTGTAGAGAGAAGAGGAACCGATGCAAAGAAGTATGACCCGTCCCTGTGCCCGGAGGATGTACTTCCATTCTGGATTGCGGACACGGATTTCCCAAGCCCGGTTGAAGTGACGGAAGCCTTAAGGGAGCGTGTGGAGGTTAACCACTACGGTTATCCGTATATTGATACTGCTTTTGAGGAAAGCATTGCCAGGTGGTATAAGGTGAGGCATGATACGGACCTGAATCCTGAGTACATAGATTTCTCACCATGTGTGATACCGGTCATGATCTGGTTTACAGAAGAATTTTCCAGCATCGGCGATAAAATCCTCCTTCAGACCCCGGTGTATCCTCCGTTCCATGACCTGGTGAAAAATAACGGACGCCAGCTTGTCTACAATGAAATGGACCTGATTAACGGACGGTATGAAATTAACTTTGAGGACCTGGAAAGAAAATTAGCGGACCCCAAGGTAAAAATCCTTTTTATCTGCAACCCCCAGAACCCAACCGGCAGATGCTTTACCAGGGAGGAACTGGTAAGGATGGGAGAGCTGTGTATCCGCAATCACGTGATGATCGGTGTGGATGAAATCCATGCGGATATCATTTTTGACGGACATGAATTTGTTCCGTTCTGCGGCATCTCAGATGAATTTGCCAACCATTCCGTGACATTCATAAACCCTGCCAAGACCTTCAACGTGGCTGGCTTCCGTACCGCTGCATGGTTTACGCATAATAAAGAAATCTACCGCAGGATGATGAACCAACAGACTTACAAAAAGGGCATGGGACGCAATATATTTGGAAATGTTGCATTGATGGCATGCTATAACCATGGGGATGACTATGCGGACCAGTGTGTCGCATACTTAAATGAGACGAAGAACCAGGCGGTTGCATACATTAACAGTAACATCCCCAAAATCCATGCAGTTAATCCGGAAGCAACCTTCATGATCTGGATGGACTGCCGCGGCCTTGGCTTCAAAACACAGAAGGAATTAAAAGACTTCATGTTTAAGGATGCCAAGGTACTGTTAAATGACGGAACCACCTTTGGGGAAAAAGAAGGAAGCGGGTTCATGAGGTTTAACTTTGCAGCGCCCAGGGCGGTTGTCATGGAAGGATTAAGAAGAATCAAGGAGGCGGCTGACAGGCTGTAAAGGTGAGAGCAGGTGACATGATGAGAGAGGATTTGTTACAGAAGGTGTCAACCAGGGAAGCCCTTGCAATCCTGACCGATGATTCCGGCAGCATCATATGGGAAACAGACAAAAGCCCGGTGGCAGGCATGTATCACGCATACTATGAGGGCGGTTTGACTGGAACCGGAAATCTGGTCCTCTATGCCAATCAGGCCGGCATTGCCATGGGAATCATGGCGGAGCAGATTCCCATCAGGGAATGCCATGCAGCCAGGGTATCAGAAGGCGGGTTAAGGATATTGAATGAAAGAGGGATTGCTGTTACTTATGAAGAGGTAATCCCCCTTGTGAAATCCTCCAAGGACGATAGTAAAGTCTGCCCGGTTGAACAGTTCCTTTTTGAACACGGAGACAGAAAGGACCAATGGGAGTTTCTTGAGGAACGATATAAATAAAAAGCTGGCGTCAGATGATTCCTAACTACCGGGAACCGTCTGACGCCGCTTTTTATGTTTCACTATCTGCGTTTACACCATGGATGTGCGCACCTGGCTCATCTGACTCATAGAGTCCTGATAGTCCCGTTAATCCCCTTCCAGCACATCCTTTAGTGCGGACAGAAAGGCCAGGTCATCCCCCTTCACACGTACATTGGATGCAATGGTCTTTCCGGCGCTGTTGGTGACGCTGATTTCAATCAGGGAGCCTTCGTCTATGAAGCTGTCTTTGGAGGCTGCCTTTACAAAATTCAGCAGCTTTGGGTGGTTGCCCTTAAACTGTTCCCAGGCTGGTCTTAACTGTAGGATAAGCATTGGATTCATATTGGTTCACCTCATTGTATGATAGTATTAATTTACCACAGAGTCCATTTCCATGCAATGGAAATGCTTGTAATGGATGTGGCAAGCGTGGTATGATGTTGGGTACAATGGTGTGGATATTGGGGAATAAGGAAATAATAGGAAGGAAGATATATGAAGCTGATTCATCTGTCTGACCTCCATATCGGGAAACGTGTCAATGAATTTCCCATGCTGGAGGATCAGAAATATATATTGAATGAGATACTGTCCATCATCGGCCAGGAGAAGCCGGAGGCTGTGCTGATTGCAGGCGATGTATACGATAAGCCGGTGCCTCCTGCCGAGGCGGTTCAGGTATTTGATGCATTTCTCACCAGCCTGGCTGACAGCGGCGTGCCTGTGTTTGTAATCAGCGGGAACCACGACAGCCCGGAGCGTCTGGCCTTTGGCGGGAAGCTGATGGTGGGCAGAGGGGTGCATATGGCCCCGGTGTATGACGGCCATGTGGAGCCGGTGGAGCTTAAGGATGCTTACGGCAGTGTATATATCTATATGCTGCCCTTCATAAAGCCGGCCATGGTACGGCGATGTTTCCCGGATGAGGAAATCCAGGGCTTTGATGATGGGGTGGGCTGTGCCTTGGCGCACATGACTAAGGATGGCTTCAGGCCCGGTGAACGCAATATCCTGATGGCCCACCAGTTTGTCATGGGGGCCTCGGCCTGTGACTCCGAGGAACTGTCCATCGGAGGGCTGGAGCAGGTGGGCGCGGACTGGTTCCGGGATTTTGACTATGTGGCCCTGGGGCATATCCATGGACCCCAGAGGATTGGTAGGGATACCCTGCGCTACTGCGGCACCCCGCTTAAGTATTCATTTTCCGAAGCAGGACATAAGAAGTCCGTAACCGTAGTGGAACTTTTGGAAAAGGGAAATGTGACCGTATCCACCAGGCCCCTTAAGCCGCTGCACGATATGCGCAATATAAAAGGAAGCTATGAACAGGTGACGGACCTGGGATTTTACCAGGGGACCGCGGTGGATGACTACCTGCATATCACCCTGACGGATGAAGATGACATACTGGATGCCATAGGGAAACTGCGGTCCATCTATCCCAATGTGATGAAGCTGGATTATGACAACCAGCGCACCAGGTCGGGGCAGTCCGTGGATAAGGCGGGGGAGATACGCAAATCGCCCATGGAGCTGTTCGGGGAGTTGTATGAACTTCAGAATAACCAGCCCATGAGTGACCGGCAGAGGGAGTTTTCCTTAAAACTGATGGAAATGATCTGGGAGGATGTACATTGAGACCGACACAATTAACCATATCCGCATTCGGGCCATATGCAGGGGAAATGAAACTGGATATGGATGCCTTAGGGGACCGGGGCCTGTATCTGATTACAGGCGATACAGGCGCGGGAAAGACCACTATATTTGATGCCATTACATTTGCCCTCTATGGAAATGCCAGCGGAGAGGCACGCAGGCCAAAGATGCTGCGGAGCAAATATGCGCCCATGGACGCAAGGACATTTGTGGAAATGTCGTTTGTATACAATGAGGCAGGATATTGTGTGCGGCGCAATCCTGAATACATGCGGGCAAAGCAGAGGGGAGAAGGGGAGACAAAGGAGAAGCCGGATGCAGAACTGCGTATGCCGGACGGACGCGTGATTACAGGGGACAAGGCCGTGACCCAGGAGATCGAAACCCTGCTGGGGCTGAGCCGTGAACAGTTTTCCCAGATTGCCATGCTGGCACAGGGCAGCTTCTCAAGACTGCTTTCCGGTAAGACAGAGGACCGGGGAACCATATTCCGCGAGATTTTCGGAACCAGGCCCTACCAGCAGTTCCAGGAGAAGTTAAAGGACCAGGCTAAGGCGTTGTATGGGCAGTATGCAGATACCAGGAAGAGCATTGGGCAGTATACGGACGGCGTCATTCCCGGCGAAGAGAGGGCGGACCTGGCAATCCGGTGGAAGGAAGCGCAAAAGGGAAGCCTTGAGGTTATGCTGGAGCTGCTGGAACAGATGATTACGGCGGATATGGAAGAGGAACATGCCGCAGACGGGAGGATGAAGGCCATCCGTGAGGAGATGTCCGCCCTGGGACTGAAGCTTGGAAAGGCGCAGTCAGCGTCAAAGGCGCTAAAGGACATGGAAGCAGCCCGTTTGGTCCTGGACAGGGAGGCTCCCAGGCTGGCGGCTGCACAATGCAATTATAATAAGGAAAAGGAAGGCCAGGCAGAGCGGGATATCCTGATGGTCACCATCACAAAGATGGAAGAGGCCATGAAGTCATACGTACAGTATGACGGCCTGACCGCGGGCCGGGAAGAATGCCTTAAGCGGATTGCCGGGCTAAAGGCCATGGCGCTCCGGACCCAGGAGGAGGAAGCGCGGTGGCGGGAACAGCTTTTAAAGGATGACAATGAACTGGCGGACCTTAAGACGGCCGGGGAGGATTACCAGGCATCCCGGTTAGCCATTGAGAAGCTGGCTGAGTACAGGATAAGGGTGGATTCCCTTGTGAGGGAGCTTTCAGAATACCACAGGGAGCGCAAAAACCTGGAGCAGGCCCAGGAACTCTACCGGGAGGCGGACGGGAAGCGGCGCAGGGCGGACCAGGTATACAGAAGCCTGTACCAGCGTTTCCTGGACAACCAGGCCGGAATCCTGGCAAGGGAACTGGCAGAGGGCGAACCATGCCCGGTGTGCGGTTCCACCGTGCATCCGGCTCCGGCAGGAACAGGACGGGCAGATGAGATTCGGGCAGACGCAGGACGGGCAGGTGAGATTCGGGTAGACGCAGGACGGGCAGATGAGATTCGGGCAGACGCAGGACAGGCAGGTGAGGTCTGGGCAGACGCAGGACGGGCAGGTGAGATTCGGGCAGACGCAGGACAGGCAGGTGAGGTCCGGGCAGACGCGGTCTGGGCAGGTGAGGTTCAGGCAGACACAGTCCGGGCAGACACGGTTCCGGGCGGGATGAAGCCCGAAACCATCTTCCAAGGCCCATATTCTGACGGTGATGTGACAAAGGAACTGGTAGACCAGGCCGCAAAGGATTCTGAAGCCAGGACCAGGGAGGCTTCGGAACTAAGCCTTAAGGCCGGAAGGCTGGCAGGCGGCCTGGAAACGCGTTATATCAGGATGAGGCAGCAGATTGATGCCGAGGTAGGGTCCTGGAAGGAATCGTGGCGGGAACGCCTGAACCAGGCAGAATGCAGGGCGGATGAAGGGGCGGTCAGTAGTCCATCCGGCAATGCTGCCAGCCCCGGGGGCCGGCAGCATTTCCTCAAAGTATGGGAGGACATGCTGGGAGAACTTAAGGACCAGCTGGCCCGCCAGGAAACGGCTGCGAAAAAGCGGTCCGCGGACTGCCGCGCCCGCCTGAAACATAAGGAAGAACTGGAGAAAGGGCGTGTGGGCCATCAGAAATCCCTGGAGGAAGCAGGGGAGAGGAAGCAGGAGGCCCTGAAACTTCTTATTGAAGCAGAAGAACGGGAAAAAGGCCTGGAACATCAGATAAAGGAACTGGCTGGAAAACTTCCCTTTGAGGACAGGAAACAGGCCCAGGAGGAACTGGCTGGCAAACGGGCGGCCTTTGAGGCCGGGGAAAAGGCCTACAGGGAAGCGGAGAAAGTATATCATGAAGTAAACCAGAAGGTTGCCGATGCCAGGTCGCGCATGGAAGCTCTGAGGGCGCAGCTGGAGGATGCCAGGATAGACGGGGAAGTGACTGCTTTGGGACTGGGCAGGCAGATGGAGGAACTATCCGCTGCCCAGGGCAGGGTAAGGGCTGAACTGGAATCACAGGAACAGACAAAGAGCCGTATCCATCACCGCCTGGAAACCAACCGCACCGCATACGGACGGATATTGAAGCAGAAGGACGCCATGGAGGAAATACAGCAGCAGTGGACCTGGGTCAAATCCCTGTCCGATACTGCTTCGGGCGAAGTGGGCGGAAAGGAAAAAATCACGTTTGAGACATATGTACAGATGGCGTATTTTGAGCGGATCATCGCACGGGCCAATACCAGGTTCATGGTGATGAGCGGGGGCCAGTACGAGCTGAAGCGGTGCACCGAGGAGGATAACCGCGGAAAAAGCGGCCTTGGCCTGAACGTGATTGACCATTACAACGGCACCCAGCGCAGCGTCAAGACATTGTCAGGAGGAGAGTCCTTCCAGGCATCCCTGTCCCTGGCCCTGGGGCTGTCCGATGAAATCCAGTCCGCGGCAGGCGGCATACGCCTGGACACCATGTTCGTGGACGAGGGCTTCGGCTCCCTGGACGAGGATACGCTGAACCTTGCAATGAAGGCATTGGGGGACCTGGCAGAGGGAAGACGGCTGGTGGGAATCATTTCCCATGTAACGGAATTAAAGGAACGGATTGAGCGCCAGATTGTGGTGGTGAAGGAAAAGAGCGGGGGCAGCAGGGCGCGGATACAGGTTTAAGGGCGCGGTGTTCACAGGGGAGATGCATGGAATGGGGCAGTCAGATATGTTTATCAGGGAAATAAGGATTGACTGGGATAAGGTGGATGAGGATTCCTATGTCAGGGATATTCCTTCAATCCACGGTATCAGGGATTTGCGGCTTCACAGCAATGTGACCTTTTTCGTGGGGGAAAACGGAACAGGGAAATCCACGCTTTTGGAAGCGGTTGCGGTGGCCTATGGATTTAATCCTGAGGGAGGAAGCAGGAATTTTAACTTTGCCACCAGACAGACACATTCGGAGCTTTACGGCGCCATTACCCTGATTAAAGGGGTACACAGGCCAAGGCATGGTTTTTTCCTGAGGGCGGAGAGCTTTTATAATGTTGCTACCCAGATAGAGGAATACAGGGATGGGGACGACCCTAAGTGGTATTATGAAAGGTACGGAGGACGTTCGCTTCATGAACAGTCCCACGGCGAGAGCTTCCTGGCCCTGATGCAGAATACCTTTGAGGAAAAAGGGATGTATATCCTGGACGAGCCGGAAGCAGCCCTTTCGCCCCAGAGGCAGCTGACCCTGCTGATCCATATCTGCCAGCTGGCGGCAGGCGGGGCGCAGTTCATCATTGCCAGCCATTCGCCCATCCTCCTCGGCATTCCAGGGGCCCAGATCCTGTCCTTTGACAACGGGAAGCTGGAACCGGTAAGCTATGAGGAGACGGAGAGCTACCAGGTAACGGAAATGTTCATAAACAACAGGGAATACTTTTTGAAACGGCTTTTGGATGAAACAATGGTTTGACAAATCAATACAGGGAGAAACGGACATGAGAAGAAAAGACAGGGAAATCACGGATAGTGACCGGATACAGGAAATCATCGATGCCTGCCAGTGCATGAGGATTGCTTTTGCAGATGGGGCATGTGCATATATCGTGCCTGTGAATTTCGGATATGACAAGGCCGGGAAGGCATTTTACTTTCACGGCGCAGCCCAGGGGCGTAAGATTGATCTGATACGCCAGAATGGATACGCTGGTTTTGAGATGGATACGGACCACCGCCTGGTGACGGCTGATGAGGCGTGCGGTTTTTCGTTTGAATATAGCAGTATTGTGGGCAAGGGAAGGATTACCATGGTGGATGACCCGGAGGAGAAACGCCATGGCCTGGACTGCATCATGGAACACATGGCGGGAGGCGGACGGTGGGAATACCCGGACCCCATGCTTAAGCTGACAGCGGTCATACGCCTGGATGTGGAGGAACTCTGCGCCAAGTCCAACAGATAGGGGGAAGACTATGTTAACAGAAGAAATCCTGCAGGCGGCCGCAGAGGAATGGCCTGTATCAGACCGGACATACACGGATGAAACAGCTGACTCTGTCAGTGGGCAGAAGCTGGAATTTGATTCCGTCCATTTCGTAAGATGCAGGTTCACGGACTGTGATTTTACGGGGGCATCCTTCTGCAATGTGGTGTTTGATAAATGTGATTTTTCCAACAGCTCTTTTGTGGACAGCTATTGGAAAAATACAAGGGCAGAGGGCTGCAAAGGGGATGGAAGCCGTTTTTCCAATGCAAGCTTTAAGTGGGTGAAGCTGACGGACAGCCAGTTCCGGTACGCCAATTTTTCCATGGCTTACTGGGAATTCTCAGAGATAACGGGCTGCAGCTTAAGGGAGGCGTTCCTGTCCGAGGTCAGGTTCAAGAAAACCATATGCTCCAGGACGGATTTCACCAGCGTGGATTTTTTCAGGACCATGCTGAGAGGAATGGACTTGTCAGACTGCACCATTGACAATATAATGGTATCAGACCAGTATACGGAGCTTGCAGGTGTGAAGGTGAATCTTTTCCAGGCAGCGGAACTTGCCAAGCTGATGGGGGTTAAGGTTGTGTGACATCGTGACATAATCGGACTGCAGTCCAATATGAACAAAAGGATAAAGGAAGGAGAACAGAATGGTTGAACAGAAAACAATAGAAGGATTCCTGGAGGTCCTGTCATCCAAGGAACCCATACCGGGCGGCGGAGGGGCTTCCGCCCTGGCAGGCGCCCTGGGCAATGCCCTGGGACAGATGGTTGCGAACCTGACCATTGGAAAGAAAAAGTACGCGGGCGTGGAAGAAGAGATAAAGGAACTTCTCGGACGGATGCAGGAACTTCAGGCCGTCTTTGTCACGCTGGCTGACCGGGACGCAGAAGTATTTGCGCCGTTGGCACAGTGCTACGGACTTCCGTCTGCCACGGAGGAAGAAAAGGCTTATAAGGAAACGGTCATGGAAGAGCGTCTTCTGGATGCCAGCCTTGTTCCCCTTGAGATCATGGAACATGCGTCTGCCATGCTGGGTATCCTTGAAATCCTTGGGGACAAGGGCAGCCGCCTTGCGGTCAGCGATGTGGGCGTGGGCGTGCAGTTTATCCGCACCGCGCTTTTAGGAGCGGTCATGAATGTGTATATTAACACCAGATCCATGAAGGACAGGGAGAAGGCGGAGGAACTGAACGCAAGGGCCGGGAAGCTGATTGAAGAGGGGACTGCGTGGGCGGACCGGATTTACGCCAGGGTGCTGGATCAGCTGAGATAGGGGCTGCGCCGGGAGGGATGCATGTCCGGACAGGCCCGGGGCGTGTAAAAGAACATACATTTTCAGAAAGTCAGAAAGGAAGACAGCCATGGAATTACTGAAAGGCGCAGAGGTATCTGCAAAGATAAAGGAACAGGCAGCCCGGATGCTTGAAAAACTGGGGGGGAATGTACCGAAGCTGGCAATCGTCAGGGTGGGGGAACGCCCGGATGACATGTCATATGAGCGGGGGGCCATCAAAAAAATGGAGGGCTTTGGGCTGAGGGTGCAGTCCTATGTATTCCCCGCGGACATAAGCGACCAGGATTTTAAGGAAGCCTTCAGGAACATCAACCAGGATGAGGATGTGACCGGAATCCTTCTGCTGCGTCCCCTTCCAAAACAGATCTGTGAGGCGGATATCGAACGGATGATTGACCCGGCAAAGGATCTGGACGGGATATCGCCGTCCAATATCGCAAAGGTATTTGCAGGGGACGGCACGGGATTTGCCCCATGTACGGCGGAAGCTGTCATCGAGGTCCTGAAGGCCAACGGGATTGCCATAAGCGGAAAACGCGTTACCATTGTGGGACGCAGCATGGTGGTGGGACGTCCCCTGTCCATGCTGATGCTCAAGGAAAATGCAACCGTCACCATCTGCCATACCAGGACAGCGGACCTGGAGGGCACCTGCCGGTCCGCGGAAATCCTGGTGGCTGCCGCGGGGCGGGCCAAGATGCTGGATAAGAGGTATGTGGGCCAGGGCGCGGTTGTGATTGATGTGGGCATCAATGTGGATGAGAACGGGAAGCTGTGCGGGGATGTGGATATGGACTCCATTTCCGGTGCCGCATCCATGGCAACCCCTGTCCCGGGAGGCGTCGGCGCGGTGACCACGGCGGTCCTGGCCAAGCATCTCCTCTTGGCGGCAGGACAGAAGTCCGGCTGACAGGCATCCTGCCGGGAATGGCCGGAAAAACAGCGGAAATTATAAAAATAAGGCGGATTCCCGTATTTTCCTCTTGCTAAACTTTAAAAATGCTTTATAATATAAAACGTTAATAATTTTTTTATAGTTATGCATTTTGATGCATAAAAGAAAAGAGGAGAGTAATTATGAAGAAGAAAGTTTTAGCATTGACCATGGCAGCACTTATGGCAGCTTCCCTGACCGCATGCGGAGGCGGTGCAAAAGAGACCACAGCAGCTGATACGACTGCAAATGCTGATGCAGCCGATACAACCGCAGCTGAGAAGACAGAGGAAACAAGCGCAGAGGCAGCTGGGACAGAAGCAGCTGGCGGCGTACTGGTGATGGCAACCAACGCAGAGTTCCCGCCATATGAATTCCATGACGGCGGGGAAATCGTCGGTATCGACGCAGAGATTGCAAAGGCCATTGCTGACGAGCTGGGCATGGAACTGGAGATTGAGGACATTGCATTTGATTCCATCATTCCTGAGATTACTTCCGGCAAGGCTGATATGGGCCTGGCAGGCATGACTGTGACGGAAGACCGTAAGCAGTCCGTGGATTTCACTGATACTTATGCAAAGGCTTCCCAGAAGATCATCGTAAAGGAAGACAGCGCAATCGCTTCCCCGGATGACCTGACAGGCGTTATCGTAGGCGTGCAGCAGGGAACCACAGGCGACATCTATGTGTCTGACCTGGAAGCAGATGGCACCACCGTAGAGCGTTACAACAAGGGCTTTGAGGCTGTCCAGGCATTAAGCCAGGGCAAGATTGACGCTGTTGTAATCGACGGCGAGCCGGCCAAGACATTTGTTGCACAGACCGAGGGCCTGAAGATCCTTGAGGAATCCTTCACCGATGAGGAATATGCAATCGCTGTCAAGAAGGGCAACACCGAGCTGCTGGAGAAGATTAACGGCGCATTAAAGACCCTTAAGGATAACGGAACCCTGGATGAGATTGTTGCCAAGTACATCAAGGCGGAGTAATCAGCCGGGACTACTGACATAACGACATGAGAGTGCCGGCATTGGCATAATGGGCCGGTATTGGACTGCCGCAGGCTGCGGGAAGGAAACAGGATCTGTTCCGGCAGGCTGCGGCAGTTTTTACGGGTTAACTATAGAATAGAGAGCAGAGGATGATGAGCATGTGGAACACGTTTACAGATGCATTTTACCTGAACTTTGTTTCTGAGAACCGCTGGAAGTATCTGACAGACGGTCTCAAGACAACGTTGATTATTACACTTTTTGCCTGCCTGATGGGAATTGTCCTGGGCTTTATCGTGGGCATGATACGCTCTACCTACGAAAAGACCCACAAGCTGAAGCTGTTAAATGCCATCTGCAAAGTGTACCTGACCGTAATCCGCGGCACACCTGTAATCGTACAGCTGTTAATCATCTATTTCGTGCTCTTTGGCAGCATCAGGATTGACAAGGTCCTGGTGGCCATCCTGGCCTTTGGCATCAATTCCGGCGCATATGTGGCTGAGATATTCCGAAGCGGCATCATGTCCATTGACGCGGGCCAGATGGAAGCAGGACGGAGCCTTGGGTTTAATTATGCCCAGACCATGTGGTATATCATCATGCCCCAGGCATTTAAGACCGTGCTGCCCACCTTGTGCAACGAGTTCATTTCCTTGTTAAAGGAGACATCCGTGGCCGGATATATCGCAATCCAGGATCTGACCAAGGGCGGCGACATCATCCGAAGCAGGACATACAGCGCGTTCATGCCCTTGATTGCAGTTGCCCTGATTTATCTTATCATTGTCATGATATTTACAAAGCTGATTCAGATTCTGGAGAGGAGGTTAAGGCAGAATGAGCGCTAATATGAATAACGAGCCGTTAATCCGGGTACAGGACCTGGGCAAGAGCTTTGGCAGCATCCATGTATTAAAGGGAATTAATGTAAATATATACAAGGGTGACGTGGTTTTCGTGGTGGGGCCGTCCGGCTCCGGCAAGAGCACCTTCCTGCGATGCCTCAATCTTCTGGAGGAACCCACCCAGGGACATATTTTCTTTGAAGGCACGGATATCACGGACCCCAAGGTCAATATTGACAAGCACCGCCAGAAGATGGGGATGGTGTTCCAGCAGTTCAACCTGTTCCCACATATGGACATCATGAAGAACCTGACCCTCGCCCCCATGAAACTGCAGGGAAAAAGCCAGCAGGAGGCGGAGACAGAAGCCATGCAGCTTCTGGAGCGGGTTGGCCTGGCTGACAGGGCCCATGCATTCCCAAGCCAGCTCTCCGGCGGCCAGAAACAGCGTATCGCCATTGTGCGGGCGCTCTGCATGAAGCCGGATGTGATGCTCTTTGACGAACCCACATCCGCCCTGGACCCCGAGATGGTGGGCGAGGTTTTAAGCGTTATGCGCGACCTTGCAAAGGAAAAGATGACCATGGTGGTGGTTACCCATGAAATGGGCTTTGCCAGGGAGGTTGCCAACCGCGTCATGTTCATGGATGAGGGGTACTTCATGGAGGAAGCCGCTCCCGAGGAGTTCTTTGGGAATCCGAAGAATGAGAGACTGAAATCCTTCCTCAGCAAGGTGCTGTAGGATTACGGTCCAGATTGACAGGTAAAATAGAAAATCCAGGGAATCCCGGACTTTCAACCATACGACCAGTTTATTCTGTTGCAGAATCGGCCGTATGTGTGGGAGGAAAGGGATTTCCTGGATTTTAACTTTTTAAAGGTTCTGTTCACAGACTGGGAAACTCCGGGCACTTAACGGCTCCGGGGGCATCCGGGTTGAATTTGGACAGTAAGCCGGATAAACTCGTAAGGCAGTTGTCCAGTTCCTTCAGTTCCTGTTCTGAGAAACCCGACAGGCCTGCCACGGTACAGCTGAGCATGGCTTCCTTTAACTGGCTGACAATGGCGGCTCCGGTGGGGGTGATGTACAGATAGACCTGGCGTCTGTTCCTGGAATCATGCTCCCGTCTGACCAGGTCTTTTTCCTCCAGGTCATTGACCAGTTTGGTCAGCTGCTGCTTGGTGATTTCCAGCCGCGCAGCCAGCTCCGACATGGTGGGGGCGCTGCGGCCCGGCTGGTTTAACAGGATAAGGGCCTGGAAACCCACGGAGTTGGCTTTAATCTGGTTCTGCTGCTGATATTTGCTTTTCGCCAGATTAAAGAATGTGATGGTAAAATCCAGGAAATGTTCACCTACCGTCCTGTAATCCGGGGTATGTTCAGTCATGTTTATAAATACCTCCTCTGTCAGGGCGCGGATATCTGGTTGGAACCCTAGCTGGATCCACGCCTGTTCTCTGTACCCGTTGTACCATATTCCTGATTAAATGTCAATAAATATTAAAAGTAAATAAAGTTTTACAATAAAAGATTGACAAATATTGCTTTTCGTATTATCTTACAGATGGATGGCGGATGACACTGCAGTGCACGGAACTATGCTGCATGACCAGTAAAACAGTGCCGCCAGCCGTAATAGGCCGGTATCTAACCGGCGATACTATAGAAGAGTATGAAGAAGAAAAGGAGAACCTATATGGGTGTGAATGAAGATAATGGAAAGCGGGATATGAAGAACGGTCCAACCAAAAAACCGTTCATTTACTATTATTTCCTTGTCATCCTGATTGTCATGATACTGAACGCACTGGTATTCCCTATGATGGAGCATACCGTCGAGGTGCCGTACAGTGAGTTTATCACGCAGCTGGATGCAGGCAATGTAAAAGATGTGTACATGAGCAGTGATGAGACGCAGATCCAGTTTTCTACCAAGGACCAGCAGTGGAATGTTGCTTCTTATAAGACAGGGCCCCTGCCGGGAGATAACCTGGCCCAGCGTCTGGAGACAGCCAAGAGTGAGGGGAAGGTGGACAATTACTCCAGGCAGATTCCCACCAAGGCGTCCCCGCTCCTCAGTTTCCTGATGTCATGGGTGGCCCCGATCCTGATGTTTGTTATCATCGGGCAGATTATGGGGCGTATGCTTTCCAAGCGTATGGGCGGCAACAACGCCATGACCTTTGGCAAATCCAATGCCAAGATTTACGCGGAGAATGAAACAGGAATCACATTTGCGGATGTGGCAGGCGAGGAGGAGGCCAAGGATGCCTTAAAGGAAATCGTGGATTTCCTCCATAATCCCCAGAAGTATGCGGATATCGGTGCAAACCTTCCAAAGGGCGCCCTGCTGGTAGGCCCTCCGGGAACCGGTAAGACCCTTCTTGCCAGGGCGGTGGCCGGAGAAGCCCATGTGCCGTTTTTCTCCATATCCGGTTCGGAATTTGTGGAAATGTTCGTGGGCATGGGCGCTGCCAAGGTCCGCGACCTCTTTAAGCAGGCTAATGATAAGGCGCCCTGTATTGTATTCATTGACGAGATTGATACCATCGGCAAGAAGCGTGACGGCGGCGGTATGAGCGGCAATGATGAGCGGGAACAGACCCTGAACCAGCTGCTGACCGAGATGGATGGATTTGACGGCAAGAAGGGGGTCGTGATCCTGGCCGCCACCAACCGCCCGGAATCACTGGACAAGGCACTCCTGCGTCCGGGCCGTTTTGACAGGCGTGTGCCGGTGGAACTTCCTGACCTGAAGGGAAGGGAGGCCATCCTAAGGGTACACGGACAGAATGTCAAGATGTCCGATGATGTGGACTACAGCGCCATTGCCAGGGCCACGGCAGGGGCCAGCGGCGCAGAACTGGCCAATATCATCAATGAGGCGGCGCTGCGGGCCGTACGCATGGGCCGCGGGGCAGTCGTCCAGGGTGATTTGGAAGAAAGCGTGGAAACCGTCATCGCCGGATATCAGAAGAAAAACGCGGTCATTTCCCAGGAAGAACGTAAAATCGTGGCATACCATGAGGTGGGGCATGCGCTGGTGGCTGCCTGCCAGACCCAGTCCGCACCTGTGCAGAAGATTACCATCATACCGAGAACCTCCGGCGCCCTGGGCTATACCATGCAGGTGGAGCAGGGAGAGCGGTATCTCATGAGCAAGGAGGAGGCGCTGAACAAGATTGCCACCTTCACTGGAGGACGTGCTGCGGAGGAACTGATTTTCCATTCCATCACAACGGGAGCGTCCAATGATATTGAGCAGGCCACCAGGATTGCCAGGGCCATGGTGACACGCTACGGCATGACCGATGAATTCGACATGGTTGCCATGGAGACAGTGACCAACCAGTATCTGGGCGGTGACACGTCCCTGGCCTGCGCGCCTGAGACAGCGAAACGCATTGACGAGCAGGTGGTGGGCATCGTGAAGGGGCAGCACGCCAAGGCCCTTGACATCCTCAGGGAAAATGAAGGAAAGCTGCATGAGATTGCCGCTTATCTTCTGGAGAAGGAGACCATTACAGGTGAGGAGTTCATGGAAATATTTAATAAGGAGCCATCCGTCCATTGCAATTGACCTGGGGCTGTGCTATTCTGGAAGTATGGACAGGGTGGGGGCATGAATGCTTTCGCCCCTGTTGCATACAGACAGATGAAAGGCAGGAACAGGAATGGGAAAAATTTTGAACATGTTATATGCAGGGGATCTGCACCCCGCTGACTGTGTGATGCAGGATTCAGCGGATTACCAGGCCCTGTGCAGGGAATCCCTAAAGGAAGTGGAGCGCTTCACGGAGAAGCTGGACGCGGGAATGAAGGCGGAATTTGATACCCTGATGGAGCATTATCTGGAGCTTACTTATCTGGAAAAGACGGAGACGTTCAGTCATGGATTCCGTTTGGGCGCCGGGATTATGTGCGAGGTGTTCAGTGAAAATGGCCGGGCGCAGGCCTGAAATATAAGCGTAGCTTAAGAATATAAGGCGGGATTGGTGATAAATTAAACCAATCCCGCTTTATTGTGTATAAAATTGTTTTAAATAAATGGTTAATATTGACAATGATGGAAAAAGTGATATACTTAACTACGTATTTGTGTTACATTTTAACGGATAGGACATCGATGGAACGTCAGGGGCAATGGCAGCCAATACCTGACGTATTTTCGTCTGGATGTGCCTATATCCCAACTTCATGGAGGAGAGCATTATGAAATTACGTAAGTTAGTCAGCGTAGCAATGGCGGGTGTGATGACATTGTCATTGGCAGCCTGCGGCGGTTCCGGAACAGCAGATACGACCGCGGCGCCGGCAGCGTCCACAGAGGCGGCGGCAGACACCACTGCTGCAGAAGCAGGGGAGACAGAGGCCAAAGAGGCAGCGCCTGCAGGCGGTGTGGCAAAGGAAGATTTAAAGGTTGGTTTTGTATTCATCGGTGATGAGAATGAAGGCTATACGGCCGCACATTATAAGGGCGCCATGGAGATGAAGGATGCCCTTGGCCTGTCCGATGACCAGATTATCGTTAAATGGAATATCCCGGAGGATGAGACTGCTCAGGATGCGGCTATGGATCTGGCTGACCAGGGATGCCAGATTGTATTTGCCAACAGCTTTGGACATGAGTCCTATGTGATTGAGGCAGCTAAGGAGTATCCTGAGGTCCAGTTCTGCCATGCTACCGGTTTCCAGGCAGCATCCAGCGGACTGAGCAACATGCATAACTATTTCACGGCTATTTATGAAGCGCGTTACGTGTCTGGCGTGGTTGCCGGACTGAAGCTGAACCAGATGATAGAGGACGGGACCGTTGCAAAGGATGCCTGCAAGATCGGTTATGTGGGCGCTTATCCGTATGCTGAGGTTATCAGCGGATATACCTCCTTCTTCTTAGGCGTGCGCTCCGTATGCCCGGATGCCACCATGGAAGTTAAGTACACCAACAGCTGGGCCAGCTTTGACCTGGAAAAGGAAGCGGCAGACGCCCTGATTTCCGATGGCTGCGTGCTGATCAGCCAGCATGCCGATACAACCGGCGCCCCCACTGCATGTGAGGCAGCAGGCGTTCCATGTGTGGGCTACAACATTTCCATGATTGCAACGGCTCCTACCCAGGCCCTTACATCCTCCACCAACAACTGGGGCGCATATGTGACCGAGGCCGTACAGCATGTTGTGGATGGAACCGAGATTCCGGTTGACTGGTGCAAGGGCTTCTCAGACGGCGCAGTGCTTATCACTGAACTGAACGAAGCAGCGGTTGCCCCGGGAACCAAGGAAAAGGTGGAAGAGGTTGAGGCCAAACTGGCAGCAGGCGAGCTTCATGTGTTCGATACCTCCACCTGGACCGTTAAGGGCGAGACACTGGATAAATATAAGAAGGATGACGGCAATGAGTACATTTCCGACGGATATTTCCATGAGTCCGAATTTGCATCTGCGCCCGCATTCGACATACTGATTGACGGAATTAATACAATTGACAACTAATTTCCCGCAGGTACCAGGCTGGGTGAATTTGTAAAAGCTGCAAAAGCGGAGCTATCTGACTGGCTCCGCTTTTTTCCACGGAGGCATTGGGGTGCATGGCGGGAATGGATTTTCAAACACGGACTGGTACAGCGCCCTGCCGCAAGCAAGATAAAAATAATAAAAATGGAGGTCTGCCGGGTGAGCGGAGAATACGCAATTGAACTGAAAAACATCACAAAACGATTCGGCAAGGTAACTGCCAATGACAAAGTATGCCTGTCTGTCAAGCGGGGGGAGATACTGTCCATCCTGGGTGAGAACGGAAGCGGGAAGACCACCCTCATGAACATGATATCGGGAATCTACTACCCGGATGAGGGGCAGATATATGTGAATGGAAAAGAGGTGGCCATCCGTTCGCCCAAGGATTCATTTGCATTGGGAATCGGCATGATCCACCAGCATTTTAAACTGGTGGATGTCCTGACCGCGGCGGAAAACATCATCCTGGGCCTTTCAGGAAAAGAAATCCTGGACATGAAAAGCGTGGCGGCACGGATTAATGAACTGACGGGCAGATACGGCTTCGATTTGGACCCGGACCAGAAGATATACACCATGTCCGTATCCCAGAAGCAGACCGTGGAGATTGTCAAGCTTCTGTACCGCGGTGTGGATATCCTGATCCTGGACGAGCCCACGGCGGTCCTCACACCCCAGGAAACAGACCGTCTTTTCGCAGTCCTGCGCAATATGCGCGAGGCAGGCCATTCCATCATCATCATCACCCATAAACTCCATGAGGTGCTGGCGCTGTCAGACCGGGTCTCCGTGCTGCGCAAGGGCCAGTACATCGGGACCGTGCAGACAGCCGAGGCAACGGAGGAGTCCCTGACCGAAATGATGGTAGGCAAGAAGGTCAGCCTGAATATCGACCGCCCGGAGCCTGTCAATCCCCAGAAGCGTCTGGAGGTACAGGGGGTCACCTGTTTGAATAAGGAAGGTGTCAGGACTTTGGACAACGCCACCTTTACCGCATACAGCGGAGAGATACTGGGGGTGGCCGGAATCGCGGGAAGCGGACAGAAGGAACTTTTGGAATCCATTGCAGGCTTACAGCCCATGGAGTCGGGAACCATTACATATTATCCGCCTGAGGGCGGGGAAAAGAACCTGGCAGGCATGTCGGCTTCCGCCATCAGCAAGCTGGGTGTGAAGCTCTCCTTTGTGCCTGAGGACAGGCTGGGCATGGGACTGGTGGGTTCCATGGATATGACGGACAACATGATGCTCAGGGGCTACCGGAACGGCCGTCCTTTCTTTGCGGACAGGAAGACGCCCAGAAGCCTGGCGGAGCATATCATCGAGGAGCTGGAGGTGGTGACCCCCGGCGTCACCACGCCGGTGCGCAAGCTGTCCGGCGGAAATGTGCAGAAGGTCCTGGTGGGACGTGAGATTTCCTCCAATCCCAAGGTACTTATGGTTGCCTACCCTGTGCGGGGGCTGGACATCAATTCATCCTATACCATCTACCATCTGCTCAATGAACAGAAGCAGCAGGGGGCGGCGGTCATCTGTGTGGGAGAGGACCTGGATGTGCTTCTGGAACTGTGCGACCGTATCCTGGTGCTGTGCGGCGGCCGGATAAGCGGTATCGTGGACGGCAGGACAGCCACCAAAGAGGGCGTGGGCCTGATGATGACAAAAGTAGGAGGTGACCAGAGTGAGTAAGGAAATGACAGCGGTATCGGTAAAGGAACCTCTGATGCATATATCCAAACGTGACGGCATAGAGCCGTACAAGGCGTGGCTTATCAGGCTGGCGGCGGTCCTCATATCCCTGATTGTCTGTGCAGGCGTTATCTTCGCGCTTACTGGCCTGAATCCCATTGAAGTGTACAAAGGGGTGTTTGACGGAGCGGTGGGAACCAAACGGCGAGTCTGGATGACCATACGGGACACCCTGGTCCTGTTGTGCATTGCAATCGGCATTACCCCGGCATTTAAGATGCGGTTCTGGAATATCGGCGCCGAGGGGCAGGTCCTGATCGGGGGCGTCACATCGGCGGCCATGATGATTTATCTGGGTAATTCCCTTCCGCCAATCCTGCTGTTCCCGCTGATGCTGGCGGGAAGCGCGCTGTCCGCCATGGTCTGGGCTGCAATTCCGGCATTTTTCAAGGCATACTGGAATACCAATGAGACACTATTTACACTGATGATGAATTATGTGGCAATGCAGGTCATCACATACTGCATTATCTTCTGGGAGAACCCAAAGGGGTCCAACTCGGTGGGCACCATCAACTCCGCTACAAAAGGCGGCTGGCTTCCCAAGCTTTTTGGGCTGGACTACGGGTGGAACCTGGTAATCGTCCTGGTTCTGACCCTGGCCATGTTCATTTACCTGAAATACAGCAAGCAGGGGTATGAGGTTGCTGTGGTGGGTGAGAGTGAGAACACGGCCAGGTACGCGGGTATCAATGTGAAGAAGGTAATCCTTCGCACCATGGCCCTGTCCGGGGCTATCTGCGGCATTGCCGGTTTTATCATTGTAAGCGGCGCAAGCCACACCATATCCACCAGCACGGCGGGAGGACGGGGATTTACGGCAATCATAGTGTCATGGCTCAGCAAGTTCAATGCATTTGCCATGGTCCTGGTATCCTTTTTCCTGGTATTCATGCAGAAGGGCGCGGGGCAGATCGCGTCACAGTTCAACCTGAATGAAAATGCCTCTGATGTCATAACGGGAATCATCCTGTTCTTTATCCTGGGCTGTGAGTTTTTCATCAATTACAAAGTAGCGGTGCGCAGCAGGCGCAAAGACACACAGGCTTAGGAGGGAGGACAAGGATATGGGATTTTTAGTTATATTCATTCAGAAGGCCATTGGGCAGGGCATAGGGATTCTGTACGGCGCCCTGGGCGAGATCATGACGGAGAAGTCCGGCAACCTGAACCTGGGTATTCCCGGGATGATGTACATGGGCGGGATTGCAGGACTGATTGGTGCATTTTTATATGAAAATTCAGTGGGGACACCTAACGGCTTTGTGGGGATGCTGATTTCCTTCCTGTGCGCATTCGCATGCGCGGCCCTGGGCGGTCTGGTGTACAGTGTGCTGACCATTACGCTGCGGGCCAACCAGAATGTCACGGGTCTGGCCCTGACCACCTTTGGCGTGGGCTTCGGCAACTTCTTCGGCGGTTCCCTTGCAAAGCTGGCAGGCGGCGTGGGACAGATTTCCGTGGCGGTTACGGGCGCGGCCTACAAGACGCCGGTTCCTGGGCTTTCTAAGCTGGGAGTGGTGGGGCAGGTATTGTTTTCCTATGGATTCCTTACCTATCTGGCGGTCCTCCTGGCAATTGTACTGGCTTTCTTCCTGGGTAAGACCAGGAAGGGGCTGAACCTGAGGGCTGTGGGCGAGAGTCCGGCAACCGCGGATGCAGCGGGCATTAACGTGACTGCGTACAAGTACCTGGCCACCTGTGTGGGCGGCGGTATCAGCGGACTTGGGGGACTGTACTTTGTGATGGAGTATTCCGGCGGGACCTGGACCAATAACGGATTTGGCGACAGGGGCTGGCTGGCCATCGCACTTGTCATCTTCGCACTGTGGAAGCCGGTCAATGCAATCTGGGGCTCCATATTGTTCGGCGGCCTGTATATCCTTTATCTCTATATCCCGGGACTGGACAGGGGGGCCCAGGAGATTTTCAAGGCCCTGCCATATGTTGTGACCATTGTGGTGCTGGTGATTACCAGCTTGAGGAAGAAGAGGGAGTATCAGCCGCCTGAGAGCCTGGGACTGGCTTATTTCAGGGAGGAGAGGTAGGTTACGTCGAATGGACGCGGACGGGGGAGGGATTTTGTCCGTGGGAGAATTGGGATGGCGCTGCGGCCGTATGCTGCAGCGCCATTCGGCTCTTTTAAACTGGCAGGGGTGGGAGTCCGTCGGCACTTGAATGTGGTGGTGGGCGTCCGCTGACGCTTCAGAAAAGGGGCGGGTGGTGGTGGTGGACGTCCGCTGACGCTTCAGAAAAGAGGGCGTGGGATGGTGGTGGACATCTGCTGGCGCTTCAAAAAGGGGAGCGCGGTGGTGTTAGTTTCTGGCAGAGAATGGCATGGGAGTTTTTGGGATGGCTTGACAAGGGGGATTATGCTGTTATGATTAGAAGCGGATGATTCCATAAGGATTTTGGACTATGGCCGGGTGTGGGCCGGAGAAAGAGGATGTGGGATGAAGTTATTGTTTCGGCAGAGGTTTTTCTCGTGGTTTGACAGTTACGATGTTTTTGATGAGGACGGCAGGACGGTTTATACGGTCCAGGGGAAATTGGCCTGGGGACACAGGCTGGAGATATATGATGCGCAGGGAAGGCATCTGGGTACTGTTAAGCAGGAGGTGCTTACTTTCTTGCCAAGGTTCCGGCTGTATGTGGGTGAACGGCTGGTGGGGGAGGTTTGGAAGGAATTCACGTTTTTCAGGCCGTCTTTTAAGATGGATGTCAGGGGATGGCATATTGCTGGGGATATCCTGGAATGGGATTATTACATAGAGGATGCCATGGGGAGACGGGTAGCGGGGCTGTCCAAGCAGCTGTTTAAGCTGACTGATACATATGTGCTTGAGATTGGAAACCCGGAAGACGCATTGTATGTGCTTATGGCGGCCCTGGCAATCGATGCTGCAAAATGTTCATCGGATAATTGACAGTGAGGCGGATGATTATGGAAATGAAAAATGAGATTTACCGTTATATGAAGGAACTGGTTGCAATCCCCAGTATTTCCAACAGCAGGGAGGAACAGGCGGCAGGGGATTACATAAGGGAGGAGCTGGGGCGGCAGCCGTATTTTAAGGCGCATCCTGAACTTACGGGAATGTATGGGCTGGAGGGGGATATCCTGTCCCGGGGGACCCCTTATGGGCTGGTGAAGGGGAGCACTTCAAGGACAGTTATCCTTACCGGGCATTATGATGTGGTGGATACTGAGGAGTATGGGGATTTCCGGCCCTATGCGTATGATGTGGAGGCGTGGAAGCTGGCGCAGGGAAAGGAACTGGAGGACCTGATGTCAATGCTGCCTGAGGAGGCCAGGGCGGATTTTGAGACAGGGGAATGGCTGTTCGGGCGGGGTGTCAACGACATGAAGGGGGGACTTGCGGTGGGCATGGCCCTGATGGACTGGTATGGGCAATTGATGCTGGAACATCCGGAACTGCCGGGCTGCCTTCTGTTTGCCGCGGTGGCGGATGAGGAGGCTTATTCAGCCGGTATGAGGGGGTCCATTCCGTTTTTTACGGGGCTGCAGGAACAGTTTGGCCTGGAGTATGGATGCCTGGTGGATCTGGAGCCCAGTTTTAATGAGGATGGCAGGCAGCAGATCTATATCGGGTCTGTGGGGAAGACCATGCCCGCGGTGCTGGTCCAGGGCGTGAAGGCGCATGTGGTGGATTGTTTCCGTGGATTGAACGCAATCGGGGTCCTGGCGGAAATGTTCATGCGCACGGAGCTGGCCCCTGAGTTTTCAGAACGATGGGAAGGGGAACCGTGTCCGCCGCCCACCTGGTTTAACCTGAGGGACCGCAAGGAAGGGTATGATGTGTCGGTGCCCCACCGGGCAGCGGGCTATATGAGCATGCTGGGGTTTGGGAAGACGGCGGATTCTGTCATGGGACGGCTTAAGGAGATTGGGCGGGAGGCATTTTCCTCTTATATGGAACGGATGGAGGCCCGGGAGGCAGCGGTCCGGTCCGGCGCAGCCCTGCCGGATGTGGATCTGTCCCGCTGTGTCATGGAGTACGGGGAACTGGTAAGGCTGTGCCGGGAGCGGCATGGGGAGGAGGCGGGAAAATGGTTCAGGGCGCTGTATGAGGATGCGGGGGAACGTATCCGCCTGGGCCAGTGGAACTATCCCCGGGCGACCCTGGAAATCATGGATGCAGCCCTGACCTATTCAGGGATTACGGCGCCTATCATGGTGATTGCATTTGCACCGCCGTATTATCCGGCTTTTCACAGTGACCGCCTGCCGGGAAGGACAGGACAGGGAAGCGCGCTCTATGAAATGCTTCAAAAGGCAGCGGGGGAGACCTGCGGTATCCGGCTGGGAAAGCGCAATTACTGTTGTGGTATCTCGGATTTAAGTTACTGCGCAGGGCCGGATATGGAGGAGCTTAAGGCTTATGCGGCCAATGCCCCTCTGTGGGGGAAGCTGTATGGAATGAACCTGGACGCCATGTCTGTTTTCCAGGTTCCGGCCCTTCTGTTCGGCCCCGTGGGCAGGGATGCGCATCAGATGTCGGAACGTGTCAATGCAAGGAGCCTGCTGGAAGAAGTTCCAGCAATCCTACAGCATTTCATCGAACAAATGTTTGCAAATGACGGTGGAATGTGATATACTTACGCCATACACTTTGGGGAGAGTTTTAAGTAAAGATTACTGATAAGAGACAAGGAGCATTTTGAATGGCAAAGCAGTACATTAAAATCCGCGGGGCCAATGAGCATAATCTGAAGAATATATCCGTGGATATACCGAGAAACGAGCTGGTGGTGCTGACCGGACTGTCCGGGTCCGGTAAGTCATCACTGGCTTTTGATACCATCTATGCGGAAGGGCAGAGGCGTTATATGGAGTCCCTGTCTTCCTATGCCCGCCAGTTCCTGGGACAGATGGAGAAGCCGGATGTGGAGAGCATAGAAGGGCTGTCGCCGGCCATTTCCATAGACCAGAAGTCCACGAACCGGAACCCGCGTTCCACGGTGGGTACCGTGACCGAGATTTATGATTACATGAGGCTTCTGTATGCCAGGGTGGGTATTCCACACTGTCCCAAGTGCGGCAAGGAGATACACAAGCAGTCCATTGACCAGATGGTGGACCATATCATGCAGATGCCGGAACGTACCAAAATCCAGCTTCTGGCTCCTGTTGTCAGGGGGCGTAAGGGCGAGCATGTGAAGGTTCTGGACCAGGCGCGCAAGAGCGGTTATGTGAGGGTGCGCATTGACGGGAACCTTTATGAGCTTTCGGAAGATATCAGGCTGGATAAGAATATCAAGCATAACATAGAAGTGGTAGTGGACCGTCTGATCGTGAAGGAAGGCATTGAAAAGCGTCTTACGGATTCCATTGAGACCGTGATGGCCCTCAGCGGCGGGCTTATGACCGTGGATGTGACGGACGGGGAACCGGTGAACTTCAGCCAGAGCTTTTCCTGCCCGGACTGCGGTATCAGCGTGGATGAGGTGGAGCCCAGAAGCTTTTCCTTTAACAACCCCTTCGGCGCGTGTCCGGAGTGTTTCGGACTTGGATATAAGATGGAGTTTGACGAGGACCTGATGATTCCCGACAAGTCCCTTTCCATTGATGACGGCGCCATTGTGGTGCTGGGATGGCAGTCCTGTACGGACAAGGGAAGCTTTACAAGGGCAATCCTCGAGGCGCTTTCCAAGGAATATAAGTTCCGTCTGGACACTCCTTTCCAGGACTATCCAAAGGAAATCCAGGACGTGATTCTGTACGGTACGGGGGGGAAGGAAGTCAAGGTACGCTATAAGAGCCAGAGGGGCGAGGGCGTGTATGACGTGGCTTTTGAGGGCCTGGTTGAGAATGTGAACCGGCGTTATAAGGAGACATTTTCCGAGGCATCCAAGGCAGAGTACGAAACCTATATGCGGATTACCCCCTGTCCTGCGTGTAAGGGGCAGAGGCTTAAGAAGGAGTCACTGGCAGTTACGGTGGGGGATATGAATATCTTCCAGGCCACCAATATGTCCATTGTGAAGTTCAAGGATTTCCTGGATGGATTGAAGCTTACCAATATGCAGCTGGCCATTGGGGCGTCCATCCTCAAGGAGATACGGGCCAGAATCTGTTTCCTTATTGACGTGGGGCTGGATTATCTGTCCCTTTCCAGGGCAACCGGAACCCTGTCAGGCGGGGAGGCACAGCGGATCCGTCTGGCGACCCAGATCGGTTCGGGCCTGGTGGGCGTTGCCTATATCCTGGACGAGCCAAGCATCGGCCTTCATCAGAGGGATAATGACAAGCTTTTAAAGACCCTGATTCATCTGCGGGACCTGGGCAACAGCGTGCTGGTGGTGGAACACGACGAGGATACCATGCTGGCAGCGGACTGTATCGTGGACATCGGTCCTGGGGCAGGCGAACATGGCGGACAGGTAATTGCCATGGGTACGGCCCAGGAAATCATGGATAACCAGGATTCTGTGACAGGGGCGTATTTAAGCGGCAGGCTTAGGATACCTGTGCCGGCTGAGCGCAGGAAGCCCACGGGCTGGATTACGGTACGGGGGGCTGCTGAGAATAACCTGAAGAACATCAATGTGGATTTCCCACTGGGCGTCATGACCTGTGTCACAGGAGTATCCGGTTCCGGCAAGAGTTCACTGGTCAATGAAATCCTGTACAAGTCCCTGGCCAGGAAACTGAACCGTGCAAGGACCATACCCGGCAGGCACAAGGGAATAGACGGCACGGAACAGCTGGATAAGATCATTGCCATAGACCAGTCCCCCATCGGACGTACGCCAAGGTCTAATCCGGCCACCTATACAGGCGTGTTTGATTTAATCCGTGATCTGTTCGCATCCACAGTGGATGCAAAGGCAAAGGGATATACCAAGGGACGGTTCAGCTTTAACGTCAAGGGCGGGCGGTGCGAGACCTGCAGCGGCGACGGAATCATCAAGATTGAGATGCATTTCCTTCCTGATGTATATGTGCCATGTGAGGTCTGCGGCGGCAAACGGTATAACCGTGAGACATTGGATGTGAAGTACAAGGGCAAGAGCATTTATGACGTGCTGGATATGACGGTGGAGGAGGCGCTTAAGTTCTTTGAGAATGTCCCATCTGTCACCAGGAAGATACAGACCCTGTATGATGTGGGCCTGGGTTACATCAGGCTGGGCCAGCCTTCCACGGAGCTGTCAGGCGGTGAGGCCCAGCGTATCAAGCTGGCAACCGAACTGTCCAAGCGCGGCACGGGCAAGACCATCTATATCCTGGACGAGCCTACCACGGGGCTGCATTTTGCAGACGTGCACAAGCTGATTGATATCCTCCGCAGGCTGTCTGACGGCGGTAATACGGTGGTGGTCATTGAGCATAATCTGGATGTGATTAAGACGGCTGATTATATCATTGACATCGGACCCGAAGGCGGTGACAAGGGCGGTACCGTGATTGCCAAGGGAACGCCGGAGGACGTGGCCGCGAATCCTGCTTCCTATACCGGAATCTATATTAAGAAATACCTGGACATGGACAGACAGCATGAGGCAGGGATGGATTCATAGACAGGATGATGGCGCGGGCTTGGGCGGATTGGAGTTGAAGCCGGAAAAACCACATGGAAAATGGGGGTAGAAAAAAGTCTGAGAAAATTGTCGAAATTACTTGCTATTTGCGGCAGGGTGCCGTATAATATATTCATACGAAAGATAAAAAAGAGATTGTACTATTTTGTACAATCTCTTTCAATTTATGCGGATATAAATATTTTCTGATAAATTGGGTCATGGTATAGGGAGAGGTAGTTTGGATTTTAGGTTTTGGCGGGAATATCCAGAAAAGACATGACATGGAGGAAGAAATCTCATGGATAGAGAGATGATTATCGTTTTGGACTTTGGCGGTCAGTATAATCAGCTGATTGCGCGCCGCGTCCGCGAGTGCAATGTATACTGTGAAGTCCATCCTTACAATATGAGCCTGGACAGGATTAAGGAGATGAATCCCAAGGGAATCATTTTCACAGGCGGACCGGATGTGGTATTTGAAGACGGCGCTCCGCGCTGTTCCAGGGAGATATTTGAACTGGGGATACCGGTTCTTGGAATCTGTTATGGAGCCCAGCTGATGAGTTATCTGCTGGAGGGCGTTGTCAAGAAAGCGGTTGTCAGCGAGTATGGACACACGGAGGTGGATGTGGATACATCCAGCAAGCTGTTTGAGGGAGTATCGCCCAAGACCGTGTGCTGGATGAGCCATGGGGTCTATATCGCCCAGGTGCCTGCCGGATTCAGGATTACAGCCCATACGGAATCATGCCCGGTTGCGGGTATGGAGTGTGCGGAAAGGAATTTCTATGGGGTTCAGTTCCATCCTGAGGTAGTCCATACAAAAGAGGGAACCAGGATGCTGTCCAACTTTGTCTACAATGTCTGCGGTTGTTCCGGGGACTGGAAGATGGATTCATTCGTAGATACCACGATTAAGGCGCTGAGGGAGAAGATTGGCGACGGGAAGGTGCTGTGCGCGCTTTCCGGCGGAGTGGATTCCTCGGTTGCTGCGGTCATGCTGTCCAAGGCAATCGGTAAGCAGCTGACCTGCGTGTTCGTTGACCATGGCCTTTTGAGGAAGAATGAGGGGGACGAGGTAGAAGCCGTATTCGGCCCCAAAGGACAGTATGACTTGAACTTTATCCGTGTGAATGCCCAGGAGAGGTTCTATGCAAGGCTGAAGGGCGTGGAAGAGCCAGAGGCAAAGCGCAAGATCATAGGCGAGGAATTCATCCGTGTATTCGAAGAAGAGGCAAAGAAGATTGGCGCGGTGGATTATCTGGTTCAGGGAACCATCTACCCGGATGTGATTGAGTCAGGCCTCGGCAAGTCCGCTGTCATCAAATCCCACCACAATGTGGGCGGGCTTCCTGAGCACGTTGACTTTAAGGAACTGGTGGAGCCTCTCCGTCTGCTGTTTAAGGATGAGGTGCGTAAGGCTGGTTTGGAACTGGGGATTCCGGAATATCTGGTATTCAGGCAGCCATTCCCGGGTCCGGGCCTTGGCGTCAGGATCATCGGCGAGGTAACGGCTGATAAGGTAAGGATTGTACAGGATGCGGATGCGATTTACAGGGAAGAGATTGCAAAGGCCGGGGTGGATAAGGACCTGGGGCAGTACTTTGCAGCCATTACCAATATGCGCTCCGTGGGATGCATGGGTGATGAGAGGACGTATGATTATGCGGTTGCACTGAGGGCCGTGCTTACATCTGATTTCATGACCGCGGAGGCTGCGCAGATTCCCTGGGAGGTACTGGGGAAGGTGACCAGCAGGATTGTGAATGAGGTGAAGGGGGTTAACCGGGTGCTGTATGATTGCACGGGGAAGCCGCCGGCTACGATTGAGTTTGAATAGTTGTGTTCCCATCCCTCCGGTTCCGTGTCTGTTGTCCAACCGAAAATAGAATAAAGTAATAAGCTTGCAGAGCCGACAGGATTTAAGATCCTGCCGGCTCTGTTTCTGTATCTGTCCCTACTCTATCCAATTATACGAAGGACGAAAAAGGAAAGAAAAAAATCTGAAACAAGTCAAAAACAACGTATCTACAAGGTTTTATGAGTATTGCAGTTAGATTCTGTATCCGTATCTAAGGGAAAGGTTGTATCTGAAAACAGGAACGGAAACAGAAACAAAACCAGAATCAGACACATCTAAACGTCTAAAATGCTGAAATAAAAAAGTCTATTTTAATCTGGACAAAAGGGTGGTTTTCATTCGCACCTGAACAAAGTAATTCTAATTAATTGGAATTAATCGGAGTTTTTGGCTCCGGATTTTGAATTAATCGGAGAATTTGGCTACAAAAACTCGGAATAATTCGGTTGATATTGAATTAATCCAAGAATTTGGCTACAAAAACTAGGATTAATTCGACTGGCTCTATGAATTAATTGGAGAATTTGGCTACAAAAATTAAGATTAATTCGGAATTAATTGGAGTTTTTGGTTTTGGGGATGGGGTTTTTAAAATTGGGATTAATTCATTCGCTGACTAAATCTAATTTTGATAAGGAGTGAGTTGAATGGACAAAGCAGGGGTAAAACGTAGGGACATAAGTTTTCGCAGTGATAAAAACAAAAAGGTGGTATGTGTCCACAGTAGGGAGGCTAGAGAGTATGCAAGGATATTGGAACAGGAGCCGGAGGTTGTTTCTTATGAAACCTGTCAGGCGTTGGACATGGAGAGGTATCAGTTTATAAATCCGGTTGATATTCGCAAAGACTATTTTGACGTAGAGTGGGCCACGGACTTTGTTCTTCACTTTGAAGATGGAAGCATAGGTATCCGGGAGGTTGCCACAGAAGCTACGTTAGCAAAGAGAGCCACTATTGAGAAGTTGGAATTTTCCAGACGGTACTGGTCCGTATCTGAATCTGTCCGGGATTGGAAAATCATCATTATGGAGAAAGGGGAATAAATCTATGTTCATTGATATATCAGGAGAGGTTTACAGGATTGTGTTAAAGGCAGAAAGCGGAGCATGGATTATATCTTATGAGAATCCATGCAGCCCATATTTTGTATCAGAACAGGATTTGAAATTATATCCCAGAATAGAACCGCCACAGGAATACTTAAAATATATTGACAGGCAAAAGAATCCAACAGAGGGACAGAGAAAACGTCTTGAACTTATAGCTGAACTTATGGAAGATGAACTTTACATCATGGACAAACAGATACGGAACCGGAAAATTAAGGAACTGGCAGAGCGTGAGGGGAGCACAGTCAAGAGGATTC
Source organism: Enterocloster sp. OA13 (assembly GCF_022440595.1). Classification (NCBI taxonomy): domain Bacteria; kingdom Bacillati; phylum Bacillota; class Clostridia; order Lachnospirales; family Lachnospiraceae; genus Enterocloster; species Enterocloster sp. OA13. The sequence continues at coordinate 3,910,849 of NZ_JAKNTF010000001.1, read as the reverse complement.
AAAAACTATATTTTCGTCAGTTGGCAGGGCGGTCGCTGGTAGAGGAACGGAAACTTCCAGAGAAGCCGGAGACGCAGGAACAGAAAAACTTCCGTTGGGCGATTGACACCTTTTATTATTCCGCAAAGAAAATGTCCCTAAGAAGTGCTTATGACATGATGTTGCTTTCCAAATACGCGGATGCAGATGGACGCTTATTAGAAACTCGTCCAAGTTGGCACTGTTTCCGCCATTACTTCTACGAGGGCGGTTATCATGCAAAATCCAGAAACACAATTGCCAGAAACGGATTGACAGACTACCAGAGAAACAAACGTCCTCTTTTTGGAAGTGCTATGAGTTGGAGGGATAAAATTGGAGCGTATCAGATGGACGCAACACAGGCAGATATACACCTTGTGTCCAGGTTAGATAAATCAGCCGTGATTGGACGTCCAAACATCTATATGGCAGTGGATACTGCAACACAGTTAATAGCCGGAATTTATGTAGGCTTAGACGCAGGAGAACAGGCGGTGATAAATTGTCTTGCAAATGCAGCCATGGATAAAGTTGAGTTTTGCGGACAATACGGAATTGAGATAACACAGGAAGAATGGCCCAACACGGGCCTGCCGGGTGAGATCATCACAGATAAGGGAAAAGAGTTTATCGGAAGTCGTATGGAAGAACTTGCCATGAAGTACGGGATTGAGTTTGAATCCCTGCCGCCATTCAGGCCGGATGGGAAAAGCCTTGTGGAGAAGTCCTTTGACCTTATGCAACAGAAATACAAACCGGCCCTACGAGGTAAGGGAGTAATCGAAGCAGACGCACAGGAACGGTGGGCGGTAGATTATAGGAGCCAGGCCGTGTTGACACTGGAAGATTTTACAAAGGTAGTGATTCATTGTGTTTTGTATCTTAATAGCTGCCGGATCATCCAGAATAGCCAGGTGGGAGAAGCAACGCCCACAGCCGCCGGATTATGGAACTGGTATGAGGATGAAAACAAGTCCATGATAATTCCAGTATCCAGAGAACAGCTTTACCAGTTTGGACTTCCAAGGAAAGCAGCTACCCTCTCCCGCAAGGGAATCAGTAACAACGGGCTTTGGTATACAGGAGCGCAGTTCAAGAAGCTCATGGAATATAAAAAAGTGGGCGATACAATACAGATTGCATACGATCCGAATAATGTGAGCCGTGTATACCTGATTGAGGGTATGGAGTACATACCTTTTGAACTTGCAAGCTATTGTAAACAGTATATCGGAGCTACACAGACCGAGTATCAGATGGAGAAAGATAAGCATAGAGCTAATAGCAAAGAGTTGGAACGTCTGGACACAGAGGGACGGATCAAGGTATTGCAAAGTATCCAATCTATTGTAGGTGAAGCCGAGTGCATTGATAAGGGTAAAATTGATGGAACAGAGATTCAGCAGAATCGCAGGAGGGAGTTGGCATGATGAAATATAGAAACGAGCATACAAACACAGTCGCAGCCGAATATGACAAAGAGCAGGGCAATCTTTTTTTGGAAGCCCTGCCGGAGTTATTAGGGAAAGCGGAATTTACGGAACGCATGAAAAGTGAGATACAGTTTCCGTATGACATTCAAGAGAAAAGTCCACAGGAACGGAGAAATTATTTGACGGAACTGACAACATGGTTTCAGCCTATGGATTATATGTATACTCTCTACGATATGCTTTACAGAGCCATGGCAACTACTTACCAGACAAAGACAGTGATTGAATCCGTAAGGCAGTTAAACGAAATTTATATGGATTTTCGCACAGGGAGAGAACGTACATTAAACTACTCGACCCAGGCATACAGCGGAGCAGTTTTGGGAGTGCCGGGAATTGGTAAAACATCAACAATCCAAAGGTGCTTGAGTACCATGCCGCAAGTGATAATCCACACGAAGTATAAGGAGAAACAATTTTATACGAAACAGATTAACTATCTCGTAGTGGAATGTCCCTCTGATTGTAGTGTGAAAACTCTAGCTTTTAACATCCTGTCTGCCATTGACCGGGCAATCGGTTCGGAATATTTCACCCAGGCAGGGAGCTTAAAGAGCATATCATCCAGCGCATTGACAACGAGGTTGAAAATTATTTGCATGAATCACCATATTGGATTGATTGTCATTGACGAGATACAGAACGCAATCCAGACCGCCGCAAAAAATAAGCAGACAAGACCCTTGATTAAATTTCTTGTGGAACTTACCAACGAAACGAGTACCGGAATCTGTTTCTGTGGAACACTGGAAGCCGAAGATTTATTTATGAAGCAGGAACACTTAAAGAGACGTACCAGAGGTTTGAGATTGTTGCCAATGAAATATGATGTGATTTACCGGAAGTTTATTTCTACCCTATGGGAATATCAAATGACATTACAAAAAGCGGAATTGAGCGAAAAACTGATGAAACAGATTTACGATCTGTCAGCCGGAATCCCTGCCTATATCGTGAAGATATTTCAAGAAGCACAGACACAAGCCATTTTATCCGGTAAGGAGAAAATCACCTATGAATCCATTAAACAGGCAGTGTCTTACTTAGGGATTGAGGTGCCGAAAGTATATGCCCGTGGTGGAACATCTATTTCTGATTTTGCCGTACAGGAGATTGAGTTTGAGACAATCGGTGTCGATGAAGTTGACGGATCAGAGATTGAGGTTGAGTGCAGTGTAGTAGACGAATCAAAAGTAATTACACTTCCAGTAGTTTCCGAACCGAAGCCAGTACAAGAAATTATCATACAGACACAGGAAGAACCAGAAGTGCCAACAGAAGCCACTACAAAGCCCGTAAAGCGGTTTTACGCTACCCAGCGTGGGAGAAAGCAGACGGACAGGGATAAAGACGACCTGCTGTCAATCTGGAAGCAGGATGAATCCGCAGAGAATTTCTTTAAGATTTTGGAAACCTATCAGATGATAGAACGGAGGTGCTTTTAATGTTGCAGTATTTTCCCACACCATACCCGGATGAACTTTGGTACAGCGTGTTATGCAGGTATCATATAAGAACAGGAAATACAACCAGTGCCGCAACATTCCGTGAATTGTTTGGAGGTAAGGATCATGCCGCTTTAGGTAGTTTCCTGCCAAATAATCTGATTTTTGATATTGCAGGGCAGCTCCCGGATGGGACGTTGGATATTGAAGATATTGCCTTAAACCACACACTTTTTAAATATATCTTCCGTTTCCAGCCTTTGGAGAATAAGAATAATATTCTTGAAATGACGAAGCATGGAAAGATTAATTTTCCAGTGAAAATATCCAAGCCGTATGAATCAATGGAACTGAAATCCTGCCCTCTCTGTATGCAGGAAGATTTTAAGAAGCATGGAGAGACATATTGGCATTTAAGCCACCAGATACCATATGTGTCAGTCTGTCAGAAACATAAATGTTATTTGATAACCCGCCAAAGGGAATACAAGAATGAACTGAACAATAACTTTATCCTGCCGGAATACAAAGATACGGACAGTGCGGATTATCAGGTATCAGAAACGGAACTGGAATTTACAAAAATGCTCACAAGATATTTGAAAATGCCGTTAGAAGCAGGACCGACAGATGGATATAACAATCTATATGAGGGATTACTAAATGCCGGATATGGACTTGCCAGAAAGGATATGTATTACAGTGTAGACTATAAACGGTTATCCATGAATTTATGTGATAGGTACGGTGAAGAATTTATTTCCCATCATTTTGGGAGTATAGTATTAGGAGCCGCTTTAATCGGCCAGATTCGGCGGTGGCAGAAAAAATCACCGGAACAGTATGCAATTCTATCAATGTTCCTAAATCAGGAGCCGGAAACAACATTCAGCCATACAAGAATCCAGAACAACACGGATAGGCAGTTTATAGAAATGAGTAAATCAAAAATAATCCGTTCCAAAAAGTTTGTTGCGGAAAATCTGGGAGTAAAAGAAACACATCTGGATAACATTTCCCATAACTTAGGGATAAAGCCATTCTGGGAGCAAAAGCCAAAGACAGAGAATCCCAAAAGTTATAAACTGGCATTGAACCTTACAAAGAGTGAATGGGATTATATTAATGGGTGCGTGAATCAATATGGTTTTTCAAGTGCGTCTGGATTCATTCGCTATTGTGTGGATGAAATGAAAGACAGGACGGACGGGATAACAGCAAGTTAATATATAAACATGGAAAAGGATGGACTATCGGTATCAGCAGCCCATCCTTTTTCTTTATGCGGAAGAAGTTAAATCCTCGTTCCAGTCTTTTCCTGTTGGTTTAATCCGCTCAAATTGATTGTGTTTCTCTGAAAATCTGTCCCCGGCTCCGTCCCTGTCAACCGCAAGTATCACTTGCCTGTCAAGGTAGAGCCTGTGATCCTCTTTGTAAATGGGGAAAGCGTTAAGGATTTTATCAAGAGCTGTATCCTTTAGTCCACCCATGGCAGTATAGATTCCCGGTTCCTCGTAAAGTTCATAAAAACTGATTGCGTCTATGGGTGCTTCAAATACATAGATAGGTGTATCCATAGAGTAAACAGGCATAGGGCAGGCCAGCCGCTCAATTAGATTATCCGGTTGCCAAGGCTTTTCTGTTGTGAACCACCAGAATCCCCCTGGTTTCTTTGTGAACAGCAGTTTAGGCATACCCTCACCTGATATGTTGCGGAGGGAGTAAAAACCCATATGTGAGTTTGAAAAGCAGACATAATCAGCCCCATAACCGGGGGCAGTTGCGGCATAGATTTTCTTCTGCTGAATCAGCGTATCTATGGTGGGGAGTGAGATTCCCCGTTCATAGTGGAGGTATTCACGGATTGAATTAATATGGTTCGTCTGTATAGGCTTGTAGAAATGGGATTCCTTTTTCTTACCAGAGAAGCAACGGGCCATTGGGGATTCATCAGGATGAGATTCTGAAAACTTTTTGAGTTTTAGGACAGCGTCCCTCCATTCATAGCCTTGATAATGCACCAGATAGTAAATGCTGTCCTTGACTTCCCCGGTGGAATAACGACAGAATGAATCAGGATACAGAACCAGACTATCGTGGCTTATATCCCGGATACCGTAATAGTCCATAACACAGTCAGGATGATATGTAAGCATGTAATCAATTAAATTAGCTTCTTTTGCCGCTTTTATAGTGCTGTCTGATAAAAGCATTGCCTGTCCCCTTTCAATCGAAATTTGGTGTGTTTTTTATTGCTTGGTTAAATAGTTTTGAGTATTTGATGTAAGCTGTTGGCGTGAAAAGAAAGTCAAACTGCCTACACAGTTAATATGACAGATTCAGAGCGAATAGAGCCGAAATCAAATCTAAACATTTTATAAACTGACCTTAACTTTGTTCATAAAAAATTAATAAATAAACGGTATGGAATTACCGTCAACCCTGCTTGAATCTTGCATACTAGACTTATAAACCTTGTCTGAAAGGTGTACTGCATTTTGAAACTTTGGCAGTAGCAAACAATTGAATAGCCGTAATCCGATTGCTGACGGACGGATTACTAATAGGCAGATGAAAACAGTCAGGTGTGTCCATGCGGCATCATGGAAGTGTCATATACATAATAGGCAACCTAGTGTATATGGCTATCTGGGTCCCGTGCCAGTATAAAATGTAATTTGCGGTTGGGCACCGTTAAAACAAGCCAGCCCCCGGCCAGCCGGCCAGTGTAAGACAGACCATCCTGCATAGTGGATGCTTACATGATACCGGCCCGTGTCATGTGGTAAAGATTCACAACCACTGTCTAGGTACAACTATGCCCTGTACCGACATGCTGAAAAGCGGACATAAATTGATAACAGATGGGATTTATGGGATTAAAAGTGAATGGTTAGGTTCGGTTCTGGATTCTATATTGGTTGCGTATGGGATAGGACATGATTGGTAGGAGCAGTAATGCTCATGCGGTAGGACAGGATAACGCCGCTTTCATTTGAACTATTTATCATGTACCTTTGTCATTAAGTTGGCTAAGGACATTTCTGTTTTCAGTAAAGCTTACGTTATATATCTATTATGTATATATGCATAGAGTTTCACATCATAGAGGAATTGTTTGATACAATTCCAATCATAGGGATATTCCTTATATAGAGGAATATCAAGCATAGAGTTCCACATCATAGAGGAATTGTTTTAAGCAATTCCAATCATAGAGTTTCACACACATAGAGTGCGTAGCACACAGCAACAGGAAACAAAAAATTTTGTTCCCTGTTGTAGCTGGGCGAAAAAGAAAAGTATAGCTGCTCACAGAAATTACCACTCCCCCTAATTTTTCTTTTCGTCGAGCTCCACACATTGGTTTCCAAAAAACCAGTGTGTGGCTGTGCGGTAGCTCTAAGGTGTGAAACACTAAGGACTGTGTAAACCCTTAGTGTGCGTAAGCTCTAAGGACTGTGTAAACTCTATGATATGTAAAGTTCTATGCTATGGAGTAAAGAATAAGATAATGCGTAAGCTCTATGTATTACAAAATACCAATATCCTTTAAAGGGGATAACTCTGTCCATTTATAGGATTAGAAGATTCAAGAAAATATTTTTATTCAAGTAGCACCATTCGCTTTGAATCTGTCATATTAATATTAGACCATATGAAAGGGGATCTTATTAATGCAAAACAACATATCAAACGAATCTAAGGAAATAGCCAGACATACAAACTTAATCCGGTATCTGTTAAAATATCATCCTGATTTAATCGTTGAGAAATCACCAGGACAATATGCCTATGCCAAACAGACATACATAACTTTTTACAGAGGAAAGAACGGTGTTTATTACTATTGTGATCATGAGAAACACAAGCGCGGGGAACCCGGTTATTGCAATGACGCAATCCAGTTTTTGATTGACTTTATGGGAATAAAATACCATGAAGCGATTGCGGAGCTATGCAGTTATGCGGAGGAGGAAGCCAACGCAATCAGAAAGATAGAAGTTGAGGATTTTATTTTTGGAGGTTAAGGACGCCCAGAGCGTCTTTTTCTTTTTCAAAAAAATAGTAGTACATAAGGGTAGAAACCCTCTAACTAAGCCATTTTTACCGACCCAAACTGTCATAATATTAAGTGTAAGGGAACGTAAATCAAAGCACATAGGGAGGACATTCACTATGAAAAAAATAGGCAACTATTACATAGTATCAGAAATTGAAATGGACGAAATCAGATACAAACTTGACTGGTACTACAAGTATAAAGTTATGGCAGAAATTGACTGGGAGGAATTAGAGCATGAGCAAGCTGTTGAAACGGCTTTATAGTATCCTGGCCTTTACGGGCCTGTATCTGCCCCCGTTTCTATGCCTGTTTCTTCCACATATCATTCCTGGCATATCTTCCAGGCAGATTATGATAATTAATCTGGTTTTAATTGCATGGACTTCTTTTAACAATTTCTGGATCGTTGCTTGCGAGGGAAAGCAACTTGATGAAATACATATCGGTGATGGACTTGTGCCGGAAACCGGATTAAAAAAAGAATCGCCACAGAAACGGATTGCTATGTATCCCAAAGTGCCGCCGAAACTGCTATCAAAAGAACCTGAAGGAATCATTTTAGGCAAGTATAAAAATCAATATGTTCGGGTGCCGCTAAAAGACATTTATCACTATTGCATTTTGGGTGGTACAGGTGTAGGTAAAAGTTCGGGTGTGCTCCTGAATTCATTACTTGCAAATTTTGCTGGTGGAAAAAATGGATTTACTTCTTTCAGCATTGATATAAAAGGGGAATTGCATGAGGTAAGCTCTCCCATGTTCAACCCGGATGTAATCGTAGTTGATCCAGAAAATAGAGATTCCTGTGGCTGGGATGTTTATTACCGCCTTCATAATCATCCGAGTAATGACCTGATTCTTGCGGCCATTGAAGAAATTAGCGAAGGTTTGATTGTAAGCACAAATTCAAAAGATTTTTTCTTTGTGGAAAATGCAAAAACTGCTTTGACTGGATTGTTGGTTTATTACTATATGCGTGGAGAGTCATTCATTGATTCAGTCAATAGAATATTGGAATCAGATACGGCTTCACTTATAACGGAAATTATCAAAGACAGTGAACCATCAGACCTTTGGTATAAGTATTTAGCCAAATTCAACGGCAAAACTGCAGAAAGCGTACAGGATATTTTCACGGAAATGTGTACTTCATTGAGCGTATTCAGCAAAGATTCAGTACGATTTTGCTTCAGGGATAATTATCAGAAAGCCAGTCCGTACAGTCTGTTGGAGGGAAAATCCGTATTCCTGTCAATTAAAGAAGATATGCTGGAAACTTATAAAGCTATCATGCGCCTTTGCACGGTCCAGGTATTCAAAGAGTTGGAGCGACGGCCTAAGGAACAAAAGAAGCCTATCCTGCTAATTATAGATGAGTTTGCCAGAATCGGAGAAATCAAAGGTGTTTTCAATGCCCTTTATACACTTAGAAGCCGTAATGTGATGGTTCTGCTTGCGTTTCAATCACTTGCACAGGCAGAGCAGATTTATGGAGATGATGGAGCAAGGATTCTGATGGATAACTGCCGTGTCAAAGTCATACTTGAATGTAACGATCCGAAAACACAGAAGGCTATTTCCGATTGGTGCGGAACATATAGGGATAAAAAAGAAACTTTGAATGGCGGAAAAAACAGACACAAAAGCTATACATATGAGGACAAACCGATTGTGGATGCGAACGATTTAATAAAGTTGGCAGGAAAAGGTGAAGAGATTCTTGTTTTAGGTGGAATCGGATAACTTAGGACCATAAAATGTCCATATTTCAGAGACGAAAAATTAAAAGCCCTGGCCGATGAGGTCAAGGCCCATAACAATAAATCAAACGAGGTAAAACAAAATGAACGATAAACAACAATTTTACAATGAATTTTATTCGGCACTGGAAAAGGCCATGGAGCCAAGCGGTGGACAACTGCATGAGGTAACCATACCGAAAAACAATGTCATGATGAAAGGGATCACAGTTCAATTTCCCGATGTTTCTATGGCACCAACCGTATACCCGGATTTTTATTATGACGATTGGAGACAGGGAAACTCCATGGGTGATATTGTATCTGGCATAAGAACTGAACTCATGGGGACTGCACCGGAACTGTCAAAGTTTAATATTCATGGCATGAACCGCAATTCTGCCATCACGCATTTACAGGCCGCCATTGTTAGCTATGATGATAACAAAGATTGGTTAAAAGAAGTTCCTCATGAACGGATATCCGATCTGGCCGTCTTTGCTAAATGGGATTTTGGAGATGTCAGCTCCGGCGTGAGGGCAACTGCAAAAGTCACGGATCAGCTTCTAGCCCACTTACAGCTCACCAAAGAGGAAACCTTAAAAATCGCAAAGTCCAACACGGCCAAAAGTGCAAGATTCGAGGGAATGGACGTTATCATGGCAGGGATGTTGACAGACGAGGGCATGGATAAAGAGCTTGCGGAGGCTATGACAATGGAGTTTCGTTCAGCACCATTCCAGGTATTAACAAATGAAAGCGGGATTGATGGAGCAGCCGTCATTGCATGTCCAGAAGTCCTAAAGGAAGTCCAGAAGCAGATAGGTGAAGATTTTTATATCCTTCCATCTTCAGTCCATGAAGTTTTGATTATTCCAAAATCAGAACTGGACGATGTTGAGGGTTTAAGACAGATGGTATCATCAATCAACGAAGCAGAAGTTCCGCCCCAGGATAGGCTATCCGATAATGTTTATGAGTTTGACGGCCACAGCTTAAAACTGGCAGGAGTCGGATTAACACAAGAACATAACATAGCTGATACAATCACACATAGGAGGGGAAGATAATGAACTTGCAGAAAAAATTAGATTTAATCGAACAGTATGGAACCTGTATTCGGCTCCTCTCCTATCCAAGCCGGAGCATTGATTATACAGTACCTCTTGTTTTTGGGAAAGATACAACAGCAGTTAATATAGAGGTGAATCATGGCAGAGAAGAAAGGACAAAGCGATAAGATTAAAGAACTCACGGAGAAGTTAGAGGCGGGAATTAAAGAGGTTTTCACCTCTGATCGATACCGTGAGTATCTTTCCGTCATGAACAAATTTCACAGCTACAGCTTTAATAACTCCATGCTAATTCTTTTACAAAAACCAGAGGCTTCTTATGTTGCCGGATATAAGACATGGGGAACGCTGGACCGTCATGTTCGCAAGGGCGAAAAAGGGATTACAATTGTTGCACCGTGTCCCTATAAGACTAAAAAAACGGTGGAGGTATTGGATGATAAGACAGGCCAGGTCAAGAGGGATTCATATGGCAACCCTATGACGGAAGTAAAAGAGATTCAATATGCCAGTTTTCGGGCAGTCTCCATTTTTGACATTTCACAAACAGAGGGCAGGCCACTTCCGGAACTCGCAGAGGAACTAAAGGGAGAGATACCAGATTACAAGGTGTTGATGGATTCCATCCGTGAGGTTGCTCCTGTGCCGATTCATTTTGAATCATGGGAAGGCTCAAAGAAAGGCCACTACGATTTAATGAATAAGGAGATTGTGATTAAATCCGGCATGAGTGATTTGCAGACAGTTAAGACAGCATTTCATGAAACAGCCCATAGCATTTTACATAAAGACCGGGCCCATATCAGGGACAGCGCCACCATGGAGGTGGAGGCCGAAAGTACCGCTTTTATTGTGTGCCAGCATTTAGGACTTGATACGTCGGATTATAGCTTTGGGTATTTAGCAGGATGGAGCAGCGATAAGACGTTGCCGGAACTGAAATCCTCTTTGCAGACGATCCAAAAGACAGCACATGAGGTCATAGAGAACCTTGACAGGGCAATCCTCAAAAATACCAACAATCTTGATATTTCTTTATCCATAGCTGATGAACCGATAAAAATATCAGGTATAGGTGATACTCATAGACACAGGAGGTAGATCATGAATAATTATCAAAAAGAACCAGATTTTAAAATATCTAAAGAGAAAGCCAGAACTGCACTTAGAGCAGAATTAATAGATTACGTGATAAATGAAGAAGCATTAAGAAATATTCCACATGAAAGATTTTTGAATGATGCAATCGTGGCTGTATGGGATCATGGTGATGGTTTTACATGTCGAATCCACAATAATGATTTATCGGTTTTGAAAATGACGCGGGAAGAAGTATTGTCTCTTGCAAAGCAAAACACAGATATAGGGATGAAAAAATCAGAATCACAAAAAATCGGTTTTACAGAGCCAATTCAAGATCATAAACCACATCATCACAGGAGATAAAACACATGACGGAACTGGAAGCACTACAACAAAAACACAGAGAAGAAGCCGCCCGGAAACGGGCAAAGTTAAAGGAACGGAAAGCCAGAGCCCACAGGCTAATCGAGCGTGGAGCAATCCTTGAAGCCGCAATCAATGAAATCTGTCCTGCCGAATCTTTCACTAATGCTGATATCCAGAAAATTATCTATTTCGCCATTCTTTCCCCCGCAACCGCAGACTACATATCAGAGTTGGGACGTTGATTCCCGCTCTATTTTTAATAAAAAGGGCGCACTTATTACCAGCCCGCTTCGCTAAACTGGTGTGCGTCCGCTGGAAGCCCTTGCAGGGGGCTAAAAGCAAAAGACCAAGAACCAACAGTGCCGAAAGGCACATAATCAAAACCCAATACAAAGGAGTTGACACATTCATCATGGCAATTTACCATTTGTCAGTCAAAATAATAGGACGTAGCACCGGCAGGTCATCAGTAGCAGCCGCCTGCTATCGTTCCGGGGATACAATCACAAACCAATATGATGGGATCACACATGATTACAGCCGTAAATATTGGATTGAACATACAGAAATCTTACTTCCAGACAATGCACCGGAATCTTTCAAAGACCGTTCTACTCTCTGGAACTCTGTTGAACTTGCAGAAAAATCCGGTAATTCCCAACTCTCAAGAGAGGTCGAACTTGCTTTACCGAGGGAACTCACCTTAGAACAACAAACCGTCCTAGTAAGGACATACATAGAACAAAATTTCACATCACAAGGGATGTGTGCAGACGTTGCAATTCACAATCCACCCGTCACAGATGGTCATGGAATCCCTCTTGATTCTGCCGGAAATCCTACCCATAATCCAGAACAAATGGTTTTTCAAAATCCGCACGCACACATCATGCTTACCATGCGTCCACTTGATAAAGATGGTCAATGGGAACCCAAGTATCAAAAAAGCTATCTCTGCCGAAAAGACAACATAGAAAAATCAATCCCTGTCACCGAGATTAAACAGGCAGAAGCAGACGGATGGACAAAGCAATATCGTTATCATGTAGGAAAGAAAAAAATCTGGCTCACTTCTGATTCTGCCGCTAAGAAAGACTTGAAACGTGTTGACAAACAGCCAAAATCCGTGAATGTTCCGAATCCCATCATAGCAGATTGGAACTCAAAAGACAGCTTAAACCGTTGGCGTGAATCCTGGGCCAGTATGTGTAATCATGCTTTAAAAGAGAATGGAATCAATGAGCAAATCGACCACCGATCCTACGAATCACAGGGAATTAATAAAGTTGCGTCTGTTCATCTCGGCCCATCGGCACATCAGGCAGAGAAACGGGGTGTACAAACAGAATTAGGAAATCTCAACCGGGAAATTGCGGAGGACAACTATTTCCTCAATCAATTTAAACAGCAGATTGAATCCATGGAGAAAGAACAGACGGAACAACTGGAAAAGCTATCCTCCAGGTTAGAGGGATTAAGGGCACAGTACATAGCATCCGCCTATCAGCAAATTATGTTGTCGGCTACCCTTGCCAGTGAGCAGGACCAGACCCAGACACAGCTTGCAGTTGCCGCAGCCATGGCGAAAGGAGCAGAACAATTATTAAAAGTCCTTGAAACATTGGAACAGACTTTAGCAGTAAAACAACAGGAACTTGAAACTTTAAACCCTATTCAGATGAAGAAACGTAAAGAGTTAGAATCTGAAATCATAAGCACAGAGAAGAAGATAAAAGCTGTCATGAACCGTCTGGATGAAATCAAATCAGCTTACAAGCCGGAAATGTCTGTCCCTGTTTCTACTTCTGAATCCGTAGAACAGAAAAGGAAACGGATGCGGACCCTAAAAGAAATCCAAGCTCAAACCTATAAGGAATTTTATTCTTTGGTGGAGGAAAACAAGGAGAACATGGCAGAACTCCGGGCTTTAATCAGTAGGAAGCGGAATACTTATGATATCCACACCGAGGTTAAGTTAAAAGAACATTTTGCAGATAAATTTGAGAAATCAATACTAACAAAGGCCAGGGAGCAGGCCCCAGAACTGCCGGAGATAAACAATACCGGAATTAAAAATACTAAATCTCACAGGAGATAACGTTGCTGTAACGGCAGCGCTTTTTCTATGTTCAGGATATAAAAGGGTAAATAAGAAATCCGTGGTTTTCTTCAAACCCATTCATTATTTCATTGAAAGACATATGTTCCCATGGTAAAATTATCTTCAGGAAAGCATGTACGGCCAGAATTGAAATTCGCCAGAGTTTGTAAGAATAAATAGAAAGGGCTTCTTGTATGAAAAAGTTAATCAGGATATTGAGTGCAACAGTTGGAATAAGCATTATGTTTACAATGAACTCATTTGCAGGTACTTGGTGGAAACATGATAATGAAGAAAGTGATACATATACATGGAGATATATGAACAGCAATTCAATCCAGCCAGAGGGCTGGAAATGGATTGATGGAAATAAAGATGGTATATATGAATGCTATTATATAAAAGATGAAATAATGCAAGAGAATATACGGATTGATGGGAGAGATATCAATGGTGACGGACAATGGACTGTAAAAGGTGTGATCCAGCAACGGACATTGCCAGATTGGATAAAAATCAGACCAAAAGAAAAAACAAACTTAGATGGGAGTTTATACTATCCTGAGGTTTCTTATTTACAAAAGAGAGAATGTGTTTCAAAAACAAATGATATCATATCCAAGTATATTGATGATGTGATAAAAAAGAATACAGAAGATATGAAAGTAAATGAAGTCGAATACGATTTTATTTTAAATGATGAGGATATATCCAGGCAAAAATATATTAGCCTGACTTTCGATAATTTACTTTATCATGATAAGGCGACTCATAACTATAATATCCATGCCTATTATACAATTACTCCTGACAAAGGAATACTAAAAATCAGTGATATTGGAGGCAAACAGCTAAAGGATGACATTGTAGCATCTGTTAAAAGAACTTTGAAAGCCAGAAAAGACAGCCATGAAGGAATAATCTCAGCTGATCCAGAAAGTATAAATATATCATTTGATAAGGACTGGCTGCTCTTAGAAGATGGAATCCACATTCTGTTCGAGGAAGCTACGATTGCTCCATACGCTGCTGGAGCAATTGATATAATAGTACCTTATGACGAAGTTAAGGATTCCTTAAACAGCTACGGGAAGGGATTGATTGATTCAAATTAAGCGGAATAGATGATAGAAATTAGTCTGAAGCGTTACTATAATGGTAGCGCTTTTTCTATGTTCAGGATATAAAAGGGGGCATAAGAACTCGCTACGCTCCAAGAAAACACCCCCCTCTTGTCAGCCATGGATATTGTGGAAAACTCAAAAAACGAGTTTACGCACAAAATCCATAGCTGTCAATTCACCCCCTGTTTTCTTAAAACTCATTCATTCCTTTATGAAAAAACTGGAGCAAACTATAAATTCTCTCCCAAAATCCCATGCTGGCGATAGCAATTCAACTATTCTTACACCCGCATCCGCTAAAAACAACCCTCTTTTTAAGCCGTTGCCTTTGGGCAGGCCCCCAAACAAATAATCAATAGATTCTAAAACATTTTCTCAATAATCAGATAATAAGCGCTTTTCTGAAATGTGTCTGATTCTGGTAGATGTTCACGGATTTTTGTCCTATTTATGATGTATACAAAAAACAGGTTCGTTAAAATCAACGGCTCTTATACGGAACCAATATATTTATAGGAGAAACTTCTTTGTTTACATGCTATTCCCAAATATAAAAATAGTCCTGTCTTTCATCTTTGTATAGGTTGCACAGGCTCTTGAAAAGTCAATGTTCTTTTTGCCCGGACTTACTCAAATGAAAGATTCCGGCTTTTTTAAAAATTGTCTGGTTCATTATCCAGCGGACAGTCCCCGGCCCTATCCGGGTACAGCACAATCAACGGCGTTCATCATGATATCGCCCATATACATTAGGCACTTTCCATGGATCTATATCAAATTGCACAGACCAAAATCGGAATTTTCAGCGGTTCTTCCGGCTGTCCTTAGTCTCTTTAGGGTAGTAAAATTAGAGTGGCGCCACTATATTTTAAGGAGAAAATGCCTATGGAACGATATGATTTTACAGTCAATACTGATATGGCCGGGAGCGTCCCGGAAGAACTGGACAGGTTGACTAACAAAGAAATGATTGCAGTACATGAAGCAATCCAAAGAATCAAACAGGATACAGAGACAGAGGAAACCATAAAACAGATGGAGTGGTTTGACAATGCAATTCTCCCAATCCTTAAAACATATGCAGAACGGACTTCATCAATCCTCGACATTGAACGGGACAGGGAAACTCTCATACAAGCCACGCTCCGCAATCCTGTTGGGCTGGATATATCAAGTGAAAGTCATTGTTTGTATATGGCGATTATGTCAGCCGTACATATTTTGGTTGATAATGAGGATGGTGATCCTGTGCTTGTTTTAACATTTGATTTGAAATCATCTTGAAGGAGAACGTATTTATGGATATGAAAGATAACCGCAACCTAATAATCTCAATCCTGTTGAATCTGTCAGCCGTCTTGTTGACATCAACACTGTTTTTATTCTACAAGGTTATGATTGCTACATGGCTTAACAGCGACTTAAATAATGAAAATCTTAACTTGTACAGGGATAAAAAAGAACTATTGGAGAAATTAGAAGCACAAAAAAAGCAGGAAGTACCAGAGCAACTTCCTACTTGAAAAATTCGGAAATATCAACATCAAGAAATTTTGCCATGGCAACCAGTTCAGAAGCAAAGACGTTAGCTAGGTCGTGCTCCAGCTTATAATACCGCTGCTTGTTAATGTCCAATCCTTGCAACTGTAATTCGCGGATCAGGTCATAGGCCCGGATACCTTTGGCCTGCCTGATCCGTTTAATATTTGCACCAACACTAATCCTATTGTCGGAGCGGATTTTAATTTCGTTCATACAGTCATAAACTCCTTGATTTTTATAAGGTAATGGTATACTATAAAATCAGCAATCGGGTATCCGTATAGCTTACTAATGGGTTGAAAGATGGTATGAAGAACAATGAAGCGGCGATATATAGTATTGGTAATGATTCTGGTATCATGCACACTTTCAGCATCACACAGCCCACCAAAGCGCATCCAGCCTGACCTAGGCCAACGTTTCCGTATCTGGCGTGCTTTCTCAATGACAGGTGGAGACTATACAGAGTGCAGCATCTGGGTAATACAATGCACAGAAGATACAGACACGGAAAATATTTTCAACGAAATCCGGGCTTTTCACGACAGGTTAAACGGCGTACATGAGGAATTGACAATCCATCTTTTCAGAAACAAGGTTGATTTAGAAAATCATGTAGAGATAGCAATAAAAACATTTTATAAAGATAAAACTGATTCAGTCACAGAATCGTCTTATAAGTAAACAATTTACAAATCAGGAGGAAAAGAAGATGAAAAAGAAATACTATACTGGTATAATGATGGTAGCTGTTTCAATGGCAATTACAGCTTGCGGAGGTGGTTCCAGTAGTCCTAAAAATGAGAGAGCCGAACTTGCCGCAGAGCTGGAGAAGGAACTAAGCGCAGATGATAAGGCGGCAATCAAGGAGGCACAGACAGAGTTAAAAGGGGAAGATAAGAAGAAAGTTAGCAACGAAAGTGTTGACTTGAATGATGTTGGAATCCAGCTAAATGATGTCGATCCTTATAGTAATAATATTTTTGAAATGTTTGGATTGGATAATGATTTTCCTAAACCTGAACCAGATTTTTCTTATAATGTAAAGTATTCCACAAAAGAATATAAGATTGATGAGAAAACAGGGAAAAAGCCTGAAGGGATAGAAAGCTATAATTGTTATTCCCAAAGAGCCTATTATTCGGATTATCTAACTCAAATTGAAGAATATGTTTTAAGTAAACACCCGGAGGCTTCCGTACAATCTAAAGATGATCCTACGGGAAAGCGAGATAGAATTTATTATAAGTATGACGATAAGACGTACACAATAGTAACTCTTACGTGGGAAGATGGACTTACTAAAAATGAGTATAGTATTACGAGAGTTCCTTATGAGCCATTAGAGGTCGAAGACAAGATACGCTGGGTCAACTATAAAGAAAAGGACGGAATTAAGAATGTCAAAATACAAATTGGAGAAATGAATAATGATCCAGAAGTATCATATTGTTCTACCAACCAACCAGACCTTCCATATGATTTACAAGAAGGTGAAGTTGTAAAGGTCCAGTATGATTCTTTAAGTTTGTATTCATTGAAATATGTCAACTCTGTTGAAAGAAAGTAATGAAGCATGTAATATCTGATACTTAGAAATCCCATATATGAAGGAGAGATTAATCATGAGAAAATCAATCACAATACTACTATCCGCAGCAATCATGGCGGCAACCATGAGTATGACAGTATTTGCCGGAGAATGGAAACAGAGCAACGGACAATGGTGGTATCAAAACGATGATGGCAGTTATCCCAAAGACGAGAGCCAATGGATAGACGGAAACGGAGACGGTATTTCTGAAAAATATTATTTCGACAAAGACGGTTGGCTTTTAGTCAATACCACTCATTACGGAAATCCGATAAATAAAAACGGACAAGTCATTGACCCATATTCAGGGGAAGTGCTTATACTGGATTCCAACGAAGAAAAAAGTATTGTTGGAGTATTCTTCGAGAATGGGACTGTTTATGATTATCTCCATAATGGCGATGCGCCGGGAAAATGCATCTGTATTATGCCGGTTTGGACTAACAACGTAATGGACGGAACCTATCGACTGACAGTGGATCAAGAAACAGGAGTTCATCATTTTAGATGGGTATATACATTCCAGTATTTGGGAAATAGTCAAAATTTAATTGCTGAAATCAAAGAGGGTTTCGGAGATAACCTTGTGATTAGCTTTGATGGGAAAGACACAATCACTATTCAGGATGGTTCTGAAAAATCAATCTATATCCGCCCGGAATATGGGGATATGGAAGAAAACGCAGAAGAAGATAATCTTTACTTTTCATATTGGAACATTGAATAGGGAGGGGAAACAGAATGATAAAGAAACTATTAACACTTTTAACAGCCGGAATACTGGCCGTGAGCATGAGTATAACAGCATGGGCCGATGTAGTACCTCCGCAAAGTAGCATAAGTCTTGATTTTGCTGATTATGGACAAATATGGACATATGTAGATCCAGAGCATACATATAGAAATAGTCAGATTTTAGTAAATGGGACAGTTGTTTATAATCAGTGGGTGCAAAAGAAAAGTGCTGATACTGATTGGATTTATTGGTACTATTATGATTCCAATGGACAGCTTTTAATAAATGGAACTGCACCAGACGGATATAAAACAAACGAGTTTGGAATGTGGGACGGCTGTGAGGCATACCATGAACAAATGAAACCAGCGAATCCATATCCAGATAAAATATATCGTACTTCTCAAGAAGGGGCGAATATTGGTTTTTGGTTTGATGAAGAAGGATTACCAATTTATGAACCCGAAACTCATTTAGGCGTAAATTGCACTATACTAGATACGCAGGTGGGGACATTTAGATTTCCTAGTTCGCAAACAAATGTAAATCCGGTCGATCATTATGTTTTAGTATATGGAGCAACAAGAACAGTAGCAGATAATGAAAAGTTTCAAGAGGCATTTCCTTTTACAGTTCTAGGTGACCCTATTCGGTATAATCTTGAATATGACAAAGCATATTCTTTGGATTTCACTGGAAACAATATGACAGCCGATGAACTGTCAAGATTTTGTCTGGAAAATGATATTATAATAAATATTTCTGTCATAGATGAAAATGCCGCAAGTGACGCAATAAGGACAGGTTTTGAGACAAATGTTTATTATGCAAATTCTGCTAGCGTAAAGACTGGAGAAATAGGATAATTATTAAGGAGAACAGACATCATGAGAAAGAAAATATTAGTTCCAGTGATTGCCGGATTGACAGCTTTAGCAATGAGTATGACAGCCTATGCCGCCACGGCACAGGATATAATCAACAAGAATCCGGGAAGTTACACGGCCGGGACCAGCTCTGCATATGGTCCTTCTCTCAATCAGAATCAGTTAAACGCAGTAGCTCAATCCGTATCTGACTTTAAGACGAATTACATTACAGACAACATGGATAACGACCAGAAGATAAAAGCCGCTCATGATTTTTTGGTAAACAATGTATCTTATATTGACTGGAACAAGGGAGAGGGAGCTAATACCGCATATGGAGCTTTAGTAAAAGGTCAGGCCGCTTGTTCAGGATATGCCAGGGCATTTAAAGCCCTCTGTGATTCTATGGATGTTTCCTGTTATTATATTCATGCGGATGCAACTGCCGGAAATCCCAGCCACCAGTGGAACATGGTGGAATACAATGACGGATTTTATTTTATTGACGTAGAAGCAAATGACAGTTCAGGATTTAATGCAATCTATCATTCTTCCACCCACCCATACACTTGTGATATGAGTCAGCTTCCTGCTATCGGTTCAAAGTCAGGACAGAGTACCGCAGAAACACAGGGGCAGATTGTAACCGAGGGGTGGCAACAGGATGGGAACGGATGGTGGTATCAGAACGCGGACGGTTCCTACCCCCAGAATGCATGGAAAGAGATCGGCGGCAAACAGTATTATTTTGGCAGTGACGGTTATATGCTTCATGATACAGACACACCGGATGGGTATAAGGTAGGCGCGGACGGTGCGTGGGTACAGGAAGCAAATAATGAGGCCCACTCCCAGAATACGAATGAACAGGTCAACTATGTTGTGGATTCCAACGCGTTGGATCAAAACAAGGCGGCCGGATGGTTTGACGACAATGGCAAAAGGGCTTATAAAAAAGAAAATGGAGAGTATTGCCGCCTGGAATGGGTGAGAATCGACGGCAGAGATTATTATTTTGATATCGAAGCACATGTGGAGTGGGAATTAGAACCGTTATCAACTAGAAACAGGCAGGAAAAGTCAATCATTTCTGATTTAAGGGATGAACGGGCGAGAGGAAAACAGCCGGGAGCAGACTGGCAATCAGATACGCACGGCGTATGGTATAAAAAGGGGGATGGACATATAGCTAATTTCTTTGCATGGCAGAGTAATGTTTTAGGTGGTGAAAAGAATTTTGGATTTTCTCCACGATACTTAGAATTAGATGGTATAAAACAGAAGAATTTATTTTATATCCGTGATTTAGCAGCGTGTTTTGGTGTGTATACAGCTGAATATCTCAAAGAACATGAACCGCTTCGTTACGCAGGGCAGGATGGAAAAACAGTATTTTCAATTTTTCCAAGTGGAAGTGTCCAGCTTAATCACAACGATGATACATATTCGTTAGGAGGAAAGGAAATGCTCCCACAGTTATATTGGGACGCTGTAGAACAAGGCGAAATCCCTGAGGAGTTTCAATTTGTAAACTAAACTAAAATTCAAATTTAAGTGGAGGAACAAAAATATGAAAAAACAGTGGAGGACAGCTTTAACAGCAGTCGCATTAACAATCGCTATGAGTATTACGGCTTTCGCAGGAAATCTTACATATCAGGTTACTTCTGGCAATACCGGTAAAACGACTACATGGATCAATCCATATACAGGACAAAGTATGGTGATACCGGTAGTCACTATGGATGCGAAAATCACTTTAACAGGTGACAGCGGACAGCCGATTACAAATGATTATAACAAGGACAGTTCCCTGCTGGCCTATGATGGTATCATGGCTGATTTTAGTGTTTATCCGACACAAGAATTGGATATGGCAGAAATCATGGACAGATTAAGCAGCAACCATACATCGTCACCATGGGACGGGCAAGTCCCGTTTCCGGAAGAATGGGTTTGCTTTGTAGGTGATGATAGCATGATTCCTGATGTAGCTTTTTATGTAACCGCTAATCCGGATTCAATCAATGAAAATTCGGATCAGATTGCAAATGAAGGCTGGAAACAGGATACCAACGGCTGGTGGTGGCAGAATAATGATGGCTCCTATCCTGCCAATGAATGGAAGTGGATTGGCGATAAATGCTATTATTTTAATGGCAACGGTTATATGCTTTCCGATACTATAACACCAGATGGATTCAAAGTAGGCGCAGATGGCGCATGGATTCAATAGTAATTTATATCAAAGATTTGCGCCCTCTCCACCGGGGGCGCATTTCCATTTTACATCCGCTTTCAATCCAGTTTATAAGCAACAAAAAAGGGCTATCTGCCCTTATACCTCTAATCGTTCTATTGTATCCTGTATCCGTTTCTGTGCAACCTCGAAATACCCCTCATTAATCTCATAGCCTATATATTGCCGCCCTAACTCTATACAAGCCACAGCCGTAGTCCCCGAACCAATAAAAGGGTCAAGAACTATATCCCCCGGTCTTGTACTGTTTTCGATAAGCATTTTAATGATGTTTAAAGGCTTAATCGTAGGGTGCGGATATGTCTGCTTATCCAAAACATTGATTGGCTGATGAAATACTGTTTTTGCTGTCCCGTATGATGTAGGCTGGCAATATCCCCCCTTGCGAAAGTAAAGACAGTACTCTTTATCAGATAGGTATTTGTTATTGCATGTCGGTGGAGGATTCGTTTTCCACCAAATCAGTATGTCGAAGGAGCAGCCTAGTTCCCCCACAAAGTAATCCAGATAATCCGGTATCTGTGCCTTGTTGCACCAGATATAACAATTAATCCGTTTCATAACGCGCACTAACTCCGGGAGTACATCCGGGTCCATACCAGTGTCAAGGCTGTTTTCTTTTAATAAGTTATTGACGGGCTGAATTGACCGGGTTAGCCGGGAATGTCCTCCTGCCCTGGTGCTTTTAATAAGATAAGGCGGGTCAGTCATAATCAAATCAATGGATTTATCCGGGAGCTGTTTTAGGCCCTCTAAACAGTCCAGGCAGTAGATTTTATCAGTTTCCATCATATCACCTGACCTGGCTCGTCCTGGACGTCCTCAAACACATCTGTTGCCATGATCTGCTTTGCGATTGCTTTCAAGACAGGAACTGCAACGCTGTTCCCCAACTGCTCATAGGCTCGTTCCTCTTTCACCGGAAAAATGAAATTGTCCGGGAATCCCATGATTCGTTTGCATTCATCCGGTGTTAATCTCCTGACCCGTCCATTGATATAATAACTTTCGGTTCCCCCTGCCGGACCTCTGGCAGAAACAACAAAAGTAGGTGATAGGCCCTTGACACTGTAAATCCTCCGTCCCTGTCCTATGCTGCCTATGTAGCCCATCCGGTAAGTATCATGTACTCTCTCTGTAATATCCGGTTTATAAAAGACAATATCCGGCCTATCTATGTAATAGTGTTCGTCCACTTCCTGATTCAAAAAATCCTCAACAGCGATATTACTTTCAAAAGATTCAGGGAAAGAAAACTTTGCTTTCAGATCCTTACGGAAACATACAAAGTAAATTCTTTTGCGGATTGTCGCACAGCCATAATCACTTGCCTTCAGAACCTCGCACTTTACATGATAGCCCAGCTTCTTTAAAGTTCCTGTTATGACCTTTAGGGTGTTTCCGCCATCATGACGGGTCAGATTAGCCACGTTCTCTAAAAAGACAATTTCCGGCTTATGATACGTAATAATTCTGGCAATCTCAAAAAACATAGTACCCCGTTCGTCTGCAAACCCTCGTTGCTTTCCAGCAATTGAAAACGGCTGACAGGGAAAGCCGGCGCATAGGATGTTAAATGGTGGAATATCTTTCGCTTCAATTTTTGTTATATCACCGTCTGGCATATCGCCATAGTTAGACTGATAGGTCAACCGGGTATTTTTGTTTTTATCACAGGAAAAAACACAAGTACCTCCCACACTTTCCAGTGCTTGTCTAAAGCCGCCTATCCCGCAGAATAAATCAATAAAAGTAAATTGTTTCATGTATCTTACATCTCCTTGTTTTTTCTAGGAAAATTCCTATAAAAACATGATGTAAGATTGAGTGCTGGGAAAAGGCGTAATTGTGCTTGAATGTTCCAAAATGTATTCAATTCAACATATTTTTTAAAAAATATGTTGACAGGCAAATGGTATGGTGGTAGAATATAAGTCCATCATGTAGATGGAATGAAAAATTAATTTAAAGAGTTGGCCAACTCATTATAACGAACACCAAAAAACCACAAGGTAAAAGGTAAGTAGTTATAGGGAGTTGGCCTTTTTGTGTCCCAAATTGCACATTGAAAACTGAATCAGTCGCAACACCGATGGTCCGAAAGGCCCTGTACCGGAACTACGCCCGGCGGTTTAAGGAATAAATGGCGGCGAACTCGTAAAACACTCATTTCCCAAGCGGGAAGAAAGGAGAACGGTGGAATAGGCGTTAAGAATCACAAAAAACTTTGATGAAATAAGGAGAAAATCTATGAACTATATACTTTGTATACCGGATATAAGATTTGCTACATATGAAGATTGTGAGCACATTAACCAGATTATGGAACGGCTGCAAAAACGGAATATCATCCATATGGAATCAGAACCAACGTATTATAAGAATTATAGTGCGCCGGATAACTGCCGAAAGTATCGGTTCTACTTTAACTCAAAGATTACTGTCTTAGAAGTTAACAGAATGGAAAAAGCGATACAAGGTGCATATGCTGATAAGAATGATTACTCAGCTATGTGTAACTGTAAATATTATTTTGGAGAAAAAGGATGTATCACCTCTCTTAGCGATTATTTGCAGGCATTAAAACAAGAACAGGAACAGTTGAAACAAATTAAAGCAGCAAGGGAAACGGAGTTTGCCGCTTGATAAAATGTTAGATAGATAAACTCCATTGAACCACTCCAAACTGCCGGGAAGTGGATATTCTATACTGGCATGAGTGTTTACATAAATATCAAACAATATAAAATCGAAAACTGAATAGGAGCTGCAACCCCAAAGGAACTAGATAAGGATATTGACAGAATAAGCAAGAGCGGGAATCCACAGCCCCATTACCAAATAAATATTATGAACAGAAAAAGGAGAATTTTACATGAATTGTGCGTGTGTATATATTTTCAAGAATGAGGATGACAGAAAGAACATTGAACTGTACCAGAAGTTAGCGGAGCTGATAGCAAGATTTGAGGGAGAGCTTGATCCATACTGCCTTGCCACTTCAAAACGTGAGGTCAAGTTTATGAGGGATTATGATGAAGCAATGCTTTCTAAAAAGGAACGCAGGGCAGCTTTTAATCAGGATCGTAAGGTTATAAAATCACAGTTGAAAATGTTGAAAGAGATTTATAAACACGCTGGTTTTGATATTTCAAAATATGAAGCTGTTTATAATAGTGATAATAGTTCCAAGGAATTGGAAGGATTGTGGAATGAGCTTTGTACCTGGTTTGAAAAGGCATTTTTCTGTGATTATGATTATGACACTCTATGCGGGCTGTCAAATGCTTTCAGAGCCTATTGCAGTACATACAAAGATTGCTATTTCAAAACCACAAAGGGCGACATCTTCATGTGGGTATCTGGAAAGTATCACCACATGAATGATGAAACACTTTTGGAGATGGCAAAAACCCCAGAGGAAAAGGAACTGGTTTCCAAAGTGATGATTGGATTCCCTGCACGCTATGAGGATGACGAGTGGTTTAAGGATATGGAGGAACCAAAACTTCCTACATGGGAAGATATATATGGAACAGACGTAGCAGTTTAATTAGATGGAACAATTACCGGGCTGTCTGCTAAGGGGCAGCCCATAACACCAAAATGAAAAGGAGATTAACAAAATATGTTAAAAAAAGAATATACAATTGATGAATTAATGAAAGCAGAAAACGATATGCAGAACTTTGTTGCAGACAAATTTTTACAGTATGTAAGTGATGATGAGAACCGCAGATTTTTAGCAAAAGAATATAAGACATTGAATCCAAACAGGATAAAATATCTGGTAGAGGACGCAGCGGAATTTGCAGGTTGTGGAATGACACAAGGGGAAGTGGATACGGACGCATTTCAACATATATTTGATGGAATTAAATTCAGCATTGAAGATATATTAGGATATATAGATGACCCACAGGAATTCAAAAATTATTTCAAAATAGAGTTATATCCGCACATATTGAATTTTGAGAACTTAAACGAAAACAGTGTCAGAGTCTTTGCGGAACGTGAGTACGTTAAGCCAATTATGAAGAAGTACAAAGAGATCCCAGGGTATGATTTCAAGACAGCCATAGAGGATATGACCGAATTGATGAAAGCCGCTTAAACGGATAGATGATTGATAGCCAGATAGCCTATGTGGGCCGTCTGGCTATTTTTTTGTTTAAAAATCACCGGGCATTGATACCGTTAATGAAAACAATATAGCACCCCAAATTATAACAGAACGAAGAAAGAATGTCATACCAGTAAGACATATATTTTTGTGCAGATTCCCAGCTGTACGACCCAATAAAGGGATAGTATAATATAATCAGAGATTGAATTAATCCTGATTACTTTATTCCCATCCCTCCGGTTCCGTGTCTGTTGTCCAACCGAAAATAGAATAAAGTAATAAGCTTGCAGAGCCGACAGGGTTTAAGATCCTGCCGGCTCTGTTTCTGTATCTGTCCCTACTCTATCCAATTATACGAAGGACGAAAAAGGAAAGAAAAAAATCTGAAACAAGTCAAAAACAACGTATCTACAAGGTTTTATGAGTATTGCAGATAGATTCTGTATCCGTATCTAAGGGAAAGGTTGTATCTGAAAACAGGAACGGAAACAGAAACAAAACCAGAATCAGACACATCTAAACGTCTAAAATGCTGAAATAAAAAAGTCTATTTTAATCTGGACAAAAGGGTGGTTTTCATTCGCACCTGAACAAGTAGTGTTCCCATAGCACCGGTTCCGTGTCTGTTGTCCAACCGAAAATAGAATAAAGTAATACACTGGCAGAGCCGACAGGATTTAAGATCCTGCCGGCTCTGTTTCTGTATCTGTCCCTCTTCTATCCAATTATACTAAGGGCGAAAAAGGGAAGAAAAAATCTGAAACAAGTCAAAAACAATGTATTTTCAAGGTTTTATGAGTATTACAGTTAGATTCTGTATCCGTATCTAAGGTCAAATCTGCTGATGAAAACAGGAACTGAAACAGAAAAAAAACCAGAATCAGACACATCTAAACGTCTAAAATGCTGAAATAAAAAAGTCTATTTTAATCTGGACAAAAGGGTGATTTTCAATCGCACTTGAACAATAATCTTGTTCCCATCCCACCGGCTTTAACTCAATGTTCCGGTCGAAAATAGAATAAAGTAAAATCAAGCAGAAGTATCAGGACTAACAATCCCGGTACTTCTGCTTTTTGTTTTCCGCCTTTTCTTTCCAACCAATTTCTGCCGTTTGCCCTGTGTTCACTCTCTGTTTTCAAAATAGAGAAAGAGCAAATAGGAAAGAAAAATAGAAAAGGAAAACACCCGGAAACAACGTATTTACAAGGAAAATTCAAATACAAAACCAATCCAAACAAAACTCAACCTGTTTTTGTTCCTGTTCTTTGGCTGTGACAGTCTCAAATGATGTGGCTGCATGAAAGCCGGAAAAAGAGCAGAGAAGAAGGCAGAAAAAACACATCTGTATTTCAAAAATGATAATAAACCCGAAAAAAAAGCCGGGAAAAGAATGGGCTATTTTGGGTGGGACAAGAGGGCGGATTTTGATTGCACTTGAACAAATCTATCCCATTCCCACCGGCACCCAACCAATCATCCGGCCCAGAATAGCATAAAGTAATCCGACTTTTCGCAGAGTCAGCAGGATTTTTACAATCCTGCTGACTCTGCTTTTTTCATGCTTTTGGTTTCACTTTTTTTAACCGACATTAAGCAGCCACTCAACTTTTTTCACTTTCCTGCATCTTTCCAACCTCTTTTCCCTCTTAAAGAAAGAGACCCAAAAGAGAAAAGGAAACCCGGAAAGCCTTTATTTTAAAAGAAAAAATGAAAGTGAAGAACGAAAAAGAGTTATGGTGATAAGGTTGGTGATTGCGAGTGTGAGTGGCAGAGAGCAGGAAAGGCCACCGTTGCGGTGGCTGAAAAGGGAGAGGGAAAGAGGGAAAATCCGTACTGAAAAATCAGAAGTAAGAGGGAAAGGGAAAATAGGCTTTTGGTGAGGGCTGTTTTCGGTGGGATAATGAGGTGGTTTTGGATTGCACCTCGACATAATCAGCCCACAAAAATCAGCACAGATATTGATTGGCAAACCGATATTATTTTTGCTGAGGAAACCGATATTCCGGCTTGGATGGATTTAGTCTATCTTGTCGTTGATGGTTTTCCATACCTAAAGGAAGCTGAATATTTGGAGCAGCTAAAGCGATATATTCAGAAAAAACAGGTGCTGATTATGAAAGATGAAACTATTATCATCGGCGCAATGGCTTTTAACAATGAAATAGGGAGTATTGATTTTTTTGGGATACACCCGCAATATCGAAAAATAGATATTGCGAAAGCCTTTTTACAAAAGGCATGGGGTGAGCTTTTCTTTGTCACGCAATAGGGGTTGAAAAATCCTGTATTCATGCGGCTTTGCAAAGGCATAATGAGGGGAGGTAAGGGTTTTATACTTATACCCCTCAAAATGGCATTCTATTGCGTAACAAGCGAGTGTATTTTACTTAAGTTATATACTATTTACAATTATAACGGTTTTACTTGTAAAGACTCTACCCCTAACCAACGTGACAATACATTCGATATTTTTGTAGTTTCCGAAACAAGGGACAGTTTTAGCTGCTGATAATCCATACCATTAAAACAAGTTTCGACTAATCCAAAAAGCGGCTTACTTTTATCTAAATATGCTGGGGCAATTATGGCAATCTCATTTTTGTCAACCAGTCTGGAATGCATAACACAATTTCTAAATGTTCCATTTATGTAGGGTGCATTCTCAATGTCCAGATCTTCAAAATAGTTCGAAATATCTTGTGTCATTAGCTTATTCTGAATAAAATGCTGCTGTAAATCTTTCAATTTATGTATGGAATAGTAATACGCAATATAATTAACTTTAAGCCACCAACCGTAATCATCATTTTCATAAGAGTTAAGAACGTATAGAAGAAAATTTATTGTAGATAGAATATGCAATAGATAAAGCGTAGTTGCTTTCCCATCCTCTCCCCTCGGAAAAAGTGAGGACTTCACATTTGTGTTGTAATCTGTATAATGGTATTGTACAGTACTCCTTTTTGTGGCTATTGACACTGGTGTGTCAAAGTTTTCAAAACCAGACTGAATAGACCCAATTATTTGTCCACATTTGTAGGCATATTCATAGCAATCTCTACCCGTTTGCTCGTCCAAATTAAATTTATCTGGTGAAGTAAAATATGCGTCAGCAACTTTTTCAATACTCTTTTTTAATAAACGATTGTCCTGCAATAGATAGTAACTGTATTGTGTATTTCCGACTACTCGTTTATTTGCGTCAGTGTATATTCCAAGATTCTGATGAATATTCCAAGTTTTCATAAACCCAAACTTAAGCATATTTTTAAAAACTTGGTCTTGTAAGTAATCAATATTCAACAACATTTTCTTTGATTTACCGTATCCATCTTCAAAGATTTTAAGCTTTAGACGAACGTCCTTTATTTGCAGAATGTCAGATTCCTGAAATAAGTCCTTGTCAGATGCCAAAATTTCTAAAGCAGACATAGTTGTCAACGAAATGTAAGGTATTATACCAAATGCGGTTACGCCATCTTTTTGTAAAGATGATACTAAACTGCAAACTGTTTCACAATCATATTTTAGTTGCAACAAGGACAGATAATCACATAGTGATTTGGGTATATCATTTTTACCTATTTCCATATTCTTGCTCCTTTGTCTGCCAAAATTCTTTTACTAAATAGTATCAGATTTTGATTCAAAAGGCAAAGAAAAATGGTTCTATACTGAATGTTGGGGTGTGCTGAAAAGCACACTTCCAACATTCTTTTGATTGTAATAAAATACATCTATAAGAAGCCTCCCAAACCCATTATTCCGACCAAAGTTTAATGTTATGGAGGTGACCCCTTATAGATGTACCCTAATTATACCAAGGCTTTCCTTAACTTGGAAGGTGTTTTTATTAAAAAAGTGGTTCAGGCAGACTCTTTCATTAAAATTTTCATCCAGTCCCAACCGGTAGAACAGACTTGCCCCTGCTGTGGGGCTAATACAAAACGGATTCATGATTACCGTTTACAAGAGGTCCAGGACATTCCCTTACTGGGAAAACAAGTTATCCTGCTCCTTCGCAAACGCCGCTACCTCTGCCCATACTGCCGCAAACGGTTCACGGAACCCTATTCGTTCCTCCCCAGATACCACCGCAGGACCCGCAGGCTGGCATTTTACATTGTCTCCCTGCTCCGGCAGACCTTTTCCTTAAAACAGATCGCAGAGCTTACCGGTGTTTCCGTCCAGACGGTCTGCCGCCTTCTGGACACGATTTGCTATCCTCCGCCTGACCAGCTTCCGCAAGCGCTTTCCATTGACGAATTCAAAGGCAATGCTTCTACCGGTAAATATCAGTGCATTCTGGTTGATCCGAAAAAGCGCAGGATCCTCGACATTCTCCCGGATCGGACCCAGAGCCATCTGGCTGATTATTGGCGGAACATTCCCAGGAAAGAACGCCTGAAGGTAAAGTTCTTCGTCTGCGATATGTGGCGCCCCTACACCGAACTTGCACAGACCTTCTTTCCAAACGCTACAATCATCGTGGATAAATATCATTTCATCCGGCAGGTGACATGGGCGATTGAAAATGTACGCAAACGACTGCAGCGGTCCATGCCGGTTTCTCTGCGTAAGTATTATAAACGCAGCCGGAAACTCATTCTGACCCGCTATAAAAAGCTGAAGGATGAGAACAAACAGGCCTGTGATTTAATGCTTCACTATAGCGAGGATCTACGTCTGGCACACCGGATGAAAGAGTGGTTCTATGATATCTGCCAGATGGAAGCGTATCGTCAGCAGCAGAAGGAATTTGATGACTGGATTGCGAATGCACAGAGCTGTGGGATCAAGGAATTTGAAGCCTGTGCTAAGACCTACAGGGCCTGGCGAAAAGAAATCCTGAATGCCTTTAAATACGGGTTGACAAATGGTCCCACAGAAGGATTTAACAACAAGATAAAGGTATTAAAACGGAGTAGCTATGGAATCCGGAATTTCAAACGGTTCCGAACCCGGATACTTCACTGTACATCATAGGATAAAAAGGTCGGTAATGCGGAGGCTTATTTGGCATGCCCAAAATCAGTAAAACCTGGAACTAAACATAAAAAGGGCCCTTTTCATAGAATTGGGGCGGGATTTTACAAATCCCACCCCAACTATTGACAAAGAGCCAGAAAAAGACCACATATCAAAACAGTATGTGGTCTTTCTGCACCCTGTATGGCAGCTACCCTATATTCAGTTTGTTGTGATACTGTTTTATGAGTAGCTGCCTTTATGCCACCTTTTTTAGTTCCTCATCCTCCTTCTGCTGAGGTGTCATATAATGAATGGCACTGTGAATCCTCTTTCTGTTATACCAGGATTCTATGTATTCAAAGACTGCCCTCCGGGCTTCCTTGAAGTTTTGGTATGTATGCAGATAGATTTCTTCTTTCTTCAATACTGAATGGAAGGATTCAATGCATGCATTATCATACGGATTCCCTTTACGGCTGAAGGAATGGATTATTCCTTTTCCAGACAGGTAATCCTCAAAGGCCTGGCTTGTGTCTTGACTGCCAAGAGTGCTATGAAGGATAATCCCTTTTGTGGCTTTTACGTTCAGACAGGCATTCTTTATGGCTTCTACAGCCAGATTGGTAGTCATGGAAGTTCCATAGGCATAACCAATAATCTTGCGGCTGCATGAGTCCATCACGGAGGCCAGATACGTCCAGCCTTCTTTTAATACATGAATATGGGTGATGTCCGTGCACCATTTCTGGTTGATGGAGGCCGCTTCAAAATTACGCTTAAGGATGTTTTCCCTGTCATCCGGCACCTTGCCGTTATTCGCATGGTGGCTGTACTTTTTTACCACAACAGAGCGGAGTCCCTGTATCGCCATATGCCGCTGCACGCGTTTCAGGTTGCAGGCAGTCCCATAATCATTTAGGGAACGGCAGATCCCCACTGCTCCATACCGATACTTCGATTCATCAAATGCCTGTTTTACCTTCTGGCTGAATGCGGTGTATTCCTGCTGGCGTTTTGAAGGTACACGAACCAGAGTTTCGTAGTAGGTACTCCGGGGGAATTTCAAAGCACTGTAAAGCTGGGATACGGTATCGTATTCAAGGTTATTCTGGATAAAAGTCACAATCTCGGTTATTGTTCTTTTGCGAATATGGTGGTCACTTTTTTTAATATTTCATTTTCGATTTTCAGGCGCTGCATCTCCTTCTGCAAAGCCTTGTACTCCTTGATTGTAACGGTCTCGTTCTCTGATACTTTGATGGGGAGGGATGCTTTACCCAGCCGCTGAGAGTACTCCGATTTACGTCATATTCACATTCTGGTTGTGGAAACGAGGTTCCTCCGGCATTGTACAGATTCACGATTTGCTGTTTGGATTCCGGAGTGTAGTGTTTTTGATTCTTCACCATGTTGAATATCTCCTTAACTCTTTCAATTGCTATTATAGGCTGTTCAACTTTTCGTGTCCATACTTATATACTAACACCAATATAAAGCACCGGATAGACATCGGAAAGGGGGCGGTTCTGCCAGTCTTCAATCTGGGGCAGAAGCTTATCCGTCACATCCGAAATGAAGCCTTCGGAGGCCTCGAAGCAGTAGATATCCTCCAGTGTTTCCGAAATCTGCCGTGTTGTCATCCCTTTGGCGTACATAGATATGATCTTCTGATCGATATCAGAAATATCTTTCTGGCGTTTCTTTGCCACCTGTGGCTCAAAGGTGGGGTTACGGTCCTGTGGGACTTCGACTTTCATGCTTCCATAGCTGCTATTCACCTGTTTGGTTTTATAGCCATTGCGATAGTCATCACAACCGGAACGTTCTGACTTGCGATAGCCAAGGTGCTCGTCCATCCCGGATTCCATCATCTCTTTGATGGTACCGTCCAGTAGATTTTTGAGCGCATCCCGAATGTCCTGGGCAGATTCAATCTCATACTCCTCAAGAAGCTGCCGGATGATGTTTCGCTTTCCATCGGTCATTTACACTTTGTGTACAGATTTCTTTTCTCTTGCCATAATAAAAAGGCCTCCTATAATTTTTATTTTATCATAAAAGACCTTATACATCTTTAATTACAGAAAAACTTTCACAAACTCAAATTTTGAGTGGATTCCCTTCTTCCAGGAGTCCCCATTTTGCCTTTAACTTCGCCAGTTTTTTTAGATTCATGCAGGCAAATGTAAGCCCGGTTTTCATTTCCATTCGGGCTGTTCCAAACATCTGTGTATACCGGAATCCATGATTCTCCTTTGCACTTGCGAATACTCGTTCAATGGTTTCTTTTCTTAGCGGATATAAATCTTTCATCCCAAGTGTATGACGGATTTCCTCACATATTTCCATGTATGGCTCCCATATGTGGCGTGCAACAACCTTTACATGGTCCCTGCTTTGGGTACATTGTGTAAGGTATGGACAGCTTACGCAGACACTTCCACAACTCTTATATTCCCGATATCCATCACGGTTGGTTGTACGGTAGGACAGTACCTGATTGTTTGGACAGATATAGCAATCGTAATACTCATCATAAACGTATCCATACTTCTTGAAGAACCCTTCTTTTGTCATGGGACGCCTGTAGGGCAGGAGCGGCTTGCTCCCATCATCAATCAGAAGCTTTGCTATACTGGGGGTTTTATATCCTGCATCGGCTATCAGTGTCTTTACCCCAATCCCCTTTATCCTGTCATACAGGGACTTAAAGGTCCTGCTGTCATGATGGTTTCCTGGATGAACGCTATACCCAAGAATCCAGCCATTCCTATCACATGCGGTCTGTACTGCATAGGCAGATACACTCTTATGTTCCCCTTTGCGGAACCATCCACTTTCAGAGTCAGAAGTACTTGCTTTAATTGTTTTTTCTCCCTTTCCGCCGGATGGCGGGTCATTGTCATCATCCTTTTTTTAAAGCGGGCGTTTACCATGTGCTTCACGGTCTTCATTGATTTCCTTCTTCAGCAGATTCTCAAAGAACAAAGCCTCCTCCTGGGCAATGCGTTTCTGCATCTTTTTATTGTTTGCCCTGGCTTTTAACATGGGTAGAATCCACAAAGACCTCACTTGGGTCTATCAGTTTGAATTTATAGCATTCCTGCAATATATGGGAAAATATCTGCTCAAAGAGGTCGGTATCCTTAAAACGGGCGGGTGTAGTTTTTTCCGAACGTTGAGAAATGAGGGACCTTATCCATCATTTCAAGGCCAAGGAACCATCGATAAGCTACGTTCACTTCAATTTCCTTTACGGTCTGACGCATGCTTATGATGCCATACAGGTACTGTATGAATGGAAGTTTTATCAACATGACAGGATTCATGCTGGAGCGGCCGTTATCAGGGCTGTACCTGTCCACTACAAGGCCATAGATGAAGTTCCAGTCAATCGCTTTATCAATAATCCGTAGAAGATAATCCTGGGGAACCAGGTCATCCATACAGAACATCTGGATCTGTCCTCTTTTCTTGTCCTTATTATGAGTCATCATAGAAATATCCCACCTTCCTTTGATACTTCCATTATATCAGAAAAGAGCTATAAAATCCCGATAACAGGAGGCTTTATAGCTCTTTTAAAGAAAAATCCGAGGCGTGAGCCTCGGGCTTTGTCGACAGTCTGAAGGGGATTATCTTATCCCCTGCCTTACACTACCAGCCGAAAAAGAAAACAAAGTTATTAGTGTTTGGGGGCAGCGTCACAAACGCTATCTGCAAGAGCAGAAAAGGGCAATTTACACCACGCTGCTTACAAGTGGTAGACTGAACAGCTATCTTGCTGATATTGACGAGCAGGCGGGAGGATATGTTTTCTCGGCTGGTAAAGGAATATGCCGACAGGCAAGGTGTGACAGAGCAGTTAAAGGTTGAAAATGCTATGGAGTGGGTTGGAAGAATGAATAATATACAGGCGTGTGTGAGGGGGATTGTGGAAAGAAAAATGCTTTTCTTGTAGTAGCAAAAGCAGCAGGGGGGAGGGGGCATAAACCTTGCTGCAATATACATATATGTGACATTCTTGATAATCAAATAAAAAGATAAAACTGTAGAAACCATTAAAAACCATAGAGGTTCCAGTTGTTATTGTTCCGATAGTAGAATATAATATAAAATATTAGGAGGGCTATGCAATGGAATATTTAGCTACCACAGAAATAGCAGTAAAATGGAATGTTTCTTCTAGAAGAATAGGAGTTTTATGTACGGAAGGTCGTATTGATGGAGTAATTAAAAAAGGCAAGATGTGGTTGATTCTGGCAGATGCTATGAAGCCCGAAGATGGTCGTCTCAAAAAGAGATGAGT
This sequence comes from Enterocloster sp. OA13, assembly GCF_022440595.1. Classification (NCBI taxonomy): domain Bacteria; kingdom Bacillati; phylum Bacillota; class Clostridia; order Lachnospirales; family Lachnospiraceae; genus Enterocloster; species Enterocloster sp. OA13. The sequence goes on along the minus strand of NZ_JAKNTF010000001.1, from coordinate 3,875,928 downwards.
TAGATATACAATACCGAGAATACCTGCAAAGGAGAGAATACAGTGCATAACGATTTGACATTTTTTACAAATGAACCTGATAGAGATTTATATGGTAGATTCAGTAAAATATTACAAAGCAATACGCAGTTTTTTGATATTCTAGTCGGGTATTTTAGAACCAGCGGATTCTTCAAAATGTGTGAAGCGATGGCAGATGTAGAGAAAATCAGAATATTAGTAGGTCTGAATGTTGATAAATATACGGTTAAGATTATTGATAAAGCAAATAATGAAGTTGCTTTTGCGAAAATGACAGCGAAAGAGGCAAAAGAAGCTTTTGATGAAGATATAGTAAGTGAATTTGAAAAATCAGATACTACATCAGCGATTGAACAAGGGGTAAGAATCTTCGTGGAGTGGTTGAAGAGTGGAAAACTAGAGATGCGTATATATGTAGAGGCACCTATCCATGCAAAAGTATATATTATGCGTAAGAATATGGAGAAAACACCTGATACATACGGAAGTGTTATTACAGGCTCAAGCAATTTTTCGGAAGCTGGATTACAGAACAATCTGGAATTTAATGTAGAGTTGAAGGATAGTCGTGATGTACAGTTTGCCCTTGGAAAATTTGAAGAATTATGGGAAAAATCAGTACCTATTACAGAACAGTATATTGATACTGTAGAGAAAAAAACATGGTTGAGCAATGACATTACACCATATGAAATATATCTAAAGACATTATATGAATTCTTCAAAGAAGAAATCAATGCAGATAAGGAATTGCTAGGGGATGATTTACTGCCAGATGGATATATGCGTTTACAGTATCAGTTAGATGCTGTTGTTCAGGCACGAAAGATATTGGAATCTTACAATGGAGTATTTGTATCCGATGTCGTAGGTCTTGGTAAAACATATATTTGTGCAATGCTAGCTAAAAGCCTTCCAAAAGGAAGAAAACTCATCATATGTCCTCCTGTTCTAGTTGACTACTGGAAGGAAATATTGCAGGAGTTTGATGTTGCTGCAGAGGTACAATCTCTTGGTAAATTGGAGAGTATATTGGATAAAGGTGTAGATAAGTACAAGTATATTTTTATTGATGAGGCTCATAGATTTAGAAATCAAGGAACAGAGAGTTTCAGTAACTTGCATAAAATCTGTTATGGGAAAAAAGTAGTATTGATATCAGCAACACCTATCAATAACTATTCCAGTGATATAGAGAATCAGTTGTATTTATTCCAGCCAAAACATGACAGTACAATTATTGGATTGCGTGACCTTGAAGCGTTTTTTAAAGAACTACATAGAAAAGAAAACAAATTTTCAAAGGGTTCACAACAATATGTAAATCAACTTAGAGCAAATTCAGAGGAAATCAGAGATAAAATTCTTCGTCATGTTATGATTCGTAGAACACGTGGTGAAATCCTGCAGTATTATGTGGATGACCTTGCAAAGCAAGGATTAACATTTCCTAAATTAGGAAATCCTATACCGATTGCATATGAATTTGATGATGATACAAATATGATGTTCAGTGAGACGATTGATGTAATAAAAAATTTTAAGTATTCTAGATACAAGCCATTAACTTATCTTAAAGACACTAAGAAATTTGCATCTATATTAACCTCGCAGCACAATATGGGAGGGTTCATGAAATCCATATTGGTTAAGCGTTTAGAGAGTAGTTTCTTCGCATTTAAGAATACACTGGGAAGATTTCAGTCATCTTACGAAAAATTCATTGCCATGTATGATGAAGGGGAGGTATATATCAGTAAAAAGGTGGATGTTTACGACCTTTTAGATAGCGGTGATGATAATAAGCTGATGAAGCTGGTTGAGGATGAGACTATTATGCATTTTAAGTCGGAAGAATTTCAAGACCAGTTTATTAAAAATTTAAAATGGGACTTAACAAAGCTGAAATATCTTAGCCAGATGTGGGAAACGATTACCAAGGATCCTAAATTGAATCAGTTTAAAGAAGATTTGAAAAAAAATAAAAAACTTAAAGGTAATAAAAAGATTATCTTTACTGAATCAAAGGAAACTGCTGAATATCTGGAAAGAGAGCTTGAATCATTGTTTGGTGATAGAGTAATTGCATATACGGGTGCAAGTAGTATGGTTTTGAAGGCTGCGATTGAGGACAGCTTTAATCCTAAGATGAGAGAAAAGGATAATGACAAGTATGATGTGCTTGTAACAACAGACGTTCTTGCTGAAGGTATTAACTTGCATAGAGCAAATGCCCTGATAAATTATGACCTTCCATGGAATCCCACCAGAATCATGCAGCGTGTTGGGCGTATTAATCGTGTAGGTACAGAATTTGATGAAATATATGTATTCAATTTCTTTCCAACGGCTCAGAGCAGCAAGCATTTGCAATTAAAAGACCGCATTATTGAAAAGTTACAGGCTTTCCATGATACGTTAGGAGAGGATTTTAAGTACCTGTCAGATGAGGAGCAGGTTAGTTCGCAGAAGTTATTCCAAGATTTGAATGCTGATTTAAATGGAGATGAGGAAAGCGCTAACCCAGAATTAGCTTACTTGGCCATTATAAGACATATTCGTGATAATGATATCGATTTGTTTGATAAAATAAAAAGATTGCCACGAAAAGCCAAAACAGGAAGAATGTCAGAAAAAGTACGAGATGAGGCAACTATGACATTTATAAAGAAGGGATATCTAAAGACTTTCTATAGGACTGAATCCTATGATACAAAGCAGATATCATTTATAGATGCGGTATCGTACTTAAAATGTGAATCAGATGAACCAAGAATCAGTGTAGGAAATAAATACTTTGAACACTTTGATTATAATAATCAGGCTTTTGATGAATCTTTTACAAAAGAAGAAGTCATTACGACTTCAAGACCTGCTGTTGCAGCGAATGACCAGAAAATGATTCGATATTTGCGTGGTTTGTTAAATATCAAAACATTTACAGATGAACAGGAAGAAAATATTAAACGCATGATAAAAATCTGGGAAAACGGAGATATGCCGACGAATGATACAAAAAATATAGTAAAGAGTATTAAAAATATCGAAGATGGTGTAGAAGCTTACTATAAAATTGTATCTCAGGTCGATGACAAATATTTTGCTGGAAGAAAACAGATGGCAAGTCGTGTGGATGGAGAGGAAAAACAGGTAATCTTATCCTGCTACATGAAAGGGGTAGAAATTAATGAGTAGAAAATCAGATATTTTTGAATCAGTTTTAACAAATCCGTATAAACACGATTTGTTCATTGACTTTGTCAGAGAGTTTTTAAATGATGTTACGTTGGTAGCACCGACACAGTATAAGAAGGTATTTAACAATTTTTCGTATTATGTTGATGGATACTATCATATTGGTAATTATCAGGGTGATGATGGAGAAAAGATTGCTGTATTTTCAGTTGCACTAAAAAAGGGCGATTCAGTTGAACGTGCAAGGACTATGCAGAGGAACTTTATAAAACCGCTGATTGAAAATGGTAATTGTGCGGGTGCTTTGGTTGCCTTCTTTATGCTAGAAGAATCAGAAAAATGGAGACTTTCTTTTATTCGTCTGGATTATGAATTCTCGAAAGGGGAGGTGACGGAGAAACTGACACCTGCCAGAAGATATTCATATCTTGTAGGTAAGGGCGAGCCATGTAATACTGCGAAACAGAGATTGTTTCCTATATTTAATGATGATAAAAATAATTCTGGACTGGATGACATTGAAGAAGCATTTAGCGTAGAGAAGGTCACAAATGAATTTTTTCAGCTTTATTGCGAGAAATTCCATGAGCTTAGAGAATATCTGGAATCTAACGAAGAATTTATGCAAGAGGCTCAAATCAGAAATTTTACCAGTGAACAGTTTGCAAAGAAATTATTGGGACAGATTGTATTTCTCTATTTTATTCAGAAAAAAGGTTGGCTTGGAGTGGATGCAATTCCTGTAACTATGACAGAAAAGGAATATAATAAGGCATATTGGGCAAGGGGAGAAAAATCAAGGAATATTGTAAGCCGTGTATATGCGGTTCAGACAGATGGTACATATAAAATCATATTTGATAAATTGAAACAATTATCCGATGAGGATGAAGAATTTTTGGCAGGAATTGTAAAGGGGAAACCATGGGGAACAGGACCAAAAGACTTTATGCGAAAGATTTTTGAAGGATGTAAATCTGCTGGAAAGAATTTTTTTGATGATTATCTTGAACCATTATTCTATACTGGGCTTAATAAAAATCGTGGCGAAAATGGATTTTTTCCGCCATTACATCGTCGTATTCCATTTCTGAATGGTGGATTATTTGAACAGCTTGATAATTACGAGTGGGAAAATAATAATTTCAATATCCCGAATCATATTTTTTCTAATAAAGATGAAAAGGGCTCGAGGGACGCAGATGGCATTTTGGATATTTTTGACAGATATAATTTTACAATGAATGAAGATGAACCAATGGAGCGAGAAGTAGCTATCGATCCAGAGATGCTTGGAAAAGTGTTTGAGAATCTGCTGGATGTAAAAGACAGAAAATCAAAAGGGGCATTTTATACTCCTCGTGAAATCGTGCATTATATGTGTCAAGAAGCACTTATCAATTATTTGGTAAATAAAACAGGTATTTCGGAACAGGCAGTGCGTGATTTGATTCTATATGGCGAATACATGCGTGATGAGGATACAATAAAGACATTAAAAATAACAGATGATAATGGTAAGATGCATTATGAAATAGACAAGAATAAAGATATGCTGATATCTGAGGAGATATTCAGTTTTAAGAAGAAGGTAAACCGTTTGAAGGAACTGGATGATTTGCTCTCGTGTGTTAGGGTTGCAGATTTGGCTGTTGGCTCTGGTGCATTTCCGCTGGGAATGTTAAACGAGATAGTAAAGACACGTGAAGTTCTTACAGAATATCTTGCAATTGAGATGAATGGATTCCAGAAAAAGAGTTTTTATGCTTATGAGAGAAAACCATATGACCTGAAAGTTACTACAATTAAAAATTGTATCTTTGCATGTGATATCGAACCAAGTGCAATTGATATTGCGAAACTTCGGTTATGGTTGTCGATAGTTATTGATGATGAAATCGCTGATGAAGCTGGCAACGGAGAATTTGACGTACATACCAAACCAAGACAGTTACCAAATTTGGATTGTAACATCATATGTGGAAATAGTTTAATTGATGAATTTAAGGGAAATAAACTTATTACAGAAAGTGTGCTTTTGAATAATGTATCAGAAAATAGTCAGCTTTCTGTATTTCAAAGTGGAGTAGATGGGTTGATTAGTAAACTTATTGAATTGCAGGATAAGCTATTTTTTACCAAAGAGCATAGTGACAAAGAAGAGATTAAAGAAAATATCCAAAAAATATATAATGATATAGTCATGGAGCAGATACAGGGAAATCCTGTTTTAATTGAAGAGTATTATGAAAGCTTATTAGAACCATCAAGACCGTTTGTGTTATGGCAATTATATTTCCCAAAAGTATTCCGAGATAACGGTGGGTTTGATGTAGTTATTGGAAATCCACCATACATAGGTTTTCATAATGTACCGGATAAGGAATACTATAAAGACCATTATTATACAGCGAATGGAAAATATGATTTTTATGTACTTTTTATTGAAAAGGGAATTCGCTTGCTTACGCAAGGGGGATTGGTATCATTTATTTGTCCATCATACTTTTATAAAAGAAACTATGGTAAGAATACTAGAGACTTGCTGTTAAAGAACACAAGTATAAAATATATTGCAGATTTTTCGGATTATCAAATATTTAATACTGCATTAACATACACTTGTATTTTTGGAGCCCAGAAGGGGATGGGTGAAAACGCAAAAATAAAGATATTGGAAGAAAATTTGTCTGATAGTTCGGCATATTATATTGAACAAAGTGATTTAGAGGAACCAAATTGGAATATTGAAAAGGCAGAGGATAATTCAGTATTAAATAAGCTTTTACAATATTCGACAAAAAAATTTGGAGATGTAACACTCTCCATTTCGCAGGGTATTGTTACTGGATTTAATAATATTTATTTGATTTCGCAAGAAACTATATCGGACAATTCACTTGAACTGTTATATTTGGAACCGGCATATAAAGGAAAAGATATTCGAAATGGAAAGCTGATTGACACAGGGACATATGTATTTTATCCATATGTTATAGAGAATGGAAAAACAGTGGCAGTCTCAGAAGAAACCTTTAAACAGACATCACCTAATCTGTATGACTATCTATTAGAAAAGAAAGATGAATTGTCACAGAGAGATTATTTTAATAAGAGTTCTAAACAATGGTTTGAATTGTGGAATTCAAGAAAAAAAGAACATTTTTATAACAAAAAATTTGTTTTTGCAGAAATAAATATGTTTAATGATTTTGTACTTGTTGAAAAATGTTTTTATACAGATAGTGCATGTGGTGCTGAGCTGAGACAGGAATATAAACAATTTTATCCATATTTGTTACTGTATTTAAATTCTGATGTGGTAACATATGTCTATAAAAAAATTTCGGTTCCCAAGGCAAATGGATACTCAATATATAAAAATGCATTTCTGAAGGAATTACCAATTGTTTTAATTGAAGACACAGAACATATTTTTGAAAGAATGTCGCAAGAAAACTTTAATAATTATATACGTGAATATTTACATATTACAGATGATGAGAATGAATTGATAAATAGCACACTTAGTTCATACAAGGAAGGATGATTTTATGGAAATTGATAAAATTATGTCAGAGATTGATTGTAAAATTATAGATGAGGATGATGGCTTTAGAATATATAAGGTAGGTGGAAGAAAACACTTGTTGTATCTGGAATGTAAGGATGGAAGTTTCATAATGGAACGTGATATTTTCGAGTATCTTGATGGCAATAAATTACCATACAGTGTATTATTGTACAACATTTCAAAGGAACAGCTTTACTATATTGACTTACCGAAAGAAAATAATTGGGTAAAGTCATGCTTCATGACCTGTGATAAAGAGAAAATCTTTTTGGGAAAACAGGTGCTTAACAGTCGAATAGATATAAAAGAGTTAGTGGCTAAAATTAAAAAAATATAGAAGGGGATAAAAATGGCAGATATTAGGTATGAAATAAAAGAAGAGTTAGGCGTCTTATCAGAAAGTGCAAAAGGTTGGCACGTAAATGCTCAATAGCCAGTACCTTGACAATTATGGGGCCATAGTTATGCGCGGCCCGTTGAGTCCTGCTTTTTTTGTTTTCGTATGTGCTCCGATAGTTTCTCTGTAAACGCCAAATAGTAAGTACCTTTTCAAAATCATCATATGTGAGATAATAGACTCATATGCGGACGGACAAATTACTATCCAGTTGAATATTACGGTGCGGCGGAGCCGCCAGTCCAGTGTGGCGAGAGCCACCTGTCCGGACTAACGGAGCCACCTGTTTTGTTACTTAGATTGTGCCGGATCCAGACCGTATACTTCCCTCATCGAGAGATCTTTGGTCGGATCAATGCTTTCAATATCAATTTTGTATGAATCGTAGGATATACAATCCATGATGGCGTCTGCAAGGGTGCTTTCACCACCACAGATCTGCTGATACCACTCACTTTCACGGAACTGAGAGCAAAAAATCGTAGAGGATTTTTTCCGTCTCTTATGAATCAGTTCAAACAGGTTCCTAGCTTCAGCTTCTGTGAGTTTCAGCAGCAGCCATTCATCGGTAATCAGCAGTACTGGCTTGGTGTATTTTTTCAGAGTGGCAGCAAATGTGCCATTATCTCTGGCAGCCTGTAAGTCCAGTAATAAATCCGGAAGGCGTACATATTTTACCGAATAGAAATGCCTGCAGGCTTCCATACCAAAGGCACAGGCCATGTAGGTTTTACCGCTTCCGGTTGCTCCGGTAATAAAGATGTTACGGCATTCGGTGATGTATTCACAGGTTGCCAGTCTGCCAATCAGTGTTTTATTCAGTTTGCGGCCGGACTGGTAGTCAATCGCTGCTATACTTGCATCGGGCTGTTCCAGTTCTGCTGAACGAATCAGCCTTTTCAGCCGGTTATTCTTGCGACTGCTGTATTCAACATCGACCAGCATACCGAAACGGTCCTCAAACGGAACTTCCTTCATGCTGCTGTCATCCATCTGGGTACGGAATGCATCTGCCATGGAAGTAAGACGCATTTCAATAAGTTTATCAAGTGTACTTTGATTTGTCATGATTTTTTACCTGCATAGTATCTGGCACCTCTAGTAATGCCATGTGGTTTTGCTTCTGCCCTAGAGCCTGTTTGAAAATTATATATCCTTAGTCATTTTAACCAAATTAAGATTGAAGCAATGCATATGAACCCCAGATAGGTACTGGCCAGTTTATCATAACGTGTCGCGATTCTTCGGTAGGCCTTCAGTTTTAGGAAAAAACATTCTACTAAATGTCTTTCCTTATAAAGCCACCAGTCACAGTGACGCTCGAACCGGGCACCTTTTCTGGAGGGTATGGTAGGTTCCCCACCGTGGTCATAATTATAATCAATCAGCTGATTACTGTCATATCCTCTATCAGCCAGGACCTGGCTACCATTCAGGCTGATTTGTTCCAACAGTGGGATTGCCATATTGATATCGTTCCTCTGCCCCTCGCTCAACCGTAGATAGACTGGGTATCCATAAGCATCTACGATTGCATGGATTTTTGTGCTGGCCCCGCCCCGGCTATGGCCAATCAGATTTGCTGGCCCCCTTTTTTAGCTCCGGCACTATGCTGATGGGCTTTTACAATGGAGGCGTCCATACTAAGCTCCTCTAATTCGGCCTCAAGACTGAGTACATGGAAAATATTGTCCAGAAAGCCATCCTCAATCCATTTACGGAATCGGCTATAGACCGTCTCCCAAGGGCCGTAACGCTCCGGGAGATCCCGCCAGGGAGCGCCACTGCGTGCAATCCATACCATAGCATTGAGCATCGTGCGGTTATCCTTAGAAGGACGGCCAGGCCGGTTCGATTTTTCAGGAGGTAATAAAGGAGTAATTTGATTCCATTCCTGGTCAGTCAGTTCATATCGCTTCAACATAACGAACACCCCTTTTTCTTTTATTTTAACATGAAAAAGGGCAGTAAAACATATGTTTTGTGCAACTTTTAATTTTCAAACAGGCCCTAGTGTAGTATCTAGTTGTCAAATATACTTTAGTGTGATAACATTAAAGAAAAAGGCGGTTATTACACATAGCAAGAACAGGTTCAAATAATAAACGTAACCAAAAATATGAGGTGGTCCTTAATGATGAGCAGATTTCTTTTTTGAAAGCATTACTTTCCATGAATGAAACAACACTTACGATAAAGAAGCGCGCTCTGATCCTTCTTGCCCTACACAAAGATTCTGGTAAAAATCTTACCCACCGCCAGATTGCTGAAAGTCTGGATGTTTCTATTTCAACCGTACATTGTACGGTAAAACGTTTTGTGGACCTGGGGTTTGATGAATGTACTACGATTCACCGCAACCCCAGACAAAACAACGTCTGCAAAATACAGGGGGATCAGCAGGCCCGCCTGGTCCAACTGGCCTGTAGTGCAGCTCCTCAAGGCCATTCCTCCTGGTCCCTGCAGCTCTTGCGGGATAAAGCCGTCGAACTTAAAATCATTGAGCCTGTTGCCGTAGAAACCGTGCGCTCTGCATTAAAAAAAATGAACTGCAGCCTCACAAAAACGAATACTGGTGCATCCCCCCAAAGCAAAACGCAGAGTTCGTAGCCTGTATGGAAGAAATCCTGGATACTTATAAACTTCCTTACAATGAGGAAATCCCTGTTGTGTGCATGGATGAAAAGCCGTACCAGCTGTTGAATCAGGTTTTGAAACCTCTCCCCGTTAAGCCCGGCAGTATCCGGAAAGAAGATGCCGAATACAAACGGAAAGGGACGTGCAGTATCTTTGTCTTTGCACAGCCGCTGGCAAATTATCGCCACGCCAGTGTAAGAAAGACCCGTACCATGGTTGATTGGGCAGGGGAAATTGAATATTTACTAACTGTCATTTATCCGAACCAGGAAAAAGTCATACTGGTTATGGACAATTTAAACACTCACACATGTGCGTCACTTTATAAGGCATTCCCGCCAGAAAAAGCCAGGGAACTGGCGAAACGGCTGGATATCCGCTATACCCCAAAGCATGGGAGCTGGCTAAATATAGCAGAAATAGAACTCAATGTCATGACACGCCAGTGTTTAAAACGCCGGATACCAGATATCAATACCTTGTATTCAGAACTAATCGCCTGGGAAAGTACACGGAATAAAGTAAAAGGTACAGTAGACTGGCAGTTTACAACGGCAGATGCAAGAATCAATTTGAAGTCTCTTTATCCTAAAATTGTGCTTTCATAAAAAGGATACTTCACATAACTAAACTACTAATAACAACTAGTCATTACACTAGATGTAATAGAGCCCAAAGTGGCTCTGAATTACCGGAATTTGCGACTCCCATTCTCCGGAACAGTGGCTCTCAAAGTCCGGACAGTTGGCTCAAAGAGCCCCGGAATAATCACCAGTATTCTTAACGATATAAGGGAAGATGACATGGATAATGCATATTTTGGTTTAACGGCGTAGCCGTCACGCAGGAACTGCGTGGCGTTTCGTACCGATTTGCGTGAAACGCCACCGTCCTGTCGATAGTAAGTGTAAGCCGGTTTTTACGAATTCGGATTCCTCATGTTCCGGCCGCTAAGCTCCAGGCGGTACGCCTTGTGTACCATACGGTCAAGACAGGCATCCGCATAGGTGCTGTCAGCAAATAGCCCATACCATGCCTTTACGGGAAGCTGGGATACAAACATGGTTGACTTTCGTGACTCCCGGCTGTCAATCACCTCAAACAGGCCTCGGCATTTGTCGAGATCCATCTCCATAAGACCAAAGTCGTCTATAATCAGCAGGTCGAGTCCGGCCAGCTGGTTGACATATTCAAGATACCCTGCTTTCACCCTTGCGCGCTCCAATTCATTCATGAGCGCGTTTGCCCGGAATATACATGCAATCGCAGGCGCACATTAATCAAAATCCTCCAGTGGGACGGGTCAGGATTTTGGATTCTGATGAAACGCCTGGACCGTGATTCTTTTCATTGGCCGGACACACCGGATGAACTACAGAAAGTCACGTTAAAAGAAATCCATTGGCTGTGTGACGGGTTATCTGAATATTACGGTGCGGCCCGGAATAATCATTATCCTTGAAACCCAACGGCGCTTTTGAACGGCGTCACCCGAAGATTGTTATATAATCCCGGATTCTGTCAATTCGCAAAAACCGAAAATTCTTTTCTTATGCACGGATTTTCCTCAGCTCCCGAACGCAGTTTCCTATGGGAATGGAATCATTTCTATGGTATACTTTCAGTTAGAGATTAGAGAATGTTGAGGTTGCGTTATGGATCCACTTTTCACAGAGGAACAACTGAACAGGATGAGCAGGGAGGATATCATCTCCTTGATGAAAACCATGCAGGCGCATTATCAGAAACAGGAAACCAAGACCCAGGTCCTTGAGGAAAAAACAAAGGAACTGGAATTCCTGAACGCGATGCTTTCTGACCGTCTGACCCTTGCGCAGCGGAAACAGTTTGGCGCATCCAGCGAAAAATATGCGGATGGTTATACCCAGTTAAACCTCTTCAATGAAGCCGAACAGGAAGCAGACTTAAACGTGCAGGAGTCGGAAATGGAGGAAATCCATCCCTCCTCCTATAAAAGGAAGAAACGGTCCGGCAAAAAGGGAGAAGACCTTTCCGCTTTTGAGACCACGGAAGTGATCGAGTACAAGCTGGCAGGCACGGACTGATACTGTCCGGACTGTAATACCAAATATAAAGTTGTAACAAAAGAAACTGTCAAACGCTTTATCCAGATTCTTCAATCGCATGGATGAATCTACGCTGAACCAGTTTTATGACCTTATGCGTCGATTTCGTAAGATTGTATATTCGATTAAAAAACCAGGATTCATCCTGTTGGATCTGGACTCCACCTTTCTTGATACCTATGGCCACCAGGAAGGCGAAGGCTTTAACTTCCACTATCAGAGCCATGGTTATCATCCACTTGTCTGTTATGATGGAATAACCGGTGACCTGTTGAAAATCCAGCTTCGTGATGGCACGGATTATTCTTCCACCGGTGTAGTGGATTTTTTACAGCCACTGTTGGATGGGGTTCAGAATGATTATTCCAGTCTTCCGTTGCTCTTACGTGGAGACAGCGGATTTACAAAACCAGAGTTTTATAAGCAGTGCGAGACAAATGGTGTCTCTTATGCCATACGCTTAAAAGAGAGTAACCCTCTTCGGAGAATGGCTGCTGATATGGATGAGCACCTGACAGAAATCACAAAAAACAATCTTGTCTCTTACGCAGTTTCCTATGGTGAGTTCCTGTATCAGGCTGGCTCCTGGGAATACCCACGGCGCATTGTCTGTAAAGTCAAAAAGCCAACAGGGCAGTCCGTACACCTGTATACGTTTATCGTAACCAACATGGACTCATCGCCGGAACAGGTAATAAAGTTTTACTGCAAGCGCGGCACCATGGAGAACTTCATAAAAGAAAGTAAAAATGGATTTGATTTTACAGCTGTTAGCAGTTCATCAAAAATCGTAAATGCAAACCGCGTGCAGGTACACGCTCTGGCATACAACATTTTTAACTGGTTTAAACGTTTGGTATTACCCGAGACAATGCGTAAGCAATTGGTAGATACCATACGATTGAAATTGCTGAAGGCAGCAGCAAAAGTCGTTCATTCAGCAAGATATATCATATTCAAGCTATGCAGCAGTTGTTCTTATAAAAATGAATTCTACGAAACATTAGAAAACATAAGCAGGCTACAGCCACAGCTGGAATAACAAAAATCCTTGAACCTTGAAAACGAAAATGCTGCATTTTTAGATTTAGAGGGATTTTATACCCTTTTTTCAAAGAATTTTCCTGCTAAATCAGATTTTCGTCGGTTCAAATCAAACAAATTGAATTATTTCGTGAAGATTATAGTTCCATGAATAATTCAGAATAAGTTATATATTGTAGAAAAGAACAACCACAGTCCCTCCTTTATACCTCCCCAAAAAACAAAAAACTCCCCAACAAAATGAAAAGGAACCATAAATGGACAACAATACCTCCCTAACCATCGAATCAATCATCACCCAATACGCCTCCTATATCTACAACCTTTCCCTCAAACTCTCAGCCAACCCGGACAGAGCAGAGGATTTAGCCCAGGAAACCTTCATCAAGGCCTGGGCCAACATTTCTGCGGTAAAGAATGAGGATGCCATAAAATCATGGCTCCGCACCATCTGCATCAACGAATTCCGTATGATGATAAGAAAAGAAAAGCGTGGGACCATGGGGTACGCAGAGAGTATGGATGAGCTGGAACATGATGGGGAATTCCTGGTGGACCCCAGGCCGCTGCCCATTGATGAAGTCCAGGTGGCGGAGGAAGTTACCAAGCTGCGGGACGGCTGTTTCCTTGCAATGACGCGGAAACTGACATTGAACCAGAGGATGGTATTCTCATTGATTGATATGTTTGGCATCTCCATCAATGAGACAGCCCAAATCCTTGATTTGACACCCAAGGCAGTCAAGGGACTGCTGTACCGTGCCAGGATGAACCTGGAATCATTTTTCAATGACCACTGCAGCTTCATGGATATCCACAATCCCTGCCAATGCACGGCCTGGATTGAATTCATGAAGGATAGGAATACGTTCCAGGAAAAACTCAGGCAAAAGAAAGCGTATCTGGATTATCAGGAAAAGGGATATGTCCACAACCCTGAGACAGGCAGGAAAATGCTTTACTATTATCGTAATCTGCCGGAGCAGAGACCCTCACAGGAATGGTTTGAGAAGATAGCTGCATTGCTGTATGATCCGTCCTACTCATGATTTTAAAATAAAATCCGGACCGCCCGGGACTTTTGCTTAAAAATGTCATCTCTTATTATGTAAGGAAAAACATACACAAATAGAAATTTCCAAGCAAAAATACAAAGAGAAAAGAGGAATGGATAATGTTTCAGTCAAGATGCGGGGTATGCTGTGATTCATGCGAAAGGAAACAGGTTGTTAACTGCAGGGGATGCATCAATATGGATGCCCCTTTCTGGGGAGGCGTCTGCGGCGTCAAATCATGCTGTGAATCCAAGGGGTTGAACCATTGCGGGGAATGTGATGGGTTTCCCTGTGAAATGCTGTCAACCATGGGAGTGGAAGAGGGATTTGACCCGGCGCCCAGGTTGGGGCAATGCAGGAAATGGGCCTGTGAAAGGAAGGAGTGAAGCCGTGTCATGGTTATCAGACTGGACATCCCGCAAAAAGCCAATCCGCTTTTTGTCCATTGGGATGAAACCATAATCTGGTCCTGCCTCCAGGGGATAATGGGGGAAATCTATGCGGACAATGGGGAATATCCCGTGTCTGCAATGGCTGCTCTGGGGGATTTCTGCTTTTTGGCAGGAATCCCAAACCGCGAATTGGTTCTGTACAGGCCGGACTGCTGCCATGATGAAGTCATAATGGTACCTCAAAATGACAGCTGGTCCGGTCTGATTGAATCGTGTTACGGAACCAGGGCTGAAAGGATAACCCGCCATGCAATCAAAAAGGAGCCGGATGTATTTGATAAGTCAAGGCTCCGGCGGGCTGTTTCCTCCCTTCCGCCTGGTTTTACCATCAGGATGATGGATGAGGATTTATATGACCAGTGCAGATTAAACGCCTGGAGCCGGGACCTGGTTTCCCAATACCCGGATTATGGAATGTATGAAAGGCTTGGGCTGGGGGTCGTGGCATTAAAGGACGACCAGCCGGTTTCCGGCGCATCCTCCTATGCAACCTATAGGGAGGGGATTGAGATAGAAATCGATACCCGGGAGGAATATCGGCGCATGGGCCTGGCATATGCATGTGGAGCCGGATTAATCCTGGAATGCCTTGAGAGAAATATTTATCCAAGCTGGGATGCGCACAACCTGGAATCCGTTGCGCTGGCAGAAAAGCTGGGATATCATTACGACCACCCATATCCGGCATTTCTTATCCACCCATATTAGCCGCATACGGATATGATTGGATGCGGTTTTTTGAGGGATGGGGCTGTAAAAGGCTGGGGTTCCTCAATGTTTTTTGCCCGACTCCCGCCTGACCGCATCCATCCGGTAAGCCCCGGCCAGTGCATCATACACGTTTTCAAACACTTCATATGTTTTCTTGTATTTTTCATGGCAGGAAGGCTCATATCTCTTTTTAATGGAAATGCATTCCCTTACCGCATCTTCATAAGAAGGAAAGAAGCCTTCCGAAACAGCGCCGATGATGGCAGCTCCCAGACAGGGGGCTTCTTCATTTTCCGGAACCTCGATTACCTGCCCTGTGATGTCGGACTTAATCTGGGTCCAGAGGGAGGATTTGGCGCCTCCGCCAGTGGATATGATTTTGCTGATAGGGATTCCGGATTTTGCCATGTAATCCAGGTTCTTTTTTAAAAGACAGGCAACCCCTTCCATGATTGCCAGGGCAAGGTCATACTGGTCATGGGATGCGCGGAGCCCAAAGAAGACGCCGGAAGCATTTTCGTTAAAATCAGGTGAATTGACGCCGGTAAGATACGGCAGGAATACCGGGGGAACCCTGTCAGGCCGGGACTCAATTATCTGGTTTATCTGGGAAAATGATACGTCCTTCAGGAATGTGTTCCGATACCATTCCAGGCTGAACCCGCCGCTTTCACAGACAGGCAGCAGTACGTAGGTCCCGGGAAAGGGACCGCAGTTCAGGGGCAGACGGCTGTCGTCAAAGAGGGGGCCGCGGACCATGGCTGCAATGGAAAGCACGGTGCCTGCTGACTCGCTGACCAGTCCTTCCTGGATATTGCCGGTTCCAATCATTCCGGCAAAATGGTCCAGCGTCCCCACGTTAATCTTTGTGTCAGGAGTAAGGCCTGCATTGCCATGGGCCAGTTCAGGAAGCAGCGTTCCCGCAATGCTGCAGGGCGGCAGCAGCTCCGGAAGCTGTGACAGGCTGACCCCGCAGAAACTGAGGATATCCGCCCAGTAACATTTTCGGATAATATCAAAATAATGTGAAAAGCTGTAAATGGAGTAATCACCGGCCATACGCCCGCAAAGCCGGAATATGATATAATCCTTTAAAAGAAGGTAATGGGCCGTTTTCCTGAATACGTCAGGTCTGTGTTCCCGCATCCACAGCATCTTGGTTATGGGCCAGGTGGGAATCAGTTCCGGCTGTCCGGTGGTATGATAGCACAGGTCAGCTGGAAAATGCTCAGACAGCAGGGCGCACTCCCCGCCGGACCGCATATCCATCCATGAGATGGCCGGATGGATGGGCTGCCTGTCCTGCCCCAGGAGAATCAGGGATTCGGCCTGACCTGTCAGTACAATCTGAACCACATCCCCGACATTGGCGTCCTTCCCGGCGCCAGCCGCCTTCTGTATCATTTCTTCGATGGAACGAAAATACCTATCGCAGTCAAATTCCACAAAATCCCCATCCCTGTCATACTGCACGGTTTCTGAAAGAGTGGCAATTGGGTGAAGCTTTTGGTCATAGACCGAGACTTTAATGTTGGTGGTGCCTAAATCAATGGAAATAATGTTCATAAACCTAACCCTCCTGTAACATGATGATGGCCGTTGCCCAGGCCCCGCTTTATTTTTTCTTATAAAGATTATATACAGAGCTGCGTTGGACCAGGTACGGTTCCAAGGAGAACACGCAGGTATCGGTCCTATTTTCCAGCAGGACAGCATTCAATATGCTGATGCAGCTTTCCGCCATCTTTTCCCTGGGAAGATGGATGGTGGTGAGGGGAGGCATGGAAAATGCTGACAGAGGATTATCATCGAATCCAATGACGCTGATGTCCTCAGGCACCCGCAGGCCGAACTGGGACGCTGCCTTATAGACCCCGTGGGCCAGTGTATCATCAAAAGTCAGGACACCTGTGAACGGCACGCTGAAACGGCCGGATTCATGGTCCCACAGTTCGTTCATGATCTGGAATCCGCCCATGATGGAGGAGTTACAGGTATCCTTTATCATATCATCATGGAAGGGAACCCCATATTCCTCAAAGGCCCGCCTGATTCCAATGACAAATTGGCTGCTGATGGGTATGGTCAGGGGAGTGGTGATGACCAGGCAGTCCCGATGACCTTTGGAGAGCATCTCGCAGGCAGCCATATAGCCTCCCTGGGCATAGTCCACATGCACATGATGGCAGTTTACGGACTCATAGCGGGCACCCTGGAGGATAAGCTTCTGGGTAATGCCTGAGAGCAGGTTCAGGTTCTCTGGGTTGGTGGTGGTTGGCTCCAGTATGACAAAGTCCGGCTGCCGCGATAAGACTGTTAAAATATTGGCAAGCTCCTGCTTCTCACTGAACTGGGAATCAAATATCATGGTGGTATATCCGTGATTGGCCATTTCAATGGAGATATTGCGGAAAATATAAGTCAGGGCCGGGTTCTCGATATCATTGAAAATAACGGCAATGGTTTTGGTGGAATTGCTCCGGAGTCCCTTGGCCAGGGAATTGGGGGTATATCCCATCTCCTTGGCTGTGTCCAGGACCAGCCTGCGGGTTTCTTCCTTGACCAGGGGATTGTTGTTAAGTGCCTTGGAGACAGTGGAGAAGGAGATTCCCAGTTCCTTGGCAATGGATTTAATTGTAACAGGTTTATTAGAAGCTGTATCGGCCATAAGATGAATGTATTGTGCAGGCAAATCTGCTGCAATACATAAATTCACCCCTTTCCTTTGTTATTTATGTAACATGGTTATGGTAACATGATTTCATTGGTTTCAGCTTACACTTTTATTACAACGTTGTCAATAGTCGTTTTATAGAATATTTAAAATTTCTGGAAAAAAACCAGTTGTAAAATCATTATAATCAAGGATACTTCTGCTATTTGCACGAAAAAAAGACAAAAAACAAAGCATAATAAACAAAAAACTAAGAAAAAATAAAAATCTATTGACAAATCCGACACACGATTATATGATAATTACAACGTTTGAAATATTTAAACGGAGGCTCAATGAGCCAAAATTTTTTAACTAATAATTACAACGTTGTAAATGAGGAGGGAAATTCATGAGATTATCGTGTACCAGCACCATGGTTCCGGGAAAGGACCTTACGGAAAAGGCCAGGAACCTGAGCCGATGGGGATATGAAGGCATTGCTGTTTTTGTGGACTATGAAGATTGGAACCAGGAACTGTACCAGGAGCTTTTATCCTTACAGGAACGCACGGGAGTCGTTCCTTGTGAGTTCGCTTTTGGGGATGGGATATATGGGCATCTGATGGACAGGAATCCTGACATAAGGAAGAGGAGCAGGGAAATGTACAAGCTGGCTGCCAGGATCAGCGGTGAAATCGGCGCTGTGACTGAACTTGAATTCGAATACGGACCGCAGTCACCTCTTCCGCTTTTCCATCCGTATGCGAAGATGGGGAAGGAGGAGGAACAGGAGTTCTGTGAGATGTACCGGGAACTGGCGGAACCATTAAAAGGCACGGAAGGAAAAATGCTTTTAGAAGGAATCAACCGCTACGAAAGTCCCTACTTAAACAGCATCAGGGACTGCAGGGACATGGTTGAGTCCCTTGGCTTAAAGGAGGCAGGTGTCCTGGCGGATTTCTTCCATATGTCCATCGAGGAGTCCGATTACAGGGAAAGTATCCTCTATGCAGGGGAATACATAAAACATGTCCACCTGGGCGACAGCAACCGCCTGCTTCCGGGACACGGGATGACAGACTGGAAGGCATGCTTTGATGCGCTTAAGGAGATAGGGTACAAGGGGTTTGTGAACCTGGAATGCAGCACCTGCGGGAATCCGGCGCTAACATTGCCTGAAACGGCTGATTACCTCAGGAAACTGATTGGATAAGAAGTACCCGCAAAGTGGGGCGTGCAGATGGCGGGAATGAATTTTCAAACACGCCCTTAGGGAAGGATTTACAATATGGAAGGATTTACAATCAGGAAACCGTTTTTTGAAATAGGACCCAAGACATACATATATGGAAAGAAGGCCTTGGAACTTGCCATGGCGGCAGACCGGGCCGGCAGGAAGTACCAGGTGGACATCATATTTTCAGCCCAGTACACGGACATCCGGCCCATCGCAGAAGCCACCAGCCATATCAAGGTATTTGCCCAGCACATGGATCCGGTTTATCCTGGCAGGGGGATAGGGGCCGTGCTGCCGGAAGCCCTTAAGGAGGCAGGGGCGGCGGGCGTCCTGTTAAACCATGCAGAAAGGCCCCTGACCCTTGACGGAATCCGCAGGTCGGTTGTAAGGGCAGGGGAAGTGGGGCTGGCAACGCTGGTGTGCGCAGGAACGCCCCAGGAGGCAGCGGCGGTGGCGGCCCTTGGCCCGGACATGATACTGGCGGAAGCCCCCGGACTGATTGGAAAAGGGGCAAGAGGACCAGGGGACATGGAGGAGATAGACAGGATTAACCAGGCGGTGCACAGGGTGGCGCCTGGGATGATGATACTGCACGGCGCAGGAATCAGTGATGAAAAGGATGTATATGAGGTCATAAAAGCAGGAGCGGATGCAACCGGCTCCACCAGCGGGATCATGAAGGCAGACAATCCATGTGAAATGATGGAGAAAATGATTGCCTCCGTGGCAGCCGCGTGGACTGCCCGGCATCAGACATGCCAGGGCCAGGAACGAGGACGATAAGGAGGATGATTATGGCGGTATATCATGAAATCATTCCTGTTGAGACAGACAGGAGGGTAAGCTTTGAGGATGTGACGGAAAAGGTACAGGATATTGTGGAACAGTCAGGCATACGCAATGGGCTGGTGAATGTCTTCTCACAGCATACAAGCTGCTGTGTATTCATACAGGAGGACTCAGAGGATGAAACCTACTGGCACACGCCGTTGATATTACAGGA
Organism: Enterocloster sp. OA13; assembly: GCF_022440595.1. NCBI lineage: Bacteria > Bacillati > Bacillota > Clostridia > Lachnospirales > Lachnospiraceae > Enterocloster > Enterocloster sp. OA13. Next base: position 3,855,859 of record NZ_JAKNTF010000001.1, on the reverse strand, counting down.
TATGGTCAATGCCATGGAGAAAGTGTTCCCCACCTGCCGGAATGAAGGCCAGTATCTTCATCCTGGACCAATCCACACAAAAAATGCAATGGAACTCAGGGACGAGAAGCCGGAGTGGCTCCTGAACACGGATGGTCATCTGCGCTCCGTGCTGTTAGGCCGTTCCGAGACCATTCCCTTGGTTGAGGGGGAGATGACGCTGGGGGAATTCGGGCGCATATATTTTTCTGACATGGACCAGACAAGGGCCAGGGAACGCAAGGTACGGGTGCAGATAGTAGGGGAATAAAACATATATGGATAAAACTAGGAGGTAATCATGGGAATTCTTGAGAAAATGAGGCTGGACGGAAAAAAGGCATTTGTAACAGGCGGCGCACGCGGGATTGGGAAATGCATTGCCATTGCACTGGCGGAAGCAGGCGCGGATGTTGCCATTGTGGATGTGGACCTGGAGGAGGCAGAGAAGACTGCCCGGGAGATTGAAGCTGCAAACCATACCAAAACAATCGCGGTTAAGACCGATATCACCAAACCGCAGGAAGTGGATGATATGATGGCCCGGATACTGGAAGCGTTCGGCAGGCTGGACGTGGCATTCTGCAATGCGGGAATCGGCCACGGCGTCCCGGTGGAGGATGACAACCTGGCTGACTGGGACCGGGTCATCCAGGTCAATTTAAACGGAACCTTCCTGACCGCCCAGGCAGCCGGAAGGCAAATGATCCGGCAGGGCGGCGGCTCCATCATTAACACGGCCTCCATGTCCGCCCATATCACCAACATCCCGCAAAAGGAGTGTTCCTACGCGGCGTCCAAGGCTGGCGTCATTGCAATGTCCAGGAACATGGCAGTGGAGTGGGCGGATAAGAATGTAAGGGTCAACACCATAAGCCCCGGCTATATGGCCACGGAAATGACGCTCAATGACCCTGGACTGGTTCCTTTAATCGGAAAGTGGGAGGAAATGATCCCGGTACACCGTATGGGCAGGCCGGAGGAGCTGCAGGCCATTGCCGTGTATCTGGCAGGGGATATGAGTTCTTATACAACAGGCGCGGATTTCCGCGTGGACGGCGCGTACACCTGCTTCTGATGCAAAATGCAGCTGTAAAAACTGTCATGGAATGTTTGGGGAACAAACCGTTTTATGCAATGATAGAAGATCAGGCACAAAGGAATCCAAGATAAAGGAGAAGGGGAATTATGAGGAAAATATTATGTATGGCAATGGCAATCATGACAATTACAAGTTTATCTGCCTGCGGCAACAGCGGGACAGCTGCCAATGCAGGCGCAGACGCATCCACGTCTAAAAGCGCCCAGACAACGGCGAAGGACGGTTCGGAGTCCGGCTCCGGATCAGGTTCGGAATCAGCAGCAGGAAATGCTTCGGATGATTCTGGATTAATTGTTTATACCCAGAAAACCATGAACCAGTATTTCCATGTGGCGCTGCAGCAGAAGGTGGAGGAAGCAATCACCGCAGCCGGATATCAGCCGGAAGTGGCTAACTGCAACAACGATTCCACGCTTCAGAATGACCAGATGCAGAATTTCATCTCCAAGCATCCAAAGGCAATCATTGCCAATACCGTTGACTCGGACGCCCTTAATGATGCTGCCAACGCGGCAGTGGCAGCGGGAATCCCGGTGGTCATGGTGGATAACCCTGCTTCCACGGCAGTGGTGGACTGCTCCATCAAGTTTGACAACTTAAAATGCGGGGAAATGGCGGCGGAGCGGATTGTGGAAGCGCTGGAAGCAAAATACGGTTCCCCTAAGGGCCGTGTGGTCAATGTTTACGGCGCCATGAGTTCCGAGTGCTGGCGCCTGCGCAAGGATGGCTTTGACGCTGTGATGGATAAGTATCCGGAAATTGAGAAGATTGAAGTGCCCGGAGAAGGTGAGCGCTCCAAATCCCAGGAAGCCCTGACCAATGTAATTGCCAAGTACGATAAGGAAATCGATGCGGTACACTGCCCATCCGATGACCCTGGCCTGGGATGTGCGGAAGCCATGCAGATTGCCGGCATGTGGCACCCGGTGGGGGATGAGGATCATGTGATATTCGTCACAGGAGACGGGGAGCCGGATGCGGTCAGGTTCCTTCAGGATGGATATTACGATGCGATTATCGTAGAAGATGCCTATGCATATGGGCCAATGGCAGTTGATATGCTGGTACAGTATATCTTTAAAGGGGAGCCGGTTCCCACCTCCGGAACCTATACCAACGAGGATTTCTATTGGAAGACAGCTGAATTCATGGACGGAGAGACCGGTCCGATCCTTCAGGTCCCTCCTTACGCCCTGGACAGCAGCAATGTCAATGAGGACGGACACTGGGGTGTGGCTGCACTGAAGGCAGAAGGGAAATGACCCGCGCGGTGTTTACCGGGTAACCATAGGAAAGGACAGGTGAAACATGGAAGAAATACTCCTGAAGGTTGAGCATGTCAGCAAGAACTTCGGTGCAACCCAGGCCCTGAAGGATGTGAGCTTTACCATAAAAAAAGGGACCATCCACTCTCTGCTTGGAAGGAATGGAGCCGGAAAATCCACGGTTGTCAACATCATAGCCGGAATCTATAAACAGAACAGCGGCATTGTTACGCTGGACGGCAATGATATCACCCCATATTCTGTCTTTGAACGGCAGAATATGGGAGTTAAGATAGTGCCGCAGCACGCCAGCATTGTTCCGGAACTGACTGTCGGGGAAAATGTTTTCATGGGCATATGGCCCAGGAAAAAGGGCGGTTTTGTGGACTGGGGGAAATTATTCATAGATGCGGAAAAAGAACTGCGTAAATATGGCCTGGATGTGGACCCAAAAGAAAAGGTGCGCAACTTAAATGGAGTGGACCAGAGGAAGGTAAACATCATCAGGGCCATGCATGGCGGCGCAAAGCTGATTATCCTGGACGAGCCGACAACCGCCCTCTCATCGGTTGAGCGTCAGGAACTGTTTGTGTTTGTCAATGAATTAAAGGCCCAAGGGACTGCATTTATCTTTATCAGCCATTACCTCCAGGAGGTGGTGGAACTGTCAGATGATGTGACGGTCATAAGGGACGGGCGTTCCTTTTCAGGTTCTGATGGCGGTGAGCTAAATGAGGAACGTCTGGCAAGCCTGATTGCAGGCGAGGAAGTGGAACTGATAAACCGGGAAAAGCTTCCGGACAACAGCGGCAGGGAACTGCTGCTGGAATGCAGGAACATGTCCGGCCATATCCTTAAGGATGTGTCCGTAAAGCTATACCGCGGCGAGATTACAGGTCTGGTGGGATTTCCAGGTTCAGGCGCAAGGGAACTGTGCCGTACCCTGTTTGGCCTGGAGAAAATGACCGAGGGGGAAATATGGATAGGGGGCAATGAGAAGGTGGGGATCCGCAACCCGTCCGATGCCATGAAAAACGGGATTTCCTATGTCTCCTATGACAGGCATAAGGAGGGAATCGTGGGCCTTATGTCCATCCGTGAGAATATCAGCCTGCCGTCCCTGTACACCACGCTTAAGAATAAGCTGGGATTTGTGGATATGGAAAAATCCAGGGATATATCAGAGCATTATTTTGAACTGTTCCATGTTAAGGCAAACTCCACAGAGGATAAACTTAACAGCCTTTCTGGCGGGAACCAGCAGAAGGTAGTTGTGGCAAAGACGGTCAGTACCGGTCCGAAGCTTCTGATGCTGGATGAACCCACCATTGGAATTGATATTAAGAGCCGTGAGGAGATTATTGAAAATATCAATAAGATAGCAGAAGAGGACCATACATCCGTCCTGTACCTGACCAATGATTTTGACGAGCTTATCCGTACCGTTGACAGGATACTGTTCTTCAAAAACGGCAGGTTGGAAAAGGATGTAAGGAATCATGGACTGAGCCATGAGGATGTAATCAACATCCGTGATTCTGTGGGTTAAATGCCATTGTTTGTGAATGTATGAGACATGGAGGGATAAAAGTGAATATAAAATGGTTCAAATTAAAAAGAAAATTGCTGAATAATATTGTGTGGATCCTGCTGGTCCTGGCGGTTGCCGTTGTGGGCGGCCTGGAACCCAGCTTCTTCAAACCTACGATTTTAGGGAATGTCCTTTCACAGGCAACGGTACTTGGAATCCTTTCCTTTGCCCAGGCCTTTGCAATCATGCTTGGCTTAATCGATCTGTCCCTGTTGGGCGTGATGTCATTTTCCGCAACCTGCGGACTTCTGCTGCTTGAAAAAGGCTGCCCTGCCGCGCTTGCCATCCTGGCCATCTTCCTGGTAGGCGCCTCTATAGGCGCTTTAAACGGAGTGCTGATAGCAAAGCTGAAAGCAGTGGCACTGGTGGAAACCCTTGCCGTGAAGCTGACCCTGCTGGGGGCATTCCTGGTCATCACCCAGGGGCGCGCCATTACCAATATGCCGGATTCCTACAAATGGTTCGGGCAGGGAAGCGTTGCAGGCATTCCCACCCTTCCCATTGCATTGGTTGCAGTGTTTGTATTCGTATATATCCTGTGGAATAAGACACCCTATGGACGCAGTCTGTACGCGGTAGGCGGCAATGAGGACGCGGCTTATGTGTCAGGTATCAAGGTTGACAGGATAAAAATCATTGCCTTTACCATCTCAGGATTCCTGGCAGGCGTTGCCGGATTCTTCCTTTCCGCCTACATGGGGGCTGTCACCTCCACATTTGGTACCTCCTATGACATGAATAACATTGCAGCCACTGTAATCGGCGGCGTGGCGTGCAGCGGCGGCCAGGGAAATGTCCTGGGAGTGCTGGGCGGCGTCCTGCTCCTCACCGTCATCCAGGTGGGACTGCAGATACTGGGTGTATCCAGCTACTATGTGCAGATGATTAATGGCCTGATTATCTTTGTGGCAGTGCTTTTAGACGCAGTCAGGCTGAAGACACAGCAGGGCTGAAGGAAATTGGAAATAACCTCTTGCTATTTTCTCCCCAATCCATTAAAATCAGTTGTGGTTTATGCATTTTCATGTATAAACATAATAAGGGTTACATGAGGAGGAAAGTATGAATTACGGTGCATTAAGCCTGTTGCCGCCCATTGTCGCGGTTATCCTTGCAATCAGGAGCAGGAACGTGATCCTGTCCCTGTTCTGCGGGGGATTTGTGGGGGTCATGATATTCTGCGGGGGCAATCCGTTCCTGGCCGTGAAATCCATGATTGGCGATTACCTGTTTGTCCAACTGACGGACAGCTACAACGCAGGTGTGATTGTCCTGGTGGTATTTATCGGGGGATTTATTAAATTGATGGAGAAATCCGGGGGAGCACAGGCATTCAGCCAAAGCGTGTACCGGTACGTGAATACGAAGCTGAAGGCGCAGATGTGCGCGTGGGCCGGCGGAATCCTTATCTTTTTCTCGGACCTGGGAACGCCCCTTCTGGTGGGACCGGTGTTCAGGCCGCTGTTTGACAAACTGAAGATATCCAGGGAAAAGTTGGCCTGGGTACTGGATTCCACCTCGTCCCCTGTGGCAATCCTGATTCCATTCATCGGATGGGGCGTTTATATCATGGGGCTGATTCAGGCGGAGTTTGAGAATCTTGGGGTGGCGGAGTCTGATTATACGACATTTGTCCGCGCAATCCCGTTCCAGTTTTATGCCATCCTTGCAATCCTCATGATTCCTCTGGTGGCATTTACGAAGCTGGATTTTTCCCAGATGAAAAAGGCGGAAATGAGGGCTGGGAAGGAAAACAGGGCCGCTGACCTGGTCAAGGAGGAAATTGTCCATGAGACAAGGAATGGATATTCCCTTAAACATGCAAAGCCAATCATGGTAATCCTTCCGATTGTGGTTGTATTCGTAACCCTGTTCGGAACCCTGGCGCCTCTGGGATTCCCGTTCGCGAAGGTGGACGGCAACGCGTTCCGCGTGGCCCTGACCATGGGATATTTCTTTGGGGCAGTTGTCCTGATGGCGTTAATCTGCCTGTTTAAGGTCATGGATTTTAACGAAACATTCAAGGTATATGTGGGCGGTATGAAGGGGATGACAGATGTGGCCATTACCCTGATTTTGGCTTGGTCCCTGGGTAAGATGATCAGCGGGCTGGGGACGGCTGAATTCATAGTCAGATTCCTTCAGGACATGAGTTTTTCCGCATCCCTTGTGCCGGCTGCAATCTTCCTGTTCGGGGCGTTCATATCCTTTTCAACTGGCAGTTCCTGGGGGACGTTCGCCATCATGATGCCGCTTGCAATCCCGATGGCGCATGCATTCGGCATACCATTTTATATTGCGGTTGGTGCAGTCCTGTCCGGCGGCCTGTTCGGCGATCACTGCTCACCCATATCGGATACCACCATCCTGTCCTCCACAGGCGCGGAGTGCGACCTGGTGGAACATATCAAGACTCAGCTGCCCTATGCTGCTGTCAATGGAATCATAGCGTTCATTGCCTATATCATAGCAGGACTGACCGGAAGCGAGGCAGCCCTTGGCTTTGCGGTGGTTGCCCTGGTAGTTGTGATGGCAGTGCTGAACCGGATTACGGCGGCACGTCTGGCTGGTGGGGAATAGGGATAAAAAAACTCCGGAAATACGGCTTGGATGCGTTTCCCATCAGGGGACGCATTCTGGAAATGAACCGTATTTCCGGAGTTTCCTATTATTTCTGTATCAGCTTCTGCATCTGTTCGATTTCTTTTTCCTGGACATCGATGATATCCTGGGCCAGTTTCTTTATTTCCTCCTGCTCTGAATAATCCAGGATATCCCTGGCCATATCCACAGCCATCTGATGATGCATGATCATGCCTTCTGCAAATGCCTGGTCAATGTTGTCGACGCCGGAAGGATTGATGTGATGGGACATGGAATCATCGGAGAACATCTCACTGTATTTTGCAAGGTAAGCGTCTTCATTTTCCTGATTCTTCTTTCCTTCTTTTTCGTATTTATTAACCAGGTCATTCATCTGGGCCAGTTCTTTTTTCTGAGCGGTAATGATATCCTGTGCCAGGGTCTCAAGGCCGGAAACTTCCCCGCCGTAGTCCAGATAGCTCTCCGACATTTTGATGGCAGCCTCATGATGAGGAATCATTCCTTTTAAAAAGTCAATGTCGGCACTGCCGGATTTTTCGCGGATCATCATGTCATCCATCATATTCATCATGATGGAATCCTGTTCGGTCAGGTAACGGCTTAGGTTATCGCCATTGCCGGATGCCTGGCCGCCGTGGGAGGAATGGTCCATATGGCTGTCGGCCATGGATGTGCCTTCTGAACCGTTCATGGAGCCGTTGTCCGTGCCGGACATGGAGGAGGATGCGGCGTTGGGATCCTCTGTCACCCCGCTTTCCGAGGTGGTTCCGGTTTGCCCCTGGCTGTTGTTTTTCCTGTTCATGGACGCTGCCGCTGCCACGATGATGATGACCAGTGCAACGCAGATACCGATAATCCAGATACGCATGTTTTTGTTCATAGTAAAATCTCCTGTATTGTTAGATTGGTGGTTTGATAATAGATGGGGTTAGTATTTGCTGGTTTCTGGAAAATATACTGGTACAGCGTATTGTAAGTCCTTGCGCGGATGGTGGATGCTGGATTCACCGGTTTTTACGCAAGACAGTGCCGGGTCAGGGAAAAACGTGCCAATCTCCGTATCAATACTTGCAAATAAGAAGTCAATAAGGTAAAATGATACCATAAAACTAAATAACGCAAAGATAAAAACACAGTCCCGGCCGGTAGTCCGGGCGCAGTTCCAAAAATCTGTCAGTAACCTGCCTCCTCGGTTGTCCATTCTTTGCTGTTGAAAGCGAGGAGTGTTTTTTATGCAAAAAAGTAAACTGACAGTATTTTTTGACGGCATTTTCTGGATCGGTATCTATGAACGCATCCAGGATGGAAAGCTGGAAGCCTGCAAAATCACATTCGGGGCAGAACCAAAGGACTATGAGGTATATGAATTTCTTTTAAAGAACTGGAATAAACTGCGGTTCAGCCCGCCGGTGGAAGCTGGCGGGAAAAAGGAAACAAAGGTTAATCCCAAGCGCATGCAGAGGAATATCAGGAAACAGCTGGAAGCACACGGGACCGGGACCAAATCCCAGCAGGCGTTAAGTCTCCAGAAGGAAGAGGATAAGTTGGCGCGCAAGGAGAAGGGCCGCAGGCAGAAGGAAGAAGAAAAACAGCGCCAGTTTGAAATCAGGCAGCAAAAGCGGAAAGAAAAGCACCGGGGAAGATGAATCAAAGATAAGAGCAGAAAACACAGCGGTAATTCACTGCTGTGTTTTCTGCTGGTTTTGGAGAAAAGAAATTGAACAAATAAAATATTGATAGTAAGATAAGGTATGCAGGCAGCAAAGGAGGTTTCAGCCATATGAAGATTGACCGTCTCATCGGTATTTTATCCGTCCTTCTCCAGAAAGAAAAGGTGACCGCGCCCTACCTTGCGGATAAATTTGAGGTATCCCGGCGCACCATCAACCGCGACATTGAGGATATATGCAAGGCAGGAATCCCCATAGTGACCACCAGGGGTGTGAACGGAGGCATTTCCATCATGGAAGGGTACAGGATGGATAAAACCCTGCTCACATCCAGGGAAATGCAGTCCATCCTGGCAGGACTCCGAAGCCTGGACAGCGTATCCTTTACCGGGCAGTACAGACAGCTGATGGACAAGCTGTCTGTGGGGAACCATGATCTGATTCATGTTGACAGCCATATCATGATTAACCTGTCCTCCTGGTACAAAGAGACCCTTACGCCTAAAATCCATCTGTTCCAGGAAGCCATCGAGGAATGCAGGCTGACCCGGTTTTCCTATTTTTCCCCGTCCGGCGAGACTTCCCGCTGCATTGAACCTTATACGCTGGTATTCCAGTGGTCATCCTGGTATGTGTGGGGATATTGCTGTCTCAGGGAAGATTACCGGATGTTTAAACTGAACCGTATGGCGGATTTGGAACTCTGCCAGGAGCATTTTACAAAACGTAATATGCCTGCTTATGAAAATGAACCCACAGGCCCGTTTCCGGTAAGGTTCCAGGTAAAGGCCATCTGCCAGCCGGCAGTCAAATGGCGCATTATAGAAGAGTTTGGGATTGAAAGCCTGAAGGAAATGGAAGACGGCCGTCTTCTGTTCCAGGCAGGCTATTCCGATAAGGAGAATCTGCTTGGGTGGGTCCTCAGCCTAGGCAGCCAGATAGAACTGCTGGAGCCGGAGGCGTTCAGAAAAGAACTGGCAGAGACCGCAGGCAGGATACGCACACTGTATCAACCGGAGGATGGGGAATCGGTTATTTAGACAGATAAAATGTATAAATATGACATTCTGTTGTCATGTTTGTGGTGTTATGATTAGAAAAAAGGGGGTATGGTTATGGAAAAGATAGTGGCGTGCTGTGGATGCATATGTGATGAATGTCCCTATTATCCTGCGGATTGCCAGGGGTGTCCAAAGATAGGCGGGAAGCCTTTCTGGCTGGAATATAGGGGGGAGGAGATATGCAGCATATACCAGTGCTGTGTTAATGAAAAGGAACTGCCCCACTGCGGCCGCTGTGCTACCCTGCCCTGTGCGCGGTTTGACCAGCAGGACCCCACCCGGACACCGGAAGAGAATGCAGAGGGTTTAAGGCAGATGATTGAGGTGCTGAAGGCGATGGAATAGGATCAGAACCCGGCACGTGAAAGACAAGGAGGAGGGCTATGGCTTCAAGTTTAGGATATGTACAATATGTTGCATCCCAGCTGGCGGGCGCGGGCGTGATTACCTATAAGAAATTATTCGGGGAATACGGCCTCTGGTGCGGCGGCAAGTTCTTTGGAACCGTGGAGGACAACCAGTTTTATGTGAAAATGACCAATGCGGGCCATCTGCTTTTACCGGACGCAGAACCGGCAGCTCCTCATGGAGGGGAGCCAGGCATGTATCTGGTGGAGGATCTGGATGATGCGGACTTCCTTGCCCGGCTGGTCATCCAGACCTGCGGGGAACTGCCTGAACCCAAGGTGAAGAAGAAAGCGGGTAAAGCGAAGAAAATACACAGCACGGATGACGGAAGGTGATGTTCAGACCCATTCCCGGGAAGGCGTGCACTGAGTGGTGGGATGGAGCACTGGAAACAGGATTTCCAGATTTACCATTGGTTTCCTAAACATTTTCCATTGATTATGTGGTATTATATTTTTGTAACAGAAATGTAATATTTATGTAATAATAGGAGGACATACCATGAGGAAATTATCAGTTTGCCTTTTGACAGCAGCAACAGCCATGGCGGCAGCGGGCGCGGTTCCGGTAACCGCATTAGCAGCAACCGGTACATATAACATTCCGGGAGGAAAGATGATTGTCATCGGCGGCAGCATGAATGGTTCCAACTGTGAACTGCCTGGTTTCCCAGGTGTTAATATCCCGGGCATCAATATTCCAGGTTCCAATATCCCGGACAACAGTCTGCCTGCCCCGGATTTCCCAATCCCGGATTTCCCGGGTAATATGCTTCCGGACCAGCCCGGCGGCATGCTTCCGGACCAGCCGGGCAACCCTGCTCCGGACCAGCCCGGGACAGACGGTTCCCAGGACGCATTTGCCAATGAAGTCGTGAGATTGGTAAATGAAGAAAGGGCCAAGGCCGGCCTTCCGGCCCTTACCGTGGATAGAGGCGCAGCCAGCGCAGCCCAGGTAAGAGCCAAGGAGATAGAGAAATCCTTTTCACACACCAGACCGGATGGCAGCAGCTTTAATTCTGCCCTGACCGAAGCGGGTGTGAACTTCAGCGGCGCAGGGGAGAACATTGCTTATGGACAGAACTCACCGGAAAAGGTGATGGAGGGCTGGATGAACAGCTCCGGCCACAGGGCCAATATCCTGAACAGCAGCTATACCTCCATCGGCGTAGGACATTACCAGAACGCATCAGGCGTTAATTACTGGACCCAGTTATTTATCCGCTAACATACATATTGATCGGACTGCAGTTACAAAGTAAAATCAGGGCGGCCGCACGGATTATCAATCGGTGCGGCCGCCTTTTGTCATAGGCGTGTTTGTTCCGGTGCCACACAACTTATGAAAAAAATTACTATATAAGTCATAAATATTAAAATAAGGGATGCCATCCGTATGAATCTGGAACTATTTACATACAAAACAGAATGAAGTATCATAAGGTCATCAGAGACAGACAACTATAAACGTTGAAAAAGGAGAAGGAAAATGAAAGCATTTAATTTATGTATCGTGGGAGGCGGGAGTACCTTTACCCTTGGATTCCTCAAGTCATTTGTCAGGCTCAGGGAAGAATTCCCTTTGAAGAAGCTGGTGCTGTTCGATATTGATGCAGAACGCCAGGAACCCATTGGAAAATATGGGGAGATCCTTTTCAGGGAGCGGTTCCCGGAACTGGATTTTTCATATACCACAGACTGCAGGGAAGCGTATGAGGGGATGGACTTTGTGTTCATGCAGATGCGCGCAGGCGGGCTTCCCATGCGCGCCAAGGACGAGCATATACCGCTGAGCATGGGAATCATCGGACAGGAGACATGCGGGGCAGGCGGAATGGCCTACGGACTCAGGTCCTGCGTGGACATGATTAAGGCAGTGCACGATATCCGCAGATATGCGCCGGACGCCTGGATCCTGAATTACTCCAACCCGGCGGCCATTGTGGCGGAAGCGCTCCGAAGGGAATTTCCCGGGGACAGGAGGCTTTTAAATATCTGCGACCAGCCGGAGAACGTGGTGCGTTCCTGCAGCCGTCTCCTTAACTGCAGCTGGGAAAATCTGGACCCGGTATACTTCGGACTGAACCATTACGGATGGTTTACCCACATGTATGACAGCCGCACAGGCGAGGACCTGCTTCCTAAAATCAGGGAAATGGTTGCCCGGAACGGTTTCCTTCCCCAAGATGCCGAGCAGAGGGATAAATCCTGGCTGGACACCTATGGGATGGTGCAGACCCTTATGGCGGATTTCCCGGATTTCCTGCCCAATACATACGACCAGTATTACCTGTACCCTGAATATAAGGCCAGCCACCTGGATCCTGATTTCACCCGTGCGGACGAGGTCATGGCAGGAAGGGAGAAGCGCGTATTCGGCGAGTGTGAGGAGGTAATCAGGGAAGGTAAGCTGGGGGACAGGTTTGATGCTATTTCCGATGCCCATGCCGAGATGATGATTAAGGTTGCCGAGGCCATTGCTTACAATAAGAATGACAGACACATCCTGATTGTTGAGAACAACGGAGCCATTGCCAATATGCAGGACGATGCCATGGTGGAGGTGGTGTGCGAACTGGGAGCCAACGGCCCGCGTCCCATGAGGGTGGGAAATATCCCCCAGTTCAACCTGGGACTCCTGGTGAACCAGGTATCCTGTGAGAAGCTGATTGTGGATGCTTATTTTGAGAACTCCTACCAGAAGGCACTGGAGGCATTCACCCTTAACCGTCTGATTAACGATGCCAAGAAGGCGAGGAAGGTGCTGGATGCGCTGATTGAAGCAAACCGGGGGATGTGGCCTGAGTTAAGATGATCAGTAGGATAATTTGGAGGGAAAGGATAGTAAGATTATGGGGAAGAATAAAGTAATGGATTTTTTCTCGGCGCTGGGACGCAGCCTGCTGATGCCCATTGCGGCCCTGGCCGCATGCGGTATTGTACTGGGACTGACTTCCGCGCTTATGAAAGCACAGGTACAGGCGGCGGCCCCGTTTTTACAGCAGGAGCTTCTGTATTTCATCATCTCAACGTTAAATAAGGTTGCGGGTGTTGTATTTACACTGATTCCGGTCCTGTTTGCCATCTCCATCTCCTTCGGGATGGCGAGGGAGGAAAAGGAGATAGCCGCATTTGCAGGTTTTATCGGATACTATACGTTTTTAGTGGCCTCTTCCTGTATGATCCAATCAGGATTCATGAACTTTGGGGCGCTGAAGATATCTACCATCCTGGGGGTGGAAACGCTGGATATGGGCGCGGTGGCGGGTATTGTCACCGGCGTGGTGACTGCCGCGCTGCACAACCGGTACCATAAAATCACGTTCCCAGTGGCTGTCTCCTTTTATGGGGGCAAACGTTTTGTGGCGATTGTGGTCATTCTGGCAATGGCTGCCGTGGGCCTGGCGGCGCCCTTTGTCTGGTCACCCGTATCCATGGCCATTGACGGCATGGGCGGGCTGATATCCGCTACCGGGCTGGCAGGGGTATTCGGATACGGCTTCCTGGAGCGCCTGCTGATTCCCACCGGGCTTCACCATGTGCTTAACGGCATTTTCCGTACCACCTCCATCGGCGGTGTCTATGAGGGGGTGGAGGGCTGCCTGAACATTTTCCTGCAGTTTATTGATAAGGTGGATATCTCGCAGCTTAAGCCTTTTACCGTGTTCCTGGGACAGGGCAAGATGCCCATGATGATGTTCGGTCTTCCGGCAGCGGCGCTGGCCATTTACAGGACATCCCCGCCGGAGAAAAAGGCAAAGGTGAAGGCGCTGATGATTGCGGGCGTTGCCGCCAGTATTGTATCCGGCATCACCGAGCCGCTGGAATTTTCCTTTATGTTCATCGCACCTCCCCTGTATCTGTTCCACGCATTGATGGGCGGGCTTTCCTTCATGCTGATGTCCGCGTTTAACGTCATCATTGGAAATACGGGAGGCGGCCTCATTGATTTCCTCATATGGGGCGTGTTCCAGCCAGGCTCACACTGGTATTGGGTATTGATTACCGGACCGTTTTTCTCAGTGGCATACTATTATGTGTTTAAATGGTATCTTAGCAGAAAACAGCTGTCCATTGACGTGTCCGATGAAGAGCCGGAACAGGAGACCAAGGGGGGCAGCCTTGATGAGAAACAGCATATCCTTGCGTCCAGGATCATTGAAGGACTTGGGGGACGCGAGAACATCGTGGTGGTGAATAACTGTCTGACAAGGCTTCGGGTTGATTTAAAGGATATGGCGCTGGTAAATGATGAGTTATTGAAGAAGACCGGGGCCATGGGATTTGTCCGTCCCAGCGACGTGCACATCCAGGTGATCTATGGACCGAAGGTCGAAGGGATTGCATCCCATGTAAGGGAAGTATTGAAATATTAGGCTGTGTAAAAAGCATTGGCCTGGCCATACGGCAGGTCTTCTATCAAGGCATGAACTTGTTAGAAGACCTGTTTTTATTATGTGGATCAGGAGGTTTTCTGTGTTAGTGATGGCAAAACAGATGTATTTCTGCTAAAATTCAAATATATGGAAAATCATAAGATGGAGGAATGCCATGGAATATCATGATAAATATTTCACAAGGGAAGAAATCATCCGGAAATTCCAAGTGTTTGACGGTGAAAAAACACTTGGGGAGGTGGATGTAAGGGATGTGTTCCACACACAGGTGCCTGCCAAGGGGATTGCCGGCTGCGTCATTGAACAGAGCGTATTGTCCATGAAACAGAATTCCACACAGGAAGCCGATCTGTCAATCCTACAGGCGGACGGCAGTTATAAGGATACGGAATTAAAGGTCACCGGGGTAGAACCTTCCAATAAACAGGGGGAGAAATACGCGGCAAAGGAGCCCATGTCACTGACAGCCGTCAGCATCGGGGTGATCGAACATGAGAAATTTTTGGAATCCCATTTTTATAATAAGATTGCCCATATGCTGTTCGTGTTCTATGTCTATGACAGGAAAAGCGGACAGAAGGTGGTTCCCTATGCTGAATATGACAGGTTTCCGGTTTTGGGATATAAGTTCCTTGATATTGCAGATGATAAAGATGAATTGGCAAAGTTTGAAAATGACTGGACCCAGGTCCATGATTATCTGCTCAGTATAGAAAACCGGGAGGACCGGTATGATTTATATCCGCTGCTGCATCAGAAAATAAAGAAAGACCTGTTTTACATTGACATTGCCCCAAGATTTAAGCAGCAGCCAAGGCAGACGCCCAGATTCCGGTTTAAGAAATCCTATGTAAATACATTGTTCCAGGGCTTCTACAATCATAAATTAGAAAAGCTCAGTGAGGAATTTAATTCATACAGCGAATTAGACCATAGGCTGCACGCGCTGACTAAACAGTATCGCGGCCGGACCGTGGAAGAACTGATACATATATTTGACATAGAAGTGAAGGACATTCATAAGCTATGCAAACATATAACGGAAACAATTGTTGTGCGTATGCTTGGCGGAACATCCAAAAGAATCAGCAGCATAGAATTATTTGAAAAAATCGGACTGATAGCAAAGACCATTACTGTCACGAAAAAGGGTATGGAAACAGAGCAGATGAAACTGTTTACCATGGACCTGGATGAAATAACAGATTCCTCCCTTGAGTATGAAGACACAAGCTATTATGAGTATTTCAGCAATCATCAGATGCTGTGCATCATGTTTGAGGAACCATGCACGGCTGCGCCTCTGAATGATAATGTATTCCTGGGATTCAAGAGACTGGTCTTTGATGATGGGATGATAAACGGGACAATCAGGAATGTATATAAGGACATTTCAGATAAGATCAATAACAACGGTGTGGTGGAAAGCTATGTATACCGGAAGGATGGTAGGCAGCGGATTAATGATACCGGGGTTCCCATGACAGCATTGAATTTTCCCAAACAGGCCCAGTCGTCTGTTTTTGTAAGAGGTACGGGTACGGACAGCAATTCGAAACCGTGGGTATTTAAAGGCCGTGCAGCGGATGGGACAGATACCATACATGCCTATTCCCAGCAGATATGGATAAAAGGAAGATACATAACCGATATGTTAAGGAAAATTGATTTCATATAAGTGCCGGGGACACGTATCGATTTGAATCAATCCGGTCTAATCCATCCAATCTAATCAATCCGGGAATCCTGCCTGGTCTGTGCGGCCAGTTCAATCAGCAGCTGGATGATGGTCAGGATGCCCAGACGGGGATTGATATCAACATGGCGGTATTCTTCATTCTGGTCGTTTGTACAGAGGGCGATTGTGCTGTATGGAATCAGGGGGCTGTCCTCCTCACAGGTAAGCAGGACCGTGGTGGTTCCCCGGTCCCTGGCCCTTTGGAACACGGAGAGGTAGCGTCTGGCATCCCCGTGGGCCGTGATGATGAAGAGCACGGCGTCGCTGCTGAGTTCATAGGCAAGCCCGTTCAGCAGGCGCTGCCACTCAATGAGGATACAGGGGTAGTCCAGGGAGGTGAGGACGGTCTGAAGATATTTGGCGGCCAGTGAGCTTAAGTTGGAGCCGTATATATAGATGGGCCGCCCGCTGGTGAGGAGGCCTGCAATCTCTTCCAGCTTTGCAACGTCAATCTGCTCCAGATTATCCCTGAACAGGGCCAGGGTATGATACATCAGGTCATCTGAAGTCGGGGTCATATGAAGCTGCTTTAACTCGCCCCGTACCTGGTATTTAAATTCATTATAACCCTTCAGGCCCAGCTTCTGGCAGAAACGGACAATGGTCGCATTGGAGGTATAGAGGCTGGCGCTGAGGTCATTGAGGCTGGTGTATATGGAAGCAGGCAGATTGGATTCAAAATATTGGAGGATTTCCTCCTCTGTCCCGGTAAGTTCCAGCTGGTGGGCTTTTTCAAATATGGGAATCATGGTTTCCTCCTTGAGGCTGTTCTCCGGACCGTTTATAACCCAGATAACAGCGTATGATGCTGTTGATTACATAAAATACGGGGAGCCTTGAGGTGAACTCCGCTCCGCGGTTCTCCCGCTGGTCGGTGAAAAAGCGGAAACTGACCGTGGCCAGGCCAGCCACCTCGTTGCTGGTGTATGGGGTAATGGAGAGGACCGGTATATCATTCATGCGGGCAATTTTGCCCAGGCGTACGGTTGGCCCGAAATTCCCCGTGGTGCTGATAAGTATCAGCAGGGATTCGGTATGGGCATTCCTTAATATGTGTTCCCCCATTTTGGCGGATTCAATCTTATATACGTTCTGGCGTCCGATGGAGAACAGAAGTTTCTCAAAATAGTCGCTCAGTATGCTGGTGATTCCGCCGGGCGCCCAGAGATAGATGGGACAGCTGCTGTCAAAATAGCGGAAGGTGCGTCCAAGCTGGTCTTCGGATATCAGCTTGGAGGTCCCTTCAATATCAGAACACAGGCTGTCCATCATCATCCAGGTGGTAAAATCCTGGGCCTTATGGGTGTCAGGCCGGGATGGCTCCTTCTTAGCCGCGGCCCTCAGTGCGTACTTCAGTTCTGCGAAGCCGGAATATCCCAGCTTTTTACAGAACCGCAGGATGGTTGCGGAGGAGTAGCACACCTGGGAGGCCAGGGCCTGGATGCTCATGTCCGGCACATCCTCGCCATGCTCATAGACGAATTTCAAAATATTCAGCTCATTGTTGCTCAGGCTTTTGATGACGGCATCGTCCAGGTGCAGTGTGACCATGGGAACCTCCTTGTAAACGTTTGTGTCCATTTTATCACGAATCAGCCATAAGCCGCCAGTATTTTGTAAAGGTATTTTGATTTTCATTTAATTTATATGAAACACTTCCACAATCCGCTTTTTTATACTATAATACAATAGTTGAAGATAAATATCATGTACAGGAGACAATACATATGGAAAGAAAAGTAGGTACAGTTTCAAGGGGAATCCGCTGCCCAATCATAAGGGAGGGCGACAATCTGGCAGATATTGTGGTGAACAGTGTTCTGGAAGCAGCAGAGAGCGAGGGCTTTGAAATCCGTGACAGGGATGTCATCTCCGTGACGGAATCCGTGGTTGCAAGGGCCCAGGGAAATTATGCCCCGATTCAGGCCATATCAGAGGATGTCAGGGCAAAGCTGGGAGGAGGGACCATCGGCGTCATATTCCCAATCCTGTCCAGAAACCGTTTCTCCATCTGCTTAAAGGGAATCGCAGGAGGCGCAAAGAAGGTCGTCCTTATGCTTAGCTATCCCACGGACGAGGTGGGCAACTCACTGGTATCCCTGGACCAGGTAGATGAGGCCGGAATCAATCCATACAGCGACGTGCTTACCCTGGAGCGTTACAGGGAGCTTTTTGGGGAGAACAGGCATGAATTCACCGGAGTGGACTATGTGGATTATTACTGTCAGATCATCAGGGACGCGGGCGCGGAGGCGGAAGTTATTTTTGCCAATAATCCCAAGGAGATCCTTAACCATACCAGCCGGGTCCTGACCTGTGACATACATTCCCGCGCAAGGACCAAACGTATCCTTAAGGCGGCCGGAGCAGAGGTGGTGTGCGGAATGGACGATATCCTGAACGCGCCGGTCAATGGAAGCGGATGCAATGAGAAGTACGGGCTTCTCGGATCCAACAAGTCTACGGAGGACAGCATCAAGCTCTTCCCAAGGGAATGCACGGACCTGGTACTGGATATTCAGAAGCAGATGCTTGACAGGACAGGAAAGCATGTTGAAGTCATGGTATACGGCGACGGGGCATTCAAGGATCCGGTAGGGAAAATCTGGGAACTGGCCGACCCATGTGTTGCCGTTGCCAATACAGAAGGGCTGGAGGGAACCCCCAACGAAGTCAAGTTAAAATACCTGGCTGACAATGACTTCAGGGATTTGTCAGGCGAAGCACTGAAGGACGCCATCTCACAGAGAATCAAGGAGAAGAAGTCCAACCTGGTTGGAGACATGTCTTCCCAGGGAACCACCCCAAGACGCCTTACGGACCTCATTGGTTCGCTCTGCGACCTTACCAGCGGCTCCGGGGACAAGGGGACTCCGATCATCCTGGTACAGGGGTATTTTGATAACTATACCAATTAGAAGCGGAGTAAATAGCCGTTTGGACTGTTACGTATGGGCAGCTTCAGCAATCCTGCACCCGCAGGATTGGTGGAGCTGTTTCGGTGTAAGGTATCAGTATGTGTGTAAAATTAAAAAAGAAAGAGGATATCATGGGTAAAAAAAAGTTTGGGATTATGGGAAATGGCTATCTGGCCGGAATTATAGTGGACGGTTATCTGAGCGGCATTTTAGATGAATACGAGTTGGTGGGGGTGATGGGACGCACCCCGGATAAGACTGCCGCCATAGCTGGACGAGGCGGATGTAAGGCATGCGGCACGGTTGAGGAACTGCTGGCCCTGAAACCCGATGTCGTGGCAGAGGCCGCATCCGTACAATGTATAAGGGACAACGCAGAAAAGATATTGTCCTCGGGTGTGGATCTGATTGTGCTTTCCATCGGCGCATTTGCAGATAAGGCATTGTATGATAAGATAAAAGAGACAGCCACGGAGCATGATACAAAAGTACATATTGCTTCCGGGGCAGTGGGCGGGTTTGATGTGCTGCGCACCGTATCCCTGATGGGTCAGGCCAAGTCCGGCATCTGCACCAGGAAGGGACCGGCATCCCTTAAGAATACCCCTCTGTATGATGATGCACTGATGACGGAGGAGGGAGAAAAGCAGGTTTTCAAAGGCAATGCCAAGGAGGCAATCTCCATACTGCCAACCAAGGTGAATGTAGCGGTGGCCGCGTCCCTGGCAACGACCGGACCGGAGGACACCAGCGTGGACATTTTCAGCGTGCCCGGAATGATAGGGGATGACCATAAGATAACCGCAGAGATAGACGGGGTAAAGGCGGTTGTGGACATCTATTCCAGTACCAGCGCCATTGCGGGATGGAGTGTGGTGGCGGTGCTCAGGAACCTTGTGTCGCCAATCGTGTTCTGACAATCTGCAGGCATTGTTTCAGGAAAATAAATAAGAACAGGAGAAGGAATCCATATGTTTAAGAAAATCGTTGCGATTGAGCCGGTGAACCTGGTTCCAAAGGCAGAAGAGGAACTGCGCCGGTATGCCGGGGAAGTTAAGTTTTATGAAGATATCCCTGGGGATGACCAGGAAATCATACAAAGGATTGGGGATGCGGACGGTGTCCTTGTAAGCTATACGTCAAGAATCAGCGCCCATGTGATTGAAAGCTGTCCTTCCATCCGCTATATCGGCATGTGCTGCAGCCTTTACTCGGAGGAAAGCGCCAACGTGGACATTGCATGCGCCAGGGCCAACGGCATCACCGTGCTGGGAATCCGGGATTACGGGGACCGGGGAGTGGTGGAATATGTGGTCAGTGAACTGGTGCGTTTCCTTCACGGCTTTGACCGTCCCATGTTCCGGGAAATGCCCATTGAGATTACGGACCTGAAAGTGGGTATTATCGGTATGGGCGTTTCCGGCGGAATGATTGCGGACGCCATGAAGTTCATGGGCGCCGACCTTTCCTATTACAGCCGTTCCAGGAAAATGGACAGGGAAGCCCAGGGCATGACATACCGTCCCTTAAAAGAACTTCTGGAATACAGCGAGGTGGTGTTCGCATGCCTGAACAAGAACGCCATCCTGCTCCACGAGGAGGAGTTCGGCCACCTTGGCACGGGCAAGATCCTTTTCAACACGTCCATAGGGCCGGCCTTTGACATCCCGGCGCTTAAAGCATGGCTGGACCGGGAAGGCAATTACTTTGTCTGCGACACGGAGGGCGCTTTGGGAGATCCTTCCGGAGAGCTTATAAAGCATCCTCACGTATTCTGCGCCCACATATCGGCAGGAAGGACCAGGCAGGCCTTTGACCTTCTGAGCGCCAAGGTGCTGGATAACATCCGCACGTTCCTGGCTGAATAAATTCAAAACGGCCCTTTTAACGTATCGCAGTTCTCCAGATTATCACATATCTTTTCCAGGCTGGTACAGAACTGTTCCATCTCTTCATCGGACAGGCCCTTCCATATCTGCCTGTCCGCAAAGTCAAGGATCTGATGGACTTTATCTGCTTCCTCCACACCTGCCTCTGTGAGACAGATGAGGAAGGAGCGGCGGCAGCCAGGGTCCCGTTCCCGGACCAGGTACCCGGATTCCTCCAGGCGGTCCAGGGAACGGGACATGGTGGTCACATCCATATGGCAGATATCTGCCAGTTCTTTCTGGGTAACATGGTCCTTGACCAGCAGGGAATCCAGTATCCGGGCATGGCCCTGGCCAAAGGTAAGGCCGATGGAGTTAAAGAACGGCTGGAGAAGGCGTTTACGCGCCTTCTCCGCCCTTACAAGCAGGCGGCGGACCTGATAACGTTCAATCATAGTACAGACTTCCTTTCCATAATGGTTCATTCCAACTCAAACTGTCCGGTATAAAGCTGATAATACCGTCCCTTCTGTTCCAGCAGTTCATCGTGGTTCCCACGCTCAATAATCTCCCCTTTTTCCAATACCATGATAGCCTTGGAGTTGCGCACCGTGGACAGGCGGTGGGCGATGACGAACACGGTACGTCCGTCCATCAGGGCGTCCATTCCTTTTTCAATGAGTTTTTCCGTCCTGGTGTCAATGGAGCTGGTTGCCTCATCCAGAATCAGCACAGGCGGACGGGAGATGGCGGCCCTTGCAATGGCAAGAAGCTGACGCTGGCCCTGGGACAGGTTGGAACCGTCACTGTGGAGCATGGTGTCGTATCCCTGGGGAAGACGGCGGATGAAGGAGTGGGCATTGGCAACCTTGGCCGCGTTCACCACATCCTCATCTGCTGCATCCAGGCGCCCATACCGTATATTGTCGGCAATGGTCCCGGTAAAGAGATGGGTATCCTGTATGACCATGGACAGGGAGCGGCGCAGGTCATCCTTTTTAATATTTCTGATATCAATGCCGTCATAAGTGATGCTGCCGCTGTTGATTTCATAAAAACGGTTGACCAGGTTGATGATGGTGGTCTTGCCTGCCCCTGTGGAACCCACAAAAGCGATTTTCTGCCCGGGTTTGGCATATAGGCTGATGCCGTTCAGTATGGTTTTTTCAGACGTATACCCGAACACCACCTGGTTGAAACGCACATCGCCTTTCAGTGGGATAAGACGGAAGGATGAGGCATTTGGGTCTGCATCCGCTGATACCGCCACCCCGGCCGGCACCTTCCACGCAAAGTCCTTTGTGAATCCGCTGCACTCCTTCATTTCCCCGTTTTCGTCCACCGCCACATTGCAGAGCGTCACGCTGCCTTCGTCCAGTTCCTGTCCTTCGTTCATCATATCGAAGATGCGCTCCGCGCCGGAGAGGGCTGCCAGCAGGAAGTTAATCTGCTGCGTGAACTGGTTCATGGGCATGGCGCTCTGGCGCACATACACCAGATAGGATGCAAGGGTTCCAAGGTCCGTAAGCCCTGCCAGTGCAAAAAGCCCGCCCACACATGCCGACAGGGCGTAATTGATATAGGACAGGGAAACGATGGTGGGGACCGTCATGCCGGAATAGGTGAGGGCTTTGGTGGCGGCTGCCCGGAAGGCCTCGTTGCGGCGGCAGAACTCCTCATAATCCTGGGCTTCGTGGTTAAATACCTTCTCAACCTTCTGCCCGGCAACCATTTCCTCCACAAATCCATTGATGCTTCCAAGGTATTTCTGCTGCTGTACAAAATATTTCCTGCTCCGTCTGCCGTTGAAACGGATGAACAGTATCATAAGGGCCAGGAAGACCATGACAATCAGCGACAGCTGCCAGCTCAGTATAAGGAGCATGGTCAGGGTGCCGGTGATGGTGATGAAGCTCTGTATCATCATGGCAAAGCTGCTGTTAAGCGCCTCGCTGATCGTATCCACGTCGTTGGTGAACCGGCTCATCAGTTCCCCGTGGGTATGGGCGTCAAAGTAGGTCAGGGGAAGGCGCTGGGTGTGGACAAACAGGTCGGAACGTATCTCGCTTACCACCTGCTGGGAAATGTGGACCATCATCTGGTTGTACGCATAGCAGGACAGCGCCCCGCACAGGTACAGGATTCCCATGAGTATGAGCATTTTCACAAGTCCCGGTATATCGCCGGGGATGATATAGTTGTTGATGACTGGTTTTAAAAGGTAGGTTCCCAAAATGCTTGCCGAAGCGCTGACCGTGACCAGGAGCGCAATCATCAGCATATACCATTTATGGCGTCCAAGGTAGCTTAACATCTGCATCAATGTGCGTCTGGTATTTTTCGGTCTGTTATAATTTGCTATTCTTGCCATTACAGATTCGCCCCTTCCTGCTGGGAATAATAGATTTCCTGGTAAATCCTGTTCGTTGCCAAAAGCGTTTCGTGGCTGCCGGACGCATTGATCTTCCCATCTTCCAGGATGATGATCTGGTCCGCGTGAAGCACGGAGGAAATGCGCTGGGCAATGATGATTTTGGTGGTTCCCGGCATGTACTGCGCCAGGCCTTCCCTTATCCTGGCCTCCGTGGCCGTGTCCACCGCGCTGGTGGAATCATCCAGTATCATTACCTTTGGCGATTTGAGGATGGCCCTGGCAATGCACAGACGCTGCTTCTGGCCGCCGGACACATTGACGCCGCCCTGGCCAAGCTCCGTGTCATATCCCCGTTCCAGCCGGTCAATGAATTCATCCACACAGGCAATGTGGCACGCCGTTTCGATTTCCTCATCCGTCGCGTCCTCCTTGCCCCAGCGCAGGTTATCCTTCACGGTCCCGGAGAACAGGGTATTCTTCTGCAGCACCATTGCAATGGAATCCCTCAGATGCTTTAAGGGATATTCCTGGACCGGATGGCCGTCAATATAGACCGTGCCGGAGGTTGCCTCATAAAGTCTTGGAATCAGCTGGACCAGCGTGCTTTTAGCCGCCCCGGTCTGTCCGATGATACCCACGGTCTGCCCGGGTTTGATATGGAAGGAAATATCAGACAGCACATACTCGGCCGCATCCTTATTATATTTAAAATACACATGTTCAAACCGTATATCACCCTGCTCCACATTCAGGTCCAGGGCCATGTCTTCCTTAATATCGATTTCCTCGTCCATGACCTCCGAGATACGCTTCCAGGAGGCCAGCGCCCTGGTGGTCATCAGGAACACATTGGAAAACATCATCAGGGAATTAAGCACCTGAAGCACGTAACTGAGGAATCCCGTCAGCTCGCCCACCTTGACGCCGCCCACGGTCACCAGCCTGCCCCCGAACCAAAGGATGCAGAGGATGGTGGAATACATGACAAACTGCATGGCAGGCATATTGAGGGCTGCCAGGCCAAAGGCGTGTTGTGCGGTGTCCCGCAGGTTGGTATTGACCTGTTCAAATTTCTGTATCTCATAATCCCCGCGGACATAGGACTTCACCACACGGATGGCCGTGAGGTTTTCCTGGATGATCCGGTTGACCAGGTCAATGGCGCCCTGCATCACTCCGTACAGGGGCCGTACATGGCTGATGATCAGGAACAGCAGGATGCCAAGCACCGGGGCAGCCACGAAGAAGACCAGGGCCAGCTTCGGGTTAATATAGAAGGAGGCCACCATGGCTGTCAGCATCATCACCGGGGAACGGAACCCCGGGCGCATGCCCGTTGCAAGGGAGTTCTGTATGGTGGTCACATCGCTGGTAAGCCTTGTGACAAGGGATGAACTCCTGAAATGGTCCGTGTTGGCAAAGGAAAACTGCTGGAGCTTTGCAAACTCCGCCTTGCGGATCTCAGCGCCCACGCCCTGGCCGCACCGGGCCGAGAACATGGCCGACCCCTGCCCCAACACCAGGGATATCAGGGCAAAAAACACCATCTGCAGCCCCTTCATCAGAATATAGTGCCGGTCGCCGCTGGCAACCCCCACGTCCACAATGGACGCCATCACAAGGGGGATGATAAGCTCAAACACAGTCTCCAGCTCGATGCATAGGACTGCCAGGGCGGCATCCCTTTTGTATGGCCGCAGATACTTTAGAAAATCCTTCATTCCGGATTCCTCCTTGTTGCATTTAATCTTTATGGAACTGAATTGCATGAGCAATAGTTGCATATGCAATTATTGTATGCTCATGTGTTGAAAATGTCAATGTGGTTGTGGTATACTTCTTAATAATGTTGTTTCAACAAATATTAGCAAGGATTCTCCCATCCTCTAAGGTGGTGAAATGAATTGCCAAAAACAAACTTAACGGCAGTGGTGGGCGGAGAGTAATCGGTATCCCCTACTGCCATGAGGTCAACCACGCATCTACGTAGGATGCAGTTGCACTTCGACAATATACCGAGCGTGGATTGAAATGATTCAGACAAGAGGAGAAGCATATGAGGAAAATTTATTCCGGCGCCCTGCTGTTCACAGCCGCCATGATATTCACCATGGGAACGCCGGTTACGGCAATGGCCTACGGGCCGGGAAGCAGCGTGTATCACAGGGGCGGCCCTGGTGTGGACTATGATTACGGCACAGGATCCCCCGGCAGCTATGGCTATGGCTGGGGCCCGGGAGGGTATGATTACGGCGTGGGCCCGTCCGGGGTCATGGACTATGGCGGGCCATCGGGCACCCAGGGCAATGCCCAGGTCACCTCGGACAACGTGGTAAGGGCATATCCCGGCTTTAACACCAATGTGCCGGACACGTCCAGCTACGAATTCAACCCGGATTACTGGTGGGACTGGGATGACGATGACTGGGATGACTGGGACGATGACGACGACTGGTGGTATTACAGCGGAGGTCCCGGCGTCCAGTACGGACAGGGCTGGCGTTACAGCCCCAACGGCTGGTGGTTCCAGCTTTACGGAGGCAGCTGGCTGTCCAATGGATGGCAGCTCATACACAGCCGCTGGTACCGCTTTGACCAGAGCGGGTACATGGTCACGGGCTGGTTTACGGATGGGGACGGCAACCGCTACTATCTGAATCCCGTGGATGACGGCACCCTTGGCATGATGCGCACGGGCTGGCAGGTCATTGACGGCAGGTCCTATTATTTCAACACGCAGTCAGACGGCACCATGGGACGGCTGTTTGTGAACGCCACCACCCCTGACGGCTATCAGGTGGGGGCGGACGGGGCGCTGATCCAGTAGGACGCAGCCGCGGCGCTGATCCGGTAAAACGCGGAGGCGGCAGGATTTTGATATGATTAGGAGGGGAAATGGCTTTATTCCGGAAGATTGTTGTAGATGGACATGAATATGAGTGGAAATATACCTTTGACGACTATGACTGGCAGGAGCCGTCCCATCTTGTGTTCCGCTCCGTGGACCGGAAGCTGAAGATAATCCTGTATTTCCGTTCGCCTGGATGGGAAATCGGCAAGTGCCCGTTTAACGCAGGCCTGCCGGCTGTGAAAGACGGCGGACCGGTTATCGTGAATATGAACCAGCCCCGGTTCGTGGCGGAGCTGCTGCGCTATCTGCTGGAATACCGCCTGGGGCCATCCTCCCGGGGGATTCTGGTATACAGGGACGGCCTGGATATCCTCCATGAACTGGGGTACCGGTTCGAGTACTCCCTGGGAAGCAGAACCCATGCTGCCCGGACAGAAAACTGAAAGAGAGGGAAACTTTGTGGATACTGATTTCATCAACCTGACAGCGGAGAACCTTGCCCATGAGCATTTATGCTGTATCATCCGCAGTAAAAAGCCCCATCCGGGGATTGAGGCAAAGCGGCAATGGCTTTCGGAACGGCTGAAGGAAGGCCATGTCTTCAGGAAGTTAAATGAAAAGGCAGTGGTTTTTATTGAATATGCCCCTCTTGAAACCGCCTGGGTCCCCATCCTTGGGGACAATTATTACTATCTGTACTGCCTGTGGGTTTCGGGCAGTTACAAGGGAAAGGGCTATGGAAAGGCGCTGATGGAATACTGCCTGGCCGATGCGAGGGAGAAAGGGAAATCCGGCGTCTGCATGCTTGGGGCAAAAAAACAGAAATCCTGGCTTTCCGACCAGTCCTTTGCCAGGAAGTCCGGTTTTGAGGTGGCCGATACCACGGATGACGGATATGAGCTTCTTGCCCTTTCCTTTGACGGGACAACGCCAAAGTTCGCACCAAACGTTAAAAAGCAGGAAATCGAAAGCCAGGACCTGACCATTTATTACGATGCCCAATGCCCCTATATCCCCCAGAACATTGAGAGGATAAAACAGTTCTGCAGGATCAATGATGTCCCCGTATCCCTGATTCCGGTGGATACGCTGGAAAAAGCGAAGGCACTGCCCTGTGTATTCAATAACTGGGCCGTGTTTTACAAAGGGGTTTTTGAGACAGTGAACCTGCTGGATGAGGCTTATCTAAAAAGGATCCTGAAAAAACAGGACGCCCAATCATAAAAACAGAGGACCGTCCTCCTGCGGCAAGCAGGGGCGCGGTCCTCTGTCCTTATCGTATGGTATCTTTTGTTAAGACCAGAACAAACTCATTCTCTTTCGTGATATCCTTCATTGGTAAAATGAAAATCCTGCAAGGGGTCCGTCCCATCCGGAGTGTGTGATGGAGTTGTAATGCAATCTGGGAATTTCTTATGCCTGCCTGCCCGCAGTGCGGCGGGGGCGGCTGATTTAATATGTGCCGGAATCCCCGGACCCTTACAGTTGTTTTTCATCCGTTCATAATGTTAATGCAGGATCCTGCTTTTTTATTGCAAAAAAAAATTGCCTCTTATTGCCAGTGGTTTTAATATATGATAATATAAAGGTTGTTTTACGGAAAAGAGGATAAGATCATGATACAGTATCTCATTGTATGCCCGCTTGTGTTCGTGGCCGGACTGGTTGATTCCATTGCCGGAGGAGGCGGGCTCATTTCCTTGCCTGCATATCTCATTGCAGGGGTACCCGCCCATATGGCCCTTGGAACCAACAAAATGAGTTCCGCCATGGGAACCGTCGTGTCCACGGCCCGGTTTGCCAGGAACGGCTATCTTCGCGGGAAAATGCTCATGGCCGTATGCTCGGCCGTGGCGGCGCTCATCGGTTCAGCCCTGGGCGCCCATCTGGCCCTGATGGTGCCGGGGGAAGTCATCAAGCACATGATGATAGTGGTATTGCCCATTGTCGCATTCTATGTATTAAGGAATAAGGACATGGGGGAAAATGAAAAGACAGGCACCATCCCACAGGCAAAGGTATTTGCAATCTGTATCGCGGCTGCATTTTTTATAGGCGGCTATGACGGGTTTTACGGACCGGGAACAGGAACCTTCCTGATCCTCATCCTGACCGGGGCGGCGGGACTGGATACCAGAAGCGCGTCCGCCCAGACAAAGGTGATTAACCTGGCGTCCAACATAGCGGCCCTTGTAACCTTCATTGCCACTGGAAATGTTTTTTACCCGCTGGGCCTTACGGCCGGGGTCTGCTCTATCGCAGGCCATTATATCGGAGCGGGCATGGTTGCCCACAATGGGAAAAAGGTGGTGCGTCCGGTTGTCCTTCTGGTACTGGCCGTGCTGTTTGTCAAGATCATCAGCGGAAAATAAAAGGAGTATGCATTATGAAATGGAAAAAATTTACATTAACCACCACCACGGAAGCGGTGGACCTGGTCAGCAGCATGTTCGATGATATTGGGATTGAGGGGATTGAGATAGAGGACAATGTTCCCCTGACCGACAAGGAGACAAAGGGGATGTTCATCGATATCCTTCCGGAGCTTCCGCCTGACGAGGGAATCGCCAAGGTCAGCTTTTACCTGGATGACGATGCGGATGTGAAGGAAATCCTTAAGAATGTGGAAGCGGGGCTGGATGAGCTGAGCCTGTTCACCGACCTGGGCGCCAGGACCATCACCGCTGGCGAGACAGAGGATAAGGACTGGATTAACAACTGGAAGCAGTACTTTAAGCCGTTTACCGTGGACCATATCCTGATCAAGCCGACCTGGGAGACCATACCGGAGGAACACAAGGACAAGCTTCTGGTGCAGATTGACCCTGGCACTGCCTTCGGGACAGGCATGCATGAGACAACCCAGCTGTGTATCCGACAGCTGGAGAAGCGGGTGGATGAGGACACCCTGGTGCTGGATGTGGGAACCGGAAGCGGCATCCTGGGAATCACGGCCTTAAAACTGGGGGCAAAGGAAGTCTGGGGCACGGATCTGGACGAAAATGCCATCACTGCCGTGGGAGAGAACCTGGAGGCCAACAGCATTTCCACGGACAGGTTCCATGTGATACAGGGCAACATCATCGATGACAGATCCGTCAAGGACTGGGCCGGCTATGACAGGTACGATATAGTGGTGGCCAACATCCTGGCTGATGTAATCATCCTGCTGGTCAACGAGATTCCGGCCCATCTGAAGCAGGGCGGCTATTTCATCACCTCAGGCATCATCAATATGAAGGAAGAGGCGGTTAAGGCTGCATTTGCAAAATGTGAGGAACTGGAACTTGTGGAAGTGACTTATCAGGGCGAATGGGTTTCTGTGACAGCAAGGAAACGCTGATGACACCGAAGCCAGTGCTCCATCCAGGCAGAAAACGTGCTGTCTGGACGGAGCACTAGATATGGATTGGAGGTAAGCCATGCATCATTTTTTTGTGGCCCCGGCCCAGGTCATGGGGGATTGTATACGCATCACAGGTCCTGATGTGAACCATATGAAAAATGCCCTGCGCATGAAAACCGGGGAAGAGGTGCTGATCAGTGACGGCACGGGAACGGATTACCGCTGCGCCCTGTCATCCCTGGACAGCGATTGCGTTGAAGCCCGGATTGTGTCCGTGGACCGGGATGGAAGGGAACTGCCTTCCAGGATCTGGCTCTTCCAGGGGCTGCCCAAATCTGATAAGATGGAGTTGATCATCCAGAAAGCGGTGGAACTGGGGGCGGCGTGCATTGTCCCGGTGTCCACGAAGAATGCGGTTGTGAAGCTGGATGCAAAGAAGGAGGAGGCCAAGCGCAAGCGGTGGCAGGCCATTGCAGAGAGCGCGGCCAAACAGTCAGGGCGCAGCCTGATGCCTGAGGTCATGGGACTGATGACATTGGGACAGGCCTTTGATTATATAGAGAAGGAACAGTTCGCCCTGCGCCTGATCCCATATGAGCACGAAGCCGGGATGGAAGGCAGCAGGCAGGAGCTTTCCCGCGTTGGGCCTGGGCAGGATATTGCGGTATTCATTGGCCCGGAAGGCGGGTTTGACGAGGCGGAAATCAATCTTGCCCTGAAAAAGGGCGTGCGCCCGGTAAGCCTTGGGAAACGGATACTGAGGACAGAGACAGCGGGACTTGCCATGCTGTCCGTGCTCATGATGCGGCTGGAGGGCGGGCTGTAGTGACAGAAGGCCAGTAGTGCAGCTGAAAGGCGGGCTGCATGAACTCAAAAGGCCCGCAGTGCGGCCGGATGACAGGCTATAGGCCCGTAAAAGGGCAGGCAGATAGAATATAGGAGACAGACCATGGAAGTATATTTTGACAATTCCGCCACAACCCGTGTGCTTGACAGCGTCAGGGATGTGGTGGTAAAGGTAATGACAGAGGATTACGGCAATCCTTCTGCCAAGCATAAAAAGGGGATGGAGGCAGAGCAGTATGTGCGCCAGGCCGCATCCAGGATTGCAAAGACCCTGAAGGTTAAGGATAAGGAAATCCTCTTTACCTCCGGCGGCACGGAATCCAATAACATGGCCCTGATAGGGACGGCCATGGCCAACCAGAGGGCTGGAAAGCACATTATCAGCACCAGGATTGAGCACGCCTCCGTGTATAACCCTCTGGCATTCCTGGAGCAGCAGGGCTTCGAGGTGACCTATCTGTCCGTGGACGGCCAGGGACACATTTCCTTAGAGGAGCTGGAAGCATCCATACGGCCGGATACCATCCTGGTGTCCGTCATGTATGTGAATAATGAAGTGGGGGCCATAGAGCCGGTAGAAGAGATTGCCTCCCTGGTCCATGGTAAGAACCCGGCCATCCTCCTTCATGTGGATGCCATACAGGCATACGGCAAGCTGGTCATCCACCCAAAGAAACAGGGAATTGACCTGTTAAGCGTCAGCGCCCACAAGTTCCACGGGCCAAAGGGCGTGGGCTTCCTGTTCATTGACGAACGGGTGAAGATACGTCCCCTGCTCTACGGCGGAGGACAGCAGAAGGACCTGCGCTCCGGCACGGAAAATGTCCCGGGGATTGCCGGAATGGGCGCTGCTGCCTGGGAAATGTACACGGACCACCAGAAAAAGGTGGATTATATCATCAGCCTCAAGGATTATATGATAGACAGGATGGAACAGCTGGAGGGGGTAACGGTCAACAGCTTAAAAGGCAGCCAGGGCGCGCCCCAGATTGTCAGCGCCGGCTTTGCAGGCGTCAGGAGCGAGGTGCTGCTTCACGCCTTGGAGGACAAGGGAATCTACGTGTCCTCGGGTTCGGCCTGTTCATCCAACCACCCTGCAATCAGCGGCACCTTAAAGGCCATCGGGGTAAAGAAGGAACTTCTGGATTCCACCCTCAGGTTCAGTTTTGGGCTGTTTAACACAAAAGAGGAGATTGATTATTGTATGGAGGCGCTGGAAGGACTTCTTCCCGTACTCAGGAAATATCACAGAGGATAAATGACACCGCAACAATGAAAGAAAGAGGTAAAACATGCAGTACCAGTCATTTTTAATTAAGTACGCGGAAATCGGCACCAAGGGAAAGAACCGCTACATGTTCGAGGATGCCCTGATGAAACAGATACGGTATGCGCTGCGGGATGTGGATGGCCAGTTCGAGGTCACAAAGGAATCCGGCCGCATCTATGTGAAGGCGGATGGGGAATACGATTACGATGATACCGTGGAAGCCCTTGGACGCGTGTTCGGAATCGCGGACATCTGCCCCATGGTGCAGATTGACGACAAGGATTATGAAAACCTGAAACATCATGTAAAGGAATACATGGACCAGGTTTACCCGGACAAGAACCTTACCTTTAAGGTGGACGCCAGGAGAGGGGATAAGCAGTATCCTGTGACCTCGGATCAGATTAACAGGGATTTAGGGGAGGTAATCCTGGAAGCATTCCCACAGATGAAGGTGGATGTCCATCATCCGGACGTGCTGCTGCGGGTGGAGGTGCGCCAGAAAATCAATCTGTTCTCCCAGATGATCCCAGGACCGGGCGGCATGCCCATAGGGACCAACGGAAAGGCCATGCTGCTGCTTTCCGGCGGCATTGACAGCCCGGTGGCAGGGTACATGATTGCCAAGAGGGGCGTGAAGATAGACGCCGTATATTTCCATGCGCCGCCTTACACAAGCGAGCGGGCCAAGCAGAAGGTGGTGGACCTGGCCAATCTGGTTGCGCGCTACGCCGGGCCAATCATGCTGCACGTGGTGAATTTCACGGATATCCAGCTTTATATCTACGATAAATGCCCCCATGAGGAACTGACCATCATCATGCGCCGCTATATGATGCGCATTGCCCAGACCATTGCAGGACAGAACGGGGCCATCGGCCTGATTACAGGCGAGAGCATCGGCCAGGTTGCATCCCAGACACTGCAGTCCCTGGCAGCCACCAACGAAGTGTGTACCATGCCTGTATTCCGTCCGGTAATCGGATTTGATAAGCAGGAGATTGTGGACGTATCCGAGAAAATCGGCACCTATGAGACATCCATCCAGCCCTTTGAGGACTGCTGCACCATCTTCGTGGCAAAGCATCCCGTGACAAAGCCCAACATCAATGTAATCCACAGCTCGGAACGTCATCTGGAAGAAAAGATTGACGGACTGGTGGAGACAGCGCTTGCTACCACGGAGCAGATCCTCTGCCAGGGCTAGAGCGTGTTTGAAAATTCATTCCCGCCGTCTGCACGCCCCACTTCGCGGTATATTTGGCCCCGATTCAGTCAGCGTAGCCCGCTACGCCTCCATCATCGGGACCAAATCTCCCACAAAGTGGGACGCACAGCCGACGGAAAGCAATTTTCAAACACGCTCTAGGGCCTGTCGGAAAGCAGTTTTCAAACACGCCCTGGGGTCTGTCGGGAAGCAATTTTCAAACACGCTCTGGGGTCTGTCCGAATCGCGCAAAAAGGCAGGACATATCCGTCAGCCAAGGATTGCAGGAAATATAAAAAAGAGTCTGCGTCAGCAGACTCTTGCTTCTTTCCTTGTTAAACCATGCGGTGTGGTCCCCGCCGTGGGATGTATGACAACGATTAGATGATGTAAGGCTTCAGGATGCCCAGAATCTCCTCAACATTGCTTTCTGCATGGATGTTCAGGTCGATGGGCTTGGACAGATCCAGGCTGAAGATGCCCATGATGGACTTTGCATCAATCACGTATCTGCCGGAAACTAAATCAAAATCAACATCAAACTTAGCTAAATCATTTACAAATGACTTAACCTTGTCAATGGAATTTAACGAAATGCGAACTGTTTTCATACGAAGAACCCTCCTTGTGGTGTGTGTGAATTGAATTGCAGTTTAGTATAACTGCTTTGCTTTAATACTACAGACCGCGGGGGTAAAAGTCAATAGTGAGATTGCATGAAAAATTCAGTAAGAAACTGGTAAATTGGTTATGGCAGTACATTGCCCCCGGCAATCGGGGGATGGAGGCTGGCCATGACCTGATAAATAGGAGGTTTTAACATGCCAAAAGCAGCCCTGCACAACCTGGGATGCAAAGTAAATGCTTATGAGGCAGAGGCCATGCAGCAGCAGCTCAGGGAGCACGGATACGAGATCGTGCCCTTTGATGAAAAGGCGGATGTCTATATCATCAACACATGTTCCGTGACCAATGTTGCGGACAGGAAATCACGCCAGATGCTTCACCGGGCCAAGAAGCTGAACCCGGAATCCGTGGTGGTGGCGGCCGGATGCTACGTGCAGGTGGCTGCGGACACGCTTAAGGAGGACGCGTGTGTGGACGTGATTATCGGCAATAACAAAAAGGGCCAGCTGGTACAGATCCTGGATGAATATATGGAGGGCAGGCTTAAGGAGGATGAAGGGCCAAAATCCGGTATACACGTGCTGGATATCGGGGGCACCGATGAATATGAGCCTCTTCACGTGGACAATATCGCGGACCACACAAGGGCGTTCATCAAGGTGCAGGACGGCTGCAACCAGTTCTGCAGCTATTGCATCATCCCCTATGCCAGGGGCCGGGTGAGGAGCCGGAAGCCGGAAGATGTGGAGGCGGAGGTGGAAGGCCTGGTTGCCAGGGGATACAAGGAAGTGGTCCTTACCGGAATCCACCTCAGCTCCTATGGGATGGAACACAGGGAGGGAGGGCCGGTACAGGGCGGTAACTGGGACCACGGCCCCCTGCTTGACCTGATAGGAAGAATCCACCGGATACCGGGACTGGAGCGTATCCGCCTGGGATCGTTGGAGCCGCGGATCATCACGGAGGAATTTGCAGAGGCTTTGGCGGGCCTGGCTAAGTTCTGCCCGCATTTCCACCTGTCCCTCCAAAGCGGCTGCGACGCCACATTAAAGAGGATGAACCGCCACTATACCACGGAGGACTATTTAAGGCGCTGCGGCATATTGCGGAAATGGTTTGATCATCCGGCCATTACCACGGACGTGATTGTGGGATTCCCGGGAGAAACCCAGGAGGGGTTTGAAATCACAAGGGAGTTCCTTAAAAAGGTGCATTTTTATGAAATGCATGTATTTAAATACTCCAAGCGGGCCGGAACCAGGGCAGCCCTGATGCCGGACCAGGTGCCGGAGCAGGTGAAGGCGCAGCGCAGCGATGTGCTGCTGGAGCTGGAAGCCTCCATGTCGCGGGAATACAGGGAACATTTTGCCGGAAGCCGGG
The DNA here is from genome assembly GCF_022440595.1 of Enterocloster sp. OA13. Classification (NCBI taxonomy): domain Bacteria; kingdom Bacillati; phylum Bacillota; class Clostridia; order Lachnospirales; family Lachnospiraceae; genus Enterocloster; species Enterocloster sp. OA13. The sequence goes on along the minus strand of NZ_JAKNTF010000001.1, from coordinate 3,821,319 downwards.
TATCCGTACTCTTCGAAGACGTGGCGGAGGTGGATGGCAGGAAATATATCACGGGCCATACCCCGCAGTATGTGAAGGCGGCCCTTCCTGTTAAGGATGGGGAGGAAAATGTATTATCTGGTCAGATCCTCTGTCTTGATGCAGTCAGATTGCTGACAGGGGAGTTGCTGGAAGTCAGGAAAATGCAGGATTGTTGATGGTATATATTTTTCCAAAAATAGAAACATTTCCCTGGGTTGACGGAAATATTATGCGAAATTTTACAAATACATGACAATAATTAGAAAAAATTAAGAAAATTATCTATTGCCGAATAGGAAAATATAATGTAGAATAGAGAAGAATACTTAAAGGACGTGATGACATGGGCAATATAAGTGAAACTCAATATTTTCAAGCTGTTCAGGACAAGAAGATAGAAGTAAGCGATGTGCTGGAGCAGGTGTATATTGCCTTGACCGAGAAAGGATATAACCCTGTGAATCAGATAGTGGGATATATCATGTCTGGGGACCCGACTTATATTACCAGCCATAAGGGCGCCAGAAGCCTTATCATGAAGGTTGAACGGGATGAGATTCTGGAAGAACTGATGGCTGTGTATATTGATGCCCGTTTGCGGTAGGACGTGTCTGCGGATTCCTTTCCAGACACGTATTAAGGCATGAAGATGCTTTCGTGACAGGCGTACGGTTCAGGGGATGCCGGACGGAGCGCTGTACCCGTGATGCCCAACCAGGACGTGGAACGAATGATGAGACACGTTTTGGTATCAGGAAGAGGCAGGATTGGGACAGGCACGGTCAGGCACACCGTGGCGAAAGATGGGAAGGCCCGTTATGCGGGCCTTCTCGGCAATGTACGGATATGTAAGATAAGACAGGGATGCATCAGTTGGTGGACAGCCAGCTGGTTTTGTTGTGCGTTATTTTATATGATAACGGAGGAAAATGAATATGAGAATCATGGGTCTGGATTTTGGCTCAAAAACAGTCGGGGTGGCGGTGTGCGATCCTTTAGGTATCACTGCGCAGACAGTGGAGACCATCACGCGGAAAGATGAAAATAAACTGAGGCAGACCCTTGCAAGAATAGAGGCATTAATTGGCCAGTATGAGATTGAACGGATTGTTCTTGGATATCCTAAGAATATGAACAATACTCTTGGGGAGCGCGCTGTGAAGACAGAGGAATTCAAGGCATCCCTTGAGAGACGGACAGGTCTTCCTGTGGTGCTCTGGGATGAACGTCTTACAACCGTGGCGGCCAGCAGGGTGCTGATTGAAAGCGGCGTGCGCAGGGAACACAGAAAAGAAAGCGTGGACCAGATTGCGGCGGCCATGATCTTACAGGGATATCTGGACAGCCTGTCCAATGGTTTAGGAGAAAACAATGAAAGATAAGACGGATATGATAACAATGATAACGGATTCCGGAGAATCCGTGGATTTTTATGTGTTAGAGGAAACAAGAATCAATGCAGTAAACTATCTGCTTGTGACAGATGCGCCGGAGGATCAGGACGGAGAGTGTTACATTTTAAAGGATGTATCCGGGCAGCAGGACGCTGAAGCCGTTTATGAGTTTGTGGAAGATGACCGCGAACTGGACGGCCTCATGGGCGTGTTTGAGGAACTGTTAAGCGATGCAGATGTGGAGCTTGAGAAATAGAGATTGGAGGAATCAATTTGAATTTAGAAGAAAAAGACAACATGCCGGAGGTGGCCGCACAGACAGCGGCACCGGAGCAGACAGCAGTATCAGGACAGACCGTGGCACCGGAGCGTACAGCGGCATCAGTACAGACAGCGGCGCCGGAGCGTGCAGTCGTATCAGAGCAGGCGGGCGCACCGGAGCAGGCAGCAGGACAGGCAGCCGCATCAGACCAGGCAGCGGCATCAGACCAGGCAGCAGCGCCGGAACAGCAGGCTAAGAAGCCTCAGAACAGAAGGCCGGCACAGAGAAAGAGCGTTTCCAAGGAGCAGGGCGGACGTACTGCGGAGACAGCGGACAAGGATGCTTCGGGTTCCGGCAGAGGCCAGGGACAGAGGGGAAGCCGCAGCGGAAAGAGCGCCCAGGCGTCAAAAACCGCCAAGCAGGCAGGACAGGCAAAGCAGCAGGCAGCGGACGGCAGTGGACAGGCATCGGCCAAAGCAGCCCAGTCCGCATCCAAGTCAGCCCAGACATCGTCCAAGGCATCCCAGCAGAAGACAGCCAAGACGTCCCAGCAGGACAAGGCAGCCAAGACGTCCCAGCAGGATAAGACGGCCAAGACATCCCGGCAGGACAACCGGTCCGGTCAGGGAACTGCAAAGGCATCCCGGTCCCAGGCCAAGACAGCTGCGGCCAAAGCAGCACCTGCATCCCAGGACCTGAAGGTGCTGGCGCCGGTGAGACAGGCCTCCAGGGACAGCAAGAAGGATGGCAAAGGGAAACTGAAAATCATCCCCTTAGGCGGCCTGGAACAGATAGGAATGAATATCACCGCGTTTGAGTATGAGGACAGCATCATCATCGTGGACTGCGGACTTGCATTCCCGGGAGATGACATGCTGGGCATTGACCTGGTGATTCCGGATGTCAGCTATCTGAAGCAGAACATTGACAAGGTAAAGGGCTTTGTGATTACCCATGGACATGAGGACCATATCGGCGCCCTTCCTTATATCCTGCAGCAGATTAACGTGCCTGTATACGGTACCAAGCTGACCATTGCGCTGATTGAGCACAAGCTGGAGGAGCACCGCCTGATGAAGAACACCAAGCGCAAGGTTGTGAAGCACGGACAGTCCGTGAACCTGGGCTGCTTCAGGGTGGAATTCATCAAGACGAACCACAGCATCCAGGATGCGTCCGCACTGGCAATTTTCTCGCCGGTTGGAATCGTGCTTCACACAGGCGATTTTAAGATAGACTACACGCCGGTATTCGGCGACCCCATCGACCTTCAGCGTTTTGCCGAGCTGGGCAAAAAGGGCGTGCTGGCACTGCTGGCAGACAGTACCAATGCCACAAGGCCGGGATTCACCATGTCTGAGCGCACGGTGGGCAAGACCTTTGACAACATTTTCTCAGAGCATAAGAACCAGCGCATCATTGTTGCAACCTTTGCGTCCAATGTGGACCGGGTGCAGCAGGTGGTGAACACGGCGTATAAGTATGGGCGCAAGGTGGTGGTGGAAGGCCGCAGCATGGTGACGGTCATGGACATTGCCAGCAAGCTGGGGTATATCAATGTACCGGAAGGCACCCTGATTGATATTGAGCATCTGAGGAATTATCCGCCGGAATCCACCGTGCTTATTACCACAGGAAGCCAGGGAGAGTCCATGGCAGCCCTTTCACGCATGGCGTCCGGCATCCATAAGAAGGTTTCCATCACACCCAGGGACGTGGTTGTCTTAAGCTCTACCCCGATTCCCGGTAATGAAAAGGCTGTTTCCAACGTGGTCAATGAACTGTCCATGAAGGGGGCAAAGATCATTAACCAGGACACCCATGTTTCAGGACATGCCTGTCAGGAAGATTTGAAATTAATATATTCCCTAATCCATCCCAAGTTCGCAATACCGGTACACGGCGAATACCGCCACCGCATTGCGCAGAAGGAACTGGCTGAGTTCATGGGCGTTGACAAGGACAATGCAGTGCTGGTCAACTCCGGCGACGTGGTTGCCCTGGACGGGGAAACCTGTGAGGTGATTGACCATGTGACCTGCGGCGGAATCCTGGTAGATGGCCTTGGAGTGGGCGATGTGGGCAATATTGTATTGCGGGATAGACAAAACCTGGCTCAGAATGGTATTATTGTAGTGGTGCTCACATTAGAAAAGCACAGCAACCAGCTTCTTGCAGGGCCGGACATCGTGTCCAGGGGCTTTGTGTACGTAAGGGAATCAGAGGACCTGCTGGAAGAAGCGCATTCCGTGGTGGTTAATGCGGTGGATGACTGCATGGGCCGCCGTGTGAATGACTGGGGAAAGATAAAGAACATCATCAAGGACAGTTTAAGTGACTTTTTATGGAAGCGCATGAAGCGCAACCCCGTAATCCTGCCGATCATCATGGAGGTATAACCAGGCACCGGTGCGGATATCAGCCCGCATATCCCGGCGTGTCAACGCCGGGAGAAGCTTGATTTCATGGCGTGTCAACGCCGGGATGCGCCGGATGTCATGGTCTGCCAGGCAGGGCAAGAGGAATGGATTATGAGCAACAGAACGAGAGAAATCAACAAGATAACAACCACCATAATCAGCATATCGGTGAAACTCATCGTATATGCCCTGATTGTCCTGCTGCTGTATGAGGCGGTGGCAAAGGGATATGCCTTCGGACATGAGATATTTTATGCGGAAGCAGTGGAGGAGGCCCCGGGCCATGACATGGTAGTCCAGATGACGGATGGTGAAAGCGTGTCCGAGGCAGCGGAATTCCTGGCCCGCAAAGGGCTTATCAAAAGCGAGTTTGCATTTATATTCCAGAGTAAATTCTACGACTATGAAACCATTTACCCGGGTACCTACACCCTGAATACCTCCATGACCTCCAAGGAAATCCTCCAGCAGCTCAACGAAAAGCCGGAGACTGAGGAGGATGTAAAGCCGGCCCAGTCAGGAGCTGGCAAGGCTGCCGCCGCGCCTGCGGCTAAGACCGCTGAGACGGCTGGGGAGACTGTCCCGGAAGGGGAAGCCGGTGTTCCGGCTGCCGCCAGCCAGACAGGGGCTGCAGAAGATACGGGAAGCCAGGAAGCTGCCGGCCGTTCCATGGATCCGGAGGCTGAAAACAGCGATGAGATAGCCAACCAGGAGACCTATGAGGGCGAGGACCAGGAGATGGAAGGCGGATGGTTTGAGGACGTGACTGAGGGACAGGATCCATGATTGTGAACGACAGGATAAGGGATTATCTGCATTCCCTGGAATCCAGCCAGGGAGTGCTTTTAGACACAATAGAGGAAGAGGCGCTAAAGGCCTATGTCCCCATCATAAAAAGGGAGACGGCGTCCCTGCTGCGCACCATGGTGGCGGCCCTTAAGCCGGCCCAGATACTGGAAATCGGCACGGCGGTTGGGTACTCGGCGCTTCTCATGTGCCAGGCCATGCCCCAGGAATGCCATATAACGACCATTGAAAAGTATGGGAAGAGAATCCCCGTGGCCCGCGGGAATTTTAAGAAGGCGGGTGAAGAAAGCAGGATTACCCTGCTGGAAGGGGATGCGGATGAGCTTCTTAAGGAACTGGAAGGCAGGAGCTTTGACCTGGTGTTCATGGATGCCGCCAAGGGGCAGTACCTGCACTGGCTGCCCCTGTTACTGAAGGTCATGCCTGTGGGGGCGGTCCTGATATCGGACAATGTGCTCCAGGACGGCGATATCGTGGAATCCAGGTTTGCCGTCCAGCGCAGGAACAGGACCATCCACAGCAGGATGCGGGAATACCTCCATACCCTGAAACACATGGAGGAACTGGAGACCGCGGTGATTCCCATTGGGGATGGCGTGACAATCAGCACCAGGATAAAATAGTTTTAGTTCTGTGGAGAGAAGAAAATGAGAAAGACCGAATTGTTGATACCGGCGGGAAGCCTGGATGTGCTTAAGACAGCTGTCATTTATGGGGCGGATGCCGTATATATTGGAGGTGAGGCCTTCGGCCTTCGGGCCAAGGCCCATAATTTTTCCAAAGAAGAGATGAAGGAAGGAATTGCCTTTGCCCATACGCGCGGGGTTAAAGTCTATGTCACGGCCAATATCCTGGCCCATAACGTGGACCTGCCGGGGGTGGAGGCTTATTTTGAAGAATTAAAGGAAGTCGGCCCGGACGCCCTGATCATCTCCGATCCAGGCGTGTTTGCCATTGCAAAGAGGGTGCTTCCCAACATGGAAATCCACATCAGCACCCAGGCCAACAATACAAACTACGGGACGTATCTGTTCTGGCACCAGCTTGGGGCCAGACGGGTGGTGACTGCCAGGGAGCTTTCCCTGGCGGAAATCAAAGAGATACGGTCCCGGATCCCGGAGGACATGGAGATTGAGAGCTTCATACACGGCGCCATGTGCATTTCCTATTCAGGGAGATGCCTGTTAAGCAATTACTTTGTGGGAAGGGATGCCAACCAGGGCGCCTGCACCCATCCGTGCCGCTGGAAGTATTCCATTGTGGAGGAGACAAGGCCGGGGGAGTATATGCCTGTTTATGAAAATGAACGGGGGACCTTCATATTCAATTCCAAGGACCTGTGCATGATCGGACATATCCCGGAGATGATGGACGCGGGTATCGACAGCTTCAAGATAGAGGGCAGGATGAAGACCGCCCTGTACGTTGCCACGGTGGCCCGGACTTACCGGAAGGCCATTGACGATTACAATAAGGATCCGGCCCTCTACGAAGCCAACATGGAGTGGTACAGACAGGAGATAGGCAAATGCACCTACCGGGAGTTTACAACCGGCTTCTATTTTGGCAAACCCACTGAGGATGCACAGATATACGACAATAACACATATGTGAAGAACTATACCTATCTTGGCACCGTGGAACAGGTGGACGGCCGGGGAAGGTGCAGGATTGAACAGAAGAACAAATTCTCTGTGGGCGAAACCATGGAAATCATGAAGCCGGATGGCCGCAATCTCATGGTCCAGGTGGCTGCCATAACGGATGAGGACGGAAATGCACAGGAAAGCGCGCCTCATCCCAAGCAGGTCCTCTGGATTGATTTGGGGCCGGAGGCAGACCTGGCGGTTTACGACATTTTACGCAAAAAAGAGGAAAACTGACCGGACATACATGAAAGTATCTGCTGACAGGAGGTGCCTGGGGATGGTAGACGGAATACTTATTGGGCTTGGAGTGCTGTGCGTTGCCTATTTTATAGTGATAGTGGTGTATGCTGGTATCGGTACGTCCTTTGCCTTTATCTGGCTGTTTTTTGCTGCCCTGCTGCTGTTTCTTGTTTATGGACGCTGGTATTACAGCAGGAACATGGACCGGATTCCAAGATGGGTCCCGGTATCCGTTGTCACCACCTGCGTGGCAGGGGTTGTGGCGCTGGCCGTGCTCTGCGTGCTCGTGTTCCTGGGCGCTGCTTCATCGGATAAGAAAAACCTGGATTACGTGATTGTGCTGGGTGCGAGGGTAAAGGAACACACGGTGAGTAATTCATTAAAAAAACGGCTGGATAAGGCGATTGAATACGCGGAGGAGAATCCTGACACCATTCTGGTGCTTTCCGGGGGACGCGGTCCAGGTGAGGATGTCAGCGAGGCGGAAGTGATGCGCCAGTATCTGGAATACAACGGGGTAAGGCCGGAACAGCTTCTCATAGAGGACCGTTCGGTGAGCACGGTGGAGAATATTGCTTACAGCAAGGTCGTGATTGAGGAACACCGGAACCGGGATAAGAAGGAACTGGTTCCCCTGACCCGCAGGACCACCTCGGTACCCTATGCCATTGCGCCGGATAAACCGCTGGAAATCGGTGTCCTTACCAGCAATTTCCATATATACAGGGCCAGGCTGACCGCTGAAAAGTGGGGGATTGAAAATGTCTATGGAATTTCAGCTGACTCGGACCCTGTGCTGTTTATCCATCTTTGTGTCAGGGAGTGTGCGTCCATTGTCAAAGACAGGCTCATGGGAAATATGTAGGATGTGAATAAGCTGGGACAACCAAGGCAGACTATGAAGTAGTATGATATAGAAATGGAGAGAGTGAATCTATGGCAGATGAAAGGAAACTGGAAGCAGTCAAAGGGCTGGCCGCCTACCGTGTGGCCGGGGAGAAGTTTGTGGAGGAAATGGATTCCAGCGCAATGGTGCTGGAACATATTAAGAGCGGTGCAAGGCTGTTCCTTATGTCGAATGATGACGATAACAAGGTGTTCTGTATCGGCTTCCGCACGCCTCCTGAGGACAGCACCGGACTTCCGCATATTCTGGAACACAGTGTGCTGGAGGGATCTGAGAAGTTCCCGGTCAAGGACCCGTTCGTGGAGCTGGTGAAAGGATCTCTGAATACGTTCTTAAACGCCATGACCTATCCGGATAAGACCGTGTATCCGGTGGCCAGCTGCAATGAAAAGGATTTCCAGAACCTGATGGACGTGTACCTGGACGGGGTGCTGCACCCTGCCATCTACAGGGAACCCAAGATTTTCCTGCAGGAGGGCTGGCACTATGAGATGCAGTCCCCTGAGGATGACCTGACCATTAACGGCGTTGTGTATAATGAGATGAAGGGCGCATTTTCCTCTCCTGAGAGCGTGCTGGACCGGTTCACCAGGAACGTGCTGTTCCCGGACACCATCTATGCCAATGAGTCTGGCGGGGACCCGGCTGTAATCCCCAACCTGACCTATGGGCAGTTCATTGAATTCCACAGGAACTACTATCATCCGGCCAACAGCTATATCTATCTGTACGGGGACATGGACATGGCGCAGAAGCTTACATGGCTGGATGAGGAATATCTGGGCAGGTATGACAGGAAGGACTGTCATGCGGACTCCTCCATTCCCATGCAGAAGGCATTTGACGGTCCGGTGGAACGGGAGATTACCTATTCCGTCACAGAGGAGGAGGGGACGGCCGACAGGACCTATCTGTCCGTGAACACGGTGGTTGGCACGGATTTGGATCCGGAACTGTATGTGGCTTTCCAGATACTGGAATATACCCTGATCAATGCTCCGGGCGCGCCCCTTAAGCAGGCATTGATTGATGCGGGAATCGGACAGGATATCCTGGGCGGGTATGACAGCGGGATCCTCCAGCCCTACTTTTCCGTCATAGCCAAGAATGCCAACCCGGAGCAGAAGGGGGAATTCCTGGCGGTTGTCAAGGGCACCCTGCGCAGGCTTGCCGACCAGGGGATTGATAAGAGGAGCCTTTTAGCCGGACTGAATTACTATGAGTTCCGTTACAGGGAAGCGGACTATGGTTCCGCCCCCAAAGGACTTATGTACGGCCTGTGGTCCATGGACAGCTGGCTCTATGACGGGGACCCCATGCTGCACCTGGAATACCAGAAGACCTTTGACTTCCTTAAGAAGGCGGCAGGGGAAGGGTATTTTGAGCAGCTGATCCTCAAATACCTGTTGGATAACCCACATGAGGCTGTCATCATGGTAAGCCCCAGGATAAACCAGACAGCCGAGGAGGACAGGAAGCTGGCAGAGAGGCTGGCAGCCCATAAAGCCTCCCTTGGCAGGGAAGAGATAGAAGAACTTGTGGCCCGGACCAAAGCGCTGAAGGCATACCAGGAGGAAACCTCCTCCCAGGAAGACCTGGAGAAAATCCCCATGCTCACACGGGAGGATATTGACCGGGAGGGCGCAAAGCTCTCCTATGAGCTTAAGATGGAGGATGGGGTAAGGGTAATCCACAGCAGTATGTTTACTTCCGGCATCGGCTATCTGAAGGTGCTTTTTGATACGGACCGTGTGCCGGTGGAAGATTTTTCCTATGTGGGCCTCCTCAAGTCCGTCCTGGGATATGTGGATACGGAGCACTACAGCTACAGTGATTTGTCCAGCGAGATATATTTAAACAGCGGAGGGGTGAACTTTGCAGTAAGTTCATATCCGGATATGGCTAATCCGGGCCGGTTTACCGGAGCCTTTGTTGCCAGCGCAAAGGTACTGTATGAAAAACTGGATTTTGCATTTTCCATCCTGACCGAAATCCTTACGCGTTCCAATCTGGATAATGAGAAGCGTTTGGGGGAAATCCTGGACGAGACACGTTCCAGGGCCAGGATGAAGATGGAGGATTCCTCCCATGCGGCCGCGGTGGGCAGGGCGTCCTCCTACTACTCGGCAACCTCGGCATTCAACGATATCATAGGCGGAATCGGATATTATCAGTTTTTGGAGTATGTAAGCCGCAGGTACAGTGAGGAGCCGCAGTACAGGAAGGAATTGATAGGAAAGCTGAAGAGCACGGCTCGGCAGCTGTTTACAAAGGATAATATCCTTGTGGCGTATACGGCGGATGAGGAGGGCTATGGACGCCTTCCTGTGGAGCTTCAGACATTTAAGGCAGGCCTTTTGGAAGGCAGCGGGAAAAAGCACGCATTTACCTTTGAAGCCGGCAACCGCAATGAAGGATATAAAACAGCTTCCCAGGTCAATTATGTGGCAAGGTGCGGTTCTTTTGCGGATAAGAGTGTCAATGGACGCAGCCTGGAGTATACCGGGGCGCTGAGGGTGTTGAAGGTCATCATGAACTATGAGTATCTCTGGATGAACCTGCGCGTAAAAGGTGGCGCATATGGATGTATGAGCAGCTTTGGCAGGTCGGGGGAAGGGTACATGGTATCCTACCGCGACCCGAACATGGCGAAAACCAATGAGATATACGAAGGCATACCGGATTATCTGAGAAGCTTCACCATCGATGAGCGGGATATGACCAAATATGTAATCGGCACCATCAGTGATGTGGACACACCCCTTACCCCGTCCCTGAAGGGCAGCAGGAACCTTTCCGCCTATCTCTCCGGCGTGACCGATGAGATGATACAGCGGGAGAGGGAGGAAATCCTGGACGTGACCCAGGAGGATATAAGGAACCTGGCAGACATCGTGCAGGCCGTGCTGGATACAGGGGCGCTGTGCGTGATCGGCAATGATGAACAGATTAAGGCGGACCGGGCAATGTTTGGGGAAATCAAGAATTTGTACCACTGATAAGGAGATATGAATGGAAGAGAATACACAGAAGAAATCCGGCTTTGTGACACTGATTGGGCGGCCCAATGTGGGGAAATCCACCCTGATGAACCATCTGATCGGACAGAAGATTGCAATTACGTCCGACAAGCCCCAGACCACCAGGAACCGGATACAGACCGTTTACACGGATGACAGGGGACAGATCATATTCCTGGACACACCAGGTATCCACAAAGCCAAGAACAAGCTGGGCGAATATATGGTCAATGTGGCGGAACACACGCTGCGGGATGTGGATGTCATCCTGTGGCTGGTGGAACCAAGCACCTTTATCGGGGCAGGGGAACGCCATATCGCGGAGCAGCTGAATAAGGTGAAGACACCGATCATCCTGGTCATCAATAAGATTGATACGGTTAAGAACCAGGATGAAATCCTTACCTTCATGGCGGCATACAAGGACATATGTGATTTTGCCGAGATAGTACCCCTGTCAGCCCTGAAGGAGAAGAACACGGACCTGCTTACCGAACTGATTTTCAAGTATCTTCCCTATGGTCCCCAGTTTTATGACGAGGATACGGTGACCGACCAGCCCATGCGCCAGATTGCGGCTGAGTTGATCCGGGAAAAGGCGCTGCGCCTTCTGAACGATGAGATTCCCCACGGGATTGCGGTGACCATTGAGAGGATGAAGGAGCGCCCGGACGGCATCATGGACATTGACGCCAGCATTGTGTGTGAGAGGGATTCCCACAAAGGCATCATCATCGGCAAGGGCGGGAGCATGTTAAAGCGGATTGGTACGGAAGCCAGGAAGGACATCGAGCGCATGATGGAAATCCAGGTGAACTTAAAGCTGTGGGTCAAGGTCAGGAAGGAATGGCGGGACAGCGAACTTTATATGAAGAACTATGGTTACGATGGCAAGGATGTGTAAAAAACGTTGTATTTACAACGGATATATGGCGAATGCCACAAGATAAAACGAAGATAAGGTCTGATGGATAGCAGAGGGGAGGGGATTCTGAAATGAGAGAGACAGTAACACTGACCGGGATGGTCCTCATTTCAGCTCCTTCCGGGGATTATGACAGGAGGCTGGTGCTGCTCACAAGGGAGCGGGGACGTATTACCGCGTTTGCCCATGGCGCCAGAAAACCAGGAAATCCCCTGATGGCATCCAGCAGGCCTTTTTCCTTTGGGACCTTCACCCTGTATGAGGGGAGGAGCGCCTATAACCTTCAGTCGTCGCAGATTGCCAATTATTTTGACGGGCTGTCACTGGATATGGAGTGCACGTGCTACGGCTCCTATTTTTTGGAGGTGGCGGATTATTTTTCACAGGAAAATATGGACGGCACCGAACTTTTAAAGCTGCTTTACCAGTCCCTTCGCGCCCTTTTGAACCCATCCATCCCTAACCGTCTGGCAAGGCGGGTGTTTGAGCTTAAATCCATGGTCATTAACGGGGAGTATACGGAGGAACCGCCAAGGCCGGTTTCGGAATCCTGCAGCTATGCCTGGGAATATGTGGTGTGTTCCCAGGTGGAATCCCTTTATAAATTCATCTTAAAGGATGATGTGATGAGGGAGTTTGAATCAGTGGTGGAGGCCAGCAGGCGCTATTATGTGCGCCATGAGTTCAAATCCCTTGAGATTTTGGATGAGCTCACCGGATAAAATACATTCTAAGGCTTGAAATTATAGGATGTAGAGGATATAATATCCGGGTAGGCCCATGACGGACGCCAATGGGTACTGGTTTCTGCCGGCGGGTCTGCGGATTAATCACACGAAAGGATTGAGTATGAAAAAAATCATGGCAATGGCGCTGGCCCTCATGACGGCCGCGGTCCTGGCCACGGGCTGTGCCGGAATCGGCGCACCGGGCAAGGGGACGCCTGTGGAGAACAGCGTGATGATAGAAAAGGACGGCAATGTCCAGTGGGCATCCGTGGAAACCTATGACAAGGGGGATTATACGGAGGAGGAGCTGAAGGCATTTGTGCAACAGCGCATCAGCGATTTCAACAGTTCCCTTGGCAAGGCGGCAAAGTCCGAGAACACCGAGGGCGCTGAGAAGCTGCCTGTAGCCCTTGTATCGGCCAAAATTGGGGATGGTAAGGCATTTACCGTAACTGAATATGATACGGCTTCACGCATCATAGAGTTTGCCAGGGAAATCGGGGATTATAATGTGACCTTCACAGCGCTGGAGGCAGGAAGGGTAGCGGTTCTGGGCCAGGGCCTGGAGGACGTGGCATTTAAGGATGTCAAGGGCAATGCGGTGGATGCATCCCAGGCAGTGTCGGACGGCCAGCAGGTGCTGGTAAAGGCAGAAGGCCCTGGTGTCATCAAGACGGAAAAGAAAATCCTTTATGTCAGTGACGGGTGCAGCCTGAGGGATTCCAACACGGTTGAGACGCCGGAGGAAGGCACCAGCTATATCATCTTAGATTAATATAGAATGAATGAAGATAAAAGAGAGGATACGGATATGGAAAAGACAATGGAAAAGATTGTGGCGCTTGCCAAGAACAGGGGATTTGTTTATCCCGGCTCTGAGATTTACGGCGGCCTTGCCAATACCTGGGACTACGGCAACCTTGGCGTAGAGCTGAAGAACAATGTAAAGAAGGCATGGTGGCAGAAGTTCGTAATGGAAAGCCCATACAATGTGGGTGTTGACTGCGCAATCCTGATGAATCCCCAGACCTGGGTGGCCAGCGGACATCTGGGCGGTTTCTCTGATCCCCTGATGGACTGCAAACAGTGTAAGGAGAGGTTCCGTGCAGATAAGCTGATTGAGGATTTTAACGATGAACACGGTATTAAGATAGAAGGCTCCGTGGACGCATGGTCCCAGGAGCAGATGAAGCAGTACATTGACGACAACAATATCTGCTGTCCAAGCTGCGGCGCCCATGATTTTACGGAAATCCGCCAGTTCAACCTGATGTTCAAGACCTTCCAGGGCGTTACCGAGGATGCCAAGAACACGGTTTATCTCCGTCCGGAGACAGCACAGGGCATTTTTGTCAACTTTAAGAATGTACAGAGGACTTCCAGAAAGAAGGTTCCCTTTGGCATTGCACAGATCGGCAAGTCATTCCGTAACGAAATCACGCCAGGTAACTTTACCTTCCGTACAAGGGAATTTGAGCAGATGGAGCTGGAATTCTTCTGCAAGCCTGATACGGATCTGGAGTGGTTCGCATATTGGAAGCAGTATTGCATCGACTGGTTAAAAGCCCTTGGAATCAAGGAAGACGAGATGCGTGCAAGAGACCATGAGCAGGAAGAACTGTCCTTCTACAGCAAGGCAACCACGGACCTGGAGTTCCTGTTCCCATTCGGCTGGGGCGAACTGTGGGGAATCGCCGACAGGACGGATTATGACCTGACACAGCACCAGAACGTATCAGGACAGGATATGTCCTACTTTGATGACGAGGCAAAGGAAAAGTACATCCCGTATGTAATCGAGCCGTCCCTGGGCGCTGACCGTGTGACCCTGGCATTCCTCTGCGCTGCATATGACGAGGAAGAGATTGGCGAGGGGGATGTTAGGACCGTGCTTCATTTCCATCCGGCCCTGGCGCCTGTGAAGGTAGGCGTGCTTCCGCTGTCCAAGAAACTGAACGAGGGGGCCGAGAAGGTTTACACCGAGCTTTCCAAGTACTTTAACTGTGAGTTTGACGACAGGGGCAATATCGGTAAGAGATACAGGAGACAGGATGAAATCGGCACCCCGTTCTGTATCACCTATGACTTTGACTCCGAGGAAGACCACGCGGTGACGGTACGCGACAGGGATACCATGGAGCAGGTAAGGATTCCGATTAGCGAACTGAAGGATTACTTCGCTGATAAGTTCATGTTTTAGGGGAAATTGAGTATTTACATTCGATAGAGCTGTAATTTGTATGGCTGCATTTTGCATAATCATAAGATGGGATAATAACGGAGAGCTGCACACCTTAAGGACTGGCCTGGATGTGCGGCTTTCCCTGTATTATGGAGGTTTGTTGAGGAGGCGGAGATGGAGAGCGGCAGAGGATGGGATGTGGTGTTGGAGGGCGGCTTGTGCGAAGGCGGATTATGTGAAGAGGGATTAACTGCAGACGGTTTGTGCGGGGGAGGGTTAGATGCCGGAGGCACGTATGTGGAAGGATTATGTGAAGAAGCATCATCTGCTGGACACCTGCACATGAGGGGCGCCTATGGAGGCTGTTTCCTGGCTGTCCTCCTGTGTTCCTTACTGCTTTCAGCGTGTAGCCCGATATCAGACGTTTCAAGCAGCCAGGCGGCCATTGGGCATACGGATGTTACTGATGATGGACGTGTTGATGCTGCTGGTGATGGACATACCGATAATACCGCCGCCGGCCAGTCCGGTGACACGGCCAGTATGCCGTCTGCCCAACCAGGAGCGCTGGAACCATCCGAATATGTGACATTCACGGACTGGGATGGGAAGATACAGACAATATCCGGTTCAGCGTCAACCGCCAGCATAACCATATGCAATGGAACAGATTATGCAAAACTTTCCCGGCTCACCGGACTGAGGGACCTGAGGCTGGCTTTTCACTCGTTTTCCCCGGATGACCTGGAACCGCTGAAAACCCTGACCCGGCTGGAAGTACTGAATGTAAGCTATGAGGGCCTGACGGACATAAGCGCCTTGTCAGGGCTTGGGAATCTGCGGGACCTCTGCCTGATTGGCAATCAGATTAAAGATATCTCCCCCCTTTTTGGTTTGCATAAATTGGAAGAACTTCGCCTGCAGTCCAATGATATTGAGGACCTGTCACCTCTCGCGGACCTTAGGAAGCTGAGCCTTCTATGCCTGGACTGTAATCCGGTCAGGGATATTACCCCCTTGTCCGGCCTTGGTACGCACACCTACCTTACGCTAAGCGGTACAAACCTGGCCTGGGATGACTGGGAACCTGTGAAGCATGTGGTGGATGTAAGCGGACGTCCACCTGTGGAAAACGCGGGTGCTGTTTCCTGTCCGCAAAACTGGGTTAAAAGGATTCAGGGCGCATATCCGGACGGGACCATCCTGACCCTGGATTATGACGATTATGATGGCGATGGCGCATATGAGGCATTTGCCTTTGTGGCAGACGGAAAGGAAACAGCATCCCGTGTCTTTGAAGGATATATGGGGGCGCTGGTGTTTGTCACGGAGGAATCCATGGAAGAAGTGAAACGGGAAACAAGAGGCCAGTATGTCAGTGGATATTATCGATTTGAGGATATTAAAGTCATCAGTCTGACGGATCTGGACGCATTTACCTCATCCACATCCTATCTCTGGACCGTAAGGGACGGCTCGCCGCGTCCCATGAATCTATCCGGTCTGGGAATGGGGTTCCATATGGATGAGATGGGCAATGTGTGCCTGCTTAGAAGCGCATATGACGGTTCGGTGTCATATATGGAGATGGGGGACGGACGCAGTGAGCCGTTTGTAAGCGGTCACAGCTACAAGCCGTATTATTTCTTTTATGAGAATGGGGATTTTACGGAGTATGGCGCCATACAGGTTACAGTGGATGAATTCCTTGCCTGCCAGGGGGCAAAGGAGGTTCTGGGGGAAACGGAGACAGATGGGTTCCAGGTGGACGGGATACTGTTCCGGGTCAATGGACTGATCCACCTCAACCTGCGCCGGGACCATGAGGATGAAAACGGGTATGACAGCAGGTATCAGACCTTCCGGATGTGCCCCGGGAAAATGACGCTGATTGATTCAGATATGGGGACTTACAGGGAATCCCTGACGGATTACGGCCAGGAGGAGAAGACGGTAAGGGTTGTGTATCCATCGGGACTGCCTGCATATGACAGGTAGGAGGGGAATCAGGAGCGCCTGCCCACAGGTTCCCCCATCCGCACTTTTGTCTCTATGTCAAGCGCCGTATTCCTCAGTATATCGCTGTCGGTACGGATTGCGCCTGGTTCAAACAGCAGGATGACAGTGGAGCCGCCGAAGGCAAAGTATCCCTTCTCCTGTCCGCGGAAAACATCCAGGCTGGTGTAGGCCTTATGGTGGTTCATGATTTTGCCGACCATCATGGCGCCCACCTCCATCATCAGCACGGTGCCGAAGTTTTGGGACTTAATCAGGGTGTATTCACGTGTATTTTCCTTATAGATGGGGCGGCTGGCGGCAGCGGAAGGATTCACTGTGTGGAGTACGCCGGGAATCCTGCGGTAGGATGAGCGCTTTCCGTCGTCAATATAAGCATAGCGGTGATAGTCTGACACGGTAAGACGGAACACCAGGGCGGTGCCGCCTGTGTAGCGGGAAGCCAGCTTGCGGTCCTTTAGCAGCTGGTCCAGGGTATAGTCCGTGTGCTTGATGGAAAAATGCCGGCTCCGGCTGATGGTATATGCGCTTACCAGCCCGTCGCAGGGGCTGCAGAGCACATCCGGATCCATATCAAAGGGCCTGGCGCCTTCCTTCAGGGAACGTGTGAAAAAAGCATTGAAGGAACGGTAGGAGCCTCCGGGCGGAATCTCACATCCCCTTACGGAAATACCGCAGGAACGTATGAATGGCCCAATCAGGGCGGATGACAGGGGAGAGTCCAGCAGACGGCCCCCGATTCTGGATATGGCTGGATGGACCAGCGGCTTTAAAAGCAAACGCCCGGGGAGACTGCCGTAGAGAAGACGCAGATATCTGTCCTGTAATGTGTCGCTGCCATGGATGCGTCCGGTTCTGTCAGCGTATTTCATTCAATCACACCTTTCTTTCCTTAAAAAAAGTATATCTTAATCAGTGCCAGTGCCACGATGGATATCAGGAATGTGAGCATTTTCCAGCCTGGCTTTTTAAGCTGGAAGTTGATGATGAACAGCAGTCCCACCGTGAGGATGCAGATGTGCAGCTCAGACAGGAAACGGTGCCCAAGCAAGGGACGCAGGGTGCAGAATAAGGGCAGGATAATGGAAATGGACGTAATCGGAAGCCCCTGGTAGTACTTGCGGGCCTCGTCCGTCTCATCCTGGCGCCGTTCCTCCATCACATTGAAAAATGCAAGGCGGATGACACCTGCCGTCAGATAAAAGACCAGGATGCAGATTCCGGCAATCCCCCTCATTCCCATGGAATAGCACAAGATCATGGGAAATGCGCCAAAACAGACAACATCACACAGGGAGTCAATCTGAATGCCAAAACGCTTCTCATCCTCAGTGCGGTCTGCCTTTGTCCGGGCCACTTTGCCGTCGAACATGTCGCACAGTCCTGAGAATGCCAGGCAGAACAAGGCATATCTGGCAAAACCGTTAAATGTAAGCATCATGCCCAGGGCAGCGGATGCCAGCCCAAGGTATGTCAAAATCACAGTGTAACTGTAAAAACCAATCATATTTTAACCCCAATCGTTACTGCTTTTTC
Organism: Enterocloster sp. OA13; assembly: GCF_022440595.1. Classification (NCBI taxonomy): domain Bacteria; kingdom Bacillati; phylum Bacillota; class Clostridia; order Lachnospirales; family Lachnospiraceae; genus Enterocloster; species Enterocloster sp. OA13. The sequence continues at coordinate 3,803,212 of NZ_JAKNTF010000001.1, read as the reverse complement.
GCCCGTCTGTTCATGGGCAATAGTATTATTATATCAGAAATTGCCGAGGAAACAAGGATAAACGGGAGAGTTATTAATAAAATTTATAATAGTTTTATAAACGATTATAAGTAATTGTGATATACTGTCAATAGCGGGTGACAGTATGTCTTTCTATGTACAGCGTCATACCGCAAGTTAATGAAGGAGGATGGGACTTATGAAATTAAAGACCCGTCTTGCAGTAGCATTTCTGACTATTACCATTGTACCCATGATGCTGTTTTGTCTGATGGCCATGGTGCTTAGCAATTATCAGGCCAAATCCTTTATCAAGGAATATGAGCTGACGGAGCCGGTGGATTTCTTCTCCGGCAATTCCATGCAGATATTCAACCGGCTTACAAAGCGTTCCCAGGAGGATATCCGCAAGTCACTGGATAAGAATCCAGGGAAGTACAGCGATAAGGACTACCTGGATTCCATTAATGCGGAACTGAAAAGCCACTATGCATTCCTGATGGTCCTGAAAGGGGATGCAATCATCTATTGTGGGGATGATAATATCAAGGAGGATGAGGCGCTTTGTGCCCAGCTCCCTCATTTTGGCGCCATGAAGGGCGATTTGGAAGGCGGTATCTATCTGGACGGCGAAAGCCAGCACCTGATTAAGCAGATGGATTTTACGTTTCCGGATGGGGAAGCCGGCACCGCATTCATCATTTCCAACGTGGACGACCTGGTTCCGGAAGTAAAGTCAATGCTCCGCGAGATGCTGATACTGGGGGCCATGATACTGATGATAGCGGGTATCGCCCTTACACTCTGGGTTTACCGTTCTATCTTAAGCCCGCTTAACAAACTGCAGGAGGCCACCAAGAAGATACGGGACGGCAACCTGGACTTTACCCTGGATGTGGATGCGGACGATGAGATAGGGCAGCTGTGCCAGGATTTTGAAGAGATGCGCATCAGGCTCCGGGAGAATGCGGATGAGAAGATACAGGATGATAAGGAGAATAAGGAGCTGATCAGCAACATATCCCATGACCTGAAGACACCCATAACGGCCATCAAGGGTTACGTGGAGGGAATCATGGACGGCGTTGCCTCTTCACCGGAAAGACTGGACAAATATATCCGTACCATTTACAATAAGGCTAATGACATGGACAGACTGATTGATGAGCTTACCTTTTATTCCAAGATTGATACCAACAAGATTCCATATGCATTTACCAAAATCAATGTGGCCCAGTATTTCAGGGACTGCGTCGAGGAAGTGGGAGTGGATATGGAGGCCAGGGGGATTGAACTGGGCTACTTCAATTACGTGGATGAGGATATCGTGGTGATTGCTGACGCGGAACAGATGAAGCGGGTCATCAACAACATCATCAGCAATTCGGTCAAATACCTGGATAAGAAAAAGGGTATTATCAATATCCGGATAAAGGATGTGGGTGATTTCATCCAGGTGGAGATTGAGGACAACGGGAAGGGCATTGCGGCAAAAGACCTTCCTAATATATTTGACCGGTTTTACCGCACGGATTCTTCCCGGAATTCATCCCAGGGCGGAAGCGGTATCGGACTGTCCATCGTGCGCAAGATCATAGAGGACCACGGAGGCCGTATATGGGCTACCAGCAAGGAAGGGATTGGAACGGAAATCCACTTTGTCCTAAGAAAATATCAGGAGGTTATACAGGATGAGCAAGATACTGATAGTGGAAGATGAGGAGAGCATAGCAGAGCTGGAGAAGGATTATCTGGAACTGTCCGGTTTTGAAGTAGAGATTGAGAATGACGGGACAGAGGGCCTTGATAAGGCTTTAAAGGAAGACTATGACCTGCTGATCCTGGACCTGATGCTTCCCGGAACAGATGGATTTGAAATCTGCAAGAAAGTAAGGGAGGTTAAGAACACCCCCATCATCATGGTTTCGGCTAAAAAAGAGGATATCGATAAAATCCGCGGCTTAGGGCTTGGGGCGGACGATTACATCACCAAACCATTCAGCCCCAGCGAGATGGTGGCCAGGGTAAAGGCCCACATGGCCCGATATGAGCGGCTGATTGGCAGCGGCCAGCCTTCCAATGAAATCATCGAGATCCGCGGACTGAAGATTGATAAGACTGCACGCCGCGTATGGATTAATGGGGAGGAGAAGACATTTACCACCAAGGAATTTGACCTGCTCACCTTCCTGGCCCAGAATCCGAACCATGTGTTTACCAAGGAAGAACTGTTCAGTAAGATCTGGGATATGGAATCCATTGGTGATATTGCTACTGTAACGGTGCATATCAAGAAGATACGGGAGAAGATTGAATTTAACACGGCCAAGCCCCAATATATTGAGACTATCTGGGGGGTTGGGTACCGGTTTAAGGTGTGATGTTGACATTACATGAATTTTGATGTGAAATAATTTTATCTAGGAAGTTATATGTGTCCATGTGGTCACAAAGCGAAATCCCGTGTATGCCAGTACACGGGATTTCAATTATGCAAAACACCTGATTCCGTTCCATACTGAAACCAGTCTAAAAAATCTAAAATAATATCAAAAATTCAAAACATCCTCACATAAAAAATCCAACAGGACAAAAATTTCAAAAAAACCATAAGAAAACAGATATACGGTTTTCCAGGAATTTAGTATGATTATCCCATCAAATGAAACATGACAACATGCAGCATGCAGGTTCATGTCTGCGTATGAAAGGGAGGTTATGCGTAATGAAGAAAAGATGGATAAGCATAGTAATGGCGGCTGCAATGCTGGCAGGCACACTGGCAGGATGTGCGCCAAAACCCGTGGAGGCAACACCGGCCCCAACCAAGGCCACGGAGGCTTCCGGGGATACAACGGAGGCCGGAACCCAGGCTGCTCCGGATACGGAGGACCTGCCTGTGCTGAAGGTGGCGGTCATGCCCTTCTTAAACAGTATCCCGATTAAGTATATGATAGACCAGGGGCTGGATACCAAGAATGGTTTTAAGATTGAGACAGTTTACTTTGCCAACGGCGGGGCCATGAACGAGGCCCTGGCAGCCGACCAGTGGGAGGTGGGGACCCTGAGCGCGGCCGCGGTCAATTCCCTGGCCATCTACGGGGCATACTGTATTGCTGATATCGGCCATTCAGAGGGCGGGCTTTATACACTGTGCAAGCCGGATTCACCCATTGCAAAGGTTAAGGGCAATAACCCATCCTACCCGGATGTATACGGTGATGCCGAAACACTTAAAGGCGCGGTCATTGCCACCAATACAGGAACCATTTCCCATCTGAACGTGATTAAATGGCTTGAGAAGCTGGGACTTACCACTGAGGATGTGGAGATTGTACATATGGATTTCCCGTCCGCATACCAGGCTCTCATGACAGGCAATTGCGATGTGGCTGCCCTGAATCCGCCCACTTCCTATCAGGCAGAGGGTGAGGGGATGGTCATTACCTCCAGCCTGACCAACCTGGGAGTGCCCCAGTTTGATTCCATCATTGTCAGCAATAAGGCATTTACGGACAAGAGGGATGTGCTTGTGAATTATGTGAAAGCATTTTTTGAGGCCACCGACGCACTGCAGGCCGACCCGGACATGGCGGCCCAGCTGCTTCTTGACTGGTACACGGAGAATGGGTCGGAATCTTCCCTGGAAGCCTGTAAAACAGAAATTGAGACACGTCCATTTGTGACCTCTGAGGAGGCAAAGACCATAACAATCGGCGATTCTGTCCAGATAACAGGAGAATTCTGGGTATCCCAGGAACTGCTGGAGGAATCCAGGTTCCCGGATATTGCAAAACATGTGGACGATACCATTGTTAAGGAAGCTCTGGGTTACTGATTATAAGACCATACGGATCATAAGGGCGCTTGAAACAGCGCCCTCAATTATTGAAAGGTGGGTTAGACGTGACAGAATTAGAGAAGAAACAGCTGCATGACAGACGTAAGTTTGCCGCAATCTCCGTATGTTCCCTGGTGATGTTTTTCGGGATCTGGTATCTGGCGACTGCTGTCCTGCATCTGATGCCGGATTACAGCCTTCCAAGTCCTGTACAGGTGCTGGAAGCATTTATATATAAATTGAACCACAAGGCGCCGGACAGCGGCACCCTGTTCCAGCATATCCTGGCCAGCCTTAAGGTGGCGCTGAGCGGGTATGTGCTGGGCGCGGTGATTGGGATCCCGCTGGGTATCTGCATGGCATGGTTCAAGCGGATTGATTTATTCGTTACGCCTCTGTTTGACCTGGTGCGCCCGGTGCCCACCATTGCCTGGATTCCACTGATGATCCTATGGTTTGGCATTGGCCTGGGGGCAAAGGCCGCCATTATCTTTGTGTCTGCATTCATCCCGTGTGTTATTAACTCTTATGCCGGAATCAAGCAGACCAAGCCGGTGCATCTGTGGGTGGCCCAGACCTTTGGCGCATCCCGTACCAAGATGCTGTTTACCGTGGCAATCCCAACTGCCATGCCCCTGATCTTCACCGGGCTCAGGATATCCCTGCAGGCTGCCTGGACCACCCTGTGCGCGGCTGAGATGCTGGCAGCCAACAAGGGACTGGGCTATATGATACAGCTGAACCGTTCCCTTGCAAGGGCCGACCTGATTATCGTGGGCATGCTGACCATCGGCTTTATCGGCACCATCTTTGCCGTGGTACTGACGAAAATGGAGGACCACATGGTGAAGGGAGGGAAGAAGTCATGAGGAAAATGAGTGTTTCTGAAAAAGCGGAAAAATCGGTTTACGCCGCCCTGGCAATCGCCTCCTTTTTCCTGGCCTGGGCTTTCATCACTACCTTTACCGCTGCAGGGGAGACGACCCCTGGTCCGGTTCAGGTCATCCGCCTGCTGTTCACGTCCTTTTTTGAGCCGATTGGCCGTTATACCATCTACGGGCATCTGTATTACAGCCTGAGGCGGGTGCTGGTGGGATATACGGTGGCAGCGGTAAGCGGCATTGTGGTGGGTTTATCCATGGGAACCTCCCGTTATGCGGAAGCAATCATCAAGCCATTGTTTGAGTTGATACGTCCCATACCCCCCATTGCCTGGATTCCCCTGGTCATCCTGTGGTTCGGGGTCGGTGAACTGCCCAAATACGCCATCATCTTTATCGGTTCCTTTACGAACATTACCCTAAATGCATATACCGGGGCCCAGCGCGTGGACCCCACCCTGATCGGCTGTGCCAGGATGCTGGGAACCAGCGACAGGGATATTTTCCTGAGGGTCATCCTTCCCTCCAGCCTTCCCCAGATATTCGCAGGCATGCAGGTGGCGCTGTCCACTGCGTGGATGGCGGTTCTGGCAGCGGAGATGGTGGGCGCCCAGGAAGGCTGCGGCTGGATCATCCTCAGGGGCAGCGATACCATCAACATTCCCCTGGTCCTTGTGGGAATGGTTGTGATCGGGGTGGTGGGCCTGGTACTGGCCACCCTTATGCGGGCGGCGGAAAGGAGGCTTTGTTCATGGAACAGAATGGACGTCTAGGACATAGTGTAATCAGCCTGGACCGCGTGACGAAGCGGTTTGAATCTGCGGGGCGCGTGAAGGAAGTAGTGGATAATGTAAGCCTGGAAGTGAAGGAAAATGAATTCGTGGTGCTGTTCGGGCCGGGACAGTGCGGCAAGACCACCATGATTAACCTGATTGCCGGCCTGGAGCTGGTGACGGAGGGCACGGTGACCGTGGACGGTAAAAAGGTGGAAGGGCCTGGCGCGGACCGTGGCGTGGTATATCAGACCACGGCGCTGTTCCCCTTCTGCACCGTCATGGGCAATGTGGAGTTCGGTCCAAAATCGCGGGGGATTGACAAGAAGACCAGGCGGGAGCGGGCTCAGTATTTCATTGACCTGGTAGGACTTCAGGGCTTTGAAAATAGTTTTCCAAACCAGCTCTCAGGGGGGATGCGCCAGCGTGTGGGGATTGCCAGGGCTTACTGTAACGATCCCAAGGTCATGCTCATGGATGAGCCTTTCGGACATCTGGATGCCCAGACGCGCTATATGATGGAGGAGGAACTGGAAAAAATCTGGCAGAAGGAAAAACGCACGGTTGTCTTTGTTACCAACAACATCGAGGAGGCGGTCTATCTGGCTGACCGGATCATCCTGCTGACCAACTGTCCTACTACCATTAAGAAGGAATATGCGGTGGACCTGCCCAGGCCCAGAAGCTATGTGGACCCGGAATTCCTGCGCTTGAGAAAGGAAATACTGGATAATACGGACGAGACATTGTAGAAGGGAGCGCGTCATGAGTGAGGATAAGGTAAAGGTCAAGGTGAAGAACCTGACGAAAAAATTCGGGGACCTTCTGGTGCTGGACGACATTTCCTTTGAGGTAAAGGAAGGGGAGTTCCTCTGTATCGTGGGGCCGACGGGCTGCGGCAAGACCACATTCTTAAACAGCCTGACCAAACTGTACGATATCACGGCAGGTGAAATCCTGGTGAACGGGGAGCCTGTGGATCTGAAGAGGCACAACATCGCATATATTTTCCAGGAGTATTCCACATTTCCCTGGCTTAAGGTGGAGGAAAATGTAAAATACGGCCTTCGCATCAAGGGGCTGCCTGAGGATGAGGTGCAGAGGCGGGCCGATGAGGTGATAGCCATGGTCGGGCTGGAGGAATTCCGCGGCTATTACCCGGACCAGCTGTCAGCCAGCATGCTGCAGCGGGTGGTGATTGCAAGGGCGTTTGCAGTGCAGCCCGAGCTGCTGATCATGGATGAGCCTTACGGGCAGCTGGACATTTCCCTGCGGTTCCGCCTGGAGGATGAACTGATACGCCTTTGGCGGGAAACAGGGACCACGGTCATCTTCATCACCCACAATATAGAAGAGGCGGTCTATTTAAGCCAGCGGATCCTTGTGCTGACCAATAAGCCGACCAAAATCAAAAAAGAGATTGCCAATACCCTGCCATGGCCCCGGGATGTGACGGACAGGGATTTTGTGGAAATACGCAATCATGTGACGGAATTAATTAAATGGTGGTAAAGGAGGGAAAGGGAAATGGCGGACAGACGGCCCAATATCATCCTGTTTATGTGTGACCAGCTGCGTTTTGATGCCCTGGGCTGCTATGGGAACAACCAGATACATACGCCCCATATTGACAGCCTTGCACTGAACGGCAGCACATTTGATAATCATTTTGTCCAGAACCCGGTGTGCTCCCCCTCCAGATGCACGGTGCTCACGGGCAGGTATCCGAAAAACCACGGGACCAGGGACAACGGCATCCCCCTGAGGGATTCGGAGATTACCCTGGCTGAGACACTGAGGGACAACGGCTACCGCACGGCGGCCATCGGGAAGATGCATATCACAACCCAGTTTGTGCCCAAGGAGGATGAACAGGAGGACTGGCCTGAGGATAATTACGGGTTTGATATCATCCACACGACCTGTGACTGTAAGACAGGCGAATACCTGGACTGGCTGAAGGCGGCAAGTCCTGAGGATTATGAGGAAGTGAAAATGCAAGGGGAGCGCAAGGCAAAAGAGGACAGGGCGTCGGCTGCGGATAAGGATACCGGCGGGCCGCCCCAGGTTTATCCCAGCGGCATCAATCCATCCTATCATCAGTCCCACTGGATTGCGGACCGGATGATTGACCTGATTGAGGAATCCGGGCCGGACCAGCCGTTTTTCGCCTATTGTTCCTTTGTGGATCCCCATCATCCCTTTGACCCTCCAAAGCCTTACGGGGATATGTATGACCCGGATGCCCTTGAGGTTCCGGTACGGATGGAAGGGGAGCTTCTTGACAAACCGCCCCATTTCAGGAAGGCTTTGACCGCAAGGGGATTTTCCAATGAAAAATATGACTACCGGAAGCTGACAGACCATCAGTGGGGTCAGATAAAGGCGGCTTACTATGGCATGATAACCCTGATTGACGACAACATCGGAAGGATCCTTGATGCGCTCAGGGAGAATGGCCTGGAAAAGGATACCCTGATCCTGTTCACCAATGACCATGGGGAGCTTTTGGGGGACCACGGACTGCTGTTTAAGGGGCCGTTCCACTATGACTGTATCATCAAAGCGCCTATGATCATCAAGTGGACGGGGGTGGTTCCACAGGGATCCCGCTACAGCCAGGTCACGGAACATGTGGACATCATGCCCACCCTTTTGGAGTACGCAGGGGTGCGGCCTCCCTACGGTGTCCAGGGCTGTTCCATGGCGCCCATCCTGAGGGGGGACAAGGGGGCAGGTAAGGAATATGCCATGACGGAATTTAACTGTTATGACTGGGGGCTTAGCGTGAAGACCCTGACCGGACGCAATTACAAGCTGACCTATTATGCGGGGGAGGAATACGGGGAGCTTTATGACCGGAACCTGGACCCGGAAGAGTTTAAGAATCTGTGGGATGATGAGGCTTATGGGGCTGTAAAGGCTTATATGATGAAAAAACTCATGGACCGCATCATTGAAACAGAAGACCCGCTTCCCCTGCGGATTGGAAAATACTGACGGATTACCTCCGGCGCCTTTGTCCGCGGACTGTTCCCGGAAAAAGGCGCTGGGGTTGTTTTTGCATTTTTATATATGCTATACTAAAAGCTGATCAGAAAATCAGAAAGGGGATATGTGAGCCGTGAAAAGCAGCATCTGGTCCTGGCGGGTGGATAAGAACAGCATGAAAATACGTCTGCTTTTCACTTTGTTTGCAGCGGTGTTCATCCTGACCATCATCGTGTCGGCCATTGGTTATAAAACATTTGAACGGACCCTGGTTTCGGAGATTGGACACAACCGGGCCGATGTACTGCGCCAGGTAGGGGAGCGTGTCCGCCAGGTAAAGGAGAACGCCTATACCCTTTCCAACCTTTATTATTATGACAGCACCCTGTACGGCTATCTGGAGAGGATGGATGCAGGGGAACAGGAGGAACTGGCGCCGGAGTTTGAGGCGTACATGGAACGGCTGACCTCCCAGTACCAGAATTCTTTTTATGAGAGCGGACGGCAGTTCCAGGTGACCCTGGCCCTGGAACATGGCGGGGGATACTGTATGGTGCATACCCCGGAACACGTGGACTGCAGTTACATGAGTCCCAAGACAAAGATCTGGTATAAGAAAATGCTTTTTGCGTATGGGGATATGATTGATATCGCATGCTTTAAGGATAAGGAGAACCAGACCGATTACTTTTGTGTGGCCCGCTCCATCAATGACAAGGAAGGCAATCCCCTGGCCTACCTGATGATTAACATGGAGGAGTCCCAGATTTACGGCATGTACCAGTCGCTGACAGAGGGGAACCGGAATACGGTATATGTGGTGGATGAGGGAGGAACCATCATATCCTCAAGCAACCGCAAGCTCAATGGATTTGAGTTCTTCCATATGAAGAACCTGGAACGTCTGTTTGGCGGTGCGCCCTATATATTTACAAGGATGCAGGGGGAGAATATTCTTTTTACCCATTATTATGACCAGGCTTCCGGGTTCACGGTCCTGGAGGAGATACCGCTGTCCGTGCTGATGGAGCCTATCCGCCAGGTGCGGCTGGTAATCCTGACCATGGCCCTTCTGGCCGTGGGGGCGGCGGGGGTTTATGCATGCCATTTTGTGGATAAGACCACCCGCCCCATCTCCCAGCTGTGTGAGTTCATGCTGCAGGTGGAAGGTGAGAACCTGGATCAGGAATGCAGCGTCCACGGGTATACGGAGATTAACATATTGAGCAACCGGCTCAATGCCATGCTCAACAGGATGAGGGGTCTGATGGAGGGAATCAGGCAGAAGGAGAAGCAGAAGCGGAGGATGGAGCTGAGTTTCCTCCAGGCCCAGATCAACCCGCATTTCATGTATAATACCCTGTTTTCCATCAAGTGCATGGTGGACATGGAAAAGAATGAGGAGGCGTCCAGGATGCTGGTTTCCTTTATCCAGCTTCTGCGCAGCACCCTGTCCAACCCCAATGAGTTCGTGATGATACGGGAGGAATTCCAGGTGCTGCGCCAGTATGTGGAAATCCAGAAATTCCGATATGATGACGGTTTCCAGGTAATATTTGAATGTGATGAAGGGGTGGAGGAAAAAAAGATACCCAAGCTTCTCATCCAGCCCCTCTTGGAAAATGCCATCTTCCACGGGGTGGAATTCAAAAAAGGGGAAGGGCTGATCATCATCACGGCCAGGGCCTTGGACGGCGGCGTCGCTGTGACGGTGGAGGACAACGGCATGGGGATTGCTCCCGAAACCATTGAGAAGATCAACAGGGGGGAACGGATGGGTGAAAAGGCCCATGTGGGCATTGTGAATGTCAAGGAACGGATCCAGCTGAATTTTGGCGGGAACTATGGAATGAAGATAGAAAGTGTCCAGTGGGAGGGTACGAAAATCATCCTGAACCTCCCGGCAATTGATTAAGATATGTAAAGGAGATGCCATGATAAAGGTACTGGTTGCGGATGACGAAGTGCCAATCCGGCAGTGGCTGGAATTCTGCATTAACAAGATGGAAGGATACCAGGTTGTGGGTGCGGCTGCCAATGGGGCGGAAGGATATTCCATATTCAGGAAGACTGTGCCGGATATCATTATTACGGACATACGGATGCCTGTTATGGATGGTATGGAAATGCTTAAGCTGATACGGAGCATCAACCCGGCTGTTTATGTGGCAGTGCTCACCAGCCATGAGGATTTCGGGTACGCCAGACAGGCAATCAAGCTGGGTGCTTCTGAATACATATTAAAAACAGAGATTACGGAGGAGAGCCTGCGTCAGGCGCTGGAAAATGGAAGGAAGGCGGTCGTGGGAGAGCCGGGCGGCGGGCTGAAAAAGCATTATGAGGAGATCTCCAACCGGAACCATTATCTGCGCTCGCTGGTCTTAAGCACACACGCGGTCCAGGTAAGCGGTTCCATGCTGCAGGAATATGATGTCACGCTGGAAAAGAGGGAGTTCGCTGCGCTGGATATCATGACGGAGGAGGAAGGGCCGCTGCGGATTGATCTGCCTGGTGACGGCCCGCTGGAGCATATGATAAAAGTGCCTCTGGAGCTGAACCATACCATCCTTCTTGGGAACCTGCGGCGCAGTCCTTCTGCGTCCGGATTGCGCCGGATGGAGGACCTGCATCTTTATTGCCAGCTGATCTTAAAGCAGGTTTCCTGCCACATTGGGTGCAGCGACATATATGACGATCTGGGCAGGCTGGGGGATGCCATGAGGCAGGCCCATGACCGGGTCAAGCTATGTTTTTATCATCCAAGGGAGAAGATATTTTCCGTGCAGCCAACGGGAAGATACCGTCTGCCAGGCGGGGAAAAATACAAAATCCGGTTCAGCAAGGAACTTGTAAACCAGAATTATTCCAGGGCAGAGGAAATCAGGGACGAGATGATGGCCGAGGCGCGCTCAGAGGAGGTCACGGACATTGAATACCTGAAGAAGCTGTATTCATTTTTCCTGACCTCCCTGTACCATATAACTAAGGATGACGTGGATAAGGTGGAGGAACAGCTGTCATGCCTGAACCGTGACATGGCTGCAGCAATGTCCTTAGATGAGCTGGACGCTGTGATGGAACAGGGATTTGATTGGTGCGGCATCCATGGTGTGAGGAATGAAGCGTATTCGGCGCCCATACGGAACGCGGTCCGCTATATGGAGGAGCATTTTGCAGAATCCCTGGCCCTGCCGGACGTGGCTGCCCATGCGGGCCTAAGCTCCGAGTATCTGAGCCGCCTGTTCAAGGAGGAGACAGGGGTGAAGTTCGTGGTATACCTGAATAATCTGAAGCTGAAACATGCGCTGCACCTGCTGGAGACAACCAACCTGAAGGTATATGAGGTCGCGGAGCAGGTGGGGTATTCCAACCTGAGCTATTTTTCAACGGTGTTCAAAAAGAACTTTGGGCAGAATCCATTTGACTATAAGAATAACTGTAAAAACAGCATGGGGTAAAGCACGGACGGATGAAAGCGGCGGATGGGGACAGTGCCGGATGCAGACAATGCTTGATGGGGACAGTGCCGGATGCAGGCAATGCTTGATGAGGACAGTGCCTGATATGCAGGTGAAAACTTGTAAGCGCTTACATAAAACAGATGGGAATGCGGATATGAAAAACAGGCAGCATATCAGGCCGGATGTATAAAAATGCGTACATCCCCGGATGCATATTCGTATATGCGAATCAATAACGGATATGTGAAAATGACAGAAAATGAAAGTACTTACACCGTTTTTTACTTGAAATTTAACAAATTTTCGCGGAAAAACTCTTTACTCAAGAAATGTTTGTGATATAATGGACGAGGTGGACGGACAAGAGAGAAGCATTTGTTCCGCCCGGAAAGAATAAGGCAGATATAAGAGTAGAAAGCCAGTCTACAAGAACATGAGGAGGAAATTAACTTATGGCAAAATGGGTTTATAAGTTCCATGAAGGCAGCGCAGCAATGAGAAACCTTCTTGGCGGCAAGGGCTGCAACTTAGCAGAGATGACCAACCTGGGAATGCCTATTCCACAGGGATTTACAGTTACTACAGAGGCTTGTACCGAGTACTATAACTGCGGCAAGCAGATTTCCGATGAAATCCAGGAGCAGATTTTTGAGGCAATTACATGGATGGAAGGTATTAACGGCAAGAAGTTCGGTGATACAGAAGATCCGTTGCTGGTTTCCGTACGTTCCGGCGCACGTGCATCCATGCCAGGCATGATGGACACCATCCTGAACCTGGGATTAAATGACGTTGCAGTTGAGGGCTTTGCCAAGAAGACAGGCAATCCAAGATTTGCCTATGATTCCTACCGCAGGTTCATCCAGATGTATTCCGACGTTGTCATGGAAGTTCCCAAGTCCTATTTTGAGAAGATTATCGATGAGATGAAAGAAGCAAAGGGCGTACATTTTGATACAGACCTGACAGCCGATGATTTAAAAGAGCTGGCAGAGAAGTTCAAGGCTGTTTACAAGGAAGCCATGAACGGCGAGGAGTTCCCACAGGATCCAAAGGAACAGCTTATGGGCGCTGTTAAGGCTGTATTCCGTTCATGGGACAACCCACGTGCAATCGTATACCGCCGTATGAATGATATCCCTGGCGACTGGGGTACTGCTGTTAACGTCCAGACCATGGTATTCGGTAACAAGGGCGAGACATCCGGCACAGGCGTTGCATTTACACGTAACCCATCCACAGGTGAGAAGGGTATCTACGGTGAGTACCTGATTAATGCACAGGGCGAGGACGTTGTTGCAGGTGTACGTACACCTCAGCCAATCTCCAAGCTGGCAGAAGACCTTCCGGAGTGCTATGAGGAATTCATGAACCTGGCCATGAAGCTGGAGAATCATTTCCGCGACATGCAGGACATGGAGTTCACCATTGAGGAAGGCAAACTGTATTTCTTACAGACACGTAACGGCAAGAGGACTGCCCCGGCAGCCATCCAGATTGCCTGCGATTTAGTAGACGAGGGAATGATTACTCCTGAAGAGGCAGTATGCAGGATTGAAGCCAAGTCCTTAGACCAGTTACTGCATCCTACTTTTGTACCGGAAGCATTGAAGGCCGGCGAAGTAATCGGAAGCGCACTTCCCGCATCTCCTGGCGCTGCAGCCGGTAAGGTATACTTTACTGCTGATGAAGCCAAGGACGCCGGCAAGGGCGGCAGAGGCGAGAGGGTCATCCTGGTGCGTCTGGAGACATCCCCTGAGGATATCGAAGGCATGCACGCTGCACAGGGTATCCTGACTGTCCGCGGCGGTATGACCAGCCATGCAGCAGTAGTTGCACGTGGCATGGGAACCTGCTGTGTATCCGGCTGCGGTGAAATCAAGATTAATGAAGAAGCTAAGGTATTTGAACTTGGCGGACATACATTCCATGAGGGAGATTACATTTCCCTGGATGGTTCTACCGGAAAGATTTACAAGGGCGACATCGCTACACAGGAAGCAACTGTAAGCGGCAACTTCGAGCGTATCATGGAGTGGGCTGACCAGTTCAGGACCCTGAGCGTGCGCACCAATGCAGATACTCCTGCAGATACACTGAACGCTGTTAAGCTTGGCGCTGAGGGCATCGGCCTTTGCCGTACCGAGCATATGTTCTTTGACGCGGAGAGGATTCCTAAGATCCGCAAGATGATCCTGTCTGAGACAGTTGAGCAGAGGGAAGAAGCATTAAATGAACTGATTCCTTTCCAGAAGGGTGACTTCAAGGCCATGTTCAAGGCCCTGGAAGGCAGACCTATGACCGTGCGTTACCTGGATCCGCCTCTGCATGAGTTCGTTCCTACGGACCCGGAGGATATCAAGGCCCTGGCTGACGATATGGGAATGACGGTAGAGGAAGTAAATGCCAAGTGTGCAGAGCTTCATGAGTTCAACCCAATGATGGGTCACCGCGGATGCCGTCTGGCTGTTACTTATCCTGAGATTGCCAAGATGCAGACAAGGGCTGTCATGGAGGCTGCCATCGAGGTTAAGGAAGAGTGCGGATATGATATTGTTCCGGAAATCATGATTCCTCTTGTCGGCGAGAAGAAAGAGCTTAAGTTTGTTAAGGACATCGTAGTTGAGATTGCTGAGCTGGTTAAGAAGGAAAAGAATTCCGATATCCAGTATCACATCGGCACCATGATTGAGATTCCAAGAGCAGCCCTGACCGCTGATAAGGTGGCTGAAGAGGCAGAGTTCTTCTCATTCGGAACCAATGACCTGACACAGATGACCTTCGGCTTCTCACGTGATGACGCGGGCAAGTTCTTAGATTCCTACTACAAGGCTAAGATTTACGAGTCTGACCCATTTGCAAGACTGGATCAGGAAGGTGTTGGCCAGCTGGTCAAGATGGCTGTTGAGAAGGGACGCGCTGCAAGACCGAACCTTAAGTGCGGTATCTGCGGCGAGCACGGCGGAGATCCGTCATCCGTAGAGTTCTGCCATAAGATTGGACTGAACTACGTATCCTGCTCACCGTTCCGTGTTCCGATTGCACGTCTGGCAGCAGCTCAGGCGGCTCTGAATAATAAGTAACATTGCGGTTTATACAGAAACTACGGACTGATTTTGCAGACTGTGTTTGATATAATATAGGCAGGCAAAAGAGAGTAGTTCTATATATAAGCACAAAGCGAAAACCCCAGGAGTACCAGTCCTGGGGTTTTCATTAGGCTAATTGTCGCCGTTATCTCCTATCTAGCCATTCGCAAATGAAGTAAGCATCCCTTTCCTGCTGCCAGTATAGGGTGCGACAACACACATAGTATATCATATTTGATAGGGTTAGACCATGGTGTTTAGTAGAGTGGAAAGATATAAAAATATAGGAGGTTAGATTGCTCTGCAAAGGCATCCACCACCCAGGCAGCTCTGAATCATAAGTAAGCAATCGACAAAGGGCATTTGCTTGATTTATCGCAATCCCTGATTCAGGTGAGGATTTGACTGAGGAGATATGATCCGGCATGACCGGAGTTTAACTGACTTTGCCTGATGAAATGCAGTGGTTCCGGCTGATTCTACGCCGGAACCTTTTGCATTGCAGGCAGGGGCTTACCTGCCATGATCCCTCCTGTATTCCCTGGGGGTACATTTGTAAAAACGTTTAAACATCTGGGAGAAATTGCTGGAACTGTTAAATCCGCACATGGCTGCTATTTCGGAGACACTGCTGCCGGGATCCTGAAGAAGCATGGCTGCGCCCTGGGTGGTCCTGTATTTTAACAGATACTGCATGGGGGAATTCTGGATACTGCGTTTAAAGCAGCGCAGACATTCCCGTTCACCGATGTCTGCTGACCGCGCAATCTGTGTCAGATCCAGATTCTCATGGTAGTTGTCATGAATGAACTCCAGCATGATCTGGATGCGCCTGCTGTCCGGATCCAGCCCTGTTTCACCCGAGTCAATCTCATGGGCATAGCGTTCATGAAGGGAAAGGCAGATCAGGGACAGATTTTCCCTGACAATGAATTCATATCCCGTGCGCTCCTCCTTCAATGCCCGGAACGCCCTGTTAAATGCATCCGCCAGGCTTAAGGGACAACCGTCAAATGTGCTGCAATGGATCAGCGGCGTCATATATCTGACTGCAAAGACAGAGTCCTTGTTGCCGGTTATCAAAACAGGATGGAAGACCAGGGAATGCAGGTCGCAGAAGTTTTCCGCTGCTGCAAAATGAGGGAGGTTGGAATTGATGACAAATCCCTCCCCCTGCCCTACATGAAAGGTCTTTCCGGGAATCTGAAGCTTTAAGCCGCCGGTTTCCACATACACGATTTCCAGCTCTTCATGCCAGTGCCAGGGGATGACATCCTCTGGCCTGTCCGTATAGACGGCAGAATAACCTGCACAGGGGAATTTTGCCGTCCCATGGGGCTGAAGCTCCTTGCCTATGCGGTTCAGGTTGAGGGCACATTTCTGTAATCCCATGGTCACACCTCCGTTTGGTCGCTTTTCTTATATTATAAGTCGAGATTTGAATTGAATCAAGGAAAGAAAGACGGTATCCTTTTACTGAAAGCCTCCTTCTAAGAAGACGGCGGTTTTCAATAAAAGGTTATGATTCAGGAGGACACAATGTTTCAGTTGTTATTAGTAATTATTTATCTGGCTTTTATCAGCCTTGGGCTTCCGGATGCGCTGCTGGGTTCCGCCTGGCCGTCCATGTACAGGGAATTGGACGCAGCGGTATCCTATGCAGGAATCATCAGTATGATTATTGCAGGCGGTACCATCATATCCAGTATCCTGAGCGACCGGCTGATAAGAAGGATAGGGACCGGGGCGGTTACCGCGCTGAGCGTGGCCATGACAGCGGCTGCCCTGTTCGGTTTTTCATCCTCCCGTACCTTCCTTCAGCTCTGTATCTGGGGAATTCCCTATGGATTAGGGGCAGGCAGTGTGGACGCCGCGTTAAATAACTTTGTGGCCCTGCACTATAAATCACGGCATATGAGCTGGCTGCACTGCTTCTGGGGCATCGGGGCAACCGCAGGCCCCTATATCATGGGATTGTGTCTTGCCAGAGGGCTGAGATGGGATTCAGGCTATATGTCAGTGGGAATCATACAGGTTGTGCTGGTGGCGGTCCTTGTCCTGTCCCTGCCTCTGTGGAAATCGAAAAAAGCCTCCAGTGCAGAAAACGCAGACGCAGGAGAAAAGATAGGAATAGGAGAGGCATTGAGGCTTCCGGGGGCAAAGGCGGTTCTGGCATCATTTTTCTGTTACTGTTCCCTTGAGGCCACGGCAGGTCTATGGGCCAGCAGTTACATGGTCCTTCACAAAGGGATACCGGCTGGGACGGCAGCAAAATGGGCCTCCCTTTTTTATCTGGGGATTACGGCAGGGCGTCTGGTATGCGGATTTGTTACAGACCGTATGGGGGACAGGAAAATGGTGCGGTGCGGTCAGGCGGCGGCATGCACGGGGGCTGTCCTGATGCTGGCGGCTTTTGGGGATGGGGCTGTGCTGGCAGGCCTTGTCATGATAGGAATTGGCTGCGCGCCTATTTATCCCAGCCTGCTTCATGAGACACCGGATAATTTCGGCACAAAGTACTCGCAGTCCATGATGGGGATGCAGATGGCCTGCGCGTATATGGGAAGCACGTTCATGCCGCCATTGTTCGGCTTGCTGGGAGAGCGTATCAGTATTGGACTGTATCCGCTATGCCTGCTGGTGTTTGGCGGTTTCATGATCATAATGACGGAAAGGGTGGGAAAAATCCATGTTGGGAAAATCAATCGATTTACACATGCACAGCTATTACAGCGATGACGGGGAGTTTACACCGGAAGAACTGGTGAGGAAATGCAGTGACAGCGGCATAAAGGTCATGGCCATAGCGGACCATAACTCGGTGCGGGCCAATGCCCGGGGAGAGCTTGAAGCCGCAAAGGCAGGCATCACCTATATTCCGGCAATCGAAATTGACTGCACGTTCCGTGGGGTAAACCTGCACGTGCTGGGATATGGAATAGAATATGAGAGCCAGGATTTTGCTGAAATAGAGGATAATATAGCTGCCCAGGGGGCCGTTGCATCGCGGCAGATGCTTCAGGCCACAAGGAAGATGGGATTTCAGGTTTCGGAACAGGAGATGGAGGAACTGGCAAAGAACAATTTTAATAAGGACATATGGACCGGGGAAATGTTCGCCGAAGTACTGTTGGATAAACCTGAATACGCAGACCATCCCATGCTGCGGCCTTACCGTCCGGGCGGGGAGCGGGCCGATAATCCCTATGTGAATTTTTACTGGGATTACTATTCACAGGGAAAATGCTGCTATGTGGAGATGGAATATCCGGATTTAGAGCAGGTGGTTGATATTATCCACAAAAATAAAGGATGTGCGGTACTGGCCCATCCCGGCGTTAACTTAAAGGGCCGCAGCGGGTTGCTGGAGCCGATCATTGAAACGGGACTGTTCGGGATAGAGGCCTTCAGCAGTTACCATTCGCCGGAGCAGGCAGCCTTTTATTATGACGCAGCCAGGAGGAACGGGCTGATATTTACATGCGGAAGCGACTACCATGGAAAGACAAAACCATCCATCTGCCTGGGCGGATATGTAAGCCTGGTGCCGGATGAGGAGATATTAGGGCAGCTGGGCAGGCTTATGGGGTGCTGATATAGGAATTTCAGTGACAAATGTCATTCTGATAATGACGCCAGACATCTGGGAAGTGCTGGGATATTTATCTATAATAAAATCATGAAGAGGAAGTATCTGATGAAAGGGGAATGGATATGGAGATAATCATGATTTTATTAATATGGCTGGTGGCTCCTTTTGCAGAAGCCGGTGTCATAATCGGACTCGCCGTCACCAACGGGCGTCATAAGAAGAGGATACAGGAACTGACCTGCCAGCTGGAGCGCCAAAGGCTGTACGGTTTTGAGAGGAAGAGGACCATGGAAGGGGAAATGCCCCCTAATCTGTTGGAACCTGAGTCCCCCAATCCGCCGGAACCTGGGTCCCCCAATCCGCCGGAACCTGAGTCCCCCAATCCACCGGAACCTGAAATACCGTCAGATGAATGGCTGGTGCCGGGATATGATGGAAGGCGGGCCGTGAAAGAGGCTGAGGAAAAGCCTGGGCAAGGGTATGTGGAAGGGCCTGTGGAAGAGACTATAGAAGGGCTTATGGAAGAGACTATGGAAGGTACTGTGTCATCTGCCATGAAAGTAACGGAGGTGCCTGCGGGGATAGCGGCGGCAGTCATGGACCCCACATCTTCCAACACAAGGCCGGATTCCCCCGCCAGGACCCGCAAAGCGGACTCCCACTTCTATCAGGGAACCGCGGCCCTGATTATCGGCGTTGTATTTGTGGTTCTGGCAGGGCTGATATTTGCCACCACGGCATGGCATGTCCTTCCAAGTTACTGCAAAGTGATCATGGTATTGGGGTTCTCGGGCCTGTTCTTTGGTTCCAGCCTGCTGGCTGGGAAAATCCTTAAGATTCAGAGGACCAGCCAGGCATTTTACATCCTTGGAAGCATATTTCTTTTCCTGACCGTCCTGGCTGCCGGATATTTCGGCCTCATAGGGCCGGAGTTCATCCTTAAGGGGCAGAACCGTTACCGGGTACTCTGGGTTGGCAGTATGGTGACGGAGATTGCCATGCTTGCAGGAACCAGGAAGTTCCGCGACAGGCTTTATACCCAGTCCTGTTTCTGGGGGATGACGGTCAGCATGACCTTCCTTATGGGGGCCTTGGGCCTGGGGTACGCGGGCTGCCTTAACGTGATGGTATACTATTCCTTCCTGCTGCTTTTGTGGGACGAGGGAATCAGAAGAAGACAGGATGGGGCCGCGGCAAGGCTTTCCGATAAATATTTACTTCCGGAATTCATGGAAGCCGGATTCAGTTTCTTTGTAAACCTTCATTTCTGGATATTCAGCGGCCTTATGGCATTAGCGGCAATAACCGGATGGATGACTGGCATAACCGGTTTTTCTTTATTGGGAATCGTCCGGATAACACCATGGAGCACCCTGGCATTGGGGCTGACAACAGCAGGGATATCACTGAAAGCCCTGAGGGACAGGCGTATGGAGATGCGCGTCCTTCACAGCGTTTCCATGGCGGCATTTTTCCAGTATGCAGGTCTCTGCTTCCCCTTTGAGTCCGTATATCAGATATTTGCAGGGGCGGTCCTGACTGGCGGATGGTTCCTGGCTGAGCGGAAAAAGGGAAGCCCTCTTTGCAGCCAGGCGGGCGGCTGTGTCTTGACAGCAGTCCTTGCCATTGATACGCTGATGCTTCTGGCTGAATCCCTGTACTGGCATGACCTGGGAACCCAGGCAGCGGTATCTGCCGCGGTCCTGCTTCTGGCAGCCGTCACGGCATGGTGGGGCAGACAGTATCCAGTCCTGCGCGAAATCATTCCGGTCATCCTCTATGCACTTACCATGACGGCGGGAAGGGCTTTGGCACAGATTCCGGGATTTGAACCGCGATATGATGTGATTGTATTTGCATACATCCTGATCATGGCTGTGTGGGATGTGCTCAGACGCGACAGGTTCGGGGAGGCCATCCTGGTAATAGGGACGGCCGCACAGATCCTTTTTCAGATAAATGGACAAAAGCCCCTTCCGTTCTTCATCCTGTTGGCCGTATATCTATTAATCTGGTCCTTTAGAAAGGATGGGAAACTGCAGGGATGGTATGTTAAGGGGAGCTGTCTGTATTCCCTGGCAGGCGTCTATATCCTTGCCAGCAGCCATACCGATAACGGGGTGGCGGTCATGATGTGGGTAACCTTTGCATATGGGGCCGAATACGCCGTCATGTGCTGCCGGGACCGCAGCCAGGCCGGGACATGGTTCTGGGATGGGACCGGACTGGCCGTGTTCCTCTGTACGATGGCCGCATTTTATTGGAATCCCGGGCTTTCTGCCTGGAACCTGGTTCCCTGTCTGGCATCCTTTGCAGTATTCTATGTCATGTTTTACAGGGGAGGGAATATGTGGCTTCACCTGGCGGCGGCCATCGCCGTACTGCCGCTTCCTCTGGCAGCAGCCTTAAGGTACGGATGGACAGGGAACCAGGCCTGCGGTTTTACAGGGGCAGCGGTCCTTATATCGGGTATCCTGTTCCGGTATTACAGGCCAATCCTCAGACAGCGGGAAAATGTCCCGGCTGCATGGGATGTGGACTGGTTCCATATCCTGGTCATCCTGCCCCTGGTTTCCCTGGCCCTTGATGCAGGACGGGGCTGGAGATGTGCCTACACGGTTCTGGCAGCGCTTTATGTACTTCAGTATACAGCGGTGAAGCCATTGAGGAAAGGTTCGCTTACCATTGCATCTGCCCTGGCAGTCCTTGCCTTCTGGATACAGCCGTATATCCAGTGGCCCGACCTTATCCGGCTGGAGGTACAGCTGGCGCCGGCGGCGTTGTTTAGCTGGTCCCTGGCCCGTATATGGAAGGACGAGGCGTGCATTCCCTGGTTTCAGACAGCCATCTGCTGCCTGTGCCTGGGGGCCATGATACTGGACGCGTTTTATACGGGAAATGTAGGCGATGCACTGATCCTGGAAGCGGTGTGCCTGGTAATCTTCCTGTGGGCGCATGTAAGGAAATGTGTAAGATGGTTCCGTATTTCCGGCATCATCATTGTCACGGTAGCGCTGTATATGACCAAGGGATTCTGGCTCAGCCTGTCCTGGTGGGTATATCTTCTGGCAGCCGGTCTGGGGCTTATCATCTTCGCGGCATCCACGGAACTGAAAAAGCACTGAAAAAGCACTGGATAAGCATTCAGACACACCCTGGCGCCAGTATTGTTTTGACACATTGTTACATAAAGGCTATAATCAAGGGGACAGGTTTTTCTGTCCCCTGATGTGTTTTCAGGAGAAAGAAAAAGGAAAAACGGAAAGCAATAAGCTCTCCGGGGAGGTTCTGTTATGTTGGATATCCTGCTGAAAATTGCATATCTTTCGGCCATCATCCTGTCATTCTGCACGTCCGGATGGCTGCTGATAAAAGCAGATAAGAATAAGACCACCGGCGCCCTGGCCATCTGCCAGTTCCTTATCATAATATGGTGTATACCACAGCTGTTCACGTCCCTGTCCGTAACCAGAGGGATAAAATACCTGACCTATGTGATTTCCTATGTGGGAATCAGTTTTATCGGGCCTGCGTGGCTGGTGTTTGCCTTCCTTTACAGCAAAAGGAGGCTGGGCCGTCTGGCGGTGGCCGTGCTGTTTGGCATTGGGGCGCTGAACTATTCCTTCCTGCTGACCAATGAATACCACCATCTGTTTTATACAAGCTTTGAGGTGGGGCAGGTGGTTTACGGGCCTGTCTTTTATGTCCACATGATTTATACCTATGCCTGTGTGCTGGCGGGGATGGCGGTGGTGCTGACGGCATTCAGGAAAAATGCCGTTGCCCTGTCCCATATTGCGGTCATTCTTTTATCAGCCGCAGTGCCCCTTGGGTTTAACCTGCTCTATATGACGGGCCTGGTAAAATCCGGGTTCGATCTGACGCCGCCCGCATTTGCCCTGTCCAGCATCCTGATGCTGCTGGCCGTGTTCCGGTATGATTTCCTGGATGTGAATACCATGGCATTTGACCGGATGTTTGATTCCATTGCAGAGGGGGTGGTGGTGTACAACCGGAGGGAAAAGGTTACATACTGCAATGGGGCAGCCATGGGCTGGTTCGGACTGAAGGCCGGGGACGGCATGGATGCGCTTTGGGGGATATTGAGGGAAAATGGAATCAGCCCGGAGGAAACAGGGGAGGGACAGGAACGGGTCATGACGCTGGGGGATGGTCCGTCCGGCCGGAAGCTGGAGGTGAAGCGTTATGCCTACAGGGACAGGAAGGGGAAAAGCATTGCCGGGGCAGTGATGTTTACTGATGTGGGTAAATATTACCAGCTTCTGGAGCAGGAGCAGGAACTGGCTGTGTCCAACCAGAAGCTGGCCATTGAACAGGAGCGCAACCGCATAGCCCAGGAGGTCCATGATACAACGGGCCATACCCTTACCATGATAAATTCCCTGCTGAAGCTGATACGCATTGAATATGAAAATGGCGGAAAGGCAGCCGGGACGGATGAAAGCGGAATCCCGGAGTACCTGAGACAGGCCCAGGAGCTGGCGGGCAACGGCATCCGGGAACTGCGCTGTTCCATCAACAATCTCAGGCAGTCCTCGTCCTATGGCCTGATAACCCAGGGCGTGTACCAGCTGGCCCAAAGCGTGAAGGAGTTTGAGGTGGAGGTGGAGATACAGGGGGAGGACAGGGAGGCATATTCCCACCTTTCCCCGGTTGTATATGAATGTCTGCGTGAAGCCGTCACCAACTGCCTCAAGTATGCCCATGCCACCCACATGGACGTAATCCTTAAATTTGGCAGCGGCTGCCTGAACCTGTATATTTTTGACAATGGGACAGGATGCGGGGAGATACAGGAAGGCAATGGGATGCGCGGTATCCGCCAGAGGATAAAAGCGGCTGGGGGGACTGTCCGGATTATATCCGGCAATGGGGAAGGATTCCAGATTTACATCCGGCTGCCGCTTGGCGCGGCATGAATACAAGGGAATAAGGGGGATACGGTATGATAAAAGCAGTGATTGCTGATGATATCCAGATATTGAGGCAGGGGCTTAAAGCCATCCTGGAGCAGGATGATGGGATAGAGGTGGCAGGGCTGGCAGCGGATGGCAGGGAGGCGTGGCAGCTGTGCAGGAAGCTTAAGCCGGACGTGGTGCTGATGGACATGCGCATGCCCCAGTATGACGGGAGCTATGGGATTAGCAGGATTAAGGCGGATTTCCCGGACATACGGGTGCTGGTGCTTACCACCTTTGACGACAGGGAAACCGTGGACGCCGCCGTGCAGGGCGGGGCGGACGGATATATCCTTAAGGAGATGGAGGATGACAAGGTCATACAGTCCGTGAAGGCTGTATGCGCGGGAATCCGCGTGTTCGGCGGAAGCGTGTTTGAGGGCATGCGCCGTCAGATGGCATTGCCAGGGGCCAAAGCTGACCTGGACTTAACGCCCAGGGAGATGGATATCATGCGCCTGGTTGCCCAGGGCATGGATAACAGGGAGATAGCGGCAGGGCTGTTCCTGGCAGAGGGGACCGTGCGCAACAATATATCCCGTCTCCTGGAGAAGCTGAAGCTGAAGGACAGGACCCAGCTGGCTGTATTTGCAGTGAAGAATAACCTGGATGTATGATGTCCCCGGTGTACAGGAGAATCCGTGTCCCCTGCACACCGGGGCAGTCTGTTTTCATTCACCGTCCGGGCCGTGTCCGGCACCGCTGTTAATCTGCATCTTAAACAGTTCCACCGGGATATAGTGCTTACTGGATACCAGGACCCGGTGGTTTCTGTCGTACAGGGTTTCCTGTATCAGGATAAAGGAAGGGTGCTGGGACAGCAGGTATTTGGTGGCGGTAAAATTACCTGTGGTGGTATAGGAAAACTGGCAGGTACTGTGGCTGGCATCCTGGTAGGAGTCATGTTCCAGATACTGGAATAAATCCTCCTTGCCGTTTAACTCAATCTGTTTTTCAGAAATCACCTCAACCGGCACAAAGCTCAGGCTGTAAGCGCAGGCTTTTCCTGCCTGCTTGTACCAGCGGTCGGCAATCACGACCACGGGAGTCCTGCGTTTCAGGCACTGGATGATTGGTTCCGTGGGCGGCTCGATGCGGAATTCCAGTTCCGTTTCGCTGATTGTACCGGCCAATGCCCCAAGGACCGGATGCTGGATGGTTTCCATGCCGGGAAGGGCCGCATCCGGGTCTGTCTCATTGATAAAATTCCCTTTTCCCCTTATATTGATGACCAGATCGTCTTCCTGAAGAAGGGCCAGGGCCCTGCGCAGGGTCATGCGGCTCACATCCATCTGCTGTGCCAGTTCCGGTTCAGAGGGAAGCTGGCTGCCCGGGGGATAGACCCCGTCCTGTATCATGGAATACAGACGGTTATATACTTTTACATGCTTTAATTTCTTTACCTTCCCACTTACCTCATCCTGTTCCATGGGGCTGTCATCTCCTGTCTGCCTGTCTAATAAAGTATACAGGTTCTTATCAAACATCATAAGTCCATAACGTTTTTTTGTCAATAAAATAGACATGTCTAGTTGTATAAAAGTAAAACCATGAATGATAACAAGGTAAAATCCAAATATAACCGCGAGATACTTGTGAAAATGTACAAAAACCGTCTGGAATGATTGTATAAAATCCCAACTATAAAATAGACAAGTAAAATGATATTATACATATACAAGTTGAAAAGACAGGCTGGAATGAAAAGTAAAGGGAAAGAGAGGAAGGAATATCATGCAGAATTATTCAGGTGAAGAGGGTTTACAGTATCATTTACAGATCAGGAAAGGGGATGTGGGCAAGTATGTGATCATGCCCGGGGATCCCAAGCGCTGTGCCAGGATAGCCAGCCACTTTGACGATGCCAGGCTGGTTGCCGACAGCAGGGAGTACATTACATACACCGGATATCTGGACGGTGAGATGGTGAGCGTGACCTCCACCGGAATCGGCGGCCCGTCTGCCTCCATTGCCATGGAAGAACTGGTGCTTTGCGGCGCCCATACATTCATCCGGGTGGGGACCTGCGGCGGAATGGAGATGGATGTAAAGGGCGGTGATATTGTGGTTGCCACGGGAGCCATCCGCATGGAAGGCACCAGCAGGGAATATGCGCCCATCGAGTTCCCGGCGGTTGCGGACCTGGAAGTGACCAATGCCCTGGTTTCTGCGGCAAAAGCCCTGGGATATACCTATCATGCGGGCGTGGTACAGTGCAAGGATGCATTTTACGGGCAGCATGAGCCCCAGCGCATGCCTGTAGGTTATGAACTGCTGAACAAATGGGAGGCATGGAAGCGCCTGGGGTGTAAGGCTTCGGAGATGGAATCCGCGGCCCTGTTCGTTGCTGCCAGCCATCTGAGGGTGCGCTGCGGTTCTGATTTCCTGGTGGTGGGTAACCAGGAGCGCCAGGCTGCCGGGCTGGATAACCCCATTGTCCATGATACGGAGGCAGCCATCAAGGTGGCCGTTGAGGCGGTCCGCAGGCTGATCCGGGCGGATAAAGAGGCATAGGATAAGACAGGGTCTGGACGCGGCCTGGTTCCTGTGGTAGAATAACGTGGATAAACCAGCAAAGGCAAAGGTACCCAAGATGAAATTCTTAGAAAAACATCCGTTAATCATGATTGTAATTGGAATAGCCGGTATCTCATTATCGGCTATTTTTGTTAAATATTCCCAGGCCCCCTCCGTGGTAACGGCCTTTTACCGCCTGATGTGGACCGTGGTCCTGATGACGCCGGTTGTCTTTGGACGGGGGGAGTCCAGGCGCGAACTCATGGGGACGGACAGGAAGTCCGTGCTTTTGTGCGCCTTAAGCGGACTGTTCCTGGCCATGCATTTTACCACGTGGTTTGAGTCCCTGAACAAGACCTCCGTGGCCAGTTCCACTGCCATTGTGTGCACCGAGGTCATCTGGGTGGCAATCGGTTACTGCCTGTTCCTGAAGGGAAGGATTTCCCTGGCAGCGGCAGGAAGCATCTTTGTCACGGTGGGAGGAAGCCTGCTGATTGCCTTTTCCGATTACTCGGCGGGCGGGAATCATCTGCTGGGCGACATGCTGGCCCTGGCCGCGGCTGTGTTCTGCGCCGTGTACACCTTGATTGGACGGCAGGCAAGGGGGCATATGTCGACTACCGTATACACCTATATCGTCTATGTGTTCTGCGCCCTGGCATTGGGGATTGCCACGGCTGCCAGCGGGCTTGCATTTACCGGCTACGGGGCGCGGTCCGTGATCGTGGGACTGCTTCTCAGTGTCTGCTCCACCCTTCTGGGCCATAGTATATTCAGCTGGTGCCTGAAGTTCCTGTCCCCGTCCTTTGTGTCAGCCTCCAAGCTGTGCGAACCGGCGGTGGCGGCCGTGATTGCCCTGTTCGTGTTTGGGGAGGTCCCGGCCCCCCTCCAGATAGCAGGGGGAGCGGTTACCATTGGGGGCGTATTGCTCTATTCCCATGTGGAAAAGAAAGAAAATATGGAAAAACAATCATAATAGTTAGAAAAATAAGCGGAAAAATGTGGTAATAATCTGGAAAAAAATATATAATAGTGATAATACATGACAATGGTTAACCTTCCGGCACTGCCGGGAGAGGGACTAAAGGGAGGTATCACTATGAACGGGAAGATAGAACAGCTGAGGAAGATCCTGGATGACAGCAACTATACGGTAGCGCTCTGTGGTTCCGGCATGATGGAAGAGGGAGGATTCATAGGAATCAAGAAGCAGGATAAGGCATATGACATTGAAAACCGTTATGGCTATGGTGTGGAGGAAATGTATTCCAGCGCATTTTACAATACGCGTCCGGAACAGTTCTTTGAGTTTTATAAAAAGGAAATGCTCCATAACGCCCCAAGGGATACGGCATCCGGTCCGGCCCTGGCCGCCATGGAGCGGGCGGGGAAGCTTCAGTGCATCATAGACAGCAACATCTATGACAAGCCAAGAAGGGGAGGATGCCGTCATGTCATTAACCTTCACGGAAGCATTTACCAGAACCAGTGCCCAAGGTGCAAGAAGAAATATCCGGTTACATATATAGCCCAGGCCAGGCGCGTACCGATCTGTCCATCCTGCAATATCCCTGTGAGGCCCATGATTTCCCTGATTGGGGAGATGGTGGACAGCCAGAACATGACCAAGACCACGGTTGAGATAACAAAGGCGGATACCCTGCTGCTTCTGGGAACCACCCTGGCCTCCGAGGTATTCCGGCAGTATATTGAGTATTTTACAGGACGCAATATCGTGATCATCCACAAACAGGAACACTATCTGGATAAGGAGGCTGCGCTGGTCATCCTGGACTACCCCATGGATGTGCTTCCGTTACTGGGATACGGGGAGGAAATAAATGCTTAGGATTTCCTTTCGATTTTATTACTTGCATTCCATTTCCGGGTCCATATGGTATAATGGCGTCAGGTAAAAAATGGTTGTAAGGAGAACAGACATGAGGAACATCCGTAAATGCCTTGGGCTTGGGCTTTTATCACTGGCCCTGGCGGTATCAGGCCCTGTAAGCGCCATGGCTGGGCAGACAGGACCGGGGGCAGTCTATAGGCCGTCCGTGAACGGTATCAGTATCTATGTAAGCAAAAAGGGAAGCACGGTCACCCTGAGCCGTTATAATTCCACCATCGGAAGCTGGCCGGCCCAGATTGGAAGGGAGTCCGCAACAGGGGACAAGGTGCAGCAGGGGGATGAGATAACTCCTTCCGGCAAGTTCTACGTGTGCACGAAGAATGACCAGAGCCAGTACTATCTGTCCCTGGGGCTATCCTATCCCAACATCGACGACGCAGAGCGGGGCCTGGCCGACGGGCTGATTAACGAGGAGCAGTACAAGGCAATCGTGGATGCCAACAAGGCAGGAGAGCAGCCGCCCTGGGATACGCCCTTAGGCGGGGCCATCATGATACATGGCGAGCAGGGGGGCGGTACGGCAGGATGTATTGCCGTCACCAACGACGTGATGGATATATTATGGGAATACTGTAACCTGGGGGTACCGGTCACGGTGGGACCATGACCGTCCGTCCCCGGATAAACATGACAGACCCGGCGCTGTCCCAAACCTTCAAAGGGTGGGACGGCGCCGGGTCTGTTCTTGTTTATATGATACGTTATTTCCTATCAGTCATCCTCTTCCGGCGCCAGTTCCGTGGATTCAACCTTCGGCGGCATGGCATAGGAGAAGATGATGAAGCAGATGAATGCCGCCACAAGGCCCGGGATGATGGGCTGGCTGAATTTGATGCCGAACAGCATTCCCTTGGATACATGTTCCAGGTATACAACCACGATGGTTCCCGCAATCAGGGAAGCAATGGTTCCTGCGGTGGAAGCCTTTTTCCAGTAGTGTCCCATTACATATGGGAAGAAGGAACCGGCGGCCCTCAGGGTGAAGCAGAACATCAGGATGGATACGATGCTCTGTGTGTTGAACAGGGCGATGAGCATGGATGCCACACCCACCAGGCACATGACAATCTTGGTCACCCTCATGACGGACTGGCTGGATGCATCCGGTTTTAACACGGCCTTGTAGATGTCATTGGCGAAAATGGAGCCTGCGCCTAACAGGTCGGAGTCGGAACTGGACATGGTTGCGGAAATAATTCCGGCAAACAGCAGGCCGCAGATGATGGCGGGCATGGTATTGATGGCAAGTACCGGAAGGGCGTAACGCGCGCCAACGGCGGCAAACTGGTCGGAACTGAACTTGCCCATATTGATTAATGCCAGGGTAATGATACCCAGGATGGTCGGTATGAACGCATAGATGAAGTTCACCAGCGCGGCCAGCCATGCGCCGCCCTTGGCAGCCTTTTCATCCCTTGCGGCATAGAAGCGCGACACCGCTTCCTGGCCCACGGAGAAGGTGGCCGTGTACATGATGACCAGGGAAATGATCCCGAACAGGTCATATCCCTCAAACAGGTTCAGGGTGCCTGCCGGGATGTTGGCGGATATCTGTCCCCAGCCGCCTGCATAATTCATGGCAAACGGAACAGCGATGATCATGCCGATCACAATCAGGAATACCTGGACAAAGTCTGTCAGCGTGACGCTCCAGAGGCCGCCCATGATGGAGTAGATGGTAACCACCACGGCAACGATGATGACGGCTACCTGGTAATCAATGTTTAACATGGTGGACAGGATGACTGCGGATGCAATGAACTGTCCGGCTGTAAGACCCACCAGGGGCAGCAGCATGATGATGGCTGTGATGATGCCGCAGGACTTGCCGTAGCGTCTGCGGAAATACTCAGGAACCGTCTTAACGGTGGCTGCCCGGAACTTGGGGGCAATGAAACTTAAGATGATGAATGCAATGCCCATGGTGGTGATGTACCAGGAAGCGCTGAGTCCATAGCCGGACATACCGTTCTGAACAACGCCCAGGGAGCTTCCGCCGCCGATTTCAGTGGCTGCCAGGGTGCCTGCCATGAGAAGCGGTCCAAGGCGGCGTCCGGCTACCATGAAGTCGGTGTTGGTGGAAATCTTGGTGGATGAATACCATCCGATCCACAGCATGAAAAGCAGGTAGACGATTACAATGATTGTTACAATGATGTTTGTACCCATAAAATCCCTCCTGTAATAATTTTCTTACAATAAGTGTACCATAAACCCGTTGTGTACTTAATGACCATTTCTGCAGAAAATATACCAAATATGACATTTCCGCCAGAACTTGACTTATGGGAGGAATCACCATAAAATAGAAGGAAATGTACGGGGGATATTACGGACAGGCGCCTGGTTCCATAGGCGGAGGGGGATGAAGGATGCTTAAGATTGCTGTCTGCGATGATACAAAGGAAGAATGCGCCCTGGTCGTGGGGTATACATCTGCTTTTTTTAGGGAACGCGGCAGGGAAGTACAGATTGATACATATGGGAACGGGACCGGACTGCTGGAATCCGGGAAGCAGTATGACCTGTATCTGCTGGATGTGATGATGCCCGGGCTTAACGGCATTGAGACAGCTGCCCGTCTGGGAAAAGGGAGCAGCCCGGTGGTCCTCATCACCTCGTCCCTGGAAGCGGCGGTGGATGGCTACAGTGTCAATGCAGCCGGGTTCATCCTGAAGCCCGTGGGGAAAAAGGACTTTGAGGCCACCATGGAGCGGGTGGTAAAGCAGCGCCTGGGTGGGGATGACGCCTGTATATCCGTGGTACATAACCGCGTGCCCCTGCAGCTTAAGCTGGAACGGATTGCATGGTTTGAGAACCGGCTTCACCGGGTCTTTGTAACCCTTACGGACGGGGAAGTGATTTCCATCCACCAGAAGCTGACCGAACTGCAGGAGGAACTGGGGGGATACCCGGGGTTCCTGCGCTGCCACCAGAGCTATCTGGTCAACCTGGAACAGGTGGAACGGCTGGAGGATTCCTGCTTCTATATGAAGGACGGCCAGATGATTCCCATATCCAGGAACTTTTACAAGCAGAGCAAGAATGCATATTACCATCACAGGCTGAAATGAGGTTCCTATGAACGACAATGCATGTACGATTATCCTGAACCTGATCAACATGGCCGTGCGCATGATGCCCATCTTTGTATGTCTGGAGCCAAAACACAGGAACCGGGAAAATATCGCGGCCGTGTCCGCCTATCTGTGGGTCATCATGGTATCCATGCAGTCCCTGTTCCATATCAGGCCGCAGGTGTTTTTTGTATTTCAGGGTGTGTTTTCCTGCCTGTTTTTTCTTGTGCTGCTTATCTTCTTCCAGGGCGGCCTGCTGGAAAAGGCATTCCTCTACATATCCGCCTGGCTTTTTGCAGTGCTGTCCACGTCCCTGAATGAATTCGCGGCCTGGCTGCTGCTTAACCGGGTCAGCCTGACCTATGGGCAGATTTCCGTGGTAGTGTCCCTGGTCTCTGCAGCCGGATTCTGCCTGTTTGTCCGTTAC
Organism: Enterocloster sp. OA13; assembly: GCF_022440595.1. Lineage (NCBI taxonomy): Bacteria > Bacillati > Bacillota > Clostridia > Lachnospirales > Lachnospiraceae > Enterocloster > Enterocloster sp. OA13. The sequence goes on along the minus strand of NZ_JAKNTF010000001.1, from coordinate 3,771,672 downwards.
TTTCTTAAGGATACGGTGCAGCGCCTTTTTGCACAGCTCTCTAAACGTTCCTGTTCCCTGCTGCTTACGTATCCGTCCGTATCCCTGCTCGTCCTGTTCATCGGCACCAACACCATATTCTCGCCCAGGTCCCTGGCAATCAGGGGGATAGAGGACATCCTGTTCTTCCTTGCCCTTTGCGCCATGATCCTGGTACTCTATGTGATGATCCTGGGCAATACCCTGGGAATCATATGCCGCAGGAAGACGGAGGAGGAACTGCAGTTTGCAAGGCAGCTCATCGGCAAGCAGAGGGAGCACTATAACCAGACACTGGATTATATCGAACAGGTCCGCATCATCAAGCATGATTTCCGCCATCACATCCATGCGCTGCAGAACATGGGCAAGGAGGAGCAGGAACGGTATCTTCAGAACCTGAAGGAGGAGCTGGACCGCGCGGCCGACATGGTATTCTGCCAGAACCAGGCTGTCAACGGCCTGCTTCAGGAATATGCAGCAAGGGCCAGGCAGGGCCGGATTGATTTCGAGGCCAGGATGGACCTGTCGGCCCATGTCCCGGTGGATGACCTGACACTGTGCATTGTCATCGGAAACCTTCTGGAAAATGCCTTCGAGGCATGCAGGCGCCTGGAAACGGAACGGTTCGTCCGCATCCAGGCCAGATGGATGGAGGACCACCTGATGATGATGGTGGAAAATTCCTATGACGGCCAGATAAAGCAGAGCGGCGGCAGGATCCTTTCCAGCAAAAAGGACGGCGGCCTGGGAATCCTCAGCATACGCAGGATATTAAACCACCCGGGGGACGAATTCGACATGGATTATGACGGCGCCACATTTACCGCCATGGTTAAAATCGTGGACAGGATGATAAGATAGCTGGCCAAAGGCCGGGATAAGGATTGCAGCGGCCATCATGGCGGGATGGAAAAACAGATTGCTTTTTCCTGATTACGAGTTATAATAGGATTTGTAAATAGACAACGGGGAGCTCACTTAAGTGGGCTGAGAGTAGGCTGTTCATGCCTAGACCCATTACCTGATTTGGATAATGCCAACGTAGGGACCATAGGGATTATATGCCGGCGGTGCACCTGTTTTGGTGTACCGCCGTTTTGGCGCGCCTGCACGAGGCCGGTATCCGTTTCAGTTACTTTATGGCCCGGCGGCAGATCGGGGGCACCACCTTCTGCCGCCTAAGAAAATTAATGCGAAAAGGAGAATGACTATGTACACTGCATTAACAATCGCAGGAAGTGATTCCAGCGGAGGCGCCGGCATCCAGGCAGATTTAAAGACCATGACAGCCCATGGGGTTTACGGCATGAGCGCAATCACGGCCCTTACTGCACAGAACACAACCGGCGTAACAGGAATAATGGAAGTATCACCTGAATTTCTGGGTGAGCAGCTGGATGATATTTTTACGGATATCTTCCCGGATGCAGTAAAAATCGGAATGGTTTCCTCGGCAGGACTGATTGAGATGATTGCGGGAAAGCTGGCCTTCTATCATGCGTCCCATATTGTGGTGGATCCGGTCATGGCAGCCACCAGCGGATTCAGGCTCATTGACGGGGAAGCGGTTACTGTCCTTAAGGACAGGCTGATCCCCATGGCGGACCTTCTGACCCCCAATGTGCCGGAGGCGGAAATCCTGTCAGGGATGAAGATAAACTCCCCCGAAGATATGGAACAGGCGGCCCGCCTCATCGGGGACAGGTGCGGATGCGCCGTGCTGTGCAAGGGAGGCCATCAGCAGAACGATGCCAATGACCTGCTGTACATGGACGGGCAGGCTAAGTGGTTTTACGGAAAGCGGATCAACAATCCCAACACCCATGGAACCGGATGTACCCTTTCCAGCGCCATTGCCTCCAACCTGGCAAAGGGGATGCCCATGGACCTGGCCGTGGAACGGGCCAAGGCATATCTGTCCGGCGCCCTGGCTGCGATGCTTGACCTGGGAAAGGGAAGCGGTCCCATGAACCATGCATTTGCCATCCGTGGCGAATATTAAGGAGGCGGGGATATGAGCGGAAAAAAGACTTCTGTATTCAGCAATGGCTTAATCTGGTTCGGGGCCGGAGTGTCCATTGCGGAGATACTGACAGGTACATATCTTGCGCCCCTGGGATTTGGCAGGGGGCTGGCAGCCATCATACTGGGACATGTGATTGGCTGCGCCCTTCTGTTCCTGGCGGGCCTCATTGGCGGGTATACGGGAAAGAGCGCCATGGAAACCGTGAAGATGAGTTTTGGGGAGCGGGGGAGCCTTCTGTTTGTGCTGCTTAATGTGCTTCAGCTGGTGGGATGGACCTCCATCATGATATACGACGGCGCCCTGGCGGCAGGAGGCATCTATGGGGCGGGCCGTTGGGTCTGGTGCCTGGTCATCGGCGGCCTAATCCTCATATGGATATTGATTGGAATCCAGAACCTGGGGAAAATCAACGTAATAGCCATGGGGGCGCTTTTCATCCTCACCCTTATCCTGTGCCGTGTCATATTCGCAGGCCATGGCGCGGCGGTTGGCATATCAGACGGGACCATGAGCTTCGGGGCCGCCGTGGAGCTGTCCGTGGCAATGCCCCTGTCCTGGTTCCCTTTGATCAGCGATTATACCAGGGAGACTGAAAAGCCCTTTGCCGCCACGGCGGCCAGCGCGGCGGTGTATGGTATCGTAAGCATTTTCATGTACGTAATCGGTATGGGGGCGGCCATCCATACAGGGGAGTATGATATTTCCGTCATCCTGGTAAAGGCGGGACTGGGCCTTACCGGACTTCTGATTGTGGTGCTGTCCACGGTTACCACCACATTCCTGGACGCATATTCAGCCGGGGTATCCAGTGTATCCATCTCTTCCGCCATAAAGGAAAAATGGGCGGCAGTGGCAGTGACGGTGGTGGGTACCGCGGCGGCCGTCACATTTCCCATGGACAATATCACGGGCTTCCTCTATCTGATAGGATCCGTGTTCGCGCCCATGATTGCCATCCAGATAACCGACTATTTCCTGCTTGGCAAGGACTGCAGCAGGGACGCCTATTGCGTCAGGAACCTGCTTATATGGCTGGCCGGATTCATCCTCTACCGGCTTTTGATGCAGGTGGATACACCGGTGGGGAACACATTGCCGGACATGGCGGCCACCATGGCGCTCACCTATGTGTGCCACAAGGTATCCTCAAAGGATACGGGAACGGTAAATGTGATGAAAATGTGATAATTCCATAAAGTCCTTTACGTGGACAAGGTTTGGATGTTACAATATGCTCTGGCAGTTCATGCTTAATACCAGGAACCTTCCACTGCAGGGCGTGTTGGAAAACAGGCCCGGGATGTGCCGGGACATGCGGCTTATGGCGGTGATATACGGTTCCAGATGAAAGAGGAGCAGTTATGATGAAAAAATGGATGTGCGTATGTGTGACAGCCATGCTGGCGGTTTCCATGCTGGCCGGATGCGGCGGCAGGTCAGGCAGCAGTGATGCGGTGGCCCAGACCACAAAAGCGGAGAAGGAAAGCCGGACAGAGGCAGATACGAAGGAGCAAACAAAGACGGATACGAAGACGGAAACAAAGGAACAGGCGGGCAGTGAAGAGACCACAGGCACAGAAGGACAGGCAGGGGACAGCTGGATCTCACCTGAAGACCTGGAGGCAGCGGCCGGAGAGCATCATGTGAAAATCACGGTCAGGGATTATGGGACCATATCCGTAACACTGGACGGGGACAAGGCGCCGATTACAGTGGCGAATTACCTGAAGCTGGCCAAGGAAGGCTTTTATGACGGCCTTACCTTCCACCGCATCATTGACGGTTTCATGATTCAGGGCGGCGATCCCCTGGGAAACGGATTAGGCGGATCCGATGAGGAAATCAAGGGGGAGTTTGCCAGCAACGGCGTGGAGAACCCCTTATCCCACACAAGGGGAGCCATATCCATGGCCCGCTCGCAGATAAAGGACAGCGCCAGTTCCCAGTTCTTTATTGTACATGAGGACAGCACGTTCCTGGACGGGGAATACGCATGCTTCGGTTATGTGACAGAGGGCATGGAGGTAGTGGATGCAATCTGCGGGGACACCAAGGTAGAGGATAACAACGGTACCGTGGCAAGGGAAAACCAGCCGGTTATTGAGAGTGTTGAAGTGATTGATTAAGAGGACAAAAGACGGGGATGGATTCCTGCTTTGATGCAGGACGCCATCCCCGCCTTACTTTCCTCTTAGGTAAATCCTAACCTATCATTAATTAATTCTTACATTTTCCATTAACCGGTTGAAATTATGCTAAAAGGTTGTTATGTTAAGAAGGCAGAATGCCCCAATGGGGTAATTCTGGAAAAAGAAGTAAGATTGGGGTTTAATTTATGCAGAAATCAGAAAAAGGAAGAACCATTGGCAGGATGTTCGTGACGGCTTTGGCAGCAGCGGCCCTTGCAGCTGCATTTGCAGTGACATCCCTTGCAGACCAGGATGCTGATACATCCAGATTCGTGCCCGGCACCAGGGTGAACGGCGTGGGAATCGGCGGTCTTACAACAGATGAGGCAAAAACCAGGATAGAAGGTTTTTATGATGGCGAATATACATTAACCATCCGCAGACGCGGGGGTTCAGAGGAAACAATCAAGGGTACGGACATCGGGTACAAGGTAACGGTTCCCGAAGGGCTTCAGGCCATCCTGGATGCCCAGAATGCATCGGGCCGCAATTCGGGTCCGTCCACGGACAACTCCCATACCATGGACATGACGGCGGCCTATGACGCGGAGGCCCTGACGGCAAGGATAAAGGCGTTATCCCTTATAAGCGGTTCCGGTATCACAGTGACAATGGATGCCCGCATCTCTGCGTATGAGGAAGGGAAGCCCTTTACCATCATCCCTTCGGTGCAGGGTAATAATGTGGATGAGGATAAGACCATAAGCGTGATTGAGGCAGCGGTAAAGGCGGGACAGGCATCCGTGGACGTGGACCAGGCCGGATGCTATTACCAGGTCAATGTGCGGGAAGACAGCGGGGAGCTGAAAGCCCTGTGCGACACCATGAACCGGTACAGGAACGCAACCATCAATTATGTGTTCGGGGATGTGAAGGAACCTCTTACAGGAGAGACTATCTGCAGCTGGATTACAGGAAGCCAGGGAACCACGGCAATCCTGGACCAGGAGAAGGTGGTGGCATTTGTCGCCGGCCTGGCAGGAAAGTACGATACGGCAGGGACCGCCAGGACATTCCATACAGCGGGAGGCCGGGACGTGGAAATCACCGGACCTTACGGATGGAGGCTGGATGTGGCGGGGGAGAGCGCTGCCCTGACCCAGCTGATCCAGGCAGGACTTGCAGAGGGGGAGCAGGACAGGGAACCGGTATATGCCGCCTCGGCCGCCAGCCGCACAGCGCCTGACTGGGGGACCACATATGTGGAAATCGACCTGACCGGGCAGCATGTGTACATGTTCCAGGAAGGGAACCTGGTGTGGGAAGCGCCCTGTGTCACAGGGAACATTGCCAAGAATTATAACACGCCTGCGGGAATCTACAGCCTGACCTATAAGGAGATGGACCGGATACTCAGGGGAGCCAAGAAAGCGGACGGCACCTATGAATACGAGAGCCATGTGGATTACTGGATGCCCTTTAACGGAGGAATCGGCCTCCATGACGCCAACTGGAGAAGCAAGTTCGGAGGGGCCATCTACCAGACAAGCGGAAGCCACGGATGTATCAACCTGCCCCCGGCCAAGGCAAAGGAGCTTTACGGGCTGGTTTATAAGGGGATGCCGGTACTCTGTTACGAGTAGCGGCGGTCTTCTGGGATAATTGTTAAAAATGTATGCTCTGCCCATAAAATCCTGATTATTTTCTACTTGCAAAATAAATGCAAACAGGGTAAATTAATCAGATGAATTCATAGAAGCAGAGAGGATAAGATATGGCCAAGAGTGCGACAAAGGACATGACGGAAGGGTCGCCTGTAAAACTGATACTGGGGTTTTTCATCCCCATGCTGTTCGGACTTCTGTTCCAGCAGCTGTACAATATGGCTGACACCATTATCGTGGGAAAGTTCCTGGGGGTGAAGGCCCTGGCGGCAGTCGGCTCTACCGGTTCCATTAATTTCATGATCATCGGGTTCTGTCTGGGGGTATGCAGCGGGTTTGCCATTCCCGTGGCACAGAAGTTCGGGGAAAAGAACATGAAGGCGCTCAGGAAGTTCGTGGCAAACAGCGGATGGCTGGCAGCCATATTTGCAGTTGTCATGACGGTTGTTGTCTGCTTTTTCTGCCGTGACATCCTGGTCCTGATGCAGACGCCGGAGGATATCATCGAGGGGGCTTACAGCTACATATTCGTGATCTTCCTGGGAATCCCTGCAACGTATCTGTATAACCTGCTGTCCTGTACCATACGCTCCCTGGGGGACAGCACGACCCCGCTTATATTCCTTGTATTTTCATCGGTGGTGAACGTGGCTCTGGATCTGTTTACCATCCTGGTACTGGACATGGGCGTGGCGGGGGCCGGGTGGGCCACCATAACGGCCCAGGCCATATCAGGAATCCTGTGCCTTGTCTACATGCGCAGGAAGTTCACGATCCTTAAGATGGATGAGGAGGAGTGGAAGCCCGACCGCCATTATATGAAGATACTGTGCAACATGGGAATACCCATGGGACTCCAGTATTCCATCACGGCAATCGGAAGCGTGATCCTGCAGACCTCTGTTAATTCCCTTGGCTCCATGGCAGTGGCCTCGGTGACCGCGGGCAGTAAGATCAGCATGTTCTTCTGCTGTCCCTTTGACGCCCTGGGTTCCACCATGGCAACCTACGGAGGCCAGAACGTGGGGGCAAGGAAGCTGGACCGTATTGATAAAGGCCTGAAAGCGGGAACGCTTATAGGCTGTGTCTATGCGGTGGTGGCATTTGCAGTACTCTACTTCATGGGGGAATGGGTTGCCCTGATGTTCGTGGATCCGGGCGAGACGGAGATACTCAGGAACACACAGTGGTTCCTGATTGCCAACAGCCTGTTCTTCATACCGCTTCTGGGGGTCAATGTGGTGCGCTTCATGATACAGGGCCTTGGGTATCCAAGGCTGGCAATCCTGGCAGGTGTGTGTGAGATGGCGGCCCGTTCCTTTGTGGGCTTCTGCCTGGTACCTGTGTTTGGCTACCTGGCAGTCTGTATTGCCAATCCGGTGGCGTGGATTGCGGCGGACCTGTTCCTGATACCGGCATATCGGTATGTGATGAAGAGTCTGAATAAGATGTTTTACGGAAAGGCAAAGGCATAAGGAATCATCATTAGAAAAGCTGCGGCAACCAATGTCCGCAGCTTTTATATATTACCTTGATATGAATGTCATGGTTACAGTGGAATCGCAGACTCGGAACTGCGTTCCCATGGCAGGACCGGCTGGAGTTTAAATTCCACACGCAGGTCCTTCCTGTTGTATTGCTTACGGAAATTAGAGGTTATCCGCTTTAATACCATCTCACCCTTCTCGGCAGTGACCGTTGGAAGCAGGACAATGTACTGGCTGATGCTGTAACGCGTGTACACATCGCTGCACCGGAGGGAATTGCGTATGGCATAGTTGAGATGTTCCATGGCTTTGTTGAGTATGGCGAGCTTAGGCACATGTCCATCCAGGTCGCTGACCGTAAGAAGGCAAAGATAGATGGAATCACCTGTCCGTTCTATGGCCCTGCGTTCCAGCTGGAACAGGTCGTGGAATACCGGGTATTCACAGTAGAATGCCCCGCCTGAAGCCTCTTCCCGCAGCGTTTCCTGGATGGAATCCAGGTTGGTGTTGATGCCCTGTTCCTTGCTGCGGATGGTTTTATATAAATTCTTAAAATGATCCGATGGGGAGATAGAGAATTCATTGTAGAATAAATCCATGGTATGGTTGTATTCTTCAATGGCCTGGCTGGTGTGTCCGTCCTTGTACAGGGAGTATACCAGATAGTAATGGAATTCTTCATCAAACGGTTCGATTCCAACTGCGGCCTGGCAGATGGAGGTAATCTGTGAAAAGTCCTCCCGCTCCAGCAGCAGGTCCACTGTCTTATACACCAGCTTCTGATAAAGAGAGTGGTAATACGTGCTGATTGGGATGACCCAGGATTCATATTCTGATTTTGGAAGGAAATCACCTTTGTATATGGACAGGCCCTCAAGGCAGAGCTTAAGGATGTCATCCCCGTTGTGGGGCTGGCTGATTGCCCGGGTACAGATGGACTCAAACTGGTCAATGTCCAGAACCGTAGGGTATTCCTGGGTCCAGGCATAGGAACCTCTCTGCTGTACCAGCAGCTTCTGGGGAGGAAGCCCCAGTGGTTCAAGGAGCTTACGGGAACGGAACATCAGTGTCTTTAATGCGCCGCCGGGATTGACTCCTGGGTCGTCTGACCATATGATATTTATCAGTTCATTGGGACTGATGTCCTTTTTTTGGAACACAACAAGATACTCTAAAAGGCACCAGGGCTTCTTAGACTGATTGCTGTTGTCGGTTATCTCTTTATCACCAACCTTTATTGAGAAACCGCCCAGGGTATTGACATGGATTGTGGGCTTTTCTTCTGAAGCTGATGTTATCATGGCGATTCTCCTTTGCATTACAGAGTACTACACTTTAGTATACTAATCAATAATGGAAATGTCCAGAAAAAAAATCAAAAAAAGTTTTAGGAAAAGGAAGTTTTGTAACCAAAATGTAACCGGCCACTGTTATACTGGTGACAGGATAAATGGGGCGTTTTCTAACATTTCATAGAAAAGTAGGTGAATATATGTCTGTTTCGCGAACAGGAGCACTGCAGGAGTCACACAAATATTATACCATAAGCATAGATAGTTTTGACGGACGCCTGTTGAGAGGACAGGTTTATCATGACAGCCTGGATCATGGACTGCGGTTTCGCAGCCTTTCTGAAATGGCATTAATATTAGAAAGCATGTTTGACAGACTGCACTATCCGATGAATAGTGTGGAGCAAAGGATTTTCCATAAAAGATCCCTGTCTGCCAAAAGCAGGGATATATCTGACGGGCCAGGGGAAAAAGAAGGACGGACAGAGGGAAGGCTGGGGCAATTCAGGCTTCACGTAAAGTACCGGTTCCACGCCACATGGCAGGGAGATATCAGGAATTTAAAAGATGGGAAGACATTTTCCTTTTTAAGCTTCCTGGAACTGATGGAGTATTTCAGCAGGACCCTTGGGGACAATGGCGGGGAGAACCCCTTTGGCCTTGGCAAGAAGATGTGCGAAGTGGTTGTACGCAATTATGAGGACTTTGTCATGAGCGGGGATGTCTCCCATCCGGCAGTGGAAAAGCGGATGGATTTCTGCAATGAGTTCGATTTGAGGGAAGAGATTGGATATATGCTTAACCCCCTGCCTGTTGGGGCAGAGGAAGAGAATCTGATCGTACCCAGGACCGTGACTGTCAATACAGGTAATTTTGGTCCTGCCACATTCGTGGTCCGCATACTCTTCAAGCGGAATTCCACCTGGCAGGGAACCATATGCTGGAAGGAAAAACGCTGTCAGGTAAGCTTCCGCAGCTTCCTGGAGATGCTTCTCCTGATGCAGGATGCAGTGATTTACAGCGAGGGATGGGAAGAGGAAGGACCGGAAGTGACGGCAGCGGTATAGGCGTGATACATGACATGGACAGAACTGGAAAGGACAGACAGGGATAGATGGAGCAGAACAAGGGCAGAAGCAGGGTACGCAGGATCATCATCCTCCTGCTGGCGGCAGTCATGCTGGTCAGCGGAGGCTTAAGCCTTCACAGCTACCTGGAGGATAAACGGGCACAGGAGGAGTACGAACGGCTGGCAGAACTTGCCAGGGAGACAACCGCACCCGTGGAGACGGAGGCGCCCGAAGCGCCGGAGGAGACAGAGCCTGAGACAGAACCATATGTTTCCCCCATTAATTTTGAGGATCTGATGGAGGAGAACCCGGATACCATAGGCTGGATAAAGGTACCGGATACCAATATTGATTACCCCATTGTCCAGGGTACGGACAATGATTTTTATCTGAACCATGATTTTTATGGGAAAGAGAGCGTTGGCGGGGCCATTTACCTGGATTTTGAAAGCCAGGGGGATTTTGTGGGCCGCAACAACATCCTGTACGGACATAACATGAAGAATGGAAGCATGTTCAAGGATGTGATTCATTATAAGGATGAGGAATATTTTAAGGAACACCAGTATTTCAGCATCTACACGCCGGACCGTGAGATTAGGCTTAAGGCGGTTGCCTGCTATTACGGCGAGGCACAGCCCATTGTGCGCAAGACACGGTTCAAGTCCCAGGAATCCTTTGATGCGTTTGTGCATGAGATGATTAAGCCCTGTTCCTTTGCAGAGGACGTTACATATCCGGCTAAGACGGTTTATACCCTGGTTACCTGCAGCTATGAGATTAATGATGCCAGGACCTTCCTGTTTGCAGTGGAGGTGGATGAGGACGGCAATGAGATTGGGCCGGACGCGCAGTTCCTCCAGAAGATGGATGATTTGATGAAGGAAAGGGCCCAGGCAGCTTCCGCGGCAGCACAAGGGAATGAAGGGCAGAAGAACTGATTTTCAGCAGCCACAAATCCAAATTGGTGGATTAGTGGCTGTTTTTACAAATATTTATACTGTTTTTACGCATAAAAAAGCATAAATAGGTATTGGAAATCAGGACGAGTTATGCTATACTTAGCACGTTAGGCACATTTATTTAAGAAAATAAAGTGTGCGAGGGATAATAGGGCAAGGTTAAACTGTTTAAGAGATTGCCGGTCATCAGATGACATTGGAGTCATACCTGTGTGGATGGGTGTGGCTTTTTTCTTAGACAGCCATACCGGCATAGTTTCAATCAAAGAGGAGAGATTATTATGAAAATGAATGCGAAGAAAGTATTAGGCATGGTTCTGGCAGGCGTCCTGGCAGCAGGTTCCCTGACAGCATGCGGCGGAAGCGGTACGGCAGATACCACTGCAGCAGCAACCCAGGCACAGGATGACAAAGCAGCAGCAACCGAGGCATCCGGTGAAAGTGACGCCGGGGCAGCAGAAGCATCCGGTGAGAAGAAGACCTTAAGGGTTGCCATGGAGTGCGCCTATGCGCCATATAACTGGACACAGCCCGATGACGCCAACGGCGCTGTACCCATTGCTGACAGCAATGAGTTCGCATACGGATACGACGTCATGATGGCAAAGAAAATCTGCGAGGAACTGGGATATGACCTGGAAATCGTCCGTCTGGATTGGGATTCCCTGATTCCGGCCGTCACGACAGGCAAGGTTGACTGTGTCATTGCCGGACAGTCCATCACCTCCGAGCGTCTTCAGGCAGTTGACTTTACCGAGCCATATTACTACGCAACCATTGTTACCCTGGTAAAGGAAGGCAGCAAGTACGCGGATGCAAAGAGCGTTGCCGATTTGGCTGGCGCTACCTGTACCTCCCAGCAGAGCACTATCTGGTACAATACATGCCTGCCTCAGATTGAGGGAGCCAATGTACTGGCAGCCACTGCAAGCGCACCTGACATGCTGATGTCCCTGAACGCTGATAAATGTGACCTGGTGGTGACAGACCAGCCCACAGGCAAGGGCGCGCTGGTTGCATACCCCAACTTCAGGATGCTTGAGTTTGGCGGCGGCGCAGATGATTTCCAGGTGACGGAAGAAGATATCAACATCGGTATTTCCTTAAAGAAGGGCAATACTGAGTTACAGGAAGCAATCAACAGCGTACTTACCAAGATGACAAAGGATGACTTCTCCAGTATGATGGATGAGGCAATCTCTGTACAGCCATTAGCTAATTAATCAACAAAGTACGAAGGGACAGTAAGGAGAAAGGATATGCCTACAGACTTTTTCGGCCGTGTAATGGTCGTATTCAATAAATATGGTATGTCAATGCTGCAGGGCGCCGGCGTCAGCATGAGGATTGCCCTGGTTGGTACATTGGTGGGCTGTATCATCGGTTTTGCCGTTGGTATCGTGCAGACCATACCCAGCGCAAAGGGAGACAATCCGGTTAAGAGGGTACTGCTTTGGATCATAAAGCTGATTCTCAACGCTTATGTGGAATTTTTCCGCGGAACGCCCATGATGGCCCAGGCCATGTTCATCTACTTCGGGCTTCTGCCTCTGTTAGGCATTGATATGTCCATGTGGGGAGCTGCTAATTTCATCCTCTCCATCAATACGGGCGCATATATGGCAGAGACGGTAAGGGGCGGGATCCTTTCCATTGACCCGGGCCAGACCGAGGGCGCCAAGTCCATCGGGATGACCCATGTGCAGACCATGATATATGTAATCCTGCCGCAGGCCCTGCGCAACATCATGCCCCAGATCGGCAATAACCTGATCATCAATATTAAGGACAGCTGCGTGCTTTCCGTCATCGGTGTCACGGAGCTGCTGTACAAGACAAAGGCTGCTGCAGGAGCTCTTTATATGAACTTTGAGACATATACCATTACCATGATCATGTACTTCATCATGACATTTACCTGCTCCAGGATCCTTCGCTGGTGGGAGAACCGGATGGACGGGGCGGACAACTTCGACCTGGCCACCACGGATACCCTGGCGTATACCAGCGGCATGTACCGTTTCCCGGATGATAAGGCCAAGAATAAGGAGGATGCGGGATGAAGGGTGATAATATCTTAGAAATCCGTCATTTGAGCAAGACCTTTGGCACCAACCTGGTTCTTAAGGATATTGATTTTTCAGTCAGCAGCGGGGATGTTACCTGTATCATCGGGGCATCCGGTTCCGGAAAGTCCACGCTGTTGCGGTGCCTGAACCTGCTGGAGACACCGACCACAGGGGAGATCGTCTACCACGGCACCAACATTGCGGACAAGAAGGTGAATGCGCCCCAGTACCGCTCCAAGGTGGGGATGGTATTCCAGAGCTTTAACCTGTTTAACAACATGACGGTACTTGAAAACTGTATGATAGGACAGACCAAGGTCCTGAAAAAGAATAAACCGGAAGCCCAAAAGAACGCCATGTACTATCTGGAAAAGGTGGGGATGGCGCCATATATCAATGCCAAGCCAAGACAGCTTTCCGGCGGGCAGAAGCAGAGGGTAGCCATTGCAAGGGCCCTTGCAATGGAGCCGGAGGTACTTCTCTTTGACGAGCCGACCTCGGCCCTGGATCCCCAGATGGTGGGAGAGGTCCTGGAGGTCATGCGCAAGCTGGCCGGAGAAGGCCTGACCATGATTATCGTAACCCACGAGATGGCATTTGCCAGGGACGTATCCAGCCATGTGGTATTCATGGCCGGGGGAGTCATCGTGGAAGAAGGGGTACCGGAACAGATATTCGGAGCGCCTAAGGACAGGCAGACCCAGGAATTCCTCAGCCGCTTCATGCATGGCTGATATACGGTCTGACTCAATCATTAACTCAATCATTAAAAAATAAGGGGAAAAGTATCCAGGCCTGTTATTAAGGCCAGGGTGCTTTTCCCCTTAACGTATATGATAAGGTCTTGGGATACCATGATTCCGTGCAGAAGCTCCTGGGTTTCCGCATTCCCATAGTATCCCTTTATTATCCCTTGCAGATGGGTGCATCCGGGATTCATCCCTCCGCATCCCCTTCATCCTTTACCGCCATTGTTATATAGGGATAAAGGTCCTCATATGCCTCCTGCTCCGCCTCGTCCTGGGGCAAAGAGGGAATCAGGCCGGTGCAGTCCATGGTGGAACAGGCCTGGATGTCTATGTCAAAGGGATCTTTGTCCTGTGCTTTGTTTTCTGGTTCATTCATGGCATTACCTCCGCTTTGTGTTTAGGGATAGTTTGTGCAGCGGGAGTGATGTTATACTGGAAAATATATGATTGGCATGGAGTTAAGGGGAAGATACAGGCAGCCGGTGTGAAGGGCTGCCTGTTCGCTGTTCCGGCCTGTCTGTCATGGCGCGTTTATCTGATCATGCATTTATCGAACCATTCATGAATCTGATCATGCTTTCAGGGCGGCTTCTATGAATCCCCTGAACAGCGGATGGGGACGGTTGGGCCTGGATTTGAGTTCCGGGTGGGCCTGAGTGGCGATGAACCATGGATGGGATGGGATTTCAATCATTTCCACGATGCGTCCGTCCGGGGAAAGGCCGGACAGCTTCATGCCGTTCTGGGTAAGCAGGCCGCGGTAATCATTGTTTACTTCGTAACGGTGCCTGTGGCGTTCATGGATGGTTTCATCCTGGTAAAGTTCATATGCCCTGGAGGATCTGTCCAGAACACATGGGTAGGAACCAAGCCTTAAGGTGCCGCCGATGTCCTCGATGCCATCCTGTTCCGGCATCAGGTGGATGACCGGGTGGGTGGTGGAAGGATCCAGCTCAACGCTGTGGGCGTCCTTGAATCCGATTACATTGCGGGCAAACTCCACGATGGAAAGCTGCATGCCGAGGCAGAGTCCCAGGAATGGAATCCCATGTTCGCGGGCATACTGGATGGCGTATATCTTACCGTCAATGCCGCGGTCGCCGAATCCGCCGGGCACCAGGATTCCCTTTACATCCCCAAAGAGCCGGGGAGCATTTTCACCGGTGACCTGTTCTGAGTCCACCCATTTGATATTGACCTTGGCATGATTGGCAACACCGCCGTGCTTCAAGGCCTCAACCACGGAAATATAGGCGTCGTGAAGCTGGATGTATTTGCCTACCAGGGCCACGGTTACTTCTGTTTCCGGGTGTTTCCATGCGTCAATCATATCCTTCCATTCGGTCAGGTCGGGTTCGGGACATGGCAGGTTCAGGCATTCGCAGGCTGACTGGGCAAGGTGTTCATTTTCCATGACAAGGGGAACTTCATAAAGCACGTCCACATCCAGATTCTGGAGGACGTGGTGGGGGGGAACGTTACAGAACAGGGCAATCTTGTCCTTGATGCCCTTGTCCAGAGGTTTTTCAGAGCGGCAGACAAGGATGTCGGGCTGGATGCCCATTCCCTGAAGGTCCTTGACGCTGGCCTGGGTGGGCTTCGTCTTTAGCTCCTCAGAAGCTTTCAGATAAGGAATCAGGGTCACATGGATGATGCAGGTGTTGCCGGGGCCTGCTTCATGCTGGAACTGGCGGATGGCTTCAAGGAAAGGCTGGCTTTCAATGTCGCCCACGGTTCCGCCCACCTCGATGATGGCGATTTCGGTTTCTGTCTCGGAATAGTTGCGGTGGAAGCGGCTCTTGATTTCGTTGGTAATATGGGGGATTACCTGAACGGTGCCGCCGCCGAAGTCTCCGCGGCGCTCTTTGTGCAGAACGGTCCAGTAGACCTTTCCCGTGGTCACATTGGAATTCCTGGTAAGGCTTTCATCGATGAAGCGCTCGTAGTGGCCAAGGTCCAGGTCTGTTTCGGCGCCGTCATCTGTCACGAACACTTCTCCGTGCTGGACAGGGTTCATGGTGCCGGGGTCAATGTTGATGTAGGGGTCGAACTTCTGCATGGTTACCTTGTAGCCTCTGGCTTTCAAAAGCCGGCCCAGGGACGCTGCCGTAATGCCTTTTCCAAGGCCGGATACAACGCCGCCGGTAACAAATACGTACTTGACTGGCATGTGGGGATACCTCCTTTTTGGTTTGTGTGACGTCTGTGTTGATAGTATCAAAAAAATAACTGATACATTATACATCGGCATGTAAAATAAATCTAGGAGTTTTTGTAAAAATTTAAGAAAATTAATTGTTCTTTTCTTGATTTATGGGGAGACTGACACTATAATGGTAGAGAATGGGTTTTTGTTGGTAAATGATAGATAGGCCCATTCAGAGGGAGAATCTGTACAATATGGATAATAATAACAAACAAGATCCGAATATGAAGAGCAACTGGCAGACCATCACCATGCTGCTGATTGCTGCACTGCTTACATTTGGACTGGTGAGCTGGATGAACTCCTACCTGAATTCCAAAAAGCGCCAGGAGCTGTCCTACAATGAATTTGTCAAGATGGTGGACGGCGGCGAAGTGGAATCCATCAAGATAGGCGGCACCGAGATTACAGTCGTGCCAAAGAAGGATAATACGAAGTATTCCCAGGATCTGGATTACTATGTGGTGAAGGTGCCGGGGGATTATAAGTTCGTGGACCGTTTCCTGGATAATAATGTGGAGACACATCAGGAAAACAAGGACGCCAATACCCTTCTGCTGGTACTCCTCAATTATGCGGTCCCATTCCTGTTCCTGCTGTTCCTCATGAATTTCACCATGAAGCGCATGGGCGGCGGGGGAATCATGGGCGTTGGCAAGAGCAACGCCAAGATGTACGTGCAGAAGGAGACCGGCGTCACCTTCAAAGACGTGGCCGGGGAGGACGAGGCCAAGGAATCCCTGACCGAGATTGTGGATTTCCTGCACAATCCCGGCAAATATACCAAGATAGGCGCAAAGCTTCCAAAGGGCGCCCTGCTTGTGGGACCTCCGGGAACCGGTAAGACCCTGCTTGCAAAGGCAGTGGCAGGCGAGGCCCATGTGCCGTTCTACTCCCTGTCCGGTTCCGACTTTGTGGAAATGTTCGTGGGTGTGGGCGCCTCCCGTGTCCGTGACCTGTTTAAGAATGCAACGGAGAATGCGCCCTGTATCATTTTCATCGACGAGATTGATGCCATTGGACGCAGCCGTGACAGCCGTATGGGCGGCAATGATGAGCGTGAGCAGACACTGAACCAGCTCCTTTCCGAGATGGATGGTTTTGATTCCACCAAGGGACTTCTGGTACTGGGCGCAACCAACCGTCCGGAAATCCTGGACCCGGCCCTGCTCCGTCCGGGACGTTTTGACAGGCGTGTCATCGTGGATAAGCCTGACCTCAATGGACGTATCAACATCCTCAAGGTACATTCCAAGGATGTGCTTCTGGATGAGAGTGTGGACTTTAAGGATATTGCCCTGGCTACCTCGGGCGCCGTGGGCGCCGACCTGGCCAACATGATGAATGAGGCAGCCATCAATGCGGTTAAGCATGGACGCAGCGCCGTGTCCCAGAAGGACCTGTTCGAGGCAGTGGAGGTTGTGCTGGTAGGTAAGGAGAAGAAGGACAGGATTATGAGCAAGGAGGAACGCCGCATCGTATCTTACCATGAGGTGGGCCACGCCCTTGTAAGCGCCCTTCAGAAGCACTCGGAGCCGGTACAGAAGATTACCATCGTGCCAAGGACCATGGGCGCTTTGGGCTATGTGATGAACGTGCCCGAGGAGGAGAAGTACCTGAATACCAAGAAGGAACTCCAGGCAAGGCTGGTTGAGCTGATGGCCGGACGGGCGGCAGAGGAGATTGTGTTTGAGACAGTCACCACCGGAGCGGCCAATGATATCCAGCAGGCCACCAATCTGGCAAGGGCCATGGTAACCCAGTACGGCATGTCTGAGAAGTTCGGCCTCATGGGGCTGGAATCACAGGAGAACCAGTACCTGACCGGGCGCAATGTATTAAACTGCGGTGATGCCACGGCGGCGGAGATTGACAAGGAAGTCATGAAGATACTTAAGGATTCCTATAACGAGGCAATCAGCCTGCTGAGCGATAATAAGGATGCCATGGACCAGATTGCGGCATTCCTCATTGAGAAGGAAACCATTACAGGTAAGGAATTCATGCAGATTTTCCGCAAGGTAAAGGGAATACCGGAGCCGGAGGAGAAGTCGGAAGACAAGGCTGTGGATAAGCCGGAGGATAGGTCCAAAGGAGAGTCAGGAAATCGTGCTGGGGAAATGCCAGAGGATGAAGATACAGGCCGTGAGTACAGGGCGCAGGAACAGGCGCCTGTAGGCGGGAATGGGGCCGGGCAGGATCCGGTTGAAGGCAGCCAGGATACAGCCGGACAGGATGCAGGGAATTTCCCGGCTGACGGTCCTTCTGCTGACCATACCCCTGGAGACAGTACATCCGGCAGGTATCCTGCTTCTGACGATACCCAGGAAAACCGCTGGAATCATCCCGGAGATGGATACAGGAGCTGATATTTCCCGCCGGGCATTAGGATTGGTGTATTGATTGGGATAAGGATAGGTTACAGGATTGATATGAATGATATGCTTCCCCCGGACATTGCGGATGTCCGGGGGATTTTTGATTTAGTTATGGATGCGGGTGTGGGTGCAGGTGTGGATGCGGGTATGGATGCGGGTGTGGGTGCAGGTGTGGATGCGGGTATGGATGCGGGTGTGGATGCAGGTATGGATACAGGTGTGGATGCAGATCTGGAGGTATTATTTCTTCCTAGTGAATCCGGCGCCTATCTCTGCTATAATAGGATGGAGGAACTGCATGCTGCAGTATCAAATGAACAGTATCCGGAGGAACGGGTTATGGGACATATGTCATTCCGCTTAAAGCTTACGCTGGTATTTATCGTGACGGTCATGATTGAGGGCGCCCTCATTGGAGGATTTTCCTATTTCCACAGCAGGGATATCGTGGTGAAGAACAAGAAACAGGAGATGTCGGATACCATTAACCGCATTGACATCAACATCAATGTGAAGGTGCGCTATATCATGGAGGTGCTGGATAACGCGGCGGACAGCGAACTGGTGCGGGGCGCTTGCCTGACGGGATGGGACCAGGGGGAGAGGAGCATCCGCAGGACCTACCTGGACGACTATTGCTCCAGCCTCATTAAATCCATTGGCGAGCAGATGGACATTTCCATTATCAGCCAGTCCGGGATTTTATATACCACGGGGGAAAACGGCCGGGTAAGTCCAGGGGACCTGTCAGGGGAAATGCTGGCCGAATATTATGACGCGGTAGGGGACAGGCACAATAAGGCCGTGTGGGCGGGAATCATGCCTGCCCTGATTGCAGGTCCGGAGCAGGAACGCCAGGTGGTGACGGTCGCCAGGGCCATTATGGATGAACGCCAGGACCGGGTGCTGGGTATCATGGTCATTGAGCTGGATCCGGATATGTTCAGCAACCTGCTGCTGGGCAACCAGGGGCTGTTTCAGTACCAGTATCTTTTTATTGTGGACCAGAAGGGGGAGGTCATATGCAGCAACCCCAAGGTGGACAAGGGATGGCAGGAGGAGATTGACGACAGGTTTGAGCGGGGGATCCGCCGCTTTGACCTGGAGTGGAGGGGGAAGGAATATTATGTCTGCGGCCAGTACAACGGGGTCACTGGCTGGAAGTCCTATTCCGCAATCCCGGCAGAAGGCCTGTTCCCCCAGGCCAAGGATTTAAGCAGCGCAATCTGGCTGGTGGTGATGATGTGCACCATTGGGATTGCCCTGGTGATTGCGGTGCTGGTCTATGCCATGGCAAGGCCCATCAAACGCCTTTGCGTGGCCATGAGCCAGGTGCAGGAAGGGGATTTCACGGTGCGTGTGCCAAACAGGAGGAAGGATGAGATTGGGGAACTGACAGATTCCTTTAACTACATGGTGGACAAGATCAATACCCTGATCCGCCAGGTCTACCAGGAGAAGATTGCGCAGAAGAATGCGGAGGTACAGGCGCTGCAGGCGCAGATCAACCCGCATTTCCTGTACAATACCCTGGATTCAGTGAACTGGATGCTCATTGACAGGGAGGAGTATGATATCAGCGACATCATCATTTCCCTGGGCAGCCTGATGCGCTACTGCATCGAGGACGAGAACGCCTTTGTGCCTCTGGACAGGGAAGTGGAATATGTGATAAGCTATTTGAAAATACAGAAAAACCGCCTGGAGGACAAGCTGGAGTACCAGGTGCAGGTGGATGACAGGCTGCGCCAGGAGAAGGTACCCAAGCTGATACTGCAGCCCATGGTGGAAAATGCAATCACCCACGGCATAGAGCCGCGCAAGCAGAAGGGAAAGGTAAGCATCCTCATAAGGGATGCGGGGGACGAGATACTGGTTACAGTGGAGGACGACGGGATAGGGATGACGCCGGAACAGCTTAACCACCTGAAGGAGGAACTGCCGGACCTGGAGAAGGAAGGACACACCGGAATCGGACTTCGCAATGTGGACAGGCGCATCCGGCTTCACTATGGGGAGCAGTACCGCATCCGGATTGAAAGTGTGTATGGAAAAGGGACGTCCATACATCTGAGGATACCAAAAGAAAACTCGGGACAGATATCAGGCTAGACGTCGGGATAGACATCAGGACAGATATCAGGCCGGACATCGGGACAGATATCAGGCCGGACATCGGGACAGATATCAGGTTGGACATCAGGCCGGGCAGGGCATAAAGGACCAGACCTGGCCGGATAAGCCGTGTATTGGGAGAGGGGAGGAACATTGAAACGTGAAATTGATGATTGTGGATGATGAGCCGAAGATCAGGAACGGCCTTTTGAAACTCCTGGGGGCCAGGGATGGATGGCAGGTTACCGGAGTGTTTGAGGACGCCCTTTCGGCCCTGACCGCACTCTATGACAATGAGGCGGATGTGATTGTGACGGACATCAAGATGCCGGAGGTATCCGGCCTGGAACTGATCCGGCAGATAAGGGAGAGGAACCAGGACATACATATCGTGATCCTGAGCGGACACAGTAATTTTGCTTATGCCCAGAAAGCCATTGAACTGGGAGTGACCAGGTATCTGCTGAAACCCACCAATCCAAGGGAACTGGTTGCGGTGCTGGAGGGCATCGAGAAGGAGCTGAAGCAGGGCGCAGGGGATGCGCCGGATAAGAAGCAGCCGCCTCAGGAGGGGGAAGCCGGATCCGGGGCAGACGGGGACGGCGTGGGAAACCTGTTGGTGCAAAAGGCCATCCAGTATGTGGAGGTACACTACGGAGGGAGGATAACGCTGAAGGACATGTCGGAAGAACTGCACCTTTCCCCTAATTATCTGTGCGAGCTTTTTAAACGCCATACGGGTAAGAACCTGATGGAGTATGTAACTGAGTACAGGATGATGAAGGCCAGGAACTATCTGAACCATGTGGAGTATAAAGTATCGGATGTGGCTGAGATGGTGGGGTACAAGGAGGCCAAGTATTTCAGCAGCACTTTTAAGAAAATGTATGGGATGACACCCCTGGAATACCGTAATAAGAGATAAAAGGATTTTGTGGAATCATGAAAAAGGCTGGAAATATGACGAAAAATCATATCCAGTCTTTATTTTATTGGACAATACCAACAAATTCCGTAATATTTTGGAGTAAATAGTAATCTCACAGAATTGTGGGACACATAGGCCGCTGATATACTATTGCTATAAGAAATTCGTACACGTAAGACCGTTGACAGACAAGTAAAAAGGAGGACTGTAATTATGAAGAAAAGATTAGGCGCGTTATTATTGGCAGCATCCATGGTGATAAGTACGGCGGCACTGGGCGGCTGCAGTTCCGGCAAACCAGCTGAGACAAAGGCAGCCACTGAGGCGGCGGCGCCTGCGGGGGATGGCAAGGAAGCTGATACCAAGGTGGCTGAGGCAGCTGCGCCCGCAGCAGACGGCAAAAGCGCGGCGGATTATAAGATTGTACTGATCCTTCCGGGACCAATCAATGACCAGAGCTGGAACGCAACCAACTATGCGGGCCTGGTTGCATGTAATGAGACACTGGGCACCAAGATGGAATACGTTGAGAATGTTCAGGCCTCTGACTATGAATCCACATTCCGGGAATATGCGGAGCGGGGATATGACCTGATCATGGCGGCCGGTTCCCAGTTTGACGAGGCAGTTGCAGCCGTGGCCCCCAACTATCCGGACACCACCTTCTGCGCCGTGAATGGTTCCAAGTGTGACGGCGACAATGTGGCCCCTATTTTCCCGAAGGAATATGAAGCCAGCTATGTGGCATCCATTATCGCAGGATACGTGACAGAGAACGGAAACTTCGCAACCATCGGCGGCTTCCCCAATGAGCCGATGGAGCATCTGATGGATGTATATGAGAAAAACGCGGTTAAAATCGCAGAGGAGAGAGGCATCTCCGGCGCAAAGGCAACAAGGGCTTATGCCAATACATGGGATGATGTGGCCCTGGGCAAACAGATGGCTGAGCAGATGATTGACAACGGCGCGGATACACTGTTTGTATATGCCAACGAAGTGGGACTGGGATGTATTGAGGCAGCCAAGGCAAAGGGAGCCAAGTTCATCGGCTTTTCCAGCGACCAGACCACCATTGACCCAAACACGGTGGTGGCTTCCGTAAACTTTGATTTCAAGAACTTCTATGTATGGGCAATCGGGCAGTACATGGAAGGAAAGCTTTCAGGCAACATGGTCCATGAGGCCGGCATCAATGAGGATATCTTCGTACCTGTATACACGGACAACATCACCGATGAGGTGAAGGCTGCGGTTGACCAGGGACTGAAGGATTTCAAGGATGGGAAAGTAGATCTGCAGGCAATGTTTGAAAAATAATATGGTAGATATGAAAGGGCTGCTGCAGGAATGGTTTTGGATGCAGCAGCCTTTTGGGTGTGGTTTTATATCAGCAATGTTTTATACCAGCGCGGTTTTACAGCGGTGCGGTTTTATAGCGGTGCGGCAGCTGCCGCGGGCCGCGCACCAATGGATTAAAGGAGGATGACGCTTGTGGATACACCGTTTTTTGAGTTGAGGAATGTATCAAAATATTTCGCCAGGGTAGTGGCCAACAAAGACATTTCCTTCTCCATACAAAGGGGGGAGGTTCTGGCCCTGTTAGGGGAAAACGGGGCGGGGAAGAGCACGGTCATGAAGATCCTGTACGGCCTTTATAAAGCGGATGAAGGGCAGATATTCATGGATGGAAAGGAACAGAAGATAGGCTCCCCAAAGGACGCCATGGCCCTGGGCATTTCCATGATCCAGCAGCATTTTTCCCTGGTAAATGCACATACGGTGACGGAAAACATCATACTGGGCAATGTACACGGCGTCATTGATTACGACCGATGCAGGAAAGAAGTGGAGGAGCTGGCAGGGCAGTATGGCTTTGATATCCCTGTGGATGCAAAGATTGCGGACCTGGCGGTCGGCGTACAGCAGAAGGTGGAGATATTAAAGGCCCTTTATCTGAAGACCAGCCTTCTTATCATGGATGAGCCTACGGCTGTCCTCACGCCCCAGGAATCGGAAACCCTGATGCAGTTTGTAAAGGAATACACGGCAAAGGGTAATTCCGTGATTTTCATAACCCACAAGATGAAGGAAGTCATGGAAGTGGCGGACCGGATTATTGTCATGAGGAATGGAAGGCTAACAGGGAACCTGACGGCCAAGGAAACCAATGAGGTGGAACTGGCAAGGCTTATGATGGGCAAGGAGATGGTGGTTGCAAAGCGGGAAGAGGAAGAGGATGGCATCAGAAAAAATGTATGCCTGGAGCTTAAAAACGTGACCGTGAAGCAGAAGGGCGCCATGCCGGTGCTGGATAACCTTTCCTTCCAGATCATGGAGGGGGAAATCTTCGGCGTGGCCGGGGTCAGCGGTAATGGGCAGGAGGAACTGTGCGAGGTCATCTGCGGCGCCCTTCCCGTTACGGAAGGAAGCGTATTCCTTAAAGGAAAGGATATCACGGGCACCTCGGTCAGGGAACGGATCGGTCTTGGAATCGGCTATGTGCCTGTGGACCGGTACAGGGACGCCATGGTTGGGGAAATGACCCTGGCTGAGAATATGATGCTCAAGACAAGCTTTGACCGGACATGGACCAGACACGGCTTCCTCAACCGGAAAAAGCTGTATGACTATACCCGGAAAGCCATCGAGGATTTTGAAATCAAGGCCCCGGGGCCGGATGCCCAGATACGCGGGCTTTCAGGAGGCAACCAGCAGAAGGTGATCCTGGCAAGGGAAGTGGGCAATGCCGGGGAAATGCTGATCATGGACCAGCCCACCCGCGGCCTGGACCTGGGGGCCATCAACAATATACACACCAGCATACTGGAAGAGCGCAGGAAGGGCAAGGGCATTCTTCTGGTATCCACGGAACTGTCTGAGATTTTTGAACTGTGCGACCGGATTGCGGTTATATATAAGGGCGCGTTTATGGGAATCTACCGCCATGATGAACTGACAACGGAGCGGATCGGGCTTCTCATGGCAGGCTACAAAGAAGAGGAGGGGACAATGCATGAATGGGAAAATACGTGATATGATTGTGACCAACGCGGTTGCCATACTTGCCGGCCTGCTGCTTTCCGGTCTGATGCTTCTTATGCTGCATATCAATCCGGTGGAGGTATTTACATACTCCGTCACCACCATGCTGACGGATAAATATACCACGGGGGAGGTTTTCTTAAAGGCAACGCCCCTTATATTCACTGCGCTGGCATTTGCATTTACCTTTAAGGCCAACCTGTTCAATATCGGCGCACAGGGCCAGTTCTATATGGGCGCCGTGGCTGCCATTGCGCTGTCCCTTAAACTGGACGGCAAGGTGCCGGCGCCGGTGCTTCTGGTGGTTGTCTGTCTTGCGACGGCAGTGGCAGGCGGCCTGATTGGTGCTTTAATCGGGTTCCTGAAAGCCCATTACAAGGCAAATGAATTCCTTGTAAGCATGATGTCAACCTATGTTGCGCTGAATGTGATGAACTATCTGCTGCGCACCTTCCTAAAGGAGTCCAAGGGGGAGTATCCCCAGACAGACGCCATCACAAGGGCGGCGTGGCTGCCGACCATTGTAAAGGGAACCAGGCTCCATGCGGGGTTTGTGCTGGCTGTGCTGGTGGCAATCGGCATCTGGATCCTTCTGTACAAGACGCCTCTTGGATACCGCATCCGCGCGGTTGGAAGCAATGATTCCGCGGCCAGGATGTCCGGCATCAACTCTAAAAAGGTATTTGTGACCGCTTTCTTCATCAGCGGCGCCCTGGCCGGAATGGCTGGATTCACAGAGGTAAACGGCGTGCAGCACATGCTGATCCAGGATTTTAACAGCGGGGTTGGTTCCGCAGGCCTGGGCATCGCCATACTGGCCAATGCCAATCCAATCGGTATCATTTTTGCATCCATCCTCTTCGGCGCCCTTGGTGTCATGGGCAACCTGATGGGCCGTATGCCGGGGGTAAACGTACCGTCCAGCATCGTGGATCTGATGCAGGGGTTCGTCATGCTGTTTGTCATTGTCTCCTATTTCTTCCGGCATTATCTGGAGAACCGGAGAGAAAAACTGAAACTGCAGAAAGGAGCGTAAGGCTATGGTTGTAAGTTTATTGAAACGTGCGTTGATGATGAGTACGCCTCTGCTTTTCGGCTCCATCGCAGAGGTGGTTGCGGAGCGTTCCGGCATGATGGTAACTGCCATTGAGGGCATTTTCCTCATGGGCGCCTGGGGCGGATTCGTGGGAACCTATATTACGGGCAATGCCTTTATCGGCATCCTGTGCGCCATCCTGGCAGGTGTGGCCGCGGCCGCTGTTTATGGGGTGGTGTGTATCTATCTGAAGCAGCACCAGGTGGTTACGGGAACCGCCATCAACGTGCTGGCAGCCGGTATCTGCACGTACCTTCAGAGGGTGTTCTTCGGTGTCCCCACCACGCCCCTGAAAATCAGTCCCCTGCCTGAGATTGCCATTCCGGTGCTCAGCAGGATTCCGGTGCTTGGGCCGGTGCTGTTCCAGCAGAATATACTGACCTATATTGTGTACCTGATTATTCCGGTGTCTTATTTTGTACTGTTTAAGACATCCATCGGGCTGACCATCCGCTCCACGGGGGAGAACCCGGAGGCAGTGGACGTGGCTGGTATCAATGTGAATACGGTGCGTTTCCTCACCGTGCTGCTGGCAGGCGTTATGGGCGGCGTGGCAGGCTCGTTTTACTCGGTTGGGTATCTGGGGATGTTCACCACCAACATGATCGGAGGGCGCGGATGGATTGCATTTGCCATCTGTTTCCTTGGGAACTGGAATCCAAAGGGGGCTGTGATCGGCACGGTGGTGTTCGGACTGGCGGAGGCCGTGGCTATCTATATGCAGTCCATGGGCGGAGGCGGATACTTCCCCAATGAGCTGTTCATTGCACTGCCTTATATATTGACGATTGTGCTGACGGTTTCAAGGAAGAGTTTTAATGTGCCGGCGAAACTGGGGGTTAGTTATAGTAAGGAGAATTGAGTGGTTGTGGGAGGTACGTCCGCGAAGCCGGGCGGGGCTTGTCCTGCGCGGGTTTGGGCGGGTTCCTTAGGGCGGCTGTGAATCGGACGCGGAGTTGCGGAGGCAGCAGCTTCTAAGAACCTGACAGATGAAAAGACGGGGGACCGGTGCTATTCACGTAGAAATCCTGATGGACTTTCTACGTTCAGAGCACCTTGGATTCCTGCTTTGATGCAGGAATCCACCCCCGTCTTTTCATCTGCCAGGTCCTAAGAAGCTGCTGCCTCCTCCACTATGCGTCCAATCCACAGCTGCCCTGGGGCGTGTTTGCAAATTCATTCCCGCCATCTACACGCCCCACTTCGCGGTATATTTAGTCCCAATTCGGTCAACGTAGCCCGCTACGCCTCCCTCATCGGGACTAAATCTCCCACAAAGTGGGACGCACAGCTGACGGAAAGCAATTTTCAAACACGCCCTAAGGAACCCTCCCGCCCCGCACAGGACAAGCCCCGCCCGGCTTCCCGGACTGTGTACTCCGGCCATGAAGGAAAGGATGGGGGATTCGCGGTGGGGGTTTTGTTGGCTGGAGGGAGAAGGATTTTTGATAAATGTTCTTTGGTGTGGTTGAAAACTGTCAAATGGATTTTGGGATGATAAATTATACGACTCTTGTGCGGGAATGGTTTTTTTAGTATAATAATAGATAGATACTGATGTTGGAAAAAGGAGTGTGCTTGAAGGCTTGACTTCAAACATGCCCGATGCAGAAGGGGGCGTTTTTATGGATGTTAAGTATACAAAGATTCAGACAGCGGGATGTAATGCGCCGCTGAAGATTACACCCGGTCATTTTGCAACCAATCATGCCCATATCAATTATTATCTTGATATGACCACCCTGAAGACCAGGCTTAGTGAGGCAAGGGAGATTGCAAAGAGCCTGGTGGGGATGTTCCTCTATGATACGGTGGTGGATACGATCGTGTGCCTGGAGGGAACCCAGGTCATTGGGGCGTTTCTGGCGGATGAGCTGACCAGCGCGGGCGTCCTTTCCATGAATGCACATAAGACCATGTACATAGTGACCCCGGAGTATAATAGCAACAGCCAGATGATTTTTAAGGAGAATAACCTTCCTATGATCAGGGATAAGAACGTCCTTATCATGACGGCGTCTGTTACCACGGGACTGGCCCTTAATAAGGGGATTGAGGCCATTCAGTATTATGGCGGCATCCTGAGAGGGGTTACTGCCATATTCAGCGCTGTGGATGAGGTGAATGGGTATCGGATTACTTCTATTTTTGGTAAGAAGGATGTGCCGGATTACGCATATTATGATTATAGGGACTGTCCTTTGTGCAGGGAGAAGCGTAAGCTGGATGCACTGGTGAATGCTTATGGATTCACACAGCTGTGATGGCTGGATGATGGAAGTGGATGCAGGTATGGTGTACGGCTGGCAGCCGATGCCATACCTGCTTCTGTTTTATGTATAGATGCATTGGCAATGCCCATATAGACGGGTATATCTTGCCATGATTTTTTCGAATGCGGCTGCATCCCCGGGCTGTTTTTCTTTGTAAATATCCCAACCGCGCAGGATGATCCTGTCCGGCATGGGGATGAGTCCGGTTATGCCATCCCAGTAGGCGTCCCAGTTCATTCCGTAAAAGTCCGGCATGTTTAGCCTGCTTTTGATGATTGCCTGTAGTTCTTTGGGGGTGTTTATGGGGGTTACATTGATTTCAATCACGTTCAGCTCCCGTTTTTTATAACAGAGAAGATGTCCGTCCATATCCAACAGGTGGTGGTTTCCATCCCAGTCCGTAAAGGAAATCTGCTTATCATCTATGTTAAGGTGGTAATCCGGGTTGATCAGGATGTCCGTGGTTGAATAGGTCCAGACTTCACGGAATGCTTTGTCCAGCATCTTTACTTCTAATTCCCCGTAGATGATATAGTTGTTTCCAACAGGATAGATGGAATAGTAGGTCCCGAAATTGTTTTTTATCCGGTGGATATCATGACTTCCAGGGTCCATGGCACTCTTTAGTGATAATACCACGATGACGGCATCCAGCAGTATGATAAGCGTATCGTTCCGTAAGATAACGGAATCCTTTCCCACATTGGAACAGTAGTCCCCTACCAGGATGATTGTTACAGTCCCGCCATCTGAAAAATCTTCGACCGCGATGGAATGACAGGAATAATGTCCTCCGTCATGGATGGTTGATATTGCCCGGATTTCCATGTCATATGGCTTATTGTCAACGGAATCCGGTGTATAGGTCATATCCCTGGAAACCGTTATATTAAACTTTTCATTGAAGATATTTATATCCATACCTTTTACCTCCCCGCAGGTGTGATTTGGCTGGTTTAATCCTGTCTTTCTGACAGGAAACCTATGATGCTTGGGACGGATTTAGACAGGGGTGCGGTATAGGGGATATCCATGGGTGTATAAGGACATAAGCGGGCAGGGATATAAATGTATATGGATGATTGTAAATCAGGATGTCCACACACAAGGACAAGGGAGGGGATGGTCTGGATTGGTTCCCATTGTCCAATCCAGGCCATCCTCCTCCCTTGTGTTTTATCGTCTGCTTTTATACAGCCCAGGTTTCCCTTGCAATCTGAAGCGGTGTTTAATTCTTTTTCTTTCCCAGATATGCCGCCTTTACCGACTCGTCTGCCAGCAGCTCCCTGCCGGTGCCGGTCAGGGCAATGCGTCCTGTTTCCAGTACATACCCCTGGTCGGCAATCCTCAGGGCCATGTTGGCGTTCTGCTCGATTAAGAGGATGGTCACGCCCTGCTTGTTTATCTCCTTGATGATGCTGAATATGTCCTTAACAATCAGGGGAGCCAGACCGAGGGACGGCTCATCCATCATCATCAGCTTGGGACGGCTCATGAGGGCCCTTGCAACGGCCAGCATCTGCTGCTCGCCGCCGGAAAGGGTGCCGGCCAGCTGCCAGCTTCTTTCCTTTAGACGGGGAAACAGGTCGTAGACCCAGTTGATATTGTCCTCCAGGGAATCGCTTCTTAAGTAGGCCCCAATCTTGATGTTCTCTATTACCGTCATGTCGGGGAATACCCGGCGGCCTTCCGGTACCAGGGTAATGCCCTTTGCCACGATATCCGGCGTGTCCATGCCCAGAAGCTCCGCGCCGTCAAACTGGATGGAACCGCCGGAGGCCTTGACCAGTCCTGTGATGGAACGCAGGGTGGTGCTTTTTCCCGCGCCGTTGGCGCCAATCAGGGTGACAATGGATTTTTCCGGGACCTCGAAGCTGATGCCTTTTACGGCTTCAATCCCCCCATAGTTTACCCTCAGATCTTTAATCGTTAACATCGTCACTCACCCCCAGATATGCTTCAATTACTTTTGGATTGTTCTGTACCTCATCCGGCGTGCCATGGGCTATGAGCTTGCCGAAATCCAGTACATAGATGCGGTCGGATATCTGCATGACCAGGTCCATATGGTGCTCAATCATGAATATGGTCAGATGGTAGTCATCCCGGATCTGCCTGATGAAATCGGTCAGGTCCTGTGTCTCCTGGGGATTCATACCCGCGGCAGGCTCGTCAAGAAGGAGCAGGCTGGGGTTGGTGGCCAGCGCGCGTGCAATCTCCAGACGGCGCTGCAGGCCGTAGGGCAGGGAGGAGGCAATCTCATCCTTAAGGTGTGCCAGGCCCTGCATTTTAAGAAGCTCCATGGATTCATCCCGCATCCGCTTTTCCTCTGCATGGTTTAAACGCAGAGTGGCGGAGAATACGTTCTGTTTGGCGCGCATGTGCTTTGCAATCAGTACATTGTCAAATACGGTCAGGTTGCCGAAGAGACGGATGTTCTGGAATGTCCTGGCAATCCCAAGCTTTGTCACTTCATCCGGCGTCTTGCGCACGGGCGTAAGCTCCTTTGGCGCCACGTCCCCGGCGTAGAGACGGCGCATCTTGCCCTGAGGCGTGTCGGCCAGGATCATTTCCCCGTTAAAGGAAACAGAGCCGTAGGTGGGCTGGTAGATGCCTGTCACACAGTTGAAGGCAGTGGTCTTGCCGGCGCCGTTGGGTCCGATGAGGGCCACGATTTCGCGTTCATTTACATCTAAGGATAATCCGTTGACAGCTACCACGCCGCCGAACTGCATGGTTACGTTGTCCATGTGAAGTACGTTTTTCATGTTATCCATTACTTGGCACCTCCTTTTTTGGAGGCGGCTTTCTTACCGCGGCCTTTCTTCAGCCTGTCGGGTATGCCGCGTATGAGCCGGGACAGTCCGTCCCAGGAAAACTCGTTGTTGCCCATGATCCCGCGGCGGTAGAACAGCACCACTACCATCAAAAGGATGGAGAAGATGACCATGCGGAAACCGGAACGGAACAGCGGGATATGCACCCCTGCAATGGTTAACGGGTCATCAAAGAACCGCAGCAGTTCACGTCCCGAGGTTACCAGGAACGCGCCCAGGACGCTTCCCGTGACGCTTCCGATACCGCCCAGGACCACAATCAGAAGAAGGTCGTAGGTAAGCGCCACCTGGAAGGTCTTGGAATCGATGGAGCGCATGAACATGGCCAGCATCCCGCCCCCAACCCCGGTGAAGAAAGAGGAGATGACAAAGGAAAGCTCCTTGTAGCGGAACAGGTTAAGTCCCATGGACTGGGCTGCAATCTCATCCTCGCGGATGGCCTTAAAGACACGGCCGTAGGAGGAGTTGATTAACAGTACCATGAGCGCGATGCAGAGGGCTGCCAGACCGAATACAGCAAAGATATTGGGGAAGCCGGGGATGCTTTTCAGACCGTAGGAACCGTTGGTGACAGTGTCAAACATGGGCGCTGCGATGAAGGCGCGGATGATTTCTGAAAAGCCAAGGGTTGCGATGGCCAGGTAATCGCTCTTAAGGCGCAGCACCGGGATGCCGATAAGGGCGGCCAGGACAGCGGCGGCAAGCCCGCCAAGGAGCAGGGCCACGGGGATGGGAAGCGCTACATTGGCAATCACGGGTGAGATCCCGCTCACATAGTATACGCTGGCACGGGAGCCTACAGGGATGGTGAATATGGCCACGACATAGGCCCCGATTGCCATGAAGCCTGCCTGCCCAAGGGAGAACAGCCCGGTAAAGCCGGTGAGCAGGTTCATGGAAACAGCCACCACCGCATAGATGGCGCTCCGCTCCAGGATGGATATCTGATAACTGTATTCTGCCGTGTCAGACTGCAGGAATGCCAGGATTCCAATGAGCACGGCCAGGGCAATGATGGTATAAACCTTGTTTTTGTTCTTTGTCATATTCTTCATGTCCGCCACCTCACACTTTATCGGTTGTCTTCTCACCAAACAGGCCGGTCGGGCGGATGAGAAGCATAACAATCAACAGGATAAATGTAAATGCGTCACTGAAGGT
Source organism: Enterocloster sp. OA13 (assembly GCF_022440595.1). Classification (NCBI taxonomy): domain Bacteria; kingdom Bacillati; phylum Bacillota; class Clostridia; order Lachnospirales; family Lachnospiraceae; genus Enterocloster; species Enterocloster sp. OA13. Next base: position 3,740,164 of record NZ_JAKNTF010000001.1, on the reverse strand, counting down.
GGACTGTCCCATGGCAACCAGGGCTGTCTCCCCAAGTCCAAGGATGAAACCACCGATGACAGCGCCGGGAATGCTTCCGATACCGCCGAATACAGCGGCAACAAAGCATTTGAGGCCGGGCAGTGCGCCTGAGAACGGGAATACGGTCATACGGTCCGTGAAATAGAGGATGGAACCGATTCCTGCCAGCAGGGAACCCACTGCAAAGGTGAAGGAGATGGTCTTATTGATTTTGATGCCCATCAGGGACGCGGTTTCGTAATCCTTGGAAACAGCCCTCATTGCCATGCCGATTTTGGTGTGGTTGATCAGGAGTATCAGAAGATATACCAGGACCAGGGTCAGGACTGGCGTGAGGAAGGTTACGAAGGATGCGGAAAGACCGCCTATCTGGTAAATCCTCTTTAAGAAAGGAATCTCAGGATATCCCTTTGGAAGGGCCGTGAACAGATAGGTAGCAAGGTTCTGCAGCAGATACGATACGCCAATGGCTGAAATCATGACGGACATCCTGGGGGAAGAACGCAGGGGACGGTAAGCCACCCGTTCAATGGTAACACCAAGGACAACGGTGACAATCAGGGTAACCGGGATTGCGATGAACCAGGGAAGGCTGGCCATTGCGAAAATCATAAAATAACCTGCCATCATGAATATGTCGCCATGGGCGAAATTAATCAGACGGAGGATGCCGTATACCAGTGTATAGCCGATGGCAATCAGCGCATAGGCGCCGCCAAGGGAGATACCGGTCAGGCACTGCTGTAGAAATGTTGTTAAACTCATAAGAGTCTGCCTCCTGTTTTCTTAATAATTGTATCCTGCAGGGAATGGCATGAGGACATGGTATCCTGCGCCTCCGCCATAAGCCGGAGAAAGGCCGCGGGGCAATGGCTGCCGCCTGCGGCCTCTGTGTCATATGTAACTGTCAGATGACCTTACTCTACGGTTGTAGTTGTAAGGAACTGGAACTTGCCATCCTTGATGGTCTTGATGAAGGCGATATCCTTGTTGGCATCACCTGTCTCATTAAAGGTAATGCTTCCGGTCACGCCGTCAATCTGGACGCCCTTCAGCGCATCGCGGATTGCAGTGGTGTCGGTGGAATTAGCTGTCTCGATGGCCTTGATGGCTGCCAGGTAGGAATCATAGCCCAGTGCGGATACGGCCGGGATGATGTCTTCCTGTTTGTTCTTTACCAGATATTCCTTGAAGCCCTTGATGAAGGCGGCTGCCTCGTCATTGGCCGGTTCAGCCTCGTCAAAGAAGGTGGAAAGCACAACGCCCTCGGCATCCTTGCCCGCGTTCTCGATGATGGTGGAGTTCTCCCATGTATCGCCTGCAGCGATGGTTGCCGTAATGCCAAGCTCCCTGGCCTGCTTGATGATAAGCGGTGCAGTGGTGATGGAGGATGGCGCGAAGATGATGTCAGGGTTGGCTGCCTTGATATTGGTCAGGATTGCCTTGAAATCAGTCTGGTTGGTCTGGAACTGCTCCTCGCTTACGATTTCCCCGCCTAATTTGGCGAATGCATCCTTAAAGAAGGAACCAAGGCCTGAGGAGTAGTCATCGCCCAGCTGGGTGATCACAGCAGCGCTCTTTGCTCCGTTCTGGAATGCGTAGTTAGCCATTACCGTGCCCTGGAACGGGTCGATGAAGCAGACACGGAAGTAAAAATCATTGCCCTCCGTTACCTGCGGGTTGGTACAGGAACAGCCGATGGCAGGGATCTTGGCGTCTGCGAATATCTGTCCGGCTGCAATGGATACGCCGGAGCCGTAGCTTCCAAGGACCACGCTTACCTTCTCGCTTACCAGCTTCTGTGCTGCGTTGACAGCCTCTGTCTTATCGGACTTGTTGTCAACCTCCACCAGCTCTACTTTGTATTCCTCGCCATTGATTGTTACGGTTGGGTGCATCTCTTTTGCATAACGGATACCCAGTACTTCCTGGAATCCGCCGCCGCCGTTCTCACCTGTGGTCGGTTCAAACACGCCGATCTTGATGACTTTTTCTTCTGCTTTCTTGCCGCATCCTGCAAGGGAACCTGCAACAAGACACGCGGCCATGGTTACGGCCATGATTTTCCTGATTCTCATACTACAATCCTCCTCATTTCATGAATGATCCATTGATTCCAAATCCCCTGCGCAAGGTGTGTTCATCTGGCAAAGACAACTGTCCTCAATGGGAAAACAATGAGTATATTATATCAGATATTACGAAAATTTCAAGAAAAAATCAGAAATACTTTAATTTTTACTGTTTTTTAACCGGACAGAACGTTTGGGCAGTTCTTTATAGTGCTGTTTATAAGCCCTGAGAAAGGTGGAATAGTTCTGGAACCCGGACGAAAAGCAGCTTTCGGTCGCACTTTTTCCCTGGGCAAGCAGGTCGCGGGCCCGTAACAGCCGCTTTTCTGTGATATAGTTTCCGATGGTGTAACCGGTTTCCTCCTTGAACATGCGCATCATGTGGTAGGGGCTGAGACAGCAGCTGTCAGAAAGGGTACGGATACTCAGGTCCCCGGACAGGTGCTCATTAATATAGGATATAAGTCCTGACACATGGTAGTTTAAAGTGCCGGTGGGGATGTACTGGGCGTTGGCGTCCATGGATGCCCGTCCAAGTTCCACCAGGAATTCGAGGCACAGCAGGCGGCAGTACAGCGGTCCTGCAAATTCTTCTTCCTGCCAGTTCTGGGCCCGCTCCAGCCTGCGAAGGAGGGACAGCATGGGACGGCGGGTATCCTCCTTTAAGCGCAGCACATTGGAATGGCGGTAGGCCGCGGTGGAAAAACAGCTGTCCAGGGAAGAACCATTTTCGCCGTACCGCTCCAGAAAGTCCGGGGACAGGTACAGGACCAGGCGCTCATAGGGGGATGTAAAATCCACCTGGGGGCGGTGGATCTGTCCGCGGTCCACCAACACAATGTCCCCGGGACAGAGGGAATAGGAACGGCCTTCGATTGTATAAGTTACATTTCCTTCCAGATGTACCAGGATCTTGAGGAAATCATGATAGTGGAAATCGTAGGTGCGCTGCAGTTTATCCTTAATGTGGAACAGACGGAAGTCGCCTTCCAGATATCCCTGCTTCTGGGTGGCAGGGGAGCCGTCGCTTATATACATGGATTATTCCTCCTTACAGGAACAGTATATACGAATGACAGCATTATTTGCAATATAAAATAGCATCATATCTATATTTTTATGATAAAATGCCTGATAAAATATAAAACAGGATGTAAAGTGGAATGCCTGGAAAATATGGAGGATATGGATATGAGGCTTATAGTGGAGAAATATCATGGACTGGGAAACGATTATCTGGTTTATGACCCTAATAAAAATGAAATGAAACTGAACCCGTCCAACGTGCAGCTGATGTGCAACCGGAATTTCGGCGTTGGGGCGGACGGCGTGCTGGAAGGGCCTGTGATTAGTGAGGACAGGATTTCCATGGTGGTGTGGAATCCGGACGGAAGCATTGCGGAGAAAAGCGGCAATGGGGTCAGGATATTTGCCAAATACCTGAAGGACGCGGGATATGTGCAGAAAAAGGATTTTACCATCTATTCCAGCGGAGGCGAGGCGGCAATCCACTACCTGAACGAGGAAGGGACACGGCTGAAGGCGTCCATGGGCAGGGCCTCCTTCTGGAGCAGCGACGTGCCGGTGGAAGGCCCGCGCAGGGAAATCATCAATGAGACAATGGTATTCGGACGGATTCCATATCCCGTGACCTGCCTGTCCGTGGGCAATCCCCACTGTGTCATCCTTATGGATGAGATATCTAAGGACCTGGTGTGCAGGATTGGGAAATATTCAGAGGGCGCAAGGCAGTTCCCGGAGAAAATCAATACGCAGATCATGAAGGTGCTTGACAGGACCCATATCCAGACCGAGGTTTACGAGCGGGGCGCAGGATATACCCTGGCCTCGGGCAGCGGATGCTGCGCGGCAGCGGCAGCGGCTTACCGTCTGGGATTGACAGACCCCAAGATGGTGGTCCAGATGCCCGGCGGAACATTGGAGATTGAGATTGACGAGGATGGCGTTGTGCACATGACCGGGGATGTGGGGTATGTGGGCACCATGAAATTAGGTAATCATTTCACAGAACAACTTCGCGCTTTAAAGTGATATTGGTAAAAAACACGAAATCGTCAATTCACATTGACAAATAAAAATTCTGTTGCTATATTTTTTGTAGAGCGAGGCGGGAGAGCTCCAGGGCGTCCCCGCCTTTCCTGTTTCACGGATCCACATGGTTGGTATTGCAGTTTGCAAGAGAGGGAGAATAGAGATGAGCAAATACAGTAAGGACGACATTATCCGCATGGTGGAGGAAGAGGATGTGGAGTTCATCCGCCTTCAGTTCACGGATATTTTTGGTATGCTTAAGAATGTGGCCATTACCTCCAGCCAGCTTGGGAAGGCGCTGGATAACCGCTGCATGTTTGACGGCTCCGCCATTGAGGGATTTGTAAGGATTGACGAGTCCGACATGTACCTGTACCCGGACCTGGATACCTTTGAGATATTCCCGTGGAGGCCCCAGCAGGGCAAGGTGGCAAGGCTGGTCTGCGATGTGTATAATCCGGACGGGACCGCATTTACGGGGGATCCCAGGAATGTGCTGAAGCGGGCGGTTAAGAAGGCCGCCGGCATGGGATATGTGTTCAATGTGGGACCTGAGTGCGAGTTCTTCCTTTTCCACACGGACGAGGAGGGAAGGCCCACCACCAATACCCATGAGACGGCCGGGTATTTTGACGTATCCCCCATTGACCTGGCTGAGAATGTCCGCCGGGACATCGTGCTTAACCTGGAAGAGATGGGATTTGAGATTGAGGCCAGCCACCATGAGATTGCCCCGGCCCAGCATGAGATTGATTTCCAGTACACGGATGCCCTGAGGGCGGCGGATAACATCATAACCTTCAAGATGGCGGCCAAGACAATTGCCAAGCGCCATGGCCTTCATGCCACCTTCATGCCAAAGCCGAAGGAAGGCATCAACGGTTCGGGGATGCATATCAATATGTCCCTGTCGGACGGGAACGGGAAGAACCTGTTTGCAGACGACTCGGACCCACTGAAGCTGAGCCGCACGGCCTACTATTTCATGGCGGGCATCCTGCACCATATGAAGCCTATGACCATCCTTACCAACCCGCTTGTGAATTCCTACAAGCGCCTGATACCTGGGTACGACGCGCCCATCTATATCGCCTGGTCGTCCACCTCCAACCGCAGTTCCCTTATCCGCATCCCTTCACCCAGAGGGGAAAGCACCAGGATTGAACTGCGCTGCCCGGATTCAGCCATGAACCCATACCTGGCCCTGGCGGCATGCCTGAGGGCTGGCCTGGACGGGATTGAGAAGCAGATGGAACTTCCGGAGTGCGTGGAAGGCAACATGTTCACCATGGCGCCGGAGGAGATGAAGTCCAGGAATGTGGAGCGCATACCGGAGACGCTGGGGGATGCCATTGAGGCGTTTGACGGGGACTGGTTCATGAAGGATGTCCTGGGGGACCATATCTATACCAAGTATCTGGAAGCAAAGGAAAAGGAGTGGCGCGATTTCAGGGCTCAGGTCACTGACTGGGAAGTAAGCGAATATCTTTATAAATATTGACGCCGGTACTGCAATGAGGTTCCGGTCCCAATGCTTGCTTGGAGGTGAGGCATGTGACTAACATTATCGTAGCGTTCTCCAAACCGGAGGATGGAAAGAATATAAAAGGGATTCTGGTGCGTAACGGCTATCAGGTGGTCGCTGTCTGTACATCCGGTTCACAGGCGCTGTCGGCGGCGGAAGGGGTGGGCAGCGGCATCGTGGTGAGCGGCTACCGGTTTGAGGATATGCTGTACGATGAGCTGCGCCAGTATCTGCCGGCTTCATTTGACATGCTGCTCATCTCCTCTCCCAGCCGTTGGGGAGGCCAGGCCCCGGGCAATGTAATCTGCCTTCCCATGCCCCTGAAGGTCCATGACCTTATAAGCACCCTGGAAATGATGGTGCAGGCCCAGGTCCGTTTCCGCCGGAAGATGAAAAACCGGCCCAGGGAGCGGAGCGGCGAGGAACGCAGGCTGATTGACGAGGCAAAGGCGCTGTTGATGGAGCGCAACAATATGACGGAATCAGAGGCTCACAGGTACATCCAGAAGTGCAGTATGGACAGCGGCACCAACCTGGTGGAAACAGCCCAGATGGTTATCAGTTTAATTCATGTGTGAGGTGTGGGAATGAAGTTTACAAAGATGCAGGGGATTGGCAACGATTATGTGTATGTAGACTGTTTTAAGGAACAGGTAAAGGAGCCGGGAAAGGTAGCCCGGTTCATAAGCGACCGTCACTTCGGGATAGGGGCGGACGGCCTTATCCTTATCTGCCCGTCCGGGAAGGCGGACTGCAGGATGGAGATGTACAATGCGGACGGTTCCCAGGGAACCATGTGCGGCAACGGGGTGCGGTGTGTGGGGAAGTACGCCTACGACCACGGCCTGGTGCCGGCTGACAGGAGGACCATGACCGTAGAGACGCTGGGCGGGATCAAGACCCTTGAACTGGAGGTGAAGGACGGGAAGGCCGTGTCAATCACCGTGGATATGGGAGAGGGGACCCTGACTTCAGACCTTCCTGAGGACATACAGGTGGATGGGAAGGATTACAGGTTTGTGGGCATCGATGTGGGCAATCCCCATGCGGTGTACTATATGGACGGCATTGACAGGCTGGATTTGGAGAAAACCGGCCCTGCCTTTGAATACCATGAGCGGTTTGCGCCGGACCGGGTGAACACGGAGTTCATAGAAGTGGTGGACCGGAAGCATCTCAACATGAGGGTCTGGGAGCGGGGCAGCGGGGAAACCTGGGCCTGCGGCACAGGCGCCACGGCCAGCGTGCTGGCATCCATCCTCATGGGGTATGTGGATGATGAGGCGGAGGTTTCCCTGCGCGGCGGAAAGCTTATGATACGCCTGGACCGCGCCACTGGCCGTCTTTTCATGACAGGCCCTGCGGTGGAAGTATTTAACGGAAGTATTGACATACCGCAGGAAATATATTATGATTGACAAGATGACTTTAATCAGTTAACACTTTAAACTATATGTAATCAATACACTCTCAGGGACCACGGGCACGAAGATGTGCTGTTTGTCTCTGTACAGGCCCTGTGATGGTGGTTATTTGCTGTCCTTTCAGTCCTGTACGGAGCCGGACGGGTTTCCTGGGAGCGTTTACGTTTATGGGAGACACGCCTTAGCACCGGGCACTGGTTCCGGGGAGGCGGGGCAAGATATCTTCCGGAAAGGACAGGAGGAACACACATGTTTAAGATTAATGAGAACTATTTGAAACTGCCTGGCAGTTATCTCTTTTCAACCATTGGGAAAAAGGTGGCGGCATATCAGCAGGCCAACCCTGACAAGGCGGTCATCCGCCTGGGAATCGGCGATGTGACCCTGCCCATTGCCCCGGCGGTGGTGGAGGCCATCCACAGGGCGGCAGAGGAGATGGGACGCGCGGAGACATTCCACGGCTATGCACCGGATCTGGGGTACCCCTTCCTTCGGGAGGCCATTGTGGAAAAAGACTACAGGGCCTGGGGCTGTCCGGTGGAGGCAGATGAGATATTTGTTTCTGACGGGGCCAAAAGCGACTGCGGCAACATCCAGGAGATTTTCAGCGGGGACAGCAGGATTGCGGTGTGCGACCCGGTGTATCCGGTGTATGTGGATTCCAATGTGATGGCCGGGCGCACCGGTGAATATGATGAAGGCACCGGGATGTGGAGTGATGTCATATACATGCCCTGTACGGAGGAGAATGGGTTTTCCCCGGAGCTTCCAAAGGAGACGCCGGACCTGATTTACCTGTGCAACCCCAACAACCCCACAGGGACAACCCTTGACAGGTCACAGCTTAAGGTGTGGGTGGATTATGCCAACCGGGCAGGGGCCGTCATCCTTTATGATGCCGCCTATGAGGCGTATATCTCAGAACCCGGCGTCCCCCACAGTATCTTTGAGATAGAAGGGGCCAGGACCTGCGCCATTGAGTTCCGTTCATTTTCAAAAAAGGCTGGTTTTACCGGCGTCCGCCTGGGCTTTACCGTGGTGCCGAAGGACCTGAAGTGCGGGGACATGTCCCTTCATTCCCTGTGGGCCCGCCGCCATGGGACCAAGTTCAACGGAGCGCCCTATATTGAACAGAGGGCGGGAGAGGCAGTGTATTCAGAGGAGGGGAACCGGCAGGTCATGGAGCAGGTTGCCTATTACATGAGGAATGCAAGGACCATCCATGAGGGGCTTAAGGAGGCAGGGTACAGCGTGTACGGAGGCGTGAACTCCCCTTACATCTGGCTTAAGACGGAAAATGGCATGACCAGCTGGGAATTTTTCGATTATCTCCTGGAACAGGCCAATGTGGTGGGAACCCCTGGCAGCGGCTTTGGACCCAGCGGCGAGGGATATTTCCGTCTTACGGCATTTGGAACTTATGAAAATACAGTAAAGGCAGTGGAGAGGTTAAAGGCCCTCAGACAATAACGCTGCCAAGGGAGGAACATAAGAGTATGGATGATATCGACCGCAAGATACTTAAGCTTCTGCAGGCCAATGCAAGGATGTCCCTTAAGACCATTGCAGAGAACACCTTCCTTTCCTCGCCGGCCGTGTCCGCCAGGATTGAGCGGCTGGAGAAGGAAGGAATCATAACCGGCTACCATGCCATGGTGGACCCCATGAAGCTGGGGTACCACATCCTGGCTTTCATCAACCTGGACGTGGTGCCGGAAGACAAGCCCAAATTTTACGCGTATGCGAAGGAAGTGCCCAATGTTTTGGAGTGCAGCTGCGTTACAGGGGATTTTTCCATGCTGATGAAAGTGGCGTTCCAGAGCACCATGGAGCTTGATATGTTCATCGGACAGCTTCAGAAGTTCGGTAAGACGAGCACACAGATTGTATTTTCCACCCATGTGGGTCCCAGGGGAGTGGATGTGGACGAAATTTAGTGTCAACATTTGTCTCACTTTCACATATGGTATAGTGTAGAGTCATATGTGAAGGAGAGTCTGATATGGCAGACATTAAGAGAGTGATTATCGATGCCGGCCACGGCGGTGAAGAACCCGGCGCCATGTTTAACGGGCGGCGGGAAAAAGACGACGCCCTGCGGCTGGCTCTTGCAATAGGGCAGATATTAGAGAATAACGGGGTGGACGTGGTTTATACAAGGACCACGGACGTGTTTGACACGCCCCTTGAAAAAGCGCAGATTGCCAACCGTTCCGGCGCTGATTATTTTGTGTCCATCCACCGCAACGCAATGCCTGTGCCCGGCACGGGAAGCGGGGCAACGGTCCTTGTATATGAGAACGCAGGGGTCCCGGCCATGCTGGCGGAAAATATCCAGCGCAACCTGGTGCAGACCGGCTTTAACGACCTGGGAATCCAGGAGCGTCCGGGCCTGATCGTGCTCAGGCGGACCCAGATGCCGGCCGTGCTGGTGGAGGCGGGATTTATCGATAATCCGGAGGACAACAGATTCTTTGATGAGAATTTTGACGCCATTGCCCAGGCAATTGCGGACGGCATCCTGGAGACCATACGCCAGCAGGAGGAGCAGCGGCCGGAATATTATCAGGTCCAGGTGGGCGCGTTTCGCACCAGGATGCCTGCGGACCGTCTGGTAAATGAACTCCAGGCCAAGGGACTGCCAGCGTTCGTGGTGTATGATGACGGCCTTTATAAGGTCAGGGTGGGCGCGTTCCTCAACATGGATTATGCGGTGCGCATGGAGCGGACCCTCCGTAACCTGGGGTATCCTACGGTGCTTGTGAGGGAGCGGGCTATTTATTGATTGGCTTGTGAGGGAGCGGGCTATTGATTGAATTGTATGGAATGGCAGATGCTGCCGTGAAATGTCTGTATGGCATTTTGCGGCAGCATTTTTTGTAACTGTTTTGTCATGTATGTGCTATAATCTAGTAAAACGATGTGTGTAAGGAGGAAGGTCCATGGGGGACGAGGGAAGGGTAAAGGACGGAAAAAAACGTTTTTTGACCATTAAAAAGGAAATATTCCTGCTCAGTTTTATTTCCCTGTCCATTGTATCGCTGATTTTTGCCTGTGTATTCCTGCGGATCCTGTACACAGCCAATGTGGACAATGCAAGGAATTCCCTGAGGGAATGCAACAGCCAGATTGTCACCTACACGGAAAGCATGTTCCATGAAAATGCAGCCGTGGTGGGTATCCTGTCCAGGGATGACACGGTTATCCACGGAGGGTATGGGAATCCCCAGGCGGTTCTGGACATTTACGGCGCAATCCAGGCGGACAACAGCAATATTACCTACATATATTCGGGATATGACGACGGAAGCCTGTACATCAGTGATTATGACACGCCTTCCGGCTATTCCCCCATGGACAGGCCCTGGTATGACGCGGCTATGGAAACGGATGGGGTCGCAAGGCTGGCTTACAGTGACGCGGCCACCGGTGAATGGCTGTTCAGCCAGTGTAAGAAGCTGGTGGATCAGGATGGGGAAACCGTGGGCGTTGTGAGCATTGACTGTTCCAATGACAGTATATCCAGGCAGTTAAGCGCCAGATACCAGTATAAGTCCCAGCGCAGCTATATCATGGATATGGATGGAAATGTAATCATCCATCCGGAGGAAAGATATATCGACGATACGCTGATGAACTATATAGACACGTCTGTATGGGAAGCAGTGGTGGAAGGGACCACCAATTACGGTGAATATGAAAAGGACGGGGTCAACGCCATGGCGTACTTTGAACGGATACCGGACACTGGCTTTTTTGTGGCCACCGCCATTGACGCCTCCGAGGTAATCCTTCCGATTGTGCATGGCGTGATACTGTTAGTGGGTCTGGTCGTGTTCATTTCAGTCATCCTTGGATTTGTATTGAGCCGGGTGCTGATATACAGGTTTGCAAGGCCAATCATGGCGCTGCGGGACAGGATTGAAAAGGTAGCGGACGGCTGCCCGGAGGATAATCCTGATCTGGGCTTTACCAATGCGGAGATTAACGGGATTGCTGACAGCATTGAGGTTATTGTCCTGAATATGGGCAAACGGGAGGAGATGCAGAAGGCCGCCGAATACCTGAGTTTCCACGATTCCATGACAGAGATGTATAACAGGCGTTATTTTGCCGAAGAACTGAAGCGCCTTGATACCCCGCGCAATTATCCGCTGTGCGCGGTATGCTGTGATGTGAACGGTCTGAAGCTGGTCAATGACGTGTTTGGCCATGATGTGGGGGACCGGCTGATATGCAGGGTGGCCCGGTGCCTGGAACGCGGCTGCAGGGAGGACGATATCCTGGCGCGGATTGGCGGGGATGAATTTGCCATCCTCATGCCCCGCACCACGGCTGAGGATGCCCGGAAAATCATAAGCCGCATACGTCTGGGGTTTCCCAAGGAGAATATATGCGGGGCAGAGGTTTCGGCTTCCCTGGGCTATGCCGTGAAGGCGGAGGGAACGGAATCCATGGAGGATATCCTGCATAAGGCGGACCGTATGATGTATGAGGAGAAGCTGACGGAGAGCGTACAGATGAAGCGGGACACGGTGGACAATATTATCCGGGCCGCACAGGGGGAGGGCCTGATTACCCGCCTGTCGAGGCCGGAAGAGGAGGTTCTTGGGAAACTGGCAGAAGCCCTGTGCCCGGACTCTGCTGCTTTGTTAAAACAGGGTTACCAGCTTCGCAGGATTGGCATGTGCAGCCTGTTCCGGCCGGGCGGCCCGGATAAGGACGGGATGGACCGGGGACATACGGAACATGCTTACCGTCTCCTGTCTTCCCTGGAGGAATACAGGAATATAGCGGCCTGCCTGCTCCACTATACGGAGCATTGGGACGGCAGCGGATGGCCGGTAGGCCTGGCTGGCAGGGATATTCCCCTGCTCTCCCGTATCATCGCGGCGGCTGACGCATATTTTGCTTCAGGGGAGGATGGAGGTGTGTTTGAGGAGAACGCTTCCTGGTATGATCCGGATATCGTGGGGGTCCTGCTGAGGATTATGGGGGAGCAGGGGCAGTAAGGATAGAGGGAAAGGAAAATCGGCGCCGGTCTGCATGGCCTTGAGGAAAGGATGCAGGCCGGCGTTTTGTTTTATTGGTTCAATCCTTCTAATAATGATTGTGCAATCTGATGATTACAGCCCCCCTGGATGGCGGGATTTAGATAAAAATTGACATGGGGATTTTTGTGTGATATTTTGTATGATGCCACATGTTATGTGGATAGTGTCATTTACAGATGGTACAGATGGGATGAACCTGTTGGGAAAGGAGATGGCTTATATGAAAATCAAGGAAGTCAACACGTATTTTGTCCGTCCGCGCTGGGGATTTGTGGAAATCATCACGGACGAAGGGTTAAGCGGCTGGGGGGAGGCTGTGTTAGAGGGGCATGCAGGCACGGTTCTGGCCTGCGTACATGAGATGGAGGATTATCTGATCGGGGCGGATCCTGCCAATATTGAGGATATCTGGACCGTCCTGTACCGGGCCGGCTTTTACCGGGGAGGAGGCGTGCTGATGAGCGCTATCTCCGGCATCGACCAGGCTTTGTGGGATATCAAGGGGAAATACTTTAATGCGCCTGTCCATCAGCTGATGGGTGGGAGCTGCAGGAATAAGATGCGCGTATATTCCTGGATTGGCGGCGACCGGCCCTCGGACGTGGGGGCGGCGGCCAGGGAGAAGATGGAGGCAGGATTCACGGCAGTGAAGATGAATGCCACGGAGGAACTGCAGTTCATTGACAGCTATGATAAGATTGACGCGGTGCTTGAACGGGTGGATGCAATCCGCGCAAGCTGCGGGAAGGATTTCGGCATTGCCGTTGATTTCCATGGCCGTGTGCACAAGCCCATGGCTAAAATCCTGGCTAAGAAGCTGGAGGTTTACGACCCCATGTTCATCGAGGAGCCGGTGCTCTGCGAGAACATGGAAAGCTTCCGGGAGATTGCGGCTGCCTGCCAGATCCCCATTGCCACCGGGGAGAGGCTGTATTCCAGATGGGACTTCAAGCGCCTGTTTAAGATGGGAGGCGTGGATATCATCCAGCCTGACCTGTCCCATGCAGGAGGCATCACGGAGGTAAAGAAGATTGCATCCATGGCCGAAGCCTATGATGTGGCCCTGGCCCCCCACTGTCCATTGGGGCCCATCGCCCTCAGCTCCTGCCTGCAGGTGGATGCCACCTGCTACAACGCGGTCATCCAGGAACAGAGCATGGGAATCCACTATAATGTGGGCAGGAGCGTGCTGGATTATGTGGATAACCCGGAGGATTTCCGGTTTGTGGACGGTTTTGTCAAGCTTCCCACAAGGCCGGGACTTGGCGTTGCGGTCAATAAGGAGCTGGTCCTTGAGGAGAACCGGACGCCCCATAACTGGAAGAACCCGGTCTGGAGGCATGCGGATGGCTCCGTGGCTGAGTGGTAACGGGGAATAGGGCATGAAGGGGATATTACATATCTGGAAACGGCAGACATTCGCCAGGCAGCTTACCATGGTCTTCATGGGGGTATTCCTGTTCCAGCTGGTCATCGTACAGGGACTCAGCAGTTCCTATATGCGCAGGTTCATGAAGGAGAAGATTGAGGAATCCTACCAGAATTCCCTGCGCCAGACCACCCTGAACCTGGATACCTCCTTAAAGGGCTATAAGAAGGCCATAGACGAATTGTTCCGGGACACGGATTTCATAATGGCGGTCAATGCGCTTAACAGCATGAATGAGGAGAATGAGTGGAAAATCAAGTCTGAACTGGATAAAACCATGAAGGAGTTCCTGACCTACCGTTCGGAGGTGCGCAGCATGTCCATCCGCACCATTTCGGACATCAGCTACGGCTATGACCGCCAGGAGGTGGAACTGCTCAATCCCAAGATATCCGGCCTGCACCAGCAGTATTTCAGCCAGGGGATTTTTGAGGACAACGGGGGGCTTAAGGGGAAATGGATGTCCACCCAGTACCTGGACCGGAAGGGGACCCGGGAATACTATGTGTATTCCTACGGCAAGCAGATCATGGATTACTACACTAACCGCCAGGTAGGGACGGGGATAGTCAGCATTGAGGAAAGCGTGTTAAGCGAGATATGCGCCAACGGACAGGTAAGCGGGGACAGGGACATCAATTACCTGCTGATCACGGATGCGGACGGCAGGATCATTTCCCACTATGATAAGGACGTCATAGGCAATCTGGTGGACGGATACTTTGAGGAGGCGGACAGGAAGGATCCGGACAGCCCCCATATGGTGCTTATGGAGGAGGTCCCGTCCACCGGATGGAGGATGTACAGCGTGCTGGATGAGAATTATGTCTATCACAGGCTGTATGAAATCCAGAAGACCGTGCTGGCCGTTTCTTTCCTGCTGGCCCTGGCCGTGCTGGCGGCCGTACTGTACGTGTCTAAGAAAATGTCCAAATATATCACGGATATCGTCAATACGATGAACAAGGTCCAGGGCGGCAAGCTGAACGCAAAGGTGGGAATCCACCGGGATGAGAAAAATGAAATCAGCCAGATTGCCACCCATTTCAACATCATGATGAACACGGTCAATGAACAGATGCAGATGGTGAAGGAGTCGGGAGTAAGGGAAAAGGAGGCGGAAATCAGGGCGCTGGAAGCCCAGATCAACCCGCATTTCATCTACAATACCCTGGATTCCATCAACTGGCTGGCCATTGAGAATGACCAGAAGGAAATCAGCAGCATGCTGAGTAAATTTGCCCAGATACTCCGTTACCAGATCCAGCAGAGCAACCAGATTGTCATGATTTCAGAGGAACTATCCTACCTGGAGCGGTATTTATACCTTCAGAAGGTACGTTTCATGGACAGCTTTGAGTACGTCATAGAGTGCCAGGAGTCGGTGAAGACCTGCAAGATCCACAAGATGATATTCCAGCCCTTCATTGAGAATGCCATCCTTCACGGGATGGCGGATGTGGAGCACGGAGGACTGCTTAAGGTCCAGATACGGGAACAGGATGAGGAGCGCCTGGCCTTCATCATCAGCGACAACGGACTGGGCATGTCCAAAGAACAGATTGACGCTGTTTTTGTCCGCAGGATGAATCCGGGTAATTCCATCGGCGTTCTGAACGTGCTGGCAAGGCTGGATTTGTATTATGGGACCGCCTACTCCATCCATGTGGAGAGCGGTGAGGGGAAAGGAACCACCATTGAAACCGTGATACCCAGGCAGTGCATGAGGCCAGGCCAGGAGGAGATTCGTGAAAATACTGATAGTGGAAGATGAATGGAAGACATTAAAAGGATTATCAAACCTGATTGCCGAGCTGGGAGGGGAGTACGAGATGACCGGCCAGGCCAGAAGCGGGGAAGAGGGAATCCGTATGGCAATGGAACTGCACCCGGACATCATCATTACGGATATCCGGATGAACGGCATGACCGGGCTGGAAATGATTAAGGCGCTGAATGAGGAAAAGCTGGGCTGCCGCTATATCATCCTCAGCGGCTACGCGGAATTCCAGTACGCCAAAGAGGCCATCAGCCTGGGCAGCATGGATTATCTGCTGAAGCCGATCACAAAGGAAATCCTGGAGGAATCCCTGCGCAAGGTCAGGACAGCCATTGAGGAGGAGGCCCAGAATATCAGGACCTCATCCATGGACACGGAACAGATCCTGGAGCGGGCGCTGTTCATGCAGGGATTCTCCGGGTCCAAATTCGAGGATGAGTGGAAGAAACGGTTCACGTCCAGGGAGATGGACTTCCTTCTCCTCATACGGGGTGAGAACCGGGTGGTACAGGCCGACTGGGAGCGGATCGTGGCGGAGCTGGTACAGGCGGTGCCGGGAATTGAAGCCTGCGTGTGCCGGGAAGCGCGCCACAAGGAAAATTATATCCTGCTGCGTGGGTACGAGGAGGGAATCAACGAAAGGCTGAACCCGGCTGTAAGGCGGTGCAGGGAGCAGGTTAACCCTTATCTGGTTTTTGCAGGGACCTGCCTTAAGGGGACGGATGAGATAAAGGCAAAGAGGGAACGGCTCCTTGATATGACCAACTGGAACCTTTCCGTGGGGGAACCGGTGGTCCTTACGGAGGAGGTGATAAGCCGGATTGAGACACAGAAATTCAGCTATCCATCGGAACTTGAGAGGAAGATCATCACCTGCATCAATGAGGGGGATATATTGCCGGTGGAAGGGTATCTGGATGAATTCCTCCTGTATCTCAAGCAGAAGGTTTACTCCTACACGGATATCCGGGAAGCCCTTATCTGCCTGACGGCCGCTGTCCTGTACGCCATACGGAGGGCCAGCTACGGGCTGTATGAGAATATCAGCAACCTGAATATCCTGGAGTGGGTGAGGGACAGCCTGTTTCTGGAGCATTATCCCCAGCTTATCCTGAACGTGCTGATGCAGTATGAACAGTATACCAGGAATCTCAGGTCCGGCAACCACCCAATCATCAACCAGGTGCTTAAAATCATGGACAGGGAGTACAAAAGCGACCTGCCCTTAGATGAGATGGCGCAGCGCATGAATGTGACGCCGGAATACCTGAGCACCCTGTTCATGAAGGAACTGGGGATTAAGTATACCACCTACCGGGCCCAGATACGCATTGACGTGGCCAAACGCCTGCTCAGTGAGGGAAAGCTCAAGATTTATGAGGTGGCCGAGGCCAGCGGCTTTCCGGATGTGAAATATTTCACGAAAGTATTTAAGAAATATACGGGGGTCAGCCCGGGGGAATATATCCGGACGAATGGGAAAAATCAGTTTAAGAATTGACACTTTTATTAAAACAGTCAAATTTACGGTGTATGGATTACATGATATGCTTATCTCATCAAATGAGATGGCTCTTGTTGTTAGGAACATGTATCCTGGGAATGGAAAGGACCTGTCTTATGGCAGGTCTTTTTATTGGGAAAATCCCACGGGGCGTGAATGGGTGACCGGACCCGTCCCGGCTACGGCCCAGAGAAAAAAGGAGGAACAGACGTGAAGAAAAGAAACCTTGTAAAGAAAATGACAGCTTTGGTATTGACAGGGACCATGATGGCGTCACTGGCAGCGTGCGGAGGAGGACAGGGAGCAGCCGCAGGCGGCGGGACGTCCGGGGGCACGGAAAACACAGTCAAGGCGGCAGAGGGCGCGGATACCGCGGCCCCGTCCGGGGAAAAGACAAAGATTACCTACTGGGCCCCGTTCTCAGGCGGGGACGGCGATATCATGACGGCCCTTGTGGATGAGTTCAATGCCCAAAGCCCCACCACGGAAGTGGAATTCATGATCATCAAATCAGAGGAATACTATACCAAGCTGCTGGCAGCCATGACTTCTGATTCCGCTCCCACGGTTGCGGTCAACCATATTACCAGGATTAAGGAATATGTGACCGATGAACTGCTGGAACCCTTGGACAGCCTGGCCGCAGATGCTTCCGTGGACTGGACCGGGTTTACGAAACGGCTTCAGGAAGCGTCCCAGGTGGATGGCACCCACTACTGCATGCCCATGGATACCCATCTGCTGCTGATGCATTTTAACACGGATGAATTTGAGAAGATGGGCCTTTTGGAAGATGACGGGACAGTGGTTGTGCCGGATGGGGAAGAGGCGTTCTTTGAATATTTTGAAAAGGTTAAGGCGGACAGCGGCAAGATGCCTCTGTCAGGAACCTCCATGAACGGGCTTCCCATGTATGTGTGGTACACCCTGCTGACCCAGTTCGGCGGCGATGTGTGCGATGCCGACGGCAAGACGGCCACCCTGGACAGCGATGCCAACAGGAAGGCGCTGGAAATCATGATGCGTATGGTGGACAGTGAGATATGGCCCAAGAACCAGAAGAACGGCGCGGAATTGTTTACCGGCAACGTTGCGGTGGCCACCATCAACGGTGACTGGGCAATCCCCACCTTTGAGGGAACCAATGGTCTGAACTTCGTGTCCATGTCATTCCCGCAGTTAGGTACCACCAAATCCGTTTATGCGGATTCCCATACCCTGGTGATGCCTAAGAATGCCAACCTTACGGACGCGGAAAAGACATCTGCCATGGAATTCATGAAATGGATTACGGATAACACAGGCAAATGGGCCAAGTCCGGCCATATTCCCAGCAGGACCTCGGTCATGGAATCCGAGGAATTCAAGGCCCTTCCCTACAGGGAAAACTATGCGGATTCCGCTAACTATGCAAAATTCTATCCTCAGGTATGCGGCGTGGCCGGACTTACGGAGATGACCTACAGGGAACTGGCTGCCATGATTGCAGGGGAGCAGGACGTGCAGGCTACCATGGACCATATGCAGGAACAGTTCCAGGAAATCCTGGATTCCTATAACAGATAGGACGGCGGGGATACGGAAATACCGGGTTAGGAAAATATATTTTTTGAGGCTGCTGCAGGTAATACTGCGGCAGTTTTAAAAAACAGGCGGCGAGGGAACTTAACAGCAATGAAATCGGAGGCATTCCATGGATAAGTCATATCAATCAATCAAACGGAAGAATGCGGTGAGGGAGAACATAACGGCGTGGTGCTTTATCATCCCGTTCCTGCTCTTTTTCCTGTGCTTTCTCCTGTATCCCATCCTTAAGGGCATGAAACTCAGCCTTTTTGATGCGACGCTGGGCGGCAGGACATTTTTTATCGGCATCCAGAATTACGCTGCGATGTTTCAGGACAAAGGGTTCTGGCAGGCCATGTTCAACACCTTGTTTTTTGTGGTAATCTCCACGCCTACGATTGTCCTGGTAGGTTTTATCTTTGCAATGTTCATCAACTCCAGGTTAAAGGGCACCATATTCATCAGGACCTGCTTTTTCTCTCCCTATGTGCTGTCCATGTCCGTGGTGACCGGCCTTTGGATTTTTATTTTCCAGCCTTACACCGGCCTTGTGACACAGCTTACCAATGTACTGGGCATTGGGGAAATGTACTGGCTCAATACGAAATGGCTGGTATGGCTGGCTATCCTGATTACCACTGTGTGGTGGACCGTTGGATTTAACATGATCCTTTTCCTGGCAGGGCTTCAGGATATACCGGAAGACATCTACGAGGCAGCCAGGATTGACGGGGCCAATTCACGGCAGATGCTGTTTTCGGTCACGGTTCCCATGTTAAAGGACACCACGGTCCTGGTAATCATGCTCCAGACCATTGCCTCCTTTAAACTGTTCGGGCAGACCTACCTGATGGCGGGAGGCGGTCCCGGTACCCATACAAGGACCATTGTGCACTATATCTATGAGACAGGCTTTACAAACCGGAGGATGGGACGGGCGGCAGCCATGTCCGTTGCGTTTTTTGTGATGGTGTTCATCATCACCATGCTGCAGAACAAAGTCCTGGGCAGGAAAAAAGATTGAGAAGGAGGAAACCCATGAAGACAAAGAAAAAAATGACCGTGGGAAGGGCTGCTTTATATATTATCGTCTATATTGCGGCATTGTTTTGGATTTTCCCGGTAATCTGGATGCTGGTTTCATCGCTGAAACCCTATGGGACCCCTGTCAGCATCCTGTCCAAGGTATTGACCGGTGTGTTCTCCCTGGATAATTACACAGTGGTTGCCAAAAAGGCGCCGATCATCAAATGGATTTTTAACAGTGCCTCCGTTGCCATTGCGGTTACCATAGGCACCCTGATGCTGACTTCCCTGGCGGCCTACGCCATTTCAAAATTGAAGTTTAAAGGGCGAACCGCCATTTTCCTCCTTATCACGGCCGGAATGATGGTGCCCATTGAATCCATCATCATACCGCTGTACCAGGAGATGGCGGAACTTAAGCTTCTCAATACATATGTGGGCCTGATGTGCCCCAGCCTGGCGGCCCCCATCGGCGTGCTGATCATGAAACGGTGTTATGACGGCATTCCCGATGAGCTGATAGAGGCAGCAGTGCTGGACGGGGCCAATGCCTTTGAGCGGTGGTGGAATATCTGCATTCCGGTATCCAAATCATCCATGGCGGCCGTAGGAATATTCACATTTACCAATTCCTGGAACAATTTCCTCTGGCCCTTTTTATCCATCACATCGGAGAAAATGATGACCCTGCCTGTGGGAATCCCCCAGTTCCAGGGGGCGAACCTTTCGGAATTCACACTGCCCATGACGGCCAGCGTGATTGCCTCCGTACCGGCCATCATCGTATTCCTCATATTCCAGAAACAGATCATCCAGGGCATTGCCATGACCGGTATTAAGGGATAATCATGGTTTAGGGTTATAGTTATAAGGCGTGACCGGGCGGGGCGGTTGTTCCGGCACGCCGCAGGAAGGAGATAACAGTTTGAAAAAGGCAGATATGACGGTAGACCGTCTGAATATCATTTCAACCATTGATGACCGCATCTACGGTTCCTTCATCGAACATCTGGGGAGGGCTGTGTACAACGGGATATATGAGCCAGGCCATCCCCTAGCGGACGAAGATGGGTTCCGCAGGGATGTGATCCAGCTGGTGAAGGAACTGCATGTCCCTGTCATACGGTATCCGGGGGGCAACTTTGTATCCGGCTTTAACTGGGAGGACAGCGTGGGTCCTAAGGAACAGCGCCCGGCCCGGCTGGACCTGGCCTGGTTTACCACGGAGACCAATGAAGTGGGGCTTCAGGAATTTGACGGCTGGCTTAAGAAAGTGGATTCAGAACTGATGCTGGCAGTGAACCTGGGAACCCGGGGAGCGGACGCGGCCAGGAACCTGGTGGAGTACTGCAACCATGGGAAAGGCAGTTACTGGAGTGACCTTCGAAGGTCCCATGGGAAAGAAGAACCCTATAACGTGAAGACCTGGTGCCTGGGCAATGAGATGGACGGCCCGTGGCAGATGGGACACAAGACGGCATATGAGTACGGGCGGCTGGCCAATGAGACGGCCAAGATGATGAAATGGGTGGACCCCTCCATTGAACTGGTGGCCTGCGGCAGCTCCAAGATGGTGATGCCCACCTTTGCGGACTGGGAGGCAACGGTGCTGACAGAGTGCTACGATGAAGTGGATTACCTATCCCTGCATAATTACTGGGGTAATTATGACGGCGATACACAGTCCTACCTGTCAGGAGGCGTCCTGATGGATGATTTCATACGGTCCGTCACGGCTATCTGTGATTACGTGAAGGCAAAGAAGCGTTCAAGGAAAACCATCAACCTTTCCTTTGATGAGTGGAATGTATGGTACCACACCAAGGAAAGCGACAAGAAGATTGAACACTGGATACAGGCGCCGCCCAGACTGGAGGATATCTATAACTTTGAGGACGCCCTGGTGGTGGGAGGGCTGCTGATTTCCCTCCTAAAGAATTCCGACCGTGTGAAGATGGCCTGTCTGGCCCAGCTGGTCAATGTGATTGCGCCGATCATGACTGAGACAGGGGGGAAGGCGTGGAAGCAGACCATTTATTATCCATTCTATTACACCAGCCTTTATGGCCGTGGAACCGCGTTAAAGGTGAACATGGACTGCCCCAGATACGACTGCAGGCAGTACACGGATGTGACTGTATTAGACGCGGTGGCTGTGGCGGATGAAGGGGAAAGCACGGTAACCATGTTCGTGCTCAACCGCAGCATGGAGGAGGATATCGCCCTTTCCTGTGATTTAAGAAGCGTAAAGGCGGAGTCCTGTATCTGCCATACGGCCCTTGAAGGTTACGGATATGAGGAAGCCAATTCGGCCCTGGAACCGGACCGGGTGGCGCCGTCCCCTAAACCTACGGACATCCTGGCGCAGGGACGGCTGGAAGTGGTGATACCCAGGTCTTCCTGGCACATGTTCCGTTTCCGTACGAAAGGATGACCGATATGGGAGCACATACAGATCAGCCGGATATACCTAAGAATGAATATCCCAGGCCCCAGTTCAGGCGGCAGGACTGGATGAACCTGAACGGGAAATGGGAGTTTGGTTTTGATGACAAGGATGCGGGGAAGAGGGAAAAATGGTATCTGTCCCACCCCTTTTCCAGACAGATTACAGTCCCGTTCGCGTACCAGACAGAAATGTCCGGGATCCATGACACGGGATTCCACGATGTGGTCTGGTACCGCCGCAGCATTGACGGACGGGCATTGGAACCGGGGAAGCGCTACATACTTCATTTCGGGGCCTGCGATTACAGGACCGAAGTCTGGGTCAATGGGGAATGGGCCGGCGCCCACGTGGGCGGACATTCGTCCTTCTCCTTTGAAATCACGGATTTCCTCAGGGATGGGGAGAATGTCCTGGTGGTCCGGGCCGGGGACGATTCAAGGAACCTGGAACAGCCCAGAGGCAAACAGTACTGGAAACAGGAGTCCGCATCCATTTTCTATACCCGCACAACCGGGATCTGGCAGACCGTGTGGCTTGAACCGGTGGGAAGCCAGTTCATCCGGCAGGTGTGGATGACGCCGGATGTGGACCGGAAGATGATTGGCATGGAAATCCTTCTGGACCAAAAAACAGAGGCCAGGCTGCAGGTGGAGATTACATACCAGGGAACCAGGATGGTCTGCGATACCGTCACCGTCCTCAATGGGAAGGCGGTCCGGGAGTGGAAGCTGGACCAGAACCTGAACCTGGAATGGGAACACAAATCCTATGAGTGGACGCCGGAACATCCGGTCCTGTTCGATGTCCATTATAAGCTGGAAAGCCAGGGGACGGCAGTGGATGAGGCGGATTCCTATTTTGCCATGCGCAAGGTCAGCGTGGAGAATGGGACATTTCTCCTGAACAACCGTCCTTACTATCAGAAAATGCTGCTGGACCAGGGATACTGGCGCGGTTCCCTGATGACGGCGCCCGGCGATGAGGCCCTGATAAGGGATATCACCCTTTGCAAGGAAATGGGATTCAACGGGGTGAGGAAGCATCAGAAGGTGGAGGAGGAGCGGTTCCTGTACTGGGCCGACAAACTGGGATTTCTGGTATGGGAGGAGTGCGCCAATGCCTATCTCTATTCCAGGGAATATATAAAACAGATGATTCCCGAATGGATGGAGATCGTGAAGCGGGATTATAACCATCCGTGCATCGTTGCATGGGTCCCGCTCAATGAGTCCTGGGGCGTGGACAACATCATGTACCGTGAGGAGGAACAGGCCCACAGCGCATGCATGTACTATCTGACCAGATCCATGGATTCCACCAGGATGGTCATTTCCAATGATGGATGGAACCACACAAAGTCGGATTTGCTCACCATCCATGATTATACCTGTGACCCGGCGGTATTAAAGGAACGGTACGGGAACCTGGAATGCCTGCTTTCCTCCATGCCCGCGAACAGGACCCTGTTTGCCCATGGATATGGGTATGAAGGCCAGCCGGTCATTGTGTCGGAATTCGGAGGCGTGGCCTACAGGCTTAATCAGGATGAGGGCTGGGGGTATGCTGTGGCTGAAAGCGGGGAGGAATTCCTGAAGGAATATGAGGGATTGATTGCCGCCCTGGCCGCATCACCTCTGGTACAGGGCTTTGTGTATACCCAGCTGTGTGATGTGGAGCAGGAGATAAATGGGCTTCTGACCTATGACAGGGAGCCGAAGGTGCCGGTGGAAACGATACGCAAGGTGAATCTCCAATGCTTTCTTCAGAAGAAGTAAGGGACACCGCCGGATGACGGGGATATATGACAGGAATTTTAAGACAGGCTTCATGCCTGTCGGGAAGGGAAGGACAGGGTAATGAAGGGAATTGTTTATGAAGGACCGAATATCCTTAGTTTAAAGGAAGTGGGTGACGTAAGTCCGGGGCCGGGAGAGGTAAAGCTCAGGGTCAGGGCATGCGGTATCTGTGGAAGTGATGTACACGGTTATCTGGGCATCACAGGCAGAAGGATTCCGCCCATGATGATGGGCCATGAATTTGCCGGGGAGGTGGCGGAGCTGGGCCAGGGAGTGGACCAGTGGAAGAAAGGGGACCGGGTTGCCGTCTATCCCGTGGATTTCTGCGGCCACTGTGAAATGTGCAGGAAGGGCGATGTCCACCTCTGCCTGAATAAGCGGGCATTTGGGGTTCTGGATGTGGACGGGGCGTTTGCAGAGTATATCTGTGTTCCTGCAAAGTGCTGTTTCCGGGTAGCGGACCAGATACCCTATTCAATCGGCACCCTGATGGAACCGCTGGCAGTGTCTTACCGGGGCGTGGAACACGCCGGGGATTTAACGGGCAGGACGGTCCTCATCGTGGGCGCAGGTACCATCGGGCTGCTGGCCCTGGCATGTGTGAAAATGAAAGGCGCTGCCAAGATCATCCTGTCGGATTTAAGCGATTACCGCCTTGGGATTGCCAGGGAGATGGGGGCGGATGTGACCGTCAATCCGGGCAGCGGTGACTGGAAGGCACAGATTCTTGCAGAGACCGGGGGAAAGGGCGTGGATGTGGCCATCGAGGCGGTGGGGGCCGCTCCCACGGTGCAGCAGGCCATGGCGGCATTGCGGTTTGGGGGAAGGGCCATCTGGATCGGCAACAACAAACCATTTGTGGATGTTAACATGCAGGAAATCGTTACAAGGGAACTGTCCATCCAGGGGTCGTTCCTGTACGGTTATGAAGAGTTCAAGACCGTGGTGGGGCTTGTGAACCAGGGCAGGATCCATGTGGCCCCGCTCATAAGCAAGGAAGTCAGCATGGAGGAAACGCCGGCTTATTTTGAAAAACTGGCAAAGGACCCGGGCAGCCTGATTAAAGTGGTAATGGTGGATTAGGAGGAATCTGTGATGGAATATGATGATAAACTGATAAAGGATTTAGAGGACAAGGCGCAGAAGCTGAGAAGGGACGTGGTAATCAGCATCGGCGTGGGAGTGGCTGGACATATCGGAGGTTCCAACTCCTCTGCGGACATTGTGGCCGCGCTGTATTTCCATAAAATGAGACACGACCCCAAACATCCGAAGTGGAGGGAAAGGGACCGGTTCCTGCTCAGCAAGGGACATGTGGGAATCCTGCAGTATGCGGCATTGGCGGAGTGCGGGTATTTTCCGGTGGAGGATTTAAAGCATACCAAGGAAATCGGCTCCTACCTGCAGGGACATCCGGATGTGCAGAAAACCCCGGGCATCGAGGCCGGAACCGGTTCCCTGGGGCAGGGGCTTTCCATTGGCCTTGGCATGGCCCTGGGCCTTAAGCTGGACCGCTTGGACAGCAGGACGTATGTGCTGGTTGGGGACGGGGAGATTGCCGAAGGCCAGATATGGGAAGCGGCCATGGCGGCCAGCGCATTTAAGGCCGATAACCTGGTGGCCATTGTGGACAGGAACCGGCTTCAGGCCAACGGAAGGACGAAGGAGCGGTTTGACACAGGGGATATCATGGCCAAATTCTTGAGTTTTGGCTGGCATGTGATTGAAATCAACGGACATGACATGAGGGAAATTCTCAGTGCCCTGGACGAGGCGGAAACCGTGAAGGGGGTGCCGACGGCCATCATAGCCAACACGGTCAAGGGAAAGGGCGTCAGCTTTGCGGAAAACGTGGTGGGATACCACAACGGTATGCTGACAGAGGAAACTTACAGACAGGCGCTTTTGGAATTATCCGCACAGGAACAGGAGGCATAGACATGGGCTATACAAATCAGAGAATTGCATATGGCAATACATTAGTGGAACTGGGAAGGCAGGATGAGCGGATCGTGGTGCTGGACGCGGACCTGGGCGCCTCCACCATGGGGAAGCTGTTTGAGGCGGAATTTCCCCAGAGACACTTTGAGATGGGGATTGCGGAGGCCAACATGACCAGTGTGGCGGCAGGACTGGCGCAGACAGGGAAAATCCCGTTTACCAATTCCTTTGCAGTGTTTGCAGGAGGGCGCGCCTATGACCAGATACGCCAGACCATTGCAATCGGGAAACTGAATGTGAAAATCTGCGGCTCCTCCTCCGGTTTATCGGATTTTGGGGACGGCGCGACCCACCAGTGTGTGGAGGATTTGGCAGTCTTCCGGGCAGTGCCCAACATGACGGTCATCTGTCCGGCTGACGCCAATGAGACAGTGGAGGCGGTAAAGGCCATGGCTGCCATGGACGGCCCATGTTATCTGCGCCTGAACCGGAATGACTATCCCAATGTGACAAAGGAAGGGGAGAAATTCACCATCGGCGTGCCAACCGTATTAAAGGAAGGGACGGATGTGGCCCTGTTTGCCACAGGATACATGGTGGGGCTGGCCATGGAGGCTGCAGAGGAACTGGAAGGCGCTGTTTCCGTCAGGGTCATCAACGTGTCCACCATCAAGCCCATGGACGCTGAGGCCGTGAGGAAGATGGCGGAAGGCTGCAGGGCAGTGGTGACGGCAGAGGAACATAATGTAAGGGGCGGCCTTGGAAGCGCACTGGCAGAAGTCCTCTGCGGGGAGCCAAAACCCATGAAAATGGTGGGAATCCAGGATACCTTCGGGTGCAGCGGACACAATTACCAGGAGGTACTGGAGTACCATGGGCTGACAAAGTCAGCCATTGCAGAGGCGGTCAGGGAGATGGCAGGCATATAGGCGGCCAAAGACGGCGGATATATAAGCGGTTAGGAATAATAAGCGGTTAGGAAAAGAGAGAGGAGCAAAGGACGATGAAAATCGGATTTATCGGTTTGGGAATCATGGGAAAACCCATGGTCAGGAACCTGTTAAAGGCAGGACATGAATTAATCGTATACGATGTGGTGGAATCCAACATGGATGAGGTGGTAAAGGACGGCGCGAAGGCGGCTTCCTCCTCAAAGGACGCAGCCGCCCGGTGCGGCCTGGTCATCACCATGCTGCCCAATTCACCCCATGTAAAGAGCGTGGTGCTGGGAACGGACGGGGTCCTTGAAGGCGCTGTTCCGGGAACCATCCTGGTTGACATGAGTTCCATCGCGCCCCTGGCTTCCCAGGAAATATGCCGGGAATGTGCAAAAAAGGGCATAAGGATGATAGATGCGCCGGTGTCGGGAGGGGAACCAAAGGCTGTGGACGGAACCCTGTCCATCATGGCGGGCGGTGATAAAGAGGTATTTGACCAGGTCTATGACGTGCTCATGACCATGGGGGCCAGTGCGGTCCACTGCGGGGATATCGGCGCAGGGAATACCACCAAGCTGGCGAACCAGGTAATCGTGGCCCTTAACATTGCGGCTGTATCCGAGGCATTCATGCTGAGTACCAGGGCCGGTGTGGACCCGGTTAAGGTATTTGAGGCCATCAAAGGCGGGCTGGCCGGTTCCACGGTCATGAATGCCAAAGTTCCCATGATTACGGACGGCAATTTCATACCGGGATTCAAGATTGACCTCCATATCAAGGATCTGGGCAATGCCCTGGAAACCGGCCACGGAGTCGGCGCCCCCCTTCCCCTAACCTCCCAGGTGATGGAGATGATGCAGAACCTGCACGCGGACGGACTGGGGGAGAATGACCACAGCGCCATTGCAAGATATTATGAGAAGCTGACGGGAACGGAAATCCGCGTCTGATATGGCGGGGATAAAAAAGGATGGGGGATATCCCTCCCATGTCCTTACCAGTTCCAGCGCCCGTACCGTAGCGTGACAGCCCCGATGGTCTGAAGCAGTTCCTTTGTGACCTGGCCGGGGAGGAGCCTCCATTTCCAGTTTGCGCCTACCGTGGAGGGAGTGTTGACGCGGCAGTCATTGTCCAGTCCCATGTAGTCCTGAAGGGGGATGATGCACAGCCGGGCCTGGCTGCGCATGATCAGGCTGATGAAGGACAGATATAATCTGTTTTCCGGCGTATGGGAATCGCACAGATAGTCCCTGGCAAGCGTTTGCTCCGCGGGCGTGATGGAGTTAAACCACCCCGTGATGGTTTCATTGTCATGGGTACCTGTGTAGGCCACACAGTTTTCAGGATAGTTGTGGGGCAGATAATCGCTGGCGCAGCCTGAATCCCTGGAGTCAAAGGCAAATTCCAGCACCTTCATGCCAGGGAAGGAACAGTCCTTAACCAATTGGCGGACCGAGTCCGTCACATACCCAAGGTCCTCGGCAATGATTTCCTTTTCGCCCAGGGCCTGTTTTACTGCATGGAAGAACCCGATGCCAGGCCCCTGTTCCCAGTGGCCCCCGATGGCTGTGTCAGAGCCTGCCGGGATGGAGTAGTATTCGTCAAATCCACGGAAATGGTCAATCCTCACCACATCATACAGCCTATAGCAGTAGGACAGGCGGCTGATCCACCACTGGTATCCGGTCTGCCTGTGATAGTCCCAGCGGTAAAGCGGATTGCCCCAGAGCTGGCCCGTGGAGGAGAAGCCGTCCGGCGGACAGCCGGCAACAGCAGTGGGGACATTGTCCCGGTCCAGCTCAAACAGTTCAGGATGCGCCCAGGCATCGGCGCTGTCCATGGCCACATAGATGGGGATGTCGCCTACAATGCGGATGCCGTTATGGTTGGCATAGGATTTTAGCTTATTCCATTGCCGGATGAATTTAAACTGGAGATATTCATGGAACTCAATGTCATAATACAGTTCCCTCCGGTAGTAGTCCAGGGCATTCTGCCAGCGCAGGCGGATATCCTCTGCCCACTGTGTCCATGGTTTTCCGTCAAATCTGGATTTTACGGCCATGAACAGGGCGTAGTCTTCAAGCCACCACTTATTATCGGCTGAAAACTGTTTAAATTCCTCATCCTGGCTGATGTTGCTGCGCTCATAGGCAAGGCGCAGGAGGGGGAAACGTTCCTTATATATCTTTGCATAGTCCACGGCCCCGGGATGCGCCCCAAAGTCAGCGCTTTCACATTCCTTTCTGGTCAGCACCCCTTCCTCAATCAAATCCTCCAGGCTGATGAAATATGGATTCCCGGCAAAGGTGGAAAAGGACTGGTAGGGGGAATCGCCATAGCTTGTGGGACCCAGGGGAAGGATCTGCCAGCAGGACTGGCCGGCCTGTTTCAGCTGGTCCACGAATTCGTAGGCTTCCTTTGAGAAACAGCCGATTCCATATCTGGAAGGCAGGCTGGCAATGGACAGTAAGATTCCGCTTTCTCGTTTCATTTTCTATATACTCCTTTTCATGGGCAATGATGCCCTGGTTCATATTCCACGATGATTCCATAGTGGTCCGACACGATTGGCTCATAGGAGCCGTTAAATATGACGCGGGAGGACCGGACCGGGACCTTGCGGCTGGTCCAGATATAATCAATGCGCATACCGGAAACATCCTCCTGTTCCCTCCAGCCGTCAATGGCATGGCCCACCGTGATCCCGCTGTCTCTGCTGCCGGCCAGTTCGTAGCTGTCCAGCCATCCGGAGCCGCGTATCAGGTCCCTGCCCTCGCCCCGTACATGGGCAGGGGAGTTGAAATCGCCCATGAGCCACACAGGGCCAGATACAGGGCCAGGGTATGTTTCCAGACACGCCCCATCCCCCAGCTCCCTTCGGATCCGTTCCCACTGTCCTTCAAATGGTTCGTCTTCATCCTTCCACCATCCCATATGGACGCTGTAAAAATATTCCATGCCATGTTCCGCGGCAATCCCTATCCCTAAGATCTTGCGTGTCTTCCAGTTGGCATAGTCCTGTGAGGCTGTGATATAAAACTGCTTTGTTTCCGCAATGGGAATCCGGCTTAAGATGGCCAGGCCCTCATCGTATTTACCGTATCCGGTCTTAGCCCCAATCCAGGTCCAATGGTAGGGCCTGCCGTGCTCCGCGCAGATCCTGGCTGCGCGGTATGCGTGGTTATCCGTGCGGGGGATGGGGGAGGGATGAACGCTGCATGGGGAGACGGACGCACATTGCGCATGGGGGGCATATGGAGTACAAGGAGCACATGGCACATACCCATACAGTTCCAGATCCTTTTTGTCCACCGGGGCAGAGGTCTGGGTCTGATTGACTTCCTGAAGCGCTATGATATCCGGCTCAGCCCTGCAGACGCCTTCGGCAAAGGCGTGAAGCTTGGCCTCGTAGTTTTCTTCCTCAAGGCTGTGGGTGTTTAATGTCATCAGTTTCATGGTACTCCTTCCTGTGGGCTGCTGGATATTCCGCTCCGGCTCTGTTTTACAGTATATCATTAATATCGGACTTCAGTACATCTGCCTTCGGGCCGTATACGGCCTGGATGCCCTGGTCTTTCTTGATTAGGCCCATGGCCCCTTCCGCCTTCCAGTCAGCCAGTTCAGCCACCTTTGTGATATCCTTTACCGTAACGCGCAGCCGGGTCATGCATGCGTCCACCAGCAGGATATTATCCCTGCCGCCCAACAGCGTGATGATGCGCTCAGCCTGACGGTTGCCGGAAATCTGCTTTTCAGGCGCGTCCTGGCTGTCCCCGGACCCGTTATCATCCGTGTAGTTGCCCAGCCGTCCCGGGGTGGCAAAATGGAACCTGCCAATCATGAAATAGGCAATGGCGTATCCAACGGCAAAGAAAACCGCGACACAGATGATGAAGTTAATGATATCGCCTCCCAGTCCGGCTTTCAGGGACATGGGGATACGGGTCAGGAACTCCAGGTTTCCAAAGGAATGCAGACGCAGATGGATGATACCGGCCATGGCAAATGCACATCCCTGAAGCACGGCATATACCAGATATAGTGGCAGTGCGCAGAACATGAACATGAATTCCAGCGGTTCCGTCACACCGGTCAGGAATACGGCCAGTACGGTGGAAACAAACATGGAGCGGTATTTACTGCGTTTATCCACGTCCACGCGGCGGTACATTGCCAGCGCAATACCAAGAAGCAGTCCGGTTGCGCCAATCATCTGTCCCACCTTAAAGCGGGCAGGGGTGATGGTGGTGAGCAGGTTCTGGTATCCGGCGATATCCCCGGCGTTCTGCAGGTTAATCAGGTCAGTGGCCCATGCAAGCCACAGGGGATCCTGGCCAAATACCTGTGAGCCTGCGTTGACCCCGGTAAGGATGGTGTAAGTTCCCCCAAAGGAAGTGTAGTTCATCGGTATGGTCAGCATATGATGGAGGCCAAAGGGCAAGAGGAGACGTTCCAGGGTCCCGTATATAAAGGGCGCCAGTATGGGGGAGGTGGCAGAGGAATTAGCTATCCACACGCCGAAGGAATTAATCCCGGTCTGCACCACCGGCCACACAATGGCCAGCACCAGGGAAATGACGACGGACCATGCAATGACCACCATGGGAACGAAACGCTTGCCGTTAAAGAATGCCAATGCATCCGGCAGTTTTCTGTAGTTGTAATATTTGTTATAGATGACCCCGCCTGCAAATCCGGATATGATACCCACGAACACGCCCATATTAAGGGCAGGAGCGCCAAGGACTGAGGTGAAGTATCCATTTACCAGGATCTCCTGTCCGAGAAGGGTGCGGGTGACGGCCTCAGGATTACTTATGTCAGCGCTGCTGACACCGAACAGGGCTCCGGTGATGACATTGATAAGGACAAATGCAATCACGGCTGCAAATGCGCCTCCGGCACGTTCCTTTGCCCAGGAACCGCCGATGGCCACGGCAAAGAGGATGTGCAGGTTATTGATGATGGCCCATCCGATGGTTTCCATGGTCCTTCCCAGGGTAAGGACAAAATTCATGTCCCCTCCGGCCATCTGTACCAGCTTCCCC
Source organism: Enterocloster sp. OA13 (assembly GCF_022440595.1). Lineage (NCBI taxonomy): Bacteria > Bacillati > Bacillota > Clostridia > Lachnospirales > Lachnospiraceae > Enterocloster > Enterocloster sp. OA13. The sequence continues at coordinate 3,708,536 of NZ_JAKNTF010000001.1, read as the reverse complement.
ACGCTGATCATGAGTCCGGCTGCGGGCATGACCGCGATTACGGTCATCAGGACCTTGCCAAGCTTCTGAAGGAAATCAAAGTTAATGGGGGACCTGGATTTTTTCTTTTCAGGTCCAGGGGCAGGGGCGTCATCCGGCGGACACTTATCCAGCAGCGTGATTACGGTATCCCTGCCAGCGGATACAGGGCCGGTGACCGTGCTCATGGTGCGGTTTTCCATACCGCCGCAGATGAGTACGGGAGTGATGAGGCTGACCTGCTTTTCCTCCAGCCCCTTTAGGTCGGCTTCTGCCAGCAGGTCCCCTGCTTTTACCTTATCCCCCTGTTTTACATGGCATGTAAAATATTCCCCTTTTAATGCCACGGTCTCCAGGCCGAAGTGCACCATGACCTCAATCCCGTCCTCTGAGCGCAGCCCATAGGCATGAAGGGTTTCTGCCACGGATACAACCTCACCGTCAATGGGGCTTACCAGTTTCCCGTCCTGTGGGATGATGGCAATCCCATCCCCAATGATCTTCTGGGAAAATACCGGATCCGGTACTTCCTCTAATGCTACTGCTGTCCCTGTTAAGGGAGACAAAATCCTGATGCCGATACAGCCGTCGTCTTTTTTGTTCATATGTGACCTGACCTCCTGAAATTATGTTACGCGAATAGTTGCATTAAATTACGCAACCGCTTGCGTTAAATATAGCCCGTTTGCGGATGGAATGCAAGCATCATTTATGAAAAAACAGTTCTTTCTACCTTTTGCACAAAAATGGCAATGGGGTTTTGTGCAAGATTTCAGTGTAAATTCATGCAATTATAGGATTGGAATTTACGCAAACAATACGAAAAAGTTTGACAAAAGTTGCATTGAATATTACAATATAGGAAGAGTGATTGAATCCTCAAGTGAATCTGATGATTAAGGAGGCGCGTTATGCCTGTTACAATTAAAGATGTTGCCGCCCTTGCCGGAGTATCCCCGTCAACCGTGAGCCGCACCTGCAAGGACCATCCGTCCATCAGCCGCCAGACCAAGGAGAAGGTACGGCAGGCCATGGCAAAACTGGGGTATGAGCCTAATTTCCAGGCCAGCAGCCTGGCTACCCAGAATTCCAGGACCATTGGGATCATTCTGCCGCCATCCCAGTGGGAGGCATACCAGAATGCGTTTTATCTGGAAGTGATCAGGGGCATCAGCCAGTACTGTAATCAGAAACAGTATATCAATACGGTAATCACGGGCCAGAACGAGGATGAGATACTTCAGGTCATAAAGAATATGGCAAGGACCGGGCTGGCGGAAGGATTTATTGTACTGTATTCCAAGGAGCAGGACCCGGTCCTGGACTACCTGTACGAGGAAGGGCTGTTATATGTGCTGATTGGAAAGGCGTACAGGAATGTGAACCAGACCATCTATGTGGATAATGACAATGTGCTTGCAGGCAGGGAGGCGGCGGCTTACCTGTTAAGCCTGGGCCATGAGAGGATTGCCTATCTGTCAGGCGACCACTCCCTGCTGTTTAACAATGACAGGAAGATGGGGTATATGCTGGCCCTGACGGAACATCAGATTCCCTTTCGGCCCGGGCTGTGTGTGGAGGCGCCGGCTGTGCCGGAAGACCAGAACCAGGTGCTGATGGCCCTGCTTACCAGAGAGGACCGCCCCACTGCTGTCCTGGTCAGTGATGACATACTGGCAGTGGCCCTTGAAAAGGCATGTATCGGACTGGGGCTGTCCATACCTGAGGACATCTCCATCATTTCCTTTAATAACTCCCTGCTTTCCAGGTTCACCACCCCGCCCCTCACATCCGTGGATGTGAATTCCATCCAGCTGGGGATAGAGGCAGCGGCCCAGATGATCAGCCATGTGGAGAATCCGGAACTGGTTGCAACGAAGATCATCGTGCCCCATCATATGGTGGAGCGGGGGAGCTGCGCAAGGGCCGGCAGATAAGGACCATATGTAAGGAAAGTGTGCAGGAACTGGAAAATTTTACTTACGAAGATTCGGGAAATATGATATAATCAATACCGGAAAACATAAGATTTCAGAGGATTTTTCATCTATATGGATAATCTCCACTGGTAATTTTCGGGTAAACGGAAGAAGGCCTGTTTCGCTCAAATTCGCTGAGTGAGAAGGGCCTTTTTTAGTTGCCGTATAAGACGGTATTGGTGCTTTTGGCATTGATATAAAATTATGATTAGGAAGGTGTAAGGAATGAAAAGAATCAAAGCGGCATGTATCAGACAGACCCTGCATTTTATGCTGAAGGAGGATGTAAGCAGCGACCTGGCGGTGAAGCTGGTCAAAGAGGAAGTGGACAAATACAAGATGCAGCTGGACCGGAACCGGACCCAGTACAAGATACTTTCCGAGACAGTGGAGCCGGACGGGTCCGTATTGATTGAGATACTGAAGCAGTATAATACCTCCCCGGTGGGAGCCTACCTGGATTAGGAAATCAGCACAATGATGAACTGGCATTACTAAAATCCACGCCTTTCAAGCGTTTTACTGAAATACATCCTATCGTATATATTCCCCTTGAAAAACACAACATTTAGTGCTAAAATCATATACTGTTGCACAAGCAACAGATTTTTCCAGGATTATATGATAGGATACAGATACACCGGACCGCGGGGGACGCGGCGGCGTATGAGAGTAGACGGATAAAAGGAGTGTAGTGACAATGAAGATTATCAAGAGGAATGGCGCGGAGGAAGATTTTGACATAAATAAGATTGTGGTGGCTGTCTCCAAGGCCAACGTGGCAGCGGGCAAGAGCAAGCTGAGCATGGAACAGATCAAGGACATTGCGGATTATGTGGAGTACAAATGTGATAAGCTGAACCGTGCAGTATCAGTGGAGGAAATCCAGGACATGGTGGAGAACCAGATCATGTCCACAGGCGCTTTTGAGCTGGCGAAGGATTATGTAAGGTACCGCTTCCAGCGCTCCCTTATCCGTAAGGCCAACACCACGGACAACCGTATCCTTTCCCTGATTGAGTGCAATAATGAGGATGTGAAGCAGGAAAATTCCAACAAGAACCCGACGGTCAACAGCGTGCAGAGGGATTATATGGCGGGCGAGGTCAGCAAGGACCTGACCAAGAGGATGCTTCTTCCCCAGGATATTGTGGAGGCGGACAAGGAGGGAATCATACATTTCCATGATTCCGATTATTTTGCCCAGCACATGCATAACTGCGACCTGGTAAACCTGGAGGACATGCTTATGAACGGCACGGTCATCAGCGAGACCAGGATTGAGAAGCCCCACAGCTTTTCCACGGCCTGTAATATTGCCACCCAGATCATTGCCCAGGTAGCCAGTAACCAGTACGGCGGACAGAGTATCAGCCTGGCACATCTGGCTCCTTTTGTGGACGTATCCAGAAAGAAAATACATGCGGAGGTACTGGAGGAGGTTAAGACATTCGGCTGCACCCCTTCCGAGGAAGCCATCCGCCAGGTGGTGGAGAACCGGCTGCGCAAAGAGGTAATCAAGGGCGTGCAGACCATCCAGTACCAGGTCATAACCCTGATGACCACCAATGGACAGGCGCCTTTCCTGACTGTGTTCATGTACCTGAATGAAGCGAAGAACGAGAGGGAGAAAAAGGACCTGGCCCTGATCATCGAGGAGTCCTTAAAGCAGCGCTACCAGGGCGTTAAGAATGAATCAGGGGTGTGGATCACGCCCGCGTTCCCCAAGCTGATTTACGTGCTGGAGGAGGATAACATCACTGAGGGCACCGAGTACTATTACCTGACGGAAATGGCTGCCAGATGTACTGCAAAGCGTCTGGTTCCCGACTACATTTCCGAGAAAAAGATGATGGAACTGAAGGAAGGCAACTGCTTCCCTGTCATGGGATGCCGCAGTGCCTTAAGCCCCTGGAAGGATGAGGATGGCAATTATAAGTTCTACGGCCGTTTCAACCAGGGCGTGGTCACCATCAACCTGGTGGATGTGGCGCTGTCTTCCGGCGGGGACATGGATGCGTTCTGGAACATATTCGATGAGCGCCTGGATCTTTGCTACCGCGCGCTGATGTGCCGCCATAACCGTCTGAAGGGCACGCTTTCAGATGCGGCGCCTATCCTCTGGCAGAACGGCGCGCTGGCGCGGCTTAAGAAGGGGGAGACCATTGACAGGCTGCTGTACGGCGGGTATTCCACCATCTCCCTTGGATATGCGGGCCTCTATGAGTGCGTGAAGTATATGACAGGCAAGTCCCACACCGACCCGGAGGCAACGCCGTTTGCCCTGGAGGTCATGGAGTATATGAACAAAGCCTGCAACCGCTGGAAAGATGAAACCAATATCGGGTTCAGCATCTACGGTTCACCCATTGAAAGCACCACCTACAAGTTTGCAAAATGCCTCCAGAAGCGTTTTGGCATCATTGAGGGAGTGACGGACAGGAGCTATATCACCAACAGCTATCACGTGAATGTGTCAGAGGAGATTGACGCATTTGCAAAGCTGAAATTCGAATCCCAGTTCCAGGCCCTTTCCACAGGCGGCGCCATCAGCTATGTGGAGGTCCCCAACATGCAGAATAATATTCCGGCCGTGCTTCAGCTGATCCGCTACATTTATGACAATATCATGTATGCGGAACTGAATACAAAAAGCGATTTCTGCCAGGAATGCGGCTTTGACGGGGAAATCCGTATTGTGAACGATGACAGCGGCAAGCTGGTATGGGAATGCCCCAAGTGCGGCAACCGGGATGAGAACAAGCTGAATGTGGCCCGCAGGACCTGCGGTTATATCGGAACCCAGTTCTGGAACCAGGGAAGGACCCAGGAGATAAAGGAAAGGGTGCTGCATTTATAATATGAATTACGGGACAATCAAAAAAAATGATATCGCCAACGGGGAGGGCGTCAGGGTATCCCTGTTTGTGTCAGGATGCACACACCATTGCAGGAACTGTTTTAATGAGGAGGCTTGGGATTTTTCATACGGAAATCCCTTTACTCCTGAGACAGAGGAGGAGATACTGGACGCCCTGTCACCGGATTATATTAACGGCCTGACGCTTTTGGGCGGCGAGCCTTTTGAGCCGGAGAACCAGAGGACGCTGCTGCCGTTTCTGAAACGGGTAAGGGAGCGTTTTCCTGAGAAGGATATCTGGTGTTATACAGGATATCTCATGGATAAGGAACTTCTGGAAGAGAGCCGGGCCAGGTGTGAGGTTACGGACAGGATGCTGGGCATGATCGATGTGCTGGTGGACGGTAGGTTTGTGGAAGGGTTGAAGGATATCAGCCTTCCTTTCCGCGGTTCCTCCAACCAGCGTATCATTGATGTGAGGGCATCTTTGGAAAATAGTGGAATTGTCATGAAGAAACTGTCCTGACAGAGCCGGATAAGTTAGAAAAAGTTGAAAATATAAGATTATCTGCCTCCCTGCGCGTTGCGTTTGGCCTGCTGAAATGTTATACTGGATTAGTTATGGTATAGATGAGCGGTTCACACGGAAATCAGCCGGGAGGCTTTTATTATGAGGTTTAAAAGAGAGTATGGGTAATAGGTCTAAGGAAGAAATAGAGGGATTTGCCAGGAAGATCCTGACCAGGTATTTCTGCGATTGTGATGTGGAATTCCTTATATCCACATTTACAGATGATATTGTATGGCTTGGGGCCGGGGAGAGGCAGAAGGCAGAGGGGAAGGAAGCTGTGGCTGCCTGCTTTAGGGCTGGAAAGGATGAATTATCGCCATGTGACATGTTTGACGAAGTCTATGAAACCAGGAATCTGGGGGGCGGCAATTACCTGTGCGAGGGGATGAGCATGCTCCGCTCCAAGGCTGGAACCGGGATATTCCTGAATATCCATCAAAGGATTACCTTTATCTTCCAGGAACATGAGGATGGGCTTAAGACAATCCACATACATAATTCAGCGCCTTTTAAGGATATACAGGAGGGGGAGCTGTTCCCCCTGGAGGCCGCCACGCAGGCATATCAGAGACTGGAGTCAGTTCTGGAGAAAAAGGAGCAGGAGTATAAGCAGCAGGCGGATTTCCTGTCGCAGCTGTATAACTCGGTGCCATGCGGGATCCTGCAGTTTTCCACGGACCCGGAACACAGGATCATCAATGTGAACCGGATGGTGTGGGAAGCATACGGGTTCGGATCAGAGGCGGAATACCGTTCCGTCATCAGAAGTCCCTATGACCTGGTATCGGACCAGGACAGGAAATGGATTGAGGACCTGGTGGACGGCCTTGTGCTGGACGGGGACACGGTGGCCTATATACGCCAGGGGGTCCGCAGGGATGGCAGGCAGATATGGATCAGCGTGGTTATGGGAAGGATTGTCAATGCGGACGGTCTGGAAGTGATACAGGCCGTATTTACGGATATCACTGAACTCAGGCGCATGGAGCTGGAACAGGAACGCCAGCAGATGATTGAGAACAGGTCCCTGCAGGCAGCCATCTGTACCGCATACCCCCTGATCATGAGCGTGAACCTCACAAGGGATACATTTAACTGCTTCATCGAAGGGCAGGAGCTTTATGCCGGTAAGCGCCAGGGCAGCTACTCCGGGATGCTTGAATATTTCTGTCCCCTTGTATATCCTGCTTATCAGGAAGATTATATCAGCCATTTTAAGCGGGAACATGTGATGGAGCGCTTTGCGGCCGGGGAACGGGAAATCTATATGGAGTTCCGGCAGATTGGGAAGGACGATGAATACCACTGGATTTCCCTGCAGATCATCTATGTGGAGAACCCGTTTAATGGTGACATGCTTGCCATTATCCTGGTCAAGGTCCTGGATGCCCAGAGGGCGGAACAGGCCCGCCAGGAGCAGCTTCTCAGGGACGCTCTTGCATCGGCCAAGGCTGCCAACAGGGCCAAATCCGATTTCCTTTCCAGGATGAGCCATGATATCCGCACGCCCATGAACGCCATCATCGGCATGAGCACCATCGGCCAGCTGAAGCTGGGGGACGATAGGAGCGTGCAGGATTGTTTCCGGAAGATTGACGCTTCCTCCAGGTACCTGCTGTCCCTGATTAACGACATACTGGATATGTCCAAGATAGAGACAGGGAAGATGGAACTGTCCCAGGAATATTTTGATTTTGCCGAACTGATAGGGGAGATTGACCAGATTGTCTACCCGCAGGCGCAGGAAAAGAAAATCCGGTACGAGATTTACCATGAGGAACCCCTGGAACAGTACTATGTGGGTGATTCCCTGAGGGTCAAGCAGATCCTCTTAAACCTCCTGTCCAATGCGCTTAAATTCACTTCGGCCGACGGACTGATACAGATTAATATCCAGGAACAGAAGCGCACCAATGGATTTTCCTATATCCGGTTCTGTGTCAGGGATTCGGGAATCGGTATGTCAAAGGAGTTCCGCAGCCGTATCTTCCAGCCATTTGAGCAGGAGTCCCCGGAGGCTGCCCGCAATAATGTGGGAAGCGGCCTGGGGCTGTCCATTGTCTATAACCTGGTGCAGCTTATGGGCGGGACTATTGAAGTGGAGAGTGAGAAGAACAAGGGGGCTGCATTTACAGTGACCATTCCCCTTAAGTTGGTGGAGGACGATGAGCAGAAGGAGAGGCAGAGGAAGCAGCAGGAACTGTTAAACGGTCTGGCCGTCCTGGTGGCGGATGATGACCCGGTGGTGGGGTGCCAGTGTACCGAAATCCTAAAGGACGCCGGAGCTAATTCTGTCTGGGTGGACTCGGGCTTTAAGGCGGTGGAGGAAGTGGAACGCCAGCTCAGGCATGGCAGGTACTATGATATTGCCCTGATTGACTGGCAGATGCCGGATATGGACGGTGTGGAGACCGCCAGACGCATCCGCAGGCTGGTGGGACCTGATACCACGATCATCATGATATCGGCCTATGACTGGAGCTTCATAGAGGAGGACGCCAGGAAGGCCGGGGTGGATTGTTTCGTACCAAAGCCGCTGTTCAGGAATTCCCTGTTTGATGCATTTGCAGGAGCCGTGAGGCGGAGCCATCCTGAGGAGGAACGGGTGGAAAAGACGGATTTCCATCACTGCCGTATCCTGCTGGCGGAGGATAACGAGCTGAACCGGGAGATTGCCAAGACCTTGCTGGAGATGTATGGCATGGAGGTGGAGGCTGCCCGGGACGGCCAGGAGGCAGTTGCCCTGTTTCGGGATAACGCCCCGGATCATTACCAGGCAGTACTTATGGATATCCGGATGCCTGTCATGAACGGCATGGAGGCAACCCGGTCCATCCGCGGACTGGAACGCGGGGATGCAGGGCAGATTCCGATTCTGGCCATGACTGCCAATGCATTTGAGGAAGACAGGATGGCAGCCATGGAGGCGGGGATGACAGGATATCTGGTCAAGCCGTTGGATATAAAGGTGGTTTTGGATGAACTTAAAAAGTATATATAGACATGGGAACCATGAAGAAAGGGACTTGCTGATGCAGGTCCCAATGGCATCAACCAGTTATAAAAAATAAACAAAAGTCCTGATCCATTTTGGGGGTCAGGACTTTTGTTTATGTCGAAATGTAGTATAGTGCTTTTTGTTAAAAGTTGATAAAATAAGTATTTTAATGTATATTTGTAGTATAGAAAGGAGACTTATATGTTTATTAAAGTTGTACCTAATGTCAAGGGCAATCAAAATACCTGCTTCTGCTACCTTGTGGAATCCTACCGCGATCATGGCAAGATTAAACACCGCACTCTTAAGAATTTCGGCCTTCTTGAGAATGAGCAGGTGCCGTATCTGAAAGCTATGTATGCAAAAAAGAAACCTCGTCTGATTTATGATGACGAGGGGGCGTAGTATAGAAATGATAGACATCAAGCGTGCGCTGGAGGCACTTGATTGGCTTCTCAGTTCTCCCGATACCGCCAGCGCTGCAAGAACAACCATACGAGGATTTACACAGTCAAGAAAGATATCCTTGCGCGATGTACTTCTTTTCTATGTATTTCGGTCTGCCGAAACCACAAACAAGGACATGGCTCTTTACTTTTCAAAGCTTGAAAAACCGAACGTTTCAAAACAGGCTATGTTTAAGGCTCTAAACAAACTTAATCCCGATGTGTTTCCCTTTATCATACACTCTTTTGCCAAAGAATTCTATATGCATCAGGAATATCATACACTGGATGATTATCTGATACTTGCCTGTGATGGCTCGGTACTTGACCTGCCCAATTCATCAGAATTAAGAGGGTATTATGGTGGGGTAACAAACATGTACATAAAAGATAATAGCCAGGTAAAGAAACCACAGGCAAAGTGTTCGATTCTGGTTGATGTTTTAAATCATGTAATCCTTGATTCTGTCATAGCGCCATACAAAACCTCCGAGCTCCCAATGCTATTTGAACATTTAAAGAATTGCGAGGAGGTTCTTCAGGGAAAGAAAATCATTCTGCTTTGTGACCGCTATTACGGTTCTGCTGATTTATTCCTCTATAATGCCCTGAAAGATTACAAGTTTATTGTGCGAGGCAAAACAAATTTCTACAAAGAGTATGTCAACAGCATTGAAAGAGACGGAATCATCGAAGTCCCCTTTAATCGGGCATGGATCAAACGTTTGAAATATGAGGATAACAGGGCTTATGCGGAGCGTGTTGGGGCTTTATCACTTCGCGTGATCAGGAATACGTATGAGTATACATTGACTGATGGCAAAACCACTACCCCCCCGACCGTTACAGACTCTATTTATTTTACGAACCTGGAATCTAACTCATTTTCAACAGAACGTATCTTAGAGCTTTATCATGTACAGCGTTGGGATAATGAAACCGTATACTTTGATATCAAAAACCATCTGGAAGCCGAACGTTTTAATTCCACAAAATATAATATCGTTATAAATGAGATTTATGGAAAAATACTTTGTTTCTCAGTTTGCGGTTTGTTTTATGAAGCAGCATGTGAAGATAGTAAAGAAAACAGTCACATAAGAGAACCATCCAACAAATATGAATATATTCCCAACATGAAGAACATAACAGATACCCTTCGGGCAGAACACCGGTTTCTAAAGCTGCTGTCAGATTTCAAGATGTATGAGCGTGAGATTATGCCAGCAGAATACCTTTCGAGTTTAGTCAGAGATTTTGCTAAAACAAAAGTGCCAGTCCGACCTGGAAGGCATTATCGCAGATGGGGGCGTTGGATGACCTGGATACCAACAGCAAAGTTTAGAGTTGATGGCAGACGCAATCCTCCAATCAAGAAACTCTATAATGGTCCCGGATACCTTACTACGCAACGGTAGCAGAATGCAGAAGTAGTATAGAAACATATATTTCATATATTTTTTAAAGTTAGTGTTGAAATACAGGGGTATCTCTGCGCTTTTTTTTGATGCAAAAAACCAGTTCGACAATTTGACGAACTGGTTGATGCCATTGGGACTTGCTGATGCAGGTCCCTTTCATATTGCGGCAGCATGAAACGGATGTGCACCCGGCATTTCCGGCATTTATAAGAACCATATCAGGATGATCCTGCATGTTTTCCATAAAAAAATGAAAATCCCTCTTGACTATTTGGTGGCGCCGGATTTAGGGAAGGCTGTTCCGATACTGCCGTGGAGTGATTCCGGTGACTGCCTTGAATTTTTTTGAAAAGTAAAAACTGTCCTTGAAACCTGTCTGTGCTGCGATATCCGAAACGGACAGGGGTGTCTCTGCCAGCATTTCCCTGGCAGCTTCTATTCTTACACGGTTAACGTAGGCCATGGGGGACAGTGAGGTATAGTGGTTAAAAAGTTTGATGACATAACTGGGACTGAGATTTACAGTACTGCATAGGCTGTCCAGGGTAATGGGCTCCATGTAGTACTTTTTTATGTAGTGGATGATTTTGTTGAGCCTGCGCGTGTTCATATCCTCCTGACCGGCTTTTTTATTCTGGAGTGCGACTTCACAGAAAAACTGCTGTAGTATATTTTTTTCAGCCCAGAAGTTGATGGAGTCCGTATCAGTCCGGATGTGGTAAATCCTGGATAGTAATTCACGTAATAGGGTGTAGTTGGACATGGCGCGGACCACCGGCAGGTCCATGGGGCCGCTGCAGCGCTCAAACGACCACTCTTCGTTTTCCGGGTAAGGAACGGACTGATAATGGTACCGTGTATTTTCATTATAAAGCCACACCTCATTTTTGTGGACAGCCATGGCGCAGCGCAGGTTGATGGAATAGTAGTCTATAAGCCCTTCCCCGGGAATCAGGTTATAGCGGGTGCCTGCAACCGATGGAATGTAAATCAGATTACCCTCTGTCACGGAATAGGACTGTTCGCCGACGGTTAATGTGCCCTGTCCGCGGGTAATCAGATAAAACTCATGCCGGTCCTCCTGGACAACTTTTCCGCGGTACCATCCGGAGAATTGTTTACGGCGGCTGATGTTTCCAAGATAAGGGACCAAAATCAGATTTTTTGAATGGATGAATGGCTGTAACTCCAGCATGGCTGCCTCCTGTGGGAAATAATGACGTATGGACCAGTATCTTCATTATACCTGCCGTGACCTGTAATGGAAATAGCCGGGGTGAAATATTAGTACGATTTTGTCCATATATTGCAATAAAATCCATGTTATTACCTGGATATATGTGTTATTTTTTCCATATGGGATATGAGATGTAGAATGCAGGAAAGAGAGGATGGACATGTTGAAGGTATTATGTACGAAATGGATTCCGGATGAGTGTGTTCAGGAATATGAGGATGTGTTTGAGTTTATCCGGCCGGACAGGATGAAGGGAAGTTTTAGCCAGACCGAGCTGATGGGAATGATTGCGCAGGCGGAGGTCCTGTTTTCTATTGCAGGCATGCCCGTCACACGTCCTATAATGGACGCCGGGAAATGCCTGAAAATGATTGCTAGTCTGGGAGTGGGGTTCGACCATGTGGACATGGGCCATGCGGACTGTTTAGGATTGCCTGTCATTAACAGCCCTACACAGGTATCGGATCCAACAGCGGAGCATACGGTTGCCTTGATTATGGGGATTTTCCATAACCTGTACCGCTATACGGCCCAGATAAAGAGGGGAGTCTGGTCCACAGAGCCTTTTGGGACAACCCAGACTTCCGTGGCAGGCCATGTGCTGGGCATTATCGGGATGGGGCGGATTGGACGGTGTGTGGGAAGGAAGGCGGCTGCACTTGGCATGGATGTGTCCTACTATGACCCCGTGCGGCTTTCCACGGAAATAGAGGAGAAGGAGGGGTTCCGGTATGGGACGCTGGAGGAGGTGATAAAAGAAAGCGACTGTATTTCCCTGCATGTTCCCTATACAGGAGAAAACCGTCATATGTTTGGCGCATCCGCTTTTGCCCTTATGAAAACCGGTTCTTATTTTGTCAATGCATCCAGGGGAGCGCTGGTGGATCTGAAGGCGCTGGCAGACGCCCTTAAGACAGGTCGGCTAAAAGGAGCGGCATTGGATGTATTCGAGACAGAACCCTATGCGGGCGGGGAACTTGAAGGAATGGAACAGGTCATACTGACGCCCCATGTGGCCAGCGAGACATGGGATGCACGTATTCATATGGCTGGGGAATGTCTGGATGGCGTAAAGAAACTTTCAGAAGGAATCATACCGGATAATGTTGTGAACAAAAAAATATTGAAATACTGGAAGGGGGTCATGTAACGTGCAGACATGTGAAGCAAATATAAAGACAGCATCCTATCCGTCCGGACTTAGGATTACTGATATGAGGTTCACGGATATTGTGGGGGCGCCCATGGACTGCACGGTCCTTCGGATTGATACCAATCAGGGAATCAGCGGATATGGGGAAATCCGGGATTTTTCCAACCGTTTCTATGCGTTGGAACTGAAGCGTCTTATTTTAGGGGAGAATCCTTGCTATATCAATAAGATATTCCATAAGATACGTCAATTTGGAGGTCATGCCCGCCAGGGAGGAGGTGTGAGCGGGATTGAAACGGCATTGTGGGATTTGGCTGGAAAAGCATATGGGGTACCGGTCTATCAGATGTTAGGTGGAAAATGCCGGGATAAGGTGAGGGTCTATTGTGATACGGATGTAAGCGGAAAGCATACAGGGCGGGACATGGGACTTGCACTTAAAAGCAGGATGGAAAGCGGTTATACCATGTTGAAAATGGATCTGGGCGTGGATCTTCTGGTAGATGTGGACGGAGCATTAAATGCACCGCTGGGGTATGTGGAACAGATGAGGAAACATAATCGGGAGGAGCTATCCTTTGGAATTACAGATAAAAACGTTACAGACTTCATGAATACACAGCATCCTTTTACGGGCCTTTCCATTACAGAACTGGGGCTGGACTATCTGGAGGATTACGTGAAACAGGCCAGGGACATGGTTGGTTATGATGTGCCGCTGGCAATCGACCACATTGGTCATGTGAATTACCAGTCATGTCTGAAGCTGGCAAAAAGGCTGGAAAAATTTAATATTTTTTGGATGGAGGATTGTGTGCCCTGGTTCTATACGGACCAGTGGAAGGTGTTAAGTGACAGCACCACGGTTCCTATGTGTACGGGAGAGGATATCTTCGGAAGGGATGCATTCCGGCCCCTGATTGAGAACCGGGCAGTTTCCGTCATTCATCCGGATGTACTGACAGCCGGGGGGATTGGTGAGTCCATGAGGATTATTGAAATGGCGGAGGAAAAGGGAATCGCGGCGGCAGTGCATATGGCGGAGACTCCCGTGGGCTGTATGGCCGCCGCACATGTCTGTACGGCGGCAGGAGATAATCTGCTGGCCATGGAATACCATGCCCACGATGTAGCATGGTGGGACAGCATGGTAAAGGGAAGCAGCAGGCCAATCGTACAGAACGGCTGGCTGGAACTTACGGACCGTCCGGGACTTGGAATAGAGGAACTGGACGATGAGGTACTGGCTGAACATATCAATCCCAAACGGCCTGGGGTATGGGAGAGTACAGAGGAATGGAACCATGAATGGGCCCATGACCGTATATGGAGTTAACGATGTAAAATCCAGCTAAGGAGGAGAAGCCATGTGGAAAAGTGAAGAGGAGATGTTTTCCCTTATGAGGGAGAGGCTGTATACGCCGGTGGTGGGGGACATACTGGATGTCATGGGGTATTCCCACCAGTTCCTGCCGGCAGGAATCCGGCCGTTAAAGGAAGGGATGAAGATTGCGGGAAAGGCATGCACTGTTTTGGAGTGTGATGTATTTGAAGCACAGGAAAAGCCGTTTGGCCTGCTGACGGAGGCTTTGGATCAGTTGGATCAGAATGAGGTCTATCTTGCTACCGGGGCGCATAACAGCGCTATGTGGGGAGAACTGTTGACCGCTGCAGCGAAGATGCGGGGGGCGGTTGGAGCGGTTCTGAACGGCTATACCCGGGACACGCCTCAGGTACTGGACCAGCAATTCCCTGTTTTTTCTGCTGGCTGCTGGGCACAGGACTCCAGTATACGCACCAATGTTATTGATTTCAGGTGTACCATCGAAATTGGCAGTGTCATCATACATGACGGGGATCTGGTATTTGGCGATGTGGACGGGGTGCTTATCATTCCAAAGGCAATTGCAGGGGAATGCATTGAAAAGGCACTTGAAAAAGCAGCCGGGGAAAAGGAGGTAAGGAAAGCCATTGAAAATGGTATGGGCGCAACAGAGGCTTTCCGGATATTCGGGATATTGTAATGATATTTAAGGATGATTCGTCATTTGAAATGGAGGTTAATCGGTATGGAGTATGTAATTGGCATTATTCTGATTTTATCATTTTTCGGATTGGCATATTATTGTGTAAAAGGCTATAATTTATTGATTGGTTTTTTAGTGATGACGGTATTATGGACCGTATTATCATTGGGTGGCACCTTCTTTTTATCGCCTCAGTTCCTGGCGGATAACAGCATTCTGCAGTTTGGCAAAGGAACCGGGACACCCCTGGTGGGAATTTTAAATAAAATTTTCCAGTCGGCATCGGAAAACTGGGGGATTACACTGGTGAATGTGTGCTGGGGAGCTTGGTTTGGCCGGGTGCTGATGGACACGGGCATTGCTTCCACAATCATCCGCAAAGTAGTGGAGTTAGGGGGTGACAGGCCGGTCATCACCATCCTGCTCCTAAATATTGCCACTGCATTTATCTTTACAGCCATGATGGGGGCCGGTCCTGTGATTGCAATCGGTGTTATTGTTCTTCCTATCCTTTTATCACTTGGAATACCTAAAGGAATTGCCATGTTCACATTTATGGCATCCGTGTCCGCTGGTATGTATCTGAATCCTGTGCTGCACGCACAGCTTCGGGCATTTGTGGTATCGGTGGATGGAATGCCTGCCTTTTCCTTTGGATGGTACGCGGCGCATTTTGGGTATATGGCGCTGGTAATCACCCTGGTTGTGGTTAACCTGCTTACCGCATTCTATTTGAGAAAACGCAAAGTCAGTCATGCCTGGGCTGCACGCACCAGTGTTCCTGCCCAGAAGGATGCCCCCATATATGCCCTGATTCTGCCTATCGTACCAGTGGTCCTTAAGATATGGCTGGATTTTTCTGTTATCGGAGGATTCATTATTGCCGGCTTTGCAGCATTGTTTCTTTGCGGCAGGATGAAAGGGACGTTTAAGGAAAACTGTCAGCTGGTCAATAAATTATACTACGATGGTGTGGTGGACACGGCTCCGCTGGTAGGTTTTCTTCTGACCCTGCCTATGTTTAACGCCTGCGCGGCCTATGCATCCCCTTATTTTAATGTGATAATCGGTTCCATCATGCCAAGGAGCGAGCTGGTTGTGTGTGTTGTTTTTGCATTGCTGACAGCATTTGCTTTTTTCCGGGGGCCTCTCACACTGTTTGGATGTGGCGCGGCAACCCTGGGGGTTCTGTCCCATGTGGCAAGCTTTTCTGTCCCATTCCTATTCTGTGTATTTGCAATTCCAGCCATAACGGTGAATGTGGGTTCCTGCATCACACAGTCATGGGTTGCATGGGGGCTGGCTTATACAAAAGTAGAGTCCAGGGATTTCCTGAAGCTTTCAATTCCATTTGCCTATATTACATCCATCTGCCTGTACATACTGACGTTCTTCACTGTGACAGGACTGGGGGCAGAATGGTTTCTATAGTCCTTGAAAATATCACAGAATCATGATAGACTTTATCAAGATATGAATAAGTAAACACAGCTGCCTGCCACCGGGTATGCAGCGCTTATGTGCCTGAACACATTCCGTTAGGTCAAAGAAGGAATGTGTCCGGGCTTTTTTTCGGGAAAATCCAGCCGGCGGCACTGAATCGTGTTTGAAAATTGCTTTCCGCCGGCTGCATAGGGAGGACAGGGATGGGAAAAAACAGCGGAGCTTATGAATTTTTCAGATATGTGGGACTCAACGTGATGGGGATGATCGGGCTGTCATGTTATATCCTGGCCGATACGTATTTTGTATCCAAGGCCCTGGGAACCAGCGGCCTGGCAGCCCTTAACCTGGCTATTTCCGTGTACAGTGTAATCAATGCCACCGGACTTATGATGGGCGCCGGAGGAGGCACCCGGTTTTCCATCTTCAGGTTCCAGGGGCATGAAAGGGAGGCGGGGCAGGTATTCACAAGGACCGTGGGACTGGCGCTGGCAGCGGGAGGCGTGTTCCTTTTAGCCGGTCTTTTGTGCGCGCCCGTCCTTGCGGCTGTCCTGGGGGCGGACGGGGACACCATGGACAATACGGTGGTCTACCTGAGGGTCATCCTCTGCTTTGCCCCCTGTTTCATCATGAACAATACCCTGCTGGCCTTTGTCCGCAATGACGGGAACCCAAAGCTGTCCATGGCAGCCATGCTGACGGGAAGCCTGGCCAATATTGCCCTGGATTACCTGTTCATGTTTCCCTTTTCCATGGGGATGTCCGGAGCGGCCTTTGCGACCGGGCTTGCTCCTGTCATCAGCATGGGGGTGCTTGCCCTGCATCTGTCCGGGAAAAAAAGCTCCCTGTCCATCGTAAGGTGCAGGTGGAGCCTGAGGGAAGCCGTATCCATCCTGTCACCGGGCGTGTCCTCCTTTATAACGGAATTGTCATCCGGCATCGTGCTCATGATGTTTAACCTCATCATCCTGTCCCTGGCAGGCAATACCGGGGTGGCGGCCTACGGCATCGTGGCAAACCTGGCGCTGGTGGTGACCGCTGTATTCACAGGGATTGCCCAGGGGATGCAGCCCCTGGCAAGCCGCAGTTACGGGGCGGGGGATGGAAAGACGTTAAAGCTTGTGTTCCGGTATGGGGCCATCCTTTCCATTGTGCTGGCGGCCGGTATCTATGCCTGCGCCAATTCATGGTGGCAGGGAATCATCGCCATATTCAACAGCGAAGGCAGCCAGGAGCTGGTGCCCATTGCAAGGCGGGGAATCCAGCTGTATTTTGCAGGATTCCTCTTTGCAGGGATTAACATTGTCAGCGCGGCTTTTTTAAGTGCTGTGACCGAAACCGGGAAAGCATTCGCCATATCCATTGTCAGGGGCTGCCTGGCCATCATCCCCCTTGCGTTCCTGCTGCCTGGCATATGGGGGATGGACGGGGTGTGGCTTGCGTTTGTGCTGGCTGAGGCATTGGCCTGCCTGGTGTCCGTGTGGGGAATCAGGAGGGCCGGCGCCGCGCGTTAGGGCGTGCCTGGAAATGCATTCCCGCCAGATGCACCCATCCCACGCATCAGGTTTGCCATCTCAATGGCTCCCATGGCGCACTCATAGCCCTTGTTGCCGGCCTTGGAGCCTGCGCGTTCAATGGCCTGTTCGATATTTTCCGTGGTCAGCACGCCGAACATGACAGGAATCCCGCTTGTAAGGGATACATGGGCAATTCCCTTGGAAACCTCACTGCACACATAGTCATAGTGGCTTGTGCTGCCGCGGATGACGGCCCCAAGGCAGATGACGGCGTCATATCTGCCGCTGGAAGCCATCCTTAAAGCTGCCAGCGGAATCTCAAAAGCTCCGGGCACCCATGCAACGTCAATATTCCCGTCCTCCACGTCATGGCGCCTTAATCCGTCCAGGGCGCCGCTTAAGAGCCTGGAGGTGATGAATTCGTTGAAACGGGCGGCTACAATGCCCACCTTCATGTTGTCCGGTATCAGTTTTCCTTCATATATATTCATAACGGATCCTCCTTATATTGTATTCCTTTCGTAGTGCAGGATGTGTCCCATCCTCTGCTGTTTTGTTTTCAGGTAAAAAAGGTCATGGCCAGTGGGTTCCATCTGGATGGGGACACGTTTTATGATCTCCAATCCGAACCCGGAGAGCTGGTATACCTTGTCCGGGTTGTTGGTCAGCAGCCGCAGGGTCCTGGCGCCCAGGTCCTTGAGTATCTGGGCGCCGATATGATACTCCCGCATATCCCCTTTAAATCCCAGGGCCAGGTTGGCTTCCAAGGTATCCATCCCATGGTCCTGAAGCTCATATGCCTTCAGCTTGTTAATCAGGCCAATGCCCCGTCCCTCCTGGCGCATGTAGAGCAGGATGCCGCGCCCTTCCTTTTCAATCTGTCCCATGGCGGCGGCAAACTGCTGCCCGCAGTCACAGCGCAGGGAGCCGAACCCATCGCCTGTCAGGCATTCGGAGTGTACACGGCATAGAAGATCCCTGCCGTCCCCGATGTCTCCCTTTACCAGGGCAACATGGTGCTCGCCGCTTAGCTTGTCCACGTAGCCGTAAGCGCGGAAGGTCCCGTACCGGGTAGGCATCCTGGTGCAGGCCGCGCGTTCCACCAGGCAGTCATGCTGCTTGCGGTAATCCTGGATGGCTTTTATGGTGGTGATGGCAAGCCCCCAGTGTCCGGCCAGTTCCATGAGCTGCGGTGTGCGCATCATGGTACCGTCCTCCTTCATGATTTCACAGCATAGGCCGCATTCCTTCAGTCCGGCCAGTCGCATCAGGTCCACGGTGGCCTCTGTGTGGCCGGGACGCTCCAGGACGCCGTTTTCCTTTGCCATCAGGGGAAACATATGGCCTGGACGGCGGAAATCCCCGGGCTTTGCACCCTCATCCGCGCAGGAACGGGCCGTGGTCCCGCGTTCCTGTGCAGAAATGCCGGTGGCCGTGCTTATATGGTCCACGGATACCGTAAATGCAGTTTCATGGTTATCGCCGTTGTCCGCTACCATCTGCGGGAATTTAAGCTTCTGGCAAAGCTCCCGGCTCATGGGCATGCAGATAAGACCTTTGCCGTGGACTGCCATGAAGTTGACATTCTCCGTGGTGGCATACTGGGCGGCGCAGATAAAATCGCCTTCATTTTCCCGGTCCTCATCATCCGTGACCAGGATGATCCTGCCCTGGCGCAGGCTTTCCAGCGCCTCCTCTACGGTGTTAAAGTGATACATGATGTTAACCTCCTTTATTTGTGGATTCATATGGATGGGTAAGATTAAAAACCGTTCCTTAATAAAAATTCCTCCGTCACGGCGGACCCGGGATGGCTGTCGTGGCGCGGGACTGTAAGCAGCTTTGCTAGGTATTTCCCTACATATTTCCCCACACAGTCATTTTCCAGATTCACCGTGCTTCCCACTGTCTTACGGACCAGGTTCGTATGGCCGGCAGTGTGCGGGATGACAGATACGCAAAAATCCCGGTCCGTCACCCTGGCAACGGTGAGGCTAATCCCATCCATGGCAATGGAGCCTTTTTCTATGATAAGGTCCAGGATGGAAGGGCAGGTGCGGACGGTGTACCAGATGGCATTGCCTTCCCGTTTTATCATGGAAATGGTTCCGGTGCCGTCAATGTGGCCGGAGACAATATGTCCGCCGAACCGCCCGTCTGCAGCCAATGCCCGCTCCAGATTCACAAGTGCGCCGGGGTTCATGGACCCAAGACCGGTACGCGCCATGGTTTCCGGCATGACATCAGCCGTGAATCCGGTTGATGAGACAGCGGAGGCAGTGAGGCATACGCCGTTAACCGCAATGCTGTCACCGGGCAAGGTGCCGTCTAAGACGGCGCGCGCCCTGATATCCAACACACAGGAGCGGGGGCCGCGGATGGAGGACACCAGGATTCCTGTTTCCTCTATGATGCCTGTGAACAAGGAACCACCCCGCTTTCTAAAAGGATATCCCTGCCAAGGACCGTGATTTTTGGGGGTTCCAGGGAGAAAGCCATTCCGGGCAGTTCCACCCCTTTCCCTCCTACCGGGCAAAGTCCCTTTTCTCCGCCGAAAATCTTTGGGGCAATGTAGGCCTGAAGCTTATGGACAATGCCCTGGTCCAGCGCGGACCAGTTGAGGGCGCTGCCTCCTTCCAGCAGGACGCTGTCAATATCCATCCCGCCCAGGCGTTCCATCAGGAACCTAAGGTCCGTGTGACCGTCCCTTTCGGGCAGGATCAGGATTTCGCAGCCCGCATCCTTAAAGGGAGCCATGGCGGCAGGGTCCTGGCAGCAGGTTGCCAGGATGGTCCTGACATGGGGAGCGGTCCTGACTACGTTGGATGTAAGCGGTGTCATGAGGCGGGTATCGCAGATGATGCGCACCGGATTCCTTCCGCCCGGGATCCGGCAGGTTAACTGCGGGTCATCTGCAAGGATGGTCCCAAGCCCTGTCATGACGGCGCTTAAACGGTTCCTGGTCTTATGGACGTGCTCCCGGGCCTGGTCCCCGGTAATCCATCTGGACAGGCGGCCGGATGTGGCTGTCCTGCCATCCATGGTCATGGCGTATTTCATGACCACATAGGGCTGCCTGGTGCGGATGAAGTGGAAGAAGACCTCATTCTGGCGGATGCATTCCTCCTCTAAAACGCCCTGGATTACTTCAATCCCGTGACTCTTAAGGGCCGCAATCCCTTTTCCCGCAACCAGCGGGTTAGGGTCCCTGGCGCCGATGACCACCCGGCGGATGCCGCTTTTTATGATGGCATCCGTGCAGGGCGGGGTTTTGCCATAATGGCAGCATGGCTCTAATGTGACGTAGAGCACGGCCCCATTGGCTGGCGCGGTCAGGGAGTCAAGGGCGGCCCGTTCAGCGTGGGGACCGCCGTAAAAACCGTGATATCCCTGGCCGATGACGGCGCCGTCCCTGACAATGACAGCGCCCACCAGGGGATTGGGGTTAACGCGGCCCTCCCCTTTTGCAGCAAGGGCAAGGGCGCGGCCCATGTAGATGTTATCGGATGTTTCCGACATTTGGACACCTCCTTTTTATGATGGGAAAATGTAAAAGAATGGAATAAAAAACGCCTTGAACACCAGGTCCAGGGCGGGGGGAAGGGGAATCTTTGAGATATGCCGATATCCGTACATCGATTGGCCTGCATCCACCATCGGATGAATCCGCCATCAGATGCATCCATCATCAGATGAATCCACTATCAGATGCATCCGCCAATCGGGTGAAATCAACATAATACGGTCTGCTTTACATGTTATGATAAAAAATGCCCCGGTATGTCGTCATACCAGGGCAGCCATTAACATTCTTCATACGGATGGGACCAGTCTTCAAATCCATCCCGGACATACTACTGACCGGGATAAATAATCCATCATAATCCATCCATCATAAAACATCCATGTCCATCTTCTTCCATCCAGACTATACTGTCGGCTTCGGAATCACACCGAATCATGCCTTGCGGCTCGTGGGCTGTACCACCGGTAGGGAATCGCACCCTGCCCTGAAGATATTGATTCAATTGAATGTTATTATAGACAGGCAGGGCACGGATGTCAAGCATTTCCTGAAAAATGTAAAATACCTTTTTCCAACCGGGACATGCATATAATAAGAAGGCCCTGCTTATATTTAGGTAATGATAAGAGATTATGAGGTATTACATGGCAACCAATCCAGAACGGACATCCAGTGGAATGCTGCAGATTAATGTAATCAACATCCAGAACAATTTCCCCATCCAGAATGCCAGGGTTACAATCAGTTACAAGGGAGAGCCAACAAGCGCCCTGGAGCAGCTTCAGACCAACAGTTCAGGCCAGACAGAGACGGTCTCCCTTCCCGCGCCTCCGGTGGAGCTGAGCCTGGAACCAGGCATCATCCAGCCATATTCGGAATACAACCTGACCGTGGAGGCGGAGGGATTTGACCCGGTGGAGGTATCGGGAACCGAGATACTGGCTGAGTCCACTGCCATCCAGCCGGTCAGCATGACGCCGGCAGGGGAGGGGACGCCTCCCGAGGACCCGATTGTGATTCCGGACCACACCCTTTATGGGAATTATCCGCCCAAGATTGCAGAGGCAGAGATAAAGCCTGTGAACGAGAGCGGGGAAATCGTCTTAAGCCGCGTGGTGGTCCCCCAGACCGTGGTGGTCCATGACGGGGCGCCCACGGACCGGACGGCAAAGGATTACTATGTGCCCTACAGGGATTACATTAAAAATGTGGCTTCCAGTGAAATCTACTCCACCTGGCCCAGGGCCACCATCACGGCCAACGTGCTGGCCATCATGTCATTTACCCTGAACCGTGTCTATACGGAGTGGTACAGGAACCAGGGGTATGATTTTACCATCACATCCTCCACTGCCTTTGACCATAAATGGATATACGGCAGGAACATATTTGAGAGCATTTCCCTGATTGTAGATGAGATATTTGACAATTACCTGTCCAGGCCAGGCGTGCGCCAGCCCATCCTGACCCAGTACTGTGACGGGCGCCAGGTACAGTGTCCAAACTGGATGACACAGTGGGGGTCATGCTCCCTGGGGGAACAGGGTTACAGTCCAATTGAAATCCTGCGGTATTTTTATGGGGACAGCATCTATGTCAACACGGCAGAGCAGATATCCGGTATCCCGGCATCCTGGCCCGGCAATGACCTGACCCTTGGCAGCACAGGCGACAAGGTCCGCCAGATGCAGGAACAGCTGGATATGATTGCAACTGTTTATACTGCCATCCCAAGGGTGACCCCTGACGGGATTTACGGCCCAAGGACAGCGGATGCGGTGCGGGAATTCCAGTCCATTTTCGGGCTTCCCCAGACCGGCGTGGTGGATTTTGCCACATGGTATCGGATATCCCATATCTATGTGGGGATTACCAGGATTGCGGAGCTGGTGTAGCAGGGATAACAGACAGATGGGCATCAGGCCGCTTATGCCGGGCGGTCTGATGCTGTTTTTTAGGCCCTGCTTGCGGCCCGGCCTGTTCTAAAAAACTATTAGATTGAAACAAAAAAATTTAGCCCTTAAAGCTATTGAATAATAAATCGAAATACAGTATAATCTTTACAATTTGGGCTGAGATAACTTGGCCCATGAGCAAACACATAAGAAAGGACAGGTACCCCCATATGAAAGCATACCTCATACTGGAAGATGGAACTGTATTCACCGGGACAAGTATTGGTTCAGAACGTGAAGTTATCAGTGAAATCGTGTTTAACACATCAATGACCGGTTATCTGGAAGTGCTGACCGATCCGTCTTACGCGGGACAGGCAGTTGTCATGACATATCCCCTTATTGGCAATTACGGAATCTGCCATGAAGACATGGAATCAGCAAAACCCTGGCCGGACGGCTATATTGTTAGAGAATTATCAAGAATCCCCAGCAACTTCCGTAGCGAGGATACCATCCAGAACTTCTTAAAACGCCACGACATTCCCGGCATCTGCGGTATCGATACAAGAGCCCTTACCAAAATCTTAAGAGAAAAAGGCACCATGAACGGTATGATCACCACCAGTGAATATACCGATTTAAGCGGACCCATAAAGCGCATGAAAGAGTACGGCGTCACCGGCGTGGTCATGAAGACCACCACGAAGGAGAAGTATGTGCTTCCTGGAAAAAGCCTTGCTGACAGCGGTCCTTCAGACAACAGCAGGCTTTCCGGCAAAGACGGCCTTCCGGCTGGCAGCTTCCCGGGCGCGGGCAAGAAGGTGGCCCTTATGGATTACGGCGCAAAGAAGAACATTGCGCGTTCCCTGAACAGCCTTGGCTGTGAGGTTACCGTATATCCCGCAGACACCCCGGCAGAGGAAGTGCTGGCAGCCTGCCCTGACGGCATCATGCTCAGCAACGGCCCCGGGGACCCCAAGGAGAATACGGCTGTCATAGAAGAAATAAAGAAACTTTATGCATCGGACGTGCCGATTTTTGCCATCTGCCTGGGACACCAGCTCATGGCCCTGGCCAACGGCATGGATACTTATAAGTTAAAATACGGACACAGGGGAGGCAACCATCCGGTAAAGGATTTAGAAACAGGAAGGGTATATATCTCATCCCAGAACCACGGCTATGTGGTTGATATGGAGACAGTGACCCCGGATATCGCGGTTCCCGCCTTCGTGAATGTAAATGACGGCACCAATGAGGGGCTTAAATATGTGGGCAAGAATATTTTCACGGTGCAGTACCACCCCGAGGCCTGCCCCGGACCACTGGATTCCGGTTACCTGTTTGACCGTTTCCTGAAAATGATGGAGGTGAATGACTGATGCCAAAGAATCCTGATATTAAGAAAGTCCTTGTACTTGGCTCCGGCCCGATCATCATCGGACAGGCCGCTGAATTTGACTATGCGGGCACACAGGCCTGCCGTTCCCTGAAGGAAGAGGGCGTGGAGGTGGTGCTTTTAAACTCCAACCCGGCCACCATCATGACGGATAAGGATATTGCGGACCGGGTTTACATTGAACCCCTGACCGTGGAAGTGGTGGAACAGCTTATATTAAAGGAAAAGCCGGACAGCGTGCTGCCCACCCTGGGCGGACAGGCAGGCCTTAACCTGGCCATGGAGCTGGAGGACGCAGGCTTTTTTAAGGAACACAATGTACGCCTGATCGGCACCACGGCCCTGACCATCAAGAAGGCGGAAGACCGCGAGATGTTTAAGGAGACCATGGAGAAAATCGGCGAGCCTGTGGCTCCTTCCGACATTGTGGAGGATGTGAAGCACGGACTGGAGATTGCGGCCCAGATCGGCTATCCAGTGGTACTCCGTCCTGCCTATACCCTGGGCGGCTCCGGCGGCGGTATTGCAGCGAACCCGGAACAGTGCGCCGAGATCCTGGAAAACGGACTCAGGCTTTCCCGTGTGGGACAGGTCCTGGTGGAGCGCTGCATCGCGGGCTGGAAGGAAATCGAGTACGAGGTCATGCGTGACGGCGCAGGCAATGTCATCACGGTATGTAATATGGAAAACATCGACCCGGTGGGCGTCCATACGGGCGACAGTATCGTGGTGGCGCCATCCCAGACCCTGGGCGACAAGGAATACCAGATGCTGCGCACCTCAGCCTTAAACATCATAAGCGAACTGGGCATTACCGGGGGCTGTAACGTGCAGTATGCCCTGAACCCGGACAGCTTTGAATACTGCGTCATCGAGGTAAACCCCCGTGTAAGCCGTTCCTCGGCCCTGGCCAGCAAGGCAACCGGATACCCCATTGCCAAGGTGGCAGCCAAGATTGCCCTGGGCTATACCCTGGATGAGATTAAGAACGCGGTCACAAAGAAGACATACGCAAGCTTTGAGCCAATGCTGGACTACTGCGTGGTCAAGATGCCAAGGCTTCCATTTGATAAATTCATCAGCGCCAAGCGTACCCTGGGAACCCAGATGAAGGCAACGGGCGAGGTCATGAGTATCTGCACCAACTTTGAAGGAGGCCTGATGAAGGCAATCCGCTCCCTGGAGCAGCATGTGGACTGCCTGCTGTCCTATGATTTTACCGGGCTTACGGACAGTGAGCTGAGGGAACAGCTGGAAAAAGTGGACGACATGAGGATTTGGAGGATTGCCGAGGCCCTGCGCAGAGGCATTTCCTATGAAGAAATCCACGAAATCACACGGCTTGACCTGTGGTTCATTGACAAGCTTTCCATCCTGGTGGAAATGGAACAGGCCCTTAAGGCGGTTGGGGAAGGCAAGGCCCGTCTGACCACGGAGCTTCTTGCAGAGGCCAAGAGGATTGAATTCCCGGACAACGTGATTGCAAGGCTTACCGGGATTGCCCAGGAAGAAATCAAGAAGCAGCGCTATGACAATGATATCCGGGCGGCATTCAAGATGGTGGACACCTGCGCGGCTGAGTTTGCGGCTGAGACGCCTTATTATTACTCCTGTTTCGGAAGCATGAACGAGGCAGAGAAGACAGAAGGGCGCAAAAAGGTCCTGGTCCTTGGTTCAGGCCCCATCCGTATCGGACAGGGGATTGAATTTGACTTCTGCTCCGTGCACAGCACCTGGGCATTCAGCCGGGAAGGCTATGAGACCATCATTGTAAATAACAATCCGGAGACGGTGAGCACGGATTTTGATATCGCGGACAAGCTGTACTTCGAGCCCCTGACCCCGGAGGATGTGGAGAGCATCGTGGACATCGAGAAGCCGGACGGGGCAGTGGTGCAGTTCGGCGGGCAGACAGCCATCAAGCTGACAGAGGCCCTGATGAAGATGGGGGTTCCCATCCTTGGCACTGCGGCAGAGGATGTGGACGCGGCAGAGGACAGGGAACGTTTTGACGAAATCCTGGAGCAGTGTAACATCCCAAGACCCGCGGGGCACACCGTATTCACGGCAGAAGAGGCCAAAAAAGCTGCCCATGAGCTGGGCTACCCCGTACTGGTAAGGCCCTCCTACGTGCTGGGCGGACAGGGCATGCAGATTGCCATCAGCGACGAGGACATTGACGAGTTCATCGGCATCATCAACATGATTGCCCAGGAACACCCAATCCTTGTGGACAAATATATCATGGGCAAGGAAATCGAGGTGGACGCCATCTGCGACGGCACGGATATCCTGATTCCTGGCATCATGCAGCACATTGAGCGTACCGGGATCCATTCCGGCGACAGCATATCCGTGTATCCGGCCATGGATATCACCCAGCACAACATTGACACCATCGTGGACTACACCGAGAAGCTGGCAAGGGCCCTTCATGTAAAGGGAATGATTAACATCCAGTTCATTGTGGACGGGGACGATGTGTATATCATCGAGGTGAATCCCCGTTCCTCACGTACCGTGCCCTACATCAGCAAGGTGACAGGCATACCCATCGTGCCGCTGGCAACCCAGATCATCTGCGGACACACCATAAGGGAGCTGGGCTACAGGCCCGGACTGCAGCCGGCAGCGGATTACATTGCCATCAAGATGCCCGTGTTCTCCTTTGAGAAGATCAGGGGCGCGGACATCAGCCTTGGGCCGGAGATGAAGTCCACAGGCGAGTGCCTGGGCATTGCAAAGACCTTCAACGAAGCGCTGTACAAGGCCTTTGAGGGAGCCGGGATCCGTCTGCCAAAGTATAAGAAAATGATCATGAGCGTGCGCCACAGCGACCAGGAGGAGGCAGTGGACATTGCCCGCAGGTTCGCGGCAGTGGGCTATCAGATATTTGCCACACGGGGAACCGCAAGGACCTTGAACAAAAACGGCGTAAAGGCATACGAAATCCGCAAGCTGGAGCAGGAATCACCCAATATCCTGGACCTGGTGCTGGGCCATCAGATTGACCTGATCATCGACATCCCGGCCCAGGGGGCAGAGCGCAGCCGCGACGGCTTCATCATCCGCCGCAATGCAATCGAGACAGGCGTGAACGTGCTGACTTCCCTGGATACGGCGGCAGCCCTTGTGACCAGCCTGGAGAACCGGGCCAAGGAGCTGACGCTGATTGATATCGCCACGGTGAAGAACGCGTAGACAGCAGGGGCCGGAGGGAAAAACAGGGCCGTGTCCGTGAATCTAAGCACAGGAATAACCTGCACTTTTGATTCACGGACACGGCCCTGGCCCGCTTCGTGGACAGTCCGCTCCACTATAATCCCAGATGCTCCAGCAGTATCTTGATTCCCATGAGGATGAGGATGATGCCGCCGGTCAGTTCCGCTTTTGACTTATACCTGCAGCCGAAGACATTTCCAACCTTTACGCCAACCATGGACAGGGTAAATGTGACCGCGCCGATAAAGGACACGGCGGGGACAATGTCCACGTCCAGGAATGCAAAGGTGACGCCCACGGCCAGGGCGTCGATGCTGGTTGCCACGGAGAGCAGGACCATTTCCCGGACACCCAGGGAGGCGTCGGCACATTCTGCGTCTTTTTCAAGGGATTCCTTTATCATGCCGGCACCTATGAGGGCCAGAAGGATAAACGCAATCCAATGGTCATATGCCTTGATGGCCATGCTGAACCTGGATCCAAGGAAGTACCCGAACAATGGCATGGCGGCCTGGAACCCCCCGAAATACAGGCCCACGATAAATGCGCCTTTCCAGTTCATCCTCGGCATGGCCAGTCCCTTACAGACAGAGACTGCGAATGCATCCATGGACAGCCCCACGGCAATGATAAACAGCTCAGTTAACGACATAGTGAATCCTCCCGTACTTGTTTAATATATGGAACGGTGTATAAAAAAAGACCCACCTACGGCCATGTACGGTATCCTCCGGGAGTCCTGTCTTCACAGACTGCCGGAATTATGGTTTCCATGCCGTAGATAAGTCTCATTATTTGAAATAAAGCCAGATAGAAACTATCAGTATGTTGACTTTATTACATGCGCCGCATGCCAACTACTCCCTTATCACTTGCTACATTTTAAGTGACCAGGAAGAAAATGTCAAGAAAAATTCTCAATTCATTGTAAAAAAACAGCCCTTGTGCTAAACTGAAAAACGTACGCATGCCTGGCGTTCCATGGATTCTTCACGCAGACACGCCCCGGTTCCTTAACCGGCAGAAGGCCACGGCGGCAGGGCGCCCTGGTTAAGATAAAAAACAGAATATACGGAGATAGTATGTGAGATGAAAAAGTCATATGAGATTGATATGTGCAATGGCCCGCTTCTGAGCAAGATCCTTTTATTTTCCGTTCCTTTGATGATGTCAGGCATCCTGCAGCTTCTGTTCAATGCGGCGGATATCATTGTGGTGGGCCGGTTTGCCGGCAGCAGCGCCCTTGCGGCGGTGGGCTCCACCTCCTCCCTTATCAATCTGCTTATCAATGTGTTTGTGGGCCTTTCCGTGGGCGTCAATGTCCTGGTGGCCAAGTATTATGGCGGCCAGAGGGAAAAGGACATGAGCGAGACTGTCCACACGGCCGTGCTGACAAGCCTGCTAAGCGGGCTTTTCCTGGTAATCCTGGGAGGGGTTGCAGCCAGGCCCCTGCTCCACCTGATGGGGACGCCGGATGACGTGCTGGACCAGGCCGTGCTTTATATGAGGATTTATTTCCTGGGCATGCCGGTGCTGATGGTCTATAACTTCGGCGCGGCCATCCTGAGGGCAATCGGGGATACCAGACGGCCCCTGTATTTCCTGTTCATGGCAGGCGTGGTCAATGTGGCGCTGAACCTGTTCTTTGTCATAGGTCTTGGAATGGGCGTGGACGGGGTTGGCTGGGCAACCGTCATATCCGAGCATGTGTCAGCCCTTCTGGTTCTGAAAAGCCTGATGGAAGCCCCGGGCGCCCTGAAGCTGAACCTCAGGGAACTGCGGATTTATCCAAAGAAGCTGAAACGGATTGTGAAGATTGGGCTTCCGGCCGGCATGCAGGGCGCCATCTTCTCCATTTCCAATGTGCTGATCCAGTCCTCGGTCAACTCCTTTGGCTCCATTGCCATGGCTGGCAACACCGCTTCCGCCAATATCGAAGGGTTTGTGTATACAGCCATGAACGCGGTGTACCAGACCAATCTCAGCTTTACCAGCCAGAATCTCGGCGGCAGGAAATACAGCCGTATTAACAGGATCATGTATATCTGCCTGGCTGTGGTGACCATTGTGGGCATCACGCTGGGGATAACAGCCGTGCTGGCAGGCGATTTGCTGCTGGGAATCTATTCCTCGGATGCCCAGGTGCTCCACTACGGCATGCTGAGGCTGGAAATCATCTGCGGCACTTATTTCCTCTGCGGCATCATGGACTGTATGGTGGGCAGCCTGCGCGGCCTTGGATATTCCATCATTCCCATGTTCGTGTCCCTGACAGGGGCCTGCGGATTCCGTGTGCTCTGGGTATTTACCGTGTTTGCGGCATACCGTTCCCTGGACGTGCTCTATCTGTCCTATCCGGTGTCCTGGGCCATCACGGCCGTTGCCCATATGATTACCTTCCGCAAGATACGCAGGAAGATACCGCGGCAGGATTCGATGCCTTTGGCGTAGGAGATGGCGCCAGGTTTCCTGATGGCGTTATCTGCGATTGGGGGCCGTTTCCCCATGATAGAATACGATACATAAGAAAGGTAGCAGAACCATATGCTTTTTAGTTCACTTACATTTGTATGGTTTTTCCTTCCTGCATTGGCCCTTGTCTATTACCTGGCGCCGGGCAGGAAGCTTAAAAATGCAGTCCTGCTCATTGCCAGCCTTCTGTTTTACAGCTGGGGCGAGCCAAGGTATGTAGCGCTGGTCATCTTATCCATCCTGTTCAACTACCTCTTCGGCCTTGCAATCGGAAGGCTTGGGGACAGGACGGGCCTTAAGCGGGCAGCGCTGGCCCTGTGCATCGGGGCCAACCTGTGCCTTCTGGGATATTTCAAATACTTTAACTTCTTCCTGGAGCTTGCCTATACCGTAATGGGAAAGGAGGGCTTCATACCCAGGAACATTGCGCTGCCAATCGGCATTTCCTTTTATACCTTCCAGGCTGTTTCCTATATTGCTGATATATACCGGGGCGTAAAGCCAATCCAGAAAAATATATTCCGGCTGGCCCTGTACATATCCCTGTTCCCGCAGATCCTTTCAGGCCCCATTGTGAAATACAACGAACTGGAGCCGCAGATAGGGGAGCGCAGGGAAAGCATTTCCATGCACGCATATGGCATCCGCAGGTTTGTTTACGGCCTTGCCAAGAAAATGGTGTTTGCAAATATGTTCGGTCAGGTGGTGGACCGGATATGGGGCCTTCCCCTGGAACAGCTGGGAACGGCAGTTGTCTGGTTTACGATCCTGCTCTACAGCCTCCAGATTTATTATGACTTTTCCGGTTATTCGGATATGGCAATCGGGCTGGGGCGGATGTTTGGGTTTACCTACCAGGAGAATTTCAACTATCCGTATCTGTCCGCCTCCATCAGCGAGTTCTGGCGCAGGTGGCATATATCGCTGTCCACCTGGTTTAAGCAGTATCTCTACATTCCCCTGGGCGGCAACCGCAAGGGGCTTACAAGGACCTGCATCAATCTGTCCGTGGTGTTCTTGGCAACCGGGCTGTGGCATGGGGCCAGCATGAACTTCATCTGCTGGGGGATTTATTATGGAATCTTCATTGTGGCGGAGCGGCTGTGGCTTGGCAAGGTTCTGGAAAAGAATCCCTGCAAGGCGCTGAATCATGTGTATACCCTGCTTGTGGTCATGTTCGGCTGGCTGCTGTTCCGGGTTGGGAGCCTGCATCAGGCCAAGGTGCTGGTGACGGCCATGCTGTCGCCCAGGGCTGGGCTGTGGAACCTGAGGATTTTCATGGATAACAGGATTATTTTCCTGCTGGTCCTGGCGGTCTGCTTTTGCGGGCCTGTGCAGAAACTGTTTCCGGGGCTTACAAAGCGTCTGTATGACGAGGAACGGACGGGGGCTTTGGATGTGGCTGTCATGGCGGCACTCCTCCTGCTCTGCACCGTCCTGATGGTCAGCAGCACCTACCAGGCGTTCATCTACTTCAGGTTCTGATACATGATTCCGATACATATAAGGGAGTACATTTATGATAAAGAAAATAATGATTGGGGGCTTCTGGGCTATCCTGCTTCTCCCGAACCTTCTGTTCCCGCTGGTAAAAGGAAATGGGGACAGCGGCAGTGCGGAGAACCGGAGCCTGGCTGAATTCCCGGTCTTTGAGGCAAAAGACTTTGAGGCATATCCTTCGGAAGTGGACAGCTATATCAATGACCATGCCGCGTTCAGGAACCGTTTCCTGAGCATTAACTCCGTGCTTAACCTGAAGCTGTTCGGTTATGCGGATTCCCAGGACGTCATACGGGGGAAAGAGGGCTGGTACTTTTTTGCAGGCGGGATGAGCCTGTTTGACGCCCTTGGCACAGAGCCTTTTTATCAGGATGACGTGGCCATGATCGGCAATGAGATCATCCGGGCCGCCAGCTATTATGAGGGCAGGGGGATTCCCTTCCTGATGATGATCCCGCCCAACAAGGAAGGCGTTTACAGGGAATATATGCCGGACTGCTATGAGCGGGTCTGGGACGGGAACCGTCCGTCCCAGCTGGAGGAATATCTTGGGAAACATTCCGGTATCACGGTGCTGGACCCCAGGGAGTATTTTAACGCCAACCGGGATTATACATGGTACTATAAGACGGATACCCACTGGAACTTTGCAGGGGGATATGTGGGTTCCCAGATGATCATAGAGGCATTGGGGGGAAATGCAGTGCCCATAGAGGATGTAACCGTGACCTATGAGGCGGCTGCGCCAGGTGATCTGGTGAACCTGTTCCATCTGCCGGAACAATACTGCAGTGATGAGAATGCGGTCATCACAGGCTTTGGCGACAATCTGGCCGTCCATGTGGAGGATGTGCTGGGGGATAAGAACATCCTCCACATGTCCACGCCGGGGGCGCCGGACGGCAGGCGCATTGCCGTAATCCGCGATTCCTTTGGCACGGCCCTGATGGACAAGCTGCCCAGGTATTTTGCCAATATGGATTTTTACCATTGGCAGGCATTTGATTACACCATGCTGGAGGAAAATCCGCCGGATGCAGTGATTTATGAAATTGTGGAGAGGGATCTGACCAGGATTCCCCAGGATGTGGCAAAAATGGTGCCCGTGAATGCTGATTAACAGGGGCAAACTGTAAATTTTATGCAGAAAAGGTTAAGAAACACTTTTGCAAACCCATGAAATATCGTATAATCAGATGGAATGGTTTGGCATATTTTAAGTAAAGGAGAAGGACAGACATGAAGATTTTAAATTTTGGGTCATTGAATATTGATTACACCTACAGTGTGGATCATTTTGTAAGAGGCGGGGAGACCTTATCGTCAGAAACCATGAATGTGTTTTCCGGCGGAAAGGGACTGAACCAGTCCATTGCCCTGAGTAAGAGCGGGGCAGCGGTATGGCACGCAGGGGCAATCGGGACAGGGGACGGGGATTTCCTGGTAGGACAGCTTAAAAGCGCAGGGGTTAACACGGAGCTGATTGCGGTACTGGAAGGAAAGACAGGACATGCCATCATCCAGAAGGCAAAGGACGGGGGCAACTGTATCCTTTTATACGGCGGCGCCAATCAGATGATAACAAAGACAATGGTGGATGAGGTCATCAGCCATTTTGAGGCAGGGGACTATCTGGTGCTTCAGAATGAGATAAGCGAAATCGGCTATATCATGGAGAAGGCCCACGAAAGGCAGATGAAGATTGTGCTGAACCCATCGCCCATGGATGACAAGATTGCAGGATACCCGCTTGAGTATGTGGACTATTTCCTGTTAAATGAGATTGAGGCAGGGGATATCTGCGGCGAGCAGGGAGAGGGCGAGGAACTCCTTAAGAAGCTGTCTGCCAAGTTCCCATCCGCCAAAATCGTACTGACATTGGGCGGCGACGGATCCCTTTACAGGGATGGGGACCGGCTCTTGAAGCAGGGGATTTACAAGGTCAAGGTGGCAGATACAACTGCAGCAGGGGATACCTTTACCGGGTTCTTCATCGGAGGACTGGTTCAGGGCATGGATGCGGCGGATGCGCTGGAATGGGCGGCCAAGGCAGCGGCCATTGCAGTGTCACGGCCAGGGGCAGCGCCTTCGATTCCTTCTAAGGAGGAAGTGGACCGGTTTTAGGAGCTGGGATTGAAGAGAGTGATTAGAGGTCGGGATTAGAGGTCGGGATGAAGGGTTAGGTATTAGAGGTTAGGTATTAG
This sequence comes from Enterocloster sp. OA13, assembly GCF_022440595.1. Taxonomy (NCBI): domain Bacteria; kingdom Bacillati; phylum Bacillota; class Clostridia; order Lachnospirales; family Lachnospiraceae; genus Enterocloster; species Enterocloster sp. OA13. Next base: position 3,674,645 of record NZ_JAKNTF010000001.1, on the reverse strand, counting down.
AGGTTAGGTGTTAGAGGTTAGGTGTTAGAGGTTAGAGGCAGAGGTAGGTGGCCGGAGGCTGCGTAAACCTCTGCTTTGTTTATGTCACAAAAAAACACCTGCTCTGCAGGGGGAGGGAATATTTTCAGATAAAAGAAACTCCTGTGCTGCAATCCGTCGGGTACATGACGATATAGACGGGTATCATGGAGGACTTGAAAGAAACCCACAAAGGACAGCACCAGCGGCCGGAGAACTCCGCCACCAAGGAATTGAAATGCGATATGGAGGAAGTGGCGGACTTCAGGGGGAGCCGGGCGGAAAAGCTGATAATGCTTTTCCGCAGGCAGGCAAAGCTAAAATAAAGCCGTTTGATGGAGAAAGATTGACGGAGAAAGAAAAACAGTGGCTAACCCGTATCGCAAAAGTCCGAACTGGCGAGAAATCCGGTAAACCAGAGGGGCAGGAAGCGGTAACAAGATGGACAGATTTTCTGGGGAATGGTAGAATACGGGTATGGAAAACAGCTTCAGGCCAAGTTGGCCCGAAGTGAGATATGCGCCTTTGGATAATAAGGCGTGCATGACAAAATTTGGGAGGAGATGTATATGGAAAAATTTGTGGAAGTGAACGGCTATAAAAATTTTGTATATTGTTATGGTCAAGGCTCTATTACCCTGGTGCTTTTGTCTGGGTCGGGAGTACCTTTCCCGAGCTTGGAATACAAAACTCTGGCAAAATCATTATCCGAAACCTATCAAGTAATTGGAATTGAAAAGTTGGGTTATGGACGCAGTGACCTGGCTGAAAACAATCGGGATATTGACAGCGTTATTCATGAATATAGAAGCGTATTACAAAAATTAGGAATAAATTCACCTGTTGTGTTGGCAGCACATAGTATGGGATTTTTAGAGGCTCTCCGCTGGGGACAGCAGTACCCTTTTGAAATCGCTGGTATCCTTGGCATTGACCCTGCAACGCCAGATTGTTACAGGGAGTTTAATGTAGAAGAGGCTACAAAAAAACTGAAAGGGATGTCAGTGGATGCACTCTGCCGAAAAGCAACCGCTAGTGCCTTAGTGGAACAATTAATGGGAGAACAGGATATTTCCAATATGGAAAAGAATGAAATTGAAATTTTGGCATTCCGTAATCTGGCCAACCAAAATTGGATTAGTGAAGCTGAAAACTTGAGAAATGCGATTGGTCTAGTGGAAAGGGATGATCCATATCTGCAGGTTCCAATGTTATTCTTTTTATCGAACGGAGAAGGTACGACACTCAAAAAAGAGAATTGGATTGAATGTTCTTTACAATATTTAAATCATATAAAAGTTTCACAATACGAAGTATTTGACTTTCCACATAATTTGTATAAGTTTGTATATCAGGAAATCGCCCAATCATCGAGGACTTTTATATCGGAATATATTGAAAAAAATATAAATTAGGAAACTATGCCTTATTGGATAAAGGTGCAGGCAGCAAAATAGGGAGAGGATGTCAAGGATAGTATAAGCGGTACGCGGTCCCTGACACCCTCTTCCTGGTTTGCTTATCAGTAATCAAGGCAGGAAAGCCCCCGTGTGGCTTTCCTAGCGCTTCAAGTGTGCTTGCCCTCCCCGGTGGTCTTGACTTTTCCGGAGACGGGCGGGGAGACAGGTGAAGGAGGCGGGGCGGCGCGTTTCCTTGGTCTGGGAATGAATGTCTGCCTATTTATCCTTCTGGCGCTGCGCCTGTTTCTGCCGTAACCTTTCTTTGGCCCCGGAAACGGTTTCGCCGTCTTTCGTAAGATAGGCGTCTACAAACCTGTCTTCAATTTTTGTGTATCCGTCTATTACACTGCGTTCGATTTTATGAAAACTCCCTGTGACAGCTTTGGCTATTTTTTCATTTGCCTTTACAAGGTTTGATTTTGCCATCATTCATATTCCTTTCTTTAACAAAAATACCCCACACGCTGACTGCGTATGAATTTCCTGCCAGTTCCGGTTTGGGATATGGCGGAGGCGGCAGATGGAACGGTCTCATTCTTTTATGCCTTTTGTCAATGGAATCAGGCAGATCAGGATGAGGATTCCCACAAGACCGGTTGCGGTTCCGGCAATCATCCTGCCCCATACCATGGTCAGGCACATCCCCATGCCCAAAGCCAGCGTACCGGCAATCACGGCAATCATTGTAAAAATTATTTTTCCGGAAAGCCGGATGGGCTTCTTATGCTCCATTTTCCTCCATACAAGCAGTGTAATCAGGGCCATCAGCAGACCAGCGCAGCCGCACACAAGTCCGGGCCGGAAGGCCGCCCATTCCGGGATAAGAGCCATACACATACCAAGGGCAAAAAGCACACCGCTCACAGTTCCTGACATCATTGCAACAAAACTACTTTTTTTCATGTAAAAGACCTCCTGAATGTTATATTTATTAAACCAACAGTTGTTGCTTTAATCTGAATATAGTATAATGTTCCTGATAACCTAAAACAATCATCAATTTCCCAACAAATGTTGGGATAAAGGAGATTTTTATGAATACACCCAATAATAAACGAAAGAAAGAGTCCATTGAACGGATTGAACGGGTTTTTCTTGACATGCTCCAAACCAGGGAATTAGCTGAAATCAGCATATCGGATATCTGTAAACAGGCCAAATTAAACCGCACGACTTTTTATGCAAATTATACGGATATATATGGATTGGCCGATTCAATACGGGACAAACTGGAAGCTGATTTATCCAACTTATACCGGGATGAAATCACACAGGGATTTAACAGCAACGATTATCTTAAACTGTTCCGTCACATAAAGGACAACCAGATATTCTATAAGACCTACTTCAAACTGGGGTATGACGATAACTACAAGATCATCACTTATGATATGAACCTTGCAGGACAGCATTTCCAAAACCGTTTTATTGTTTATCATATGGAATTTTTTAAAAGTGGGATAACAAGGATCATCAAATTATGGCTGCAGGGCGGCTGCAAAGAAAGTCCTGAAGATATGTTCGGAATCATAAAAAGTGAGTATCAGGGGCGTGATAAGTTATTTTCCATAAAGGAATAAATATGGCTGGACATGCCGGAACTGGCGTAAATTTGCTTAAATTTCACATAATTATCGGAAAATATAAACAATTAATAAGATTCATGCATCATCAATTGTATAAAAATAGGAACAATTGTAATTAATTGGCTATAAATATAAATAAACTAAAAAGATTATAAAAAAACGAAAAAAGCATTGACAAATGACAGGCCATTTACTATAATAAAGACAACAAAAGAACAGAGAACAAAAAGAATTCAAGGAACTGTAGACAATCAGTTCACAAGTAACTTAAATCCAAGCAAAGGAGGTACGGACCACCAAAGACTGAATTTTAGTTTCATATATAATCAAAGAAATTTATTATATATGAGACCAGGAGAAACCAATCTACTAAAAGCAAAACGCTCAAACAGTAAAGTAATTTAAGTAATTGATTTAAAGAAACAAAAGAATCCAATCGGTTGGTAAACGATTCAAAGAGTAACAAAGTTTCAATAGATTAAAGAAGTTCCAAGTGAATGGGTAAGTTCACAAAAGAAAAGTATTTAATATTATAGAAGCAAGTCAACAAATTGAAGAGTTAAAAAGCAATTGCAGTATTTAAAGAGATAATTTAAAGAAACAAGCTGTTAAGTAGAAACATTTATTATTAAGTGGTTGATAGCATTTTCAATTAGCTATCTCAAGAGTATCAATAAAAATCGTGTATCGGTTTAGTGATATGACGAGAAAGTATCATTAGAACGAAATAGATTGATACCGGATAGTATAGTAAGCAAGAAGTAAGGAAAATGAATCAGACATACTGGTAAGATGAAGTAACAGGAGCGTAGTAGCAATAGTAGAGAGGTGTAACAACTTAATATAGAAGTAAAAAGAAACAATTGTTTCAGAAAAGTGAGGCTTGGTCCAATGGACGAAATAGTCAGAAGACGGATATCGTAATCGAGAACGTGGTTAGTCAAAGATTCGATATCCGTCTTCTATGTTGTGTAGGAAGCCTTGATGATAAGGATAAGAGGGAATGTTGGGCGTTTCGGATGAAGGGGCGCTTTTTTTGTGGGTTTTACAGGCCTTCCAGGTCAAAGGGGGGCGTGTATTCCTCCTTTGCACTGCTCTTTTGCTGCATGAAACCATGGGTGAGACCAAGCTCCAGTGCGGCGTCCACCACGCGGTTGTATTCGTAGGTGGTTATGCGGCGGTTCAGGCCGGGATAGCTGCTGCTGCGGTGATAGGGCGTGTACTGGCTCAAGAGGCTGATCAGGTACTGGTCCTGGGGCAGGTTCTCTTTTATCCAGTGCAGAAGTGCAATGGAATCATCCTTATGGCCGGGAAGGACCATGTGGCGGATGATGACGCCTTTTTGCATGAGGGACGGGTCTGATTCCTGCCACACAGGGGCGCCTGTCTGGCGTATCATCTGAAGGATGGCCAGGGAGGCCCGTTCAAAGTAATCACCGGCGCGGGAATATCTGAGGGCCAGACGGTTATCATAATATTTGAAATCAGGAAGCCAGATATCCACATAACCTTCCAGGGCCTTGATGGTTTCAATGGTCTCATAGCCGCCGCTGTTGTAGACAATGGGAATGGCAAGCTCAGGGCGGACAAGGTCCAGGGCCGCCGTGATATGGGGCAGGTACTGGGTCGGTGTCACCAGATTGATGTTATGGGCGCCCTTGGCCTGCAGATCCAGGAAGATGCGGGCCAGCTGTCTGGTGGACAGCTCTTTCCCAAAGTTTTGGCTGCTCAGCTCCCAGTTCTGGCAGAAACAGCAGCGCAGGGTACAGCCTGAGAAGAACACGGTCCCGCTGCCGCCGGGGCCATTTTCCGGCCCGCTGATGCAAGGCTCCTCCCAGTGATGGAGGGCGGCGCGGGCAGCCTTCAGCTCATGGGTGCAGCCGCAGAAGCCCGCGGCCCTGGTATCTTCAGCCATGGTAGGGTCAGCCTTGGTATCTTCAGCCATGGAATGGCCGGCCCTGGTACGGTCGGCCTTACATGCCCTGGGACAAAGGCTGCAGGATGTGTAGCTGTCAAAGGAAATAGGGGTTCTGTGCTGCATGATTTGATATTCTCCTGGTTTTATATTCTCCTAAATGGTATAGTCCTGCTGTGCAGGCAGACGGTGCTGCTCCCTGTATTCTTTTGGGGAAACCCCGTATTCCTTTTTAAAGGCCCGGAAAAAGCTGGTATAGTCCTTGAAGCCGTACTGGTGGTACACATGGCTGATTGGCTGGTCGGACAGGATTGCATTTTTACTGGCATGCAGGCGCTTTTTAAGGATGTACTGGTGAAGGGGGATGCCCATGTTATCCTTGAATATGTGGGAGATATGGTATTTGCTCACATAGAAAAAGGCGGAGAGGCTGTCCAGGCTTAAATCTCCTTCCAGGTGCTGGTTTATATAGTCACAGATATTGAGGTACAGGACATTTTCGTAGACCGCGGACTTCTGATGCAGGCTGTCATAGAGCAGGCGGTTGATATAGACCAGGAATGATACGGCCATGAGTTCGGATGCCAGACGGTGGAAGGCCCGCCCGCTGCCGGATTCCTCAATCAGGTCGGTCAGTTTTCCCTGAATCTCCTGGGTAGTGATGGTATCTGTGTGGAAGCGGTAGACCTGATGGCTTTCGGCATAATCAAAGCCGTAAGCCAGTTCCTCATCTGCCTGGCGCAGTTTGCGGTAATAATCATTTCCCAGCCAGAAGACAAAGCGCCGGTAGGGCTTGTCATGGGAGAGGAATTCGGGAAAATGCGGGACGCCCGGAGGAATCAGGAGACAGTCGCCGTATTCCAGCTGATAGCTTTTATCCCCCATGTGATATTCCACGTCACCTTCCAGAAAGAAGTAGAACTCATAGTAATCATGGACATGGGCGGCCACGGATTTAAGCGTGGCATCATTGTAATAGAACAGCTCAAAATCAACGGGCTGCATGTATTGCCTGGTGTTGAAATCCGAGGATATCTGTTTTTTCACGGGGAGTCTCCTTTCCGGCCGGTTTTCGTGCGGACCTGATTTATTTTACCCAATCTTAGCATGAAACAACAACATTTGCAATATGCACAACAAGTATCACTATGGACGAAAATCCTGAATCTGTTATAATAAAACTAAGTTAAGGGACAGATACCAACAACAATTCTTAAGGAGGAGTTTACACATGAAATTATCATTCAGATGGTACGGAGAAGATGACAAGGTAACCCTGGAGAACATCCGCCAGATTCCGGGCATGCAGTCAATTGTAACTGCTGTGTATGATGTGCCCGTAGGCGAGGTATGGAGCCGCGAGAGCATTGCTAAGTTAAAAAAGCAGGTTGAGGAAGCAGGCCTTGGCTTTGATGTGATTGAGAGCATCCCGGTCCATGAGGATATCAAGCTGGGTAAGCCGTCCAGGGACAAATATATTGAGAACTACTGTGAGAACATCCGCCGTGTGGCTGAAGCAGGCATCAAGTGCGTATGCTATAATTTCATGCCGGTATTTGACTGGACAAGGACCCAGTTAGACCATGAGCTGGGCGATGGTTCCACTTCCCTGGTATATTATCAGGAGCAGGTAGATGCAGTGAATCCGTTAAACAGCGACAGCGACCTGACCCTTCCGGGCTGGGATTCCAGCTACACAAGGGATGGACTTAAGGCTGTTGTGGAGGAATACCACAACCTGACCGAGGATATGCTGTGGGATAATGTAAAGTATTTCCTGGAGCGCGTGATTCCGGTTGCAGCTGAGTGCGATGTGAATATGGCGATTCATGAGGACGATCCATGTTGGAGCATTTTCGGCCTGCCAAGAATCATTACCTGCGAGGAGAACCTGGACCGTTTCTTAAAGCTGGTGGACGACAAGCACAACGGCATCACGCTGTGCACCGGTTCCCTGGGCTGCTCTGCCAAGAACGACGTGGTAAGGATGGCCGGGAAGTACGCCGCCATGGGCAGGATCCACTTTGCCCACATCAGGAACGTGGCTGTGCTGGACAATGGATTTGAGGAGAGGGCACATCTGTCCTCCTGCGGTTCCCTGGATATGTTCGGCATCGTGAAGGCCCTGGTGGACAATGGATTTGACGGTTATGTAAGACCTGACCACGGACGTATGATCTGGGGCGAGACAGGACGCGCAGGATATGGCCTGTACGACAGGGCACTGGGCGCAACTTATCTGAACGGACTGTTTGAGGCAGTGGAGAAGATGAGCCGGTAATCCGTGGACGGTTGTGGGCGGTTCTGCGGATTGGATTTTGTAAAATGATTTCATGAAAGATATGTTTCATAAAGCGATGGGAAAGGATCAGTGGGAAGATGGGCTGGTCCTTTTTCCTTATTATGCAGGTTTTTTGATGTGGCAAACGCATGGTGAGGAATGGTAATGCATGCTTAGGAATGGAAACGTATGGTGAGGAATGGAAACGTATGGTGAGGAATGGAAACGCATGGTGAGGAATGGAAACGCATGGTGAGGAATGGAAATATATGGTGAGGAATGGTAACGCATGGTGAAGAATGGTAATGTATGCTGAGGAATGATAAAGCATGCTAAGCAATGGATGTAAGGAGGTATATGGATATGGAGTTTGGATTGGATCTGTCAGGACGCATGGCTGTGGTGACGGGAGCAGGAGGCATCCTGTGCGGTATGTTTGCCCGGACCCTTGCGCAGGCAGGGGCATCGGTGGCGCTGCTGGATATCAACCTGGAGGCGGCGGAGCGGACGGCCAGGGAGATACAGGCCCTGGGAGGCAATGCGGCTGCCTATGAAGTGGACGTGATGGACAAGGACAGGCTGGAAAGCGTCCATGCCAGGGTGCTGGCCGAGCTTGGACCGTGCGATATCCTCATTAATGGCGCCGGGGGCAACCAGGCATGTGCCAATACATCCAAGGAGTATTTTGAGATGGGGGATATTGAGGCGGATGTGGCTACCTTTTTTGATCTGGAATACAGGGGCGTGCAGAAGGTGCTGGATTTGAACTTTTTAGGCGCGTTCCTTACCTGCCAGGTATTTGCAAAGGATATGGTGGGCAGGGAAGGATGCAATATATTAAATATTTCCTCGGCCAGCGCGCTGCGGCCCCTGACCAGGATTCCGGTATACAGCGGCGCCGTGGCTGCGCTCAGCAACTTCACGCAGTGGCTGGCAGTGCATTTTGCCAGGGCGGGAATCCGTGTCAATGCCATTGCCCCAGGTTTCTTTGTGACAAAGCAGAATGAGGGGCTGCTGTATGAGGAGGACGGCACTCCGGCAGCCAGGACGGCCAAGGTGCTGGCCGCCACTCCCATGGGCCGTTTTGGTAAGCCCGGGGAGCTGAACGGGGCGCTGATGTTCCTTTTAAATAATGAGGCGGCCGGTTTCATAACCGGGGTAATCCTCCCGGTTGACGGGGGATTCGCAGCTAACGCAGGGGTGTGACCGGAGGCTTAACAGGCCCCGGCCCTGCTGATATACCGGGGAAGGCCGTTTTCCATGATCCGCTCCGGTTCTCCGGCAATCAGGGGAAGGGCGTATTCATGGAACGCAGGGCTGATGTCGGTGCCGCACGGGGTTATCCATTCCACCGGGAAGCCCTTTTCCTTGTTGCACACATTGCCCACATCCGTAAGGCCGAATTCCAGGCGGTAGCCAGGGCCGTCTGCGCGGGAGCAGGATACCATGCACCCGGTTGCACCGTTAAGGGACTGTTTCACGGCGGTGCGGCCTGAGAGGACGGCCTCCTCCACATCGGCGGCAGAGGCTAAGAGGCTGCTGCACCTCTGGTTCACGTTCAGTTCCACGGAACGGACCTTGACCTGGAAACGGTTGCGAACGTAGCTTTCCAGGATTTTTGCACTGCCTGTGAGCATTTTATGGCCAAATGTATCAAGCTGTGCTTCATTGGAATATTCACATATGAATTTGCCGCTTTTATCACGTATGCCTTCGGACACGCAGATTACTACATTGGGCTGCCGGTCCAGGGCTTTTTTTACATCATCAAAAAAGCGTTCCATGGAGAACGGGACTTCGGGCATGTAGATGAGCAGCGGGTTGTCCCCCACATGCCTTCTTGCCAGGACGCTGGCAGCGGTGACCCATCCGGCGTGGCGGCCCATCAGTTCCACGATGGTGACGGCGGGCTGCTGGTACACGGAGGCGTCCAGGCAGATTTCCCGGACCGTGGAGGCCACGTACTTGGCAGCGCTTCCGTAGCCGGGGGTGTGGTCCGTGACCGGAAGGTCGTTGTCAATGGTTTTGGGGACCCCGATAAAGGATATGGTTTCATGGCGCAGGCGCGCGCACCGGGACAGCTTGTCCACCGTGTCCATGGAGTCATTGCCCCCGATGTAGAAGCAGGCGCCGATGTCCAGTGATGCGAACTTTTCAAACAGAAGCCCGTAGACAGGCGCGTCCATGTTGTTCGGGAGCTTGTAACGGCAGGAGCCTAAGTAAGCGGCGGGGGTCTGCTTTAATAGGAGCAGGTCTTCACTGTTAAGGCTTTCCGACAGGTTCATGCAGTGGCCGGAGAGGAAACCCTCAATGCCGTTTACCATGCCGTAAACCGCGCCTATCTGTTCAGGGTGGCTGCCGCCTTCTGTGATTACTCCGTATAAACTGGCGTTGATGACAGCGGTGGGACCGCCGGACTGGCCGACCAGGATATTCTTTCTCATGATGGTTCTCCTTAATTGTTATCCTTGTTGTTCTTAATGTTGTTCCTTATCTGTTCTTCCTGTTGTTCTTCTTGTTCAGGTCTTTTGAGCAAGTTTCTTTATGAGTATATAACAAACAAAAGGACAATGCAATCAGCTCTTGTTAACATGTATAGAATTCCATTCCAAATTTGTGTATATTGCCAATTGAAAACACATAAGGTCTGTGCTAATCTGTATACAGATATTAAAAGTTGTATACAAGTACGATGATTGGAATACAATCACGAAGTTAAAGGAGGATTTAAGTAATGGATATTCGTTATTCTGCAAATCAGAAAGATGTGAAGCGCTACACCACTGAGGAATTAAGGGATGAGTTCCTGATCCAGAACCTGTACGTGGCAGATGAGGTGGTTGCCGTGTATTCACATGTGGACCGTATGGTGACATTGGGATGCATGCCTGTGACAGAGACTGTTTCCATTGACAAGGGAATCGACTGCTGGAAGAATTTTGGCACCCACTACTTCCTGGAACGCCGTGAGATCGGTATCTTCAACATTGGCGGGGCAGGAAAGATCGTGGCTGACGGACAGGAATTCAACATGGGCTATAAGGACTGCCTGTATATCACAAAGGGCACCAGGGAAGTGTATTTTTCAAGCGTTGACGCTGCCAATCCAGCTAAGTTCTATATGGTAAGCGCGCCTGCCCATACATCCTTCACCACCACCTACATCCCCATCGAGAAGGCTGCCAAGAGACCGTGCGGCGCTTCTGAGACAGCGAATAAGCGCGTGATTAACCAGTTCATCCATCCGGATGTGCTTCAGACCTGCCAGCTGTCCATGGGTATGACCGTATTGGAGGAAGGCAGTGTATGGAATACCATGCCGGCCCACACACATGAGCGCCGCATGGAGATTTACATGTATTTTGAGGTTCCGGGTGACAACGTTGTGTTCCATATGATGGGAGAGCCAACAGAGACAAGGCATATCATCATGAAGAACGAGGAAGCTGTCATCAGCCCGTCCTGGAGTATCCACAGCGGTGCCGGTACATCCAACTATACATTTATCTGGGCCATGGGCGGAGAGAACATGGAGTTTGACGACATGGACACCATGATGCCGAACCAGATGAAATAATACAGCAGCCGGATAACACATGACGATGGCAGGGATGCCTGCCAATGAAGGAGGATAAGGATATGACAGATTATTTACAGAACTTTTCACTGAACGACAAGGTTGCGCTGATTACAGGCGCGTCTTATGGGATCGGTTTTGCCATTGCAAAGGCCATGGCAGGCGCAGGGGCAACCATTGTATTCAATGACATTAAGCAGGAGCTGGTTGACAAGGGCCTTGCGGCTTACAAGGAAGAGGGGATTAAAGCCCACGGATATGTATGCGACGTGACGGATGAGGATGCCGTGAACGGGATGGTTGCCACCATTGAGAAGGAAGTCGGCGTGATTGACATCCTGGTCAACAATGCAGGAATCATCAAGAGGATTCCCATGTGCGACATGTCTGCCGCTGAGTTCAGACAGGTAATTGACGTGGACCTGAATGCGCCGTTCATCGTGTCCAAGGCAGTCATCCCCAGCATGATTAAGAAGGGCCACGGCAAGATCATCAACATCTGCTCCATGATGAGCGAACTGGGACGCGAGACTGTTTCCGCATATGCGGCAGCCAAGGGCGGCCTTAAGATGCTGACCAAGAACATTGCGTCTGAGTACGGCGAATACAACATCCAGTGCAACGGCATCGGGCCTGGCTATATTGCCACACCACAGACAGCGCCTCTGCGCGAGGTCCAGCCGGATGGCTCCAGGCATCCCTTTGACCAGTTCATCATTGCCAAGACACCGGCCGGACGCTGGGGCGAGGCAGAGGATCTGGGCGGGCCGGCCGTATTCCTGGCATCCGAGGCATCTAATTTTGTGAACGGCCTTGTACTGTACGTGGACGGCGGCATCCTTGCCTACATCGGCAAGCAGCCAAAATAAATCGAAGCAGCTGAATGTCAGGCAGCCTTAACAGTATTCAGGCGGCTGCCTGGCGGTATGGGGGTTAAACCATGGGAGAGATGAATTTCAAGAACCGCGGCGAGCTGGTATTTGAGACCCTGAAGCGGGAGATTCTGGACCTGCGTCTGAAGCCGGGACAGATGATAAGTGAAAATGAAATATGCGACCGCTTCGGCGTGTCCAGGACTCCTGTGCGGGACGCCCTCAGGCTTTTGCAGGAACAGGGATTCGCAGAGACCGTCCCCTACCGGGGAACCTATGTGACGCTTCTGAGCCTGGATAACATCAAGCAGATGATTTACATGCGTGTTGCGGTTGAAACCATGGTGCTGCGGGATTTCATGCAGAACCGCACGCCCATGGTGATGGAAGATATCCGCCATGCAATTGCACAGCAGCGGGCGCTGATTGAGGAGGCCGGGTTTGAGCCGGAGCAGTTTTACCACATGGACGCCCAGATGCATTCCATATGGTTTGGCGCTGTAAGGCGCCAGAAGCTTTGGGAAATGCTTCAGGCACAGCAGCTTCACTATACAAGGTTCCGTATGCTGGATTTCATCACTGAGACTGATTTTACGCGCATCATTGGGGAACATGAGGAACTGTTCCGGCTGATTTCAGAAGGAAATGAAAAGAAGCTGGAGGAATCGCTCAAGGAACACCTGTATTACAGCATGAAGCGCATGCGCCATTCCATAGAAGTGGATTATAAAGATTATTTTGAAGAAGAACCAGAAGAAGGGCGGTTTGTCATATGACAAGCCGTTCTATTCTTTTTTAAGATAAATCCGTTCATCCGGATTTTCTTCCAGATACGCTTCCAGGTCTTTTGGGGAGAGGTTGGAACGGACCTCCTCAAAGTAGGCTGCCCCGTCCATGGAGACGAAATCAATCAGGCGTTTCACCACCTCCTCGTCATCCAGTAATTGTTTGATTTTTTCATCCGTAAAATAATCCATCGTCATTTACCTGCCTTTCTATTTCCAATATATGTAATTTATACATCCTAATACCTATAGTATATTCGTAATTGCGAAGATATTCAATATCTGAAATCTATTTTATGCTTAATCTATCAAACAGACCAATTACATAGGAGTAAAAGATGATAGATTATTCACCCTTTTGGAAGACTTTGGAAAAATCGGAGGAAAACTGGTATACCCTTACCAAACATCATCATGTGTCGGACAGCACGCTTCACAGACTGAAGCACAACAAGGATATTTCCATGAAGACAGTGAATGATTTGTGCAGGATACTGAATTGCGATATAGAGAATATCGCAACCTATGTGGCCTCGGATGAGGACCAGAAGCTGTAACTTGGCCGGACAAATCAGAGAACCAGACAGATGCCCTTCAGCTTGGCCCCGTGGCCGTGGCCAGCGGGCATTTTTTTTGATTATCCCTTCCAAAACAGACCAAACTATTATAGAATGTTTTCAGGATGAAAGGAGGCGGGCTGTGGAGACGGAACAGAATAAGAAAAGCAATCCGGGATTCTTTGGCCGCATCTGGCTTTCCTGTTCCCTGGAACGGAAGGTGCGCTATATCGCTGGTTCGGCTGCAATTGTGGTCATCTTGTCCATTGTGGCCAATATCCTGGTTGCAGGCTTTGGCATGAAGGGATTTAACACAGTGCTTCAGAATAATTCCCAGGCCCTGTCCTTCTGGTCCGCCATGTCAGGGGAGAGCAGCGCGTTTGTGACCCTGGTCAGGGACCGGACGGAGGAAAACCAGAAGCGGTTTCATGAGGCGTGTCTTAAATCAGAAGCAGCACTTGAGGGACTGAGCTTTGACTACAGTAAGATCGGGGCGGTCCGGTATGCCAGGACCTGGTCCATTTTCAATATGTATGAAAACTATGCCAGGGAAAGGGATGGGTTCCTGGACATGCGTGAGGGCGACGAGGGGTACATGGACCGCCTGTATACCATCTACCGCGTCCAGGGATATCTGGAGAACCACGCGGGCCGCCTGGAACAGATGACGGTTGAGATGGGGAATGAGAGTTATAAAAGGCAGCAGCCCCTGCTGATTGTCGTGCCTGTGATCAGCGTGCTCTGGGGGGCGGCGGCCCTGCTCATGGTGCGGTGGCTGAAGCGTTCGGTGAACCGCAGCATCGTGCGGCCCGTGGTGGAACTGGCGGAGGATTCAAGGCGCATTGGTGAAAATGATTTTACTGGGCCGGATATCCAGGCAGAGGGACAGGATGAGATTGCCAGCCTGGTCAGGGCGTTCTGTACCATGAAGGAGTCCACAAAGGGCTATATCGAGGCGCTGACTGAAAAGCATGAGATGGAGAAGCAGCTGGACGCGGTGCGGCTTCAGATGCTGAAGAACCAGATCAATCCCCATTTCCTGTTCAATACCCTGAACATGATTGCCAGCACGGCCCAGATAGAGGACGCTGATACGACGGAGAAAATGATAACGGCCCTTGGACGGCTGTTCCGCTATAATCTGAAATCGTCGGACTCGGTCATGCCCCTGGAGCGGGAGCTTAAGGTAATCCAGGATTATATGTACCTGCAGAAGATGCGGTTTGGACAGCGGCTTACATTTACCTGCGACTGCCATCCGGATACGCTGGAACTATTGGTTCCCTCCTTTGCGCTCCAGCCGCTGGTGGAAAATTCCATCAAGTATGGCATCTCACCCAGAAGCCAGGGCGGGAAGATCCACATACGTTCCTGGATGGAGGGGAGACGGCTGTGGATATCCGTGGCGGATACCGGGCTTGGGATGGAAGAGGGACGGCTTCAGGAGATACGGGAAGCGCTTAGGACCGGGGATGAGAAGGCGGCCGGGGTGGGGCTTGGCAATATTTACCGGAGGCTTCACGGCATGTATAAGGATGGGGAAATGTTCCTGTACAGCTGCAAGGGCTGCGGTACGGTGGTGCAGATGGCATTCACAGGGAAAGACCTGAACGGAAAGGATGAAGTATGAACAGATATCGCATATTGCTGGCGGACGATGAACAGATTGAGCGGATGGCGCTGGCAAAACGGCTTGTGAAGCATTTTGGGGACAGCCTGGCAATCAGCGAGGCTGTCAATGGAGCGGATGCCCTGGAGGTGTTTAAGAGGGAGCGGAGCCAGATTGTGATCATGGATATTTCCATGCCGGAAATGAACGGGGCGGAGGCGGCGGAGCACATCCGGGGAATGGATGAGGACTGCGTCATCATTTTCCTGACAGCCTATGATGATTTTGCCTATGCCAAAAGGGCAATCGTAATCCGTGCCCTGGACTATCTTTTAAAGCCCTGTGACGAGGATGAGCTGGTGTCGGTGATGGAGGAGGCCATGCGTCTTACGGACCGCAGGGCGTTACAGAAGGCGCGGGAATCCGGCTTGGATGCGGGGACGGTCCCGGATGGGCATATACCGGTGGGCCTGGGCGGGAACGTGCCGGGAACCCAGGAGGGAGGTGCACTGGGAACCCAGGAGGGAGGTGCACTGGGAATCCAGGAGGGATTTGCACCGGGAACCCAGAAGGGAGGTGCACCGGGAACCCCATTTGGGGATACACCGGGGACTGCGGCCGGGATGGGGGATGGATCCGGGCGTTCGGACACAATCCCCCAGGGCGGCCATGGGCTGGAGGACGCGGGAGCCGCCCGCATGGCCCAGGCAGCAGAAACCATGCGGGAGTATATACGGAATAATTACATGAAGGAGATTTCCATGCAGGATGCTGCAAGGGTGATGAATTATTCGGATGCGTATTTCTGCAAATTGTTTAAACAGTGCTTTGACCAGAATTTTACCTCCTATCTGACTAATTTCCGGGTGAACGAGGCAAAGAAGCTTTTGAAGAACCGGAATATCAGCGTGAAGGATGTGGGAATGCAGGTGGGATATTATGATTCCAATTATTTTGCCAAGGTTTTCAAGCGGATTACGGGCATGATCCCTTCGGAGTACAGGGACAGCCGGACGCAGCATTAGGGCGTGTTTGGAAATGTCCCCCTGGTCTTGTTAATAAAATGACAAAATCTTCTTCCCCAATGACAAACTTTTACGGTACAAATTAAATGCCCCGGGCTATATAATTAAGAAAGTGTTAAGGAAGGCGCCAAAACCTTAATGAATTCTGGATTGTACAGCCGCGGGGTTTCTTTTTATGCGGTATGGTATGGAGGATTTCAGTCCAGAATAAGTACAGACCAGAATAAGTACAGATTGTATGGAACATTTGCCGTATAAAGGGAAAGGAATGGAAAATGGTGAGGAAATTCATAAAGAAAATGACGGCCGTCATGCTGTCTGCCGCTGTGGCGGCAGGCCTTATGGGCTGTGGTTCCGTGACTTCCGGGAAACGGATCATCCGTATATCCCATGCACAGTCGGAGACACATCCCGAGCACATAGGATTGCTTGCATTCAAGGAATATGTGGAGGAACGTCTGGGGGACAAGTACGAGGTACAGATATTCCCCAATGAGATCCTGGGTTCTGCCCAGAAGGCGATTGAGCTGACCCAGACAGGAGCCATTGATTTTGTGGTGGCAGGAACCGCCAACCTGGAGACATTTGCAGGCGTGTATGAGATTTTCAGCATGCCCTACCTCTTTGACTCCGAGGATGTGTATAAGTCCGTGATGCAGGATACGGATTACATGGAGCAGGTGTATGAGTCCACGGATGAGGCCGGGTTCCGGGTTGTGACCTGGTATAATGCGGGGACCAGGAACTTTTACGCCAAGACGCCCATCCGCACCCCTGAGGACCTTAAGGGTAAGAAAATAAGGGTACAGCAAAGCCCGGCCAGCGTTGCCATGGTCAATGCCTTTGGAGCGGCCGCGGCGCCCATGGGCTTCGGGGAAGTGTATACAGCCATCCAGCAGGGCGTGATTGACGGGGCTGAGAACAATGAGCTGGCCCTTACCAACAACAAGCACGGCGAGGTTGCAAAATATTATGCTTACAATAAACACCAGATGGTACCGGACATGCTGGTGGCAAACCTCAAATTCCTTCAGGGCCTGGATCCTGAGGAGTACCAGATTTTCAAGGATGCGGCCCTTCTTTCCACCCAGGTCGAGATGGAGGAGTGGGATAAGAGCATTGAGGAGGCAAAACAGATTGCGGTTAATGACATGGGTGTGGAATTCATCGATGTGGATGTGGATGCATTTAAGCAGAAGGTGCTTCCCCTGCATGAGAAGATGCTGAAGGAAAATCCCAAGATTGCAGACCTGTACCTGTATATCCAGGAAGTAAATGAAAAAGCCAAGGGAGGACAGTAGGATGGAGAACATGCATAAAATAAGAGCCGGAATCATGCGGGTCCTGGGGATTGTGATTACCTGCCTGTTCGCCCTGATGACCCTGATCGGCACATATCAGATTGTGACAAGATATTTCTTTAACCGCCCAAGCACTGTGTCGGAGGAGCTTCTGACCTACTCCTTTACCTGGATGGCCCTGCTGGCCTCCGCCTATGTGTTCGGCAAGCGGGACCACATGCGCATGGGCTTCCTGGCGGATAAGTTTACAGGGCCTGGCCGCAGATACCTGGAGGTGGCCATTGATTTACTGACCTTTGCATTTGCAGGCGTTGTCATGGTATACGGAGGCATTTCCATTACGAAACTGACCATGATCCAGACCACGGCATCCCTGAGGGTGCCCATGGGATACATCTATGTAATCGTGCCTGTGGCGGGCGTGCTGATCATGCTGTTCAGCCTGATGAATGCGGCGGATATGCTGCACAGGGATTTCAGCGGGAAAGAGGAGGTGTAGGAGATGAATATAGCAGTTGCCTGTGGATTGATTATATTAGTGTTACTGGTCATCATGCTTCTGGCCGGAGTTCCCATTGCAGTGGCCCTGGCCGTGTCGTCCATCTGCGCCATCCTTCCTGTGCTGAATACAGGAGCGGCCGTGCTTACCGGGGCACAGAGGATATTTTCCGGCATTTCCGTGTTCAGCCTTCTGGCCATACCTTTCTTTATCCTGGCTGGAAATATCATGAATAAGGGCGGGATTGCCATCCGTCTCATTAATTTTGCAAAACTGTTCACCGGAAACATTCCAGGCGCCCTGGCGCACACCAATGCGGTTGCCAATATGCTCTTTGGCGCCATATCAGGTTCCGGTACGGCGGCAGCGTCTGCCATGGGTTCCATCATCGGGCCGATTGAGGAGGAAGAGGGCTATGACAGGGATTTCTCTGCGGCAGCCAATATTGCCACGGCGCCCACCGGACTTCTGATTCCGCCCAGCAACGTCATGATTACCTATTCCCTTGTGAGCGGGGGAACTTCAGTGGCAGCCCTGTTCATGGCAGGGTATATCCCCGGAATCCTATGGGGACTGGCCTGTATGGCTGTAATCTTTTATTTTGCCAAAAAGAAGGGATACCGCAGTACGGTTAAATACAGCGCCGGAGAAAAGGTTAAGGTATTCTTCCAGGCAATCCCGTGTCTTCTCATGATTGTGATTGTAATCGGGGGAATCATAAGCGGTATCTTCACGGCCACGGAGGGAAGCGTGGTGGCTGTTGTGTACAGCCTGATCCTGTCGCTGTTTTTCTACAAGTCAATCAAGCTTTCCGAACTGCCTAAGATTTTCCTGGACAGCGCGGAGATGACCGGTATCATCATTTTCCTTATCGGCGTGTCCAGTATCATGAGCTGGGTCATGGCATTTACGGGGATACCTTCTGCCGTGTCCGAGGCCATGCTGGGAATCAGCAACAACAGGTATGTGATCCTCTTCATCATCAATATCCTGCTCCTGATTATCGGCACATTCATGGACATGACGCCTGCCTGCCTGATCTTCACCCCTATCTTCCTGCCTATCTGCCAGGCCCTGGGGATGAACACCGTGCATTTCGGTATCATGATGATATTCAACCTGTGTATCGGCACCATCACACCGCCGGTGGGAACCACGCTGTTTGTAGGCGTTAAGGTGGGTAAGAGCAAGATTGAAAATGTGATTAAGCCGCTGCTTTATTATTTTGCCGCCATATTCATTGTGCTGCTCCTTGTCTCCTATGTTCCGATCCTGTCCATGTGGCTGCCGGGACTGCTGGGGTATGTGTGATGGAAGGCTGATTGGGATTTGAATCTGATTCATTCGGGCTGGGAAATATTGCCGTCTGCTGCAGGTCATGTGCGGCGGGCGGCAGATTTTTTTGTGCGGCATGTTTGTAGATGGAAGGCTGTAGATGGAAGGACGCAGATGGCAGGCCAAAGCAGAGGCAGGGGTATGGCAGGCCGAAGCAGGAGGGGCAGGGGTATGGCAGGCCGAAGCAGGGGCAGGGGTATGGCAGGCCAATGCAGGAAGGACAGGGAAATGGAACAGCGGAAGAAAATACGGAAAAGGTGAAATTTGTGGATGAATATGGGTTGTGGTTGGGGGCGAATTCTGCTATAGTACATATCGTGCGTTCAGGCATAACTTGAAAATGGATGAGGGAAACAGGCATGACAGAGATACTTATGAAGGCAGGCTCCTTTGTGGCTATTATCATAATGGGGTATATGCTGAGAAGAAAAGGATTTTTTAAAGAGGAAGATTTTTATGTGTTGTCCAGGATCGTGCTGAAGATTACGCTTCCGGCAGCCATCGTGACGAATTTTACCGGAATTGACCTGAAGCCGTCCATGCTGCTCATGAGCATGCTGGGACTGGGCGGCGGAGTCCTGCTGGTTGGCATTGCGTTCTTGATCAGCGCAGGTAAAAGCGGCGGGGAAAAGGCATTTAATATCGTCAATCTTTCCGGATATAATATAGGGAACTTCACCATGCCCTTTGCCCAGGGCTTTTTAGGGCCCATGGGGGTGGTTGCCACCAGCCTGTTTGACTCAGGCAATGCGCTGGTCTGTCTGGGAGGCGCTTACAGCGTGGCTGTAATGGCTAAGGGGGAGAAGAATAAGTTCAGCGTCATGCCCATCATAAAGACCCTGTTATTATCCGTGCCGTTTGATGCATATCTGCTGATGACCATCCTGTCCTTACTGCATCTGACCCTGCCAGCGCCTGTGGTTTCATTTACCGGGATCATTGCCAATGGAAATGCATTTATGGCAATGCTCATGCTGGGCGTTGGATTTAAGATGACCTTGGATAAAAGCCGGATGGGAAAAATCATAACAATACTGTCCATACGGTATGCTGTTTCCATAGCGCTGGCAGCGGCCTTTTATTTCCTTCTGCCCTTTGGACTGGAGTACAGACAGGCCCTGGCCATACTGGCCCTCAGCCCCATCGCATCTGCAGCTCCGGCCTTTACCGCGGATTTGAGAGGGGATATCGGACTGTCAAGCGCAATTAATTCAATCTCCATTGTAATCAGTATTGTGCTGATTACGGGAACCCTCCTGGTGATTTTATAAACGGCTGCCTGAATAAATCAGACGGGACAGCAATATATATAATAAAAAAGGCTGAAAAGATGATAACTGAGCGGTATATCATTAACTTTTACAGCATAGGTGATAAAAGATTCGGCATAGAAGAAGTAAAAAGGATTTGGATTAATGCTGCTATCAAAGAAAATGAGCGCTGCGGGGTGTTTATAAACGGCGTGATTGAGCATCTGGAATTAATCTGTGACATAAGGGATGAGTGCGGTACGGACAGCCAGGGGCTAAGAATCATAGCTGCGCGCAATCCCGTGCTTTACGAGGACAGTGAAGCATATTTCAGCGCAATACGGAGGGTCATTCTTGATGTGAAGCAGAAGCTTGATAATCCTTATGTGACTATCAGTATATGCAGCACTAATTTTTTTTACTTTGACAGTGTCTAGTGTACTGGCATATTATGTAATGGAAGTATGAGGATAGAAGGCTTCAAGCTGATTGATATGGGCTTGAGGCTTTTTATTTTGCTTTTTCGGGACGGGGAAAGGATATATGTGCGCTGGGGAGGATGGGACGGAGGATGGAACTCATGAGGGCAGTCCATAATAAAGAAACCCCGCACACATGATGGATGCAGGGTTCTTAAAAAGGGGAGGATAAGTATTAAGAATTCTCTTAACATTTTCATTATTGCCTGTTTTTTCTTGAATATACATGTAAAAGAATTATTTTGAAAATAGATGGTTTTCCTTTATGGGTGTGGCCTATTTGGGCTGGACGGAGGAATCGCCCAGTCTTACCGTGTCGGTATGGCAGGTCTGGCGGCAGGGGAGGGAATCAATTCCTTGTACTTAAAGGAAAAAATCCAGGCCCACCGCAACCTTGCAGTGAGCCTGGAAAAAAGGGGAGGATAAGTATTAATTATTTTCTCTTTCGTGTATACTCCTATTATGGACACGTTGCGGGAGAATATACACAATCATGAAAAAATATTTTATTATGCGAATGATTGCACGTCCTCATGTCCCGCCCTTTAATTCTG
This sequence comes from Enterocloster sp. OA13, assembly GCF_022440595.1. NCBI lineage: Bacteria > Bacillati > Bacillota > Clostridia > Lachnospirales > Lachnospiraceae > Enterocloster > Enterocloster sp. OA13. Next base: position 3,653,542 of record NZ_JAKNTF010000001.1, on the reverse strand, counting down.
GAACCGGTAAATCATACCGGCTGGTTATTCAATCTTCCAGGCCTACCGGTTCAAAGAAGTCTTCCAGGCATTCTAATGCCGGGAGCAGTTTGGAAACGCCGCAGGTAAAGAAGATGATGCGGATTACCTCAAATACATCGTCCACGGTAGCGCCGTTTTCCAGGGCAAGCCCGGCATGGACCTTGGTAGTGGTGGATGTCCCTGTTGCCATGCCGATGGCCATGACAATCAGTTCGCGGTATTTTCTTGGGATTTCAACATCCCGTTTATTGCAGTTTAAGTACTGCTGCAAGAATGCATTGACCAGGTTGGGATCATTACCCATGACCTGATGGGAGTTTAACAGGGAGCCGCCTCTGGCTTCCTTCAGTTCTTTTAAAACCTCCTGGGAACGGAGTAGTTTTTCTGGGTTCTGCTGTTTCATTGATACCTCCAGTGATGAATTGATGTTATGTATTTATGTATCACAGATTATATTTGGACCTGAGAAAGTCAGGTGCATAGGCGGGGAAAAGGGCATAGGTAAGTACATCCTCTTCTGTGCGGGCCAGTGGCCCGGCTTCCGCTTTTGCTGCTTCGTAGCCGGGCGCCAGCATGTCCGCCGGTTTTTGGGTACCTGGCTTTTCACTGCCAAGGGCAGCCTCCAGCAGCTCCGGTGAAACCGGGCCTGGAGGCATTCCGTACATTCCGCGGCAGTAATCCTTGATTTCATTGCTGACCATCATGTAGCGTTTTCCTGTAAGCACATTGGTAGTGGCCTGCGCGCCGCACATCTGGCTGGATGGGGTCGCCAGGGGAGGATAGCCCATGTCGGCCCTTACCCTGGTTACTTCTTCCAGGACCTGGGGAAGACGGTCATATAGCTTCATGGCAGTGAGCTGGCTTTCCAGATTGGACAGCATTCCTCCCGGTATCTGGTGCTCCAGGCATCCCACGTCCACGCCAATCAGTTTTGTTTCAAACTGGGCATATTTCCTGCGCAGGGCCAGGAAGCCTTCATTGATGGCCTTAAACTGGGCCACATCTATGTGGGGGTCGCGGCTGGTTCCCTTTAATGCAGTAACAAAACTTTCAATGGGAGGATGGGCCGGTCCCATGGACATGGAAGAGACGCACACATCCAGACCGTCCACGCCTGCGCGGATGGCTTCCCAATAGGCCATCTCAGCCATTCCGCCTGTACAGTGGCAGTGAAGGTGGATCGGCACCTTCAGTTCGGCTTTTAATGCTTTTATCAGGTCATAGGCAGCGGCCGGGGTCATAAGCCCTGCCATGTCTTCCACGTGGAGCAGGGAAACGCCCATTTTTTCCTGCTCTTTTCCATTTTCCACAAATTTTTCTATGGTGTGGAAGGGGCTTATGTTGTACTGGATGGAGCCCTCGATTTTCTTTCCTGCTTTTTTAACTGCCCTGAATGCGGATTCGCAGTTGCGCAGGTCCTGGAGGGCATCAAATATCAGGAATACGTCAATACCAGCCGCCGCAGCTTTTTCAACAAACTTCTCAACAATATCATCAGGGTAAGCCTTATAGCCTACCAGGTTCTGGCCGCGCAGCACCATTTTAAGCGGTGTATGTTTCACATATTTCTTAAATTCCCGAATGCGGTCCCAAGGGTCTTCCTTTAGAAAACGGACCGCCACATCAAATGTGGCTCCGCCCCACATCTCCATACTGTCATATCCCACCTGATCCATGGCGCTGAGCAGTGGAACCATGTCGGCAGTGGTCATCCTTGTTGCAAACAGGGACTGCTGCCCATCCCGGAATTCCACGCTGTTGAACCTGACCGGGGAACCGGCGCCTGCGAAGTCAGAGGCAGAGTGGCCGGAGGGGAATGTTCCTTTCTTTTTCCAAAACACGGATTCACGTCCTTTCGATTTAGTAGAGTTTGCTAAAACGTTAAACTAAATCGTTAAAACAAATATAAATTAAATAATATTTTTTGTCAAGAGGAAATTTGGAATTATTTATGATAACCAGGATCCTGGTTTTTTTAATGGAATGGATGTATTGGATAAAAAAGAAATGACTGGCCATATGCCGTGTCAGTCTGCCTGGTCCTTAAAAAGGGGCGCATGGCAGACTGACATCCATAACAGGCATGGCTTAAATACGGGATATCATAGCTGTCCCGTACTGCTGCAGGTTCACTGCATGGCACAATAAATCGCTGGGCGCCACAAACAGCGCAGGTACCGGTATATCGATGCCGGAGTGCTTCAGGACCTGTTCCACAAGATCCAGGAAGTCTGCGGCCAGGTTGACCGTATTCCTCAATTCTCCTGAACCAAGGAGGGCAAGGTCGTCACTGGGTTCGTTCAGGGCGGAATAGAATTCCTGGGCCAGGACTTCCAGGTCAAGGTTACCGGGGAATAGATCGGAAGGGTACCTCAGGTTCTCTCCCCATGCATCATCTATCATATCTGCCAGACGGATTGTGCCGGGAAGGCCGGTTTCAAGAAGCCCGTCCTTCAGGATGATCCGGTAATCTGTCCCGCAGTCAGCGTAGCACTGGTATACCAGCTGGGAACATACCATGACAGGAACATTGCCTTTATGTATCACTTTATTAAGCAGCTTATCGAGTTCCCGGCATGCCATATTAAGAATCAGGTCGGTGATTTTCTGCCATCTGGGTGTGGGACGGACTGCGCGGTAAATCAATAAGCCCGCAAAGAATATCAAATCAGGATAATCGTACTGCACATCCTCATCCAGATAACGTTTGGCGGCAGCTACTAATGGGGCCGGGTCCTTTTCAGGGGACAGGCGCAAAAGATATGCCTTCTCACCGCTAACACCCCCCATTAGCGGATACAATGACCTTTCCAAAACATATGGCATTCACATTTCCCGGCATATCCGTCTGTATGCGGGGGCTTATACTGCCTTGAATGTTTCGCGCAGCACGATTTCCGGCTCAATCAGCGTATGGACAGGTTCACCGGCGGATACGGACAGGGCATCAATGACCACGCGGATGGCGCCTTCCATAACCTCCCTGTTGGGCATGGATATGACGCTGACAGGGGGGATGGAGTACATGGTGGCCTCCGGGTCAAGGAAGCCGATGGCAAGCAGCTCTACATCCCGGGGCAGTGACAGTCCGTGCCGGTGGAAGGAGTAGAGGGCTCCCAGGGCCATGGAATCTGAATCGCAGAACACTGCCTTTGGGGCGGCAGGAAGGCTGCAGTATGCGTCCGCTCCCTTAACCCCTCCTTCCATGGTATTCTCCACCCGGATGATATGGGCAGCCTCAATGCTGATTCCTATCTGGGAACATGCATTGAGGAAGGCCTGGGTGCGCTGGCCGGTGGCCAGGTATGGCTGCCTGGAGGTCAGGACCGCTGCCTCGGTATATCCTTTCTGCCGGAACAGGCGGGCGGCCAGAAGTCCCATTTCCCTTGTGTCCACTGACACCGTGGAATACTTTTCCGATGTACGGTTAATCAGCACAAGGGGAATCTGCGGTTTCAGGGTTTCCAGATATGCAATGTCCTGGGAGGATGCGCCGCCTATGATGACTGCGTGGTAGCTGTTCTTTATGATACCGTCTGAATGTTTTTCAAGTGCATTGTTTTCATAGGTCTGCACCACCAGTTCACAGTCAAAACCCAGCCTGCGTATGATTCCCTGGAAGCTGGAGAGGAATGAGGCCAGGATGTTGGTACGGTAATCCATGGGCCAGTAAAAGGCAATGATGGGGCGCAGTTTTTCATTGGAGCGCAGGCGCCTGGCGCTTAGGTTGGGCTGGTAGCCCAGGGTATTCATGGCCTGCATGACCCGCTCACAGGTCAGGGGCGAGATGCGCCGTTCCTCTGCCTTGCCATTGATGATCAGGGATACCGTGGTGGGTGAGACCTGGGCAAAGCTGGCTACGTCTTTAATCGTCACCATGGACTGCACCTCCTTTCTGTCAGAATGTTTTCCTGTAAGATGTTTTTGTATGTTCAGTCTGTCTCTATCATACGGAGTGCAGGGGGATTTGTCAAGGATTGGGACATCCGGACAGAGGTAAGGGGCAGACATGGAGGCAAACCAGGACAAAGCCGCAGAATTTCCATTTATTATGAAGACACAGCATAGAAAAATTAAAATATGCACAAATAAGCAAGAAATAAATTGTATGAATGATACAAAATAAAAAGTGGGTATTGACATTTGCTAAAACGTAAAACTATAATAAAGCTAAGCTAAAACGTTAAACTAACACGATAAACCAGTTAAATATTACAATTAATTACAACGAATTCACAATAAGACAGAACCGTATGTCTGAAGAAAGGGAGAAATGGATTATGGGTAAAATCATGAAGACCATGGATGGAAACGAAGCAGCGGCATATGCCTCCTATGCATTTACGGAGGTGGCTGCCATTTATCCTATCACACCTTCATCACCAATGGCAGAGCATGTGGATGCATGGGCGGCCCATGGGAAGAAGAATATATTCGGCACACCGGTGAAGCTGGTGGAGATGCAGTCTGAGGCAGGAGCCATCTCCGCTGTACACGGCGCACTGGACGCAGGCGTCCTGGCATCCTCCTATACCGCATCCCAGGGGCTTATGCTGATGATCCCCACCATGTTCCGTATTGCAGGGCAGCTGAAACCAGGCGTGGTGCATGTGGCCAGCCGCAATGTGGCAACCAGCGCCATCTCAATTTTCGCGGAGCACTCCGATGTGATGGCGTGCCGCCAGACCGGGTTTGCCATGATGGCCAGCTCCACGGTCCAGGAAGCCATGGATTTAGGCGCCGTATCCCATCTGGCAGCCATTAAGGGGCATGTGCCCTTCCTTCATTTTTTTGACGGGTTCAGGACCAGCCATGAAATCCAGAAGGTGGAATGCCTGGATTATGATGAGCTTGGGAAGCTGGTGAATCAAAAGGAACTGAAACGGTTCCGGGATAATGGACTGAATCCTGAAAGCCCGGTACTGCGCACCACCGGACAGAATGCAGATACATATTTCCAGCAGAGGGAGGCTGCCAACCCTTACTATGAGGCGCTTCCGGATGTGGTGGAGGCCTGCATGGACCAGATTAACGGGCTTACGGGCAGGAATTATAAGCTGTTTAATTACTACGGAAGCCCGGACGCGGAGATGGTCCTGGTCGGGATGGGCAGTGTGACAGGAACCATCCAGGAGACAATTGACTACCTCAGGTCCCAGGGGAAGAAGGTGGGGTATTTGGAAGTCCATCTGTTCCGCCCGTTCAGTACGAAGCATTTTTTCCGGGAACTTCCGGAAACCGTTAAGAGGATTACGGTCCTTGACAGGGATAAGGAGGCTGGGGCTGTGGGCGAGCCGTTGTTTGAGGAAATCTGCAGCGTGCTTTTGGATGCAGGAAGCACGGTTAAGGCATATGCCTGCCGTTTCGGCCTGGCAAGCAAGGATACGACCCCGGCACAGGTTGCGGCCATGTATGGGAACATGGAGGCCCCGGACCCAAGGAATCATTACACCATCGGTATTGTGGATGATGTGACCCACCATTCCATCCCCTATGGGGAGGAGCTGGATATCATCCCGGAGGGCACGGTCAGCTGTAAGTTCTGGGGACTTGGCTCAGACGGGACCGTGGGAGCCAACAAGAATACCATTAAGATCATCGGTGACCACACCGATATGCATGTACAGGCCTACTTTGAGTATGACGGCAAGAAATCAGGGGGCGTCACCAAGAGCCATCTGCGTTTCGGCAACTCGCCCATCCGAAGCGCTTATCTGGTGAACAAGGCGGATTTTGTGGCCTGCCATAACCAGGCGTACATTGACAAGTATGATATTGTGTCGGATTTAAAGGAGGGCGGCAACCTGCTGCTTGCCTGTGACTGGAAGGAAGAGGAGCTGGACAGCCATCTGCCCGCGTATATGAGGAAGGCAATTGCGGATAAGAAGATTAACCTTTACATCATTGATTCCGTGGGCATTGCTGCGGGGCTGGGGCTGGGAAGCCGTACAAACACCGTGCTCCAGTCGGCATTTTTCAAAATTGCAAATATCATCCCGGCAGAGGACGCGTCCAGGTATATGAAGGAAGCCATCCTTAAATCCTATGGCAATAAGGGTGAGGCAGTGGTGAACATGAACTACGCCGCCGTGGACGCGGGCGTGGGACACCTTGTGAAGGTGGATGTGCCAAAAGCCTGGTCCGGGCTTGAGCCGGACAGGCCAAAGGACACCGGAGGGAAACCTAAGTTCATCACAAGGATACTGGAGCCGGTGAACAGCATGAAGGGAGATACCATTCCCGTATCCGCGTTCTACGAGGACCATGCCGACGGGACCATGCCCCAGGGAACATCCAAGTATGAGAAACGCGGGATTGGGGTTAAGGTGCCCTCCTGGAATCCTGATACATGCATCCAGTGCAACCAGTGTGCTTACGTATGCCCCCATGCGGTCATCCGCCCCCTGCTTCTCACTGAGGAGGAGGTCCAGGAGGCCCCAAAAGGGATGAAGACAGCAAAGGCCATCGGAAAGGGAGGGGAAGGGTATGTGTTCCACATGGCTGTTTCCGTCATGGACTGCTCTGGCTGCGGAAGCTGCGCCAATGTCTGCCCTGCAAAGGAAAAGGCCCTTACCATGAAGCCTTTGGAGGAAGAGAGGAAGGAGGCTGCAATCTGGGATTACACGGAAGGGCTTCCTGAAATCAGGAATCCATTCGGCACTGCCAATGTAAAGGGAAGCCAGTTTGAACAGCCGCTGCTGGAATTCTCCGGCGCATGTGCGGGCTGCGGGGAAACGCCTTATGCCAAACTTGTAACCCAGTTATTCGGCGACAGGATGTATATTGCAACTGCCACGGGATGCAGCCAGGTATGGGCGACCAGCTTCCCAAGCTTCCCCTACACCACGAATAAGAAGGGGCAGGGCCCGGCCGTTGGCGGTTCCCTGTTTGAGAACAATGCGGAGTTCGGCATGGGTATCTATCTTGGGGCCGACCAGCAGAGGAACAGCCTGTGCCTGAGGATTGAGGAAATTGCAGGGAAGTCGGATGATGGGAGGCTGAAGGAAGCAGCGGTCCAGTGGCTGGCGCATTTTGATGATAAAGAAGCCACCAAGGAGGTAAGCCAGGCGCTAAAGGCGGCGCTTCACAGCTATAAAGGCAGCGCCGTGGCGCAGGAGGCAGCATTTGCCCTGGAAAATGAAAAGCATCTGGTGAAGAAATCCGTCTGGATGTTCGGAGGCGACGGCTGGGCATATGATATTGGCTACGGCGGCCTGGACCATGTGCTGGCATCGGGAGCGGATGTGAATGTGATGGTATTTGACACCGAGGTGTATTCCAACACAGGCGGCCAGGCATCCAAGGCAACGCCTACCGGCGCTGTTGCCCAGTTTGCCGCGGCAGGCAAGCGCACCAAGAAAAAAGACCTGGGAATGATGGCCATGAGCTACGGGGATGTATATGTTGCCCAGGTTGCCATGGGGGCAGACCAGGCCCAGCTGCTAAAGGCAGTGAAGGAGGCTGAAGGCTACAACGGACCGTCCCTGATCATCGCATACGCGCCGTGCATCAACCATGGACTGCGCTGCGGCATGGCAAAGGTACAGGACGAAATCAAGCGGGCGGTCAAAGCCGGCTACTGGCACCTCTACAGATACAATCCGACGCTGGCTGAGGAGGGCAGGAATCCATTCCAGTTAGACAGCAAGGAGCCGGACGGCAGTTACAGGGAGTTCTTAAGGGGCGAGGTACGCTATTCCTCATTGGAGCGGGCTTTCCCTGAAGAAGCAGATGCCCTTTACCGGAAGTCAGAGGCAGAGGCCAGATCAAGGTATGAGGCATATAAGGGGCTGGCGCTGAAATAGGCCGGGGAGGAAAGGATGGATGACATTGTGTCCTTAAGGAATGGCAGCAGGATTTATACCATTGCCCTTATTCCCGGTGACGGCGTTGGATATGAAATCACCAGGGAGGCAGTGCTGACCCTGAAACGGGCAGGGGAAGTATACGGCCGCAGCTTTCAGTTCACGGAAGCCATAGCCGGAACCGCGGCCCTTGACCGGGGACAATGTCCCCTGCCGCGGGAGAGCCTTAAAACCTGTCTGGAAGCAGACAGCATACTTATGGGCAAGCTTGCAGTGGGAAGGCATCCGGGACTGAAGTTTGAGGAAAGGCCGGAAAGCATCCTTGGACTTCTGAGGACAGGACTCTGCCTGAGAAGCGACATACGTCCCTGCTTTTTTGCAGAAGCCCTCAGGGAACTGTGTCCGCTTAAGGAGGAGATACGCAAGAAAGGAATGGATATCCTGATCATACGGGACATTGCGGGAGGCATGTTCACCACGGAGGGAAAATCCTCCAACCTTTGCAATGTAAGGGCTGCATGGGATACGGAAAGCTACGATGAGACCCTCATACGGGATTCTGCCAGACTGGCCTTCCAGCTGGCCGCGTCCAGGAAGAGGAAGGTCACAAGCCTGGACAAGGCAATCCTGCTGTCCAGCAGCGTCCTGTGGCGCCAGATACTGGAGGAAACCCACAGGGATTACCCGGAGATTGAACTAGAGCACATGCTGGTGGATCATGGGGCATTTAAGCTGGTAAGCTCGCCCGATGCGTTTGATGTGATCGTGGCATCCAATGTGTTTGGCGACATCATTGCAGATGAGGCTGCCGGGCTTACCGGTGCAGGGGAATTCCTTCCGGCCGGCAGCCTGAATGCGGAAAGGAAAGGGATTTACTGTCCCAACCAGCTTCACCAGGTGCATGAGGAACTGGCAGGTACGGGCAGGGCCAATCCCGTGGGGATGATCCTGGCAGCGGCCATGATGCTTGAGTATTCCTTTGGACTTGTCCGGGAAGCAGAAGGCATGAAACGGGCGGTGTCCATTGTGATGGAACAGGGGATTCATGGACGCCCGTGCTGGTCCGGCGGGGAACAGACAGCGGACACGGCCGCCATCGGGGAAGCTGTCAGGGAATGTCTATAAAATCATATGAGGTGACAGGAAAATGGGAGAAAGAATGATAGAAAAGCTTCTGGGGGCGGCAAAAGGCGAAATCGCCACCGTTTCCCCGGATATGATACTGATTACCAACGGATTCCCACATGGGGTAACGGAATACGTCACCCAGGTGGCTGAACCTGAAAAGGTACTGGTCATGTATGACCACAACGTACCTTCGGGTTCGCCTGAGGATGCCAGGATTTTTGGGGAAATCCTGGGATTTTCAAGAAAATATGATACCCGTTTCCTCCAGGCAAAAGGAACCGCGCTCCGGTATCTGATGGAGGAAGAGATAAAGCCGGGCCAGATTGTGGTCACCGGTACCAGGCACAGCTCTGTATTAGGCGCCATGGGGGCCTTGGGAATCGGCATCAGCAACACGGAGCTTTCCAGGGTGCTGGCATCGGGAAAATACCATGTGGAAGTCCCGGATACCGTGGGCGTACAGGTGATAGGAAGCCTTGCGCAGGGATGCGGCATCATAGATGCGGCCCTCTGTTTCCTAAAGGAGCAGGCGGATATACAGGGCAAGGCCATTGAATTCATTGGCGGCAGCCTGACGGACCATGAAAAAACCGTTCTGTGCCATATGGCATGTGACACGGGGGCGTATACCGCGTTCTGGACAGAAGAGGGAACAGCTGACTGCGTCCTTGATCTGGGACAGGTAATCCCCATGCTGAGAATGCCGTGCAGTGACAGGAATTCCCAGATAAAGGCAGGGTTCCAGCCTGCTTCGGCGCTGGAAGGCCGCCGCGTCCACGCCGGACAGATAGGGGGCTGCAATGGCGGGATCATGGAAAGCCTGCGGATTGCAGCAAAGATGATGGAGGGACGGAAACTGAAGCTGGGCTTTCGTCTTACGGTCTGCCCGGCCACAAGCGCAGATTACATAAAGGCCATGGAAGAGGGAATCATCACAGCATTCATTGATTTTGGCGCCCAGATCAGTGCGGCAGGCGACCACAGCGTGGTTCCCCAGGGCGCGGGCGCCATGGGGCCGGAAGAACTGCTGCTCACAACCGGGCTATATACATTCGCAGGCGCCATGGGATGTGAGGATGCCCAGGTGATGACAGCTTCCGTGGAAACCATCATGGCGGCATCATTTGATACAGAGGCGGCCATGGATGATTCATCAGGCGGCCAGGCATAGGAGGGCAGGGACAATGGAAAAGGAATTCAAAGGAAAGATATGGAAATTTGGGGATGACATTGATACGGATACCATCATTCCCGGAAAACGCGGCACCATCCCAACCATTGAAGAGATGAAAAAGTACGCGTTTGAACTTTTAAAGCCTGAGTTTGGCTCCACGGTACAGCCGGGTGATATCCTGGTGGCCGGAAGCAACTTTGGCTGCGGCTCCTCCAGGGAACAGGCCGCAACGGTCCTGTCCTCCAACGGTGTCCGCTGCATCATTGCCAAAAGCTTTGCCAGGATATTCTTCCGCAATGCATTCAACAGCGGAATCCTGCTGATTCAGTGTGATGGAATCCAGGATTACTGTGAGGGCGGGGACATGGTCACGGTGGAAGTGGGAAAATGTGTCCGGGTCAACGGAAAGGCATTCCCTGTGGGAACCGTACCGGAAAACCTGCTGGCCATCGTGGAGCATGGAGGTCTCATAGAAGACACCAAGATGAGGATCCGGGCCGGTATTAAGAAGCCGGTCCGCAGGGAGCTGGATGATGCACAGAAACGTAAAAGCGGTTATACCATGGCGGAAAAACTGCTTAAGAACAATGCTGGCCTGGACCATGTGCAGCCGGGTGACATCGTGATTACCCATCCGGACATGTTCATGATCCATGACATCTACACCCCTTATCTCTATGATACCCTGGAGAAAATGGGGGCAGGGAAAATAGACGATCCGGACAAGGTGACCATCATATTCGACCACTGCATGCCCACGGCGGTTGCTAAGAATGACTATGCCCACTACAACGCAGGCATTGCCCTGGCAGGGAAATACGGAATTAAGAAACTCCATATCGGCCAGGGAATCTGCCACAGCATCATGCATGAGGAAAGATATGCAAAACCGGGCCAGATTGCCACTGCAACGGACAGCCACACCACCACATACGGAGGCGCGGGCAACTTCTGTTCCGGAATCGGCACGGCTGAGATGGCGGCTGCCCTGATAACAGGTGAACTGTGGTTCAAGGTGCCGGAAGCCATTAAGATCGTGCTGAACGGGCACCTTAAGGACGGCGTCCTTTCAAAGGATGTAATCCTTAAAATCCTGGGCGACATACGTGCGGACGGCGGACAGTACAAGAGCCTGGAATTCACCGGGCCGGCTGCCAGGGAAATGAGCATGATGGCCAGGTTCACGGTTGCCAACATGGCCTTGGAAGCAGGTGCAAAATGCGGCCTGTTCGAAGCAGATGAAAAAACAGCCGAATATTATGGCATGGCCCTTGAGGAGATTGACTGGGTGAAGGTGGATGAGGATGCTGTCTATGAAAAGGTGCTGGTCTACGATGTCAGCGGACTGGAACCCCAGCTATCCTGTCCCCAGGGGGTTGACAATGTCCATCCTGTCAGTGAAGTCAAAGGCACGAAGATAGACGAGGTCTATATCGGAAGCTGTACCAATGGTTCCCTGGAGGATATGAGGATTGCAGCGGAAATCATGGAAGGAAAAAAAGTGCCGGATAATCTGAGGGTGATTGTGGTACCAGCCACCAACAAGGTGTTTAAGGATGCCATCGCAGCCGGATACATAAGGACATTCATCGAAGCCGGATGCGTCATCAGCCACCCGTGCTGCGGACTGTGCTGCGGGATGCCCTACGGCCTGATGTATGACGATGAGCGCATCCTGTCCACTGCAAACCGTAACTTCATCGGCAGACAGGGAACCAAGAAGACCTTAAGCTACCTGTCAAGCCCGGCTGTGGCGGCTGCCACGGCGCTGGCCGGAGTTGTGACCGACCCAAGGGAAGCCGTACGGCAGATTACAGTGAGAGGAACAGGAGGCATTGGATGATAAAGGATTTTAATCAGTTAAAACAGATGCTTAAGGAGAAACCGGTTAAGCGTACCGTTGCCGTGGTGGCTGCCCAGGATGGACATACCCTGGAGGCGGTCGTCCATGCGGCAAAGGACGGCATGATAAACCCCATCCTGATTGGCAGGGAGGATGAGATACGGGATATCTTAAGGAACCTGGATTACGATGCATCCCTGGCCAGGATCATTTCCGTGGACGACCCAGTGGAATGTGCAAAGAAGGCGGTAGAGCTTGCAAAAGAGGGAAAAGCGGACTGTATCATGAAGGGCAGGCTGGAGACAGGCACCCTGATGAAGGTTCTGGTCAACAGGGAGACAGGAATCCGGAAGAACGATGTGATGAGCCTGCTGGCCTTCATGGAAAGTCCCCATTACCACAAGGTATTCGGAATAACGGATGTGGGACTTCTGACCTACCCCACCAAGGACCAGAAAAAGGCAGCCATACAGAACGCGGTTGCCGCATTCCACAGCCTGGGGGTGGAAACTCCCAAGGTGGCTGTCATAGCCGCGGTGGAAAAGGTGAACCCTAAGATGAAGGAGAGCGTGGAGGCAGACGCCATTAAGGCAGAAGGTGTGGAAGGCTGTATCATCGAAGGCCCTATCAGCTACGATTTGGCCATGGACCCGTCCTCAGCCGGTATCAAAGGATATGAAAGCCCGGTTGCCGGGGATGCGGATCTGCTGGTAATGCCTGATATCGTAAGCGGCAATGTGGCTGCCAAGACCATTACCTGTATCGGAGGCGGGCGCACGGGAGGAACCGTGCTGGGCGCCATGGTGCCTGTGCTTCTTGTATCCAGGGCTGCTTCTGCGGATGATAAATACATGTCCATTGTTATATCCGCTTTGATAGGGAAGGGGAACCAGGAGGTAGACAGACAATGAACCCATATAAGATATTTGCAATCAACCCGGGATCCACATCCACCAAGATTGCGTTGTTTGAAGGCGGGGAGGCCGTATTTTCCAGCAATGTGTCCCACGATTCCCGGGCACTGAAACAGTTTAAGGAAATCAGCGCCCAGTTTGATTACAGGAAGGAAACAATCCTGGAAGAACTTAAGAAGGCCGGGGTTACTTTGGAAGGTGTGGATGCCTTTTCCGCCAGGGGAGGCGGCCTGGCCAGCGTGGACGGCGGGGTTTATGCAATCAATGAAACGCTTCTGGAACATGCCAGGGCCGGGTTTTCGGTAAAACATCCGGCCATGCTGGGTGCGCAGCTGGCAGATGCATTTTCAAAAACATATGGCGGCAGCGCGTTTGTGGTGAATCCGCCGGATGTGGATGAGTTCAGTGATCTGGCCAGGGTAACCGGATGGAAGGGGGTATACAGGGAAAGCAGGATCCATGCCCTGAACCAGAAGGAAATCGGCATCCGCTATGGGGCATCGGTGGCAAAGAAGTATGAGGAAATGAACCTGATTATCTGCCATATCGGAGGGGGCATATCAGTCACGGCCCATAAAAAGGGTAAGATGGTGGACTCTAACGATATTGCCCAGGGGGACGGCCCCATGGCACCCACCAGATGCGGCGCCATCCCGGTCAAGGATGTGGTGAAGGCCTGCTTTAGCGGGAAGTATACGGAGGGGGAACTGTATGAAAAAATCACCAAAACAGGCGGTCTGGTTGACCATCTTGGGACCTCCGACGCAAGGGAAGTGCGCGCCATGATGGAACAGGGGAATACATATGCAAAGCTGGTATATGATGCCATGATATACCAGATTGGAAAATACGCCGGTTCCATGGCAGCGGTGCTGGAAGGGAATGTGGACGGGATCATTTTCACAGGAGGTATTTCCCATGACGGATATCTGGTGGAAAAACTTTCCGGTATGCTTAAGTTTATCGCGCCCATTACCGTGATGGCAGGGGAATTCGAGATGGAGGCCCTTGCGGCAGGCGCCCTGCGCGTCCTGAATGGGGAGGAAAATGCAAAGGCATATACGGGAATCCCGGTATGGAATGGATTTGATGTGCAGTAACAGTTGAAGTTATGGCAAAGATAAAATACAATCTCTTTATGGAGGGAGAACAATGAGCGAAAAAAAGCGTGTGGATTTTAGTGTGTGCGGTTTGAATTTAAAATACTTCCTGCCATTTTTCATAGTGGTAATGGTTGTCACCTACGGCGGGTTCATGCCTACGGTAAAGATTTATTCCAATGATGCAGGCACCTATATGGCGACCAGTTTTATCCAGACATGGGCGTTCCTTATGGCAATCGGCGGGATTTTCTTCTGGCTGGGCAATACGATTCCCATTGTCAGCAGTTATCTGGGCGGCGCCTGTCTGCTTCCGCTGTTCGGGGCTTCCCTGATGAACCATCTGGGATTGATACCTGAGGTGCTGGTGAACGGAGCCAAGGTGTGGATGAAGGGCGGGTTCCAGGACATGTACATTGCGCTGCTTTTAGTCGGTTCCATCCTGGTCATGGACAGGAAGGTACTTTTAAGCGCAACCGCCAGGTATATGCCGGCCATCCTGGGAAGCCAGGTATTTGCCCTGGGCGCATGTGTGCTTGGCGGCATGCTTACCGGCTTCGGCGGGGCTGACGGCCTGTTCTATGTAGGCGCCCCCTGTATGTCCGGCGGTTCAGGCGGCGCGATCACCACGCTTCCGGCACTTTATTCCAGCCTTGCAGGCGCGGACATGACCGGTCTTGCAGGACAGTTCCTCTGTTATGCGTCCATTGCCAATGTGCTGGCCGTATTATTTGCTGCCATTGGAGGCGCTGTTACTGAGAAGATTCCTGGATGGAACGGCAAGGGCAAGATCCTCAAGGCCGGATCCCAGGCATCTGAGGAGGCGATGAAGGAAGTGAAGCGCCCTGCAACCAGTGCGAATTATGTGAATCTGGGAAGCGGGATCTTCATGTCCCTGTGTTTTTATCTGGCAGGTAATGTATTGGGAAGCCTTCCGGTATTAAACAACATAGCCGGACTTGCATGGACCATCATCCTTGCAATCATTGTAAAATGTACAGGCATCATTCCGGATGAGTTTGCTGATAACTGCGTGTATTCCATGAACTTCGCACTGAAGGCCCTCCTTCCCATGCTGATTGCAGGTATCGGGATCTGTTCCCTGAACATCACCGACCTGACCAAGTTCTTCAGCCTTGGGGTGCTGGTGGTCATTGTGCTTGGTGTGCTTGGGGCATTTATCGGAGCCATGATCTTCGGGCGTCTGGCAGGACTGTATCCGTATGAGGCAGGCATCACGGCCGGGCTCTGCTGCTGCAACATCGGCGGTTCCGGAGACATAGCGGTACTGACAGCCGGCAACCGTATGAACCTGCTGGCATTTGCATCCATCTCCACCCGGATTGGAGGGGCGTTGATGGTCATATGGATTGGTCTGCTGTACCCGCTGTTCATGCGGTAAAACAGATGCACCATCTGACAAGGATGGAAGCAGGGACGCTGGGTCCGGCATGACAGCCGTTCCGGCGTCCTTTTTATGGGATGGATTTTATATTATGATGGATGTATAGTATATTTTGGGAAGGAGAAATGAACACCATGTCAAGACAAGGCAATGAAGGGGAAGCCGGGACTGTCCCCAAATTAAATAACGGAGGAAAAATCCGCTGGATCAACACCGCCGGGTTTGAAATCGTCATGTCCAATGGGAAACACATCCTCCTGGACCCGTTTCTGTCAGGGGAGGTTGACGGGGTGGTGTGCCATCCAATGGATATAGAGGCAATTGAACGGTGTGATTACCTTTTTCTGAGTCATATCCATATTGACCATGCGGCAGATGTGGCAAGGATCCAGAAGAAGTTCCCGGAGGTCATTCTTTTCGTGGGGGATTTGTCCGCGGACCCGCTGTGCCAATGGCAGGATATTAACTGCGCGCGTATCTTCCGGGTGAGAAGCAGCGAGGTTTATGAAATGGATGATTTGAAAGTGGAGGTGTTTGCAGGCCGCCATACGGAGTCGCCAAGGGGGTATTACCGGGCAGGCAGGAAATTCCGTAATCCGGACGGAAGCCTGAGCCTGTCGGACTGGTATGGAAACCTGGAGCTTAACAATTACCGTCTGACCCTCTGTGACGGAACGCGGATCATGGTATGGGCCGGTATGACATCGCCGGACCAGAAGAACCGGCTCAGAGGAATACGCTCCGATATATCCCTGATGCATGTCAGTCCGAAGCAGGATTTTAGGGAATTTGCAGAACTGGTGGAGGCAATGGGAACAAAAATCGTGGTTCCCCACCACTATGATTTTACAGAAGGATTTTTCAGGATGGTTCCAGAGGCAATGAAGGATATGAGTGAGGAGAACCAGAAGGTTTTTATTGAAGACGGTGTGTTTCAGATGGATAAGTATCTGAGGGCATTGGGGAATGCGGTCCGGGAACAATCCCCAAGCACGGAACTTATGATGCTGGAACACCATAGATGGTATGATTTTGGCTTTGCACTTTCATAGGAAGGTCCGAAGTGGGAAGGAGGTGGGAAAATGATGTCTGATATGACAATCATGACAAGGGCCGTGATGCCGTCCATGACAAATTTCAGAGGGGTGCTGTTTGGCGGTATGCTGATGGAATGGATGGATGAGGTGGCAGGAATCGCGGCAAAGCGGTTTGCAGGTCCCGAGGTCACCACGGCGGCGGTGGAAGGGATGAAGTTTTTAAGACCCATTCCAGTGGGGGCATTCATAGAGGTGGCCGGAGCTGTTACGGCAGTGGGGAATACATCCCTGAGGGTAAAGATAGATGTCAGCATGGATTCACAGCACAGAGGCGTCAAGGGAGATGAAAAGGTGGATAAGGTCCTTGTGGCAGAGGCGTTGTTTGTCTATGTGGCTCTGGATGAAATGGGGAAGCCCAGGACAATTGAAAAGGAAATTTCCAATACTTAGTACCGCATTGCGCAGTTTGGATGAAACAAGGTATGGCGCCAACCCATTCCCTGTGATATGATATCAGCAGTATGATACAGGCCTCCGGCCAGTCCGGGGCTGAATCAATCTTTTCTGTAATCAGGAGGGACATCCGTGGAGGAGAGCAGGGAAAAGGAAGTAATGGAGGCCGCGTTGCAGGCCGGCCATCTGCTTCTGGAAAATGGGGCTGAGATATCCAGGGTAGAGGAGACAATGGAGCGTATCTGCCAGTACTATGGGGTACATTCCGGCAATGCCTTTGTGCTGACCAACGGCATATTCGTAACCGTGGGGAATAGGAATGAGCCTGTATTTGCAAAGGTGGAGCATATACCGGTCAGCGGCACCCACCTGGACCGTGTGGCGGCGGTGAACCAGCTGTCCAGGGAGATAGAAGAGGGCAGATACACCATCGGCGAGGTGGCAGGAAGGCTGGATGATATCAAACGGATGCCTGGTAAGACAAAGCACATGCAGGTGCTGGCATCCGGCTGCGGCAGCGCAGCGTTCTGTTATCTGTTTGGAGGTAATGCAGCGGACAGTGCGGTTGCATTTACAGCCGGGGTCCTTCTGTATCTGTATGTGCTGTATATAAGCGGGCCGCACCTGTCTAAAATCGTGGGCAATATAAGCGGCGGCGCCCTGGTCACGGCCATATGCATCCTTTTGTATTCGGCGGGAATCGGGAATCATCTGAATTTCATGGTCATCGGTTCCATCATGCCGCTGATACCGGGTGTTCCCTTTACTAATTCCATCAGGGATATTGCGGACGGGGATTATATCTCGGGTTCGGTAAGGATGCTGGATGCCCTTCTGGTGTTTTTCTGCATTGCCATTGGCGTGGGTGTGGGATTTGCACTGGCGGGCTGGATGACAGGAGGGGCGCTGTTATGATATCTCAGGTATGTGCAGCAATGATCGGGACCATTGCTTTTTCCCTGTTATTCGGGGTTCCGAGGAAATACTATCCATGGTGCGGTGTGATTGGGGGCGCGGGATGGGCCGTATATGTGCTGGCGTCCGGCCGGTGGGGGATTGTAGGCTCTTCCTTTGCTGCCACGGTAGTGGTCATTTTCCTGTCCCGGGCATCCGCTGTCATAAACCGCTGTCCGGTTACTATTTTCCTGATATCCGGTATATTCCCCCTGGTGCCCGGAGCCGGGATTTACTGGACCGTATATTATCTTGTCACGGACCAGCTGGGGCTGGCCGTGCATACCGGGTATGCGGCTGTCAAGGCAGCGGTTGCCATCGTGCTGGGGATTGTGGCTGTGTTTGAACTGCCTCAGGGCATGTTTGCCTGGACAGCCGGGAAACTGAGGCGGATTCCGGGATTTTGCAGCAGAAGCCGCGGGTGAAAGGAACAAATTATGAAAAAGTCTTTCGTTTCATTTTAGGAAATATTTCAACAAATGTAATAAGTTTGCTCTATCTATATAGCCGCCTGTGTTTTACAATAATAGTAGAAGGAGGCGGCGGATATGAAGTGGAAAGAGATTGGGCAGGAGGAAGAACTGTTAAAGGAATTCCAGTGGGCAGAAGAACATGTAAGGGATGAAGACGTACCACAGCCAGCCCCGGACGAGTTTGAGATGATTATAAAACGGATTGAGGAAGAGTGCAGAAGGTAACGGCCCTGATGTGATGGTGCATCAGGACCGTTACTTTTTATATGTGGTCACGGCTGCTGTCAGAGCCAGATATAGGCCCTTACACCTACTGCAGTCATCAACAGAAGGAACATGAACGCCAATCCCATTAAATCCTCTCTTGTCTGTTTTTTCATAGTGGATTCGCCTCCTTTCATCTCTTTGGCTGATATTATGATAATGCCAAACGGAATAAAGATTCCATTGGAAAGCATGGGAACTGGCATAAAGATTCCATCTATTTGAAGTTCCCATGTTTTGGGAGTGTAGGATGTCCGCACTGGGAAGAAATCCGCATTGGGAACCCTGGCATAAAACAGCAAGAATGATTAAACGCCGTCTTCCGGATCTTTGTATAATGGTAGTCCGGAAGGAGGATGACAATGAGTAATGACCAGATAACAGAAAAGGGTATTATATTTCCTGAAGAAGCCGCCTATCTTTCTGAAATCAGCCACAAGCTGGATGAAGCGCTGGAAAAAGCCCGGGACGATGTAAGACGCATAGACAGGGAGTACCGGGATGAGAAACGCTACATGGCGGAAAACAGGGGTGAGATTGACCCTCATGAAATGTTTCAGAATGAACTGCTTCTCAAACAGACAGACCAGACCGGCGCATTTGCCGTGGACATACGTGACAGGCTTGCTAGGCTCAGGGAATCCCCCTATTTTGGCCGGATTGATTTTAAGGGCGGGGACAGCGCGGCGCCTGCCAGGTTTTACATAGGGCCATCTGCATTTAATTATGGAAATGAGCCTTTGATTTTTGACTGGCGTGCGCCGGTTGCCAGTATGTTCTATGATTATGAGGTTGGCCCGGCGGGATATGATGCCCCCATGGGACGGATTGAGGGTGAACTGACCAGGAAACGGCAGTTCAAGATCAGAAACGGCGTCATGGAATATGCCATTGAGAGTTCTGCCCATGTGCAGGATGATATCCTGCAGAGGGAATTGTCCCATACTTCGGATGAAAAGATGAAGTCCATCATATCAACCATCCAAAAAGAACAGAACCAGATCATACGAAGGGAGAAGACCGGGACCATGATCATACAGGGTGTGGCCGGTTCCGGCAAGACCTCAATCGCCCTGCACCGGATTGCATTCCTGCTCTACCGGTTCAGGAACCAGCTAAGCGCCCGGAACGTGACAATCCTGTCCCCCAACAAAGTCTTTGGCAGCTATATATCCAACGTGATACCGGAACTGGGGGAGGAACCTGTCTATGAAATGGGCTTTTTGGATATTGCGGAAATACAGCTGGAGAAGATAATCAATTTCGAACCGGACAAGGACCCTCTGGAAATGGAGGATGGAAAATGGATGGAACGGGTACGCTTTAAATCCACGCTGGATTTTGTGGGGCAGATGGATGCGTACATAAGTGGCATGGAGGATTGGATTTTTGTGCCAGAGGATTACTGCTTTGGCGGTTTTACGGCAGATGCCCGATGGATACGGGACCGTTTCCGTGCTTATGGGAAATATCCTGTCAGGCAGAGGATTTCCATGACAGCAGAGGATATCCATAACCGGTTCAAGAATGAAAATATATGGGAGGATGAACTGCCAGGCCCGGGAAGGATTGCAAAAAGCCTGGCCTCCATGCTGGCTGTTAAGAGTACACTGGCCCTGTACAAAAACTTCTATCAATCCATTGGAAAACCCCATCTGTTCGTGATGCCTGCCAGAAAAACTTTGGAATGGCCTGACGTGTTTCCATTTTTATATCTCCAAGCGGCCTTTGAGGGCGTAAAGGAGAGCGTCATTACAAAGCACCTGGTTATTGACGAGATGCAGGACTATACGCCCATCCAGTATGCCGTGATGAACCGGCTGTTCCCATGCCAGAAAACCATACTGGGTGATTTTGGACAGAACCTGAATCCATATCATCCGCACACCCTGGAGGATATCCTTAGGATTTACGAAGGCGCTGATTATGTGGAACTGAACAGAAGTTACCGTTCTACCTTTGAAATCATGAATTTCGCTAAACACATCCGGGATGTTGCAGGGCTTGACGCGGTGGAACGCCATGGGGAGGAACCGTCCATGGTAGCCTGTGAGGATGAACAGGATGAAATCCGGCAGATAAAGCAGGCAATCCTGGAATTTGAAGCCGGGGAAAACGCTTCACTGGGCATCATCCTGAAAAACAACAGGGCTGCAAGGGAATTCCATGACCTGCTTTCCTGTGGTTTACAATCCGGCGGGGACCGTATAAAACTGATATCGCCGGACAGCACGCACTATGAGGGAGGCGTATCAGTCACCTCCATTCAGATGGCAAAGGGACTGGAATTTGACGAGGTCATCGTTCCGCAGGCGGACAGAGGGACCTATTCAGATGATTATGACCGCAGCCTGCTCTATATTGCCTGCACAAGAGCCATGCACCGGCTGACACTCTTTTACGTGGGGGAGGTGTCCGGTCTGCTCATATAGGCGGTGGGGGAAATCCAGAGGGTGTATCTTTTGACACCTGTCTGGATTTTTATTTTGTTTTTATGGAATGATGTGATATTTTAAAAAATATTCGTCTAATGATGCACATTAAATTATAATAGCATCTGATATGAAAATACCTGTGCAAAGATTTGCAATATTGAGAAATCATTCTAATTATAGTATAATCGTAATCAGATTTGAGGATAGGCAGAACAACAAAAATGTGGTTTTTCAGGCTAAAATATAATGGGGTGCAACTATATGGAAGAGAAGGGAAAAAATAAAATCATACGAGTTGTTGGTATTGATTTTGGGACCAGTACATCATTGATTAAAGTGAAAAGATATAAGAGTGGAGAACCCATAGGGGACCGGTTTTTCACAAACGGAGTTACTTTTGGGAACGGAGAGGCAGATACCAAGGCTGTAACAATCGTGCGCAGAAATGCAGATGGGACACTGACCTGCGGGCGGGATGCAGATGAACCAATGGAGGGGGCTGAAATATTTAAAGATTTTAAGATGAAGCTGGAATGTGAAAATCCGGTAGAGAAAGAACAGGCAGAGCAGTTGACAGAACGTTTTTTGTCGTATTTGTATACATGGTATGTGCAGCAGTCCAGCACCTTTGGCTCTGCAGAGGATGTGGAACAGACCATCATCAGTTATCCGGTCAAATGGAAGGACGAGACGCGTGTCTTTATGGAACAGGCAGCCATAAAAGCAGGATTTCAGAATGTCACTTCCAGGAATGAGGCATTAGCAGCCTTGTATACAGTGCTTAGTCAACAGTCAGGTGAGTTAGGAAAAAAAGGGATGATAAAGAGCGGTCAGACAGGTTATCTGCTTTTGATAGATATGGGGGCAGGGACTACGGATTTGGCTTTTAGCCGGTTCCATGTGGCAGAAAACCCTATGGGAATCCTTCACGCTGAGGATATCTCCAATGAAATCATAGCAACTTGGCCTGTGAAGGGGAGCCGGCTGGCCTGCGGAGGCCGGGAGATTGACAAAGTCCTGGAGAAGTATGTGGCAGACTATCTGAAAGGAATGAAAAGCAATGGTCAGTCCCTTTCGCCTGAACAGGCGGAGCAGATAGCATCAGCAAACTCCGCAGCAAAGAAGTGGAAGGAGGAGACGGTATCACGTGACTTGAATGAAGGAAAAACAGTGACAACCTGCGGATATGTTGCTGCGTTTTCCATGATATTCGGCGGGGCCTCCTTTCCAGGCTTTGACCGTTTCAAGTTTGAGCAGATGATTTCAGGACACATTTTAGATTTCAGACAGCTTCTGGAAGGCGGATTGCAGGCGGCGCAGAGGGAAGACAAGGGATTATCCGAAAACCACCTGGATTTTGTGATACTCACAGGAGGGCACAGTAACTGGTATTTTGCCAAGGATATGCTGGACGGAAGCAGGGGAGGATTGAACCATCCACTTCTAAGCAGAGTTCAGTCTGAGAAGCAACGCATCATCTGTTTGCCGAATCCGCAGGAAACAGTTTCATTGGGACTTGTGTACAGCCTCCTTCCTTTTAAGATGGAGACGAAGAAAAAGACAGAGACAGAGACAGGGATAGGGAATAAGATAGAATTGGAAACAGAACTGAATAATCTGCATATACCAGTGCCTTCCCCGTTGCGTCCTACACCGTTGGTGTTTCCGCGAAAATATTATAAGAATTGGTCACAAAATGTTTTATTGGTTGGCGGGGAGGATATTGCTATAGTCAGACCCGATGGAACCGTATATTGCTCGGCTCAGGATGTGTTTTTCTCCAATCTAAAAGAAATTGATAAACTCATTGCAGTGAGTTACCTTGAGGTGTTTCACTTGGAGGTATTTCAAATATTTGTAGCAATAGACAAGAGGGGTTATCCCTCATTCCATACAAATCTAAATAAAAATAGAATACAAGAGACTGTTATTGCAGCAAAGAAAGTAACTGGCCGTTTCGTGGATTTTCTGCGTCATGGTTTTCCGCAGCTGATGTATTTAATAGGGCTGACATATGATGGAAGGATTGTGGAATTGGATGGCAGTGAGACAGGACGAAATCTGACGCCGTTTAATGATATTGTGTACATGACAGGCACAGGGGAGTGTATATGCTTTTTTAGGGCAGATGGAAGTCTCTGGAAGTTTAATGGTTCTGTTGCAGAGGACCAGCATTTATATGGAAATGTTAAGGAGCATGAGTGGAGTTGGTATGGGTTGGAACAGTTTGTTATGAGTCCAGACGACGAAGCTTTGTATGCAGGCCTTAAAAAAGACGGAACCGTCATGACCAGTGCCATGCTTGCAGAGGCAGGAAACTGGAAGAAAATTATTTCTATTTCGATAGGGGATAGCCATTTGGTTGGATTGACAAAGAAAGGAGAGATGGTGGTATGCGATTGTGATAACCGGCCATTTATATATTATCCGATATATAATTTTGGAGTTGCTGCGTTATGTTACGGCAGAGGGAAATTTTTGGATGTCATTGCAGATGGAAGACGGACAGCTGCAGTACGGTTGAATGGGCGGGTTATTCATACGACTTGGGGAGCTCAGGTTAATTGGCGAGGAAAAATAAAAGATTACGGTTATCTGGATACACCTGAGGTTACCTCGGTTAAGCTGTGTTGATTTTCATTATAAAGCAATGGAAAATGACAAAAATACGGTTTCACAGGCGAAATGTATATTATATCCAAATTTACAAAAACAGAATGCTATAATAAATTCATAAGAAGAAATAAATAAGGAGAATACATATGGAAGTCAGCAATTCAAAAAAGAGGCCGTCCATCCGCTTTCAGGACCTGTTTCATGGAATAGACCCTAACACATTAGTAATCGACAATCCAATCCAGGTTCCAAATAACTTTTACCGGGAACTGCTTGACTGCTCCATGGAGCGTAGTTATCTGGATTATATCAGTAATCGTAAGATATTTCCCCAGAATGATGGATCGGCGCAGCCGTTCAAAGCCACTTGGCTCCAGGTTATACGTCTGCCGGTCCATCCCGATAACTCAGATAGCTATGATTTATTCAACCGCTGGCAGGGGGTACTTTCCTCGCTGCATGCATGGGGATATCGTTTCCTCTTCCTGTTGCAGAGACGGGAGGGAAAGACCCATCTTTATCTGGGAGCAATGTCGTCCAACCCCAACTTTATTGCCTCAGATGCCATTGAACAGGTGAAGGAAGCCAGTTCCGGCAGTATGCCGGGAGTAGAGCTGCGGTCGCTGACAGACATGGAGGCGGCTATGGAAATCAATTTTCCCCTGCAGGGCTATGGCTGTATTGGTGCAGTGACAGGCCTGCCATCATTTTTTTCCGAGAAGGAACCAGGTGTGTTGCAGACGTTGGATTCCCTGGCCTTTGGCATCCGGGGAACCCAGAGTGAGGATCGCCCCTACTCCCTGTTGGTCATTGCAGATCCTATATCTGATGCCGGTACCAATGAGATTATCAATAAAATGCGTTCCATAGGAAGCGAAATCCATTCCGATGTGGAACGGCGCATCAGCATAAATGAGAGTAACAGTGTATCAAGTCAGAAGGGATTAAATCCTTATGCGGCAGCAGATGTGGGGAAAATGGCCGGTTCTGGCTTGGGACAGATTATAGGTGCCTTAGGCGCGGGTGTGGGTACAGTGATTGCACCGGGCGTCGGAACTGTAATCGGCCAGACTTTGGGCAGCAGTGCAGGCAGACTGTTAGGAACTGCCTTGGGTGTAGGACTTGGACAGTTAAGCAAAACGGAAAACAGCAGCTTCTCCCTTTCTGTTGACACTTCTTATCTGGATAAATACGCCCAATATGCCGAAGAGTTGACGGAAAAACATATCGAACGGATGAAGCAGGGACGAAATCTGGGATATTGGAATGTAGGAGTCTACGTCCTGGGAAAGAACCGCAAGGATGTGACTACGGTTAATGGTATGTTGCGCGCCATCTATTCTGGAAGGGAGAGTTATCTTGAACCTATCCGCCTTCATGTGCTGAATGAAAAATCAGGAGCCATAGATATTGTCCGGGGC
Source organism: Enterocloster sp. OA13 (assembly GCF_022440595.1). Taxonomy (NCBI): domain Bacteria; kingdom Bacillati; phylum Bacillota; class Clostridia; order Lachnospirales; family Lachnospiraceae; genus Enterocloster; species Enterocloster sp. OA13. The sequence continues at coordinate 3,628,499 of NZ_JAKNTF010000001.1, read as the reverse complement.
GGTTTTAACATGATTCCCCTTTACAATGCAAATGCAGATGGAATGTCGGAGGAGGTGGAATGGCATGTATTCGGACGCAATTATCAATATCTGAGTACTCCTATGAACACCAAAGAACTGGCCCTGACTACTTCTTTGCCAAGGCGTGACGTTCCGGGACTGCGTTTTGTTAAGACAGCTGTCCGCTTTGCCAATAACCCGCCTGTGACAGAGGGGGATACCATATGTCTCGGTAAGATAGTGGATATGGGAGTGGAGCAGAAAAATGAATACCGGATTGAACCTGATGTCCTGGTAAGGCATGCACTTATTACGGGAAGCACTGGTTCTGGAAAGAGTACTAGTGGAAAGAAGATATTAAAAGAACTGCTGCAAAAGAAAGTGCCGGTGCTGATTATTGAACCGGCTAAAGATGATTATGTCCGTTGGGCTATGGAGATGAACAAACAGCTGCCAGAAGATATGCAGTTTCAGATATTTATGCCGGGACATATGGAGTTTAACGGAGAATTGTTGCAAAAGCTCCAGTTGAATCCTTTTGAGCCGGCAGCAGTTTCCGGAGCAAAGGTTGACATGACGGCCCGCTGTGAAAATCTGATTGCGCTATTAAACGCCAGTCTTCCCACCAGCGATATCCTTCCGGTTCTTATGGATGAAACGGTTTACAATCTCTATCGCGGTTTTTACGGGGAGGAATTTGTAAATGGTTTTCCTATGAAACAGCAGGAAAAATATCCGACACTGGATTTTTTGACGAAGATGGCAAGAGTAGTAATGGATAAGAAACATTATGAGCAAAAAGTGAAGGATAATCTGATGGCCTGTCTGGAAACGCGTTTCCAGTATTTAAACAGGGGAACCAGAGGACGCCTGTTGGCTGTGGGTCGTTCCACTGATTATGACAGCCTGTTCAGCCATCCCACAATAATCAATATAAGCGGTATTTCTTCCGCAAAGGATAAGGCATTGATTATGTCCCTGTTGATGTTGAGTCTGTATGAATACCGTAAATCCATCTATGAGAACAGCGCAGAATACCGTTCCCGCGCTGACAGGAACGAACTTTTACACCTGACACTGGTGGAGGAGGCGCATAATGTGCTGATGAAGCCGGAATCAGATGCTGGCGGTACTGGCAATCCCCAGCAGGTGGTAGCCAATCTGTTCAGCAATATGCTGTCGGAAATACGCAGCTATGGGGAAGGGCTGATGATTGTGGACCAGGTACCCAGCCGTCTGATTCCGGATGCAATTAAGAATACCAACTATAAAATCGTCCACCGTATGACAGCTCCTGATGACTGCCAGGCCATGGCATCCAGTCTGGCTCTTAGGGAGGAGCAGAAAGCATTAATCCCAGCTCTTCCGGTTGGTCATGCCATTGTCTATGGCGATAAGGATGATGCGGCGGCCTGGGTTCACTTGAGTCTCTAGCAATTAGCAGAAAAGAGGGAAAATGGGAAGTAGTATAATAAGGGCGGCGGCCTCGTTTGTTATGATGGCAGCGGTAATTGCGGCAGGAGCAGCAATCTGTAAACTTAGAAAAATGAAACGGACTGCCTTACGCCGACAGGAACTGGAGAAGCTGCTGGTTTGCGGAATAGCAGAAAATGCAGGGATTTTTGATGGTCTGTATGAGAGTCTGTATCAGTCTGTATTAAAACCGGAACTGGATAACCGGGACGGGTATCTGGAGTGGTGCGGAAGGGTCAGACATCTGGAAAGTCAGGATAGGTTTCGGACCGCTTTTTTAAGCGAACTGGATATAGGGGAAAATGCGGGCATAGCAACGTATCAAGTAACGGCAAAGCATTTGCTGGAACTGATTGGGAAAGCAGGTATTTACCGTTCACAGGAGCAGGAACTAAAGACAAGTGCACGGGTGCTGAGGGATTATCTGTATCTGGCATCCTCTGTCCCGGTAGACGGGACTGTGTGTACAGTATTCAAACCGGCATGGTACCATGACGGAAAGCTTGTGGAGCAGGGAATGCTTATGCCAAAGGAGATGGAAGTATGAGTTCTGAATTTGAGTATTTTGAACCGGAAGAGATTGTTGACCTCACGAATCCTGCAAAGGAGACGGATTTAGAGTGGGAAAGCATCCTTAATAATCTTGAGGAGAAACCTGAGTCCGGAGAACAGGATTCAGAAGAATGGAAAAAGATGAAGGAAAACCTGCAGGAATCAGAACGGGAAGGGCAGGAAAACAGCGGTGTCCATATTTCCAGGGAAAGGATGGAGGACGGCACGCTCCGGGAAACAATCCGGTCCCCCTTGCTGGAAAAGATGATACAGGAGCGGGAAAGAGAGCAGATTGGCATACATGATGCGGACGAGGCCGCAAAGGAATGGCATATGCAGAAGTATGATGATACCTGTGCGGTTGTTTCCCAGCAGTTCATTCTTAATGAGTATACGAAAGTTATGGAAACAGAGGATGAAATGAGATTTGCAGCCATGAATCATGGCTGGTATGTGCCGGGTGAGGGTACCCTGAAAGAGGATATAGGAAATCTTCTGGAACTGTATGGAGTGCGTACGACGGAGAAAATGGCGGCCTCTTTCGATGATATTTTACAGGCATCCCGACAGGACGAGCGGATGATTGTTACGGTGAACGATTGTGCACTTAACACCGAATATTGCGACTACTACCCATTTTTTTCATCTAATCACGCCATTGAAATTGTAACCGTGGACGAGGTGAATCAGAAGGTCATTATCAATGACCCGGGGATAGCGGATGGCTGTCTGAAGGAAGTTTCTTATGATAATTTTAAAGACGCATGGTCTACGGGTCTTAACTATCTGCTGATTGCGCACCGTGATTAAGGAGGAACATATGGAATGGAAACAATTTATGGTTAATGTGCAGGGAAATGATATTTTGGGGAAAATGATTCCTTTGGAACAGGGAATGCTGTATCCTGCGTTTTCTTTAATAAATGGTGAACTGTGTGTACATTTTCTTTATCATCGTATGCGGATTAAGGAGAATGGACTGGAAATCTGGAAACCTCAGTATGAGGCCGTTGTGTTGTATCCCCAGGGAAGGCTGGTCCGTGTCCAGAACCTGATGTACCATCCCGGGTTTTGTGATAAGGATTATCATACGCCGCAGTTGCTTACTTCAAAGAGCCAGGAGGAAAAAAACAGATACCAAAAGGCGGCAAAGCTGCATGAGGAAGCCTTGGCTTATGTGATTAAGGAGGCTGGGGAACCGGCGGGGGAGGGGAGGACTCAGAGGCTGAGAGATGGGATAAGGCAGTATCATAGGGCGTTAAAGGAACTTTTACTGGCGGAACAGTACGAAACATATTGCAAGCTTACGGGGATAAAAGACTGATGGGGATGAAACAGTTTACAATCATGGTATGTGACGGGGACGAAGAAAGGCAGATGTGGCTGAGACAGCTTCTGTCAGAGATGGCTTGGAAGATGGACTGTGAATTCCAGGTGGACTGGATTTCAGTTGAAACTGAAGAAGTTGTGGGACGTCACGGGAAAGAGGCGCATATGGCTTTTCTTCATGTGGGAAACCATACCATGGCTGCTGTCCGTACCGGAAAGTGGATATTAAACAGCAATGTCTATTGCCAGATTGTGTTTTATGGAAGAACTGCGGTTAATCTGCAACCCTATTTTGCGGCCCGTCCTGTGGCGGTGATGCGTCATGTGGAAAGCGTACAGGAGCGTATCCTGATTTGGAAAAAGCAGATTGAGGATATGTGTGCTGCTGTGGAGGCACAGCGCCAGTGTTTTAAGTGGGACAGTAAGCAGTTTGCCTACGTAATTCCCTATGACATGCTTTTTTATATCCAGAGTCAGCGGACCATTCTGCTTCTTGCCATGGTATCGGGCCAGATTTATGAAGTTCCGGGAAAGCTGGATGCGGCACAGATGAGATTGGAAAAAGACACGGATCTTTTTTTGCGGGTACATCAGAGTTTCCTTGTAAATATGTCCAAGGTTCTTGCTTTTGATAAGAACCGGAATATGCTCCTGCTGCTGGATGGAAGCCAGATTCCGGTAAGCAAGCGGTATATCAAAGAAGTGCGCGGCAGGTTGGAGCGGTTTTGATTCAAGTAGTTGGATGCACATATTTTACGGATATTTAAAGGAAATATATGGAAGGGGAAAACATGAATATTTATTTTCTTAGTAATCATCCTGCATACATAAAACAGGAAGCACAGAAACTGGATACCTATATTAAGCGAATTGCATTTGGGGATCTTTCTGATAAAGCCGCAGTATGGATGAAGAATTCACATTTGAATCAGGAAGCATTTCAGCTTTTAGACGCAGTACTGGGTCTTACAAAACGTAATATTCCATGTTATCAGAGTCTTTTGTTTCCGGAAGATCTGCTTTGGAAGGATTACGAGCATTTATTTGTGATTGCAACACCTAGTAATCTTATGTGTATGGTAAAGTTGATTCTTGAGTACGATATGAAATGGATGGAGAAGACCCGGACTTTTCCGGATGGTATGGTGTATCTGATAACAGTTGAAAAAAAGGGAACCCAATTATTAAAGAATGACTTTAAATTTTACTATGACAGCAGGGAAGCCGGTAACTGAACGGGAATGGATACTCCCATCCATTTATTATGATTTTTCGGATGTTAGGCGCAAATAGTAGGAAAGGATTTGTAAAATGAATGAACTCCGTTTGATGATTAAGCTTAAAAATCCAGATGGTGCGGATGGGGGATATCGGATTATTGCACCAGGTTTCATGATGGCAGTACTTTTCTGGGCAGATAAAGAGGGACATGCATTGCCGGACTGGACACCGTTTGCATATGTTCCGCTGATATCGGGCAGTGGGAGTTTTGACTTTTCGGGCAAGAGGGCAATCCCGGAGACTGCTGTATCGGTCCTCTGCCGTGCGGTCTCAGAGGACTGCAGCCAGATAAGGGAGTGTCTGCAATTCATACCGGGAGAGATAAGAAAAACTTCTGCTAAGAGTTACTGTTTCGCGGTTGCCAGTGACCTGCATATATCCAATAAAGCAACGCCTTTTGAGAAGCTGTATGATTTTGCAACAGGATCAGACGGACTTCTTTTGGCGGGAGATACAGTGAATGATGGAAGTGAACAGCAGTTTGAGTTCTTGAAAAGTTGCGTGATGGAAAATTGGAGAAGATACGGTATTTTCCTCCCTATTTACACAGTTGCGGGCAATCACGATATCCCGCTGAAACCAACCCCTTCTATTGGAAAGCAGGGACAGGGCGGATATCCAATGTTTCAAAAATGGATGAAGGAACGGAATGAATCTGTGGGCATTGTCTGGAATCAGGATGTCAGCGGCGCCTATGCCGTGCCAATGGAAGAGCATATGGAAATCATCGGTATTCAATGTGTATCACATTTTCGCCGTTTTGTATTCCATGAGGGCAGGCAGCTGGAATGGCTTTCAAACCATCTGGATGAGACAAAGGGTTTGAAGTGGCATATCATCCTTTGTCATGCCCCGCTTCTTAATCATAATCCACAGAGGAAACCAGGAAAAGACGCGCCTTATCTGAGCAGGGATGACAGGCTGCAGCATATTCTGGATACCCATCGTAATATTATTTTTATCTCTGGTCATACACATTTTTCTTTGAATAATCTTTCTGGCTGTGTGGAATGGGATGAATTTAGGGAGAATCTGTATCTGAATGTTGGAAGCATCCGTAAAACCACAATGCATACAGGGGAAGTGTATGTACCGTCCATGTGGACGGAAGGCAGTGGGGTTCTGCTACGAATTTCTGAAAGTGATTTGGAAATAACAACGGTTGGACTGTATTCAGGAAAAAAGCAGGCAAGGGGATACTATCAATTTAATGTAAAAGCGGGGCAAAATCATGCTGTATACAAATTACAGAACGAAGTGGAAGTTGAGATGGAACAGTTATCCGTTGGTTGAAAAAATAAGCATCTTATCAGCAGCCGGTATGCTTATCCTGTTTACATTGTTACAGCTGGTCTATCAGTGGTCACAGGGGGAAAGGGTTGATGCATTGATTTATATGACTGCAGCACTTGGATCCTTGATTGGAAGCTGCGGATTGATTACAGGAATTAAGTGTTTCATCTCTGGGCAGAGGAAAAAGAGTATCATTTATCTGATTATACCTCTTATATTTCTGTACCTATTTGGAAGAAACTGGTGGACTCTGTTACATAATCACAAATTGCCCCCATTTGGTTTTAGCGTATATTCCATTAAATCGATTCTCAGCAGCTTTTGGGTGTTTGCAATGATAAAAGCTGCCAGTGTATCGGGAAAACAAATCAGGAGAGGTGGTTTTTTCCATATATTGACCGGAAGTACCCTTTATGTCCTCTTATCCTTTTATGGAATCCTAATCCTGGATGATATGCTGCAGCTGGCCAGTGTACATACGTTTGAGGGACTGTTCATGGAAATATTCATATTTTCTGCGGTTGCGGTGATTGTATTCTATGGGGAATGCGTAACAGACATGAAAGGCACCAAAGGGAAATTGCTTGGTATTGGCATAGGAACAGTCTTATACGGCTGCCTGGCCTTGCTGCTGTTTTACAGGGACGGCAGGGTCCGGGAAATCATCTACAGCCTTGGCTGTCATCTGTTGGACCCGGAAGGCACCATACGGGATGTTGGATGGCTGAATTATCGTATGGATGCATTGCTTATAAACTGGAACCGTAATATTGGCGCTATTGATGAGTGGGTCATTAATCCGGTTACACATTATGTAAAAGATAACCTTATGATTTTTACCTGGAAGTGGAAACCGCTTACATGCATTCATGTTGCATATGGCAAATTCGCAGTTGGAGTAATCTTATTTCTTTTTATAAGTATGATGATTGCCGCAGCGAATATCCCTTATCACAGGAAAAGGACATGGCGTATTGCCCGCTATATCCGTTTGGAATTATGGTTGATTGCTGTCATGGGGATTGCCCGGGAACTGTTTATGATTGATAGCAATGCTGGACTTGGAACAGTATTTCCTTTTCTTGGAGGCGGTGTGGAATTGATTCCCTTAGTATGTATATTGTATCGTCTGCCGGAGATTATGGATGTGAAAAAAGTGGAAGAAACTGAAAAAGTGCAGAAGGATACGGGAAAAACGAATTGGCAAATTATATTATTATTACTATTTTTGTTTTTGGTTCCCTTTACCACCGTATGGAATCCGAATCCACAAAGTCTGATGAGGAAAAATCCGGTGGGAATGGATTGCTACCACAGGGAAGAATTGCCTGCAGATATTAAAACATTCCAAAGGTGGGAAGAAAATGGGGTTTCTTATTACGGTAAGCGGATGAATGGATATCTGGAAGGATATGGTGGGGAAATGAAGGGGGACTCATTTTTTTTCGGAGAATTTGAAAAGGGTATCCGCAGCGGTTATGGCTTATATAAGGAAAAGGATAAACTGGTTTTTGCCGGACGTTTTGAAAATGGTATCATGAAAGAGGGGGTACATTTTCAGGAAAGTTCAGGTGGACGATATTATGAATTGATGGATAAGGAAGGAAAGAAAGCAGGGGACGGACCAGACGTGATTAATTATATGTCGCGGGGTGAGTTGCAGGGGGCTTACTGTGGAGAGACTAGAGATGGTGTGGCAAGTGGATACGGCTTAATGATATCCCTGCGGGATGACTGTATTTATCTTGGGAATTTCCAGGATGGAATCCGTAATGGAGATGGGATATTGTTTTATGATTTTGGTCCAGATAACGAAGATGGGGACATTCACATAATCACAGGGACATGGATCAGGGGAGTTCTGGCGGGGCATGGAATCCAGTCCAATAATCTCGCGGACGGTTTTATGGAAGCTGACTGGTGTCCTGATAAAACAGCGGCTCCGGCTGCATTGAAAGATGGGGGATGGTTTTATAAGCCGTCTACATATGAACCGTACGTGAATGGATTATGGATAAATTATTGCAGTGATGGAACCTGGTATTATGGTTTCAAATAAGGTATTTAGGCGGAAAATGGATGGGGACTGGGCTATATGGCCTAGTCCTTAGTTTTTCGGTCAATTCCTGCTATGCCTTTTTATGTTAACTTATCTTGCTTTAATTACTGGTAAGGTTTAGGATATTATGTGTGGGTATACATTGAGGAATCATTCCAAATATAGTATAATCTTAGTCATATTTGGGAGCGTGTGGAATAATATAAATGCGATTTTTCAGGCACCGCGGTTTGTAAGAATATAGATGAAAGGACGGCAGTCATATGGGAAAAACTGAAATCACACGGGTTGTAGGTATTGATTTTGGAACCAGTACATCGTTAATCAAAGTGAAGCGATATCAGAATGGAGAACCTTTGGGCGACCGGTTTTTCACAAAAGGAGTCACTTTTGGGAATGGAGAAGCGGATACGAAAGCTGCCACAATTGTGCGTAGAAATGCGGACGGAACCGTGACCTGTGGGCGGGATGCGGATGAACCAGTGGAGGGGGCCGAAATATTTAAAGATTTTAAGATGAAGCTGGAAAGCGAAAATCCGGTAAAGAAAGAACAGGCAGAGCAGTTGACAGAAAGTTTTTTGTCGTATTTGTATACATGGTATGTGCAGCAGTCCAGCACCCTTGGCGCCGCAGAGGATGTGGAGCAGACCATCATCAGTTATCCGGTCAAATGGAAGGACGAGACGCGTAACTTTATGAAACAGGCAGCCATAAAGGCAGGATTTCAGAATGTCACTTCCATGAATGAGGCATCAGCAGCCTTGTATACAGTGCTTAGTCAACAGTCTGGGGAGTTGGGAAAAAAAGGGATTTTAAAGAGCGGCCAGACAGGTTATCTGCTTTTGATAGATATGGGGGCAGGAACTACGGATTTGGCTTTTAGCCGGTACCATGTGGCAAAAAAAACTATGGGAATCCTTCACGCTGAGGATATCTCCAATGAAATCATAGTAACTTGGCCTGTGAAGGGGAGCCGGCTGGCCTGTGGAGGCCGTGAGATTGACAAAGTCCTGGAGAAGTATGTGGCAGACTATCTGAAAGGAATGAAAAGTAATGGTCAGTCCCTTTCGCCTGAACAGGCGGAGCAGATAGCATCAGCAAACTCCGCAGCAAAGAGGTGGAAGGAGGAGACGGTTTCACGTGACTTGAATGAAGGAAAAACAGTCACAACCTGCGGATATGTTGCTGCGTTTTCCATGATATTCGGCGGGGCCCCCTTTCCAGGCTTTGACCGTTTCAAGTTTGAGCAGATGATTTCAGGACACATTTTAGATTTCAGGCAGCTTCTGGAAGGCGGATTGCAGGCAGCGCAGAGGGAGGACGAGGGGTTATCCGAAAACTACCTGGATTTTGTGATACTTACAGGAGGGCATAGTAACTGGTATTTTGCCAAAGATATCCTGGATGGAACCCAGGAAGGATTGAACCATCCACTTTTAAACAGAGTACAGTCTGATAAAAAGCGGGTCATCTGCCTGCCTAGCCCTCAGGAGACTGTATCATTGGGACTTGTGTACAGCCCGCTGTCATTATCACTGATAATTCCTGAACTTGCGCATACGTCAAAACTATGGTATGAGGGAACATGCACAGCTGTGGCCGGGAAGCTTAAATTGAGGAAAATCTGTGTTTTTCAAGGTCAGGCCGAAAGCACAGAGATAATTGATGAGGGACCTTACGCCCGTCTTGAGCATTTTTCAGCAATGCCGCCAGAATATGAATACGAATATTTAGATAAGGTAGAGTTAGATGATTCAGGTTGGATATTTGGATATACAAATTGGGGAACCGTGTATGAAATCAGGCAGTATGCTTATCCAGAAAAGAATATGGGCATATTGAGTGTATATGATATTGTGAATCCTCAGGTGACTTTTAAAAGCAAGGAGGATGTTATTGGAGTTTTTACAACACAAAAGAATCGTCTGGTCATCCTTTCAAAAAAAATACCAGGAGAAATTGCTGCTTTATTGGGAAAAGGTAATGATATATTGATTATAAGAATATACCAAAGGGATAGTTTGGGCAAATTTCAAAGAATAGCAGAAGGTGAAAAGAAAATACGTTTTCCGGTTAGGGATGAGACTATAATATCATATTTGGTTACATCCGATTGTAAAGGAGTATATATCATATCATACAATCAAATTTACTATTTTGGATTTACGGAATGTAAATTGAAAACACCATTTGGAAAAGAGTCCCATATGATGCATCCCAGAATAAAAAGCGTAGCGATGTCAAAAGACGGATTATCAAAACTGGAGATGCGCACCAGCAGTAATAATGAAGAATATATCTGTACCTTTGCTGACACTAAAAAAGGCAGCCGATATACTGTAAAAAAAGATTCTAAAAGCAGTTACTTTACGAAGGGGAAGGTATTGCTATCTGATGATGGTAAAATTGGAGTTCTTGTTACAGAGGAATCCTTAGCGCAGATTTGGGATTTAGAACATGACATACATTTGCGGGATATACATGGTAGCCTTTTTGCAGTGTCTTCTAACGGAGAGATGTTAATTTCTGAAGAAAATAACTCTATTCATCTATGGGATATAGCAACAGGAAAGTTCCTAAAAACATTATGTCATGAAAAGTTAACCGGAATCAAAAACATGGATATCTCTAAAGACGGAAAGACTATAATCGCAAATAGTGTGAATTTTGTATGTTCCTGGAATGTATCCTAATAGTCTAAAATTGTAAAAAGTAAAATGGCGGATCCGAATGTTACATATGCAGCAAGCACTGTTTTAGATGATAACAACTACACTTTTATGGTACTGAATATATGCTTATTATGCACTTCCTGAATATAAGATAGTCTTTTTAACAGTATCATATTTTATAGCTTTTTTATTCTGCCTGCTCATTAATTGGATACAATATAGAAACGGTAGCTGGCATCCACATTTTTCCGGGATGCCATTGGCAATAGGATTGCTGTTTGGGATATCAAATATCCTCAATACAGCCTTACAGCTAAAAAGCTTGGAGTTAATTGCGGCTTCTGTTGTAATACCTGTGTTTGCATCAGGAACACTATTGATGGGGAATGTACTCAGTACATTGCTGTTTGCAGAGCCGATAAAAGGTGGGAAAGTTATAGCAGTGCTTTTAGCCTCAATTAGTATTATTTTAACGAATTTATAATACTGTGACACAACTTAGTACTACCGCGAACTTCGAATAATTGTTTTAAATTACGCCCCACAGTTATTAGAACAGTGGGGCGTTGATTCAAACAGTATACTGGAAATTGAAGGACTCTTAGAGCCGTATCTGAGCCAATACGATTGTGTCGTTCCCTCTATTTTTCAGGGCGGTCTGACCGATGCTGGGGGATTTTTGGCCCCATCATTACGAATCCAAGTATATAAGGCCCTTCACGTGGGATAACCTAAAACACTGATTGTCTCCGTCACTTCCCCCGACTGATTATAAATCTGCAATGCGATGTTAATCTTATTTCTTGAATACAAACTGATTTAGTTCCTTTCGGAATCCCAGAAAGTCCAGAAAAACGTCCGCACCCCTGTTCAAATAAGACATTGGCTGGGGCATACGGATTTAGAAACGACACATAAATATATTTATAGTCCGTTTAGGGAAGATGAAACATAAGAAAAAATCAAGAACAACCCTATATTAACGACAAACAAGAATTGTCTTCAATTGCCTTCAAAAATCCAGGTCGCATAAAACGGAAAAAGTGCCGAAAACCTTGTAAAATCAAGGATTCCAGCACTCTTCAACCACTGGAGACAACAGGACTCGAACCTGCGACCCTCTACACGTCAAGCAGATGCTCTCCCAGCTGAGCTATGTCTCCATAGGGCGATTATAGCATAGCAGACCGGAAGATGGCAAGATAAAAAAGTGTAATTTTTAAAATTTTTAAAATTTTCAAATAATATACCCAATTAAGCCCATCAAATAGAGAATTCAAACCATCCAGGCTGTCGTGGGATTTTATTCTGTTGGAGCCATCAGAATCCGTCCGCTGCCACGGTAGACATTGACCAGGCCTTCGCCGGACACAGCGGAGCCTACCAGGGACTTTGAAGAACGCTCAACCGTGAATTTCAGGGAGTTGGACCATGCGATAGCCATATTGCCGTCAATCTTCACTTCATCGTCCTGCAGGTTGAACTCAATCAACTCATCCCGGGGGACCGGGCTTTCCAGTACAGCAATGCCGCTGCCGGTAAGGCAGAGATTAAAAAGTCCTTCTTTGCCTGCAACTGCAGAGGAGAGGGTGGTCCTGGCAACCACTTTCTGAGTTATATTGGAATCACATGCAAGGAAGAGCCCGTCTTCTAAAACCAGGCTTCCCCACTCAGCTACATCCTCCAGCAGGATATGCTTATAAGTAGGCTCCAGCATGACCAGACCATTCCCAGAGTATTCCGGCTTGGCAGAACTTTCCTTCGTTACCTTGGAAGCAATGGCTTTTCCCAGGAAGTCGCCTACTCCCTTGATGCCGGATGTCATTTTAACGGCTCCTGCAATCCACTGCATTGCACCTGCCTGAACCGTAAACGCATTTCCGTTTAATTCAATCAGTACCTGGCGTCTGCGCACGTTCATTTCCGCTGCATAGTAAGCAGCCATGGCAGAGCCTGGGTTAACGCTTAAATCACGCTGATGCTCAAACACTTTGATACAGTCCCGTTCATCTATCATTTTCATGTTGCCATTGTTGTAAAGGTTATTACATTTTACCATTCTTCTATCTCCTCTTTTCTTATGTCTGGCCAGCGGCAATCAGGTATTCCCCCTAAAAAAGGGAGGAGCCGGTCAGAATTCCTTCTGCCGGCTGAGTATTATGAAAAAAATCTTATAAGCATTGTTTGTTTACAAGATATAGTATATTCAGCAAATATGAGCATTCAATAGACAAAGCATGGACAAAATATGAACAGTTTGTAAGAAGTTTGTGAAGCCGGGACAATGCCTTCAATTGCCGATGACTTCCTTCATCTGTTCCGTAACAGGGCGGTAGCCGTCGCCGTTTAACAGGCCATTACGGATTGTGTCATATAAACCCATGGCAAGGACGATGATTAATATGATTACAAGACATTTAACAATAAATTTCACAGCAGGCCCTCCGCTTTTCTGAATCAGTCACTATCCATATACTTACTTTATCATTTTACCCGGAATATCTCAATATAAAGATTGTGCGCCGATATCATGCCGATATCATGCCGGATATCGTGCATTTATGTCATTTCGCGGTGCATGTATTTTATAAATTCATTTTTTAGTCCGGCAAAGAAATCCTCCATGCTGCATGAGAAGATGATGGACAAGGCAATCAGCTCGCTGACTTTCACATTCATCCGGTTTGTCTCCAGCTTTGCGTAAGTACTTTTTGTTATTTCAATGCCCATAAGATTTAATTTTGCAACAGTTGCATCCTGTGTCAGCTTTTTGTGGTGGCGTAATACCTGGATATTCTGTCCAATGTTCATGTCCGGTCTTAATTTCTGCATGTTACGGCCTCCTGGAAGATTCGCTATAGCGAAATTTTTATCTTGATTCTAAACTTTTATATAAGTATAATGTTTCGTAATAGAGAATCTTTTTATGTATGGTAATGTGAAGGAGGGAATGTAATGGAGGGCGATGACAGGCTTAATAAGAATATTCTGAAGGAATACAAAGATGACCAGCTTTTAAAGGAAGTGTGCTGGGCGCAGAAGGCTGTGGATGAAAGCGAGGTCCCACAGCCTGAACCGGATGAACTGGATAAGATAATGAATAAGATTGAACATGGGCATGACAAATAGCCGGCCTGCCGGCCTGGGGCGGAAATGAAGAAAGTCCAGGTCTGTCCTGTCCGGGATATGCATTACAAAGGTGTGATTTTTGTTGCATATGCCTCACCGCTTATTGGCTTGTAGATGTCAACAATTGCAAAATGTGGTAAAAGGCCGGATTCTTTTGGCTCGGCAATGGTCATGAACCTGTAATTAGTCCCATTGACAATCTGCTTAGCCACTGCTATGGGATGATAGAAATAGTCATCGTGGTTTCCAATGGCATTATAGAATATAAATGACTCATAGGTTGTCAGGTATGGCTGATATTCCCAGCTTCCAGGCATATTGGTCCCTCCCGGATGCATTTTCTATACTATATGACGTTGGAGGAAAATGGTTACAGATAGGAGGGAGGATATCATGGAGAAACGTATCGTGAAGCCCTATTTGTTAAAGGAACTGAAGGAAAATGAGGAATACAGATGGAGGATTATGGATGTGCTGGAAGATATTAATCTGTTTATGGAATGGTATTTAGGCGGATATACGCGGAAGGGATACAGGGATGATGGATGACGTCAAATCCGTAGTCGATATAAACGGATTATATTTCCGTAAAGATATGTAAAGACGTGTTTCGAAAATATCAGAATGAAATCAGGTGATTCCAATGGTTATAGCCTTAAGTGGTTTTGAAGAATGCGTCATACTGAGTGTGATAGTGCTTGTGATTGCCGTATACCTTAATACCCGTCAAAGAAAGGCGGAAAGGAATATTAAGGAAAGATGCACGGCAATAACAAGCGGAGTGATTGACCACACGGAGCGCAGTGGATTTTTTAACGGAATGAAAATAAGCCGCCGGGGATTAAAGATGAATTATTGGCCTTCATTTACTCTTGTCTGCCATACAATATATAGATATAATGCGAAAGATAAGGATTACCTTGGGATTGACGCAAGGATGCCAATCGCATGTTTCAAGGCAGGAAATCCAGGGGATTCCGTAGAAATATTTTATAATCCAAGGGATGGAAGGGAGTTTTATTGCCCGAATGAGGATAAAAATATTAAATATGGCTGGTGGATTTTGACAGGCCTGATTATGATTACAATTGCGGCTGTAAATATCTTTCTTTATTTCTATGATATCCTATAGGGGAAACAGTAGCAGGATGGTCAACAAAGAAGGATGTCTTAAATGGGTTGCCACATATCCAGCCTTTGCATTATGAGGTGACTTTGATGTCATTCCCCAAATTAGTTTTGACATCCACACCAGAACTTGATATAATTAAATAAGAAATTGCGAATGGCTATGGCCGTTCGCATTTCGTCGTTTTAGGGAAGATGAACGGATTTGTTCATCTTGGGAGAGGAGGTGTATTAAGCATAGATGTAGCAATATTGTCAAAATTTAAGGAGGGGAAAGAATGAAAAATAAGAAACATGTACGTAACTTTTCGCTGCTACTGTGTGCCGCCCTGCTGGCAGGACAAATGGGGATGACTGTGTATGCGGAAGAAACATCGTCAGGCAACCGGGGGGGGGGGGGCAAAAAGACGCAGAAAACTGCTGTTGGTATTGGGAATCATTTTAGTATGCAGTAATATAGGAAGTATAATGCCCTATGGTGCAGAGCAGGATGTCTCAAAGCAGATAGAGGAGTTTGAGGAACTGCCAGAGGAAATACTGTATCAACAGGTCCCTAACGGAACAAAAAAGAAAAACCTGGACTTACCGGAAAGGCTGCGTGGTTTTGTAGTGATTGAATCCTTTGATGATGAAGATACTGCAACTCCATCTGAAGCTAAAAAGCATATCGCATCCTCGTCAGAGGCAACCAAGGACCATGAAGAGGATAAGGGGTATACAGCATCCCCTTCAGAGGCAATCAAAAAAGAGGATGAAGATGTGACCGTGGCAACATCCAGTACGGCAACGAAAACTGAGGATGGGGAGTGGAAAAATATCCGTGTCAAGTGGGAACTGGATGAAGGCTTTAGCGATAGGGACGAGTATGATGGGGAGGTCCCGGGTATCTATGTATTCGATGCTGTATTGGTGCGTGATACATATCAGCTGGCTTCGGCGGAGCTGCCAAGAATAGTGGTGGAAGTCTTACCTGGTGCTGATGGTGATATGGTTACCGACTGGAAATGGATGGATGAGCAGGAACTGCTCTCAGGCAATATCCTTTCCCTGCCGGGTGCCAGTGAAATTAACAGGGTAGGCCATGAAATCATAGTATCCATGCTGCCGGAAAAAATCAGTGCAACTGTAATATATGCGGATGGAGACGTATCAGAGGACTTAAAATCGGAAATAGGAATTGAAGGATGGGAATGCAGTGACTATCCTGAGGATGGGGGATATGAAGGGGAATTTATCTTTAAGGCACTGCTTCCGGAAGGATATACGGTAAAGGATGGTGTAAAGCCACTGCAGATAAAGGTACAGTTCGGCGGAACCAACCTTATGACCAATCCCGAAGACCAAATTATGGTCGCGGGCCTGTTGATGGATGATGTGTATCAGTATGCGAGGGTGGATGACGATAATAAGGTTGTTTATGGAACTCAAGGTGAGCATGACATCCATTGGGATGCAGAGCAGGGGAAACTGGAATTATCAAATGTTCAATTAAGTAGGACGGTTGATGGGAAATCCGGAGATGATGCTGTCATATCGTCTAACCGTAAGGATCTGATGATTGTGGTAGAGGGAGAAAACCTCATCCATGTGGAAAACCATGCCGACCAATCATACTTTGCAGTCAGTAATCCAGGTGGAGGTATTTCTGTTGCAAATGGTACGGACACATCCGGTTCGCTTACCATTTCATTGGAGCAGGATGGGGATTTAGGGACAGGTAAGAACCTTGGCGGAATAGATTCTGCCGATGGCTTCCAAAACTATGCTGACATTGGGATTGATATATTAGGGGCACAAGACAGGAGTCTCGTTGGGACGATATTTGGAATACGATGCGGGACATATGATGTACCAGCAAAAACATCCTTTGACAATGAAGGTAGTATAAAAATAATCATTGATAATGGAAGCCTGGATTCAGGAGAATGGGCAAACGCATATGGGATGGTCATTTATGGGGCCGGAATGGAAAATAATGGTGACATTGATATCTCGGTCACGACGACGAATGGACAGGCTTATGGATTGAGGGGCACATCCATATCTGAACAGTGGGTAAATGGCCAGGATGGGATGATTCACGCAGAAGTGCTGGCTTACGGTGGTAATATAGATGGAACAATCAGTCTCTCGCGCTGGTCTAACCATTCTAATGCGTTTTCAATTGTTGGTGGGAAGGATATCCACGTGCTTAATTGCGGCACGATGGAACTTAAGGCTACAAATAAAGGGAAGAACGGTACTTATGAGCATGCAATTGGCCTTGAAATGGATGGGAGCGGCAGTGTCACCCTTGATAATCAGGGGGATTTGACTGCGAGTGGTTTGGAAGGATATAGCTATGGAATCGACCTGCTTAATTATTCAGGGGATGCAACCATCATCAATTCCGGTACAATTACGGCAGACGCCACCACTGATGGACATGATTTATATGGAGGGGGAAACGCTGCGGGAACAGGAATCTGTATCAATCTGGAGAACTCGGGTAAACAACAGTTCACATCATTACAGTTAGAACCGGGCAGCACACTGATAGCATCCGCATCTGCTTCTGAGGACGTGGACGGCATAGACGTTGATAAGGCAGAAGCGCACTGTCAGGCCATCCAGCTTCAAAAGTTATACTATGATGACCCTAAGTATGCAGAACTTCCGCAGGAGATTGAACTAGGGGACGGGCTTGTAATCCGAAAGGGTGGAAAGTGCTTTACCGTGCTCCTGAACCCTGATATTTATGGCGCATGGATTTATATCAATACCATAGGTGAGGATGAAAGTACCGGCCCTGCCAGATATGTTGAGATAGGTACGGCAATTGTCCCGGATGTGGATTGGCCGGAAGTGATCCTTACATATGGGGAAAGTCTTGCAGATGGTGATATTTCCAGCGGGGAGGCATTTGATGAAGACCATAGGATACTGGATGGGGATTTTGTGTGGAGCGATGATACCATTGTGCCATCGGTAAAAGACGGTATGGAAAAGACATACAAGATGTCATTCAGACCCTTAAGCATTTATGGGGATTTATACAGTATAGCAACGGGGGACATAGTAGTAACCGTCCAGCCTAAAAAACTGTCATTATCTTTGGAGGTAGAACCGGTTGAGGCACGGGCCGGGCAGGAGATAAAACTGCAGGCAGGTATAAGCGGGACAATAGGTAATGACATCCCCAAAGGGATGGTTAAGTTCAGTGCAGATGGTGTCGCGATAGCACAGTGCCCAATAGATGGGGATTTACTGTCATCTGCAACGTGGAAAAACCCTTCAGCAGGCAATCATGTCCTAAGCGTGGAATACATTCCTGTTGTGCAGGATAATTATATGGGGGATAGGATTATTTCCATAAATGATTATAATGTAGTAGGTTCGGATGTTTCCTCAGATGGTAGTGATTATACCACACCCGTGACAAATGGGAAGTGGCTGAAAGATGACATTGGATGGCGTTGGCAGAAAGCAGATGGGACATGGGCACAGGGGCGAAGGGAAACAGATTCAACTGGGAAACAGTCTGAGTATTACAGATGGGAGTTAATTAATGGAGTATGGTATGCATTTGGTGCGGACTGTTATTTAAAAGATGGTATGATATTTGATGCATATTATGATGGCTGGTTCTGCGTAGATATCAATTATGGGATGAGGACCGGATGGCAGCAGATTGACGGTGTTTGGCGTTATTTTAATCCGGTTTCAGATGGAAAGATGGGAATTATGTTGGTAGATACGTGGATAGATGGTTGGTACGTGGACAAGAATGGAATATGGAATGGAGGAATGCAAAAGGAATATTGATTAATGATGTTAAATTAATATCCTGGCTATTTAAAGTCTACGGGGAGAGAAAAGACCAGTCGGGGAACTGGTCTTTTCAGGAGAAGGTATTTCGTTTCTTTTGGGGGCTAACAAAACTATAATGTGTTGAAGGGGTTACGTTAATTATAATAGCATAAATTAAGAAAAAATTGTATATGAAGATTTCTAAGGATGAAATTATGTTTTATACTTTTTTGTAAATATGGTTTTATAGGGATTTACAACTCAAATATTAAATGCATAGTAAAGTTATATAAATGTGAAATTGATAAGTAGATAAGAACAGGCGGAGGGCTGCGATGGCTCATCCGCTTTTTGTTGGTATAATTTAGTTGCAATAGCGTTACAAGATGGTAAAATAAGTGAAAAAATAGATATATCACACAAAATATCTAATATTTTTGTTTGGTAATAGCAAATAATGTGCTAATATTTATATTGATAGATTTAAAAGGAGGGGAAATAAGTATGTATAAAAAAGCATTGTCATTAATGTTAACAGGCGCTCTTGTCGTAAGTCTTTCGGCAGTTGATATGTCGCCCAAATTTAGCTATGCAGAGACAATTGGTGACGAAGGCATAGCAACATCATCCAATGGAAAAAGGGATGATGACAAAGAGGATGGCTCTGACGAAGAAGTGGGGATTGCCTCCAATTCCAATGCGTCAAGAAAAGAACAAGATGAAGAAGATGTAACATGATTTAGATAAATACATTGATATCCCATTAGCCATTAATTGTGCCAGAGAGAATTTACCAGATAAAGTGAGTTTTATGGTTGGTAATATCAAGAGAATCACTGTGTCTCTCTATTGGGGGTTTGATTATGAAGAGACTATTGATGGTATAACCATCCATATAACAGCGAGCAACGGAATACTTCCTAAAAATGTAGAAGTAAGAATAATTAAGGTTAACCAGGATAATGAACTGGAAAAAGTCCTGCGTGATTCAATCGAAGGATTTAAGAAGGACGAAACCGTTGCATTTGATATCAGTTTCTGGGATGGTAATGATGAGATACAGATAGAGAACGGAAAGGTAAATGTTTCCTTTATTTGTCCCAAGCTTTCTGTGGATGGAGAAACCACGGTTTTTCATATTGATGATGATCAAAATCTAGAACTTATCCCTTCAAGGCAGGAAAGTGATGGGATAAGTTTTGAAGCTGACCATTTTTCTGTATATGGTTTCACAACCACATATACACAGGATACGGACCCATTAGGGAATCCTTTGATTGGTGGAACCACTTCTGGTGACTGGAAGGGGAATTATATTTATTTCGGATGGGAAGGATTGGAGAGCAACAAGCATAGTGGGAATGACAACTGGCTAGAAATTAAGGACTACGTTAATGACCGTGAATTTTATAGGCTTAATGGGCAATTGTATTCCGGCGCAGATTTAATGACGCCCATAAAGTGGAGGATATTGAATAATAATGGAAGCGCTTTACTTCTTTTGGCAGATGAGATGTTGGATGTTTATAATTATGGGACTGCAAATAATGACCATCCAACCTGGGAAACAAGTGATATGAGACGCTGGCTGAATGATGAATTTATGGCAAATCATTTCACACTTGAAGAACAGACCGATATTAAGGAAAGTACGGTTACCGATATTGTTAATTCGGACAGTAATCTGCCGGAAGGAAATTCAACTGAAGACAAGATTTTTCTCCCGTCAAAGGAAGAACTTACTGATGAAGGTTATGGATTCCCAATAAATGGAGAAAGCCTGTCACGCAAAACGACATATAATAATGATTCCTTAAGGTCTAGTAATACGGCAAGTGACAGAAGCTATTGGACGCGTAGTAGGGGAGATTTAAATTACACATTGTTAAGGCCAGTTTTTGTAACTGAAAAGGGGCTGTGCGGCTATGGAGCGAATCGGTATTGCAGCTGGATACTGGGAGTCCGTCCAATGCTCAGGCTGGATTTGGATTCACAACGCTTTGGCCTTAATAAAACAGACAGTAATTTAAACGCTGGAATTAAGTTTGATAAATCTGCATTGGAGATGAAAGTTGGGGATATTAAGGATTTGGAGGTTGCCCCTATTAATATTGACGACAATCTAACCAATTTAAAATGGATATCCACAAATCCATCAGTAGTATCAATTGGGGTTGATGGTAAATTATCAGCAATGAGTAATGGTACGGCTAATATCTATGCAATTCAAGGACAATATATTGCGATGTGTAGAGTTACAGTAACAGAAAGTCAGAAACGGCAATACAAAGTAACTTTTAAAGATGGGGATACAATTGTAAGAGAAGTAATGGTTGAAGATGGTACAGCTGCAACACCTCCGACAATAATTAAAGATGGATATACGTTAGCATGGGATAAGGATTTTAGTAGTATTACGGATGAAACCATAATCAACGCAATATGGACTGGAAACACACACGCGATAACGTATGTGTTAAATGGAGGAATAAATCATTCACTAAATCCAGCAACATATGTAGTAGGCGGAAATGGTGTTGTTCTCCAAAGGCCAACCCGTAAGGATTATATTTTTGGAGGATGGTATACAACACCAACATTTAAAGTTAACAGCAGAATAGATTTAATTGGACTCAATACAGTAGGTGATTTGGTAATATATGCAAAATGGATGCATGAGGGATATGATGGTTTTAGTACCGAAACTGACGGTTGGTGTATTGCCAATAGTAGATTAGGATTTGGATATGATAATAATTACAGAATTCCAGTCGAACGTTATAGTGACACATATGGTTTGGATATAATGGCATTGCTTGAACTTACAGGAACAAGAATAGTAAAATGGAGTGGAAATTGCTTCGGACTATCAACATTAGCAGTCGCTGATTATATTGGTAAAATTGATTTGGATGATTATATGTCAGGGGCTGGACAGGATATCGGTTTATATTATTATGGATATCAGGATATATATAAAACAGAGGAGGGGAAGGATTATTTCACTCTGGATGGTAATGGAGACATAATAGAATTAATTGAAAGGGTAATGATATCTCAAAATTCTATGGATGTAAAAAATTGTAGAGTATTTGAAGATTATGCAAAAAATAATTATAGGGACCTTATTGATTATTTGAATAGTAGTAGCGCAAAGCCACTAGTATTCTGTATAACAAAGACCCATCATGCAGTAGTTATTGAAACAGCGAAAAAACCTACAGATATGGGAGAAGGCTGGGTTAGAATACCTATATATGACTGCAATTATCCCAATAATAGTGTAATGCTTGAAAATCCTCATGATTCATACCTTAATTCCACAGCATATTTTGATGTAAATACGGAATCAGGTCAATGGATATATAGTTCACATGGCATAGAAAGGAAAAGTGGTAATACAAATAGTAACATGTATTTTTATGATTTGAGCAAACTACCCGATAATTTTTTTTCTAAAAAATTGGAATATGATCCACTCAAGGCGTTTATATATTTTAATGGAAGTGATTATTCTTTATATGATTGTCAAAATAATAAAATGGCCGAAGTAAAGAATAATGATTTGGTATACTGTTCAGATATATGTGAGTTTGTTCCATACTGTGAAGGTGGGGGAGATTTAGGTGGTTTCTTTAATATGCCAATTCAGCCGTATACAGTAAAGGGTGCCTGTTCTTTTGGGTTATTATCGGAACATCATGTTACAGTAGGGAAGATTGATGGAGGAACATTGGCATTTGACTGTAATACTGGTGAGTTATCAATCAAAGGGACTGGTAATACAGAAATATGTTTACAACAGAATGATGAACGGATTGCCGTGTCTATTAGCGATTATGTTAAAACGGATGAAAGTATAGGGATATTAATTAATAAAAATATAGTTATTAGCACGGATAAAATCCAAATAGCCGAATTAAATATAGAAAAAGACGGGGTGATTCAATCATTTAATAATATTAATTTAGAAGATATAAATGGTAAAATCGTGCAGGGGATTGAAATCATAATAGGTAATAGGACTAATTACATAAATCAGTACATAAACAGAGATGAATTAAGTGATATTGTTGAAGGTTCTTGGGAAAAGAATGATAAGGGATGGTGGTATAGGTATGAAGGCGGAACTTGGTCATCTAATGGATTCTATTATATTGATTATAATAAAAGGTATGATTGGTATTACTTTGATGAAAACGGTTATATGATGACAGGATGGATTTTATGGAATGGTTATTGGTATTACCTTAATCCTGATTCAGATGGGACAATGGGAGCCATGACTACTGGGTGGAAAGACATAAATGGTGCATGGTATTATTTTGACCCTACAACAGGCGCAATGAAAACAGGTTGGATTAAATTAGAGGACAAATGGTATTACCTTGGAGTTGATGGTATCCTATTCGTTAATACCACAACTCCTGATGGTTATCATGTAAATGAAAAGGGGGAATGGATACAGTAGTGCAATAAACTTATCAAAAACTGAATTTTAATTAGGGACTCCCCAAATAAGGGAGTCCTTTGTGTTATATGTGGAAAACGAGTGCCTATCCGATAGATGATGAAACTATGACCAAGTGATAAGTTCCCCAAATTAGTTTTGACAGCCATACCAGAACTTGATATAATTAAACAAGAGATTGCGAATGGCTATGGCCGTTCGCATTTCGTCGTTTTAGGGAAGATGAACGGATTTGTTCATCTTAGGGGAGGAGGTGTACTAAACATAAATGTAGCAATATTATCAAAATTCAAGGAGGGAAAAGGATGAAAAATAAGAAACTCGCACGTGGACTTTCATTGTTGTTGTGCGCCGCTTTGCTGGCAGGACAGATGGGGATGACCGTGTATGCGGAGGAAAAGTCGTCAAGCAACCGGGGGGGGGGTGCTATGCGAACACCACCCGGAACATACGGAAGAATGCGGCTATGTAGAGGCTGTCAAGGGTCACCGCTGTGAACACGTCCACACGGACGAATGTTATACGGACGAACTGATTTGCGGCTATGACGATGAGGATATGGATTGGGCAACGGACAGCTCCGCCACCCATGTACACAAAAAGAAGTGCTATGAACTGGACTGCCCCCATGAGCGCGGGGAGCATGACGATGATTGCGGGTACAATGAGGCAGTGAAGGGCCACCCCTGTGACTTTATCTGTGACGTATGTGGCAAGGAGGAGCCGGATGCGGACAGCGGGAACGTCCTGCCGGAAATACCGGAGCCGGAGGATAAGCATCCTGGGACGGAGGTACCAAATCAGATTCCGAATCAGCAGGGGAAAGTAGAGACGCTCATCATCACAGACTTTGATGTGTTGGACGAGAAGGTACAGTTTCAGTCCGTTTCACCCGGAACAAAGCTGGACGAGCTGAACCTGCCCGCCACGCTGGGCGCGTCCGGCTACACCATAGAGGACGATACCGTCCCCACACCGGAACCGATTACCATTAAGGGAGTGACATGGGAGCCAGACGAAGTTTATGACGACACCGCCGAACAGGGCAGCTATATCTTTACAC
Source organism: Enterocloster sp. OA13 (assembly GCF_022440595.1). NCBI lineage: Bacteria > Bacillati > Bacillota > Clostridia > Lachnospirales > Lachnospiraceae > Enterocloster > Enterocloster sp. OA13. Next base: position 3,604,260 of record NZ_JAKNTF010000001.1, on the reverse strand, counting down.
CTGTTCTTCCAGACGGCTACACCTGCGCGGGAGATGTGGAACTGCCGGAAATCTATGTGCGGATTGGCGGACAGGTGGACACTCTTTCCTACGTCGGTACGGAATACAGCAAGAATGACGTGGAGGCTATCAATGCCATAATTGACACTCACAGCCTGACGTTCATCTCAAAGGACGACCCGGCAAATTGGACTGGTAAGGGAATAGTATGGGACAATAGCAGCCCGAAAAGAATTACCTATCTGATTTTAAACTCCCAGGGCCTTTCCGGGAGACTGGACGTGTCCGATTTGACGGCCCTGATCAGTCTGCAATGCCAAAATAATCAGCTGGAGGCGCTGGACGGACTGGATCAGCTGACGGAACTGACCAAGCTGGGCTGCAACAAGAACCAGCTGAAAGTATTGGACTTGTCAGAGAATAAGAAACTGACCGGGCTGAACTGCCAAAATAATCAGTTGGAGACGCTGGTCGGGCTGGAGAATTTGACGGAACTGACCGACCTGTACTGCGGCGTTAACCAGCTGGAGACACTGGACGTGTCAGAAAATAGGAATCTGACCATTCTGTCCTGCGAATATAACCCCTTAGCCTCATTCACACCAAAGGACGGCCATACCCTAACCGTTGATAAGACGACGGGCGGCACGGTTTGGATGACTGCCTTTGATTTCAGCAACAACAAGATAACATTGAAGGCAAGTCCCGACACCGACTTTTCCTTTCAGGAATGGCGGATACCGAGCGGCATATATCTCGATAATCCGGTTATCTTTATGCTGAACGACAATATGTCCATAAAGGCAGTCTTTGCGGCAGCCAACCCCGATGATGTAAACAATGACGGCTACCATGACGGCGATGTGGCGGTTATCAATGGCATCATTGAAAATAATGACCTCTCTGCCACAAAAGATGACCCGGCAGGTTGGGAAACAGATGACTTAGTAAGATGGGATAGTAGCACCCCAAAAAGAATCACTTACGTGGACATATATGAAAAAGGCTTGAGGGGGACACTGGATATTTCTGCCCTAACTAACCTGGGCATACTGTTTTGTGGCAAAAATAATCTGACTGGATTGAACGTATCAAAGAATACATCTCTGACCCATCTGTCCTGTGGAGATAACCAGTTGAAGGGGATGCTGGACGTGTCTGGGCTGACGGAACTGACGGAGTTGCACTGTGGCAATAACCAGTTGACGGCTTTGAACGGGTTAGAGAGCCTAGAGAACCTGACCTCTCTGTATTGCTTCGATAACCGGTTGACGGCACTGGACGTGTCTGGTTTATCCTCGTTGCGAGCACTGTCCTGCTTCGATAACCGGCTGCAAAGGCTGGATGTGTCCGGCCTGACATCCCTGACTATTCTGGGCTGCTTCGATAACCAGTTGACGGGGGTACTGGATGTATCCGGCTCACCTCTATTGAAAATGCTGTACTGTAGCAATAACCAGTTGACAGAGCTGAACTTATCCGGCTTGACGAGCCTTACGGATTTGTCCTGCAGCAACTTGCCGCTTACCTCTTTTACGGCACCAGACGGAAGTTTACTTGACATTAAGCCTGGCAGTGGAGGTAAAATTATATTCGGAGATGTTAAGAATCCAGGTATTGAGGGCTACTACCTTGACCGAAAAGAAGTAATCCTGTCCGCAGTTCCAGACACTGGGTATCATTTTACCGGATGGACACGCGATGGTGCGGAGGTGGGAAATAGCCTGGTCCTTGGGTTTATTCTCTCTGGAAACAGCACAGTAACAGCGAACTTCGAAGAAATCATCACCAGAGGAGGGTCTTCATCATCCGGGGGCGGCGGCTCAATCATTACAGTTCCGACTATAAAGTGGATACGGGATGAAAAAGGATGGCGTCTCAAAAATCCTGACCAGACCTGGGCTACAAGTAGCTGGAAAGAAGTGAATGGAATCTGGTATCATTTTAATGAGGAAGGATATATGCAGACTGGCTGGTATACCGATATAGATGGAAATCAATATTATCTTTTACCAACTGATGGCTCAACCCAGGGCAGTATGGTAACCGGCTGGCAGTTAATTGATGACAAATGGTATTATTTCAATATGGAATCCGATGGTACAAAAGGACGGCTGCTGTACAATACGGTTACTCCGGATGGCTATTATGTAAATGAGAAAGGGGAATGGATAGAATAATTAATGTAAAATATACTAATTATATTAACAATTATGAGGACTCCTATATTTTATGGGAGTCCCTTGTGTTACAAGATGAAAATAATAGCTTATTTGGTTGCCTATGCTGAAACCAGATGATACACTTATAATAGAAAATATGGGAGGGATTAAAAAGGGAAGGTCTATAAGTAAAGCAAGAAAAGGTATTATTTGGTTACTAACGTCATTGGTATTCATAAGTAGTTTCACCGGATGCTCAGCAAGGACGATACAAGATATATCTGTAAGAGCTGAGATTAACAAAAACGATACAGATTTAGTAAAGGCTACAAAGACATCTTCAGAACTTAAAGTTCATTTCATTGATGTGGGTCAGGGGGACAGTATCTTTATCCAGTCTGGCAATCACAACATGTTGGTTGATGCTGGTGAAAATGACCAGGGAGATACTGTTGTTTGTGGCATGGGGAATTCTTATGGTCATCCGCATCAGGAAACTACGGGTAAGTTATCTGCAAAGGGTATCCAGATATTCCGGACAGATGAACAGGGGATAGTAATAGCGACATCAAATGGGACGGATATGAACTGAAATACTCGGCCTGGTACATCAGGTAAAACTGGAAATAAAAATGAAGAAAAGGTTCCAGAAAAAACAGTTGCTCCAATAACAGCCTCGGTTCCTGTTACAGAAGCACCGAAGAATGGACTTACGTATGTGCATTAATACAAAAACGAAGAAATTTCATAGAACTTCATGCGGGAGCTTGCCAACTGCCAATCGTAAAGATACTGATATGAGCCTTGCAAGAAGTGTAACCCATAAGAGGGATGTTCAAATAGTAATCACGACTAGGTGGTACAAGCTATGAAGAATGAAAAAGATACGAAGTTACATTACGACTCCCATACGCATGAAATTGATTTAATATCAGAAAAAAAGCATTTAACAGCTTGGGGGAAAATCACATTATCTCTTACTAAGAATGAAGTTGTTTATAGAACTATTTTTACAATATTAGGGACAGTTATGTCGGCAACACTGACATATGCTAGTATTAAAGTGGCTTCAATGGCGAATACAATTAATGAGAGACAAGCGGAAATCGCATCTAGGGAAGCGGATCTTGCCTCAAAAGAAATGGAAATTAGTATGCAAGAAAGAATGCCGTTTTTTGAAGTATCTTTTGGAAGGGATGATACAGGCTTTGTTACTGACTTTTTGGATTTCTATGCTTTGGGTTTGGATGATATGGGCGAAATTGATTTTGATTTTGATGAGATAATAGAAGATTTAGAGTATTCAGGAACCTTTGATAGCGCTATTTTTGTTTCTGACCCACATTTTGGATATACAGACGATATGATTATCGGAAGTTTAGAACGAATGATAGCTGCATCTGGTCCTTGTGTCATTAAAAACATTAGGAATGGTGACTCAAGCATGATGCCACAATTAAAAATTCACCTGAATAAAACTATACGTAGCGAAAATAAAGCTACACTTCAAATATCGAATAAGGGAGGAAAAATTACAAATGCGGTTATATATCCATATGAGATACTGAGAGTTACTGTAGATAAGGATTATGCAAACTCAATTTTTGTATATTTAAATGATTATTTTTATGATAGTGTTTTATATTTCAATCTATTGGAAAATAATGTGTATCCCAGCGCTACGATGAATTTAAGAAACTCATATTATATTTATGAAATGCGAAGAGAGCTAAAGGATATTTTAAGTGAAGATTATTCCGAAGTAGATATAGACGACTATTTTTATATAAATATACGATTTACAGACATTCTTAAAGAGGAACATAGCGAATGGTATGAAGTTAATGACTGGATATTAGATGAGGAGCAAAATGAAGATGTTATTGAAAAGTTAGAATTTATGGATGGGATTGATATGAAATCTTATGATACCTTAGAAGATATTCAAATAGTAAAAGAATTTATGTTTAACTGAAAATTGTTATAATTTATATTGAAAGAGAGCCCGTAAAAGTATACTTTTGCGGACTCTCAGATTGTAGACAAAATGGCTTTGGGATTTACATCCCAGGCCATTACATTTTATCATATCGATTTGATATATAATATGTTGAAAATAGGAAAATCGATAAGATTCCTCTAAAAAAAATTACCACTATTGATATTGAAAAATGGGCCATTGATATACTGACCGCATTTCGCATGACGGCCCAAGCATTCAATACGCATAAAATTGTAGTAATGAATGCCATGCTTTATGCAAAGAAGAAGGGGTATATAACGGATAACCCATGGATAAGCGAAGAATTAGATTATAGGGCCTTCTGTCTAGCCCTAGAAGAAAGCCATCTTCAGAGATGGTGTTCTATCCTGATGAAATTGAGGCTCTTTTAACGGAACTAATGCGAGGGTATGAAACCAATTGTAATTCGGCGTGTATAGGCATCATGTCAAATTTTGATTGGGGGTTACGTATTGGAGATGATGATGATAAAATAAGACTAAATCAACGGAAACCCAGTAAATACAAGGGGTTGAGTCGATTTGGTCCTGAAAAAAACTTGCAACGAATCAACAAATTTATGAAGGAAAGGCCTACCTTTTATAAAAAACTTATTCAGATGAAAGAAAATTTCCGCTTTTATCTGAGATGCTTTTACTGTATCACGAAAGTGGTGATATTACAATTTAATAGCGAAAAACAGGACCGAATTAGCTCGTAATGGATGAAAATCTGTTTAGCTGATTCGGTCATTTTTATTGATTGAAAGGTGATGAAAAAATGGCTAGAATTATTTCTATTGTAAACCAAAAAGGGGGAACGGGAAAATCCGCATGTACAGCTAATTTAGCAGTAGGATTGGCACAAAAGAATATGAAAGTGTTGATTGTAGATGCAGATCCACAGTCTGATGTATCCGCAGGATTTGGATATCGTGATTGTGATGAAAGTAATGAAACACTTACAGCTCTTATGGATACAGTAATGAAAGATGAAGATATTCCTTCAGACTGTTATATCAGGCATCAGGCAGAAGGAATAGACATTATCTGTTCTAACATTGGACTGGCAGGTACGGAAGTACAGTTGGTAAATGCAATGAGCAGGGAATATGTATTGAAACAGATTTTATATGGTATCAAGGATCAATATGATGCAATTATCATTGATTGTATGCCATCATTGGGAATGATCACAATCAATGCACTGGCTGCATCAGATGAAGTACTAATTCCGGTTGAAGCGTCTTACCTGCCAATCAAAGGATTGCAGCAGTTATTAAAAACGATCGGTAAGGTCCGTAAGCAAATCAATCCGAAGCTGCAAGTCGGTGGAATTCTGTTTACGATGGTGGATGCTCATACGAATGATGCCAGGAATAATATGGAACTTCTCAGAAATGTATATGGAAGTCAAATTAATATCTTTGATAATTATATTCCATTTTCCGTAAGAATGAAGGAGGCAGTCAGAGAAGGACAGAGTATTTTCTCTTATGATCCGAAAGGCAAAGCTACAGAAGCTTATCGGAGAGTGACGGAGGAGGTGCTGAAAGATGCCATCTAAAAAAAGAGCAACACCCATTTCCTTACAGCCGCTTGATGCGTTGTTTGGAACAAGCGAAGAGACAACCAATGGAATCAGTGAGATAGCAATAGGAAGCCTTCATCCGTTTCCAAATCACCCATTTCAAGTAAAAGATGATAAGAAAATGGAGGAATTGTCTGAAAGCATTACACAATATGGCGTGTTGGTTCCCGGTATTGTGCGGTTGAGAGAGTCCGGTGGTTATGAGCTTGTAGCTGGTCATCGGCGAAAACGAGCATGTGAACTTGCAGGATTAGAGAAAATGCCGGTTATCATCAAAGATATTACAGATGACGAAGCGACGGTGATCATGGTAGATTCCAACATTCAGCGAGAAGAGCTACTAATCAGCGAAAAGGCATTCGCTTATAAAATGAAATATGAGGCGTTAAAGCGTCAGGGGAAACGGTCTGATTTAACTTCTTGCCAAGTTGGCAAGAAGTTAGCGGCGGAAGAAGTCAGTCAGAATACAGGAGATAGTTCCAGACAGATTCTTCGATATATTCATCTGACAGAGTTGATCGCAGAGTTTTTAGAATTGGCAGACGAGAAGAAGCTTCCCTTTAATACAGCTGTTGAAGTTTCCTATTTGAGAACTGAAGAGCAGCAGATATTACTTCAGTATATGCATAATCACAATATAGTACCGTCCATGAAGCAGGCAAAGGAATTGAAACAGATTTCAAAAGAACGGATGTTGACGTATTCAGAGATTGACCAGATTTGCATGAATGAAAGTATTGAAAAAGTTCAGGTGCAGATTCCGGCGAAGAAATTGAAACAATATTTTCCAGAGACATATACAAAGACTCAGATGGAAGAAATTATATTTATGCTTCTGGCATCGTGGGCAGAAAGAGAGGGTAAAGAATGAACAATGAAGATATGGCAAGTAGAATACAAGTCTATCTGAAAAAGATAGAAAAGATACGTGTTAAACGGATAAAAAGAGAGAAATTTAAACATTTGTTGAAAACATTAGGATTATCAGCAGGAAGGAAGTGAAAGTATGGCTTTAAAAATTGTACGAAGATATGATGCGAACGGAAGGGAGCTTACGGAGAAAGATCTGGAAACCTTTCGATTGGATTCTCCTGTGGTTAGAGAAATACTGGCAAACCTTAATCGGGAGGTGGCGGAAGGAATCAGACAGAGGGAGAAAAAAAGATGACGATTGAAGATGTAATTAAAAAATCAATTCTGCCACTGGCATTTATGGTATTCTGGTTTTGGATGACAAAAACAATTATGAAGGTCAGTGGGCAGACGGATTGGTTCTGGTGGGTATTTATTGCCGGACTTCCATTTGGAATACATAAAATGCGGTTGATTCTAATTCCGAGAGGAATGGATACCACAGCAACACTTGGGATGGCTGCATTAAGTGTCATTATTGGAGCATTGATTGGAAGCATCATGATTCCAGTGTATGTGATCAGAGCGATATACGTGTTTATACGGTATGTCATTGGAAAATAGAATATTAGATTGATAAGAGGCAGGCTTGCGAAAATAAAAATCGTAAGTCTGCCTCTTTTTTTGTGCTTAAAAACAGGCAATTCAGGGGAATTCCCTTTTGCAAATATATATATTCTTGGAGGATTTTTAAGATGAGAGAGCGAATTGAAAGTAAGCATGTAACAAAGGAAATCAAAAGTCAGATGCCAGTGATTCCGGTGGCAATTGTTAAAAAAAGAGGCTGTACGTTCTGCCCATATTATCTGGGCAATTATGAGAAACAGCCACGCTGTATGATGAAAACCTGTGCCTGGGATGATGAAAATGAACGTTTCCATCCAGTTCTTCGTGAACTGATCCCATTTTACAAAGAGAAGATGGAAAAAGCAGAAGAAAAATTCCTGGCAATGAAAAAGATTTACACAACACTGTTAGGAATGTTTGCCGATGAAATGAAGCAGGAAGAGTTGGAAAAAGATGAATGTTACGGATGTGCCTATGGAAAATGTGGACCATGTATCGGTATCTGTTACAAATCAATGAAAGCATAGGAGGGGTAAGCCAATGAATACAACAGTTATTTCCGGGCGATTAGTAAGAAATCCCGGATACAACGAAGTGGAGAATGAAAAAGGACTTCATAAGATTGCCAAGTTTGTTCTGGCAGTCAGAAGAAATTATTCCGATGAAGTCAGTTTCATTCCGGTAAAGGCTTTTGCAAAGAAAGCAGAATTTGCCAGAGATTATCTGATGCAGGGAACGAAGGTCATGGTGGAAGGCGAGATTGTCACAGGTAATTATGAAGATAAGGATACTGGGAAAAAGATCTATACCACCGAAGTGTATGCAAACCGGATTGAATTCGCAGGTGCAAAAATGGTTGACAGACCACCGTTTCCAGAAGATGCGGAAGGGTTCTTAGAGATCCCAGAGGGTATGGAAGAAGAAATGCCGTTTAGATAGAGGAGGATAAAAGATGGTTTCAGTAGATCAGGCGTATATGGTAGGGCATATGAAAAATGCCGATGGAAGTATCAACAACAAAAATGTAGTGCTGTCAGCAGCATGTGAAGCAGCGGAACTGTTCCAGTGCATGATGGCAGTAAATCAGAAACTGGAGGACTGGCAGAGATTTAATCACACCTTGGAGATGCATCTTAGAAGTGTGGAATGTGAGAAAATCCATGATATCTGTCAGGCAGTATACGGAATGAAACATCCGTCCAATGAACTGGAAGGATTGTATCTGGCAAGAGAGGATGAACAGATATGCCTGCTGTACTATCAGGTGTTTGTAGGGATGCTGGAAATCAATATTAATTCAGCCGAAGTGCTGTACAAACAGAAGGAGGAAACAATCAATGAGTAAGATGGAGTATATGCCGGTAGATTGTCTGCAGGTGCCAAAGGTGCTGTTTCAGATGGAAAAATACAAAAATCTGTCAAATACAGCAAAGATTCTATACAGCTTATTTCTGGATCGTTTGAAATTTGCGGTGCAAAATGGCTGGGTAGATCATAACGGGAATCTGTTTGTTATCTATCCCAAAAGTGAAATAAAGAAAGACCTGAATACGACTCGGTATGGAGTAGATCAGGCAGTACAGGAACTGGTTCAGGTTGGTAAACTGGTGCGTATCATTCCAAACAATGGAAAGGCGAACCACTTTTATATCAATGGTATTTATGAAAATGAGATGGAGGAAGAATCAATGATGACATTAGATACTATCATGGCAAATATGCCGCTGGCTGAAAGAGAAATTATTATGGATAAGATGGTGAAAGCATCCAGAGATATTTTTGAAACTATTGCGGATATGGGATATATTGATCAATATGAAACGTCTTTAACTGCAATGGAAAAGCGAGGATACCAGGATGAGCTTGGAGAGATGGATATTGATCAAATTAAGGCTGATGGATATGAGTTTGGTATGGATCTTGCATTTGGAATTCTGGAGGAAAATGAAAATAATCCTGCTCGTGTGTTAGATATCCAGAAATATGTGAACAGACAGTATGAAAGCTGTTCAAAAAAGAAGTTTATGAAGGTCCTGGAAACCCTTGTTCATGCGATGGGGAATGATGAAGGCTTTATTGGTGATATGTATGCTTGTAACAAGAAGGCCAGAAATTATTATTTGGACGAAATGATTCAATCATTCAATTTTGTATTTGATGAGATGTGCCATGGTACAGGCAGTGCAGCAAATTGTGATTTTGATGTAGAAGAGTAGGAAAATATTATGGCAGATTTTGAATATTTCAGAGCAGAAGAATCTGACCAGTTTTCTTTTTTTCGGATACCAAAAGCTCTGTTCACAGAAAAAGAGTTTGCAAGCCTGTCCACAGACGCAAAGCTCCTTTATGGAATTCTGCTTGATCGAATCAGCCTGTCCAAGAAAAATGGCTGGATTGACAGTGAGGGTTATGTCTATATCATTTACACGATCGCAGAATTGCAGGAGCTGTTGCGAATGTCGCATACGACAGTGACAAAGCTTCTATATGAGCTGGATAGTGTGCATGGGATTGGATTGATCGAGCGGTATCGGCAGGGGAATAATCGTCCCTCTGTCATATATGTGAAAAATTTTGTAAAACGGAGTAGAGGAAAGCCAGTAAGATACTTTGTTTCTGGAATGCCAGAAACTGGAAATCCAGACTGCAAAGAATTGGAAATCCGGATTGCAAGAAACTGGAAGTCCGGAACGCAAAAAAATAGAAGTCCGGACTGCAAGAATCTGGATGGAAGTAATACTAAGATAAATAAGACTGAAAAGAATCATACTGATAAGAGTAAGGGCAATACACCCGCTTTGGAAGAAAAATTCAGTCAATATGGTAGATTTAAAAATGTTGTTCTGTCGGAAGCTGAACTGCAGGAGTTGATGACGCTATTTCCATGGGATTACCAGAAACGGATTGATCATCTTTCTGTTTATATGAAATCCAGTGGAAAAGAGTATCAAAACCATTTTGCAACAATCTGTCTTTGGGCAGAAAGGGATGGAACCAGGATAGGAATGGATAAATATGAATTTCAGGAAGGAGAAAGCCTGTGATGGAAAACAAAGTAACAGCAGATTATCTGGACGAAGAGGGATGTCTTCATTGTGGCACCTGTGGAAAAAGAAAACAGATGAAAGTCAGTCTGATGGGTTTTGAGCATGTAGTGTCCTGTTTGTGCGAATGCGAGGTAAAAGCCAGGCAGGAACTGGATGAGAAGATGCAGCGGGAAGAAGAACAGCGGCAGCTTTATCAGAGAAAATCCGTCGGACTTCGGGAAAGAAGATTCTGGGAATGGAAATTTGAAAATGACAATGGAAGCAACCAGAAGATACTAATCGCCAGGCAGTATGTAGAAAACTGGACAGATATGAAGAGAAAAAATGTAGGATTGCTTTTGATGGGACCGGTTGGAACCGGGAAGAGCTTTTTTGCAGGCTGTATTGCAAATGCACTTTTGGAACAGGGAGAACGTGTCATGATGACAAACTTTTCCAGGATTTTAAATGAAATGACCAGCTATCAGGCAGATAAGAACCAGATTATACAAAATCTTGTGGATTATCCGCTGCTGATTATTGATGACTTGGGAATAGAACGAAATTCCGAGTTTGCTTTGGAGCAGGTCTATAATGTGATAGACAGCCGCTATTGTAAAATGCTTCCGCTGATCATAACAACGAATCTGGGACTGAATGAAATGAAGTCCACAGATTTGGATACTGCCCATCAGCGTATTTACAGTAGAATACTTGAAATGTGTGTTCCCATCTATTGTGGTGGAGAAGATAAGAGAAAAGAAGAAGGGACAGAAAAACTCGTACAGGTGCAGAACCTGATTACCGGTTAATCTGTCTTTTTTCATTAAAGGGGGTGATTGCCATGATTACAGATTTGGACAGCAGTTGAATCGCTGAAAGGAGGGAAAAGTCATGCAGGAAGAGGTAACTCAGAAAACGGTCACGTTCTGTATTCGGGCTACTAAGATTACGGCAGACCTGTTGAAAAAGGTTCTTGTTGCGTATCTGCGTCATCAGAAGCAGAAATCAGTAGAGAAGAAAGCACAGAAAAATCAGCCGAAACAGGGAAAGGTCACGGTAAAAGAGCTGGCAAAACAGAATGCCGGGATGGTCAATATCGAGATCACGGACAAAAATATCAAGTCCTTTGAACGGTATGCCAGAAAATATGGGATCAATTATGCTCTGAAAAAAGACAAGAGCAAAGAGCCGCCGGTTTATCTGGTATTTTTCAAGGGACGTGATCAGGATGCCCTCAATGCTGCTTTCCGTGAGTTTTCCCAGAAACAGATTCAAAAAGCGAATAAACCTTCCATTCATAAGCGTCTTGCAGCTTACCGGGCAATGATGCCAAAGAAGACGAAGGACAAAGTAAAGAGCCGACATCAGGAACAGAGCCGATGAAGAAACAAAACGGCAATAATCTGATGCAGAAGTGGAAGAATAAAGCTGGGGTCAGGCTGTCCGCCCTGGATAAAAAGAAACTGGTTCTTACGAATCTTCCCTATGTTCTGACCGCTTTTTATGCGGATCGAGCATCCTGCCTATACAGGAGCAGTCCCGGAGAAGATATAGGGAACAAACTGTTATATGCGATGGAACATGCAGATCGGATTTTTACAGGGATTCTGTTGAGTTTTGACCTGAGAGATCTATTGGTTGGAGTTACTGTCGCAGTTGTTTTGAAACTATTAGTTTGGCAGAAACAGTCAGATGCAAAGAAACTTCGGAAAGGAATCGAGTATGGTTCAGCCAGATGGGGAACTGCAGAGGATATCAAGCCTTATATGTCAGATGATCCCTGGATGAATATTCCGTTGACAGCAACAGAAGCACTGACTATGGAGAGCAGACCAAAGCAGCCGAAGTATGCGAGAAATAAAAATATCGTGGTCATCGGTGGCAGTGGTTCCGGAAAGACACGATTTTTTGTAAAGCCGTCGGTCATGCAGATGAATTGTTCCATGGTCATTACAGATCCGAAAGGTACTCTGATCGAAGAGTGCGGGAAGATGTTAGCAAAGGGACCGCCTAAGAAAGATAAGAATGGAAATATTATGAAAGATAAATCTGGAAAAGTGGTTCATGAGCCATATGTGATTAAGGTTCTGAATACCATCAATTTTTCCAAATCGCTTCATTACAATCCATTTGCTTATATACGGTCTGAAAAAGATATCCTGAAGCTGGTGACAACAATCATTGTGAATACCAAAGGCGAAGGGGAAAAAGCTTCCGAAGATTTTTGGGTGAAAGCAGAGAAATTGCTGTACACAGCACTGATTGCTTTTATCTGGTATGAAGGGGATGAAGAGGAAAAGAATCTGAATACCCTTCTGGATCTTTTGAACGAAAGCGAAACCCGTGAAGAGGATGAAACTTATCAGAATCCGGTGGATATGATGTTCCAGGAACTGGAAGAAAGAGATCCGCAGCACTTTGCGGTCAGACAGTATAAAAAATATAAAATGGCGGCTGGAAAGACAGCGAAAAGTATTTTGATATCCTGTGGAGCCAGACTTGCCCCATTTGATATCGCAGAACTTCGTGAGATCATGTCTTATGATGAAATGGAACTGGATAAGATCGGAGACAGGAAAACAGCCTTGTTCTTGATTATGTCCGACACAGATACAACCTTTAACTTTGTGATTGCCATGTTACAGTCACAGCTTTTCAATCTGCTTTGCGATAAGGCAGATGATGAATATGGTGGAAGACTTCCGGTGCATGTGCGTGTCATCGCTGATGAGTTTGCCAACATCGGACAAATTCCTCAGTTTGACAAGCTGATCGCAACTATCCGAAGCAGGGAAATCTCTGCTTCTATTATTTTGCAGTCACAGAGTCAGTTAAAGGCAATGTATAAGGATAGTGCAGATACCATTCTGGGCAACTGTGATACGACTTTATTCCTTGGTGGGAAAGAGAAGACCACATTAAAGGAAATGAGTGAGCTTCTGGGTAAGGAAACCATTGACCTGTATAACACTTCGGAGACGAGGAGTAATCAGAAGTCTTTTGGATTGAATTACCAGAAAACAGGCAAACAGCTGATGACAGAAGATGAGATTGCAGTCATGGATGGAGGAAAATGTATCCTGCAGATCCGTGGTGCCAGACCATTTTTCTCGGATAAATATGATATCACGAAACACAAAAACTATCGGCTTCTTGCAGATGAAAACGAGAAGAACCGGTACAAAGTAGAGAAAGAGTTAAATCCGCAGTACACACCGAAACCCGAAGAAGAGGTGGAAGTGATTCATGTAGAACTGTCGGAGTAACCTTGGGAATGAACGAAAAATAATGAGGAAAGGAATAACTGACATTAGGTGCGCCGGCTTTTTAGTCGGTGTTTTTTCATTCCCGTAAACACTTGAAAGAAGTCAGTTTTGGTTTATGAATATATGGCATTTTTTAGCAGTGCAATTACAACTTTAAAAACTCTTGTAGTCGCAATCGGCGCAGGTCTTGGTGTGTGGGGTGTCGTAAACCTTCTGGAAGGATATGGAAATGACAATCCCGGCGCTAAGAGCCAGGGCATCAAACAGCTGATGGCTGGTGCCGGAATCATGCTGCTGGGAACTACCCTGATTCCACAGCTGGCAACATTGTTCTCTTAAGAGGAGTGGTAGATGAACACCATCATTGAGAGAATTACGGAAGCGATAAAGGATATCCTGATCGGGCTTATCAAGTCATGTTTGGATAACATGTTCACGTCTGTCAATGAGCAGGTGGGAACCATAGCCGGGCAGGTGGGACAGACACCGCAGGGATGGAATACAGGGATTTTTAATCTGATTCAGAATTTATCCCAAACAGTGATTGTCCCCATTGCGGGACTGATCATCACCTTTGTCCTGTGCTATGAATTGATCACGATGGTAACACAGAAAAACAATTTCCATGAATTTGAGACTTACAATATTTTCCTCTGGATCTTCAAAGCGTATGTAGCTATTTATCTGGTGACAAATACGTTCAATATCACGATGGCGGTCTTTGATGTTGGCCAGCATGTGGTCAACAATGCCGCCGGGGTGATATCAGGAAACACTGCGGTGGATGCAACAGAAGCAATTTCACGGATTGTGGATGCCCTGGAGGATATGGAGTTAGGGGATTTGTTCCTGCTATCCATGGAAACGATGTTGATCAGTGTTACCATGCACATTCTGTCAATTATCATTACGGTAATCTTGTTCGGAAGAATGATAGAAATTTACCTTTATACTTCCATAGCACCAATTCCGTTTGCCACCATGACCAATAAGGAATGGGGCAATATCGGAAACAACTATTTAAAAGGCTTGTTCGCACTGGCATTTCAGGGATTCTTCATGATGGTCTGTGTGGGAATTTATGCAGTTTTAGTAAATGCAATGACCATATCCAGTGATCTTCATGCAGCTATGTTTTCAGTAGCGGCTTATACCGTGATTCTTGCATTTTCATTATTCAAGACCGGAAGCCTTAGCAAATCTATATTCAATGCCCACTAGCGGGCAGGAAAGGAGCGCATACCATGGCGTATGTACCAGTACCAAAAGACCTTACCAAGGTCAAAACAAAAGTAGCATTAAATCTGACAAAGCGGCAGCTGATTTTCTTTTCACTTGCCGCAGTTGTGGGAATTCCGTTTTATCTGTTCATGAGAAAACCAATCGGTTCCAGTATTGCTGCCATTTTGATGGTAACGATCATGCTTCCGTTTTTCTTCATGGCAATGTATGAAAAAGACGGACTTCCCTTTGAAAAAGTGGTGGCAAATATCATTCGACAGAAGTTTATCTGTCCGGCAGTAAGACCATATAAGACAGAAAATTTTTATCAGGAGATTTCCACCCTTGTAAAAAAGGAGGGTGTGCCGGATGGCAAAAAAGACAAAGCAGGAGACTCAGCAGGAGCGTCTGTCCCTGGCGGAAAAAAGAAACCGTCAGGAAAGAAGAAACAAAAAAAGCAGAAAAGAAAGAGAACAGGAAAAGCGTAAGAAGAAACAGGAACGGGACCGCAGGAAACAGAAAAGCATTCCTACAACTGCACAGCAGAGTATTCCGTATATTCGGATGTTGCAGGATGGTATCTGCCAGGTGACAAAGACCTTTTTCTCCAAGACGATTCAGTTTTACGACATCAATTATCAGCTTGCTTTAAACGAGGATAAGACCACGATATTTGAGAATTACTGTGATTTCTTAAATTACTTTGATTCTTCCATCAGTGTGCAGCTGTCCTTCATCAATCAGCAGGTGGATGTGGCAGAATTTGAAAAAAGCATTGATATTCCGGATCAGACGGATGACTTCAATGCCATTCGTGAAGAGTACCGTACTATGCTGAAAAATCAGCTTTCCAAGGGAAATAATGGTCTGGTAAAGACGAAGTATATCACTTTTGGAATCGAAGCAGAGAGTCTGAAGGTAGCAAGACCAAGACTTGAAAGAATCGAAACAGATATCTTAAACAACTTTAAGGTTCTGGGAGCACAGGCACATTCCTTGAATGGACTGGAAAGGCTTGAGATTCTGTATCATGTGTTCAACCAGGATCGGATCGAACCATTTAAGTTCCAGTATAAGATGCTGCCGGAAACCGGATTAAAAACCAAAGATTTTATTGCACCGACTTCCTTTAACTTTTCCAAGAATCAGACATTTTTGATGGGAAGAACGATGGGAAGTGTAAGTTACCTGCAGATTCTTGCACCGGAGCTGACAGACCGGATGCTTGCAGATTTCCTGGATGTGGATGACAGCATCAATGTCAACATTCATATCCAGTCCATTGACCAGAGTTCTGCGATTAAGATGATCAAGAGCAAGATTTCAGATCTGGATAAGATGAAGATTGAAGAGCAGAAGCGGGCAGTACGTTCCGGTTATGATATGGACGTGCTTCCATCGGACCTTGTAACCTATGGAGAAGAGGCGAAAAACCTGCTGGAAGATCTGCAGTCCAGAAATGAGCGAATGTTCCTTGTGACGGTTCTGGTTATGAATACCGCAAAGAAGCGGCAGAAGCTGGATAATAATATTTTCCAGGTGCAGGGGATCGCACAGAAATATAACTGTTCCTTAAAACAGCTGGATTATCAGCAGGAAGCAGCACTTATGTCCTGTATTCCACTGGGAGTCAATCGAATTGAAATTCAGAGAGGGCTTACCACATCATCAACCGCAATCTTTGTGCCATTTACGACACAGGAACTGTTTCAGGAAGGGGAAGCTCTTTATTATGGATTGAATGCGTTATCCAATAACATGATCATGGTTGATCGGAAACGCCTGAAGAACCCAAATGGACTGATTCTTGGTACACCAGGTTCTGGTAAGTCATTTTCAGCAAAGAGGGAAATTACGAACTGTTTTCTGATTACGGAAGACGATATCATTGTCTGCGATCCAGAAGCCGAGTATTCGGCACTTGTGCAGGCGCTGCATGGACAGGTGGTTCGGGTTTCACCGGTATCTGACCAGTATATCAATCCGATGGATCTGAACCTGAATTATTCCGAGGAAGACAATCCGCTGTCATTAAAAGCAGATTTTATTTTATCTCTGTGTGAGTTGATTGTTGGCGGAAAGAATGGACTGGAGCCGGTAGAAAAAACGATTATTGACCGTTGTGTTCGGTTAGTATATCAGGAATACCTTGCCAATCCAATACCGGAGAAGATGCCAATCCTGGAGGACTTATACAACCTTCTGAGAAAACAGGAAGAGCCAGAAGCACAGCGACTGGCCACTTCATTGGAGATCTATGTTACAGGTTCTTTGAATGTATTTAACCATCAGACGAACGTGGATATCAATAACCGTATTGTCTGCTTTGACATCAAAGAACTTGGCAAACAGCTGAAAAAGATTGGGATGCTCGTAATCCAGGATCAGGTCTGGAACAGGGTAACGATGAACCGTTCTGCCCATAAGTCCACCAGATACTATGTGGATGAGTTCCATCTTCTTTTGAAGGAAGAGCAGACTGCAGCTTATAGTGTGGAAATCTGGAAGAGATTTCGTAAATGGGGTGGTATTCCAACTGGTATCACCCAGAATATTAAGGATTTGTTGTCTTCCAGGGAGATAGAGAATATATTTGAAAATTCAGATTTTATTTATATGCTCAACCAGGCTTCCGGTGACCGGCAGATTCTTGCAAAACAGCTGAATATCTCACCAACCCAGCTGTCCTATGTAACCAACAGTAATGAGGGGGAAGGACTTCTGTTCTATGGAAATGTCATTATTCCATTTGTAGACAGATTCCCGAAGAATTCCCTCTATAAAATCATGACAACCCGCTTGGAGGAAACTTCCGAAGCAGGTTAAATCAAAGGAGAAGACCATGTTACGAGCAATTTCATATGTATTAACTTTTAGTGGCGGTGCTGTATTTGGCATCGCTTTTCTCTGTTTATTACAGGCAGGGAAAGGGTATCCGAAGAAGGAGGAGTAATCAGTGGCAGAACAGAGAATGAAAGTCAGGGATAAGAAGGTCCAGAAGATGACCAAAGATGGTCTGGTGGAAGAAAACCTGACGGATAAATCTTCTGTTCGTGTCAGTAACCGTGCCAGTGATGTGCAGATGGGAATAAAACAGGGGGAAAAAGCAGAAAACCTTGTGGATAAGTCTCCCCGCCAGTCTAAGCGGAGTGGGAAAAATATTCGTCCCTCTGTGCAAAAATCCAGGGATGCACCGGAACTGATGCGAACGGAGAACCAAAGTGAGGATTTTGGACAAAATAGAAAGCAACAAAACCGGAAAAGAATCCGTGCTGAGAACAGAAAAGAATCAAGATTTGCGGAAAAATCTGAAGCCAGCCAGTCAGGGAGACTGAAAGAAAAACGTGCGGATCTTTCAGAAAACAGAGGAGACAGCCGGAGTAAGAAGAATGGTGGAAGTAAGAAACCAAAGCAGAAACAGCGTCTGAAATTTGCTTATGAAGAGACTGGTGCTTCTGTGAAAAATGACAAAGATATGGAGAAATTGAACCAGATGGATACGGATGGAGTCAATTTCCGTCATCAGAAACAGAAGGAAAAAGCCAAAAAGTTTTCTTATGAGGAAGCAAGAAAGAAAAAGGAAGCAAAGCAGCATTCCAAGAAGGCACAGGTTTATCAGGCAAATGAAGGAGAGGGTTCTGGAAAGAAGAAATCCCGCCTGAAGTTTGGGGAAGGGGAATCTGTGAAAACAGAAAAAGCTTTTGTTGTTAAGAAAGCAGGAAGTGCAACTTCCGCAGCATTGCACCGTGAGATCAGTAAAAATGAAGACGATAATGCGGCAGTAGAAGGTGCCCATAAGTTGGAAGAAGGATGCGAAGGTATTTACCGGCTGGAACAGAGAAGTGCCAGACGAAGGAAACAGAGGGCTTCCAGAAAGAGAAGCAGACTGGAGAGACAGGCAGAGAAACAGACACAGGCGGCAGCCCGTCAGGAGCAGAAGAAGCTAAAAAAACAGATTCAGAAGCAACAGATCAAACGGGATTATGCCAAAGCAAAGCGAAGTGAACAGACCGTAGGTACAGCTACAAAAGGTACGATTGATTATATCAAGAAGATTGGCGGCAAAGTCACCAATTTCTTTAAAGAAAACCGGAAGGTGTATATCAGTGTGGCAGTTCTGATCGGATTGATGTTTCTGATTATAACGAATGTCACGTCATGCTCTGCAGTGTTTTTACAAAATGTGATCACTTACACGGGAACCAGTTATCTGTCATCGGATCAAGCAATCCGGGAAGCGGAACTGTATTATACACAGCTGGAAGCTAATCTGCAGGAGCGGATTAACAACATGGAATCTGAAGAACCGGGACATGAGGAATACCGATATAACATCGGACCTATTGAGCATGATCCGTTTATCCTGATCAGTTATCTGTCAGCAAAGTATGAGGAGTTTACTTTTGAACAGGTCAAGCCGGAACTGGATGTATTGTTTGCAGAGCAATATCATCTGACTACTGAAGCAGTCAATGAAACTGTGACAGAGACAGCAACAGTAAGAGTTGGAGAATCTTTGGGACAGGTTGTAACAAGCGGATATTGTAACTGTCCAATCTGTTGTGGTATTTGGAGTGGAGGACCGACTGCCAGTGGAGCATATCCAACAGCCAATCATACCTTAGCAGTAGATGCTTCCAATCCGTTTGTTCCAATGGGAACAAAGGTGGTCATGAATGGTGTCGAATATACGGTAGAAGATACCGGAGCTTTCGCAAGATACGGTGTACAGTTTGATGTCTATTATGACAGTCATGCGGCAGCATCCGCACATGGTCATAAGACCTGGGAATGCTATCTGGCAGATGATAATGGAAGCCAGGAAGTGGAAGTGACCAGGACAAGAGATGTAGATGTGCTGAATGTCACCTTAAACAGCGGAAATCTGATGTCGATCTGTCAGGACAGGCTGGGATTTTTCCAGAAAGAACTGTTCAGTGCCTATAACGATACGAAAGGTAATTTACAGATGTTTGCGACACCGGTTGATTTTAACTGGTATTCCAGTGTGACAAGTTATTATGGATATCGGATTCATCCAATTTCAGGAGCAAATCAGCTTCATAATGGTATGGATATCGGAGCGCCGGAGGGAACAAAAGTAATGGCAGGGCTGACCGGAACGGTTACAACTTCTGCTTATAACGACAGCTATGGCAATTATGTTGTGATCAAGGACAGTAAAGGCTATGAACTGCGGTATGCACATTTAAGCAGCCGGAGTGTATCTGCAGGTGTATCCGTCACGAAAGGTGATGAGATTGGTCTTGTAGGAAATACTGGAAATTCTACAGGAAGCCATCTTCATATTGAACTTCTGAAAAATGGAGAGCGCTTAAACCCGATCTTTTATCTGGAAACTGGAGAAGGGGCAGGCTTTGGCGGCAATGAATACACCAGTGAAGCGGCACAGCGTTTGTTGAACGAAGCAGCGAGATATCTAGGAACACCGTATGTGTGGGGTGGATATTCTCCAAGTGGATTTGACTGTTCTGGATTTGTAAGTTACTGCCTGACAAACTCTGGTGTAAGGAATACAGGAAGATTGACTGCACAGGGACTGTATGACATCTGCACGCCGGTATCTCAGTCAGAAGCACAGCCGGGAGATCTGATCTTTTTTACAGGCACTTATGATGCAGGAGTTCCGGTAACGCACATTGGAATCTATGTAGGCAATGGTCAGATGATCCATTGCGGTCATCCGGTGCAGTACACGTCCATCAATTCACCATACTGGCAGAGCCATTTCTATGGATTTGGACGATGGTAAGAAAAAAGGGCGGCTGCATCAGCCGTCCGGAAAGGAGAAGCGATGAAAAGTCTTGAAAAAGCAACGGCGGATTATGAGAAAGCCAAGGAAAAAATGGAAGCATCCAAAGCTAGATATGAAGCAGACTTAAAGCGGTTCAAGGCTGCGGAGATTGCAAAAACAGAAGCGGAAAATCTGGAAATTGTAAGAATTATCCGTGCAATGGATATGAGTATTCCTGAATTGGAAGCTTTCAAAAAGAGAATGAAAAATGAACTGCCCGGCAGGGTGGAAATACAGAAGGAGGAAACAAAAGCCGATGATGAATCTGGAAAAAATGAAACAGAAGAAGAGAACAATTACTAAAAGCAGGGTAAAAAAGGGCTTGCTTGCAGCAACGACATTTCTTTGCCTGACAACACCTTTGCTCCAGACACAGACTGCTTATGCAGCTGAGAATACCGCACCTGCGATTACGATTGAGAAACCGGATGGCTGGAAACAGGGAGAAACAACCATTGCTGTTACGGTAGATGCCAGTCATATGCCGGAAGGTTTCTCAATAGCGAAGATTGAAGCAAAAGCAGGAAAAGATGGAAGTTGGCAGGATGTAACAGGAAGCGGAAGTATCACGATTACAGGAAATCAGACAGTGTATGTGCGTGTGACAGATGGTGAGGGAAAGGTCTATGAGCAGAATCGCTCTATTAAGTGTTATGACACGGAAAAACCGACACTCACTGCTTCCCTGACAGATGGTGTGCTGACGATTCAGGGGAATGATACAGTATCCGGGATTACTGCGGTAACAGTCAATGGCACCACTTATACAGACTTGAAGGATGGAATGCTGAGAGTGCAACTGACACAGAAAGATTTTACTACAAAACAGATTGAGATTACGGTAACAGATGGTGCTGGAAATACTTCTGAAAAGTATGTGTTGCAGAATCCTTACTATGAATGGGCAAAGAAGCAGGCAGAAAAACAGAAATCTTCCAGTGACAGCAATGGTGCAATGGCAACTACGACCAGTGCAGATGCGACGGGGACTGAAAAAACAACGACTTCTCCGCTTCCACAGGATGCACAGGCTTCTGAGCCGACAGATGCAAAAGGAACCGTGGATGATCGGACAGTAACAGGTATTGAGGAACAGCTTAATAAAGAAGGCGAGACGGCAGAATCCGTTACCAAAACAGCTACGGAAGGTACAAAAGAGTTTTATACCATTTCAACGAAGAGTGGTAAGATTTTCTATCTGATTATTGACAATTCAAAATCTCAGGATAATGTGTATTTCCTTACAGAAGTCAGTGAGAAAGATCTGATGAACTTCACACTTTCTGATTCAGTGACACTTCCGGAAGTAGATACTGTTTATGCAGAACCAGAGAAACAGGCTGAAGAAGAAAAGCCGGAAACGGCAGAGACAGATGAGAAAGATAAAGTAGAGGATGACATTCAGATGCCAGAAGACAAAAGTTCAGCAGGGACTTATCTGCTGATCGGATTGGTTGCAGTCGGAGCTGCGGCAGGAGGTTATTACTTCAAAGTCTATAAACCAAAGCATGAATATGATGACGAGGATGAGATGGAAGAGGATGAAGAGGAATCCGAAGATTCAGAGTCAGAAAAACGGGAAGTAGACGATGCAGATGAGCAGGAAGAAAGTGCAGAACCGGAAATCCTGAGAGATGAAGATTTTAATGATGATGTACTGGAAGATGAAGAAGAGGAGCAGGAGTAAATGAAATTAGTGATTGCAGAAAAGCCATCGGTTGCGATGGCACTGGCTTCCGTGCTTGGAGCCAGAACAAGAAAAGATGGCTACGTGGAGGGAAACGGTTATATCGTTTCCTGGTGCGTAGGACATCTGGTTGGATTATGCGATGCATCGGAATACGATGAAAAATATAAAAAATGGAGATATGAAGATCTGCCGATTGTGCCGGAGTGTTGGAAACACAAGGTATTGGAAGGCACGAAAAAGCAATTTGGAATCTTAAAGAAACTGATGAGAGATTCTAAAGTAGATGAAGTGATCTGTGCTACTGATGCAGGACGTGAAGGAGAGTTAATCTTTCGTCTGGTGTATGAGCAGGCAGGATGTAAAAAGCCGATGAAGCGGCTCTGGATTTCTTCCATGGAAGAACAGGCAATTAAAGATGGATTTGCGTCATTAAAAGACGGTTCGTGTTATGACAGTCTCTATCAGTCAGCACTTTGCAGGGCAAAGGCAGACTGGTTGGTGGGAATCAATGCGAGCCGTCTTTTTTCCGTTCTGTATAACCAGAATCTGAAAGTCGGAAGAGTGCAGACACCAACACTTGCCATGATCGTGGATCGAAATCAGAAGATCAAGGAATTTACCAAAGAAAAATATTATATGGCTCATATCAAGTTTGATGATATGGATGCAGTTACAGAGCATTTTCAGAAAAAAGAGGATGCAGATAAAGTGGCTGCGGACTGCATGGAGCGGATGTGCGAAGTGGAAAAGGATGATGTGAAAGAGAAAACAGTCCGCCCTCCGAAGCTTTATGATCTGACCACCCTGCAGAGGGAAGCTAACAGAATGTTTGGCTATACCGCACAGCAGACATTGGATGCCGTGCAGGAGATGTATGAGCAGAAGCTTGTCACTTATCCGAGAACAGACAGCCAGTATCTGACAGATGAGATGGGAGAAAGCACAGAAACTCTGATTCAGATGTTACTTGGGGAAATGCCTTATGCTGAAAGCCTGGAATATCAGCCGGACGTGAGTAAGGTATTAAATTCAAAGAAAGTATCTGATCACCATGCGATTATCCCGACCATGGAAGTAGCAAAGGCAGATATAGGTAAACTGAAAGAACGAAACTGCAAGATTTTGTACCTGATCAGTGCCAGGGTACTGACAGCAACCGCAGATCCTTATATTTATGAGAGTCATAAAAGCCAGATTACCTGTAATTATCATACGTTTTATCTCACGGCAAAGAAAACAAAGCAGGAAGGATTCAAGGCAATCGAAAATAAAATGAAACAGTTCTTTGGCGTAAAGAGTGAGAAAGAAGAGCCGGAGCTGGATATCTGGGCAGGCAAGCATTATGGTCCCTGTGATTCTTTTGTATCGGAGCATTTTACACAGCCACCGAAACAGTACACAGAAGATACCCTGCTTTCTGCGATGGAACGTGCAGGGAATGAAGAACTGACCGAAGATACAGAAAAGAAAGGACTAGGTACTCCAGCAACAAGGGCAGCAATCATTGAAAAACTGATTCAGTCTGGTTTTGTGAAAAGGGAAAAGAAAAATCTGGTGCCGACAGATGATGGCAATGTGCTGATTACGGTTCTGCCGGATGAGATTAAATCTCCGAAGATGACAGCAGAGTGGGAAATGGCATTGAATCACATTGCCCAGAATACAGAGACAGCAGATGAATTCCTAAATGGGATTACAGAGCTGATGCAGGAACTGGTTGCCAGATATCAGGGTATTTCAGAAGAAAAGAAAGAGCAGTTTCAGGGAAAAGCAAAAGGAGAAGTCATTGGCAAATGTCCCCGTTGTGGAGCTGATGTCAGGGAAGGAAAAGTAAACTTTTACTGTTCTGATCGGAACTGTGCTTTTACCTTGTGGAAGAATGATAAATTCCTTGCAAGCCAGGGAAAAAAGATGGATAAGGCGGCAGCAAAGAAGTTCCTGTCTAAAGGAAAAATCCATTATAAAGATCTGGTATCAAGAAAAACAGGGAGACAGTATGAAGCAACTGTGGAAATGGTTGATCCCGGCGAGGGGAATGTGCAGTTCAATCTGATTTTTCCACAACGATAAGTAGTGTATTGCAGGCAGTCTAAGGACTGTCTGTTTTAATACAATTATTATGAAAGAGAGGACCTTAGCATGAAGAAAAAAGGTAATTTTAGAAAAGTAGTATCTGGATTGCTGGCAGGCATGACAATGCTTAGTACAGTGTTATCTCCGATGACTGCATATGCAGCGGAGATCCAGCCAGAGGAAAAACCGCCACTTTATGAGGAAGTGAAAGACCTTCTGGATGAAGATGAGGTGGTGACTGCCAAAGATTATGAAATCGAAACAGGCAGTGTATTTGATGTGAAATCAGACTACACAGGACTGGAAATCAAGGATGATAACAAGGTCAAAGTCACATTCGAGGAAGCAAAGAACGACAAGGATGAGGATTTTACGACAGATCATGCGGACACTTACAAAGCGGTCTATTATGTGGAACCGGTAAATCAGGAGCATCCGAAGTATCAGATCAGCCGAAAGCTGATTGTGCGTGAGAAAGAAACAGAAGTGCAGACAGAAACTGCAGGGAGTGAAGCGGTAACCGAATCCGAAACAGCTGGCAGTGAACAGCAGACAGAAGAAGCGGAGGATTCCGAAGCAGACTCGGAGATTACCGATATTGATGCTGATGAATTTGATGATTTAGTAGAGCAGGCACAGAATCAGGATACCTATGATGAAGAATCAGGGTTAGAGCTTCACGATGTTTTGGAACAGGCAGGAGACGAAGGGGTGGATCTTGATTCTATGGAAGAGGGAGAGATTGCAACATTTGAAGCAGTTTCGGCTTATTCAGCAAGAACTACACAGCAGGTAACGATTGAAAAAGGACCTCTGTATAGATATGCAGATTATAATCTTGGAACCTATCTGACAGAGCCGTACTATATCAGCTACGGAAGCGTCAGAGCAACTGCGTATTGTGTACAGCCAGCAAAACCAGGACCAGGATCTGGAAATTATACAATCACAAAGATCGGGGACAATCAGGCGTTAGCAAAAGTGTGTTATTACGGTACAGATGCCGCAGGGAGCGAAAGTTTTTTTGCGAATAAACACACGGATTTCTCAGAAGGAAAAAGATTTATCATTATTCACATGGCTGCATCGTATGCCAATGGAAGCAGTGATGCATTCTATGGAACAAATGCTACAGGCGAGGCTTTGGCAAAAGAACTCTATAATTATTGTGTGAATAAGCCGGAAATACCAGATGTAGCGATGTCATTTTCAAAACCGAATGTAAAAGCTTATGTAGATGGAAATGTTCAGAGAACGGAGAACATTAAGTTCAATGCATCTTCCCAGCAGAAAATTACAATGGACTTACCAAAGGGTGTAAAGCTCTATAATGTATCTACTGGAAATGTAAGTGCGGCAGGTGCAAGCGTAACAATTGGAGGAGGAACTACGTTTTATCTTTCAGCACCTCTGACACAGACAAAAGATGTAAGTGCTACTTTTTCTGCAAAAATGAAGGGTAGTATTACAAAAGATTATTCAGCATATAAACTGACTACGAATGCAAGTGTTCAGGATCTGGCATTTGTGTTTGGAGAAGGTGTCGCTGATGAAAAATATGTAAGCTTAAAGGTGTCCTGGATTGAACAGGCTACGATCGAAATCGTAAAGAAAGACGATACAGCGGATGTCAATCTTGCAGGTGCAGTATTCGGTGTATACAGCGATGAGGCTTGTACAAAGCTGATCACTCAGATGCCGGCAACAGATAAGAATGGAAAATCTTCTGTTACGATCATCAAGACACAGGATACCGTTTATCTGAAAGAGATCACAGCACCACAGGGATATGTAGTAAATGCAACGGCAACAAATGTAAAACTGGTAGCAAGTAAGACTTCCTCTGTGACTGTAGAAAATAAAGAACAGCTTGCAGAGCTTACCATTTACAAAGAAGGACAAGTTCTTACCGGAGCAGATGTCAGTGAAAATGGAACGGTATTCCAGTATGAAAACCGCAGACAGAAAAATGCAGTGTATAACGTGTATGCCGGGGCAGATATCGTAACTGCTTATGGCACAAAAGTGTACAGCAAAGGTGACCTGGTAAAAGATAATCTGACTACGGGAGAGAATGGTTCTGTTACACTGAAGAATCTGCATCTTGGAAGCTATGTGGTGAAAGAAGCAAAAGCACCGGACAATTTCTATAACGGCAGCGAAGAAAAGCCAGTGACTCTGACTTATGCCGGACAGAATAAAGAAGTTGTATTTGCAGATGTGACTTTTAACAACGAAAGACAGAAAGCAGATGTTTCCGTAGTAAAACAGGATAAAGATACAAAGAAACCACTGAATGGCGGTATTTTTGCTCTGTATGCATCCGATGATATTAGAAATGCAGACGGAACCGTTGTTGTGAAAAAAGGAACACTGATTGAGAAAGCAACTACTGGAGCAGATGGAACAGCAAAATTCACAGCAGATCTTCCGATTGGATATTCCTATTCCGTAAAAGAAGATCAGGCGCCGGAAGGCTATGTAAGAAATACAGAAGATGTGTATACGTTCAAGTTTTCTTACACCAATGATAAAGAAGCAACCGTATCATTTGCCCATACCTTCAGCAATGACCGTGTGACAGCAAAGATCAATTTATTCAAAGTTGATAAAGAAACAGGAAAAGCAGTACCACAGGGAGATGCCACACTGAAAGGTGCAGTTTATGGTCTGTATGCCCGTGAAGATATCGTGCATCCGGACGGAGCAACCGGAACTATTTATAAAGCAGGAGAACAGGTAGCATCTCTTACAACAGATGACAAAGGACAGTCTTCTGTAAAAGGTTTATATCTTGGAAAATATTATGTCAAAGAGATCACACCGCCGACCGGATACCTGGCAGATACAGAAGAGCATGATCTTGTGTGCAGTTATGAAGGAGATATGACAGCAGAAGTAAAAAGAGAGTGCACTTCCAGTGAGCAGGTCATCAAACAGCCATTTCAGATCATCAAGGCAGCCAACAATGGAAAGACCGATGCAGATCTGTTATCCGGAGCCGGATTTACAGTTTATCTGAAATCTTCTCTTACAAAGAAAGCAGATGGAAGCTATGATTTTGATTCTGCCAAACCAGTAGTGAGTGGAGAAAATGGAGCAACTGAGATTTTCACAGATGAAAAAGGGTATGCCTGCAGTATTCCATTACCATTTGGAAGCTATATCGTGCGTGAAACTACAACACCGCACAATTACAAGCCAGTCGATGATTTTGAAGTGAATATCACAGAACATCATCCAAACGAGCCACAGATCTGGAGAGTGCTTCTGGATGAAGAGTTTAAGGCAAAACTGAAAATCGTGAAAAAAGACGATGAAACAAAGAAATCTGTATTGATTGCCGGAACAGAATTTAAGGTATATGACCTGGACAACAAGAAGTATGTGGAGCAGGTAACAACTTACCCAGTGACAACTACTCACAAGTCCTATTTTACGGACAGCCAGGGATATCTGATCATGCCGAAGAATCTGAAGATCGGACATTACCGGATTGAGGAAGTCAACGCACCGGAAGGGTACACAATCAATAAGAACTATGTAGAGATTGCGGTGGATGCAAACACAGCATACCAGATGGATTCTGAGAGCGGAGATGCCATTATTACGGTAGACTACGAGAACCATCCGGTAAAAGGAAAACTGACGATCTATAAAAAAGGTGAGATGCTGACCGGATTTAAAAAGGATTTTGTTTATGAAGAAAGATACCTGAAGGGTGCATCATTTCATGTCTATGCAGCTGAAAATATCTATACACCGGATTATCAGAAAGATGAAAACAGAAACAGACAGCTGATCTATGCAAAAGATGCACTGGTAACAACGGTAACGACCGGGGAAGACGGAAAAGCAGTTGCTGATAACCTGCCGCTTGGTTCTTACTATGTGGTAGAAAAGACTGCACCGGAAGGATTTGTCCTGAACCATGACAGATCGGATGTCTCATTTGTCTATGCGGATCAGGATACACCTGTGATCGAACAGGAAGTGACGGTTGGCGATGACCGCCAGAAAGTTGCAATCCAGGTAGAAAAACAGGATGCAGAAAATGGTGCAACCGTAGCGGGAGCTGTCTTTGGTATCTATAACAAGGCGGATATTAAGGCGGATGGAAAAGTAATCGTGAAAGCAGACACACTCTTACAGGAAATGACTTCTGATAACGATGGTCTTGCAGCATGTACGCTGGATCTGCCACTTGGACAGTATTATGTGAAGGAGTTAAAAGCACCGGCGGGATTTGTATCCTCTGATGAAGTTCTGAATCTGGATGCTTCTTACCAGGGGCAGGATGTGAAGACAGTAAAACTGAAAACAGTGAAAAAGAACCAGCCGACAACAGTTGAAATCACAAAATCTGATGTAACAACAGGTGTGGAACTGGATGGGGCAAAACTCACCGTTCTTGATAAAGAAGGAAATGTTGTGGATCAGTGGACTTCTGTAAAAGATCAGCCACATGTGATCAAACGACTGACTGTGGGTGAAGAATACACCCTTCGAGAGGAAATGGCACCGTATGGATATCTGAAAACGACGGATGTGAAGTTCACACTGGAAGATACTGCCGAGATTCAGAAAGTAGAGATGAAAGATGAAGTTCCAACAGGACTTCTGATCATCAACAAAAATGGAGAGTTTCTGGATAAGGTGACACTTTTGGATCATGTAAAAGGTACCGTGGAGCATCTTTTTGAGTATGTAACCGGAAGCCTTTCAGATGTGACTTTCGATGTATTTGCTGCGGAAGATATCAAAGCGGCAGATGGTGTCAGTGAAGATTATTTCAAAGCAGATGAAAAAGTAGGAACCATTACCACAGATTCCAATGGTATTGCACAGATGGGAGATCTCCCGGCTGGAAAATACTATGTGAAGGAAGTAAAAACAGCCCACGGTTATGTGCTGGACAAAGAGCCGAGATATGTTGACCTTTCCTACCGTGATCAGGACACACCAGTCATCACTTATGATGAGAAATGGCAGAATGCCCGTCAGAAAGTAAAGGTTACGGTTCTGAAGAAAGAAAAAGATACAGAACGTGTTCTTGCAGGTGGTGTCTTTGGTCTTTATACCAGTGAAGATATCAAAAATGCAAAGGGCGAGGTACTCCTTGAGAAAGGCAGTCTGATCGAGCAGAGGGTAACGGATGAAAAAGGACAGATTACTTTTACGGCAGATCTTCCGGTAGATGGAAAATACTATGTGAAAGAGATCTTTGCGCCGGACGGATTTGTTACAACAGAAGAAATACAGGAATTTACCTTTGAATATGCCGGAGAAGACCAGGCAGAAGTAAGCTACGACTTTACTTTTGAGAATCAGCCAACCACAGTGGAGCTGACCAAAACAGACCTGACAACAGGTAAAGAACTTCCAGGTGCACACCTGAAAGTGACGGATTCAGATGGCAATGCAGTGGATGAATGGACTTCTACGGAAGAACCCCATGTGATCAAAGAACTGGTTGTTGGTAAGGAATACACCATGACAGAGACAAAACCGGCAGATGGATATGTCACTGCAGAAAGTATTACCTTTACAGTAGAAAATACAGCCGAGATTCAGAAAGTAGAGATGAAAGATGATGTGACAAAAGTGCAGATCAGTAAGACGGATATCACAGGAGAAACTGAGATTCCAGGTGCGAAACTGACGATTCTCGATAAGGATGATCAGGTAGTAGAGAGCTGGACTTCCACAGAGGAAGCACACTATATCGAAAAACTTCCAATCGGTAAATATACCTTACGTGAAGAGCAGGCACCGAAAGGATATCTTCTGACATCGGATGTTAGTTTTGAAGTAAAGGATACTGGAGAGATCCAGAAAGTAGCTATGAAAGATGACACTGCCAAGGGAAAAGTGATTCTCAATAAGACAGATAAATCATCAGGAGAACCGCTGAAAGGGGTAGAATTTGAACTTCGTGACAGCAAAGGAAAAGTTCTGGAAACCTTAAAGACAGATGCTGCCGGTCATGCAGAAAGTAAGCTGTATGAGATTGCCACATTTAAGAACGGCAAATATGATACCGCTATCAAGTATTATCTGGTGGAAACAAAGACACTGGACGGATACACACTGGATCAGACCAAGCATGAAGTGACATTTGCCTATGCAGATGACAGTACACCGGTTGTAGAAGTTACCTTTAATCTGACAAATGAGAAACCGGAAGTTCCAGAAACACCGAACACACCACAATCCCATGAAGAGACAAAGGTATCAAACGCACCGAAAACAGGTGACAGCACGAATATCTGGCTGCCGATCCTGCTTCTTGTAATCTCCACAGGAGGTATGGCAGGACTGTATATCAGCAGGAAAAGGAAAAGCAAATAAGGAAACTAAAACCAACGGTTATGATTGGGAGCTTCTATGTGAGGCTCCCTTTTTCATACAAAAATATCACAGAAAGGAACAGAAAACTATGATGAAAGCAATGGAAAAAAGACGGGAAGCACGAAAAAACCAGGAGAAAACTTTAAAGAGAATGATGGCTTATCAGAAGAAATCCGAGCAGATGGTCAGCAGAAAAAGAATGAACCATCACATGATCAGAAAGGGGTAAAAGCGTATGATGAACAGAAAAGAATTTTATGAATATGTCAAAGACAATGTAAAGGAGTATCTGCCAGAGTCTTATAAGGATGCAGAAATTAAACTGCAGGAAGTAGAAAAAAACAATGGTTTGAAGCTGACAGGTATTACGATTCCGAATGGAGATCAGAGAATCGTACCGACAGTCTATCTGGATTCCCTCTACCAGGAATATATCCATGGAAAAGATGTAGACTCTTGTGTTGGCGATGTGGCTGATATGCGTATTGAGGCACAGGGAAAAGCAGAATTTTTTGATATGGGAGTTCCAGATATTCTGGATTATGAAAAGATGAAGGACAAATTACAGATGAGAATTTGTGATAAGGAATGGAATACCGATCTTCTTGCAGATAAAGTAGTCACAGAACACGGAGATTTTGCAGCTTATTATGCAGTAAATCTGGAGGAAAATGGAGAAGGGATCAGCAGTATTCCGGTAACTGTTTCTCTGATGAACGAGTGGGGAGTATCTGCCGAACAGATTCAAGCGGATGCGATGGTGGCAGACCGAAAACGTGGTGTCACACTTATGGATATGAATGAGATTATCAAATCTATGATTTTTGGTGAAGAACCAGAAAACCTGCTGAATGAAAAAATGGATATGGAAGCCATGGAAAACCCAATGTTCTGTCTGACAAACAAAGCTAAGATGAATGGAGCTTCCCTGTTA
This sequence comes from Enterocloster sp. OA13, assembly GCF_022440595.1. Classification (NCBI taxonomy): domain Bacteria; kingdom Bacillati; phylum Bacillota; class Clostridia; order Lachnospirales; family Lachnospiraceae; genus Enterocloster; species Enterocloster sp. OA13. Next base: position 3,572,648 of record NZ_JAKNTF010000001.1, on the reverse strand, counting down.
CTGCAGGAAGATATTCGTAAACAGATTGGGGAATGCCTGGGAAGTGATTACTTTGTCATCCCATCTTCCATTCATGAAGTGCTGATTCTTCCTGATAACGGCATTTTTCAGGTTCCGGAATTAAATGCGATGGTACAGGAAGTCAATGAGACAAAGGTGGAGAGACAGGAGCAGCTTTCCGATAAAGTTCAGTTTTGTGATGGGAAAACGGCAGTTATGGAAAATGCTGAGCGTAGGGAAGCTCGTTTGGAGAAAGAAAAAGCAGCCGAAAAAGCGGAAGTAAAAGGTGGAATCCATGGAAGACTGGAGAAAGCTAAGGCAGAAATCAAGGCAAAAGAGGGAGACAAAGTGCCAAAGAATAAGTCAAAAGAGCTTGCCACAGCATTATAAAGAGTAACAACGATGATTTTAAGGGGACTGTGCTAAGCAGTCCCTGATTTTATGAAAAGGAGTAGCGCATGGCAAATAAATTATATGCAATGGAACAGCTGACGGAAGAGGTGGCAAAAGATGTAGCTGCCAGTCCGCAGGAATGGATGCGGTTCCTAAACACTGCATCCAGACTGTACAAATACACTTTTCCAGAACAGCTTTTAATTTATGCACAGCGACCGGAAGCAACTGCCGTAGCATCCATGGAAATCTGGAATCAGAAGATGTACCGCTGGATCAAAAAGGGATCCAAAGGGATTGCCTTGATTGACAATACTTCCGGACCGAAAACGAAACTTCGGTATGTATTTGATGTGCAGGACACTTATAAAGTGCGGAATCTTGGAAAGGATCCTCAGTTATGGAATCTTCCGGTGGAAGGAGAACAGCTGGTGGCAGATTATCTGCAGGAGCAGTTATCACTGGAAGATACAGAAGGAGGACTTGCTGAAAGTCTGCATCAGGCAGCGAAGGAGAGTATGCAAGAATGGCTTCCAGATGCATTGGAAGAACTGAGACTGGACGTAACAGGGACATTTCTGGAAGAACTGGACGAACAGAATCAGGAAGTCGAATTTCGGGAACTGATGACCAATAGTGTCTGGTATGTATTACTAAACCGGTGTGGACTGGATGCACAGGAATATCTGGATGCAGAGGATTTTCGGCATATTACGGACTTTAATCAGCTGATAGTATTAGGACATCTGGGAAGTGCAGTCAATGAGATCAGCAGACCAGTCCTGATGCAGATTGGACGATATGTGCTGAATAATCTGGAAAATGACCTGAAAACGGTTGCAAAAGAAAAAGAAGTAGTCTATAATGAATTTAACACGTTAATGCGTGAAAGTAATACAGATAACACAGAAGATAGAGAAGAAAAAAAGGAGGAAACAGACTATGAGAGAGATCAGTTACAGCCAGAACGGAGAGTATCAGATTCCAGATATCAGCCTGGAAGAGACGAGAGGAACCATCGGCAAGTACGGAATGATGCGGAAAGAGTATCTGAGAAATCACAAGGTAGCCAGGTTCAACATTCTGACACTGCAGAACCGTCTGGACAGTCATCTGATGGAGATCGACAGCCAGGCAAGACAGAGAGTAGACGACCTGATGAACGAACTTCTGGAGAAAGATCCGGCACCGGACAAAATGGCAGACGGGATGGCATGGACCAGACACATGAACCAGATCAAGGCACAGGCAGAGGAGCTGGTGATTCAGGAGATTATTTACAGTTAAGTCTGTTCCCAACAGAAGAGGAACAGTTAGGAGAAATAAGGAAAGCGGCAGCTGCATTGGAACAGCCAGCCGCTTTTCTTATTTCCGATGAAGTGGTAAATGATATTCTCCGCACGGGAAGCGGACAGAAAAATACACTGTTTCATATTACAGCAAGACTGATTGAAGGTCTGGATAATGAAGAAATGCGGAGTTTTCTGAAAGATGAATATGGAACTGGTGGCAAAGGATTTACCATAGATGGTCAGAAAATCAGTATCTGGTATGACAATGATGGTATCCGTATCCGGCGAGGGGACTCTGCCAGAAGAAACTTTGACCGCATGGTTACGTGGGAAGAAGCAGCGAACAGAATTCGGGATATGTATGAGGATGGAAATTACGTGGATAATTTGATTTCCAATAATGCCATTGAACAGGAGCAGGAAGAAATGACCAATCTTCTTGCACTTCATTTTCGGGATACTTGCAGAAACTGGGAAAAGAAACAATCATATTCAGACTGGCAGGATGTAGTGAGTGGAGCATGGACAGATCAAGAGGAAGCAGATGCGATTGTCTATCGTTTTGAATGGCTGCAGAAATATATGGATGAGAATCCGGGAGATTATCACCGCTGGGAGATTCAGCATAATCCGGAATATTTCCAACGCTTTCAGGATCTTCAGAGGGAGCGTTCCTGGGTAGACCAGAAATTTACGGTCGAACGTCCGGCACTATCCTTTATCACACAGGATGAAATTGACGCAGTGTTAAGAAGAGGCGGCATTACTGCAGGAGGACGTAACCGAATCTATGAGTATTTCATGGAACATCATGATATGAAAGATGCAGCTGAGTTCCTGAAAAATGAGTATGGAACAGGTGGTTCCTCACCCGGAATACCAGGAGCAGATGCTTCCGATGCATCCCATGATGCAAAAGGATTAAAACTTGCAAAAGGGAAAATTGGCAGTCCAGAGGTAGAAGTTTTATTAAAGTGGAACAAGGTTGCAGAACGTGTTCGCCAGTTAATCCGCACAGATGATTATTTGTCACCGGAAGAAATGGAAAAGTACGAAGAACGACAGGAAGCACAAAGACTGGCAGACCTGGAAGAAGCACAGCAGATGTTAGGAGAACAGCTGGAACAGGATACTTTTACAGCGGAAGATATAACGGATCTGCGACTAGTTGATTCAGAATATATGTCCGGTACCAGAACAAAAATCTATGATTTTGCTTGCAAAGTTAAGGGAGAAGAGAATCGACTTCAATACACATTAGAATATCATGATGATGGAGAAGGTTTCACGATTCATACGGAAAAAGATGATATTTGGGAGCGAATGTCAACACAAGAATTGGAACGTCTGGATGTAAAACTTGGACAAGAAGTACTTTATTATCATTATCACAACAAAACAGTAAATGCGGATACCTTAGATAAATTACGGGAAATCAAGGAAGAAATCATGGAGGAAGAGTCTTCCTATTTTACTGCTATTTCTAAACGTGTGTGGACAGATTATGATAAAAAAGAAAAAGAACTGTCGGGAGAAGTTGAGGTATTGGAAGAAAAAGAATCATTGGAAGAGATTAACGGAATAGCAGAACTGATTCCAGCAACGAACTTCCATATCACAGATGATGAACTTGGACAGGGAACACCGAAGGAGAAATTCCGAGCCAATATTATGGCTATTCAGCTGTTAAAAAAATGTGAGGATGAGAACCGCAATGCGACACCAGAGGAACAGGAAATCTTATCCAGGTACGTCGGCTGGGGAGGTCTTGCAGATGCATTTGATGAGACAAAATCTGCATGGGAGACAGAATATTTGGAATTAAAGACCGTCCTTACACCGGAAGAATATGCTGCAGCCAGAGCTTCCACATTAAATGCTCATTATACACAGCCGATTGTGATTGAAAGTATGTATCAGGTGTTGGAGAATCTGGGATTTACAAAGGGAAATATCCTGGAGCCATCTATGGGAGTCGGGAACTTCTTTGGAAAGCTTCCAGAGAATCTAAACCAGTCCAAACTCTATGGAGTGGAACTGGACAGCATCAGTGGCAGAATTGCTAAACTTCTCTATCCAGATGCCAATATCCAGATCAAAGGCTTTGAGAAGACGGATTATCCCAATGATTTCTTTGACGTGGCAATCGGAAATGTGCCATTCGGTGCATATAAGGTCAATGACCGTCAGTATGACCGCTACAATTTTATGATTCATGATTACTTTCTTGCCAAGACTATAGATCAGTTACGTCCAGGTGGTGTAGCTGCGTTGATCACAACAAAGGGAACTATGGACAAGGAATCACCGGAAGTCCGGAAATATTTGGCAGAGCGTGCAGACCTGCTGGGGGCTATCCGACTGCCGAACACAGCTTTTAAGGCAAATGCAGGAACAGAAGTCAGTGCTGATATTTTGTTTTTCCAGAAGCGTGAGAGTTTCACAAAAGTGATGCCAGACTGGGTGAATTTGGAGAGTGATGCAAATGGGATTACCATTAACAAGTATTTTGTTCAGCATCCGGGATTGATTCTTGGTGAGATGAAAGAAGTGTCCGGTCCGTATGGTATGGAAACAACCTGTGCTCCAATGGAAGGAGCTGATCTGGAATTACAGTTACAAGAAGTTGTAAAACACATCAGAGGAAGCATGGTAGCGGCAGTAGATATAGAGGCAGAACTGGATGAGATGCCAGAGAGTATTCCGGCAGATCCGAATGTCCGAAATTACAGCTATACGGTGGTAGATGATCAGGTATATTACCGTGTCAATTCTTTGATGAATCAGGTGAAAATGCCTGCAGTCACTGCAGAACGTGTAAAAGGCATGGTTGCAATCCGTGATACCGTTCGTGAACTGATCGCCATGCAGATGGAAGAATTTGTCACAGACGAAGAAATCCAGAAACAGCAGAAAAAACTGAATCAGGTGTATGATACCTACACAGCAAAGTATGGAGTTATTGGAAGTAATGCTAACAAACGTGCATTTTCTGATGACTCTTCTTATTGTCTGCTGTGTTCCCTGGAAGACTTGAATGAAGATGGAACATTGAAGCGGAAAGCGGACATGTTCACCAAACGAACCATTAAAAAGGCGGTCGCTGTGACAAGTGTGGAGACAGCCACAGAAGCACTTGCTCTGTCCCTAAATGAAAAGGCTAAAGTAGATCTTCCATATATGGCACAGTTGACCGGAAAGACCGAAGAGAAAATCACAGAAGAGCTGGTTGGAGTTATCTTCAAAAATCCACTGACAGACCAGTGGGAAAGCGGAGATGAATATCTGTCTGGAAACGTCAGAGATAAATTAAATACAGCGAGAACTTTTGCAGAGAATCATCCGGAATTCACACCGAATGTGCGTGCATTGGAGGCAGTTCAGCCAAGAGATCTGGAAGCGTCGGAGATTGAAGTGCGTATTGGAGCCACCTGGATTGAACCTTCGGATTATCAGGATTTTATGGTGGAACTGCTTCATACGCCGAGGTATCTTGCACAGAAGGAAATACAGGTAAAATTCTCTGAGGTAAATGGTGAGTGGAGGATTACAGGAAAGAACGCCGACAGTCCAAGAAATGCGTTTGCTTATGCAACGTATGGAACGGAGAGAGCAAATGCCTACCGGATTCTGGAAGATACCTTGAATCTAAAAGATGTTAGAATCTATGATAAAGTCGTAAATGACAATGGGGATGAAGTGCGAGTTTTGAATAAAAAAGAAACTATGTTGGCATCACAAAAGCAGGATGCCTTGAAGGCTGCATTCCAAGATTGGATTTTTAAGGATCAGCAGAGGAGAGAAAGGCTGGTAAGCGTGTACAATGAGCGTTTCAATAGTATCCGTCCCCGTGAATATGATGGTAGTCACTTGAGTTTTCCAGGAATGAATCCGGAAATAGAGCTTCGTCCGCATCAGAAAAATGCAGTCGCACATCAGTTATACGGTGATAATGTGCTTCTGGCACATGTAGTAGGAGCTGGGAAGACTTACGAAATGGTAGCGGCGGCAATGGAGAGCAAACGTCTGGGATTATCACAAAAGAATCTCTTTGTTGTGCCAAACCATTTGACAGAGCAGTGGGGAGCGGAGTTCCTGCAGTTATATCCAGGAGCAAATATTTTGGTAGCAACCAAGAAAGACTTTGAACCGGCAAACCGAAAGAAGTTCTGTGCCAGAATCGCTATGGGAAATTACGATGCTGTTATTATTGGTCATTCCCAGTTTGAGCGTATTCCAATCTCTGATGAGAAACAGGAAGCCATGCTTCAGAGGCAGATTGATGATCTGGAAATGGCAATCCAGAGTGCAAGGTATGAACAGGATGGTGGACGTTATACCGTCAAACAGATTGAAAAGACAAGAAAAACATTGCAGACAAGGCTGGAGAAACTGAATCAGAAAGAGAAAAAAGATCAGGTAGTTACGTTTGAAGAACTGGGAGTGGATCATTTATATGTAGATGAAGCACACAGTTATAAAAACGCATTTCTTTATACAAAAATGAGAAATGTAGCCGGGATTGCACAGAATGAAGCACAGAAGTCGGCGGATATGTTTAATAAATGTCAGTATCTGGATGAGATTACCGGAGGAAAAGGCATTACCTTTGCTACGGGCACACCGATTAGCAACAGCATGACGGAATTATATGTTATGCAGAGGTATCTGCAGAACAGCAAATTACAAAATATGGGACTTGGACTGTTTGATTCCTGGGCCTCCACCTTTGGCGAGGTAGTCACGAGCATTGAGCTTGCACCAGAAGGAACAGGCTACCGTGCAAAGTCAAGATTTGCAAGATTTTATAATATTCCGGAACTGATGAATATGTTTAAGGAGATTGCAGATATCAAGACTTCCGATCAGTTAAAGCTTCCTGTGCCAGAGGCGGAATATGAAACAGTGGTGCTGAAACCAACGGAACAGCAGAAAGAAATCGTAGAAAGTCTGGGGGAACGTGCAGAAGTTGTCAGAAACGGAGGGGTAGATGCTTCGGTTGATAATATGCTGAAAATTACCAATGATGGAAGAAAATTGGCATTGGATCAGCGTTTGGTGAACGAATTATTGCCAGATAATCCAGAAAGCAAAATATCAGTCTGTGCAGAGAAAAGTTATGAGATCTGGAAAGACACGGCAGCACAGAAATCTGCACAATTGATTTTCTGTGACTTGAGCACACCGAAAGGTGATGGCAGTTTCAATGTTTATGATGACTTGAAGCAGAAACTGATAGCGAAAGGTGTACCGGAAAAAGAGATTGCTTTTATTCATGATGCAAATACAGAAGCAAAGAAGACGGAGCTGTTTGGAAAAGTGAAATCCGGGCAGGTTCGTTTTTTGATTGGCTCAACAGCAAAGATGGGTGCCGGGACCAACGTGCAGGACCGTCTGATTGCGTTGCACCATCTGGATATTGGCTGGAAACCATCTGATTTGGAACAGAGGGAAGGGCGTATTATCCGTCAGGGAAATCATAATAAAAAGGTTCATATCTTCCGGTATGTAACTGAATCCACATTTGACAGCTACATGTGGCAGTTGGTTGAGAACAAGCAGAAATTCATTTCTCAGATTATGACCAGCAAAGCACCTGTGCGAAGCTGTGAAGATGTGGACGAAGCGGCACTTTCCTATGCAGAGGTCAAAGCTCTTGCAACCGGAAATCCAGCAGTAAAAGAGAAGATGGCATTGGATGTTGATGTGGCAAAATTAAAACTTTTAAAAGCCAACCACATGAATAACCAGTACCGCCTGGAAGATGATATTGCAAGGAATTTTCCACAACAGATTGCAAAACTGACAGAAATCATTGACAGCTACAAGGCAGACATCGCTCATTACTCAGAGCATAAAATCACAGATCCAGAGCAGTTTACTATGGAGATTGGCGGCAAAGAGTTCACAGAAAAGAAAGAGGCAGGAGCAGCACTTCTGGCGGTATGTAAAGATATTAAAGCTGTAGATGCTGCGATGGATATCGGAAACTATCAGGGATTCAATATGAGGATTCAGTTTGATGGATGGAGTAAAGAATTTATTCTATCTGTCAAACATGAGGCTGTCTCGAAAGTTCATCTTGGAGCAGATGCACTTGGAAATATTACTCGTATCAACAATCTGTTGGACAGTTATCCAGAGAAGCTTTCAGAAGCACAACAAAGACTGGAAACAGTATATGAACAGCTTGCAAATGCAAAAGAAGAGGTTGGAAAGCCATTTCCAAAAGAAGAGGAGTTGAACCAGAAACTGGAGCGACTGTCAGAATTAAATGCATTGCTCAATATGGATGAACGGGAAGATGCAGAAACAGAGGTGTCTGAATCAGATGAGAAAGAAGAAAGACCGACACGTGGTTCTATCCATGAAAAACTGCAGATTTATAAAGAAAAGAGTCAGCGGGAAAGTGAAACTGGCAAGGAAAACAGAAAACGGGACTTCGGTCTGGAATAAATAAACAGGAAAGATGGCATAATTTGGTAGAAGAAGGTTCTGCCTGTTATGCCATTTTTTAGAACACAGGAGGAATTTGAATGGCGAGAAGTATGATAACAGGAAAAGAAACGCAGAAAATGCAGGAATATACGCAGGAACGGATTGCTCAGGCAGAGCGTAGAGATATAGAATTTTCAACAGATGTAAAAGAACAGATTTTTGAATATGCGAATCTGATCGGCGAGGAAGAGAAAGTTAGGAATTTGGTAAGAAATCTGGCAGATGCAGTGAGTCAGGCAGATCAAGAAGGTGTAGAGGATTTGCTGGATGACGCAAGAATGGATATTCAAGAACTGCTGGATCCAACCATAGGTAAGCTGGAATTACGTGACTATGGATATACAGCAGAAGATATGGTGCCACTTAGAAAAGAAGCAGCCTTGGATTATCACAGAATGGGTTCTAAGATTTATTGCCTTGGAAGTGATGGCAGTAAAGGTGAATATGCGAGTAAAGAAATGATACAGGCACACGACGGTTTGTTTGGAATGGAATTGCAGATGTGGGAACGGATAAAGGATAACAACCTAGATCATGCAGAAGAAAATTTAGGAGCATTTCAGGAGCCTATGAGTGTCATTGAGCAGGAAGAAGCACTGAAATTATACGATGCAGGAGCAGATATCTATCTGATCACTAATTTTTCATCACCGATGTATGTCACAGAACGTATGGAAATTGAACGAGGACCAGAGCATTATCAGATGTCTATGACAGAACTGGAGCGTTTCCGTAACCTGGAATGGGAAATGCAGAAATATCCACAGATTCAGTCATTGAAAGAAGCAAACCTGTTGTTAGGAACAAGAAGGGTATTTGGTATTTATCAGATCCGGGATGATTCACCGGGCGAAAACTATGCTTTTATGAATATGAGTTTTATTGAAAGTCATGGTATGAAGATAAAAAAAGAAGATTACAAGCTGGTCTATGTTGGTGAATTATCAGGAAATATGTCACTGGATGATATTTTTGAAAGGTTCAACATTGATAGACCGGAAGATTTCCGTGGGCATTCCCTGTCTGTCAGTGATATCGTAGTTCTGAATGACGGGGAAAAAGTAACTGCTCATTTTGTAGACAGTATCAGTTTTGAACAGCTAGATTCTTTCCTGAATCTGGAAGAACAGGTCCTTAGTGAACTGGCATATGAGGTAGGAGAACGTTACTTTGCTATTCAGAGAACAGAAGAAGGATATGATTATTCCTTTTACGATGAAGATTTCCGCTTGATGGATGGTGGCGTTTATGAGAATGATGAAATTTCTATTCAAGAAGCGGCGGAGGAACTTTTGGAAGACGAAGGCTGGACTGGAGAACGCATCCGTGGAGATTATGATCGGTTGATGGAGAAAGTAGAAGAAATGGATGAAGTTGTAATGGCAGAGATTCAGAAAAGCCAGGGCGAATATAAGCCATTGGCAAAGGTGGAGGAACTGGAAGAGGCCAATTATAACATGATTGATAATGTACTCAATAATATGCCGCCTAAGAAAGAAGCTTATCTGGAATATTATGCTGCAGAATGTGATGAAATTCATGATATGGGAGCTTATGAGAAAAGCACAGATGTGAAAGAAATCGCAGCAATCTATGAGAAGTACAGAGAAGATCCGGAAAACGCTTATAAAGGCAGTGGAATGGGGATTATTTATCGTGATCCGGAGGATAGCTTGTTTGATGAAACAGAACTGTTAATTGTAATGGGAACAACGATACACGGCGACTTCTTGGATAATGTGCGGTTTTTAAAAGATCAGCCGGTGGTGCGTGAAGGTTTGGAGAAGATTCATAAAGCATTGCCTGATTATAAATATATCCCGATTCAGGATGTGCGTGAGGCAATGTATCCGAAAAAAATGACAACAGAAGAACTGGCAGCAGCATTGGATGAGATTGCGGAAGACTTCGATCCGTATGACTATCGGGACCATGTAGAGCCAGGGCAGGATACCATACAGGAAGTCATGCTGGATCTGCAAAGTGGAAATGTTGGTTCTTATATTTCCTTTCTGAAGGATGTGATTGAAGAAGACTGTGAGCAGTCCGTGTGGGCAGGTGTTTTGCTGGAACGGCTGAAATCCTACGAACCAGATATATCCAAAGAAACAGAGCCGATGGTGTATGTGAATTACTGTGAAAAGCGAGAGCTGATGGAACCACGCTGTCAGAAGCTCTCAGATTTGGATTCCCGTACTGCACAGAAGGATAAGGAATGGTACGCAGACCGTAATCCGAGGACGGATGAGCCGATGGTAACAGCCCAGATGTTTTTTACTATATATTATGCGGAAAAAGGCGATAAAATGATGCAACATTTCAAAGGGAAAATAGATATTGGAACAGGAAATGGCGGTATTTTAAGTCAGCTGAAACTCCAAAATGAACTGAAACTTACGGATGAAAGCTGGATTGGTTATCTGAAAAACAAGGGAAATGAAGAGTTTCAGAAGTGTATGGAAGATCTGACCGATATGCAGAACCATGTGCTGCCATATTTGCAGAGCTTTTGCAGTCTGGAAGAAAAAAGTGTGCAGGAAAAGCAGGAACGGCAGGTTGCAGAAAAGCAGGACAGCAGAGTAGAAGCGTCAAGAGCAGCGAATGTGACAAAAGGGGATAATGACAAAGCTGTGAAAAAGGTAGTTTCGAGTATGCAAACAGAAAAGAATAAAGCAACTACGAAGGCAAAGAAGCCATCTATTCATGAACGACTGGAAATCAATAAGAGAAAAATCCAAGAAAAGCAGGGAAAAGATGAGCTGGAGAGAGGAGCTGATCGGGATGTAAGAACGGTATAAATTTATAGAAAGGCACTTGGCTCCGTTTTGGACATAGCAAAAGTGCTGACAGTGACGAACGAAGATGTGCTGCCTGCTTATTTGCAGAGAGTATCTGATTTTGAAGACTGCCTACTTGCAACTTGTACGAAGGAGAATCAGTGTGATGCGATTGTGACAAGGAATAAAAAGGATTTTCTTTCCTTTTGGATTACACTGCTTTCTCCGGAAGAACTGCTGAATATTTATTCGTAAAAATATGTTTTTACAATCGGCAGCAGAAGGAAAGTTGAATGATAACTCCGATCCAGCATACTGCAAAATATAAAAATTTTATAACAAAGTGGAAAACCCTGCGTAGGATCAGAAATGTTCTCACAGGGTTTCATGTATCTAATAAAATATAGAAATTTAGCGGATTTCTGCTAGAATAAGAAAAACTGTTAAAAAAATATCGTGCATAGATCAAAAAGACTATATATGGGCGACCTTTTAAAGCCGATTTATATAAAATAGAAGAAAAAAAGGTGGTCGATACCGTGGATATAAAAACAGCGGTCATATATCGGTTAAACGATCTGATTAAGCAGAAAGATATCACAGTGAATGAAGCGGCGGTGCGCTCAGGCGTCCCGCCTTCAACACTGAAAAATATTTTGTATGGACAAAGCAGGAATGCTGGCGTAGTTACAATTAAAAAGATATGCGATGGATTGGATATTACAATACAGGAATTTTTTGAAGATCCCATCTTTGCAGATTTGGAACCGGAGTTATAGGAACAGGCAAATAATCTTAGGATTCAGATTCTGCAAGATGGTTTTTTTATGGGAAAGGGTTAGAAGAAACTAACACTGGAGGATGAATATGTGTAAAATAGCAATTTGCGACGATGATAAAGAATACAGGGAGAAAATAAAGACGGTCATAGAAACGGAAGGGATTCTGTCTTCGAATGAGATACGGTTTTATGAATATGAATCAGGAAAAGAATTATTGGAAGATGCGGATATTTTGCATGATCTGATTTTTATGGATATGCGTATGCCTGGATTGGATGGAAATAAAACAGTACTGAAGCTGAGGGAATATAATGAAGCAGCGATATTGGTGTTCTGCTCCGGCTGTTTTGAACCGACTCCTGACAGCATTAATGTTGGACAACCGTTCCGGTACATCATGAAGGATCTGCATGACAGAAGTCTGAAAAAGGAAATACCTATGATTTTATTAAAAGTGAAATTGTGCTGTGGAGATTCTTCCGTGACAGTTACATCGGCGGGAAGGATAATGCGCATCCATACGGAAGACATTTTATATATCTGTCTGGCGAAAAGGGGCTGTACGATATACATTGCCAGACAGGGAAAGATAGAAGAGATGCATTGCAAGGAATCTTTAAGTGATCTGTATGAGTGTCTGGCCGGAAGGGGATTTGAGTATGCACACAACAGCTATATTGTGAATTTGGCAAAAGTGGAAGGATTGGAAAAGAACGTTGCGTTGCTGCCGTTTGGAATCCAGTTGAATGTTTCGAGGTCGAGAAAAGGACAGTTTGCCGACGCACTGATAACATTTCTTGGGGAAAGGAACGGCATGGTATGATAATAAGAGATTATTTGATTTGTCTTCTTCAGATGTATCTGTTGGAGGACTTGGAAAAGAACATACTCCCATACAGAAGAGAAAGATTCTGGGAAAAATTTCTCGTATATTGTATCGCAGCACTGGCAATGTTCGGAACCAACCGCCTGGAATCCTCAATACTTAATATGGTAATGATTCCGGTAATCTATATGATTGCGTCTATGGTTGTGTTCCGGGGAAATATATGGAAGAAGCTGGTTACGGTATGCTGCTATTATGTGCTGGCAATTATTCCCGAATTTCTCTTTGCGGCACTTACGAATGCATATGGCGTGACTGGTGCGTCCGAGGGCTTCAGGACTGAAACAGAAAAGACATTAGCACTCCTGCTGATGAGTACCATGACATTTCTGTTTATTAAATGCATTAATCAGGTAACAAGGAAAAGGGATTATCTGACGATTGAGAATAAAACTTTTACTGTGCTGCTCATGCTGCCAACCGCTACGATCATTATATTAGGATGTGTGTTTTATTCAAATATTTCTTTTGAAGGAATGAACAGGGTTATGGTTCCGGTAGGAGCTTCGCTTCTGTTAATGACGAATATCTTCATTTTCACAGTATTTGACAGGTTTGTAGAAAAATCAGAAGAAGTGAAGAAGATGGACCGGCTATACCAGAAAAGCAGGGCGGAGATTGCTAATTTACAGTATATGAATAAGGTCAATGAGGATAACAGGGCATTCTTACACGATATAAATAAATTTATTTGTACAGTAGCCGGTTTGATGGAAGAAGGAGAAAATCAAGAGGTTAAGGAGATTATGGAACATTTAGGTGTCCGGATTCAGAGCCTTCAAAAAGGTGTGTATTGCGAACACCCGATCTTGAACAGCATCCTGTGCGAAAGGAAATTCCTTGCGGAATCTAAGAATATTTCCTATAAGATTACCCTGGGTAATGATCTCAGGCTGGACTTTCTGGAAGAACTGGATATGATCTCAATCGTAGGTAATCTTTTGGATAACGCACTGGAAGCGGCAGAAAAGACAAAAGATGGCCGATATGTGGAATGCAGGATGTATATGGGAAATGAGGAACATTTCCTTGTTATGGAATTTTGCAACGGGTATGTTGTTCCACTGTTAAAGGACAAGGACCGGTACATAAGCACCAAAAGAGATGCAGACAGTCACGGGATCGGACTGCATACGGTTGGAAAACTGGTTAAAAAGTATGCTGGAATTATGAGAGTGGAGGTCGGAGAACAGGAGTTCTCTGTTAAGCTGATCTTTACAATAAAATAAAGATGTGCAAAAATCGCCCAAAAAGTTACCGTTTTTGCCACGGTAATTGAAAAAAGGGCGATTTTTGTGTAAACTATCGGAAAAAAATGGAGGCATGTAACTATGAAAAAAACAATCAGAAAAAGCTTGGGTATCAAAGTACTTGGAGTTGTAAACTGTCTTGCACTCTGCCTGACGGCATATACGGCAAATCTGGCGTGCAACTGGCTGTACTATCAGGAAGAAGAGCCGGAAGAAGTTAAGAAAATGAGGAAATTCTAGTGTGGAAAAAAACTACCGGCTGGCTTTTTGAAGTGCAAAACAGGAACGGGATTCTTGAAGAGAAAGACCGCAGGCTGTATGAATATGCTTACGGCGTACTGCTGGGCAGGGTGGCGATATACCTTATCATTGTCATACTTGGCATTGTAACGGGGAATTGGCTGGAGATGCTAGTCTTTTTATTGCCCTTTACTGTTCTAAGGCAGTATGCCGGAGGGATTCATTTAGAAAAAGCAGGGAGCTGCATGGTTGTTTCCAGTATCCTTGTCCTTCTGTGCGGTCAGTATCTGGCGTCTGGTTCGGCTGTGATGTGGCAAATACGGATCATATGGCTTGCTGCAGTTGGAGTCATATTTGTTATGGCACCGGTGGATGCCAGCAGTAAGAAACTGGATGAGAAAGAAAAGAAAGTTTATGGTATGCGCGCGAGGGCAATTTTAATTATTGAATGCGCGATAGCAGGTGTTTTTTCTGTAACCGGATATTTCCTGGTCGTAAACGGGATTATGGTAGCGCATATTGTTTTGGCGTCCGGTTTAATATTGGGATGGATCAAAAATTTTTTTTGACAAAGAGTTAGAGTTAACTAATCCTGGATAGGAATAAGAAATGCTTGGGAAAAGCATATCACAAAATGATAATAAACAGAATAAAAAAGAACATGATGCAAGAGGAACATAAAAGTGAATTTGAAGTTGATAAAAAATACAGAAAATATTAACAAAGAGAAAATAACTTTGTTTTGTCTGCCGTTTGCGGGGGGCGGCGCTTCTGCTTATAACCAGTGGGCGAAAAAGATGCAGGGAAAAGTAACGGTATGTCTGGTTCAGCTTCCGGGAAGGGAAGAACGGATCATGGAGAAGCCGTATATAGATATGCCGGTTATGTTAGATGATCTGGAAGAGGCAGTAAGAGAGGTTGTGGATGGACCGTATGCCTTATGGGGGCACAGTATGGGCGGTAAGATTGCCTATGAGCTGGAAAAGAGATTGGAAGCGGTCGGATATACAGCGAGCTGTCTGTTTATTTCCGGTAGCCGGATTCCCAGTATTCCGGAGCCGAAGCCGATCTATCATCTTCCGGATGAAGAGTTTAAGAGGGAACTGGGAAGATTTGAGGGGACGCCAAAAGAGATACTGGAGAATCAGGAATTATTGGATTTCTTTCTGCCTATGCTACGGGCAGATTTTACCATGGATGAAACATATTATGACAAGACGGGAATAGTACTGCATGCGCCTATCGCTGCATTTGGCGGAGAAAAGGATGGCGAAGCGGATGAGAGCGCAATCTGCGAATGGGGAAAGTATACGGATAATGATTTTAGCTACCGGATATTTCCGGGAGGACATTTTTATTTGCGGGATTACGAAGACGAAGTAATAAGTGAAGTTATAAGGCGCCTGCCGGGAATAAAAGATGGAGATTAAACGGTATGGAGCGAAGGAATTTCTGGCGGCAGGCAAACTTTGTATCCGTGAAAATGAGATACATATATGGTGCATCTGCTGGCCGGAAATGACAGATTTCTGGGTGAACCATGAATATATCCTGAGTGAGCAGGAATCGGAGCAGGTCGGAAGATTCCGCTTTTCGGAAGACAGGATGCGTTATATAGCCGGGAAGGTTGTCGTGCGGCTTCTCTTGAAAAGATATTTAGATGTGGAAACGATTGATTTTTCTGTCAGTGAACGGGGCAAGCCTTATCATAAAAAGATTGCAGGAAAGCAGACCGTAGATTTTAATATTTCGCATTCGGGAGAATTCATACTGGCGGGATTCGCTGTTGGAATGGACATCGGAGTGGATGTGCAGGAAATGGCGGGATGTCCGGATTACTGGGAGATAGCCGGGAATTTTTATACGGAAGAAGAAGCGGAAGATGTAATAAAGGAAGGATCGACTTTGTTTTTCCAGTACTGGGCGGCCAAAGAAGCGTATGTAAAAGCGCTCGGTATTGGATTAGGAAGAGGAATGGATTTCTTCTCTGTCAGAAACGGGGAAATTATAGAAAAAGGCAGGAATGATCAGGGCTGGTTCCTGTATCCGGTCAGGATCAAAGGATATGCTGCGTATGTGGCGGTGCATAAGAAAGGAGATGAATCAAATGGGTTATAAGAAAGATATGAGCAAATATGAGTATCTGGAAGGTTGGGAGAGATGTAGTTTTGGAGAACAGCTTGATAAGTGGGCGGAAAAATATGGAGAAAGAACTGCGGTCACGGACAGCGAAGACGAGATCAGTTATATGGAATTAAAGCAAAAAGCAGATTGTCTTGCGGCAGCTTTTCTGCGTAAAGGGATTTTAAAGGGAGACAAAGTGCTTGTACAGCTTCCGAACAGGATTTCTTTTGTGGTCGTGTTTTTTGCGCTTTCCAAGATCGGGGCGGTGCCGATCTTGATGCTGCCGGCCCACAGGGAGGCGGAACTGGAAGGAATTATTGAACTGGCAAAGCCGGCCGCTTATATTGTGGCGGAGAAATATTTGGGATTTTCATATGTGCCGATGGCAAATGCGATGAAAAAGAAATATTCATATATCCGGCATATATTTGTAGATAGCGAATCCGGGGATATCAGTGGAATGATTGCGGAAACGTGTGGAGAAAATAGAGCATTTCCGGCTGTGGATGGGTATGAAACGGCGGTTCTTTTGCTGTCCGGCGGGACGACAGGGGTTCCGAAACTGATTCCGCGCACCCATACGGATTATATGTATAATGCCCGTATGTCCGCGAAAAGATGCCGCCTGGATAGCAGCGACGTTTATCTGACGTCTCTTCCGGTAGCCCATAATTTTCCGTTATGCTGCCCGGGGCTTTTAGGTACGCTGGATGTGGGAGGAAAAGTTGTGCTTGCGTCTGCGACCAGCCCGGACGATATTCTTGACGCAATTACAGAGGAAGGCGTTACGATTACCGCATTGGTTCCTGCTATGGTTACTGTGTGCATGGAAATGTTGGAATGGGATGAAGATTATGACATATCCAGCCTGCGAATTTTGCAGGTGGGCGGCGCAATGCTGGAAGATTCCCTTGCAGATAAGATCATTGAAGAATGGCCTTGCAAACTGATGCAGGTATTTGGTACGGCGGAGGGGCTGCTGTCCTTTACCAGTCCGGAAGATGAAGATTCCCTGATCGTAAGATGCCAGGGAACTCCGGTGTCTCCTGCGGATGAAGTGAAGATTGTGGATGAAGAGGATAAGACCGTACCGGAAGGAGTTTTTGGGGAATTATTATCCAGAGGCCCGTATACGATTGATGGTTATTATATGGCGGAGGAAGCGAATAAAAAGAGCTTTACGCCGGACGGATTTTATCGGACGGGCGATAAGGCTATGTGGACGAAAGACGGAAGACTGCGTTTGGGTGGGAGGATCAAAGAGCAGATTAACCGCGCCGGAGAAAAGATCATGCCTTCAGAGATTGAAGCTTACCTTTGCAGGCATCTGGAGATCAAAGAGGCAGCCGTTGTCGGCGTTCCGGATGAAACCCTTGGAAATCGGATATGCGCATTCCTTGTAACCGATGATGAAGCCGGGATCGATTTACAGGAAATCCACAGGTTTCTACGGGAAATAGGCGTTGCGGCGTATAAAATGCCAGATCAGGTAGAACGGGTTGAAACATGGCCGCTGACCAGCGTAGGGAAAATAGATAAGAAAGCATTAGAACGGATGGCTCAGGAAAAGTAGAAGGAGACAGTAGCATGGAATATATAGAGATAAAGGAACAGATCAAACAAAAACTGCCGGTAGCCAGAGATTTTGGAGATTCCGAAAATCTGTTGGAGCTTGGGCTTTCATCCCTGACGATCATGCGTCTGGTAAACCAGTGGAGAAAACAGGGGGTTAAGGTTTCTTTCGGTTCATTGATGGAAAATCCCACCTTTGAAGGCTGGTGGGCGTTAATCCAGAGCAGCATGAAGAAAAAAGCGGGCAAAAAACGGGCGCAAGAATCTAAGATAACGCCGGAAAAGGATATGAAACAGCCGTTTCCTTTAACAGACGTACAGTATGCATATTGGGTTGGCAGGGATGAAGAACAGTATCTTGGAGGGATAGACTGTCACGCATATTTGGAGTTTGATGGGGAAAACATAGAACCGGAGCGTCTGGAAAAAGCATGGAATGTACTGCAGTATCATCATCCTATGCTGCGCGCCTGCTTTTTGGATGATGGAACACAGAAAATCCTGGATAAGCCGTATTGTGAAAAAATAAAGGTTCATGATTTTTCCCGGATGTCATCTGAGGAAGCAGAGGCAATGGCAGTATCTGTCAGAGAACGTTTATCCCATCGGAAGTTAAAGATTGAGGAAGGCGAAGTAGCAGGAATAGAGCTTACGCTTTTTCCTGAAAATAAGGCACGCCTTCATGTGGACATGGCGCTTCTGGTTGCTGATGTACAGAGTCTGCAGATATTATTGAGGGATTTGGCATCTGCTTACCGAGGGGAAAACCTGCCGAAAGAATCAAAAGGGTGGAATTTTGCTTCCTATCTGGAACGGCAGAAACAGGAAGAAGAGGAGGAACGGAAAAACGCAGAAAAATACTGGAAGAATCGTTTAGAGCATTTGCCAAAAGGCCCTGACCTTCCATTGGCAAAACGTCCGCAAGAAGTGGAAAAAACGGTGTTCAACCGCAGGATTGTGAGAATCGAAAAGGAAGAATGGGATCATTTGCAAATGCGGGCAAAAAAATACCAGACAACTCCGGCAATGGTTCTTCTTACTGTATATGCGGTGGTTCTGGAACGATGGAGCAGGAATCATTGTTTCCTTATTAACATTCCGTTTTTTAACCGGAAAACAGAGCAGCAGGGGTTAGAGGAAGTAATAGCAGATTTTACTACTCTGTTATTGCTGGAGATTAACTGCGAAGAAAATCCGACTTTTGCGGAATTGTTGGACAGGATTCAGAAGCAGCTTCATGAGGATATGAAGTATACGGCATATTCCGGCGTGCAAGTCCAGAGAGATCTTGCACAGATGTATGGAGACGCATCGGCAGTGGCGCCGGTTGTTTTTGCCTGCAATCTGGGAACGCCGTTGGTAAATGATACGTTCCGGAAAGAACTGGGGCAGTTTTCCTATATGATTTCCCAAACGCCGCAGGTGTGGAATGACTTCCAGAGTTATGAAGATGAAAATGGCGTACAGCTTACATGGGACAGCGTGGATAAGTTATTCCCGGAGAATATGATCCCGGATATGCTGGAGTGTTTTGAGAATCTTCTGCATGAATTGGGAAAGAAGGACTGGAATCAGCGATTTGATGTGCTTCCTGAAAAAAGAAAAAGAGAAATTGAAGATACAGCGCGTACAGGAGTGCCGGAGCGTGTGGAATGCCTGCATTGGGCTGTTATGAACCATGCGGAAGTTTGCCCGGAAGATATTGCGCTTATTGATGCGGGAAGCGGAAGATCGGTTTCCTATGGGGAATTAAAAGCACGGGCGACAGCAGTGGCGGCAGGGATTTCAGAAAAGGATATTAAGGGAGTCCCGGTTGCACTTACCCTGCCGCGCGGGATAGAACAGATCGAGGCGGCACTAGGAATTTTGCTTTCCGGAAATTCATACCTTCCGGTCAGCTTAAGCCAGCCTAAAGATCGGAGAGCGTTAATCCATGAGAAGACGGGAGTCCGCTATGTGGTCACGAATCGGGAATTATCCGAAAAACTGGACTGGCCGGAAGGTACGGAAATCCTTGTGATGGAAGGTATGGAAGAGGGACAGGAAAATGTGAGACTGCCAGAGGTGTCGCCGAAGGACAGCGCCTATATCATCATGACGTCAGGCTCTACAGGTGTTCCGAAGGGTGTAGAGATTGCGCATGAAAGCGCATGGAATACGGTTCAGGATATTAATGAAAAGTACCATGTGACAAGTGCAGATCGGGCGCTGGCTGTATCAGCTATGGATTTTGACCTGTCGGTATATGATGTTTTTGGAATTTTAGGCGCAGGAGGAACATTGGTATTGCTTCCAGAGCAGGAGAGAAGGAATGCGGATTACTGGCTGGAACAAGTGTTGAAATATCAGATTACCGTTTGGAATTCAGTGCCGGTGCTTCTGGATATGCTTTTGATACGGGCGGAATCCATGAAACAGAAACTGCCGATCAGGGCGGTTATGCTTTCCGGAGATTGGATTGGGATGGATCTCCCGCAGAGGGTTGCGGCATGGACAGAGGATTGCCAGTTTGTCGCTATGGGAGGAGCTACAGAGGCAAGTATCTGGTCCAATTATCAGAATGTTACCCTGCCGATGCCGAAAAACTGGAAATCTATTCCTTATGGAAAGCCACTCAGATATCAGGCATATCGTGTTGTGGATGAGTATGGAAGGGATTGCCCTTACTGGGCAGAAGGCGAACTCTGGATTGGCGGTTTTGGTGTAGCAAAAGGATATAGGGGAGATTCTGCGCTTACGGGGCAGAAATTTATCACAGATCAGTATGGAAGATGGTATCGGACCGGCGATCTCGGAAGAATCTGGGATGATGAGACAATTGAATTTTTGGGAAGAAAAGACCATCAGGTAAAGATTCGCGGACACAGGATTGAATTGGGAGAAATTGAACATGTGATTCAGGAGTTTCCGGGTGTGGCTCATGCAGTTGTTGATACAGTTAGTGATGGTCATGGCAATAAAACGCTGGCTGCTTATATCGGAGCGCCGATACAGGAAGATTCTAAAGTTACAACGTATTTGTACGGCACAGATATCTTTGGCGGGGGCTGGAAAGAACTGAAGGATGATGTCAGCAATTGGCAGATGCAGCAGGAACGGAAGACAGCATACAAAAATTTCCTTGCCTATGCAGACCAGAGATGTGTACAGCTTATGCTGGAGACACTCATAGAGTTAGGCATTTTTGTATCAGAGAAGGAAGTTCTTTCGCAGAAGGAAATTTTTGAAAAAGGGAGCATTACGGAAACACAGAAGAATACTGTGGCAAGATGGTTGGAAATTTTAAAGAAGGAAGGAATCCTGAGAGAAGAGGACGGCAGACTATCGCGTACCGGGAAGGAAGTGGCTGTACCGGAAAAAGCTGGAGATACGGAAACGTATTTTAATAAACTGAAGCCGCATCTGAAGCATATGGTTACTGGGAATGAAGTTCCGCTGGACGTATTCTACCAGAAAGAGCCGGCTTTGGCTCCGAATATGCTGCTTCGGAGGATTCCGGGCTGCGAGGAAACAGTGGAAAGACTGGTGCAGGGATTAAGGCTTCTGGCAGAAGAACGCAGAAAAGAGCCACTCCAGATTATAGAAATTGGTACAAGGGACACTGCAATTACAAGACAGTTTTTGAATGCACTGGAAGATGTAAGCGTGGCTTATACTTATGCGGATTCTTCAAAATATTTTCTGCAGGAAGCAGAGAAAGAACTTGCGGGATATGAGAGAGTCGAGTTTGAGATGCTGAATCTGGAAGAAGGCATGGATAAGCAGCAGATGTCCTTGCATAGTTATGACGTTGTGATATCGGTAAATGCTTTACATAGAAATATTGATGCTGCGGATGCGGTAAAGAAAGTAGCGGAATTACTGAAGCCAAACGGAATATTGCTGATGACTGACCTTGTGGTAAGGACATACCTTCAGGAACTTACAGCGGCTTTTTTGGAAAATGGTTTTGCGGATATTCGGGACAAGAGAAAAGAAGCAGGGCTGGTTACCCCGGATTGCCTGCTGTGGAGAGAATGTTTATCAGAGGCAGGATTGGGCGAAGACTGTGCTGTGACAGAGAGATATGGAAGATGTATATGCTGCAGCAGACAGCAGGCGTCTGTCCTGTCCTATCATAATGGAGCACTAAGGGAATATCTGTCAGAAAAACTGCCGGAGTATATGCTTCCACAGAATTATCATTTCATGGAGCAGCTCCCAACATTGTCCAATGGGAAGATTAACAGGAAGCAATTGCGGGAAGATTTTAAAGAAGAAACTGCGGTTATCCGATTTTCAAAGGCAACGACAGAAACAGAAGAAAAGCTTTTAGATATCTGGAAACAATTATTTGGATATGAAAATATCGGAATTGAAGATAATTATTTTAGCCTTGGGGGAGACTCGCTGATTGCCACAAGGTTGATCTCGGAAGTACAGAAAACCTTCGGCTGCAAAATAACGATCAGCACGATTTTTGAAAATCTGACCGTAAAATCTCTGGCAAAAGCTATTGAACAGTCCGAACAGAAAGAAGAAGATACACTGCAGATCAAACCGAATCTGGAGGAAGCATATCATCCGTTCCCATTAACCGATGTGCAGTATGCTTACTGGCTTGGCAGAAGCGGATTGTATGAATTGGGGAATGTTGCAACGCACTGTTATTTTGAACTGGATGCAGACGGCCTTGATACTGAGTGCGCAGAGACGGCATGGAATCTGTTGATACAGAGGCATGGGATGATGCGTGTTATTATCCAGCCGGATGGTATGCAGCGCATACTGGAGAATACTCCCCAGTATCATATTGACGTGACGGATATCCGACAATTGGAAGTGACAGAAAAAGAAAAGGCATTGGATGAAAAACGGGCAGAGATGTCTCATCAGGTAATTCAGACAGATGAATGGCCTCTGTTTGATGTGCGAATCACTAAAATAGAGGACCAGAAGCATAGAATCCATATCAGTTTTGACAATATTATCTTTGATGGCTGGAGTATGTTCCATCTCTTAAATGAGTGGGCAGAAGTATATCGAAATGGAAAAGCGGAAATGCCGATTACTTTGTCTTTCCGGGATTACGTGCTGGGACTGGAGCAGATAAAGTCTACCTCTGCTTATGAGAAAGATAAAAAATATTGGGAAGACCGGGTGGAGACTTTTGCGGACGCACCGGATCTGCCGCTTGCAAAGAACGAAAGCCAGATTACAGAGCAGCGTTTCTGTCGCCGGAGCGCAAAACTGTCACAGAAAGAATGGCAGTCTGTAAAAGACGCGGCGGGAAGACTGGAGGTAACGCCTTCTGTTCTTTTGATGAGTGCTTATGCGGAGACTCTCCGCTTGTGGAGCAGTAATAAGGATTTTACACTTAATCTGACGCAGTTTGACCGGAAACAATTGCATCCGGAAGTGAACAATCTGGTTGGAGATTTTACAACACTGACATTGCTGGAGATAAAGAATGCAGGGAATAATTTTGCGGAAAGGACAAAGGCAATTCAGAAGCAGCTTACAGAAGATCTGGAGCATACAGCTTATGGCGCGGTTGAACTGGAGCGCGAATTAAAGAAAAAGACTGGAAATATGCGGGGCGCTATTATGCCGGTAGTGTTTACCAGTGGCCTTGGCGTGGAGCAGTGGAATGAAGGAAAGTGGCTTGGAAAACTGAACTATAACATTTCACAGACGCCGCAGGTGTGGCTGGATCATCAGGTGGTTGAAATGGATGGCTGTTTATGCCTGTTTTGGGATTCCGTGGACGAATTATTTTATCCGGGAATGCTGGATGAGATGTTCCGGGCATATACCGGCCTGCTTCATACGCTAGCAGTTCATCCGGAGATCATGCAGGAAAAAACGGCAAGTCTGGTAACAGCGGAAATTTCAGAAAAACGGCGTCAGGCGAATGAAACGGCAGCTGAATTTGAAGAGAAAACGTTGGATGGATTATTCTTGGAGGCGGCAGACAAATTTCCGGATAAGGAGGCGCTGGTAACGTGCAGCAGGCGGATGACTTATCGGGAGATAAAAGAAGAGGCGTTTTACATTTCCGGGCAGTTGAAGAGCATGGGAATAAAAAAAGAAGAGACGGTAGCTGTATTTATGGAAAAAGGGTGGGAGCAGGTAGTTGCTGTTTATGGAATCCTGTTTGCCGGAGCCGCATATCTTCCGATAGATATCCATAATCCGAGAGAACGAGTTGAAAAGATTCTCCGTGACAGTGGAACAAGAATCATTCTTGTGCAGAATCAGGCGTATGATCAGGATACCGAATGGCTGCACGAGTGGGATTGTATTTCTGTGTCTGGATTAAAAACCGATTCTGAATACAAAGCACAGGAGAATAAGGCGGGAGACCTTGCGTATGTAATCTATACGTCGGGAACAACCGGGATGCCGAAAGGAGTAATGATTACTCACCATAATGCAGTGAATACAATACTGGATATCAATGCACGCTATCAGATTACAGAACAGGATACGGCGTTTGGAATCTCCAATCTTCATTTTGACCTGTCTGTTTATGATGTTTTTGGCGTTTTAGGCGCAGGTGGGAAATTGGTTCTTCCGGATCCGGAATATGGAAAAGATCCAGCGCATTGGATTCACTGGTTGAATCATGAGAATATTACCGTATGGAACAGCGTGCCAGCTTTTGTAGAAATGCTGGCAGAATATGAGGAATATCAAAGGCAGGTAACTTCACAATCGCTGCGGTTGATAATGATGAGTGGCGACTGGGTTCCTGTTTCACTTCCGGGGAGAATTCGTAATCTGTTCCAGAATGTTGAGATTGTTGCTCTTGGAGGAGCAACAGAAGGCAGTATCTGGTCTAATCATTTCGAGATTCCAGAGGTTGTGCCGGAAGATTGGAAGAGTATTCCGTATGGAAAACCACTTGCAAACCAGAAGTATTATATTCTGGATCAGAATATGGAAGATTGTCCGGACTGGGTACCAGGGACGCTTTATATTGCCGGAGACGGTGTTGCACAGGGATATTTAAACGATAAAGAAAAAACAGAGGAAAAATTTGTTGTTTTAGATAGAAATGGAGAACGACTGTATTGTACCGGGGATATGGGACGGTACTGGAATGACGGTAATATTGAATTCCTTGGAAGACTGGATAATCAGGTGAAAATCAATGGGTACAGGGTAGAGTTGGGCGAAATTGAAGCTGCTGTATCCGATATTTTCCCAGAAAATAGGTCTGTGGTAATTCCTATTAAAAGGAACAATGGAATTGTAATAATTGGAATAGTAGAAGGAAAACTTTATTACGATGAAAAAATAATTAAGAAAAAATTAGAATCGACAATTCCTAAATATGAGATACCAAAGCGGATTTTTAATATAAATGAGTTTCCACTTACAGATAATGGCAAGATAAATAGAAAAAAATTGGCAGAAGAGTATCAATACGAGGAAGAAAATAATAAGGAAAAAACAGAAATAACAACTCCTTTGGAAAGGGGACTTTTAGACGAGTATGAAAATATCCTGAGGATTCGCGTAAGTGTTGATAAAGAATTTTTCTCTATTGGAGGAGATTCATTAAATGCATTGAAACTAATAAGGAAGATAAATGAAAAATATAATATTGTAATAACGATAAAAGATTTGTATGAAAATGCGAGTGTAAGAAAATTGGCAAAGAGAATTATAGAAAAGACGGAGGACTATAATGAAGGAATATTATAAAAGATAATTGCAAAATAATTTGGAAATCGGAAGGGTAGATAAAATTTATTGTGTTTGAAAATTATTAAGGCAGGGTGAAAAGATGGAACTAAAAAGTATTATTGAAGAATGCGCTAAAAGAAAAATACAATTATGGATTGAAAATGGGAAATTGCATTTTAGAAGTCCAGTCGGCGTTTTCGATGAAAAACTAAAACAAAATATAAAAGTAAATAAAGACGCAATTATAGAATACTTAAACAGAAAAGAGAGAAAAAAAATTCAATCTAGCGAAGATCAAAAATACAAGCCATTTCCGCTTACAGATATTCAGACAGCATATCTGCTTGGAAGAAATCAGGGGTATCTTTATGGTGGAATAGGTTGTAAAGTTTATGCTGAGTTTTTAACTGAATTTACAGATGAGATTATTTTTCGAGATGCTGTAAAAAAACTTATTGAAAGACATGAAATGCTAAGAGTTCAATTTTCGAAAGAAGGCGAGCAAAGATTTTTACCATACATATTTAATGCACCTGTCCAAATTTACGATATAAGAGGCTGGGAGAAAGAAAAAATAAAACATAAAATACTTGCCAAGAGGGAAGAAATGCAATTTAAACAATATGATCCAGAGAAGGATATTTTGTTTGATTTATGTCTGTTCATCCATGACAATGCGAGCATTTTATGCTTGTCATTGGATATGTTAATTGGAGATTTTGTTAGTATAGATTTGATTATTAGTGATTTGGAGAAATTGTACAATAATCAAAAAATGGAAAAGCTAACACTGAATTTCAGAGATTATATAATATATAATCAGAATCAGAAAGAGGATATAAATTTTTTAATCAAATATTATGAGGATGAAAAATATTGGCTGAATAAGGTTGATGTTTTTCCTGGAAAACCGGAGCTGTATACAAGAGAGGAACCGGAGATTATAAGGAAAGGAACTTTCATATGTAAAGAATATACAGTTGATCCTAAAAAGTGGCAATATTTGGTGAGTAAATGTGAGAAATTAAATTTTACTCCGACAGCATTGCTTTTGTATTTGTATTGTGCAACATTAAACAATTGGTCAAGAAATAGTCAATTTACAGTTAATATTACAACCCTACAACGACCAAGTATTCATGAGGATATTCAGAGAATAGTAGGGGATTTTACAACAACATCGTTATTTGAATTCGATGGAACGTTTGAGGGAAAAGTAAACGCACAAGTAGAGAAGGTACAAAGCAATTTATTTGAAAATTTAGCACATGATAGCTTTACTGGAATAGCAGTTTTGCGGGAACTAAAAAGAAAAGGAAAAGAAAATCTTTTCCCGTATGTTTTTACAAGTACAATAGGGGGCGAAAGTGAAGACAGCACATTAAGTAAGAGACAATTATTATATAAAATAAGTGAAACGCCTCAGGTTATTATAGATTGCCAAATCAGTAAACAAATAAATGGAATATTGATTAATTGGGATATAAGAGATGGGGTATTTCCAAAAGGATTAATTGATGAAATGTTTGCATCATTCATCCAGCTAATTAATAAAAGCATAAGCGACGAGGATTTTTTTGAAAAAAATTTAGAAGTAGGGATAAGCGATAGAACAAAAGAAATACGGGCAAGAGTTAATGATACCAATACCCCTTTTGATGAGAAATCTTTAGTTGATGGTTTTTTTACGAGATGTAGGAATACACCTTATAATACTGCGCTTATTTATCAGAAAGAGAAATATTCATATAGCGATCTTCTAAAATATGTAAGTGCAATTCAACAGCGATTAATAGAAAAAAATGTAGAGGAAGAGGATAAAATAGGCATTTTGCTTGAAAAAGGTGTATGGCAAGTTGCGTCAGTGGTTGCGGTAATGTCAGTTGGAGCAGTATATGTGCCAATTGATATTACGCAACCAGCTGAACGGATACAACAAATAATGATTCAAGCTAATATAAAATTGAATATATGTGATGAACAAACATGCTGGAAAGATGAAAAAAGTATATTGCTAAATGCGGAAATGCTTAACAACGTATGGGATATAAAATATAAGTATATTGATCCACAGTCAACGGCATACTGTATTTTTACATCTGGAAGTACAGGAATTCCAAAAGGAGTAGAGATGAGTCATGCCGCAGCGATGAATACAATTATGGATATGTGCAAGAAATTTAATATTTCAGAGAAAGATAGAATATTCGGAATTTCAAATTTATACTTTGATTTATCTGTATTTGATATTTTTGCGACATTTTTTGTTGGGGCAACATTGATTTTACCATCAGAAACAGAAAAGGAAAAAGTTTCCTTTTGGTTTAAACTATGTCAGGAACATGGTGTAACAGTGCTTAATTTGGTTCCGGCGCAAATGGAAATGTATATGGCTTATTTACAGACTACCGAGTACAAGCTGGATACATTGCGCTTAATTTTGCTATCAGGGGATTGGATTCCAGTTAAATTAGTTGAAAAAATTCATCAAAAAATGCCAAATGTTCAATGTATTAGTTTGGGCGGAGCTACGGAAGGGGGCATTTGGTCCATATATTATCCAACGGATAGAGTAAAAAGTACGGATAAAAATATACCTTATGGAATTCCTTTATCTAATCAAAGATTTTATATTTTGAATGAAAAGAATTTGCCTTGCCTTGATTATGTTATAGGAGAGATTTGTATAGCTGGAAAGAGTCTTGCGAAAGGATATATGAATGATGTAACTCTCTCAGATCAAAAATTTCAATTTATTACTGAAATTGAGGAAAGAGTATATAAAACGGGTGATTTGGGTTTATATAGGGAAGATGGGGTAATTGAATTTGTAGGAAGAAAAGATACACAAGTAAAAATTAATGGATACAGAGTGGAGTTAGGCGAAATAGAAAATGCATTAAAGAGATACCCGGGAATAGAAAATGCAGTAGTTGTAAAAAGTAATGAGGGTAGTTTAACTGCTTACATTCTAGGAAATAAAGGCAAGCAAGAAAAAAAGGTAATAGAGAAAAAAATAATTGATGAGGAGAAAGAATTTAAATTTCAATTTACAAGAAAGGAATTTCAAGAATGGATTGAAAAAGCAGATAAAACAGCCTTGATGTATATCTTACGCTTTTTGGTAAATGAAAAAGTATTTGAGGATGTTGAAAAGCGATACTCCTTCGAACAAATTAAAGGTATTTTAAATGTAATACCGAAATATGAGCAGCTACTTATGCGATGGTTGATGGCTTTAAAAGAAAACAAATATCTTCATTTGGATAAAGAAGGATTTTATATTGAAGAGATATATAGTACTAATATTGCAGAAAAAGCAGAGGAAGAGTGGAAATTAGTAGATAAGAAGATTCAATATAGTGACGTATTGATGGAGTATATACATGAGTCCTCCATGCATCTCAAAGAGTTAATTACAGGAGTAATGCATCCGAATGAGTTGTTGTTCCCTCAAGGAAATTTTGATATAGCATATGCTGCATATAAAGATAATATTGTTAATAGATCTATTAACAGAATACTTCACAACGAAGTATTAGAGATTATAAAACAGCAAAAGAAAAAGAAAATAAGAATTTTGGAGGTTGGAGCTGGAGTTGGAGGTAGTAGCATAGAATTATTAAGTAAAATACAGTCATGTAATGTAGAATATTATTTTACAGATATATCTAATTTCTTTTTCAATAAGGCAAAAGTGATTTTTTCACAATATAATGATTGGATTCGATACAAAATCTATGATATTAATAAATCGAATTGGGAACAAGGATTTGAAAATGAGAAATTTGATATTATATTATGTGGAAATGTTTTGCATAATGCTGTTGATATTAAAAAAAGTCTCAATAATCTAAAAGAAATGCTTCATAATGAAGGTAGTTTATTTATTATAGAAGAAGTAAGAAAAAGATATGCACTGATGACATCTGTGGAGTTTGAGTTCGCAGAAGCGGCTGTTAAATATGAGGATGGGCGTAAAATAAGTGAAAGTATATTTATAAATTTTGATGAGTGGCAACGCATTATCAAAACTATGGAGGGTAATATTTTTATGTCATATCCTGAAAAAAACGACATTTTATATCCTGCTGGACAAGTATTGATGGGAATTCAATTTTCGTCGGAAAGTGAATTAAATATAAGAGAAATAAAAGAATATTTAAAAGGGAAAATTCCTACATATATGATTCCGAATAGAATAGTTCAGTTAAGAGAGTTGCCAATGACTAATAATGGCAAAATTGATAGGAAAAAATTGTATTTACAAAAAAACAATTCTAATCAAACAGAGAAAAAAGAAGAATGCATTGATGACTTGGAAAAGCGAATTGAGAGAATATGGTGTGAAGTTATCGGTTGTCAGAACATAGGACGAAATGATGATTTCTATTCGATAGGTGGTGATTCATTACTCATTGCACAAGCGATTAGTAAAATGATTCAAAACTTACCGGAAGCAAAAAACTGGAAATGGGATGCTTTAATGATGGAGATGATGAAAAATGCAACTATAAGAGGAATTGCCGAAAAATTACAAAATAATTTTGTGACAAAAAGTGAAAAAAAGGAGAATGTCCCAGAAATTTCTCCATTTATTACGTTCAAAGATGCGGAGGGAGATTGTAAAAAGGCAAGAGTACTTTTTCATGCTGGAACAGGAACATTAAGTTCCTATAAAGAACTTCTTCCATATTTAGCAAATATCAGTGCTCCTTGTGATCTGCTATGTGGCTTCAATTTTGGGAGTTTTGATAAATATTTGGAGAGAGATACGGATAGTTTGATCATCGAAACTGCGAAAGTATATGCAGACATTTTAGAAGAGCATCCAGCAGAAGAGTATATTTTAATTGGTTATTGTGTTGGCGGATGGTTGGCTTTGGAAACGGCAAGAATTCTGGTTGAGAAAGGGAAAAATGTAAGCAGAGTAATTACAATCAGCTCAAGTCTGTGCGGTCATAATTATGATAATGAACTGCTTCTTGAAAGGGCATTTGGACTGTCTATAGGAGCGGATATAGAAAAAGCCGGATATTTGGGGAGTAATGATTTGCTACAAAAAGCACTAGAGACATACAAAGAGGAAAATGGGGATAAAGGTATATCGATAGGAGATCTATGTGCATTACATGGAGAATATGAAATTTTGGGCATGAGTTTTAGAAAATTAAATAAATTATCACAAGAAGAAAGGCTAAAAAAAATATATGAGAATGTTTCTGGTGATGAGAAAATTGATGCGGATAATGTAAGTATGTTTAAAATGTTGTTTCTTCTGTTTCGACACAGTTTCAAAGGAATCATGCACTATGAACCTTCGGTATATGTAGGAGATGTACAAGCAATGTTTGTGGAAGATGATACGAAGCATTTTTTCCCTGTTAGAAATATTACCAATAAAAGTTTGTGGGAAAACATTGTGTTAGGACAATTAACTGTAGATTATATTCCAGGGGAACATATTAGCTGTCTTAAAGAACCATATGTGCGTGAAGTGGCCAAGTTAATAAAATAAACAAAAAAGAGAATAAAGTAAATACAACTATAGATGTTTACTTTATTCTCTTTGATTAAGATTATGAATTATATTAAACAAAGTAGATAGGATGAAATTAAATATGGAAAATAAATTTTATCGGGTTATAGTTTGTGGGACAAACTTTGGAAGAATATATATAGAAGGTATCACAAGAAAAACTACAAAATGTAAGTTGGTTGGGATATTATCAAAAGGGAGTCAACAATCTAGAAAGTGTGCAGAAAGTAATGGCGTTCCATTATATACAAATGTTTCACAAATAAGTAGCAGTGAAGTAGATATTGTATGTGTGGCTGTAAAATCATCTATTACTGGTGGAAAAGGAACGGAAATTGCTAAAGAGTGTTTAAAAAAAGGAATAAACGTGATTCAAGAGCAACCAGTTCATTTTACAGATGCGAAGGAATTGTATGCAATAGCAATAGCGAATAAATGCCATTATTATATTAATAATTTTTATTCAAAGCTACCGTCTGGTATGGCAGCTATTAGATATGCAAATAAAATTCTTCATTTAGCGGATCCGATTTTAGTAGAAGCAGAATGTAGTATACAAGTATTGTATCCTCTTTTGGACATTATAGGGAAAATGTTGGGAGGGATTACACCATGTAAAGTATATAAGACAGGAGAAAAAAATGGAATATTAACAATACTGGAAGGGAGCATAAACGAAATTCCGTTGATATTGAAAGTTGAAAATAGAATGGTTTCGCAAGACTCAGACAATTATGCATTATTATTTCATAGAATCGTAGTTTTTACAAAAAGCGGTCAATTAGTTATGGATAATTCCATAGGAGCTGTACTGTGGGAACCGCGATATTTTATCCCTAAGAAAGATAATATACTAGAGCTGTTTGGAGACAATGAGTATTCAAAACAAAAAGTAAGTGAAGTGTTAAACGAAGAATGCCTTCAATACACATATCAAGACATATATGAGAATATATGGCCGGAGGGAATAGCCAATGCCTTTGATGAATTTATTACTATAATTAAAGAAAAATGTGATCGACAGTTTATACAATACCAATTGAATTTATGTAAGTTATGGAATGATATTGGCACATGTATAGGACCTACACATGATATTTATCCCGATAAATTTCCGCCAATTTGTATTAAGGGGCTTTAAATTAAGGATTATTTATGTAGAACATATAATGATAATAGTAGGAGAAACAATAAAAGCCATATGAGAAAAAACAAGTATACTGTATATGAATTACAAGATGAAATAAAAAAAATATGGAGCGAAGAACTGGGAAAGGATTTGAAAATAAATGAAAATTATTTTCTGATAGGAGGAAATAGTTTAAATGCAATTCGGATAGTTGGGGAAATAAAAAAATTATTTGATAATTCCATAGATATACCATTTTCATATATTTTTTCTTATCCTACAGTAGAAAAACTAAGTAATGCCATATATGAAATTTTAAATGGTTGCTTAAAAGCAGGGTTGACATCAAAAGAATTAGAGATGGAAGTAAAATTGGATATAGATTTAAAAGGAAAGAGTGTGCCAATAAAAAAAGAAGTATGTCTATTGACGGGAGCAACAGGAAATTTAGGAAACTATCTGTTGAAAGAAATATTAAGGCAAACTAATATGGAAATATATTGCTTGATAAGGGCGAAATCAATGGAAGCTGCACAGGACAGATTAGAAGGAGTATTAAATAAAATTAATATGTCACTTTATGAAGAAGCAAGAGTTCATATCGTTTTAGGCGATTTGGGAGAACCTAATCTGGGAATGGACATGGATGTTTATGAGAAATTAGCTGAAAAAGTTGATTGTATTTATCATAATGGAGCAAAGGTACATTTTTTGAGCGATTACTATGAATTAAAGAATATAAATGTAAATGGAACAAAAGAAATAATACGGTTTGCAGGATATAAGAAAATAAAAGCAATATTTTATATTTCCACAATATCAATTTTTTCAAAATTTAGAACAAACGATAATATAATTATGGAAAATGATGATATTTCTGATCCGGGTATTTTACCTATTGGTTATACACAAAGTAAATGGGTTGCAGAGGGACTGATATGGAAAGCAAAAGAATGTGGAATCCCTGTAATGGTTTACAGATTGGGGCATGTTGTTGGGGATTCGGAAACAGGAGTATGTAATGATGGAGACTTTATTTTTAGAATAATAAAAAGTTGTTTAATTCTAGGAGTATATCCTGATATTAAAGGAAGCATAGCGCCGATTGCGATAGATGATGTCGCGAAAATCGTGGTAGGAATATCCCAAATAGAAGATCAATATGGCAAGACATATCATGTTATAAATACGAAAGAGATTAGCTTTCAAGATGCTGTAGATATTGTAGATAGGATAGGGATTTGCTTGCAACCTTTAGAAAAAAACGAATGGATAGAAATTGCGAATAATAGAGATGATTTGCCTATAACGTTATTTCTTGATTTTTTTGATGATAAATATTGGAAACAAGAAAGACAGATAGAATTTTCAACAGAAAACTTACGCTCTGAATTAAAAAAAATGAATCTAGAAATTAAACCCATGACATATGAACTTATATATAAATATTATGCGTATATTAAGAATAAAGAGCAATGGAAAGAAGAAACTATTGAAGAAGGAATAATTGATTAAAGCTTATGCAAAATTTATAGGTACTTTTATAAATTATAATAATCAGAGTCACTTCCTATAATATAAGAAATGACTCTGACTTCATTTGTCATGAGTTTCTAATAAAAATATTTATTGTGAAAAATGTTAGAACCCGTCAGTTGGAAGTATTTCTCTCTAAATTTTTGCGGCGCTTAAATTCTAATGGCGA
The DNA here is from genome assembly GCF_022440595.1 of Enterocloster sp. OA13. Lineage (NCBI taxonomy): Bacteria > Bacillati > Bacillota > Clostridia > Lachnospirales > Lachnospiraceae > Enterocloster > Enterocloster sp. OA13. The sequence goes on along the minus strand of NZ_JAKNTF010000001.1, from coordinate 3,538,787 downwards.
AGCGTTGAACTGCTTCTTAAATGCCGAAGAAAACTTGCTTTGATTCAAATAACCAACTTGTTCTGCAATTTCCGATACAGATAAGTTTGTAGTAGTGAGTAATTCAGCAGCTCGTTGCATACGAATTTCACGTAAATAAATTGATATATTTTGACCATAAACTCCGCGAAAGTAGTTCTTCAGGCTGGTTTCACTGACGGAAAACTGTGCAGCCAGTTCCCACGCAGGATGGTGTTGGCGCAGATCAGAAGTGATGATTTTTTCCACACGTTTTGCAATGTCTACCTGTGTTTCTGTGAAGAATGTGCAGGATTGGGAAGGTGGTATTTCTTTCAGATTTTGAAGCAGTGAAAACAGGGCAAGGGTATAGATTTTCATTTGTGGGATTGCCAGCGGAACAGAAATATCCAGTAATGACCACAGCTTTTTTAAGACTTCTTCTATCTCAGTCGTAACCGACGCAATATAAGTACCCCCATCCGGGCAGTAAAGATCTCTGAGTCTGTGGAAATCAATATCAAATTCAGCCTCTACCCAGGAGCTTTGAGCATTTACGGTATCCATATCCACAAAAAACTCAATTCCTTCATAGATTCGGCGGGGATAAACGTATTGCTGTCTGGCGAATCGTTCGGTTAAGGATATCTCCCCATCTTTCACATACACAAAGTTCCCGTTATTCAGGATGAGTTCGCATCGCCCTGTTACACAGTAATTTAAGAGTAATGGTCCTGTTTCCATGGAGCCATTATCGTGAAAGTCTGGGGCTGTCCAGGCAGGAGAGTTCACAAAAATATAAGCCAATGTAACTCCTGGGAACAGAGGGAAAAAAGTCATGGAACCTTTCCCGTCTCTCTCCTTTAGAATGAGTTCTGCGCTAAATTCGCCTCGTTTTATAGATATACCTGGAATTTCAATGCTTTTCTTGATAATTTCATCTATCTTCATTTTCTAACTCCTGTCATTTGGTCTGTTAACCGCTCTGTTTGAGCCTTGCACTTCTATTATAAGATCACAGTCAAAGTCAGTCAACAGAAAAACTCGGTGCTGTTTGGAGCTAAAAAGATGATTGGTTGTAGAGAATCAGCCGGTACTATGCTATTCTATAAAAAAAGGTTAGAAGATGCTAACTGGAAAATGAATGTGGAGGTATTCATCATGAATAACAAGTTACAAGCAAAAGACCTCATTAACCTTGGTCTGTTCACGGTTCTTTACTTTGTCATTGGCTGCTGTGTCGCCATTCCGATTGGGTTTGTCCCGATCTTTCTTCCTGTTCTCGGAAGCCTGTGGTCGCTGATTACCGGTATCCCTTTTATGCTGTTCCTCACAAGGGTTAAGAAATTTGGCATGGTTACAATCATGGGTGTTTTGAGCGGTCTGCTGATGGGACTTACCGGCATGGGGTTTTGGGGTGTTCCTATGGGACTGATTTTCGGCCTGCTTGGGGATCTCATTTTGAAATCCGGCGACTATAAAAGCGCAAAGAAAAGCATCCTTGGTTATGCTGTATTTAGCCTGTGGATGGTAGGTACATATATTCCGATGTATTTTATGGTCGAGGACTCCTGGGCAAGCTTTGCCGCCAGCTTCGGGGAAAAATATGCCGATCGGGTAATGGCGGTTATGCCGATGTGGAGCATTATCCTTGTGGTTGCCGGGATTTTTGTCTTTGCCATTTTGGGCGGACTGCTTGGAAAAACGCTTCTGAAAAAACATTTTGCGAAAGCGGGCATCGCATAATGGAGGGGGTATCCTTTTCCGCCACAACGGACAAAAGGAAAGGAATCCGGCTCGACCCGCGTACGAAGTTGATTTTGCTGTTGACGGTTACTACATTGATGTTCAGCACCAGCAACGAAGGGATTATGAATTTTGTAAAACCTGTGTTAAGCCTAATCCCATTTGTGCTGATCCTGTCGGAACGCCGTTTCAAAACGGCAGGCAAGTACCTGCTTTTATATCTCGCCTGCTTTGCACTGGAACGCATAGCGCTGACGACATTAAGCGATCTGCTGTCCTTTGTGGTTTTGGCGATGACATCCATTATGACGCGGTTTGCCCCTGGTATTATGACGGGGGCCTGGCTGCTTTCCTCCACCTCAGTCAGTGAGTTTATCGGTTCGATGGAACGTATGCACCTGACAGAGAAAATCGTCATCCCTTTGTCTGTTATTTTTCGCTTTTTCCCTACGATCAGCGAAGAATACCAGGCAATCAGTGATGCAATGAAAATGAGGGGTATCCGGTTTGGAGGGAAAAATCCATTTTTGATGGTGGAATACCGTCTTGTACCGCTGATGGTGTCTGTTGTGAAAATTGGAGATGAACTTTCCGCCGCTGCACTGACGCGGGGGCTTGGCGCTCCGGTCAAACGGACTAACGTATGTCAGATTGGTTTTCATGTTCAGGACATGATTGCGATCCTGCTCTGTGCTATATGTTTCGCTCTGTTTTTGCTGGGACAGTATTTTTCTTTTTAAGGGGGTGAGCTTATGATAAAGATTGACCATATTTCATTTTCTTATGGAGAAGAGAATGAAAATACCGGCGGTGTTCGGGATATTGATCTAAATATAGAGGATGGTCAGTTTGTTGTCCTTTGCGGTGAAAGTGGGTGTGGAAAAACTACGGTCACCCGCCTGATTAATGGACTGATCCCACATTATTATGAGGGAAAGATGACGGGAGAAGTATGGGTAAATGGAGCCAAGGTTTCCGAACAGCCCCTTTACGATACAGCTGCAGTTGTGGGCAGCGTGTTTCAAAATCCCCGGTCCCAGTTTTTCAATGTGGATACCACCAGTGAAATTACATTTGGCTGCGAAAATCTTGGACAGCCAGAAAAAGACATCCGGGAACGGTTGGCAAAAACGGTTCGGGACTTCCGGCTGGAGAAGCTGATGGATCGTAATATCTTCCACTTATCTGGCGGGGAGAAACAAAAGATTGCCTGTGCCGGGGTATCCATTATGGAACCGGATGTTCTCGTTATGGACGAACCCTCATCTAACCTGGATGCGGCTTCCATCCTTGATTTGAGAAAGATTCTTGCGTTTTGGAAATCGCAGGGGAAAACAATCATTGTATCGGAACATCGACTTTATTATCTTCGCGGTCTAGCGGATCGGTTTATCTATCTGGCAGACGGGCAGGTGAGTCATGATTATTCTGCGGCAGAATTTGAGCAGCTCACGGAGCAGCAGCGTTCCGATATGGGACTGCGCACGTTTGCTTTGGAGCGTCTCCTGCCTCCGGTTTTACCGCAGCAGGAAAAGACCGCCCTTGCGCTTCGTAATTTCCACTTTGCCTATAAAAACGAACCGGAAACCTTACATATCATGGATTGTGAAATCCCTACGAACCGGATCGTTGGAATTATCGGGAATAACGGCGCCGGGAAATCCACTTTTTCACGCTGTTTCTGTGGCTTGGAGAAGCGCTGTGGGGAGATTGTCTGGAACGGAAAGAAATACCGTCCGAAAGACCGGCTGAATACCTGCTATATGGTCATGCAGGAGGTAAATCATCAGCTTTTCACCGAGTCGGTCCTTGATGAAGTGCTGATCAGTATGGAGGAAGCAAACCAGAAGCGGGCAGAAGAAATCCTAAGTCGGTTAGATTTACTGGATTTTAAGGACAGGCATCCCATGTCCCTGTCCGGTGGCCAGAAACAAAGGGTTGCGATTGCTTCGGTAATCGCTTCAAAACGCTCGATCCTGTTTTTTGATGAACCGACCAGCGGCCTTGATTACAGGCATATGAAAGAGGTTGCAAATGTATTACGGCAGGTCAGGGATGCCGGAATCACTGTGTATGTCATTACCCATGACCTGGAACTGATTTTAGATTGCTGTACGGACATCATTCATTTTGAGGATGGTTCGATTATTGACCAGTACGGAATGGATGAAGATGGCCTCAGAAAAATAAGAGAATACTTCATAAAGGGGGTATCTGAAAAATGAAGGAAGAAAAGAAAGCGTCGCCAATAAGTGTTTTATTGGGATGGGGCAAACCGTATCACGGAAAATTCATCGGCAGTGTCGTCCTTGCGGTTTTGGGTGTTGCTTGTCAGATGGTGCCTTATTTCTGTGTGGCGCATATCGTCACAATGATGTTGGACGGGGAGCAGGATTTTTCCCGTTATGTGACAGCTTGCATGGTCGCACTTTGCGGCTACCTGGGGAAAGTGCTGTTTTCCAGTCTGTCAACGACTATTTCCCATACAGCGGCCTATTACACGCTGCGGGATATCCGGGAGAGGCTGACAGGGAAACTGGCCCGCGTTCCGATGGGAACGATCCTGGATACTCCGTCCGGTCAGTATAAAACAACGATTGTTGACCGGGTAGAAGGGATGGAATCCACGTTTGCACATCTCATCCCGGAGATGACCGCAAACATCCTGGTTCCGGTGGTAATTGTCGTGTATCTTTTCATTATGGACTGGCGCATGGCGCTGTTGTCCCTTGTTACGCTGGTAGTCGGTCTTGCCGTAATGTCTGTCGGTATGATGAGTTACCCAAAGAAATGGGAGGGTGCGGTCAAAGCCGGAAAAGATATGGCGAATGCCATTGTGGAATATATCGGCGGGATTGAAGTCGTCAAGGCGTTCAGCCAGTCAGCCGGTTCCTACAAGAAATATTCGGACGCCGTGAATTACAATGCGAATTACTATGTGGAATGGATGCGGGAAAACCAGAAAACCATGAGTGCCTACAATGCGATCCTTCCCTCAGTGCTGATCTGTGTGCTGCCCTGTGGGTTTGCCTTCTGGCTGTCCGACAGCCTGGAATTATCTGCGTTCCTCTCCATTGTGATTTTCTCCCTGGGGCTTGTGGGACCGATCATGTCCGTCTTTACCTTTACGGATGACCTGGCTGTACTGGGAACCAATGTGGAGGAAATCAGCCAGCTATTGAACGCGGAAGAACTGAACCATAAAGATACGCCAGTAAATCTGGCAGATACCAGTATCGGACTCGACCATGTTTCCTTTTCCTATGATGGGGAAACTGAGGTGCTGCATGATGTGAGCCTTTCCATTCAGCCGGGAACCATGACCGCCCTTGTAGGACCGTCCGGTTCCGGAAAATCTACCGTGGCGAAGCTGATCGCTGGGTATTGGGATGTTACGTCCGGTAGTATTACCCTGGGCGGCCATGAACTGAAGGAGATACCGCTGTCTGAAATTGTCGCCCAGATTTCCTATGTATCGCAGGATAATTACCTGTTTAACCGCAGCATCCGGGAAAATATCCGCATGGGCAGGCCGGACGCCACAGATGCGGAGGTGGAGCAGGCAGCAAAACAAAGTGGCTGTAACACCTTTATCCGCAAGTTGGATCAAGGGTATGATACCGTTGTCGGCAGCGCCGGTTCCCATCTTTCCGGCGGTGAGCGACAGAGAATCGCCATTGCCCGCGCCATGCTGAAGGACGCCCCTGTGGTCATTTTGGACGAGGCGACAGCATATATCGATCCAGAGAATGAGGCAGTTGTGCAGAAAGCAATCTCTGCCCTGACAGTGGGTAAAACGCTGATCGTGATTGCCCATCGCCTGTCTACCATTATCGGTGCGGACAATATTGTGGTGGTCAAGGATGGAACTATCCATGCCCGGGGAACGCATGATAAGTTACTGGAAACCTGTCCCCTTTACCGGGATATGTGGCAGGCGCATATCGGCGCAAAGGATCATATGTAAGGGGGTGTTGTCAAATGTATGGAACATTGAAAAAAATTTTTGCGTTTGCTGGCAGCAAAGAGGGACTGCTGAAAAAATCCCTGCTGTTTGCGTTCCTCTCCGGCCTGTTTGCGGCTTTACAGTTTGCCGCCCTCTTTATCGTGGTGGAGGCGTTGGTATCCGATAACCGGGACAGCCGGTTTATCTGGATTTCTTTGGGCATCATGGCTGTTTCCCTGGTTGGAAGGATCATCACGACCTATTTCTCCACGATGGAGCAGACGGAAACCGGCTACTGTATGGTGGCGGAAAAGCGTATCCACATCGGAGACCGGCTGCGTTACATCCCGATGGGATATTTTAACAAGAACAGTATCGGGAACATTACCGCTATCGTTACCACCACGTTAGGGGATGTGGAAAATTCGGCGGCGCGTGTGCTGGTATCTGTGTTGGGCGGATTTTTCAATTCGGTGGCGCTTGTCATCGTTTTGGTGGTTTTTGACTGGCGGATCGGTCTGATTGCCGCAGTCGGCGTCCTGCTTTATCTTGCAGCGGCGGAACTGGCGCTCCGCAAATCTGAGCGCTTAAGCGGAGTGCGGCAGCATACACAGGAAAGCCTTGTGGAATCCGTCCTGGAGTATATCCAGGGGATGGGGATCGTGAAAGCCTTCGGTATGGAGAAGGACAGCACACAGTCCATTGACAGCGCAATCAAGGCAAGCTGCCGGGACAATTTGAAACTGACAAAAGCCAGTGTCCCCTATGATGCCCTGAAACAGGTTGTTGTCCGGGTGTTCAGTGTTTTGCTGCTCCTGGCCTCCATTTACTTCTGGCTGAACGGTTCCCTGTCATTGGCCTATGGCGTGATTTTGGTGATCGCTTCCTTTATGGTGTTCAATGATCTGGAAAACGCCGGAAACATGGCCTCCCTGCTGCAAATGCTGGCGGCTTCTATGGATACGGCAAACTCTATTGACGATACGCCGGTCATGGATGAAAAGGGCGCAGATGTGGTTCCGGCATCCTCGGAAATTATATTTGATAATGTGGACTTTTCCTATGCAGACCGAAAAATTCTGGATCATGTCAGCTTTACGATCCCTGCCGGAACGACCACTGCCATTGTCGGCCCGTCCGGTTCTGGCAAGACGACTATGTGCAACCTGATTGCCCGATTTTGGGATGTAGACGCCGGGAGAATTACGGTTGGCGGCAAAGATGTCCGGGATTTTAAACTGGACAGCCTGATGAAGAATATCGGCATGGTATTTCAGAACGTGTATCTGTTTGCCGATTCGATTGAGAACAACATCAAATTCGGCTGCCCGGATGCCACGCACGAACAGGTGGTAGAGGCGGCGAAAAAGGCTTGCTGCCATGAATTTATTTCCGCCCTGACCGACGGGTATGATACGGTGATCGGGGAAGGCGGAGGAACCCTGTCCGGTGGTGAGAAGCAGCGTATTTCCATTGCCCGCGCCATATTGAAAGACGCCCCGATTATCATTCTGGATGAAGCCACAAGCAGCGTTGACCCGGAAAATGAAGAAGAATTGCAGCGGGCGATTGCGGAATTGACGCACGACAAGACTATTATTATGATCGCCCACCGTCTGAAAACCGTCCGGGGTGCGGATCAGATATTGGTATTGGATGATTCCCATATCGTTCAGCGCGGCACTCATGCAGAACTGATCCAGCAGAAGGGTCTGTATGCGGACTTCGTATCCGAAAGGCAGGAAGCTATCGGCTGGAAACTGGCACAGTAAAGGAGGCGGCAATGAAGATTTATGCGTCGGGCGAGGATTATTTGGAAGCAGTCCTTGTATTGCAAAAGGAAAAAGGCATGGTTCGCTCCGTTGACCTTGCCCGACACATGGGATTCAGTAAACCGAGTATCAGCCATGCAGTAGGTGTGTTAAAGAATGGCGGTTTTCTGACCGTGGATGAAGATGGATATCTCCATCTGACCGAAGACGGGCGGGAGGTTGCTGAGAAAATTTATGAACGGCATCAGTTCTTTACGGAGCAGCTTGTAGCTGTCGGGGTTGATCGGGAAACCGCAGAAAGGGATGCCTGTCGGATAGAACATGCAATCAGCGAAGAGACTTTTCAGAAATTGAAAGCTTCGGTTGAAAAACAGAGCAATGATACAGCATAACTTGAATGAATTATTTAGCACAGAAATTTGCATCTAATCAACAGATATTATCTATATATTGTGATTGAAATGTTGACGCAAACAAAATACAGTGCTATGATAATTGCGTAAATAGTTTTATTTGGGAAATATCCTGAATAAGAAATTTCATTCTGGAGAGGTCCGGGATTTGAAAGTAGATTGTGCGAAAAGTACAGGAGAAGTCTGTTCGGACTTCTGTAATATTGATTCGGGCATCAGCCTGAAAAGACAGAAAAGACATCAAAAAGCAAAGAATTGTTTTTTGGTGTCTTTTTTTATGTTCAGGCTGGCAAAAGGAGGGAAGACAAGAACAACCTTTGATCGAATATATTTATATAATGGATTGGAATGTGGAAAAGTGGAGAACCCAAATACCTTTTACCCGAATTGTATTGTACGGTAAGGAACCTGGAAGAGAGATTTTTCAAAGAAGCGGCCGAAAGAATTACAAGGGATTGTAGGAAATAAAAGATTGGAGGAAACAGAAACGTATGGCAAATACCAGATTATTTGACAGCTGGCAGATTGGGATGGATCTGCCGGCACCTTTTGACAGGGCGATAGATGGAGGCGTGCGGTATTCAACGAAGGAAGAGGACTGTTCCTGCTACAACAAGGCGATAAGGGGGAAAAAGCAACACTCTTTCCCGTCGTGCTCCGTGCGGTGCTGAACCTAATGCGGGGAGGACTGGTCGATGGAAACATCGCTGCGGGAGCGCAGCTTGCCGCAGACCGGCAGGCTGCGTTCTACTGTATGGAGTACACGAAAGCATATCAGGGAAAAGCAGCTTTTGCGAAACAAAAGAAGCAGCAGAGGCGAGCAAGACAGAAAAAAGAAACAAGAGATAATCTGGCTAAAGAAGAAATCTTGCAAGATGACAGATTTTTCTTTATTGCCGGTTATACCTCCGGAGGTGCACCGTATGGTGTCACCTGGGAGGAAATGGGTCTGAAACCTTGGGAAGAAAATGAGTGAGTTGCAGTGCAATCTTATTGACCTCTTGTGACAGAAACGGATTCCCGTTTTGCCGGAAGTAAGTCTGAATTGATTTCCGGAGCATCGAGCAGCACAGAGAAATTTTGCTGAATGATTTCCAAGGTTTTCTGCTTTTTCTGCAATTCCTGTTTTTCCCGGACAGTAGCAGCCTGTTCAGATTCAAGATTTTCAATCAGCTTTTGGACTTTATTAGGGCTTGGGATTTTGGTAACGCCGAGATCCTGAAGCTCTTTTTTTAGTGAATCGTGGAGCTGGTATTCTGCCTGATGTTTGGTGCGGTATGCTTTTGGATTTTTAGCAGATTTACAATCTTCAATTACTTTACGGCAAAGCCGATAAGAATCACAGTGTTTCTGAATGACTTTCTGCGTGCTCAGTTCACTGTTGATTTGTGCTATTCTTTGGTCGGCAACTTTCACAGAAGCTTCAATGTCAGATACATGCTGCCTGAAATCGTCATAATTCAGCAAGTTATTTTCGGAAAGATAGTTGAAGGTGCGGGCCGCCTCTTTCAAATTATTGAGCTTTGCCCATCGTTCAAATCCTTCTCGATTGCCGGTTGTAACATACGTGGAGATATTGATATACAGGCGGGCTTCTCTGGACAGATGCTTTGGAGCTTTTACTTTGCTACGATTTTTTGCCAGGCGGATGCGAACATTTTCTTCGGAATAATAGCTTCCGAGAGATTTCATATAAGTGAAGTTTTTCTGCTCTGGTGCACGGAAGGACAGGTGCTTTCCTTGGCGGATTTCATATCCGGCTAACTGCATCTTTTGCAGAAATTCCTCATAGTTGATGGAAACCCAGATTGCCTTATCAACCGCAACACGTAGCTTGGCTTTCCAACTGGTGCCACGATGATATTCCATGTTCTCTTTATAGTTTTTACCTTTTTCTCCGGTTGGCATACTGGTGGCAAGTCCATTTTCATGACAGATACGATTGCTGATTCTACAAAGTTTGTGGTAGCTCCGTTTATTGGAAACATACTTGTGATGATCAACAAAGCTTGCAGCGTTGAAGAGGATGTGATTGTGAATATGATTTTTGTCAACATGAGTACTGATCACGTATTCATATTTTCCTTTCAGTACTTCGTCTGCAAATTGTTGCCCTAAGCGATGAGCGGTTTCGGCATCAACTTCTCCAGGCTTGAAGGACTGGATCAGATGAAATGCCAGGTTATCACCTTTGTCCATTCCATTCTTTTTTGCCATTTCTCTTGTCATAGAAAATTCAAGATCTGCAGTTTCCGGGGAACAGCCAAAACTGGAAACTAACAGTTTTTCATCTGTTTTATCTGGATTCGTGATGTAGTCCAGAGCTTTCTTGTCTGTTACTTTAACGGGGAAGATCTTAAGATACGCCATAATTCTTTCACCATCTCTTTCAATTCTTGCATTTCTTCCGGATATAGATCTCCGGTGATATTTACCTTTTTTGCAATCTGGTTTATATTTACACCAATCTTGTGCATTTCCTCATACTGTTTCTTCAGTGGAGTGGTATCGGTGTTGACGATATAACCGTCGATTGCCATTTTTCGCAGATAAGCTCCCATGTTTTTGGTTTTTGATTCTATCATCTTCCTGCGGATTAGCTTCCTTTCTTCTTCGGTGACATAAAAATGAATTTCTTTGTTTCTCTTTCTTTCAGCCATTGGTGGGTTCTCCTTTCTGAGAGGGCAGTAGTATCGTTGCTTTCAGCGTTTTTTCAATTTAGGGCAGGGTACCCTAAATTGGGATTTTCCGGAAGTGTATCCTCACTTCCTGTCCTTGCTGTTTTACCCCTCTATTAGTTAAAGTCAGGAGAACCGGAAAAATGCAAAAGAATTTGGCAGGTAGTATGGGATACGAAAATGTGGTATGATTATGGGCAGGATATCAGAAAAATCAGGAGTTGAATAGATTGTGAAGAAAGAAGAAATTTTTGAATATGTGCAGAAACAGTATGGCACAATGCCGGAATATTTATGGAGTAAACTATCGGACAGTGCAGTACTTCGACATAAAAATGGAAAATGGTATGCAGTGATCATGACGGTTGAAAAATCGAAACTGGGATTAGAGGGAAATGATCTGGTTGACATTATGGATGTAAAGTGCAATCCAGAAATGACCAGCATGATTATTCAGACTTATGGATTTTTACCAGGATACCATATGGATAAACAGCACTGGATCACGATTTTACTGGATGGTTCAGTCAGTGAAGCGAAGATATTGGACTTTTTGGATATGAGCTATGACCTGATTGACGGAGCAGACGGAAAGGAAGAAAAATGAGAACAGCGATAGTATACGCATCTGTGCATCATGGAAATACAGAAAAATTAGTAAAGAGGATCGCAGAAGAATGTCAGGTGGATTTGATTGATGCTGTGAAACAGCCAGATGCAGACCTGAGCAGTTATGATATGATTGGGTTTGCATCAGGAATCTATTTTTCAAAGTTTCATCAGTCGATATTGGAATTTGCAGAGAAGAATCTACCGGACGACAAAAAGATATTTCTGATCTGTACTTATGGCGGGAGTGCGAATTATAAAACCATAGAGCAGATTTTGGATAAAAGACATGCCAGTGTGGTTGGAAAATTTGGTTGTAAAGGGTATGACACATTCGGACCATTTAAACTGGTTGGAGGTATTGCTAAAGACCATCCGAATGAAGAAGATATGAAAAACGCAGCGGATTTCGTAAAAGGATTACACTGATTTTTGAGCAAAAGGAAAACCGGGGATTTTACTCCTCGGTTTTCTGGCAGCTGTGTTTCAGTCTTCAACCTGAAAAATATCTTCTACAGGCACTTTCAGGTAATGTGCCAGCCGGATTGCAATCTCAAGAGAGGGATTACGTTCTCCACGTTCGATGCGGCCTATAGTCTGGCTGCAGGAACCTATGGCTTCAGCCAAATCTGCTTGAATGAGATTCCGTTCTTCACGAATATCTTTTAGTGTATTATTGATTGCCATTCAATCACTTCCTTTGCTTATTGTTATCAGCAGGATCATGAACCTGCTGTTGAAGTCTAATGAAATCCCGGAATTTCTGCACCTTTGCATTTCCCGATTACTTTTCCAAAAATCTTAAAAGAGTCAGATTCCAAAACCTGGATAGGACGATATTTTTGATTTAAAGAAATCAGATAAACACCATCTGGCTCATCGTGTAATTCCTTGATGTAAGTATTGCCGTTGAGATAGAAGATTCCAATTTCACCATTAGCAAGAGAATCTTTTTTCTGAATCCATGCAACATCGTCTGTATGATAAAGTGGCTCCATACTGTCACCGGAAATCCGTACACCAAAGTCAGTCTGCTCAGGAGCAAGGTGTCCTACATCATAGGTTTCTTTTACAGAATCCTCCAGGTAATTTCCAGTACCAGCAGAAACTGGTTCCCAGGTAATTTCTACAGGATGATGGAATGGGATAATTTTTGCAGACAGTGGAGAAAACTTTTTAGAAGCTTTCAAAATATCAGCAAATTCAATCAATTTATTTCTGCCTTCTTCATTCAATCCACTCATAATGTTATATGGGTTTTCTCCAAAGAAGGATTCATATATATCTTCGATATCAAGTAACTGGCAAAGTGTCAGGAAAACATGTAAAGCTGGTTCTCGTGCATTGGTCTCCCATTTGGAGATTGCTTTTGTAGTGACCTGAATACCTTCCTGAGAAAGCAGGTCTACCAGATCTGATTGAGAGTATCCTTTCTTTTTTCTATTTTCTGCTAATATTTCCCCGAAATCACGCATTTGTTCGCCTCATTTCTATTTGAATTTTCTATATGCATTATACCGTATGTTAGAAATAAAATCAACAATAATCTCCAAAATGGAGAAAATACAACCAAGATGTTACTTGACTATCTCCGGAATGTCGATATATACTAAACATACAAAAATTGATAAGACATCATGTTGAAGGAAACAGCTGGGAGGTGAAAAGTTTGAGTGAGCGTGTGATCCTGCATAGTGATATGAACTGTTTTTATGCCAGTGTAGAAATGCTGCATCATCCGGAATTTGCCGGAATGCCGCTGGCAGTCGGTGGCGATCCGGAAGCCAGACATGGGATTGTGCTGACAGCAAATTATATTGCAAAGCAAAAAGGTGTAAAGACCGGAATGGCATTATGGCAGGCAAAACAGATTTGTCCGGAAATCATATTTGTACCACCACGGATGGATTTGTATTTGAGATTTTCAAAGATGGCAAGAGAAATCTATTCGGAGTATACGGACAAGATTGAGCCATATGGAATTGATGAAGCCTGGCTGGATGTATCGGACAGCAGAAATCTGAAAGGAAGCGGAATGACGATTGCAAGAGAAATCAGCCATCGGATTAAATACGAACTGGGTGTAACGGTAAGTATTGGAATTTCCTGGAATAAGATTTATGCGAAACTTGGTTCAGATTATAAAAAGCCGGATGCAATCACAGAGTTTAATCGAGAAAATTATAAAGACAGGATATGGCAGCTTCCAGCGTCAGATTTGCTTTATGTCGGAAGACAGACAAATAAGAAATTGCAAAAACTTGGAATCCGGACAATCGGGCAACTTGCGGAATCAGACGAAAAGTTGTTAGAGAGTCATTTTGGAAAAATAGGAAATGTATTATGGGCTTTCGCAAATGGCTGGGATGAAGATCCGGTTTGCAAGGAAGGATATGAAGCACCAGTAAAGTCGATAGGTAATAGCACTACAACACCGAGAGATCTGGAAAATGATCTGGATGTCTGGATCATTCAAATAGCATTGGCAGAAAGTGTAGCTGCACGATTGCGGAAACATGGATTTAAATGCAAAACAGTAGAAATTACAGTTCGAGATAATCGATTGTATAGTTTTTCCAGACAGATACATTTACGACAGCCAACGAATATTACAAACGAGATTGTAACTGCAGCATTTCAGCTATTTAAAGATAATTACAAATGGGAACATCCCATTAGAAGCCTGGGAATCCGAGCTGCGGATCTTGTGTTAGATGATATTCCCGTGCAGTTGGATTTATTTGGAAATCAGGAGAAAAAGGAAAAGTTAGAGAAGCTGGATCGTACTGTAGATGAGATCAGACGACGGTTTGGTTATTTCAGTATACAGCGAGCGGCAATGTATCAGGATAAAGTCTTATCCCACTTAGACGCTGGTACGCACACGATCCATCCACATAGTTATTTCCATGGGTAATTGGAGGGATAGATTTGAAAAAAGCATTAACCAGAAAACAGGAAGAAAGTTATCAGTGTATTTTACGATATACCAATGAACATGGATATCCACCGACAATACGGGAATTTGGAAAATTGATCGGGGTGAAATCAACATCATCAGCATTTTCCAGAATCAAGCAGTTGGAGTTAAATGGATATATCCGCAGAATCCCGGCATCGCCAAGAGCAATTGAGATTTTATAGTGAGGTGTCGGCATGAACAAAGTATATGTAGATGTAGTAGCAGAGTTTCGGAAAAACGGACAGCTGGTTCCCATATTTTTTACATGGGAGGATGGAAGAAAGTATAGCATTGACAGAATTTTGAAAATCGAGCGATGCGCCAGCAGAAAGGCAGGCGGTGTAGGAATGATGTACACCTGTATGATACAAGGGCAGGAAAGCCACTTGTTTTACGAAGTGGATAAATGGTTTATGGAGAGAAAAACAGCATAAGGAGAGCTTGGTATAGACGATATTATTTGGATTATTAACCGGCAGGGATAGTCACTTTCCCTTTTTATTCCTGCAGGTTTTACATAAGAAGATGGATTCCGGTCAGCAAAGGCAGCTCCCACAATGCCTTTTGGATATCCGCTTCTGCAAGTTGTAGTAAGTAATTGCTTCCCATCAAAATCATGGGGAAAGCGAACTGGTCTGAAAGACCGCCAGTTAGTGTGATGATGATAAGGAGATTTTGAAACTGATGACAGACAGAGATTATGCAATTAAATCAATGAAAGAGATTACCTTCCAGATGGCAAGCCATGCACAGGATTATTTGGAAGTAACGATTGAAAGACATTATACTGATATTAAAGAATTGATGACAAGCTATCAGAAATTGATTTTGGAAAATCAGATTGTGTTAGAAGAACTGGATATGGAGTGCCAGGAGAAAATCAATGAAGATATGGCATATGCGTTGAGTTATCTGAGCATTTATAACAATCAGCTGAATGTGCCAAAGATGCACCGGGAAATGAATAACCTGATGATCATTTATGGCTTGTCAGATATGATCTATCGTGGAATGACACTGGTTAAGTTCTATGCACCGAATGGTGTGATGCTCAGTGAGATCCTTCATTCCTGTTTTTGCAGTCATTATAATAAGACAGATGTGGAAGTACAACAGGAGTTAGGAATAGGCAGGACTTCATTTTATAAAATGAAGAAGCAGGCACTTGGGTATTTAGGATTTTATTTTTATGAGATCGTGGTACCGCAGGCAAAGGATAAAAGATTTAAACCGTCACTGGGCGTAGAGGAAGAGTAGGTGAATAATATGAGATACGAAGATTCGATGAAAGGTGTAGCTGATCAGATAATCAAAGAACAGCAACGAGCCAGTAAAATTAAAAACAATCCAGAAGAGTTCCATTGGCATGACGAATATGCAACGTTGAATTTCTTTCGGTTTATCTGCAAAAATATCGGTAACTTGGGAAATGGAGAAATTGAAAAAATGGTCACACGCTTAAAGAGCATAGATCAGAAAGCAGTGGAAAACCATGTGAATGGTGCTGTTTGGGCATTTGATTATGATAAGATGTTCTGTGTATTGATGGAAAATGAAATTTGCCGAAAGGTGTGTGAAAAGAATAAATATAATAGTTGGACGAAGCTGATTGGACAGTATTGTATTTCAATGGCTTAAAGATAAAGAAAGTTGCTGGAGAGAAAAAATATTCTCCAGCAACTTTGTCTTTGATGAATAAAGGTCAAATTTTCATTTAACTATTCTCACTATTATTTGATTCAGTGATTTTTTTCTTCTTTGGAGAAACCAGTTTGTGACCGGAATAAATGGACATGCCAATACAAAGCAATGAAGAATAGGCAAAGTATTTATGTGCAGTCATAGATTTTTTGATTCCAGAATAAATGCATCCCAACATACAGAAAAGTGCGCCTAAGGACCAGTATTTATGTGATTTCATGATTTGATACCTCCTTTGATTTAACTGATTCAATCATAACGCTTTTTTACGAAAATGCAAAGAAAATCTTGAAATATAGTTCTATAGAATTAGAACTTGGTTTTGCGATTCTGTATATTGAAGACATCCACAAGTATACTAAATCCAGAACGATTATTCGTTCCGGAGGAGGTGTTACGATGGATTTGAAAGCAGTAGGACAGCGAATCAAATCGGCACGAGAAGCAAAAAATCTCACACAAGAGGAACTGGCTGCATTAGTAAATTTAAGCCCGACGCATGTGAGTGTAATAGAGAGAGGCTTGAAAGTTACAAAATTGGATACCTTTGTTGCAATTGCAAATGCGTTAGATGTTTCTGCAGATACTCTTTTAATTGATGTTGTGGCACATTCAGTTACAGGTGTTACAAATGAACTGACAGAAAAAATTGAAAAACTTCCAATCAAAGAACAGAAAAAAATCATCAAAGTAATTCACACATTATTGGAAGAGTGATATGACAAACTGGGAAGAGCAAGTAGCTCTTCTTTTTTTGACCATTTATTCAGATTTAAGTTGTAAAGTGTCTTTTCATGATAATAGAAATATGCTAAATTGGTTCTATAGAACAAGTTGTAAATCCAGTTATATATCGGAGGAAAATGAATGAGAGAAAAAACTATTTATGAGAAGATTGCAGAAAAGTACAACACAACACCAGAAGAAGTACGCAGAGAAATGCAGATAGCCATAGATGCAGGATTTGATAATCCTGATCCGGCTGTGCAGGAAGAATGGAAGAAAATGACACTTAAAGGAGAAAGACCTACACCGGAAGAAGTAATCAATTACGCAGTAAAAAAACTAAAAGGAAAATAAAAATATGAAGAAAAAGATAATTGCATTGATTTCAGGAGCAGTGATCTTGATAATTGCTGCAGGAAGTATTTATGGGAAATCTGAATCTGGTCATAAGGAAGGCGAACCGGATGTAGTTGGAACATTTTCCGTAAATCGGGATGAAAATTTAACCGTGGTTGCTAACCGGAAAAATATTGAGGATAGAGAAGCGTTTGTAAGAGAGCTTTTGCAGATGTACAAGGATGATTCTTTTTATTCGACAAAATTCTCCACAGACAGGGGATATGCGACGAGTCTTGATATGAACATCTATTTATGGAAAGAGGATATTGAAGATGGGGAATCGGTAATGACAGCCGAATACAGACCTGTAGAATATGGAAAGGACTATGATGTAGTCAATAATCCTGATAAATTTCAACTATATATAGATGGAAAAGAAGTAGAAGAATAACACGGTGAACTTTTTATACTGAAATATGTACGATTCCAATAATGATATGAACTTATGGGAACATATTGCGGATACTTTGTGAACTTTATCCTGATACAATGATTATGCTGATGAAAGAAGGCATAGATAACTGAATACAAGAAAGAGACGAAAGCCTCAGTAGTTAAGAAAAAACTACTGGGGCTTTTTTTCGTGCCTGAATTTCTCAGCCAATAACTGCGGGCGTATCCCGGCAGGATAAAGGCGGAGCAGGCATGATTCTAAACAGAGGTCCGCCTTCTGGATTTGAAACGAGCAACAAGATTTCAAATTTAGGAGGAACGGATATGTACATTGAACACCCATATTTTTATGAAGGAAAGTACTACGCAAATATTGATGGAGAAATGATCGAGATTACAAAAGAAGTTGCGTATGCGATGAACAATTTTTACAGAAGTAGCAAGGCAAAAAAAGTTGAGATTAAGAACGAATTAGGAGAGGTCGTGGATAAGATGCTGCGGGAGGTACCTTACAGTGGACAGTCTATTGATGGAGAAGGATTCATGATTGAGGATTTCCCGGATTTGAACTGTGATGTGGAGCACAGTGTACTGACAAAAATGGAACAGCAGGATATTCACAAAGTGATCGATAAGCTGAATGCGGAGGAACGCATGATTATTTATGGCATTTTCTTTGAAAATAAGACTCAGACGCAGATGGCAGAGATTATGGGGATTTCCAGACAAGTATTAGCGTACAAGCTGAAAACGATCCTTAATAAAATGCGTGAAATGTATATGAAAGAATTTTTTTAAAAAATTTTGAAAATTTTTTGCATCTGCCGAAGTCATTTGACTTTAGTAATTAGAGGAGCTTTAAGGACTCCCTAAATTGCACCATGATAACTGAATATCCAATAATAACTGACGTGACATTTCATACAGTGAGCACGAGGAAGATGCCGCTATAGGATTATAAGACGTAAAAACATTTTTAGAGCTAATAATGCTGCGAAAAAGCACTGACCAAAGCCAGTTGGCAGGCTGGTGATGCGAGGACATGTGTGAGATGCGATACACTTGCAGACCCTGAGAAGTCTGTAACTGGTAAACCTATGAACTGCCAGAGCCTGGAAATGAGAGTTTTTGGGTTGTGGTCCGGAGTGTAGCATCCGGACAGGTTATTATTCCCTTCCTGCAGATGCAGGAGTAACGATTCGGGGTATCGAGGATAAATAGAATCGAGCGAGCACTGTTTAATAATCAAATTGGCTATAGAGGTTATGCGGCAGAGCTTTCCAGCTTGGAAAGGAACTCTGCCGTATCCCTGTGGAGCCAATATAGCGCTATGAATGCTTTACAAATAAAAAAAGATTGGAGAGATGACAAGTGACGATTCGAAGAGGAGATATCTTATGGGCAGATCTCGGTATGTTTCCTACAACATCTGTTCAGGGTGGTGTAAGACCGGTGATCGTAGTGAGCAATAATAAAGCCAATACATACAGTTCAGTCATAACGGTAGTTCCGCTGACATCAAGAATATATAAGAAACGGTATTTGCCAACACATGTATTTATCAGTAAATATGATATGACGGGAATCCGAAAAGGAAGTTTGGCACTGGCTGAACAGGTTATGAGCATTTCCACAAAATGTATTATTGAGAAATGCGGAAGAGTAAATAAGTGGATCCTGGATCGGGTACTGAAAGCAGTACGGATTCAGATGGGAATGGAAGGAGAAGTGCATGACGGCAGAAGAATATAGAAACTATCTGGAAACGGATTTTGATGATGTGGATCTGAAGGAATTGAAGGATATCCGAAAAATAAGGATTGACCGGAATCAGACGAAGGAAAAAAGAATAGCTCAATATCTCAGACAGGTGGGAAATCCCTATCTTGTCTGTATAGGAAATGTAAAAGTGAAAATAAGGTTTGCAAACAATGGAGTATCTTTTGAAGATGCATTTGAGGAACTTTTGCTTTCTGTATAAAAAGTGATGGTAAAATCTGAAGAGTTATGTTAATATGGAGACGAGGAATTCAGGACTCCTCATTCATATCAGGACAAAATCGACTCACCCTCTGGGTTTTACCAATGTTGATGGAAAGGTAAAACTAAGGAGGATGAAGATGAATCAAATTAACAATTCAAAGAAAATCTATCATGCAGCCATTTATGTTCGTTTATCGAAAGAAGATGGCGATGTTGCTACTGCTGGAAAGCGTGAAAGCAACAGTATCTCAAATCAGAAAGATCTGATAAAAAATTTCCTAAAAGATAAAAAGGATATAGTTGTTGTATCAGAACGGGTGGATGACGGTTACAGCGGTTCTAATTTTGAACGTCCTGCATTTCAGATGATGCTGGAAGATATCAAAAAAGGAATTGTGGATTGTGTCGTTGTAAAAGACCTTTCCCGTTTTGGACGTGAGTATATTGATGCCGGAAAATATATCGAAAGATTATTTCCGGCACTTGGCGTGCGGTTTATTGCGGTCAATGATCATTATGACAGCCTGGAAGGGAAAAGTCAGGCAGACGAAATCGTGATTCCTTTCAAGAATCTCATTAACGATGCATATTGCCGTGACATTTCTATCAAAATAAGAAGCCACCTGGAAGTAAAGAGAAAAAATGGGGAATATATTGGAGCGTTTACACCGTATGGCTACCAGAAAGATTCAGATAATAAAAACAAACTGGTGCTAGATGCATATGCGGCAGGTATCGTCAAAGAAATTTACCGCATGAAATTATCAGGTATGAGCCAGACAGCAATTGCCAATGCATTGAACAAACAGGGTGTTCTTTCACCAATGGAATATAAGCACAGTCTTGGAATAAGGATTCAGGATAATTTTAAAACACACGAACAGGCAGAGTGGAGCGCCATGTCGGTAAAAAGAATCCTTGAAAATGAAGTATACACTGGAACTCTGGTGCAGGGAAAAAGAACAACACCAAACCATAAAGTAAAAAAATTGATGAAAAAGCCGGAGACAGATTGGGTTAGAATTGAAAAAAATCATGAGGCTATCGTATCAGAACGAGAATTTGCACTGGTGCAGAGATTATTAGGGATAGATACAAGGACTTCTCCGAACGAGGAAAAGGTATATCCATTATCTGGACTTGCGGTTTGTGGAGACTGTGGGGCAATGATGATCAAACGGGATGTTCCGGCAGGAGGAAAGGTATACGCTTACTATATCTGTTCCAGACATGCGGCTACGAAAGCGTGTGCAGCACACAGAATACCAATGGGTAAACTAGAAGAAACAGTATTGGAACTGGTAAAAATCCATATTGAGAATATCCTTGATATGAAAAAAATCATGGATTTTATCCATGAAGTACCATTTCAAGAATTGGATATAAAAGAACTGGAAATTAGAAAAGAAGCAAAAGAAAAAGAAGCCGTGCGATGCCGGGAGTTAAGAGATTATCTATATGAGGATTTCCGTGAAGGAATCATTTCAAAAGAAGATTATAAAGAGCTTCATGACGGGTACACAGAAAAACGGAAAAAAGCCGAGGAAGCAGTCCGAAGCATTGATCAACAGATCAGTGAAGTCCTGGAATCAAAAAGTGATAAATATCATTGGCTTGATTATTTTGCCGAGCATCAGAATATACAGGAACTTACAAGAACTGTTGCTGTTGAACTGATTGACCAGATATTAGTATATGACAAAAAACATATTGAAGTCAGATTTAATTTTGATGATTGTTATCAATCTCTGTTACGGCAGATACAGTCGGTGGGATGCGATGTCAGCACAGGTATGGACGGAAGAATAGAAATTCAAAAGAGGGAGGTCGTATAAATGGCTCGAAAATCAAGAAAAGTAGATTATGTAAATGTTGGAAATAAAGAAAATTTGGTTACAGAAGCTGAAAACCAGTGTGAAAAAGTTTCACATGCAGCCCTTTATGCAAGGCTTTCCTATGAGAGTGAAAAGAACAGAGAAAGAAATACGATAGAAACGCAGATGGTTCTGCTTCATAATTTCGTAAAAGAACAGAAAGATATCGTGGTTGCAAAGGAATATTATGATATATCTAAAACCGGAACTAATTTTGAGAGAGATGGTTTTAATGAGATGATGCAGGACATCAAAGAGGGAAATATTGACTGTGTTATTGTTAAAGATCTTTCTAGACTTGGAAGAAATTATGTAGAGGCAGGAAGCTATATTGAAAGAGTGTTCCCATTCTTTAATGTGCGTTTTATTTCGGTGAATGATCATTATGATTCGTTCAGAGATGACATAAGCCTGCTGATCAGCATGTCAAACGTGTATAATGAGTTTTATTCCAGAGATTTGGCAAAGAAAATAAGAAGTTCATACCGGACGAGCTGGGCAAATGGCGAATTTCCTTCCGGTCAGATGGCTTATGGTTATGAAAAAGACAAGGATAATCCTCATCAGCTGATTCCAGATCCGGTAGCAGCACCAGTGGTGAAAAAGATATTTCAGTATTTTATTGATGGAATGACTTATGCAGAGATTGCCCGGAAATTAAATGCGGATGGGTATCTCTGCCCGAAAGCCTACAAGCTGGATAAAGCAGGAAAAGCAAATGAAAAGTCAGCGACATGGACATGGAGTGGAGGAACAGTCCACAAAATCCTTGAGAATCAATATTATGCCGGTGATAGTGTGCATAATCAGTTTACCAATGATTCCTGGGCAGCACAGAGACAGAAAATGAATCAGAAAGAAGAATGGATCATCATCAAAAATACCCATGAGGCACTTGTGAGCAGAAAGGATTTTGATGAGGTACAGGAAAAGATTGGTCATATCGTAAAACGGGTTAATGAAGCTCGTAAATCAAATGGCAATAATGTAAGAGACTTCAACTTTTTCAAGCAGAAAATTGTATGTGCAGACTGTGGAAAAACCATGTATTTATATGGGAAAACAAAAGGCAATCATCGTAGGTTTTACTGTGGAAATAATAAGCTCTACGGGAAGTGTACGCCACATTCTATCACTGATTTGGAAGTGAATGATTATGTACTGCGTGTGATACGTGCACATATCAATGTATATGTTGAAAATGTAGATTTGATTCGGCGGTTGAATCAAAGACAGGAAAGCATTAAAAAATATGATGTGTTTAACAGGGAAATCAAGAAATGCCGGAAAGAACTGGAAAAAGTGGCAGTACACCGGGAAAGATTGTTTGAGGATTATGTGTGCCGTATTATTGATGCAGAGCAGTATGAAACATTTTCAAAGCAGGATGCGGAAACAGAAAAAGAGATCCAGAATAACATGGAAATTTTATTAAAGCATCAGGTTGGATATGAAAAAAATTTTCACACAGAGGAAGAATGGGAAACATTGATCAATAAATACCGCAATACGAGAACGCTGACAAAGGAAATGGTCAATGCTTTTGTAGAAAAAATCGAAATACATGAAAGCGGTTCTATTACGGTACGTTTGGTGTATGATGATATGTTGGAAGAATTAAGAAAATATGCAAAAGAACGGGAGGCTGAGTTATGCCAGTAACAGAATGTATCGCTGTTTATATCAGACTTTCGTCGGAGGATAATGATGTAGATGGCAGTATAAAAGCCGAAAGTAACAGTGTCAGTGCACAGAGAATGCTGATAAACGAATTTATCAAAAAACAGGACGAATTTGCTAACTGTCCAGTAGTTGAATATGTAGACGATGGGTACAGTGGTACAAACTTTAACCGTCCTGGCTTTCAGAGGATGATGGAAGATGCAAAAGCAGGACGTATAAAAAGTATTGTTATAAAGGACTTTTCAAGATTTGGAAGAGATTATCTGGAAGTGGGGAATTATCTGGAAAAAATCCTGCCAGTCCTTGGTATTCGAATTATCTCAATTAACGATGGCTTTGACAGTATCAATTCCTCTGGTTTTACTGGAGGAATGAGTGTAGCGTTAAAAAATATGCTGAATGCAATGTACAGCAAAGATTTGTCCAGAAAAGTTCGTTCTGCTATGAAAACACATGCTAAAAACGGTGAATATATGCCGGCTTTTCCCAAATATGGATATATTAAAGATCCAGAAGATAAGCATCATCTGGTTATAGACCCAGAAGCGGCTGAAATAGTGAAACTGATATTCACAATGGCGGCAGATGGGAAAACAAAAGGACAGATAGCAAAATATCTGAACGAAACCCATGTGCTTACATGCCGGGAGTATATGTGCAGAAAAGGTATAAAAATGCACAGAGAAAACGAAAAAGAAAAGAAACTCTGGTCAGTCACGACAATCTCAGATATGCTCAAAAATGAAGTGTATCTTGGAAAAATTATTTGGAATAAAAAGAGAGTGGCAAGAACAGGAAGCAATAAATTGGTTTCCAATGATAAAGAGGAGTGGATTGTTGTAGAAAATGCACATGAACCAATTATATCCGATGAATTATTCCGGAAAGCAAATGAGAAAGCGTTTACTAACCAGAAAAAAGTTCTTGCAAAAAGAGGAGTAGCCTGCCCTATTTTCTTTTGCCCGACCTGTGGAAGAAGACTTGGTTTTACCAGCAGAGAGACTGGGTATCGCTGTATGCAGGCACATATCAGCGGTCTTAGTGGGTGTGCGGAAAGTAAAATGGACAGGAAAGAAGCAGAAGAAACAGTACTGGATGCAGCCAGAAATATGGCACAATTCATTTCGGAAAATCTTGAGAAAAAGAAAAGAGAATGGCATAAAACAATTTTGAAAGAAGAAAATATCGCAACACTGGAAAGTGAAAAAAAGCGACTCTCGTCAAGAAAAATGAAACTGTATTCTGATTATCGTTCAGAAGTGTTGGACAAGGAAGGGTATATGGAAGAACTGGAAAAAACGACTTCCCGTATTTCAGAAATCACTTTGCAGATAGCAGAATTGGAGAATGAGATTGCAGTAGCGAAGAAAAAATGTGATGAAGCAACAGAAAAAGAAATGGAAGTAAATGAGATTGCAGCATTGCAGGATTTTGACAAAATACAGCTGTCAAAGATTATTGAGAAAGTCTTTATTTATGAACCAGGTCGTATGGAGATAAGCTGGAAGATGGATGACATTTTCTACAAAGAAGAAAAAGCATAAACGGAATAAGATTGTTCGCAGGAGCATCACTGGATGAAAACAGTGGTGCTTTTTGCGAATTAAAAGCAAATTTTTTTTAGACTTATATTGACAAAAGCAGAATTATGTGCTCTTAAATGGAGCGACATAAACTGGAAAAATGAAACGATTTTTATTCAAAGAATGGAAGACAGTTCTGGTAATATAGTGGAATATGTAAAGTCAGATTCCGAAGCGGGATATAGAGAGTTGGTCTTAACGGATTCTGTTATTAATATGCTTAAATTAATTAAGAATAGTAGCCAAGTTCTTTCGGAATATATTTTCTGTAATGAAGTGGGGGCGCGGAAGACTAAGCTTCAATTCCTAAATAAACTTAGGCGGGCTGAAAGAGCAATCGGGTTCGAGAAAGAGAAAGGATCGCATTGTATAAGGCGGACAGTAGCATCTCGGATGAATGTATCAGGGATTGCGCTAGATGAGATCAGACGTTGGCTGGGGCATACGGATTTGGAAACCACACTTAAATATATTTATAATCCGTTCAGGGAGGATATAACAAAAAAAATAAAAAACAACTCAATATTAACGGCTAATAGCAAATGTATTCAAATTTATTCAAAAAGTCAGGCTGTATAAAGCAAAAAAAATAGGCTAAACCCTTTAAAAATCAAGGCCTTCAGCACATCATATAATGGAGACAACGGGATTCGAACCCGCGACCTCTGCGTTGCGAACGCAGCGCTCTCCCAGCTGAGCTATGTCCCCATGAGATATATTATAGCACAAATGGAAAAAATTACAAGAACATCATGGAGTGGAAATCAGTTGTCCCTGCCATACTATCATTGAGGTGATGATAATGGACAGGGATTTAGAAGAAAAGGCCGCAAGGAAGAAATCAAATGAAATGTTCAACAGCATAACAGAAAAACAAAAACCGGAAAACCAGAACCAGACCCATAACTCCCGCAGGGAAGGAATGGGACCTAATACCAAACGGAAACCATGTTAAGTACGCCGCGGGAGGCGATGGGACATTCTTTCGACTGTCCCTCGCGCCCAGGGGTACTTTTATTTTGTCGAAATTACACGAATTATCCACTTATCCACAATAATGTGGAAAAGATTGTGGATAAAGTGTTATTATCTGAAAAATAAAACGGCTTATCCACATTTATATAAAAACTGGGACAAAACCCTGCCGTTATGCGGCCAAAGTTTTGTCCCAATTCCTGACTTACTGAGCCTTGTTTACAAAAGACTCACAGTCCGTACATTCCTTCTGTGTCGGGTTTGCCTCATGTGTGCCAACCTTGATCCTGTCCAGGGTACAGTAGTTTTCTTTCTGGTCATGGAACGTACAGTTCTTGATGGTACATTCAATGCTCTCGTTTTTGCCATTTACCTTCATGGAAAAACCTCCTTTAATTTTGATTGGATTACATGTTTATTATCTGCACAAAACCGAAAAGTATGTAAAGCGTAAAATATATTTGAAAAATCTTTACTTTTGTTATATACTATGGACTAGCACATAAATAATACAAAAAGGATGGTTTTACTATGGCACTGTTAGAGACATGGAGAAATCTGGCGTATGGCGACGGCCTGGATGATAAAAAGAAAGAAGAATTGTGGGCTGGATATTTTCAGATTGAAAAAGGAATTTATGAGCAGATCCTCAGCAATCCAGGGGAAGTAGTTACCGGAACCGTAAAAGAACTGGCTGAGAAGTATGAGACTGAAATCCTGATCATGACCGGATTCCTGGATGGAATCAATGAGAGTCTTAAGGGATACGAGAACCCGATTGAGACAATGGAAGAGGACACCCAGGTCAAGATTGAGATTGACCCTGAGAAGCTGTATTACAATATGGTAGAGGCAAAGGCCAACTGGCTGTTTGAACTTCCACAGTGGGACAGCATCCTTACGCCTGAGAAGCGCAAGGAGCTTTACAAGGCGCAGAAGGCTTCCGGCACAGTCCGCAAGGGAAAGAAAGTTTTCCCCAACGATCCGTGCCCATGCGGAAGCGGCAAGAAGTATAAGAAGTGCTGCGGTAAGAACGCATAGGATCCATATGTGTCTGAGGACGTCTGATTGTAAGCCGCCTGTCCGGAGGAAGCTCCGGGCAGGCGCTTTTGCAGTATGGAAAGCAGGAGGATGAAGGATGGAGGCTTACACTGGTTTTGCGGAGGTTTATGATATATTCCAGGACAATGTACCCTATGAAGAGTGGTGCGGCTATGTCACAGGACTTCTTAAGGAATACCAGGTCACGGATGGACTGGTGCTGGACCTGGGTTGTGGGACCGGCAGCCTGACCGAGCTTATGGCAAGGTCCGGGTACGATATGATCGGGATTGACAATTCCGGGGAAATGCTCCAGATAGCCATGAACAAGCGCAATGCATCGGGATTGGATATCCTTTACCTGCTGCAGGACATGCGCGGTTTTGAACTGTATGGAACGGTAAGGGCTGTCATCAGCATCTGTGATTCCATGAATTATATGATGGAATATGAGGAACTGGTGGAGGTGTTCCGGTTGGTCAACAATTATCTGGACCCCAAAGGCGTATTTATTTTTGACCTTAACACAGAATATAAGTACAGGGAAATGCTGGCTGACAATACATTTGCAGAGGACAGGGAAGAATCCAGCTTTATCTGGAATAATTTTTATGATGAGGAAGACAAGGTCAATGAATATGACCTGACCCTTTTTGTGAAGGAAGGGGAGCTTTACAGGAAATTTGAGGAAACCCATTACCAGCGCGCATACAGTCTGGACGAGGTCCGGCGGGCAGTCAGTGAGGCTGGGATGGAGTTTGTGGCGGCATATGACGCCTGCACCCGGAATCCCGTGCAGCAGGACAGTGAACGGATTTACGTGATTGCGCGGGAAAACGGAAAATAGGATAGGAGAGATACAATGTCAGATTATGTGATAAGAGCAACTGCGGCGGACGGTGAAATCCGTGCATTTGCCTCCACCACAAGGGACTTGGTGGAAGAGGCAAGAAAGGCCCATAATACCAGCCCGGTAGCAACCGCTGCACTGGGACGGCTTCTCACCGCAGGAGTCATGATGGGGATTGACATGAAGGGGGAAAAGGACCTTCTGACCCTGAAGATACAGGGGGACGGACCCATAGGCGGACTAACCGTGACCGCTGATTCCCTTGGGAATGTAAAAGGATATGCCTTTCATCCCATGGTCATGCTGCCCCCCAATGCAAAGGGGAAGCTGGATGTGGGCGGCGCCCTGGGCGTGGGCGTCCTGAGTGTGATTAAGGATATCGGCCTGAAAGAGCCATATGTGGGGCAGACCATTCTGGTAAGCGGGGAGATTGCAGAGGACCTTACCTACTATTATGCCACATCGGAACAGATTCCTTCCTCCGTGGCCCTGGGCGTCCTGATGAATAAGGATAACACGGTGCGTCAGGCCGGAGGTTTCATGATCCAGCTGATGCCGGGGGCATCCGAGTCAGTCATCGGCAGGCTGGAAGACAAGCTTAAGGAGATATCCTCCATTACCACGCTGCTGGATGTGGGCAACACCCCGGAGCGGATACTGGAATACATCCTCGGTGAGTTTGGGCTGGAGATAAACGACAGGACCCCGGTGCAGTTCTACTGCAACTGTACCAAGAGCAGGGTGGAAAAGGCATTAATCAGTGTCGGAAAAAAGGATATCCAGGAAATGATTGAAGACGGAAAGCCCATTGAGGTGAACTGCCATTTCTGCGGAAAGCACTATGAGTTCTCAACCGACGACCTGAAGGACATACTGGAACGCGCCAGGTAGGATTGGATGGCGGATAAAGGGAAGGCGCGGAGGGAAGACATGGAGGGAAGACACTGATTCCACGGATATAGGACAGAAAACAACAAGAGCCAGTCAGAAGACTGGCTCTTACTTGTAATCATTTGAAATCAGATATAACTTACTTCAACTCTATCAATGATGATATATGTTTGAAAAAGGTACACTGTTGTTCATTGATTATAATCTGGTTACGTTAGTAGCCTGAGGACCCTTAGCTCCGTTAACTACTTCGAACTCAACTTCTGCGCCCTCATCTAAGGACTTGAAGCCATCCATGTTCAGACCTGAATAGTGAACGAAAACATCGTTGCCCTGCTCATCTGAAATAAATCCGTAACCCTTCTGGTTGTTGAACCACTTAACTGTACCTTTCATTACGATACCTCCAAAAAATATAAAAAAATTGTTCTGTTGCAAGTTATTTCGCAACTGTCCTTAGGATATCACAAATGTTGAAAAGTGTCAAACGTTTTTGGTGATAAAGCATAAACAATTTATACAAACCTTAGATTCTATTGTTCAAAGGTTAAAATATGAAGAAAAAAGGGCAAAAGGGTGAATTATATGATATACTAACTGGCATAAAGGGTAAAAAAAGAAGGGATTTATGAATGAAGGTTCAAAATATATGGAGGCATTACTGCACCATTACAAAACACAGGCGCCTGGTGCGCAGGCACTGTTTTAAAATCGGCCTGTATTGGCAGGGACTGACACATGATCTTTCCAAGTACAGCCCTGAGGAATTCTGGACGGGTGTCCGGTACTACCAGGGCGACAGAAGCCCGAACGCTGCAGAGCGGGAGGACGTGGGGTATTCCAGGGCCTGGCTGCACCACAAAGGCAGGAATAAGCACCATTATGAGTACTGGATTGATATTTCCAACCACAAGGAAGAGGGACTGGTGGGCAACAAAATGCCGGTCAGGTATGTGGCTGAGATGATATGCGACAGGATTGCGGCCTGCGAAGTGTATAAAGGAAAGGACTACACCAGCGCGGCCCCGCTGGAATATTATGAATATACCAAAAAGTATATCACCATCCATCCAAGAACAAGGGCGCTGCTGGAAAAGCTGCTTATCATGCTGAAGGATAAGGGCGAAGAGGCAACCTATGCTTATCTTCGCAAGCTGCTGAAAAAAGGGAGTTATTAAGGAAAAAGGAAAAAAGAAAGCCGGAAGGAATGCCGGATAAAGAAAAAATGCTAAGTGAAGCCAGCTTTCAAACGGTAGACAAACTACATTCCGCTGATTCATTTATTCATGCAGTTCATAAAAATACAGAATGCCAACTGATGAATGGCATCTGATATCCAGACAACTTTATTTAAAATGAATTTGCAGGTATGCCCCGGAGCCTGTTTGAAAATTCATTCCCGCCGTCTGCCCTAAGGAATCCACCAGAGGTACCCCCTTAGGACAAAGCACGCCCCACTTCGCGGTATATTTGGCCCCGATTCAGTCAGCGTAGCCCGCTACGCCTCCATCATCGGGACCAAATCTCCCACAAAGTGGGACGCACAGCCGACGGAAAGCAATTTTCAAACACACCCTAGCAAATTAGTCCGACGGACCGGAACTTGTTTTATTACTTAATTTTTGAGACAATTAAGATTTAACCCCTCTCCAACACATGAAATTATATCATGGTGATTAAAGCCTATAAGCCATTGGAATTTTTTTGAAATAATATAATAGTCCGCCCATCCGGTATCTAAAAAGGCAGTTTGATTTAACAAATTAAGCGCCTCTGCTAATTCAGGTACATAGCTTTCAAATATCCAAAACTTTTCCCCCAAATACCAATCACTGCCTTTGTCAATTAAAAAATAAACCATCTCATCCCCTGATATGATCTGCGGCAGGAGATAAAACCATGTTGAACCATCAACTGGAAAACTCCCTAAAAAGTTTTTCATGCTTTTTGGACTGTAACCTTTGATATTAGCCCAATGTAAACCGTTTTTCCATGTTCCTGTTTTGTCGGCATATTTTTCTGCAATCGTTTGATATATGTTTTCCCATTGAGTGCTGCTGACCTTATGGAAACGGTTTACAGATATACTGCATTTCTCTATTATCTCATTCTCTATCCGGAATAAATCATATGGCACTTTCTTCATCCCTACACTGCTGCTCCTGTTTCAGTTCATGAGTTCCAATCCGTTGGCCGGCACTTTTCCCGTCTTTTACGCCAAAGGCATCCAAACGCAACTTCTGATTCGCCTTATCATAGCCAGCTTTTCCTATTCCTCGGGAAACAGATGTCCGTCAATGATCTGAACCGCATCTTCAATACATCCGGGACAGGAACGCAGCGGTGTCCCTGTATCCTCACCCCTTAACTCACGGCAGGTAAGGCTGCCGTTCTTTTCAAGGAATGCCTTGAGGCAGGAGGCGGATGCCTCATACGAAATCTTCTTGGAATCCGGCGCCTGGGTATGCCCGGTGCTGCATTTCAGGCCGGACAATACAGCGGCAGCAGAGATTGCCCCGCAGGTTGCATCCATACAGCCCATTCCAAGGCCAAGTCCTTCGGTTATCCGGAACAGGGTCTTTTCATCCATCCCTGTTTTATCCGTAAATGCGCATGCAACAGACTGGGCGCAGTTGAAGCCCCTGTCATGGAATGCGATTGCCTGTTTTGCTCTTTCGTTTCCTGATATCTTTGACATATTCAAATCTCCTTATTATAAAATATAACCGTGTTTTTTGTAATATGATCCCAGCGGGCATTAAGACTGCCGTGGGATATGCCTGAGCATGACGTGGAACAGAAAACCGCCCAGGGCCACAGATAAAAGATACAGTATGTTACCTGGAACCGTCCCGATGGTCAGGGCAATCTCATGAAAGACAACCTGTCCGTTGGGGTAATAGGGGCTGATGTAGAACATATCGGCATTTCCATAAGGATGGGATGCCACATTGATGAGGGTGGCAACAGCAGCGCACCCGCACAATAATGGCAGCGTATCCCCAAAGTCAGACAGGCTTCGTCCGCCCTTACCGGTAAATGCACAGTAAAGTCCAATGAAAATCAGGATAAAATGCCATATGAACCCGTGAAGGGTTAATACAAGATACGGATGCATCAGCCCGCTGGGTTCTGCCAGCGCCATGACGCCTCCTAACAGGGCAAAGTCCTGCAGGAAGGTATATACTGCTTTTGCTGGACGGGAGGACATCCGCGGCCCGATGAATGGAAGCAGCAGGCACAGGTACATGGGGATGCTGCACAGCTGAAACGGAAAATACCACCAGTCATATTGTTCCCCGTTGACAATATAATACAGGAATCCCTGCTTATAAATTTCACTGACAGCCAGGATCAGGCCGCAGGCGGACAGGACGTGCAGATGCCTGCTCCGGGACAGTTTCCATGCCAGGAAAATGGCGGCAAGGATGCCGGCTCCTCCAAAAACCAGATGGAAGCCGGAATATGGAACAGGTGTCCTCATGGGCCACGATGACATCTGGAATAAAGCCTTTGCAATGGTACTCATAGACAGTGCCTCCTGTGGGAACGATTATACATCATATGCAGATGCATGACAACTCCTTCACTTAGAATAAAATTATATTCAAGGGGAAAGCTAAAGAAACAGGAAAAATAATGGAAAGGCAGGAAAGAAAAGATATGGGATTTGTCATAGCATTGCTGTCAGGCGCATTAATGAGCATACAGGGCGTATTTAATACGGAGGTTACCAAGCAGACCAGCGTGTGGGTGGCTGCGGGCTGGGTACAGCTGACCGCGTTTATTACCTGTGTGGTAATCTGGCTTTTTACGGGAAGGGAGCCTATTGCGGGTCTGATGCAGGTAACGCCAAAATATGTTATGGTGGGAGGTATCCTGGGGGCGCTCATCACATACACGGTCATCCGCAGCATGGCCAGCCTGGGACCTGCCCAGACAGCCC
The DNA here is from genome assembly GCF_022440595.1 of Enterocloster sp. OA13. NCBI lineage: Bacteria > Bacillati > Bacillota > Clostridia > Lachnospirales > Lachnospiraceae > Enterocloster > Enterocloster sp. OA13. The sequence continues at coordinate 3,506,619 of NZ_JAKNTF010000001.1, read as the reverse complement.
TCTTAATCGTCATCTCCCAGATTATCGTGGCGTATGGGATTGAGCTGTTTGGTATGTTCGGCGTGGAAAAAAGCCCATTTGCATGGCATAAGCTTATTGGCGCTGCCATTGCCATCGGCGGAATCATTGTTTTTGAAAGATAAAAATTGGAAATAACTCTTGTATTTAAATAGACTAACAGTTAGAATAGTACTATCAGGCTGGGATGGTACCCGTATAAAGGAGGGATACCATTCAGATGAGACTTATATCTTTAAAAACATTAAAGGTTCCTGCCATCGTCATATGCATGTTGGCTGCAGGCATATGTTATAGTTGCGGCGGGCAGCCGGATTGTGCGGTTGATTCCGGAAATGAAGGAATTGTTATGGATTTGGGAGATTCAGGACAGCCGGATTCGGAAGAGGACGGTTCAGGAAAACCGGATTCAGGACAGAGCGGTTCGGGAAAACCGGATTCAGGACAGAGCGGTTCAGGAAAAACGGATTCAGGACAGATTGATTCCGGACAGCCGGATTCCACCCAACCATCTGCCGCCATGGTTTATGTACATGTCTGCGGAGAGGTGGGACAGCCGGGCGTATACGGCCTTCCGGAGGGAAGCAGGGTATATGAGGCGGTTGAGGCGGCCGGAGGCATTGTGGACGGCGGAGCGGCAGATTATCTGAACCTGGCGGAGACGCTGAGGGACGGTATGAAGCTGGAAGTTCCCAGTGAGAGCCAGGTAAAAGAGTGGGAGGCACAGGGCATCAAGCCCGCTGCGGATCCTGAAGCAAAGACCAGGTCCATGGTGAATCTCAACACGGCTACCAGGGAGGAGCTTATGAGCCTTCGCGGTATCGGGGAGTCCAGGGCAGAGGATATTATCCGCTACAGGGAAACGTATGGCGGATTCCAGTCCATAGAGGATATTATGAATGTGTCCGGCATCAAGGACGCTGCGTTTGAAAAGATTAAGGACAGTATCACAGTATAAAAGAGTTGGGCGGCCCGAGGTTTGATTTGGGCCGCCATTGATAGATAAGGGGAATGAACATGCCGAGAGTATTAGTTGTAGATGATGAAAAATTAATTGTAAAAGGTATCCGCTTCAGCCTGGAACAGGATGGTATGGAAGTGGATTGTGCATATGATGGCGAGGAAGCAGTGGAACTGGCTAAGAAGACGGAGTACGATATCGTGCTTTTGGATGTGATGCTTCCCAAACTGGACGGTTATGAGGTCTGCCAGGCCATCCGGGAGTTTTCCGACATGCCGATCATCATGCTGACCGCCAAGGGCGGGGACATGGATAAGATCCTTGGACTGGAGTATGGGGCGGATGACTATATAAGCAAGCCCTTTAACATCCTGGAAGTCAAGGCCAGGATCAAGGCCATCATACGGCGCAGTTCCAAGAACAAGCGCCTGAAGAAGGAGGAAGCCAACAACAGCGTCATTGGCCAGGGTGACCTTAAGATGGATACGGAAAGCCGCAGGGTATTTATCGGCGAGAGGGAGATTAACCTGACAGCCAAGGAATTTGACCTGCTGGAGCTTCTGGTGCGCAATCCCAACAAGGTATACAGCAGGGAAGCCCTGCTCACCTATGTGTGGGGCAACAAGGCCATGGACAGCGGCGATGTCCGTACCGTGGATGTCCATGTGAGAAGGCTGAGGGAAAAGATAGAGCCAAGCCCAAGCGACCCAAAGTATGTACATACGAAGTGGGGCGTTGGTTACTATTTCCGCGTAAAGGGCTGAGAAAAGGCTGAGAGGATGGCCGGATGGGTTTAGAGGATGGCTGGATGGGTTTAGAGGATGGCCGGGTAGGCTGAGAGGATGACATACAGATGACAGGGAATGATGCATACAGAATCAGGACAGCGGTGCCGGATGATTTGGATCAGGTGGCACAGGTGGAACTTAATTGTTTTCCGGCAGCGGAGGCGGCTGACAGGGAAAGTTTAAAAGCGCGTCTGGAGGCATTTGGGGAGAGCTTCCTGGTGGCGGAAGCGGACGGGCGGATCATTGGTTTCATCAATGGCGCGGTTACAGATGAAAGGACGATTGCAGATGAGATGTTTGAGGATATTTCCCTGCATGACCCCAAGGGGGCGTACCAGAGTATTTTCGGGCTGGATGTGATAGAAGGGTACCGGCATATGGGGGTGGCCTCCCGGCTTATGCAGACCATGATAGAAACCGCAGGGAAGCAGGGCAGGAAAGGGCTTATACTGACGTGCAAGGACAGGCTTATCGGTTACTATGAGAAGTTCGGGTATGTGAATATGGGTGTTTCAAAGTCAGTTCACGGCGGGGCTGTGTGGTATGACATGGTACTGGAGTTTTAACGGATGAAGATAACACTTGTAACGGTAGGAAAGATAAAAGAACGGTATTTTGAGGATGCCATAAAGGAGTACTCCAAGCGTCTTGGCCGTTACTGCAAGCTGGATATTGTCCAGGTGCAGGACGAGAAGACGCCGGATGGGGCCAGTGAGGCCGTGGAACGCCAGATTAAGGATAAGGAAGGGCAGCGCATCCTTTCTAATATTAAAGATGGGGCTTATGTGATTGCCCTGGCAATTGAAGGCAGGATGCTTTCCAGTGAGGAGCTGGCATCCAGGCTTCAGAAGCTGGGGGTGGATGGCATAAGCCATATTGTGTTTGTGATTGGCGGTTCCCTTGGCCTGTCGGATGAGGTGATGGGGCGGGCGGATTATGCCCTGAGTTTTTCAAAGATGACATTTCCGCATCAGCTGATGCGGGTGGTGCTGCTGGAGCAGATATATAGGAGTTACCGGATTATGGCCGGGGAACCGTACCATAAGTAGCGGGGAGGACCGTGCTGATGGAAAACGGCTTTATTGGTGGAAAGAAGCGGTGCCGGAGAATGTATGTACAATATTTACGGGTAATCCCATGTATCCTGACACTTGGCATCCTTACCTCCTGCGGGGGTAATGCAGAGAAAGAAGAGGAAATAGGTATTTCCACAGTGGCATATACAGAAGAAGCCGCAGAAATGGAGCAGTGGGATACAGGGGATTTATGGAAAAAGGCGTACATAGATTATATTGGGTCCTGCGATCTAAGGGAAATTGATTCGTTTGATTTAATCTATCTGGACGATGTATACAGTATCCTGGACGGGGAACTGGTTCAGGTAGCAAAAGGGGACTATGATATCTTGTCTTGGGAGGAAGCAGGGGAGGATGGGGAAGAGGTTCCTGTATGCCCGGTATCATCAAAGCCCTGGCATACCGCTGGATAAAATTACGGATGCAATCATGAACTGATTCATTCTGAAAGGTTCTTCTTATCCCCTTTTTTGGACGCTTGTCAGGTATCAGCCGCAGGGATGGATGAATAGGTGTGGATGGCAGTCCCGGACTGATGCCGGGACATCCCTGGTATTAGGAGGACACATGAAAAAGAACGGCTACTATACAATCCTGCATTTGAATCCGGACGCTGCCCCGGAAGAAATCGACGCCGCGTTCCAGCGGGAGAAGCGATGGTATGAGATGGAGGGCCGGGCGTTCAACGACCAGCAGGCAAAGGAGCTGACGGAGGCTTACATGGTACTGTCGGATGCGGACAGACGGAAATGCTATGATGCGGAGCAGAGCCGGGCCGTCATGACCATGGAGGAACTGGAACAGAAGGTCCGGCAGAATCACAGGAAGACAAGGTTGGAACAGCTGGTGGATGATATTGCCGAAAACCCTCTGAAGGAGTTGCTGATATTCCTATTGGCGCTGCTTACGTTCATCATCAGCAGGAAATTTTAGCCTGGATGGACCATGGACAACCGGATAATGACAGGAGGACGGAAAACAATGGAGCACAAGCTGGAGGCGGAGGCGCCCAAAGCCGTTATTTTCACCGGTATTCAGGCAAGCGGGAAATCTACTTTTTTTAAACAGCATTTCCCGCCGGATTTTGTACATATCAATCTGGACACGCTGCACACCAGGAACAAGGAGGCGGCGTTATTAGAGGAGTGCCTGCAGAAACGGGTATCGTTTGTGGTGGACAATACAAATCCCACCGCAGAGGACAGGAATCGGTACATAAAGGCGGCCAGGGAGCATGGATACCGGATAGAAGGATACTTTTTCCAGTCCATTGTGAGGGACTGTGTGGAGCGCAATTCCCAGCGCCTTGGAAAGGCGTGTATTCCCAGCAGGGCGATTGCCTGCACCTCAAACCGTCTGGAACTTCCCTCCTATGGGGAGGGATTCGACGTACTGTATTTTGTGCGGATCCAGGATGATGCATTCGTGGTTGATGTGTGGAATGATAAGATGGAGGGATAGACAATGATTTTTGATGAATTAGATACAGGCATGCGCAGGTTTGAGACTTCCCTGGATCAGACCATCCTTCCGGAGCTTTATATGGCGGTGAGGATTGACGGGAGGAATTTTACAAAGCTGACCAAGGAAACCTGCCGGTTCGAGGCGCCTTTTGACATCCGGTTCAGGGATGCCATGGTTGATACGGTGAAGCATCTGATGGACTGTGGGTTTCGCATTGTGTACGGCTACACCCAGAGTGATGAGATTTCCCTGCTGTTCCATCCAAGGGACAATACATTTGGCAGGAAGACAAGGAAGATTAATTCTGTCCTGGCAGGGGAGGCCAGCGCATTTTTCTCACTGCGCCTGGGGGTACTGGCCTGCTTTGACTGCAGGGTGGTGCCGCTGCCCAATCTGGAATGCGTGAAGGACTATTTTTCCTGGAGGCAGGAGGATGCCCACAGGAACTCCCTGAATGCCCACTGTTACTGGCTTCTGCGCAGGGAGGGCATGTCTGCCAGGGAAGCCACAAGGGAGATTGAGGGAAAGACCATTGCATTTAAGAATGAACTCCTGTTTTCCAGGAATATCAATTTCAATGATCTGCCAAACTGGCAGAAGCGCGGGGTGGGCTTATACTACTCATCCTATGAGAAGAAAGGATATAATCCGGTGAAGGATGAGGAGGTAACCAGCATCCGGAGCAGGCTTGACGTGAACATGGACCTGGAAATCGGTGAGGCGTATACGGACTGGGTCATTTCACAGATTCCGCAGGATTAAAAGAAGATTAAGAATGTTTCTGTAAAATGCGTGAGGTTTTTAATCCACGGTTTCCATGATATAATGGACAAGCCAATGGTTAATGGATAAACATGATAAGGAGGCCCTGTTTTTATGAGGAAATATATTATCGCTGCATAGCATGGGCTGATGCAGTGAAAACAGAGTAATTGTATAGCCTTTGCTATTCCGGACAGCAGAATATGTTTGGGAGGCAGCGATGCGCTATCAGAAAGCAAATGAGATTCTTCCGGTGGAACTGGTGGAGTTGATTCAGGATTATATTGACGGGGAATATGTATACATCCCCAGAAAGCAGGAAAATAAAAAGGGCTGGGGAGAGGCTTCCCGGGCAAGAGAGGAACTTCAGTCAAGAAATATAGAAATATTTGTAAAATATAGTCAGGGATTGGGTGTGAAGGACCTGGCAAAGCAATATTTCCTGTCGGAAAAAAGCATACAGAGGATTGTGCTTCAGGAACGGAAAAAGAATGAGGGGAAACAAGGCAGTGTACCGGAATAGCGGATACACTGCCTTTTCCTTGTTTCTGGCTTGAGTTTGAGGTTTATATCCGGGTCCGCGGATGATAGAGTGGACTGCGGAGGCAGATTTGAGATGAAACAGAATATCAGGAAAAAATGGATCATAATGCCGGAATCACTTCCGGTGGTGTTAAGACGGTGCCCTAAATGCGGGAAGAAAACGGAGTTTGGGAACAGCGGGAAGTTCCGCGTCAATGCAAACGGGCGCCTGCTGGATGTATGGCTGATTTACCGGTGCATGACGTGCGGGACATCCTGGAATATGACCATATATGAACGGGTGGGACCGGACCGTCTGAAGCAGGAGGAATACAGGAGTTTTCTTGACAATGACATGCATCTGGCAGCGGAATATGGAAGCAGCCCGGCCATATTTGCCAGGAACCGGGCAGAGTGGGCGCTTGCGTCCAGCGGGTATACGGTACAGGCGGTGGATACCCCGGTGCCGTGCAGGCATGAGGGATGGGATGAAATCGAGATTAAGCTGGGAGGATGCATAACCCCAAGGCTGGACACGCTGTTTGCGAAACAGCTGGGGATTTCCAGAAGCCAGGTGAAACGTCTCTGCGGGCAGGAAATGATACGGTGTCCGCAAGGAAAGGCTGAGGCCAATGCCAGGGTAAGGGACGGCCAGGAATTTTATGTGAGGACATCTTTGGAAATAGGACAGGGCCAGGAGGCAATGGAGAGGGCGTCAGGCGATATGGGTTGTATTTAACGGTCCCATGGCTTATACTAGAGCGTGTCTGAACCTGACAAAGTCTGAGGGAAAAGGAATACGCTTCATGATACCTGCATTTGACACACGATACCGCCCATTGACATCGCGGCCCTTTTTAAGGGATGATTCTTATACTGAATATGCACCCTGCCCTGCCCTGCGCCCCTATATCGCCTGTTTCTGGGCCATGGAAGGCAGCGGGAAGGGCGGCGCCGTGCGGGTAATCCCGGACACCTGCATGGACATTATTATTGAAATCAACCACTCAAGACAGACCGTAAAAACCAGGCTGTGCGGGTTACAGGACTATTCCGTGTTTAAACCGCACAGGGTGACCGGGGATGAGGTGACCAGCTTTGCGGTCAGGTTTTATTTTTGGGCGGCCAGGCTGTTTCTGGATTTGGATTTCAGGGATTTATATAACCAGGTGTGGGACCTGGAACTGGTGCAGCCAGGATACACGGCTGGTTTTGATATATTTCTTTATTACCGTTTGGCGGGGGAACGGATTGCATGGATGGAACGGTTCTTGCTGGAAAAGCTGAAGCCGGACCAATATAATCCCAACCTGTATAATGCCATTGACTATATCCTGAAGACAAAGGGAAATGCTGCGGTAAAAGAATTATGCGGCCACACCTGTGTGGGCCAGAGGCAGATGGAACGCCTTTTCCAACGGGACATCGGCATTTCCATGAAGCGGACAGCCAGTCTGGTCCGGTACCAGAATGTATGGCGGGAGATAGTGGGACAAAGGGAGTTCCGGATTCAGGATGCGGTGTACCGGTATGGATACTCGGACCAGTCCCATCTGCTCAATGAGTTCAGACGGTTTCACGGCGTCTGGCCGGACCAGGCAAGGCAGTCCGCTCTGGAGTGGGTCTGAACGCTGTTTTTCGTGCTGTTCCTGCACGGAGGACCAGGGTGTATCGGATGCCGTGATACCGGATGTCGTTTTTTTTCAATACAGATGCATCCTCTTATGATATAGTTTTTCCAAACATGATTCGGAGGTATCAGATGAAGAAATTAAGCAAGGCAGCATACAGGGAAGTACGCACCTGGATATACCGCAATGCACGGCCCCTGGAACTGGCGTTATGGCAGTTCTGTTTTGAAGGCGGGACCAGGGAACGCATCATGGAAATGCTGGAATTTTATCAGAATGAGGACGGGGGATTTGGAAATGCGGTGGAGCCGGATTGCTGGAATACGGAGTCCTCGCCTTACGCTGTCCTGGTTGTCACGGGAATACTCAGGCGGATTGGATTTACGGACAATGACCACCCGGTCATAAAAGGAATGCTTAACTACCTTGACAGCGGGGTGCATATGTCGGAGGACGGCTGGAATTTCAGTATCCCGTCCAATGATGATTATCCCAGGGCGCCCTGGATGACATATGATGAGTCCGTCAACCGGGTGCAGGATATGGGAATCTCAGCAGGCTTATGTACATTTATCCTGCGCCATGGGGACAGGCAGTCAGGGCTTTATGCAAAGGCCATCGGGTACGCTGGACGGATACTGGATAAAATGAAGCGGACAGAGGATCTTGGGGAAATGGGGGCAGGAGGCACCGGCATGCTGGTCCAGGAGCTGGAGGCATGCGGTCTGGGCCGCCGCTTTGACTGTGAATCCATAAAAGAAGCCCTGCCAGGTCTGGTGAACCGTTCCATTGAGCGCAATCCGGATAACTGGGCATCCTATACGCCCAGGCCGTCTGAATTCATCTGGTCGCCTGAATGTCCCTTTTATCCTGGGAATGAGGAGGTTGTGAATCTGGAGCTGGATTACCTGGTGGATACAAGAAATCCGGGAGGCGTCTGGAATATTACATGGACATGGTTTGGCCTGGGGGATGAGTATCCAAAGGAATTCGCGATTAGCGAGAACTGGTGGATGGCATCCAAGGCAATTGAGAAGCTGAGTTTCCTGGAGGCATTTGGAAGGATGGAGAAGTAGGAGGATGGAAGGACGCCCCGGCCTTCATTTCACAGGGATATAGAGGTCAATCTGGCTGTGGGCGTGGTCGTACCCCAGAAAGCGTTCATCGTACAGCTCAAAGTCTTCCCGCTCGTCCAACTGCTCATCCGTTGTCAGGAACCATGTGCTCCAGATATACCGGAAGGACAGGGACAGGCTTTTAAGGCTTCCCGTGTGGGTGAATACGGCGTACTTCCCGCCCTTCAGGATCTTGGGGATAAAGGGGGAAGGAAGGTTGTCGAAGGAGGAGACCTCCACCGCGGCCACCTCCGGGAACAGCACATTATCATTCATGGTATACAGGTTGTTGCCGTCTTCGCAGGCCTCGCAGATGCCAAAGCCGCGGCTGTCCGCAAATGTGTTGGGAATCAGGTGCATCTGTGCGCGGAAGGTTTCCCACAGTCCGGGAATCACGTTATCGCCAAGTGTGGTGAAGCCGCGCAGTCCGGCTGCTTTTATATCAGGAAGCTCCAGGATCCTGGGGTGGACGGTCAGGTTGTTCGTCAGATGGGCCAGCATGAGCTGGTCCATTTTTGGCTTGGAGCTGATGAAAAGCTCCAGGCGGTTCTGACGGTACTTAACAGGGCTTACGTGATAGACGGATTTGAAGGCGCGGCTGAATGCCTCGCTGGATTCAAAGCCATGGCTGACCGCGATGTCAATAATCCGTCTGTCCGTGTAGAGCAGTTCCCTGGCTGCACTGGAGAGACGGCGTTTCTTAATATAACTGCCCACGCTTTCGCCCAGCAGGGCTGAGAATACCCGGGTCAGATGGTAGTAGGAGTAGCCCGCGTGGCGGGCCACCTCCTCTACTGTCAGTGCATCGCCCAGATGGTTTTCAATATACACAACGGCCTGTTCCAGTGATTGTTCGTAATTCATGAAAAACTCCTGTTTATTTATTGTCTGTCAGTTGGAAGAGGGATGGGGGAGCAGGCTGGCTGCACAGTTTTACAGCCCTGACGCCTTCCGTGAAATCTCCTTCCAGGGAATAATGCTGCCAGCCATTTCCTTCCTGTCCGCCCCAGCAAAGCTCCATGGTCCCGGCTGCCGGGTCAATGACCATGCTTTTTGTGGTGCCGAAAAAGTCATCATAATAAGGGCAGGACAGTCCGGCCGGGTAAGGGGTGAGGAGGAACTGTTTTAATTCTTCCGTATCAAGCCCCTCCCCGTGCTGCTGCAGGAATGCCTTAATGTTCCCGCAGCGTTTCAGGGAGTTCTCCAGGACCTGGGGTTCATGGGGAATCAGCTCCTCAAGGAGCGGATGGTTTGTGGCATACAGGTACTGCGCGTCGGAGTCAGGATTGATGGTCCTGAAAGCCTTCCGCCCGTCCAGTGTCTCATAGAGGGCTGCATTGCCGGCCTTGTCCGTGAGGATCAGGTTCATATTAAATGCAATGGGCATGTCTTTTAACCGCTCCAGGCATTCGGCCACGTCCCGGCAGGTGTCAAGCAGCGTGCGGATGACGGCCCAGAACTGAAGCCCGGTGACGGCGGGACGGCGCATGTTCCCATCAACCCCCACAGGGAAGGTGGTGGAACTCATGGTTACCGCAAGTCCCATCTCATTGAACCCATCGTCCCTGCCCAGCCCCAGGACGCTGGTCCCGATATGGGCGTATGCGCCCTGTATGCTGGTCTTGATTACATTAAAATCCTCAAATGCATCGTTGAATTCATAGTTGCGCGCAACCTTTGGGTGTCCGTCCTTTGTCATGGACGGCAGCAGGGAAATGTGGCTGCATCCGGGACGGAGCCAGGTCATGGCATAATAGACAAGGTTCTGGGGCCGGGTCTGAAGGGCGTCCGCAACCCCCTGCAGTTCCTCATTCAGTCCCGGACACCACTGGGAAAACAGGGCAGCGGCCTTTTCCCATTCCTCTGTCCCAAAGCCCGGGTATCCGGCTGTGAAATGTGACTTCAGCTGGGGGATGGCTGCGTACTGTGTGCCCAGGCGGTAACCGGCCTCATAATGTGTTCCTGTCAGCAGGGTGCTGCGGGTATATACTGTTTTCATGGAAATCCTCCTCTTTCTGGTTGTGTTTTTATTTATAAGACACTTATATTGTACCGGAAAGGGAATTTATTTCATGATATTTCCTGCGGTTTTGAAGGGGAGAGGATGCCTGCGCCAGGAACTATACAATGGCGCCCAGGATTTCCTTTTCCGCAAACAGGGCCGTGGCCCCGCCTGTGTGCCAGAAGACAACGTTGCTTCCCTGAGGCACCCTGCCGCTTCGGATGTAGTCCAGCATTCCGGCAAATGCCTTTCCCGTATAGACCGGGTCGACGAAGAGTCCTTCCTTTTCAGCCAGGAGACGGATCGCCTCAGTGGATGCCTGGTTGGGAATCTCGTATCCGGGCAGGTAATAGTTCAGGTCCGTATGGATATCCCTGTCAGCATCCACGGTCACGTCCGCCCCTATCAGTTTCAGGCTTTCATTCGCCAGCGCCCCGGCGCGGCCGGGATAGCCCTCGTCCTTCCAGCTTACGTTGATGGAAATGATTGCCGCGTCCGAGCCTGTAAGGACACGGCCTGCTGCCAGGCCTGCCATGGTCCCGCCGGTGCCGGTGCCGTGGAACACATAGTCAGGATGGAAATCCATGGAAAGGGTCTGTTCCATGAATTCCACATAGCCTTCAATGAAACCAACGGAGCCAACCGGACTGGCCCCGCCCATGGGCACTTCATAGCAACGGTGTCCTTCTGACTCCAGGCGCTTCATGTGTTCCCTGGCCATGGCCACGGCCCGTTCATCGGCGGCATTTTCCTCTTCGCCGGGCAGCATTTTCACAATGTGTATCTCAGCGCCCATGATTTTATCTAACAGAAGGTTGGCGCGCAGGTCCTCCTCGTCCGGTTCCACGATTGCCACCAGGTATAGGATTGGTTTTAATCCGCAGCGGCGGCAGGCGGATACGGTCTGCATGGCATGGTTGGACTGGGTTGCGCCGAAGGTGAATACATATTCGCATCCCTTTGCGGCAGCATCCCCAATCAGATACTGGAGCTTTCGCACCTTGTTGCCCCCAAACAGGTTCATGCCGGTGAAGTCATCCCGTTTGATATAAAGGTTAACCCCCAGTTCCCCGGACAGGTTAGAAAGCCTGTAAAAGGGCGTGGGAAAGAATCCAAGCCCTGCCTTTGGCATCCTTTCCAGCAGTTTGCGCGCCGCGGCGCACCGTTGTCTTAAATCATTCATTTTGTAATCCTCCTCGTCCTGATAGAGCATGTTCAGGCACATACGGATGCTGCATCTGATATCCCTTATATGCTGCGTCTGATATCCCTTATATGCTGCATCTGACATCCCTGATATGCTCCATCTGTTATCCCTGATAGTATATACATTTCCATGCGGGTCGTATGACCATAGTATATCATGTTTCCAGAAGGGAAAACAGATAATGATTGCAGGAAGATGTTTCTTTGGGGTATACTAATACTGTGTTGTGTAAATCAATGTCTCTTACAGGGCATTTTCCCATTATAATTTATCAGAAGGAAGAAGGCAGGCCATGAAGAAGGATCCTCAGGGGAAGCGCTGGCACAGGCTTGACAATACAGGAAAGATATTTCCCATGATTGCCAATGAAAACCTGAGCAACGTGTTCCGCATCTCAGTCATATTAAAACATGATATAGTGCCCAATCTGCTTCAGCAGGCGCTGGAGGATACCCTACCCATGTTTAAGGGATTCAAGGTGAAACTGAAGCGTGGGTTTTTCTGGTATTACTTTGAAGGTAACAAACGCACGCCTTATATAGAAAAGGAAACCTCCTGGCCCTGCCGTTATATTGACCCCAAGAGCAACCAGCTGTATCTGTTCCGGGTCAGCTATTATGGCCGCCGCATCAACCTGGAGGTGTTCCACGCGGTCACGGACGGCATGGGGGCCGTGAATTTCATCCGTGAACTGACCGCCCGCTATCTTGACCTGAAGCGGGGCACGCCTCATCCGTCCAGGGAGGAAGAACCGGGGGCTGTCTATAAGATTGAGGACAGCTATCTGAAGAATTACAAAAAGATGCCGGGCAGACGCTACAGTTCCAAACCAGCCTACAAGATGGAGGGGGAATACCTTTCCATGGGCGGTGAGAGCGTGGTGCACGGCACTGTGGATATACAGGATCTGAAACGGGCATGCCGTGAAAAAGGAGTCAGCGTCACAAAATACCTGACCGCCTCCCTCATATGGTCCATCTGCCAGGTTTATATGGACGGAACGCCCGGCGGGCAGCCAATCGGCATCAACCTGCCCATTAACCTGAGGGCATTTTTCGGCTCGGACACGGCGTCCAATTTCTTTGCGGTGACAGCCATTGATTACGACGGGGAGAAGGGGGACGGCTCCTTTGATTCCATCCTGGCCGCGGTCTGCAGCCAGATGGATGACAATATTGTGAAGGAAAAGCTGGAACAGACCATTTCCTATAATGTGTCCAATGAGAAGAAGTGGTATGTGCGCATCCTGCCCCTGTTTATCAAATGGCTGGCCCTGGGATTTATTTTCAGGCGCAATGACAGGGCGCATACCATGACACTGTCCAACATCGGTCCCATCACCATGGATGAGGAGTACCGGGATGAGATTGAGAATTTCCATCTGCTCATCGGGGTTTCCAAACGCCAGCCAGCCAAATGCGGTGTATGCGCCTATGAGGGAAAGGTCAATATTACATTTACCAAAGTATTTGGGGACAGCCGCCTGGAGGACTGTTTTTTCGGGCACCTTGAACAGGCCGGGATACCGGTGGGATTGGAGAGCAACGGGCTTGCGAAACCGGAAGCGTGGAAGGATACCTACCCGGTTGTGGAATATGATAAGAATAAGTGGAAGAAGCTGGTTTATATATTTTACGGAATCCTGGCCGCGGTTGCCGTGGTGCTGGGGGTGGTGAATATTGCCACCTATGACCATCTCTGGTGGTCCGGCATCGCCATACCCGGGATTGCCTATGCAGGGCTTACGGTCCGTTATTCCATACTAAAGCATGCGAATCTGGGGAAAACGGTTGTCATCGAGACGGTTGGGATGCAGGTACTGCTAATCATGATTGACTGGGTGCTTGGCTATGAGGGATGGTCCGTGAATTATGCGGTGCCTGCCACCATCCTGTTCGCGGATGTGGCTGTGGTGTTTTTGATACTTGTCAACCGTTTGAACTGGCAGAGCTATTTCATGTACCAGCTTGCCATCACCATATTCAGCTTCATACCGCTGATCCTGTGGGCGGCGGGGCTTGTCACAAAGCCGCTTATGGCGTTGATTACAGTGGTGCTCACTGTGTTCATCCTGGCCATGACCATTTTCCTGGGGGACAGGGGAGTGAAGAATGAATTAATCAGACGGTTCCATCTATAGGGAACCAGGAGGAGACCAAATGCGGAATAAGAAGGTAAGCATCCGGGGAGGCCTGATGCGTGATATGATACACGACATCATGGAGACTTCCTTAGGAAAGCCCATACAGACAGGCGAATTCAGGAAGAATCCAGTGGAACCTGCCTGGGTCTGCCCGTCCGGTTATGAGTATGAGATTATTGAAAATGGACCATTTAAAATGGAGTTCTTAAAGCCCGAGGGCGTGGTGACGGGACGGGCCGTGCTGCAGCTGCACGGAGGCGGCTATATCGGTCCCATGAAGAACATATACCGGAAGTTTGCGGTGCGCTATTCCCGTCTCAGCTTTGGCGGGGATGTGCTGACCGCGGATTACAGGGTTGCCCCGGAATATCCGTATCCGGCGGCCCTGGAGGACGCGCTCCATGCCTACCAGTGGCTGGTGAAGGAAAAACGCTACCGCCCGGGACAGATAGTGATTGCCGGGGATTCGGCCGGCGGCGGCCTTGCCCTTGCCTTGTGCCTTTACCTCAGGGACCACGGGCTGCCGCAGCCTGCAGGGCTGGTGCTCATGTCGCCATGGGCGGACGTCACATGTAGCGGCGACAGTTATGATTTTAATTTTGAAAAGGACCCGCTGTTTGGCAATTCCAGGGAGACAATGCTTTATAATTCCACGTATATCGGGGATGCGGATCCAAGGGACCCGTATCTGTCCCCGGTATTCGGCGATTACAGGGGACTTCCTGCCATGCTGTTACAGGCAGGCAGCCATGAAATGCTTCTCAGCGATACGCTGGCAGCCGCTGAGAATGCCAGACAGGCTGGCGTGCGGCGCCGGGTTTCGGTTTATGAGGGCATGTTCCATGTGTTCCAGATGAGCATGGATCTGATACCTGAGAGCAGGGAGGCATGGGATGAGGTGGCCCGCTTCATGCAGATTGTGTTCCGGATTGACCGGAGACGGTCGGGGCAGGTGGTCAGGAAGGTTAAGAGGGGGAGGTAGCGGGGGTGCGTCCGCAGGACGGGCCAGGACGGGCTTTGTCCCATGGGTTCCGGGCGGGGGCGGGGAGGTCCCTTCGGCTGGCGGGGGCTCGGACGCAGGGTTCCGAAGGGGCAGCTTCTAAGATCCTGACAAGTAAAAAGACGGGGGACCGGTGCTATTCGCTGAGAAATCCTGAAGGACTTTCTCAGCTCAGAGCACCTTGGACTCATGCTTTGATGCATTCGTCCACCCCCGCCTTTTTACTTGCCAGGATCTTAGAAGCTGCTCCCTTCTCCACCATGCGTCCGAACCCCCGCCAGCCGAAGGGACCTCCCCGCCCCCGCCCGCCCCCATGGGACAAAGCCCGCCCTGGCCCGTCCTGCAGACTGGGGGACTCCGGTCATTAGGGGTGGAATGGCTGGGGATTAGGGGCGGTGGGTGGTATTATTATGGGGGAGGGGAGTCAGGGGGAGGCGGCAGATAGAGGCGGATGTAAGAAGTTGTAAGTATTTGATGTAAGTGTCAGGTGGTTCTGGATAATCCGGGGGATTATCTGGGACTTTTTTTGTTTTGGGTGAGGGTGTTTTATGGGGATGTGTTTTGGGGTAAGTGGTTTTTCATTTTTAATATACAGTCATATTTTCAGGCATGTCTCATATATTGAGGTAAAAGGGGTGAGACAGATGGCGAAGAGGGAAGAAATCTTGAAACTATTTCCAAGGGAACTGAGGTCCGTGTTGGGACAGGTTCCGGTGGATTTTAAGGAGGTCCAGGAGATACGCCTGAGGACGGGGATGCCGCTTATGATGATCTGTGGGAGCCAGGAGTTCCTGGTGGCCAGGGATGGAAGCCTCAGGCAGGATACCGGGAATTTGGACCGGGATATGTTCCTGGCGGCAACCCAGGCCCAGATGAAGGAGACGGTTGAGTATATGGGCAGCTTTTCCCTTTATGCGGCTGAGGAGGAACTCCGCCAGGGGTTCCTGACCATCCAGGGCGGGCACCGGATTGGGGTTGCTGGAAGGACCTTGGTCCAGGGGCAGGATATCCGGCTGATGAAGTTCATCTCTTTTATTAATATCAGGGTGGCGCACCAGGTTCCAGGCTGTGCTGATGGTGTGATGGATTTTCTTTATGATGGGAGGTTCCTGAATACGCTGGTCATCTCGCCGCCCCGGTGCGGTAAGACAACGTTGCTACGGGATATAATACGGCAGGTCTCGGACGGATGGGTGAGGCATTCCGGGGACAGGGTCCCCGGGGTCAGCGTGGGGGTGGTGGATGAGCGGTCCGAACTTGCGGCCTGTTATCAGGGGGTTCCCCAGAATGATTTGGGGATGCGTACGGATGTGCTGGACTGCTGTCCGAAAAGCCAGGGCATGATGATGCTGGTAAGGACCATGGCTCCCGGCGTGATTGCGGTGGATGAAATCGGCAGCCGCCAGGACGCGGAGGCAATTGAATATGTGAGGAACTGCGGCTGTGCACTGGCCGCAACCATACATGGAAGCTCCCTGGAGGATATCAGGCAGAAGCCGTCCATGGGGGGACTTCTGGCACAGGGGACATTTGAACGGCTGATCCTGCTTGACAGCAGGGAAGGGCCTGGGCATGTGCAATGTATATGGGATGGCAGGAGCCGCATCCTATATGAGGATGGGACGGTTCCTAAGAGGTTGTGATGGGAAGTTGCGATAAGTGATCATGATAGGCGGTTGTGATAAAAGGATATGATAAAGGGGTATTATAAGCGGTTATGACGGGAAGGAGGACATCATGGCATTGAAGTGGATAGGAAGCATGCTGGTTCTTTTTTCGGCCGGCGGTTTTGGGATATGGTCTTCCAGGCAGTGGAGGGAACGGCTCCGTCTGTTGGAAAAGCTGCGGCAGATGATTTATTTCCTGAAAGGTGAGATTACATATAGCCACGCACCTCTGGCGGAGGCGCTTGAGCGTGTGGGGAAGCGGGAGACAGGCCCATTGGGGCAGCTGTTTACCGCTGCGGCGGAGGGAATCTGCCGCCAGGAAGGGGAATCCCTGCAGGAGATATGGCGCAGGGAGGTGCAGGCCCTTTCCTCGCCAAAGATACGGCTTTCTCTTACAGAGGAGGATTTGGAACAGCTGGCAGGCCTGGGGGAGCATCTGGGATATCTGGATGTGGACATGCAGGAGCGTACGCTGAAGCTGTACCTGGAACAGCTGGATATTTCCATTGAGTATCTCAGGACAAACCAGAGGGAAAAATGCAGGCTGTATACCAGCCTGGGTATCATGGGCGGCATGTTCCTTGTCATTGTGATGTATTAGGACATACCTGAAGGAAAAGGAATAAGAATAGTTGAGGAGACGGCAAATGGGTGTAAATCTGATATTTCGTATAGCGGCAGTGGGAATCCTGGTTTCCGTGATCTGCCAGGTATTAAAGCACAGCGGCAGGGATGAACAGGCATTCCTTACAAGCCTTGCAGGGCTTGTACTGGTATTGTTCTGGATGATTCCTTACATATATGACCTGTTTGAAACCATGAAGAACCTGTTTGCATTATAATGGCCCTTTGGCCTGTTTCAGGGAAGGTGGGGATAGAATGACAATCATCACAATTGCGGCGGCCGGCATTGCAACCGTCCTGCTTGCAGTGCAGTTAAAGGGCATTAAGGGGGAGTATGCTGCCTATATGGTCATGGCGGCAGGCTTTTTCATCTTTTTTTACGGCACGGGAAAACTGAGGGCAATCCTGGATGCACTGGAACAGATCCAGGGCTATATAAAGGTCAACAGTGTATATCTTGTGACCCTGCTTAAGATGATAGGCATAACGTATGTGGCGGAATTTGCTTCCGGTATCTGTAAGGATTCAGGATATGGTTCCCTTGGAAACCAGATAGAGATATTTGGGAAGCTCTCCATCCTGGGAATCAGCATGCCCATACTTCTGGCGCTGTTTGGGACATTGGAGACATTTCTGCGATGAAAAGGATGGGGAAATGGCTGAAAAAGGGACTGGCTGTCCTGGCTTTGTCCGTGTTGCTGGCAGGCGCCGGGGCGGGCGCGGTGTGGGCGGCGGGAGATGGGATGGGCAGTGCTTATGGAATGGGGAATGGAGCCGACAGAACTTATTGGACGGCAGATGAAACAGTCAGCGCTGCCGGTACGGACATGTCCGGCAGTCCCACGGACAGCGGTGATTCAGAAGAGGAACTGATGCGTGGGGCAAAGGAGCTTGGAATCCAGCAGGAAATGGAAGGGATGCAGCAGTTCTTGGATGAGGTCATGGGACAGCAGGGGGGAGGCATGGGGGATTTCTCCTTCTGGGACCTGATGAAAGAGCTGGTGAAAGGCAATCTGGGCGGGGTCCTGGGACAAGTGGGGGCAGGTATCAGGAATACCCTGTTCTCCGAGGTGGGCAAAGGCGGTCACATGCTGTTCCAGGTGGCTGCAATCGGAATCATCGGAGCCGTGTTTTCCAATGTGTCTTCTGTTTTTAAAGGCGGGCAGATATCCGATGCAGGTTTTTTCGTGACCTACCTTCTGCTGTTTACCTGCCTGGCCGCCAGCTTTACGGCCAGCCTCCAGGTGGCGGCCCAGGTGCTGGATCAGATATTGGAATTCATGCGGCTGCTCATGCCTGCTTACTTCATGTCGGTGGCATTTTCCGGGGGCAGCATGAGCGCCCTGGCCCTCTATGAGGGGATGCTGGGAGCGGTAACCCTGATACAGTGGCTGTGCAGCACGGTCCTGCTTTCCATGGTTCGGATTTATGTGCTTATGGTGCTGGGCAGCCATGTGGTGAAGGAGGCACTGCTCTCCAAGCTGACCGAGCTGTTGGAACAGGCAGTGGGCTGGAGCCTTAAGACACTTACGGGCCTGGTGGTGGGGTTCCATCTGATACAGGCCATGATCCTGCCCTATGCGGACGCGGCCGGGCAGGCTGGAATGAAACGCCTGATAGAAATCATACCCGGACTGGGGCAGGGGGCAGGGGCCATGGCGCAGATGGTGCTGGGCTCAGGCGTCCTGATTAAGAACACCATAGGCGCCGCCGCCGTGGTGGTGCTGGCGGTCATCACGGTCATTCCCATCATCAAGCTGATGGTCCTGATGGTCCTGTACCAATGTGTGGCGGCGGTGATGCAGCCCGTGTGTGATAAGCGGATCGTATCCTGTGTCTCAGGGGTGTCAAAGGGACATAAAATGCTGATCCAGATTGTGCTGTATTCCATGTTCCTGTTCATGATATCCATTGCAATCACCTGCGCCTCAACGAATGTGAATTACTTTGCATCATAGCTATCGTGCCGGAAGGAGGAGCCAATGCAGGCAGTATACGGATGGGTCAAAAATATCATATACTTCATGATTTTCCTGGCAGTGGTAAACAATCTCCTGGCAGATTCAAAATACGAAAAATACATCCGCTTTTTTGCCGGGATGGTGCTGATCCTCCTGGTTGTAAGCCCTCTTACAGGGAAAATGCGTCTGGATGAACAGATTTCCTCCATGTTCCAGTCCATTTCCCTCCATAACGATGCCAGCGATTTAAAAAGCCGTCTGTGGAACATGGATGAAAAACGTCTGGACCAGATTCTGGGGCGGTATCAGGATGCAGTGGAAGCGGATGTGGCTGCCATGGCGGCAGCGGACGGCCTTACCTGTGTCCGCGCACAGGTGCAGATAGACGGGGACAGGAACAGCAGCACTTACGGCCAGGTGAAAGAAATCCGCATGGAAGTAAAGGATGATAAGGAACAGGAAAGCGGGAAGGAAGATTACATGGTAAGCAGGCCTGTGAATGTGGAGGCGGGCAATGTGGGCAGCATTGAGGTCAGGCCTGTGGAGCTGGGGGAGGACGATGGTGATAGCGGTGGGAAGAACGAGGAAAAGGACATTCGAAAGGATGCCTTGGAGGACGCTTTGAAGGACGGCGGGGATGTGGGAAAGAAGCAGGACGGTAATCCTGGCTTGGAGCATTTAACAGGAAAGGTGGCACAGTACTATGGGCTGGAAGAATCGCATATCAAAGTTCAGTGGAAAGATGACTAAGGAAAAATGGCTTCTGTTGCTGCTGGTGGGGGTACTTCTCATGATTCTGTCATTTCCCCTGCCGGGCAGTAAAAGTACCGGAAAGGATGAGAAAAGCCAGGCAGGACAGGTCAGCCCGAACCAGGGTGCGGTCCCCCTTTGGACAGGGGATACACAGGAAAATGACCAAGGAGGCGCAGCGGACCAGGCATCCCTTAATGGACCGGGCCAGGACGGCTCCGGGGCTGGTCCGGACAGCGTTTACCCTGCCTCTGCCTCGGCAGGGGGAGAGGGTTCCTATGAGACGCAGATGGAGAACCGGATTAAGAATATCCTGAAATCCGTGGACGGGGTGGGGAAGGTAGACGTGATGGTGGTCTTAAAATCCTCCAGCGAAAAGGTGGTGCATGTGGACCGGAGCACCAATTCAAGCACCACCCAGGAAAAGGATTCCGGCGGAGGCACCCGTGATGTGGTGAATAACCAGTTACAGGAAAGCACGGTCCTGTCCGGTTCCGGCTCCGGCTCAAGCGGGAACAGCCCCATTATAGAGAAGGAACTTAGCCCGGAACTGTCCGGAATCATCATCAGCGCGGAGGGCGGAGGCAGTCCAACCGTAAAAGCTGAAATTTCTGAGGCAATGGAAGCATTATTTGGCCTTCCCCCACATAAAATAAAAGTATTAAAGAGGGTGGAATAAATAAAGGAGTGCAGGATATGAAGATCAAGAATATGAAACAGGTAAAAGAGCATATGAAGGACATGAACATGAAGCGTCTGTTCCGCAGGAACCAGATCATCATCACCACACTGGCCGTGATGATTGCAGCAGCAGGGTACCTGAACTACGCAGGCAAAAAGGATCTGGCAAATGGAAACAGGGTATATGAGGCGGGAGCCATGGACATCTCGGATGAAGATATCCTGGCAGAGAACCAGGCGGCCTCCCTCAATGGCCAGGCGGGGCTTCAGGAGATACAGAGCCTGGACCAGGACCCGTCGGACCTGGATGCTGTCAGCGATATGGATGGGGCGCAGGCAGCCGCTGATTCAGGCACCGACGCCAACCAGCTTGCACAGGCAGGGGATGTGGAAGAAGCAACCCAGGCAGCAGCTGATACGGGAACGGATGCCGGACAGCTGGCCCAGGCAGAGGACGGGGCATCCCAGACCGGTCTTGAGAATCCGGGTGAGGCAGTGCTGACCAGCGGCATGAGTGTGGCGGATTACATAGCAAATGTACAGCTCAGCAGGGAGCAGATACGTGCAAAGAATAAGGAAACCCTGATGAACCTCATTAACAGCACAAGCATTGACGAGGCAGCCAAACAGCAGGCAATCCAGGATATGATTAAACTTACCGAGGTTTCCGAGAAGGAAAATGCCGCAGAAACCCTCCTGATGGCAAAAGGTTTCTCTGACCCGGTCGTCAGCATCACCCAGGATAAGGTGGACGTTGTCATCAACGCCCCGTCCATCACGGACCCACAGCGCGCCCAGATTGAGGATATCGTGAAGCGTAAGGCAGAGGTTGGGGCTGACCAGATCATCATTACGTTGTTGAATATGGCGGAGTAAACCTGCCAGGGTAAATATGGCAGTACAGTAATGCGGCAAAACCTATAGCTGCGGCAAGGCTTACAGAACAGGAAGTCCTGTTTTGCAGGCCTTGTTTTTTACTTCACGGACATGGCGGGAAAAGCGGCAGGTCCGGCGTCCAGGGAAGCCGGACGGTCTCACCCGGTCATTCCGCACCATTCCATAAAACATCAGGGTATGAATATCTGGATACAAGTTCTGGATATCTAAGGAAATTAATCCTATACATCTTTCCGCAGATTTGTTATAATACTAATTAATTAAGTCTTAACAGGAGGTTATTTGTGATGGCAGAGGAAAATCGCAGTACCCATAAATTATACGAAAAGGATAAGATCGGCGAGGTGCAGATTGCGGACGAGGTAGTTGCAATCATTGCCGGACTGGCGGCCACAGAGGTGGAGGGAGTTGACTCCATGGCAGGCAATATCACCAATGAGCTGGTCGGCAAGCTGGGCATGAAGAACCTGAGCAAGGGCGTGAAGGTGGAAGTGACCGAGGAACATGTGTCCGTGGACCTTTCCCTGAACATCCGGTACGGTTACAACATTCCGGCTGTAAGCGAGCAGGTGCAGGATAAGGTAAGCGCGGCCATTGAGAACATGACAGGCCTGACCGTGCTGGATGTAAACATTAAGATTGCCGGCGTTAATATGGAAGAGGGTAAGTAGCCGGATTTTCCCGAAGAAGTACGAGTGCTCCATCCCACCAGGAGCACTCAGTCATGTGGATAAGAACACTCCCCGGAGCGTTGCCTGGGGAGTGTTTTATACATTTTTTATTGTTTTTATGCAGTGATTTTGCTATAATGTCTACAGCGGAACTTCCTTTATCGGGGGAGGACCAACCAACATTGAAGAAAGGAAAATGTACGGAAGGCCTGATGCATGAGGAAAGCATTTATAAAACCAGACCAGGCGCCGCCCGGCGCAGGGACATGCCCAGGAGCTTTTCAGGTACAAGAAGAGAAAATGACCAGAAGAGAATTGCGGGAGCACTGTTTCAAGATGTTGTTCTCGGCAGACTTCTATCCAACCCAGGAGGAGGCCGTGGCCCAGCTGGACCAGTATTTCCAATCCCCGGAAGAATACGACACAGATCCGGAAGGTGTCCTTCAGGTATTGCATAAAGTAGAATTAAAATCAGAAGACAGTGAATATCTTCAGGCAAGAACAGTCAACATAATAGATAAGATACCGGAGATTGATGCGAAGCTGAACGAGGTGGCGGCCGGATGGAAGACAAAGCGTATGGGCAAGGTGGAACTGACCATCCTGCGTCTGGCCCTTTTTGAGATGCTGTATGATGAGAATATCCCGGAGAAGGTATCCATCAATGAGGCAGTGGAGCTGGCTAAGAAGTTTGGCGGCAATGATTCGCCTGCTTTTGTCAATGGGATTCTTGCAAGGTTCATAGGATAGCGTATGGCAAGTGTTTATACCGTATCACAGGTAACTGCATATATCAGGAACATGTTTACACAGGACTTCGCACTGAACCGGATTTCCATCAAGGGCGAGGTCTCTAATTGTAAATACCACACATCCGGACATATTTATTTTACCCTGAAGGACGGCGGCTCACAGATTGCCGCCGTCATGTTTGCAGGGCAGAGGAAGGGACTGGCCTTTGAACTGGAGGAAGGCCAGGAAGTCACGGTAACCGGCAATGTGGATGTGTATGAGCGCGACGGAAGATACCAGCTTTATGCAAAGGAGATTACCAGGGAAGGAAGAGGCGACCTCTTTGCCCGCTTTGAGAAGCTGCGCGGGGAACTGGAGGAGATGGGGATGTTTGACGGCTGTTACAAGCAGCCCATTCCCAAATACGCCAGGAAGGTTGGCATCGTAACTGCCAGCACAGGCGCTGCCATCCGCGATATCATGAACATTTCCGCAAGAAGGAATCCCTATGTGCAGCTGGTGTTATATCCGGCCCTGGTTCAGGGTGAGAAGGCAAAGTACAGCATTGTAAAAGGAATCGAAACCCTGGATGCCATGGGACTTGATGTAATCATCGTGGGCAGGGGCGGAGGTTCCATTGAGGATCTGTGGGCTTTTAATGAGGAAATGGTGGCCAGGGCCATATTTAACTGCTCCACCCCTGTGATATCAGCGGTCGGACATGAGACGGATGTGACCATTGCGGACTATGTGGCGGACCTTAGGGCGCCCACGCCGTCCGCTGCGGCTGAATTGGCTGTGTTTGATTACAGCCAGTTTGAGGAGCAGGTCAGACTGTACAGCCAGGTTTTAAACCGTTCCATGGAGAGGAAGCTGGAACGGCTCCACTTCCGTCTGGAGCAGGGAAAGATGCGCCTGAAGCTGCGCAGCCCGGAGCGGCTGCTGGTGGACCGGCGCCAACGTCTGGCTGATATCGAGAGTTTCCTGGAACGCAGGTTAAAGGATAAGCTGGAGCAGGACAGGCGCAGTCTGGAGGACCGGCGTCAGCGCCTGGACATGTATATGTCGGACAGCCTGAAAGCCGGACAGCACCGTCTGGCGCTGGCCGCTGGCCGCCTGGACGCATTGTCCCCGTTAAAAAAGCTCAGCGGCGGCTACGGATTCGTAACGGATCCGCGGGGAAAGGCTGTCAGAAGCATTGAGCAGACAGGCATAGGGGACAGGATTGGGATAAGTGTAAGGGACGGCCGGATAGAGGCACAGGTAACAAAGACCGTAGCCGTCAGGCTGCCGGAAAGTGAGGAGTAAGGAATGCCACGCAGGAAAGCAGACGCGCAGGAGAACGTAGAAAAGAAACAGGACACGAAGATACAGGATGCAAAGATACAGGACACAAAGATGCAGGATGCAAAAATGCAGCCAAAGGAAGAAAAACAGCCGGGCATAGAGGAAAATTTTGTGCGGCTGGAAGAAATCATAAGAAAACTGGAAGCAGGGGACATCACGCTGGAAGAATCGTTTACGTGCTATGAGGCGGGAATGAAGCTGGTAAAGTCCCTGGGCAGCCAGATTGATAAAGTGGAAAAGAAAATTCAGATATTGAGCGAGGGTGATGAAGATGAATGACAAGGAAACATTTAAGCAGGAATTGAAAACACGCACAGCGGAGATTGAACAGTTAATCAAAACGTATCTGCCGGAGGAGTCCGGACACCAGAAAACCATTCTGGAAGCCATGAACTACAGCATGATGGCCGGCGGGAAGCGTCTGCGCCCCATGCTGATGCAGGAGATGTGCCGTCTGTTCACAGGCTGCCTCCTGGAGTCCGTGATTCCGTTTATGGCGGCAGTGGAGATGATCCACACCTCTTCCCTGGTCCACGATGACCTTCCCTGCATGGACGACGACATGATGCGCAGGGGCAAGCCAAGTACATGGGCTGAGTTCGGAGAGGATATCGGCGTGCTCACAGGTGACGCGCTTATGATGTATGCATTTGAGACAGCGGCGTCTGCATTTGAGACAAGCATTGACCCGGATGAGCTGTCAAGGATTGGAAAAGCCGTGGGAATCCTTGCCCGCAAGACCGGCGTGTACGGCATGATCGGCGGACAGACCGTGGATGTGGAGCTGGCAGGAGGCCCGATTCCAAAGGATAAGCTGGATTTCATCTACCGCCTGAAGACAGGCGCCTTGATTGAAGCCTCCATGCTGATCGGAGCCGTACTGGGCGGGGCAGCGGATGAGGACTGTAAGATTGTGGAATCCCTTGCAAGGAAGATCGGCATGGCGTTCCAGATCCAGGATGATATCCTGGATGTGACCGGCAGCGAGGAAGTAATCGGCAAGCCGGTGAACAGCGATGAGAAGAATAAGAAGACAACCTATGTGACGCTGGAGGGCCTGGACAAGGCAAAGAAGGATGTGGAGCTGATATCCGCAGAAGCCATTGAGGAACTGAATAAACTTCCGGGCAACAATGAGTTCCTGGAGCAGCTGATCCATGTGCTGATTAACAGGCAGAAGTAAGCCGGTGTAACTATTTGGAGAACCATCAATATGATATTGGAACAGATTAAGGGGCCGGAGGAGCTGAAAGCTCTTCCGCCCGAGGATTTAAAAACCCTGGCTCAGGAGATACGTGATTTCCTGATAGAGAAAATCAGCCATACGGGAGGCCACCTGGCCTCAAACCTGGGCGTGGTGGAACTGACCATTGCCCTCCATACTACCTTCAACCTGCCGCAGGACAAGGTAATCTGGGATGTGGGCCACCAGTCCTATACCCATAAGATATTGACCGGGCGGATGGCTGATTTTGATGAACTCAGGCAGTATGGGGGCTTAAGCGGTTTTCCCAAACGCAAGGAAAGCCCATATGATTCATTTGACACAGGACACAGCTCCACGTCCATATCCGCGGGACTGGGGATTGCCCTTGGCAGGGATTTAAAAGGACTTGATTATAAGGTGGTGTCCGTCATCGGTGACGGGGCGCTTACGGGCGGCATGGCCTATGAGGCGCTTAATAATGCCGCAAGGATGAAGAGGAATTTCATCATTGTCCTCAATGACAACAAAATGTCCATATCGGAGAATGTAGGGGGCATGTCCCGCTACTTAAATGGTCTGCGTACAGGCAGCGGATATAATGACTTAAAGAAGAATGTGGCAGATGCCCTTGACCGGATACCGGTTGTGGGTTCTGTGATGATAGACAAGATTAAGCGCACCAAGAACAGCATCAAGCAGCTGTTCATACCGGGAATGCTTTTTGAGAACATGGGCATTACCTATCTTGGTCCCGTGGACGGCCACAATATCCCGGCCATGTGCAAGGTATTTAGGGAGGCGCAGAAGCTGGACCACTCAGTGCTGGTCCATGTAATCACGAAAAAAGGAAAAGGCTACCGTCCGGCAGAAAAGAATCCTTCCCAGTTCCATGGGGTGGGACCCTTTGACGTGGAGACCGGGAAGCCTTTGTCAAAGCAGCAGTATCCGTCCTATACGGATGTATTTTCAAGGAAAATCTGCCATCTGGGTGAACAGTATCCCAATCTGGTGGCGGTGACGGCAGCCATGCCGGACGGCACGGGGCTTACTGCGTTTGGTAAGAAATTCCCCTATCGTTTCTTTGATGTAGGCATAGCGGAAGCCCACGCAGTGACCTCTGCGGCTGGAATGGCGGCGGCAGGGTTAAGGCCGGTGGTGGCGGTCTATTCCTCCTTTTTACAGAGGGGATTTGACCAGATCCTGCATGATGTCTGCATCCAGAACCTGCCCGTGCTCTTTGCAGTGGACCGGGCCGGGCTTGTGGGCAGCGACGGGGAGACCCACCAGGGGATTTTTGATTACTCCTACCTTACCTGCATCCCCAACATGAGCGTCATGGCCCCCAAGAACCTGTGGGAGCTTCGGGCCATGCTGGAATTTGCCATGGAATATAACGGCCCTCTGGCCATCCGATACCCCAGGGGGGAGGCATACCGGGGGCTGAAGGAATTCCGCCAGCCCATCGCCTACGGCAAAGGCGAGATGCTTTACGAGGAAAAGGACATCGCCCTTCTGGCAGTGGGAAGCATGGTCAGCACAGGCGAACACGTAAGGGAAAAGCTGAAAAAGGAAGGATATTCCTGTTCCCTTGCCAATGGCAGGTTTGTGAAGCCTGTTGACACGGAACTGATAGCACATCTGGCTGGGAACCACAGCCTTATTGTGACATTGGAGGAAAATGTGCTCCAGGGCGGATATGGGCTGGCGGTGACGGCTTATATCCATGAGCATTTCCCTCATATAAAAGTATTGAATGTAGCGCTGCCTGACGCCTATGTGGAGCACGGTAATGTGTCCATATTAAGGGAAGGGCTGGGAATCGACAGCGATTCCATCATTAGGAGCATGAAGGCAGGAGGATGGCTGGGATAATGAAAGAACGGTTGGATGTGCTTATGGTACAGAAGAACCTGGCGGAGTCCAGGGAAAAGGCCAAGGCGCTGATCATGTCGGGAATCGTCTATGTAAACGGACAAAAGGAAGATAAAGCCGGTACCTCCTTTGATACCGCGGCCCAGATTGAGGTCAGGGGAAGCACGCTCAGGTATGTAAGCCGGGGCGGCCTGAAGTTAGAAAAGGCCATGAGCCATTTTGGCGTGGAGCTTGAGGGCAAGGTGTGTATGGACGTGGGAGCCTCCACCGGGGGATTTACGGACTGCATGCTCCAGAACGGGGCGGTTAAGGTGTACAGCGTGGACGTGGGACACGGACAGCTGGCATGGAAACTCAGGAATGACGAGCGGGTTGTCTGTATGGAAAAGACGAATATCCGCTATGTACTGCCCGGCGATATCGGGGACAGGATCATGTTTGCAAGTATTGACGTATCCTTCATCTCCCTGACCAAGGTGCTGGGGCCGGTGAAGAACCTGCTTACGGAGGAAGGGCAGATTGTGTGCCTGATTAAGCCGCAGTTTGAGGCCGGCCGTGAGAAGGTGGGCAAGAAGGGGGTTGTCAGGGAAAAGAGCGTGCATCTGGAGGTCATTGACATGGTGATCCAGTATGCGGTGGGCATTGGTTTTGAGGTGCTGAACCTGGAATTCTCACCGATTAAGGGGCCTGAGGGCAATATCGAGTATCTGCTTTACCTTCAGAACCACCCTGAGGGGCAGGACGGGGAAATGGTCCTGTACAGCCAGGTGCCTGTGAATGCCAGGGAGATTGTGGAGCAGGCCCATGGATCCCTGGATAAATGACATATCCGCATCAATGCATCAATGATATGACAGAGCATACACATAAAACGGCAGGAGCCTAACCATGAGACATTTTTATATTATTGCCAATCTGGATAAAGAATATGTAAAAGAGGCCCAGGCATTCATCAAGACGTATCTGGAGGCCAAGGGAGCCGCGTGCAGGCTGAATAATCCATACCAGAAGGGGCGGGAGAGCACCCACACGGATTCCGGCCAGGTGCCGGGGGACACGGAGTGCATCATCACCATCGGAGGGGATGGGACACTGATACAGGCGGCCAGGGATCTGGCCGGAAGATGTATCCCCATGGTGGGGGTAAACCGGGGACACCTGGGTTATCTGAACCAGATCAGCCGCCAGGAGGACATTGCCCCTGTAATGGACGCGCTATTGGAGGACCGCTTCCAGTTGGAGAAGCGGATGATGCTCAAGGGAATTGCGTACCATGACGGCAAGCCGGTCCTTGAGGACATCGCGCTCAATGAAATAGCAGTGACAAGGCAGGACCCCTTAAAAGTCCTGCGGTACTCAGTCTATGTAAATGATGAATATCTCAACGAATATGCGGCGGACGGCGTGCTGGTCGCAACGCCCACCGGTTCCACGGCCTATAATCTGTCGGCCGGAGGCCCGGTCATAGCGCCATCGGCCAGGATGATGGTGCTTACGCCCATCTGTTCCCACTCATTGAATGCCAGGAGCATCGTGCTGGCGCCGGAGGACAAGATAGAAATCCGGCTTCTTAACAGCGGACAGGTGGTTTCCTTTGACGGGGACAGTTTTGTGGAGCTGACAGCGGGGGACAGCATCAGCATTGAATGTTCCAGGCTGGAGACGGTCATGGTTAAATTAAAACAGGTTTCATTTATGCAGAATCTCAGCAATCATTTGGGGAGAATATGACATGAAAGTAGAGAGGCACAGTAAAATTGTAGAACTAATCGGAAAGTATGAGATAGAGACCCAGGAGGAGCTGGCTGAAAAGCTGAACCAGGCAGGGTTCAACGTGACCCAGGCAACCGTGTCCAGGGATATCCGGGAGCTGAAGCTGACCAAGATGCAGTCGGAGAGCGGAAGGCAGCGTTACATGGTCCTTGAAAGCCCGGCCGGCACGTCAGCCATCAAATATATCCGTATCCTGAAGGATGGTTTCATGTCCATGGACATGGCGCAGAACATCCTGGTGATTAAAACCGTATCCGGCATGGCCATGGCTGTGGCAGCTGCTTTGGATGCCATCCACTTCACTGAGATTGTGGGCTGTATTGCGGGAGATGACACCATCATGTGCGCAATCCGAAGCGTGGATGATACGATTATTGTGATGGAGAAGATTAAGAAGATGGTACAGGATTAATATATAGGAATGGGAGGTGCAAGATGCTGCTGGAACTGCATGTAAAGAATCTGGCCCTGATTGAGAAAGCAGATGTGGAATTCGGCGAAGGGCTGAACATACTCACGGGTGAGACCGGCGCCGGTAAGTCCATCATAATCGGTTCCGTGACCATGGCCCTGGGAGGAAAGGCCTCCAGGGAGAGCATCCGCCATGGGGCGGATTACGCCTATGTTGAACTTGTATTCTCTGTGTCCGGGGAGGATAAGGCTAAGGCCTTAAAGGAGCTGGAGGTGGAGCCTGCTGAGGATGGAACCGTGATTGTCTCGCGCAAGATCATGCCATCCAGAAGCGTAAGCCGTATCAATGATGAGACGGTCACCACGGCCAGGCTCCGCCAGATCACAGGCCTTCTCCTGGATATCCATGGGCAGCATGAACACCAGTCCCTGCTATATAAATCAAAACATCTTGAAATTCTTGACGCCTATGTTAAGGCCAGCACCCAGCCTGTCAAACAGAAGATTGCAAAGGAATACCAGTCCTACCGCGCCCTTATCAAGCGTCTGGAGGAGTTTGACATGGACAGCGAAAGCCGTATCCGTGAAGCTGATTTCCTGCGCTTTGAGATACAGGAGATTGAGGAGGCCGGGCTGAAGGAAGGCGAGGAAGAGGAACTGACTTCTGTTTACAGAAGGTTTTCCCATTCCCAGAAGATAGCGGCCAGCCTTGGGGATGCCTATAATGCGGTGGAGGGGGAGTGGCTGTCGCGGGCCCTCAGGGAAGTGGAGCAGGTGGTGGAATTTGACCATGCCCTGGACGGTATCCGGGACCAGCTTTATGATGCGGATTCCATACTGGAAGATGCAAAGCGGGAAATATCCTCCTACATGGGTTCCATGGAATTTGATGAGGAGACATTCCGCCAGACCGAGGAACGGCTGGATTTAATCCATAACCTGCAGGCCAAGTACGGCGCAACCATTTCTAAAATCAACCAGAAACTGGAAGAAAAAAGGAAACGGCTGGACGAACTGGAGGATTATGATTATCACAGGGAACAGACCAAGAAGGAACTGGAACAATGCAGGAATCATTTAGAAGGATTCTGCGCACAATTATCAGGGATACGTAAAAAAGCGTCCAGGGACCTTATTAAAAAAATCAGGGACGGACTCGTCGACCTGAACTTCCTGGATGTGGAATTTGACATGGAATTCAAGCGCCTGGAGCATTTTGGCGCATCAGGATGGGATGAGGTGCAGTTCATCATTTCCACCAATCCAGGACAGCCCATGCGGCCCTTAAAGGACGTGGCCTCGGGCGGTGAACTGTCGAGGATCATGCTGGCCATCAAGACCGTGCTGGCGGATTCCGATGATATCCCCACATTGATTTTTGATGAGATTGATACCGGAATCAGCGGCAGGACTGCCCAGAAGGTATCGGAAAAGCTATCCTATATAGCAGGCAGCCATCAGGTCATCTGCATTACCCACCTTCCACAGATAGCAGCCATGGCGGACGCCCACTTTGAGATTTCAAAATCTGCCATAAATGGCAGCACCCTCACAACCATCCGCCTTCTGGACCGCCAGGCATCCGTAGAGGAGCTGGCCAGGCTTTTGGGCGGCGCGGAGATTACGGATACAGTGCGTAAAAATGCAGCCGAAATGAAGGATTTGGCAGACAGGACAAAATAAAACAGATTGAAATCCGCAGGACGGATAATACTAAGAAAGAGGCAGTGAGCATGCGTCTTTCTTTTTTTGACTTTAAAATGAATCCGGCGGGTAAAAAAGCGCCCGGAAGCATTTAAAAACACGCTCTTGCCGAAATAACATGAAGACTATATAAGGAGGCAGGGCGATGACAGGAAAATCTAAATTTTACCGGTGGCTGGGACGTATTTTCTGGCTTTCCATTGTGGCTGTAACAGGATACACGTGGTATTATATGGATCAGGCGGT
Source organism: Enterocloster sp. OA13 (assembly GCF_022440595.1). Taxonomy (NCBI): domain Bacteria; kingdom Bacillati; phylum Bacillota; class Clostridia; order Lachnospirales; family Lachnospiraceae; genus Enterocloster; species Enterocloster sp. OA13. Next base: position 3,475,387 of record NZ_JAKNTF010000001.1, on the reverse strand, counting down.
GCCGGACCGGGTAAGCATCATACAAAACCAGGAGGAGGATTTTTCCTTTGGACTGCCTTTAAAAGCAACCATTTCCAGTGACAGTGAGGAAGTGTCCCTTGGAAATGAAAGCAATATACCGGCCGACCAGATTACCATCAGCGGCAGGCAGCATTTTTCCATGATTGCAGGAGAACAGGGAAGCTACCAGGTGGGGCTTAAGCTGTTTGGCATTATAAAATTAAAGGACATCCAGGTGGATGTGGTGGATACGCGGTATGCAATCCCATGCGGAAGCCCAATCGGCATTTACCTGAAATCAGACGGAGTCATGGTAATCGGCACCGGCCGGATTACAGGGCCGGACGGGATGGAAGTGGAGCCTGCCTACGGCATTTTAAAAACAGGGGACTATATAGAAGCATTTAACGGTAAGCCCATGAAGACAAAGGAAGACCTTATAAGCGCGGTAAATGAATCAGGCGGCCAGGATTCAGTTGTGACCGTGCGCAGGGACGGGGAACCAGTGGATGTCAGCGTAAAACCGATTGCAGGTTCAGACGGGAAATATAAGCTTGGGGCCTGGGTCAGGGACGATACCCAGGGAATCGGAACCATTACTTATGTGGATATGAATGGTAATTTCGGTGCACTGGGCCATGGAATCAGCGACAGTGACACCGGGGACCTGGTGGAGACGTCCCAGGGCGCCTTGTATTCCACGGAAATCATGGGGATTGAAAAGGGAACCATCGGCAAACCGGGCCTGCTTTCAGGCGTCATCTATTATGGCCCGCAGTCCCATATGGGGGATATAGCTGAAAATACCAACGAGGGGATATTCGGAACCGTGAACCAGCAGTTCAAGAAGCAACTGACCGGGGAGCCGGTGGAGATTGCCTGCCGCCAGGACGTGAAACCGGGAGTTGCCTATATCAGAAGCAATATCAGCGGGGAACTGGAGGATTATGAGATAGACATACAGAAGGTGGATTATAATGCCAGCCACAAGAATAAGAGCATGGTAATCAAGGTGACGGACCCGAGACTTTTGGAATTGACAGGCGGGATTGTGCAGGGCATGAGCGGGTCGCCGATTATACAGGATGGGAAACTGGCGGGGGCGGTGACCCATGTGTTTGTGCAGGATGCGAGCAGGGGGTATGGGATTTTGATTGAGAATATGTTGGAGCGTTGAGTACGGTAATAGAGAATAAGGTATTGGGGAGAAGATGGGACCATCACACAGGTTGGTTTATTCAGTGTGATGGACCCTATTCTTTAAAGCTGCTGTAAATTTCATAAAATTTCTTTCAATCCACGAAATATGAATCATTCGACATTTGTATTATAATGAAATAAGAACGTTTTGTCAAAACTATAATTTCCTATAAAATAAAATAGAAGAATACATTTAAGTTTTATGAGATTTAAATTATATGAAATATAAAATATAATAAAAATATCATTGACAATCAATCCTGCAAGTAGTAATCTATATTTAGAATTAACCCCCTACCCAGTCACTGGTCACATTGTACAATTCTAACTACTTTACAAAGGAGGGATATGAATAATGAACCAACCTTATGCTCATTATAACCCCCACTCTGATACATATCAACTAAATTCCACACACAATTCCGACACCGCTGTAATCGCAGAAAAGAAAAATCCCATCCCTATTTTAAAAGACATTCTATGGCTGACCTGTCACCTTCACGATTCCGGAAAGTATCCAGAACGCTGGCAGAAGTATTTCATGAAAGCCATTTGTAATGATGGCATTCCATCCGGCCCTAAGGAAGACCATACTACGGCGGGCGGTCAGTTGATTCAGGAAATCTTTCCAGGTACGCTGCTATCTGAGATGATACAGATAGCCATCTACTCCCACCATGGCCTGAGGGACTGTATTTCCATAATTGACAGTTCCATCCTGTTGCGCCAGCGGATGGAAAAGGCGAAGAAGCTGCCTATAGAAGAGGCAAAGGAATATTTCTATCAGGCGGTAGAACCATCGGAATTTGAAAAAAGATGTGCCGGAGCCAGGGAAGAATCAAAGCTGATTCCTAAAAGAATCAAGGATATCATGAAGAGCTGGGATAATCCGCAACTTTATGGCAACAGGGATTTTTTCCTTGGAATGTATGAGCGCATTTTATTATCCCTGCTTATTGACGCCGACCGCAGGGATACGGAAGATTTCATGACCGAGGATGGTGAAGCGGTCCGTCAGCCGGAAGAGTATTCTTCCGAAAAGCTTCAGGATGTCTGGAGGATATGCGTGGAACATGTGGAAAGAAAGTATGCTGATTTCATGGACAAGAGCGGTATAAACCGCTACCGGAGTGAGATATCAGACAGATGCATGAAACAGGCGCTGCAGAATATAAGGCTCTATCACCTGACAGTGCCTACCGGTTCCGGGAAAACGTTAAGCAGCCTCCGTTTTGCGGTCCGCCACGCCCTTGAGTATCATAAAAGGCGGATTATCTATGTAGCTCCATATCAATCAATCCTGGACCAGAATGCAGAGGAGATTAGGAATGCATTGGATTATCCTGGCATCGTGCTGGAGCATCATTGCAATATTATTCTGGAAACAGAGGAAGAACAGGCATACTATGACCGTGTTACAGAAGATTGGTCGCTTCCTGTTATCGTCACTACGGCCGTGCAATTCCTGAATACCCTTTTTGCCGGTAAGACTGGTAACATACGAAGGATGCACAGTCTATGTAATAGTGTCATCATCATGGACGAGGTGCAGTCCCTGCCGGTCAGGACCATCCAGTTATTCAACATGGCTGTAAATTTCCTGACAGAGTTTGCGGATACCACCATGGTACTGTGCACGGCAACCCAGCCCCTTTTGGACAGGATACCTGTAAACCGACTCCGTCCACCGAAAGATATGACGGGATATGTGGATTTCTATCAGGAAGCATTTCGCAGGACGGAGATAATAGATTGTACGGATTTGGTTCCGGGCGGTATGGATATCCGGAAAGCAGCGGGATTTGTGCTGGAAAAGGCAAGGGAGTTGAAACAGGTATTATTCGTGGTTAACACAAAACGGTGCGCCAGGGAATTATTTGGGATGCTGGAGTCGCTGAATGAAGATCGATTTAAGCTTTATCATCTCAGTACAGGGATGTGTCCAGAGCACCGCAGTGATGTATTGAAGGATTTGTCGGACTGTTTGAAATCCCATGGGGAGGATCCGATTCCTCTTATATGCGTCAGCACCCAATTGATTGAAGCAGGGGTAGATCTTTCATTCCGATGTGTAATCCGTTCCCTTGCAGGGCTGGATAATATCATCCAGGCTGCGGGTCGCTGTAACCGCCACAAGGAAGTTGACATGGGAAAGGTTTTTATTGTGAAAATGTCGGGAGATGCTGAGAATCTCTCCCATCTGGCCTATATCCGGAGGGCACAGGAATCCACGGAACAGGTGCTGGCCCAATTTTACAGGAACCCTGAAGTATTAGGTGGACGGCTGGATAGCAGTCTGGCAGTAAAGATGTACTATGAATGTAATTTCCAAAAATGGCTGAAGGAGATGGAATACCGGGAAACCGTGGAAGGGGTTTCCACCAGCTTGGTGGAACTGTTGTCGGGGAACCATGATTTCCTGCCATCCCAGCAAGGGACAACAGCGTGTAAAGGTGCAGGTCTGCCCATATTAAAACAGGCATTTAAGACCGCGGGGGATTTATTTGAGGCAATTGAAGAGAATGGAAAGACCACGGTCATCGTTCCGTACAATGAAGAGGCTGTACAATTGCTGTCCAGGTTGTCAGGCGGATCGGCTTCCTTACAGCAGAAGAAGCAGGCGCTTAGAAAGCTGCAGCGCTTTACCGTTGCCATATCCGGGACAGAGAAAAAAGGATTGGGGGACGCTATTCATACTGTATGGGAGGGGAGAGTGCTGGTTTTGGACGAGCGGTATTATGACAAAGAGAATCTGGGGGTTACCCAGAATCCAGGCTTGATGACCGAATTGATGATATAGGCAGAGAAAGAAAAGGAGGTGAAAGGGATTATGCATGAAAACAGGGTGGAATTTCAGGTCAGCGGTAATTATGCAATGTTTGCAGACCCGGTAACCAGAGTGGGAGGGGAAAAGCTTTCCTATCAGATTCCTACGTATGAGGCATTAAAAGGCATACTGCAAAGCATATATTGGAAGCCAACAATAGTTTGGATTATTGACGCTGTGCGTATCATGAATCCAATCCAGACAGAGACAAAGGGCGTGCGCCCTATCGGATATGGAGGGGGAAATGACCTTTCCTACTACACATATCTGAAACATGTTCGGTATCAGGTAAGGGCACATTTCGAATGGAATATGAACCGTCCGGAACTTGCCGCGGACCGCAATGAGAACAAGCATCATAATATTGCTAAACGGATGATAGCCAGAGGCGGACGCCGTGACATTTTCCTTGGGACACGAGAGTGCCAGGGATATGTGGAGCCATGTGATTTTGAAACGGGGCAGGATGAGGGATTTTATTCCGGCATTGCAGAACTGGCGTACGGATTCATGTATCACGGTATTACTTATGCGGATGAGGCTGTCCTGGATGAAGATAAAGGCAGGATGACAGTCAGGTTCTGGCGTCCGGTGATGAGAAATGGCGTAATTCATTTCCCAAGACCGGAAGAGTGTATGGATAAACGTCATATTAAAGACATGGAGATGAAGCTGTTTGATAACAGGAATTTTTCAGGCCTAGAAGAATTTTCCGAAGAGGAGGTGTCTGAGTGGACTGGGTAAGGGAATTATGTGATTTATATGAAAAAAATGCGAATCTTGCCGGTCAGTATGAAAAGGGCCGTTTTGGGGAACCACTCATTCTACTTCCAGTCTTCCACTCTACGGTTGCAGCTCAGATTACGGTGACCATTAATGAAAAAGGGGAATTTTTACGGGCGGTTCCTGTGGAGGATGAGGAAAAGCTGACCGTGATACCGGTGACAGAGAAATCGGCCAGCCGGACAGCTGGTGTAGAAGCCCATCCACTCTGTGATAATTTAAAATATCTGGCTGGTGATTATATGGATTACGTGGTGCCGGATAAAGGAAAAGATTATACAGAAAACCACAAGCTATATATGGATGGGCTGAAGAAATGGGCTGAATCTGCATTTTCGCATGAAAAGGTACATGCTATCTGGAATTATCTGAACCAGGAATGTCTGATGCGGGATTTGGTTTCCTATGGGTGCCTGAAAACGGATGGGCAGGGTAAGGTCTTGAAAACGATAAAAATACAGAATGTATCCCAGGTAGACTCTTTTGTGAGGTTCCGGGTTGAGAAGCCCTGGGATGCTGAGGAAAACCTGCTGGAGGAAAAGGACGGGACGGAACGGCCTGAGTGCTGGCTGGATGTTTCTCTTGAAAATGCTTATATTGCCTACTGCCGCGCTTCGTGGCAGCAGAGAGGGCTTTCCTACCTGACCGGGAATCAGGAACAGATTTCCTATCTCCACCCTAAAAAGATAAGGAATGAAGGGGACGGGGCAAAGCTGATTTCAGCCAATGATGAGACATATTACACATACAGGGGCAGATTTTCCAATAAGGAAGAGGCATTTGCCATCGGATATGAGGATTCCCAGAAAGCCCATAATGCCCTGAAATGGATTATCCGCAGACAGGGGAGAAACTGGAACAGTCTCTGTGTGGTGACTTGGGAGTCGGACTTGATTCCCCTTCCGGACTGGTGTCTGGATACGGATATGGTCTGTGATATTTATGAGTCAGAGGATATCTGGGGGGATGAAGAAGAAAGTAAGAAAGTGCCTGAATATATGGGGACGGATTCCAGAGGCGCCGCCAGATTCCAGGCCGCGATTGCAGGATATGGGGCAAGGTTGGATGTGGATTCCAGGACAGTCCTGATGGCTTTTGACGCTGCTACCACCGGGCGCCTTGCCATGATGGAATATGAGAGCCTTGATTCCAGCCGTTATCTGAAACGGTTGAAGGAATGGCATGCCGGCTGTGGGTGGCTGCATCCGAAATTTAAGGATAAAAAGTACTTCCTATATTATGGGATGGCCGGGGTGAGGGATATAGCTGATATTTTATATGGGTCGGAGCAGAATGGGATGCTGACCTTAAAAGGCGGGAATGAGAAGATGTATGCGGAGGTTTTAAAACGCCTGCTGCCCTGCATTATTTCCGGGCGTCCGGTTCCGGAGGATATGGTACACCTGGCCTACCGGAAGGCTTCATCCCCAGTGTCATATGACAGCCGGTATAATTGGGAGCGCGTGCTGGCGCTGGCGTGTTCCTTTGAGAAGAAAAAGAGGATGGAACAGAGGAAGGAGGAATGGACAGTGGCACTTAATACAGAGAGCCAGGACAGGAATTACCTATACGGGAGACTGCTGGCAGTAGCTGACAGGGTGGAGTACCGGACATTTGAAAAAGATGAGGTAAGGGAGACTAATGCAAAGCGTTTTATGAATGCATTTTCCCAACAGCCTTTTAGGACGTGGAAAGTTATAGAAGAAAGGCTGGAACCATACTTTGTCAAGCTGCCATTGCCAGAGAGGTTGTATTATGAACATATGATAGAGGACATCAGCTGGAAGTTCAAGGAAGGGGAATTTGAGAAAAATGACGCCTTGAATGGCCTTTATCTGTTGGGATACCACAATCAGTCATATGCATTTAGAAATTATGCAGAGGAGGAAAAGAAATGAGTGAGTTAAAGGGAAAAATTGATTTTGTACTTCTGATTTCGGCTGCCAATGCCAATCCAAATGGAGATCCGCTTAACGGGAACCGCCCCAGGGAGAATTTTGATGGTTATGGTGAGATTTCCGATGTCTGTATTAAGAGAAAAATCAGGAACCGGTTCCAGGATATGGGACAGAAGATTTTTGTACAATCTGATGACCGTGCGGATGATGGCTTCGGTAGCCTGAGGGAGCGTGCGGAGGGCTGTGAAGCCTTGAAGGCTGAGATGAAACAGGGAAAAAAGGCCAACAAGGAGAAGTGCGCCCAGATTGCATGCCGGGAATGGATGGATGTGAGAAGTTTCGGACAGGTTTTTGCTTTTAAGGGCGTGGATGTTTCCCTGGGAATCCGCGGTCCTGTTTCAATCCATCAGGCAGTAAGCCAGTCTCCTGTGGATATAATCAGTATGCAGATTACAAAAAGCGTGAACAGTGAGTCTGGAAAAGAGGGAAAGGCATCGGACACCATGGGCACAAAGCACAGGATTGGGTTCGGGTTGTATGTGGTGAAAGGCAGTGTCAACGTACAGCTGGCTGAGAAAACCGGATTTTCCCAGGAAGATGCTGACATCTTAAAAGAGGCTCTTAAAACATTATTTGAAAATGATGCTTCCTCTGCCCGGCCGGAAGGCAGCATGGAGGTATGCCGCCTGTATTGGTGGCAGCATGATGAGAAGACACCCAAGACTCCATCTGCAAAAATTCACAGAAGTGTAAAGATTACGCCCAAGGTAGAGCGTCCCAAGTCATTTGAGGATTATCAGGTGGAATGGGAACCTGTTGACAGTGTAAAACCGGAGGTATACGATTTTGTATGAAGAGGATGAATTCCTCCAGTTATCAGGAATCCAACACTTTTCCTTTTGCAGGAGACAGTGGGCATTGGCATATATTGAACTCCAGTGGAATGAAAATGTACGGACTGTAGAAGGGCATCTGCTTCACGAACGGGCCCATGACAGGACAATTGCAGAGAAACGGGGCGATATCATTGTTTCCAGGGCAATGCCGGTCCATTCCAGGGAGTTGGGAATCAGTGGGGAGTGCGATGTGGTAGAATTCCATAGAAGCCAGAGTGGGATTCCCCTTATCGGCAGGGATGGGCTCTATCAGGTGGTACCAGTGGAGTACAAAAGAGGAGAACCCAAGGAAAACGATTCAGATATACTTCAGCTGACGGCCCAGGCCATGTGCCTGGAAGAGATGATGTGTTGCGAAATACCGGTGGGATATCTGTTTTACGGGGAAACCAGACATAGGACGCAGATAGATATTACAGATAGGATGAGAGAGAAAACCCGGGATATGTTCCGTGAAATGCATCAATATTTTGAAAAAAAGCATACTCCCCGGGTAAAACGTACAAAAAGCTGTAATGCCTGTTCCTTAAAGGATATCTGCCTTCCAGTACTGGGAGAGGATAAGACAGCGAAAGCATATATCGATAAGATGCTGGATGAAAAGTGAAGGATGGGATTGAATTACGTGATGAGCATGATTATCACAGGGATTTACACAATACTATACCAGATAAGGAGCTGTCATGAAAAGACTTCTGAACACACTTTATATTACCTCACCGGACCGATATCTGTCCCTGGACGGGGAAAATGTGGTGGTTTATGAAAAACAGGAAGAAATAGGAAGGGTGCCTCTGCATAATCTGGAAGCAATCGTGACCTTTGGCTATACGGGAGCCAGTCCGGCGCTTATGGCAGCATGTGCGAAACGGGATATCGGCATATCCTTCCTGTCAAGAAGCGGGCGGTTTCTGGCCAGGGTGTCCGGCGAGGTGCGTGGGAATATCACACTGCGCAGGGAACAATATAGGATTGCCTGGGATTTAGAGAAGAGCATGGATATTTCCCGGAACTGCATAGCAGGAAAAGTATATAATGAAAAATGGGTACTGGAGCGCGCAGTTAGGGATTATCCTATGAGGTTAGATGGAGAGAAGCTGAAGAGAAAATCCGGTTTTTTATCAGATTCCCTGAAAAAAATAAGGGTGTGTAAGGAACCGGATGTGTTAAGGGGGCTTGAGGGAGAAGCGGCATCTGTTTATTTTTCCGTATTTGATGATTTGATATTGCAGCAAAAAGAGGATTTCTTTTTTCGCGGACGATCAAAGCGTCCGCCCACAGATAAGGTAAACGCCATGCTGTCGTTTGCGTATACACTGTTGACAGGGATGTGTGCAGGAGCGTTGGAGACGGTGGGATTGGATCCATATGCGGGGTTTTTCCACACAGACAGACCAGGAAGGATATCATTAGCTTTGGATATGGTGGAAGAATTAAGAAGTGTGCTGGCGGACCGTTTTGTGTTGACCTTAATTAATAAAAAAATAGTGAAGCCGGAGGGATTTGACCAAAAGGAAAATGGAGCAGTGATTATGGATGATGACACCAGAAAGCTGTTCCTGTCTCAGTGGCAGATGAAAAAACAGGAGATAATCCGTCATCCCTTTTTAGGAGAAAAAGTAGAATGGGGGATGGTACCATACGTTCAGGCCCTATTGCTGGCTCGGTATATCCGTGGTGACTTGGATGAATATCCTCCCTTCTTTTGGAAGTAGGTGATGGGATGCTTGTGTTAATCACATATGATGTGAATACAGAAACAGCGGCTGGAAGGAAACGTCTCCGGCAGGTGGCTAAGCAATGTGTCAATTATGGCCAGCGGGTCCAGAATTCAGTCTTTGAATGTAATATGGATGCTGCAAAATGCAGGGAAGTAAAAGCTATCCTGGAAAAGATTATAGATAAAAATGTGGATAGCCTGAGATTTTACTATTTGGGTGACAAGTATAAAAATAAGGTGGAGCATATGGGGGCAAAGCCAGGATTCGATGTAACAGAACCTTTGATTATGTAGTGCGAATGTGATGCTCTCATTAAAACCCTGGGGGATTCGCACTGGATTATGATATGGATATGGGATTATGATAAACGGTTTGATTGTTTTGGGGGAAGTTTTGGGACGTGTATGGTAGAAAAAATGTTAGTTATAGATAAATTTTAGAGTGGTTTATTGGTAATATTTGCTGTCTCCCTTCTTGCGAAGGGAGTGGATTGAAGCGTGCCAGTTAGTGATTTTGTGGCAATCCTCACTGTCTCCCTTCTTGCGAAGGGAGTGGATTGAAGCAGTGCACTTGGGGAGTTTGCAGCCACATTCGATGTCTCCCTTCTTGCGAAGGGAGTGGATTGAAGCAGGAGGGATGCCAGTAGCAGGGGCTGAATTTACGGTCTCCCTTCTTGCGAAGGGAGTGGATTGAAGCGACCAACGTGATACAGATTATGATGCCATTGCCAGTCTCCCTTCTTGCGAAGGGAGTGGATTGAAGCCAAACGGATAATAACAAAGGGGGGGCTCAAATGGTCTCCCTTCTTGCGAAGGGAGTGGATTGAAGCTTGTGTGTTGTGGGTATGTGGGTTTAGAGTTAGTTGTCTCCCTTCTTGCGAAGGGAGTGGATTGAAGCACGAAATAGTCCGCAAGTCTTCCATACTCCCCTTGTCTCCCTTCTTGCGAAGGGAGTGGATTGAAGCATTCCCTTTCTTGCACTCAGCCCTGCCAGGGGCCTGTCTCCCTTCTTGCGAAGGGAGTGGATTGAAGCATATTGCCGGACTCCAGAGCGCAGATCTCACCGGGTCTCCCTTCTTGCGAAGGGAGTGGATTGAAGCCCCAGATAGGCCAGAAACGTACTCTTTCCTATTCGTCTCCCTTCTTGCGAAGGGAGTGGATTGAAGCCCTCCTGTCAGGTTGAGGGGCCGCAGGGCCCCTCGTCTCCCTTCTTGCGAAGGGAGTGGATTGAAGCTTAAAAGCCGCCACATCCAACGCAATGGCCATGCAGTCTCCCTTCTTGCGAAGGGAGTGGATTGAAGCATTATCTCACGATAATAAAGATTACAGGAAGTTTGTCTCCCTTCTTGCGAAGGGAGTGGATTGAAGCAGTTGATAATTGGATTGGGGTTTCTCCTAAAATTGTCTCCCTTCTTGCGAAGGGAGTGGATTGAAGCATAATACAGGTCAGTTGATATGGGTACGTACCCTGTCTCCCTTCTTGCGAAGGGAGTGGATTGAAGCGACAATGCCCCAAAGCACATCTATGACACGCTGGTCTCCCTTCTTGCGAAGGGAGTGGATTGAAGCGATGGACAGGTATCTGTAAAGAGAACCGGAGGCGTCTCCCTTCTTGCGAAGGGAGTGGATTGAAGCATATAAGTGACAAGACTTATACAGTCACGATTGGCGTCTCCCTTCTTACGAAGGGAGTGGATTGAAGAGATTCTATTGGCATACAGGACTGGTATTCGAAAAGGTCTCCCTTCTTGCGAAGGGAGTGAATTGAAATTGATAATACATGGTACTATATGATGTCTGCATGTATCTCATTTCATAAAGGGAGGATAGAAGTAAAAGTACGACCAGATTAGGAAAAATCGAAACAGTCGCCCTTTGTGGAAAAAGTATGATTCAACTATGTAATTTAAGCAAAGAATTATTCTATCTTGTGTTACGGAATTATGATATTGTGTATCAGTAAGGACTAAATGTTTGATGCAAATTGTTTTGCAGGAAGTAATATAAAAATATGGTCCTGGTGATTATGAAATAGTTATAATCTGTATTCAAGAAAAAATCCCATCCGAAAAAACAGAGAGAAAAGTTTTTTCAGAAGTGAATATTTTAATCTTGAAAAACATTGCGATATTAAATTTAATCAGATATATCATATATTTCTAGAATAAGTTGAAGGCGATTGCAACAATATGATTTATGGGGTTCGCCTTTAATGTTTAAAAATATAAAGAAAAGTCTGTTCCCAGCAATTCCACACTAACAGCTTAAAAAATTAAACATAATTAAACGGCTCCGCCATAGCTGAATATGCAGGGGCCTTTTTATGATAACGGCAGAAATGTAACCTCCTATCAATATCAATAACATTCCAGGTAACTGCTTCAGAGGAGGTTAAAGGATTGTATCCCCAGGAGTGGCTGCTTCAAGGCCTTGGTTACCTCAATCCTGGTAACTTACAATCCAGCATCTTCCCATCTGAATTGACTTGTGCTCAGAAAGAAAAAACAGTATAATGAATTGAAAAATAAACCATGCAGTTATACGTAAGTAAACAGTACGGAATAAACTTATAAGGAGAAAGCCAATATGGATCATGGATACTTGGAACAGGAATCAGAACGTGTTAATAGGGCAACGAGGAAAATGTTTTACAAATTATTGATTGTGTTTGCCTGTGCCCTCGCAGTAATTTATCTTCTTGGAAAGGATTCCATCAATTTCAACGATATTTCTTATGGCAGTATATCTTTTTACTTAATCATCATAATAGGTCTTGTGCTGGTTTGCACAGTGATTAAATTGATTGCAACAGGACGGACCGCCAGGAACGGCGATAATTTATTTCTCCCTTATAAGGATAATACACAGGAAGCGGCTGGAAGGATTATTGACGGGGAAGCGCTTGAGGGTAAAATCCTGGTAGAGGAATACATAGACAAATTTTCAGATCCTGCGAAGGCATCTGGAGAGAAGATTGTTTTGATGCCTTCTTATTTGCTTCTATGCGGGGTAAAGGGCGGCCCCAAAGGTACTTCAAAGGTAACGGCTATCCCACGCCATAAGGTTTATTGGATATGCGCCCAAGTTGGGATTAAGGGAGGCCCGTTTATTGTGAAGCTTCTCATTTTCACTGAAAATAAAATCTACAGCCTGACCGGGACTGATATAGAGCATGTCCAGGGCATAGCGGATAAGCTTTATCAGTACATACCCAATGTTTTTAGTGATTATGATCCATTTTCCCTGTCTTATGAATTGGAAAAAATCTTTACTAAAAATCCAGTGGAGTTTCTGGAAATCTATGAGAATGAAAAGAAAAAACACAGATGACGAGATAATGTCTGTCTGATACAGACATGTCAATGGGCGGCCGGTTCTTATGAGCGGGCCGTCTTTTTCATCTGTTATCTGTTATGAGAACCAGGACTGGATGTGCCTGATGTCGGATAATGCACAGTAAACCGTATTCCTGTTGAGTAACGGAATTAGATGGTTCTGAAAGAGAAAAGGCGCCAGCTGCTGGATTGTATGAATTATTGTTATAGATACCAAATCAGGAGACAGACATAATTCTGTGTCATATAACTAGCTTGTTTAATCACGGCCATATAACTTTATTTTATGGCACATGAAATGGCTTTTCCTTCTTTTTACCTGCAATCCAGTGGATTAAATAACAATTTAATGCTGCAAAGCCCGGGATTATTTTGATAATATACCAAGGACATCCAGGAACGGTATGGTATCTGCCGGGGAACGGTGTCTCATATAGACGGCGGCAGGGGGGCTATTCTATACGCATTCCACAAAGAATCTGCGGTTTACAGGTATCCTGTTCCGACAGGATTTTAAAATTTTCTGAATCAAAAGACAGGGAGAAATGAAGGGACTGTGCGTTCTATATATTGCCTGTAGAAATATGGACATAATGGTCGAAAAAAGAGGGAAATGATAAAAAAGGTGTCGAATTGTGTAATATTTCCAAAAATGTACTGGATATTAATTACAAATTTGTTAATAGATAAAACAATATATTGCAAAATGTCACCCTCAATGATACAATGATAATTCGACACGTGTCTAAAATTGCGACCACGAATCGTTGATATATGCTATGGGGAGCATATATAATAAGATTCGCCAGGAGCTCAGGACGAATGATATGGATTTTTGTAAACCATAAGGTCGAAAATCAACTAACACATATTTTAGCAGGCAGTTTAGCATAGGCAAACAATTTTAGGAGGTAAAAGGAAGTGGAAAAGCTGAATGTTGCGATTGTTGATGACAATCCGCTGATTCTGAATACTCTGGATGAGCTGATTAACGCTGAAGATGGATTATCCGTGATTGGAAAGGCTGACAATGGCGCAGATGCCATTGATATGATTGTAGATACAACGCCGGATATTGTGCTGTTGGATTTAGTTATGCCGAAAATTGACGGTATATCTGTTGTGGAAAAGGTCAAGAGCGAACATACATTTATGAAAAACCCTGCGTTTATCATTTTAAGTGCAGTAGGCGGGGAACAGATGACAGAAGATGCGTTTAAAGCAGGCGCCAACTACTATTTGATGAAGCCTTTTGACAAAGAAATCCTGGTGAATAAAATTCGTCATATTGGAAAACTGCCTGAGAAACAGATGACTGGAAAGGTGGTATCTGCTCCATTTGAACCTGGAGAGGAGTCGCACATCACCAGGGAAGAGTACATGAAGGAACATCTGGAGACGGATATTACGAAAATGCTTCATGAACTTGGGATACCAGCCCATATCAAGGGTTACCAGTACTTAAGGGATGCAATCGCAATGTCCGTGGAGGACCAGGAGATGATGAGTTCCGTCACAAAAATCCTCTATCCCGCCATCGCCAAACGGAACCAGACAACTGCAAGCCGTGTGGAAAGAGCCATCCGTCATGCGATTGAGGTTGCATGGGGAAGAGGGAAAATGGAGACCATTGACGAGGTGTTCGGGTATACAATCAGCACAGGCAAAGGTAAACCTACCAACTCCGAGTTTATTGCGCTGATTTCAGATAAAATATTGTTAGAATACAAAAAAATTTAAAACAATTTCGTCAGAAAAAACTTCCTAATTTCGGTAAAATACGGTATACTATATGGAAAGGCATAAGGAACCTGTTCGTCAGGAGAGGGAGGTTTGGATGAAGAAAATATTATTTGCAGCTTCAGAAGCAGTGCCGTTTATCAAAACAGGAGGACTGGCAGACGTGGTTGGCTCTCTGCCCAAATGCTTTGACAAAGAGTATTTCGATGTAAGGGTCATGATACCGAAGTACCTGTGCATCAAGGAACAGTGGCGTTCCAAGATGGAATATGTGGACCATTTTTATATGGACTTCCTGGGACAGAGCCGCTACGTAGGCATCCTCAAGTATGTACATGAAGGCATTACTTTTTATTTCATTGATAATGAAAGCTATTTTAACGGTCCCAAGCCATATGGAGACTGGTACTGGGATCTGGAGAAGTTCTGTTTCTTCTGCAGGGCGGCTTTGTCCGCACTGCCTGTTATCGGATTCCAGCCTGATGTGGTACACTGCCATGACTGGCAGACAGGACTGATACCCGTGCTTCTTAAGGATAAGTTCCATGAGGGTGATTTCTTCCGTGATATGAAGTCTGTCATCACTATCCATAACCTTAAGTTCCAGGGCGTATGGGACGTTAAGACAATCCAGCGCTTTACGGAACTGCCCAGCTATTACTTTACTCCGGATAAGCTGGAAGCTTATAAGGACGGTAATCTGTTAAAGGGCGGAATTGTATTTGCAGATGCCATTACCACGGTAAGCGATACCTATGCGGAAGAGATTAAGATGCCGTTCTATGGCGAAGGCCTGGATGGACTTATGCGATCCCGGGCAAACAGCCTGAGAGGTATTGTCAATGGTATTGATTACGATGAATTCAATCCTGAGACAGACCCATATATTGTCCAGAAGTACAATGCCAGGAATTTCCGCAAGGAAAAAGCAAAGAATAAGAAGGCGCTCCAGGAGGAACTGGGACTGCCTGTGGATGAGAAGAAGTTCATGGTGGGAATTGTCTCACGTCTCACGGACCAGAAGGGCCTGGATCTGATTCAGGGCGTCATGGATGAGCTGTGTAATGATAACATGCAGCTGGTAGTCCTGGGAACCGGCGACGAGAGATATGAGAACATGTTCCGTCATTATGACTGGAAGTACCATGATAAGGTGTCCGCTCAGATTTACTATTCTGAGCCAATGTCACATAAGATTTACGCGGCGTGTGATGCATTCCTTATGCCGTCCCTGTTTGAGCCGTGCGGTTTGAGCCAGCTCATGTCCCTCCGTTATGGAACGGTTCCCATTGTAAGGGAGACAGGCGGATTAAAGGATACGGTTGAACCATATAATGAATATGAGGGCGCCGGTACCGGATTTTCATTTGCCAACTACAATGCCCATGAGATGTTGGGCAGCGTGCGGTATGCAATGTATATTTACTACAATAAGCGCCGTGAATGGAACAAGATCATAGACAGGGCCATGGCAAAGGATTATTCCTGGTCAACCTCTGCCGCCAAGTATCAGGAACTTTATGATTGGCTGATTGGATATTGACAGCGGACCTGAAATGTCAGATAATGAATCTGATAAAAGAAGAAAGGTGTGATGCCCATGGAGCCGTCCGGATTATATGACTACACGGGGAATCAGGAATATATGGATTGTGTCAGGGACATTTTAGAGCATCCTGTATTCCAGTCTATGGATCAGTATATACAGCATGGGACTACCACATGTAAAGCCCACTGCATACAGGTTTCATATTTAGGATATAAGTTATGTAAAAGGTTTGGAGGAAATTGGAGAAGCGCTGCGAGAGCAGGGCTTCTCCATGATTTGTTTTTATACGACTGGCATACACATGCCAGGGAAACAGGGAAGCATTTTCATGGGTTTACCCATCCCAAGGAAGCGCTCCGCAACGCAGGGAAGTATTTTGAACTGACAGGGGAAGAGGAGGTTATCATCCTCCGCCATATGTGGCCCCTGACGCCCATACCGCCTGTGACCAAGGCTGGATATGCCGTGACCTGTGCGGATAAGCTATGCAGTACATTGGAAACAACGGCCCGGTTTAAGCGCTGGCTGATGATGTGCTTTTTTGCACAGCCGGCCAGACGTTAGCGAAAGGGGAAAGAGAAAAACAATATGAATGTTTGGACAGAAATGCTTGGCAATCAGGTTCTTGTCAGTGCGGTCATGGGATGGGTGGTTGCCCAGTTCCTTAAGACACTGATTGACTTTGCTCTCAATAAAAGCTTTAATGCGGAGCGTTTGGTGGGTTCAGGCGGCATGCCCAGTTCCCACTCAGCCACTGTTTGCGGCATGACCACGGCCGCCATGCTTAAATACGGGGTTGGCTCCTTTGAATTTGCGGTGTCATTCGTGGTGTCCATGGTTGTTATGTATGACGCCATCGGGGTGAGACGCGAGACCGGCAAGCAGGCCAAGCTTCTCAATTCCATCCTTAGTGAGAATCCGCTGAAACTGAAGCTGAACGCGGAGGTGCTTCAGGAGAAGCTTAAGGAATATGTGGGACATACGCCGCTTCAGGTCATGGCTGGTGCGATTCTTGGAATCCTGCTGGCCCTGGGAATGAATCCTTACTTTTAGTGTGTTGGGGGATAGCGTCACATTAGACAGGAAGGACAGAAGATAGAATGGATATTTATAGCTTCATCAACTGGTTTTTTATGTATAGTTTCCTTGGATATTTACTGGAATGTGTCGTTCTCAGTGTTGAATATAAGCGGCCGGTGGTGGACCGTGGCTTTGGCCATGGCCCCTTTTGCATCATATATGGATTTGGGGCATTGGGGGCATGTATGCTTTTAAGCCCGGTTTCAGGAAGGCCGATTGAACTTTATACTGCATCCATGGCAATGGCCACCACCCTGGAGCTGGTGACTGCCAATATCATGGTGCGCCTGTTTGGCGCATTTTGGTGGGATTACAGCCACAAGGCATTTAATTATAGAGGAATGGTATGCCTGGAGAGCAGCCTGGCCTGGGGGCTTTTGGGCCTGTTTTTCTTCTACGTGCTGGACAGCAGGGTCCGCACCCTGGTAATCCGCATCCCCGGCAATGTTGGCAATATGCTGGCAGTGGGGCTGACGGTATTCTACCTGGTGGATTTCATACACTGCCTGAGGCTGCGCATGGGCGGTATGGAGGAAGAGGAGCCGGTTATAGGACGGCTGAAGGTTTATTGACATGGCGTACCGCTGTGGTATGGCAGGTATGCTGGCCGCACATCCTACAGGCTGTGCGAGGCTGAAGATTATGATAGGAGTAAGACATGAATAGAGGTGAACAATGGGGCGGATACCATGTTGTGCTGGCGTCCGCCTCTCCCAGGAGAAAGGAACTTCTGGGCCAGATTGGCATTGAACCGGAAATCAGGCCCAGTCAGTTGGAGGAAGAGACCGGCGAAAGAAGGCCGGAGCAGGTGGTCATGGAACTGTCCAGGCAGAAGGCGGAGGACATAGCAGCCGGATGCGGGGCAGGTACCATGGTAATCGGGGCAGATACGGTGGTGGCTGTGGGAAGTGAGATTCTTGGAAAGCCGGGAACACCTATGAGGGCATATGAGATGATTGGGAAAATTCAGGGCAGAACCCATCAGGTATATACCGGGGTGACCGTGCTTCTCTGCCTGGGAGAGGGAAGGACCCATGGAGTTACCTTTGCTGAGAAGACCGATGTACATGTATATCCCATGACGCCTGAGGAAATGAGTGACTACGCAGGATGCGGCGAACCTCTTGATAAGGCCGGCGCATACGGGATACAGGGCCGGTTTGCAGCCTATATAAAGGGGATTGACGGGGATTATGCCAATGTGGTGGGCCTGCCTCTTGGGCGGCTGAACCAGGAGATAAAAGTACTTTTGGAGGACAGGGAAGATGATTAAGCTGATTGTATCGGATGTGGATGGGACCCTTGTGCCGGACGGTTCGTCAAAGATTAATCCGGAAGTATTTGAGACCATTTTAAAGCTGCGCGAAAAAGGGATTCAGTTTGCCATTGCCAGCGGAAGGCCCTGGGCCAGCGTGGAACATGCATTTGAACCGGTTAAGAGGAAGATATTCTATGTCGCCAACAATGGGGCGTATGTGGGCTGCTGCGGCAGGAGCCTTTATGTGTATTCGATAGAGAAGGAACTGGTCCACCGCATGATAAGAAAGGTCCGCCAATATCCGGACCTGGAGATTGTTTATGCAGGAGCCAATGGGGATTATCTGGAATCCTCCAATGAGGAACTGATGAACTGGCTCATAGAGAGTTATAAGTTCAATCTGACACGGGTAAATGACCTCCTTGAATTGGATGAGCCGTGTGTGAAGGTATCGATTTATAAGCCGGAAGGCATTGAGGCTGCCAGCAGGGACATTTATGAGGAGTTTAAGGACGAACTGAAGATGTCCTGTGCAGGTGATATGTGGATGGACTGTATGGCCAAAGGTGTGAATAAAGGCAGGGCAATCCGCACGATTCAGGAAAGCCTGGACATAAAGCCTGAAGAGACCATGGCATTCGGGGACCAGTTAAATGACCTGGAAATGCTGGAACAGGCTTACTATAGTTTCGCGGTGGCCAATGCAAGGGATGAGGTGAGGAAGGCAGCCAGGTTCCAGGCAGACAGTAATGAGAATGACGGTGTGCTTAAAATCCTGAAACACCTGCTTTGAAAGGAGTTCCGTATTGGACATAAGTAAAATAATAAGAGTACGGGGGATGAAAAAGCGGGCTGTTTATATGGGGCTGGCCATGTGCCTGGTATTTGGGCTGTCGGTTACCGGCTGTTCCAAAAAGACGGTATCATCTGAAGGTGTGAGGACAGTTGAAAAGGATTACACAAAGGGACAGATCATGGTGGTCGCAGCCACGGAACGCAACCGGTATCAGAACATATATACCAGCCAGCTGTGGTCTGTAAAGGCGGATGACAGCGGCGCCACATTTGAGGAAAAGCTGCTGGGCCAGATTGAGCAGTTCCTCATTGAACTGGGGACCACCAACCTTATGGCGGATGAACAGGAGATAGAACTGACCGGGCAGGAAAAGGACAGTCTGAAGTCACTGGCAAAAGAATATTACCGTGGGCTGTCGGAGCAGGACCGGGATTATATGGATGTGACTGAGCATGAGGTCTATGACCTGTACTGTGAATATTACAGGGCGGATAAGCTGGTGGCAGAACTTACAAAGGATGAGAATCTGGAGGTGAGCGATGCAGAGGCAAAAGTAATCCAGGTACAGCAGATTGTGCTGGACTCCAGGGAACGGGCTGAAGATATACTGTCCCAGGTACAGCAGGCCAATGCCGACTTTGCCAATATTGCATCCAGGAGTTCCAGGGATGTGCAGATTAACCATACCCTGGAATGGAGCAGCCAAATGGATACCAGGGAGGAGGTTGCATTTTCCCTGGAGCAGAATGAAATCAGCGATATCCTGGAACTGGATGGGAAATATTACATCCTTAAATGTACCAATGCCTATGATGAGGAAGCCACCGCGGCGAGAAAGAGCATGCTGGCCCAGGAGAAAAAGACCAGGGCATTCCTGGCCATCTATGAACCGTTTGTAAAGGAACACACCGTAAAACTTAAGGATAGTCTGGATGAAATCGTGGATTTCTCCAAAGGGGAAGGATGTACCACGGATAACTTTTTCCAGATGTACCACAATTATTTTACGGTCCGTTAGAGGATACGGAGGGCGGGATGGACTTGGTATGGACTGGCAGCTGATCCGCTGCGGTCAACATTGGAACCCTCTGCGTTGACATCGTATCCCTGTGACAGGGATTTTAAGTACAGTCCAGGACATTAGGGTGTGTTAAGAATAGGGCGATTATGCTTCTATGAGTCTGGGGCCGGATATCCGGCCCCTTTTATCATTGTCACGCGAGACGTACCACTGCCAGGCTTGCGCCGGTACCTCCCTGAAGTACGGCGGTTCCCACAAGTCCGAACAGCTGTACTTCCAGTGTATCACCGGCAGTCAGGTCGGCAATAAGGGTTGTCGAGAAAGCGCTGGCTGATACAGCAGGAGATATAACGGAGCCAGGTAATGCAGTGCCGTTCCTCAATATACGTGAGGATAACAGCAAAGCGGCCGTGGTTCGGACCGTATAGGTTATAAGATAAGAGCCTGTTGCTGAAACGGTAAAGATTGTATTGGCAGCATTGACTGTAAAATTGTTTAATACATGGTCATCAGGAAGTGGAACTGCTGTACCCCCAAGAATTACCGCAAGGGTGGTTCCTGATGTGTTAAGTGCATTCATTCTGGTGGCAGTAACAGAAGTTCCGGTAGGGCCAGTGGCACCAGTTGGGCCGGTGGCTCCGGTTGGGCCAGTAGCTCCGACGGCACCAGTGGCACCGGTAGGGCCGGTGGCTCCGGCTGGGCCAGTGGCTCCGGTAGGGCCAGTAGCTCCGGCGGCACCAGTGGCTCCGGCAGCACCAGTTGGGCCAGTAGCTCCGGTTGGGCCAGTAGCTCCGGCAGCACCAGTAGCTCCGGTCGGTCCGGTAGCTCCGGCAGCACCTGCTGTTCCAGTGGCTCCGGTAGGCCCGGTAACGCCATTGGTACCAGTAGCGCCAGTGGGTCCGGTCGGTCCGGTAACACCGTCAGCGCCAGTAGGTCCAGTCGGTCCGGTCGGTCCGGTAACGCCATTGGCACCAGTGACGCCAGTAGGTCCGGTCGGTCCGGTAACGCCATTGGCACCAGTGACGCCAGTGGGTCCGGTCGGTCCGGTAACACCGTCAGCGCCAGTAGGTCCGGTAGGCCCGGTAACGCCTTTGGTGCCAGTGGACCCGGTAGGCCCGGTAACACCGTCAGCGCCAGTGGGTCCAGTGGGTCCGGTGGGGCCATGGATAATAAGAAAACCAATTATTAATTAAAATGCGGTCATATTAAACCGCTTCGGAATGGGTGTTGATTTCAATGAAATCCTGCACCCGGCGGAGTTCATCAGCAAAGCGAAGAACAATGCTGATATTGCCGCCTTCATAAACTGTGATACTGTCAACAAAATCAATCAGAATGTCCCTTGATAGTGTGGTGACATTTTCATATTTGCGAAAGGCAACCAGAAAAGGATTTTCAGTGTCTACACCGTTTTCTTGTTCGGCTCTCTCGTTTTGTAGTTTTTTAATCGTTGTAGTTATCTCTTTTTCCTGTGCTTCATAGTCCTCCCGCATACGGCGGTAATCGGTCTGGCTAATCTCGTTGTCTTTCCAATCTTGATAAACAGCCTGTTTATATCGAATTACCTTGGCAAGCTCCCGTTCCTTTTTGGAGATAGCCTCCAACAATTTCTTATCCTGGCTCTTGATGATTGGAGCCCTGTTAATCTGTTCAATGATTTTTGTATAGTCGATTGCAAGGTATACATACTGCTGAATTGCAAACAGGACAGCCGCTTCTAAGCGATTATGCTGTATGGAATGTTTCGTACAGGCTTTTTTTGACCGTCTCTTATAAGTCGAACAGTAGTAATATACATGTTTTTTAACTTCACTTCTTATCATAGCTTTTTCGCAGTCAGCACAACGCAGGAAACCACTGAACAAATATAGCGTATCATTTTTAGGAGATGTGCGAGTGTCCTTTTGTAATAACCGCTGGACTTTATCAAAGATTTCCCGGTCGATAATTGGCTCGTGAGTTTTTTCTTTAATAAACCATTCGTCCTCCGGGACTTTCTCTTGAATATGGACCTTGTAACTTTTTATACGATAACGCCCTTGTACCATATCACCGCAATACATTTGATTTTTAAGTATGTCCCCCACTGTCTTTTCACTCCAAAGAGGGTTTTTTGTTGGGTCACTGTGCGGATTTTGGTACTTCAAGCCTAATCGCTTTTGTTTATATACCGTTGGGCAGAGAATACTATGGTCGTTTAAGTACCGTACAATAGAGAGTTTACTCATACCAGCCAGATATTTCTCGAATATCTCCTTTACAATTTCAGCGGCTTCTTCATCAATAATAAAGGCATTTTTATTTTCTGGATTTTTCAAATAACCGTATGGGGCAAATGCACCGATAAACTCACCATTGTTGCGTTTTGTCCGAAATGTCTTTCGTACATCTTCCGACGTTCTGGCCGCGTAACGGTCATTCATAAGGCCATTTATTGGGATTTCCATGTTTTGCGTACAGTCAGGGTTTGCGAATGTGTCAACGTAGGGATTGCCAAATGCGATAAAGCGGCAACCGTATGTAGGGAGATACTGTTCCAGAAACTTCCCCTGGTCGGCATAGTTACGAAAGGCCCGGGCAAGAGTTTTGCAAACAACGCAATTCACATTACCCTCACGAATGTCTTTTGATAACCGTTGAAAATCAGGTCGTGTGTCCTCTGTTGTTCCAGAACGTCCATCATCTACATAAATATCATAAATGATATACGTTTCGTTGCAGAATTTTTCTTCCACAAATTCCAGATTGATTTTTCTCTGGTTGGTTACACTTTCGGATTCATCATTATTCCTTAAATCCTCTTTGGAAAGTCTGATATAAATACCGATTTTCCATTCAAATGATTTTACGCTTTCCTGCTTTTGAGTTTCAGTGATAACACGGCTCTTTCGCGCCATGTGAACCTCCTTCCTTTATCACTTTACACCTATATTATACCATTTATAGGTGGTGTGGACAATGTTGCCCGGCCCTTGCAAATCTTGTCCCGAGGCCGACAAAAACGGCCTGCACACTGATTACAGGCCGCTCTTTTTACGTTGAAGGAAGTCAGTGAAGCAATCCTCAAGGGGCGGGGCGCTATCCAGAAATTCCAGTTTAACGCCCATATCGCCCACCCGGAAGCAGTACGGATTTTTTACTTTTCGGAGCACCTGCGCCGCCCGCTGTTCTCTCGGAACCGTGTTATCGAAGGCCAGCCCGGACACGTCAACTAAGTCCTCTTTGTTGACTGTGGTTATATCAACCCCCGCGAGCTCCGCTAAATGAATTTGTTTTTGCATGGATATTCGCCCCCTTTCTTCCATGTGTATGTCATTCCCTGATTGTCCTATGAGGAAATGACAAAAGGCGGCCCATTCTCACGCGCTGCCCTTTGCCATCTGCCCATAAGACCTCGGGCCAAGTTGGCCCGAGGTTTTGCAGGGTTTGGGGTTGGCCCCAACAAGCGGGATTTTTCAGGTTTCGGCGGAGGCCGGAACATGGAAAATTCGCAAGTGTATAGACACTTGCATCGCTTGCCACTTTGTGAAACCCCGAAAATCAGCGTCAATCACAAGGCTGTTGACATGTGGACTACAAAATGTTATTATAAGTATGGACTACAAGTTGTTGTTAAAGGAGGGCGAAAGAGAAAATGATTGGACAGGTATCGGATTCCGAATTGGAATTGATGAAAATTATCTGGGCCGAGGGCGGCAAGGCCCTGTATGCCCGGATAATGGACGCACTGGCGGAAACGGGCAACCACTGGCAGAAAAACACGGTGATTACTTTGCTTTCCCGTCTGGTAGAAAAAGGGCTGCTGAAAACCAACAAGATAGGACGACGCAACGAATATACGGCTATCGTAACCGAAGCGGACTATCAAGCGGCACAAACAAAAACCTTACTTGATAAGCTCTATGAGGGCAACGCAAAGGGGCTTGTATCTACGCTGATACAAAGGGAAATGCTCACCGCCACGGACTACGAGGACTTGAAAAAGTTTTGGGAAGGTGGAGGTGAGGATAGATGAACGAGATACTGAAAATTGTCTTGTCGCTCTCCCTTTCTGGGTCGCTGTTAATTCTTGTTCTTCTTCTCTGCAAGCCCCTAATCAGGAACAGGATTAGCAAGCGTTGGCAGTATTATATCTGGCTGGTGGTAATCGCCCGTCTGCTTTTGCCGTTTACGCCGGAGGCAAGTCCCGTCGGCACTCTGTTTCAGCAAGTAGACCGTGTGATTGTGCAGACGGACACCACTCCCGGACAAAATATAGCGCCCGCCCCGCAATCGGGAGATGATACGGCGGTTAAGAATGATACTGCTCCGAAAAATGGGGAAACGGAAGCCACACCGACACTACAAAGTTTTTTTACAGTTCTTATACAAAATCTTTGGCTTGTTTGGCTGGTAGTGGCGCTCATTCTGATTATACGGAAAATTACAATCTATCAAGGTTTTATAAAATATATCAGGGCTGGACGCGCGGAGGTTTCCGACACGGCGATTTTAGACCGATTGGCGCTGATTGGAGAGCAAGCAGGAGTTAAAAGGCCAGTAGAAATATACACAAACAGCCTCATTTCCTCGCCGCTGTTGCTTGGCTTTTTCCGGCCCTGTATCGTGCTCCCCTCCACCAATCTAGCGCCCGCCGATTTTGAACATACCACTCTGCATGAGCTAACGCATTACAAGCGGCGGGATATGTTTTATAAGTGGCTGGTTCAGCTTGTTATCTGCCTGCACTGGTTTAACCCGATTGTCTATGCGATGGGGCGGGAAGTGGGCCGGGCGTGTGAGCTTGCCTGTGATGAAGCAGTTATCAAGGCGCTTGACCCACAAGGACGGCGTGCCTATGGCGATACTCTGCTGAACGCGATTGGAGCCGGAGGGGGCTACAAAGATTTCCTTGCCTCTGTAACACTCAATGAAAGTAAGGAACTGCTGAAAGAGAGGTTAGACGCAATTATGAAATATAAGAGAACATCAAAAATAATGCTAACTGTCACGCTCGCTATTACGCTCCTAATGGTGACAGGTGCAACGGCCATAGGTGCCTATGCAAAGACGCAAATGCCGCCAGAACCTATTGGCAATACCGAAAAGCCCAATACACCGAGCAATATAGAAGCCCCAACAATTACGACAACGCCAGTTTCTGCATTAGAGGATTTAGAAGCAAATAACGTAAAGGCTATCACGCTAACAGTAGATAGTTGCGGGATTGAACTGGTTAAATCAGACAGTGGAAAGTTTACGTTTGACTATTTGGGTATTACTGACACAACAAAGTTCAAAGTCAATTATACAATGGAGACTGATAATGTTTTACAAATAGCTGTTGACGGAACAGCGGCCCGGGCCACCGCTGGGCAATATTATATTGATGAAAGCGGCCCGGACTATTCCAATGTAGTTCAAATTGGTATACCAGATAAAGAGTATGAAAACATTACCATGATACTTGATGGAGCCCCCGTGTCTCTACCAGATTTCAATGCTGCGATAAATATAGAAGCTGATGATAGCTCAATTTCACTTTCCGATATGGAAATATCCAACGGGATATATAATATAAACAATCTTTCTGGAAGTGTATCTATCATATCAACTGCCATTTCCAGTGACATTTCAATAACGAGTGACGGAGAATGTGAACTGATATTCAATCAAATGCCACAAAATCTTGAATTGGATGTATCTGCCTGCCGTGGTGAAATTGTGTTACCTGCTGGATGGACTAAAACATATAGTTTGGGTAGTGGAGAACCAACAGTAAAAATCAGCAATCATGGATATACGGAAATTAGTATAAACGAGTAATTTTTAAAAAAGAGAATATACGCTTCGGGCCAAGTTGAACTGCTCCCCGTCAAGTAGACACTGAAATAATTTACGGTTTATTCATGTTGCCATGCAAAAGCCATCCGCTCTCCGGAGGTAACCCAAGACGGTTCGTGCAGGTCCAATTATGCCGCTCTATACAGTTCGTGCTTTTCCAGCGGCGTGAGAACGCCCAGGCCGCGCTGGGGACGCCTGAAATTATAATAGGCCATGTACTCCTCAATCATCCGGGTCAGCTCTTCCCGGCTGGTAAAACGCCTGCCGTAATAACGCTCACGCTTAAGGATTCCCCAAAAGCCTTCCATGGGGCCATTATCAATGCACTTGCCAATACGCGACATGCTCTGAACCATGCCTGCCTCCGCCAGCTTATTGTGGAACACCTGCGTTGTGTATTGGATTCCCCTGTCGCTGTGAAAGAGCGGATACGCCCCTGGGTTCTTCGCAATTGCCTGGTCAAAAGTATCATACACCAATGCGCAGTCGTTAGCGTCCCCAATGACAAAGGCTACAATCCTTCTGTCGCAGAAATTCAATATGGCACTGAGGTAAATCTTGTGCAGCACCGGACATGCGGCGTCCGGGGTATTTGCTCTGCCGTACGCTTCCCCCGCCGGTCCTCCAGCCCTGCCAGACCCATTTCCCGGTATTTTTTCACCCAGGTACGGACCAACTGAGTGCTCAAGTTATAGGAATTGGCAATCTCTGAAAAGCTTTTTCCATTCTCCAGATGCTCTTTCACGACTTGTACCCGTTCCTCTAATGTGTATCTGTTCTTCGCCATAACATCTCCTCCTGTTTCTTTTCTGTTATGACGATGATACTCCTTAACCCAATCTAATACCAAGTTTCCTGAGCGAAGTTTATACTTTTCTGCGATGGTCAGGGAGCTACCCTTGCCGGATAGATATTCCTCAGCCACTTTTCGTCTGGTCTGTTTGTCGTACCTTCGCTTATCCTTGTTTCCATCCTGACGGAGCCCCTCGATCCCTTCCGCCCGGTAACGGCTGATCCAGCTTTGCATCGTTGAAGATCCTATTCCGGCCCGACGGGCTGCTTCCCGGCCTTTGATTCGACCCTCTATGTATTCCTTTACCAGAAACACTTTTTCTTCTAAATCCATCTCTATTCGCTTTCCCATAGTTGCTCCCTTGTTTTGTTTTTCATTGTCTCTCTTATAGGGAGCATATCATGTTGGCCCGAAGCATGGGAATTGTCCTCCTTCCCGCCTCACAACGGAAAACACCACCCGTAGTCTCTACTTGGGCGGCGCTTGTCCGGTAAAGTGATAAGCTCGTATTTTATTTTTGCTGTTACAATGGATATATAGCCGTTTTCTTATTATGGTCGGTCCGGTCGGTCCGGTAACACCATCAGCACCAGTGGGCCCGGTAGGCCCAGTAGGCCCGGTAACGCCGTCAGCACCAGTGGGCCCGGTAGGCCCGGTAACGCCATTAGCGCCAGTGGGCCCGGTAGGCCCGGTAACACCGTCAGCACCAGTGGGCCCGGTAGGTCCGGTAACACCGTCAGCGCCAGTGGGTCCGGTAGGCCCGGTAACACCATTGGCACCAGTAGCGCCAGTGGGTCCAGTCGCTCCAGTAACGCCGTCAGCACCAGTGGGCCCGGTAGGCCCGGTAACACCGGCAGCTCCAGTCGGTCCAGCAGGCCCGGTAACGCCAGTGGCTCCAGTAGCCCCAGTAGCCCCATTTACCCCTGCGGGAATGATAAAATCCAGCACATGGTCAGGGCTGCCGGTCACATCCACAACTGCGGCGGATGATCCAGGTGTACCTGTGGTGGTATTGCGAATTGTAATCGTTTCTGCAACTCCGGTTGGTCCGGATGTTCCGGCAGGGCCAGTAGATCCGGTCGGCCCAATAGGTCCGGTCGGCCCAGTCGGCCCAGTTGGTCCTATGGGTCCCTGGACCCCAGTGGCGCCTGCCGGTATGGTGAACAGAAGCTGTGCCCCGTTGGGGGTAAAGGTTTCATCTACAGCTGCCTGTGAGCCAGGCTCGCCTGTGACGGTTCCTGCTACAGTGATGACAGGGCTGGCTCCTGTTGTGCCGGTTGCCCCGGTAGGCCCTCGGAGACCCTGTAGACCCTGTACACCGGTAGCGCCGGTAGCGCCTGTCGCTCCTCTGGCGCCGGCAGGTCCCTGGATACCCTGCGGTCCCTGGATTCCCTGTATACCGGTAACACCGGTTGGCCCCTGGATACCCTGCAGTCCCTGAAGTCCTGTGGCTCCGGTAGCGCCGCGTGGTCCGGCAGGTCCCTGGACGCCTTGCAGTCCCTGAGGTCCGGCCGGCCCGGTTGCCCCGATATATCCCTGTGGTCCCCTGGCTCCTGTGGCCCCGGTCGGTCCAACATATCCCTGCGGTCCCATGGCGCCAGTGGGGCCGGTTGGTCCCTGTACTCCAGGGCATCCCCGCGGTCCCATGGGTCCCGCAGGCCCGGTTGGTCCCATGGGTCCGGTGGGCCCTCTTCTAGGGCATCCGCATCCTAAATCCGGGGGAGGACAGGGAATAGGAGGAAACCCGCCTCCGCAGCCTGGCCGGCGCTGGCCCATGTTCATGGATTCTCCGCGGCCGTCCATATCGCCGTCATTATATTGATTCATTCCATTTGGAAAATTAAAATACATAGCAACATCTCCTTGTTTACTGTTTGGGAGGCACTGCCTCCGCTATTTGTTTCAATATCCGTTCAAAATATGCCTGGTTCAGCTTTACTGCCTCGCTGTCCGGCTTGAATTTCTGTGATTTCTGGTGATAATAGTATGCCCGTTTATGGTCACCCAGCCTGTCATGGCATACGCACAGCTGGATGGAAGGAAGGTACCCATAGCAGTCTTTCTGGACAAAGGCCCCGGATTGTTCATCCGGATCCAAAGAGAGGGCCTGTTCGTACCAGTAAACTGCTTCTGATAGTTTCCCGGTGTCCATTTTTAGTTTTCCAAGCTCACAGCAGGCTTCCCCGCGGGGCTTGTCATAGGCAAAACTTTCAGTCAGGGCCTTCATGGCGTCTTCTTGCCTGCCCAGTTTTTCATGACAGTAGGCCAGATGCAGACAGGCATCAATCTTATTCTCAATCCATGCTTCCGGCTCTTTCAAAAAGCCCTCCAGCGCCTGGATGGCATCCTCATAGCACCCATGGTAGTAGAGTTCCCTGGCATAGTAGAACTGATGCCTGGGTTCCAGCGCTTCCCCGTCCTTAAGCATGGCCTCATAAATCCTGAGGTTGCGGTCTTTGTCCCCTTCTCCCTCCTTTTTATGCCGGATTTCAATATCCGTGTATATAATCTGCCCCGTTGGGGTAACGGCCTCATGGACACGTCCCCGCCAGGTGAAACCATGATGATTTTTTAAAAGCCTTTCCCTGTAGTAGGAAAATGTTGTCCTGCCCTTGGAATCAAAGCCAGTGGCATACTTCATCATTACCACATCCGTGGATGGATCCAGTTCTTCCTTCAGTTTTATAAGCTTCCTTACTGTTTCAGGGCTGACGGTATCATCTGCATCCAGCCACATCCAGTAATCCATGACAGCCTTTTCGCAGGCAGCATTCCTGGCAGCGGCAAAATCATCCTTCCAGGGATAATCATAGACCTCTTGTGTATAACGTCTGGCAATCTCCCTGGTCCTGTCCGTGGAGCCGGTGTCCATAATGATAATCTGGTCTGCGGCCAGGGACATGGGTTTCAGGATACGTTCCAGCACTGCCTCTTCATTTTTCACAATCATGCATAGACTTAATGTAATCAAGCGGTAATCCCCCTGCGTCAAACTGTTTTAGGGGCCGGGGCCATGGGGCTTGCCGGCTTATTAGTACTATATGAAAATAGAACAAGTTTGGTGTATGCGGCACCAGCGCTGTCCAGGGGCAGTATTTAAATTCATTTCCGTCCTCTGTCTTATGGCAGGAATCCGGACAAAATAAGGTGCAGGGCAAAATAAGACCCAGGAAAAATAAGACCCAAGGTCTGGAAATGAGATTCAAATTATCATGGTTTTGTGATATGATGAAGTGAGAATAATTCAAAGGAGGAGTTTCTTATGGGAAGAAAGCGGGAATGGGTCATCACGCTGGGGCTGTCCCTGGCCGTTGCTGCATCCATATCCATGGTAAGCCTGGCAAAAGAGGAGCGTGAGAAGGTCGGCACCATTGAACTGTCGTTTTCTTATGATATCCAGGCAGGAGAGTCCGGAGGCGATGTGGATGTCACTCTGGGCAGCGGCAACTGCTCCGTTGAGAGTGTGGATATTGTTAATGAAAAGGATTTCTGGGTGGGCGGGGACAAGCCGAAGGTGGAGGTGTGGCTGTCTGCTGATTCCGATTATTACTTTGCAAAGTCAGGCAAGAGTGCATTTTCCTTCAGCGGGGACAAGGTGAAGTATGTGACAAGCTCCACCAAGTCTGACAAGTCTGAGATGGTGCTTACCGTTACCCTGGAAAAGCTGGACGAGGATGATGAGGACCTGGATGTCAGCGGGCTTACCTGGGATGAGTACAACGGCATTGCACACTGGGACCATAACAGCCTGGCTAAGAACTACAAGGTGCGTCTGTGCCGCTATGGCAATAATTCCACAACCTCGGATGACGGGATTGGAAACGTGTATACGGTGAAGGAGAACAGCTTTGATTTTTCAGGCAGGTTCCCCAGGACCGGAACCTATTACTTTAAGGTAAGGGCCGTTGACAGCCGCAGCAATGCTGGGGACTGGCAGGAATCCACCTATATGGATGTGACGGAGGAAGACCTTGCCAGGCTGAACGGACAGTGGATGCGGGATGACAGGGGATGGTGGTATGTGAATCCGGACGGAAGCTATACGAAGGATGGCTGGCAGTCTATCCGCGGGAAGTGGTACTTTTTTGACGGGGAAGGCTATATGAAGACCGGCTGGATCCAGTGGAATGATAAGTTTTATTACTGCGATGACAGCGGGGCCATGCTGGCGGGCACGGTCACGCCGGACGGATATACGGTAGGTGCGGACGGGGCGCGGCTCAATTAAGATTTTCATACATAAAATGCTAAAAAATGGCTATCCTTATATCATTGAGAGATTGATATGAGGAGGTCATTTTTTATGTTGAATGAGTTGGAGATAGAGGCGGTCACGGGCCGTGAGATACTGGATTCCAGAGGGAATCCGACCGTGGAGGTGGAGGTCTGCCTTACGGGCGGGGCAAGCGGACGCGCTGCCGTTCCGTCAGGCGCGTCCACTGGTAAGTTTGAGGCCGTGGAATTAAGGGACGGCGGGGAGCGCTATAATGGGCAGGGTGTGAAAAAGGCAGTGGAGCATGTGAATTCAGTGCTCAGCGAGGCAGTGCTTTTTGAAAGCGTCCTGGACCAGAGGTATATTGACCATCTGCTGATAGAGGCGGACGGGACTGAGAATAAGGCAAAGCTGGGAGCCAACGCAATCCTTGGGGTGTCCATGGCAGTGGCCAGGGCAGCGGCCAATGGGCTTCATATGCCTTTATACAGGTACCTGGGCGGGATCCACGCCTCAAAGCTTCCCATCCCCATGATGAACATCCTAAACGGAGGAAAGCACGCGGACAATACGGTGGACCTTCAGGAATTCATGATCATGCCATACGGCGCATGCTGCTTTTCAGAAGGATTAAGGATGTGTGCGGAGGTATACCATACCCTGAAAAAGCTTTTAAAGGAAGACGGATACAGCACGGGTGTGGGCGATGAAGGCGGTTTTGCCCCTGACCTTAAGAACTCAGAGGAGGTGCTGGAGTATCTTGTAAAGGCCATGGAGAAGAACGGCCTGAAGCCTGGTTCAGATATGAAGATTGCCATTGATGCGGCGTCCAGTGAGCTTTACGATGAAGCCACCGGCCTGTACCTGTTCCCGGGCGAGAGCCGGATGGCGGGCAGACAGGTGCAGCGCAGCGCCGGGGAGATGGTGGAATATTACAGGGGGCTGGTGGACCGTTTCCCCATCTGCTCCATTGAGGACGGACTTGAGGAAGAAGACTGGGATGGTTGGAAAATGCTCACAGAACAGCTGGGAAACCGCATCCAGCTGGTGGGGGACGATCTGTTCGTGACCAACACGAAACGGCTGAAAAAGGGCATTGACCTGGAGGCGGGCAATGCAATCCTTGTAAAGGTCAACCAGATCGGCACGCTGACGGAAAGCTTTGAAGCCATTGAGATGGCAAAGCGGGCCGGATTCGGGACCATTATCTCCCACCGCTCCGGTGAAACAGAGGATTCCATCATTGCCGATATCGCGGTAGCTGTGAACGCGGGACAGATTAAGACAGGGGCGCCCTGCCGCTCAGACCGTGTGGCTAAATACAACCAGCTGCTCCGCATTGAGGAGAACCTCAACCTGTCTGCTGAATAAATACGGATATGCAGCATCCGGCTGTCCTTTCCCGGGACAGCCGGGTATATGCTGTTTATTTTCAGCTACTTCAACAGTAAATCTTGACAACCCCCCATTTTTATGTATGATGAAATAAGGCAATATTGAAATATAAATAATGCAGTAAGGATGGGAGATAAGGGAATGAAAGAACTGTTAATGATGGAACCGGTATTTAAGGAAGCAATCTGGGGCGGAAGCCGCCTGAAGGAAGTGTATGGCTATGATATCCCAAGCGGGCACACAGGGGAGTGCTGGGCTATCAGCGCACACAGAAGCGGTGATTGCAGGGTGTCATCCGGTACATATGCGGGACATACCTTAAGTTCATTATGGAGGGAGCATAAGGAACTGTTTGGGACCGTGGCTGATTCCTGCGGGGAATTCCCGCTGCTGGTGAAGATCATCGATGCAAGGGATGATTTAAGCATCCAGGTCCACCCGGACAATGCATATGCGGCGGAACATGAGAACGGTTCCCTTGGGAAGATGGAATGCTGGTATATCCTGGACTGTGATGAGGACGGGACCATTGTCATCGGCCACCATGCAAAGGATAAGGAAGAACTGAGGTCCATGATTGAACAGGGCAGGTGGACGGAGTTCATCCGGGAGGTACCCATTAAGAAAGGTGATTTCTTCCAGATTAACCCCGGGTGCGTCCATGCAATCAAGGGAGGGACTTTAATCCTGGAGACACAGCAGAGCAGTGACATTACATACCGGGTCTATGACTATGACAGGCTTTCTGAGGGCAGGCCAAGGCAGCTGCATGTGCAGCAGAGCATTGACGTGATAGAAGCGCCCTTTGTGCAGCGTGAGGATGAGCAGCCAGTGCTTGTGAAGGAAACGGACAACGGTAAGAAGTACCACCTGATTACCTGCTGCTATTATACCGCTGACAAGGTGGATATGGCAGGTGAGTGGGAGGAGGACTTCGGGGACAGGTTTGCCAATGTGAGCATCCTGGAAGGCGAAGGCACGGTGGACGGCACCGCAGTGAAAAAGGGATGCCATTTCATTGTACCTGCCGGATACGGGACCGTCAGGTTCCAGGGGAATCTGTCCTTTATCACATCCCAGGCCATGTAGCCTTGGGGAAGACGGCCGATTGGCTGTCACACACTATTTCCATATATCAGTGACACGGCATGAAAGGGCATAAAAGCTGTGTAAAAATGGGAAAACAGGTTGTTTTTTCGGACAAAGTGTGATAAGATATCTGTGTTTGACTATAAGAAAATGAAGAGGTGCAGGCGGATGTCAGTTATACAGGTTATATTATCAATCATATATGTAATCCTTGGTGTTGCCATATCAATCGTTATCCTGATGCAGGAAGGTAAGTCCAACGGACTTGGAAGTGCAATCGGCGGTATCTCCACAGACAGTTACTGGAGCAAGAACAGAGGCCGTTCCATGGAGGGCGCCCTGGAGCATTTTACAAGATACGGCGCGATTGTATTTATGATTATTACCATTATCCTGAATATTCTTCTGAAGATTGCGGGATAATAAGAGAAAAGAAGTGAACGTGACCAAAACACCCTTGTATTCATATAAGGGTGTTTTATTTCTTTAGGCGGAAAAGAGGGTATATGGAAAAAGAATTATTGGAACAGCGCAAGCAGATATTGACGGAATTAATGGATGACAAGGCCTATGTGCCCATGAAGGCCAAGGAACTGGCCATCCTTTTGAACATTCCCAAATCACAGAGGGAGGATCTGATGGAGGTCCTTAATGCCCTGGTGGCAGAAGGCAGGATTGGTGTTTCCAAGAAAGGGAAATATGGAAAGGCTGAGACATTTTCCGTAAACGGTATATTTTCCGGGCATCCCAAGGGCTTTGGGTTTGTGACAGTGGAGGGGATGGAACAGGATGTGTTCATACCGGAGGATAAGACAGGGGCAGCCCTTCATGGGGACCGGGTGCAGATTGTGGTGGAACATGACAGCAGGATGTCCGGCAGCCGTTCCGGCATGGGTTCGGGCGGACGCAGGGCAGAGGGCGCTGTCATCCGGGTCCTGGAACATGCCAACCAGGAGATAGTGGGCTATTACCAGAAGAATAAGAACTTTGGTTTTGTCATACCGGACAACCAGAAGCTGGCAAAGGATATCTTCATCCCCCAGGGCTGCGATATGGGAGCAGTGACCGGACACAAGGTGGTTGTGAAGATTACGGACTTTGGCAGTGAGAAACATAAGCCGGAGGGGCGTGTCACGGAAATCATCGGACATGTCAACGACCCGGGCACGGATATCCTGTCCATTGTCAGGGCCTATGGGCTGCCTGAGGCATTTCCCCAGGAGGTGATGGAGGAGATAGAGGACATCCCGGAGGATGTGACGGTTCCAGGCCAGCCGGTGATACCGGGCCAGCCAGATATTCCAGGCCAGCCGGATGTTCCAGGCCAGCCGGATGTTCCGGCCCAGCCAGGCATTCCAGGCCAGCCGGCAAAGCCGGGCAGCCCTTATGGCATCAGTGACCTTTCGTCCCACGATGGATGGGGCGGGGAGCTTTCGGGACGCCTTGACCTGCGGGGGCTTCAGACCGTGACCATTGACGGCGAGGATGCCAAGGATCTGGATGACGCGGTGACCATATGCAGGGACAATCAGGGACATTATATCCTGGGGGTCCATATTGCGGATGTGAGCCATTATGTGAAGGAAGGAAGCCCCCTTGACCGGGAGGCGTTCAAGCGTAGCACCAGCGTCTATCTGGTGGACCGGGTCATACCCATGCTGCCGCACAAGCTGTCCAACGGCATATGTTCCCTGAACGCAGGCACGGACCGGCTGGCCTTAAGCTGCATCATGGAGGTGGATGGTCAGGGTACCGTGCTGGACCACCGGATTGCCGAGACAGTGATCCATGTGGACCGGCGCATGACCTATACCGCGGTCAATGCCATTGTGACGGACCGGGATGAGGCTGTGATGGCGGAATATGAGGATTTCGTCCCCATGTTTGACTGCATGAAGGAGCTGGCGGATATTCTCAGGGAGAGCCGCAGGAAGCGGGGAGCCATTGACTTTGATTTCCCGGAGAGCAAGATTGTTCTGGATGGACAGGGAAAGCCCCTGGAGATTAAGCCCTATGAGCGCAACGCGGCCACCAGGATCATCGAGGATTTCATGCTGTTAGCCAATGAAACCGTGGCCGAGGATTATTACTGGCAGTCCATCCCGTTCCTTTACAGGAGCCATGACAACCCGGATCCGGAAAAGATGAAACAGCTGGGGACATTCATCAACAATTTTGGCTACTTCATTAAGATGCAGCACGGGGAAATCCACCCCAAGGAGCTTCAGAAGCTGCTGGATAAGATAGAAGGCACGCCGGAGGAGGCGCTGCTCTCCAGACTGACCCTGCGTTCCATGAAACAGGCAAAGTACACCACCCAGTGTTCCGGGCATTTTGGCCTGGCTACCAGGTACTATACACATTTCACCTCTCCTATCAGGCGCTATCCTGACCTTCAGATCCACAGGATCATCAAGGAGACGCTGAAGGGAGGATTAAGCGATAAGAGGGCAGGACATTATGAGAAAATCCTGCCGGAAGTGGCGGTGCAGACCTCTGCCCTGGAACGCAGGGCGGATGAAGCGGAGCGGGAGACGGATAAACTGAAGAAATGCGAATACATGTCACGGTTCATCGGACAGGATTTTGACGGAGCCATATCCGGTGTTACCAACTGGGGTCTGTATGTGGAGCTTCCCAACACCGTGGAGGGCCTGGTGCGCATGAGCGACCTGGATGACGATTATTATATATTTGATGAACAGCACTATGAACTCATAGGGGAGATGACGAAAAAGACCTATAAGCTGGGACAGCCCATAAGGGTGACCGTGTCCTCCACGGACAGGCTTTTAAGAACCGTTGACTTAATCCTGGCAAAGGACTGGGAGAAGCATACGGCGGACGAGAAAGGGGAATAGACGCATGGGGAAGGAAAGTATTAAGCTGGTAGCCAATAATAAGAAGGCATACTATGATTATTTCATTGATGAGAAATACGAGGCCGGAATCGAACTTTTCGGCACCGAGGTAAAGTCCATCCGTATGGGCAAATGCAGCGTCAAGGAAGCGTTTGTCAAGATTGACAAGGGAGAGGTGTATGTCTGCGGCATGCACATCAGCCCCTATGAGAAGGGCAATATATTCAATAAGGACCCGCTGCGTACCCGAAGGCTCCTGCTTCACAAGTATGAGATCATGAAGCTGGGCGGCAAGATTGCGCAGAAGGGTTATACCCTGGTTCCCCTTCAGGTGTATTTTAAGGGAAGCCTGGTTAAGGTTCAGATTGGGCTGGCCCGCGGTAAAAAGCTTTATGACAAGAGGGCGGATATTGCCAAGAAGGACCAGAGAAGGGAACTGGAAAAGGATTTTAAGGTGAAAAACCTTTATTAGGACAGGGACGGCAAAACATGAAGGAATATCTGGATTTCATAAAGGAAGTGGAAGGGCTTAAATCCACGCTGAGGACAGCATGGACTGTTTCAGGACGCCAGGAGAGCACGGCAGAGCACTCCTGGCGCCTGGCCCTTGGCGCGGCAGTGCTCTGCCATGAATTTCCTGAACTTGACAGGGAAAAGGTGATGCTCATGTGCCTGGTCCATGACCTTGGGGAACTGTACAGCGGGGATGTTTCCGCGGCGCTCCGGCCGGATGCAGGGAAAAAGCATGACCAGGAACAGAGGGATGTGGCAAAAGCGGTTGCCGGCCTTCCAGGGGCCTGCGCAGAGGAAATCATTAGCCTGTGTGAGGAGTATAACCAGGCAAGGACGCCGGAAGCCAGGTTCGTAAAGGCCATGGACAAGGCGGAAACCATCCTGCAGCACAGCCAGGGAGAGAATCCGCCGGATTTTGACTATGGCTTTAACCTTTCTTACGGAAAGGAATATTACGGGCTGGACGGCAGGCTGACAAAGCTTCGGGAGCTGGTTGACAAGGAGACAAGGGAACGGATGAAGGAACCCTAAGGATGTTATGGATCCGTTTTCCGGACGGTTTTGGATAAGAAAAAAGCAAGCATCATCTGCTTGCTTTTCTTATGACCTGACCGGGAATCGAACCCGGGTTTACGCCGTGAGAGGGCGTCGTCTTAGCCGCTTGACCATCAGGCCTTAGGTTGTCTGCTGTACTCATCAGCGACAGCTTGTTTATAATACCATAGAGTTTTTAATTTGTCCAGTATTTTTTGAAAAAAATTAAAAAATTATCTGATGGAGTTTTCCAACGGAATTATCCGATGGAATTTACCAATCCTGGAAAGTGAAAAGACCAGTCGGGGAACTGGTCTTTTCAGGAGAAGGTATTTCGTTTCTTATGGGGTGTAGCAAAAACTATATAATGTATTGGGGGGGTTTACGTTAATTATAATAGCATAGGTGATAAAAAAAGTGTGCACAAAGATTTACTATTTCAAAAAAAGTTTATATGCATTATTACAGTGACATGGGAAATGTGCCAGCCGTATACTCATTTTCCGACATTTATATGTGAGACTTACCGGAAGTGTCTGGTAAGCCTCATCATTTTCAACGTAGTGTATCCTGCTGTTCATTTCCATAATCTATATATACTGGGCATCAGGACCTGCAAAGTAACATCGGGATATGCCTCAAGTGGCCTGGCACAGCACGATGATGCGTCCAGGGGCTGTCTGCGGGGGAATGCTTCTTGTGGTGGCCGTGTAATAAACCAGAAGGTAATGGTTGGCAGGCGAACACAGGTAGGCCTGGCCGTTCATGGTGGAAATAATGGTGGACTGGTACAGGTTCAGCCTTAAGGAATTATCAATGGCAGTAAGGCTGTCATCAAAGTAACCGATGGCCACATCCTCTTCAGGCCGCAGCACTGCAATCAGGTCAGCGCGGTACTGGGGCGGATAGATGAGGGGAACAGGCTGGGTGCTGTCATAGAAAGCAGCGATGCGCATTCCCGGGAACAGGCGCATGGTATCCACAACAAAGGTATCATGGGTCATGATGATATTAATCTGCTGTCCGTCCACGCTGAGGGTGACGAACTGGCTGCAGCAGTCATCATTATAAGCGGTAATGTCGGTGATGGTCCCCATGACAGGGGTAAGATGTTCGTAATTCATAAGGAAAAATCCTTTTTTGTTTAT
Organism: Enterocloster sp. OA13; assembly: GCF_022440595.1. Taxonomy (NCBI): domain Bacteria; kingdom Bacillati; phylum Bacillota; class Clostridia; order Lachnospirales; family Lachnospiraceae; genus Enterocloster; species Enterocloster sp. OA13. The sequence continues at coordinate 3,436,915 of NZ_JAKNTF010000001.1, read as the reverse complement.
CATATGCTGATACGGGGGAAAGGGGCACTGGTGCATCCGGGAAAAGAATCGGAAAAGCCGTAGATAAAGGAGGAGGCCGGTAAATCATCTTTACCGGCCGAGTATTATGAAAAAAAGTTTTATTAGCATTAACTCTTTACAATATTTAGTATATCGGTAAAATATGAGGAGAATTTTATCATTCTGTAACAAAATTATGAACAGAGTGTAAGGAGTTTGTGAATAAGGGAAATTCATCGCAGGAACAGGAGGATAGGGCCATGGAGCTGGGGATTACCATACCTTTACAGAAGCATTTGAATATAAGGAACCTGGAATACGGGACGGAACAGAAGCTGTTTTACTGCTGGGAGGTCCACCGTATCCGTCTGCAGGCAGAAGATACCCTGGTTGCGGTCAATGCCAGCAACCGTGCAGCCGTGGTCCTGTGCGGCATGGATGCTGCCGGGTGGAGGGATTTTACAGCGCTGTTTGTGGAAGGCGTGAGGATGATGTTGGAAGCAGAGGGGTATTCCGGGCTTCAGATACAGGAATATCTGGACAAGGCCGGGCCAGTCACCCTGACAAGGACCCATGGGCGCCGGCCAGTGGCCAGTCTGAACCGGATGGATGATTATCTGTGGAGCCTTCCGGCCCTCATCAGTAAAGACCGGCTCTTCCAGCCCATACACTGTCTGGAGGCAAACCGCCAGATCTGCAAAATGGGTGGACATGAGGGAAACCGTCTGCCGTTCCAGTGCCTGGAAATGGACATGAAGCAGTAAAAAACATGACATTTATCATAAATATGTACATATGGCATTGTAAATTGTAATCAATGTGATAGACTTAGAATATATAATAAAATACATAAAGGAAGGAGCAGAAACATGAAATTTTATATTTGCAGTCATTGCGGCAATATTATTGCGTACGTAAAGAGCAGCGGGGTACCGGTCATGTGCTGCGGTGAAAAGATGCAGGAGCTGGTTGCCAACACAACGGATGCAGCCGTTGAAAAGCATGTTCCGGTGGTTACGGTGGACGGACAGAAGGTTACGGTTACCGTTGGGGCGGCAGAGCATCCCATGACACCTGAGCACTATATCCAGTGGATTGCCCTTGCCACCACACAGGGCAACCAGAGAAAGGAACTGAAGCCGGGCCAGAAGCCCCAGGCAGAATTCATGGTCTGTCAGGGCGACGGGGTTGAGGCAGTTTATGCATACTGTAATCTTCACGGCCTTTGGAAAGCATAGGCCGATAGGCACGGTACAGAAGACCAGGTTCTTTTACCCGTAGGCGTAAGCGGGCAGTGAAGGCCGGGACGGAGCAGAGGTTTCCGCCCCGGCCTTCCGCTTTGTGTGTTCCCGGCACAGAGAACCCGGCGTTCTGTCCGTCCTTTGCCCTGACCTGTGGATACAGTATCCCGGTCATTCCCATGCATACCCATGCACTCCTCCTCCCCTTTGGGACAATCCTGGAATTCCTGCGTATTATATACCATAGCAGAAAGGAGATGTGATCATAGTATGAAGATATGTTTAGACGCAGGCCATTATGGAAGATATAATCAAAGCCCGGCAGACAAGCGTTATTATGAGTCGGAAATCGTATGGAAGCTGCATCTGCTTCAGAAAAAATACCTGGAAGCCTATGGAATCGAGGTAATCACTACCAGGGAAGACAAGGACACGGACAGAGGTTTATATGACAGGGGAGCTACCTCCAGGGGATGCGACCTGTTTATATCGGACCATACCAATGCAGTGGGGGACTCTGTTAACAATACAGTGGATTATCCTGCGGCATACTGCGCCATTAACGGGAGTGCGGATGGAATCGGGATGGCCCTGGCACAGTGTGTGGAGACGGTCATCGGAACAGGCCAGCCTGCGCGCATTGAACACCGCAGGGGAAGCAATGGCGATTACTATGGCGTACTGCGCGGGGCAACGGCCGTGGGGACGCCGGGGCTGATCCTGGAGAATTCCTTCCATACCAATGGTGAGGTTGTGAAGTGGCTGTTAAATGATGCCAACCTTGAACGTCTGGCCAGCGCCCAGGCCGATACCATTGCCCTGTATTACGGCATAACAGAACCGGTTAAGAAATCAGGCTGGGTGGAAGAAAACGGGGGATGGAGGTTCTATCTGGGCAATACCGGGGACTATGTGGCCAATGACTGGTATAAGGATGGGGATTACTGGTATTGGTTTGACGCTGCAGGCATGATGGTGCACAATGACTGGAAGACAGGCTCGGATGGAAAATGGTATTACCTTCAGGGAAATGGAGCCATGGCAAAGGACCAGTGGGTTATCTGGAAACATGAACTCTACCGCCTGAAAGAGGACGGAAGCATGTTTGAGGGCTGCGTATGCCTTGAGACAGATGAAAAGGGGGCACTTAAGTTCCCGGATATGGGAACCATCACTGAATGTGGGAAAATAGAAGGATAGAGGAGGGGATTTTTATTGTCCGGCGTTAAGGGATGGAGTATAATAGAAGGAGAAGATGCCTTCCATTGACCTGATTATCATCGGGATGGAAGAAAAGGGGGATACAGCATGGTACTAAAATGTTTCTCATTGCCGGATGAAACCACCACACTGACATTTTATCCATGTAATGCAGATATCGGGCCGGAGGGCTGGTATGATACGTGCGCAGATACACTGACCGTGTTCCGGACAGATTATGTGAAGCTGCTGCTTCCCTATCTGGAGCATGTGCGTCCAGGGTTTGATGCCTGTCAGGATAACCGGATGGACAGGGACCAGTGGAACAGCCTGATTCAGGAGATGGAACGCGACATGGGTAATATACGGTTTGATGATACGGCGTTTGATTTCTACATTGGATTTGCAGGATGGATTACAAAGGCATTAAGTGAGTATGAGGTCATTGTTGTGGGAAGGTGCCGGTGATGCTTGGTAGAGGATTCTTTGATTTAATTTGTAAATACGGATAAATCCGGCATATGGGCCGCAAAACTGTTTCCGGTTTTGCGGCCCGTCCGGCGGATTCAGTTGTACGTCATGCAGTATTCATACGATGGAGTTGAACGCTTCCTCCAGGTCCTCCAGGATATCGTCAATGTGTTCGGTACCGATGGACAGACGGATGGTTCCCGGCCGGATACCCTGTTCCAGAAGCTCGGCCTCATTTAACTGGGAGTGTGTGGTGGAAGCAGGATGGATGACCAGGGACTTCACGTCAGCCACATTGGCCAGCAGGGAAAACAGCTCCAGGCTGTCGATGAATTTCCTGGCCTGCCCAGCGCCGCCCTTGATTTCAAAGGTGAAGATGGAGCCGCCTCCATTGGGGAAATACTTCCGGTACAGCGCCTGCTGTCCGGGATCCTGGCTCACGGCCGGATGATGGACTGCTTCCACCAGGGGATGGTTTTTCAGGTAATCAACCACTTCCAGTGCATTTTCCACATGGCGTTCAACCCTGAGGGACAGGGTTTCCAGCCCCTGGAGGAACATGAATCCGTGGAAGGGGGAGAGGGTTGCGCCTGTGTCCCTTAAAAGGATGGCCCTGATGCGGGTGACAAATGCAGCGGCGCCCACATCCTGCGCAAAGCGGATGCCGTGGTAGCTTGCATTGAGCTGCGTAAGCCCGGGGAATTTCCCGGAAGCAACCCAGTCAAAGTGTCCTCCGTCCACAATCACCCCGCCTACCGTGGTTCCATGTCCGCCTATGAATTTGGTGGCTGAATGGACCACGATATCAGCGCCATACTCAATGGGGCGGACCAGATAAGGGGTTGCGAAGGTGTTGTCAATCACCAGCGGGATCTGGTGGCGGTGTGCAATGTCCGCAATGGATTCTATATCCGCAATGTCCGAGTTGGGATTGCCAAGGGTTTCTATGAAGATGGCTTTTGTATTGTCTTTGACAGCCTCCTCCAATGCCTTCAGATTGGCCGGATCCACAAATGTGGTTTCCACCCCGTATTCGGGAAATGTATGTGCCAGATAATTATAGGTGCCGCCATAGATATGGCTGGATGCCACAATATGGTCGCCGGAGCGGGTCAGGTTCTGGAAGGTATAGGCCAGGGCCGCTGCGCCCGAGGCGGTTGCCAGGGCCGCCACTCCGCCTTCCAGGGCAGCCATCCTGGCCTCAAACACATCTAGGGTAGGATTGGTCAGCCTGCTGTAGATATTGCCTGCATCGCTGAGGTTAAAGCGGGCCTGGGCATGGTCGCAGTCATCAAACACATAGGAAGATGTCTGGTAAATCGGAACCGCCCTGGAACCGGTAGCCGTATCCGGATGTTCCTGTCCTGCATGAAGCTGTGTTGTCTCAAACCTGAACTGTCTGTTCTCTCTTCTAAGTTTTTCTCCCATGATTTATCCTCCATTCCATTCCTACTGTTTCTATAGGTTTAGTTGATAATAGCATGGGAGTTTTTTCCTGTCAAGCGTTTATTGAACGGACTTTATATATTTAAGGAGGGAAACTGGTGGCGGGACCGTGGGAGGCATGATAAAATGGAAATGGAAGGTAAGGGGAATGAGCGGTGATGATATGTGGCATTGAATAAGCAAAGGGGGGTTCTTATGAAGAGGAACAGACTGCAGCTGGCAGTGGTTATTGTCCTGCTGATATCCATTTTCATGAATATTACCTGTTATATGCGCCGTAATGAAATAAAGAGGGAATACCTGGACTCTGCCTATTTGAACCTGTTAAATGTATCCGTCCTTTTAAGCAGCCTTGAATACTATGTCGAAGACAGCGGGACGGAGGAGGACCGTGACCGTGTATACCCCATCTTCGAAGCGCTGGAAGCAGAGGGCCGCCGCCTCGATGATGCCCTGAACGTATTGCAGCGTATATCCGGAAGTGCTGCCCAGGGCGGATATGCAGTATGCCTGGTAGATTTCAGATGGTATATGGGCCAATATGACAGTAAATATAAAACGGTCATCCTATCGCGTTACAAGACTGCGGTGGAGGAGACAATTCAAAGCCTGAGCATTGGCGGAGAGATATTGACGGATGGAAATGGATTCAGAATAAAGAATCCTGACTATTCCATTAGCACAAAAAGGATTGTCCGGCTGCTGACGGATGGATACGGCAGGATGAACAGCGGGGATATGACCCTTAATATTCCGATGAAGGCGGATTAAGGAATGAAAAAGGCAGGATGCAAGGAGGACAATCATGGAGTTTAACGAAAAGCTGCGCCAGCTTAGGATTGGGAAAAATCTAACGCAGGAACAGCTTGCAGAGCAATTATATGTATCACGGACAGCAATTTCAAAATGGGAAGGCGGCAAAGGCTACCCTAACATTGAGTCACTCAAGTGTATTTCCAAATTTTTTTCCATAACCATAGATGAGCTGCTATCGGGTGAAGAACTAATTACCCTTGCAGAAACCGAAAACAACGCGAATGTTAAAAGGATTTATGACATTATCAGCGGAATAGTAGATGTATTGGCAGTTGCGCTTATTGTATTACCAATCTATGGGGAACTTCAAGGCAGCCATTTTTATCATGTAAATCTTCTGTCAATTACTCATTTATCAAATATAGATATTGGAATACATTGGGCTATCTATTTACTTATAATTGGGCTTGGGATTGCCAGACTTGCTTTTATTTCTTTTGATAAAGAGCATTTGTGTGGCATTATCTCAAAAGTTTCTGTGGCAACAGGGGCGGCAGCAATCTGTTTATTTGCTGCCGCAAGAGAACCGTATGTAACCATACTGCTATTTTTGTTTTTTGCAGTAAAGATATTTTTATTGCTACAGCAAAGCAGGAGAAAATAAAAATAGTCATAAATTCCTTAAAAACAGGCTCTGACACGATAAGTGACGGAGCTTTTTTCTGTTGTGACGGCAGGTTTCTTGTACTTTGGGCCGCGTGGATGGATAATCAAAGTGAGCTTACACATAATTTATCACGGCAAAAAGAAAGGAATGTATACTATGCAAAAGAAATCAAAAAAATGTATCATCATGACAGGAATTCTGTTTCTGATTTTTATGCTTTTTACTGTTATGATTAAGACACTTGATGTACAGCCTGTCGGACCGGAGCAGTCTATGATAGGACTTGCTACTCTTAATCAGTTTGTATTTAACCTTTTTGGGGTGAACCTGCTTTGGTATAGCATTACTGACTGGCTGGGTGTTGTTGCCATAGTAATTGCTTTGGGGTTTGCAATCCTAGGACTGATCCAACTCATACGTCGTAAAAGCATTTGGAAAGTTGATTCACGCATTCTATTGCTTGGTGCATTTTATTTTATTGTCATTGTATTTTATGTTTTCTTTGAAGTTGTAATCATCAATTATAGACCGGTCATTCTCTCCCAAAGTTTAGAAGCATCTTTTCCGTCCTCTCATGCAATGATTGTAATCTGTATTATGGTCACAGCAATGTTGCAGTTTCATTATTATTTACGTGACAGGAAAGTTTGTCTATGGATAATGGATATAGCTTCTGTTTTGATTGTTGCAGTAACGGTAGTAGGAAGACTTATATCGGGAGTTCATTGGTTTACTGATATCGTGGCAGGCATTTTACTCTCATCAGCCTTAATTATTCTCTATTATGCCGCCCTAAAATATATAGAGGAAAAGAAGGGCTAAGATGAAATAATCCCGTATACCGCCGCATGGCTGCAAAAGAAAAAAGCCGTCATTTCTCTTTATCTCAAATCATTTATATATTATTTAAAATCAGGCACCTGGCCGGTATATCCATATCGGCCGGGCCTTTTTTATATTGGGGGTAAAGAATCAGACCTCAATTGACAATTTTCGACATCCGCGCGATGAAAACAATGGAAGAAAAAAACAGGAGGGGGATTATTGCGCTGTTCATCCGTTCTATAAATACTGGAGGAATTAGGAATGAAAAAGTGTACAATATATCTCGCTGCGTTATTAATAATGGCTGCCCTGATTTTCCTGGCATATAAAACCTGGAGCCCGGAATACAGGATCTGCCGGTCATTTTCCTATTCAGGTATGGATTACAGGGAAACAGAGCTGTATGTAATCATCAACAGGCCATGGGGAGTGGGGGAAACCGTTGAAAAGATTGTAATCCAGTACAATCAAATGAACGGCACGCCGGACCGTCTGGTCATATGGTGCTACCATAATGAATATGATATGGACCAGGGCAGGGAGTTTTATAAGGCAGAGTTTGAATATGGGGAGGATATGGTAACGGAGCCGCCGGAAGCATATTAATATAAGCCGGATATCCGGCGACGGATTCCAGCCTGTATTATGGAATATGGTAGGAAAATCAAAGAGGATGTGATAAAATGTTCTTTATAGTCAGGAGGGGCAGCATTAAAACCAGATTAAACACAATGAAAAATGACCGGTCGGGGAACCGGTCATTTTAGGAGAAGGTATTTCGTTTCTTATGGGGTGTAGCAAAAACTATATAATGTATTGGGGGGGTTTACATTAATTATAATAGCATATGGTATGAAAAAAGTCTGCACAAACTTTATCGATTATGAAAATTTGTTTTGTGCATTTTACCAATAGGATACTTAATACCCCGGATACCGGGAGGGATATGACAGGTCCTGAAGGGCGTGAGGGAGAAGATTGGCTGGGATACGCTGGATTATGGACCCAATGAAGATATTATTATCAGCCGGATCCGTGATTTGGAGCAGATGACCGGGGCTGTATGGCATGTAATGATCAATAAAATGGGTTGGAGTATTATACTAGGTACAGGGAGGAATGAATTTGAAGAAGGACTGTGCGGGAAAATCCTGTCTTATGGCAATGCTTTTCATGGAAGCTGGAATGATTCAGGTGTATGCCAATTCTCCGGCCCCTGTTCATTACAGGGAATATTTTGCAGGAACAGCCATCATGCTGGTTCTGACCGTGCTTTTTAATGCGGGGATTGAAACAGCAGCCGGGGCCATCATGGGTGTTGGGCCAAAACGGGTGATTTTCCTTACGAATATTGGCACCAACCTGATTATGAATGTTTTATTAGGGTATCTGGATTTCACCTTCCGTCTGTATCTCAGGGGATATTATTTTCCCGTGATGTGTGTGTTTGAAATCCTTGTGCTGGCGGCAGAATACCGGATTTATCTGCGCTTCATGGGGGGAAGGTTTCCAAAGCAGTCCATACTGAAGTATACGGCGGCGGCCAATGCCGTTTCCTTTCTTCTGGGGCTGCTGGTCCTGCAGTTGCTGGGCCTGGGGGTTTTTTAAATATAAGGGAATATAAGGTGGGAAAATGGGGAATCTGGTTAAACAGCTGGATTGGTTAACACAGGACAAAGAAAGGCTGGCTATAAATGCGGCAGCCATTGATATCAGGAAATATGATGGGGAAATCCATGACTTTTTCCAATATCCGCTGGGAGTTTCCTTTATTGGCGTGGAAAAGCCGCTGGTGGAAGGCTGGCAGGAAGCATTTTCCGTGCTTTTCATTCTGGACCTGTACTACCAGAATGACTGGATATGCAGTGAGCAGGAGCGGACCTCGCCGGACCAGCAGGTGGTGAGGCGGATGCCGGATGCTGAGTGGATTGCCGCGCTGCGCGGTTATTGGATTGATGACTATTTTGGGCTTAAAAACCGCTGGTTCCATATTAAGGATAAGGACGTGGAAGCATTTCAGAAGGAGCTGTTATGGTGGATGCCGGGAAATGCCCCTGAGTCCGGAAAAAAACGGCTGGAGCAGGAAATGGCGGGCACGAAATGGGTCTGTTCACTATTTGCGGGTGCGTTTTATGATAAGTTCTTTGGGGAAACGGAACGCCATTATTTTTTTGCTGAATCAGGGGTGTATGACTAAGCGCAGGCATTTAAATCAGGGAATGAGGTTCCTGTCCGGTTCCAGCCCATGCGTCCTTCTTCCAAACTCCACCCTTGACAACGGACGGGGAAACTGCTATTATGTAGAAAGCGCAGGATTCGTTAGCATACCAGACACATGGAACACTGATCATTCAGGGGTTGTACTGGTTTCGACGGGGGTCATGCAGCTGGTGAAGCTATCCCCATGCGATGGGTTAAATGGCAAAAATAAATATAAACGCTAACGACGAATTAGCAATCGCTGCCTAATGGCAGCTGTCAGACTTAGAGCACCCGCACTTTAAGACCCTGGCATCGACTATGTGGGAAACGACTTATGCAAAGCTTTGAGCATATGGGCGTATGATGAAGCTACTGAAACCATCCGGGTGTCCTTTCTCTGATGGCAGAGGGAATGTCAAATAAGGGACTATGATAGTAGAAGAACAGGGAATTGGTTTTCGGACAGGGGTTCGATTCCCCTCAGCTCCACTCGATAAGCTTAAATCCGAACTCTTTAACAGGGGTTCGGATTTTGCTTTATCTGCTACACGCTGGACAATGCCGGGTAATCCTTAGTATAAGTGTTTCCGGCATTGTCTTTTTTGTTGGGATTCTGTTTCATACATCCATACCGGTCATGTACAGAGGGATTACATTGATGACCGGCTCTTCATAGGGATGGACATTTTTAATGGCCCTAAGTGTTTCCTTTACCTTTTCAGCCGGGCAGGTCACTTCCACCTTCATCTCCGGTTCCGTACTCAGCTCCCCCATATTGCCGATATAGGGCGTACTTCCCTGTAACGGCCGCCAGCAGCCTGTCACAGGGCTGTATGACATACAGCTGTCATATTGTCCGATATGTCCGGCGTCCACTGCCTGAAGCGCTTTCTGCAGCGCGGACAGATGGGACTGGGGGATGAAAATCTCCAGCTTGCAGTTCTTAAATGTTTCCATTGCGTATTCCGCCTTTCCTGTTCTCTTCCTATGATGTTCCATCGCCTTCCTATGATGTTCCATCACCTTCATAAATATAACACAGATTGATATGAAAACACAAATATGCCAGGAGCAATAATTTCGTAGAAACTTCGTAAACAAATAAAACCTATTATTTAAGAGAAAAGAAATACCATGGCCGGATGTTTCTGGTAATATAAGGATGTAGAAAAAATATCTTCCATGGCATGGAAGAAGGGAGGCATTTATAATGAAGATAAACATGAAGAGGACCATCTATACAGCAGGCCTGTCCGCAGCAGTGGCAGCGGCGGCGTTGGGGCTGGGAGGCTGCGGCACAGGGACACAGATACCGGACACCATCAAGGTGCAGAACGTGGACGCGGCAAGCAATACAATCACCGTCATCGGCAAGGAAGAGGTGAAGGTGGTACCGGACATGGCGGAAATTGAATATTCCATCTATACCAAGAAGGACACGGCTGCCGAGTGCCAGTCAGAGAATGCAAAGAATCTGGATGCAGCCATTGAGAAGCTGAAATCCCTTGGGGTGGAGGAGAAATCCATCCAGACCTCATCCTATGGGCTGAACCCCATCCATGACTGGAACTCATCTGACCAGGCGGTTACAGGATATGAGATGACCACAAGGCTGACGGTTTCGGATATCCCCATCGACCAGGCGGGAACCATCCTGGCAGAGTCAGTGTCGGCAGGCGTCAATGGAATTGATTCCGTTACATACTTTTCCAGCAGCTATGACGCAAGCTACCAGGAGGCGTTAAAGGGAGCCATGGCAGTGGCCAGGGCCAAGGCAGATGCGCTGGCAGAGGCTAGCGGCAAGACCGTTGGCAGCGTTTCCCATGTGGAGGAATACGGATACAATCCAAATGCAAGATATGCATCCTATAACAGTTCCGGTCCAGGCAAGGCGGCGGGAACCGCGGCAGCGGCTGACATGGCTGTGATGCCGGGGGAAGTAAGCGTGGAGGCGCAGGTAACAGTGGACTTTACAATCCAATAAGCATGGTCATGGGACGGCGCCGGGAGATTTATTTTCCCGGCGCCGTTTTCCTGGTTCCCCGGCCCGGCCCATAATGGCACATAATCGGAAATTCCATATTGATATTTTCCGGCAGATATATTATGATTGCAGTTGTTGGCTCCGGACAGGATGACGGGGAAAAGGAGAGCGTGAAATGAAAAACCGTATCGGCTACTTATATGTCATAATTACATGTTTTATATGGGGAAGTGTTTACATAGCAAGCAAATACGCCCTGGCGTCCATGGGGCCTCTTACCGTGCTGTGTTTCCGGTATCTGGTGGCGGGCGCGTGCCTTACCGTGCTTTTGCACATGAGAAAGACAAGGCGCACCGTACAGAAGGGGGACTGGAAATACATATGGATTGTAGGCGGGCTGGGATATTTTGTTTCCATTACGTTCCAGCTGATAGGAACCAAGCTGTTGGATGCATCCCTGGCCTCCCTGATTAACGGCATGAATCCCATTACCATATCCCTTCTGGCAGCTGTTTTCCTGAAGGAAAAGATACGTAAACGGCATATTGCCAGCATCTGCATATCGATTGCGGGGGTATACATCATCCTGGGGGTGGGAGGCGCGTCAGTGAACGCGGCAGGGCTGGCGGCCTCTGTCTGCTCCGTACTCTTATGGTCCACTGCTTCCGTGGCCATCAGGAAGGTTTCCGGGGGATATGACCCGGTCCAGATTGCGCTGTACGGGCTGGGGGCTGCCCTTATCTTCACGGTTCCGTGCGCCATGGTGGAAGCGGTAAAAACACCGCCCGTATTGACCGGGTCCGCTGTCCTTGCCTGCATTTACCTGGGGGTAGTGGGAACTGCGGTGGCCCACACACTCTGGAACATGGGGCTTAAGCTTCTGGACGCCAGCGTGTGCTCCATGTTTTACCCGCTACAGCCCCTTACATCCGCTGTATTGGGGGTGGTCCTTTTGGGGGAGGTCCTTACATGGAACTTTGTTGTGGGCGGCGTTCTGATCTGCATGGGTATTATTGTCAGCGTAATGGAGAAGGACATGTTCCTGCACAGGTAATGTAAGTATGGATAAAACGCAGCCGGGAATGAGCCGGCATCTGAAATCTGAGTATAGCAATCAAAGCGGCCTGTTTCCTCAGGCTGCTTTTTTTGTGCTCTCCAGGGATAATTGCACAAACTGCATAAATCAACTTCAAATACGGTTTGTACATTATCCATGGATATACTAAAATAAAACTACATTGAAATATGTACTTTGTACAAAATGTCTGCAAAATAACAGTGTAACAAAAAATGGGAGGTACGACAATGCAAAAAAAATGGGGTAAGTACATGGCTAAGCGTGTGGCGGCAATGACGCTGGCAGCCGCAATGGCGGTTTCACTGGCAGGCTGCGGGGGCGGCAATCCAGGCAGTCCGGGAGGCAGTGCTTCCGGGACAGGGGGAACCGCCGCGCAGGCAGGGGCTGCACCGGCAGAGGCGCCGGCTGCCTCGTCAGAAGCGCCCAAGGCGGACAGCAGCAGGAAGACCACGGCGGATTCAGATGAACGGTATGGGAAGGTGACCGTTGCCCTGTCCAGTGACCCCCAGGACCTTGCGCCGTATACCTGGGCGGGCGACCAGAGCAAGCAGTACATTTATTATAATATTTATGAGGCGCTGTTTGATTTCAGGGGAGGCGGATATATCCCTATCCTGGCAAAGGAGTACCAGGATGTGGATGAAACCCATACAAGGGTGACCCTCCACGACAACATCTACGATGCCGCGGGCAATCATATCACGGCACAGGACGTGGTATTCTCCACAGGCCTTTTGGTGGATTCGGGAAATGCCGTAAAGTATGATATTTTTGACAGCGTCAAGGCCATTGATGATTACACGCTGGAATACACATGGACAGGTCCCGTGGTACAGGTGGGCGCCCTGGAATGGCCCTGGTGCCGTACCATGGTGGTTTCCCAGAAATCCTATGAGGAAATCGGCGGCTTTGCGGACAAGCCAATCGGGACAGGGCCGTATGTGGTGTCTGAATATGTTTCCGGCGCGCATCTGACTTTAAAAGCCAATGATAAATACTGGCAGACAGCGGAATTAAGGGATTCAAACCACAAAGCCAATGTGGAGACCATTGAGTATGACATCATTGCAGAGGCATCCCAGCACGTCATTGCACTGAGCACGGACCAGATTCAGTATTCACAGGCTGTCCCGGCAGAGAACCTGAAGGATTTTTCAGAGGGCGGACAGTATGCGGACCGGTATGGCGTATATGTGACCCAGGGTTCGGAACTGTATACCCTGATTCCCAACTGCTCTGAAAACAACCTGATGAGCGATGTCAATCTGAGAAAGGCAATCTTCTATGCCCTTGACAATCAAGCAATTGCGGCAGCCACCGGCACATCCATTGCAGCCAGGGCATTCGGCACCCCGTTCTTTGAGGATTATTATCCTGTGTGGGAGAGCACGGAAACCTATATGAATACATATGACCTCCAAAAGGCCAAGGAATATCTGGAACAGTCCGGCTATAACGGCGAGACCCTGAGGCTGGAAGGCTTTAACCGGGAAGATATCAAGAGCATCATGACCATGATACAGGCCCTGCTCTTACAGGCCGGGATCAATGTGGAAATCAATGCCAAGGAAAGCGCGCTGGTCCAGTCTGATGTGAACAATCCGGATGCATGGGACATCCTTCTCTGGAACCCCGGAGGCGGCACACAGGTGGGGGAGTGGAACCGTCCAATCAACTATAATGAGTTCGGCACCGGATTTAACATGGCATTCCTCCATGATGATGAACTGCAGGAGCTGTTCATGACCGCCAATACGGTTGACGGGCACAACGAGGAAAACATGACCAGGGTACATGACTATATTGTAGAAAACGCCTACTACCACGCCCTGTGCATGCCGCAGATGAACGCGGTGTACAGTAAGGATTTTGCAACCTTGGTTTACCGTGAAAGTGAATTCCTGCTTCCCGGGGCATGCGACTATTACCTTGACTAGTTCCTGAAAACAGTTCCTGTGAATCAGGCAGGTTTCAAAAATCGGAGTGAGACATATGGGAAAATATATATTGAAAAGACTGCTCTGGATGATTGTAATCGTGCTTGGTACGGCATTCATCATATTCACAATCCTCTATTTTACCCCCGGCGATCCGGCTATCGTGATTGCCGGAGGCAATGCCTCCGCGTCGGACATTGCTCTCATGCGGACTAAGATGGGGATTGACAGGCCGTATCTGGTACAGCTTGGAGACTATTTTTACAATACATTCATCCGGTTTGATTTCGGCAATTCCTGGGTTTATGATAAACCGGTCTATCAGGAAATGCTGGTCCGCCTTCCAAGGACCATATTAATCGGGGTCTGCGCCATGGTGCTGAACCTGGGCCTGGGCCTGTACCTTGGAATCTTCGCGGCAACCCACGAGGGAAGATGGCAGGACTCCCTTACCATGGCAATTGCCATGATCTTCATCTCCTGCCCGGATTTCTGGGTGGCCCTGATGATGATCCTGCTTTTTTCAGCCAGGCTTGGCTGGCTTCCTTCCTATGGCATCGGAGGTCCCCAGTTTTATGTGATGCCCATCATCTGCAGCGCCCTGGGAGGAATCGCGGTCAATGCGCGCCAGACAAGGGCCAGCATGCTGGGCGTGTTCCGGGAGGATTATATCACAACCGCAAGGGCAAAAGGACAGCGTGAGAAAATGGTGGTATTAAAGCACATGCTTCCCAATGCGCTGATGCCCATCATCACCTCCATCGGGGCCGGGTTTGCAAGGATAGTGGCAGGTTCGGCTGTGATTGAAAGTGTTTTTTCAGTGCCTGGCGTGGGTCTTTACATGCTGAACGCCATCAATATGCGCGATTACCCGGTGGTCCGGGCATGCGTCCTGTTCTTTGCGGTTTTCACAGCCCTGGTCATGCTGGCAGTGGATCTGATTTACGCATTCATTGACCCGCGTATCAAGGCGCAGTATTCCGGCGGTAAAGCCCGAAAGGCGGTGAAAGCATGAAAATGAATGGTATGGGCGGATCATCGCTGCTTGCAGAGACATTTGCAAGAATCTGGAAAAATAAAGGCGCAAGGGTGGGTGTCATCCTTCTTGCCCTGATTACCATATCCTGTGCGGCGGCATCCCTGCTGGCGCCCTATGGCGTCAATGAAATGGACCTGGCCAATATGTTTGCTACACCCTCAGGAAGACATATCTTCGGCACGGATGCAATGGGACGGGACCTGTTCAGCCGTCTGCTCTACGGCGGACGCTATTCCCTTGCCCTTGGCATCTGCGCCGCACTGTTCAGCGCGGTCATGGGATGTATCATAGGCAGTATTGCCGGTTATTTCGGGGGCAGGACAGAGACTGTCATCATGCGGTTTCTGGATATCTGGTCCAGCCTGCCGGGCATGCTGCTGTGTATCCTGATTTCCGCTGTGCTGGGCGCCGGATTTTTCAATACCGTGCTGGCGCTGGCCATTGGCAACGTGCCCATTGATGTGCGTCTGATCCGCGGGCAGATTCTTTCCGAACGTTCCAAGGATTACCTGGAGGCGGCCCAATCCATCAACTGCTCCCATTTGAGCATCATGTTCCGCCATATACTGCCCAATGTGGTATCTCCGGTCATCGTGGACGCCACCATGAACATAGGCATGAACATCACCATGGCTGCCGCCCTTTCCTACATCGGCCTGGGGGTACAGCCGCCTACGCCGGAGTGGGGAGCCATGCTGGCGGATGCCCGCACCCACATTTTGAATTACCCGCATTTAATCATGTTCCCTGGTATTGTCATTGCGCTGACCGTGCTGGCCATTAACCTGATTGGCGACGGGCTTCGCGACGCCATGGACCCGAAGCTGCGCAGTTGAAAGGAGAGTTTGTGGAAATGAATGAGAAAACAGAAAAATTTCTTTCGGTGCGCGGCCTGGATGTGGTCTATACCTCAGGCAGGAAGACGGTTCATGCGGTCAACGGCATTTCCTTTGACATGGATAAGGGGGAGACGCTGGCCCTGGTAGGGGAGACAGGCGCGGGCAAGACCACCATTGCCAAGGCAATCCTTGGAATCCTGCCCAATCCGCCCGCCAGGCTCAGGAGTGGGGAAATCATCCTGGAGGGCGAGGACCTGTTAAAAAAACCGGAGGAGGAAATGCTGAAAATCCGGGGTGAGAAAATCGCCATGATCTTCCAGGACCCAATGACGGCCCTGAACCCCATCATGACGGTGGGGGAACAGATTGTGGAAGGCCTTCTGCTGCACAATGGCTATACCAGGAAGGAGGCGGAAGAGGAGGCCGCCAATATGCTGGAGATGGTAGGTATCCCGGCAGAGCGGTTTGGGGAATACCCCTTTGAGTTCTCCGGCGGCATGAAGCAGAGGGTTGTCATTGCCATGGCCCTGGCCTGCAGCCCGGACCTGCTGCTGGCCGATGAGCCAACCACGGCCCTGGACGTCACCATACAGGCCCAGGTGCTGGATCTGATTAAGGACCTGAAATGTAAATATAACACGTCCATGCTGCTGATTACCCATGACCTGGGGGTGGTGGCGGAGACAAGTGATTACGTGGCAGTGATCTATGCGGGGCAGATCCTGGAATATGGCAGCAAAGAGGCCGTGTTCCTCCATCCGTCCCACCCATACACCATTGGCCTGTTCCAGTCACTGCCAGGCATGAATACAGATGTAAGGCGGTTAAAACCCATTGCAGGTTCCCCGCCTGACCCCACGGACCTGCCGGAGGGCTGCGCATTTGCACCGCGCTGTCCCCATGCAAAGGGCGGATGCGGCAAAGGGGAAATTGAATTCAGAGAAATTGCACCCGGGCATTTTTGCAGATGCGGTCTCAAACATAAGGAGGATTAGTGTATGCCGTCCCTGATAGAAGTAAAACATTTGAAAAAATACTTCAAAGTGCCTGCTGGAACCAACCATGCGGTGGATGATGTATCATTTTCCATTGAAAAAGGTGAGACCCTTGGGGTAGTGGGGGAGTCGGGATGCGGTAAATCCACCCTGGGGCGCACCATAATCCGCCTGCAGGAGGCCACGGAGGGGCAGATCCTGTTAAATGGCCAGGATATCACCCATGTACGCAAGGGTGAACTGCGCAGGGTGCGGGAACAGATGCAGATTGTGTTCCAGGATCCCTATTCCAGCCTGAACCCCCGCATGCGGATTGAATCCACCATCATGGAACCTCTGGAGCATTCGGGAAGGTTTCATTCCAAGGCGGAACTGCGGGATGAGGCCAACCGCCTGATGGACCTGGTGGGGGTGGATGAGCGGCTCAGACGCTCCTATCCCCATGAACTGGACGGGGGACGCCGCCAGCGGGTGGGGATTGCCAGGGCACTGGCCCTGAACCCGGAGTTCATTGTCTGCGACGAGCCGGTCAGCGCCCTGGATGTCTCCATCCAGGCCCAGGTGCTGAACCTGCTGATGGACCTGCAGGAGAAGAGCAAGGTGGCCTATATGTTCGTCACACACGACCTTTCCGTGGTGCGGCATATCTCGGACAATATATGCGTGATGTATCTGGGGCAGCTGGTGGAGAAGGCGCCCAGCAGGGAATTGTTTGCACACACCCTGCATCCGTATACAAAGGCGCTGCTTTCGGCAATCCCGTCCACGGATATCCTCCATCCCATGAAGCGGCTTCCGCTGAAGGGGGAGATTACCTCGCCCATCAACCCGAAGCCGGGATGCAGGTTTTATTCCAGATGTCCCTATGCAAAGGAGGCGTGCAGGGAACCGCAGCAGCTGACCATGGTTTCTGACCGTCATTTTGTGTCCTGCTGCCGTGTGGCGGAGATAAACACGCTCTAGGGATTGTACTCCCTGGTAATCTAAAAAGGAAAATAAGAGAGGTCTTATATGTCTGATAATTATAGAATCGCATTTGTACCGCTGCCGGACAGGGTGACGGGACTGCTGTATGAACCGGAACTGCTGGGCAGGAAAAGCCAGATCGGCATTGTGCTGATGCATTCAGATGAAAGCTATCTGGGATTTTTACCGGCTCCGGAACTGGCCAGGCGGGGATACCGCGTCCTGGCTGCAACGGTGGTAGATGCCAAATCAACGCTGGACGATAAGCTGCTGAATGTGAAGGCTGCCGTGGAATTTTTAAAGGGCTATCCCGGTATTGAAAAGGTACTTCTGCTGGGCCACAGCGGCGGCGCCACCCTTATGAGCGCATACCAGTGCGTGGCTGAAAACGGCGTGGAGGTGTTCCAGGGGCCTGAAAAGCTGATTCCCTGCGGGCTGATTGAGACACTGCCTGCTGCGGACGGGGTGGTTTTCCTGGATTCCAACTTTGGCAACGGGGCCATGACACTCTTCAGCCTGGATCCTGCCGTCATGGAGGAGTCAGGGGGTGCCGGACGGGATCCGGGGCTGGATTTATTTAACATGGATCATGGGTTCCACCCGGACGGCGCCCATTACAGCGAAGGGTTTAAACGCAGGTTTTATAAGGCCCAGGGGGAACGGGGCAACCGGCTGATTGAACATGCCGTTAACCGGCTCAGGGATATTGAGGAGGGAAGGGGGGCGTACTCGGATGATGAGCCTATGGTGATTCCGGGCGCCAACCAGATTGCGCCTAACAACAAACTGTTTCCCCAGGACCTCAGCCTGCTGTCCCATACAAAGAAGGAGTGGCCCCTGCTGCATGGGGATGGCAGCATCACGCTGCAGGTGGTGCCCAGCGTCAGGGTGTCGCGCCCGGGACAGCAGAATACAGGTTCCCTCAGGTGCGGCGGGGTCATGACCACGGTCAAGACATATCTGCGTTCCCAGGCCGTCCGGACCACGGAGGATTTCCGGGTGGGGGAAGACGGCGTTTACGGGATTGACTGGGATTCCAGCTACTGCTGCCCACCCTCCAATGTGCCGGGAATCCATGTTCCCATGCTTGTCATGGGGATGACGGGAAGCTATGAATATCTGGCGTCCGAGGTGATATATGAGCGGGCGGGAAGCACGGATAAGACCCTTGGCTTTGTGGAAGGGGCCGGACATAATTTCACCCCGGCTTATGAGGCGGAGACATATCCGGGGCAGTTCGGGGATACGGTTAAGGTGCTGTTTGACTTTGTAGACTCGTGGATTGACCAGAATGGACGGTTCATATGACGGAGATGGGTATGTATACATTAAAGGGACGTACGGCAGTCATTGCCGGGGCAACGGGCCATGTGGGGGCCGGGGCGGTCAGGATGCTGACCGCGGCCGGGATGAATGTGGTGATGGTAACCCACAACATGGCAGATGCGGGACGGCTGATTGCGGAAGTGGAAGATAATCCCGGGACATGCATTGCCCTTAGCAATGAGGACGGGGATGGGGCTGTCTATGGTGAGGTATACCGGAGATTCAGTTCAGTGGATGTGATCATACCGAACCAGGGCGCGGCGGCGCGCCGTCAGGATTTATCCGATATAACGGAGGAGGAACTGGACGGGAAGCTCCACCATCAGATCACCGGAAGCTTTACCATGGTGCAGAAGGCAATCCCCTATCTTAAGAAAAGCAGGGCGGGGCGCGTCATATTGGTGTCCGGTACAGGTGCGGAAAACGGGCTTTTAGAGGAAGGACTTTTAGAATGTGCTGCCAGGGGCGGGGTGATTTCCATGACCAGGTATCTGGCCAGGGAGCTGGCCGTCCAGGGCATAACGGTTAACTGTATTGCCAGGGGCGGCATGGAGAATGACCATGCGCCGGAAGGGGAAGACGAGCTGGACAACCGGACGCTGGTCCCCCGGATACCGGTAAGACGGAATGGGACACCGGAGGAGTTTGGGGCTGTGGTGTGTTATCTGGCAAGCGAGGAAGCAGGATTCATGACCGGGCAGGTACTCCGCCTTAACGGCGGGCTGTTTATGGGATAAAAAAGGAGCCTGTGCACTTACAGGCTCTCAAAAAGCTGGACCAGCTGCTGCTGGGGGGCTGTGAGCTTCTTATCGGGCAGATAGGCCAGGCTGATGGTGGTGGTGATGGCGGGAAGGACATCCACGACCGCGATGTCGGAGTGGTTGGCTGACATGACAGGCCGTTTGGTAAGCAGTCCCACGCCCATGCCCTTGCTTACCAGTCCGATGATATTGTCCACCCGGTTGCTGGTAAATGCGATATGAGGCTCAAAGCCGGCCGTACGGCATTCACGGACACAAAGGGAATACATGAACGTGTCCCTTCCAAGAAGCAGGAAGGAATCGCGGTAAAGCTGCTTTAGCTCAATATGTCCACTGCCGGCCAGGGGATGGTTCTTCGGCATCAGGGCTGCCAGGGTGTCCTGGGTAATGGGAATCTTCCTGAATGAGCTGGATGCGTCATCGGATTCGCGTATGACCGCAAAGTCAATCCTTTCCTCACGGAGCATCTGGATCAGCTGCAGGGAATCCGCTTCCTGGATATCCAGCATGTAATTCCGGTTCTCCTGCTGGAAACGGGCAAGGATATCCGTGATATGGTACTGGGCCATCACGGGAATGGCGCCAATGCGTATGGTGCCCCGCTCACGGTTCAGTTCGTTGCAGAAGGCCGTGGTATAATCCTTTTGCAGCAGCGCTATCTGCTCCGCATAGGGAAGGAACAGCCTGCCGTATTGATTCAGTTCAATGCGCCTGGTGGTGCGGTCAAAGAGTGTGACGCCAAGGTCGGCTTCCAGCTTCTGTATATGCCTGGTGAGAGAGGACTGGGTGAGGAACAGCCTGTCCGCGGCTTCCATGTAGTTGCCGGTCCCGGCCAGAACAACGAATTCATGTATATAGTCAATATCCATTCATGGTCTCCTGTATTAATTCGGTTAAAAGTGAGATACCTTCCTAAACATTATAAGGTTTTCTGCTAAAAACCGCAAGCCATGAATCAAGAGAAAGAGGTATCGTAAGATGGTAATAGATGCAAATGTATATTGGTTCCCGGAACAGGTGTTCAAGGATGACAGGCTGCTCCAAACGTTCCTGGCAGATATTCCCCGGGCTTATGGAACCCTGGGACGGGTCCGGGACAATGACGGAAGAAAGGAAATCGTCATCGAGCGCCCCGCAGGCTGCCCAGGCGTGAATTATGCGGAGGGGGATTATGATTTTGATACACAGCTTGCGGACATGGACCGGGCCGGTATTGACCGGGCGGTCATGAAGGTACCCTGCTGCCATGAATGGATGGGCCTTGACATGGCCAGGCTTTTCAATGATGGGATGGCGGATTACGGTGTGCGCAGCCATGGGCGTCTGGTCCCTCTTGCGGTCATACCTCCCTTTGGCGGGGAGGCGTCCTTGAGGGAGCTGGAGCGATGCCATGAGGAACTGGGAATGAAGGGCGTACAGATGAGCGCCCATTATGGGGAGCTGTATCTGGACGATGAAGCCTTTGCCCCCCTGTTTGAACGGCTGGAGGCGTACGGGATGACGGTTTACGTCCACCATACCCCGCTGCCGGTTGACCATGGTTCCCTGCTGGCATATAACAACCTCCGCAGGTCCTACGGCCGCTGTGCCGACCAGATGACGGCCGTGTGCAGGGAAATGATGAGCGGGATGTTCGGGAAATACCCGCATGTTAAGATGGTCCATTCCATGCTGGGCGGCGGCTTCTTTGCCTTCCGGAACATGATGGTCCCTGCCAGGTCGGTGGGAAAGGATGAGGTAAGACGTTTTGAGGATAACGGGGATGAGATGGAGCGGTATCTATCTGAGAACCTGTTCTTTGAGACCAGCCATGCGCAGCCATGGGGCAGGGAAGCGCTTGAGGGCGCGGTAAGGGTACTTGGTTCAGACCATATCATCTATGGCTCCTCATACCCTGTGCGCATGGAATGGCTTACGGACGGGCCTGATTTCATAAGAAGTCTGGATATATCAGGGGAAGAGAAGGAGGACATCCTCTGGAGGAATGCCGTGAGGCTTTATGGGATTGAGGGCTGTTAGTCCTCCCGCCCTCCGTGATGCCCCTTATTATGGCAGCCATCGGCTGCCTTTTCCCCTGTTTCCTTTTCCCCTGTTTCCTTTTCCCCTGTTTCCTGTGCCTTGTGCCCACAGTGCTCCGTATGTCCCTTGATTTCCTTCATGGACTTATCCTTGAACTCGTCCAGGGTGGCCTGCGGGTCCGCGGTGAGAAGTTCCTGTATGGCGTGATATTTCCCCACGGACATGCCAAGGCTGTGGGCTTCCTGGCACATGTGGCCGTCCACGCTGACATATTCTGTCCTGGCCTGGCTGTGGCACTGTTTGAGGGTGGTGTCCACACAGCTTTGGAGGTTTTCCAGTAAAATGCCGTCCCCGCCCCTGTTCTCCAGTGTGATGGACAGCAGGGCGTCTTTTTTCAGGTAGTCCTGCATGACCTCACTGCCAAGCAGGCGGTTGAGGGCTTCCTCATATTCCAGATGCCGCAGGGAAACCTGGCGCAGCACCATTTCACCGTCCCTGCCATAGGGGACTTCCTCCACAACCCTTCCCCACCGGTTGATTCCCAGTTCAATGCTGGGATTCACATCAATACTGATGGTGGCTGCCTCCGCATAGTAGAGCTGGTATCCGCCGAATCCGCTTCCGGCAAACACCAGCAGGCACGCCAGGGACACGGCAAGTCTCATCCGGCGCAGGGCAGGTTTTGGCTGCTTTTGTCCCATCCTGCGTATTACACGGTCACGTGTCCGTTCCTTCAGTCCGTCTTCGCACCGGACCGCGTCAAATGCCTTACGGATTTCCTGTTTCACCTTCATCACCTCCCAGCATGTCTTTTAATTCTGCCCTGGCCCTTGCCAGATGCGTGTATACGGTATTCACCTTTTTGTGCAGGATGCCTGCAATCTCCACGGCGGAATATCCCTGGTAGTAGTGCAGGTACACCAGGATCTTATACTTCTCAGGAAGCCGGATGACGGCCTCCAGCACATGGGAGAAGTCCCCGCTGTCAGGGGCGGCCACGGCCATGGCCTCGTCCAGGGAACATGTATTCCTGTGGAAAAAGCTTCGGAGCACATCCTTGCACCGGTTAATGGCCACACGAATCAGCCAGGCTTTTTTATGTTCTTCCGACTCAAAGGGTTCAGAAAAAAGGGCGTATTTCAAAAACACATCCTGAAACACGTCCTCTGTATCGCTTTCATTTTTCATATAGACAAGGCAGATATGCTTTATCATGTCAGCATACTGCTCGATTGCCTGCTCTACATCTGTTTCCTGCCGCATTGTTTCTCCATCTGGTATGGCATATGCTTATCTGCGACCCGTCCCGCATCCATGGCTGCCGTGATGTCCCTGACCGCCCTGCCTGTGTTCACCGTGGTGACCGCGTCTGCTGCCGGAAGCGGCGGATGGGGAGGAAGCGGTGGAAGAGGAGCAGCTATAGCTGTGGGTCCCGTCCGGGCACACCCAGTCGCCTTCCTCAGACCAGTGTCCGTCACAGTCCCCATGGTCATGGGTGGTGCAGTATTCATAGCTGGTACAGTCCCCATAGCCCCTTGGACACGTCCAGTCCGCGCCAAAGGCAAGGCTGCTGCCTGCTGCCATTAATACGATTCCTGTTACTGCTGTTGCTATTATAGTCCTGATTTTCATGATTTTCAATCTCCTTCTTAATTAGTGTCTCATCCATAATACGATTGTGAAGGCCGTATCCTTTCAGGATGATTGAAATTCTGTTATGAATTGCAAAAACATGCTTAAAACGGATATTGGGAATAGGAAAAAGGGGAACATGAAGATGCCTCCGGCCGCGAATCCAGGCCAGAGGCATTTCCAAACATTATAAACTAGCTGTACCATTACATACAATTAGAGGATTAATTCTTTTTCGCTGCCGTGTTATCCCTTGGAAGGATTACGTTCAGCAGGATTGCCACACAGGTTGCAACCACAACAGGGGACTTACCAAAGATGGTGGTTGCCCAGTCAGGGAATGCTGCCAGGGAATTGGCTGCCTGTGTAACGCCCATTCCTAATGCTACGGAAAGGCCTACGATGGAAGTATTGCGGTAGTTCATGTCCTCTGTCATGACTAACTTGATGCCGGTCATGGCAATGGATGCGAATACTGTGATGGTAGCGCCGCCCAGTACACACTGGGGAATGGTGGTCAGGACTGCTGAGAACTTGGGAATCAGGCCTGCAACCAGCAGGATGACAGCCGCCATTCCGAGAACGATGCGGTTGATTACCTTGGTGGTCACTACGATTCCTACGTTCTGGCTGTAGGTGGCGGTTGGAAGCCCGCCCAGCACAGCGCCTATGATATTGGAGATACCGTAACCCACAATACCTCCCTGTAATTCTTTGTCCTCCGGCATACGGTCCATGGAGCCGGTGGTGGTTGCGGAAAAGTCACCGATTGCCTGGATTGAATTGATGGCAAATAAAAGGCCGATTGCAATACAGGAAGAAGGATCAAATATTACCCCAAAGTGCAGCGGGGTCGGGAACTGGAAAATACCAGCCGAGGCAACGCCGCTGAAGTCAACCAGCCCAAATCCCAGGGCAACGGCATAACCCACAATCACGCCGATAAGGATGGAGGCCAGTTTCAGGATACCTTTGGTGAAATGATTTAAAACGGTGACAACGGCTAAAGTAATCAACGCAGTTGTCCAGTTCTGCCATGAGCCAAAGCCCAGTTTACCGATTTCGCTTGCCAGGGGCTTGCCGGCTCCGCCTGCCATGTAGTTGACGGCAGTGGGATATAAGGAAAGACCGATGGTAAACACAACAGTACCGGCGATTAACGGCGGGAACAGCTTGCGTATCTTCTTAATGGAAAAACCAACAATGATTGCCACCACGCCGCCTACAATCTGGGCGCCTAATATCATCGGAACCCCCAGCCCGCTTTCATGGCCTGCAATGGCCTGCATGCTGGGGACATAAGCAAAACTCACACCCATGATGACAGGAAGGGCGGCTCCGATATGAAGACCGTTCTTATTGCCGATGGGGAAAAGCTGTAATAGTGTGGCTAAACCTGCCACAACAAGGGCTGCCTGTATTAAAAAGACTTTATCAGTGGGATTGAGCCCTGCTGCTCCTGATACGATAATGGCGGGGGTTACGCACCCCACGATTGCGGCCACCACATGCTGCATTGCAAGTGGGAACGCCTGGGAAAAACTGGGTTTTCCATAATAGTCAAATAAAGCTGATTGATTACCTGCCTGATTCATATTTAAGTTCCTCCTTGGGCTTATTGGTGAATTTGAGTTCCGGTCAGTCCTTGGATTCCCTCTTTTGCTTTTTCAAGCAAGGTTATGAGTGCAGTACGTCCATCTTTGGACTCTGCGAATTTCACAGCGGCCTGAACCTTTGGCAGCATGGAGCCAGGGGCGAAATGTCCCTCTTCCATGTATACCTTGGCCTGGTCCGGTGTGAGATTATCCAACCACTTTTCTTCCGGTTTTCCGAAGTTGATAGCTACCTTTTCTACTGCAGTGAGGATGATTAAGAAATCAGCGTTCAGTTCCTCTGCTAACAGCTCACTGGCAAAATCCTTGTCAATAACAGCGCTGGCGCCCTTTAAATGATTGCCCTGACGGGTAACCGGGATTCCGCCGCCTCCGCAAGCGATGACCAGCTGACCGGAGTCAACCAGGGAGCGGATAGCGCCGATTTCAACAATTTCAGCTGGCTTTGGAGAAGCAACCACACGTCTGTAACCGCGTCCTGCGTCCTCCTTCATGATGTATCCGTATTTCTCGGATGCAATCTTGGCCTGTTCCTCGGTCATGAAGTGGCCGATTGGCTTGCTGGGGGTGTCGAATGCAGGATCTTCTGCATCCACACGCACCTGTGTGATCATGGTAGCAACCGGGATATCGTACATTTCGCGGTTGTAAAGTTCCTCTCTCAGGGCATTCTGAAGGTCATAGCCGATATAGGCCTGGCTCATTGCCACACAGACGGAGAGGGGAGTGTTTGGCTGGTTTGCGTCCTCGCGGCTCAGGGCAGCCATGGCATTGTTGATCATGCCGACCTGCGGGCCGTTTCCATGGGCTACGATGACTTCGCAACCTTCTTCGATGAGGTCCACGATAGCCTTAGCGGTAATCTTAACAGCTATCATCTGCTCAGGAAGTGTGTTGCCAAGTGCGTTGCCGCCCAATGCGATGACAATACGTTTTTTCTTGTTTTCCATAGTGAAATTCCCCTTTACAGGCGGGATATGAGGGTATCCCGCATTGTTATTTGCACAATACAACTTATTTTGGAGACAAAAAGGGCCGCAGGACCGTTGTCCGGCAGCCCCTACAATGTACTACGACTAGGTTTGGGATTTATTTGAATACTCTTGGTGTTCCTTTTTCTTCCAGTTTCTTTAAGATTTCAGCTGGATCAGCAAACTTAGCTAACATGATCATGGCAGCGATTACATATGGCTTGTAGCTTGCTTCCTTGTACAGGGGATCGCGGTAACGGTCGAATACAGATGCCTCAACCTCGCCGTCCTTGCAGCTTACATCGTTGATGTCAGCAGGTAAGCAGTGCAGGTACAGGGCCTTGCCGTCCTTGGTGGTCTTCATCAGTTCTTCGGTACAGCACCAGCCCTTGTGCTCTGCGTTCTGAGCCAGCAGTTCTTTCTCAAGGGCCTTGATTCCCTCGGAATCGCCTTCAGCGTACAGGTTGGTTCTCTTTTCCATGGCTGCGAACGGAGCCCAGCTCTTCGGATATACGATATCAGCATCCTTGAATGCGTCAGCCATGTCATGGGATACGCGGAAGGAACCGCCGGTAGCTGCTGCGTTCTTCTTAGCAACTTCCTCAACCTCAGGCATGATCTCATAACCTTCCGGATGAGCCAGGACAACTTCCATACCCATACGTGTCATCAGGCCTACAACGCCCTGAGGAACGGAGAGCGGCTTGCCGTAGGAAGGAGAGTAAGCCCATGTCATGGCTAACTTCTTGCCCTTTAAGTTCTCTACGCCGCCGAACTCATGGATGATGTGCAGCATATCAGCCATACACTGTGTGGGATGGTCGATATCGCACTGTAAGTTAACCAGGGTTGGCTTCTGCTCAAGGATGCCGTCCTTGTGGCCCTGTGTGACAGCGTCAACCACTTCGTGCATGTAAGCATTGCCCTTGCCGATGTACATATCATCGCGGATACCGATGACATCAGCCATGAAGGAAATCATGTTAGCTGTCTCGCGGACAGTCTCACCATGGGCAACCTGGCTCTTACCCTCGTCCAGATCCTGGACTTCCAGGCCTAACAGGTTACATGCGGAAGCGAAGGAGAAACGTGTACGTGTGGAGTTGTCACGGAATAAGGAGATGCCAAGGCCGCTCTCAAATACCTTTGTGGAAATGTTGTTCTCCCTCATGTAGCGCAGGGCGTCGGCAACGGTCCATACTGCTTCCAGTTCCTCATCGGTCTTCTCCCAGGTCAGGAAGAAGTCGTTCTCGTACATTTCCTTGAAATTGAGGCTGCTTAACTTATCAATGTAATCCTGTAATGTTTTCATTTGATTAACTCCTTTAATATGATTTATTTATATTTTTTGGTTTCAATGTCTGGGTGCCCGGGCCTGTAATCCTTCGGCGGCTTTCAGCATAAGCCGCCGAAATAAAACAGGTCACTAGGACTTCATGGAAAATGGTTTACGAATAAGCAGGATGCAGTTATATTTTATTTTTCATAGGGCGTATGCCCTATGCTTCTTGGCCGCCCCACAGGCCAAGAAGATGGCACTGCGGACCAGCGGGATGGCAAAACCACACTGAATGGCAGCCAAAAAATCACCCTGCGGACAATAATCTAAAATAATGATATTCCTTACTTACAATACACAGTCGGCAGTGCCGCATAAACAGCCGCACATGTAACCAGATCCTGCTTCCAGGTAATCTCATTGGGGGCATGGGCCTGAGCCTCTGCGCCAGGTCCAAAGCCGATGCAGGGGATACCGTTACGTCCCATGATGGAAACGCCGTTGGTTGAGAAGGTCCACTTGTCTGTGAGAGGACGTGCCTTCCTCATTTCCTCGGTAGCGGCAACACCGATACGCTCATTGCCGTACAGGTTCTTGTAAGCATCTTCCAGGGCCTTGGTGACTTCGTGGTCTTCCGGGATGACCCAGGTTGGGAAGTAGCACTCGATTGGATATGTAAGTCCTTTGTAGGAAGGACGGGAATACTCATACATGGAAACAGTAACATCATCGCCATATTTCTTAACAGCAGGAAGGGCGCGGATCTCATCCAGGCAGCTCTCCCATGTCTCACCGGCAGTCATGCGGCGGTCAAGGGATACGGAGCAGGAGTCGGCAACTGCACAGCGGCTTGGGGAGGTGAAGAAAATCTCGGAGGTGGTAACCGTGCCGCGTCCTAAGAAGTTGGCTTCCTTCCACTCTGGATTGTATTTCTCATCTAACATCTTCACAAGGCCCTTGACTTCCTTGTCATCAGCAGCGTCATTCTCGTTCAGTGCGCGTACATCCTGAAGGATATCGGCCATCTTGTAGATTGCGTTGTCGCCGCGCTCTGGGGCGGAACCGTGGCAGGAAACACCCTTGACGTCAACACGGATTTCCATACGTCCCCTCTGTCCGCGGTAGATGCCGCCGTCAGTAGGCTCTGTGGATACAACGAAGTCAGGACGTACCTTGTCTTCATTGATGATATACTGCCAGCAAAGACCATCACAGTCCTCTTCCTGGACCGTACCGGTTACCAGAACCGTGTACTTGTCGCTTAACAGGCCCAGGTCCTTCATGATCTTAGCGCCGTAAACAGCACTTACGATACCGCCGCACTGGTCAGACACGCCGCGTCCGCCAATCTCGGTGTCGTTCTCATAACCTTCGTATGGATCGAAGTTCCAGTTGTTCTTATTGCCGATACCAACCGTATCGATGTGGGCGTCAAAGCCGATTAAGGTCTTGCCGGTTCCCATGTAGCCAAGTACGTTGCCCATGGGGTCAATCTCAACCTTGGTGAAGTCAAGCTTCCTCATCTCTTCAGCGATGCGGTCGATGTGTGCCTTCTCATCGCAGCTCTCACCTGGGAACTTAACGATATCGCGTAAGAATTTGGTCATGTCCTTCTCGTAATTCTGTGCTGCTTCTTTGATTTTTGCGTAATCCAGACTCATTGTTTTCATTTCCTCCATATACATTTGCATTCATATTGTGGTGGTGCCGCCCGGCGGGGGTGAACCGCGGGGCAGCGGTGGTGATTGGGTTTATTGGATGATGCTTTATTGCTTATTTATCGAGACCTTTCCATACAATGTTCTTGTAACGGTCAGGGTCCGTATCGCCTTCTGTTGAGAAGAGCAGGACTTTGGAAGATCCGTCCAGTCCGATGTCATTTCTCAAATCCTTGTACTCATCCATGGTCATGACGGCTGCCAGTGCGCCGAATGGAGCAGCGCCGGATTCACCGGATGTAACAGGTGCGTCGCCCTTAATGGGAGCGCCCAGCATACGCATGCCGTTTGCAGCTACCCAGTCAGGGGCAGCGATGAATACTTTTACATGGTTCTTTAAGATATCCCAGGAGATGGTGTTGGGCTCGCCGCATGCAAGACCGGCCATGATGGTTTCCATGTCGCCGTCCACGATGCGGATGTCGCCGTCGCCAGCAGCAGCGCCCTTGTAGAGACATGCGGCTGCTTCCGCTTCCACAACAACGAAGGTTGGCGGGTTATCAGCGTAAAGGTTGGAGTAGTAACCCACAACCGCGCCTGCCAGGGAACCGACGCCTGCCTGTACGAAAATGTGGGTCGGACGCTCACAGCCGTATTCCTTTAACTGCTCGCCAGCTTCCATGGCCATGGTTCCGTAGCCCTGCATGATCCAGGCCGGAATCTCCTCGTAGCCGTCCCATGCAGTATCCTGCACAATCACGCCTCTCTCTGTCTCGTCCGCCTCTTTGGCTGCCAGACGTACACAGTCATCGTAGTTCATCTCCTGGATGTCTACCTGTGCGCCTTCCTTTGCGATGTTCTGAAGACGTGTCTGGGTGGAACCCTTAGGCATATGTACAACGGCCTTCTGGCCTAAGCGGTTGGCTGCCCATGCAACGCCGCGGCCGTGGTTGCCGTCTGTGGCTGTGAAGAAGGTTGCCTGGCCAAATTCTTTTCTTAACTGGTCAGAAGTGAGGACGGAATAAGGAAGCTCGGACACATCCTTGCCTGTCTCGCTGGCAATGTAGCGCGCCATTGCGAAGGAACCGCCCAGTACTTTAAATGCGTTCAGGCCAAAGCGGTAGGACTCATCCTTTAAGTAAATCTCTTTTACTCCCAGGTACTCAGCCATGTGGTCCAGCTTTGTAAGTGGTGTCTTGCTGTACTGAGGAAAGCTTTCGTGGAAGGTCCTTGCCTTTCCGATTTCCTCAAGGCCCATGATCGGCAGGTTCTTATCATCTGTCTTTGGCATATGATTGACCGCCCATTGAATCTTCTGATCCATATTACATAATCCTCCTTGTATGTGTGTTGCTGTTTATGATTATAATGTTATTTCTTATCATCTGCCTTGCGGCTGTTAACGTCAATGTAACTGTACAAAGTGAATTTGGAGATTCCGAAGTACTTGGAAACTTTGTCACCCGACTTAGTGATAAGGAAGGCGCCTGCATCGTTTAAGAACTGGATGGCAGTTACTTTTTCCTCCTTATTCATAAGGGCGGCCGGCTTCCCGATAAGGGCCACCGACTGTTCAATCAGGGTGTCTAACAGGTCATTGACATTGTGGACAATCTGTTCGGGCTGCTGCTTCACGTCCGCTTGGGGTTCGGTATCGATGAGGGCTTTGATGGAACGGTCCACGGTCATCAGTCCGGTTATATCATAATTAAGGGAAAGCAGGTAATCAATGGAATCGCCTTCCTTATTACGGATATAAAAGGTACTGGATTTCAGTATCTTGCCGTTGGATGTACGGGTAAGGTATCCAAGATGGTCTTTTAAAGTGGCCGGATCCTTGTGAAGGGTCTCCAGAACTACCTTGGAGGGTCCGTCGCCTTCCTGGCGGTTGGTCACGTGCCCATTATTGATATGTACAATGGAGTGTTCCAGGTCATGCCTTGCCAGGTCGTGGATCACAATTTCACAGTCTGGTCCGAACTGCCTTGCCAGGCCATCAGCAAGCTGCTTTAAAAGGTCTAGTGTGTATGCCATAGCTTTCTTCTTCCTTTCTTCGGACTCTTCAAATTCCAATCAGTTTCTGGTTACTTTGTACAATAAACATTTCGCTATGTTGTGACGCGTTGTTTATGATTCCATCATAGCACAAAAAAAATGAATTGCAAGAGGTTTTTACAAAAAAATTTAGAATATCTAAAAAATTTTGCATTTTATGCTTGCAAATGGGGTTATAAGGTGTTAGTATAGGGTTACAGGAAGTCCTGTTCTATCTTATTAAAGTTTATGGTTTTAAGATGGGATTTAGGACAAATTGTTTCTGTCTGACACATATAATTCATTTAAAGTATTCTATAAAAGAAAAGGAGAGAGGTTATGTTAGTTATTGGGAACGGACGTCTGGTGACAAGGGATGCCGCTAATCCATTCATTGAGAATGGCGCGGTGGCAATGGACGGGAATGTGATTAAGAAAGTAGGGACACTGGAAGAAGTGAAGAAGGAATTCCCGGAGGCTGAGTTCATTGACGCCAAGGGGGGCGTCATCATGCCGGCGTTCATCAATACCCATGAGCACATCTACAGCGCCATGGCCAGAGGACTTTCTATTAAGGGATATAACCCGAAAGGATTTTTGGATATCCTGGACGGGATGTGGTGGACCATTGACCGCCATCTGACCAACGAGCAGACCCGCCAGAGCGCAAGGGCCACTTATCTGGATTCCATCAAGAACGGCGTCACCACTGTGTTTGACCATCATGCCAGCTTTGGCGAGATCCACGACAGCCTTTTTGCCATCGAGGATGCTGCCAAGGAGATGGGTATCAGGACCTGCCTCTGCTATGAGGTTTCGGACAGGGACGGCATGGACAAGGCAAGGGCTGCCGTTATGGAGAATGCGGCCTGGATCAAGCATGCCCTGGCTGATGGGACAGACATGCTGGCAGGCATGATGGGTATGCACGCACAGTTTACCATTTCCGATGAGACCATGGAGCTGGCAGCGGCCAACAAGCCTGACGAAGTGGGATACCACATCCATGTGGCTGAGGGCATTGAGGACCTTCACGACTGCCTTAAGAAGTACGGCAAGAGGATTGTGGACCGTCTCATGGACAACAATATCTTAGGAAGCAAGACACTGTTAGGCCACTGTATCTATGTAAATTCCCATGAGATGGATCTGATTAAGGATACGGATACCATGGTCGTACATAACCCCGAGTCCAACATGGGCAATGCCTGCGGATGCCCTCCAACCATGGAGATCGTGCACAGGGGTATTTTAACCGGTCTTGGAACGGACGGCTATACACATGACATGACCGAGTCCATGAAGGTGGCCAATGTACTGCATAAGCATCACCTGTGCGATGCCAACGCGGCATGGGGCGAGGTTCCCCAGATGCTCTTTGAGGGCAATGCAAAGATTGCGGGCCGTTACTTCAAGAAGCCTCTCGGTGTGCTCAAGGAAGGCGCTGCCGCAGATGTGATCGTAACCGACTACATCCCGTTAACACCGATGGATGCTTCCAACATCAACGGACACATCCTGTTCGGAATGACCGGAAGGAGCGTCATCACCACTGTATGTAACGGCAAGGTCCTTATGAAAGACCGGGAACTGATTGGCCTGGATGAGGAGAAGATCCTTTATGAGGTAAGGGAAGAGGCTAAGAAGCTGGAGCGTTCCATCAACGGTTAAGGATGCGCGGATGGAAGGAACTGCCTTCCAGGCCTGGATAGGCTTTCCTCTATAATGAAGAAGGCGCAGCATGTATAATTAAGTAAACAACTGATTGCAGGGCGGCGGGAATCAGCACCTCAGGGAAACATACCCTGGGCGGCTGAGCCGGATGGAGGACATTGGCCTGGGGGATTTCTAAGCCCCGCGGCCCTTGTGTCCGGTGCTGGGACCTGGTCTGGTGCTTATAATAAGGAGGATAAGAATAAAATGAGCGATATCATGACACCCATTCCATTTGGAAACCTGATGAACTGGATTCTAAAAGAGCACAAAAAAGGTGCTGTTTTCGGAGTCAGGAAACCTTTTAAGGCAGACCCGGAAAAGAATTATGAGATATTCGGCCGCAAGCTGGAGACACCCTTCGGTCCCGCGGCAGGCCCCCACACCCAGCTGACCCAGAATATTGTTGCGGCTTATGTAGCCGGCAGCCGTTTCTTTGAACTGAAGACCGTACAGAAGCTGGACGGCGAGGACCTTCCTGTTGCAAAGCCATGTATCAAGGCGGATGACGAGTGCTATAACTGTGAGTGGTCCACGGAGCTGTATGTTCCCCAGGCATTTGACGAGTATGTGAAAGCATGGTTCGCATGTAAGGTGCTGGCTAAGGAATACGGCCTTGGTGCCATGGACGGGTTCCAGTTCAACATGTCTGTTGGATATGACCTGGAGGGCATTAAGCTGGAGAAGATTGACCGGTTCATCGAGGGCATGAAGGATGCATCCGGGACAGCTGTTTTCAATGAGTGCAGGCAGTGGCTCCTCGATAACCTTGACAAGTTTGAGAAGGTGACAAAGGAAGATGTGGAGGGAATCTCCCCGCAGGTCTGCAACTGCGCAACCCTTTCCACCCTTCACGGATGTCCTCCGCAGGAGATTGAGCGCATTGCCCGTTACCTGATTGAGGAGAAGAAAGTACATACCTTCATCAAATGCAACCCCACCCTTCTGGGATATGAGTACGCAAGGAAGCTTATGGACGACATGGGCTATGACTACGTTGCATTCGGCGATTTCCACTTCAGGGATGACCTTCAGTATGAGGATGCGGTTCCCATGCTTGAGAGGTTACAGGCCCTGGCTGATGAGAAGGGACTGGAATTCGGCGTTAAGATTACCAACACCTTCCCGGTTGACGTGAAGCAGAATGAACTTCCAAGCGAAGAGATGTACATGTCCGGCAAGTCCCTGTATCCCTTATCCATGTCAGTTGCCATGAAGCTGGCTAAGGACTTTGGCGGCAAGCTGCGCATTTCCTACTCAGGCGGCGCTGATTACTTTAATATAGAAGATATCGTGGATGCAGGCATCTGGCCCGTGACCATGGCAACCACCATGTTAAAGCCGGGCGGCTATGAGAGGCTGGAGCAGATCGGCCAGATTTTTGCAGGAAAGGATGCGGCTGCGTTCACAGGCGTGGATGCTGATAAGGTGGCTGCACTGGTAGAGGCTGTCAAGAGCGACAAGCACCATGTAAAGGCAGTAAAACCCCTTCCCTCCAGGAAGATTAAGAAGCCGGTACCGCTGACAGACTGTTTCGTGGCCCCGTGTCAGGAAGGCTGTCCGATCCACCAGGATATCACCCGCTATCTGCAGCTGGCCGGAGCCGGTGAGTTTGAACAGGCCCTGGAAGTCATCCTGAACAAGAACCCGCTTCCATTCATCACAGGCACCATCTGTGCACACAACTGTATGAGTAAATGTACCAGGAACTTCTACGAGAGTCCTGTGGATATCAGAAGGACCAAGCTGGAAGCAGCTGAAGGCGGCTTTGAGGCAGTGATGTCTAAGTTCAAGGCTCCGGCAGTGACCACGGATAAGAAGGCTGCTGTTGTGGGCGGAGGACCGGCAGGACTGGCGGCTGCTTACTTCCTGGCCAGGGGCGGCGTAAAGGTAACTGTCTTTGAAAAGGAAGCAAAGATGGGCGGCGTTGTCCGCAACGTGATTCCGGGATTCCGTATCTCCGATGAAGCCATTGACAACGATGTGAAGATTGTTGCAGCCATGGGCGTGGAGATGGTGAATGGAAAGGAAATCACTTCCATTGATGAGTTAAAGAAGGAATATGATTACGTTGTCCTGGCAGTGGGCGCTTCTGATAAGGGAACCCTTAAGCTGGAAGCAGGGGATACCATGAATGCATTGGATTTCCTGGCTCAGTTCAAGGCAACGGACGGCAAGCTGGATTTAGGTAAGAACGTGGTTGTCATCGGCGGCGGCAACACTGCCATGGATACCGCAAGGGCGGCTAAGAGGAACGCGGGTGTGGAGAAGGTTTCCCTGGTATACAGAAGGACCAGACGCTTCATGCCTGCTGACGAGGAAGAACTGGTGATGGCAATGGAGGACGGCGTGGAATTTGCCGAGCTTCTGGCCCCGGTTAAGCTGGAGGACAAAACCCTGTACTGCAGGAAGATGGTCCTGGGCGACTATGATGCCAGCGGACGCCGAGGCGTCGTGGAGACGGACGAGGTTGTGACCGTGCCGGCTGATACGGTTATCGCAGCCGTGGGCGAGAAGGTTCCGGGCGCATTCTACGAGGAATGCGGCATTGCCCTGGACAGCAGAAGACGTCCCCAGGTAAACCAGGATACCCTGGAAACCAGCGTGAAGGGCGTGTACGTGGCTGGCGACGGCCTGTATGGACCTGCCACGGTTGTTGACGGAATCCGCGACGGCAAGATGGCCGCAGAGGCAATTGTGGGCAAGGTACTGGCAGAAGACCTGTTCAAGCTGTCTGACGCTGGCACCATCTATGGCCGCAAGGGCAGGCTGGCAGAGGAGAATGACCATATCGTTGACAGCACCAGATGCCTGTCCTGTAACAGCTACTGCGAGAACTGCGTAGAGGTATGCCCCAACAGGGCCAACATTTCCCTGGTTGTCCCGGGAATGGAGAAGCACCAGATCATCCATGTGGATTATATGTGTAATGAGTGCGGCAACTGTAAGAGCTTCTGTCCATGGGACAGCGCGCCGTATCTTGACAAGTTCACCCTGTTTGCCAATGAGAAGGATATGGAAAACAGCAAGAACCAGGGCTTCACGGTTCTGGATGCTGTGAGCGGCGCCTGCAAGGTAAGGCTCCAGGGCAATGTGATGGATTACACGGTTGGTTCCGCGAACGGGGATGTGCCGGACGGAATCCAGAAGATCATTGCAACTGTAATCAAAGATTATTCTTATATGTTATAAATGAAAATGTGCGCCGGGGGCTGCAGGTGTGTCTGACAGCCCCGGGGTGTGTTTGAAAATTGTGTTCCGTCAGCTGACGGGAATGAATTTTAAACATATCCTGGCGCAGCAGGAAGTTCCCGGTGAAGATAGGGGGATTTCCTTATATTCCAGTGCGTGTTTGAAAGTCCATTCCCCCTGCCCTGATGAAGCCATCAAAGGTACCCCTTAGGACAAAGCAGGACCAGCTTCGCGGTTTGTCCGGTCCTGGGGCGTGTTTGAAAATTCATTCCCGCCATCTGCACGCCCCACTTCGCGGTATATTTGGTCCCGATTCGGTCAACGTAGCCCGCTACGCCTCCCTCATCGGAACCAAATCTCCCACAAAATGGGACGCACAGCTGACGGAAAGCAATTTTTAAACACGCCCCAATCCGGCAGTCCGCAGGACAGGGAGAGGAATGTGATTTTCAAACACGCGCTGAATTGTTAAAAAAATAACGTTATTCTTTTGGTAGAATAAAGACAGGAACTTCTGTCTGTGACAGGATCACGGCAGATTGATGAGGTGTTTTCGGATGGCTAGGGAAAAGACGGAAAAGGTGGTATTTACCTTCCATACCACGACGATGGCTATGAGGATGGAGCAGTGCGCAAAGGATGCAGGAAGCCCGGGGCGGCTGATACCTGTGCCAAGGCAGATCAGCGCCGGCTGCGGCATGGCCTGGAGCGCCCCGGCAGCAGAACGGCCAGGGCTGGAATCACTGATTCAGGAAAACGGGATAGAGACAGAGGGAATCCATAATCTTTTTTTATAAAGCTATTTTACGTTGGAGCGTAAAGGCAGGAGGTAAAGATGGGAGAGAACTATAGTTTTACGGTAAATGGAGTGATGCGCAGCACCAGTGAGGATAAACCTCTTCTGCGTTATCTGCGTGAGGACCTTCACCTGCATTCTGTAAAGGACGGATGCAGCGAGGGCGCCTGCGGCACATGTACAATCGTGGTGGACGGGAAGGCGGTTAAATCCTGCATCCTGACAACCAAGCGCGCAGTGGGGAAGAACATCATTACCACGGAAGGCTTAAGCGATGCTGAGAAGGAGGCATTTGTATACGCCTTCGGCGCAATGGGATCCGTGCAGTGCGGATTCTGTACCCCCGGCATGGTTATGGCGGGCAAGGCCCTGATTGACAGGGTGCCGGACCCCACTGAGGAAGAAATCAAGGTTGCCCTGAAGGGAAATATCTGCCGCTGTACCGGATATAAGAAAATCATCGAAGGCATCCAGCTGACCGCAGCCATCCTGAGAGGGGATGCGAAGATAGAGGAGTCCCTGGAAAAGGGCGATTCCTACGGGGTGGGAGAGCGTGCCTTCCGCCTGGATGTGCGGGAAAAGGTGCTGGGATACGGCGAATACCCTGGCGATGTGGAGATGGAAGGAATGGTTTATGCATCAGCCGTTCGTTCTAAGTATCCGCGGGCAAAGGTGCTGGATATCCACACCGGGGAGGCGCTGGCCCTTCCGGGAGTATTGGCCGTGCTTACGGCCGAGGATGTGCCTAATAATAAGGTGGGCCATCTCCAGCAGGACTGGGATGTGATGATTGCAAAAGGCGATATCACCCGCTGCGTGGGCGATGCCATATGCCTGGTTGTTGCCGAGACAAGGGATATCCTGGAGGAAGCAAAGAAGCTGGTTAAGGTTGATTACGAGGAACTGACCCCGGTATGTTCTGTCCATGAGGCCATGGCTGAGGACGCGCCCAAGGTCCATGAAAAGGGAAATCTGTGCCAGAGCCGCCATGTGACACGCGGCGATGCAAAAAAGGCGCTGGAGAATTCCAAGTACGTGGTGACCCAGACCTACACCACTCCGTTTACAGAGCATGGGTTCCTGGAGCCGGAATGCGCAGTTGCATTTCCTTATAAGGATGGTGTCAAGGTTTATACCTCAGACCAGGGCGTATACGATACACGTAAGGAAATCTCCATCATGCTGGGCTGGGACCCGGACCGCATTGTGGTGGAAAACAAACTGGTTGGCGGCGGTTTTGGCGGAAAAGAGGACGTTTCCACCCAGCATATCGCCGTACTGGCAGCCTTAAAGGTACAGAAGCCGGTTAAGGTAATATTCTCCAGACAGGAGTCCATTAATTTCCATCCAAAGCGCCATGCAATGGAAGGAACCTTCACCCTGGGCTGTGATGAAAACGGAATCTTCACAGGACTTGACTGTGAGATTTACTTTGATACAGGCGCATATGCCTCCCTGTGCGGACCCGTGCTTGAAAGGGCCTGCACCCATTCCGTGGGACCATACTGCTATCAGAACACGGATATCCGCGGCTTCGGCTATTACACCAACAATCCGCCTGCAGGCGCGTTCCGCGGCTTTGGCGTGTGCCAGAGTGAATTTGCGCTGGAATCCAATATCAACCTTCTGGCTGAGAAGGTGGGCATTTCCCCATGGGAAATCCGCTACCGCAATGCAATCGAACCAGGCAAGGTGCTTCCCAACGGACAGATTGCCGACTGCTCCACCGCGCTGAAGGAAACACTTATGGCGGTTAAGGATGCATATGAGGGCAATCCCGGCAGGGCAGGAATCGCATGTGCCATGAAGAACGCAGGCGTGGGCGTGGGCCTTCCTGACAAGGGGCGCGCAAAGCTTGCGGTCCATGATGGAAGGGTGGAGTTATATGCGGCTGCTTCCGACATCGGACAGGGCTGCGCAACCGTATTTGTACAGATGGTTGCAGAGGTAACAGGACTTAAGAAGGACCAGATTAAGAACATGGGCGCCAATTCCGAGGTTGCACCGGATTCAGGCACCACCTCCGGTTCACGCCAGACCCTGATTACGGGCGAGGCGGTGAGGATGGCCGCGGCAGACCTTTTGGAGGCCCTTAAGGAAGCCGGCGGTGACATGACACAGCTGGAAGGCAGGGAGTTCTTTGCTGAATTCTTTGACCCCACAGACAAGCTGGGAGCGGATGTCCCCAATCCAAAGAGCCATGTGGCCTATGGTTTTGCAACCCATGTGGTCATCCTGGACGATGACGGCAAGGTAAAAGAGGTGTATGCTGCCCATGATTCAGGCAAGGTCGTGAACCCGATTTCCATCCAGGGACAGATTGAAGGCGGCGTGCTGATGGGACTGGGATATGCCCTGACAGAGGATTTCCCATTGAAGAACGGCGTTCCGCAGGCCAAGTACGGCACACTGGGACTGATGCGTTCCACACAGATTCCGGATATCCATGCGATTTATGTGGAGAAGGAAGAACAGCTGCCATTTGCATACGGCGCAAAGGGAATCGGCGAGATTGCCACCATCCCCACGGCCCCGGCAGTCCAGGGCGCTTATTACGCCATGGACCATGTGCTGAGGACAAAGCTTCCTATGGAGAATACATTCTATAAGAAAAAGAAATAAATGAATAAACGGCAGATGCTGGGAATGGATTTTCAAACAGGCCCCGGGGAGGGGGATTTCCTGACCAGGTATCTGAAACGGACGGCGAAAGGCAGGTATCCTGCTTTTCGCTTGTTCCACATAAGCGCATGTTTGGACGAAACATATTACAGGAGGTGACGGGATGGATGGTACAATCAGGTTCCGTTTCGCGGAGCGGGGAGATATCCCCCTGATTCTCAGGTTCATAAAGGAACTTGCTGATTATGAGGGGATGCTGGACCAGGTGGTGGCTACGGAGGAACTGCTGGACCAGTGGCTGTTTGAAAAGCAGAAGGCGGAGGTGCTTCTTGGAAGCTGTGACGGGGAAACCGTGGGCTTTGCCTTGTTTTTCCATAACTTTTCCACCTTCCTGGGCCGGGCAGGCATTTATCTGGAAGATTTATATGTATGTCCCGGGTACCGGGGCCGTGGATTTGGGAAGGCATTTTTAAACCAGCTGGCTTCCATTGCAGTGGAACGGGGATGCGGCCGTCTGGAGTGGTGGTGTCTGGACTGGAATAAGCCAAGTATTGACTTTTATCTGGGCATGGGCGCCAAGGCCATGAGCGACTGGACGGTCTACCGGATAGACGGGGAGCAGTTAAGCCGGATGGCGGATCAGGGACAACAGCTTTATCACATAGACAGAACAGGAGAGTGAGGATTATGAAGCAGATATTAAAAGGCGGGACAGTGGTGACCGGAAGCGGCAGTTTCCGGGAGGATGTGCTCATTGACGGGGAAAAGGTGGCTGCTGTAGGCAGTACGGAAGAAATCGCGCGTCTGGCGGACCAGGACACCCAGGTGGCGGATGTGACAGGCTGTCTTCTGTTCCCTGGATTCATTGATGCCCACACCCATTTTGACCTGCATGTGGCAGGAACCGTGACCGCGGATGACTTTACAACGGGAACCAGGGCAGCTGTCAGGGGCGGCACCACCACAATCGTGGACTTCGGCACCCAGTATGCGGGCGAGAGCCTGGCGGACGGGCTTAGGAACTGGCATGAAAAGGCGGACGGCAAATGCTCCTGCGACTACAGCTTCCACATGTCCATTTCGGACTGGAACCCATCGGTCAGCAGGGAACTGGATGATATGATGGAAGAAGGCATTACTTCCTTCAAGCTGTACATGACTTATGATACCCAGGTGGATGACAGGACAATCTTCGAAATCCTTAGGAGGCTGAAGGAAGTGGGCGGGATTACTGGAGTGCACTGTGAGAACAGCGGCATGATTGCGGCCCTCCAGGCAGAGGCAAAGGCAGCGGGAAGGATGGGGGTTGAAAGCCATCCGGCCACGCGTCCGGCTGCCGCGGAGGCAGAGGCCATTGACCGCCTGCTGCGCCTGGCAGAGGTGGTGGATATCCCTGTAATCGTGGTGCACCTTACCTGTAAGGAAGGCTATGATGTCATCATGGAAGCAAGGAGAAGAGGGCAGAAGATATACGCGGAGACCTGTCCCCAGTACCTGCTTATGGATGACAGCCTTTACGGACTTCCGGGCTTTGAAGGCGCTAAATACGTGTGTGCGCCTCCATTAAGGAAAAAGGAGGATTCCCAGTGCCTGTGGAAGGCCCTGGCTGACGGCACCATACAGACGGTTTCCACGGATCACTGCAGCTTTACCACGGAGCAGAAAAAGCTTGGCATGGATGATTTCACCAAGATACCGGGCGGTATGCCGGGGGTTGAGACAAGAGGAACCCTTCTTTATACATACGGCGTGGATACAGGAAGGATTACCAGGGAAAAGATGTGTGAACTCCTGTCGGAGAATCCGGCTAAGCTGTACGGCATGTATCCGTTAAAAGGCGCAATTGCGCCGGGAAGCGACGCGGACATCGTGGTGATGCGGACCGGTGTGGATGACGTGGTAACGGCCGGTGACCAGATACAGAACGTGGACTATGCGCCCTTTGAGGGAAGGAAGCTGACCGCGCGCATCGAAAGCGTGTACCTGCGCGGCACCCAGGTGGTGAGGGACCATCAGGTTGTGGTGGAGAAGGCAGGTAAGTTTGTTAAGCGCGGGAAGTATGATCTGTAGGTTTTTTAAGTGCTAAAAATGCTGTGTACAGGTTTGGTGAGCGTGAGAAATGCTGTATATAGGTTTGCTAAACGCAGGAAATACACTTTATTGATATAAAATCCTGAATGTACGAAGGCAGAGGTCTGCGGCGATAAGCTGGCAGCCTCTGCCTTGTCTTACTAGAGCGTGTTTGAAAATTGCTTTCCGTCAGCTGTGCGTCCCACTTTGTGGGAGATTTGGTCCCGATGAGGGAGGCGTAGCGGGCTACGTTGACCGAATTGGGACCAAATATGCCGCGAAGTGGGGCGTGCAGATGGCGGGAATGAATTTTCAAACACGCTCTAGGAGGCCTGATCAGTTTACATCCCGAAACATGACCATGGTATTGAAAAATACCGGAAAAGCTGATACAGTTAAATCCTGGTATCATGTCACAGGAATGGAAAAATATTACATATAGGAGGCAGAAGCATGAAGAACATATCAGCAGTATATTTCAGCCCCACAGGCGGCACAAGGAAGGCCGTCCTTAACCTGGCATCCGGGATGGGGGGAGACATCAGGGAGGTGGACCTTTGCACCCTGAAGGGAGAGTGCTCCTTTGAATCCGGGGACCTTGTGATAGTGGGGATGCCGGTGTTTGGAGGCAGGATTCCGGGGTTTGCGGCAAAGCTGCTTAAGCAGTGCAGGGGGAACGGGGCAGTGGCCGTTACCGTGGCTGTTTATGGCAACCGTGCTTTTGAGGACGCCCTGGTAGAATTAAATGATGCCCTAAAGGAACTGGGATTTAAGATCGGGGCAAGCGCCGCCCTTCTGGCCGAGCATTCCATGGCAAGGGAGGTTGCAGCAGGACGCCCGGATAAAAAGGATGAGGAGGATGCCCGTGGATTTGCAGGAAGAATCCTGGAGAAGCTGGCAAAGGACGGATGGCAGGAACCCCAGGTCCCGGGAGACCGGCCTTACCGCGACTGGAAACAGATGCCGGTTGTTCCCCTTGCAGATGATACCTGCATAGCCTGCGGCCTTTGTGCAGAACAATGTCCCACCGGGGCCATACCCGCGGATGCGCCAGGTACGACCAATTCAGGGACCTGTATGCTGTGCATGCGCTGCGTTGCTGTCTGTCCGGTCCACGCAAGGTCGCTGCCCGCCCAGGCCCAGGCCATGCTGGAGCAGAAGCTGGCCCCGGTCAAGGCAATCCGAAGGGAGAATGAACTGTTCCTGTAAGGCGGGAAGCGGCTGTTCAGACAGGTTGGATGGGGAAGGTTAAGGATATGTACAGGTTGGATGGGGAAGGTTAAGGATATGTACAGGTTGGATGGGGAAGGTTAAGGATATGTACAGGTTGGATGGGGAAGGTTAAGGATATGTACAGGTTGGATGGGAGAAGGTTAAGGATATATGATTGATTATGGGAAAGCCGGACTGGCTGTCATCGGCATGGGATGGATTGGGGAATATATGGTCCCGTGCTATGAACGCCTTCTGGGAAATGGTTATGAGTCCAGGATACTGGCAGTCAAGGCAACGGACAGGCGGCTTGAGGAATTAAGGAAACGGTATGGATTTGAGATCATGACAGGGGACTGCCTGGAACGGCTGAAGGCCTTAAGACCCGCCTTCCTGGTCCTTTCGGTCCGGCCTTACGAGATGGCCGGTGTGGTGGAAGGCACGGTAAAGCCTTATATAGGGTTCCTGAGGAACCAGGGCGCCCCCATGCCCCTGATAATTTCATTTGCCCCCAGCCCGCGCCCGGAATGGTATACGCAGGTCCTGGGAGAGGATGTGAGGACCGTATGCGTGCTTCCGGCCATGGAGACATCCATTGGAGGCGTCGACGTGTATTCCCTGGCCAGCAGCCAGGTTACATATGACCAGGGGATTCCCCTGGCCGAAGGGCACAGGGAAGCCGTCGGCCGTTTCCTTGAGCCGTTGGGCAAGGTGTTATGGTGTACGCCCGAGGAGTCCATGGCCCTTTTATCCATGAATATTACGTACCATATGCTGTATCTTCTCTGCTTTGCCCTGGAAGGACATTATGGGGCAGGGGGGTGCGCAAGGGCGGCGGGAATATTATACGCCTTAAACTGTGGGAGACTGGGTAGGCCGGGACTTGTAAAGCCTGTGGCGGAACCGGAGGAGGCGGATAAAAGACAGTTGGCCTGGCTGGAGAAGGGGTGGTACGAGGGGGCATTTGACTTTGCCGCCGGACATGGCAGGTTGCCGGACGGCGCGCCGTCCCCCAATGTCCGGGTCCTTGCGCCTCAGGCATTTGAGCTTCACCTGCTCTCCCTTCAGCTTGAGTCCAGGCAGTTCCTGGAGGAGAAGCTGAAGGACCACGCCACGCCCGGCGGCATGACGGAGAAGGCTGTGAAGGAATTTAAGCGCCTGTGGGAGGAAGTGCAGAGCGGCGCCCATGGATGCCGGATACCCCTAAAGGGCAGTGGGTCCATGGCCTATGATATTTCCTACAGACTGGCGGAGCAGGTGTATCAGAGAGGAATATCCCTGGAGCGCGGATGAATGGTTTGGATATCCATCACTGCCAGCCCCGGATGACAGGCTGGATCTGCCTGCCTTCCAGGGCTTCTTTTAATGTATCCTCAATCAGTCCGGTCCTGGCTATCATGGAACTGGGCTTTTTCACCGGGTCATCCTGGCCAAAGGGCACGAAATAGATGTTCTTGGTGTTAAACAGTTCCCCGATATTCTTAAAGTTAATCCCCAGGGCATCATTGGTGGACACGGAGATGACCAGGGGCTTCCCGTTCCTCAGATGGGCCTTGGCGGCCATGAGCACAGGGGTGTCCGTGATCCCGCAGGCCAGCTTAGCCAGGGTATTGCCGGTGCAGGGGGCAATGAGGAGCACATCCAGATATGCCCTGGGGCCAATTGGCTCCGCCTCCTCGATGCGCAGGATGGGAGGATTTCCGGCCATGCCGGTTATCCGTTTGATGAATTCCCCGGTATCCCCAAAACGGGAGTCCGTGGTCTGGACATTGCCGGAGAAAATGGGGTACAGGATGGCCCCGGTTTCCTTCAGCTTCAGGATTTCCTGTTCCATCCTTGCAAACGTACAAAAGGACCCGGTCATGGCCAGGCCGATACTTTTTCCTTTTAATTCCATAAAAAACTCCTTTCTAACAGGCCGCGCCTATGGTTTTCAGATGCGGGAACACAGGGCCTCATACAGGATCCGTGCAGAGGACATGGGTGAGTACTTGCCGGGAAGGCCGGGGCAGAGCCTGGCACGGATGCCGTGTGCATTGCAGGCCTCAAGGTCAACCCCGCCCGGGGCCGAGGCAATGTCAATGACAACCGTGTCCCTGGCCATGAGGGCAGCAAGACCTGCATCTAAAACCATGGACGGTATGGTGTTGAAGATAAATGAATATCCGTGGATATGGGAATCCAGCTGCGCAAGGGGAACCGCCCCATAGC
Organism: Enterocloster sp. OA13; assembly: GCF_022440595.1. Taxonomy (NCBI): domain Bacteria; kingdom Bacillati; phylum Bacillota; class Clostridia; order Lachnospirales; family Lachnospiraceae; genus Enterocloster; species Enterocloster sp. OA13. Next base: position 3,392,160 of record NZ_JAKNTF010000001.1, on the reverse strand, counting down.
CGTGGCACCAGGCGCGCGCCAGCTTTTTCGCATCCCGCCCCGCAAGGGCCACATGGGCGCCCATGCCTGTAAGCGTATCTGCCAGCGCCTCGGCGCACCGGCCGCATCCCGTTATCAGGCAGGAACTTCCCCGCAGGTTCATGGGACTTAGGGAAATGGCCTCGGCCACAGCGCCCTCCGCAGTGGCAACGGCATTTTTACAGGCCACCTCTTCCAGTTTCATGAAGTCAATGCAGGGGATGTCATGGGCCTTGCAGTACTCCGTGACAGACAGGGGGATACTGCCGCCAAACAGTGTGTGGGCGGATGTGAGGCGGCTTAAGAAGGTGTTTATATCCATGTCCTTAAGCTGGTTTTCAGCGTGGATGTTTTTTTTATCCTTTGAAAATGGCACAGGGCAGAGGATGATATCGGAATCCTCCATTGCTTCCCCCAGGGAAAAGGAGGGATTTTCATAATATAAGGATACTTCCTGCCCTGCCTGTTCTAACAGGCGTGACAGGTAAAGCTGTCTGGGGTCGCCGCCCAGAATGAGAAAGTGATGCATAAGGAACTCCTTTCATCTCATTATATTTTGTTATATGTGAAAAGGAAATAATTGGTGAGTGGTACCAATGGCGGATGTTTGTCATATTTCTGATAGTATAGAGAATGAACCGGGGGACAGAGAGTAAATGAGACACAGCATATTTGAAGGCAGCGCGGCTGCCATAGTAACGCCCATGGATGAATACGGCAACCTGGATTATGAAGCAATGGGCAGGCTCCTTGACCGGATCGTGGACGGGGGGACCGATGCGGTTGTTGTCAATGGGACCACCGGGGAGTCCGCTACCCTGGACGACAGGGAGAAGCTGTCTGTGATGGAGTATGTGATCCGCCATGTGGACGGGAGGATTCCCGTGATTGCCGGGACAGGGAGCAACTGCACGGAACATGCGGTAAAGCTTTCCAGGGAAGCTGAAAAACTGGGGGCGGATGGACTTTTGCAGGTAACGCCTTATTACAACAAGGCGTCCCAGGAAGGGCTGGTGCGGCATTTTACGGAGGTGGGGGACCATGTGGGGATTCCCATCCTTTTGTATAATGTGCCTAGCCGTACCGGCGTGGACATCCGGCCGGAGACATATAAGATCCTTTCCGAACACCCCAACATCAGGGGGACAAAGGAGGCCAGCGGCAATATGACGGCCCTGGCCAGGACGGCCGCGCTCTGCGGGGACGGATTCGACATCTATTCGGGCAATGACGACCAGACCCTGCCCATCATGGCCCTTGGGGGCAAAGGAGTGATTTCCGTACTGGCAAACATCATGCCCGGACAGACCCATGACATGTGCCGCCTGTTCCTGGACGGGAAGCTTAAGGAGAGCCGGGAAATGCAGCTGAAGCTTTTGGACATCATGGAGGCGCTGTTCTGGGACGTGAATCCCATTCCTGTCAAGGCGGCCCTGTCCATCATGGGTGTGTGTTCCGACAGCTGCCGCCTGCCGTTAACGCCGATGGGACGGAAGCAGAAGGAGCGGCTGGCTGCGGTGATGCGGCGGTATGGGATTTGCGGCTGAAGCAAAGGCAGGGCTGCGTAAGCGGAACCGGGAGGGCAGGAATAAAATCCCCCTCCCGTATTGCGAAAGAATTTGTCCTACAGTATAATATTTTCATACTGCATATCCGGGGATAGGGGGGATATGCAATACGGTACAATCAATCATGATCCATCATGGGGTGGACAAAAGGGGCGGGACATGGACTTAAGATTTATCAGCAGGTACAAATACAGGAGTATTTTCACAAAAACACTGGCAATCCTAATCGGGCTGATGTTTTTGCTGATCATGATTTTTTATGGTTTCAGTTATAAGGTGGTTTCGGACCAGATAACGGAGAAGTTCTGTCTTTCTAACCTGAATATGCTGGGGAAGACATGTGATGCCATTGACCTGACGCTTTCTTATATCAATCAGAGCATTACCCAGGTCAGTGAGAATGAGAATATCATCAGCACCGTGGTTGCGCCGTCTGAACAGGGGCAGCGGGATTTTGAGGTGGCGAACCTGCTGCATGCGTCCGCCGGGAAGAATCCTTCCGTTGAGGAAATCCTGCTGTATGTGCCATTTTCCCGTACCGTATATACATCCAGTCAGAAAGTCACTCCCCTTGACCGGTATGAGGGAAGGGATACCGTGGAAACGTTCATTGAAAATGCTTCCGGTAGTGCGGCATTCGGCAGTACCGATACACGCCTGTTCCACTATGGGGACGACGTGTATATGGTCCGGGATTTTCCCATGACCGGGATCAACCGTCTGGGGACCCTGTTTTATAAGCTGTCCCCGGAGGCGTTCCGCCAGCTGGCAGCGGGCCGGCAGGCGCTGTCGGGCCGTATCCTTGTGATGGATGCAGGAGGAGAGGAACTGTTTGGCGGGCCGGTGCCCGGCGGGGATGGCGGGGACGGGCTGGCGCGCCATGGGAAGGGCATGGCTCCCCGGGAGGAAATGCAGATAGCCGGGTATATGGACGGTTATACGGATAACGGGGAGGGGCTGACGTTCCGGGTCACCTCCGCCCTGACCGGGTGGGGATATGTGCTTTTGGAAGACCGCCATCTTTTTGCGCCGGAGATATCCGATATCCTGCTTTTAATCCTGCCGCTGCTCATCATGTTCTTTTTTGTCAGCCTGTTCCTTTCCCTATACATAACCCGTACGATTTATGCGCCCATTAACCGTCTGCTGTCCTCTGTCACCCGGAAAGGGATGCCCTTGCCATCGGACGGGGCAGATATACGCAACGAGTATGATCTGCTGACCGCCGCCTTCGACCATGCGGCGGTGCAGAACAGTGATTTGAACGCGGTCATCCGGGAGATTGCACCGGATATCGAGAAAAAGCTGTTCCGCGACCTTTTGTCGGGACACTGGGAGCCGGGGACGGACCTCCGTGCCGCGTTTACAAGGGTCGGAAGCGTGTTTGGCTGTGAGGGAAGATATGTTGCGCTGGCCATCCTCCTGACGACCCCGGAAAGCGGACAATTGAACGAAGTTGAAGCGGGGGTATATTTCGTAGGTGCAAGGAACCTGCTGTACAAGCTGGCAGGCACGGACTGCGCCCTCCATGTCCAATTGTATGAGGGGAATCTGGCGGCTGCGGTTCTGGAATTTGACCGCCGGACTGCCGTGTTTAAGGTAAAGGAGTTTACATCCGGCCTGATACGCGATTTCTGCAGCGCGGTACAGAATGCCACCTTCCAGGTCCAGATTGGCCGCGGACAGGTATATGATTCCATGGAGGACATTGGATTTTCCTTTCAGCAGGCGCGCGAACAGCTGATGTATATCCGTTATATGGATCAGAGCACCGGGGAAAATGAGGGCGGCGGGGCGCCGAATGAACCGCGGTCACAGCTGGAATATTACCGCATGCGTGTGGGGCAGGTGGCAAAGATGGTGGAAGAGGAGGACATGGCGGGCGCACAGGCCCTGGCGGACCGTCTTCTTTCGGAGTGTACCTCAGATACGGAAAACGGGCAGAAGGCCCGGGAGGCATTGACCGACTATTGCAACGCGATGGAGGAATGCCTGATTGAGCTGCATGTTGACCGGCCGGAGGGGGATACGGGCCTGGATTCAGGATACGGGGACAGGACGGTGGAGGAACTGACCGGAAAGGCACAGGAGGCGGGACGCGGGCTGGTATCCCTGCTGGAGGGCTATTATAAAAAACGGCGTCATAAATTCATCGTCGCCGCCCGGAGCTACATCGATGAGCATTATTCGGACAGTTCATTGTCACTCAACGGGGTGGCCGGGTATCTTGGGGTGAATCCGTCCTATCTGAGCAAGCTTTTTACGGAGGCGCTGCATAAGCATTTTAATGACTACCTGAACGAATGCCGGGTTGAGGAGGCGAAAAAGCTGTTGATGACAAACCGTCTGACCGTGAAGGAGATTGGTTACAGGACAGGATTTAACTCGGTCCAGAATTTTATCCGGGTATTTAAGCGATATGAGAATGTCACACCCGGTCAGTACAGGGATTTGAAGCGTGGTTAGCGGTACCGGGAACGGGCCGGAGGGAATAGGATTCCTTCCGGCCCGTTTTGTGTGGGCTGGGTCAGGTTGGACTGGGTCAGGTTGGACCGGGTCTGGGCAGGCTGGGTCAGGGTGGACCGGCCCAATGGCGGGGATGTCCGCAATGAATGATATCTGTGATGATTAACATTTTTTTTGCTGATGAAAGAATTGTGAACAATCCACAGGAAACGTCATTTACATTTGGGAAAGCTGTGGGTATAGTAAAAACAAGCCAGGCGGCCGCCGGTAAAATAAGAGAACCGTTATGAAGGATGGACGAAGGTCCATGGATTGAGAGGAGATAAAGGTATGATATTGAAAAAATTGTGTCGTGCGTCAAAACGTTCCATTATGGGTATTATGGCATTGGCGACCGTGAGCAGCATGGTAATCAGCGGCTGCGGTTCAAATAAAGGAACCGTATCCGAAACTTCCACCCAAGCGCAGCCACAGTCCGCTGCGGCAGAAAATAATGAGGGCAGCGCTCAGGAACAGAAAGTGATGAAGCTGGCGGCAACCCTGATGCCGGACACGTCGCCTATCAAATGTCTGACAGACATGAGCGTTAAGCTTAAGGATGAGACACAGGGCGCTGTTGATATCCAGATATTCCCAGCCAGCCAGTTGGGGGGACAGCGTGATTTCGTGGAAGGCGTTTCCATGGGGACCGTGGAAATGTGTATCGTAGGCGTAGGGGCCTTAGAATCATTTGAACCCAGGTTTTCCATCTATGGGATGCCGTTCCTGTTTGAGGATAACGACCATCTCTATAAGTTCTATGACAGCGATATCAACCAGAAGATCCTCCAGGATTTTTGCGACCAGAAGGGAATGCGTGTAATCGGCCTGTTTAATGAAGGGTTCCGCACGGTCTGGACCAAGGATAAGCCGGTTGAATCCCTGTCTGATTTTAAGGGGCTGAAGCTTCGGGTCCCGGAGATACCGATTTTTGTTGATATGTTCACTACCCTTGGCTGCAATGCGACGCCGCTTCCGGCGGGGGACGTTTATACGGCCCTGCAGACAGGAATGATCGAGGGGGTTGAACTTCCCGTCAGCTCCATTGTGGGCGGCAAAATTAATGAAGTGGTCAAGTATGAGACGGTTACAAACCATGTAAGCGGGGCCATGGTGGTTCTGATTAATGAGGGATATTATCAGTCGCTGACCGGGGAACAGCAGCAGATGCTGCTGGCGGCGGTTAAGGAGGCCTCCGATGCGGACCGGGCCAACATGGTCACGGATACTGAGAAATACGAGAAGGTAATTGCGGAAAGCGGAATCCAGCAGATCATCCCGTCCGAGGAGATGATGGCGCAGTTCCGGGAAGCCATGAACGGTGTTTCGGAGAAATATTTTAAGGATGTGATTGACCAGGAGACAATTGACCAGATCCGGGCCATGGCTGAATAGACGGTTTTGGGGCGCGCATATGGCGGGAATGGATGTTCAGACGCCTATGCCTGCCCCTTGTAAATGGAGGGTTTTTTATGAAACAGATTTGGAGGATTTTTGACAGTATACTGGAATGGGTGCTGGTAAGCTGCACCTTTGCAATGGCGGTGTTCTGTTTCACACAGGTGGTATTCCGGTATGTGTTTAACAGTTCTATCCCATGGTCGGAGGAGGCCAGCCGGTATTTATTCTCGGTGGTGGTATTTTTCGGTGGCATTATCTGCGTCAGGGACAAGGGACACGTGTGCGTGGATATCATAATACAGCAGCTGCCGTGCAGGGTAAGGCGCTATTACAGCCTCCTGCTCTATGCTTTGATGTTCCTGTTCTCCCTGTTCCTGGCAAAAGCAGGCTGGGAGCTTGCGGTTAAAAATATGTATCAGGTGTCTCCGGCCCTGCGGATCCCGCTGGGGTGGGTTTACATGACGATTCCATTTTCCGGCGTGTTCATGGGGATTAACAGTATCCGGCGCGCCATATGGGACTTCAGGGAAGGAAGCGGGGAGGGGAAGGTGGAGGAATGAATGCAGCAATCATAATGGGGATTCTTTTTTTTGTACTTTTAATCAGCGGATTGCCTATCAGTTTTGCCACGGGGCTGGCGGCCATGGTGTACATCCTGCTGACGCCGAATATCCCGGCCATCCTGATTCCGCAGCGGATGTTTGTTACGGTTGATTCCTTTGCATTGATGGCGATTCCCCTGTTCATATTGGCGGGCGAACTGATGAACAGCGGCGGGATTACCCGTAAAATTGTGGATTTCTCATCTAAGCTGGTGGGACATATAACAGGAGGGCTTGCACATATCAGTATCCTGGCCTGCATGATTTTTGCGGGCATGTGCGGTTCCTGTACGGCTGCAGGGGTTTCAGTGGGTTCCATGATGATCCCGGCCCTTAAGAAAGAGAATTATGATGTGGACTTCAGTGCGGCGGTCATCGCCAGCGCGGCGGTGTTGGGGCCGGTGATTCCGCCCAGCATCATCATGGTGGTTTACGCTTCCCTGACAGGCACTTCCGTTGCAAAGCTTTTTTTAGGCGGTATTGCCCCGGGAATCATCATAGGAATGCTTTTGATGTTCACGGCCTACCGTATTTCCAAAAAAAGGGGCTACCAGGCGAAGCTTGCCAGACGATGCTCCCTGAAGGAAATCATGGTGTCCTTCAGGAAATCCCTGGCGGCTCTGCTCCTGCCAATCGTGATTATCGGAGGTATCCTGTCCGGCATGTTTACAGCCACGGAAGCAGGGGCAATCGGTGTGGCATACGCGGGGGCGGTGGGCTTTCTCAGCGGTGAGATCCACATAAGCGATGTAAAGAGGATCCTGCTCAACGCAGCTAAGTCCAGCACCAACATCCTGTTCTTAATGGGGACGGGAGCGGTGTTCGGGTGGATTCTGACAAGCCTGCAGATCCCGCAGATGATGACAAGGCTGCTTATCGGAATATCCTCGCAGCCGCAGATACTGATGCTTATCATAATCGCATTCGTGCTCTTCCTTGGCTGCTTTCTGGCGGATGCCGCCATTGTCCCGGTACTGGCGCCGCTGCTGTTTCCGGTCATCCAGCAGGTGGGGATTGACCCGGTGGCCTTTGGCGTAATCCTCTGTACCACCGCAGTGGTCGGTAACATCACGCCTCCTGTGGGGGGACTGCTGTTTGTCATCAGCGGGGTGGGGAATGTCTCCGTGACAAAAACAGCCCGGGCCGTACTGCCGTTCCTGGCAGTGATTGTATGTGTGCTTGTGGCCTGCGGGATATTCCCGCAGATTGTTACAACCATACCCAACCTTTTGATGAGATGATAGGAGGGATGCTTACATATGGCTACTGAATTTGACATGGATATTAAGAAGCTGTACGGACTTTATAAATATCCGGAGAAATACCGGGTTTTACCGTTCCGTATATTTGGGAACCTGTATTATGTGGGAAATGCGGATGTGGGCGCGCACCTGATTGACAGCGGGGATGGCCTTATCCTGATTGACACCACTTATCCGTCCACGGCGGCGCTCTTAATCCAGTCAATCTGGGAACTGGGATTCCGGCCGGAGGATATACGTATCATTTTGCATACCCATGGACATTTTGACCATTTTGGCGGGACCGCGCTGATTAAGGCGCTGTCCGGGGCCAGGACCTTTCTGGGGGAGGCGGACGCCAGGATGTTCTGTGAACAGCCGCAGCTGGCCCTCTGTGCGGATTGCAGGGGATATGCGTATACCGAACCCTTTGTCCCGGATGTGGAAATCCGCGACGGGGACATCATTTCTCTGGGGAATACAGAAATCAAAGCGGTCGCGACACCGGGGCACACGGATGGGGTCATGTCGTTTTTCTTTGATGTGGCCGATGGGACGAACGTCCTTCGGGCAGGGCTTTTCGGCGGGGCGGGTGTGAATACAATGACATCGGATTTCATTGCCCGTTACCACAATTCCCAGTGCAGGCGGCAGTTCCCGGAAAGTCTTGAGAAAATCCGCAATGAAAAAGTGGATATTACACTGGGCAATCACGCGGCCCAGAATCATACACTGGAAAAATATGAAAAAATGAAAAGCCAAAAAGACGGAGACAATCCGTTTATCGATTCCGGGGAGTGGCAGGAATTCATCCGGTCCGCGGGCGCGAATTTCCAGCGCATGCTTCTGGCGGAGCAGCGAAAATAATATAAGGGAGGGTAACAGGGATGGCATTGGCGGAGTTGAACTTTTTTTCCTACTATCTTGGGATGAACACGTCTGTGATGGCGCTTTTGCCGGAGGAGAGGGGCATGCCCATATCAGATGACTCCCATAAGAAATATCCGGTACTGTATTTGCTTCACGGACATGGGGATGACCAGACCGGGTGGATCAGGAAGAGCATGCTGGAACTTAAGGTGAGGGACAGGGAACTGATTGTGGTAATGCCCACGGCCCATAGGGGATTTTACATCAATGGGAAACATGGCTACCGGTATTTTGATTACCTGGCAAAGGAGCTGCCCCGGGCGGTTGGGAATTTTTTCCACGGTTCCCTGGAACGGAAGGATAATTATATTGCAGGCCTGTCCATGGGAGGATACGGCGCCCTTTATCTTGCCTTGTCCTGCCCGGAACAATATGCGGGGGCGGCGGCGCTGTCGGCCGCGGTTACGCCGGGCGCTGTCCTGGATGTGGGCAGCCAGATGTTTTCCGTTCCGGATTTCAGGGAAAATATCGCTGACTGCTTCGGATGTCCGGAGCAGGCGGACGGCTCAGAATACGATTTAAGGCAGAAATGTCTGGATCTGAAGAAAAGGGATGCGGCGGACTGGCCTAAAATAATGCAGTCCATAGGAACGGAGGATCCTTTGTATCCTGTGAATCTGGAATTTTCAAGGTGGCTGAAGCAGGAAATGCCCGGACTGGAATACCAATACACGCAAGCAGCGGGGAATCATGACTGGATATTCTGGGACAGCCAGATTGATTCTGTTTTGAGGTTTTTTGGGCTATGAGGCAGTTGGGGGACCGGCTGGCTCAAAGAAAACAGCGGTATTAGACAGGCACCATATTGACTGAAATGGCATTTTATGGTATATTTGTCTCCATAAAAGGAATAACAGTTTGGAGCTTTGCGCACAAATTCTGAAAAAGCCGGTTTTGACCACAGTCCTGAGTTGGTCAGACCGGTTTTATTTATTGAAAGCGTTATTCTTTTTAGAAAATAACGAATGGAGGAAATGAAACAATGGAGGGGAAATGGAACTCAAAAACAGGGCTGTTACTATGGGGAGGCATATTGGGGCTGGTGGCTGCCGCGCTGGCATTCATGGGAAACCCGGGGAACATGGCATTTTGCATCGCATGCTTTATCAGGGATATCGCAGGCGCATGTAAGCTGCACACGGCTGGGGTGGTCCAATATATGAGACCGGAGATTGCAGGTCTGGCGGCAGGCTCCTTTGTCCTATCCCTGCTGGGAAAGGAATACCGTTCCACATCCGGTTCATCGCCCATGATACGGTTCCTTCTTGGCATGGTGACCATGATAGGGGCCCTTATATTCCTGGGCTGTCCGCTGCGCATGGTGCTCAGGATGGCTGCCGGTGACTGGAACGCATATGTGGGTCTGGCCGGTTTTGTGCTGGGGGCAGCCACAGGGTGCTTTTTCCTGAAAAAGGGATTCAGCCTGGGGCGGGCCTATGATACAAGAAAGGAAAGCGGCTATATCCTTCCTGCCATTCTGGCGGTCCTGCTTCTGCTGAGCATCCTGACGCCGCTGTTTGCGGCAAGTACCGAAGGCCCTGGCAGCATGCATGCGCCTGTGGCGGCATCCCTGGCAGGCGGCCTCATATTCGGCGCGGCGGCACAGCGGTCAAGGACCTGCTTTGCAGGAGGCATCAGGGATGTGATTCTCATGAAGAATTTTGACCTGCTGACGGTCATCATCGGCCTGTTTGCCGTGATGACGGTATATAACCTTGCAACAGGAGGATTTAAACCGGGATTTGCAGGACAGCCAGTGGCGCATACCGAGGCGCTGTGGAACATGGCGGGAATGTATGTGGTCGGCTTTGCCGCGGTGCTGGCAGGAGGATGTCCTTTGAGGCAGCTGATCCTGGCTGGACAAGGTTCCGGGGATGCGGCCGTCAATGTGCTGGGGATGTCTGCAGGCGCTGCCTTCTGCCATAACTTCGGGCTGGCTTCCAGCGGTACGGGTACCACGCCTGCCGGAAGGATCATGTGCGTCGTATGTATTGCGGTGCTGTTCATCATTGGTTTTAGCTGTAAACGGAAATCGGATAAGTAGTGAGGAGGAGATGGAATGAAGGAGATTGATGTAAGGGGACTGTCCTGCCCGGAGCCGGTACTGATCGTGATGGATGAGATGGATGCCGATCCGGGGCAGGACCTGGCCGTGCTGGCAGATGCGGCCCACACCAGGGATAATATCGTGAAGCTGGCAGGGGAGTATAAGCGGGACTGCAGGGTTGGGATGAGAGGAAAGGATTTTGAAATCATCATACAGGGCTGATCTGGAAAAACCATTTGCATATCCAGGCGAATCTGCTATAATAAAAGCAGCGGAAGAATAGCAGTTTGGAGCTTTATGCAGGTAATCGTAAAAGCCAGTGGCAGCCATTGTATTTGGTATGGCCGGAGTGGCTTTTTTGTTTGGGAAACGTTATTCTTTTGAAAACATAACCAAGAGAGGGGCCAGGAAATGAATCAGAACCAGCTTCATTACGGCATATCACTGAAATTGTATTTTGACAATAAGGCATTTGGTCCGGGGATGTCAACTTTGCTGCGGGGGATTGAGGAAACTGGGTCCCTCCAGGGCGCTGCCCAGTCCATGAACATGGCTTACAGCAAGGCCTGGAAGATGTTAAAGGAGTCGGAAAAGGCCTGGGGCTTCATGCTGACCGAGCGGGAGACAGGGGGAAGGGATGGAGGCGGTTCCACCCTTACGCCCCAGGCAGTCAGTCTCCTGGAGGCTTACGATGCTTTCATGAAGGAGAGCAGACAGGAGCTGGACCGGCTGTTTGAAAAGCATTTTTCACAGGAATGGGTAGAGGAATTAAAGATATCATCGAACTGACAGGAGGAAGGAACGTGGGACAGGAAGAGATTGTATTCTGCAGAGGCGGAGGGTGCACGGCGAAACTGGGGCCGGGAGCCCTTGCAAAGGTATTGGAGAAGATACCCAAGACAAAGGACCCCAATCTCCTGATTGGGTATGAAGGCTCGGATGATGCGGCTGTCTACAGGCTGACAGATGACCTGGCCATGGTACAGACCCTGGACTTTTTCCCGCCCATGGTGGAGGATCCATATATATTCGGGCAGATAGCCGCGGCCAATGCGCTGAGCGATATCTATGCCATGGGAGGCGATGTGAAGACGGCCCTTAACATTGTCTGTTTCCCGGAAGCCATGGATTTAAACATCCTTGGCCAGATCCTTCTTGGAGGAAGTGAGAAGGTAAGGGAGGCAGGGGGAGTGCTGGCAGGAGGCCATTCCATTGCTGATTCGGATGTGAAGTATGGCCTTTCTGTAACAGGAACCATACATCCGGACAAGGTATTTGCCAACAGCGGATGTAAGGAGGGCGACCTTTTAATCCTTACCAAGCCCCTGGGCGTGGGAATCGTATGCACGGCTTCCCGGATGGGTGAGGCATCGGATGCAGCCATGGACCTGGCAGTCAGATCCATGACCAGCCTTAACAAGTATGCCTCTGAAATTGTGCGAAGGTACAGGGTGCATGGATGCACGGACGTGACTGGTTTTGGCTTCCTCGGACATCTTTGCGAGATGCTGGGGGACAGCTATTCGGCCCTGATTTACAGGGACAGCATTCCTTTCATACCGGAGTGTGAGGCGTATGTGGAGGAGTTCTACCTGACCGCCGCAGCCCAGCGCAACCGGAACCATGTGGGGGATAAGGTGGAATTTGCAGGCTGCGGTTTTGCCCTGGAGGAAATCCTCTTCGACCCCCAGACCTCGGGAGGGCTGCTGGTATCCATGGACAGGGAGGATGCGGCCCCGGCCCTGGAGGAAATCCGGAAGCTGGGCCTGCCCTGCGCCATTGTAGGGGAAATCCGGCCAAGGGAAGAAAAGGCAGTTACTGTTAAATAAAACAGTACATGTGAAGAAAGGATGAAGGAAAATATGAGATTAGATGAACGCGGCAAACAGTGTCCGCTTCCTGTTATCGATACAAAGAAGGCATTGGAGCGCTGTCATGCGGGGGAAGTAGTGGAAGTGGTGGTTGACAATGAGATAGCGGTCCAGAACCTGCGCAAGATGGCGGACCATAAGGGACTTAAGTCCTCCTATGAAAAGGCCGGTGACAGGGAATTCCAGGTGAGGATAACGGCGGGCGCAGCAGGGCCGGAAAAAACGGACGGGGCTGGATCGGGGAATGGAATTGGCCCGGATGACGGAATTGTTTCAGGGACTGGAATTGGCCCGGATGACGGGGTTGGTTCAGGAATGGGAACCGGCTCTGATGCAGGGGATACCAGAGACGCCCAGGATACCGTCTGCCAGCCTGACTGCCGCAGGAAAGGCATGGTGGTGGTCCTGTCCTCAAATCTGATGGGGCAGGGGGACGGGACCCTTGGGAAGCTTCTCATGAAGGGGTTTGTATACGCCCTGACCGAGCAGGACAGCCTGCCGGAAACCGTACTTTTATATAACAGCGGCGCATATCTGTCCTGCGAAGGCTCGGACAATGTGGAGGATTTAAAGAATCTGGAGGCCCAGGGCGTGGAAATACTTACCTGCGGCACCTGTTTAAACCACTATGGACTGGCAGATAAGCTGAAGGTGGGCAGTGTTACAAATATGTATGAGATTGTGGAACGCATGACAGGAGCCAGGCTTCTGGTGCGTCCATAGGAGTCAGGCGCTATCGCGGATCCTTGTCCGCGGTGCGTTTCAGGGAAGGAAATGAATTGTTATGATGACAGACAGAACAAAGCAGCTGGTAATCGTAAGGGGCGGAGGCGATATTGCAACGGGAACCATCCACAGGCTTCACCGCTGCGGATACCCGGTGCTGATATTGGAGACAGGTTTCCCATCTGCCATCCGAAGGTGCGTGGCATTTTCGGAAGCAGTGTATGACGGGTCAGCCGAGGTGGAGGGCGTGGCCTGTGTCAAGGTTTCCAGCTATGAGGAAGCCTGTTCCATGATGGAACAGGGGGTTGTCCCGGTAATGATTGATGAGCAATGCCAGGTCCTTGACAAGGTAAGGCCATGGGCTGTGGTGGATGCCATACTGGCCAAGCGGAATCTGGGAACCAGCCGTGACATGGCGGATAAGACCATTGGCCTGGGGCCTGGATTTACCGCGGGTCAGGATGTGGACCTTGTGATAGAGACCATGAGAGGGCATAACCTGGGCCGGATCATCGGCAATGGCAGCGCCGAACCCAACACCGGCATACCAGGAATCATCGGCGGCGTTGGGGCGGAGCGGGTCATCCATTCACCGGCCAAAGGCATTTTCCTTGGAAAGGCAATGATTGGCGGCATGGTGGAAAAAGGACAGCTGATCGGGACGGTTGTGACCGGACAGGGGGAGGTGGCGGTTGAGGCCTCCCTGACCGGACTTTTAAGGGGAATCATAAAGGATGGTTTTCCAGTGGTAAAGGGATTTAAGATAGCGGATATCGATCCGAGGAAGAGCGAGTATGAGAACTGCTTTACCATTTCAGACAAGGCCAGATGCATCGCGGGCTCCGTGGTGGAAGGGCTGATGATGCTGGAGATGAAGCAGGGCCATTAAACACTGAGGGAAATGACGGGAGTTAACAATGATTTATCTGGATAATGCGGCTACTTCTTTTTACAGGCCAAAGACAGTGGCAGAGGCAGTGGCAGAGGCCATTAACACCATGGGAAACTGTTCCAGGGGTACCTATGAGACAGCCCTGACCAGCGCAAGGACCGTGTATGAGACAAGGGACCTGCTGTCCGGACTGTTCCATGGGGATGGACCGGAGCAGGTTGCATTTACGGCTAATTCCACGGAGAGCCTGAATATTGCCATAAAAGGTGTGCTGGATCCGGGTGACCGGGTGGTGACCACGGCGCTGGAACACAACAGCGTGCTGCGGCCCCTCTATGAAATGGAGCGCCAGGGCGTGGATCTGGTGGTAGTTGGCTGTACCGGGGAAATGGACCAGGGCGGGAGAAGTGAAAAGGAAAGACATAAGGGCGCGTTGGATTACGATGCCCTGAAGGCTGCCATTATCCCGGGAACCAAAGCCGTGGTATGTACCCATGCCTCTAATCTCACCGGCAATCTGGTGGATATCAGGAGGATTGGGGGCTGGTGCCGGGAGGCGGGCGCCCTGTTCCTGGTGGACGCATCCCAGACAGCGGGGGTGTTTTCCATTGATATGGAACGGGATAATATAGACATCCTGTGTTTTACAGGGCATAAGGGTCTGATGGGGCCTCAGGGGACCGGGGGGATATGCGTCAGGAAAGGAATCCGGGTGCGCCCCCTGCTGTCGGGCGGAAGCGGCATCATGACCTACTCCAAAACCCATCCCGCCTCCATGCCCACTGCATTGGAGGCAGGCACCCTCAATGCCCACGGACTGGCCGGACTCAGGGCGGCGCTGCTCTATATCAGGGAGCAGGGCGATGGGACCATAAGGGATAGGGAACTGGCATTGATGCGCCGTTTTCATGACCAGGTAAGCGCCATTCCCGGGGTATGTATATATGGGGATTTTGAACAGCAGGAGAGGGCTGCCATCGTGGCCCTGAACCTGGGGGATGAAGACTCGGGTGAGGTCAGTGATTACCTGGCACAGGAGCATGGGATTTATACCCGTTCAGGCGGACACTGCGCGCCTCTGATGCATGAAGCCCTGGGAACCAGGGAACAGGGGGCTGTAAGATTCAGCTTTTCCCATTTTAACACAGCGGAGGAAGTGGATCTGGCCGCTGCTGCCCTCAGAGCTTACTGACGCCGGGAATGGATTTTCAACCGGCAGATGTATCAAACGGCACAGACAGCACATTTTTCTTCCAGGATTTCTGTGAGGGCTGTGCCGCTGCTGGTGTGGCAGCGCACGATTTCCGTACCATTCCCCACCTCGTCCAGGGCGCAGCGTATCATTTTATGTGAGACCGTGTTGGTGAACAGCACCAGCAGGTCGGGACGGCCGATCTGTTTGTCCAGGCTTGCGCTCATCTGGGTAAATACCTTTGCTTTGCAGTTGTAGTTCTTGCAGATTTTTTTGTACTGGCTTACCATGCGGTCATGGCCTCCGATGATGACAACACTCATGTGAAATCCTCCTTGTCCGTGATTCAGATTGTTGTGGCTGCTATATGGTTTTTTAGCTGCAGGTATCTTTACTGTTTCAATTTATGGTTAGTATTGACTAACTATAAAAGTATCATACAGGAAGGCGGGGGAATTGTCCAGCCATTTATTTGAGAAAGTTTTTCAAATAGCGCGGAGGCCGGATGGATTTTAACAAAATATACGGAAAATCTGGGTTTCTTCAGCCAATTAACAAGGTTGTGAAGGCCATGACGGTTAGGAAGGTTATGGGAAAAATTTCCCATTGCAATCTGGACGTGTGTCTGAAGTGGGAATCCAATGATGGGATTGGAGGGTTCAGCCGCAGTGAACTACCCATCGGCTTTAGACAACGGGTAGTCCACAAAATGACATGGGATTTTTATCTTTTAGTAATACCATTCGTCCCTATATTTTAATCATGATTCACCTTCTCGATGAAGGCCTTTAGATATTCATGGAATTTCCTGCTTTCTTCCGGCTGCTCAATTCCGGAAATGATGCGGGATTCAACAGACATAGCGATAAACTGTTTATTTTTTAAATAAATGGCTGCCTTACGGTTCCCTGCATCGATTTTTTCTACGTTTTGGGTTGTCATGTGCAGGATGAAGGAAGCATCCGGATTCATGAACCTGGCAGAAGGGCATTTTACGGATGTGAGATACATCTCATCCCCGCCATAGGCAATGATATAAACGGGCAGTTCATCATAACCTGTCTGCAGCCGTCTGTATCCGTTTAACGAAGCCTTGACGTCCTTGGTACCTGCGGCGAGTACAAAATCAAGGCCGGCTGTTTCTGGAATGATGCCTGTTACATTTTTACGGACCATATCCCAGAACGACTCCTCCTTTGCCTTGATTTTGGCAGCATTTTTCTTTTGGGACGCCTGTTTGCTTTTGACGACCAAAAGGGCAACCAGTACAATGATACAGATAAATAGTAATAATGGCATGTCACACACTCCTTTGTTTTTATTTGTTTATTATAATCAGAGTTGGCATGGTTGTATAGAATGATATGACACTAAAATCCCCAATCATGGCCTTCTGATCCTAAAAACTGTCGTCATCCTCCCCTTGCCTGCTCCTGTCAATTAACCGCACACTGTATTCCGTTGCAATCTCATATTCATGCGTATGCCGTGGAGTGGGACAGGCTGGGTTTACATAATATGAAAAATGTGCTATAATAGATAAATACCCGGTAAACGCTTGAACATAATGTGTTCAGAAAGGTGGGAAATTGTTCAAAAAAGGTGAATTCATACTCTATGGAACGGTAGGTGTATGTCAGGTAGAGAAAATCTCCAGGACAGACTTTTCAGATAATGACAGACTGTATTATTATCTGGTGCCAAGATACGAAAAAGACACGACCATCTGTATTCCGGTGGATAGCGACAAGGTTATGATGAGGGGCATCATGAGCCGGAAGGATGCCGAGCGTTTTGTTAAGGCATGGCCGGATGTGGAGTGCAAGGAGTATGCCAATGACAGGGAGCGGCCCCAGGCCTATAAGGAGGCTATCCAGTCAGGAGACTGTCTGGAACTGGCATCCATGATTAAGGAGATATCCAGAATGGAACAGTCCCGCAAGGGCAAAGGAAGGATTCTGTCTGTCCGGGAAAAGGACGGGGCAAAGGCTGCAAGAAGGCTTTTGTTCGGGGAACTGGCGGCCGCGCTTGATATTTATCCGGAGGATGTGCCGGAGTATATCGAGGGCCACACCGGACTGCCCTGTCAATAAGATTGAGTGCCGCCTGATATATTCACGCTGGGCGGCACCATTACTGCCATGCGGCACCATCACTGCCATGCGCAGACACCGGTGCACTGTACTGGTAATTTGCTATTTTCATTTAGTCTCAGCTGTGATACAATCTTGAGTTGGAAAGATATCATCATTAACTTGGGAAAGGCGGCATGAGAGATGGAGAAACATATATATACCCGTGGACAGATGTCAGAGGCTGTGTCAACGGGTATTTTTTTGACCCTGTCAGGCGGATTTCAGGATGCTTATACATATTACTGCCGTGGAAAGGTGTTTGCCAATGCCCAGACAGGCAACATCGTGCTGATGGGAAGCTACCTGGCTTCCGGCCAGTGGGGCGTGGCCCTGCGGTATTTTGGGCCGGTTGCCGCATTTGCAGCGGGTGTGTATATGGCAGAACACATCAGGCGGCTTCACCAGCGGGATGGGAGACTTCACTGGAGGCAGATGGTGGTGGCCATTGAGATCCTGCTGCTGTTTGCAGTTGGATTCATGCCCCAGTCCATGAATATGGCTGCCAACATCATGGTGTCATTTGTCTGTGCACTGCAGGTCGATGCCTTCCGTAAGATTAAAGGAAGTCCTTATGCATCCACCATGTGCATCGGAAACCTGCGCAGCGCCACGGAACAGCTGTACCGATTCCGTCATACAAAGGACAGGGAATGTCTGGGCAGGTGCGTGCGGTATTATGGGGTCATCCTAATATTTGCAGTGGGTGCGGTGATGGGAAGCGTGTCCACATCCCTTATGGGGGAAAAGACCATCTGGCTCAGCTGCATCCTCCTTCTGGCAAGCTTCCTCATCATGTTCGTGCGGGAGGATATTGAGAAGAAAGAAGGGCTTTAAATAATATACCGGGTTATGACTGATATGTAACCCATACAGCTAAATGGGGAGAGGGGGTATTCACGCCTCTCTCTTTTTGGTGTATACTGGACAAGTAAAAAAGTTACATAAAGGAGGAGAAAAATTGATGAATTGTCCGAAATGTAATGGAACCATGGAGATAAACCATATCCGGACCCATCTGGTATGGGTGGATGAACTGGACCATGTCCCGGACCCGGATAAACCTCTGGGCCCCACTATTGCCTATGTTTGCAGGGACTGCGGCTATATTGAATTTTACAGGGAAATGAAAGTGTAAAAAAATAATACCTGTAGCAATTGTAACATCTGTGATATACACTTCTGGCAAGTTCCCCCATTTCCTTCTACAATCAGATACATAAGGAGAACGTAACAATTAACAGGCAAAACGAAGGAAATATAAGGAGGAAAACGTAAATGGTATTACCTCAATTTGAGTATCTGGCTCCTAAGACCATTGGGGAGGCGTGCAATCTGCTCCTTGAGCTTGGCAGCACGGCAAAAGTCATGGCCGGCGCCACGGACCTGATCCCGCCAATGAAGGATAAGGTGATTTCGCCGGAGTATATCATTGATTTAAAGAAGATTCCGGACATGGACTATCTGGAATATGATGAGAAGGAAGGCCTGAAGATCGGCGCGCTGACAACCCTGCGCACCATTGAGACCTCGTCCCTTGTAAAAGAGAAGAACCCGGCCATTGCCCATGCGGCCAAGGTGGTTGCATCCACCCAGATCAGGACCAAGGGCACCATGGCAGGGAATATCTGCAATGCATCCCCATCCTGTGACACTGCCCCCAATCTGCTGGCACAGGACGCAAAAATCCTGGTACAGGGCCCGAACAAGGACCGGGTCATCAAAATCCAGGACTTTTTCCTGGGCGTCAAGAAGACATCCCTGGAGCCAGGGGAAATCGTAACCGGCATCATCATCCCGCCGCTGGCTGAAAACGAGGGCGCCGCCTACATAAAGCATGCGGTGAGAAAGGCAATGGACCTGGCCATCATCGGCGTTGCAGTCAAGATTAAAGTGGAAGACGGCATCTGTACGGACGCCAGGATTGCCCTGGGCGCAGTTGCCGCGACCCCGATCCGCGCCCCCAAGGCAGAACAGGCCCTTATCGGCAAGGCCCTTACGGATGAAACCATTGTTAAGGCATCCGAGGAAGCCATGGATTCCTGTCATCCTATCTCCGATATCCGTGCGTCAGCAGAATACCGGAAGGATATGATCCGTGTGTTTACAAAACGTGCCATCAAACAGGCAATGGAAAGTTTATAGGAGGACGGGGATATGAAACATAGCATAAATTTAATCATCAACGGAGACCCCATTGATGCAATTGTAAAAGATAACCTGACACTTCTGGATTTCCTCCGCGACCAGCTGTTCTTAACCGGGACAAAAAAGGGGTGTGAGGAAGGCGAATGCGGCGCATGTACCGTGCTGCTGGACGGTAAGCCGGTCAATTCCTGCTGTACCCTGGCAGTGGAATGCGACGGCCACGAGGTGCTGACCGTGGAGGGCGTTGCAAAGGAAGGGATGCTCCACCCAATCCAGAAGCAGTTCATAGAGAAATGGGCCATGCAGTGCGGTTACTGTACCCCGGGCATGATCATGTCAGCCAAGGCGCTGCTGGATGTGAATAAGCATCCGACGGAACTGGAAATCAGGGAAGCCATTGAGGGCAACCTGTGCAGGTGTACCGGCTATGCCAAGATCGTGGAGGCAATCCAGGCAGCCGCCGCAGAGATGGACTGGGAGGAGGAATCAGAGAATGCATAAAGACTGTGACAAACATTATTTTAAGAAACCGGAGTTTTACCGCCTGACCGGTGAGAACAATTACGTCAGGATTGACGCTGAGGATAAGGTGACAGGACACGGCCAGTATGTTGGCGATATCATGTTCCCTGACATGCTTACCGGTAAAATGGTCAGAAGCCCTTATGCCTCCGCCAGGATCATTTCTATTGACACCAGTGAGGCTGAGAAGCTTCCAGGCGTAAAATGCATACTGACAGCCAGGGATTTTGAGTGGAAGTCCTTTGTCGGAAACGGGGAATTCGCGGCCGAGTTCGCGGACAAGGAAGTGCTGTGCTCTGAAAAAGTACGCCAGGTAGGCGATGACATCGCAGCGGTGGCGGCTGTGGACGAGGAGACAGCCCAGAGGGCCGTTGACCTGATTAAGGTGGAGTATGAGGTGCTTCCCGGTGTGTTCGACCCCTTTGAGGCCATGGAAGAGGATGCGCCCGAGGTTAACTGGGAGGGCAAGGGCATCCACAATATCGGCATGCAGTCCGTGATGAAGGCGGGAACGGATATTGACCAGGAATTTGACCAGGCATCCTATGTGCAGCACAGGGATTATAAGACCCACCGTATGGTCCATGCGGCAATGGAACCTCACGGCGCGGTGGCCACCTACAGGAACGGCACCTATACCATCTGGATGTCCACGCAGATGTCATTTGTGGACCAGTTCTGGTATGCGCGCTGCCTGGGCGTGGGCGAGAACCAGGTGCGGGTGATTAAACCCCTGGTGGGCGGCGGATTCGGCGGCAAGCTGGATTCCTATTCCTTTGGACTCTGCGCCGCCAAGATGTCGGAGCTGACAGGGCGCCCGGTGCGCATGATCCTGTCACGTGAGGAAGTATTCCAGACCACCCGTAACCGTCATCCGATTTACATGCACATTGACACTGCCTTTGGGGCGGACGGCAGGCTCCTTGCCAAGAAATGCTATCACGTGCTGGACGGCGGCCCTTACGGCGGTTCCGGTGTTGCGGCGTGCGCCCAGTCCACATTGTGGGCCAACTTCCCGTATAAGATGAATTCCGTGGATTTCCTGGCAAGGCGCGTGTACACCAATAACCCGTCCGCCGGGGCCATGAGGGGATATACTGCCTGCCAGGTGCATTTTGCACATGACCTGAACATGCAGTTCGCGGCGGACCAGCTGGGCATGGATCCTGTGGAATTCCGCAAGATCAGCGCGGCTGACCCGGGCTACGTGGCTCCTGCTGGCCTGGCAATCACCAGCTGCGCGTACAAGGAAACCCTGGATACGGCTGCAAAGGAAATCGGCTGGTATGAGAAAAAGGATAAGATGAAGAAGGGAGAGGGCATCGGCTTTGCAGGAACCGGGTTTGTATCCGGAACCGGATTTGCAGTGCTGGAAGCTCCCAACCAGAGTTCTGCCTGCGTGACCCTGCGCATGAACAAGAGGGGCATGGCCACCCTGTACATTGGTTCCCATGACATCGGCCAGGGTTCCGATACGGTCATGACCGCCATTGTGGCTGAGGAACTGGGGCTTCCCATGGATATGGTGAAGACCTTCATGTCCGACACCTTCCTTACGCCCTGGGATTCCGGTTCTTACGGAAGCCGCGTGACCTTCCTGGCAGGCAATGCTGCCCGCCGCGCTGCCGTGGACGCCAAGCGCCAGCTGTTTGAGGTCATTGCCCCCATGTGGGGCGTCATGCCTGAAACCTTAGAGTGCCTGGACGGAAAGGTAATCAGCAAGGAGAACGCAGAATTCCAGATGCCCATTGGGGATGCCATGTTCAAGTACATGACCGTCAAGGGCGGGGATGAGCTGATTGGCGTGGGCTCCTATTATCACCGCACCGACAACTCCCAGTACAATGGAAATAACACCACCAACTATGCGCCGGCCTACAGCTTCTCCACCGGGGCAGCCCATCTGACCGTGGATGAGGAGACAGGCGTGCTGGATATTGATGAATTCGTGTTCGCCCATGACTGCGGCCGCGCCCTGAATAAGAGGGCTGTGGAAGGACAGTTAGAAGGCTCCATCGGGATGGGCCTTGGATATGCGGTCTATGAGCACAATGTGACCAAGGAAGGTAAGATACTGAACCCCAACTTCCGCGACTACCGTCTGCCAACCGCCCTTGACATGCCTAAGATGCGTACTTTCTACGACTTTGCACCGGATGAGGAAGGCCCCCTGGGCGCAAAGGAAGCTGGCGAAGGCTCTGCGGCTCCGGTGGCTCCGGCCATTGCCAACGCGGTTAATATGGCAACCGGCGTATACTTCACGGAACTGCCTCTGGATCCGGAGCATATCTGGAGAGCGCTCCATGGCATGAAGGATGACAGGAATTCCAAGTAGCCGGCTTCCATAAGCAACCAGATAAGAAACCAGATAAATAACCAGGAAGGCGGCTCCTTGCCGCCTTCTTTCAGATACCGGGCGCCGGGCGGCGGATTTAAGCCGGGCAGCGCTTAGTCATAGGGCCGGAGGCAACCCGGCGTCATCAATGGAAAGGAGGCCATGGCATATGGGCCGTCAGTTAAAGAAAATGCGTCTTCCAAACGGTATGGAGGCAGAGGAAAGGGCCTGTGGGGATTATGTCTGTAAATACTGTAGCGGCAAAGCCACTGCCTGTAATTTTGTAGCGGATATGTGCCTTCAGGTATATGCCCGCCATCAGGGCCTGTGCGGGGCTTATATTGAAACCGATAAGTATGTGGGGTATATCACGGAGTGCAGCACCTGCCGGTACCAGGGGATTACAGGGGAATGCGGGTATGCGGGGAAGGCCGTGATGGGATAAAGGATTTCCATCTGGATGTAAATGCATGTATATGTTATACTGTCCCTATCAAATACAGGAGGCAGTCAGATGGATAAGATAGCACAAGCCCTCAGGGCCGTCTTAACGGAAATACAGGCAATGCCTGAACCGCAGCAGCCCCGGGTCACGGACAGGAAGGAATTTGCCCTGCTCTTAAGCGGCATCGCCACATGCCGTAAGGCGCCGGGAATCCCGGTACACATGGGATATGAAAATCTCTACAGGTGTCAGGATGATAAGGATGCAGAGGAACTGAAGGCCCACCTGTTCCGGCTTTACGGCATCCATGACAGGGAAAGCCTGGAGGAGGCCTGCATGAAGCAGTATACATCGGGCAAGGAGTATGAGCAGTTCATGACCTTCTGGTGCGGCGCGCCGCTGTTTGACCTTAAGGAGCTGGGGGAAGAGGGCAGGATGGCCTTTGAAGAGCGGATTGACCGTGCCTCCATGTTCCGTCCCTACCTGGAGGAACGGGGATTCTATGCATGGGATATCAATGAGCGGATTGGACTGGGGCGGAAGGCATTTGCGTGCGGCATGATAACGGAAGAGGAGTTTTTTGGGATATTCGATTATCAGATAGCCAAGGCGCAGGTGTTTTACCACAGTTTCAAGGAATATGCCATAAGCTGTATCTGCGGGGCTGTTTATTTTGTCCCGGAAAACAATGAGGAGGATATGCTGTCCTTCCTGGACATCAATGCAAACCTTGTACGCCATCTTCTGGAAGAAGGCGGGGCGTGGTACAGGAATGCCTGGTATGTGCCGGATGAGAGGGAATGGGTCCAGCTGCTTCCCCATAACGGCGGCTGCATTGTGTCAAAGCAGATTGAAGAGGGAAGGGCCATCGGATATATGTACCGGGATGAGGATACCAGCGACAAGTGGCCGGATACGGGCTGGCGTTTTTTTGCAGGCGATGAGACCGATGAATATGTAAATAATCCCGGACATGCATCCATCTGGTCCCTGAATACCGTATGCAACCTGTATCCTGACATACTTGGGTATGTGGAGGCAGGGGGCGGGAGTGCATTTGGCCGCAACAGCAAGGGCCAGTGGGAGCGTGAACGCTGAATAATGGTAAATCATATTTTTCCCCAGGCAGGGGGAAGGGAAAAGACCTTCGGCTGTTTTGTTTACGGCTGAAGGTCTTTTGCATTTACCTGGAAATCCTTTATATGGGACATTCTGCGGGTACGGATGCTGTTACGGTGGAAATGAGCCGCAAGGCGCCATGTAAACGTAATTGGGCAGCGTTGGATTAAATCCTGCTGTCAGAATAATACTTCACCCAAGTACTTATCATGGGGCATTACCAGGCATCTCTCAATGGACTTCCAGTGGCTGTCATAAAGATTTTTCTGGGCAATTCCATAACTTTCCTTTGTATCAAATTCCCAGTAAAGCACATACTTGACGCTTTTGATGATGCGGGTGATTTCTTTGGGAGGCAGACCTTCCCTGATCTGTTCCAGGTCTATATGGTATCCTCTCTTAACCAGCCGTAGCAGGAGTAATCCCTCCTGTTTCTTTAGAAAATCCTGGATTTCCAGCATCAATGATTCAAATTCATCCACCTTCTGGGGCTTAACCTGATAGATACATGTTTCCGCAAATGGCATATTTAATTTCTCCTTAACCGTTTTATTTTATGAGGCATCTCCGGAGGCTGTTCCGGTTTGTTAAATACAGAATACAATAGAATCCATCAACCATCAACAGGAATGCAGTAAATATTAAGGATTCAGATACTATCTTTCCTAATCCGGTTATTTTACAATTAAGATAACATATACTGCCAGGAGGAAAAGAGATGCGTAAGTGGAAGGCCATATTTTCAGTATTAACGATACTTTTTGCTGCGGTTGGTTTGCTGAGGCTGGTGTCATTTGATATTTCCATGCCAATAATGTTTGTATTTTTGGGATTGTCAATGATAGTGAATGCAAAAGAAAGTTATGATAAAGGTTCAAAAGGGGAGGCGGTCTGTCTTGGTGTAATGACGGTCCTGCTTTATGCGGTTACAGCATATAACCTGATTTCCCGGGTATTGTAAACCTCAATATATGATGTACTTTAATGCGCTGGACTTCTGCGATGGCTTTTGGGTAAATAATGGCCGTTGCATTGTTTATCCCCAAATGCATGCATTGAAAAGCCGTGACCTGGAATCGTCACGGCTTTTCGCTGTATACATATTCAAAACCCCGGAACAATACAAACCTGCGGATCCTATTCCAGGGCATGCATCAGAACTGGTTCTGAGGTGAATGGGGTGATTTTAATTCACCCACCGATGATTTTGCAATCTTAATGGCGGCCTTGGTCACAAAGAATGCAAATATGTAGCTTATGACGAACATGATGGGCCAGTCATGAATCACGCCGTTTACAAACACAGCGGAGGTGCTTGGCAGGAATCCGGCTGCCACAGCCCCTTCTATCTCCGGATTGTTAAACACGTTTACCGCGGTAAGGACAATGGTTGCGGTGGTGTTAAAAAACAGGGTGGCCACAAAATTCTCCAGAAGCACATGGGGCAGGGTTTCCGGCTTCAGCCCCAGCTTCCTTCCAAGGGCAAAGGACCAGTCGGTCAGCGGGAATATCATGCCTGTCAGCGAAATCACAAGAAAGGCGGTTCCCCAGTTCTTCACAAGCAAAGGCACCGTGAACGTAAGTTTGTCAACAAAGATGGCAGAGGTTGCCATGATTAAGGAGATGCATATGGCTACAACAGACGAAATAATCATACCAAAATGATTTTTGTAAAAGTTCATATAATTTGTCCTTTCTGGTCTTTGATACAAAGCCTGGCATGAACATGGGTACATGCCAATCAATTTCTTTACAACCAGGGTTGGATGACCGGTACCTGCCCGCATGTGCTTCTGCGGCGCGGAAGATACCGGTCCTATACTTACAGCCCCGAAAACGTTACCTTTTCATCCCTCCCCCCAAGGCGCTTTTACGTATTCCCCAATACATACAAGGCGCTTTTTTATGCGGCATGTTTCCATGCCCTGCGGCGGCGGGCCGGATACAGCCCTTTCCCATCCACAAGCCGGCGGCTTTAAAACCAGGAGAACGCAGGAACTTTTGTTTTGCAGCCGTGGCTTGTGCCGGTTATTTCCATTCTGGTGACGGCCGGACCGATGCAGCTGTCCTGCATGGACAGCGGATGCCCCATATTGGTATATGTAATCATTGGTATATGCAATCAAGGGCGCACGATTATGACCGTGCCTTCCAGGTCACCCACAGGCAGCATCAGCAGGGCGCCGTACTTTGTTTCCAGATCCTCCACGGCCTTTGCAACGCCGCGGTATTTCATGTCATCACATCCTGTCAGCAGGATCACGCCTCCCCTCCCCATGCGGGGAAAGAAGAATTCCAGCCCGGACAGGGTGGGGTTATAGAGACAGGCATCCATATAGACAAGGGCAAATGTCTCTTCCTCCATATCAAACGCAGTTTCCGGGAACCATCCTTTTTTGACGGTTACATTGTCCGGGAAGGGCATGCGTTCCAGAAGCTTCTTTTCATCCGCACCCCCAAAACGGCCGGGTTCTGCTTCGGAACATCCCAGTTCCAGCTCCTTTGCCACGTCCCTGGGATCAAAGCCCTCAAAGGTGTCGAACAGGTAAAGCCTGCGTTCCGGCATCAGGGCATTGAGCTGCCAGGAGGTATCCCCCCTGTAACATCCCAGCTCCGCCACATTTCCCTCCACTCCCAGGCCGTCAAGACGGCGGCACAGGCGGCGCAGGACGCTGCAGCGGATGGAGAACTGCTCATGGATATCCCTTATGAATACAATGTCGTTGAGGAATCCGGCCCGGATAGCCATGTATTCCAGTGCATGGCTTCTCTCCGCATCCGTGGTGGCTATGACAAGGATGTCCGGCTGAAGCCCCACGGCCAGGTCAACGGGCATCACAGGCATGCCCTCGATTTCTTCCTTCAGTTCCCCTTTTTCCAAATCAGAGAACACGTTCCAGGCTTCAGCCCTTAAATCCCCCAGGCCCACCAGCTTCATTTCCATCGGATTCAGCATTTCCGCAACAGCCATCCCCAGACTGTCGGCGCTAAGAATTACAACTGTTTTCATATAGCCCGCACCCCTTTGTCATCTATTTAACAATAGTGTAGACGGGACAGTGGAAAAGAACAAGTAGTACAGGTTACACCTGATGCCAGATTACATTTGTTGCCGGGATTCCATCTGTGGCCTGGCATACTTAATAATTCCGGTGCCGGATGGTATGATGGAACCAGCACGGTATATGCAATCCGGCGCCACAGGAAGGTCCGGCATGACGGTAACAGGGGAAAATGCCGGAGGGTACGTCCGGAAATAAAAGATACAGGAGGTAACAATGGACAAAGTTTCAATTCAGATTAATGGGGTAATGCGGACATTCATCATCGGTGACGCAGAGGGCTGTGTGAAGCCGTCCGAGACGCTGGTCCATACCCTCAGGGACAGGCTGGACCTGACGGGGACCAAGATAGGATGCGACCACGGGGCCTGCGGCAATTGTACGGTTATCTTAAATGGCGACCCGGTTGCGTCCTGCATGATCCTGACCGCTGACTGTGACGGGGCTGCGGTGACCACCATCGAGGGGCTGGAAGACCAGGCAACAGGGGAATTGAGCATCCTGCAGAAGGCCTTTGTGGACAATTCGGCATTTCAGTGCGGGTTCTGCACGCCGGGAATCGTCATGTCGGCCAAGGCCCTGCTTGACAAAAAGCCGGACCCAACCAGGGAGGACATAAAGGAAGCCCTGTCAGGCAATTACTGCAGGTGCATCAGCCATTATCAGGTCATGATTGCCATTGAGGACGCCATTGGACGGATGAAGGACATCAGGGCAAAGGGGGAGGTATAGTATGGGCGGCAGCAATTACAGATACATAGGAAAACATGTAACACGGGCGGACGGCAGGGATCTGATATCCGGCCGCCGCCAGTTCATAGACGATGTGCGGATTCCGGGAATGCTCATTGCCAGGGTATTGAGAAGTCCTTATCCCCACGCAGATATTGCGGATATCAACGTGGAGAAAGCAAAAGCCCTGCCCGGAGTCAAGGCAGTACTGACCTATAAGGACGCCCCTGACTGGAAATGCGGGCTGCCGCAGCACAGACGGGTCCTGGACCGGCGTGTCCGCTTTACCGGGGACAGTGTGGCACTGGTGGCGGCTGAGACACTGGAGGCAGCGGACGAGGCATGCAGGCTGATTGAAGTGGAGTATGTGGAACTGCCCTTTGTGCTGGACTGCGAGGAGGCCATCAAGCCTGGTGCGCCTCAGCTTTATGATGAATTTCCGGGCAATGTTCTGCCCAAGGTAACGCCTTTTTCCGAGGAGCCTTTTAATCAGATTCATGTGGGGGACGTGGAAAAAGGGTTTGAGGAAGCAGCATACGTAGCGGAAGGATACTACTGCTACGACAAGCTGCCCCATCCGCTGCCGCCGGAATCACCGGGCGTGATTGCCCAGTGGACCAGCCCCAGCGCAGTGACCCTTTATTACAACGGCGGCGCGCCCCATCTCCAGAAGTTCAACACAGAGGCATCCATACCCGGCGTGGCGGTGCGCGTGATTGCATGCCACTCCGGCGGTTCCTACGGAAGCAAGCAGCTGATTCCCCATCTGGCCCTCCAGGCCATCGCCCTGGCCCGCGAGACGGGCCGGGCCGTGAAGCTGATGATGGACCGCACGGACCACATGCTGTCCTATGAACTGCGTCAGGGCAGCCGTATCCGCGGCAAGGTGGGAATCACGCAGGACGGCATCATCAATTCCATCCAGGGCATGTGGTACATTGATTCCGGCATGTCCTCCACTTACGCCCAGGCCATGACGGCCGTGGGGCTGGGGGAGGCCCAGGCATTCTGCGGCAAATGTAAGAACTGGGACCTGGATACCATGCTGATTGCCACCAACCACAGCTCCCAGGCGCCCATACGGGGATTTGGCGGGCAGGAGTTGAAAGGCGCGCTGATTCCCCTTGTCTGCACGGCAATCCGGGCAGCCGGGATGGATCCCTATGAGGTATTTAAGAAGAATTTCGTAAAAGCCGGGGACTCCTATATCTGGCGTGACTATAAGTGGTGGGAAGTGCGCTCCGTGGACTTTACGGCTGCATTTGAGGAATCCGCGGCCAGCTTTGGCTGGAAGGACAAATGGAAGGGCTGGGAGGTCCCAACCTGGGTCAGTGAGGACGGAAAGCGGGCCATCGGCGTGGGCGTGGGTGTACACGGCAACGCGGACATCGGCGAAGACCCCACGGAAGGGTTTGTAAAGCTCCATCCCTTTGGGAGCGTGACCGTGGAAATGTGTATCGGTGAAACAGGAGGCGCCCAGCGCCATGCCATCCAGAAAATGGTGGCGGAGGTCATGAAGGTTCCCTTTGACGGCGTCCAGCTGGTGAACTCCGATACCCATGGGACGGGATACGATGCAGGCATGATCGGTTCCAGGGGAACCATCACCATGGGCACCTGTGCGGTCCGGGCTGCCAATGATGCCAAAAAGAAGCTTCTTACGCTGGCATCTGAGAAGCTGCACATGGATGCGGAAGAACTGGATACGGAGGACTTCCTGGTATTCCCGAAGAAGAATCCGCAGATGCGCCTTCCCTGGATTGCCATTACCGGCACACCTGAGATGACCATCACCGGAATGGGGCTTTACCAGCAGAACTTTGACAAGCCCAACTTCGCCCTGTATTTTGCAGAAGTGGAGGTAAACCTTGAGACAGGGGAGGTCAGGCTGCTCCGCGCCCTGGAGGGAACGGATGTGGGCCAGATCATTGACCCGGTCAATGTGCGGATGCAGGCAGAAGGCTCCTTTGGCGCTGCAGGGGCTGACACGGCCCTGTTTGAAGAGATGGTCATGGATAAAAAGCTGGGACGGTTTGTCAGCGGTAATATGATTGATTATAAATGGCGCACCTTCAATGAGTTCCCGCCCTTTGACACCGTGATACTGGAGAGCCAGTTTGATACGGAATCCTTCCATGCACTGGGATTCGGTGAAATCAGCGGTTCGCCCGCACCCTCAGCCATCCTGATGGCTGTGTCCAATGCCATCGGTGCGGAAGTGAAGGAGTATCCCACCACGCCGGCCGTTGTGTTAAAAGCCATGGGAAAGATTGAATAGAGGGGGAATGGACCATGAAACAGTTTAATCATGTAAATGCTGCCAGCTTCGAGGAAGCGGGCAGGATGTTAAAAGATTCAAAGGGCGCGGCCCAGGCCATGGCCGGAGGCTCGGACCTGCTGGGCGTCTATAAAGACGGTATCTTAAAGACATATCCTGAAACCGTAATCAACCTGAAGAAGATTCCGGGGGTTGACGTCCTTGAAGCGCAGGAGGACTGCCTTAAGATCGGGGCTGGCTGCAGGCTGAACCGGATTGCTGAGGAACAGGCTGTAAAAGAGGCATGTCCGGCCCTTGCGGAGGCGGCGTATTCCGTTGCATCACCCCTGATCCGCTCCATTGGGACCATTGGCGGCAACATCTGCCAGGATGTGCGGTGCTGGTATTACCGTTATCCGGATTCCGTGGGGAAGGCCCTGGACTGTAAGCGCAAGGGAGGAAAGACCTGTTATGCCATTAACGGTGAGAACCGTTACCATTCCGTGTTCGGCGGCATGGACTGCCACGGTTCGCCGTGTGCAAGGTCATGCCCGGCAGGGACGGATGTGCCGGGGTACATGGAAAGGCTCAGGGTAGGGGACTGGGACGGGGCGGCCAGGATCATCCTGCGCTATAATCCCATGCCAATGATGACCTCACGCATCTGCCCCCACCTGTGCCAGGATGACTGCAACCAGTGTACCTACGGGGACAGCGTCAATGTCCATGGTGTGGAGCGGTCCCTGGGCGATTATATCCTGGAGCACGCAGAGGAATACTATACCGCGCCGGAAAAGGAGAGCGGCAGGAAGGCGGCCATCATCGGCGCGGGTCCCGGCGGACTGGCTGCGGCCTATTATCTGAGGAAAGCCGGACACAGGGTGGTTGTATACGACCGCATGGAAAAGGCAGGAGGGGTGCTGCGCTACGGAATCCCCCATTACCGCCTGCCAAAGGATATTGTGGACGCCTATGTGGATGCCCTTGCGCATATGGGCGTGGAGTTCCGGCTGGGTGTCTGCGTGGGGAAGGATATCACGGTGGAAGAGATACAGCAGGAATCCGACAGCCTTTATATGGGGACCGGCGCGTGGAAACAGCCGGTGCTGGGACTTGAGGGGGAGAACCTGACCCAGTTCGGCCTTAACTTCCTGGTGGAGGTCAATACATATCTGGAGAAATCCATGGGCAGCCAGGTGCTGGTGTGCGGCGGAGGCAATGTGGCCATGGACGTGGCCCTGACTGCCTCACGTCTGGGGGCAGAAGAGGTGAAACTGGTATGCCTGGAACAGGAACATGAAATGCCAGCTGCTTCAGAAGAGATTGCCAGGGCAAAAGAAGAGGGCGTAAAGCTTTATAACGGCTGGGGACTGGGCCGCATCGTGACGGACGGCAGCGGGAAGGTGACTGGCCTGGAAGCTAAGAAATGCCTGTCCGTGTTTAACGGTGAGCACCGTTTCTCACCCGTATATGACGAGGAAGACCGGATGGTCATGGATGCGGACACCATCATCCTGGCAACAGGACAGAGGGTGGATTTAAGTTTCTTGGGAGAGCGGTTCGGGGAACAGCTCCAATCCGCCAGAGGACTGATTGATGCGGATACGGAGTCCTTTAAGACAAAGAAGGAAGGAATCTATGCCGGAGGGGACGCTGTCACGGGGCCGGATATTGCCATCCGGGCCATTCAGGCGGGCCGTGTTGCCGCCGCAGGGATGAACCGGGATTTGGGCGGTTCTGAGGAGGACGGCCCGGCGTGCGGCGGGGTACCGTGCGGCAGTGAGGAAGGCAGCCGTTCACGGTGCAGTGGTGCAGGAACCGGCAGTAATCCATTCCTCCACTTTGATCCCAAATCCGTGGGGACAGGGATATCCAACAAGCTGCAGGAGCTTCCCCTGGAGGAGCGGAGCCTGGTAAAAGAGGATGCTGCCTCCTTTGACCGCGGGACTGCCATGGCAGAGGCTGGGCGCTGCATGAACTGCGGCTGTTACGCTGTTTCCCCGTCCGATATAAGCCCTGTGCTGGTGATGGCAGAGGCTGAGATCGTTACCACGGAGCGCACCCTGTCTGCGGAGGAACTGCTGACCAGGGAACTGACGGTCCAGGACATCCTGAACCCAGGTGAGCTGATAAAGGAAATCCGTGTGCCACGGTTAAAGGGCCGGATGCATTATGACAAGAAGCGTGTAAGGGATGCCATTGATTTTGCCATTGTCTCCCTGGCCTCCTGCCTGGATGTAACGGATGATGTCATCCAGGGCGTCAGGCTGGTATACGGCGGCGTGGCTCCCGTGCCATACCGTATGACCCATGTGGAGGAATTCCTCAAAGGAAGGACCATAACGGAAGAGGTGGCGGAAGCTGCGGCAGAACTGGCTGTCAGGGATGCGCGGCCCATGGGAAAGAATGAATATAAGCTGTTCATGATGAAGGACCTGATGAGAAATGCAATCCTGAAGGCCAGGAGCTGAGATTAGGCGCGTATCTGTAAAATAGGATTTAAAAGAGGGATTTTTCCGCTTTTTTGGAAAATCCCTCTTTGCAGCCTGCTGCGGCAGGAGGATGGAAGTTGGAAAGTGAGGTATGCATATGGAAGGATTATTTACCGGAACCACGCAATCCGGACTAGTGATTGAAAATGGGGTTGTAAAGAGCGGAAGAAACTGTGAAGGCAGGATTGAGGTGCCGGAGGGAACGGTTGGAATCGGCGCCCAGGCCTTTTACCAGAATAAAAAACTGACCGGGCTGAAACTGCCCCAGGGGCTGAAGCGCATTGGGAAATACGCGGTTAACGGATGTGTGGACCTGGAGTATATTGAAGTGCCTGAAAGTGTGGAAGAACTGGAGGAGGGCGCGCTGGTTAAGAAGCTGGAGAGCAATTTCGGATTCACCCATGTGGTGGAGACGAAGGAGTATTACCCCCAGATCCGGTGCGTGGAAGGTTCATTTACAGATAAGGCCATCCTGGAGATGAAAAAAAAGGATGGCTGGGACAAGTCCCACTCCAATGAGCATATTGTGGACCTGGTGTATATCAGGTGATAAAAGGATAGAACCGGCCGTCGTCCATGGCCCCGGCTTTTCTTATGCGCAGGCTGGTATCCAGCGTGATCTCGTTCCCGCTGCAGGCTGCCTTTATCCAGACTGGATAAAACCCCTCTTTCCACGTGAACAGGTGCAGGACCTGGTTAAAGGTACAGGTCCTCTGCCTGGGGAGAAAGAGGAGGCGCATCAAATCATCGGAAGAAGAGTAGGTCTTACCCGGCTCCATGACAGGACGTACGGTATAAATGCGGTGCTGGTAATCCTTTATGCCCAGCAGCTCACAGGTATTGATGAAATGCTGTCTGAAATCCTGGTTATTCATGTGGTACGCCCCCTTTTTCCCTATACCGCAGGCTTCATGATTACAGCGCTGCCATGCAGGTCGCACAACGGGACCAGGGAAAGCCGCTGATCATCCTTTTCATAATCAGCCACCGCCTGTGCCGCGCCCTGGAACCGCTCATTGTTATAATCATGCATCAGTATCATGCCTCCGGGGGAAAGTCTGGGATAAAAGTATTGGAGGCCCGCCAGAAGCGGCGCGTAAAGGTCTGCGTCCAGGCTTACCAGGGCATAGGTTTCATGATCCAGCCCGGACGCGGTTTCCGGGAAATACCCCTTACGTATCACCGCGCGTCCGGGAAACGGCAGCCGGTTTAAGACCGCTGCCTCACTTGTATCGGAAAAATCCCCTTTCTTTGCAAAGGAACATCCATATTCCTCTTCTTTTTGTATATCCCTTGAATCGAATCCCTCAAAGGTGTCAAACAGGTACAGCCTCCTGTCCGGGAACAGGGCATTGAGTTTCCAGGCCGTATCACCCTTATAGACGCCAAGTTCGGCAATCTGCCCGGGAATGTCCTGCTGATGTAACCGTCTGGCCATCTGCTTTAAGGTAGCGCTGCGTATATCAAAGCAGCGGTAAAGCTCCTCGAGAAGGAGGAACTCCCCGCGGAAACCAAGGGACAGGGCCTGCTCCTTCAGCTGCCTGGTCCTGCATCCATCGGTGATGCCTGTAAGGATACAGTCTGGGGACATGGTGACCGCCTGGTCCACCGGGAGGATGGGGACGCGGGGCGGGAATCCCATCCTGATCCTGTCCTCCTCACCCATATGGTGAAGGGCAGGATTGTTGTCCCCGAATGCAATCAAATCCATCTGTTCTGTATTCAGCAGCCTGGACACGGCACGCCCGAACTGTCCTGCGCCTAATATAATCACTGTTTTCAAATTAAGACCCCTCCCAATATACCTACTTATATCATAATAACCGGATTCAGGGAAGTTGGCAATACTACAATCTTATCACTTTCAACAAGTGTAAAAATCTGCTATAATGTAGTATATACTACTGGTCGTTAAAAACATAACAGTGTTATAATCTTGTTAAGAGTTAAGGGGAACGTTGGGGGCGTTTCAGGGCATGTCCGGGCGGGGATGGATTCCCGGGCATGTGCTGGTAAGGCTGGTAAAAGTTCATATTGAGGGAGGGGGATTTTTGTGAATCAGGAATCGGGCGCTGCCGTACAGATGCCGCATGCGAATTTTGTCTCGCGTCTGCTGTATCTTCCAAGGGGAATTTCCAGGCTTGAGAAGCTGGGACAGAGAAAGGTATTTCCAAAGAACCATATGCTGGTCCAGGCCGGAACAAAGCCGGGCTACTGCTACATTGTCAAGAAGGGCAGGGTGGCTGCCTTTGAGACCACCATAACAGGGGAGGAGCGGATTTACAATTTTAATGAAAGCAACTCCATCCTTCTGGAGGGGAACCTTCTCTTTGACCAGGAATCCCCGGTTAATTTTAAGACGGTCCTTCCGTCTGAGCTGATACTGATTACAAAGGACATGCTTTTGGAGGGGATTGCCAGGGACCCCCAGTTATCCATGGATATCATGGAATCCCTGTCCACCAAGTTCCTTTCCTCCATGGAGCAGATACGGCATACGAATTTCCATAATGCGGCCTGGAAGATATGCGACCTTCTTCTTATATTCGCAGAGCACTACGGAGTACCCTATGACGGCAAGATCCTGATTAAGGAGAAAATCAGCCAGCAGCTTCTATCCAACCTGTTAGGAATCAACCGGGTTACGGCCGTCAGGGCAATCAAGGAGCTGAAGGAGATGGCCCTGATTGAACAGATTAACGGATATTACTGTATCAGGAGCCTGGAGCAGCTGAAGCGGCATCAGGAGAGGATCTGCCAGTAAGGCGGAAGGAAACGGGCAGGCGGCTGGCTGAGGCAGAGGGATTTACATATTAAAATCAAATAGGAATACATGAAACGGTCCGGGATGGTTGTCCCGGACTTTTTATGTCCCAAACAGCCGGAACAGATTGGGCCATGGATGGAAAAAGGAAGAGTATTTAAAGAATAAGGTAGAAAATATTTGTTAAAAGAATGTTAAATATTTAATTATTAACATTCTTTTAATATAGTGCAGGTAGGAAGGTTGGAAATCAAACCAGACAGAAAGGAGATGCCAGATGGAAATAGTAATCATTGGAAACAGCGCTGCCGGTTTGTCAGCGCTTGAGGAATTCCGCAGATGGGACAGGAACAGCCATGTGGTGATGATTTCAAAGGAAGGGTCCATGCCTTATTCCCGGGTCCTGCTTCCCTATGTCCTTCGGGGAAAGCTGCCCTATAAAGGGATGGAAATCAGGGATGGTGATTATTTTTGCGGGCTGGACACTGAATGTATTACAGCGGAAGTGGTTTCGGTGGATTCCGGCAGGAAGGTTGTGATAACCGCAGATGGGGTGGAATACGGCTATGACCGGCTGCTGATTGCCACTGGTTCATTTGCCGTGATGCCGCCTATTCCGGGAATACGGGATGAACGGATCTGCAACATGTGGACCAGAGAGGATGCTGATAAGCTGATGCCATATTTCAGGCAGTATAAGAGAACGGTCGTGGTTGGAAGCGGATTTGTAGCCCTCCAGGCCGCATGGGCAGCCAGGTTCCTGGGCCTGGAGGTGACCGTGATTGAACTTATGGACCGCATCATGCCATCCGTGCTGGATGAAACAGGAGCAGGGATACTGACTGAAAAGATAAGGGGGAAGGGGGTAGCCCTATATACAGGCGCAAGCACACAGGAAATCGAGCATCTGGAAGACGGAAGTTTCCTGGTACATGTAAAGGGTATGGAGCCGATTCCGGCTGACTTTATGATAATCGGCACAGGGGTCAGGCCTAACACCGCGTTTTTGGAGGGAAGTGGGGTGGCTGTCGGGCGGGGGATTCCTGTGGACAGGTACATGAGGACCAATATACCTGATATCTACGCGGCAGGCGATGTGGCGGCCGGCCCAACCACGTTTGGGGAGGAACATGTAATCCATGCCCTGTGGCCCACGGCTGTGGAGATGGGGAAGACAGCCGGGCGCACCATGGCCGGAAAGCAGCTGGAGTACGAGGGAAGCCTTAATATGAACGTGACCCAGATGTACGATACAACTGTGGCATCCATTGGAAAATTCAATGACGATGTAATTGATGACGCGGCCTATTTTGATGAAACGGAGGGAAAGGGATACTTAAAGGTCTGCTATAAGGACGGAAAAATCTGCGGCGCCTGTCTTGTGGGCAGCAGTGATGCAGTAACCGTGCTGGGCAAGCTCAGGCCATTAATCAAAGGCGGGGAAAAAGTTGACTGTGTTGTGGAATATCTGGAGCAATACGTGAATATGCGGGCATTTGCATCAAGGAAACTTTAGAAAAGGGGAGTGAATACAGATGAAGACAGTTACAGTTGATTTAAAGAAATGTGTGGGCTGCAGGAACTGCGAGATGGCATGTGCATTTGCCAGCACAGGAAGTGACTGCATGCGCGTCCATTCCAACATACGGGTCAGCGTATATGCATCGCAGCGGTTTGTGATGCCCATGACCTGTTTCCACTGTGAGGAGGCATGGTGCATGGAGGTATGTCCGGCCCATGCAATCAGCAGGAATGCACGGACAGGGGCAGTGGAGATAAGGGAAGAGCGGTGCGCGGGATGCAAGATGTGCATGCTGGCATGTCCGTATGGAAACATTCATTTTGACCATGAAAAATTGGTGAGCAGAAAATGCGACCTGTGCGCAGGTGACCCTGAATGTGTGAAGCACTGTATCGGCGGCGCGCTGAATTATGAAGACCCGGATGAATGCAATGACAGGAAGCAGCAGTCCGTTGGACGCAAGCTGGCGGATATGGTCAAAGGGCTTTGATTGGAGGAAATGGACATGAGCGAGAAGAAAATAGTAAAAAGCCTGTGCAGGATGTGCGATGACCACTGCGGCATTGACTGCTGGATGGAGGATGGGAAGGTAGTTAAAATCGAAGGAAATAAGGAGCATGTGTGGAACAGGGGCAGGCTCTGTATCAAGGGCAGCCATGGAACTGATATGGTTTACGCGCCTGACCGCATAAGGAAACCACTTAAGAGAACAGGGCAGGGGTTTGTGGAAATACCCCTTGAACAGGCCATGGATGAAATTGCCGGGAAAATCAGGACAATACAAGGGACCTATGGCCCCCAGTCCGTAGGCGTATGGAAAGGGGAGGCGGTCGGATTCGCACAGGAGGAGGAACTTGCCAGACGCTTCATCCATGCAATTGGCTCACCCAATTATTTTTCCAATGATTCAGCCTGTTTTGCAGGGCGGTGGATAGGATATTCCCTTGTGTACGGACGCTGGAATGCCCAGCCGGATTTTGAAAATTCACGCTGCATCATCATATGGGGAGCCAATCCGCCCCACGCCCATCCCAACATGACCCAGCAGATTAACCGGGCAAGGGAGAAAGGCGCTTCCCTTATTGTAATCGACCCAAGATACAGCCCGATTGCAAGGCAGGCGGACCTGTTCGTTCAGGTGAAACCTGGAAGCGATGGTGCATTTGCCTGGGGGCTTATGCGGGAACTGATTCAGAACGGCTGGATTGACCATGAATTCATCCGGGATTTTACCGTGGGCTTTGATCAGGTAAAGGAATATGCGGGCAGATTCACGTATGAGTATGTGGCACGGGAAACAGGCTGCGATGCAGAAACCTTAATCAGGGAAACCGCCTTAAAGATAAAGGAAAGCATGCCCCACACAGTGGTCTATGTGGGCAATGGACTGGAGCACCACGAGAATGGAATCAACAATATACGGGCCTGCGCCTATCTGGACGGCCTGATTGGGGCAGTGGACCAGAAGGGCGCCAATTACTCTCCAGTGGGATTTCCGATGAAGGAACTGGTACTGTACAACGAGAAACCCCTTCTGGAACTGAATCCCGTGGGACGCGGCCG
This sequence comes from Enterocloster sp. OA13, assembly GCF_022440595.1. NCBI lineage: Bacteria > Bacillati > Bacillota > Clostridia > Lachnospirales > Lachnospiraceae > Enterocloster > Enterocloster sp. OA13. The sequence continues at coordinate 3,354,074 of NZ_JAKNTF010000001.1, read as the reverse complement.
GTTCCCAATCCTGTACCATTACCGCCAGGAATGTCATACCATGACCCTGATGGACCAGATACTGACCGGAAAACCGTATCCTTTCAAGGCCATGGTCCTGACCGGAGCCAATCCGGCCATGACCAATCCAAACAGCAGCAAGGTCAGAAAAGCCTTAAGCGCCCTGGAACTTCTGGTGGTTCATGACCTGTTCCTGTCGGAGACAGCCCAGCTTGCGGATTACATACTTCCAGCGGCCTCATATCTGGAGCGCAGCGAACTTCATGTCCACGGCGGTTACCAGACAATTACCCTGACCAACCGGATGATTGGACCGGATCCGGGAATAACCGATGAATATACCATGTTCCGCGAACTTGCGGTGAGGCTTGGAGCAGGGGAATATTTCCCATGGAAGGACGAGGACCAGCTGAATGAATGGCTTATCTCGGACAGCGGGGTGTCCATGGATGTGCTGAGAAGTAATCCCTCCGGATACCAGTATGCGCAAAAAGTTTATGAAAAGCATAAAATAAGAAAAGAAAACCAGGAAAAGCCTTTTAATACAAGAACAGGGAAATTTGAATTCACATCGGAAATACTCAAGGAATATGGATACCAGGAACTGGCGGAGTACATACCTCCAAAATCAAATACCACGGACCCGGCGCGTCCCTTCACCCTTGTGACAGGTGCAAGGAAAGTCATGTATTACCATGGAAGGAACCACAATATACCGGCCCTGGCATCGGCCCTAACAGAAGCTGAAATGGAAATAAACGAAAAAGACGCGGCAAGGCTTCATCTGCAGGATGGCGACATGGTAAAGGTGGCTTCGTCCATCGGACATATGACGGTACGGGCAAGGATAATGGAAGGGGATGAGATTGGGGAAGGGGTAGTGCAGATTACCCATGGGTGGAAGAAGCATAATGTGAACAATATTACCCATGATGACACATTTGACCCAATCAGCGGGTTCCCGCTGATGAAATCAGTCCAGGTATCAATTGAAAAATACGAGGAGAGGTGAGGAAAACAATGGAGAATAAGAAACCAACGGGGAAAAAGAATATAGAAAAGAGACAGCCGGGCATCGGGCTTTCGGCCGGGGTATTCCTGGGAATCCTGTTACTGCTGTCCGTAGGCATCGCGGTTTTTAAGATGGATGTCATCAGCCTTCTGGTACTCTGTGTGCTGGGGACCTTTGCAATATCCATGACCCTTGGCTATACCATGGACGAGTTGTTTGATGCCATGGCCGTAAGCCTTAAAAATGCCTCGGTATCGCTGTTATTCTTTATTATCATAGGCATGCTGGTTGCATCCTGGATTGCTGCGGGCACGGTGCCTACCCTGATTTATTACGGTTTGAATTTCATAACGCCTGGCCTGTTCCTTCCCCTTGGGTTCCTGGCCTGCTGTGCAACCGCATTTGTCACGGGAACTTCATGGGGGACGGCGGGAACCATCGGTATTGCATTGTTGGGAATGGGTTCAGGCATGGGAGTGCCGGCCCCTTTAATTGCAGGCATGGTGGTTTCCGGAGCAGCGTTTGGCGATTATCTTTCACCCATGTCCGATACAACCATACTGGCTTCCCAGTCCGCACAGATTGATTTATACCGCCATGTAAAATCCATGGCATTAACCGTGATACCGGCTTTGGCCATGACAACCATCATACTGGCAGTCATGGGACATGGATATAATAACGCATATGACGCCGCAACTACCAATGAAATCCTGTCAACCCTTAAAAGCAGTTTTACCATCAGCCCTGTGACACTTGTACCCGTGGTGCTGGTACTGGTATTAAGTGCAATTAAATTCCCATCCATACCCGCACTTTTGCTGGGAGTATTTACAGGGGGAGCCATTGCCGTCATATGGCAGGGAGTATCCGTTACTGAGTTTGTCAACCTGCTTAACAGCGGAATCAGCATGGATACCGGCAACGCCATGGTGGATACCCTGGTCAACCGGGGAGGCATACAGGGAATGATGTGGACATTCTCCCTGGCATTCATTGCCCTGATGCTTTCCGGGATATTGGAAAAGGTAGGATATCTGAAAACATTGGTGGGAACCTTTGCAGGAAAAATTAAAAATGTGGGCTGCCTTGTGATATCCACCTACCTTACCGGAATCGTGGGCTGTATGGCCATGGCGGAGGTATACCTGTCCATCATCATTAACGGCTCTTTATACCGTGATATATATAAGGATAAGAAGGTGGACCCTGCCGTGCTGTCAAGGACCATAGAAGAAGGTGCCACCCTGTCAGGCCCCCTTGTGCCATGGACCACCTGCGGCGCTTTCATGGCCGGTACCCTGGGAGTGGCTACACTTTCGTACCTGCCCTATGCAATCCTCTGCTATCTGGCACCGCTTATTTCAATTATCTGTGCATTTGCAGGAATTGCCATTTACAAGGAATCAGGAAAGAAGGCGTAAAAGCGTCAGATACATTGCTATTTATACAGGAACGGCATTGAGGACCAGTGGCTTTAGGCACGCTCTGTGCCGTTCCTTGCCCTTACGGAACCGGATGTGTTATAATGTGGCTAAGATGCGGGAGATGAAAGGAATGGTTATGGACAGACGGATTAAGGCTTTACTGGGCATGATGGTGGTATCGTTATTTTGGGCGCCAAGTTTCGCGGTTACAAAGGATGTCCTGTCTTTTACAGGGCCGGTATCTTTGGTGTGTATCCGCTTTTTAGGAGCGGCCTGTCTGATGACGGTCCTGTGCGTCCCTTTACATTCCAAAACAAAGATAAGGAAAGAGGACCGGTGCCTGTATCTGGTGACGGCAGCCATGATCCCCCTTCATTATGTCCTGTCTAATATAGCCAGTTTAAGCCTGAATGAGACAGAGTCCATCATGTTTTCTTCGTTCCAGAGCCTTCTTACCATGATTATCGCAAGCCTGCTGCTGGGCAGCAAGATAAAACCTTTAACCAGCATCTATATCGGAATGGCGGGCATCGGGGCCGTGCTGCTGATGGAATTCCAGTCCTCCCCAAGCCTGGTGAAAACCGGGTATGCCGTCATGATGTCAGCCATGGTAGTCTGGGTCATATACTGTGTCCTGTTGACAAAACTGCTGGAGTATTACAGGATAGGGAACCTGATCCGCGGTCAGTTCTGGCTGACCGGAATCATCCTTCTCCCATGGATGATCATAGAGGACAACCAATTTGGGCAGATAGACGGCGGGCAGCTGGTCTGTCTGGCATATCTGATCATATGCTGCACATTCATCTGCTTTGTATTAAATGCAAAGGGGATTAAAGAAATCGGCCCGATTCCTTCCAGCCTTGTGCTGATTATAGGGCCTGTGCTTGTGATGGCCCTGGATATGGGAAAGACGGGGCTGCATCTTAGCCCCCGCCGGTTAACAGGCGTATTATTCATACTTGCAGGAATCGTCCTCGTGGTTCTGGATATTGTCAGGGGGACGAAAAAAGAAACTGCTGAAAATGAAAGGATGGGGTGATGTGAAGCTCCCTGATATAAAAATCTCTTTATTAGGTGTCCTTGGAATACTATGCATACTTTTCACAGGGACACTTCTGCTTAAGACTGATATCATTGTGCTGTTGATCCTGAGCATCATATTTATTGCAGCTGTTGGGACATGCTCAGGAATGACCATGGAGGATTCCTTAGATGGGATGAGGGAGGGATGTTCCCAGGCATTTATAGGTCTCCTGTTCTTTCTGCTCATTGGGGCCATCATCGGGGTCTGGATCCAGGCAGGGACAGTGCCAGCCCTGGTATACTATGGTCTTGGCATCCTGACACCCCGTTATTTCCTCCTGTCCTCCTTTTTAATATGCAGCCTGGTGTCACTGGTACTGGGGACTTCCTGGGGGACGGTGGGGACAGTGGGGGTTGCTATCATGGGGGTTTCCATGGGAAGCGGCATATCTGTCCCGGCGGCGGTGACAGCCGGCGCCATTGTGGCCGGATCCTGGTTTGGTGATAAAATGTCTCCCATATCCGACTCCACCGTACTCACAGCAGCATCTTCCGGCACCGATGTATACCGTCACATCCGTTCAATGGCAAAGACCACCCTTCCGTCCTATGGGGTGAGCCTGGTCCTGTTCTTCCTGCTGAACCGGAAATATGCCAGGAACGCTGTGCTGGATACAGCACAGATTGGCCAGATAAGGGATATACTCCAGCAGGAGTTTGTAATCAACATCTGGGTATTCCTTCCCGCAATACTGCTGGTCATCCTCTGTATTGCCAGGATCCATGCGGTCCTGTCCCTTATCCTTGTGATTGGGGCCGGGTGCGTATGCAGTGTGGCGGTCCAGGGAAATACGGTTTCCGGGGCCTTAAGGGCCATCATGGATGGGGGATATGTTGAGACAATCTCCGAGGAAGTGAACCTTCTGGTAAACAGGGGAGGAATCAACAGCATGCTGCCGACTTTCCTGCTGGGGTTCATGGCGCTGTGCCTTGGAGGAATCCTGCAGAAATCCAGGTTCCTGCATGTCATCCTTAAACGGGTTACAGGGCGGCTTAAGAACCATTTCTCCCTCATAGCAGTCACCATGCTGACCAGTATTCTGGGAAATGCTGTTTTTGGGGATACATACCTGACCATTGTACTCAATGGAAATATATACAAAGAGGCATATGATGAGAGAGGGCTGGACCGTGCCGTGCTTTCCAGGACAATCGAGGAAGGGGCAACCATGTCCACGCCCCTCATTCCATGGACCGCTGCCAGCGCATTCATATATGGTGCCCTGGGGGTCAGCGCTTTGGAATATGGGCGGTTTGCATTGCTGAATCTTGTTAATCCCGTGGTTTCTATGTTAATGGCAGCAGCGGGAATCGGACTGGCGCTTAAGAAGGGCAGGTAAAACAGCTGGACAGATACAAAATAGCAGGCATGAAACAGCAGATACGGAATGGAGGAGGAACGCGTTGAAAATTGTAAATACAATGAGGAATAAACTGCTGATATTGTTTCTGCTGGTCAGTGCGCTGCCAATCCTGTTCAACTGGTTTGTACTTATAGCGGTCCAGCCAGAAAACCATCTCCACATGGCGGAGGAACTGCTGGAAGATAAAATCAGTTCAAACCTTAAGCTGGTTGAGGCGCAGACCGGGACAAGCGTGGACCGGTCCACGGCCGAGGAAGCGCTGCGGTCAGTGAAGGAGCTTTTGTGGGTCAGGGACGCATGGGCGGTGCCGGGCAGTAAGGCCTCAGATGGGGGAGATGGCCTGACAGTGTCCGTAACAGGAAGGGCGGGGACGGTTTATCTGGACCTGGATCCGGAAGAACTGATACAATATCTGGGCCTGGAGAAAGGGACAATTGAACTTATACGTACAAAAGACAGCCTGGACAAAGTACTGGAGCAGCGGAGGGCCCGGGACAGCAGCCGGGTATTTGCCGGTGCTGGGGCATTTGGCGGGGCTGTCACCGCGGTTGTGGGTGTACCAAAAGAAGGGGTGCTGGAAAAAGACAGATTCTGGTCAGAGCTACTTGTGCGTTCCTCACTGATCATGATGATTCTGGCAGTCAGCTTCTCCTACATCATATCATACCGTTACACAGAAGGAATGGAACTGCTGGCAGAGGATATTAAAAGAATCAGGAAAGGCGATTTCAGTGATATGTCAACCATAAAGGGAAATGACGAGATTGCGGATTTATCCCATGCTTTCCACAGCATGGCCGGGGAAATGGATATACTGGTCAACAGGACGCTGAGGCTTACAATCAGCGAACGGAATGCCAAGATACGGGCCATGCAGTCCCAGATAAGCCCACATTTTCTTTACAATGCCCTGGACTGTGTGAACTGGAACCTTTTAAAGAAAGGCGACTTTGAGAGCAGCCAGCTTCTTGTATCCCTATCCTCCATCCTAAGATACAGCATAGATGATACAAAATCCACCGTGACGGTACGGGAAGAGTTTGAGCAGGTGGAGAATTATCTTATTGTACAGCAAAGCCGGTTTTCAGACCGGTTTTCATATCATGTGTATCTGGATGGGGCAATTGCTGAGGAACAGGTCCCCAAGATGATTTTACAGCCCCTGGTGGAGAATGCAGTATCCCACGGTCTTGAGGATGGGAAAGACGGCATGCTGAGGATACGGGGAGTCCCTGTTCCGGATGGGATTGAGATAACGGTCTGGGATGACGGGAAGGGGATTGACAGGAAAACCCTGGGGCTGCTGAGGGACAGGATGAACGGCAGCGGTCAGATTGCAGATGAGCAGGATTTCCATCTGGGGATTGCCAATGTCCATAACCGCCTGAGATACCGGTATGGGGAAGGAAGCGGACTCACCATAGAAAGTGTGGAAGGGGACCATACCCTTGTCACAATCAGAATAAATACAGGGCAGGTACCGGCATGAGGATATTAATTGTGGAAGATGAATTGAAAACAAGGGAAGGACTTCTGATGCTGGTCAGATATCTCAGACCGGACGCAGAGGTGTCTGCTGCGGAATGCGGTCAGAAGGCACTTGAACTATGCAGGGATTCTTACTATGATTTGATTTTTACAGATATTAAAATGCCGGGGATGAATGGATTCCAGATGCTGTCCCAGCTGGACCGGAAGGGAAGGATGATTGTGATTGTAAGCGGTTATGCTGATTTTTCCTATGCCCGCCAGGCAATCCGTTTTTCCGTGCTGGATTACGTGCTCAAACCCGTCAGCGCGGTTAAGATAAAGGATATACTGAATCTGGCTTATGAACAGATGGAACTGGCCAGGGACGGATGCCTTTACAGCTACCTGACAGGATATGAGGCGCTATCGGATGAGGCCAGGGAGTATTATTGGGATAAGCTGGAACTGTCTGGGGAATTTGCACTGATATTATTTCCAGCCGGGCCGGCCGGAGATACGGGCCACGAGATGGAATCAGGAATCAGGAAATTAAAAGCCCAGGGCCGGTTCAGGATTGTGACGGCAGTTATCAGGGACAGGCTGTACGTACTTCTGGGCGCGTCCGGGCAAGGGAACCTGCAGGAGGGAATCCGCCTGCTGGCAGAATATACGGGGGCAGGGCAGAGGATGCATGCAGAAGGGCCATCCCGTAACAAAGAAGACCTGCGGCTTTTTTACAGGGATTTATCCCAAAAGGCCGTGTATGGATGTGCGGGACAGAGTGTATGTGACACGGTACGTCTGGTCAAGGATTTCATCCTACAGAACCTGGACACCAATATATCGCTGGCCATGCTGGCCGAAGTGGCATTTGTACATCCTGCGTACCTGTCCACCCTGTTTAAAAAGGAGACAGGGGAGAACCTGACTGAGTATATTGTGGGATGCCGTATCAACAGGGCCAAGGAGCTGTTAAAGAATCCTGCCGGCAAAATATATGAGGTTGCCGTGGCAGTGGGATATAATGATGCAAAATATTTCAGCAGTGTATTTAAGAATGAGACCGGAATGACGCCCAGGGAATGGAGGCGGCTCCATTAGGCATGCAATCCCGCCTTATATTTTCCAACTGTTTTCCCGTTTTGGGAATCCCCAGGCCAATAGGTTTCAGAGAACAGGGTTTGGCTGAAGCGTTGTGAAACGGCAGACGGACCAGTTGCCGGAAGCCCTGTCTAAAAAAGCAGGTTGGAGGCTTCCGGAATCCCCAGGACTTCAAGTTTTCCAAGCATTGACTTAAATTCAAACAGGATAAGCTCCTCCAGCTTATCCGGGAACCCGGTAAAATCAGACCTTTTCGCACAACCTGCAAAGAAATCCAGATAGGGCAGGTAGAATGCCTTCAGGTACTCTGATTCCATGCGCATACCGCGCAGCGGATGCCCCCACATCAGCTGCTGGAACAGTTCTGCGTATGCTGTCCTGACTGCGTGGAAGGGGGCGTGATGGATGAAGAACTTGAGGATGGAAAATGCAGTCAGTTCATATCTGTCCGTTTGTTTCAATAAATCCAGATGCTGCCAAAACTGGCATATTGCCTCGCTGTCAAGGGAAGCAGCGGTCAGTTCAGCCACATCCTTACAGGAGAGGGCGATGGCCTGGAGACCCTGCGCACAATCCAGCAGGCGCCTGCGCGCAACGGGCTGGGTTAAATCGCAATTATCAGCAATTTCCTCCTGCGAGAGGATCCTGGTTCCCAGCCCATTGATGGACTTTGTTACGCCGATGCTGTTGAGCAGGTTCAGGGTACGGCGTACCGTGCTGACGGAAACATGTTTTTCCTTTGAAAGCTTATCCAGCGAGGGAAGGAAGGAGCCGACCGGATAGAGGCCGCGGTTGACGGAAATCAGGATTTCCATGCCAAGGGAGTAACGGAGCTGGGAAGCCTTCTCATAGCTGTACCAATGGAATTCAATCTGCTTGCCGGCAGGGGACATCATGATACGCTTGTCACAAAAACCAATCAGGGCCGTGGAAAGCTGTTCCTGAAAATCCTCCACCGCAATCCTCAGCCTTTCCCACTCCTTGTTGCGGCAGAGCCTAATCATGTTAAAGAGTGGATTGGCTTCTTCCTCGAAGTGTTTTATGTTCTGGTCTATACTGAGGAAGGGCGCCTGGAAGAACATGAATATCCTCCATACAAGGCGCATCAGCAGGTCGTTATCCAGGGAACCATAAATGTGTTGCAGGATCCGGATCATGGCATGGGAAGGAAGAAGGCGGCTGTCAGAGGAAAGCGCCTGGATTTTATCCAATGTTTCCGGTGAGGCGTTTTGAAAGCCAATGCACTGTGCATGGCTGAACAGGGGCCGCATGGAGCGGCTTACGTCAATCAGCCCATCTTTCCTGAGGGCATAAAATGCCTGTATGTGCTGTTCTATCTCCTCAGATGTGTATAATACCCTGACAGAAGCCCCCACGCTTCTGGACAGACTGATATAGCCCTCCTGTTTCAGGCTCAGATAGGCGGCACGGACCGTGTCAATGGACACAAGGAACAGCTGGCTGGCTTCTTCCAGCGTGGGCAGGCGTGCCCCGTAACGGTACGCGCCAAACCGGATCTGCATCAGCAGTACGTTGTAGATGACCTGCTGCAGTTCATTCTCATTTATCAATGTCACATCCCCCTATCGTATGAAATCTGCTGTAAATTAGGCCCTGATTTTCTCGGATTATATAAGATTTTACCATACTATTGGAGAAAAGGTAAGGCGGAAATCAGGGCATAAGAATTTCCGGAACCTGATATTCCTTTCATATTCTTTTAATAAACGGATTCCACAAACAGAAAAGTCGTGTATAATAAGAATAGGGACGATGGTGTGACCTGCAACCATATGAATTTCAAAAGCTGCACAGAGCAATTAAATCCTCTGGCGGCTTTTTATTATGCAATGGACCATCCTTCCCTGGCAGGATGGCACATATTGAATGTCTTATATAGGGTGGCCTATATAGGAGGGCACGGGGTGAATAACGGTATGAGAATGGAGACAACAGCTGTGAAGAATAATCAATTAATCAAAACAAACCTGCTGATCAGTATCGTCCTGATTGTAGGATTTTCCATGACCGCGTTTTTCAGTTACAGGGCCAATTACCAGGCCACTCTTAATAATATTGAACAGGTTGCATCGCTGACAGGGGAGGGGATTCATTACCAGCTTACGACCCTTCTGACAAAGCCGGTCAACATTTCGCTGACAATGGCCCATGACAGCCTCCTGGTGGAGCAGCTGTCCTGTGAGACAGAAAACCTTGAGAATGGGGAATATGTCCAAAGGCTTCAGACCTACCTTAAAACCTACCGGGATAAATACGGGTTTGATTCTGTTTTCCTGGTATCGTCAGCGACCAGGCGGTATTACAATTTCAACGGCATAGACAGGGTGCTGGCTGAGGATGATCCGGAGAATGGATGGTATTTTGACCTGATGGACAGCGGCCTTGGATATTCCATGAATGTGGATAACGATGAGGTGGATGGTTCGGATGATGCCATCACGGTATTCGTGAACTGTAAGGTGGCGGACAGCTCCGGGAATATACTGGGAATTGTAGGGGTGGGAATCCGCATCAGCTACCTGAAAGAATTCCTTGAGGGCTATGAGGACAAATACAACATGAACATATGCCTGGTCAATGAGGACGGTATAATTGAGGTATCCACCACATATACGGGTTACAGTAAGACAGACTGGTTTGAGGTTCACGGGCAGGAGGGGATACGGGATGAAATCATGGGATTTAAAGAGGATACGGAGAATCTTGGATTCTGGACCGACAACTCCCTGGACCAGGGGAAGAGTTTCGTGGTCACAAGATACATACCGGATCTGTCCTGGCACCTTGTCATAGACCAGGACAGCGAGGATACGGTCCATGTGATACGGGACCGCCTGTACCAGACCATCCTTGGCATTGCTGTCATCATTTCCATTGTGCTGTTCATCATCACCACGGTCATACGCAATTTTAACAAGCAGATCACAAAGCTTATGGAGGAGCGGGAAAATGCATTCCAGCAGGCAACGGAACAGCTCTACGACAATATCTACGAACTGAACATTACTAGGAACTGTACGGGAAACCAGCGCACGGCCCAGTACTTTGAAAGCCTGGGTGCCCAGGGGCTGCCCTATGACCAGGCGCTGCGGGTCATAGCGCAGAAGCAGATTAAGAAGGAATTCAGGCAGGGTTACATCTCTACCTTCACTCCTGAGAATGTAATCCGGGAATATGAAAATGGAAACAGCCACCTGAAATACGATTTCATGATAACCCAGGACGGCAGCGGTTATTTCTGGATGCGCATTGACGCGTATATCTTCTTTTCCCATGAGGATAACTGCCTGCACATGTTTACCTACCGTAAGAATATTGATGAGGAAAAGAAAAAGGAGCTTCTGGCTTATATTGATGAGATGACACGGTTCCTGACCAAGGCCGCCACCAAGCGCAAGGTGACTGCGCTGCTGACAGAGGAGCCTGAAAAGGCATACGCATTCTTCATCTTTGATATTGATAATTTCAAACAGGCCAATGACTGCTTTGGCCATGCATTTGGGGATTACTGCATACGGGAATTCACCAGGATCATACGGGAACATTTCCGGGAGGGTGATGTGCTGGGACGGATTGGCGGGGATGAGTTTGTGGCATTCATTCCCATTCCGGGCGCGGACTGGGTCAGGAAGAAGGCGGCGGAACTCTCACATGCCCTGGACACGGAATGCACCAGGGATGGAAAGACATGGAAAATGTCCGCAAGCATCGGGATATCGGTGGCTTCGGAAGAAGACCGGGACTTTGACATACTGTATGAAAAGGCGGACCAGGCGCTTTACCGCACCAAACAGAAAGGGAAGAATGGTTATACGGTCGATTCGTGATCTGTCTGGGCCGGTGAACTGATTTTAAACTCCGGGTTGACAATACATCAGGTACCTGCTATATTTATATCAGGTACCTGATGTAATTTGCGTGTACGGATACCGGGGTATCCGTAAAATCGTCCATATGGCTGGCCCATGCCGGCCCGGAGAGGAGTGGTATATATGGAACAAACACTGACACAGCCCATGTCCAGGGAAAACCTTGGCGCCAGGGTGGGGATATTGTCCGCGGCCGGCAACCTCCTGCTTTTTGCCTGTAAGTATACGGCCGGAATCACGTGCGGGAATGTGGCTGTCCTGGCGGAAGGGTATGATAACCTGATGGATGCATTAAACTCCCTGCTGGTATTGCTGGGATTCAGGATGTCCGGGCGCAAGGGGGACAGCCTTCATCCTTATGGCCATGGCAGGGTGGAATATGTCCTTGGCCTCATTATTTCCATGACCATTATCCTGGCAGGAGTTTCCATGTTCCGGGAATCCATACACTGGATCCGGCACCCGCGGGACCGCTCATTGCCCCTTCTGGTCTATGGGGTATCCCTCCTGTCCATCCTGGTCAAGTGCGGTATGTCGGCGTATACCAGACATGTGAACCGTGAGCTGGATTCCATGGCCCTGGCTGCCTGTGAGCAGAATGAGGCAGCGGACATCAAGATGACCATGCTGACCATTGGTTCTGCGGCCCTTTATTCCCTGACCGGTCTTTCTGCGGACTGGATTGTGGGAATCATGATCAGTGTGCTGGTCATGAAGGATGGATTCCAGTCATTCATCAGTCACTTCACACTGCTTCTGGGCGAGGGGATATCCGGACAGCAGCAGTCCCAGATTCAGGCGGTTTTTGACGCAAGGAAGGAACTTGTGACATTAAAGCAGATTGATTTCCACGATTACGGGCCGGAGCGCAGGATTGTGTCGCTGCAGATCACGGTAAATCCATCCTGTTCCCAGGAGGAGGTCAATGGATGTATGGACGGCATTGAAGGAGAACTGAGGGCGCTTGGGCTGAGTCCCGTTTTTTCGTTGAGTATGGAACAGATTCTGGGGTAGCTGGAATATAAGAAGGGTGAGTCATGAACATCACGGTTTCAAAAGAGAATTATCTAAAGGCCATATTGTATTTGAAAAATAAGAATGGGCATGTGCGGGCCATTGATGTGGCATCGGCACTGGACGTCAAAAAACCAAGCGTTTCCATTGCGTTCCGTAAACTGGCATCGGAGAACCTGATTAAGGTACATGAAAACCATGAGGTTGACCTGACGGAAGATGGTTATGCAATTGCGTCTAAAATCAACGATTCCTATGAAACATTTAAACGGTTCCTGTGCAGCATCGGAGTCCCGGAAGAGGTCGCGGAGCATGACGCATGCAGGATAGAGCATTATTTAAGCCCTGAATCCATAATAGGTATCAGGGGAATCATGGAACAGGCGGCAGAATGAAAGGAGTTGGATGTGGGTTATATGAATGAAGGAAATATGAATGAAGGAAATATGAATGAAGGAAATATGAGCGAGGGCAATATGAATGAGGGAAATATGAGCGAGGGCAATATAAGTAAGGGAAATGAAGATGAGAGCAGGAAGCAGGACATGGAGTATGGCATGGAACCAAAAAAGGAACATGGCATGGAAGTCAAAAAGGAACATGACATAGAACCAAAAAAGGAACATGGCATGGAAGTCAAAATGGAACATGGCACGGAACTCAAAAAGGAACATGGCATGGAACCCAAAATGGGCCAGGATGCAGGCTATGATGGGGAGCGGGGGTCATACTGTGACGCAGACTGTGATAGGGACCAGGGTATAGGCCAGGAGCAGAAGGACAATGGAAAAAACCTGTCCGAACACTTCTTTCATATCGGAATGCTCTTACACCGCTACCAGACAGAGGCTTACAAGGAAAATGGCCCCATGGGAAGCCCATTTAAAGGCCAGGGCCGGATCCTGGCAATCTTAAAGCTGAAGCCGGAGATAAGCCACAGGGAACTGTCCTATCTTCTTGGAATCAGTACCCAGTCCATGAGCGAACTATTAAGAAAGCTGGAGAACAAGGGCTATGTGAAGCGCGTGCCAAGTGAACATGACAGACGGAGTATGAATATCATACTGACGGAAGAGGGCCGCAGGGCGGTAGAACAGGCGGATGGGTTTGACGGCAGGGACACGGACCGCCTGTTTGACTGCTTTGATGATCAGGAGCAGAAGCAGTTCAAAGGTTTTTTGGAACGCCTGGAAGACGAAATCATAAGGCATATGGATCCGGAGCATCCTTCTGACTATACATTTGGCAGGATGAAGGAAATGCATGATTATATATTAAGCCGCGGCCACAGCCGCAGGGAGCATTTCCATGGGGATGGCCCCCTTGGCAATGGTTTTGGACGCGGCCGGTATGAGGACGAAAGGGATCCTGGAAGGCGTTTTGACAGGCGGAGACGGTAATGATGGGAATATTGGCTGGTTTATTATCCGCTGAATTTTCATCGCCTGGCTTTTTAGCAGATAGTTCCTTAACCGCCGGTTTTTCAGCACCCGGCCTTTTCAAGGGATCGGATGTTTCCCTGGATATCTGCCGGTTCCCCTGCGCTGTCCTCCAGCCGGTCCAGTTCCCTGAGAATCCGGTACATGAACAGGACAGCCGCCCCAAAGGAAACCACGTCTGCGATTGGCCCGGAATACAGGGTCATGGTTACGCCGGACAACCTGGGCAGGATTAATGTTAAGGGGACGCTTAAGATAAAGTCCCTGAACAGGGACAGCATCATGGACAGCGTGGGCCTTCCGATGGACTGCAGGAAAATGCTGCAGGATTTCTGGATGCAGCAGAGCACGATCCCTCCCAGGAAAATGCGGAAGGCCAGCACTGCAAACTCATTGTACAGCCCGTCCTCACTGCCGAATAGGTTGATGATCTGTAGTGGGAAGGCCTCAAAGCATATCATGGATATGAGTCCCACGCAGAACTCGGCCATCATCATGGTCCTGAAGATGGATTTTACCCTGTGCCAGTGCCCGGCGCCGTAATTATATCCCACGATGGGCTGGGAGCCGGCCGCAATCCCGACCACAATGGATATCACGATCTGAAATACCTTCATGACAATCCCCACCACGGTCAGCGGGATGTCAGCCCCATATTTGGACTGTGCGCCGTAGATGACCAGTACATTGTTCATTACGGCCATGATGACCACAATGGATATCTGCGTCAGGAAGCTGCTGATCCCAAGGGGCAGGATATGCTTCAGTATAGCGGTATCCGGTATGAAGCTGCTCTTTTTCAGGCGGAAGGATTTTGCCCTGGCCAGGTAGTATACTGCCAGAAGGGCAGACACAATCTGTCCTGTGATGGTAGCCAGCGCCGCGCCCTTCATGCCCCAGCCCAGCACGAATATGGCTATGGGGTCAAGGATTACGTTGATGAAACATCCGATTAGGGTGGAACCCATGGCAAACTGAGGGCTGCCGTCGGCACGGATGATGGAATTCATGGAGTTGGTAAACATGAAAAATGGAATACCGATGATCAGGCAGGAGAAATACTCCCTGGCATACCCCATATTATTGGCGGTTGCGCCGAAGCCCACCAGGATGCGGTCGCGGAACACTGCAAATACCAGGGTCAGCAGGATGGCGGACGCGGTGATGATACCGACGGCATTTCCCACGCTCTTGTGCGCCTGCTCCCCGTCCATCCGTCCCTGGCAGATGCTTAAGAAGGCGGCGCATCCGTCACCCACCAGAAGGGACAGGGCAAGGGCGATGATTGTCACGGGAAATACCACATTGGTGGCTCCATTTCCCAGAAATCCAACGCCGCGGCCAATGAAGATCTGGTCCACGATGTTGTAAAGGGCAGATACCAGCAGGGACATGATGCAGGGGATGGAAAACCTGAGCATCAGCCTTCCTATGGGTTCTTCTGCCATGTAATGGTTTGAATCCTGATTCATAAAAACCTCCGTTTGATTTTCTTTGATTTTCTTTTTTTGCAGACATAAAAAGGCTGCAGCCTCCGTGAATGACCTTCACGACAGAAGCTACAGCCATATTGCAGTATCTAATATATCAAAATTTCCCGGTCTGTGTAATTGTGAAAAATTTACAAAATTTTCCTCGGTATATATAGTGCAGATTTACCATATGGACGCTGCAGGATCTGCTGGATGGGCGCTTTTTAGGGTGGGGTCTGGTGGGTGTGGTGAAATCCATTCCTGCCTTTTACGGATTATACAAAATCATATGCAGGATTGCGGTTTCATGCCCTGTGTTCCTGTAAGAATGGACACAGTCAGCCTTAAACCGTATGCTTTCGCCCTTCCCCACCGTGAACCGGTGTCCATCGGCGCTGATTTCAATACGGCCTGCAGATATTGTGATGAATTCAGTGGTGCCTTTCAGGTGCGGCTCTGATTCCCAGAAACTTCCCTCATCCAATTCCAGATAATAGACTGCAAACCTGCGGTTCTCATCATCCGGGAAGATGGAATAGTTTTTAACCTTCCCGCCATCTTCAAGCAGCGGCTGTAATTCTGCCGTATCCACAATCTCATAAGGACTTTTCGGGCGGACGGTTAAAGCGTCGAAAGGCACCTTCATGCCATTTGAGAGTTTCCAAAGGGTTGAAATGGTTGGATTTCCCTCCCCCCGTTCAATCTGTGCAAGCATACTTTTGC
The DNA here is from genome assembly GCF_022440595.1 of Enterocloster sp. OA13. Classification (NCBI taxonomy): domain Bacteria; kingdom Bacillati; phylum Bacillota; class Clostridia; order Lachnospirales; family Lachnospiraceae; genus Enterocloster; species Enterocloster sp. OA13. The sequence goes on along the minus strand of NZ_JAKNTF010000001.1, from coordinate 3,338,076 downwards.
TGACACCGCTTAACTTTGACAGTTCGTCCATACTCAGCTTATTTTCTTCACGCAGTCTCCGTATATTTTTAGCGACAATCAAATTCATGGAATCCATCAAACGTTCCTCCTTCTTATTGACAATATAACGAACAAGATGTATTATTATATCGTACAAGTACAATATAATAGTCATTTTGTACTATTATATAATTTATGACAGGACTTGTAAAGAGGAGGGCACAAATGTTTCATTTATCCGATTTCCTGATTTACTGTTTTATTACAGCGTACACCCCAGGCGCTAACAATTTATTATCCATGAGCAATGCGGCACGGCTTGGCTTTCGCCGCAGCTTCCGATTCAATCTTGGTATACTGGCCGGGTTTTCCGTTGTCATGACGGTCTGTACGGTTTGCAGCACAACGCTGTACACCCTTCTGCCCAGATTAAAGTTAACCATGCAGTTTTTCGGGGCGGCGTATATGCTTTACCTTGCATGGAAGGTCTTAAAAAGCCCGGTCAATCCAAGTGCGGACAGCAGTAAGGAGGCCAGCTTCCTATCCGGGATGATACTGCAGTTTGCCAATCCGAAGATTTATATTTATGCGGTTACGGCCATGACGCTTTATATCCTTCCAGTGTATCATTCCACCGGGGCAATCATTGGATTCACCATCCTGCTGGCGCTTATCGGCGCGTCCGGCTCCTTTGTGTGGGCGCTGTGCGGTTCGGCGTTTTGTAAATATCTTGCCAGGCATGCAAAGGGGGTCAACCTTATGATGGCGGTCCTTCTGGTTTACTGCGCGGCCGCGCTGTTTGTGCAATAAGGAGGTTATGGGCGTAACCTGTTGACCACGGACGCGGTATCTGTATATAATCCCATCAGGACATGAAGGCGGATTCAGGCGCTTTCAGGAAATTTAATTAAGAAGAGGAGATATGTATATGGGCGATTGGTGGAAGAAGTCCGTTGTGTACCAGATTTATCCCAGAAGTTTCAAGGATTCCAACGGGGATGGCTTCGGGGATCTCCAGGGAATCATCCAAAAGCTGGACTATCTGAAGGAACTGGGAATTGATGTCATATGGCTCAGCCCTGTCTATGATTCACCCCAGCAGGATAATGGCTATGATATCCGGGATTACCGGAAGATGTATGGGAAATTCGGCACCATGGAGGATATGGATGAACTGATTCAAAAGGCCCATGACCGGGGACTTAAGATTGTCATGGACCTGGTTGCCAACCATACCTCGGATGAACATAGGTGGTTTGTGGAAAGCAGGAAATCAGGGGATAATCCTTACAGCGGTTATTATATCTGGAAGGATCCAAAGGACGGGGGAGGGGAGCCGAATAACTGGGGTTCCAGCTTCTGCGGCAGTGCCTGGACCTATGACGGGACACGGGGGCAGTATTACCTGCATTTTTATGATAAGAAGCAGCCTGACCTTAACTGGGAGAATGAGACCGTGCGCAGGGAGGTCTATGACCTTATGAAATTCTGGATGGATAAGGGCGTGGACGGCTGGCGCATGGATGTGATTGCCTCCATTTCCAAGTATACGGATTTCCCGGATTACCCGGAAGAGCCAGGCAGGCGTTATTATACCGGGTTCATGCATTCCAATGGACCGAGGCTTCATGAGTACCTTCAGGAAATGAACAGGGAAGCGCTGGCAGGTTATGACTGCATGACCGTGGGGGAGGCGCCTGGCTCCACTTCGGAGAATGCCCGTCTGTTCGTGGACCCGGGACGGAAGGAACTGAATATGATTTTTACATTTGAACATATGAACATTGACCGGATCCCGGGCCATGTGAACCGCAAGTGGGCATTGAAACCATTTGATGTCCGGGATTTAAAACGGGTCATGTCGGACTGGCAGGAAAAGCTGGAGGGACATGGATGGAATGCCCTCTATCTGGAAAACCACGACCAGCCCAGGGTGATTTCCCGCTGGGGCAATGATACCTGCTACAGAAAGGAATGCGCCAAGGCCTATGCCACAATCCTTCACGGGATGAAGGGCACCCCCTATGTGTACCAGGGGGAGGAAATCGGAATGGTCAATGCCTCATACCAGCTGGAGGAGTATGAGGACGTGGAAGTGAAAAATGCCCTCCTGGAGCTGGTGGAACGTGAAAAGACCATAAGCAGGGAGGAATTTCAGAAGGCAGTATGGAATAAGAGCAGGGACAATGCCAGGACCCCGATGCAGTGGACAGATGGGGAGAATGCAGGATTCACCTCCGGCACCCCGTGGTTCAAGGTGAATCCGCGTTATAAGGAAATCAATGTGGAGGAAGCCCTTAAAGACCAGGATTCCGTGTTCTATTATTATCAGAAGCTGATCCGGCTCCGCCACCAGGAGGAAATCCTTACAGAAGGAAGCTACCGCCTGTTACTTCCGGAGGATGAATCCCTGTTTGTGTATGAACGGGAATACAGGGGGAGGAGATGGCTGGTGGCAGCGAACCTGACGGACCGGCCGGTTCCGGCCGGGCGGCTGGACGGTATCCTGTATCCCGGCTGCAGGGCGGTCATCCAAAACAGGCCGCAAATCTTGGAGGATGGCATGATGCAGCCATATGAAGCCTTTATAGTGGAGTCGTAAATTGGGAACGGATTGTTCCCGGCCAGCAGCTTTGGACTGCTGGCTTTTTTTGTGTCCAATTCCATCTGTCCCGCAGCAGGATTTTAAACAGACATTTTGGACACAAGTATTGGACACTTTAATTAGACACGTTACGGGGTGGTATGGTAAAATTTTTATATGACTATGAAATCAAGGCAATTCCAGCGTATTTTAAGTGTCTAAAAAAAGTTGGCACCGTATTTGCTTAATATATAAGTGAAATGAAAATCAAACAGAAAAGGGAAGGAGTTCCAATATGAAGAAGATTTTGATAGCCACCCACGGGACCTTTGCTTCCGGGGCGGAGAGCACGGTCCGCTTCCTTATGGGGAATGTAGGAAATATTACCTGCATCAACGCTTATGTGGATCAGGATGAGAATCTGGTGGAGACACTGGAACGGTATTTCGCCCAGATCCGGCCGGAGGATCAGGTGATTGTGCTCACGGATATCAAGGGCGGAAGCGTGAACCAGAAAATCGTGCCATATGCAGTCAGGGAAAATGTATTTTTAGTCGCAGGTTTTAACCTGCCGCTGCTGGTGGCCCTGGCCATTGCGCCGGAAGGAATCACGAAGGACGGGATTAAACAGTATATCGAGGATTCCAGGAATCAGATGGAGCTTGTGGAACTGGTCAACCAGGAAGGACAGGATGAGGATTTCTTTGGGTAAACAGTGGCGTTTACCGCAGGGCGGCGTCTAAGACAGGGACGCCAGAAGCCCATAATGAGAGAGGAGAGAGATTATGGTTAAGGCTTTAAGGGTAGATGAGAGATTGATCCATGGACAGGTGGCCATGGCATGGACAAGGGATTTGGGGATACAGGGCATCATGGTTGCTGATGACGAGGCAGCCGCCAATGAGATGCAGAAGATGACGCTTAAAATGGCTGTGCCGGACGGCATCAAATGCATCATCAAGACAATGCCGGAAATCATTGCCTTGCTTAACAATCCAAGGTCTGAGGGTATGAGGATACTGGTATTGGTAAGGACGGTGAGGAATGCCCTGGAAATTTATAAGGCCGTACCTGGTATCGAATATGTGAACATCGGCAATGCAGGACGGTTCACCAGCGGCGACGGTACGGAGCGCACCATCATTTCCCGGTCGGTAAGCCTGACGGCCGACGAGATGGAAGCCTTAAGGGAACTGGTGGAGCTGGCTCCGGATACAGCCCTACAGATGGTTCCTTCCGATGAAAAGAAGCTTGTTTCAGAAGTATTGTAAATCATAGAAAGAAAGGGGATTCATTCATGTTAGCACATTCATCCATACTTGTTACTGCATTTGTGATTGCAGTCATGGTACTTATCGCATCCGGTGTCAGGGACCTGCTGGGATTCACCATGCTGGACCGTCCCGTATTCATCTGCCCTATCATAGGGTGGCTGTTCGGGGATATACAGCAGGGACTTCTCATCGGCGCATCCCTGGAAGCCGTGTTCATGGGAATCGTAAATATAGGAGGCGCATCCGCAGCAGAGTGCGGAATCGCAAGCGTGGTGGGCTGCGCATTTGCCATCATGAGCGGAGGAGGCCCTGAGGTTGCCCTCCCGCTGGCCCTTCCCATCGGAATGCTGGGACAGCAGGCGAAAAATATTATCTGGATCGGCATCATTGGCTGGTTTGCGCCTGTATTTGATAAGCTGGCTGAGAATGGGGAGGACAAAAAACTTACAAGACTCCACTATGGCTTGTGGTGTCTGAACTGGGGGCTGTACTGCCTGATTCCATTCTTTGCAATCCTTTTCGGCTCCAAGGCAGTGGAAGCTGCGGTCAAGGCAATCCCGGCTGTCATCATGAACGGTCTTACGGTGTGCGGGAACCTGCTTCCTGCCGTAGGTATGGCCATGCTTCTAAAGCTTCTGTGGAACCATAAAATCTGCGTTTACTTCTTCCTGGGATTCGTGCTGGTGGCCTATCTGAAGCTGCCCCTGATTGCCCTTGCAGCCCTGGGGGTCATAGCAGCCCTGCTGGTGGCGCAGAGGGATCTGGAACTTAACCAGCTTATAAGGGTAAAAGCCGCTGCACCTGCCACTGTCCCTGCAGAGGGGATGTTAGATGAAGAAGAGGAGGATTTTTTCAATGTCTAAGATAACCGATGTTTCCAGAGAAGAAAAGAAGATGCTCAGGTCCGTATTCCTTCGTTCCTTTACCTTATATACATCCGTGACCCCGGCGAAACAGGGGGCCTCCGGGTTCTGCTATTCCATGATTCCCTTCATCAACCGGTTTTATAAGGATGATCCGGAAGGTAAGAAGGAGGCCATGGCAAGGCATATTTCCTATTTCAATACCACGGTTCCCATGTCCACCTTCATCATGGGACTCTGCGGCGCAATGGAGAAGGAGAACAGCGAGAATAAGGATTTTGATGCGGGTTCCATCAACCCGATTAAGACCAGCCTCATGGGACCGCTGGCAGGTATCGGTGATTCCATATTCTGGGGTGTGTGGAGGGTCATCTGCGCGGGCATAGCCATCAGCATGGCCCAGGCAGGCAATGTGCTGGCCCCCCTCGTGTTCCTGCTGTTATTCAACATCCCAAGCAACGTGGTGCGCTACTATGGCACGTTTTTGGGATACAGCCTGGGTTCTGAATATATTGAGAAGCTGTACAGCGGCGGCCTGATTACCGTCCTCACCAAGGCGGCCAGTATCATGGGACTCATGATGGTAGGCGGTATGGCCAGCAGCATGGTGGTATTTAACAGTAAGCTTTCATTGTCCATGGAAGGAACGGAAATATTCTCCCTCCAGAACATGCTGGACCAGCTGTTCGTGGGCCTGGTCCCGTTATGCCTTACCCTTTTATGCTTCTATCTTCTGACAAAAAAGAAGATGAGCATCAATGTGCTGATTGTGGGGGTGATTGTCCTGGGCATCGTGCTCTCCGCATTGGGAATCGCGTAGTTTTGAAACCGCGTAGTTTAGGAACCGCATGGTTTTGTAATTGCATGATAACAAATCCCCATGGTATGATGATGGTAAGGTAAAAGAACGGATCTGTCCCGTTGAGGGAAGAGGAGAAATGGAAATCAGGTATGAGGGAGGATCTTATCCATGCAGGCAAAAGAACGGGTCTATGAAGCGCTAAAGGAATCATGCAGCGGCAACCGGAAGATAACGGCGGCAGATCTGGCAGACAAACTGAACCTGAGCCGCCAGGTGGTGAGCCATTATCTTACAAGGCTCATGGAGGACGGGCTTGCGGTAAAAACCAGTACACGGCCGGTGTACTGGTTCCCCGTGACCTCGGAGGATCTGGAATTTTTCGGGGAGGACGTGTGGGGGAATGCAGGGACGAAGCCAGACCAGGCCGCTGCCCCGGGCGGGTACTCAGATGCCGCCGCGCGGCCTGCCATGTACGGTAATCCGGATGCCGCCGCGCGGCCTGCCATGCATGACAATTCAGATGCCGCCAGGCCCTGCTCCGTGTTCTCATCCATGGTTGGATATGCGGGAAGCCAGAAGCAGACCGTGGAAATGTGTATGGCGGCCGTCAATTATCCGCCGGATGGTCTGCCCATGCTCCTTACCGGTGAGAGCGGGGTGGGAAAAAGTTTCATTGCCCGCCTGATCCATGCATATGCCCTGAGCCAGGGGGTCATTGAAGCCAACGCCCCCTTCGTGGTCTTAAACTGTGCGGACTATGCCAATAACCCGGAACTTCTCTCAGCCACATTGCTGGGATATAAGAAGGGGAGTTTTACCGGGGCAGACAAGGACCGGGACGGACTTTTAAAAGAGGCGGACGGAGGCTATCTGTTCCTGGATGAGGTCCACAGGCTGTCCTTTGAGAACCAGGAAAAACTGTTCCTGTTCATGGATTCAGGACAGTACCGCCCTTTGGGCGACAATATGTGGAAATCCTCCAGGGTGCGTTTCATTTTCGCCACCACGGAAAACCCGGATGAAGTCCTGCTGGAAACCTTCCGCAGGCGTATCACCCTTCATGTTCCCATCCCCAGCATGATGGACCGCCCCTTAAAGGAACGGCTTCAGATGCTGTATCTCTTTTATCAGAAGGAAGCCAGGAAGGTGGGGCGCCGGATCGAGGTGGAGGGAGAGGTGGCGCAGGCCCTGATGCTCACGCGGCTGCAGGGGAACATCGGAAAGCTGGAGAACCTGATACAGGTCAGCTGTGCCAATGCATTTTACAGGCAGGGGGGAAGCGATATACTGCATATTACCATGAGGGAACTGCCTGAGGCAGACTGCCGCAGCCAGCTGTCACAATATTACGGCCTGCCTTCCATCCTGGTGGACGGGGAGGGGCTGCCCTTTGACCAGGCAGAGCTGCCTGAGGAGGGGACGGGGAGGGAGATAAAGGCGCTGTGGGAAGATATTTCCGGAATCCCCTTTGAACGGATGGAACCTTCGGTGGACAGCGTATACCTTAATTTCAAACGCATGGTGAAGAAACTGAAGGCCCGGGAACACGCCGGTTACAGGGGGGAGCCGGATTGGAACCTGTTTGTTCCAATCTGCCGTGAAATCCTCTGTTCCTACGGCGTGGGGGAGGTAAAGATTGTCCTGGAAGAGTTGGGGTTCCTGCACGGCTTATTCAGATCCAGTAGTCCGGGGGAAGACTTATTCAGGAAACTGGATGCCTATTTTGAGCAGGCCATGCCCAAGGCATACTATGTGGCGGGACAGATCTGCAGCAGGCTTTATGAGATGGACCAGGAAACGGGAGGCGCCCTTGATTTCCTGTTTGCCCTGTCCCTCCACGAATATATGGTGGAAACCATGGAATTCCATGGACTGATTGTTGCCCATGGGGATTCCACGGCCAGCAGTATCCAGAAGGTTGCCAACCGGACCTGCCGCACCTTTGTGTTTGAGGCCATCGACATGCCCATGGAGACGGCGGTGGAGGATACCATAGCAAAGGTCAGGCAGTACCTGGAACGGGTCAATGCGAGGAAGGGGATGATCCTTCTGGTGGACACCGGTTCCCTCAGCCAGCTGTATTCCTCCATCAAGAACGATTTGGCGGGAGATCTGCTGATCATCAACAATGTGACCACGGCCATTGCCCTGGATGTGGGTATCAAGATGCTGGGGCGGTGCTCCTTCCTGGATATCGTGAAGGCTGCCAGGGAGACATATGCCTTTGAAATCCAGTATTTTGAGGGGATATCCAGGGGCAGGAACATCATCGTGTCCTGCATGTCCGGCGTAGGCATAGCGGAAAAGCTTCAGGAGGCCATGTGCAAGGTCATCGACCAGTCCCTGATTGACATCGTGACAATGGATTACCAGGAACTGCGCAGGCTGCTGGATGAGAACCCCAGGGAGTATTTTAAGCAGACCCTGCTCATACTCACCACTTCGGCACTGCCGGAACATGTTGGGGTGCCCTGGCTGAATATCTACGACATCCTGGACGGCAAGGGGGAGGACCAGCTTTGGGGGTCCTTTAAGGGACTGATTACCAGGGAGGAATTCGAGGAGCTGAAACGGGAGTACATCCGGTTTTTTTCCATAGAAGGGATTGTCAGCCGCCTCCGGTTCTTAAACCCCACGGTGGTCATCAACGAGGTGGAACTGGTCCTCATGAAGTACGAGCAGTATTATCACCTGGAAATGACCGGGCATGTCAGGCTGAACCTGTATATGCACATTGCGTTCATGATTGAGCGGCTTATGACCACGGACCCGGTGCAGGAACAGACGCGCGGACTGTCCCCCCAGGAAAATCGGTTTTATGGGATATCCAGGGAGGTTTTCAAGGAAATGGAGCAGAAGTACAGGATCAGGATGAATTCCTATGAACTTTCCCTGCTCTATGAACTGTTCAGGAGAATCATCATTGAAGAAAAGGATTAGACATATAATCCTTGGGAGGTAAAAGATATGCCAATTAAAGTACATGGGGATGGAAAGGAATTCCACCTGTATAACCATAAGGTAAGCTATATCATGACAATCCTGCGCAACGGGCAGCTGGGACACCTGTACTATGGGAAGGCCATCAGGGACCGGGAATCGTTCGGACACATGCTGGAGATACGGATCCGTTCCATGGCCCCCTGCTTTTACGAAGGCGACAGGGAGTTTTCCATGGAGCACATCAAGCAGGAATACCCGTCCTATGGACACGGGGACATGCGTGCCCCGGCGTATGATATCCTTCAGACGGATGGAAGCCATATCACGGAATTTGTCTATGAAAGCCACCGGATTTATCAGGGAAAGCCTGGGCTTAAGGGGCTTCCCGCAGCTTACGCCGAAGATCCAAAAGAGGCGTCCACCCTGGAGATTGTCCTTGGGGACGCATGGATAAGGACAAAGCTGGTCCTTACATATACCATTTATGAGGACCTTCCCGTCATCACAAGGAGCGCCAGGTTCATTTGTGATAATGAGGAAGGAGTGGTCTTAAACCAGGCCATGAGCGCCAGCGTGGACCTTCCGGACAGTGGGTTTGAGATGGTGGAGCTGACCGGGGCCTGGGCCAGGGAGCGGAGTGTGAAGACCAGGAGGCTGGAACACGGAATCCAGTCAATATACAGCATGAGGGGATGTAGCAGCAACAATTATAATCCCTTCCTTGCATTGAAACGGCCGGATGCAGGAGAGTGTTCAGGGGAAGTTTACGGCTTCAGCCTGGTGTACAGCGGCAATTTCCTGGCCCAGGCAGAGGTGGACACCTATGAGGTCACCAGGATCATGCTGGGCATCCATCCCCATTGTTTTTCGTGGCCCATGAAAAAAGGGGAGGAATTCCAGACACCGGAGGTGGTGATGGTGTATTCCGGTGAAGGACTGAACGGTATGAGCCAGACCTACCACAGGCTTTACCGGAGCCGCCTGGCCAGGGGACCATGGCGGGATAAGGCAAGGCCCATACTGATTAATAACTGGGAAGCAACGTATTTTGATTTTGATGAAGAAAAAATCCTAAGACTGGCCAGGACCGCCAAGGATGTGGGGGTGGAGCTGTTCGTCCTGGATGACGGCTGGTTCGGCCACAGGGACGACAGCAGGTCCTCGCTGGGGGACTGGTATCCCAACCAGGCAAAGCTGCCGGACGGGGTAGCCGGAATCGCCCGCAGGATAGAGGCCATGGGACTTAAGTTCGGTCTGTGGATTGAGCCGGAGATGGTGAACAAGGACAGTGATCTTTACAAGGCCCATCCTGACTGGATGCTGTCCGCGCCGGGACGCAGCGCCTGCCACGGCAGGAACCAGTTTGTGCTGGATTTTTCCAGGGAAGAAGTGGTGGATCATATTTACCAGATGCTGATAAGGGTGCTGGACGAAGCCCCGGTTTCCTATATCAAATGGGATATGAACCGGTGTATGTCGGAGGTCTATTCCCACTGCGCCCGGCCGGAGGAACAGGGAAAGGTATTCCACCGGTATATACTGGGGGTTTACAGCCTGTATGAGAAGCTGATTGGCCGATATCCCCAAATCCTCTTTGAATCCTGTGCCAGCGGAGGGGCAAGGTTCGATCCCGGGATGCTTTACTATGCGCCCCAGTGCTGGACATCCGATGACACGGATGCAGTGGAACGGCTGAAAATCCAATACGGCACATCCATGGTCTATCCTTTGAGCAGCATGGGCACCCATGTGTCGGCCGTACCCAACCACCAGGTCCTGCGCACCACGCCTCTTGAAACCAGGGCGAATGTGGCGTACTTTGGGACCTTTGGATATGAACTGGACCTGAATCAGCTGAACGGTGAGGAACTGGAGAAGATAAGGCTGCAGATTGCCTTCATGAAGGAGAACCGGGAACTGATCCAGTCCGGTACATTCATCAGGCTGATAAGCCCGTTTGACGGAAGGGGCAACGTGACTGCCTGGATGGTGGTATCCGGGGACCGCAAAAAGGCCCTGATAGGATATTACCGGATATTGGAGCCGGTAAATGAAGGATACCGGAAAATCCGCCTGTCCGGCCTGGAGGAAGGGATGATGTATCACGTATCCATACAGGGCGGCGGATATCACGGGGGATTTAAGGAAATGGACGTGTACGGCGACGAGCTGATGAATTACGGCCTTATGGTATCCGATTCCTCATCCGGGGACAATAAGGAGAAGTACGACGGGACCAACGGGGATTATCAGTCCAGGATCTATATACTGGAGGCATGATATGGAAATGAAGGCGGGGAAGATATGAAAACCTGGGACAGGGAGGCGCTTGGGGAGATATGGAGAAACAGGACAGCCACGGCGTTACCATAAGGGAACTGGCAGAACTGGCAGGGGTCAGTACGGCCACGGTATCCAATGTCATACACGGGAAGACGAAGCGGGTTTCCCCCGGCACCATACGCCGTGTCCAGGAGCTGATCCTGGCCATGGGGTATGCCCAGGGAGGAGAAAAGGCGGCGGGAACACAAAAAGGTTCCCGCCTGGTCGCATTGGTGGCGAATCCCCACAAGGTTTATGAGGATGCCATTGGCGCCGATCCCTTCTATGGGAAAATCATAGGCATGGCAGAGCAGTGTCTCAGGGAAAAAGGATATTATATGATGTTCTACTCGTCCTCCGACATGGATGACATTTTCAGGATGGTCATGGAACAGGAGGTGGAAGGGGTCATAACCCTGAGCTTCCATAAGAATGACTGTGACAAGATTGCGGGCCTTCTAAAACGCCCGGTGGTCTCCATCGATGGCTGTGGTTGCCGGGGAAATGTGCCCAACGTCGGCCTTGATGACTGGCAAGGGGGAAAACTCATGACCGAATATCTGCTTGCATGCGGATACGGTCCTGTTTATGTGTGCGCAGGAAGGGACCATGGGGTGGACCATGTGAGGTATCTGGGATGCCAGGCCGGTAAAAAGGAGCGGGGTAAGAAGGACGGTAAGGAGGAGGGTAAGGCGGACAGCGGCCAGGTGAGGTTCGTATCTTTGGGCATGGACCGTAAGAAGCGCAGGGAAACATTGGAAGCCCTTGTGCAGCCTGTGAAGGCTAACATAAAGGCGGGACTAAGACCGGCCCTGTTCTGCCTGTCGGACCTGTATGCCCTGGAAGCCCTGGGATACTTTACGTCCCAGGGCCTTAGGATAGCCCGGGACCTTGGAATCGCAGGCTTTGACGATATCCCGTACGCATCCTTATTAAGTCCTGGGCTGACTACGGTACGGCAGGATATGAAACGCAAGGCAGCCCTGGCAGTGGAAATGCTGGCGGATATGGTGGAAGGCAGGAATACAGCCGGGGAAGGAAGGGAAATCCTGCTTCCTGTAAAGCTGGTGGTCCGGGAGACAACAAGCCGATTGGATTTGTGGGATTTGCATAATAATGTAAGGGAAAATTGTGATATAACAACAAAAATATAAATGGTAATAAAAAAATACTTGATACATTACATGTATTGTGCTATATTAAATCCAAGGTTATTGGAAACGTTACCGATATCGTTACCGGGAAGGTTTCTGAGAACATTGTATAAAGGTAACACAGCATGGAAAGTGTCCGCGGCAGAGAACGTGGATACGGAAGGAGGATATCATTATGAAACTGAGGAAACTGGCAGCACTTTCACTGGCAGCAGCTATGGCGGCAGGCACACTGGCCGGGTGTTCTTCCAAACCTTCAGGAACCGTACAATCTCCTGCAGGAGAAGCGGGGGAGGGGACGCAGTCAGGGGAACCGGTATCGGCCGAAGGAAAGGGACAGATTTACTACCTGAACTTTAAACCTGAGGTTGCAGATGTATGGGTAGAACTGGCTGAGAAGTACACGGCTGAGACCGGGGTACCGATGAAGGTCCAGACCGCGGCGGCCGGGACGTATGAGCAGACCCTGAAGTCTGAAGTGGCGAAGAAGGAACCCCCCACACTGTTCCAGATTAACGGACCCATTGGCTATAAGTCATGGGCTAAGTACTGCCTCGATTTAAGTGATACGGAAATCTACGGCCACCTGGTAGATAAGACCATGGCGGTGACCGATGGTGACGGCGTGTACGGCATCCCCTATGTGGTAGAGGGCTACGGGATTATTTATAATGACGCAATCATGCAGAAGTATTTTGCCCTGGACGGCGCTAAGGCAGCATCCATGGATGAAATCCATGACTTTGATACATTAAAGGCTGTTTCCGAGGATATGCAGGCAAGGAAAGCAGATCTGGGAATTGACGGCGTGTTCGCTTCCACATCCTTTGCGCCCGGCGAGGACTGGAGATGGCAGACCCATCTTGCAAACCTTCCGGTTTATTATGAATATAAAGATGACGGTGTGAGTGACAAGGATGCTATCGACTTTAGGTATTCCGATAATTTTAAGAACATTTTCGATTTATATTTGAATAATTCCTGCACGGACCCGAAGATGGTAGGCGCTAAGACCGTAGAGGATTCCATGGCTGAATTCGCACTGGGCAAGGTTGCCATGGTACAGAACGGCAACTGGGGATGGAGCCAGGTAGCCGGCGTTGAAGGCAACACTGTAAAAGCAGAAGATGTGAAATTCCTTCCAATTTACACCGGAATGTCCGGCGAAGACAAGCAGGGTTTATGTATCGGTACCGAGAACTTCTTTTCCATCAACAGCCAGGCCAAGGCCGAGGACCAGCAGGCGTCCCTTGACTTCTTAACATGGCTGTTCAGTTCTGAGACAGGTAAGGACTATATAACAAATAAGTTAGGTTTCATCGCGCCATTTGACACTTTTACAGCTGATGAGAAGCCATCCGACCCACTGGCCAAAGAAGTTGACAGATACATGGGTAATGGCGATCTGTATTCTGTATCCTGGAATTTCACTTCCTTCCCAAGCCAGACCTTTAAGGATGACTTTGGAGCATCCCTGTTACAGTATGTACAGGGCGGGAAAGAATGGCAGGCGGTTGTGGATGACATGAAGGCAGGCTGGGCAAGTGAAAAGGCCATGACCAAATAAGATTTTAAGGACCGGACTTGACATGGGTGAGCGTAAGGAATCTTCCTCACCCATTTCGTTGCCTGAGGGCCTTTACCTGAGGGATGAGGATCATCATGTGATTTTTAAGGAGGGTGCGCCATGCAAAAATCAATGAAACGGTATTTTCCGATTTTTGTGCTGCCAACGCTGATTGCGTTTATCATTGCATTCCTGTATCCGTTTATCATCGGTATCTATCTGTCATTCACAGAATTTACCACGGTACGGGACGCTGCGTGGGTGGGCATAAGTAATTATAGAAAGATATTTTTGGACCAGAACTTTATAAACGCCCTGTTGTTTACCGTGAAGTTCACCATTGTATCCGTTGTTACGATCAATGTGTTTGGGTTTTTGATGGCCTATGCCCTGACAAGAGGAATCAAGGGGACGAATCTGTTCCGTACCGTATTCTTCATGCCCAACCTGATCGGCGGAATTGTCCTGGGCTATATCTGGCAGCTCCTGTTAAACGGCATCCTGGCCCGGTTCGGGGTCACCCTGTCCTTTGACGCCAAATATGGCTTCTGGGGCCTTGTTATTTTGATGAACTGGCAGCTGATTGGATATATGATGATCATCTATATTGCCGGGCTTCAGAATGTCCCGCCTGAGCTGATTGAGGCGGCTAAGATTGACGGGGCCACGAAGACACAGACACTGCGCCGGATTACAATCCCCATGGTGATGCCGTCCTTTACAATCTGTCTTTTCTTAACCCTGACCAATTCCTTTAAGCTGTTTGACCAGAACCTGGCCCTGACGGCGGGAGGGCCGGGAAGGCAGACCAGTATGCTGGCGTTGGACATCTACAGTACATTTTACGGCAGGGTGGGTTGGGAAGGCGTGGGCCAGGCCAAGGCAGTTGTATTTTTCATCATGGTGGCGGTCATTGCCCTGACACAGCTTTATATAACAAGGCGTAAGGAGGTGGAAAACTGATGGGCAGGAAGGATAAAAATACAGATGACCAGCAGATGGAGGTCAGCAGGTTCACAGGCATGATGATGACGATATTTTTTTCCGTACTTTCCCTTGCATTCCTGTTTCCCATACTCCTGGTTTTCATGAATGCTTTTAAGAGTAAGCTTTATATCAGTGACGCCCCGTTCCGGTTCCCGATGGCAGAAGCCTATGTGGGTCTTGGAAACTATTTTGAAGGCGTGAGGAAGACGGGATTTTTCATGGCGTTTGGGCGTTCCCTGTTCATCACGGTCTGTTCCGTGGCGGTAATCGTCCTGTTTACCTCCATGACCGCATGGTATATCACCAGGGTTAAAACAAAGTTTTATAGTATTCTCTACTATGTTTTCGTATTTGCCATGATAGTGCCGTTCCAGATGGTCATGTTCACCATGTCCAAGACGGCCAATGACTTATATCTGAATTCCATCTATGGACTTGTACTTCTGTATCTGGGATTCGGAGCAGGGCAGGCGGTATTCCTGTTTTGCGGGTTTGTGAAGGCAATACCGCTGGAGATTGAAGAGGCGGCCATGATTGACGGCTGTTCTCCTGTCCAGACTTATTTTCATGTGGTATTTCCGATGCTCCGGCCGACTGCTGTCACGGTTGCAATCTTAAATGCCATGTGGATATGGAATGACTATCTGCTTCCCAGCCTGATCCTTCCCCAGGAAAAAGGCACCATACCCATGGTTATCCAGAACCTTAAGGGCGGTTACGGTTCCATTGACATGGGAGCCATGATGGCCATGCTGGTCCTGGCAATTGTGCCAATCATTATTTTTTATCTGAGCTGCCAGAAATACATCATCAAGGGTGTGGCTGCAGGTGCGGTAAAGGGATAGGCATATACGGAAAATTCAGACATAATTAAAGGAGGGACACGATGCGGGAATGTGGTATGTTGCTTCCGGTTGCCAGTCTGCCGTCCAGGTACGGGATTGGAGCGTTTTCTAAAGAGGCATATGGGTTTATTGATATATTAAAGAAGGCGGGGCAGCATTACTGGCAGATTCTGCCTTTGGGGCCAACCAGCTACGGGGATTCCCCATATCAGTCATTTTCAGCTTTCGCGGGCAATCCGTACTTTATCAATCTGGACAGACTGGTGGAAGAAGGTCTCTTAACAGAAGCAGAGTGTACCTCTGCCGATTTCGGTGACAATCCCAGGGCGATTGATTATGGGAAATTGTATTTAAACCGTTTTCCATTACTCCGCAGGGCCTATGGACGGTGGAAGGAGAAGGGACATACGGCGGCAGAGGCCAAAGGAAGACTTTGGCCTGAGACGGTGGAGTACTGTTTTTATATGGCGGTTAAGAACCGCTATAAGGGCAGGACCTGGACATTGTGGGATAAGGATATCCGCCTCCAGAAGCAGGGGGCCATGGAGGTGCTCCGGCATGAACTGGCGGATGAAACCGGATTTTATGCGTTCCTCCAGATGAAATTTGAAGAACAGTGGAGCGCGCTTAAGTCCTATGCCAATGAAAATGGAATCCGTATCATCGGGGATATCCCCATCTATGTGGCACTGGACAGCGCCGACACATGGTACCATCCGGAGCTGTTCCAGCTGGATGAGGACAGGAATCCGGTGGCGGTGGCAGGCTGCCCTCCCGACGGTTTTTCGGCCACAGGACAGCTGTGGGGCAATCCGCTGTATCTCTGGGAGTATCATAGGGAGACTGGATATGAATGGTGGATGCGGCGCATGGAATATAGCTTTTGCATGTACGATGTGGTGCGCGTGGACCATTTCCGCGGCTTTGACGAATACTATTCCATACCAGCGGGAAGCAGCACGGCGGTCAGCGGAACCTGGAAAAAAGGCCCGGGCATGGATATTTTCCGGAAAATGCAGGAAAAGTTTGGAAAACTTAATATTATTGCGGAAGACCTTGGATTTTTGACACCATCTGTGCTAGAATTAGTAAAAGATACAGGATTCCCGGGAATGAAGGTGCTGGAATTTGCATTTGATTCAAGGGAGGAAAGCGATTATCTGCCCCATAATTACACTTCGAACTGTGTGGTTTACACTGGAACCCATGATAATAATACCATCAGGGGATGGTATGGGGAGATGGGGGAAGAAGACAGACAGCTTTCCGTGGATTATATGAACAATCCGCATACGCCTGTAGAGGAAATCCACTGGGATTTCGTGCGTCTTGCGCTGTCAAGCGTGGCAAAGCTGGCGGTGATTCCGGTCCAGGACTATCTGGGGCTTGGAGGGGAAGCGCGGATTAATACGCCATCCACACTAGGAGGAAACTGGAGATGGCGCATGGTTCCCGGGGAAATAACAGATGAGATTGCGGTAAGGTGCCGGAAGATGGCAAAGCTTTACGGCAGAGGATGACAGGGGATGTGTATTTCTTATGGAATCGATTAATATTAAAGACGTAGCCAGAATCTGCGGAGTGGGCGTAAGTACGGTGTCACGTGCCATTAACAATCATCCGGACATTAATCCGGAGACAAAGAATATGATCATGCAGGTGGTTAAGGAACATAATTATATTCCGAATAACAGCGCCCGCAACTTAAAGCGCACGGATTCAAAGGCTATCGCTGTTTTAATCAAGGGAATCAGCAACCCCTTTTTCAGCAAGATGATCCGGATTTTTGAAAAGGAAATCCAGAAGAAGAAGTACTCGTTCATCATGCAGCATGTGGATGCAGGAGAAGACGAGGTGGATGTGGCGCTTGAACTGATTAAGGAAAAGAAGCCCCGGGGGATTGTGTTCCTGGGAGGATTTTTCTCACACAGTAAGGAGAAGCTGGAACAGCTGACGGTCCCCTTTGTGCTCAGCACGATTGGGATGACGGATTCCCTGGAAGACGCCTCCTTCTATTCCTGGGTTTCCGTGGATGATTTTGCGGAAAGCTATAAGATGACGGATTACCTGTGCAGGCTTGGACATAAGAGGATTTTAATCCTGGCAGCCACCCAGGACGATGAGAGTATCGGAAAGCTGCGTCTGGAGGGATACCGGAAGGCCCTTAAGGACAATGGAATCGAACCGGATGAAAATCTCTGCATTTTTTCCGGGGTAGGAAGGGACTGTTACACCATGGATTACGGCTTTATGGCCATGAGCCGGATCCTGGAAGAAAAAAAGACGGATTTTACCGCGGTGTATGCCATATCGGACAGTATTGCCATCGGTGCCTGCAAGGCCATCACGGAACACGGCATGAAGATACCCGAAGACTATTCGGTGGCTGGATTTGACGGACTTGACATCGCCCATTACTATAATCCGACGCTGACTACCATAAGGCAGCCAGTGGAGGAGATGGCGGAAGCCACCATTAAGATCCTGTTTGACGTGGTACGCAATCATGCGGACCATCAGAAGCGGGTGTTTAAGGCGGAGTTAATGGAAGGTGAGTCAACCCGCAACGTAACATGGAAAACCTGAAAATCAGACTCGTATGACAGAAAACAGTCCGGTACAGTGCCTATAAGGGATGGCACTGTGCCGGACTGCTTTTATGAAGGCCCAAACGGGATTGGGCCTGCCTGGCCGATATTCCTTTCCTGCTTATCGCGGCGTTTATTCTCATACATCCTGTCGTCCGCAAGCTTGATAAGTTCCTCCAGATCCCCGCATTCCCCGCTGAAGGCAATTCCGTAACTTATCCAAAGTTCAAATGGATATTCAGACGAATTGGAAAGCTCTTTTAAGGACCACTTGGCATTATCCAAGCCTGCCCTGACCCGTTCAATCCCGTCCTGGGGTGTGATCAGTAAAAATTCATCCCCTCCGTACCTGCTGACAATGTCCCCGGTTCCCGCCGCTTCCTGGAGGGCATGGGCCACCGCTGCCAGATACCGATCCCCGGCGTCATGCCCAAGATTATCATTCACCGGCTTTAGGTTATTCAGGTCGGCAAAGCATATGTAAAAGGGATTCCCCTCCTCATAATCATGCTTCATGGCATTCAAGGCCGCTTCACGGCTCTGGCAGCCGGTCAGGATATCATAAAACGCTAGCTTTTCCAGTTTATCCACCATGATTTTATGTGAAATCAGCTCTTTGCGCACGGTATAGCTCTGCCTTTCAAAATGCTGGAGCTTTGTCAGGGTATGGATATGGCTAATCCCGATATAATACCCAATCAATACGCATATGCCTGATTTCATTCCCCAGAGTTTTATGATCGGTTCATTGCTGGGGGTGAAATAAATCAGCAGGTTCAGGTCCAGATAAATAAAAAGGGAAAGCACAAGGCAGAGGGAGAAAATAAGGTTTACCGGCTTGTCCGGATTCTCCTCTTTTTCCGCCCAGTCATTAAATTTATGCTGAAGCACCCAAAAACCGAAACCTGCAAGTACAAAGCCTGCCGCAATGGGATAGGGCTTCAAGCTGGCTATGCTGCTCATGATCCGGGAGTCAAAGGCCGCAAGGGACTGGTTCACAAGCAGGGCAGTGCCCGACCTTGTGATGAAATTAAATGCCAGGCCGATCATTGCGCCCTGTATACCGCAGAACAGGCTCATGGTCCACGGCACCCGGTAGATTACCGCAATTTCCAGCACCAGGAAGATGGCGAAAATCGTCCAGTTGATGATTAGGTAAAAACGCAGCTGGGAAATCAGCATGAACACCTCGTAGTTGATGATGAAGGTTATGATGCTGCTTTTCCATTTGGGAAGCTTCTTCCCCGTGAGATAATCAATATAGGAGAACATCTGGTGATTATATATGTAATAACAGATTGCCACAAACATGGTATAATAGCCGTTCCAGGGCAGTACCAGCCTCATTTAGATTACCCCCTTCTTAAACTGCATCTTATGATCGTACATCCGGCGGTCGCTTTCGCGTAACAATGCATCCAGGTCAAAGGGTTCATGATGGGACGCCGACACGGTCCCATAGCTGAAGGATGGCCTGTAGCCTTCCCGGCCCATGTCCTTCAGGCGTTCATTGACTTTTGAAAGCATGGACTCCAAAGCGTCTTTTTCCGTGCTGTTGGAGACAATCAGGAACTCGTCACCGCCAACCCGCGCAAGGATATCGCTTTTATTCAGGCTTTCATTGAGGCTGTTTGCTATTATTTTCAGGTACTGGTCGCCCTCGGGGTGTCCCAGGGTGTCGTTGACCATTTTCAGCCCGTTCACGTCAATATAGGCAACCGTGACATCCAGCCTGTCCTTCTGCATGGATTCCAGCATTTCCATTGCATATCTCCTGGTAAACGCCCCTGTCAGGCTGTCTATATAGGCCAGCTTCTGCAGGCTCATCTGCCTCTTTACATGGTCGGCCCTTTCCTCCTCCAGCCTGTAGTATTCCGCTTCATAATGGGCCTTCTCTATGATCCTGTAAGTATGTACCAAAAAAAGTATGAACTGGATTATCAGAAGGATGCAGCTGCCGATCAGAAAAACGGATAACAGGAAATAGGGCAGTACGAAAACACAGGAAATGCTGTCAAACAGCAGATATCCCACCGCATACCACTCAAAAGAGACCAGCTGGTTGAATCTCTTTTCATCACTGGTTAAAAGCGTGATCCATTCCACAAAGGCCTGTCTTTTCCACAGTATGTGGGCCAGGTTCAGGATGAGGAGGGTCATGACCATGGACAGCAGGAAGGTCATATGATTCAGATAGACATCCCTCAGCATATATCCGGTAACCATTG
Organism: Enterocloster sp. OA13; assembly: GCF_022440595.1. NCBI lineage: Bacteria > Bacillati > Bacillota > Clostridia > Lachnospirales > Lachnospiraceae > Enterocloster > Enterocloster sp. OA13. Next base: position 3,317,919 of record NZ_JAKNTF010000001.1, on the reverse strand, counting down.
AGATGACGGCCAGGCAGATCAGATGAACGGCGGTGAAGCAGATACTGAAAAAATTGCCCCAGAAAAACAGGTCCATCTTATTCCTGGTCCTGATTGACCGGAACGTCATCCCATACCCGCAGAGTATCAACAGATACACGATAAATAAGGGCAGATGGACATACCAGCCTAAAAACAGGATACCCGCTTTTACAAAAGCCCTCAGGGCATATTCTGTCCGGGTGCCTGACTCCTCCTCTTTTATGCCCGGCATGTGGACTGCCTTGGACTCATGCAGATAGAGAAGGACATATATTACAATCCACAGGAAAGGAAATACGTACCTCATTTGCCAATCATCCCCCTTCTCCCATTAGGAATATATGGGATTTTCTTTCAGTATACCAAATATCCGTCATTATGTCCCATGGTACTTGAAATAATTTCACAGAAAGGGGATTTTTGTACAAGGAAAGGCTTGTAACCCCAAAGGCTTGACGGTGTTGGACATTTTTGTCGGATTATAGTTAAATAGACATATGAATGTAAAGGAAAACTATCATAATTGTGCAATGTGTACACAAAAAGGAGAGGGATGATTGAAAATCATTCCCTCCCAATACTTATGGATTACTCAGATATTGTCTGGCCAGTTCAATGAAATGTTTCTCCGCTGGATTCAGATGCCTCCCCTTCTCATAGGATATGGCGATGCATGCATCTAATCCAGGTGTCTGTATTGGATAAATGCCGAATTGGTTCCGTTTCTCATCCGAGTCAAGGCGGAATTTACGGATGCAGTAATCATAGGGGGCCAGCATGACGCCCATGCCGCAGGCGCACATCTCTGCGTTCAGTTCATTATTCTCAGACTGGAAACCAACCCGCGGGGTGATGTGGTAGGTTTTAAAGATATGGTCCAAATCCCGGGAGAGGATGCCGTTCTTGTCGTAGAGCAGGATAAATGGGATATCCCTGATGACAGAGAGGGCTTCATGGGATTGCAGTTCCTGTTCCAGTTTCTTCCATTTCTTTCCGTAGGTCTGGGAGAACAGTTCCTTTGAGGCTATCGCTACAAAGTGGTCCTGGCTCAGGATGATGTTCTCCAGATTGGGATTAAGGGGAAGGAAACTGATATATAGGTCCACACCGCTCATATTATAAGCGATATCCGAAACCTGGCGCTTTACCACCACTGCGTCATAATTGGGGTATTTGGCCTTATATCTGGCCAGAAGTTCGGGCAGGAAGGGCGGGACATCAAAGGTAGAGACAGCGATTGTGATTTTCTTCCGTCTGTTTTCTGTCACAAAGGCAATCTGCTGGAGCATACGTGACTGGGCATCCAGGATCTCCTGGGCTCCGGTAACCAGACACTCGCCGGCAACCGTAAGCGTCAGGGAGCGGCCCCGTTTAAACAGCGGTGTCCCCAGTTCCTGTTCCAGCTTCTTGACGTGTTCACTTAAAGATTGCTGGGATACGAACAGCTTGTCCGCGGCCCGGCTGAAATTCTTTTCTTCTGCAATGACCAGAAAGTATTCCAGGCTTAAAAAGTTCATTTTTCCCTCCATATATGAGGATGCGGTTGATTTGAATTACAAGTAAATGGTTGTAATAATTATATAGTATACCTTTCTATTTGTAAAGCTAAGACAAGGAAATATAGTTGTTAAAAGTATAGGAACAGGGGGATACAGCTTGTGGTTAAAAAGATGGTGTTTACAATTGGGATGGCAATGACAGTTTCCTGTATAACAGGAACCAGCGGGATGGCAGAAGTGAGTGGGACGCCTGGGACGCCGGAAGTATCCGGGGCACCGGCAATGACTGGGATATCAGAAGTGGCCGGGGCATCCGGGGGAACCGGAATGTCGGATGGGGACGGGGAAGAAGAGGCCGGCCAGCAGTATTACCGGCAGTACGGACAGGCAAAGGCATCCGGGGATATGATACAGGCAATGCGGTATCTTAAGGACTCCGCCGGGGCCGGATATCTGAAAGCCCAGGAACAGCTGGGGGAGGATCTGGAGAAAGGGGAATATGGAACTGCGGATGCAGGACGGGCCATGGAGTGGTACCGGAAGGCAGCGGCCCAGGGAAGCCCTAAAGCCATGATGAGCATAGGCCTGCTGTATTTTACCGGCAATGGCGTCGGAACCGATTATCAGACAGCAATGGAATGGATGATGGAATCCATACGTGCAGGTGACAGGAAGGGACCGCGTTATGCAGGATTGATGTTTGAGAAAGGTCTGGGAGTACAGAAGGATTATGGAGCAGCGGCAGCATATTACCAGCTGGGGGCAGAGCGTGGGGATATAACAAGCCAGTATTATCTGGGACGGCTGTATGAGTTTGGACAGGGCGTACCTCAGGATTATGGCATGGCCATGCAGTGGTATGAAACGGCAGCCGGGCGGGGGGATAAGACAGCAGCCGTGGGCATGATAGGCATGGCCGGCCTTTATGAATACGGAAAGGGAACAGAACCGGATTGGCAGCAGGCGGATTCGTGGTATCAGAAGGCAGCGGCTACGGGATATGAGGTGGAATATGGGGAGCCGCTGCAGGTGACGGCTGTCACGGAGGTATTCGGCAATGGCCAGAAGATAACGGCGGTGATATTGGAATATGACAGGGAAATCCAGAACCGTTCCGTCGCGTCAGACAGCTTTTTTGTCCAGGGACGCACCATTATGAAGGCGTACGCCAATACAGAAGCTGACAGGGCAGATGCGGGGACCGATGGCAGATATGTGATATTGGAGCTGTCCACGGCAGATGAATTGTCTTCTGTCTATGAAGGAGGTATTATAAACGGTGGTAACGGGCCTACGGGGACAACGGGATCCGGCGTGGTCAAAGCTGTTTATGCCAGTGTGGAACAGGAAAAAACCATAATGACAGAAGAGGATATCCCATTGCTGCCCAATGGTGGTATTTATCCGAATACAGAGGTCAAAAACAGGACAGTGGATGATTTTCAGCAAAAAATATTCAGGGACCCGGACACAGGGGAATATCTGATGTATAATCTATATATACCGGAGGACTACAGTACGCAGAAGGAATATCCCCTGATTCTTTTCATGGCGGATGCCAGTGCGGACGGTGATGATGTGATGATAACCCTGCGCCAGGGAAATGGGGCGGTGGTCTGGGCAGGGCCGGAGGAACAGGCAAAACATCCCTGCTTCGTGCTGGCACCACAATTCAGGAAGGACGCACCGGAAACCATGAATGACACCGTAATGAAATTGATTGGGCAGCTGGAATCTGAATACAGGATTGACTCCCGCCGCATTTATACCAGCGGCCAGTCCGCGGGCTGTATCCGTTCCATTGATATGGATATACGGTATCCCGGCTTCTTTGCAGGGCTGCTTCTGGTTGCCGGCCAGTCGGATCCGGATGCCATGCGTGTGATGAAGGATGAGAATATCTGGATCATCATTTCCGAGGGGGATAAGAGAGGGTATCCGGGGATGAATGCCAGCGTGGCTGCATGGGAAGCAGATGGGGCTGCTGTTGCCAAAGGAGTATGGGACGCCAGGTGGAGCAGGGAAGAATATGCCCGGGCCGCGGCAGACATGCGCGCGCAGGGGAGTCCTGTCCACTATACCATGTTCAGGCTTGGGACCACATGGGATGGGAATCCGGAGGAAGAGACGCCCAATGAGCATAACAGTTCCATGCATTTTGCCTATGATATAGAGGAAATCAGGGACTGGCTGTTTGAACAGGTGCTGGGAGAGCAGCATCCATAATGGAGATATCATTTGAGAAAGTTGGAGGGCAGATGAAAGAGCAGTTACAATGTGGAGCCGGAAAAATGAAAATCACCCCCCGGGAGGAATGGCTGAAGGATTTGCGGGGGCTTCAGGATATAGAATTCACAGGGATATTGGATGATCTGTACGTAAGGGCGCTGCTGTTTGACGATGGCTGTGAAAAGTCCCTGATAGTTACATTCGATCTGGACAAGGTGCCTCATCCGGGCCTGCTTCTGCAAACGCTGGAACAGCGTTTTCAGATACCGGAACAGAACATAATACTTACCAGCATACATACGCACACAGCTCCTGTGACCGGAATCCGGATTAATGAAGGACCCAATGATATCAGTAAGAAGCCGCGCCATGTGCAGGAGGCAACCGCGGGATATGAAGCATTCATAACAGAGTGCATGATGGAGGCCGTAGGCCGGGCCGTGGCCGGAAAACGTCCAGCCAGGCTTACCTATGGGTCCGGCGAATGCTGTATCAATGTGGACAGGATACAGGATTATTATGTAAAAGATGGGAACGGTCATGTTACGGCGGAATGCGGACTGGGAATCAATCCGGGAAAGGCCGTGGACCGGACCATGTTCGTCTTGAAGGTGGATGGGCCGGAGGGGGACACCATCGGCTTCTTCCTCAATTATCCCATGCACAACTGCGTCATGATCCAGAATCCCTGCGGCAGGGACGGGAAACCGGCGGTCAGCTCCGATGTGGGAGGTGCTGTCTGCCGGTATCTGGAAGAAGCGTACGGCGGCAGTGTGGCCCTCTGGACCAGCGGGGCGGCAGGGGATATCAATCCGGTGATGGGCAACGAAATCTATTATCCCGACATAAAAACAGGCCGTCAGACACGTCTGATCCTCAAAAACGGGGAGATGGCCCGGGCAGCCTTAAAAAACCTGTCGGCCCGGCAGTATGCGGATGTATGCCAGGTAATCAGGCACCTGCCTTCCTATAAAGAAAATACAGAATTACATGGACGGATTGACTGGATAAGGATTCCCTCTGAGGACTCAGAAGGAAGGCCCATGGATACGTCCTATGAGGTGCGCATGCACCTGCTGAAGATTGGGGACCTGGCCCTCATTGGAGCCAGCGGGGAACTGTATTCCTCACTGGGAACCGCCCTTAAAGCGGTTTCCGATGCAGGGGAAACCGTCATCATCAATCACGATTGCAGCCTGATGGTTCCAAGCGGTTACATTTTTGATGATGAAACCCTGGAACGGGATATCCGGCGCAGCCTTCCGGGAAGGAAAAGCTGCTTCATGGCAAGAGGATATATCAGACCGGCGCTGGAGGAATCCTGCCGCCGTCTTGAAAAAGGTCTGTTCACAAAAGAGGCGCCTGCTAAAGGGACATCTGTTAAAGAGACATCTGCTAAAGAGGAATCCACATGAAAATGAAACCGGGACCTCTGGTATATGATGATGGGAAATTTTATAAGGAAATCCTGCTGTTTGCCCTTCCGGTCGCCCTGCAGGGGATGATTACGGATGGAATCAACCTGACAGACACCCTGATGATCGGCTCTTTGGGGGAGCTGCAGCTGTCGGCGGCATCCTTGGCCACCCAGTTCGTGAATACATACCGTTCCTTTTCCATGGGACTCAGCATGGGTGCCTCTGTGCTGGCTTCCCGCTTCTGGGGGATGCAGGATATGGATTCCCTCAAAAAAGTGATTGCAATCATGTACCGCCTGTCCCTGGTCCTGGCCGCCGTGTTCGGCCTGCTTACCTTTTCTTTCCCGGGGGTAATCATGAGGCTGTATACCGCACAGCCGCAGGTTATACGGTATGGGACCGAATATCTGAAATACTGTACCTTGGCTTATTTTTTCAATGGTTTATCCATAACCACCACGGTCATCCTGCGCAGTATCAGAAAGGTGAGACTGGCCCTGTATGTGTCCATAGCTGGTTTTTTCATCAATATCGCAGCCAATTATATATTCATGTTCGGCAAGCTGGGCGCCCCGGCCATGGGGTTATCCGGCGCGGCTTTCAGCACCCTGCTGGTGCGTATCTACGAATGCTCCGTTATCTGCGGGTATCTGCTTCTGGCAGAGAATAAGCTCAGGTTCCGCGTTAGGGACCTGTTTGCCAGGACAGGGGGACTTGTGCGGGAATATGTCCATTTTGGGCTGCCTGTATTGATCAGCGATATCCTTCTTTCTTTTGGGGAAAATGTGGTCATGATGGTGATTGGACGCCTGGGCACGGCTTTTGTGGCGGCCAATGCAATCGTCTCCGTCATCTCCAGGCTGACCGGCAACCTGATTCAGGGCGTGTCCCAGGCCAGTTCGGTCATGGTAGGCAATACCCTGGGCCGGGGACAGATACGGGAGGCGGAGCGTCAGGGCTGGGCATTCCTTGGGATTGGAATCCTGCTGGGTACCCTGTCGGCTGCAATCATCCTGCTGATTACGGAGCCGGTGGTCGGCATGTACCGCCTGACTGAGGAGACGGCGGCGATTACAAGGCATCTGATGTATGCGGTCAGCTTAATCATGATATTCCAGGCATCCAATATGATACTGACCAAAGGCGCATTGAGGGGAGGCGGCGATACCAAGGTACTGGTGGCTGCGGATAATCTGTTTTTATGGATTTCTTCCATCCCCCTGGGGCTTCTGGCAGGTTTTGTATGGCATGCCCCGGTATTCTGGATTTATATATGCCTGAGGATGGATAATATCTTAAAGACAATCTGGTGTATATGGCGTTTAAAGAGCAGAAGATGGATTAAGGCAATAAGGACTGTGTAAGGGAGGGGACATCCATGGGCTATTTTTGGGAAGGACAGGATAAATGGAACCTGAATAAGCAGAACCGGATCATCCGCACGTATGAGGAACCGGTCCTGCCGCTTCTCTGCCGGATTATATTCTGGAGCATGATACTTCTGACGGCCAGCATGATTGCGGTGGACGTGAGTTTCTTCATACGCTTTGACATGCAGGAAGGCGTCCTGCACCTGCTGTCCAATGTGGCTGTTACCGGATTTTTTGCCTGGCTCTTTTTTTCCGCCGTCCTGATTCCATGCAGCCTGGCTGCTGTGAGGCAGGTGAGGGGAAGGTTTATGAGGAGGACGGCCGGCGATGGGTTTAAGATGCCGGGAGGGTCCGGGAATGGTTCCGGGAAACCTGCAGCCAGCAAGGCCCAGGCGCATATGGAGGCGGTTTATTTCCGCTATGTGAAGATTGCGGTGGGAGGCCTGGGGGCCTGGGGGATTTTCTTTGGGGCCATATGTCTGATCAGGTAATGGATGCATCCGTATTCCTAACCCGCGCCCGGTATGAGATGTTAAGTGTCCGCGGGTTCCCGCCGGACAAAAAGAAGGAAACAGCATTGCCTGCTGAATTGGCAATGTTGTTTCCTTTTTTGCTGTTTGGGGCTGCCCGGATGTACCGGGTGTATTCCCAACGGACGTCCCGCATGGAAAGGTGATGAAATACAAGTAAATACTTGTAGATTGGCAGGTACATAGATGTTAGACAAAATGCGGTCAGGATGATAAAATGCATAATAAAGGAGGGATAAAACAGAGAAAGTTAGTGAAATTGTACGATAATTCAGAGAAAACATAGAACAATAAACATTCATTTTGCGGGGGCAAAATAAGAGAAAAGGGGTAGCGGGAATGAGACAAATGAGAAAAAAAACGATTGCAGCAATGTTGGCCTGTGCAATGGCAGTATCACTGACCGGCTGCGGTTTTGGCGGCCAGAAGACCACGGCGACGGCGGCTTCCGCCGGAACGGAACAAAGCCAGGACATGGCCGATGGGAAGAAAAAGCTGGCCGTGGGTCTGTACGGAGGACTGGATTCCCTGAATCCCTGGACCAGCGGCCGTATTACAAAGGATATGGTCACATACACACTGTATGAGACACTGGCCAGCTGTCAGAGCGGTTCCGCGGATCTGGAACCGATCCTGATGAAGGATTATGAGAAAGTGGATGATGTAACCTTCGATGTCACGATTTATGACAATATTAAGGACGCAGCAGGCAATCCGGTTACGGCGTCCGACGTGGTGTTCAGCTTTAACCAGTACAATAAGAACTGGGCCACGGTGGTGGAGGAGGCCCTGGTAAAGGATGAGTACACGGTGGAACTGAAACTCAATACGGCAGCGGCAGGTGCATTTGAGTATATTGTGTGTAAAGTTCCAATCGCCACCGAGAAGTCATACAATGACAGCCCGGACCAGTTTGCAACCACATCCTGCGGCACCATGCCCTACACGGTGAGCAACTACGTGGCGGGAACCTCCATAACCCTTGAGAAGACGGATTCCTACTGGCAGACGGATGAGCTGGCCTATCCGGGAAGCGTGGCCAATGCGGATATCATAGAATTTAACATACTGGAGGAAGCAACACAGCTGGCGCTGGCCATTGAAAAGGGCGACATCCAGGTCGCCATGTTCATCCAGCCAAGTATGCTGGATGAGGTTGCAGCCAAGGATGGTATTGAAATTTACGGTGTGCCCTCTTCCGAGGACAGAGGCATCATGTTCTGTATGACGGAGGACAGCCCGTTTTATGATAATCTGGAACTGCGGCAGGCCGTGTTATATGCCATTGACAATGAATCAGTGGCAGAGGCATGCGGCTATGGATATGCAGAACCCAGTAAGGTGACCTGCGGCAGCAAAGAGCTGACCATCGGTTATGATCCCTCATGGGAGAGCAGTCCCTATGCGTACGACACGGATAAGGCCAGGGAACTGCTTGCCAAGGCCGGTTACGGGGAGGGAGGACTGCATCTGCGTCTTCTGGCAAACAACAACGGAACCATTACGACCATGTGGCAGATCATACAGGCCAACCTTCTGGATGTGGGTATTGACGCGGAGCTGAATGTGTGCGAGGGAACCACCTACGGCGCATACAGGGACGGCACCAGCGGCCAGTATGAGATGGCATATGCAGGGCCTGGCAATTCCGGATACGCCACACAGGACTTATGGAACACCCTGTTCAACCGGAAGAATTATGATTCCGGCAGGACCTGGGCAGGCCTGCTGGACGATAAGCTCCAGTCCCTTTACGATACACTGGCTTCTGCGGATGGATATACACAGGAAAATGTAAACGCATTTTATGATTACATCACAGATAACGCTTATTACTATGAAATCTACAGCATGCCTGATTACGCCGCCTATAATTCGGCAAAGGTAACGGGATTCTATACGGACTGGAACCGCTTCATCCGCGTGAATACCATTGAGCTGGCAGATTAATCATGCATCCCTGCCTGTGAGGAGGAGATAAACAATATGCTTAAATATACATTAAAGAGGATTCTGCTCATGATACCGGTCATATTCGGTGTGGTAGTCCTTGTATTCACACTGATGCAGCTTACCCCCGGCGACCCGGCCCAGGTCATACTGGGAACCACGGCAACCGATGCGCAGATTAACGAACTGCGGGAATCCATGGGCCTGAATGACCCTTATATTGTACAGCTGGGACGGTATTTTTACGACGTGTTCATCCGATTTGACTTTGGGACCTCCTATATCACCAATGTTTCCATTACTTCGGAAATGGTATCGAGATTTCCCAAGACCCTGATTTTCGCGGTATCCGGTATGGTCCTGTCATTGGTGATCGGAATCCCCCTTGGCGTCACGGCAGCTGTCCACCAGAACCGTTTTCCTGATTATGGGACCATGTCCCTGGCCCTGGTGGGCACCTCCCTTCCCGGGTTCTGGTTTGCCCTGGTACTGATCATGCTGTTCTCCAGCAGGCTGGGATGGCTTCCCGCCTATGGGATTGGGGGAATCAAGTACTGGATCCTGCCAATCGTATCCACGGCGTTTGCGGGAATGACCACCATGGCTCGGCAGATGCGCTCCGGTATGCTGGAAGTCATACATGCGGACTATATCACCATGGCAAAGGCCAAGGGCGTCAAGCAGAAGGCAGTGATTTACAGACATGCGCTGCCCAATGCGCTGATTCCCGTGATTACGGTGGCCAGCATGAGTTTTGGCACCTCCCTGGGTGGAACCCTGATAGCGGAAACCATATTTTCCATTCCCGGCGTTGGCGTGTACATTGTAAATGCAGTGAACAACCGTGATTATCCTGTGGTGCAGGGCGGTGTAATCCTTCTGGCAATCACATTTTCCATCATTATGCTGCTCTGCGACCTTCTGATAGCAGCGGTAGACCCGCGTGTCAAGGCCCAGATTACCGGAAGCAGGAAAAGGGGAAAGAAAGATGACAAGTGAATTGAATGTAAAAGGCGCGGTTCTGGAACCCAGACGCCAGAATCAGTTTGTTAAGATAATGAAACAGCTATCCTATAACAAAGGGGCCATGCTGGGCGGAATCATTTTTCTTCTGGTATTCCTGGCAGCAGTATTCGCACCGGTTCTTGCACCCTATGATTATGCGGCCATCAGCGTGAAAGAGCGTCTGACCGGACCCAGTGCGGCCCATCTGTTTGGGACGGACCAGATGGGCCGGGATATATTCAGCCGTATTCTGTACGGGGCACGTTATTCGCTGACCATCGGTATCGGCTCCGTGGCCCTGAGCACCGGACTTGGGATTGTATTTGGGGCTGTGTCCGGTTATTACGGGGGAAGGATTGACAACATCATCATGAGGGTCTGTGATGTAATCCAGTCCATTCCCGGCCTTATCCTCAACATCGCCCTGGCCTGCGCCCTGGGGCCTGGTATCTTTAATACCATTCTTGCCCTGGGATTTGAGGGGATTGCAGGTTCAGCCAGGCTGATGCGTTCCTCCATATTGAATGTAAGGAAGATGGAATATCTGGAAGCTGCCTCCATCGGCAATTGCAGCGACATCCGTATCATGGCAAGGCATGTATTCCCCAATACCTTTGCGCCGATGCTGGTGCAGGCCACCATGGGGGTGGGGGCCAGGATCATGATGGCAGCCAGCATGAGCTACATTGGAATCGGGGTCCAGCCGCCTATCCCGGAATGGGGGGCCATGCTGGCGGACAGCCGTAATTTCCTGATGGAATATCCTTACATGTGTCTTATTCCCGGCATCTGCATCATGATCGTGGTCCTGTCGCTCAACCTGCTTGGCGACGGCCTGCGGGATGCCCTGGATCCAAAGCTTAAGAAATAAGAGGAGAAGCCATGAGCGAACATAAACCATTTTTAGAGGTCAGGGATTTAAATGTAGAATATGTGACCAAAGAGGAAACCGTACATGCGGTGAACGGCGTATCCTTTCAGCTGGAAAAGGGTAAGGTACTGGGACTGGTCGGGGAGACCGGGGCAGGTAAGACTACCATTGCCCGCACCATCCTGCGCGTGCTCCAGGAGCCGCCTGCCCAGTTAAGATCGGGGGCTGTCCTTCTGGAAGGGAACAACCTGCTGGAACTGTCGGAACAGGAGATGTGCCAGGTACGCGGGGAGAAAATCACAATGATTTTCCAGGACCCCATGACATCCTTAAATCCGGTCATCACGGTAGGACAACAGATAGCGGAAGTGATTGCGCTTCACAGCGATATTCCCAAGAACGAGGTGTACAAAAGGGCGCAGGCCATGCTGGAGAAGGTGGGGATCCCTGCGGAACGCTATGGTGAATATCCCCACCAGTTCTCAGGCGGTATGAAGCAGAGGGTGGTCATAGCCATTGCCCTGGCCTGTAACCCCCAGCTGCTGCTTGCAGATGAGCCGACCACGGCCCTGGACGTGACCATCCAGGCCCAGGTGCTGGAGATGATGCGGGAGCTGAACCGGGAGAATGATACCACTACCATCCTGATTACCCATGATTTAGGCGTTGTCGCCGAGATGTGCGACCAGGTGGCTGTGATTTACGCAGGGGAGATTGTGGAATCCGGCTCCCTTAGGGATATATTTAAGTCACCCTCCCATCCTTATACGATTGGATTATTTGGCGCCCTGCCGAAGGTGAACCAGGAGGTGGAATGGCTGCAGCCCATAGACGGGCTGCCGCCGGACCCCACCAGCCTGCCGGAAGGATGTAAATTCCATCCGCGGTGCCCCCGGGCATCGGATGCCTGTAAATGCAGCCAGGTTGGGCTTAAGGAAGTATCGTCAGGACATTTGTGCCGCTGTCTGAAGGCGGGGGAGGAGGTGTAGGGATGGATCATCTGATAGAAGTGCAGAATCTGAAGAAATATTTTAAAACAGGCAGGGGAACGCTGCATGCGGTGGATGACGTATCATTCACCATCCCCAAAGGCACCACCCTTGGCGTGGTAGGCGAATCCGGGTGCGGGAAATCCACCCTGGGCCGCATGCTGGTCCATCTGCTTGAAAGCACGGATGGGCGCATCCTCTTTGAAGGCGAGGATGTCACGACACTTGGAAAGCGGGATATGAAGGACTATCATGAGCATGCGCAGATGATTTTCCAGGATCCATACTCCTCACTGAACCCAAGATATACCGTGGAAGAATCCATCCGGGAATTCCTGGTGGTGTCAGGTAAATTTAATAAAAGTGAAATCCAGAGAAAGACCACGGACCTTATGGACCTGGTGGGGATTGCGCCCAGGCTGCGCATGTCCTATCCGCACGAACTGGATGGAGGCAGGCGCCAGCGGGTGGGGATTGCAAGGGCCCTGGCCCTGAATCCTGAGTTCATCGTGTGCGATGAACCTGTTTCCGCCCTGGATGTGTCCATCCAGGCCCAGATACTGAATCTGTTAAAGTTCCTGCAGCAGGAAAAGAACCTGACCTACATGTTCATCACCCATGACCTTTCCGTGGTAAAGCATATTTCCGATAATATATGCGTCATGTACCTGGGGCAGCTGGTGGAAACCTGTCCTTCAAAGGAACTGTTCAAAAAACAGTACCATCCCTATACGAAGGCGCTGCTTTCCGCCATCCCGTCCATTAACATCGATAAGAAGATGGAGCGTATTGTACTGAAGGGCGAGATTACATCCCCCATTGATCCCAAACCAGGCTGCCGGTTTGCGGCCCGCTGCGTCCATGTGTGTGAAAGATGCCACGAGCCCCAGAGGCTGGAAGAAATCAGCCCCGGACACTTTGTGTCCTGCTGCCGGGCCAGGGAAATCAATCCATAAGATGTGAATATGAAATAACAGGAAAACAGGAGAATCAGTATGACTGAAAAAATATATGCTTACGTGGGAAACTGGGGATTTGCTCCGGCGCCAAAGGGAATATCCATCTTTCAGTTCAATCAGGAAACAGGAGCAATGGCCCTGATTGAAACCATCCGCTATGACATTGCCGCAGGACAGCTGTGTCTGGACGCAAAGAACCGGATCCTGTACGCGGTTAATGAATGCGGGGAGCGGAGGGGGGAAATCGGCGGAGGCGGATATCTGCTGGCATTCCGTATCAACCCGGAGACAGGGGGGCTTACGCTGATTAATGAGAAGGAGTCGCTGCTTCCCGAGCCATCCTATCTGTGTCTGGATAAGTCGGGGAAATATCTCCTTACGTGCCACTGTGCGGATCCCTGGCATGTGACCAAAATAAAGAAGAATGAGGATGGGACATTCCAAAATGAAGTCCTGTTTGACGATACTGCAATCGTGATGTTCAGGATACGGGAAGATGGAGGAATAGGTGATGTATGCGATGTGGCCATAACCCCGGGAACGGGCGGAAACGGTCCGAATTCACGCAAGAACGTGGACCCGGTCACCAATCACATACAGCTGGTCCAGGTCATCTCCAGGCTCCATGCAGTGGTCCAAAGCCCGGGCGGAGGGATGTTCGTGGCCTGCGACAAGGGGATGGATAAGCTGATTGCATTTAAGCTGGACCGCAATCAGGAGAAGATTGTGATTACGGATGAGTATGTGACCGAGGAGGTTGCCTGTTTCCCCAGATACGGCACCTTCCATCCCACCCTGCCGGTATTCTATGCCAACAATGAAAACCTGGCGCAGCTGAACTGTTTCCACTACGACGAGGATGCAGGTAAGTTAGAACTGTTCTGCAAGGTGAAACTGCTGTCCGAGGAGGTGGGGCTGATTGAAGGGAAGCCGGTTGGGGCGCAGGACATCCTGATCCATCCGGATGGAAGGACACTCTATGTCACACTGTGCGGACTGAACCAGATTGTGGTCCTTTCCGTTGGGGAGGACGGGATCCCGGCAGTAAAGCAGAACATACCGTCCGGCGGCAATCTTCCAAGGGGTATCAACATTTCCCCGGACGGCAGATTCCTGGTATCGGGCAATATGGTGTCAGGGGATATCACCACATTCTTCATCCATGAAAACGGGATGTTAGAATCCACCGGAAAACTATATAAAGCAGTATCGCCATCGGCCATCCAGTTCTTCCGGGCCGGGATGGACGATGCGGCTGCACAATAAACAGAAAGAGGATAATGATATGAGCAGAAAAGGAATCATCGAAGTAAGACCGGAACTGGACCCAAGGGAGAGGGAGCTTCCCCTTGCCAAATACTATGACCTGCCGTTATATGAGCTGGCGCCCCGTGAGAGGGAACTGATTGAGCGGGGATGCCCTGCAGATCCGGCAAAGGCCATCCTGCCGGAAAACTGGCTGAATCTGCTGCAGCCCGAGGGGTATCAGGAACTGGAATACGGATACTGCCACATGCCGGACGGCACAGGGTATATCGCAGTGTACACAACTTATCCCAGATGCACGCCGAAGATGCTGGCCTGGTATTTCCGCTGGCTGAATATCCCGCCGAAGAGCCAGCCTGTGGGGCCCATGGGATATGATAATATCAAGTATAAGATATGGAATCCGGCCGACCATGTGGGCCATGGGTTCATCAATGGAAAGGATAAGCAGGATGGCATCTGGACCGTGGAATCCCTGGACTTGGGGGCGGGAGAGGCTAAAACGTATACCATACGCCATGCAATCAACCTGAGGGAATTTGGCCTGACGGAGGAGAAGGAGCAGGAACTGAAAGCGGCTGGCTGCTTCGTGGACTGCGCATATGAGACGTTCCACACCATGGATGCGGAACATAAACAGTTAGGCGGCATGCATCTGTGCCTGACGCTTTCCAGACAGAGTCCACTGGGATATATGGAGAAATGCAGCCGTGAATGGATCGGCTACGGCGTCAGGGACGGAAAAATCGTGAAGGATGATACGACGCCGGATTACATGTTCAGTGACGCGTATTTAAAGAAGGTAATCACCCACAGCACGGTGGAAGCGCAGCAGCTGGGCGTGTTCCTGGCTGATTTATATGAGGAATACCATGAACTGCCGGATGATGCGGACTGATACCGTGGATTGGCACCCTATTGACTGGCATTTGCGTTTGACGGTATCTGCAGTCCTTGGAACGCATACATTGGAGAACGGGAGACAGTAAATGAAAGAACATATGTTATCACCTGAGACAGCCAAACAGACGGTAAATCACATGTTATCACCCGAAGTGGCCGGGCATATCAGGAGGAAACAGTTTGATATCCCATACAGTGGCGATTCACAGTCCCAGAAACTGGATATCTGGTATCCCAATGAGGAGAAGGAAGGTCCTTATCCGGTCATCCTGTTTTTTCACGGCGGAGGATTCATGCATGGGGGCAAGGGAGAGGACAGCTCAGAGCCGGTGCTGCGCGGGACAGACCGCGGATATGTGGTGGTGGACTGCGAATACCGGAAAAGCAGGGAGTCCCGCTTCCCGGCCATGGTGTATGATGCGAAAGCGGCAATCCGTTATTTGAAAGCCAATGCCCGGCGTTACCAGCTGGATCCGGACCGGATTGCGCTGTGGGGACCGTCCAGCGGCGGCTGGCTGGTGTCCATCACTGCATTGACGGAGGGCAATCCCGCATTTGAGGATTTATCCATGGGAAATGGCGGGTATGACTGCCGGGTGGCGGCTGTCATTGACTGGTGCGGGCCATGCGGCGGCTTCCTTGCCATGGATGAGGCGTTTGAACATACAAAAAAAGGAGTGCCGGACCACAATCTGCCGGACTCCCCGGAATCCGTCTTCTTAGGCAGCCCTCTTCCGGAGATACCGGAACTGGTCAGGCTGGCCAATCCCTGTACATATGCACACAAAGCAATCCCTCCGTTTTTGATTGTCCATGGGACCGGTGATGCTGTGGTTCCTTATGAGCAGTCGGAGACATTTTTCAGGACGCTGCAGCAGGCCGCCGGGCCGGATAAGGCAGAGTTATATACCGGGGATGGGGCACCCCACCATGGGAGGAACTGGTGGCATGAGCCATGGTTATCCGATCTGTGTTTTGATTTCCTGGACCGGAATATGGGCTGATTGGATTAGGAGGATAAGATATTGGAGCAAAAAACAGTAAAAGAGAATAAGATGGGGAATGCCCCGGTGGGGGGACTGATCTTCCGTTTGTCGGTTCCTCTGATGATTTCCATGCTGGTCCAGTCCCTTTATAATATTGTGGACGGTATATTCGTATCCAGGATCAGTGAGGACGCGCTGACAGCCACTTCCCTGGCGTATCCCGCCCAGATGCTGATGCTGGCGGTGGCGGTGGGGACCGGCGTGGGGGTGAACTCCCTGTTGTCCAGGAAGCTGGGACAGAAAAATTATGAAGAGGTAAATCAGGTGGCTACGGAGGGCCTGATGCTGGCAGTCCTCTCATCCATGGTGTTCATTGTTCTGGGCGCGGCTGCAAGCGGGACATTCATCAGGGCATTTACCGATGACAGTGTAATCGCGGATTTCGGCGTACGGTATCTGCGGATCTGCATGCTCCTGTGTCCGGGAATCTTCCTGGCCACCACGGGGGAACGTCTGCTTCAGGCCACGGGCAATACCTTTTTAAGCATGATGGCGCAGATTGGGGGAGCGGTGACCAATATCATACTGGACCCCATCCTTATATTCGGCCTGTTTGGACTGCCAAGGATGGGGGTTCCCGGAGCCGCCCTTGCCACTGTGATCGGACAGTGGGTGGCTGCTGCGGCATCTTTGGGGCTGAACCGCCGGATGAATCATGAAATCCATTTTAAGATAAAGGGATACCGCCCGGATGGACATCTGATACTTGGGATTTATAAGGTTGGCATCCCCAGCATGCTGATGCAGACCATGGGAAGTCTTATGATGGTGGGTATGAATGCCATCCTTACGGGCTTTGCTTCCGCTGCAGTGGCTGCATTCGGTGTGTATTATAAACTGTGGACCTTTGTCTATATGCCGGTCAGCGGGCTGGCCCAGGGGCTGCTGCCCATTATCGGCTACAACTATGGAGCCAAAAATGGAGAACGGGTGAGGACCGCGTTCCGCTTAACCGTTACGGCAGCCATGTGTATCATGCTGGCGGGCGCGGCCTTGTTTTTCCTGATACCCCAGAGGCTGCTGGGCCTTTATGCTGCCGGGGATGAACTGATGGCAATCGGTACACCTTTAATCCGGATCATGTCCATTACGTTTCCGGTTGCAGCGGTTTCCATCACCATCGGCTTTGCCTGCTCCGCACTGGGAAACGGCATGGTCAGCATGCTCAGTACCTGTATGCGCCAGCTGGTGCTGCTGGTTCCCATGGCAGGATTCATCGCATCCCGTTATGGACTTAATTACGCATGGTATGCGGCGTGGATATCGGAGACAGTGGCGGTGTTATTTTCCATTTTTTGTTTTCACAGGGAATACCAGAAAAAAATAAGACCGATTTTATAATGTGCCATTCCTGATACAGGATATTTCTTTTTATCAATGACCACAGGAACAGAGTTGCTTTTTCTGCCAATAGATGGTAGGATATAGCATATCGAGTTTAGAGCAGCTGGTGCCGGCGGCTGAAGCTTCGTCATGGAGACATGACCGATCCTCCAGGCGCCGGGTAATAGGGAAACAGGTGTGAATCCTGTACGATCTCGTCACTGTAAGCCGGGAGCCCATAACCATTGTCATGTACAGCCACTGATCCGGTCCGGATTGGGAAGGCGGTTATGGGTGTTGAGCGGCAAGTCAGGAAACCTGCCAGCTGTTGGTACAGGAATATGGTTCCAGACCACGAGTAATTGGTCGTACCGGTTTACGGCGTTTGAAGCGCGCCTGGGCAGTCCTTTCCACCGTGATTGGTATATATCATGATTGATATATATGGGGAAATGGACCCCGCAGGCATGTTTATGACCGCAGATTTCTGACTCAGACGGTGAATGACTGCTTTTGCGGAAATCTGCTTCAGGGTATGGTTATAAGTATTTACAGCCCAGGGACGATTCCGCAGGGCATGCGGGTCCCTGTGAGGAAGGAATCAGATGCACAGGGAATGTTCCCTGTGTTTTTTTGTGTCTGCCGTACTGGGGAAATCTTCAGCTGCTTCTGGCGTATTCCTATATCTTGTCGGATTGCCGTCAAAGGACGTGCTCCCGATGCATCATCATGAGGGCATGAATTTTCAAACACGCCCTAAGATGGTTCCGGAACCGATATGGTTTAAAATAAGGAGGAAGAGAAGATGAAAATCAAGAAACTGGCAGTATTACTTACAGCAGCAGCCCTTACGGCATCAGCCGTGGCAGGGTGTTCAGGCACAAAGGAAACAGAGGCAGTGGCATCCGGTGCAGGGACAGGGACGGCAGCAGAAACCACAGCAGGAACCACGTCAGCGGAAACCACAGCAGCAGAAAACACGGCAGAAGAATCAGGTAAAGAGGAGGCTGCAGACGCAATGGCACAAGAAGATGAAGAGAACTATGATACAGGTGATGCTTCCAAGGATAACACCAGGAACCAGGACGGGATTGGTGAGGATGAGCTTCTGGTGGTCAGCTTCGGCACCAGCTACAACGATAACAGGCGCCTGACGGTAGGGGCCATTGAGGATGCAATGGAGAAGGCATTTCCGGATTACTCTGTCAGAAGGGGATTTACCAGCCAGATCATCATTGACCATGTGAAGTCACGTGACAATGTTGCTATTGACAATGTGGGCGAGGCGCTTGAACGTGCGGAGAAGAATGGGGTCAGGAACCTGGTCATTCAGCCCACCCATTTAATGGACGGCCTGGAGTATACGGATCTTGTGAATGAAGTGGCGGGGTATTCAGATGCCTTTGATAAGGTGGCAATCGGTAAGCCGCTTCTGACCACGGATGATGATTTTAAAGCTGTCATGAAGGCTGTTACCGAGGCAACGGCTGAGTACGATGACGGGGAAACAGCCATCTGCTTCATGGGGCACGGTACAGAGGCGGATTCCAACCATGTATACGCAAAGATGCAGGATATGCTGGCAGATGCAGGATATAAGAATTATTACGTAGGAACGGTTGAGGCGGAGCCTGGTCTGGAGGATGTCCTTGCCAAGGTTAAGGAAGGCAGTTATAAGAAGGTAGTCCTGGAGCCGTTAATGATAGTGGCAGGCGACCATGCCAACAACGATATGGCGGGGGACGGGGAGGATTCATGGAAAACTGCATTTGAGGGCGCTGGCTATGAGGTGACGTGCCTTGTACGCGGCCTTGGGGAGATGGAAAAAATCCAGCAGCTTTTTGTGGAACACGCACAGGCGGCAGTGGATAGCCTGTCAAAGTGATTGGGTAAAAAAGTTATCAGGTAAAAAGGTTATCAGGTAAAACAGGAAGAATGGGCGGTCGGGACAATGTTGCTGATCGCCCTTTTAAAGGTGGAATGAAGATGAGATTTAAAAAAGCAGGATTATCTGCAGTCATGATTGCAATGATGCTTTTGGCTGGGGGATGTGGGGGCGGAACGCAGGCAGTTGGAAGCGGGGCACAGGCAGAAGGAAGCGGGGCACAGGAGCCAGGGGCTGGTGCACAGGCAGAAGCAACCGTAACACAGGCGCCAGAAACTGAATCAGACCAGGATAAAGGAGAAACCACTCCCAGGACCCCGGACAGTGAAGCCAATGAACAGACACCTGTATACGCTGATGAGATAAAAGACGGGGTATATCCTATAAAAGTGGAATCCAGCTCCAACATGTTCCAGATTACCGCCTGCGAACTCACGGTAAAGGACGGCACCATGAGCGCGGTCATGACCATGGGAGGCACCGGATACCTGAAGCTGTATATGGGAACTGGAGAGGCGGCAGGAAAGGCTTCCGAGGCTGATTTCATCCCATATGTGGAGACGGCAGAGGGCACGCATACGTTTAAGGTTCCTGTCAAAGCCCTGGATATGGAAATTGACTGCAGTGCATTCAGCAAAAAGAAGGAGAAATGGTATGACCGTGTCCTTATGTTCCGCTCTGATTCCCTGCCGCCGGAATGCTTTGCTGAGGGAAATGTCACAACGGCAGGAAGCCTGAGCCTGGAAGATGGGATGTATACGGCTGAGGTTGCCCTGACAGGCGGGTCCGGAAGGGCCTCCGTTGAATCCCCTGCATCCCTGAGGGTGGAAGATGGAAATGTCTTTGCAACCATTGTCTGGGGCAGCGCCAACTACGATTATATGAAGGTGGACGGTGGGAAGTTTGACCTCATAAGTACAGAAGGCAATTCTGCGTTTGAGATTCCGGTGGCTGTATTTGACAGGAATATACCGGTTATCGCGGATACGGTAGCCATGAGTGAACCCCATGAGATTGAGTATGGGCTGATCATTGATTCAGCCACAATTGTAAAGGTTCAGTGATGAGAACAGGAAAGATAATAACCACAACCATGATAATCTGTCTTCTGATGGCAGCTGCCTGCGGATGCGCCGCGCCAGGCCGGGAGACAGGCGCACAGCAGCAGACAGCAGGGCCACAGCAAGCAGCAGGGCCACAGCTAGGCCAGCAACCGGCGACAAGGCCACAGCAAGCAGCAGGGCCACAGCCAGGCCAGCAGCAGGCAGCAGGACCGCAGCCAGGCAGTCAGCAGACAGCACATCCGCAGCCATCCAAGGATTCCTGGGATGACCGGGAAGTCATCCGCAGCATGGAACTTCTGTACGCGGACCAGTTTTCCGTGGATTACTATGACGACGGATGCGCCATGATATCCATCAGGGACAGCGGGCGGTTCCTGGTGGTTCCTGAACAGGGAACACAGCCCGAAGGATTGCCGGAGGATGTGACGGTCCTGCGGCAGCCGGTTAAGAATATCTATCTGGTTGCAACCTCGGCCATGGACCTGTTTAAGAGCCTGGACGCCATGGACCGGATTACCCTGTCCGGCACGGACGCCCAGGGCTGGTATATTGAAGAGGCAAGGCAGGCCCTGGAAGATGGCGGTATGTTCTATGCCGGCAAATACAACGCCCCTGATTACGAGCTGATCCTATCAAAGTCATGCGGCCTGGCAATCGAATCAACCATGATCAGCCATTCCCCGGAAGTAAAGGAACAGCTGGAACAGCTGGGCATACCTGTGCTGGTGGAGCGCTCCAGCTATGAAAGCCATCCCCTTGGAAGGATGGAGTGGCTGAAGCTGTACGGGGTGCTTACCGGCCGGGAGGAGCAGGCAGAGGCATGTTTCCGGAAACAGATGGAGAACCTGAAGCCTGTGCTGGACCAGGATGCCACGGGAAAGACAGTGGCATTTTTCTACATCAGTTCCAACGGATATGTGAATGTGAGGAAGTCCGGGGATTATGTGGCTAAAATGATTGAACTGGCTGGCGGGACCTATGTTCCGGAAGGCCTTGACGGAAACGGCAATGCGCTGTCCACCATGAACATGCAGATGGAGGCGTTTTACGCAGCGGCAAAGGAAGCGGATTATATTATTTATAACAGCACCATTGACGGGGAACTGGAGTCCCTTGCCCAGCTGTTGGATAAAAGCAGCCTCCTGGCGGATTTTAAAGCTGTGAAAGAAGGAAATGTCTGGTGCACGGAGAAAAGCCTGTTCCAGGAAACCATGGGCCTGGGCAATATGATACTGGATATCCATCGGATCCTCACTGAGGAAGCGCCGGACCAGGAAGAAATGGCCTACATGCACAGGCTGCGGTAAGGAGTTGTCCCAATGTCTAAAAGAACATACACACAATACTGCATTACATTCAGCCTCCTGGGGCTTTTGATGTGTCTGCTGTTTTTATGGAATATTAATTCCGGCAGCGTCCATCTCACCGTGGGGGAGATAGGGAAAATCCTGCTGGGGCAGACAGATGAAGGGACCGCCTACCACATTGTGTGGGATATCCGCCTGCCCCGCATCCTGTCGGCCGTCATGCTGGGAGGGGCGCTGTCCGTGTCAGGCTTCTTGCTGCAGACTTTTTTTGCCAACCCCATTGCAGGCCCGTTCGTGCTGGGGATTTCTTCCGGCGCCAGGCTGGTGGTGTCCCTGGTCATGATCCTTTTGCTTGGCAGGGGCATATCCATCAGTTCCGGGGGCATGATACTGGCGGCATTTGCAGGGGCCATGATATCCATGGGGTTCATCCTCCTGATTTCGGGGCGGGTAAAGAAAATGTCCATGCTGGTCATCTGCGGCGTGATGATAAGTTATATCTGTTCTGCGGTGACTGACTTTGTCATCACATTTGCAGATGACGCCAACATTGTCAATCTTCATAACTGGTCCATGGGAAGCTTTTCGGGTATGTCCTGGGATAATGTCCGGGTAATGGCGGCCGTGATTTCCGTGTCGCTGCTCCTGGTGTTCTGGATGGCCAAGCCAATCAGCGCATATCAGCTGGGGGAGGTGTACGCCCAGAACATGGGCGTGAATATCCTGCGGTTCCGGGTGGCGCTGATCCTGCTCTCCAGCATATTGTCCGCCAGTGTGACAGCATTTGCCGGTCCTGTCTCCTTTGTGGGCATTGCGGTGCCGCATATTGTGAAGCGCATGCTGGGCACAGCCAGGCCCCTGGTGGTCATTCCGGGCTGTTTCATGGGCGGAGCTGTGTTCTGCCTGTTCTGCGACCTGATTGCCAGGACCGTGTTTGCGCCCACTGAGCTTAGCATCAGCTCGGTCACGGCTGTTTTCGGCGCGCCGGTTGTCATCTATATGATGGTGAAGAACAAAAAGGGCATGCAGTAAGGAGAAAACCATGGCAGAGGATTATATTGTTACAGAAAACATGACGGTGGGATATGGGAAGGTGCCTTTGATTGCCCGGATTGAAATCCACGTGAAGCGCGGTCAGATCGTGACCTTGATCGGGCCGAATGGAGCCGGGAAATCCACCATACTGAAGAGCATCATCCGGCAGATGGACCTGTTAAAAGGCGCCGTGTACCTGGACCATGCTTCCATGAAGGACATGACGGAAAAACAGATAGCCAGGCGTATGTCGGTGCTGATGACGGAACGGATACGGCCGGAGCTTATGACCTGTGAGGATGTGGTTGCCACCGGGCGCTACCCTTACACGGGACGGCTGGGGATCCTGAACCAGGAGGACCATGAAAAGGTAAGGGAAGCCATGGAACTGGTCCATGCAGCGGATCTTGGGAAACGGGACTTCATGGAGATAAGCGACGGGCAGAAGCAGCGGGTCCTTCTGGCGCGGGCCATCTGCCAGGAGCCGGAGGCCATTGTCCTGGATGAGCCTACTTCTTTTCTGGATATACGGCACAAGCTGGAGCTTCTGACCATCTTAAAGGATCTGGTGCGGGAGAAACAGGTGGCAGTACTCCTGTCCCTTCACGAACTGGACCTGGCACAGAAGCTGTCAGACTATATTGTGTGCGTCAATGGGGATACCATTGAACGCTGCGGGACCCCGGAAGAGATTTTCACATCCACCTATATCACACAGCTGTATGGGATTTCCAAAGGCAGCTACCATGCAGAGCTGGGCTGCCTTGAGATGGAGCCGGTAAAGGGAAAGCCGGAGGTCTTTGTCATAGGTGGGAATGGAAGCGGGATACCGGTTTACCGGAAGCTCCAGCGCAGGGGCATTCCCTTTGCGGCCGGTATCCTTCATGAAAATGACATTGATTATCCGGTTGCCAAAGCCCTGGCCGCAGAGGTGGTGTCGGAAGCTCCCTTTGAACTGATAAAAGATGAAACCTATGAGCGGGCGGCCGCCCTCCTTACATCCTGTGGACAGGTCATCTGCTGTCTTAAGGACTTCGGGCCGGTGAATGAGAAGAACCGGCGCCTGGCAGAACTGGGCAGGAGCAGGGAAAAAAATCATATGATGGGGTGAAACATACCGTCCCTTCCGGATGCGAGGCATAAGAATCCGGAAGGGGCGGTATTTTGTGGGAAAAAGTAAATGCTATTCAATCTGGGTATTGAGAAGAAGCCGGATGGAGGGGGACATGCGCAGTTCTTCAGCGGAAATCCCGCGCGACAGCAGATACCCTTCCGCAACAGGGAACAGCCTTGTGATCATTTCCCTCACGGCAGCGCCGCACTGGTCTGGTTCATGATTGCGCAGGCAGAGGAAGATGGCGTCTGAAAACTGCCGTATGATATGGTCGGATCCGGAAGCTTCCGGCAGGGATGCCTTCAGCGGGTAGCCCCAGAGAAGGAGTCCGTACAGCTTGGAGTAGATTTCCCGGATACCAGCCAGTGGATTGTGGGTGGCGATGCAGATCAGCAGATGCCATAAGGTAAAGGCGTGCTGCCCCGAATCCCGGTGCTGTTCAATCACGCAGACCAGCTGGGAGTATTGTCCCCGGGTAAGCGACAAAAGGGTGGAGCTGACCACTTCCTCACAGCTGTAGGCTATGATTTCAAAGGACTGCAAAAAGAGGGACAGGTTGCGGCGGACAGCAGGGCTTTGGAAGTCAGGAAGGTTGCAGCGTACGCCTGCAGGGAAGATACGGGTCCCCACGCCATTGACGGAAACCGCTGCGCCTGTCTGGTTCAGCATATGGATGGTCCGGCGGACCGTGCTGACGGATACGTTATATTTCTCAGACATCTTCCCATAGGAAGGAAGATATTCCGCGTCCTTGTATTCCCCCAGATAGATTCCATGGAGGATCCTCATGGTCAGCCCATAGCAGATCTGGGGCCTTTCCCAGTAAATCCGCCAGACAAAGGAAACCGGTTCACTTTCCGTCATAGGGGCCAGTGAATGCCGGATGAATTGGAACGCCTTTTTTACGGAACTTCCCTGAAAATAAAGCAGCGCTTCATGAACCTGTTCCCTGTCCCCGGCCTTGCACAAGGACAGGATGGCTTCCAGCTGTTCCCGGACATGCATGTTTTTCCTCATGGAAGCTTCTTTATTATTACTGATGAACATCAGGCCAAGAAACAGGGAGGTTTCCCAGAACAGATTCATGGCCAGGGGATTCTCCAGCTTCTGCAGGGCATAACAGAACAGATAGAGGACATCATCAGCTCCGGAACGCTCCACAAAGGGGGCGATGTATGCCAGGTCCTTATCGTCCATGCGCATGAATCCTTCCGTCATCAGAGGGATGCAGACCATCTCCACGGCCCTGGCTAACCCGGAAGCAGCAGCCATGCGCCCTGAAAAGAACTGGCGGATAAAAGCCCTGTATTCTTCATCGGTCTGCCTGAACAGGACCCTTGTCTGCCTTCCGTTGTGCATGTCAATATAGCCTTCTGCACGCAGCCGCTGTAAGGCAGTGGCCACGGTCTGTGCGGAAACACTGAATTCACGGCAGAGGGTGTCGATGGAAGGCAGGGTATCTCCATATTGGTAATATTGGAAATGGATGCGGAAAAGAAAGTACTGGTAAATCAGGTTATGGACCCTTAGTTTTGTTTTCAACAGTCAAATACCTCGTATAATAAAATGAATTCTTTCGTCATGCAGTCTATTTTATCATTTTATGGAGGCCATTTCCAGAAGTCTGTTGAATTTTCTTTATACTTGAATTATAATAAAAAGACATGCACATGAACAAGGTACCTTGCGTTATGCAATCACCGGGAAGCAGACAGTATGGGTGTTATCAGGAAAAGAAATAGGACCAGGGGGAACCAACAGGATGACGGAACAGGAAAAGAAAAACGCAGCCGGCCGGGACGGGACCAACGGCATGCCGGCCGGTTATGAATATGACACGCTGATGAACCTGCTGAGGGTCAGTGTAAGCAAGCATTTGCTGGATGAGCATTTCACACTGGTCTGGGCCAATGAATTTTACTATGACCTCATTGGCTGGCCGCGCGGTGAATACGAGGAAATGTTCCATAACCAGCCGGACCTTTACTATCAGGATGACCAGGAGCTGTGGGATGACCTTACCCAGACCGTCATAAAGGCACTCGAGTCGCGCCAGGGCGGATATCAGATGGTATCGCGCCTCAGGCGGAAGAACGGGGAGTATATCTGGGTCCAGTTCTCCACCAGGTTTTCAGATGAATATATAGACGGGTACCAGGTGGCGTATTCCGTGCTTACGAATATTGATGACCTGGTGCAGATGCAGAGGGAGCGGTCCGTCACATATGAGAACCTTCCGGGTTTTGTGGCAAAGTACAGGATTGACCAGGACCTGGGCATGGTCCTGCTGGACGCCAACGCCCGTTTCATGGAGTATTTCGGGGATAATACAAACGGGGAGCTGCATGCCCTTCAGGGACAGAACATAAGGGACAATATGGAAACAATCCAGTCCCACAGGAACGAACTGCTAAAGGGGGAGCCGGTCCGTTTTGTCATGCATGTGAAGGACAGGAAGGGACAGAACCTGTGGCTTCAGGTGAACGCTGCCTGCATTGACTGGCAGGAGAAAAGCCCTGTATACCTGGCTATCTTCATCGATATAACCGATGTGACCGAATTAAGGGAAATGCAGAAAAAGCTGACGGAGCAGACAGCGGCCCTTAAAGATGCCCTTACCGTGGCAGAACATGCCAACCGGGCCAAATCAGACTTCCTGTCACGCATGAGTCACGAAATCCGCACCCCCATGAATGCAATCATCGGCATGACCACCATTGCAGCAGCCTATATTGACGATAAGCAGCGTGTGGCGGACTGCCTGGAAAAAATAGGGTATTCATCCAAGCACCTGATGACACTGATTAATGACGTGCTGGATATGTCCAAGATTTCCGAGGGAAAGATGAGGATTGCCCACGAACCGTTCAAACTGGAGACCGTGGTGGAGTCCATTTCCTCCATCATCTATCCGCAGGCCAGGGAAAAGGGGCTGGACTTCACCGTGCCTCTGGTGGAACTTACGGAAACGGAACTGATAGGCGACTCCCTGCGGCTGAACCAGGTCCTTCTCAACCTTTTATCCAATGCCCTTAAGTTTACCCCCAAAGGCGGCAGCATCCGTATGGAAATCCGGCAGATGCTGAAAAAGGACGGCAAGATCCGGCTTCGTTTTACGGTAAGCGATACAGGAATAGGAATGAGCAGCGCATTCATGGAGCGTCTTTTTGTGCCCTTTGAACAGGAAGACATGTCCGCGGGCCAGAACGCAGGAGGCACGGGCCTGGGGATGCCCATTACCAAGAATCTCGTCACGCTGATGGGCGGCACCATAACCTTGCAGAGCGAGCTGGGGAAAGGGACATCCTTTACCGTGGAGCTGGATTTTGACCTCCCGAAGGATAAGGGGAAAATGCCTGCGCCCAAACAGTATGTGATGGAATCCCTGAAGGTGCTGGTGACGGATGACGACAGGGACAGCTGCGTCCATACAGCCCTATTGCTGGAGAACCTTGGAATCCGGTCGGACTGGGTCCTGACCGGTAAGGAATGTATAAACCGCGTCCGTCTGGCCCACCAGTCCGGGGAGGATTATGACGTCTGCCTCATTGATTTAAGGATGCCGGATATGGATGGGGTTGAGGTAACCCGCCGGATAAGGGAAATCGTGGGAGCCGGGACCATGATCATCATCATAACGGCATATGACTGGGGTGCAGTTGAGAACAGCGCCAGGCAGGCCGGAGCCAACGCATTCATTACCAAGCCTATTTTCGCCTCCACCCTTTATGATACCCTGCTTTCCGTGACCGGAATAGAACGCGCCGTTCGCCCTCCGGCAGGAAAGTCACAGCGTCCCGAACTGGCAGGGCATCACGTGCTGCTGGTGGAGGATAATGTGCTCAACCGCGAGATTGCAGTGGAACTGCTGCACATGGCCGATATCACGGTGGAATGTGCGGTCAATGGAAGGGACGCCGTGGACCAGTTCCTGGCCCACGGTGATTCCTTTGACCTGATCCTCATGGATGTACAGATGCCGGTGATGGACGGCTACGAGGCAACCCAGGCCATCCGCGGCCTGACCCATGAGAGGGCCGGGAGCATCCCCATCATAGCCATGACGGCCGACGCCTTCCATGAGGACGTGGTGAGGGCCGGGGAGGCTGGTATGAACGGGCATCTGGCAAAGCCCATTGACCCGGATTTATTATATGAAACCCTGGCCGAATGGATTGGCGGACATTTTCATTAAAATAGCGGGAAAGAATTGCTCTTTGAGTTTTGATATGTTACCATGTCATGGTACGAAGAACGAAAAGAGGAATGGAGTATGGGAAAATTATACGGAATCGGCGTGGGGCCGGGAGACCCTGAACTGCTGACCTTAAAGGCATACCGGATCCTTAAGGAGGCGGATGTCATATTCTGCCCTGAAAAGGAAGCCGGGGCGGGCAGTTTTGCATTTGACATCATAAAAGACCTGCTTAAGGATACAAAGGCCAGGATTGTGGATCTGGTCTATCCCATGCATTACCACGGTGTGAAGCTGCGCCGGATGTGGGAGGAGAATGCGGCCCTGATTGCAGGGGAGCTGAAGGAGGACGGGACAGGGGCGTTCATCACCCTGGGGGATCCGGCTGTTTACAGCACCTTCATGTACACCCTGCCATATATGGAACAGGCGGGCGTTGAAGTGGAGGTCGTACCGGGAATCACATCCTTCTGTGCTGTGGCGGATTCCATGAAGATGCCCCTGGTGGCCTGGGATGAGGACCTTGTGGTGGCGCCTGTGCGCAAGAACAGCAGCGAGGACCTGGGAAAGGTATTGAGGGAGCACGACAATGTGGTGCTGATGAAGCCTTCCTCCAATCAGGAGGCGCTGATCCAGGCCATCCGTGAAAACCATCTGGAGGATAATTTTGTCCTGATTACCAAGTCTGGAACAGGGGAGGAGCGCCTGGTCACGGATTTTGAGGAGCTTAAGCAGTACGATATCCCTTATCTTTCAACCATCATCATTAAGAAACAGGGGAGGCAGACCCATGATTGTGTGTGACTGCCTTCATAAGACATTCGGAACGGTCACGGCGGTGGACGGGGTGTCCATGGAGATAAAGGACGGGACATTCCTGGGACTGCTTGGTCCCAACGGCGCCGGGAAGACAACGCTGATGCGTATGATGACCGGCTTATTAAGCCCGGATACGGGAACCATCCTGTTTGACGGGCAGCCCATGGACCGGAACGCGGTGGCGGTCAAGCAGGCAATCGGCGTTACCAGCCAGCACATCAACCTGGACAAGGAGCTGACCGTGGAAGAGAATATGGAATTTGCAGGCCGCCTTTACCGGATGGGAAAGGCGGATATTGCTGCGTCCACGGACAGGCTCTTAAGCTTCCTTGGCCTGGAATCCGTGCGCAGGCGGGTATCCCAGAGCCTGTCAGGAGGCATGAAGCGCAAGCTGATGATTGCCAAGGCCCTGATACATGATCCCAGGTATCTGTTCTTAGATGAACCAACGGTGGGCATCGACCCCAATGCCAGGCGGGATATCTGGGATTTCCTCAGGATGCAGCACAAGGAGGGGAAGACCATCCTCCTGACCACCCATTATATAGAGGAGGCCCAGCACCTGTGCGATGACGTGATGCTGATTGACGGGGGAAAGATATTCCGGGAGGATACCCCGGAGGGGCTGATTGCTGAAATCGGGCCTTTTAAGGTGGAATACGAAGGGAAGGATGAGCGGATGAAGGCAGAGTTTTTTGGAAGCCTGCCGGAGGCAAAGACCAGGGCGGCCTCCCTGGATGTGCCATGCAGCGTTCTGCCCTCCACCCTGGAGGATGTGTTCTTCCACCACACCAGCAAGGGGGTGGGAGGATGGAAATAACCACGATTCTATGGAGGGAATGGCTGTTCCTCAAGAGACGTTTCTGGCGGGTCACATTTTCACAGATGGTGTCCCCCTTCCTGTATTTCGTGACCTTTGGGATGGGCCTGGGGAGAATGATGGATGTGGGCGGGCGGCCCTATCTCTATTACCTGATCCCGGGACTGCTGGCCATGACCACCATGCGCAACAGCTATACGTCCGTATCCACCCGTATCAGCGTGATGCGGCTCCATGAAAAAAGCTTTGAATGTTATTTTTATTCCCCCACCCGGATGTATCTGCTGGCTGCGGGGCATATCCTGGCCGGCGCGCTGCGTGGCATGTATTCCGGCGTGTTCATCGTGATCCTGGGGCTGGTATCCGGGGCGGACCTGGTGTTAAACGGCTGGCTTCTGACCGCGGTAATCCTTAATTCACTGATATTTGCAGCCCTGGGCTTCTTTGCGGCCATGATGATTGAAAGCCATTACGATATGAATAACTTTACCAATATCGTGATTACCCCCATGTCCTTTTTGTGCGGTACCTTCTTTTCCCTGGACGGCATACCACAGGCATTAAAGTGGGTTGTGGACATCATGCCCCTGACCCATACCACCCGCCTGATCCGGGAAATCTCCTTTGGGGGCGGCGTAAGCTTTTTGTCCATGGGCGTATCGGCCCTGTTCGTGGCATTGTTTACAGGCTGCTGCGTGTGGTCCTGTTACCGTGAGGCGAAGGCGTGACTAGTACTGCGTTGCGTAGATAACTGTGAATAAAAGGGAATGCAGAAAAGAAAAGGGTTAGCCCTTGAAAAATGCTTCCATTACTGCTATTCTGGTCTGTGTGAATTGAATAAATGATAGGTCGAGGGATTACAGTTGAAAATAAAAAAGAATGAACATGTGATAAAGGAAGTGTTTCCCGGTTCCATTGCAGAAGAAATGGGGATTGAACCAGGGGATGTGCTGCTTGCAATCAATGACCAGGATGTGGAGGACGTCTTTGATTACAGGTACATGATAAAAGATGAATATATTGAGGTGCTGGTAAGGAAACAGGACGGCGAGGAATGGCTGCTGGAGATTGATAAGGAGTACGACGACGATTTGGGCATTGAGTTTGAAAACGGACTCATGAGTGACTACCGCTCCTGCAGCAACAAGTGTATCTTCTGCTTCATCGACCAGATGCCGCCGGGGATGAGGGATACCCTGTATTTTAAGGATGACGATTCCCGCCTTTCTTTCCTGCAGGGGAATTATATCACCCTGACCAATATGAAGGAGAGGGATATTGAGCGGATCATCCGGATGCAGCTGGCGCCCATCAATATTTCCGTGCAGACCACGAACCCGGAACTGCGGTGTAAGATGCTTAACAACCGTTTTGCGGGGGAGAAGCTGAAGTATCTGCAGATGCTCTATGACGGGCATGTGGAGATGAACGGACAGGTTGTGTGCTGTAAGAATGTGAACGACGGGGCGGAACTGGAACGGACCATGGATGACCTGGCCCGGTACCTGCCGTTTTTAAGGAGCGTATCGGTTGTCCCGGCCGGAATCACCAGGTTCCGGGACAACCTGTTCCCCATCGGACTGTATACAAAGGAAGAGGCAGGGGCCGTGATTGACATGGTAGAAAGCCGCCAGCAGGAATACTATGACAGGTTCGGCCTGCATTTCATCCATGCAAGCGACGAGTGGTACATCACGGCAGGCCGGGAGTTCCCGGAGGAGGAGCGCTATGACGGTTATATCCAGCTGGAGAACGGCGTGGGTATGATGCGCATGCTCATCAATGAATTTGAGAAGGCCCTGGATGAGGTGGTTCACGGCGCGGGCCATGAAGCGCCGGCAGGGCAGGTAAGGCGTACGCTTACAATTGCAACCGGGAAGCTGGCATACCCCACCATCCGCGGGTTTGCGGACAAGCTGATGAAGGCGTTCCCCCACCTGACCATCCATGTGTATTATATCAGGAATGATTTCTTCGGGGAGACCATCACCGTATCGGGTCTGATAACGGGACAGGACCTGATCGGGCAGCTGAAGGAGCGCCAGGATAAGGGGGAGGACCTGGGCAGCGTGCTGCTGATTCCTTCCAATATGCTGCGCATGGGGGAACAGGTATTCCTGGACGACCTGACGGTGGAGGATGTGGAGCGGGAACTGGGCATGAAGCTGGCTGCGGTTGAGCCGGGCGGGAAAGAATTCATTGACGCTGTCCTGAATCCGGAATATACCATGGACCGGAACAATGAAAACTTTGTGTATATCAAGGCTTATGACAGGGATATAGTTTAAATCTATAGAAAGCCATAAAAAATAGGAATTATCCGCCTCTTTTCTGTTTGTGCTATGATGACTGCAATCAGGAAAGAGGGGAAAATGTATGAAGACATCGGAATTTTTTAAACAGAAAACAGTGCTGTCCTTGGAGGTATTTCCGCCCAAACGGACAGCGCCCGTGGATACCATATATAAGACACTGGATGAACTTAAGGGCATGACGCCGGATTTCATCAGTGTGACCTACGGGGCGGGAGGCAGTGAGAACAGCCGCGCCACCCTGGAGATTGCATCCTCCATCAAGCACAGGTACGGGATTGAAAGCGTGGCCCATATACCCTGCCTGCATCTGACAAAGGAAGATGCCGCAGAGATACTTTTACAGTTAAAGGCCCATCAGATTGAGAATATCCTGGCGCTGAGAGGCGACCGCATCCCGGACAGGGAGCCTGCGGGCGATTTTAAGTATGCCGCGGATCTGGTGGGATTCATCAGGGAGCACGGCGATTTTAATATCATTGGCGCCTGTTACCCGGAAGGCCATCAGGAATCCGGGGGCCTGGTGCGGGATATCCACAATCTGAAGCACAAGGTGGACGCAGGGGTCAGCCAGCTGATTACCCAGCTCTTTTTTGACAATGAGTATTTTTACCGTTTCAGGGAACGGCTTGACCTGGCGGGCATCCGGGTTCCGGTGGAGGCGGGAATCATGCCGGTTGTGAATAAAAAGCAGATTGAGCGCATGGTTTCCCTTTGCGGCGTCCGGCTGCCTAAAAAGTTCACATCCATGATGGAGCGGTACGGGGATAACCCGGTGGCCATGAGGGATGCGGGAATCGCCTACGCGGTTGACCAGATTGTGGACCTGGCGGCCCATGGGGTGGACGGAATCCATCTGTATACCATGAACAATCCCTATATTGCCAATAAAATCCATGAGTCCGTATTCCGGCTGATGGCTTCCTGACAGGGAAAGCAGGGGATTGGTATCACCGGATCAGCCGTTCCAGCTCCTCCAGGTACTTTTTAGCAAATTCGCTGAGATGCAGCCTGGGATTGGCAATCCATCCGATGAGCATGGATTCCTCTGTCTCCAGGGGGACGGCGATAATGGAATCACCGTTTAAATTGCTGTTGAGTATGCCGCTGCATATGGTATAGCCGTTTAATCCAATCAGAAGGTTAAAAAGGGTGGCCCGGTCGCTTACATAGATTACCTTTTTCCTGGGAATGGTACTCAGGATTTCCTCAGAAAAGTAAAAGGAATTCTGTTCCCCCTGTTCAAAGGCCAGGAATGGATAAGGTTCCAGCTCCTGGATGGAAACGCTTTTGCGGCCGGCCAGGGGATGGGATACATTGATGAATATATGAGGGTCGGCCTGGAGCAGGGGATGGAAGACAAGTCCATTTTCCTTAAACAGCTTCTCCAGCACCTTGCGGTTGAATTCATTGACATACAGGATGCCCAGCTCGCTCCGGTAGTTTTTCACATCATCTATGATTTCGTAGGTGCGGGTTTCCCTCAGGGTAAATTCATAGGAATCCGTATTCTGCCTGGATACCAGGTTGGCGAATGCATTGACCGCAAATGCATAATGCTGGGTGGATATGGAGCAGATCCGTTTTAAGGGTTTCCTTCCCGTATAATGCTGTTCCAGCAGTTCCGCCTGTTCCAGTACCTGCCTTGCATAGGATAGGAACTCCGTGCCTTCAGAGGACAGGGCAATCCCTTTGGGGCTGCGGTTAAAGATGGAAATCCCCATCTCCTTTTCCAGTTCCTTCACCGAATTGGAAAGGCTGGGCTGGGTGATGAAGAGCTGCTTTGCCGCCTCGGAAATCGAGCCGCAGTTTACAATTGTTACAATATACCGCAGTTGCTGCAGTGTCATGACAGATACCTCCATTGCTTTATGCCATGGAGGTATTTTAGCATATTTCAGACAAATAAGGAAAATATTTTTGTATTTAAACCGCTCCATGGAACTGGAAAAGGGCGCGGTTTCCATTCTTACATCTTTGTATTGCGCCGGTTCCGGCGCATATGTCCCGGACATATTCCATGCCAAAACAGGTTAAAATACCAGTGCAGGCTCCCTGGATGTCCTATCGTCCCAATAAAAATATAATAGAATATCCATAAGAGAGCGGAACAAGAGCGCAAAGGAGATAATTGCATGCCAATCTGTGTGAAAAGCGAGATAGGAAAGTTGAAAAAGGTCATGCTCCACAGGCCGGGGAAGGAACTGGAACACCTGGTTCCGGGGGAACTGGAACGGCTGTTGTTTGACGATATCCCATACCTTAAGACAGCCCAGGGGGAACACGATATTTTTGCCCGCATTTTAAAGGAAAACGGAAGCCAGGTGGTCTATATGGAGGACATGATGGCGGACGTGTTAAGACAGTCCGGGGATATCAGGGAGAACTTCATCCGGCAGTTCATCAGTGAGGCCGGGAACACCGCGCAGAAGTTCAGGAACCAGCTGTTTGGCTTCCTGATGGATATTCCGGATGAAAAGGAGCTGGTGCTAAAGACAATGTCCGGCGTCAGCATGCATGAGATTAAGTCTGAAACCCACAGTCCATTAGTGGATTTGGTCAAATCAGACAGCCGTTTCATCATGGATCCCATCCCCAACCTGTACTTTACAAGGGACCCGTTTGCGTGCATCGGCACGGGAGTCAGCCTGAACTGCATGTATTCAAGGACCAGGAGAAGGGAAACCATCTACGGGCAGTATATACTGGAGCA
Source organism: Enterocloster sp. OA13 (assembly GCF_022440595.1). Classification (NCBI taxonomy): domain Bacteria; kingdom Bacillati; phylum Bacillota; class Clostridia; order Lachnospirales; family Lachnospiraceae; genus Enterocloster; species Enterocloster sp. OA13. The sequence goes on along the minus strand of NZ_JAKNTF010000001.1, from coordinate 3,283,276 downwards.
CCATCCGGACTACAGGGGGCAGACGCCGTTTTACTATAAGAGGGAGTATCCTTTCTCCATTGAGGGAGGCGATATCCTGAACCTGGGCAGCAAGGTCCTGGCCGTGGGAATCTCCCAGAGGACCACGCCGGAGGCAATTGAACTTCTGGCCCAGAACCTGTTTGAGGACAGCTCCTGTGAGGTGGAGACCATCCTGGCCCTGGATATCCCCAGTATCCGTGCGTTCATGCATCTGGATACGGTGTGCACCCAGGTGGACTACGACAAGTTCACCATCCATCCCGGAATCCTGGGGAACCTGCGCATCTATGAAATCCGGCGCGGGGACCAAAAGGGCAGGCTTGCGGTAAGGGAACTTGACCGTCCGCTTCCGGCTGTCCTGGCAGATTACCTGGGGACGGATAAGGTGACCATGATACGCTGCGGCGGAAAGGACCGGGTTGCCTCGGAGCGGGAACAGTGGAATGACGGTTCCAATACACTGTGCATTGAGCCGGGCAAGGTGGTGGTATATGACCGGAATTATATAACCAATGAGATGCTCAGGGATAAAGGCATCGAGGTCCTTGAAATGCCCAGTTCGGAGCTGTCCAGGGGAAGGGGAGGCCCCAGGTGCATGAGCATGCCCCTGGAACGCGGGTGAACATCCATTCCCGACCTGGAGCGCGACCGGACAATCAAATAACATAGCAAAGGAGTAAGGAAGATGGCAGTGAATATCAGAGGAAGGAATTACCTGAAGTTATTGGACTACACGCCGGAGGAAATCCGCTATCTGCTGGATTTGTCCAAACAGTTCAAGAACATGAAGAGGAACGGCGTTCCCCACAAATACCTGGACAACAGGAACATCGTGCTTCTGTTTGAAAAGACGTCCACCCGCACCCGCTGCGCCTTTGAGGTTGCGGGACGGGACCTGGGCATGGGTGTGACTTACCTGGACCCGGGCAGCAGCCAGATGGGCAAAAAGGAGAGCATTGCAGATACGGCCAGGGTCCTGGGAAGGATGTATGACGGCATTGAGTACAGGGGCTATGACCAGTCGGTTGTGGAGGAACTTGCGGAGTATGCGGGCGTGCCCGTGTGGAACGGGCTTACGGACCAGTTCCATCCCACCCAGATGCTGGCAGACCTTCTGACGCTGGAGGAGAAGTTCGGCTGCCTCAAAGGGCTGCGCTTTACATACATGGGAGATGCAAGGAATAACATGGGCAATTCCCTGATGGTGGCCTGCGCCAAGATGGGCATCCACTTTACGGCCTGCGCCCCAAAGGAACTGTTCCCGGCTCAGGAACTGGTGGACGAGGCAAGGCGGATTGCAGAGGAAAATGAATGCACCATCCGGCTGACAGAGGATGTGGACCAGGGTGTGAAGGATGCGGACGCAGTGTACACGGATATCTGGGTGTCCATGGGGGAGCCGGATTCTGTCTGGGGAACCAGGATTGAACTGCTGCGCAGGTACCAGGTCAACGAAGAGGTGATGAAGAAGGCAAGGCACACGGCTATTTTCATGCACTGCCTGCCCTCCTTCCATGACACCAGGACCACCATTGGAGCGGAAATCGCTGAAAAGTTCGGCATCACGGAGATGGAAGTGACGGATGAAGTGTTTGAGTCAAGGCAGTCGGTTGTGTTCGACCAGGCGGAGAACCGCATGCATACAATCAAGGCCGTTATCTATGCCACCCTTTGTTAGGGCGTGTTTGGAAATCCGCTCCCGGCCCAGGGCGTGTTTGATTAATTTAAGAAAAAGAGAGGAAAAACCATATGTCATTTCAATTACCAGAATATCATCATCCTGATTTTACCCAGGAGAAATTCGTGAATGCCCCGGATGTGAAATACGAGGCAGCGGACATGGACGGGGTTGCGCCTGATAACTATCACAGCACCTCCATGTATCCGGAATATTTTAAAATCAATGGGAAATGGGTGCTGGCCGAGGAGAGCCGCATGGACTCCAGCGTGGTGCTCTGTGACGACGGTCACCTTGAAGTGGTTGAGAACAGGAATATTAAGAAGGGCGACAAGGTAATCCTCGGACGGACGGAAAAATGTGAGGAAGGGATCTACATGCACTGCCACGGCTTTGAGGAAGAAGGGGGGCAGCTGGAGGACCAGTTCGTGTTCCGCCAGGGCAGGAGCCGGGAGACCTCCTATGCGCGGGATTATGACAACCTGTTTGAACTGTTAAGGCATGAAAGGGAATACGGCAATATCGTATGGGTCATGGGGCCTGCATTTTCCTTTGACGCGGATGCAAGGGCAGCCATGCAGGCGCTGATTGACAACGGTTACGCCCATGGGCTGATGGCAGGCAATGCCCTGGCAACCCATGACCTGGAGGGAGCGCTGCTGCACACCGCCCTGGGGCAGGACATCTATACCCAGGTATCCCAGCCCAATGGACATTACAACCATCTGGATGTAATCAACAAGGTCAGGAGAAGCGGCTCCATTCCCCAGTTCATAAAGGATTATGACATTGACAACGGCATCATATACAGCTGCGTGAAGAACCATGTCCCCATGGTGCTGACCGGATCCATACGGGACGACGGACCCATGCCGGAGGTGATTGCCAGCGCGTATGAGGGACAGGGCGCCATGCGCGGCCTTGTGAAGAAGTCTACCTGCGTCATCTGCCTGGCAACCATGCTTCACACCATTGCCACTGGCAATATGACGCCGTCCTTCCGGGTGATGCCGGATGGCACCATACGCCCGGTCTACCTGTACACCGTGGATGCGGATGAGTTTGTTGTAAACAAGCTATTGGACAGGGGAAGCCTGTGCGCCACCACCGTGGTTACCAATGTCCAGGACTTCATCACCATTGTGGCAAAGGGGCTGAAGGTAATCGATTAATGGTCCGGGGATGAAAACTGGCCTGGGGATGAAAAGCGGTCCGGGGACTAAAATTCCTGCAGTTCCACAGCCTGGCGGAATTTGCCGGGGGTCATGGAGCGGAACTTAAGGAAATTGCGGGTCAGCGTCTTCTCATTGTGGTATCCGGTATCAAGGGCAATGTCAAGGATGCTCCTGGTGGTCAAAAGCAGCAGCTCGGACGCCCGGTTGACCCGTATGAAGTTGAGGTAATCGGAAAAATTCATCTCCACCTGGTACAGGAGGATACGGTTCAGCTCTCTGGGCGACAGGTGGAAGCGTTCCCCCACCATGCGCGGATTTAATGGCTCGCTGTAGTGGCGGTAGATATAGGAAACAATGGTGTAGAAGTCCTTCCTGTCCTTAATCCGGCACAGGCTGCCCACCTTCTGGTAGGTGGCGCGGAATTCATTGGCCTTCATTCCTACCCTGGCTGAAAAGACCTTGCTGATATGGGCGCTGTCCACAAAGCCCAGGATTTCAGCCAGCTCTTCCAGGGTAAAGTCGGTGTACAGCAGGAAATTGATGGTTTTTCCAATCCGCATTTCATTTAACAGGTCAAAGAAGGACAGTCCGGTGGTCCTTGTGATATAGGCGCTGATGGAGGACTCGCTCATATAAAATATCTGGGACAGCATGGACAGTGTGATTTTCTCGTTCAGGTGGCTGTACAGATACTGGAATATCTCACTGGGTTCAATAATCCGGGCGGAAGGCGGCAGGAATGCCGCCTTTTTTGCGCGCAGGAAATGAATGATGATTTCAATGAGCTTGTTGGTGATATAGAGGTTGCTGAGTTCCTGGGAAGGGGGACAGGATGCAGCGGATGGGTGGATGGGGGAATCCTGCGGCATGTCGGCCACGGACTTTGGGGCAGATTTCATGTCGGATTTCACGACGGATTCCATTCCGGACTCCACAGCGGTTTCCATTCCGGACTCCACGGCGGGTTCCGTGCCGATTTCCATGGTGGATTCCATGCCGATTTCTCCCTTAATCTGAAGGAACAGCTTCTGCATGGATGCAAGGGCCTCGCCTTCAAGATACAGGACCGGGTTGGCGGAAAGGGTCTGTATGATGGAGAGCGGTTCATTGCCCGGATTATAAAAGGTCTTGATGATTTCATTGATATTGTCAAAGTAATACGCCATCACAAAAAACTGTATGGGCAATTCCACCTCCACGATGTCACTGATCTGCCAGGGAAGGACACAGACCACGGCGCCTGGTTTCAGATCATAGGGACGGTTGTTGAGCATAAGCGTCCCTTTCCCGCTGTTGACCAGCCAGAAACGGGACATGGGATGGATCAGGGGCGTGGTTGGTCCTGTCAGGACCTCGATGTCAAAACTGCATATTTTATTCTCGTCCTGCATGGAGCAGTACAGGCTTTGCATTGGTACGATTTTTGCCATATGGGCCTCCATTTTACGGATTGTCTCATACCATTATATACAGCTTTCACGGTATGTGCAAGAAGCAGGGGAGTTGAAAAAGATATCCGCCTCAGGTATAATTGACCATATGCGGTACGGGCGAGGTGACGGTGGATGAAAGAGATAGCGGTAGTGGCAACGGAAAAGCAATATGCAAGGTTTTTGATGGACAACATCAGCAAATATCTGGGCAGATACGCAAGCTTTAAGGCCTATTCCATTGCGGAAGTGGAGACCCTTAAACGGATAGAGGAGGATTATGTGCTGGTGTCGGCATTTAACATATTCCAGCAGGTCCGCCAGAAAATCAGCGACCAGTCCGAAATCGTGGTCCTCTCGCTGGCCCTGACCAAAAAACAAATGGAAAAGCTTAAGAAGATACCAAAGGGAACCAAGGCGCTGCTGGTCAACTTTGACCACAGGACCTGCATGCACACCATAACCAGCATGTATGCCTCGGGCTTTCGGGATGTGGAACTGTTCCCGTACTATGGGACGGGGGAATACGACAGGTCCATCCGGCTGGCCATCACCCCCAATGAGGGGCACCTGGTGCCCCAGGGAATCAGCCAGGTCATCGATGTGGGCGAAAGCTCGGTTGACATGAACAGCCTGTATATCATTGCTGAGAAACTGGGGGTTTATGATGAGTTTTCCTCCAAGGAAGCGGCTGCTGCCAGAAGGGAGTATTATTACATTGACTCCAGCATGGATAAACTGCTCAATGACAAGGAAAATATGTCGGATAAGCTGAATACCCTCATGAACCTGATGAATGAGGGAATCATCATAACGGACGTGGTGGGCCGCGTGTATCTGTGCAATGAGAAGGCCAGGCAGCTGATGTCCCACCGCTCCAGGGTGCTTCTGGGGTTTAACATTGAGGAGCTGCTGCCCGAGCTGGATGTGAAGAGCGCCTGGGAAAAGCTGATTAAGACAGGGGAGAGCAACCTGATTGCATCCGCAGTGGAAATCCGTTCCGGGGATAAGGTTGCAGGACATATCATAACACTAAAGGACTTTGAGGAAGCGGAGACCAGGCAGCATGACATGCGCTCCAAGCTGTACGGGACCAGCCACAGGGCAAGGTATACCTTTGAGGATATCATCGGGACCAGCAGGGCCATCCGGGAAGCCGTGAACAACGGCAGGCAGATGGCGCGCTCCGACGCGGCCGTGATGATCACGGGGGAAAGCGGGACAGGCAAGGAAATGTTCGCCCAGGGCATACACAACGAGTCCGCCAGGAAAAATTATAACTTCGTGGCCGTCAACTGCGCGGCCATACCGGACAGCCTTTTAGAGAGCGAGATGTTCGGCTATGAGGAAGGGTCCTTTACCGGCGCCAAGAAGGGCGGCAAGATGGGGTACTTTGAACTGGCACACAGAGGGACCATTTTCCTTGATGAGATAGGGGAAATGCCCATGTCCCTCCAGTCCAAGCTGCTGCGCGTGCTGGAAGAGCGGAAGGTGGACCGGATCGGTTCGGATAAAAGCATTGACGTGGATGTGCGGGTGATTGCAGCCACCAACAAGGACCTTTTTACCATGGTGGAAAATGGCGGCTTCCGGGAGGATCTGTTCTACCGTTTAAATGTACTGCCCCTTAACGTGCCCCCCTTAAGGGAGCGGACCCAGGACATACTTCCCATATTCTATTTCTTTGCAGGCAGGAACCGTTCGGACATGGAGCTGACGCCGGAGGCAGAGGCAATCCTCACCCATTATCCGTGGAGGGGCAATGTAAGGGAGCTGCGCAATGTGGTGGAGTTCCTTCTGACAAAGGAAAAGCAGGTGATTGGGGCAGAGGACCTGCCGCCCCTGCGGACCGGGAGGGAAAGGGCTGTCCCCGGTTTTGCGGGCAGGGGACAGAAGACCCGCATGCCGGAGGCGGCGGGGAAGGAGCCGGGAATCCTGGAACGGTTCATATTAAATGAGTGGAAGGATTTGGGGTTATATAAGGCAGTCCTTGTGCAGCTGCGTGAATCCCTGGAGCGGAAGGAACGTTACGGGCGGCAGAAGCTGCTGGAGAAGGTGAACGGCAACGGAGGGTTCTACACGGAAGCCGAGGTGAGGAAGGCGCTGTCTAAGCTGTCCGCCCACGGGTTCGTCAGGTCTGTCAGGGGCCGGGGAGGCAGTGTAATCACGGAGGACGGGCTGTCCCTTCTCCAGGCCATTGAGGGGCGTGATGGTCATGGGGGAAGTTATTAAGAACAGAAGAATGGGTTATGGGATAAGTTAATAAAACCAGCAGAATGGGTTATGGGATAGATTATTAAAACCAACAGGATAGGCCATGGAATAAATAGGGTTTGCAGGATAAATATTATCCTATAAACCCTATTTCTCATATCAATATAAATGAAAATGCATAAAAATACGTTATTTTCTCCTTGGCATGGTTCTTGCTATATATAAACAACAATAAGTTAAATACACAGCCATACTATTGTTAATAAATATACAATAATCATGAAAAGGAGCGATGGAGCATGGATGAAATTCAATGGCCGGAGGGCAAAAAATGCGCGGTTATGTTTTCCTTTGACCTGGACGGTGATACAACCTGGGAAAATGGAAACAGGGGGCTTCCGAACGGGGAACAGTACATCAAGTCCCTGTCCGTGGGACAGTACGGTCCCAAGCGCTGCGCGGACAGGATCCTGGATAAGCTGGATCAGTATGGGGTAAAGGCAACCTTTTTCATTCCCGGCCTTACGGCGGAGCGCTATCCGGAGGTGGTAAAACGGATTGCCGCCGCAGGACATGAGATAGGACTCCATGGATATGCCCATGAAAGGTTTGCCGGAAAGACGGCTGAGGAGCAGATTGAAATCATTGAAAAGCCCCAGAGGATATTAAGGGAGCTTATAGGACACGATGTGGAAGGTTTCAGGACGCCCTCCGGGGACTGGGCCGTGGAAACGCCGAAGCTGCTGTATGAAAGGGGAATCCGTTATTCCAGTTCCATGAGAGGGGATGACCGGCCCTATAGGACTGTTATTGACGGCAGGGAGACGGATTTTATCGAGATTCCCACCAAGTGGGAGGTGGACGACTATGTTGCCATGGCCTACCACATGTATCCGGCAGAGCCGGCGGGACAGGACCGGATTTCCTGTTACCGGAATGTGGAGGATAACTTCATGCGCGAGTTTGAGGGGCATTACAGATACGGACTGTGCATTTCCTTCATGAGCCATCCCCAGGTAATCGGTTCCCCGGGAAGGATACGGATCCTGGACCATCTGCTGCAGCACATTACGTCCAAAAAGGATGTGTGGATTGCAACCGGGTCCCAGATTGCCGACTGGTACAGAGAACATTCCGGTTCTGATTACAGTAAGATTCAGGAGGTGGGATAGATGAGATTAGAAAGACCCCAGTGGCCCGGCGGGAAAAAATGCGCGGCCATGATTACCATTAATTTGAATGCAGAGCTTTTCTGGCTCCAGCTGGACCAGACATGTGTCAATATGCCAAAGACCCTGTCCCTGGGACAGTATGGGATGAACCGGGGCCTGGACCGCATCCTCGATATCCTGGATGATAAAGGGATAAAGGCAACATGCTTCACCCCCGGGTGGGTGGCGGAGCAATACCCGGATAAAGTCCTGGAAGTCCATGGACGGGGCCATGAAATCGGCGCCCTGGGCTACCGGCATGAGAATATGGCCCTGCTGTCCGTTGAGGAACAGGAGGAAGCCATCCGGAAGGGCGCGGAGGCCATCGGACGGCTCTGCGGCATAAGGCCCAGGGGATTCAGAAGCCCGGAAGGCGAATTGACCCTGGATACGCTGAGGATTGCGCGAAAGCATGGCATGGTATATTCCAGCAATCTCTGTGATGATGACAGGCCGTATGTAAAGGATTTGGGGGATGGGGCCTCCATCCTGGAGATTCCCATACACTGGGTGAATTATGACCTGCCTTATTTTGCATTTAACTATCATCCTGCATTTCCGGCAGGGCAGGGAAGGATTGCCAACTATACAGGCGTGCTGAGCAACTGGAAGGATGAGTTTAGCGGCTGCCATGAATACGGGCTATGCTATGTGCTGCAGCTTGACCCAGCTGCCATCGGAGCGCCAGGCAGGATTGGGATGCTGGAGGAACTGATTGATCATATCAATGATCTGGGCGGTGTCTGGTGGGCAACCGGTGAGGAAATGTACCGTTATTACAGCGGATGCGGTGGAAAACATTAACAATACAAGATGAGATGGAGGAAATGGTTCATGGCGGGAATTTTTGAGATGGTGGACAGGATGTTTGCAGGCGTTGTGCCTGTTGCGGATTTCCTATGGGATTTCCCAACCAATTATGCGTGGTATTCCGGTATCCCGGTTCTGGGACAGTTCTCCCTGGCAATCTTACTGCTGCTGGGAGGCAGTTTCTACTTTACCTTTAAATTCAATTTTGTCCAGCTGAAGGAATTTAAGACCGGCCTTAAGCTGCTTACTGCAAAGACAAAGGCCAAGGTGGGCACCACCCAGCTTGCAGCCTTCCTGATCAGTATGGCCGGCAGGGTAGGGGCAGGCAACATCGTGGGCGTTACGGGCGCCGTCACAATCGGCGGCCCCGGCGCAATCTTCTGGATGTGGATATCTGCTTTCGCAGGCATGGCAACCTCCTTTGGCGAGGCCACCCTGGCGCAGATATACAAGGAGAAAAAGGGCGATGAATATGTGGGCGGATTTACCTTTTATATCCAGAAGATATGGAAGAACAAGGCATGGGTCGGCGGGGGGATGTGTATCCTGTACCTGCTCTACAACATGCTCAGTATCCCGGTACATACGTTCCATGTGTTTACGGCTGCCAGCTCCATTGCCAATGAGGTGACCGGGCGTGTGACCCAGGTTTCAGAACCCCTTTATTATATCATTGCCATTGCCATTGTGGTGATTATCGCGGTCATTACCTTTGGCGGGATTAAAAGCGTGGTCCGGTTCTCTGACAAGGCTGTTCCTGTGATGGCGGCGCTATATATTGCAGTGATTGCGCTGCTTATCATACTGAACCTGAATAAGGTTCCGGCCTTTGTGGTTGCTGTGTTTGCAGGGGCGTTCAAGCCATCGGCGGTCTTCGGGGGCGCTTTTGGCGTGGCCATGGCCCAGGGACTCAAGAGGGGACTTCTCTCCAATGAGGCAGGTATGGGTACTGCCACCCAGGCCAGCTCCATTGCCGATGCAAACCATCCCTGTGAACAGGGCTTTGTCCAGGCCATCGGCGTATTTGTGGATACCATCGTAATCTGTTCCCTGACCGGTTTTGTCATCACGGCGGGAACCATCTGGGAGAATCCCGCCCTTGACTGGGATACCCTGAAGTTGGATAAGATAGGCACCTTCCTGACCTCTGTCAAAGAACTGGTTCCAGGCACTGCCATGGACACCGCGGTGCTGATCTTCGTGGCCGTTGCATTCGGACTGTTTGCATTCACAACCCTGTTGTGCGACCTGACCTATGCGGAGATTGCAGCCAACAAGATTTCCACCAGCAAAGGTTTTATCGGTTTTGTCCGCGTGCTGGGCGCATTTTTCTTTGTGCCTCTGGGAACAATTACCGTGCTGGCAGGGCTTCAGCTGGATAACCTGTGGTATGTATCGGATTTGATTAACGTAGTGCTGGTGTTCATCAATATCCCGACCCTGCTCATGGCCAGGAATATCATCCTCAATGCATATAAGCATTATAAATGCAGCGGAGGCAGGCGTTTTGTGTCATCTGAGATAGGCATCGAGACAGATGTGTGGAGGTAGGAATGAAGATTAAAGTAATCATGACAGACAAGGCCATGGACCGGGAAACCATGGACCAGAGGGAAAAGATGCTGTCAGCCGCCGTGTCAGAGGGCGTGGTGATATCCGTGGACTGCATAAAGAAAGGGCCGGATGAGCTGGACTGCAACACGGACGAGGCATTTGCCGCCCCGGAACTTGTAAAGGAGGGCATAAAAGCCGAGAAGGAGGGCTATGACGCCATTGTCATATACTGCTTCAGCGATGTGGGGATTGATGCGGTGCGGGAAAATGTCAGGATCCCGGTCATCGGACCCGGGGAGACCAGTCTTTGCGCTGCCAACCTGCTGTGCAACCGTTTCGTGGTAGTCACGACGGAGGGCGCTAATATACCAAGGACATACCGGAGGCTGATGCGCAATGGGATTGCCAGGGAAAAGATGACCTCCGTGCAGGCGCTTGACATTCCCATCGGTGAACTGAGGACCGACCCTGGGGCAACTGCGCGGTATCTGAAACAGGTCTGCGGGAGGGCGGTGAGGCAGGAACAGGCGGACGGCGTCATCCTGGGCTGCCTGGGCATGGCAAGCTATGGGGCGATGCTGGAAAAGGAACTTCCAGTTAAGGTCTTCGACCCCGCGTTTATCGCGCTTGCATATGCTGAGATGAGCGTAAGGCTGGGGCTGGTGCATTCTACGGCGGTGTATCCGGTGTTTCAGAATACCAGCCACGTGGAGTTGTGATACAGGTAGAACGATGATGATGTGTAGGGCAGTGATACAGGTAGGGCTGTGATGATGTGTAGGGCAGTGACACATGTAGGGCTGTGAGGGCTGTGACACATGTAGAACTGTGATGAGATAAGACGGATAAGATGAGGATTCCCCTGCTGACCGGCTGGACGCCGGATGGCAGGGGAATTTTATAAATCAGCTAAATTTTGTCCCTGGAAACATTTCCATCCTTTTTCATAAAACATCTTTTCATCCTGCCTGCCACAAAGAAAAGGAACAGGATGACCGCGCATACGGCTGTCAGAAGGGCTGCGTATTCCAGGAAGCGGTGTCCGTTATCTTTGTATGCACGGTTGAGGAAAGGGATGCCCAGCACAATGGAAACATACCAGAATACGGGCGGGAGCCACCGGAAGGACGGCCTGCCCGAAATATGTCCGGCCACGTGATACAGGATGGACAGGGAGGTAAAATACACAGCTACGCCGATGATGGTGTGCAGCCGTCCATGGGTCAGCCATCCGTCATAAAGCCGGGGATTGTGCAGCCAGAGCGGAAGTGAGGCCGGAAGATATATGGACAGCACAATCCTGAACCCGTTGACAAGGACGGTGGACAGATAGGATATCACGAAACTGAAAACGGTCCAGATGGCTTTTTTCCTTATGGTGTCCATGCGGTGCACATAAGAAAAGATAAGCATGGCAATGGCAATCATCATGAACTGGACACCGGAACAGGATGGCGCAATGATAAAGCGGAGGGGATAGTTCACATATCCTGCAATGGGGTCATATTCAAAGGGAATCCCGCTTAAGGTCCTGACCCACCGGGCCGTGGGGGCCAGGATCCATGTAAGGCGGCTGGCGGCCCCATGTGTGTAAAAGCCTTTGATGATGATTATGGTGGCTGTCCCGGTGAGATAGAATGGCCAGTTCCGTCTTAGCATGGACTTTTGTTTACAGGGGCCTGGCGCCCATGTCTCAGTCATCATTCTTACCTCCGGTATGATGGCTGCCGGCAACGGTATTCAAAATCAATATAAAAGCCGCGGCTGCCATAAGAATCAGGACACTGGGTTCCGAGCCAATGGTGTAACCTCCTCCCACCGCCAGGTCAGATACCTGCAGGGGAAGGGGAAGCGGCTGGTCCACGTCCCTGCTTTCACCTGTGGTATTGCGCACTTCATCTATCACGGCTACAAAGGAGGTATAGGATGTCATCATGCTGTAGTCAAGGCCCAGGGCGGTCACTTCTTTCCTGACAGCCTCCTCATCCCCGCCGCTGAAGCCGTAATCCATCAGGTTCTCCACGCGGGTGCGTGCCCACAGGTAAGGGATGGCGCTGTTTTCTGCTGAGGAGGATGCTTCTGAAACCTGGATTGTCTGGCTGTAATCCCCGGTCCCGGACTTCCCCGTGATGTGGATGGCGCCGGCGGGATTACCCCTCCATTTGCCGAACAGCACAATGGGCTTTTGGGCAAAAAGGGTGGGGATGGCCGTGGGTTCGACGTCATAGGCATCAAATCCGTCATAGTCCACCTGGACATCCGTTAAGACAGGAGACTGTATATAGGTGTCAAAAAGTCTGGCCGTATCCGCGGATTCGGATGAATCCGTGACAACAAAGGATTCGCCGCCGCCCGTCCTGGCAATGCCCTCAATCAGGTAACGGTTCACGGAGGTGCCGATACCAAAGGAAAAGAAACTGGTGGTGTCAAGGTTTCCTGCTACAATGTCAAATATGGCCTGTTCGTCGGACATGTAGCCGTCCGTGATGACCACGACGCTGCGTGAGACGCTGCCTGCGCCGGAATCCATGGGGATTCCCACCGCCTTTTCCAAGGCCGGGGCCAGCTCGGTCCCGCCGCCGCCTTTCTGGCGGTTAATCAGGTTAATGGCCCGCTCCACATTCTCATCCGTGGCAGGAAGTGATCTGGCCGACATACGGATGGCGTCATTGGAAAACAGTATCAGGTTAAAGGTGTCGGTTTCCCGCAGATTGGAAACCATGTTCCTGATTAGCTCCTTGGCAGTATCCAGGGGATATCCGAACATGGAACCTGACACATCCAGGACAAAAATATATTCACGTGGTGGGATGGCTTCTGCAGGGACACGTTCCGGGGGCTGGACCATGAGCAGGAAGAAATTCTCCCTGTCCCCGGTATTCAGCATAAGGCCGCTGCTTACCGTCTGTCCGGCCAGCTGATAGCGCAGTATGAAATCGCGGTTTCCCCCGTAATCCGCCGGGTCCTTCAGCGTGATATGGGCAGAGGAGTCAGCGGACTGTTCTATATTGATTTTATGGGAACTGGAAACAAGCCCGGTAATCGGGACGCCTGTGGAAAGGCTGACTGCAATGTCATAGGTCCCTTTGGGAACAGCGCCCCCTTCCTGATATGGACTGGACACCCATTGATCCCCGTCTTCCTCCATGTCCGGTGAAGGGCTGGAGTATCTGGGACCCACAACGGCCGGGAATACAAACTCATAGGAACCTTCGGACAGGGCAATCATTTCCGTATAGTGCAGTTCTATGTTTACCGTATCCCCGGGCATGATGTTGGCAACATTCATGGTAAATACATTGGGGCGCTGCTGTTCAAGGAGGGATGCGCTTTTTCCTTCACTTTTAGCCGCATCGAATTCCTGCTTTGCCTCTTCCTTTTCCTTGATTTTGGCGGTGACAACCTTGTCCCCGACCTGCATTTTCATGCCATGGACGGAAACCCTGGTGGATGCAGGAAAGACATAGCCCGCATTAACAGGGACACTGCCTTCATTTCCATAGGTCTGGGTAACATAGGTTTCAGCTATGACACCGTTTATGACGGTTGATACCTTTGTATCCTTTAACGGAAAGCTGTCGGTCGACGGATCCGCCCCTTCAACCATGAAATAAGGGGCAAGGGTCCTGTCCCCGGTGTCATTGCCGGATTCTTCGCCGTAGGCAGCCGGGCACAGGGACAGGAGCAGGATTGCGGAAAGCATACACAGCCATAGTTTCTTATTTTTCATATTGCGCACCTCATTTGTTCTTTATTGGAATTGACTTCCTGTTTAATTTACAATACCCAGGCATCAAAAAAGCATCAAAGATGCATCAAAGTTGTATCATATAGGAAAATGGGACAAAAATAGAGGTAATGGAAACGTAATAGAAAAGATTTATAAAATAAATGGCATATGAGTGAAAGGAATGATATAATAGGAAACGATAGTCTGGTTTAGGTATTCCGCGCACAAGGACAGATGGTACAAGGCCCTGCACGGATGTACTTAAAAAGGTAGAAAAGGAGAGAACCCAATGAACAACAATGAAAACACAGGGAATCAGGAAATCATACAGCGCCTTAAAACCGCAGAGTCACTCTGGGCATTGGTATCAGGGTGCACCAAGGAACCATATGTGGTTTGCGACCCGGAAACCTTTGATGATGAGATCATGATGTTTTTCAGCGCGGAAGATGCGGAAGAGAAGGTAAAGCAGCTGCGGGAGGCCGGGATACCTGTGGGTATCGTAAAACTGGAGCAGAGGCAGATGCTGCTGTTCTATACCAGCCTGTACACCATGGGCATCAACGCACTTCTGGTAAGCGAAGGGGACACACAGACCCTGATCCAGCTGGCTGATTTTGTGAGACGCAATAAACCGGAGCAGGACCCGGAGGGCAAGCTGTGGGTGGAGAATCCTGCCCTGCACCTGACCGCCCTTTACTATATGCAGGAAACCAGGAAGCAGCCGGGACAGGAGGAGAATCCACAGATAAAAGAATGGCAGGATGAGATTTCCAATTATTTCAGCAAAGGAAGCTTCATTGTTGCCGTACAGAAAGAGGGCAATGGGATTCCCGTGGTGAAGCTGAATGATAAGGAAGTTTACCAGGCCATATTCACCGATATCATGGAATTCCAGAAGTTCAATAAAGAGAACCAGCTCCGCCCCATTGTCGTGACAGCTGACAAGATTCCACAGATCCTTGTGGCGGAGGCCACTGGGGTGCTCCTTAACCCCATGGGCGTAAGGATGCCGCTTCAGGTAAAACGGGCGGAACAGTAAGGTATATGGTCATTCATCCATGGCTTGGCCATGGACAAAAAGTTTGGTGACAGGCAGCGGTTTTGCTGCCTGTTTTTCTGATTGCCATTTGTTCCCGGATATATTATTATAATATTACCTGAATAATCGGTATATGAGTATATTACTGTGAGAAAAGGCCGGGGTATGTGAGATGAGAGGGTCGGACAGAAAAAGGCAAAGGATATGGGATACAGTACTTCCACTGTTACTGTGCGCATGTTTTATTGCCAGCAGCCTGCTGTTTCTGGTGCAGATGATCAGAAAGAACCAGGTGGAGACAATCGAGGCGCTGTATAATGCGGCGGAACAGAAAAAAACCACCATTGTAAAGCAGATACAGGGAGACCTCCAGACATTGGAGGGCCTTGCGGTAGTCCTGGGCGAGATTGGGAAAATGGAGCGGGAGCAGCTGCTGCCGATCCTGCAGGAAATCAATAATGACAATGCTTTTATCCAGATGGGATTTGCCTGGCCGGACGGCAGCGCCTGGCTGGTGGATTTAGATGGCAGTATCTATGAACTCAGCCTGTATGACATGGAGTTTTTCCAGAAGGCGCTCCATGGAACCAGCACGGTATCGGATATATTCCCGGATGAGCGTGTGAAGGACCACTATGTGAATTATTATGGAGTCAATATCCGCAATCCGGAAGGAGGGACCATGGGCGTGTTATGCGCGGTCCATTCCGCGGATGTGCTGCGCCGGATCCTGGATGCCCCTGTGCTCAGCGGCCAGGGATTTTCCAATATAGTCAATGGGGACGGCAGTTATGTGCTGCGCTCCATCAATGCTTATCCCGGGGATATCCTGCCTGAGAACCGGGAGCTGGTTAAGGAAGCGGTTGGGACAGGAGGAATCGCATCCTTTGACATGACAGACAAGACCGGCAGGAAGCAGGTATCTGTGATCATCCCGATCCTGAAGGACCGCTGGTACCTGCACAGCATGGTGCCTGACCGTGTGCTGCGTGCCAGGTATACGCAGACAGCTGCCGGGATCATGACAATCATCGTGGTGTCCTGCTGTCTGTTTGCCCTGTTCCTTTCAAGGCAGAGAAGTATGGCCGCCAGGACCCAGAAAATGCTTATGAACCTGGCATACCGGGATTCCCTTACAGGCCTGCGCAATTTTGACGGCTTTAAACTGGATGTGAAGCCGTTCATGGAAAAGAATGACCTGTCCTCCTACGTGCTGTGGTATGGGGATTTAAAAAAGTTTAAGTTCATCAATGACATACTTGGATACGAGGAAGGGGATAAGATCCTCAGGCTTATATCGGAATATCTTCAGGAACTGGAAGATAAGGAGTGTATTGTATGCCGTATATCTGCCGATAATTTTGCGGGAATCGCAAAGTGCGGGAATCAGGAAGGCCTGAACATAAAGTTTCAGGAGGTACTGGACCATATAAAAAATGCAGGCGTTGAAGGCCAGGCGTTCATTGAGCTGTCTGTGGGGATTTACCGGCTCAGTCCCGGGGATGAGAAGCTCTCCATGGATGTGCTGATGAATTATGCCAACATGGCCCACAAGATTGCCAAGGAAAAACCAGGGAGTAACTTTGCCCTGTATGACAGCGGGCTAAGGATGCGCCAGATAGAGGATTCCATCCTGGAGTCAGAAGCTGAGAAGGCAATTGAGGCCGGTGAATTCAAGGTTTACATGCAGCCCAAGGTCAATATACAGAACAATAACTGCCTGTCAGGCGCCGAAGCCCTGGTGCGCTGGCTCAGCCCCTCCAGGGGACTTGTACCTCCGGACCGGTTCATTTCCCTGTTTGAGAAAAGCGACCGGATCGTGATGCTGGACCGGTATATGTTCGGGCAGGTCTGCAGATGGTACCGGAATTATCTGGACGGAGGTGGACGCCCGTTAAGCATTGCGGTCAATGTTTCCAAGGTGGGTCTTCTCCGGAAGGACTTCATTCAGTATTATTCAGAGACAAAGCGTTGCTTTGGGATTCCTGACGGCTATCTGGAACTGGAATTTACAGAGGGCGTGCTGTTAAACGATACGGATATGTTTTCCGACATTGTGCGGCAGCTCCAGTCCAATGGCTTTACCTGTTCCCTGGATGATTTTGGTTCTGGCTACAGTTCCCTTAACCTGCTGAAGAATCTTCCCATCGATGTGCTGAAGCTGGATATCATGTTCTTTCACAAGAGCAGGGACATGGGAAGGGAGCGGATTGTAATCTCCAATTTCATCCATATGGCAAAGGAGCTGAAGATAAAGACCATTGCCGAGGGCGTGGAAGATACGGACAGTGTGGAATTCCTGAAGAACTGCGGATGTGATGTGGTGCAGGGGTATACATTCTTTAAACCCATGCCGCTGGAGGAATTTGACCGCCTGGTGAAGGAACAGGGAAGGAAGCCTTTGGTTCCCAAGGATGTGTGAGCAGGAGGACCGGCCATTTGAAGGGGCATCTTCAAATGGCCGGTCCTCCTGGATTGGTCAGATGATATCCATTGGATGTTGAGTATCTTTTTGATACTAAGTACCTTTTGGGAACCTATCCCACTTCAAAGTGCGTACTTACAGGAATTAACGGCCCCCTTTATAATAAGACCATAGGAAATGGCCATTCCTCAAAATGATGGATGATAAAGGAGAGAAGCAGTATGCAGAAAGTAGTTGAATTTTTACAGGCAAATCCCGTACAGTATCTGGCAACGGTTGGAAGGGATGGGAAGGCAAAATGCCGTCCGTTCATGTTCTGTTTTGAAAAGGATGGGAAGCTCTGGTTCTGCACCAACAACCAGAAGGATGTGTATAAGGATATGCAGGAGAACCCGGAGATTGAGGTGAGCGTTGCTGACGCCGGCTTTGCCTGGATCCGCCTGCATGGAAAGGCTGTATTTGAAGACAATATGGAAGTTAAGGAGGCCTGTATGGGCAACCCCATCGTAAAAGGGCAGTACGGCACTGCGGAGAATCCGGTCTTTACCGTGTTTTATCTGGAACATCCCCATGGCGTGATTGCTGATTTTTCCGGCAATCCTCCGTATGTGTTTTAGGGCGTGTTTGAAAATTAATCCGTTTTTTATTACATTACAGACTGGCTTTGTATTCATTACCCCACGTATACATGGAATCCAGAATGGGTTTCAGACTGTATCCGGTCCCGGTAAGCGTATACTCAACCTTGGGCGGGACCTCAGGGTAAACGGTCCGGGTAACCAGGCCGTCTTTTTCCATGGCCCTGAGATGGCTGGTAAGGACTTTCTGGGTAATCCCGCTTACGGAGCGCATTAACTCATTGAAACGCTTGGTTCCGGTCATCAGGTCGCGTATGATAAGGACTTTCCATTTATCGCCGATAAGCTGCAGGGTCATTTCCACCGGGCAGTCGGGTATGGTTTTTGTATGTTCCATTTATGTACCTCCTGGTATATTTATAGATGTACAGTGGTATGGGGCTGTATATGCCGATTATAGACCATAGGGGATTTTTTTGCAAGGGCAGGCTAGAGCCTGTTTGAAAATTCATTCCCGCCGTCTGCACGTCCCACTTCGCGGTATATTTGGCCCCGATTCAGTCAGCGTAGCCCGCTACGCCTCCATCATCGGGACCAAATCTCCCACAAAGTGGGACGCACAGCCGACGGAAAGCAATTTTCAAACACGCTCTAATGAGGGATGGACGGAAAAGGAGTGAAACGGTATGGATTGGATGCAGTTTTTAAGCGGAACCCCTGCCAGGGATTACGTATATCAGGAAACACCCTATGAAGAACAGGTCAGACGGGCGGCAGGCCTGCTGAACCGCGCGGATGCGGTCCTGATTGGGGCCGGGGCCGGACTGTCCACGGCGGCTGGGCTTGTCTATGGAGGACGCCGCTTTACGGAGAATTTCGGTGAATTCATTGAGCGGTATGGACCTGCTGCCATGAGGGATATGTATGCGGCAGGTTTCTACCCCTTTCCCACGGAAGAGGAACGGTGGGGCTACTGGTCAAGGCATGCTTATGTGAACCGGATTGAACCGCAGGCCCTGCCCCTGTATCTCAAGGTGTTTGAGATGGTTTGCGGCAGGGAACATTTTGTCCTGACCACCAATGTGGACCATCAGTTCCGGAAAGCCGGGTTTGAGGATGAGGATATCTTTGCAACCCAGGGGGACTATGGGCTGATTCAGTGCGCAAAAGCCTGTCATGGCAAAACCTACGATGCAACAGGACTTTTCGTACGCATGAACCAGGCGGTGAAGGATTGCAGGATTCCTTCCGGTATGGTGCCAAGATGCCCGGTCTGCAAAGGCCCCATGGCCATGAACCTGCGGTGCGACGGATATTTTGTGGAAGATGGGCATTGGCATCAGGCAGCGGGGCGGTATGGGGATTTCCTGAACCGTGCAGTCGGACGCAGGCTGGTGCTGCTGGAACTTGGGGTTGGATTTAACACCCCGGCCATCATCCGTTTTCCATTTGAGAAAATGATGGGCGAAAACAGGGAGTGGAGCCTGATCCGTCTGAACCTTGATGAGGCAGCGGTGCCGGAAAGCCTGGGATACCGGGCGGTGGGGATCAACATGGATCTGGCGGTGTGCGTCGGGGATATAAGGACAGCCATGAGGGAAGGGACAGGAGAGGGCAGCGGTCATGAGGAATAGGATGTAGGGAATGGGCTGTAAGGAATGGGCTGCAGGAATACTGCCGCGAGGCACCGGGAGCAGGGGATAAAGTATATTCCAAAGAAAGGAGGGGTAACAGTGACACAGGAGGAGAGACGGGAATATCTGATTGAGACCCTGTTAAAGGAGATGCCCCAGTATCGGTATATGGACATTCCCGGGGGTGAGGAGGCCAGATGGAGGGTTCTGCGCTCCCTGTTTAACGTACGGCCGCCCATGCCGGCTGGGAAGGATTTTTTGTCTGTGCAGGACGGATACCTGTCAGAGGAGGTCAGAAGGCGGGGCATGGCGGACTGCCGTTTTTTGGAACATGTGGGAAAGGACAAACGTATCTTTCTCTGGCAGGGGGATATAACCTGCCTGAAAGCGGATGCCATTGTCAATGCCGCAAACAGCGCGCTTTTGGGCTGCTTCCATCCCTGCCATTCCTGTATTGACAACATAATCCATACTTATGCAGGAGTCCAATTGCGGCTGGCGTGTAATGATATCATGCAGGCCCAGGGACATGCAGAGCAGTCCGGCAGAGCGAAAATCACTCCTGGATTTAATCTTCCGGCAAAGTATGTGCTTCATACAGTGGGACCAATCATAACAGGCCCCCTCGGCAGCGGGGACTGTGATCTTCTGTCACGGTGCTATGAGTCATGCCTTGAACTGGCGGTAAAGCATGATATCCAGTCCATTGCTTTCTGCTGTATATCTACCGGAGTATTTCATTTTCCGCAGGAAAGGGCGGCGGAAATTGCTGTGGAAACCGTGTCACGTTTCCTGGAACATGATTCTTCCCTCAGACAGGTTATATTCAATGTGTTTACGGATAAGGACCGGGAACTTTACCGGGAGCAGCTGGAAGGCTGAGGTTGCAACCGGATGGAAGATTGCTTATAATAAAAGGATGGAAAAGTCAACAGGGGGCTGCACCGTGGCTCCCTTATTTCACGCAGGGCGGTGGGACCATTGGAAATTTTGGATGAAATACAGGATACAGTGATTCTTTATGCCAATATCCTGGCACAGATATTGAAGATTGACGTTACCATTGTCAACAGCAGTTTTAAGCGGATTGCAGGAACGGGAAGATTGATAAAGGAAATCAATACAGATATGTCTGAAGAAGGGCATATACTGAAGAAAGCAATGGAGAGCGGTGAGACACAGATTGTCAATGAACCTGGGAAGAATGAGATATGTAGGGATTGCCACAGCAGGGAACACTGCAGGGAGACATTTCATATGAGTACTCCGGTCATGATAAAGGGACAGGCAATCGGTGTAATCTGTTTTACCTGCTTTAATCAGAAGCAGAGAAGCCATGCCCTGAAAAACCAGGAAATATTTAAACAGTTCCTCCAGCAGTTTGCGGATTTAATATCTGCCAAGGCTCAGGAGGCATTGGAGAATAAAAAGAATCTGGCTATGAAGGAACTGCTGGAAACCATTGTGGACCGTCTGGACGCCGGGGTCATTGTCATGGATCAGCATAACCTTGTGGTACAGACCAACCGTATGTGCTGCCAGATACTGAAGATGCGGGAGG
Source organism: Enterocloster sp. OA13 (assembly GCF_022440595.1). Lineage (NCBI taxonomy): Bacteria > Bacillati > Bacillota > Clostridia > Lachnospirales > Lachnospiraceae > Enterocloster > Enterocloster sp. OA13. The sequence continues at coordinate 3,262,213 of NZ_JAKNTF010000001.1, read as the reverse complement.
GGGATTTATTCACGGTCCCGGTCCGCCTTGCGCCTACAGGTAATTTTGTGGGCGGACTGGATGAGTACAGGCTTACCGCCGGACAATCCAGCTACAGGCTGGTTGGCAAGGTATTTGAACTGGATACGGAGGGTAGGATGACCTTCTTCCTGTTTAACCAGGCGGAGCGTACCCTTAAGGATTCCCTGGGCCTTGCAGGCAAAAGGGAAAGGAGCGGGCTGGAGCGTATTGACGGTAATTCCCCTCAGATACAGGCGGTAAAGCAGGAGATGCTGCGTATGGTCAGTTCGCCGTCGCCGGTTCTGATACTGGGGGAAAAGGGGACTGAGAAGACAAAATTTGCCATGGCAATCCACGAAGAGGGGGAGAGGGCCGGAGAGATGGTATGTACCGTGAACTGTGAAACCGTGCCCCAAAGCCAAATAGGGAGGGAACTGTTCGGTACGGCCAGGACAGCTGCTTCAAAAGGCAAGGCCGGGAAGCTGGAGGCTGCATCTAAGGGAACCCTGATTTTGGAGGAGGTAGAGAACCTGCCGTATGATGTCCAGCTCCGGCTGGGGGAGTTCTTGGACAGCCAGCTTGTGGTGCGGCAGGGCGCCCTTAAGGGGGTACGGGTAAATACCAGGATCATCTGCACTTCTTCTGTCAACCTGGGAGAACTGGTGGAACAGGGAAGGTTCCTGCCTGCATTTTATTACAGGATTAATATCCTGCCACTGTACATCCCGCCTCTGAGGGAAAGGAAAGGGGATATAAATCTTCTGGCCCAGAAGTACCTGCAGAGGTATGCCAGGTCAATGAACAAAAACATACAGACAATCAGCGACGGATTTTATGCCTGTATCAGGCAGTATGGGTGGCCTGGTAATAAATGGGAATTGCGTAACGCTATGGAATATGCCGCTAATATGATGAAACTGGACGGCATGATTGATATTGACCTGCTTCCCGCCAACCTCAGGACAGGTGTCATGCAGGCAGAGGATGACCTGAATCTGGAGTCCATGGAGAAGAGGATGATAGAAAAGGCAGTCAGCCGCTATGGCACAAGCGTGGAGGCCAAGAAAAAAGCAGCGGGTGCACTGGGCATAGGTATGGCTACCCTTTACCGCAAACTGGATAAGTATGGTTTGTGAATGTAGAAAAGGCGGCCAGGATTTATACAAAATATACAAAAAAGAGGCTGGTAAATTGCTGCAGCTTCTTTTTTATTTGAATAAATTCTCATTATGATAAAGTGTGTTCTCAATATGATAAATATGGAAATACAGGGGACAGGCCAGGCGTTTTTGATCATGATTCTCATTTTGATAAATAATAGCCGGTAGAAACCGTATATGGCCTGCTTTTGACACCTCCGGTTTCTTCAACTATAGTACCATCATACTACATGGAGATAGAATAGAAAGGGGAACAGGTATGCAGGTAATTCAAACTTTAAACGGGATTTTTTGGGGATGGCTGGTGGCAGGGATCCTGCTGGGCACAGGTGTATTCTTCACAATCAGGCTGAAATTCCCACAGATACGGTATTTTACCAAATTGTTTGGTAATCTGAGGGAGAGCATGAAATCAGAGGGAGGTGTATCGGGATTTGGCGCCCTGTGTGCGGCAGTGGGCGGCCAGGTTGGGACCGGAAGCCTGGTAGGGGTGGCAACAGCCCTTGCATCCGGCGGCCCGGGTGCAATATTCTGGATGTGGATGACGGCTCTTTTGGGAATGCCCATCAGTTTTAGTGAGGCAGTGCTTGGACAGCTGTTCAGGGAGAAGAATTCAGATGGGACCTATAGGGGCGGACCCGCTTATTACATGGAAAAGGGGCTTCACAGCAAACTGCTGTCCGTGCTGTTTTCCATCAGTGTCATGATTGGAATCGGATTTTTCTATGCCATGATACAGAGTAACTCCATTTCCGTTGCGCTGACAGGGGTGGTGGATATCAAGCCGCTGATTGCGGGCCTGGTCCTTCTGGCGCTGGTATGTCTTGTTGTATTCGGAGGCATTAAACGTCTGTCAGAGGTATCCTCACTGGTGGTGCCGTTCATGGCGCTGGCTTATCTGGTGATAGCGGTCATCATCGTAGTAATGAACATCAAGATGCTTCCCGGTGTCATCACACTTATTTTCAAATCCGCTTTCAGTTTCCGGGCGGCTGCCGGAGGCGTGGCCGGATATACCATTAAGGAGGCATTCCGCTATGGCGTTGCCAGGGGACTGTTTTCTAATGATGCAGGGAATGGGACAGCACCCAGCATGCATGCGTCCGCCGTGGTAAAACATCCGGTGAACCAGGGGCTGGCTGCAATGCTTGGGACATTTATCACAACAATCATTATCTGCAGCTGTACTGCATTCTGCATATTGATTACGGGCGCACTGGATTCAGGGGAAACAGGGATTGCACTGACCCAGGTGGCTTTCCACAATGCCCTTGGCGGGGCTGGAAAATGGATTGTATTCCTGGCAATGTCGCTGTTTGGCTTTACCACGCTGCTGGCGGATATTTATTATGGGGAAGTAAACCTGATGTCACTTGTTTCTGAAAAGCCCGGTGCGGTTACGGTTTACAGGATTATCTGCTGCGTCTTCATCATCATCGGGGCGGTTGCGCCAGTCCCCATTGTATGGGACCTGGTTGACCTTGTAAGCGCGTTCATGGTATTTTTCAATGTAATAGCGTTAATCGGGCTGGCAAGATATGTAGTCTATGTGCTGAAGGATTTTGTGGGGCAGAAGGATAAGGGTAAGGCACAGCCTGTATGGGATGTGGAAAATGATATAACGGCCATGGATTTAACCAGGCTGTCAGATGAACAGTGAACCAGCCAGAGGCAGACATGGATGCTAATGATAAGATGGACATACAGCAGAATCAGGAGGAGAATGATATGGTAAGTGAAGGAATTAAAAACCAGATGAAAGAGTGGAGGCATTATCTGCACATGCATCCGGAAAGCGCGTTTGAAGAAACGGGAACAGCGGATTATGTGGCAAAGCTGCTGGCCGGGATGGGGCTGGAAGTACATACAGATATAGGAGGAACCGGCGTTGTGGCGACCCTGAGTGCAGGGAACGGAACGGAGGTAATCGGCTTAAGGGCAGATATGGATGCAATCAATATGACGGAAACAGGGGAACCGGACTATTGTTCCCTAAATCCCGGGAAAATGCATGCCTGCGGTCATGATGGGCACACGGCTACCCTTCTTGGCGCTGCAAAGATCCTGTCGGAACAAAAGAATTTTAATGGGACCGTACGCTTTATCTTCCAGCCGGCAGAAGAACCGGGCAAAGGTGCCAGGGCCATGCTGGAGGACGGGCTGCTGGACCGTTTTCCAGTGGATGAGATATACGGGCTTCACAATATGCCCTCCCTGCCCACGGGAACCATCCATACAAAGGTGGGTGGAATCATGGCAAGTGAGGATAATTTTACCATACGTATAAAAGGAAAGGGTGGTCATGCATCCAGCCCCCATCTGGGAATCGACCCGCTTGTGACGGCGGCCCAGATTATCCTGGCGCTTCAGACCGTGGTTTCCCGCAGCGCCAACCCATTGGACCCTGCTGTCATATCCTGCACGGAAATCCATACGGACGGCGTGCACAACGCGATTCCGTCCAATGTGGAGATACTGGGAGATACAAGAAGTTTCTCGCCAGCCATGCAGGCGCTGATTGAGAAGCGGATGCGGGGCATCTGTGAGGGAATCTGCCAGATGAACGGTGCCGGATGTGAATTTACGTACACACATGAATTTGCACCCACAGTTAACTGGGAACAGTGTGCGGCAGTGGCTGCGCGGGCGGCTGTCAATGTGGCAGGCGAAAAGGGAACCAATGCCAGCTGTGAGCCATGGATGGCTTCTGAGGACTTTGGGACTTTCCTGGAAAGGATACCTGGCTGCTTCGTGTTCCTGGGAAGCGGGGACTGTGAAAATGGAGCGGATAATATTGCCCTTCATAATTCACGGTTTGATTATAATGACAAGGTCCTGGAGACAGGTGCTGAGTTTTTTGCCGAGCTGGTGCGTGTGCGCCTGCCTGGATAAAAGGAGGATATGGAAATGGACGGGTGTATCAAGGCAGTTCATTATAAGAGAAAAAAGGGCAATGGCCTGTGCCCGGTGATGGCATTTGGTCCGGAAACTGCCAGAAGGGTGAATGAATACCACAAAAGTTTCCCGGAGTACAGTGTAACACCTATGGCGGGCCTTAAGAACCTGGCCTCTTCCCTTGGGCTTGCGGATATCCAGATAAAGGATGAAAGTTACCGGTTTGGACTTAATGCATTTAAGGTGTTGGGCGGTAGTTATTGTATCGGCAGGTATATAGCAGACCGTCTGGGGGTAGATATCAGTGAACTTCCGTATGATAAGATAAGGGATGCTGGTGTGAGGGAAAAATTAGGCGGGCTTACCTTTGTGACGGCTACGGATGGGAATCATGGGAGGGGGATTGCGTGGACGGCTGACCGTCTGGGGCAAAAAAGCGTGGTCTACATGCCTAAGGGCAGTTCACGGGAACGTCTTGATAATATAAAAGCTTTGGGGGCAGACGCATTCATCACGGAACTGAATTACGATGATGCGGTCCGGCTGGCTAATGAACATGCCAGGACTTATGGCTGGATCATGGTACAGGATACTGCCTGGGATGGCTATGAGGAAATACCGCAGTGGATCATGCAGGGATATACCACCATGGCATATGAGGCGGCCGGCCAGATGAAGGAGAAGCCTACCCATATCTTCCTTCAGGCAGGCGTGGGGGCCATGTCCGGGGCCATGGCGGGATTCTTTGCAGACCTATATGGGGATGAGGAGCGGCCTGTAATCACTGTCGTGGAACCTGATAAGGCGGACTGCATTTTCCGTACCGCACAGGCCGGCGATGGGCAGATCCATACGGTGAAAGGACATATGGATACCATCATGGCAGGACTGGCTTGCGGTGAACCGTGCACCATTGGCTGGAATATCCTGAAGGACCATGCGGACCACTTCGTATCCATACCTGATTATGTGGCTGCAAAGGGAATGCGCATTCTGGGCAATCCCATGGGGGATGACCCAAGGGTGGTGTCCGGTGAAAGCGGTGCGGCAACCCTGGGACTGGTGGCAGAGGTCATGGGGAATAGGGGACTGGACTGGCTGAGGGAAGCCCTGGGCCTGAATCAGGATTCCAGGATCCTGTGCTTTTCCACGGAAGGGGATACGGACCGGGAGAATTACAGACGGATTGTGTGGGATGGGCTTCATCCCAGTTATTGATATCATGGGCAGGCATCCATATACTGTGTAGCGGCAGGCATGGATGCCTGCTTTGTGTTATGCGGATTCCAACCAGGGTCCAAAATCACTGCCCGGAATCACTGACCTGAATCAAAGATAATCAGGCTTGACAGGAATGATAGTTAGAATTATAATTATTAGAAATCTAACTATTGTGAAAGGAGAAAGCATGACATTCCACTATATGGTCATGGCAAACCATGCGATTTACAACAAGGTGCTGATGGAAATCCTGGAAGACTCCGGCCTGACGGCGGGCCAGCCAAAGGTGCTGGATTATCTGGACGGACATGACGGGGCCAGCCAGAAGGAGATTGCGGCCCATTGCTATATTGAGGCTGCCACGCTCACATCCGTGCTCAACGGAATGGAGGCCAAGGGACTGATTGAGCGCAGGCGTCTTAACGGGAACCGCCGCACCTTCCATATCTTCCTTACACAAAAGGGGAGGGAACAGCAGGAAAGGGTATTGGAGGCATTCCTGAGAATAGAGGAACAGACCTTTGAAGGGATGCCGGAGGCAGAAGTGGGGCAGTTCATGGAATTATATGGGAAAATCCACCGGCGCCTGAGGGAACGGCTGATGAAAGAGTAGGAAGGGAGCAGAAAGTATGCCATACGGTATCATGATTAATTGTACAGCAGTGTTGATTGGAGGCCTTCTGGGGGCCTTTTTAAAGGATTATTTTCCGGATAAGCTAAAGGAGTCGCTGCCAGGCATCTTCGGATTATCCGCCATCACCATGGGGGTTACGCTGATTATCCGTCTTGAAAGCCTGTCGGCTGTCATCCTGGCCATTATCATCGGTACGGTCATCGGGGAACTCCTGAACCTGGAAACAAACCTGATGCACGGACTTCACGGCCTGGAATCCAGGCTTCCGTTAAGCCTTAATGACGGGCAGCTGGATGTGCTGATCAGTATGATCATCCTGTTCTGCTTCAGCGGCACAGGCATTTTCGGGGCCATGAATTCAGCGATGACCGGGGACCATTCCGTGTTGATTGCCAAGGCAATCATGGACTTTTTTACGGCAGTCATATTCGGGACAACAGCCGGATATCTGGTGGGATTTGTGGCCGTGCCGCAATTCCTGGTAGGTATCCTGCTGTTTGCCGGGGCATCCTACATACTGCCTTTTGTGACAGAAACCATGCTGTCTAATTTTAAGGCATGCGGAGGAATCATTACGCTGGCCGTGGGGCTTAAGATTGCGGATATCAAGCGGTCCAGGGTGCTGAATATCCTGCCGTCCCTTGTGCTGGTCTTCCCCTTTTCCCTGTTTTTGTAAATGTATGCCCTAAGGCAGTTCATTTCCCTGCATGATATGGTCCTTGATGGCCTTAAAGCTTTTGGCGCTGACCACGTGTTCAATGCGGCAGGCGTCTTCCGCCGCCGTCTTCCCGTCCAGGCCCAGCCTGAATTTCTCATTAAGGTTTTTAGGATTTATCTTAAGAAAATTGAAAAAAATTATTGACATTTGAGTTAATCAGTGCTAACTTAGAGATGCAGTTAGGATACCATAACTTTCCAGGACTGCATAATTGTAAGTTCATAATCACATCAACAGAGAAGAGGAGTGATTCGTATGCCTTTGACAATGGCAAGAGAGGGTGAAGTGACATCCATCAAGCGGGTAGGCGGGAAAGAGGAAGTGCGCCGCCATCTGGAGAATATGGGATTTGTGCCGGGCACGGATGTGACGGTTGTGACTGTCAACAACGGCAATGTGATTGTTAACGTAAAGGAAGCCCGCGTTGCAATCAGCAGGGAAATGGCCAATAAAATCATGATATAGCAGTAAAAGGGCAGGAAGAGGAAAGGAGCATCACAACATGCACACATTAAAAGAGGTTAAGTGCGGGGACACGGTATCCGTAGTAAAGCTTCACGGCGAGGGAGCTGTTAAACGCAGGATCATGGACATGGGAATCACAAAAGGGACGGAAGTTTTTGTCCGCAAGGTGGCGCCGCTTGGCGATCCGGTTGAAGTGAATGTAAGAGGATACGAATTATCGCTGAGAAAAGCAGATGCAGAGATGATTGAAGTGCAGTAGGGGCTGCTTTTTTTTAAGACGATGAGTTAGTTGATACTAATTTATTGATAAATTTTCTCAATAAGAGGAAGAGGAGGATATGAAAATGTCAATAAAAATTGCTTTGGCCGGCAACCCGAACTGCGGAAAGACAACGCTGTTTAACGGCCTGACCGGTTCCAACCAGTTTGTAGGAAACTGGCCCGGTGTCACGGTGGAAAAAAAGGAAGGGAAGCTGAAGGGCAGCAAGGATGTAATCATCATGGACCTTCCGGGAATTTATTCCCTGTCCCCTTACACCCTGGAGGAAGTGGTTGCCAGGAATTACCTGATTACGGAGCGCCCGGACGCAATCCTTAATATTGTGGACGGCACCAACCTTGAGCGCAACCTTTATCTCTCCACGCAGCTGATGGAATTGGGGATTCCTGTGCTTATGGCTGTGAACATGATGGATATCGTGAAGAAAAACGGCGACCAGATCAATATAGACGCCCTGAGCAGGGAACTGGGCTGCCCGGTGGTTGAGATTTCAGCGCTGAAGGGCACCGGCATCATGGATGCTGCGGCCAAGGCAGTGGAACTGGCCAGGGCAGGCGGCAAGGCGGCGCCTGTCCATGCGTTCGGCTCAGAGGTGGAGCATGTGCTGGATGAGATTGAGGCCAGCCTGGGAGGCGGTATCCCCGAGGCGCAGAAACGTTTCTATGCCATCAAGCTCTTTGAACGGGATGATAAGATTGCCGCACAGATGACCATGGTCCCGGATGTCGAGAGGCTCATCAAAGGCGCTGAAGAGGCCATGGATGATGACGCTGAAAGCATTATCACCAATGAGCGCTATACATACATTGCCTCCATCATCAATGGCTGCTATGTCAGGAAGAACAGGCAGAAACTGAGCACGTCCGATAAGATTGACCATATTGTCACCAACCGCTGGCTGGCCCTTCCCATCTTTGCCGTGGTCATGTGGATTGTATATTATGTATCGGTCACGACCGTGGGAACCTGGGCGACTGACTGGGCCAACGACGGGGTATTCGGGGAAGGATGGAGCCTGTTCGGGATGGAGGTACCAGGAATACCTGTGCTGGTAGAAGGATTCCTCACCGCTGTGGGCTGTGCTGACTGGCTGTCCAGCCTGATCCTGGACGGTATTGTTGCCGGCGTTGGCGCCGTGCTGGGCTTTGTCCCCCAGATGCTGGTGCTGTTCATCTTCCTGGCATTCCTTGAGGCCTGCGGTTACATGGCCAGGGTTGCATTCATCATGGACAGGATTTTCCGCAAGTTCGGTTTGTCCGGCAAGTCCTTCATCCCCATGCTGATTGGAACCGGCTGCGGCGTCCCCGGCATCATGGCAAGCCGCACCATTGAAAATGACAGGGACCGCAAGATGACCATCATGACCACCACCTTCATTCCCTGCGGCGCAAAGCTGCCGATCATTGCTTTGTTTGCAGGCGCCTTATTCGGCGGCGCCTCATGGGTTGCGCCAAGCGCTTATTTTGTAGGGATTGCAGCCATTATCTTCTCCGGCATCATTTTAAAGAAGACGAAGATGTTTGCAGGCGACCCTGCGCCCTTTGTCATGGAACTTCCCGCATATCATATGCCCACGGTCACCAACGTGCTCAGAAGCATGTGGGAGCGCGGCTGGTCCTTCATTAAGAAGGCAGGAACCGTGATTCTTCTGTCGACCATCTTCATCTGGTTCACATCCAGCTTCGGTTTTGTGGACGGAAGCTTTGGGATGGTGGAAGATTTGTCAGACGGCATCCTGGCTTCCATCGGAAGGGGCATTGCGTGGATATTCGCTCCTCTGGGATGGGGCAGCTGGCAGGCGGCCGTGGCGGCCATCACTGGACTGGTTGCAAAGGAAAATGTGGTCGGCACCTTCGGTATCCTTTATGGATTTGCAGAGGTTGCGGAAGACGGACAGGAAATCTGGGGAACCCTGGCAGGAAGCTTTACAGCGGTCAGCGCATATTCCTTCCTGGTGTTCAACCTTCTGTGCGCGCCCTGCTTTGCGGCCATGGGCGCCATCAAGCGGGAGATGAACAATGCAAAGTGGACCTGGTTTGCCATTGGCTATCAGACTGTCCTGGCTTACGGCGTATCCCTTTGCATCTACCAGCTGGGCAGCTGGTTCATGACAGGTAGCTTTGGCATGGGGACGGTCGCAGCCATTATCCTGGTAGCCCTGTTCATTTACCTGTTAATCAGGCCGTACAAAGAGAGCCGTTCCCTGAACGTTGGCGTAAAAGCCAAATCAGCAGCGTAACGCCGGATTGTATGTAAATTATATATGAACCTGTGAAGTGCAGTATCAGGAGCGTGTCTTTGAGTTTATTTCCGGAAGCGTGTTTGAAGGCGCGTTCCGGCCTAGGGGCACGCTCTTGCGGCGCCTGGGATTGCGTAAGGAGGAACCATATGTGGGAAAAAGAGCAGGTGCTTGATGAATTCCAGAAAAGGGGAAAGCGGATAACACAGCAAAGGAGAATGCTTCTGGATGTCATCCTGGAAGGGAACTGGACAAACTGCAAGGACATCTACTATGAGGCCCGCAAACGCGACCCCAACCTGGGAATGGCCACGGTCTACCGCACGGTAAGCGCCCTTGAGGAGATGGGGGTCCTTGCCCGGACCTTCCAATATTCTTCGCCAAAGGAGGAAGAAGATTGTCAACAGCAGTCATATGCATCCTATTAATTGTTATTTGTGTGTTTGGCATAAAAAGTTACCTGAAGCGCCTGACCTCCGGCTGCTGCGGTTCATCCGGTGAAAAGGCCGTGAAACGGATAAAGGTAAAAGACCGGGACCTGTCCCATTATCCTCACCAGTGTATCCTTAAGGTGGATGGTATGTCCTGTGGGAACTGTGCAATCCGTGTGGAAAACGCACTGAACGCCATGGACGGGGTCTGGGCACGGGTGGATCTGGAGTCAGGGGAGGCAAGTGTATACATGAAACAGGAATATGGGGACAAGGCTTTGAAAGATGCGGTAAAGGCCTGCGGGTATACGGTTTTTAGGATTGAGCAGGTTAACTGATATAATTTCTCAATCAGATGTATTGGAATTGACGAACCGGGGATAGCGGGGGCAGTATTACCGGATAAAGGCATAAATAGGAGGAAAAGAGAATGATGGATTGTTTTAAATGCAGGAAAATAGGTCTTTTTTTAGGTGGAGTCCTGTTTGGGACAGCCGGGGTAAAGGTGCTGGCAAGTACGGACGCCAAGAAGTTTTACATTAACTGCCTTGCGGCCGGGTTAAGGGCAAAGGACTGTGTGATGACCACGGCCACCAGCATTCAGGAAAATGCTGAGGACATCCTGGCAGAAGCAAAGGACATCAATGAAAAGCGCAGACAGGAAGAGGTTTTTGAGGATGGGAGCGGGGCTGCGGATGCTGATGGGGTAAATGAAACACAGGTTCCAGCAGACGTGGTTACGGAGTAATATGTAATCAGCCATGGAATCCGTCATGTAATCAGCCATGGAATCCGCCATGTAATCCGCCCGGGGAAATTCCCTGGGCGGTACTTTTTTACCAGATGAGGAGCAATCAGCGATGAAATTTGTGATAAGACATGAGTTACGGGGAAGGGTCAGGATCCACCTGTATCAAAAGGGGATGAACCTGAGACAGGCAGATCTGCTGCAATATCATATCAGTTCCCTGCCAGGGGTCAGGAGCGTTAAGGTATATGAGAGGACGGCGGATGCGGTTATCCTTTTTGACGGCAGCAGGAGTGAAATCCTGGAAGGAATCTGCCGTTTTTCCTATGAAAATGAGCGGCTCAATGAAATCGTGCCAAAGAACAGCGCGAGGGCCTTGAACCAGGAGTATGGAGAAAAGCTGGTTCAGAAGCTTGTTGTCAGGGCCGTCACCAAATCTTTTTTCCCAATGCCGCTGCGGGCGGTCTATACGGTCCTCCATGCGGTCCGGTATCTGATAAAAGGAATCCGCTGTCTGTTAAAAGGTTCACTGGAAGTGGAAGTCCTGGATGCAACGGCCATTATGGTATCCATTGTGCGGAGGGACTTTGACACGGCAGGTTCCGTGATGTTCCTGTTGGGGATTGGCGGGCTTTTAGAAGAGTGGACCCATAAGAAATCAGTGGGGGACCTGGCCAGAAGCATGTCCCTTAATATCAGCAAGGTATGGCAGGACGTGGATGGGACAGAGGTCCTGGTGCCTGTTTCAGGAATTGTGGAGGGTGACCTGGTAACCGTACATATGGGAAACGTAATCCCTTTGGACGGGGTGGTGGTTTCAGGGGAAGCAATGGTGAACCAGGCATCCATGACAGGCGAGTCCGTTCCGGTGAAAAAGGAAAAGGGCATGTATGTCTATGCCGGAACAGTCATTGAAGAGGGGGAAATCACGCTGTGCGTCAAAAAAACAGCTGGTTCCACCAGGTTTGAGCGCATCGTGACCATGATTGAGGAATCCGAGCAGTTAAAGTCCACAGCGGAAGGCAAGGCAGCCACGCTGGCTGATGCCCTGGTTCCCTGGAGCCTTGGCGGGACCGTGCTTACATGGCTTCTGACCCGCAATACGGCCAAGGCCCTGTCCATCCTTATGGTGGATTTCTCCTGTGCCTTAAAGCTTGCCATGCCCCTATCTGTCCTTTCGGCCATGCGTGAGGCCGGCGCCTATCATATTACGGTAAAGGGCGGCAAATATATGGAAGCAGTTGCGGCAGCAGATACCATTGTGTTTGATAAGACAGGAACCCTGACAAAGGCAAAGCCCCAGGTTGCGGATGTGGTTGTGTTCAATGGACAGGATAAGGATGAACTGCTCAGGATTGCGGCCTGCCTGGAGGAGCATTTCCCTCATTCCATGGCCAATGCAGTCGTCAATGAGGCGGTGAAGCGCGGCCTGGTACATCAGGAAATGCATTCCAGGGTGGATTATATCGTGGCCCACGGTATTGCCACCTATGTGGGGGATGAGCGGGTGGTAATCGGAAGCCACCACTTCGTATTTGAGGATGAGGGATGCAGGATACCGGAGGACGGGAAGGAAGCGTTTGAGGGCCTGTCCACGGAGTATTCCCATCTGTATCTGGCAATCGGAGGCATGCTGGCCGCTGCAATCTGCATCGAGGACCCGTTGCGGGAAGAAGCGGACGCTGTCATCAGCGCCCTTCACAGGCAGGGGATATCCAAGATAGTCATGATGACAGGCGACAGCGGGCGCACGGCCAGGGCCATTGCGGCACGTGTCGGGGTAGATGAGTATTATTCGGAGGTACTGCCTGAGGACAAAGCTGGATTTGTGGAGGCAGAAAAGGAAAAGGGGCGCAAAGTCATCATGATTGGCGATGGAATCAATGATTCCCCGGCTCTTTCAGCCGCGGACGCCGGCATTGCAATCAGCGAAGGGGCTGAGATTGCCAGGGAGATTGCAGATATCACAATCTCAGAGGATAACCTTTACCAGCTAGTGACACTCAGGGCAATCAGCCGGGGCCTGATGGACCGGATCGACCGGAATTACCGGTGCGTCATCGGCTTTAACCTGGCGCTTATCTTACTCGGGGTGGGCGGAGTGATTGCCCCGGCCACATCGGCCCTGCTTCACAATACATCCACCCTTGCAATCAGCCTTAAGAGTATGACGAACCTGTTGGATTAACGGACCTGCCGTCTGAAAATTAATAAAGTTTAAGGTAACGTTAATTGAAAATCCGCTGCGATGTGATATCCTTTGATTAGATGGCTGTTCCGGAGTGGCTGGAGCGGGATGGCTGAAGGGAAGTATTCCGGGCAGACAGCGGCGCAAGCTTTCATGGGGATGGGGAGAGGTATCATGTATTTCAGTATAAAAAAGAGACAGACCTGGGTTTTACGCTGACGGATTCCAGGATTCCTGAAAGTGAAGCAGAGGAAATCAGGACAATCATGGAACCGCTTGGTATCCCATCCGCATATGCCCCTGATTTCGGACAGCCATTTTCTGTGTTAAAAATGCGTGGGAGGGATGACGGGCGCAATGTACTCTTTCTTCTCATTGATGGAAAAACGGATAAACTGTATGTCATTGAGGATTTTTATTGATGATTAAGGGATAATGCCAAAAGGCGGCAGAAGGCGATGGATATTAAGGGTTATCCGCACCTGGGACAGGACGGATATGGTATGGAGAGGTGGTATTATGAGAAAGAAAAGCATCAGGGAAGCAAGGAAAATCATGGCTGTGGTGATGTGTGCAATGCTGCTCTGGGGATGCAAAGGAGAAGCACGTTCCGTTTCCCGGACAACGGAAAGCGCCAAAACCATGGCCATGGATGAAAGTGATGGTCAGGATGAGGACGGGACAAAGAGGGAAGCGGATGAAAGCGCCGGGATAAAAGTACAGACACCAGGGCAGGGGAAGGAAACCGCCCACGGGGTGCCCCGCAGTAATGACTATGTGACCAGCCATGCGGCCCAAGGTACGGATCCTGATTTCAAGCCTGCAGACCAGAACGATGTGCTGGCGGGAGATGATCCGGTTCCTGAGGACTTTTACAGTCTGGCTACTGATATCCCTGCATCCCAGGTGGAACAGTTTGCTAAGAAGGTAAAACAGCAGCTGATGATACAGGACTGGGACGCATTATCCGGGGAACTGTCGTATCCTGTTACCATAGACGGGGCAATCTATGATACGCCGGAAGAATTCCTGGCAGCTGATTTTGGGGCTGATCTGAATCCCTATTTTTTCGTGGAGCTGGAGGAAGAAACCTGCAGCAGGATGTTCTGCAACTGGAGCGGCATCATGCTTGGAAAAACAGGCCGCGTATGGGTGGTGGAAGCATTGAACGACGATTTATCATCCCAGGGACTTAAGGTGAGGGCCATCAATGGGCTGAACGAATCCTTTGGCCTGCCGGGGGAGGTCAGCATGTCTGCGGATGAAAGCGATATTACACCAACGTCCATGAAGCTTTCACTGGAAAATGAAACAGACCTGGATATTGTGTTTGGGGATGATTTCAGGCTTCAGAAGTATGACGGGGAATCATGGGTGGATATGGAACCGTTGTTAAAGAAAGACGGGATTTACTTTCACAGCATTGCCTATAAGCCCAGGCGGGGGAATCCGGTGGAGTGGACAGTGGACTGGGAGTCCCTCTATGGCGTCCTGGAGGAAGGAACCTATGCCATTACAAAATCCGTGAAGGATGTAAACGGGACGGCAGGGTACACGGACTTTGAACGCACCTTCAGCTTTACCATAAATCCATAGTACACGCCCGAATGCCTTTTTCAAACACGCCCGAATGCCGCCCGGCACTGGTTTCACTACGGATTTCCATATGATAATTGAAGTTATGTGAAAATATGGTATACTTTTATCATGGCTGTATGATGAAGAAAACAGTAGATTAAGATAAGAAAAACTAAAAGATAAAAGCTAAAAGATAAAAGCTAAAAGACAAGGCGGAGGATCCATGGAAAGAAAGATACTGATTAAAAATGCAAAAGCGATTGTGACCTGTGACAGCAGGGACCAGGTATATTGGGATTCCGATATCCTGATTGAGGGGCCGGAAATCCTTAAAATCGGAAAGGATATAGAGGCAGACGGCGCGGAAATCATACGTGGGGACGGCAAGTTTGTCTATCCGGGCTTAATCAATACCCACCACCACTTTTTCCAGACCTTTGTGAGGAATCTGACCTCCATTGATTATCCTAACCTGATGGTCATGGACTGGATTGATAAGATTTATAGGATTTTCCAGATCATTGATTCAGATGTGATTTACTATTCCAGCCTTACTGCGTTGGGGGACCTGATTAAGCATGGCTGTACCTGTGCCTTTGACCATCAGTACTGCTATACCAATAAGACCGGCAAGACGCCTGTGGACCGCCAGATGGAAGCAGCCGGGCTTCTGGGAATCCGGTATCACGCGGGAAGGGGTACCAACACCTTGTCAAGGGCGGACGGCAGTTCCATACCGGACAACATGCTGGAGACCACGGACGGGTTCCTGAAGGATTGTGAACGGCTGATTGACCTGTACCACGATCCCGGGGCATTTTCCATGAGACAGATTGTAATGGCGCCGTGCCAGCCCATTAACTGTACCAGGGATACCTTCAAGGAGACGGTTTCCATGGCCAGGGATAAGGGCGTGCGCATGCACACCCATCTGGGCGAAGGGGAGAACGAGGGAATGGTGGCCCGCTGGGGCAAGAGGACCATGGACTGGTGTGCGGAATTGGGATTCATCGGAGAGGATGTGTGGTATGCCCATGACTGGGAAGTGACGCCTGAGGAATACCGGGTTCTGGCTTCCACCAAAACAGGGGTGTCCCACTGTCCGTCCCCGGCTATCCTGGGCGGTTTCCCCATCCTGGACATTAAGGAAATGCTTAAGGCCGGCATCAACATCAGCCTTGGCTGCGACGGCTCGGCCACCAATGACAGTTCCAACCTTCTGGATGCGCTGAGGATTGCATATCTGATGCAGACCTACCACAGCAAACAGAGGGGAGGCTGCGTATCGGCCTATGAAATGCTTAAGGTTGCCACCATCAACGGCGCCAAAACACTGGGACGCCCTGACCTTGGCTCCCTGGAACCGGGCAAGGCGGCGGACCTGTTCATGATTGATACCGCTGTGCTGGAACTGACCGGCGCGCTTCACGACCCGAAGAACATCATTGCCAGGGTAGGGCTTACAGGTCCGGTATGGCTGACCATGATTAACGGCGATGTGGTTTACCGGGACGGCGCCCTGACCGGTGTGGATGAGGAACGTCTGGCCGCCGAGGGCGAGGCTCTTTGCAGCCGGGTCATAAGGGAACCTAGTGCGGCATTTAAGAATCTGGTATAGCTTTGAAGCTGGGAGGTATCATATGGGAATGACGAAGGCATTTTATTTTATCCAGAACAGAAAACAGACACAGGAAGAACTGGAGCAGCAGTTTAATGGGTTTAAGGCGGTCATGCAGGAGTATTTCATAGAAGACCTGAAGATATACCATGGCAGGGGCCTTGGATGGTTTCCTGTATTTTCGGAAGAACTGGTATGGCAGGCTGAGAATCTGGATGAAGACCTGTTAAAAGAGATGGGGAATCATTTTCAGGCAAATGTAATTGCATTATCTGTATTGGACGATGATGTTGTTTTTCTGGTAGTCTGTAAAGATGGGGCTGTCCGGAAGTTTGTATGTGCAGGTGAAGGTATAATAGAGGATTTCGGCTTTGATGAAGAGTTTTCCACTGAGTTCCCGGACATATTGTGCCAGTGCGGTTTTGATGGCGATTCGCTGCGGCGTGTCTGGAGTTTGGATAATTATTATGAGTCGGATCTGTTGTATGATATGCTTGATGAGATGAAGACATTTCCTGTGTTTGAGCCAGATGAGGAAACGCCGGACGGGATTATTGTGATTGGCGGGGAAACAATTTCTGATGGAGAATGAATTGATTGGGGGCCTGTTGGAGGAAATATTCAGGGGAGCTGGAACAGTATCAGAAACTGGCCGTACTGACAGCACTTAAGGAAGCGGGGTCACCGCAGTGGACGAAGTACGCACGGCTGGTCGGGCAGGGGGATGAGGAGTGGCTGAGACATGCAGCCGCTGGATGCGGGCCTCAGGATGTCAGGCCTTAATGGTTTGGACATACTCTAAAAGTTAACTTCGTTTTCCCGCTCAAAAAAACGAAGTTCCGGCGGCCGGGCCGGGATGTACCATGTAATCATCCATATCTTTTTTCATTTTGGAAAGTGGGATACAGACCCTCATATCATGTGAGGGTCAAGGTTATTTTCTTAAATCATGACACAGGCCTGTATGGGCTTTTCGGATTATACGGATTCCTTTCTTACAACAATAAATGCAGATGGATGCCGGATAAGGGCAAAAATTAATGGAAAATGTCATTGTCCGGACTTGCCTTTCAGGAAAGAATCTGATATACTCATATTTAGTTAGTAATAACTAACTTTAAAAGATATAAATTACAACAGACCAGCCAGACATGGGATAGAAGTTTACACAGGGATTCGTTGGGGATTCATCTCAAGAGATACGCAGTGCTGTCCCGCATATCCCTGAGGTAAATGATATCCATGGGAAAGGAATGATATGGGATATTTAGAAATTGAAAAGGTAATTGGACGTGAGATCATTGACTCCAGAGGTAATCCAACGGTTGAGGCCGAGGTTTATCTGACGGATGGGACCATTGGCAGGGGGGCTGCTCCCAGCGGGGCCTCCACCGGGGAATTTGAGGCCCTGGAATTAAGGGACCAGGACAATCCGCGGTTTGGCGGCAAGGGAGTGTTGAAGGCGGTCAGGAACATCAACACGGTTATCTCAGATACGCTGAAAGGGATGGATGCAGCCGATATATATGCGGTGGACCAGGCCATGCTTAAGGCGGACGGCACAAAGGACAAGTCAAAGCTGGGTGCTAATGCAGTCCTTGCAGTGTCCATTGCCTGCGTGCGGGCTGCCGCTGGCGCCATGGGGATTCCGCTGTACCGTTTCCTTGGCGGTGTAAATGGAAACAGGCTTCCAGTCCCCATGATGAATATACTCAACGGCGGCGCCCATGCCGCCAATACAGTGGATGTGCAGGAGTTCATGATCATGCCGGTTGGGGCCGGAAGCTTTAAGGAGGGACTGCGCTGGTGCACGGAAGTCTTCCATGCCCTGGCCGGTCTGCTAAAGGGAAAAGGGCTGGCTACATCCGTTGGGGATGAGGGCGGATTTGCGCCGGACTTGGGAAGTGACGAGGAAGCAATCGAGTATATCATGGAAGCCATAAGAAGGGCGGGATATAAGCCTGGAACGGATTTTGTCCTTGCCATGGATGCTGCTTCCAGTGAGTGGAAGAGCGGTACAAAGGGAGAATACCTGCTGCCCAAGACCGGAAAACGCTTTACTTCCAAAGAATTGGTGGACCACTGGGAAAAGCTGGTTGGCCAGTATCCCATTCATTCCATTGAAGACGGCCTGGACGAGGAAGACTGGGAGGGCTGGAAGATGATGACGGACAGACTGGGGGACAGGGTGCAGCTGGTGGGGGACGACCTGTTTGTGACCAATACCCGGCGTCTTTCAAAGGGAATCAGCCTGGGCTGCGGCAATTCCATCCTGATAAAGCTGAATCAGATAGGAACCGTATCTGAGACACTGGAGGCAATCAAGATGGCCCATAAGGCTGGTTATACGGCCATTGCATCCCACCGCTCCGGCGAGACTGAGGACACGACCATTGCAGATCTGGCGGTTGCGCTGAATACCTGCCAGATTAAGACCGGCGCTCCCAGCAGGAGCGAGCGTGTGGCAAAATACAACCAGCTGCTGCGGATAGAGGAAGAGCTGGGGGCAGGAGCGGTATATCCTGGAATCAATGCGTTTAATATCAAGGCATAAAACCGATTGGATGCAATCCGGTCATGATGACAGGATTGGTTTTTCAGCCGTAAGGGGGGACATGATTTCCTTGCGGCTGAATTTATTATATCAAATATAAAAATAAGAATGATTATCAATATTATTTATTGACAAAATCGGGAGAGACTGATAAAATAAAAGCAAATTAGCTGTAATTAATGTATATATATGAAATAAAAACCACAACAGACAAAGGAGGACAGGCTTATGTCATTAATTGGTAAGGAAATAAGCGATTTTGCAGTACAGGCATTTACAGGCAACGGGTTTAAGGAGATAAAGAAATCGGATATACTAGGAAAGTGGTGCGTATTCTTTTTCTATCCGGCGGATTTCACCTTTGTGTGCCCAACGGAGTTGGAGGACCTGGCTGATAAGTATGAGGAGTTTAAGGGGATTGGCTGCGAGATTTACAGTGTTTCCTGTGACAGCCATTTTGTCCACAAAGCATGGCGTGACGCATCCAAGACCATACAGAAGATACAGTATCCCATGCTGGCAGATCCCACAGGCAGTCTTGCCAGGGATTTTGACGTGATGATTGAAGCTGACGGCACGGCCGAAAGAGGAAGCTTTATCGTGAACCCGGAAGGAAGGATTGTGGCCTACGAAGTAATTGCAGGCAATGTGGGAAGGAATGCGGACGAGCTGTTCCGCCGCGTCCAGGCATCCCAGTTCGTGGCAGAACACGGCGACCAGGTCTGCCCGGCTAAGTGGAGGCCGGGGGCAGATACCCTGAAACCAAGCCTGGATCTGGTAGGCTTGATTTAATACGGAACAGGATTAATGGGTGTGATGATAATCGGCGGCGGCCTGACAGGAATGTCGGCCGCCATCTACATGGTAAGGGCCGGGTGCCTGTTCCCTTTATACAAAACGCGCAAATGACAGCTCACAGCCATCTGCCTTTTTGCTGAAAAGGTTAACGGCCCTGCTCATGATTTCGGAATAATCATGTCCCTTTGCCTCAATCTCCAGATAATCCATCCCTGAACTGAAAGCGGCCTGTTTGATGTCAGAAAAACCATTGATTTCCATGAGGATTTCCATTGCCTGGTTTTCTGCAATTTTTTTTGATAAATGATAACTGCGTCCCATTGGATCCTACCTTTCTGAACTATGAATCAGTAACTTCTAATAGTATGATTCTCCCAAAATGGAAATTTTAAACAATTCATATGAGAAGTTTTTTCATAATGTATATAAATACAGCTTATATTTAAAGGCAGGAAGCCCGGTCAGCCAGAGCGGGAAGAAGCGGTAATAAGATAGACATGGGTGGCAAGGCATGGTAGAATACGTGTGTGGGAAAGAGAGGAAAAAACGAATGGTAAATGTAGCGTATTCGCAGGAATACAGGACATACCGCCAAGAGCAGGAGCGGGTTTTCTGTGCGGATTATCTGCGTCATAGTAAGACCACAATGATTTTCCCGCATTATTATCTGAAAAAATTCTCCTATAGCGGTAAGGTGGGCGGGTATACGCTCCATGCTACGGAGAATGAACTGATTGATGAGACAGGAAAGGTGCTTTACACCTGGAAAAATCTGAATGATGACTGCGAATTTTGTGAATTGATAGAGCATGGCAATGGCCACGAATATCTGGTTTTCCGCTCGGATTTATATGGATACAGCGTTTTGGACTTAGATACATTACAGGATTTTCACTATATTCCCTCCGGTTCGTTTCCAAAAGGTGAGACTTTTATCTGGACGGATGTGTCTTACAATAAGAAAACGAATCTGATTGCTGTTTCAGGCTGTTATTGGGCGTGTCCGTTTGGGACGTTACTTATGGATTTTTCGCATCCAATGAAAGAGCCTGGTATCTGGGCGGATGTGCAGGAACACCTGGAAAATGGCTATGACCGGTACGACGACGTAGACTTTATGGAGTGGCGCAATACGGATTTGGTTTTATGTGCATTTAATAATCAAACAGAAAATAGGGAGACTATTCTTATTACGGAACATGAATACATCAAATGGCTATCAGAAAAGTGAGGTACGCCATACCGTGCCGGTGATAAGTGTAGAAGGAAAGCAGGAAAGGAAGCGTCACAGCTATGTTTAAATTAGGGAGAAATGATTTGTGCTGGTGCCAAAGCGGCAGGAAGTATAAGAAGTGCCACAGTAGCTTTGACAGCAGGCTGGAGGAATATGCCCGCAGGGGAGCGGTGATACCGTCCCACCGTATCATCAAGAATGCGGAACAGATTGAAGGCATCAGGGAGAGCTGCAAGGTGAATATCGCTGTCCTGGATTACATCAGTGAGAGGATAAAGGAAGGAATCAGCACGGAAGAGATTGACCGCTGGGTCTATGAGCAGACAACGCGGCTCCATGGAATACCGGCCCCATTGAATTACGAGGGATTTCCCAAAAGCGTGTGCACCTCTGTCAATGACCAGGTATGCCACGGCATCCCTTCGCCGGATGTAATCCTTCAGGAGGGCGATATCATCAATGTGGATGTGTCCACCATCTACAATGGGTATTTCTCGGATTCTTCCAGGATGTTCTGTATTGGCCAGGTTTCGGAGGAAAAGAAACGCCTTGTGGAAGTGACGAGGCAGAGCCTTGACATCGGCCTTCAGCAGGTAAGGCCATGGGGGTTCCTGGGGGATATGGGCCAGGCCATCCATGACTTTGCTAAGCAGAACGGATATACGGTTGTGAAGGAAATAGGCGGACACGGGGTGGGGCTGGAATTTCATGAGGACCCATGGGTCAGCTATGTGTCAAGACAGGGCACGGAAATGCTCATGGTCCCAGGCATGATATTTACCATAGAGCCCATGATTAACATGGGCTCAGATGAAATCTTCACGGATGAGGAAGATGGCTGGACCGTCTACACGGCTGACGGGAAACCCTCTGCCCAGTGGGAAATCCAGGTTCTGGTCACGGAAGACGGATATGAGATAATGTCATATTAAGGTTTCCTGCGGTTCAGGAACCGGGCCCATATGGGGACTGAATATTCAGATGAAGGTCAGTGGTCTGAAGGAATCGGTGAAGGAATCGGATTACGGGAATGGTTGTTGATTGATATAAGGTGTGGTACAATCAAACCATTGGACAAAGGACATTTTACATTAATAAGGCAAGGGAGGAATTGGCATGAAAGCATTATTCATTGGCGGGACAGGTACAATCAGCGCATCCGTGACAGAGCTGGCCTTGAAACGTGGATGGGACATCACCCTGTTAAACAGAGGCAGCAGGCCGGTGCCGGACGGGATGGATTCCATTGTTGCGGATATACACGACGAGGAGGCGGTGGGAAAGGCCATTGCGGGAACAACATATGACGTGGTGGCGCAGTTTGTCGGCTATACGGCAGAGGACGCCCTGAGGGATATCCGGCTTTTTACAGGCGCGGCAAGACAGTATATCTATATCAGCAGCGCCTCTGCCTATCAGAAACCCGTGTCAGATTACAAGATTACGGAAAGCACGCCGCTGGCCAATCCGTACTGGGAGTATTCACGGCAGAAGATAGACGCTGAGAATGCGCTTATGGACGCATACCGCAGGGATGGCTTTCCGGTCACCATTGTGAGGCCAAGCCATACCCACTGCGGGAAAAAACCGCCTGTCACGCCTCACGGCGCAAAAGGAAACTGGCAGGTATTAAAGCGCATCCTGGATGGTAAGCCGGTCATCATCCCCGGGGACGGCACTTCCCTGTGGACTGTGACCCATGCGTCGGACTTTGCCAAAGGCTATGTGGGGCTGATGGGCAATCCGCATGCCATTGGACATTCCTTCCATATCACAACCGACGAAAGCATGACATGGAACCAGATTTATGAAACCATAGCAGATGCCATGGGAATGCCTTTAAAGGCCGTCCATGTGACAACGGATTTCCTGGTACGGCATGGGAGGCAGTATGACCTGGAAGGAGAACTTCAGGGCGATAAATCCTGCAGCGTGGTATTTGACAATTCCAAGATAAAGCGGGCGGTACCAGATTTTGTGTGTACGGTCTCCATGGCCGAGGGAATCCGGCAGGCTGCCAGATATATGGTGGAACATCCCGAAACACAGGTGGAGGACCCTGAGTTTGACCAGTGGTGCGACCGGGTCATAGAGGCGCAGCTGGCGGCTGACCGGGCCTTTGAGGAGAGGGGATAGACAGGGCTATTGGCCCTGGTATCAGGCTGGCAATGCATCAGACAGGGGCTTTGCCGTGGGACTATGAATGGTTTACACGGTATAAGCCTCTGTTTTGGCGTAATCGATGATAATTTTACCGCATACCTTACAGCAGTACGCATCTGATATTGTGGCTGCGCCTCCAAAGATTTTTTTGGCCAGCTGGATACCCTCTCCTTTTTTAACATTTGCCGATTCATGCTTTTCTTCCCGCCAGGCAATCAAGCGCGCATCTGAAGTAATATATCCCTTTTTCATTTCCTGATTACAATATGGACATTTCATGGTCTCACCTCCATAGGACAGATATAATCTTATTATAGCAGATGAGGAAAAAAATGTATCCCTTGATTTGCAGGGGCTTTTGCGAAGGCGGTATTCACGATTGTGGACCCGTATCTGTGAATCCGCATTTGTGGATCCGCATTTGTGGATCCGGTAATACATGCGTTGTATTTTACCGTAATCCATCTTATAATGATACTAAATGGTGTTATCTGTAAATGATGGAATGCCTGAATAATAGATGGAAAATTGGAGTGATATATGGGATTATATGCAATAGGGGACCTTCACCTGTCTTTATCCACGGATAAACCCATGGATGTCTTTGGAAAAGAATGGAAGGACCATGTGGAGAAGATTGAAAAGAATTGGAAAAAGCAGATCCATCAAGAGGACACGGTCGTTATTACGGGTGACCATTCCTGGGGGCGGAATCTGAATGAGAGCAGGGCGGACCTGGGATTCATTGCCTCCCTTCCGGGCAGGAAAATCCTTTTGCGCGGAAACCATGACATGTTCTGGGACGCTAAAAAGACCCGTCTGCTAAATGAACTGTATAAAGGAAAGCTGTCTTTCCTGCAGAACAACTATTATACCTATGAGGATTGTTCCAAGGTGGTCCATGCCCTTGTTGGAACCAAGGGGTATTGCTATGAGGGAAAGGACACCCCGGAACATTTTCAGAAAATCGTGAAACGTGAACAGGAACGGCTGCGCATATCCTTTGAGTCGGCTGCGGCGGATGGATATGAACATTTCATCATGTTCCTGCATTATCCGCCCACCAGCATAGGGGAGATGGAGAGCTGCTTTACGCGGATGGCAGAGGAATATGGGGCGGAGATGGTGATTTATTCCCACTGCCACGGGGAGGCCCGGTATCAGGACAGCTTCCTGGGCGAGGTGGATGGGATTGAGTACAGGCTGGTTTCAGCGGATTACCTGAAATTCAGGCCGGAGAAAATCATGGGATGACGAAGGGAGGGGGACAGCTATGAAGGAACATTACAGGGATTACCCTGAATACGCGGCCTGCGGCCTGAACTGCGGCCTTTGCCCGCGGTATCACACGGAGGGCAGATCCAGATGTCCGGGATGCGGCGGGCAGGGATTTTACCTCAAGCATCCATCCTGCGCCATTATCAACTGCGGCCAACGCCACGGCGGGGTGGAATATTGTGTGCTGTGTGAGGAATTTCCCTGCAGGCGGTATGTGGATGAGCATCCGGAGGACTCATTTATTACATACAGGAATGTGACAAGGGATTTTGAAAAGGTAAGAATGAGCGGGATAAATGCATATCGGGCTGAATTGGATGAGAAGATTGGCCTGCTGCGGTGGCTGCTGGAATATTGTAACGACGGAAGACGCAAGAATTTTTATTGTCTGGCAGTCAACCTGCTGGAGCTTGAAGACGTGAAGGCTGTGGTCGGGCGCATCCGGGAACAGACGGTTGTGGAAGAGGGGAATGTGAAGGAACGGGCTGCCCGGGCCGTGCAGATGTTTGAGGAGATGGCCGGGGAACGGGGGATTGAGCTGCGGCTGAAGAATAAGAAATAGTTGTTTTTCCAGCTGGTTGCGGCGTCCCTATCAGCTGAAAAGCGCATGGTTGAACAACGCCGGACGAGGCTAAAATGCTCTGTCCGGCGTTGCTGTTTATGATTTAATCACAGTTCAATTACCTTTGGATCAGAGGTAAATGAATAGATGGAAGCAGTACCATGTTCATAATAAAATACGGTCATTAGATTATCGTCGACAGTGTACATGCTACTTAAAGCAGCCTCGTTGTCATGCATCATGGACACTCTTGCTTCCCGGCGCGTGTCCTCTTTCACTTCACCCTCAACACGGATCCATGTACCCTTGTGCATTCCACAGATTTCAACTTTCCCGTTTTTCTTCATCTGCTGGTATACCTTTTTCTGATTGTTTGTAACAAAATAGAGTTTGCCCTCAAATTCACAGACCGCACCGAAGGGACGTACATGAGCCTGTCCATCCTCACTTGTAGCGAGATAAAAAGTGCCGCATGATTTCAAATACTCCAAAACTTCATTCATGATAAAAACTCCTTTCAGATTGTGGGTTGCGTTTCTTTCTGTTTGCAAGTATAATTATATAGCGCAGGAGTGATAATGCAAGTACGATATTTAATGATACCAGTATCAGAAAGGAACGTATACATGGCAAAAAAGGAATTGTTCGGGCTATGCCCTTATGTAACCGCGCAAAAGGTACTTACAGGAAAATGGTCTATGTATATCCTATATCTATTAACTGACGGGCCAATACGTTTTAATGAGTTGCAAAGACGTATGCCGGAAGAAATGACACATACCACTTTATCAAGGCAATTAAAAACGCTTGAAGACGAAGGGTTGATTGTTCGCATTGAATATCAACAGATTCCTCCTAAAGTTGAGTATCAGCTAAGTGAAATCGGTGAAAAATTCAGAAAAGTCCTATCCGTTCTTGAAGTGTGGGGAAATGAGTATATAGCATACCTAGATGACGTTAAGAGAACGTTAAGAGAAGCCGGCACATGATATTAGCGAAATAGACGCACAATTTTTTCAAACCT
The DNA here is from genome assembly GCF_022440595.1 of Enterocloster sp. OA13. Taxonomy (NCBI): domain Bacteria; kingdom Bacillati; phylum Bacillota; class Clostridia; order Lachnospirales; family Lachnospiraceae; genus Enterocloster; species Enterocloster sp. OA13. The sequence continues at coordinate 3,236,425 of NZ_JAKNTF010000001.1, read as the reverse complement.
GCAGCCTGCTTAAATGTCCCTCAAATGAAAGGCTGTTTCAGTAGGGCGCTCCCCTGTGGTGGGAAGAAAGTCCTTCACCATGGACCATATTTCAAAGTCCGGTCCCCACATTGTTGTTGAAGGGAATCAGTAGTGGTTTGATATTGATTTTCAGTAATGAAAATTGAAAGTTGCAGAGGAAAACAGATGAAGAAACTGATTATTTACGGTAGCGGATATGGAACGACAAGGACTTATGCATCCAGGTTTTCAGAGATGACAGGTATTCCTGTCATGAATTATGAGGATATGCAGTCATTGTCAGACTACGGCCTTATCATACATTTTGGCGGTTTATTTGCTGGCGGAGTGAAAGGTTTGAGAAAGACGGTTAAGGCAATGAACGATGATACAGCATTAATTATCGTAACAGTCGGATTGGCGGATGTAAATGATAAAGAAAATACGGACAATATAAAAAAGTCTATCAGTAAACAAGTACCTGAGAAAATTCTTAAGAACACGCAGGTATTTCATCTGCGAGGTGGGATTGATTATGGCAAACTGAACTTTAAGCATAAAACCATGATGACGTTGCTATACAGGAAAGCCAAGAGCCTGCCTGAAGAAAAGAAAACTGCTGAAATAACAGCAATGATTGAGACATTCGGTAAGAAAGTCAATTTCATTAATTTTGAATCCCTGTCACCAATTATGGATGCTGTTCAATGAATTCCGCTTGGTATGGCTTTTCGGATTGCCTTTGGCAGATAGGGCGGGGAACGATGAAATGGGGGTCCGGAGTGATGATATTATGAGAATAAAACACTACGCTATCGTTATTTTTAAAAGCGGCAGGCAGGGCAAAGTGGTACACACTTTGCCTGCCACTTTTGTGCTTCTGCAGGGCGGCTTCCGGGGGTTCCTTTACGGGTTCATATTCTTAAGTTCACTCATGATTTTCATCCATTGGTTATTATTAAGTATCTGGGTATAGTTTTCAAGGCTGCCCTGCAGATGTTCCTGGATGGCCCTGGCAGTGCTGTCTAAATCCTGGTTTAAAATACCCTGGATGATCCGTTCGTGTTCATCCCGTGTTCCTGCGTATCTGGAAGGAGTAAGAAGGGTCAGCCAGCGCAGTCTCTGGCTCTGCAGGCTGATGCGTCTGGATATGTCTTCCATACGTGAGTTGCCGGAATATTCTATCAGCTTCTCATGGAACGCCGTGTCATCGGAAAAGTTTTTGTCGAAGTTCCCATTTGAAATGTCATTACACAGATTCTGATGGATATCCATCAGTTCCAGCTTCTGGGCTTCCGTTAATCCTCCGTTGGACAGGATTATCTTAACACTCATGATTTCGATTGCTTCCCGTATCTGGAATATTTCCACAATATCAGTAAGGGTGATGGATCTTACCACCACCTTGGTGGCTGTCCGCTCCAGTAACCCTATATCAATTAACTGCTGCATTGCTTCCCTGACCGGGGTGCGGCTGATATTCAGCTCATTGGATAATTCCAGGTCGGATACGATTTCGCCTGAGGATAACTCATAATCATTAATTTTCTGGACAATCTTTTTTAATGCCGTGTCGGAGGCATTTCCTTTTAGCCTGGGCATATAAGCTATCTCCTTTTCAATGGATAAATCTATTTTAACTCAGTAAAAGAAAATTGTATACATAAAAATAAAACATACTAATGAATTGGACGAGTTTTATGTATACATAAAAGAGCAAAATATAAAAATAATTTGGCGTCTAGTGTTAAAAAATGGACTGAATATAGCAGGACAGAATGCTTTGTATTGGGTTTTTCAAAATAGTATACAAAAATACTTGATTAATTTGATATTATAGTATACAATAATATAAAAATATAGGAAAAATAAAATACATAAATATTTTTCCGGATTTGATGGCCTTTGCAGCGGCGGAAATATATTTTTAAACGCTCCTCAAGGCTGGGAAAGGAGAAGTCAGGTGTACGGCAAAATCATATCAATTGATACAAGGTATTTCAGACTGCCGCTGGAAGGTAATCTGGTGGATGCAATCCACGGAAAGCATAGCTTTTTCGAAGTCATCACGGTTGAAGTGATGCTGGAAAGCGGAGTAAAGGGGGTGGGATATACATATACGGGCGGTATTGGCGGGGCGGCCATTGCGGTTATGATAGAGAAGGACTTAACGCCCCTGTTGATTGGAAAAGAAATGCAGTGCCCGGAAACCATGAACCAGATGATGGCGCGGGGAATCCACTATGTTGCCAGGGGAGGGATTGCCTCCTTTGCCATTTCCGCGTTGGATATTGCATTCTGGGATGCAATGCTGAAACAGAAAGGGATGGGTCTGTCAGGGTATTTAGGTAATCCATCATCGAAAGTGCCTGTCTACTATGGCGGTATTGACTTAATGCTGACGGAGAAGGAGCTGCTAAGCCAGATTGAAGGCCAGATGGGACAGGGACACAATGCATTTAAGATTAAACTGGGCAGACAGGATGGGGATGAGGATATTGCCAGGGTGCGGGCGGTGCGCCGCCTCATAGGGGATAAGGCTGTTTTCATGGTGGATGCCAATATGGCCTGGGATGAAGTGACTGCCATTGAGATGGCAAAGCGTCTGGAGGAGTTCCGCATCACGTGGCTGGAGGAACCCACGGATCCGGATGATTATGAGGCTTATGCAAGGATTGGGCAGGCCACATCCATACCCATTGCCATGGGGGAAAACCTGCACACCATTTATGAGCATGAGATGGCGCTGCGGATTGGACACATCAAATGTCCCATACCCGATGCCTCGAATGCAGGAGGGATTACCGGATTTGTAAAGGTGGCCGGGCTGGCCGGACAATATCACTTAAAGGTCCACTCACACGGTATGCAGGAGCTGCACGTCAACATACTGGCAGGCCTAGAAAACAGAGGATATATTGAGTTCCACAGCTTCCCAATCTGGCAGTATACGAAGCGGCCGCTGATTATCAGGGAAGGATACCTGGAACCGTCGGATCTGCCTGGAACCGGAGTGGAATTTGATTGGGAGAAATTGGAAAAAATGAATCAATAAATATGAAAGGAGAAGGGGTTTATGTCAAAGCAGTTAAATGTATGGAGGAAGAAACATATGAGGCGTCTTGCGGCAGGAATCATGGCCTGCGCATGCAGTATTTCACTGATGGGGTGCGGCTCGGCAGGCAGTGGGGCAGGGAGCGCAGGGAAAGATTCCGGCAGCGCCGTGGCTGACGGGGCCGGAACCAGCGGGGCTGCTGCGGAAGCAGGAAACGATTATCACGCCGAACTGAAGCTGGCCCATATCATGCCCATCGACCATCCGAACGGAATGGGGGCGGAGGAGTTTGCAAGGCTTGTAAAGGAAAAAACAGATGGTCATGTGACCGTGAGTGTGTTTCCTGCTTCCCAGCTTGGGAATGAAAAGGAGATATTCGACGCAGTGGAAATCGGCTCCATTGACTTTGCAATCATTGGATTTGGGGAACCGGCGAAAAAGTATCAGGACATAGGAATCCTGGACGCTCCGTATATTGCGGATGACAGGGAACATCTGGTACGGATTTTAAACAGCGATGCGGTGTATTCCATGTTTGATGAAATGGAAGAACACATGGGAGCCAGGGGAATCGGGGCATTTTACTATGGAGCCAGGTATCTGACAACAAAAGACAAGCCGGTGTCCGGCCCGGAAGACATGAAGGGGCTTAACATACGGGTGCCGGACCAGAAGCTTTATATTGACACCCTGACTGCAATGGGGGCAGTGGCAACTCCCATGGCTTTCAGCGAAGTCTTCCTTTCCCTGCAGCAGGGGGTCATTGACGGGCAGGAGAATCCACTGGCCACAATTGCTGCCAATAAATTCGACCAGGTCCAGCATTACCTTATTAAGACAGAGCATATTATGGGGGCCAATGCCCTTTACGCCAGCACAAAGACACTGGAATCCATGCCTGAGACTTACAGGACGGCGGTAACCGAGGCTGCCAGGGAAGCGTCGGCATGGATTGATGATAAGGCATTTGAGGCTGAGGATACATATATCCGGCAGCTGGAGGACAACGGTATGGAAATCATTGACGATGTGGACAAAGAAGCATTCAGGGAAATGACGGCGTTCATATATGATGATTTTGACCAGGAACTTGTTGATAAGATACGCGCCGTTGAATGAGGTAGGTTATGAAAAGGTTGATTAGTGGCTTACATAAACTGGAAGAATATTCTTTGATATTGTGCCTTGCCGTGATGGGAATCGTTCTGTTTGTCCAGATTATCATGCGCACCTTTTTTTCGGCTCCTCTCAAATGGGCTGAGGAGCTGGCAAGGTATCTCCAGATATGGATTACATTCCTTGGTATTGGATACGGGATCCGCAGAGGTTCCCATATCGGGATGACGCTCCTTAAGGACAGGCTGCCACCGGTCCTTAAGGCGCTCTGCGGACTCATTGTGGATGTGGCGGGATTCCTGGCATTCATAGTGCTGTTTCGGACCTCCCTGCAGTTTCTTGCCCACCAGAATGTTGTTTCAACTGCAATGGAGCTGCCCATGCAGCTGGTCTACCTGGTCATACCAGTGGGGGCTGTGATTTACATGGCATACGATATGGGCATGATTGTCAGTGATATCAGGAAAATACTGCAAAGGAGGAAAGACGGATGCTGATTTTATTTGGACTTTTTTTCCTGCTGCTGTTAATGGGAGCGTCCATTGCCATGAGCATGTTCATCAGCTCGGTGGCATATATGGTGGTCTATGGACTGCCGTTGGAACTGATTGCCCAAAGGCTTGCTGCGGGGGTGGATTCCTTTCCCTTATTGGCCGTTGCCTTTTTTGTCCTGGCGGGAAATATCATGAACCAGGGAGGAATCACAAAGCGTATATTCTCCTTTGCAGACCATCTGGTAGGGCATTTTACAGGCGGGCTGGCACATTCCAATGTGTTGGCCAGCGTGATTTTTGCAGGGATGAGCGGCAGTGCAATCGCGGACACAGGGGGACTGGGGGCAATCGAGCTGCAGGCCATGAAGGACGGAGGCTATGATGATGATTTTTCCCTGGCAGTAACAGGGGCATCCTCCCTGATCGGACCTGTCATCCCCCCAAGCGTTCCGCTGGTTATTTTCGGCGTTACTGCTTCCGTATCGGTAGGGGACCTGTTTACGGCAGGAATCCTTCCGGGAATCCTGCTGGCTATTGCAATGATGGCTGTTAACTATTGCATCTGTAAGAACAAGGGCTATGAAAAGCGGAAACGGGCGACATTAAAAGAAATATGGAAATGCCTGAAATGGTCTTTTTGGGCGCTGCTTCTTCCTGTAATCATCAGGGGAGGGATCATTGCCGGGATTTTCACGCCGACGGAAGCAGCGGTCATAGCCGTTGTATATGGGATACTTCTGGGATTTTTATATAAGAGCATCACGCTGAAGGAGCTGCCGTCCGTAATCCGGCAGACATTGGATGTGACGGTTGGGGTGCTGTTCATCATTGCATCGGCCACACTGTTTTCATGGATCCTTACATTTTCACAGATACCCCAGACCGTGGCGGTATATTTAATGAATCTGACGGATAACCCGATGATGGCCCTTGTCATTGTCAGCGTCATACTGCTGTTCATCGGCCTGTTCATGGATATTACCCCGGCAATTGTCATCATGACGCCGGTACTGCTTCCGTTCATCACGGCGCTTGGGATTGACCCGGTCATGTTCGGCATCATAATGGTACTGAACCTCCTGATCGGCCTGGTAACGCCTCCGGTGGGGATGGTGCTGTTTGTGCTGTCCGGCGTGTCCGGCGTATCCATTGAAAAGATATCAAAAGCAATCATCCCGTATATCGTTGTGTCCGCCGGGGTTATCCTGCTGATTATTGTGTATACATATCTGATGGCGGTGAATCCCGGGCTGCCTGTGCCTTATTAATGTAGATGTGCCCAGGCTTCACGGCCATCATTAAGAGGATTATGAAAGGGCTGGCCCGGACGGAATTACCGGAACAGATTAGCCGCCTGTTCCATCCTTTCAGCCACAGCCACCCCGAACGGACACCGTTCCTCGCATCCCTTACAGCCGACACAGTCCTTGCCGTTGGCAGACAGTCCATCGTAATGGGCTTTCAGCGCGGCAGGGACCTCCGGCTGCATCACAGCCAGGTCATACAATTTATTGACCATCGCGATGTCGATGCCGGCCGGACAGGGCGCGCAGTGGCCGCAGTAGGTGCATTGCCCGTAATAAGCATGGGCGGGCGCCTTGGACAGTACGGTGGCATAGTCTTTTTCTTCTTCGGTGGCGGTCTCGTATGCAACCGCCTCGTCCACATGCCCTACGGTATCATATCCAACCATCACGCTGGCAACCCCGGGCCTGGTCAGGGCGTAATGCAGGCACTGTACCGGGGTCAGCGCCACGCCGAAGGGTGAGGTTTCTGCTGAGAACAGCCGTCCGCCCGCATAACCCTTCATGACCGTAATCCCGATGTTGTTCTTTTCACAAATCTTGTACAGTTCTGCCCGTTCCGGCGCAATCCCGCCTAACTGCTCATCGTAAGTTTCCTTAAAATAATCCTCCATGTTCTCGCTGGCAGGAAGCATGTCAAAGGCCGGATTGATGCTGAAGAGGATCATCTCAATCCGCCTGCTCTCCGCTGCCAGCTTTGCAACAGCCGGATTATGCGTGCTCATGCCGATGTGCCGGATCACGCCCTGCTCCTTCAGTTCCTTTGCATAGGCGTAAAACTCCCCGTCCATGATCCTGTGGTATTCCGCAATTTCATCCACAAAGTGGATCATCCCCAGATCAATATAATCCGTCCCAAGGCGTTTAAGCAGGTCTGCAAATGCCGCCTTGGCCTTCTCAAGGTCCCTGGTCCTCACATATTGGCCGTCCTGCCAGGTGGAACCCAGGTGTCCCTGGATGATCCAGCGCTCCCTGCGGCCCCTGATGGCAGCCCCGATGTTGGAGCGGACATTCGGCTCCGACATCCAGCAGTCCAGTATATTGATTCCCTTTTCCTCACAATAGGCAACAACCTGCCTCACCTCTTCTGTATCATGGCGTTCCAGCCATTCCGCCCCCAGTCCGATCTCGCTTACCTCAAGTCCTGTGCCGCCCAGTTTTCTGTATCTCATGCAGTGGCTCCTTTCCTGAGGCATTTTAAACATGCCCCAGCTTATCTGTTTGTTCATGATACTTATAATCATATCAGGATCCAGGCCGGATGGGAAGCAGGAGATGGGGCTGTCTGATATCAATAAAACCCATACATTTTCTGGAAATGCATCAAAGTTGCAACAAAATAGATAATATTATGCTACGGAACCACATGGATCAGGTAATAACTGCTAATATAGGCCCAGGGTATTAAACATTCCATATACGGATGTGAAAATGCTGAATAATAATTAGGGAAGGTGAAATGTATGAAAGGTGAAACATTCAAAAAGTATTTTCTTCTGACCGTGATTGCACTGGGGGCGGGTGTGATTTACAAGGTTGCCTACATGAGGGAGGCATTTTATGACGCCATGTTGTCGGGATTCCAGATTACCAATACCCAGCTTGGCACCATCAGCTCCATCTACGGGACCGTGGCCCTGATCAGCTATCTGCCGGGCGGTATCCTGGCGGATAAGGTATCTTATAAAAAGCTGCTGACCCTATCGTTCATAGGCAGCGGGGTGCTGTCATTGTGGTGCTCCACCATGCCGTCATTCGGTATGATTAAGGTTATTTTCGGGCTGATGGGCGTTACGACCATCCTTACATACTGGTCCGCATTTGTGAAAACAGTGCGTTCCCTGGGCAGTGACGAGGAACAGGGCCGCATGTTCGGACTTGCCGAGGGTATCCGCGGCATCAGCGGCATCATAGCCAGCTTCATCGTCATGGGCATCATCCAGGTGGCTGCAACCGAGGTGGGAGGAATGAAGGGAACCCTTATATTCTATGGCGTCATCTACATTGCAGTCGGCATCATCACCATGATCCTTCTTCCGAACCCAAAGGAGACCGGGTCGGAAAGGACCTTTGTGATGGGGGATCTGGTTGAAGCTTTCAAGCATAAAGGCACATGGCTTGTGTGTGCGCTGGTGTTCTGCTGGTACATGGTTTACTGCACAACATCCTATGCGATTCCTTATCTGACCAATGTTTACGGTGTTTCCTCTGTTGCAATCAGCACGCTCAGCATCATCAGGGCATATGGAATCGGCATTGTGGCGGCTCCCCTGGCGGGCTTTCTGGGAGACAGGCTTAAATCCTGCTCCAAGACACTGGCCTACGCATCCATCCTTGGCGTTGCGCTGATGGCAGTGTACCTGGTGACCCCGGTAAAGCCGGAGTTCCTCATGGTTCCGGTGGCCCTTACCCTGCTGTTCAGCTTTGTGGTATTTGCTGCAAGGGGAATCTATTTCTCACCCATGGCGGAAGCAGGCATTCCGCTTGCGCTGACAGGCGCGGCTTCCGGTCTGATCTCTGTTCTTGGTTACATGCCTGACATGTTCATCTTCAACATCATGGGCGGATGGCTTGACAACCTGCCCGGTGCTCAGGGATACCGTTACATCTTCATTCTTGCAACCGTGTTCCTGGTACTTGCAACCGGGGTTGGATTCTATATTTACAGATACGGCAAATCCCTGAAGACAGGGAATGATTAAAGGAGGATGGCATATGGGACGATATGATTTTGGTCAGCAGAAGGATATGAAGGGTACGGACAGCTGGAAATGGGACAAGGAAGGAAAGGAATGCCCCTACCCGCTGGGGGTGGCGGACACGGATTTCCTGCCCCCGCCGGAAGTGACTGAGGCAGTGATGAAGAAGGCCGCCCAGGGCAACTTTGCCTATGGCGTGATGCCTCAGGCATTTTATGATTCTGTTTCCCGCTGGTACAAAAAACGGCACGATGCGGATGTGGACGCGGATTGGGTTACCTATTCGCCCGGCCTGATCGTGGCAATCAAGATGCTCATGGAGGCAGTGTCCCATGTGGGGGATAATGTAATCATCCAGCCGCCTGTGTATTTCAACTTTTCCCTCATCATCAGCAGGAACGGAAGGAATATACTGGAGAACACCCTGATTTATGAAAATGAAGGATACCGCATTGATTTTGAGGACCTGGAGAGGAAAGCGGCTGACCCAAGAACGACCATGATGATATTCTGCAATCCCCACAACCCGGTGGCCCATGCCTGGAGCAGGGAGGATGTGGAGCGGGTGGCGGAAATCTGCCGCCGCAACCATGTGTTTGTGGTAAGCGACGAGGCCCACAGCGACATTTTGTACCAGGGAACGAGGCATGTGCCGTTCATCTGCGTCAGCCGGGAAACTGCCATGAACAGCGCCTCCATCAACTCGGCGGGCAAGACCTTTAACACCAACGGGCTTTATGTGTCCTATGCCATCATTCCCAACAGACAGATACGGGATGCCTTTGAGATTGCGTATGCAAACCATCATTTTGATTTCAGCATGATCGGGGTTCCGGCCCAGATTGCAGCCTATGAACACGGAGATGCGTATACGGATGAGCTGAACGCATACCTGTGGGATAATATCATGTACCTGAAACATTTCCTGGAAGAAAAAATGCCGGAGGTCAGGATGGTTAAGCCCAATGCCACCTATCTCATGTGGCTTGATTTCCATGGCTGGGATATGGACAGCGACCAGGTGGATGGATTTTTCCGCTCGGCTGGCGTGGCATTGAACAAAGGCAGTATCTATGGGGCTGCCGGGGACGGCTTCATGCGGCTGAATGTGGCGTGCAGCAGAAGCGTCCTGGAAGAAGCCATGGAGGCCGTGTATGAAAGGTATAAGGAGTTTTTCAATAAGTAATAGGCTGTGAAGGAAGGGACGGAATTTCTGATGGTTCCGTCCCACAATTGTATTGTTATCTGGTATAATTAGACTAAAATCTGAAAATAGCGGGGTGTGGTATGAAAACAATACTCATAATAGAAGATGATATCTCAATTGCCAGATTAATAAAGACACATGTCTCCTTTGCAGGTTATGAGGCGGTCATTGCCCAGGATGGGGAGATAGCGCTGGTGATGCTGGAGGAGGAGAAGTATAACCTGGTCATCCTGGATCTGATGCTGCCGCATGTGGATGGGGAAATGGTCCTTGAGTCCATCAAGAAACTGCAGCTGCCGGTTATTGTGGTTTCTGCAAAATCCAGCCTTGTGGACCGGGTGCGCCTGCTGCGGGCCGGCGCCGATGACTATATCACCAAGCCCTTTGAGAGCGCGGACCTGATAGCCAGGATTGAGGCGGTGCTCAGGCGCACAGAGAGGGCCTGCGGGAAGCTGGAATTTAAGGATATCGTGATGGATGTGGACCGGCACGCCGTGCATAAGGACGGCAGGGAGCTGGAAATCACGCCCAAGGAGTTTGAACTGCTGCGGTATTTTATGGAAAACCAGGACAAGGTAATCAGGCGGGAGGAACTTTCAGCCCACGTCTGGGGGCAGGAATACCTGGAAAGCAGCAGGACCGTGGAAATCCATGTCCAGCGTCTGCGCAAAAAGGCCGGGCTGAATGAGGAGCTGAGGACCGTGACAAAAGTGGGATATATCCTGGAGGATAAAAGAGGGCAGAAATGATTTATAAAATGAAATTATGGCAGAAAATTTTCATCAGTTCCCTGATTGCCAGTATTCTTTTATTTGCTGTCTGCGGTATCATTACCACGGTTTCCGGACACAAGCGGAACCTCCAGTCGGAGGAAGCCCAGGCTGTCTGGATGGCGGGCCGGATGAAGGAGGAGGCGGAGGCGGCGTATCAGAAGTCCGGCAGCTGTCTTGCGGCATTTGGGAATCCCCTGATTCCGGAGGATACGTACTTCCAGGTATTCTGCGGACAGGAGAAGGTATATGACGGCTTCGGACTGGAGCCGGAGCCTTTGCGCTATGATTTTGGCTATGATATAAAGAGGGAGCCTCTTGAGATAGTAGCCATCAATAAGGTGAATTACCTGTTTGCAGAGGAACCCCTGTCCTTGGGCGGGGAGGAGGCAAGGCTGGTGCTGGTCAGGGACCTGTCGGATGTGTATGGCAGGTGCAATGCCCAGCTCCAGACCCTGTTCCTCCTGTGCGGCATCCTGTCGGTTGTCTCGGCCTTTATCATGCTGACAGCCTCCCTCATCATCACGGTTCCCATCAAGAAGATAAATGAGGCGGTAAAGATAGTCTCAAACAATTATTATGCATACCGGCTTCCGGTCACGGGCACGGATGAACTGAACGAATTATCCGGGAATTTCAATATCATGTGCGGCGCCATTGAAAACAATATCCGCAATTACAAATTTGCCATTGACAATTTCATCCATGAGGTAAAAACCCCTCTTACGTCCATCATCGGTTACGCGGACATGCTGAAATCCTATGATTGTACCGGGGAGTGCAGGGAGGAGGCCGTGGATTATATATTGATGCAGGCGCGCAGGCTGAATTCCCTGGTGAAGAAGATCATGGGATTCCTGATTGTGGAATCCAGACAGGTGGAGAAAAAGCGGGTGTGTCTGGATGAGGTGGTGAATATGGCGTGCATTTCCATACAGACCCAGGCGGAAATACGGGATATACGGATTGAATACAGGAACAGGCCCGATGCTTATATGTACGGGGATGAGGAATTGCTGGCAACCCTTCTTGTGAACCTGCTGGATAACAGCGTGAAGGCATCCGGGGAACATTCACGTATCATAGTGGATGCGGTTACCAGGGAAGGCGCTGTAGAGGAGATATCGGTACGGGATTTTGGGATAGGCATACCGGAGGAGGAACTGGACAGGCTGACGGAACCATTCTATATGGTGGACAAATCCAGGAGCCGTTCCCAGAATGGGATCGGCCTGGGGCTTTCCATCTGCCAGTCCATTATCCAGGCCCATGACGGCAGGATTGGGATATCCAGCGTGCTGGGGGAGGGAACCATCATACGGCTTCATTTTCCATATGAGGAGTACCTGTATCTGAGCCAGGCCCAGGATGAGCTTTTCGAGAAGTCAGACGCAAAGGAGTGAACGATATGAATGACAGCTTTAAGAAAATAAGCACGTTCCTGGTGCTGGTATCCGGCCTGGCCCTGATTTTTGAGCTGCCCTATATCAGAAACAGTTTCTATGTGCCCATCTGTCAGGCATTGAACCTTAACAACCAGGAATTCGGGGTCCTTTCCAGTATCTATTCCACGGTGAGCCTGGTCATGTATGTTGCGGGTGGTTTTCTTTCGGACCGGCTGAATTCCAGGTGGCTTTTGTTCCTGCCCTTTGCAGGCACGGGCATCCTTGGGTTCTGGTTCTCACGTTTTCCGGATTATGGGGAACTGAAAATCATATTTGCCCTTATGGGGATCACCACGGTCATGACCTTTTTTTCCACATCCATCCGCATCCTCAAGAACCTGGGAGGCAGATACGAACAGGGGCGGATATTTGGATGGATGGAGGCCGGGAAGGGGATTTTCGCAGGCGTGACCTTTTTTGTGATCCAGCTGCTGTTTCAGGCGCTGGGGGAGGGAAGGTTCGGGTTTGAATGGGTCATTAAGGCATATGCCATCCTGAACATCATACTGGGCATCGGCGTGGTCCTTGTCGTGCCGGACGAATACATCCATGTGGAGCGCACCATTCCGCTGAAGCAGGAGATTCGGGATGTGGTATTGAATCCAAGGGTCTGGATCATGTGCCTGATTGTGTTTTCGGGGTATTCCATGTACGCACTTTTAAGCTTTGTGCCGCCGTTTTTCCTGAAAGCCTACAATTCCTCCATCGAGGTCAGCCGGTTCCTTTCCACATGGCGTTACGGAATCCAGATTGTGGGCGCGGTCCTGGCGGGCTATCTGGCGGACCGGGCCAGGTCCGGCTATAAAATCATATTCGGGGGCTTTATCCTGATGCTGGCCTCCATCCTGGTATTCATCATCCAGCCCTATGATATGTCTTCCCTGATGCTGGGGATTTTTGGCTTTATTGCATTTTCCATTGCCGTCTATGGGATTAAGGGGCTGTATTATGCCTTGATTTCAGAGAATTCCATTGATTCCTCCTGTATCGGGGGAACGGTCGGTATCGTGGCCGCCATCGGGTATCTGCCGGATACCTTCATGTACAGCATGGTGGGGAACTGGATTGATGCGGGAATGGACGGCTATTATAGAATGTTTACCTATGCAATTGTTGTGATCCTGCTTGGGACCATTGTGACGGGGATCATGCTGACAGGAGCGCATCCTGTAAAGAGGAGGAAAAGATAGATGACAGATAAGACTGATAAGAAGGGAAGGCTCAGGAAATGGGTTTTCTGGCCGCCGTTCCTGGTATTGCTTCTGGTACTGTTTCTGGGATTCGTATCCCAGGACGTATTCCTGAAATTCATTAATCATATAAAAGACTGGATATGGGGGAACTTCAGGTGGCTTTTCTCCGGATATGGGATGGTGGCGGTGGTGGTCTGCTGTTACGCCTGTTTTTCCAAGTTCGGGGACACGGTCATAGGCGGAAAGGATGCCAAACCCATACTCAGCAGATTCAACTGGTTTGCCATCAGCCTGTGCACCACCATCGCGGCCGGCCTTATGTTCTGGGCTGCCGCTGAACCGCTGTACCTGATGAGCGACCCATCGCCGTTTTTCGGCCTGGAGCCGGATTCGCCCCAGGCAGCCGTATTTGCCATGGCCCAGATGTACCTGCACTGGGGGATTACCCCGTATGCCATCTATGCCCTGGCCGCAACCGTGTTTGCGTTCGTGTACTACAATATGAAAAAGCCCTTTACCTTAGGCGCCTGCATATACCCGCTGGTTGGTGAGCGGGCCATCAAGGGCAGGCTTTCAGATGCCATTGACGCCCTGTGTATTTTCATCCTGTGCGCAGGCATGGCGGGTTCCCTGTCCACGGGTGCATTCTCCGTGGCAGGCGGGGTTTCCAATATAACGGGAATCCCCAACAGCAGCGTGATGCTCATCCTTGTGATGGCAGCCATCATCCTGGTGTATACGATTTCCGCGTCCTCTGGACTGATGAAGGGGATTAAATGGCTGTCCAGTTTCAATGTGTACATATTTTCCTTCCTCATCCTGTTCCTATTCGTGTTCGGTCCTACCCGTTTCATCCTGAACTTCGGCATGGAATCCGTGGGGGAGATGCTGGATTCATTTTTCATGCGCAACCTGTTTACGGATTCCATGAACCTGGGAAACAGCGCCTGGTCCAGCCTTGCCAACATGAAGGTGGGATACTGGGCCAGCTACCTGGCGTGGGCCCCTGTGACCGCCCTGTTCCTGGGGAAGCTTGCCAGGGGATATAAGGTGAGGGACTGTATCATCATCAACCTGTTTGTGCCCACTGCATTTTCCATGGTCTGGGTCGCCATCTTCGGAGGCACGTCCATCCATATGCATATGCAGGAAAGCCTGCTTCCACTGTTGGAAACCTCCGGGGCGGAGTCCATTGTGTATAAGCTCTTTGGGGTACTGCCCCTGCGGCAGCTGTGTGTGCCTGTGTTCGTCCTGGCCACCTTCATTTCCTTTGTCACGGCGGCTGACTCCAATACCAATGCCATTGCGTCGGTGTGCACCTCGGGCATGTCGGAGGAACAGATGGAGGCGCCTGTTTCCATGAAAATCCTGTGGGGCGTCATAATCGGGGCCATGGCGGCCGTGATGGCGGTATTCACGGGCGTGGGTGGCGCCAAGACGCTGGCCAGCATCGGAGGATTTCCTTCCATGTTCCTGCAGATGGCGTCCTGTGCGGCCCTGCTGAAAATCATGCGCAACCCGGGGAAATATGATATTTACTCAAAGAAGGAAGAAGAGGGGGATAAAAATTGAAGATAACAGGTATTGAGATCAAACAGTACGCAAAGCCGCTGTACCCGCCGTTCCTGGCGTCATGGGACCCCAATCCAAGGGTGAAGTTTGCGTCCACGATTGTGTATGTCCACACCGATGAAGGCATAACAGGCATTGGCTCCGGTGATCTGATGACCGGATTTGCAGGCCATGAGAAGTTTTTTATCGGGAAGGATCCCTTTGAAATCGAGAACCATAATAAGGTGATTGACAATATTGATTTCCATTACGGCAGGTGCTGGCCCCTGGATATCGCGCTGTGGGATATCATCGGAAAGAAATGCGGCCAGCCCATCTACAAACTGCTGGGCGGGAAACAGGATAAGATGAGGGCCTACTGTTCCTGCGGCGCCCGCATCAGCGCCGGGGAGAGGGCAGAAAAGGCAAAGGAATATGTGGGGATGGGATTTAAGGCCATGAAAATCCGTTTCCACCATGAGGATGTCAGGGAGGACATCAAGGTGGTGGAGGAAGTCAGGAAGGCCATCGGCGATAAGATGGAAATCATGGTGGACGGCAACCAGGCCTGGAAGATGCCCTGGGACGTGGAGCGGATATGGGATTTGAAGAAAGCCCTTAAGGTTGCAAAGGAACTGGAAAAATACGACGTATACTGGCTGGAGGAACCCTTGCACCATGCGGACTACGATAATCTGGCCAGGCTCAGGCAGATGACCAGCCTGAGGATTGCGGGCGGGGAAATGAACCGGAGATGGCATGATTTCCGGGATCTGGCGGACAGGGGAAGCTACGATGTATATCAGCCGGATACGGTTTTATGCGGAGGATTTACAAGAACCAGGAAGATTGCGGATTATGTCCAGTCCAAGGGCGCCGTATTCTGTCCCCACACCTGGTCCAATGGAGTGGGCCTTCTGGCCAACCTCCACATGGCCTGTGCGGTCAGTGACGCGCAGTACCTGGAATACCCGTTTGATCCTCCGGTGTGGACCGTGGAACGCCGGGATTATATCCTCAGGGAAGAGGACCGGGTGCTCATTGACAAGGACGGATACATGCATGCGCCCCAGAAGCCGGGACTGGGATTTGAGCCGGATGAAGAGGCGCTGAGGGAATATGAGGTGAAGGAGTACTATGTGGGGGAATAAAGGGTTCCCGCAGGTCTGATGATATGATGATATGGCCGCCGGGCCGTCTGTTGGGACGTCCGGCGGCTTTTTCCGTGTTAAGGGATGTTGAAAATCCATTCCTGCCATCCGCATGTCCATATGGTATGGAACACAGGGATATAATAGGCAGGGATATAATACAATAAAAAGAGTAGCCCTTCATCCCTTTTGGTAGTACAATGAACAGAGATATTGGGAAAATGAAAACACACCCTGGTATATACAACAAGGAGGTTTATCATGCTGCCAGACAGAAAACGGGCTGAGGAAGAACTGGTATGGGCCGGGGAACAGAATCCGGGAATCTGGGTGGACCATTCCAGATATGTGGCCATGGCCTGTGAATATATTGCATCCCGGTGCGGATGGCTTGACAACGAACACGCCTACGTGGCGGGGCTTCTCCATGACGTGGGCCGGTTTCCGGGCCGGATATCGGAACGCCACCTGATAGAGGGATACCGCAGATGCATGGAGCATGGGTGGGATGAGGCGGCTAAAATCTGCATCAGCCATGCCTTCATGATTCAGGACATAGGGACATCCATCGGCGTATTCGATATGCCTGAGGAGGACCGGCAGTTCATGAAACAATTCATCGAATCAGCGGTGTATGATGATTATGACCGTCTGGTGCAGTTATGCGATTCCCTGGCCCTGCCCAGCGGGTTCTGCCTTCTGGAGAAGCGGTTTGTGGACGTGACCCTTAGATACGGGACGCACCCCTCCACAGTGCCCAGATGGAAGAAGATACTGGGAATCAAGGAGTATTTTGAGGAGCGGATGGGATGCGGGATTTATGACCTGCTTCCAGGTGTCAGGGAGAATACATTCCTGTGAGGAAGCTCAGATAAGGATAAGGTAACGGAAGGAAACATGATAGAAGAAAAGGAGAATGGTTTATATGGTATACATATGTAAAATACCTTCCCCCGCAGGACTTCTCACCCTTTCCAGCAATGGGAAGAGCATAACAGGCCTGTGGATAGAGGGACAGAAATATTATGGAAGCACGCTGGACCGTAACATGCTGGAGCGTATTGACGGCGGGGGGTGGAAGCTTAAGGAATCAGAAAGGGTTCCGGGTCTGTATGAAGAAAAAGCGGAACTTCCCGTGTTTGATGAGGCAAGGACCTGGCTGGATGCATATTTTAAGGGCAAGGAGCCTGGATTCCTTCCAAGCCTTGAACCCCAGGGCAGCGCGTTCCGGCAGATGGTATGGAAGATATTATGTGAAATCCCATATGGCAGAAGCACAACCTACGGCGAAATCGCCAGGAAAGTGGCGGAGTTACTGGGAAGGCCCACCATGTCGGCCCAGGCCGTGGGCGGGGCAGTGGGACATAATCCCATATCCATAATGATTCCCTGCCACCGGGTCATGGGGGCGGACGGCAGCCTTACCGGCTATGCGGCTGGGATGGATGTGAAGAAAATGCTTCTGGAGCTGGAAGGCAGGAGAGGCGAATGATATACACAATCCCGCACTATTATAAACAATTCCGGTGCATCGCATCCGGCTGTACGGATACCTGCTGCGCCGGGTGGGCCATCATGATTGACAGGAAGGCGCTGGAGAACTACCGGCAGATGAAAGGCCCATTTGGAAACCGCCTTCACAACTCCATTGACTGGAAGGAAGCCTCATTCAGGCAGTATGAGGGGAGGTGTGCATTTTTAAATGAAGAAAACCTCTGTGATATCTACGCCGAGACAGGGCCAGAGAACCTTTGCAGGACCTGCCGCACCTATCCAAGACACATTGAGGAGTTTGAGGGATGCAGGGAAATATCCCTGTGCATGTCCTGCATTGAGGCGGCAAAGCTTATCCTGGGCTGTGAGGAGCCGGTGCGGTTCATCACAAAGGAGGACGGGAAGGCGGAATCTTATGAAGATTTTGATTTTTTCCTTTATACAAAGCTGATGGATACACGGGAGCTGGCGTTGTCCTTACTGCAGGACAGGTCAATGGACATCAGCATGCGTATTTCCATATGCCTTGCACTGGCCCATGACCTGGAGCGGCGCATACGGCAGGGGCGCCTGTTTGATGCGGATGCACTGCTCATGCGGTACGCAGGCAGCAGTGATGATTACCGTGCGATACAGGAGCGGGACGGATTTTTCCATAGGAAACTGGCGGATTACCGGATGACCCAGGTGGCGCGTTATGGCATCGTGAAGGAGATGTTCGGGATTTTTAAAGATCTGGAGGTCCTGGGACAGGACTGGCCGGACTTTGCCAGCCGGGCGGACAGGACCCTGTACGGTGAAGGGGAGACTGTGTATGGGGAAATGAGGACGGCGTTCCTGAATGGTCCGGCGGGAAAGAAACTGCCGCTGTGGAGGGAACAGCTCATGGTTTACTTTGTATTTACCTATTTCTGCGGCGCGGTCTATAACAACAGTCCTTTCAGGAAAATGAAAATGGCTGCGGCCTGCACCCTGTTAATTGAGGAACTGGCGCTGGCTGTCTGGCAGCAGAATGGGAGACAGCTGGAATTCCTGGATTTTGTGGATGTTGCCCACCGCTTCTCAAGGGAGGTGGAGCATTCAGATATCAATAAGGGACGCCTGGAGGACTGGATGGCGAAGGGGAAGGCGTTTTCACTGGAGTATCTGCTGAACGCGGTGAACAGCTGAATCGGAACTGGGGTAAGAAAGGGGATTGGGGATGTTTGAGGATTCATTCCTGCCCTTAAAAGGAGCGGCTGATTGCCATGGAACATTGGAAGGCCCATTACCGGGACGGGCAGTAGGACCTGGATTGCATCATAGAGAATATGTATGGGGATGACGGCGCAGGGCAGCCCCTTTGGATGCACATGGATAGCGTTGCATTCTGGGCAAAGGATTAGATGGGGAACAGGTTTGGCCTGATGAAACCATCTGCGAAAGTTTTGCCCTTGTGACGACCAGTCTCCGCTTTGAAGCATCGCCTCCGTCGAATTTTTTTGAAAGCTCCCTGTTGTCCATCTGCAGACAGATTGCAGGGATTTATTATTTGTACGTTTCATTTACATAAAATCTGGAAACCCTCAAAAAAGTTTTATAAAAAATACTATGGGAAAAACTAGATGATATTGAAATGGAGATATCACTTGCCTATATAAAGTTTGGATGAGTGTATAAAATTATGATATTATTTTCACAACAGTAATTGAAAGAAGGAGGAGCCATGGAACAACAATTTTATGAGCAGATTAAAAGAATTCTTTCTGAAGCCAGAAACAAGGTATATCAAACTGCAAACTTTGCGATGGTGGAAGCGTACTGGAATATAGGGAAAAGTATCGTAGAACAGCAGGGCGGTGAGGAAAAGGCGGAATATGGAGTCCGCCTAATAGCAGAACTATCCAAACAGATGACTACAGATTTTGGAAAGGGATTCACAGTTGCAAATCTTAAAAATATGCGCCAGTTTTATCTTACATTTCCAAAAAGCTACGCACTGCGTAGCGAATTGAGTTGGACACATTATCGCTTGCTTATGCGTGTGGAAAATAAAAACGCGCGCCAGTTCTATATAGAGGAGGCAATAAAGTCAAATTGGAGTACACGGCAGTTGGAAAGGCAAATTAATTCTTTCTTTTATGAAAGGCTGTTATCCAGCCAAAATAAAGAAAAAGTTTCGGAAGAAATCCAGAAATTGGAGGCTGCAAAAGTACCAGAGGATATTATCCGCGATCCATACGTATTAGAGTTTCTGGGATTGAATCCAAAAGACGATTTTTATGAGAGTGATCTTGAAGAAGCATTGATAACGCATTTGCAAAAGTTTCTCTTAGAATTGGGGAGAGGATTTTCTTTTGTTGCCAGACAGAAGAGGATTACATTTGATGGCCGGCATTTCCGAATAGATCTTGTTTTTTATAATTATATTTTGAAATGTTTTGTATTAATTGATTTAAAAATCGGAGATTTGACACATCAGGATTTGGGGCAAATGCAGATGTATGTCCATTATTACGAACGTGAATTGATGAATGAGGGGGATAATCCACCGATAGGAATTGTACTTTGTGCGGATAAAAGTGAATCTGTAGTAAAGTATACATTGCCAGAAAATGAAACACAGATTTTTGCGTCAAAGTATAATCTATACCTTCCAAGCGAAGAAGAGCTGTCACAGGAATTGCAAAGAGAGTACAGAGCATTGGAATATGATAAAGAAAAATCAAAATAACTTTACTTTAGAGAAAGTGTAATGTAAGATGGGTAAAATTGACGAAGAAATTTACCCCACCATTATGTAATGGAAATACTTTTGCCATGTGGTTATCAGTAAAATGATACTACGGGGCAAAACCCTTACTTTTTGGCAAAAGTCATACGATTTGGAAAAACCTATACCACGGAACAAAAGGCTGCCGTTAGCTTACTTGAGACCGAAAAAGCAGGTTGAAAAAGACACTTGATATGGACGCTTTGTCTAAACTATAGTAAACTGGATGGAGCACTAGCTGAAAATTTGAAATTTGAGGGATGATATGATATTTGAAACGGAGAGGTTGTATTTACGAGAGATGAATCAGTCTGATTTCAAATCTTTATGCAAGATATTACAGGATGAGGAAACTATGTACGCTTACGAAGGAGCGTTTAGTGATACTGAAGTGCAGGAATGGTTGGATAGACAAATTTTCCGTTATCAAAAATGGAACTTTGGATTATGGGCTGTCATCCTTAAACAGACGGATGAAATGATTGGTCAATGTGGACTTACGATGCAGCAGTGGAAAGATGAGGAAGTGCTTGAAATCGGTTATCTTTTTGAACGGCTATACTGGCATAAAGGGTATGCTTCCGAAGCGGCAAAGGCCTGTAAAAAGTATGCGTTTGAAATATTAAAAGCGGATGAAGTCTGCTCTATTATCAGAGATACCAATGTTGCATCTCAAAATGTAGCCATAAGGAACGGTATGACAATGACGGACACATGGACAAAATATTATAAAGGTGTCGATATGCCGCATTACCGCTATATCGTATATCGCTGACGAGTCCGGTCTGCTGAACTGTCAGAACAGACTTGGAGGTATCCATGAATTACATTATCGGTGTACCCGCTCCGCTGAGATCAATCATCGAACAGCTTGAGCTACAGGTATATGTAACGGATTTTGGGAAGAAAAAAGACGACATTGCTTTGGTGGCAGAAGTTGGCACAAAAGTAGTCGGCGCTGTCTGGGTCCGTATTATGAACGATTACGGACATATAGATGATGCGACACCTTCCTTTGCCATTTCCCTGTATAAAGAGTATCGGGGATGGGGAATCGGTACTGCTTTAATGCAGGAAATGCTTTGTATATTAAAACGAAGAGGATATCAACAGGCATCACTTGCTGTACAAAAGGAAAACTATGCCGTGAAATTATACAAAAAAGTGGGATTTGAAATTGTTGATGAGAATGAGGAAGAATATATCATGGTCTGCTATTTTTAGAAAAACGGTTGACTATGCCTTGTTCCGAGGAGGAGTAAAGGACCATGGGAATGCCGGAAAAATAAAGCCTGCCATGTCTGCACCATATGGATTGCTTGCCGTAGGAGGTATTGGTGGTTGGTTTGCTGGCCTTTTTATAGGGAAAAGGAGGTTATCATCAGCAATCGAAAGAAATAATAGATGAAATTGTTAAGGTTAATGAGGTTGAAGAAGTATAATATTTAATTTGGAGATGATTGGAGCATTAGATATGAGCATATATTTTTATGGCTGTATTACGATGGATGGATATCTTGCTGACAAAGCCCATAATTTAGATTGGCTTTATCAAACGGGCACTACAACGGAAACAGATTATGAAGAGTTTTATAAACAAATGGATATTACGATTATGGGTAAAAGGACATTTAATGAAATAGAAAAGGCAGAAAATATTTTGGATTTCTATCCGACTACCCAAAATTATGTTTTTACCCATGCCAGTGATTTATCTCAAAATGGATTCACATCCATAAATGCTGATGTTGTGGAATTTGTAAAACAGATAGACAAAGACAAGAATATCTGGATTATCGGCGGCAACACGATATTGAGACCTCTGTTGAATAATAACATGGTTGACCATATTATAATGCAGGTTGCACCCGTATTATTGGGGACAGGGATTCCTTTGTTTACGCAAAAAGAGGAATTAAAGCGCTTTCGGCTGGAATCAGTAAAAAAATATGGACAGTTTGCAGAATTAGTTTACGAAAAGGGATAAGATACGTGTGGAAAATGAAAATGCCCGTCAGTTCTATACAGAAGAGGCAATCAAATCAAATTGGAGTACACGACAGCTTGAAAGGCTATAAAAGTGAATCTGTAGTCAGGTATACGTTGCCAGAAAATGAAACATAGATTTTTGCCTCAAAGTATAAGCTATATCTGCCAAGTGAAGAGGAACTGTTACGGGAACTGCAGGGAGGGTATGAAGCGTTAGAATATGATAAGAAAAAAGAAAATCAACATTTTGTTTATGACAAAGAGTAATTCCGGTTGGAAAATTATAATGTAGTATAAAACTCCCGTTCCACCGAGGGGAGAATATATGAGGAAAACATGATAGATGAAAACATGCTTTATCAAATGATTTTCAAAAGAAAATCATTCCATCTTTTCAGGAATATTGGGGATGAATCAATTTCTTGGGAGGAAATAAGGGAAATTGAAGAAGTATATCCGTCATTGACACCGTTGTGTCCTGATATTAAAACAGCGGTAAAAGTGCTGCCGGCAAATGAGACAACGTGTAAACGGGGACAGGAATACTGTATCCTGCTGTACAGCGAGAAGAAAGACAATTACCTTCAGAATATAGGATATATCGGCGGGCAGTTGGATTTGTACCTGGTTTCAAAAAACATAGGCACTTTATGGTATGGGATTGGAAAAGCGGAAGAAGGTTTAATCCATGGCCTGGAATTTGTCATCATGATTGCCATTGCCAAAATTGATGATGAAAGAAAATTCCGAAAGAACATGTTCAAAAGCAAACGCAGGACCGCAGAGGATATATGGGCGGGAAATATGCTGGCTGATGTGGCTGACATTGTAAGATTTGCTCCCAGTTCCTGCAACACACAGCCGTGGATGGTTGAATGCAATGCGGTTGGTTTGGCGGTTTACAGATACAAAAAAGCTGGTAAGCGTGGAATCATGCCGTCTGATAAGGTGTCTTTTTACAATCGGATTGATATTGGTATTTTCATGTGTTTTTTGGAATTATGTCTTAAGAAGAACGGTATACGTTACAATAGAAGCATCTATGTTGACAAAGGCGGTGATGTCCCCCGGACTTTGAATGCAGTCTACAGATTTGTATAATTTGTATAGATTCCAACCTGCCGGGCTGATAAGCAACATTTTATATAAATATTACTTTCATACTTGATAATTTTTGTCAACTTTGGTATAATATTACATATGAATTGTTATATCTTTAACAATAAAGGCGGCATGAACATGATGATAACAAGAGAATCCGATTATGCGGTGCGCATGATCCGCGCCCTGAAGGACGGGGAGCAGCTGACCATTGGGCAGATATGCCAGAAGGAGCAGGTGCCAAGGCAGTTTGCCTATAAGATACTAAAGAAGCTGGAAAAAGCAGGGCTGGTGCTTATCCGCAGGGGAGCAGGCGGCGGGTGCAGCCTGGGACAAAGCCTTGATGTGCTTACGCTTTTGGATGTCATACGCGCCACCGACGAGGAATTTTTCCTTAATCCCTGTCTGAGGGAGGGGTACCGCTGTGAGTATGCAGATGGCAGCGGCCATAACTGCACGGTCCACTGCGAACTGGCCAGGGTACAGGCAATCCTGGAGCGGGAGCTGAAGCACAGGACGCTGGCAGAGCTGTTTTGCTGACCGGGAATTCCATATCCTTTTTTAATACCAACCTTATTTTTTGTTTAGAAAGTGGATTATTTTTATCCACTTTATGATATACATAATTTTATTCTTTTAATCCAAACCCACAGTTCCATTCAAAACTTCAACAGGAGGTATTTACCATGAACAATTGTTACAGCTGTACAACCTGCAAAAGCGCAGATAAGCCATTGGAAGGATACATAGCAGGACTTCCGATGGAAACATCCCACCACAGGGTGGAGGGCCAGTCCGTCAAATGCGGCTTCGGGCTTCAGGGCGTCTGCTGCCGCCTCTGCTCCAACGGTCCCTGCCGTATCACCCCGGAAGCGCCCCATGGCATCTGCGGCGCGTCGGCAGACGTAATCGTGGCAAGGAATTTCCTGCGCGCCGTTGCATCCGGATCCGGCTGTTATATCCATGTGATTGAGACAACTGCCCTGAACCTGAAACAGACCGCCCTGGCAAAGGGGGAGATAAAGGGGATGAACGCGTTGAAGCATCTGTGCGGACTCTTCGGGATTCCGGAAAGCGACCCGCACACCGAGGCTGCCGCCGTGGCGCAGGCCGTGCTGGATGATTTATACCTGCCGGATTACGTACCCATGAAGCTGCAGCAGAAGCTGGCTTACGGCCCGCGCCTTGAGAAGTGGAAGGAGCTTGGCATCCTGCCCGGCGGGGCCAAATCCGAGGTCTGTGCAGGCGTGGTCAAATGCTCCACCAACCTGAATTCAGACCCGGTTGACATGCTGCTCCACTGCCTGAAGCTTGGCATATCCACCGGGGTATACGGACTCATGCTGACCAATCTCCTCAACGATGTCATGCTTGGGGAACCGGAAATCATGCCTGCCCCCGTGGGACTTGGCGTCATTGACCCGGATTACATCAATATCATGATAACAGGCCATCAGCACTCCATTTTCGTGCATCTTCAGGAACAGCTTAAGAAGCCGGAGGTCCAGGAACTGGCCAGATCAGCCGGGGCAAAGGGCTTCCGCCTGGTGGGCTGCACCTGCGTGGGCCAGGATTTACAGCTGCGCGGCGTGCATTACCAGGATATATTCAGCGGTCATGCGGGCAACAACTACACCAGCGAGGCCGTGCTTGCCACAGGGGCCATTGATGCGGTGCTCAGTGAATTTAACTGCACCCTTCCCGGAATTGAGCCTATCTGTGATTCACTGCACATTAAGCAGATCTGTCTGGACGATGTGGCGAAGAAGCAGAATGCCCAGCTGAAACCATTTGTGTTTGAGGACAGGGAACGCATCAGCAGGGAAATCATAGAGGATGTTCTGGCTTCTTACAGGGAACGCCGGACCATCGTGTCCCTTAACCTCCTTAAGGACCACGGCAACCAGAATACCATTACCGGTGTCAGCGAGGTTTCCCTGAAGAAGTTCCTGGGGGACAGCTGGAAACCGCTCATTGACCTGATTGCATCCGGCGACATCAAGGGGATTGCAGGGGTGGTGGGATGCTCCAACCTGACAGCCGGAGGCCATGATGTGCTGACCGTGGACCTGACAAAGGAACTGATTGCCAGGGACATCCTGGTACTTACCGCAGGATGTTCATCAGGGGGCCTGGAAAACTGCGGCCTTATGACGCCTGAGGCAGCAGAGTTTGCAGGACCGAAGCTTAAGGCTGTCTGTCAGTCCCTTGGGATTCCTCCGGTGCTCAACTTCGGGCCATGTCTTGCCATCGGCAGGCTGGAGATGGTGGCAACCGAGCTTGCATCCGCCCTTGGGGTGGATATCCCCCAGCTTCCCCTGGTGCTCTCCGCTGCCCAGTGGCTGGAAGAACAGGCCCTGGCCGACGGCGCCTTTGGCCTGGCTTTGGGGCTTCCCCTTCATCTGGGGCTTCCTCCCTTCATAACAGGCAGCAGCCTGGTGACCAAGGTCCTTACACAGGATATGAAGGCCCTTACCGGAGGCCAGGTCATTGTGAACAGCGATGCAGTGGAAACAGCGGGGATATTGGAACAGATCATTGAAGAAAAACGGAAAGCGCTGAATATATAGGAGGGGTGGCTATGAAACGAATATGGATTGACGCCTGCAAGTGCGATGGCTGCCTGAACTGCACACTTGCCTGTATGAATGCCCACAGGGCGGACAAAGGCAGCATATATGACCTTAATCTGGCGGACCCGTCCAATGAGAGCCGCAATTTCATCCACCGGCAGCCGGACGGCACTTACCGTCCCGTGTTCTGCCGCCACTGTGATGAGCCGGAATGTGTAAACTCCTGCATGAGCGGCGCATTAAGTAAGAACCCGGAAACAGGGATTGTTGAGTATGACGAAAAACGCTGTGCCGGCTGTTTCATGTGTGTGATGAACTGTCCCTTCGGTGTGCTGAAGCCGGACAGCACCACTAAAAGCCGGATCATCAAGTGCGATTTCTGCAAGGACAGCGGCAGTGAGCCAAGCTGCGTCAAGGCATGTCCCAAAAAGGCAATCTGGGTAGAGGAGGTGCAGTCATGAGATATGTGGTTGTAGGAGCCGGCGCAGCCGGGATCAGCGCGGCAAGGACGCTGCGCCAGCTGGACCGGGAAGGGCAGATTGTCCTGGTGTCCAAAGATGAAAAAGTCCATTCCCGCTGTATGCTGCACAAATATCTGGGAGGCCAGAGGACGGCAGAGGAGATAGACTTTGCGCCGCCGGGTTTCTTTGAGTCCCAGGGCATTGACTGGATTGCAGGCAAGGCCATGACAGGGCTTCACTGTGATGAAGAAACGGTTGAACTGGACGATGGGACATTGATACCATATGACAGGCTTTTGATATGCAGCGGGGCGTACTATCTGGTTCCCCCCGTGCCGGGGCTTAGGGAGGCAAACAATGTATTCGGGTTCCGCGACCTGTCAGACGCAGAGGCGGTTAAAAATGCCGCAGGGCCTGGAAAAAAGGCTGTCATCGTAGGTTCCGGCCTGGTGGGCATGGACGCCGCCTATGCGCTTCTGGAACAGGGGATAAACCCGGTGATTGTGGAGATGGCGGACCGCATCCTTCCGCTGCAGCTGGATGCCCCGGCGGCAGCCGAATACCAGAAACTGTTTGAAACCCATGGATGCAGGTTCCGGCTGTCGGCCAAGGCCTCAGGAACACGTCTGGATGCGGACGGGAATGTGCAGGCCCTGATCCTTGACAGCGGGGAAGAGCTGGAATGTGATTTCATCATAGTGGCGGCAGGGGTCCGTCCGGAAATCCGTTTCCTGGAAAACTGCAAGATTGAGACCGGAAGGGCCATAACCGTGAACCAGTACATGGAAACCACGGTTCCCCATGTCTATGGGGCCGGGGATGTCTGCGGCCTGTCCGGGATCTGGCCCAATGCAATGAAGCAGGGAGTGACCGCAGCCAAGAACATGTGCGGCATCCCCACGGTTTATGACGATACCTATGCCATGAAGAACACCATGAATTTCTTTGGCCTGCCCGCCCTCTGTATCGGCGATATCAACTGTGCGGGTGACAACACCCAGGTCATCACGGAGGAAGACAGGCACAATTACAGGAAGGCCCTGGTGGAGGATGGAATCCTCAAAAGCATCCTTCTGTTAGGCGACATATCGGGAAGCGGTATCTACCAGTACCTGATTAAGAACCGGATAAAGCTGCCTGTCACCGGCCGGGACATTTTCCGCCTTTCCTTTGCGGACTTTTACGGGTTTGACAAGACGGACGGCAAATATGCCTGGAACTGCCTATAAGTCCTCCAGATACCAGGTCCCTTCCAGGAATTCAGCCGGAACCCCGGCCCTGGAAAAATATCCGGTCATGGCCATGCAGGCAAACTTTTCCGTGGAATAGTGGGTTGCCCCGATGACGTTGACCCCATGGTTCCCGGCCAGCCTGTGGAATTCCAGGGTCGGCTCAAAGTGGGGCAGGGGCTTGGTGAATCCGGTGATATAGCAGTGGATATCCTTCTGTGCAAGTTCGGTAATGACAAATGGGTAGCTTCCGCCGCCTGCGGCAATGGCTACCCTGCCGTCCTTGATGGTCGGCTCCCCGTATGGGTACAGCTTTGCGTCATGCCCCACCGTGCGGGCCACCTGATCCTTAAGTTCCAGGACGGAGGACATTCCGGTCTGGCAGATCACACCCACCTGGGTATGTCCATCATACTGGCAGAAGGGTTCCACAATCCGCAGGCCCAGCGCCTTCGCAAGACTGACGGAAGTGGAATATTCACCATACTGGTCCAGGGGCGTGTGCAGCATATAGAATGAAATCCGCCGCTTTTTCATTTCCCTAAGATAATCCAAGGGAATGTCATGGAATGGAAAACCCTCATCGGATGCAATATATCCCATTGCATGATGGGCGAACAGCAGCACATCCGTCTCATTCCTTTTAAAAATCCCATCCAGGATTGCCCTGTCGGGAAATGTGGCTGTATAAACTTTCCGGATCTGTTCTGTATTATCAGCCACCAGTCCCATATACCTGCTTTTAAATTCCGGGAAGATGAAATCATTGTCAAGGGACATGAAGCTCCAGTCGTCCTTCATGTCCTTTAAATTAAAATCCAGTTCCAGTTTGCGGTACAGGCTGCGTGAATCCATAAGCGTCCTCCTTTGGGTGGTTTTTGATTATTTAACCTATTCTATCACAAGGCAGGTTCATCTGCCACCTGTAAAATAAAAGAAGGGTATCCGCATGGGGAAGAAGGAAAAGGAAAAAGCGCGGGCCATGGTATGGGTTTCCTGTGAACCCAAACCATGGTCCGCGCTTTTTAAGGTGTAATCCTATTGTAAAACCGTGTGTTCCCCGCTGTCCTCCGACGGCTGGGCTAGAAGGTTCCCGTCCGGATCATAGAAAAAGACCTGGGCCTGTTTCCTGCTTCCTAATATATGATAGGAATGGCAGGCGTCATTTAAGGAATCCGCAAGTGCCAGGCAGTAAGCGGACTTTTCTGACTGTGTGAATCCATTCCAGACAGAGTCATCCACGTAAATATAATAATTGCTGTAATCAACCATGCGTATCTCTTCAATGGACGCATTCTCCTGCACCAGATTGTCCAGGGAGGACTCAAATGCATACCTGTTTGCCGTTGAATGGGTGATGGTCCTGAAACCGATGCCTGATAAAGCGGCGAGTGTGGCAACCATGACCAGGATTGCGGCGGTCATGGCAGTTTTCGTTGTATGGCGGTAGAAATCCACCATTCCTTTATTGCGTACGTAATGTTCCGCCACCTTGATCCTGGTCAGTTCCGGATTATTTTCAGCGTAAAGTTCATATGCAGCCGGACTGCGGCGGAATATCCCCAGTGTAGAAGCCTTCATATGGCGCACCTCCGCTCCTTTTGCCTGTTGGCATGAAAAATATATCTGTTCACAGAATTTTCACATATTTCTATTATTATATTAGCATTTAAGCACAAAAAAGTAAATGAAGCCGGGGGGATATTGTTAAAAGTTCACAATTTTGTAAAAAAATTACAGGAAAAGGTATGGTTTTTTTACTTTCATGTATATTTTATTGAGTAAAGAATGGACAATAGTTTCAAATGGTTTTATAATGTACATGATATGGTTTGTGTTTGAAACTTTTTAGCAGACACAGCCCAACAAGAATTGGAAGGAGAACGAAAATGAGTGAATGTAACCACGACTGCGGTTCCTGCAGCGCCAACTGCGAGAGCCGTACCGTTGATAAAAGTGAATTCCTGGAGGCGCTTAATCCAGCCAGCTCCGTGAAGAAGGTAATTGGTGTGGTCAGCGGCAAAGGAGGGGTGGGAAAGTCCCTGGTAACCTCCATGATGGCTGTCAGCATGAACCGCAAGGGTAAGAAGACAGCAATCCTGGACGCGGATATTACGGGGCCGTCCATCCCCATGGCATTCGGCATCGGCAATGAGGGCGTCATGACTTCGCCGGACGGCAAGCTGATGCTGCCGGCCAGATCCATGGAAGGTGTGGAAATCATGTCCGCCAACCTGCTTCTTGATAAGGATACGGATCCTGTCATCTGGAGAGGGCCTGTGATTGCGGGCGCTGTTAAGCAGTTCTGGTCTGAAACCCTGTGGCAGGACATTGATTACATGTTTGTGGATATGCCTCCCGGGACAGGCGATGTCCCGCTGACCGTATTCCAGTCACTGCCCGTGGATGGCATCATTATCGTCACCTCACCCCAGGAGCTGGTGAGCATGATTGTTGCAAAAGCAGTGAATATGGCCAAGAAGATGGATATTCCCATTGTGGGAATCGTTGAGAATATGAGTTACCTGGAATGTCCTGACTGCAAAAAGCGCATCAGCGTATTCGGTGAAGGCCATGTGGAAGAGGTGGCAAAGGAGCACGGCATACAGGTCCTTGCACAGATTCCCATTGACCCCAGGATTGCCCAGATGGTGGATGCAGGACAGGTGGAGTATCTGGATATGCCGTGGTTTGAACACGCAGTGGAGATAGTCGGGACAATGTGATGCCTATGATGCGGCAGCATGAGCAGCGGCATCGTACGCAGTGGTATCATGCGCAGCGGCACCATATGCAGCGGCGCATGAGGCTATCAGGCAGGATGAATGAGATGAAATAGCAACAGATAATGAGGTGAACCGATGAATATGAACATTAACATGAATCCCAACAGCGAACTTCATCAGTCCATCGTCAATGTGCCGGATCTGGTACAGGTACCGGAAGTCTGGGTGAACCAGGCGCGTCAGTTTCAGCAGGCAATGATGAGGTATACCTGCGCAATCCGTGAAGTGAAGACAAAGCTGGAAGTGCTCAATGATGAATTGTCTGTGAAGAACCAGCGCAATCCCATTGAGATGATTAAGTCCAGGGTGAAGAAACCCGTAAGCATTGTGGAGAAGCTTCAGCGCAGAGGGTTTGAGGTTTCGCTGGAATCAATGGAAAAGAACCTGGATGATGTTGCGGGAATCCGCATCATCTGCTCCTTTGTGGATGATATCTATGAAGTGGCCGACATGCTGGTGCGCCAGGATGACGTGACCGTGATCATGGTCAAGGACTATATTAAGAACCCGAAGCCCAACGGCTACCGGAGTTACCACATGATCATAGAGATTCCTGTGTTTTTCTCCGACAGCAAGAAGCCGATCCGGGTGGAGGTGCAGATCCGCACCATTGCCATGGATTTCTGGGCCAGTTTGGACCATCAGCTGAAGTATAAGAAATCATTTATTGACGACAATGGAGAAATCAGTGAAGAACTCAGAAAGTGCGCAAACGTAATTGCCGAGACAGACCAGAAGATGCTTGAGATACGCAAGCGGATTGAGGCCCAGGGCGTTACGGTGCGCAGGGACTGATAACGGGCGGCAGCCCCCAAAGGCAGCTAATACTAATATAAGAAATAGGACAGGGTCTCCGTTATGCGGAACCCTGTTTTTCTGTAGAGGCCAAGGGCTGGCTCGTTGGTTCCTGATACCTGAAGGCGCAGGCACTGGCAGCCCTGTCCTGCCAGCATGGACATGATGTGATATAAAAACCATGTCCCCAGCCCCTTCTGGCGATGTTGGGGAAGGATTTCCAGCCCATAGAGGTAGGCGCCGGTTCCATGGACTGCAATCCGGCAGGCGCCCGCGGGAAGGCTGTCACGGTCCGGATGGGGAGCGGGACATGGTTTGGCCGGAGCAGGGGAAGTGCGGTCAGAAGAAACCTGAATTGCGGAAATCCCCAGGGAGGAATCCGATTCGGAGGACCCCCCCAGGGAGGAATCCAATCCGGAGGAAATCCACATGGCCAGGGACATTTCCCCATCCTCCGTTATGGGTTCCGCGGTGACGGAACAGAGGCTGTCCAGGTCCTGCAGCCGCAGTCCGCCCCTTGCCTGGGAGAGGTCTGCCTCCATCATGTATTCATCATATAAGAATTCCGCATCCAGATGTCTGAGCGTCTTAAGGGTATCCGGGCACCGGTTGTCCGTGACAAAGCACAGGTCAGGTTCGCCTTCCTCCTGGCTGTCCCTGCACACCTGTTCCAGCAGCGCATGGAAATGCCCCTGATTGCGGCAGTCCGGCCGGGTAAATGCACTGCATTCCCAGGAGGAACCATCCATCTGATAGGCTGCGAAAAATGCATCCATACGGTTGCCGTCCCCATATAAAAGCCAGAAATGATCCCCGTCCTCCGGGCAGGACAGGACGGTGCCGTCTGTCTGGCGGCAGAGTCCGGTGATGGCGTGTATGTCTTTGGTCTGTTCCTGGGATAATGATGGGGTATGGATTATTTTCATGGCGTTTTTCCTTTCTTTTTCCAGTCTGGCCGGAAGGCGGATGCGGCTGCCTGATATCTTCTTATTGTAGGGGATGGGAGGGGAAAATGCAACGGTGCAGGATTGTATTTCTTGTGTATTTCTCAATCTACGGGTTGAATCTGTAAAAACCGGGTGGTAGAATAAAAGCCATGTGCGGGGCAGATTCGACATTTCTCCGGCAAAAGCATCAGAAGGAAGGCATAAAGATGAAATATGTAAAACAGATTGGAATTGTTCTGGGCATTACCATGGCTGGCGAGATCCTGTACCAGGTGCTGCCCCTGCCTGTCCCGGCAGGCGTGTATGGGCTGTTTATCATGCTGGCAGCACTTATGTGCGGGGTAGTGAAACTGGAAAGCGTGGAGGGAACCGGCAATTTCCTCATGGACACCATGACCATGATGTTCATACCAGCCACCGTGGGGATTGTGGAATCCATAGCCGAGGTCAGGGCCGTGCTTCTCCCATTCCTTGTAATCATAGCAGTCAGCACCATACTGGTCATGATCGTGACCGGACGGATGGCCCAGTGGGTCATGGGGCGCAGGGAAGCAAAGCAGGAAGCCAAAGGAGGGAATGCAGCATGAGCAGCATAAGGGATAGTATCCGCCTTATATTAGAACAGTCCCAGTATTTTGGCCTGGTCCTCAGCATCGGGGCATATCTGTTTGCCTGCTGGCTGAAGAAAAGGACCGGACTGGCAATCCTGAATCCGCTGCTGGTATCCGCCGCACTGATCATTGCCTGTATATTTGGAGTAGGAATGGATTATGAAACATATAATAAGGGTGCATCCTATCTGAGCTGGCTTCTGACTCCGGCCACCGTATGCCTTGCAATCCCGCTATATAAGCAGCTGCATCTGCTGAAACAGCATGGGGATGCGGTTATCCTTGGAATCACGGCCGGGGTGGTCACCAGCGCGGTCAGTGTTTTCCTGCTGTGCCGGGTCCTGGGACTGACCCATACCCACTATGTGACCCTGCTGCCAAAGTCCATTACCACTGCAATCGGTATGGGGGTCAGCCAGGAGGCAGGAGGCATCGTGACCCTGACAGTCATGAGTATCGTGCTCACCGGGGTCCTGGGCAATATGGCCGGGGAATCCATATTAAGGCTGGCCAGGATACATCATCCGGTGGCAAAGGGGCTGGCCCTTGGAACCAGCGCCCATGCGGTGGGGACGGCCAAGGCCCTGGAATTGGGAGAAATCGAAGGCGCCATGAGCAGCCTTTCCATTGCAGTGGCAGGTCTGATGACCGTGATTGTGGTGCCGCTGGCGGCGAATCTTATAAAATAATAATGGAAGATTACGTATGGAAGGTAATGTAAAAGATAACCAGGGAAACAGTTAAACACACATTAGGTAAGAAGGGAGCGTGGCCGCATGAAGAAGCGCAGTGAAGTGGAAATCAAGGACACATGGAAATTGGAGGATATGGTTGCCAGCGACAGCCGGTGGGAGCAGTTGTTTGAGGAGGCGTCCTCCAAGGTAAAGCAGTATGCGGATTACAAGGGAAGACTGGATGAATCCGCGGATACGCTGTACGCGTGCCTGAAGTTTGATGATGAGATATCAAGGGAGACGGAACTTCTCTATGTATATTCCAGGATGCGCTCCGACCAGGATACCGCAGACCAGAGATACCAGGATATGTTTTCCAGGGCCCAGTCCCTGTCCTACAAGGCGTCTGAGTACTCCTCCTATATTGTGCCGGAAATCCTTTCCATGCCAGAGGAAAAGCTGGATGCATACATGAAGGCGGACAATGGAATCAGCCATTTTAAGCGTGCGCTGGAGATGGTGCTTAATAAAAGGGAGCATACCCTTTCCGGGGAGATGGAGGAGCTGCTGGCCCAGTCCTATGATGCCACCCAGGGAGCCAGCCAGATATTTACCATGTTCAACAATGCGGATGTGAAGTTCCCTGTGATCACAGGGGAGAACGGGGAGGCTGTGCAGATAACCCACGGCAACTACATTTCC
This sequence comes from Enterocloster sp. OA13, assembly GCF_022440595.1. Taxonomy (NCBI): domain Bacteria; kingdom Bacillati; phylum Bacillota; class Clostridia; order Lachnospirales; family Lachnospiraceae; genus Enterocloster; species Enterocloster sp. OA13. The sequence goes on along the minus strand of NZ_JAKNTF010000001.1, from coordinate 3,202,326 downwards.
CTGATGGAGAACCAGGACCGCAGGATCAGGAAGGATGCCTTTGAAGGGATTTACAGTGTGTATGCCCAGTACTCCAACACCCTGGCGGCTGCATTTTCCGCCAATATCAAGCAGGCCGTGTTCTATGCAAGGGCGAAGAAGTATGAATCCAGCAGACAGTACTACCTGGCTGGGAATGAGGTGCCGGAACTGGTCTATGACAACCTTGTCCGGGCGGTACGGGATAACCTTCCAAAGCTCCACCGTTATGCCGGGGTGCGAAGGAAACTGCTGGGCGTGGATGAGCTTCATATGTATGACCTGTACGTGCCCATGGTGGCTGAATATGACCGCCGCTATACCTATGAGGAGGCCAAGTCCATTGTGAAGGAAGGCCTGGCGCCCCTGGGTGAGGAATACCTGTCCATCCTCCAGGAAGGCTTTGACAGCCGCTGGATTGATGTGTATGAAAATGAAGGAAAAAGGAGCGGGGCGTATTCCTGGGGAACCTATGGCAGCCACCCTTACGTACTCCTTAACTTCCACGGCACGCTCAACGACGTGTTCACGCTGGCCCATGAGATGGGACACTCCATCCACAGCTGGTATTCCGATAAGAACCAGCCCTTTACCTATGCCGGATATAAGATATTTGTGGCGGAAGTGGCTTCCACCTGCAATGAGGCGCTTTTAATCCGCCATCTGCTTAAGAAGGCGGGGAGCAGGGAGGAAAAGGCATATCTGCTGAATCATTTCCTGGAAAGCTTTAGGGGGACCCTGTTCCGCCAGACCATGTTTGCTGAGTTCGAGGACATGGCCCATAAGAAAGGGGCCGCAGGGGAAAGCCTGACAGCGCAGAGCCTCTGCCGGATGTACCGCCAGCTGAATGTGGACTACTTTGGGCCGGAAATGAAGGTGGATGCCCAGATTGACTATGAATGGGAGAGGATACCCCACTTCTATACCCCATTTTATGTGTACCAGTATGCCACCGGGTTTTCCGCGGCAGTGGCAATCAGCAGCCGGATCATGAAGGGGGAAGAGGGCGCGCTGGAGGGCTATAAGAAATTCTTAAGCGGCGGCTGTTCCATGACGCCCATCGAACTGTTAAAGCTGTGCGGCGTGGATATGTCCACCACCAGGCCGGTGGATGAGGCGCTGGCATTCTTTGGGGAACTTCTGGATGAATTTGAGGGATTGAGATGAGTCAGGATACGGTAAGTGAAAACGCCTCAGGGCGTCAGTTAAAGAAACAGGTTGACCTGACGGAAGGGAGTCCGGGGAAGAGTCTGCTGATGTTTGCATTTCCCATGATCCTGGGCAACCTGTTCCAGCAGTTTTACAATATGGCGGATTCCATGATTGTGGGCAACTTCGTGGGTGAGGATGCACTGGCGGCAGTGGGTGCATCCTATGCCCTGACCAATGTGTTCATCATGATTGCCATTGGAGGCGGAAACGGGGCCTCGGTGCTGACATCCCAGTATCTGGGCGCCAGGCAGCATGGAAAGATGAAGACATCCATTTCCACTGCCCTTATCACCTTCCTGGCCGTAAGCCTGGTGTTGTTGGGCGTGGGATTTGCCATGAACGGGACAATCCTGACAGCCCTCAATACGCCGGAAAACATAATGGGACAGGCCAGGCTGTACCTGGGGATTTATTTCCTGGGACTGCCGTTCCTGTTCATGTATAATGTGCTGGCAGCCATATTCAATGCCCTGGGTGATTCCAGGACGCCCCTGTATCTTTTGATATTTTCCTCCATCCTGAACGTGGTCCTGGATATCATCTCCGTCACATGGCTGGGCATGGGCGTGGACGGCGTTGCCATTGCCACGGTCATGGCCCAGGGAATCTCCGCGCTGATTTCCTTCAGCCTGCTGTTAAAGAAGCTGAAGGGCTATGAACGTTCATGGGAGGATGTTTTCCGGTTCTATGACAGGGCCATGCTGGGTTCAGGCACCAGGATTGCGGTGCCGTCCATCCTGCAGCAGTCCATTGTCTCCATCGGAATGCTGCTGGTACAGTCGGTTGTCAATGGATTCGGCTCCGCCGCCCTGGCCGGATACTCCGCCGGAAGCCGGATTGAATCCATCTGCGTGGTGCCCATGATTGCCACGGGCAATGCCGTGTCAACCTTCACGGCACAGAACATTGGCGCGGGAAAGCTGGAGCGTGTAAGGAAAGGCTACCGTGCAAGCTACCGGATCATATTGGGGTTTGCCGTCGTGATCGCGGTGGTGGTATCCCTGTTCAACGGCCCGGTGATTGCCTCCTTCCTGGGCGGGGACATGAGCCCGGAGGCATATGCCGCAGGCACGGGATATCTGTCCTTCATCGCATACTTCTTCCTGTTCATTGGGCTAAAGGCAGTGACGGACGGCGTGCTGCGCGGTTCCGGCGACGTGCTGGTATTCACCATTGCCAACCTGGTCAACTTAGGGATACGTGTCTACGCAGCCTTCCATTTTGCTCCTGTGTGGGGCGTTGCGGCTGTATGGTATGCGGTGCCCATGGGCTGGATTGCCAACTATGTGATTTCCTTTAGCCGGTATATGACAGGGAAGTGGAAGGATAGGAGGGTGATATAGGATGGGGAAGATTGAATTAAGAAAATGGACTGTCAATGACAAGGAAAGCCTTATGGCAATATGTAATGCGGCTGACCGGAGCTATCTGACCGGCCGCCTTCCGTTTCCCTATACGGAGGCGGATGCAGACTGGTGGCTTAAGATGGTGGAGGGACACGATGGGAAAGACGGCATTTTCCGCTCTGTCTCAGTGGATGGGATGATTGTGGGGAATATTTCCGTTGAACAGAAATCAGATGTTTATGGGAAGGATGCGGAAATCGGATATCTGCTCATTACGGAAAAATGGTCACAGGGAATCATGACCGAAGCAGTGGGACAGATATGTGATATCGCATTTTCCTCATTGGATATCATCCGTATTACCGGGCTGGTCTATGAACCCAACAGCGGTTCACGCCGGGTACTGGAGAAGAACGGGTTTTTGCTGGAGGGAATACTGAAGAATGCAGTTGTAAAAGAAGGACGGGTTTATGATCTTTGCATTTATGGGAAGCTGAAATAAGCCCGGTGTTGTGCATCCATGTTCCATTCATATCAAAAAACGGAAGGGCTGCATCACGAACCCGACCACCTTCCACGCCGCCCTTTTATAAAACGGGACATAAGCAACCGTGATGTGTTCCGGTATGTCATAGGTGCCATCCGGCAGGAGCCTCCTGCAGTCGGCCTGATAGGAATCCATGTATTCCTCCAGCTGGGATGTAAGCTCGGGACTTTGGATGACCAGCATCAGTTCCGTGTCCATATAGGTGCTGCGCAGGTCAAAATTATAGGATCCCACGGCGCACAGTTCATGGTCAATGAGAAGGGACTTGCCGTGGTAGGAAAGGCCGCCGTCATATTCCAGGATTTCCATACCGGTTTGGATGAATGACTTTTTATGTCTTGGATAATCGCTGGAGGCAAAGAAGTTGTCTCCGTTTTCAACTGAATTAATCATCATGGTTACCGGGACATGGGCCGTTACCTCTGTCAGGGCGTCGTACATGTGCCTGTTGAATACGGCATAGGGAGTGTGGATCACAACCTGTTCCCTGGCGCTTTTCATCAATTCCGTCATGGTGTAGAAAACCACTGGTTCCTTTGCATATATGTCCGTGGGATTGGACACAAGGGTAATCTTTCCGGCGGGAACCGTGTGTTCCTCATAATAGGCAAGGGGAGCTGGCTTGATGGAGGCCAGTATCTCCTGGTCATCATCATTGATGTCCGGGTCAATGGGCAGGGCGGGGCAGGCGGGCTGTCCCGGTGCGCCACAGGATGCGGATTTTTCCATTTCCCAGCCTAACAGTTCCGGATTTTCCTTTGCCAGCATATCATACCTGTCCCTTAAAACCCCGGCTGCCTTTTGAACAGAATCCTTTTCAGCCAGCGTTTCATCATCATGGAACAGTGAGCATACATCCAGATCCCACACCTGGTTAAAGTAAGCCTCCACCTGGTTCAGGGAACTTTGGCTGGTCCCGGCAGTGCCGTGGGCCGTGTTATAGACCAGGACCTCACGGTCATGGCTGCGGGAATTGGTGGGATAGGAGCCGATGAAGTAGTCAAAGGTATTGCGGCCCCCAAGGATATAGCCGTAGTCGTCAGCAATCACGTATTTGTCGTGCATCCTGCCCTGGGTCTTCCAGGGCAGAAGCAGGTTCAATTTATTATAAATCTTAATCTCTATATTGGGATGACTGGAAAGTGCGTAAAAATAGCTGTTCCGTTCCATGCGCACCAGCCCGGAGAACCCATCCACCAGAATCTGGACCTTCACCCCCTGGTCTGCCTTATGGAGCATGACTGCCATGATGTCCCTGGGACTTTCGCCGTCCCTGAAATCAAAGGTGGACAGTATGATCCGTTCCTTTGCCAGGCTCATGAGGCGCATCCTTTCATCCCATGCGCTTTGGTTCGTCTCCAGGATCATGGCCCTGTCACAGCCGGTTCCATCCTGATAGAAGTCTGAGGCAGAAGTATTGGCTTTCGTTATCCCGGAAACCGGTTTATAATGATAAAAGGGCGCGGTTGCGCCGATGACCAGATAAAGGAATACAAATAGCAGGACGGTCAGGACCCTGTGTTTTTTAATCCATTTGACAATCATAAGGAACTCCTTTTGTGAGCATACTTTAAACAAATGGGAATCAATCTATAGGGTAATATACTAAGAATGGACAAGAAAGTCAAATCATTTAAAACACATGATTGGGAAGGGAGAGCAGTATATGGGACAGACACTTTATCATAACGGGACCATACTGACCATGGAGGACCAAAAGCCGTGTGTGGGTGCGGTACTCACTGGGAATGGGAGGATTCTTGGCGTCGGGGACTACCAATCTTTGAAGGAGATGGCGCAGCCGGGAGTCCAGATGGCAGATTTACAGGGAAATGTGATGCTGCCCGGATTCATTGACCCCCACAGCCATTTTACGGCCTGTGCCAGCCAGACCATGGAGGTGGATTTAAGCCATGCCCGGGATTTTGAGGAAATCATCCAGTGTATCCAGGCATTTATAAGGGAGCAGAAGATACCGGAAGGCAGGTGGATCCAGGCGGCAGGATATGACCACAACAGCCTGGGGGAAGGAACCCATCCAAGGAGGAAGGTGCTGGACAAGGCAAGTCCCAGGAACCCGCTGATTGTAAAGCATCAGTCAGGCCATATGGGCGTATTCAACACCATGGCATTAAACCAGCTGGAAGTGGATGCACAGACCCGGTCCCCCCAGGGCGGCCTTATTGAAAAGGAGGATGGGATTCCCACCGGATATATGGAGGAAAGGGCATTCCTGGAGTACCAGGACAAGGTTCCCATGCCGTCGCCCGAGGAGTTCCTGAAGGCCTATGGCCGCGCCCAGGAGCTGTATGCATCCAACGGCATCACCACGGTCCAGGAAGGAATGCTGCCTGCAAAGCTTCTGCCCCTGTACCGGATGCTGGAGGGGGCCGGCCTGCTGAAACTGGACCTGGTGGCATATGCCGATATCCGGGAAAGCGATGCGGTGGCGGAAGCGATGAAGGATTATGTAAAATGCTACAGGAACCATATAAAACTTGGCGGCTATAAGATGTTCCTGGACGGCTCCCCACAGGGCAGGACAGCCTGGATGCGGGAACCCTATGAGCAGGTAGAGGGATGGAACCAGCCGGCTGATTATAAAGGATACGGCACGCTTTCCGATGAGGAGGTATTAGCCGGTATCATGAAAGCAGAACAGGATGACATGCAGCTGCTGGCCCACTGTAACGGCGACATGGCCTGCGGACAGTATTTGAACCAGCTGGAGGCCGCGTACAGGATTTTGGGGGAGAAGAAGGGCAATACATCTTATCCAGGGGATATCCGTCCCGTCATGATCCACGCGCAGCTCCTTTCGCCGGACCAGCTTCCCAAGGTAAAGGAATTAAAGGTAATCCCTTCATTTTTCCTGGCCCATGTGTATCACTGGGGCGATGTGCATGTCCGCAATTTCGGCATCAAAAGGGCCAGCCATATAAGCCCGGCAGGATTGGCCTTGAAGGAGGGAATCCTATTTACCCTGCATCAGGACAGCCCGGTCATCCGCCCGGATATGCTGGAAACCCTCTGGTGCGCCGTGAACAGGGAGACAAAGGGCGGCATGGTCCTTGGCAGGGAGGAATGCCTGCCTGTATGGGAAGCATTAAAGGCCCTGACCATAAACGGAGCGTATCAGTATTTTGAGGAAAATGAAAAAGGCTCCATTGTCAATGGGAAAGTGGCTGATTTTGTAATCCTTGACAGGAATCCCATGTCCGTGGAACCGGAGGCCATAAGGGATATCCGGGTACTGGCTACAATCAAGGAGGACAGGCTGATATGGAAGAGGCAGACGCAGGGGATGGATGGGCATGCAGAATGACATGGCGTGATCATCACAGAATGCAGGATGCCGCCAGGGTTGGGGGACCCGGCGGCATCCTGCATGACATATGATATATATGAAAAGGGAGTGGTGGTAAATAAGTGGAACGGTTTACTGCAGGCTGTACGGTAAGCCATATTACAGGATATCAATATACTTTGGCGTATCTTCCACCTTAGGGCTGTCCTTTGGTACCTGAAGCTTCAGGATGCCGTTTTCAAACCCAGCCTTGATATCCTCCTGTCGGATCTGTTCTCCCACAAAGAAGGATCTCTTGCAGGAGCTGGTGTAGCGTTCCCTATGGATAACAGTACCACGCTCGTCCTTGTTTTCAGCGGAGTTATTGGATTCAGCCGTAATGGTGAGATAGCCGTCCTTTAATTCTGCCTTGATATCTTCTTTCTTAAATCCGGGAAGTTCAATCTCCATAAGGTAGTTTCCATCTTTTTCCATTATATCGGTACGCATGATGGGAAGCTTCTTGCTGTCACTGCCCTTTTCGGTGGAACCGCTGAAAAATGGGTCATTGAAAAATTCATCAAATAAATTAAGTCCATAGTTTCTTCTTGGGATTAACATCATGATCATATCCTCCTTAAATATATTGTTTCAATCCACGCTCGGTATATTGTCGAAGTGCGACTGCATCCTACGTAGATGCGTGGTTGACCTCATGGCAGTGGGGGATACCGATTACTCTCTGCCCGCCACTGCCGTTAAGTTTGTTTTTGGCAATTCATCTCACCACCTTAGAGGATGGGAGAATCCTTGCTAATATTTGTTAAACTGTTTGAGTTGTTTTATTTTTCATAACTGTATTATAGCACGATTGTTAGCACTGTCAAGAGGTGAGTGCTAATTTTTTATTAAAAAAGTGTGAAGCCTGATTTTGGGGTTTGATTTTGGGTTTTATATAAAATGGTAAATCAACAAAGGATATGGTATAATGGAATCCCAAAAACAACCGTGATATTGTTATGTTTTGTGCAGAGGAGGTTTGCGCTATGGTAGATGGCCACATTCATATTGAACGGGGCAGATACACGCTTGAATGGATAGGGCGTTTTGCAGATGAGGGCCTTGAGCATGGCCTCGATGAAATATGGCTTCTTGAGCATTGTTACCGTTTTCGCGAATTTGTTCCTATGTATGATTCCGTATGCGCATACAGCGGATATGTCAATCAATGGTTTCATAGACAGGCGGGGGTGCTGGGGCTGGATGATTATTTGAGGCTTATCCATGAAGCCAGGAAAAGTGCATTTCCGATAAAAATCAAATTTGGACTTGAAATCTGTTATTTCAAAGAGTTTGAGGCATTAGTGGCTGGTTTGACAAAGGACAGGGGTTTTGATTTCGTTTTAGGCAGCGTTCATTTTGTGGATGATTTTGCCTTTGATCACAAAGCCGGACATTGGGATGGCAAGGATGTGGACCGGATATACCAAAGGTATTTTGAAACATCTTTGGAACTGATTCAGAGCGGCATATATGACGGCATCGCCCATCCTGACTGCATAAAGCTGTTCGGCCATACGCCTACATTTTCACTTGATGGATATTATGAAGCAATGGCCCAGGCGCTTTCCGGGCAAAATATGTATGCGGAACAAAGCAGCGGCATCAACAGAAGGTGTCCCGATACTGCTGAAGTTGGTATGAATAAGGATTTGCTGAGATGCATGAAAAAACATAATATCAAAATCATCACTGTTTCGGATGCACATTGCCCGGAAGATGTAGGCTGGAAAATCCCGGAACTAAACAGGCTTATTGCTGAAGCATAGATTGAGGGTCTGTTTCCGTTTAAAAATCATTGGGAGTCTCCCGCCAGAACAATCCTTCCGACTGAGCCAGGGGTTTTAGGATTTCCCGTACCCTGCTGCTTGGATGGTATACGGTCATATGGAGGGAGCTGCATTCCAGGCAGATTAAGGTCTGCTCCTGTGCAAGAAGCAGGCCCAGTCCTCCCTTGCTGTTTTTCACGGCGTGACGCACTGCTTTTTCCAGCCTTGCAGCGGATATGCCGCTGTGCCAGCCCTCTGTGTGCATGTCGATATCAAAGTAACAGTGCAGCTTTACCAGAATGCGTGCCAATTTACGGGCAAGACGTTTGGATTCACCGTTATTAAGGAACCAGCTTTCTGTTTCCAGATATACACTGCTCCGGTCAGCCGGAACCTGTGCCGGGAATATATCAATCACGGCATAAGGCTTCTGTAAAAGTCCTTCCATCAGGGAGTCCCTTTGCCTGTCCGGCATTTTCCAGAATTCTTTAAACTCCTTTTCTGTTATGGTTCCCCCTGCAATCAGAAGTTCATATGTCACGCCGCGCCAGCGGTAGGTGATGCCGGATCCGGTGTACCCGTTCTTCTGATAAAAATTCCGGCGCATCAGGCGCTGGCCGTGGTTGTCCGCATGCCTGTCCACGGCCTCGATGTCCAGGATGATGCGGTTATCAGGTTTCATGCTGCGGATGGCCTGAAGCGCCATGGTGCCGTAGCCATGGCCCCTTAAGGATTCCTCAACCGCCAGGAACAGGATGTTGGTAAGGTCCCCAAAGGTCAGCAGATAGAAAAATCCGCAGAATGCATCATCCTCGTAAAATGCAATGAAGTCCCCGTTTCCCTGGTGGCCGTTTTCCAGATAACGGATAGGAACACGTTCCTCTGCTGGAAATGCGGTTCCATATAGTCTTTTTACGCTTGGATAATCTTTGTGGCCTGCTGTCATTGTTTCTGTCCTGAACATGATTTTCCCCTGTCTTCTATTAAAATCGGTTTCCTTAGTCAATATGTCTGGTGGATGTTCCACAGCAGCCGCCCATAGGTAAACAGGGAGCTTTCATGGAGATTGCCCTCTGTGTCGGCGTGCATTTCCATCCAGTGGTATATCTTATCAATCGCATCGCTGGTCCGTTCCTTTTCCGGCAGTATGATGGAGGCGGATATCTCTGCGAATTCCCTGCTGGCCGGGCGTTCATTTTCCTTGACCTGCTGGTAATAGCTGGTTACGGGCTGATAACCTGACAGCAGAAGGATGTTGAAGGTGGTGTAAAAATGCTGTCCGTTCCAGCTCTCCAGCGTCTCCTTATTAAAGACCTCCCTGGCAATGCGCTGGTGGAGTCCGTGACGGCCTGATACAATGGAGTTCATACAGCACCAGGAGCGGGTGAGTCCCATGAACCTGTTGAGGCCCTCCCTGCCTGAGACAGCGGGAGAGAGGGAGCAGAATGCAAGGTCATATGTACGGTTAAGGCCGGCAGCTTCAAGATTAAGGGATGAAAAATCGCTGACAAGGAAGCTGGTATTCATCTGCCCGGTCTCTTTTGTAAACAGACGGGCGTATTCAATGGCACGTGGGGAAATGTCCACGCCCACCACCATATGGGCGGTGCGGGCAAACTCCGCGACAAAGCGTCCCGGGCCGCAGCCGATGTCAATCACATCCGTGTCTGGTCCAAGGACCCCTGCCTGCTTCAGATAAGCGGCGGTTTCCCTGACCCTGCGCATGGACTTGCCGGAACCATTGTCCTTTAGGTTGGCTGTCCAGAAGTTCTGTTTCCAGTTTTTCATCCTCTTGTCCCACATGTCCGCCGTGCGGTCAGGACCGCTGTCCCTGTTTTTCTCCTGCAGTTCAAACATGTGGTCCAGTTCCCTGTCTTTATGAAATACACTCATGATGGTTTCTCCTGATCCTGTTGCTGTTTTCTGATTTGTAAGGTAGTATTAGCATACAATAAAAATCAGGAAGAGTAAATACGTTCCGCCCTTGAAACACGATACTTTATATGTTAGAATGGGGAAAGAGTTTTTCAGTACCCATACATAAGGAGGACGCTATGATTAGCCAGTTGATTGAAAAGATAAAGAAAACCAATGCCCCCATCTGTGTCGGACTTGATCCGATGCTGTCCTATGTGCCGGAGCATGTGGTGAAGAAATCCTTTGACACCTACGGTGAAACCCTGAAAGGAGCCGCAGAGGCCATCTGGGAATTTAATAAGGAAATCATTGACCATACATGGGACCTGATTCCGGCTGTTAAGCCGCAGATTGCCATGTATGAGCAGTTTGGCATAGAAGGTCTTATTGTATATAAGAAAACAGTGGATTACTGCCACGAAAAGGGACTAATCGTGATTGGCGATGCCAAGAGGGGCGATATCGGTTCCACCTCTGCTGCGTATGCAGCCGGACACCTGGGCAAGGTGCAGGTGGGAAGCAATGTTTTCAGCGGATTTGACGTGGACATGCTGACCGTGAACCCATACCTGGGGACAGACGGCGTGAAGCCGTTTGTGGATGTGTGCAGCAGCGATGACAAGGGACTGTTCGTGCTGGTGAAGACCTCCAACCCAAGCAGCGGCGAGTTCCAGGACCGTCTCATTGACGGAAGGCCCTTATATGAGTGGGTGGCTGAAAAGGTGATGGAGTGGGGGGAATCCTCCATGGACGGCGCATACAGCAACGTGGGCGCCGTGGTTGGAGCCACCTATCCTGAGATGAGTAAGATCCTTCGCAGGCTCATGCCGCATACGTATTTCCTGGTGCCGGGGTATGGCGCGCAGGGCGGTACGGCAGAGGATTTAAAGCATTGCTTTAATGAGGACGGGCTGGGCGCCATCGTGAACTCATCCAGAGGCATTATTGCCGCCTATAAGCAGGAGAAGTATAAGCAGTTTGGTCCGGAACAGTTTGGCGGGGCATCCAGACAGGCTGTTGTGGATATGGTGAATGATATTAACAGCGTACTGTAAATAACTGCAGCACCGGCAGGCATTGCCGGTGCTGTAAGAACATAAAGATGGAGATTTTCTATGGCAAAGATAAAGATGACGGCTGTGGTTACAGGACAGGAACAGCTGACTGAGGATATATTTGATATGAGGATAAAGGCGGCCCAGGTTGCAGAGGATGCTGTGCCGGGCCAGTTTGTTTCCCTTTATACAAAGGACGGCGCAAAGCTGCTTCCAAGACCGATCAGCCTGTGCGGCATTGACAGGGAGGCCGGGGAACTGCGCCTGGTTTACCGCATTGCCGGAGCAGGGACAAAGGAGTTCTCACAGCTGAAGGCAGGGGATACCATCGACGTGCTGGGGCCTTTGGGCAATGGATTCCCCATGGAGCCTGGAAAGAAGGCGTTCCTGATTGGGGGCGGCATTGGTATCCCGCCTATGCTGGAACTGGCAAAAGCGCTGGCAGAGGCCAACGCACGGTTGGATGGAGGCGCTTTGGCACAGGCTGGTGCGCAGCTGGCTGGAAGCGCTTCGGCACAGGCCGGTGCGCAGCCGGCTGGAAGCGCTTTGGCACAGGCTGGCGCGCAGCCGGATGGAGGCTTGCCGGAACAGGACGGCGGACGGACCGGGCTGGTTCAGTCCATCCTGGGATACAGGGACAGCCAGATGTTCCTGAAACATGAATTTGCGGCATTTGGGCCTGTCCATGTGGCAACCGAGGACGGAAGCGCAGGCACGGCGGGAAATGTACTGGATGCCATAAGGGAACAGGGGCTGTCAGCGGACATCATCTATGCCTGCGGACCCACCCCCATGCTCCGGGCGCTGAAAGCGTACGCGGCTGAGCTGGGTATCCCCTGTTTCCTGTCCCTGGAAGAGAAGATGGCCTGTGGTGTAGGGGCATGTCTGGCCTGTGTGTGCCAGTCCAAGGATGTGGACGGCCATTCCCAGGTGCACAACAAACGTATCTGCAAGGACGGTCCCGTGTTCCTGGCAGATGAGATTGAACTATGATGGAGGTGGCCCGGAAGATGGATATGAGTGTAAAGATTGCCGGTGTGGAATTCAAGAATCCGGTGATGGAGGCGTCGGGCACATTTGGCTCCGGCGTGGAATACAGCGAATTTGTGGATTTGAACAAGCTGGGGGCTGTTGTGACAAAGGGCGTGGCCAACGTGCCGTGGCCCGGCAACCCCACGCCCAGGATTGCAGAGACTTACGGCGGGATGATTAATGCCATCGGGCTGCAGAACCCGGGGATTGATGTGTTTATCAAAAGGGACATCCCTTTCTTAAGACAATACGACACCAGGATTATCGTGAATGTATGCGGCAGGACTACGGAGGATTACATTGATGTGGTGGAGCGGCTGGGGGATGAGCCGGTGGATATGCTGGAGATTAACATCTCCTGCCCCAATGTAAAGGAAGGCGGTATTGCCTTTGGACAGGACCCCAAAGCGGTTGAGGCCATTACCAAGGCGGTGAAGGCACATGCAAAGCAGCCAATCATCATGAAGTTAAGCCCCAATGTGACGGACATCACAGTCATGGCCAAGGCGGCCCAGGCCGGGGGAACGGATGCCATTTCCCTGATTAACACCCTTACCGGCATGAAGATTGATATACACAAAAGAGCCTTTGCCCTGGCCAATAAGACGGGAGGGCTTTCCGGCCCTGCCATCAAGCCCGTGGCCCTGCGCATGGTCTACCAGACAGCCCAGGCAGTACAGGTGCCCATTATCGGTATGGGCGGTATCATGAATGGGGAGGATGCCCTGGAATTCATCCTGGCAGGCGCCAGTGCAGTGGCAATCGGTACAGCTAATTTCCACAATCCTTATGCAACGGTGGAAGCAGTGGAAGGAATCCGGTCCTATATGGAGCGGTATGGGATTGACGATATAAGCCAGCTGATTGGGGCGGTAAGGTAGCTGGTTAGGGTGGTAAGATAGTTGGTTCTTAAGATGATCTGGTCCATATATGAAACAGACCTGGACGTGGGATTGAATCCGCGTCCAGGTCTGTTATTTTACATGATTTCTCGTTCCCTGCCTTGTGGGTGGAACTTGATGTATAACACATCCACGGCTTCCATGCTTCTCATTCACCATACACGATTAACCTTGTAATCCCGCTGCTGTCCATATAAACTTCCTGGCAGCCGCCCAGGGCACTGGCGGTAAAGAATAAGACAAGCCACATCTGGTCCGTGAAGTCGCGGTAAACCCGGGTATCCGTGTACCCGATGGTGCATTCTGATCTTGCGCGTTCCAGCGCCTGTTCCTCAGTGGCAATCCGGCATTCCACGGTATTGTGAAAATCACAACGCTTTATACCTGTTTCCTCTCCGGCATACCGGATCAGGACCTCTTTAAAAGAAAAATATCCCTTTCCATCCGCCACCTGGGTATCACAGACAAATTCAAGGCATTCCGGGCAGCCTGTTTCCTCCATGCGTTCCAGGGCATCCCATTGGATGAGGCGGTCTGTTATGATATAGGGAAGCCCTGCCTTCAGTAACACGGATGCAGATACCTGTAATTTGAATGTCTTTTTAATCTTAAGCAGGCCCTCCGCTTTGGAGGACGGCCATTTGGTGAGGAGTACCTTCCCGGTGAGATGGTGGACAGCATCATAGCGGCTGCCAAGCCAGGCCTTTATGTCTTCGGGGCCAAGAACGTGTTCACACACGGCTTCCTGACAGATCAGGCCCTGTTCAGCCATCCCGGATTGAATCATCTTATCCTTCAGCCATAATGCCTGGTTACGGGTTCCGTAATAGACCATGCCGCTATTGCCAGAATCCCTGGTAATGCCGGGCAGCTGGCAGTCTTTTAAGATTTTACCCAATAAATAGCTGGCAGATGCGGCGTGTCCTTCGCCTGCCTTCACCTCCCATACCCCTTCGAACGCAGTGATGGAGTCCTGGATATCAGGCGGAAGGCCGATTCCTGTCCCATCCACTTCCGTTTCCTGACCGCATTGACTGCAATGGTATGAGGCATGCCAACGGTACACCCCGTCCCGTATGGAGTCGCCTGCGCTCATATGTAAAAGACCGCCGCATCTGCATTTCATTTTTGTTTTAACCTTCCTTTCCATATATGGTTTGGAGCATGCCGGTGTTGTCACGCTGTTGACCATGCCGTCAGTCCTGCTGTTGACCTTGCTGCTGATGGTACTATGGATATTTTATCATAAGCGGTCAGCCATGTCCATTTGGTCCGGCAATTCCAGGACATGGGCCGGACCATGACTGAAAGGCAACGGGACAAATTTTCCAGAATCAAATTCTATAAGGATTGAAGATTGAAAATATATACCAGGTGTGATAGAATCAAGGATGAATGTCCTGATGACGGTTCTTTCCCGATTATTATCGTCGAAAGGAGGGGACACTGGTAAATCTCCCGGGGAAGGAATTGGGAAATGGACGGATAAGCCCATGGGCTTGATATAAAATGACATTATGATGATACAGTAAGGCAGATTTGGAAAATAGAAAAATAGAAATGGCGAAAATGCCTATAATAATAAGGAGCGTATGATAATATGGAGAGCTATAAGCAGGAATTTATAGAATTTATGGTTGAGAGCAATGTACTTAAGTTTGGTGACTTTACACTTAAGAGCGGGCGTAAGTCCCCCTTCTTCATGAACGCAGGAAGCTATGTGACCGGAACCCAGTTAAGGAAACTGGGCGAATACTATGCAAAGGCAATCCATGATAACTTTGGACTGGATTTTGACGTGCTTTTCGGGCCGGCTTATAAGGGAATCCCCTTAAGCGTTGCAACCACCATGGCAATCAGCGATTTATACGGCAAGGATATCCGCTACTGCTCCAACCGCAAGGAAGTAAAGGACCATGGGGACACAGGCATCCTGCTTGGAAGCCCTGTAAAGGACGGGGACAGGGTCATGATCATCGAGGATGTCACCACCTCCGGTAAGTCCATTGAGGAAACCTTCCCAATCCTTAAGGCACAGGGGAATGTGGAGATTAAAGGCCTTATCGTATCCTTGAACCGCATGGAACGGGGCAAGGGGACGAAGTGCGCCCTGGACGAGATTAAGGATTTATACGGATTCCCGACAGCAGCCATCGTATCCATGGCGGATGTGGTTGAGCATCTTTATAACAGGGACTGCGGCGGCAAAGTAGTCATCGACGATCAGATAAAGGCAGCCATTGACGCTTACTATGAGCAGTATGGCGCCCAGGCATGACAACACGTTACCAACAGGAAAGGCGATGAATATGGAGAAAATATATAAGACAATGCGCAATACAGGCGCGGGATGTATTGTTATCGGCATCATCATTGCAGTGACAGGACTTACAGTGGGAGTCATTTCCATAATAAACGGTGCCCTGCTTTTAAAGCGTAAATCAGATATTGTATTTTAACGAACGGGGCTGCCAATGATTAAAAATACAACAAAACGCCAAAAACTGGGCTGGGTGCTGTTTATCCTGTACCTGTGCCTTCTGGCTTATTTCATGTTTTTTTCAGAGAGCTTCGGGCGGACGGACACCAGCAGGGGGTACCAGTATAATCTGGTGCCCTTTAAGGAAATCTCCAGATATTTCCGGTATTACAGTACCATTGGGCCTCTGCTGTTTCTTATTAACATGATTGGAAATGTCGCGGCTTTCATGCCCTTTGGTTTTTTCCTCCCCATCATCAGCAGAAGGAGCAAGAAATGGTATAACACGCTCATGCTGGGATTTGGTTTCAGCCTGATGCTGGAGACACTGCAGCTCATATTCATGGTAGGCAGCTTTGATGTGGATGACATGCAGCTTAATACCCTTGGCGCGGCTCTTGGATATCTGGCGTACAGGTTCGTCCAGTGGGCGCGGGTCAGGATAAGACGCAGGAGGTTAATGAAGTGAAACAGATTGGGGATAAGGTATCTTATGTCAGGAATCCCTTTGCAAGGAACAGCTATTACTGCCTGGGGCTTGCCATCTTAAGCCTTGGCCTTGGGGCGGGCAGTATGTACCTGTCCGTGGCCAGGGCAGGCCAGGGCGGGCTGAATACAGGCGCATGGGGGTTTGCCAGCATTGCGGCGGCCCTTATGGGAATGTGGTTCGGGCTGCTGTCATTTACGGAAAAGGAGCGTAATTACATACTGGCAAAAATTGGTATCAGTATCAGCCTGGTGCTGCTGATTGTATGGATTGTCATCATAATCACCGGGTTTGTAAGATAGATGGGAGTAAATGCGTATGGATTACAGAATTTTATTACAGGAAGAAAATGATGCCGTAAGGGAACGCTACCAACTGTCCATGGAACGGATTAAGGCCATGGAGACGGAGGAGATGAGGCTGCCTTACGGCAGTTATTTTAAGAAGACAGCTGCATTCATCATGCAGGTGGGGGAAGTGGTCAGGAGAAGAGGGGAAGAAGCCGGGGAAAATGCCGGGGATGGAGGACAAAACCCGGCGGGCTGCCCCGCGTCCGGAAACGGTCATACAGACATGGACCTGGAAGGACTTAAGCGGGAAAACCACGCCCTGTATGAGGATATCCTGCCTGAAAACTATGGGGAGAGCTATGCCAATCCCGATTATGCGGTCAGTGAGCTTTCAGATGGCATGGGGCAGCTGCTGTCATTTCTCTATACGGAAATCCGCGGGGATATCGTGTATGCCTACGAGATGCGGCTGACCCACATGACAATCCTGAACGAGGTGTTCCTGGAGGTTTATAACCTGTTTGTCCTTGCATGGGAAGAGGGAAGGGATGCGCCTGATAAGCAGGCGGTCAAGGACGCCCTGTACTGGTTTGTCAGCGATTATACGGACCTGACTGTTTCCTGGCGGGTGCGGGAGGGATTGGACCCCGGTCTGTCCTTTGCCAGGGATATCATCATGGACAGTGACTTAAGCAGCCTGGAGTATCTGTATCAGTACGGCGAATATATATCGGATACTGAACTGAAGCTGGCATCCTTTATGAACAGCCTGCCCCAGGAAACCATTGACAGGATGGCGGACACATATACCGAGGGTTACCGCAAAGGGTTTGAGGTCATGGGCCGGGACCTGTCCAGGAAAAAGACCGTGGTGGTGGAATACCAGCTGGGCTTTGAGCGGATGATACGAAAGGCAGTGGAGAATTTCCGTGCCATGGGCCTGGACGTGATTTCCTACCGGGCGACAGTGGAGTCCGTGAACCGCAGGGCCGGCGGAAAACGTGGTTATTATGGGACTTCGGCCAACAGGCAGTATGATTATGACCACCGCTATGACAGCGCCCTGTATATGGGTAATGGCTTTAAGGAGCGCAGGCTTTCCGTGCTGAAGACTGCCTATGAGGAGTATAAGGAGCTGGCTTCCTGGTGCGCCGGACCGGCCCTGGTGGAGACCTTTGGGGAGGCCGGGTTCACGCCTGTCAACAAGAAAACAGCCCTGGCCCTTAACGGACACCAGGAGGAACTGACGGTTGCCTATGCCAATGAATCAAGGCAGATTGTAAACCAGTATATGCCAGGGGATGAGACCAGTTTTACCATCATTGCATTTCCAAAGCCCGATATCGGGCCGGATTTTGAGGAGATATTCCGGGAGACCATACGGATTAACACCCTGGATTACGGCAGATACCAGCGCATCCAGCAGCACATCATCGACGCCCTGGATCAGGCCGGGCATATAATCATAACCGGACGGGACGATAACGAGACCTGTATGAAGGTGATGCTCCATACCCTGAATGACGCGGGCAGGGAAACGAACTTT
Source organism: Enterocloster sp. OA13 (assembly GCF_022440595.1). Lineage (NCBI taxonomy): Bacteria > Bacillati > Bacillota > Clostridia > Lachnospirales > Lachnospiraceae > Enterocloster > Enterocloster sp. OA13. The sequence goes on along the minus strand of NZ_JAKNTF010000001.1, from coordinate 3,184,380 downwards.
GAGAACTGTGTTTCCGATGTGAATATTCCATTGGGCGAGGTGTTCACCTCTCCTGTCCTGACCGGGACAGAAGGGCTTCTGCATGTGCGCAATGTGTATGTGGAGGATTATCAGTTCAAAAACCTTAGGATGCGGTTTAAGGATGGAAGGGTCACGGAGTTTTCCTGCGGTAATTTTGAAACGGATGGGGCTGTACTGGGCGGGGATGCCCAGAACGGTGCCGCCGGGAACGGTGCTATCGATAACGGTGCTGCTGAGAATAGTGCCGCTGGGAACGGTGTTGCCGATAACGATGCCGCTGGGAACGATGTTGCCGATAACGATGCTGCTGAGAACGGTGCTGCCCAGGGCAGGGCGCTGGTGAAGCAGGTAATCATGCGCAATCATGAGTGGCTGCCCCTGGGGGAATTTGCCATTGGCACCAACACGGCTGCCTATGCCATGGCCCGGAAGTTTGGTATCGGGGATAAGCTGCCCATCCTGATTGCGGAGAAGATGGGACCTCACTTTGCGGTGGGGGATACCTGTTACAGCTTTGCCGAGGATTCGCCTATGTATAACCCGGATGGCAAGGAAATCATTGCCAGGGATAACGAGATATCCCTTCTGCGCAAGGAGGATATGTCAAAAGCTTACTTCAGCTGCCATACGGACATTACCATCCCTTATTCTGAACTCGGTGACATCAAGGCCGTGGGGAAGGACGGGCAGGAGGTTTATATTATCCGGCAGGGACGGTTCGTGCTGCCGGGAACTGAGGAACTGAATGAAGCACTTTCATGATGTCTGGACCGGTTGGTATCCGGATCAGTTGATTTCCGGATTGGTCATCCGGCGTTAAAGTCATTAAGATAAGTCTGCAGAAGATCTGCCATTTTCCCAATATGTACGCCGTCCACAAAAGAGTGGTGTACCTGGACGGAAAATGGCAGTTTTATCCTGCCGCCTTTTTCATAAAATTTTCCCCAGTCGAACAGCGGTACGGCATTGTCACGGTTACCGGAGTCCGTGTGGGAAATATGGGTATAGGATACCCATGGGAATGGGGAAAACTGGAATATGTCATTGCCCATGGGGCCGGTAAAATATTCCTTCTGGTCCAGGACTGTCCTGGAGGCAAGGGCGACGTATTCCCGCAGGGTGTCCTGCATGTCCACATTCACCACTTTAAACAGTTCCGTATCAGGATTCAGATATGTGAACGAGGTGTTGATTGTATCAAAGACAGCAGGCTTCCCATCCACGAACCGGCACCGGAAAGCTTCCACCTGGCTGGCACACCGGGTAACGGCATATACCATGGAAAAGGTAAATGAGTACCCTTTTTTCCTGATCCGTGGAAGGAACTGCGTGATGTCCAGTTCAAATGTCACACAGTACTGAGGCTGGGGAATGTTCCGGAATACCTGATAATGCATGGCCCTGTCCCAGGTTGGTATGTCAATCCAGTTTATCTTTGATTCTCTCATCTTTGCAGACCTCCGTTTTGAATGATTTATTATATGGATTGATTATACGCCTGTAGACATATGATGTCAATAAGACATAGTATGTATATGGGTTTGTTTTTCATAGGATTATATGTCACTTCTATGCTAGAAAGAAATGAAACTCCAGGCAGGAATGAAACTCCAGGCAGGAATGAAACTCCAGGAAGGAATGAAACTCCAGACAGAAATGAAACTCCAGACAGGAATGATACTTCGGGAAGGAATGAAACTCTGGACAGCTTCTGTAATAATGGGCTGTGGACATTAAAAAGCCAGTGCCGCCGGATGGACGGATACTGGCTTTCATCATGGGATATTCAGTTTTCCGGCTCAGGTACAGGGCCCCCGGTGGGGTAACGGCTTACGTCTCACTCCATGTCCAGTTCCTTCATGGCGTGCATGATATGGATCTTCATGGCATTCCTTGCGCCCTCGGCATTGCGCTGCTCCAGGAATTCCATGATTAGCCGGTGGTCCGTGACGGTGTCCTGTATGGCTTTGCCGCTCCCGGAGGCCAGGCAGACGCCTTTGGCAATGGCCTGGTATAAAATCGGCATTAATTGGTTCATGAATTCATTGTGGGTTGCCTGGGCAATGGATTTGTGGAAGGCATGTTCGTCACTGGTCCTGTCCTGCCCGTTCTGTATTTCTTCCTCGATTCTCTTTCCATATCCCGTGATGCGCCTGATTTCAGCGTCCGTGCCGCGGACAGCAGCCAGATAAGCGGCCTCAGGCTCAAATATGAGACGCATCTCATAGAGGTCCCTGGCATTGACCTTTACGGTTGCCAGGGATTTAAGCTCCGTGGATTGGGGCAGGGTGTCCCTGATGACATAGGTGCCTCTTCCGCGCTGGATTTCCAGGATACCATATGCGATGAGTATTTTGATTGCTTCCCTTAACGTGGTCCTGCTTATATTCAGTTCTTCTGCCAGTTCTGTTTCATTGGGCAGCCTGTCCCCGGTTGAAAACCGCTTTTCAACCGTTATCATGGATAATATGGTTTCGGCTGCGTTCTGTGAGAGCATTTTTTCTTGATTCATCTTACCACCTGATTCTTTTTTGTTATTATACTATTTTTATCATTGCATGTATACCGGATAAGACAAAAAACAGGGTGGATATGGAAAGTGCATAAAAAGATATGTTGGTGAAAAAATAAAATAGATAAATTGACGGATAAGTATTGACATATGCCTGGTTTGTGCATATAATATAGCCATACTTAATTAATAAAGTTTATTTATTAATTCCACGGTGAGGAGATGAGGATATGGCTGAGATGGTAGGGACTCCCAGAATGATCAAGCTTTTGAACAAGGATGTAATAGAGGGCATCATCAAGGTGAACGGACCCATTACAAAGCCGGAGATTGCAAGACTGACCAACCTGAGCCTGGTGACGGTGAACAAGACCGTCGATATCCTGGTGAAGGAGAATAAGGTAAAGCTCAGCAATGTGCAGGATTCGTCGGTTGGGCGCAGGGCCCAGTATTTTGAGATAAATGAAGAGCTGCACTATATCATAGGACTCCATTATGACTGCAATATGTACATAGGCGCCGTGTCCAACAGCATAGGGGATATCATATACAGAAAGGAATTTCCCGTAAGGCCGGATTCCTATGACGAGGTGATGGAGGACACGTACAGGGCCTTGGATGTCCTTTGCGGGTTTTGCACAGGCCATGAGATTGCGGCCATAGGCCTTGGCGTGCCGGGTGTCGTGAAGGAAGGTGTGGTAACCAACATCCCTAACATCCCTAGCTGGGAGGGCATGGATGTTGCCCATGTACTGGAAGAGAAGTACGGCGCCCCGGTGCTTCTGGAGAATGATATCAACCTGGCTGCCATGGGCGTGTATTATGGCCAGTACAAGGATAAGGTGGAAAGCCTGGCCCTGGTATACCTGGAACAGGGTATTGGTTCCGGCCTGATTCTGGGCAGGGAGCTGTTTAAGGGTTCCACGAACTTTGCAGGGGAGCTGAGTTACCTGCCGGTGAGCCAGGGCGCTGGGAGGCAGGACGGGAACAGCCGGTATAAAGGGGATTTTGAACACACCATGAGCCATCTGGAAGAGGAAATCAGACAGAGCAGCGGCACGCGCAGGAAGGAGCTTAAAAGCCTTTTAAGGCGCACGGTTGCCAACGGGCTTCTCAGCATTATCTGTGTCATCAACCCGGAGGTGGTGGGACTGGTGTGCAGCCGGATTTCAAGGGCGGATGTAAAGGGAATTGAGGAATTGTTAAAGGAATGCATTGGCGAAGAGCATGTTCCCAAGCTGATTAAGCTGGATGATATCAGGGAGCAGAGCATTTACGGTCTGATTGGCATGTGTATCCGGGAGATAACGCCAACCTACTCTTTGTCAAGCAGGAAACGGGGATAAGGGAATGGCTGATTATATACTTTCCGTGGACGGCGGAGGAACTAAGACGGAATTCTGCATCAGCGATATGGAGGGCCATATAAAGGACAGTGTCATCGTGGGATGCAGCAATTACAAATCCGTGGGAGTGGAAGCGGTCAGAGAAAGCTTTCAGGCAGGGTTTGAGCTGCTGGAAAAGAAGGGAATACGGCGTGGGGATCTGCGCTACAGTGTGTGGGGAATATCAGGATGTGATTCGGAGCATGATTTTTCCCTGATACGCGCAGTCCTTGAGGGGCTTGGGATTGACGGGAAGACGAGCTATCTGTGCAATGACGGCATACTTGCCTTTTATGCCCAGGCCATGGAGCCGGGGATGGTGGTGATTGCCGGGACTGGTTCCATCATACTTGGGATTGGCAGTGACGGGGAGTATAAACGGGCCAGCGGCTGGGGCTATAATATCAGCGACATTGGTTCCGGGTACTGGATTGGGGCGGAGGCCCTTAAGCATACGTTGCTGTACTGTGACGGCTGCGGCGGATATTCACCATTTTTTGACTGTATCAGGGAGTATTTTAAGGCAGACAGTTTTGAGCGCCTGCCCTATGTGGTTACTGAGGTGACGGATTATTATGAGATTGCCAGGCTGGCTGAGCTTGTGACGGAGGAAGCCGGACGCGGGGAAGAAGTGACCCTTGGGATATTAAGGCATGGGGCGGAGGTAATTGCACGGCTCATGGGAAGCATTTACAGGCGGATGGGATTTGACAGCAGGATGGAACTGAACATTGTTTTTTCGGGCGGTGTGCTGAAAAGCAGGATTTACCAGCAGCTGATTAAGGAGGAACTGGCACGGCAGATCCCGCTGGAGCATGTGACATTTTCCATTCAGAAACATGCGCCTGTTTACGGGGGCATACGTCTGGCACGCAGGATATTGGGGCAGGGCCTGCAGGGACAGGGCGGGCTTTCGGGGGAGGATTGGCATGAATAAAGAGGAAATCATTGTCCAGATTTCAACAGGAGGCTATCTGGAACATAAGGTTACCCATGAAGCGGTGTGCGGGAAGCTTATGCAGCTGCTTGGAACGATTGCGGTCAGCAAGGTGATTATCGGCTGGTCCTGCAGCCGGGAGTTATATGAGCATGTCACCGGATTCCTGAGACAGCGGGGCATCGAGTGCTATCTGTGGCTTCCCGTGTTTTCCGAGACAGGCGTTTTGAAGGCGGATACCGGGAAGCTGGTTGACGATACAGGTACGGAGGCGGAAAGTTACTGCCTGACAGAAGGGGAGAATTTTGAATTCTATTGCCCGGACCAGCAGCGCAATATAACATCGTTTTTGCAGATTTATGAGGAGCATTTTGACGGTCTGGGTTTTGACGGGGTGTTCCTGGACAAAATCCGGTATGGGTCATTTTCCAATGGCCTGGGCGGTGTGTTCAGCTGCTTCTGCCCGGCCTGCATGAAGCGGTACCAGGAGTGCGGGATTGATGTGGATGAGCTGAAGCACCAGATGGGGCTGGTGCGTGACGGGGCCGGCGGATATGGGGAGCAGGTTCTTGGCATAACTGCCTATGATAAGGGGAATTACACATTCGCACATCCTGTATGGGAGAAATTTTACAGGAAAAAGGCGGAGGATATCGCCAGGGCCTTAAAGACGGTCACCGGTTATTTCCATGCCAGGGGGATGAAGGTGGGGATGGATACATTTGCCCCGTACCTGGCGTATTTTGCAGGGCAGGATATGAAGCGGCTGGCGCCCATGGCGGATTTCATCAAGCCCATGATGTACCGCATTACCAATGCCCCGGCGGGGATGCCTTTTGAGACGGACTGCCTGATCCGGGAAACCGTGCGGTGCAATGGGACGCAGATGGACGTGGATGCCAGAACCAGGGCGCGGAAAGCCTTTTTTGAGGTGCTGGGGTGCCATGACACTGGAACAGAGGCATTTGACCTGGATTTTACAGCCAGGGAGCTTACATATATGGCAGGACTGGGCGTACCGGTATACTGCGGGATTGAGGTAAACTGCAATGAGGCAGCGCCGTCCAGCCCGGAGTATCTGCGGGAGACCATGGAAGGCCTGAAGCAGGTGGATATGGAAGGATATGTCCTTTCATGGGATCTGATGGGCGCCACGGATGGGAACCTGGCGGCGGTCAGCGGTCATCTGGGCGCAGGACCATCGGATGGAAGACCGTTCTGACAGGGGGAGGCAGGATATGGAATACATACTGGAAATGAAAGACATTCATAAGAGCTTCGGCCCGGTTAAGGTTCTGGAAGGCATTGATTTCTCCCTGATCCAGGGGGAGGTGAGGGCCCTTCTGGGAGCCAATGGGGCCGGTAAATCCACATTGATTAAAATCGTGGGAGGCGTGCACAGCCAGACCTCGGGAGAGGTGTTCTTAAAGGGCGGCAAGGTGGCGTTTAAGAATGAGCATGACTCCAAATCCCATGGAATCAGCATCATTTACCAGGAACTGAGCCTGGTGCCGGCCCTTACGGTGGTGCAGAACATGTTCCTGGGCCGGGAAAGCGCCGGGGCAGGCGGATTTTTAAAGAAAAAGGAAATGTACCGGGAATATGAACGCATCTGCAAGGACTTTGATTTTGATATTGACCCGGATACGGTTGTGTCGCGCCTCAGCATTGCCAAGCAGCAGATGGTGGAAATCATGAAGGCAGTGTCCTGGAATGCGGACCTTGTGATCATGGACGAACCCACCACCTCGCTGACCAATAATGAGAAGGAGGGCCTGTTCCAGATCATCGGACGGCTGAAGGAGATGGGCAAGAGCATCATATACATCACCCACATCCTGGAGGAGGTGTTCCGTGTCTGTGACAGCGCCAGCATCATGAGGAACGGGAAGCTGGTGGGAAGCTATGATATAGGGGAGCTGACCAAGGCAAAGATAACCCAGCTGATGACAGGCAATGCGGACAGCCGGATTAAGGATTCCAAGGATTACCACTACGCGGATTATACTGCCGTCCCAGTGCTGGAACTGAAGGGCGTGTCCAGGGGAAATGTGGTCAGGGATGTGGACATGAAGGTATACAAAGGGGAGGTAGTGGGGCTGGCCGGGCTGGTGGGTTCCAAGCGGACCGAGATAATTAACCTGATTTACGGGATTGACCGGAAGACAGGGGGAGAAATCCTGGTGAACGGTAAGGCTGTGGATATCAGGTCGCCCCAGCAGGCCATTGCGCACAGAATCGGCTACATTCCCGAGGACAGGAAGAACCTGGGCCTTATACTGGACCAGGAGATTTATAAAAATGCAACCGCGGTGCAGGTCAGCAGGTTCAGGAAACATGGGTTACTGAACCGGAACCAGGAAATCCATTTTGCAGAGGACGGGGTTAAGAAGCTGGGTATCAAGATAAGCAGCGTGACCCAGAAGGTTAAGGAATTAAGCGGAGGCAACCAGCAGAAGGTTGTTGTATCAAAATGGCTGGGACAGGACCTGGATTTAATCATCTATGACGAGCCGACCAAAGGTATTGATATTGCTGCCAAGGAAGATATATTCCGTACCATACAGGATTTTTCCAGCCAGGGCATAGGGGTCATCTTTATCTCCTCGGACCTGGAGGAAGTAATCCGGGTATCTGACCGCATTATGGTAATCCGGGATGGGACGGCTGTCTGTGAGATGGAGAACCGGGACCTGACGGTGCAGGATATCATGAATAAGATATTTAATGTTTAGCGGGGTGAATAAGATGTCTGATGGGAAACGTATGAGGGAAAAGATAAATTTAAGAGAGTATGGTGTGGTCATCGGCTTCCTGGCCCTGTGTGTGATGATAACCATTGCAACGCCGGCATTTGCAAGCCACAAGAATATATTGAACCTGTTGAGGCAGTCCTCCATCATCGGGATCATATCAGCGGGAATGACCTTTGTCATCATATCCGGGAATTTTGATATATCCGTGGGAGCCGTGGCAGCCCTTTCAGGGGCAGTGATCATGAAGCTTGCAACTTCAGGTGTGAACCTGTTCCTGGCAATGATACTGGCGCTTGCCGTGTGCGGGATCATCGGCAGTGTGAACGGCTTCGTGGTGGCCAAGATAGGGATTCCTTCCCTGATAACCACCATGGCCATGGTCAGCATTGTGAAAGGCTCCATGCTCATGCTCACAGGCGGGTACCCTATCACGGAAACGTTTGTGGTGCTGGATGCCATTGGCAATGGCTACCTGATGGGGATTCCGGTTCCCGTGGTGATATTTGCGCTGACCGTGCTGGCGGCCTGGGTCGTGCTCAGCAAAACGCGGTTCGGGCGGTATGTGTATTCGGTGGGCGGCAATGCGGATGCCAGTAAATTAAACGGCATCAATGTGGATGCATACAAGATAAAGGTATTCATCATCAATGCAGTGCTGGCAGGCCTGGCAGGCATCGTGCTGGTGGGCAGGATGGGCACGGCCAGTCCTGCGGCCGGAGATGGATATGATATGGATGCCATTGCATCGGTCGTGATTGGCGGTACTTCGGTGGCCGGAGGTTCCGGTTCGGCCCTTAAGACGGTAATCGGTGTCCTGATGATGAGCGTGATTAACAACAGCTTTAATCTTCTGGGGGTGGACATGTATTTCCAGTACATATTCAAGGGGCTGATCATCCTGGTTGCAGTGGGGTTTGATTCTTACAGCAAGAAGAGACTTGCTACAAGATAGAAAAAAGTATTTTGAAAGGAAAAGGTGAGGATTATGAGGAGAACAGTAAAACGCGCAGTAGCAGTAGGGATGGCATGTGTAATGGCGGCAGGACTGGCTGGCTGTACAGGCTCTGCCAATGCAACTAAAGCGCCGGAGACAACGGCAGCGCCGGCCACCGAGGCCCCGAAGACAGAGGAGGCAAAGACGGAAGGGGAAAGTTCCGGGGAAGAGGCCAAGGCGGCTGAAACCACAGGGGAAAAGAAGGATTATAAGATAGCGGTATTGCTTCCTGGTCCCACAGGATATTTCGTGGCAACCAAGGAAGGCGTGGACGCTGCCGCGGCTGAGTACGGGGTTACCATTGAGTATGCGGATGCCCAGTGGGATGCATCCAAACAGCTGGCACAGGCAGAGGATTTCATGGTCAAGGGCGTTGATTTAATCGCGCTTTGCTGTGTGGATTCCGGTTCCGGTGAGAAAATTGTGAAATCCGCCCAGGAATCCGATATCCCGGTACTGGCATTTACCAATGCAATTGGGTCCGAGGAAACCGGTGAATATGCAGGGCTGGTATCCTATGTAGGGCAGAACGAAGTCAACACAGGCGCCGTTACAGGCGAAATCGCAAAGAACCTGTTAGGCGGGGACGGCGGTAAGGCAATCCTGATTGAAGGGGTTCCCGGAACCACGCCTCAGATTAACCGCAAGAAGGGACTGGAGCAGGCCCTGGAAGGCAGCAACATTGAGATTATCTATAACCAGACCTCCAACTGGGAAAAGGAGCAGGCACTAAAGATTGTTGAGGACCTGATCCAGAAGAAGATGGAATTCAACGTGGTCATCTGCCAGGATGACAACTCCGCAACCGGCGCAGGACAGGCCCTTAAGGAAGCCGGGATGAAGGAAGATGTGAAGGTAATCGGGCTTGGCGGAAGTAAGGACGGACTCCAGGCGGTCAAGGACGGCGTGATTGACGGAACCACCTATATGTCGGCAGTGGAAGAAGGACATCTGGCCATCGAGACATCTGTAAAATACTTAAACGGTGAAAAGGTGGAGCCTGTGACGGAAATCAGGCAGGTGGAAGTGAACAAGGATAATGTGGATACATTCAAGGGTGAGTGGTAAGACCCTGTAATGCCCCGGCAATGGCTGGAATCATGAAAGGCATCCGTGCGGTGCCGGGAAGGCCTGCGCAACAGTGGTATGTTACAATCAGAGACCGGGATTTTTTTAAAGGACTGCCGTTATCAGCGGCAGTTCTTTTCGTTATATGGTACAATGGAATCATAATTACCCGCATTACCCCCAAAAAACGGATATGGATCCGTATACTATAATAAATGGAGGTGCAGGATGGGAGGAGAGCATGCAATCGTTCATATGGTATACAGGGCAAAGAAAGACGCGCTGGCTGCCGATGAGCTAATTTCCCAATATATGAATTTCATACGGTCTGAGACAGCCAGGTTTACCCATGCCGTACCTTCTGAGGGCAGGGATGATGAGCTTAGCATTGCCATGTTTGCGTTTTATGAGGCGGTTCAGGGATATGAACGGGGAAGAGGCAGCTTTCTTTCTTATGCTTCTGCAGCCATCCGCAACCGTCTGGTTGATTATAACAGAAAAGAGGAACGCCATAAGGGGACGGTTTCCTATGACGCGCCATTGGGGGATGGGGAGGAACATACGCTTTCTGATATGATTCCTGCCGGGGAAGACGGGATGAAGCAATGGACGGTCCGGGAGGCTACCAGGGAGGAATTGGAGGAATTTGCAAATAATCTTATGGAATATGGCCTGAGCCTGTCCGAAGTAGCGGACAATTGTCCGAAACAGGAGCGTACACTGCAGGCCTGCCACAAGGCATTGCAGGCAGCCAGGGAGAATCCGGGGATTCTGGACCGGTTTGTGAAAAGCAGGCGGCTGCCCCTGGCGGAACTGACCACTGTATCCGGAGTTGCGAGAAAGACCCTGGAACGGCACCGTTCCTACATGATGGCCATTTTACTTGCATATACAAATGGTTACGAGATTATCCGGGGGCACCTGTGTCAGGTATCCGGGGGAAAGGAGGCATCCGTATGACATATCTGGTGATGGAATGCCATCCGGCATACGCAATCGTGCTGGATCAGGCAGGCCGTATCATAAAAGTGGCAAATATGGGGTATGAGGTGGGGCAGAAGGTGGATGATGTCATTGAACAGCAGCACAGGCCGGCGCTGTTTAGGATGAGGCTTGCATCCATGGTGGCTGCGGCCTGTCTTTGCCTTGCCGTCCTGGGAGGCGGGGGATACGGGGCCTGTTTCATTCCCTACGGGACCGTGCACCTGAAAATCAATCCGGATGTCCTGATGTCCGTGAGTTACATGGACCGGGTAGTGGGCCTGGAAGGGCTGAATGAGGATGGGAACAGACTGATTGGACAGGTGTCTTACAAAGGGAAGCATGCAGAGGAGGTTACCCGGCTTCTGGTTGAACGCGCCGTGGACATGGGGTACCTGGCTGAAGGTGGAACCGTGATGGTGAAAGCAGACGGGGGTAGCATACGGTGGAAACAGAAGAGGGAAGACGATATCGGTACCGGGCTGAGGAGACAGTTTGAAGGCAGGATGCAAGTGGAGATAAAGGTAGGGGATGACGCAGGGGATATGAAGGATGCAGATGGGGATGACCGGACCGCTGCGCCGGATGCTCCAGTGGTCCGTCCTGAGTCCCGTCCTGCTTCCGGCCATCATCCTTCCATGCCGGCCCGTCCTGCAGCTGCGCCGGCTGTGCCAAAGGCGGCAGAAGGGATGACTGGGGGCGCGGGACGCGGTGGAACAGGTGAGCGGGATGATGACGATGAAGAAGAGGATGACCGGGATGATGGGCGCGGAGATGGAGATGACCGGGATGATGGGCGTGGAGAAGAGGATGACCGGGATGGTGGGTGTGGAGATGGAGATGACCGGGACGATGGGCGCGGAGAAGAGGATGACCGGGATGATGGTGGGCATGGAGATGGAGATGACCGGGACGATGGTGGGCATGGAGATGGAGATGACCGGGATGATGGGCATGGGGATGGAGATGGCCGGGACGATGGGCATGGAGATGGAGATGACCGGGATGATGGGCGTGGGGATGGAGATGACCGGGACGATGGGCGTGGGCATGGAGATGACCGGGACGATGGGCGTGGAAACGCAGATAGCCAGGAAGATGACCGGAAAGATGACAGCGGTCATGAAAACGATGGAGATGGCGCTGCGGATGATGAGGACGGGAATGGAGGAAATGAAAATGAAGAAGATGATGGGGACAGTAATGAGGACGATGACTAGGGCCTGTTTGAAAATTCATTCCCGCCATCTGCACGTCCCACTTCGCGGCATATTTGGCCCCGATTCGGTCAACGTAGCCCGCTACGCCTTCCTCATCGGGACCAAATCTCCCACAAAGTGGGACGCACATCTGACGGAAAGCAATTTTCAAACACGCCCTTGCGCTCCATCATGCAAAAAAGCGAATACATGGAAGGAGGAACGCAATGGAACGATTCGATGCCCTGATTAAAAAGGACGGTTCAGGCAGACTGACCATTGTTGAAATTCCGTTTGATGCAAAAGCGGTATTCAGTAAACCTAAGGGGACGATTTATGTAAGCGGTACGATTAATGGCATTGGATACCGAAGTAAATTACTATCCCGCGGCGGCGGGAGATTTGTCATGGTTTTAGATAAGACGGTGCAGAAGTCCGTTGGGTTTGACGGTCAGGCGATGGCAGCGGAGATTACCATGTCCTGCGAGGATATGGATGCTGTCAGGGAAAAACCTGAAAAGTTGGTTGATATCACGAGTGATATGGATATCCTTACTGCCATAAAAACACGGCGAAGCATACGGGAATTCACCTCCAAACCAGTCAGCCAGGATATGGTAAATGCCATCCTTTTTGCAGGCATGCAGGCTCCTACGGCAAAAGATAAGCGCCCGTACCATTTTATCGTGATAAGGGACCGGCATGTCCTATCAATCCTGGCCCGGAATAATCCCAATGCTGCGATGATGGAAGAATCCGCAGGAGCAATTATTGTTTGCGGAGATAAGAATATAGAAGGAATAAAAGAGTTCTTATATGCAGATTGTGCGGCCGCAACGCAAAACATGCTGCTCAGTATTCACGGATTAGGACTGGGAGGTGTCTGGTGCGGTGTGGCGTCTAATTCTGATTGGCGGAAATTGTTAATCCATCAATTGGCGCTCCCTCCTAAGCTGGAACCCATTTCCGTGATTGCTTTTGGCTGGCCTGCCGGGATAAAGGAATCGGTCTGCCGGTGGGAAACCGCAAAGATTCATCATGAAAAGTGGTAGCTGTCCACGGGAATGCCGTTTCCCAATGGGAAATATAATTTTTCAGAAAAAATCATCTCTACCCCAGTTTTAAAAATATGCTTCCGTAATCTATGTATATAAGCAAAAACATCCACAGATTACAGGAGGAAAATGAATATGTTAAAAAGAAGATTAAACAGGGCAGCCGTATTTGCATGTGCCGCCATATTGGCAGCAGGGGCAGCAGGAGCAGGAAATACAGCGTTCGGGGCTCCGTCTTACAAAGCATCGAGCAATAAGGAAGAGATTAAGGGGCGTATCCTGGTGAGCGCGGGACCGGATATATCCATTTCCTATGATAAGGATGGTACGGTGCTGGAGATAAAAGGGGTTGACCGGGATGGTAAGGAATTCCTGGAAGGACAGGACGGGTATGTTGGAAAAAGTTGTAAAACAGCAGTGGGAAGGCTGATTAGACGCCTGGATGAAAAGGGTTGGTTCAGTGAAAATGCAGACGGTTCCAGAAAGAGCCTGGTGGTAAAGGCTGAAAAAGGCTCCAGGTATCCGGACGACATGTTTATGAGGGAGATAGAGGATGAAGTCCGTGATGTTGCAAAGGACCGTGAAATCAATGCGTATATCAAGGTAGTGGGAACCCATTCGTTGGATGACAAGGGGTATATCGACAGGGAAACTGCTGAGAGAATTGTATTGGAACAGTTTGGATTAAAGGAAGACAGCCTGAAATTCAAGGAATACGAACTGGATGACGGGGTTTATGAAATAGAGGTAGTAATCCAGGGAGTTGGACATGAAGTGGAACTGGACGCGGTAACCGGGGCAGTGCTGGATATTGACCGGGATGATGATCATGATGGGCATTATGATGATGACCATGACGATGACCATGACGATGACCGGGATGATGACCATGATGACGATCGGGATGATGACCATGACGATGACCGGGATGATGACCATGACGATGACCGGGATGCTGACCATGATGCTGACCGCGATGGTGACCATGATGACGACCGCGATGATGACCATGACGATGACCGCGACGATGACCATGATGATGACCGGGATGATGACCATGATGACGACCGCGACGATGTCCATGACGGCGACCGCGACGATGACTGATGCATCACGTCCATGACACATTTCACAGAATCAGTTAATCTGCAAACATACCAATAAAGTAAAAGGTTGAAGGAACATGGGTTGAAGGAACACGGATTAAAGGAACATGGATTAAAGGAACAGGAACGGCATACTGGGATTCCGGTATGCCGTTCCTGTTTGTTACGATTGTTTTAATAATTCTACCGCTTACTATCCATTCCACCCTCTCTAGTGTATAATGATTGAAAGACAAGATGGAGGTAAATACCATGAAGCAGAAGCCTGAAAATGAAACAAACCCACGCACCCCATCCCACCTTCCTGAAGCGCTGGAACAGTGGCATGAGGACGGTCAGTTCCAGAATATCATTGATGCGATTGAAGCCCTGCCCCGGGAGCAGCAGACACCGGAATTAACCAGCCAGCTGGCGCGCGCATATAACAACCTGGCGGAGCCGGGGGACAGGCATCTGTTTAAAAAGGCGGTGGAACTCCTGGAATCCGTGGAAAAGGAATATGCAGGGGAACATGACTGGAATTATAGGATGGGCTACGCGCTGTATTATCTGGACCAGGAATCCAAAGCAAGGTACTATTTTGAAAAGGCATTGGAGTACAGGCCGGGAGATGAGGATACGCTGGAGATGATATCCCTGTGCAGGAAGGCCCTTACCCTTCCCAATGCAATGAAACCCTTCTGCGAGAGGGTAAAGGAGGGATGGCAGTCATTCCTGGAGGGGGAAGGGAAACTCAGGGAACTGTTGGATGTAAAGCAGGGAGGGGAACAGGTGGCTGGTTTGTGTCATCAGCTTCTTTCGCCTGCATTTGCAGGACTGTATTTTGAAGTGGGCCGCAATGGCAGTAAATACGACCTGATCCTGTCGCCGGAGGGGGACAAGAGCCGCATTTTCAAACTGAAGTACTTTATGGAACATGCGCCAAAGGAGGTGCATCAGAACTGGAATATCCTGGTGGGACGCCAGCCAGCCAACGGATTTGTGCTCAGGATGTTTGACAGGGATATCGGTACGGAAGATGCAAGGGTCTGGGTGGAGGAACTGGATGATAAACAGATCGGACTGTCCATTTACTGTGAAAAGCTGTTGCCTTTGCTGAAGGAAAATGAGAACCAGGCGTATGGCCTCATGTCTGTCCTGCTGGACCAGGCCATTGGGGAAATCCCCGCCATCCGGTATGTGGGATATATGGATCTGCTGGAAACGCCTCAGGAGGGGGAGGACATCTGCCTGGCAGACCTTCTGGAATACATAAAAAAGGACAGGGAGATTGTCACTGCGGACCAGATGTGCCAGTGGTACAGCGCATATGAGATGAAGCCGTCGGAGGAAGAAGGGTGGGATCTGCGTGAAGACGTATATGCGGGAGTAACCACCTGTATTCCGGTTGTCAGCGCATATTACAGGGGGGATGACGGAATCATGGAGGATTTCCACCAGGATGGGGCGGTCCCTGGATTTTTCTATTATCCGCTGGACGGTATACCAAGGAATCAGATACTGGATCTGCGGGATAAGCTGGAACAGGAGATATCAGGAAAATGTGGGGATGCGGTGGTATTTACCGGAGGCGCCACGGGGACGGAGTGCGGATACCTGGATTTTATTGCGTGGGATCTGACCGCTGTGCTGAACGCCGCGGTGGAGGTATTCAGGAACCTGCCTGTTAAGGAGGCGTTATTCCATACCTTCCGCCGCAATGCGGGCAGTATCCGGATAAAGAAGGAGGAGGCATGAGCATACGGTTTGCATTTGGCGCAAAGGTAAGGAAGAAGGAAGCGCTGATTCAGGCTGTCCGCAGTCTTGCAGAATCCGGTGGGCAGACCGTACAGGAGGACAATGACCATATATGGATATCCTTCTGTCCCATGGGCGGCATTTCCATGACCTGGGAACATGAAAACGGACTGCTGGGTCAATGGGTCATATCCGGGGAATGCTACTCCACACCCTGCGGGCCAGGATTCCATAAGGCGGCGGTGGAATTTGTGGATGCACTGGGCAAATCCGTCCTTAAGGGCCTGACTGTGTCAGATGAGACTGATTATTACAGTCACAGGGATTTTCAGCGTATGAAAGAGGAACATTTCCATCCATGGCTTAAGATGCTAGTCAACCTGTGCAGGGAGCGCCTGGCTTCAGAGGAATACAGCAGCCTCTGTCTGTGCTGGGACATAAATCAGTACCAGCCCGAGGATATCCCGGGAACCGTTGTGACACCCATGGGACGGTTTGGGATTGCCAGCATGGTTAAGACCGTGGAGTGCCTTGGAACCGGATGGCTGGCAGACCGGTTCTTCATATGGAACCAGCCTGAGAAGGATGCTGCATACTACAGGAACTGTGCCCTGAACCTGATGTGGGAAAAATGCTTCTTCGGCCCATCGGACCGCAGCGCTCAGGACGCGGACCTTAACCGGGCTGCCCTTGATGATTTGGAACAGGCATACAGGCTGGATTCCAGGATTCCCCTTCCCATGGAAGCATACCTGCTGCTGTGCGGTCTGGACAAAAGGACGCCCGTCATACCAGATACGGCCCAGGTATTGGAGTCCCTGTATCCGGTGGGATTCAGAAGGGGGGAAGTGACATACGGATATGGTGTCCTCCGCCTGACCCTTCCGGGTAATTATCTGTATGAGTGGGAGGAACAGGAAAATGGCAGGGGCTGCGACTTATGGTGGGACGGCACCGGCAAGGATCCCATATGGCGGGTGAACGGGTTCCGGCTTCAGGGTAAGGACGCCTCACTGGAAGGTGGTTTTGACGGCCTGAGGGAGCTTAAGGACCTGGACATGCCAAACGGCCGGGCGCGCTGGGGCTGGCGCAAGGTGGAGGATGAGGAAGAAGCCTATTATCAGGTGTTCTGCAAGGCTGTTTCAGGACCATCCCTGTTTCTTGTGACCATCACCTATTTTGAGGAGGGACAGCGGGCCGGAATCTATGGACTGCTGGGTAAATTAAAGGCGGTTAAGGACCAGGAACCGGAGACACATACAGAGGCTTACAATTAACCCTGTCAGGAGAACGAACTCCACAGACAGAATGGCCCCGGCAATCAGTTTCATCAGGACATTTCCATGAGCGGTACTTCAATTATAGAAAATAGCAGGAGGATAACAGCATGAACCAACAACAGGCAGCAGCCATGCAGTCAATGAAAGAGTGGCTTTCACATCCGGGAGAGCTTGGAAGGGAACCGGCAAAGATAGAACCAGCGGGGGAGTTTGACCTTCATGGCCTGCATTATTACATGTTCCGTTATAAGAAAGGGATTCTTGGCAAATGGCTTCTGGGCGTCTGCGGCGGATACGGACCAGGAGATACGGAGCACTGCGGCCATGTATTCAGCGAGATGGAACCATACGATGCTGCAACCGCTGTGGACAAGGCAAAAGAAATGGTGGAGATGATCCGCCGTTACTGGATGGAACAGGCAAAGGCGCTGGAACAGGAGGCCCGTCCTGCAGATCCTGAAGGTTCAGGTGAAGATAGCGGGAACGTCAATGATGCATGTAGAGAGGATGCGGGAAGGAAGGATGCAGACAGGAACCATGCAGGCCGGAATGATGCAGATGGGAATGATACAGATAGGAATGATATAGATGAGGATGGGAATCAGGAGGAAAATGACGAAACCGGAACCTTCGTAGGCTTTGTCCTGCTCTCAGAACCCCACTGGTCACCGGACAAGCTGGCGGCAGATATGAAGGCGGACTGGGGGATTGACTGTATTGAGGAAGAGGATGGGGAGACATCAGGGGAAGATGTATCCGCCAATGACGAAGGGAACACGGCACATGATGACGAGGATGCCCCCCACATCTACTCTGTCAACGGTATCAGGCTGGTGGTCGCCATGATGGATGCGCCTGTGCCGGAGGGGGAAGCAGAGGCGAATGCCGCCAACAACTATATGTGGCCCGAGGCCGTTGAAACCGTTAAGACACATAAAGCCCATCTGATGGTTGCAATCATGGGAAAAGACGCGCCTGTAAAGGAGCGCGGCCTGCTGTTTGCCAAGCTTATGGCTGCCTGCTGCAGACAGGAAACCGTTCTGGGCGTCTATACAAGCGGAACCGTTTTCCAGCCCCGGTTTTATCTGGATGCTTCAGAAATGATGAAGGACGGCGGACTTCCCATCCTGAACTGGATTTATTTCGGCCTGTACCAGACCGAAGGGGGATGGAACACCTATACTTATGGAATGAGGGCATTTGGCAGGGATGAGATGGAAGTGCTGGATGTCAGGGCCGAACCCCAGGAACTGAGGGATTATCTCCTGAACCTGGCATACTATGTGCTGGATGGGGATGTGGTGCTCAGGGACGGGGAGACCCTTGGATTCACTGCGGAGCAGAAGCTGCCTATTACGCGGAGTAAGGGAGTGTCACTGGATGGGGTTACTTTGAAGATTGGGTATCCGGAATCATAGTATCAATATGGAAAGGGCGGGGAATTTCCCCGCCCTAAATGGACCCTGGACTTACATGGATCTTGGACTTACAGCCGTCCACACAGTTAGTCCTCCAACATCTTAATATCCATATCCTTCGGCAGCACCAGACTCAGGAACACCGACACGACAAACACGACAGCCACCACATTGGCAGAGAATACGGACTGCACAAGCTCCGGGAAGATATCCCATATGCCGATTTCGCTGGCGGTGGTGAAGCCGATGCCCACTGCCAGGGAAAGGGAGACGATGGTGATGTTGCGCTGGGAGAAGCCGCATTTTGAAATCATCTGAACGCCTGAGGTCAGGATGGAGCCGAACATCATGATGGTACATCCGCCCAGGACCGCCTGGGGAAGGGAGGCAAAGAAGTTGCCTACCGGAGGAAGCAGCCCGGCCAGGATCATACAGGCCGCTCCTGTCATGATGGTGAAGCGGTTAACTACTTTTGTCATTGCAATCAGTCCCACGTTCTGTGAGAAGGAGGTGACCGGAGGACATCCGAACAGGGTGGAGACAGCGGAACAGTATCCGTCGCAGGCAAGGGAACCGGAGATTTCCTTTCCGGTGATTTCACGGTTCAGGCCGCCGGATACAAGGGCGGATGTGTCGCCGATGGTCTCTGCCGCGGACACCAGGAAAATGATGCAGGCAGAGATGATTGCCCCTGCATGGAACTCAGGAACAAAGGGAAGCAGGGAGGGAAGGGCAATGATGCCGCCGGACATGATCAGGCTTAAATCCACCTTGCCCAGGAAAATGGCAATCACATATCCCACAATCAGCCCGGCCAGGACGGAAAGCTGTTTTAAATATCCTTTTGCGAAAATGTTCCACAAAAGGCAGGTGAGCAGCGTCAGCGTGCCGAGGATCAGGTTCTGGGCAGAGCCGAAGTCCTCTGCATAACCGCCGCCAAAGGACCGGGCGCCGACCGTAAAAAGAGAGAATCCAATGGCTGTCACGACGGAAGCGGCAACAACCGGGGTGATGATCTTACGCCAGTATTTGGCCAGAAGTCCCAGGGTCCCTTCAAAGATACCGCCGATCAGCACAGCGCCCACCACGGATGGATACCCGTAATTGGCGGCAATGGTGCTGAGGACCGTGACAAAGGTGAAGCTGACGCCCATGACCACCGGAAGCCTGGAACCGATCCTCCAGACCGGATAGAGCTGGACCAGTGTGGCGATTCCTGCAACGAACATGGCGTTCTGAAGCAGGATGGCTGTCTGGGCCTGGGTTAATGCGGGCTGTGCAGCGCCTGCGATGATGGTAATCGGCGCAAGGTTGGAAACGAACATTGCCAGAATATGCTGCAGGCCGAAGGGGATGGCTTTGCCAAGCGGCACCCGTCCCTCCAGCTTATAAATATTATTAATGCTGCAATTTGCATTGCTGTTCATGATTTTGTTACCCCCTGTTATTTTTTAGGATCTGGTGCCGCGCGGGCAATCCCTTAAGACTCCGTCTTATGGCTGATCTGATATACCTCTTCCACAATCCGTTCCATTGCGTTCAGGATATTTTCATATCCCGTGCACCTGCACAGATGGCCGGAAATCAGCTTCTTCAGTTCTTCCCTGTTATACTTCTTGCCGGTCCCCACGATTTCCACCGCGCTCATGATAAGGCCGGGCGTACAGAAACCGCACTGTACCGCAGCCTCCTCGATGAATGCCTTCTGGATGGGGGACAGTTCCCCGTTTGGCCCCTTTAATCCTTCCACGGTCATGACGCTTTTGCCTTCTGCCCAAAGTGTCATATAGATGCAGCTGTCAATGGCTTCCCCGTTTACCAGTACGGTGCAGGCGCCGCATTCCCCGACCTCGCAGCCCTTCTTGACGGATGTAAGCCCCAGACGCTGGCGCAGTGTGTCTAACAGGGACTCCCGTTCGTCCACTGCCAGCTCCACATCCTTTCCGTTTACCTTCATGTGTACGATTTTAAGCATCTATCTCTCCTCCTGCCTTTTTAATTGCCTCTTTCAGCGCGCGCTTGGACAGCTCTTCAATCAGCTGAAGCCTGAATTCCTTGGAAGCCCTCCATGAGGTACGCGGATTGACCTGCGTAAGCGCATCCTTTCCAAAGGCAAGGATGGCGTCGCTGTTATTGATGTCATGGCCCCTAAGGCCTTCTTCCGCCTTGAGGCAGCGAAGGGGGGTGGGACCGGCCACGCCATAGCCCAGCCGTACATCCTCAATCCGTTTCTTATCAGGGGACAGCTTTACCCTTACGGCGCATCCCAGGGTGGCTATCTCCATGGCCTTACGTTTGCCGTACTTGATGTAGTGTCCGGTCCAGCCCTCGAAGCTTTCACGGCGGATCACAAAACCTTTACAGACCTCGCAGCGGTCTCGTACCGTCCGTCCGGGCCCGGTGTAAAATTCACATACAGGCACGGTGCGCTCACCTTCCGGCCCTTCCAGGACCACGTCCGCTTCCAGGGTCCACATGGTGGACGCGGAATCGGCAGAGGTTGCGCCGTTGCAGATATTCCCGCCGATGGTACCGGTGTTGCGTATCTGTGGGCCGCCGACCATGTCCACGGCATCCCCCAGCATGGGGATGTATTCTTTAATCAGCGGGTCATTGGTGATATGGGAAAAGGACGTCCCGGCGCCAATCCACAGATTGCCGTCCTCAAGAAGCTTCACGCCCTTTAATTCCTCCAGGTTGTGGATGGATACCAGGGAACGTCCGGCATCCTTACCTTCCCGCACGCGGATTAATACGTCGGTGCCGCCGCTGATGATTTCGGCATCCGTATCCTTCACAAGGGCCTGGATTGCGTCTTTCACGCTTACGGCCTCATAAAATGATTTAATGTCAAACATGGCTCTCTCCTTATACCGGTCCTCTTTATATCAGACCTTTTTCCTTGAATTTCTCAATCAGCCTCTGGGCTGTCATAGGTGTCACGTTCATGTGGACCCCGGTTGCATTTAAGATTGCATTGCGGATGGCGGGAGCGACCGGTATGGCAGGCGGCTCGCCCAGGGATTTGTTGCCGTAAGGGCCGGTGGGGTCCTCTAACTGGATGAACTCCACATTCAGGTCCGGCGTATCCATGGCAGTGGGTATCTTGTAATCCAGAAGGTTGTTGTTTAACGGGCGTCCTGTTTTCTCATCCACCAGAAGTTCCTCTGAAAGACCGTATCCCAGTCCCATGCTCATGCCGCCGTGAACCTGGGCGCGGGCTGTCTGGGGGTTGATCAGGATTCCTGAATCATGGACATTGACGATATCCGTCACAGTCACCAGCCCCAGGGGCATATCCACCTCAATCTCCACGAAACAGCAGCCGGAGGAGAAGGTGTTGTCCTTGCACTGGTTGGTCACTTCCGCCGTGATATGTACGGAGCGGTCCAGGGAGTAGAAGGCAGTATCCGCCACCACGGACACGTCAAATAATTCCGGTGCGCCGCCGCTTACGATGACCTTGCTGTCAGCGATGTCCAGCATGTCCTCGGTAATCTCCTCGCCTTCGTGGAGGCCAAGGGCTTCCCTGATCCGCATCCCGGCAGCCTTTACCTCTTCGGCATACACGGTCCTTGACAGGTCGGTTACATCGTGGTTCAGCATATATGCAGCGTATTCCAGGATCTTGTGGCGGAACTCTTCCCCGCATTTCTTACAGGCCATGCCGGACACATAGGTCTGGCGGGATGCATAGGCGCCTGTATCAAAGGGGGTGATGTCCGTGTCCTGTGTGGATACGATATACACCTTATCAAAGGAAATGCCGGTGGTTTCCGCCGCCATCTGGGAGAACACGGTATCCGCGCCCTGGCCGATTTCCGTGGCGCCCATGCACAGCTGCATGG
The DNA here is from genome assembly GCF_022440595.1 of Enterocloster sp. OA13. Classification (NCBI taxonomy): domain Bacteria; kingdom Bacillati; phylum Bacillota; class Clostridia; order Lachnospirales; family Lachnospiraceae; genus Enterocloster; species Enterocloster sp. OA13. The sequence continues at coordinate 3,162,083 of NZ_JAKNTF010000001.1, read as the reverse complement.
AGCCGTCCTGGTTTAATACCATGCGGGTGGAAGCTGTTTCCAGGGAAATGGGATGCACGCCTGTCTTGTAGCAGAAGATTGCCATGCCCACGCCCTTGCGGACAGGTCCTGTCTGGTTCCTGTATGCGCTCCATTTTTCGTCCCAGCGGATGTGCTTCCTGCCGACCTCGATACACTGTTTTAATCCGTAGGAGTGGAAGGTGATGCCGTTGGCCGGATCCACGAATCCATCCTCCATACAGTTCTTAAGCCGGAATTCGCAGGGGTCCATGCCAATGGCATAGGCCATGTCGTCATTCAGGCATTCCGCGAACCAGTCTGCCTGGGGGATGCCGTAGGCCCTCATGGCCCCGGCCGTGGGAGAGGAGGTATATACGGTGAAACAGTCCACCTCGGTGCCAAACTCATCCCTGTATAAATCCTTGAACACATTGCCGCAGTTGGCGCAGATTGCATGGCCGTGGGAGGCATAGCCGCCGTTGTTGGCATAAGCCTCCAGTTTCCTGGCAAGCACGCGTCCGTCCCTGGACACAACGCCCCTGCATATACCCTTTATGGCGTGTCGGGTGCGTGTTCCGGAAATGGTTTCCTCCCGGCTGATTTCCAGTCTCACGGGCCGTCCGCCCACGGAGAGGGTAAGGAATGCATTTAACGGCTCGTAGAGCACATCCTGCTTGTTGCCAAAGCCTCCGCCGATATACGGCTTGATGATGCGCACCCTGCCGATGGGAATGCCAAGGGCCTGGGCCGTACATCTCCTGACAATGTGCGGGATCTGGGTGGAGGAGATGACGGTGACCTTACCGTTGGTGTCCACATAGGCCCATGAAACAGGAAGTTCGATATGGCAGTGGGAGATACGGGGGGTATCGTACTCCACATCCATGGAAACAATATTGTCAGCGCCATAGGTTTCCACGGCCTTTTTAAGCCCCTCTTCATATGTAAAACTGCTGTCCCCCATGGTCATATGGGAGTGCACGATCACGTTGTCTTTCCTGATATCCGGGTGCAGCGGTGTGGCGCCCTCTGCCATGGCTGCCTCAACCGTGACAATGGGCTCATATTCTTCATAGTCCACCTTGATTAAACGCGCCGCCTGGAAAGCCGCGACCTCGTCCTCCGCCACAACAGCGGCAATATCATCCCCGTACAGCCGGACGCGTTCATTCAGCACCTTGCGGTCGCAGATATCCTGGTGTTTGGTTTCCACGCTCCAGGGGTGTCCTGCTGTGGGGAACTGGCAGTCGGGTACGTCAAAACAGGTGACAATCTTAACCACGCCCGGCACTTTGTAAGCCTCCGTCAGATCAAAGCTTTTGACCCGCCCGTTGGCTATGGTGGAGTGCACGACCCTGCCGTGAAGGATGTCCCTGGGTTCCAGGTCCGCCGTATATTTGGCTTCACCCGTCACCTTTCCGTAAGCATCAACACGTTTCACTTGCTGCCCTACAATATTCATTATTCTATTTTCCTCCTTGTATTGTTTTTGCCAAAAGATATACCGGAATATTCAGAAATGCCCTTACACAAACAAAAAAAGAGCTGGCTACATAAGATATGTAGTCAACTCTTTAAGGTAGTTGGTAGAGACTCTGGGCCAATCCCCAGGATATACATATTGGCAATGGATATGTTAAATTGTTTTCATGTGGTATATTATAATACCTAAAAAAATTTTAGTCCATAGGCAAAATTCTAAAAAATATTTGAAAATGCTTGTGCAATATGCATAAAAATAATGGCGCCATCCTCGTACATTATTGCCAATAAATGTGAACGCATCCATGTGTTTCCGCTTATACATCCTGCACTTTGCTGAGAAAACCGCAGTTGAGTTCGGTTTTGGCAGGCTGTTTACGGAACAGGAAGCTGCCCCTGCGCACGGATGCCAGGACGCCGACCCGTTCGCAGATGGCTTCATAGGGATCGGAGGCGTCCAGCACAATGAAGTTGGCGTCATTGCCCGGCCGTATCCCATAGCTTCCTTCCATGGACAGGGTGCGGGCGCCATTGTCCGTGATGTAGCGGAAGCTGTTTTCTATTTCAGGAAATGACATCAGGTGGCAGATGTGCAGGCCAAAGTCCAGGATGGTCATGAGATTGCCGTTGCCCAAAGGATACCATGGGTCGGAGATGGAGTCCTGGGCAAAGCATACGTTGATTCCTGCATCGCTCAGTTCCTTGACACGGGTCAGGCCGCGGCGTTTTGGATAGGAGTCATACCGGCCCTGGAGATGGATGTTCTCGGTGGGGCAGGAGATTATGTTGATGCCGGAACGCTCTAGGAGCTTAAAGAGCTTATAGACATATGCATTGTTATAGGAACCCATGGCGCAGGCGTGGCTGGCAGTCGTACGGCTGCCGATCCCGTTCTGGTAGGCCAGGGCTGCCAGGGATTCAATGAACCGTGACTGCTCGTCGTCTGTCTCGTCACAGTGGATGTCAATCAGCTTGTCATATTTAAGGGCCAGCCGGATGACCGTCTTAATGGACTGTTCGCCCCATTCCCTGGCAAATTCATAGTGGGGGATGGCGCCCACCACGTCAGCCCCCATGATCAGGGCTTCTTCCACCAGCTTATCGCCGTTGGTATATGAATACATCCCTTCCTGGGGAAATGCTATGACCTGAAGGTCCAGCACCCCCTTCAGTTCGTCCCGCAGCTCCAGGATGGCCTTTAGCCCGTTAAGGGACGGATCCGTGACATCCACATGGGTCCTCATGTACTGGGTTCCGTTCAGTATCTCCTTTTTTAACGCGATTCTGGCCCGTCTTTTTATTTCCTCCACGGAACGGTTCTGTTTTCCGCGGGACCACCGTTCAATCCCCTCAAAGAGGGTCCCGGAATAGTTGCCCGCCCCCGGTTCCCTGGCAGTGTATACGTAATCCAGATGGATGTGGGAATCCACAAACGGAGGAAGCACCAGCTTTCCGTGAAGGTCGCAGATATTCCCCACAGGATATTTTTTATTCAGGCATGGCCCGATTTCCAGGAAACGGCCGTCCTCCACCAGCAGGTCGCATAAATCCGGCTCATGATAAAGATGCGCATTGGTAAACAAGATTGTATTCAATTGATTCATTCCCTCCATATGAGTTTTCAAACATGCTCTAAGACCACATTACAGGAAAAGGATAAAAAAGTAATTGTGCCAAAGGACCAAAAAATCCCCGGTTCTTTTGTGTGCGTCGGGCCTAAAGCATGGCCTGTATTTTTGTGCGGACCACACCTTAAAAGGACAGGGGAAAAACAGTATGATAGTGGCATGATACAAAGATGAGACAAAGGGAGGGACAAAATGATGTCAGGACACATCAAGATGAAGGAAATGACATGGACGGAATATGCGGGGAGAAAGGATGGCATCGTGATCCTTCCTATCGGGGCAACGGAACAGCACGGGCCGCATCTTCCCCTGTGTGTGGATACGGTGCTGGCGGAGGAATTTTCATACCGCATCGCAGGACAGGTGGATGGGATTGTGGCCCCGGCCCTCTGTTATGGATATAAATCGAAGCCCTTCAGCGGAGGAGGCCCTCTGTTTCCCGGAACAATTGACCTGAACGGACAGACGCTGCAGAACCTGGTGCAGGATGTGATTGACGAGTTTGTAAGGGATGGGTTCAGCCGAATCCTGCTGTTCAATGCGCATTTTGAGAATGAACCATTTGTAGTGGAGGCCATGGACCTGTGTTCAGCCAGGCATGGGGATGGGGTAAAGCTTCTTTTGATGAACTGGTGGGACCCCATGTCAACCAATATGATTGAACGGATATTTGACCAGGTGCCATTCCCGGGCTGGGCGCTGGAGCATGCTGCCATTACGGAAACCTCCCTGATGATGTACTTTGCGCCGGAACTGGTGCGTCAGGACCTGATTGCAGACGTGGATCATGTGGACCCGGGATTCTGCTACCGGTATCCCATTGATAAAAACAGCATACCGTCCAACGGGGTGCTGGCCACGGCCAGATCCTCCTCTGCCCTGAAGGGGCAGTGGATTGTGGAGGATGTGGTTTCCAATATCAGTGATTTCATCAGACGGGAATTCTGTTAGACGGGAATTCTGCTAGACGGCATGAAGGTAATCGTACAGGAGGATGCTGTTGAACAGCTCCAGGTTTTTAAGCGCATTGGATAAATCCGTGTGAAGAAGTTCCTTTATCAGGGATAAACGGTAAACAAGGGTGTTCTTGTGGATGAACAGGGCCTGGGCGGTCTGGCTGGAATGGCAGTTGTTGATGAAATAAAGCCGGAGTGTCTCAAGAAGATTGGATGAATGCTGTGTGTCATATGTAATCAGGGGTTCGATGTTCTTAATGCAGTAATCCCGGATGGACTCATTCTTATCAAGTTCAAACAGGATGCGGTAGATTCCCAGGTTTTCGTAGTGGATGATGTGGTTGGGAAACAGTGCGTGGAGGTTTTTGGTGGACAGGGCCACCGTGATTTCATGGTAGCATTGTTTGATCTGGTTCAGCTTGGTAAAGGTGCGGCTGAAAGCCATTTTCATATAACCTCCCCTGGATGCATGAAGCGCCTGGATGTATTCGAAGTTATTCGATATGGTGTTCTGCAGATAGACGGTATCGCTTCTGCTGTCGGCCGTCAAAAGGAAGATCAGCCGGTTGGCATAGGAACAGCTGAGTATGGCCAGGCGGCTTGACAGGGCAATGTTCCGCACAGAGGCAGACAGGTGCTGGAAGTTGGATTCAATGGCTTCTGAGAATACATTGTCGGCGGATTCCACCACGCATATACAGTACTGGGAATGAAGGCGGATGTTATAAAAATGCATGATGGAGTCAATATCGCTGTTGTTGGAAAAAAGCAGGCTTTCAAGGAAGAAACGGACGTTCTTGCTTTTCTCATTGACTTGTTCCATCAGTTCAATGATTTCCCGGGTGGCGTCAATCAGCTTCACGTTCCAGGGCATCTGGAACACGGGAAGCCCTTCCTGGTCCGCTTTTTCAATCACCTTTTCAGGGATTTCGGGAATGTAATCCGGATTGAGCAGGAATACGATGCCGGATAAGTTTTTCTGGATGCATTCCTCGGTCAGGTTCAGCAGGGATTCATCGTCCGAGGGGATGCCTACCCCTGTCAGGAAGAGGATTTCACCTCCGTGGAGCCATTGGGATACGCTGGGGGTGGTGCCTACGTAAGGCCAGGTGATTTTCCTCCCCAGGCCGGTCCTGCCTCCCCTTAACCGCGCGTCGCGGAAGGTGGACAGTTTAAACAGATCTTCACAGTAAATAGCCATTGTTGTTACTCCTTTCATTGTCTGCTGACAGTATTATCTAAAATTATACTAAAAGATAGGATAAGCATACATGTGTGGGGGGAACGAAGAATTATATAAAACCATTGTGCAGAACAGACAAAAAAATATGAATATAAGGAGAAAATATTATGAAACGAGCATGGGAATATGACTATGAATTTTTCTGTGACGCAATTCCGGTCAGGGACCGCACGGATCTGATCCAGTGGGACAACCTCCTGGAGGGAAAATTCCTGGAGGAGGCAAGGCAGATGCTGGAAACCGGCAAAGGGGCGTGGATTAAGCCGCTGCCGGAATCCAAGGCGCCCTACTCCAAGATGCTGGGTGCGATTTCCAGTATGAGGAACATGGGATACGATGTACAGGAAGCAGACCGCCTGATACCGGAAGCATTCAGGGCCATTGATGAGGACAGGCTCATAGACCTGCAGATCATCAATGCCCGGGTATTTAAAGCCCTGGCAGAGGCGCCGAAGATAGAAAGCCACCCCTACTGGTCCTACACGGTTTACAACAGCTTTGAACAGTACGCGCAGTCCGTGAAGTTCCAGGAATACCCGGAATACAGGCTGCCCGGACAGGATGCGCTCTTTGAGAAGGTCCATGCAGGATGGCTGGGGGAAATCATTGGCTCCGCCCTGGGAACCGCAGTGGAAGGGTTTAAATCCTCCAGGATATGGGAGGTATTCGGCGAAATAACGGAATATGTGAAACCGCCGGAAACCCTGAACGATGACATTACATTTGAACTGGCCCTTTTGGAAGCGTTCCGGGAAAAGGGGTATGACATAACCTCGGAGGATATCGCGGATAAATGGGTGGGGTATATTCCATTTGCCTATACTGCGGAGGAGATTGCGCTGAACCATCTGCGCCACGGCATCTATCCGCCGGAAAGCGGTTATGTGGCCAACCCATACCGGGAGATGATCGGGGCCGCCATGCGCGCCGCCATCTGCGGCGCCCTGGCGCCGGGAAACCCAAGGATGGCGGCAGAGCTGGCGTGGAGGGACGGGTGTGTTTCCCATCACAACAACGGCATCCTGGCAGAAGTGTTTAACGCATTGATTGTTTCCATGGCTTATGTGGAAACCGACATGCAGGTAATCCTTGACAAGGCCATGCGGATGATCCCGCGTGACAGTGAATTCTACAGCGTCCTCGCATTTGCATGCCAGGCCTGCAGTCAGTCCAGGGATTACCGCCAGGCATGGGAACTGTGTGAGGAAAAGTATAAGGAATACAACTGGGTACATGCGTACCCCAACCTGGCTGCAGAGGTTGTGGCAATCCGTTTTGCGGGCAACAGCTTTGAGCGCGCCATGACGATATTGATGATGGCCGGTCAGGATAATGACTGTACGGGCGGCCCCATAGGACATGCGTATGGGGTAATGCTTGGACTGGATGCACTGGATGATAAATTTGTCGCTCCCCTCAGGGACCAGCTGGATACCTATGTGAGGACCATGGAGAGCCAGTCCATAACGTCATTATCCAAAAAGACCACCGAAGCCATTCTGAAATATAATTAAACCATGAGAAGGGAAGGAACGATTATGAGAGTGAAGAAATTAGCAGCGGTTACATTGTGTGTTGCACTGGGGTTATCAACCGTACTGGCCGGCTGTGGGAAGACGGCACAGACTGGGCAAAGCGGGACAGCCGCAGCAGGGCAGACGGACACAAAACAGGACGCGTCTGCCAAGGCGCCGGAAACAGATGCGGCTGCGGAGGAAACCAAGGCAGAGGAAGAAAAAAGCGATGGGAAAAAGGTGATTGGCCTTCTGATCCCGTCACCTGTGGGGGACCCGTTCATTGCCCTTTGTGTCAAGGGCCTGCAGCGCCTGGCAGATGAAGAGGGAGCAGAATTAAAGATTGTGGAGACACTGGACAAGGCCGAGTATGAGGACCAGGTGCGCGCCATGGCGGACATGGGGTATAACCCTGTCTATACCATGTGGGGCGACCTTTCGGAAATCGCACTGAGGCTTGCGCCTGAATACAAGGATACGGATTTTGTCCTGTGCGACGTATACATGGAAACCAATGAACCTAATGTAAGCTCGGTATCCGTTGACCCGTCCGAGTCCTCCTTTATCGCCGGCGTGGTTGCGGCCAATAATACGGAAAAGAAAAAGGTCGGCTTCATTGCCCATGCAGACCGTCCGGTCAGCCGCAAGTACAGGGATGGCTTTATCCATGGGGTCCACTATATAGACCCGTCCATCCAGGTATCCGTTGCTTATGTGGGCAATGACCAGGATCCTGTTAAGGGACAGGAGGTTGCCAAGCTGATGATCCAGAACGAAGGCGTTGACTTAATCTTCCAGTCTGCTTCCAGAAGCGGCCTTGGCGTGATTGCGGGCTGTGATGAGCTGAATGTAAAATGTATCGGCAGCGACGATTATCAGGGCGATGTTGGAAAGAGCGTCATCTGGTCCGCCTTAAAGCCCATTGATGAAGCCCTGTATAAAGAAGGAAAAGCATCCTTTGAGGGAACCTTTGAAGGCGGGGACAAGGAATACGGAATGGCCCAGGATCTTCCGATGTATACCCAGCAGGAATTTGACAAGCTGTCCCCGGAACTTCAGGAAACAGTGAAAACAGTGGGGGATGAGATAAAGGCAGGCACCATTGACGTGACAAAGGACACCGCTAACTAGGGGACTTAAGGCATACCCTGGCACGGCTTACGCCCCGGCAGGGGGGCAGGAACATTCTCCGGCAGTTTACCTTGCTGCCGGGGAATTCCTTAAAAGGGAGGGATCTTATGGATGAAGTTATCCTTGAGGTAAGACACATTTCAAAGTACTTTGGGCAGCTGGTGGCAAACAATGACATCAGCCTGACTGTAAAAAAAGGTACCGTGCACTCCATCATCGGGGAAAATGGAGCTGGCAAAAGTACGCTGATGAATATGATTTCAGGTATCTATAAACCCAGCAAAGGGGAAATCTTTGTAAAGGGCAGGAAGGAAGTGTTCAGGAATCCCAATGATGCCACCAGGTGCGGGATTGGTATGGTACACCAGGAATTCATGCTGTTCCCGGAGCTTACGGTGTTGGAAAACCTGATGATGGGATTTGAGACAAAGAAGGCAGGAGGATTCCTGGATAAGAAGACTGCCAAAAAAGATATTGAGGAGATTGCGCAGAAGTATGGTTTTTCCATCCCTCTGGATGAACGGGCCGAGGACCTTCCCGTGTCCCTCCTCCAGCAGGTTGAGATTGTAAAGATACTGTATAAGGGTGCGGAACTTATCATTCTGGATGAGCCAACAGCCGTGCTGACGCCCCAGGGTATCGAGGGGCTGTTCCAGGCAATCCGTTACCTGACAAAGCACGGAAAGACCGTTATCCTGATTACCCATAAGCTTAAGGAAGTAATGGAGATATCGGATTACATCACGGTCCTGAAGAATGGCGAGGTGACCGGGAACCTCTATCCGCAGGATACGGACGAGCATGGGCTGGCAAGCCTTATGGTGGGGCGCCAGGTACTGTTCAATACCAGTAAGCATGAAAAAGATACAGGCAGCACGGTGCTTGACGTAAAAGGGCTGACTGTTGTGGGAAGCGATGGGATTGAGAAAGTAAAGAACGTGGGTCTGTCAGTGAAAAAAGGCGAAATCGTGGGAATCGCAGGTGTTGCCGGCTCTGGACAGGGTGAACTGATAGAGGCGGTCTTTGGGCTTAGGAAGCCGAAAACCGGAACGATTACATATAAAGGCGAAGACATAACCTTTGCAACGCCAAAGGAGAAACGGGAAAAGAAAATCGGATATGTGCCCCAGGACCGTCTGGCCACGGGATGCAGTACGAACTGCAGCCTGGTGGAAAACTGCATCATGGGTTATCACGTGGCCCACAGGTTCAGGAATCCCCTTCTTGTGAATAAAAAGGAAGCTGAGAAATTTACCAGGGAAGTGGTGGAACAGTTCCAGGTAAAGACCCAGGGTATCCATGACAAGATGGGCACCCTGTCGGGCGGCAATATCCAGAAGGCCATTGTGGGACGTGAGTTCCTTCAGGACAATGACCTGCTGATTATAGAGGACCCCACCAGGGGCATTGATGTGGGCGCCATAGAGTTCATCTGGCAGAAAATCATCGATATTGCCCAGAAAGGTGTTTCCGTGCTTTTGGTAAGCCATGAGCTGGGCGAGGTGATGGAGCTTTCCGACCGGATCCTGGTCATGTATAACGGCGAGATCGTGGGGAACCTGGAAAATACGCCGGACCTGGACGAGAAGACCATAGGACTGTACATGTTAGGAGGGAAGAGGGATGAAATTTAGACTGGCACAGAATACCAAGCTGGAAATCCTGAAATACATCTTATCCATGCTGATGGTCATGTTCATCGGCACCTGTATCATACTTTCCCAGGGAAACAGTCCCACAGAGGCATTTTCAGCCCTGATTACAGGTTCCGTGGGAAGCGTCAGCGCCATCGGGACAACCATCCGCTGGGCAACCCCCAGCATCATAACAGGAATTGCGGCCGTGATTGCATTCAAGTCCGGAATCTGGAACGTGGGGATTGAAGGGCAGATGTATTTCGGCGCATTCCTCGCAGCTATCATCGGGGCGTCCGTTGCGGTACCGAAAATCATACACATACCGCTGTGTCTGGCGGCTGCCGGGATCGGCGGCATGCTGTTTGCATTCATACCCGCAATCCTAAAGCTGACGCTGAATGTGAATGAACTGATCTGTACCCTGATGTTAAACTATGCGGCCTCCCTGTTTACGGAGTACCTGACCTTCAAATACATGGGGTTTGACGCTTCTGAACTGGCGGACGCCATTGCCACGCCGGACATGCTTCCCACTGCGCGCCTTGGCACCATCATACCTAAGACCAGCGCCAGCACCGCTATTTTCATTGCCCTTGGAATCGCCATCCTGGTGTATCTTCTGTATAAATATACGGTAAAGGGATATGAGCTAAAGATGGTGGGGGAAAACCTGAGGTTCTCCAAATACGGCGGTATTAACTATAAGAGGACCTTCATCCTGATTTTCCTGCTGAGCGGATTCATCGCAGGCGTCTGCGGCGGAACCGAGATGACCGGCTCCTTTGGCAAGTTCAGGCCTGCGTTTGCCACCAATCTGGGCTGGGACGGCGTCATGATTGCGTCCATTGCCAAGAACAATCCCATTGCGGTCATTTTCATTTCCATATTCTGGGGGATGTTAAAGAGCGGTTCCTTCCACATGGAAAGGGTGACCAATACCAACCGTCTGGTAATCTCCGTGCTCCAGGCTGTATTCGTACTGCTGGTGGCTGTGGACTATGAGGCCCTGTATAAGTGGCTGTGTGAAAAACGCCAGATCAGGATGCTTCGCAGCCAGAAAGGGGAGGTGTAGAAGGTATGTTTAAATTACTATTCAGTGTTTCCACATTAGCCGCCACAATCCGGCTGTCCGCGCCCCTGGCCCTGGCTGCAATGGGCAGTGTGTTCGGCCATAAGGCAAAGATATTCAATATCGGTCTGGAGAGCTATGTGCTTACAAGCGCATTCTTCGCCACCTGGGGCAGCTATCTGTTTGAGAATGCGTTCATGGGGCTTTTGTTCGGCATCGCGGCAGGGATTGTCATGTCCGCTGTTTTCGGAACCTTTGTGCTGCATTTTAAATCAGACCCCATCGTGGTGGGCATTGCCATGAACCTAAGCTCCTGGGGGCTTACCTCCCTGCTGCTGTTCAATATATTCCATATCAGGGGCTCCATACTGGATCCAAGGATCAAGAGCTTTGGCAGCATCCACATGCCCTTCCTGGATGGAATCCCGGTGGTGAATGAGATATTTAATAACCAGAACATCCTGGTCTACATGGCATTTGCAGTGGTCATCCTTTCCCAGATTGTCATGTACAGGACGCCCTTCGGGCTGCGTCTGCGGGGCGTTGGGATTAATGACAAGGCGGTGCAGACAACGGGGGTGTCCGTGGTAAAGTATAAGTGGGCCAGCCTTATCATCACAGGCGTCCTGGCGGGGGCAGCGGGCGCGTTCCTTCCGCTGAGCGGCATATCCATGTTCACGGAGAACATGTCTGCGGGAAAAGGCTTCCTGGCTGTGTCCGCGGCCCGTATCGGCAAGGGCGACCCTTTAAAATCCTTTTTTGCCTGCTTTATCTTTTCCTTTGCGGACGCGCTTTCCGTGGGCCTGCAGAGCTTTAACATACCGTCCCAGCTGGTGCTGATGGCGCCCTATGTGGTGACAATCGTGGTAATGTGCCTGACCAACTTAAACGAGCTTAAAAAGGAGAGCGTATGATACTGAAAGCAGTGGATATTAAGGAATTTGATTTTACCGGATACGGTACATATTATAATATGACAGGGGACAGGGACCGGGTTTACAGGACCCTGGGGGAGGACTTTGAGGACTATATGACAAAGACGCCGCTCATCGATACGCCGGGGCAGCTGGGGTATACCATCGGCATGGATGCGCCCTATGTTGTAAAGGCCATGGAGAAACATGACCATACCCAGGAAGCGCTGTTCTGCGCCGCTGACCCGGTCGTGCTTTGCGTGGCAAAGTCCAGGGGGGATGAGCCGCCCCGGGCCGAAGATGTGCGGGCCGTTATCCTGAATCCGGGGGATGTGGCGGTCCTGGACCGGAATATCTGGCATGACGCATGCCATGGCATCGGGAAGAGGAGTGCTTACTATTACCTTGCCTCCCAGGGACCTGCCCCGGCCCTCTGGGTCCGGGTATCCGGGGACGGGGTGTCGGTTACAGCCTGACCGGGCGGAGGGACGGAATGGACTGCATCACCCCATGCCGAGATAATCCAGCGCCCGGAAGGAGTATTCATAGCTGAACAGGGCCAGGCCGTCATTCATGTCAATGCCGAACAGGTCGGCCATTTTCCCCAGCCTGTAGAAAAAGGTGCTTTTATGGATATGCAGTTCCCCGGCAGCAGCCAGGGCATTCCGGTTCTTTGCAAGGTAGACCCGGAGTGTCCTGGCGTATTCCGTGTTGTTGGTGCGGTCATATGCGGTCATCTGTGTGATGACCGGGTGGACGGAGGCGGCCAAAAGCCCGGTATCCTTATACTGGCAGAAGCCATGCTCCAGATAATATTGTTCATAATAGATGAAATGCCGGTCTTTTTTAAGGCCGGTTTTTTCATGGAACAGGGACAGCTCTTTTACCTGCTGCCAATAGATGCTGCTCTTTGCAATATCCGTGTAAGGATAGCTGACGTAAGCCTGCATGTGGTTTAGCTGCAGGAAGGCGGCAAACCGGTTCCTGCCTGTTTCACGGAAGGGATTCCCGCTGCCGCTGGGCAGGAGGACAACCAGGTCGCCGTGGAACAATACCACCATGCAGTTTGGGAGAAGGGACAAAAGCTGTTCAAAATATCCTTTGTACTGCCTTGGCTTGCGCGACGGATCCGTGAATTTAAGAAGCAGGATTGTGTAATAAGGCATCTGGGCGCGTCCAAGCTGGACCAGGTGGCTGGCAATGTATTCTGCCCGGTCAAAATGTCCTTCCAGAAGCTCCGTGAGGAAGTACTCGTATCTCAGTCCCGTGGGATGGCGGTAACTGGAATCCTTCTGCATTTCAATGGAAAGCATCTTGGAAAACACATCAATGAATTCCATATCGTCTTCCGTGAATTCCCGGACCGTACCCCGGACACAGATATAGCCCACCACGGCGTGATGGATGCGTATGCTTTCAAATACCCATTGATACGGGTAATCGTCCAGGGTGGTTCTATACGGCACGGTGGAGGAGTAGATGTGCCGGATGATGTTCTGGTCCGCCATGTTCTGGAACAGGGAATCCTTCAGGTAAAGACGCCCGTGCTTTTCCTCCAGGTTGTCCGCATCCTTCACAACCGGGCTGGCGGCAATGACCGAGAAGCTGGTATCACAGATAGTGACAGGGTTGCCAAGAAAAGTATGGGCCACATGGGCCATACCGTCAATCCCGTTGTCACTGTGCAGTGACTGGAATAATTCCTCCTGTTTCAGCTTCAGCGTATAATGCCGGAAGATGACCTCCTGGATGGCGTTGAATACCCCGCAGGCATCCAGGGCTTCCTGGATGTAGAGGATGCGGGGGTTATCCGGGGGTGTATCCTGCCCGGTCAGCAGGATGTTCGGCAGATGGCAGGAAGGCGCCGCGGCCTCAGGGCGCCCGGCAGGGAAGGCGGCCTGTGTGGCCCCAGCGGAGAGAGCGGCCTCAGGGTGCCTGTCAGGGGCCGCGGCCTGGGAACATGCGATATAAAGCAGCTTGTCCCCATGGTCCGGGTCTGTTTCCGGTTTTTGCGTGAGGAAGCGTGTTCCTTCAATTTCAGTCCGTGTATGGAACTGCCCATGTACCTTCACATGAAAGGTGGTTTCCAGATGACGGACAATGGTTCCTAAGTATGCCATGTTAAACCTCCTATCAGACAAATGTCTGAAAAACAGCAGATGATTGCGGATTATATCCGACTTGGAATGGATGATTGTTAAAAAAATAACTGATATATTTATATAAAGTATAGCAGATTTGCGGACAGGTTTCAATTCCGACTATCCATCCGTAACATCTAATCCATAACATCTGTTAGAAAAAATGATTCAGACAAAAGTCCAGGAGGAGAGAAAATGTCAGTAAAAGTAATGGGTATCACCGCAGGAAGAAAGGACAGCAACAGCGAGATACTGTTAAAAGAAGCGCTTATGTACTGTGAGGAGGACGGTGCAGAGGTAACCATGGTCAATCTGAAGGATTATCATATTGAAAGCTGTACAGGATGTACTTCCTGTACAAGAGGAATGGCCCAGGGGAAGAATGTGGGCTGTGTGCTGGATGCAAAGGATGACAAAAAGAAAATCATGGAGGTCATGCTGGCCCAGGACGCCGTTATTTTTTCCGCGCCAACCTATGATCTGATGCCCAATGCGGAGTACCTGATATTTGCCCAGAGGAGCTTAAGCTATGAGACTGCATTTTTAGAGACAATCGGTGCAATTGAGCATAAGGACAGGGTTGCGGGACTGATCTGTGCCGGAGGTTCCACAAGGGCGTGGCAGTCCATGGCCCTGGAGGCCATGCAGGCCACCATGTTCACAACCGATATGAAGGTGGTGGACATGATACTGGCCGCAAGGGTGCCGGGACGGGCACAGTGCCTGCTGGATGAAGGCTTGATGGCGCGGGCAAGGAAGATGGGTGAAAACATCATGACAGCAGTCCGTACACCGGCAGGGGAGCGGACCTGGCTGGGGGATGAGGATATGGGCTGGTGCCCAAACTGCCATTCCAATGCCCTGGTTCTGGGGGAACCCCAGTGGGACGGGCTTCACTATCCCGTGGAATGCCAGGTCTGCGGCGCCGGCGGCAATCTGGAAAAGACAGGGGATGGAAAATGGAAATTCGTCATCCAGAAAGACGGATACCTGAAGGACCGCACCACGGTGGCGGGAAGGGCAAGACACCTGGAGGAAATCGGTCACACCGAAGGCGGGTTCTATGCGGATCCTGAGAATCTGAAGCTGGTTCAGGAAAGGCTTCAGAAATATAAAAACAAACAGTTTAAACGCGTTTAGTGCGAAGCGGATTTGTGCCTTTGCACAAAAACAAGCTGCATATGGAAGAAAACATAAGGTGCAGGCATGATGTTAAGGGATTGTCAATCCTTTATAATTTGAACCAGACAGGACAATAAGGAATCCAGGTTCCATTCAGGTTTAGATGAAAAAGGAGGACATATGAGTAAATTCACACATCTGGAAAGCCCCATGACCATCCGGGGAAAGGTCTACAAAAACCGTTTAATCGCAGCCCCCACGTTGTTTGCGCATTCCGTGTTTTTTCTGCCGGAGATAGCTGAAAATGTATACCGTATGGTGGAGAACCGGGCAAAGGGCGGGTTTGCCGCCGTATCCACAGGCGAGCTTCCGGTAAACAATGAAGAGGGAACCACACTGTTCATGGAACGGGCCATTGACATGGAAGACTATGACGGGGATGACTTCAAAAAGGTGAAGGAATATGCGGACCGTATCAAAAAGCACGGCGCCCTTGCCTACCTTGAGTTTTCCCACGAAGGCGCTGTGGCTGAAACAAAAGCCCCATATGTGCCGTGGGGGCCGGATGCTTATGTCCGGGAGGACGGGGTGCAGGTATATGCGCTGAACCTGGGGATGATGGAAAAAATCTGCAACGATTACCGCAGGATATCAAGATTCGCAAAGGCCTGCGGGTTTGACGGCGTCCTGGTTCACGGAGGACATGGATTTAACATCCAACAGTTCATTTCCCCCTGGACCAACCACAGGACCGATGAATTCGGCGGAAGCATGGAGAACCGCGCCCGGTTCCCCAAAATGATCCTGGAGGCAGTGCGGGAAGGGATTGGGGAGGACATGATCCTGGAGCTGCGCATGTCGGCCGAGGATGGTGTGGACGGCGGCATGGACATCCGCGATATGGTGGGATTCTGCCGGGAAATCGATGGGATGGCCGACATCATCCACGTTTCCAACGGCCTTAAATGGGCGGGGAACCAGACCCAGACATTTTCGGATTTCTTTGACGTACACGGCGTCAATGTCGGGTTTGCCGCACAGGTCAAGGCGGCAGTAACGAAATCAAAGGTGGCTGTCATCGGCGGAATCAATGACCCGGCCTTTGCAGACCAGGTGATTGGGGATGGGAAAGCGGATTTTATCGAATTGGGACGCCAGGGCTTTGCGGATCCGGAATTCCCCAACAAGGCATTTACGGGAAGGGAAGACTATATACGCAAATGTGTCAGATGCTTTTCCTGCTACCCTGGTTTCTGTGAGCACAAAACCGATGTCCCCCTTTGGGAGAAAGGGCTTTCCAAGGAAGAGGTTGACCGTATTTACAGCCCGGCGTCCATGGGGCGCTGCGCCATCAACCCGGATTCCGGGTTTGGATGGTATGAAGACAGGCATCCGTATCCCACAAAAAGCAGGAAGGTGCTGGTTGTGGGCGGCGGTGTGGGCGGCCTTCAGGCAGCAGTTACCGCATCAAAGCGGGGACACAGGGTGACGCTTCTGGAAAAGACAGGGGAACTGGGCGGCACGATTAATTTCACGGACCAGGATGAGGATAAGGTGGACCTGAGGAATTTTAAGAATCTCCTAATCCGTGAGGCAAGGGAAAGCTGCCCGGATATCCGTATGGAAACAGCATGTACCAGGGAAATCCTGGATGAGATAAAACCGGACGCCGTCATCATAGCCGTTGGCGCCCATCCTGTCAAACCGCCCATCAAGGGAATTGACCGGGCCATGAATGCACTGGAGGCATATCATGATATGGACAGGATTGGGAAGCGGGTTGTCCTCGCCGGAGGAGGGCTTGTGGGATGCGAAGTGGGGCTTCACCTGGCAGGCCGCGGCCATGAGGTAACGGTGGTTGAGATGCAGGAGATGATGGCTTTTGAGACATTCGGATACTATAGGAACGCCCTTCTGGACGAGATGGACAAACGGGGCCTGAAGCAGATGTTACATACAAAGGTTCTGGAATTCACGGCAGAGGGCGTTGTGGTGGAACGGGACGGCAGGGCGGAGCTGGTTCCCGCAGATACCTGCATATATTCCATGGGAATGAAGGCGGATCAGGCATCGGTACAGGAGATACTTAAGATGGCCGGGGACATTAAGACCTATGTAATCGGTGATTGTGACAAAGCCGGAAAAGCAGGTGATGCAATCCATGGGGGATATGAAGCCGCCATTGACATTGTGTAATACGCCCGGATTAACAGGGATAAAAGAAAATGGAGGAAGAAACATGAAGAAGATGGAAACAGACATTATTGTTGCAGCTGCCGGCCTTTCCGGCCTTGCGGCAGCCATATCAGCGGCAGAGAACGGAGCCAGGGTACTGGTTTTTGAAAAGTCCGGCACCACCGGGGGCGCGGCCAACATGGGAATGGGACCTCTTGGGGTCGGCTCCAGGATCCAGAGGGAGCACATGATTTCCCTGACACCGGGGGAGGCGTTCCGCAAGCACATGTATTTTACCCACTATCGTGTGGATGCCAGGATGGTCCGTGACTATTACTACAAATCAGGGGACACCATTGACTGGCTGATGGACATGGGCGTGGAGTTTGCAGGCGTGCAGAGGGCGTTCAGCGCGCCGGAGGACACAAGGGCTTATTCGGACGGGGAGTTCACATGGCATGTGTGTAAGCCTGAGGGCGGCGGGATACCAGGACCCAGGGCAGCCACTGCCATGACCAAGAAAATGACGGAAAGGGCCAAGGAGCTGGGCGTGGAATTCCTCCTTGAGACACCGGTCCACAAAATCATCATGGAGGACGGCCGCGCAGTGGGCGTGCTGGCAAAGGACAAGGACGGGGAAGAAATTGAGGCAAGGGCCAATTCAGTCATCCTTGCCACTGGAGGCTTTGGGGACAACCCGGCCATGATTAAAGAAGAAACAGGATATGAGTTCGGAAAGACCATTTTCAACTTTGCGATTCCCGGCATGAAGGGGGACGGGCTGCGCATGGCATGGGAGGCCGGCGCAGGCAAGGAACCCTGCACAATGGAACTTATGTACCAGCTTCCTGATAATATGAACCATTTTATCCTGGACGGCGCATTCCGCCAGCCATGTCTGTGGGTGAACCGCAACGGCCAGAGATTCATGCCGGAGGACCAGATCGGCAATACCACCTTCACAGGCAATGCAATCACGGCACAGCCGGGCAGCGTGGCCTTCTCCATCTTTGACAGCAAGCTGCTGAAAAAGTATAAAAAGAAAGGTCCGGACATTGTAAGCCACGTACATCCCCATGACCTGTACGACCATTTTGACGAGCAGTGGGAGAGGGACCTGGCAGATGGCTATGAACCCATAACACAGGCGGATACCATTGAGGAACTTGCACAGAAGGCTGGAATCGACCCCGAGGGGCTGGCCGCCCAGGTGGAAGAATACAATGAGATGTGTGAAGCCGGGTTTGACGAGATATTTGAAAAAGACAGGCATTACATGCAGCCCATTGCAAAGGCGCCGTTCTACTGCTGCCGCCAGAACGTGGGCGCATACGGCTCCCTGGGCGGCGTCAAGATTAACCACAGGACACAGGCCATGACCCAGGAGGCAAAGGTGATTCCGGGATTATACTGCGTGGGAACGGACGCATGCAATATTTTCGGAGACAGCTATCCATTTATCCTTGCGGGCAACACCATGGGCTTCTGCCTGAACAGCGGACGCATTGCAGGCGAGAACGCGGCGGCGGAGCTGGATGGGTTTGAGTACTGATACCAGGGAAACCTGGCCTGAAACAGGAGTGAAAAAATGAAGATTACAATAGACGGAAAAGAAATAGAAGCAAAAAAGGGCCAGTCCGTGCTTGAGGCTGCCTTGGCTGCCGATATCTTCATCCCCCATCTCTGCAGCCATCCGGACCTTGAAGCCAAGGGAGGCTGCCGCCTGTGCTCCGTGGAAATCGAAGGCGGCAGCGGGGCGGTCCCGGCATGTGAAACCATGGCAGAGGAGGGCATGAATATCAGGGTCAACGGTCCGGAAGCGGAGAAAGTCAGGAAAATGGCCATGGAGCTGATCCTGGCAACCCACCCCGCAGACTGCACGGGCTGTCCCAAATATGGCAGATGCGAACTCCAGTCCATGTACCAGTACATGGGCGTCAGCCCGGAGCGCTGGAGGAAGAAATCCAGAAGTGTTGCTAATGACGACAGCAATCCCCTGATATCCCACCTGTTCACCAGATGCGTCCGCTGCGGGAGATGTATCCGCGCCTGTCAGGACCTTCGCGGCGTAAAGGTGCTGGATTATATTAAGACAGACGCAGGGGTCCGCGCAGGTATTCCGGAGGGAAAGACCCTGAAGGAAGCCGGATGCCGTTTCTGCGGGGCATGCATCGAGGTCTGTCCCACGGGTTCCATCATGGACCAGGTGAAGATCATGAAGGAAAACCGCTCCATGGCAGAGAACATCGTACCCTGTCAAAGCACCTGCCCGGCCCATATCGATATCCCCAGGTACATACGGTATATCAGGGAAGGGGATTTTGACAAAGCGGCAGCGGTTGTCCGCGAAAAGGTACCATTTCCCGAGACACTGGGAAGTATCTGCAATCATGCCTGTGAGAGCGGATGCAAGAGGAATGAACTGGACGCCCCTCTTTCCGTGTGCAGGTTAAAACGGGCTGCGGCTGCAAATGAAAGCGGTGCATGGAAAAAACGCGTCCGCAAAGAACCGGCTACCGGAAAGAAGGCGGCTGTAATCGGCGCCGGTCCGGCGGGGCTGACCGCTGCATATTATCTGGCAAAAAAGGGACATGAAGTTACCGTGTTTGAAAAGAACTCAAAGGCCGGAGGCCAGTGCCGGTACGGAATCCCGGCTTACCGTCTCCCGGATCAGCTGCTGGACAGGGAAATCAATACCATCCTGGAAGCGGGAATTGAATTAAGGACAAACACACAGCCCCCATCCCCGGACCAGCTTCTGGGACAGGGATATGACACCGTACTCGTGGCAGTGGGAACACACAAAGGAACCAGGCTTCCCCTTGAGGGAAGCGGCCTGCCCCAGGTATATGTGAATACCGATTTCCTGAAACAGGCAAGGCTTGGAACACCGCTTCCCGTAAGCGGAAGGGTCATGGTCCTTGGCGGCGGCAACGTTGCCTATGACTGCGCCAGGACAGCCCTTCGTCTGGGGGCGGAAGAGGTGCATGTGGCCTGTCTGGAAAATGAACAGCAGATGACCTCCACGCCGGAGGAAATCGCTGAAGGCGCGGAAGAAGGCATCCTCCTCCACGCGGCCCATTCATTCCTCCGCATCACGGGTACAGACCGTGTGGAGGGAGTGGAACTCCAGAAGGTGAACCGTTTTTATTTTGATGAAAACAGGAAGGCGGTCATTGAGCTGGAGGAGGGGACGAACCAGGTAATACCGGTGGATCATGTCATATTCGCGGTTGGACAAAGGCCGGAGGACACGGAGCAGATGGGACTGGAACTGACCCACGGCCCATATATCCTGGCAGATGAAAACCAGCGGACCAGCCTGGAAGGCGTCTATGCGGCAGGAGACGTCGTGACCGGGACAAAATCCGTGATTGAGGCAATCGCGGCAGGACGCAGGGCAGCAGGGCAGATGGATCTGTATCTGGGCGGAGACGGTGATATAAGCGAGATGCTTCTGGATAAGGAAACCCCGCCGTCCTATATTGGCCGGATGGAAGGCTTTGCAGGACAAAAGCGCACATCCCCCCGGACCGCGCCGCCGGACCAGAGGATACAGGGCTTTACGCAGGTGGAAGAAGTGTTCACCTGTGAGCAGGCCATGTGCGAGGCATCCAGATGCCTTCAGTGCGACTTAAGGCTCCAGCTTACAAAACCAAAGCTGTGGAATGAATATTAAGGGGGTGTCCGCAATGAGTACATTGGAAAGAATAAAAAACCTGAAAGAGACAGACTGTATCGTAGATATCCTCTTAAAGGAAGTCAGGGCAAACCAGTGCCAGACCTGTGGGAAATGTGTATTCGGTTACGAAGGCATCACCCAGCTTGAGCTTACCCTGGGCGACATCACGGAGAAAAAGGGGCGCAGCGGGGACCTGGACCTTATGAAGGACCTGTGTCAGATGATGAAAACCCAATCCCTCTGCGAGACAGGGGAGGAGATAGCGGAGGCAGTGCTGGCCGCCATCCAGACATACCCCGCGGACTTCGAGGCGCACATCGGCAAAAAGGCCTGTAAAGCCGGGGTCTGCAAAAAATTCATGACCTATCACATCCTGGCTGACAAATGCACCGGCTGCGGGGACTGCATGGATGAATGCGAAGAAGACGCCATCCAGGGCAAATCCCGCTTCGTCCACATCATCCTTCAGGACGAATGCACCCAATGCGGCGCCTGTCTGTCCGCGTGTGAAGAGGACGCAATCGTAAGGGCTGGCTTGGTAAAGCCAAAATGTCCAAGAAAGCCGGTCCCATGCAGACGGTAGGCGGGGGATGTATGGATATTGACTGAAAGCGGAATGTCTGCATTTATAAAAAGGCACTTGAAAAAATCAAGTGCCTAGTGTATAATCAAGGCAGAAAGGTATTCAGATACAAAATCTGATGCCCTCAGTTTTGGCTAAAAAATAGCATTCACTTTAGGCGGTGGGATGCTATTTTTTATTGTGTTTGTTGTCTATGTATGACAGTGCCGCGAATATAACGAGAAGTAAGGTAAGAACTTCCATTATGCTCATGGGCATCACCCTCTCTTTCGTATACTAGAGGGCACACAATATCTGCATCCTATTTCTTTCCGCTTTTGAAAATACCCTATTATCATATCATGAATCATATATAAAATCAAATCAGTGGACAATCAGTATGATGAACCCTCCCCCTACTCAATCATCCCCAGATATCTCATGATCCGCACCGACAGATTAAAATTCATAAAATCCTCCCCTTCAATAAAATCGCAGTCCGTAATCTCCTTGATCTTCCCCATCCGGTACAGCAGTGTATTCTTATGGATATGCAGGTTTTCCGCAATTTTAGCAGGCTGTCCGGGCTGTGTCAGGTATTCCCTCAGTGTGGCCATGAAGTCCGTATTTTTTTCCTGGTCATAGAGGTAAAGCTTCATAAGCCCGGGATGGATCAGGAAGCGTATCTCGGAATCTTCCTTTTCGTACAGCTCCAGCATCTGGTACAGATAATAATCACTGTAATAATAAATCGGCGCGGAATCCTTAAGCTTCAGGCCAAGGTGGACGGAATCAATGGCCTGCCGGTAGAACCTGGGGGTATCCTCCAGGTTCTGGTAGAAGTTGCTGATCCCAGCCTTCAGGCTATTGGCTGTGAGATATCCGGAAAGCTGGGAAATCTCATATTCACTCAGGTTCTGGTCCATGGCCCTGCTGATAAGGAACACAATGGTATCCTCATAAATCACATAGATACTGCCCGCGAAAATCTGCTTCAGATGCTCCAGGATGACCTCCAGCTTTAAATCGGAAAAGCTGTGGCCCACAGGCGGGATTGCCACGATATAAAATGTTTCCTTGAGGCTGTAGCCAAGGATTTTAAGCCGTTCCCTGATATCGGACACGTTCTGCCTTGGATTCTTCAGCAGGTCGGCCAGGAAGTAGGAATACATGACCCCTTTATTCCTGGAATAGGCTGAATTCTTCTGCAGCTCCATGGACACCAGCTTACAGAAACGGTGGAAAAAGTCCGGGTCATACTCGAGGAAGGGGTGTTCGGACTCCAGCATCATCACATGCCCAACCTCCACGCCCTGGATGTGCACCGCATCCACCAGCATTCCCTTCTTGACCAGGCTGTTGACAAAGTAATAAGCGGTATCGGCCCCCCGGACCTTTTCATCCACTTTGTTGGCCCGGATGGAGCGGATTCCCTTTTCACTGATATACCCGGACGCGCTTTCCTCCCGGAAAAAATCGTCATCCGGAACAATTCCCGCGGACATGGCAAGATACTTGTTCTGAAGATCCACCACATAGATGGGATTGCCAAAGATATGGGAGGCCGTATCAACCAGATACTGAAGCCCGTTCCCGGAAAACAGCGCATTGGTCAGGATATGCATGCCGGCAGTGATCTGCTGAAGCTCGGTCAGGTTCTCCAGGGTCACATTAAAAAGTTCGGCCTGGGAAATGTCAGCCCCAAAATAGACAATGGTAAAAGAACTTTCCCGGTACAGGGAAAAGTCAATTGCCTTCCCATAGCAGAACAGGATAAACGGATGGCCGCTGCCGGAATCCGGCATAAGCCCGGTGGAAGTTAAGTAGAGTATGGTTTCCTCAAAATGGCTTTGCCCTTCTGTCAGGATCCTTATATTGAGCATGTCGCAGTTATTGTCCTGGTTCCCGAATATCAGCGGGCGGTAGTTTATTTTTTCCAGTTTGTTTAACAAAACCTGAAATTCCATGATGTCTCCTTTGGCATTGTGCGCCTGCACAAAAATGGGGTGGTGATGCAAGTCATAGTTAGCTTTGGACACGATGATTCCAACATTTTTATTATATATAATAATCTTGAAAAAAGCAAAAGGAAGGAAGATGGTTATGGGCACTTTAGGAAAGTATAACAGAAGCGTCTCTATCATAGGCGTTGGCTGTACTCCATTTATGTACACGGTAGATAATCCGGAGACAGATGGACTGACAGAAGGGGAAATGTTCGGATATGCGGCATTAAAAGCAATGGAGGATGCAGGTGTCAATCCTCAGGATGTGGATTTTTATTTCCATGGCGAGGCCAGCCCGCTTAACGGCTCCAACTATCTGACGCCCAATGTACAGGTGGCTAACTGGTTCGGGATGAAGGGAAAAGGTTCCATCCACCACTCCGAGGCATGCTGCACAGGTTATCTTGCCATTGAGCAGGCGGTCAACGCAGTGGCATCCGGGAAATACAACTGTGTCCTCACCGGAGCGGTTGAATTTGGGGACAGCACCCCGTCCCCAGCTGATAATGTGGAAAGCCCCAAACATCCATACAAGCGGGATAAGATGACCATGGAAAAGTTCTTAAAGACCACTTCCTGGTTATATGACCGCACCTATACAAGGAGCCTGATGGCCGGGCAGGAACTGATTTATGACGATGCGGCGGAGTGGTATGTGCGCACCAGGGGAATCACGCCAGAGCAGATGAACGACACACTGAACTGGATGTGCATCAACAACAGGCGCAACGCGTCGGTCAATCCCCTTGCCATTGAAAGAAGGACATATGAATCCCTTGCAGAAGAAGCAGGCATGACCCTGGATGAATATATGAACTCACCCTATAATCCCAAAATGGGGGATTTCCTCCGGGCCGGCGGCATTGAGTTAAAATGTGACGGCGCAGCGGCAGCCATTGTATGCGCCACGGAAATGATTCCGGCCATAGCAAGGAACCTGAAGCACCGTCCCATTGAGGTGCTGGGAATCGGAAGCGCTGCCTGTGAGGCAACCACCCCGCATTTTGAAGTCCGGGCAACCGAGGAAGCCGTGCGCCAGGCATATGAGCTGACCGGCCTGTCAGGAGATGACCTGGACCTGTTCTATGCAAATGATTTCATCATCACATCCCATCTTGTATCCGCGGAGATTGCCGGATATCTTCCTTACGGTGAAGGCTGGAAATACATCTGTGAGGGCCGCACCGCATGGGATGGGGATAAACCGATTAACACCAATGGCGGCCGTACCTCCTTTGGACATGCCCATGCCGCCTCAGGTCTGGCGGATGTGTACGAGGCCTGCAAGCAGATGTGGGGCGAATGCGGCGGACACCAGGTGAAAAACCAGCCCAGGACAGCCATGCTCCGGGGCTACGGCGGGGCGCAGAACGTTGCGGCCGTATTGCTTGGCTTATTGGATGAATAGCAGGAGGAGAGATGCGTTATGAGTATTAAATTAGAAAAGGTCGTGCAGACATTTTACGAAGGACTGGAAGAAGGGAAACTCTTAGGGCGCAAATGCCCCAAGTGCGGCAATGTGGAATTCCCCCCGGTATATGCCTGCAATGCATGCGGGAATTATGAGACAGAGTGGTATGAAATCAGCGGAAAGGCCAGGCTGCATTCCATTGTATTGCCTGCAGCCCTTTCATCCAAACCGGAATATAAGCAGTTGGGAAAATACGCGTACGGGGAAGTTGAATTGGAGGAAGGCACGAAATTAAACGCAGTTGTCCGTGGCATCAGCAAAAAGAACAGGAAGGAACTTTCAGAAAAGCTTCCCCTGAACTGCCATGCGGCAATCTTCCAGAGGGAAGGCGGATTTAAGACCGTTGTATTTGACTTGGACGAAGCGTGAATAAAAACATGGAATCCGAAACGGATCAGCTGCGAATAAAAACATAGAGGGAGAATGAAAATGGACAGAAAAGAATTGGAAACACAGGTACTTAACATGGTGGCAATGTCATACAAACAGGACATCAGCGACATTTCCGTATCCACATCCTTTAAGGAGGACTTGGGCGGCGCATCCGTGCAGATGGTTGCCCTTGTGTCTGAGATTGAGAATGAACTGGACGTGGAAATCATGCTTTCAGAAGCCAGCGCCTGCGCAACTATCGGCGACCTGACGGACCTGATTGAAAAGGAAATGTAGGACGGATTCAGCCAATCTGACCGAAAGGAGTAGAGATGGGTTTACTGGAACAGATTTATGAAAAAGCAAAGGAAAATCCCCAGAGGATAGCATTTCCGGAAGCAGTCAATGAAAAGATGATGCAGGCAGCCTATGAGACAGGCAAGGAAGGGTATATCCTTCCCGTGCTTGTGGGATATGCCGATGAAATCAGGGAAGCATTATCCTCCAAAGGATATGAGGAAGATATTTTCACAATTGTGGATATCAGGGAAGAGATTTATAAAAAGAAACTCATAGACCGGTATGTGGCCCTGCCGCACACCCTGTTAAAAGAAAAGGCCCTGAACCGCCGCATGCAGGATCCGCTGTATTATGCCATGGTCATGGAGGCAGTGGGCGAGGCGGATGTGACCTTTGCGGGGATTGACAATACAACCGGGGATGTGCTGCTGGCCGGACAGATGATCATTGGTCTGAAGCCGGGAATCAGCACCATCTCAAGCATCGGGTTATGCGATATCCCAGGATTTAAGGGAAGTGAAGGAAGCCTTCTTGCAATCGGCGACAGCGCTGTGTGCGCCAACCCGGATTCAGGGCAGTTGGCAGGAATCGCTGTTTCTGCCTGCGACACGGTCAGGGACCTGCTGGGCTGGGAGCCGAGATGCGCCATGGTCAGCTATTCCACCCTGGGAAGCGGACAGGGGGAACTGGTGGATAAAGTGGCGGAGGCGGTCAGGATTGCCAATGAGCAGAGGCCGGAGCTTGCCATTGACGGTGAATTCCAGTTTGACGCAGCCGTATCGCCGGCAGTGGCTGCTAAAAAGGTGCAGAGGGAGAGCCGGGTTGCGGGAAAAGCCAATGTGATTATCTGGCCGGACCTGAATGTGGGCAATGTAGGGGTTAAGCTCATACAGCAGTTTGGACACGCAGATGCCTACGGCCCAATGCTCCAGGGCTTCAACAAAGTGGTGTGCGACTGCTCCAGAGGCGCCCCTGTGTCCGAGATTAAGGGAAATATCGTAATCAGCGCAGTAAGGGCCGCAGGAAGTAAAAGGCAGGAGGAACCAGTATGAAACCGTATAAAGTACTGACAATCAACCCTGGCTCCACCTCAACCAAGGTGGCCCTCTTTGAGGGGGAGGAATGCCTGTATTCCCAGAATGTCTCCCATGAGGCAAAAGAGCTTGGGCAGTATGCATCCATGTCAGAGCAGCTGCCCTACCGCAGGGACACGGTTTTAAAGCTGTTAAAGGAAGCAGGCATACGTCTTGAGGAAGTGGACGTATTCGTGGGACGGGGCGGAGGCCTGATTGCCATGGAAGGCGGAACCTACGGGGTGACGGACCTGATGCTGGAGCACGCCAGGACATGTGCCAACGGCGTCATCCATCCGGCGGCCCTGGGTTCACAGCTGGCCAATGAATTTGCACAGGCCTATGGCGCCAAAGCAATGGTGGTAAACCCGCCGGATGTGGATGAGCTTCAGGACCTTGCCCGCATGACAGGCATCCGGGGCGTACACCGCATCATCCACCTCCATGCCCTGAACCTGAAGGAAACCGCCATCCGGCACAGCAAGGACGTGATGAAGAAACCATATGGGGAGTGCAGTTATGTGGTATGCCATATCGGCGGCGGCATTTCCATATCCGCCCATGAAAAGGGAAGGATGATAGACGGGTATGATATTGTGGGAGGAGAAGGACCCATGGCCCCAACCAGATGCGGAAGCATTTCCGTGGCAAACCTTCTGGAATATATGAAAATGAACCAGGCGGGTCTGGAAGATGTGAAAAAACTCTGTACCAGCAAAGGCGGTTTCGTGAATCATGTGGGGATTTCCGATGCCATTGAACTGACGGAGCGGGCCAAAGCAGGGGACCGGTATGCAGGACTTCTCTGGGACAGCATGATATACCAGATTGAAAAATGCATCGGCGCCATGGCGGCAGTCCTTCACGGACAGGTGGACGGCATCCTGCTGGGCGGCGGCATGGTACATAACCAGGATCTTGTAAAGCAGATAACGGATGCCTGTTCCTTCATCGCCCCTGTGACCGCTTATCCGGGCGAGTTTGAGATGGAGGCCATGGCAGCCGGGGCAATCCGCGTGCTGGAAGGCGAGGAGGAGCTGAAGACATATACCGGAAAGCCTGTGTGGGATGGGTTTGACTGGGAGTAATGGGGACGGAAGGGCCTGGAAAATGAGTGCATGGGAAAGAAAAGCATAGGAGTAAAAAAATATGGATGAAAAACAACGGAAGACAATCAATATGCTGACCCTGGCTTTCGGCATAGCGTTCATGCCTCCGATCTGGGCTGTGCTGGCCCCTTTCATAGGAGTCGGCACCGGGGCGGTGGCCTTAATCTGCGCCGGGCTTTTTGTGGCCAACGGTAACAGACGGCAGGACTCCGTGAAAATCTCCATCGGTTTCCTGTTAGGTGACTTATGGGCTTATATTGCCGTATGGGTGATGGAAACCCTGCAGTGGAATCCCAATGTGGAACTGTATGCCACACTATTCGTCATGGGCGGACTGGCAGTCATCATCGGCGAGACATTTTCAA
Organism: Enterocloster sp. OA13; assembly: GCF_022440595.1. Taxonomy (NCBI): domain Bacteria; kingdom Bacillati; phylum Bacillota; class Clostridia; order Lachnospirales; family Lachnospiraceae; genus Enterocloster; species Enterocloster sp. OA13. The sequence continues at coordinate 3,134,131 of NZ_JAKNTF010000001.1, read as the reverse complement.
GGATGATCTTCACTCCCTCCTGGCTGTGCGGCTGGGCCATCGGCCTTACCATCATGGGTCCTATGAAAGTGAATGAAATAGGGACCCTGCCAATCCAGATTGGCGTGGCAATGCTGGTGGGCGTGATTTACGTTGGTGTGGGCGTGGATGCGTTCCAGGGAATGCTTGTGCGCAGGCTGGCGCGTGGAGGCGCTGCGGGGAATGCTGCAGGGCAGACCGGAGGCGCAGATGGCAGGAGAGAGGAAGCTTTGGAGAAATGAAGATAATACTGCCTTGCGTAATTCAATATCATACGGCATGTAAGGAGTATATATGCATTTAGTCAGGATAAGGATTGCAGATGCAGGACGGATTGCATTGCACGCAGAGGAAATAATTGACAATATCCCACAATATTACGCGGATCAATACCGGAGAATAAAGAGAAAGCAGGAGGCTGACCAGGAACTGGCAGCCGGTTTTCTGCTGGAAAAGTATCTGGATGTCAGCCGTGATGGGCAGATGGTGAGACTGGGGCATGGGAAACCCGCGCTGAAGTCAGGAAAGCATTATTTTAACCTGTCCCATAGCGGGGGATATGCTGTGCTGGCTGCGGCGGACATTGACATAGGCGTGGATATTGAACAGATAAGGGACGTCCACTGGCCCACGGTGCGGAAGGTTTTTACCTTACAACAGCAGGAACAGTTGGAACAGGCCGGGGAAATGGAACAGCCGGAACTGTTTACGAAATACTGGACAGAGTGCGAGGCAGCATTAAAACTTCAGGGGACCGGGTTTGCGGAAGGGATTACGCCTGGAAATGCCAGGGATGGGAGTACTGAACCAGGAAGTACAGAACCAGGAAGTACAGAACCAAGGCGTACAGAACCAGGGAGTACTGAAGCAGGCAATACTGAATCCGAAGGCGCAAGACTGCTTTCGGGCGTACATTCGTTTAGATTCAAGGAATACATGATTGCATGTGCTGCATATGGAGAGTATTATGTATCAGTTGAAGAAGACAGAAGTTACCTGTATATGTGATGATGTATATGTTTTGACAGACCGGGCGGGGTGCTGTGTGAATCTTGTCATAGGTAAGGAAAAAGCCCTGGTTTTTGATACGGGTTCAGGCGCGGATGATATCCATGGACTGATACGCAGGATTACAGGACTGCCCCTTGTCGTGATTAACAGCCATGGACATTTTGACCATATTGGGGGAAATGGCCAGTTTGACACAGTTTACATGCACCCGGACGATTTTGTGATCCTGGAATCCTATACGGCAGAAATCCTTGGGCAGTGGAGGCGGGAACTGGCCCCTGGACAGGATGGCTTCTGCCAGCCTTTTGAAGCCGGGCAATGGGATAAGCAGTGGAATAATATGAAAGCGCTGGATTTTGACTCATTCAATCTTGGCGGGCTGGAATGCAGGGTCATTCCATTGAGAGGACACTCAAGGGGGTCCATCGGCATATGGATACCTAAACGCCGTTTACTGCTGTCCGGGGATGCCCTTACGCCTGTCATGTGCCTGATATTCCAGAACCATATGCCGGTTGAGACACAGTACCATACGCTGGGATGTGTGAAGGACTTGGATTTTGACTATTATCTGACATCCCATCACAACCAATGGTTTCCCAGGCAGACCATAGACAGGCTGATGCGGTGTATTGAAAACAGCGGGAAGGGAAAATGGCATCCTTACCAGTATCCTTATCCTCCTTATGCAAAGGGAAGAATATATCTGGACTCCATGGAAGGGGAACCAGTGGCGCTGATATGTGAATCTGACAGGGAGGATGACAGGGAGGATGACAGGGGGAACCTCTGATGTATCATAACTGCTTGGACAGATTAGGGCATGTTTGAAGATTTCATTGAAACGGATTTTTAGTCATCTGTGCCTCTTGAAAAGTGGGCATGCAGAGGGAAAAATGAATGTTCAATGATATTTTCAAACATGCCCTGACTTTTTATCTCATATGCCCTATGCCGGACAGAAGGATATTCAACCGATTGCCGCTACGGTTCCTTGATTCTATGACCTCCTTGATTCCAAGACCTCACTATCCCATAACCTCATTATTTCATAACCTCAGTATTTCATAACCTCATCACACCATTATCTCATAAACTCATTATCCAATCATCCCCTCATCCTTCACTGCCTCCAGGAACGCTTTCACGCAGCCCTCCGGTTTTTTTGAATAGAGAAGCCCATAAGGAATGGAATACCCCCATTCCACCGGCAGGGTTATGAGTGACGGATGTATGTCCTTCCAGCATTCCAGGTTCAGAAGCAGATGGTTGTTTTCCACGCACTGGTTAAATACGTCGATGTCGTAAAACTGAGGAGTGTCTTCCAGCCGGATCCGGGGGTGGTTCTGCTCCAGGTCATCCCTGAGGCGGTCATTGAGGGCGGAGTCGCCGCGTTTTACCATCATCATGGTTTCACCGTACAGATCGGATATTCTAAGGGAGTGTTTCTTGGCCAGCCGGTGCTTTAAGGGGACGGCAATCATTTTCCTGTATTCCCCCAGTGCAAGGAAGCTGCACCGGTCCAGCCATTTCGCAGAATCGCATACCCCCACAATGAAATCATAGCTGTCTCCAATCCGGTCAATGACGGACAGGATTCCCTGATGGTCATCCTCAAATGGGACAATCTGCAGCTTGTACTGGGGGAAGCGGCTGCTGGTCCGGTACCACAGATCCATGAAAACCTTACACGGATTGAGCATGGAGGTGCCGACGCGCAGAACCTCCTGTTCCTCTGTCATAAGCTGCCGGGCTTTTTGGATGGCCTGTTCCGAGTAGGCAATCATATATCTGGCATCCCTGTAAATGGATTCCCCTGCCCTGGTCAGTTCGATGCCCTGATTCGTCCTTTTTACCAGGGCAAGGCCCAGATGCTTCTCCAGCCCATTGATCTGCTTCATGACTGCGGTGGGGGAGATGTAAAGCTGGTCCGCCGCCTTGTTGAAACTGCCGCAGTCAGCAGCGCAGAGAAAGGCAGTCAGCTGTGGATTGAACATTTTTATCCTCCATGTCCTTGCGTATTCATATAAACTTTTAGTTAATACGATGTTAACATATCGGAGATTCCGGGTCAATCCCTTTGGGGATATAATGAAGGTATCTGAAAGGAAGTGAAATCCATGGAATCAGCGCTTATTATTTATTTCTCGCGTGCAGGCGAGAATTACGTCAGCGGTACGCTTCAGTATCTGAAAAAAGGAAATACGGAAATTGCGGCAGAAACCATACAGAAGCTGACTGGCGGGAAACTGTTTAAGGTCCAGCCCGTGGTACCGTACGCGGAGGATTACAATACGTGCATTGAGGAAGCACGCCAGGACCAGAAAAAGGATGCGAGACCTGGGATTGCGGCCATGCCGGACCATCTGGAACAATATGATGTGATTTATCTTGGATATCCTAATTATTGGGGAACCATGCCGATGCACATGTTCACATTGCTTGAAACCTGCGGATTTGCCGGGAAAACCATCCGGCCGTTCTGCACCCATGAGGGAAGCGGGCTGGGGCGGAGTGAACAGGACATACGCAGGCTTTGTCCGGACGCTGTTGTGGAGCCGGGAATGGCAATACATGGCACAAGGATTCAGTCGGCAGGGCAGGAACAGGTAATCAGGGAGTGGTTAAGGAGGAAAAAGAATGGAATACGTAACACTGAATAATGGAGTCAAAATGCCAATCCTGGGCTATGGTGTCTATCAGGTAAATCCGGCGGAATGTGAACGCTGTGTGCTGGATGCAGTCAGCGCAGGATACCGGTCCATTGACACGGCCCAGGCCTATTATAATGAAGAAGGCGTGGGAAATGCCATCATGAAATGCGGCATTCCGCGAAGTGAGCTGTTCCTCACAACAAAAGTGTGGATATCCAACGCAGGATATGAAAAGGCGAAGGCATCCATTGAGGAATCCATGAGAAAGCTTCGGACGGATTATATCGACCTGCTGTTAATCCATCAGCCGTTTAATGATTATTACGGCACATACCGGGCCATGGAGGAAGCCTGCCGGGCAGGATATATCCGGGCAATCGGAGTATCCAACTTTTATCCGGACCGCCTCATCGACCTGTGCAGGTTTGTGGAGGTGGCCCCGGCCGTGAACCAGGTGGAAACCCATGTGTTCCACCAGCAGGAGGATGCCCGCATCATTATGGACAGGTACCATGTGCAGCATGAATCCTGGGGGCCCTTTGCCGAAGGCCGCAAGGATTTCTTCACCAATCCTGTTTTGAATGAGATAGGGGAAAAGCATGGTAAGACAGCGGCCCAGATTGCCCTGCGGTATCTGATCCAGAGGGATGTGGTGGTAATCCCCAAGTCCGTCCACAGGGAACGCATGGAACAGAACCTGGATGTATTTGACTTTGTGCTGGATGATGGGGATATGCAGGCCATTGAGGTATTGGATGAGAAGGAGAGTGCATTTTTCTCCCATTATGACCCGGAGACAGTGGAATTCCTGACCGGGCTTGGAAGATAGGGACTGGAAGGCAAGGATTGGAAGGTAAGGAGTGGATGGTAATGCCTGGAAGGCAAGGTTCCATAGAATGGAAGGTTCCATAGAATGAAAGGCGGTATGTTGTCATGGATAGTTCAAAATTAAGCGTATTTCCTATTGGGGAAAAGAATGAAGCATTTGCAGCGTATTTTAAAGGACAGAGTTACCTTAACATGCTTACGACGCAAGGGCTGGCAGTGGGCAATGTGACCTTTGAGCCGGGATGCCGGAACAACTGGCATATCCACCACAAAGGCGGGCAGATCCTCTTGGTGACCGCGGGCCGGGGATATTATCAGGAGTGGGGAAAGGAACCTCAGGAGCTTCATCCGGGGGATGTCGTGAACATCCCTCCGGAGGTAAAGCACTGGCACGGCGCTGCCCCGGACAGCTGGTTTGCCCATCTGGCAATCGAGGTCCCGGCCCAGGGGGCTTCCAATGAATGGTGCGGACCGGTGTCGGATGAGGAATATGGAATGTGCAAAAGCCGTGTGGAACCGGCGATGGAAAGCGGACATCCCGGGGAAATATCCCCCACCCCTGTATCCGGCCTGGAGCAGAGCGACCCGGAATTTGCCGCGCTTTTCAATGAATTTGCGCTGGACGAGGTCATCCATGAGAAACATGCCTCCATGGATGACAGGACAAGGATGATGGCAGTCTTATCAGCCCTCCTGGGGTGCCAGGGAATGGATGAATTCAAGGTAATGCTCCCCGCCGCCCTGAACCTTGGGGTGACGCCTGTGGAAGTAAAGGAAATCCTGTACCAGGCAACCGCCTATCTGGGAATCGGAAGGGTATACCCGTTCCTGACCGCTGCAAATGAAATCCTTGAGGGACAAGGATATGGACTGCCCTTAAAAGCCATGGCAACCACCACCAAAGAGGACCGGCTGGAAAAGGGTAACCAGGCCCAGGTGGATTTGTTCGGCCCCCATATGAAAGGCTTTTATCTGTCAGGGCCGGAGGAATCCAGGCATATCAACAAATGGCTGGCAGATAACTGCTTTGGGGATTATTATACAAGAAGGGGGCTGGATGACAGGCAGAGGGAGATGATGACATTCTGTTTCCTGGCAGCCCAGGGCGGATGCGGACCGCAGCTGGCAAGCCATGCGGCCGCCAACATCCGGATTGGCAATGACAGACAGTTCCTGATCCGGGTCATCAGCCAGTGCCTGCCCTATATCGGCTATCCACGCTCACTGAATGCACTGCGGTGTGTGAATGAGGTGGAAGACGCTCAGTCATAAATAAATATATGGATGACATCCTCCGGCCTTAGTTGTATAATGAAATCCTGAAGGAGAGGTTTTTATCCATGAAAAGCAAATTGCAGACAGGATTGGCAGGGCTTCGTTCCAAGTTTATGGAAGCTTTGCCAATCATATTATTTTTTCTGTTCTTATTCTATTCTGTTATTCTGATATTTGGGATTTCACATGTGATTCTTGTGTCAGTGGTTACCATACTGTTCAAAATCAATTACCGGAGATATATGACAGCCAGGCAGCTTATGGGGCTGGTTGGGACACAGTTCCTCATGGCCTTTCTCAGCTTCCTTGCGACCCTGAACCTGCCGCTCTGCATCCTTTTGAACCTGACCGTGCCGTTCCTGCTTGTGTTCCTCCAGTCCTCGCAGTTTAACCAGCTGGGATACTATACCGGGGCCATGTGTTTTACATTCCTGCAGCTGCGCCCGGTTGGCTGGCAGGGCCTGGCCATGCAGATGGCGGCGTTGGCTTACGGGCTGGCTGTAATGACAGCGGTTTTATATTTCCATTCACGCAGAAGCAGGAAGGGGGACGATTTCGCCCTGGCGGAAAAGGGACTTCTGCTGCTTGCGGCCGAACTCCAATCTGCCGCAGGCCCTGTTCCTGAAGATGGAAAAAAGTCGGCAGACAGCCTGTTCCCCATCCTTCAGGGACTTTACAAGGAAGCGTATAAAAGCCGGGGCCTGACCAAGGTGGTCAATGCCCGCGGCAGGATCCAGTACATGTTCGCGCTGCTGTTTCAGCGGTCTGTCTATTTCCTTACCAATCCATATCAGGAAAGAACCCTGGCTGATGAAAGCTGCCGGGGCATCCTCCTCCGCCTTGCCCGGTATATGGAAACCATGGGAAAGGAAGGCTTTCAGCAGGGCGGCAGCAAAGACGGCAGGAACGGATGCAGCAAAGGATACAGGGACGGACTCAGCAGCGAAGCGTTCTCAAAACAGGGAAAGGAGCTCCTTGCCGAAGCAGCGGGCAGGGAGGAGGCACCTTACATATTCGTGCGCAACTTCCTTGGGCTTCTGCTTCTTATCCTGGAGAATCTGCGCAGGATAGATGAAAATGTCCCGTCACCTGGCTGGAAGCTGCCGGTGTACCGCCGCCCGGTCCGAAGGTTATTCTGCCACATGAGGACGGACACCTTTGAAACACGCTTCGCACTGCGTCTGAGCGTGGTCCTGACAGCCGGTTTTGCCTATAGCATGATGAGCCAGGCCAATCACGGCTACTGGCTTGCGCTGAATGCGTTCCTGCTGCTGCGCCCCATGTATGAGGACAGCGCCTCCCGCATGAAGTCGCGTTTCATCGGCACCATGGCAGGATGCCTGCTCCTGCAGCTGCTTCTGCCCTTATTCCATGGGACCGGATGGCATTTTGTGCTGGCCACGGTCATGGCGGTGGGCCTGTATATGGAGACAGCCGGAACATGGCAGCAGGCCCTTTTTTCCACCTGCTTTGCCCTGACGCTTACCACCATGGCCCTGCCACAGACCCTGGCGGCAGAGCTGCGGTTCCTATATGTGGTGATTGCCATATTGATGGTGCTGGCAGCGAACCGGTTCTTTTTCCCCACCAGCTTAAAGAGCCAGTTTACCTATAACCTGAACCAGCTGCTCCACATACACCAGGTATATCTCAGGCTGTTGGGACGCAGCCTTAAAATGCCCCTGGACTACGGCGTCATCTGCGATATCCAGATCCACTACCATCTTGTCCATGACCAGATTCAGGAGTACCTGAAAAAAGCCGGACATGAGAAGGAAGGATTCATCAGGGAAATGCTCTGGATTTCCTGGTACATGGTTTCCGAGGCAGAGCAGATGCTGTACCTGATTAACAGCCGGAAAATCAGTTCCATGGACAATGAACAGATGGATGATTATCTCATATTCACGGCCTGCATCATCAGCGACATACAGAAGCGGTTAAACATGCGGGCAGACCATGTGCCGGCAGCCGGGGAATCCATGGCCTATAGACGGACCATGGAAGGGGAGGAACGGCTGTCCAGGCTGATGGAGCAGTATTCAAAACAGGTATCCAGGCTGTACCTGTGCGTATGCAGACAGACGGAAAATGCTAATATAAACGGCTGAAAGTATATCAGGGCATGTTTGGAAATGCAGATAAACAGGAAAGGAAGACGGCGCCCATGGACGATAAAGGACTGGAAATACTTAGGAAAAAAGCATATGGTCAGTATAAAAAGGCCATGTTTCTGTGCGGATGTTTTATTCTGGCATCGCTTATGATGTTCGGCCGTCATGGAATCCACAATGAGGATTATACATTGTTCGAGTGGGGATTATTCACGCTTATCATAACCGCATTGCTGACCGTTATTTTTTGCTGCCTTTGCTATCTGCTGCTGATTAGGCGGGCACAGGAAGGCTTCATCAGGGCCTATAAGGAACAGTATGTTTTGCCCCTCCTGATGGAAAATGGCAGATTCCAAACGCTTGAATATTTCCCGGAAAGCGGCCTGGGCTATGACGAAGTGGCTGGTCTTCATGTGGTGGATTGCGGCGTAAAAAACCATTTTTCCAGTACGGACCGGCTGACCGGATATTATGGGGACATCCGGTTCCTTCTCTGCAATGTGAATACGGGAAGGACAGGTAAGGTAGGGAAGATATACACATCCGATTCCATATTCCATGGTCCGGTCATCCGTTTTGACAATGTCCCTGCCCTGCTTGGCTTCCAGGGGACCATGCGGGTATTTGATAATAAATATGTGGCAGGGTTCAAAGACCGCCCGTCCGCATATAAGATTAAAACAGGAGATCCGGGATTTGACGGCAGGTTCCAGGTTTATGCATCAGACGGGGATGATACCCCATTGACGCCAGTGTTAATAGAGAAAATGAAGGCATTTGCGGACAAATCAGGAAAATGGGTTTCATTTACTTTTTCAGGCTCATCAGCCATTGTCGCTGTACACAGGCCGCGGAACCTGTTTGATGTCTTTGTGGACAAACCGGTTTCCGGACAAAAGGCGGAATTGCTGAAAGATATCAGGATGATCCAAGCAGCCGGGGAGCTTTTTACCTGAATACATCCAGTTGGTCGTACAGCCCTGTTTTTCCATATTTTCATATACGAAATGCCGGGAGGGCCTGGAAACATGGGCCGTACCGGCATTTCAGCATTCATCGGGAGAAAATTTTGTAGATTTGTATTGACTCATGAAAAATTTCCTAGTATTATAATTATAAGTAACAAAGGTATAATAAAAGAAATTAATAAGAATAACTAATAATAAACATCCCTATCTAAAATAACAGGATATTTCTGCTTCCTGAGGTGGGGAGACGATGGATTTAAGTGGAAAAGGAGATTGGACGATGGCAAAAGTAGGAATTGTAATGGGAAGTGACTCTGATATGCCAATCATGGCAAAGGCGGCTGAGATTCTGGACAAACTGGGAATCAGCTACGAGATGACAATCATATCTGCCCACAGGGAGCCGGATGTTTTCTTTGACTGGGCAAAGGCGGCTGAAGGAAAGGGATTCAAGGTAATCATAGCGGGGGCAGGCAAGGCGGCCCATCTTCCGGGCATGTGCGCAGCCATTTTCCCGATGCCTGTCATCGGTATCCCCATGAAGACCTCCGACCTGGGCGGCGTGGATTCCCTGTACTCCATTGTCCAGATGCCAAGCGGTATCCCGGTTGCAACGGTTGCGATTAACGGTGGGGCAAACGCAGGCATCCTGGCTGCCAAGATCCTGGCCACTTCCGATGAGGCTTTATTAGGCAGGCTTAAGGAGTATTCAGAGAGCCTGAAGAACGACGTGGTCGGGAAGGCTGAAAAGCTGGAATCCATCGGATACAAGGAATATCTGGCACAGATGAAATAGGGATTCAGGGATTTTTAAATAAGGCGGAGGATGATAAAACCATGATGGATTACAAGAAGGCCGGAGTTGATATTGAGGCAGGATATAAGTCGGTTGAACTGATGAAGGAATATGTGAAAGGAACCATGCGTCCTGAAGTATTAGGCGGAATCGGCGGATTCTCAGGCGCATTTTCCATGGCTGCATTCAAGGGGATGGAGGAACCCACCCTGCTTTCGGGCACGGACGGTGTGGGAACCAAGCTGAAGCTGGCTTTCCTCATGGATAAGCATGATACGGTGGGCATCGACTGTGTGGCCATGTGCGTGAACGATGTTGCCTGTGCTGGCGGCGAGCCGTTGTTTTTCCTGGATTACATTGCCTGTGGCAAAAATGTGCCGGAGAAGATTGCGACCATCGTGAAGGGTGTGGCGGAGGGCTGTAACCAGTCAGGTGCGGCGCTGATTGGCGGGGAGACGGCCGAGATGCCTGGATTCTATCCGGAGGACGAATACGACCTGGCCGGGTTTGCGGTGGGCATCGTGGATAAGAAGGATCTGATTACCGGCGAAAACCTGTCGGCCGGGAACGTGCTGATCGGAATGGCAAGCTCCGGCGTGCACAGCAATGGTTTTTCACTGGTCCGAAAGGTATTTGAGAAGGAACTGACAAAAGAGGGGTTGAACACCTACATGGATGTTCTTGGAACCACTCTTGGGGAGGCGCTGATTGCCCCGACCAAGATATATGTGAAGGCCCTGAAGGCCGTCAAGGAAGCAGGGGTCACCATCAAGGCATGCAGCCACATCACCGGCGGCGGTTTCTATGAAAATGTTCCCCGCATGCTGAAGGACGGCGTGCGTGCGGTGATTAAGAAGGACAGCTATCCGGTGCCTCCCATCTTTAAGCTGCTGGCTGAAAAGGGACAGATTGAAGAGAAGATGATGTACAACACATACAACATGGGCCTTGGTATGATCCTGGCAGTGGACGCCGCGGATGTGGACAGGACCATGGAAGCCATCCGGGCCGCAGGCGATGCCCCCTATGTGGTCGGCTCCATTGAGAGCGGTGAAAAGGGTGTGGACTTATGTTAAGGATAGGCGTCATGGTGTCCGGAGGCGGCACCAATCTTCAGGCGGTCATGGACGCAATGGACAGCGGCAGGATTACCAACACGGAACTGGCCGTGGTCATCAGCAACAATGCCAATGCCTATGCGCTGGAGCGGGCGCGGCTTAGGGGAATCGAGGCAGTGTGCATTTCCCCAAAGGACTATGGGTCAAGGGATGCGTTTAATGAGGCGTTTCTGGCCAAGGTGGACGCATATCATCTGGATCTGATCGTGCTGGCCGGATTCCTGGTGGCCATACCCGAGGCCATGACAAGGAAATACGAGGGGCGCATCATCAATATCCATCCGTCCCTGATTCCTTCTTTCTGCGGGAAGGGGTATTATGGGCTGAAGGTCCATGAAGCGGCTTTGGCCCGGGGCGTAAAGGTCACAGGGGCAACCGTGCATTATGTGGACAGCGGCATGGATACAGGCCCCATCATCCTGCAGAAGGCCGTGGAAGTGAAGAAGGGCGATACGCCTGAGATATTGCAGAAACGGGTGATGGAAGAAGCGGAATGGGTAATCCTTCCCCAGGCCATCCATATGATTGCGAATCAATTGGTATAGGACGGGATATGACAGGACAAACAGGCAGGAGGTAACGGCATGAAAGTATTAATCGTAGGCGGCGGCGGACGTGAACATGCGATTGCGTGGAAGGCGGCGCAGAGTCCAAAGGTGGAGAAGATATATTGTGCTCCTGGCAATGCCGGGATTGCCGGATTGGCGGAGTGCGTGGATATCGGGGTCATGGATTTTGACGCGCAGGCAGCCTTTGCCAGGGAACATGGGATTGACCTGGTAATCGTGGGACCGGATGACCCGCTGGCGGCAGGCGCGGTGGATGCCTTTGAGGCAGCCGGGCTGCGGGTGTTCGGGCCAAGGAAGGACGCGGCCATTCTTGAAGGCTCCAAGGCATTTTCCAAGGACCTGATGAAAAAATATAATATTCCTACGGCTGCATATGAGACATTTGATTCGCCGGAAGAGGCCCTGGCATACCTTGAGGATGCGCCCATTCCCATCGTACTTAAGGCCGACGGTCTTGCGCTGGGGAAAGGCGTGCTTATCTGCAACACAAGGGAAGAGGCAAAGGAAGGCGTCAGGACCCTGATGTTAGATAAGCAGTTCGGCTCCGCCGGGGACCGGATCGTGGTGGAGGAATTCATGACAGGCCGGGAGGTATCCGTGCTCTCTTTTGTGGACGGTAAGACCATCAAGATCATGACCTCGGCCCAGGACCACAAGCGGGTAGGGGACGGGGACCAGGGACTGAATACCGGGGGAATGGGGACATTTTCACCCAGTCCCTTTTATACAGAGGAAGTGGACGCGTTCTGTAAGGAACATATCTATCAGCCCACCGTGGACGCCATGAAGGCAGAGGGCAGGGAGTTTAAGGGGATTATTTTCTTTGGCCTGATGCTTACGGAGAAGGGGCCTAAGGTGCTGGAGTATAATGCACGTTTCGGCGACCCTGAGACACAGGTAGTGCTGCCAAGGATGAAAAATGATATCATCGACGTATTCGAGGCCTGCGTGGACGGGACCTTGGACCAGATAGAGCTGGAGTTCGAGGACAATGCCGCCGTGTGCGTGGTGCTGGCTTCCGCGGGCTATCCGGAGCATTATGAAAAGGGATATAAGATGACCGGGTTTGAGAACTTCGAGGGCAGGGACGGCTATTATGTGTTCCATGCGGGCAGTAAGTTTGACAAGGACGGTAACATCGTGACCAACGGCGGACGGGTGCTGGGGGTTACGGCCAAGGGCAGGACACTTAAGGAAGCCAGGGAGAATGCTTATAGGGCTACGGAGTGGATTGAGTTTGGGAATAAGTATATGAGACATGATATTGGGAAGGCGATTGATGAGGCTGAGGGCGTTAAGTAGATGACGCTTGTCCCCTGGTTTGGGTAGTGGACCAGGGGACTTCTTTTTTTTAAGAAGTTTTATATGGTTAGAACAGCTCCCTGTGATATTCAAGACCATCATGATCTGTAACCGCACGGGCGACACGGCATGGGACGCCATATGCCACCGAATGGTCAGGGATTTCTCCGGATACAACGGAACCGGCGCCGATTACACAGCCGGAACCAATTTTGGAGCCGGCAAGAATCGTAACGTTTCCCGCAATCCAGCAGTTGTCCCCAATCGTTACAGGCGCGCCATACTCTTTATTTGTCATCGTCCCCTTTTCCGATACATACATATTCCGGTCCTGCCAGCGAAGCGGATGTATGGGGGGTAAAAATGGATACATTGGGCCCGATGAACACATTGTCCCCAATCGTTACGCGGCAGACATCCAGTACGGTAAAATTAGAATTGACATAGAAACTTTTCCCAAGGCTGGTATGAATCCCATAGTCAAAATAAATGGGTCCCTGTAAGTATGCCCCCTCTCCTCTTGTCGGAAGTAATTCATCCAGTATGTTTTTCCTCTCATTTTCATCGGTATTCATCCTGTGTCTGTCCCGTTTGCAATTCCTGTGTCCAGAATTCCTTATCCCCGACCTGATGGATTGAAAGAATGATAAAATCAAAAGGATATCGGGAAAAGAGTTTTTCGTATAGAGGGATTGTGTGGACCTGAACTCCAAATTCCAACCCCAGCTTGATGGATATGTGTTCTCCGTATTCTTTCTGTAAGCCGGATATTTCATCTGCATACTTCGGATAATCCACATTCGCAAAGGGCTCCGGCCCGGCGGCTCCTGACCTGTATCCGATTCCAAGGGGATCGTCCCAGTCCCGATTGATTCCATAATCCACATGATCCGTAAAGCATATTTCTTTTATTCCCATATCAATGGAATCCATGACCACCTGTCTTAGAGGATAAGTGGAATCATCACTATACGCTGAATGTACATGATAGTCTTCTATGACGGCATTTGCCTTCATCTTGACATCCTCCTTCTGTGTTTTTATAATTATATTACGGAACAAGAGAAAATAATATAATAATCTTACGAAATAATATAAATATATTTCACCTTAATGGGAAGGAAACGCGGGGGACGTTCTATATGGCAATGCAGGTCAATGTTAAGCAGGATTTTTCAGAAGTGATGGATTATATGATTCCACAGTATCCTGTCTATATACGAAGCGCGTTTTTATCGCAGTACCGCAATTATACTGCGGTATCACACTGGCATGAGGATGTTGAAATCATATATGTATTGTCCGGCACCATGCAGTATGATGTAAACGGGGAAAACATCACGCTTTATGAGAATGAGGGGATTGTGGTAAACAGCCGGAACTTTCATTTTGGATATTCAGATAAGAAAGAAGAGTGCGGGTTCATATGTTTCATCATCCATCCCTCGGTTTTGTCCGGTAATCCATATATCAGGGAGCGTTATGTGCGCCCTTTTACAGAATGCCAGGCAATTCCGTTTTTACATTTACGTCCGGATAAGAAGTGGCAGAATGAATTACTGGAAGTGTTATGGACCGTCTTTCATCTGGATCAGGATGCCCCGGAGTTTTATCTTTTGTGCCAGGAAGCGGTATTTAGGATATTTACCCTATTGTATACGAACAATATGGAGCTGCTTTCAGAGAAATCAGAGAAAGCTGATATTTCTCTCATTCAATTAAGGAAAATGGTCGGCTATATCCAAAAACACTATCAGGATTCCATCATGCTGGACGATATTGCGAAAATTGGGGAGATGGGTAAGACGGCATGCTGTAATATATTTAAAAAGTATATGAATACCTCTCCGATTGATTACGTTATTACATACCGTCTTGCGCAGAGCACGGTTCTGCTTACAGAAACACGGCTTCCAATTACGGAGATAGCATATGGATCCGGTTTTCATAATGCCAGTTATTATACAAAGTATTTCCGGAAACAATACGGAAAGACACCGGGACAGATGAGGAAGGAATATCTGAAGCAGGGTTAACGTCCCACAGACGGTTCTTTTCGGAACAGCCGCACAGAAGCCGCCCTACAGCACTCCTGAACCGCAGGCCTTTGCCGCTGCAGCCATTTCCTTTATGGTGGTTTCGGGGAATCCCGGACGATTGGGGAATCTATTTCCTTGCCTGTATGATGTATCAGGCAGCAGGACAGGCTATTGCTATTTTTTATGGTTTTTGCTATACTCAATGCAAATATATATGTATGTGAGCGATTGATGGGCTGCCGAAAACGAGGAGCAGGAGCATCACTATCGGCAGAAACCGCAGAGGAACGCCGGTCATTGACACTCCCGATTGGGGTGCCAGGATTGTGAGGGGGAATAAATGTGAATAGATTGCTGAAAGGGCTCAGTCAGGAGGGTGAGGCTATCCTGAACCTCATTCCAGGTGGAGTCATGCAATGCAGGAATGACAATGAATACACCATTGTTGGGGTCAACGATGGTTTCCTCAGTATATTCGGATTTACCAGGGAAGAACTGGAGGGGCTGTTTCAAAATCAGTTCCTCACAATGATCCATCCATTGGACCGTCAAAATTTCCTGGGTGAAGTGGGGCGCCAGCTGAATAAAGGCAACCAGCTTTCCCTGAGCTACCGGGTCTTGTGTAAGGACGGCAGTTATAAATGGACTGCCAGCAGCGCCCAGCTGTTCGGTGACGAACAGGAAGAACGCTTTTTCTGTATTTTTCTGGACCTCACTGAGGTACGGGATGCCCAGGAGAAGCTTCGTCTGTCATTGGAGCATCTGGAAATCATCATGAATCAATCCTCGGATATCATCTTTGAGTGGAACCTTATTGAGGATGCCATTTCCTTTTCACCTAATTGGCTGGGGAAATTTGGTTATGCGCCTAATTATGACAGCAGACTCCAGAAGGAGGAAATTTTGCGGCATTTCTATCCTGATGATATCGGGCCGATGGCCGCGCTTATGGAAGATGTGAAACGGGGGGTGTCCAATTCGGTCCTTGACGTCCGTATCCGCAATACAAAGGGGCAGTATATCTGGTGCCGGCTGCGGGCCGCTACCCAATATGACGCAGACGGCAGGCCGCTGCGCGCGGTAGGGACCATTTCAGATATTGACGAAGAAAAGCGGATGGTGGAAGAACTGCGCAGGCGGGCGGAGCTGGACGCCCTGACCGGTCTTTACAACCATGCCGAAATGGAACACAGGGCAGAACAGTATCTGTCAGGCCGGCCAGAGACGGTATGTGCCATGTTCATCATTGATGTGGATAACTTCAAGCTGGTGAACGACAGGCAGGGACATCTGTTTGGGGACGCAGTGCTGGCTGAACTGGCAGCCGGCATGAAAAAGCTGACGCGGAAGTCGGATGTAATCGGCAGAATCGGCGGGGACGAGTTCGCAATGTTCTTAAAGGATATTCCTTCCACACGGATTGCTGAACAGAAGGCAGGGAAACTTCTGGCGATGTTCCAGCAGATGTTCCAGGGGGAAAAACAGCCCGTTGAGGTGACCTGCAGCATCGGTCTGGCCATTTATCCGTGGGACGGTACTGATTACCAGACCCTGTACCACTGTGCGGATCTGGCACTGTACCAGGCTAAAAGCCAGGGCAAGAACCAGTATGCCCGATATGACGTTAATAGTCTGGAGGCAGTGGACCGGATTGGATATTCCTCCCTGGGGGCGGCCATTGATTCCGACCAGACCGTAAGTGGGAAGGTTGGGGACCTGGTCAATTATGTGTTTCAAATCCTGTATGATACCAATGATATTGACACTGCCGTGGAAGCAATCCTGGAAATTGTGGGAAGGCGGTTCGATGTGAGCCGGGCTTATGTGTTTGAAAACAGCGAAAGCGGGGAATATACCGATAATACTTATGAATGGTGCAATGAGGGAATTGCGCCGCAAAAGGAGTTTTTACAGCATTATCCTTATGAAAACGTGGAGGGCTACAAGGAGCTGTTTCGGGATAACTCTATTTTTTACTGCCGGGATATCCATTCCCTGACCCCTACCCAGACCGCGCTTTTTGAGAGTCAGGAAATCTGTTCCACGCTCCAGTGCGCGCTTTACGATGGAAAGGAATTCCGGGGCTTTATCGGGTTTGACGAGTGCACGGGTCTGAGGATGTGGAACAAAGAGGAGATTGGCATGCTCTCTTTGATTGCCCAGATGATGAATACATTCCTCCTGAAAAAGCGGGAGGCGGACCGCAACGAGCAGATCATGGTCCAGCTCAACACAATCCTGGATATGCAGGATGCCTATATCTACGTCATCCGGCAGGGCACCTATGAGCTGCTGTATGTGAATCAAAAGACACTCCGTCTGGATCCGTCCGCCAGGGCCGGCATGACTTGCCATCAGGCGTTTTTCGGCCGCAGCACTCCCTGCGAAAGCTGTCCGCTGACCGGCACCACGGAGGTATATAACCCACAGTATGATGTATGGACCAGGATACGGTACTCCACGATGAAATGGGGCGAACACGATGCGTATCTGATTAATTGCGCCGACATCACGGAATATAAACGGCTGCAGGAAAATAGAAGGTGAGTGGGCACCGTTCTTTTAAGGTCAGCCTTTGCCGGCATGGGAGATACTCCCGGCAGGAAGCCGGATCATGACATTTTGGAGACGGGAAATGCCTGTAAGGACAAGACCGGATTGTAGAAGACGCTCAGGGAATGGGCGTCTTTTGTATTGCAGGCACTGAATCGATGTCATAAATTAATTGGATATGGAAAAATATTGACCTTATGGTCAATTTGTGGTATCCTGATGATAAATAGACCACTAGGTCAATAATTTTCGGGAGGAAGCACATGAAACGGGAAGAGAAAAACCAACAGACAAAGCGCAGGATTATGGAGGCAGCACTGGAGGAGTTTGCAGGACAGGGATATGGAGCCAGTTCCGTTAACAATATATGCAGCGGGGAGGGAATCTCGAAGGGAATCATTTACCACTATTTCCAGACCAAGGACGAACTGTATCTGGCCTGCGTGGATGAATGTTTCCAGGTCCTGACAGAATATCTGCAGGGGAAGCTGATATTGGAAGCGGTATCCGTTCCCAGACAGCTGCAGCTTTATTTTGATGCGAGGTTTGAATTTTTCCAGACATTTCCCGTGTACCGGAGGATTTTCTGCGAGGCGGTCATCATGCCGCCGGCCCATCTGGAAGCTGCGGTCAGACAGCGTAAGTCCGGGTTTGATGAGTTTAATATATCCATATTGAACCGGATACTGGAGCCTCTTAAGCTCAGGGACGGGGTATCCAGGGAAACGGTGGTGGATATATTCCTGCAGTTTCAGGATTATGTCAATGCAAAGCATCAGACATCCGGGCAGCAGGAGATTGATTTTAAGACACATGAAGAGGACTGCCGCAGGGCATTGGATGTGCTGCTTTATGGCGTGGTGGAGCGGAAGGAAGTGGGGATATGAAGAACGGAAATGTACAGCAGGAATCCATACTTGGTGATATGAAGCCCTCCAGGGCCATTACCAGACTGGCAGTCCCGGCTACCCTGGCGCTGCTGGCAAAGGCTGTCTACAACATTGTGGATACGGCTTATATCGGGATGCTGGGGTCGGATATAGCGCTTGCGGCAGTGGGCGTTACCCTGCCGCTGCTGCTCATCATGGTCTCGGTGGAAAATATATTTGCGGCCGGGGCAGCGGTCCTGGCGGGCAGGCAGCTGGGGGCAGGCGATAGGGACGGCGCAAACAGGACAGTCACATCCGTGGTGGGGTTATCGGTCCTCATTGGAATCCTTTTATGTGCGGCAGGCATCATTTTCATGGACCCTTTGTTGCGTTCCTTCGGTGCCTCCGAGGCTGTGCTGCCCCAGGCCAGGGAGTATGCATTCTGGATGTTTGTGGCAGCCCTTGCCAACCTTCCTGCGCAGAGTATGAACTGTGCGGCCAGGGCAGAGTCATCCGTAAGGATTTCATCCATTGCCGTTGTGACCGGCGCGGCCCTTAACGTGATCCTGGACCCTGTATTCATGTTTAGCTGGGGACTGGGGATGGGAGTGGAGGGAGCGTCCCTTGCCACAACGGTTTCACAGTTCGTCACGTGTTTCATCCTTGGGTGGTTCTATATCACCGGACGCTCCATCATAAAGATAAAGAGGGAGTATTTTAACCCCCAATGGACGCTCATCAGATCCGTCACGCTCATCGGGATACCTACGGCCGTCATACAGATCTGCCTTGCAGTGGCAACATCCCTTACGAATATTGCGGCGAAGCCCATGGCGGACTCAGATCTTATCATAGCGGCATACGGCGTGGTGCAGCGCCTGGTGCTGATTGGATGCTATGTGATCATGGGGTTCATGCAGGGATATCAGCCGGTAGCTTCCTATTCCTTTGGCGCGAAAAAGGAGGAACGGTTTCATGAGTCGGTCCGTTTTGCGTTACGGACATCCCTGATTCTTACCATACTGGTAGCGGGAACCTATATACTTCTGGCAAGGCCGTTAATCATGCTGTTTAACGGGAATCCGGCAGTCATTGATTATGGGGTCAGGCTTCTGGTTTCCCAGGTGGCCCTTTATCCTGCATTTGGATTGTGCTACATGATGACAATAACGTTTCAGACCATTGGCTCCTCAAAGTACGGACTGTTCCTGTCCGTCATCCGTCAGGGATTGTTCTATGTACCGTTCATATTAATCCTGCCCGGGATGCTGGGGGTAACGGGGATTTATCTGGCACAGCCGGCGGCAGATATACTGACCATGGCAGTCTGCCTGTACTCGGTAAAACCGATGAAGCGGATTGCAACAGGGCATATGGCGGCAATCCGGGTAGAAAAGGGATGAGACAGGAACAGGGCAATATGGGGCAGCTGCCGGACAGGGCAGGAATCGAAGGGATTCCTGTCCTTGTTTTATGACAGGAAAATATAATCAGATGCAACTTTTGGCAGGAAAAAAGAATCTATATATCAGTGATGGCGATATACGCTGTGATGTACCATGAAATCATACTGTAAGGAGGGATTAAGTACCCCATGAATCAAGATTTATATAACAGGATTGTAGACTATATTGTCAGCAATCAGGAGAAATTTTACAGGCTGGCCTACAGCTATGTCCAT
Source organism: Enterocloster sp. OA13 (assembly GCF_022440595.1). Lineage (NCBI taxonomy): Bacteria > Bacillati > Bacillota > Clostridia > Lachnospirales > Lachnospiraceae > Enterocloster > Enterocloster sp. OA13. The sequence goes on along the minus strand of NZ_JAKNTF010000001.1, from coordinate 3,114,336 downwards.
AACCAGGAGGATGCAATGGATATTGTCCAGAGTGCTGTCTGCAAGGCATTGGACCACTACGGGGCGCTCAGGAATGAAAATGCCATCAGGACATGGTTTTACCGCATCCTTGTAAATGAGAGCCTGCTGTTAATCAGGAAACAGAAGATGGAGATACCCACAGAAGACGGGATAGGGCAGGATGTGCCATATTATGAGGAAGGATATAATGGTGAACCGGATATATACGGACAGTTAAACCAATTGGATGAGGATGTGCAGACCATTATAAAACTTCGGTATTTTGAGGAGCTGACACTGAAGGAAATCGCTTATGTGACAAGCACAAACCTGAATACGGTTAAGGCAAGACTATACCGTGGCTTAAGACTGTTAAAACAGAATATACAGGAGGTGGATTCATGAGCCGTATGGAAGATGCAAGAAAAAAGTATGAAGGGATACCGGTCCCGCCTGAACTGTCCGGAAGGATTCAGGCGGCAATTGCCCAATCAGAGGAAAAGAGAAGAAGCCAGGAGCAAAGGAAACGGATGGCCGGGATACACAGAAGGAACAGGATATGGGGGACATGTGCCGGTGCGGCGGCAGCCCTTGTGCTGATATTTACTGCTGCCTTAAATACAAATACGGCATTTGCGGAAATGGCAGCCGGACTCCCTGTCATAGGAGCGGCGGCGCGGATCCTTACCTTCCGGTCCTATGAAAAGGATGAAGGGGACTGGAAGATATCCGTGGAAATCCCAAGTGTGGAGATGATAGCTGAGGATACGGATGGGCTGGATGCTGCCCTGAATCAGGAAATATACGATTTATGCAGCCGGTACGCAGATGAGGCAGTGGAACGCGCCAGGGAATATAAGAAGGCGTTTATGGAAACGGGAGGGACTGAGGAGGAATGGGAGGCACATGGTATTAAAATCCGTGTAGGATATGAAATCAAGGCCCAGACAGAAGAATATCTCTCCTTTGCAGTACTGGGAACAGAGAGCTGGTCCACGGCCTACAGTGAGACAAGATACTACAACATTGATCTGAAGGATTATAAGATGGTTACACTAGAAGATGTCCTGGGCCAGGACTATGCCAGGATTGCGGATGACAGCATACTGCGGCAGATGGAGGAAATGAAGGAAAGGGACGGCATTGCCTTCTGGTCCGGGTCAGAGGGAGGCTTTACGGGAATTACGGATGAAACCAGGTTTTATATGAATGAAAATGGAAATCCGGTCATTGTGTTTGACAAATATGAGATTGCTCCCGGCGCATATGGGGAACTGGAGTTTGAGATAGGCCAAACAGGGGAGGGGACAGGGAAAACTGGCTATACGGACAATTTCCTGGTACCCGAGGATGAGGTGGCTGCTTTTGCCGGAAAAATAAAGGAAGCCGTTGCGGACCGAAACATGGACGCCCTGTCCTCCCTGGCCTCCTATCCACTGTACGTGGGATTTAAGGACGGAGGCGTCTGGGCAGGTTCGCCGGAAGAGCTGGCTGCCTTGGGAACAGACCGTATATTCACACCGGAGCTGTCAGCAGCAGTGGAGGCTGCCGGAGGGGAGACGCTTTCCCCCAGCATGGCCGGATTTGTCCTTAAAAAAGATGGAATCCCCAATATTGTATTCGGGGTATCCGATGGGGCGCTGGCTGTAAAAGGGATTAATTATTGAATCCGGTTCATGGACTGTAAAAGGACACAACGATAATACGGTGTGTCCTTTTACATGTGGCATACCAGAGGGTTATTGTCCAATGCGGATACGGCAAGGACAGGACCCTCATCAAAGCCCTGCCTCTGGCTGCCTATGACACGTCTGCCTTTTTGCATTTCCCTGTAAAATATGCAAAGATCCCAAATGCCAGGATAATGGCCATGGGCGCGATGACGGAAACCGCACTATCGGGGTTAACCAATCCAAGCGCCGGAAAGACAGCAAATGCAAATACGGAGCAGAAGAGCATGGAAAGCGACGGCGGGTCAACATATCCTTCCCCATATACAAAGAAAAGATCCGCAAGCAGATCGCCTGCATAATGTGCAAAGATACCAAATGCAAAGCCCCACAGGTAAACACTGATTTCGGAACATCCGGCATTATATGCCATCTGGGCGCCGTAAGCGCCCACAAGCCCGACATGGTGAAATACAGGGCAGGGCAGGCCGCAGCACATGAAGATTAAGAACACGACTGCAATGGCCCAAAGGGGTACAAATGAAATACCTGCAATCATGGGATTGCCCACCTGTTCAGAAAAACGGCACATCTGATACAATAGCCATGCGGCAATAAAACCAACGCTGCCGCCGAACAGCCAGAACATGGAGCCGTGGCCATAGGTCATGTGGGGAAGCCACTTATTCTTGCTGTTTAAGCCAAATCTCTTATCTCCCTCAGGAACCTTCCCCATGAGGCCCTCATTCCCAAACATGATTTTTGTAATCACATTAAGGATTACAATGGTTGCCGCAACGCAGTCAAAGAGTCCCGGAAGGAAGGTGCCAAGGGCTGTATTCAAGTACCATCCCGCTACTGCGCAGATACCGCCAAATACTAATACATCTGTTTTCTGCAATGATCCCAATGGAAGGGCCAGTCCCTTGCTGTCCTTTATGTATCCCTTTTTCCATGCATAATTCATTGCGCAGAGGGCCGGCCCAAAGGCTACCTGCGGCCCCAGGAACATTCCAAAGCAAATGTTCCCGATGATATTATATTCGCATCCCGCCATAATGGAGAATACCCCAACAATGGAAACAAGGGCTGTAAGGATTACTGAACCAAGGGCGCCCAGGGCGGTTGCCAGTACGCCTGAAACAAAGGCAGTGAAAATTGTAACAAGAATGTCCATCATTTTCGTTCCTTTCAGGTTGCTGGCAGCTAAATATCCAATGCCCTATAGTATCCAAGCTTCACTGCTTCAACCACGCGTCCGGCTTTGATGGCGTCTCCGATTTCAAATACCCGGGGAGCCGTATTGAGAAATTCATCCGCAGAGGCGCGGTCCGCTTTCATACCTGCGGCAAGAAGGACCGTATCGGCTTCAATGAGGATTTCACCATCCGGCGTGTTGCATACAATGCCAGCGTCGGTAATTTCCCTGGCTGTTGTGTTTACCTTGATATCAATCCTGCTGTCACGGATATATTTGTCCATGGCAACCTTGTGCATCCAATAAGCGTCAGATGCCCAGGTATCCTTCATTTCCACAACTGTTACGTCTTTTCCAATCATATCCAGATAAATGGCAACTTCAGAACCCACCAGGCCTCCGCCAAGGATTGCCACTTTTTGTCCCACTGACGGCTGTCTGCCCTCAAGTGCCTTCAGGCCCACAACCTTGGCACTGTTAATTCCCGGGATCTGCGGAATGATTGGTTTCGCGCCAACGGCTGTCATCACGACATCCGCACCCATTGCCGCAACTTCCTCAGGAGTAACCTCTGTATTTAAGTGGATGTCCACGCCTGCATCCTCACAGCGCTTAGCAAGGACCTCAATGAAGTGATACATATCCTTTTTGAAGGGGATGTGCTGTTCATGTACAATCTGTCCGCCAAGCCTGCTGTTCTTCTCATAAAGTGTAACGGAGTGGCCCCTTTGGGCGGCTGTAACAGCGGCCTCCATGCCCCCTGGCCCGCCGCCTACAACCACGACCTTTTTCGGCGTTGTTGCCGGGAAGCCATATTTATGTTCAAGCTCGTCTCCAATGACCGGATTAAACGCGCAGCAGTAATTCCTGTTGGATAAGTAATTGAAGAAACATGAATAGCAGCGGCAGCACTGTGTGATATCGTCTTTTTGTCCGGAAAATGCTTTCTCCGGGAAATATGGATCTGCAAGGGACTGACGGGCTACTTCAATGATATCAGCTTTACCGGAAGCAATGATTTCCTCCATCATATCCACATCGTTGATGCCGCCCAATGCAGCAACCGGAGTTTTGACATGTTTTTTGATTTCAGCAGCATATTGGACATTGCATCCATGCTCAGTGAACATGGAAGGATGTGTAATTACAAATACGTCATTATTCTCATGGATACCGGCAGATACGTGGATGATATCCACCTTTCCGTCAATCATCTTAGCCATTTCAACTGCTTCATCAATATCATATCCGCCAGGAATACACTCAGAACCGCTCATACGGAATTCGATTGGGAAGTCCGGACCCACCGCCTCACGCACCTTCTCGATGACAAGCAGTGAAAAACGCATACGGTTTTCCAGGCTTCCGCCCCAGCGGTCGGTCCTCTTATTGAAATATGGAGAAGCAAACTGGCCTAACAGCCATCCATGCCCGCCATGGATTAAGACCATATCAAAACCAGCCTCTTTTACCAGCCTGGCCGCGCTGCCGAATGCGGTGGCGGTCTCTTCAATCTGCTCTTCCGTCATGGCTTTTACAGGAACGCCCTGGGCATTTAATTCGTCATTTGGCCCAATCAGGGTGCTTTTGGCAGCAGAGTGGCTTCTGGCGGCCCCGAACTTTCCGCCATGGGCTAATTCCATGGTAGCCATGCAGTTGTGTTTATGGAATTCATTGGCCATTCTCTTTAAGGATGGGAGGGACAGGTCATCATAAAGGATTACTTCTTTTGTGTGTGAGCGTCCTACGGCTTCAACAATACCAAGACCAATGCATACGCTGGCCAAGCCGCCGCGTCCGCGGTTTGCATGAAACGCGATATCCTCTTCCCTCATGTGGCAATCCGGATCCAATTCCGGATTCGACATCGGCGCGCCGAAAATGCGGTTCTTAAATGTGACGCCATTGATTGTGATGGGACTTGCTAAATTGGGGTAGTATCTGTTTTTCATTTGTTACTTCCTCCTTAATCATGTTCTATGTAAGTCTATTCTAGCAGTATTGTTAACTAATTAACAACACATAGTGTTTGTGATTGCCACAACCTGGAGTTGTGCCAAAAAGCAGCCCCAAAGCAGCCCCGAAATGCATGGAATATGCCGGAGAATTGTATTTACCATCACTCATAGTTGTGATAAACTAAAGCTGAGTCGGCAAGAACACGTCTTAAGATTACGGTGGAGAAGAGCAATGGAATTCAGACAGATCCAGTATTTTATGAAATTATCTGAAAGCACAAGTATTTCCCAGGCAGCGAAAGAATTGTTTATATCCCAGCAGGCTTTAAGTAAATCAATCAAAAATTTAGAATCGGAACTGAATACACGTCTGTTCCTCCGCACCAGTAAGGGAATCAAATTATCAAAGAGCGGGGTATATCTGAAACATAAATTCCTCCCAGTGTGTGCAGGGTATGAGGAAGCAGTCAGGGAATCGTATCAATATTTTAAAATCCAGCAAGGGACCATAACCATCGGCGTAGCGCCCGGGGTCTTCCGGAGCCTGTCTGCCAATTATCTGTTAAACTTTGAAACGCTATATCCTGGTTTGAAGCTGGAACAGGTAGAATTTCCCGATTTGGACATGGAAGAATATGTGCTTGCGGACAGCCATCGTTTTGCCCTGTCCACAAAACCATGGCATGATCAGGGATTACAATATAGCCCGCTGCATCGTGAAAAAATGTTCTTCATTGCCCACAGGGAACACCCGCTGGCCAAACAGGAGGAGATACATGTAAGCCAGTTGGCGGATGAGGACTTTTTGTTCTTTAACAGCCGTTATAATATTCATTACAGGACAAAGGACAGCTGCAAAAAGGCTGGCTTTACCCCGCATATTATCTATAAATCATCGGATGTAAGCCAGCTTGTGAAAATGGCGTCGCAGAAGCAGGGGATTTTGCTGTGTGTAAAGCATGTGTATGAAGAAAGCGCACATGAAAATCTGGTGTGCATTCCAATTGCAGATGAAGGGATGTATTGGGAACTGGGGATAATATCAAAAAATCATGATAAACTTGACAAAAAAACTAAATTATTTATCGATTATTTTTTATCCTGTTACCAAAAGGGATATGAATGAAACCCTGGGGACAGTCATGGGCAGTAAGCGCAAAAGGGGCTGTCCTTCTGTCTCCTTAAATGGAAGGGAACAGGCACTCAGACATCGGTGCATCGGAAAACCGCCCCATCAATTCATCAAGTAATTTCTCCGCAATGGGCGTAGACACCTGATACTTTTTCCAGATAACATACATAGGTGTTACCAGGCCAGGTTCCAATGGACGAAAACACAATCCGCTGTCCGCACCTGTGTGAATCAGCTTATCAAAACCCAATGCACAGCCAAGTCCCTCCCTTACCATGACAGATGCATTAAAAATCAAATCATAGGTAGCCACTATGTTCAGTTTATCCTGTTTTTCCCCAAGCCATTTGGGGAAATCCTCCGTCATCCCCTGACGGGATATGATGATTGGGATGTTAAGTAAATCGTCTGCCCGGATTGAGGTCTGCTGTGACAGCGGATCATCCCTTCGCATCAGCAGTCCCCATGAATCCACGGACGGGATTTTCAGATAATTATATTTTGATAAGTCCACTAGCAATAAGTGTAAAACAGGGAACGGGACGGCGAAATGCCGACCCGTTCCCTGTTTTTTTGCCCTTATGATATTTTAACAGCGCTAACCGCCCTATCCATTCATATCAGAGTATGGAAACTCCCGCAAGGCCAAAGGCAGATCAATCCTCCCTTACCGCACCGCATACCCCAAAAGACCGGAAAGCTTGCGGCTGGAAGAGAGCAGCATGCTGCTTACCTCCTGTTCTTCCTGGGGGGTGAGGGTGCTGCCGCTGATGCTGATGGCGCCGATTGGACGGTTGGAGAAGTCCATGACAACGGCGCCCACGCAGAATACATGGTATTCATTTTCCTCACGGTCAAGGGCGTATCCGCGCTGGCGGGTCAATCCGATATCCTGCAGGAACAGCTGCAGGTCTGTCAATGTATTCTCTGTCAGGGACTGGATGTTCATCTTGTCCCACTTTTCTATGATTTCCCCATTGGAATAAGCGGATAACAGGGCTTTGCCCGCGCTGGTGCTGTAGAGCGGGGAGCGGTGGCCTACGCTGGTGTAGACTGAAAATGACATGGCTTCCTTTCCGATACTCTGCAGACATAGGAGCTGGTTGTTGTCTTCCACGGAAAACTGTGCAATCCGGCCGCACCGGCTGTTCAGGTCCACCAGGGTGGACTTGATCAGGGACAGTTTGTCCAGGTTCTGTACCGCATTCAACCCCACCTCATATGTTTTTAAAGTCAGGGAAAATTCCCCGCTTTTTTCATTCTTTGCAAGATATCCATTCTGTACAAGCGTATAGACAAGGCGTGAAAGGGACGCCTTATTTACTTTGATTTCCCTGTTTAATTCTGCCAGACTCATACTGTTCACACGCCCTATGGTTTCCAGAATCTGTAATGCCCTGTCCACGGCCTGTATGGTCTCTGTTTTTACGGTTTCTTCTCCCATTATAAATCCTCCTTAGCAGTGAACAGCCGCATTTTGAGACGGTCGTTACACTATTATTTACTATTATAGGAGAAACTGGGGTCTTTTGCAAGCAAAAAAAGATTAGTGAAATTTAACCATAATAAACCTAAAATAGTACTTGAAAAATAGTATAAATAGTGATAATATGAAACTACAAAATAAAAAATGAAATAATATATTAAAAAGTGAAACGAAATAATAGGAGGTAGAAATGGCAAAAGCAAAAGCAAGCGCAGATGTAAGTCTCTGCAAAGGATGCCGGCTCTGTGTGGGCGCCTGTCCGGTCCAGGCGATTGAACCGCTGGAGGAGATTAACAAGAAGGGCTATGAGATTATCCGGATTCATGAGGAAACCTGTATTGGCTGTGGACGTTGCTACACAATTTGTCCGGATTACGTATTTACCATCAGTACCGTAGAATAGCAGGGGAGGAAAGAAGAGACATGGGTGAAAAATTTAGGCTTATGAAAGGAAACGAAGCGATTGCGGAGGCCGCGCTTCGGGCGGGATGCCGCTTTTACGCAGGGTATCCGATTACACCGCAGAGTGAGATCCTGGAATATATGTCAGCCAACATGGCTGCCCGCGGCGGGGTATTCATTCAGGGGGAAAGCGAGATTGCAAGTATGAGCATGCTGTGGGGCGCGGCTGCCTGCGGCGAGAGGGTCATGACAAGTTCTTCCGGCCCTGGATATGACCTGAAACAGGAAGGAATCTCTTATCTGGCATCCTACAACCTTCCGGCTGTTCTTGTTGATGTCATGAGATACGGCGTCGGCGACGGCGAGATTACCGAAGGACAGGATTCCTATTGGGAGGCGGTCCGCGGAGGCGGACACGGGGATTCCAGGCAGATTGTCCTGACCCCTGCCTCGGCACAGGAGTGCGCGGACCTTACATACCTGGCCTTTGACCTGGCGGAGAAGTACCGCACGGTTGTAATCATCTTAAGCGACGGCGGAATCAGCCAGATGATTGAGAAGGTGGTGCTGCCTGAGGCAAAAGAGCACGACAAGGATAAGTTTGACTGGGCAATCAAGGGATACAAGACAAAAGATGAACCAAAGGTAAAGGTGACCAATCTGGACCGGTCCATGAATTATGAAGCGTATGACTCCATGATGCGGGATAAGTTTAAGGAGATGCATGACAATGAACAGCGCTGGGAGGAATTCATGGTGGATGACGCCGACCTGGTGCTGGTGGCATATGGAATCTCCTCCAGGGTGTGTAAATCAGCGGTCCGCCGCGCCAGGACACAGGGCGTGAAGCTTGGCCTGATCCGCCTGATCAGCGCATGGCCTTATCCGGAAATGGCATTTAAAAATTTACCGGACAGCGTGAAGGGACTTGTTTCCGTGGAGATGAGCCTGTCCGCACAGATGGGCCAGGATCTCTGTCTGGCTTCCAGGTTCTCCCTGCCTGTATATGCTTATCTGACATCCAAGTATGTTCCTAAGACACAGGGAATCGTGGACTATTGCAAACGGGTACTCGAAGGAAAAGAAAAGGAACTGGAGGTTTACTAATATGGCTGTGAAGTTAACAAAACCGGAAATGATCAACCAGCAGGTGGGCTGGTGCGGCGGCTGCGGACACGGTATCATTCAGAGGCTGATTGCGGAATGCTGCGAGGAATTGGGAATTGTAGAGAAAACCGTACAGGTTGTGGATATTGCCTGTGCCTACTGGTCCATCGACACCTTGAACTGCGATGGCATCGCAGGCCCCCACGGACGCTGTGCCGCTGTTGCCACAGGTATTAAGAAGGTGCGCCCGGAGGCCAATGTATATGTACACGCAGGCGACGGATGTTCTTATGTAATCGGACTTTCAGAAACGTGTTTTGCGGCACAGAGGAATGTCCCCATCACCATGATCGTGGTGAACAACGGAATCTTCGGCATGACAGGAGGACAGATGTGCCTTGCCACCACCCTGGTGGGGGATAAGACGACCAGCAGCAAGAAGGGAAGGGATGACCGCGTTGCAGGCCAGCCATTTGACATGCTGAACATCATCAGCCAGTATCCCATCGAATATGCTGCCCGGGGCGCCCTCTATGACCCCCAGCACATCAACGAGACAAAGAAGATGATAAAAAAGGGATTCGAGAACCAGATGAACGATAAGGGATTCTCCATCATCGAGGTGCTTTCGCCCTGTCCGACCAACTGGAAGATGACTCCGGTGGAATCGATGAAGAAACTGAAGGAAGAAAATGAAAAGGTATTTCCGGTGAAGGTATACGTGGACCATACAAATAACGGGGGTGAAGCAAATGGCTGATATAATGTTTGCAGGAATTGGCGGTCAGGGTGTCCTGACAGCCGGTAAGATTTTGATACAGATTGCTGCGGAGAATGGGAAGAATGTAAGCTGGACCAGCGAGTATTCCGCAGAAATGCGCGGCGGCATCGCCCTTTGCCGCGTGGTGGTATCCGACGAGGAAATCGGCAGTCCCTATCCGGATACGCTGGATGTCCTGGTGTGCATGAACGAGGATGCGTATAATACATATATTGACCAGGCAGCGGACGGCGCCAAGATCATCATTAACAAGTCATTGTTCAGTGACAGGGAGTATCCTGCCAATGTGGAGGTGTTCGGGGTGGATGCCATGGGTATTTCCGCGGACCTTAACAATACCAGGGGCGCCAACCTGGTCATGATGGGCGCCATGATTGCGGCCACACAGATGATGGATAAACAGCAGTTCTCCGATACGCTGAGGGATTATTTTGACCATAAGGGCATACCCAGTGAGAAGAACGTGCAGTGCTTTGAGGCAGGCTACGAGAAGGCAGGGAAAATCGGCTGATCTGTAGTGGAAATGGAACAGGAGGAAGGGTTTCGGCATGAATCTTAATCAATTATTAAAACCAAGAACCATTGCGATTGTGGGTGCAAGCGAAAAGGCCGGATTCGGCGGTGATACCACCAGGAACTATCTTAAATTCTCCAAAAACCTGGATCAGCTTTACCTTGTGAATCCTGGAAGGGATACCATATTCGGCCGCCGCGCCTATCATTCCCTTTCGGAGATAGAGGGGGATGTGGACCTGGTTATTTTGTGCACCCCGCAGAAGACAATCATCCCGCTGCTGGAGGAAGCAGCGGGGAAAAACTGCGGCGGCGCGGTTGTATTTGCCAGTGGCTACGGCGAAGTGGGGCCGGAGGGCAGGGAGCGCCAGCGGGAGCTGGTGGAAGCAGCCGACCGCCTGGGCATTGCCGTCATGGGGCCCAACTGCGCGGGCTTCGCCAATTTCGTGGACGGGATCTTTGCATTTGCCTTCCTGGTGGAGGAGCGTGAGCGCGGGGGCAATATCGGTATGATTTCCCAGAGCGGCCAGATTGTGTTAGGCGGTCTGGACAGTCCTAACATGGGCTTTTCCCATGTGATTTCCTCCGGCAATTCATGTAATGTGAAGGTGGAGGATTATCTGGATTTCCTGGTGGATGATGAGGACACCAAGGTGGTGGCGGCCTATATGGAAGGCGTTACAAAGCCTGAGAAGCTGGTTGCCGCCTTCCAGAAGGCTGCCCTTAAAAAGAAGCCGGTGGTGGTCTTAAAGACCGGACGTTCCAGCAAGTCGCAGGAGCTGGCCAAGTCCCACACAGGTTCCCTGTCCGGGGCGGACAAGGTGCTGCGCGCCGTGTTTAAACGGTATGGCGTTGTGGAGGCAGGCGATCTGGAGGAGCTTATGAGCCTTGCGGCGGCATTCTCATGGCTGGAAGAACTGCCCAAGGGGGAACGCTGCGTGTTCATGAACGTGTCCGGCGGCGAGGCGGGCGTCATGGCCGACCTGTCGGAAGAGTACGGCATCCGTCTGGCGGAAATGCAGCAGGAGACAAAGGCGTACCTGAAGACGCTGGTTCCTGACTATGGCTCCGTGAACAATCCCTTTGATATGACGGCCGGCATCGGCTACAATACGCCTGTGATGGTGCAGGCCATGGAAGCAATCTCTAAGGATCCGGGCGTGGATGCCATCGTGGTGGCCTATACGATTACCCCTGAAATCTGGGATGACACCATCTCCCATATGGTTGAGGCGGTGTCCATTGCGCGCCGGGATAAGACGTTAAAACCAGTGTTCTGGATTCCGTTCATCGAACACACCAGGCACCAGGAAAGCGCGGATATCCTGAAGGCCGCGGGCACGCCCCTGCTTCCCACCGGACGCTATGGCTGCACCGCGCTTAAAAAGATACTGGATTTTGCCGTCCGCACATTCGAACCAATGGAACCGGCGGTTCCTGAGGGAAAGCATGAATGTTCCCACAGCCTGAGCGAGTTCGAGAGCCTGAACTATCTGAGCAGCCACGGCGTCCCGGTTCCGCCCCAGGCAGTTGCCGCAACAGCGGACGCAGCGGTGGAGGAAGCAGGGAAACTGGGCTATCCCCTGTCTGTAAAGATTCATTCCAGGGATATCCAGCACAAGTCGGACGTAGGCGGGGTGAAGCTGAACATCAGGGACGAGGCGGAACTGCGCGCCGCATTTGCAGCCGTCATGGACAACTGCGCGAAAAATGCCCCGGATGCAAGGCTGGAGGGCGTCCTCCTGAAACCCATGCTTAAATACGGCACGGAAATGATCATCGGCGTGAACAATGACAGGGATTTCGGGCCTATGATCATGGTAGGGATGGGCGGCGTGTTTGTGGAACTGTTTAAGGATGTGGCTCTGGCCCCGGCGCCTCTTACCGGAAAACAGGCCAGGGATATGATAGAAAGCCTTGCCTCCTATCCGCTGTTGAACGGCTACCGCGGCGGAGCGGTCTGCGATAAGGAGGCCCTTGTAAACCTCCTTGTAAAAATCAGCGAAATGGCGGCAGAAGGCAAGGACAAGGTAAAAGAGCTGGACATCAACCCTGTATTCATCACGGAGGACGGGGCAGCCATCGCAGATGCATTGTTAGTTATGTATGATGACTGAAGATGAAGGGAAAAGGCAGGGAAACGGCAGGGGGAACGGCAGGGAAAGGCAGGGGAAAACCTGCCCGCCCCGCTGGTTTATGCCCCCCTGGATATTGTCACGAAAAACCATATATTCATTTGGTAATAATGACGAACGCATAAATAATTTGAAACTAATTATTGACAAAATGCACATATAGTCGTATTATATGATATATAATAACAAAAAGTGAAACGATAAAATAAAATATGAAACAAAATAAAAAGAATGCGAGGTAAAAGGTATGAAGATGAAACTGGAAGAACTTGTGAGTCCGGAAGCATCACCGGCACTGGGGCCGTATTGCCATGGCCGCAAGTATGGGGACATGATCATCACATCCGGCCAGATTCCGCTTACAAAGGATGGCGAGTATGTATTTGAAATCAAACAGGCCACTACCCTGGTCCTGAATAATCTGTTAAGCATTGTAAAAGCGGGCGGCGGATGCAGGGAGAGTATTGCCAGGGTGGACGTGTATATCAAGGACTTAAATGATTTCGGCCTGATTAACGAAGCGTACAAGGAGTTTTTCGGTGAGCACAAGCCCACGCGTGTCTGCGTGCAGGTGGCGGCGCTTCCGGGGGATGTTCCGCTTGAGGCGTCCATGATTGCTTTTGCAGGGGAATAGGGATGGATAAAAAGCAGGAATGGGGAGTCAGCCTGATTACCGCAGGGGTTGGGGTGTTTTCTGTTTTTACCTTTGTTTTCTTTTTGGCGAAGTATCCCGCTCAGATGCTCTCGGGAGTGAATGACGCATTCCTGGGAGCGACGAAGATTTTTTCCGTACCATTGATGTTATTTACCTTTGTGACAACGGTACTGGCCTTTTATCTTGCCTTTGGTAAATATGGCAGCATCCGCCTTGGCGATGGGGAACCGGAGTATTCCAATTTCAGCTATATTACCATGATGGCGCTGGCAGCGCTGGCTTCGGCCGCAGTGTACTGGTCCTTTACGGAATGGGCGGCCTATTACGAAGCGCCGGGCATCCATCTGGAGCCATTTTCGGTTGAGGCATTGGAGGCGTCCCTGGGATATTCCTTTTTCCACTGGGGATTTGCCACACAGGGACCATACGTGCTGGCCGGTGTCGCGGTTGCGTACGCGGTCTACAACAAAAAAGTTTCTTTCATAAAAATAAGTACTGTCTGCGAATGCATGATGGGGGATTTCAAATATAAGAAGATCATAGGGAAACTGATTGATATTTCCGTTGTGTTCTGCATCATCGGCGCGGCCGGGTGTACGCTGGGACTGGCAGTGCCCCTGGAGACAGGAGCGTTAAAGCAGGTATTTGGGGTTGAGACAACATTTGCAGTCCAGGTGGGAGTGGTGCTGGCAATCGCGGCAATCTTTACATTCACATCCTTCCTGGGAATGGAGAAGGGCAAGAAGACCATCAGTAACCTGGCGGCCGGACTGTGTATTTTATTTTTACTTTACATATTGTTTGCAGGTCCCACCAATTTCATCCTTAAGAATTTCATCAGCAGCCTTGGATGGATGGGGGATAAGTACCTGCGGATGAGCTTTTTCACGGATCCCATTGAAAATTCGGGTTTTCCGGAACAGTGGACCTTGTTCTTCCAGGCATTCTGTCTTACCTATACAGGGTTGATGGGGATTTTCATTGCCAAGGTTTCAAAGGGCAGGACCATAAAGGAAGTTTCGCTCTGCTGCCTTTTGGGAATCAGCATCAGCGTGTGGGTCTTATTTGCCATAGACGGAGGATATTCCATTTATGCCCAGACCCAGGGAATTGTAAGTGTAACAGATATCCTGTCCAAAGGAGGAGGACAGGACCTGGTATATGGCGTGATTGAAACGCTGCCGGGAGGAAAGAAGGGACTGCCGTTTGTCATGCTGGTGATGATTGCCGGATTTGTGGCATCCAGCCTGGATTCCGCCTCCTTTTCACTGGCCCAGACCGTCACATCCAAACTGGACCGAAGCGGGAACGTAAGCACAGGTTTAAGGGTGGCATGCTGCCTGGTATTGACATTGGTACCCTTATCCGTGATGTTTGTGAAAGCGGATTTCTCGGCGTTAAAAAGCCTGGCTATCCTGGTTTCCATCCCGTTTATGTTTGTAATGATATTTATGGAGATCGTACTTTTTAAATGGCTGCGTGAGGATGGAAAAAAATGAACTTATTAGTAGGAAAGGAGTAATTTATGAAACTGACTGATTACGAGAAGGAGATGCTGAACGGTGACCATGGGGAAGTCCGGCAGCAGGCAATGCAGGTTCTTTACGACCTGGCCGCATTCCATGATGTAGACAGATTTGTTGAGATTGTGGGATGCCATGATGACAGCACCGTATATGCGGGGGAGGCACAGGTTGCATTTGCGGAAATGCTGGCTGAAAAGGGGGCCAGGTTCGCGGTTCCCACAACCACCAATGCCACGGCCTGTGATATGTTAAAATGGCACCGCCAGAAACATGATGTGGAGGTAATGAGCGCAACCCGCCGTATCGAGGCGTCGCATATAAAAATGGGGGCCATCCCCACCTGGTCCTGCGCGCCCTATCAGGCCGGATTCCAGCCATCCTTCGGACAGCAGCTGGCCTGCGCGGAGTCCAATGTAATCTGTTATTATAACTCCATCATCGGCGCCAGGACCAACCGCTATGCAGGTCCCTTAGAGCTGCTTTGCGGCATTGCGGGCAGGGTTCCTTACTTTGGGCTGCATGTGCCGGAGAACCGTTACGCACAGGGCCTTGTAAAGTTAGGGGATGATATCAGGCTGGAATACTTTGAGGATGAGTCCATGTATCCGTTGGTTTCCTATGCGTTCGGTTCCATTGTCGGGGACCGGATCTGGGCGCTGGAAGGCATGCCCACCAATATCACCAATGACAATCTGAAACAATGCAGCGCTACGGCTGCTTCATCAGGCGGCATCGCGCTGTTCCATATGATTGGGGTAACACCGGAGGCACAGACGCGGGAGATGGCATTCGGCGGAAAGAAACCGGAGGAAGTGGTGGAAATCCACATCAAGGACCTGGAGGAGGCAGAGCGCCAGCTCACCAACTATGAAGTGGACGGGGATATCGATATCGTGCTGCTGGGATGTCCGCATTTCTCTTATGATGAATGCGCCAAACTGGAATTCCTGATGAACGGCAGGAAGGTAAGCGATTCCACGGAGTTATGGATCATCGTGGGAAGGGCCACCGTGGACCGCTTAAAGGACAGCGGACTGTATGAAAGGCTTACTGCACTGGGAATCCAGATTTACAGCGACGGCTGCATACTGGAATACCGCTCACAGAAGCTGGGAACAAAAACCATCATGTCCAATTCCGGAAAGTTTGATACATATTGCTTCAGTATGAGAGGAATCCAGCCGGTATTTGGAAATATGTGGGAGTGCGTGGAGACCGCGGTTGCAGGGAAGATTGTGAAAGGAGCAAGACCATGGAAAAAGTGAGCATAAAGTGTAAGGTGGCAGTGTCCGGCAATGTGAGGGCAAAATTACTGTATTCAAAAGATTCATTCTGCTTCTGGGGCGGGGCAGACCCACAGAGCGGGCTGATCCGTGACAATCGAAGCGACTGCTATGAGAAGAACATGGCGGGCCAGGTGTTTGCATTTCCATTTGGAAAAGGAAGCAGCGGGGCAGGGCTGGTCATTCTGGAACAGGTGCGTCTGGACTGTGCCCCGGCGGCAATCATTAACCTGAGAAGCGATCCGGTCATCCTGACGGGGCCGTTAATCGCGAAACATTTTTATAATAAAAGCATCCCTGTTGTCAACCTGTCGGAAGAGGACTATGAAAAGCTGGAAGGGGCTAAGGAAATAGAATTCTTTGAAGATAAGGATTACATTGACGTGTATTATTAATGTTACCGGCTTAATGTTACCGGCAAGGTTAAGTTTCTAAGGGGGAAATAATGAACGATAAAAACAAATTAAATAAACTGGCCTTTTGGCCTGCAATCGTCTGTCTTGGGATTTTTATTGCATTCGGGATTTTTAAACAGGAGGCAATGGGAAATATCCTCAATACAATTTTATATGGCATGGCTGACAGGGTTGGCTGGTTTTTTGAACTGATTGCAATCCTGATCATAATCCTGACATTTGTCCTGGCGTTATCTAAGTTCGGCAACATCAAGATTGGCGGCCCGGACGCCACGCCGGATTTCAAGACCTGGAACTGGATTACCATGTCCCTGTGCGGAGGAATCGGTACAGGACTCTTATTCTGGGCAATGGGGGAACCGATATTCCATTTCATGACGCCGCCGGTTGCGGCTGGGGTGGAAGCAGGGTCCAGGGAGGCTGCCATATTTGCAATATCCCAGACCATGTGGCAGTGGTCCGTGCCTCAGTACTGCATGTACACCATATGCGCCGTGGCGTTCGCGCTCCTCACATTCAACATGAAGAAGCCGCTGGCCTTTGGCCCGGTGCTGACAACGAGTATTGGGAAAAAGGGTAAAAAGTTTGAAACGCTGGTGCATGCAATTGTTATTTTCTCCCTCTGCGGCGCAGTGGCCTGTTCCATGGGCGTGGGCCTGATGCAGATCGGCGCGGGAATCGAGTCCATCACAGGGCTGCCTCAGTCCAAGATTGTGTGGCTTGTGGTTGCGGTTATTATTGTGGCACTGTTTACAGCTTCCTGTGTATCCGGTATTGGAAACGGGCTGAAAAAGCTATCTTCATTTACCACCCTCGTCTTTATTGCCATACTGGTATACGTACTGATTTTAGGCCCTACCACCTTCTGTGCAAAACTGGGAACGGAATCCTTTGCTTACCTTCTGGACCATCCCTTTGAAAAGACAGCCATCCTCAATTCCATGGCGCCTGGGGATAACTGGTATGCGGACTGGATCATACAGTATTGGGCTTCCTTCGTGGTGTATGCGCCAATCCTGGGAATGTTTTTAAGCCGCCTGGCAAAGGGAAGGACGGTCCGTCAGTTCATCCTTGTAAATGTCCTGGCTCCGTCCATGTTCTGTATTGTCTGGATTGCCGTGTTTGGCGGACTGACCGTACAGCTGCAGACAACCGGAACCTTTGACATCTGGAACGGCGTGAATACGGCAGGCATGCAGTCCACAATCTTTTACATACTGAATACATTCCCTCTGGGGAAGGTTTTGATTGTACTGTTCGTGGTATCCATCTTCACCTCGTTCTCCACCATGGCGGACCCGGTGGCAGCGGCCCTGGCCACCATCAGCATCCACGGACTGAGTGTGGATGATGAGGCACCCAATAAGATTAAAATCGTGATGGGCGTTATCATGGGCGTGATTGCTTACCTTCTGGTTGCTTCCGGCGGCGTGAATTCTGTCAAAGGGATGTGGAATATTGTTGGGTTACCTATTTCCATATTGCTGATCCTGGTGGTGGTATCCGTGTTCAGGAATGCAGCTAAATGTGAAGCAAAGGATGACAATATTGTCATGGAGGATGACCCGGAATAAATGATTGCGGCAGTCCGTGCCGGATAAGATATGTAGTGGTATACAAATAGGATTTACACAAAAGGACACTCATCAGGGTGTCCTTTTGTGGTATGGATGGATTCACGAAACGGTTGTGGGAACCGGTCCGGCATGCTATAATTTCATACACGGTCTATACGTGGTTATATAGGGATTATCAGGCAGGAAGGATTAAGGACATGCTTATTACAATACAACAGGTGAAATCAAATTTTGAGAATTTATTTGAGGTGTCATCCTCCGGGCAGGTATTATTCCGTGCAAAGGCCCCATGGATGGATGTTTCCTTACCCTTTAACGCGGAACATATGCGGGAGATTATTTTTACGGATGCCTCAGGGGAGAAACTTTATACAACGCATTATAAATTGATTTCCAATATGATTGAAGAAGCCGTTCCTTTTAAATATCTGATAACAAAAGAACAGCGTTTTGGACAGTTTGAAATCGTTGGCAGGGATGGTAACGAGGGAAGCTTTTATATCATGCAGAATGGCGTGTGTGACAATAAATTCTGTATTGAACATAAGGGAAGGGTATGCCTGGGATACAGCATTGATAAGGGGAAAAATAATTATGTATCAATTTATGAAAATGATACGCAGATAGCACAGATCACAAAGCCGCTTACCGTTATCGACAACCTGGATGTCTATTATCTTCATATAAAAGATGGGTATACATCGATGGTTCCTGTCCTGTGCTTTTTTACGGTTTATTATGATTACAGGAAATATAATAATAGTGGAAGCCTGACCAGGAATTCCGTGGAGATTTCCGTAAGCTATACCTATGGCAGGAATAATGACAAATACAATCCCAACTGGATTGCCCGGGAATTCGGTCAAGGGGCTGCGGATGAATTGGAACAGTTGTTGGGGAACATGGCAGAACAGGGGTCGGCACAGGCTGGGCGGATAGTGAAAATAGTCGGGATGATTTTTCTGGTTCTTATCCTGCTGGCAGTTGTCCTGTTTTTTGTTTTAAGGAGTATTCTTGGTTAAAACAGATGTCCGGGATTGAAGAATCGGAGGTTTTTGGACAGCGGACGTCAAAAGGAGGATGGACATGAGCAGGATCTTACTTCTGGAAGATGATTTGAGCTTGATTAACGGCCTGGCATTTGCGTTCAGAAAGCAGGGCTTTGAAACTGACATTGCAAGAACGCTGGATGAGGCGGAAAAAATTTGGTCTGACGGGAAATACGACCTGCTGATCCTGGATGTGTCTTTGCCGGATGGCTCCGGCTTTGATTTTTGTAAGATGGTACGGCTGGTTTCCAAAGTCCCGGTTATCTTCTTAACCGCTTCTGACGAGGAAACAAATATTATCATGGGACTGGACATGGGCGGCGATGACTATATCACAAAACCGTTTAAGCTGGGTGTCCTGGTTTCAAGAATCAATGCGTTGCTGCGCCGGGTAAAGGATTTTGGCACAGCAGGAACAGAACTCCAATCCAACGGGATACGGGTACTGCTGTTACAGGGGCAGGTATATAAAAATGGTGACCTTCTGGAATTGACTGCGGCAGAGTACAAACTGCTGTGTCTGTTCATGCAAAATCCCAATACGGTGTTATCGAAAGAAAAGATATTAGATAAGCTGTGGGACTGCGAGGGCAGCTATATAGACAATAATACGCTCACTGTTTA
This sequence comes from Enterocloster sp. OA13, assembly GCF_022440595.1. NCBI lineage: Bacteria > Bacillati > Bacillota > Clostridia > Lachnospirales > Lachnospiraceae > Enterocloster > Enterocloster sp. OA13. The sequence goes on along the minus strand of NZ_JAKNTF010000001.1, from coordinate 3,094,824 downwards.
CATCCGCCGGCTGCGCATGAAGGTAGAGGACAATCCCGGGGAGCCGCAGATGATCCTTACTGTCCGGCGGATGGGCTACAAATGGAATGTTGTACGTTGAGGGATGCCATGAAGCTATTTGTGAATGAAGAAAATAAACGGTTTATCGGCGCTGTCATTGCCGTCCTGCTCCTGTTTGCTGCATCCGGGGAAGCCTTACTATGGGTATACTGCAAAGAGCTGTCCATGGCATTTTTTATCCTGTTCCTGCTTCTGGCGGCCTGTGTGCTGACAATATATGTCCGGTACTTAATCCGCCAGGACAGGATCATGGAACATGCGGTCCATCAGATGGAAGCTTTTCTTGATGGCCATGCGGAGGCCCGTATCGATTGTAACCATGAGGGGGAATTATACCGCCTGTTCCATGAAATCAATACAATGGCAGCGGTATTAAACGCCCATGCTGTCAATGGGATGAAGGACAAAGCGTTTTTGAAGGACACCATATCCGATATCTCCCATCAGCTCAAGACCCCTCTGGCGGCATTGAATGTCTATAACGGGCTTCTGCAAAATGAAGCAGGAGACCTGCCGGAAATTAAAGCGTTCGCAGAACTGTCCGAGCAGGAGCTTGACCGGATTGAGACACTGGTACAAAATCTGCTTAAAATCACACGTCTGGACGCAGGGACGCTGGAAATGGAAAAGACGCCCCAGGATATTTCCGATATGATGAAGGACATAGGGCTTCATTTTTCCTATCGTGCCAGTCTGGAACACAAAAGACTTATTCTCTCCGGAAAGGGACCCATCATGTTTCCCTGCGACCGGGATTGGCTGCTGGAAGCAATCAGTAATATTGTCAAAAACGCCTTTGACCACACGAAAGAGGGGGATTCCATCCGGATTGGATGGGAACAGTCCGCGCCCATCATTCAGATTAAAGTGGAAGATACAGGCTGCGGCATCCATCCGGAGGATTTACACCACATTTTCAAACGGTTTTACCGGAGCCGTTTCTCACAGGATACCCAGGGCATTGGCCTGGGCCTTCCTTTGGCAAAGGCAATCATCGAAGCACATGACGGCACCATTGAAGTTGAAAGCGGGCTGGGGGAGGGCACGGTGTTCCGTATCAGCTTCCTGATTCCTACAAAATTGTAGCATTACAGTAATATCACAGTAAGGCGGCGGTGGTAATCTTTGGGTATCAGTTAAAGGAAGAGGTGTTCATGACATGAATCTGTTAGAGGTTCAATCACTATCTAAAACCTATGGTACCGGGGATATTGCTGTTCACGCCTTAAAAGCTGCCAGCTTTTCCGTACCGAAGGGAGAGTTTGTTGCGGTTGTGGGGGAATCCGGCTCCGGGAAAAGCACGCTGTTGAATCTGCTGGGGGCATTGGACACACCCACTTCCGGCAAGGTCTGCATTGACGGCAAAGATATTTTCTCCATGCAGGACCGGGAGCTTACGGTGTTCCGGCGCAGGAACATCGGTTTTATTTTCCAGTCGTTCAATCTGATCCCGGAACTGACGGTTGAGCAGAACATCATTTTCCCGGTCCTGCTGGACTACCAGAAGCCCAACAAAAAATATCTGGAAGAGCTTTTGACGGTCCTGAACCTGAAGGAGCGGCGGAATCATCTTCCCAGCCAGCTATCCGGCGGCCAGCAGCAGCGTGTGGCGATTGGGCGCGCACTGATTACCCGCCCCTCCTTGATCCTGGCAGATGAGCCGACCGGAAATTTGGATACGCAGAATACCGGTGAAGTAATCTCACTGTTAAAAGAGGCATCCAAAAAATACGAGCAGACCATCATGATGATTACCCATAGCCGCAGTATCGCCCGGACCGCAGACCGGATATTGCAGGTGTCGGACGGAGTGATGACCGATTTTGGGAGGTGCCGGGAATGAAGAGCTATTTAAGTTTAATCCCAATCTCTGCAAAGGTACACCGCAGGCAGAACCGGATGACGCTGCTTTGTATCATTTTTGCTGTATTCATGGTAACTTCCGTGTTCAGCATGGCGGAAATGGGGGCAAGGATGGAACAGGCAAGGCTTGCGGATAAACATGACGGATTTTCCATATCTGTCCTGTTTAACAGCGCCATGGGACAAACGCTCATGCTAAGCGCCGGAATCCTGTTCCTGCTGATTTTATCCGCAGGCGTATTGATGATTTCTAGCAGTATCAATAGCAGCGTAGCGCAGAGGACAAAATTCTTTGGAATGATGCGCTGTATTGGAATGAGCAGGAAACAGATCGTCCGGTTCGTGCATCTGGAAGCGTTAAACTGGTGTAAAACAGCAGTCCCCATAGGACTTGCCCTTGGTGTTTCGGCAACCTGGATCCTGTGCGGTGTATTGCGGTATGCTGTCGGAGAAGAATTCTCCGGTATCCCGCTTTTCGGTATCAGTGTAACTGGAATCGTCAGCGGCATCGTGATGGGAGTTGTCACGGTGCTGCTGGCGGCAAGGTCCCCGGCACGGCAGGCTGCAAAAGTATCTCCTGTCACGGCTGTCTCTGGAAACCCGGATAATGGGAAAATGAAGAATCATCCGGTCCATACCGGCTTTATCAAAATAGAAACAGCACTTGGTATCCACCATGCTGTTTCTGCAAAGAAAAACCTGTTTTTAATGACAGGTTCCTTTGCCCTTAGTATTATCCTGTTTTTGAGCTTCACGGTATTGATTGATTTTGTCAATCATCTCATGCCCCAATCAGCAGCCGCTTCAGATATTGATATTACAAGCAGTGACGGCTTGGATTCCATTGACAGCAGACTGGCGGAAACGCTTCGGGGAATGAGCGGTGTAAAACAGGTGTATGGACGCCGCAGCAGTTTTGATATTCCGGCAGAGTGGAAGGGAGGAACATTGGTTTCCGGTACGGTTGACCTTGTTTCCTTCGACGGTTTTGATCTGGATTGTCTGAAAAAGGATGGCGCTCTCCGCCGTGGCAGCAATCTTTCTAAAATCTATGGGAACAGCAGCTATGCGGTTGCAACATGGGATAAAGACAGCCCATGGGGAATTGGTGATAGAATCCTTGTGGGGGAGGAAGAAATTGAGATTGCCGGTTTACTGAAATATGACCCATTCAGCAGTAATGGCCTTACAGATGGAAAAATCACACTGATTACTTCCGGCGAGACCTTTACCCGTCTGACCGGGATATCCGGATACTCACTCATTATGATACAGACAGCTTCCCATGCAACGGACGAAGATGTGTCTGCGCTCCGCAGTACAGCGGTGGGGAGCGGCTGCCGGTTCAGTGATAAGCGGGACCAGCGCACATCGGGCACGTATCTTGCGTTTGTGTTCTGTATCGGTTGCTTTTTAGGAATAATTACATTGGTTACGCTGTTAAATATCGCGAATAGCATTTCAATGAGTGTGGCGGCCAAAACCAAACAATACGGCGCTATGCGGGCAGTGGGAATGGACGGACACCAGATCACGAAAATGATTTTTGCGGAGGCATTGACCTATGCCTTTTGGGGCGGCGGGATTGGCTGTGCAATTGGTCTGCCGCTCAGCAGGATGCTATATGGCTTTCTTATTTCCGCCCACTTTCCCTATGCGGTATGGAGTTTGCCGTGGCAATCACTGGCGGTCATCCTCCTGTTTGTTGTTTTTGCAGCGTCGGCGGCTGTTTATGCCCCGGCTAAAAGAATACGGGACATGACTGTGACTGAAACAATTAACGAACTATAATTACATCCGGCTTTTGGCAAGGCGGCTTTAGGATGCCAGGGCCGCCTCCTAAAACTGCCGTACGGAAGCAGCCTCCTTTTGTGCGGTCCGGTGATAGGTTACGCCGGAATAGCCTAGAACCAATGTCATGACAACCTTTTCCCCGCGCTTTAATCCAAGCATCCTGCGCAAAGAACGGGAGTGGTTTGCGGCCATGGAGAAAAAACCGCTGTATAACACGCCTAAACCGCAGGACTCAGCCATAAGCGCCATGTCAGCGGCGGCAAGGGCGCCGTTTATCTGGTCGCGTGATACAATGGCTATGGCTGCAGGGGCTTTCTTAAAGAAGAAATGCTCATCGATTACCGTCCGTTTCGCCACCGGGCTAACCAGCTTCATGAGCGGAAGGATCCGCCGGAATAACCGTACCGCCGGTTGCTCGAACCGATTGATTCCATCCTGCAGCACGATATATGATACGTCCTGGGCATTCTTTCCGGTAGGTGTCAGGCGCCCGGCCTCGATGATCTGGGCTATCAGTTCAGGCTCCACCTGTTGTTTTGTAAATTGCCGGATGCTTCTGCGTGTCCTCAGTGCGGCAAGCAGCTCCTGTGGGTTCAATGTGGCTGGCTTTCCAATCTCTATTGGCGGTTCGTCAAAGCCCGTCATGGTGACAGCGGCTTTTGGGCAGATTGCCACGCAATGGCCGCACATGATACAGGACTGTGTGAGAATCTTTGCCTTCTTGTTTTCTATCTGGATGTTGCCCGCAGGGCAATCCCTTTTGCACAGGCCGCATCCAATGCATGTTTCAGGATTAATCCGGATTATATGTTTGTTTTTCAATTTAATCTACCTCCATTTATATAATGCAGAACGATTTGTGATAGTATATACTTCTCTTGACAAAGCTGACATGCTTTAATATGATACATATTGTATCACAATTGGCTTTGAAGTCAATTGGCCAACCTGAGACAAAAGGAGGCGTATTGTATCATGGATAAGAGAAAGGCAGCCAATAAAAGGGTAAAGGACCGTTTATTTACCGCTCTGATTGAGTTTGCAGGGCATAAAGACTGGTCAAAGTTAACCGTCACTGAGCTGATTGAAAAATCAGGCGTGGCCCGCGCGTCCTTCTACCGCAACTTTAAGTCCGTGGAGGAACTGATAGACTATGGAATCCAGCAGATGGCCCTGCGTTACCATGAGGGGAAAGGGGATTCAAATGAGGATTTCCGCAGCCGCGGGGCAGTGCTGTATAAATTCCGTTTTTATCAGGAAAATGCCGGACTTGTCTTGGCATTCCATCATGCGAAGGTGTCAACCACGCTTCTGGATGTGATTACTGACTGCGAAATCGAAGCCCACGGCGATATGCCGGTCAGTTCCATATCGAAGTATGAGCTGTACTATTTTTCAGGGGCATTTTATAACATGATGCTCTGCTGGCTGGAAAACGGTATGAAAGAAGGGCCGGAGGCAATGGCAGATGAGTTCCTGCGGATTGTGAACAATGGACGATAGGGGTGTTTGAACATCAAAACCTATAAAAACCGTATAAAAACCTTAAAAAATATTGACTTGGACCTGACTCCAGGTGGTATAGTCTGATTGAACCTGTATATGAAACTTATCAGGCTGCAATTTACGAAAAATTTTATCGTCAGGAGGATGATTAAGAATGGACAGACCATATATTTTCTGCCACATGATGACATCGCTGGATGGCAAGATCATGGGCAATTTTATGGAAATGCCGGAATCCGGACCGGCTGGAGATGCTTTTTACCAAATCGCTTTTGGCAAGGAACCCAAATATCAACATCAGGGGTGGCTGTCAGGGCGGGTTACCACGGATGACAATTTTACCATGTACCGCAAACCAGTCCTGGAGGAACATGCGCCCCAGGTCCCGGAAGGGGATTTTGTTGCTGAAAAAGCACCGATGTACTATGTTTCCATTGACCCGTCCGGCAGACTTGGCTGGGAAAAGAATTCGCTGGCCTACATCGACACCACCGCCCATGTGCTGGAGGTCCTGACCGGACAGGCATCCAATGCATATAAAGCATTTCTGCGGAAACTGGGTATTTCCTATATCATTGCAGGACAAGAAACACTGGATTATGATGAGGCCCTGATGAAATTAAAGCATTTATTTGGAATTGAGACACTGATGCTGGGTGGGGGAGGTGTGCTGAACTGGTCCTTTATCCAGGCGGGAATGTGCGATGAAATCAGTGTGGTAATCGCTCCCTGTGCGGATGGTTCCACCAAGACGCAGACATTGTTCCAGACAAAAGAAGGACTGAGCACGGATGAGCCGGTCGGTTTTACGCTGAAAGGCGCCGATGTGCTTACAGGGGACGCTGTATGGCTCCGCTATCTTGTAAAGTCCGCCGGTAAGAAGGAAGAATGAACCGGATAAAAGAGGCGGTAAGCCAGATGCATTTCCATTCAGCCTACTATTATTTCTATCAGTTTACTATTGACATATGGTTCTTATTAGGATATAATCCTAATTAGTAATAAATACTATTAAGGAAATGGATTATGATTAACAGAAATACAATACAATGTTCAATGGTATTAGAAGCAGTGAACAAGCTGCAGTGTCACGCTACTGCGGTTGAGGTATATGATGAGGTCGCCAGGGAATATCCCAATATAAGCAGAGGCACCGTGTATCGGAACCTGAACCGCCTTTCCCAAATCGGGAAGATACGGAAGATAGAGATACCGGGAGCAGCAGACCGTTTCGACCACCGTTGTCAGGAACATTATCATATCCTATGTGAAAAGTGTGGAAGGGTTTTTGATGTGGACATGGATGTCATCGAAGATCTGTATCAAAAAATCAGGGATACCCATGGGTTTGAATTTACAGGCTGTGATATTATTTTCAGGGGAATCTGCCCGGAATGTAAATGATGATCCGTAAGTTTTAAAGCCTGCTGTGCCCTCCACCTACAATTGCTGCGAATGCAGGCCCGGATGAGGAGCCTGTAAATTATAAATCGCATGAAAAGGAGACGAAATATGAGAAGTATCACAACACTCGACCTTCAGTACGCACACAGGTTTTTTGGGTTTAAAGGAGAAGCACAGTATCTGCACGGACACACGGGGGTTCTGACCATTGAAGTGGAGGATTCCATCGAACCAGGTGTTAACATGGTTTTCCCATGCAATGAAATCCAGAAGACTGCCTGGGAAGTCCTGAAGAATTTTGACCATGCACTGATTTTAAGGGAGGACGACCCGCTGCTTCCCGCCATCCTCAAGGTCTATGAGGAACAGGGAATCAGGGACGGCGCCCCGACCAACAAGATGAAAGGCCCGGCGTTTAAGACAGAGCTTGCCACCGCCTATCCCGAGTGCCGCCTGGTGGTAACAAAAGAAACCATGACAGTGGAAGGCATGATTAAGATTGTATATGACCTTCTGAAGGATAAGCTGAATATTGCAAAGATTACCTTCAGCAGCGGCGTCAATGCTGCAACCCAGGAATACCAGCCTTCCAGGACCATTGAACGCTGTCCGTTATGCGGTATCGCATTAAACGAAAACGGTGTCTGCCCTAAGTGCGGATACAGGAAGTAAAGGGATGGCATCCATCGGACAGGGTATGGTTATTTAAATCAATCATTTTATAAATCAATCCAAGGCAGCGGCACCGTATGGTGTGGCTGCCCTGTTCCATGTCTGGATTTTTATATCTGGATGTTCGTCTTATTGTGGACGCAGAACTTTTATTATAGTAAACTGAACTTATTGGGGGCGTTGGATTTGCTGGGGCTATCGGTATCTGGCCGGATGGGGCACTGGGATGAGATAGGACAGGAGGCGTATTATATGCAGATATACTATTTTTCAAGGACAGGAAGAAGCAAAAAGATTGCAGAAGAGCTTGCCGGCCGTTTTGGCGTTACTGCAAGGATGATTAATGACAATAGGGAATGGGGCGGGAAAATAAATTATGTGAAGGCCGGTGCCATGGCTATGGGCGGAAAGACCATTCCGGTTACATATGAAAGGCCAGGGAAAGCAGATGATATTGTTGTGGTATTTCCTCTTTGGGCAGGTGCCATGCCGCCTGGGGTGAAGACTTTCACAGAAGAAGTGGGACGGGAGAAAATCACGGCAGTTGTAACATCTCTGGGAAGTACGCTTAAAAACAGGGATGGATTTAAGAACGTGATTGACCTTGTTGGAAAGGAGATATCGGCGCCGGAGGAGTTGTGATACCGAAAATCATCCGATGGCACTGGAACAATAGAGGGAAAAGCATCATGAAAAGGCTATATATAATTGGCGGAACCATGGGAGTGGGAAAGACAGCCACTTGCCGGGTCCTGCAGAAAAGGCTGGATAACAGTGTCTTACATATCAAATGGGAATGTAAACTTTGTTGTGGAAGATGATTTTAAGTAATTTGATATTTACGGCAGCCTGCCTTTATGTTCCATCAGATACGCAATGAAATACTTGCTGGCAATCGGTAAACCATCCTTTTCTTTATATGCAATGGCCAGAGTCCGGTATACCGGCGGGGCGATGGGCAGGCAGACGATGTTATAATTGGTCCGGCGTAGCACAAGCTCGGCCAGTATGCTGACGCCCAGACCTGCCTCGACCATTGTCATGATGGCGTAATCATCATGGAACGTATATTTGATACTGGGTTCCAGCCCCCTATCGTGAAATGCATTTAACGGTTCGTTAAACTGTCCTTCTTCAAGCAGGATGAAGGGTTCTGCTGCCAGGTCCTCAAGCTTGACTTCCGTTTTATTGGCGAGGATATGGCCTTGAGGCAAAACCGCAAGCATTTCCCCGTCCTTTACCGGAATGGCTGTCAGATCCGTGACAGCGGACGGGGCGATGAATCCAAAGTCCACGGCGCCTGTCCGGATCCATTCCGGGATGGATGTATAATCCCCTTGATGGAACAGGAACTGCACATGGGGATATTGTTCCTGGAATCCTTTGATTAACTCCGGCATCCAGTGGCAGGTGATGCTGGATATGGTACCCACGCGGATGATTCCGGTTTCCAGCCCCTTGATTTCATTTGCCTTTTCCTGCATGGCGCGGTATTGTATGATGCTGCGCTCAACAAATGGATAGAGTTCAGCGCCTTCAATGGTCAGTCTGATACCGGTGCGGGAACGGGTCAGCAGCTTGATTCCCAGTTCATTTTCAAGGGAACCGATCATCTGGCTGATGGAAGACTGGGTATAACCAAGCGCTTCAGCTGCTTTTGTAAAACTTCCAAGCTCTATTATTTTTTGGAGTGCAAGATACCGGTTCATTCCACAAATCGCCTTTCCTAATGCTTCTATTAGAAATATTCGTTTTACTTATTATAATGCCGGCGATATAATACAGTCAACCCAAAAGGGAAATTTGGACATCTGATAACACCGGCAGCGGACTAAAATGGGCTGGTGAATGGACCGGAGGTAGGAAAATATGAAGTATTATGTTGTGGATGCGTTTGCGGAAAAATTATTTGAGGGAAATCCCGCGGGAGTCTGTGTCCTGGACCAGTGGCTGCCGGAAACGCTGATGCAGAAAATCACACAGGAAAATAATCTTGCGGAGACGGCATTTACGGTCAGGGAAGAGGACGGATATCATCTGCGCTGGTTTACTCCCGGCGGTGAAATCGACCTTTGCGGCCATGCCACGCTGGGAACAGCATTTATTTTATTCCGTTATTATGAAACGGATAAAGACAGGATTACATTCCAGACCCAAAGCGGGCCATTGGAGGTGATACATACAGACGGTCTTTATGAAATGGATTTCCCAGCGTACCGGTTAGAACAGGTGGAGGTAACGGACGAAATGGAGGCCGCCATTGGAATACGCCCTGTGGAAGCATGGAAAGGCCGTGATTTAGTATGCGTACTGGATAGCGAGGACAGTATCTATTCCGCAAAACCCAATCAGGAAAAGGTATTAAACCTTGAGGGGCTGCTGCTTCATATTACGGCAAAAGGAAAAGGGTATGATTGCGTCAGCCGTACGTTCGCACCTAAAATGGCAGTTGCGGAGGACGCGGTCTGCGGCTCCGGGCATTGCCATATTGTGCCGCTGTGGGCGAAAAAGGAGAATAAGGAAAAAATTGTCGCGCGGCAGGCATCCTGGCGGGGCGGCACGCTTTATTGCAGGCAGCAGGGTGACCGGATAAAATTAGCAGGAAATGCAGTGCTTTATTCTGAGGCGGAATTGTTGATTGGGAATCTTTTGGGATGGAATCAAGGATAACCATATATCAAAACCGCAGAACAGGCATCGGACGATATGCTCCGATGCCTGTTCTGCGGTTTCGGCCTTATGAATCAGACCTTAATGATATAGGAGGATTTGCGCGGCGCGGGTTGCGGATGGGGACAGTCGGGGTATCCCAGGGCAATGGATGCAACGGCCGTCATGGTGTCCGGCAGTCCCCATTGTTTCAATAACGCCTTTCCTTCGGCGGATTCAAACATTTCCCTGGAACGGTGTATCCAGCAGGAGCCGAGTCCTGCGGCATAGGCTGCATTTAACAGGTTGCCGCCTGCCAGGGCGCAGTCAATCTCCGGTACGATTGCATCCTCAGGCGCCAGCACGATGAGGATGGTCGGCGCGCCGTAATAGGGATGGGAAATATTCTGGTTGTTTAGTATTCCTGCATTCATTGCGTCCAGCCTGGCAACCAGGTCCGGATCCTGGACCGCTACAATGACAGGGCATTGTGTTCCTGCCGCGGTGGGGGCGTAGGTTCCGGCTTCCAGGACAACATCAAGGACTTCCTGGGAAATCTGTTCGGGCTTGAACCGGCGGATGGAACGCCTGTTTTTAAGGACTTCCAAAGCTTCATTTTTCATATATGGATACCTCCTGCTATGTATTTGTAACTTATTATGCTACAAATATGGTAGCACATTTTGTTTGTAGTGTCAATGGCTACACTTGACTTTTTAAACAATGGCTTATAGAATACAGTCAAAGGGGGAATGTGACATGCGCATGAGTACACAATTTACAGTGACAGTCCAGATGCTGATGATGATCCTGGTATTCAAAGATAAAAAGATGACCAGTGAAATGATTTCCGAAAGCACGGGAGGGAATCCCATCATGGTCAGACAGCTGTTTGGCAAGCTGAAGAAGGCCGGAATCTTACATGTATCCACAGGCAGGGGGGCCACCGTACTTGCCAGGGATCCGGAAGATATAAGTCTGTGGGATATATATATGGCGGTGGAGGGGTATGACACCAATGAGCTGTTTAAGTTCCATCCCAGGATATCGGAAGGTTGTCAGATTGGGCGTTTCTTTAAGGAGATTTTAGGTGTGCATCTGGATGAGGCCGTACAGGCCATGGCGGAGAAGATGGATGCGGTTTCACTGGCCCAGCTGGAGCAAGAGTGGCGGAATCAGAGAGTCATGCCGGCGGATAAGTGATTATGGGGGACTTATGTGTTCAATAAATATGATTGAGAGGATAAATCATTCCATGGGCTATGATAAGAAACCAAACGGTCCATCATCAGCGAAAAAGGGGTTTTGGCGATTGCAAGGGCTTTTACTGATGATTTTATTATTAGTAATAACAGGCTGTTCTGCTGGCAACAAGAATGGGAATAATAATCCTGAACCGGCAGGGACAGCGCCGTCCATCCAGACTACCCAGGAATTACCGCCAACCATCCAGACTACCCAGGAATTACCGCCAACCATCCGGACTCCCCAGGAATTACCGCCATACACAGAGCCGCCCAGGGAGACGGTTGAGGATACGGGCACCGTATCGGCAATTACCGAGTATGACTGGTCAGGATATTTTGACGGTATGAACGGCGCCGCTGTTATTTATGATCCAGATGAAGAACAATACATGATTTACAACCAGGAGCTGGTTGAAACCCGCCGCTCCCCATGTTCCACCTTCAAGATCATATCCTCTTTAATTGCCATGGAGGATGGAATCATTGAACCGGAACATTCGGTGCGGGAATGGAGTGGGGAAATATTCTGGAATGAAAAGTGGAACAAGGATATTGATTTCCATGAAGCATTCCGCACCTCCTGTGTCTGGTATTACAGACAGATCATTGATGAAGTTGGGGCAGACAGGATTCAGGCGGTGCTTAATGGGCTATTGTATGGGAATTGTGATATTTCAGACTGGGAAGGGCGGTTGAATACCAATAATGATAACCGTGCCCTGACAGGGTTCTGGATTGAATCCTCCCTGAAGATTTCGGCAAAAGAGCAGACTCAGGTCATGGAACGTATTTTTGGCAGGGATACACATTATGGGGAGGAAACCCTTGAACAATTAAAACAGGTCATGCTGGTAACGCAACAGGATGAGGCGGTGGTTAAGATTTATGGAAAGACCGGAATGGGAAAGGATAAAGGGATTGTTGTGGATTCCTGGTTTACAGGCTTTGCGGACACGCCGGATGGGAGAAGGTATTTCTGCGTATATATAGGCAGGTCCGATGGCAGGGCGGTGTCCAGTGCAAAGGCAAAAGAGATAGCGGTCAATATTGTTTCAGATGTCTGTAATACTCTGTAAGATTGGGTGTGGTCATGGTGGCCGCACCCTTATTTATTGTATTTTGGCAATCATCCTATCTTTTTATGGTACCTGGATATGACAATGCCTGCGCGTCACGCCTGCGTCCTGGAAGTACTTAAGTAAAATTTATGTAAAATTTATGTAAAATGTAAGAAAATATTAGTATGCAAAGAATTAAAAACCGTATATAGTTATTCATTAGACTATATGTCATAGCTTCAAAAAACGCTATGATATGATTTGAATGTCTAATAATAAGCAGAACAATCCAACATCCTTAAGGGGATATTGGATGTTTTTTTGCCATCTGAGCAGACTAAACCCAAATACACATTTACAGGAGGCTGGAATGAAAAGAAAAAATGAAAGGATCATAACTTACCAGAAGATAGAGGAGTATGGACAATGGCTGGAAAGTTGCGAAAGGAGCAGGGAGACAGTAAAGAAATACAGACATTATTTAAAGCAGTTTAAAGAGTTCATAGGAGATGGACCGGTTACCAAGGAGGTGGTACTGTTATGGAAAGCAGACCTGCGGGAGCGTTTGACCCCGGTCACCATCAACTGCGTCATAGCCGCTCTCAACGGATTCTTCAAATACTGTGGATGGGATGGCTGTGAAAGTAAGTTTTTAAAAATCAGCAAAAGTTCCTTTTATCCTGAGCGGAAGGAACTGACAAAGGATGAATATGGGCGGCTGGTAAAAACGGCTTTTGCCAATGGGAATGAACGGCTGGCCCTTGTGCTGGAAACCATCTGCGTAAGCGGGATCCGCGTATCGGAACTGTCGTTCATCACAGTGGAAGCCATTCGAAGGGGACAGGCGGAGATTGAGTGCAAGGGCAGGATAAGGACCGTGCTGTTAACCAGACAGCTTTGTACAATCCTGCAGTCTTATGCATCAAAAAAGAATATCAGCACAGGTATGATATTTGTCACAAAAAGCGGAAAAGCCCTGGACCGCAGTAACATATGGAGGGAAATGAAAGCTCTTGGCATGGAGGCCGGAGTTAAGAATGAAAAGATTTTTCCACACAACCTAAGACACCTTTTTGCAAGGACATATTATGAAATAGAAAAAAACCTGTCAAAATTAGCGGATATCCTGGGACACAGGGATATTAATACAACCAGGATTTATACAAAGGAAAGTGGAAGCCAGCACAGATTGCAGCTTGAAAAGATGAGACTGCTATTGCAGGATACAACGGAATATTTCTTTTGTTGTACTTTAGGATACTCCTGAAAGATTTAAAAAAAGTATACTACATTTATTGACAAAATTCTACATATTTTTAAAAATAATTCGATAAAAAAGGGTATAGCAACCAAGCTGGGTCACAAATTAAACCAACTTGAATATTTTAACAGATTATTTGTTATTTACCCTTTTCTTAAACTTCGGAATCAATTCTCCTAAAATTTTCCATAATCAGTAATTGTCCCGTTTTATCGTCCCCCTCCCTGTTTTTTAAGTACAACAAAAGAAATATTCAGTTGTAAATACAGGATGGGAGGGATAAAAAATTAAGAAGTTCAGTTCCATCTGCCTTTTTTTGGCCATTTTATTTATCATGAACATTCATTTTGAGATACATTCATCTGCCATGCAGCAGCCGGAACCATCTGGCGGGCAGGCAGTCTTCACAGGCCGGTCGGCCAGTCAGATGACCAGCCGGAATACAGGATTTGAAGCTCTTGGGGAAGCGGTGATGGATGCGCTCAAAGAAGGGAGGAAGGACGGCGGTTATATAAAAACAGGTATTGTTTTTAATTCGGAGGAAGAAGCATTTTCCTTTGGCAGATATTATTACCGGTACATATATCTGGGAAAAGAAGAAGTGACACTGTATTCATTTGATGAAAATGGGAAGTCTGCCATCTACGTTTCGTGTGGGAACCCGGATAAGGCGGTATCGGAACACAGACAGGTACAGGACAGGCTCTCGGATGTGGTGCAGTCATGCAGGACATTGGGGGACAGGGAGAAGGCGGAATATTTTTATGACTGGGTCTACAATCATGTCTCCTATGACCAGACGCTTAAGAATAAGACCATCTACGATGCGGTCGTGGACGGAAGTTCCGTGTGCTGGGGATATGTATCCGCCTATCTGATGCTGTGCAGAAGCGCGGGCCTGATATGTGAACCTGTATATGCCGGAAACCATGCATGGAACAGGACCTGGATTGACGGAGAGTGGAGATACTGCGATATTACCTGGGATAAAAGTTTAGGAGGCAGCACATGGAAGTTCTTAACGCAGAAAGATATGGATTCGGATTCCATGCATAATAATTTGTGATGCTCAGGGGGCGGGGGGATGACAGATAACATTCATGGATACAGGATGACGGAATTCAGGAAATCCTGTCAAAGGCATAATATGATGAGGAAATATCTCAGGCCATTCCTTCTGGGCTGTGGTCTTACTGTCCTGGCGGCCGGATTCACATTGGTCCAGCTCCATACGGCAGGTGCGGAACAGGCCCGGGCAGACCTGGGGGGAGCGGGAACCATTGACAATCCGTATCCCGTGGAGGCGCTGGACTTAAATCCGTCACAGGCACCGGTCCAGGCAACCCAGCCGGAGTTTACATATTTGGGGGAGCTTGAGGTGGCTGCCTATAGTTCGGATGGGAAGGATATGACATATTCCGGCGTGGTTCCCGTGAACGGGCGTACGGCGGCCGGCGTACTGTCTGTTTTCAAAATAGGGGATACGGTCCTGATTGATGGGGATTCCTATGTGATTGAGGATAAGGTGGATGAAGGGGCCAGGGAGAAGCTGCGGATTTATTTTGGCAGTTATGAGGAGGCAAAACAGTTCGGGCGGAAGATCTGTCCTGTATACAGACATTCCGATGGGCCTTTAGAAGGAATGGATTGTCTGGGGGAGTTCCAGGTCACGGGCTATTGCAGCTGTCCGCTGTGTTGTGGGGAAAAGGAGGAAATGCTTACCAAGACGGAAACCGTGCCCAAGGCAGCCCATACAATCGCCGCGGACCCGTCCGTGATTCCCCTTGGCACCCGGATTGTAATTGATGGCGTGGTTTACACGGTGGAGGATACCGGGAAGGCGGTAAAGGGAAATCAGCTGGATATCTATTTTGATACCCACGAAGAGGCGGTCCTGTACGGAAGGAAAAACAAATACGTGTATTTGGAGGAGTAAAACTACCCCTGATAAAGGGTTCAATATAAATATTTAAAATAAGGATTGGAAGGATAGCAGGATGAAGAAAAGGAGAATCATGCTCATTGCCAGCGCCCTGGCCGTTACGGCTTTTGCACTGACTAAATTCCAGACAGTGACCGCTTATGCGGTTGAGGGATGGATGAGCGAAGGTGAGGAGTGGAGATATTTAGATGAAAATGATGAGCCGCTGCAAAATACATGGAGGCAGTCCAGGGATTCCTGGTTCTATCTGGGCAGCCAGGGAATCATGCTGAGGGATTGTTTCATTGAACAGGGAAACAGCCTGTATTATGTGTTTGAGGATGGAGCGCGGGCTGAACATACATGGGTCCTGGTGGATGAGGCGGATGAGGATGGACATGAGGCCGGGTGGTATTATTTTGGCGCCAACGGCAAGGCGTACCGCGGGACCGCATCTTCTTTTAAGAGGACCGTGGATGGCAGGAGTTACATATTTGATGAAAGCGGCCGCATGCTGACCGGATGGTTTGACGAGGATGGGAATCCGCTGGACGAGGAGGACAATCCGCTGGAGGAAGGCGTGTACTATGCGGATGCGGACGGCGCCTTAAAAACTGAGGAGTGGCTGGATTATTCGCAGCTGGAGATAAGGGGGCTTGAGGACCTGTCCAGCGATATCAGCGGCAGGGACTACAACGAATATGACCAGGTATGGCTGTATTTTAACAACCGGTCCAAGAAGGTAAAAAGCAATGGGGACAAGCTGGTACAAAAGAATATAGACGGCAGCACCTACGGCTTTGATGAGTATGGAATCATGCTTCCCTGGTGGACCAAGGTGGCGAGCGTCAGCAATGCGGATAAAAGCAATCCCACCAGCGATGCGCCCGCCAGGTTCTATGCCGGGTATGACGGCGGAAGCCTTCTTAGGAACGCCTGGCTCTGGATGTATCCGTCGGACAATCTGATTCAGGATGACTATGATGACGGGGAGTACAGCTGGTGGCGCACGGATCAGAACGGAAAGATATATCAGAATAAGATAAAGAAAGTCAATGGCCGGTATTATGCATTTGACGGACTTGGCAGGATGCAGACCGGATTTGTGCTCTTTGACACACGCAGCACGTTCGTTGCCCAGTATGACATGGACGCATGGTCATCAGATGATTTCATAGAGGGGAATATCTATGGCATTGAGAAGGCGGACCTTTATTTCTTTTCACCGGACGAGCTGAATGACGGCTCCATGCAGACCGGAAATGAGCTGAAGGTCGAACTGGAGGACGGGGTATACACCTTCGGGTTTAAAAGCGACGGCGTTGCCTACGGAAACCGCAACCGCCTCAAGAGGGTAAAGGATTCCTACTATATAAATGGACTCAGGCTGGAAGCGGATGAGGAATATGGTTACGGTGTGGTCAGGGAGAATGAAAATTCTTACCGGGTGGTCAATACCAACGGAAAGACCGTCACTGGAAATAAAAAGGTTGTCAGGGATAAGGACGGGGGATGGCTCATTATCATAAACAGCCGGTTTGCGGCCAGGGTAGATGACGAATTTAAGCCAAGATGGCATAAAGGGGAAGAAGGTACCGGATTCTATCATTATGATTCTGATAATAAGGAAGATAAATATGCGGGCGGTCTGATTACAGGGAGTAATATGGAACCTCTGCTGGACGGATTGCCGGAGGAAGAACGGCTGAATTTTTAATGTGAGGAGACAATGTGAGGAATGAATAAAGAATTATATCAGATATGGAAACGTTTCGTTTCCTTGATTTTAACAATCTGCCTGATTGTGGGACTTGGGTCATCGCATCTGGCAATGGTTGCATATGCCTCCACGGAGCTTCCCAATGAGAATCTGGGGAATGGAGCCAGCGAGGGAACGGCTTATGCATGGATTGGTCCCCAAGGCGGGACAGGTGAAGTTGGCGGCAACACTTACCGTTTTGATCTGTGCGGACTGCAGGCAGGGCAGACAGGATACAGCAGAAGCGGGATTAAGACTACTTTTAGCTGGCAGGGATACGCCACCTATATCCAGGTGGATAACGGCAACAAATATAAGGCCAACGGAACTGCCAACGGCGCGGTGGAAGATCTGACCAATATGGGAATTGAACTTAAGATTGCCCTCTCACCAAGCCCGGACAATAAATATGTGTTCGTGGATTATTATGTCTATGACAAGACGGGGCAGGGCGGAACCGCTGGCAGATCCGTAAAACTGGGGACAGGCACGGATGTCATGATAGGCGGCAGCAAGGAAGACGACTATGCCACGGTTTATAAAAATAACAGGGGTTTCCATATGGTGAACCAGTATGTGAAAACCACCTTTGACTGTATCACCAACGACAGCAGCCTTGATGTCACGCCCCCGACCACAAGATGGATTGGTCACTATAGTAACTGGGGAAATAATGTGTTCGAAGAAGGCGGCGGGGATTCCTTAAGCGGGACTGACTCCGGTATGGCCTATTCCTGGCATTTCCAGCTTCATCCATATGAGATGGTACATAAAAGGGTTGCATTTGCAATCAGGGACACGTCCTATTATGTATCAGAAACCGGAGTGGATTCAACTGCTGCCGACGGCACCTACAGCAGTCCCTTTAAAACCATCGAATATGCCATGGGGCAGATAGGGAATAAGAAAGGGTATATCTATATCATGGATTATCCGGATATCACGGCCCCCATACCGGTTTCCGGTTCCAGTAAGGATATTACCATAGCAAGTACGGATTATGACAGGAACGGCAACCCCACCAACGAGGATGCGGATTATATCAAGACATTAAGACGCGCCGGTTCCTATACCGGGCCGATTTTTGAGGTTACCGGGGCAACCCTGAAACTGACGGACCTTGTTTTGGACGGCAGCGGCAATATAGGCAGTGACCCGCTTGTATCAGCCGGTTCCGGCCGGGTGGAGATAAACAGCGGGGCGGAACTTAAGAACTGCCATGGGGACAGCAGCAGCCAGGGCAGCGCCCTTAATATAACGGGAAGCGCAGCCCTCTCCATGAACTATGGCAAGGTATCCGGGAACCTGTCAGAGGGCAAGGGCGCTGTTTACTTTAACAGCACGGGAAGGTTTGATGTGCTCAATGACGTGATGGCAGAGGACAACACGACCCCTTCAGGCGCCAAGGCCAATATATACCTGGAAACAGGACGGACCATTACCGTGACGGGTGACCTGGACGCCTCAAGGATTGGGGTCACCACGGCCCAGCAGCCGGCTGCCTCTCCGGGAGGAATCTCCACGGAAGCCGGACAGGAGATAAAAATAGCGGTGCCCCTGCCAGAAAGCGGCGTGGATACAGCCCCAAGCCCCTTTGCGGATAATTTCTTCGCAGACCAGGCAAAAGCTGACGGCACCGGTGTGTATGTGTCGGTGGGGACAAGGAACCTGCCTGGCGCCGGAACGGGAAATGATAAGAATGCAGTAATCAAACGGAACGGGCTTCAGATCAGCTTTGTGGTGAAGGACGCACAGACAGGCGGCTCCATCCCCGGCGTTACCCCGATTCCCCCGGTTTCCAAAGGCTCAGGGGAACCTGTGGATCTTGCGCCCGGACCGTCCATCACGGGATACGAGCTGTCCAATGTGGTCATTGAACAGGGGACACCGCCGTCCCTGACGGCAGACCTGACGCCGGGGTCGGCAGACTTTGGCAGGATTACGGGAACCATGCCCAACCAGGATGTGGCAGTGAACTATGAATACCAGAAGGTGGGTTCACAGATCATATTCAACAGCAACGGAGGTACACCGGAACCAGAGACCCTGGTCGGTACTGCCGGGAATCCGGTCAATTCACTGCTTCCCACAACCACACGGTATGGCTATATATTTAAAGGCTGGAGTCCGGTAAATGACTGGGACCATCCCCAGATCATCGACCGGCTGCCGGCTGTTTACCCGGAGACACCTATCACCTATTATGCAATATTTGAGGCGGACCCCAGTGTTAAATTCAATTATACGGTAGAGCACTCCAATGTCTCAGGGGACATCATGTTTGATACAAATACCATGGACAGCGCCTATAGCGTGGAGGAACCGATACTGGAGGAGAAGAAGACGGTCAGGGGATATACCTGGAGTCAGGACGATTCCAGCACAACCCCATCGGAATATAACTTCAGCGGGACCTCTGTCCCCATAGGCCAGTTTAATGGCGCGGGCACGTTCACCGGGAAGATGCCGGGGCAGGACGCTACCATACGCTACAGCTACAAAGTGAGATATGACGACCCCAATGCCAGGTCCCTGTTCGAGGTCCTGCATGAAACCAATAACGGGACCACGGTATCTGCTGCCCAGTCAGGATTGTATTACCCGGAAAATGAAATCACTGCCCAGCCCGCACAGGTTTACGGCTATGAGTGCATCGGTTACCGGTTCGACCTGGGAGATGAGGCAGGCGAACTGGCGGACGGCCTGGTAAACGGCGTGAGAGGTGATTTTGATGAAAGCTTCATGTTCAGCGGCATCATGCCCAACCAGCCGGTGCGTCTTGTGTACCTGTATGAGTCATCCATCCAGGGATATGGGATAACGGTCAAATATGAAGACAACGGGACAGCGGACAGCCGCTTAAAGGACATCATACCGCCTGAGAATTCAGGACCTTATGCAGCGGACAGCGATGTAGAAGGCGTATACCAGGAGCAGTATGGATACAGCCTGGAATCACACACGGTCAGGCCGGCGGATTCACAGATACAGTTTGGCGGCAATGACTGGTCCGGGATCATGCCCAATGATGATGTGACAATTACGTATAAGCATGACAGGATTCCGGCACTGTGGGGAGATATCACATATAAGCCCGGAGCAAACGGAACCCTGCAGGGAGGAAGCAGCGTATCCCAGGATGTGCAGGCATTGTCAGGAGGAAGATTTAAGGCCAGCGTGCTGTTGGATGACGGTTCGCCTGCAGGGCGGGAGCAGTCCTATACCCTGGCTTCCATAAAGGAACGGCGTCTTATGCCGGAAACCCGGCCGGTGAACAACTATTACCGCTTCGGAGGCTGGTTTATCGACACGGACGGAAACGGGATAATGGACAACGGGGAGACAATCCTGCCCCAGGATTACCGGTTCACGGCTCCGGCAACCATAACCGCCTATTTCGAGGAGAATCCGGATGCCTGGATTAATATCAGTTTTGCGGCAGGCAGCCACGGTTCCATTGACGCGGGACAGCCCCTGACCCTGCGCACCACCTTTGATAAGAAATGGGGGGACATTGCGGCAAGTCTTCCGTCCTACACACCGGAGGTAAACTATCTGGTGGATGACTGGTATGTACAGGGCGAACCGGTGGACGATGATATGGACCTGATGAACGGCCAGACCTATACCATCCAGTTCTATCCGGACCCGGCCATCTTCGGCACTGAGGTGACGGACCCGGAACCGGTCGCAGGACTTAACAGCCAGGGCAAGGGACGAATCACGGTATTCGGTACCACGCAGGGTTATAAATATATCCTTACGGACCTTGATGGCAAGGTGCTGGCAGTCAACAAGGGCAACATACTTACAAGCCGCACCGTATTTGACAACCTGTATCCCGGCATGCGTTATCTGGTGTACGAGGCAACAGGACAGACAACGGTACAGGCCGGAAACATGATTGGGGATGTGGAAGGTACGCTCAGCAACGGTGTGGAGGTACTGACACCGGTGGTGGATACCAACTATAAGATCCTATATGATGAAGAAGACGAGGGTAAGACGAGGCTGATCATCCGGCCGGCGGATCCGGCATCGGATTATGCGGTACTGGACAGCAGCGGCCATGTGGTAACCACGCCCCAGACCGGCGCAGGCGGATGGCAGGGCGTGTCGGGCAATCCGGGAAGCGTAAGCTTTAGCGGCCTTGACTATAACAAGGAGTATACGGTGGTGGCCCGTCCAAAAGGCCAAAGTGCAGTCACCGCGGAAAGCTGCCGGGAAGATGGCAGCGTCATCACTACGGATCCGGGCGGCGACCTGGAACTCCCGGCCTACATCATCGAGACCCTGAACGGTGAGGTGGTAAGCGTGGGGGATGAAGCCGTAGGGGAAGACCGCTATGAAGAGGCCCACAAGGGCGATTTAGTGAAGATCAAGGCGGAAGCAGTCAACGATGAGAACCGTCCCTTCTCCCACTGGAAGTTCATCATCGGTTCGGTTGAAGGTATGGAAAACAGGATTAATTCCAGGGAAGCCAGCTTCACCATGCCGGATACGAACCTGGTCCTGACAGCGGTATATGAACGGGCCGCAACCCCAAGCAACGCCACCGTGGTGGACGAGGTGCGGGGAGGCAGCCGTGAGGAGGTGGCCCTGGATCCTGGAGAGATACCGGTCCTGGAGGATGAACTTACCACGGACGCGGACAGGGAACTGCTGGACGTAAACCATGCGGACGTGACCTATAAGGTGGTATATAGAAAGAACAGCGTACGCGCATCGGAATCCAATGCCATCAAGATGGGAGGCAGCTACGATACGGACCATGAAGCAGCCTACAAGGCGGCCTGGGGCCTGGATGTTTCCATCGAAAGATATGTGAACGGCAGGAAGGTTAACCGGGCAAGCGCATCGGAGGCATCCTTCAATACCTATGTACAGTTGGGCAGGCAGGATGTGGATATGATGGACTACCAGCTGTATGAAATCAGCGGGGACCCGGATACGGAAATGGTGGTAAGCCTGGTGCCTATGGATTATGAACCGGAAGAAACGGGCGGCCTGTTCACCTTCACTGCCACGGAAGGACGGCGCTACATAATGGTGTATAACCGCGCCTACCGGGTGTATTTCCTCAATAACACGGCCCCGGATATCTACCGCTACTGGTTCAAGGTGCGCAGGGAGGAGTCCCCGGCAGATTCCTATTACGAGTCAGAGTATGGGGGACTGGAAGAGCAGCTTGACTATTTCATCAGCCCGGCGGGGGCGGAGTACAGTTATCTGGGCTGGAGTTACCGCCAGGACCGTTACAGGGAATTTGAACCGGACCGCAAGATAACCCGCAAGACCTATGTATACGCATATTATGACAACAATGAGAAAGAATTGGACGATGTCCGCAAAGAGCTGGAGGAGGCCATCCGGGAGGCCATCGGCATCAGCGACGACCATTTCCTGAAGCTGGGCGAGAGCAAGAAGCTGAAGGAGTATATTGAGGCGGCGCTGGAAGTCCTGGACCGTGAAGAACCCAAGGCAACCATCGACCAGCTGGAGGAAGCCCTGCGCGAACTGAAGGATAAGACGGCTCCGTACAAGGAGCTGCTGGATGGACGGTATGACCACTACGATGACCTTCAGGAAAGCGGGAACAAAGGCGGCAGCAAAGGTGGCGGCGGAGGCGGCGGCGGAAGTAAGAGGGCGCCATTTGCAGGAACCGCGCCATTGAGCTATCAGATAGGCACTAACGGAAACTGGGTGGAGAGCACCGGGCCATCCGGTGAGAGACAGCTGAGTTTCGTGCTCAACGGAGGAACACGCCTGAGCGGCATGTGGGCCAAGCTGCACTATCCCGAGGGGACCAGGCCGGACGACAGCGGCTGGTATTACTTTGACGACAAGGGTATCATGCAGAGCGGCTGGATCCGTGATATGGCAGGAAACTGGTATTACTGCAACACGGAGACTGAATTACCTTACGGGAAAATGCTCACGGGCTGGAGACTGGATACAGGGGACGGCAACTGGTATTACCTGGATCCGGCCAGCGGCGTGATGGCCCAGGGCTGGAGGAAGATAGATGGGAAATGGTACTACTTCTCCACGGTGGGGGCGGGCGTATATGCCTATGACCCAGCCAGCCAGCGGTGGACCTATGGAGGAGGCGCAGGACGCCCCTTAGGCGCCATGTATAAGAATGAAATAACACCGGACGGATACCAGACAGATGCCGACGGTGCATGGATTCAGTAGGAGGAACCGGATGAGAAAGAGATATAATATAAAATCAAAGCTGGCAGGGATGCTGGCGGCAGTCATGGTATTTTCCATGGCTGCCCCGGGACACCCGGCATATGCGGTTAATTTCGGGGATCCGGTTAAGATTAAGTTCGATCCCCAGAATGGGCCGGGAGTACAGCTTTCCAGCTATAGCGGTGTGGCATCCGGCGGGGCCATGGAGGGCAGTCTGTTTGTGGCAAGCGGGCAGGCAGGAAGTCCCCTGACCAGTTCCGCCAACTTTGCAGGACTGCCCACGGATAACTTTGGGTCAGGGGCAAGGCCAAAGGTACCGGATTTTAGCGGCATTACATGGGACGGCTATACATTTGACGGTTGGTATGGAGCCAACGGCAACCGGGTGGACACACTCCCATATGCTTTCCCGTATGATTCCGTGACAACCTACAGCGCGGTGTGGAAAAGTAATGAGACAACTCCCTATACATTCAGGGTAGAGCATTACAGGGACTTTAACACAGTAAGGGATGAGGCGGATGAGAACGACAGCAGCGGATGGCCGGAGGATTATGAGGATCCTGATTTAAGGAAATTCTTCGAATCATCCTGGGAAAGTGACCAGATGGCCAACAATCCCATTTCCGCAACCTACAGAAGGGATATACCGGGATACCGGTTTAAGTCCGTTCTCATAAAGAACAATAAAGTCCGCAAGTACGGCGAGGCAAGCGGACAGGGCACCATGCCGGAGGGCGGGGCCAGCATCAATCACTCCACCTATGCGGTAAGGGGCAGTATGCCCAATGACAACCTGACAGCGGCTTACCGTTATGAGCCTGACCCAGCGAAAAAATTCCCAATCACGGTGCGGTACGTGGATATGGAAGGCAATCAGATTAAAGCCCCGGAGAGCAGGGCCCTTCCGGTGGAATCCGACTATGTCATTGAACCGGCTGTCATTAATTCCTATCTGATTGAATCAGCGGAACTGACGGACGGAGGAATCACGGATCTGGATGGTACGGGCGTCATCTCTGCAGAGGATGCAGGGGTCAGCCTTAATCCATCTGACTATCACTTTACAGGAAAGATGCCGAACCAGGCCATCACATTTACCTATCAATATGGACTGGACCCCAGCTTTGAAACCATACTCCGGGTGAAGCGTATGGATAACCACGGCAATATCCTGCGGGAAGAGGAGACGCGGTCCGTGAATCCCGGTGTTCCGGTGGAAGTTGACGTGGATCAAATGTCAGGTTATGTCTATCCGCCCAATATCGTATGGGAGGACAGCCTGTCAGAGGTATCCCTGGACCAGGAGACTAAGAAACTGAGCCTGACCCCGAATCTTCAGGGTGGGACCGTAACCATCACCTATACCGAAGACCTGACGGATGAGAACTATTGGGCAAAAGTAGAATTCTACAATGGCCAGAACGGATCCTTTAACGGGAGTACGGCCCCTAAGTTTGTCAAAAAGTCCGGGGACAATACCCTGGCCCAGGTGACGGAAGGGCTTATGCCCACGCCCTCATCCCACTACAGTTTTGACGGCTGGTATAAGGCCACATCCAACGGAAGCAATAAAACAGGACCAAGACTGGCAGATGACACGGTAATCAATACCTCCATCAAATTATTTGCAAACTTTGAGGAGACAGAAGGCGAATGGTTTGACCTGAAGTTTGTCTCCGGGCCTCACGGCGCCATAGAAGGGAATAAGACAAGCCATGTGGAAATAGGCACATACTGGTCATCCCTGATACTTCCCAGCACCCATCCCGATCAATTCTACATGTTTGACGGCTGGTTTGACGAAAACGGGAACAGGATGCAGGGTCCACAGACAATCAACGCGGACCAGACCTATACGGCAAGGTTCATCCCCATCGGGCTCAGCGATGATAACATACTGACCATGCCGGATGCCCAGGGCACCATAGGAAGCGATGGCAGCGGGAAGGTGAGCGTATCAGGCGCCAACGAAAACCGCAGGTACGCATTGACTGATATGGATTATAAGGTGGTTGGGACCAAACTGGGAAGCCAGTTAAAGAATGCCGGTTTTACCGGGTTAAACCCATGTACAAGCTACTATGTCTATGAGATGACCCAGGGCGCCAACCCGGATGTGGGGGTAATCCTTCCGGAGAACCTGGACCCAGGTACCTTCAGCCCGCCTTCGCGCGTGACGGTACCGGCCCTTGGCAGCAATTACGATGTGCAGGACGATGGGAACGGTATGAAACAGGTGGTGGTTGAGCCTGCAGATCCGGGAACCCTGTATGCAATCCTTAATATTGAAGGGGATGTAATGGATGTCCCCGGTGCAGATGAGGACGGATGGGTCATGTCTTCCGGCGCCACGCCCCGTGCCGTACTTGGCGGGCTGGAGCCAAACCAGTTATACGTGGTGGTTGCAAAACAGCCGGGAGAGGACACCGGGGCTGCCGATAAGATACTTTTGGGCACCCAGGTAGCGGTCATAGGAAATTCACAGGAACAGCAGGATTATACCATAGCCCTTACAAATGGCGGATTCATCACTAAAATCGTACGGGGCGGCGCGACCGTTGACTTTGACGATGATAAGACAGCAGTGGTAAAGGCCGGGGATCTGATTTCCCTGGATGCGGAAACCACCAACAGCCAGGGACAGGCATTCCGGCAGTGGAGCGCGCTGATCGGCAGGCTGACACTGGCCGATAAGACCAGGAGGAACCCCACCATCACCATGCCGGAGGGAAACCTGGTGCTTCAGGCAAATTATTATGCCGCAGTGTCGGCAGCGACACCCGGCAATGCTTCCATTGACTATACGCCTAAGACAGGGGCGGTGGCCCTTGACCTGTCAGATGACAGGATGGCGGACCTGATTGACGGACTTACGGATAACAGCAGCGACCAGGACGCCATGACAGCGGGGGTTGACGTGCTCTACACAGTCAAGTTCACCCAGCGGGCGCCCAAGGCATCAGAGTCCGAGGCTGTAAAAGCCGAAGTTGGCAATGATGCGGTAAAGGTACCGTGGACCTTATCGTCCGTACTGACAAGACAGGTGGGAGGCAGCAACAAGGATATCCCGCCCGGTGTGGACAAGGAGCCGGATATCAGGATATACGCTGTCCTTGACCGCAGCATGCAAGGCTATACGGATTACCAGCTGTGGAACGTGGAGGACCTGGACGGGGAATATACATGTACGCAGGTGCCCATGGAGCCGGATCCGGATGACGCGGATTCCGGGTTCACAGGAGTTGTGTCCTTTGATGCAAATGTGGAAGGCACCTATGTACTTACATACCTGAAGGCCCATGAAGTGAGGATCATCGATGATAAGCGTTCCGTGGAACATATCATCAAGGTCAGGTCCGGTTCGGCCCTGGAGGATGCGCAGGGATTCATGGAACTGGATATATTCGATGCCTATACGGATCCCATTACCGGAGTTGTGTGGGAGTATGATGGGCTGGGAAGGACAGCCTCCTCGAACAACGGGTATGACACGGGCGAACCTGTCACAAAGAACCTGACCCTGCATGTGCGCTACCAGATGGAAGATGATACCCAGTGGCAGGAGGCAAGGCAGAAGCTTTTGGGCCAGATTTCCATAGCCCAGGCATTAAAGGACAATCCATCGGTAAGCGAAGAGGATAAGGAAGAATTAAGCGATGCAATTGATATCGCACTGGAAGTTGCCAACAGGATCTACCGTCCGACCGTGGACGAGCTTCTGGATACCTATGATACATTAAAGGCCCTTGTGGATTCCATCACTTCCGGCGGCGATGATCCGAATAACCCCAATCCGCCGGATAACCCCGATGACCCGAACCATCCGGATGACCCGGACAATCCCAACCGGCCGGGAGGCAACGGCGGAGGCGGCGGTGGAGGCGGCTCACGCGGCGGCTCCGGCGGGGGCAGAAGCCTTGGGCCGGGAACAACCTTTAATGATTACAGGACCTATGCCGTCGGCACGGAAGGACGGTGGGAAAGCATTGGCACGGATGGAAGACAATGGTCCTTTATCCTGAGGAGCGGAAGAACCATCAAAGACCAATGGATCAACATAAAGTACGAGGATGCCCGGCAGACCTGCACCTATCATTTTAATGCGGCCGGTATCATGGATTACGGCTGGTACATGGATGCGGGCGGACACTGGTACTATCTTAATGATAATCTGGGAGCTGACTTTGGACGTCTGGTCATGGGCTGGTACTATGATGCAAAGGACATGAAGTGGTACTATCTGAACCAGTTTACCGGAGGCATGGCAACCGGATGGCAGAAGCTTGGGGAGTACTGGTATTACTTCAGCACCGGAGGCCTGGACGGAAGGCCGATGGGAACGTTATATGTAAATGAAATGACCCCGGATGGATATCCGGTGGATGAGAATGGCAGATGGATGAGGGAAACACCGTAAAACAGGCGATTATAGTTCCAGACATATGTCTGCGGTTGTGCTGCAAAGGAGTGTAACATGCTGAGTGAAGAAAAGAGCCGTCAGATTGAAATGGCAGGTACAGACAGGGCGTGCATGATGCTTGTGTGTATCAACGGACATGAAAATAATGTGCCATACGGTATCATTGTGAATTATCATCTGCCCCGCCCTGTAAACTTTAAAGGTATCCATGGGATGGTACTGGCCCTTGATGAGGTATGTGAAATGGTAGGCGCCCCCATGGCAACCACAGAACCGCGTTTCCTGCAAAAGGAAAGGGAGCAGCAGTATCGGGCGCTTAAGGGGAAAAAGAAAAAAAAGCCTGAAAAAGTCCTGGTCAAAGAGGATGTGGCAGGGAAGATGTTCCCCTTTGTGACAGCTGCAAAGTCAGTCATCCTGGTCCATGTGCTGTATAGACAGAATTCATCCATGCAGGGAAGGCTTCAGTGCAGCTGCACAGGAACGCATTATATCGCGTTCCGCAGCGCGCTGGAACTGATGCGCATGCTGGATGAGGCCAATACCTATATGTGCAGGAACCGGAAGAATAAGGATTTAAAGATGTAAAAACAGATGGAGTATCGGAGGCAGCCATGGTATCAGCCATGGCTGCTTCTGGGATTTCCTTAAAGGGAGTAATCATGGATAGTAGTAAGAAGACCGGCATTTTAAATATCGTAAGGTTCCATTCAGCATGGAAAAGTACGAATTGTGCACTGGCAGGTGTTTTCGCTGTCATCATAATTGGGGTGTTCCCCCTTGTGTTCAGGGATTATTACTTTGACATACTGAATTTTAAGACATATTTTTATTACAGGGTTGTAATTATCTTTGCAGCCGTGTTCCTGATGGTAAATGGAATCTTTCTGAGCCTGTCAATCTATCTTGGCTGTGTGAGGAACCCGGGCAGGAACCGGCTGTTTAACGCCGCTGACTGGTCCATGCTGGATTTCATACTGATAGCAGGGATATCCACCCTGAAGTCCGCGTCTCCGGCTGCGGCCCTGATGGGAAGCGATGGGAGGTTCTCCGGCCTTCTGCTGTGGATTGCCTATGCGTTCATGTATTTTGCCGTAAGCAAGAACCTGCGGTTAAGACAATGGTATCTGGATTTGTTCCTGGGGGCAGGCATGGCGGCCTGCATCATAGGAATCCTTCAGTACTTTGATATGGATCCCATCGGCTTTAAGAATCTGATGGATCCGGAACAATACTATATGTTCACATCCACCATTGGGAATATTAACACATATACATCCTATGCAGCCCTGCTGGCCGGGGCATCCGCCCTGCTATTCTTTACGGAGGAGGCCGGGATAAGGAAAGCATGGTATCTCCTTTGCATGTCAGTCTCGTTCTTTGCACTGATTACCGGAATGAGCGATAATGCCTACCTTGCAATACTGGCCCTGATTGGGCTTTTACCACTGTACGCGTTCAAGAACCTAAGGGGGGCCAGGACTTATATCTTCATACTTGCAGTGCTGGGGTCTGAATTCTGGATCCTTCCCAGGATGACAAAGCCGTCTTCTGGCGCTGCAGGCCATATGGGAGGATTGTACCGGGTCATATCCGGCTCCCATTACCTGATTGTCCTGGTGGCGGCCCTTTGGGCCATGTACTTCATACTGTGCCGGATGATACAGAGGCTGCCGGATACACACCCCCTTATGCAGGATGGGAACAGGGGGAGGTGGGTCTGGCTGGCGTTCCTGTCCATGGTGGTCATCCTGGCCTGCTTTGCCCTTTATGATGTGAATGTCCGTGGAAATGCAGGAAACTACGGCGGATTGGCGCAGTACCTGGCAATCAATGACGACTGGGGGACGCACCGCTGGTACATATGGAGGATTGGAATGGAGAGCTATGGAGGCTTTCCCTTTACACAGAAACTGTTTGGGGCCGGACCCGATACATATGGTGCGGTTGTCATGGAGAAGTATTATGATGAGATGGTGATGCGCTATGGGGAATTTTTCGACAGCGCCCATAATGAATACCTTCAATATCTGGTAACGGTGGGGCTGGCCGGACTTGCGGCCTATCTGGCGTTGCTGGTTACATCCATCCGGAAAATGATCCGTTCGGCCGGGAAACGGCCCTACGTGATGGCAATTGCCTTTGCGGTAATCTGTTATGCCGCCCAGGCAGCGGTCAATATCAGCGTCCCCATCGTGACGCCTGTCATGCTGATGCTGCTGGCCATGGGGGTATCCGGGGAGGATGGGACCGATAAAGGCATCCCAGACTTGATACATAAGCAGGATGGAAAGGAATGAAGAAGATGATAGCAGTTATCCTGATACTTTTAGCCGTATGCATCATAGGAATTGTCGTCTATTGCTGTGCTGCAGGAACCATACCATACGGACGTCAGGCGGACGATGATGCCCAGATGGAATACCTTCACAGATACAGGGAGTCCAGGGAATGATGGGAGCAGTATTCCCGGATTTCCCGGATGACGGAAAATGATTCCTGGGCTTTCCGCAGGCTTGGACTGTCCTCCCATGGTTATGGAAAAGTCCTTGTGCCATCTCCTTGTAATATGGGGGGCATTTTGGTATAATCGAGGGATATGATTACATGAACAGGCAATGGGAGCGGTTGGATGATGACACAGCCAGGAAGAACGATGATGACAGAGGACATTTTAGGATTACTGGGTACCGGAATCAGCAAACATTATATGGATGATCCGTTATCGATAATTTGGTGCAATCCCGCATTTTATAAGATGCTGGGATATAAGGAAGAGGATTTTTTACGTGAATACCCTGATTTCAGGCGGTATTACGGAATGGAGCCGGGTGTATTTGACGGGATGAAGGCCTGTTTTGAGGAGACATATGCACAGGGCCGGGTAAGCGCCGTATATCAGGCTCCCATGACTGTGTGTAGCGGGGAATCCATATGGGTGGAAATGAACGGCACAATCGTGGAATCACCGGAAGGCGGCCCGCCAATCCTCTATATCCTGTACTCGGACATCAGTAAGTGGATGCTGGAGCAGGAGAGGCTGGGCAGGAGCAGGGAGAAAGAGACAGGGAATTTCAGGTGGATGATGTCCGAATACGCGGGAAATGTCTACATCAGCGATATGGACACATATGAGCTGCTGTACCTGAATAAGCATGCCAGTGAAACGCTGCAGGTCCATGCGGATGCGCTGATTGGAAGAAAGTGCTATGAGGTCATCCAGGGAAGATCCTCACCATGTCCATTTTGTACGAACCAGTATCTGGAAGAGGACGGGACCTATGAATGGGAGTTTTACAATCCCAACCTGAAGCGCACCTTCATCATCAAGGACCGTATGATAAACTGGGAGGGACGCAGGGCGCGTATCGAGCTGTCCTATGACATGTACAGCACTGAATATAAGCTTGCCAAAAAGGACCAGGAAAGGGAGGCCATATTAAAGACCGTTCCCGCAGGCATGATACGCCTTGATATCCGGGATTACCGCACCGTGCTGTGGTACAACGACATATTCCTCAAGATGATTGGTTATACGAAGGTGCAGTTTGAGGAGGAATTACATAACCAGTGTACGTATATGAATCCGGACGATTTTAAGCGGGCCGTCAAGCTGGCCAGGGGATTAAAGCAGTCCGGGGAAAATGTGGTGCTGGAGGCAAGGGCGTACACACGCTCCAGGGAAGAACGTATATGGACGGTAACCCTGTGCTATATCAGCGGGGATGACAGCTGGGACGGCATCCCTTCCATCTACAGCGTAGGGCTGGATGTGACGGAAGAGAGAAGGAAGATGGAGACACTGAGACACCGGGCAGAGAAGGATGCATTGACCGGTATCTATAACCGGGAGGAGACAGAGCATCAGATTGGAACGTACCTCATGTCCAATCCGGATACCATAGGTGCCCTGTTCATGATTGATACGGATAATTTTAAGCAGATTAATGACACCCAGGGACATATGATTGGGGATGTGGTGCTGACGGAAATCGCCTCCGGCATGAAAAAGCTGATGCGGGAAAGCGATGTGGTGGGCCGGATTGGCGGTGATGAATTTACGGTTTTCATGAAGGATATTACTTCTGCTGAGGACGCAGAGGAAAAAGCAGAGGAACTTCTGCATCTGTTCCGCCATCTGTTCGAATCGGAGAAAAGTCCTATTAAAGTAAGCTGCAGCATGGGGATTGCCATCTATCCAAAGGACGGCGCCTCCTTTAAGGAAATCTATGCCAGCGCTGACAAAGCCTTATATCAGGCTAAGAGCAAGGGAAAGAATAACTATGTGATTTATAATGACGGCACTGCGGCTGATATGGGAGGAAGCGGCCTGTCATCCATAGGCGCTGCAATTGATTCGGAGCGGCAGTATGCAGAGGGCTTCGATAACCTGGCGCGCTACGTGTTCCGTAATCTTTACCAGACAAAGGATTTTGACCGTACGGTCAATATGGTCCTGGAAATTGTGGGCAAGCAGTTTGATGTGAGCCGTGTTTACATATTTGAGAATACGGAAGACGGGCAATACGGGTCCAATACTTATGAGTGGTGCAATGAAGGCATTACTTCCAAGATGGCGGGACTGCAGAATGCCAATTATAAGGAGCATGGGGATTATCAAACTCTTTTTGATGAAAATATGATTTTCTACTGCCGGGATATCCACAGCCTGAAACCGGAGCACGAAGCTTTGTTTTCCAGCCAGGGTATCTGTTCCGTCCTTCAGTGTGCCTTTGAAGCGGATGCTGTCTTTGCCGGATTTGTGGGATTTGACGAGTGCACGGGACTGCGTCTGTGGACCCAGGAGGAAGTCAGCACCCTGCAGCTGATTTCCCAGATATTATCAATGTTCCTGATACAGAATAAAAGGAATAGAAGGATATAGAAGAAATAAGGCAAGGAAGGATACTTGAAAAATCAGTTTGCCGGTCATCCCTGTGATGGCCGGCAATTTTTTTCATGTAACATACCGTTGAAATGTTGACAAGTGTTAATATAATGGATATAATATATTAACACCTGTTAATTTGGAGGGATATGATATGAACACAGATACAAGCGGAAAACCCCCATACCATTTTGGTAATTTAAAAGAAACGCTTATTGAACAGGGACTTGAGTTAATCCATGAGGAGGGGATTGAAAAGTTTTCTTTACGAAAGGTGGCGAAGAAAGTCGGTGTATCGGCGGCTGCCTGTTATAATCACTTTGGGAATATTGATGAACTGCTTGAAGGGATGTACGGGTATGTCGTCCGCAGATTTACAGCCGTCCTGGAGCAGGCGGTTGAAGATAATCCCTGTCATTATGTTGCTATTTCCATGGGCGTTGCCTATGTGGAATTTTTTGCAAAGTATCCCCACTATTTTAATTTCTTATTTGACAGTGAGTATCTGGGCATTCAGATAAAAGAAACCGAAATCACATGGAACCGCTCCTTTACTCCATTTGAAGTTTTTGTAAATGGTGCAAAAAGAGGGATGAGGGAGCTGGGCATTGATGAAAAAGAATTAAGGGATGACCTTTTGGTAATGTGGGCAACCGTACACGGTCTGGCGGCAATGGCTAACATGAAAGGGATACAGTATGAAAATGGTGACTGGGGCGCCCTTACGGAGAGGATACTGCTTAACAAAGTAATGTTGTAACATAAGTTGGGATAGGAGGAATGGATCATGACGGAATCAGAGGCAATCAGGGCGAGGCACGCGGTCAGGAACTATACGGCAAAACCGCTCCCGCCGGCAGTCATAGGTGGACTGAAAGAAGAAATTGAACAGTGTAACAAGCTGGGACAGCTGCATATCCAGTTAATAACGGAAGACGAGGGGGCATTTAAAAGCTTCATTCCCCTATTTGGCAGATTTAAAAATGTGAAAAACTATATTGCGCTGGCAGCCAGAAAGCAAAGCGGTTTTTATGAGAAGTGTGGCTACTATGGAGCACGTCTTATGATTAAAGCCCAACAGGCAGGCCTGAATTCGTGCTGGGTCACAAATACGTACAATGCGAAAAAGTGTCCGGTTTCGTTAGCTCCTGATGAGGAATTGGCTGGTGTCATTGCGATTGGTTATGGCGCTTCTGACGGTACGCCGCATAAGTCAAAGAGCATGGAACGTCTATGTAAGCCGTGCAGTGAGGCATGGTTTATAAATGGCATGAATGCGGCTGTTCTTGCCCCAACAGGTCTTAACAGACAGAATTTTTTTATTGAAGCTGATGGGAATACCGTGTCCATCTGCACAAAGGACAATAGTCCCATGTCCCAAATTAATACCGGCATTGTGAAATACCATTTTGAGATTGGCGCCGGAACTGAAAAGCAATGGATATGGGCATGAACGGGTGAGGCTGCTTTGTGGAATATAGGAAGAAATGTGACTTCCCCCATCAATCAGAAGGAACTGGTAAAACTGAGGGAGACATGGACCAGCCAGTCTAAAAGCAGGGCTGTTTCACTGCGGCATGCGGGGAAGACAGTCCTGCTGGTAGATGACAGCAAGGAATTATTGCATATCAATAAACGGGTCCTGCGCCCGGAAGGATTGCCTGGCAGTAGACATGGACCTTCATGCTCCTAAAGTAATGAAGTGTTATTTGACGGATTGGTCAAATTCCTGGACAGCAGTCCTTTATAATATATCTTTAGTAAAATGCTTTCATATACGCTGCTTTTTCTTCTGCATATTGCCCATCCACAATTTCGGCCCACAATTGTGCATGTTGGATTCCACAGTCCTCTGGAATGAAAACAGGGTCAATTCCGGCATGCACCTGCCTCTCATAATCCTTTAGTGCATTGATTGCATATTTCCTTAAACAGAATACGCTAATCAGGTTGATGATGGACACGATACCGCTGCATATGGAGGCAATGCTCCAAACAAGGTCGGCTGATACAAATGCGCCGGCAATCACCATACCTATCATAAGTACATTCAGGACTGTCATACATTTTTTCAGCATGGATGATTCTGCCTTTTCCTTGAGGAAATATACAACGCTGGATTCCAGATAGATTGAATATGCCAAAACCGTTGTAAAAGTGAAAAGGAACATGGCTAATGAAATAAATGCCGCCCCAAATCCGGGTACAAAAACATTGATGGCATGTGAAGTGAATTCTCCGCTGGAGAGTCCGGGGACATTCTCCATAAGAAAACCGCCGGCGGGTGAAGCCACGTTATAGCTGCCGGTTGAGAAAATCATGAATACAGTTGCCGTGCTGATCAGGATTGTCACGATGACCGAAAATGCCTGGGCTAATCCGGATTTAGCGGGATGGGATACTTCTGCGGTTCCGGATACCATTGCACCGGTCCCCTGACCGGCCTCATGGCTGAGCGATCCTCTTTTAAATCCCCAGGATATTGCATTGCCCACAATTCCTCCGAAAACTGCGTCCATTCCAAATGCAGATTTAAAAATCATCCCGAAAATATGTGGGATTTCATGATAGTTCACGATGAACATTATGACTGCCAAAAGAATATATCCGGCTGTCATGAATGGCACGATGACTTCCGCAACCTTGGCGATTTTTTTTGCCCCGCCAAAAATAACAAGAAATAATAGTACTGCATAAGCAAGTCCGATTAAGGCCGAGGATACGTGGAAGCTGGATTTCACGATGGAAGAAAATGCATTCGATTGGATGCTTGCGAAAACCAGCATGAAAAAGGCGGTTACACCGGCATAAACCGAAGCTGTTTTTTTCCATCCCAAACCGGTCTCAATATAAAATGCAGGACCGCCTACATATTCTCCCTTTATCTTTTTCTTGAATATCTGTCCAAGGGTTGACTCGGCGAATGCGGTAGCCGAACCAAGAAGGGCCATAAGCCACATCCAGAACACGGCTCCGGGTCCGCCTGCAAGAATGGCTCCTGCTGTTCCCGTAATGGTTCCAGTGCCCACCCTTCCCCCAAGTGCAATGGAGAAACTCTGGAATGGGGAAATCCCATCCTTTTTTCCTCTGCCGCCAAAGGTATTGCTGATAAGGTGTTTAAAAAGCCTGATTTGGGGAAAACGCATTAAAATTGTAAAAAAGACAGCGGTTATCCCCATGATGATTATCATGACCGGTCCCCAGGTAAAATTATCTAACGCGGCTGCAATCTGTTCTATGTTCATTGCCGTACCTCCCAATTGTGATAAACCCCACTGTTTTCCTGTTCTGGTCTTACTGACATAACTTCTCCCTCCTGAAATAAAGTTGAGTAAATATCTGTGTGAAAGATGAAAGCCTTGTAACACGATAATAATATTTTAAAGGATGGCTGAATACCCTGATTTTGTGGAAAATTTGCATCTGGTTGAGTACTGTGTTGTAATTCTCTGTCTATGCTGATAGAATGGTATGAAAATATGACTGTAGCCGACTTGGAGGAAAACTGATATGGATTACTATGATATACCGTCATCCTATACGTTGATTAATGAAAAAACCAAAGGAGCAATAACCTATCTGATAGCTGTATATCAGAACCCCAACATCCTGGCATTAACAGGCTGTTTCATGCTGCATTCCCATGATTATATCCAAATCAGCTATGTGACAAGGGGCAGCGTTGAATTTTGGGTTGAGAATATCCCATATAGAGTGAAACAGGGGGAGGGCATATTTATCAATGTGGATAAAATCCATATGGCAAAAGCTTTAGAGGAAAACAGTGCATACATGAATTTTACCATCCAGTTAAAGAATTTCTATGTATTTTTCCACGAATTTGACGGACATAAATATGTG
This sequence comes from Enterocloster sp. OA13, assembly GCF_022440595.1. Taxonomy (NCBI): domain Bacteria; kingdom Bacillati; phylum Bacillota; class Clostridia; order Lachnospirales; family Lachnospiraceae; genus Enterocloster; species Enterocloster sp. OA13. The sequence continues at coordinate 3,058,263 of NZ_JAKNTF010000001.1, read as the reverse complement.
GATAAATTCACCACGAATCCTAATCTCTCCGCCATATTCCTGCAGGACGGGATACCATGGCAGAATCAGATTTTAGGGATTTTAAGGGAAGTTTATCATCTGTATGTGGGAGAACCCTTTGGATACGAATTAAAGATTGTCTCGGATCTGATTACATTATGGCATATTTTAATTACAGAAAATAAAAGCTTCATCGATGATTTTTCCTCGGAATTCGATTTGGAGCAGAAGCGTATCCGCGATGCCATTATTTACATAGAGGAACATTACAAAGAAAAAATATCCCTCAGTGATATTGCAGGACATCTCCATATCTGCAAGGAGGAAATCTGCCGGCTGTTTAAACGTAAATTAAAGATGAGCTGTTTTAACTATATTACGGATTACAGATTGATGATGGCAATCAATCTTTTATCGTATACGAACATGCCCATAGGTGAAATCGCAATGGACTCGGGATTCGACAAATTCAGCCATTTTACAAACTGTTTTAAAAAGAAGGTGGGATGTGCACCGTCGGAGTATAGGAAAAAGGTTAAGGCTATATCGAATAAGGCTGCGGACGTATAGTCTGCGGCCTTTTCTCAATATATTGCAAATACAGTTCAATATCAGGGTATATTTTGAAAGGGCAAAAAGCTATACTTCATGGCAAATGAAAGCCTTGTGATGTAAATACTGTCATATTTTAGAAAGTAGGAATGAATGCAGTATCAAGAAGTAATATTTGCAATATATTGAGGAGGAATGAACATATGTATGATTTTGACAGTACACCGTCCAGGATTGGAACAGGTTCCATTAAGTGGGACCAATATCAGGATCCGGAGGTGATTGCCCTCAGCAATGCAGACATGGATTATCTGTCTGCACCGTGTATCAGGGAAGCCCTAATAAAATTCGCATCAGGAGGACAGTATGGATATACTTTAAAACCGGATTCCTATTATGATGCAATTACCGGATGGTTTTGCCGCCGGTACAATCTAAAAGTTCCGGGAGAGTGGATTTTACATACCCCAGGTGTCTGGCCTGCAGCCAGAATCTGCTTTGGAACTTATGCGAAACCAGGTGACAGGGTTCTGGTACAGGCGCCGCATTTCCATCCAATCATTGTATGTGCAGAGGATGCAGGCTGTGAGGTGATTATAAATCCGATGTTACTTGTTGATGGGAAATATGAACTGGATTTGGATGATTTTAGGAGAAAGGTGGAAGAGTATCATCCTGCGGTATTTTTTATGGTAAATCCACAGAATCCAACAGGGCGGACTTTTACCAGGGAAGAATTGGAGGCGCTGGGAACCATCTGCGCAGATAACGGAGTGGTCATGATTTCAGATGAGGTACATGCAAATATCCTGTTTGATGGACATGAACATATCACGGCAGTGGGACTGAGCCAGAAGGTCAGGGAACATGTGGTTTTGCTCACCAGTCCAAGCAAGGGATACAATGTGATGGGACTGACGCACTGCATCCTGCTGATTCCTGATAAGGAACTTCGAAAAAAGTATGAAAAGGCCATGACCGGATATTCCTATGATTTTGCGGTAAACAGTTTCAGTATTGTTGCATCCGAGGCAGCCATGAGTCCGGAGGCGGATTCATGGCTGCAGGAAGTAAACACGTATCTGTCAGGAAATCTGGATTATATGACGGAATATATGGAGAGGAATCTTCCCCGGATGAAGGTCATCCGGCCGGAGAGCGGTTATCTTGTATGGGTTGACTGCAGGGAGATGGGGATGTCCGCGGAGGAATTACATGATTTATTTTTAAAAAAAGCAAAAGTGGGACTGACCTTTGGCGAGGGATATGGCGTTTGCGGCGAAGGCTTTGAACGGTTTAATATTGCAGTGACAAGGAAGGTGCTTGCACAGGCGCTGGAACGGATTAAAGATGCGGTGGAAAGGTAAGTCTTATAAAGTCTTATATTTTCCGGAGCGTTGTTCATGTGTGGATAACCAGACATGAGCAGCGCTTTTTTCCTAAAGGAAAGAATACTATTCCAAAGGGGAGGAAGCCGGAAACAGCGGAATTTTTCAGATTTTATAAAGGAAAATTCCGTTCTCTTTTTCCTTGGTTAAGATTATACTGAAAAAATACAGATTTGAGGAGGATGGAGATGGAAGGGTTTAGGCTGACAGGGAATACAGAAATCATCATGCAGATCAGGAAAGAAACAGAACCCATACGCCGGGCTGCGGCCAGGTTTTACCGGGATATGGATATGACGCTTGAACCAATGGAGGGGCGTGGGAAAATATACCTTCGTGAGCCGGAAAACGGCTCTATGGAACCGGAATCCTACCGGATATGGGCAGGGGATGGACAGTGCCTACTTGAGGCGGCGGATGAACTGGGCTTTATATACGGCCTGATTTACCTGAGTGAAACATATCTGGGGGTGCTTCCGTTCTGGTTCTGGAACGACCAGAAGTTTACCAGGAAGCGGGAAGTAACCATACCGGAGGGGGAATATTGTTCAAAACCGCGCAAAGTAAGGTTCCGCGGATGGTTCATCAACGACGAGGTGCTGATCAGCCACTGGGACGGCGGGAAAAACAGTGAATATCCCTGGGAAATGGCTATGGAAGCTTTGCTGCGGTGCGGAGGAAACCTGGTGATTCCTGGTACGGATAAGAATTCCAAAATATATGCGGATCTGGCCGCCGGGATGGGGCTTTGGATTACCCAGCACCATGCAGAACCCTTGGGCGCGGAGATGTTCCTGCGGGCCTATCCGGACCTGGAACCGTCATTTCAGCTATATCCGGATTTGTTCCGGCAGCTGTGGAGGGAAGGAATCCTGCGGCAGAAGGACTGGAACGTAATCTGGAATCTGGGATTCAGGGGACAGGGGGATATTCCTTTCTGGGAACATGACCCGCAATATGACACCCCTGAAAAGCGGGGGAAGTTAATCAGCAGCATTATGCAGGAGCAGTACCATCTGGTAAAGAAATACGTAGGGAATCCCTGTTTCTGCACGAATCTATACGGGGAAACCATGGAACTGTACAGGCAGGGATACCTGGAAATACCGGATGATGTAATTACAATCTGGGCGGACAATGGATATGGGAAAATGGTATCCAGAAGGCAGGGAAACCATAATCCGCGGATACCGGCCCTTCCGGATGCACAGATATCAGAGGACACATCCGGGAACCGTCATGGGGTCTATTACCATGTATCTTTTTATGACCTGCAGGCAGCAAATGTGCTGACAATGATCCCTAATTCCATGGAATTTGTGGAGCGTGAGCTGAGAACGGCTTACCACAGGGGAATCCGCCATATGTGGCTGGTAAACTGCTCCAATGTAAAACCCCACGTCTATCCGCTGGACTTTCTTGCATCTCTGTGGAACGGCCGGCAGTATGGGCCGGAGACACATCTGAAACATTATTTGGAACAATATTATGAGGCGGATGCACAGGAAGGCATGGAAGAATGTGTGAAGGCTTATTTTAATGCCATGATTCCTTACGGGACAAATGAGGATGAACATGCAGGTGAACAGTTCTATCATTATGTCACAAGAATCCTGATCTGCCATTGGCGGATGGACGGCGGGCAGAAGGGATGCGGGGAATTACAGTGGTGCGCGCCGGACCGGGATTTTGCCGGACAGATACGGTGGTTTGCAGACCTGTGCCGGAATGGACTGCCGGCGTTTGGCCGGCTGATTGCATGTTGTGAGGCAGCGGGCAGGCAAAGCCGGTTATGGCAGGATTCATTTCTGCTTCAGGCCAGGATCCATGGGTACAGCGCCGAAGGGGCCGTCCTTTTTGGGGAGGCGTATGATTCCTTTGCAGCCAGGGAATACCTGAAGGCATTTTTCCTTTTAGGACAGGCGGCAGACTGCTTTGCACTGGCGCAGAAGGCCATGGAAGGGAGCTGCCACGGGAAATGGAAGGGGTTTTATGGAAATGACTGCCAGACCGATGTGAAACAGACCGTTTATCTGCTGCATCAGCTGATGGGTTATGTGAGGAATCTGGGAGAGGGACCGTATTTCTACCACTGGCAGCGTCTGGTACTGGACAGGAAGGAAGACCAGGGGATATTCCTGCTGACCAATGAAGAAAACCATATGACGGATGAGGATCTGTACCATGGATTAAGGGAAAAAAGAATCCTTCATGGTGTGGATTCTGTGATAGAATAAAAGAAAATGGGGAAAACGGGGCGGTAAGATGAAAAAGGATGGGATGCGCTGGTATCAGGATATGGATAAACGGTTCCGGGATCTGAAGCTTCATGAGCGGTTACGGAATCTGAAGCTGGTCCAGAAAATGGTCGGGCTTTATTTTATCATGCTTGGGGTCTGCTTCATGCTAAGTGTGGCAGCGCTTCACATCAGCTTCCGCATCTATGACAACAAGCTGTATGAGAAATCCCTCCAGGAACTGGATTTTTTTATCCAGCAGGTGAACCGGAACCTGGATGGGATTGAGAATCTGTCCTACTATATTGCAATTGACACCAAGATTCAGGAGCAGCTTTCCAAAATCAAGGAGTTGAAACATTTTACGGCTGACTATTCTTACGAGACTTACCAGCTGCGGATGCTTTTGGACAAGGAACTGATGATTTCGGATATGATTTCCAATATCCTCTATACCAATGGAAAAGACACCCGGTTTGTTGTAGGGACTGCCACGGGTGAGATTGAAGAGGGGCTTTACGCGGATGTCATGGCGCGGATACATGAGGCAAAGGGCGGATATGTCGTACAGCAGCCGACCAAGGAATACCCTTATCTCCTGACCGGCCGGGATATTCGCAAGCATATTGACGCCAGCCTGGAATATCTGGGCACCATCCTGATATCCAGCGATGTCCAGGGATTGATAGAAAAGAATATCAGCGAACTGGAGGCGGAAAGCGCGACTCTCTGCATCTATTCCCCGGAAGGCGTGATTTACGAGGAACAGGAGCATATGGCTGGGCAGCTGCCCCAGCTTACCGGTGATAAGGGCTACCGGATCATCCGGGAGGGGGGACAGAGGTATTTTCTCTGCTACGTAAAATCCTCCAAGACCGGATGGATGTATGTGAACCGTTTTTCCTATTCGGAAATCTATGGGCAGAACCAGAAACTGCGGTATCTGGTGATTGCTGCATTTCTGCTGCTCTTCCTTCTGACCGCATGGGTTTTAAGGCGTCTGGCCTACCGGCTGGTAAAACCGCTGGAACGGCTGACGGAAAGTATGGCAATTGTGGAGACAGGTGATTTCCTGGGGGCCAGGGAATTCCTGGGGACAGGTTACGGAAATGACGAAATCGGACTTCTGACCCAGGAGTTCCAGATGACCCTGGATAAGATTGACAACCTTATCCATGAAAATTATGAGAAACAGATCCTCTTAAAAGATACGGAATACCGGATGCTGCAGGCGCAGATCAATCCCCATTTCCTCTATAATACCCTTAACAGCATTAACTGGATGATCCGTGCCAAGAAGAATGAGGAGGCGGCCAGGATGACCGTGGCGCTGGGGACGATCCTCAGGGCGGCATTGAGCCGGGAGCAGTATTTTACCATGGAAGAAGAGCTTCATATGCTGGAGCAGTATATTACAATCCAGGAATACCGCTATCAGAAACGTGCGGTTTTTTCCATCGATGCAAAGGTGGGCGGGCAATATCTGATCCCGCATATGACATTGCAGCCGCTGGTGGAAAATGCCATATATCATGGCGTGGAGAAGATGCTGACTCCATGTACGATTACGGTGACGGTGCGGGAGGAGGAGGACCTTATCCGCATTACTGTCACGGATGATGGTCCTGGAATGACGCCTGAGGAGCTACGGGCCGTGCGCAAATTCACAGCCAGGCCCAAAGGCCATGGCATAGGTCTTAAGAATATTGCAGAGCGGCTGAAGATGGCCTTTGACCAGGAAGCAGGTTTCTGGATAGACAGTACCCCGGACCAGGGGACCACGGTAATCATCACCATTCCGAAAAGGGAGGCGCAGGAAGACGCATGTATAAAGTAATCTTAGTGGATGACGAGGACATTGAGAGGGAGGGGATGGCTGCAATCATTCCATGGGAATCCCTGGGACTTACCCTGGTAGATATGGCATGGAATGGCTTTGAGGGCCTGGAGAAAATCAAGGAGAAGGAGCCGGACATTGTCATCACCGACATCAAGATGCCTGTGATGGATGGGATTCAGCTGATCCGCCGGGTCAGGGAGGAGTATCCCCATATCATGTTCATTGTATTGTCCGGATACGGGGAATATGAGTATACCAGCAGGGCCATGGAACTGGGAATCCGGCATTATATTTTAAAGCCATGCGATGAAATCCGGATTGCAGAGGTGTTAAGCAAGGTGAAACAGGAACTGGCAGGAAGGCAGGAGCAGAAGAAGACAGAGCAGGAATACCGCAATGTATACCGCCTGATGCTTCCGCACGTAAAAGAGCGGATCCTGGAAAACCTGATTGAACAGGAGAAGCTTGCCAAGACGGATGAAGTACTTTTGGAAAAATTTCTGGAAAATGTACCTAAATCCTTCCTGATTGTGACAACCCGCAGCCAGAAGAATTTTGACCAACTGGATGGGTTCGTACTGATTAATATTCTGGAAGAACTGGCTGGCAATCAGAATGTATATTTAAGCGCGGCCAGGGGGAATGAAATCATCTGCCTGTTTCCGGCAACCGAAAGGGAACGTCTGCCCGGACTGTTAAAAAAGGCCCATATGGAGTACCGGAAATATAAGAAAACCATACTCTGTTCAGCAATAAGCAGGGATGGAGGAATAAATGGTACTGCCCTTTTATATGGACAGACCCAGGAACTGCTCCGACTTAATGATATTCCGCAGCAGCAGGAAATACTGACATACGACATGCGGCCGGATGCCGACGGGAGTTCCTGGATGATAGTGGATTATACCCAGATCCGCAGCGCCCAGGCTTATGATACCTTGCTGTTTGAAATCTATGCCGCATATGTGAAGATGGGGCTGAGGGGATTTTCTGGGGAACAGATGTATAAGGTATTCCAGGCAGCGCTGGAGTTCCTGTTTGGGAAAAACTGTGGGATACGATGTGAGATGCACCTTACGGAAGCTGATCCATGGCTGCTTTTGGAAAACGTGGTGGAATCATGCGCAGGACATATGCATCTGGCGTTTTCAAAGGGTAAGGAAGAAGAACGGATGCGGCAGCTTCTGTATGCCGTCTATAAGAATATCAAAAATCCGGAACTAAGCGCCCAGTACCTGGCCAGGGAAGTCCTTTATGTCAATGAGGATTATTTTGGCCGTCTTTTTTCACGCTATACCAATGAGAAGTATTCCGCATATCTTTTGCGTATCCGCATTTCGCTGGCAGAACGCCTGATTGTATTCAATCCTGAACTTAAAGTGGCGGAACTGGCTGAACAGACGGGATACCCTGTGGACGGGCAGTATTTTTCCAAAGTCTTTAAGAAACGGACGGGGATGACTCCATCCGAATACCGCAGGACGATAATGGAAAAGTCGGATTTTTACAGCAACGGAATCTGATAATTCCATTCAACCGGAAGGAACAAAACGCTATAATAAAACCATCAGAGAAACAACAGAATCCCATAAGAAAAAGGAGAAGAGCATAATGAAAAAATCTTTGAAACGTTTTGCAGCGTTGGGGCTTGCGGCAGTAATGGCAATGTCCGTTACAGGATGCGGGAGTCCTGATTCCGGAAGCAAGGCAGAGGGAAATACCGCGGCAGACAGTGCTGAGGCCGCAGGTACGGCGGCTGGCGGTGAGGCCTCAGGGCCGGTTACGATTAAGATTACCTGGTGGGGCGGTCAGGGAAGACATGATTATACCCAGAAGCTTTTAGATACCTATACAGCATCCCATCCCAATGTAACTTTTGAGACCATGCCTTCGGGCTGGGACGGCTATTTTGATAAGCTGGCCACCCAGGCAGCCTCAGGCTCCATGCCGGATATCGTCCAGATGGATTATCTTTATATTACTACCTATGCGAAAAATGATTCCCTGGCAGATCTGACCCCATACATAACAGACGGCACCATTGATGTTGCGGACATTGATGAGAACCTGCTGAATTCCGGTAAAATCAACGACAAGATGGTTGGATTGGTCCTGGCAAGTTCCTACCAGTCCTTTGGATTCAATCCGGACGTGCTGGCAGAGGCAGGACTTAAAGTGCCGGACAGCAGCTGGACCTGGGGGGACATGATTTCCATGGCGGAGACTGTAAAAGAAAAAACAGGAAAGTACGGCATGGCCAATGGACCGGTAGATGATACCAATATCTTTAACTACTGGGTAAGACAGCATGGGGAGGACCTGTTCTCCGATGATAAGAAAGCTATTGGCTATTCCGATGATGCGGTCTGCGCTGACTTCATCCAGATGTGGGCAGACCTGATGGCAAAGGGCGCTGTGCCCAATCCCGACGAATATGCGGCTATCCAGGCCCTTGGACAGGAGGCGGGCCCGGTTGTGACTGGAGACGGCGCGTCCCTGATTGAGTGGAATAACTATGCATCCAAGGTAAGCGGCGTAAACGATAAAATCCAGATGATTACCCCTCCCATGCTGGAAGGTTCAGATAACAAGGGATTATGGCTGAAGCCAGGAATGTTCTTTTCCGTGGCAGAGACCTCCAAGGTAAAAAAAGAAGCAGCCGAATTTATCAACTGGTTCGTCAATTCAGAAGAGGCCAATGATATCATCATGGCGGAACGCGGGACCCCGGTTTCCTCAGGGATACGCGACTATATGGTGAATTCCGGCAAGCTTTCCCCACAGCAGGTGGCTATGTTTGAAAACGTAAAGAAGGCGCAGGAACTGTGCGGGGAGACTCCGGACCCGGATCCGGTAGGGATGTCTGAAGTCAATGAAGCATTCAAGAACGCAGCTTACGCGGCATTCTATGGCCAGATCACGCCACAGGAGGCAGCAGCCAAATTCCGCTCGGATGCCGATGCAATCCTGTCGAGGAATAACTAGTCGGGGAATAACGGACAGAATGATGATGAGGGGGCCGCCGGATGCGGGCCCCTCTGATATTAAAGGAGAGCAGTTATGAATATGAAAAAGACGAAAGCAGTCTATAAGCGGGCGGACAATCTGGCGGGCTATGTTCTGCTGGCACCCTGGCTTCTGGGGTTCATCGGGATGTGGCTGATTCCGGCAATTATTTCCATGTACTATTCCTTCACGGATTTTAACCTGCTGAATACGCCTAAGATAATCGGCTTTGCCAATTATGCGCGGGCATTTACACAGGACGATACATTCGTGCAGGCTTTGAAGGTTACGTTCCTCTATGTGCTGGTCCTGGTGCCGCTGCGCCTGGCATTTGCCCTGTTTGTAGCCATGCTGCTGAATAAGGACCACAAGTGCCTTGGCCTTTACCGGACGATCTACTACGTCCCGTCCATTATTGGCGGAAGTATTGCTGTATCGGTTGTGTGGAAACAGATTTTCGGAAATAAAGGCGTGGTCATGACCTTGTTATCCGTATTTGGCATCCATCAGGCCACCTCCTTTCTGGGCAATCCCAAGACAGCGCTCAGCATTATCATCCTGATGGGCGTCTGGCAGTTTGGTTCATCTATGTTGATTTTCCTGTCGGCATTAAAACAGATTCCGGGAGCGCTTTATGAATCCGCGAAGGTGGATGGCGCGAAACAGGGATATATATTCTGGAAGATTACCCTGCCAATGCTGACACCGACCATCTTCTTCAACCTGATCCTGCAGATCATCAATGGTTTCCGGGTATTTACGGAAAGCTACGTCATTACGGACGGAGGTCCGTTAGACAGCACACTGTCCTATGTGCTGTATCTGTACCGCAGGGCATTTACCTTCTTTGACATGGGTTACAGCTGTGCCCTGGCGTGGATCCTGGTAGCAATCATCGCGGTATTTACGGTAATTATTTTTAAGACACAGAAGAACTGGGTCTATTATGAATCAGAGGAGGGATGATGATGGGAATGCATATGAAAAGTAAGGTTAATTCTGTGAAATTCCACGTTTGTGCATGTGTTTTGGGATTTTTTATGATTTATCCGCTTCTGTGGCTGCTGGCCAGTTCCTTTAAGAGCAACGAAACCATGTTCTTAGATACCTACTCCCTGATACCTAAGGCTTGGGATGCGGCGAAGAACTACGGGAGCGGGTTTGACGGGGTCGGCGGGGTGCCATTTTCCAGCTTCTTTTTCAACTCGCTGATTGTGACCCTCATTGGAACAGCGGGCTGCGTGGTGACTTCACTGTTTGCGGCATATGCCCTGTCCCGCATTAAGTTCCGGTTTTCCGGTTTCTGGTTTGGCTGTGTGATGCTGACCATGATGATCCCGCCCCAGGTCATGGTTGTCCCGCAGTATATCATCCTGAAAAAGCTGGGGCTTATTGACACCAGGACAGCGCTGGTCCTGCCATGGTTTTTCGGAGGCGCTTTCTTCATATTCCTGATGGTGCAGTTCTTCCGGGGAATCCCCCGGGATCTGGATGAAGCGGCACAGATTGACGGCTGCGGCCGGTTTGCCATCCTGTTCCGTATACTGATTCCTGTTGTGAAACCGGCAATCATCACCTCGTCAATCTTTGCTTTTTACTGGATTTGGCAGGACTTTTTCCAGCCGCTCATATTTATGAACAGTGCAAAGCGGTTCACAATTCCGCTGGCGCTCAACATGTATCTGGACCCAAACTCATATAACAACTACGGCGGCCTGTTCGCCATGTCGGTAATCTCGCTGCTTCCGGTAATCCTGTTCTTTATTATTTTCCAGCGGTATCTGGTGGATGGGATTGCAATGGACGGAATCAAGGGATAGTATACAGGAGAGGAGAAAAAAGATGGATCTGATTTTTCATAATACAAAGGAAGTTGGGGATTTTGTCGGCCGGGTAGAAAAATATCCGTTTCATATGGACCTGTTCAGGGGAAGTATTGTCGTGGACGCTAAGTCCTTTCTGGGTGTCCTGAATATGGGATTGAACCGGATTATAAGACTTAAGGTCTATGCAGAAGATTATGAAGATATGTATCAGGATATCAAGCAGTTCATTGTATCGCAATAAGCGGGGAAACCATGGATAAAATGAAAGACCGGACAGCGGATGTGTGGACTGAGATACAGACGGTCATCGTGGGGAATAGGGTGACCGTATTCTGGGGTAAACCGGAAGAATGGATACCGGGCTGCCGTTTCCAGGTCTATGTAGACGGCGTATTACAGCAGACCGTGGTAAAAACCCATGCAGGCTTTACTGTGCCGGAGACACAGCGGCAGTGCCATGTAAAGGTAAAGATGGTTGGGATGGAAGCGGCGGACCCGGCAGGAGTAAACCCGGCGGAAGTAAACCTGGCGGAAGCAGACCCGGCAGTTCTATGGGAACTGCCGGGGAAAGACATACAACTTGAAGCGGGAAGACGGCGCGTGGATATTACCAGAGAGCCATACCTGGCCAAGGGAGATGGGAAGACCCTGAATACCAGGGCAATCCAAAAAGCAATCGATGAATGCGGCCCGAAGGACATGGTCTATATACCCCCAGGTGTATTCATGACCGGAGCGCTCCGGCTTCATAGCAACATGATGCTATACATAGAAAAGGATGCCACACTACAGGGAACAGATATTCCAAAGGACTATCTTCCCAGAATCAGGAGCCGGTTTGAGGGTACGGAGATGGAGTGCTACAGCAGTCTTCTGAACCTGGGGGAACTTGACCGGGATGGCGGTTATAATTGCCGTAACGTGGTAATCTGCGGAGGCGGGACCATTGCCAGCGGCGGCAGGGAACTGGCGCGGCGTGTGATTGAGTCGGAACGTGAACGGCTGAAGGACTATCTTACGGAGCTGGGCGACGGGGTACGGGCGTATGAGAATTCTGACACAATACCCGGACGGGTGCGCCCGCGCCTGATTCATATGAGCAATTGCCGGAATGTGGTGTTATCCGGGCTTACGCTTAAAAATGGCGCAAGCTGGAATGTACAAATGATTTATTCGGACGCAGTTGTGACAAATGCCTGTCAGTTCCATTCAGAGGGCGTCTGGAATGGAGATGGCTGGGACCCGGATTCCTCCACGAACTGTACGGTGTTTGATTGTAATTTTTATACGGGAGATGATTCTGTTGCAATTAAATCCGGCAAAAATCCCGAAGGGAATAGAATCAACCGGCCAAGCAGACATATCCATATTTTTGACTGCCGAAGCGCCTGCGGACACGGTATTGCCATTGGAAGTGAGATTTCAGGCGGAATTGAAGACGTCTGTATCTGGGACTGCGACCTGTCTGGTTCCAGGTATGGGATTGAGATTAAGGCAACGAAAAAACGGGGCGGCTATGTGCGGGAAGTTCATGTGCGGGATTGCGTGATTCCCAGACTGATGATTCATTCCGTAGATTATAATGATGATGGAGCAGGTTCCGAAGTCCCTCCTGTTTTTGAAAATTATAGTTTTGAAAGAATCCATATCCAGGGACGTTATATGGATGGGGGAGAGGGATGGAGGAACTGTAATGCAATGGAACTGTGCGGGTTTGATGAACCTGGATATGAGTTGAAACAGATTGTGTTCCGGGAAATTACGTTGGGTAATGAGGAGGGCGGCAAAGAGGGGATAGTGATGCGGTATTGTAAGGGCGTTGTGTTTGAAGATATCGGGGCAGTTATGAAGGAACCATTGCAAAAGAACTGACCCTCTAGGGAAATACCGGCAAGTATGGATATATGGAGATAACAATATCTATTCAAATGCCCGTCCTAAAACAGAATCCGACTCATTTACATTAGGGTGCTGATGTGAATGAGATGGAAAAAACACCTTGGCTTCTGAAACTGTCATTCAGGAACCAAGGTGTTTTCCATAAGCAGATAACACGGACACTATTCGATTTAAAGATTAACAGTTATATTTTGTATCCTGGCATTGTCTGCATTGCAGACATTTTACTGATTTCTTTTCATAATTCAGAAGATTGAACATCCCCCATCGTTTAATTTCTTTAAAGACATTTAAAAGGCTTTCGCCCATATCAGTCAGGACATACTCAACATTAGGGGGCATTTCACTGATGACAATCCGTTCGATAATGCCGTCCTCCTCCATTTCTTTCAGCTGCTGCGACAATACTTTAGGGGAAATATCAGGGATATTTTTTAATATCTGTCCGAATCTTATATTGGAATGCAGCAATTCTTTTATGATCCTTAATTTCCATTTCCCGTTAATCATTCTTAGTGTGGTTTCAATAGGGCATTGTGCCTCTTCCGTATTCATGATAAGTCCCCCTCCGTTGATTGAATATTCCGATTACTTTTAGGTAATTGCTTACATTTTGGTGAATGGTTACATTAAAGTGCGTAATTGACTGAAATTGCATAATGATATATTATCAAATTACAACAAACAATTCAAGGCATTCAAACCGGTTGTATGCAAAAATATGAAGTGAATAAGGAGAAATTAAATGATGGAAGAGAATGTAAAACTGGTAGGAAAAATCGAGGAGTTACCCACTGTGGATGCATCTAATTTTATCCTGGGAGCAGAAAAGCGCATTGTTTTTGGACCGGATGGCCGGTTCTGGGACAGCCATGTCATGAGAAGCTTCCTTCTGGACCCGTTTTCAGTAGCCCCGCCAAACAGCCACCCATGGGCACATTGGGCGCTGTGCATTGGCGGAGAGGGGAAATTTGTAATCGATGGGACGGAGTATGACATTGAAAGCGGTTCATGGATGCATGTTCCTGGTGGTTTAGAGCATACATTCTGGAATACTTCCAAGACTGAGAAATTACATATCCTTTGCATTGTACCAAAAGAAGGAGATGTAAACCCATTAAATGGGCAGGGCGGATTCTGCTAATAAGTCATTTACCATATATACCCCTTCCTTTGGAGGGGGTATTGCAATATACGATGTAATGACAGGTTTGTAATTTAAAGTGAGAAAGGAATTAATAATGGCGATAAAGACATATCAGGTTTCAGTAAATCAGGTTAATGGAGTCAAAATGGAAATAGAAGCGCGGTCACATAAGATTATAGTGGATGAGCCGCTTACTGCAGGGGGTACGGATGAAGGTATGAATCCAGTGGAGATAATGCTGGGAAGCCTTGGAGCCTGCCAGGCCATTACGACCGCTATTTTTGCAAAAATGTATGGGATAAAAATTGATGGAATAAGGGTTGAAGTGGAAGGCGACAAGGATTCAGACGGGATATCAGGTGCCAATCCGAATGTACGCCCCGGTTTTCAGAACATCCGGTTCCACTATTACGTGAAGAGCAACATGCCGGAAGAAAGGATCCGTCAGCTGTTAAGCATTGCAGAAAGGAAATGCCCGGTAGGCGACTCAATCAATCATGGCGTACCATTTGACGAACCGGCATTAACCATGGTGGAGTAAAGGCTCCTGAAACTGAAATGAAGGATTGGTATACGGGGAGGAAGTCATGGATATAAAATTAGAATTTCTTATGGGGGCGGATGCAATTGTCAGTTCCCTATCTGTTAAGGCAGGTGACCAGGTGAAGGCGGGAGATGAACTTTTGCAATATGAGGCTTCAAAGGGAATCCTGCCTATCCTTGCTCCTGCAGATGGTATTGTGGAAGAGGTGCTTGTTGACCAGGGAGACCGCATCGTCCTGAATGATGTGCTTGTGAGGATGGACACAGATACCGGATGCAAGGAGACTGCGGCAGGAAATAGGAGCACGCCGGTTAAGAAATGCAGGGAGGAAAAGGCTGATTTACTTATTATTGGAGCTGGTCCGGGAGGATATGAGGCGGCCATATATGCGGCGCAGAATGGGCTTAAAGTAATCCTTGCAGAGGCCAGGACAGTAGGAGGGACCTGCCTGAATGAAGGATGTATCCCGACAAAGGCCCTCAATAAAGGAGCCAGGACGTATCAGGATATATTAAAGGCGGCTAAGATGGGAATTGAAGTACCGCACCCGCAGATTAATATGCCGCGCCTGATTGAATGGAAGGATGAGGTAAAGGAAACGCTTGTTTCAGGAATCCTCGGCCTGCTTAAGAACCATAGTGTCAAGCTTCTTGCAGGTACGGCCAGATTCCTGTCAGGGAATGAGGTAGTTGTGGAACAGGAAGAAGGTCAGGTGCATGTAAGTGCCGGCAACATCATCATTGCGACAGGCTCTAAATCCGCAGGACTCAGAATACCTGGAGTACAGCTGCCACAGGTAATGGACAGCAGGGAGGCATTGTCTTTAAAAAAACTGCCGTCATCTATCACGATTATCGGAGGAGGCGTCATTGGTATGGAGTTTGCGTTCATATATCACAGCCTTGGCGTCAGCGTACAGGTTATCGAGTATCTGGAGGGCATACTCCCAATGGTTGATAAAGACATCTCAGACAGGCTGCGGTTAATTGCAGAACGTAAAGGTATCCTAATCCAGACAGGTGCCAGGGTCAGCCGGATTGAGAACGGATTAAATCAGGAAGCGGTTGTCATTTACGAAAAAGACGGAAAAGAAGCATTTGCAGTAAGCGAGAAGGTTTTAATGGCTGTTGGACGCGTGCCGGATTATGAAACCCTTAATATTGAAGCCGCCAACATAGAAACCAGAAGGGACAGACGGGGTATCCAGGTGGATGGGCACATGCAGACCAACAGGCCTGGTATATATGCTATCGGTGACGTGAACAATATCCTCCAGTTAGCCCACGCGGCTTCACATCAGGGGATGGCGGCCGTACGTCATATACTGAAAATGGATGGCGGGGAGAAACAGGATATTGTACCTAATGTTATTTTTACCATGCCTGAGATTGCTTCTGTAGGAAAAACGGAAATGGATTGCCAGAAGGATGGAATATCCTATGAGGTCTATAAGTTCCCATTCTCCGGAAATGGAAAGGCTCTGATTATGGGAGATACAGATGGGTTTGTCAAGCTGGTTAAAGACCGTGTTACAGACGAAATAATCGGCGGCTCCATCATAGGACCCGATGCTTCTACCCTTATAAATTCCATAACAGAACTTGTACAGTTCCACATCAGGCAAAGGGATGCGTCTGAAGTGATTTTCCCTCATCCCACAACAGGAGAAGCCATATCCGAAAGCATCCTTGGCCTAGGGATAGGGGCGCTGCATTCCGTCAACAAAAAAGAGGAGCATATAATCCATGCGGTTGATTGACAATACATCCGTAAATCCATATTTTAATATGGCAGCAGAAGAGTACCTTCTCAATACCAGCAAGGATGATGTGTTCATGTTATGGCAGAATGCTCCCTGCGTAGTCATCGGAAAAAACCAAAATGCATTGTCTGAAATTGATTCAGATGTTCTCAGACAGGAAAATGTGGGACTGGTCCGCAGGTTAACCGGAGGGGGAGCTGTTTATCATGATCTGGGCAATTTAAACTACTCCCTCTTTTTACATCACACTGACAGGAACTATGATTTTTCCCAATTCAGCAGAATCGTGGCTGACTGCTTAGGGCGGATGGGGCTAAAGGCAGAATATTCAGGAAGGAACGACCTGCTGCTGGACGGATGCAAGATTTCAGGCTGTTCCCAATTATTACATAACGGCCGTTTGCTGCATCATGGAACATTATTGATATCCTCGGATCTTACCGCACTGAGCAGGGTACTGAGGCCATCTGCTGAAAAATATACGGGAAGGGCCATACGTTCAGTTGCCAGCCGTGTCTGCAATGTAAATGACCATCTCAGAGTAAAGGTAACCGCAGCCCAGATGAAAGACAGGTTGTTCCGGTCAATGGACATAAATCCGGCGGATACTTTCTCTGAAGAAGAACTTAAGGAGATAGGGCGCCTGCAACATGAAAAATACTCCACATGGAAGTGGAATTATGGTGATTTTCCAAGATATGATTTTGCGAATCAGGCAAAATTTGCATCAGGGCTGGTCCATGTTACATTTTCCACAAAACATGGTTATATGGAATGTTTAAAGTTTTCCGGGGATTTTTTTGGTAACAGGGATATCCGGGAGTTAGAACTGCTGCTCAGGGGAAAGCGCCATCAGGAAAACAGTCTTATGGAAGCATTAAATAGTATAGATATGGAAGATTATATACACGGTGTTTCGGCCAAAGAAATTATCGGGCTATTATTTTAATACATGAAAGGTTTAAAACTATCATTATGGACTGTGGAGGGAACTATATATGAAAATATTTAAGAATATCCAAAAGATACCAGGCGGGCTTATGATTGTCCCGCTCTTTCTGGGAGTGCTGATGAACACCTTCATTCCACAGATATTACAGGTGGGCGGCCTGACGACGGCTATGTTTTCTTCGGCAGGAACCAACACTACGATTGCGATAACATTATTCTGTGTGGGAGCCCAGATTGACTTCAGGCAGGCGGGCGAGGTACTGAAACGGGGAACCGTATTGATGTTATCCAAATTCCTGGCCGGAGCTGTCCTGGGTGTAGGAATTGCACATCTGTGCGGCATGAGCGGTATTATGGGAATCTCAGCCATTGCTATTGTTGCAGCAGTAACAAACTCCAATGCCGGACTGTACATGTCACTGACCAGTATCTACGGCGATGAGAAGGATTTAGGCGCTCAGTCCGTGCTGTCCATTAATGACGGGCCTTTTCTGACCATGCTGGTATTTGGGGCGACCGGTCTGGCTGATGTACCGGTTATGGCACTGCTGGCCGCAATCGGACCGGTCCTGGTGGGGATGATTTTGGGCAATTTGGATAGGGATATAGCAAAATTCCTTCAAAATGGCCCCACCTTCATGATTCCGTTTTTCTCATTCTGCCTGGGGGCGGGAATTTCCATTAAGACATTGGCTACAGGAGGGCTTCCGGGAATCATGCTGGGGGTTTTAAGCGCCGGTGTTTCTGGGCTGTTCTGTATCCTGGGTGATAAATTCATTAACCGGAGACCAGGCTATGCTGGCGCAGCTATTGCAAGTACGGCGGGCAATGCAGCTGCAACGCCTGCCATGTTTGCGGCAGCTGTTCCGGAGATGGCGCCTTATGTGGAAAGCGCAACGGCACAGTGCGCATGTGCGGTTATTGTGACTTTGATATTGATACCGCTCATGACCAACTGGGCAGTAAAAAAATGGGGCAGTGCCGCAGAATTTGAGGAGAGGAAGGCTGCCAAAACCATCGGAAGGGCAGTGGAAGAGATTTGAATAATGATCCTGCAGCAGGCTGGAAGTATTTATATTACTTCCAGCCTGTTTTTGTATGCCAGAATCGTATTTTAATAATTACGAATAAAAAAATATAAAAACAGTTGACAAAACTATACAATTTGCTATAATGGAATCGGGCGAACAACTAAACAACCAATCATTTAATTAAAATAAGGAGGGTACATATGAAAATTGTCAGTGTTGACTGTATGATAATAGACAGCGGCAACCCATGCAAGGGAAGGAACACCTGGAATCCGGTCATCATCAGAATCAATACGGATGAAGGAATCTCCGGCTTTGGCGAGGTCGGTGTGGCTTACGGAAAAGGATTCCGTGCCGGATTTGGCATGATACAGGATTTTGCAGAGGTCATACTGGGCGAAGATCCCATGAACAGTGAGAAGATATGGGAGAAAATTTACCGGACCACATTCTGGGGGCTTGGGGGAGGAACCATTGTCAGCGCTGGTATGAGTGCAATTGACATTGCCTTATGGGATATTAAGGGAAAGGCCTTCGGTGTGCCTGTATATAAACTGCTTGGCGGAAAGACCAATGACAGATTAAGGGTCTATGCGAGCCAGATACAATTTGGATGGGGAACGGACCGGGTTGTACCGGACCGGGATTTAATGATCCGTCCCGAGGATTACGCGGCTGTTACAAGAAAAGTCATGGAAGAGGGTTATACCTGTGTGAAGGTGGATCCCATTGCCCTAAGCAGGCAGGAACCGGATGGAAAAGGCGAATGGAGGACCAGGGGAGTACTGTCTGAGCGGGAACTTAGCACTGCGTACGACAGGGTTGCGGCCATAAGGGAGGCCGGCGGGCCGGATATGGACATCATCATCGAACTGCATTCCTATACAGATACGACTACCTCCATCCAGTTAGGGCAGCGGCTGGAAAAGCTGAACATTTTTTATTACGAGGAACCCGTCCACCCCATGAATCCCCAGAACATGCTGGAAGTACATAAGAAATTGAATATCCCCATTGCCAGCGGGGAGCGGATTTACGGACGGACAGGCTTCAGGGAGTTCCTTGAGGACCGCTCGCTGCAGATTGTACAGCCGGATATCTGCCTGTGCGGGGGTATTACGGAAGCAAAGAAAATCTGTGATATGGCAAACACCTATGACTGTGCTGCACAGATCCATGTGTGCGGCAGTCCTATTTCCAAGGCGGCAGCCCTTCAGATTGAGGCGGTCCTGCCTAACTTCATCATTCACGAGCATCATGGGTGGGCACTGCATCCGGATTGCAGAAGCACCTGTTTATATGACTATCAGCCAGTGGACGGATATTATGATATCCCGGAACGTCCGGGGATTGGTCAGGAATTAAAACCTGAAGTCATCAAAACAGCGCAGATGGTTACTGTCAAGTAAAATGGATTGGAAAAGGAGAAGAGCATGAAAAGAGGAATAAAGACATTATTGGCGATGGGGATGGTTCTTTCATTGTTAGCAGGCTGTGGGGGACAGGACAAGGCAGGAGCGGACAGCGGACAGCCGGTCCAGGATAACAAAGGCAGCAGCAAAACAGCCAGCGGGGACAATGGTGATGAATATACTGGAATCAGCGCAATAGAAGCCTGTGAATGGGCAGCTGACAAGTATCCGGACGCAAAGGTGATCCGTTATACCAATAACACATCCAGCAATACATTTGACACAAACGGCGGGGCGATTCCTGCAATGGTCCTCCACCTGGCAAAAGAACTGCCCTTAAGGACCGATGGGAGATACCGATTGGAATTATATGCAGACGGTACGCTGGCCAAAACGGTTGATGATATTGTATCCGGGTTAAAGAGCGGGGCTTTTGAGATGAACTGCCTGTCAATTGGAAATTTTGGCGATTACACCAATGCATTTTCCGAAATGAATATACCATTCTTTTTCAGCAATGAGGAACAGGTCAGGGGTATCCTTGAGGCAGGCCTGAAACAGGATATGTGCAGCCGTGCAGAAAGCGACATAGAGGGAGTGATATTTAAGGGAATAGCACCCTTTGGATTCCGGCAGATGACAAATAATAAGAAAGAAATTGTTGCGCCCTCTGATTTAAAGGGTTTAAAGATGCGTATACTGACCGACCCGCTTCAGGTTGCTGCGTTTGAGACCATGGGAGCCTCTGTTACTAACGTTACTTACAGTGAACTGTACACGGCCCTGCAGCAGGGAGTCGTAGATGGTGAAGAAAATCCGTACCAGAACCTGTATGTGGATAAGTTATGCGAAGTACAGAAATATTGTACTGAAACAAACCATCTGTTCCAGATGTCAGTACAGGTAATCAGCAAGAACTTCTGGGACGGGCTGACACCGGAGGACCAGGAAATATTTGGGACACTGATTGCAGAAGCAGAAGAAAAGGGATATGAGCGGGTAAATGAATTAAACCAGTTCTATAAGGATGAATGTGAAAAGACGGGAATGCAGGTAAGGATCCTAACGGATGAGGAATTGGCTGCTTTTAATACGATGATGGAAGAAAGCGTCCATGAAAAGGCGGTTGCCATCATGGGACAGGACCGCTGGGATAAGCTGAATCAGTATCTGTCGGACCAGGCAGCTAAGTAAGCCAAGGGAAGGATAACTAATACGGACATATGAAAGGAGCGGGGGGATTGAAGACACAGAAAGATATAAAATACTATCTGTCCCATTTTGAGGAATATATAGCGGCAATCCTGTTTGGGTTCACCGGGATACTTTTGGCAATCCAGGTGTTCAGCCGGTATGTTTTGAATCATTCATTTGCATGGACGGAAGAACTTGCCACATTATTATTTGTTCCTATGATTTACTGCGGTATAGCGGCAGCTGTCACCAACAGGAAACATGTATCAATTGAAATTGTCCAGCAGTTCGTGCCATACAAGATAAAAAAGGCATTAATGATAACCAGCCAGATCATATTCCTGTTTTTCTGTATTTACATACAAAGACCTTTGTATAAGGTAATTGAGGCCCTGGGGGACAGTGAGACTTCATTGCTCAGGATACCTAAGAAAATCATATATTTGTGGATACCAATCCTTTTAATCCTTACCGGTATCCGCATCATACAGGATATCATACGTTTATGGAATGAAAATGAAACCAATCTGGGATATTCCAAGCCTGCAATTGACCTGGATTCCTGTGAGAAAGAGGCGCTGGAAGCCAAAGAAAGGGGGGAATTATAGTATGGAATTGACAACTATGTTCATTGTGATGTTTGCAATGTTTTTCATCGGTGTACCAATCGGCGTCTGCCTGTTGCTTCCCATCTTCCTGCTGATTGCGATGAACGGAATTACGACACAGGAATTCATAGCGTCCATTATGTATACAGGAGTCGCCAGCTATACCATGATAGCGCTTCCTTTCTTCATACTGGCTGGAAACCTGATGAATGCCGGCGGCCTGTCAAAACGTCTGGTGGCCATTGCCAACAGTCTGATTGGCAGGATTACAGGAAGCCTGGGCATGGTAGCGATTCTTGCATGTATGTTCTTTGGGGCGGTATCCGGTTCTGCTCCTGCGACAGTGGCGGCTATCGGCGGGATCATGCTTCCGGAGATGGTCCGCCATGGATATAACAAGTACTATGCAGTTGCGCTTATTACAGTTGCCGGCTCATTGGGCGTTATTGTGCCGCCCAGCTTTCCCATGGTGGTGTACGGGGTGACAATGGGGGTTTCCATTGGCGATTTATTCATGGCAGGATTAGGACCGTCCCTGTTGGTTGGGCTTATTCTTATGTTAATCAACTACTTCTATTGTAAGAAGCACCATATTGTAGGAAAGAGGAAATTCACTGTAAAAGAACTGCTGTTTTCCATGAAGGACGGCTGGCCTGCGCTTTTCATGCCGGTTATTATACTGGGCGGTATCTATGGCGGGATTTTTACAGTAACGGAGGCATCCGTCGTTGCCTGTGTGTTCGGTGTGGTGGTTGGCTGCTTTTATTATAAGGAACTGAAACTGAAGGAGATTTTCAACCAGCTGAAATCGACCAGCACCTTTGTTGGCGGGACCTTGCTTACCCTGGCGCCTGCCGCCGCCCTGGGGCAGATATTTGCCTATATGGGTGTAACCCGCTCCATTACGAGATTTTTTACCAACACGGTAGACAGCAAGGTGGTTGTCATCCTATTGGTATTCCTGATTCTGTTCATAGCGGGAATGTTTGTCCAGACCACGCCTATGATTGTTATCTTAGGACCCATTTTATTAAATGTGCTTCAGCCCTATGGAATTGACCCCATACAGTTCGGTATCATCATGGTGTTGGCTTTATCCATTGCCTTTTGTACACCGCCCTTGGCCACCAACCTGTTTGTGTCCTCTTCCATGACGGGGATACCCATGGAACGGATAGTCAAGCCGATGATCCCATTCGTGATTGGACTGGCCATTGTTTTATTTGTTGTAGCGTTTGTACCGGCGGTGATTTACCTGCCGCTCAGGTTATTTGGTGGATGATAAGGAGGAAATTAAAATGAAGATTACAAAGATTGACGTAATGCTGTTACATTCCAGTAAGGAGATGAAGGAGGTAGAACCAGGAGCACCGGCAGATTGGAATAATATTGCGTGGAGACCGGTTGTCTGCCGGATTTACACAGATGAGGGAATCTATGGGGATGGCGAAGCGGCTATGGCATACGGCTCTGCTGCTCCGGGCGCTTTTGGTATGGTAAAGGAACTGGCCGGTATGATCATAGGGGCCGACCCCATGAAAACAGAACCCATCTGGGAGAAAATCTACAAGCAGACATTCTGGGGACAGAACGGCGGACCGGTATTCTTTGCAGGGTTATCCGCATTGGACATGGCCTTGTGGGATATTAAAGGAAAGGCGCTTAATGTTCCCCTCCATGTCCTGCTTGGCGGCAAGTTCCGCGATAAACTGCGTACCTATGCAAGCCAGCTGCAATTCGGCTGGGGGGATTCCCTGAATCCGGCTTTAAGTGCGCAGGATTACGCTGATAATGCCTTAAAAGCAGTAGAGGAAGGATATGACGCGGTAAAAATAGACTTCTTCACATTCGACAGGGCAGGAAAGACCTTTTCAGAGGAACAGCGTACAGGTTTATTAAAACCGGAATATATGGATTTGGTTGAAGAACGTGTGAAGGCAGTGCGTGAGGCAATTGGTCCGAATGTTGACATCATCATGGAAAACCATTCCTTCCTGGATGCGCAGTCAGCGGTGCAGATTGCCAGAAGGGTGGAGCAGTATAACATATTCTGCTACGAAGAGCCGAATACACCGACACCCAAGACAGCCCGGTTCATTGCGGACAGAATCAATATACCGGTTGCCAGCGGCGAAAGGATTTACACGAGATGGCAGTATGCGCCATATTTTGAGGACCAGACAATCCAGATGATCCAGCCGGATATCGGTACCTGCGGAGGTATCACGGAAATCAAGAAGATTTGTGACATGGCCCATACGTATGATATTGGAGTCCAGGTACATACCTGCGCCAGCCCCTTATGTACGGCAGCAGCCCTCCATGTGGAAGCATGTATCCCCAACTTTGTGATTCATGAGCATCATGTATATAATCTGCAGAAATTTAATAAGGACTTGTGTATTTATGATTACCAGCCGGTTAATGGAGAATATGGGATTCCCTCCCTGCCCGGACTTGGAAATGAATTATCAGAATACGCCCTGACCCATTGTGATAAGGTAGAAGTAAAATAATGACATGAAAGCGCAGAAAGCCTTAGTGCTTTCCGCGCTTTTTGTAAAAGCCGTGGAATGCCTTGCCAGTTATAGGAAAAAACGGTATAATCCTTATAGCTGGATTAATCCATTTAAAATAGAGAAAATTGGGAAGTGATGATATGAGTGCTTTTGAAGAGGGTATGAAAGTAAAGAGGATGCCTGTAAATGAACAGGTTTTTGAGAACATGAAGGAGGCCATCAAGAACGGCAGGTGGAAGGCCGGAGAAAAAATTCCGTCTGAAATTGAACTTTCCTCCATGTTTGATGTAAACCGTCTGACGGTACGGACTGCCATGCAGAGGCTGATTGGGATGGGGCTATTAGAGACACGGGTCGGGGATGGTACGTACGTAAAAGAATTTTCATTTGGAAGTTATCTTGAAAGGGCCAGCGAATTCTATCTGGGGCCGGAGCTGCTTGATAAGGTCTGCGAATTCCGGTATGCCATTGAGATTGAGGCTTCCAGACTGGCGGTCATTCATGCCACGGAGCAGGATATAAGGATATTGGAGGATGCCTGCGAAAAATTTGAAAATTTAAAACGGGATTACTTAGAGCAGCCATCGGAAGATACATTTAAGGAGATAGTAAAAGCAGATACGGATTTCCACAAGAAGATCTGCGAGGCTTCCCATAATGACCTATTTGTCTATGCATTCCTGATGTTCCAGGAGTTACTGAACCAATATATCCATATTGTCCTGCAGGAGCGTCTTGAATATTGGAAGAAGCGGAAAAAGAAGGGCGAACCATGGAGCGATTTACACCGTGTCATTTGTATGGCAATCAGGAACCATGATTTTGACGCCTGTAAAAGGGCATATACAGATGTGATTGATTATAAGATAGATTTGGAAAAATAGAAAAAGTACGTATATATTAAAGAACCCAGGTAAAGCCGGAATTGCTTTTCGCTGGGTTCTTTTATTGCTATATTATGCAACAGTGTAAATCCTTACCTCGGGTTCAGCGCTCCAAAGCGGTTTCAGACCGACAAACACATCGTTCTGGAACATTTCACTGGTCAGATAAGCCTGCGCATGTTCCACGCTGTCGAATCCGTGCAGTACCTGTACATCATCGTGGCGGATTAACAAATCTTTGCTGAGGGCGCCCGGGATTGTATTGAGAAACGGTGTACGGTAATCTGTGTACACTTTAGCGGCTGCGGGGCGGTTCGTGTCATCGATTTTCATGGTGATTTCAAGATAAGCATTGATCTTCATTTTGTTGACCTCCTGTTATTCAGATATCAATTGTTTTAAGTTGTAATATGATTATAGAAGGCGAAAATGAAAATGTGAATATATCGGTAAATTAATAAGTGACTAATAAATTACATAGTAACTTGCAGATGTACAGTGCTTCTTCTATAATGGAAAAAGATATTCATATTATAAATAGAATTGAGAGTGGGGGTTGGAAAATGTATAAACCAAAGTTAAAAAAAGATATCCGGTGCCCTTTAGAATATGGGCTTGATATTTTCGGAGGAAAATGGAAATCACGTATCATCTGTGTGCTGGCAGAGAAGAATGTGCTGCGGTACACGGAACTTCGCAGGGAGATGACGGATATTACGGATGCGGTCCTTGCAGCTGCTTTAAAGGAAATGATAGAAGATGGTATTGTACTGCGCAGGCAGTATGACGAAATTCCGCCGCGTGTTGAATACTGCCTGACAGAGAAGGGGAGTTCAGTCGTCCCCATATTGAAGAGCATCTGCCTCTGGTCCGGGGCCTATCATCGGGAGGGCAGTGAAAATACACTATCCCAATGCCAGAAATGTGACTACCATGCAGGGATGAAGTGACTGGTAAAATCAAGTGACGGAAAGCATGTTATAAAGCTTCAGCAGCCGGATATCGTCTTTGGAGACCTTCAACAGCCGGACTAAATCAGCATCCTCCTTCAACCGGTTTTTTGAGAACAGCATCTTGATGGCAATCGGCATCATGGGGCGGGAAGAAAAGCCATTGAATAAGCCCCATTTAGTGTCTGAATCCAGATAGGATGCCAGTATCTGGACGCTGGCTTTTTCCATCGGCGTATCCTGGTTGGTCAGTGAAATATACGTCATGGCATCGTAGTGCTCAATATAGCCCCAATATGTATTTTCACAGTTCTGATAATTCTTGAAATCTTTGAAGTTCATATACATCATGATCTTGTATTGCCCTTCCTCTGTTTCTGACAGGACATCAAATACACAGCCGACAATATGGTTGCTTCTGCCATCGTATAGATAGGAGTAGATTTGTGATACCCCATTAAAAAATGCAGGACTGCTGTTCTTTGAAGATATGGCAGTGCGTTTTGGGGAACAATACAGCAGCTGTTCCACATGGACCTGAATGGCATCCGCGATTTCATAGAGGGTTTCGATATCCACGGCAATCTCACCTTTTTCATATTTTGAAATAGTGGACTTGCTTTTATGGATTGCATTTGACAAATCATCCAAAGTCATTTTCCTTTTTTTGCGTATCAGGCGTATCTGGTTCCCAATCTGTGCGCTGACTTCTGACATACTCATTTACCTCCTGAAAGTATCGTACAAATCAACATTATTTCGAATTTTTTCTTTTTTTTCGATGTTATCCATAATTCTATCATATAGAACTATAAAATTCCATCCTGAGTAGAAAAAATGTATAAAAATTCCACTGTAAAGAAAAAATGGTTGCTTTGACCTGAAAGCATTTAGTTGTTAAAATTAACTTATCAAAAAGCAGCTGCAATGGAAAGGAATGTAAATTATGTATAATTTTAATGAAATTATTGACAGAAGGCATACAAATGCCATGAATACGGATGGATTCCGGGACTATATTTTTCATGCGGATGAGACCATGACGTTTCCATATAAGGATGAGGAATTTATCCGTATGTGGGTGGCCGATATGGAGTTTGCCACTCCGGATGTAGTCATTGACGGGATGAGGGAACGTCTGGATAAACGTATTTTCGGGTACACCAGGGTGTTTGAAAAAAGTTATTATGACGCTCTGGCGGACTGGTGCATGCGGCGTTATGGCTGGACCTTTGACCGGAAGGAACTGGTGATGTCAAATGGAATCATACCGGCGCTGTATGAACTGGTGGAGTATATCTGCCAGCCGGACGAGAAGGTGCTGTTCATGACCCCGTCTTATGCATATTTCAAATATGCGGCAGATTTTAACAAGCGTGAATACGTGTGTTCTGATTTGAAGAATGATGAGGGGCGTTACAGCATTGATTTTGAGGATTTTGCCAAAAAGGCCGCGGATGGGAAAACCACGCTGTTCATTCTCTGCAATCCTCATAATCCCAGCGGCCGTGTCTGGACGGAGGAAGAGTTAAGGAAGATGGCGGACATCATTGAGAAGAACCAGATGTGGGTGATTTCCGACGAGATACATTGCGATCTGCTCCGCAGGAATCAGGAACATATCCCCATGGGCAAGGTAATGCCTGATTACGGGCGTCTGATTACATGCATGGCACCCAGCAAGACGTTTAACCTGGCCGGAATGATGATTTCTAATGTCATGATCCGTGACGGGGACTTAAGGAATACCTGGCTTGGCCGCCACTATAATTTTGATAATCCGCTGAGTGTTGCCGCGGCACAGGCTGCATATGAGAAGGGAGAGCCATGGCTGGAGGAACTAAGGGCTTATCTGGATGACAACTTCCGCTTGGTCGGGGAGTATCTGGCAGAACATCTTCCAAGGGCAAAATACCGTGTTTCGGAGGCAACCTATCTGGCCTGGGTGGATTTAAATGACTATTTTGCTCCGGATGAGGACCTTCCAATGTTCTTTGCCTACAAGGCAGGGGTCCTGTTAGAGGGCGGGAACATGTTTGTGCAGAATTCAGATGGTTTCATCCGCTTGAACCTGGCATGCCCAAAGGCCACGCTGGCAGAGGGACTGAGACGTATCTGCGAGGCTGTGAATACAAAACATACGCTGTGATTGATTCCAACCGGCACATATTGGCCGGGGTTAATAAAATAGGGGGTACACATACATGGATGAGAGGTGCGGTAAGAATTACAAGGCGCTGGCATTTTTGCCAATGCTGATATTTTTAGGACTATATGTTGGATGCGGGGTGGTATTTACCATCATGGGGGTGGAAAATCCCTTTGGAAAAATGCCGCGTTATGTGGCTGTCATGGCTGCAATCATAATCGCAATGATATTTTATGACAGGAAAACGCCTATAAGTAAAAAAATAGATATTTATTGTCAAGGAGCTGGAAATTCCGGGGTTATGCTGCTTGGGATCATCGTGCTGATGGCAGGAGGATTTTCCTCCGCCGCAGCCGCTATGGGAGGAAAGGAGTCCATTGTGAATATGGGCCTTACCTTAATCCCGTCCCATTTCCTGATACCGGGTATATTCATCGTGACCTGTTTTATTTCCACCTGTATCGGCACATCCATGGGAACACAGGTTGCCATGATACCGGTGGCGGTTGCTGTTGCCCAGGGAGCCGGTCTGAATGTGGCAATGGCAGGTGCATCAGTGATTGCAGGCGCATATTTCGGTGATAACCTGTCCATGATTTCAGATACCACGATCTGCGCCACCAAAGGGGTAGGGGCAGAGATGAAGGATAAGTTTAAGATGAACTTCCTGATTGCATTGCCGGCAGCGGTGATTACAATTATCCTTTACGCAGTCCTGGGTTCCAATGGAAGCGGTCCGATTGATACGGAAGGGCTTCATTACAGCGTGCTTGAAGTATTGCCTTACATAACGGTCCTTGTCACTGCAATTGCCGGTTTGGATGTACTTCTTGTCCTTCTTATAGGAATCCTTATGTCGGGAATCATAGGAATGGCCATGGGGACCATTACCTTTTTTGAGTGGACAATGGCCATCGGTTCCGGCATGGAAGAAATGTTTTTCCTTGCAGTATTTTCCATGCTGGTATCCGGCCTGATTGAATTGATTAAATACTATGGGGGTATCTCCTGGCTGGTTAAGACGATGACAGAGAAAATCAAGGGCAGGAAAGGCTGTGAATATCTGATATCCTTGGTAAGTATGGCCATATCCGGGACCACGCTTAATAATCCGGTAGCCATCATCATTACGGCCCCGGTTGCAAAAGAGGTGGGCTCTAAGTATAAGATTGCGCCGAAACGGCTGGCTAGTCTTTTGGATATCTTCTCCTGCGCAATCCTGATGCTGGTTCCTCATGACAGCAGTGTCCTTCTGGTACAGCAATACGGAGGTGCAACCTATCTTGAAATCGTGAGATACGCTTTTTATCCTGTTTTATTGATTTTATTTACCTGTATTACAATACAATTCGGTTTGCTGAGGACAAAGGAAGAGAAAGAAAGTGGATTTTAAATCAGGAGGAGGAAAGACAATTTGGACAAACAGGAGTTTTTGCAGTCATATCTGGTGGACCGCCACAAAACGGACAGTTTAAAATGGGATGGACTGCAGCAGAAATTCGGGGAAACGGATTTACTTGCCATGTGGGTGGCGGATATGGAATTTAAGACCTGTGACGGTATTGTGGATGCGATGACAAAACGGACGCGGCATGGGGTGTTTGGATATAGCTGTGTTCCGGATGATTACTATGAGGTATTTTCAGGATGGATGGAGCGCCGGTATCATTTTCCTGTCAAAAAGGAGTGGGTACGTTTCTCAACGGGATGCGTGACGGCAATTGCATGGATGATTCATGCGTTTACCAAGCCGGGGGATTCCTGCCTGATTCTGACGCCGGTATACTATCCTTTCCACAATGTGGTTACAAACGGGGGCAGAAAGCTGGTCAAGGTGGAACTTGATTATAACGATGGGTATTTCACCATGAATTACGAAGCAATAGAAAAAGCCATCGTGGAGAACCAGGTAAAAATGTTCATCCAGTGTTCTCCCCATAATCCGGCGGGCAGGGTATGGACAGAGGATGAGCTTGACAGGGTTTTGGCTGTCTGCCAAAAGCATGATGTCCTTGTTATCAGTGATGAAATCCATCAGGATATTATATTAGGGGACAAGCCTTTTGTCCCGGCTGCGGTCGTATCAGGAGGCAGGTACAGGGATATTGTGATTACCCTCAATTCCGCTTCCAAGACATTTAACCTGGCCACGCTCCTTCACTCCCATATTATCATTACCGATGACGGACTACGGGGAAAATACGATCAGTTTGCGTCGGCCCTGAACCGTACGGAGGTCAGCATCATGGGTATGGTTGCGACAAAAGCCGGTTACACATATGGCGGGGAATGGCTTGGACAGGTACTGGATGTCATACGGGACAACTACCGGTATCTTAAGGAGGAACTGAATAAACGGCTTCCCAGGATGACGGTGTGCGCGCTGGAAGGAACATATCTGGTAATGATTGATTTACGAAGTTATGTGGATTCGGAACAGACCTTGGATTTCGTCCAGAAGCATTGCAGGCTGGCTGTGGATTACGGTGAATGGTTCGGCCAGGCATATAAAGGATTCATCCGCCTGAACCTTGCCACCGATCCGGTTTATATAAAGCAGGCGGTTGAACGTATTGTGGCAGAGGCGGGTAATCTATCTTAATTGAGGGATATAAAACTACGGCAGTTGATGGGACTGTCGTAGTTTTCGCCGATTGTGGGAAGAAACCATGAAATATCTGTACTCCTATTAAAAATAATAGTTACTCATAAATTTGCAGATAAGTTGTCTGCTGAAATAGAATCATTTAAAATAAAGTATTATTGATAAAATAGTTTTATATACTCAGGGGGTTCGATAAAATGCAGATTATGTATCTGGTAGCAGTATTTCTCATCATCATAGGCTTGTTGGCCGTCCGGCGTCCATTGCATCAGGCAATTCTCGGCGGACTCTGCGCAACGGCTTTGCTGTACCGGATTCCGCCCATGATAATGGCAGGATGTTTCTCCATGGTCATTACAAAATGGTCGTCCCTGTCTGTATTATTGTCCCTGTACCTGATAACATTTTTACAGCGGATTTTGGAATCACGCAGTCAGATTAAGCTGGCGCAGGAGGATTTGAATGGGATTTTCCATAACCATCGTGTGAATACAGCAGGAGCATCGCTGTTTATCGGACTGCTCCCGTCAGCTGCATCCATGATTCTGTGCAGTGAGATTGTAAAAGATGCCACGGACGGATATCTGGAACCAAAAGAACAGGCTTTGGTGGCAAGCTGGTTCCGCCATATTCCGGAAAGTGTGCTTCCGACCTATACCGCAGTGCTGGTAATGCTGAGTCTGTCAGGGGTGGGAATATCACAATTCATGGTGGGAATGATTGTACCGGTTATCACACTGGCGCTTTTAGGATACGTAATGTATCTGAGGCGGATACCAAAAGCGACAGGAACAATGCCAAGTAAGTCACGTATCAGGGATTTGCAGCATCTGTTGCAGCATTTGTGGTCATTATTGTTGATTTTGGTGCTGATTTTGGCATTTGGGCTAGATGTGGTGTCATCTGTTCTGATATCCATTATGGTTTCCATATTGGTATATGGTATAAAGACAGCAGAACTGAAGCTCATGCTTCAATCTGCCTTTGAAAAGACCATGTTGGTCAATACGTTTCTGGTACTTGTGCTGAAGGAGTTCATATCTTACACAGGTGTTCTTAACCTGCTGCCGGAAACCATGGCAATCCTGCCACTTCCTACATATTTAATTTTCGCGCTACTGTTTTTTGTTGCCACGGTAATCAGCGGTTCTACAGGCGCCATAGCCTTAGGTACACCGTTGGCATTTGCTGCTATTCCGGGAGGAATGCCCCTGATGGTTTATCTCATGTGCATTACCCATGCGGCCAGCCAGCTGTCACCCACCCATGTGTGTCTGGTGGTCGCATCCGATTATTTTCATGTGACATTGGGGGATTTAATCCGTAAGACATTACCGTTATCATTGGTATTTTGTGCTTTGATGACGATTTATTATAATATTTTGCTGATTTTATGATTCATGATAGTTATGCCATACCAGATATTTTATTTGATATTATTAAAAAACAGCCCTTATTGGCCATGTATTCCATAAGGGCTGTTTATTTATGTATCCGGCAGTATCATCAAAGTTTCTTTGGATCCATAAGGGGATGTTCCTTAAAGTATCTAACCGCAAAATCCAGGAACGTCTGTTCCGTATCTGATAACAGTTTATCCTGCTCCCAGCTTATGGCCTGCGTGCGGGTCATGATGGGGGATGACAAAGGGATGGCGGTAATGGTATCCAGGGGAATTGCATTCACGGTGGCCCCTACCATTGTGGTGATGTTGACACCACGGTTTTGCTGAACCAGCTTTACACGCATCAGGTAGTCCCCATAATAGACTTTTCTCGGCTCGAAACCAGCCTGGCGGCACAGTGCCATCATGAAATTATGGGCAGAGGAATTTTCCCTTCTTACGGATATGAAATTCTCATCCTTCAGTTCCTCCAGCCGGATTTCAGAGCGGCCAGCCAGGGGATTAAGGACGGACATTAAAACAACAGGCCTTTCAGGTGGAAAGACCTTATGGGACTGGAAACGCCCCGTGTCCACATCTTCAATGATTCCCAGGAAGAAGTTCCAGGGAAACGGCGATGGGGCGTTGTTCAGCTCGTCTAACGTGATGACCGTGTACTCAAGAACCACCTCGGGATGTGACTGCTCATAGGCATAAATCATATCAATCCACACAGGAAAACTGGTCAGGGCCACTTTGAGTATGGGACAGTTGGTCTGTGTCAGGGTAAGTACACCGCAATCCAGGGTATTTAGTGCAGTCTGTACATAGCGGTAAAAAATCCTTCCATTTTCGTTAAGGCGCATCTGCTGCCTGCTTCTGTCAAAAAGCTGGGTACCCAGTTCATTTTCTAGTTTTTTGATTGTGCTGCTCAGGGAGGGCGGTGATATCATCAACTTCTCTGCAGTCTTAGATAAATGCTCCATATTAGCCAGCTCTGCGAAATAACGTAACTGTAATAATTCCATGATAGGACCTCTGAAAATCTTATGAGAAGGAGTGAAGTGGCATATGTGCAGCCAGGCGGCACCTGTACGTTAGTCTTAAGTCTAACAACTCTTAAAAAAGAAAGTAATTCACTAAAGTATGGAGATATTGTAACATAATATTAGTCAATTGTACAGAATATCTGTATGATTCCAGTGCGCACAGTCGATATCGTACAAAATCTGAAAGTACATGACGGAGGAAGGAAACTATTTTAAAAGTGTAAGTTTGAGGGGGTGCTATTTTGACAGAAACAAAAAAATTGGGGCTGGTTGATTTGGTTGCCATATCCTGCGGTCAGGTAATCGGAGCAGGCGTGGTCACATTAATCGGAACAGCCATCGTGGCCACTGGGACATCTGCATGGCTGGCTTACGGAGCAGCGGTAGTGGTTGGATTCATCAGTATCATACCTTTTATCTTCATAAGCAGTACGACCATGCTTCAGGGCGGGGAATACAGTATTGTAGCCGATATGCTCAATGAGAAGATGGCTGGTTTTTACGCCACGGCATTCATATCACAATGCCTAAGCCTGTCTTTGCTGGGAACATCGCTGGGGAGTTATGTCAATTCGATATTTCCTGAGATGAATGGGAGGCTCATTGGTTTAATCGCTGTCTGTTTCTTTTTTGCCCTGAATCTGCTGGGTGTCAATATGATGGCAAATGCCCAGAAGATCCTTTCAGCCATATTGGTCATTGCCCTTCTGATGTTTGGGATATATGGAATGACAATGGTGAACCCTGCTGTGTACGATATCAGCAGTCCGGGATTTTTTACAGAAGGTTACGGCGGTTTTGTGAATGCGATTGCGATTTACGCATTTTCCACATACGGCCAGTATATGGTAATGAACTTCAGCAAGGATGCGAAAAACCCCACCAGGGATATTCCGCTGGCAATCCTGATTTCAACGGGCGTCATATTGATTTTATATGTGACGGTGGCAATTGCTAACTGCGGTGTCCTTCCCATAGAGGAGGTGGCAGGGAAACCATTGACCCTGGCGGCAAAGGAGATATTCGGCAATCTGTACCCTGTATTTATCATTGGAGGGCCGGTGATGGCTCTTATGACAACAATGAATTCCACATACGGTTCCCGGGCCAATCCGCTTTTGAGGGCGGCAAGGGATGGCTGGTTTCCTGCATCCATTGCAAAGATGAATAAAAGAAATGTCCCATACATCATCATGACATTGATTTTCCTTGTGGGAATCATCCCCCTGCTTGCGGGGCTGAGCATAAAGACCATTACCAATAATCTGGTATTAGTAGGCTATACCCTGCGTATGGTCACGGCGGTATCAATCATACGCCTGCCAAAATTAATGCCTGAACAATGGAAGAAATCCTTCCTCCATGTACCAGACAGTGTATTTTATACAATCATGATACTTACATTTGCAGCTAATTTTTACATGGTGTATCTGTCGGCCAGGGGGCTGACCACCAAGATACTTCTTATTAATGTTGTATTTATTGTTTTTTGTGCAATCTATGCCGTGGCCAGATACAACAGCGGCAAAGTGAACCTGGAAAGCGCTAAACATTGAAACCTGGATAAACAGGATGAATCTTAAAAGGAGAATTGATTATGAAGATTACGAGTATTGATGCATTACAGTTGCCTAGCGGTAATAAAGGAGCCACGACACGGGGCGCATGGAGTCCAGTGCTGGTCCGTGTGAACACGGATGAGGGCATATGCGGATGGGGTGAGGCAGGCCTTGCGTATGGAAAAGGCTGGAGGGCCGGCCGCGGAATGATTCAGGATTTTGCAGAGCAGATCATTGGGATGAATCCCATGAATACAGAAGAGGTCTGGGAGACCATATTCCGCAAGACATTCTGGGGAATGGGCGGAGGAACCGTTGTTTCCGCGGCCATGAGCGCCATTGACATAGCCCTTCTTGATATCAAGGGCAAGGCATTGGGGGTTCCCATCTATCAGCTTCTGGGAGGTAAGACCAATGACAACCTGCGTACATATGCCAGCCAGGTGCAGTTTAACTGGGGTTCTGATATCACCAAGCAGGAACTGGTGGAACCTGAGGAGTATGCGGATGTGACCCTGCGGGCAATGGAAGAGGGATATGACTGCGTTAAAGTAGACCCCATCATTGTACCTGACTCATCCGGAAAATCATGGAACATACGCGGACCGCTCCAGAATCATGTCATAAAGACAGTCTATGACCGTGTTGCGGCAATGCGCGAAGCTGGCGGGGAAGACCTGGATATCATCATAGAAATGCATTCTAATACGGATACCATGGCAGCCATCCAGATTGCACAGGTATTGGAGCCTCTTCGGATATTCTACTATGAAGAGCCGGCCCACCCGCTGAATGTGGAGAACTTTACGGAAATCAAGAAAAAGACCAGCATCCCCATTGCTTCCGGCGAACGGATTTATACAAGACAGGGATTCAGGCAGTTCTTTGAGAAACGGTTATTGGATGTGGCGCAGCCGGATCTGTGCCTGTGCGGCGGTCTGTCAGAAGCAAAAAAGATATGCGATATGGCGTGGCTGTATGATTCCAATGTTCAGATCCATGTATGCGGAAGCCCGATTTCCAAGGCTGCTGCCTTGCAGATTGAAGCTGCAATCCCTAACTTCCTGATTCATGAGCATCATCAGAGGGCGCTGAATCCCGTGAACCGGTCCACCTGCAAATATGACTATCAGCCGGAAAATGGAACATATAAGGTTCCGGAACTGCCGGGACTGGGACAGGAACCGACCGAAGATTGTATTGCCAAGGCAGATATTGTTACAGTGGCAGCTGGTATGAAATATATGAAATAATAGTTGGAAGAACGCCACAGCGTGAATATGACGGTTTAAGCATCCATTTACGTTGTGGCCGTGTTTTGAAAAGACGTTACAGGCATATACGCGGACAGCGGACAAGGAAAGCCGGCTAAAACGCAGCCGGGAGGTGGGTTATGGGAAATGTAATATCAAATCTGGTTCAAGATGTCAAAATCCCTAAAATGTTTAAGGTACAGCAGGTATTTGATAATCAGCATATTGAACCGCAGGAGATACCAGAATTAATAGAAGGCATGCTTGAACAGGACAGATTTGCGTCCCGTATACAGCCGGGTATGAATATTGCAATCACATGTGGCAGTCGGCAGATAAAAAATATTGTAATCTTAACGAAATCCATTGTTGCATTTGTAAGAAGCAAAGGCGCCAATCCGTTTATTGTGGTGGCTATGGGCAGTCACGGAGGCGCCACGGGTGAGGGGCAGCGCGCCATACTGCGTGCCCTTGGGATTACCGAGGAGACAGTTGGCTGCCCCATCCAATCCGGCATGGATGTTGTGAAAATAGGATGTACTGAGGATGGAAGGGACGTACTGATTGATAAGAATGCGGCTGGGGCAGACGGTATCATTGTATGCTGCCGGGTTAAGCCGCATACCAATTTCAGGGGGCCTTATGAGAGCGGTATCATGAAAATGATGGCCATTGGACTGGGAAAACAGATTGGGGCAAGCGTGTGCCATGATGAGGGTTATGGACGTATGGCGGAGAATGTTCCTGCCTTTGGCAAGGCTGTCATCCGGAATTCAAATATCCTTTTTGCAGTTGCCGTTATCGAGAATGCATATGATGAGACAGCGGAAATCGCAGTGCTGGACAGCAGTGAGATTGCTGATAGAGAGCCTGAACTGCTTAACAGGGCCAAGGCGCTGATACCGAGGATACAGGTGCCGGAGTGCGATGTCCTGATTGTTGACCAGATTGGCAAGAATTTCAGCGGAAGCGGTATGGACCCTAACATAACAGGCACCTTCCTTACCCCGTACGCATCAGGCGGAATCAGGAGCCAGCGCGTAGCGGTCCTGGACCTGAGCGATGAAAGCTGCCATAGCGGGGTCGGGATTGGAATGGCCCATGCAACCACACGCCGCTTTTTTGAAAAAATGAGTTTTGACCAGACATATCCGAACCTTATTACTACCAAGATGATAGAAAACGCAAGAATCCCTGTTGTCATGGAAAACGACAGGGAGGCAATCCAGGTATGCCTGAAGACCGTGACCAATGCAGATTCCCATGACTGGAGGCTGGTAAGGATACCTAACTCCCTGAATATAAGGCGGATATGGTTATCCGAGGCATTCTATGAGGAGGCAAAGGAAAATAAGGGCCTGATAATTGAATCAGAGCCGCGGGATATGGAATTTGACTGTCATGGAAATCTGATAGGATTAGGTGAAACGCCATGATGCTGCCGTTCACCCAGAAGGAGTTGTTACAGTGAATTTAGCCGGAGTGATTATAGCGATTTTATTATTGATTATTTTGATATACAGGCGGGTCAGCCTGATACCTGCTACCATGGTCTGCGTTCTGGTACTGGCATTTACCAATGGGATATCGTTTACGGATCTGATGATGGACCATTATGCGGTTTCCATGTCGGGCTTCATTGCCAAGTATTTTATGGTATTTGTCACAAATGCATTGTTTGGCAGGGTGATGGAGGAAACGCTTTTGGCAGCGTCATTTTCCAAAATGGTGGGAAAGGCGTTTGGGGAACGCAATGCTGTTTATGGAGCCATGCTGGCAACGGCGCTGCTTTCCTATGGAGGGGTCAGCGTATTCGTCATCGTCTTTACCGTATACCCTATTTTTCTGGCAACCTTCCAAAAGGCGGACCTGCCCAGAAAACTGATTCCTGCATGTATCATGAGCAGTTCCTGTACATTCCCGCTTTCCATGCTGCCGGGCGGGGCCCAGCTCAATAATATCATCCCGGTCACGTATCTGGGCACATCGCCAATGGCGGCCCCGGTTGTGGGAATGGCCTGTTCCATTGTGGCAATGGGTTTCCTGTTCCTGTACTTCCGGTCCGTATTCGCAAGGGTAAGGGCAAAAGGCGGACATTTTAATGCGGATAAAAACATTCAGGAGCGGATTGAACGCTTCCAGGCGGATGCAGGTGTCAGGCCGTGGTTATCCGCCCTTCCAATGATACTCATTATTGTCCTGATCAATGGATTCGGAATGGACCTTTCCTATGCAGTGCTTGCAGGGACTGTCCTGGCCATGGTAATCGGCCGCAAAAACCTTCCGGATAAATTAGGAACAGTGAATGAAGGGATTAAAAAGGTTGGGTCCGCCATGGTCACCACGGCCGTATCAGTGGGCTTCGGCGGCGCGGTCCTTGCCTGTTCAGGGGCCAAGGTCATATTGGACGCCATCGCAGCCCTTCCCTTAAACCCCATGGTTTCCTTAAGCGTGGCATCGGCATTTGCAGGAAGCCTGACAGGTAATGGGGGAGGCGGGGCCGATGTTGCCATGAGTTTATTATCCGGCCCTTACCTGGCCATGGGAATCCAGCCTGAAATCATGCACCGTATTGCAGCCATTGCCACTGCGGGATTCAGCTGCCTCCCCCACAACGGAATGCTTATTACCATAATGGATACCTGCGGGTTTACTGCAAAGGATAGCTATAAGTTTATTTTTGTTTCTACCGTCATATGTTCCCTGCTGTGTCTGATTGTGGCGGATTTATTAGGATTTGTTTTATATCCTGTCATGTAGGCATCAAGGGCAGGCATTAAGGCTTCAAAAGCTATTGATTTTGAATGGCGCATCATGTATACTACATGTAACGGATTGGTGAGTCATCGCCATTAAGGAAAAGCCTAAAAAAGGGGCGAGCAATCGTCTCTTTTTTCGTATGGGAAAAGGGTATGGAAACAATATGAAGAAAAATACGAAGTCCAGATATAGGAAAATCCAATTAATATTCAGGTTCCTTCAGGGTTCCAAGGTTTATTTCGGGGCAGCGGTGGCTGCATCGCTGATATCCACTGTGTTAAATGCACTGACACCTCAGATTTTCCGGTTCAGCATTGATGAGGTGCTGGGCGGGAACGGGGGAGGACGTCTGTCAGGCAACCTCTGGGAACTGGCATCGCTGATTGTGGCTGTAGCGGTGGCTTCAGGGATATTCACCTACGTAAGCCGTACCAACACGGCCAAAGCAGGTGAGAATTTTGCGAAGAACTTAAGGGATACGCTATTTATCCACGTACAGAAGCTGCCGATGAAGTGGCATGACAGGAACCAGACAGGGGATATCATCCAGCGGTGCACCTCAGATGTGGAGGTAATCCGCAGCTTTGTGGTGACACAGCTTTTGGAGGTGTTTCGCACGGCATTTCTTGTGCTGACGTCCTTTGTCATGATGTTTTCCATGAACGTGAAGTTATCCTGCATCGTCCTGCTGTTCGTGCCGGTGGTCATCGTGTATTCCACCGTGTTTTACAAATTGATAGCAAAACGGTTCACCACTGCGGATGAAGCGGAGGGGGAACTGTCCACTGTGGTGCAGGAAAATGCAACAGGGGTGCGGGTGGTGCGGGCATTCGGCAGGGAACAATTTGAGATGGAACGGTTCGATGAGAAGAATATTGCATTTGCCAGGCTGTGGATCCGCTTGGGCACCCTGTCAGGGCTGTATTGGGGGATTGGCGACCTGATAACGGGACTGCAGGTGGTTGCGGTCATTATTTTCGGAGTGGCGGAAGCCGTGAACGGCGTCATATCAGTTGGCGAATTCATTGCATTTGCAGCGTATAACTCAACCCTTGTGTGGCCGATCCGCGGACTTGGGCGTATCCTGTCGGATATGAGTAAGGCAGGCGTCTCCTTTGAACGTGTGGATTATATCATCCGTTCCCAGGAAGAAGCCTATGGGAAAGAAGCTGATACATCCGGCAACAGGTATGATATCTCCTTTCAACATGTGACGTTTGGTTACGAGGAAGGAAAGGAGGTACTCCGGGACATTTCATTTACAGTGCCCCAGGGCAGGACCTTCGGGGTATTAGGGGGAACGGGCAGCGGGAAGTCTACCATAATCCAGCTCCTTTCAAGGCTGTATGAGCTGGGGGATGACGGAGGCAGTATCCATATCGGCAGCAGGAATATCCAGGATATCCCAATCGAGGAGCTTAGGAGAAGCATTGGGATGGTACTGCAGGAGCCATTCCTGTATTCCAGGTCCATCCGGGAAAACATAGCGGCTTCGGTACCGGATGCATCCATGGAGGAAATCCGCCATGCGGCAAGGATTGCCTGCATCGATGATGCCATTATGGGATTTCCGGACGGATATGAGACGCTTGTTGGGGAGCGGGGGGTCACCTTGTCCGGGGGGCAGAAGCAGAGGATTGCCATTGCAAGGATGCTGCTTCGGAGGACGCCTATCATGATATTTGATGATTCCCTGTCAGCAGTGGATTCCCAGACGGATTATGACATCCGCCGCGCGCTGAAGGAACATATGAGGGAGGCAACGGTCATCCTCATATCCCACAGGGTCACATCACTCATGGGTGCAGATGAGATTATGGTGCTCAATCAGGGCGGGATAGAAGAATGCGGGACCCACGAAGAACTGATACAACGAAACGGAATCTACCGCAAGATTTATGATATACAGATGAGCCGTGATGACAGGGCGAAGATGGAGGGATGACAGATGGCAGCATACGAAGAACAGGAATATAATAATCCCTTCAGCTTTAGGATATGGATGAAGCTGTTTCCATTTTTTAAACCATATAAAAAGTTTTTTGCGGTTACCCTGGGACTTAATATCCTGCTTGCAGGCGTGGATATCCTTGTGCCTCTGTTCCAAAGCTACGCCATTGACACGTTCATCATACCGGACCGTTTAGACGGGCTTTGGGCATTCGCGCTGGTGTACATCCTGGTCATCGCATCCCAGACCGTCTGCGTCTATCTGTCGGTCCATGCGGCAACATCCATTGAGATGAATGTGGGGAAAGATTTAAAAAGGGCCCAGTTCCAGCATCTGCAGACCTTATCATTTTCCTATTATAATACGACCCCTGTGGGGTATATCCATGCCAGGGTGATGAGCGACACCTTGAGGATTGCCGGAATGATAGCGTGGGGACTGGTGGATATGTTCTGGGCCTTTATATATGTCATCAGCGTGTTCATCATCATGTTCATACTGAATGCGCGGCTGGCCCTTATCATTACCATGATTGTTCCATGCATTGCCCTGCTGACCGTGTATTTCCAGAACCGGATCCTTAAGTGGAACCGGAAGGTAAGGAGGATTAATTCCCAGATCACAAGCGCCTACAACGAGGGGATTACCGGGGTCAAGACATCAAAGAGCATGGTCATTGAAAGGGACAATGAGAAACGTTTCTTTGAAAAGACCTCGGATATGCATCAGGCGGCAATCCGTTCGGCGAAACTGAACGCGGTATATATCCCGGCAATCCTGTTTTTCAGCTCCGTGGCCTCGGCGGTGGTGCTGGCAAAGGGCGGCTATATGGTGCAGGAGAATCTCATAAAACTGGGAACCCTGTCTGTCTTCATCTCTTACGCGGTGGTTATATTTGAACCCATCCAGCAGCTTGCAAGGCTGCTGGCGGACCTGATTTCCTGCCAGGCGAATATTGAGAGGGTGATGGACCTGCTGGAGCAGAAGCCCAATGTGGTGGACCGGCCCGATGTGCTTGAAAAGTATGGGGATGCCTTTTCACCCAACAGGGAAAATTGGGAGAAAATCAAGGGGGATATTGTGTTTGAGGATGTCTCCTTCATGTATCCGGACGGCAAGGAATATGTATTGGAGCATTTTAACCTTCATGTGCCTGCGGGCATGAACATTGCCATTGTGGGCGAGACAGGGGCTGGGAAGTCTACCCTTGTGAACCTGGTGGGCAGGTTCTTTGAACCGACCAAAGGAAGGATATTGATTGACGGTGTGGATTACCGGGAACGGTCGCAGCTGTGGCTTCACAGCCAGATTGGCTATGTACTGCAGAATCCCCATCTGTTTTCAGGAACCGTGAGGGAGAACATAAGATACGGCCGTCTGGATGCAACGGACGAAGAGATTGAAGAGGCCGCCCGGAATGTGTCCGCGGACAAGGTTGTCCAGAAGATGGAAAAGGGATATGACAGCGATGTGGGTGAAAGCGGAGGCCTGCTGTCCACTGGGGAGAAGCAGCTGATTTCCTTTGCTCGGGCGGTTTTAGCTAATCCCGCCATCTTTGTCCTGGATGAAGCCACTTCCTCCATTGATACACAGACGGAAAAGCTGATTCAGGATGCAACGGACCATCTGCTGAAGGGACATACGTCATTTGTGATTGCACACCGCTTATCCACAATCCGCCAGGCGGACCTTATATTGGTTGTAAAGGACGGGAAGATCATTGAGCGGGGCAGCCATATGGAACTGCTGGATAAAAAGGGATATTATCATGAACTGTATTCCAGGCAGTTTGAAGAAGAGGCGGCCATGAAGATATATGCCGGGAACCTGTAAGGCCCGGCAAAAACCTGTCAGTTTAAATGACATCCCCTGGTTTGGGTATCGGCCAGGGGGTGCTTTAATTTAGCCCGGATAATTCAAATTGTTGCTATTCCCTGTTCATTTTGTTATACTTAAAACAATTATGTGTAGGTATGTTTTATCCCAGGCCTGCTGATGCTGTGTGAGGTTATGGATGAATAAGGAGAACGATTATGGAGCAGAGGAAACCGGAGCCGCTGGTTACAAAGAATGATACAGCCATACCCCGGGACGGATACGTCACGGTCTGTGATGCCATGGGAATAGAGGCAGTGGGTTTTTGTCTTGATGAGAACCTGACCATCCTTTGGGCGAGCGGTCCGTTTTGCCGGAATGCAGGATACACCAAGGAAGGGTTTCACAGTCAGTTCCCGGATTTTAGGGCGTATTACACGTCCTGCCCGGATGGATTTGAGTACATAAAGAGCCATCTCAATGAGGCGGCGTTACAGAAGCTTCCCGAGGCGGAACTTACAGTCCCGGTCCCGGTCAGGGAAGGCGATGCCGCATGGGGGCGGATGATGGTTACATTTGCAGGGTTGGATCAGGATGGGTATATGGAGTGCCGGGCATTTTACAAAGCAGCTGACAGCGGATACCAGAAGCTGGAAGAGGAAAACCGGCGTCTGAGGGAGACTTCAGGATACTTTAAGTGGGTATTGGATGAGTTTTCCGGAAATGCTTATATAGCGGATATTGAGACCTATGAGCTTCTTTACATTAACAGGACTTCCAGTGAAACCTTGCAGCTACAGCCCGGGAAGGTGATTGGCCGTAAGTGTTACGAGGTGGTGCAGAACAGGACCTCTCCATGTCCGTTCTGTAACAACAGCAAGCTGAGAAGGGACGGGTTTTATGAAGGTGCTGTTGGCAGAGGACAATGATATTAACCGTGAGATAGTGGAGGAACTGCTCCGGATGCATCACATGCTTGTGGATTCCGTGGAGAACGGCCAGCTGGCCAGGGAAGACGCACGGACCATCCCCATCATTGCCCTGACAGCCAATGCATTTACATCAGACGTATCAAAGGCCCACAGCGCAGGGATGAACGACCATCTTGCAAAGCCCATAGAAATTGAACGTCTGTTGGAAGTCCTGCAAAAGTGGATGGGACAGGAGGCATGAAGGGCATGCCGCAGGATATGACAATCCGCCTTCCTATAGACACGGAGGTGGGGAAGTCAATATGAGCCAGAAAGGGGATTGGTCCATGAGTGATGGATTGGATGTTATGAATGAAGGACATGTAAACGGTCTCAATGCGGAAACGGCGAACGGGATCCTGGACCGTATTTCCACAGGTGTGGTTGTATTAAAAATGCCGTCGTATGACAGACTGCTTCCCGTTTACGGGAATCTGGGCCAATACCGCATGCTGCGTATTGAGCGGACTGCGGTCAATGCCAGCGTGCCCAATGCCGAGGAGGCGGAGCTGGAAAGCCAGTATTTTGGCGATGCATTTGCCGGCGTCCACCCGGATGACATGGAGCGGGTGCGCAGCGCCTATAGGGCAGGATACGAGACAGACCATTTCACGGTCAAAAGATACCGGCTCCTTCGGGGGGACGGCACCTATGTCTGGGTGAACGCGGATTTATGCCTTAAGGAGTGCACGCCGGAATATAAGCTGTTCTATGCAACCTATACCGATGTTTCGGAAGAGCATGAACTGCAGATGCAGTTAACGG
Source organism: Enterocloster sp. OA13 (assembly GCF_022440595.1). NCBI lineage: Bacteria > Bacillati > Bacillota > Clostridia > Lachnospirales > Lachnospiraceae > Enterocloster > Enterocloster sp. OA13. The sequence goes on along the minus strand of NZ_JAKNTF010000001.1, from coordinate 3,014,252 downwards.
AGGCATTGGAACGGCAGAAGCTGATTTCGTCAGAGCTTGAAAAGGCCAGTAAGGCAAAGACGGATTTCCTGTCCAGGATGAGCCATGATATCCGGACGCCCATGAATGCAATCCTCGGGCTGGCAGCCATGGCCAAAGATAACCTGGAACAGACAGAGGCTGCAAAAAGCTATCTGGACAAGCTTGAATCCTCCGGCCAGTTCCTGATGGGCCTGCTCAATGACATCCTGGATATATCAAGGATTGAGAGGAACGCCATCGAATTGCACCTTGAGCCTTATGGTGTTGAGGAATTCAGGCAGCAGGTGGAAGCCCTGGTCGTCCCTCAGTGCAGACAGAAGGATATTGAGTTTCTTTTCAAAAAGGAAAACATGAGGTATGAAAGAATCAGGCTGGACAAGCTGCGTTTTAACCAGATTATCTTCAACCTCCTTAATAACGCGGTCCGGTATACGCCCAAAGGAGGCCGCATTGAACTGACGGTACGGGATCTGGAACAGGCGGACGGCAAGCAGCATATACAGCTGGTAATCCGTGATAACGGCATCGGTATGGGCAGGGAATTCCAGGAACACATGTATGAGCCATTTACGCGCGAAGGCCGGGACGCAGCTGATTTTGACGGCCGCAGCTCCGGGCTGGGCCTGGCGATTGTCAAATCCATGGTGGGATTGATGGGCGGCACCATCCAGGTTAAGAGCGAGCCGGATAAGGGAACGCAGTTCACCCTGGATTTCTGGATGGACGTGGTGCAGGAGGCTGCCTGCGCACCGGTTTTGGCGGAGGAGAAGGATATTTCCATAGAAGGGGTCCGCGTCCTGCTCTGCGAAGACAATGAGCTGAATATGGAGATTGCGGTTTATCTGCTGGAAGCCGGGGGAGCCGTGGTGGATTGTGCAAGGAACGGCAGCGAGGCAGTGGAACTATTCCGTGCTTCAGGGCCAGGAAGTTATGACGTGGTGCTGATGGACATCCGGATGCCGGTCATGGACGGTCTTGAAGCTGCCAGGAGCATCCGCGTCCTGGACCGCCCGGATGCATCCTCTGTTCCAATCTTTGCAATGACAGCCAATGCCTATGATGAAGACAGGAAAATGAGCCGGGAAGCAGGAATGGATGAACATCTGTCCAAACCCATTGATGCCGGTCTGCTGTACAGGATGATATGGAACTACAAAACCCGAGGATAAATATATCGAAACGATTATTGCACGATTCCCAGGCAAGACATACACATAGGAGAGATTGCCCATGACGACAATACAGCGGAGAGAAAAATTCCGTAATACCTTTGCACAGGTCCCGGTCATGATGCTGCAGGGATCCATAGGGGAGCGGATTAAACGTAATTTTACGCACCAGGACCCGGCGCCGCCACTGAAACTGGCCGGACTGTACTACACAGAGGATGGACACCGCGGTTTAGATACCGTGTTTCATGATTACGTGCAGATTGCCCAGAGATATGATCTGCCAATGATCCTTCATCCTTATACCAGACTGACTTCCCCTTCCATGGGAAAGGGAACGTACTGGGAAGACCGGGATGTATCGGCAGATAATCTGAATCACTGCCGTTCAATCGTTGATGGCTATCCTTCCATCCGTGACCGGATATTTATCGGTACAACCATGGGATTTTCCGGCGATTCTTATGATCCGCTGACCGGATTAGAGGAAGAGAAGGCGTATGTATTCTATACGGACCATGCCAAAATGCTTGAAGCATCCATTGTGGACCATGTGCGCAACGGCCTGACCCCGTGTCTGCCGGATGCGGCCGGATGCGCCAGGGCGCTGAGCGAAACCTCGGTTCCGTACTTCATTACCTTTTTAATCCGGAAGGACGGAAAGCTGATGGACGGCACATGGCTTAACGATGCCATTGACTATATAGATTCCAGGACCGTGGACCATCCGCCCATGTTTTATCAGGTGAACTGTGTCCATCCGAGGAATGTCATGTCCGCCCTGGACAAACAGCCGAACCGCACGAAATTAGTCCGGGAACGCTTTTTAGGTCTGGAGGCCAATGGCTCGGATATGAGCCCGGAAGAACTGGATAACAGCCCCGTCATTTACAGCAGCCCGGCAGATGAGTGGGCGGAGGAAATGATGGAGCTGCACAGGAATTACGGTCTGAAATTACTGGGTGGCTGCTGCGGGACGGACCATGAGCATATGGAGCAGCTGGCTATGCGTATACGCGGGGTTTATGATGGACTTCAGGTATAAGGAATCCGATTAACGGGAAAATGCCCCATAATGGTCCAACATGAAATACAGGTTAACCGCAATCATGAAAATAGCAAGGGCAATGAAGATTCCATTGGCAATCTTAACCGCGATGGATGAGGTATTCCTGATGGAATAAACCAGGTACACAATCCATGCCGTACAGGCAATGAAGATTATCCCGCTGTTGCGGATTAACAAAGATAAGAGGAAAAGCAGGTTTACGACAGTCATCCCTTTTTCAGAATTAAAAACAGATTTAATTTTATCCATCATGCCGGTACCTCCTGACCTGGTAGGATTCATGGTCTGCCGCGGGGCCGGCAGATACAACACCGTGTCTACCCTTAGTATAGACGAAAGATAACCTATATTCAATAGAAAGAAAGCAGAGAAATCATTAAGAGGCGGGAAAACTCCCCGCCTCTTATGATATAGTATCTGGTTGTAATATCCTAAATCCATGGAACCTGCTTAACAGGAACATCCGGTTACATTGTGTATATAGGCCGGTACCATGTCAGGACCGATATCCAGCGCGGCAGCCAGCTCACCAAACAGTAATTTGCGGGCGGTTTTGACACCGTCCCGTTCGCGGATGTTCAAAGCATTCCCTTTACTTTTGCGGGATTGTTCCATCTGCAGTATTTCCTTAATCATGGCAGCCAGTTCCGTACAGCTTCCAGACTGGAAGATCTGCTTGTATATCAGGGGGCGTTCCTTATCATTCCGATACCCTTTGCATTGGACATTGGGCCAGGACAGTATGAAATTCTGCGCCTCCCTCCTGGTCATGATACACCGCATCAGGACTTTCGTCGTGTCTACGGGGATGCAGATGGACCGGTTGGGTTCAAACTTTGGTATTAAGCGGTAGTATAGTTTGTCATTATCTGAAAAATCAGGTTTTGATATACCATCTACCTGGCAAACGCCAACGGCTCCATAAAATATAAAATCTCCCTTTTCAAACAAGTTACCACCTTTCTGGACATATGATGCCCATACAGTTAACGGGTATTGTTCAATCATGCGTATTTCCTACCATGCAGGACCGTCAGAAACTTTGCCTGACTAATATCAAGAATTATGCTGCACAGACATTCACAGCCTGTAAGCCGCGGTTGCCATTGGTTATATCGAATGTTACGGACTGTCCGTCATCCAATGACTTAAAACCATCGGTAGCAATTCCGGAGAAGTGGACAAAAATGTCCTCGCCGTTTTCTGCGTTCGTGATAAATCCAAATCCCTTTTGTGAGTTAAACCATTTTACTGTACCTTTGTTCATGAAAGATACCTCCTAATATTATTTTTGATTTTCAATAAAATAAAAAAATCACATATTTTTGTAAACCATCATAGGAATAATGACTTACAAAAACATGTGAAATCAGAATCTTATAAAAAATACTTCTTAAGTATACCCTGGTTTTAGGGTATTGTCAAGGAGAATATTGTTTTTTTGCATCCATTTGCAGTTTCCCCTTCCATCTGCTAAAATAATACCAACACATGATACACAGCACACCAAAGGGAGGTCCCCATGCGCCTGGAAGAACTGGTAAACAGCAACTACAATAAACTGAATGATAATGACCTGTTAATCTGGCAATACATACAGTCCCACAAAAAACAATGCTGCGACATCTCCATTGAGGAACTGGCCGATATCTGCTGCATATCCAGGACCACCATATCCAGGTTTACACAAAAGCTGGGGTTTAAGGGATTCCGGGAATTTAAAATCCATTTAAAACTGGAATATGACGCGGACCAGGTGCAAAAGGACGTACTGCTGGATGAGGTGTGCGGCAATTATATGAAGTGCATCAGCAGCATCAGGGATACGGATATGGAAGAAATCTGTGAGCATATTTTCCTTGCCAGGCGTCTCTTTGCATTTGGCACAGGAGAGACACAGTATGCGGCGGTACAGATGATGAAGCGGATGTTCATGAATGTCAAACGGTTTTTTGTGACCCTATACGGCAGGAGTGAGCTGACCATGGCGCTGGAGGATATGGATGAACATGACCTGGTGGTAATCATTTCCCTGTCAGGGGAGACTGAGATGGCTGTGTCCGCGGCCAAGAAGCTGAAGTCAAAGGGGACCTACACCATATCCATCACACGGCTGAGCGACAACCAGGTATCCAGGCTGTGTGACAGGAACCTTTATATCAACCCCAACCTCCTCCTGAACAAGGGAGGCGTTGCCTTTGAGACATGCAGCTCTTACTTTAACGTGGTGGAGCTTATGTGTGTGAAATACATGATGTACCTGAAACGGAAACAGGAAGAACTGTGAACCTGTATGTTCATATGAATGGCAGAATGCTCAAAAAGATATGCTGGAAACAGCTGGTTTTGAGCATTTTTTGTTACCTTTTGTGTGCGTAAGTACAAAAAATGTGCAGAAGATTTAAAGCTGTACCTGTTCCTTAAATGGCCCCGGGCTATTGAACTGGCGCCAGGGACGCGCTAAAATGAAGTCACAAAAGCAAAGACGTCTTGCAGGAAAACATCAATTTCAGATAAGGAGGATGTACATTGAAAGGGGTAATGCAGAAAATACAACGTTTTGGAGGCGCCATGTACACACCTGTGCTGCTGTTCTCATTTGCAGGAATCATGGTGGGCCTGTCCACGTTGTTCATGAATCAGTCAATCTTCGGAAGCCTGTCCGCACAGGAGGGGATGTGGTATAAACTCTGGTACATGATACAGGAAGGGGCCTGGATGGTATTCAGGCAGATGCCCTTATTGTTTGTCATCGGGCTTCCCATCGGCCTTGCTAAGAAACAGAATGCCAGATGTGTCCTGGAGGCATTTGTCATCTATGTCACATTCCAGTATTTCCTTTCCGCGGTGCTGGACTTCTGGGGAACCGGGTTCGGTGTGGACTTTGGGGCGGAAATCGGAGGCACCAGCGGCCTGACCATGATCTGCGGCATAAAGACCCTGGACACCGGGATGCTTGGGGCGTTAATCATATCAGGTATTGTGGTGTTTATCCATAATAAATATTTTGATACGGAGCTGCCAGAGTGGCTTGGCATATTTTCCGGTTCCAGCTTTGTTGTGATTATCGGTTTTTTTATCATGCTTCCCATGGCGTTCCTGTTTGCAGGGCTGTGGCCCAAGGTACAGGCAGCCATGCTGATGCTTCAGGGATTCTTCAAGGCCAGCGGCACCATCGGGGTGGGACTTTACGCGTTCTGCGAGAAAATCCTTCTGCCCACGGGCCTGCATCATTTCATCTATGCCCCGTTTACCCTGGATTCAGCTGTGGTGCCTGGAGGAATCGAGGCGTACTGGGCCCTTCACCTGAATGAATTTGCAGCCAGCACCCTTCCCCTTAAGGAGTTGTTCCCGGCAGGAGGGTTTGAGCTGTTCGGCAATGCCAAGGTGTTTGCGCCGATTGGCATCACACTTGCCTTTTATACAACGGCTAAGAAGGAAAAGAGGAAACAGGTCCTGGCCCTGATGGTACCGGCTGCCCTGACCGCCATGCTGACCGGAATCACGGAGCCCATTGAATTTACATTCCTCTTCATTGCTCCGGTGCTCTTTGTGGTCCATGCACTTTTATGTGCCTGTATCAATGCGGCCATGTATATGGCGGGGGTGTCAGGGGCATTTGGAAACGGCCTGATTGCCTGGCTTTCCCTGAACTGGATTCCGCTTGGCAGGAACCACTGGCATACATATGTGATACAGATTGTGGTAGGTCTTGTGTTTTCGCTGATATGGTTCCTGGTATTCAGTTTCCTGATTAAAAGGTTTAATTTCCTGACACCCGGACGTGAACAGGAGGATGCACAGGCCAGGCTCTATACCAAGAAGGATTATAAGGAAAAACTGGCAGACAGCGGCTCCTTATCCTATGCGGCGCATATCCTTTCCTACCTTGGGGGAAAGGACAATATCATCGATGTGACCAACTGCGCCACAAGACTGCGGGTCAATGTAAAGGACGGGAAGCTGGTGCATCCCTCGGATGATTTTAAAAGAATAGGCGCCCATGGACTGAGCATAAACGGCACGGCGGTACAGGTGATTGTGGGGCTTAAGGTGCCGAAGGTAAGGGAAGAATTTGAGGAATGTCTGGGAAAGAGTGAGGAAGAGTTAAAGCGGCTTTGTCCGGAGCAGGAAAATCCGGGCCAGCCAGACAACAGAAAGGAAGGATGAAATGAGACAGTTTTCGATTACCATTGCAGGCGGAGGAAGTACATTCACACCAGGCATCATCATGATGCTGCTGGACCATCAGGAGGAATTTCCCATCCGGAGGCTGTGCCTCTATGACAATGACAGGGAACGCCAGGCAGTCATTGGGCAGGCCTGCGGAATCCTGCTTAAGGAGCGGGCGCCGCAGATGGAGTTCTCTTATACCGTGGACCCGGAGGAAGCATTTACAGGTACGGATTTCGTGATGGCCCATATCCGTGTGGGCAAGTATGCCATGCGGGAAAAGGATGAGAAGATCCCGTTAAAGTACGGGGTGGTGGGACAGGAAACCTGCGGACCGGGAGGCATCGCCTACGGGATGCGCTCCATTGGCGGGATCCTTGAAATCCTGGATTATATGGAACAATACAGCCCCAATGCATGGATGCTTAATTACTCCAATCCGGCGGCGATTGTGGCGGAAGCAACCAGAAGGCTCAGGCCGGGTTCCAGGATCATCAATATCTGCGACATGCCCCTTGGGATCATGGTAAGGATGGCAAAAATCCTTGGAATCAGTGAAAAGGACCTGGATATCAGCTATTTTGGACTGAACCATTTCGGATGGTGGACCCAGGTGAAGGATAAGGACGGCAATGACCTGATGCCCCGGCTTAAGGAGTATGTAAGGGAAAATGGATATGACATCAATATTGAAACCGACCAGCATGCGGACCAGAGCTGGCATGAGACATTTCTAAAGGTACGGGATGTGTACGCGGTTGATCCGGATACACTGCCCAACACATATCTGAAATACTACCTGTACCCGGATTACGTGGTGGCGCATACGGATCCGCACCATACCAGGGCCAACCAGGTGATGGAGGGAAGGGAGAAGGAGGTTTTCTCAGCTGCCAGGGATATCATTGAGACAGGCAGCGCCAAGGGATGCGGGTTCATGGCGGATGACCATGCCTCTTATATCGTGGACCTGGCAAGGGCGCTGGCTTTTAACACAAAGGAAAAAATGCTGCTGATTGTACCCAATGAAGGGGCGATTGAGAACTTTGACCCGGAAGCAATGGTTGAGATTCCCTGCATCGTGGGCAAGGATGGCTATGAGAAAATCAGCCAGGGAAGGATACCGCAGTTTCAGAAGGGCATGATGGAACAGCAGGTCAGTGTGGAGAAGCTGGTGGTGGAGGCGTGGATGGAAGGAAACTATCAGAAGCTGTGGCAGGCTCTGACCCTGTCAAGGACCGTGCCCAGCGCGGCCGTGGCAAAGAAGATACTGGATGACCTGATTGAGGCAAACCGGGAATACTGGCCGGAGCTTCATTAGGGGAAAATCATGGGGAATGATGGAAAATAATGGAAAATCATGGGGAAACCATGAGAAAGGACGAAAGGCTGATTATATGAAAAGTGCGGTATTTTACGGGAAACATGATTTGAGGATTGAGGATTCCAAAATGCCGGAAGCAGGTCCGGGGGATGTGATGATCCAGGTAAAGGCATGCGGTGTCTGCGGCACGGACGTCCACATATATGAAGGGGATAAAGGCGCGGCAGAGGTAACGCCGCCAACCATACTGGGCCATGAGTTTTCGGGGATTGTGGTGAGGGCCGGGGAACTGGCCCGGCGTTATAAGCCTGGGGACCGGGTGTGCATTGACCCGAACCGCTATTGCAAAAGCTGCGGGCCATGCAGGAACGGCTATGCCCATTTCTGTGAACACATGACAGGATATGGGACAACTGTAAATGGGGGCTTTGCGGAGTTCTGCGCGGTGGATGAGGGCCAGGTCTATCTTCTGGGGGAGCGCACCACCTTCCAGCAGGGAGCCATGGCGGAACCTGTGGCATGCTGCCTGCACGGGATTGATATGTGTGGGATTCAGCCGGGACACCAGGTGGTCGTGATCGGGGGCGGCATGATAGGGCTTTTGATGGTGCAGCTGGCCAGGCTGGCCGGCGCAGCCAGGATTGCCCTGGTGGAACCGGTGGAATCCAAGCGGATGACGGGAAAGGCCCTGGGGGCGGATGTGTGCATTGATCCGGTCCATGAGGATGTAAAGGCCGCCCTGAAGGCCAATGGCCTTTGCTGGGTCCAGGCCGTCATCGAGTGTGTGGGACGGCCGTCTACCATCAGCCAGGCCATAGAGATAGCAGGACCAAAAGGAACCGTGATGATGTTCGGCCTTACCGGGCCGGATGAGCAGATTGCGGTAAAACCCTTTGAGATATTCCGTAAAGAACTGGAACTGAAATCCTCCTATATCAATCCATACACACAGCAAAGGGCGCTGGACCTGATTGACTCAGGAAGGATAGACGTCAGCAGCATGGTGGCAGAAGTATGCGGCCTTGATAAGCTTAAAGACATCCTGTCCGAACAGGAACTGAGGGCGAAGGGAAAGTATATCATCGCACCGTGAATCACACCGGAAAAGCGGCGGACAGGCTTGGTTTTTACTTCTGTGATTTTACCAGCTTTACAAGATTTTACCGGCTTCACAGGATTTAATAAGCATCTGTGCAGGGCATCAGGATAGGGTGCCCTGCTTATTTTTTATGATTTTATGTGTCATTTCCTCCTGCGGTTGATATTTCTCCAATGCTTTGCTATACTTAGGGCGGTGTTAATATGGTTTAAGGAAAACAGACTGATTAGTATGGCCTTTATAAGGCAGCAGGAGATGTCACGGATGAAGAATATGAAGCTTGGAAAAAAACTGGTTATATCATATGCGGTATTGCTTATCTTACTTGTTGCAGGAACCGCTGTGAGCATCATCAACCTGGTAAGTTTAAGCCGCCAGATTGAGGTGTTTTACGATGGCCCGTTCCTTGTGAAGGGCAGCGCCAATATCATCAATTCCAATTTTGAACGGATGCAGAAGGCAGTATACCGGACCATCGTCAATGAGGATGAAGCCCTCATATCTGAGGCAATGGAAAATGCCAAGGCCTCTGCCCAGGAAATAGAGAATCAGATTCCCTTTGTGCGGGAGCATTTTAAGAGTGACCAGCAGATTGTTGACCGGCTTGAGGACCAGCTTGACCGGCTGGCGCCCATGAGGGAGACAGTAATGTCCCTGGCCAGCCAGAACAGGAATAAGGAAGCCGTTGCATATATGGAGGCCAATAACATCCCCACCATAAAAGCCGCCCAGGCAGAGCTGGACCTGCTGATAGAAAACAGCAATTTAAAAGGCGAAGAGCTGATATCCGGTTTGCGCCAAAGCCAGATAAAGGCCATATTCATGTTGGGTGTCCTGGGCATTGGCAGTGTCCTGGCCAGCCTTATGTTCAGCACCTATATTACCAGATCCATCACTGTGCCGGTTGCCGAGCTGGAGCAGGCGGCAGAGAATCTGGCCCACGGCAACCTGAATGCCGCCGCTATCCAGTATACCTCCAGGGATGAACTGGGTTCCCTGGCCGAAAGCATGCGCAGGGCATCCGGCACCCTTAAGTCAATTTTGCACGACGAAGGGTATCTTTTGGGCAGGATGGCAGAAGGGGATTTTGCCGTACAGAGCAGGGTACCGGAGCAGTATGAGGGTGATTTTATCAAGGTGCTTGACTCCATAAGGCAGATAGAAGACTCTTTGAGCAATACGCTGTCACAGATTAACCTGTCTTCCGACCAGGTGGCATCTGAAGCCAGCCAGGTGTCATCCGGCGCCCAGCTCCTTTCGCAGGGGGCGGCGGAACAGGCGGCATCCATTGAAGAACTGGCAGCAAACATCATGAGTATTTCCGGCCAGGTGAAAGAGAATGCGGATCATGCCGGGGAGGCAAGCCAGAGGGCCGGTGCAGCCGGGGATGAGACGGAAGAAAGTAACCGCAGGATGCAGGACATGATGGCAGCCATGGCGGACATAAGCAGCAGTTCCCGTGAAATCGGTAAAATCATCAAGACAATTGATGACATAGCGTTCCAGACCAATATCCTGGCGCTGAATGCGGCTGTGGAAGCTGCAAGGGCGGGCGAGGCCGGAAAAGGATTTTCCGTGGTCGCGGAGGAAATACGCAACCTGGCAATCAGATCGTCAGAGGCATCTAAGAATACAGCATCACTGATCATGGCTTCCCTGGACAGCATACGGGCCGGTACGGATATAGCGGATGAGACTGCCCGTTCCCTCGAAACGGTACTTGATAGCGTACGGCTTGTGACGGAGAGCGTGGGACGGATTGCCGCCGCCTCCAGGCAGCAGGCGCTGTCCATCCGCCAGATTGAGAAGGGGATTGACCAGATATCCGATGTGGTGCAGACCAATTCCGCAACAGCGGAAGAAAGCGCGGCTGCCAGTGAGGAGCTGTCGGCCCAGGCACAGTTCCTGAAATCACTGACAGGGCAGTTCCGTCTGAAGCCGGATAAGCTTTAAAATATATGGGTAATAAGCAAGGGAGGATTCATACAATGCCGGTATTTGATTTCAATCATACACCAGATAAGAAACAGGAGTGCGTATGCACCTACACGGTGCTACGTTCCAATGAAACAACCGCAACCCCGGAAAGGCCCATGGTGGTCCTGGATAACAGCAGGCGGGCATGGAAGCATCATTCCTGCGGTGTGTTTGCCAACCAGGCCAGGCAGACGGCCTTTGAATTCAATGAGAAGGACGGGACATTTCCGGCGGATATCCTGCAGGTTGACGCCCGTTTCATCAGCCTTCTCAAGTGGCTGGGGGAAAACCACATCAGCGTGCGTCTGTCCGGCCAGAACCGGGAAGATGGGTATGCGGTTTATAAGATACGCGAAGTGGCCTTTGGGGGCGGGACCAAACTTTCTGCCGAGGATGGTTTCCTCCAGTTCATGATAGACAGGCTGCTGGCAAGCAGCGCCCCGGCGGATGAGCTGGAAGAGGAAGAGCAGGAGGTGGGCGGCGACAATATGAAGCTGACCAGCCTGCAGAGCATATCGGATTTCATGAACTGTGCCGGCAGGACCCTTCCTGACAATATCCGGCTCTGGGCCAGGAGGAACCTTGCCGTTGCACGTTCCCATGAAGTCACCCCGGAAGAGAGGCGCCATGCCCAGCGTGCCCTCTCCATCATGATGAACATCCAGTGGAAAAATAATTATTTTGAGTCCATTGATCCCCAGGAGGCCCGCCGTATCCTGGATGAGGAGCTTTACGGCATGGAGCGGGTGAAACAGCGGATCATTGAAACCATCATACAGATTAACCGTACCCACACCCTTCCCGCGTACGGTATGCTGCTGGTGGGGCCTGCCGGAACCGGCAAGTCGCAGATTGCCTATGCGGTGGCCCGTATCCTGAAGCTTCCGTGGACGACCCTTGATATGAGTTCCATCAATGATTCGGAACAGCTCACCGGCAGTTCCCGTATCTATACGAATGCAAAGCCGGGCATCATCATGGAGGCATTTTCCATGGCAGGGGAATCCAACCTTGTTTTTATCATCAATGAGCTGGATAAGGCGTCCTCGGGCAAGGGCAGCAGCAATCCGGCGGATGTCCTGCTGACCCTTCTGGACAATCTTGGGTTTACCGACAACTATATTGAGTGCATGATACCCACCGGAGGCGTCTACCCCATTGCCACTGCCAATGATAAGAGCCAGATCAGCGCGCCCCTGATGTCCCGCTTTGCAGTGATAGACATCCCTGATTATACGCCGGAGGAAAAGAAAATCATATTCTCAAACTATTCACTGCCCAAGGTCCTCAGGCGCATGGGGCTGGCTGAACAGGAATGTGTGGTGCCCCCGGATGCCGTTGACGCGGTGATTGAAAAGTATTCCAACACCACGGGAATCCGTGATTTGGAGCAGGCGGCGGAACACATGGCTGCCAATGCGCTTTACCAGATAGAGGTCAACCATGTCCCGTCTGTTACCTTTGACGCGGGGATGGTGCGTAGACTTCTGGGATAGACGGCCGGATTAGCGCAGATATGCCCGGATATCTGACAGATTATGGATTAGGAGGAGGTTTATGCCGAATATCATTGAAATAACGGATTTTTCCGCCCCGGAACTGGATATCTACGCCCGGCTCACGGAAGGACAGCTTTTAAACCGCCATGAGCCGGAAAAAGGGATTTTCATCGCGGAAAGTCCCAAGGTCATAGAGCGCGCCCTGGACGCGGGATGTGTCCCCATATCCCTGCTGATGGAAACCAGGCACGTGGGGACACAGGCCAGGGATATCATACAGCGCTGCGGGGAGATACCTGTTTATACCGCTGAATTTCACGTGCTTACGCAGCTGACTGGATTCCACCTGACCCGGGGGATGCTGTGCGCCATGTACCGCCCGCCGCTGCCGGGTTTAGAGGATATCTGCGGGGGCGCCCGCCGGATTGCAGTGCTGGAAAATGTGATGAATCCCACCAATATAGGGGCTGTTTTCCGCTCTGCAGCTGCCCTGGGCATGGACGCCGTCCTGCTGACGGCCGCCTGCAGCAACCCGCTGTACCGGCGTGCCATCCGGGTGAGCATGGGGACTGTCTTCCAGATTCCGTGGACCATCCTGGACAGCCGGTGTTCCTGGCCCCAGCCGGGAATCAGCCGGCTGCGCGGGATGGGTTTCAAGACGGCGGCAATGGCTCTTGGCGATGATTCCATCTGCATTGACGATGCGGGGCTGATGGCGGAAGATAAACTGGCAGTCATCCTGGGGACAGAAGGGGACGGGCTGTCAAAAGAAACCATTGCGGACTGCGATTACACGGTCCGTATCCCCATGTCCCACGGCGTGGATTCCTTAAATGTTGCAGCGGCAAGCGCGGTTATGTTCTGGCAGATTGGGAGGGCTTTCCATGAGGACGAAGGATGAGGAAAATGAACACAGACAGCGCCAGCTGATTCTGAACACGGCCTGGCGGCTTTTTTATAAAAAGGGTTACCAGAACACCACCATGGGGGATATATTGAAGGAGGCCAGGTGTTCCAAAGGACGTTTTTATTATTATTTCCATGCAAAGGCAGAGCTTCTGGACTCCCTCTATGAGATCTTTGACCAGAAATACATCGAATTATACGACAGGATTGACAGGGAAGCCAGTACCATGGAGCAGCTATTACAGATCAACCGGTATATGTTCGGATTCCTGTCTGATGAGATTGGCGCGGAGCTTTTGACCAGCCTGTATATAAGCCAGCTTTCCGGAACAACGGGAATCTCCTTCTGGGGGGAGGAGCGAGCGGTAAGAAGGATTTTTTCCGCTATCGTGATCCGGGGGCAGGAAAAGGGGGAGCTGACCGATGCCCTGGATCATGAACAGATTGTGACGCACATCATTGAGGAGGAGAGGAGCCTGCTGATTTCCTGGTGCCTGTCAAAGGGAAGTTATGGCCTGACGGAAGTCAGCATGCCGAAATTGGAGCGTTTTTACCTGGGTTATGTTAAATAAAGAAAGTAAAGCAGGCAAAAATATTAAAAAAACAGGGAAATTCTGTAGAAAAATTAAGAATGGCAAGAATTCAATTGCGCCATTCTTATTTTTTTACTATAATAAGACCACGGTCTAAAAAAGAAAATGAAGATACCGAAGGAGGAAAGCGCATATGAGTGAAAAAGCGTTGGGAAAGAAAAAAGGGGGAAAGGTGCTGGATTGCATTGAGAGGGTGGGAAATCAGCTTCCCCATCCTTATATACTCTTTTTATGGCTGTGCCTGATCCTGGCCATGGTCAGCTGGGCATGCAGCCTGGCCGGAGTGAGTGTAATCAACCCTACGACAGGGGATGTGGTGGTGTCCAACAGCCTGATCAGCAAGAACGGGTTTATCTGGCTCTTAGAGAACCTGCTGTCCAATTTCCAGGGTTTCTCACCGCTGGGCCTTGTACTTGCCATGCAGATTGCCATTGGCTTTGCTGAAAAGGTGGGGCTTCTGACCACTGCCATGCGCCGGGCCATATTAGGGGTGCCTCTCTGGTGCCTTACGGCAACCGTGCTTTTCCTGGGCATCAACGGGAGCATTGCCTCAGAAGCCTCCATCATTGTTGTCCCGGCTCTGGCTGCGGCTGCGTTTGAATCAGTGGGGATGCATCCTGTGGCAGGGCTTTTGGCTGGTTATGCTGCTACTAACGCAGGTTTTACGGCCTGTATCATTGTAGCCGGCACGGATGTGCTGCTCTGCGGTGTTACCGAGACAGCTGCCAGGCTCATTGACCCGTCCATGACGGTGAATGCTGCCTGTAACTGGTATTTTATGATTGTATCCGTGTTTACACTGACTGCTGTGGGAGTATTTGTCAACAAAAAGTTCATCGTCCCCCGTCTGGGAACCTATCGCGGTTCAGGAAACAGTGCGGGCGAGGATAAGGTGACGGATAGACAGGGGAAGGCGCTGCGGGCAGCGGGGATATTCAGCATCCTTTTCATTCTTGCCTTTGCCCTGATGGTCATACCGCAGGGAGGAATCCTGCGGGCGGAGGATGGTTCTATTCTAAATGGGCCTTTAATCGCGGGACTGGTCCCTATCCTGATTATCTATTTTATCCTGGTTGGCGTTGTTTACGGTGTTGTGGCCGGAACCCTGAAAAGCAGTTCCGATGTGCCTTTATTCATGGCCCAGGCCCTGGAGGGGATGACAGGATACATTGTGCTGGTATTTGTCATTGCCCAGTTCATCAATATGTTCAGCTATACGAATCTGGGAATGATCATTGCTGTTAAAAGCGCGGATGCCCTTCGGGCGGCGGGCTTCACCGGTATCCCACTGATGCTGTTCTTCATCCTGTTGTGCTGCGTTGTCAATCTGTTCATGACAAGCGGTTCAGCCAAGTGGTACATATTTGCCCCTATCCTGGTGCCGATGATGATGATGCTTGGGTATAGCCCTGCATTCGCCCAGGTAATCTACAGGATTGGTGATTCCTGTACCAATGCAATCACCCCGATTTATCCTTATATACCAATCGCAATCGGCATGGCGAAAAAGTATGACAAGGACTTTGGCATGGGAAGCCTGATTTCCATGATGCTCCCATATTCCATTGCATTCCTGGCTGTATGGGTAATCCAGATGATAGTATGGGTGGTCTTTAACCTGCCCCTTGGCCCAGGCGCTTCGGTTTTCTTGTGAAATATTCCTTAGGAGAATGAGATGATGGATTTAATTGATAAATACAGGGCCGCAGAAAAGATGCTGCCCTGGAACACCAGGAAAATGGTGCTTAACGGCTGTCCACAGATCCGGTGGACAGGGCCGGATGAATTTACCTATACCCGCCAGGTGTGGGTGCAGGGTGGGGACGGATATGGGCCGGAAAGCACAGTTGGGGATGGGATGGAAGAGGTGACGGTGCTGGTCAGCGCATTGACGGGGGAAGAGAAGATATGCAGGGAGGATGGAACGGTGTCCAGGTCCCTTAGGCCCGGTTCTGCTGTCCCTCAGTCCCTTAGGCCCGGTTCTGTTGTCCCTCAGTCCGCCGGGTCCACGATTCCCATGTCCCCGGTCACCATGTCCCCGGACGGAAGATACGGACTGTTTACCAGGGAACACAACCTTTACCTCAGGGAAAAGGACGGGGCGGAAACCCAGCTGACCAGTGACGGTGAGGCACTGTGCGGATATGGGTGCTATGTGGATATCTACAGCCAGGTTACGGTAAAAAGGCAGGGATATGTGGAGCATCCCCTGGTGGTGTGGAGTCCGGACAGCCGCTATTTCATCACATACCGCGCAGACCGCCGGAAGGTAAAGAGCCTGTATTTGATAGAGTCCTATTCAGATTCGGCCTGGGATGTCAGGCCAAGGCTTAGGGAATATCCATGCCCCTTTGCCGTGGATTCCGATGAGGAACTGCCTCATTTCCAGCTTTTCGTGGGCGATGTCAAGGAAAAGAAAATGGTCATGGTGGATGCTCCGCCCTATCTGGATCCGGTCTTCACATCCGGGGAAAAGAGTTTTGTGCGCTGGCTGGATTGCAGCAGCTTTTATTTTACATGGTTTGGCCGCGGCTATCAGGAGGGACGGCTTTATCTGGCAGAGGCAGGGAACGGCAGGACACGCCTTATTGTAAGGGAAAGGACAGACACATTTTTAAACCTGGGCGCCTTTGGGCAGCTGGATGGATTTGGCAGCTACCAATTTTCCAATTTTGTTACTACAGACAGGAAGCTGGCCTTCTGGCAGAGCGAAAGAAGCGGATATGCCCATTTATACCGTTATAATGTGGAAACAGGTGACTGTGAAGGAGACCTATTCCCCGAATCGGACAGGTCGCTGATTGCCCAAAAACTGGTAAAGGTAGACGAAGGCTCTAAAAAGATTTACTTTATGGCCAATCATGTGCCTGAATGCTCAGACCCTCTTTATTATCAGCTTTACGTGGTTTCCTTTGACGGAAAATACCTTAAAAGGCTTACCCCGGAGGATGCGGTACACCAGGTCAGCATGGGGGAGCATACCTTCGTGGACACCTATTCCAGGGTGGACGCTGAGCCGGTTACGGTAATCAGGGCATTGGACGGTACATTGATCAGGGAACTGGAGCGGGCGGATGTGACCGGACTCCTGGCCAATGGATACCGGTACCCGGAACGGTTCACGGTCCTGGCGGACGACGGGGTTACGCTGCTTTATGGTATTCTTGTGCGGCCATCGGGCTTTGAAGCCGGGAAGGAGTATCCGGTGATTGATTATGTCTACGGAGGCGCCCAGCTATATAATGTACCGCGCGGATTTACCTGGGATAATGCCATGGGCAGGGAAGTCATGGGAGGGCTGCAGGAATTTGCCCAGCTGGGGTTTGCAGGAATCATATTGGACGGCAGGGGAACACCCGGAAGAGGAAAGGCGTTCCATGATTTCAGCTGGAAGGGGATTCATGAATGTGCAGGACTCAGGGACCATGTAAGCTGTCTTCCTGCGCTGAAGGAACGTTTTCCTTTCCTTGATCTGAAGCGGGTGGGCATCTGGGGCAATTCAGGAGGCGGATACGCCACCGTATCAGCCATGCTGCAATATCCGGATGTATATAAGGCCGGTGTGGCGTCCGCCGGGAATTATGACCAGAGGATGTATGAAAATTCCTGGACGGAGCGGTATTATGGGCGATATGAGGAAGAACTGTATGGGAAGGGGGACATAAGCCGCCTGGCATCTAATCTGAAAGGAAAGCTTTTCCTGGCCTGCGGCGCCATGGATGACAATGTAAGCATGTCCCAGACCCTGAGACTCTGCGACCGTCTGATACAGAACAATAAGGATTATGAGTTTCTTATCCTTCCAAGGGCCAACCACAATGTGCCCGGGGATTTATATTTCATCCGGCGCAAACTGGACTTTTTCGTACGCCATCTCCTTGGGGAGGAACCGCCGGAGTTTGAATTTAAGGATGCGGGTCAGGGAGGTCTGGATGAAACAACAGCGTAAAATAATCCTGTGTGGACGTCTCTATGATGGAGTCACACGGGAATGGAAACAGAATTGGAAAATCCTGGTGGATGGTGCATTGATTGCAGCAGTGGGTCCGCAGGTTCCCCGCCCGGAGGATGCGGCGGAGATTGATCTGTCAGACTGCCAGGTGACACCGGGAATGATAGACGCCCATATGCACATGGATTATATTGACTGGCATACAATCCGGGAAGAAGTCTATACCACCAGCGAGGAGGCCAAGACCCTGGCCATTGCCCGCTGTGCCAGGATGGCCCTGGGCCGCGGGTTTACAACGGTCCGCCATGTGGGCGGCATTACCAGCAATGGCTATGGCGTCCTGGATGTAAAGGAGTTTATTGAGCGTGGGTACATGCCGGGGGCGCGGATCGTGGCAGCGCCGGTGTTTCTGTGTACCGCCGGCAGCCATGGGGATTTAAGCCAGGGCTTTGCCCGCAACCCGGAACTTTCCGCATACATGCAGAAGCAGAGGCCCGGGCTTGGAAGCGGCAAAGCATTTTTTGCCAATGCGGTCCGGGAACAGGTAAAATACGGGACGGATTTCATTAAAATCATGGCAACCGGAGGATTCTTCACACCCTATGATTCACCTGTACAGCAGCAGTTGAAGGATGAAGAGCTGGAGGCCATCATTACCACGGCCCATGAACTGGGGAAGACAGTGACGGCCCATGTATATACCAGGGAACTGATGCAGAAGCTGATCCGGTTTGGGATTGACGGAATGGAGCATGGAAGCCTGATGGACAGGGAGACGGCTGCAATGATGGAAGATAAGGGAATCTATCTGGTTCCCACATTTTCCCCTTATGAGGAAGCGGTCCATTATGACCCGGAGAAAATAAAGGATAAACAGCCGGAGTTCAGGAAAAAGCTGGAACTTTATAAGGATGCCCTGAGGGCTGGCAGAGAAGTTATCTGCAGCAGCAGGATACGTCTGGGATACGGAACTGATTTTGTGGCAACCCATCAGAATTATGAAAGCGGCTATGAATATGAGGCCTGGATGAACAGCGGCATGTCTCCCTTTGACGCCCTGGAGGCGGCCACCAGGACAAATGCAGGCATCCTGGGGCTGGAGGATAGGATCGGCACTGTCGAACCGGGCAAATATGCAGACCTGGCTGGCTGGAAACGAGACCTGATGACTGACATGAAGGCACTGCTGGACTGTAGCTTTGTCATGAAGGAAGGGATTACCTACGGGAATTTACTGCAGGAGGACGGCGGGTCATATCCGCCAGGGAATAATTAAGGGACAAACCGGGGAAGCTAACTGAGGAAAATCAATAGCAAATAAGCCAAAGAGGATATGTATGCAGCCGCAGACATATCCTTTTTCTGAGAAAGGAGGTGGTCCCGTGGACAATCATAAGAATGAACCCAATAGGTTAATCAATGAAAAATCACCCTACCTGCTGCAGCACGCATATAATCCGGTGCAGTGGTATCCGTGGGGGGAGGAGGCATTTGAGAAAGCAAGGTCGCAGGATAAGCCTGTTTTCCTATCTATTGGGTATAGCTGACGGTCCGCAGGAAAAGTACATGTCACTGGTGCCATGTGATGGAACGGGAGTCCTTTGAAAATGAAGGGATTGCCGGGATTTTAAACAGGGGCTATATCTGTATTAAGGTGGACCGGGAGGAACGGCCGGATGTGGATTCCGTATACATGTCGGTCTGTCAGGCCATGAACGGGCAGGGCGGGTGGCCGCTGACCATCATCATGACGCCTGACTGCAGGCCGTTTTTTTCCGGGACCTATTTTCCGCCCAAAGCGCGGTATGGCAGGGTGGGACTGGAGGAACTGCTGGCAGCGGTGTCGGCGCAGTGGAAGGGGGGACGGGAACGGCTCCTTGAGGGTGCGGGCCGGATAGAGGCCTTTTTAAAGGAACAGGAACAGGCGGATGTGTCGGCAGAACCGGGATTGGAAGTAGTGCACCGGGCCTTCAGGCTCTTTGGGGATGGTTTCGATAAAATGAATGGAGGCTTTGGCCAGGCGCCTAAGTTCCCCACGCCCCACAACCTTATGTTCCTGATGGAATACGGGGTAAGGGAAAACAAACCAGGGGCAGTGGACATGGCGATGGATACCCTGGTACAGATGTACAGGGGAGGGATTTTTGACCACATTGGCGGCGGTTTTTCCAGATATTCCACGGATGAACAGTGGCTGGTGCCCCATTTTGAGAAAATGCTTTATGACAATGCCCTGCTGGCGATGGCCTATGCAAAGGCATACGGCCTTACCGGGCGGGGGCTGTATGCCCGTGTGGTGCAAAGAATCCTTGGTTATGTGGAAGCGGAACTGACCCATGCTTCAGGAGGCTTCTACTGCGGGCAGGATGCGGACAGCGATGGCGTGGAGGGCAGGTATTATGTGTTCACGCCTGAGGAAATAAAACAGGTGCTGGGGTCGGAAGATGGGGCGGACTTCTGCAGTCAATTTGGGATTACCGGAATAGGAAACTTTGAAGGAAAGAATATACCGAATCTGCTGGGAAATGAGGATTACGAGACTGCCGGGAAGGAAGCCTCCCGCAGGAAGTTATATGAATACCGTATCCGCAGGGCGCATCTCCACAAGGATGATAAGATCCTGGTCTCATGGAACGGATGGATGATATGCGCATGTGCAATGGCCGGGGCAGTGCTGGGCGCAGGGCAGTATGTGGATATGGCTGTACGGGCTGAGGCATTTATCAGGACACACCTTGTGAAGGATGGGCGTCTGCTGGTGCGCTACCGGGACGGGGATGCCGCGGGCCAGGGGAAACTGGATGACTATGCCTGTTATGCGCTGGCGTTGCTGGAACTGTACGAAGTCACATTTGGGACTGGTTATCTGGAACAGGCGGTTTACTGGGCGAAAACCATGGTCCTGCAATTCTTTGACCGGGAACGCGGCGGTTTCTATCTGTATGCAGAGGACGGGGAGCAGCTGATCGTAAGGACAAAGGAAGCCTATGACGGGGCGGTGCCGTCAGGAAATTCTGCGGCTGCACGTGTACTTCAGCAGCTGGCCCAGATTACAGGAGAGGTGCAGTGGCAGGAGATACTGGATAAGCAGCTTCGCTATCTGGCCGGCGCCATGGCCGGATATCCACCGGGCCACAGCTATGGGCTGCTGGTCATGATGGATGTGCTGTATCCGACAAAAGAACTGGTGTGTGTCCTGTCCCCATCTTATGCCGGGGAAGAGCGGACACGGCTGCTGGCCAGGCTCGGCTGTCTGGGGCAGACTACACCGGGATTGTCGGTGACCGTAAAAACAGAAGACAATGCACAGGCACTTGGAGAGCTGGCCCCTTATACCAGGGATTATCCGCTTCCTGGAAAAGGGGCAGCGTTTTATCTCTGCAGCGGCGGCAATTGCATGCCAATGGTTACGGAGCTGGAGGAGGTTGTGGATAAGCTGCAGGGCTTAATGGATTATTAGGATGCGGACCGCCATGGGGCTTACGTGCTGCCGCGGATGATCAGCCTGCCTTTGTACAGACGGTCATCCGGCGTCTCACCGTTGGCCATACAAAATAATGCATCCGCAACTTCGGATGCAAAGTCCGGGATCCCGCTGTCGATGGTGGTTAACTCCGGGGTTGTTATCTGGGAACTGGCAATATTGCCTGAACCCACAATGGCAATATCATCGGGAATGCGCAGGTTCAGTTTCCTGATGCACTGCATGACCTGGGCAGCCATATGGTCATCGCTGGCAACAAAGGCGGTTGGGCGTTGGCTGGCATTGTAGGAGGTCATGATATAAACCACATCCTCCAGAAGGCTTGCCTCCGACTGCGTGTGCCTGCAAAAGAAATCCGGGTTGACTTCGATGTGATTGGCCTGAAGGGTTTCGGAATACGCCCTTGCCCGGAAATCATCACCGTCAGCCCCGGTTGCCCTGTATTTTAATGGGGCAACGAAGGCAATCCGTGTGTGCCCTTTCATGATTAAATAATTCAATATCTGTTTCACATCATTATAAATATCAGGAGCCCGGATGACAATCCTTGGATCAAGGCCTATATATTCGCGGCTCTGATATAATATCAGCGGTATCCCGTTCTGGACAATCCGGTTCAGCTGTTCAGCCGTAAAAGCATTGCTTGCCATGAATATGGCAGCGAACCGTCCTTCTATCAATCTGTTAATGAAAGTATCCTCCTTCTGGCTGTAAAACAGACAGGAGAAATACCCCTTTTGGAATAACTGAGCTGAAAGCTCTTCATACAATTCTGCCTGTAAGGTATCCCCAACCAGTGCAATCTGGTTGGAACGGTTGGTCCTAAGGCTTTTAGCAAAAACATTGGGGGTGTATTCAAGCTCTTTTACAGCTTTCAGGACAGCCTCCCGTTTTTCCTGGCTTACATAATTGGAATCATTAATAACATACGAAACAACTGCCGGGGAAACTCCTGCCAGTTTCGCGACATCATTACGTGTGACCTTTTGCCTCATGGATATACTCGCTTTCTAACCTGTTTGGAACTATTGAAAGTACCTGGATATTTTTCCAATTTATTTTATCATAGTTTTAAAGTTTGCGCCAGATGAATGTTGGCATTTTTATAAACTCGAGTATATAAATATGGGAATCGTGGTGTAATATAAGTGATATGTCAAATTTACAAAACAGATACAAAAATAAAAACCATAGTAAAAATTGATTAATTTGTTTATATAATTGGATAAAAAAACGTTAATATATAAAAAATACACAAAAATATCGTGCTCTTACTCTGAAATCCCCTTTTTGATAAATAAAAATAAAATATAAATTCGTGTCGATATTTTATTGACAGCCGTCTGGTATATATGCTAGAATGTAATTGCTTACATACATGTATGGTTGTGGAAATAGTACAATGATCAGGAGGAGAAGAATATGTTGAAAAAATTTTTAGCAACAGCACTTGCGGTATCTATGGTTGCAGGTATGACGGCATGCGGTTCAAGCCCAGAACCAGCTGCCCCTGCAGCGGCAAAGGACACGGCGGCAGAGGCACAGGAACAGACGGAGGCAGCGCCGGAGGATGCATCCGGAACTTATAAGATCGGACTGATGATCAGTCCCCTGGCAACCCGTGAGGAATATTACAGGACGGCTGAACTGCTGGTTGAAAAGCATGGATTGGATAAGTTCATCATGGATGTTTTTCCTGAGGACCCGCAGAATGAGCAGGAGGTTACGATCTCCAAAGCGTTAAATATTGCCATGGACCCGGATGTAAAGGTGATGATATTTGATAATGCGGATATCGGTACCATTGCAACGGTGAATAAGATTAAAGAAGAGCGCCCTGACATTAAGTTCCTGTTTGGTTCCCTGAATGAAGACGTATATGAGATGGCTAAGGTTGGGGACCTGTTACTGACCATTGACCCGGAGTTATACGGGAAGGCAGTTGCACAGATGGCGGTTGACACAGGCGCAAAGGTTTTTGTTTTCTACAGCTTTGCCCGCCATATGAGCAATTCCATGAAGGTCCGCTACAGGGATTCCATGCAGGAAGTATGCGAGGCAAACGGAGTCAAGTTTGAGCAGGTTACGATGCCGGATCCTGCCGGTGATGCAGGAATCAGCGGCGCGCAGCAGTTCCTTTTGGAAAACATACCGTCCCTGATGCAGCAGTACGATACCAAGGATGTTGCCTATTTTGCAACGGTCAGCACGATTCAGGAGAGCATGTTAAAGGCGGTTGTGGAAAACGGCGGCATCTATCCATGCCATACGGACCCGTCACCATTCAGCGCATTTTCCGGCGCCCTTGGCCTCGAGGTGGATGATGAACATAAATACGATGCAGAGTACGTGACAAAGCTGATTTCCGATAAGCTGGGTGAGTATGATATGAACGGAAGGGTTGGGGGCTGGGATAAGTCCTATATCCGCTGCGAGCTTGAATTCCTGTTCCAGTATGCGGTTGACTATTGCGACGGCAAGGTGAACGAGGTGGATGGCCTTCCTGACGTGGAAGAAGTAAAGAAGCTGATGAAGGATATTTATGGGGACAGCGTCACATATCAGAACTGTGTGAATGACCAGACAGGCGAGGAGTATAAAAACTGGTACACTGTTTCAAGGGATATGTATATATTCTAATTGGTAACAGGCAGGCCCTTATATAGGGCCTGCAGGCATGCTGCCGCTGGCGGCATGCCATGGCAGCACAGTTATATCATGAACAGGGTTTGTCAGGAGAAAAGAATGCAGAATATAATTCTGGAAATGAAAAATATCGAAAAAGAATTCAATCGGAACAAGGTGCTCAAAGGCGTCAGCCTGCAGGTGGGCAAAGGCGAGATCGTTTCCCTGGTAGGGGAGAACGGGGCTGGAAAGTCCACGTTGATGAATATCCTGTTTGGGATGGCCAGTATTGTGAATACCGGGGGATATGAGGGGCAGATCATATGGGAAGGACAGCCCGTACAGATGGCATCGCCTGGACAGGCCATGAACCTGGGCATTGGAATGGTGCATCAGGAGTTCATGCTGCTTCCGTCCTATACAGTAACCGAGAATGTAAAGCTGAACCGTGAAAATACGAAGCCCAATGTGGTCAGCCGCATAGTGGGCAACAGCATGAGCACCCTGGACCGCAGGCACATGAAGTCGGATACAAAGGAAGCCCTGGATAAGATCCATCTGAAGGTGGACCCGTCCACAGTGGTTGGAAGCATGTCCGTGGGCTATAAGCAGTTTGTGGAGATAGCCAGGGAAATCGACAAGAAGAATATCAAATTAATCGTGTTTGATGAGCCGACGGCCGTCCTGACCGACATGGAATCCACCTGGCTGTTGGATACGATCAGGGAGATTTCGGCGGCCGGGGTTGCCGTAATCTTCATCAGCCATAAGCTGGATGAGGTTATGGGGATATCGGATAAGATTGTGGTGCTCAGGGACGGGGAACTGGTGGACACCATCGGAAAAGGGGAAGTGGATGTGGTGGGGCTGGCAAAGCTGATGGTGGGAAGGAATGTTGACTTTTCAGCCATTGCAGGCAGGCCCGTGGAGGAGATTGAAAAAAACGGCCCGATTATGCAGATTAAAGGTCTGAGCGTTAAGATGCCCGGGGAGAATGTGAAGGGCGTTGATATTGATATACATAAGGGTGAGATACTTGGGTTCTGCGGCCTGGCAGGGCAGGGGAAGCTTGCCATTGCAAACGGGATAGCCGGTTTATACCCCGCCTTCGGGGAAGTCATATATAAAGGGAAGAAACTTCCCTTTGGCCGTCCGCTGGAAGTCCTTAAGGACGGAATCGGCTTTGTATCCGAGGACCGCAGCGGAATCGGCCTGCTTATGGATGAAAGCATCCGGATGAATATCTGCCTGCTTGCGATGCAGATTAAAAACAGGTTTTTCAAATCCTATGGATTCTTCCGCCAGCTGGACCGGAGGACCATGAAACGTACGGCTGACGACATGGTCAGGGAGCTGGGGATTAAGTGCGTGAACAGCGAGCAGCACCCGTCGGATTTAAGCGGCGGGAACCAGCAGAAGGTCTGTATTGCCAAGGCAGTGGTATTTGAACCGGATATGCTGTTTGTGTCTGAGCCTACCCGGGGGATTGATATAGGCGCCAAGAAGGTAATCCTGGATTATCTCCTGACCCTGAACCGGGAAAAGGGTATCACCATTGTCATTACATCCAGCGAGCTGGTGGAGCTGCGTTCCCTGTGCGACCGGATTGCGGTGGTCTATGACGGCCGTGTGAAAAGCGTATTGAAACCAACGGATTCGGATGAGACATTCGGCCTTTTGATGTCCGGCCTGGACGCATTGGAGGTACAGTGATAATGAAAGTCAAAATGATTAAATATATCGAAGATTTCGGATTTACAAGGATTGTGGCTGTAACCTTTTTCCTTGTGGTGGCTGCCATGGTCCCGATGCTGGGCCTGAATACGGCAACCCTGTTTTCCCAGGCATTTACACGGATGGCAATGAACGGCGTCCTGGTACTTACCATGGTGCCTATCATGGTATGCGGGGCAGGCATGAACTTTGCGCTTCCCATCGGCATTATCTGCGGACTCATCGGCGGTCTTATCAGCCTTAACCTGAAACTGACCGGGCTTGCCGGCTTTGCGGCTGCAATCATATGCTCCATCCCGTTTTCCCTGGTGTTTGGATACCTTTACGGGCTGCTTATGAACCGGGTCAAGGGTTCTGAGATGATTATTGCCACCTATGTGGGTTTTACCATGATTTCCATCATGTGTATTGTCTGGCTGTTCGTTCCCCTTAACAACCTGGTCCTCAGGATGCAGATGGGACGCGGCGTGAGGAAGGATGTTACATTGGCGGAATACTGGGCGGATATCCTGGACGGGTTCCTTCCAATCCATCTGGGGGACCTGGTCATTCCGACGGGTACGTTCCTGTTCCTTTTTGCCATGTGCTTCCTGATGTATCTTTATATGCATTCCAAGACAGGTACCATGATGCGGGCCGCGGGACAGAATCCCGGACTTGCCCGGGCGAACGGCATCAATGTTGACAGGATGAGGATATGGGGTATTACCCTGTCCACGGTCCTTGGCGGTATCGGTATCCTGGTATATGCCCAGAGCTTTGGATTCCTGCAGTTTTATGATTCGCCGAAAATGATGTCGTTTTCCGCAGTGGCCGCAGTACTGATCGGAGGGGCTTCCAATAAAAAAGCGTCTATTTTTAACGTATTGTTTGGCGTCATGATATTCCAGGGGCTGCTCACATTGTCCCTGCCGGTGGCCAATGTTATTCTGCCGGAAAGCAATATCTCGGATATTGTAAGGATGATTATTAGCAATGGTATTATTCTGTACGCGTTAGGAAAGGGCTCGAGGCAAAAATGAATCAGATAAAAAAATGGATTTCAGAAAATATTGTGGTTTTATTCTTTTGTATGCTGTGTATTGCGGCATATACCATTGCGGGACAGAATCCCTATGTGGTTGCCAGCGACCTGATTAACCGTGTCATGAGGAACAGCATCATGGTCCTGGCCCTTATCATACCCATCCTGACCGGCATGGGACTGAACTTCGGAATCGTGGTGGGAGCCATGAGCGCACAGGCAGCCCTTATCTTCGTGACGCACTGGCGGCTTACGGGCGTGGCCGGAATCGCGGCGGCGCTGGTGATGTGTACAGCGGTTTCCGTGCTCTGCGGCTATCTTCTGGGCAGGCTGTTCAACCGGACAAGGGGCCAGGAAATGATTACCGGAATGATTGCGGGCTATTTTGGCCAGGGCATATACCTGCTGATTTTCCTGGTGCTTCTTGGGACTGTGATCCCGTTCTGGGACGACCAGCTGAGTATCAGCACAGGCATCGGCGTGAAGGACACCCTGAACCTGCAGGAGGGGATGAAAGGCGCCCTGGATGCGGCGTATAAGCTGCCCCTTTCCACTGTGTGCATCATCGGGTTTGCCATATTCACTGTCTATACCGGGTATCGGCTTTGGAAAGCAGGGGATGAGGAACAGAAAGCAGGGCGCAGGGGCAGGATTGTAAGGTGGGCAGGTCTTGGAATCCTGCTGGCGGCGCTGCTGGTGATTCCAGTGACCTCAGCCGTTATCCGCAGATGCAGTATTCCGGTCATCACCCTGATTTTTATCCTGCTGGTGAGCCTGCTGTGCCAGTTTGTCATGAACACGAAGCTGGGGCAGGATTTCAGGAGCGTCGGGAACGATATCCATATAGCGGAGTCCGCAGGCATCAATGTGAACAGAATACGTATCATTGCAACCATATTTTCCACGGTCCTGGCATCCTGGGGGCAGTTTGCCTTCCTGCAGAACATGGGTACGTTCAGTACTTATACGGCCCAGCAGAATGTGGGAACCTTCTCCATCGCCGCACTGCTGGTGGGAGGCGCGTCCATTGACCGGGCCAATGTAAAACAGGCATTTATCGGCGTGGTGCTGTTCCAGCTGCTGTTTCTGCTGGCTCCGGCCGCCGGTACGAAGATTTTCAATGACAGCCAGGTGGGGGAATATTTCCGTACCATTATCTCAAACGGCGTCATCGCCGTGGCACTGGTGCTGCACGCAATGCATAAAGCCCAGGAAAATGCAAAGGCAGCGGCGGAAGCGGAAGTCTAGGGCGCGCTTGAAAGTGGCTTTCCGCCGGATGCCCTAAGGGGGTACTTCTGGCGGATTCCTTAGGGCGGACGGCGGGAATGAATGAAATGAATATAAGAAAAAGGAGAATCCCAAATGATATATAGACCAGAAAACAAGAGGAATGTCCCCTCATTATTTACCTGTCTTGACGGAACAGAGGTGAAAACAGCAGAGGACTGGACAGGGAAACGCAGACCGGAAATCTTGGAGATTTTAAGGAGGGAAGAGTATGGGCGTCTTCCTGATATGGGTGACGTACAGATCAACATACGCGTGGCCGCTGTCAGGCAGGGCGGGAAAATCATGAACGGACGGGCCATCCGTAAGACCGTGGAGGTTGAGGCGGTCCGCGGGAACCGGAATTTCATTTTCACCTTCGAGGTGTTTATTCCCGTGAACGCGGATAAGCCGGTTCCGGCTTTTGTGGAAATCTGCAACAGGGGCACGATGAACTGTGACCCCGCAAGGGAGTTTTACAGTTCCTTCTATCCGGCCGAAACCATCATCTCCAGAGGCTATGCATGCGCCGTGTTCAGGACCCAGGAGGTGGCCCCGGATTATGAAGAGGGGTTTTCCATCGGCTTTCACAGGCTGTTCCCGGAATACCAGGATTCCCGCCCGGACGATGCATGGGGGACCATTACTGTATGGGCCTGGGCTGCAAGCCGGGTAATGGATTACTTTGAAACAGAGCCGCTGATTGATGAGAAAAGGGCTGCCGTTGTAGGCCATTCCAGGGGAGGTAAGACAGCCCTGTGGTGCGGGGCCCAGGATGAGCGGTTTGCAATGGCTGTCAGCAGCTGTTCCGGAAACAGCGGGGATGCAATCTCCCGGGGAAAAACAGGAGAGAGCATCGGACAGATACTGGACCGTTTCCCGTTCTGGTTTGCGAAAAATTATCAGAAGTATGCGGGCCATGAAGAGGAGATGCCCTTTGACCAGCATTTCCTGGTAGCGCTGATGGCGCCCAGGATGGTTTATACGTCAACAAAGACCAATGACAGCTGGGCCGATCCTGCTTCTGAGTTTGAATCCCTGGTCCAGGCATCGCCTGTCTATGGGCTGTTCGGTCTTAAAGGACTGGACAGGACGGAGCCGCCCCTGCCGGAGAACCCGCTTCATGAAGGCAGTATGGGGCATCACCATAAAACCGGGGACCATGATATGGACGAGTATGATTGGAACCAGTATATGAATTATGCGGATATGCATATGGTGTGATAGGGGAGAGGATATGGTTAATGAAGGCCGCTGGTACATACCGGCGGCCTTTTTGCTAATGATTTAGAACATACGAAAGTACAGTTTACAAGGGACTACACAGGGTAACGGTCTGACGGGAGGTGTGCCGCCCGTCAGATTTTCCATGTGATGTTCAAACTGTCGCTTGTAGCGGCTATGGTGGTAATCATCAAGTCCACCACCCGCCGCTTGTCGTCAAAGGATACATTCTCCCAAGTGTCGAGGTAGCCGGAAATTTGGCTGACCTGTTCCGGGCTTATGGCTTCCACCGTCAACTCGGCTATCTGCTTCACAAGTTCCTGTTTGCGCCCGTCCAGTTCCGCTATCTTCACATTCACATAGGAGAGCAGGACATTGTTTGCACCCGTCAGACTGTCCACCAGCTTTTCAATCTCGCTGTCCACATGGAGAAGTTCCACTTGCAGGGCGGCAATTTTCGGGTTTGCCTTTGCCGCTTTCTTTCTGCCTGTCAGCGTCTTGTAGCTTGCCAGTTTCTTTACCATCTGCTGATAAATAACCGTTTCCAGTTCCGAAGTGATGATTTTCCCGCAGCCCGGACAGCTTTTATTGTCCAGCCGTTTCGTACAGCGGAGATATTGCTTGCCGGACGGATTGAAGATACTCATAAGTGCATATCCACAGTTCCCGCATTTGATTTTCCCCGCCAGCCATGTGTGGGTGGCTTTCCGGGCGGACTGGATTTTCATATTGTTCATCAGCTTCTTGCGGCAGGCCAGCCATATATCCGCCGGGACAATGCCCTCATGGGGAGCCAGCACCAGCATTTGGTCTTTCAAGTCGTTTTTCTTGCTGGGCTTCACATCCCGTCCCTGATACAGATAACAGCCGTTTGTCCCCGTAAAGTCGGCAGCGTCATTGACAATGATTGTCCCTTGACTTTTGAAAAATTCGTACACATCAAGGTCTGCCTGCACATAGACAGGATTGCGTAACATCTGCGCCAGCGTGGGGCGTATTAGTTCCTTGCCGTTGAATAAAATTCCCTGTTCGGCAAAGTACCGGGTAATGTCCCCGTAGGAGGTTGTGGGCTGGGCGTACATCTCAAACATCAGCCGGATATTTGCCGCTTCGTCTGGATTTACCACCAGCTTTTTTGTGTTGATACCGTCCATCTTAATCGGCTCTGTATGGAAGCCATAAGGGGCTTTCCCACCCATCTTGAAACCTCGCTGGCTGCGGGAATAGTAAGCGTCCGTCACCCGCTTCTGTATCGTTTCCCTCTCAAGCTGGGCGAACACGATACAGATATTCAGCATAGCTCTCCCCATTGGGGTGGAGGTATCAAACTTTTCCGTAGAGGACACAAACTCCACATTGTACTGCTGGAACAGCTCCATCATGTTGGCAAAGTCCAGAATGGAACGGCTGATACGGTCAAGTTTGTAAACAACGACCTTTGCTATCAAGCCCCGCTTAATGTCCCGCACCAGTTCTTGAAACTTCGGACGGTCTGTGTTCTTGCCGCTGTATCCTTTGTCTGTATATTCCTTACAGTTCCCACCTTTCAATTCGTATTTGCAAAACTCAATCTGGCTTTCAATGGAAATGCTGTCCTTTTTGTCTACCGATTGTCTTGCATAGATTGCGTCTATTCTGTTGTTCATATTGTCGCTCCTTTTCTTCAAAAAGAAACGGAGCTGCTGACAGTTTTATTATACCGCCAGCAGCCCCGCAAATCAACGATGGCTTTGGAAAACCTTATGCCCCAGCTTCCTCACTCTGCCGTTTGTCGGCATACTTGCGGAACACCTCATAAAGCTGCTGCTCCAGCTCCCGGCGTTTGGCCACTTCCTGTTCCGGCGTGAACACCGGGGAGAGATTTTCCAGCGTGATTTCTTTTCCCTGAAAAGTCACGACCTCTGTTTCTTTTTTGTATCTGATATGCTCCATAGAACCTCCTGTATTCAATTTTCAAGGTACAATGCCGCACAGGGACGGCGTAAAAATCTGCTTATAAAATCACCTTTCCTTTCCATGCTGCCGCTGCTGCCGTTTCAGCTCCGCCAGTATATCCGGCGGGATACGCTCAATCAGCCTTTGCATATCGTGCAGTTCGCTTTTCAGCTTTGCTCGTTCCATCGTATCTTTCATCTTGCCCTGTTCGCTGGCCCTTGCCCTTGCTTCCAGCTTCTCATTTTCCGCCAACAGGTCATGGATTGTGACTTTGTACTTTTTTAGCTGCCCGGAGAAGTTCTCCATCTGAGGAAACCACTTTTTCAGCATGGAGAGGGCTTCCTCTTTTTTCTTTCCGGCGTTGAACGGGGTAATATCGCCCAGCGTGGCTTCAATGGCTCTTGCCTGTTTGGAGAGATTGACCGCCTGCTTGAACAGACGGGTGGGGATATGCTTCCTGCCTGTCTTGCTGGCGCTTTCCCCACGCTCCAAGTCGGGATATTTCTCCACCATATAAGCGTGAAAATCGTCCTGCCACTTTGTCAAATTCGCCCGGTTGCCGATGATTTCCTTAGCACACAGGCGGTTGTCCTTTGTCAGCGGCACAAAGGTCAAATGCAGGTGGGGCGTTTTCTCGTCCATGTGTACCACCGCCGACACGATATTTTCTTTCCCTACCCGCCCGATTAAGAAATCAGCCGCCCTCTGGAAAAACGCCTGTATCTCCTTTGGGGATTTCCCCTTGAAAAACTCCGGGCTGGCGGTAATGAGCGTATCGACAAACCGGGTGCTGTCTTTCCTTGTACGGCAACCGGCCTGTTCGATACGGTTTTGAATAAAATGATAGTACCTGCCCTCCGGCTTGATGATGTGGAAATTGTATTTGCTCCGGCTGGTGTCAATGTCGGGGTTGCTGGCGTATTGCTCTTTCTGCCGTTCGTGATGGGCTTCCAGCGGTCTTGCCGGGTTGCCCTTATGCTTCTCAAACCGCAAAATTGCGTGCTGTGCCATAAACTCCTTTCCCCATTCTTTTCCTATCCGGGACTTTTCCACAGGAAAATCCCGCCGGAAATAGCTCTGATAGGATTGGAATGGAATTGATATAAATAAATCTGTTAATCTCTGTATTTCTATCTTCCGTCCGGTTTTCGTACTTCAAGAGGATTGATTTTCGTACTTGTCAAGTACGCTTTTCAGCCCTCCGGCGTACCAAAACGGGATTTCTTGAAGTCGGTGTTTGAAACCGCTTCATAGGATTTTGGGTAAATACGGTTGGGTTTTCCACAGCCCTGCTTCTGTATCTCCACAAGCCCCGCATACTGCAACTCCCGCAGGGTATTGGCTGCTTTCTGCCGCCCACAGTGGAGCAGGGCGACCACCTCGCAGATTGGATAATACAGGAAAATGCGCCCGTATTCGTCCGCCCAGCCGTTCTTGCGGGATAGCTCTGTCCGGCGCAGGATAAAGGCGTACAGTATCTTTGCTTCGTTGGACAGGGGCGTAAATGTAGGGGCTTCAAAGAGAAAATTCGGGAGCCGGGTAAAGCTGACCGATTTCTCCGGCTGATGAATATAAATCGTGTTTGTCATAGTGTGCTTTGTGGACAGTTAGAACGGCATTTCCGGGGGTGGACGATACTTTTATACCACCTGCCCCGTTTTGGGGCTTGCAAAGCCTGATAAATCAAGGCTTTTTTCACTCCTAACTGTCCACAGCAGACCTCCTTTTCTGTTCACTTTCTGTTTTCTGCCGCCTGTGAACGCTGGCGGCACAGCCGGGGCAGTATTTTGCCCGGTTGGATTTTGGGAGAAAGGCTTGTCCGCATATAGCGCAGCGTTTCGTGTCCTTATCCCGGAAAATATCCGCTTCCAGCGTCCCGTCCAGCGGCAAGACCGCCCAGCGGAACCACTTACAGCAGACCGAGAAAGAAACCGTCTGCGGGCAGGTGCAGGTGTCCCCATCGTCAAGGACAATGCAGTTGCCGTCCTCACAGCAACAGCACTCCCGGCGAATGAGGGCGTTTGCCCGTTTCCTCTGCGCCGGTGTCATGCGGTAAAGGGAACCGTCCGGCCTGCGTTCCAGCGGCGGCAAGTCTTTATAGGGGTTATCTCTCATGCGTTCCCTCCATTTTTCCTTCGCCGTTCTCTCCGAAAAGGCTTCCTGCCCCATTCCTGCGGCGTGTTCCGGCGTTGGCACGCTCCCCGGACTTCGGGACATTTTGTCCCGAAGTGGCTCGCTGCGGTGCTTCCCCTGCCGGGGTATTCCTTTTCGGACGGTCATTCATTTTTCAAGGTGCAGCTCATCGATGAACTACCCTAAGTCTACACCTAAAAGACCGCCCGCCCCGTATATCCATAAGGTCGGAAATCAGCCCGGAAAACTCTCTATTTCCACGCTCTCGGAATTGTGGTAAAATGGAAAAAACAGAATGCCATTTTCGTTTAGGGAGGTCTCTATGTCAAAATTAAGTGATTTAATAAATGCAGAAGATAGTTTTCTGGTAAAACTAAGATGTGAAAATACTTTTGACGAAACGAAATATTTAGAAATTAAAAATCAAATCCTTATTGAAATGCCAAAGTGGAGAACACAGGGATTTATTTTGAATTGTGATGTTGAAGTGTTAATTAGCTTGATTGACCAATTAGCGGGAGGAAGCCGCTTCTTTAGCGAGGAAACAGCAATCAGGGTTGAGGATGCTTGTATGGAAATAGAAGAAATTATAAACTGTTTAGGAAGTTAAGTCGTCATATATTAAGTAGACAAGGAGGGAGGGCATGGAATTATCCATACAAGAACGATTGAAAGACCTGCGTGTGGAGCGTGGGCTGACGCTGGAGCAACTTGAAGAACAAGTAAATCTCTCAAAGTCTGCGCTGGGCAGCTATGAAGCAAAGGACTTCAAGGACATCAGCCACTATGCTATTATCAAGCTGGCGAAGTTTTACGGCGTGACCGCCGATTATCTGCTGGGGCGTTCTCAAACAAAAAATCACCCAAACGCCAATCTTGCAGACCTGCGTTTGAGTGATGATATGATTGAACTGCTGAAAAGCGGGCGGGTGGATAATTCCCTCTTGTGTGAACTGGCAGTACACCCGGATTTTCCCCGGCTGATGGCTGACCTTGAAATCTATGTAAACGGTATAGCAGGCAAACAGGTGCAGAGTGCAAACGCCATTGTGGATGCCATGAGCGCAACCATTATGAAGCAGCACAATCCCGGCTTGTCCGACCCGCAGTTAAGACAGCTTATCGCCGCCCATATTGACGATGACAGCTTTTGCCGCTATGTGATACAGCAGGACATAAACAAGATAGCTCTTGACCTGCGGAAAGCACATAAGGACGATTTTTTCAGCGTCCCGGAGGACAATCCGCTGGAAGATTTTTTACAGACCGCAGACGAAGTCGCCAGCGAGGACGGCGACCCGGAACAAGCGTCTTTGGCGTTTATCTGTAAGCGGCTTAAATTGAATTTGAAGAAGCTGTCCGAGGAAGAAAAGAAATGGTTGAAAAAGATTGCACAGAAGTCGGACTTGCTGAAAAATCCAAACCCCCAGCGAGGGAGAAAGTAAGAGAGCGATAAACAAGAAATCTGAAAGGAGTTATCAATATGAGTTATGATTTGATGGTTTTTGAGAGAACAAAAGCACCTACCACAAAAAAAGAATTTATGGCATGGTATGAAAAGCAAACGGAATGGGAGGAAGAACATGATTACCAAACGATTAGTGTTTCTTCTCCGGCTTTACAAAACTGGTTTATGGAAATGAAAGAAAAATTCCCGCCCATGAATGGGGAATATGCACCAAATGACGATGCTCTTGATGAAGATGAAAATTTGGAGTTGCATATGGTTGATTACAGTATTGGATATAATGTAATTTACGCTGCGTTTTCTTGGTCGGTGGCAGACGAGGCGTATGAACTTATGCGTAGTTTAGCTCAAAAACACAAGGTTGGATTTTTTGATGTGAGTGGAGATGATGGCGATATTATTTTGCCAGATGGGATTATGATAAAATAATATGATACATACCTATTCTCATTCTCACTTACCGGGAAAATAACAAAGCCAGTCGAGCCAGTCAACGGTCAAGATGAACGGCGCATTTTATGCGCCGCCGTTGACAGTCCCGCCCGTCTTTGCTAATGGGTAATCAAGGCGGGAAAGCCCTAAAATGGCTTCCCGCCCATTTCAATTTTGAGAGAAAAATCCGTCTGTTTTTTCGTAAGTGTGGCTATCTGTATGGGACACTTTGTCCCATAGTTCGGCGTAGGACAAGGGACGGGGGCATTCATATACGCCCTGTCTGCTGGCGAAACCAGTCCTGCGCTTGCGGCTCCACGCCACGCAATCACAGCCCTGTTTTCCTGCCGCTTCAAATGCCCTTGCCCTCCCCGGCGGCAACGGTATTTTCACGGCAACGCCGACAGAGCGTATAACACACTACACTTTGCTTTGCAAAGTCGTGTGCCAAAGGGGGACCCCCTTTGGAAACCCCAGACAACAAAACAGGCGGTATGCTGCCCTTTCCGGGAGCATACCGCCGTTTGTTGTCAGCAGCCCGTTTCACGGTCTGCGTGTAGTTCCTTGTAAACTGACCTAAAGATAAGTTTAAATTACAAATGGAACAAAGCATATAAAAAATATGTCTTGAATTTTAAGAGGAGAAATGTTATAGTAAAGACATAAAAAGGAACAACCGCCCACAAGGTGGGTTGGCCTAATAGTTGGATAGAAATTCCACCCTGCTACTCGCCAAAGTTTAGGGGTGGTTTTTCTATGTTAAGCTAGCGACAAATCAAATAAATGAATGTCAGCAACGCCAAAATAAACATTCCAAATGCCATTAGGTCTTTAAAATCGAAATGTTTCATAGACATCACCTCCATTCTATGTAGAATGAAGGCCAACGCCACCCTGCAACACGATTGTTCCTTGAAATGAATATAGCGTAAATCTCCAGGACAGTCAAGAGAAATACGGTAGAATGCTATTTACAACTTTACAGAACTTTTAAATTTAATGTGCCATAATAAGCCCGTTGGGTTAAAAGCTGCAGACTGTCTTAAATGTCCGTTGGACAGGCTGGCTTATACAACCAGTACCTGTCCTATCCGCGCAATCCCTTCCTCAATCCTGTCCTCCGGCATATTGGAGAAATTAATCCTCAGGGTGTTCGGTTTATTTCTGTTGGGATAGAAGGAATTGCCGGGTACGAATGCAACGTTGTACTCAAGACACTTTTCAAGCAGCGCAACCGTATCAACGGCATCATTTAATTCTATCCAAAGAAAAAGCCCGCCTTCCGGTTTCGTGTATTTTATATCGGATGGGAAAAAGCGGTTTACGGCGTCAAGGGCCACATCCCGGCGCTTTCTGTAGACCTCGCGTATTGTCCTGATATGCGCGTCAATATCATATTGTTCCAGATAGGCGGAAATGACCATCTGGGCAATGGTACTGCACTGCAGGTCCACGCCCTGTTTGACAAGGACATACTTGCGTATGACCTCCGCTTCCCCGGCAATCCAGCCGATGCGGTAGCCAGGGCAGAGGATTTTGGAAAATGTCCCGGTGCATATGATATTGCCGGTACGGTCAAAGGATTTTATGGAGGGAAGGAAGCTGCCTTCATACCGCAGTTCCCCGTATGGATTGTCCTCGATTACCGCAACATTGTATGCTGCTGAAAGTTCAGCCAGCTTCTGCCTGCGGTTAAGGCTCCATGTCCTTCCCGTTGGATTCTGGAAATTAGGGATTACATAAATCAGCTTTGCATCCGGTTCGGCCTTTAATGCATGTTCCAGTTCTGGAATCATCATTCCCTCCTCATCGGTTGGAACCTCCACGAACCTGCACCCATATGCCTTGAAGGCGCTGATTGCAGCCAGGTAGGTAGGGCTTTCACACAGTACCACATCCCCTTCGTCTAAAAATAGTTTTCCTGAAAGGTCAAGGGCCTGCTGGGAACCATTGGTCATCATGATATCGTCCCCGCCGAATGAGGTGCCCAGCTGGGCGTTCATGCGCTGTGCAATCCATTTCCTTAAGGGTCCGTATCCCTCCGTGGTGGAATACTGCAGTGCCTGGCCGCCATTGTGGTCCAGGACATGATTGTTTGCCTTTTTAATCTCTTCTATGGGAAACAGCTCCGGGGCCGGAAGCCCTCCGGCAAAGGAAATGACTTCCGGTTTTTCAGTCAGCTTTAACAGTTCCCGTATTTCGGATGCTTTCATATCTGCCATCCTTCTTGCGTAGTTGTAGTCCATGATGATTCTCCTTATGATATTGGATTGGTTAAAGGATTGGATTGATCTCGGCGGTCAGTGCCTCTTCATCCTTATGCGCGGCACTGAGCTGGCGGATAAGGCTGCACAGGATTCCTATACCGTCTGCAATCCTGTCCTTTGGAGGATAGGTGTAGTTAAGCCTGATATGGCCCTCGCCCTTTTGGGGGGACAGACAGGCCGGCACGCCGGGCAGCACGGCAACCCCTCCTGCCGCTGCTTTTGCAGTAAGTTCAGAGGCCGTGACGCCTTCCGGCAGCCTGCACCACAGATAATAACCGCCTTCGGGCCGGTTCCAGGACAGTCCGGGAGGCGCGTATCTGTTCAGGGCCTCTATCATGATGTCGCGCCGTTCCTGATATTCCCTGCGGATGAAGGCGAGGTGATGCTCCATTTCCCCACTGTTCATGAAACGCTCTACAATCTGCTGGGAAATGCAGCTGGAATGCAGGTCTGTGAGCTGGCGTATGCCGGATAGCTGGGATATCAGTTTCTTGCTGGCGCACATCCATCCCAGCCTCAGTCCCGGTGATATTGTCTTGGAGAAGGTGCTGAGATAGATGACATGTCCGTTTTGGTCCATTGATTTTAATGGGGACATGGCCCGGGCTTCATAGCTCAGTTCACTGTAGGGGTCATCCTCCAATATGGGGATGCCGTACTGACCGGCCAGTTCCAGCAGGCGGATACGCCTGTCCATGCTCATTGAGATGCCGCAGGGATTGTGGAAGACCGGCATGGTGTAGATAAGCTTGGGCTGGTAACGGGACAGCAGCTGTTCAAGTATTCCCACATCCATCCCCTCCCCGTCCATGGGTACGGCCATGATTTTCGCCCCGGCCAGGCGGAAGCTCTGGATGGCAGGAAAGAATGAGGGTTCTTCGATTACCACCACGTCCCCGGGATTGATGAAGGCCCTTGTGATAAGGTCAATGCCCTGCTGGGAGCCGGACAGTATCATGACCTCCGATGGCTGGCAGAAACAGGAGCGCTTCTGCATGAAGGAGCTTATCGCTTTGCGCAGGGAGTAAAAGCCTGACACGGGCGAGACAAGCAGCCGCTCCCTGCTGGCCATCAGTTCGTTCTCGATTCCTTCAAACGCCTGCGCCGGAATGGTGTCAACGGATGCAATCCCGGCGGCAAATGATATGACGTCCTTCTGGTTGGCTATCTCCAGATATTTATTCACATCAAACGTATCATGATGCTTCATATAATCGCTGAACAGATACTCCCACATGGGTTCCCTGGAATAAGGGGGCTTCTCCGGCCTGCTGCGCTCGGGCCTGACGGCAATGGTTCCCCTTCCCACGTGGGAATCCATCAGGCCGTCGGCCTTTAATTCCTTGTAGGCGTTCAGTATGGTGGTCCGGTTGACGCCAAGGGCATCCGCCAGCTGCCGTTCCGAGGGGAACCTGAACCCCTGGGGGATTTCGCCGGAGGTAATCTGTGACTGTATCTGTTCCGCTATCTGTCTGTATAGGGGGATTTTCCTGGATTTATCAATATGGATGTTCATGCCTGCCTCCGATTGGTTGGTTATGATGTGATTGTAAATGGAAAATGCCGGTATGACAACATCCAATTTGGATTGATTTTATACATCCAATCGTGCGGATTATTTCTGTGATAGTGAGAATCCAATGGTAATGGAAAGCAGGCTTTCATACCGGATCATAAAAATCAAAGTCCATCTTTCCCCACGCCTTTTTTACTATCCTTGGCACATCCCTTTTATCCTTGTCCGGTTTTTTGAAATTGGGGTAGGCCAGTATGAAATTAAACGGTTTTGGCGGATGGAGGGGAAGGATGAAAAAGTGCTGCCCTGCATGGGGTGGAATCATGGAGGATGGCAGGAAGGTGGCGCCCCGTCCTTCTTCAAGAAAATTCCTGGCCATCACATGGTCGTCCACTTCATATATCCGGTTCAGGGCAATGTGGTGCTGTGCAAGGATTTCATTTTCAATGCCGCGGGTATAGGAACCGTTTTTCAAAAGGATGAAGGGCAGGGGACCGCAATCCTCTATGGTTGGCGGCCCGGTTAGCTGGCTGCGCAGATATGCCTTGGGGACGGCCAGCAGCAGCTGGTCCTGGCCCAGGATATCTTCTGAAAGCAGGGTATGGTTCAAGGGTGGGGAGCAGAGCAGTGCAAAATCAGCCAGGTCATTCAGCAGATAAGCAACGCTTACCATGGAAGCTGCCCGCAGCAGCTCAAAATCAGTGCCGGGAAGCAATGTGTTCAGTGCCGGGATGATGATGGAAGCTGTTTTTTCATAGAGCATGGGAGCCGCTGCAATCCGGATGGAATGGTGCTTTTTGGGAATGACGTTAAGCCTGTCCATGGTTGCTTCCCGTATCTGAAGGATTTTCCTGGCGCCGTTCAGATAAATCTGCCCGGCCTCGGTTGGGACCATCCTGTGATTCTCGCTTTTGAACAGCTGATGGCCCAGCTGGGCTTCTTCACTTTTAAGGCACTGGCTGACGGCGGAGGGGGAGATGAAATATGCCTTCGCAACCCCGGTCATGGTGCCGAGTCTTTCTAATGCCAAAAGGTATTCAAATCTGGTTGTATTCATAGGCGTCTATCCTTAATTTCCTTTGTTCAAGATAATAGTCGGCATACTGGTGCATGTAATAGGGGGAACCCCAGTTGTTCATCACAAGATGGATCAGGTATTCCTCCGCCTCTGAAAGGGGATATCCGCTCTGCAGGCCGATTCCCTGGTATACGATGATGCGCGGCGAAAGGGAATACACGCTGATGCCGTCATCCGGATTATAATAGGAGTCCGGAATCATGGCCGCGCCTACGCCGTTGAGCACCATTTCGTAGAGAAGGGGTACCACGTTGGAGCGGAATATGATATTGGGTTCCAGGCCTGCATTGCGGTAAAACGAGAGGACCATATTGCCGTAGGAGGTCTCGGGGGCGCTGCCGAGGATGGGGGTGTCACCCAGGCTTGCCAGGTCGATGACCGGATAGGGACGGCCTGGCGGAAGTTCTTTGTAATCGTAGGAAAGAGGATGGCCTTTGGGGAGCATGAGCAGCAGCTCCTCATCCATGAATTTAAGATATTCAAGGCCTGGCAGGCTGGTTTCCATGGCTCCCAGCAGGGACATGGTAATCTCGCCCTCCAGCAGCAGCTTTTTCAGCACCGGGTTTTTATCGCTTACAAACTGAAGGTCAATATCCGGGTATTGATGGCGGAAATCCGGATATATCTTGGCAAATGCCTGGGCGCCCCGGATGGGGCTTCCACCCAGGATGATGCTCTGTTTTGCCTTCTGGGACAGGGCGTCCAGCTTCCTTCTTATATCAAGGGCGGCTTCCAGACATTCCCTGCACCCTTCCAGGTAAATCTGTCCGGCTTCCGTGAAAATCAGTCCCTGCCTGGAGCGTATGACCAGTGACAGGCCAAGTTCCTGCTCCAGGTCGCCGAGCCACTTGGAAAGGGCTGGCTGTGACAGGTTAAGACGTCTGGCCGCCCTGGTAAGGGAACCCTCGCCAGCCAGCGCCGCCATGTATTTCTGGTCCTTCAAGTCCATAGCAAACCTCCATAACTTTTACTTAAAGTTAACATGAATTTAATATGGTTGTCAATAAGGAATATTTAA
The DNA here is from genome assembly GCF_022440595.1 of Enterocloster sp. OA13. Taxonomy (NCBI): domain Bacteria; kingdom Bacillati; phylum Bacillota; class Clostridia; order Lachnospirales; family Lachnospiraceae; genus Enterocloster; species Enterocloster sp. OA13. The sequence goes on along the minus strand of NZ_JAKNTF010000001.1, from coordinate 2,973,266 downwards.
ACTATACTTAAAACATAAGATTTACAGGGATGGCACAACCACATCCAATTGCCGGCAGAGGATGGAAGATAGGTTAGTGTTATCTGGAGTATGAATGTAATTAATGAATTTTACTTAAATGATAGGAAAGTATGAGGGGTACATTTATGCAGATGTATATTGTTTTAGGTTTGCTGGTTTTTATGATTGCCATGTTTTTTACACACAAGGTCCCTTATGGTGTGACCACCATGACCTGCTGCGTGATGCTTGCTTTAACAGGTGTGTTTGATATTTCAACGGCGTTTTCAGGTCTGGCTAACAAGACCACGATACTGATTGCCTGTATGTTTACGGTTGCCTATGCCTTTGGTAAGACAAGCCTTATCAATAAGGTCAGGAACAGCATGGAGAGGATTAAGGGAAAAAGCGGGCTTGCGTTCATCATCTTTCTATTCCTGGTAACCATTGTACTGTCACAGCTTATGGGAAGGACGGCCATTGTCTCCATTGTCGCCCTGTTCCTGGTATCCCTGGATGATAAGGATGAAATCTGTGCTTCGCGCATGATTTTTGCTGCATTTGCCGTCATGGCTGCCTGGAGCCTTAAATTCCCCGTGGGACTGGGAGCAACCATGTCCCCGACGGCCAATGCATATTATGAGGGCATCATAAGTAACCCGGCCCTGATGCTTCTGCCCGGGGATTTTATTAAGGTTTCCTTCATACCTGCAACAGCCCTTACCATCTACGCCTTATTTGCATGGAAATTCATTCCAAGGCATGGGGTCAATACCTCCGATGTAAAGGAGATAAAGGAGACCACGGCCATATCAAGGCGTGACGAGACAATTATCAATATTGTATTTATCGGTGTTCTTTTAGGATTTATTTTTGGGGCAAGGATTGGCAATCTGATGTATGTGATTCCGGCTGCCGGCGTGCTTGTGCTGCTTTACACAAAGACACTGACCACCAAGGAAACGGTCAATTCCCTGACCGGGGACATGGTGTGGATGATTGCGGGCGTCCTTGTGATGTCGGATGCCATCGGCAGATCCGGTGTGGGTGATATGATTGGAAATGGCCTCCTTGTGCTTCTTGGGGATAAGCCCTCCGGCGTGTTCGTGCTTTTTGTATTTGCAGTTACCTCCATTGTGATGACCACCTTTATGTCTAATACAGGGACAGCGGCTGTCCTTACCCCCATTGCCGCATCGCTTTCCATGGTCGCGGGTATGGATCCAAGGGGAATCGTACTGATCATCAATATTGCATCCATCATGGCCATCGCTTTCCCAAGCGGCTCAGCAGAGTGTGCCCTGGCGTTTGCCATTGGACAGCATGAGCCGGGTAAGCTTCTTAAGTTTACGCTGCCCTATCTGCTGATTGCGGTTGTGACCCTTGTTATTTCAGCCAGCATCTTCTTCCCGGTATATCCGGCGTAGAATCAGGGTGTGTTTGGCTTGTCATGCAATATATATAATTATAGAAAGGTGAGGTATCAGCCATGAAATCATATTTACAGGAACCGGTGGCCCAGGTTTTACCGGACGCTTCCCTGGTGACAATAGACAGAAAGAATTATTACAGGCAGTTCCTTCATGGGTATTACCAGTTTGACTGCGCTGTCAGCGGGACAGTGACCCGTTCCGCAAAATTTTACATACCCGAGGGTTCCATCTACAACCAGCCCACGGTCTTTATCGGTATACCGGGAGGAAGGAATCCCTGGGAGTTCATGGTGGAAAGCGGCTGGAAGGAGCTTTCAGACCGTTATGGGCTTTATCTGGTGCTGATGGAAGCCGGGGACGGTGGCGTCTGGAAAAACGACGGGGCTGACCTGGATTATCTCAATGCCCTTAACAACGACCTTGCGGTGCGGCCTTTATTCTGTTCCTTCCAGGCCAATTTCTATGCGGCTGCCTATGGGGACGCGGCGGATGCGGTGGGCGCGCAGAGCAGGAAGATGCCCAGGGCCTACGCGGCCGTGGCTTTGCTTGGAACCAGCGGGATGACAGCAGAAGAGGCAGAGGCTTTGAGGACAACGCAGTCCCGTGTGGAAGGCGTCTGTTACAGCCAGGTGCAGTGTCCTGTGTGGCTTTTATCCGCAGGAAAGGATGAAGCGGCAGAGCGGGAGATTGGCTATTACAGGCATGCGAATCACAGCGGGGATTCCGGTATTGTATCCGGGGCTGGTTCCAGTGCCGGATTCGGCGCCTCATCCAATCCTGTATCCGATGGTGCGGATGGGATGAGGATTACCTGGGTCCCGCAGGAAGGCGGCACCGTGGATGAACATTGGTGTGCCAATGTGGTGGCGGATTTCGGACCATGGGAAAAGAGCGTGGACCGGAAGTACAGCGAGGCGGTCCTGACAGAGCTGTTTGACGGGATCTACCGCTATCCGGGCAATAACAATGGCGCCCTGAGGCGGGCGGGCAATATATATGAAAGAGGCTTTGAAAAGTTCTCAGCCGATGTGTGGGGCGGATATTATGGGGACAGGCGTGATACCTACCGGAGGGAGTGGTATGTTTATGTTCCCAAGTCCGCACCAAAGGAGGGCGGGATGCCGGCCGTGTTCGTGTTCCACGGCGCCGGAGGAAGCGGGGATGAGATTGCGGACCGTATCGGTTGGAGCTATGTGGCTGATAAGTATGGTTTCATGATCATCATGCCAACTGCATCCGAACCGAATGAGGTGCGTTCCATCAGCGGTATCCGGACCAACAACATTTTCAGGGCCATGTGGAATACAGGGGAGCCGCAGCCGGAGCGTCCGGAGGATATGAGGTTCCTGGACTTCCTGTACCAATGGCTGACAGGGCATTATCCGGTTGATAAGAGCCGTATCTATGCCAGCGGACAGTCCTCTGGCGGAATGATGAGCTGGGCCTGCGCTGCTTACCGCCCGGACTATTTTGCGGCAGTGGCTCCATTTTCCGCAAGGCATATTGATATTGAGGCAGTGGAACACGGAGGGAAGGAGCGGCCGCCCGTGGAAGGTTCCATGATTCCCATCATAGCCAACCTGGGCTGTTGCGACGCTGCTTTTAAAGGCGGGTTTACACAGGCGCAGGATCTGGTGGACTATTGGTGCGGCAGATATGGCCTGACTAAGAAGTGGGCGGATTACACCTATATGGATGGGGGGAAGAACTGCAGCTATAAAGACGGACTTGTAGCGCACTATGTGTTTGAGACAGAGGATGGGGTGCCAATGCTGCATCTGACGGAAACGGACACCAAAGCCCATGCAACCTGGCCAAGTGAATGTGAATCTGTTTGGAATGGGTATTTTACAAAGTTTTCCAAAAATCCGGTGACCGGGGAATTGTACTATGAGGGAAGGCCCTGTAACAACATGTGAATATAAACGTAAAAGGAACTGACCAGTGTGATATGGGCGGTTCCTTTTACGTTTAGAGGGATGATAGGTCCCATGAATCATGAACTGAGATTCACAGCTCCAATCCCCATAACAATTTCAGGACACGCCTGATTTTGGGCGTGAGTTCCACTCCCTTGCGTATACACAGATAATGGTCATAATACATGGGGGGATCTGGTGTATAGATCTTATAGGCGGTGCTCTCCCTTGCAAGTGTCCTGTGCATCAGCGCGATTCCGGCCCCGCTTTCTATGGCAAGCATGATGGCGCTTAATACGCTGATGGAACACACGTAGTTGAATTGGACCCCATTCTCTGACAGATAACGGGCAACCATTATGCCAAGCCCGCTGTCAGGACGGCATTGGATTGCCTTTGTGCCGTGCAGTGCCGTGATGGGGATTGTGTCTGTGTATTGTAAGTTAATATAGTCAAATTCAGGTGTATTCGGCACGACAATCACCAGGGTATCCGGTTCCGTCATGATACAATCCAGGTCCTCGGGGATACCATGGGGGAGGCTTAAACTGGCAATATCCAGCTGCCCTTTCTGCAGCATCTTTGTACATTCAACAGAATCCACATCAAAGAAAACCGGCATTTCTATCTGCATCTGATTCACCATAAACAACATCATTTCAGCGATGGCAGTGGAATTGTTGATACCTACCCGGACAGGCGGATAGACTTTATTCTGAGCTATCTGGGCAATGCTTTCATTTACTTCATTTCTGACCGCAATCATCTTTTTGGCAGCTTCAATATAAATCCTGCCTTCCGGGGTGGGAATCAGTTTTGCATAACGCCTTTCCATGAGGCGGATGCCCAGTTCACTTTCCAGGGCGGACAGGGCTTTGCTCAGGGCCGGCTGTGATACGTAAAGTTTCTCTGCTGCCCGGGAAAGGTTCCCTTCTTCAGATATGGCAACTAAATATTCAAGCTTATGCAGGTTCATCCGATGTACCTCCTGGAAAATGGATACCGGAAGATTCCGTATACATGGCGTGCAGCAACTGTTCAAAGACATCCATAAGGCATAGGAACTGAGGCGTTTCCCTTTCATGACCGTGAAGGTAGAAGCCGCTTACGGCCTGTACCTCCGACTCAAGCGGATACAGGTCAAACCGTTCAAACAGGCCTACTGCCCCTGACGGGATGATGGTGGTGTATGATCCTGTTTCCATCAGGGACTGGGTGAAGGCGTAGGAACCGGACTCAATTTGGACAAATGGAGAAATTCCATGTACGAACAGCAGGGCGTCACAAGCGGAACGGATACTGGTATCCCTGAACATGGATATGTATTTAAGGCTGTTGAGGGCCGTAAATGGATTGGCCTTATAAGGCTTAAATCCCTTTGGTACAACCAATATGAATGTCTCTGCCATGATTTCCCTGCGCCGTAAATTGTCAATCCCACTTCTTTGGAAGTAAGAGAAAGCAAGGTCCAGTTTCTTCTGCTGGATTAAATCCCTCAGCCTTGCCTCCGGGAGGAAAGAAACCTGCAGCCTGAGCTGCGGATATGCCATTGCAATTTTTTCCAACAGGCTGTTAATCAGCGAGGGGACAATCTCACTGATGCAGATATCGGCTCCAAAGAGTATGGCCTTACTGTCCGGACGTGTCTTTATATCATCCATGGCTTTATCATGCAGGTTAAGGATCTTCCTTGCGCCGTCACAATATAGTTCCCCGGCTTTTGTCATACAGTGCATCTTGCGGTCATATAGCGGTGTCCCTGCTTCTTCCTCCAGGCGGAGTAAGAACAGGCTCAGTGATGACTGGGATATGTCCAGCCGTTTTGCTGCTGTTGCAAGTACCCTTTCTTCCTGAAGGGCTAACATGTATTTGAGTGATTTGTATTGCATCTGGATGCCCATTCCTCCTTAATCGGTATTGTATTTGGTTATAGAGTGTTGACTTTAATTCATTGGACGAAGGTATGTGTTTATATTATACTATAGTTAAAATAGTAAAACAATATAAGAATTTTAACTGAAAATTGTGCAAAAAGCATCAAAACAATAAATGGGGGAAGGGGGAAATATTTTCGGCCAAAAAGTAACAAAATCTTAATATTAAAAATAAGAATAGTTATTATCAGGGATAAGTGAAGAATGGCCATGTAGTGCAAGGGATGTTTGAGGTAGTTGGTTCAATGATGACTGAACAATATAAAAGAGAAGGGTGGATTACATATGAAAAAGATGGCAAAGAAACTGATGTGTCTGTTTATGGCTCTTACATTAGCAGGATGTGGCTCCGGCGCACCGTCCGGTGAGGCTCCGGCAGACGGCTCATCAACAGCCGCGGCAGGGAAGGACAAGGAGGATGGGCGTGTGGTCAATGTGAGCGATGTCATTACATTGATTAATCTGGAAGTGTATGCCAACAATAACAGCTGCGAATTCCTCTATGCGGACCTGGTGTTTGACCCGCTTTATTATGGTGACAGGGAGGGGAATAATACGCCCTGTATCTGTTCCTCCTATGAACTTAATGAGGATGGGACGGAAGCAATCCTGCATATCATTGATGGTGTTAAGTTCCATGATGGTACGGACTTAAATGCAAAGGACGTGGTTGCCACATTTGAATTCATGAAGCGGAATATGGATACCCTGGCACTTGTATCCGCCGTATGGCCGTATCTGGAAAGCGCGGAGTATGTGGATGATAATACGGTAAAGCTGCATCTGACACAGTATTTCGCAACCTTCGAGACAGCCCTTTCTTATACCTGGGTTTTATCAGATGAGGATATCGAGAAATATGGGGATGATTTCCAGTCGGCCGAAAAAGTGATAAATGGCAGCGGGCCATGGAAATATTCAGACTGGGTAGACGGTCAGTATCTGAAAGTTACATGTAATAAGGATTACTGGGACAAGGAGAATGTATCCAATATTGATACCCTTTATGTCTGGTACATATCACAGGAAAATGCCAAGGTGTCGGGGATGATATCCGGGGAAGTGGACTTTGCATCAACCCTGCGCCCGGACATGCTTCCTATGCTGGAAGGGCAGGACGGCATTGAGGTTGTGGGATATGTATCCGATGTCATGCATTATCTTCAGTTTGACTGCGCGGAGGATTCCATTTTCAGTGATATCAATGCCAGGAAAGCAGTGGCGTACGCAATCGACAGGGATACCATGCTGAATCTGGTAGGCGGCGGGGAAGCCATGAACTGCATGTTCTTAAAATCCCTGGCGGGCTATGATGAAACCATTGAGGGGTATGGGTATGATCCTGAGCTGGCTAAGGAATATCTTGCTAAGACAGCATATAAGGGTGAGGAACTGACTATTTATACACGTAATGACCTTGCGTCAATCGATGATGTCATGGCGGTGTTTGTTGAGAATCTGAAGGCAGTGGGCTTTAATGTAACCACGAAGCTGTGTGACAGTGCGGAATTTGTTACAATCCGCCAGGATCCCAGTGCATATGATATGTTCTTTGTTACGCTTGGAGGGTTTGACGGTGACTCCTACAGTCTCTATATCATTCCGCGTATCGTGGATGACTGTCATAACAGTTATTATGTAAATGAGGATTTGAACGGGCTTATCCTGGATTCCTATAAGACCATAGATGCCGGTAAGAGGGAAGGAATGCTTAAGCAGGTTGCAGAAACTGTTTATGAAGAGTGCGGACCGATTCTGGCCGTCTATACTCCCATGGAGTACTGTGTAAAACGTCAAGGCCTTGAGGGCGTCAATATAACCAAGTGTGCAGGACCCTATTTCCGTTATGCACATGTTGACGAGAATGTATGGAAAAAGTAGTTAACCATTTTTGGGAAAAGAGGAGAGCAAATGTTAAAATCCATTCTAAAACGTATCGGTTATATGCTGATAGTGGTATGGGTGGTTTCTGTGATGGCGTTCGTGCTCATGCGGTGTGCCCCGGGGGATCCCACTGTCACAATGCTTCCTGATACTGCCACGGAAGTCCAGCGCGCTGCCCTGAGGGCGGAACTTGGACTGGACCAGCCATATCTTGTACAGTATTGGATATATTTCAAGGGGCTTATTACCGGTAACCTGGGACATTCAACCCTTTACAATGAACCATGCGCAAGAATCATAATGAACCGTCTGCCAACAACACTATGCGTCTCCATCCTGTCCGCGGTGATTGTGTTTATCATCAGTGTGCCCATGGGGATATCGGCAGGTGTGTCAAAGGGAAGCGGGCTTGATTTTTCCATGATATTCTTTGTGGTCATCCTTCAATCCATGTCGGTTGTGTGGGTCTGTGTCCTTTTGCTGCTTGTATTTTCCGTATGGCTCAAGTGCCTTCCTTCCATGGGATATTATGGCCTGTCCAAACCGGCCTATCTTATCATGCCGGTCATAGCCATGAGTTACAGGCTATGCGCACAGCTGGCCAGGATGTCCCGCTCCAGCATGATAGATGTGCTGAATGAGGACTATATTACCTGTGCCTATGCCAGAGGGCTTTCAAAATGGGAGGTTTACTCAAAATATGCACTTAAGAATTCCCTGATTCCAGTGGTGACCATCTATGGTCTGGAAGTGGCAACCATGTTGGCTGGTGCGGTCATCATTGAGCAGGTATTTACCATTCCCGGCATTGGGACCATGCTTGTGACAGCCGTCAATAACAGGGACTATCCCCTTGTCCAGTCATCATTGGTGGTGACTGCGGCCATGTTTTCCATTGTGAATCTGCTGGTTGACATTGCCATTACCTTTATTGACCCGCGGATTAAGGAAGTGTAAGGAGGAGCTTATGCAGAAGAAAATATTATTACGGCGATTTTTGCGCAGTAAGCAGTTCATGTTTGGGCTTGCATTGGTGTTGATACTGATTTTTGTAGCGGTTTTCGCAGACCAGCTTGCACCCCTTGACCCCAATGAATATCATACTGCTGACCGCCTCCTTCCGCCTCAATGGTTTTCCCATGGCACACATGGGTACATCCTTGGCACTGACTCCATGGGCCGGGATATCCTTTCAAGAATGATTGTGGGCGCAAAATCTTCCATGAAGGTTGCGGTTCTTGGCACACTCCTGTCACTGGTGGCAGGGGTGGTGCTTGGAATCATTGCGGGATATAAGGGCGGTTTTTTAGATGTTATCATCATGCGGTGTACAGAGGTCAGCATGTGTGTACCTACCATGACACTGGGCGTTGTTGTCATGGCCATATTCGGTACCAGTATCTTCAATCTGCTCCTTGTCATGATAATCAGTTTCTGGATGAGCTTTGCAAGGGTGTGCCGCAATGAGGTGGTGTCAATCCGGGACAGGGAATTCATCCAGGCGTCCAGGGCGCTGGGGGCTACTAATTTCCATATCATGTTCACACAGATACTGCCTAATGTCACGACTTCCCTGCTTATCGTATGCAGCAACTGCTTTGGCAGTGTGATTTTGGTGGAATCCTGTCTCAGCTACCTTTATCTCGGGGTCCAGCTTCCCACTGCTTCCTGGGGGAACATGATAGCGGCAGGCAAGGACTTTTTGGCAATTGCCCCTTGGACGGTTATTGTACCTGGTGTTGCCCTGATGATTGCTGTCATGGGATTTAATTTCCTGGGAGACGGACTTCGTGACGTGCTGGATCCCAGACAAACAAGATAGCGGGGGAGAGCAAATGGACAATGTGCTTTTAGATATAAAAAATCTGACAGTGGAATTTAAAACAGAGACAGGAATCAAACAGGCCATCAATAATCTGAGCCTTACCATACATAAAGGGGAGGCATTGGGACTGGTAGGGGAGGCAGGAGCCGGAAAGACCACCACGGCCCTTGCCATCCTGCGCCTTCTGTCGCCGAAGTCCGCAATGATTAAGTCAGGTGTCATCACCTATAAGGGAGAGGACCTGGCCGGCTATTCAGAACGGCAGATGCAGGGCCTGCGGGGGGACAAGATTTCCATGATTTTCCAGAACCCCCTTACCTCTCTGAATCCGGTCTTTACGGTAGGGGAGCAGCTGGCCCTTGTGCTGAGGAAGCATCAGGGAATGAAAAATGCCGAGGCGTATAAGGAAGCAGGACATTTGATGGAGATGGTGGGTATCCGTGCGGACAGGATAAAGGACTATCCCCATCAGTTCAGCGGCGGTATGCGCCAGAGGATAGGCATAGCGGCTGCGCTGGCATGTAATCCGGAACTTCTGATTGCGGATGAACCCACAACAGCACTGGATGTTACCATACAGGCACAGATACTGGAACTGATAAAAGTGCTGGAGCAGAAATACTCCACATCGCTGCTGATGATTACCCATAACCTGGGAATCATATCGGAACTTTGCAAGAATGTTGCTGTCATGTATGCGGGATCCATCATTGAATACGGTTCCGTAAAAGAGGTGTTCAGCCATCCCCTTCATCCATATACAGAGGGACTTCTGGGTGCCATCCCCACACTGGATGACGATAAGGAACGGCTGACCGCAATACCTGGCGCGGTTGCAGATCCCTATCATCTGCCAAAGGGCTGCAGTTTTGGACCAAGGTGCGGGCAGTGTACGGCGGAATGTGAAAATGCGGTACCGGAACTGGTTAAAATCAATGATAACCACTATGTTGCCTGCCAGCACCATAAGGAGGGATAAACCATGGATGATAGCATTGTCCGTAATGTGTCAGATAATGACGGAAAAGAGAACCTGATTGAGGTAAAAGACCTGAAAAAACATTTTAAAGTATCCGGAGCAGGGATGCTGCACGCAGTGGATGGGGTTAACTTTGCGGTGAGAAAGGGTGAAACCCTTGGACTGGTGGGGGAAAGCGGATGTGGGAAAAGCACGGTAGGGACCGTACTCATGCGCCTGCAGGGGGCTACCGGCGGTCAGGTATTGGTCAATGGCAGGAATATATTTGACGTCAGGAGCAGGAGTGAGGACCTGGAATTGAGAAGAAGGATGCAGATCATATTTCAGGATCCATATTCTTCCCTTAATCCTAAGAAGAGGGTTAAGGATATTCTCGCAGAGGCATATAAAATACATAAATCATGTACAAAGGAAAGATTGGACAGTACCATCGATGCGCTCTGTGACGTTACCGGGATTGCAAAGGATATGCTGATGCAGTACCCTCATGAGCTGGATGGAGGGAAACGTCAGGTGGTCGGGATAGCAAGGGCGCTGAGCCTTAACCCGGATTTTATTGTGTGCGATGAGCCGGTTTCGGCCCTGGATGTTTCCGTACAGGCTAAAATCATTAACCTTCTGATGGATTTGCAGAACAAGATGGACCTGTCATACTTATTCATCTCCCATGACCTTAGCGTGGTGAAGCATATATCACACAGGGTTGCGGTCATGTATCTTGGGAAGATTGTGGAAATTGCAGATAAGGATATCCTGTTTGGTGATACACGTCATCCGTATTCCATTGCGCTTCTGTCAGCTATTCCCAAAGTGGACGTGAACCGTAAGGTCAGAAGGATTGTGCTTAAGGGGGATGTACCAAGCCCTATTGACCCGAAACCAGTCTGCAGGTTCGCATCCAGATGCTGGATGAGCGAGCCGGTCTGTTTTGAACAGGAGCCGCCCCTTCAGGAAATTGCACCCGGACATTGCGTGGCATGTCATTTTGCACATAAGTCAAGGGAGAAAATGCTCACGGCTGAGATGGCTGGATTTGAGAACGATTAATGATGGAGAGGAGCCAGAATGAAGCTTAGTGAATACTCGGGCCTGGATGCCACGGCGCTTGCTGACCTGATACGCAGGAAACAGGTTTCACCGGAGGAAGTACTTGAAACTTCCCTGGAAGCCCTTGAAAAGATTAATGGTAAGTTAAACGCCGTTGTGGATTATACATATGAATATGCTTTAAGGCAGATTAAGGGCGGGATTGATTTATCATCCCCCTTTCCCGGGGTTCCGATGGTACTCAAGGACTGTGGCGGGGAAGCCGCGGGAATCCGGGCAACAATGGGGACCAGGTTATCTGGAAAAGGGGTGTATGCCAAAGAAGATTCCAATTTTTTTAAACGTCTGAAACAATCTGGTATCATTGTGGTGGCAACCGCTGCCACATCGGAATTCTGTATTGATTCTTCTACAGAGACACTTCGCAACGGCCCCACGCACAATCCCTGGAACCTGGAGTATTCTCCGGGTGGTTCCAGCGGGGGAAGCGCGGTGCTGGTGGCGGCTGGAGGCGTGCCGATTGCCCATGGAAATGATGGCGGCGGCTCCATACGCATACCTGCTTCCATGTGTGGTATTGTGGGATTCAAACCGTCGCGGTTCAGGATCCCTACTGGTCCTTATGGATGGGATCCCGGTGGTTCTGTCAGCTTCATTCTTTCGCGTTCGGTCCGGGATTCGGCAGCAATGCTGGATGCTGTGGAAGGGCCTGACTGCGGATATTATGGTGCGGCGGCTCCGCATGGCATGCCGTACGCAGAGGCAGTACGGTGTGAACCGCGTAAAGTCAGGATAGCATACATGCTGCGTACCCCATATGGAAAGGAATTCAGCGACCCTGAATGTATCCTGGCGGTAAAGGAAGCCGTGGAAATCCTCCGCTCATTGGGGCATGAATGCATTGAAGCCTATCCGGATATCCGGGAAAGCTATCATGAAGCCCGTATAGCCTGTATGTGTGATGAGATAGCGGTCAGCATAGAGGAACTGGCCGCCGGTACCGGGCTTACTGCGGATGAATCCACGTTAGAGCCATTGGTGTATAAAACATATCTGGAATCACAAAAGCGTATGGGAATGGATGTGTTCAGGGCAAAGGCAGAGCTTGGGATAGCCGCAAGGGCGATGGGCCGTTTTTTTGAAAACTATGATATTGTGCTTAGCCCCACGGTGGGGAAGGCAGGACGCAGGCTGGGAATGCTGAACGGGGTGGTGGATTCTGGTATCCAGGCATCAGAGTGGGCCCTTCGCAGGCGGGAATATGCCTGCATTACGCCGCTGGCCAATATTGCCGGACTTCCATCCATCTCACTCCCGCTGTATATCACCAGGGATGGTATGCCTTTAGGGATAGAGCTGGATGGTGCGATTGACAATGACCAGCTGGTACTCAGCCTGGCAGCGCAGCTTGAAAGAGCCAGGCCATGGATTAAGAGGAGACCTGCTGTATATGCAGAATAAACAAAAGATTGGAGTAGGTAAATTATGAAGGTATCTGAATACTCGGCATTAGATGCAACAGCACTTGCCGGATTAATCAGAAAAAAGGAAGTATCGCCCTCGGAAGTCCTGGATACGGCTTTGGAGGCAATCAGGCAGGTCAATCCATCCATCAATGCGGTTGTGGATGAGACATACGAATATGCAAAGGCACAGATTGATGCAGGCATTGATTTATCAGCGCCTTTTTGCGGCGTACCATTTGTCATAAAGGATCAGGGGGATGTTCTGGCCGGAATCAGAAGCACGGTCGGTTCCCGGATTTCAGGAAGGGGAATTTATGCCAGAAGTGACAGTGAACTGGCTGCCCGCTTTAAAAAATCAGGTATTGTGGTGGTGGCAACCACCACCTGCCCGGAGTTTTGCTGGAATAATGCAACGGAGACAATCCTGCATGGAATAACCAGGAATCCATGGGACACGGAACTGACACCAGGCGGCTCCAGCGGGGGGACGGCAGCTGTCGTTGCAGCCGGGGCTGTTCCCATGGGACATGGAAGCGATGGCGGCGGCTCAATCAGGATGCCTGCCTCAGCCTGCGGGCTTGTGGGGTTAAAGCCTACCCGTTTCCGGATTCCCACGGGGCCTGAGGACGGGGACCCGGGTCTTTCCGCGGATTTCATGCTGTCCCGTTCCGTAAGGGATACGGCAATCATGCTGGATGAGGTGGAGGGGCCTGATGCAGGAAGCTATGGGGCGGCCCTGCACCCGGCTGTTCCATACCGGGATGTCATCCAAAGAGATCCCGGAAAGCTTAAGATAGCCTATATGCTCCATCCGCCCTATGGAGGAACGTATGAAAATGAGGAATGTCTTGAGGCGGTCAGATCAACCGTAAAGCTGCTGGAAGGATTGGGGCATGAATGTGTGGAAGCATATCCTCCTCTTGATATCCATTACCATGAACCCAGGATACTGATTCAATCTGTTGGGACAAACGGATGGATTGACAGCGTGGCAAGGCAGTCCGGGCTTCCGGTTACGGCCGAATATCTGGAACCATTGGTTTATAAAGCTTATCTGGAAGCAAGAAATGTAACGGCCAGGGAATATGCGGCTGCCTGGAAAGAACTGAATGCCGTAATGCGGGCCGTGGGTGCTTTTATGGAGGATTATGACCTGATTGTATCCCCCACCATGGGAATCCTTCCCCTTAAGGCAGGGGTATATAATCCGTTTTCCAGGCCGGACATGACAGTGGAGGAATGGGTGTTGGAGCGCAGACGGTGGTCGGGGAATACCGCCATGTGCAATGTGACAGGACAGCCATCCATTACAATACCTTTGGAAACAAGCAGGAGCGGGCTTCCCATAGGAATTGAAATTGATGGACGGATTGGGAATGATGCCCTTGTTTTAAGTCTTGCGGCCCAGCTCGAAAGGGCTAAACCGTGGAAGGACCGCAGACCGCAGGTTTATGCGGGATAATATACTGATGGAGAGGGAAATGTGCATATGTCTTTAACTGAAATAGCAGGGAAGATTCCTGTCATCCGGGCTTCCGGAACAAATTATGGGATTGGATTCACCCATGGAACAAGCGGCAGGGTACAGATAGGGGTTTCACTGGACAATCTTAAGGCAGGAGTGGAAAAGACAACGGGGCATGACTGGGGGATGTGCAGGAAGATAGCCTCTGCATTCATTCCGGCTGTCAGGGCCATGGCGCCGCAGTATCTGGAGGAAATCCAGGGCATTGCCGATGGGGCTGGATACAGCTTTGAAGATATTTTCACCCTGAACTGCCGCACGGAGCTGGGACAGCAGTTCAGCCATAACATGGGGATGAATGCGGAAACAGCCCTGCATCTTGCGGGGGGCTGTTCCGTGGTCGGACTGAACCACACCAGGACGGCGTCGGGAACCACTATGTATGGCCAGAACTGGGATGCCCCTCATTCCCAGATTCCAACCATTGTATTCATGATAGTGAAACAGGAGGGGAAGCCCGATATTGCCTGGGCAGGCGAGGCAGGAATGATATGCCGCATGGCTGGCATGAACTCTGCTGGAATCGGGCTTGGAGGAAATTCACTTTTTACGGATGCGCCCATTGACTTTGAAGGTCTGCCTCTTCAGTTTGCATATCGTTTCATCATGGACCAGTACACGTTTCCGGACGCGGTCGAGGCGGCAGTAAAGAGCAGGGTTGCGAGCAATATCAATTTTATGGTCTGCGGGCCAGAAGGGGAAATGGTGAACCTGGAAATGGAGTACAGGGGATATGGCATGCTTTATATGGAAAACGGCAGTATATGCCATGCCAACAGCTATTGCCATCCTAAACTTCCCAGACCGCCTTACAGGGAGACGGACTGGTTTCCAAAAGATAAACTCAGGTCCTTCAGGCTGGCTGGACTGGTGGGCGGATTAGAAGGAAACCAGCTTTCAGAAAAGGATTTGATGGATATCCTGTCAGACCACAGTGTGAATTATCCTACATCCATCTGCCAGCATGCAGAGGATTTTGCAACCCTTACTTCTACGGTCTGTGATTTAAACAGGAAGATAATGTACGTGGCGGTCGGAAATCCATGTGAAGGATATATGGAGGTGGATCCCTTTACCCCGCAGTGATTACATTCATTCTGGTGACGGTATTTCATGAGCATCTGTGCTGGCAGAAGGGGCTGGCATTGCTGGCAAGTGTTGCAGGTGTTGTTTTTATAAGCTGGGACAGTTTTTCCACATCCGCAACCGGGATTATATGTGCATTGCTTTCAGGGGTGTTCTGGGCAGTTTATATCATTCTCCTGGACAAGTTTCCCATCGGGAAGGAAAATGAATTTGTGACCGGATTCTACGTTTACCTGTGCCAGGCAATCATTTCCTTTGCACATGCTTTGTCTACCCATACACTTAATAAGCCGGCGGGATTATTCTGGCTGCTTATACTGGCGGAAATCAGCATTGGCATCATCAGCTGTGCGCTCCTGCAGTTGGGTACAAACAGGATTGGGTCATTCAGCGCCGGGATATAATGGCCTGAGAACTCTAACAAATAATTAGAGATACAAAACAATTATCAATTTTACTTATTGTTTGGAATGATATATGATAAAGATAATCAATTGGCGGAGACATCCGCTTCCAACTGTCAGATTCTAAATAATAGGAGGAAATACCTTGAACGAGCCACTGTACATAAAAATCAAAGACCAGGATAATGTTGCCATTGCCGTGAAGGACATCAAGGCGGGGACAGAAGTGATGGATGGGGTCATTGCCCACCAGGACATCCCCCAGGCCCATAAGATTGCCCTGTGCGACATTGAAAAGGGAGGGGAGATCATCCGCTACGGTGTAGTCCTGGGATATGCTGTCAGCCGGATAAAAAAAGGCGATTGGATTAACGAACACATGCTGGAGCTTCCCACGCCCCCGGATGTGGATGATATGGAATTTGCCACGAATCTGGTAACGGATCTGCCGGAGCCTCCGGTTACTGTCTGGGAAGGTTACCGCAACCCGTGGGGAGGCCCTGCGGGCACCAGGAACATCCTGGGAATCAGCACCACGGTGCAGTGCGTGACCGGTGTGCTGAACGTGGCGGTGGAGAGGATGAGGAAAGAACTTCTCCCCAAGTATCCCAATGTAGATGACATTGTCCCCCTGAACCATGCATATGGATGCGGGGTAGCCATCAATGCGCCGGAAGCAAAGGTGCCCATACGGGCACTCAGGAACCTGGCAAAGCATCCCAATTTTGGCGGACAGCTGATGGTAGTGGGCCTTGGCTGTGAGAAATTCACCGTGGAAATGCTTCTGGATGAGGCGGATATATGTCCTGAGAATGTGATCATCCTCCAGGAGATAAAAGGTTTCAATGCAATGGTGGACGCGCTGATGGAGATGGCGGAAAAGAAGCTGGCAATTTTGAACCGGCGTAAGCGTGAGACACTCCCTCTCTCGGAGCTGCTGATTGGTATGCAGTGCGGGGGCAGCGATGCATTTTCAGGGGTCACGGCCAATCCGTCTGCCGGATATGCGGCGGACATGCTGGTAAAGGGCGGTGCAACGGTCCTGTTTTCAGAGGTTACGGAAGTCAGGGACGGCGTATATCTGCTGGGACACCGGTGCGTCAATGAAGAAGTGGGGAAGAAGCTGGCCGCAGAGATGAAGTGGTATGATAATTACCTGGATGCGGGCCAGGTTGACCGGAGCGCAAACCCCACCCCCGGCAACAAAAAGGGAGGCTTGGCCAATATTGTGGAAAAAGCAATGGGTTCCATTGCCAAATCAGGAACCTCCCCCATTGTGGAAGTGCTCTCACCTGCTGAGAAGCCTTCCAAAAAGGGCCTGATAT
The DNA here is from genome assembly GCF_022440595.1 of Enterocloster sp. OA13. Lineage (NCBI taxonomy): Bacteria > Bacillati > Bacillota > Clostridia > Lachnospirales > Lachnospiraceae > Enterocloster > Enterocloster sp. OA13. The sequence goes on along the minus strand of NZ_JAKNTF010000001.1, from coordinate 2,956,439 downwards.
ACGCGGCAACCCCGGCAAGTGATATTGTCTGCGGTCCCTGCCAGCTGGCTTCGGGAATCGGGCTTCAGGTATTCATGACCGGAAGGGGAACACCTTATGGACTGGCCATTGCCCCTGTCATAAAGGTCTGCTCACGGAATGAGATGAAGGAACAGTGGCAGGATTTAATCGATATCAACGCCGGCCCGGTTGCAACCGGGGAGGCTGACATTCCTGAGATAGGGACACAGCTGTTCATGGAAATCATCGATGTGGCAAGCGGACGCAGGAAAAGCTTTGCGGAACAGTACAGGCTTCATAATGATTTATGTATCTTCAACCCAGCGCCAATCACCTGATGGAAAAGGAGCATCTGGAATCAGTCATGGATTCCAGTGCTCCTTTGTTAATTCAATGAAATACCGGGCAGCCTGGGTCAGATAGCTGCCTTTCCGGTAGGACGCCACCACCTCCCAGACCGGCCTGGTGGGAAGCTGGAAGCAGGTGATACCACCGGGGTTGTCCTGTATATAATATGCAGGAAGCAGCCCGCAGCAGAGGTTGGACTGTATCATGGTAAGGATTGTGTTATTGTTGGAGGTTTCAAACAGGACCGTGGGCTTAAATCCGGCCTGGGCGAATATACCATCCACCAGGGAGCGGATGGTGGATTCCTTATACATCAGCACAAATGGTTCATTTCGGACAGCTGAGATGTCCAGGGCGGCATGACCGTTTTTGGGCGCCAGGCTGCTTAATGGGTGGCTGCCGGGAATTACCAGGTAGATTTCCTCCGTTGCAATGGGGATATACGTATCGCCTGTCTTGTGGTCTTCACTGAGAGTCATAAAGCCGATATCCAGTTCCCCGCGGCTGATTAATTCCTGCTGTTTATGGACGCTCAGTTCGTTGGGGCTTACAATGACATCCGGGAACTTCCGGTGGAATCCGGGGTATACCGCAGAGAACATGTGGATTCCCCGCCCGGGTGTAAAGCCGATGGACAGGCGTCCCTTCTGGTCGGAAACCATGTCGCTTATGATGCGGTAGGTGTCCTGCTTGAGCTGCAGCATTTTCCGTGCATTTTCCAGGTAGACCCTGCCTGCCTCGGTGGGGCGCCAGTCGGTGCGGGAACGTACGAAAAGCCGTGTCCCAAGTTCCTTTTCCAGACGCAGGAGCTGCTGGTTCAGCGCGGGCTGTGTGAGGAACAGTTTTTCCGCTGCATGGGTGATATTGCCTTCTTCGGCTATTTTTAATATATATTCAATCTGTTTGGTGTCCATGGTAAACCACACTTTCGTATTACATCCGAACCAACCTTTTATGGATGTGCATGTCAGTTTTATTTGATTATACAGTTTTACATGGTATTTTTCAACAGGCGCTTAAAAGGAAAAAGACGGCAGGAAAATGGAGAACGGTTATCAATGCCGCTCTCCACTTTTTATTTAAACTCCGCGTCACCTCTTTATTCCTGAAGCTCACTGATTCGTTTCTTGATTTGGGAAATGATTTTGGACCTGTTAACACCGGCATATCCGATATGTTCAGCGATTCTGAGTAAATGTTCCCGGCAGAGCTGGACGATTTCAGGCTGGACAATTTCAAAGACGGAAATTGCAGCATTGTTGGGAAGTGGGGCAAAATGTACCAGAAGGGCCCTCTGCCCTTCTTTTATCAGGATGGTGCCGTCTTTTTCCATTTCCTTTCCAATGGGGACAAAATGGTAATTATCGTATATGTCCATGATATGAAGTATATTCTTAAGGTGCATGACATAAGTCTCCGGGGTATAGCAGAGAGGAGATGAGCCTTTACCATAGGACAGTATGATAGGTACATTTCCGTTTCTCACCTCCTGGGCACTGGCAAGATAGGCGATATCAATGAATTCGGAAATATCCTTGTGTTCTTCTATCTGGACCATATTATGTAGATAGGGGCTTCCAAGCATTTTTAATCCGGTCCGTGTGAATTTTCCGGTACACAGGTACATCAGTTCCGGAGGGGTTGTCTCTGCGGACAGGGTGGTGACCTTCTGGATGCGCGCCCCTTCGGTGGATAAAAAACGGGTAAAACAGTGCCTCAGGCTTTCAGGCTCCGTATAAATGTTCAGCATAGGCCTGCACAGGGACAGATAATCCTGGAACTGTACGGAGCAGGCCTGTATCAGCCGTTTATCCGTTGTCACGATTGCAGCGGTTCCCGTGGTCTGGTGTGCCAGTGAGTTTGAAAACATGGCAATGTTTCCCGGGACAACTAAAAGGGTACGCCGGTAGACATTGTCCCTCAGACGCGGATAATAGTAAGCAGTAGCATGTCCGGTCATGTAAAATGGAATCCAGCGGAGCAGTGAATCAAAGGCTAAGTCCACAGGGTAAGCGGGAGGCGCTATGTGGCATAAATGAAATCCGCGGCTGGTCAGGTTCATGCCCCATGACTGAAGCTCCTGGGAAAATTCATAATCTTCTGAAATCCAGTTATCCGCCTCATCAGCCATGATATAAATCGTACACGGCTTTTTAAGTGAGAGCAGATGATGGTAAATTGCACGGGCCGCTGCACGTTTCCCTTCATTCCCATAATAAGCAGTATTGTCAGCTGTGGCATTTAAGGGAGGAATAGTATTCCCTGGAGTCACTGCACTGACTGTAATGGATTCAGAGGTTCTTATGAAACGGCCAATCTCGTCCGACTCCCCGCAGAGCCAGTGATAAAGAATTTCTGAAAGCTGTTCTTTCTTCATTGTAAAGGCCTGCCTGATGCCAAGCATTCCCGATAGTGCCTGCCGCTGGTATTCAGTGGTGCAGCGTTTTGCAAAATAAGAGGACATGGCTTTTATGTGCTCACGGTTACGTGGAATACCCCTTGTTCCTGTGCGGAGACGGCTTATCAGAGAAGGATCTACCTGAAGTTCGTGGGCCAGTATTCGGTTTGTGGATTGAGTTAAGTTCAGCAGAAATATAAGCTTTTCGTAAAATTGCATAGATTTCCCCACTTCTTGTCGTGATGATTTCTTTTATATATTATTCCATTCGCTATATTGAGTCAATGAAATCAGGTGTCATTTTGAATGCCAAAAAAGTGGCATTGCCAAAAGATGTTACTTTATTGTCCTCCATTATAAAAAGAAGTATCCTGAAATCAAAATGGGAAGCAGGGGGATGGTTATGAAGGTAATTATTACCGGAGGTTCCGGGTTTGCAGGAAGCCACTTAATACAATATATGGTCGGTAAATATCCGGGCAATGATACGGTCAATCTGGATATATCAGCCAATGCGGACAATCTGAAGCCATTTGAGGATATACCCGGTTACCGGTTCGTAAAAGGTGACATTGGGGACAAGGACTTTGTATTGAATCTGTTTGCCGAAGAAAAGCCGGGGATTGTCATTAATTTTGTACCATATAATGAGGCAGGGGTTAAAAATCTTCTGGACGCATGCCGGCTGTTTGGAATCAGGCATTACCACCAGGTATCGGAAGGAGAGGCGCCGGCACAGGCAGGTTCAACGCTGGCAGCATCAATACAGGCGGCATATGGACTTCCGGTCACGGTATCGCGCTGCTGCAACCTTTACGGTCCTTGCAGCAGGGAAGACAGCCTGATTCCCATGGCCATTGCCAGGGCGTTATCAGGGGAGCGGATTTACCTGGAGAATATGGGGGAAAATGTCCGGGACTGGCTTTATGTGGCGGATTACTGCAGGGCCATTGACCTGATTGTGAATGAAGGGAAGGATGGAGGGACATATGACATCTGCAGTAACAGCCTGCAGAAAGATTCACATGTGGTGCGTACCATCTTAAAGATACTGGGCAGGCCCGAAACACTTATCTGTTATGGTAATGATAGAGGAAAGGACAGGGAATGGCCTGCAGCTGATACTGCTAAAATAACAGAAGAAATGGGGTGGGTACCGTCCTATGATCTGGACACAGGGCTGAGGAAAACAATCCGGTGGCATATGACGCAGCAGTATTAGAAGGCAGGTTGCATGACAGGAAAATGTGTCATCTTTGATGACATAAAAATGGCATTGCCAAAAGACCACGCTGTATTGTTATTTATTGTAAAAAGAAGTATTCTTGGAATGTAATTGAATCTTGGACTGCACATATACGGTGATTTACAATTGAAGACCGGGCATAGCTGTCGAAAGGCAGTGTCGCAAAGCTATAGGGGTTTCGCCTTTCCGCAGTGCGGAAGGAAAGCCAGCCAGTTGTATATGAATATAAGACCAGCTTTGCAGTATGAAGCTGGTTTTTGTTGTCCGGATATGACAGAGGGGATGATGCGCAGATGGATAAGTCTACGGTGGAAGTGTTCCCAGAAGCCCTGAGCCAGGGGGAAGATATGGAGTGTCTTCCGGAATGGGGACGTTTTATCCCTAAACTGCGGGAGAATCCGGGACAGATCACCAAAGGAGGTAATGCTGAATGGAAAAGGAAACACGCAGGATATCACTTCCCGGAGTGACAGGGGCCGTGCTCTGTATGGCATTCATTCCCATCATCCTCATTAATCTTGTGCTGATTGCCAGCAGCTACATAAATCCGGGGGAACTGCCGGGGGTATTGGGCATCAAGCCGGCTGTGGTGATGTCTGGTTCCATGGAACCGGTCATAGAGACAGGCGACATGATATTCATCCGCAGCACGGACCCTGGTACTTTAAAGGAAGGCGATGTGATATGTTACCTTTTGTCCGGGAAAGCCATTACCCATAGAATCGTAGGGGTTACCACAGGAGAGGACGGGCAGCCCAGGTATATCACCAGGGGAGATGCCAATAATGCGGAAGACCGTATGCCTGTGACTTCAGAACAGGTACAGGGCATCTGGAATGGGGGAAGGATTCCGGGTCTGGGCCATAAAATCATGGCCATACAGACGCCCATGGGCATGGTTCTCACCATTATCTGCCCTTTGCTGTTATATATCATAATTGATATATGGCTCAGACGCAGGGCCGACCGTCAGCAGATGATGCAGGCCGTCATGGAGAAGGCCAGGCTGGAGGCAGAGATAAAAGCCATGAAGCAGCAGCTGGAAAGCGGGTCAGGAACTCCCGGGGATGAGGGGAAGACAACCAGATCATGATGAGTGCACCAGTCCTGCGTCCCGGGCACAGCGGGGCAGCAGGCTGTTTAGAAAACCGGGCAGATGCACCGGGTGTGCATAGAAGCCACAGGCACAAGGGGACCGTGCCTGGACAAATGCAGATTGGTCCCACAAAAAGGAAAGAGAGGGCAAGTGTGTATGAGAAGGAATAATGTGGTAAAACTGGGTGCATTTGCGCTGGCGCTGACCCTTATTACCACCAGCATGATGGGAAGTACGTTGGCTAAGTATGTCAGTGAAGCGGAAGGCACCGGTACGGTGGCGATAGCGAAGTGGGGTGTTACACCAAAAGATATTGAGGGAAATGATATATCTGGCAGTACATTCGACTTTACGCTGGCGGGTACAAAAAAGAAGAATGACAATGTACAGGCCGATGTCGTGGCACCAGGGGATACAGGCGAGATAAAATATGTGATTGAGGATAAGGGTACAGAGGTTGGATATACATGCAAAGTGGAACTTGATACAAGTCAGCTTGATTCGGATATTGGTGCTGTTATCAAATTTTACACAAGTGATGACTTTTCGGCAGCAAGTATAGTAAAGGATAATAAGGTTGCCAATAAGACAGTGGGCGCTGATGCCACTGATGCCGCTGATAGAGGACTTGAGGGATCAATATATTGGCGGTGGGAAACCGATACTGATACAGCCGATACCGGGTTAGGTATGACACCGCCTGCTAACCAGGAATTTACCCTGAAATTGTCCGCAGAACAGATAATCCCGGTAACACCTACACCATAGGCCATCCATTCCCCGTCCGTCTGTGCTGGACAGGGAACCGGACGGGGGCATTCAGTCCCCGGCAAAAGCCAGGAATCCATTCCTGCTTTTTGCCGGAAACTGAACAGATTCCGGTATTGTGATAGGAGATAAAACAGATGACAGGATTAGGAAGGGACATTTTGTCCCTGCATGGGGACAAGGACCAACAGGGACGGAAAAGGCCGCCATTTCTTCTGTTGATTTTTATTTTGACATTATGTACATCCAGCCTGGCTGGATACGTTCTGGGAAAAAAAAGCGATATACGTTATAGCGGCCAGTTGATTGACACCATCCTTCTGACGCCGGAGGCTGAACAGGAAAAAAGTGCCATCCTGCACCTGACAGGCCGCGTGTTGTATTCAGACGGCACCCCGGCCGCGGGGCGCACACTGGAACTGCACAGTGAACCCATACGCACCGTGACGGATTCCGCAGGTGCCTTTTTGTTTGACCATGTCCCCCTGGGAGAACACAGTCTTGCCGTGATGAATGATGACGGGACAATGGCGGCCCGGAGGAATGTGGTGTTAGACAGGACACAAGCAGGGAAGGGCATTTCCGTTGACCTGAATGGGGAAGGCGTTTATGTGGTGGAACTTGCAATGGATGTGCGGATGCTGGAGATGTACATTGAACTGGATGCGGATAACTATTATATTAATCCGGAAAATGTCACCTACGCCACAACGGACGGCATGGTGGTGACGCCGGACGGAAGGGCTTCCATAACGGATGGGGCAGTGGTGACCCCGGCAGGCAATGTCTGTCTGCCGGACGGAACCATTGTCATGTCGGGGAAAAGGAAGGAAGATCCCACAGCAGTCATCCTTCCGGACGATACTGTTATTTTCCCTCAGGAAAAGCTTGTTGCCGGGAATGCTGCAATCTTACCGGATGGCACGGTAAACCTTCCCCAAGGCACGGTCATTGGTCCGGATGGAGAAATCCATATACCGGATGGGACGGTTAAAAATCCGGGAACCGGAGGGGTGATTGTGTCAGGGCAGGAGGTCCGGCCCATTGGCGGGGCACAGGAACAGGCATCCCAGACTGGTACGGTGCAAGGCGGCAGTCTGGACGGAACCGGTGCAGGGGAAGGAATGGCTTCTGGAACTATAAATATGGACGTACCGGATATAATGAACGGGAATACTGGTGCGGGACAAGGGGAAACATCCGGTCCAGGCAGTATCCCTGAGAATCCTTCAGATAAATCACAGGAGGGCGCCGGAGGAACCGAAGGACAGGAAAGTCAAGGCGCGGACAGCGGAGGTGTAGGAAACAACGGAGGAAGCGGAGGAAACAGTGGGGGAAGCGGCGGAAACAACGGAGGAAGCGGAGGAAACAGTGGGGGAAGCGGCGGAAACAACGGAGGCAGTGGAAACAGCGGGAATACACCTCCCGAAAGCCCTCCTGAAACCACAGCGGACCCGGATAAAGGAATCCTGGATGTGCTGGAGATGCAGAGGGATACATCAGGATATAAATCATGGACACAGCTTTCCGGCATAGACCTGTTCTACAACCGGGAGGGCGGTCCGCAGGAGCCTGTTTTACCCGGTTCACAGGGATACTACCAATTCCGCCTTAAAAACACCAGAAACGAGTCTCTTTCCATACGCCTTATCATGACTGAGGGTGAGGTCCATCTGCCGTTATCATTTACGCTGACTCAACAAAACAGTGGGATATGGCCGGATAAGACAGGAACTGCTACGGGAACACTGGGCAGGGATGGATCAGGGCTTGTGCTGGAAACAGAGATAGGACCAGGTGAGGAAAAGGATTTTAAGCTGGACTGGCAATGGCCCTTTGAAGGGAATGAACATGCGGACACAGAGGCCGGAAAAGCTGGTAAGGACTACATGCTGGTTTTGACCGTACATGCAGAAGGCGCGGATAGATGAACACATAAAGGAGGCGGCCCATCAGTGAAAATAATAGGAAGATGTTTCTATTTAATGGAGGCGGCAGCCCTTGGTCTGATTGTAATCCTTAATTTTTGGCAGATAGGTGCAAAGGTATTATTCCACAAAGCATACCCGTCTTCATCATGCTGGTATCCGGCGGTTGTAATGTCAGGAAGCATGGAACCTGTTGTTTCAGCTGGAGATATAATCATAGTCCATAAGGAAGATGCATACCGGCCCGGAGATATCGTTACATTTTCGGAAAATGGAAATCTGATAACGCACCGTATCGTAGAAGAAACGCCGGAAGGGTTTGTGACAAAAGGCGATTCTAACAATGCTCCGGATGGGGGTATTGTTGCAGGGGACAGCATACACGGAAGGATGGCAGCTGTGATTCCCGGGGCCGGATATGCTGTATTGTTTTTTAGGAAGCCGGTCGGGAAACTGGCAATTGTCCTGCTGTCAATACTGCTTTTTTGGGGCAGTGACCTGTCTGGCCTTTTGCAGGAAACAGGGAGGAAAACATCAGAATGAAAAAACAGCTTACAAAGTCCCGGATGATTGGGTATCTTGTACTGCTTGCGGCAGTAAGCACGGGGGTAATATCCTTATCCTATGCCGGCTATAAGAGCCAGGCCAGCATGACCTCTGATGTAACGGTTGCCGCCTGGGGAGCGGAATCTGTCTTTACCATTGATTTAAAGGATTTAGCGCCGGGAGCAGATGGAACATATGGATTTGCAGTGACGAATAAAAAGGATGGCAGGATTAGCCAGGTGGGACAGGAGTATTCCATCATGGTTGAGACCATGGGAAACATTCCATTGGAGTTTACGCTGGTTCTGGCTGAAAATGTGGCAGATGGGGAGGGAACCTCCATATTGGGCAGGGCAGGCAATCCTGTCCAGCTTGCCAGCGGAACCTATACAAAGTTAGGAACCCTTCCGTATGCCAGGGAAGCTTCCCATCTATATAAATTAACCATTACATGGCCGGCTGAAAAAACAGAAGCATCCTACATGGATGAAATCGACTTGGTAACGGTTACGGTAAAGGCAGAACAGATAATTCCGGATGATAAATAAGGGGACGATGGATATGAAAGCAGATAGAATGAAACAGCGGACCAGGTTCTCCCTGCTGTTACTCATGATTGTTGTCATGGTACTGGCCCTTGCTGGAATTGCCGCTGCCCGTTATACTATGCAGAAACGTGGAAGCGGCCTGGTGGCGGCAAAAGATTTTTATTTTATAAGCGACCTTTTAAAAGAAGAATCAGAAAAGGCAGAATACTTCATTGACCCGGACAGCAATATTTCCATTGAGCTGTATAACTATGCGGATTCCCTTAGAATAACGCCGGGAACGATTCAGTACGGGGTGGAGGCGGATGGAGGGCAATGTATGGATCCATCTGGTAATCAACTGGTTACAGGTACTGTTCCGGGATCCGTGACCGCACAGAAGGCAACCCTTACCATAACGCCGGATGCTGGAGCGAATGACGTGATTGTTACAGTTACTTCTTCAAAACCATATAGGAAAGTACTGACTGCTGCCTTTCACAGGGAAAGCGGGAACCTGGCCAGCATGGAGGATGCATCTGGAAACAGGGCGGCCGTACTGACCATGACCTGTGCTGATTCTGCAAAAAATATAACCATAGAGCTTCCGCGTGATGTAATCCCGGACCAGACAGATGACAGGGTAACGTATACCTCTGGTCCGTCCACCTGTACATTTGCATCGCCAGGATATGGCGTGTATTCCCTGGTTCTTCTGAAATCAGATAAAACAACAGAACTTACAGTAGGATCAGGGGAAACATTTGCGGATAAAATCACGATAAACAGTAAGTAAGTGTATTCATAAAAATAGATATCAGGCAGCAGCGCGGTGCCGTGGATACTGGAGGGATTTTCATGGGTATGGGACAACACAAAAAACATCTGACAAAGACAGGGGGAATCAGGCAGAGGATATTGGCGGCAGTACTTATATGCAGCCTGCTGCTGACGAATATGAACTTTGGCTCCATACTTAGTTATGCAACCCAAGAGACCCCGGAAATCTTTGACATAGGCGCTGATGTGACAGCGGAACTGGAAGATGGGGTGCTGACCATAAAAGGCTATGGGGATACAGAGGACTATACGGAAGATACGGCTCCATTTTTGGGATATTCAGATGAAATCCACACATTGGTGATTGAAGATGGGATTACCCATATTGGCTCATATCTGTTTTATGGGCTTGGCGGGCTGCGCGGCAAACTGGTACTGCCGGGCAGCATTGTTGGATTTGGGGAATATGCATTTTCAGGAGAAGATGAAGAAAATGCTCCAGGATTTACAGTCATTGTCAATGAATTTGAGGGCGGTGAAATTGCGGAGTGGGAAGACCGGGATGAGAATATAAAAGAGGGGCAGGCAGAGACAAAAGAGAACCGGATTGAAAGGGATGAAGGAGGGGAAGAGACAGAAGAAGGCCAGGCAGAGACGAGGGAAAGCCGGGAAGGAAAAGAAGAAGGCTGGTCAGGGATAAAAGAACAGGAAGGGACAGAAGAAGGCCAGGTAGAGACAAAGGAAAGCCAGGAGGAGAAAGAAGGCCAGGCTGGGGCAAAAGAGAGCCAGGAGGAGAAGGAAGGCCAGGCTGGGGCAAAAGAGAGCCAGGAGGAGAAAGAAGGCCAGGCTGGGGCAAAAGAGAGCCAGGAGGAGAAGGAAGGCCAGGCAGAGACAAGGGAAAGCCAGGAGGAGAAAGAGGGCCAGGCAGAGACAAAGGAAAGCCGGGAAGAGAACCAGGCAGAGACAAGGGGGAAAGGAACGGAAGATAAGCCGGAGGAGGAACCTTTAAATTTAACGGCTGCAGGAATTACGGAACATAGGGTTCCCAGATTAGGAATTGCTGATGAATCTGCGGACAACAGTGGAAGTGATTCATCGGGCAATGGCGGCATATCAATGGGGAGCAGCGCGTCAGGCAGAAGCAGTTCAGAAGAAAGCGGAACCTCACAAGGAGGCGGCACTTCAGGAGAAAGCAGCACCTCAGGAGGAAGCGGCACTCCAGGAGGAAACGGAACCTCAGGAGGAAGCAGCATCTCAGGAGGAAGCGGCATTTCAGGAGGAAGCAGCATCTCAGGAGGAAACGGAACCTCAGGAGAAAGCAGTACATCAGGAGAAAGCAGCACCTCAGGAGGAAGTAGCATCTCAGGAGGTAACGGAACCTTAGGAGAAAGCAGTACCTCAGGAGGAAGCAGCATCTCAGGAGGAAGCGGCATCTCAGGAGAAAGCAGTACCCCAGGAAGCAGAACCTCAGATGGAGATGATATCTCAGACGGAAGCGGCCCCTCAGATGAAGGCAATGCCTGGGATGACAGCGGCACATCAGGAGGCAGCAATACATCGGATACAGGCAATGTGCCTGATAATGATGGCGCCCCGGATGGAGACGGTTCATCCATGGATAAGGAAGACGATGCCTTATCCGGCGGTACTGAGGATAAAAGCGAAAGCCAGCCATCCCAGAATGACGAAGGAGACAATTCAGGAGGAAATGGTTCAGGAAGCCATGGCCCGTCAGGCGCAGGAGGAAATGGTTCAGGAAGCCATGGCCCGTCAGGCGCAGGAGGAGACCATGGAAGCGGGGGCGGAGCCAAAGATGAGGAGGTGCCGGGGACCAATCCTTCCATGGAGGACGAAAGCCTTACTCCAAAGGAAAGCGAACATGTGGAAGCGGAAACAAAGCCCCTTCCGGAGACAGCCCCCCTTCCGGAGGATGAACTGGAAAAGAAAAAGGATTATACAGTCAATTATATTACACAGCAGCTGGTGGAAAACCCGGAAAGTCTTTTTTACGAAGGGCAGACAGGGCTTTTTACCTGCTCAGAAGAAAACCTGTCTTTTATGGAATCAGCTGAATACGCAGGATACCAATTGGCAGACCGGATAGCTGCTGCTACATTGGACGGCGGTATAATGGAGATGGATCTGCCTGTTCGGGACAATCAGGTGCTGCTGCCGGAATGCCCGCTGGAAATCACAGGCCCATATGAGGAAGATCCCTTTTTTACCAATTCATTTACAGGATGGACAGTGAAAGAGGAGGAAGGGGATGCGCTGATATGGGAACCGGGGGAGTATCTGGATATCCAGGAGGATGACCATGTAGACCTGTATTCATCCTGGAAAACAGTTGAAAAGCATCCTTTAGACGTTGATTTGAACATAGAGGACGGGATGGCAATTTACACACTGATTGATTCCAGCACAGGTGAGGCGCTGGAAGTTCCGGGCAGATATAAGTTTTTATATCAGTGGCAGACCGCCCATGTGGATGATGCGGAACTGGATAAAGCAGATATCACACAATCTGATGATCCGTTTAACGCCACACCTTCGGAGGCGGAAAAATCCCTGGATGAGGATAATATCTGGATTGATATCGAGGGTGCGGATGAGGCCCGGTATCAGCGGGAAGTAAAAAAAGGTGAAGGTACAAATCAGTTCCGCTGTAAGGTGACTGCAATCAGCCTGCTGCGGACCCGTCCGGCTGGCGCAGATGTGGTTTTATATTCCCAGCCGGTATCAACAACCGCTCCGGCAGCAGAAGCAGGCAGGACGATGTATGTTGCGGCCGGCAGTGGTAGCGATGATAATGGCGATGGTACCCAGGGGAAGCCTTTTCAAACGATTTCAAAAGCAATGGGGAAAATAATCGAAAACGGAGGCCAGACAACGGATTCGGCTGCGGATAATCAGATTATCCTTATGGAGGCATATGTAATTACTACATCAGACGGTATATCATTGCCATTTCCCGCAGTTAATGCAGTACCGGTCACAATCAGAGGGATGGATGGGGATTCCAAGATAAACATCAGCACCAGCGGCAGCAGCACGGAGGAGCGGAATCTGGTATTGACCGCAAAGGTAATCTTTGAGAATCTGGAATTTGGGAAGATAGGCCATGTATATGCGGACGGATATGATTTGCGGGTTGAGGATACCGTGTCTGCGGCATCCAATACCGAAGTGTATCTGTACGGCGCGGGAAGGCAGGATATACCAAATGGCGCAGGATCAATCTATGTTGCGGGGGGAAGGTATATCAGGATAGCAGGATATATAAGATCCGGCAATCTCAGCGCATTACCGGAAGGGAAGAACAGGGCTGAGATAACGGTAACAGGGAATGCATATGCCGCAACCGTGTTGGCGGGCTGTGCCAGTGGTCCTATTTTAAACGCAAATGCAACAATTAATGTGGAGGGAAATGGGAAGGTAGATACACTCATTGGAGGAAATCAGGGATTTAATGACGGCAATGCAGCATTTACAGGCAATACTGCAATCAATATCAGAGGCGGCACTGTTACGAATGTTTATGGGGCAGGTTCAGGCAGGGGAGTCAGCCTTCCGACCTATAAAGGCAGTCTGGATATAAACGTAGAAGGCGGAAATGTAACCAATATCTATGGTTCAGGCGCTGCTGCTTATGTAATCAGCCCGGAGAAAGATACTCCTTCACAGGTAAACATATCTGTTTCAGGCGGCACGGTCGGTAATATTTATGCTGCAGGATTAGGCGGCTCCAGGGAAGTGAGCCAATATACGCCCTCAGGTACCTCTCCAACTATAATGGACAGCGGGAAAGCGCAGGACTGCGGCAGTTTAACTGGTCATGCTGCCATAACCGTAAGTGGGAATGCACAGATAACCGGTAATATTTATGCAAGCGGTAAAGGATATGATGGCTCGAAGGATTCCCATAAATTGGAATACGGCCAGAGGAACGCTTACCTGAATGGGGAATGTACAATCAGCCTGCAGGGAGGTACTGTAAAAGGAAGCATTTACGGAGGGGGACAGGGGATTAATAAGGTAAATGACTCCGTTGACTATAGTAAATGCGCCCGTGTGGAACCTGGCTCAACTGTCTCTGTAAATCTGTTGGACGGCATAGTGGAAGGGGACATCTATGGAGGCGGTGAGGTTGCCTCGGTCCTGGGCTCCACAGCCGTTACGGTTAAGGGCGGGACTGTCTGGGGAAACGTCTATGGGGGCGGTAGGGAAGGGATTGTGAAGAATGACACCATGGTTACGGTCGATGGCGGGACCATACAGGAGAATGTTTACGGAGGCGGCAAGGAAGGAATCGTAGAGGGAAGGACAACGGTTAATATTGTCAGCGGGATAATCGGTAAATCCGTCTTTGGCGGCGCCCAGGGTAAGGTGGATGAGTCCGGGGTACCGGGAAAGTTTGTCATAGGCGGCGCCACGGTCAACATGACTGGCGGAACCGTGTCGAACCTGTATGGAGGCAGCCAGCGGGGGAATGACGGGCCGTTGGAAGGAGAAGATGTGACGGGAGGCGATAAGCAGGACCTGATTTTTGTTAATCTGGTTGGAGGAACCGTAAATGGAAGGGTCTTTGGGGGAAGCTACCGTGGAACCGTTAATGGTTCTACACATCTGCATATCGGAGCAGGCGCTATTGGAAAATGTAAGTACTATGCATCCCACACAGAAGATAACCCAAGACTGTCTTCAGATAATGCCCTTTCCATAAGCGGGTCGGTCTATGCGGGCGGTGACTATGGAGACGGCAGGCAGGACTATGAAACAATTACAGTAAACGGATATTCGCATGTATATATTGACGGAGAGGGATATGCCTTTGACAGCTCTTCCGGTAATCCGAAGATGACTCTGGAAGGTGGGGTGTTCGGAAGCGGGGCATCCTGTGATGCAGGGGATGTACGTTTGGTTACATTGGAGAAGTTTGGAAGCAGTTCCGGAGCAGAGGTGGCGGGAAAAATCCTTTCCATCCAGAGGGCGGACCAGGTACGCCTCATTGATTCCCATGTGCGGCTGTCCGGCCAGAAGGACGTGGCCAATGAGAACCAGCAGGCCAGCTATTCCCTGAACCGGATTGGAAACCATGGCAACGCCAAGATGGATGGGGATGGAAACAGTAAGCTTGGGGATATGGGCAACAGCCTTGTGTTACAGGGGGGAAGTACGCTGGTCCTTGATTCGGATGCAATTGAGATTGCAGATTATAAAAGTGTGGATTCATCCGGAACCGCAATCACCTCTCTGGAAAAACTGCATGAGGTTGGGAATACCATACGTTTTACATCCGGAACAGTACTGCGTATCGCATGCAGATTTAAAACCGGCAATGTTTATGATGCATCTGAAACATATGGCAAGGTAGACGGTTATTCTTTCCTGATGGCTGATAATAAGGCTGCCGCCACCGTATTTGCACGTATAAAACCAGGGGATATGCCAGAACCTGCCCATCCGGACGGGGGATTTTATGCCATGGGTGCAGCGGAAGGAGACAGCGAACTTCCCTATATCAACGTAGAACCGGATTACCGTTATTGGAAAATGTCCGGGGCCGATGCGGTAGCCCTGCGCCAGACCGTGCTGACTGCTCAGGATACAGGAGGGGATGAGGATGTTACAGGGACAATGGGCACGGTAACGCTGCCGCCGGTTGAAGCAGGAACAAAGTATCAGATTGAAGCAATTGAAATCAAAGGCAGTGTAGTTCTTACAGAGGCAGCCCTTAAGTCTGACGGGAGTTGGGCATATACTGGAAATGAGGAACCAGAAGGGAGTCCGGATACAGAAAAAAGCAGGATGATGGAAGCCCCAACAACCACATTCGGTCTGTTCATGGATACCGGGGAGGGCTTTCAGGATTCAAACGCGGGAAAAGTAATCTCAAGTAAGAATATTCTAAGTAATAATGCCAATACGATTATCGGAGCTGAGACAACCTCAGCCACAACAGGGATTCAGACGCCGCAGCTTAATTTCTATCTGACTTATGCCAATCATCTGATTTCAAAAAGTCAGGATGTCGGAACCGTAATAATTACCGTCAGGCAGACCAAAGAAGGTACTCCGGATGAAATAATCCAAATAAATGCAGATATCATAACAAAAGCCAGCGCCCTGGACGATTCGGGAATCGAACTTTTTGCCAGCCAGTCCGGGACATACACGGCCGAGTTCATAATCCCCAAGGGAGCACAGCGGCCCTTAAGCCTGGTTGGCGTTGAGGTTCCATCTGGCGTGACGATGAAAAAGGGGACAGATGAACTCTTAAATGATGAGATTGCGATTACAATGCAGCCGGTGCAGGGCCATAGTGGGGAATGGGAGGCGGGAGTAATGGATACACCGCTTGATTTAGCTGCCTATCAAGGCAATGAGGTTGCATTGGGAACCACCGATGGGCGTTACGATGCTTCCATCAAATTTGTTTTAAGGAATGCAAAAGCATTTACAAGCCGGGAACCGGCAGAGCTTGTCCTTTCCTTCAAAGATGAAAGCCAGACCGATGGGGTTCTGGTAAAGATATCCGTGATTGTCCATTGGGAGGGTTCTATGGTATCTGGGGCGGCGGCAGCGGCGGGAAAGCAGTATAATGCAAGGATTCCATCAGACTATGTAGTGATTTCCCCTAATAGTTCCGTGACCGCAGCATTCAATATCAGGAAGGCAGGGGCAGTAGATGGGATTTTACTGGAATTACAGGATAAGAATGGTGCAGGTGTTAATTTCCCCAAAGGTACGGATGTGACCCTGATAGACGAATCAACGGCCGGGGGGACAGCGTATTATACGTACGCATCGGATGGAGATGGGGCAATTGCCTTATCGGAATTCCAGGAAATGTGGCATACCAACATTGGCAATAAATTTGGCATGCTGCATGAGTCCCTTACCGTCATCGTGGATTTTTCGCCCACAGACGGACTGGGGGAAGGGGAATATGCCCTGGTGCTGCAGGACGATAATGCTGCGGTACCTACGGAAAAAGCAGAATTTACAGTAGTATCATCTGTTCCAAACTTTAGGCTGACAGGAACAGGCGGGCTTTCCAGAGGCACACATACCTTTACCCTTACTGCTTCTGTTGATGCTGATACACGTCTGGCGGAGATGGCGGCGGTTATTTCTTCCGGTGAAGGAAGCCCGGGATTTCCGGAAGGAACCAGCTTTGCCATCGGCAGGACAGGAATAAAATATTATCCCAAAGGCGGCAAGGTCTATCTGCCCGGAATCCAATCCGGTGAGGAAATCATCATGGATACGGGCACTTCCTCCGGCCTGTCAGACGGTAATCATTTACTTGTTATGGATGTTTACCCGGTTGGGATGAACACAGGCAGCGTAAAAGCGCCAGCAATCCCAAAGGTCCAGGCATCTTACGATGTCCGGCCCAATCCAACCTATGGGCTTATGGTAAGTTTAGGGGAAGGCAGCCGCGTGATTCCGGCAAATGCTGGCGGCAGCTTGGAATTTAACGCCGTGTACAGGATTGACAATGACGGGGAATCCTCATCCCACGTCATAAGGGCAGGGATTAGGAAAAAGACAGAAGAGGGATATACGGCAATAGGCCCGGCTGAAAAAGCAGATGAGTGGACGATATCAGATCCTGTGACGGTTTCAGGTACCTCGGGGACCGGAGTGGTCACGGTGAACATACCTGCAGGTGTTCCGTCAGGTACCTACCGCGCAGTATTCCAATTGGAGGATAAGACCGTATTTTATAATTTCATTGTCCAGGCGCCGGGCCAGTGAACCGGGGCAGGGACGGCGGGGGTGGATTACAGGGAAACATACTGCAGGGAATCAAGGATTGAAGGATATACTGAAGAATATATTTAAGGATATGGGAATCCCCTGGTCCGGTCACGGACCAGGGGATTCTTCCGCCTGTTTACGGAAAAATCATCCGGGTCTTAGCTAAGCCCCATCTCTTCCCGCACTTCCTTAAAGCACTTCACAATAAAATCAATATCTTCCCTGGTATGGCTTGCGCAGACCTGGGTGCGGATCCTGGCTTTGCCTTTTGGCACCACGGGGAAGGAGAAGGCAACCACATACACGCCCTTTGCCATCATCCTTTTTGCAAATTCCCCTGCCAGCTTTTCATCATAAAGCATGACAGGCACGCACGGATGGGTTCCTGGAATGATATCGAACCCGTTGTCAGTCAGCTGCTTCCTGTAGTAAGCGGTGGTCTCCTCTAAATGGTCACGTAACTGGGTGCTTTCCTCCAGCATGTCGAACAGTTCCAGGCTGGCGCCCACGATGGCGGGAGCCAGGGTGTTGGAAAACAGGTAGGGGCGGCTTCTCTGACGGAGCAGGTCGATGATTTCCCTGCGCCCGGATGTATATCCGCCGGAAGCGCCGCCCAGGGCCTTGCCCAGGGTGCCTGTAATGATGTCCACCCGGCCTTCCACGCCGTTATATTCCGCTGTGCCGCGGCCGTGTCTGCCCACAAAGCCTACCGCGTGGCTGTCGTCAACCATGACCAGGGCGTTGTACTTATCGGCCAGGTCGCATACGCCCTTCAGGTTACAGATGATGCCGTCCATGGAGAACACACCGTCGGTTGCAATCAGTTTAACCCTTGCTCCGGCGGCATCCGCTTCCTTCAGCCGTTCTTCAAGGTCAGCCATGTCATTGTTTTTGTAGCGGTAGCGTTTGGCCTTGCACAGGCGCACCCCATCGATGATGGAGGCATGGTTTAACTCATCGCTGATCACAGCGTCCTCCTGGCCAAGGATTGTCTCGAACAGCCCTCCGTTGGCATCAAAGCAGGAGGAATAGAGGATGGTGTCATCCGTTCCAAGGAAATGGGAAATCCGTTCTTCCAGCTGTTTGTGTATGTCCTGGGTCCCGCAGATAAAGCGGACCGAAGCCATGCCGTAGCCTCTTTCATCGTAGGTCCTCTTGGCCGCGTCAATCAGTCTCTGGCTGTCGCCAAGGCCAAGATAGTTGTTGGCGCACATGTTGATGACCTCCCGGCCGTCCTCCAGTTTTACCCGGGCGCCCTGGGCGGAGGCAATGGGCGCTTCACCCTTAAAAAGTCCGGCTTCCCTGATTTCCTCTACTTCTTTTGTATAAATACTTAAAATATCATTCTTGCGGGCCATCTTTACATCTCCTTTTCAATATGGTTATTCGTTAAT
The DNA here is from genome assembly GCF_022440595.1 of Enterocloster sp. OA13. Lineage (NCBI taxonomy): Bacteria > Bacillati > Bacillota > Clostridia > Lachnospirales > Lachnospiraceae > Enterocloster > Enterocloster sp. OA13. Next base: position 2,937,641 of record NZ_JAKNTF010000001.1, on the reverse strand, counting down.
GTGGGACCAGTCCAGGACTACTTTGCCGGACTGCCCGGAAATCATGGCTTCAAATCCCTTTTCATAGTCGCGGATATCAAAACGGTGGGTGATGATCTGGGAGATATCCAGGCCTGCCTCTATCATGGTGGTCATCTTATACCAGGTATCCCAAACCTTCCTGCCGTAAATGCCCCGGATATTCAGGCCATTGAAAATCACGGTTTCCAGATTGACAATGGTTTCACGTCCCTGAAGTCCCAGAAGGGCAATGTTGCCGCCGTGTTTCATATTGAGGATCATATCGGAGAGGGCCGCCGGGCTGCCGGACATCTCAAGCCCCACGTCAAAGCCTTCTGTCATCCCGATGGACTTCATTACATCCCTCAGTTTTTCCTGCTTCAGGTTCACGGTCCTGGTGGCTCCCAGCTTCCTTGCCAGGTCCAGGCGGTATTCATTCATATCCGTAACCACCACATGACGGGCGCCGCTGAACTTTGCAATGGCAGCGGCCATGATGCCGATGGGTCCTGCGCCGGCAATCAGCACATCCTCACCCAGCACGTCATAGGAGCGGACCGTATGGGTGGCATTGCCGAATGGATCGAATATTGCATAAAGCTCTTCCGGTATATTCGGGCGGCAGCTCCATACATTGGATGAGGGAATCACCAGGTATTCCGCGAAAGCGCCGTTACGGTTCACGCCGACACCCTTGGCATCCCTGCAGTTTTCCTTGTGTCCTTCCAGGCAGTTCCTGCACTTGCCGCAGGTGATATGGCCTTCCCCGGATACCAGGTCCCCTACGGTGTGTCCGTCCACCCCGGAACCGACTTCCACAATTTCCCCCACATATTCGTGCCCGGCCGTAAGGCCGATTGGAATTGTGTGCTGCGCCCACTCATTCCATTGATAGATATGTACGTCTGTCCCGCAGATAGCTGTTTTGTGAATTTTGATCTTCACATCATTTGGTCCTACTTCCGGAACCGGGACACGCTCCATCCAAAGTCCGGTTTCCGGCTTTTTTTTTGTTAAAGCCCACATGGTATGATCCTGCATGATATAACCCCCTTGCTACATATGCGAGTGTGAAAAAAACAGCTCATTTCCAAGTATCTTATATCTCCATTATAAGGGCAGACAGACCAAATATCAAGAGAAAATATCCGCATCAGACGGACATTTTTAAATAAAATGTATTTGTGCCGTAAACACGAACAGATGTCTCCTGTTGGGAAACATTGCCGCCATTTCCGGGCCGTTTTCATGAAAATGCGGACTTCCTGTACTGCAGGGGCGTTGTCCCCAGTTTCCTTTTAAACAGGCGGCAGCATTCACTGGAGCTTAGGGATACCTCCCTGGCAATCCTGTCAATGGTAAGGGGTTCGCTGCAATGTCCGCTGATGAAGGCCGGTATGGTCTGGACGGAGTCACTGCCATGGATGCGCGCCTGGGCCTGTGTGTCCGTACTATGAGGACAGAAGCGGAGGCAAGGTCATACATTTTGATTCCCACATGGATACGGCGCAGGCCAATGACGGGGATGGGAGGCGCCTCCCTCAATGCGGTTCCCTGCCAGTGTGAAATCTATCTGGACCGCCGCCTGCGTCTGGGAGAGGGCGTTGCACAGGTTAAAGAAGAACTGGATGGCCTGCCAGCCGGTTTTATGGTAATATATACGCCCGTGCCAGGTATCAAAAAACAAATTCCATTTATTATCTGTGATGATTGAATAACTTATAATTATGGTGTATGATAAAAATCAGGATGTTCTTGCGATGCATAGGAGGAAAAACCTTGGCCAGAGAGGAAGTAAAAAAGCAGATCACCATAGCGGTTGCCCTGTTTTCGATTGTCAGCGTCATTCTTGTGATGGCAGGCGGTGTCAGCTATTTCAGTATCAAAGGCACCCAGGAAAAAGAAGCGCAGAAGTATATGAAAGAGATTGTATCCCAGTATAAGAATATCATTACGGAGCAGATTGACGGGGATATCCAGACCTTGGACGCAGTGGCTGCCATTACAGGACAGCATGGTTCCGTGAATCTGGATGTGGTACTGGCTTATCTGGAGGAAGAGGGCACCCGCAGTGACTTTATCCGTATGGGATTTGTTTTTCCTGACTGCAAGGGATATTTTATAGATACGGACGGAACAAGGCACTATGGGGTGGATACCAGCGATGAAGACTTCATTGCCAGGACCTTATCAGGCGAGTCCGTTGTCTCCGGGATCATGAAAGACAAGATGTCGGATAACACGGTTGTCTGTTACGGGGTCCCGGTTACCCATAAGGGGAATGTCATTGGCGCGGTTACGGCTACCCGGACCACATCCAACCTCTCAGATATCATCAGCCAGGAGATTTTTGACGGCATTGCCTATGTACATATCATTGACCAGAAGGGGAATTTCGTCCTGCGTTCCGGCCATGCGGTCATAAATAAACAGATGGGCAACATTTTTGATGACGGGGATTTCACGGATGAGGTCCGTTCCTCCATATTGGCCGACATTGGAACGGGCGGTGATTCGTTTGCTGTCTTCCATTATCAGGGGAAAGCCTACTGGGTAACCTTTATTCCGGTGGGGGTTAATGGATGGCAGATTTTCTGTCTGGTGCCGCAGACGTTCCTGAATCACAATTTTGACAGCGTATTCATTGTGTTTGCCGGTGTGATGGCCTGTATCTTCCTTTTGTTCGCAGTCCTGTTCCTGTATATCTATACCTTATTAAAAAGGGAGCATGAATCCCTCAGGCTCTTTGCATATAAGGACAGCCTGACAGGGGCTGATAACAGGAACCGGTTTGTATCGGAGCTGCCTGTCCTGTTAAAGGAGACAGCGGACCGGGCCATCGTGCTGATGAACATAAGCGGTTTTAAGTTTGTGAATGAATTTTTCGGCTTTGAGAAAGGTAATCTCTTCCTGCTGCATATTGCGAAGGTCTTACGCGCTGATATCAGGGAGGGGGAACGCTATTACAGGGATAATGCCGACCGTTTCGGGATGCTGGTTTATTACCAGGGCAGGGAAGAACTGACGGACAGGATTAAAAAAATACAGAAGGGCATCAATGAATATACCATAAGTCCCAATCAGGACTACCGCATTAACTGTAATTTCGGGGTTTATATCATCCAGGCGCCGGATCCGGACAGACAGGACCCTGCATCGCCGGATACCGTGATTAACGGCGCCCTGCTGGCCCTTAACAGCGTCAATGGCAATACCACCAACCCCATTGCATTTTATGACGGGGCAATGCATGAAAAGGCGCGCAGGAAGATTGAGATTGCCAGCCAGATGCAGGCCGCGCTGGCCAACGGGGAATTCCACATGTATCTCCAGCCGAAGTATTATCTGGAGGATGGTTCCCTTCACAGTGCGGAAGCCCTTGTCCGCTGGTGCTCAAATGGGGAAATCATACATTATCCGGATGAGTTCATCCCCATATTCGAGGAAAACGGATTCATCACTGAACTGGACATGTATATGCTGGAGGAGGCCTGCCGCCGGGTTTCCCATTGGATGAAACAGGGATACAAGGTGCGGCCCATATCCGTGAACCAGTCCAGGATATTTTTCTATGACGAGGAGTACCTTGACAAGTTCCGCCAGATTGTGGACCGGTACAGCATTGACCCGGACATGATCATCCTTGAGGTGACGGAAAGCGTGGCCATGAGCAATCTGGCCCAGGTCAAGATGGTAATCAGTAAACTCCATGACATGGGATTTTCCATATCCATGGATGATTTCGGCAGCGGCTATTCCTCCCTGAACACCCTGAAGGACCTGGATATTGCGGAGCTTAAGCTGGATAAGGAGTTCCTGTCGGAACAGTCCACCTCCTCGCGGGGACAGGTGGTGATTGAAAGCATCATCCATCTTGCCAAGGCGCTTTCCATCACAACGGTTGCGGAAGGGATTGAAAATGAAGTCCAGCTGGAATTCCTGCAATCGGTCAGCTGCGACATAGGACAGGGATATTATTTTGCAAAACCGATGCCGGTGGATGAATTTGAGCGCACGGTACTTAGAAGGATGGAATAGGGGAGGGAGGACGTAAGAATATTTTATCAATTGTTCAGAAAGAAATCATTTTTTCTTAAATATAAATTTCCAACTGTCTGCTATACTGTATAAAACAAAAGAAACGGACTGGTCAATTGATGAAATTCTGGGCTTACTTTTTAATTCCCGTATATACGGTCTTATTTACAAGAGGATACAATTGGTTTACCACCAATTTTTCTGTTATTGGCAACTTCTTTGATAAAAAGCGGTCTTTTTTCCTATGGGGCGTGCTGGTGGGCGGTTTTTTCCATATAGTCCACAGGAAACTTAAATCCCGTCTGCCCCTGCATCCTGCCTGCGGGAGGATGGTCCCGTCTGCCCTGGTGCTGTTGTTCTGCGCCATCACGACGCCTTATCTTCCCGGGGAGCTTCCGCTGAAATCAGTGTTACATATCATATTTGCATTTTTATCCGCAGTACTGGTGCTTTTATACCTGCTTTTGGTCATATGGTCCCAGTACCAGATATATCCCCAGGTCTACCGGGGGTTCCTTTATGGCTGGCTGGCCATTGTGGGCGGGTCCGCGCTTCTTCTGGCAGCAGCCGGGATCATCAGCAGCGCGCTGGAGATATATGTGACACTGACATCGGCGGCCATGGCTGAGCGCCTCATTAGCAGGATAGCCAGACAGGCGGCCTTGGAAGGGAGGGAATCCTCCTGCGCCGGATATGCCAGGCTGGAATCGTAATGATAAGCGGCTGGGAACAGGAAGCTCCCGGCTCTTTTCATGTGGGGAAATCCCCGATATAGCAATGCTTTACAGAGAAATGACCTACAATAACGGACATTGGGAGGAAAAAATCATGAAAATCAGTGTAAGAAAATGCACGGCAGCCCTGTGCCTGATGGCCCTTTGCGCGGCATTGACCGCCTGCGGCCCTGACGGCAAGGCAAAGGAAACAGAGGAATCCCGTACCGGGCAGACAGAAGAAAACAGTGAAATCTGGATAGACGGGAAGCCGGGGAACGGGGAGGAAAACAGCGGGACGCTGAATGGGACTGGTAACAGCAATCTGCAGGACGGGATAGGGAACAGCGGTCTGCAGGACGGGACGGGGAACAATGAGGTACAGGAAAGTGGGGCGGGCGGCGCCCAGGAACAGGACGGCGGGATACAGGCCAGGCTGATAAAGGACCAGACATTCCAGGTCAGCCTGATTCCGCTGGGCGATGTGACCTTTGCTTCCTACGGACCTGATCCAGCTAAAAATCCTATGGGGGATGTGGTGTTCAGGCTGGAGAAGGACGGGCGGGCTGTGGATACCCTGGAGGGCGTATACGGGGACAATGTCCGCGCCAATGAGACCTTCAATCAGGTGGAAGCCGTATCATTTCCAGACTATAACAGCGATGGTTACAGTGATATCATCATCATCTGCAGTTATTCCCCGGCATCCGGCCCTGAGGCGGGGACGGGATACTCGGAGGCAAGGATTTACCGTGGCAGCGCGGACGGTTCCTTTGTCCTTGAGAAGGATCTTTCGGATGTGGCAAACTCAGCGGTTGCGGATAAGACGGTGAAGTCAATCCTGGGATTTTTAGGCGTGGGAAGAGGGGATGCCGTCAGCGCGGGTTCTGAATGGAAACAGGCATACATCGACTATATCATGGAGCTGGATGGGGAACAGTGGCAGGGGTACAATCTGATCTATATTGACAATGACGATATACCGGAGCTGGTGATGATTGGTAACAGCGAGGCGGTCGGCTGCAGCATTGCCGGCTACGCACAGGGACAGGTCCGGGAATCCCGGCTGGACAGGCTTGGCTTTTCTTATATTGAAAGGGAAAACCTGTTGTGTAATTCGGACGGCAATATGGACAGCTACTATGACATTGTATACCGGCTGGAAGACGGACGCCTGGTACAGGCCGCAGCCGGATATTATGGGGCAGGGGATAACTCAAAGGTGCAGTATGATGAGAACCAGAACCCGGTATACCAGTATCAATGGAACGGCGTCGTGATGACGAAGGAGGAATATGACAAGGCCCTGAATGCGGTCTATGATACATCCAGGGCCAGGGGAGGGTATACATGGGGCCAGTGGCTTTCCAGGGAGGAAGCGGTACAGGCCATATCGGCGGCAGGTGTGTGACTGCATCCTGAACGGAATCCGCTATGAGAATCTGCCATAAGGATCTGCCATAAGGATTCACCATGAGAATCCGCCATAAGAATCCGCCATAAGGATCCGCCAAGGGATTCCGCCGTCAGCAGGACTCCTTCTTGCGGAGGCAGGCATGGTCACGGACACCACCCGCCATATTCACTGACCTGTGGTAGACAATGGCTGCTATGACGGCCGTCATGAACTCCGTTATCCAGAACGCATTCCAGACCCCCACAGGTCCCATGATTCTGCATAAGAGGGAGGCTGCCGGGATGATGATGAACAGATACCGGAACAGTGAGATTATGAGGGACTGGGTTCCTTTCCCAAGTCCCTCCAATGCTCCCGAGGATGTGACTGAGACAGCGGATACAATAAACCCGGCGCTGATGATGCGCAGGGCTGTCTGTCCTGCCAGGATTGTTTCCGGGTTATCCGTGAACAGTCCAATCAGCTGTCTGGCCCACGTCAGGCATGCCACGGTCCCAAGAAGCATTATGATACCGCTCATACATAGGGTCATACCGTATATTTTCTTAACCCTTCCGTGTTCCCCCGCGCCAAAATTGTAGCCTATAAGGGGGCGCATTCCCTGGACAATCCCATTGGCAGGAAGATAAAGGAACGTCTGTAATTTATAATAAATCCCTAAAATGACAACATAGCTTTGCGAATACATGGCCAGGATGGCATTGAGGAATGATATTAAAAGGGAGGGAAGGGCCAGGTTTAACATGGCGGGTATCCCGATGGCATAAAGCCGGACATCCACGGATTTGTTAAAAGCCAGATACCTGCGGCTGAAATGCACGGGAATAGGGTGTGCCACGTACATGATCAGGTAGATTCCTAATGTGATGACCTGCCCGATTCCGGTGGCAATGGCAGCGCCTGTAATCCCCATTTCCGGGAAAAAACCAATCCCGAAAATCAGCAGCGGATCTAAGATGATATTGGAAATACATCCGCACAGCATGCTTGCCATGGCAATCTTCATCCTGCCCACGGACTGGAAAATCTTTTCAAAGGAAAGCCCTGCCATGATGATTGGTGAAAACAGGAATGCAATGGAAGAATAACGTACCCCCAGTGCTATGACCGTCCCATCCGATGTGAAGAGCCGCAGGAATGCAGGCATGATGGGAATGCACACAGCCATTGCAAGGATTCCATGTATGACTGAGAATAACAGCCCTTGGGTGGCTGTGAGGCTGGCTTTGCTTTTATTCCCGGCCCCCAGGCTGAATGCAATCAATGCATTGATACCAATGCCGTATCCGATTGAAACAGCGTTAATGAAATTCTGCACCGGAAAAACAAGGGACAATGCAGTCATAGCCTTTTCGCTGATCTGTGCAACGAAAAAGCTGTCAACAATATTATACAGGGAACCCACAAGCATGGAAATGACCATGGGGAATGCCATGGATGTAAGCAGCGGCAGAATGGGCTTTTCCTTCATAAAATCATCGTTCATCATATTACAACCTCCATATTCCGTTCAGCAGTTCCGTTTCCAGATATGAGAAACAAAAAAGCCACACAATTGCCTATAAGACAATTGTGTGGCGAAAAGAGTCAAAACTAGAAAAATCCACACTGAAATTTTTGTAACGCCAGTATAGCATGAAATCCCATGCGCTGTCAAGTTTGCAATAATTCCGTTGTTCCTGTATAATCTTGATAAAACGGATCCTGTAGGTCCAGGGCGTCAACCAGTGTGGGAAAACAGCTGATACGGAAGCTTTGGCAGACACTGCAGCGTATAAATAATAACAGGAGATGAAAAATATGATACTGTATTTCAGCGGAACAGGCAACAGCCGGTATGTGGCAAAGATGATGGGAGAGGAACTGAAGGATGAGGCCGTGTCCATCAATGACCGTCTTAAGACAGGGAACCGTGAGGCGCTGGTGTCCAAGACGCCCTTTGTGGTGGTCAGCCCGGTTTATGCGTGGCGGCTTCCAAGGGTGGTGGAACGGTTTATCCTGGAAACGGCCTTTGAGGGGAATGCGGATATCTATTTTGTGCTGACCTGCGGCGGGGACGTGGGAATGGCCGGGAAGTATGCAAAAAAGCTGTGTGTACGGAAGGGGCTGGCATATCAGGGGCTTATGGGAATCCGGATGCCGGAGAACTATATCACCATGTACCAGGCGCCTGGCAGGGAAGAGATACAGGAAATCATCCGCAGGGCAAAGGAGCCGATCCTCCTTGCCGCCTCCCTGGTGGGCGGGGGCAGGAAGTTCCCGGAGCAGGGACCGACCGTGGCCAATGCCCTTAAAAGCGGTATTGTCAATGACCTGTTCTATCCCCTGTTCGTGACAGCAAAGGGGTATCACACCACATCTGCCTGCATCGGCTGCGGGAAATGTGCATCCCTCTGCCCCCTTAACAATATCAGGATGGAGGGGAAACAGCCGGTCTGGGGCAGCGAATGCACCCAGTGCATGGCCTGCATCTGCGGCTGCCCGGTGACAGCGGTGGAGTACAGGAAGAAAACCCAGGGAAAGGAACGGTATTATCTTGAAGGATAAGGAACTGTATACCATAGGGGAGGTGGGCCGCATCTGCGGCATATCCACAAAAGCCCTGCGCTATTATGATAAAATCGGGATCATTTCCCCGGACCATATCAGCGAGGAGAATGGCTACCGCTATTACAGCAAGAAGACCCTGCTGCTGGTACCGGTGGTGAAATACTATAAGCAGATGGGGTTTAAGCTGGAGGAAATGCAGGAACTGCTGGGCGGGAACACGTATCAGTTCCTGCAGCAGAATTTCCACAGTAAGATCAGTGAACTTAAGGACATGGAGCGGGAAATCCAGGGCAGTTATGTGGCTGTCAGGGACTGGTATGAACTGGTGAAGGAGGCGGAACTGGTAATCCGCCACAATATCCGGGATGTGTCCCTGCGCTACATAACCCCGGTTTCCTGCTGTTATATGGACCAGGAGTTTGACTATCAGTATATGGAGTCTGTCATTAACATCAGCTGGACGAATTATCTGGAACAGGCCGGGCAGCGGATTACGGGACCGGTCATCCTCCAGTTCCCGTCCATGGCAGATAAGATGGCCGGGAACTGTACCAGGGCAAGGATCATGCAGCAGGCGGTCTGGCCGGACCAGGAGGATCCATCCCAGATCCTGTACGGCGGACAGATGGCTGCCTGTACTTACCATGTGGGGGATTATGACAGCATTGGACAGGCCTATGAGCGGATCCTTGGATGGGCAGGGCTTAAGGGCTATACCTGTGCCCAAGGGTGCTGCGAGCGGTATGTGGTTGATTACTGGACCACCCGCAGCCCAAAAGAATTTGTAACGGAAATCATTGTAATGGTTACCCCGCCGCCCGGATGAAAAACCTTCCACTATAGGGGAAGGGGGAAATGGACCAAGACAGGAGCGGATGGAAAAGCAGGGGAGGATTGCCCTGTTTACTGGCCCGGTATTGCGGCCTGGCTGACACAGCGCGGCGCCGGGTGTTCATTTTTGCGCTGATTTTAGGGATTTTGAGCGCCGCGAATGGTTATTGACATTCCACATAACGGGAAGGTTTATACTTATGTGTATAGACATGTTTGAATGACAGGAACAGCCGGGAAGGCTGGTTCCTAAAAACTGACAGGGGGTAACATCGGGGATCATGCAGAAGGAAAAGTTATATTCAATTGGGGAAGTGAGCAGGATATGCAACATTTCAAAAAAGGCGCTTCGTTTTTATGACCAGATCGGAATCATCACGCCGGATGTGATCTGTAAGGAGAACGGTTACCGGTATTATAACAGGGAAACACTGCTGACGGTGCCTATCGTTAAGTATTACAAGCAGATGGGGTTTAAGCTGGAGGAAATGCAGGACCTGGTGGAGGGGAACACCTATTATTTCGTGAAACAGAACTTCATCAGCAAGATTGATGAACTGAGGATCCAGGAGCAGGAAATCCACAACAGCTATATGGCTGTAAAGGACTGGTATGAGCTGATCCAGGAGGCGCAGCTGGTGTCCAGGAGCAATGTGCAGGAAGCAGGGATTAAATACATAAACACGGCTGACTACTGTTATATGGACCAGGATTTTTCCTACCGCTACATGGAATCCATCATCAATATTGACTGGGTGAATTATCTGGAAAGCGTGAACAATGAGATTGCAGGGGAGGTAATCTTAAGGTTCCCCTCCTGGACGGATAAGATGGAAGGGACCAGCACCCGGGCCAGGATCATGCAGAGGCCCGTCCGGCCCTGTATGGCTGGCACCAACAAGACCGTGTTCGGCGGGATCATGGCGGTGACGGTTTATCATCTGGGTGCATTGGAACGGATTGGGGAATCTTATAAGAAGATACGGGACTGGGCAAGGGACAGGGGATATAAGTGCGGCCCTGAGTCTTATGAGCGGTATGTGGTGGACTACTGGACAACCAGGAACCCGGAGGAATTTGTGACCGAGGTGATAGTGCCGGTCATGGACGGGCCCTAAGCCCTTCAAAAGCTTCCCCTTAGGGGAAAGATTTGTAATGGACATAAAGAGGGGAAATGTCGTTTTCCTTTCCATCCTGTAAATGGATGGAGCATAAAACTGTCGTTTTTGGTCTGCAGGTACCTTGGTACCTGCTTCTTTTTTGTCCTGGATTCCGGATATCACCGCCCGAAAATCCATATATTGCAAGGGTTTCCAGAATTGTCCATTTACATTCATCCTTTATTTTTCCTGCTGGTTAAGAAAATCTCAAAAAAACGGTTGACATTCCACCATAGGGCATGGTCTATACTAAATGCATAGAAAAACATGGAGTGCATTTTAAAAGTTAGTAATATTGCTGATTCAGAATGTTTTCTAATTTGTGAAGGCCAGACACAAAACCATTAAAACAAAATCACACATCCTGCTTTTGTGCATATTGACACTGTGCAGTCAGGTGAAAGAAAAGGAGTAATGAACAATGAAATATGATGCATTGGGAATGATTGAGACAAAAGGGCTGGTAGGTTCCATTGAGGCAGCCGACGCAATGGTAAAGGCTGCAAATGTCACGCTGCTTGGCAAGGAAATGATTGGAGGCGGCCTGGTGACAGTCATGGTCAGAGGCGATGTGGGCGCTGTCAAGGCTGCCACGGACGCAGGGGCGGCTGCCGCAGGAAGGGTAGGGGAGCTGGTAAGCGTCCATGTGATCCCGCGTCCCCACAGCGAGGTGGAAACCATACTTCCGGGAACAACCAGAACAGCAGAATAGTGACTAAAAGGAGATTCCATCTATGAACGGAGAAGGTGCAGCAGTAAATTACGGGGCAGCAGTCCCCATGACAGCTGATGACAAAATGAAACAGGTAAACAGGAAATTCCGAGTGACAGGAATAACAACCGGCCTGTTATCCGGCCTGACCTATGGGATTTACACTACCCTGGTGCTGGTGGCGGGATATTACGAGCCTCTTCTAAGCGCGGCCGGGGTGCTGGCGGCCCCCTATGTCTGCTCAGGGCTGAATGACCTGTTCGCAGGTATCTGGCTGACCATATACAATGCAAGATGCGGAAGGCTCAGTGAGCTTTTGCGGAGTTTACATACATTTCCCGGCAAGATGATCGTGCTGGGTTCCCTCCTTGGCGGACCCATTGCCAATGGAGCCTATCTGGTGGGCCTGGCCATGGCAGGCGCCTACGCCATCCCCATATCCGCCACCTGCAGCCTGTTCGGAGCGGTTTTTGCATGGATTTTCTTAAAGCAGAAGCCTACCAGGCGCGTGGTGGCAGGAATGGTAATCTGTGTGGCGGGCGCCATCATAATCAACTGGGTTAAGCCTGAGGGCAGCCCCAATTTCACATTGGGCATTATCTGCGCCCTGATTGCAGCAGTCAGCTGGGGACTGGAAGGAATGCTTTCCAGCTACGGCGGAGCCATGATTGACACGGATGTGGCGGTGAACCTGAGGGAACTGATATCCGGCATCGTGGACCTGGCGGTGATTGTCCCCCTGGTTGGAGGTATGGCGCTTCTGGGCGGAACCTTTGCAGCGGGGCTTCCCCTTATCTGGCTGGCCCTTTCCGGTTTAAGCGCGGCCGTGTCTTTTGTATGCTGGTATAAGAGCAATTCCACGGTGGGCTGCGCCATCGGCATGTCCCTGAATGTAACCTATGCTTTCTGGGGCGTACTGTTCTGTGTCATGTTCCTGGGACAGCAGCTTACAGCCACCATTGTGATCGGTTCCATCGTAATCGTATCCGGGGCAATCCTTGTGACCATGAACCCATTGGATCTGCTTAAGAAGGGAGAATAGGAAAATGTTATTACCGGCAAGGACAGCGGTGTTAAATTATTTATACGGCGTGGAAAGCGCGGACATAAAGGAAATCATGGAGGCATTAAAGCCACGGTACGGCAATGAGCGCCAGTTTACAAAAGCGCGTTTCCTGGACCATGTGATGTCCTTGGAAGCCAATGGGCTGTTGGACCTTAAGAGCTACAAACTGGACGAAGCAGGGGAACTTTCCCTGCGCTATGCCATCAACGGAGACGGGAAATCAACGGTTGAGAAATATGTACCGGAAAAATACCGTATGTGCGGCTGATAGGAGGTACCGTATATGAGATATTATGGCGAGGAGGCCCTTGGGCTGGTGGAGACAGTGGGTCTGGTTCCCGCCCTGGAAGCAGCCGACAAGATGCTCAAGGCAGCGGATGTGGAACTGGTTTCCTATGAAAATGTAGGCTCCACCCTTGTTACCATCATGGTAAAAGGGGATGTGGCGGCGGTCCGTTCCTCTGTTGAAGCAGGCGCGGCAGCGGCAGCTGCCATCGGGAAGCTGACGGTCAAAAATGTAATGCCAAGGCCCATCCGCGGGGTGGGGGATATTGTGTCGGTTCATGATATAGACGCCTGAACCGGCGCGGATGTCCGTGCAGGCATACCTGAAACGGCGCAGCCGTCCAATCCGGCAGGGCGCCCATAATAACTAGTACAGCCTTGCATAAATACCAGTGAATCCAGCACCCGCTATCTACGCCAGGAGCACGCCTGCAAAGCTAGTCGTAGCGCCCACTACGCCGTCGCTTTACAGACGCACTCCTGACGCAGATATCAGGCACTGACTTCACCGTTATTTACGCAATGCTGTACTAGCAGGGAGGAATCAAACATATGGAAAGATATGAAGCCATTGGACTGATAGAGACATTTGGCCTGGTATTTGTTCTGGAAGCAGCGGATGCCATGCTAAAGGCGGCGGATGTGGAGCTGATCGGCTATGAGAACGTGGCCTCGGGATACATATCCGTCCTGGTGCAGGGGGATGTAGGAGCCTGCAGGACCGCTGTTGAGGCAGGGATAAAGGCAGTGGATGCCATGGGAGCCGGGGTTTACAGCTCCGTTGTGATCCCAAGGCCTCATCCCCATCTGGAGAAGATCATGATCCGCTACTCACTGGAGGGTCTTCTGCCTCAGGGGTAATGGAATGGAGGCATTGATATGAAATTTATTGACAAGGACCTGCTTTCTGTCCAGGAAGCCAGAATCCTGATGGAACATGCAGGAGAAGCAAAGAAGGCCCTGGCCCTGTACACCCAGGAAAAGCTGGACCGCTGCCTTTGGGCCATGCTGGAAGCCATCAAAGGCTGTCTTAAGGAACTGGCCGTGGAATCAGCAGAGGAAACAGGATACGGGAACTGGCAGGATAAATACAGGAAGAACTGTCTGGTGTGGAACCAGATGTCACAGAGCCTTAAAGGAATGCGCTGCGTAGGCTTGGTGGAAGAAAATCCCGGCAGTAAGACCGCCAAAATCGGCGTGCCCCTGGGAATCATCGCGGCCCTGGTTCCGGCCACAAGCCCGGTGTCCACCACCTTGTTCCTGGCAGCAATCAGCGTTAAATCCGGCAATGCGGTAGTATTCGCTCCCCATCCAAGGGCGGGACGGACGGTGCAGAAAACCGTGAAGCTGCTGGCAATGGCAGCAGAAGCAGCGGGCCTGCCCCAGGGCGCAGTCTCATGTCTGGGTACGGTGGGCAAGGAAGGGACTGCTGCCCTCATGGGCCATCCCCTGACCTCACTTGTGATTAATACCGGGGTCCCCGGACTCCTTAAGGCTTGCCGGGAAAGCGGGAAACCGTTAATCTGCGGGGGAATCGGCCCAAGCCCTGTATTCATTGAACGGACCGCGGATGTGAAACGGGCCGTGGGATACATTATAGCAAGCCGTTCCTTTGACTGCGGAACCCTGGCGGCAGCGGAGCAGTATGTGGTCGCTGACCGGCAGGCTGCAGCAGAAGCCAAAAGGGAAATGCTCAGCCAGGGCGCATACTTCATGAATGAGGAGGAGGAAGCGCGCCTGATCGGCCTGCTGGGGCCAAAAGGCGGCAGGGAGACGGAATACATGGGAAAGACGGCTGTCTGGCTGGCCCAAAAAGCCGGATTCCCAGTCCCGGAAGATACAAAGGTGCTGGTATCCCAGCAAACGTACATAACTGATTTTAATCCGTATTCCGGCGCGCTGTTATGCCCGGTACTGGTATTCTATATTGAAGATGACTGGATGTATGCCTGTGAAAAGTGCATGGAGCTGCTGGTCAATGAAAGCTGCGGACACACGCTGGTAATCCATTCAGAAAACGAGGATGTGATCCGGCAGTTCATGCTTAAGAAACCAGTGGGAAGGATCCTGGTCAATACCCCGGCTGTCTTTGGCGCCATGGGCGTCACCACGGACCTGTTCCCGTCCATGACCCTTGGCGGCCTGACCGCAGGACTGGGCATTACCAGCGACAACGTATCGCCCATGAACCTGGTGTATATGAGAAATGCTGCCTGGGGCGTAAGGGAGATACCGGGACCGGAAGCCTTTGACGATGGCGGTACAGGCCGGGGGCAGGATGTGAGGGCCGGTGCGGATATGCCTGCGGACCAAAATGCAGCAGCAGTCAGGGATGAAAACCGGAAAGAGGATACGTTGGATGTGGCAGGACTGCTGAGGGCAGTGCTGCGGCAGCTTGAGGATTGAATATAGCAGCCGATAGCATAAAGTGCTGATAATATGCTGAAACAATTCCCATAAGGAAAATAAATAAGCTGAAAGCGAGGGGAATATATTGGATATTCGTGAATTTTCAAATAAATTGGCGGAAGCCGCAAAGGGCATGTCTCCGGAAGAGAAAGCCTCACTGATGAAAATGTTCGAAACCGTGGCCGATGAGATTACGAAAGTTGGGAGCGGCCAGGGAAATGGGGCTGTGCAGTGCGGTGGATCCGTGCAGGAAAGCAAGGCTGTGCAGTGCGGTGGATCCGTGCAGGAAAGCAGGGCTGTGCAGGGAACCGGATCCGTACAGGAAAGCGGGGCCGCACAGGGAACCTCCATACCGGACGGCATCACCGCCCGTCTCCAGGCCCTGAAGGAGAACTATCTGACCCATAAGCCGACCATAACCACGCACCGTGCGCGGGCCATCACCAAGATTGCCAGGGAGAATCCTGGAATGCCAAAAATCATGCTGCGGGCCAAATGCTTCCGCTACTGCTGTGAGACAGCGCCATTGGTCATCCAGGACAATGAGCTGATTGTTGGCGCTCCCTGCGGCGCACCCAGGGCAGGTGCATTTTCACCGGATATTGCATGGAGATGGATGGAGGATGAGATTGACACCATCGGAACAAGACCTCAGGACCCATTCTATATTTCCGAAGAAGATAAGAAAATCATGAGGGAGGAGCTGTTCCCGTTCTGGAAGGGCAAATCCGTGGATGAGTACTGCGAGGACCAGTACCGCGAGGCAGGGGTCTGGGAACTGTCCGGCGAATCCTTTGTGTCTGACTGTTCCTACCATGCACTGAACGGGGGCGGTGATTCCAATCCTGGGTACGATGTGATTCTGATGAAAAAAGGAATGCTGGACATCCAGAAGGAAGCCATGGACCATCTGGAGCAGCTGGATTATGAGAACCCGGATGATATTGAGAAGATTTATTTCTACAAATCCATCATCGATACCACGGAAGGCGTGATGATTTACGCCAGGAGGATGTCAGGATATGCAAAGGAACTGGCTGAAAAGGAAACCAGTCCCAAACGCAAGGCAGAGCTTCTCAGGATTTCCGAGGTCAATGCGCGGGTGCCGGCCCATAAACCAGAGACATTCTGGGAGGCCATCCAGGCTGTGTGGACCATTGAATCCCTTCTGGTGGTGGAAGAGAACCAGACCGGCATGTCCATCGGCCGTGTGGACCAGTACATGTATCCCTTCTATAAGGCGGACATTGAAAGCGGACGTATGAATGACTTCCAGGCATTCGAACTGGCAGGATGCATGCTGATCAAGATGTCCGAGATGATGTGGATTACAAGCGAAGGCGGTTCCAAGTTCTTTGCGGGCTACCAGCCATTCGTGAACATGTGTGTGGGCGGCGTGACCAGGGAGGGACGCGATGCCACCAATGAACTGACCTACCTTTTGATGGATGCCGTGCGCCATGTGAAGATTTACCAGCCGTCCCTGGCCTGCCGCATCCACAACAAGTCGCCGAAAAAGTATCTGAAGAAAATCGTGGATGTGGTGCGCTCCGGCATGGGCTTTCCAGCCTGCCATTTTGATGACGCGCACATAAAGATGATGCTGGCAAAGGGCGTGTCCATTGAGGACGCAAGGGATTACTGCCTTATGGGATGCGTGGAACCGCAGAAATCCGGCCGTCTGTACCAGTGGACCTCCACCGCCTATACCCAGTGGCCTATCTGCATCGAGCTGGTGTTAAACCACGGAGTCCCTCTGTGGTACGGCAAGCAGGTGTGCCCGGACATGGGGGACCTGAGCCGGTTCCGGACATATGAGGAATTCGAGGCAGCGGTAAAGGAGGAAATCAGGTTCATTACAAAGTGGACCGATGTGGCCACGGTGATTTCACAGCGCGTCCACCGCGACCTGGCGCCAAAGCCCCTGATGTCCATCATGTACGAGGGCTGTATGGAGAAGGCAAAGGATGTTTCCGCAGGAGGCGCCATGTATAACTTTGGACCGGGCGTTGTCTGGTCCGGGCTGGCTACTTATACGGATTCCATGGCAGCCATAAAGAAACTGGTATTTGATGATAGGAAATACACCCTGGAGCAGATAAATGAAGCCCTGAAAGCGGACTTTAAGGGGTATGGGCAGATCCGTACCGACTGCTTAAATGCGCCGAAGTACGGAAATGATGACGATTACGCGGATCTGATTGCCGCCGACCTTGTGAATTTCACGGAGCGGGAACACAGGAAATACAAGACCCTGTATTCGGTCCTGAGCCACGGGACCCTGTCCATTTCCAATAATACGCCCTTTGGACAGATGACAGGGGCTTCTGCCAATGGCCGCCATGCGTGGCTGCCGCTCAGCGATGGGATCAGCCCGACCCAGGGCGCTGACTACAAGGGGCCGACCGCCATCATCAAGTCCGTGTCCAAGATGTCCAATGACAGTATGAACATCGGAATGGTACATAACTTTAAAATCATGGCAGGGCTTCTGGATACGCCCCAGGGCGAGGAGAGCCTGATTACGCTGCTGCGCACGGCCTGCATGCTGGGCAACGGCGAGATGCAGTTTAACTACCTGGACAACAACACGCTGATTGAGGCGCAGAAGCATCCGGAACAGTACCGTGACCTGATTGTGCGCGTGGCTGGTTACAGCGCCTTTTTCGTGGAACTGTGCAGGGATGTGCAGGATGAAATCATAAGCAGGACCATGCTGACCCAGTTATAGAAGCAGGCAGGAATGAATGGAGATGGAAGAATGGAACATGCAAATACGGCCGGAATCGAGAGGAAGGCGCTGATTTTCAATGTGCAGAAATACAACATGTATGACGGACCCGGAATCCGCACCATTGTTTTCTTTAAAGGCTGTCCCCTGCGCTGCAGGTGGTGCTCCAACCCGGAAGGGATGGAGCGCAGGATACAGGTCATGTTTAAGAAAAACTCCTGTACGGACTGCGGCGCATGCGTAAATGCCT
The DNA here is from genome assembly GCF_022440595.1 of Enterocloster sp. OA13. Lineage (NCBI taxonomy): Bacteria > Bacillati > Bacillota > Clostridia > Lachnospirales > Lachnospiraceae > Enterocloster > Enterocloster sp. OA13. The sequence goes on along the minus strand of NZ_JAKNTF010000001.1, from coordinate 2,919,479 downwards.
GCCCGGTGGGAATCCATGTATTGTCAAAAGAAACAGGAAAGCATATGATACGGCGCGACATTGACTGTACAGGCTGCCGCAAATGCAAGGCCAGCTGCCCCCAGTCAGCCATCGAGATAACCGGGGAGATGAAAACCATCTCTGAGCTGCTGAAGCTGGTGGAAGAGGACGCTGCCTTTTATGAGACATCCGGGGGCGGTGTGACCCTGGGGGGCGGAGAGTGCACCTCCCAGCCGGAAGCAGCCAAAAGCCTTCTGATGGCGTGCAAGGAGGAGGGCATCAACACTGCCATTGAAACCTGCGGGCATCTGAAAACGGAAAAGCTGCTTCAGATAGCTGAGTATGTGGACCTGTTCCTGTATGACATGAAACACATGGACCCGGTCCGGCACAATGAACTGACCGGGATCAGCAATGAGCTTATCCTCCATAACTTAAATGAACTCCTGCGTCGCAGAATCAATGTTAAGGTCCGTATGCCCATGTTAAAGGGAATCAATGACAGCAGGGAGGAGATTGACCAGATCATAAAATTCCTTCTTCCCTACCGTGAAAACAGGAACTTCAAAGGGATTGACCTGCTGCCGTACCATAAGATGGGTGTAAATAAATACAACCAGCTGGATAAGCCCTATCCCATTGAGGGCGATCCGAGCCTTAGCAGTGAGGACCTGGACCGGATTGAAGGATGGATAAAAGCCTATGATTTCCCTGTGAACGTGGTGAGGCATTAATAAGGGAAGACCATATGGACAAACGCCAGAGAGAGGAGTTTTAAGCATGTGCCTGACAGAAGGTAAAGAGGTCAGACGGGTAATTGAGGAATCCGTGCCGGGTAAGCAGGTAACCATTGCCCATGTGATAGCATCCCCGGTGCCGGAGGTCTATGAATGCCTTGGCATCGATGACATGGGGGCCATTGGGATTCTTACGCTGAGTCCCTTTGAGACGGCTGTCATTGCGGCGGACATTGCGGCCAAGGCATCGGATGTGCAGATTGGATTCCTGGACCGCTTCACTGGTTCGGTTGTGATTGCCGGGGATGTGGAGAGCGTGGGGACTGCCCTGAAGGCGGTGAACGACACGCTGAAGCGGCTGCTGGGATTCACTGTGGCGGAGATTACAAGGACGTGAGAAGAAAACGGATCATGATAATCGGGGCAGGACGCAGCGGGAAAAGCCTGCTGGGAAGGCGGCTGGAACAGGCGGGAAGGCAGCTGGAACAGGCGGAAAGGTGGCTGGAACAGGCGGGAACCACGGCGGACAGCAAAAACCGGAAGGAGACGGTGGGCGGGGAAAACGGGCTGGAGACAACTGCGGGCAGCCAAACCAGGCCGGGGACAGCAATAGACCCCTGGTCCCGCCGGACTCCTGTCCTTGTGTACAGGGGAACTATAATTGAAGCGCCGGGCGCTTATCTGGAAAGTCCATGGATGCGCCACCATCTGATAGCAGCGGCCCAGGATGCATCCTGTGTCCTGATGCTGGTGGATCTTATGGGGAACAGGGAGATTTACCCGCCGGGATTTGCCATGGCATTCCGTGTGCCGGTGCTTGGGATTGTGACAAAATGTGACCTGATACAGGCGGGACGCAGAGGGCCTGAGCCCTGCTTTTGGCAGCTTGCAAGGGCAGGGATAAAGAAACCATATCTGATGACCAGTGCAAAGGACGGAGATGGGCTTAAAGCCCTGTGCCGTGAAATCAGGGCCTGCTGCAGAACGCCGGAATGGGATGGGAATAAAATGTGGTTGAAATAAAAAATGACAGAAAGGAGGGACAGGACATGGAACAGTTTATCATGAAAACAAAGATATATATGGGAGAAGCCTGCCTTTTACAGTTAAACAGCCTGGGAATCAGGAGGGCCTATATTATATGCGACCCGTTTATGGAGAAATCAGGAAAGGCTTCAGAGATAGAAGGACTTCTAGAGGAAACAGGGGCGCAGAGCCGGATATTTGCCAAGGTTGTGCCGGACCCCACCATTGAGGCGGTGACACAGGGAATTGAAGGGATGGAAGACTTTGCCCCGGATACCGTGATTGCACTGGGAGGCGGTTCCGCCATGGACACGGCCAAGGCGGTCTGCCACCTTTATGCGGCAATGAAACAGGAACAGAGGCCCCGCCTTGTGGCAGTGCCCACCACAAGCGGGACCGGAAGTGAGGTGACATCCTTTGCAGTCATCTCAGACCCAGAGGCCCAGGCCAAGTACCCGCTAAAAGACCCTGTCATGGTGCCGGATGTGGCTTTTTTAGACCCGGTACTGACAGCCACGGTGCCTTCCGGGATTACAGCGGACACGGGGATGGATGTGCTGACCCATGGGCTGGAAGCCTATGTTTCCACTCAGTCAGGGGATTTTACGGATGCCTGTGCTGAGAAGGCGGTCCGTATGGTATGGAAGTATCTGGAGCAGGCGGTTGCCGACGGAAGCAATATGGACGCAAGGACCCATATGCACAATGCATCCTGCCTGGCCGGCGTTGCATTTAACGGCGCTTCCCTGGGAATCTGCCACAGCCTGGCGCACGCCCTGGGGGCCCGCTTCCATATTCCTCATGGCAGAAGCAATGCCATCCTGTTGCCGCATGTGATTACATATAATGCAGGCCTGGAGGAAGCCGGTGAGACAGAAGCGCTTTCCCGTTATGTGGAGATTGCCAATCTGTTAGGCATCTCAGCCGGAACCGGGAAAGCCACGGTCCACGGACTGATCCGGCAGATCCGCAACCTTATGAAGCGCATTGGGATACCGGAGCAGGTTACGGAGCTTGGTATTGACAGGGAAGAGTTTTTGCAGTCGGTTAAAAGCATGGCCGCAAAAGCCCTGGAGGACGGCTGTACGGCTGCCAACCCAAGAAAGCCTGCTTTAAAAGATCTGGAAGATATATATGGAAGGCTGTGCAAAGGGGGCCTGGGATGAGGTTCATAACAGAGGATGACCTGCGTGCTGTCTATAAGAAGCACCCGTTCCCATCCTATGAGACAAAAGCAGGAGAGCGGCTGACACCAGGGGGAAGGCAGTTTTTAAATGACCGCGGTGTCAAAATCAAGGATTCCGTGGAGACAGCCGAACCCATGGATGGAACAACACATCAGGCACAGGATAAGGCATCCCCAATCCACGGTGCCTCATATCCGCTGGAAGAGGCCATTATCCGCTCTGTCCGGGCCAGGTTCCTGGAGGCCGGGGCCAGCCTGCTGGATATGGATGTGCTGGCGGCCCGGGAAATATTCGAGCTGGAGCGGAGTCTGGCCGGAATCACACAGGAAATGCCGGATTCAGGGCCGCCATGGGCCAGCTGTACAGGAATCACACAGGAAAACAGGGACAGCCAGCTAGAAGACTGCTTTGAAGTCACCGGATTCCATGTCCAATCCCCCAGAGGACGTGAGATTGCCCTCCTTCACTGCCTGAGGTGTGAGCTGCGTATCCTGTCATGCACACTTCCTGAAGATAAGAAGGGAACCGTTAACCGTATCATCAACCGGCTGTCACAGATAATCTGCCAGGCATTTGGAGGAAAGACGTGTCAAAAGAAGAATTAACATTTAAGGCCTGCGACCGTATGGTCAGGGAGTTTGAAGCCGTGATGGCAAAACCTGTCCGGGAACCGTCGGCAGTTTACTATACCGGCGTTGACCTTGGGACCGCCTGCGTGGTGCTGGCTGTCCTGGATGAACACCTGCGCCCGGTGGCCGGAACCTTCCGCTATGCGGATGTGGTGCGGGACGGCATGGTGGTGGATTACATCGGCGCCATCCGCATTGTCAGGGAAATGAAGGAGGAGCTGGAGGAAAAGCTGGGGACCGGACTGTTTTATGCGGCGGCCGCCATTCCGCCGGGCACGGACGCCCTGGACTCCGGGGCCATTAAAAATGTGGTGCAGGGAGCCGGATTTGAAATCACGGCCCTGCCCGATGAGCCTACTGCGGCCAATGCGGTTTTAAAGATACGCAATGGGGCTGTGGTTGACATCGGAGGAGGCACCACGGGAATCTCTGTACTGAAGGATGGAAAGGTGGTCTATGTGGCGGATGAACCTACCGGAGGGACCCATTTTTCCCTGGTGATATCCGGCGCCTATAAGATGTCCTTTGCTGATGCGGAATGCTACAAACGGGATAAAAAGAACCACAAGGAGCTGTTACCGGTGCTAAAGCCGGTGATTGAAAAGGTTTCATCCATTATCAGCCGCCACATTGAGGGCAGGGAAGTGGATGGGATTTACCTGGTAGGGGGCACCTGCTGTCTGACAGGGATTGAAGGAATCATTGAAAAGAAAACCGGGATTCCTACCTATAAGCCGGGCAACCCCATGTTTGTGACGCCTCTTGGAATCGCAATGAACTGCCGGGCAGCCTGGTAAGGGGACGGGAAGGTAACATGCCGCAGGCATGGTAAGAAAGATATAAGAAAGGATGAAGGTGTCTATGGAATACCGAATCATTAAATCGCCCACCCAGGGCACCATCGACATACTGTGCCGCAGGAAAGGGTCAGGGCCGTCAAAGCCCATAGGGCAGGCGGACGCCATCGGCCTCATACAGGGCCGGATGATTGAAATGGTATGCGCCGCCGATGTGGCGGAAAAGGCAGTGGGGGTCACGGTGGAAGATATACGTGGCAGCTGTCCCCAGAACATGATACTGCTGGCCATTTTCGGCGATACGGCCTCGGTGGAGGCGGCGATGGATGCAATCCGGAAAAAGGAAACGGAGGCAGGGGAAGGATGGTAACCGCAAGACTCATTGACAACATATGGGCCACCAGGAAGGCAGAGACATTAAATGGCTGTAAGCTGATGCTGGCTCAGATAATCGGCGGCGCCAGGGCAGGGGAACAGATGGTGGTGGTTGATACCATCAGCGCGGGCATCGGTGACCGGGTCATCATTACCACTGGTTCCTCCGCCCGCCGGATGCTTAAGGATGACGGGATTCCGGTAGACGCGGTTGTGGTTGGGATCATAGACGAGGACTGCACCTTCGGTCAGGAGACGGTTTAAGTGACAGGCAGGAAGGCAGACCGTGGGAAAAGCAGTGGGAAGGGCAGTGGGAAAAGCAGTGGAAAGGGCAGTGGGAAGAGCAGTGGGAAGGGCAGTGGGAAAGGCAGTGGGAAGAGCAATGAGAAGAGCAGAGAGGAAGTGAGGGTATGAAACAGCTGGTTTGCGCAAAAGACGTGGAAACCCTGAAGGGGGAAGGGAAGACAGAACTGTGCATTGACCAGGACGCCATTGTCACCCCTTCGGCAAGGGATGCGGCTGACTCCCTTGGGGTGACATTTACATATAAAAAGGAATGCGGCGATGACAATGCACCTTCGGGCGGCCAGGACATGGATGCCAATCAGATTTACATGGTGCTGAAAGCCCTGTTGGATAAGGGGCTTCTGGATAAGAGGCTGCTGGACGGGTTTTTAAAACCCTATGATGCGCAGAGCCATCCAAACGGTCTTAAGGTGGTGAGGGGGGATTCGGTGAAAATGGATGTGTTCGACACTGGGAATCCCAAGGCCACAGCGTACTATCAGGAGCTTATAAGCAAGGAGGAATCCCATATCAGCGCAGGTTTCCTTGTGATTGACCACTCGGATTTTGAATGGGAACTGACCTACGAGGAAATTGATTATGTCATCGAGGGCACGCTGAACGTGACCATTGACGGGACCACATACACTGCCCATGAAGGCGATGTCCTGTTTGTCCCATCCGGTTCAAAGGTCATCTGGGGGTCGCCGGATAAGGCCAGGATATTCTACGCCACGTATCCGGCCAACTGGGCGGACCTGTGATAGGGAACTTCAATCATATAAAGCAGTTAAATAGCAAAGAGAGGTAATTTTCACATGGAAAATTTCGATTACGACCTGCGCTCCATACAGGAAGCCAGGGACCTGGCCCGCAGGGGGGAAGCGGCAGCAAAGAAGATGGCTGGATATACCAGTGAGCAGATAGACAGGATTTTACAGAACATGGTCAGGACCGCAGAGGAGCACGCGGCATGTCTGGCCCGGATGGCGGTGGAGGAGACAGGATTCGGCAAGGAGCTTGATAAAACCTACAAGAACCACGCCGCATCCACCCTTCTCTACCAGGATATCAAGGACATGAAGACCGTTGGGATCATCAGCGAGGACACGGTCAGGGGTACCATGGACGTTGCGGAGCCGGTTGGACTGATCATGGGTATTGTCCCATCCACCAACCCCACCTCCACCGCCATATACAAGTCCATGATTGCCATTAAATCAGGCAATGCAATTGTATTCTCACCCCATCCTTCCGCAGCAAAATGCACCCTGAAGGCAGCACAGCTGATGTGCCAGGCAGCCGTGGAAGCAGGGGCGCCCGCGGATGTGATTGGATGTATTTCCATGCCGACCATGGGTGCAACCAATGAACTGATGCATTGCAGGGAAGTGTCCGTCATCATTGCCACCGGAGGTCCGGGCATGGTAAAAGCGGCATACAGCGCGGGAAAGCCCGCCATCGGGGTAGGGGCCGGCAATTCCCCTGCTTACATCGAGAGGACCGCGGATGTCAGCCATGCGGTGAGGACCATCATGGCCAGCAAGACCTTTGACAACGGGACCATCTGCGCCTCCGAACAGTCCATAATCTGCGAGGAATGCAACCATGATGAGGTGGTGGCGGAGTTAAAGGCCCAGGGCGGGTATTTCATGACAAAGGAAGAGACCGAAAAGGTATGCGGCCTGCTGTTTAAGAACGGCCATGCCATGAACGCCAGGTTCGTGGGCCGCTCCCCCCAGGCAATTGCAAAGGGCGCAGGCATCACAATCCCGGAAGGCACAAGGGTCCTGATCGGTGAGCAGGAAGGCGTGGGCGAGGGATACCCCCTGTCTTATGAAAAGCTGACCACCGTGCTGGGATTCTATACGGTGAAGGATTGGAAGGAAGCCTGCCAGCTGAGCATTGACCTTCTCCAGAACGGTATCGGCCACACCATGAGCCTGCATACCCAGGACCGGGAAATGGTACTTAAATTCGCTGCCAAGCCGGCATCCAGGATCCTTGTCAACACCGGAGGCAGCCAGGGCGGCACAGGAATCAGCACAGGCCTTAACGTTGCATTTACCCTGGGCTGCGGAACCTGCGGGGGAAGCTCTGTTTCGGAAAATGTCAGCCCCTTGCAGCTGATTAATATCAAGAAGGTGGCCTATGGGCTGAAAGACTGTACCACGCTGATGGAAGATGACAAAACCTTTCACCCGGGAATGGCTGTGACGGATCAGCCGGCCGGCAGCATCCCTGCCCAGGCAGCGTCTGCCTGCGGGCCATGCCGCGGTAATCTCAGCCCGGCGGCAATCGTGGCTGCCTATGATGCAAGGAATACGGACAGGGCCGCGGATACCACTGAAGCTGCCAAGGCCGTTCCAGGTGAAAATGAAAAGCTGGCAGCCCTTGTGCGCCAGCTGATCACCACCATGAAGGACCAGAAGGATGCGTAGGAAAGGGGAGAGTCATGGACCAGTATGAGGCAATCATAAAACTTCTTATGGAAGCAGCCAGGAAAAGCATTCCGGATGCCCGGGATAATACAATCCCGGTAGGCGTTTCCAACCGTCACGTGCACCTGTCCCAGGGGGATCTGGAAGCCCTGTTCGGACCCGGATATGAATTGTCAAGGATGAAGGATTTATCCCAGCCCGGACAATACGCCTGCAAGGAAACAGTAACCATCTGCGGGCCAAAGGGGGCCATTGAAAAGGTCCGGATCCTTGGCCCGGTCCGCAGCAGGACACAGGTGGAAATCCTGGCAGGAGACAGCTTTAAGCTGGGGATAAAATCAACTGCCAGGCTGTCCGGGGACCTGGATGGTACCCCGGGAATCACCATCATTGGGCCGAAAGGGTCGGTACAGATAAAAGAGGGGCTGATGGTGGCGCAGCGCCATATCCACATGCTTCCGGAGGATGCGGCCAGGATGGGTGTCCGTGACGGACAGGTGGTAAGCCTGGAAGTGGATGGAATCCGGGGCGGCATCTTAAGGAACACCATTGTGCGCGTAACCGGCCAGTCCGGCCTGGAATGCCACATTGACACGGAGGAAGCCAATGCCCTGGGCTTAAGCTCCTCATCCAGGGTAAAGATAGTTCAATAAAATAACAATAAAAACAGAAATGTCAGGAGGACAATCAAATGAAGTATGATGCATTAGGAATGATTGAGACAAAAGGACTGGTAGGTTCCATCGAGGCAGCAGACGCAATGGTCAAGGCAGCCAATGTTACGCTGATTGGCAAGGAGTTCGTGGGCGGCGGCCTGGTGACGGTGATGGTCAGAGGTGATGTGGGCGCTGTCAAGGCAGCAACCGACGCAGGCGCGGCAGCTGCCCAGAGGGTTGGGGAACTGGTATCTGTCCATGTAATCCCACGTCCCCATGCAGAGGTGGAGGTAATCCTTCCGGCTGTAAAGGAAGCACAGTAATATAGGGATATATAAAGGATATGTAAAAGATATGGATGAATGGGGAAATGCTGTCCTGGCAGAGGGACGGCATTTCCTTTTGTGTATTTTGAACCCGGCATGAAATGATTATCCGGCTGGTTTGGGTTATATGGAGGCCGGCACTGTGGACGATATGGCATAAATGTAGTAAACTGGACTTAATAAAAACCGATAGGGGAGGTGCGGGATGATAAGAAGACTGGGAATTGCAAGATGCGGGCTTGCCTGTTGTTTATGTTCGGAAAATACACACTGCGCAGGCTGTGATTCAGGAGAATGCCAGGACAAGGATTGGTGTAAAAACAGGAACTGTTCATTGGAAAAGGGAATCAGCCACTGCTATGTCTGTGAGGAAGACTGCCGTAAAGGTATATTGTCAAAGATTAAGCCATATACATTTAACCTCTTTGTAAAAAGGTATGGTGAAGAACGGCTTTTAGACTGCCTGGAGGCAAATGAGAAGGCTGGGGTGGTTTATCACCGCGAAGGGTTAAACGGTGATTATGATGGGTTTGAGGATGTGGAAATGCTCATTGACTTTATAAAAACGGGAAATCTGCAATCTCCGTAATCACAAAAAGGCAGATAAATCAACTATATAAAGATAATTCAGATGTATCAATCATCCTGGGGGAATGGCGGCGCCCGGTTTATGGACGCCTGACGCCGCCGGATTCAGGGATGGACGGAAAAAAGGAGGCCCTATGTACGAAAGGATGCTCAATAAGCAGGAAAAACCAACCATGACCATGATGACATCATACTGCGGCTGCAATGCCGGACGGTTTACCCGCCTGAACAGCTGGATGTCCGAAAACTACAAAACCGTGCAGCAGGTTACATTCCCCTATGGCAACCGATACGGCTGGGGAATTGCCCACAGGATAGGGAAGAAGCTCATATGCAATGTATTCGCCGAAAACAACGGGTTTACGGTCATGGTCAGGCTATCGGATAAACAGTTTGAATCCATATATGAAGAGCTGAAGCCATATGCCAGGGAGTACATTGACCATAAATATCCCTGCGGCGACGGAGGCTGGATACACTACCGCGTTACCTGCGAAGCCCATTATGACGATATACAAAGGATATTGGCTGTAAAATGCTCATAAATATCCATGGGCTGGGATTCCGGAGTCCCGGACATACCCTGGCATAATGGTGATTCCCTGGATGACTTTTTAAAAATCAGATCCATACTGGAGAAAAACAATATAAGATATGACACGGAAAATACATCAGCGGGGGGAACAGGCCGGATGATAGGAAGTCTCCTGGCTTTTGGCCGCCCGGCGTCAGGTCTTATGGATGACCACAGGCAGAATTTTAAGATTTTTATTGATGAAAGCCAGTATGAAAAAGCGAAAAACCTGATTGGTTATATTGGGTAACTGGCTGGAGGTGTCCTTACCCTTGCGGGGAAGCCAATGGACACCGTGGGCGGAGCTGGATTTGCATTTCCATCCGTGATATGCTATGATTGAAGGCATGAAATGTTTAACAAATATTAGCAAGGATTCTCCCATCCCCTAAGGTGGTGAGATGAATTGCCAAAAACAAATCATATGAACCGGGTGAGCACCTACCGTATGCAAGGCTGAATCTGCATACGGTTTTTTTGTATGGAAGGAGGAGGGGGATAGGTATGGTGAATAGGAGCGGACATGAGGAAGACTATGATAAAGGCTATGACAAAACACGTGACGGACAGGAAAATATTGCATACATCCTGATTAAATTCAGTCTTCCTCTTATTCTCAGCGGTATCTTACAGCAGCTATATAACTGGGCGGATGCATTTATTGTGGGCAATGTGGAGGGTGAGCTGGCCCTGGCGGCAATCGGGGCAACCGGGACGGTTGTGAACTTTTATCTTATGGCAATTACCGGATTCACACTGGGACTATCCATCCTCTTTGCCCATAAATCAGGCAGTGGGGAAACCAGGGCCATACCGGGCATCCTGTCAACCTTTTCCCTGATATTCGGCGTGGGTTTTTCATTCTTTGCGGCCGCCGGAATCTGGCTGGCATCCCCGATACTGGGCCTGTTACATACGACCGGGGATACAATCCGCCTGGCAGGGGATTATCTGCAGATCATATTTGCAGGTATTCCATTTCTGGCAGTGTACAATGTTTACTCAGCCGCACTTCGCGGGATTGGGGACAGCCGGGCGCCGTTTCTGGCCATTGTTTTTTCTTCTGCCGTGAATGTGGTCCTGGACATCCTGTTCGTGGCCTGCATGCGCTGGGGCGTTAAAGGAGCTGCAGCCGCAACCGTTGTCTCCCAGGCGTCCATGACAGCATTCCTGCTTCTGTATGCAGTGGTTAAGCATCCGCTGCTGCGGTTTCGCCTGACTGGCAGGCTGCTGGACCGGACTGCATTATTGCAGGGGCTGCGCATGGGCCTTCCGCCCATGATCCAATCCAGCATCAGCGCATTCGGAAGCCTGCTCCTGCAGAATTTCATGAATGGCTTTGGAACGCAGACCGTGGCGGCCATTACCACCGCATACAGGGTAGATACAATCATCCTGCTGCCGGTTATTAATCTGGGGTCGGGGATTTCCACCATTGTGGCCCAAAACCATGGGGCAGGGGATAAAATGCGCGCCAGGAAGGTGTTTGGTGTCGGGACGGTCATGATGGTGGTTGTATCCCTGTGCCTGACAATCCTGGTCATCCCCACGGGCGGCCATGTCATTGCACTGTTTGGCGTGGGTGCGGGAGCTGTGGCAATCGGGCAGGAATTCTTTCGCAGGATTGCCAGCTTTTATGTGGTCTTTGGACTTGCAACAGCTGTACGCGGATATCTGGAAGGGATTGGGGACGTACTTTATTCCAGCATTGCGGGTATTGTCTCTCTGATATCCCGTATTCTGGCTTCTTATGGGATGGCGGCTGTCTGCGGGAATATGATCATCGCTTATGCGGAGGCATTTTCCTGGGGCGTATTGCTGGCGCTTTATCTGGCGCGGGCAGGATGGAGGCGGTATGGCAAGGATTCCTTTTGGCAGAAATTATCATAAAAACCCTTGACCCTCACGTTACGTGATAATATAAGATAAAGGTAAATCATAAACCAGATAGGAGTTGATACCATGAGGACTGTTAAGGAAGTCGCCTCGCTGACCGGTGTCAGTGTGCGCACGCTACAATATTATGATGAGATAGGGGTGTTCAAACCAACCAAGGTCACGGATGCCGGATACCGGCTGTATGACGATGCATCCCTGAACATCCTGCAGCAGGTCCTGTTTTTCCGGGAATTGGATTTTACGCTGAAGGATATCAGGATAATTATGGGAAATCCTGACTATGACAGGCTGGAAGCCTTCAGGAAGCAGAAAGAACTGCTGAAGGCCAAGCGGGACAGACTGGACCGTCTGCTGGAACTGTTGGATAAACTGGAAAAAGGAGAGACTTGCATGAGCTTTGAGGAATTTGATTTAAGCGGGTATGTGGAGGCGCTGGAGCATTTTAAACGTGAGAACATGGATGAGGTAATACGGCACTGGGGCAGCGTGGAGAAGTTTGAGGAGCTGGTGGACCGGGTCAGGGACCATGAATCAGGCATTGCACAGAATGCAATTAAATATTATGGAAGCGTTGAAGCGTATGTGGACGCCATGAAGCACAGCCTGGAACATTTTTCGGAAAATATGGAGAAGATGGAGAAAATCAAGGAAAAGGGCTATGTGGAACGGAATCAGGAACTGACGGAGGAACTGTTAAAGGATGTGTCCAGGGATGTGGCGTCCAGGGAAGTGCAGGATGTCGTGAATCAGTTGATGAACCTTCTGAGTAAGGAGGACAGTCCCGATATGGACATGGGGAAGAATTACTGGAATGTGCTGATAGACGGGTATCTTCATAATCCCACGCTGATTGAGGGCATGGATAAACGCTATGGGACAGGGGCTTCCCGGTTCATGGGTGAAGCACTGCAGTATTACCTGGATAACCGGGATGGCAGGGATGGCAGGCGTTGAAGGGGAGACAGGAAAACGTTAAAGAAAAACCATAGATCCTTAAGCAAGGGTTAAGGTATTAAAATAAAAAATATGATATAGTAAATCCAGGAAGCAATACCGGAGTATGCAGCTGACGGAAGGTTATTTTCAACAAATATCAGCAAGGATTCTCCCATCCTCTAAGGTGGTGGGATGAATTGCCAAAAACAAACTTAACGGCAGTGGTGGGCGGAGAGTAATCGGTATCCCCACTGCCATGCGGTCAACCACGCATCTACGAAGGATGCAGTCATACTTCGACAATATACCGAGCGTGGATTGAAACAATTACACCTTTAAGCGGTCAGGAAAAACTGCAGGGCTGACATGTATATATCGGTTTGCGGAAAGGATGGGGATATGAGGGCATATTGCAAGGATAGGAATTTCAAAGGCAGGAATTTCAAGGACAGGTGTTACAAGGACAGGCACTTCAAAGACAGATATTCCAAAGACAGATATTCCAAAGAAGGATATTCCAAAGACAGATATTCCAAAGAAGGATATGGGAAATATATCAGGGTACTGTATGTCTCCATAGCCGTACTGGCTGTCATTACAGGCTCTGCGGGATGCAAGGCTGAAAGCGGCGGGAATCCTTCTGTCCAAGTGGGAAATGTGGGGCAGGAACCGCCTGCCATGAAGCTTTCCGATATCCTTTCCGGCACCATGAATGAGTTTGAGGTCACATCAGGCAACTATCAGTGGAATTATCCCGGCGGGGATGGGATGACAGGGGCAGTTGCCTGTGGCGCCCATCCGCTGTTCGAGGCAAAGGATAAGGAAACCCTGAAGCTTCCCCGGTATAATGGACAGAATACTGTAAGTTACGCTGTTTCCTTCACAATACAGCCTGACCGTCTGACGGTTTACGAGTATTCCATTGAGGATATGGAAGGGACGGACGCCAGCCCGTTGTCCAGCGCGGTCTATGAGGACGCACTGATGCCGGAGTTTAAAGTGAGCAGGGTGTATGAACTGGTGGCTGAATGGGATGAGGAACATCTGGAGGAGAATGGATGCTTTGGGACAGCCAGTTATGTGGTTGTGACGGAATGATGTCCGGGCTGTGTTGGGAAATCCACTCTGCCATCTGCCTTAAAAAGTCCGCCGGATGTATCCGATTAGTGCAAAGAACACCCTTTTTCAACACAATCAGAATCAGCTGCCACACGGCGTATTCATGGCCGGCGGCAGCTGATTGCGTATCTCTCATAATGAAGACAATTAGGAAATGAGTTCCACGATATTGCCCTCCGGGTCAAAGATACAGCTGCTGTAATGTGCGGGAGCCGATAGCTGGGGTTCACTTAGTATCTCGTGTCCTTCCAGTATCAGCTGGCTGGTCAGGGTGTTTACCCGTTTCCTGCTTCCCAGCCTGAAGGCCAGGCAGACAGGATTAAGCTGGGATGGGGCCGGCTGTGGTGAGGGAGCGGATAAGGTTTGTCCTGCCGGGGCCAGCTTAATCTTAAAACCGCCCCGGAAGGAGAGGATATACATTGAGTCTGAACTGTCAGTGCCAACGGTGTCTGCATTGGCTTCGGCCCCAAAATACCTCACATAGAAATCCTTCATCTTATCTGGATACAGGGTCTGGAGTGTAATGTAGTCAACTTTCAAAATCATCATCTCACTTTTCAAATCATCATCGCATGGTCATTTCATCTTTACTGAATTTTTCTGGTAATTCTGCTCTTTTTTATATTATAATAGAATATGATGGCGTATTCTATTATAATAGTATCTAAAAATAACAGAATCATGTCAATATGTGATTCAGGGATGTTACATACGGTTTCCTGGAAGGATGATATACGGCCTTGCAGGAAACAAGGTATCCGGTTATATTAAGTATGTAAGGTATGTAAGAGATCCCTGAAGGGACAGGAGGATATCCATGCAGCTGAATTATCTTGAAGTGAATGGCAATCTGGAGGAGATAACCTGCCACGGCTCTCCGGCATTTCCCATGGAAGTGTACCTTGACAATCTGGACCTGTATCCCAACCGGTTTATTCCATGGCACTGGCATAAGGAACTGGAATTTGTCTATGTCCTGGAAGGAACCATAGAATTCCAGACCGGCGTCAGCACGTATGTGATTGGTTCCGGCCAGGGCGGTCTTGTCCCCTCCAATATGCTTCATATGGTGTCCCCTTACCATCGCCAGCATGGAAGTATCTACTGTGCGGTATTGGCGGACAGTTATCTGCTCCATGGCCTTTCCGGCGGGTTGATTGAGGAACAATACATATCCGCCCTGTTCCGGCCGGAAACAGATTTCTTCTTCCTGGACGGGACAAGTCCCTGGCATGCAGGGGTGCTGGCCTGTATCCATGAGATGTACCAGTGTGATTGCAGCCGTCCCAGGGGATATCTGTGGAAACTGCAGATCCTGGTACAGCAGGCAGGGCTTATACTGTTTGAGAATCTTGATATGAAACAGGAGCCATGTCCTTCCGTCCATGATTCCAGATACCAGCGTGTCCGCTGCTGCCTGGAATACATACATAAGGAGTATGCAGGCAGGCTGCGGCTGGAGGATATTGCCCGGGCAGCCAATGTAAGTGTCAGTGAGTGCTGCCGTGATTTTAAGGAGGTCCTTTCCCAGTCGCCTGTGGATTATCTTATTTCCTACCGGGTGCGGATGGGTGAGTATATGCTGGCCCATTCTGACAAAAGCGTGCTGGAGATTGCGCTGGCCGTGGGGTTTTCGGGAAGCAGCCATTTTTCCAATACATTCTGCCGGTATATGGGGTGTACGCCCTTGTATTACAGGAAGCATTTAATGGAAGACAGGGAAGACGATGGGAATAAAGGAATGGAAGCTGAAGGGAGTCTGAGAAATGATGGAAATGGTAAAACTTGAGTTGTTTTTTGATTATGCATGCCCATACTGTTACCGTGGGCATAAAAATCTTTTAAACCTTCTGGGACGTTATCCTCAGATTGAACTGGTATGGCGGCCCTGCGAGTCCCATCCCCGCCCGGAACCATCACCGGTGCACAGTGATAAGGCCATACAGGGCATGTATTATATACAGGAGCATCAGGGGGACCTTTGGAGGTACCATGCCCTGGCTTACGAGGCGGTTTTTGACAGGGGGATGGATATTTCCTCCATGGATATCCTTTCTCAGATGGCTTCCCGGTGCCGGGTTGATCCGGTGGATTTCCAAAAGATGGTTGGTGCAGGTCATTACAGGAAACAATTGGTGGAAGGGAACCGGTATGCCTGGGAAACCAACCGTCTGGATGCAGTGCCCAGTTACCGGTCCGGAAAACATTTCATCGGCTCCAAGGATGGCCTGCTGGTTCCTGCAAAAAGGCTGGAAGCTTTTTTGGATGGACTTGTGAGATGATATGAAATATCAAAAGAACAGATGTTCGATAAATGGATTGCAGTTTTCATGGCGCCGCTGTATAATTATAATAAGGATATATTTCCGTGGTAGAGGAGGGATGGAATGGAGCAGCACACCTATCTTGTCATTGATTTAAAATCTTTTTATGCTTCTGTGGAGTGCGCGGAGCGTGGGCTGGACCCCATGACAACCAGACTGGTGGTGGCTGACCCTGAACGCACGGAAAAGACCATCTGCCTTGCCATATCCCCGGCCATGAAAGCCCTCGGAATCCATAACAGGTGCCGCGTATTCGAGATTCCAAAGAGTGTGGACTATATCATGGCAGAGCCGCGGATGAAGCTGTATGTTGAGTATGCTGCGGAGATTTACGGCATTTACCTGAAGTATATCTCCAAGGAGGATATCCATGTGTATTCCATTGATGAGGCATTCATGGATGTGACCAATTACCTGCCCCTTTACCATATCACGGCCAGGGAATTGGGGCAGTCCATCATGGCGGACATCACGAGGCAGTTCGGTATTCCTGCAACCTGCGGCATCGGGACCAACCTGTATCTGGCAAAGATTGCACTGGATATCACGGCCAAGCATGCAGCGGACTGCATCGGTTATCTGGATGAGGAGATATATAGGAAAACATTGTGGGACCATAAGCCATTGACGGATTTCTGGAGAATCGGCAAGGGCATTGCCGGTAAGCTGGAACGCTATGGCATCCATACCATGGGCGGCCTGGCGGCCATGGATGAGGACTTCTTATATAAGCTGTTCGGCGTGGATGCGGAACTTCTGATTGACCATGCATGGGGCAGGGAGCCTGTGACCATTGGGGATATCAAGTCTTATAAAGCCAAGACTAATTGTCTTACCTGTGGGCAGGTCCTGGGCTGTGATTACAGCTTTGAGGATGGGGAGCTGATTGTCAAGGAGATGATGGACCTGCTGTGTCTTGAGATGGTGGAAAAGAACCTGGTTTCCAATTCCGTGACCCTGTATGTGGGATATTCCAAACGCGCAGAAGCAGAGCCGTCCAGGGGAACCGCCTCCCTGGATGCGCAGACCAATGCGGATATGGTTTTGATACCGGCCGTGACCGCTCTGTATGAGCGGATTGTAAACCCAAGACTGCCGGTACACCGGATTAACATTTCCGTCAATCATGTGGTAGAAGAGGAATACAGTCAGTACAGCCTGTTTGCTGATGCAGAGGAGCTGGAACGCAACAGGAAGCTGCAGACGGCCATGCTGGATATCAAGAAAAAGTTTGGCAAGAATGCAATCCTTAAGGGCATGAACCTGCAGGATGCGTCAACCATGAAGGAGAGGAACCGCCAGATAGGAGGTCATAAAAGTGGCGAGTAGACCAAGGGCTAAGATGGCTGTGGCTGACAGGGCCAAACAGTTCCTTCCATTTGCGGCGCTAAAGGGCCTGCCGGAGGCCCTGGCGGAAAAGGAACGGGTGGTTGTGCCTAAGATTGTGCTGTCCGATGACATGGCAGAGGAACTGAATCAGAAGATGCGGGAAATCATACCAGGCAGGATCATAAGCGTGGTGTATTTCCATAAGGGCGAATATCTGAAGGTGACGGGAATGGTTGCGCGGTTTGACAGGAACAGCAGGATGCTGCAGGTGGTGAACACAAGGATAAATCTGGATGATGTGCTGGATGTGGAAATCTGACTTCATTCCCATGGAAGAAATAATGCGTAGATGACGGCACCCGCTATCCTTTGTCCCGCTATCTACGCATTATGGTACCTTGGTACAGCGTATCACAAACCCGTTGATTAAATCAGCATAGCGCTGGTTGTCCTCAAAATACCGCACCTGCGAGATATCCCTCTGTCCCATTTTCCTGCCTTTCCTGTTTGAATATGTTCTGAATGCAATGGAATGGGGACATTTTTATCTGATATTATTATACCGGGCATACATGTAAAATGCAAGAATCCGCTGCCTGTATCCATTGCCAATCCTGTGAAACCGCCAGCGACCCTGCCGGCATGTGATACAAATATGAATTGATAAGGGGCAAATGAGTTGCCCTGAAAAGATGAACAAATCATATCACGGATTGTGGTTACAGTCAATATGGATTCAGTGGGAGGGCACGGCAGGTCCCAGCACGGCCACATACCCGTCCACCTCCCCCTGGACCACATATCCCTGTAAAAGGTAATCAGCCATCAGGTCCTGGGAATCCTTTTCATATCCAGGCCGTTGGTCCAACACGATATAATCAGCCGGATGCCTGCTGTCCGCAAGATAGATTTCATCCCTGCCGGACAGCTGGGGAATGAAGAAGGTGGTTGATTTGACGGATGCATCCTCTGGGATGGTTGACAGCAGGAGTCTTGCTTCTGCTGCTTTTTCCCGGTCCTGGGCGTAGCTGCCGATGTAATACGTTTTTTTGTACACGACAACGGCGGTGATCATCAGGGCGCAGGCCAGTCCGCAGTACAGGATGGAGGATGGCAGGGATGAGCGGGGCTTGGGCAGGGACTGGGAAGATGCTGGCGTTGGACATGCCGGCTGGGGGATGTCCATCAGGTCACGGTAGTTCACTGCCGCCAGATACATCAGCAAGGCGCCTGAACCATATGTATACTGAAAGAAAATGGAATGCTGATATTTATAATTGGACATCAGGTTAATCAGCACGAATGGGATGATAAGGGTCCATTTCCGCCAGTCCCTGGTCATAAGCGGAAGGAATCCCAGGGGGAGCAGCATCTGAAGGAAGAAGATGAGTTTTTCCCTTACCGCTATCTGCGACAGCACATATGCCGGATTGACCAGGATTGTCTTGAACATGCTGACCAGGCCCAGCCGCTTGTCAGATATGAAATTATCAAACCGGTTAACCATGGCGCCGTCCCCAAACCGGTTGATATACCAGATGGCCATGCAGAAGTACAGGCAGGAACCGGCGAAGACCAGGAATCCGTACCGATACTGCTTTTTATATAGAAAGAGATAAAGGCCGATGCAGGCCGCATAGACCGGGGCATCCTCCTTAACCAGAAGCAGCAGGGCAGCAGAGCAGGCCATGGATTTATAATGTCCGGTTTCCAGAAAGTACATGGTCCAGAGTATGATGACTGCCAGGAATTTATTTTCATGGAAATCATAAAAACAGCCTCCCATGAACGCCGGATAGGCGCAGTACACCAGACCGAAGCACAGCGTTTTAAGACGGGTAAGGCCCAAAGCCCTGGTCAGCA
Organism: Enterocloster sp. OA13; assembly: GCF_022440595.1. Taxonomy (NCBI): domain Bacteria; kingdom Bacillati; phylum Bacillota; class Clostridia; order Lachnospirales; family Lachnospiraceae; genus Enterocloster; species Enterocloster sp. OA13. The sequence continues at coordinate 2,900,388 of NZ_JAKNTF010000001.1, read as the reverse complement.
GACACAGGGGAATGACCCCGCTTATGACCATGAACGCCTGAAGGACCAGCAGTGTCTCCGGACGCGGCACCAGCTTATATAAGGGCAGGAGCACATAAAAGATAGGGGACAGGTGCACTGCAAAATGGGACAGAAGCCCGTCGCGCTCACAGGTGGTCAGAGGTGTCAGGCCCTTGTCCATGTAATAATACATCTGGGAAAATATTCCAAAATCATAAGCTGACGAGTAATTGAGGCGGTAGCGCAGGATGGTCATGGAGGCAGTGAACAGGAACCAGAGCACTGCCGTTCCACCCAGGATCATCCATAACCGCCGGGAAGTCAGCCATCTGTCCATCCGCTCAGTCATCATATGAATGTTTCCTTGATCATCAGGGCTGCAAGGTACATGGCCATACTGGATGTCAGGGATAAACGTATTTTTCCGGTGCCTGACGATATCAGCCAGGGAATGGTGAGGCAGAAGCAGATACCAAGCCAGATGCCGAGAAAGCTCCCAAGGGATATCTGTCTCACAAAATCCAGGGTCATGAACGGGACACGGCTACACAGCAGGAACATGGTATTGGTCAGCAGCCAGCTGGCAATGGCCAGTTTCCCAAGGCCGCCTCCATATGCTGTCAGCCATGAATGGAAATGTTTAAAGTACATCATATAGGAATCCCTCCTTATAATGCTGTATCTTAACCACTTCATGGATGAAAGTAAAGATAGTGGATCCAACTGTAAGAAAAATTAGAAAATCCTTAATAATATCTGCTGCTTCTGGACACTGAAAGCCGGTCATGGTAAAATATAAACCATACTTATTCTGGAGGTTGTCATGGCTGATATAATAAAAGATGAGAAGTTTACCGCGGATGTCCTCCTGAACCTGCTTTCCGAGACCACGGATGACTATCTTTATATGTGGGATATTCAGAACGGGACGTTTTACATATCGGATAATGCATATGAGGACCTTGATATCAGCCGCCTGATTGAACAGGATGTTGTCACTTCATGGTCGGGAATCATGGTCAGGGAGGATCTGGAGCCGTGGCTTAATGATATGCAGATGATTCAGGACGGTATTAAGGACTACCATGACATGGAGTACCGGGTCTGTAATAAATCCGGCCGGGTCATATGGGTGTCGTGCCGGGGAACCGTAAAGAAAGATGGGTCAGGAAGGCCGCTGTTCATGATTGGCCGGATTTCCAATATCGGAAAACAGAATAAATTTGATAATGTCACGGGCCTGATGAACCGAAGCCAGTTTGAACAGGATATTAAGGCCCTTGTGGGAACGGAGACAGCTGCCAACGGTGTAATCGTGGTCCTGGACATTGATGACTTCAAGAATGTCAATGAAAAGTACGGTTATGCATTTGGGGACCGGGCACTTAACCTTCTATCCACACTGATATCGGCCATGCTTCCCAAGGGATGCCGTCTTTACCGTCTGGATGGGGATGAGTTCGTGTTTCTGGTGAAGGACGGCACAAGGGAGACCGTACGGGGGATTTATGAGAATATCCAGATGTTCATCGGCAGCCATTTTACGGTGGAAGGCCATCAGATACTGATTTCCTTATCCGCAGGCGCCTGCTTTTTCCCAGATGATGCCAGTACCTACCAGAAGCTGTTCAGGAATGCGGAAAATGCAGTTGAGATTGCCAAGATGAACGGAAAGAACCAGCTGGTTTTCTTTTCCGAGGAAATGTATCAACAAAAGCTGAGGAACATGGAGCTGCAGGAGAGCCTGCACGCCTGTGTGAAGGATGGGTTCAGCCAGTTTGAACTGTTCTACCAGCCACAGGTGGATGCGGTGACGGGGGCGGTCACTGGCGCGGAGGCATTGCTGCGGTGGCATTCCCCGGAACATGGGGAGGTTCCGCCTTCGGAGTTCATCCCCTTGTTGGAGGAGAGCCGCCTCATAACACAGGTAGGGGCCTGGGTGCTGGAGGAGAGTGCAAGGCAGTTCCAGATATGGAGCAGGTATAAAGAAGACTTTTCCATGAGCGTCAATGTCTCATATATCCAGTTAAAGGACAATGCGCTGCTGGAATATCTGAAGGATGGACAATGGGGTGACCTGCCTGTGGGGCAGATGGTTCTGGAACTGACGGAAAGCTGCTGGGTGCCGAACCTGCATTTCCTGAATCAGGAGTTTGAGGAACTGCGCGGCATGGGATATGGGATTGCAATTGATGATTTTGGCACCGGATATTCCTCGCTGAGCCATCTCAAGGAACTTCCGGCTAACGTGCTTAAGGTGGACCGCAGTTTTGTGACAGGTATCCACCAGGGAAGCTATGAATACATTTTTTTAGAGTATATCATCAAGCTTGCCCACAGCATCGGTTTAAAGGTCTGCGTGGAAGGTGTGGAGACAGAGGAAGAATTTGATATTGTAAAGCAGACACAGCCGGATTACATACAGGGATATCTGTTTGGAAGGCCGGTCAGCGCTTCGGGGTTTGAAAAGCTGTATTTATAGCAGGGGCTTATAGCAGGGGCTGGTGTCTGCAGGGGGAGGGGTACAATGTATCAATGTAAGCTTCAAATCATGATTTTCAGCAGGGATTCAATGCTGGCCGGGGTGATGCGCCGTCTTTGCCCGCTGGAACATTTTTCACATACAATTACGCAAGCAGGGGAATTTTCGCCTGAGCGGGCTGCTGGCAGCCATGTGGTTATCTGGAACCTGGGCAGCGGCATCCTTCCATCAGGGCTGCGTTCACATTGCAGGGAGGATGCGGTTCTTGTGTACTGTGGGGAGCGGGGGATGATTGACGGTCTTGCCGCCAGCGAGATGGAGGCGGCGGACGAGTTCTGGGACATCCCGCTCATGCAGGAGCGGGTGCGTATCCGGATGGAACATATCCTGAAACAGATTAAGCTTGAGTATGACCTGTATATGACCCGGACATACCTGGACACGGCCATTGACAGCCTGCCGGACATGCTCTGGTTCAAGGCCATGGACGGAACACATGTCAAGGTGAACCGTGCATTCTGTTCCGTGGTGGGAAAGGACCGGGAGGATGTGGTTGGACGGGACCACTGTTATATCTGGGGCGTTTCACCGGATGACTTTGAAAATGGGGAGGAATCCTGTAAAAAGTCGGAGGATGCTGTCATCCTGGCGCGGCGTACCCTGCAGTTTACCGAGGAGGTCAAATGTTCCAGGGGAATGCGGCAGCTGCGCACCTATAAGACACCTATCATGGACCGGGACGGTGTGACGGTCCTTGGGACGGTCGGAATCGGCCATGATGTGACGGACCTGCACAACATGAGCGCGGAAATCGAAATCCTGCTTCAAAGCATGCCTTATGCCATCCTCTTATGGAATAACAGGGGCAGGATACTGAATGCAAATGCAAAATTCGAGGAGTATTTCCAGATAAGTAAGATTCAGATCCTGGGAAAGGATTATGAGGAGTGGTTGGCGGATGCCTTTGACGGACCACGCACAGTTAATAGCGAGGGATATGCGGAGGCCAGGGTATCCCTGCCGGACGGGACTGGGAAAATGCTGGAAATCCACGAAAGCTCCATCTATGACATATTCCACAATGTAGTGGGGAAGCTCTGCATCTTCCGGGATGTGACGGTGGAGCGGAACCTGGAAAAACAGATCCTCCACAGCTCCAATACGGATTTCCTCACAGGGCTTTACAACCGCAGGTATTTTTACCAGTATATCAATCATAACCGCGGGGACAGGGCCGTAAGCCTGCTTTACATTGATTTGGACTGGTTTAAGGCGGTGAACGATACATACGGGCATAAGGTGGGGGATGCGGTGCTGACAGGTACAGCCAGGATGCTTGTGGAATCCTTCCCGGATGATTTTGTGGCAAGGCTTGGAGGGGATGAGTTCCTGGTGGCAAGGCTCGGTGAGTGCAGCATGGAACAGCTTGAAAAAGAAGCAGGGGAATTCCTTGATAAGCTTAATGCCCGGTTCCAGGCATCCAGGGAAATGCAATCCTTATCAGCCAGCATAGGCATTGCCCAGGGAAAGGACGGGGATATGGATATAGACCTGCTCATCCAGCACAGCGACCAGGCTTTGTACCAGGCAAAGAAGGAGGGACGCTCCAGGTATTGTGTGTACCGGGAGGGGACGGTGACGGGTGGAATGATAACCAATGAAAGCGGGAAAGTTACTCATGAATCATAATAAACAGAACCCTTTAGGGATAATCGCTATTTTTGCATCTTTGGCAGAAGTGTTTGGCACCGTGGTATTGAAATTTCTTCCAAACAATATTCAGATGATATTTGTGTGGTTTGTCATATGCTTTCCGGTGCTGATTGTCCTGCTTTTCTTTTTTGTGCTGTACAAAAAACCGGAAAATTTTTATTCTCCGGATTATTACAAAAATGATAACAATTTTTTGCAGGCCATTAGACAGAAACTGAACATATTGGGGAATGAGGTGGCTAATGATAGTACGGTCCCTCAGGATATCAGGGAAAAAGTTCAGCAAAAAATTGATTTAGCACAAGAACAGTTAAGTGAAATTGATATTGTAAATGATGAAGATAAGATAAGTTTAATCATCGATGGATTTAGGATAGAGGCGAATACGGTCAAATCTTTTTATCGGAATGTGTTTGATTACCTTACGGCAAATGACATTGAGTTCGAACAGCTGGTTCCTTTTAAAACAGGGAGCAAAAGATATCTGATTAGTAAAGACGGAAAGCATATAAGCGGGAGGGCATTTTTTGCCCCTATTATTTATGATGGATATTACATTGAAACCCATAAAAGCAAAATCGGAGCAAAGTCAGATATCATCAAATTTCTTAATGCGTTAAGTCTGAAAGTAGAATCCTGATGGACAGTATTGTTCCTAAGTTTATCTGAAGGAATATATGGATAAGGCATATAAGGACAGGATGTTCCTATATATGCCTTATCTTTTGCGGATTTATGGGGGTGGATGTCCCCTTTCATAATCTGTATCTATAGTACCTATTCTTATCATGTATTATTATTATAGCAAAGTCTGTGGTAGAATAGATAAGCAGATGAGTAACAAGTATAACTTTTAACAGGAGGGATTACCTTATGCCGGGCGGAACTGTTTTTAAATTTCATGACGATCTGGACACGGACCAGATCATTGCTTCACAATATCTCTTATTGCCAAATATCGATGAGATGAAGGTACATACATTTGAATCATTGGACCCTGATTTTCCAAGGAAGGTAAAGGAAGGGGACTACGTGGTGGGGGGCGAGAATTTTGGATGCGGTTCCTCCAGGGAACAGGCGCCCAGCGTCCTCAAGGCTTTGGGGGTCAAGGCTGTGATTGCCAAGTCGTTTGCCAGGATATTTTATAGGAATTCCATCAACATCGGGCTTCCCGTGATTGTCTGCAAGGAACTTCCGGATGAAGTGAAGACCGGGGATACCATGGAACTGTCCATGTCCGAGGGTGTGGCAAGGGCCAATGGAAAGGAGTATGCATGTACCAGACTTCCTGAGTATATGCAGAATATCCTGAATCAGGGCGGGCTGATTGCATCATTGAACAAGGAGGAAGCGTAGACATGGGAATGACGATTGCAGAGAAGATCATCGCAGCAGCGGCAGGGGTGGACAGTGTGAAGCCGGGGGATATCCATACCGTGAACCTGGACCGTCTTATGAGCAATGACGGAACCACCCACCTGACCGTTGACATGTACAACAATAAATTGAAACATCCCAGGATTGCGGACCATAAGAAACTGGTTTTTATCGTGGACCACAATGTGCCTGCGGATAATCCAAAAACAGCTGCCTCACAGAAAAAGATGAGGGATTTTGCCAGGGAGAACCGGATTGATTTCTGGGAAGGAAAGGGGGTCTGCCATCAGATCATGATGGAGCATTACGTATGTTCCGGCGAGCTGATATTCGGGGCGGACAGCCACACCTGCACGTACGGCGCGCTGGGCGCCTTCGGAACCGGGGTGGGATGCACGGATTTTCTCTACGGCATGGTTACCGGCACTTCCTGGGTGCTGGTGCCTGAGACAGTGAAGTTCAATCTGGTGGGCCGCCTGCAGGAAGGCGTCTATCCAAGGGACCTGATGCTGACCATCATTGGGGAGATTGGGGCCAATGGATGTAATTACCAGGTAATGGAGTTCACCGGGGAAGGCGCTAAGACGCTGAGCATCAATGACCGTATGGTTCTATGCAACCTGGCGGTGGAAGCAGGGGCCAAGACAGGGATTTTTGAGGCAGATGAAGCCGCTGTCCGGTATCTGAGGGAGCGGGGGCGTGAACCGAAGGCCGTATATACCAGTGACCCGGATGCTGTCTATGCACGGGAGTATACCTTTGATCTGTCCCAAATCCAGCCGGTGGTTGCAAGGCCTGATTTTGTGGATGATGTGGTGCCTGCAAAGGATGTTTGCGGCGTTAAGATTGACGAGGCATTCTTAGGGTCCTGCAACAATGGGCGCATCGATGAGCTTCGTGTGGGCGCGGCTATACTTAAGGGGAAAAAGGTAGCTGACAGCGTACGTTTCCTGGTGGTTCCCGCAAGCCTTGAGGTATACAGGCAGGCGCTTAAGGAAGGCCTGATTGACATTTTCATGGAGTCAGGGGCCATTGTGATGAACCCCAACTGCAGTGTGTGCTGGGGAAGCTGCCAGGGCGTGATTGGGGAAAATGAGGTACTGATCAGCACCGGAACCAGGAACTTCAAGGGCCGCGCAGGCCATCCAAGCTCCAAGGTGTATCTCGGTTCCGCGGCAACAGTGACGGCTTCCGCCATTGCGGGGGAGATTGCCCTGGGATGTGTTTGAAAATGCTTTCCGTCAGATGGCGGGAATGAATCACCAAACAATACCAGGCCGGATAGACGGCCAGTACCAGGGGGCGGCTTGGTATGTAAACCGGAACCGGATTTGTGATGGCAGCAACACAGGAAAGGAAATAGAAAAATGGAGACATTTACAGGCAAAGTCTGGGTGCTGGGGGATGACATTGACACGGACATCATCATCCCAACCGAGTATCTGGCGCTTAAGACAATTGACGATATGAAGCAGTACGGATTCAGTCCCCTGCGCCCGGAACTGGCTGGGCAGATTGAGGAAGGGGACATCATCGTGGCAGGTAAGAACTTTGGCTGCGGCTCCTCCCGGGAGCAGGCGCCGGAGATTATCAAGGCACTGGGAATCAGGTGTGTGATTGCCAAGTCATTTGCAAGGATATTTTTCCGTAATTCCATTAATAACGGCCTGCTTTTGATAGAGCAGCCGGACCTGTATGATGATATGACGGAGGGGGACCCCATAACGGTTACAGTGAATCACCATGTGGACTATAAGGGAAGGCAGTATCCGATTGCATCCCTGCCCCAGAACCTGGTGGATATCATCAATGCAGGCGGACTGGTGAAAGCCATGAGGAAACTGAACGGACTGGATTAAGGGGATTAAGGAGACTGCAATGGGAAATACAATCATTGAAAAGATTATTAAACATAATACAGGCGCTGCCCAGGTCAGGCCGGGGGACATTGTCACGGTGAATGTGGACCGTGTGATGATTCATGATATCTTCATTCCGTTTGTGGCGGATAAGTTTGAAGAGATGGGATTTAAGAAGCTTTGGGACCCGGACAGGGTGGTCCTTATCTACGACCATCTGGTCCCGGCCAGCCAGCTGGATGATACCAGGCATTTCCGTGTAGGGGATGCGTTTGCGGCCAGATACGGGATGAAGCATGTGCACAGAAGCGATGGCATCTGCCACCAGCTGATGACGGAAGCCGGTTATGTGAAACCGGGGGACGTGGTGTTCGGCACGGACAGCCATACCACCACTTATGGATGTGTGGGTGCATTTTCCTCTGGTATCGGTTATACGGAGATGGCAAGTATCCTGGGCACCGGTACCATGTGGATTAAGGTTCCGGAAACCATCAAGGTGGTCATAGACGGAAAACTGCCTGAGGGCGTCATGTCAAAGGACATCATCCTGCGCCTGATTGGCGACCTGGGGGCTGACGGGGCAACCTACCGTGCCCTGGAGTTTAGCGGGACAACGGTGGAGGAGATGAGCATTGCCAGCCGTATGACCATTGCCAACATGGCCATTGAAGCCGGGGCCAAATGTGCATTGTTCACACCGGATGCCAAGACGGAAGAATACTGTGAAGTGAAACTGGACGATTACCAGAAGAGCCTGATAGGCGATGCGGATGCCGCGTACATGAAGACAATGGTGTATCGGGCAGAGGACTTTGTTCCTGTGATGGCATGTCCGTCCCAGGTGGACAAAATCAAGCCGGTCAGTGAGCTTATAGGCACGCCCATCGACCAGGTGTTCATCGGCTCATGCACCAACGGGCGCCTGGAGGATTTGGTGGCTGCGGCTGAGGTATTAAAGGGCAGGCAGGTGGCGGACTATGTGAAGCTGATAGTGACGCCGGCCAGCAGGAAGGTTTATAACGAGGCCATTGCCTGCGGGGCAATCGATACCCTGGCGGAGGCAGGCGCAATCATCACACATCCTGGCTGCGGCCTGTGCTGCGGGCGGACCGGAGGTATCCTCAGCGATGGGGAGCGGGTCATTGCCACCAATAACCGCAATTTCCTGGGGCGCATGGGGACTTCCAAGGTGGAGATTTACCTGGCGTCACCCAGAACCGCCGCGGCCTGTGCAGCGGCCGGGAAAATCGTGGGTCCGCTGGAGGGACTATGATGGATCTGTTAAGGCAATTAGAGGAATACAGTCCTTTTAATGAGCAGGAGGAAAGGGACAGGAACATCATTATCAGATGCCTGAAGGAAGAAAAGGATATCTTCACACGGGACAATGCCATGGCGCATATGACCGCGTCGGCCTGGGTTGTAAACCGTCAGCGCACCAAAGTGCTGATGGCATACCATAACATCTATCAGTCCTGGTCCTGGCTGGGAGGCCATGCGGACGGGGTGCAGGATCTTTTACAGGTGGCTGTCCGGGAAGTGAAGGAGGAAAGCGGGCTTAAGCAGGTGCGGCCTGTTTCGGATGCGGTTTACTCGCTGGAAATCCTGACGGTGGACGGTCATGTGAAAAAGGGCGCTTATGTGCCCTCCCATCTGCATCTGAATGTGACCTATCTGCTGGAGGCGGAGGAGGGGGAAGGACTGCACATAAAAGAGGATGAGAACAGCGGCGTCGCATGGTTCTTACCTGGGGATGCCGTCCTCGCTTCAACGGAACCGTGGATGCGTGAACGGGTTTACAGAAAGCTGAATGAAAAAATCAATCGGAATGAAAGAATCAATCTATGATTATAGATGGAGCAGGTGACCCGGCGGGCTGCCTGCTCATTGTTTTTTTACTTGGTATACCATCACATGCTCCCCGTGTATGTCCCGTTCGCCGTTAAACCGGAAGCCGGACTTTTCATACATGGTGATGGCGGTGGTATTTTCCCTGATGACGCTCAGATCGATCCTGGAGCATCGGTATTCCTGCTTCAGGCGGTTCAGGAGGCCGGAGAGGGCGGCACTTCCATACCCCTTTCCCTGGAAGGTTTCATCAATGAGAAGGCGGTCCAGCCACAGGCGCCCAAAGGGGAGGTATGGCCACCAGAAGAAGCCGTACATGGCAAAACCTACCATGACGTTGCCGTCGTATATCCCAACGGGCCTCCAGTTCCTGTTATGTGCGGCCTCCGCCAGGCATTCCTCCACCGTCTCCACATAGCCTTTCTGTTTTGGGGAAATGCGCAGCTTAAGCGCGGTTTCCCTGTTCTTGTCTGTTATTGGTTGAAAATGCAGATTCATATTGTAATCACCTATTCTTTCATGCGGTTTATCATAACAGAAGCAGGGATGGAAATCAAGCCATGACAGTTATCTCAGGCGTAATGAAAATTTAAGTATTTTGTTTTTCATAGTACTTGACATTACATAGTAGTATGTATAATATAGTATCTAAAGGAGGACGGCCATGAATCCACAGTTTAAAAAAGGAGTCCTTGAGCTGGTGGTACTGGAATCTGTCAGGAAGAAGGACATGTATGGGTACGAGCTGGTAGAGGAGGTGTCCAAGGTCATTGATGTGAACGAGGGTACCATTTACCCGCTGCTTAAGCGTCTGACCAATGAACGGTATTTTGAGACATATCTGCGGGAATCAACCGAGGGCCCGCCCCGGAAGTATTATCATATCACGGCGGCAGGAATCCTGTACAGGGACCGGCTGGAGCAGGAATGGGATGAATTTCAGAAACAGGTGTGCAGGTTTTTAAAGGAGCAGAAGGATGAATAAGAAGGGATTTTTAGAGGAACTGGGGACATATCTTGCCATTCTTGAAGATAAGGAACAGCAGGATATATTGGAGGAATACACCCAGCATATTGACATGAAGATTGAAAATGGATTAAGTGAAGAAGAGGCAATCCGGGACTTTGGAGATATCCGGGAACTTGCATGTGGGATACTTGAGGCATACCATGTGAATCCGGAATATCAGGGCCAAACGTCTGTTAAGAGGAAGGTGGATACGCAAGCAGCTGCTGCAAAAGGGAAACAGGCATGGGCGGCAGCGTCCGGCTTTTTTGGAAGGACCGGCACGAGGGTAAAAAGGTTTTTCTGCATCTGTGCCGGAACAGTCAGGCAGGGCGCGGGACGCATATGGATGTTCCTGTCCGCGCCATGGAGAAACAGGATAAGGAGCCGGAAACAGGATGAGGATACACGTCCGGAAGGCGGACGTCTCCAGGGGAGCGGTATAAAACGTTTTGTCAGAAGGGCGCAGGCTGACAGGGACATGGGTGTTTGCAGATCGGACCGGGGCAGAGGCCTGTTAAGGCTGGGAATCGGGACCTGTATCAGAGATGTGGGACAGGGTATTGGTTCATTCATAGGACACTGTTTCCGGTTTCTGGTCTGGATGGCGCTGTGGTGTATCCGCTGGTGTTTTAATATCTGCATGATATTCCTGGGGCTTCTTGGAGGCTCCTTCACCCTGTGCATGATATTTATCTTTGGCGCATCCGTGGTATGGCTGTTTCATGGTTATCCGCTGCTGGGTATTACGTTAATCAGTCTGGGAACGATCTTATGTTTTGGTTCAGTTACATATCTGTGTTTCAGCCTGTTGCGGCTGAGGACAGGGCGGGAATGCTGTTGGGAACAGGCCAGGCCAGGGCGGATAAGGATGCAGGACGGGGAGCAGGTGCGGACTGGGGCGGAAGAAAAGGCCGGGCGGCGGGAGCGGTCTGAACCGGAAGAGAGGGCCGGGCGGAAGGGGCGTCTGGGGCCGGAAGGGAAAGACGGGCGGCAGGAGCGGTCTGGACCGGAAGAGGAGGCCAGGCGGCGGGAGCGTCTGGAGCCGGATGAGAAAGTTGGGCTGCGGAAGTGGCCTGAGCCGGAAAAGAAGGCCGGGCTGCGGGAGTGGCCTGAACTGGAAGAGAAGGCCGGGCGGCAGGAGTGCTTGGGGCCGGAAGAAAAGGCCGGGCAGGAGCACCCTGAGCCGGAAGAAAAGGCCGGGCGGCAGGAGTGCCCTAAGCCGGAATGGAAGGCAGGACCGCAGGAGCGTCTGGGGCCGGAAGGGAAAGCCGGGCGGCAGGAGTACCCTGATTCGGAAGAAAAGGCCGGGCGGCAGGAGCACCCTGAACCGGAAGAGGAGGCAGGACCGCAGGAACCGCCCGTGCCGGAAGATAGACCGCAGGCATCATTGCGTGGATATCAGGAAGAAACCTGCATGAATAAGATTTCCAAGGAGGTAAGGCATGCGTAATTTACAGAAAGTCATGATAGGTATTTTCTGCGGTGGTGTTTTTCTTACCGGACTGGGAACCGGAGTCGCGGCCTATGAAGCCTCCACCTTTGCTTACATGGGGGAAAAGGAAGCAGGTCCGGTGGAGATGAAGACGGAATCCTTTGAGTATGCGTTTGAACCAAAGGAAGAAGAAAAGTTTCGGATTGGCTATTACTATGGGGAATCCCAATCCGAAAAGGAACTGGTCCAGGACCCGGATGTGCCGGAGAATACAGTGAGGTTCCAGCTTACCTATAATTCCAAGGCCATAAGACCGTATCTGGAATGCGGGGAGGGGGATACTGCCTGGGTTGACTATTATTATATCTCCGATGATTTTGTGACGTTCATGGACTGTAAGGACCAGATCATGAAGGAGCTGAAGGAGAGGAAGATAAGTTCTTACCATACGCCTACGGTTAAGGAGTTTAAGGTGCTGGTTAATCCGGCAACCGTGGACCGGGTTGAGTTTATAAGGTAACCCTGCTGTCAGGTACGCGGACGCACGGCTGACAGAAAGCAATTTTCAAACACACCCTAAGAATTCTGCAAGGGAAAATTAATAGTCCTTTTCTGATGTCTGTAGTATACTTTTAAGTGACGATGGAAAGCGGAAAGACTGCTGACGCAATTGAAAATCTGCCTTCCTGGAAGATTTAAGTGTGTTTTGACGTTCATATGTGCATAACAGTGGAAAGGGATGCAGACAGAGGATGCTTTCCTATGGGGAGAAGACAGGCAGGTGTTGATTGGATGAAAAGAAAGATTGTATTGGGTTACATGCTGGCAGCCGGTATGGTACTGGTTTCCTGCCAGGGAAAAGAATCTGGTTTGGATGTTACGGCGGGTGGGGGACAGCAGACGGAACAGTCCTTAAAGCCAGGGCAGGAAGGATGGGAAGATGGCACGGGTCATGCCGGGAAGGATGCAGACCAGAGCCAGGGCAGTGACCGGAATGCAGACCAGAGCCAGGGAAGCGGCCGGAATATAGACCAGAGCCGGGGCAATGACCAGCAGGCAGGCCAGGGCCAGCCAGGCAGCCGGGAATCAGATTCAGGCCAGGGGCGGCCAATCACCCAAAATCAATATGTCATCAGCAAAGCTGCCCGAAACCTGAGGACGGATAATACCATATTTACAGGTACTTTCTTTCAGGCAGGGGATATCCGGCGGCGCATTTCCCTCCGTCCGGCAAAGGGCGGCATGGAAACAGAATGGCTGGAATGCAGTTTCCTGATTCAGGATTATGCCGATGCCTTTTCTGTTATGGACAGTACGGAATTCCTGACGGAGGAAGGGAGGCTTTCATATGAGGTACAGCCTCAGGAATATCTTGCAGGCGCGGAAACGGAAGCAGGGAATCCATCCTATACGGTAGCCTTCCACTTAACCCCGGATCTGACCGACAGGCATATCTCTGTGGAGGGAAACGGCGCTTTTGCAGGGGATTACTATCCCTGGGAGGGAAGCTTCACATTTCCGGATGTCTTTACCAGAAATCTCTGCAAAGCTGATTTATGCCTGTGGCCTACGGAGGACCTGATGCTGCTCAGGAATGAGATTTATGCGGCCCATGGCAGGAAGTTCAAATCCGATGTACTGAACCAATACTATTCCGGTAAGATGTGGTACCGGGGAATCATGGAGCCGGATGCATTTTCCGAATCCCTCCTATCCGATGTGGAAAAGAATAATATTGCTTTCATAAAAGAGATGGAGGGGAATCCGGACAGGAACCGTCTGGACGGGCAGAACCAGTATGGACTGGAAGACCTTCCCTTTGCACCTTATCTATCCCTGCTGGGTAATCATCCTGAAACGGGACTGTATGCGGATTTATCGACCGCCAGGGATATGGGGGCGTATTATGTTGTACAGGGAAGCATTTCCATACCTGCGGCCATTACGGCGGAGCAGGTAAAGCTTATGGCGGATGGAGGGGAAGTTCAGGTTGTGCTGAATGAACGGACCGGTGAGCACAGGATGCTGGCGCTGGACCCGGGAACAAAAGGGCAGGAAACCGTTTACGGATATGTGCTGTATGAAGAAGGCAGTAATCCGTCCGGGAGTGGAGAAGAGACAGGACTTACCCTGGATTACGGTTCCGGTACCTATGAACTGTGGCAGACAAGCGCGGATACGGTGATGAAGACAATCTATGAGGGGGATATCTATATCCTGAAGGGCGCGGTCGAAGGCTCTTATACAGGGGTTGCCATGGCATCCAGATCCCAGCAGGAGATACTGCCTTCTGACAGGGGGCAGGGAATGGACGGCGTGCAGGGGATGCTGGGGGGAAACTGTCTCAGCTATAACCCAAGAGGATATTTTACGGCAGTATATTCTTTGGGGGATTAGTACTCCATCCAGCCAGAAACTGTACTTCCAGCACTGCCTATTTTGCCATCTGCCGCGTTGTCGTCAGTCAGCGGAGGACCCACTCCGCTTCCTTCCTCCGCCTTGCAGGCTGACAAAATATTCAGCACTGGCAGTACAGTTTCTGGCTGGATGGAGCACTAGGAAACAATCATAAAGGAAATTCAGACAGGGCCAGAGGATTGCTCCTCTGGCCCCTGCTGTTTATTCCTCTAAAAAACCACGGCTTATCTCAAGGAATCCCTGCTGGTTGGACAGCATGGCCGGATGGCCGCCTGTGTCAAACAGATGGATTTTCCCATGGCCGATTTTCCTGATCATCTCCCCATAGACCCGTTCAAAGTAGTCTGTTTCAAGGGCGCAGATAAATTCATCCTCCCTGCTTCCGGTCAGCAGGATATCCGGCTGGAAGCCCTCCAGGGGTTTGTGGAAGAATTTACCGATGGTACTATCATGCCGGCGGATGGCGGAGGTGTCGCAATCCACCACATGTTCCCAGTCATCCCCGTTCATATAATAGTAGAACATCCTGGCATTTTCATCCTTCTTGGATGCCTCGCGGTCCTGTTCGATGTTCTGGGTAAATGCCTTCAGCGGAGTCTCGCCTTCAAAGCTGTCGGCAATGACTTTCCCAACCAGTTCCGGCGCCTCCAGGGCCACGTTGATTGCGGCCAGGGCGCCTCCGCTGCTGCCGATGATATCTGCTTTGCCGTACTGCCTGGTCTTTATAAGTCCGATGACCTGCATGGCCTCATCAAACCATAAGTCTGCCGGGAACTCTGTCAGCCTGTCCGACTTTCCGTGTCCCAGGAAATCAATGAGGACTACTTTGTGATGCCCTGCATATCTGCCGGCTATCTCATAAAACATGTTGGATGATGCCGTGTTGCCGTGAAGCAGGAGTAATGGCCTGCCGCTGCCTGTTTCTTCGTAATGGATATTTTTTCCCTGATATTTAAAATATGACATATTGGCCTCCTAATCTGATGTCAATCAGCAAGGCCCCTGACAGGAACCCTGCACTGTTACCTGGAAGCTGCAATCCTCATCTTCCCACCCCTTTCTGTTTCATCTGATTATATTCTAGCATACCGGATTCAGATAAACAATCGGAAGTCCCGGCAGCAATAGCGGAACACACACATAAAAATATTATAGATTTTTGTATAAATTATTTCATATCAAATTTTCCTTTTATCCGGTACTATAATGTTACAGTTCAGATATGACCTGGAACAGAAGAGGGGAATGAGGATATGAGTAAGAAGATTGGAAGCAGGTACCTGCCATATTGTTTTTTGACGCCGGCAATCGTGTTTTTGCTGCTGTTCATGGCATACCCGATCCTGAACGTGTTTTATTACAGCCTTCAGAACTATGCCACCAACAAGCCTTATCTGAGAGGATTTGTGGGGCCTGGCAATATCATAAAAATCCTGACAGAGGATAAGACCTTCAGGGCCAGCCTCCTTGTCTCTGTTAAATGGGTGGTTGTCCAGGTGGGGCTTCAGCTGGTATTCGGGCTTATGATTGCCCTGGTCCTGAACCAGAGGTTTAGGGGCCGTGGCATCTTAAGGGCCATTGTGTTCGCGCCGTGGGCCGTGTCAGGCGTGCTGACATCCATGATGTGGTCGTTAATGTACAATGAGAATATGGGCGTGGTCAATGACTTTCTCATGAAAATGGGTATCATTAAGAAGGGGATTGCATGGATTTCCGGTTACGGCACCTCCTTTGCAGCCTTGACGGTTGCGGAACTGTGGCGCGGTATCCCGTTTTTTGCCATCATGCTTCTGGCGGGCCTTCAGAGCATACCGGATGAGGAGTATGAAGCGTGTTCGGTTGACGGAGGGACCAGATGGAGCAAATTCCTCTACATTACCTTGCCGCATCTTAAGGAAACCATTGTATTGTCCACCCTTTTAAGGGCTGTGTGGGAGTTTAACAATGTGGATGTAATCTACAACCTGACGGGAGGCGGGCCGGTGAACCGTACCATGACCCTGACCATGTATATAACCCAGACAGCCATCAGGGACAGTAACTTTGGATACGGATCCGCCATTGCAGTGATTTCATTTGTCATCCTGGCGGTGTTCGCAGCAGCCTATATTAAGCTGACAGGATTCGGAGAGGAGGAGAAGGCATGAAAGCCAGGAAATGGAAGGATTTAATCATATACCGTCTGCTGCCACTGACCGCGTTTGTGGGTTTCATCTGTTTCCCCTTTTACTGGACATTGGTCACGTCCCTGAAGGTGGAGGGGGACATCATCAAGCGGCCTGTGCGCTACCTGCCTGACCCGGCGACCGCCATGAATTATGTCACGGCCTGGAGGGATGTGGGCTTTTCCCAGTATTTCCTTAACAGCCTCCTGGTATCTGCCGTGGCCTGCCTCATGACGGTGGCCAGCGCACTGCTGGTGGGATATGCCCTGTCCAGATTTAAGTTTAAAGGGAAACAGCCGTTCATGCTGGTGCTTTTATGTACCCAGTTCATACCCAGCGCCATGTTGATTATACCGCTGTTCATTACATTCTCAAAGCTGCACCTGATTAACAACCACTGGTCCCTGATCCTGGTTTACACCACATTCCAGATTCCATTTTCATCCATCATGATGAAGGGGTTTGTGGAGAAGATACCGTATCATCTGGAGGAAGCCGCCTATGTGGACGGATGCTCCAGGTTCCAGGCCCTGGTCAAGGTGGTGCTGCCCGTGCTGACGCCGGGAGTGGTGGCGTGCGCGTCATTTTCCTTTATATCCTGTTGGAATGAATTCCTGTTTGCACTGATGTTTGTGAACAATACAAAGAAATTCACCATACCGGTAGGTCTTTCGTTCATGCAGGGACAATTTGATATTAACTATGGGGCGCTGGCAGCAGGAAGCATGATTGCGCTGGCCCCGGCGATTCTGATGTTCATATATGTGCAGAAGTATCTGGTCGGCGGTTTGACGGCCGGAGCTGTAAAAGGATAAGGAGGTTCATTATGAGGAAGAAATTATTAGCAGTGACACTGGGGGTGTGTATGGCAGGTTCCATGCTGTACGGATGCGGTTCCAAGGAGGATGCGCCGGCTGCCCCGGCCGGACAGGCCACGGAGGCTCTTGAAAGCGCGGACGGAAAGGGGGATGCCGGAAAAGCGGATAATGGAAAGGCTGCCTCCGGGGAGGTTAAGACCGTTGTTTTCTGGGATGAGAATGCAGGTCCCAACCGGACGCCGTATTATGAGGAGCTGATTAAACGGTTTGAGGAGCAGAACCCAGATATCAAGATTGAGTATGTGGGCCTTCCCAACAGTGATGCGAAGAACAAGATTGAGGTTGCGGTAACCGGAAACGCTGCCCCGGATGTGTGCGGCATGCCGCCCCAGTGGCAGGCAGGATTCATCTTAAATGACGCCCTGGAGCCACTTGATGCGTACTTTGATTCATGGGAGGAACATGACAAGATTAACCAGTCCATCGTCCAATCCCTGCGCACCTTGTCCGTGGATGACAAACTGTACTGTATACCTAACACATCCACCTTTAACCCGATGTTCTGGGGAAGGAAGGACTGGTTTGAGGAGAAAGGGGTGGAGGCGCCCGGGACTTGGGATGACTTCTATGATCTGGTTGAACTGTTTACGGACAGCGATGCAGGCACCTACGGGTTCAGCATCCGCGGCGGGGCAGGCGGCCCCATGCAGCTTCAGGAATACCTGTACGCATATTCCGGCATCACGCAGCCATTTACGGAGGATGGGAAATCCACGCTCAATGACCCGAAGAACGTGGAGGCCCTGGACCGGCTTAAGGATATCTATAACAAGTACACACCGGAGAGCGATATTTCCAACGGATATAAGGAAATGGTAGCTGCCTTTGATACTGGAAGTGCGGCAATGATACAGCATAACCTGGGTTCCTTCGGCGAACACAGCAAGACCCTGGGAGAAGGTAAGTTCTTTGCATTCGCACCGCCTGTATCAGCCACGGGGAAACGTGTGATTTCCGGCGGCTATCCGGTCAATGGCTATGTCATGTTCAGGCAGTCCCAGGTCAAGGATGAGGCGTGGAGGTTCATCAGCTTCCTGTGCTCCGCGGAGTCACAGAGTTACTGGAACCAGAACATTGGCCAGGTGCCTACCCACACGGACCTGACCAATGAAGACTGGGTCGTAAACACACAGCACATCAATGAGGCAATGAAGATGCAGTCTGATGACAATACGATTGCTTTCCCGTATCCTCTGTATCTGCCGGATTACCAGTCCATCCAGGATTCCATTGCAGCGCCGGGATTCCAGGCAGTGCTGGCAGGACAGAAATCCTCGGAGGAGTTCCTGACAGAATGGGCAGATGCCATGACAGGTGCGGAGGCAGAATATACGCAGCTGATTAAGAAATAACAGGCGGCAGGAAGGGATACGGATGACAGGAATCCGTATCCCTTCCTGTCCATGTAAGATAAGAGGAGGAAAGTCATGAATTACGGTAAAAGTGAATGGGGGCCAGTGCTTGACTATGTGAAAATGCTTCACGGAAAAAGCCAGTTCCAGCCCCAGGGCGTGCTGCCTTATCCATGGGAGGATATCGGCCCTGGCTACTGCTACGGCCCGGCATTTGGACATTGGGATGCAGTGCACATCGCCCTGGACCTTCTTGAGGATGATCCGGCCCAGGCCAGGTATCAGATTGACAACCTGATAAGCCTTCAGCAGGAGGACGGCATGATCCCAAGTATCATATGGATGAGGGAGGATGCCCCTGCGGACTGGGCGCCGGACCAGACCCATCCCCCGGTGTGGGTATCTGCGGCAGATCTGATATATGGGAGAAACAGGGATAAGGCGTGGCTGAAAACCTGTGCGGATGCCCTTGAACGCCAGGTGTCCTGGTTTGAACACAGCCGCAGGGCAATGGACGGAGGCTTTTATTATACGGATATTAAAAACCATCTCTGGGAAAGCGGCGTGGATGAGGGAATCCGGTTCATGGAGGTCCCGGAAGGGGAAAAGTCCTGTGTGGATGCCTGTTCCCACGTATATCTCATGTATGACCGCCTTCTGGCATGGCAGCAGGAACTGTACGGTATCAGGGACAGGACCCTTGAGGAAAAAAGGGATGGCCTGGGACAGTATATAAGGAATGTCCTGTATGACAGGGAAACAGGTTTCTTCTATGACAGTTGGTCCGTGGACTGTCCCAAATACAGGCACCTGTGCCTGGAAGGCTTCTGGCCGGTGATTGTGGGGGCCGCGGATCCTGAACAGGCCGGATATATCATTGAGCGCCATATGATGAATGAACAGGAATTCCTGTCACGGCACCCTGTCCCTACCGTCTCCCTGCAGGATTCCCTGTATGAGAAACGGATGTGGAGAGGCCCTGCCTGGAATTCCATGACCATGTGGGCTGCCAGGGGCTGTATGAGGTATGGCAGATATGAGGAGGCAGGGCGCCTGCTGGAAGCCGCCCTTGACGGGACTTCCCGGATTTATTCCCAGACCGGCTGTATCTGGGAATTCTATGATTCCCTTGGAGGACGGCCGGAACAGGTACAAAGGAAACCGCAGACCGGGTTTAACATGCCCTGCAGGGATTATCTGGGCCATAATCCATTGCATTACATGGCCGGGCTTTGGGAGGAGTGCAGGCATGCGAAGCGATAAAGGAATCCGCGGACAGGCGGGCAATGACCGGAGATACAGTTCCAGGTTCTGCTGTGCGGATGGTACCCCCGTCAGCACCATAGCGCTGGGGACCATGTATTTTGGCAGCAGGATAAGCAGGACAGAGTCAGCTAAGCTGCTCCAGGTATATACATCCCTAGGCGGGAACCAGATTGATACGGCCAGGAGCTATGCCAGCTGGCTGGATGGCCGGGACGGTACAAGCGAGCAGGCCATCGGCATGTGGCTGAAGGAACACGGGAAGAGGGAAACTCTTTTTATCGGAACCAAAGGCGGACTGATGCCAAGAGGATATAACAGGGACCGGGGCTGTCTGTCCTGTTCCCATCTGGAGGAAGAACTCCATAAAAGCCTGGATGCCCTGGGAACAGGATACGTGGATGTGTTCTGGCTTCACAGGGATGAGAGGGAGCGCCCGGTAGAGGAGATTGTGGATACCTGTGATGCATTGGTCCGTCAGGGACTGGTCCGCTATGTGGGCGCTTCCAACTGGACCACGGAGCGGATCCAGGCAGCCAATGCCTATGCTGGGGCGGCGGGGAAACAGGGGTTCTCCATGAGCCAGATACAGTTTGGATTGGGCGTCTGTACACCTGAGGCATGGGGGGATGAATCCGTTATCTGCATGGATCCTGTATCCTATGAATGGTACAGGACGGCAGATATTCCTCTGTACGCCTATTCCGCCCAGGCCCAGGGCTTTTTCAGCCTGTATCTGGAACAGGGGGAGGATGCACTGAATGAAGACACAAGGAAAAAATATCTGACAGAGGAAAATATGGCAAGGGCCAGGAGGGTCAGGGAAGCCAGCCTTCGGACAGGGATTGATGTATCATCCCTGGTCATACAGTATGTGCTGACCAGGGAATTTGAGACCTTCCTGATCCTTGGGTGCAGCAAGGCGGCGCGGATACGGGATGCATTTGCATCCATGGACCTGCAGATACCGGAACTTCTGGATGTGAGGGAAAAAATGTGATATAAATGGTATAGAAAGGGGACAGCCATGACAGGAGACAGGTTTCCGTCAGAAATAAAAGAGTATACGGACCCAAAAAGCGGGCTGCGCATCAAACAGCTGACGGACAGACATGTGAATTTCCATATGTATTTTACAGATAATTCCTTTGATGGGGATAGTAACTCCATATACTTTTTCTCGGACCGCTGTAATGGCAGGGGTATTTATAACCTGTTCCATATGGAGCTGGATACAGGCGTGATGACCCAGGTAACGGATGAGCCGGAGGGGGTCTGGCTGAGCACGGCCACCAAGACAAGGGACAGCCGGTATCTTGTGTACTGGTCCGGATGCCGTTTAAAGGTGATGGATACGCGGGAAAAGACCGTGAAGGTGGTATATGAAGACCATGACATGCTGGTACAGAATTTCTCGGTCAGCAGCGACAGGAAGCGGATTGGGTTCATACGCAATGAGGATGTGGGGGCCAGGCAGGACGGCGGCCCTAATTATTCGGGATTTAAGGATAAAATGTATGCAATCAAGGACAGCCGGATTTCCGTGGTCAACATGGATGGCACGGGTTTCCATGATGTGTGGAGGGATACCAACTGGCTGTCGCATTTCCAGTTTTCCCCGGACAATCCTTCCATTGCCATGTTCTGCCATGAAGGGCCGTGGAACTGCGTGAACCAGAGGATATGGCTTATCAACATGGACAATGGGCATGTGTGGCCCTGTTTCCGGCAGGGGGAGGACGACTGCGTGGGACACGAGTTCTGGACAAGGGATGGGATGATTGTGTTCGACAACCGGGGAGCCGGCCATGACGGCACCATTTCCTCGGACAGGACCCAGGTATTCACGCCGCCTTCCTCAGGAGGCAGGCAGCCCTATTTCGGTATTGCGGATAAAACCGGACAGGTACAAAGGACGGTCCCCATGCCTTTTTACTGTAACCATTACATGGCCAATCCGGTAAAGGATGAGTTCGTGGGGGATGGAACGGATGATATCGTATTGATCCGTATGGGGACAGATGGGAAACCAACCCTCCGGGTGCTGGCAAACCATAATACCACATGGCTGTACCAGCACTCCCACTGCCACCCGACGTTCAGCTGGGACGGCCGTAAGATCCTGTATGCGGCTGATACGGATGAAGGACACTGTAATCTGTTTTTAATTGAGGATTGGGAGCAGGAATGAGATGAAAGGATTTGACACCGGCCGGAAAACGGCAATGAAGCATATACCGGTTATGTGGCTTTTAGTGATTGTGTTCGTGCCCGTGATGGTGGTGACAATCCTTATTATGGGCACTACGTTCCAGCGCATGTCATATAACCAGGTGACGGAAAGCTCAAGGGCCAACATGCTTAATTCGCTGACCCAGTCAACCAGCGTGCTTGACAGCCGTATGGCGGATCTGATGGAGCGGTTCCAGTACATTGAGAACAGCAGTGACATGCTGTCCCTTGCCCTTGTGATGTCACAGGAAAATGTGGACAGGGCCAAGGGACAGTATTATATCAACCTGAGGAAAAGCATTGACGACCAGTTTGTGTCATCTGGTTCCTTCCTGGATTCCGTAATCATTGATTTTAATGACAGCCGGTTCCGGATGTACCGGTGTGAGGATATACCGGTAAAGATTGATTTTAACTACGACGCATGGTATGGACGCAACCAGTCCATCTATAACTGGAGCTTTCTTCACGACGATACCATTTTCCAGGTGACGGATGCGGAAAACAACCGTAAGAACAACCGGGTGTTCTCCCTGTACAGGCTGTACGGCAAGCCGGGGCAGCCCGGACGGGGCGGGATTGTGTTTAATATCCGGGAATCCATGTTCCGGGATATGCTGACCATACCGGATATCAGTGAAAATGGATATGTGGCCCTGATCCATGACGGCAGCCTTATACGTTATAAGGATGTGGATGAGTCTTATACGCTGTCGGCACAGTCCCTGCGCCGTCTCCAGCAGATGGCGGATGTATCCGCCGGAATCAAGGTTAAGAGCGTCTCCGGGCAGGAAATGATGGTATATACAAGGCATCTGAAGACAAATGGCTGGCTTGTGGCCGCATTACTGCCAACCAATGAAATGTTCCACGATGTGCGCACGATGCAGAACTCCATTCATTTTACCATGATTGCAGTGATTGTGTGCAGCGTGCTGGCCTGTGTGGTGCTGAGCCGCCTGATCGTGCTGCCCATCAAACGGCTGACCGACACCGTATCCGTTGAGGACGTCACTTCAATCGCCAATGTCTCCTCAGGCGGCGCCAGGGAGATACAGATCCTCAGCGACAAAATCAATGAACTGCTGTCCAGGGTAAGGCAGCTGATTGAACAGGTAAAAGAGGAGCAGGAGAAAAAGCGGGAGGCAGAACTCTCCCTGATGCAGGAACAGATTAACCCGCATTTTCTGTATAATACGCTGTATTCCGTACAGCAGCTCTGTGAACTGGATGAATCAAAGGAGGCCAGCGCCATGGTCCTGGCCCTGTCCAATTTTTTCAGGACCGGATTAAGCCGGGGGGAAGATGTCATAACCATAGACACGGAAATCAACCATGTAAAAAATTATCTTGTAATCCAGCACATGAAATATGGGGATAAATTTGAATATGAAATAGAGATAGCCCCGGATATACGGGACTGCCGTATCCTGAAGCTGACGCTGCAGCCCCTTGTGGAGAACGCGCTGCACCACGGCATACAGAATCAGGCCGGAAAAGGTATGATTACCATTACCGGGAAGCGTGAGGGCGGGCGTATCCTGTTTGAGGTAAGGGATACAGGAGCTGGAATGGCCAGTGAACGGCTGGAGCAGGTCCGAAAAAGCATGAATCAGGAAGAAGGATACAGCCAGGTAAGCTTTGGGCTGAGGAATGTGTATTCCAGGCTTATGCTTTATTATGACGGGGAAGCCGGGCTGGAGATTGAGAGCGTACAGGGGCGGGGAACGGTCATAAAGGTGTATATCCCTGTGACCTGAAATCCCTGGAACAGATCCCGGCTGTTGAAAAAGGAGGTTTTATGTACCGTGTATTGATTGCGGATGATGACGCCATCATCCGCAGGGGACTTAAAAAGACAATTGACTGGGAAAGCTATGGAATGGAAATCGTGGGGGTTGCATGTGACGGACAGGAAGCCCTTTCCATGCTAAAGGAGCTTGCTCCCCATCTGCTGCTGACTGATATTAAGATGCCTCAGATGTCCGGGATTGAGCTTATGAAGGAGGCCCGCATTCTTTATCCGGATATCCAGGTCATCCTTCTGACTGCATATGAGGATTTTGAGTATGCAAAGGAGGCAATTAAGCATAAGGCATGCGATTATCTCCTGAAGCCGTTGGCCAGGGAGGAACTTTTGGAATCGGTCCTGAACACAAAGAAGCAGTTTGAAAGCCGTATGAGGGATACCCACCGGAAGAATAAAAGCATACCGCTTTTAAGCCGCCAGTTCATCAATGACCTGATGGCGGGTTATTATGGCAAGGCCAGGATAGAAGAAGCCATACAGGAATTAGGGCTGAAGATATACAAGGAGAACCTGATTGCCCTGGACCTGCTGATTGTGGACTATTATGACAGGACCAGGGATCTGTGGGGGGAGCTTCTTAAATATGCGGTCTATAACTGTGTCCAGGAGCTGAGCCAGTCCGTGGATGGCTGTGCGGTAGAAGTCTTTCAGGGAAATGCAGACCATGTGTATATCATCCTGTCCAGCCAGGACGGGGGATGCGGCCTGGAGGAACAAGGGACAGGATTTGCAGGGAAAATCCGTGGGACCATACTGGAGGTGCTGGACGTGGAGACGGCGCTGGGAATCGGAAACCGGTATTCTGGCCTGGAACGGCTGGAGGACTCCATACAGGAAGCGTTCACAGCCTTAAAATACAGACATTTATCAGAGCGGGAGGGTTACTCCGTATTTCATGAAGCCGTGACCTGGGAATCCGGGAAAAGGGCAGAGCTGGGCGAGGGAAATAAGCTGCTTATCCAGAAAGTCCTGCTGGGCAGCCGTGAGCAGGCCCTGGGGCTTTTAGAGCAGTGCAGGGCCAGGGTCCTGAAGGAAGGAATCACCCTTGGGAACCTCCGCATGTGGTGCATCGGCCTTATCGCCCATCTGCTGCAGGAAACAGGGAACTGGAGCCGCCTGGAAGGAAGCCATGATTACTATGAATACTGTGACAGGATATGCGCCAGTTCAGACCTGTCCCGGATATTCGGGATTGTGGCGGACCTGATCCGTGATATCTGCGCAGGGGTTAACGAGACACAGGCAGACTCCAAAACAGTCCTGGCCCACAAGGCGGAAACGTATATAAGGAATAATTATCCGGACAGTGAGCTGTCCCTGAATGATGTGGCGGAAGAACTCCACGTAAGCCCGGTCTACCTGTCCATCCTGTTTAAGAAGATAAAGCAGGTTACATTTTCCGACTTCCTGTCAGAAATCCGGATGGAAGCTGCCAGGGAACTGGTGGAGCACACCAGCCTTAAGACATATGAGATTGGGGAACGGGTGGGCTATGTCAATGCCAATTATTTCTCCTGTCTGTTTAAACGGCGGTATCATGTGTCGGTGTCGGAGTATAGGAAACAGAAGGGGGTTATATGATGCTGGGGCTGGCTGTATTTGGATACAGGGCAGGAATCACATGATTACGTACAATAGAGATTACTTCATGAATCAAATCCAGTTTTGTACTGTTCCTGTTATAGTATACACGGATATTCTGGTTGGGCATGATGTTATTTAGTGTGCAGAAATATACATTGCTATTCAGGGCAAGCCTTTCCCATTCGCAGAGGCTCTGTGATGTAAAGAAAATACCCATCCCCTTTCCTGCCAATTGGGCTGCGAGGG
This sequence comes from Enterocloster sp. OA13, assembly GCF_022440595.1. Taxonomy (NCBI): domain Bacteria; kingdom Bacillati; phylum Bacillota; class Clostridia; order Lachnospirales; family Lachnospiraceae; genus Enterocloster; species Enterocloster sp. OA13. The sequence continues at coordinate 2,874,717 of NZ_JAKNTF010000001.1, read as the reverse complement.
GAGGAAAATCATAGATGAAGATATCGCCTGGGCGGAAGCTATATTTGTTCATCTCGATTTCCAGATACCGCTGATAGCTGTTTCCTGATTCGGCACAGACAAAGGGCTGCTCATTCAGTAAGGATGGGGAAATCAGAAATGGGTTGTATAATGAGCAGTCACCATATTCCATATCATTGATTATCCCTAATTTGCTGGGAACAATATAGATAAGGTTCTCCTTTGATAAAGGCTCCTCCACAATATCGGTATCGGAAAATGAAAAGTTAAGGGATCCAAAAGCAATATCGATAGAACCCGAATGAAAGGTATTTTCCAGTGTATCATAATTTCCGTTTTTTACAATAATCTGGATTTCCGGATGCAATTCCTGAAAGATGGGCAGTAAAATAGGAAGCCAGAACTGGCTCCGTCCTTTTCCAATCCCAATTGTGAACTGGGGCTTTTTTCTTGCAAAGGAAGAAAGCTGTGCTTTGAGATTGAACTGAAGCTGATGGATACGGCTCATCTCTTTTATATACAGCACGCCGGCCTGCGTCAACTTGATGGGCGGGCGCTGCCGGTCAAATAGTTTCACTCCCAATTCTTCTTCTAATTTATTAATGGAGGCTGTCAGGGCTGGCTGGGAAATAAAAAGCCTGGCAGCTGCCTTTGTCATATTCTGTTCTTCTGCAATTGTCATTACATATTCCAAACGGTCAAAAGACATGAAAACCTCCTTGGCGATAAGTGGGTGGTTATGGGGCAATCCAATATTATATATTGGACAAAATGCTGTACTGTTCCCTATAATTATTAATAAATAATACAATATCAAATAAAGCAAGTCAATGAGGGGGTATTGTATTATTGATTTTAATCAGGACCGGCCGGTTCCGTTTTTTAAAATCAGGAAAATAAATCCCATAAGGAGGCTTTTTGGTGTGGAGAAGTTAAATAAAGTGACATGGATGGGGCTGCCGGTGTATCTGTGGATAATCATGGCTGTCTCAGTATTTGCCGGAATGTATGTCGGGGCATTGGGGACTGATTTTGGGGCTACATTATTCTGGCTTACGGTAGTGGGCGGAATCATCATGGGAGTTGGAAACCAGCTGCCGGTTATAAAGGACTATCTGGGAGGAGGTCCATTATTATTGTTATTGCTTGGTTCCTTTGCCACATGGTCAGGCTGGATTCCTGATAAGTATGTGGAAGCAACCAATACATGGATGGCTACAATCAATTTTCAGGCTTTCTATCTGACACTGCTGATTGTAGGGGCAGTCATGGCGATTGAGCGGAAAACCCTGCTTCGTTCCCTGATTGGTTATCTGCCATGTATCCTTGGCGGATTAGCCGGGGCCGCTGTTATGGCAATGATAGCCGGTGTCCTGTTTTTTGGTTTGGATATAGGTGATATCCTCATGACATATGTCATGCCAATCATGGGCGGTGGAAGTGCCGCGGGTGCATTGCCAATGAGCAGTATATATGAGGAGGTTACAGGTAAAGACAAGGATGTTTATTATGGGATTGCAATGTCGGCATTGATGGTGGCCAATATCCTCTGTATTTTCTTTGCGGTCGCATTAGACATCATAGGGAAGAAATTTCCGAAACTGACAGGAGACGGTACACAATTAATGCGGACAAAGGGCGAGCAGGAGAATGCAGCAGAAGACCTGTCCGGCTATTCCTGTACGATGCAGGATATTGGGAACGGGTTACTGATCATGGTCAGCTGCTGGGTATTTGCCGGCCTGTTAAGCAAATGGCTGCTACCTAAAATCCTTGGGGTATCCATTCATCAATATGCATACCTTGTTGTCATAGCAGTAATCATGAATGTTACCGGAATTCTTCCCGGCACCCTGAGAAAAGGAATCAGCAAAATGTATAAGTTTATTAATGTAGGACTGGCTCCGGCGGTTTTTGGCGGTATGGCTATTTCCCTATTGGATTTCCAGAGCTTCATTGATGCGCTGTCAGTGACAACTTTATGCATAGCTGTATTTATTATCATTGGATGTATAATCGGAAGCGCAATTGCAGGTTATTTTGTTGGATATTATCCAGTGGATGCTGCAATTACAGGTGGATTATGCATGGCCAATATGGGCGGTTCCGGGGATATGCTGATTCTGGCCGCCGGTCACCGTATGGGGCTTATGACATATGCATCCATATCTTCCAGAATCGGAGGTGCGATTGTACTTGCCATTTCCGGGGTGGTGTTTGGTTTGTTTGGATGACAGGGAACAGGAGATGAATGATGAAAATAAAGGACTTACAGATTATTCGTGCAAATCGGTTTGTATATTGTAAAATATTTACAGATAATGGCCTGGTTGGATTAGGTGAAAGCGGGGCGTGGGGATTCCTGGAGGCAAGTGCTGCGGCATTGAAAACATTCCGTGAATATCTGATTGGCAAGGACCCCTTGCAGATTGAGCACCATTGGCAATACCTATACCGTTTTTCACATTTTCGGGGAGCAGCCATCATGGGTGCGGTCAGCGCGGTGGATATTGCATTGTGGGACATAAAAGGAAAATATTTCAATGCTCCGGTGTGGCAGCTCTTAAGTGGGCAGTGCCGTAACAAAGTACGTGTATATGCCCATATATCTGGTAGGACAGTAGAGGAGCAGATTGAGCATTGCCTGAAAGCAAAAGAGGAAGGATTCACAGCACTAGGGCACATCAACCCGTTTTTGGATGAACCTTCCAGCATACCGTATTCTGATGGAAGCAGTTCTATGCTTTATAAGGCAGAGGAAAGGGTGGGGCTTATACGGGATGCAGTTGGCAGGGATATGGATTTATGTCTGGAGCTGCACAGGCGGCTGGAACCGGCATTGGCTATTGCGTTGTCAGGTAAACTAGAACAATTTAATCCAATGTTTTTGGAAGATCCCATCCGGCCTGATAATTTTGATGCCATGGCCCAGGTGGCGTCCATGTCAAGGATTCCCATTGCCACCGGGGAGAGGATACATAATATATTTGAATTTCAAATGCTTTTGGAAAGAAAAGCATGCCATTATGTAAGGGCAAGCATATGTCTTTGCGGAGGGATTACCGGTGCCATGAAAATTGCGGCGCTGGCAGAATCACATCATTGCAGCCTGGTGCCCCATAATCCCTTAAGTCCTGTGGCAACTAACGCTGAACTGAATCTTTGTACGGCAATTGATAATCTGGCAATTGCGGAATATCCGTCACCTTATGTGCGTTCAACACAGGACCTGTTTATGAACAGTAACAATAAAAATCTGTGTATGAAAGATATGGTAAATCATATACCGGATGTAAAAGATGGGTATATTGAAATTCCCACAGGACCTGGTATTGGAATTGAGCTGATTCCTGATGTGGAAGATAAGTTCCCATTCCAGCCACATAAGATTAACACACGGCTGTATGAAGACGGCTCCATCTGCGACCAGTAAATCCGGATGAGTAAAACGTGGCAGGAAATATAATGCCAACCTGCCCCAAGGGACACCAGGCTTAGCCCGGTGTCCCTTTTAGGGCAGATGCGCCTATTACTGTACCGTTGTCTGGAGCCAGAAGTTAGAGCCTGAACCGGCCAGGGTAACGGTTGTGGATGTGTTGCGCTGGAAAGACATCCAGGTATCCACGATTGGCGTACGCATGTTGTTACCCCTGTAGATGGTTATGCGGTAGCGGCCTGGTGCCACATTATAGAACCGGGTGAAATCCAGGAAGTTTAAGTTAGATACAACCAGCCTGTTATTCACGTAAATCTGGATTGGGCCTCGGACCGCTGCATTGTAAAACCGCACCCGTGCAATGGAAACCGGGAAAACCGTGCCTGGGAGGATCACACCCCAGTTCCATGACCAGTCAGGGTTCACCACAGGAGGAATAGGCCTTGGAGGAACAGGTCGTGGGGGAACAGGCCTTGGAGGAATGGGCCTTGGGGGGATGGGCCTTGGGGGAACAGGTCTTGGAGGAATGGGCCTAGGTGGTGTGGGCCTGTCGGGTCTTACCGGTGGTGTGGGCCTGTCGGGCCTTACCGGAGGGTTAGGTCTGTCAGGTCTTATTGGAGGGTTGGGCCTGTCGGGCCTTGCCGGAGGGTTGGGCCTGTCAGGTCTTACCGGAGGATTCGGTCTGTCCGGAATAGGAGGAACCGGCCGGTCCGGTAAAGGAGCAACCGGTCTGTCCGGCATAGGCATTGCAGGCTGTGCCATCATGGGCTGGGTCTGCATGGGTTGGGCCATCATAGGCTGTGCCTGCATGGGCTGGGCAGTGCGTCCGGACATAGGGGCGCCAAAAACCTGGTCCTCCTCCGGGCTGTCTGTATATGGGATGATTGGGTCATACTCCTGTGAATTAACCCAGTCTTCTGAATAGTCCATATCAGATTGTAAATCATCAGGCAGCAATTCATCCGCCTGCAGGTCATCAGGCATGGATTCATCCATCTGCAGGTCATCAGGCTGTAATTCAGAACCTGCTGCAGGGTAAGGATAGAGGTCTTCCGGCACGGAAGGATAGTAGTCGTCGTAATACATACAGTAACCTTTCATAATACGCTTTGTCATATCTTATGCGGCGGAATTGGATTGGTGAGTTGGCTATGCGGTTCAAATAAGTTTCAGGACTATTTTACAAGTCTTGACGTGACGGTGGTTCCGTGATATTTTATAGATATGATTCTCAATGGCGTTCTGCTAATGACAATCTTTAAGGGATATTCTCCCTGTGATTCCCAATGTGTGATAAAAGAATATGGTTCAATGGTCAGGTGGTGGTTTCATGGATGTGTAAAGCTGTATTTTCTTGCAACAGATGGAAAGATTGATTATAATAAAAGGAGATACATATGGATATAGCTGTGAAAAACAGGCAGACCGTCAAGCGGCTTAAAGAACTGACCCTGTTGGACCGCTTTTTATTTGCGGAAACCATGGAGGACAAAAGGAACCTTCAGTTAATACTTTCAATTATCCTGGGAAAAGAGCTGGAATTAAAAGGACAGCCACAGGTGGAGAAGGAATTGAGGACAGCGCCCTGGCTGCGCTCCATCCGACTGGATGTGTATACGACGGATGAGGAACGGCGCGTCTATTCAACCGAAGTGCAGAAAATCAATACGGGGAACCTGGTTAAGAGAAGCAGGTTTTACCAGGCGCTGATTGACGGCTCCCTTCTAATGCCGGGGGAGATTGATTTTAATGAGATGCAGCCCTCGTATCTGATATCCATCATGCCCTTTGATTTATGGGGATATGGGAGGTATAAGTATACCTTCAGGATGACCTGTCAGGAGCAGGAAGGATTGCTTTTGGAGGATGGGGCAAGCAGGATATTTTTAAATACCCATGGGACGAATGGGGAGGGAGTGGGCACGGAACTGATAGAGCTGCTCCATTATATGGAGCACACTACAGACCAGGCGGCATCCCATAGCACCAGCCAGCGTATCAAAGAACTGCACGGACGGGTCAGTCAGCTAAAAGCCAGTGAAGAGATTGGAGTGAAGTATATGCAGGAGTGGGAAGAGAGGATATATCTGCAACAGGAAGCAAGGGCAGAAGGCGAGGCAGCCGGTGAGTCCGTGAAGCTAATCAAACAGGTAAGGAAGAAGGCGGCAAAGGGCGTTACGGCAGAGGCGTGTGCGGATATGCTGGAAGAGGAAGTTTACCTTATTGAAAAAATTTATGACATGATTAAAGCAAACCCGGACTGGGATGACACCAGGATATATGAGACGTTGAAAGTTTCCAGATAAAGGGGGGAAAGACGCTTTTTGGAATGCACGAACCCCTGTCTTCATGATACAATGAATAGAACAATCCGGAACATCAGAAGATATAGATGGGAAATAAAAGGATACAGCGGGAAATTCCGGTGTTATGGTACGCATTATATCATGGTACACATTATTATGGAGAAGGAGTATACATGCAGTCAGGTGATAATGAAAAGACAGATACAGAAGTAAGGGAAATACTGGATTATTACAAAGGACTTCCGGAACGCGGTTCGCAGGAGGTCATTGTAAGCATGCTGAGGGAACTTCAGGACGTATGCGGATGGATTGGACCCTCTGTTCTGGAGGAGGCGGCACAGACGGCCGGGGTGAAGGAATCCCTTATAGAAATCATAATGAAACGGTATCCCAGCCTGAAGAAATCACCGTATGTCCATGAAATCACTGTCTGCACAGGCCAAAACTGTGCATCCAGGGATAACCTTAAGCTGCTGCAGGAGTTGAGGCAGCGGCTTAAGATAGGCGGTGACGGTATCTCCCAGGATGGGAGGATATATATGAAAACAAGGGCATGCCTGAAACAGTGCAGGACAGCCCCTAATATCATGGTAGATGGGAAGATATACAGTGGAAAGAGTGTAAAGGAGATTGTTTCCATGGTCACGGGCCATGGCACGCATATATAAAATAGTCAGATTATATTAAACAAAATGTAAAACAGACCCCCATGCCGATGTGCTACTATGTAAATATAAAATTCTGGAAATAAACCGGAACAGGAGGGATGTACATTTGTTTATGGATTCGTTTTTCTGGGGAGGCGGTTTTGAGGTAATTTTTTCCCTGATGTTTGTAATTGTAATTGGGATGTTTGTGGTAGTGGCAGTAAAGGGGATTGGACAGTGGAATAAGAATAACCAGTCGCCAAGGCTGACCGTGCCCGCATCGGTAACTGCAAAGCGTACCAATGTGAGCCATCATAGGCATGCCAATGCCGGGGACATGACCGGCGCACATGGATTCCACTCCACCTCGTCCACCAGTTATTATGTGACATTCCAGGTGGAGAGCGGAGACAGGATGGAACTGTCCGTGACAGGCAGGGAATACGGGATGCTTTCAGAGGGGGACACAGGGAAGCTGAGCTTCCAGGGAACCAGGTATCTTGGGTTTGAGAGGCTGGATGTGAAGGCCGGGATATGAAAATCTGCATAAAACAGCAAAATAATGCATATCTGCACAGGTTACCGTGTTATAGTACATTCATCGGAAACATAAATAACCGATAACACGCGCCGGTATGCAAACGGCTGAAGCAAGCGGTCTGTAAAACCGTGACCCTGGTGGTAAACATTGTTGGTTCAAATCCAACCTGGCGCATGCGTGTATTTGGGAATCGGGTATCCTTTTTTTCAAATGCACCGTCCGGGCAAATGTGGCAGAGTGGCTGAATGCGGCTCCCCGCTAAGGAGTTGGCCGGGTAACCGGCCCGAAGGTTCGAATCCTTCCATTTGCGTACTTGACATGGAAAAAGGACTATGTATATACTGTAACTGTGAAATGCAGGGGGTTACCGTGCGCTGTTAAACGTGCACAGGGAATGGATTTTTATATACGCCCCGGCAAAGTGTATAAAGAATCGTGGAAAGGAAATGAGTGGATCATGGCAGTCAGGAACATTAACAGGGAATTGAGTTATGGGCAGTCCGGTGCAGGTAGTTATCAGTATCACTACGGCAGCGGACGGATTGGCGTAACAGAGAACCAGGACTGCCAGGGCGCCCATTAATACAGAATGGAAATATGGGGCCTCACAGCAGGCCCTTTTTGATGCAGAAAGAGAGGAAGATTACCGTGCATCAGACCATGTTTCCATTACTAGTCATGAATATACTTGAAAACCATGCCACAAAGGACCATCCTTTAACCATCACAGAGATTACGGATTTCATTAACCGGGAGTTTGCCCCGTTTGCGATGGAAAAGGATAACGTGGTGAACCGTTCCACTGTCATGCGGATCCTGGATGCAATGGAGTTCTGGACAGAGGGGAATCTGTTTAATTTCCACGTGGTGCAGTGCGGGACGGATGGCAAGAAGATGTTCTGTCTGGAACGTTGAAAAATAGACAATCAAATGATATAAAGACAAGCGAACGTGATATAGGAAGGGCTCCCAGGCATCCGGCCGGATGTGGGGAGTCCTTTTCTTATGAAAAACAGTGGTTAATTATGCACAATTAGAACTGGATAATAAAACATATAATAGAAGTATTGACATTGGTTTGACGAACCGATGCCGCCGGATACCTGTATTAATGTCCTTCTTATATAAAAAAGATGGTAAGAAATTATAAAATTTTCATAAGTGTTGGAGCTCCAACATATCCATGGGAAAAAGCCTGTTATAATTTTAACTATCTTAAGGGACGGATTGGGGCGAAGGATATGAAGACAGAGGAAACCAAACTTACATTTTATGGTAATCAGGCGTTTGCCATGCTGCCGCTGGTGGGATATATACTTATCGGCGGGACATTTTCAGTTGGACTTCACTATTATTCCATGAAGGGGCTGTCCTTTGCGGCGGCGGTATCCCTCTTTGCAGGATTTTTCCTCTGCAGGGAGAAGGACCGGTATTGGGACAGCGTGGTCCATGGTCTTGCCCAGTATGGTAATTCCAGGCTGATATTTGTATTCATGGTCATCGGCATTTTTTCCAAGCTGATGAATACAGGAGGGATTGGGGACGGATTTATCTGGCTCAGCCTCAAGCTTGGGATTTCAAGAAGCGGATTTGTGGTATTCAGCTTCCTGGCCTCGGCCATGATTTCCATGGGGGCCGGCGCACCCATTGCGGCCATGTTTGCAGTGATACCCATTTTTTATCCGCCGGGAATCCTGCTGGGAGCCAATCCTGCCATGCTGGCAGGGGCTTTGATCAGCGGTATTTTCTTTGGGGATGCAATCTCCCCAAGCTCACAGGTCATCAATACGACCGTCATGATACAGCATGACGGAGTGACGGGACGGCCTGCAGACCTGCTTCAGACATTGAGGATGAGGACTCCCTATATCCTGGCGGCAGGCGGGTTAGCCATGGTGGTTTATCTGATATTCGGGGGACGCGGAGGCACCATGGGGGATATTTCACAGATATCAGCCATGTCCTCACCACAGGGGCTTTGGATGCTGGTCCCGCTGGCAGTCCTGCTGCTCGTCTGTTTCCGGACCGGGAACCTGTTCATGGGATTGTCATTTGCCATTGTGTCAGGATTCGCGGTGGGACTTCTGACAGGGGTTCTTGCCCCATCGGATATCGTGGCCATTGACTATGGCACCTCGGGGCTGAAAGGGGTTATCTTTGAAGGCATCAGCGGAATGCTGGATGTGGTGGTTTCCACTATCCTGCTGTATGGGCTGATTGCGGTTGCCGTGGATGGAGGCATGATGGAGCGGTGCTGTTCCTGGCTTTTAAGCAGGAAGATCATGGGAACCACACGTGGCGCCGAAACCATACTTACAGCGGGAATCATCATTACCAATATACTTCTGGCAGGCTGTGTGCTGCCGTCCATCCTGATGTTCGGCAGCATGGCGGACAGGATTGGACAGGAAAGCGGCATATCCCCGGAGCGCAGGAGCATCCTCCTGACAGCCAATGCAACGAATTTCAGTTCCATCATTCCTATTAACAGTGCATTTGTCATGGGCAGTGTGACAATTATCAATGAAATGGTGCAAAAGCACAGCTATCTCCCGACCGTGTCCCCATTCCAGATCTTCAGTGCTGCATTTTACTGCCTGTTCCTTACAGGAATCTGTGTTATCTGGGTAGCCGTGGGGGAGAGAGCAGGCAAGTTCGGACACCAAAAGGCCCAGGGAATTTCTGCGGTGAGGGGAAGCTGATACGGGAGCCGATATGGTCAGGAACCGTGTTTTATGATAGAAAGGAGAGTTGGTTATGGACTCAGTTTATGATCTTATTATCGTTGGCGGCGGACCGGCAGGGCTGTCAGCAGCCATTTATGCCGGACGTTCCGAGCGCAGGACGCTGCTTTTGGAAAAGGGCAGCTACGGCGGAAGGATTAATGATACGTATGAAATCAGGAATTATCCGGGAACGAAAGCGGACAGCGGGCAGCATCTGATGGAACTGTTCAGGGAGCATGCGGCCAGCCATCCCACGGTAGAGCTTAAGCGTACCACTGTCACAGGGGTCCGGAAGGAGGACGGTACATTCATTGTGGAGACAAAGCGCCGCGGGAATTTTATGGCGCGCAGCGTTATTTTGGATCTGGGCACCAGGCCCAGGGAACTGGATATCAAGGGTGAGAAGGAATTTACCGGGCATGGGGTCGCTTACTGCGCGACCTGCGATGCGGAGTTTTTCAAAGGAAAGGAAATCTATGTCCTGGGAGCGGGGGACCAGGCCATTGAGGAATCGGATTACCTGACCGGGTTTGCATCCAAGGTGACCATTGTAGTGCTTCATGAGGAAGGGCATCTGGACTGTAACGAGGTTGCCGCGGAGCATGCGTATAAGAACCCCAAGATAGATTTTGTGTGGAGCTCCACGGTACAGGAAATCAAGGGGAACGGCCATGTGGAATCACTGGTATTAAAGAACGTTGACACGGGCCTGGAAACAGAGGTGAGGGCCGACGGGCTGTTCCTGTTCGTGGGCATGGTGCCGCAGACGGAACTGGTGAAGGACATGGTGGACTGTGACAGGTCCGGTTACATTAAGGTCAATGAGAAAATGGAGACCAATGTGCCGGGACTCTATGCGGCGGGCGATTGCACCCAGACATTCCTGCGCCAGGTAGTCACCTCGGCGGCGGACGGCGCGGTTGCGGCGGTTGCATCGGAGCGCTATGTAAAGGAATTGGAACAGATCCAGGGAATCCTTGGCCCGGATTCGGGCAGGACCGCATTTTTATTCTACAACCCGTACAGCAATGAGGATATTGAGAAGACCGCCAGTCTGGAGCAGGAGTTAAGCGGACAGTGGAAGGTATACAGGCAGGATATCACAAGACAGAACCTGCTCTACAACAGCCTGAAGCTTAATCGGACGGTTGCGGGGGCATTTTACGATAACGGAAAGCTGGTTGAAATCAAACAGGCTTTTTAACAAATAATAATAATTCAATGGAGGATATGAAATATGGGACAGCCACTTGTTTTTCCACACGGAGTCACTGTTTACAACCCTGAAAAATGCTGGAGCGGTTATACGATTGTTCCGTTAATCAATGACGGCGTGTTGTTGTTTGATATGAACGGCAACGAGGTCAGGCGCTGGAACATGCACGCCATGCCGCCAAAGCTTCTTCCGGGCGGATATGTGATGGGCCTTTCCGGATACCGCCATCCTGATTATGGCATGCAGGACGGCGTCAACCTGATTGAAATTGACTACGACGGCAATATTGTATGGGAATTTGACCATTTTGAGAATATTGACGACCCGGGCAGGGACCACAGATGGATGGCGCGCCAGCACCATGATTACCAGAGAGAGGGAAACCCGGTGGGGTATTACGTACCCGGTATGGATGCAAAACCGCTTTCGGGCAACACCCTGATCCTGGTGCACCAGACCATCCACAATCCTAAGATAACGGATAAGAAACTGCTGGATGATGCCATGATTGAAGTGGACTGGGAGGGGAATATCCTTTGGAAATGGTCCATCAGTGAGCATTTTGACGAACTGGGATTTGACGAGGCGGCTAAGAACGTGCTGTTCCGCGACCCCAACCTGCGCGCATCGGACGGCGGCGTGGGCGATTACCTGCATGTGAACTGCATGAGCTATCTTGGGCCTAATAAATGGTATGACCAGGGAGATATGCGTTTTAAGCCTGACAACATCATCTTTGACTGCCGCGAAGCCAATATCCTGGCAATCCTGGATAAGGAGACAGGAAAGATTGTATGGCGCATCGGACCTGATTTTAACGCTTCCCCGGAGCTTAAGAAGCTGGGATGGATTATCGGACAGCATCATTTCCATATGATTCCCAAGGGCCTGCCGGGCGAAGGAAACCTGATGGTCTTTGACAATGGCGGCTGGGGCGGCTACGGGACACCCAACCCATCATCTCCAATCGGCACCAAAAATGCACTGAGGGATTACAGCCGCGTGCTGGAATTCAATCCTGTTACACTGGAGGTGGTATGGAAGCTGACCCCCAAGGAACTGGGGCATGCGATTCCCACGGATGCCAGCAAATTCTACAGCCCCTATGTCAGCAGCGCACAACGTCTGCCCAATGGAAATACCCTGGTAACAGAAGGCTCGGACGGCAGGCTCATCGAGGTGACGCCGGACCTTGAGATTGTATGGGAGTGGATTTCACCATATTATACGCACAATGAAAAGGGTCCGAAGAACAATATGATTTACAGGGCCTACCGTTATCCCTACAGCTATGTGCCTCAGGAGCCGGAACCAGTGGAGGTTCCCATTGAGCGGATTGACAATGTGACCTACCGTGTTCCGGGCGCAGGCGCGTTCGGGGCAAAAAAGGTGATTGACGTTGAGGGGACTTTGCCGTATTATCAAGATGTGGCCCTCTGTGTGGCAACGGATGACGAGGAAGACCTGTCACAAAGGGAAAAGGTCTTCGAGGTGGATACGGATGTATTCCATCCTGTCGATGCGGCCAGCTGGAAGGATGAGGTACTGGCAGTGGAGGATAAACCGGTGCTGGTACTGTTCGGCGCAGAGCGCTGCGTCCATTGTAAGGCCCTTCACCCTGTGCTGGAGGAAGCCCTGAAGGAAGAATATGACGGGGCATACGAAATCCGCTATGTGGATGTGGATGCAAACCAGGATCTGGTGGACACCTACAATGTGGGCGGTATCCCGGTCGTAGTCATATTCCGGAATGGAAAGGAAGTACTGAGGTTTAATGGCGAGATGGATTATGACGATCTGTGTGATATCCTGGACCGCCCATTGGAGTAGGCCTGAACCTTATATAAGCAGGGATAGGAAGAAAACAAGACATTACCAGAAGAGGAGCTGTTTGAAACAGCCCCTCTTTCGGTAGTTCATGGAGGAAGGAATATGCGCGATTTTTTTACAATCTCAGAGAATGCATGCAGGGTCCCCTTTGCAGACCTCTGCAAAAGAAATGAGGAGTACCGCACGTATTTTGTGCGCAGGACCTATGAAGCGTCCCAGTGCATACACCCCCAGGGAACAAAAATCAGCTGTTTCGGGATTGTGGAGAGCGGCATCCTGAAGGCTGTGAACAATACGATTAATGGTGTGGAACAGTGCCATTCTTACTTTGAGGCCAAGGACCTATTTCCGGAATTCCTTTATTTTACCGGCAGGAAGAATTACGCATACACATTGATTGCTGAGAAAAAATCAACAGTTCTCTGGATCCCGGTCCAGGTACTGGAGGAAATGCTGGAAAAGGACCAGGGACTGATGTATGCGCTGCTTCTCTATGTCTGCCAGCGGGGGCTGAAGGACCAGCTGTACCTTAACTGCCTTAACTATCAGACCATCCGGGAGCGGATTGCTTACTGGATTGTGGGACTCCATAACCTGTCTCCCGTGGAAAGCGTCCTTATGCCCGGTTCCCAGCTGATCCTGGCCAATATGCTCCATGTGAGCCGCTCATCCCTGAACCAGGAACTGAAGCTGATGCAGAGGGACGGATACTTTAAGGTTAAGGGACGGGAGATGTATGGACTGGACGAGGAGAAGCTGAATGCACTGCTTTAGGTTCATGGGTTACTGGGCGGCGCGGTAGCTTTTCAGGATGTTGTTCATGCTCCTGGTAATATGCTGTTCCATCATCTGACGTGCTTTTACCGTGTCCTTGGAACGTATGGACTGAAGTATCTGTATATGTTCCTCTGTGGACTGGACATAGTGGTCCAGTTCTGAGTTGGCACTGCCGGTGCTGGGGCCGTTCCATAGGCTCATCAGGAAATTATATAGTTTCTGGTTATCCGCGGCTGTCCAGATGGAAGTATGTATTTGCTGATTCAGTTCCGTGTAGTATGGTCGGTCCAAGGTGGATAGGTTGTCCGTCAGGTGATAAAGTCTGGCAAGCAGTTCCGATACATCCATTCCATTTCTGGCGGCCCTTACGGCTGCTTCTGATTCCAGCAGGATCCTCATCTCATAATGGTCCGTGATGAATTTCTGGTCAATCTGTTTTACAATTGCCCCTTTATTCATACGGAGTTCAATCAGGCCCTCTGCAGCAAGGGTCTGAAATGCTTCACGTACAGGAGTCCTGCTGACTCCAAGTTTTTCAGCTATCTCGGTCAGGCTCAGCTCCTGGCCGCTTTTATATTCTCCTGCAAGGAGCGCTTTTTTTAATATAGATGTAATCCGGACCCTTGCAGGCATCATTTCCAGAGATTCCATTAATTTCACCTCGAATGTTTTATCTTTATCATCATACCATACCCCCATTTTTATTGTCAAATGCCATAACTGAGTGTAGTATGAATTGTAAAATATGCACAAAAATATAAACAAAACTAAAAAATATATTGCATTATTTATTTAATTATGCTAATGTTTAACACGTAGATTGAATATCGTATACAATATACGATTTCAAAAAAGGGAAAAGGAGGAGAAAATAATGCATGTAATTGAAAAAATTCTTGCAAAGAACAGCGGCCGTACCCATGTAAAGACCGGTGAGATCATCACTGCAAAGATTGATTTTGCTGAAATCAATGATTTATATCTGCAGACCGTTTATTCCTTTTACGAAATGGGTGGGGAGAAGGTCTGGGACAATACCCGGGCAGCATTTGTCTTTGACCATTATGCACCAGCGCCGGACATCAAAAGTGCGGCCAACCACGGGGAGATGAGGGAGTTTGCCAGGAAGAACCAGTTGAAGTATCATTTTGATACCAACTGTGGGGTCTGCCATCAGGTCATGCCTGAGGCAGGGGTTATTTATCCGGGGATGATCATTGTGGCCACGGACAGCCATACCACGACCCACGGCGCATTTGGCGCCATGGGCACGGGATGCGGCGCAACGGATATGGCCACGATCCTGATGACGGGGGAACTGTGGTTCCGGGTTCCGGAGATAATCGAGGTACGTCTGGAAGGCCAGGCGCCCAAGGGAGTATTTCCAAAGGACGTCATCCTTAATGTCCTGGGCAGGATTAAGGCGGACGGCGCTGTTTATAAGGCCATTGACTTTACAGGAAGCTATGTGGACAGCCTGAATGTTGCAGGCAGGATGGTCATCTGTAACATGGCCGTGGAGATGGGCGCAAAGACCGCATATATGCAGCCGAACCAGGATGTCCTTGATTATGTGTCAAAGCGTGCGGTACGTCCTTTTGAGGTACAGGTTACGGATCCTGGTTTTGAGTACAGCGAACGTCATGTGTTCGATGTATCCGGTTTGGAACCTCAGCTGGCATGTCCGCACAGCGTCGATAATGTGGATACACTGTCCCATGTGATTGCAGAAGGGGAGATAAAGCTGAACCAGGGATACATAGGAAGCTGCACAGGAGGACGGGAGGAGGATATCGCGGTTGCGGCCAGGATCGTGAAGGGGAGGCACATACCCCCATACAGCAGGCTGGTGGTGGTTCCGGCATCTTCTGAGGTCATGCTTTCCTGTATGGAAAAAGGATACATACAGGATTTAATGAATGCAGGGGCAACCATAACCACGCCTGGCTGCGGCGCATGCCTGGGCGCCCATGAGGGAATCATTGCGCCGGGTGAAACCTGTATCAGCAGTACCAACCGGAATTTCCCGGGGCGGATGGGATCCAACCAGGCATCCATATATCTGGCAAGCCCGGCCACGGTGGCAGCCAGTATCATCAATGGTCGCATTACGGATCCGCGGGATTACTTATAGGAGGCAATATAGATGAATACAGAGATAACAGGAAGAATCATTGTTTTGGGCAATAACATTGACACGGACCAGATTTATCCGGGCAGGTTCCTGGCAATTACGGACCCTGGGGAGATTGGCAGCCATTGCCTGGGCGGGGTGGATGAATCCATTGCTTCTTCATTCCCCAAGGGAGGCATCGTGGTTGCCGGTACTAATTTCGGATGCGGCTCCAGCAGGGAACATGCGCCCATTGCCCTGCTTAACATGGGGGCGTCTGCTGTGCTGGCAGATTCATTTGCACGGATTTTCTTCCGCAATTCCATCAACTTAGGGCTGCCCCTGATTATATGTAAGGGCATAGGCAAGGAGGTCCATGACGGGCAGACGTTGAAGCTGGATATAAGAAAAGGCGTGGTTACAGTGGAAGAAACAGGTAAGGTTTACGTCTGCGAGCAGCTGGGGGAACATGCACTTAACATCCTGGAGGCAGGGGGAATCAAGCCCTTGATGCGGGCAAGGTTTAAGAAGGATGAAAAAGAAGGATGAACACAAATCGATAAAATAGGGGGATTCAATTATGCCAATGGAAATTGTATTTATAATAGGTATGGCCGTGCTCTTGTTCCTGTGTCTTAAGGTAAAGGCCAATGCATTTATTTCACTGCTTGCAACCGCGCTTGTCATGGGACTGCTGTCCGGAATGACAGGAGCTGATACAATCGGGGCCATCACAGGCGGATTTTCCGGAACCGTTAAGAGTATCGGCATCATCATTATTTTCGGAATCATGCTGGGCAATTATCTGGATGCGGCAAAGGGAACCAACCGTATGGCGCTGGACGCGGTCAGGCTGGTAGGACAGAAACGTGCCGGACTGGCCATGGCAATCACGGGTTATATCGTATCCATACCCGTATTTTCAGATGCAGCCTTTGTCATCCTGACGCCGCTTGTAAAGGCAATCCACAAAAAGACCAGGATACCTCTGGCAATCCTGGCAGTCAGTCTTTCCGCAGGCCTGCTGGCAACCCATGTTTATGTCCCGCCAACACCAGGCCCTCTGGCAGCGGCAGGGCTTCTTGGGATTGATATCGGGCAGGCAATCCTGTACGGAGCATTTGCAGCGGTTTTCATGACCTTGTTTGGGTGGATTTTTGCAGAGATATATTTCCGCAACAAGCCTTCTGATTTTTATTCTTTCCAGGAATCTGGAAAAAAGGAGGAGGAGGGTCTGGATATTGAGGATGAAACAGACCTACCGGGAACCATGGCAAGCCTTCTTCCATTGGTTGTGCCGATTCTTCTGATTCTTGGAAAGACAACATGTGACATGCTGTGCCCGGAAGGCTCGCTGCTTCTTACGGTCACATCTTTTATTGGGGATTCCAATATTGCCCTGGCAATCGGTGCGGTTCTTGCAATCGCAACCCTTGGAAAGAGGTTGGGCGGTAAAAAGGTGCTGGAAATCATGGACAAAACGTTAAAGGATGCAGGCCCAATTGTATTCATTACTGCCGCAGGCGGTGCATTGGGACAGGTGTTAAAGGTATCCGGCGCAGGTGACAGCCTTGCCACTATGGTAGTGAATACAGGGCTTCCGTTTATCCTTATACCTTTCGTGATTTCTGGTCTGTTAAAGATAGTCCAGGGTTCTGGTACCGTGGCCGTGACAACAGCAGCTACCTTGTGTGCCCCCATTGCGGCCAGCCTGGGCCTTAATCCAATCCTTATTTTCCTGGCATCCGGTGCAGGCGCAAGGGCCTGCTGCCATGTAAATGACAGTTATTTCTGGGTATATACCAACTGTATGGGATTTGATATGAAGACAGGGCTTAAGACCTTGTCCATCAGTAATGTGGTGATGTCCCTAGGCGGCCTGTGTGCAACCTTTATCTGCAGTCTGTGGCTGTAGGGAGTGCGGAGGATGCAGATAAGATGACAGATGGGGATGTCTTGATCCGTTTATAAGATAAGATATGGTTTTATGCAGGGCAGCAGGGGATGACATCCTTGCTGCCTTTTGGATGCAAAGAGTATCAGATTCCCATCCTTTTGGATGCAGGGGCCGGATATTACAATATCCTGCAAGGTCTGTGTTCCTGATAGTGAATCTTCCAATCATACATGCTCTGACTGAACATCCCGCCTTTGTATAATACAGGTTGTATGCCTTAAAGATGGATGATAAAATAGTTTTACGGAAATACGAAGGGAGGCAAAGATATATGCCTGCATATTTCAATTTAACAATCCAGTTCTGCAAGGCCAGTCAAAAGTACTGGGAAAATCAGGCGTGATGTTAACGGATCTTGATATTATAAATGGAATGAGGTAAAAGCCGTATAAAATCAAAAGTATCTGTGCTTTCCGGTCAGTTTCAGATATAATTATCATAGGGGAATAAGACTGGAGGCATGTATGAGGACCATAATCGTTGCAGATATCCACGGATGCCACAGCGAACTGCTGGCGCTGCTTAAAAAGCTTAAGTTCAGGGAAGATACGGACAGACTGATCTGTCTTGGGGATCTGATTGACAGGGGAAATCAGGTTTATGAGGTATTTGATTATGTCAGGACGCTGAAATCCGATATGGGGGAACGCTGCGTCCTGATCCGTGGGAACCATGAGCAGATGCTGATGGATTCCGTGGATGACAGGTTCAGCCGGCAGATGTGGTTTATGAATGGGGGTGTGGAGACTGTAAGATCCTTCAAAAAACAGTCCTGAATATTTTAAGTCCCCAATATTCGAGATGGGCCTGTGATTTGCCATGGTGGTATGGTAAAATGAATCATATCAAATGAACATGATATTAAATAAAATAATATAAATATACAAAATATGCAAAAGGCAACCAGGAGGATTTTATGGGAAATATTTATATGATATCAGACACCCATTTTGGCGATGCAGGCGCAATACTGAAATATGAGGGAAGACCCTTTAAGGATGGCCATGAGATGAATGAGCAGATGATTGAAAACTGGAACCGTGTGGTTGGGGCGGAAGATACGGTCTATCATCTGGGCGATTTTGCCTGCGGTATGGACGCAGGGGAGATAACGGCCATACTGGGAAGGCTGAATGGACATAAGATCCTGATAGCAGGGAACCATGACAGGGATTTTGACAGCCGAAGGTGGATGGATATGGGATTTGGGGAGGTGAGTTTCCTTCCCGTTGTCTTAGAGGAATTCTATATACTATCCCATCAACCCATGTATGTGAATATATACAGTCCCTATGCCAATATATTCGGTCATGTCCACAACAACCCCATGTATGCGGATGTGTCTGAACGGAGTTTCTGTGCCTGTGTGGAGCGGATTGGATATGCGCCCATTGCATTTGAGGCAATCAGGAGAGGGATACTGGAGGCGGATGGGAAAGGGAAAAAACAGGGGGGATGAAGCCGGATGAAAGGAAGCCGGATTACATGAAACAGGATTAATTGAAACAGGATTAATTGAAACAGGAAGCGGTCCGCTTATTCCCAGCGGGCCGCATATTTATCCAGCATAAATGCAGGATAGTAGGATTCCTTTGCCTTCCTCAGATTCTCCATCCCCATATCTTCCTCACGGTTAATATAGTGCAGTTCAGGATAGACCTTAAGCAGATGGCGGACAAATTCACGGTTAATCATCTGGTATGTGCCGTGGACCGTGATATCGGCTTTCTCGAACCTTACATCAAACCCATGTCCGCCTACCGGCTCACCAAAGGTAAAGGCCAGCAGCCGGTCCCCGGCATAGAGGACGCCGCCTGTAAGCCCCAGGGCATCATAATGTTTAAAGGCCGTGAGGATGGCCTCCTTTTCCGCTTCCGGCATACCGCTTTCAAGCCCTTCATGATTTTCTTCCCAGCTTTGCAGAAGGGCAAGGCAGGAGTCTATATGTTCCTGTCCCAGCACTTCAAAATGCCAGTCCGGACATTCCTGTTCAAAGCGGTTGCAGTGGTTCCGTTTATTATGCAGCTTTTTCCCCCCAAGACTGGCCAGGGTTCCTGCCTCATAGATATAATCCGCACTATCCCGAAGTCCCTCAAACCGGAACTGTGTGGGGAATTCCGTCAGGAGGCATTGCTTCTGCGCCTCGGTCACGCCCTTGATTAAAAGGGGCTGTCCCAGCTGTTCCGCCAGCCGCTTCATCTGGGTGATGGCAGGTTTTAGTGTTCCGCTGCCGGCAGGATAGGAGAAGAACAGTCCATCCTCCGTTTGGTACCTGGCAATCATCCGGCTCCCCAGGTCTGCCGCAGTCATTCCATACGCCCTTCCCCAGAGAAAGAACGTCCCAAAGCATCCATCGGATGCCAGGCTGTCCTCGGCCGCCAGGATGGGGGCCATCCATGAACGGTCCGCGATGGACAGTTCCCTGAACTCAATAGGGGTGCTGCGGATGATGCTTGGGGCATTGCCGCCCCAATCCATGGACAGGGCCGTATTCCCCGAAACCTGATAGCTGCAGGTCTGTGCACAGCATGAGCCGGTACATGACCCGGTCTGTTTTTTATTGCATGTTTTATCCATTATATGATTACGCTCCGTGATTGACTTTTCTTTTTAGACATATTATAATTTTAACAGTATCATTATAAATTACAAGTACGAACATCAAGGTGCGGTACTAACATAGAAGTATGGTACTTACCTGAAGGAGAGTGTAAGATGGGAAAATGCTCCATATCACAGGCCAGCCTTGGGGAGACAGGATTCAGCTATACCCTGTCCCTTATAAACGGCAAATATAAGATGACAATCCTCTACACCCTTATGGAATTTGGGGTGGTGCGGTTCAATGAGATGAAAAAGTACATTGGGGAAATCTCATACAAGACGCTCAGCGTCACGCTGAAGGAACTGGAGGGCGACCAGCTGGTGCACCGCGAAGAGTATCCACAGATACCGCCTAAGGTGGAATACAGCCTGACGGAACGGGGCAAATCACTGATTCCCATCCTGGACATGATGTGCGAGTGGGGGGAGAAGCACCGTCTGCCCTCCAGGCGGGAGCAGAATAAGGCTGACATTTAAAGGCTGAAATTTAAAGCTTGACATTTAAAACAATACCGAATAAACTGATGATACGGATATAATAAGATTTTTATATGATACAACCACAACAGGGAGCTTGTGAAGCAGGCTGAGAGGAAGTAATCGAACTTCGACCTATTATACCTGATTTGGATAATGCCAACGTAGGGAAAATATGGAAGTACATCAACCGCGCATCTGATTTGCGCGGCAGATGCAGCGCATGAGTTCATTCATGGTCCATTCCTTGACGGAGTGGGCCATTTTTATTTACCATAAAAAGAAGAGGAGGAAAGACATGAACTACACAACACAGATGGATGCGGCCAGAAAGGGGATCCTGACAAAGGAACTTGGGAAGGTGGCTGCAAAGGAACAGTTTGAACCGGCAGAGCTGATGAGGCTGGTGGCAGAAGGGAAGGTGGCCATTCCTGCCAACAGGCGCCATGGATGCCTTGAACCAAACGGAATCGGCTCCATGCTGAAGACAAAAATCAATGTTAACCTGGGCACCTCCAGGGACTGTAAGGACCTGGATATGGAACTTTTAAAGGTTAATGACGCAGTCCGCATGGGAGTTGAATCCATCATGGATTTAAGCTCCTTCGGGGATACCCGCACCTTTAGGAGGATGCTGACCCGGGAATGCCCGGCCATCATAGGCACGGTGCCCATCTATGATGCCGTGGTGTATTATCACAAGCCCTTAAAGGATATCACCTCCCGCGAATGGATTGATATCGTGAAAATGCATGCGGAGGACGGAGTGGATTTCCAGACCATCCACGTGGGTATAAACAGGCGGACCGCAGAGCGTTTTAAACAGGCAGGACGCCTGACCAATCTTGTATCAAGAGGCGGTTCCATCATATTTGCATGGATGGAGATGACAGGGCAGGAGAACCCGTTTTATGAACACTTTGATGAGATACTGGACATCTGCCAGGAGTATGATGTGACACTGAGCCTGGGGGATGCCTGCCGCCCCGGATGCATTGAGGACGCCTCGGACATTTCACAGATAGAGGAACTGGTGACGCTGGGGGAGCTTACCAGGAGGGCGTGGGATAAGAATGTCCAGGTCATCATCGAAGGACCGGGGCACATGCCTTTAAACCAGATTGAGGCCAATATGAAGATACAGCAGACCATCTGCAAGGGCGCGCCCTTTTATGTCCTGGGTCCGCTGGTCACGGATATCGCGCCGGGATATGACCATATAACTGCAGCCATCGGAGGGGCATTGGCTGCTGCCAGCGGCGCGTCCTTCCTATGCTATGTGACCCCGGCGGAACATCTGCGGCTGCCGGATCTGGAGGATGTGAAGGAGGGAATCATGGCATCCAGGATTGCGGCCCATGCAGCGGACCTTGCAAAGGGCGTCAAAGGGGCTGCACAGTGGGATCATGAGATGAGCGCTGCACGCAGGGACCTGGACTGGGAGCGCATGTTCCAGCTTTCCATTGACCCGGAAAAGGCCAGGAGGTACAGGGCGTCCGCAAAGCCGGAGAAAGAGGACACCTGCTCCATGTGCGGCAATTTCTGCGCGGTTAAGAATATGAACCGGATACTGAAGGGGGAGATTGTCAGCATATTTGATGAATGACAGGCGGACTTGCCTAAGCCAGCTTTTCAGGTACTGTAAATATTCCATAAATTTAATTGAAAATAGGGCTTGACATTGTGAGAATTATTATATAGAATAAAAATCAGAGAAAAACTTAGAAAAGAAAACTTATGTGACTAGGGAGTCACGAAGTGAGTATGTTACTGGTACGCAGGCAGAACTCAGATTACACTGAAAATTTTTATTTTCCGTGTAGTTTGAGTTTTTTTTTCTGGAAAGGAGGATTTATTGTGAAGATAAGTCAGATTTTAAATAATAATGTTGCAGTGGTGAAAAAAGGGGGCAGTGAACTGATTGTTTACTCCAAAGGCATATCATTCAGAAAAAAGGCTGGCCAGTCCATAGGAGAAAATGAAATCGAGAAAACATATGTTTTAGACTCCAATGATATGCTGGAACACTTCAGCTACCTGCTCACCAACACGGACGAGGAATATCTGAACATTGTCAATGATGTCATTGCACAGGGCGAGCTGCTGCTGGGGCAGAAGGCAAATGATTATTTATATCTGACCTTATTGGATCATATTGACTTTGCACTGAAACGTGCGGGGAAAGGGCAGTTTATCCGCAGCCCCCTGACCTGGGAGGTTAAGAAATTCTATCCCAGGCATTTCCAGATCGGCCTGCATGCGCTGGAGCTGTTAAACGAACGGTTCCATGTGGAATTTCCTGAGGATGAGGCGGTATCCATTGCACTTCATTTCGTCAACCTGCAGTCCGAGGGGAAGGACCTGAAGGAGACGATAGAGGCCATGCAGGTCCTTAAGGATATCCTGTCCATCATCCAGTATCACTATAATATACGTCTGGATGAGTCATCTGTGAACTATATGCGCCTTATTACCCATCTGCAGTATTTCATACAGCGGCTCCAGGCCGGACAGGTATTTGAGGATAATGACAAGGCGCTGAATTCCCAGGTCAGGATGCTGTATCCTGCCGCATATGGGTGCGCTGTAAAAATCCGGGCGTACATTAAAGAAAATTTTAAGATGGAACTGACCATCGATGAGGAAACATATCTTATCCTGCATATACACAGGGTTACGAACAGAAATGAAAAGAAGGAGGAAGATTGATGAAATATCAGACAATGAATGAAAACATCATCCGCCTGGTAGGCGGCAAGGATAATATCAGCGCGGTCGTGCACTGCATGACCAGGCTCCGTTTTACATTAAAGGACCGGAGCAAGGCAAAAACAGAAGAAATTAAGGCCATGGACGGGGTGATTGACGTGGTGTCCAACGACGTGGCATATCAGATCATCATCGGAACCCATGTTTCAGAGGTGCATGAGGAACTGATATCCATGCTGGGAATCAGCACAGAGGCATCAGGACCCCAGGTCAGGACCAGGAAGAATCCATTTAAGGCGGCCCTTGACCTGGTATCGGAATCCATGACACCGCTGCTGGAACCTATCATCGCGGCAGGTATGCTGGCAGGCCTTCTGTCCCTGGTATCCCTGATGGGACTGGTGTCGGCGGACAGCCCCACCTATATTGTCCTGGACTCCATCAGGGGGGCTGTGTTCTTCTTCCTCCCCGTATTCATGGCCATGGCATGCGCCAAACGCCTGAACGCCAGTCCCTACCTTGCGGTGGCATTGGCGGCAACCCTACTCTCTGCTTCCATTAACGGGGTGGAAGGACTCAGCGTATTCGGGATTCCCCTTCCGGCCATAACCTACTCCAGCTCCTTTATCCCAATCCTGCTGGCAGTGTGGTTCATGGGATATGTGCAGGCATTCCTTAAGAAGGTCATACCTAACCTTCTGCAGTATTTCCTGATTCCGGTATTTACCCTGGTGATAACCCTGCCCGTTACCCTGATGTTCTTTGGGCCCATCGGAACCTGGATCGGCGAGGGAATCAGTTTTGTATGTACCTTCCTGGCCAATACCCTGGGCAACTGGAGCGTGGTGGCTTTTTATGCGGCAATCCAGCCATTCTTGATCATGATGGGAGCCGGAAACTTCATTATGCCGGTGGTCATGGCCTTCCTGGCGGAAATGGGATACGACCCCCTGTTCCTGGCAGCCTGCACCATCTCCGACATTGCAGTGGGAGGCGCCATGTTTGGATATTTCCTCCGTGCAAAGGATGCGAAACAGAAAGAATTATTCGGCACGGTCAGCTTCTCGGCTATCTTAGGCTGTACGGAACCGGCTGTGTTCGGTGTGTTTGTGAAATACCGCCGTCCGTTCCTGGCTGTCATATTCGGCGGAGGGCTGGGAGGACTGTTTGCAGGACTTATGGGGGTTAAGACATATACCATGGCATGGGGGCTGGCAGGCCTTCCTTCCTATATCGGTGTCAATGATTTCAATAATTTCTATTATATGATAGCAGCGGTTGCCATTGGATTTGTGGCTGCAGCCATTGCTGGTTTTATCCTGTGCCAGCCGGAAGGGGAGGCGCAGAAAGAAGGAACCTCCTTGTTCCGGTTCGGAAAAGCCCGCAAAAAACAGCCGGCCAGCCAGGCCCCGGCTGAATCAGCTGAGGACGTTCCTGAGGCAGGAAACGCGGACGGCGGGAATATCCACAGGGAACCACTGATGGCAGTGGCTGAAGGTGAGGTGGTTCAGCTGTCACAGGTGGAAGATAAGGCATTTTCCAGCGGGGCCATGGGAAAGGGGATAGCCATAAAACCTTCGGGCAACCAGGTCTATGCGCCTGTAAGCGGAGAGGTGGTATGCCTGTTCCCAACCAAACATGCCATTGGAATCAAAAGTGATTCCGGCGTGGAGCTTTTAATCCATATCGGTATCGATACGGTGCAGCTGGACGGAAAACATTTTACGGCCCATATAGAGCAGGGACAGCGGGTGGAGCGCGGACAGCTTCTGGTGGAAGCGGATATGAAAGCCATTGAAGGGGAGGGCTATGACACGACCATCATGGTCATTGTCACCAATACAACCCATTTCCTGGATGTGATTCCCGCTGTATGTGAGAACATCCGTCTGGATGAAGATTGCCTGAGTGTTGTATTTTAGAGTGTTTAAAGGAGCAGATAAGGATGAGAGATGACTTTTTATGGGGAGGCAGCATTGCGGCCCATCAGTGCGAGGGAGCATGGCAGGAGGGCGGAAAGGGAGTTGCAATCATGGATCTGGTGACCAGCGGCTCCCACGAAGTCCCAAGGGAAATCTGTAAGGAAATTGAGGACGGGAAATATTATCCATCCCACAGGGGAATTGATTTTTATCACCGCTACAGGGAGGATATCGGATTATTTTCGCAGATGGGATTTAAGGCCCTGCGCATCTCTGTGGACTGGTCCAGGATCTATCCCATGGGGGATGAGGAAGAGCCGAATCAGGAAGGTATCCGCTATTACGCGGATGTGGTGGACGAACTGCTTGCCAATGGGATTGAACCCATTGTGACGCTGTATCATTTTGAAATGCCGTATCATCTGGTGACGGAGTACGGTTCCTGGACCAACAGGAAGCTGATCGGTTTTTATCTGAGATACTGTGAGACCATGTTCCGGGCGCTGAAGGGAAAGGTAAGGTACTGGGTCACATTCAATGAGATGAACCACATTGACCCGGCGACCGAAGCATCAGATATCTTTACCTATATGATAGCGGGGCTGAAGTTTTCAGAGATGGAGGATCCTGCCAGGACACTGGCGGCAGTAGGGTATAATATGACGGCGGCAGGCGTGAGGGCAGTGGAACTTGGGCACCGTATAGACCCGGAAAACCAGATAGGATGCGTATTCGGGCTTCAGCCCGTCTATGCCTACAATTGTAAGCCTGAGAATGCGTTCCAGGCCTTCCGGGAGATGTATAGGGACTTCTATCAGGTGGACGCCATGTGCATGGGATGCTTTCCGCGCTACAAGCTGAAGGAATATGAGAAGATGGGCATTGTGCCGGAAGGCGTTGAGGAGGACGCGGAAAGCTTTAAGAATGGAACCATTGATTTCATCGGTGTAAACTACTACTCCTCAAGCGTGGGCCACCACGATGGGGAAAGCGGTGAGGAAACCCTGTTTGGCGGCGTACAGAACCCATACCTGGAGCAGAGCAGGTGGGGCTGGGCCATTGACCCCAAAGGACTGCGCTATCTCCTGAATGCAGTATACAGGAAATACGGAAAGCCGCTGATTGTCACCGAGAACGGGTTAGGCGCAGTGGATATCTTAAAGGAAGACAAGACCGTGGATGACAGCTACCGGATTGAGTATCTGAAGCTTCATCTGGAGCAGCTGCGGCTGGCGGTGGAGGAAGATGATGTGGAATGCTTCGGTTATCTGATGTGGGGGCCTGTTGACCTGGTTTCCGCCACCACGGGGGAGATGAAGAAGCGCTATGGTTTCATCTACGTGGACCAGGATGACGACGGAAGCGGGACAGGGGAACGCTATGCCAAGGAATCCTTTTACTGGTTCAAGGAAATCATCCGAACCAATGGAGCCGGGCTTTCCAAACAATAAAAAAGAGAAGGGATGACAGAAAACGGGTTCCGGCCGGTATTGGCCTGGAACCCGTTTTGCCGTTTTATCTTTCCGGCTGAATCTTATTTTCCCTGAGGGACGTGTCTTTCGTCCGTCTGTTTTTAAGGCCGTTCAGGAGGATTTAGAGCAATCCCCCATACTGCAGGAACATCGGGGCAAATACAAGGGAGACAATGGTCATAAGCTTAATCAGTATGTTGATGGAAGGGCCTGAGGTATCCTTAAAGGGATCGCCTACCGTATCACCCACCACGGCTGCCTTGTGGGCAGTGCTTCCTTTTCCGCCATGGTTGCCTTCCTCGATGTATTTCTTTGCGTTATCCCAGGCGCCGCCTGAGTTGGACATGAAGATAGCCATCAGGACGCCGGTTATAAGTGCGCCGGTAAGCAGGCCTCCAAGGGCATCCGGGCCAAGGATCAGTCCGGTGGCCAGAGGCGCCAGCACTGCCATGAGTCCGGGCAGGAACATTTCCTTTAAGGCCGCGTTGGTGGAAATGGATACGCAGGAAGCGTAATCCGGTCTGGAAGTCCCTTTCAGGATTCCGGAGTCCTCCCTGAACTGGCGGCGTACTTCCTCAATCATCTGATGGGCTGCCTTGGATACGGACTCCATGGTCATGGCGGAGAAGAGGAAGGTGAGCATGCCTCCGATAAACAGGCCGATGATGACATGGGCGTTGAGGATATCTATGGTGGTAAGCTTCACTGCCTCTGCATAGGACACAAACAGGGCCAGGGCGGTCAGCGCCGCAGAACCGATGGCAAACCCCTTACCGATGGCAGCGGTGGTGTTGCCCACGGAATCCAGCTTATCGGTGATTTCACGCACGGATCTGTCCAGTCCGGCCATCTCCGCGATTCCGCCTGCATTGTCCGCAATGGGTCCGTAGGCGTCAATGGCAACCGTGATTCCGGTGGTGGAAAGCATCCCCACAGCTGCCAAGGCAATTCCGTAAAGTCCCATAAGGCGGTTGGATATAAGGATGCCGATGCACACCAGAAGGATGGGGACAGCCGTTGACTGCATGCCCACTGCAAGGCCGCTGATGATGGTGGTGGCTGAACCGGTTTCGGACTGCGCGGCCACCTTCTTTACAAAACGGTAATCACCGGAGGTGTAGATTTCCGTGACAAACCCGATTAATACACCTACGAACAGTCCTGTGATGATGGTCAGGGCCGCAAGGTAATTGCCGAAAAAGGTGCGGCTGAGGGCCAGTGCGCAGATGACCACCAGTGCGGTTGCGCTGTATTCCCCGGTTTTTAACGCCTTGTGCGGGTCGGAGTTGCCGATGGCCTTAACCAGCAGGGCGCCGATGATGGAGGCCACGATGCCGGATGCGGAAAGCAGCAGCGGGAACAGGATGCCGGATTCCTGATAGAATACAAGCCCAAGGGTCAGGGCGGAAATCAGGGAACCTACATAAGACTCAAACAGGTCAGCGCCCATTCCGGCCACATCCCCTACGTTATCCCCCACGTTATCGGCAATGACGGCCGGGTTGCGGGGATCGTCCTCGGGGATGCCTGCCTCTACCTTACCTACCAGGTCGGCGCCCACATCAGCGGCCTTGGTATAGATACCTCCGCCCACACGGGCAAACAGGGCGATGGATGATGCGCCCAGGCTGAAGCCGGACAGGACGGATACATCCTTTGTGATGATGTAAAGCGCGCCCACGCCCATAAGGCCAAGCCCCACAACCGCCATACCCATGACGCTGCCGCCGGAAAATGCAAGGGACAGGGCCTGGCGCATACCGGAGGTACGGGCCGCGTTGGCGGTACGGCAGTTGGCGCGGATAGCAGCGCTCATTCCCAGATAGCCTGCTATGGTGGAGAAAATACTTCCAACCAGGAAACATCCGGCGGTTACCCAGCTGCGGGTCCCAAGCCCGATTACAACAAATAAGATGGCAACAAAGACAACAAGTATGCGGTACTCGGATGTGAGGAAGGCTCTTGCGCCTTCTGCGATTGCATCTGCAATCTCCCTCATTTTGTCATTGCCCGGGTCCTGCCTGATTACATAGAGCCTTAGAAAGACAGCAAACAACAGGCCTGCAAGACCTATCAACGGGACTAAAAATAACATTTGTTTCATAATACCCTCCTGATTTTTGTAGATATTGTAGATTGCTTCTCCATGAATTGTAACAAATATAGTAGAATTTATCAACAAAAATTTTTAGAATATCTAAAAAATATTGCAAACGGAAATATATTACAAGATATTCTTTTTAAATTGGATATTGCTGTAAATGTAATTTGGGTATATGATAGAACATAAAAGGAACACAAAAGTGGGAAACGGCAGGTGGGGACAGTGAGGTGGAACATAGCTCCTGAGACAATATCATTAGTTATCCTGGGAATCATATGGGTATATTCGCGGAAAGGGAGTCATCTTCCAAGCCTCAAGAACAGGATGTTCCAGGGCTGTCTCACCGTGACCTTTGCAGCCATGACAAGCAACATCCTTTCTACCTTCATGCTCTATGATTATATCCGGGTGCCGGTCCTGCTCACCTGGGCTGTTACCACGGTTTATTTTATCCTGACCCCTTTGATGGGGCTGGTGTATTATCTTTATGTTGTCTCCATTATCTATGAGGAGAGGCCGCAGTTAAAAAACATGATCCTGGCCGGGGTCATACCGGCGGTGTTCTATGCCCTGCTGGTTCTGTCCAATCCCTTTACAGGGTGTATGTTCAGCATTACAGAAGGAAACTATACCCAGGGAAACTGCATCCTCCTTACCTATCTTGTTTTTTATGCTTACTGTGTGGGCTGTATCCTGGTGGCTGTCAGGAACAGGATTTACATTGACCGTCAGATTTACCGTATCCTGGCCGCCTTCCCGGTCCTGGCCGTGCTGGTAATCCTGTTCCAGCAGCTCTATCCCGAAATCATCCTTTCAGGCTCAGCCGCAACCTGCGCCCTGCTTATCATCTATCTCCATTTACAGAACCGTCAGATTTCCCTGGATTATCTGACCAATGTGCCCAACCGCCAGGAACTTCTCAATATGCTGGACCTAATGCTGAAAAAGCATCCTGAGAAAGACTTTGTGCTCATGGTTGTCTCCATCCGGGATTTCCGCCAGGTCAACAATGTATGCGGACAGCACGGCGGGGATGAATTCCTGAAGGAAGTGTGCGGCTTTCTGTGCGGGATTGGCCCCCAGGGCAATGTATACCGCTTCAGC
The DNA here is from genome assembly GCF_022440595.1 of Enterocloster sp. OA13. Classification (NCBI taxonomy): domain Bacteria; kingdom Bacillati; phylum Bacillota; class Clostridia; order Lachnospirales; family Lachnospiraceae; genus Enterocloster; species Enterocloster sp. OA13. The sequence goes on along the minus strand of NZ_JAKNTF010000001.1, from coordinate 2,844,776 downwards.
GGCGATGAGTTCGCATTGCTGTTTACCGATGAGGAGGACAGGCTTGAGCGGCATGTGAGGAAATGTGTGGGGGATATACAGACGCGCATGGCGCAGCCCTGGCAGAACAGGGATTATCAATTCATCCTTCCTGCGGTCATAGGGATCATCCGCCGTTCCGAATATGTGAATACACTGGAATCAGCGGTCAGCGCCATTGAATATGCGGTGTACCAGGCAAAGACGGGGCGGTACGGGCAGGTGCTCTACTGTGACCAGGAGATGCTTGGCAAGCTGGAGCGCAGGAAGCAGATCATCCAGGTATTAAAAAATCAGCTGTCAGAAAAAAAGGTAGAGCTGTACTATCAGCCCATCTACTCTGTGGATACCGGGGACTTCCGGTTTGCCGAGTCCCTGATGCGTATGAACCATACGCCTATTGGCCCTGTGTACCCGTCTGAATTCATTCCCATTGCAGAGGAGACCGGGCTTATTATCGACCTTACATATGTGATACTGGATACTGTGTGCAGATATATCAACCATCTGCTGGGAAAGGGGATTCCCATAGAAGCCATCCATGTCAACTTTTCAGCCATCCAGTTCTCACAGCCGGATCTGGCCAGGAAGGTGCTGGACATCATAAAGCGGAATGGGACGCCCATGGGGGCTGTGAAGATTGAATTTACGGAAAGTACCCTGGCGGAGAATCCCCAGGTGGTGACGGATTTTGCCATAGAGATGAAGAAACATGGAATCCGGATGGGTCTGGATGATTTCGGCACCGGTTATTCCAATATTGCAACGGTAATCCAGATTCCCTTTGGCACGGTTAAGCTGGACAAGAGTTTTGTCCAGGCATCCATGGACAACAGGAAATCCGAATTGACCATAAGACATCTGGTCCATGCCTTTAATGACCTGGGCATGTCCGTGGTGGCAGAGGGCGTGGAGACAGAAGAGCAGAAGCAGATGGTCATTGACCTGGGCGTGGAACAGATCCAGGGGTATTACTATTCAAAGCCGCTGCCCGGGGATGGGATGGAGGGATTCCTGGAAGCCAGGATGCGGCAGGCGGGAAACATACCGGCACAGTGACATGATATGTAACATGGGTGTTCATAAATCCATTTTTCGGGTTATCCGTTCAATCCATCTTAACACAAAAGCAGCCAGGGAAATCCTTCTGTAAGGATGTTCCTGGCTGCTTTTCTTAATATGCCTCGGATGCTTTACTTACCTTAGGCGTCACTCTTTAATGATTTCATACTTTGCAATATCCGGGTGGAAGGTATCTTTTTCCGTGTCCCAGGCCCCGGTAGGGCCAAGCCAGTAATAGAAATCAAGTTCCGTTGACTTAATATAGCAGTTGGTCTGTACATAGCCGTCATAGTTAAAGTAATACCACTTATTATTGATGCACCGCCATGTATTGGTGGGATATGCATTGTTCTTATAGACATAGCGGCGTCCAAGCCGGTCCCTCTTCCATGTCCCGTTATCAAAATACCAGGCATCTTTCTTGGTGACGGTGTATGATTCAGATCTCTCAGACCAGGGGCTGGCCTGCGACTTGTAGGTGCCGTATGCCCTGACGCAGAATGTATAATCACCTTCCAGATTGATATAGGAACGAAAATCAAAGCGGTCATGCTGGGCCTTGACGGTGGTCATCAGGCGGTTGTTCCGGTAAAGCTGGACTTCATAGCTCTTAGAACCCTCCACCTCATCCCATACAGCGTTGCTGTTGCTCCAGCTGACGGAAGTGGAAGCGGGAAGCATGCTGTCCAGGGTAGGAAATGTAACCTGAAGGATAAGGGAGTTGCCGTCAGGATCTATGGAAGCCTTTTTAAACTGTGCCCCGCAGCCGAAAAGGGAGAAATACTTCCTGCTGTTGCTGGTAAAGCGGTAATCACTCTTTGCGGATAACTCTACTTCCACAACCGGACGTTCACCAAAAACCCACGTATCATCTCTTTTATAATAGGAAGCCCCCTCCACCGTGAATTGCTTGCTGTTGGTATTGACATATACCTCTCCTACCAAATCTCCGGCTTTCGGTATCTTATCCCAGGAAAAGGATAAGGGAACAGAAGTAATAAGGGTTTCTTCGCCATAAGCCGGTATGAAGATGCCCAAGGACAGGATGGTTGTCAGAAAGACCAGTAAAAATGTCCTTTTTTTCATGGCATTTACCTCCTTCTTACGAGTTATTATTATTGTACTGTAAAATGGGGGAAATGTCCAAGATATTCATTGAAAATTAAGAATTAGGTCTGTTCTTTGGGGGATGCGCCCGCCCTACCCCCATCATTTTCAAATTCTTGTAACGAATGCCCCTGTTTTGTGATATAAGTGATATAAATAATGATTCATTCATAAAGCGGTTTCAATAAGTGATGATTTTCCGGATAGGAGGTGGGACAATGGGGAAATCCGGCGAAAGCATGGACATGGATTCTGTCTATAGGGATTATGAGAAATTGGTTTATCGGTTTCTGTATTCCCATACGCACGATGCAGAATGGTCCCAGGAACTGATGCAGGAAACATTTTTGCGGGCAGTATATTCTATTTCGCGGTATGACGGCACCTGCAAGTTATCTGTATGGCTATGTCAGATAGCAAAGCATATACTGTATCAGGAACTCCGTAAAAGAAAGCAGATGGAAACAGTAGGATTAGCAGATTACTTAATCGATGATTCAGCGCCAGATGGCGAAACCAGTATACTGAAACAGGAACGTAAAATGGAACTTTACCGTGCAATCCATCTCCTGCCAGAACTGGAACGGGAGGTAGTACTTTACCGGATTACAGGTGAACTTTCTTTCCGTGAAATAGGGGAAATTTTAGGTAGGAGTGAGAATTGGGGCAGAACGGTTTTTTATCGTGCAAAACAAAAAATCAGAGAGGAGTTGAAAAAGTATGAATAAAGATCATTCTTGTGATATTATCCAGGATCTGCTTCCGGGATATATTGATGGGATATTAAGCGAAGCAGGAACAGACGTGGTGAAAGGGCATCTGGAGGAATGTGAGGAGTGTAATCGGGTTTATTTGGAAATGAAAGAGGGATTGGGCCCAGAAGAAGAACAAAAAGAAACACTTGCGCTTGACGGCTTTAAGAAGGTGCAGCAGCATACAAAAAAATTAAAAAGAATGATCGGTATTTTTGCTGGTTTGTTAACACTTCTTCTGGTATCCATTTTTTTGAAGGTTTTTGTCATTGGTGAATGCTTACCGACGCATGAAGTGAATGCCACGGACATTTCATATGATGAGGAAACAGGATACCTTACCATACGCGGCATGATTGACCGGTCATCCTGCCGTGTCAGCCGTGTCGTATGGCAGGAAAGTGAAGATGAAGCGGATGTAGTCAATGTACTGGTTTATGGAGCAGAAACATTACCGTTCCAGCAGGATAAAACAGATTTCACCCTTTCAATCCCCGATATGGAAGGGAAAAAGGCGTATCTTGCGTGTCCGGATTATGACAGATTGGAACTATACAGCTGGGAACATGGACACTACGAAAAGATGGCAGAATTAGAAAATGAGATATACAACTGTTTACCTGAATTAGATAGGGAGAAAAACGCTTTAAGCTATATCAGCGGGATTGAATATGTAAATGGAATTGAGGGCATATGGTATTATGTTGACACTGTGATTGGTGAAAATGCAACATACTGGCGGTTTAATGGCCAACTGGTCACGGACGGCGATTTTGAACCCCAGGATTTTGCCATTTGGATTTCTTTGGACAGGCCGTATCAGATTTTGATTTATGATTTTGGGACCGGGGAATATACGGAAGATTTTTCCCTGGTAAATCGTTGATTCCTGGAATAAAAACCGGTATTTCCTGAAAAAGGAGGATGAGGAAGGCGGATAAGAGTGTCTCGACGAACCCCTCCTCTTGTGATATACTTTATAAAGTATGCTGTCACGGGAGGAGATATTTTCATGGGCGGACAAGAACCAAAAAGAGTGAAAAAACATATATGTGCTGGTATGTTGGCCCACGTGGATGCCGGGAAGACCACGCTGTCCGAGGCGCTTTTATATCTTGCAGGAAGCATCCGCAGGCTTGGAAGGGTGGACAACCGGGATGCATTTCTGGACACCTATGCCCTGGAGCGGGCCAGGGGGATTACCATATTCTCCAAGCAGGCAGGATTGACGTGGGAAGGAATAGACGTTACATTGTTGGACACGCCAGGACATGTGGATTTTTCGGCTGAGATGGAACGGACCCTTCAAGTACTGGATTATGCCGTGCTGGTCATCAGCGGCAGCGACGGGGTGCAGGGCCACACCGTGACCTTGTGGCGCCTGCTTGCAAAGTACAGGATTCCCACATTCCTGTTTATGAATAAGATGGACCTGGCCGGAACGGACCGTGACGCGCTGTTAAGTGAAATCAGGACCAGGCTGGATGATTCCTGCGTGGATTTTTCCCGGACTGGAACACAGGATTTCATGGAGCAGGCGGCCATGTGCGATGAGGAGGCGCTGGAACATTTCCTGGAGACAGGGGAGGTGGGGGAGGAGACAATCCGGCGCCTGGTATATGAGCGCAGGCTGTTTCCCTGCTATTTCGGTTCTGCCCTAAAGCTTGAGGGCGTGGAGGAACTGCTGGAAGGAATCATCCGGTATGGAACGGTCCCGGAATATCCGGAAGCGTTCGGGGCCAGGGTATTCAAGATATCCAGGGATGACCAGGGCAACCGCCTGACCCATATGAAGATAACCGGAGGATGCCTGAGGGTGAAGTCCGTGCTGACGGGTCCTGGGACGGAAGGGACCTGCTGGGAAGAAAAGGTGAATCAGATCCGTATCTATTCCGGGGAAAAGTATGAGGCTGTCCCTGAGGCCGGGCCGGGCAGCATCTGTGCGGTGACCGGCCTGACGCGGACCCTTCCGGGCCAGGGGCTTGGGGCAGAGGCAGCTTCCATGGAGCCTGTGCTGGAACCGGTCCTTACCTATGAGGTAAAGCTTCCGCCTGGCTGCGACCGGGCTGTGATGCTGCCAAAGCTTAAGGAACTGGAGGAGGAGGACCCGCAGCTGCATGTGGTGTGGGACGGACACCTGGGTGAGATACAGCTCCAGCTCATGGGTGAGGTTCAGATTGAGATATTAAAGAGCGTGATTGCGGAGCGGTTTGGGGTCGAGGTGGAATTCGGGACAGGCAATATAGTCTATAAAGAGACTATCGCCGGGCCTGTGGAGGGCGTGGGACATTTTGAGCCCCTGCGTCATTATGCGGAGGTCCATCTGTTGCTGGAACCGGGGGAACGGGGGAGCGGGCTTCAGTTTGCCGCCCGGTGCAGCGAGGATGTGCTGGACCGGAACTGGCAGCGTCTGGTACTCACCCACCTGGAGGAAAAAGTCCATAAAGGTGTCCTGACCGGTTCGCCCATTACAGACATGCGGATTACGCTGGTGGCGGGCCGTGCCCATATTAAGCACACGGAGGGCGGGGATTTCCGCCAGGCAACCTACCGGGCGCTCAGGCAGGGACTGATGGAAGCAGGCAGCATCCTGTTAGAGCCATGGTATGAATTCCGGCTGGAGATTCCGGACACATCCATTGGACGGGCCATGACGGATATAGAAAAGCGGTCCGGCACATGTGCCATTGCCCACACGGAATCCGGGATGGCCGTGCTCACGGGAAGCGCTCCCGTGGCGTCCATGGGAGATTACCAGACCGAAGTAACCTCCTACACAAAAGGATGCGGAAAGCTTACATGCACCATGAAAGGATACGAACCCTGCCATAATACGGAAGAGGTCGTGGAACGCATTGGATATGATCCGGAACGGGATACGGATCATCCTGCCGGTTCCGTGTTCTGCGCCCACGGCGCGGGCTTTGTGGTTGGCTGGGACCATGTGAAGGAGTATATGCATGTGGACAGCGGCATTTTAAAGGAACTGCCGGAGGGGATGGATCAGCCGGACGGGGCATGGGGGGACGGGGCGCCCGGGAATCGTGGCCTGTGGGATGTAAGCGCCGGGAACGGACCTGCCAAGACCATGCCGGAGGGTTCCGCCCAGGAGGAGATATGGCTGGGTACAGAAGAAATCGACGCCATATTAAACAGGACCTTTTATGCCAACAGCCGGGACAAGGCGCGCCAGAAAAGCGGGATACCGGGAAAGGGCGGCAGCCGCAGGAGCTTTAATCCCCCGGAGACACGCACCTACCGTCCGGCGGCGAAACAGGCGCCCCAGGAAGAATATCTCCTGGTGGACGGTTACAATATCATCTATGCGTGGGAGGAACTGAATGTCCTGGCAAAGGACAATATGGAGGGCGCCAGGGGACGTCTTATGGATCTGCTGTGCAATTACCAGGCCGTGAAAAAGTGCAACCTGATTGTGGTATTTGACGCGTACCGGGTGAAGGGACATGCGACTGAAATCCTGGATTACCATAACATCCATGTGGTATACACAAAAGAGGCGGAAACCGCCGACCAGTATATTGAGAAATTTGCACATGAAAATGCCCGCCGTCATGATGTTTCCGTGGCCACCTCCGACGGGCTGGAACAGGTCATCATCCGCGGCCAGGGGTGCCGCCTGGTTTCCGCAAGGGAATTATGGGAAGACCTGGAGCGGGTGAAGGTGATGCTGCGGGAAGAATATCTGGACAAGCCCCAGCTGAAGCGGAACAGCCTGATTGACGTGCTGCCTGAGGAGGCGGCAAAGGAGCTTGGACGGCTGAAGGAGTGATACGGTATATGACAGCCTTACTGTTTGATGTGGACGACACTTTGTATGACCAGCTGGAACCCTTCCGGCTGGCCTGTGGGCAGGTCCTGGGAAATGATTTCAGGACGGATCATGAACGCCTGTTTGTACGCAGCAGGCATTACAGCGAGCTTGTTTTCAACCAGTCCGAATCCGGCCGGATGTCAATGGAGGATATGTATGTTTACCGGCTGGTCCATGCATTTGCCGACCTGGACATCTGTCTTAAGCCCCGGGATGCGCTCCGGCTCCAAGAGGCATACGGGATGTTTCAGCAAAGAATCGGGCTTCTCCCAGGCATGGCAGGAATCCTTTCAGAGGCCCGTGCAAAGGGCGCCCTTCTGGGGCTTATAACCAATGGCCCTTCCGGACACCAGCGGGATAAAATCCGCGTGTTGGGATTGGAACAGTGGATAGAGGAGGACCATGTGTTCATCTCGGCTGAGATGGGGGTTGCGAAACCGGATATCCGCGTGTTTCGGAAGGTACAGGAAGCGCTGGGCCTGGATGTGGGGCATACATATTATATTGGGGATTCCTTTGCCAATGATGTCATTGGGGCTAAGAGGGCCGGATGGAAAGCGGTCTGGTTTAACCGCAGGCATCATGGGGTTCCTGGCTGTGAAGATGATCCGGACAGGCATCCTGGGGCGTGTGGTGGGATAGAACCTGATTATATGGCTGCGGGGGTGGAGGAGCTGGAGGGAATTGTGATGGGTATCCTTAGTCAAGAGAATGATTCTTAAATATCTGGCGATTCGCCGTTTTCCTTAAACCTTAATCATGATACAGAAGGAGACAGATTCCAATCTGTCTTTTTGCTGTGTCCAAAACCAGGGAACGTTTGAAAATTTATTCCCTCCATCTGCTGCCGCGTAACCAACATTGTTTTAGGATTTGATTTTTATTAGGCATATTTTACGAAGGGGGGCTGAGCTTCGTAGTTGTGCACAAATTTGACAGTTTAATTTCACTATATTGACTGAAAAGAAATTTCATTACAAAAACATATTGACATTTTATTTCATAGCAATATAATAAAGCTATGAAAACAAGTTACCATTTACAGTGAGGGACAATCAGGAGGGCAGAAGAGATGCTTGTAAACATGAAAGACATTTTGGCAGTTGCGAAAGAAAAAAACTTTGCAGTACCGGCCTTTAACACATCCAGCAATATGATTCTCACCGGGGTGATGCAGGAATCAATTGCCCAGGATTCTCCGGTTATTGTGGCCATCCACCCAGATGAATTATCATTTGTACAGAATTCCTTTATTAAAGCAGTGATTGATGAGGCAAATCATGCACCAGTACCCGTGTGCATCCATCTGGACCACGGCGGTTCCTATGAGGATTGCGTGAAGGCTATCAGCCTGGGCTTTACTTCTGTCATGATTGATGCGTCACTGCTGCCTTTTGAGGAAAATATCGCACTCTGTAAAAAGGTCTGCGGGACGGCACATGCGGCAGCTGATTACGTATCAGTCGAAGGGGAATTAGGTACAATCGGCAATACCGACTCCATTGAAACAGGAACGAATGAGATTCATTATACAAATCCCAAGGATGCAGAACGGTTCATAGAAGAAACCGGCATTGACGCACTGGCTGTTGCTATCGGAACCAGCCATGGGCTGTATCCAAAAGGATTTGAACCAAAACTCAGGATTGACATACTGGATGAAATCAAGAAAGCTGCGAAGGTACCTCTGGTACTTCACGGCGGTTCATCCAACCCGGACAGTGAGATTGAGACTGCTGTGTGCCATGGAATCAATAAGGTCAATATATCAAGTGACATTAAAGCTCCTTTTTATGAAAAATGCAGGGAAGTACTGTCTGACCGGTCCTTGAGGGAACCCAATGCAATCTATCCGCCCTGTATTGAAACTTTGAGGCAGGTCGCAGGACAGAAAATCCAGTTGTTCCATTCAGCAGGGAAGGCATCCCTGTACCGCTGACCCGTATAGGCGTATGGACAGGAATGTGGACAACATATGGATATGAATGTGGACGGGCACATGGGCAGCAATATTGGCAGGACCAAGGATAAAGACATTGAGGGAACAGGGGAGAGGAAGATTGCATTAGGATTTCATGCGTGTGTGGACTTTGAGTTGGAGTGGGATCTTTCTGTGATGGAACATCTAATCAGGAAGCACGGTATACATGCTGGTGAACTTACAGAAAGGAGCCAGATAGCATCCATTAAGGACCTGATGATTGAAATCCTTATTTGTATGAGACAGGGCACAGGCTGTGAAATCATACCGGATGACTTCCGGACATGCAATGCTTTTGCAGAGGAATTTACATACAGGACAACTATCGGGGGAACCGCTGCCAGGGCAGCCATCGCAATACGGAAGATAGGATTTGAAAGCACCCTTGGGATGTGTTGTTTTAACCGGTACATTGAAAATCTGCTTCCGCCCGGCATAAAATTTTATTCAGGAAACGGGCTGGAGTATGATAGGGTGTATCCCCATATCATCCTGCAATATCCATCTGGCGTACATATCCAGGCCAATGACATTGATTTTACCGTGCCATGCCATAACCGGATTCTCATATCCCGGGATAAGGACAGCATGGATATGGTGATAGCAGAAGATGCAGGGGAAATGGTGAGGGATGCGGATGTCTTTCTCCTCTCATGCTTCAGCGAGGTGTTGGACGGATATATACTCAGGGACAGGCTGGATACTGTATTTGATATATTAAATGGACTCAAGGATAGCGCTGCCGTGATTTTGGAGGACGGGTGCTATATCAACAAGGAGTTCCGCCATATGGTGCACAGGCAATTGGCCCCGGTATTAGACATCATAAGCATGAATGAGGATGAACTGCAGGACTATGTGGGACAAAGAATACGGATCCTTGATCCGGTTCAGGTTATGGATGCAGTCAGATACATTTACCGATGCCTTCAGGTTCCGTTTCTTATCATACATACCCATATATGGGCCCTTGCATATGGAACAGGTGCCCGGGAGTTTAAAGGAGCCTTGGAAAGCGGGATCATGCTTGCATCAGCAAGATATGTCCATGGTGATGATTTTGGGCTGGAAGAGTACGGTCGTATCCGCACATGGAAGACGAACGCGAAGGGCGAGGCATTCTGCCGGCAGGTAACGGAGTCAGATCCACTGGTCTGCTGCGTTGCGTGTAAGGATCTGGATTTTGTGGACAGGCCGACTACTGTAGGGCTGGGGGACTTTTTTGCAGGAGGGCTGCTGCCTGTTCTGGCATGCAGGCATATGGATACAGGTACTGCAGCCGGTTCAGGGGCAACACCATCAGAAGGGAGAGGGGAAAGGAATGTATGAGAAGGTAAGTAATATCCTGCAGATGGCCAGGGAGAGTAACACGGCGGCCATTGCATTTATCTGTCAGGACTATAATATGGCCAGGGCGGTTGTTTATGCGGCCCAGTCATCCAATACACCGGCCATCATCATGCTGTATCCGGAGCATGTCCCGGTCCAGAAAACCACGGGTATAAGGGGATTTGCCGGGATGGTAAAGGAACTGGCCGAAGAGGTTGCCGTGCCTATAGGACTGCATCTGGACCATGATTACACCAAAGCGGCGGTTCTGAATGCAATCCGCTGCGGGTTTGAATCCGTGATGATGGATGCATCGGTATATCCGCTGGAAAGGAATATTGAGATAACAGGGGACGTGGTGAAGGCAGCCCATGACCTGGGCGCAATTGTGGAAGGGGAAATTGGGCATGTGGGGGCGGCTTCTGATGCTGATGATTCCAAGGAAGACCTGTACACAAAGCCGGACGCCGCAGAACAGTTCTGCAGGGAGACAGGAGTGGATTCCCTGGCGGTTTCCATTGGAAATGCCCATGGGGAATACCGTGATACCCCACATCTTGACATAAAGAGACTGGAGGAAATACGGGCGGTTACAAAGGTTCCTTTGGTATTACACGGAGGAAGCGGTATACCGGATGACCAACTTGTGACAGCGTTCTCAAAGGGAATCAGCAAGTTTAACCTGGGTACGGAATTTCTTGGAAAGTATTACCAGGCCATGGAACAGTATATCTCCGATAATAAAGGGAATATGGATCCTGTAAAAATCATCCATATGCCGGAATATATCCATTCCAGACTTTTGCCTTATGTTGAAAACAGGTTGAGAACCTTGTGCAGGTTCTAGTATAATGGCAGGAGAGGATATATGATTGTGAAAAAGGAGGCTGTTTATGACGGAACTATCTGCAATAGAAAACATACAGGCCCAGTATGAAACCCTTTCCCCCACAGAACGGAAACTGGCGGACTATGTACTGAAGAATACTGCAAAAGTAGTTGATTTTACTGTAAAGGACCTGGCACTGGCAAGTGATGTGAGCGAGGCCACCGTGGTGAGGATGTGCCAGCATGTAGGTTTTAAAGGATATTGGCCGTTTCGAATGTCCCTTTCCAAGGAACTGGTAAGGTATCAGAATCATGAGATGGTTAATACGGTGAACAGTGTGGGGGATGTGTTCCGGGAATACTCCAAAATCATGCTGAATATCGCGGATAATATTAATTCGGAAACAGTTTACCGGTGCGTGGATCTGTTAAGGAACTGCGATCAGGTCCACCTGATTGCTTCCGGCAATACCACTCCGATTATTGAACATATTGGATTCAGGCTTGGAAGACTGGGGATTAAGTGCACCTTCAGCGGTGTGGCCGATTATTATATGAACCAGATTAACCTGGCCGGCGGCAGTGACCTGGTGCTTGCGGTATCCCAGTCCGGATCAACCAAAAGCGTCATTGACGGCGTGGCCCTGGCAAAGCAGAGGAGTCTTAAGGTGATAGCCATTACCGCCTATAAGAATTCATCACTGGCTGAACTGGCTGATTATGTGATTGAATCCAAAGGGGATTTTTCCAGGTTTGACTTTTACAGGAATTACAGCCATCTGTGCGAGATGGCTGTGGCTGAAGCATTGTTGGATGTATTGGCGAAGGATGAGAAGGTCCAGGCAGCCGTACAGGAGAAGAATACGGATATGCTGGAGTTTTTATCAGACATGAAACTATAGTGTACCATGGCAGGGGAACTGTGCTGCCGTGTACTGGTAATGTTGGTTTCCGAAGTAAAATCGGAATATGAGGAGGAATATACTATGAGAAGAAACAATCTGATGGCAATCGTACTGGCAGGGATAATGGCAGCTGGTGCGTTAAGCGGGTGTGGGGGTTCCGGGAGTACCGCAACTGCAGCTGGAACTGAAGGGAACATGGGAACAGAAGCTGCAAAGGAAGAGGTAAAAGAGGGCGGGGCGGCATCGGAACCGGAATCCGCAGGGGCTTCTGCTGCATCATCCGGCCAGGAGGACGGGATGAGTTATGATGACCTGGTTGCTGCTGCAAAGGAAGAAGGAGGCCTTGTTTTTTATGGCGCCAATTCATACTTGCAGGATGCGGCTGACCGGTTTGCAAAAGAATTTGGGATTAAGGTGGAATTTACACAGCTGGGCGAAACAGAGATGATTGAAAAGATTACCTCAGAATGCCAGTCCGGTGCGGTAAGTGCAGATTTAGTATGCGCCCAGGATACCTACCGTGTAATGGCGGAACTGGTGGATACCGGATATGCCATGAAATGGTCCAATCCCCGGGTGGGAGAGATAGTGGGCAATGATGATTGTACTGCCCTGATTTGGTATTATGATACAAAGAGCTTTATGTATAATGATGAATTGGTTGGGGAGGGATGGCTCACGAACCTGTGGCGCATTGCTGACCCGCAGTATAAGGGACTGTTCACCATGAAGGATCCTTCCAGCGAGGGTGTTAACTTTGATATGCTGACCATGCTTACATCCGACGGATACGCGTCAAGGCTGGCGGATGCATATAAGGAGTATTTTGGAAAGGATATAACCCTGACAACGGATAATGCAGGATGGGAATTCATTAAGATGATGTTCCAAAATGGTGTCCTGCTGACCACCTCTGATACCACATCGGCAACCACCGTAGGCGCCCTGGGGCAGTCTGATACGTGGGTCGGATATTTCAGCACACAGAGATTCAGTACACAGGATGATAAGGGAATCAAGCTGAGTTATGATTTATCCTCATGCAATCCGGTAGGAGGCTATGCATATCCTGTTTACTCCATCATCCTTGATAATTGCCAGCATCCCAATACTGCCAAACTTTTCTCTGAGTGGCTGCTGAGCGAAAATGGCTGGGCTGCGTTCAATGATTATTATGGTGGTTTTTCCGCCAATCCTGCCAACGTCCATGCCACGGATTACAGTTTTGACGAAGTGAAGGGGAATATCGTACTGGATGACCCGGATTACCTGGTCAATCACCGTGCGGATGTGGAAGATTTTATTGAGACATTACGTTAACCGGATGCAGCCTGGGTTGCTGCGTTAATCTTAAAATAGGATGGATATGATATCTTTGTATCCATTCTATTTTACAATAGAGGTGAGTTGATTGAAAGTAAAAGCTAGAAAAGCCGGAAATTTCCTGCGCAGACCCCATAACATCATTCTTTTGGTTTTGCTTATCTGTCTGATATATCTGGTTATTGTTCCATTAATCTATATATTCAAGGATACATTGATTGTCCATACTTCGGAAGTTAACAGGGTCCACGAAGCATCAGGTTCCTATACATTGTATCACTGGACTAAGACATTTGCATCAGGAGAGGTATATCAGACCTTTGTCATCCCTCTCATGAATTCACTTATGTGTGCTGTGTTTTCCTGCATTATCGCAATCGTGGCGGGCGGAATGTTCGCATGGCTGATTATAAGGACCGACATGTATTGTAAAAAAATCTGTTCCACGTTGTTCATGTTCCTGTATATCATGCCGGGATGGACACTGGCAATTGCATGGACAAACTTTTTTAAGAACAGCCTGATTGGCGGGACCACTGGAATTTTTGAGTCGGTGACAGGATTGGCCACCCCCAACTGGTTTGCTTATGGATTTTTTCCTATTGTGCTTGTTACGGGCCTTCACTATGCTCCTTATGCATACATTCTGATTGGCGGGATTCTTAAGAACATGGATTCTAACCTGGAGGAAGCAGCACAGATTCTTAAAACCTCCCGGTTGCGTATATTTACAAGAGTAACACTGCCTCTTGTGAAGCCGGCCGTACTGTCCACCATACTCCTGGTATTCGCATCCGGGCTCAGTGTATTCTCCACGGCCCAGTTTCTGGGCCTGCCGGTTAATTTTTATACGTTGGCCACAAAGATGTACAGCTATCTCAACGGCACCAATCCCGGGCGCGGTTATGTATATGCGGTTGTGATGCTGGTGTTAAGTTTTTCCATATTGTATCTGAACCAGAAGATGCTGGGAACCAGGAAATCCTACACAACGGTTTCGGGCAAAAGTTCCAACGTATCACTTACCAGACTGCGGGGAGGCCGCAGGATAATCAGTGCCGTGGTCGTGGTTTTTGTTGTGGCGGTGACTCTGCTCCCCTTCGTGAGCTTTGCGACAGAATCCCTTACCCAGGTAAAGGGTGATTATTCATTGTCTAACTTCACACTGCGTTACTGGATTGCAGAGGATGCGGGAATCGGATTTTCCGGCATATTCAGGAATCCTACCTTTTGGAAGGCATTAAAGAATACCCTTCTTCTTGCCCTGTGCTGTTCCCTTGGAGCAGGCACCGTGGGATGCCTGGCAGGATATGGGATTGCCAGGAAATGGGGGACGAAACTGTCCTCTACCGTGAACAGCCTGACCTTCCTGCCGTATCTGATTCCCAGTATTGCCCTTTCCGCCATTTACCTGTCCATGTTTTCCGCCAGGAGAGGAATCATTCCGGCGCTGTATGGCTCCTACGCCCTTCTGGTACTCATAGGCGTTGTGAAATACCTGCCCATGGCGTCCAGGTCCGGCCTGAACTCCATGTTCCAGATTAGCGCAACACTGGAGGAATCGGCAATGATAATGGGTATTCCCTGGTATAAAAGGATGTGCCGTATCCTTATTCCAATCCAGAAGACCAGCATCATGTCAGGATATCTCCTGCCGTTTATCAGCTGTACAAGGGAAATGGAGCTGTTCGTACTTTTATATACGCCGGGCTCCGTTCTGCTTACGACGCTGCTGTTCATGTACAATCAAAAGGGCTATGAACAGTTTGCCAATGCAATTACGCTTTTGATTGTGATTATAGTAATATCATTGAACGCACTTGTGAATAAATTGACCGGAGCATCCATTGATTCTGGTATAGGGGGTTGATGAAATGGCAGATAACAGTATTGTCTTAAGAAATATAACAAAACGTTATGGAAAGTCGGTGGCAGTGGACCACCTGAACCTGGAGATACCGGCGAACAGCTTTATTTCCCTGCTGGGGCCTTCCGGTTGCGGTAAAACCACTACGCTGCGGATGATTGCAGGACTGGAGACACCCACTGAAGGCGAGATATGGATTGGGGACCGGCTGGTGTTTTCCGCTGAAAAAGGAATCGATGTGCCGCCAAATGAGAGGAGCGTAGGTTTCCTGTTCCAGAATTATGCCCTTTGGCCCCATATGACCGTATATAAGAATATTGCATTTGGGTTGGAAAACCTGAAGTGGGGGAAAAAGGAGATTAAGGAAAAGGTAGAGGAACTGTGCGTGCTTTTGCAGCTTACGCCTTTCCTGGAACGGTATCCCTCAGAACTGTCAGGCGGCCAGCAGCAGAGGGTGGCCATTGCAAGGACGCTGGCGGCCAGCCCCCAGATTCTTCTGATGGATGAGCCTCTGTCTAACCTGGATGCGAAACTGAGGCTGGAAATGAGGACGGAGCTGAAACGTCTGCACAGCACATCCAATGCGACTTTTGTGTATGTAACCCATGACCAGTTAGAGGCAATGGCATTATCTACCTCCATCTGCCTGATGAATACGGCCGTACTCCAGCAGTATGCACCACCGCTGAAGCTGTACGCGGAGCCGGTGAATATGTTTGTAGCTGACTTTGTCGGTAATCCAGCCATGAATTTTGTGGATTTTCAAATGAATGCAGCTTCCGGTCATCCGGAGTTACAGAGGGCGGGAATCCGTTTTCTGGCAGAGGCGGAGGATGAAGCTGGGCTGAGATCCAAGGGGCCGGATGTCATTGTGGGTATACGGCCGGAAGATGTATTAATTGGAGAAGAGGGAAATATCCCGGCAAAGGTCATATCCTCCTTCCCTTACGGAATGGAAACCACGGTAATCGTAGAATGTATGGGGACAAACCTGCGGTCCGTGGTGTTTGGAAGCATTAATTTTTCGGAAGGGGAAGAGGTTAAGGTAAATATTTCAGGCACCAAGGTATGCATCTTCCATAAGGGTACCAGGGAACTGATTTCATTAGGGAAGATTGAATGCATATAGGATTATATGGAATAGAGGATCATTCCGTGGAAAAAAGTGGGATTGCATAAAAGGACCGCTGCTTGTAATGATATGATACCTCTTAAGTAGACAAGGTAAATAACCAAAATCTACTTAGGAGGTATTTTCATGTCTAAATCACCCCATCTTCCCCGTCCCGGAAGCAATCTTATTTTCCGAACGCCATTCCCTAGGGGATATGCCATATGTTTTCTTAAACGCCCTGGAAAAATGGAGCTGGCTGGGGTATCCCACGGCATTGCCTATGTCCTTTATGGTCAGCTCTGTCAGCTTCAGCAGCTCCGCGGCCTTGGTCATGCGGTAGCTGATTAAGAATTCCTGGGGGCTTTTGCCCACCGCGTCACGGAATATCTTCCCGAAATAGCTTCTGTTCAGATTGCAGAAGGCGGCGATGTCCTCCACGGATATGTCGTTCTGGAAATTCTGCTCTATAAAGGATGTGGCTTCACGGATATAAAAATCCTGAAGCTTCCCGCCGCGCATCATCCTCCTGGACGAGGAGGAGCGGGTGAGATAGTCCAGGAACAGATACAGGTGTCCGATTAAGTGGAAGGGCGACTGGTCGGAATGGTTGGCGATATAGAGCATCTCGTTCTTCAGTTCCAGGCTCAGATCCCTTGCATTGGAGTGATAGACCGGATTGTCCATGGTAAGCCCGGCCAGTTCCAGGGCTTCCTTAACCCTTAGCCCGTCAAACTCCAGCCATGTGTATTCCCAGGGATGGTCCCTGTCCGCGCTGTAGGTGTTAACCTGCTTTGGATGGATAAGGAACCCCTCCCCGCTTTTGATATGATAGGTATTGGTCATGCCTTTGGAATCCGTGGACATCAGGGTTCCGGCGCCTGATATCACATAGTGGAACAGATAGTGGTTGCGTGCATAAGGGCCATAGGAATGCAGGGGTTCACACTGCTCCCAGCCATATTGGTATAAGCCCAGGTCCACAAAACGTTCATTGGGGAAAATGGAAAAAAGGACATTGCTCATGTAGCGCCTCCTTTGATATCATTGCCAGACTGGTTCACCCTTGTGCAAAGGTGTACTTTGCTCTATACTGCATATATCCCATTATATACCCAAATGCTACCCAATATCAACCTACAGATACAAAAATAGCATTTAGGTATATAACTGGTATTAACAGAACATTTACCCGGATAAAACAACGTGATATCATAAGGTTAACAGAAAGAAAGAAGAAAATAAAGGCAACAAAATGGTTTATTTAAACCGAAAAATGCAGGTATAAGAGGGGGAAGACTATGCACAAAACGTTAAAATGGTGTCTGGTATTCGGAACAGCCTTACTGCTCGCCGCGGCCATGGTCACAGGGTGTGCAGGAGCAGGAAAAACAGGGGACGGGAAAGTGAAGCTTTCCTTCCAGATATGGGATACGGCCCAGAGGAACGGCATGGAGTCCGTGGCCAGGGCCTACATGGAACAGAATCCGGATGTGGTGATTGACGTC
This sequence comes from Enterocloster sp. OA13, assembly GCF_022440595.1. Taxonomy (NCBI): domain Bacteria; kingdom Bacillati; phylum Bacillota; class Clostridia; order Lachnospirales; family Lachnospiraceae; genus Enterocloster; species Enterocloster sp. OA13. The sequence goes on along the minus strand of NZ_JAKNTF010000001.1, from coordinate 2,827,153 downwards.
CAGGTGACCAGCTGGGATGAGTACTGGACCAAGCTGGATGCGGCGGCTGAATCCAACCAGCTGCCGGATATATTCTGGATGCATACTAACCAGATCCTTAAATATGCGGATTATGGAAAACTGGCGGACGTGACAGACCTTTATGATGAGGAGGACCCGGATTACTACACAAAACATTTTTCGGAAATCTCCCTGAACAATGCAAAGGGGTCGGACGGACGCATCTACGGGGTGCCGAAGGATAAGGATACGGTCTGCCTTGTATATAACAGGGAAATGTTTGATAATGCAGGACTTACATATCCGGATGGATCCTGGACATGGGATGACCTGACAGCGGCGTCCGCAGCAATTCATGAAAGGACAGGAAAATACGGCTTCATGGCATATGCGGATGAGCAGCTGGGGTACTGGAATTTTGTGTACCAGGCAGGCGGCCATATCCTGAACCAGGATAAGACAAAAGCAGGTTTCACGGACCCGGCCACAAGAAAAGGCATGGAATTTTACATTAATTTGCAAAAGGAGCCATGGTGCCCGGACCAGAAATATTTTGCAGAAACCAATCCCGGAACCGCCTTCATATCCGAGCAGGGCGCCATGTACCTGGAAGGCAACTGGAACCTGATGTCCATGATGGAGAACAATAAGAACCTGGAAGGAAAGTGGGATGTAGCGGTGCTGCCCAAATGCCCGGATCCCTTAAACGGGGACGGCAGGGCAACCATTTCCAACGGCCTGTGTTATGCCACCGGGGCAAAGGGGAAGAAACTGGAATACGCGAAGGATTTCCTGAAATTCACCGGTTCTGAGGAAGGACAGAGGGTGCAGGGGCTGTCAGGCGCAGCCATCCCGGCCTATGAGGGACTGGAGCACACCTGGGTGCAGGCCTTCGACCAGTTTGATTATAAGCTGGATGTACAGAAATGCGTGGATATGTTCCCTTACGGGGTACAGAGTGTGAACAATGCATCAAGACCCAACTGGAAGACGCAGATTAATGATGCCCTGCTTAAGATATACAGCGGCGAGGTGAGCCTGGATGAGGGGCTTGCAGCCATGCAGAAGCTGGTAGACGAGGCAAAGGCACCGTAACGGAAAGGGCATGATGCCCGGCACTGTTTACGGAAACTGTCTAAAAATGGAGGAAGCTATGGGAAAGAAACGTATTTTAACAGATGACGCAAAATGGGGCTACCTGCTGGTTGCGCCCACCATCATAGGACTGATTGTATTAAATGTATATCCTTTCATCCAGACCCTGGTGCTGAGTTTTTCCACCACCCACCCCTTTGGGATTTATGAAGTCACGGGAATCCAGAATTATGAGCAGATGTTTGCAAGTAAGGAATTCTGGAAAGCAACATGGAACTCCATCTATTTCTGTATCCTGACCGTGCCTCTTGGCGTGTTCCTGTCCCTGCTTGCAGCCGTGCTGCTGAATGCAAAGATTAAGGGAAAATCCGCCTTCAGGGCCATCTACTTCCTTCCCATGGTAGTGGCCCCGGCAGCCATCGCAATGGTGTGGAAATGGATCTTCAACGCGGAATACGGAATCATCAACCAGATAATCGGAACAAAGGTGAGCTGGCTTACCACGCCCGGCCTGGTGCTGCCTGCCTGCGCCGTGGTGGCTATCTGGAGCGCCATCGGATACGACGCCATCCTGCTGCTGTCCGGGATCCAGAACATTTCCAAAAGCTATTATGAGGCGGCCAGCCTGGACGGGGCAACGAAGATACAGCAGTTTTTCAAGATTACCCTGCCCATGGTCAGCCCTACCTTGTTTGTGGTATTAATCATGCGTCTGATGGCCTCCATCAAGGTTTACGACCTGATTTACATGATGGTGGACCAGACCAATCCGGCCCTGACCAGCGCCCAGTCCCTTATGTACCTGTTCTACCGGGAATCCTTTGTGGCAGGGAACAGGGGGTATGCTTCGGCAATCGTGATCTGGACCGTGGCATTAATCGGCATCATCACGGCCCTGCAGTTCTGGGGACAGAAAAAATGGGTCAACTATGAGGTTTAGGGTGTGCAGATGGCGGGGATGGGTTTTCAAACACGCCCCAGGAGATAAATAAGGAGGAGATTCCATGAAATCATACCAAGAAAGCCGTAAGATTAATACCATACTCGTATATGCCGTGCTGGGGGCAGGGGCCGTGCTGATGATATTCCCTTTTTTGTGGATGCTTCTTACCAGCTTTAAATCAGCCGGTGAAAGCGTGCAGATACCGCCCACGATCCTTCCGAAGGAATGGCTTGCAGAAAACTATAACAGGGCATTGATTGCCCTCCCTTTCGTAAAACTGTATACCAACACCGTCCTGCTGATTCTTTTCAGGGTAATCTGCGCAGTGGCATTCTCATCCGCAGCCGGGTTTGCATTTGCCAAGCTTAAGTTCAGGGGAAAGAACCTGCTGTTCTCACTGGTCATCATGCAGATGATGCTGCCATCACAGATATTCATCATCCCCCAGTATCAGATGCTGGCGAAGATGGGACTGACCAACACGATATTTGCACTGGTATTCCCGGGGCTGGTCAGCGCCTTCGGAACATTCTTCCTGCGCCAGGCTTACATGGGTATCCCCGATGAGCTGGGTGAAGCCGCCTACCTGGACGGATGCACCAAATGGCAGACATTTACAAGGGTAATGATGCCCCTGACCAAGGCTTCCATGGCAGCCCTGACCATCTTCACCGCAGTGTTTGCCTATGCCGACCTGATGTGGCCGCTGATTGCCAACACGGATATCAACATGATGACGCTGTCGGCAGGCCTTTCCACACTGAGGGGGCAGTTCACCACCAACTATCCGGTCCTGATGGCAGGTTCCATGCTGGCCATGATACCCATGGTCATCCTGTACCTGGTGTTCCAGAAGCAGTTCATTGAGGGCATTGCCATGACAGGCGGAAAATAGAACATTTAAAAGGAGACAGACAATGGCAATCCGTTACCAGGAAGAACAACAGCTATTCACCATACACACAAGACAATCGACCTATCAGATGAAGGTGGACCGCTTTGGGTACCTGCTGCATCTTTATTACGGGGACCGCTCAGAAGGCTCCATGGAATACCTTCTCACCTATGCGGACAGGGGATTTTCAGGAAATCCCTATGAGTCCGGCGGGGACAGGACCTATTCCCTGGACGTACTCCCCCAGGAATATCCGGTCCTTGGTACCGGGGATTACAGGAGCACGGCCTTGCAGGTAAGGCAGGCGGACGGTTCCATGAGCTGTGACCTGCGCTACCGCAGCCATGCCATAAAGCAGGGGAAATACAGTCTGCCGGGACTTCCGGCCATGTACCAGGAGGAAACGGGCGGCGCGGATAAGGCGGCGGCCGGGCAGCCTGCAGACGGCGGCGCGGAAATGGATTGCGAAACATTGGAAATCGTCCTTGAGGACAGGGCCAGTGGGCTTATGGTGACATTATTATACGGGGTATTTCCAATCCACGATATCATAACCAGGGCTGTAAAGATTGAGAACATGGGAAATGGATCCCTGGCCCTTGAAAAGGTGCAGAGCGCGTGCCTGGATTTCCTTTACGGGGACTATGACTGGATACAGTTTTACGGCAGGCATGCCATGGAACGGAACTGGCAGAGGACAGAGGTATCCCATGGCGCCCATGTGATCGGAAGCAGGCGCGGGACCTCCAGCCACCAGTACAGCCCCTTTGTGATACTGGCTGAAAGGGATGCCACGGAGGATGCGGGGAAATGCTACGGCATGTCATTTGTCTACAGCGGAGCATTCAGGGCAGAGGTGGAAAAGGACCAGTTTGGCCAGACCAGGATGATGATGGGGCTTCAGGACGAGATGTTCTCCTATGGACTGGATCCGGGGGATACCTTCCTTGGGCCGGAGGTCATCATGAGTTACAGCGGAAGCGGGCTGTCCGCCCTGTCGCAGCATTTCCACAAAGCCATCCGCCGCAACCTGTGCAGGGGGAAATACAAGCTGGCCCCCAGACCGGTGCTGATTAACGGCTGGGAAGCGGCTTATTTTGACTTTACAGGGGAAACCATATATGAGACAGCCAGACAGGCCGGGGAACTGGGCGTGGAGCTGCTGGTGCTGGATGACGGCTGGTTTGGCAGACGGGACAGCGATACGTCGGGCCTTGGGGACTGGTCTGTCAATGAAGGCAAGCTGGGCGGCACCCTGGGCAGCCTGGTGGAGCGGGTGAACGGCCTGGGACTTAAGTTCGGGATATGGATTGAACCGGAAATGGTATCCCTTGACAGCAATCTATACCGGGCCCATCCTGACTGGGCGTTTACCATTCCCGGAAGGAAGCCGGTGATGAGCCGGAGCCAGCTGGTACTGGATTTCTCCCGGAAGGAAGTGGTGGATTATGTGTTTGACAGCATCTGCCGGGTATTTGACAGCGCCAATATTGAATATGTGAAATGGGATATGAACCGCAGCATCACGGATGTATACTCTGCGGTGCAGGAACGGGACGGCGCTAACCTGCAAAATGGTGGGAATACACAGGATGGCGGGAACGTCCGGGCCGCCAGGACCGTGAACCCGGGAAAGGTCATGTACCACTACGTGCTGGGATTATACGATTTCCTGGAACGTCTTACAAAGCGGTATCCGGATATGCTGATTGAAGGATGCAGCGGCGGTGGCGGACGGTTTGACGCAGGTATGCTCTACTATACGCCCCAGATATGGTGCAGCGACAACACGGATGCCATTGACCGCATCCGTATCCAGTACGGCACATCCTTTGGTTTTCCCATATCATCCGTTGGCTCCCATGTATCCGCATGCCCCAACCACCAGACCGGAAGGCAGGTTTCCCTGGAAACCCGGGGCGTAGTGGCCATGGCGGGCAGCTTTGGGTACGAACTGGATCCGGGCGTACTGACGCAGGATGAGAAGGAATGCATCAGGAAACAGATTGAGGATTATCACAGGTATCAGGATTTAATCCACAACGGCGATTACTACAGGCTTGGCAATCCATTTAAGGAAATGCAGGCAGGGGCATGGATGTTTGTCAGGGAAGATAAAAGCGAGGCACTGGTGAATGCAGTGACCCTTGAGACACATGGCAACCCGCTTCCTGTGTACATACGGCTGAAAGGACTGGAACCTGGGTGGAGCTACCGGGAAGGGTCCACGGGCCGCGTATATCCGGGGGCGGCCCTTATGTCCGCCGGGCTTCCGATACCTTATATGACCGATGAATACCAGTCATGGCAGGCGCATCTGGTAAAGGTGTGATTCCGGTACGGCGGGATAAGGCACGGCAGGAATGCGGGAACAGGAGAATTGAAGATGGCTGATAAATCTGATAAAAATGGAGCGTATAGGGCAGAAGCGGGTAAATGTGTGACAGATAAAAACATAACAGGACAGCATGTGGCGGATAAAAGCATAACAGGCCGTCATGCGGCGGATAAAAGCATAACAGGCCGTCATGCGGCGGATAAAAACATAACAGGCCGGCATGCGGCGGATAAAAGCATAACAGGCCGGCATGCGGCAGATAAAAACATAACAGGCCGGCATGCGGCAGATAAAAACATAGCAGGCCAACATGCGGCAGATAAAAACATAACAGGTCGGCATTCGGCAGATAAAAACACAGCAGACAAGCATACAGCAGACAGACCCATAGCAGGAAAAGCCGGATTAAAAATCCCCCCTTTCCAGAAACGCCTGGAGCGCCATCTGGATGAACTGAAATGGCTTTATATGGAGCTTTACGACAATCAGCAGATGTTTGAAGGGCTGTGCAGGGGAATGGAGCAGTTCTGTCTGGAGCGCAGGGACAGCCTTAAAAGGCTGGACATGGAGCGGGAGAAGAATCCGGGATGGTTCAGGAAAAGCAGCATGCTTGGCATGATGATGTACACGGACCAGTTTGCAGGCACGTTAACAGGCGTGAAGGAGAAGCTGGATTACATAGAAGGCTGTAATGTCAATTATCTACATCTGATGCCTTTGCTGGACACCCCCAGGGGCCGTTCAGACGGAGGATATGCGGTGTCGGATTTCAGGAAGGTAAGGGATGACCTTGGAACCATGGACGATTTGATGACGCTGGCAGATGAGTGCCATAAACGGGGAATCAGCCTGTGCCTGGATTTTGTGATGAACCACACGTCCGAGGAACATGAATGGGCAAAGCGGGCCAGGGCAGGTGAAAAGGAGTACAGGGAACGGTACTTTTTCTATGACTCCTATGACATTCCCAGGCAATATGAACAGACCGTACCCCAGGTATTCCCCGCCACGGCGCCGGGCAACTTCACCTACCTTCCGGAAACAGGCAGCTACGTGATGACCAGCTTTTATCCCTATCAGTGGGATCTGAATTACAGGAATCCCGTGGTGTTTAACGAGATGATGTATAATTTCCTGTACCTGGCCAACTGCGGGATGGATGTCATACGGATAGATGCGGTGCCATATATCTGGAAAGAACTGGGAACGGACTGCAGGAACCTTCCCCAGGTCCACACCATTGTGCGCATGATGCGTATGATCGGCGAGATTGTGTGCCCCGGCGTACTGCTTCTGGGAGAAGTGGTCATGGAGCCGGAAAAGGTGGCGCCGTACTTTGGCACGGTGGAAAAACCTGAGTGCCATATGCTTTACAATGTAACCACCATGGCCACCCTGTGGCATTCGGTTGCCGCCAGGGACGCCAGGCTTTTAAAACGCCAGATGGAAACCATCAGCAGGCTGCCGGACACCTGTTCCTTCCTCAATTATCTCCGGTGCCATGACGATATTGGCTGGGGGCTGGACTATCCGCTTCTGGAATCCTGGGGCATGAAGCAGGTGCCACATAAGAAATACCTCAATGACTTCTTCACAGGAAAGATACCGGAAAGCTTCAGCCGGGGCGAACTGTACAACGAAGATCCTGTCACAGGCGATGCGCGGTTCTGCGGAACAACGGCCTCCATGTGCGGAGTGGAAAAGGCTGGTTTTGAAATGGACGATGAAGGCATGGAACATGGAATCGGGCGTATCCTGTGCCTCCATGGATTCCTCTTCTTCCTGTCCGGGATACCTGTCCTTTACAGCGGGGATGAGATAGGGCAGGTAAATGACTACACGTACAAGGAGGATCCTGAGAAAGCCGCTGATTCCCGCTATATCCACAGGGGAAAATTCCGGTGGGAACTGACAGGATACATAAAAGACGGCAATTCCGTGCAGGGACGGATATTTTCCGGGCTAAAACAGCTGGAGGAACTGCGCAGGGGCGAGGAACTTTTTGGTGCGGACGCCAGGTTCTCTGTCAGGGAAACCTGGGATGATTCCGTGCTGTGCCTGGTGCGGGAACGGGAACAGGGAAAGCTGGTAGGTATCTTTAATTTTCATGACTATGGGAAGATTGCCTGGATTGATGAGACAGACGGCATGTACCAGGATATGATGACCGGGGAAATACTGCGGGCGTCCGCTGTAAAGGTGGACGGTCATGGATTCAGATGGTTAAAAAGAACAGAGGCAGGGAGCTGATTGGAAGAAGGCTCCCTGCCTTCATTTCCGCTGTCTTTTAATGCGCTGTTTTCTTGTATTATTGCAGGTATGACGATATAATGAAAAGGTAGTTGTGTACATAAAACCAGACCGGAGATAAACCATAAACCAGAGGGGGAAGATTGTATGGAACGCTGTCCATGGTGCCTTTGCAATGAAAAAATGATCAGATACCACGATGAGGAGTGGGGCATCCCCCTCCATGATGATTACAGGCAATTTGAATTTCTCATGATGGAGGTCATGCAGTGCGGCCTGAACTGGAACATGATGATTCAGAAACGGGAAATCTTCCGTCAGTGTTTTGACGGGTTTGACTATGATAAGGTGGCTGCTTACGGGGATAGGGACGTGGAGCGTATCCTTGTGGCGGAAGGAATGATCCGTTCCAGGCGAAAAGTGGAGGCCGTCATCCATAACGCCCGGCGTTTCCGGGAAATCAGGGAGGAATACGGCTCCTTCAGCCGGTATATATGGTCTTTTTCCAAGGGAAAGACCATCCTGTATGCGGGGCATCAGAAGGGCCGGATCCCGGCAAGCAACAAGCTGTCGGATGAGGTGAGCAGGGATTTAAAGAAGCGGGGATTCAAGTATATGGGTTCAATCACCGTGTACTCCCATCTGCAGGCCTGCGGGGTCATCAATGATCATGGGGAAGGCTGCTTCAGATACAGGGATATCATTGAGAATTACCCGACCGTCAGGAAGAGGGATGTACAGCAGGAGGCATAGGATTTCCATGGAGGGGAGGGAAGAGGCTTATGAAAATGCCTGAGGAAGGCATCCGCCCGGTCATGTTTGCTCCATGCGGAATGAACTGCATGGTCTGTTACAGGCACTGTTACCACAGGAAACCATGCGCAGGCTGCCTGGAAAGTGACTTGGGAAAGCCGGAACACTGCAGGGCCTGTGACATAAAAGACTGCGTCAGAGGAAAAGGATTATCCTACTGTTTTCAATGCCCTGAATATCCGTGCAGACAGATCAGGAATCTTGAGAAAAGCTATAACAGGCGATACCAGGCAAGCCTTATGGAAAACAGCAGGCATGTTCAGGACCATGGCCTTGAATCCTTCATGGAAGAGCAGAAGAAAAGATATACGTGTAAGCGGTGCAAAGGCATTATTTCCCTTCATGACAGGGAATGCAGTGAATGTCAGGAGAAGATGGAGTGGGGTGTGCAGATGGCGGGAATGAATTTTCAAACACACTATAAGGCCTGTCAGAGGGAAGTCCAGGGTAAATCAGAAGGCGGTGAAAGGAAAGATAATGGGGGGACATAGGATGAAAGACATGACATTAAGTCCGGAAATGAAGGAAACCGTGCGCAAGGCGCAGATTGACGAGGAGACCGGGGCCATTCTTTATGGATATCTGGGGAGGAAACAGAAGGATGAAAAAAACAGGAAGGTGTTCAGCCAGATGTCCTCGGATGAAAAGGCGCACGCAGCTGTATGGAAAGGAATCACAGGGGAAGATGTGGTCCCTAAAAGAAGCCATATCCTGTTCCTAAAGATACTGACCGTTATCTTCGGATTCACATTCGTGGTAAAGATGATGCAGAAGGATGAGCGGGTGGGACGGGAACGGTATGGAATGATGTGCCATGAACTGCCCCAGGCAGCCAGGATGCTGGAGGAGGAGCGGTCCCATGAGAATATACTATACAATATGCTGGATGAGGAACGCCTTCACTACGTGGGCGCCATGGTTTTGGGGCTGAATGACGCCTTGGTTGAACTTACGGGCGCCATTGCAGGCGTTACCTTTGCCCTTGCCAATACGCGCCTGGTAGCCATGACCGGAATCATAACGGGAATTTCCGCAACCCTGTCCATGGCGGCTTCCAACTATCTGGCGGAGCGGGCAGAGGGGAATGCAGAGGCGTTGAAGTCCAGTGCCTATACAGGGGCGGCATATCTGGTGACCGTGGCCCTGCTGGTGCTTCCCTATCTCTTATTTCCGGCCCATATGTATGTTGCTGCATTTGCGGTAATGATTGTGACCGTCATGCTTATCATACTGTTTTTCAACTATTACATATCCGTGGCAAAGGAAGAGCCATTCCTCAGACGGTTTCTGGAAATGGCCCTGATATCTTTGTCAGTTGCTGTTATTTCGTTTATTATTGGCATACTGGCTAAGAATTTACTTGGAATCGATACACTGTAAACGCGCATCATTTCCAATATCCCTTAATATGTAAGTCCAATTGGGTTTTCATTCGTAAGATAATATACGGTTCCATCTGATTTAGAGAATAACAGGTCAAATTCACAGATGGCAGAATCAGACTCAAAATAGAATTCACCTTTTTCAGAAACATTGATGCTGCAGGAAACAGGAACAGCCTCCCCGGCGCCTGCTGTTTCATCGGCCAGTGTGACCAGCGTACCATCCTCATCCCTGTACATCAGCCGTATCTCCCCATCCAGTGGGGTTATGCTTCCGCTTACCGTAAGCCCGGTATCCGGCAGCTTTTCAAAACGGACCAGGCTCCGTGGATGGGTGTTCTGATAGATTGTACCGCTGATTTCATAATTTTTTTCATCCTCGGTTGTTGCAGCATGGAAATTGTGATACAGGCTTCGGTTCAGGAATTCCCTAAGGTCTGATATGGATTGGCTGCCGCTAATGGATGCATGGGAAGCAGCATAGGCTCCCGTTGTAATCGCGCCGGCTGATAATAAGAGTGTCATGGCAAAAGCAGTGACAGCGGCAAACCTTGTTTTTTTCTTAAATGTCATAATTGCGCCCAACCTTTCTTTTAACAGTTCCTTGCCTTCAATCAGTGTCACGGAGGAGAGAGGCGCTTTACAGATGCCTCCGGCGCCTGTGGCATGGATCAGTGTATCACCGTAGACCCGTATCTTTTCCCTGTCCAGTTTCATGATGACCGCCTCGTCGCAGGCAAGTTCACAGGCCCGGCTGATTTCACGGCCCATCAGATGCACAAGTGGATTGAACCAATGCAGGCAGATTGTAAACTGGACCAGCCATTTGTAAACGGTATCCATCCGTCTTAAGTGGGTCAGTTCGTGGAGCAGGATGCAGTCAAATCCAGTCTCCTGCATGTCAGCCTCAGGGAGCACGATACAGGGATGGAAAAGGCCCATCAGAAGCGGGGAGGAAACAAGAGGATTAATGTACAGTTCCACAGGTTTCCTGATTCCGGCCTGTCCGCCAATCACTGCCATCCGGTCTAATATCCTTGTATCAGCAACCGCTTCCCCGCCAGCTTTTACGTAATCCCTGAAGTCCTGATAAGCTGTAATCTTCCGTGTCAGCAGGATTATTGCTGTCATGAGCCAGATAAGCCAGAGGTTTTGGGAGAGATGGGATAGAAGCTTTCCTGCTGTCAGGACAGCGGGGGATAAGCCTGTCCTGGATTTTGAGGTTTCATTTTCACGCCCTGTAACGCCCTTATCAACAGCGCCCTTATCAACAGCGCCCTTATCAACAGCGCCCTTATCAGCGGCGCCCTTATCAACAGCACCCTTATCAACAGCACCCTTATCAGCGGAGCCCTTATGAACAGCGCCCTTATGAACAACGCTCTTATCAGCGGAGCCATTACCGTCAGCCCTATTCTCCACAATATCATTCCATAAAGTGCCACCGTCCGTACTGTCATTGCCGGCAGCACCGTCCCCCATAGCGCCTCCAGCCAGCATCAACCCGGTCATCTGTTCCTCAACTAAGGCTGTCCCCGCCTGGATACCTGCCTGCCCGGCCTTTAAGAATAAGGTGTTCATGAGGCTTTCTTGCGGTGTGAATGGCAGGAGCAGACGGCTGATTACCACCAGCCAGATATAGTACTGCCAACGTCTGCCAAACCGGTTCCTGAACAAGGGTTTAAAGAGGAGCAGGGCGGTAATCAGTAAGGTCCCGGAAAGCGACATGGACAGGATGACTTTCCATATTCCATTCATCGGCTCTTGTTCTCCTCCTCCCAGAATTGCCTCAACTCCTCATAGTCCTCAGCTGTCAGCATATCCCTTTGGATTAATGTTGATACAAGTCCCTTTGCATTGCCCTCGTAGAATTTTTTAATCAGCTTTTCTGTCTGCAGCGCCTGGTAATCTGCCTCTGTAACCAGGGCGGCGTATTCGTTACGGCGGCCTATCTTATTTGTCTTTAAAAGCCCCTTTTCCACCAGACGGGACAGCAGGGTGATGACCGTGTTCTTTTGCCAGCGGCTGCCAGCCGCTGCAAGCTCATCCATGATTTGGGCATAAAGGACCCTGCCGCCCTTTGCCCAGATGATTTTCATCAGTTCTAATTCAGCATCAGATACCTGTTGGACCATTCGTTCCTTCCTCCTGTTAAAACTACAATGTGTAGTCTAAATATATGATAACACGATGTAGTCCATGTGTCAATACAGACAGAGCCATATCAGCACATATCATGGCTAGTGATCCTGTCCAATGACCCTTAAACAGGTATCCAGCGCGGACTCCCCCTCAGGAGAGAGGATATCAGGCATTGTCCCATACTCCTGGCTGCCGGAACCATCGGGCAAAGCGCCGTACTCTGCTGCGTACTGAACGATAAGACCGCTGTTTGGAAGTATGATGGGCAGAGGGTCGCTTCCGATTCCTTCCCCGCCTGTCCTGGTTCCCACCAGCGTCATGAAGCCGGTTGCCTTGGAAAACATGGCTGCGTATTCGGACGAGGAAAAGACGGTATCGCTTACAAGCAGCCATAGTTTTCCTTTCAGCATTTTTTCTTTCCCCAAAGGTTCGGTTGTGTACTCTATTTCATGGAACAGATCCACATCGGACAGGTCATCCTGATTCATGAGGGGAAGTCCGGGGAATTCCGAAATAGGGCGGTAATCATTGAAATCCAGGAAAATCCCGTTATTTTCCCCGGCTTTTATCAGTTTATACGCGTTGTATTTCAGGGTGGTATCAATATTGGGGGATACAATCAGGTCATTGAAATAATTCATGGAACCGCCGCCATTATCCGTGAAATCGAATATCACGTTATCATAATCCTTCACGGTTCCATAAAAATCAAAGAGCTGTTTTTTATCCTCGCCGTAGACATTGGAGGGTAGAAGGGAATCGATTTTTATGTAGGCAATACGGCCTTCTTGAATGATGCGTGTCTGGACATTATCGATGTGTGTCCGGACATTATCCGCCGCTGATTCCGTTCCTGTATCCTGGGCTGTTTCAGCGGCATCGTAATATGCCATCACTTTGTTATAGGCAGGATTTGTTATGGCCTTCATTTTCCCGTAGTTTTCCATGGATTTATCATTGTTGTATGCTGCGGAGAATTTCTGCATGCGTTCCATTTCAGGATAATCCCTGGCAAGGCTTTTGTAGGAACTGGCGGAATCTTCATACCAGTAGGGATTGTCCAGCATCAGATGTCCAATCTGGTCATTGGTATTAATGAATGCATCCAGCTGCTGATAAAAGGCGATATCGGTTCCGCCCCTGCTGATTTCTTTTCTTGCTGTCCGGTATTTTTCCTCCAGATCCACATTCCGCATTCTCCTGAGGACATGGAAATAAGGATAATTATCCTTCAGGGTCTGATACAGGATATCCAGATCCTCCAGCTTCTGCTGCGTGGTCAGGTTAACCCAGTTTCCCTTTTTCAGTTTCTGAATCTCTTTTCGAAGCGATGGCGGCTGCTCACCGGTATCTTCCACATCAGTCTGTCCATTGCCGGCAGATACGGTGGACGGACTGCTTATGATGACTGCCGCGCATATTAAATAGAGCATACCCTGTTTCAAACCTGTCATTTTTTTCATCCCCGGTCCTCCTTTGACTTGTCAGGAATTACATTATTTACCAGTTCATTATACCATCCCTGTTCCATCCGGGCAAATTAAAATATACTGTCAGGTATTATGGCAGCCCTGCTCCGTATATAGTGGAAATCCAGCCGGACCTGTGCTATGATGAAACCAGTTTTAACAGACTGTAAGCCATCAGTATCAGGAGGATTATTTCCATGAACGGGGAAATGTATCAGATCTGCCACATCACAGCGGCAGCCAAAAACGCGCTTAAGACAGGCGCATCCATACAATATGAGCCTGTGCCATATGAAAAATGCATCGGATTCCAGTTCCTGCCGGAAAAGAAGCTGTTTGGCACAAAGCAGGTAAATGCCAAGGGGGTGGAGGAGTGGTATGTCCACTGCTGTAAGAAGGGCATGAGGGATATCAAGATGATGCTTCCCATCCAGGTCAAGGACCGGAATGTGCTGGGATTTTCCAACACGTCCCAGAGCGCCCTTGTCTGTTTTTGGGGGAACAGCCAGGTAAGCCTTTTCTTTCCAAGATGGGAGTTCGATTCCGCGCAAAAGGGCTGGGATATCCGGTACGCGGAACAGGTCTGTAAGGACCTGTCCGGGATGAAGTTCCATTTTGGCGATAACACGGAGGATTTTAAAGCAATCCTGGAAAAGATAGGGCGGTTTGCCCGAGAAATTGATTGCGGTAATTTTGCGGATATATTCGAAACATCCCTGTCGTACCTGCAGGGGGTTTCACTTCCGGAACATAGGTCCGGACAGATTCCCCTCCCTCAGATTCCGGAAAGCCATCTGCCCCTCTTCCAGGCTGCCAGCCGGGCGGATGTGTTCGGCGCCATGGGTTCGTGGAATGATTCCCCGCCCTACATGGCCCATGAAAAAGGGATGGACGAAGAATATGGAACCTTGTCTGACGGACTCCTGAGACAGCTCCGCCTGGCAGTTCTCTATGCAGTCAACGGATGGTAAATACAAAAAACAGAGAAGGGCAGCAGACCCCTAAAATAGCCGGATGAAATCCGCAGGTAAATGCTATATTAAACCTATATGGTCCTGCCTGCAGATGAACCCGGCTTTTTTGTGCTGTTTTCAGGGAAATGCAGGCAGCGGGAAGGAGCAGGAAATATGAATTATGATGCGGTGGCCAGGGACATCCTGACCCTGGCAGGCGGTCCCGGGAATGTGGAGAATCTTACACACTGCTTTACCAGGCTTAGGTTTGAACTGTCGGACAGGACGAAAGCAGACAAAGAAAAGCTTGCACAGGTGGAGGGCGTGGTTTCCGTGGTGGAACGGGGCGGACAGATGCAGGTGGTGATTGGGACAAAAGTGGAACATGTCTATGAGGCGGTATGCAGGCAGATGGAGGCGGGAAAGACATCGTCAGAAAGGGCGTCAGCAGGAGAAATATCGGCAGGAAAAACATCGGCGGGAAAGATATCGACAGGAAAGACACCAGCCGCCAATAAGGACATCCAGGCAGGCGCCAGGCAGGGTACCTCCGTATGGAACCGCATCCTGATATCCATATCCGCCATGTTCACCCCCATGGTGCCTGCTATTGCAGCCTCCGGGCTCTTAAAAGGATTCCTGACCATTGCCAGGATTACTGCCTCCGGCCGCGGAGTGGACATTACGGGGAATGAGACTTACATCATCCTGATGGCTGCCACGGATGCAATCTTTTATTTCATGCCGATCATCCTTGCATATACCAGCGCAAAGGTATTTCATGGCAATGAATTCGTTGCCATGGCATTGGGCGGCACCATGTGCTATCCGGTCATACTGGAACTGATGACGGGCGGGGCGGCGGTCAGGATGTTTGGCATCGCACTTACAAAGGCCAACTATACGTCCTCGGTCATCCCTATCATCATCGGGGTATTCATACTGTCCTATGTGGAACGGTTCCTGACCAGGGTCATTCCTGAGATATTGAAAATCATCCTGGTGCCGGGCATTTCCCTGCTGGTCATGGTGCCTGCCGTCTATCTGGTATTTGGCCCGGTGGGCATTTACATTGGAAATGCAATCAATTACGTGTATACGGGCATGATGGCCTTAAGCCCGGCCCTATGCGGGGCTTTCATCGGCGGGATGTGGTGTGTGTTCGTCATATTCGGCGCCCACCGCGCCCTGGTCCCCATTGGGATTAATGATGTGGCGCGGTTTGGACGGCAGAACCTGCTGGCATTTGCAGGGGCGGCTAACTTTTCCCAGGGCGGCGCTGCCCTGGGGGTGATGCTGAGGACAAAGGACAGGAACCTGAAAGCAATTGCCGCCTCCGCCTCCCTGACCGCCGGGGTGTGCGGGATTACGGAGCCTGCGATTTATGGCTGCAACTTACGGCTTAAGAAGCCCATGGTATGCGCCGTTATCTGCGGGGCGGCGGGAGGGGCGGTCATGGGGATTGGCGGCGTGTATGGGGATGCATTTGCAAATAATGGCGTGCTTACGCTGGCAACCTATGGGGCGTTCGGAATGAGGAATTTCCTCTTTTATCTGCTGGGAATCAGTATTTCCTTTTTTGGGTCGGCATTGCTGACCTGGGTGTTTGGGTTTGAGGAATTGGATGAAGGGGAGAATAGAGGATGAGGACGATGGAGGATGAAGACAATAGAGGATGAGAACAATGAAAAGGAGGATTCCATGAGTAAAAAAGGCACGGATGAAACAGCAGGTTCCGTCAGACGACCAACCCTATTCCCGGAACATTTCCTCTGGGGCGCATCCTCCTCCGCATTCCAGATAGAGGGCGGATGGGATGAGGGGAAGAAAGGCATGACCGTGGCGGATTACAATTCCTTCCGGCGTTCCGGCATCCAGGCAGACACCAGGACGGCCAGTGATTTTTATCACCGCTGGAGGGAGGATATCGGGCTGATGAAGGAACTGGGGCTTAAGATGTACCGTTTTTCCATGTCCTGGGCCAGGATCATACCGGATGGGGACGGGGATGTGAATCAGGAAGGAATCAGGTTCTACCATCAGGTCATTGACTGTCTTTTGGAACAGGGCATTCAACCCTTTGTGACCCTGTATCACTTTGACCTCCCCTATGCCCTGGTGGAAAAGTACAATGGCTGGGAATCCAGGGAATGTGTGGCTGCCTTTGAGCGGTATGCCGGAATCGTATTCCGTGAATTTGGGGACAAGGTGGCGTACTGGCAGGTCCACAATGAGCAGAACCTGATGGTCAGGGTGGATGAACGGATGAATATCAAGGCCGGGGATGCGTGGGAGTGCGACCGCCTCAGGGCGCAGATGGATTATCACATGTTCCTGGCCCATGCCCTTGCCGTAAAGGCGTGCCATGAATTGGTTCCCGGGGGAAGAATAGGCCCGGCGGTTTCCTCCACCTGCACCTATCCCCTGACCAACCGGCCGGAGGACGTATGGGCTGCCAGGATGAATGACTGGTTCAAGACGGATTATTGTCTGGACATGTACTATGACGGTGAATATCCGGGATATTATATGAGGTATTTAGAGGAGCGGGGCATTGTGCCAAAGACGGGGGCTGGGGACAGGGAGATACTGATGGGCGCGCGGATGGATTATATTGCTGTCAACTATTACAGGACGCTTTGCGTTTCATATCTTCCGGCAACCGGGGGGCATGTGCTTGGGGAACGGTCATTTCCAGTCAACGAGGTGGATTTTGACCAGTATGGATATTTCCGGCATGTTAAGAATGAATATCTGGAAACCAGCGCATACGGCGCGCAGATTGACCCCATGGGGCTCAGGACGGTGCTCAATCTGTACTACCGCAGATACAGGCTTCCCCTCATTGTCACGGAAAATGGTCTTGGGGCCGGGGACGTGCTCACGGAAAACGGCAAGGTCCACGACTACTACAGGATAGACTATCTCAGACAGCATATTGAGGCATGTTCCCAGGCCATTGGGGACGGCGTGGATCTGTTCGGATATTCCCCCTGGTCTTTTATGGACCTGCTCAGTTCCCATCAGGGCTTCCGGAAACGGTATGGTTTTGTGTATGTGAACCGGGATGAACATGACTTAAAGGACCTGGCGCGCATTAAAAAGGACAGCTTTTACTGGTACCGCAGGGTAATTGAGACCAATGGGAGGGAACTGTGACCGGGAGTTGTAACCGGAAGCTGTAATCGGGAACTGTGGCCGGGAGCTGACCAGCCTGTCTGAGGGCCGCAAATGGAGTGGTATGGACTGGGATTATATGGTAGAATAGACTGTATGATTGAAGCTGATGCACTGAATCATCCGGTGGGTCAGAAGAAGAAAAAATCGGGGAGGAATATCCGTGAAGCTGAAGGTCAACATCAAAAAGATAGGAAAAAGCAAACACCAGGTCCAGGAAGCCGTATATGAGATTCCCGGACATCCGGGGAACGTCAGGGAACTGATAGAAGCCATGACCACTGCATGTGTAGCGCTCTATAACCAGAGGATGGATGATAAGGAGCTGCTGCGCTGCCTGACCAGCGATGAGATTAATGACCAGGCAGCTTCCGGCAAGGTGGGCTTTGGCGTGAATTACGGGGACAGGAAGGCTGACCTGGAATCGGCGGTGGATCATGCAATCCAGTCCTTTGAGGACGGTATATACAGGATTTTCCTGGATGACAGGGCGCTTGAACAACTGGAAGAGAAGATATTGCTGACAGAAGGGAGCAGCCTTACATTTGTCAGGCTGACCATGCTGGCGGGAAGGATGTGGTGAGATGGCTGATTATGATTACAACACCAGAAGGAAGATTACGGAGCTGAGGGACAGCAAGCTGGATGCCAGGACCGGGAAACTTAAGGGGGATGAGAAGAAGCTGGCAGAGGAGATAAAGTCCTTAAGCAGGGGATACAGGAATGGTAATATCCCGATGGTTGACAGTGCAGTAAGTGAGTATTACGCTGCCGGTGATAAAAAGCCCAGCCAGTGGTTTGAAAAGAAGGGGCTGATATTGCAAAAGAGGGCCCATGGAGGGATTCTGGACGCGTTTGTGCCAAAGGATTACCAGGATTCCTATCTCTACATCATTGATAAACTGAACCGGTTCCCCTATTCCACGGGATATAGCCGCAGGACGGTGCGTACCCGGGGGTACGGGCCGCAGATGCGCCGTGCCATTGGGCTTCTTAATACATATGAACGGATTTTCTACTGCGGCGGGGACATCAGCCGTCTGATGTTAAGACAGCTGGAGCCGGAGATGCTGGACTACATAAAGTCGGAGTCCTGTTTCATGAATGGATTTGACCTGGTATATGCAGCTGAAATCGACCGTGGGAACCAGAAGGTCATAGATACCCTGAAGGAACTGATCCTCAGCGATAATAACACGGCTTACCTGGACCGCCAGATGATACTTGGAATCCTCCGCTCAGATAACGAAGGGCTTCATAAGCTGCTGGCAGACCTTTTAGTGGCCGCAAGGTTACAGGAAGGCCTGCGCCAGGCCATCTGCGAGTCCATGGATGAAGGTACCATCCCCGCATTCCTGCTTCTCCTGAAGGTCATAGAGGACAATGACCTGATCCGTTTTGCCTCTGTTAAGCGGGCAGTATCCACCTGGATCGGTATATTTGACGAGAACAGCGCGGACCGCATAAGCGGTAAGCTTCTGGGGCTTATGGGAAGCTGTCTGAGGGACAGCAGGTTCTGCGACGGACAGCTTAAATCCAATGATTCCATTGCCATCAGCGTGGCATTGTGGGCAAAGGGGTTCTGGGAAATATATGATGCCATGGATACCATGAAGGCGCTCATTGACCATGGCACGAAACCGCAGAAGCTGGCCGCTTCGTATTACAACCAGTCCCTGCAGGATGACAATTATAAAAGCATGGTGGCGAAAAAAGTGCTCCTGGAACAGGGGGAGGACCTGGAACTGGCTGCCTGCTTCATGCCTGCATTTACCTGCAGGTTTCACAGTGATTTATCCAGGATGTTCACGGACCGGACCTTTTACGGGCGGGAGCTGCTGACGCCCAGGAAACCCGTGCCGGATGATATTTATGGGAGCAGGGAAGAAGCAGGGGCACTGTATGCCGTGTTCCTGGATATTTATAAAAGGATGCCAAAGAAGGGACTGGTTTATGACCCCTGCATCTTTCCGTGGTATAAGGTGGAATTAAGTCCGGGAATGGTCCTTGGACAGCTGTCCCTTCTGGCGTATATCCTGCAGGACGAGGAGAAGATTACATACATGGCAGGCCTTTTAGGGGAAATCACCAGCCAGGGCGGGTATTCCTGCAGGAGCCAGCTCATCAACCTTCTCCTGTATGAACCAGGGAACCGGAAGCAGAGGGAGATCCTTCTGGGATACGTGGGCAATGCAGAAGAATACACAGCCCAAAGGGCCTATGCAATCGTAATGAAACTGAAGCTTGAGGAAGCGGACTATATGATCCTGGAGGATATGCTGCGGTATAAGCGCAGCGGGCTGAGGGGAAGGCTGATTGACCTATTGATGGAACAGGACGATGCATGGTTAAAGGCTTCGGTGACCCGTCTTCTGTCTGACAAAAGGGAAGAAAAGCGCACGGCCGCCCTGGACATGATGATGCGCCTGAGCAGGATGAAGGATAAGGATAAACTGTACCAGGAAGTGAGGGAACTGCCCCTTGCCATAAAAGCGCCCACGGACAAGGAAAAAATCCTCATAGAGGAACTGACAGGCAGTGCAGGGACCAAGGCAGATATATCCCGGGAAAACGGCTATGGTCTGTACGACCCTGCCGCCAGCGCGGCGCTTCCTATGGGAACCCCGGACCCTCAGGTACTGGAACAGTGCCTTCCCCTTAAGGAAAAGGATGTCATCCTCATCCTTAAGAAGCTGGACAGCCTGGTTGGACAGTATAGGGACTATGAGTACCTTGACAGGAGCGGCGAGGCACAGCTTCTCGGGAACGGATACCATTTCTTAAAGGATGCAAAGGACTATTCCTATCATCTGGAGAATTACCCCCTGGCAAAGGAATTCAGGGAATTCTATGAAAATGAAATCAAAAGCCATGAGGTCCTGATGGAGATGGAAGCCCTGCTTTTCATCCAGGGCCATGCGTATGATGCAGGAGCCGTATTCTACCGCGCCGTTTGGGGAAAGCCCCCGTTTAAACCGGAGCCCCTGTCCCTGGTATATATGGACCAGGTCAGGTCCATACGCCTGAACTACAGGACGGATTATCTGGACAGGGCCAGCCTGTTTAAGGAGAGCCTGGCAGTCATCCAGGCCCTGTCTGCAGTGGTAAACCAGAAGAACAAGAAGGTTACATACCAGTACAGGGGATGGAACAATAATATGTATGACACTTCCTGCTATATGAACCGCCTGCCTCTCCTTGACCGTTACTTTGAGGGCCTTAAGTACTGGCAGACAGACCAGGAATTCAGGCTGGCATTTGAAACCGCATATGGTTTTGAGTTAAAATGCCGTGACACCTCAGATACCGGCCAGTTCCTCACAGACCGCAGGGAGCCAATGACACCCATTGGCATGTCCTGGTTCATGAAGGCGTACCTCATGTCCATGATTCCCATGGATATCCTGATAAAGGCAGTATTCGAATACCTGGATACCACCAGGAACCTTCAGGTGCTGACCCAGTTCGTCCACGGCGAATGCGCCATGACGAGGAACAGGTGGAACACAATCCAGTTCTTTGGCGAGGCATATTATAACCAGATACAGGAAAAGGGCAATGCCTACATGCTGGAGCACACGCAAGAAGGCCGTCTCTGCAAGGAGCTTTATGACAAAATCGTGCCTCAGATGGTGGATGTGGAGCTGCGCCGCGGGGACAGCGAAACCTGTTATTCCAGGTTCATGGGAGGAATCACCTATATCTGCGGGGCACGGTACCTGGTCCGTATCCTCATGGCCCTGGGAAAGGACACGCTGGACCGGAATTCCTATTATGGCTGGTATGGAGGCAGCCGGATATATACCAAGAAGGAAGTGCTCAGCGGGCTTTTAAAATCCTGTTATCCGGCAGAAGACGATACGCCAGAGACCCTGGGACAGCTCCTGAAGGAAACGGAAATCAAGGAAAGCCGTCTGGTGGAGGTGGCCATGTACGCGCCCCAGTGGATTGATATCATAGAAGGATATCTTGGCTGGAGGGGATTAAAAAGCGGATGCTATTATTTCATGGCCCATATGGATGAGAATTTCGATGACAGGAAGAAGGCCATTTTTGCAAAATACACCCCCTTAAGCCCGGAGGAACTCCAGAACGGCGCATTCGATGTCAACTGGTTCAGGGAAGCCTACGGCCAGCTGGGAGAGGAGCATTTCAGCCTGCTTTATGATGCGGCCAAGTATATTTCAGACGGACAGAAGCATTCCAGGGCCAGGAAGTACGCGGACGCCGCTGCCGGACGGGTGGGTGTGGAGGAACTGAAAAATGAGATAGGGGCCAGGCGCAACAAGGACCTGCTGATGAGTCTGGGGCTTGTTCCCTTTGGGGAAGACGGGAACCGGGACATGGTAGACCGCTACCAGTATATCCAGCAGTTCCTGAAGGAAAGCCGCCAGTTCGGGGCGCAGAGACGGGCCAGCGAGGCAAAGGCGGTGGAGACAGCCCTGACCAACTTAAGCGTGAACGCGGGATTTGAGGATGTGACCCGGCTGACCCTTAACATGGAAACACGGCTCATGGAACAGTTCAGGGAATACATGGAATGGAGACAGGTGGACGATGTACTGGTGAAACTGGAAATCAGGGAGGACGGGAAGAGTGAAATCCTTTGCCGCAAGGCCGCGGCGCCAGGAACTGATACAGGTAAGTCCGCCATCACGGGACCTGGCCCGGGCAAGGCCCTGAAATCCATCCCCTCCAGGCTGGGTAAGGATGCATATGTGATGGAACTCAAGGCCGTCCACAAAAAGCTGAAGGACCAGTATTCCAGGACCAGGAAAATGATGGAGGAATCCATGGAAAGCCAGACCCTATTCACCGTGGATGAGGTGTCCATGCTTTATGCAAACCCGGTGGTCAGGGCCATATTGGCGCCGCTTGTGTTTGTGTCCGGTGGCAAGCTGGGATTCATGGAAATGCAGGAACATGCGGCACAGGGCCAGCCGGGGAATATAAGCCCCTGCCTGGTGCCCTATGATGGGACACGTACGCCGCTGAAGGGAACGGACCTGCTGCGGATCGCCCATCCCCTGGATTTATACCGCCAGGGAGTATGGCATGGATACCAGAAATATCTGTTTGACAACTGCGTCAGACAGCCCTTTAAGCAGGTATTCAGGGAACTGTACGTGAAACTGCCTGAGGAACAGGGGCAGAAATACTCCAGGATGTTTGCAGGCAACCAGATCCAGCCTCAGAAGACCGTGGCTGTGCTGCGTGGAAGGCGCTGGATAGCGGATTACGAGGAAGGGCTTCAGAAGGTCTATTATAAAGAGGACATCATAGCCAGGATATACGCGCTGGCCGACTGGTTCTCGCCCAGTGATGTGGAAGCGCCCACCCTGGAGTGGGTGGAGTTCTCGGACCGGAAAACCTTTGAATCCCTTGAGATTGACAAGGTACCGGACCTTATATACAGCGAGGTCATGAGGGATGTGGACCTGGCGGTCAGCGTGGCCCATGCAGGCGGCGTGGACCCGGAAACCAGCCATTCCACCATAGAGATGCGCAGGGCAATCGTGGAATTCAACCTGCCTCTCTTTGGCATTTCCAATGTTACATTAAAGGACAGCCATGCAATGATAAAAGGCGCCAGGGGAGAGTACACGGTCCATCTGGGCAGCGGCGTGATCCACCAGGCAGGCGGGGCCATGCTCAACATCCTTCCGGTCCACAGCCAGTCCAGGGGCAGGCTCTTCCTTCCGTTTGTGGATGAGGACCCCAAGACAGCGGAAATCATGTCCAAGATCGTGCTGCTGGCAGAAGACAGGAAGATAAAGGACCCATCCATATTGGAGCAGATTGTCTGAAAACAGTGCACAATGGATTGCTATAATTTGCCAGCAGGAATGTAGGAAAATGTCGAAATATGTCTTGACTATATCATATCAATACTATAAACTCTAATACATAGTATTGAATACCAGATAATAACTCCGGGGGGACTGATATGGTTAAGATCATTACAGATTCATCAACACTTTATACGGTTAAGGAAGGGCGGGATGCAGGGATTGAATCCATCCCCCTCTGTGTCAGCATTGGGGACTGCCACGGGCGGGACCTTCAGATGGATATGCAGGATTTTTACAGGCGGATTGAGGCTGGGCAGATCCCCACCTCATCCCAGCCGCCCATCGGTGATGTGTTGGATGCCTATGAGCAGTACAAGGACCAGCCCATTCTCAATATATCCATGGCCGACGGCCTGTCCGGAACCTATCAGAGTGCTGAAGGCGCCAGGGAGATGGCAAAAAACCGGGAACAGATCACCGTCTTCAATAGCAGGACATTGTGCGGCCCCCACCGTTACATGGTGGACCAGGCCAGGAAGATGGCAGAGGAGGGAAGGACCAGGGATGAAATCCTGGACTGGCTTAAGGCGGCGGCAGACAGGACGGAATCTTTCCTGATACCCCAGGACTTTTCCTTCCTGAGGCGGGGCGGCAGGCTGACGCCCGTGGCAGCCGCCGTGGGTTCCCTCTTAAAGCTGAAACCCATTGTCAAGCTGACCGCGGACGGGAAGAAGCTGGATAAATACGGGGTAAAGCGGACCATGTCCGGGGCAGTGGACAGCATCATCCGATATCTGCAGGATAAGAAGCTGGGGGAGCGGCACCTGTTGTATATATCCCATGCAGCAGCGGCAGAGGAGGCCCGCCGGATGAAGGAACTGTTTGCGGAACTGTTTCCCGGCTTGGAAATCCACATACTGGAGCTGAGTCCTGTGTTTGTGGCACAGGGCGGGCCGCGGTGTGTGGCAATCCAGTATATAGAGAGATGACGATAAGCTGCTTTTGGATAAAACTTGGGATGTGGGGCGGTGACCCGGAATCAGGATGATTCACGGGTCACTGGCATCAATTGAATTGGCGGGGGGTGATTTATTTAGTAATGTACTTCCAAATTCGGAGAAATAGTGTATACTAATAGTATACGAACTGTTTATTAGGAGGTAATGATTGTGAAAGAGAAATCTAAGGAGGGCAGTCAGGGGCGGTCAGATTACATATATGAGGAGCTGAAGAATGAGATCATTAACCTGCGTCTGCATTTTGGTGCACCGTTGGTAGAAGAGGAACTGGCCCAGAAGTATGAGGTCAGCAGGACTCCGGTGAGACAGGCGCTGCGCAGGCTGGAGAATGAGAATTTTGTAGTTATCATGCCTTACCGGGGATGTTTTGTCAGGCAGCTTTCGGAGAACGATATTGATGAGATATACACAGTAAGGGCTGTCTTGGAGGGATATTGTGTTAATTGTGCCACTAGGATAATCAATCAGGATAATCTAAAAGTCATTGAAGAGGACATTAACAGGGGAATGGAGAAATGCCAGCAGGGAGATGGGCAGGAGTTTGGTCAGGAAGGCCAGAAGCTGCACCAGATATCCATTGAGATAGGAGGGAACAGGAGGATACGTCAGATTTTAAAGAATATCAGTGAACAGAATCAGTGGCTTCATAATTATTCCATTAATGTACCAGGAAGATTCAGACAGTCCTGTGAGGAGCATTTAAGGATTCTTGAGGCCATGAAGGCAGGGGATGCCGGACAGGCGGAGGAACTGATGCGGAAGCATTTGTTCAGCACTATGGAGGATGTTAAAAAATCCTTTATAAATTCAGGTCTGAAATATTATTGATATAATCTTTACAGATAGTGTTGACAAATTATATTTTAAATCGTATACTGATTGTATACAATTGGTGTACGAAAGGAGAAGGCCATGAAAATCAGAGCGGTTAAAACCTATATATTGAAGGTTCCTTTGGGGGAGAAAAGATTCTTTTCATCGCAGTGCCAATTCCCGGAGAGGAATAGTTTTCTGGTCAGGATAGAGACAGATGAGGGAATATGTGGATGGGGAGAGGGAGGGCAGTATGGCCCTGCTGAACCGGTATGTTCGTGTGTGGAACATATACTGGCACCGCTGCTTATAGGCAGGAATCCGTTTGAGAAGGGGGTTTTGTGGAACCAGATGTATGCTTTGACACGGGATTTTGGCCAGAAGGGATCATACATAGAGGCAATCAGTGCTATAGATATTGCGCTGTGGGATATTTGCGGAAAGGCGCTGGGGCTTCCGGTCAGCAGTTTATTAGGAGGACGTTTCAGGGATAAGGTTAAGACGTATGCTACCGGATGTTATTATCGGGGAGAGGATTATCTGGATGTGAAGGATAAGCTTAAGGAACTTCAGGAGGAGGCACGATCTTACATCAGGCAGGGGTTTCAGATGCTGAAGATTAAAGTAGGGCTTCTTCCTGTTGAACAGGATTATCTCAGGGTAAGGGCTATCCGGGAGGCAGTTGGGAAGGATGTAAGGATATTTGTAGATGCGAACCACGCATATAACAGTTTTTCAGCCATTAAGATGGGGCGTTATCTGGAAGAACAGGGGATTGATTTTTTCGAAGAACCTGTGCCGCCTGAGGACAGGGAGGGATATATTGCAGTCAGAAAGGCCCTGGATGTTGCCATTGCAGGCGGCGAATGCGAATATACCAGGTATGGGTTTAAGGATTTTATTGGAAAAGGATGTATTGACATTGCCCAACCGGATATATGTGTATGCGGAGGGTTGACGGAATTCATGAATATCGTGGCGGTTGCCACTTCTTATGGTGTTATGGTTGTACCCCATGTATGGGGATCAGGCGTGGCCCTGGCAGTGGCGTTATCAGCAATCGCATCCTTGGCTTGCGTACCCCATACAGCCAATCCGGTGGCGATGCAGAATGAACCGGCTATGGAATATGACAGGAACTTTAATCCGCTTCGGGATGAACTTCTTGTGCAGCCTTTTGACTTCCGGGATAACTGCGTGTACGTACCGGACGGGGCCGGGCTGGGGATTGAGATAAATGAAGATGTTTTAAGCAGATATACCGTTTACACCGGTATTATAAAATAATTTCATTCAAAGGAGGAAGCAGTATGAAACGTATAATAGCATTGGGACTTGCAGTTTCCATGGCAATCGGGCTTACAGGATGCAGCAGTTCAACAACGGGGGGCAAGGAGACGGCCGCAGCGTCAAAAGAAACGAAAGCAGCCAATCATGAAACGGGGGATGCAGATTCAAAGACGGCATTTCCTAAGATGAACATCGACCTGGCAACTGTTTATGATGCAAAGTCAGCGCCAGCCCTTGGAGCAGCCAGATTCAAAGAACTGATTGAGGATAAGAGCAGTGGGGCCATTAAGATTAATATATTTACCAATGGCTCTTTAGGTACGGAGAAGGATAATTTCACTGCCTTGGCAGCAGACGAGATTCCCATGGTTGTAGGAGGAATCCAACCCATTGATATGTATGCGCCGGAGTATCAGTTTTTGTCTGCTCCTTATATGATTAAGGATTGGGACCATCTGGATGCCGTGCTTGGAAGTGAAATCGGTGAAGGCCTGTATAAAAAGCTGGATGAAAATAATATCCATGCCCTGGCCATGAACCGCAGGGGAATCAGGGAGACAACTGCCAATAAGGAAATAAAGACGCCAGCAGACCTTAAGAATATCAAGTTCAGGGTGTCAGAAATAACATCCTGGGTTGCATTTTGGAAAGGGGTGGGGGCCCTGACCACCTCCGTTGCATTGACAGAGCTTTACAGTGCGCTTCAGACCAATGTGGTAGAAGCGTCCGAAGGACCTTATGAGCAGTTTGCAACCAACAAGCTGTATGAGGTGCAGAAATATGTGATTAATACACATCATATCTATGAACCTACCTGGATTTATATCAGCAGGAAACAGTATGATGCCATGGACGAGGAAACAAAGGCTCTTTTCCAGGAGTGTGCGGACCAGGCAATGGAATATGCCAATGAGCAGGCGGAAATATTATCAGGACAGTTCCTTCAGGAGATGGTTGATAACGGCTGTACGGTAGTGGAACCGGATGTGGATGCGTTCAGGGCTGCTGCTGAACCCGTTTTAAAGGATTTATTTGAGACAATGTGGACGGTAACCACTTATGATGAAGTGATGGGGTATGCTGAATAGGATGTCACCGTTGGCTTTGCCAACGGGATTTCTCATAAGGGAGGTGCATGATGGCCAGAAAAGCATTGAATTTACTATATAAGGCAATTGACTGCCTTTCTATCATCCTGGTGGTGGCCATGGTATTGTTTGTATTTTTACAGGTAATATGCAGGAGGATTAATATTGCGACCCCATGGACTGAGGAAATGGCCAGGTTTTCCTTTGTTTATATAACATTTTTAGGTTCCATCCTTGCTGCTAAAGATGAGAACCATATTATGATTGATGTTCTGTTAAACCGCTTTCATCCCAGGGTCAGGTATCTGATTCAGGCAGTTACATATCTGGCATCCGGTATTTTCCTTCTTTTATTTTCGCGGGGTACCTATGAAACCATCAAGACCAGCGGTGATGTTGCAGCGGCTTCCCTGATGTGGTTCAAGCACAGTTATTTGTATGGTGTAGTGCTGTTTTCCGGGGTGATGATGTTTTGTTTCTGTATATCCCATATGGTACGCTGTCTGGGGCTGGCATTTGGGAAGGAAGGTGGTAATAGATGAATGGGATTGTATTTCTGGTTCTTCTTATTGGCTTGTTCATACTAGGCGTTCCGGTTGCCTTCAGTCTGGGAATCACGGCGGTGGTACTTATGCTGATGCAGTACGGGACCATACAGATTAACACACTGGCTCAGATGACAGTTTCTGGTATCAACTCATTTACCATGCTGGCGGTTCCGCTATTCCTGCTGGCCGGAAAGCTGATGAATACGGGAGGGATAACCAACCGCCTGTTTAACTTCGCAAAGGTCATCATTGGTTTCCTGCCCGGCGGACTTGGCCATGTGAATGTGGTATCCAGTATTATTTTTGCAGGTATGTCAGGGACTGCGGTATCCGATGCAGGTGGTTTGGGGGCCATTGAGATTAAGGCCATGAAGGATCATGGCTTTGATACTGACTTTGCCTGTGCAGTAACGTCTGCTTCATCAACCATTGGTCCCATCATACCACCAAGCCTTCCTATGGTGGTATATGGTATGATGGCCTCGGCTTCAGTTGGAGCACTATTTATGGCAGGTATTCTTCCCGGACTTTTAATGGCAGCTGTTATGATGGTTGTGGTAACTGTTTATGCGGTAAAGAATAATTATCCCAGGGAGCCTTTCCCTACGGTAAAAGCGCTCTTTATCAGCCTGAAAGAGGGAATCCTGCCTCTGATGACCCCTATTATCATTATCGGAGGTATTTACAGCGGATATTTTACGGCTACGGAAGCAGCTGTTGTGGCGGTGGTATATTCCTTTATCCTTTCGGTATTTGTATATAAGGAAATGAACATGAAGCAATTGACAGATGTGTTAAGGGAGACGGTGAAGGACAGTGCTACCATCGGATTAATACTTGCCACATCTGCACTGTACGGCAATGTTTTGATCCGGGCCCAGATACCCCAGCAGCTTTTGGAACTGTTGACAGGTTCCATCTCATCGCCAATTGTTATGATGCTGATACTGAATGTGTTCCTGTTAATCGTGGGATGCTTTATGGAACCTATTTCCGCCATTACAATACTGATGCCATTACTGAATCCGCTGATTCAGGCAATGGGGATAAATCCGGTCCACTTTGGGGTAGTGATGGTTCTGAACCTTATGATTGGCCTGCTGACCCCGCCTTTTGGAATGGTACTGTTTGTGATTTCACGGATTGGGGACATATCAATCATCAGGCTGACAAAGGCGCTGATTCCATGGATTGGTGCGCTTTTATTTACCCTTCTGATTTTAAGCCTCTTCCCGCAAATCTCACTTTTCCTGCCCAAAGCCCTGGGAATGCTCTAAAACACAAATATCCATACAACAAAGGCTGCTTCGGTCCAGGTCCGGCGCAGCCTTTCTGCTAGGGCCTGTTTGAAAATTCATTCCCGCCATCTGCACGCCCCACTTCGCGGTATATTTGGCCCCGATTCAGTCAGCGTAGCCCGCTACGCCTCCATCATCGGGACCAAATCTCCCACAAAGTGGGACGCACAGCTGACGGAAAGCAATTTTCAAACACGCCCTAGGAAAATATAGCCCAGACAAACCCGCCGGGGAAATTGACTGAACCACGAATATGATGTAAGATATTAAAAGCATTTACATGCGCAGTCCAAAAACAAAGGAGGGGATTACAATGTTTGATTTAGGAAAATGCATCCTGGTCACCAACAATGACCGGGCTGTAAAAAAGTGGGAGGAAAGCGTGGGCCAGGTATTCATGCTGGATTCCTATGAGGAGGTGCTTAAGAAGGCCAGGGATTTAATCCACAGGGGGCATAAGCTTCTGACCCATCCCCAGGCGTCCAGCTTAAAGCCCAACCAGACGCCCTACAGGACCATACTGCTGTACGGCGAAGCAGGGTCCGTGGATGGGGAGGATGTGTGCCTCATAGAAAAGGCCATTGAAACCTATGGGAAATGGAATGCCATTAAGAAAGTCCCTGAGTATGATGGGAAGATAGCCTATGACTACAAGACCATTGACTTATCGATGATTGAAAATGTCATCCCAAGGCTGTAGGGATGGACAGGGAGCAGAGCGTGGGGGAACGATGATGAAGAAGTCAGGAACGTCCTATTTTAAGGACTTAAGCAGAAAAGATTATGTGGAATTGGCCAGCAGGATCATCAAGGAAGAAGGAGTGGGGGCGGTCAGTATACGCCGCATGGCAACGGAACTTGGGTGTTCGTCCGCCAGCATGTACCGGTACTTTGACAACCTGGACGAGCTTTTGTTCTATGCGCAGCTGGATGCCCTGAACGAGTATATCCTGGACCTTTCCATCCGGGAGAAGGAATGGAAGGACATATGGGACGTACATTTCGGCATATGGCGTTCCTATGCAACGGAGGCTTTCCGCAAACCGGAAGCGTTTGAGTCCGTGTTCTACCGCAATATCAACCGGGACCTGGGGGAGGCGCTGAAGGAATATTATGAAATGTTCCCGGATGCCATCATCCGCGTCAGTCCCCTGATAAAGGAGATGCTGGAAATCCCAGGGTATTATGACCGCGACTATTATATCTGCAGGCGTCTTGTGAAAGAGGGGAAAATCACAGAGGAAAATGCAGGAAAGCTGAATCACATTCTCTGTACCCTGTTTCTGGGATATTTTAAGTTTGTCCAGGAGCACGGGGTGGAACCTGAGGCAATACCGGAACTGGTGGACCGGTTCATATCGGAGAGCAAGGAGATAACCCAGCTTTATGCCAGTGACTTTACTCCCAAATAGCCCCAATGGTAAATATGTACAAAAACAATGTCAAAAATATAACAAAATGACGAAAAAGGTGAATGTTACAAAAAGTAACAAAAGACTTCATTAAAACCATTGATAATCGCGATAACATATGCTATATTATAGCCATAAGTTATCGCGATTACTATTTTAAAAGTATCATTTTTACACAAACAACAAATATTGTCAATTGTAAAAGTGCTGTCATTTCGCTGGAGTGGGTGAAGTAATGCCGGCGGGTGGCAGTAAAATATAAAGAAGTGGGAGGTATTTCATATGAAGCTTGAATTGGGAAAAATCTTTATAAAAGATATCCGATTCGATGACAAGACTCACGTGAAGGACGGGGTCCTTTATGTCAGCAAAGAGGAAGTTGAAACGCTTGTCCTGGAAGATGACAAGCTGGCTGGCTGCCATGTTGACATCGCAAGGCCAGGCGAGTCCGTGAGGATCACGCCGGTAAAGGACGTGATTGAGCCAAGAGTCAAGGTCAGCGGAGGCGGAGAGATTTTTCCAGGTGTAATCGGGAAGGTAAGCCCTCAGGTGGGCAGTGGACGGACCCATGCACTGGAGGGCTGCTGTGTCATTACAGCAGGTAAGATTGTGGGGTTCCAGGAAGGCGTGATCGATATGAGCGGTCCTGCCGCGGATTACTGTCCGTTCTCCAAGACCAATAACCTGTGCGTGGTGGTGGAACCGGCCGACGGCCTGGAGACCCATGTGTACGAGAAGGCGGCCCGCATGGCCGGATTAAAGGTAGCGGCCTATCTCGGGGAAGCCGGAAGGGACCTGGAGCCGGACGAGATCATCACCTATGAGACAAGACCGGTATTTGAGCAGGCGGCCATGTATCCGGACCTTCCCAAGGTGGGATATATCCACATGCTGCAGTCCCAGGGACTTCTTCACGATACATATTACTATGGCGTGGATGCCAAGCAGTTCGTCCCCACCTTCATGTATCCGACAGAAATCATGGACGGGGCCATTGTTTCCGGCAACTGCGTGGCGCCCTGTGACAAGGTTACCACCTACCATCATTTCCACAATCCGGTCATTGAGGACTGCTATAAGCATCATGGCAAGGATATCAATTTCATGGGCGTCATCCTGACCAATGAGAATGTGTTCCTTGCTGACAAGGAGCGCCATTCCGATATGGTTGCCAAGCTGTGTAACTGGATGGGACTGGACGGTGTCCTGATTACGGAAGAGGGGTATGGCAATCCTGATACGGACCTGATGATGAACTGCCGCAAGGTGGAGAATGCAGGAACCAAGGTGGTCCTGATTACGGATGAGTTCCCGGGCAAGGACGGCAAGTCCCAGTCCCTGGCGGATGTGTGCCAGGAAGCGGATGCGCTGGCATCCTGCGGACAGGGCAATGCAACCCTTATATTCCCGGCCATGGATAAGGTCATCGGAACCCAGGAGTTCATCGAGATGCAGATTGGCGGCTGGGATGGCTGTAAGAACCCGGACGGCAGCTTTGAGGCAGAGCTTCAGATCATCATAGCCTCCACCATTGCCAATGGCTTTAACAAGCTGGCAGCAAGAGGATACTAAATCAATCAAAGGAGATGGAAACATGGCGAAATATAAAGTCGTACATTATATTAACCAGTTCTTTGCCGGTATTGGCGGCGAGGAAAAAGCCGACCATATGCCGGAAGTCCGTGAAGGCGCCGTGGGGCCAGGCATGGGACTTAGGGCCGCACTGGGAAGCGATTATGAAATTGCGGCCACCGTTATCTGCGGTGACAACTATTTTGGGGAAAACCTGGACGCGGCAACCGATGCCGTCATAGAGATGGTGAAGAAGTATGAACCGGACGTGTTCGTGGCAGGACCTGCATTTAACGCAGGACGTTACGGCGTGGCCTGCGGCACGATCTGCAAGGCCGTGGAAGAGCGCCTCATGATACCGGTCATCACCGGAATGTATGAGGAGAACCCGGGCGTGGATATGTTCCGCAAGGACCTTATCATTGTGGGAACCCCTAATTCCGCAGCGGGCATGCCCAAGGTGCTTCCTGTGATGTCGGCCCTGGTTAAGAAGCTGGCTGAGGGACAGGAGATACTGGGACCTTCCGAAGAGGGATATCTTGAAAGAGGAATCCGCGTCAACTACTTTGCTGAGAAGAGAGGTTCTGAGCGCGCGGTTGAGATGCTGGTCAAGAAATTAAAAGGCGAGGCATTTGAGACAGACCTGCCCATGCCCAAGTTTGACCGGGTTGAGCCTGCTGCTCCCATTAAGGATATAAAGAAAGCCAAAATCGCGGTTGTCACCTCGGGCGGTATCGTGCCCACAGGCAACCCGGACCATATCGAATCCAGTAATGCCACCAAGTGGGGCAAATACGATATTACGGGTATGGACCGGCTTTCAGCCGATGATTTTACATCCATCCATGGCGGATATGACCGCCAGTTTGCCATCGCGGACCCCAATGTGGTGGTTCCCCTCGATGCGCTAAGAGAGCTGGAAAAGGAAGGCGAGTTCGGCGAGCTTGTCAACTATTTCTGCGCTACTACCGGTACCGGGACAGCGACCGCGTCAGCGGCCAGGTTCGGGACCGAGATTGGAAAAATGTTTGTTGATGAACATGTGGACGGGGTCATCCTCGTCTCCACCTGAGGGACCTGTACTCGTTGCGGTGCAACGATGGTTAAAGGTATCGAAAAGTATGGCCTTCCTGTAGTTCATATGGCAACCGTTGTTCCTATCTCCCTGACAATCGGTGCCAACCGTATCATCC
This sequence comes from Enterocloster sp. OA13, assembly GCF_022440595.1. Lineage (NCBI taxonomy): Bacteria > Bacillati > Bacillota > Clostridia > Lachnospirales > Lachnospiraceae > Enterocloster > Enterocloster sp. OA13. The sequence continues at coordinate 2,793,671 of NZ_JAKNTF010000001.1, read as the reverse complement.
CTGGCATAGGTATCCCCTACCCACTGGGCGACCCGCCACAGGGTGAGACAGACAGCTACAAACTCCGCTTATCCATGGTGAGGAGGGCGTTAAAAGCCCTGCAGACACCAGTGGAAGGACAGACAGTGTTTGAAAAATAATTGCTGAAGGCTGCTGCAGCGTGGCAGAAGGCAATGTTCAGACACGCTCCCGGGCACGGCCAAAGCGGCTGTGTCCAGGGGACTGCCGTGCCCCTGCGGCAGCCAGGTCTGCTAAGAGGAGAAGGCATATGGAAAATGATAATAAAGTTAACTGGGGCCGGGTAATGATACTTGCGGGGGCAGTCATTGCATTTACCATCGGCTCAGGATTTGCCACAGGACAGGAAATCATTCAATATTTTACTGCATACGGAGTGCAGGGAATCCTGACGGTATTACTATTTGCAGTCTGCTTTGTATACTACAATTACAATTTTGCAAAGGCAGGCGCAGAAGAAAGATTTGAGAAAGGGAATGACGTTTACAAATTTTATTGCGGAAAATACATTGGGACATTCATGGATTATTATTCAACTGTTTTCTGTTATATGTCATTCTTTGTCATGGTAGGTGGAGCGGCATCCACCCTGAACCAGCAGTATGGCCTTCCCTTTGTGGTGGGAGGCGTGATCCTGGCAGCCCTGGCCATCTTTACCGTGGTAGGCGGGCTGAATTCACTGGTAGACAAGATCGGTATGGTAGGACCGGCCATCGTTGTACTGTGTATCGGAATCGGTGTGGTAACCCTTTTAAGGGACGGCGGTCAGATTAACGCCGGTCTGGATATCATACACAGCGGCGCTTTTGCACAGGCGGGCGGTGAAACCATCAAGAACGCAGGGCCTAACTGGATGATTTCCAGTCTGTCCTACGCAGGCTTCGTACTTTTGTGGTTTGCCAGCTTTACAGCGGCCCTGGGGGCCAACAATAAAAAGAAAGATGTGGAATACGGAGTTTATCTGGGAACACTGGCTGTGTGTGTGGCCATCATCCTGATCATGTTTGCTCAGATTGCCAATATCAATACCTCCGGCATCAGCAACAGCGGGATCTTTGTGTGGAATGCGGATATCCCCAACCTGATCCTGGCAGAACGGATTTTTAAGCCATTTGCCTCCATATTCGCGGTTGTGGTATTTGCAGGCATCTATACGACAGCGGTTCCTCTTTTATATAACCCATGCGCCAGGTTTGCCAAAGAGGGGACAGCCCGGTTTAAGATCCTAACGGTTATTTTAGGCGTTGTGGGGCTTCTGGTAGGACTCTTCCTCCCGTTCAGGGTCCTGGTCAATGTGATTTACGTGCTCAATGGATATGTGGGCGCTGTATTGATATTATTCATGTTGTGGAAGAATATAAAAGATACGTTCATACATAAAAAATGAAAATCTATCTTATAGACTGCGACAGCTACTCGCGCAGGGAACTGACCCATATGATTGAAGGGGAGGAGCTGGGGGAGGTTGCCGGCGTATCGGCAGGCTGGGACGATGCCTGCAGGCGGATTCCCGGAATCCGTCCGGATGTGATCCTGGCGGATTTACCCCTTCCTGAACTTAAGGCCGTCACATGCATACGCAGGATAAAGGAGACACTTCCGGCAGCGTCCATCATCATGCTGTCACAGGCCCATGATATGGAAACCGTCCAGAGGGCGTATGAGGGAGGTGCTGAACTGCTGCTGCACAAACCGGTGAACATGGCGGAAATCAGGAACACCCTGCGCAGTATGGAAATGGTCAAGAACATGCAGTGGATCCTTAAACAGGCCAGGAGCGGCGTCATGGGCACACCGGACCCTGGCGGGGAAGACGGCCGGCCAGGGGAGGCGGACGGAGGAATAAGCTTAAGTCTTTCCGTCAGGCATCTGAAGGGAATCCTCCAGGAAATCGGAATACTGAATGAGGCGGGAAGCAAGGATATCATCCGCATCATCAGCTATATGATTGAACAGGAACTGGAATTTGGGGACATTACAATCCGGGAACTGTGCAGAAGGATGAAACAGAATTCCAAGAGCGTGGAGCAGCGTATCCGCAGGGCTGCCTCGGACGGCATGTACAATCTGGCCGCCAGGGGCCTGGATGATTATGCGGACCCTGTATTCAATGAATACGCAGGAAGGCTTTACAGCTTTGAACAGATGAAAAAGGAGATGAACTATATCCGGGGGAAAAGTGAAAAGCACGGCAATATCCGGATCAGGAACTTCCTTGGCGGCCTGCTGGACTGCTGCAGGGAAATGTAGGGCAGGCATGCTGCCCGTACATTACAGATAAGGATCCGGTTACTGGATCAGAGGATGACCGTTATAGGACAGTTACCGGAAAACCGCAATCCCGTTCCACATGTCCTATGACAGTAGCTTCAGGGCATGCCTTAAGGATGGCTTCCATGATGCGTCCTGCTTTTGCACGGGCAACGCTGTACAGCAGGCCCCCGGAAGTCTGAGGGTCAAAGAGCAGGTCATGGATGTGGGATGCGAGGCTGCCGGGAAGGGAGACCTTTTCCTTCAGGTGTCCCATGTTCTGGTAAGCCGCGGCAGGAACCAGCCCCATGGACGCATAGGTGTCCGCTCCGGGGAGCAGGGGGACCCTGGCGCTGTCTATGACAGCGGTAAGTCCTGTGCCCGCGCACATCTCGAAGCTGTGTCCCAGCAGGGAAAAACCAGTGACATCCGTGCAGGCATGGATTCCGTCAAGACTGCGCACCGCGTCCGCAGCGTACTTGTTCAGCGTGGTCATGGATCTTACCATGGCCTGGTGTTCTGCCCGGGTTAAAAGGCCGCCGCGGTCAGCGGTTGTCAGGATTCCGGTACCCAGGGGTTTTGTGAGGATCAGCACATCCCCTTCCCGTACCGTGTTGTTGCGGAGGATACGGTTGGGTGGGACCAGGCCCGAGACGCAAAGGCCATACTTGGGAATGTCGTCCTTGAGGGTGTGGCCGCCTACCAGGATGGCCCCGGCCTCAGCCACCTTATCGCACCCGCCACGGAGTATGGCGTTGACCGCTTCGGGAGGGAGGGAGTCCGGAAACATCAATATGTTCATGCACAGCCTGGGTTCCCCGCCCATGGCCCATACATCGGACAACGAGTTGGCGGCTGCAATCAGGCCGTATTCGTAGGGGTCATCCACGGCCGGGGGGAAGATGTCCACGGTCTGGATTAAGGCCATATCAGGGGAAAGTTCATAGACAGCGGCATCATCCGCAGTGTCATAGCCCACTAACAGCCGGTTATCGTGAAAGGTTGGTAAACCGCGCAGGACCTGCGCGAGGGTGTCTGGCCCTATCTTGGACGCTCAGCCGCCGCAGGAACCGGTGAGCTCTGTAAGTTTAATGTCTGTCATGAGCAGTACTCCTTATGTTGTGTATTATCTGCCAGATGCTGGCAGATGCTATTTTCTATCATATTCAATTCCGGCATTTTGTCAAGGACATTTGTCCGGGATTACATTAAGTTTCAGGAGGCAGGGAAAAATGGGAACCATATATGATTTAATCATCCTGGGCGCAGGCCCCGCAGGTCTTGCGGCAGGCCTTTACGGCGGCAGGTACCGTCTGAACACCCTTTTGATTGAGAGGAGCCAGGACGGGGGGCAGATTGCCATCACATCGGACATTGAGAATTATCCGGGCCAGATGGTTGAGGCGGAGGAATCCGGGGCAACCCTGATTGCGCGTATGACGAAGCAGGTGGAGAAATTCGGTGTGCACAGGGTCAGCGCGGCCATTGAAAAGACGGAGCTTGAAGGGCCGGTAAAGAGGCTGATTGATTCAAAGGGCAATGTCTACGAGGGGAAAACCGTGATTCTTGCAACAGGAGCCCATCCAAGGCCCATTGGATGCAGGAATGAAAAGGACTTCCTGGGCAAAGGCATTTCCTTCTGTGCCACGTGCGACGCCAATTTCTACGAGGATATGGAGGTCTATGTGGTGGGCGGCGGTGACTCCGCCATTGAGGAAGCCATTTATCTCACTAAATTTGCCAGGAAGGTGACGGTAATCCACAGAAGGGATCAGCTGAGGGCTGCCCAGTCCATCCAGGAAAAGGCGTTCAGGAATGAGAAGCTGCATTTCATGTGGGACAGTGTGGTGGACGAGGTTAGCGGTGACGGGATCCTTGACCGGATGGTGGTGCGGAATGTGAAGACAGGCCAGCTCACCGAGGTCCTTGCCGACCCGGACGACGGGATGTTCGGGCTTTTCGGATTCATCGGATATCTGCCCAACACCGGACTTCTGGAGGACAGCGGGCTGGCCATGGAAAACGGGTACATCAGGACGGATGAAGACATGCATACCAATATCGAAGGAGTATTTGCGGCCGGCGACGTGAGGGTGAAATCCCTGCGCCAGGTGGTGACGGCCGCGGCTGACGGCGCCATAGCCGCATGTCAGGCCGAACACTATGTGGCAGATATGCAGTGACGGGTGAAAGTTAGTAAAAAATACGCAAAAGTACTTGATTAAGTATGGACTCCCATGTATAATATAGACGAAAGTTATCGCGATAACATATAGGCGGGATAAATACAACACAATCTGAAAAATAGGAGGATATGAACGTGACCGATTTGACAAAGGAAAATTTTGAGGAAGAAGTGCTGAAGGCAGAAGGATATATCCTGGTGGATTTTTACGGCGACGGATGTGTGCCCTGTGCAGCCCTTATGCCCCATATCCATGGATTTGAAGAGGTGTACGGCAAGACAATAAAGTTCTGTTCCTTAAACACCACAAAGGCAAGAAGGCTTGCCATCTCCCAGAAGGTCCTGGGGCTTCCGGTCATCGCCATCTATAAGGATGGAGTGATGGTTGATTCCAGGGTGAAGGAGGATGCAACCCCTGATTCCTGTGAGGAAATGATTAAGAAGTATGCTTAAAGCCAGCAAAGGCTTATGCATAAATAAAATGAAATAGGAGGAAATGAAATGGCAGTTTTAAAAGACAAGTACGCTATTATCATCGGTGACCGTGACGGCGTACCGGGACCGGCCATAGAAGAGTGTGCGAAGACAGCCGGCGCAAAGATAGCCTACTCCTCTACGGAATGCTTTGTCTGAACGTCCGCGGGTGCTATGGATCTGGAAAACCAGAAAAGGGTTTTAAAGTTAAGTGAGGAATACGGACCGGAGAACATCGTTGTTCTTCTGGGTGCTGCAGAAGCAGAAGCAGCCGGCCTGGCCGCTGAAACCGTTACGGCAGGCGACCCCACTTACGCAGGTCCTTTAGCAGGAGTCCAGTTGGGACTAAATGTATATCACATTTGCGAAGATGAAGTAAAGGCAGAGGCAGACCCTGCTGTTTATGATGAACAGGTGGGAATGATGGAAATGGTTATGGATGTTCCGGCAATCCATGAGGAAGTGGAGAAAATCCGCAAGGACTACGGCAAATATTGATTCGTGGCCTCACTGAGGATTGCAGGAGCGTACCCGGAACAGGCCAGGCCGCGCAGCTTAGCTGCCCGGGCCTGTTCCCATCCGGACGGGGCTGTCCCGAAGGCGCCTGTATGATACAGGAATCCAGAAAGGGACAGACCGGACCGTACACACGGTGTTCATGAAAATTGGGGGACATACAGAATGAAAGGTTATCCGGTTATTAAGGGGACCAGCTATACATTGGCTGCCACCCCGGATATGGTTATATATAACGGCACCACACAGACAACAGAGCGGGTTGTGAACCCGGACTCCGGGTATCTGGTGGAACTGCCGGGACACCTGAGGGAATATGAGGATGTGCTTTCCTATATCCCGAACCAGGTTTACATAGGGAATGCGACCCATGAGGAACTGGGAGAAACACCGTTCCCATATTATGATAAAAAGTGGAAGGAGCCAAAGGAAAATGGTCCGTTTGGCTGCATCCTCCCTGAAGATGAATTTTACGGGGTCATGCACATCTGTGATGTGTTCGAACTGGTCATGCTGGAGGAAGGCTTTGCGCGTACCGTGAAGGATAAGCTGGAAAAACGCGGGATGTTCACACAGGAGCAGCTGGAAGGGCTTCTTAAGAATAACGGGTCCAGGGAAGAACTGGAACGGCTTGTAAGGGAAGAGCATTCCGAGGGGCTTTATATCCGCAGGGAAGAACTGGCAGGCGTTGTAAAGCGCGCCCATGATGTGGATGTGAACCTGTCCGCCCATGTGATGCTTGAAAATCTGGTGTCCAAGGCATCCAACGTCATTTCCCTGATTGAACTTAAACTTAAGAATGAGTTCAATCCCGATGATGTGGAATACGTGATTGACTGCTGCGAGGAAGCCTGCGGGGACATGAACCAGAGGGGCGGAGGCAACTTTGCCAAGGCATCGGCTGAGATAGCGGGATATAAAAACGCCACCGGCTCCGATGTGCGCGGTTTCTGCGCAGGACCTGCCCATGCCATGATACATGCGGCGGCCCTGGTCAAATCAGGGACATTTAAAAATGTCATTGTCACGGCCGGAGGCTGTACCGCCAAGCTGGGAATGAACGGAAAGGACCATGTGAAGAAAGGGCTTCCAATCCTGGAGGATTGCATTGCAGGATTCTCCGTACTGGTATCTGAGGACGATGGGATCCATCCCCAGATACGAACGGATATAGTGGGCTGCCATAAGATTGGAACCGGTTCAGCGCCTCAGATGGTCATCAGCTCCCTGGTGGCGGAACCCCTTGAGAAGGCGGGGCTTAAATTCACGGATATCGATAAGTATGCGCCGGAGCTTCAGAATCCGGACATCACCAAACCAGCGGGAGCAGGGGATGTGCCGGAAGCCAATTATAAGATGATTGCAGCTCTGGCCGTCATGAAAAAGCAGATTGAACGGGCCGATATCCCGTCCTTTGTAAAAAAACACGGAATGACCGGCTGGGCGCCCACCCAGGGCCATATTCCATCCGGAGTCCCGTATCTTGGGCCTCTTGTAAAGGAATGCATGGAGGGCAGGACAAAACGCGCCATGATTGTGGGCAAGGGTTCCCTGTTCCTGGGCCGCATGACCAACTTGTTTGACGGGGTTTCCTTTGTGGTGGAAGCCAACGAGGGGGATGGGGCAGCGGAAGGCGTGAAGGATGGAAGGGTAAATGCCGGGGACGTGGAAACCGGGGAAGGAAAGGCTGGGAACGAAAAGGCTGGAAACGTAAAGGCCGGAAACGAAAAGGCGGAACGTACACATTCCTCGTTGGCAAGGGCTGTGTCCTGCTGCGGCACGAAGGTGGTATTCGCACTGGAGGGCAGCGAGCACGGACAGGAAGACACGGATCTGGCCCTTAACCTGGCTGCCAGGAAGGGGATTGGGGTAACGGTCTTAGACGGCCCGGATGCCCACAAGGCCATGGAACTTGCCCTGGCCTCAGGAGATGCCCAGGCAGCCGTGACCATGCACTATCCATTCCCCATCGGTGTGTCAACCGTGGGCAAGGTAATCACCCCCGCAAAGGGAAAGCCCATGTATATTGCCAATACCACGGGAACCTCGGACACGGACAGGGTATCTGCCCTGGTCAGGAATGCCATTGCAGGAATCATTGCAGCCAAGGCTGACGGCATCCAAAATCCGACCGTGGGGATTGCCAACATAGACGGGGCCAGGGCATGTGAGAAGATTTTAAAGGCCCTGAAGGAAAATGGATATGACATCCGGCTGGCACAATCCGCAAGGGCGGACAAGGGCGTGGAGATGAGGGGCAACGACCTGCTGATGGGTACTGCGGATGTGGTTGTGATGGACTCCCTTACCGGCAACCTGATGATGAAGATGTTTTCCTCCTACACCACCGGCGGCCAGTATGAGGCAACCGGATATGGATACGGGCCAGGCATCGGCGAAGGCTATGACAAGCTGGTCATGATTGTATCCAGGGCCTCCGGCGCGCCTGTGATTGCAGGGGCAATGGAATATGCGGCCAGCCTGATTGCAGGCGATTGGAAGGCGGTTGCCGCCGCGGAATATGCGGCTGCCAGAAAGGCCGGATTGGACGCCCTGTTAGCCAGGAACGCCCCGGCAAGGCAGGAGGAGGCAGAGGCAGCGGCCTGCCCGCCCAAGGAAGTGGTGACAGCGGCCATCCCGGGCATCGAGGTCATGGACCTGGATGACGCGGTGATGACCTTATGGAAGGAAGGCATCTATGCGGAAAGCGGCATGGGATGCACAGGACCAATTGTCCAGATTTCCGAGGCCAACCTGGAAAAAGCAACAGGTATATTGAAGGAAGCAGGATATATAGATTGATTTTAGTTATGGGATGCGCGGGGGAGAGGATATCATCCCCCCCGCCTGCCATATCCCCCATGGGCTGCAGCTTATGGATGGATTTAAGTTTTTAGGGAGAAAGTTGGGTAGCTGGTGCGCCCCGCGGTCTTCAAAACCGTTGTGTGGAGTTAGGAGCTTCACGGGTGGGTTCGATTCCCACCATCTCCGTTCGGGTGTGCCCTGCTCTAAGGTGTGGCACATCCAGGTCAAAGCATACAATTGAATAGTATCGCTTTATAATTGGGAGGAAGTTGGGTAGCTGGTGCGCCCCGCGGTCTTCAAAACCGTTGTGTGGAGTTAAGAGCTTCACGGGTGGGTTCGATTCCCACCACCTCCGTTTTGCTAATTATGCAGCAGGTACCGCGGACGGGCTGGACACAGTCCGCGTTCCGGTACAACTAAGGAGGTAGACCGATGGGGGACAGACATGTGCTTCTGCGCGGGCTTCCTAAAGTGGACGAGGTGCTGCAGGATAAGCGCCTCGTTTTATTTTATGAAACCATGCCAAGGCCATTGATAGTGGAGACAGTAAGGGACGCGGTGGGGGATTTGAGGACAGCCATTCTGGAGGGGACGGCTGACAGGGTCCTGACCCAGGATGAAATCATGGACAGGATAACCGCCATACTGACGGAAAAGAAGAAAAAGCCATTGAGAAGGGTCCTCAATGCAACAGGGGTAGTGCTCCATACCAATCTGGGACGGGCCAGGCTCAGCAGGGAGGCATCCCAGGCAGTGATGGATGTGATGGATGCGTACTGCACCCTGGAATACGACCTGAAGTCAGGGACAAGGGGAAGCCGCCACCTGATTGTGGAGGACATTGTAAAGAAGGTGACAGGGGCCGAGGCAGCCATGGCTGTGAACAATAACGCGGCAGCCACCATGCTGGTCCTGGCAGCCCTGGCCAGGGGGAAGGAAGTGGTTGTCTCAAGAGGCGAACTGGTGGAAGTGGGCGGCTCCTTCCGGATTCCCGATGTGATGGGCGAGTCCGGCGCCATCCTCAGGGAAGTGGGGGCCACCAATAAGACCAGGATATCCGATTACCGGAACGCCTATGAAGAAGGGGTGACCGGATGCTTCATGAAGGTCCATACATCCAATTACCGGATTGTGGGGTTCACGGAGGATGTGGGGCTTAAGCAGATGTCGGCTCTGGGAAAGGAACTGGGCCTTCCTGTGATTTATGATATGGGCAGCGGGCTGATGACGGATCTGAGATGGTATGGTCTGGATGAGCCAACAGTGACAGATGCCCTGAAGGACGGGGCGGATGTGGTCCTGTTCTCCGGTGACAAGCTGTTAGGAGGCCCGCAGGCAGGTATCATCATCGGGAAAAAGGAATACATAGACAGAATGAAGAAGCACCCGCTTGCAAGGGCATTCCGGGTGGATAAGATGACCCTGGCAGCCCTGGAGGCAACTTTTGCACAGTACATTGACCGGGAGGCGTCGGTAAAGGAAATACCGGTGCTTAAGATGATATGCGCACGGCCCCACGAGCTGAAGGAAAGGGCCGGACGGCTGGCAGACATGCTAAAAGCCGCATGCCCGGATTTCCATTATGAGATAGAATCCTGTACGGACCAGGTGGGCGGGGGAAGCGCGCCTACCTGTGAACTGGAGGGATATGGGATAGGCGTATGGAAGGAGGAACTGCCCGCCCAGAAGCTGGAGCGGAAGCTGAGAAAGGCCCCGGTCCCCCTGATTGTACGGGTCAACCATGACAGGGTGCTGGTGGATGTGAGGACCCTTGCAGATGAGGAATTTCCTCTGGCAGTGGAGGCGTTTCTGTCCGTGGCAGAGGGGGCGCCGGCGGATGGGACAGGGACGTTGAGCCACGAGGCAGGGACATTGAGCCATGAGGCAGGGACATTGCCCCATGGGGCGGAGATATTTCCTCACATGAAAGGCGGTGAAATATAATGCAGAATATCATTGTGGGGACGGCTGGCCATGTGGACCATGGAAAGACCTGCCTGATTAAGGCGCTTTCCGGTTTTGACACAGACAGGCTGAAGGAGGAAAAAAAGAGGGGAATCACCATTGACCTGGGATTTGCCAACCTGCCCAATGATGCCGGACTACATATTGGGATCATCGATGTGCCGGGCCATGAGAAGTTCGTTAAGAACATGCTTGCAGGCATCGGGGGAATCGACCTGGTACTGATGGTCATTGCACTGGACGAGGGTGTCATGCCCCAGACCACGGAGCATTTTGAGATATTGAAAATGCTTCACATCAAACAGGGAATCCTGGTGCTGACAAAAAGCGATATGGTGGATGAGGAATGGGCTGAAATGGTGGAGGCCGACGTGGAGGATATGGTCCGGGGAAGTTTCCTGGAACATGCCCCGGTCCTCCGGGTGTCATCCTATACAGGGGAGAACATCGGACTTCTCCATGACACAATCATCCGGATGGTCTCAGACCTGGGAAGCCGGAGTTCGGAGCCGGAGCTGTTCCGCCTTCCCGTGGACCGGGTGTTCACAACGGAAGGATTTGGAACCGTGATTACGGGAACCCTGCAGGAGGGAATGGTGCAGACAGGACAGGAGGTCATGCTGTATCCCCGGGAACGCCCCATTAAAATCAGGGGAATCCAGTCCCACGGCCAGCGGGAAGACGCCGCATATGCGGGACAGCGCACGGCCCTGAACCTCCTGAATGTGAAAAAAGAGGAACTGCAAAGAGGGGATGTGCTTGCATTTCCAGGTTCTCTCGTTACATCCACCCTGGTGGATGTGAAACTGTCCATTTTCCAGACCAGTGACAGGGAACTTAAGACCGGGGACAGGATTCATCTCAACTATGGGGCGGCACAGACCATTGCAAAGGCAGTCCTGATGGATAAGGACCGTATCGGCCATGGGGAAAGCGCCTATGCACAGATCAGGTTTGATGAACCTGTGGTGCTTAAGAGGAATGACAGGTTCATCATCCGCTTCCTTTCACCGGTGGAGACATTCGGAGGCGGCATCGTGCTGGATGCATCCCCTTATAAACACAGGAGGGGGGATGAGGAGGCCATCGAAGCCCTGCATAAAAAGGAAACAGGTACGGACCAGGAGGTCATGGAGCTTATGATTAAGGAAGAAAGCAGGCGTTTCCCGTCCGTGGGACGGATTGCGGCGGATATGGATATGCCGAAATCCCGGGCCAGCCATATGATCAGCACTTTAAAAGACAGTAAGCACATCCTCATACTATCCGATGAATCCGTCATCCATATGGATTACTGGAAGACAATCGCAGACTATGCGGACAGGCTGCTGTCCGGTTATCACAGGGAGAACCCCATCAACGAAGGCATGGATAAGGAGGAATTCAAGTCCAGGCTCAGCGAGGAATTCCGGCTGAACGACATGAGGAAAGGCGCCGTGCTGCTGGCAGAGCTGGTCAAACGCATGGTGGTCAGGACCCAGGGAACCTATGTGTCCGGCAAGGATTTTTCCACCCAGTATTCCAGGGAGCTAAAAGGCATGCTGGAGCAGATAGGGACCATATACGCCCAGGCCGGGATTGAAGCGCCCCTTACCGTGGATGTGTTGAACCAGTTCAAGGATAAGAACCGGGCAAAGCAGATCATTGCAGACATGCATAAGAACGGGAAGCTGGTGAAGCTGAACCCGGCGTCCTATATGGACAGCGCCGCCTATGGACAGGTACTTGCAAGGCTGAAGGATTATCTGACAGAGAATGGGGAGATATCCCTGGGCGAGTTTAGGGATATGTGCGGCACATCCCGTAAATACGCGGTGCAGATGCTGGAATTCATGGATAAGAAAAAGATAACGAAGATGGTGGGGGAGAAACGGGTCCTGATATCATAACCTTACCGGATGCCCACAGCGAAAGGAGACAGGGAAATGATTTATCTGGATAATGGGGCAACCACTTACCATAAGCCTGAGGCGGTCATCCAGGCAGTGGCCGATGCCATGCGCCATATGGGGAATTCAGGCAGGGGAAGCCATCAGGCATCCCTGGGTGCTGCCAGGACCATATATGATACAAGGGTTCTTGTGTCGGAACTGTTCGGTCTTGGCAATCCCCTGCAGGTGGCATTCACCGCCAACTCAACCGCCAGCCTGAACATGGCTGTCCGGGGCATCTTTTCACCGGGCGACCATGTGATTACCACCATGCTGGAACACAATTCCGTGCTCCGGCCCCTGTACATGATGAGGGAAAATGGCGTGGAACTGACCATTGTCAGGGCCGACAGCCTGGGAAACATACGGTATGAGGACATGGAGGCAGCCATCCGGCCAAACACAAAGGGAATCATATGCACCCATGCATCCAACCTTACGGGGAACCTGGTGGATATTGCCAGGGTGGGGGAAATCTGCCGGAGGGCATCCCTGGTGTTCATACTGGACGCATCCCAGACAGCAGGGGTATTTGACATAGACATGGAGAAGATGGGTATTGACGTGCTCTGCTTTACCGGACACAAAAGCCTGATGGGCCCACAGGGGACTGGGGGGATATGTGTACGGGAAGGCATTTCCATACGTCCTCTGATGGCAGGGGGAAGCGGGACCCACAGCTATTCGGAGATACATCCCACAGACATGCCGGAGGCACTGGAAGCAGGCACGGTTAACGGGCATGGAATTGCAGGGCTTCATGCTGCCCTGGAGTTTATAAAGGAAACCGGGATGGAGGCAATCCGCGGCAGGGAACAGATGCTGATGGGACGTTTCTACCAAGGGGTTTCGGGTATCCCAGGAGTCACCGTATACGGGGATTTTTCCCACATGGACCTTCACGCGCCGGTGGTGGCATTGAATATCCGGGACTATGATTCGGGTGAGGTATCGGATGGACTTGCAATGGATTATGGGATTTATACCAGGGCAGGGGCCCACTGTGCGCCCCTGATGCACCAGGCGCTGGGAACCGTGGGGCAGGGAGCGGTCCGTTTCTCCATGTCCTATTATAACACGGAGGAAGAGATGGACCAGGCCGTGCTGGCGGTAAGGGAAATTGCTGGATCAATGTAAGATATCAATCATAAAAACAGGGGGGATACACACTATGGGTAATATTGATTCCAAAAGAAAACTGATGATGTATGGCGGAGTGCTGGGAGTGGTTGGGGCGCTGCTGGCACTGATGGGAAATCCCAGAAATATGGCAATCTGTATTGCCTGCTTCATACGGGATACGGCGGGGGCCATGAAGTTCCATCAGGCAGCGGTTGTACAATATGTGAGGCCGGAAATCGTGGGCATTGTGCTGGGGGCATTCATCCTATCCATGGCAACAAGGGAATACCGCTCCACGGCCGGTTCTTCACCCATGATACGGTTCCTGCTGGGGGTCATCATGATGATAGGTTCCCTGGCATTCCTGGGATGCCCCCTGAGGATGGTCATCCGGATGGCGGCCGGCGACCTGAATGCATATGTGGCCCTCATCGGTTTCGGGCTTGGGACTGTCACAGGCACCGTGGCTTTAAAGCGGGGATTCAGCCTTGGGCGCGCCTATGAGACTAGGGCTTACAGCGGTTACATCCTTCCCTCCTTCCTGGTGGTGGTTTTGATTGCCAGTGTTGCCACAGGAGTCATGGCGGTCAGTGAGAAGGGACCGGGCAGTATGCACGCTCCGGTACTGATTTCCCTTGCAGGCGGTCTGGCTTTCGGTATGGTGTCACAGCGCTGCAGGACCTGCTTTGCAGGCGGTTTCAGGGATTTATTCCTGATGAGGAATTATGACCTGCTTACCATCATTGGCGGTTTTTTTGTGGTCATGCTTATCTATAACATGGCGTCAGGAGGCTTCAGGCTGTCCTTTGACGGCCAGCCGGTGGCGCACTCCCAGCATCTGTGGAACATACTTGGAATGTATGCAGTGGGGTATGCAGCGGTATTGGCAGGGGGATGCCCCTTAAGGCAGCTGATTCTGGCAGGGCAGGGTTCCTCAGACTCCGCAGTGACATTCCTGGGGCTTTTTGTGGGGGCTGCCTGCTGCCATAACTTTGGATTTGCAGCCGCGGCAGCGGCAGCGGCCACAGAGACATCCCCGGCAGTGGCCGGAGGGCTTCAGGGCGCGGGAAAAGCAGCGGTCATCGTATGTATCGCGGTCCTGTTTGTAATCGGGTTTGTACCAAGAAAAGAACAGATATAAGAAAGGGGACAATATTATGGCGTATGAAGTAGATGCAAGAGGCTTATCCTGCCCGGAACCTGTCCTTCTGACAGCCAATGCGCTGAAAACCCATGGCAGCGGACCAATCCAGGTCCTGGTAAGCGAAAACCATACAAAAGAGAACGTGAGGAAATATGGAATCAGCCAGGGTAAAAAGGTGACGGTGGAACCGGACGGACGGGGATACAGGCTGATCATTGAGTAGTACCGGCGCCGCCCGGCACCGGGAAGACGGGGTGGAGGATATGAGGAAAAAAGAACTGAGACTGGTCATAACATTCCATACAACGGCAGAGGCCATCGCCATGGAGACAGTCTGCCGCAAAGAGGATATCCCGGGACGCCTGATACCGGTGCCAAGGCAGATATCCGCTGGCTGCGGCCTGTCCTGGAGCATGCCCCCGTCATGGCGGGAAAACATGATGGGAATCATGGGCAGGCAGGGATTGGGGTATCAGACCATGGGGGAGTACCTGATATAGGGAAATGCTGTAAGAAAATGTTTTATTTGACAGAAGCCGCCGGAGGGCGGCTTTTATGCTGTGCTGGAAACATGGTCCGTAATATGGGCTGGGATTGCATGTATGCTTCATCCTGCCGGATTAATTTATGAAAATACTTATTTTACTCCCAATCCATTCAAGCATATGCCCCTTTTTAAAGTCACTTTTTTCTGAAAACCAGGTTCATATTTTTGCTGATTTTCCATATTGATTCCTGTAGTCTTCAGGTTCAAATAGATGAAAACATGATAGTTCTCCCGTGGTGCAACTGATTGTCCCTCCGTTTCCTCCGGTGTGGTCCAATCTGTATGTTCACAAATGTATGTTCTAAAATGTACGCACCCAAATGTACGTACCCAAATGTACGCATCCAAATGCATATTCCAATAGGGGACACTTTTCTGAAATGGGATTTTATCCACAATCAGTATCCCTTCCGAAACAGGGCTTCCTTCTTACATCATGCCCATTCCAATGCGTAAAAGGATTTGGGGTATTTTCTATCTGTGCTGTGAAAACCAGCGTTCCAGTTCATCTGTCTCATCCAATATTCCGTTTTGTCCATTATACAGGGACAAATCCCTGCTAAGCGGAAATCCATCCATGAAATCCGATACAATCTTATGGTTCCGGCTTATGACAAGGGTACAGGAACTGTCCCAGGAAACAATTTCCACCTCGGCCAGGGGATGCTGGATGGAGACAGGATTGGTCCAGAATCCAGGATACATGTCAGCGTAAGGCAGGCCATATTCCAGCACCTGAGCCAGGGATATATGTCTGGGAAAACCGGAGAGGACAGCCCAGATCCACTGGAAATCCTCCGTCTCAACCATGCAGGTCAGTTCTTCGCCTGAAAGCCATCCATATCGGTCATACTGAAATATCCGCTGGTAAAAGGCTTCGGTACGGGTACAACACTGACAGTCCGTGATGAGCCAGTTATAGTCCTTCTGGACATGGTGAACCGACTGGAACAGTTTTTTCAGATAGGTATGACCTGCTTCACCTTTTTCAAGAATCGCGCCCTTCATTCCCTCACCTCTTTCTTTTTACAGGCAGTTATCCTTTAACATGGAATGATTATAGCAAAAGACCATCCCAAAATACAGGTTATTGTGAAATTAAGTATTGTGAAATTAAGATTTCTTAAGATTTATATGATGCAATTTCCATGGGATTATTTTTTATCATAGACCCATGAAAAGAGGAGTGACAAGATGATGGAACATGGAAAACCAATCATATATGTTAAGAACGTGCGCAAGGTTTACCGGATGGGGGACGAGGAAGTGGTAGCCCTCAAAAGGATTAATCTGAAAATCTACAAAGGAGAGGTATGCTGTATTTTCGGCACGTCGGGTTCTGGAAAGAGCACGCTTTTGAACCAGCTGGCCGGGATGGAGAAACCCACGCAAGGGCAGGTGTTCATCCGCGGGAAAAGTATCTCCCGTATGGATGAGGAGGAACTGGCCGCCTTCCGTCAGGAGCATATGAGCTTTATCTTTCAGTCCTATAATCTGCTGCCGTCCATGACAGCGGTTGAAAATGTGGCCATGCCCCTTATGTTTAAGGGAGTGGACCGGAAGCGGCGGGAGGCCATGGCAGAAGATCTGTTAAGACGTGTAGGACTTTCACACAGACTTCACCATTATCCCTCCCAGATGTCCGGAGGACAGCAGCAGAGGGCGGGGATTGCCAGGGCATTTGTATCCAGGCCTGAGGTGGTGTTTGCAGATGAACCTACCGGTAATCTGGACACAAAGACAACAGCGGAGATCATGGACATGGTCATGGGATTTGCCAGAAGATTCAACCAGACCATCATACTGGTGACCCATGACCCGGGTATGTCCAAGTATGCAGACCGGATTGTAACGCTGGTGGATGGCGTCATAACGGGAGATGAAAGGAAGGGACAGTGACGATGGAGATGAAAGGAATAATGAAAAGAATGATAAAAAGAGCAGCGGCCGTGGCGATTGCAGCTATTTTGATAATAGGAATGTGTGGCAGCGTCATGGCGGAGGAGATGGGCAGCCTGGCAATACGGGAAGCTATTGCCGCAGAAGGGACAGATGGAAGGGATGGGGGCGGAGGGGCAGGAGCAGGAGGAACGGAAGCCGGAGGGGCAGGAGCCGGAGGAATGGAAGCCGGAGGGGCAGGAACATTTCAGCCAGGCAGGGAGACGGGCGGTTCAGGTTCTGATTCCGGCGGTGCGGGCCAGGGCGGAGAAAACCAGGGCGGCAGCGGGGGAAACAACGGCAATACGGAAGGCTCCAATAAGCCGGACGATGGAGAAGCTGGAAGCGGCAGCCTTTGGGTGGGCGGATATGATATTTTTGCACTGGGCGGTTCAAAGGACACCCTGGATGTGCTGCGCAAAGGGCGTCAGGCAAAAGTGGTGGTCAATTTAAGAAGCAATGGAATCAAGACAAGCGAGGTGGGAAAACGGGGGGTAACCGTGACCAAGATGAGCGACAGCTTCCGGAATGGGGAAAATCCAAAGGTAAAGATTACATCGGATAAGGAGGATGACCTGGAGCTTACAGTTACATTTTCAAAGCTTACATACACGGGGAAGGGAGATGTCTTGAGGCTGAAGGTGGGATTTAAAAGTTCGGGAATTCCCCCGGAACAGCTGGAGGTGAACATTTCGGAATGCGAGGAGTCTGCTCCCAGGGAAAACGGGGATACAGGAAACACCACAGGACAGCCAATCATAAGGGTCAGGCGAATCTCACCGCAGAACCCTGTAGGCCCAGGAGACCGCTTCACCCTGGAAGTGGAACTTGAGAACACCAGCAAAGATGCGGATATCGAGGATATGGTGGTAAACGTATCACCGGGAACCTCCCTGTTCATTGGCGATGATACCAACGCCAGAATCGTCAGCCGCCTGGACACGGGAAGGACTGAAAACGTCAAATTCAACCTGATTGCGGGACAGGATATATCCGGCCCCAGCCAGCTCATTGATTTAGAATTAAAGTACAACTACTATTCAGGAGGACAACTGACGCCGGTCACCTCTGCCCAGAAGGTTCTTCTGCCTGTAAAAGGAGGCACGGCCACAGGCCAGCCCATACTGCGGATAGACAGAGGCCCCATGGGTCCGGTTAATTCCGGCCAGCCGTTCCAGATCCTATTAAAGATGGAAAATACCGACACAGCCAAAGGTATCCGGAATCTTACAGCTACCTTTGAACCAAATGACCAGATATCCCTTTTGGAGGCAACGGATACACGGCAGATAGGGGATATAGGCCCGGGGCAGTCCGTGGATGTGCCCGTGAACCTTAAGGCAGGCTCCGAGCTGTCATCCGCTGCATCCCAGCTTTTGGGAGTTACATTGAAGTTTGACTATGATACAGATAAGGGAACGGTCCAGGGCACATACTCCGAGAGGATTGTGGTGCCTACCAATGGCAGGACAACCGCACCGGGAGCCCCCACACCTAATATCATACTGACTAATTATACATATGGAGATAAAGTCTCAGCAGGGCAGGTGTTTCATCTGAACATGGAATTCATGAATACCAGCCAGGGTTCGACCATTGAAAATGTGGTCATTTCACTGGAAACAGGGGAAGGGCTATCCATTAATTCATCCTCCAACACGTTTTATGTTCCAAAGATGGGGCCGGGGGAGAGAAAAAATCAGCAGGTGGATGTCCAGGCATTGTTCCAGACAAAAGATTCCAAAATACAGTCCCCTAAGATAACCATATCGTGTAAATATGAGTATATTGATAAGACGGAGAGAAAGCAGTCCACTGCTACTGAAACCATTGCAGTACCGGTTTACCAGCCTGACCGGTTCCAGGTAAGTCCGCCTTCTTTTGTGGAAGAAATCCGCCAGAATGAGGAGACCACCATCTCCCTTCCTTATGTGAACAAGGGCAGGGGACAGGTGTACAATGTGGAGGCCAGTCTGGAAGGCGACATCCAGGTTATTGACAGAAGCCTGAACCTGGGGAATTTTGATGCAGGAAAGAGCGGGACCATTGATTTCATCGCAACCCCGAAAAAAGCAGGAACCTTTGAGGGCAAGGTAAAGGTGACATATGAGGATGAGTCCATGGAGGTAAGGACAATGGAGATTCCTGTGACATTCGAGGTAAAGGAAGGTGCTGCCGAGGAAACGGCTGGCCCTGATATGATGGATGGGGAAATGGACGGAGGAAGAAAACCAGACTGGAAATTGCCGGCGGTTATTCTTACCGCGGTGCTGCTTGCAGGGATTCTGTGGATAAAGAGGAAAAAATCCAGGGGATTGAATGTCCGGAACAGGAGCCAGGGACAGACTGAATGGGATATGCTGGAAGACAGCCAGAACCGGAATGACTGGGATGAACCGGAGGACGCCCGGTCTGGAAACCGGCTTACAGAAAACGAGGAAGACAGATCATGAAAACAAAGGACTTACTCACCATATGTATCCAGAACCTGACCCGCCACAAGAGCAGGACCTTTCTCACCGTATTGGGAGTCATCATAGGCTGCTGCTCCGTGGTCATCATGATATCCATTGGAATCGGAATGAAGGAGGCGCAGAAGAGCATGCTGGCCCAGATGGGGGACCTTACCATCATCAACGTATATCCGGCGGGTAAAGGGAGCCGTTCGGCAAAGCTGGATAACAAGGCAATCCGGCGTTTAAAGGAAATGGAGTCGGTGGAAGCAGCCACCCCAAAACTAACAGCGGAAAATATACCCCTGACCCTGTATGCGGGTAGGAACCGGCGTTACAGATCCACTTACGCCACCATTGTGGGCATTGACGTGAAGGCGGCTGAATCAATGGGATATAAGCTGACAGAAGGGGCGTGGGACAAGGCGGGAAGGGACGGTGTCTTTGTGGGGGAGAATTTTGCCTATATGTTTGAGGACACCAAGAGGCCTCCTGGCAGGAATACGGTTGATATGTACAGCGGATATGATAACCTGGATGAAAGGGGAATGCCCGTGAAGCCCCAGCCATATTTTGACCCTTTGAAAACATCCTATACACTGGATATCAGCAGCGATAAGGAGGATGATAAGAAAATCACGCGCCAGCTGGAAGCCGCGGGTAGGATGAAGGAGGATTTCGGAAAAGGGGAGGAGACATCCATGGGACTTATCATGGACCTGGAAATGCTTAAGACCTTACTGGACCAGCAGGCTAAGCTGAGCGGTAAGAAGCCGGAGTGGAAAAAAGGGTATTCAGGCGCTTTGGTAAAGGTTAAGGATATGAATCAGGTGGCAGAGGTGGAGATGGAAATAAAACGCATGGGATTTAGGACCAGCTCCATGGAGACCATCCGCAAGCCCATGGAACAGGAGGCCAGGCAGAAGCAGATGATGCTGGGCGGCCTGGGAGCTATTTCCCTGTTCGTGGCAGCCCTGGGAATCACCAACACCATGATCATGTCCATATCTGAGCGGACCAGGGAAATCGGTGTCATGAAGTCTCTGGGGTGTTTTGTCAGGGACATAAGGAAGATATTCCTGCTGGAAGCAGGCTTTATCGGGTTTTTAGGAGGAGTGACAGGGACTGTATTCAGTTATGCCATATCTTTCATCATGAATATGACATCGGGAGGCATGTCATCCTCAGCCATGGACATGGGAATTGTCATGGACGCGGGTATGGCGGGCGCCCCTTCCAGGCTGTCCGTGATACCTTGGTGGCTGTCCCTGTTTGCAATCCTGTTTTCCATTGCGGTCGGCGTGGGGGCAGGTTATTACCCGGCCGGCAAAGCAGTAAGGATTTCAGCGCTGGAGGCAATCAAACATGACTGACAGGGGGAACGGCTGGACAGAAGGAATGGAAACAGCTGTATATATCTGACTGTTTTGGTGGAAGAGACAGGGCATCTGAGATATAATAGAAAATAGTTTTACCATGCTGGGATATCCATGGCAGGGATATGGAACAAAAACATGCAATCATGAAGAGAGGTGTCAGGTTGGACAAGCGGAAGATTTTATTTGCAGATGACGATCCGGAGATACGCGAGGTAGTGAGGATCCTGCTGGAGAGCGAGGGATATCAGGTTGTGGAGGCAGAGAACGGGGAGCAGGCGGCGTCCATGGCAGACGATACATTCGACCTGATCATACTGGATGTGATGATGCCGGGACGTAATGGATTCTCAGCCTGCGCAGAGATACGCAGAAGGTTAAACACCCCCATCCTGTTCCTTACGGCCCGCACCCAGGATTCTGACAAGACCATGGGATTCGGGGCAGGCGGTGATGACTATCTTTCCAAACCATTTTCCTATGCGGAGCTGGCGGCCAGGGTAAAGGCCATGATACGCCGGTATCATATATATAAAGGAAAGGAGGAGGACGGAGAGGAATCCATAGCTGTTAAGGATCTGGTGATTCAGAAATCATTTAACGAGGTCATGAAAAATGGCGGGGAGATTCTTCTCACGGACCTGGAATACCGCATCCTTTTACTGCTGGCGTCCAACCGGGGCAAACTGTTTACCATTGAGAACATCTATGAGAGCGTCTGGGGGGAAGCCTATTATTACAGCGCCAATAATACGGTGATGGTCCATATCAGGAATCTTCGAAAGAAACTTGAGGCAGATCCGAAGAATCCCAAATATATTGTCAATGTATGGGGAAAGGGGTACCGCATTGAGTAAAAGAAGAAGTTTCAGCAGGCTGGGGACAGAGCTTACCATGGCGGCAGTGGCGTCGGCCCTTGTTTCACTGGCCCTGTATATGGCCCTTAATACAGTGCTGTTTGGCATACTGGACCGGGTTTGTTTCAGTGAAACCAGAATGATCATGAGGGAGCAGGCATGTGTGGGACGGCTCCAGGCATATGTGACAGGGAATGGACTGTCCACGGATGACAGTAAGATGCTGGACAAGTGGGCGTCAGGCGAGAAGAACCTTCTCATTACCATCTATAAAGACGGCAGGTTCCGTTACAGCAATGACGCCAAGGTGATGGTGATGGTCCCGGAAATGAATGAATGGGAAGATACTTCATGGCTCTATGAGGTGCAATTTGCAGACGGGACAGCCCAGGCAGGAGTAAGCTATTATGTGGAGTACGGCTACTATGCCGCTGCCAGTGTGCTGGGCGGCGTGATATCCATGACAGCGTTTGCCCTGATACTGGTCATGCTGATCCGCGGGAAAATCAGGTACATAGATTTGATGGAACAGGAGATACAGATACTGAAAGGAGGGGACCTGGATTACCGGATTACGGTGAAGGGAAAGGATGAGCTTGCCTCCCTGGCATCGGAAATCGATGCCATGCGCTGTGCCATCAAGGAACGGCAGCAGAAGGAGGAGGAAGCGGGAAAGGCGAACCGCGAACTTGTCACCGCCATGTCCCATGACCTGCGTACCCCCCTGACTTCCCTGTTAGGTTATGTGGACATACTCCAGATGGGAAAGGAGGGGGATGGCGGGCAGCAGAAAAAGTATCTGAATTCCATCCGGGAAAAGGCATACCAGATTAAGGAGCTTTCCGATAAATTGTTTGAGTATTTCATTGTGTACGGAAGGGAACGGGAGGAGCTTGAGAAAGAAGAGGTCAATGGAGCTGAATTCCTGGGCCAGATTGTGGAAGAGAGTCTTTTTGACATGGAGAGCGAGGGCTTTGACATCAGGCGCAGTTCCGATGAAATCAATTGCAGGCTTTTGGCGGACATCAATCTGTGCCGCCGGGTATTCGGAAATATTTTTTCCAATCTGTTAAAATACGCGGACAGGAACCGCCCGGTAACCGTATCCTATGAACAGCGGGAAGATTGTCTTATCATCTGTTTCGGCAACTATGTGGCAGGGGATGCAGATGTAAAGGAAAGCACAGGAATCGGCCTTAAGACCTGCGCAAAAATCATCGAGGACCATGGCGGGAGTTTTTATATCGGACAGGAGGACGGCTTTTTCCTGACACGGATAAGCTTTCCCCTCATCATTTCCTGATGCCTTGTTTTCCTGAAAATCCGTGCACAGTCATCACTGCCTAAAAGGGGCCGGAAAAATGAAGTTTGATTAACTCCGTTTTTCCGGCCCCTTGGCGTTGCTGATGTTCCGTTTCGTCCGTATCACATGATTCCGGTGTGGTTACTTAACTGTTCCTACAATCCTTATGTTCCCGCCCTCGTTAAACATCCCGCTGCAATTATACTGCCAGATGCCTTTTGATAAGGCAATCTCCTTTGCTGCATCCGCAGAACCGATTGTAATCCTCTGTTCTTTATTATTGGGGTCGAATAAAAATAAATCAACGGACCCGCCTTTAATGGTGGATGTGATATTTAAGGTTAAGACCTGATTGTCTTCAGCTTGGAATGAACCTGACTCGGATATATTAAAGGCATTTTTATTGCTTAGATTCATGACGGTATTTCCATCGGTAACAACATTGCCGATTATTTCGTGAGGGCGGCTGCCGTTGGAAACTAAATGGACCGTATCCTTCGTCCCATCCCATGTTACGGTATATCCAAGATATTCAAGTAATTCACCGACAGGCATGTAAAGGCTTGGATCCGTCTCATTATCCGCTGTAACCGCAACTAAAGGTTTAGTGAGCGGGACAGCAGCCCCGTCCAGTGTTACCTTGGCAGTACTTAAATCTGCTGACTTAATGCCGTTTGCCGCAAAAGCAGTGGTTATTCCCACGGTCCCAATGATAAATCCTATTGCCAGACTCTTAATATCTAATTTTTTCATGTTCAATCCTCCGACATCTGATTTCGCATATCCTATGTTCCATTCTATCACACTTCCTCGTAAGAGTAAATCAGGGACTTAGCTCTTGGGAAATTAACAAAAATGCCTTGAGATGGAATCGGCTTTATCGTATGGGTAAATATAATTATAAACAACTTCATAATTGGGGTATGCTAAAGGAAAAGGGGAGTGTTCCAATGAATGGGTTGTTTGGATGTATGAGATGCGAATAATATAAATAAACGGGGAATGTCCATGCTTTAGTTTTCAATGATTTAGCCATGCAATGAATATATGCTGTTCGTTATTCTGTATTATTGAGGACTCATCTTTTTTAATTTTTATTTCTATGATATAATACTACGATAGTATGATATGATTTTATACAATGCAAAAGCAATCGTTTAGATGACCGATAGTTGAGATAAATGTAATACAAAATATATTTTCTTAAGAATTAATCTTTATATGTAAAGGAGTGGTTACGATGATAAATCTGTAAATGTAAAAGAATAGGGATTTTTGCTCCAGGTGGATTTATTAGGTTTTCCGCATATGATGGAAGTGTATCAGCTATTCCGGCTCAGTATTGTACTGTTGATAAAACCTCCGCAACGACAAATGTTGTATATGCAGATATATGGTATGATACTACTGGATATGTTGGATTTCTAGTTAATGGACTGGCGGCAAACGTATATTTCACACAAACAATAAGTTTTGTGGATAACCAGGAAAATTATAACAAGATACAGTGCTATTTGAATTACGATATGTGATATTGATAAAGAAAAGTGAAAGGACCACTTTATATGGGAATACAATTTCTTTGGACTATCATTGTAGGAAAATTCCTTCAGGTTCTTATTAACATTATTTTATTTTCACCGGCCATATTAGTGGCATTACTTTTATATAATTATTTCGTCAAAAAAAAGTGATTTAATATGGATTAAAAGGCCTTACCCCATAAGTTAAGATATACTTGGCCTTCAGATAAACAGTTCTGCTATGTTAACTGTTTATCTGAAGGAATGAATATCAAAAAGCCCTTGGATAGGGCAAGCTTCAGACTATAGACAACCAGTCTCCAAAAAGGGATGGTTGTTTTTTTGTAAATAAGGAATCCTGCCCTCACTCCGCATACGGCAGATCCACAACCGTATAGGGATGCCCCGTGGCAGGCAGTATTTTATCAATCAAATCCCTGGTGCGCAGCAAAATGCTGGACGTATTCATACAGGGATGGCAGCCAAAGAATTCGCTGTCCAGCACGTCCTTGTCAATCAGCAGCCGTACCTGGTTTTCCTTATCGTTCATCAGGCCCAGAACCGTGACGGAGCCAGGTGTAAGGTCCATGAACTGTTCCATGAAATCAGGTTCCCCAAAGGAAAGGCGGGCGCTTCCAATCTGTTTGGAAAGCACTGCGGTCTTGAACTTTTTATTCCCGGGCATGAGAAGCAGGTAGAAATCGGTTTTCTGCGCATTGCGCAGGAACAGGTTCTTGCAGATTTCAGCGCCCAGAAGCTGGTCCACTTTGAGACATGCTTCAATGGTGGGAAGGGCATCATGGTCCACCCTGGTATAAGGCACACCAAGGGAATCCAGCAGGTCATATGCACGGATTTCTTTCTCCAGACGGCCTGTAAGGTCAGTTGGGCGGCCCTGGTATAATGTATGGTCAATGTGGTAAAGCGGAAGGGATTCCGCGGCTTTATTCGTATCTGTCATTTCTGCACCTCTTATTATATGGATTAATTGATGATTGGTTATTTCAGTTGAATGTAAGGACGCAAAAATCAGTATCATTATAGCACCGGAGAAAGTGGATGTCCATAAAAAACAGAGGAAAAACAGCGTATTTCCAATTGTTCTTGCAGTCAGGCGGCATATCTGCTATAATGAATATAGTTGAATGTGAACGCGATAACATAAAATGCAGGAGGAGGTATTTTAACATGGACATCATCAGTACAGAGAAGGCGCCCGGAGCAATCGGACCATATTCCCAGGGCTTTGAGGTGAACGGCCTGGTTTATACATCGGGCCAGATTCCCGTGGATCCGGCTGACGGCACCATCCCTCAGGGAATCGAGGCGCAGGCAGGACAGAGCTGCAGGAACGTGGGCGCTATCCTGGAAGCAGCGGGCAGCGGGTTTGACAAGGTATTCAAGACCACCTGTTTCCTGGCGGACATGGATGACTTCGCAGTATTTAACCAGGTGTATGCATCCTATTTTGTGTCCAAGCCGGCCAGGAGCTGTGTGGCTGTGAAGACATTGCCAAAGGGCGTGCTCTGCGAGATTGAAGCCATTGCAGTAAAGTAATGTCAAATAAAATGGGGTGTTGCAGGATGGCAGCCTCCACCGCGGAATCAGTACCTGCTAAACAGCAGATCATGCGCAGTGTGGAAGGGCCGCCTTTTGCAACACCCTATTTTGGCATATGGATACTATGCAGGGGTCAGTTATTTGTGATAATAATCGTAGCACAGGCCGTAGGGCCGGCATTTCTGCCATTGTCCCTTGCCGCGTTCGCCTACGAATACACCTTTTTGGGCTACCAGCCTGCCGCGCAGATACACCTGCTCAGGACGGCCCTGAATCTCGAATCCTTCAAATGGCTCATAATCAATCCCATGAAGGCTGTCCTTGTTGGTGATGACTCCTTTCCAGTCTGGGTCGAAGATGACAATGTCCGCGTCAGCCCCCACCCGCAGCTCGCCTTTGCCGGGAAGCCCCACCACCTTGGCGGGATTGGTTGCAAATAATTCCACGAATTTCTGCCGTGTGATTTTTCCCGTGCACACACCATAGGTCCACAGCAGGGCCAGACGGTCCTGGACGCCGGGGCAGCCATTGGGGACATTGGAGAAATTGGTTCCCTTTTTCTTGGCCCCCTCGTAACCGCCGTCCAGGGCACAATGGTCAGAACCCACGGCGGTAAGCCAGCCTTCCCGCACAGCATGCCACATGGCATCCACGTGCTCCTGGGGCCTGAGCGGCGGCGAGCATATGTACTTGGCGCCCTCAAAGCCAGGCTTGTCAAGATAATCAGTGGTAAGGGTCAGATAATGGGTACAGGTTTCTCCAAAGATGGGCCAGCCCTGGCTGTGTGCTTCACGGATTGCTTCCATGGCTTCCTTGGCGCTTACATGGACCACGAAAAGCGGACAGTCAGCCGCCTTGGCCAGTGCGATTGCACGTCCGGTTGCCTCTTCCTCCGCAATGGGGGGACGGGCATGATAGTGGTAGACCGGGGCGGTCTTGCCCTGGCTTAAATAATGGTTCGTCAGGATGGTGATGATATCTGCATTTTCCGCATGGACCATCATGGTGACACCTGCCTCTTTGGCGCGCATCATGGCGTTTAGGATTGCCTCGTCGTCGCAGTAAAAAGAAGTGCCTTTGTATGCCATGAACAGTTTCAGTGTGGCCACGCCCACCTCGGGCAGATGCCTGACTTCCTCAAAAACAGATTCCTTGGGGTCCATGATGACTGCATGAAATGCAAAATCCACAGAGGAGATATGTTCCGCCTTGGCGGCCTGGCGGCGGATGGCGTCTAAAAGGGGCACATCCTTTTCCTGCGGCGCAAAGTCCACAATGGTTGTGGTCCCTCCCACGGCCGCTGCCTCGGCGGTCTCAAAAAGCCGTCCACCAAAGGAGCCGTAGTGGACATGTTCATCCACGCCTCCCGGCAGTATGTATCTGCCTGTGGCATCCACAATCCGGTCCGCATCCACCTTCAGATTGAATCCAATCTGCCGGATGGTTTCTCCCTCAATGTAGAGGTCGCCTGTGAATTCGCTGGTAGCTGTGACAATGGTTCCATTTTTAATCAGAAGGCTCATGTTAACTCCTTTCATGGATGCATGATACGCCAGGAATCAATCATTACTGGTCCAAGGACCTTTCGTGTTTGGTGTATACGCTGGAATCGATTCCCTCCAGATACCTGACAACCTCGTCAACAGGAACCACGTCCGCGAATTTTGCCTCCATATCAAACAGGTTCCACTCAATGACGCCGGGAACACGGTCGCCCACAGTGCCTTCCGGTACAATGGTCTTAAATCCATAGCCGGTGGAATCCATGACCGTATGGCGTACACAGGCACAGGAGGTTGCTCCCATGACAATCAGGGTGTCCACGCCCAGGAAGTTAAGTGTCTGGGCAAGGTGGGTCCCGAAGAAATTAGAGGCGTATTTCTTATGGATGACAGGCTCTTCGGGAAGCGGTTTCAGTTTAGGGTCGATTTCCAGCCATTCGGAGTTGATGTCCAGGGCGCTCATGGGGATTTTCTCATCCCAGCGGGGAAGGTCCCACTGCTGCTTGCCGATATATCCCGTGGTTGTATGGAAAATGGGTACACCAGACTTACGTCCGGCTTCCAGCACCTTCAGGGCATTGGCACAGACCTCCTCGGAGTGGTCGCAGGTAAATGGATGGCCTTCACTCATCCATGCCCTTGCCATGTCCACGGTGGTGATGGCGGGAGCCTTTCCAAAACCCATCCTGCGCATGAAACCACGCTCTTTATAGATTTTACGTGCCTCAGCAAATGCCTTTTTAAGAAGTTCCTCATCAAACTCATAATGGTCCACAAACTTATAATCCTTGTTTTCTGCCATGAAGTATGTACTCCTTTCCTTTTGAACGCATATTATTGACACTTATTTTTCAACCTATGACTTTAAACTATGACTGGTGCGAAGCCTGTTCCGGACCAGGTGCACAAAAAGTAAAAATAACTAATTATACCAGCAATATAATTATATTTTTGTGCATATCGCTGTCATGCCTATAGTATAACAATGTCAGATTCATTTGGAAAGGGATTCAGGCCTTTTGTCAGACCGTGTACCGTGACAGCTGTCTGCCATGTAAAAACAGGAATATCATGAGGAGGAGATTACCATGACTGAGAAAAAACTGTCTACCCTGGGCTATCTTATGGATAGGCTGGGGCTTTCCACGGCAGGCCTGGCGCGCAGGCTTCATGTGGATGCCAGCCTGGTCAGCAAATGGCGCAGCGGAAACCGCCGCCTGAATGTAAAGTCCGTGTATTTTGAGGATATCTGTGAAATGCTTCTGGGGCAGGACAGGACAGCCCTGTGCGATGCCCTGCGCTCCCTGATCCCACTGGAGGACGAGGCGGCGCCAATGGATGAGGCCGTCCTTTTAAGGCGGGTCCTGACTGACCGCCATTTTACGGTACCCAGGGCATTTACCCTGCGGACAGAGGCAGTGTGCACGGCGGAGATAGCTGTCTATACCAGCACGGAAGGAAGGCGGCAGGCAATATCCGACCTTTTGGATGTGGCCGAGGCCATGGAACATCCGGGGGAAATGCTATATGTGGATTCGGAACAGAGCCGTTGGCTGCTGGAGGATATGGATTTTGCCAGGACCTGGGTCAGGCGGATGCTTAAGCTTTTAGACCGGGGATTCACCTTCCGGGCCGCGTTGCATTTTTCTGTTTCCGTTGACGGGTTCATATCGTTTTTCCAGCTGTGCAGCCCTCTTATGTTCCATCGCAATGCACACTGGTATTATCATCAGTATTATGACGAAAATATATACTGGTTTTCCTTTTTCATCCTGGAACATGCAATGAGTGTTACCGGGATGTCAATGGCCACGGACCAGACCTCCACCACGGTCTATACGGACGCATATTCCATCCTCCAGCACAGGAACGTGTTCCATATGGTGCTGGCCAGCTGCCGCCCCATGTTCACGGAGCTTACCATTGATATGGAACATGGATCAATCAGCGGTCTGGACGGCCTTGCCCGGGAAGGGGAAAAGCTTTTATCCTATCTTCCCGCGCCTGCATTCATGACAGTGGGGGAAAAACTGATGGATGACATCCTTCAGGAAAATGGGGTATCAGGGCTTGCCGCACTGCGGTGCAGGCAGGTGAACCGGTTCCTGCGCCGGATGACGGAAGGGCAATTGACGGGATGCCAGCCGACGGAAGGGCAATTGACGGGATGCCAGCCGGCGGGTGGGAGTCTGCCGGGAGGCCAGCCGCCGGGAGGAGATCCAGAGGAAAAACATCTGCCGGGAACCGGGGAGGAAATCATCCAGATCCTGCAGCTGGATGAGATGAAATGCCGTATCCGCACACGTTTTGTAAGCACCAGCCTGTCGCTTATCTGCGGCCGCCAGGTGGTTATTTCCCCGTTTCACTATGCCAGGGGACTGGAGGAATTAGCTGGGCGCATGGAACAATTTCCCTCCTACCGGCTGTTTCTTGCAGACAGGACGGACGATATCTGCCTGCCTGATATAAACTGCTGGTGCCACGGCACCTCATGGATGGTCCAGATGGATGCACAGGGGTTCAGGGTCTGCCGGGAGTCCACACTATCCGGTGCAGCCTATATCACCCTGGAACAGGCATGGCGCAGGGTCCCTCCTGCCCGCAAGGACAGGGATGCGGTGCTGTCTGTCCTTCGGTCATTGATTGCCTACATTAAGGATTGCATTTTATAATGCATACTGTTATAATAAGTAGTAATCAATACTACATGTTAAAAGCATGGATAAGAAACCGGAGGACTTTTGTATGACCTACAAAATTATTGGAGACAGCTGTCTTGATCTGACAGATGAGTTAAAGAAGGATTCCAGATTCCAGATGATACCGCTTACGCTGCAGGTCGGTAATGCAACCGTGGTGGATGATGAGACATTTGACCAGAAGAAATTCATAGATATGGTAAAGGCCTGCCCGGAATGCCCGAAGACAGCATGCCCTTCGCCGGAGACATTTAAGGAAGCGTATGAGGCGGCGGATGCAGAGGGAGTATTTGTAATCACCCTGTCAGGACATCTGAGCGGCAGTTATAATTCAGCGGCGCTGGCCAAGAAGCTGTATGAGGAAGAGCAGGCGGAAAAGGGCGAACAGGCCCAGAAAAAGCAGGTAGCAGTCATCGACTCATTATCCGCGTCCTCAGGCGAGCTTAATATTGGTCTGTTCATCCAGAACCTGTGTGAAGCCGGGCTGGAATTTGACCAGGTCCTTGAGAAAGCCCTTGCGTTCAGGGACAGGATGCATACCTACTTTGTCCTGGAGAGCCTGGATACACTGCGCAAGAACGGAAGGCTTTCAGGGCTGCAGGCATTTTTTGCAACCGCACTTAATATCAAGCCGGTCATGGGCGCCGATGCAGGCGTCATCATCAAGCTGGACCAGGCCAGGGGAATCAACAAGGCGCTCCAGCGTATGTGCGATATCGCGGTAAAAGAAGCAGGAGATACAAAGGATAAGGTGGCGGTGGTCTGCCATGTGAACAACGCGGAGCGGGCAGAGTATACAAGGACAGAGCTTATGAAGAGAGGGCAGTTTAAAGACGTCCTGGTTACAACCGCGGCCGGGGTAGCCACTGTATATGCCAATGACGGAGGAATCATCCTGGCAATTTGACGTAAGAGGTTTTGAATGAACAGAAGGAACATAATGCTGACAGCCGTGATTATCCTTGGAATCATGCTGGCAGGAATAACCGGATATCTTGTGTGGAGCGCCACCCATAACAGATACGTGAAGGCGGAGGATATAGGCTCCTTCAAAGACAGCGCACCGGATATGGAAATGTCCGGCGGATCAGGGAATCCGGTTCAGGCGGAAGGCAGGCCGGAGGATGGAGACAGCCTGCATGGAAACCGGGGCGGGAACGAACCCTGGGACAGCGACGGGCCATGGGACCCTGCATCTGAGGGACAGCTGGCAAAAGCAGGGGACGGCCAGGGGCCTGGAACGGATGGGGCTTCCCTGGAAGATGGTCTGGGAACAGCCGCAAACGGACAGGACCAGGACATGGACAATGGGGAGCCTGGTGTGGATGGGGCAGAGGACCCTGTCATCCACTTTGTGTTTGCAGGGGACATACTTTTATCAGACCATGTACTGGGCGCCTATGATAAGGCCGGGAATATAAGCGGTGTGGTGGATGGGACGTTCCGTTCCATCATTGACAGCAGCGATGTATTCATGGTAAATGAGGAATTTCCATTCAGCAACAGGGGAGCGGCAGCGGCGGATAAACAGTTCACCTTCCGCCTGCCTCCTGAGAAGGCATCCATATTCCAGGAGCTGGGAATCGACATCGTGACCCTTGCCAACAACCATGCCCTGGATTTTGGGACCGATGCCCTGCTGGACACATGTGATACACTGGATCAGGCCGGAATATTCAGGGTAGGCGCAGGCGCCAACCTGGATGAGGCAAAAAAGCCGGTCATCATGGAAATAAAAGGAAAGAAAATCGGCTTTCTCGGAGCATCCAGGGTAATCCCCGTGGGTTCGTGGAATGCCACTGCCAATGGCCCGGGTATGCTGACCACCTATGACCCGGCCCTGCTGCTGGAAGAGATAAAGAAAGCCAAAGAAGCATGCGATTTTGTTATCGTATATGTGCACTGGGGAATTGAGCGGGATGAACGCCCCCAGGAGTACCAGAGGACCATGGGGAAACAGTATATTGACGCGGGGGCCGACATGGTAATCGGCAGCCACCCCCATGTGCTTCAGGGAATGGAATATTATAAAGGGAAGCCCATTATATACAGTCTTGGTAATTTCATATTCGGCAGCAGCATTCCCAGGACAGCGCTCCTTAAGGCTGACTGGGACGGGGAGGCGCTTTCACTTGAGATGGTGCCAGGTACTTCCTCCGGCGGATATACGCGCGCCATAACCGAAGATGCAAAAAAGCAGGAGTTTTACCAGTATATGACCAGCATATCTTATGATGTCATGGTTAATGAGGAGATAAGGGCAATGTCTGAAGAATAGGCCGGGAAGCATCATTCCCGAAGCAGTCCGGGGGCAGGCGGGTAGCCATGTCCCCGGACTGCTGATTGTATTGGAGTACAATGTGTCCGGTGATATTTGCGTTGGAGCGCAATATGTCCGATGTTGTTTGCGCTGGAGTGCAGTGTGCCCGGTGTTGTTTGAGCTGAAGCGCCATGCGCCCGGCTGCCGATTGTCCTGACCCGTCATGTGGACTGAATGTCCCTGCTGGTATATATGTGTCACACATCCTGAAATTAAGAAAATATTGGCCTCGGATGATTCCTGATAAATATGGAATGATCCGGGCCTTTTTATTTTGTACGATTCCAGGATTCCAGGCTTGATAGCCGGAGATTCCCTACTCCTCTTTCTGAAACTATTCTTTCAATTTCATTAAATCCATAGACAGAATCCCTGCATATGATTACAATGGAAAGGCTGGTCTGGAATCAGCATTATTTTCGTAGATGTGAAACTTTTTCACATGTTTTTCCGTCTAATAGAGTAAAGTGATTAACCCAGTACCGCGTTGCGCAAATAACTGTGAATAGGGTGCCTGATATCTGTATCGGCGGCAGCGTGCCTCATATCAGTATCGTTATGCCAAGGCGGCATTAGGTTATACAGGAGATAAATATAGATGATTTATAACACAAAGAAAAAGGCAAATAAAGCTGCCCATACAAAATCCTTATACAAGAAGAAACCTGCCGGCTTCAAACCGCGCAGGCAGCCCAGCAGAACACGCCGTGCCAAAATCCGCAGGGAAGGCGTCCACTCAACCCTGCAGTTTGGAGGAAAGCTTACCATGGTCCTGGTGGCCGTGTTCTGTGTGGCACAACTATTTTACTACGGAAAGAACTTGTCCGCCGGGGACCATGGTTTCTTTTCCTCTGCCTGGACAGCCGTAATCGGGGCAGGCATGAACGGGGGAGAGGGGAATGGAGGAATTATGGGAGGAAACGGAACTGCCGGGCCAGGTGGAAGCGGTGAGGATGGAAACGGTAATTCCGGCGGCGGTATAGGAACCAGTCAATCGGATGCGGACAGCGGTGACGCAGAAGGGACGGGTACGGACCGTACAGATACGGACAAAAACCGCACAGATGCGGATCAGGCAAATTCAAATAGCACGGACGCAAATAATACAGACATAAATAATACGGATAAAAACAATGCGGATACAAACAATACGGATACAAATAATACAGGTATAAATAATACAGGTTCAAATAGTACAGATCACAATAGTGTGGATCCCAATAGTACGGATCCCAATAGTACGAATCCTAATAGTGCGAATCCCAATAACGGCAATTCCAAGGCAAAAGCTGAACTCACAGGCCCTGGCCGGAATCAAAACCTTCCGCCTTTCACGGGGGCTGTCTCAGGCGCTGCGCCGGGAACTGCTGTTTCAGATGGCGCTGAGAAAGTCACGGCGCCGGACCTTAAGACCATTGAGCCGCTGGGAGGATCCGGCAATGAATATGGACCAGCCGTGGCGGCAGGTCCATCAGCCGCCGCACCATCGGCAGAAAGCGTTGATCCCTCAGGAAAACTGTCCTCAATCCCAGGGCCTGTGGATGCGTCAAAACCCATGATTGCATTTACCTTTGATGACGGTCCTTTCACAAAGGTGGATCAGAGGATCCTGGACGTATTGGATGCCTATGGAGGCAGGGCCACCTTCTTTATTGTTGGAAGCCGTGTCAATGATTATAAAGATACCCTGAAACGGATCCACAACTCCGGGTCCGAAATCGGAAACCATACATATAACCATAAAAACCTGGAAAATCTTGCTCCGGAGGAAGTCATTTCCCAGGTAGAGATGACCAATGACGCAGTGGAGGCAGTGACCGGCTTCCGGCCCAAACTGGTACGGGTGCCTTACGGCGCATTTAAGGGACAGGTATCAGGGCTTGTATCCTATCCCATGATTCAGTGGAATATTGATACGGAAGACTGGTCCAGTAAGGATAAGGACGCCATTCTTTCCACCTTGTTATCCCAGGCAAAGGATGGGAGCATCATACTGATGCATGACCTTTATCCATCCACGGCGGAAGCCTTTGAGGCAGCGGTCCCACAACTGGTTGCCCAGGGTTACCAGCTTGTCACGGTCAGCGAGATGTATGCTGCCAAAGGTGTCCCCCTGGAAGCAGGCCAGGTATATTTTAATATCCGAAAATAGGAATTATATGGAAAACAGGAGGCCCCTTCAGGCCTCCTGTCCATTTTCATGTATCTGGCATGATTTATTCCTGTCCGTCTAAAAACTGTTCCCCATAACCATAATGCTCAACCACGTAATCAATATCCTTATCGCCCCTGCCGCTTAAGCATACCAGGATGGAACCCTGCCTCATCTCTTTTGCCCTGCGCATGGCGTAGGCAACGGCATGGGAGCTTTCAATGGCTGGGATGATTCCTTCGTACCGGGATAATTTGAAAAATGCTTCCATGGCTTCCTCGTCGCTGACCGTCTCGTATCTGACCCGTCCAAGGTCATGGAGGAACGCGTGTTCTGGTCCCACGGATGGGTAATCCAGGCCGCTGGCAATGGAATAAACCGGAGCCGGTTCACCATTTTCATCTTTTAACATGATGCTTTCAAAGCCGTGCATGATGCCCTTCTCGCCGAATTTCATGGAAGCTGCATGGTCGCCCAGCTTTTCACCTCTTCCAAGAGGTTCAATTCCGGTAATGTCTACCGGGTCATCTAAAAACGGGATGAACATGCCGATGGAGTTGCTGCCTCCTCCCACGCAGGCGCACACTTCATCCGGAAACATGCCTGTCATCTCATAGAACTGGTCCCTGGCCTCATATCCCACAACCGACTGGAAATCCCGCACCATCAGTGGGAAGGGATGCGGGCCTAAAGCGGAACCGATGCAGTAGATGGAGTCCTTGTAGTTTTTGGCATAGGATTCAAATGCAGAATCCACTGCTTCCTTTAAGGTCTTAAGGCCATGGGTGACCGGTACGACCTTTGCCCCCAGGATCTTCATCCTGGTAACATTGGGGGCCTGCTTTGCAATGTCAACTTCACCCATGTGTATCTCGCATTCCAGGCCAAAGAAGGCGGCGGCCGTTGCCAGGGCCACGCCGTGCTGTCCCGCGCCTGTTTCTGCAATCAGACGCTTCTTGCCCATGAACTTGGCGAGGAGGCCCTCGCCCATGCAGTGGTTCAGCTTATGGGCGCCGGTATGGTTTAAATCCTCCCGCTTCAGGTAAATCTGGCAGTTCCCGATTTTCTTGGACAGACGCTCACAGTGGTAAACCGGCGTGGGCCTGCCCTGGAACTCCTTGCGTATCCTGCGCAGTTCATTGATGAACTGGGAAGAGTGGCAGATGGTCTGGTAGGCGTCTGCGATTTCCTCAAAAGCAGGAACCAGTTCATCGGTCAGGTAAGCGCCGCCGTAAGGGCCAAAACGGCCGTCCTTATCGGGATAGTTCTTTAAATATGTCCTGTAATCCATATCCTTCTCCTTTAACGTATCGTGATGTTATCCATTATAGCTTTATTTGGGGCACATTTCAATCGCATTTCAGCTTGAAAACAGCTGGTGTCAGTAGTATCCTGTATCTATAGACATAAAAAGCCGGAATTCCAGTATGGTTCAGCTGATCTGGGCCAGGGCGTGCTTTACCCTAAGTGGGTACCTTTGGTGGATTCCTGTGGATCCCTTAGGGCAGAAGGCGGGAATGTATGTTCAGACACACCCTGGATGCTTCATCCAGCCATATGGATAAAGGCAGAGTATACGGAGGTATATGCCATGAAAAAATTGGGATTGGTGGGTGGGATGGGACCGGAATCCACGGTTCCCTATTACAGGGGGATCATCTATGGGGTCCGTGAGAGGATGGGAGAAAATGTACTGCCTTTTCTTTCACTGGAAAGTGTGAATGTATTTGACATCCAGAGGTTCTGCAACGAAGGGCGCTACGAGGAGCTGACCGCTTACCTGCTGGCCGCAGTCAGGAACCTTGCGGCGGCCGGGGCGGAGGTCGGCGCACTGTCCGCCAACACGCCCCATATCGTATTTGACCAGCTGAAGAAGCAGACGCCCATCCCTCTGGTAAGTATCATCGAAGCTGCCTGTGGGGAAGCAAACAGGCGGGGACTGACAAGACTGGGGCTGATGGGGACAATATTTACCATGAAAGGCAGCTTTTTTCAAAGGCCCTTTGAAGAAAGCGGCATCCAGGTCATAAGTCCCCGGGAAGATGAGATGGAATATATCAATGAGAAAATATACACGGAACTGGAATTTGCGGATGTCAGGGAAGAGACACAGGAAGGGCTTGTGAGGATCATAAGGAGGATGGTGGAGGAAGATGGCATACAGGCCGTCATTCTGGGCTGCACCGAACTGCCGCTGGCCCTCAATGACCGGATTTCCCCGGTGCCATGTCTGGATACCATGAAGATACATGTGCGGGCGCTGGTAGAAGAGATAATCAGTGGGTAGGAACCGGGAGACAGCCGGAAGGGAAGTAAAGGGCATACGTGCAGTACTTCCCGGCGGATGGAAGCAATAATCTCTTTTTAATCAATAAGGGGGTAACTATGAAAAGAATCATCCTAACCGCATTATTATCAATCAGTATGAGTTTTACCGCATTTGCCGGACAGTGGCAAAAGGACGCCAATGGCTGGTGGTATCAATATGATGATGGCTCTTATCCATATGATGAATGGATTCTAATACAATCCGAATGCTACTATTTTGATCATAATGGATATATGCTTTCTGACACAATAACCCCGGATGGATACCAGGTGGACAAGGATGGAAAATGTAATGCCGGGCCTAAAGCAGTCAGTAATAATGGCATCCGGTGCTGGAATGAAAACGCATCCATAGCGATTGAAGGCGAACCGGTTCCTCTCTATGAAAGTGAATACCATCATGGTAAACTGTGTTATATTTTAGATGACAGTGTAGGCACATTCCGCTTACCCAGTTCAAAATGTAATATTAATCCTGCCGGTCATGAGATATGGCTTCGCGGCATAATATATCCGGATGGTCAAATCATGTCCTTGAAGGAAACCGTGGTTTATCCACTTGAATACGATCGGGATTACAATATGGATTTTACCGGGGAAGGCCTATCTGCTTATGAGCTGTCACAATTTTGCAACGACCATGATGTTAACATTTGGATTGAAATAGTGGATAAAGAAACTGAAATCCCTATGGGATATTGCAGTCAGCGGGTTGTTCTTAGATACGCTTCCCCGGCAAGTATCCCGACAGGTGAGATTGGGTAAACCAGGCGCTGCCCCCAGTGCTAAAGCGTCCGTATCTCTGTACAGCAATAGCTCTGTACAGCAATAGGTTGGGAATATCTTTCAAACGAAGAACAGTGTGCCTGGCTGATATAATATCCATACGCCATGCACACTGTTTTATTATTTTTAATTTAATTTGAAAATACCAATATCTATAGCCTGCGCGCAATCGCTTTTATAAAGTCCTCACTGTTCAGTACAACCGGATTTGGATTGGTTGTGATCAGGGCCAGGTCCTTGGTCATCTCGCCTTCCTCAATGGTATCCAAGGTGGCCTTCTCCAGCCTGTCTGCAAATTCCATCAGTTCCTTATTGCCGTCCAGTTCGCCGCGCTTACGAAGGGCGCCTGTCCATGCGAAGATGGTGGCAACGGAGTTGGTGGAGGTTTCCTCGCCCTTTAAGTGCTTATAGTAATGACGCTGTACGGTGCCGTGGGCGGCCTCATACTCGAAGTTGCCGTCCGGTGACACCAGGACAGAGGTCATCATGGCCAGGGAACCGAAGGCAGAGGAAATCATATCGCTCATCACATCGCCGTCATAGTTCTTGCAGGCCCAGATATAGCCGCCCTCGGACTTCATGACACGGGCAACCGCATCATCAATCAGGGTGTAGAAATAAGTGATTCCGGCGTCCTCGAATTTCTTTGCGTATTCCGCATCAAAAATATCCTGGAAAATATCCTTGAAGGTATGGTCATACTTTTTGGAAATGGTATCCTTGGTGGCAAACCACAGGTCCTGTCTGGTATCAAGGGCATAGTTGAAACAGCTTCTGGCAAAGCTTTCAATGGATCTGTTCACATTGTGCATGCCCTGTACGATTCCCGGGCAGTTAAAGCTGTGGATCAGTTCACGGCTCTCCGTTCCGTCTTCAGCCGTGTATACCAGCTCTACCTTCCCGGGTCCCGGAATCTTCATCTCAGACGCCTTATAGACATCGCCGTAAGCGTGTCTTGCAATGGTGATGGGCTTTTTCCAGCACTTTACGCATGGCTCAATCCCCTTCACCACAATGGGGGCGCGGAACACGGTGCCGTCCAGGATGGCACGGATGGTGGCGTTTGGACTTTTCCACATTTCCTTCAGATGATATTCCTCCACTCGGGCAGCGTTGGGGGTGATGGTGGCGCACTTGACGGCCACACCGTACTTCTTGGTGGCGTTGGCAGAATCGATGGTTACCTGGTCATCGGTTTCATCCCTGTATTCCAGGCCAAGGTCGTAGTACTCTGTCTTCAGATCTATGTACGGCAGAAGCAGGTTGTCCTTAATCATCTGCCAGAGAATCCTTGTCATCTCATCGCCGTCCATCTCTACGATGGGGGTGGTCATCTTAATTTTGTCCATACTATGTCCTCCTGATTTTTCGCATTATGTTATAGTATACGACGAATTGCTTTTCAGCACAAGGGTTTCATTCCCTAAAAATTGGGATTCATAGAGGAAAATGCTTTCCCTGCCACGTATCCCTTTCCTTAAAACGCCGGTGAAGGCTGTTCAGCACAAGGCGCTTATTCCCGCTCCACAGCGGGGAAACCAAAAGCTTTTTGGGACCGTCCCCTGTAATCCGGTGGATGGTCATGTCAGGGGGGAGCAGTTCCACACAGTCAATCACAAGGTCAAGGTATTCCTCCATGGACAGCACCGGAAAGGGGGTATCCCGGTAAATCCTGGCCAGGTCCGTGCCGTTCAGGATGTGGAGCAGCTGAAGCTTGATGCCGTCCACCACACCCTTCGCCAGATACCTTACCGTCTCAAGCATCATTTCCCTGGTTTCACCAGGAAGTCCCAGGATAACGTGGACAATGACCGTAATCCCTGCCTCCTTAAGCCGGAGAAGGGCGGATTCGAAGACAGGCAGGGGATAGCCCCTGCGGATGAAACGGGCCGTGGATTCGTGGATGGTCTGCAGTCCAAGTTCCACCCACACCGGTTTTATTGAATTAAGTTCCCGCAGCAGATCCACCACTTCAGGCCCCAGGCAGTCCGGCCTGGTTGCAACGGACAGGGCAGCTATGTCAGGGTGGCGGATAGCGTCTGTGAATATGGCCCTGAGATGGGACAGCGGGGCATAGGTGTTGGTATAGGACTGGAAATAGGCGATATAGGAACCAGGGCCGGACATTTTTCTTTGCACCTGCAGCTTGGCAGCTTCAATCTGTTCATGGACAGAATCCATCACAGGTGCGGCAAAGTCCCCGGAGCCTCCTGCGCTGCAGAAGATACATGGGCCGCTGCCAAGGGTCCCGTCACGGCCCGGGCAGGTCATGCCGCCGTTTAAGGAAAGCTTATACACTTTTTGACCAAATTGTTTTTTTAACTCATAGTCCAGGGAATGATAGGGTTTACCGTTCCAGTCCATATCAGGGGCACCGCCTTTTTAGAATTTTCATTTTTGGATTATAGCAGGAAACCGGGGGCATTTCCATAAAAATTGATACAAAGACATAAAATATTCTATTGTGGGCACAGGCCATGCTGTGATAAACTAATCCCAGACAGGGGTGCCCGCCCCTGATTTTGTGTATGATAAAGGAGAGGTAAGGCATGAAGGTAAATGAGACCATTCAGATGATGGAAAGTGAAGGCGCTAAAACACTTCTGGCTAAGTTATACGGAGAGGATGCCGTGGCAGGGAACGTGGCGCGGTATCAGGAACTGCTGAAAGGATATGAGAAGACCTTTGGGGACAGCGGGGACGTGCTCTTATTTTCCTCACCGGGACGCACGGAAATCAGCGGAAACCATACGGACCACAATCACGGCAAGGTGCTGGCGGGAAGCATTAACCTGGATTGCGTGGGCGTTGCCGCAAAAAACAGCTCCAGCCATGTACATATTGTAAGTGAGACATACAACCAGGACTTTACCATCGATCTGAACCATCTGGAACCCAGTGAGAAAAAGGCGGGGACCGTGGACCTGGTAAAGGGCCTTTTAAAGGGATTTGAGGAGTCCGGGTATTCGGTGGGCGGATTTAATGCATATATAACAAGCAATGTCATCAGCGCGGCAGGCGTCAGTTCATCCGCATCCTTTGAGATGCTCCTGTGTTCCATGCTGAATACATTTTTCAATGAGGGCCGTATGGATACCGTGGCCTATGCCCATATTGGCAAATACTCCGAGAATAACTACTGGGACAAGGCCTCAGGCCTTCTGGACCAGATGGCCTGCGCGGTGGGCGGGCTGATTACCATTGACTTCGTGGAACCCAGCGCACCGGCAGTGGAGAAGATAGATTTTGACTTTGGCTCACAGAACCACAGCCTGATCATCGTACAGACCGGAAAAGGCCATGCGGACCTGAGCGCCGATTATTCATCCGTCCCCAATGAGATGAAGAAGGTGGCTCAGTTCTTTGGCAAGGAAGTTCTGTCACAGGTGACAGAGGAGGAGGTAATCAGTAACCTGGCAGAAGTGCGCCAGTTTGCAGGCGACCGTTCCGTGCTGCGCGCCCTGCATTTCTTTGAGGAGAACAAGAGGGTGGAAGCAGAGGTGGCAGCCTTAAAGGAGAACCGTTTTGAAGACTTCTTAGCCAATATCACAGCTTCCGGCAATTCCTCCTGGAAATGGCTCCAGAACTGCTTTACCAACAGCAATTATCAGGAACAGGGAATCACCGTGACCCTGGCCCTCACGGAACTGTTCATTGCCGGGAAGCAGAAAGGCGCCTGCCGTGTCCACGGAGGCGGGTTCGCCGGTGTCATCATGGCCATGCTGCCCAACGAACTGGTGGATGAATACATCACCTACATTGAAAACTGCACAGGCAAGGGAAGCGCCTTCAGGATGAGCATCCGTCCCTACGGAGCCATCTGTGTCAACGGGTACATAAAATAAAACAGGGCAGTACTGCCTGCGTGTTTTGTCGATGAAAGGGCGGTAAATATTGTGAAATCCAGTGGTCATCAAGGGGACATTGCGGTATAATGGGACTCAGAAATGAGATAGGGAGGAGAATCAGTATGATAGGTGAGGAAACATTGAAACTCCTGAAAGAGGCATTGGCTGAGAGCCGTTATACGGTAGCTGTCTGCGGTTCCGGAATGCTGGAGGAAGGCG
Organism: Enterocloster sp. OA13; assembly: GCF_022440595.1. NCBI lineage: Bacteria > Bacillati > Bacillota > Clostridia > Lachnospirales > Lachnospiraceae > Enterocloster > Enterocloster sp. OA13. Next base: position 2,751,850 of record NZ_JAKNTF010000001.1, on the reverse strand, counting down.
GTATCTTAGGACTTAAACAGGAGGGACGTGCCTATGAGATTGAGCAGGAATATGGGCAGTCCCCGGAGGAGCTGTTCCATATATCCTGTTTTTCCAGGAGACCGGAACTGTTCTATGATTTTTACAGGCGTGAGATACTGGAGAAGATACCAAGGATGACCCCGTCCGTGGAGGCGCTGACAGAGATGGAAAGGCGCGGTATGCTCCAGTGCATGGTGACCACCAGCATTTACGACCTGCCAAGGTCCGCTGAGACAAAAAACGTGATATACCTCCACGGCGGGATATATGAAAATACATGCACCCACTGTGGAAAGCATTACTCCATGGACTACATAAGGAATTCCAGGCACGTCCCCCTGTGTGAGGACTGCGGCCACATCATCCGCCCAGGCACGTTCCTGTACGGGGAAATGGTGGACAGCCAGATGGTAAGCCGCACCACCCAGGAGATATCCAAAGCCGATGTACTCCTTGTTCTTGGAACAAGCCTGCGCTCCGATGTATACAGTCATTATATCCGGTATTTCCAGGGAAAGAAGATGATAATCATCCACAGGGCGCCCAGGCCTTTGGATGAGAAGGCGGATATGGTGATATATGATCTGCCCCAGAATGTGCTGCCGTTGTTGGTGGGGGATGGGGGTTTATGATTTAAAGCGTCTCCTGTGGCCGCAGAGGACATTTGTGATACAGTGGATGCACCGTTTCTTTTGGACGCACTACAAGAAAACCTATCCAAAGATGAGGGCGGATTGATGGCACTTACTTTTGAGCAGAAAACAGGATTGCCAATACTGATGTCCGATGAAGATTGTAAAGAGTAATGTGGTCTGTTGCAAACCGTAGTCATGCACCAATTGAAATATACCATGGTTATCATTGTATTTGCTTTTTCGTTATGATAAAATGTCTATGTATAATCTAACAGAAGTCAGAGGATAGTCTGATGGTTTCCTTCGGAAATAAACGAAGGAGGAAATGTATAATGGATACACTTGAAGTGTTGACATTAGTGCTGGTGATTTTTGCGGCATTAACTTACATAGACAATCATCATGACAAAAAATAGCTATCCTCTACTGGCATAGAGGATAGCGCGTAACTAAAAATTATGTAGTTATCCGAAGCGCAATCATCAGACCAGCTAATGTCTTTTGATTACTTCTAAGTAAATTATACACGGAGGACTTGAATTTTTCAAGTCCTCTTTTTTGGTTTTGTCAGCAGCCCATTTCATAATATGTGCCTTGTTCCCTGTAAACTGACCTTACCGGGAGTAGGGATAGAATCCCACCCCTTAAATCCAACTTTAATTCCTATGGAACGAATCCAACAGCTGATTCTTAATATGCCACAATTCATTCGACAGATCCACATGGACCGTGTGCGGGTTAATCAGACGTTTGGACTCATCCCAGAGCGTGTCCAGTTCCTTCTTGCAGTAGGCCTGGATATCCATTACCTTAGGGGAATCGTATACGCACTGGCCGTTCAGGAAGATGGGCACAAGCAGTTCCCTTAAGGTATAGCTGCCAGGGGCCAGCATGGTCTTTTTCCAGGTTTCAATGGGGTCGAAGAGCAGCAGGGAGTTTTCCGTGTTGAACTCCTCGCCTACCAGGCAGATTAAATCGGCGATGATCTTGCCTGTGGCCTTGTCGTAAATGCGCTGTATGGTCTTGTTGCAGGGGTTGGTGATCTTCTCTGCGTTTTCTGAAAGCTTGATCTTGGGGATGAACTGTCCGGTGGCCTTGTCCTTAACGGCCGCCAGCTTGTACACTCCGCCAAAGGACGGGCAGTCCTTGGCTGTAATCAGGTTAGTGCCGACGCCCCAGGAGTTGATGGTTGCGCCCTGCATCTTCAGGGAGTTAATCAGGTTTTCATCCAGGTCATTGGAAGCGGAGATGACTGCATCCGGGAATCCGGCGTCGTCCAGCATTTTCTTGGCCTTCTTGGACAGGTAGGCCAGGTCGCCGCTGTCCAGGCGGATACCGTAAAAGGTAAGGGGGATTCCGGCTTCACGCATCTCCTTAAATACCTTGATGGCATTGGGGACGCCGGAGTCCAGGGTGTCATAGGTGTCTACCAGCAGGATGCATGCGGACGGATACAGCTTGGCGTAGGTGCGGAAGGCCGTAAGCTCATCCGGGAAACTCATGATCCAGCTGTGTGCATGGGTACCCTTGACCGGAACATCGAACATCTTGCCGCAGAGCACATTGGAGGTGCCGATACAGCCCGCAATCATGGCGGCCCTTGCGCCGTAAACGCCTGCGTCCGGTCCCTGCGCGCGGCGCAGACCGAATTCCATGACGCCGTCGCCCTTGGCCGCATACACGATGCGCTCGGTCTTGGTGGCTATCAGGCTCTGGTGGTTGATGATATTGAGCAGGGCCGTCTCCACCAGCTGCGCCTGCATGATGGGGGCGATGACCTTGACCAGCGGTTCCCTTGGGAAGACGATGGTCCCCTCCGGAATCGCGTAGATATCCCCGGTAAAGCGGAAGCCGCGGAGATATTTTAAGAAGTCCTCCTCGAATATACCCAGGCTTCCCAGGTACTCAATGTCGCTTTCGTCAAAATGCAGGTCCCTGATGTATTCAATCACCTGCTCCAGCCCGGCGCAGATGGCAAAGCCATTGCCGTGGGGATTGGTGCGGTAGAACATGTCAAAGATGACTGTCTCGTTGGCGTCTTTTTCCTTAAAATATCCCTGCATCATGGTCAGTTCATACAGGTCTGTCAGTAACGTAAGATTTCTCTGTTCCATATAGGTTCCTCCCTGGTGCGTGGCCGGGAGCTGTCCGCGGATATGCGGAATCGCTGTATTTTGACGGCTGCGCTTGTATGTTGCTAAGTAGTATAGCACAGATTTTACAAAAGGCAAAGGAAATGTTAAAAATATAACAATCCTTACTGCGGCACCGTTCGCTGTTTCCGGCCTATTTGACGGTCAGTACCCGCACCTTCATGCCGTCCTCCAGGGAATGGCTGCTTTGCAGGATTACCTCATTGTCCTGGGTAAGACCCTGGGTTATTTCCATGTAGGCGTTTTTCTTCCTGCCCTTGGTGACAGGCGTTTTCACGGCCTGTTCCCCGGACACCACATATACATAATCCCCATCATCATCGGTAAAGATGCATTTGGATGGAATATATACGGATGCGGAAGGTTCATTGACAGAGGCGCGGACATCTGCCATAAGACCGGTGTCGTGCAGGCTGTCATCAGCGTCCAGCAGGATTTTGACGGTATACATGCCTGTTTTGGAATCGCAGACAGCAGAGATTTCAGATATGCTGCCGCGGCAGGTCTTTCCGGCGGACTGGAGACTTATATCCATGGGCATGCCCTTTGCCAGCTGGCCGATATCCGTGTCAGCTACCTGGATTTCCACCTTTTCCCCGCTGTCATCCATGACGGTTGCGCCTGTATCCTGGGGGGACACGGTCTGGCCGGTTTCCACATTGATTTTGGTTATCATTCCGGTGATGGGAGAGGTGACGGCACAGTCGTCGTATTTTTTCTGGGCAATGTCAAGGGCTGCCTTGGCGCTGTCCAGCTGGGCCTTGGCTGAATCGTAATTGCCGTCCTGGCCGTTCCTGGCTGCCTGGAGCTTTGCCTCGGCTGAATCCATCCTGGATCTTGCATTTTCAAAATCCACCTGGGAGATTGCATTGGCAGCGTAAAGGGCCTGCATACGGGCAAAATTATTTTTGGCGTCCGTGTACTCGATTTCTGCCGGGGCCACGTTTGTATTCTGTTCGCTTGCCTTTTTTGCAATGCCGAATGCTGCCTGGGCAGCATCGTATCCGGCCTGGGCCTGCTGCAGGGAGAGGGCGGCATTGGTGTCATCCACCTGGAATATCACATCCCCCTTGTTCACATGCTGTCCTTCGGAAGCAATGATTGCAGTTACCTTGCCGCTGGTTTCCGGCATGATGTCAATGGTGCTCATGGCCTCCACGGTTCCCTGCCATACCATGGAGGACAGGTCCCTGCCTGATTTTGCAATGGCGGTTGTCACCTCGGTCTGGCTGCTGTTACCGGAGCATCCGGTGATAAGGCTGGCGGCCAGCATAAGGCCGGCTCCGATTCCTATTAATTTCTTCATTATGATTCCTCCCGTTTTTCCTTATTTCAAATGTACCTTTACAGATGCGTTCATTCCGAACACCAGAGGCAGGTTTTCCTTGTTCTCGATGGTGACCTTGATGGGAATCAGCTGTGTGACCTTGGTGTAGGTCCCGCTGGTGGAAAAGCTGGTGGTGTTGGTGAAATAAGTCTGGGTTGCCGGGTCGATTTCAGTTACCTGTCCCTTAAATGTCCTGTGGGGATATGCGTCCAGCCTGACATCCACCAGCTGGCCCAGATGGATTTTCATGATATCTGTTTCCTCCACATTGACACCGATATACAGGTTGGAGGTGTCGGCAATCACTGCCAGGGGCGTGCCTGCGGCCACGGTCTGGTTGGCCGCGCCGTCATTCTTGACAACGGTTCCTGTTATGGGGGACGTGATATACGGAAGCACTTCCTGACGGCCCAGCACCTGGTCCTGTTCCACCAGGTCGCCGTTCTCCACATCCCAGGATATCAGTTTCCCGCTGGTAACTGGCATGACGGAATAGAGCTTTGCCGTAACCTTGGCGTTATCCGTGCTGAAATAGTTCGTGCTTACGCTGAACAGGTAATAACCGGTGCAGCATCCGATGATGACCACGGCGAAGAGCAGGGGGTAGAGGATTTTTTTGAGTTTTCCCTTCCTGCCGCTGGTTTCTTCCCCATCTATATTGTTCTGGATTTTATCGTTCATTTCATTCACCTTTCATTTTCTTTCATGAAGCCTCAGGCCTTCCGCCATTGGGCGTGCGGGATGGCGCTAAGTGTTCAGTGCGAACTGGCTTTGATATAAGTCGGCGTAGAAGCCCTTCCTCTCCAGCAGTTCCTGGTGGTTACCCTGTTCGATGATGTCGCCGTCCTTCATGACCAGGATCAAATCAGCGTCCCGGATAGTGGACAGGCGGTGGGCAATGACAAAGCTGGTCCTGTTCTGCATCAGGTTGTTCATGGCATTCTGGATCAGAACCTCGGTCCTGGTGTCAATGGAGCTGGTGGCTTCATCCAGGATAAGGATCCGCGGGTCTGCCAGGATGGTCCTGGCAATGGTTAAAAGCTGTTTCTGGCCCTGGGACAGGTTGCTGGCCTCCTCATTAATCATCATATGATAGCCGCCCGGCATGGACCGGATGAATTCATCACAGTGGGCGGTCCTTGCGGCTGCCATGACTTCCTCATCGGTTTTATCAAAATTCCCGTACCGGATATTGTCCATGATGCTGGCGCTGTAGAGCCAGGTTTCCTGGAGTACCATGCCGAACACGGAGCGCAGGCCGTTCCTGGTGAAATCCAGGATGTTATGCCCGTCGATGAATATGCTGCCGCTGTTCAGTTCGTAGAACCGCATAAGCAGCTTTACCACCGTTGTCTTGCCCGCGCCGGTGGGGCCTACGATGGCAATGGTCTGGCCCGCGTGGATGACCGAGGAAAAGTCATGGATGATCAGTTTGTCGGGACGGTAGCCAAAATGCACATGGGAAAATTCCACATCCCCCCGCACCTGTTCCGGCTGTATGGGCGTCTGAGTCTCAGGAACCTCCTCCTGCTCATCCAGGAATTCAAACACACGCTCCGCCGCAGCCGCCGTGGACTGGAGCGTGTTGGAGATATTGGCAATCTGGGTGATGGGCTGGGTAAAGGAGCGCATGTATTGTATGAAAGCCTGGATATCGCCGATGTCAATTACCTTTTTTACGGTCAGATATCCGCCTAACAGACATACGGACACATAGCCCAGGTTGCTGACGAATGACATGATGGGCATCATCATGCCGGACAGGAACTGGGATTTCCACGCTGATTTGTAAAGCTCATCGTTGATTTCCGTGAATTTTTCAATGGCCTCGGCCTCGCCGTTAAAGACCTGGACCACATTATGGCCGCCGTATATTTCCTCGATGTGTCCGTTGAGCATTCCAAGGCTTTTCTGCTGGCCCTTGAAATAGCGCTGGGATTTCTTCACAACGCCCATGATCAGGCCCATGGAGAGGGGCAGTACCATGACGGCCACCAGGGTCATCCGGATGCTGATGGATATCATCATGATCAGGACGCCCACCAGGGTCGCGACCGAGGTGATGATCTGCGTAAGGCTCTGGTTCAGGGTCTGGCTCACCGTATCCACGTCATTGGTGATGCGGGACAGCACCTCGCCGTGGGTCCTGGTGTCGTAGTAGCTTAAGGGCAGCCGGTTCATTTTCATTGATATGTCCTTGCGGAACTGGTAAGTGACCTTCATGCTGACACCCGACATGATATAGCTCTGCAGATAGGAAAATACAGCCGATATCAGGTACAGCACCACCAGCAGCAGGAGACAGTTCCTTATGTAGCGGAAATCGGTGAGAAGTCCGGTGCCCATCATCCAGGCCATCATGCCTTCAAACAGCTTGGTGGTGGCCTTGCCAAGGACCTTGGGTCCTATGATGGAGAAGACGGAGGAACATGCGGCAAACAGGATGACCACGGCAACCGAGGCTTTGTACACCATCAGGTATTGTAGGAGATGGAGCATGGTGCCCTTGAAATCCTTTGCCTTCTCACCAGCCGCGCGGATGCCGCGGCCGCCGCCCATCCGGGGAGCGGATGATTGTTTTTGTTCTGTCATTGCAATTCCTCCTCGCTGAGCTGGGACAGTGCAATCTCACGGTAGACCTTACAGCCTGCCATAAGCTCGCGGTGGGTGCCCCTGCCCACCATCTTCCCGTGGTCCAGTACGATGATCTGGTCCGCGTTCATGATGGTGCTGATACGCTGTGCCACCAGGAACTGGGTCGTGTCACCGGTTTCTTCCCTCAGGGCCGCCCTCAGCTTTGCATCCGTCTTAAAATCCAGGGCGGAAAAACTGTCGTCAAATATATTGATGGGCGCATCCTTCACCAAAGCCCTGGCAATGGACAGCCGCTGCTTCTGACCGCCGGACACATTGCCTCCGCCCTGGGCAATCATGGTGTCAAAAAGGTCTGGTTTGGACTCAATGAACTCCATGGCCTGGGCGATGCGGGCGGAACGTTCAATCTGTTCCCCGCTGGCTGTCCGGTCGCCGTAAGCCAGGTTGGAGCGGATGGTGCCTGAGAACAGGATTCCTTTCTGGGGCACGAACCCAAGGCTCTGGCGAAGCTTGTGAAGGGGCCAGTCTTTGATGTTGACACCGTCAATGAGGATTTCGCCCCCGGTTACATCATAGAAACGTGGGAGCAGGTTGACCAGGGTGCTCTTGCCGCTGCCCGTGGCGCCGATGAAGGCGGTTATCTGTCCGGGAAGGGCAGTGAAGCTGATATCTGAAAGGACATCCCCGTCCCCGCCGGGATAGTGGAAGGACACATTGCGGTATTCCACCACGCCGCGGACCTTATCCGGGCATGATGGATGCCTGGGGTCGGTAATACTTGATTTAGTCTGAAGGACCTCCACCACACGGTTGATGGATACAATGGCCCTTGGGATCATGATGAACATCATGGACATCATCAGGAAGGCCATGATGATCTGCATCACGTACTGCATGTAGGCCATCATATCGCCCACCTCCATCTGGAAGCCGGAGACCTGGTTGGAGCCGACCCATATGACCAGCAGGGTTATGAGGTTCATGATGAGCATCATGGCAGGCATCATTCCTGACATGGTCCGGTTCACGAACAGGTTGGTCTTGGTCAGGTCCCGGTTTACCGTGTCGAACCTGTTTTCCTCAAATTCCTGGGTATCAAAGGCCCTGACCACCAGCATTCCTTCAAGGTTCTCGCGGACCACCAGGTTTAAGCGGTCGATGAGCTTTTGTACCACCTGGAATTTTGGCATCACAAGGCTGAACATGGAGAACACCACGGTAAACAGCAGGACCACGGCCAGGGCGATGATCCACGACATGGATTTATCCTTGGCCAGGGCGTGGAGGATGCCGCCCACAGCCATGATGGGCGCATAGAACACCATGCGTATCATCATGACAATCAGCATCTGTATCTGGGTGATGTCATTGGTGGTCCTGGTAATGAGGGAGGAGGTGGAGAAACGGTCCAGCTCCGCATTGGAGAACCCTTCCACGGATATGAATACATCCCGGCGCAGTCCGCGGCAGACGCCTGCAGCTGCCCTGGCTCCTAAGAAACCCACCGTGACGGTGCAGCACGCGCTGATCAGGGCGACTCCCAGCATCTTGAAGCCGGTGCCCACGATATAGGAGGTGTTGCCCGTGGTGATGCCGTCATTTACAATATCGGACATCAGGTCCGGCAGCGCCAGGTCGCATGATGCCTGGCCAAAGAGGAGCACGATGGCCAGCAGTATGTACAGTGTATATGGTTTGAAATATCGAAAAAGTACACTCAACTTATTCCTTCTTCCTGCTGCCGGATGCTCTGTCAGCCATGGCAGCTATAATATCGGCACATCCTTCATATCCGAAGGAACTGGTATTCAGGCAGATGTCATGGTTTTCCATCCTGCCCCATTCCTTTTCAGCAAACATCTTATAATATTCCCTTCTCTGCTGGTCCTTGCGCCGGATATAGGCTTCGATGTTCTTTAAGGGCACATGGTCCGTATGATGGATCCGCTGTATCCGTTCCTCCATGGAGGACGCATAGATGAAAATGTTCAGGGAACCGCACACATTTTTCAGGACCGTATCCGCACACCTTCCGATGAAAATCCCGGGACCTTCCATGGCCAGCCGCCGTATGGTCTCACTGACCGCCTCAAACTGCTGGTAAGGCTCAAACATCCGCCCGTAATCCTGCATGCTGCCCGCAAACACGGCAATGTCGTGGAGCAGGCTTCCGCTGCGTTTTTCATCCTTTTCCTTCAGGACCCCGGGATTCAGCCCGAACCGCTCCGCTGCCAGAAGCAGCAGTTCCCCGTCATAAAAAGGGATTCCGAGCTTATGGGACAGGATCCGTCCAACTTCCCGTCCTCCGCTTCCATATTGCCGTTCAATGGTAATGCAGCTGCGTCTCATGGCCGTTCCTCCGTTCTCTTTTTCCTGCGCTCCAGAAGCTGGTGCATCTCGTCCTCCATGATATCGGCCAGCTTTCCCCAGAGTCCGATGAGCCGGGATATATCCTCCGGTCCCATCCTCCGTATGATCTGTGATTTCAGAAGATCCATATCCCGGGCCGTGCTGGTCAGGATATCCCTGCCCGCAGGCGTCAGGCATACGAAAATATTCCTCCTGCTTCCGGTGTCGACTTTTCTTGTTATAAGTCCTTTTCCCTCCATGGTGTTAAGCAGGCGGGAGGCGGAAGAGGGCACGATTTTCATGCTTTCGGCCAGCTCCGACACATAGATGCCGATGGAACCCGGATGTTCCTTCACATACCGGTCAATCTGTTCCAATGCATAATATTCCGAATAAATCACCTGCTCGGATAAGATATTCAGCCTGATTTTCTTCATCCTTTGCATGATCTGCATCAGCTCTGACTGAAGTATTTTCTCATTCCGTTCATCCGACATGTTTTTCCTCCTTTTGGAAAAATAGTTAACAATGTTAAATATTTATAGTGTATAATATTAACGCCGTCAGTTGTATTTGTCAACAGTATATGATGGATTGTAACAGAATAATTACACCGGACAAGGGCTGTGTGTGATTAAAATTGCGGTTAAGGTTGACATTTCCCCAAGGCATTATTATAATAAAGAAGTTAAATGGTAAAAGCTGTGAAGGAGACAGTAGGTCTGCAGGAACGCCTCAGAGAGCCGGGGATGGTGGAAGCCCGGTGCCAGTAATGCAGGACTGAATATCACTCCGGAGCTGTCCGGCTGAGAAGATGGGACAAGGTCCGCAGGCATCCAGGGGATGCATGGACACGCCGCATGGTAAGCCGGGACGCAATTCCTGCGTTAAAGGGACTCATATGATGGTATGCAGTAATAGGTGGTTAAACGAAGGAGTTATTTACGGCTTTCGTCCTGTTCGGGACGGAAGCCTTTTTTATATGAATCCATATAACACAGCACATACCAGAGTATATAAAACTAGGAATGGAGGAATCCAAGGATGTATGACAAAGTCTCCACAGACCTTAAGTTTGTGGAAAGAGAAAAAGAAGTGGAAAAATTCTGGGAAGATGAGCACATCTTCGAGAAGAGCATCAAGATGCGCGAGGGCTGCAAGCCTTACGTGTTCTATGACGGACCGCCCACCGCCAACGGCAAGCCCCATATCGGCCACGTGGAAACCCGTGTCATCAAGGACATGATCCCGAGATACCGGGCCATGAAAGGCTACATGGTGCCGCGTAAGGCGGGATGGGATACCCACGGACTCCCCGTGGAGCTGGAAGTGGAGAAGAAACTGGGACTGGACGGCAAGGACCAGATTGAACAGTACGGGCTGGAGCCGTTCATCAGGGAGTGTAAGGAAAGCGTCTGGAAATACAAAGGCATGTGGGAGGATTTCTCCAACACCGTCGGTTTCTGGGCTGATATGGATGACCCATATGTGACTTATGAGAATAATTTCATTGAATCTGAGTGGTGGGCGTTAAAGCAGATCTGGGACAAGGGCCTTTTATACAAGGGCTTTAAGGTGGTTCCCTACTGTCCGCGCTGCGGGACCCCCCTTTCCTCCCATGAGGTTGCCCAGGGTTACAAGGATGTAAAAGAACGTTCCGCCATTGCGCGGTTTAAGGTAAAGGACGAGGATGCCTATATCCTGGCATGGACCACCACGCCCTGGACCCTTCCAAGCAACCTGGCCCTCTGCGTGAACCCGGTGGAGGATTATGTGAAGGTAAGGACCGGGGACGGCTATACCTATTATATTGCCCAGGCCCTGGCCGCCACCGTGCTGGGCGAGGATTACGAAGTACTTGAGAATTACAAGGGCAAGGATCTGGAATATAAGGAATACGAGCCTCTGTACGGGTGCTCCGTGCCCCTTGCTGAGAAGCAGCACAAGAAAGCATATTACGTGGTGTGCGACACCTACGTAACACTGACGGACGGTACGGGAATCGTACACATCGCCCCTGCATTCGGTGAGGACGATGCCAATGTGGGACGCAGATATGACCTTCCCTTTGTACAGCTGGTGGACGCAAAGGGTGATATGACAAGTGAGACACCATTTGCAGGCACCTTTGTCAAGGACGCAGACCCGCTGGTGTTAAAGGACCTGAAGTCAAGGGGGCTTCTGTTCTCAGCCCCTGCTTTTGAACACAGCTATCCCCACTGCTGGAGATGCGGCACACCGCTGATTTACTATGCAAGGGAATCCTGGTTCATCAAGATGACTGCTGTGAAGGAGGATCTGATCCGCAACAACAATACCATTAACTGGGTGCCTGACGCCATCGGCAAGGGCCGTTTCGGCGACTGGCTGGAGAATATCCAGGACTGGGGCATTTCCAGGAACCGGTATTGGGGAACGCCTCTTAATATCTGGGAGTGCGGGTGCGGACACCAGCATTCCATCGGAAGCATTGAAGAGTTAAAGAGCATGTCCGACAACTGTCCGGAGGACATCGAGCTTCACCGTCCGTATATTGACAATGTGAATATCAAGTGTCCCAAGTGCGGCGGGCTTATGAAGCGCGTTCCCGAGGTCATTGACTGCTGGTTTGACTCCGGCGCCATGCCATTTGCACAGCACCACTATCCATTTGAGAATAAGGAACTGTTTGAATCACAGTTCCCGGCACAGTTCATCTCCGAGGCAGTGGACCAGACCCGCGGATGGTTCTATTCCCTGCTGGCTGAATCCACCCTGCTCTTTAACAAGGCGCCTTATGAAAATGTTGTTGTCATGGGCCTGGTACTGGATGAGAACGGACAGAAGATGAGCAAGTCCAAGGGCAATGCGGTAGATCCCTTTGATACCCTGGCAGCCCATGGCGCGGATGCCATCCGCTGGTTCTTCTATACCTGCAGCGCGCCCTGGCTTCCCAAGAGATACCAGGACAAGGCCGTGACCGAAGGACAGCGTAAGTTCATGGGCACCCTGTGGAATACCTATGCATTCTGGGTACTCTATGCCAATATTGATAATTTCGACGCCACAAAGCACACCCTGGAGTACGATAAGCTTCCTGTCATGGATAAGTGGCTGCTTTCCAAGATGAACTCCATGGTTAAATGTGTGGATGATAACCTGATGAATTACCAGATTCCCGAGGCCGCAAGGTCACTGCAGGAGTTTGTGGATGACATGAGCAACTGGTATGTGCGCAGAAGCCGCGAGCGTTTCTGGGCCAAGGGCATGGAGCAGGATAAGGTTAATGCTTACATGACCCTCTATACCGCCCTTGTGACGGTTGCCAAGGCAGCGGCTCCCATGATTCCGTTCATGACAGAGCAGATTTACCAGAACATTGTCAGGAAGATTGATGCGGATGCGCCTGAAAGCGTTCACCTGTGCGACTTCCCTGAGGTGCAGGAGGCCTGGATTGACACCAGCCTGGAGCAGGACATGGATGAAGTCTTAAAGGCCGTGGTCATGGGCCGCGCCGCAAGGAATGCCGCCAACATCAAGAACCGCCAGCCTATTGCCCAGATGTATATCAAGGCTGACCACGCCCTGTCCGAGTTCTATGTGAAGATCATTGAGGATGAGCTGAATGTGAAGAAGGTGGCCTTCTCCGATGATGTGAGGGAATTTACCTCCTATACCTTTAAGCCCCAGCTTAAGACGGTGGGACCCAAGTACGGGAAACTCCTGGGACAGATCCGCCAGGCCCTTACGGATATTGACGGCAGCGCCGCCATGGATACGCTGAATGAAAGCGGCGCCCTGACCTTTGACTTCGCAGGGCAGGAAGTGGTGCTGACAAAGGACGACCTTCTGATTGACGTATCACAGAAGGACGGATATGTGACGGAAGAGGACAACTACCTGACCGTGGTGCTGGATACCAACCTGACACCGGAGCTGGTTGAGGAAGGCTTTGTCCGCGAGATCATCAGCAAGATCCAGACCATGCGTAAGGAAGCAGGTTTTGAGGTCATGGACCATATCGCTGTTTACCAGGATGACAATGACAGGATTGCAGAGCTTCTGAAGGCCAATGCAGACCAGATCAAGGCCGAGGTAATGGCTGATACCATCTTCCTTGGAAGGATGGGCGGCTACGCCAAGGAGTGGGGCATCAACGGCGAAAAAGTCATGCTTGGTGTTGAAAAGACCATGAAATAATGTTAATATGGGAGGCGGGGTTAAAAAACCCCGCCTATATGAGGATAGGGAGGATTGTGCCGATGAATAAAGGATTTGATAAAGTCACATTCAAGCGCAGCGTGATAGACAACGTGAAGAACATGTTCCGCCGTACCATTGACGAGGCTACGCCCCAGCAGGTATTCCAGGCGGTTGCCTATGCGGTAAAGGATGTTATCATCGACGAGTGGATAGCAACCCACAAAGAGTATGAAAAGAAAGATACAAAGACAGTATACTACCTGTCCATGGAATTCCTGATGGGCCGCGCCCTGGGCAACAACATCATCAACATATGCGCCCATGATGAGATTAAGGAAGTGCTGGATGAACTGGGATTTGATTTAAACCTGATTGAGGACCAGGAACCGGACGCTGCCCTTGGCAACGGCGGTCTGGGACGTCTGGCCGCGTGTTTCCTGGATTCCCTTGCGACGCTGGGATATCCTGCTTACGGCTGCGGCATCCGCTACCGCTACGGTATGTTCAAACAGAAGATTGAGAACGGCTACCAGATTGAGGTGCCGGATGAATGGCTGAAGGACGGCAACCCATTTGAAATCCGCCGCCCGGAGTATGCGCAGGAAGTTAAGTTCGGCGGCTATGTGCGCATTGAGAATGTGAACGGCGCCAACCATTTCGTGCAGGACGGCTATCAGACGGTCCGCGCCGTGCCTTATGACCTGCCGGTAATCGGTTACGGCAATAACGTGGTGAATACCCTGCGTATCTGGGATGCGGAGCCGGTGAATACATTTAACCTGGATTCCTTTGACCGGGGCGATTACCAGAAGGCAGTGGAGCAGGAGAACCTTGCCAAGACCATCGTGGAAGTGCTGTATCCCAACGACAACCACTATGCGGGCAAGGAACTGCGCCTGAAACAGCAGTATTTCTTCATCTCCGCCAGCGTGCAGAGGGCAATCACAAAGTATAAGGAAAAACATGACGATATCCGCAGGTTCCATGAGAAGGTGGCGTTTCAGCTGAACGATACCCACCCCACGGTTGCAATCCCTGAGCTGATGCGTATCCTTTTGGATGAGGAAGGCCTGAACTGGGATGAGGCATGGGAGGTGACCACCAAGACATGTGCGTACACCAACCACACCATCATGTCAGAGGCCCTGGAGAAATGGCCCATAGAGCTGTTCTCACGCCTGCTTCCAAGGATTTACCAGATTGTGGAGGAAATCAACCGCAGGTTCCAGAACCAGATCCAGTCCATGTATCCGGGCAACCAGGAGAAGCTGCGCAAGATGTCCATCATCTACGACGGACAGGTGAAGATGGCTTACATGGCCATTGCAGCCAGCTTTTCCGTCAACGGCGTTGCCAGACTGCACACCGAGATCCTTAAGAACCAGGAGTTAAAGGATTTCTATCAGATGATGCCGGAGAAGTTCAACAACAAGACCAACGGCATTACCCAGAGAAGGTTCCTGCTCCACGGCAATCCCCTGCTTGCTGACTGGGTGACCTCCAAGATCGGGGATGAGTGGATTACCAACCTTCCCCATATCAAGAAGCTGGAGATTTATGCGGACGATGAAAAGTGCCAGCAGGAATTCATGAACATCAAGTACCAGAACAAGATCCGACTGGCCAGATATATCAAGGAACACAACGGGATTGAGGTGGACCCCCGTTCTATCTTTGACGTACAGGTAAAGAGGCTTCACGAATATAAGCGCCAGCTGATGAACATCCTGCATGTGATGTATCTGTATAACCAGTTAAAGGATAATCCGGACATGGATATGGTGCCCAGGACATTCATCTTCGGCGCCAAGGCAGCGGCCGGTTATAAGCGCGCCAAGCTGACCATCAAGTTAATCAATTCCGTGGCGGATGTAATCAACAATGACAAGTCCATCGGAGGCAAGATTAAGGTGGTATTCATTGAGGATTACAGGGTAAGCAACGCAGAGCTTATCTTTGCGGCTGCTGATGTGAGTGAGCAGATTTCCACGGCCAGCAAGGAGGCTTCGGGCACGGGCAACATGAAGTTCATGCTCAACGGCGCCCTGACACTGGGCACCATGGACGGGGCCAATGTGGAGATTGTTGAGGAAGTGGGCAGCGAATATGCCTTCATCTTCGGCATGTCATCGGATGAGGTCATTAATTATGAGAATAACGGCGGATATTATCCAATGGATATCTTTAACAATGACCAGGAAATCCGCAGGGTGCTGATGCAGCTGATTAACGGCTACTATGCGCCGGATAACCCTGAGCTGTTCCGGGATATCTATAACTCCCTGCTGAATACCAAGAGCAGCGATAAGGCGGATACCTACTTCATCCTGAAGGATTTCCGTTCCTATGCAGAGGCCCATGCCAAGGTGGATAAGGCATACAGAGATGAGAAGTGGTGGGCCAAGGCAGCCATCCTCAATGTGGCTGACAGCGGTAAGTTTACATCCGACAGGACCATTGAGGAGTATGTAAGGGATATCTGGCACCTGAAAAAAGTGACGGTTGAGATGTAAATAGTAAGTGCACGTGGCTGCTGTATCATGCAGCAGCGCACATGCACTGTGTATCCATGCTCCGGCAATCCTGAATCAGAAAAGGGGGCCGGGGCATTTTGAGTAAAGAGAGGCAGAGCGATTATGAAGATTCGGGATATACTGGCACAGGGGAAGCCCACCCTGTCTTTTGAGGTATTTCCTCCTAAGACAGAAGATAACTATAATACGGTGGAGAAGGCGGCAAAAGAGATTGCCAAGCTTAAGCCGGCATTTATGAGCGTTACATACGGCGCAGGCGGAGGCACCAGCGATTATACGGTGGGCATTGCCTCGGACATCAAGGAGTACGGCGTGACGCCCCTGGCCCATCTGACCTGCGTGTCGTCCACCAGGGAGAAGGTACAGGGGGTGCTTAAGGAGCTGAAGGCACATGGGATTGAGAATGTGCTGGCCCTCAGGGGGGATATCCCTGAAAACGGACAGACCCCCAAGGTTTACCACTATGCGTCCGAACTGATTCGGGAAATCAAACAGTCGGGGGATTTCTGCATCGGCGCTGCCTGCTATCCGGAGGGCCATGTGGAATCCGCCAACAAGTCGGTGGACATGGACTATCTGAAACAGAAGGTGGAGGCTGGCTGCGATTTCGTGACCACCCAGATGTTTTTTGATAACAGCATCCTGTACAGCTATCTGTACCGCATCCGGGAAAAGGGAATCACGGTCCCTGTCATTGCCGGGATCATGCCGGTTACCAATGCGAAACAGATCAAGCGTATCACACAGATGTCCGGCACGTACCTGCCGTCCAGGTTCATGTCCATCGTGGACCGGTTCGGGGATCATCCGGCTGCCATGAAGCAGGCTGGCATTGCCTATGCAACGGACCAGATCATCGACCTGATTGCCAACGGGGTCAACGGAATCCACATCTATTCCATGAACAAGCCGGATGTGGCCGGGAAAATCAAGGAGAATCTTTCAGAAATACTTGGAAATGAGTACACATGCACGCCATAGGAGGATTGGATGGAGACACGGGATATTGACAGGGGGGAAGTACTGCGGTATCTGGGATATGGAAGGCATGAAGCGGATGAACGGGTGATGGAGCTGGTGGAACAGTGCATCGGGGAACTTGGCCGGGAAGCCAGGCCCCTGCATCTGTGCCGGGATTATCCCCTGGCCCTGGGGCAGGACGGCCTGGTGGATGCCGGGGTCTTCCTTACAAGGAGCAGGAACCTGGCAAGAAACCTGGCGGACTGCGGCAGGATCCTTGTATTCGCAGCCACCCTGGGCACGGGGGCGGACCATCTGATCGGGAAGTATAACCGTCTCCAGATGAGCAAGGCCGTTATCATGCAGGCCGCTGCCACTGCCATGATAGAGGAATACTGCGACCAGGTCTGCGCCGGCCTGAAGGCGGATTACGAGGCGGACGGCTGGTATCTGCGCCCAAGGTTCAGTCCGGGCTACGGAGATTTCCCGCTGGACTGCCAGAGCCGGCTGTTAGACTGTCTGGAGGCAGGCAAGCGCATCGGCATCAAGCTTACGGACAGCCTTCTCATGATGCCTTCCAAATCTGTCACGGCCGTGATGGGCGCCAGCAGGAAGCCGTACCGCTGTGATGTGAAGGGCTGCGAGGCATGTGGGAAGAAGGACTGCGCGTACAGGCGGTAGGGACCTGTACCATGAAAGGGAAAAGGAGAGGAAAGAAAATGATTCGTTTTAACTGCGATTACAGTGAGGGCGCCCATGAGCGCATCCTCAGGAAACTGATGGAGACAAACCTGGAACAGACGCCCGGATACGGGGAGGACCACTATTGTGAGGAGGCTGCCTCCATCATCCGGGGACTCTGTAAACGGGAAGATGCTGACGTGCACTTCCTGGTGGGCGGGACCCAGGCCAACATGACGGTGATTGCATCTGCCCTCAGGCCCCATCAGGGCGTTGTGGGCGCTGTGTCCGCCCATATTAATGTCCATGAGACAGGTTCCATTGAGGCAACCGGACACAAGGTCCTGGCCCTTGCGTCGGAGGATGGCAAGATAAGCGCCGGCCAGGTGGAGACGCTTTACCTGGAACACATCCACGACGAGAGCTTTGAACACATGGTACAGCCCAAGATGGTGTATATATCCAACCCTACGGAGCTGGGGACCATTTACACAAGGGCGGAGCTGGAAGCGCTTTACGGTGTGTGCAGGAAGTACGGGCTGTACCTGTTTGTGGACGGGGCGCGCCTGGCCTACGGCCTTATGGCCGAGGGCAATGACGTGGACCTTCCGGTGCTGGCTGCCAACTGCGATGTGTTTTATATCGGAGGCACCAAGGTGGGCGCCCTGTTCGGCGAGGCGGTGGTCATCCTGAACCAGGAGCTTAAGTCAGATTTCCGCTATCATATCAAGCAGAGAGGCGGAATGCTGGCCAAAGGACGCCTTCTGGGAATCCAGTTCTCAGAACTTCTAAGGGACGGGCTGTACATGGAGCTGGGCAGGCACGCGGACCGTCTGGCGGACAGGATCAGAAAGGCCTGTACGGATAAGGGATACCCGTTCCTGGTATACAATACCACGAACCAGGTATTCCCCATCATGCCGGACAAGGTGCTTAAGCAGTGGGAGGGAAGGTTCAGCTACACCCATCAGGGACGCGTGGATGACAGCCACACGGCCATACGCCTCTGCACCAGCTGGATTACCAGTGAGGAGCATGTGGACATCCTGGTACAGGATATATTAGCTTGCGAGGACTGACAATGAGAATATTAGAGGAAATGAAAGTGCGCCGCCTGTTCTGTGACGGCGGCATGGGAAGCCTGCTTCAGGCCCAGGGCCTTAAGGCAGGGGAACTGCCGGAGCTGTGGAACCTGACACACCCCGAGGTGCTCAGGGACATCCACAGACAGTACCTGGCGGCAGGGGCCGATATCATGACCACCAATACATTTGGGGCTAATGGGCTGAAGTACAGGGATAACCTGGAGGAAATCGTGGCAGCGGCAGTGGGCCATGCCAGGGCAGCGGTGGAGGAGGCAGGACACGGATATGTGGCGCTGGACCTGGGCCCCACGGGAAAGCTGCTGAAACCGCTGGGGGACCTGGAGTTTGAGGCAGCGGTCAGCCTTTATAAAGAGGTTGTCACCGCGGGTGCAAAGGCAGGCGCTGACCTTATCCTGATTGAGACCATGAGCGACAGCTATGAATTAAAGGCGGCTGTGCTGGCTGCAAAGGAAGCAGGCATAAGCCGGGAGGATGGGGAACCCCTTCCTGTGTTTGCAACGGTCATATACGATGAGAAGGGAAAACTTCTGACCGGGGGCAATGTGGAGTCCACCGTGGCCCTGCTGGAGGGACTGAGGGTGGATGCCCTGGGAATCAACTGCGGCCTTGGCCCTGTGCAGATGAAGGAAATCCTCAGGGACATCATGAAGGTGACCTCCCTTCCCGTGCTGGTGAACCCCAATGCGGGCCTCCCAAGAAGCGAGGAGGGCAGGACGGTCTATGATATTGATGAGAAGCAGTTTGCCCTTGCCATGGAGGAAATCGCTCAATTGGGGGCCGCCGTGGTGGGCGGATGCTGCGGTACCACCCCGGCGCACATACGGGAAACCGTTAAACGCTGCAGGGATATTCCTGTCCGCCTGCCAGAGCCTAAGAAGCGCACCGTCATTTCTTCCTATGCACAGGCAGTGGTAATCGGCGGGAAAACCGTAATCATCGGGGAACGCATCAATCCCACGGGTAAATCCAAGTTCAAACAGGCCCTGAGGGACCATGACCTGGAATACATCCTGAGGGAGGGCGTAAGCCAGCAGGATAATGGCGCGGATGTGCTGGATGTGAACGTGGGCCTGCCGGGGATTGACGAACCATCCATGATGGAGGAAGTGGTGAAGGAGCTTCAGAGCATCATAGACCTGCCGCTTCAGATTGACACGTCGGATATGGAAGCCATGGAGCGGGCCATGCGGGTATATAATGGAAAGCCCCTGATTAATTCGGTCAATGGCAAGGAAGAGGTCATGCACCAGGTATTCCCGCTGGTGGCAAAGTACGGCGGCGTGGTGGTGGGCCTGTGCCTGGATGAAGGCGGGATCCCGGAGACAGCCGGAGGACGGATTGAAGTGGGGCGCAAGATTATAGACACGGCCGCGTCCTATGGCATCGGGGCCGAGGATATCATACTGGACGGCCTCTGTATGACGGTAAGTTCAGACAGCAAAGGCGCCCTGACCACCCTGGACACGCTCCGCCGCATCCGGGATGAACTGGGAGGCAGATCCATCCTGGGAGTTTCCAACATTTCCTTCGGACTGCCTCAACGGGAAATCATCAACGCCGCATTCTTTACCATGGCCATGGAGGCGGGCTTAAACGCAGCCATCATCAATCCTAATTCGGAAGCCATGATGCGGGCATTCTACAGCTTCAATGCCCTTATGGACAGGGATGCCCAGTGCAGCCAGTACATCGGTGTATACAGCGGCCAGTCCGCCGGTCTGGGACAGACCATAGGAAAAGGCGGGACTGCCGCAGCAGGGGAAAGCACGGACTGCTCCCTGTCCGCGGCCATTGAGCGGGGGCTGAAGGATGCGGCCCATCAGGCGGTCACCGCGCTTTTGGAGGAAAAGGAACCCCTGGCAATCATCAATGACCAGATGATTCCGGCCCTGGACCGGGTGGGAAAGGGATTTGAGAAGGGAACCATCTTCCTCCCGCAGCTTCTCATGAGCGCGGAAGCGGCAAAAGCAGCCTTTGAGGTCATCAAGACAAAGATGGACGCCAAGGGCCAGGTACAGGAGAAAAAGGGAACCATCGTACTTGCAACGGTAAAAGGCGATATCCATGACATTGGCAAGAATATAGTGAAGGTACTGTTAGAGAACTACGGATATGAGGTGGTGGACCTGGGCAAGGACGTGCCTCCGGAGCGGATAGTGGAGGAAACCATGGGCAGGAAGGTTCAGCTTGTGGGACTCAGCGCCCTGATGACCACCACGGTCCCAAGCATGGAGGAGACCATCCGCAGGCTGAGGACAGCCGCGCCATGGGCCAGGGTCATGGTCGGAGGGGCGGTCCTTACGGAAGAATATGCCAGGACCATTGATGCGGACATGTACTGCCGGGACGCAATGGCTTCCGTCAACTATGCGGAGAGCATTTTTGTGAAATAATATCATGATTTGGGCAGCTCACATGATACGGCCATGCACCGGGTTACGGATACGGAACTTGGGACGGATTCCTTTTCGGGCGGCAGTTCCCGGAAGGACACCATGTTCTTGCCGTGATTCTTGGCGTAATACAGTTCATCGTCGGCTGCCTTTATCATGCCGTTATATGTCTCCATGGAGGAAGGGACCGCGCTGGAGACACCTACGCTGATGGTGACATAGGGAGCCGTGCGTCTGTCGGCGGCGGGCAGCTTCAGGTCGGCCACAGCCTGGCGGAGGCGGTCGGCAGCGTGGAGGGCGTCCTCGGGCTTAATCCCATACAGAAGGATCTGGAATTCCTCCCCGCCGAAACGGCAGATTAAATCCCTGCCCTGGTGGATGCGGGAAGCCAGGGCAGCAGCCACCTTTTTCAGGCATTCATCCCCGGCCATATGGCCGAAGGTGTCGTTGTACTGCTTGAAATAGTCGATGTCCACCATGATGACGGCGATGGGCACATAGAGCTGGATGGCAGCGGGAATCAGCTGTTCCAGCCGCACGGAAAAACCGCTGCGGTTAAGGACCTGGGTCAGGGGGTCGTTGTCAGCCCGGTCCTGGAGATATACCTGTTCGTCCCAGGCTTCCCTTAAAAGCCTCAGGTTGTTTCCTGTGATGCGGCAGCGCATCTGTGACAGGAACAGGCTGGTGAAGCTGTACAGGAACATGTTGGAGTACATGGATACAGGCGCTTTCTGGGCAACAAAAGAAGGAAGGGCCAGCGCACCGGTGGTGACAATGGCTGCCAGGGCTTCCTTGTACGTATAGATAGGGCCTGCCGCCAGGTAAATATAGAACAGGAGCACGCTTTCCGCACTCATCCTGCCCTTCAGGCAGAGGTAGTTCATGCAGAGACAGAACAGGCTGAACATGATGGTAAAGGAATAGGTGTGGCACTGGAGCAGCTTCCTGGTCCGCCCATTGCGCTCCAGTCCCAGCAGATAATCACAGTAAAATATATTAAAGCCCATGTACAGGAGGAATATGAGTATGGCGAAGCTGGTGGGGGAGATAAGACGGCTTCTTATGTCCACGGCCCAGTAGCTGATCAGGTTGCCCAGCTCCATGAGGATGAGCAGGATGGAAAAATTCAGTGTCTGGCTTATGTTCATGGTCTGGACGGTATCGAATATTTCCTGCGTATGGGCAAAGTGGCGGTCGGACCTGAGAAATGGAAATGATGTACTTACGTTTTTCTTGACGTTATTTAGCATAATGTAAAATCCCCTGTCATATAATAGTAACCGCCTGCAGCCTGCCTTGATACAGGGTCGGTTACATAATAGTAAAAATATATTCACGCAGTGGGACAAATATAACTAAAAATAAATCGAATCTTGTCTCCCATATTCTGGGAAATCCCCCAATTACTCCCTGACACAAGGAATCCTAATTGTGGTAATATAGTTTTGTAACAAAAAAGAAATACATTTGTAACATTTTAAAATGGGAAAGTGAGGACAAAACTATGTTACCAGTTTCAACCATGGCCGCAGCAGCCCTGTTGGGCAATGTATGCGGCACCAATATGGCAAATATGAATCAGTACAACGCAGCGCTCTATGACACCGCCAACTGCCCCCAGGCTGTCTGCTATCAGAACGGCGGACAGGAGCTGGATGCCATCTTAAGCCGTATGGGCGTAAGCGCAGGCGGTTCACAGTGCGGCCTGAATCCAGGCTGTGCGGGCGGTAACTGCACAGGCAGTACTTGCCAGGGCAGCGGCTGCAGCACCGGGTCCTGCAGCAACGGATTTTCCTACGGAATGGGATTCTAAACAGGACCATCCGTACATAACCATCATTCCTATATAATCATATTCCCTGAAAAAGCCCCAGGGTGTGTTTGAAAATTCATTCCCGCCATCTGCACGCCCCACTTCGCGGTATATTTGGTCCCAATTCGGTCAACGTAGCTCGCTACGCCTCCCTCATCGGGACCAAATCTCCCACGAAGTGGGACGCACAGCTGACGGAAAGCAATTTTCAAACACACCCTGGAACCTATATGTTCCGGGGCTTTTTGCGGTCTGCGGCGCAGACAGTTTGGAAAAGCAGCAATAAGAGGGCATTTTCAGGCATAATATATACAGAAAATTAATTCCCATTTTGTATTCAATAGGGTACAATGGACCAGATAACGGAAAAAGGAGCTTGAGAATGGATAGGGATAATCTGATTACGATATTAAAAGGAATGTGGATTGGCGGCACCATGACCGTGCCGGGCGTCAGCGGCGGTTCTATGGCAATGATACTGGGGGTCTATGACCGGCTGATTTCCTCGGTCAGTTCATTTTTCAGGAATCCGGGAAAGAGCATGTCCTTCCTGGTGCGTTTCGTCCTGGGGGCGGGAGTGGGTATGGTGCTGTTTTCCAGGTTCATAAGCTTCCTGTTCACCACCAGGGCAGATGTACCCCTCCGCTTCTTCTTCCTGGGGGCAGTGGCCGGGGGCGTGCCCATGATATACAGGGAGGCCGGTATCAGGAGGATCAGCCTTGGAGCGGTTGCCTATCCTATTATAGGAATCCTTGGGGTGGTCATCCTGGCCCTGCTCCCGGCCGGGCTGTTTGCACCGGACGGAAGCTTTGGCCCCGGCGCTGTCCTGATCCAGCTTGCAGGCGGCGTGATCATCGCGGTGGGCCTGGTGCTTCCGGGAATCAGCGTGTCCCAGATGTTATATATGCTGGGAATCTATGAGGGCATCATAAAGAACATAAGCACCCTGAACATCCTGCCCCTGATTCCACTTGGCGCAGGCGTGCTGGGCGGCATATTCCTTACGGCCAAGGTGCTGGAAGGGCTGATGCAGCGCCATCCCCAGCCCACCTACCTCATCATCCTGGGCTTTATGTTCGGTTCCCTTCCCGAACTGTTTCCAGGCATACCCCAGGGCATTGATATTGTGTACGGCGTGATTGCCGCAGCCCTGGGATTCGCGGCCCTGTATGTCATGGCCGGGAAGGAAGGGTAAGACTTAATCCGTCCTCTTATCGCCCCAGAAGAATATACCTACTGTGCCGGGACCTGTGTGGGAGCCGATTACGGTTCCTATTTCCGCCAGGAACGGCTTCTGGTCCAGATTGGGAAAGTTCTCCTCAATCAGGGATGCCACGGCCGCGGCGTCCTCGGGGCAGGAGGAGTGGCAGATAAAACATCTGCCGGAATATCCGGTGCCGTCCAAGGCATGGAGCTTCATCCGTTCGGCCAGTTCTCTTATTACCTTCTTCCTGCCCCGGAATTTGTCCCGGGGAATCAGTTTTCCCTCATGATTGATATTCATCAGCGGACATATGTTCAGCATGTTGCCGAAAAAGGCCGCGGAGGCCGATATCCTGCCGCCTCTCCTCAGGTGGCTTAAGTCGGTTGTGAAGAACCATCCGTGCAGCTGTAACTTATGTTCTTTGATCCAGGAAACCAGTTCTTCATAATCCGCTCCGGCCTGCATCCTCTCCCAGGCCGTATCCAGCAAAAGACCGTATCCCACGGAAGCTGTCAGGGAGTCGATTATCTCGATGCGGCGTTCAGGATAGCGCTCCAACATCTCGTCCCTGGCAATGACAGCAGAATTATAGGTTCCGGATATACCGGTGGACAGGGTCAGGTGGATGATATCCTTTCCTTCTTTTAATATTGGCTCAAACATGGCCTCATACTGTTCGGGATTCACCTGGGACGTGGTGGGCATGGCGCCGTCACGGATTTTTTGATAAAATTCCTCAAGTGAAATGGATTTGCCTAAATCATCATCATATTCTTTATCTTCCATCCTGAAATGGAAGCAGGCATAAGGGATTCCCCGTTCTGCCAGGTAGTGCTTGGGCATGTCTGCAGTGGAACAACAGGTTATTACATAAGGGTTACTCATAATGTGCTCCTTTAAATTTGTAAACTGCTGGTGTGTTTGTTATGGGAAAAGTATAGCATGGGGACGGATGGGTGTCAAATGCATGCCCGCGGGCAGACCTGTATATGGGTGGTACTGGTCAAACAGAGGGAATTGTGCTATGATGTACTTTGTGTTGAAAACCGGAGTATATGAATGGAAAGGGATGGAAACCATAATGTATAAATGCTGTATTTTTGATTTGGACGGGACACTTGTTAATTCCATATATGCAATCCAGAGGTCTGTGAACCTGTCCCTGGAGAAGTGGGGGATGAGGCAGGTTTCAGTGGATGAGTGCCGTGTTTTCGTGGGCGATGGATATAAGAAGCTGCTGGAGCGCGCCCTGGAGGCCTGCGGGGACAGTAAGCTTGAACATTACGGGGAGGCAGTGAATCTGTATCCGGAGATTTTCAAAGGGTGCTGTATGTACCGTGTAAAGGCGTATGACGGAATCATGGAACTGCTGGATTTCCTGAAGGAGAACCATATAAAAACAGCGGTGTTGTCCAACAAGCCCCATCCAAGGACCCTGGACAATGTGGAGGGCGTATTCGGAAAGGGCAGGTTCGACCTGGTCTATGGGGAGCGCGAGGACAAGGGAATCAGGAAAAAACCGTCCCCGGACGGCGTGTGGGCGCTGATGGAGGAACTGGGGGTGGACCGGGAAGAGGTGCTGTATCTGGGGGACACCAATACGGACATGCGCACTGGTAAGAACGCCCAGGTGGATACGGTGGGCGTCACATGGGGCTTCAGGGACAGGGAAGAGCTGGAGGCATTTAACCCGGAACTGATAGCGGACCATCCCGTGGATGTGGTGCGGTATATAAAGGATGTGAATGGAATTGAATAGGGAAAAGAATACGAAACTAAAAAGGATGGCCTGGCTGATGGCGCTGCTTGTGACAGCCGGGACCATCCTTGGCGCGTGGGGGTGCGGCGCCAGGCCGGGGACAGGGCCTGGGGGCGGCAGCCATGGGGGTGAGGTCCGGGATGGGGCGGATGACCGTCTGTGCGTTGTCACCACGATTTTCCCCTATTATGATTTTGTGCGCCAGATTGCAGGGGACAGGGTGAAGCTGAAGCTGATTGTCCCGGCCGGGATGGACAGCCATTCCTTTGAGCCCACGCCTGCGGACATGATTGCCATGCAGGAGGCGGACGTGCTGGTGCTCAACGGCGGGGAGATGGAACACTGGGTCGGACAGGTGCTGGATTCACTGGATACCAGCCATATGAAGATACTCACCATGATGGATTACGTGGACGCGGTGGAGGAGGAGCATGTGGAGGGCATGGAGGATGCCCATGAGCATGGGGAAGACGCCCACGTACATGGGGGAAATGCCCATGAACCTGGTGAAGACGCCCACGGACACATGGAAGACGGCCATGGATACATGGAAGACACTAGTGCTTACGGGGACCATGAAGGCGTGCCGGAACTGCATGCATACGATGACAGGGACGGGCATGAGATGGATATTGAATATGATGAGCATATCTGGACCTCACCTGTGAACGCCCAGGCCATTGTAAGGATCATCAGCCAGACCCTGATGGAAGCCGCCCCAGAGGACAGCGGCCGGTTCAAGGCCAATGCGGATGCCTACATTGAGGAGCTGAAGGACCTGGACGGACGGTTCAGGCAGGTGGTGGCGCAGGGAAGGAACCATATGATCGTGGTTGCGGACAAGTTCCCGTTCCGGTACTTTGCGGACGAGTACGGGCTTTCCTACAGGGCCGCATTTTCCGGCTGCAGCACGGATACGGAGCCAAGCGCCAAAACCATCGCCTACCTGATTGACAAGGTGAAGGAGGAACAGATCCACGGGGTGTATTACCTGGAGCTGTCCAGCCACCGCACGGCGGAAATCATCAGCGAGGAGACCGGGGCGGTTCCGCTCCTTCTCCATTCCTGCCATAATGTGACAAGGAAACAGTTTGACGAAGGGGTTACCTACCTTCAGCTGATGAACCAGAATGTGGAGAACCTTAGGAAGGGCCTTGAGTAGTATTGGCAGCAATGAAAAAGATGAGGTATGAGATGACACCTTTAATTAAATGTGAACATGTTGATTTTGGATACGATAACCAGGACGCGGTGGTGGATGTGGACATGGAGGTCAACCCTGGCGATTACCTGTGTATCGTTGGGGAAAATGGTTCAGGCAAGAGTACGCTCATGAAGGGCCTTCTTGGCCTTTTAAAGCCCACGGCAGGGAGGCTGACGGTATCCGATGAGCTGAAGGGTTCGGGAATCGGATACCTGCCCCAGCAGACGGCTGCCCAGAAGGATTTTCCGGCCACGGTGCTGGAGGTAGTGTTAAGCGGATGCCTCAGCAGGCGGGGGTGGAAACCCTTTTATTCCAGGGTTGAAAAGGAGATTGCAGGAACGAACATGGAGAAGCTGGGCATCACCCCCCTTAAGGATTTATGCTACCGTGAACTGTCAGGTGGACAGCAGCAGAGGGTGCTGATTGCCAGGGCCTTGTGTGCCACCACACAGCTGCTGATCCTGGATGAACCCATTACAGGCCTGGATCCGATGGCAATCCAGGAATTCTATGCCATGCTCCGGCGCCTGAACCGGGAAGACGGGGTGGCCATCCTGATGGTTTCCCATGATTTGAGGAATGCGGTGGAGGAGGCCAACAAAATCCTTCATTTACAGAAGCGGGTCATGTTCTACGGACCTGCCCATGACTATATGAACAGCAAGGCGGCAGGCCATTTCTTCCATGAGAAGGAACAGGGCCGGTGCAAGCCCACGGCAGGCTGCCATGTGCCAAAGCTCCACGTACATCCGGCTGAGAAGAAGGAGGAGAGACAATGAATATCATCGGCGAAATGTTATCATACCCCTTCCTTGTAAGGGCGCTTGTGGGCGGGATGCTGGTATCCCTGTGCGCCTCGCTCCTGGGGGTAAGCCTGGTGTTAAAACGGTATTCCATGATTGGGGACGGGCTTTCCCATGTATCCTTCGGAGCGTTATCCGTTGCCCTGGCCATGGGCTGGTCCCCGCTGAAGGTATCCATCCCGGTGGTGGTCCTGGCGGCATTTTTCCTGCTGAGGATTACGGAGAACAGCAGGATAAAAAGCGATGCGGCCATTGCGCTGATATCTGCCAGCGCACTGGCCATCGGCATCATAGTCACCTCCCTGACCACGGGGCTGACCACGGATGTGAGCAGTTATATGTTCGGCAGCATCCTGGCCATGAGCCGTGAGGATGTGGCGCTGTCCGCCGTGCTGTCGGTGGTGGTGCTTATCCTGTTCCTGGTGTGCTACAATAAGATATTCGCAGTTACATTTGACGAGAATTTTGCAAAGGCAACCGGGGTCAATGTGGGCTTCTATAATGTGGTGATTGCCGTGCTCACGGCAGTGACCATCGTGCTGGGCATGCGCATGATGGGCGCCATGCTGATTTCCAGCCTGATTATCTTCCCATGCCTTTCCTCCATGCGGGTGTTTAAAAGCTTTGGCAGTGTTGTGGTGTCCGCGGGTATATTGTCCGTCCTATGCTTTATAATAGGAATGACGGCCTCCTATCAGTTCTCAACGCCGGCCGGGGCCAGCGTGGTGGTGGTAAACCTCCTGGTGTTCATCCTGTTCATGGCATGGCAGTCCTTAGGGCGGCTCCGGACGTGAGGCAGGAGGATTGGACTGCACGATTCAGCCGGACATTTCCGGGAATTTAGCCGGACCGGCCATTTGCAGGTAGACATACCGTGAAACAAGTGATACAATGCAGTTCGTGGGAAGGATTTCCATAAAAATGCCCCTGGGATTTGGGATGTCAATCTGTGCCATATTCCGCAAAAGGGTTAAGTGAGGGGAACATGAAAGAGAAGCTGTATGATTTTAAACAGAAGCATTTAAAAAAACATATATCACAGACACAATTCATTGCATATGGATTCTTCCTGATAATCATGACAGGAACCCTGCTGCTGATGCTGCCGGTATCCAGCAGGGACGGACAGGGCGAGCCGTTCCTCAACTGCCTGTTTACGGCTACCAGCGCCACCTGCGTGACCGGGCTGGTGGTGGCGGACACCTGGACCCAGTGGAGCCTGTTTGGACAGGCGCTTTTGCTGATCATGATCCAGCTGGGCGGGCTGGGCTTCATCAGTATCGGTATATTCCTCTCCATTGTGCTGAGGCGCAAAATCGGGTTAAAGGAACGGGGACTTATGGAAGAGAGCGTCAACACGCTGCAGATTGGCGGCATGGTGAAGCTGGCAAAACGGATCATCATAGGAACTGCGATTTTTGAGGGGGCGGGCGCCATCATATTGTCCCTCCGTTTCATTCCGCAGTACGGACTGTTCCGCGGCACCTGGTATGGCATATTCCATTCCATATCCGCGTTCTGTAATGCAGGATTTGATCTGATGGGACATACGGAGCAGTACAGCTCCCTGTGCTCCTATGCAGGGGACTGGGTGGTGATTGGGACCATTTCCACCCTGATAATCATCGGCGGTATCGGATTCATTGTGTGGGACGACCTGTACAGGAAACGGTGGGATGTCCGCCATTACCTGCTCCACACCAAGATAGTGCTGGTCACCACGGCAGTGCTGCTGGCAGGTGGGACCATCCTGTTTTATCTGATGGAGCGGGACAACATCCTGGTGGGGATGAACGGTTCGCAGAAGTTCCTAGCCTGCTTTTTCAGCGCGGTGACGCCAAGGACAGCCGGATTCAACAATGTGGACACGGCGGCCCTGACAGACGGGAGCAAGTTCCTGTCGGCCATGCTGATGTTCATTGGCGGCAGCCCCGGCTCCACGGCAGGAGGCATCAAGACCACCACGCTGGCCGTGCTGCTTCTGTATGTCCATTCCAATATCCGCCAGACCTATGGCGTGGAGATATTCGGCAGGAGGCTTCAGGATGAATCCATCCGCCAGTCAGCCTGTATCCTGACCATCAACCTGAGCCTGATGCTCACGGCAACCATCCTGATCATGGTGTTCCAGAACCTGCCTATGTCAGATGTGTTTTTTGAGACGTGTTCGGCCATCGGCACATCCGGCATGAGTACGGGCGTGACCAGAAGCCTGAATCCGCTTTCGAGGATTGTAATCATTATCCTGATGTACTGCGGACGTATCGGCAGCCTGTCCTTTGCGCTTGCATTCACCAGGTCCAGCCGCAAGCCTCATGTGCAGCTGCCGGCTGAGAGGATTACCATTGGATAAAAGGGTCTAAGAAAAAAGAGAGGGGTATCTTATACATGAAATCAATTCTTGTAATCGGAATCGGAAGGTTTGGACAGCACCTGTGTGAGAATCTGGCAAAGCATGACAATCAGATCATGGCAGTGGATATATCGGAAGAAAAGCTGGAGCCTATCCTTCCCTATGTGGTCAGCGCCAAGATTGGCGACTGCACCAATGAGGCTGTATTAAAAAGCCTTGGGGTGGGGAATTTTGATATCTGCTTCATCTGCATTGGCAATAACTTCCAGAACAGCCTGGAGGTTACCAGCATGATTAAGGAGATGGGGGCCAAGTACGTTGTCAGCAAGGCCAACCGCAACATCCATGCGCGTCTTCTGTTAAAGAACGGGGCGGACCAGGTGGTCTATCCGGACCGGGACGTGGCAGAGAAGGCAGCGGTGCGCTACAGCGGCAACAATGTGTTTGACTATACGGAGCTGGCTGACGGCATTTCCATTTTTGAGATCCGTCCCCTGGATTCCTGGGTAGGGAAGTCCATCAAGGACCTGAATATCCGCCGGGTATACGGCATTTCCATCATTGCCCTTAAAAATAAGGGTGGGCATATGAAATTCATGCCAGGCGCGGATTATGTCGTAGAGAGCGATATCCACCTGATGGTAATCGGCAACCAGGAGGATGCGGAGAAGATTGTGAAGAAGCTGAGCTAAGCAGCGAGGAGATGGTAAAGGTTTTCCATTCCTGGCAAAAAGAAACAATATGAGCGGAATTAATATGAGCGGAAATGCCTGCGGCACACGCCGGACCGGGACGCCCCCTTAAGGTGGCGGGACCGGCGGGGTGGGCCGCAGGTATTATTTTTTGGAGGGAAGTGCTGTGATAAGCGTACTGTGATAAACATACTATGATAAGCGTTTTGTGAAAATTTCCATTTTAAGGGAGATACAATTGATAAATAATCTACAGTAAATGAAATAGGAGGGGCAAAACCTTATTGCTGGTATAAGGTTTTTTTGGTATAATTATTCCATATTCAGAGCAGATACAGGCGCGTGATTATATAAAATACATAATATTCGGGAGGGGTGTGCTGTGAAAAAACTGTCAATTGGACAGATGGCAAGGCTGAACGGTGTGTCGGAACAGGCGCTGCGTCTTTATGATAAGGAGGGATTGTTCTCACCCCTGCACCGGGATGCGGAGAATGGATACCGTTATTATGATATACGCCAAAGCGCGCAGCTGGATATGATCCAGCGCATGAAGGCCCTGGGGATGTCGCTTAAGGATATCAAGAAACAGCTAAAGCACTTTGACCCGGACATGCTCAAGGATATCCTGTACCGCAACCTGGATGAGATTGATGACAGGTCCAGGGAACTGATGTACCAGAGAAAGGCCATTGAGCGCACCCTGGAAAGCTATGAATGGTATGAAAATGCCCCTCCGGACGGCGCCATTGTGCTGGAGTACATCCCGGGGCGCCTGACTTATATGACGGATTCAGGTGTGAATTTCTATGATTACGGGATTGACGTGTATGAGCAGATCCTGCGTGATTTGAAGAAGAACCTGATTGCCAACCAGCTGTCCCCCATATATTTCTATAATGCGGGAACCGTCATGAAGAAGGAGTCCCTGATAAAAGGGGAGTTCTGTTCCACACAGATATTCGTGCTGGTGGATAAGGGGTTTGTGAAGGAAAGCCTGATTACCCCCATACCGGCCAGTACCTACCTGTGTATTTACTGTAACAGTTTTGATAAGGAGAAGGAATATATCGGCCGCCTTCTGAAGGAAATCCAGGAAAAACACTACAGGATTACCGGCGATTATATCTGTGAGGTGGTGGCGGAGGTGCCCATGGACATGCAGGAAAGGGGCATGTTCCTCCGGCTCCAGATACCTGTCTCCCTGCGGGGAAATGCATAAAAAAAGCCCTTGACTCCATACCTTGTATAAGCCTTATACTTATATCAGGAACTATCAATGTACAAAGCAACGATACAGGAAAGGGGTTAAGAATCATGATGAATTGCGAAAAAATCCGTGTGGTACAGTATGGCTGTGGAAAGATGGGCAAATATATCCTGCGCTATCTGTATGAGAAAGGTGCTGAGATTGTAGGTGCGATTGATGTGAATCCTGCCGTGGTCGGAATGGACGTGGGAGAGTTCGCGGGCCTGGGATTTAAGATTGGCGTGACAATCCGCGATGACGCAGATGCTGTTTTAGATGAATGCGACGCAGATATTGCAGTGGTGACCCTGTTCAGCTTCATGGAGGACGTGTATCCCCATTTTGAGAAGTGCGTGTCCAGGGGGATTAATGTGGTAACCACCTGCGAGGAGGCAATCTATCCGTGGACCACGGCAAGCGCCATCACCAATAAGCTGGATAAGCTGGCTAAGGATAATAACTGCACCATCGTGGGCGCAGGCATGCAGGATATTTACTGGGTAAACATGATTGGCTGTGTGGCGGGAGGCGTACACCGCATTGACCGGATTGAGGGAGCCACCAGCTACAATGTGGAGGACTACGGACTGGCCCTGGCAGAGGCCCATGGGGTCGGGCTTACGCCGGAGGAATTTGAGGCAAAGATTGCCCATCCTGAGACACTGGAGCCATGCTATGTGTGGAACTCCAATGAGGCCCTGTGCAATAAGATGGGCTGGACCATCAAGTCCCAGACACAGAAGTGTGTTCCATATTTCTATGATTCGGACCTGTATTCCGAGACCATGGGATATACGATTCCCAAGGGCAACTGCATCGGCATGAGCGCGGTGGTGACCACCGAGACTTTTCAGGGACCGGTGATTGAAACCCAGTGTATCGGCAAGGTTTATGGACCGGATGACGGCGATTTATGCGACTGGAAGATCATAGGTGAACCGGATACCACCTTCTTTGTCAGGAAACCGGCTACCGTGGAGCATACATGTGCGACCATCGTTAACCGTATCCCGACCATCCTCAATGCACCGGCCGGATATATCACGGTGGAGAAGCTGGATGACGTGGAATACCTTTCCTATCCAATGCATATGTATCTGGATTTCTGATGGGGACGGGGAGAAAACTGTAAGGTTGTGATATTAGTTTGATTTGTAGGTGAATCACTGTGCAATGGGGCAGGGCAGATGAAGCTTTGGATAAGCTTTGTCTGCCCTGTCCGTGTGTGAAGGAATGGCTTATCCATGGTTTTAAAATGATTAGCCAGTGCTGCCGGTAAAAGATAAAAGCGCCTACGTCTTGACTTTATGTGGCTGATGTGCCAAAATAGTCAATTGACAGGTTATAATAATGCCCTGTTGCGGCAAGACGGCGCAGGGAGTCGGATATTCAGAAAGAAGGAAAGAGTAAAATGACGAAAATTGATATTATTTCCGGTTTTCTTGGTGCGGGGAAGACAACGTTCATCAAAAAGCTTTTGGAAGAGGCGATTGCCGGAGAACAGGTCGTACTGATTGAAAACGAATTTGGCGAGATTGGAATTGACGGAGGCTTCTTAAAGGATGCCGGAATAGAAATCCGTGAGATGAACTCAGGCTGTATCTGCTGTTCATTGGTAGGCGATTTTGGCGCATCCCTGGCAGAAGTCATCACAAAGTATAAACCGGAGCGCATCATCATTGAACCCTCAGGCGTTGGCAAGCTGTCAGACGTGGTGAAGGCAGTGGTGGACGTATCTGCGGACATGGAAGTGGAACTGAACAGCGCCGTAACCATTGTGGATGCTGCAAAGTGCAAGATGTATATGAAGAATTTCGGCGAGTTTTTTAACAACCAGATTGAAAATGCAGGCACCATTGTGCTCAGCCGTACCGATATAACAGATGCTGCAAAGGTGCAGAAGGATGTGGACATGCTTCGTGAGAAGAACCGCGACGCAGCCATCATAACAACACCCCTGGCGGAGCTGTCCGGGGCGCAGCTGCTTGAAATCATTGAGAAGCATGATACCATGCTGGATGACCTTCTGGCAGAGGTGAGGGAAAGCCGTCAGCATCATGAGGAAGAATGCCATGAGCACCATCATGAAGGGGAAGGGTGCCATGAGCATCATCACCATGATGGGGAAGAGTGCCATGAGCATCATCACCATGACGGGGAAGAGTGCCATGGGCATCATCACCATGACGGGGAAGAGTGTCATGGGCATCATCACCATGATGGGGAAGAGTGCCATGAGCATCATCACCATGACGGGGAAGAGTGCCATGAACATCATCATGATGGGGAAGAGTGCCATGGGCATCATCACCATGACGGGGAAGAGTGTCATGAGCATCACCATGATGGAGAGGAAGGCCATGAACATCACCATCATGACGGGGAAGAATGCCATGACCACCATCACCACGACCATGGATGCTGCGGCCATGACCACGGACACCATCATGCGGATGAGGTATTCACAAGCTGGGGCATGGAGACAATTGTTCCGGTAACCCATGACCAGCTGGAGGATATACTGAAACGTCTGGCTTACACGGAGGAATTTGGACAGGTACTGAGGGCGAAGGGGATGCTGCCCACGGAGAATCCAGGGGAGTGGCTGTACTTTGACTTAGTGCCCGAGCAGTATGAAATCCGCGAGGGAAGGCCTGATTATACCGGCAAGGTGTGCGTGATTGGTGCAAGCCTTGAAGAAGAAGCGTTAAACAGCGTATTCGGAAGAAGCTGAGGATAATATTATGGCATATGAAATTGAAGACGATATCATGCCGTTGTTTTTAATCAACGGCTTCCTTGAGGCAGGTAAGACCCAGTTCCTGGACTTTACCATGCAGCAGGATTATTTTAAGGCAGACGGCAAGACCCTTCTTATTGTGTGTGAGGAAGGGGATACGGAATATGATGAGAAAAAGCTTAAAAAGAACAGGACAGCTGTGGTATATGTGGATTCATTTGAGAAGCTGACACCCCAGTATCTGAATGAGCTGGAAGTGGTATACCGTCCGGAACGTGTCCTTATGGAATGGAACGGCATGTGGAACCAGGATGAACTTAAGCTGCCTGATGACTGGACCATATACCAGCAGATTACCATCATTGACGGCTCCACCTTTGACCTTTACGTGCAGAATATGAAGCCCCTTTTAGGCGCCATGCTGCGCGGGTCTGAGCTTATCATCATGAACCGGTGCGACGGCATCCCGGATGAGAAGCTGACAGCCTACCGCCGTACCATCCGGGCCATGAGCCGGGACAGCGAGATCGTGCTGGAAGATAAGGACGGTGAGATTGAGCAGGCCACCCTGGAGGAGGATCTTCCCTATGACCTGAACGCGGATGTGATTGAGATTAAGCCGAAAGATTACGGCATCTGGTATATTGACTGTATGGACCAGCCGGAACGGTACAAGGACAAAGTGGTGGAATTTACCGCCATGGTGTTAAAGTCCCCTAAATTCCCCAAGGGACAGTTCGTGCCCGGCCGTATGGCCATGACCTGCTGTGAAGCAGATATGACCTTCCTTGGCTTTATGTGCAAATGGGAAGGCGCAGAAGAGTATAAGACCAAGCAGTGGGTTAAGGTACGGGCCAAAGTGGGGATTGAATACCAGAAGGATTACCACGGTGAAGGTCCTGTACTGTATGCAGAGAACGTGGAGCGGGCGGAAGAGATAAAGGATGTAGTACAATTTTAACCAGTATCGGTTGGGATAGGATGAAGGGGCATGGATTCCATGCCCCTTTGGCGTGCCGTCTTGCATACCTGTCATCAGACTGTTTTGTGGTGTGAGGACTCTGAACGCCGGATTAAGGCATCCAGGTCCAGGATAAGATAGCCATATCCGTGTTTCTCCAGTATCCCTTCCGCGCAGAGCTGGTTTAACAGCCGGAACATATGGCGGTAACTCATTCCCACGGAACAGGAGACATCGGACAGGATATCACTGAACATGCGGTTGTGGGATGTCTGCAGGATGTAGGAGCAGAGCCGTTCCTCGCCGGAGTACAGGGAGGAGGACACAAAATTGGCTGAGCTTCGCAGCAGCTTTAAGGCCAGTTCATTTCCCACCCTGTTCAAGAATACGGTATTGGATTTAAGGGCCGCACTGTGTATACTGAGGGAGATAGTGATACATTCAAAATCCGTGATTGCCACAATGGTGGTGGTTGCGCCCTTCAGGCCGGTCATAAGTTCCAGGTCGCCAATGATGCCCTCCGATACATAGTAGCAGAGGACCAGGTTCCTGCCGTTGGGGGCAGTAGAGCATATTTTGGCTTTGCCGCACATGATGACGCCAAGCCAGGTAAGGGGCATCCCCTCCCGGAGAAGGGTTTCCCCGGCCTTATAAGACACAAGCCTGCAGGAGTCAGGGTACATATCCTGAAGGCCGTATTCCGATAGTTTTTCCCTGTGTTTATCTGACATGGGCAGTTCTTTCATCTCAATATCACCTCTGCCTCCATTATAACAGGTAATGCCACAAAACAGTAGGACAAATGTCCTATGCCCTGTTGGGGGAATGCGGTTATAATCAGTGCATGAATCTTAAGGGAGGTGGAAGGATGTATGGACTGCTGGCTCTTTTGACCGGTTTGGTACTATCCGTCATGGTTTCGGTTAATGGAATCCTGTCAGGATCATACGGCGTATTCCGGGCATCCGTCATCATCCATGTGGTGGGTATCCTCTTTGCATACCTGCTGTGTGCTGTGAGGAAGGAAAACAGGAAACTGACAGGACACGCTCCTGCCTGGATTTATCTGGGCGGTGCCATAGGCGCATTTACCACTGTGTTTAACAATCTGGCCTTTGGCCATATAAGCATGACCAGCATAGTGGCGTTGGGGCTTTTAGGGCAGGCCCTCATGTCCCTGGTGATTGACTGCCTTGGGCTGTTTGGGATGAAGCGGTGTCCGTTTTGCAGATATAACCTGGTGGGGCTGGCATTTTCCCTGACAGGGATTTTTGTCATGCTGGATGCCACGGTTGGCAAAGCCTCATATGCGGTCCTGCTGTCCCTGGCCGCAGGGGTCACGGTAGTCCTGTCAAGGACTGTCAATGCACGGCTGTCCGGGAAAGTGGGCGCGCTTTCAGGGTCACTGGTTAATCATATGGCAGGACTTCCCGTTACAGTGGTCATCTGTGTGCTGGCCGGGGAAATCATGAAGCCGGTATCCGGCAGCGGGCTGGCCGCCCACCCCTTTATTTATACGGGCGGCATGATGGGCGTCATTGTGGTTATGCTGTGTAACCTTACGGTTCCCAGGCTTCCGGCTTTCCGGCTTACCATGCTTACATTCGTGGGGCAGATATTTACCGGCGTCCTCCTGGATGTGGCGGCAGGAAAGGGCAGGGTGGATGCATCATTTGCAGGAGGGCTGATGATTGCGGCGGGAATTGCTGTAAACATGGGATTGGAGAGAATAGACGCTGCCGGGAAAAAACTCAACTGAATATTGGGATATGGAACAGGCATACGCTGGGATGATTGGCGTATGCCTGTTTTCATTCCCCCTCACATTGTACATCCAGATGGATTACGCTATGATACTTCCATTATGAAATGTGTCAAAAAAACAGAATTTTCAGAAAGGAATGTGTCAAAAAGATGAACGGAGCAAAAATGCCAGACTGCTATAATGTGGATATAGAACAGAAGGACCATGGGAGAAAGGAGAAGGTGTATGTGACCAGCAGACAGATGGATATCTTATATTATCTTCATGACCAGGACGGATATGTGCCTGTTTCCGACATCTCCGGTGTGATTCAGGTATCTGTAAAGACAATACGCAATGAACTGATTGCGATACAGGAAACAATGGAGCAGGAAAAACTGGGGAAGCTGGATAAAAAGCCCCATGAAGGCGTCCGTCTTCTGGTGGATGATGAAAACTGGGAAAAGCTGAAACGCCTTTTGGATGAAGAAAATCCTGTAATGGGACAGCTGGATCTGAAAAGCCAGATCATATATTCCCTTTTGACCAGGGGGAGCCTGGGACTGGGGGAGATACAGAAGGAATTTTATGCAGGGCGCTCTTTGGTGGAACGGCTGATGCCAAAACTGCAGGACTGGTTTTGCGGTTACGGCATTATACTGGAAAAGAAAAGGGGGAAGGGGTATCAGATAAGGTATGGTGAATACCAGTGGCGTATGGCCATGTGGAACCTGTTCCTGACGATGAAACGCAGAAGCAGGAAGGAACTGTTTGGTCTGGGACAGGGGGCCGGGCAGTCAGGGGAGTATCTGCTTATAGAGGATTTTCTGAAAGGATTTGACACAAGCGGCATCAATAAGGGAATCTATTCGCTGGAAGAGCATTACGGTTTTTCTTTTGGCTATGAGGCACATATCCAGATGTTCTTCATGCTGTCCCTCAGCATTGCCAGGGCAAGGAAGCATAAGTTTGTAACCATGCCAAAAGCCCTTCCCTGCAAGGTATCCGGAGCTTTTTCAAGGCGGATTAAGGGACGGCTCATTGAAATCCTTGAGCAAAGTTATCAGATAAAGCTGGAACCGTGCGAACAGGAATTCATGGAATTTGTCATCGATATCTCTGATATACAGAATTTCCAGGATATGGACCAGATGCTGGCATGCCAGGCAGACCATATGGAACTGTGTTATTTTACCATACGGCTGGTATCCCTGGTAAGCGATATTGTAAATGTAAACTTAAGACAGGACATTTTCTTTTCCGGGAGCCTGTTCCTTCAGCTCAGATCCATGATTGCCAGGCTCCGGTACGGGGTAAAGACAGTAAATCCTCTTTTAAAGCAGGTAAAACAGAAATATCCCAATATATTTGCAGCTATTTATGCGGTTGGCGTTTATTTTGAAAAAGAACTGGGGCTGGAATTAAATGAACATGAAATGTGCAGCCTGGCATTGCTTTTAGGCGGGGCCATTGAGCGGAGCCTGTCAACCGTGACAGCCTGTGTGGTCTGTGATTATGGGATTGGTATATCACAGCTTCTGCGGGAGCAGCTGGAACGGACAATCAGTGATATACGGATTGTGGATGTGCTTTCCGCCAGGGACTTAAAGAAAGTAAACCGCGTGCCCTGTGACCTGATCATCACCACCCTTCAGCTGAAAAGTCCTTATTTTGGAAAGGAAGTAGTGGTGGTAGACCATCTGATGACCCAGTATGATATCAGGAATGTGGAAATAAAGATGAAACAGGTAAGGCGGAGGAAGCTTAAGCTGAAGCAGCCCTGTAACCAGCTTAGTATCCAGAGAAACCTGTTTTATGAAGAGTTTGTGCATCTTCATATGGAAGTATCAGATAAAGATAAGCTGATTGGAATCCTCTGCAAACAGTTGACAGACGCAGGATATGTAACAGCGGAGTTTGAGCGTTCCGTACTGGAGCATGAGGTAACGGCACCCACTGCATTAGGAAAAGGGGTGGCAATTCCCCACGGATATGCAAAGTTTGTCATACGGCCAACTGTTGCGGTGGCTGTCCTTAACCGTCCGGTCAGGTGGCAGGAGGACGAAACCGCGGATGTGGTATTCCTGCTGGCATTCAATCTGGACGAGGCAGCGGGGATGAAAGAAGAAACGATTAAATTTTACAGCGTGTTCCTGGACCTGTTTGATAATGAGGAGGAAGTAGAGGCAATCCGGCGCATGGATGACAGCCATCAGCTGGCAGTACTCATGAATCAGAGGGTAAGGGATGCGGTGGACCGGGAAGAAGCTTAAAGAAAATTGAAGAAAAGGAGAGGATGGGTAAGATGGTTTCATCTATGGCAATAGAAAATGTAATACAACGTTCCTGCATCAACCTGCACATGAAGGGCAGGAATAAAAAGGAAATCATTGAGGAAATGGCAGGTATGTTTGATAAGGCCGGGGTACTGGCATCCAGACAGATGTTCATACAGGCGGTCTATGAGCGGGAAAGCGAAGGACCTACAGGAATCGGCAATCAGGTAGCCATTCCCCACGGTAAATCAGATGCAGTGATAAAGACAGCCATGGCAGTTGGAAGGGTGGACCGGGGGGTGGATTGGGAGACCCTTGGGGAAGGAACGTCCAGGGCATTTGTCATGTTCGCGGTCAACAGTGCGGACAAATCAGAGCTGGTTTCATTATTGTCCCAGGTGGCAGTTGCACTATGTGACGATGAGGTAATAGAAACACTATTAACAACAGAGAGTGAGGATGAGATATTCACACTGTTTAACAGAAAGGGGGAAATAGAATGAAGATTGTCGGTGTGGCCGCTTGTACCGCGGGAATTGCCCATACCTATATGGCCAGGGAGAAATTAATCAAAGGCGCCAGGGCCAGGGGGCATGAGTGCAGATGTGAGACACAGGGAACCATAGGTACGGAGTATAAGCTGACAGAACAGGATATAGCGGATGCGGACGTGGTAATCCTGGCAGTGGATGTGAAGATATCCGGGGAAGAGCGGTTTAAGGGGAAACCAGTTATCCGTGTAGGTACTGCAGCAGTGATTAAAAATGCAATCGGTTTTATTGAGAAGGTAGAAAAAGCATTGGAAAACAAAGGATAAAGGAGAGGATGAAAGTATGAAAGAACATGGCGTTATAGCATTGATTAAAAAGCATGTGTTGACAGCAATCGGTTACATGATTCCGTTGGTGGTTGCAGCCGGCCTTTGCATGGCACTGGGGCAGTTCATTGACAGCGATGTGCGCAATTCCACATCAGGAATCGGATATTACCTTTACAAGGCAGGCGGCTTTGGTATGTCAGCCGTGGTGCCGGTCATTACCGCAGGTGTTGCCTATTCAATTGCCGACCGTCCAGGCATTGCGCCCGGACTGATCCTTGGATTTATCTGTACGGAAATCAAGGCTGGCTTTATCGGCGGTATTGTCGCCGGTTTCCTGGTCGGATATCTTGTGCTGGCGGTTAAGAAGTATGTGAAGCTTCCAAAGGCAATGCAGGGACTCATGCCGGTGATGGTCATCCCTGTTCTTGTAACAGCCGTTGCCTCAGTCCTTATGTTTACCGTGGTAGGACAGCCATTTGCATGGCTTCAGGTGACACTGACCGAGGCAATCAGCAGCCTGCAGAGCGGTTCTAAGTTTGTATTCGGCGCAGTGTTAGGCGGCATGGCCTGCTTTGATTTCGGCGGACCTGTTAACAAGACCATGTCAACCTTTGTAAATGGCCTTATGATTGACGGTATCCTGGAACCGGAGGCAGTTAAATTCGTAGGCTCCATGATTCCTCCCTTTGGCATTGCCATATCCTGTCTTCTGACCAGGAATAAATACACCAGGGCAGAGAAAGAGGCGTTAAAGGCAGCGGTTCCCATGGGGTTCTGCATGATTACCGAGGGCGTGATTCCCATCGCGGCCAGGGACCTTATCCGCGTGGTATTCTCCTGCGTATGCGGTTCCGCAGTAGCAGGCGGGCTGTCCATGGTCTGGGCCTGCGGTGCACCTGTTCCACATGGCGGGATGCTTTCCGTGCCGCTGTTTACCAATCCGGTAAAATTCTGCATTGCCCTGGCAATCGGAAGTGTGATAACAGGGGTCATCCTTTCCCTGATTAAGAAGCCGGTGACAGAAGAGGATGAGAGCTTTGAAGACCTGGGAAGTGCGGGGGAGACAGACGTAAGCAGTAACAGCGATGATATTAAGATAGAAACATTTTAAACAGAAACAACAGGAAAATGGAGGATGACGTAAATGCTGATAAATATGAAAGAAATGCTGGCAGTAGCCAATAAGAACCACTTCGCCGTAGGCGCCTTTAACGCCACGGAAAGTTCCCTGTTCCGTTCCGTGGTAGAGGAAGCGGAA
The DNA here is from genome assembly GCF_022440595.1 of Enterocloster sp. OA13. Lineage (NCBI taxonomy): Bacteria > Bacillati > Bacillota > Clostridia > Lachnospirales > Lachnospiraceae > Enterocloster > Enterocloster sp. OA13. Next base: position 2,710,038 of record NZ_JAKNTF010000001.1, on the reverse strand, counting down.
GCCCAGGATGCCCCTGCCATTGTGCAGGTGGCGCCGGGGGAATTTGAGTTTGCCACCAAGGAATTCTATACATATGTAAGGGAGCGCCTGGCAGGAAGCAGGGTCCCCTTCGTGCTTCATCTGGACCATGGCAAAAGCGTGGAGCAGTGCATGAAAGCAATCCAGGCAGGTTTTACATCGGTAATGCTGGATGGCTCCGAACTTCCCTATGAGGAGAATGTAATGCTGACAAAGGAAATGGCGGGTCTGGCCCACATGGTGGATGTATCGGTGGAAGGGGAGATTGGAACCATCGGCGTCATGAGCAATTCCGAAGAAGGCGGGGTGGAACATGTGACCTATACCAATCCTGAGGATGTGGTGGATTTTGTGACTAAGACGGGCGTTGACTGCCTGGCCATTGCCATCGGAACAGCCCATGGCATTTACCCAAAAGGGTTTGTGCCGAAACTCCAGCTGGAACTGCTGGAGAAGATTCAGGCAGTGTCCCCTGTGCCACTGGTCCTCCATGGAGGAAGCAACAACCCGGATGAGGAGATACGGGAAGCGTGCAGGATTGGAATCCGTAAGGTGAACATTTCCAGTGATTTCAAATATGCATTTTTCAAAAAGGTGAACCAGGTGATTGAGGAAACCGGAGGATTCATTCCAGCTAAGGTGCTGAATCCCGGCATCGAGGATGCGAAACAGGTGATACGTGAGAAAATGGAGCTGTTCGGCTCTCTTGGAAAAGCAGGATTATACAGATAGGAGAAGACGGCAGATGATTAATTTTGAATTTTCCAATACAACGGAAATTGTGTTCGGTAAAGGCACGGAGAACCAGACAGGAGAAAAGGTAAGGAAATACAGTGACTGTGATAAGGCTCTTCTGGTCTATGGCTCGGACCGTATAAAAAGGAACGGCCTGTTTGACACGGTGTGCGGATCCTTGAAGGCCCAGGACATCCAGGTACTGGAACTGGGTGGTGTGAAACCTAATCCAAGGCTGGGACTGGTCCGGGAAGGGATTGAACTGTGCAGGAAAGAAAACATACGGTTCATCCTGGCCGTTGGCGGCGGAAGCGCCATTGACACAGCCAAGGCCATTGGGGTAGGTGTTCCCTATGACGGCGATGTATGGGACTTCTATCTGGGGAAGGAGACTCCGAAGGAAACGCTGATGACAGCCGCTGTCTGCACCATTCCGGCAGCCGGAAGCGAGGCCAGCTTAAGTTCCGTCATCACCAATGAGGATGGCTGGTATAAAAAGAGCATTAACCTGGATTTAATCCGGCCTGTATTCTCCATCATCAATCCGGAACTGACATACAGCCTCCCGCCCTATCAGATTGGATGCGGTGTGGTGGACATGATGACCCATATCATGGAGCGGTATTTTACCAACACCACCCATGTGGATCTGACCGACAGGCTTTGTGAGGGTGCCTTGAGAAGCATCATTGCCAATGGGGTAAAGACGCTTGAGGAACCTGAGGATTACGATGCAAGGGCAGAGATTGTCTGGGCCGGGACGCTGGCGCACAACGGGCTTCTTAACACTGGCCGCGTCCAGGACTGGGCTTCCCACAGGATTGCCCTTGAGATGAGCGGAAAATATGACATTGCCCATGGAGCCAGCCTGTCCATTGTGTATCCGGCATGGATGGAATATGTATACAGTCATGACAAAAAACGCTTCATGCAGTTTGCGGTGCGCGTATGGGATGTGGACCTGGCTTATGGGGAAGAGGATGCCATCTGTATGGAGGGAATCAGAAGGATGAGGGGATTTTTCTGCAAACTGGGCATGCCGCTTAGATTTGAGGATGCGGGACTGCCGGTGGATGCGTTTGAGGAGATGGCGGACAAGGCCACCTATGGGGATACCATTCCGGTGGGTAATTTTGTCAAAATAGGTAAAACACAGATGATGGATATATACAGGCTATGTACGGCATCAGGAAAAAAATAAGTAAAAACATTGACAGCCGCACCAATATCTGTTATAGTTAACTATCGTAGGAAGCGAGAGGATGAAAGGCCGCGACGTGCCTGTATTACCTCTCGTTTTTTGTGTGAAAAGGATGTTCGTTTCGTGAAGAAACGCTCTTAATATTGCGGTGCATCACATGTCATATTTCCTGAGCAGGGGTGCGGGTATGGGGCTGTATAAGGTTATACGGCGCCACACCGGGAGATATGGTTCTGGCGGTAATGTGGGGGAAATGCACAAGGCGGCCTGTCTGCTTTCCATGAGGGAAAGAGGCAGAGGAAGAAAGGACATAATCAGTTATATGGAGACAGTTAAGTTTGACGAGTTACAATTAGACGAAAGAATTATCCGTGCTATTACGGAAATGGGATTTGAGGAGGCTTCACCTATCCAGGCCCAGGCCATCCCGGTAGCCATGGAGGGCCGTGACATGATTGGCCAGGCCCAGACCGGTACCGGCAAGACGGCGGCATTCGGAATCCCCCTTCTTCAGAAGGTGGACCCAAAGGTGAAAAAGCTCCAGGCCATCATACTGCTTCCCACAAGGGAGCTGGCAATCCAGGTGGCGGAGGAAATGCGCCGTCTGGCCAAGTTCATGCATGGCACAAAGGTGCTTCCCATTTACGGAGGGCAGGATATTGTAAAGCAGATACGTTCCTTAAAGGACGGCACACAGATTGTGGTGGGAACACCTGGCCGTGTGATGGACCATATGCGCCGTAAGACCGTAAAGATGGACCATGTGCACACCGTTGTGCTGGATGAAGCGGACGAGATGCTGAATATGGGATTTTTAGAGGATATGGAAACCATCTTAAGCCAGCTTCCCGAAGAGAGGCAGACCCTGATGTTTTCAGCAACCATGCCTCAGGCCATTGCGGATATTGCCAGGAAGTTCCAGGACGATCCCGTAACGGTCCGGGTCATCAAAAAGGAACTGACCGTTCCCAAAGTGACCCAGTATTATTATGAAGTAAAGCCAAAGAACAAGGTGGAGGTCATGTGCAGGCTGTTAGACATGTATGCGCCAAAGCTTTCCATTGTGTTCTGTAATACAAAGAGGCAGGTAGATGAACTGGTGCAGGCGCTTCAGGGCAGGGGATATTTTGCAGAAGGCCTTCATGGGGATTTAAAGCAGGTGCAGCGTGACCGCGTCATGGGCAGTTTCCGCAATGGACGCACCGATATCCTGGTAGCAACGGATGTGGCGGCCCGGGGTATTGACGTAGGCGATGTGGAAGCGGTATTCAACTATGATGTGCCACAGGATGACGAGTACTATGTGCACAGGATTGGCCGTACCGGAAGGGCGGGACGCGAAGGTAAGGCGTTCAGCCTGGTTGTGGGCAAGGAAGTGTATAAGCTGCGTGACATCCAGCGCTACTGTAAGACCAAGATCATTCCCCAGGCCATCCCGTCCCTGAATGATATTACGGAAATCAAGGTGGAGAAGGTACTGGACCAGGTAATGGATATACTGAACGATAATGACCTGACCAAGATGGTGAACATCATTGAGAAAAAGCTGATAGAAGAGGATTACACTTCCATGGACCTGGCTGCAGCCCTTCTCAAGATGAATATGGGCGATGACAATGAAGATGTCATTGACTGCACCATGCCGGCCCGTTCACTGGATGACCTGGACAGCTTTGGAAGAGGCATGGGCCGCGGACGCGGACGTGAGAGAGGCAGTTCCTCTGCTTACGGACGGGGCCGCAGGGGGGCAACCGACAGGGCTGCCATCGATTATGTCCTGGGCGAGGGCGATGGTCAGATGGCAAGGCTTTTCATCAACATCGGCAAGGCCCAGAGGGTCACGCCAGGAGATATCCTGGGCGCTGTTGCAGGCGAATCAGGAATCCCGGGCCGTATGGTGGGAAGCATTGACATGTATGACGGATACACATTTGTGGATGTGCCTGGACAGTATGCGGACGAAGTGCTGAAGGCCATGTCCCATGCTAAGATTAAAGGCAGGAATGTGCATGTGGAAAAAGCGAACAGTAATAGAAGATAGACCATAAGATAAAGGCGGAGCGCTGTGTGAGGTTACACAGTCTCTGCCTTATCTGCTTTTGGAAATATTAATTTTTGGAGGTCATGCAGATGAAGGAAGGTTACGCGGACAACCGCTTTGCTTCATTATATTATAAGGAGCTGGGGCAGGGAGTGCCTCTTGTGATGCTTCATGGAAATGGTGAAAGCCACCAGATATTCGGGCGGCTGGCAGAGCTTATGAGCCGGTATTACCGGGTCATCCTTATGGACAGCCGCGGGCATGGGGCTTCGAAACTGAAGGATACGGTCCGGACCCAGGAGCTTACCACTTCCGGTATGGCAGATGACGTGATGCAGGTGATGGATGTGCTCCATGTGCCAAAGGCAGTCATCCTGGGCTTTAGCGACGGCGCCAACGTGGCCCTGGAGGCAGCAAGCCGGTATCCGGATAAGGTGCTGGCCGTGGTGGCTGTCAGCGGCAATGCGCTGCCAAAGGGCATGACGGCTGTTTCCTATGCCCAGGTAAAGGCCGGTTATAAGTTCTGGCGTGTGGTGGAGAAGCTGCCCATGCCCCGGAGGGTGAAGGAACGGGCAGTATCAGGCCGTCAGTTAAATGGACTGATGGCCAACTGGCCCCATCTTACGGCAGCGGAACTGTCCCTGATCCAGGCCCCTGTACTGCTCCTTACCGGACGCCGGGACATGATACGTCCCCGCCATACCCTGTGGATGGGGGAACAGATCCCGGATGCAAAGGTGGTGTTTGTCAAGGGAGCGGACCATTTTACACTGCTGAAAAGGGAAAAGGCCTATGCAGGCCATATTGTCGGATGGCTGCGGGAAAAGGGACTGTAGGGCAGGGAACGCTTATTTCCAGTGCTTATTTCCAGTGCTTATTCCCGATGCTTATTCCCGGTCCTTATTTCCAGTTCTCACTTAAGAAGTCCACGATATCAGCAGCCTTTGGCGGACATCCGCCCAGGGTTTTTGCAAAGCAGGAGGTGCATTGGCCGATGCCGATGGCGCCTTCTTTTCCTTTATATCCCTGGCCGATGCAGATGGGCGCAAGGCCCTTCCTCAGGTATCCGCTGTCATTTAAACGGTCCAAGGCGTAAATCAGGGAACCGTAACATGCGCTGCAGGCATCGGATGGCCTGGCATAGGAAGCCAGGTTTTCAACCCGCCTGGTCATACGGAACTGGCCGTCCGCCTCAGACGCCTGGTTTAAGTAAACCGTGTTGGCGTGGGCAACATCCGTGCTTCCGACACCCAGGCGTTCCGCCAGGGTGATGTAAGGCACTGTCTCCACCGGGTATCCCATACAGCCGCATACAAACGCATCACAGAGCACCGGGTCCTTAAAGCCCAGCACGCGGTTCATCACAACCGGATTGCCGCCTTCCTCAAAATCCAGGTCCCCGCAGATATTGTCCACCAGGATGAAGCCGCCGGGGACGATGGTGTTCAGATGGGCAATAGGTTTATGAAGGCCCAGGGTGTGGAAACGGCGTTTTTCCGAATTAGGGATGATTCCTTTGCTGTTCTTGAGGGCGCAGGTAACCGTGGTCTGGCAATGGCCCTTGAGCACCGGCATGTTAATCATATAGTCAACGGCAGCAGCCTTGTCGCAGAGCTTGATCTTCATTCCGGCAGCGTCATACTCCTTCCAGGTATCCTTTTGCAGGTCCTCAAAGGGAACATTGTAATGGCGGCATACCCGGTCATATCCGGCTGCCCGGAACGCCTCTCCCGTACGGTCGCCTACCCAGGAACCTTCCATCACAGTGATATCCTTGAATCCGTGCTCCTGAAGGTATTCAATGACCCCGGCCAGGAGTTCGCTGTGGGTGGTGGCTCCGCTGGACGGGGCCTTGGCCGTGACCAGGTTGGGCTTTAATGCCACCTTCTTATCCCTGCTGCCGATATCCCCGGCCACATCGGCCTGTTCCAGCACCTTCTTTGCCATATTTTTATAATCCTTGCCATGAATGATGATGATATCGTTTCTTTCCATATGTTAAGGTCCTTTCTGATTGTGCTTGTTTTGATGTAACACAGACGTTCCTTCTCCTATTATAAATGTTACATCCAATTTTGTGAATAGGCGGAATGCGAATGTGGGGATATGCCTTGTATATGACGGACTGCATTGACTGATATACAAAAAAGGGTTATGATGGGTTGGAATGTAAATGAAGGACAGGAGTGGACTTGATGGTTAAGACAAATGTGATGAGGCTTTTGGATGCGGCTGGGATTGCCTATGGGACAGGAACCTATGAGGTGGATGAAAACGACCTGTCGGGCAGCCATGCAGCGGACCTTTTGGGAGTGGAACATGACAGGATGTATAAAACCTTGGTGTTAAAGGGCGAGAAAAAGGGCTACCTTGTATGCTGCATCCCTGTGGATGAGGAGCTGGACCTGAAGAAGGCGGCCAGGGCAGCAGGGGAAAAGAAGGTGGAATTGATCCACGTCAGGGATATGCTGGCAGTGACCGGCTACATCAGGGGCGGCTGTTCCCCCATTGGGATGAAGAAACATTTCCCTACTTATATAGAAGAGATGGCGCAGCTATATGATACCGTCATGGTGAGCGGGGGACAGCGGGGCGTCCAGGTCACGCTGGAACCGGAAGCGCTGAGGGCGTATGTGGAGGGGACGTTTGTTTCCCTTGTTTAGGAATGCGGATTGTATTATAATGGAAATATCTAAGACAAAATCAGGCTGTTTAACAGGAAACAGCCGATTAAAGTTAATGTAAAAAGGAGAAGGGAACCTATGGACAGAAAAGAGATTTACAGCAGGGTAGACCACACATTATTGGGGCAGGACGCCACATGGGGCCAGATTAAGGAAATCTGCGACGACGCCATGGCGTATGGAACGGCCAGCGTATGCATACCGCCGTCCTATGTGAAGCGGGCAAAGGAATATATGGGGGACCGGATGGCGGTATGTACGGTCATCGGATTCCCCAATGGCTATAATACAACGGCGGTCAAGGTCTTTGAGACAAAGGATGCCATTGCCAACGGCGCGGATGAGATTGACATGGTCATCAATATCGGTGACTTAAAGGACAAGGCATATGACCGGATAAAAGAGGAGATTACCCGGCTGAAGGCTGCCTGCGGCAGCCGTATCCTGAAGGTAATCATTGAGACCTGTCTCCTTACGGACGAGGAAAAGGTCAAGATGTGCGGAATCGTCACCCAGGCAGGGGCGGATTTCATCAAGACATCCACCGGGTTTTCCAAGGCAGGGGCTACGTTTGCAGATATCAGGCTGTTCTCTGGGCATATCGGGGAAGGCGTGCGCATGAAGGCTGCCGGAGGGATTAAGTCCTTTGAGGATGCGGAGGAATTCATCAACCTGGGCGCAGAACGTCTGGGAACCAGCCGGATTGTCAAGCTGGCCAAGGCGGAAAGGGGGAGCGCGGATGGACAGAAAGAAGCTGATACAGGCAGCTATTGACGGGCTGCCCAGATCCTATGCCCCTTATTCGCATTTTCATGTCTCTGCGGCCCTGCTCTGCGGGGACGGAACGGTCTTTACAGGGAATAACATTGAGAATGCGTCCTATACGCCCAGCGTATGCGCTGAACGGTGTGCATTTTTTAAGGCGGTGAGCGAGGGCAGAAGGGATTTTGCGGCCATCGCAATCTGCGGCGGGCCGGATGGGGTGATAAAGGATTACTGTACGCCCTGCGGCGTGTGCAGGCAGGTGATGAGGGAATTCTGTAATCCGTCCACCTTCCGGATCCTGGTGGCAAAAAGCGCGGAGGATTACAGGGAATATACCCTGGAACAGCTTCTGCCGGACAGCTTTGGACCGGATGACCTGGAGAAATAAGGATTGGTGCTGTGAAAGGCGGTGGATACTGTGAGGATGTATGACTTAATTGAGACCAAGAAGCGGGGCGGCGCCCTTACAAAGGATGAGATTGCCTATATGGTCAGGGGATTCGTGGATGGAGGGATTTCAGACTACCAGATGTCAGCCATGCTGATGGCAATTTATTTTCAGGGAATGAATGACCAGGAAATCACATATCTTACATTAGAGATGGCCCATTCCGGGGACATGGTGGACCTGTCTCCCATTGAGGGAATCAAGGTGGATAAGCACAGTACCGGCGGCGTGGGTGACAAGACAACGCTGGTTGCAGGTCCCATGGTGGCTTCCCTGGGCGTGAAGGTGGCCAAGATGAGCGGCCGGGGCCTGGGACACACGGGAGGGACCGTGGATAAGCTGGAGAGCATACCTGGATTTAAGACGGCCATCCCAAGGGAAGAATTCTTTGATATCGTGAACAGGAACGGCATTGCCGTGATTGGACAGTCCGGCAACATGGTGCCTGCGGATAAGAAGCTATATGCGCTGCGGGACGTGACTGCCACGGTGGACAGCATACCGCTTATCGCGTCCTCCATCATGAGCAAGAAACTGGCTGCCGGAAGCGACAGCATCGTGCTGGATGTGAAGACGGGCAGCGGCGCATTCATGAAGACCCTGGAGGAGTCCATCAGCCTGGCGCAGAAGATGGTTTCCATCGGATGCCTGGCAGGCCGCAGGTGCTGCGCCCTGATTACCAATATGGATATCCCCCTGGGATACGCCATCGGCAATTCCCTGGAGATGACCGAGGCCATCCGCACATTAAAGGGAGAGGGACCAGAGGATTTAACCAGGGTATGCCTGGAGCTGGCGGCCAACATGCTTCATATGGCCGGCAAGGGGACCGTGGAGGAATGCCGGGGGATGGCGGAGGAATCCATCCATGACGGCAGCGCCCTTAAGTGCCTGGCTTCAATGGTAAAGGCCCAGGGCGGCGATGAAAGCTTCATATGGAAGCCGGAACAGTTTGAATCCCCATCCTGTACATATGAGGTAAAAGCGCCGGAGGAAGGCTATATCTCCCATATGGACACAGAAGGCATCGGAATCGCCTCCGTGCTTTTGGGAGCCGGACGCAATACAAAGGAAGACGCCATTGACTATGGGGCCGGAATCATTTTAAAGAAAAAGTACGGCGAAAAGGTAATGCCCGGGGATGTCCTTGCGGTCCTTTACGCGGACAGCCAGGAGCGGATACAGGCGGGCGCGGATAAATTCCTCTCATCCTGTACCATCAGCCAGGATGCGCCGGGGCCGGAAACCCTTATATACGCAAGAGTTTCTGAATATGGGGTGGAAAGGTTTGGGTGATTGGAAAAACTTCCATAAATGTTCAGAAAAATCAGCTTGAAAAACGCTGATGTTTGGGGTATAATAACACCAAGATAAATGATGAACGTCTGTAATTACCTGGAATGTTCGACACTCTTACCAATTTTGAACCTACATTAGACACAAGGGATTCCAATATTTTTAAACGGATGTCAGGCCTCCTTTGAGTGGAAGGCAGAAGTTTAAGTGAGGTTGCCCACCTAGCATTGCTAGGCGTCAATAAGTAAGAGACGGCATTTTGGGGTTACAGATGATAAAAGCAGCGGTGCACCCGCTGCTTTCATTCGTTTTACTCCCCATGATACAGGAGCGGATATATGAATATGAAGAATAAGATGATTGCATGGGTGGCCGGTGTTGTTTCCATTGTCATCATACTGATGGTAATCATAGTGACCATGGAGCCGCCAAAGGACGGAATCACCAGGGCCCAGGCGTTTAAGGCCATGGCATTGGCGGTTGCCACCAAGGAAGAATGCGCAAGCCGGGAAAAGGAGCGGGGAAGCTCTTATTTTTCTGCCAAGGAAAAGGACAACTGGTTTGTCAAATACATGGATTACCTCTATGACGAGGGATATCTGGATGAGGAGCTGACGCCGCCCACCCTTTCTGCGGCCCAGGGATACCTTACATATCAGGAGGCGGCATTTATGGCCGGACAGGTTTCCGGCAGGCTTAAGCTGGAGGCCGGGGCCACCAAACATAATAAGGACAGGGCATTTCCGGAGGAGGAGTGGTGGAGGCTCTATGAGGGTATCAGGTCCCAGACAGACCCGGACGGGGCCGTGAAGATGGTGGACGCGGTGCTTTACGGCACGCCTTCCAACCTTTTGCAGGCCGAGAGCTGGACCGCATACACGACAGAAGGCAATTTCGGGTTCCAGGGACTTGCCCTGGACGCGTACCTGGACTGTGAGATACGGTTCCTTGCCAGGGACGGCGAGATGATTGCCATGAGGGAACTGGTGTCAGAGGATGTTGTTTACGAGAACATATGGCTGTCTGAGACAGACGGCAGGAGCTTCAAGGCGTATCTGGGAACAGCCTACCGCGAATTCCCTGTCAGCGAAAAGCTGGGCGATGTATCAGACATGGCAGGCAACCTGGCGGACCTTCACATGGAGGGCGGCAGACTCAGGAAGATTACCATGAAAAAGGAACGCATCAGCGGCAAGGTACTTTCTGTTACAGAGAATGCCATTGAGATTGAGGGATATGGCGAGATACCTGTGTCTGAGAATTTCCATGTATACAAGGTTTACGGGGATTTTAAGATATTAGGTATAAATGATATCCTGGTGGGTTATGACCTGCAGGAATTTGTGGCGGCGGACGGAAAACTGTGTGCAGCGCTGCTGGAACGGGAATTTGACGCCAAGACCATCCGTGTCCTGATCATGGACACCGGATTTAAAAACCTGTACCATCCATCGGTCAGCCTTGTACTGAATAGTCCGGCGCAGATGGAATATGAGAACTCCAAAGGCAAGACGGAGAAGGAGCGCCTGGAGGCGGGAACCGGGTTAACCATCCAGCCAGGGGATGACAGGCTTAAATACGGCCGTATCATCATAAACCCGGATAACCCGGACGGGGTCACGGTCACTTCCATTGAGCGCAGCCAGGGTACGCCGGTCTACACCGGGAAAATGGAAATCAAGGAATGCGATGAGGGACTGGTGCTGGTCAATGACCTGTATCTGGAAGATTACCTGACCAGGGTAGTGCCCAGCGAAATGCCGCCCTCCTATGAAAAGGAGGCCTTAAAGGCCCAGGCCGTATGCGCCAGGACCTATGCATACAGGCAGATTCAGGGCAATTCCTACAGCCAGTACGGCGCCCATGTGGATGACAGTACGAATTTCCAGGTATATAACAACACCCAGGCGGATGAGAAGACCACACAGGCCGTCAAGGAGACATACGGCAGGATGCTTTTCTACGAGGATAAGCCAATCGACGCCTTTTATTTCTCCACCTCCTGCGGCCGTACCGCAGACGCAGGCGTATGGGGCACGGACCCGCAGAAATACCCGTATCTCCAGGCAGTGGAGGTGAAGGCGGGAAGACAGCCCCTGGACGTAGGGGATAATGACAATTTTGATTCCTTTATAAGAAGCAGGGACGTGACAGCCTATGACTCCTCCTACGCCATGTTCCGCTGGGAGACAGATATAAGCAGCGATATGGTATCGGCCCAGATAAATGGGGCCGGAGCAGTCACGGACATGACCATCACGGGGCGGGGGGCAGGCGGTATTGCCAGCGAACTGAGCGTGTCGGGAAGCGGCGGGACAGTGACTGTCAAGGGACAGGGCGCCATCCGTTCCGCCCTGGGGAATCCGGGCATTGTCATTACCAAACAGGACGGCAAGACAATGGAAGGAAGCGCGACCCTTCCCAGCGCCTTCATTTCCATAGAAAAAAGGACAGGAGAGGATGGAAAGCCATCCTTCCACATCTATGGAGGCGGATTCGGCCACGGCGTGGGCATGAGCCAGAACGGCGCCCAGGGAATGGCCAAGGAAGGAAAGGACTATGAATCCATCCTGAAGTTCTTTTACAGTGGGACGGAACTCCGGGAAATTGGCGGATAGGACCTGGATAGGAATGCAGTCCTGATATGAAACGGGGCGGATGACAGCGGATGGGCTATTCCATATGGCCCTGTCCGCTGCCATCCGCCCCGTTTTTTAAAGGACGCAGCACTTAGAATTCAATCATCACGTTATATCTTATTGTCTATCCCTGGACCAGGAATACCTCGGCGTTCTGCATTCCATGCTGTCTCGTCTCAGCGTGTGTATTGAAGAAAATATCGATGTGGTTGCCTTTCACAGCGCCCCCGCGGTCCTCTGCCGTATAGACAACACCGTTAATCATGACCTTTGAGCCGTAAGGGATGACCCTTGGGTCTACTGCGATGGTGTGTCCGGCAGTGGCGACGGCGCCGGTACATGTATGGCGTCCCCAGCCCTCGGAACAGGCGCGGCAGGGACAGTAGCCGGTGGTTTTAAAGACCCCAAGGGGTATCAGCCCCTGTCCGTCAGCAGCGCTTCCTGTCTGGGCATCCCCGCTGCCGTTGGTGTATGTCCTGGGATTGGGGAAGCTTCGGCCCCCCACGGTTCCCTCTACCAGGTATATGCCGTCCGGATAAGCGCTCCAGTCCACATTGATGGTGAAGCCGTGGCATCCATTGCCCCGGTTTTCCTTATAAAGCGCTTCCCTGTATTCCCCGGCGGATATGCGCTGGGAAAATACTTCCTCACCTGTATTTTTATTCTTGATGGTTATCATTACGTTTAACGCGTCATCAGGGGAATCGCTGTCGTATGCCCAGCCGCTGATGGTGGTGCTGTCAACTGTCTCAAAACGTCCTTTGGATACAGCTGCAAATGCCGTGACGGCAGAAGCTGCAAGTAAGCTGATGGTAAGAATGGTTCCGGTTAATAAGTGTCTGAATTTCATTTATTTGTTACCTCCTATTGCTCATTTAATATTCAAAATAGTTTCTTAACATATTAATAAATTATATGTAATACTTTTGTAATATATGAGCAATAAACAAGGTTTTATCATAATTTTCCTGTATTGTCAAGGAAATATATGGAAATAAAGGAAATTTCTTGGATATGTAACCGGAAAACCCTGTGCCCAGGGCAAAAAAGAAAAGCCGCCAGCCTTTGATGCTGGTGGCTTTCAAAATGTCCGTATGTAGCGGGAAAATCAGTCTTCCATTAAAAATACTTCTGCGGTATAGGTACCTTTGGCAAGCGCTTCCTCGTGGCTGCCGTAAAAAATATCAAGAATGTTACCCTTGACAGAAGAACCCTTATCCTCAACCGTATAGACGGTTCCGTCAATCTTCAGCCTGGTGCCGAGCGGAAACTGGTCCAGGTCCGCAGAAATGGTGTGGTTAGGCGTGGGAACCGTGCCGGAATAGGTAAGCCCGTGTCCGCCCGAACACTTATCGCATCCGCAGTAACCGGTGATGGTGAACCTGCCAAGGGAGGTTTCCGTGGAAACAGGCGGTTCTTCCTTCTTCCTGGCGCCGGGACCCGCGTCCACGTATTCTTCTTCTGAACCGCGGCTGGTCCTGTCCTTATGGGAGGTTCTGGTCCCTGCGGTATCCTGCGCAGAACCATGTTCCGTGTCCCTGTCCGGGAATCCGTTCTCAACAACTGTCACGTCCTTGCCCACTGACGCAGACGTGGTCCCATCTTTGCCGGCAGCCTCATCCTTCATTACCGCCACATCCGTATGGGATGTTTCTTCTGCATAAGCTGGCAAGGAAGCTGCCAGGCATAAGACGGCAGCCGCCGCGGCCAGGACGGTTTTTCTTATGGTATTGTGCATATATTTACCTCGCAATATTAACAGATTGTTCTGGTTCCATATGACTATATTATATGTATATTTCATTATATTACAAAACTATTAATTGTCAAGCTGAAATCATTAAACAAGTGTTACATATTCATAAAAAGTGGGGAATATTTTACATATTTTTGCAAGAAAATTGTTAAAAGTGGGAGATAAAATCAAATATATAGGTATTTTTCAGGAGGGGGACTACATCATCTATGTCCTGTGAAACTGGAAAAATAAATTATAATAAAAGAATTTGGATTTATCTCTTGACAAATTCACTCAGAAGGAATATATTATGGAATGTAGATGTTAGCACTCCTCGAAACCGAGTGCTAATAATTCGGAGAGGAAGGTGGACAGATGCCGGTGGATACGTTCCTGGATGACAGGAAGATGACCATATTAAAGGCGATTATCAAAACGTATCTGGAAACAGGGGAACCCGTGGGTTCCAGGACCATTTCCAAGTATTCGGATTTAAAACTCAGTTCTGCCACCATCCGCAACGAGATGTCGGATCTGGAAGAGATGGGTTATATCATACAGCCCCATACATCTGCGGGCCGTATTCCTTCTGATAAGGGATACCGGTTTTACGTGGACCAGATTATGTTGGAGAAGGACAGCGAGGTAACGGAGCTTAAGGAGATGATGGTCCAGAAGGTTGATAAACTGGAACTGGTCCTCAAGAAGATGGCCCAGGTACTTGCCTCCAACACCAACTACGCAGCCATGATAAGCGGCCCAAGTTACCACAAGACCAAGCTTAAGTTCATCCAGCTGTCCAAGGTGGAGAAGAATAAAATGCTGGTGGTAGTGGTGGTGGAAGGAAACATCATCAAGAATACCATGGTGGATGTGTCCGATGAGCTGACCGATGATGAGCTGCTGAACCTGAACATCCTGTTGAACAGCAGTCTGAACGGACTGACCATTGAAGAGATTAATCTGGATATCATCAGTAAGCTGAAGGTTGACGCGGGCATCCACAGCCAGGTAGTGGACCTGGTGCTTAATGAGGTGGCGGAAGCCATCCGGGCAGGCGGGGAAGACCTGCAGATATATACCAGCGGAGCAACCAACATTTTCAAGTATCCCGAACTGACGGAAGGTGAGAGGGCCAGCCAGCTGATCGGTACATTGGAACATCAGGAAGTGCTGCAGGAGTTTGTGTCTGAAGTCAATGCAGGCGTGGAAGGCGATGCGGGCATACAGGTTTACATTGGCGATGAAAGCCCGGTACAGTCCATGAAGGACTGCAGCGTGGTGACTGCCAATTATGACCTGGGCGGAGGCCTTAGGGGAACCATCGGAATCATCGGCCCCAAGCGCATGGATTACGAGAAGGTGTTAGGCACCCTGCGTACCCTTATGAATCAGCTGGATACGGCATTTAAAAAAGATGAAAGGTGATAAGCTGTGAGTGAAGATATGAAGGACGAAGAGTTAAAAAAAGAAGCAGAAGCCAAAGAAACAGGGCAGGAAGAAGTGATGGCTGAGAACGGGCAGACGGCCTGTGACGGCACAGAGGATGCGTGCCAGCAGGAAGAAGGGACGCCGGAGGAGGCATCCGGGGATACTGAAGAGGCTGCTTCTGCCAAGGAAGAAAAAAAGAGCTTTTTCAAAAAGAAGAAGGACCCAAGGGATGAGAAAATAGAGGAGCTTACGGACCGGGTAAAACGCCAGATGGCGGAATTTGAGAATTTCCGCAAGAGAAGCGAAAAGGAAAAATCCACCATGTACGAAATGGGGGCCAGGGATATCATTGAGCGTATGCTTCCCGTGGTTGATAATTTTGAGAGAGGTTTAGCTACCGTACCCGAGGATGAAAAGGGCAGCCCCATTGCCGAGGGTATGGAGAAGATATATAAGCAGTTCCAGAAGACGCTGGAGGAAGCAGGCGTGAAGGCGATTGAAGCCGTGGGCCAGGAGTTTGACCCCAACTTCCACAACGCGGTGATGCATGTGGATGATGACAGCCTGGGCGAGAACATTGTGGCAGAGGAATTACAGAAGGGCTACATGTACAGGGAAAGCGTCGTAAGGCACAGCATGGTAAAAGTTGCTAACTAAGGCATTAGGCACCTGACCGGGTTTACGGACTTTGTTGGGTGGAACATATAATACATGAATAAACCAAATAATCAGGAGGAAAAAACTATGAGCAAGATCATCGGTATTGATTTAGGTACGACAAATAGCTGTGTTGCTGTTATGGAAGGCGGAAAGCCAACCGTTATCGCCAATGCAGAAGGTGTAAGGACCACACCATCTGTTGTGGCTTTTACAAAGACAGGAGAGAGGCTGATCGGTGAGCCGGCAAAGCGTCAGGCAGTTACCAATGCTGACAAGACCATCTCATCCATCAAGCGTCACATGGGAACAGACTACAGGGTAGATATTGACAGCAAGAAGTACACCCCGCAGGAAATCTCCGCCATGATCCTCCAGAAGCTGAAAGCCGATGCTGAGAGCTATCTGGGCGAGTCCGTAACCGAGGCTGTCATCACGGTTCCTGCATATTTCAATGATGCACAGCGTCAGGCAACCAAGGACGCAGGTAAGATTGCGGGCCTGGATGTAAAGCGTATCATCAACGAGCCGACAGCCGCTGCGCTGGCTTATGGACTGGACAATGAAAAAGAGCAGAAAATCATGGTATACGACCTGGGCGGCGGTACATTTGATGTTTCCATCATTGAAATCGGCGACGGCGTAATTGAAGTTCTGTCCACCAACGGCGATACACGTCTGGGCGGCGATGATTTTGATAATGCAATTACCAACTGGATGATTGCTGAGTTCAAGAAAGCAGAGGGCGTGGACCTTTCCAACGACAAGATGGCCCTCCAGAGATTAAAAGAAGCGGCTGAGAAGGCAAAGAAGGAGCTGTCCACAGCTACCACCACCAACATCAACCTGCCATTCATCACAGCAACCTCAGAAGGACCGAAGCATCTGGATATGAACCTGACCAGGGCTAAATTCGATGAACTGACACATGACCTCATTGAGCGCACCGCAATCCCGGTACAGAACGCGCTGAAGGATGCAGGCATCACTGCTTCCGAACTGGGCAAGGTACTTCTGGTGGGCGGTTCCACACGTATGATTGCGGCACAGGAAAAGGTGAAACAGCTCACCGGCAAGGAGCCAAGCAAATCCCTTAACCCGGATGAATGTGTGGCTATCGGCGCAGCCATCCAGGGCGGCAAGCTGGCAGGAGACGCTGGCGCAGGGGATATCCTTCTTCTGGACGTAACCCCGCTTTCCCTGTCCATCGAGACCATGGGCGGCGTGGCAACCAGGCTGATTGAGCGCAACACCACAATCCCGACTAAGAAGAGCCAGATTTTCTCAACTGCCGCTGACAACCAGACCGCAGTGGATATCCATGTGGTACAGGGCGAGCGTCAGTTCGCAAGGGATAACAAGACTCTTGGACAGTTCCGTCTGGATGGGATTCCGCCAGCAAGAAGAGGTGTTTCGCAGATTGAGGTTACCTTTGACATTGATGCCAATGGTATTGTAAATGTATCCGCAAAGGATCTTGGAACAGGAAAAGAACAGCACATCACCATCACTTCCGGTTCCAACATGTCTGACGATGATATCGATAAGGCAGTAAAGGAAGCAGCTGAGTACGAGGCGCAGGATAAGAAGCGCAAGGATGCCATCGATGCAAGAAATGACGCTGATTCCATGGTATTCCAGACCGAGAAGGCTTTGGAAGAAGTGGGCGATAAGATTTCACCTAACGATAAGGCCGAGGTTGAGGCAGACCTTAACTCCCTGAAGGAAGCAATCAACCGCGCTCCTGTTGAAGAGATGACTGACGCACAGGTTGAGGACATCAAGTCAGGCAAGGAGAAACTGATGAACAGCGCTCAGAAGCTGTTTGCAAAGGTATATGAGCAGGCACAGGCAGCCGGTGCAGCTGGCGCAGGTCCTGACATGGGCGGCGCTGCTGGCGCTTCCTCCGCACCGAATGACGATGTGGTAGACGCTGATTTCAAGGAAGTTTAATGCAAGATGAACGAAAATGGGGATTAGGGGCCGGTATTCCGGCTTCTAACCCCTTTATGCAGATAAAGAGTGTTAAGAGGTAAACAACATGGCAGAGAGTAAGAGAGATTACTATGAAGTTCTGGGCGTTCCCAAGGATGCAGACGATGATGCATTGAAAAAAGCATACAGGAAACTTGCCAAGAAATACCATCCGGATGCCAATCCAGGCGATAAGGAGGCAGAGGCCAGGTTCAAAGAAGCTTCAGAGGCGTACAGTGTGTTAAGCGACCCTCAGAAACGTCAGCAGTACGACCAGTTCGGCCATGCTGCATTTGACCAGGGCGGCGGCGGGGCCGGTGGCTTCGGCGGCTTTGGCGGTTTTGATTTTGGCGGGGATATGGGTGATATCTTCGGTGATATTTTTGGCGATATCTTTGGCGGCGGCCGGTCTTCCAGGGCGAGGAGCGGTCCCATGCGCGGCGCCAATATAAAGACTTCCATCAGGATAACATTTGAGGAAGCTGTTTTTGGATGTGAAAAAGAGATTGAGATTAATTTTAAAGAGACATGTGCAAGCTGTCACGGTACAGGAGCCAAGGCAGGCACTTCACCCCAGACCTGCGGCAAGTGTAACGGCAAAGGTAAGATCATGTACACCCAGCAGTCCTTCTTTGGCCAGGTCCAGAATGTGCAGACATGTCCTGATTGTAACGGCACGGGCCAGATCATCAAGGAGAAGTGTCCGGACTGTTATGGCACAGGCTATAAGACCGTGCGCAAGAAATTCAAGGTATCCATACCGGGCGGCATTGATAACGGCCAGTGCGTGCGTCTTGCAGGCGGCGGCGAGCCTGGGACCGGCGGCGGTGAGCGCGGCGACCTTCTGGTGGAGGCAGTGGTGTCACAGCACCCGATTTTTAAGCGCCAGGATACCAGCATCTATTCCACGGTACCCATTTCCTTTGCCCGGGCAGCCCTTGGCGGCCCAATCCGCATCAAGACCGTGGACGGCGAGGTGGAGTACGAAGTGAAGCCAGGCACCCAGACAGACACCAAGGTCCGCTTAAAGGGCAAGGGTGTTCCTTCCCTGCGCAGCCGTAATGTGCGCGGCGACCACTATGTGACCCTGGTTGTCCAGGTTCCGGAGCGCATGAACCAGGCGCAGAAGGAAGCTTTAAGGCGTTTTGATGACGCCATGAACGGTATTACCCCGCCGGAAGAGGAAAAGCCCAAGAAAAAGGGGATATTCAAGTAAGGCACAGGAACCAAAAGAACATTGGAATATCAGTCAGGCCCGGCCAGTTGAACCGGGCCTGTGTTCATGCAGGCAGAGGCACCCTGGAAAAAGACAGGACTGACTGCCTGTTTTAAAAAAGTGTCTGGGTAAATATTAAGAAAATCGCAAAGAATATAGACAGTACCTGGGCTATAATGTTATCATATCTGAAGAAAGGTATGAGCAGTACAATGAAAAAGCGTATTTTAATAACCGGGGCCAATGGATTCTTAGGTTCCCGGCTTTCAGAATATTTCAGGAAGATAGATGGATATGAAACCCTTGGCGTGAGCCACAGGGAACTGGAAGTAAGCGATTCCCTGGCGGTGTCGGCATTCATAAAGGCAATCCGGCCGGATTACGTGCTGCACTGTGCGGGCGTGTCCAACACAGCTACATGTGAGAAGGAGCCTGAGCGTTCCGAACAGATTAACGTGCGGGGAACCTCCAATATGGCCAAGGCGTGCAGGCAGTCCGGAAGCAGGATGGTATTCATGAGTTCGGACCAGATATACAATGCATCCGATTCCATGGAGCCAAACCGGGAGGAGGGGCCTCACCGTCCCTGCTCTGTCTACGGAAGGGATAAAAAGCGTGCAGAGGAAGCCATGTTGACCTGTCTCCACGACGCGGTGGCGCTGCGCCTGACCTGGATGTATGACTATCCGTCCAGTGACCGTCCGGGCGGCTGCGGCCTGCTTGGCAATCTCCTGGATGCCAGGAGGGAGGAACGGATCCTGAAGCTGCCTGTACACGATTACAGGGGCATCACATATGTGTGGGAAGTGATAAGGAATATGGAAGCAGCCATGAGACTCCCTGGCGGGGTCTATAATTTTGGCAGCCAGAACAGCCGCAGCACATTTGACACGGCGGCCCTGTTCCTCAGGGCGGTGACGGGAAGCAGCGATGTGTCCGGCCTGATAGAGCGGGATACGGAGCGGTTTGCCTCCTGCCCAAGAAACCTTATGATTGATACGGAGCGGATCCGCAGGCAGGGAATCTGCATCGGGGACACCCAGGAGGGTATCCGTACCTGTCTGGCAGATTATCAGGTGATACCAAGACAGACCGGATAAAAAGGCAAGTGAAAGGAAAAAGCAATGAACAAAGAGAAATTCTCACCCCAGGCATTAAAGATATGCGGCATCACCCTGGCATGCCTGGCCATCATGTTCATGGTGGCTGCTGTCAACCGGTCAAGAGGCGGGGAGCATCTGGTGAAGGAATACACGGTTGAGGACTCCCTTCCAAGACACGTCAAGTTTGAGAAAATGCCATCGGATGATGCGCAGCTGGCTGCTGCATGGTACTTCAAATACATGGGCCTTGCCCAGTTTGACAGGTGCGTCAGGCTGTTCCCCCAGGACCAGCTTGAAAGCCTTAACTTTGGGCAGGATGACTTAAACTTCAGGGAAGGCCGTTATATAAAAGAATATATCATCCATGGCTTTCAGACCCTTGCAACCGTGGAGTATGCGGACCAAAAGCCATATTACGATGAACAGGCCAGCCAGTATGGCTTTAAGGAATACAAGGTGGTGCGGGTGGATTTTTCCCAGCGCTGGTCCGACAAAGCCCTGGAACAGGCGCCCCAGTGGGGGGACGGTACGTATACCAGGGACTTTGCGGTGGGAAAAGAATCGGGCTTTAGAGGGAAGTGGAAGATATTTGAGCTGGGGATGATGTGACACGTTCTAAGACAGCTTGCTGTTCCTCAGCCGTTCATAGTAGAATATATACTGCTGCATGACGCCGGCACAGCCGCCGTACTGGCCAAAGACATCCTTTACGATTGTATCGCAGAGACATGTCTTGGGGGTGCGGCGGTATTTGCGTTTATCATAGTACTGGGCCATAAGGATTTTCTCTATCCATGTGTCCACGGGAAATGCCCCAATTTGGTGCAGGCCGAACAGGCACACGCAGTTGGCCACCTTCTTACCGATTCCATAAAAGCCTGTCAGGTATAAAAGGGCGGCATCATAATCCATGGTATCCAGCATGGCAAGGTCCAGGGCGCCGGATACCGCATCCTGGCACAACTGGTATATGTATTTGGCCCGGTATCCAAGTTTCAGCTCCTTAAGCTCATCCAGCGTGGCGCGGGATAGCTCTTCCGGGGAGGGGAAGGAAAACAGGCGCTGGCTTGAATCGGGGCCTTCGATGGAAACCTCCGGCCCTTTCCCGGGGATGCCGTTGGCCGGGGTGCCATTAACCGGGGCACCATTAACCGGGGTGCCATTAACCGGGGCACCATTAACCAGGGCACCGTTAACCGGGGTGCCGTAAGAGGCACAGAGGGCTTCCACCAGCTGGCGGATTTTCGGGATGGTTTTCTGCTGGGATATCACGAAGGTGATGATCATTTCCCATGGGTCCTGTTTTAAGATACGTATGCCCTTTCCGGCCTGCGCGGCCTCGGCCAGATACGTGTTCCCTGGGGCCACGCAGTTAATCATGGCCTGGTAATCCGTTGCAATATCAAAATAATCCAGCCAGAAATCCAGGTCCTCCCCGGCGCAGTCAAAAGTCAGTTCCTGTCCCTGCTGCCATATGTCAAGAAGACGCCCCCTGCTGATGATCCGGTATCCGTAATCTGTTCCCTCAGGCAGCAGGTCCAGGTCCAGCGGGTTCATCCTGAAACACTGCCCGGATTCAGCAATCTGTTTTAAATCAAGGCAGGGTATTGTATGTTTGGTAATCATAGTTGTACAACCTTTCTTTTGTTCCGTCTAAAAATAAGTTTAACCCTTAACCTGGTTTTCGTCAAATGAGAAATCATCCCAAAACCTCTTGACATTTCCCCAAGATGTGGCTAGAATGTACATTAGATTTACATCTTAAAAGCAATGAAGGTGTACAGTAGACACTTATTTTCCACCAGAGAGGGGAGGCCACCGGCTGAAAGCCTGCCCAGGTTCAGATAAGAGGTTGAAATTCCCACTGGAGCTGCATGGATGAAGGAAGGTATTCCTGTAGTCCGTGACGTGAGCATACGTTACATGCGTTTAAGTGTCTGCATTGACAGGCCGCAAGGCCTTTAAGCAGGAATCAGGGTGGTACCGCGGGTATTGTCTCGTCCCTTCGTATGGAGGGATGGGGCTTTTTTTATTGCTTTCACAGGCATAGGACAACATAGGAAGCCGCGGATTACACCCAACAGAGATTAGAAAAGGAGAAGCCATGAAAGAGCAGTTAGAGAAAATCAAAGAAGAAGCCTTAAAGAAAATCGAAGCTTCCGATGCGCTGGAAAAGCTGAATGATATCCGTGTGTCCTACCTGGGCAAAAAAGGAGAACTCACAAGCCTTTTAAAGAGCATGAAGGATGTTTCCCCTGAGGAGCGCCCCAAGGTGGGGCAGATGGTCAATGACGCCAGGGCCATTATCGAAGCCAGGCTGGAGGAGACAAAGAATGTACTGGCAAGAAAGGCCAGGGAAGAGCAGCTTAAGAAGGAAGTGATTGATGTCACCCTTCCGGCCAGGAAGAATAACGTGGGCCACAGCCACCCTAATACAATCGCCCTGGAAGAGGTGGAGCGCATCTTCGTGGGCATGGGCTATGAGGTGGTGGAAGGACCCGAGGTGGAATACGACCGCTATAACTTCGAGAAGCTGAATATCCCGAAGGGCCATCCGGCCAGGGATGAGCAGGATACCTTCTACATCAACGACACCATCCTTTTAAGAAGCCAGACATCCCCCGTGCAGGTGCGTACCATGGAAAAGGGAAAGCTTCCCATCCGTATGATTGCACCGGGACGTGTATTCCGTTCCGATGAGGTAGATGCCACCCATTCACCTTCCTTCCATCAGATTGAGGGGCTTGTAATTGACAAGAACATTACATTTGCCGACTTAAAGGGCACACTGGCAGAATTTGCAAAAGAGCTGTTCGGACCAGAGACAAAGGTTAAGTTCCGTCCCCATCATTTCCCATTCACAGAACCCAGCGCAGAGGTGGACGTGACCTGCTTCAAATGCGGCGGCAAGGGCTGCCGGTTCTGCAAAGGCTCCGGCTGGATTGAAATCCTGGGCTGCGGCATGGTCCATCCTCATGTGCTGGAGATGTGCAACATTGACCCGGATGAGTACTCCGGATTTGCGTTTGGCGTTGGCCTTGAGCGTATTGCACTGCTTAAGTATGAGATTGATGACATGCGCCTGTTGTATGAGAACGATATCCGTTTCCTGAAACAGTTCTGATGCATACATGATTGATTAGTGAATATAGAAGGAGAACCAATATGAATACAGCATTATCATGGATTAAAGCATATGTGCCGGACCTTGATGTCACTGCCCAGGAATACACGGATGCCATGACACTCACAGGTACAAAGGTGGAAGGCTATTCCTGTCTGGATAAGAACCTGGAAAATATCGTAGTGGGCGAGGTGCTCTCTGTTGAGCGCCACCCGGATGCGGACAAACTGGTGGTGTGCCAGGTCAATGTGGGGGCTGACGCGCCTGTCCAGATTGTGACAGGGGCGCCCAATATAACGGAAGCTTCGGTGGGGGAAAAGGTTCCTGTGGTCCTGGACGGCGGACGCGTGGCAGGCGGCCATGACGGCGGCGCCCTTCCTGAGGACGGCATTAAGATTAAGAAAGGCAAATTAAGGGGCGTGGAGTCCTGCGGCATGATGTGTTCCATCGAGGAACTGGGAGCTGACCGGGATATGTATCCGGACGCGCCGGAGAGCGGCATCTACATCCTTCCAAAGGACAGTGTACCGGGAGAAGACGCGGTGGCCGTCATGGGACTGCGGGATGTGGTATTTGAATATGAAATAACATCCAACCGCGTGGACTGCTACAGTGTAATCGGCATTGCCAGGGAAGCGGCAGCCACCTTTAAAAAATCCTTCACGGCGCCGTCCGTCGCAAAGACCGGCAATGATGAGGATATTAATGATTACCTGAAGGTACGCGTTGAAAACAGCCAGCTGTGCCCCCGTTACTGCGCAAGGATGGTCAAGAACATCAAGCTTGCCCCATCCCCCCAGTGGATGCAGCGCCGTCTGGCTGCCAGCGGAATCCGTCCCATCAACAATATCGTGGACATAACCAACTACGTGATGGAAGAGTACGGACAGCCCATGCATGCATTTAACTATGACCAGCTGGCCGGCCATGAAATCATTGTAAAATGTGCAAAGGACGGGGATGTGTTCCAGACCCTGGACGGCCAGGAGCGGAAGCTGGACTCCACCATCCTCATGATTAATGACGGGGAAAAGGAAGTGGGCATCGCGGGAATCATGGGCGGTGAGAACTCCAAGATTACAGATGACGTAACGACCATGGTATTCGAATCCGCATGTTTCAACGGAACCAACATCCGTTTATCCGCAAAAAAGGTGGGACTGCGCACTGATGCCTCAGGCAAGTATGAAAAGGGCCTGGACCCCAATACGGCAGAGGAAGCAGTAAACCGCGCATGCCAGCTGATTGAAGAACTGGGGGCAGGCGAGGTAATCGGAGGCATCATCGATATCTATCCCGTGAAAAAGGAAGAGAAGAGGATACCATTTGATGCTGCCAGGATTAACAGGCTTCTTGGCACGGATATCCCGGAAGCAGACATGCTGGAATACTTCAGGATGATAGAACTGGGCTATGA
Organism: Enterocloster sp. OA13; assembly: GCF_022440595.1. Lineage (NCBI taxonomy): Bacteria > Bacillati > Bacillota > Clostridia > Lachnospirales > Lachnospiraceae > Enterocloster > Enterocloster sp. OA13. The sequence continues at coordinate 2,685,551 of NZ_JAKNTF010000001.1, read as the reverse complement.
CGCTGATACAAAAGAGGTAATTGCCCCTACCTGGCGGCAGGACCTGGAGCGCATGGCCGACGTGGCAGAGGAGGTTGCAAGGTTCTATGGATATGACAAGATCCCAACCACCCTTCCATCCGGCGAGGCGACCACCGGAAAGCTGTCTTACAAGCTGCGCATTGAGGAACTGGCAAGGGAGATTGCTGAGTTCTGCGGTTTCTCACAGGGCATGACCTATTCCTTTGAAAGCCCCAAGGTATTTGATAAGATGCTGATTCCGGCAGACAGTCCCCTGCGTGCGACCGTGAACATTTCCAATCCCCTGGGCGAGGACTTCAGCGTGATGCGGACCACCTCCCTGAACGGGATGCTCACATCCCTTGCAACCAACTACAACCGACGCAACAAGGATGTGCGCCTGTATGAACTGGCCAACGTATACCGTCCCATAGCCCTTCCGCTGACAGAGCTTCCGGATGAGCGCATGCAGTTCACACTGGGTATGTACGGCGATGGGGATTTCTTCACCATGAAGGGCGTTGTGGAGGAATTCTTTGATAAAGCCGGCATGCACAAGAAGCCCCACTACAATCCCAATGGGGAGCATCCATATCTTCATCCAGGAAGAAAGGCAGACATTGTCTATGACGGGACTGTTGTAGGCTTTCTCGGCGAAGTTCACCCGGATGTGGCAGACAATTATAAAATTGGCGACAGGGCTTATGTTGCCGTTATTGACATGCCCTCCATCATGGACTTCACCACATTTGACAGGAAATACACCGGAATTGCCAAGTTCCCTGCCGTAACCCGTGACATCAGCATGGTTGTGCCCAAGGACATCCTGGTGGGACAGATTGAAGACATCATCGAACAGCGCGGCGGCAGGTTCTTAGAAAGCTATAAGCTCTTCGACATCTACGAGGGAGCCCAGGTCCTGGCAGGACATAAATCCGTGGCATACTCCATCACCTTCCGGGCAAAGGACCATACACTGGAAGACAAGGAAGTCAGTGCGGTAATGAATAAGATATTGAATGGACTCGGCGGCCTTGGGATTGAACTTAGAGGTTGATCTGAGGTTTGAAGGCAGAGGTTTGCGGGGGTACGCAGCCTCTGCTTTTTGGTGTTTCCAGAGCCAGTGGCGGGCGGCGGGCGGGGCTGCGGGGCCTGGTTCCGGGCGCATGGTCTGCTAACTCAAAAAGACGGTAAAAACAGGGCACCGCGCCAACTACAGAAGAAATCTTGATGATTTTTCTTCCGTAGGCGCTCTGCGTTCGGGCTTTGATGCCCTCACTCGGCCCTGTTTTTACCGCCTTTTTGAGTTAGCAGACCATACCCCCTCCACAAGGCCCCGCACCCCCGCCCGCCTCCCGCCCCTGCCTCCAGCTAAGTTTATGAAGAGGCTGCTGTGCCATCCGGCTACTGCGTCCAAACAATCAAACAACGGGAGAGTAAGAGGTAAAGATGTGAAAGGGAAGCGATGGTGAGAAAGAATAGCTAAAAAAGGGGGCGGAAATCTTATCTTCCTCCCGAACTTAGATTTTGTAATGTGTAAGAGGAGGTACGTAGTGGGTGAGGGGAATGGCGGCGGGGGAGATGGATGCTTCTGCAGGGGCGTGTGATTCTTATGCTGCGGGAACCGGTGCTAAGAGGCTGGCGCCTTTTGTCTGAGCCCGATACCGTCATGGTTGGAGAAGACAAAGCGCGAGTTTGGCAGCCAGCCTCTTGTCCAGCGCCGGATCCCGGAGCATTAGAAGCACTAGCCCCAAAGCCGCGTCCATCTCCCCCGCTGCCATTCCCCTCACGGACGGATGCACCTCCCCCTACCGCCCTCCCAAAACCTAAATTCTAACACTTGTAAATGTTTGGAATCTCCAGTATAATCAAATCATGACACAAGGTCGGCGTATGCGGAGGCACACTTGATATGGGTGATTATGGGCAAATGATAAAAGGGGTACGGGCTGAATGGGGGACTCATTTTCTGATGGATTCCATGCCGGCCGGTTTCTTCCGCTGTACAGCGGATAAGGAAAGACGGGTGGACCTTGTGAACCAGGGTATCCTGGAACTTTTCAGATGCAGGGATGAGGATGAGTTTAATGTGCTGACCGGAGGTACGCTTAAGGGGATGATCCTGGAGAAGGACTACCATCATGCGCTTTCAGAGTGCAGACAGCAGCTGAGGGAGCACAGGGAGGTCCTTAAGACGGAATTCCGTATTGTCAGGAAGGATAAAAGCACCTGCTGGGTGGATTGCCGTGGGCGTATCATTAAGGGGGATGAAGGGCAGATCTGGTTCTATGCCATGATGCTGGATGACACGGACGATAAGAACCGGATCCGTACCTACAGGGAGAAGTCCAGAAGGGATTCCCTTACCGGGCTCCTGAACCGGGAAGCTTCCAGGGAACGGATATCGGAATTCCTGGAAGAGGCAGGCAAGAGCAGGATGACGGCCGCCCTTATGATTGTGGATCTGGATAATTTTAAGGAAGTGAATGATACAAAGGGTCATCTTTTTGGGGACAGTGTGCTGACCGAGGCCGCCGGATGTATAAACAGCGTGTCCAGGAAAAGCGATGTGGTGGCCAGGATCGGCGGGGATGAGTTCCTTGTATTTCTCGCAGGCATGGGAAGCCGTGAAGCGGTCATGGCTTATGCAGACCGCATCATGGAGGGAATGTCAGGAATCTCCGCTGCCGGTGATAATCCCATTGAACTGAGATGCTGTATCGGTGTTTCCATGTATCCGGAGAATGGAAGGGAGTTTGACCAGCTCTTTACCAAGGCGGACATTGCCCTTTATTCCGGTAAGCAGACAGGAAAAGGCAAATGCGTGTTTTATGAACCTTCCCTGCCTTCGGTGGACGCTAAGAAGTGGGAGGCATTTTCAGGGCGCGTGCCTGACATAGATTCTGATAATGGCCCGGTATATGGCGGTGATAAGGTAATCCACTATGTTTTCAAGGTGCTGTATGAATCGGAGGATACGAGGCAGGCCATCAATACCATCCTTAAGATAGTGGGGCTTCAGTTTAATGTAAGCCGTGTCTATATATTTGAGGACAGCCCGGACGGGCTGTTCATGAGTAATACCTTTGAGTGGTGCAACCAGGGAATCAGTCCGCAGATTGACAATCTGCAGGATATGTCTTATGAAGAGGATGCGCCGGGATACAGGGATAATTTTGATAAGAACGGGATTTTCCTGTGCATGGATGTGGAGGAACTCCATCCGGTACAGAAAGAGGTGCTGACCTCCCAGGGCATTAAGGCCATCCTTCAGTGCGGGATTTATGATAATGGACGCCTGGTGGGATTTATCGGCTTTGACGAGTGCAGGGAGAACCGGCGCTGGACCAGGGAACAGATATCAGTCCTCACCTATGTGGCACAGATAGTGGGGACCTTCCTGTTAAAGGACAGGGTACAGAACATACTGATGCAGAAACTGGACCACCTTCAGAGCGTGCTCAATGATGTGACGGAACTAAGAAGCAGCAAGGAAGAGGCTTCGGAGGACCATGATGCGCTTACCAACCTGCTTACGGTGGGGGCATTTGAGCGGCAGATGGAAGAATACCTGAAAACAGTGCCAAAGCCGGAGCGGACAGCGGCACTGTTGCTGGATATGGATGATTTCCATAAGATTAATGAGGCCCGCGGTAAACTGTTCGGCAATGTTGTGCTGATGAATGTTGCCAGCTGCCTGAAGCGCACCTGCAGGGAGGGAGACCTGATTGGACGGTTCGGCGGGGATGAATTCCTTGTGCTGTTAAAGGACACGGACATGGAGGAAGCATCAAGGACAGCGGCGCTCATTGTCCGGGAGATAAGCGGTATACTGGACAGCAGCGAGTACGGAGGAATGACGGTGGGCTGCAGCATCGGCGGCCGGATGATTGCGGAGGATGAAAAGGGCTTTTACGATATCATGGTAAAGGCGGACCAGGCCATGCACCAGGTTAAGAGGGATGGCAAGGGCGGGGTCCGCTTCTATGAGTCTGTCACTGATAAAGAGGATGATATATTTACCTATGAACGGCTGAAGGAACTGAATGATAAAAAGCTGAAGGAGCAGAGCAGCCTGCAGGGAAAGACCAGCACAGCGGTTGCCCTGGAGGTGTTTGAGAAGACCTCCTCCTTTGAGGAGGCGCTGCATATCCTCATGGGCTTTATCGGCAGCCGGTTCCGCCTTAACCGCATTGCCATTTACATGAACGGGGAAAGGGAAGGGGAGGGACACAGCGCTTACCAGTGGGTGGATGACAGGACGGCCATGCTGTTTGACCCTTCGGATTCATTCCGGCAGGAGGAATTTTATCTCAGTTACAATCTGTATGACAGCGATGGGATTGCCGTGCTGAACCGGGACAAGCTGGAAGTCTACAATACAGGCATGAGAAGGATCATGGACCGGGCCAGGGCAAAGACCATGCTGTTTGCGGGCATTTTCATCGATGGAAGGTACGTTGGGATGATGGTGCTTGTGAATACGGAGGAGGAAAGGGAGTGGACACAGTCAGAGCGTAGCGCCATATCTGAGCTGGCCAAGGTGGTGGGGACCAATGCCAGGACATCCCTGCGCCTGATGGAGGCCAGGCAGAAGGCCGAATATTATAAAAACCGGGATATCCTTACCGGACTGATGAGTTATGCCTGTTTTAAGGATGAGTGCCAGAAGATAATGGACGCCGGGGCAGGTGGATATGTCATCATTGCCAGTGATATCAAGGGATTCAAATTCATTAACGAGGCAGTGGGGTACACCCAGGGGGACAATATCCTGCGCATGTTTGCAGACATGCTGACACAGAATGGGCGGGAGGAAAACCGTTACACAAGGGTAAGCGCGGACCAGTTCCTGTGCTTTGGCATATGCAGGATGGACCGGAATCAATTCGTGGAGATGGTCCAGCGCCTGAATGGGGATTTCTGCAGGATACAGAACCAGATGTTCACGAATGTCAATCTCATGGTGCGTTCCGGGATTTATTTCATTGAGAGGGAATGCAGGGAGATTGACGCGGCCATTGACAGGGCCAATATTGCCAGACGGTCAGTGGATTATATCATACAGTCCGCCGTGGTGGTGTTTAATGATGGTCCATTTGACAGCAGTTTCCGGGAAAATGAAATCATCAACCGGATGGAATACGCACTGAAACACCATGAGTTTAAGGTGTACCTGCAGCCCAAGCTTTCACTGAAGGACCACAGTCTGACCGGAGCCGAGGCCCTGGTCAGATGGCAGAGGGAGGACGGCACCATCATTGCGCCGGGAGAGTTCCTGCCTCTGTTTGAGAAGAACGGTTTTATTTCACAGATGGATTTAAGTATTTTCAGGCAGGTATGCAGGAAACTCCGGGAATGGCTGGACAAAGGCGTACGACCTGTCTGTATCTCCCTTAACCTTTCCAGTGTGGATATCCGGATGGACAGTATCCTGTCCGATATCATGGAGGGGACGCAGGAGTACGGGATCGACCACGGGCTCCTGGAGTTTGAACTGACGGAAACCGCATTCCTGAAAGACACGGACCGGACCTTCCACGTGATGAAGGAACTGCGGGACAGCGGGTTTACCACATCCATTGATGATTTCGGTTCAGGGTATTCCATCATGAATATGATGGCGGATATTCCCAGTGACGTGATTAAACTGGACTGTGGCTTTGTACAGTCCTGCCGGAATACGGAAAGGGGAAGGGAATTCTTAAGGCAGCTGATCCAGATGACCAACAAAATGGGTTTTGTTTCCCTGTGTGAGGGAATTGAGACAAAGGAACAGCTGGACATGGTGACGGAGATGGGGTGTTCCATCGGGCAGGGCTACTATTTTTCAAAGCCCATTCCCATGGATGAGTTCTTTGAAAAGTTTTTATTAAAAAGCCATTGACAAATTTCGATTCATCTATTATAATTACCTACGTTGCTTGCGAGAGCAGCGTAACGCAGAAGTGGCGGAATTGGCAGACGCGCACGGTTCAGGTCCGTGTGGTAGTAATACCTTGAGGGTTCGACTCCCTTCTTCTGCAGTACGGACAGGAAGCTGATGGCTTCCTGTTTTTTTTTGCATGCAGGGGAATATTCCCTTGAAACATAAATATAAATATGGTTTTAAGGGAAAACTAGCAATGTTGCATTTGCAACAGACATTTTCTGCCATAAGAGGTAAAGTTTTGATAGTAATTTGGTGGGAAATAGTTTATACTGTAATTTGTGGCCTAAAAACCGTAGGGGGGACAGGCTTTTTGCCGTACCCGGAAATAAAAAGAAGAGATAAAGAGAGGTAGGAAACAGAATGCTTACATTAGAGAATCTCTCCTTTGATGTGAATGACGAAAAAGGAGAAAAGGGGATCATCAAGGATATCAGCCTTACAGTGGATGATGGGAAGTTCGTTGTCATCACCGGACCGAACGGCGGGGGCAAGTCCACCACAGCCAAGCTGATTATGGGAATAGAGAGGCCCACTGGGGGCCGTATCCTGTTTGACGGACAGGATATCACGGATATGGGCATTACGGACAGGGCGAACCTGGGAATCAGTTTTGCATTCCAGCAGCCGGTGCGCTTTAAGGGCGTGCAGGTGCTGGACCTTTTGCGCCTGGCGGCCAAGAAGAAGCTGAGCGTGGCGGAAGCCTGTCAGTATCTGGCCGAGGTAGGCCTCTGCGCCAAGGATTATATTAACCGTGAAGTCAATGCCAGCCTTTCAGGCGGCGAGCTTAAGAGGATTGAGATTGCGTCTGTCATTGCCAGGGCATCCAAGCTTTCCGTGTTCGATGAACCTGAGGCCGGAATCGATTTGTGGAGCTTCCAGAACCTGATTCAGGTATTTGAGCGTATGCGCCAGAACACCAACGGCTCCATCCTGATTATTTCACATCAGGAGAGGATTCTTAATATTGCAGATGAAATCGTGGTAATTGCAGACGGCCGCGTTGTGAACCAGGGCCCCAAGGATGAGGTGCTTCCTCAGATCATGGGTACTGCTTCCGCGGTGGATGCATGCAGTAAGTTTTACGAGACAGCACAGTAAGGGGAGGAACCAATGATGGGAGACGCAATACAGGAGAGAATGTTAGAAGAAGTGGCTGACCTGCACGGCGTGCCGGAAGGAGCTTATAATATCCGTTCCAATGGAAAGACATCAGCACGTGCCACAACAGCCAACATAGATATAACTACCAAGACGGACAAGGCAGGAATCGACATACGCATCAAGCCGGGGACAAAGCATGAAAGCGTCCATATCCCGGTGGTGGTCAGCGCCAGCGGCTTAAAGGAAATGGTATACAATGACTTTTTCATCGGGGATGACGCGGATGTGGTCATCGTGGCTGGCTGCGGCATCCATAACTGCGGGGACCAGGATTCTGAACACGACGGCATCCACCGTTTCTTCGTGGGCAGGAATGCCAGGGTTAAATACGTGGAAAAGCATTACGGCGAAGGAGATGGGGAGGGTAAGCGTATCCTGAATCCCGGAACCGAGGTATATATGGAAGAAAACAGCTACATGGAGATGGAAATGGTCCAGATTAAAGGCGTGGATTCCACCAACAGGACCAACACGGCGGAGCTGGCCGCAGGCGCCAAGCTGATTGTCAGGGAGCGCCTTCTGACCCATGGGACCCAGGATGCGGAGAGCACCTATATCGTGAACCTGAACGGGGATGACTCCAGCGCGGACGTGGTATCGCGTTCCGTTGCAAAGGACCGGTCAAAGCAGACCTTCAATTCCAAAATCGTAGGCAATGCAAAGTGCAGCGGACACACGGAGTGCGATGCCATCATCATGGATGATGCCAAGATATTCGCCATTCCGGGCCTGATTGCCAATGATATCGATGCCGCCCTGATCCATGAGGCTGCAATCGGTAAGATTGCAGGGGAGCAGATTGTGAAGCTGATGACGCTGGGGCTGACAGAGGAAGAGGCAGAGGCCCAGATTGTCAATGGCTTCCTGAAGTAACAGGGGCGGACACGATGTACAGGGGGATTATATGATGGGGAATACAAAAGAGGGAAGGGCGTCTGCCCTTCTCCCTATTCTGGTGTTTCTGTTAATATTCTTAGGTTCTGGATTCATTACCGGGGATTTTTACAGCATGCCGGCGATTGCTGCTTTCTTAATTGCGCTTCTGGTTGCCTTTGTACAGAACCGGCAGCTGGGATTCGCAGATAAGATCAGGCTGGCTGCAGAAGGCGTGGGGGATGAGAACATCATAACCATGTGCCTTATATTTCTGGCCGCAGGCGCTTTTACAGGGGCTGTAAAGGCAGCAGGGGGCGTGGACAGCACGGTGAACCTGGGCCTGTCCATCCTGCCGTCCAATGTGGCGGTGGCGGGACTGTTCCTTATCGGCTGCTTCATATCCATATCCATGGGGACCTCCGTGGGGACCATTACGGCGCTGGCGCCCATTGCAGTGGGAATCAGCCAGAAGACCGGGTTTTCCATGGCCGTATGCGCCGGCGCCGTTGTGGGCGGCGCCATGTTCGGGGATAACCTGTCCATGATAAGCGACACGACCATTGCCGCTGTAAAGACCCAGGGCTGTGAGATGAAGGATAAATTCAGGGAGAATTTCCTGATAGTGCTTCCGGCAGCCATCGTGACCATCCTGCTGTTCCTGGTTCTGGGCAGGGACGCTGCTTTCCAGCTAAAGGATGAACTGACCTACAACATATTCCGCGTCCTTCCCTATCTGGTGGTACTGGTGGGCGCCCTGGCAGGCGTGAATGTATTCATCGTCCTGATTGCAGGCACGGTGCTGTCCCTGATTGCAGGCGTGGGCACGGGAGCCTTCGGCCTGGGGGACATGTTCACCCATGTGGGGGAGGGAATCATGGGGATGTATGATATTACTGTGATTTCCATCATCGTGGCCTGTATCGTGGCCCTGGTAAAGGAGTACGGGGGCATTGATTTCATCCTGTCCTTTATCAGGAAAAGGATTAACGGGGAACGGGGAGGGGAGCTGGGAATTGCCGCCCTGGCCCTTTTGGTGGATATGTGCACGGCCAACAACACGGTGGCCATTGTCATGTCCGGGCCTATTGCAAAGGAAATCAGCGATGACTTTGGCGTGACTCCCAGGCGCAGCGCTTCCCTGCTGGACATGTTCAGCTCCATGGGACAGGGGCTGATTCCCTATGGGGCACAGCTCCTTGCGGCGGCGACCCTGACGGGCCTCACGCCTTTTGAGATTATCCCATATTGCTTTTACCCCATTTTGATGGGGGTCAGCGGTCTGGTATTTATATTTATAAAAAAACGCACAAGAGAGTAGGAAGACTAAAATATGAAGACAAAGAATCAGTGGGCCAGTAAACTGGGCTTTATCATGGCTACGGCAGGCGCTGCCATCGGACTGGGCAATCTGTGGAAATTCCCCTATCTGATGGGACGCAACGGAGGAGCCTCCTTTCTGGCTGTTTACCTGTTTTTTATCTGTATACTGGGCATACCGGTCATGATGATTGAAATGTCCCTTGGAAGACGTACGCGCCATGACCCGGTACAGGCCTATGGCGACATCAATTCCAATGCGCGTATTGTGGGTGTGTTCGGCGTGGCGGCAGCATTTCTTATCCTGTCCTATTACAGTGTCATTGGCGGATGGATCTTAAAATACATTGTCAGCTATGCGTCCACCTATCAGGCGCCTGAGGACTTTACCGCCTTTATCAGCTCCCCGGTGGAACCGGTATTCTGGCATTTCCTGTTCCTGTTCGTGACCACGGTCATCTGCTGTTTCGGAATCAACGGTATTGAGAGGGTAAGTAAGGTCATGATGCCCTTACTGTTCCTGCTGCTGATCGTGATCATCGTAAGGGGCGTGACCCTTCCCAATGCGGCGGAGGGGCTTAGGTTCATATTCATACCGAACCGCTCAGCCTTTAACATGACGGCGGTCAGCGCTGCCCTGGGCCAGGTGTTCTATTCCCTCAGCCTCTGCATGGGCATCACAATCACATATGGAAGCTACCTCAGCGACAAGGAGAATATCCCAAGGAGCTGTCTCAGCGTGGCCGGACTTGACACCATCATTGCGCTGATGGCGGGAACCGCTATTTTCCCGGCGGTGTTCTCCTTTGGCCTGGAACCGGGACAGGGACCAGGGTTAATCTTCGGAACCCTTCCCAAGGTGTTCTCAGCCATACGGTTCGGTCCCGTTTTCGCCCTTGTGTTCTTTACCCTTGTATTCTTTGCGGCAGTCACAAGCGCCATTGCCCTGCTGGAAGTAACGGTTTCCTTTGCCCTGGACACCATGCGTCTGAGCCGGCGGACCGGGACCATCCTTCTTGGGACGGCATGTTTCCTTGTGGGAATTCCCAGCGCCCTTTCCTTTGGGACACTGGGCAATGTGACCATCTTAAACTACAGCGTATTTGATTTTGTGGGAATGATAACAGACAATATCCTGCTTCCCATGGGAGGCGTGACCATGTGTTATTACATCGGATGGAAATGGGACCCCAACAACTTGGTGGATGAAATCGAAAAAGACGGGATACCTTTTAAACTTAAAAAACTGTGGATACTCTGCATCCGTTTCCTGACACCGATCATGGTCCTGGTGGTGACCCTGACAGGGTTCTATAACATCTACATGACGGTCCGCGGATAAGCATGGGAATGGGGAAATGCATTTAGGCGTGCTTGTAAATCCATTCCAGGCATCCCCATATAATTGGAATAATTTAGAGCATTGATCAATAGCATCTAATGATAAGGAATGCCGGAGAACAACCATGCAGAACCAAAAACGGGAAAATCTACTGAATCTGGCCCTTAGCGCCACGGACGAGGAGCGGGAGCGCTCCGAAAACCTGGACGTGGGTTATGACCCTGAAGAACGGACATGGGAACTGATTGTCCGGCATTCAGGCAGCCTTGCGGGCCTTGCAGGGTCAGGAATCCAGGTGGATGAACTTCTTAACGGGTACGCTGTCCTTGTGGTGCCGGAACATCTTGTGGACCAGGTCAGTGAGCTGAACCAGATTGAATATATTGAGAAACCAAAGAGGCTGTTCTTTGCCAGCAACATGGCAAGGGCGGCCTCCTGTCTTTCCGTGGTCCAATCCCCCTCAGGCGCGGGCAATGTGACGGGCGGGGTCATAAGCGGACTGCCGGGCGGACTGACCGGACGCGGTGTACTGGTGGCGGTCATTGATTCTGGCATCGACTATCTGAACCAGGACTTCAGGAATGCGGACGGGAGTACCAGGATCCTCATGCTCATGGACCAGGACAGGGACAGGATTTATACACGGGAAGAAATCAATGAGGCGCTGAACGCATCTGACCGGGCAGGCGCCCTTGACCTTGTGCCTTCCGTGGATTTAAGCGGCCATGGGACAGCCGTGGCAGCCATTGCGGCCGGGAATGGAAGGGGAAGCCAGGGTGTCTACCGCGGGGTGGCGTATGAAAGTGACTTATTGGTGGTAAAACTGGGCGCCCCTGTGGCTGATAATTTCCCAAGGACCACACAGCTGATGAAGGGGCTGGACTTTGTAATCCGCCAGGCCCAGGAGCTGGGGCGTCCTGTTGCAGTCAACCTGAGTTTTGGCAACACCTATGGTTCCCATGACGGCACCAGCCTTCTGGAAACCTTCATGAACGATATATCGAATTATGGAAGGAGCGTGCTGGTTGCAGGGACTGGAAATGAAGGCACTGGAAACGGGCACACGGCGGGCCGGCTGGTCATGGGCAGTGACACGGATGTGGAATTATCCATTGCGCCTTTTGAGACCGGCATGGGAGTCCAGCTTTGGAAATCCTATGTGGACGGGTTTGCCATCCGTCTGATTACGCCTTCAGGCGGCACCATCGGTCCCATAGACAGCCGTCTGGGGCCCCAGACCCTGAATTACGGGGGGACCAGAATCCTGATTTATTATGGCAAGCCCAGCCCTTACAGCAAGGCGCAGGAAGTTTATTTTGATTTCATCCCCATAAGGGACTATCTGGACAGCGGGATTTGGACCTTCCGCCTTACGCCGGAGCGGATCGTGACGGGACAATACGACATGTGGCTGCCCTCCAGGGGAATCCTGAATCCCTCCACCCGGTTCCTTATGCCTGTGCCGGAGACCACCCTTACCATCCCTTCCACGGCAGCCAATGTGATATCCGTGGGCGCCTATGATGATTCCTACCAATCATACGCGGATTTTTCAGGGCGCGGTTTTACGCGGCAGACACGTCAGGTGAAGCCGGACATTGCGGCTCCTGGGGTGGACATCGTGACGGCCAGAAGCGGCGGTGGTTATGAGGCGGTGACTGGCACTTCCTTTGCGGCGCCCTTTGTGTCCGGCAGCGCGGCCCTTCTCATGCAGTGGGGAATCGTGGATGGAAACGACCCTTTCCTTTACGGGGAGAAGGTAAAGGCATATCTGGCCCGGGGAGCCAGGCACCTGCCGGGATACGGGACCTGGCCCAATCCGCAGCTGGGGTATGGGGCGCTGTGTGTGCGGGACAGCCTGCCGATTTAATATAATAACGTAAAATTTAAAAATAAATATTGATAAAAGTAAAAAAAGAGGATATAATAACAATATAAAAACGAAAATCTTGTAGATAAATTCTAGGAGGGATTATGAAACTGATTAAAATACAAGTAGGTGGCTTACCTCACTTTAAAGAAAATTTAGAAATTGATTTTTTTGCACAGCAGAGAGTGCAGTCAGAGAATAACGATGGATTGTATCAGATATTCTCAAATATTTATGTTAATAATTCAATATCATTTATTGGCATTAATGCATCGGGAAAAACTACAATTTTAAGAGTGATAGCTTTTGTGATAAATTTATTGAACAATAAGCCAATCAATACGATTGAAACAAAGGAAATTTTAGAGGATATTAATGATGAGCAAACTGTAACTTTTACTACGTTTTTTTATCATTCAGGATTGCTTAACAAATTGGAAACTGTTATAAAAAAGACAATAAATCCAATCGATGAGAATACCAGATATATGATTGAAAGTGAAAACCTGTGGTCACAGAAATCGACAAAAATAAAAACGAAGAAGGGGATGTTTGATTTTCAAGGCATTCCTGCTGTGAAACGAAATCAGGACGAAGAATATCTGATGGATGATGTCAGTATAATTATTGCTTTTAATAAAAAGCATAAATCGAAAGTGTTCCTGTGTGACATGTCGAAATGGACAAATTTTAATATGCTGAATTTGCTGGGGAAATTTCCGAAAGAGCTTTTACTATTCCTCGACCCTAGTATTGAATATTTAAAATGTGCTGTAGATGAGAAAGATGTTGATATTCGGTTGAAATTTAAAGGAAAAGAAGAAATCTTAATGAACAATCCAATGGTATTGGACAAATATCTTTCTTCCGGCACTATAAAAGGAATCAGTGTGTTTATGAATGCTTTTTTTGCATTTGAAGATGGAGGATATCTTATTGTAGACGAGGTGGAAAATCACTTTAACAGGGAGATTGTTTCCACATTGATTCGATTTTTCCGGGATTCTAAGGTCAATAAAAATGGTGCAGTCATTATTTTCTCAACACATTATTCCGAACTATTAGATGAATTTGAACGAAATGATAATATTTTTATTGTTAGGAACCGGAATGGTATTTCGGCAGAGAACTTATCGAATATATTAAAAAGGAATGATATTAAAAAAAGTGAAGCATATCAAAGTGACTTTTTAGAAGGAACCGTTCCAACCTATGAAGCTTATATTGCCTTGAAAAAAGTCCTCATAAATCGTAACTAGAGGAGGAATACATATTGGGGAAATATATAGCTTGTATTTGTGAAGGTGGAGCAGAACGTGCAATACTTGATTTGCTTTTAGAGAACAATAAATTGATTTTTGAAAAAGAAAACCTGATTGAAGAAGAGATCCTTCGGTGTAGAAAAGGTAAGGATTTTGAAGAACGATATTTGAAAAAGGGATTTTCAGAAAAAATCACAGTTTATAGAGTTTTAGATTCCAGAAGAGAAAATTTTAAGCTCAGTCCAGCTTATGCAAAAAAAGTTGATGTTATTAACGTTATAACGGCACCTGAGATTGAAATGTTGATTATTTTGAATGAAGGGTTGTATTCCGAATTTAAAAAATCGGGAATAAAGCCAAGTGAATTTTGCAAAGCTAAGATGAAGGGCAAGGAGATTAAATCATATGATTTTGTTAAAGCATACTTCTCTAACGTAGATATACTGATTTACGCAATTTATGAATATCGGAGAGTATCAAATGTGCGAAACGGGGAGTGGACAATTTCTGATTTGCTTAATAGAGAAGAGGGTAAGTAGTACATGAGTATTTTAGAGGAGAAACTTAATTTAAAAGAGAAACAGAAATTAGAAAACATGTATTTGGGAGACAAAAATAGAGATTAATTTTATGTTTTCTAAAACACTTTATTCCAGTAATTACAAAAGACATTGTTAATTATTGGGAGGAAGTGGCGGATAAGCTTGCCAGTGAATTTCCTGAATCAGATTTAACAGAAGATGAAGAGAATAGAAACGGATAATGTATGGAAATATTTAGATATTATCATTACACTCGATTGTAGCATTTTTACTAAAGATGACTATATCAATACAAAAAATTGATTCATCAATTATATTTTCTAAATACTAACTTAGCACTAATTTACCATAAATAGCTGTCTTGCTTGACACTAAGTTACCATACTCCCTACGAAGTTATGCTGGTTTGCAGACTTGGAGCCTTGAAAAAGGCTCCAAAACTTTGTAACATTAACTTGATATCAGGGAGTCTGCCCATATGAAATATTCATATATTGTGATATAATATGGACATTAGGTACATGTTTACAGACAAGATATGGGATTGTGACACGAAAAATGAAATTTTTGTAGTAAAATGGGAGACTTAACAATATAATAATAGAGATAGGGAGTGGGAGGATGAATATCAGGGAGTCACTGGAAGAATTGGAAGAGCAGTATATGAGTCCCTATGCGTCCCTGAGCAGCAGGACAAGGGGGAGGGACAAGCCGGAGCCTTTATGTGACATGAGACCTGAATACCAGCGTGACAGGGACCGTATACTGCACTCCAAGGCATTCAGGCGCTTAAAGCACAAGACCCAGGTGTTCCTTGCGCCTGAGGGCGACCATTACCGGACCAGGCTGACCCATACCCTTGAGGTATCCCAGATTGCCAGGACCATTGCCAAGACCCTGCGGCTGAACGAAAGCCTGACAGAGGCCATTGCCCTGGGCCACGACCTGGGCCACACCCCCTTTGGCCATTCCGGGGAATACATACTGAATAAGATCTGTGAGGATGGGTTTGCGCATTATAAACAGAGCGTGCGCATCGTGGAGGTGCTGGAAAAGGATGGGAAGGGACTGAACCTGACGTGGGAAGTGAGGGACGGGATCTTAAACCACAGGACATCGGGCCACCCCTCCACCCTGGAGGGCGCCATTGTCCGGCTGTCGGATAAGATTGCCTATATCAACCATGATATTGACGATGCCATCCGGGCCAGGATGTTCAAGGAGGAGGATCTGCCCTGTGAGTATACGGATGTCCTTGGACGCAGCGTGCGTGAGCGCCTTAATACCATGATTCACGACATTATCCTCAACAGCATGGATAAACCGGAGATACGCATGTCCGAGGGCATGGAGGATGCCATGCAGGGCCTTCGCAAGTGGATGTTTGACAATGTTTATAAGAACGACATCCCCAAGGCAGAGGAGGGCAAGGCCCAGCAGATGATCACGCAGCTTTATGATTATTACATGAAGCATGTGGATAAGCTGCCCATGGAATATGTCCTGCTCATTGTAAACACAGGGGAGAAGAAGTCGCGGGTGGTCTGCGATTATATTGCGGGCATGAGCGATATTTATGCCATTGACCAGTTTGAGGAACTGTTTGTCCCCAAGCGGTGGAACGTATATTAAGGCAGCATTAAGATACAGAAGGGAGATTCATACATGTACTATCCAGATGAAGTCATAGAAGAAGTGAGAATGAAGAACGACATCGTAGATGTGATTTCAGGATATGTAAAGCTTCAGAAAAAGGGCGCCAATTATTTTGGACTCTGTCCCTTCCATAATGAGAAGTCCCCATCTTTTTCCGTGTCTCCTGGCAAGCAGATGTACTATTGTTTTGGGTGCGGCGCAGGTGGGAATGTACTTACTTTCGTGATGGAATATGAAAACTACACGTTCCAGGAAGCGCTGGCCCATCTGGCTGACCGGGCCGGGGTCAGCCTGCCTAAGATGGAGTACAGCAAGGAGGCCAGGGAGCAGGCGGAACACAGGGCCAGGCTGCTGGAAGTGAATAAACTGGCGGCCAATTATTTCTATTACCAGTTAAAACAGCCCCAGGGTAAGCTTGGATATGAGTATCTCCATGACAGAAGGGGGCTTCTGGATGATACGATCGTGCATTTCGGCCTTGGATATTCCAATAAGACCAGCGACGACCTGTACCGTTTCCTGAAGGGGAAGGGGTATGAGGACAGTTTCCTGAAGGATACCGGGCTGGTGACACTGGAAGAGCGCGGGGGACGGGACAAGTTCTGGAACCGTGTCATGTTCCCAATCATGGATGTGAATAACCGCGTAATCGGATTCGGCGGCCGTGTCATGGGGGACGGGGAACCCAAATATTTAAATTCCCCCGAGACAAAGCTGTTTGATAAGAGCCGCAACCTGTACGGCCTTAATTATGCCAGGACTTCCAGGGAAGGATATCTGCTCATCTGCGAGGGGTACCTGGATGTGATTTCCCTGCACCAGGCGGGATTCACCAATGCGGTGGCGTCCCTGGGGACGGCATTTACCAGCCAGCACGCCAATGTGCTGAAACGCTACACGGACCAGGTCATCCTGACCTATGACAGCGATGGGGCCGGTATCAAGGCAGCCCTCAGGGCCATCCCCATCCTTAAGGAGGTGGGCATGTCCATCAAGGTGCTGAACATGAAGCCCCACAAAGACCCGGATGAGTTCATCAAGAACATGGGGGCTGATGCCTTCCGCCAGAGGATAAAGGAGGCCAAGAACAGCTTCCTGTTCGAGGTGGACGTGCTGAGACAGGGCTACCAGATGGATGACCCGGAGCAGAAGACCAGGTTCTACCAGGAAACAGCCAAAAAGCTCCTTCAGTTCGGGGAGGCCCTGGAGCGGGAGAATTACCTCCAGGCGGTTGCCAGGGAGCAGATGATTCCTGCGGATGAGCTGCGGGGTCTGGTGAACCGTATGGGTATGAGCTTTGGGATGAAGTCCGGTGACAGCCTGGACCATGGGGGCAAGGTACAGCACAGGGCCGTGGAAGAGGACATGTATCCTGATTACGGGTACTATGAAGGCTATGACGGGCCCCCGGAGGGATATTACGATTACGGGGAAGCAGGGCCGGAAGGCAGAAGCGGGTATCAGGATGGTGGGGAGGCGCGTCCCAAACGCCCCAAAAAGCCGGACAAGGAGGATGGCATCCGCCGTTCCCAGCGGCTTCTTCTCACATGGCTGATAGAAAATCCTGAGTTATTTGACAAGATTAAGGGTATCATTACAGCAGATGATTTTGTGGAGGATCTGTATCACCAGGTGGCACAGATGGTATTTGAAGGCCAGGCATCGGGTAACTTAAATCCGGCAGCCATACTCAGCCACTTCATCAATGATGAAGACCAGTACAAGGAAGTGGCGGCACTATTCAACGCAAGCCTCAAAGAGTCCTTAAACAATGAAGAACAGAAGAAGGCATTCTCCGAAACCGTCATGAAGGTCAGGAAGAACAGCCTGGATGCGGCCAGCCGCAATGCAAAAGATATAACCCAGTTACAGGAAATCATAAAGCAGCAGGCTGCACTTAAGAAGCTGCGGATCTCACTGGATTAACAGCATTTCATAGGAAGGATGGACCGGTTATGGAAGGGACGAATGTGTTTGAGGAAAAACTGGCAGGACTGCTTGAGGAGGCAAAGAAGAAGAAAAATGTCCTGGAATATCAGGAGATTATAAGCTACTTTGGCTCGGAGCAGCCCACCAGTGACCAGATGGACCAGCTTTTTGATTTCCTGGAACAGAGCAAGGTGGATATCATCCGGATGGATTCAGCCCAGGAGCTGGACCCGGACCTGTTCATTGAAGAGGAAATCAGCCTGGAAGAAGAGGAAGAGATAGATGTGGAGCATCTGGACCTTTCTGTCCCTGAGGGCGTCAGCCTGGAAGACCCGGTGCGCATGTACCTGAAGGAAATCGGCAAGATTCCCCTGCTGTCCATGGAGGAGGAGATTGAACTGGCCAAGAGCATGGAGCTGGGCAGCGAGGATGCAAGAAAACGTCTGGCAGAATCCAACCTGCGCCTGGTGGTCAGCATTGCCAAGCGATATGTGGGGCGGGGCATGCAGTTCTTAGACCTGATACAGGAGGGGAACCTGGGATTGATTAAGGCCGTTGAAAAGTTTGACTACACCAAGGGCTATAAGTTCAGCACCTATGCCACCTGGTGGATACGCCAGGCCATCACAAGGGCAATTGCAGACCAGGCAAGGACCATCCGCATTCCCGTCCACATGGTGGAAACCATCAACCGTCTGGTGCGCACCTCCCGCCAGCTTCTCCAGGAACTGGGGCGGGAGCCTACCACGGAGGAGATTGCTGCTAGGGCGGACCTTCCCGTGGAGCGGGTGTCAGAAATCATGAAAATGGCCCAGGAGCCGGTATCCCTGGAGACACCCATCGGCGAGGAGGAGGACAGCCATCTGGGGGATTTCATCCAGGATGATAATGTGATGGTACCCCAGGACGCCGCGGCATTTACCCTTCTCCATGAACAGCTGATGGAAGTGCTGCTGACCCTGACGGAACGGGAGCAGAAGGTGTTAAAACTCAGGTTCGGCCTGGATGACGGCCGTCCAAGGACGCTGGAGGAAGTGGGAAGGCAATTTAATGTGACCAGGGAACGCATACGCCAGATTGAGGCAAAAGCCCTGCGCAAGCTGCGCCATCCCAGCAGAAGTAAAAAACTAAAGGATTATCTGGATGAATAATATGAAACAGGAAACAAATGATAAGATGGATATGACAGGGATGGGCGGCAGCGGCTTAAAAGGCGTGGTGCGTCTGTCCCTGCGTTTAAAGGCAGTGGCTGACTTTGTAAGGCCGGGCAGCCGCATTGCGGATATCGGTACGGATCATGGATATGTGCCCATCCATCTGGCCCAGACAGGCCGGGCAGCCAGGGCCATTGCAATGGATGTGAGGCCGGGGCCTCTTGAGCGGGCCAGGGAACACATAAAGGAATATGAAGGGTGGGCCGCTAAAAATGCAGCAGCCGGCGGGCAGCCGTCCTTCTGCACCATCGAAGCCCGTCTGAGCGATGGTCTTAAGGAATTAAAACCAGGCGAAGCGGACACGGTCATCATCGCCGGAATGGGAGGGGAACTGGAAATCCGCATCCTGGAGGAAGGACGCCACATGTGGGACAGCGTCAGCCACTGGATCCTTTCCCCACAGTCTGATATACACAAGGTCAGGCTGTTCCTGGAAGAGAATGGCTTTGTCATTGAAGAGGAAGCCATGGTAAAAGATGAGGGGAAATATTATACCATCATGGATGTGGGCCGCGGCTCCATGACCTACTCGCGTCCCATATGGTACCGGTATGGGAAAATCCTTCTGGACAGGAAGGACGGCGTACTGAAGGAATATCTGGAGAAGGAACGGGCCAGGGTCCAGGGAATCCTGGATCATTTTAAGGCGCAGGGGGATGAAGGGATGGACCAGGTTCAGGAAATGGCCCCGGCACGGACAGCAATCCCCATGACAGAGGCACAGTTAAGGGCCAGGAATGCCCTTATGGAAGAATTGGGATGGATAAAGGAGGCACAGGATGAAATGCAGTGAGATCATTGAGATGTTAAGCAGTCTGGCGCCAGAGGGATGTGCGTGTGAATGGGACAATCCCGGGCTTCTGGCCGGAAGGAGCGATAAAGAGGTCAGGAAAATCTATATTGCCCTGGATGCCACGGACCAGGTGGTGGAATCAGCCATAGAGTCGGGCGCGGATATGCTGCTGACCCATCATCCCCTGATTTTTAAGGCAATCAAGAAGGTAAATGACCAGAATTTCATTACCAGAAGGCTGGTAAAGCTGATTCAGGCTGATATTTCCTACTATGCCATGCACACCAATTTTGATGCGGCCCCCGGCTGTATGGCCGACCTGGCCGCAGGACGCCTGGGCCTTACGGAATGCGTGCCACTGGAAGCAATGGGCGAGATGGAAGGGAGCCAGGGCCTGGTGCCTTACGGAATCGGCAAGACCGGGTATCTCAGGAAGCCGGTGACGGTACGGAGTCTGGCACGGCAGGTCAAGGAGTCCTTTGGCCTTCCCTTTGCAGTGGTCTATGGACAGGAACTGCTGGATACGGAGATAAACAAGGTTTCCGTGTGTCCGGGCGCCGGGGGCAGCGAGATTGAAGGGGCAATTGCCTCCGGTTCCCAGGTGCTGGTCACAGGTGATATCAGCCATCACCAGGGCATTGATGCCGCTGCAAGGAATATGGCGGTAATCGATGCAGGACATTACGGACTGGAACATATCTTCATTCCCTACATGGCTGACTATCTGGCCGCCAGGCTGGGGGAGGGCGTAAAAGTAATCCAGGCGCCGCCATCATGGCCCACGGTCATCCTATAGGACAATTAACAAACAGGAATGGGACTGCCTGAATAAGAAAGAGGAGGTAAAAGCCTTTGGTTCAAGTTAATGTAAACGGTTTTGTCCGGGAATATCCGGAGGGGACAACCTGGCTGGAAGTGGCTGAGGAATATCAGTACCAGTACGAGGATGACATCCTTCTGGTCCGTGTGAACGGAAAGCTCCAGGAGCTTCACAAGCATGTAAAAGACTGTGAGCTTACCTTCATCACTGCCAGGGACAAGCCTGGTTTGGCCACGTATCAGAGAAGCGCCTGCCTGATCATGCTGAAGGCATTTTATGCGGTTGCAGGCGCGGAGAATATAGAGAAGATAGTCATTGATTTTTCACTTGGAAGGGGATTCTTTGTGGAGGCCAGGGGTAACTTTGTGCTGGACAATGACCTTCTCATCCGGGTGAAGAACAAGATGGCGGAGTATGTGGCGCAGCAGATCCCCATCATGAAACGCAGCGTGTCAACGGATGATGCGGTTGAGCTGTTCCACCGCCACAGGATGTATGATAAGGAGCGGCTGTTCCGGTACCGCAGGGTATCCAGGGTCAATATCTACAGCATTGACGGCTTCGAGGACTACTATTACGGATATATGGTCCAGAATACGGGATATATCCGGTACTTTGACCTGGTTCCTTACCACTATGGATTCGTGCTGCTTCTGCCTTCCAAGTCAGAGCCGAAAGTGGTGCCCAGGTTTGAACCCATGGACAAGCTGTTTGCAACCCTGACAGAGTCCACCCAATGGGGGAGGAGGCTGGACCTGGAAACAGTGGGCGCCCTGAATGATAAGATTTCAAAGGGGGAGATGTCCCATCTGATACTGGTTCAGGAAGCGCTGCAGGAAAAGAAGATTGCAGAGATAGCGGCGCAGATTGCATCCAGGCGGAACGCCAAGTTCGTCATGATTGCAGGGCCGTCCTCCTCGGGCAAGACCACATTTTCCCACAGGCTTTCCGTGCAGCTGGAGGCAATCGGGCTTAAGCCCCATCCGATTGCGGTGGACAATTACTTTGTGGACCGGGTGAACAGCCCAAGGGATGAACATGGCAATTATAATTATGAGGTGCTGGAATGCCTGGACATCGACCTGTTTAACCAGAACATGATGGACCTTCTGGATGGGAAACGGGTGGAAATGCCCTACTATAATTTCAAGAAAGGCGTCAGGGAGTATAAGGGCAGTTTCCTGCAGCTGGGGCAGGAGGACATCCTGGTGATTGAAGGCATCCACTGCCTGAATGACAGGCTGTCCCACTCCCTGCCAAAGGAGAGTAAGTTCAAGATATACATCAGCGCCTTAACCCAGCTGAACGTAGATGAGCACAACCGGATTCCCACAACAGACGGACGTCTTATCCGAAGGATGATACGGGATGCCAGGACCAGGGGGTCATCGGCCCAGGACACCATCCGTATGTGGCCGTCCGTGCGCAAGGGCGAGGAGGAGAACATCTTCCCATTCCAGGAGGAGGCGGACGCCATGTTCAACTCGGCCCTGGTCTACGAGTTCGCCGTGCTGAAGCAATATGCGGAGCCACTGCTGTTTGGCATTCCCAAGGATTCGGAGGAATATCTGGAAGCAAAACGGCTTCTCAAGTTCCTGGATTATTTCATCGGTGTCAGCAGCGAGGACATACCGAAGAACTCAATCCTGCGGGAGTTCATCGGCGGCAGCTGCCTCAACGTTTAACCAGGGCCGGGCAGCGGTTTCCAGGCTGAGGCATTGTGGGCAGCGGCTTGGAAAATGACTGGACAAACCAGGGTTTCTATGATAAACTGTGTAGGTTGTGAGTAGGACAGATGGCCGCTGCTGCGATACCGCAAGGCCGCAGGAGAGGAAAGTCCGGGCTTCACAGGGCAGGGTGCCAGATAACGTCTGGCGGAGGCGACTCCAGGGACAGTGCAACAGAAATGTACCGCCTTTCCCGGCCTGACCGGGAAAGGTAAGGGTGGAAGGGCAGTGTAAGAGACTACCGCCCGCCTGGTAACAGGCGGGGCACATGTAAACCCCATCCGAAGCAAGACCGAACAGGAAGCATATGGCGGCCCGTCAGCTTCCGGGTAGGTTGCTTGAGGCTGCCGGCGACGGCAGTCCTAGATAGATGGCCATCCAACGACATAACCCGGCTTACCGTCCTGCTCACATACAACAGCATCCATGAAAAAAGTCTAAGATAATGAGTCTTAGGCTTTTTTATATGGTTTGGCTGTGTTTCTTAAGGAAAATTACCGTAAGTTTTAATAAATAGCCAGTATAATATACACAGCAGATCCAGGATGGTATTGTCCGGTCCGGATGGCGTGGGCCATATACTGGCATATTAACACCGGTGCCATACACTGGCATATTAACACCAGGCTCCATACATAGGCGCGTTAACACAGGGTGCCGCCCGTGCAGATAGCGGGGATGGATGTCTGGACAGGATTTGGGAATTACAGAGGAAAAGAAGGAAGGTGGCGCAGGATGGAGCAGAAGAAAATGAAAATGAAGGAAATGCTCATAGGGCTTTGTATGGTTGCAGTCCTGGCCCTGGTGACATTTCACGTGCTTTTTCAGAACCATTCCATGGAAACCATGGGGGAAACCTTTCAGCGGGCGGAACTTAGGTTCGTGCTGCCTGCATTTTTCTGCATGTTCGTGTTCATCAACTGTGAAGCCGCCAATATCCGGCTGCTTATGAGGACCTTCCATAAAAAGATTCCCTACAGACGCTCCCTGTCCTATTCCTTTGCGGGCTTTTATTTCAGCGCCATCACGCCTTCTGCCACAGGCGGACAGCCCATGCAGCTGTTTTACATGACCAGGGACGGGTTCGGATTTGCCCACAGTTCCTTTACACTTTTGGCTGTGGCGGCCGTGTATCAGATGACGGTGCTGGTGTATGGAAGCGTCATGGTACTCCTTAACCTGTCCTTTGTCATGTCCCAGGGAAGACTCATACAGTGGCTTCTGGTATTCGGCATCCTGGTCAATGGAATCTGCTCCGGCCTGATCCTGCTGATTATTTTAAACAGCCTTCTGGCAGAGCGGGTGGTACTGTGGGCCATCCGTATATTAACCAGGGTAAAGCTCATAAGGAACCGCAAAAAGGCCCAGCGCAAAATGGAGGGACTGATTAACGAATACAGCAGGGGAGGGGCGTATCTGAGACAGTACCCGCTGGTGGTTGTCAGGATGTTCCTTCGCGCGCTGATTCAGCTGACAGCCCTGTTCCTGGTACCTTACTTTGCCTGCCTGGCCCTTGGAATAGAGGCGGAACCTGGTCGGTTCCTTGCCATGCAGGCTATCCTGAGCCTTGCTGTGACCGCGGTTCCGCTTCCGGGGTCGGTTGGCGCCTCAGAGGGAAGTTTTATCTCGCTATACAGGCCCATACTTGGCGGGGGACAGGTTTTCCCGGTGATGATGCTGAGCCGCGGAATCAGCTTTTATGCGCTCCTTGCTGTCAGCGGCGCGGTGACGGCCGTGCTGCAGATGAACAGGAAGAAAGGGAAAATCAGTGTTTGACATATATAGATTATCTATATATAATTATGATAGGTAGAACGGCTATATAATGAACGTGCCATGGTATATGGAATGGCTATATGATAATCATGTAGTGGCATAAAGGATGTCCATAGATAAATCATATCATGATATATAGATTATCTATATATCCATCATCCATATAAAGATACCCAAACCCATCCAAAACTATCCATGAAAACAATACACGCGTCAACAGGAGGAATCAATTATGGCAGAAGAGAAGATTGTATCATCAGGCAATACATCCATGCTCCTTTTACAGCTTTTATCCGAAAAAGACATGTATGGCTATGAAATGATAGAAGAGCTGGAAAAACGCTCCGAATATGTATTTAGCCTGAAAGCGGGCACCATGTATCCGCTGCTCCACACCATGGAGTCTAGGAAACTACTCATATCCTATGAAAAGGAAGCCCAGGGCAAGGTGCGCAGATATTATTCCATCACAAAGCAGGGCATGGCGGAACTGATAAGGAAAAAGGAGGCATGGGAAACCTATACAAAGGCAGTGGGACAGGTGATAGGAGGTGCCTTATATGGAAATGCATGAATATTTGTCTGAATTAACCGGGCAGATCCGTAATAAAAAGGCAAAGCAGGAGGTTGAGAGGGAAATCCGGACTCATATCGAAGACCAGGCCCAGGTTTATGAGCAGATGGGGCGGACCAGGGATGAGGCGCTGGAAGAAGCGGTCCGCCAGATGGGAAGCCCCGTGGAAGTAGGGATTGATATGGACCGTATCCACAGGCCCAAAAACAACTGGATGGTTTTGGGAATGGCAATGCTCTTAAGTCTGGCCGGGCTGTTGGTACAGTATTTCTGTATTTACCGGTTTGGTACAGAAAACCTGTACCGGATAAACCAGGATGCATTTGCCCGCCAATGCCTTTACACTTTCTTGGGATTGGGATTCATGTCAATCCTTTACTTTTGTGATTACAGTCTGTTTAGCAGATATGGGAAACTGATTGGAGGGCTGTTCCTGGTTTCAATCATCCTCGTCTGCAATCTGGGGATGGTCCAGGTCATCAATGGAGGACACAGCTATATGAAGACGGTCATGTATCTGTTCATTCCCATGTATGGAGGGATTCTCTATGGGTATCGCGGTACCGGTTATTCAGGTGTCATCCGTTCCCTTTTATGGCTGCTGGCTGCTGCCTATACTTCATTTGCAGTGATTGGCGGCGGGATTGGCATTACACTGGATGTGATGTCTGTGTGCTTCATGATGCTGATGTATTCCCTGTTCAGGAACTGGTATCAGGTGAAACGGAAAAGCAGGCCGATTCTTGGGCTGGGGGCATTGGCCTTGGCGGGCGGATGTTATTCCTACCTTGGAATGCAGCCATATCAGATGGCAAGGTTAAGGGCAATCCTGAGTCCATGGGCCTATGCCAGGGAAGAGGCATTCCAGGTAGTGGTGACAAGGGATATCATGAAGCAGCTTAAATTCCTGGGCGGGCTTACAAAGGGCGGTACGCCGGAGGGAACCCCAATCCATTTGCTTCCTGGTGCACAATATGATTATGTGATGCTGCAGGCAGCCTCCACCTGGGGAGTCCTGGCAGTAGGGATCCTGGCCGGATTGTTAATCCTGTTTTTGTTCCTGCTGTTCCACATGGTGAAAAAGCAGAAGAATCAGCTTGGGCAGCTGATTGGTTATGGATGTGTCATGATCCTTGTCCTGGAAACAGGCTGGAACCTGATGCTGAACCTTGGATTCGTCTTTGTGTCCACGGCCGGGCTTCCCTTTTTTACATATGGGGGATATCACACGGTTGCTGTCTATGGACTGCTCGGAATCCTGCTTAGCATATACCGCTATCAGGACCTGATATGGGAAAGGAGTCCGAAAATGAAAGCGGAAGACAATCATGTACTGGCTCAATTGGGAAGATATAGAATCCGCATAGAGAAAATGGACCTCTGATAAATTGTGAATTGTTGAAAAACTCTTTTGATATGTCAAGGTAATTTTAATCACTTTGTGGAATTTGTTTGATAAATATCGAACGATATTGATTGTTTTCTAACAATATTGACAATATTTGTATAATGGCTTATGATAATAGTGAAACGAAGTGTATTAATAAAAAGGAGGTATTGTTATGGCGAAAGATCCGTTATTGTTATTGGATAATAGTATGCTGGCTTATATTTTGGGGAATGGCGACTACCGTTTCACTAATATTGCATTTGAAGAAGCAAAAGCCATCATGGAGATGAAGGGAGCGGCGGATATTGTACGCGTCTTTTCAAACCCTGAATTGGAACATATCATGTTTGAATATCTGGATATTGAACGACAGGATTTCGCATACGCACCGGTAAAAGATATGCATGTTGGTCAGGATGCGCTTGCGTTTAAACTGTACATAACACCTTCAGGAACACAGCCTATTGTGTTGGGAGATGATGGGCAGCAGGCCAAGAAGATAAAGAATCTGTATATTTACTGCCAGCATGTGGTGCGGCTGAAATAAGGCTGGATTATTCTGTGGATTGAAAGTATGATATTTATTTGTAGAATTTGGAATTAAGAATAGCCCCCTCAGTCATCTGTTGATTTGAGGGGGCTTTCTGCGTCCTTCGTACCTGTGTATCCAATCCGCTGGGAATTCGCCCGGCGGACGCCAGCCTGATTTTACTATATGACCAAGTTTATCATATAAGTAATCCTATTTTACAACATCCAGGTTGAAACCGAAGTATTTTACGGAATTGTTATAGCAGATGCCTTTGATGATGTCCTCTAAGGCTTTCATGTCTGCGGGATACTCCCCGTTTTCTACCCAGCCGCCGATGAGTTCGCACAGGATGCGGCGGAAGTATTCGTGTCTGGTGTAGGACAGGAAGCTTCTGGAGTCTGTGAGCATACCGATGAAGTTGCCCAGGCAGCCCAGGTTTGCAAGGCTGGTCATCTGCTCAGTCATTCCCACCTTGTGGTCATTGAACCACCATGCAGAACCCTGCTGGATCTTGCCCGGGAACTTGTCCTGGAAGCAGCCGATGATGGTGCCGATGGAGGCATTGTCATTGGGGTTCAGTGAGTAGAGGATGGTCTTTGGTATCTCGTTGGAAGCGCTCAGTGCATTTAAAAAGTCAGCCATCTGTGCGCTGGGGGCGTAATTGTTGATGCAGTCAAAACCGGTATCAGCGCCAATCTGCTCAAACATGTAGGCGTTGTTGTCGCGCTTGCAGCCGTAATGGATCTGCATGATCCAGCCCATCCTAGTGTATTCACGGGCAACAAAGAGCATGAATGCGGTCTTGAACTTCAGTTCTTCTTCCTTGGTAATGGCCTCTCCCTTTAACCCCTTGGCAAGGATGGCGTCAATTTCAGCCTCATCCGCGGGAACGTACATTACATATTCAAGTGCGTGGTCAGATACACAGCATCCCATGGAGGTGAAGAATGCCATACGGTTCTTAAGGGCTTCCTTTAAGGAGGCAAAATCAGTTACCTTAACACCGCTGACCTGGGAGAGCTGCGCCATGTAAGCTGCAAAGGTTGGCTTCTCGACGTTCATGGCCTTGTCCGGTCTCCAGGCAGGAAGGACCTGTACGTCAAATGTGTCATCCTCGGCAATCTTCTTGTGCCACTCCAGTGTGTCAACCGGGTCATCGGTGGTGCAGATAAGGGTGACATTGGACTGCTTGATCAGGTTGCGGACTGTCATGGAATCCTCCTGCAGCTTTGCGTTGCAGAGGTTCCATACTTCCTCAGCCGTATCTCCGTTTAAGAAGCCCTGGTAACCAAAATACTTCCTCAGTTCCAGATGGCTCCAGTGGTACAGCGGGTTGCCGATTAACTTGGGCATGGTCTCTGCCCATGCTTTGAACTTCTCCCAGTCCGTGCTGTCTCCGGTCACGTACGTTTCGTCTATGCCGTTGGAGCGCATCTGGCGCCACTTGTAATGGTCGCCGCCCAGCCATACCTGGGTGATATTATCAAACTTGCGGTCTTCGTAAATCTCCTGCGGATTGATGTGGCAGTGATAGTCAAGAATCGGCATGTTCTCTGCGAAATCATGATACAGCTCCTTTGCCATATCACTGGATAATAAGAAGTCCTTGTCCATAAATGCTTTCATGTTGTTAATCCTCCTTAAGAATTAAAAATTAGTGGTTTTTCTTTTTATTAAATCAGAGGCGATCGTGGTCCTGCTGGGCACATTCACGCCGCTGAAAACCCCCATAAGTGTGTTGATGGTGGTGGTGCACAGTGCTTCTACCTTGCTGTCAATGGATGTTATCTCCGGATCCGTGCACTGGGACAGGATGGAGTTGTTGTATCCGATGATATTCAGTTCATCGGGTATGGAAATGCCGGATGCGTGGGCATACTTAACAGTACCCACGGCCAGGGAATCATCGCTTGTCATGACCGCGTCAAATTCCAGTCCCTGTCCATGAAGGGACACAAGCAGTTCCTTGGCAGCAGATATGTCCTTGGGACACTGCCGGATCAGTTCATCGCAGGGGGCCATTCCGTAAGCTTTCAGGGCATCCTTGTAGCCCTCCAGCTTGTTGACCCCGCTGTAGGAATAGCTGGTGTACAGATACAGGATACGCCTCCTGCCGGCCTTAAGGAGCTGGGAAGCGGCGCCGTACATGGCAGCATGGTCATCGCATACCGTACTGTAGATATTATCCCCTTCCAGGTATCCGTTAACCAGCATGATGGGAAGTTCTGAAGCAGCTTCCGTAATATATGCATTATCCTTGGGCCGCATCTCCACAAACTTGGAGCCGGCCAGGATGATGGCATCCACACGTTTGGAGCGCAGCAGCTCAAAATACTTCTGCTTTGCATCCAGGTCATATCCCGTGCAGCACAGGATTGCATCATAATTATGGGACCTGAGTCCGCGTTCCAAATAGTAGATGGCACCCGCCAGATAGGGGTCGGAGGAATCGGAACACATGATTCCGATGGTCTGCATGGTATTAAGCCCCAGTCCCCTGGCAAATACATTCGGGGTATATCCCAGGTCATCCATGACCTTAAGGACCTTTTCCCTGGTCTTTTCACTGACGTTGGGATTGCCGTTCAGTACCCTGGAAACAGTTGCAATGGATACCCCTGCATGTTCAGAGACATCGTATATATTCATAAAATAACCTCACATTCTGTAAGCGCTTACAAGCTAAGTTCATTATACATATTCCGCGTAAATATTGCAATACTTTTCTATTTTTTTATTGACTTATTCCTTGAAAATGAGTAGAATAATTGTAAGTACTTACAATAAAGCGGGCACACCAAATAACAATGATAGGAGAATGTAAAGACCATGCAGGATATTGTTAAGATTAACAGGAACGATAATGTCGCCGTTGCGCTGCGGCCTGTTTCAAAGGGCGAGACACTTGACGTGGAGGGCAGGAAGGTAGCCATTCAGGAAGATATCCCACAGGGACATAAGTTTGCCCTGAAGGACATTGGAAGCGGTGCAGAAGTCATTAAGTATGGTTTCCGTATCGGATATGCAAAGGAAGATATTAAGGAAGGAGGATGGGTCCATGTCCATAATGTGAGGACAGCCCTGGGAGATGTCCTTACCTATGATTATACGCCGGACGGAACGGATGTCCAGCCAACGGAGCACGTTTACTTTGACGGTTACCGCAGGTCTGACGGCAAGGCGGGCATCCGTAACGAAATCTGGATCATTCCCACGGTAGGATGTGTGAATTCCATTGCCAAGGCGCTTGAGGCCCGGGCCAGGGAACTGGTAAAGGGCAGTGTGGAGGATGTGATTGCATTTCCCCATCCATATGGATGTTCCCAGATGGGGGATGACCAGGAAAACACCAGGAAGGTGCTGGCCGACATGATCCATCACCCCAACGCAGGCGGCGTGCTGGTACTCGGACTGGGCTGTGAGAACAGCAATATTCCCGTGCTGATGGATTACATCGGGGATTATGACAAGGACCGTGTGAAATTCCTCCAGTGCCAGGATGTGGAGGATGAGATGGAGGCGGCCATGGACCTGTTAAAGGAACTGGCAGTGTATGCAGGGGCATTTACCAGGGAGAAGATTGATGCCAGCGAGCTTGTGATTGGAATGAAGTGCGGCGGCTCTGACGGACTTTCCGGCATAACGGCCAACCCGGTGGTAGGCGCATTCTCAGACCTTCTGGTAAGCAAGGGCGGAACCACCATCCTGACAGAGGTGCCGGAAATGTTCGGGGCGGAGACACTGCTCATGAACCGCTGCGCCACGCCTGAACTGTTTGAAAAGACCGTGAACCTGATTAACGGGTTCAAGGATTATTTTACCAGCCACAACCAGACCATCTATGAGAACCCCTCGCCAGGCAATAAGAAGGGCGGCATCTCCACCCTGGAGGACAAGTCCCTGGGCTGTACCCAGAAGTCAGGCAGCGCCCTGGTAAGAGGCGTCCTGGAATACACGGAGATGGTCAAGGTAAAGGGACTGAACCTTTTAAGCGCCCCGGGCAACGACCTGGTGGCATCCACTGCCCTGGCCCTGTCCGGCGCCCATATGGTCCTGTTCACCACAGGAAGGGGAACGCCCTTTGCATCCCCTGTGCCTACAGTGAAGATTTCCAGCAATTCAAAGCTGGCAGGACACAAGGATAACTGGATTGATTTCAATGCGGGACGCATGGTGGAGGATATGACCAAGGAAGAACTGGCAGAAGAACTGTTGGATTATGTGCTTGCAGTTGCTTCCGGCAGGAAAGTGAA
The DNA here is from genome assembly GCF_022440595.1 of Enterocloster sp. OA13. Lineage (NCBI taxonomy): Bacteria > Bacillati > Bacillota > Clostridia > Lachnospirales > Lachnospiraceae > Enterocloster > Enterocloster sp. OA13. The sequence continues at coordinate 2,654,585 of NZ_JAKNTF010000001.1, read as the reverse complement.
GTCAGAAGAAGCTGGCTTCCATGATATGGCAATCTTCAAGCAGGGAGTTACACTGTAGGAAGCCCGGCGGCAGTAGTTAAGTCCGGTGGCAGCAATTAAGCCCGGCGGCAGGAATTAAGTCCGGCGGCAGCAATTAAGCCCGGCGGCAGGAATTAAGTCCGGTGGCAGCAATTAAGCCCGGCGGCAGGAATTAAGTCCGGCGGCAGTAGTTAACCTGATAGCCGGATACCGTCATCACAGGCACAGCCGCCGGACCGTTGGATAAAATAGCCGGAAAAACAGTTGTTTATGGCGGAATTACCCCTTGCATCACAGAGGAAGATGATGTATACTGAATCTATGATATCGTATATACGGATTTGATATGCATATACGAATACAGAATACAATATCTGCATATCCAAATCCATTTGCATATACGGGTGACATACATGTGACAGAAGGTGGGAGGTATCCATGAAATTAAACAGAACCACACTGCGGACCATAGACATACTGAAACTGGTGTCCAAGAAGCCGGACGGGATTACGCTGGACGAGATATGCGAGAAGCTGGACCTGCCCAAGACAAGCGGCTACGACATCGTGACAACACTGGTACAGACCGGGATGATTCATGTGGCCAGAGGGCAGAAGCAGCGTTATACCATCGGTCTTACGGCATACAGGATCGGCATCAACTATACCAATAACCTGGATTTCATCAGTACCATTGACCCGGTGCTGAAGGCATTTTCAAGGGAGGTGGGAAAGACCGTATTCTTTGGCATCCGCTCCGACGATGCCATTGTCTACATCTGCAAATTTGAGCCGGAGAACCCCATCATCACCACAGCCACTGTGGGCACCAAGAATCCGATTTACTGCACTTCCCTGGGAAAGGCCATCCTGGCTTACTCGGATGAGGAGGAGACAGGGCAGCTGATGGAGCGCATTACATTTAAGAAGCATACGGAGCGGACCATAGTTACCAGGGAGGAACTGGAGAAGGAACTGGAGCGTGTTCGTGACAAGGGCTATGCTTTTGACGCAAGGGAGCTGGAGGAACACATGGAATGTGTGGGATCGCCGGTATTTGGCCAGGACGGCAATGTCATGGGCGCCATCAGCGTATCCAGCCTTTACAAACCCACGGAAGATTACGATGCGCTGGGCTGCCTGGTGCGGACCAAGGCGGCAGAGATATCAAGGCTGCTGGGCTTTTTGGGAAAATGCTGAAAAGGCAGTAGAAAAACTTATATTTTTACATCTTTTGCTGTTGACAAATCAAGCGGTAGCGATTAAAATTTAAGTATAAAATCGCAAATATGAAATTGATTCGTATATGCGAATTTGCGGAAAGAAGGAGAAGCGAAATGAAAAAAGAACAAGTTTTATCAAGAATGAAAGAGGACTGTCTGGTTGCGGTTGTCCGTGCAAAGAATTACGAGCAGGGTGAGAAGGTAGTTGACGCCATCATCGAGGGCGGCATCAACTTCATTGAGCTGACCATGACCATGGATGAAGGCGACCCTGTTGAGTTCATCAAGATGATGGCTAATAAGTATAAAGATAACGACAAGATTGTAATCGGCGCAGGTACCGTATTGGATCCTGAGACAGCAAGGGCATGCATCCTGGCCGGCGCCAACTATATCGTAAGCCCTGGCCTGAATGTGGACACCATCAAGCTGTGCAACCGCTACAGGGTTCCCATGCTCCCGGGCGTCATGACCCCAACCGAGGCAATCACCGCACTGGAAGCCGGATGCGATATCATCAAGGTATTCCCTGGCAATATTGTGGGACCGGCAGCCATCAGCTCCTTCAAAGGACCTCTTCCACAGGGCGAGTTCATGCCATCCGGCGGCGTTGACGTTGACAATGTGGACAAGTGGATCAAGGCAGGCGCATATGCAGTTGGAACCGGCTCCAGCCTGACCAAGGGCGCTAAGACCGGCGATTTCGCAGCAGTTACAGCTAAGGCCCAGGAATTCGTACAGGCCGTGGCAGCAGCAAGGGCAAAATAACCAACCCATTCAATTTGAATCATAATCAGGTAAATAAAAGGAGAATCATACAATGGCAAAAATAGTTACCATGGGCGAAATCATGTTAAGATTATCTACCCCGAACAATGAGAAATTCATCCAGGCAGACGAGTTCGATATCAATTACGGCGGCGGAGAGGCCAACGTGGCAGTATCCCTTGCAAACTACGGACATGACGTTCAGTTCGTGACAGCTATCCCGAAGAACCCAATCGGTGACTGCGCAGTAGCAGCCCTGAGGAAATACAATGTAGGAACCAAGCACATCGCAAGAAGCGGCGAGAGACTGGGAATCTATTTCTTAGAGACAGGCTCTGCCATGAGGGCTTCCAATGTTGTTTATGACCGTGCAAACAGCGCCATTGCAACAGCTACCCCGGACGAGTTTAACTTTGATGAGATTTTTGCTGATGCTGACTGGTTCCACTTTACCGGTATCACACCAGCTGTCAGCGATGCTGCAATCGAACTGACAGAGGCAGCCTTAAAGGCAGCCAAGGCTCACGGCGTAACCGTATCCGTTGACCTGAACTTCCGTAAGAAACTGTGGTCTTCCGAGAAGGCACAGAAGGTCATGACTAACCTGATGCAGTATGTTGACGTGTGCATCGGCAACGAAGAGGACGCTGAGAAGGTCCTGGGCTTTAAGCCAGGCAACACGGACGTTACCTCCGGGGAACTGGAACTGGCTGGATACGTTGACATCTTCAACCAGATGGCTGATAAGTTTGGATTTAAGTACATCATCAGCTCCCTGCGTGAGAGCTTCAGCGCATCCGATAACGGCTGGTCCGCATGCATCATGGACGGTAAGACACGTGAGTTCTATCACTCCAAAAAGTACCGTGTTACCCCAATCGTTGACCGTGTTGGCGGGGGCGACTCCTTTGCAGGCGGCTTAATCTGCGGTCTGGCAGACGGCAAGGACATGAAGGCTGCCCTGGAATTCGCAGTAGCAGCATCTGCATTAAAGCACACCATCCCTGGCGACTTCAACCTGGTTACACGCGCTGACGTAGATAACCTGGCTGGCGGCGACGGTTCAGGACGTGTTCAGAGATAATCACTTTTATATGTAATCACCAGACAATTTGGAAGCGGCTAATCCTCTATGGGAATTAGCCGTTTCTTATATAAAGAAAAAGGAGAGTTATGATGGGAATGAATAACAGCAGGAATTTTGATCTTCTGACCCTGGGTCAGGTATTGCTCAGGCTTTCACCGCCTGATAATGAGCGTCTGTCCAGAGGGGATACATTTGTGAAGCAGGTAGGCGGGGCAGAACTGAACGTGGCCGTGGGTGCGGCCCTGTTAGGACTCCACACAGGCGTCATTTCCAAGCTTCCGGCCCATGATATAGGAAGCTTCATGAAAGGTAAGATCCGTTCCTTCGGGGTCAGCGATGATTTCTTCATGTATGACCAGTCCTCATCTGCCCGTGTGGGAATTTACTATTATGAGAACGGCGCATACCCCAGAAAACCAAAGGTGATTTATGACCGCAACAACAGTTCCTTTTTCTCCCTGGACATTAATGAAATCCCGGAGGAAGTTTACACGGCATCCAAGTGCTTCCATACAACCGGAATTACCCTGGCCCTGAACGGGGATATACGTGAGACTACCATCGAGATGATTAAGCGTTTCAAGGCAGCCGGAACCCTGGTGTCCTTTGATGTGAACTTCCGCGGCAATCTGTGGACCGGGGACGAGGCCAGGGAATGTATCCTGCGCATCCTGCCCTATGTGGACATCTTCTTCTGTTCAGAGGACACGGCGCGGCTTACATTCCTAAAAACAGGCACTGCCCGGGAAATGATGAAGAGCTTTACGGAAGAGTTCCCCATTTCCATCGTGGCCTCCACCCAGAGGATTGTCCACAGCCCCAAGCGCCACACATTCGGTTCCGTGATTTACGATGCTGCCAGGAATGAATATTACGAGGAGGAGCCTTACCGCGACATCGAGGTGGTTGACCGCATCGGAAGCGGGGACGCCTATATTTCCGGCGCCCTGTACGGACTGCTCAGCAGCGGCGGCGACTGCCAAAAGGCCATTGCCTACGGCAATGCAACCGCTGCAGTTAAGAATACCATCCCCGGCGACCTTCCCTCCTCCAACCTGGACGAGATAGAAACCATCATCAAAGCCCATAACCAGAAGGGACCGCAGCTGGAGATGGCGCGATAAGGATTAAGGGGCTTTCCGTGATATCTTAAGATAGGGTTCCTTCTTTTGTAAAAAATTTGCAACAATCGTCATAACGTTAATCCTTATTTCAGAATTATTAAGAAATCCTTTATTGGATATAGGGAGGAAATGATATATACTTCTCATACAGACATCAATAATGCCCTAAAGCAGGGCATTACTTATGAAAAGGAGAAGATAATATTGAGAAAATATCGATTATATGCAGCAGGAATCTGTGCAGCAGTGGTACTTGGCGTAGGAGGGTGTGCTTCCAATGCAAACGCAGGCACTACCACAGCAACACAGGAGAGTAAAGAAGCCACAAAGGAAGAGACAACGGTGGCAGACACCGTTGTGGAGTCAGTGACAGGAGCCATTGAGAGCATGGAAGAGAGCGAGCCCGAAGCGCCCCAGGCCATCCGTATATTCGGACCAGTGACCAGGACAGAGGACGGCAGGCTTTCCATTGACAATCAGTCAGGCGTAAGCAGCAGCGGTGAGATCATCCTTAACGTTGCAGATGAGACTTACATACTGGATGCGGTCAGCGGCCTTCCTATCAAGCTGGAGGACATCAAGGACGGCGATACCATCTACGCCTACATAGGGCCGGCCATGACCATGAGCCTTCCGCCAATGACCAACGCAACCGTGATATTCGCCAACATACCGGCTGATGCAAAGGTTCCGGATTATGTGGAAGTCAAGTCCATGATAACAGACGCATCCACATCCAAATCAGTGCTTACAGCCATTGACGGAACAGAGTACACACTTGCAGACGACTGCAACATATTCCCATACCTTACAAGGAATATCGTTACCCTTGACGATTTAACCCAGGGCAGGAAGTGCGTGGTCTGGGCAGATGATGAGAACTCGGCAGTGAAAATCATGGTGTTTGCTGAGTAATAAGAGAATGAAGAAAAACGGGCGTTGCCCTGAGGGAATCCATCTGGTACCCTTCAGGACAACGCCCGTTTTCATTGCGTATGCATATTCCGGCCCGGCTGTTATAAACAGCCCATTCCAGTTAACCTGATACTATCAGGCTGTTACCATCAGTATGTTACCATCAGTATGTTACCATCAGTCTGTTACCATCAGCCTTAATTTCCGCACTCAATACTTATCTCATTAAAACGTTCCAGGATATCATCAATCTGCATCTCCTGTTTTTCCCTGCCTTCCTTGTCTATGATGGCGCGTCCCTGGTGCATCATGAGCAGGCGGTCACCGTATTCCACGGCGTAGCGCAGGTTATGGGTGACCATGATGGTGGTCAGTTCCTTTTCCTTGACAATCTTATCCGTCAGTTCCATGATGGTTTCCGCTGTCTTGGGGTCCAGGGCAGCCGTGTGTTCGTCCAGGATAAGGAACTCGATGGGGGTCATGGTGGACATGAGGAGCGCCATGGCCTGGCGCTGGCCGCCGGAGAGCACCCCGACCTTTACATCCATTTTATCCTCCAGGCCAAGGCCAAGGGAGCGGAGGGATTCGCGGTAGTATTCCACCCGCTGCCGGTTGGTGCCCGGGCGGAGGTTGAATGACCTGCCTTTGTTATCGGCCAGGGACATATTTTCCAGGATTGTCATGGATGGGCAGGTGCCCATGGCCGGGTTCTGATATACCCGCCCGATACGGCGCTGCCGCTTGTATTCCGGCATCTTAGTGATGTCCTCATTACCGATGATGATATGGCCCTCGTCCAGGGGGATGCTGCCGCAGATGATATTGAGCATGGAAGTCTTGCCGGAACCGTTGCTGCCCACCACGGAGACAAACTGATGGTCCTTGATGGTAAGGCAGAAATCCTCAAACAGGCACATTTCATTGATTGTGCCGGCATTGTAGTATTTATTGATGTGTTTCAGTTCAAGCATGGCTCTTTACCTTCTTTCCCCTGGAGGAGCTTAAGACCAGGATGATGAGGAACAGGATAGCTGTAATCAGCTTTAAATCCGAGGCAGTGACGGATATGGTAAAACGGAGGAAACCAAGATTGACAGGGATGTCGTTCAGCAGCAGGGCCAGGGATACACAGGCCTTGTATATGATGGAACCGATGATGACTGCAGTGGTGGATTTGACAAAACCAAAGCGTTTAAACAGCTGGGTCCCGATGATTACATTGGCCAGCCCGATGACAATGGTCCCGGTTCCGATGGAGATATCGAAAAATCCTTTCTGCTGGCAGTACACACTGCCTGCCAGGGCCGCGAAGCCATTGGCAATGGCAAGGCCCACGATTTTCACCATTCCCTTGTCCTTGGCCAGGGAAGTGACAAGCACGTCGTTATCACCCACTGCTCGCAGCAGGTAGCCGGAACGCGTCTTAAGATAGGCATCCAGAAGCAGCTTGCAGGCCAGCACGATCACAAACAGGATAATGGTCACCACATAAGGGGAAAGCGCATTGGGGATGGTTTCCGTGAGGAATGGATTGCTGAAAATCGTGTCCTTGCTGAAGATGGGAAGGTTGGACTTTCCTGCAATCCTCAGGTTGATGGAGTAAAGGGCGGTCATGACAATGATTCCTGACAGCAGGTCGCGTACCTTGAGCTTTACATGAATCAGGCCAGTGACGCATCCGGCCAGGGCACCTGCACCAAAGGAGAGGATGAGGGCCAGGACCGGATGGATGGTCCCGATGATGGGCAGGCCGTTGGAAATGCCGATGGCGGTAAGGGCAGCGCCCAGGGGAAATGTCCCGTCCACGGAAAGATCTGGAAAATCCAGGATTTTATAGGTGATATATACGCCAAGGGCCATGATGGCATAAACCAGGCCTTCTTCAAAGATACCGAAAATAATCGTTGTCATGATGTTCCTCCCAAATCAGTATGAACCCTTCTTACTGTGCAATCTCAGTAAAAATCCCCGCCGCATCGGCAGTAAGGCTTTCCGGCAGTGTGATCCCAAGATTTTCAGCCACCTTGGTGTTGCCGTAGAAAGCAGCTTCCTTGATGGTTTCGTAATTCATTTCGCTGGCTTTCTTCTCGCCCTTCAATACCTGTGCAGCCATATGGCCGGTCTGTTTTCCAAGTTCGATATAGTCCAGGCCCATGGCTGCCAGACAGCCGATTTTGACCTGTTCGATTTCACTTCCGAATACCGGGATTTTTTTCGCTTCCGCCTTATCCAGGATGACAGGAAGGGAGGCGACCACGGTATTGTCAGTCAGGTTGGTGATGCAGTCCACCTTGCTGATTAAGGTATCTGCTGCCAGGGAAATGTCGGCGGAGGAGGAGATTCCGGTGTCTACAATCTCAAACCCGTAGTCAGGCGCAAGCTCCTTGTATTCCGCAATGGCTGATTCAGAGTTTACCTCGCTGGTGGTGTACATGATGCCGATACGCTTTGCGTCCGGAAGGATTTCACGGATCATCTTTAACTGCTGCTCAACCGGCAGTTTGTCGCTGGTTCCCGTAATCTCGCCTACCGGGGTCCCGCTGGCATCAGCCAGTTCGGCTGCAACCGGGTCTGTGACGGCCGTAAAGATGACCGGGGTGCCGGATTTCTTGGCAACACCGTATTCTGCCTGGGCCATGGGGGTTGCGATACCGCACATCAGGTCCACGTCCCTGCCTGCGAAGTTGGTGGCAATCTGGCTGGCGGTCCCGCCGTCGGCCTGGGAGTTCTCATAGAGGACGGTCAGGTTCTTGCCTTCCTCGATTCCGGCCTCGGCAAGGCCTTCCAGGAAGCCCTCGCGGCAGTTGTCAAGGGAACCGTGTTCCGCAAACTGTCCAATGCCGATGGTATAGGAACCCTCCCCGTCTGCCTGGCTCCCTGCCGTCTCCTTATCAGAAGCCGTTCCGGCGGAAGTCTCCTGGTTTCCTGTGGTATCCTTGGCGGCTGCCTCGGAAGATACCTGTGCGGTGGTCTGGTCCTGTGAAGATGAACCGCATCCTGCTAACAGGGATGCGCTTACGGCTGCGGCTAAAAGCATTGCGATTGTTTTTTTCATAATTAAAATCCTCCTGAATGATTGTTTTGATTCCATGATCTGTTTTCTATGGTAAGTAATGAACTGCGTTGGGAAAGGACCGTTGCTGTCCGGGTTACAGGCTGCGCGCTGCCTGCAGGTCCCGGCCGTCAATCTGACCCATGGCTGGTTTATGGCCGTACATCTTAAACAGGTCCGGCAAGGGGACAAAAAAACGTCCCAATTACGGTTATACCATAATTGAGACGAATAAAAATCCGCGGTGCCACTCAAATTGACTGAAAAGTCCACTTTACACATACCAACATATGTGCCGCATGAATAACGGTTGCGGAATCCGTCGGTCCCTACGGAACTATCTTTCAGGACCGCCCTCAAAAGTCCATTCAGCTGCCAGCCTTATACCGCAATCCCACCACCTGCGGCTCTCTGTGTTAATGCTTTGGAAGCTTACTCCTCTTTCTCTACGGTTTGATTTATTAACCCGTATCTTAATACAACGGATTCAATTTGTCAATAGGGTTTTTAAATTTTGTGAAAATATCTTTAATTGATTGTCAAAATGTGATAGACTGTAAATGACAGGAAAGGCAATGTCCGCAAGGATGCTGCCGGAACCTGAGAGGCATTGGCACTGGGAAGCGCCGGTGCTAATAACAAGGAGGATAGTTACATGAGCCGTTTACTTGTAGTAGTGGATATGCAGAAGGATTTTGTGGACGGATCCCTGGGGAGTAAGGAAGCCCAGGCCATTGTCCCTCATGTGATTGACAAGATTAAGGCTTACGGAAAAGCGGGCCAGGAAGTCGTGTTTACACTGGATACGCATTCTGAGGATTACATGGATACAATGGAAGGTAAGAAGCTTCCGGTCATCCATTGTGTCAAGGGGACTCCGGGCTGGGAACTGGTTGAAGGGCTTAAGGAGTTTGAGGGAAAACGGTTTGAGAAGGCTACCTTTGGCAGCCGTGAACTGGCTGATTATGCGGCCCTTGGACGGTATGAAAGTGTGGAGTTAGTAGGCCTTTGTACGGACATCTGCGTAATCTCCAATGCCATGCTGATTAAGGCAGTGATACCGGACACACCCATCCAGGTGGATGCATCCTGCTGCGCAGGGGTAACCCCGCAAAGCCATGAGAACGCGTTAAATGCCATGAAAATGTGCCATATTGATATAATAGGATAAGGGGGCATGATGATGAGTGACAAACATTTTGTAATAACCATTGAACGCCAGTACGGAAGCGGCGGACGGCTGACAGGCAAGCGGCTGGCAGAGGAACTGGGCATACATTTTTATGATGAAGAGATACTTAAGATGACATCGGAGACAAGCGCCATCGGGGAGCAGTATTTCCGGCTGGCAGACGAGAAGGCGGGCAATAACCTGCTGTACCGCATTGTGACCGGCATGAAGCCGGAGCTGACAGAGCCGGAGAGGGATGGGCATAATATCACATCCCCGGAAAACCTGTTCCGTTTCCAGTCATCCGTCATCCGCGGCCTGGCTGCATCGGAACCCTGCATCATTGTCGGGCGGTGCGGCAACTATGTGCTGCAGGATCAGATGGATAACCTGATACGCATCTTTGTATATGCGGACACGGTTACAAGGATCCGCAGGGTCATGGATGTGGATAAGGTGGATGAGGCGGAAGCACTGCGCCGCATGAAACGGATTGACAAGGAGCGGACGGAGTACCACCGCTACTTTACAGGCAGGGAATGGATGGATATGGAGAATTACGACCTGCCCATCAATGCCAGCCGTATTGACTATGACCAGATGATCCAGCTGATTAAGGACTATCTGAAGCTGCGCGGTTTCCTGTAGGGACAGCGCAGTGCCAAGCATTAGGACAGAGGTATGAACATGAATATTTTTGCAGGAATCATGATTCCTTTCATAGGGACCACAGCCGGAGCGGCCTGTGTCTTTTTCCTGAAAAATGCCTTACGGCCCAGGGTCCAGAAAGCATTCCTGGGCTTTGCATCCGGGGTCATGGTGGCTGCATCCGTGTGGTCCCTACTGATTCCGTCCATGAATATGAGCCAGGACATGGGGAAGCTGGCATTTGTACCGGCATCCATAGGATTTTTGTTAGGAATCGGCTTTCTGCTGGTCCTGGATGAGGTGATTCCCCATCTCCATATGGATTCGGATGAACCGGAAGGCCCCAAGGGCAGCTGGAAGAAAAGCACCATGCTGGTGCTGGCGGTGACCCTTCACAATATTCCGGAAGGAATGGCGGTGGGGGTTGCCTTTGCAGGGCTTATGTCCCAGAACAGCACCATCACCATGGCAGGCGCCCTGGCATTATCCGTGGGTATTGCCATACAGAATTTTCCTGAAGGGGCTATCATTTCCCTGCCGCTTAAGGAGGCCGTGGGAAAGCCCAAGGCTTTTGTGTACGGCATGCTGTCCGGCATAGTGGAGCCGTTGGGCGCATTCCTCATGCTGGCCCTTTCGGAAGTACTGGGACCGGCATTGCCGTATTTCCTGTCCTTTGCGGCAGGAGCCATGATTTATGTGGTGGTGGAGGAGCTGATTCCGGAGTCGGCCCAGGGGGACCATTCCAATGTGGCAACCATTGGATTTGCCGCCGGATTTGTGGTCATGATGATTTTAGACGTGGCATTGGGGTAGAAGCTATGCTAAGGTAAATGAAAAGCTAAGGTAAATAAAAAGCTAAGGTAAATGAAAAGCTAAGGTATATAAAAAGCTGCGGTCCGTTTTTCATGCTCCCTGTAAAGGGGCAGGGAGGGCCGCAGCTTTTTTGTGGGTTTTTTATGATTACTTCATTAATTGTTCCAGGTCATGGTAGAACCCGGGATAAGAGATATTCACGCAGTCAGCGTCCTTTATGTTTGTGACACCGTCAGCGCAGAGGGCGGTGACGGCAAAGGTCATGGCGATGCGGTGGTCCTTCCTGCTGTCAATGGAAGCGCCGTGGAGCGGCTTTTTGCCGTGTATGATCATGCCGTCCTCTGTTTCGGCCACATGGGCGCCCATGGCCTTAAGGCTTTCAACCATCACGGCAATGCGGTTGGATTCCTTGACCTTTAATTCAGCGGCATCCCGTATGACGGTATCACCCTCAGCCATACAGGCCATGGCGGCAATCATGGGGAGTTCGTCAATAAGGGTAGGGATGATGGCTCCTTTGATTTCCGTTCCGTGGAGGCTGCTGCTGCGGACCAGGATATCGGCAGTCGGCTCTCCGGCGCCTGACGACACATTCAACAGCTCAAGGTCAGCGCCCATATCCTGACATACACGGATGATCCCGTCCCTGGTGGGATTGATGCCCACGTTCCGGATAAGCAGCTGTGAGCCGGGAACCATAAGTCCTGCGGCAATGAAATAGGCGGCAGAGGAGATGTCCCCGGGAACCATGACCTGGGCGCCGTGAAGCTCCCTGGCCGGCTGGATGGTGCACGTGGTCCCGGAAGCCTTAATGTCTGCGCCGAACAGGTCCAGCATGATTTCCGAATGGTTCCTGGAGACATAAGGCTCTGTCACGCTGGTGGGGGAACCGGCGTATAATCCGGCCAGGAGGATGGCTGATTTGACCTGGGCGGACGCAACCTTTGAGGTATAATGGATGCCTTTTAAGGGACGTCCCTTGATGAGCAGGGGCGCACATCCATTGCCGTTCATGCTTGTGATGTCAGCCCCCATAAGGGAGAGCGGTTCCATGATGCGCTTCATGGGACGTTTCCGGATGGATTCGTCCCCTGTCAGTGTCACATCAAATTCCTGGGCACAGAGGATCCCGGATATGAGGCGGGTGGTGGTGCCGCTGTTGCCGCAGTCCAGCACGTCCTGGGGCCGCCTAAGGCCGCGCAGCCCATTGCCCCTGACAATGACGCGGTCACGGTTATTCTCAATGTCAATACCCATTTTCTGGAAACAGGCAATGGTGGAGAGACAATCCGCCCCCTGAAGGAAGTTGTGGATTTCCGTGGTGCCTTTTGCAATGGAGCCGAACATGACGGCCCGGTGGGAGATGGATTTATCCCCCGGAACCGTGATTTCTCCGTGAAGTCCATGTGATTTTCTGAATTCCATAATGATTATCCTGTCCTTTCAATGATTACATGCGGAACATTTCGTATTTGTACTGGTCCAGGCGTTTCCAGGCAGCTTCCATGGAGGACTCGTCATAAAATGCAATCTTAAGGGCGCCCTCCCCGCGTTCCCGGTTATTGTTGATGCCGATATTTTTGATGCTGATGCCTTTGGCTGCCAGGATGACCGATATGGTGGAAATAGCACCGATCTCATCGGCAACATCCACGGTAAATTCATAGGACGGTTCCACGGACCCCTTGGCCCTGTCCGTGATGGAATTGCGGTAGTCCCGGGATGTCTCAAACAACTGGTAGATGGAGTCCCCGCAGTGCCCCCTGACCTGGGCCAGTATCTGATTCAATGAGGCGATGTATTTTTCCAGTATATCTGCAATCGGACCCACATTGGTCATGCAGATCTGCTCCCACATCTCAGGGGAGGAGGAAGCAATCCTGGTGATATCCTTGAAACCGCCGGCAGCCACCTGCTTCATGGTGCCCTGGGCCGTATCATTGTCTTTTACCAGATTCACAAGGCTGGATGCCACAAGGTGCGGGAGATGGCTGATGGCAGCAACCACCTTGTCATGTTCCCGGTAGTTAAGCACAAGGGGGATTGCTCCAATGGTCTGTGCCACTGCGATGATCCGCCGGGCATTGGCGCTGGGTTCCGGGGCAGAAGAGGGTGCGCTGCCTTCGGGAGGCGTGACGATGTAATAGGCATTTTCCAGGAGATGGTCCGTGGAGTTTTCATAGCCTGTTTTTTCCGAACCGGCCATGGGATGGCCGCCCACGAAACAATCCTCAAGTCCCTGGCGGATGATTTCTTCGTGAATGCCGCACTTGGTGCTTCCAACGTCCGTAATCAGTGCGCCGGGCTTGAGATACGGGCGGATGGAAGAGAGGTAGGAGGCGTTATATTCCACGGGCGTACAGAGGAAAATCAGGTCGCACTCCCTTAGATTTCCATCAATCCCATCCAATATCACATCCACCACGCCGTCTTTTTTTGCCTGTTCCAGCCTGTTCCTGGAACGCATGTATGCCATGATTTTTATGTCCGGCCGGGCACGTTTGATGCCCCTGGCAATGGAGCCGCCGATGAGTCCCAGACCGATGAAGCCCAGGGTGGAGTCTGTCATCCTTATTTTTTCCATGGTTAATCCTCCTGTAAAGAAAAGCACTCTCTGATTGAGGGAGTGCTGGAAAAACATTTTACACGCGCGGCAGTCATCTTGCTTCAAATGTACGGCCGGCCAGGTCTGCGTATGGCTTTAAGTCCTGCATCAGCTGTTCAAAAGCAGGGAAGGTCAGGGACTGTGGCCCGTCGGACAGCGCCTTGGCCGGGCAGGGGTGTACTTCAATCATCAGTCCGTCTGCACCCACCGCAATGGCCGCCTTGGCCAGGGGCTCCACATAAGCCCTTACACCAGTGGCGTGGCTTGGGTCCACGATGATGGGGAGATGGCTCTTCTGGCGGATGACGGGAACCGCGCTGATATCCAGGGTATTCCTGGTGGATGTTTCATAGGTGCGGATGCCGCGCTCACAGAGCACGATATTGGGATTCCCTTCGGAGATGATATATTCGGCAGCATTGAGCCACTCGTCAATGGTGGCGCTTAACCCACGCTTTAACAATACCGGAAGACCGGATTTGCCTGCCTCTTTTAAAAGTTCAAAGTTCTGCATGTTCCTTGCGCCAATCTGCAGCATATCCACATATCTGGACGCAGCTTCTATGGCATGGAGGCTGGTCACCTCACAGATTACATTAAGACCGGTGGCCTCCCTGGCCTCCTTCATATACTTAAGCCCTTCTTCCTCCAGACCCTGGAAGGAGTAGGGTGAGGTGCGGGGCTTGTAGGCGCCGCCGCGGATGAAGGTGGCGCCGGCCTTCTTAACCGCGAAGGCGGTCTCCAAAAGCTGGTCCTTGGATTCGATGGCGCATGGGCCTGCCATGACGGTCATGGTTCCAGGGCCGATATGGGTGTTGCCGACCGGGATGATGGAATCCTCCGGGTGGAATTTCTTGTTGACCAGTTTGTAGGACTCGGTTACGGCCACTACCTTGTCAACACCTTCGCTGATTTCGATGTTGCTGCCCTGGAGCCTGGTCTTATCGCCCACCACGCCCACGATTGTGACCTGGGACCCCTTGGAAAGGTGGACCTGCAGGCCCTTGGATTCAATGATATGTGTTACTTTCTGGACTGCTTCGTCTGAAGCATTTGGTTTCATTATGATAATCATGATATGTACTCCTTATTATGTCCTGCGTGTCAAATGCGGCTTACATACATATTGCAGCTGCTAAAGGCACGTTTCAGTCACGCTCTAGTGTACGCCATCTGCTTGTAAATGTCAATACTTTATCACTTTAAACTTCAACGCTTTTATGTATATTAGTGAATGCACATATGGGGACGGGAGCGCATGGAATAAGGATAAATGGAATAGGCGCACATGCAGTCAGGCACATGCAGTGGGAAGGACAGGCTCATTGACTTGGTACATTAACGGTGCTATAGTGGGCTTAAAGAGAAACGTGAATATCGGGGGTGGTTTGCAGATGATTGTATGAACTGCCATATCGGCAACTGCCGCACGGAGAAGCACCAGGGGGAATGTGCGGCAATACAGTTCCTGTAGGGAGCGGCCGGCAGTTGGATACTGACCGCAGTCAAAACAAAGTGGAGGTATTGGTATGTTTGATGCACTGGTAAACATCACTGAATTTTTATGGGGAACCCCGCTGATGATCCTGATGGTGGGCGTGGGCTTATATCTGTCCGTGCGTACGGGCTTTTTCCAGATTACCGGTTTTGGAACGGTATGGAAAAAGACCTTGGGGGAAGTTTTTAAGAAGGACAATGAAAGTGAAAAGGGAGAAGGACAGCTAAAGCCATATCAGGCACTGTCCACGGTGCTGGCAGGAACCATCGGCAGCGGCAACATTGCAGGCGTGGCAGCGGCCATTGCCATCGGCGGGCCTGGAGCCGTGTTCTGGATGTGGGTGATTGCCCTGGTCGGTATGATGACCAAGATGGCAGAAGTGACCCTTTCCGTGGCTTACCGGAAAAAGGGGGAGAACGGGGAATATTACGGCGGTCCCATGCACTATATTAAAGAAGGGCTGGGCGGGGGAGCCGGACGGTTTTTCGGCGGCTTTTATGCGGTGGCGCTTTTTATACTGGTGGTCACGGATGCCTGCTTTGTGCAGACCAACACCCTTGCCACATCTGCACAGGATACATTTGGCATCCCTCTGATTGTCAGCGGTATCCTCCTGGTGGCCCTGAGTATTTTCATCATTGTGCGCGGCGGTGTGGAAAAAATCGGTGACTTCTGCGGCAAGGTGGTTCCTCCCATGTGCGTCATATATATCATAGGCGCGCTGGTGGTGGTCATTGCCAATATCGGAAGGGTACCGGAAGCCTTTGGCATGATTTTCAAGTATGCGTTCGCGCCCATGCCGGCAGCCGGCGGGTTTGCAGGATCTACCATAACCCTTGCCATGGGACGCGGTGCGTCAAGAGGTATCTTCTCCAATGAGGCCGGTGAAGGAACCGCCGCAACGGTCCATGCAACGGCCCAGACAGACCATCCGGCCCATCAGGGGATGTACGGGGTCATGGAGGTATTTATTGATACAATCATCATCTGTACACTGACTGCACTGGCCATCCTATCCAGCGGTGTGTGGAACAGCGGCGATACAGGGGCAGTCCTTACACTGGCTGCATTCAGGACGGTCTGGGGCAGATGGGGCACCTATATCCTGTGCATTGCAATTGTGCTTTTTACCTATTCCAGTTACCTGGGGTTCTTTGTGGAGTACAGGACCAGTGTGGAGTATCTGTTTGGGGAGAAGAACGTGAAGGTCCTTCAGTGGTTCTTTTTCATTCCCCCGATCATTGCGGTGACCATGCCCATCGAGGCCATCTGGTCGCTGGCCGACATGGCGGTTGGGTTTATCGTGATTCCGAACATGATTGCAATCCTGCTGCTGAGCGGGACCTTTGTCAAGCTGTTTAAGGAGTATACGGATAAATAAATACCCGCAGGACAGATGATGGGATATATATACAGGCCGTAACCAGGACATAAGCGGCAGTGTATTCGGAAAGCAGGACCGGTGTCAGATTGGACGCCTTGTCCTGCTTTCACGTATTCTGTTCATTCACTCCTGTCCCAATGATGGGAATCTGTATTTCTGTTATATACTGTTCCATATCCTTTTCAAGGAATTGGTCGATGATATTAAAATTATAAGTATTTGGGGAAAGTCCCAGGTGCCCATATTCCTGCCTTAACTCTTTTATCTTCTGTTCGATGCTTTTGTAATCCCCTTTCCAGCAGTAACATAAGAACCTCTGGGCTTCGATGTAGCGGATCTTGTCTGCGGTAACGGGGTCGATGTCATCCATGGTTTCCAAATACGCGCCAAAGGTTGTTTCATACCCATCCGTATCTTCCCTGTACCGATAGAACGCAATGGTGGGATTAAAATAGAATTCTTCCTTTGTATAGATGTTTTCCTCCAGTCCAAGGGGGAGGTAGGCCCGCTTCAGGTAATACTTTTCCACCGCCTCACCAAGTTTCATATTGCGCATCTTATGTTCCACGAAAACAATCTTTCTCTGGATTACATCATCGATGTTCAGTATATCCTCATAGGCTTTCCTAAGTTCCTGTGACCGCCTCTTCAGTTCGCATATGCGCATGGTTACATTCCTGTCCTGGATATACTCACGGATCTGGTCAATCGAAAAACCGATTTTTCGGAGGTAACAGATGAGCGCCAGCTTATAAATCTGTTCAAATCTGTATTTACGGTACCCTGTCTTATCATCCCTGTATTCCGGAATCAAAAGCCCCTCCTTGTCATAGTAAAACAGGGTCTGTTTATTTAAATTAAACATTTTTGCAAGTTCTCCCGTCAATAAGTCCATATAAGAATCCTCCTCATCTAAAATAATCATAAAAATACAAAATTCCTATTGACTATATACTAACTATATAGTCTATATTAGTAAAAAACAGAGCAGAATGCAAGGAGGATATTGATGAATATGGATAAGATATTGATTAAAAATGCGGCAGCCATTGTATGCTGCAATGAAAAGGATGATGTTTACCAAAATGCCGATATGCTGATTCAGGGAGAAAAAATTCTTGAAATAGGACATGGCATCCACTGTGATGACGCAAAGGTAATCGATGCAGCCGATAAATTCGTGTACCCAGGCCTGGTCAATACACATCATCATTTTTTTCAGACCTTTGTCAGGAATCTGGTAACCATTGATTATCCAAATATGAAAGTAGTGGAATGGCTGGATCATATATACCGGATTTTTCAGAAGATAGATTCGGATGTGATTTATTACTCATCACTTACCGCGATGGCTGATTTGGTAAAACACGGATGTACAACCGCTTTTGATCATCAATACTGCTATACGGTCCACACAAAAAAGGAGCCGGTTGACCGTCAGATGGAGGCAGCCGCACAGATTGGAATCCGGTATCATGCAGGAAGGGGAACCAACACACTCCCGCGGACAGAGGGGAGCACCATGCCGGATGACATGCTTGAAACAACAGATGAATTCATCCAGGATACCAGGAGGCTGATTGATACATATCATGATACAGGCGCATTTTCCATGAGACAGATTGTCATTGCGCCATGCCAGCCAGTGAACTGTTATGAGGATACGTTTATCCGTTCCGTGGAACTGGCAAGGGAGACTGGGGTAAGGCTCCATACACATCTGGGGGAAGGTGAAAATGAGAACATGCAGCAACGCTGGGGCATGCGCACGGTAGACTGGTGTAAACGGATTGGATTCATGAATGAGAATACATGGTTTGCCCATTGCTGGGAACTGACGGACGAAGAATATAAAATATTGGGAGAATACGGATGCGGTATCTCACATTGCCCATCACCTGCCATTCTTGGTGGTTTCCCTATCCTTCCGATGAAGAAGCTGAAGGAATATGGCGTTCTTTTAAGCCTTGGCTGTGATGGCTCTGCCACAAATGACGGAAGCAGCCTCCTGGATTCCATCCGCACCGCATATATGATGCAGTGCTATCATAGTAAAGAACGCGGAGGCGGTGTGCCGGCCTATGAGATTTTAAAGCAGGCGACCATTAATGGGGCTAAAACCCTTGGAAGGAATGATATCGGTTCACTGGAGGCTGGAAAGGCAGCAGACCTGTTCATGATTGATGCTGGTGCACTGGAACTGGTGGGAGCGGTCCACGACCCGCGCAACATCATCGGAAGGGTTGGATTGACAGGCAATGTCCATATGACCATGATAAACGGACGTGTCGTATATGAAAACGGCAGGCTTGTAACGGTGGATGAAAGACAACTGGCAAAAGAGGGAGAGAAGATATGCGACAAGGTGCTAAGAGGGCCTTGTGATGCATTCCACAATCTTTTCTGAGAAAGGATATGAATCATATGATTACGATACATGATTTTCTTGCCGCACTGGGCGGCGTATTAAATGGAGCTACACAATCAGTCATGGCGATGACCTTTGGTTTTGCCATGCTTCCATCCGCATTGGCCTATCTGGTCGGAATTGCAGGCTGCGTGGTTTTTAATTCCGCTGTTCCCATCTCATTTCAGGCGGAGACCATGGCCATGGCTGGAACCATGGGGAAAACAAGGAACGAAAGGCTTTCCATGGTAATCCTTGCAGGTATCGGCATGAGCGTCCTGGGTGCATTGGGCCTGTTGGAGGGCATCGTGAAGTTTGCGGGTGGACATGTGACTGCGGCAATGATGGCTGGTGTAGGGCTGATCCTTGCAAAGATTTCCGTGGACATGGTACGCGGGGACCATAAGCTGGGAAGCATTTCAATGGGGGTAGGGATCCTGTCCTATCTCATCACCAAGGATTTGGTATATACCTGCCTGTTTTCGATTGCAGCGTCCTCCATCGCATATCATTTTTCAAAAGGGAATGCGGTTAAAAATATTGAAATTGAAGATAGGTTTTCCTTCCAGATGCCGGCATTCAGCGCCAATATACTGCGCGGGACCCTGGCGCTGATGTGTATTACCATTGGGGGTAATATCGCATTTGGGCAGGTGAGCGGGGCTATTTCCGGGGTTGATGTCAATGTTGATCACATCTCCATCTATTCCGGACTGGCAGATGCGGCTTCCTCGCTCTTTGGAGGCTCGCCGATTTCCGTTGTCATATCTCCCACGGCAGCAGCTCCCAATGCAAAGTGGGCGGCAGTCATTATGATGGCAATCATGGCACTCATTTTATTGTCGCGCCAGCTGCCGAAGATTGTCAGATATATACCCTCGTCAGCCGTCGCAGGAACCCTGTTTATTCTGGGGGCTGTCCTTACGCTTCCGTCAAACCTTCAGGCAGCATATGCAGATGCAGCCCCGGGAACCGCGCTTGCCAGCAGCGTTGCCTTGACCGTAACCGTTTTTACGGACCCTTTCTTTGGACTGGCAGCGGGAATCCTGGTTAACCTTCTGGCGGTTCCATTGGGACTTGGATGATTGGGATACGAAGCTTGAACCATATGCGTCCATTTTCCTTGTTTTTACAATGCTTCTCATAATGGGACAGGTACGACTAGAATAATGTTGTGCAAATCACATAAAAAGCTTGAAAAAATCAGAAAAATTTAGTAAAATATACGCATGGCTTAAATTTTATATACAGGAGGGAAATTTATGAACGTATATGGTACTGAACAAATCCGCAACGTTGTATTACTTGGACATGGAGGCGCCGGTAAGACGACAGTTGCGGAAGCATTGGCGCTGGTGACTGGTGTTACAAAGCGTATGGGCAAGGTGCCTGACGGCAACACCATCAGCGATTATGACAAAGAGGAAGTCAAGAGACAGTTTTCAATTTCCACCACGCTGATTCCTTTGGAATATGAAGGGGAGAGCGGGCCAATTAAGATTAACCTTCTGGATACGCCGGGATTTTTTGATTTTGTAGGAGAAGTAGAGGAGGCCATCAGTGTTGCTGATGCAGCCATCATAGTTGTGAACTGTAAGGCAGGTATTGAACCTGGAACAGAAAAGGCATGGGAGATGTGTGAAAAGTACAAGCTTCCCAGGCTGATTTTCGTGACCAATATGGATGATGACCATGCCAGTTACCGTGAACTGGTAGTAAAGCTGGAGACACGTTTCGGACGTAAGATTGCACCCTTCCAGCTGCCAATCCGTGAGAATGAAAAATTTGTAGGTTTCGTCAATGTGGTTAAGATGGCAGGACGCCGTTTCACGGAATTAAGCGATTATGTTGAGTGTGAGATTCCAGAGTATGTAGAGAAGAACCTGACCATTGCCAGGGACGCCCTGATTGAGGCTGTTGCCGAGACCAATGAAGAATATATGGAACGCTATTTCCTGGGAGAGGAGTTTACACAGGAGGAGATTTCCACCGCACTCCGCGAGCATGTGATTGAAGGCGAGATCGTGCCGGTCATGATGGGTTCCGGTATCAACTGCCAGGGCTTTAAGGTGCTTCTTCAGTCCATTGACAAGTATTTCCCGTCACCTGACCATTTTGAGTGTATCGGTGTTGACGTATCCACAGGCGAACGTTTTACCGCCAAGTACAATGATGACGTATCCCTGTCCGCAAGGGTGTTCAAGACCATTGTTGACCCGTTCATCGGCAAATACTCCCTGATGAAGATCTGTACCGGTACGTTAAAAGGCGATACGGTTGTCTATAACGTGAATAAAGACACGGAAGAGAAAATCGGCAAGTTATATATCCTGCGCGGCAAGGACCAGATTGAGGTCCAGGAGTTAAGGGCCGGTGATATCGGCGCGGTTGCAAAGCTTACCGTGACCCAGACTGGGGATACCATGGCTGTCCGCACGGCGCCGATTGTCTACCATAAGCCAGAGATTTCCACTCCGTACACATATATGGCATATAAGGCAGTGAACAAGGGCGAGGATGATAAGGTATCCACAGCGCTGTCACGTATGATGGAAGAAGACCAGACCCTTAAGGTGGTCAATGATGCGGAGAACCGTCAGGCGCTGCTGTATGGTATTGGCGACCAGCAGCTGGATGTGGTGGTAAGCAAGCTTCAGAGCCGTTATAAGGTTGACATTACTTTGACCAAACCTAAATTTGCATTCCGTGAAACCCTGCGCAAGAAGGTTAAGGTACAGGGCAAACATAAGAAGCAGTCCGGCGGACACGGACAGTACGGCGATGTCATCATGGAATTTGAGCCGTCCGGCGACTTAGAGACACCCTATGTATTCGAGGAAAAGGTATTTGGCGGTTCCGTGCCGAAGAACTACTTCCCGGCTGTTGAAAAGGGACTGCAGGAATGCGTCTTAAAAGGACCGCTGGCAGGATATCCGGTGGTTGGCCTGAAGGCAACCCTGTTGGATGGTTCCTACCATCCTGTTGATTCTTCTGAGATGGCGTTTAAGATGGCGACCATCCTGGCGTTCAAGCAGGGCTTCATGGACGCTGGCCCTGTGCTCTTAGAGCCCATTGCCTCCCTTAAGGTTACGGTTCCAGATAAGTTCACAGGAGATGTCATGGGCGACCTGAACCGCAGGAGAGGCCGTGTGCTTGGAATGAATTCCAACCACAATGGCAAGCAGGTCATTGAGGCTGATATTCCTATGTCAGAGCTTTTCGGATACAATACGGACCTGCGTTCCATGACCGGCGGTATCGGCGTGTTCTCCTATGAGTTCAGCCGTTACGAGCAGGCGCCTGGAGATGTGCAGAAGCGTGAGGTTGAGGCCAGGGCCGCGGCAAAGGATGGGGAATAAGCAGCAGCCGTATACCTGTACGGTCCATAGATGGAATGGTATGTTGTGATGAAAGCATGCTGCCCGCAGATTTTGCGGGCAGTGTTTTTTCCGGTTCATGCGGAACAGCAGCATGGAATGGCAGACAGGGCAACATGAAAATATAAGTACGGAATGACATCCTGCCTGCATGGGCCGGGCTGGAACTGCATATAATAAAGGTATTGTGATAAAATATAAAAAATTTCAATATGTGTTGCAAATGTCACAGAAAAACAGGAATGAATATGATATATTAATCACATCAAAAGGAAATACGAATTAAAATAAATTTTAAATACAGGAGGAAATAATAATGAAGAAATATGTATGCGATCCATGTGGATGGATATATGACCCTGAGGTTGGCGATCCGGACGGCGGTATTGCGCCTGGAACAGCATTTGAGGATATTCCGGATGATTGGGTATGTCCGCTCTGCGGCGTTGGGAAGGATATGTTCTCTGAAGTTGAAGAGTAATATGGATTTGTAAGGTTAAGACAGGGCAAAACACCTCTTTCAGGCAGATTTACTGGAAAGAGGTGTTTTTTTGTGAAATTCCCCTTGAGTATGAACTGGGAAGAGTTTACAATATAAAGTAGACTTCATTACGTGGTAGAGAGGGTACTTTTATGACTGAGGAGCAGATAAAACTGTTTAAGGATACGTTTCTGGCCATGATCCTGGACCAGATGCACTCCAATATCTATATATCAGATACGGAGACAGATGAGATCCTGTATATGAATCAAACGATGAAAAAGGCCTTTGGACTTGAGGACCCGGAGGGGAAGTGCTGCTGGAAGGTCCTGGAGAAGGGGATGGAACGGCGGTGCGAATTCTGCCACATAGACCTTCTGAAAAAGGGGGAGGAGGGCAATGAAAGCTCCTGGCGTGAGAATAATGCACTGACCGGGCGCAGTTATCAGAACTATGACAGCCTGCTCCGGTGGAACGGAAGGATTTATCATATACAGAATTCCGTGGATGTGACTGAATATGATAAGATGTTTTATTCTGCGCGTATGGACGAACTGACCCAGATGCTTAACCGGAGAGGCGGCAACGAGCGTCTGGTACAGACCATTGAACAGGCGGAACGGGAAAACCAGATCCTTACCCTTGTCCTGTATGATATAAATGAACTGAAGCGTGTGAATGACCAGTATGGGCACAGCGCAGGGGATGCGCTTTTGCGTTATGTTGCATCCATTACCAAAGAAGGCCTTGGCAGGCTGGACTTCATGTTCCGCCTCAGCGGGGATGAGTTTGTGATGCTTTTCTATGGACGGAGCAAGGCAGAGGTGGAGGAAAGCATGAAGCGTATCCTCCTGCGGGCCAGACAGGACAGGGAACGCCTGGACGTGGACTACGGGGTTCCGTTCAGCTATGGCCTTACGGAGATATATCCGGGGGAAAACAGTTCCATTGATGAGATAATCGCCAGGGCGGATGAGCAGATGTACATACAGAAAAGGGATTATCACATCAGCCGCGCCAAGGAGGCGTTAAAGGAAGGAAAGGAATGCGGGACAGGCAGTCTCTTTGATTATGACAACGAGACATTTTACCAGGCCCTTACTGCCAGCACGGAGGATTATATTTTTGTGGGTGATATGGGCACAGGGGTGTTCCATTATCCCCAGGCCATGGTTGATGAGTTCGGCCTGCCCGGCCAGGTTGTGAAGAATGCAGCCGCTTTCTGGGGCGGGTTAATCCATCCCCATGATGAGGCGTATTTCCTGGAAAGCAACCAGAACATAGCGGATGGCAGGGAGGATTACCACAACATTGAATACAGGGCCAGGAATGTAAAGGGCGAGTGGATATGGCTTCGATGCAGGGGGAAGATGGTGAAAAACCAGGATGGGACCCCGGGACTGTTTGCAGGCATGATTACCAATCTTGGAAAACGGAACCGGATTGACCATATGACCGGGCTTTATAATAAATATGAGTTCGAAGGTGATATAAAGAAGTACCTGGTGGACCACACGGAGGTGGATACCATTGGAATCATGATTCTGGACCTGGATTCCTTTAAGAACATCAACGACCTTTATGACAGGTCCTTTGGGGATGAGGTGCTTCGCATCACGGCCCAGAAGGTGTCATCCATGCTTCCTGCCAATGCCAAGCTTTACCGGCTGGACGGGGATGAGTTCGGGGTCCTGTGCTTGGGCTGCGGTGAAGAGGAAGGCTGGGATATTTTTGCCAAAATCCAGCAGGTATTCCACAAACAGCAGGAATACAGCGGAAGGAAGTATTACTGTACCATCTCCGCAGGCTATACCACGTATCCGAAGGATGGGGATAATTACCTGGAACTTTTAAAATGCGCCAACTACTCCCTGGAACATTCCAAGCTGATGGGAAAGAACCGTATGACCGTGTTTTCCAAGGATATCCTTGACCGGAGGGAACGGCGGCTGGAACTGGTTGAACTTCTGCGTGAAAGCATAGACAGGGGGTTCGCTGGTTTTTCCATCCACTATCAGCCCCAGGTGGACACACGGACAGGAAGCCTTCAGGGCGCGGAAGCGCTGGCCAGGTGGCATTGCAGTAAGTATGGGGATATCTCACCGGGAGAATTCATTCCGCTTCTGGAACAGAGCGGGATGATCATAAATCTGGGACGGTGGATTTTCTGCCATGCAGCCGCGCAGTGCAGGGAGTGGTGCAGGTATATGCCTGATTTTCAGATGAGCATCAATCTTTCCTATGTACAGCTGGCAGAGGATGATATCATACCGTATATGGAAGATACGCTTAAGGAACTGGATCTTTTGCCGTCCCATGTCGTCATGGAACTGACGGAAACCTATCTGGCAACAGCGGACGGGGAGACACTGAAGATGCTGAATGATATGAAGGCAACCGGTATACGGGTAGCCATGGATGATTTTGGCGTGGGGTATTCTTCCCTGTTCTCCCTTAAGACCATTCCGGTGGACATTGTAAAGATTGACCGCGGGTTCGTCAAGGGCATTACGTCAGATCTGTTTAACGCCACTTTCATACGTTCCATCACGGAACTGTGCCATGACGTGGGCAAGCAGGTGTGCCTGGAAGGGGTGGAGTCAGGAGATGAGTACCAGGCAGTGAAAGAACTTGGTATGGAACATATCCAGGGCTTTTATTTTGGGCGCCCCGAGACCCCTGATGTTTTTGAAAGAAGGCTTAAGTGTCTAAAGGAGTAGGCGTACGCTGCGCTTATCCATCTCAATCAGATGTTCCTTCTTCATGCGGCCCAGTTCCCGGGTCATGGCGCTCCTGTCAATGGAAAGATAATCGGCCAGATCCACCATGGTAAAGGGAAGGCAGAAGGAGGAACTTTTTGCCTGCCCGGCCAGCTGGAGGAAATAACATATGAGCTTTTCGCGGATGGTGCGCTGGGATAAGACCTCCACCCTGCGGCTCAGGTTAAGGGCGCGCTCGGATATCATGTCCAGAAGGTTCTGGGTCAGCTGGTGGTGGTGCCGGCACGCCTTGGTGCAGGGGGAACTGATGGTTGCATAGTGTATGAAAAGCACATCGCAGGCGCTGTCGCTGATAACACTGATTCCTGCGTGTTCATTTCCGTCACAGGACAGCAGGTGGCCAAAGATGTCCTGGGGTCCAAGCCGCTCCAGAATGGTCCTGGCTCCATTGAATTCATAACGGACCACGGAGGCGCTGCCTTTGCCGATGATACCGATATCGTCAAAGCCCTTGTCGTAATCACATATTATATCGCCGGCCCGGAACTGTCTGGTCCTGCCGTCCAGGCAGGTGAGCAGGCTTTTATATTCTTCCATGGATATATCTTTAAATAAGTTTTTCTGAAAATATTCTGTCATCTCTTTTACCCTGCTATTATTTATGGTATGATAATGAATATCATAATACTTTTCTGTTGCAATTGCAACAGAAATATACCAAATTCACACAGGGAGAAAATAACATAACATATGATGCAGGAAGAGGACTACACGGCAAGGCAATTGGAGGAAGAGGCAAAGGCGCTGGGAAGGAGGCAGAGAAGGCAGTTTTCCCATGTGGGTCTGGTGGCTGCCGCTTTTATGATAGTGACATTCCTGGCCCAGATTGCGGTGATTGCATTTGCGGGTTTCATTAACTACCTGTTAGGCGGGATCATTGATTTATTCAGCGGGGCGGGACTCATCCTACTGTCCGCCATACCCATGTACTTTGTGGCATTTCCCGTGTCCGTGGCCCTGATCCAGCTGATTCCTAAATGCGGCCATGCGCAGAGGCAGCCCTGGGGAATCGGTAAGTTTGCGGCCTGCCTTGTGATTTCAGTGGGAATCGGGCTGGCAGGGAACCTGCTGGGGCAGTTTGTGGAATGGTTCAAGCCTTCCGGCGTGGATGACAGCCAGCTGAACGAACTGCTGATGAATTCCGGAGTGTGGATGACGGTGCTGTTCACCGTGCTCATGGCCCCGGTTGTGGAGGAACTGTTTTTCAGGAAACTGCTCATGGACCGGCTTCTGGGGTATGGGGAAGGACCGGCCATCCTTATGTCGGGCCTTATGTTCGGGATGGCCCATGGTAATTTCTCCCAGTTCTTCTATGCTTTTGGAATCGGCGTCCTGTGGGCCTATGTATATGCCAAGACGGGAAAGGTGGGCTATACCATTGCGTTCCACATGATTTTTAATCTTTTGGGCGGCGCCATTGCAGTTGAACTGACCAAAGGCGCCAGCGGGGCCTTTGACGGCTCCTGGTTCGTTCAGGGAATGGAACGGATGCTGTCAGTGGACCTTAGCGCTGTCATAGCCGCCGTATCAGGCTTTCTCATGGTAGGGTATTTTGTGTTCATGGTGGCCTGTCTTGTAGGAGGTATTGTG
This sequence comes from Enterocloster sp. OA13, assembly GCF_022440595.1. NCBI lineage: Bacteria > Bacillati > Bacillota > Clostridia > Lachnospirales > Lachnospiraceae > Enterocloster > Enterocloster sp. OA13. The sequence goes on along the minus strand of NZ_JAKNTF010000001.1, from coordinate 2,627,644 downwards.
CTGTTGATCCTGTACCGCAGACAGATTCACCTTGAACCTGGGACATGGCCCATTAAAAAAGGCACACGTTTCAAGACAGTGGTTTTAAATGTGGGCATGATTCTTTATTTTCTTGTGTGCATCAGTCTTTTTGTCATGAACTGGTAGGTTATACCGCCACTTTGCAGTGATAAAGCTGTAATGGGTGACAGTAAATGGCATGTGAAAAATAAAATGAACCACAATATAAAAGCTGTGGAAACTACAGTAAAAAAGCTGGACAAATCGAAAATTTTGCTTTATAGTATTAAACAATGAAGGCAAAGGGGCATGCGCCATGAACAGTGCGGCCCTTTTTTGTAAAATATATAAGACCGGAGGTAAAGGAAATGGTATCATTATATGAAAACGGTATTTACCTGGTAAATGGGACGGAGATTGTTCCGGAAGCAGAAAGCGGGAAAGTGAAGGCCCTGACCGGCAGGGAGGCGGATAAGGAAGCTGCCAGGAAGGGAACCATCGCATATTCCATTCTTGAGGCACACAACACATCTGATAATATGGAACATCTGAAGCTCCGTTTTGACAGCATGGCCAGCCACGACATCACCTTTGTGGGCATCGTGCAGACGGCCAAGGCATCCGGTATGGAGCAGTTTCCCATTCCTTACGTACTGACCAATTGCCATAACACGCTCTGCGCAGTGGGCGGCACCATCAATGAGGATGACCACATGTTCGGGCTTTCCGCTGCCAAGAAGTATGGCGGGATTTACGTGCCTCCCCATATTGCGGTCATCCATCAGTATATGAGGGAAATGATGGCGGGCTGCGGGAAGATGATCCTTGGCTCTGACAGCCACACTCGCTACGGCGCGCTGGGAACCATGGCAGTGGGTGAGGGCGGCGGTGAGCTGGTAAAGCAGCTGCTTCGGGATACATATGACGTGGCCTATCCAGGCGTGGTTGCCGTGTATCTTGACGGGGCGCCGCGTCCGGGCACAGGACCTCAGGATATTGCCCTGGCCATCATAGGAGCCGTGTTTAAGAATGGCTATGTGAAGAATAAGGTAATGGAGTTTGTGGGACCGGGCGTTGCCTCCATGCCCACGGATTACCGCAACGGCGTTGATGTAATGACCACGGAGACCACCTGTTTAAGCTCCATCTGGAAGACGGATGAGGATACCAGGGATTATCTTGCAAAACACAACCGGGCAGAGGACTATAAGGAGTTATCCCCGGCTGATGTGGCATATTACGACGGCTGTGTTTATGTGGACCTGTCCACGGTAAAGCCCATGATTGCCCTTCCCTTCCATCCAAGCAATACATATGAGATTGATGAGCTGAAGGCCAACATGCAGGATATCCTTGCAGGCGTTGAGAAGGAAGCCGCCAGGATATCAGGCGGCAAGGCGGAATTTACCCTTCTTGACAAAGTGATAGACGGCGGACTGATGGTACAGCAGGCAGTGATTGCAGGCTGTGCAGGCGGAACCTACAGCAATGTAATAGAAGCAGCCCATGCGCTGAAGGGCAGGAACTGCGGCTGCGATGAATTTTCACTGGCAGTATACCCGTCCTCACAGCCTGTATTCGCAGACCTTGTGAAGAAGGGGGCTGTGTCTGACCTGATGGATGCAGGAGCCATCATCCGTACGGCGTTCTGCGGCCCATGCTTTGGCGCCGGGGATACCCCCTGCAACAATGGACTCAGCATCCGCCATACCACCAGGAACTTCCCCAACCGGGAGGGTTCCAAGCCAGGGAACGGACAGATGGCGGCAGTGGCGCTTATGGATGCACGTTCCATTGCCGCCACCGCGGCCAACGGAGGCAGGCTTACCTCTGCCTGGGAGATGGACTGCTGGGGCAATGTGCCTGAATATGGGTTTGACGACATTTCCTATAAGAACCGTGTGTATATGGGGTATGGCAGCGGGAATACGGATAAGGACCTTATCTACGGTCCGAACATTAAGGACTGGCCGGAGATGAGTTCCCTGGCAGACAATATCCTTCTAAAAGTATGTTCCAAGATCATGGACCCGGTGACCACCACCGATGAACTGATTCCATCCGGCGAGACTTCCTCCTACCGCTCCAATCCGCTGGGACTGGCAGAGTTTACCCTTTCCAGAAGGGACCCTGAGTATGTGGGACGCACAAAGGAAGTGGATAAGTTAGAGAAAGCAAGGGTTCAGGAAGGCGCTGACAGGGAACTGGAGCTGGAGCCAAGGCTTAAGAATATATTTAAGGCCATCAACCAGATTGAGGGCAATGAACAGGTGACGGTAAAGGATACGGAGATTGGCAGCATGATTTATGCAGTGAAGCCGGGGGACGGCTCTGCAAGGGAGCAGGCTGCCAGCTGCCAGCGGGTTATCGGAGGCCTTGCCAATATATGTAAGGAATTCGCAACCAAGCGCTACCGTTCCAATGTGATGAACTGGGGAATGGTCCCCTTCCAGATGGAGGCAGATCCTGAGTTTGAAGTAGGGGATTACATCTATGTTCCCGGCGTCCGTGCTACCCTTGACGGGGATTTAAAGAACATCAAGGCATATGTCCTTGGGGACGGGGAAAAGGAAGTTCCGGTAAAGACACTGGATTTATATATTACGGATATGACCGCGGAGGAACGTGAGATTGTAAAGGCAGGCTGCCTGATTAATTATAACCGGGGCAGACACTGATAGAGGATTGGTTTGGCAGGCGTAGGTGGTACTGTGTTCCAGTACTGGTCTTAGAGAGGAGTAATGACAATGGTTAAGGAAAGCTATCTTGCACAGTTTTATGGGAAGTCCCAGAATTATACAGATATCCCCAATAAGTGGTATAAGGAATACAATGTAAAAAAGGGTCTCCGCAATGAGGACGGAACCGGTGTCCGTGTTGGCCTTACCAGGGTGGCGGACGTGGTCGGCTATGAGGAGACGGAGGAAGGGATTAAGGCCATTCCTGGCCGTCTGCTTTACCGCGGAATCGATGTGCTGGACCTGGTTAACGGTAAGAAGGGCAGCCATTTTGGATATGAGGAAGTATGTTTCCTGTTGTTGTTCGGATACCTTCCCAAGAAGGCGGAACTGGAGAAATTCTGTAACGTGGTAAGACGCTGTTATACAATCCCGGATGAATTCGTGGAAATGAACCTGCTGCGCCTTCCCGGCAAGAACCTGATGAACAAGCTGATGGACGCGGTCCTGACCCTCTATAACTATGATGACGATCCGGATAATACAGATGTATACCAGACCCTGGTAAAGGGCGTGAACCTGCTGGCAAAGCTGCCCTCCATTGCATGCTATGCATACCAGAGCAAGGTGCATTATTATGACAGGGAGAGCCTGTTCATCCACTATGCCAATCCGGAATACTCCATTGCTGAGAATTTCCTCAGCCTGCTGAGAAAGGACCAGAAGTTCACATCAAAGGAAGCAAGCCTCCTCGATACCATACTCATGCTTCATGCGGACCACGGCGGCGGCAACAATTCCACCTTCACCAATGTTGTGATTGCTTCCACCGGAACAGATATCTATTCTACCGTGTGCGGCGGTATCGGTTCCCTGAAGGGACCGCGCCATGGCGGCGCCAATATCAAGGTGGCTGAGATGATGGATGCGGTCCTGGAGGAAACAGGCGGCTATGACGCGGATGATTCAAGGATCCGTCAGGCCGTCAGGAAACTCATGTCAGGCGACCTCTATGACAGGTCTGGTCTGGTATATGGTTTCGGTCATGCGGTTTACACGGTATCCGACCCCCGTGCCGAGGTCTTAAGGGCCTGCTGCATGGAGGTTGCCAAGGAGCAGAACCATATGAAGGAGCTGGATTATTATATGCGGTTCGAGCGCATTGCCAAGGAAGTCATGGAGGAGATAAAGGGCAAGGCCCTTCCCACCAACGTGGACTTCTACAGCGGCTTTGCATATGGGATGCTGCGGATTCCAAGGGATTTGTATACGCCGCTCTTTGTATGCAGCCGCGTAGTGGGCTGGGTTGCCCATAATATAGAGAATAAGCTGTATGATGGCCGTATCATGCGTCCTGCGACTAAGTATGTGGGCGATAATATGGATTATGTGGCCATGGAAGATAGGTAGGGATTTTGAAAAAGCAGGGGGAGCGGCGGAGTTACGCAACCTCTGCTTTTTGGTGTTCCCGGAACCAGAGGCGGGAGTCAGGCGGGCTTGCGGTTCCTGGTTCCGGGCATATGGTCTGCTAACTCAAAAAGACAGCAAAATCAGGGCACCGCGCCAACTACAGAAGAAATCTTGATGATTTTTCTTCCGTAGGCGCTCTGCGTTCGGGCTTGGTGGCCCTCACTCGACCCTGTTTTTGCTGCCTTTTTGAGCAAGCAGACCATACACCCTCCACAAGGAACCGCAAGCCCGCCTGACTCCCGCCCCTGGCTCCGAAGCTGAGGTATGAAGAGGTTGCTGGGGCTTCCGGCTGCTGCTTTTTCATATATTGAGAAGATGTGTTTAAGGGCATATGGTTAAGGATATATGGATAAGATGATGGGGGTGTTAATTCATGAAATCGAACAGGCTTAACTGTTTGATTCCGCTGGCTGGGGTGCGTGCCTGTTCCGGGCGGAAGGCGTTGGGAGGTATCTCGCTTAGGAAGGAAGAGGGGGACTCGGAGGTGGTGATGATCAGTTCCTCTTTGGCGCGTGTCATGGCTACATATAGGAGACGGCGTTCTTCTTCCAGGTTTACAGGGCCGCTGCCTGATTTTAGGGGCATCAGGCCCTGTTTCAGACCGTACAGGAATACGGTGGGGAACTCGAGGCCTTTGGATGCGTGGAAGGTCATGAGGGTTACTGCGCTGGAGGGACAGGAGTCCTGGCCGCTTCTGGTTACGTCATTGCCCTGGCCGAAGGTCAGGGTGGTGAGCATGTCTTCCATGGTCTTGTGGAAATAAGACATGCACAGAAAGGTATCCATGGATCTGTTGTCTGTCAGGTTCAGGATTTTCATCCAGTCTTCCAGCAGCTTCCATGGCTTCTCACGCTTCAGTCTTTTGGTGAATTGTGCTTTCAGGGCTTCGTAGTCATGACAGGGGCCCAGCAGTTTGCGGCAGAGGCTGGTTGTGTGGGACCAGATTTCTTCGCTGTCCGGTAAGGAGGATGCAATTCCGTGGAAAAAGCAGATGGTGCCCTGTACGGACGGCTCTCCCAGATAATCCTCGCGGCCCGCTACCACATAGGGGATTCCTTCTTTTCTTAAGCATTGCTCCAGAAGGCGGGCCTGATGGTTGGTGCGGTATAGGATGGCTATATCGCTGAAGCTTCTTGGCGTATCAGTCATTGCTGATGTGTTGGCATGCGCATCCAGCATGTCAATGCCGCCGACCATGTGCCCGATTTCCTTGGCAATGAAAATGGCTTCTGAGAGACTGCTTTCAGCTGTTGCAACGCGGACCGGCGCGCCGTGGCCCAGCATGGGGGTCAGTTCCCTCGGCTCTCCAGGGTTGTGGGATATGAGCGGAAGGGCGGCTGAAAGAATCTCGGGGGTGGAGCGGTAGTTGGGCTTCAGACGCAGTACGCAGGCTTGGCTATAATCACTGCACAGCTGGTCGAAGCAGTTGCTCTGGGAACCGCGGAAACCATAGATGGACTGGTCCGGGTCACCGATGAGGAATAATTCTTTTCCGCCTTTGTTCCATGCCTTGATTAAACGGTATTGTACCGGGCTGATGTCCTGGAACTCGTCTACCAGCAGGTAGAAGAAGTGCTGTCTGCGCAGTTCCAGCTTTTGTTCTGATCCTAAAAGTTCCAATACCTTTAGAAGAAGGTCGTCAAAATCCATCAGGTTCCTGGAGGCAAGAAGTTCATTGTATCTGGAAAATGCTTCTTCCGTCAGGGTTGGGGGTCTTTTCCCGTCTTCATCCGAAGGACCGGCCGGGGCCGGTATGGTTCCTGTACCGGATTTTTTCAGGGATATCAGGGATAGGAACTGGCTGGGGGAAACAGGAAGGTTTAACTGTCCGGTTACCTGCGCAGCACATTCCTGCTGCTGTCCTTCATCTGCCAGGGACAGGCCCGTCCCCTGGTTTTGCAGCATGCGGTAGCACAGGGAATGGAAGGTTCCTACCTGCATCTGGTTTAAGCTGCGCTTGCCGGGCAGCTGGCGGCGGATACGCTGCCGGAGTTCCTCTGCTGCCTTATTGGTGAATGTGACTGCCGTGATTTCAGCGGGTTTGACACCGCGCTCACCTATCAGATAGGACAGCCTGGATACCAGTGTCTTGGTTTTTCCGGTGCCGGGTCCGGCGATGACTGCTGTTACAGGGCTTATGGACCCTACGGCCTGCCGCTGGTTCGGGTTCAGGCCGTCAAGGACATCTGCGCCGGTTTGTGAGGCAGGAAGGGTCTGTTTGCAGGAGGCAGCGTGTCCGCCCGGAACCGTATGCCCGGCAGAAGCGGTGTGCCCGCCTGGAACCGTATGTCCGGCAGAAGCGGTGTGCCCGCCTGGAACCGTATATTCAGTAGAAGCAGCGTGCCCGTCCGGGACGGCCTGGCCAGCAGAAGCAGCGTTTCCGTCCGGATTGGCCTGGCTGGTGAAGCTTTCAATTTCATTGTCATCCAGCAGGAATGACAGCTGGCCTTCCACACTGTCCAGTTCTGATGCTGCAAACAGTTTCATGGTGCCGTATTCCCCATCGTATCCTGGGCGCCAGTCCACCTTGCCTTCCCGCAGGTGGCGGATTCCCTGGGCGGTAAGCTGTCCGCCGATCCGGCTGATGTCGTCGAGATTGGCGCTTCGGAGAATATGGAATTCGCTGCCCAGTTCTTCCAGCATGTGCTCATATTGGCGCGTTACCTTGACGCTGGCAGAAGAGGAGCCCATGCATGCGGCGATTACCTCTGGCAGCGGGACAAGGTTTTCATACGGACGTCCGCCCGGAAGGATGAAATCTTCCCGGCGGTCTGCCAGCTGCTCAATGCGGTGGAGCACGCCTGTTGTCAGCTTTTTGCCGCATACAGGGCAGATGCCGTTGTATTGCCTGGCCTGGGACGGACTCAGGCAGAGATGGCATTTGCGGTGGCCGTCAAAGTGATACTTGCCCTCCTCGGGGAAGAATTCGATGGTTCCCGCCAGTCCTTCGCCTCTCTGGATGGCCCCGTAAAGCCCGTCATAGGACATGGGGATGTCAAAGAGGTTGGCCTCCCTTCCAAGCTTGGCCGGCGAGTGTGCGTCAGAATTGGAAATCAGGTGAAAGGAATCCAGGGCCGACAGGCGCCGGTTCATGGAGGGGTCGGATGAAAGCCCTGTTTCCAGCGCATGTATCTGGGGAGTCAGTTCCCCATAGCATTCCTCTATGGTGTCAAAGCCGGAAAACGCCCCGAACAGGGAGAAATGAGGCGTCCATATATGGGCAGGCACATAGATTGCTTCCGGGCAGGCGTCCAATGTAATGGCCAATAGGTCATGACAGTCAAGTCCGAGGATGGGACGCCCGTCAGAATGGATGTTGCCGATGGCTTCCAGGCGTTTGGAAAGTATCTCGGCAGCTTCCAGGCTGGGGAGAAGAATCAGGCTGTGGACCTTCCTTACCTTATCATTTTTCTTATAGATGGAGCTGATTTCCCCGCTGATTACAAATCGTGGCTGGCGGCTTCCTGGGGCGGAAGAATGACGGATGATCCGTTCCCTCTTCAGGATGTAGAGTCCCGGCTCGGCCGGTTCCAGCTTTTCTGCCAGTTCGGCCCTCCAGGCGGGATGTGTAAAATCTCCTGTCCCAACTATGTCAATCCCCTTTTTCCTGGCCCACAGATCCAGATATTCCGGTGTCAGGTCCTTGCTGGTGGCTCTGGAATAATGGGAATGGATGTGTAAATCTCCTATGTACATTCAATTGCACCTGCTTTCATTTGATATTAATAATTATAATGTATTTCCTGAAAAATGGAAGAGGATGAATGTGGAAACAGGTTCCCAGAAACAGGAATATAAGGTATGATATACTTTAATGGCAGGAAATCCATATATGGTTCCTGTAATCGATGACTGAAGGAGTATGATATTAATGTGGAGCCGATTAAAGGGGGTTCTGGGCATGGGTTCCGGAACCCGGGATTTTGATGAAATCATTGCCTCACTTCACGTCAGTGTGGCGGGCAGGAATTTTTATTTCCATCTTTTCATAATAATATATGAGCTGATCATGCTTATCTCCATATCCCTGCGGCCGGGCGGACCATTTGTGAAACCCAGGCGGACCGCCTATTTCCTGCTGTATCTGGTGCTCATCCTGGCAACCGCCTGTGTGATGGCCGGGCAGGCGTGGGCCGGCAGGGAAAAGGACAGCCACCGCTGTTATTTCAGGATAGAGCATGGGTACATGGTATTCTTCAGTTTCTGGGGACTTGCCGTTACCCTTAATGACCAGCTGGGTGGGAACGGGCTGACGGTTTATAATTATGTGATACTAATCATGGCCATAATGTCCATGATGAAGCCGTGGAAGACAGCCCTGCTGTTCCTTGTGAATTTCCTGCTGCTGAATCTGCTGCTGCCATATTTCCCTAATCCGGCAGGACTGAATCACGGTTATAACAATCTTATGAACAGCCTGTTCCTGTCCCTGGCGGCAATTGTGATTAATACAAGCCTGTACAATTCCAGGATTCAGGCCAAAATGGATGAGATGACCATCAACAGGCAGTACCGGCAGATTGAGGCGGCCAATAAGATTTTAAGTAAGGAAGCCCTTTTGGATGCACTCACCGGACTTCAGAACAGGAACAGCTATACAAAGGCAGTGCAGGCTTTGGTTGACACGGAGGCCGCATCCCTGACCTGCATTTACGTGGATGCCAACGGACTTCATGAACTGAACAACCATCTGGGACATGAGGCAGGTGATACCATGCTGAAAACGGTTGCCGGTATCCTGCTGCGGCATTTTAGGCCGGATGAGGTTTTCAGGATCGGCGGGGATGAGTTTGTGGTGCTTTGTAAAAACATTACATATCATGAAGCGGTCCGAAGGACAAAGGATGTATGCAGGGAGGCCGGGGAGGCAGAATACTCGCTTTCCATAGGTCTGGATTGGAGGGAATCCAATCTGGATATCAATGAAATCATCCAGACAGCTGAAACAGATATGCAGAAAAACAAAGAAGAGTATTATTCCTCCAAAGGGGGAGAACGCCAGCAAAGGATATTAGACAGGAAGATGGAGCGGATCATAGCTGAAAAAAGGGATGCCGAGCGGTTCATGCGGGTCCTGGCGCCTGCATTTAAGGGAGTATATTTTGTCAATCTGGAAACAGATACGCTGCGCCAGATTTTCATTCCAACTTATTTTAAGGAAATGCTGGAAGAGTCCAACGGACGGTTCAGCAAGGCCCTTATGCTCTATGCCGGCCGCATGGTGAAAACCGGGTACATCCCTGATTTCAAACAGTTTTGTGATTACACGTACCTGGAACAATTGCTGGATGGAGAAGACATACCTGAACTCATATATGAGAAGAAGGACGGGTGCCGGTTAAAGCTGAGGGTTTTAAATTTCAGCACTTATTCCGGCAGCCCAAAAGAAACACTCTGGATTTTTTCCGACCTGGAAGAGGCCTTATGATTTTATCCGCTGATTCCTTCTACCTCATCCACTGGAAGGGAGAATGCAACCGCATGTTCGCCGGTTTCCCGCAGCACGGTTTCGCAGATAGCCCTTAAGATAGGCTGCTTCTGTATGGATGGGGTGAGGATCAGGAGGATGGCTTTTTCCTGGGAAAGGGTCAGGCCGAAAATCTTCTTTTCCTCATCGGAGCCGATTTCACGCGCCTTCACAAGGGTGCCGCCGTGGCATCCTGCCTTCCGGGCAGCTTCCATCACAGGGATGGACAGGTCGGTATGGATGACAGTTGCTATCAATTCGTAGTTTTTATGATCTGACATAGGGGTATCCTCCTTGGAACTGGCAGTGTGGTGGGGATGCTGGCGCGCATCCCGATTCTTCAGGCGGCCCAAAGCCGCAATGCTGATTCCTGAAAGCGGAATGGAAAATGCAATCCCGTGGCCTGGTTTATGGAATTCCAATTCATTTTTCAGGGCGTCCATCAGATGATGGGAGTCCGAGGCGGATGCAATACCCAGGACCAGGTCTTTTTCCGGTTCATCCAGACCAAGGCAGTCCATGATGGCGGAGCTGGCAGTTCCGTGGCCCCTGGCAATCAAGAGGATTGATTGGTCATGTTCCTGGAAAATGGCAGCGGCCCGGTTGCCTTTGCCGCGGTCTACGATGGCGGCCATCCATTTTATATGGTTAGGATTCATTGGGGTCCTCCTTCCCTAAGTCGATAAATTCACTGTCCATATCAATAATGGACAGCTGTGCGCTGCTTTTCTCCCTCCGTGTCTTAAACTCATAAGACAGGCCGATAAGCTGTATGATGATAAGAGGGGTCATGGCCACCATGGCCACGATACCGAATGCATCTTTTAAAATATCACCGCCCAGCGCTTCACATGCCCCCATGGCAAAAGGCAGGAGGAAGGTGGCCGTCATGGGGCCGGATGCAACACCGCCTGAGTCAAAGGCAATGGAAGTGAAGACCGGGGGGACAATGAAGGACAGTCCCAGGGCAATCGCGTAACCTGGAAGGAGCAGGCTTAAAAGGGGAAGGCCGGTAAGTACCCTGAACAGTGAAAATCCCAGGGACAGGGCCATGCCCACGGAAAGACCTTTCATCATGGCTGCCTCTGATATGGTGCCTCCGGTCATGTCAGCCACCTGCTTGTTAAGCACTTGGACGGCTGGCTCGGCTTTTACAATGAAGTAGCCGATCAGCATTGCCACGGGAACAAGGATCCACCGGTAAGGAAGGGAGGCCAGCTGCTTGCCAAGATAGCTTCCCGCAGGCATGAAGCCTACGTTGACGCCTGTGAGGAACAGGGTCAGGCCGATGTAGGAGTACAGCATGCCCACCAGGATTTTCACCACCTGCCTGCGGCGCATTTTCAAAAAGAAAATCTGAAACAGGATATAGAATGCAAGAATGGGGAAAAGGGCCGTAAATACCTCCAGGGCATACTCCGGCAGTTCGTGCTGGAATGCCAGCCACAGGTCCTGGGAGTTACTGATGGAGGGAATGGACATGGGTTCATATGTACCGGAAGAGGATTGGTACACAAGTCCAAGTATCATTACGGAGAGGATAGGGCCGATGGAACACAGGGCCACCAGCCCGAAGCTGTCACTGTCCTGGTTTTTGCCTTGGCCAATGGAAGAAAGACCCATTCCAAGGGCCATGATGAAGGGGACCGTGATGGGACCGGTGGTAACGCCGCCGGAATCAAATGCCACTGCGAGGAAGTCACCTGGAATGTAAAAAGCCATGATAAACAGGATGATGTAGCAGACCATAAGGATATGGGAAAGGCTCCAGCCGAAGAGGGAGCGAAGGAACGCAAGGGCCAGGAAAAACCCGACTCCTGCAGCTACTGCCAGTATGAGAACCATGTCAGGTACGGCGGGTGTCTGTCCTGCAAGGACCTGAAGGTCCGGTTCCGCTACCGTCACCACTGCGCCGATGATGATACATGCCGTGATGATGATTGGAAGGCGCTTTGCCCGTGCCAGCTGCGCCCCTACCTTTTCACCGATGGGCATCATGGCCATATCCACACCAAGGGTGAAAAATCCCATACCTATAATCAGGAAGGCCGCGCCAGCCAGGAACAGCATCAGCGGATCCAGCGGAATAGGTGCAATCGTAATCCCAAGAATCAATACGATACAGGTAACGGGCAGCACAGATGATAAGGATTCTGTGATTTTTTCTTTTAACTTCTGATTCAATAAGTTACCTCCTGTTGTCCGTTATTTTGTCCGATATGCCTGGTACAACTTATGTATCAAGGGCATACGTCAATTAAAGCTTAACATAGGGACAAACGGAAATGCAATAGGAGGCAGTGTTAGAGTTGCGTTAAGATTTGTGGATTGGCCGGAACCCCTTCCTTGATTTTGACGTGCAGAAATATTCATTACCAATCCAGCTCTTTGCCACAATGGGGGCAGTATTCACACCAGACTTTTCCCATAAGATTTCCGCTGCAATACGGACATCTCAAAAATACAAAACAAAGAATGATGATGACGGCAAAAAGCACACCATCAATCCAGGCAAAAATCATTGCAGATGTGATTACAAACAAAAAAAATGAAAAGAGCGTTCCGATACCGAGCATGATCATATATCTTACTGTTGTATGTAAATCCATTTGTATCTCCTTTTTCCGCATAGGGTATTTCTGATTATAACACATAATGCTGGAAGAGGCTATTCCGGAATGCCCTGTTACATCTTACCGTCCACCTTCCATGGACAGAAGATGGTTTGAACTCAACGGAGCGTTTATTGTAAATGAGTTTTTTAGTTTTATAATTATGGACAAGGAGAGAGAAAAATGGATAATGTGAAAATTGGAAAATTAATTTACCAGCTAAGAAAAGAAAACCGTATGACACAGTTACAATTAGCCAATCAGATGAACATAAGTGATAAGACGGTCAGTAAGTGGGAAAGGGGACTAGGCTGTCCGGAATTATCACTGCTGCCCGAATTATCAAAAATCTTTAATGTTGATTTGGAAAAACTGCTATCCGGCGAATTGGACGCTAACGAGATACTGGGAGGTAACATGAAGAAAATGCACTTTTATATGTGTCCTAATTGCGGAAACATGGTTACTGCAATGACGGAAACCGACATATCCTGCTGCGGTAAAAAAATGAAAGCATTACAGCCGCAGAAAGCCGATGGGAATGAGAAGTTAAATGTAGAAAGAATTGAAAATGATTTTTATATCACGGCTGACCATGCAATGGAACGTGAACATTATATCGTATTTGTGGCACTGCTGACAGGGGACAGTATCCTGATTAAGAGACAATACCCTGAATGGGGACTGCAGGTGCGTATTCCTGTTTCTGGTCATGGGAGATTACTTTGGTACTGTAACCAACATGGATTATTTTATATGGAGCTATAAGCATGGATAATCTAACCTGTCATCACGCTGCTACTGACGGATACCATGTTGGGCGCTTTATAGACACTTTACAATCAGACATCAGCACGTTTGATAAATTTCTTTATTCACTGCAGGACAAGGATTGAACCAGATACGGTAAAGTTGTATAATATACCCATTCCCTCTATAATATACCTGTTATCAGAAGGGAAGGAATCGGAAAATAGATACGGGGAGAACGATACATGACATTATATGAAAGAACAGGCGTGCCGGCAGCCTATATTGACAGGGACGGGGAACACATCTACCTGTTTGACGGCAGTCCCGCGGCCTACATACACGGGGACGCAGTGTACGGGTTTGACGGAACCCAGTATGGCTGGTTTGAAAAGGGATGGGTCAGGGATTTGGACGGACTTTGCGTTTTTTTTACGGAGGAAGCCCGGATTGGAGGCCCGGCCCAGCCGTCCAGATATGAGACTCCGGCCAAATGGGCCAGGGAAGCCAGGCCAATCCGGCGTTCCAGGGAAGCCAGGCATGCCAAGACAGCCTATAAGGCGGCATGGTCCGGGATGACGTCCGGGCAGTTTTTTCACCGGTAATGGTTGACACTGTTTCGGAAATATGCTAAATTAAGAATCAGTGTAAATACGCTGATAGGGAGTAGTAGGTAACTGGATGGATACAGAGAGCCGGCGGATGGTGCGAGCCGGTGACAAAAGGTTATTGAACTGGCCCTGGAGTAGCTTGCCCCAACATAAGACTGCCGGACACACGGGGGTCAGGGTCAGTAGGGCAGGCCGGAGACCTTACCGTTATAAGAGGAATAAGTGCATGCATGAGCATGAACCAGAGTGGTACCGCGTGAGGATTTAAGCCCCACGTCTCTAGCAGTAGAGGCGCAGGGCTTTTTTATTTCATAGGAACCTTGAATAACCAATGGAGGAATGAAATCATGGCAACACAGTACAATCACAGCGCCATAGAGAAAAAGTGGCGGGAGAACTGGGAAGAGAAGCCCATCAATGTCAATGATGGCAAAAAAGAAAAGTATTATTGTCTGGATATGTTCCCATATCCTTCAGGCAGCGGCCTGCATGTGGGCCACTGGAGGGGGTATGTCATCTCCGATGTATGGAGCAGATACCAGCTGTTAAAGGGCAAATATGTCATCCATCCAATGGGATGGGATGCGTTCGGCCTGCCTGCTGAGAACTATGCAATCAAGATGGGCGTCCATCCTGCCAAGTCCACGGAGGCCAATATTTCCAATATAAAGAAGCAGATCAAGCAGATTGCAGCCATCTATGACTGGGACATGGAAGTGAATACCACGGATCCGGAATTCTACAAATGGACCCAGTGGATTTTCGTCCAGATGTTCAAAAAGGGCCTGGCATATGAGAAGGAGTTCCCCATTAACTGGTGTCCTTCCTGTAAGACAGGACTGGCCAATGAGGAAGTGGTAAACGGCTGCTGCGAGCGCTGCGGCACCACTGTGACCAAGAAGAACCTGCGCCAGTGGATGTTGAAGATCACAGCCTATGCCGAGCGCCTGTTAAATGACCTGGATAAGCTGGACTGGCCTGAGAAGGTTAAGAAAATGCAGACAGACTGGATTGGCAAGTCCTATGGCGCTGAGGTGGATTTCCCGGTTGACGGACGCGATGAGAAAATCACCGTGTACACCACCAGGCCTGACACCCTTTACGGCGCCACCTTCATGGTGCTTGCGCCTGAGCATGAGCTGGCTAAGAGCCTGGCCACGGACGATACAAGGGAAGAGGTTGAGAAGTATATCTTTGATTCCTCCATGCGTTCCAATGTTGACCGTATGCAGGCAAAGGAAAAGACAGGCGTATTCACGGGCAGTTACGCCATCAACCCGTTAAACGGGCAGAAGACGCCTATCTGGCTGTCTGACTATGTGCTGGCTGATTACGGCACGGGCGCCATCATGTGTGTGCCTGCCCATGATGACAGGGACTTTGAGTTTGCTAAGAAGTTCGGCCTTCCCATTGTACAGGTCATTGCAAAGGACGGCGTTGAGATTGAGGACATGACCGAGGCCTATACTGAGGCAAGCGGTATCATGATTAATTCCGGGGACTGGAACGGCATGGAATCTTCCGTGCTTAAGAAGGAAGCGCCCCACATGATTGAGGAGAAGGGCTTTGGCCATAAGATGGTCAATTACAAGCTCCGTGACTGGGTATTCTCCCGCCAGAGATATTGGGGAGAGCCGATACCGATCATCCATTGCCCCAAGTGCGGCTGTGTCCCGGTCCCGGAGGAAGAGCTTCCCTTAAGGCTTCCTGATGTGGAGAGTTACCAGCCCACCGGAACCGGTGAGTCACCTCTGGCCGGAATTGACGAGTGGGTCAATACCACATGTCCTGTCTGCGGCGCTCCCGCGAAGCGCGAGACGAACACCATGCCCCAGTGGGCGGGTTCCTCCTGGTATTTCCTGCGCTACGTGGACAGCCACAACAGCGAGGAACTGGTTTCCAGGGAAAAGGCGGACAAGTATCTTCCGGTTGATATGTATATCGGCGGCGTAGAGCATGCGGTGCTCCACCTTTTATATTCACGTTTCTATACAAAGTTCCTGTGCGACATCGGGGCAATTGATTTTGATGAGCCTTTCAAGAAACTGTTCAACCAGGGCATGATTACCGGTAAGAACGGTATCAAGATGAGTAAGTCCAAGGGTAATGTGGTATCCCCGGACGATCTGGTAAGGGATTACGGATGCGATTCACTCCGCCTCTACGAGCTGTTCGTGGGACCGCCGGAACTGGATGCGGAGTGGGATGACCGCGGCATTGAAGGCGTTTCCAGGTTCCTTAACCGTTTCTGGAACCTTGTGATGGATAACAAGGACAAGGACATCCAGGCATCTAAGGAAATGATCAAGCTGCGCCACAAACTGGTATACGATATCGAGTACCGCTTTAACCAGTTCAGCCTGAATACGGTTATTTCCGGTTTCATGGAATATAACAATAAGCTGATTGACCTGGCTAAGAAAGAGGGCGGCATTGATAAAGAGACCTTAAGGACCTTCGTTACCCTCCTGGCACCATTCGCACCCCATATCGGCGAGGAACTGTGGCAGCAGTTGGGCGGCACGGACAGCGTGTTCCATTCCCAGTGGCCGGAGTGCGATGAGGAAGCCATGAAGGATGATGAGATTGAAGTGGCTGTGCAGGTAAACGGAAAGACACGTGCCATCATCAATGTGGCTGCCGACATTTCCAAGGAAGATGCCCTGGCAGCGGGCAGGGAAGCTGTCAGGGATAAGATGTCCGGCAGCATTGTAAAAGAGATTTACGTTCCCGGCAAGATCATCAACATTGTTTGTAAATAAGCTCCATATCAGGGGAAAAGCGCATCAGTCCTGCAGGCTGTGCGCTTTTTCTGATAATTGTAAGAAAAAAGAAATACCCATACGGGCGGGTGCGGGTTATAATGATGGAAGTAAAATAAGGCAGAGGTGACTACATATGAGACAACATGGATGGATGGCAGCGACGGCCCTGGCGGCAGGCATCATGGCGGCCCTGGCAGTGACCGGATGGGCGGCACAGCCGGACCTGCGTACGGTGAAGGCAGGTCTGCGCGGTACGGCGGGATACCGCCTGCAGGCAGAAGAGAAGGGACCGGGTGTATCCGGCATGGGCGCGGCCCTTGAACCAGGGATTACACCAGGGCCTGCGGTGGTGGACGGCGTGATACAGCCCCACAACCTGACAGGAGCCGAGGGCGCGGACCAGCTGATCGTGGTGGTCGGGACAGGCGGCTGCAACGCGGATACCTACTATTATAAAAAGGGGGATGATACCTGGAACCTGGTGTGGAAGGAAGCTTCCATCGTGGGAAGGGGAGGAATTACCTCTGAAAAAGCGGAAGGGGATGGCAGGACTCCTGCGGGCACCTATGGATTCACCATGGCATTTGGCCTGAAGGATGACCCGGGCAGTGTCCTGCCATATCATAAGATTGTGAAAGGGGATTACTGGGTGGATGATTCCGCCAGCGCTTATTACAATAAGCTGGTCAATACGTCCACAACCCCCAGGACATGGAATTCAGCGGAGAACCTGGCGGCTGCATCGCCGTATTATGACTATGCCCTTGCCCTGGATTATAACCAGGACTGTGTGCCTGGGAAGGGATCGGCTATTTTCCTCCACTGCTTTACTGCGTCAGCGGACAATGGATCCGCAGGCTGTATCCGTCTGCCGGAGGCCAGGGCAAAGGAACTGGTGCAGTCGGCAACCGGGCAGACAAGGATCGTGATTGCAGGAAATCTGGAAAGTCTCAGATAGTTTTGGTCCGGAGATAGTTTTGGTCCGGAGATAGTTTTGGTCCGGAGATAGTTTTGGTCCGGGGATGGTTTTGGTCCGGAACATGCTTTGGAAGGCAGGGGGCGCTGTGTCAGCGCGGCCCTGCCAGTTTTTTTGACATCATTTTCAGCATATCCAGTTTTTTCTTTTCCGCAGGCGGCATGCCGGAGCTTAAGATAGTGACCAGGAGGGCGGTCTCCTTATCATTGAACTGGATTCCTTTTTGTCTGGCTTCCATATTGATGGACATGAATGTCTCCATCAGGTTGTTTTTGTTTGTGTGTTCAATGCGCTCGGCAAATTCTGTCAGCAGATCCAGCTTTTCTTTGCTCATGGCCTTTAGTCTGGGATCCTGTTTCCAGTTAGTATCCATAAATATGTATCCTTTCTGAATGAATAAGTTGTCAGGACATGGCCTGCATGGCGGTCATTATCATTTCCATGGTTTCGAAACGGGACTGCTGTTCCGGGGTAAGGAACCTGCGAAGCTGTTCCATGGGGGTCTGGCCTTCCATCAGTGTCTGGGCCATGTCAATCATATCCTGCTCCATGGGGTTGCCGTAGGGACGGACAGCCTGCAGCAGGTCCCGGACAGAACCGGTCCGCTCGGAACTTTCCAGGGAACATATGCCCATGGAAGCCACTTCTTCTGTCTCAAAAAGTTCCACGGTCTTTCTCAGCTCCTGTGCTTTGACAAAGAGGGATATGGTCTTCTGCGCAGACACCCCCAGGTACGGGAGGGCGGCTTTTATCATCTGCAGGTGGTGGTCCCCTATGAGATAATCCAGATCAGTAAGTTTATAGTCATCAGATGGGTTCATATCTTTCCACCGGCCTTTTTCTTTCTTTGCTTTAAGCTTATGCAGGTGATTGGCAAACAATTCCATATATTTAAGCATGAATGCGCCAAAGCCTGGACACTGCATATATTATTAATATGGAAGGAGAGTGAAATCCATGTATAACCGTTTAGTAATTGAAGGGAATGCAGTGTATGAAATAGATGATGAGTGTGTCAGGAGAAGGCAGGGAAGGAAGGGGTATGGTGGGAAAAACCGGGGAAGCGCCGCGTCAGGCAGCCCATCCCCAGGCACGGACCCTGTTAAATGAATAAAAAACAGGGAGTGGCAAAACCACTCCCCGTTTTTAAATCTTTGGTGAAGGATTCTCAGAGACAGGCATTAGCAGCAGAAGCCGCCACCGCCGCCACAGCAGCACAGAAGCAGGATGATCCAGATAAAGTCACATCCGCTTCCGCCTCCGCATCCGCATCCACAACCGCCGCCGCAGTTATTGTGGTCGAAGCATCCGCCGCCTCCGCCACAGCAGCACAGAATCAGGATAAGCCAGATGATATTGCACCCGCTGCCTCCTGTTCCACATCCACATCCACAGTCACAACCGCAGTTTGTTGCTGCTACATCACTCATGTTAGTTCCTCCATATAAAGTTTAATTACACTTTATCATATGACCCCCTGCTTGCTCATGTTTCCTGGTTTTGAAAATATTTTTATAAAATTTTAAATGGTACATCCTGTCAATCTATAGTATAATCATGGAAGCATTGAAGAAATGAGGCGTTGATGGAAAATGGACAAGAGCAGATTATATTACCAGACTCCCTATGTGAAGTCTTTCATGTGTACGGTGGAGCGCTGTGAAGCAAGCGGTAAGGGGACCTGGCTGGCCGTACTCAACCAGACCGGGTTTTATCCTGAGGGAGGAGGGCAACCCTCTGATACAGGGACCCTGAACCAGGTGAAGGTACTATCTGTCCATGAAAAGGGGGATGAAATCCTCCATGAGCTGGCATCCCCCCTTGAGCCGGGAACATTGGCAGAGGGGGTCATTGACTGGCAGAAACGCTATGACAATATGCAGCAGCACACAGGGGAGCATATCCTGTCCGGCCTGGTGCACAGGCGTTACGGATATGATAATGTGGGATTCCACATGGGCGCCGGGGAAGTGACCGTGGATTTCAACGGTGTCATGACAGCGGAAGAACTGGACGGACTGGAGGATGCGGCCAACCAGGTGGTTTATGACAATGTGCCGGTACATACGCTTTATCCCTCCAAAGAGGAACTTCCATCCATTGATTACAGGAGCAAGAAGGAACTGAGCGGACAGGTAAGGATCATAGAGATTCCCGGCGGGGATGTCTGCGCCTGCTGCGGGACACATGTAGAAAATACCGGAGAAGTGGGTATCATTAAGATAAGAGGCATGATCCGCTATAAAGGCGGGGTCCGCATATCCATGCTGTGCGGCCGCAGGGCGCTTCTGGATTACAGGGAGCGGCTGAAGGATGGGATACGGCTGTCCAACCTGCTGTCCGCCAAACTGCATCTGGTGCCTGAGGCGGTTGAAAAACTGAAAAATGACTGCCAGGACAGGGAGATGGAGATTGGCCGCCTGTATGGTCAGCTGTTGGAGCTGAGGGCAGGACAGTATCCGGAAAGCAGCAGTCCCCTGGCCATTTTTGAGGAGGGGCTTAACATGGTGCAGATACGCCGGTTGTCCACCCTGCTTTATGAGCAGAAAAAGGGCAGTGTGGTAATGGTGTGTTCAGGCAATGGGACAGAAGGGGAGTATCAGTATGCCCTGGGAAGCAGCTCCATGGATATGCGGACCCTCAGTAAGGACATGAATGGGAAACTTCATGGAAGGGGCGGAGGCAGCAGCCTGATGGCCCAGGGAACCTTCCGGGCATCCAGACAGTCAATTGCGGATGTGTTTCAGGAAGAGACAAAATCATAAAGGATGGTATTATGGAATTAAATCAGGAGACAATTAAAAAACTCAGGGGACTGATCCTGTTTACGGTCATTGTGGTGGTCGCAGGAATCAATTACAGACGGCTTTTGGACGTGGCGGCAGCGCTGTTCCACATGGCGTGGCCCTTTATTCTGGGCGCAGCCATTGCATTTATCTTAAACGTACCCATGCGCAACATTGAACGCCACCTGATCATGTTCCGGGAAGACAGCCGGTTAAGACGGCCAATCAGCCTGGTTGTCACGATTCTGCTGGTGTCCGGCATCCTGTTCCTTGTTACCTTTGTGGTCACACCGCAGCTGCTTAAGACATTCCTGACCCTTCAGTCCAGCGTCCCCCTGTTTTTCGCAGGGCTGAAGGATGAGATGGAACAGCTTTTTGCCAGTTTTCCGCAGATACTGGATTACGTCAACCATGTAGAGGTGGACTGGCAGCAGGTGTTCCAGGACATGATGGGATTCCTGAAAACAGGGGCAGGCACCATGCTTAACAATACATTCTCGGCAGCGGTATCCATTGTCAGCGGTGTATCCTCGTTCCTGATTGGTTTCATCTTTGCCATCTATATCCTGCTTCAGAAGGAGACCTTGGGACGGCAGATGAGGAAACTGCTGTCGGCCTTCCTTCCTGAGTCCGTGACAGGGCGCATTGTGGAGATTGCATCCCTTACTGAGCGGACATTCTCAAATTTCCTTACAGGCCAGTGTGTGGAGGCGGTCATCCTTGGAACCATGTTCTTTGTGGTGCTTACCCTGGGACGTCTTCCCTATGCCCTGTTAATCGGGGTGCTGATTGCGTTTACGGCCCTGATTCCCATATTCGGCGCGTTCATCGGGCTGGGGGTGGGCGTGTTCCTGATGCTGATGGTGGAGCCCATGGATGCGCTTATTTTTACCATCATCTTCTTTGTGCTCCAACAGATTGAGGGGAACCTGATTTACCCCTATGTGGTAGGTAATTCCGTGGGGCTTCCCTCCATCTGGGTGCTGGTGGCGGTGACGCTGGGCGGCAGCATGATGGGAATCGCCGGCATGCTCATATTCATCCCTCTCTGCTCCGTGCTTTATGCCCTTTTAAGGGATGAGGTGAACGGACGGCTTAACAGGCCGAAGCCGGGAAGCAGAAGCAGGACCGGCGGGGATAAGGCGGCCCGGACAAGACGGTCAAAGGGCAAGGCTGTAAAAGCAGGGCCTGTGACCCAGGCGTCTGCCGGGGAGGCCGGAGCAGGGCCGGAAGACCAGTCCGCCAAATAGTGGGGATATCAGGAAAGACATGAAAGGCAGGGATGCCATAAGAAACAAAAAACCAGCCCATGACTGACTGTCAGTCACGGGCTGGTTTCCTGTTTCTTATATCACTTATTCTCCCTGGTACATGTATTTAATTAAACGTTCGATGTCTTCCTTCTCGTGCGCAATCAGGTCTAATTCTTTGATATATCCATTGGAGAAGATGGTAGCCATTGACAGATACTGGGCCAACTTGGATTTCAGGTTAATGCGGTCGCCTTCCGGTGATACCAGCTCAACCGTTCCCTTGCACTGGTCTACTACTTCAAAAAACTTTTCTACATCAGTAATGTTCTGAATCTTCACGGCAATTCCTCCTGTTAGTAGTCCTTTTCCAAATCTGGAAAAGTCTGGTTAATCTTTTAACATATATGATTATATCAAAATTCAGACCCCAAAACAATTACAATTTTCAATAAAAAATAAGGGATTACAATGCTTTTTTTATATCTTCTAACAGCAGGGAGGATACTCTCAGTCCTCCGCGGCCGCGGCCAATGGAAATATCCGGTTTATTGCTGCCATGGAAGTCGGAACCGCCAGTGGGAAGCAGGTGGCAGGCAGCCGCCATTTTCTGAAGCTTCATGCTTTCCAGACGGTTGTTGGAGGAGTGGTAGACCTCCAGCCCTTTCATGCCAAGGGATGTCAGGTATCCGACCAGTTCCATGGTCCCCTTGTCACCCAGCTTATACTGGAAGGGGTGGGCCAGGGCAGGGAAGGCGCCGCTGGATAAGAGGGCATCCAGTACTTCATCCGGAGCAACATATGCTTTGGGCGGGCAGTAGGGGCCGTCATACTGAAGATATTTTCTGAATATCTGGTCCAGGGTGGGGCCCATTCCTTTGGAGAGAAGTGCCCTTGCAACGTGAGCCCTTGTTATGACGGTATCCGGATTGCCGCCGTTAAGTTCTTCCGGTGTAAAGGTGATGCCGTCATCAGCAAAGCGCCGGAACATTTCCTCATTCCTCTGGTCCCTGCGCAGCCGGAACTGCTTTAAGACAGCTTCCAGGGCAGGGTTGCCGGCCGTGACGAAAAGTCCCAGGATATGGATCTCATGGCCCTTATAGGAACTGGATACCTCGATGCCCGGGATGACTTCCACACCGCAGGCAGCCCCGGCCAGAAGGGCTTCGGGAATCCCGGCCGTCGTATCGTGGTCCGTCAGTGCAATGGCCCGTAAGTCTGCCTGCGCGGCAAGCCCCACCACTTCGGCCGGGGTACAGGTGCCGTCAGACGCGTTTGAGTGAACATGTAAATCCACGTAATCCATGGTAAAACCTCCAGATGTAACCAATTTTTAATAACTTCCTAATACTTACTTTATATATAGTAACATGAATTTCATAATAAGTAAAATTGGCTGGAAAAAAACAAAAAAGACGGTTCCATTTTACATAAAGTATGTTATACTACAATCTGTGAATAATATGCTAGATGAAATGATGGGTGAAGAAAATGAATCAATTAGAGAATAACCGTGAACGTAGAAACCCTTCTGCAGGCAGAAGCCGCGGCAAGGTTACCAATAATAGAGGCAATGGAAACTATTCCAACAGAAGTTCCGGGCGCAGCAGTTCCGGGGGCGGAGGTTCCCGGGGGTCATCCTCCTACCATTCAGGACAGGCCGGAAGGATGAACGCGGCCCATAATGCCAGGCGTAACAGTACCCACAGAAGGAAGAAGGGGCCTGATTATAAGAAGATAGCAGTCATCGGAATCATCCTCCTGGTGCTTATCACATGCATTGCCCTTGTGATTAAGGCAAAGGGCAGCCTTGGGGAACCGGATGAGACGCAGGTCACGGAAACCTCGGAACCAGAGATGATGAAAGAGGTTAAGGTGGATGGGATAACCATAACCGGTATGTCCAAAAACCAGGCCAGGAACGCTATTTTGAAGGAGTATTCCTGGGGCATGACGGTTACATACGGGGATGATTCCTATCCGGTGACCGACCTTGTGGCTGAAAAAGTAGACGCGCTGTTAGACGATATCTACAGCGGGGATCCGGAAGAAAGCTATACCCTTAACATGGATGGGATGGAAGAGGCCGCTGCAAAAGAGGCTGCTGCGTGCGCTTCCAGATGGGATAAGAAGGCAAAGAACGGATCCATCGATTCTTATGATAAGGAAAAGGGAGAATTTGTATTCAAGGGTGAGGAGAATGGCTTTGCCATTGACCAGGATAAGCTTGCCGGGGATATCGTCAAGGCCCTGAAGGATAAAAACTTTGACGCGCAGATTAAGGCAACGGGAAGCGAGACCGCTCCTGATATCACGGCTTCCGCTGCCAAGGAAAAGTATAAGACCATCAGCACCTTTACCACCAAGACAACCGCCAACAAGGACCGTAATACCAACATCCGGCTGGCATCCGAGGCCTTAAACGGCACCGTGGTCCACCCGGGGGAGGAATTCTCCTTTAACCAGGCAGTGGGACAGAGGACAGAGGCAAAAGGCTATAAGGGTGCGGCTGCTTACAATAACGGGGAAGTGGTCCAGGAAATCGGAGGCGGCGTATGCCAGGTATCCACCACCCTCTATAATGCGGTATACCGGTCAGGACTGGGGGAGGAGAGCATTTCCTTCAGGCGTTCCCACACCTTTGAGCCGAACTATATCACACCGGGACAGGATGCGACCGTGAGCTGGGAACAGCCGGATTTCCGCTTTAAGAATACCTCCAGCACATCCATCGGCATCAAGGCCAGCTACGCGGACCAGAAGATGACGGTTTCCATTTACGGAATCCCAATCATGGAGGAAGGGATGAAGCTGGACCTGGAATCCAAGAAGGTGGAAGAACTGGACCCGCCTGCACCGACCTATCAGGAAGACCAGACACTCCAGCCAGGAGTGGAGGTACCAAAGAGCGCGGGTACCAAGGGCAGCAGGTGGGAGACCTACAAGGTCATCTATAAGGACGGCGTGGAAGTATCCAGGGAACTGGACCACAAAACCACCTACAAAGGCCATGCGCCTGTAATCCTGCGCAACACATCAGGCGTTGTCCTGGCGCCGGAGGAGACCACGGTTCCGGATGAAACACCAATCCCGACCGTGGACGGGATGCCGGAGGGCTATGTTCCGGGCAGTGACCCGACCATATCGTCACCGGAGGGTTCCACCCAGGAAAGCGGACCTGGCATCACACCTACCGTGCCAAGCGCCACAACGGCGCCCACAGCGCCTTCGGCACCGGGAACCCAGGCTCCGGGGCCGGGAACTGACCCAGGTGCTTCGGACGGACCGGGAGGAGGCAATCCTGTGATTGCGCCGCTGAACCAGAATTGATGGGATGACAATCAGAAAATTGATGATGGCCATATCAGGAGGGACTGTGAAAAGCAGCCCCTCTTTTATTGTGAGAGTTTATATTTTTTTAATGAATTACATTGTATTTTTTGGAGTAATTGCGATTAAGCATTTGCAATTTGTTAAATAATTGCTATAATAGTAGACAGGTCAGTCTGCATAGGGCTTCATGCCCCGGAGGCGGACTCACATGTATACCATTACATATACATATTCACTATTTGTAGGAGGAAATCAAAATGGCAAGAAAAATGAAAACCATGGATGGTAACCATGCAGCAGCACATGCTTCATATGCATTTACTGATGTAGCGGCTATCTATCCGATTACCCCATCTTCACCTATGGCTGAAGCCACGGATGAGTGGGCAACAGACGGAAGAACCAATATCTTCGGTCGTGAAGTGCAGATTACAGAGATGCAGTCTGAGGCAGGTGCAGCAGGTGCTGTTCACGGTTCTCTGGCAGCAGGTGCGCTGACTACCACCTACACAGCGTCACAGGGTCTGTTACTGATGATTCCAAACCTTTACAAAATTGCCGGTGAGCAGCTGCCAGGTGTGTTCAACGTATCTGCACGTGCACTTGCAAGCCACGCATTATCTATTTTCGGTGACCACTCCGATGTTTACGCATGCCGTCAGACAGGATGCGCCATGCTGTGTGAGTCCAGCGTCCAGGAAGTCATGGACTTGACTGTTGTTGCACATATGGCATCCATCAAGGGCAAGGTTCCGTTCATCAACTTCTTTGACGGTTTCCGTACCTCCCATGAGATCCAGAAGATTGAGACCTGGGATTACGATGACCTGAAGGAAATGGTTGACATGGACGCTGTTGATGCATTCCGTAAGAATGCACTGAATCCAAACCATCCCTGCGAGAGGGGATCTGCCCAGAACCCTGACATCTTCTTCCAGGCAAGGGAGGCATGCAACCCATATTACGATGCACTTCCTGCAATCGTACAGGAGTACATGGACAAGGTTAATGCCAAGATCGGTACCGACTATAAGCTGTTCAACTACTACGGCGCTCCGGATGCTGAGCACGTAATCGTTGCAATGGGTTCTGTTAACGATACAATCGAGGAGACCCTGGATTACATGGTAAAACAGGGCCAGAAGGTTGGCGTTGTCAAGGTACGTCTGTACAGGCCATTCAACGCACAGGCTTTAATCGATGCGATTCCTGATACCGTTAAGGTTATCTCCGTATTAGACAGGACCAAAGAGCCAGGTTCCGTTGGTGAGCCTCTGTACCTGGATGTTGTTGCAGCCCTGAAGGGAAGCAAGTTTGACCAGGTTAAGGTATTGACCGGACGTTACGGCCTTGGTTCCAAGGATACGACACCGGCACAGATTGTTGCTGTATATGAGAACACGACAAAGTCCCCGTTTACCGTAGGTATCGTGGATGATGTTACCAACCTGTCCCTGGAAGTCGGCGCTCCTCTCGTTACCACACCAGAGGGAACAACCAACTGTAAGTTCTGGGGTCTGGGCGCTGACGGTACGGTTGGTGCCAACAAGAACTCCATTAAGATCATTGGTGACAACACAGACATGTATGCACAGGCATACTTTGACTATGACTCCAAGAAGTCAGGCGGCGTTACCATGTCCCACCTGCGTTTCGGACACAGCCCGATTAAGTCAACTTACCTGATCCGTACAGCTAACTTCGTTGCCTGCCACAATCCTGCATATGTACGTAAGTACAACATGGTTCAGGAGCTGGTTGACGGCGGCACATTCCTTCTGAACTGCCCATGGGATATGGAAGGACTTGAGAAGCATCTGCCAGGCCAGGTTAAGAAGTACATTGCTGACCACAACATCAACTTCTACACCATCGACGGTGTTAAGATCGGTATCGAGACCGGCATGGGCCCGACACGTATCAATACCATCCTTCAGTCCGCATTCTTTGAGCTGACCGGCATCATTCCTGCTGAGAAGGCCAACGAGCTGATGAAGGCTGCTGCAAAGGCAACCTACGGACGTAAGGGTGAGGACGTTGTCATGAAGAACTGGGCTGCCATCGATGCAGGCGCTAAGGGCATGCACAAGGTAGAGGTTCCGGACAGCTGGAAGAACTGTGAGGACGAAGGCCTTGACTACGCTGTTGTAACCGAGGGAAGAAAGGATGTAGTTGACTTTGTTAACAATATCCAGACCAAGGTAAGCGCTCAGGAAGGTAACTCCCTGCCAGTATCTGCTTTCTCTGATTACGTTGATGGTTCCACACCATCCGGTTCATCCGCATACGAGAAGCGCGGTATTGCTGTTAAGGTTCCTGTATGGAATCCTGACAACTGTATCCAGTGTAACTTCTGTGCATATGTATGTCCTCATGCTGTAATCCGTCCGGTTGCAATGACTGCTGACGAGGCTGCCAAGGCACCTGCAGACATGAAGGTAAAAGATATGACAGGTATGCCAGGCTACAAGTTTGCCATCACTGTTTCCGCCCTGGATTGTACCGGATGCGGTTCCTGTGCAAATGTATGCCCAGGCATGAAGGGCAACAAGGCCCTTGTTATGGAAGGCCTTGAGGCTAACCTTGGCGAGCAGGCTATCTTTGACTTCGGTCAGACACTGCCGGTTAAGGAAGAGGTTCTTGCCAAGTTTAAGGAAACCACTGTTAAGGGCAGCCAGTTCAAGCAGCCTCTGCTTGAATTCTCAGGCGCCTGCGCAGGATGCGGCGAGACACCTTATGCAAAACTGATCACACAGCTGTTTGGTGACAGGATGTACATTGCCAACGCAACCGGATGCTCATCCATCTGGGGCAACTCCTCACCATCCACACCATACACCGTGAATGCCAAGGGCCAGGGACCTGCATGGGACAACTCCCTGTTCGAGGATAACGCTGAGTTCGGTTATGGTATGCTGCTGGCACAGAACGCTATCAGGGACGGCTTAAAGGCCAAGGTTGAGAGCGTCATGGCCAATGAGAAGGCTACGGAAGAGATGAAGGCAGCCTGCAAGGAATGGCTTGATACATTCGGCGTCGGCGCACTGAACGGGACTGCTACCGATAAGCTGGTTGCTGCCCTGGATGGCGTTGACTGCGACATCTGCAGGGACATTGTTAAGAATAAAGATTTCCTGGCTAAGAAGTCCCAGTGGGTATTCGGCGGTGACGGATGGGCTTACGATATCGGCTTCGGCGGCGTGGACCATGTTCTGGCATCCGGCAAGGATATCAACATCATGGTATATGATACCGAGGTTTACTCCAACACAGGCGGTCAGTCTTCCAAGGCTACCAAGACAGGTGCTGTTGCACAGTTCGCTGCCGGTGGTAAGGACGTTAAGAAGAAAGACCTTGCAAGTATCGCAATGAGCTATGGTTACGTATACGTGGCACAGATTTGTATGGGTGCTGATATGGCCCAGACTGTTAAGGCAATTGCCGAGGCAGAGGCTTATCCGGGACCATCCCTGATCATTGCTTACGCTCCATGTATCAACCATGGTATCAAGAAGGGCATGGACAAGGCCCAGACAGAGGAGAAGCTGGCTGTAGAGTGCGGTTACTGGAATAACTTCCGTTACAATCCTGCTGCTGAGAAGAAGTTCTCCCTGGATTCCAAGGCTCCTAAGCTGGAGACCTATCAGGACTTCTTAAAGGGTGAGGTACGTTACATGTCCCTGGCCATGAAGAATCCTGAGAGGGCAGCTGAGCTGTTCGCACGTAACGAGGCTGAGGCTAAGGAGCGTTACGCTTACTTAGAGAAGCTGGTTACTTTATACGGTAATGACTAATCCTGAATAGTGAATTGTTTTAAAGATGCCCCTGGTGTGCAGAGATGCCCGCCAGGGGCATCCCTGTATAATCTGTTTCCAAAAGGGGATAATACTGGAAGAAGACATATGCCGGACCAGGCTGCTAAAAGGCAGGAAAATGGGCTGGCGGAGAGGATGTGTGATACCAGTATGTTAGAAGAAAAAGCAATGGTGCATTTTTTGAACCGCTTTACGGATTATCCCTTTCTGGTAAGGTGGGAGGGACATGAGGACCGGATTGGGCATGGCAATCCAATCTTTGCAGTGAATATCAAGGAAAGCATTCCTGTAAAGGAACTGACAGACAGTACTTCCCTGGCCCTTGGGGAAGCGTACATGAAGGGAAGGCTGGACGTGGAGGGGAATCTGTACGAGGCCCTGGACCACTTCCTTGGACAGATGGACCGGTTTTCCGTTAACCAGACCCGGCTGAAAAAGCTGCTTCATCCTTCCAATTCCAGGAAGAACCAGCAGATGGAGGTTTCCTCCCATTATGATATTGGAAATGATTTCTACCGCCTGTGGCTGGATGAAACCATGAATTATTCCTGCGGTTACTTTAAGACGGATAGAGACACCCTTTACGAGGCCCAGGTCAATAAGACGGATTATATATTAAAGAAGCTGGCCCTGGAGAAAGGGATGGACCTTCTGGATGTGGGCTGCGGCTGGGGCTTCCTGCTAATCAGGGCCGCAAAGGAATATGGGGTAAGGGGGACCGGAATCACCCTGAGCCGTGAGCAGTACGAGGGGTTT
This sequence comes from Enterocloster sp. OA13, assembly GCF_022440595.1. Taxonomy (NCBI): domain Bacteria; kingdom Bacillati; phylum Bacillota; class Clostridia; order Lachnospirales; family Lachnospiraceae; genus Enterocloster; species Enterocloster sp. OA13. The sequence goes on along the minus strand of NZ_JAKNTF010000001.1, from coordinate 2,598,375 downwards.
ACAAAGAGGATAGAAGAGGAAGGGCTAAAGGAGCTTGTCAGTGTAAAACTGATGGATTACAGGGACCTGCCGGAATCCGGTATGAAGTTTGACCGTATTGTCAGCGTGGGCATGCTGGAGCATGTGGGCAGGGAGAATTACGGCAGGTTCATGGATTGCATGGATAAGGTGCTGAAACCGCGCGGAGTCTTCCTTTTGCATTATATCAGCAGCCAGAAGGAGCATGCAGGGGACCCATGGATAAAAAAATATATTTTTCCCGGAGGCGTCATCCCCAGCTTAAGGGAAATCATATCCCTGATGGCGGACCATGATTTCCATGTGCTGGACGTGGAAAACCTGAGGAACCATTACAACAGGACATTACTCTGCTGGGAGAAGAACTTTAAGGAACATGAGGATGAGGTCAGGGAAATGTTTGACGGGGAATTTGTCCGCATGTGGGATCTGTATCTGTGTTCCTGCGCAGCCACCTTCCACAACGGGGTGATTGACCTGCACCAGATCCTGGTGAGCAAGGGCGTGAACAATGAACTGCCCATGGTCCGCTGGTACTGACAGTAAAGCAAAGGCATGCCGCCCGGTATTAAAATCAGGGGCTGGCATGCCTTTCTTATGGAGTTGGATGGCTTTATGGGTAAAAATCTGGTATAATGATAAAACCATGTAAAGAAAAGGGAAGGACGGAATTACATGAAGACAAAACAGGATTTAATTAAATACTGCCTGACCTACAAGGATGTCTACGAGGACTATCCCTTCCGCGACCATGAGTGGGCAGTCATACGCCACCGGAACAATAAAAAGGTCTTTGCCTGGATATACGCCAGGAACCAGGAAGTATGCATTAATCTGAAATGCTCCCCGGAATGGATTGAATTCTGGCGCAGGACATACGAAGGCGTGCGTCCCGGCTATCATCTGAATAAAAAGCATTGGAATACCGTGGTAATGGATGGGACCGTGCCGGATAAGGACGTCAAGCGGATGATAGGGGAAAGCTATGACCTGACAAAGTGAAAAGCGGTAAGCTTCCAATCAGGGCGTGGTAAGACCCGGCTCGAAAAAGTCAAGTGATTTACCCGATTCGCCATCCTCAAGAAGGGCAATGGCCAATACGCCCGGTATTTCCTGGCTTTCTTCCAGGGCTAATAACTCATTAAATTCCGTGCGTGGCGATACATATTTAGGAATGTTCCATTGATAGTAAACGGATATGGGGCTGCCTGGCTGTAAATCAGAAAACGCTATTTCATTTCTGGCTGCATCATACACGGTCAAACCGGAATGATATTTAACTGCATACGTACCATTCCGTCCTTTGGGATTGGTTACCTGGCCTTTTATGGTCAATTGGCTGCCATCATTGGAGACAACCGTTCCTGCCAGCTGGGTTTTGTACCCATCCCCATGCTGGTTCATGAAATACCATCGTGATGCGATTACGGTACATAGGGCTGTGCAGATTACAGCAAATAATAGGACGGGTATGGAAACTCTTTTTTTATCCATGGAATGCTCCTTTCATTCAGGTGTGGTTTATGCTGCGGCGGCGGGGACCGGAAGTCCCCTCTGATAATAATATAACTGATTGGAGCAAAAAGGTATTGAAGATAATGTGAAAGTTTCTTGAAGTTTTTGTTGTTAATGATTTAAGATTTTGGGAGGAGATAGGGAATGAGCGATATTAAATTTGAGATAAAAGAAGAATTAGGCGTATTGTCTGAGAACGCCAAAGGATGGCGCAAGGAAGTGAACCTTATCAGCTGGAATGGCGCGGCTCCCAAGTACGATATCCGCGATTGGGCGCCGGACCATGAGAAGATGGGAAAAGGGATTACCTTGTCCGCGGAGGAGGCGGGAAGGCTTAAGGAAGTTTTGAATTCGGTGCAGGAGGCGGGACTTTGAAAACAGATTTATGACGGCGTGATTGGCCTGACGGCAGGTGATGCGTTAGGAGTGCCGGCAGAGTTTAAATCCAGGGCGGAGATTGCAGATGATCCGGCCGTCTCCATGAGGGGATATGGGACCCATAGCCAGCCGGCTGGTACATGGTCGGATGATACCAGCATGACACTTGCGCTATTAGACAGTATAGAGGAGTCTGAAATCAGCAGTTATGACCGGTTAAGGCGGTTGGATGGATTCATGAAGCTGCCGGAAAAAGATATATCCAGCAGCGGGTATGTGGTCCATACGCTGGAGGCGGCTTTATGGTGTCTGCTGAATACAGATACATATGAACAGTGTGTATTAAAGGCAGTGAATTTAGGGGATGATACGGATACGGTGGGGGCCGTGGCCGGAGGTCTGGCCGGGATATATTATGGCGCCCGCGGTATACCAGAAGCATGGCTGGATGTGGTTGCAAGGCGCGGATATATCATGGAACTGTGTGAGAGGGCGCAGGGGAAAATGTAAAAAGCTGAGTTGTTCAGACAAAACAAAATCCGGACCCTTTAACAAGAGTCCGGATTTAAACTTATCAAATGGAGCATACGGGATTCGAACCCGTGACCTCCACACTGCCAGTGTGGCGCGCTCCCAGCTGCGCTAATGCCCCGACTAGAAGAATATATCATAAATTTTTCCAAAAATCAAGTGTTTTTTTCATATTATAGCTGTAAGCTATAATGAGCCCTTAATGTGTATGTTCCGCCGTGCATGATTCCACTGAAAACCGTACAGACTAATCTAAAACCATCCATACGGTGAAAGGCAGGAGCATGAAATTCGACGCGGTATATTATGAACCGGGAATCATGTCCTATCCCCTGGGAGAGAAGCTCAGGGAAGATTTTAGGGACATTACATGGATTCCCATTGAGAGCCACAATTCCATCAAGGAAATGCAGGAAAAGCCCAACTCGGAATTTGGGCATATGAAACGGAACCTGATCATAGGTGTTCGGAAAACGCATAAATATGTGGAGAACCATAAGGTTTCCGATTACCTGGTTCCCTATACGTCCTCAGGGTGTACGGCCATGTGCCTGTATTGCTATCTGGTCTGTAATTATAATAAGTGCGCATATCTGAGGCTTTTTGTGAACAGGGAGCAGATGCTGGACCGCATCATAAAGAAGGGCAGGGAGGGCGGGAATCCGCTGACATTCGAGATTGGGAGCAACAGCGACCTGGTGCTGGAGAATACAATTACGGATAACCTGCTTTATACCATACCAAGATTTGCGGAAGAGGGGGAGGGGAAGCTTACATTTCCAACCAAGTTCCATATGGTGGGGCCGTTACTGAATCTGGAACACAGGGGAAAGGTGATTTTCCGCATGAGCGTCAATCCCCAGGCCATCATCAGCAGGATTGAGCTGGGGACCTCCAGCCTGAAACAGAGGATCCAGGCAGTCAATCAGATGTGTGATGCCGGTTATCCATGCGGGCTTCTTATTGCCCCGGTCATCCTGATGGAAGGGTGGAGGGAGATGTATACCGGCCTTTTGGAGGAACTGGAAGCCGGACTTAGCCGGAAGATGAAGGGACAGATGTTCCTGGAGGTCATCCTGATGACCTATTCCTATGTCCACCGGGCAATCAACAGTGAGGCATTTCCGGCTGCGCCGGACCTTTATGACAAGGAGCAGATGACGGGACGGGGGAGGGGAAGGTACTGTTACAGGGCGGATTCCAGGGAGGAAGCCGAGGCTTTCCTGCGGTCCGGGATTAAACGGATACTGGGAGATGTGCCCGTGCTTTATATCAGCTGAAACGAAAGAAATCTTAATATAATCTTTAGCAATTCTTATTTGACATGGAATCAGGGCGGTGATATAATACATTCCAATAAAAGGGAGTAGCGAACCACCATCGGTGGATTTTAAATCGTCTTCTTGGTGCTTTTTAACAAGCACCCGTATAAAATGAAATGTGCAAGACTTTTATTGTGGCAGATTGCCGACCACGATAGAAGTCTTTTTAAATATCGCAGCCGGTCCCCATTCATCTGCCGCGCACATGCTTTAACCATATGAGTGTCGGATGACAGAAAGGAGATTGTTATGGAGAAAAAGGACATGAGGAAAGAAATTGCAGAGGCTGTCACGGCGGCGGACAGGGCGCTGCAGAGCCTGGAGGAGGCAGCGGGATATCTGTCCAAAGCAGCCGGATGGGGCGTATGGGATCTGCTTGGCGGCGGTATGTTGGGTACCTTCATGAAGCATTCCAGGATGGATGATGCAAGCCATGCCATGGAAACAGCCAAGTCACACCTGAGGAGGCTGAAACGGGAACTTCTGGATGTGGAGCTTCCGGGCGAGTTCAAGCTGGATGTGGGGGATTTCCTCACATTTGCGGACTACTTTTTTGACGGCATCATAGCCGACTGGATGGTACAGACCAGGATTAAGGATGCAGAGGCACAGGTGGAGGAGGCAAAGCAGCGTGTGATGCGTATCCGCAGCCGTCTGTATGAATTAAGGGCGGAATTGCCGCCGGAAGAAGGAGGGACTGTGTAATGGGTTGTCTTGGGAATGTTTTATGGTTTATATTCGGAGGCTGCATCAGCGGGCTTAGCTGGCTCCTGACAGGCTGTCTGTGGTGTATCACGATCATCGGGATTCCGGTGGGTCTGCAGTGCTTCAAATTTGCAAGCCTGAGCTTTTTTCCCTTTGGGAAAGAGGTTGTGTATGGCGGCGGCGCGGGTTCCCTGCTGCTGAATATCATCTGGCTTGTTGTCTCGGGCCTGCCCCTTGCAATTGAATCAGCCATCATCGGCGCACTGCTCTGCATGACGGTCGTGGGCATCCCCTTCGGGCTGCAGCAGTTCAAACTGGCAAAGCTGGCGCTGATGCCCTTTGGCAGTGAGATAAGATAGGGCGGTCCGGCAGCACGTCATGACCGGCAAAAAAGGCGGGACATACAGAAGGATTTCTGCTATACTAGAACAAAAGCAGGAACCGGGCAAATGCGGCCATATCTGCCCGGTTCCCTATATGATATCAGGAAGAAGGATGTGTATATGCCCAGAAACATTACGATGGATGATATTGCCGCCATGGCGGGCGTTACCAAGAGCACGGTGTCCAGGTATTTTAACGGGGGAAGCGTTAAGGAATCCACAAAGCAGAGGATTCAGGAGATTACCAGGGAGTATAACTACCAGCCCAATGCATTTGCAAGGCTGAAGGCAAGGGAGAGCAACGTGGTCGGAGTGGTCCTCCCTACCCTGAATTCCAAGATTACCAGCCGGGTGGTCACCAGTATCGGGCGCTATCTGCGGGAGCAGGGGTATGAGGCCATTATCAAGGATTCGGACCACAGCATTGATTTGGAACTTAAGAATATACAGAGGCTGATTACCTTGAAGGTGGACGGAATCCTGCTGAGCGCCATCAATATCACGGATGAACACAGGGAACTCATCAGGAACAGTCCGGTTCCCGTGGTGGTGCTTGCCCAGGATTATGACGAAGGGATATGCGTCGTATATGATGATTACGGGGCGGGAAAGGCCATGGGGGCCTGCATTGGCAGGAGTCATCCTGACAGGGTCGGGTACATGGGGGTGGATGAATCCGACGAGGCGGTGGGTATTGCCAGGAAAAGAGGAGTGATTGACGGGCTGAGGGAATGCGGCGTGGACTGCATCAGGGAGGTGTCCGGGGATTACAGCTATGAAAGCGGGATCGGCATGGCCAGGGAGCTGCTGGACCAGGGACCGCTGGATGCCCTCATATGTGCCACGGACCGTCTGGCCTTTGGGGCGTACCGGGTATTGGAAGGGCATGGGCTTAGGATTCCGGAGGACGTGTCAGTGGCGGGCTTTGGCGGTTATGATGAAAGCACCCTCCTGAAACCGGAACTGACAACCCTTAAATTCGATGCCTATGGTCTGGGGTATCTGGGGGCAGAGACCCTGCTTAAGATGATAAGGGAGGAACCGGTGCCGAAAAAACAGATTGTGGGTTACCGGATGATTGAGGGAAAGAGTGTAAGAAAATAGGAAAATAAGAATAGTGGCTGCGGTTTTCTTGTGTTTTTGTGAAAAATGCATAAAAAACCGCAGTATTTTTTTACGTTCAAAAAGAGGAACCGGTGCCATAAAGTATTGACATAAATGGGTAAAAGTATTAATATTTAGTTATGGAACCGATGCCAAAAAAACAGGAGAAGAAAGAGGTAAGGTTATGGATTATGCAAAAACCGCAAGTCTGGTAATTAAGTATGTTGGTGGAAAAAGCAATATTAAATCAGTGGCCCATTGTGCGACAAGGCTGCGCTTTCAGCTGAAGGACAACGAACTGCGCGATGAGGAGGCAATCAGTGACCTGGAAGGGGTGAAGGGGGTATTTTTAACACAGTCCCAGTTCCAGATCATCTTTGGCTCAGGTACCGTGAACCTGGTCTGCGCCGAAGTACAGAAGCAGCTGGGTAATATGGAGGAGGGACCGGAGGATAAGGAGGCCAGGGAGGAAAAAGGCAACCCGATCCAGCGGTTCATTAAGATGCTCAGCGACATTTTCGTGCCAATCATCCCGGCCATTGTTGCAGGCGGTCTGCTGATGGGACTTAATAACCTGCTTACCTCGCCCCTGTTTAATGGGCAGGCCGTCATTGAACTGTTTCCCCAGTGGCAGGGCCTGGCAACGGCCGTGAATACCTTTGCCAATGCGCCGTTTACATTCCTGCCCGTGCTCATTGGATTCAGCGCCACGAAGAAATTCGGCGGCAATCCGTTCCTGGGCGCGGCCATGGGCATGATAATGGTCCATCCGGATCTGCTGAATGCATATCAGATCGGTATTGCAGACCCGCCAATGTGGAATATTTTCGGATTCCAGATTGCAGCCATCGGTTATCAGGGAACCGTGCTTCCGGTACTGGCCGTGTCATGGATCCTTGCCAATATTGAGAAGAGGCTTCGCAGGATCACGCCGTCCTGGCTGGATAACCTGACCACGCCCCTGCTGTCCATCCTTGTGACATCCTTCCTCACCTTCATATTTGTAGGCCCTGTTTTAAGGGAGGCGGGAAACCTTCTGGCGGCAGGCATTACATGGCTTTATAATACCCTTGGGCCGGTGGGGGGCGCGCTGTTCGGTTTTGCGTATGCGCCTATTACCATGACCGGTATGCATCACAGCTTCATTGCAATTGAGACACAGCTCCTGGCTGACAGCGCCCATACAGGAGGCAGCTTCATCTTTTCCACTGCAAGCATGAATAATGTGGCCCAGGGAGCAGCTGTCCTGGCCGTGCTTCTGATGACAAAGAACGACAAGATTAAATCCATCTGTTCCGCTTCCGGTATATCCGCGCTTCTTGGGATTACCGAACCAGCTATGTTTGGCGTCACACTTAAATTAAAATATCCATTCTACGCAGCCATGACAGGTTCCGCGGTGGGAAGCGCATACCTGGCGGGAACCAGGACCCTGGCCCAGGCATTGGGGGCAGCGGGGCTTCCGGGATTCATTTCCATGAAACCTGACCATTACCTGAACTTTGCAATCGGCATCCTGCTTTCCATGGGCGTATCCTTTATACTGACCATTGTGTTCTGGAAGAGGTTCGGGCTGGAGAAACCAGAGGGAAAAAAAGCAGTGAAGGCAGAAACAGCGGTGAAGGCAGAAGTAAACAGAGCAGAGGGCATAGAAACAGCGGAAGATGTGGAAAGCGCGGGAGGTGCGGAACATACGGGAGATGCAGAAACCACCACTATCCTGTATTCTCCCATGAAGGGCGAAATCCTTCCCGTGGACCAGTCCATGGATGAGGTATTTGCTTCCAGGGCATTGGGCGATGGAATCGCACTGAATCCTGAGGACGGTATGGTTCATGCGCCCTGCGATGGGACCATAAGCCTTCTGTTCCCCACAAAACACGCGGTGGGGATTACATCCGATACGGGAGTTGAGGTGCTGATCCATATCGGTATCAATACCGTGCAGCTGGACGGAGCCGGATTTGAGGCATATGTGGCCCAGGGAGATAAAGTAAAGCGCGGGGATAAGCTGATTCTGGCTGATTTAAAGCTGATAAAAGAAAAGGGCCTGAATCCCCAGACCATGATGATCCTGCCGGAGGGCGGGGGACTGAAGACAGAGGTATATCCTTTGGCCGGGGCGGATGCAGGGACCAGGGCAATGGCGGTGCGCAGATAAAATAAGACATCAGGAGGACGCAGGTGGAAAAGTATCGTAAGGTATTCAGGAAAGATTATGAGAAATGGTATCAGGAGAATCAGGAATACAGGGAACGGGTGGCGTCCGACCCAAGACGGCTGAGATTCCATCTGATGCCGGAAACGGGCTGGCTTAATGACCCCAACGGCCTGTGCCAGATGGACGGACTGTACCATATCTATTATCAATATACGCCCTTTGAGCCTACGGGCGGGATTAAACTGTGGGGGCATTATACCACAACGGATTTTGTCCGTTATACCAATGAGGAACCTGTCCTGTTCCCGGATACGGATTTGGACGCCCATGGCGTGTATTCAGGCTCTGCTTTTGTGGAGGACGGTACCATCCACTATTTCTATACAGGCAATGTGAAACGGTTTGACCGGGATGATTATGACTATATTATGGATGGCAGGGAAAGCAATACAATCAGCTTTGACAGCAGGGACGGCTTCCGGTTCACTGAAAAGAAATTATTGCTGGGCAATGAGGATTATCCCGGGGATATGAGCTGCCATATACGGGACCCGAAGATATTTAAGAGGGGACGGATGTATTATATGGCGCTGGGAGCCAGGGATGCACATGGTAAGGGTCTGGTGCTGTTATATGAGTCCCCGGATTTAAGGTCCTGGAAATATCATGGCAGGATTACCACCAAGGAAACATTTGGATATATGTGGGAGTGCCCGGACCTGTTCGAGCTGGACGGCCAGCTGTGCCTCATCTGCTGTCCCCAGGGGGTTGAACCCAGCGGCGTGGATTACTGGAATGTACATCAGTGCACGGTCATGGGCCTGGACCATGGCCTGGATGATGATATATGCCGGAATATCCCTCTGGATGCCGCTGCCATGGTTGACCGGGGATTCGATTTCTATGCGCCCCAAAGCTTTTTGGATGAAAGCGGCAGACGTATACTCATTGGCTGGATGGGAATCCCGGATGCGGATTATACAAACCCGACCACGCAGGCCGGATGGCAGCATGCATTGACCATTCCGCGTGTCCTGCATTGGAAAGAAGGACGCCTTGTCCAGGAGCCGGTCCGGGAACTGCAGCAGATGCGCTGCAATGAGAGGACATTTGCCCTGGGACAGTTGAATGCGGCCGGGGAGGATGGGATTGTGTTCGAGGGCTGCTTCCGTTTTGAATCCTGCGGACACATGCGCCTGACACTCCGCCAGGGGGTTACCCTGACGTATGAGGACGGCCTTCTGACCCTGGATATGGGAAATGCAGGCTCCGGCAGGACAAAACGTTGTGTCCGTCTTGAGGAACTGCGGGAACTGCAGATATTCTCTGATACGTCTTCGCTGGAGATATTTGTAAATCAAGGCAGGGAAGTCTTTACCACCAGGGTATACGGCCTTGAGGGCAAGATCCGGCTGGAGGGGGAATGTACAGGGACGGCGGTACTATATGACCTGTCGGGTTTTATATATCAGTAGAATATATCGGAAGATATGAATGACAGACACCCATGAAAGAATTCAATCAGTCATCCGCTTTTATTTGACACCGGAAAGTACAGGCATTAAACTGGTACTGTATGGACTGCATTTACAAAAAACATATGGCTGCGGTGCATCATACGGAAGGAGGAGAACGGATGAAATCTTGGATAAGGTCAGCCCTGGCGCCGGCGGTGCTGCCGGTGGCACTGTCAGCTGCCATGCTGGTTACGGCCTGCGGACCAGGCAGCGGTGCGGCAAAGGACAGTACGGCTGTGACATCTGCCCGGACAGAAGCAGAAAGTACGGATGGGTATCACGGCGCGGCGGCTGATGACGGGGAGGATGGAACGGACGGGACGGATGGAACGGCAGAATCCCATGAGGATTTAGAGGAATCTGAGGCAGGGAAAGAGGACGGGATAATAATAGGACTTCCGCAAAATGAAAACTGGTGCATGGACCCGGTCTACAGTACGGAGGAAGGAACTGTGGAGCAGGTCATGTTCCATGACGGGATAACGGATTCAGACGCCATACTACGCGCATCCAGGGAAGAGGACGGGGACCCGTCCGTATTCTACTATATGTTTGATGACAGCAGGAAAGGGACATGGACAGCCAAGTCGGAGGATGGGACTGAAATTATCATCACGGTGGAGGTTACAATAGAAAATTCCGATATACCCGGTGTGCTTGCCACATGGGGGTACAATGGGACGCTGTTTGCGCTGTGGGAAGATGACGCGGTGTCTGCAGTGGATTCGGTGGCAAAACTGGCTGTTGAGATAGCAGGGAGAAGCAGATAGGATAGTATACAGATTAAAAGGCGGAGTTGTCTGACGGGTAGCATCCCAAACAAGGCAGCCCGCCTTTTTCCTGTCAATGGGCTGTTTTGGACGTGATTCCCCATGGAATACTGAAGTGGGCGCGGGATTACAGCGCCTGATCTGTTTCGGAACGTCTGTAGGTGATGATGTCATCAATATCACAGTTCAGTATCCGGCAGAGGTCATTGATGGTGGTGGTGCTCAGAGGTTTATTCTTGCGCAGGCGGTCAATGGTGGAACTTGACAGGTTATGATTATAAATCAGAGTATAGGTAGATTCCTCAGACTGTTTTAGGGTGTTCCAAAAAGGTTCGTATGTAATCACGGTGTTTCCTCTTTTCTTGTGATATAAGTATTTAAAGTTTAACTTAAAACCAGGCTCCCGTATTGAAATAACGCAGAATTTACCGTTCAAAATGGTGAAAATTTTCACAGGGATATTTCCTTGAGGGGATAAAAACAGCGTTTTCAGGCCATGGCCTGATCTTGCAGGTCAAACATCTATTTAAAGAACGAAGGATTGATTCCTATTCCCCTTTATATTAAAAAAATATATGTATTTTCCAGTGTTTTAAGGAAAAAGTAAGACAGCGTAAGAGGAATAGGACTTGCTTTTTTTGAAAAAGTTTGTATAATAAGATAACGGACTTAGACTAAGCAGCAAAAAGGTGAAGTATATGCTTATGAATCGAATCCAGGAGGCGGAGTAAGATGAAAATCAGGAAGGTACTGGGCAGTTTTGCATGGGTCCTGCTTGCAGCGCTGCTGATTATGGTTAATGCCACAGCAGCCAGTTCGGACGGTATGTTTAACCAGAAAGAAAATACCAATGTATCAACTTCGATGATTCAGTAAAAGTAAGGCAAGGCAATATAACAGGAAAAGACCAGGCGGCCAGGTCTTTTTTTGTTACCTCCTTCCATGATATGCTCCTGGGTCCCACCCTATATTTCCCGGCGGGAATGGTACCGTAAGTTTTGCAATATAGTCGGCAAAAAGGGACATGGCTTATTCCTTTTCAGGGTGATAAGATAAAACCATGAGTTTCAGGAACGCGCAAATAACAATATTGGTCAGTATCATTCATTCAGGAGGGAAAGGCTATGCATTTATTAGACAGTGAACTGAAGGACAGGGAGCAGTGGGAAAAGGCAGGAATCAGGCTGCCTGGATTTGACAGGGATGCCATGAAGGAAGCCACGAAGGAATGCCCCCGGTGGGTACATTTCGGTGCGGGCAATATCTTCCGCGCATTTCCGGCGGCGCTTCAGCAGAAGCTTTTAGATGAGGGCGTGGAGAAAACCGGGATCATCGTGGCAGAGGGCTATGATTATGAAATCATTAAGAAGGCATACAGACCCCAGGATGATTTAAGCCTGCTTGTAACCCTGAAAGCCAACGGGACCATTGAGAAAACAGTAATCGGCAGCCTTGCGGAGTCGCTGGCCGTGGACCGTCAGGATGAGGCTGACTGGAACCGCCTGAAGGATATTTTCGCAAGCAGCACCCTTCAGATGGCCAGCTTCACCATCACGGAAAAGGGATACGGCATCACATCCCCCGACGGCTCTTACCGTCAGGATGTAGCTGGGGATTTTGAGGCTGGCCCGGATATGGCGGACAGCTATATCGGAAAACTGGTATCCCTGTGCCACTGGAGATATACCCATGGTGCAGCGCCTCTGGCCCTGGTAAGCATGGATAACTGCTCACACAACGGCGATAAGCTGTTTGCGGCAGTGGATGCCTATGCAAAAGCCTGGACGGAAAACGGAAAGGCGGCCCGGGGATTCCTGGAGTACATTGAGGATCCTGCCCGTGTGTCCTTCCCATGGAGCATGATAGATAAAATCACCCCACGCCCGGATGACAGTGTTAAGGAAATGCTGGAAGCTGCAGGTTTTACCGACACAGAAAGCATTGTCACAAGCAGGAACACTTACGTGGCGCCCTTTGTCAACGCGGAAGAGGCGGAGTACCTGGTGATTGAGGACGCGTTCCCCAATGGACGCCCGGCCCTGGAACAGGCAGGCGTCATGTTCACGACCAGGGATACGGTGGAGAAAGTGGAGCGCATGAAGGTCTGCACCTGCCTGAACCCCCTTCACACAACGCTGGCAGTGTATGGATGCCTGTTGGGATACACGAAGATCAGCGAAGAGATGAAGGACGGGGACCTGGTTAAACTGGTGGAGCTGATTGGCTATAAGGAAGGTCTGCCGGTAGTGACCGACCCGGGCATCCTGTCACCCAGGAAATTCATTGACGAGGTGCTTAAAATCCGTGTCCCCAATCCATTCATGCCGGATACGCCGCAGAGGATTGCATGCGATACGTCCCAGAAGCTGTCCATCCGCTTCGGGGAAACCATTAAGGAGTATCTTGCAAGACCGGAACTGGATGTCAGGTCCCTTAAGTTCATTCCCATGGTGCAGGCTGGATGGTGCCGTTATCTTCTGGGCGTGGATGATGAAGGCAATTCATTTACAGTCAGCCCTGACCCGATGTACGGGGAGCTGGCAGAAAAACTGAAGGGCGTCAAAGTAGGGGAGCCCTGCGATGTCCATGCCGTTCTCCAGCCGATTTTGAGCAACGCCGCCATATTTGGCGTGGATCTGTATGAAGCAGGGCTGGGCGGATATACTGAGGATATCTTTGCTGAACTGATTGCGGGGAAGGGCGCTGTCAGGAAGGCGCTTAGGAAACATCTGCAGGAAGCGTGAGGGCAGACTGCGCGGGGCCGCGTCTGCGAAGCGGGCCAGGACGGACGGCGGGGCCGGGACCCTGGGCTTTGCAGGGATAGCTTCTAAGGCCTGACAATATAAAAGACGGGGAGGTTTCTGGTTTTGACGGCAGAATCCACCCCGTCTTTTATGCTGCCAGAACCTGGGGAACTATTTAGTATTTTACAGAAAGTGGGAGAAATTAATGAAATCGTAACAAAAATGTCATATTTTATGTACAAATCCACAGGATTATGCTATTATAGTGGGAACGAATGGAAGAAATTACCGGATTCACCGGACTTACAGGCATTTGCCTTTTGAGGATAGATAGCATAAGAATGAGGAAGACAGAGGTTACGTATGAAAAGGTGGATAGCAGCAGGTATCATTGCATTGATTTTAACCGGATGTACCCGGTATGAGCCGTCTGAGGAGATGACGATGGCAGAGGAAAGCCGGACGGAACCGGAGACAGGGCAGGCTCAGGAGGCGGCGGAGCCTGCAGAGGCCATCACTATTTCCAAGTATCCCCCCAGGGACCGGGTGAAGGTGAAGGGCATCTATGTGTCTGCTTATGTGGCGGGAACCGGTGATATGATGGATAAGATCATTGAGGAGATTGACCGGACGGAACTGAATGCGGTGGTTATCGACGTGAAGGATGACCAGGGCCGTATTACGTTTGATATGGATTCACCTACTGTGAATGAGATTGGGGCCTGCCAGGCATTTATCGGGGATCTGCCGGGGCTGATCCGCAAGCTGGAGGAGCATGGGATTTATCCCATTGCCAGGGTGGTGGCATTCAGGGATCCGTATCTGGCGGAGCAGAAGCCGGAGTGGAGCCTGCATGTGGCGGATGGCAGCATTTACCGGGATAATAAGGGACTGGCCTGGGTAAACCCATATAAGAAGGAAGTATGGGATTATCTGGTAGAGGTGTCTAAGAAGGCCGGGGAGATGGGCTTTAAGGAAATCCAGTTCGATTATATCCGGTTTGCCGTGGATAAGACCATGAAGGACGTGGTGTTTGATGAGGCTGATACCGGGGGGCGTGACAAGACCCAGGCCATTACGGAATTCGTCAGCTATGCATATGATGAACTGGCAGAGGAAGGGCTTTTGGTGTCCGCGGATGTGTTTGGGACCATCATGAGAAGCGAAGAGGATGCGGCGGCCGTGGGCCAGGAATATGGGGATATGGCTGAGCATCTTGACTATATCTGTCCCATGATTTATCCTTCCCATTACGGCCCGGGTAATTTTGGTATTGCAAATCCGGACGCGCAGCCGTATGATACTATCAGGCATGCCTTGAAGGATTCCGCGACATTGCTGAAGGCTTCCAGGAAGGAAGATGCGGGACAGGCGGTCGTGCGTCCGTGGCTGCAGGATTTTACAGCTTCTTATCTCAAGGATTATATTGATTATGGGGATGAGCAGGTGCGCCAGCAGATCCAGGCTGTCTATGATTCGGGATATGATGAGTGGATATTGTGGGATGCAGGGGTATCCTACCATTATGGCGGTCTTCTGACGCCGGAGGAGGCTGCTGCAGAGGAACAGGAGATTGCTGAGTCCAGGGCTGCATTGCCGCCGGAAACAGAGGCTGCGCCGCCATCGGAGACAGAGGCCCCGGCGGGGACTGGGACTGGGCCGTGAATAGGGGCTGTGCCTTGAGCAGGGGCACTGCCGCACAGGAGGCAGGGACAGATATGGACAGAATACCAAAGCCTGGTGAATTTTACAGGCACTTTAAAAATAAGCTGTATCAGATAGTGACAGTGGCCATACATTCTGAGACAGGCGAGAAGATGGTGGTCTACCAGGCGCTTTACGGGGACTATAAGACGTATGTGCGGCCCCTCAGTATGTTTATGGGCGAGGTGGACCATGGGAAGTATCCGGATGTGGAACAGCGCTGGCGGTTTGAACAGATTGACATGGAGGAATGACAGCATTGTTTGATTTAGAGGAAGAACTGAAGAAACTCCCGGCCAGCCCGGGAGTTTATCTTATGCATAACAACAGGGATGAGATCATCTATATCGGCAAGGCCATCAGTTTGAAGAACAGGGTGCGCCAATATTTTCAGAGCAGCCGCAACAAGACGGCCAAGATTGAACAGATGGTTTCCCATATCGCATGGTTTGAATATATACTTACGGATTCGGAGCTGGAAGCCCTTGTGCTGGAGTGCAACCTGATCAAGGAGCACAGGCCCCGCTATAATACCATGTTAAAGGATGATAAAAGCTATCCTTACATTAAAGCGACCATGGGCGAGGAGTTCCCAAGGCTGCTGTTTGCCCGGGATATGAAAAAGGACGGGAGGAGCAAATACTTCGGGCCTTATACAAGTGCGGGCGCGGTCAAGGACACGCTGGACCTGATCCATAAGCTGTACCGTATCCGGACCTGCAGCAGAAGCCTTCCAAAGGATATCGGCAGGGACAGGCCCTGCCTTAACTATCATATCAAGCAGTGTGACGCCCCCTGCCAGGGATACATCACGGCCCAGGAGTACCAGGCCAATTTCAGCCAGGCCCTGGATTTCCTCAATGGCAGATATGACCCGCTTCTGAAGACACTGCAGGAAAAGATGGAGAATGCTTCGGAAAACCTGGATTTTGAACGGGCCATTGAGTACAGGGAACTGTTAAACAGTGTGAAGCAGGTTGCACAGAAGCAGAAGATTACCAGCAGCAGTATGGAGGACAGGGACATCGTGGCCATGGCAAGGGATGAGAAGGACGCGGTGGTACAGGTGTTCTTTATCCGTGAAGGCAAGCTCATCGGCAGGGACCATTTCCATGTGTCGGCTGCAATGGCGGAGAACGAAGGTGAAATCCTGGACAGCTTCGTGAAGCAGTTTTATGCAGGGACGCCCTTTATCCCCAGGGAACTGTGGCTTCAGCATCCACTGGCGGACGAGGAGGTCATCAGCCAGTGGCTGAGCGCGAAACGGGGCCAGAAGGTGCGCATCGTTGTGCCGAAAAAGGGGGAGAAGGAACGTCTGGTGGAACTGGCTGCCAGGAACGCCGCCCTTGTGCTGTCCCAGGACAAGGAACGGATTAAGAAGGAGGAGCTGCGTACCATCGGGGCCATGAACCAGATTGGGGAGCTGATCGGTATCGGCGGTATCCGGCGGATGGAGGCATTTGATATATCCAATACCAGCGGTATTGAGTCCGTTGGCTCCATGGTGGTGTACGAGGACGGCAAGCCCAAGCGCAGTGATTACAGGAAATTCAAGATAAAAACAGTCCAGGGTCCCAATGACTATGCGTCCATGGAGGAAGTGCTCACAAGACGCTTTTCCCATGGCATGCGCGAGGTAAGGGAGCTGGAGGAAAAGGGCGGGGATTTAAATCTTGGAAGCTTTACACGGTTCCCTGACCTGATCATGATGGACGGCGGAAGGGGACAGGTGAACATCGCCCTGGAGGTCCTTGATAAGCTGGGACTTTCTATTCCCGTGTGCGGCATGGTCAAGGATGACAGCCACAGGACCAGGGGGCTGTATTACAATAATATAGAAGTGCCCATTGACAGGCACAGCGAGGGGTTCCGCCTGATTACAAGGATACAGGACGAGGCGCACCGTTTTGCCATCGAGTACCACAGAAGCCTCAGGGGGAAAGGACAGGTGAAATCCATCCTGGACGATATACCGGGAATCGGACCGGCCAGGAGGAAGGCATTGATGCGCCACTTTAAGGATATCGAGTCAGTGCGGGCCGCTTCGGTGGAGGAACTGGAGCAGGCGCCCCAGATGAATAAGCGGGCGGCCCTTGCGGTTTATGGGTTTTTCCATGAAGACAGGCCGGAGGGCGTCCAGGATGGCCCGCAGGTTAAGACGCAGGATGACATGGGCGGCAGCGCACAGGAAAGCCAGTGATTGGGTTCCAGATTCTGGAAGCTGACTTGGGAGAAAACACATGACAAGAAGTTTAAAGTATGATAGTATGATAAGAGTTAAAATAGAAGCATAAGCAGCTTAAGGGGGTATTACCATGCATGGAGTAACCATATCGGAATTAATTGAGAAAATGAAGCTTCGCAACACCACTCCGGATATTGACACGGACAAGATCGTGCTGACACACCCGGACGTGAACCGTCCTGCCCTGCAGCTCACCGGATTTTTCGACCATTTTGACAGGGAACGGGTTCAGATCATCGGATACGTTGAGCAGGCATATATTAATACCATGGACCAGGAGCGCAAGCGCCTGATGTATGATAAACTTACATCCAGCCAGATTCCCTGCCTTGTATTCAGCCGCAGCCAGGAACCGGATGAGGACCTGCTGGAGTTCTGTAATTATTACGGCGTGCCCTGCCTTGTGTCCGATAAGACCACGTCTGCCCTTATGGCGGAAGTGATCCGCTGGCTGAATGTCAAGCTGGCCCCCTGCATAAGCATTCATGGAGTGCTCATCGATGTATTTGGTGAAGGCGTGCTGATCATGGGAGAGAGCGGGATTGGCAAAAGTGAGGCTGCCCTTGAACTGATTAAGAGGGGACACCGTCTTATCACCGATGATGTGGTGGAAATCCGCAAGGTCAGTCATGACACCCTGGTGGGCAGTGCGCCGGATATCACCAAGCACTTTATTGAGCTGCGGGGAATCGGCATCATTGATGTCAAGACCCTGTACGGCGTGGAGAGCGTGAAGGATACCCAGAACATCGACATGGTCATAAAGCTGGAGGACTGGAGCAGGGATAAGGAATACGACAGGCTTGGACTGGAAGACAGCTACACGGAATTCCTGGGCAACCAGGTGGTATGCCATACAATACCCATCCGTCCCGGCCGTAACCTGGCCATCATCGTGGAATCCGCCGCAGTCAATTACCGCCAGAAGAAGATGGGCTATAATGCTGCCCAGGAGCTGTACAACAGAGTGCAGGCCAACCTTGGGAAAGCCAGCGATGATTAAGAAAATGAATATTGAGTGAGGATTGCAAGTTGAATTTGGAACACACATTAAAAGATATCCTTGAATCAGAACTGCCAGGATGCAGGTTCATGGAACCCATGAGCAGACATACGTCCTTTCGGATCGGAGGACCGGCAGAGGTCTTTATAAGTCCTTCCGGCGAGGAGGAACTGGCGGCCGTGCTGCGTGTGTTAAGGACCTACCATGTGCCCTGGAGGATTCTTGGGAATGGCAGCAACCTTCTGGTCAGCGACAGCGGCTGCGAGGGAGCGGTGATTGCCATGGAGGGAATCTGCCATATGGAGGCATGCGGCAGATTCCTTCGCGTGGGAGGCGGCCAGCTGTTAAGCCGGGCGGCCCATCTGGCCCTTAAGCATTCCCTGACAGGCATGGAATTTGCCGCAGGGATCCCGGGCAGCGCAGGCGGCGCACTGGTCATGAACGCAGGCGCCTATGGTTTTGAGATGAAGGATATCCTCAGGGAAGCCAGGGTCATGACCCCGGAAGGCGAGGTCCTTGTGCTGGATGCGGACCGGCTGGACCTGGGGTACCGCACCAGCTGTATCCCATCCAAGGGGTATATCGTACTGGAAGCCGTATTTGGCCTGGAACCCGGCGACAGGGCTGCAATCGAAGCCAGGATGAAGGAACTGTCAGACCGGCGCCGGGAGAAGCAGCCCCTGGAATATCCCAGCGCAGGCAGCACCTTCAAACGCCCCCAGGGGTATTTTGCTGGCAAGCTGATTGAGGACGCGGGCCTTCGGGGATATCAGGTGGGGGGAGCCCAGGTGTCTGAAAAGCACTGTGGGTTTGTAATCAACAGCGGCAGCGCAACGGCATCCGACGTGATGGCGCTTTGCGGCCATGTCAGGAAAAAGGTCATGGAAACCTCCGGTGTGGAACTGGAGATGGAAGTGAAACGCTGGGGCCGGTTCTGACAGGCCGCAGTACTGGCATATTATCAGACGGGACAGAGGTGGATGGATGAAGCTTGTGATTGTAACCGGAATGTCCGGGGCAGGCAAGACGATAGCGCTCAAGATGCTGGAGGATTTGGGCTTTTACTGTGTGGATAACCTCCCCATTTCACTGGTGGATAAATTCTCACAGCTGGCGGCGGTCGGCGGTGAGATTAAGCAGGCAGCCCTTGGGATTGATATTAGAAGCGGCGAGGAACTGAACCAGCTGGAGGCCATCCTTAAGGGATGGAAGGACACGGGCCTGGATTACCAGGTCCTGTTCCTGGATGCCAATGACGGGACCCTCATCAAGCGGTATAAGGAAACACGGCGCAGCCATCCTCTTGCCGGGGCCGGCCGTCTGGACAAGGGGATTGAGAAGGAGCGCCTGAAGCTGGCATTCCTTAAGAAGGATGCCGATTTCATCATTGATACGAGCCAGCTGCTTACCAGGGAACTGAGACAGGAGCTGGAGAAGATTTTCCTTAAGGACCAGGATTTCAATAACATGTTCATCACCATCCTTTCCTTCGGCTTCAAATATGGGATTCCCGAGGACGCGGACCTGGTCTTTGATGTGCGTTTCCTGCCCAATCCATATTATGTGGAGGACCTGCGCCCGCTGACCGGGGAAGACCAGGTCATCCGGGATTTTGTGATGCAGGGCGGGACCGGACAGGCATTCCTGGATAAACTGTATGACCTGATTGATTTCCTTCTCCCCAATTACATCCGTGAGGGCAAGAACCAGCTGGTTGTTGCGGTGGGGTGCACCGGGGGAAAGCACCGTTCGGTTGCCATGGCCAATGCGCTTTACGGGCACCTGTCCGGCCACAAGACCTACGGCATTAAGATTGAACACAGGGATATTGACAAAGATAATAAAAGGAAGTAGCATAAAAATGTCATTTTCTTCCAGAGTAAAAGATGAACTTTCCAGGCAGGCAAGCGCTGCAAGACATTGCCGGATAGCGGAGATGTCTGCCATATTAAGCCTTTGCGGCCGGGTGAAAATATCGGCGTCCGACCATTTTTCCATTGAAATGCATACAGAAAATGTGGCAGTTGCAAGAAAGTACTTTACATTATTGAAAAAAACATTTAATATAAGTACTGATGTTTCAATTCGCAGAGGCGGGAATGTTTCGCGGAACCGGACATATATTGTAGCAGTCAGGGAACATGATGATGCACTTAAGGTACTTCAGGCGGCCAAGCTCATTGACGCCCAGGGTGAGATCCGGGAGGATCTGTCGCTGGTACGCAATGTGGTGGTTCAGAATGCCTGTTGCAGAAGGGCTTTTATCAGAGGGGCGTTTCTCGCTGCGGGTTCAATCAGTGACCCGGAGAAATTCTACCATTTTGAGATTGTCTGCCCTTCCATGGCAAAGGCTGAGCAGCTTAAAGGCATCATAGCCGCGTTTGATATGGAACCCAAGATAGTATTGAGGAAAAAGTACTATGTGGTCTATATCAAAGAAGGGGACCAGATTGTGGACATCCTTAACGTGATGGAGGCGCCCGTGGCCCTTATGGAACTGGAGAACATCCGGATACTCAGAGGGATGCGCGGCAATGTGAACCGTCAGGTGAACTGTGAAACAGCCAATATCAACAAGACCGTGTCTGCGGCGGTAAAACAGATGGAGGATATCCGTTTTATCCAGGAGACCATAGGACTTGACGGGCTTCCGGAAAGTCTTCAGGACATGGCCCGCATACGGCTGGAACGGCCTGAAGCAACCTTAAAGGAGCTTGGAGAGGCCTTAGAACCGCCAGTGGGCAAATCAGGTGTAAACCACCGTCTGAGGAAACTGGGCCAGATGGCGGATGACCTGCGGCAGCAGTTGCCGGACAGTTAGTATTGTTTCATTAAGTACAATTCAGTATGGGCACCGGAATGGAAGCCGTGACAGGGCTGCTTGGGCAGCGGACATGGCTGCGTACCATTCAAAGGAATGAGGAGGATAATTATGGTAAAGAAATTGATCACAGTTGAATTGTCATCAGGGCTGGAAGCCAGGCCGGCAGCTATGCTTGTACAGGTGGCAAGCCAGTACGAAAGCAAGATTTATCTGGAAGCTGAGGCGAAGCGCGTGAATGCCAAGAGCATCATGGGAATGATGACCCTGTGCCTCACTGCCGGTGAAGCCATTACAGTGGTGGCTGAAGGTGATGATGAGGAACAGGCAGTTTCTGAGATTGAGAAGTATCTGAAGAACCAGGAATAACAACCGCCTTATACAGAGTATGATCATAGATTTAAGAACCGGGAGCTCTTTAACCTGGTTCTTTTCTTTTGACCGGATCTATGCTAAACTATAACTCATATGGAAGGAGAAGAGAACCAATGGCATTTACCCACTTACATGTCCATACAGAATACAGTCTGTTAGACGGCTCCTGCAAGATTAAAGAGCTGACAGCCAGGGCCAAAGAGCTTGGGATGGACAGCATGGCTGTTACGGACCACGGTGTGATGTATGGTGTGATTGATTTTTATAAAGCTGCAAAGGAAGCAGGCATTAAGCCCATCCTTGGCTGCGAGGTCTATGTGGCGCCCAACTCCCGGTTTGACAGGGAGACTGTCAGCGGCGAGGACAGGTACTACCATCTGGTGCTTCTGGCAGAGAACAACCAGGGGTATGAGAATCTGATGAAGATTGTGTCCAAGGGATTTGTGGACGGCTTTTATTATAAACCCAGGGTGGATTATGAGGTGCTTGCAAAGTACCACCAGGGGGTGATTGCCCTGAGCGCCTGCCTGGCCGGCGAGGTACAGAGGTATCTTACCAGGGGCATGTACGAGGAGGCTGTGCGGGCAGCCGGACGTTATGTGGACATATTTGGAAAGGACAACTTTTTCCTGGAGCTGCAGGACCACGGGCTGCCTGACCAGAAGCTGGTCAACCAGGGCCTGATGCGCATGAGCAGGGAGACCGGGCTTGAACTGGTGGCAACCAATGATATCCACTATACATTCGCGGAGGATGAGAAGGCCCATGATATCCTGCTGTGCATCCAGACCGGCAAGAAGGTGGAGGATGAGGACCGCATGCGCTATGAGGGCGGGCAGTATTACTGCAAGTCCGAGGAGGAGATGAAGGCCCTGTTCCCCTATGCGCCCCAGGCCCTGGAGAACACCCACAAGATAGCCGGACGCTGCAATGTGGAGATTGAATTCGGCGTTACCAAGCTTCCCAGATACGAAGTGCCGGAAGGCTTTGATTCCTGGAGCTATCTGAACCATCTCTGCCGGGAGGGGTTTAAGACAAGATACCCGGAGGATGACGGCACCTTAAGCAGCCGCCTGGATTATGAACTGGATACCATCCGTACCATGGGATATGTGGACTATTTCCTGATTGTCTGGGACTTCATCAATTATGCCCGTTCCCAGGGCATCATGGTGGGACCGGGGCGCGGCTCCGCGGCCGGAAGCGTGGTGTCCTATACCCTGGGAATCACCAATATTGACCCGGTCCGCTATAACCTCCTGTTTGAGCGTTTCTTAAACCCGGAGCGGGTGTCCATGCCTGATATTGATATTGATTTCTGTTATGAACGGCGCCAGGAGGTCATAGACTATGTGGTACGCAAGTACGGCAAGGACCAGGTGGTCCAGATCGTAACCTTCGGTACCCTGGCAGCTAAGGGCGTGGTCAGGGATGTGGGAAGGGTGCTGGGCCTGCCCTATTCCATGTGCGACACCATTGCCAAGATGATACCCAATGACCTGGGAATGACCCTTGATAAGGCATTGGTGATGAATCCGGATTTAAAAAAGGCGTATAATGAAGACCAGCAGGTGCGTAACCTGATTGACATGTCGAAGCGTCTGGAAGGCCTGCCAAGGCATACGTCCATGCATGCCGCGGGCGTGGTGATCGGCAGCCGGTCCATTGATGAATTCGTACCACTTTCCAGGGCAAGCGACGGTACCATCACCACCCAGTTCACCATGACCACCATAGAGGAGCTGGGACTCCTGAAAATGGATTTCCTGGGCCTTCGTACCCTTACCGTCATCCAGAACGCGGTGCGGCTTGCTGAGAAGGATTATGGGATAAGCATTGACATAGACCATATTGATTTTGACGATAAGCAGGTGCTGGAGTCCATTGGGACCGGAAGGACGGAAGGCGTGTTCCAGCTGGAAAGCGCGGGGATGAAAAGCTTCATGAAGGAGCTGAAGGCAGAGAACCTGGAGGATATCATCGCAGGTATCTCCCTGTACCGCCCGGGTCCCATGGATTTCATACCAAGGTACCTGAAAGGCAAGAATGACAAGGAATCCATTACCTACGAGTGCCCCCAGCTGGAACACATACTGAGCCCCACCTATGGCTGTATCGTATACCAGGAGCAGGTCATGCAGATCGTGCGGGACCTGGCCGGATACACCATGGGCCGCAGCGACCTGGTGCGCAGGGCCATGAGTAAGAAGAAGACCTCTGTCATGGAAAAGGAACGCCATAATTTCGTGTACGGCAATGAGGAAGAGGGCGTTAAGGGCTGCGTGAAGAACGGGATTGATGAGAAGACGGCCAACCACATCTACGATGAGATGATTGACTTTGCAAAGTATGCGTTCAACAAGTCCCATGCAGCTGCGTACGCCGTGGTATCCTATCAGACCGCCTACCTTAAATATTACTATCCCCGCGAGTTCATGGCTGCCCTTATGACGTCGGTCATGGATAATGTGGGCAAGTTTTCTGAATATATCCTTACCTGCCGCCGGATGATGGGGATTCCTGTGCTGCCCCCGGATATCAATGAGGGGGAGAGCGGTTTTTCCGTGTCAGGGGAGGCCATCCGCTACGGGCTTTCCGCCATCAAGAGCGTGGGCAAGCCGGTTGTGGATGTGATACTGGCAGAGCGCGGGAAGGGCGGGCCGTTCCGTTCCATGGAGGACTTTGTGGGCCGCATGTCCATGAAGGAGGTCAACAAGAGGACGCTGGAAAACTTTATCAAATCCGGCGCCCTGGACACGCTGCCCGGAACCAGGCGGCAGAAGATGGCGGTGGCGCCCACCATGCTGGAGGAGAAGGCCAGGGAACGCAAATCCATGTTTGAAGGCCAGCTGAGCCTGTTTGACATTGCCGGCGAGGAGGCCAGGAACGAGTTTCAGATTACGTTTCCAGATGTGGGGGAATACTCCAAAGAAGAACTGCTTGCTTTTGAAAAAGAAATCCTGGGCGTATACATCAGCGGCCATCCCCTGGATGACTATGAGGAGGCCTGGCGCAGGAACATAACCGCAACATCTGCTGATTTCATGGTAGATGAGGAAACGGAAAAAGCAGGTGTCCAGGACGGGAGCAGGGTCGTCATCGGGGGCATGGTTGCCGGAAAGACGGTGAAGACCACCAGGACCAACCAGCTGATGGCGTTCATTACCCTGGAAGACCTGATGGGTTCGGTTGAAGTGATTGTGTTCCCCAAGGACTATGAAGGCAACCGTGAACTGTTTACCGAGGACGCCAAGCTCTTTATCCGCGGCAGGGTTTCCATAGGTGATGACCCAGTGGGGAAGCTGGTATGTGAACAGGTGGTGCCTTTTGAGGACACACCCAAGGAGCTGTGGGTCCAGTTTGCGGATAAGGAGGCCTACCAGGAAAGGGAACAGAAGCTGCTTTCCCTGCTGAAGTCCAGCGAAGGGAAGGACCGGGTGGTCATCTATCTCCAGAAGGAGCGGGCCAAAAAGATGCTCCCCCCCTCCTGGAATGTACATGTCACGGACCAGCTTTTACAAGGGCTGCAGCATGAACTTGGTGAAAAAAATGTCAAAGTGGTAGAAAAAGGTCTTGAAAAGCTGGGAAAAATGCATTAGAATAGCGTTGGGCATAAAATGAGAGAATGAATAAGAGTGACATTGCGCAGGCGGCGGACGCAGGCGCTTAATACAAGGAGGTAAATTGCTATGGCAAAGGCAGTGAAGACCATTGGAGTACTTACAAGCGGCGGCGATGCGCCGGGAATGAACGCGGCAATCCGCGCAGTGGTTCGTGCAGCAATTAACAAGGGACTTAAGGTGAAGGGAATCATGCGTGGCTACGCAGGACTTCTGGAAGAAGAGATTGTGGATATGGAGTCCACCAGCGTATCGGACACCATCAACAAGGGCGGTACCATACTTTACACAGCCAGATGCAAGGAGTTTACCACACCGGAAGGCCAGCAGCAGGGCGCTGAAATCTGCCGCAAGCATGGAATCGACGGAATGGTGGTCATTGGCGGCGACGGTTCCTTCCGGGGCGCGGGAAAGCTTTCCGCCCTTGGAATCAATACAATCGGACTTCCGGGAACCATTGACCTGGATATTGCATGTACGGATTATACCATTGGTTTTGACACAGCTGTCAACACCGCCATGGAAGCCATTGACAAAATCCGTGACACCTCCACCTCCCATGAGCGCTGCAGCATCGTGGAGGTAATGGGAAGGAACGCGGGCTATCTTGCGCTGTGGTGCGGCATTGCCAACGGGGCAGAGGATATCCTTCTCCCGGAGCGGTATGACGGGGATGAGCAGGCGCTGATCAACCGGATCATCGATAACCGCAGACGGGGCAAGAAGCACAATATCATCATTAACGCCGAGGGAATCGGACATTCCGGCTCCATGGCAAAGCGTATTGAGGCAGCCACCGGAATCGAGACAAGGGCAACCATCCTGGGACACATGCAGAGAGGCGGCACGCCGACCTGTAAGGACAGGGTTTACGCTTCCATCATGGGCGCCAAGGCGGCAGAACTTCTGGCTGAAGGCAAGAGCAACCGTCTGGTGGCCTATAAGCACGGCGAATTCGTGGATTATGATATCCAGGAAGCCCTGAACATGAAAAAGGATATTCCGGAAGAGCAGTATGAGGTTGCAAAGCTGCTCATAAGGTAAGGGGCGCTGCGGCAGTGTATCAATAATGTAAGGCCCTGGCCGCATCCGAATATAGAATGAATGGAAAGTCCGCGCCTGCGGTAGGTTATCTCCTCCGGGGCAGCGGACTTTTGTGGAGAGATGAGATGATGGATACAAAGGTGCTCTGCGGAGCCAATTCCTATGAACAGAAGTATTATTTTAACCAGGAGTTCAGTTCACTGCCCCAGTCCATTAAGGATGAGCTGCACATCATGTGCGTTCTTTATACTGAGGATGTGGGGGGAATCCTGACCCTGGAGTTTGATGACAGCGGAGCCCTGGAATTCAAGGTCACGGCTCCTGAGGAGGATTACCTGTTTGATGAGATTGGCAGTGTCCTTAAGATTAAGCAGTACCAGGAAGAAAAGAGGGAGATGCTTGAATCCCTGGAACTGTACTATAGGACATTTTTCCTGGGGGAAGACCTGGACCTGGACGGTGAAGAATAGATGGAACTGCGGATAGGAAACACCATTCTTGACAATAATGTGATACTGGCACCCATGGCAGGAGTGACGGACCTGCCATTTCGTCTGCTCTGCCGCGAACAGGGGGCCGGATGTGTGGTGACGGAGATGGTCAGTGCAAAGGCCATCCTGTACAATAACAGGAACACAAAGGAGCTGATGCAGATACACCCGCAGGAGCGCCCGGCAGCCATCCAGCTCTTTGGCTCGGACCCGGATATCATGGCTCAGATTGCTGCCAGGATTGAGGACGGTCCATATGATTTCATTGATGTGAACATGGGGTGTCCAGTGCCTAAGATCGTGAATAACGGAGAAGGCTCCGCCCTTATGAAAAATCCTGAACTGGCTGAAAAAATCCTTTCAGCCATGGTGAAGGCGGTGAAGAAGCCGGTTACGGTCAAGTTCCGCAAGGGATTCAATGACACCTGCGTCAATGCGGTGGAGTTTGCAAAAATGGCTGAGGCCAGCGGCGTGGCGGCAGTGGCTGTCCATGGCAGGACAAGGGAACAGTACTATTCAGGAAAGGCTGACTGGGATATCATCCGGCAGGTGAAGGAGGCAGTGAAGATTCCTGTGATTGGGAACGGGGACATTTTCACGCCCCAGGATGCCGGGCGTATGATGGAGGAGACCGGCTGCGATGGAATCATGGTGGCCAGGGGCGCCAAGGGAAATCCGTGGATCTTCAGGCGGATCAGCCATTACCTGGACACAGGGGAAATCCTTCCAGGACCTTCTATAGAAGAGATACAGGCAATGATCCTCCGCCATGGGCATATGCTGGCGGAGTACAAGGGCGAACAGACCGCCATGCGTGAGATGCGGGGGCATGTGGCCTGGTACACCAAGGGGATGCCCCATTCAGCTGCCCTCAGAAACGAAATCAACCAGGTGGAAACCCTGAAAGGACTGGCAGGACTTCTGAATCGGACCGCACCGTCAATCCCGCCGTCAGATCCACGGTGAAAAGATGGAAACCATTCTTGACAATAGCCATATTTTCTTATATAATACACTGAATGTGTAGGTAGTAAGACAGATACTTAAGTGAAAACAAACATAAATCAAAGAATCAAAAGGAAGGAAGCAGGTAAAATGGCGGATAAGAAACACATATTGACATATGCCGGACTCAAACAGTATGAGGATGAACTGCAGAATCTGAAGGTTGTCAAAAGAAAAGAAGTAGCACAGAAAATCAAGGAAGCCAGGGAGCAGGGGGACCTGTCCGAGAACGCGGAGTATGACGCTGCCAAGGATGAGCAGAGGGACATCGAGCTGCGTATCGAGGAGCTGGAGAAGCTGCTTAAGAACGCAGAGGTTGTTGTGGAGGATGAGATTGACCTTGACAAGATTAACATTGGATGTAAGGTTAAGCTTCTGGATGTTGAATATGATGAAGAGATGGAATTCTATATCGTAGGTTCCACCGAGGCCAACAGCCTGCAGAATAAGATAAGCAATGAGTCGCCGGTAGGCCGCGCCCTGATCGGCAAGGTTGTGGGTGACTGTGTTGAAGTGGAGACACAGGCCGGGGATATCCAGTACAAGGTGCTGGAAATCCAGAGGGTTTCATAAGGAAACCGATTGATAGAATAGATGAACGCAGGAGGAGTGCGAAACGTGGGAGATCAGCAGAAGGTTAACCAGGCAGAACAGGATTTGAATCATGTGCTGAAGGCCAGGCGGGATAAGCTGGCAGAACTTCAGGCAGCTGGAAAGGACCCTTTCCAGATTACAAAATATGATGTGACTGCCCACAGCATGGATGTGAAAGACAATTACGGGCAGTGGGAAGGGAAGGAAGCAGCCATAGCAGGCCGTATGATGTTCAAGCGCGTCATGGGTAAGGCTTCTTTCTGCAATATCCAGGATTTAAAAGGCAATATCCAGGTCTATGTTGCCCGCGACAGCGTAGGGGAAGAGCCGTATAAGGATTTTAAGAAAATGGACATCGGCGATGTGGTTGGCATCAGGGGAACTGTGTTCACCACCAAGACAGGCGAGATTTCCATCCATGCCACAGAGGTGACCCTTCTCTCCAAGAGCCTTCAGGTGCTTCCTGAGAAGTTCCATGGACTGACAGACACGGATATGCGTTACCGCCAGCGTTACGTGGATTTGATCATGAACGCGGAGGTGAAGGATACCTTCATCAAGCGTTCCAGGATTCTTGCCGCCATCCGTAAGTATCTGGGCGGGGAAGGCTTCATGGAGGTGGAGACCCCCATGCTGGTTGCCAATGCGGGCGGAGCTGCAGCAAGACCTTTTGAAACCCACTTCAATGCACTGGATGAGGATTTAAAACTTCGTATTTCACTGGAGCTTTACTTAAAGAGGCTGATTGTAGGCGGCCTTGAAAGGGTTTATGAGATTGGACGCGTATTCCGCAACGAGGGACTGGACACCAGGCATAACCCGGAGTTCACCCTGATGGAACTGTACCAGGCATATACGGATTACCATGGCATGATGGACCTGACAGAGAACCTGTACCGTTTTGTGGCACAGGAGGTGCTGGGGACCACCACCATTACCTATAACGGGATCCAGATGGATTTAGGCAGGCCATTTGAACGTATTACCATGGTGGATGCGGTGAAGAAGTATTCCGGCGTGGACTTCTCACAGATCCACACCCTGGAAGAAGCCAGGGCAGCTGCCAGGGAAAAGCATGTGGAGTTTGAGGAGCGCCATAAGAAGGGCGATATCCTGAACCTTTTCTTTGAGGAGTTTGTGGAAGAGCATCTGGTCCAGCCGACCTTTGTCATGGACCATCCCATTGAAATCTCACCGCTGACCAAGAAGAAACCGGAGGATCCGGAGTATGTGGAACGTTTCGAGTTCTTCATGAACGGCTGGGAGATGGCCAATGCCTATTCTGAACTCAATGACCCCATTGACCAGAGGGAGCGTTTCAAGGCCCAGGAGGAACTGCTGGCCCAGGGGGATGAGGAAGCAAACCACACGGATGAGGACTTCATCAATGCCCTGGAAGTGGGTATGCCTCCCACAGGCGGCATTGGGTTTGGAATCGACCGTATGTGCATGCTGCTGACGGATTCAGCGGCAATCAGGGATGTGCTGCTGTTCCCGACCATGAAGACACTGGGCGGTTCTGACGCGCCTAAGAAGGCTGAAAAGCCAGTAGGGAAATCCGTGGATGCTGAAGAAAAAGCAGAAGTGGAAATTGATTTTTCTAACGTGAAGATTGAGCCATTGTTTGAAGAAATGGTTGATTTTGAAACATTTGCAAAATCTGATTACCGTGCTGTGAAGATCAAAGACTGTGCCGCAGTACCGAAAAGTAAGAAACTTCTACAGTTTACCTTAGATGACGGTTCAGGCACGGACCGCACGATCTTAAGCGGGATCCATGAGTATTATGAGCCGGAAGAGCTGATTGGGAAGACGGCCATTGCCATTGTAAACCTGCCTCCGCGCAAGATGATGGGCATTGATTCCTGCGGTATGCTGATATCTGCGGTACATGAGGAGGACGGGGCAGAAGGGCTCCATCTTCTGGTGGTGGACGACCATATCCCGGCTGGTGCAAAGCTGTACTAAGAGGTTGTTTGATGATTCATTCCTGAACAGGGAATTTATTTCTGATTAGCAGTAAGAGGACATTTCTAAGAGGGATTTTAGAAATGTCCTTTTTGCTTTGACCGTAACGTGGTATAATATATATGTTTGTCTTAAGAGAAGTAGATTAAAGGGGAATATCAATGAAAAAGGGAATAAAATCAGGACTTTTCATAACGGTAGCCTTATCTGCGGCCCTGATATCGGGCTGCGGCGCCGGAAACCGGGTGGTGAATTACGGCAAGGCCCAGGAAGAGCCTGTGATGATTACTTTTTTTGGAAATAAATATGAGACGGAAAACGTGATCGTGATTGAGGAAATCATTACTGGTTTCATGAAGGAAAACCCGGACGTACGGGTATCCTATGAGAGCCTGAAGGGAACGGAATATTATGACGCCCTCTGCAGGCGCATGGCGGCTGGTAAAGGGGATGATATCTTCATGGTGAACCATGACACGGTGCTGGAGCTGCGGGATAAGGGACAGCTGGCGGACCTTTCCGGTGTCAGTACGCTTTCTAATTATACGGATATCATGCTCAGCCAGATGGGGGATGACGGGAAGATATACTGGCTGCCTACAACCGTGTCCGTGTTTGGCCTTTACTGCAATATGGACCTGTTAAAGGAACATAAGCAGAAGATACCGGAAAACCTTGGGGAGTGGGAGGATACATGTGGATATTTTCTTTCACAGGGCATGACGCCGGTCATTGCCAATAATGACATTTCCTTAAAAACACTGGCAATCGGCAGGGGATTTTATGACGTATACCAGGAAAAACGTCAGATGGAGGTGTTTGAACGCCTGAACAGAGGACAGGAACCCATCAGCAGGTATCTGGGGCCTGGCTTTTCCCTGGCAGAGGAACTGATAACCAGAGGTTATGTGGATGCAGGGAAATCCCTTACAACAATGAAAACCTCAGATGACCTGGAGGAATTTGTCAGGGGTGAGTCCCCCTTCATGCTGACCGGCGCATGGGCGGCCGGTCGGGTAAAAGGCATGGAACCGGATTTTAAGTTCCAGGTGGTCCCTTACCCGGTCCTGGATGAGGGGAATCTTGTGGTCATTAATGCGGATACGCGTCTGAGCATCAATGCTGACAGTGAATATCCCGAGGCGGCGGCGCGGTTTGTGGAATACTTTACCAGGCCGGAGAATATTCAGAAATTCGCGGACCAGCAGTCTTCCTTAAGCCCGCTGAAAAACGGGGCGCCTTCATCTGTCAAGGAAATTGAACCTTTGATATCCTGCTACCAGGAAGGCAGGACCGTGATCGGTACGGACGGATTTCTCGAACTTCCAATATGGAACCTGACGGCGGAGGTTTCCCGGAAGCTTCTTTCAGGGGAGCCGCTTGAAGCTGTCATGGACTGGATGGATAAACAGGGCATTACAGAAGGAGGGACACCATGACGGACCACAATGGTGTAAACATTAAATCAAAAATCATCCTGGCAGCGGTCCTGATTGGCGCGGCCCTTAGTTTCCTTACCTTCCTTTTCGTGCAGGATGTGAGCACGCAGCTTTGGGAACAGTCCATCCATACAATCATGGAAAGCACGAAGCAGGGCTGTACCACACTGCGCATACAGCTTCAGGAAGCGTATGAGGATATGGAGGACGCGGCAGTGGAGCTGGGCGGATATTCTTTGCTGCAGAAGCAGGAGATTGGGGAAATACTGGAGCACTCCGCCCGCTCACGCCATGGGGTAAGCCTTTACCTTCCCGACGGCACCTGCCTGCCCGGACATGGGGGATGGGATGAAGAGGCCGGGAAACAGATATTCGGACAGCAGGGGGAAAGCGGCATCATCAACCCGCATATAAGCAGCGTGACAGGGGTGAATGTGTTCAACCTCTACAATCAGGTTGTCCTGGCTGACGGTACAAAGGCTTATCTGGTTAAGGAGTATGAAGTGGACACCATTGTGGACAGCTTCAGTCTTTCCTTTTATGATAATGCAGGCTTTTCTTATGTTGTGAACACAAAGGGGGATATACTGATCCGTTCCCCCCATCCGGGCAGCAATAAAACCGTGAGGAACCTTTTTGATATGCTGGATGTGCCGCAGAATGCGCCAGAACAGCTGGAAGAGTTCAGCCAGGCCCTGGAAAACGCGGGAAATGGCTGGGCTGTGTTCACATACCAGGGGGAAAAGACCGTATTCTGCTTCATACCGCTAAAGCTGCAGTCTGACTGGTATCTGGTATCAATCATCCCGCAGCATACCGTGAATGAGCAGACCAATGAAATCCTCATGCGGGCCCTGTCCCTGATGGCCAGCATCATATTGGGGATATCTGTCCTGGCCGCCTTTTATATCCGCTATGTGAGAAGGACCAATAAGCGGCTCATGGACCAGGCCGCCTACATCGGACATCTGTATAACGCTGTGCCGGAAGGCATTGCCCTGATAACTGTGGAAGAACCCAACCGGTTCATCCAGCTTAACAGGGAAGGGATGGAACTGCTTGGATATCCGGAAGGCACCTCCAATGAGGCCATATCCGGAAGGAGCATCAGGGAAGTCATACTCCCGGATGACCATGAGGATATGGACCGGCTCCTTGACCATGCATCAAGGGAAGGAGGCAAGGCCGGATTTGAAAAGCGCATGCTGAAAAACAGCGGGGAAGTTTTCTGGGGAGCAGGTATTCTGGAGAAGACGATGGATGAAAATGGAACCCCTGTGCTGATTGCAACCTTTCATGACATAACAGCCGAGAAACTGGAAGAGGAAGCAGCGGAACGCGACAAGCTCCAGGAACGCATCACATTGGTAGGGGCCATCTCCAATGCCTATCCGGTAATCATACGCCTGAACCTGACCAGGGATACCCTGAATTTCATCTATGTCAGACAGGGTCTCATGACGGACCTGGGAAGCCAGGAAACATACAGCCGGCTTTATGAGGATTTTTCATCCGGCGTGCACCCGGATAACCGGAAGGAATACGCAAGCCGTTTTTCACTGGAATCCCTGCGTGAAAGCCTGGTACATAATAAGAATGAGGTATTCCTGGAATCAAAGCATCTGCTGGCGGACGGGGAGTATCACTGGATATCCACCCAGATCATCTATGTGGATAATCCTTATTCAGATGATATGCTGGCCATCCTTATTTCACGCCGTATTGACGAACAGCGCCATGAAGAGGAACAGCAGCGCCTGGCTCTTGAGAGCGCCCTGGACAGCGCCAAGGCGGCAAGCAATGCAAAGAGCCGCTTCCTTTCCAACATGAGCCATGATATACGTACCCCTATGAATGCCATCATAGGGATGACGGCAATAGCAGCCGCACACATTGACGACCGGGACAGGGTTCTGGAATGCCTGAAAAAGATTAATCTTTCAGGAAAACATCTCTTAAGCCTGATTAACGATGTCCTGGATATGTCAAAGATAGAGAACGGAAAACTCTCAATGAGGGACGAACCTTTTAATTTCCCTGAACTGGTTGCTGATGCGGCCGAGCTTATACGTTCGCAGGCAAACGCAGGCCGGCTTGCCATGGATGTCTGTCTTTCACCCATGAAGCATGAAAATGTTGTTGGGGACCCCCTCCGGATGCGCCAGGTATGTATCAATATCCTGAGCAATGCGGTAAAATATACCCCGCCAGGAGGATTTGTCAGGATTGAGGCATGGCAGGAGGAAAGCCCGGTCCTGGGTTATGCAAACTATGTGTTCCGCTGCACGGACACAGGGGTGGGAATGGAACCGTCATTCCTGGAACATATCTTCCAGCCCTTTGAGCGCGCCCGGGACCATGCCGGCATGAGGGTTGCCGGTACCGGTCTTGGAATGGCCATAACAAAAAACATCATAGACCTGATGAATGGGGATATACATGTGGAAAGCAGTCCCGGCAAGGGTTCCGTCTTCACCATATCCATTCCGCTTAAGCTGCAGGATGCGCCTAAGGAGCAGGTGCCGGAGGCCTGGCTTGGGATAAACAGCCTGATTGTGGATGACGACAGGCAGACATGCCTCAATGCAGTGGAACTGCTTCGGGATATGGGACTCAGGGCCCGCTTTGTCACGGACGGAGAAACAGGTGTAAGATATGTGGCGGATGCAAAGGACACAAAAGACCCATATGAACTCATAATCATTGATTGGAAGATGCCTGGCATGGACGGGGTTGAAACAGCGCGCCGTATCAGGGAAAATGTGGGGGAGGCGGTGCCGGTCATCATCCTGACCGCTTATGACTGGTCGGAGATAGAGTGTGAGGCCAGGGAGGCAGGGGTTACTGCCTTTATCTCCAAACCTTTCTACCGCTCTAAAATGTGTTACCTGCTCAGGGGATTGGACGGAAGCGCGGGAGAGGATAAAAGGACGGAAAAGAGGCTGGATTATAAAGGGAAACGGATCCTGCTGGTAGAAGACAATGAAATCAACCGGGAGATTGCCGGGACCCTGATCCGGGAGATGGGAATCATGGTTGAGGAGGCCGTGGATGGCGGAGAGGCCGTGGATAAGGTGATGAGGTCGGAGGAAGGATATTATGATTTGATATTCATGGATATCCAGATGCCGGTCATGGATGGATATCAGGCTGCCAGGGCAATCCGGGGCCTGGAACGGAGGGATGTAAGCTGTATGCCGATCATTGCAATGACTGCCAATGCCTTTGAGGAGGATGTGAGGGCGGCCATAAGGGCCGGCATGAATGCACATTTTTCAAAACCCATTGACCTGGATGCATTGGAATCGCTGCTTTCCAGATACCTGAATGGTGAAAGCGGAAAATAGGACGGGCGCCGGAATGAATTCCCGGCACCTGTTCTTTTTGGGGAAACAATTCTTCCAGTTCCTTACAAAAACATAAAAATTAATTTAAGGTGTCGCAAAACATAAAAACTTGTGGTATACTAAATTGATATGTTATGAGATTCCTAAGGAGTGCCTATGCTGAACGAGGAAAAGGTCAAATATATGACGGAATTGGCCATATTTGAAAAGAATGAAGGCAAGAAGATATTCCCTATCAACCGCTATTTTAAAAAGGATTATGTAGGCGGACAGATGTTCCGCTCATTTTTTGGGTATACCTTCTGTTATTGTCTGCTGCTTCTGATGTGGGTTCTCTATAAACTGGACGAGCTGCTGAATGATATGAGTATTGACGAAATCCTTCACTCTGCAAAGCAGTGGGGGATCATCTATGTGGCAGGCCTGGTGGTTTACCTGTTCATTACCTGGATTGTGTATGCCAAGCGCTATGATTACGCGTCCCGCTCCCAGACCATGTACGCTTCCAAGCTTAAGCATCTGCTGAAGCGCTACGATAAGGACAGGACTGACAGAATGAGGGATAACAGAGGAGGAAGGGCCAGATGACAAGTCTTCTGCTATGGAAAGAGCAATTAAAGCAATTTTATAATAAGTACAGTTATGGCGTACAGCCGGTCATCCGTTTCCTGTTTGCACTGTGTACGTTCCTGAGCCTGAACGCCAATATCGGCTATATGAACAAGCTTAAGAACCCGCTGGTAATCATCCTGGTATGCCTGGTAAGTTCCCTTTTACCCTACGGCGCCATCGTATTCCTGGCAGCCTGCCTTCTTGTGGCCCATGTTTATGCGGTGTCGCTGGAGATGGCTCTGATTACGCTGGTGCTTATATTGACCGTTGCAATCCTTTACTATGGTTTCAAGCCCGGGGACAGCTACCTGATTGTACTTACACCCCTGGCATTCCTATTTAAGATTCCCTACGCAATCCCTCTTTTGGTGGGACTGGGAGGCAGCCTTGCATCCGTGATTCCGGTGGGTTGCGGGGTTTTCCTGTATTATCTTGTGATGTATGTAAAGCAGAATGCAGGTGTCCTCACCAATGAAGGCTCTGTTGACATTGTGCAGAAGTACAGCCAGATCCTTAAGTCCGTCATATTCAACCAGACCATGATGGTCATGATTGCAACCTGTGCTGTGGGCATCATCATCGTGTATCTGATACGCAGGCTGTCCATGGATTATTCATGGATCATTGCCATCGTAGCCGGTTCCGTGGCAGAACTGCTGGTTATCTTTGTGGGGGATTTTGTTTTTGGCGTATCCGTGGCAGTGGGCCAGCTGATTCTGGGCATACTATTGTCAACCCTCATTGCGGTGGTATATAATTTCTTTATCATCACAGTGGATTATACCAGGACGGAATATGTCCAGTTTGAAGATGACGATTATTATTATTACGTCAAGGC
Organism: Enterocloster sp. OA13; assembly: GCF_022440595.1. Taxonomy (NCBI): domain Bacteria; kingdom Bacillati; phylum Bacillota; class Clostridia; order Lachnospirales; family Lachnospiraceae; genus Enterocloster; species Enterocloster sp. OA13. Next base: position 2,562,121 of record NZ_JAKNTF010000001.1, on the reverse strand, counting down.
AGTGCCCAAGATGAACGTGAGCACCCCGGATGTAAAAGTACAGAAAATAAGTTCCAGAAAACGCAGCACAAGGGAGAGAAACGTGTATTAATGAAAAAGATTAAATGCAAGGAGGTGACGACATGGCAGAAATGTTAGGACAGATGTCATCATGGCTGACTCTGCTGCCAAGGATATCACTTGGGAATATTCTGGAGATGGTTATCATCTCCTTCCTGGTGTATGAAATCCTTGTATGGATTAAGAACACCAGGGCATGGAACCTGTTAAAGGGCCTGCTGGTCATCCTGCTGTTTGTGGTATTTGCTGCCGTGTTCCACCTGACCGTTATATTATGGATATTGGAAAATACCACGACCATTGCAGTGACAGCCCTGCTGGTAATATTCCAGCCTGAACTGCGCAAAGCCCTGGAACAGCTGGGAAGCCGCAACATAATATCCAACATCCTTTCCTTTGATGACGGAAAGGACAGCCAGGCGTTCAGTGACAGGACCATCAACGAGCTTGTCAGGGCCACCTTTGAGATGGCCAAAGTAAAGACAGGGGCCCTGATGGTAATCGAGAGAGGGTCCTCCCTGAAGGAAATCGAGAGGACGGGGATAGAGATTAACGGCCTGGTGACCAGCCAGCTGCTGATTAACATATTCGAACACAACACCCCGCTTCATGACGGCGCGGTTGTCATACGTGGAAACCGCATTACCGCGGCGACCTGTTATCTGCCGCTGTCCGACAACATGACCATCAGCAAGGACCTGGGTACCCGCCACAGGGCAGCAGTAGGCGTCAGCGAGGTGACGGACAGTGTGACAATCGTGGTTTCTGAGGAAACAGGAAGGGTTTCCGTGGCAGAGGAAGGGATGCTGACTAAAATTGCAGACGCAGAAGGCTTAAAGAAGATCCTTTCCACCGTTAAGGAGGAATCTGTTTCTTTAAACCGTTTTAAAATATGGAAGGGAAGGCTGAAGAATGGAAAAAAAGCTGTCTAATAACCTTGGGCTTAAAGTACTTTCCGTCTTCCTGGCATTCTTTGTATGGCTGGCGGTGATGAACATTGCGAATCCAAAAGTTACGCGCAGCCAGGAGGTGCCCCTGGAAATACTCAATGAGAGTATCCTTGAATCCAGCGGAAAGACATATGAAGTCATAGGCGACAGGGACACGGTCAGCGTGTACTATAAGGTAACCACATCGGATTCCGCCAATATAAAGGCGTCTGATTTCAGGGCCTATATTGATTTGGCGGATGTGTATGAACCCACAGGCGCGGTGCCGGTTAAACTGGAAGTGAAGAATAACAGCAACAAGCTGGAATCCGTGGTATCAAAGCCCAGCGTCATCCGGATTGAGACAGAGGATTTACAGCGCAAGCCCTTTAATCTTGAGACAAAGACGGAAGGCGTGCCCGAGGATGGATATAATCCCGGCGTGGCCACTGTTTCACCCACGTATATATATGTAAGCGGACCCGTGTCCGTGGTTGGACGGATCAGTTCCGTGGGGATTGTGATTAATGTTGAGGGAGCCAACAGCGACCTGTCAGGCACATTGCCTGTGAGGTGCTTTGACGCCAATAACAATGACCTTACGGATCAGATTGGCGACAGGGTGACCTTCAGCCGCTCTGAGATTGATTATACCCTCCCCATACTGAAGGAGAAGAACCTGAACCTGACCTTTGAGACAGAAGGGACAGTGGCAGACGGTTACCGGTTTACGGGCATTGAGAGCAGCAGGAATTACGTGGAGGTCAAAGGACTCAAGTCCGACCTGGCCAGGGCGAATTCGGTCACGGTCCCAAAGTCTGAGCTGAACATGGACGGTGCAACAGGGGATAAGGAAGTCACCATTGACCTGAACAAGTACCTGCCGGAGGGGGTTGAGCTGGCGGACCCGGCTGCCAATGAGATTAAGGTGGTCATCAAGGTGGAGGCCCTGGAGAGCAGGACGTATGAGATGCCTGTGAGCCAGATTAAGCAGGTTGGCGCATCCGGCCAGTATGATTATGAATATGACAGGAAATCACTCAATATAGTAGTAAAGGGACTGAAGGAAGACCTGGACCAGCTGACAGCTGCAGCAATCCAGGCTGAGCTGGATGTAAGCAGCATGGAACCAGGGGATAACATGGGGACGGTAACGCTTCTGCTGGGCGATGCCTATGAGCTTGTAAGCGGCAACAGCGTTCTGGTAACAGTCACTGAGAAAGGGCCGTCTGCGGCAGATGAGACAACAGAAGAAGGCGAAAGCCATTCCGTGGCCGATGAATCCGGGGATCCTGTGAAGGAAACAACCGGGGCATAGTGTCCGGGAATTCATTCCCTCCATCCGCAGGCTCTAGAGCGTGTTTGAAAATTCATTCCCGCCATCTGCACGCCCCACTTCGCGGCATATTTGGTCCCAATTCGGTCAACGTAGCCCGCTACGCCTCCCTCATCGGGACCAAATCTCCCACAAAGTGTGACGCACAGCTGACGGAAAGCAATTTTCAAACACGCTCTAGGTCCTGGCTGCCGTTTATCCGGGCAGCTGGCCACGGATGCATCAGAATATAGCAGCACTGTACAAAGAGGTGCAGCGCAAAGGAGAGAGGTAACATGGTAAGTGCAACAACCGTTATTAAGAACCCGTCCGGCCTTCATCTGAGGCCGGCAGGAATCCTCTGCAAGGAGGCCTTGCTCTATAAATCCAAGATATCCTTCAAGATACGGACCACCACGGCCAATGCCAAAAGTGTCCTCAGTGTTCTTGGCGCCTGTGTGAAGTCTGGGGATGAAATTACATTTGTCTGCGAGGGACCGGATGAGGAAGCAGCATTAGCCGCCATGGTAAAGATTGTGGAGGATGGTTTAGGGGAGTAACGGCCGCCAGGATGGCGGGTTAACTGGAGAGTGACGGCAACCAAAGGTTGTGAGTATAAATGAAAGCAATAAGGAGGTACAAGAGTATGTACAAGGGAACTAGCGCTTCTGCAGGGATTGGGATTGGAAAAGCAGTAATTGTGGAAGAAGCAGAGCTGGTAATCACCAGACAGGCAGTGGGTGATGGGGAGGCGGAAGTACAGCGTTTTAAGGGAGCGCTGGAGCAGACCATCAAGGACACGGAGCGTCTGGCAGAGGACCTGGCTACCAGGGTAGGGGAAAAAGAAGCGGAAATCATGCAGGGGCATATGATGCTGCTGTCTGACCCCATGCTGACAGGGGAGATTGAGAATTCCATTAAAAATGATGGGGTCAACAGTGAATTTGCCATTGAGAATGTATGCAATATGTATGCGGATATGTTCGCCTCCATGGGAGATGAACTGATGCAGCAGAGGGCCACGGACATGCGTGATATCAAGACACGGATGCAGCGTGTGCTGATGGGCATCCAGTCCGTGGATATTTCCTCCCTTCCGGCGGGAAGCATCCTTGTTGCAAAGGACCTTACACCGTCCATGACAGCGGGAATCAATCCTGCCAATGTAACGGGTATCGTGACGGAGCTGGGCGGCAGGACAAGCCACAGCGCAATCCTTGCAAGGGCCCTTGAGATTCCGGCCGTGGTGGCTGTGAACGGTTTTATTGAAGGCGTTAAGGACGGGGATGACGTTGTCCTGGACGGCAGCACCGGCGAAGTACATGTGAACCCGGAAGCAGCTGTTAAGGCTGATTATGAGGCTAAGAAGGTCCGGTTCCAGGAAGAGAAGAAGGAGCTGGAGCAGTTTATCGGCAAGGCTTCGGTCACAAAGGACGGGGTAAGGGTTGAGATTGTGGCCAATATCGGCAAGCCTGAGGATGTGGATAAGGTGCTTGAGTATGACGGGGAGGGAATCGGCCTGTTCCGCACGGAGTTCCTGTTTATGGACAGGACTGTCATGCCTACGGAGGAAGAGCAGTTTGAGGCATATAAGAAGGTCGCGGCGGCCATGAACGGCAAGCCGGTCATCATCCGTACCCTGGACATCGGCGGCGACAAGGAAATCCCGTACATGGGCCTGGAGAAGGATGAGAACCCGTTCCTTGGCTACCGTGCAATCCGTTTTTGCCTGGACCGCAGGGAGGATGTCTATAAGCCGCAGCTGCGCGCCCTGCTGCGCGCCAGCGCCTTTGGAAACATCCGCATCATGGTTCCCCTTGTTACCTGTATTGAGGAATACCGTGAGGCAAAGGCACTGGTGGAGGAACTTAAGAAGGAGTTAGACAGCAAGGGAATTGCCTATAACAAGGACATCCAGGTGGGTATCATGGTGGAGACGGCCGCCGCATCCCTGATTGCGGATATCTTTGCAAAGGAGGCTGATTTCTTCAGCATCGGTACCAATGACCTGACACAGTATACCATGTCGGTGGACAGGGGCAATAAGAAGGTGTCCTACCTGTATTCCACCTTTAATCCTGCCGTGTTAAGGAGCATCAGGCACATCATTGCCTGTGCACGGGAAGCAGGCATCATGGTGGGCATGTGCGGCGAAGCTGCCAGCGACCCGATGATGATCCCGTTACTTCTTGCATTCGGCCTGAATGAATTCAGCATGAGCGCGTCTGCCATGCTAAAGGCCAGGAAGATGGTCATGTCCTACAGCACCAGGGAACTTCAGGCGGTTGCTGACAAGGCCATGGGTTTTGCAACAGCAGCGGAAACAGAACAGTATATGAAAGAATTTGTGGAGAATGGAACAGTATAATGCCAGTTTATCTTGTTAGTTATATTATCAGTTTCATATTGGCCCGGCAGCATTTTTATATGCTGTCTGGGCTGGTTTTAATTATAGCCGCCCTGTGGCTGTATTACAGGGATTATGCGGACAGCGGGAACATCATCCATCTGAGGGGGCTGTTCTGCCTCTTTTTCGTGGGCGGTCAGGGGATATCCTGTTTTAAGCTGAGCCGCCTGCAGGGGGATTGGGACAATATGACCTGGCTGTGCCTGGGACTGGCCGTATTGGCCTTCTGGGGTGTGTTTGAGGTGCTTTCAAGGCTTTTTGACGGCTGGAGCGAGGATGATATGGAATCCGTGTACCGGTTCTATGCATCGGCAGAATCACCATACCAGGTCAGGCGTATTTTGCAGGCCATGGCAGGGCTGGTGGCGGTTTCCTGGCTGGCATTTGCCTTTGAGGCCTGGAAGCTTGGGTTCATACCGCTTTTTTCCTATGGTGTGCCCCATGCGTATTCTTATTTCCATGTGAGCGGTGTCCATTATTTTACGGTTGCCTGTGTGCTGGTGCCCAGCCTTTCCGTGGTCTACAGCCTTATGGTCATGAGGCGGGGCAGGGGAGTGACAAGGTCCGGCGGGTTCTGGCTGGCAATGGGCTTTAATGTGCTGGCCCTGGCCATCCCTGTGCTGTGCGTATCCAGGTTCCAGTTAATACTGGCAGTGGGAATGGCGGTCTTTACCTATATTTCCATGGCAGGGAACATTAAGCCTGTTTATGTGGGAATCCTGTTTGCCTGTATGGTGCCGGCCTATCTGCTGCTTACCGTGATGCGCAGCCACAGCGTGGAATACCTGAACGGCATATTTGAGATGAAGAATGCCAACATGCCTATTTTCATCACCCAGCCTTATATGTATATTGCCAACAATTATGATAATTTCAATTGTCTGGTGGAGCAGCTTCCATCCCATACATTGGGGCTTAGGATGCTCTTTCCGCTGTGGGCATTTACAGGGCTTAAATTCCTGGTGCCCTCACTGGTGGACTTCCCTTTGTTTGTGACAAAGAAGGAGCTGACCACGGTTACCCTGTTCTATGATGCCTATTATGACTTTGGGATGATTGGGATGGTGCTTTTCGGGGCGCTTCTGGGCGCTGCCTGTTATTACCTGGTCCGGGGGAGGAAGAAGCTTACATGTCCGGCAGGCCATGTGATTTACGCACAGATTGCCATGTACATGATGCTGTCCTTTTTCACAACCTGGTTTTCCAACCCAGCAACCTGGTTTTATCTGGTGGTTACAGGCATAATCTATATATTTGTGAAGTCCTGAAAATTATAATTATAAAAAATATCTAAAATATTATTGACTTTTATCTTAAGATTTGTTATTATTCAGTTAGTGAAGTAAATCTTTGGAAGTATAATTAAATAATTAATAAGGATTGTTACTGTTCGGCAGGCAAAACCAGGTTTGTTAAGGGGATTGGATGATATTCGCATAAAAGGCGTATGTCTCTTTAACAAAGTTGGTTTTTTTGTTTTTATCAGGAGCAATTATGAAAATATCGAAAATAATTAATAATAATGTTGTAAGCACCTGCGATGAAGAAGGCAGGGAAGTCATTGTAATGGGAAGAGGCGTTGGCTTCAAGGCCAGGGAAGGCAGTACCATTGATGAGGAGAAGATAGAGAAGGTATTCCGCCTGGACAGCCAGAACACCATGGATAAGTTCAAGGAACTGCTTGTGAACCTTCCGATGGAGCATGTACAGATATCCGCTGAGATCATCAGCTATGCAAAAGAAGTGCTGAACCGTCCCATTAACCCGAATGTGTATATCACCCTTACGGATCATATAAATTTTGCGCTGGAGCGTTTTAACCAGAGAATGATGTTCAGCAACCCGTTAATCAGGGAGGTACGAAGCTTTTACCATGCGGAATACCTGATTGGAGAATATGCCATTGCCATGATTGACAGGGACCTGGGGATTAAGCTTCCTGTGGATGAGGCCGCCTCCATTGCCCTCCACATCGTCAACGCGGAATATGATGCGCCCATGGGGGATACAATAAAAATCACCAACCTGATCCAGCAGGTATCAGAGGTGGTAGAGGAGTATTTTAATATAAAACTGGATGAACAGTCCCTGAGTTACGAACGGTTCATCACACATCTGCGTTTTCTGGCCCAGCGGGTATTTACAGGGGAGCATATGGAACTGGATAACCTGGAGTTCCAAAAGGTCATCGACAGGTTATATCCGGAAGAATATGCCTGCAGCCAGAAAGTACAGGCGCTGATTAAACTGCAGTACGGGCATCAGGTAACGGAAGAGGAAGTGGCTTACCTGGCCCTGCACATCAAGCGTATCAGAACAAAGTAGTATTAAAAGCATTATGGTTAAGGGGCCCCGGCAGGGGGACAGAGAAAGGAGTAATAAGGATGTTTGGTTCATTAAAGAAACTGTTTGGGGGAGAAGAAAAGGACGGGAAGGTCATCGCAGCTCCGGTGAGCGGCAAAGCCGTTCCCATGAGCCAGGTCAATGACCCTACATTCAGCCAGGAGATCCTTGGCAAGGGCACGGCCATCATTCCTTCTGAGGGAAGGATTGTCGCACCGGCAGACGGCCAGGTTACCATGGTGTTCGACACAAAGCATGCCCTCAGCATTCAGACGGATAATGGTGCGGAGCTGATAATCCATATCGGACTGGATACCGTACAGTTAAAGGGACAGTATTTTGAAGCCCATGTGCAGGCAGGGGATAAGGTCAAAAAGGGTGACCTGCTTCTGGACTTTGACATGGATAAGATAAAAGCAGCCGGATATGATGTGATTACACCTGTCATTGTGTGCAACACACCACAGTTCCCGAAGATTGAGTGCATCAGCGGAATGGATGTAAAGGCCGGGGAGACAGCAATCATTAAATTATGATCAGAGGTGGGGATGGGTTGATAGAGCGCAGCTTTATCCTGAAGGATGAGATGGGACTTCACGCAAGGCCGGCGGCCTTACTGATGATGAAGATGCTCAAGGTCCGATCCGATGTGATGATTTCCTGTAATGGGAACACAGCGGATGCAAAAGACGTGATGAGCATCATGGCCATGAACACGGTGGCAGGGGATGAGGTTGTCTTCTACATTGACGGACCGGATGAAGAAGAGGCCATGAAAGCAGTGGAATCTGTCCTGGCCGGATAAAGGCCGGGACAGTGGTAAGAATGATTTAAGCCTGGGTCCAGGTTTAGATAAAGTAATCATGAACAAGTAAATCAGAGTTTTCCTATGGGAATAATACCATAAGAATGCTCAAATTAAGAAAGGGGATTTATGTTATGATGAAGTGGCTACAGAAACTAGGTAAATCTTTAATGCTGCCAGTTGCCGTTTTACCGGTTGCAGGTATCCTGTCTGGTATTGGTTATTGGCTCTGCCCGGCTGTCATGCAGGGCGGCGATATCACGGGTGCAATCCCGATGATTGGTTATTTCCTGACACAGGCAGCCCTTGCCTTGATTGACGGCACGATTATCGCACTCCTGTTTGCAGTTGGCGTTGGCGTTGGTATGTCAGATGACCACGATGGTACAGCCGGTCTGGCCGGTCTGGTATCCTGGCTGATGATTACCCATCTGCTCTCACCAGGCGTTGTGCAGACGCTGGCAGGTATTGCACCGGACAGCATCCAGGGTATGGCTTTCGCTAAGATTCAGAACGCCCTGATTGGTATCATCGCCGGTGTAATCGGTTCAACCTGCTATAATAAGTTCAAGAACACAAGGCTTCCTGACTGGCTGGCATTCTTTTCAGGCAAGCGGTGCGTTGCAATTGTCACGGCCCTGTTTTCCGTTGTTGCGGCTGCAATCCTGTTGTTTGTATGGCCAATCGTATTTGGCGGTCTGACTGCTTTAGGTGAGTCAATTGCCAAAATGGGAGCAATCGGCGCCGGTATCTATGCGTTCCTAAACCGTCTGCTGATTCCGTTCGGCTTACACCATGCATTGAATAACGTTTTCTGGTTTGACACCATTGGCCTTGGCGACCTGTCCCACTTCTGGGCCGGAGATACATCCGCCAACGTAAGTTGGAGCCTGGGCATGTATATGTCAGGATTCTTCCCATGTATGATGTTCGGTGTACCAGGCGCCGCATTAGCCATGATCCACTGTGCAAAGGATAATAAGAAGAAGGTTGCTATCGGCCTTGTTGCTTCCGCAGCCCTCTGTGCCTTTATCTGCGGCGTTACAGAACCTTTTGAATTCGGTTTCATGTTCCTTGCACCTGTACTGTATCTGGTATATGCCGTACTGTACGGCATCTTCACCTACATCACCGTGCTGGTTGGTTTCCGCGCCGGTTTCTCCTTCTCGGCAGGCGCAACGGATCTCCTGTTCTCAGCATCCCTTCCGGCTGCTGCGAAAACCTGGATGATCATCCCGCTGGGAATCGCGGCGTTCATCGTATTCTATGTGGTATTCCGCGTCATGATTACGAAGTTTAACTTAAAGACCCCGGGACGTGAGGATGATGATGAACTTGATGAGACAGTTGTAAAACTTGCCAATAATGACTATACACAGGCAGCAAAAATCATCATGGAAGGTCTTGGCGGCAAAGAGAATGTAACGAGTGTTGATAACTGTATTACCAGACTGAGACTGGAAATCAAGGATTACACCCAGGTGGATGAGAAGAAGATTAAATCTGCCGGTATCGCCGGTGTCATCCGTCCCAGCAAGACCAGTGTGCAGGTCATTGTGGGCACGCAGGTACAGTTTGTTGCAGATGAGTTTAAGAAACTGATGAAGTAATTGGGATGATGTAAGTGTTTAGATTCAAGGAGGACGGCTTTGGCCGTCCTCTTTGTGTTATATGATGCGTGTGACTCCCTGATGCATGATTGCCGGACAGATGGAGTAGTGCAGCATTGTATAAAAATGAATTATGTAATGACTAAATTTGGAAATAGTTGTATCATATTAAGAGAGGGGGGATTGAACTGTGCATTATTTATGATGACAAAGAAAGAAAATTAAAAAAATATACAAATAGCACAAAAAGTAGTTGACAAATAAAACGCAACTAATTATACTACTATTAATAACACCACAGGAGAAATTAAATGAAGGATTTAGCAGCACAACACCAAAATGTACTCAGGTACAATAATAGTAAGGCTGTTATCAGGGTGATACAAACGAATAAGTTCAATCCTATATCAAGGGCGGACATTGCCAAGGTGCTCCAGATGAGTCCGACTTCCATCACAAGGATCATCACCTCGCTGATGGAGCTTAACCTGATTAAACAGGAGGAAGCCTTCTCAAAAGGTGTTGGAAGAAATGGAATTAATATCTGTATCAATAAGGACGCATTTTTGAGCCTGGGATTTGCCATTGACTGTGATTATCTTAAAATCAGTCTCATTGACTGCGAACGCTGTGTGGCAGCGGAAGATATATTACGTCTGGAGACAGAGGACTATGATATTGATAAGCTGATGAGCCAGGGAAAGCACATGTTCTGGCAGCTTTGTAAAAGAGAAGGGATTAATCCGTCGCTGGTTAAATGTATGGGGATTTCCTGCTGCGGACTGGTGGATCATAAAAATGGGGTGTCATGTTTCTCGCCCCAGCTGGGATGGAAGAACCTGGACATCAGGCAGAAGGCAGAGGAGATATTCGGCATGCCGGTATGCGTTGATAATGACATTAAGATGGCTTTGGTGGGCGCTACCTTCCAGTCCACGGAGATGAACCATGCGGATGTTACATACCTGTCCATCGGATCCGGCGTGGGCGTGGCCGTCATGTATGGCGGGAAGATGATCCGCGGAATCAATAATGCGGCAGGAGAAATCGGGCATACCATGTTCTCCCTCAACGGCAGGCTCTGCGCATGCGGCAAGCATGGATGTCTGTCCGCCTATATATCGGAACAGGGCGTGGTAAGGGAATGCAGCAATCAGGGACACCCCATAGGTGAGCTGAAGGAGCTGATGGACGCCTACCATGGGGGGGAGGAGTGGACAGCATCCATCATTGATAATCTGACAAAGGATATGGCCATGGCTTTCTGCAATATGATTTATACCTATAATCCCCAGTATCTGCTGGTAGGAGGCAACATGGTAGTGGATTTCCCTGAACTGTATGAGATGGCAAGGATTAAGTTTTTAGATCTGATTAATGAGGATTTTAATCTGGATATTATAATTAAAAAGAGGGAGTTTAAGAATAATGAGGCTATGGGCGCTGCATTTGTTGCCCAGGAACAGTATATAGACAGGTTGCTTACAACCTGACATGTTTAACAGCATATCTGAATCTGCGGATTGACAGAAACAGATATGCTTTCAATCAAACATATTTATTACACCATTGGAGTAATAAATAAAATAAAGAATATAAAATCCAGGAGGAAAAAGTATGAAGAAATTAACAGCTTTATTATTAACCATGTCCATGGTAGTATCCCTTACCGCCTGTTCCACGGGGGGAACGTCCGGTACAACCGCCGCCTCACCGGCTGGTGATACCCAGGCCACAGAAGCAGCCGCCCAGGCCACAGAGGCGGCCAAGGAGGCCAGCGGCAAGGATGAAGGGTTTACCATAGGAATTGCCTTTGCCAATGAAAATGGTGCCAGATGGCACTATGATGAGAAGTTCATGGTGGAGACCATTGAGGCGGCCGGAGGCAAGGCATTGGTACAGTGGGCCAATTATGACCAGACAAAGCAGGAAAACCAGGTGGACAACCTGATTACCCAGGGGATTGATGCGCTGATACTGATTGCTGTTTCCTCCAATATGTCCGCGACCGTGGAGAAGGTAAAGGAAGAGGGAATCCCGGTTGTCTGCTATGACAATTTTGTTGAGAATGCACCCCTGGATGCATATCTGGACAGGGATAACGTGGAAGCCGGCCGCATCCAGATGAAGGCAGCCATGGAGTCCATGGGCGGAAAAGGCAAGATTGCCATCATCCACGGCGAACCTACCTCCAGTGTGGTTCTGGGCATGAAGAAGGGATATGATGAGGTCCTTGCTTCCTATCCGGACGTGGAAGTGGTGCTGGAACAGTACTGTGAGGGATACAGTGCGGAAAAGGCCCTTAAATATGCAGAAAATGCGCTTTCCGCCAACAACGACGATATTCAGGCAATTGTATGTACGGCAGATGTGCTGACACTTGGCATCCTGCCGGCACTGGAATCAGCCGGCCTGGCCGGGCAGGTATACCTTACCGGCATGGACTGTGAAGTGGCAGCCATGCAGGCAGTCAATAAGGGCTACATCGGGGTGGATATCTGGACCCAGATCGATGTATGTGCATCCGAGGCTGCAAAGGCAGCCATAGCGCTGGTTAAGGGTGAGGAAGTGGATTACGATGAGATGATTGATAATGGCGATTACAAGGTCCCGAAAAAATACGTTCCTATCGTAGGTGTGACAAAAGACAATATTGAGGAATGGGCAACACAGATTGCGCCGGAGGGTTGGATTACAATGGAGCAGATTGAGAGCGGACAGTAAGGGCAGGCGTTGAGACGCGGTTTATCGGGTAGTAACAGCGGGTGTAAAAACGCAGCTTAGTGAGTAATAACAGCAGGCATTGAAATGCAGTTTAGCGAACACGACAGCAGGCGTAAAAACGCGGTTTAATAAGTGGATGGGCTTCCAGGTGGGAAGTCCATTCCGCTGAACGGCTACTACAAAAGGAGCGTAAGGGATATGGAAAAACGGGAACCAATACTTAAGATACATTGCCTGACAAAAGAATTTCCAGGTGTGAAAGCAGTATCGGAAGCTGACCTGGAACTGTTCGGAGGCGAGGTGCATTCCATCGTGGGAGGCAACGGAGCTGGAAAATCAACTCTTATGAAAATGCTGGCGGGCGTATATCCCCATCATACATTTACCGGCACAATTGAACTTGGCGGGGAAGACTGTGAGTTTAAGACCATACTGGATGCCCAGAACAAAGGAATCGTCATGATTCCGCAGGACCTTAATATGCTGGAAGAACTGAGTGTGGCGGAAAATCTCTTTATGAATAAATATCCAGTACATGCTGGTTTTATTGATTATCACAAAATGTATGGGGAATCCCAGAAAATCATCGATGATTTTGGACTGGACTTAGAACCTCAGACAAAGGTAAAGGAAATCGGGATTGCGCAGAAGCAGCTTCTTGTCATAGCAAGGGCAATGTACAACGACGTGAAGGTTCTTCTGTTAGATGAGCCTACGGCCACGCTGTCTGACAAGGAATGTAAAATCCTCTTTGGGAAAATTAAAGAACTGAAAAACAGGGGGATTGCCTGTATCTATATTTCCCACAGACTGGAGGAGGTTAAGGAGATATCCGATATCATAACAGTCATGAGGGACGGCCATATCGTGGGGACGGCCGAGAATGTGGATATGGATGAAAAGAGGATTGTCTCCCTTATGGTGGGGCGCAAGGTGGATGAAGTCTACCCTGCCCATGACAGGACGCCGGGGGAGGTGGTCCTGTCTGTAAAGAATGTGACCATCATGGACCAGAAGGTACCGGATAAGAAGATTGTGGACCATGTGTCCTTTGATCTGCGAAGGGGCGAGATCCTTTCCCTGTATGGTCTGGTGGGGGCGGGCAGAAGTGAGACAGCGCTTGCCATTATCGGGGGATTTAATGGGGAAGTCACATGTGAACAGGAAATAAAAGGAAAAACAGTGTACATAACATCGCCCGGAAAGGCCAACCGGTACAAGATTGGTTATCTGCCTGAGGACAGGAAAAAGCAGGGAGTGGTGGATATAGCCAGTGTCGGACGTAATATCACCATGTCATCCCTGGACCATCTGGCCTGTTATGGAATCCTTAATAAGGACAGGGAGAGGGATGTGATCCGTGATGTCATTGACAGGCTTTCCATAAAGACGCCTTCATCAGAAACATTAATCCGCAACATGAGCGGAGGGAATGCACAGAAATGTGTGCTGGGAAGATGGATTGCCGCGGAATCGGAGATCCTGATCCTGGATGAGGCAACCCAGGGCATTGATGTGGAGGCCAAGACGCAGATTTATCATATCATGGATGAACTTGCAAAGAAGGGAAAGTCGATTTTGTTTATTTCTTCCGACCTGTCGGAGGTTATGGGGATATCGGACCGTATACTGACCATGCGACATGGGAGGGTGGTCAATATAACGGACGGTAAAAAGGCGGATAAGGACCAGATACTGTGGGAGGCCACGGTAGGAAACAAGGAGGAGTAAGATGGATAAGACAAAAAAACATATATTAAAGCGGGCAGGGACCTGTGTGGCAGTGGTGCTGATGTTTTACCTGTTCAACCGGCTGACGAACCAGGCTTTTTTCTCACAGCGTAACCTGACCATGCTGTTAAAGCAGGCCTCTGTACTTATGATACTTACCTCAAGCCTGATGCTTCTGCTCATTGAGACAAACATTGACTTAAGCGGCGGCGCGGGTGTGTATCTGTCCGGCGTTACCTGTGCGCTCCTTGTGGTCAGATGCGGCTGGTCCATATTTCCGGCTATTGCAGTTACCATTGCAGTGGGTATCCTGATGGGGGCTGTCAACGGTTTCTTTATTGGCCGGATTGGCCTCCCTGCTTTTATCGTAACCCTGGCAGCACAGCAGATATTCCGTGGGACGGGTTATGTCCTGACCGACTGTGCTACCATAGGACCCATGCCGAAACAGTTTACGGCAATCAGTGAGAACTTCATCCCCCCGGTCATATCGGTCATGGTCGTGGTTGTCATCTTTGCAGCATTTGCATTTATCAATCTTCGCAATTACCGCAGGATGGGAAAATGGTATGGCACCAAAGGACATCTGGCGGAGAACCTGCTGCTTGGTGCAATGGTTGCAGCGGTTGCCATCTGGGTATTTTATGGATATAAAGGGATTCCCATGGCAGCGGTCATCGCAGGGCTTATTGCATTCATGTCCTATATCATAACCACAAAGACCACCTTCGGAAGGAAGATATTCCTTATCGGCGGCAATAAGGAGGCCTCACGGCTGGCAGGCATCAATATAGAGGATATTGTATTTAAATCATATTTATATGAGGGTCTGATGTATGGCATAGGGGGGATTGTACTGACGGCCCGGCTTGGGGGCGCTGCTTCCACAGGAGGAAACCTTCTGGAACTGGATGCGGTGGCAGCGGCCTGTATAGGCGGCGTCAGCATGAGCGGCGGCGCAGGAAGTATCGTGGGATGTATCTGTGGCGTACTTATACTGACAGCCATAGACAATGTAATGAGCCTTATGAATATTTCTTCTTATCTGCAGATGGTCATTAAGGGAATTATCCTTCTGTTTGCAGTATGTCTGGATTTATATACCAATAAAGCTAAATTTAAATTCAAATTAAAAAAATAATGTAAAAGAGGTAGATGATTATGAAGATTGCAGAGGGTATGTTCTATCATGAAGCCAATTCCTTTAATCCGCAAATGGTACATAAGGATGATTTTGTATATGAAGAAGGGCAGAATGTGATAGACAGGATGTTTGCCACGCAGGTATTTGAGGAGGAGGGTGCCGAGATTGTTCCTCTGGTGTATGTGAATACGCTGCCGAACGGAATCTGCTCCAGGGAAGCATATGACTTTTATTCAGCCAGGATCATAGAACTTCTGGGTCAGGACAAGGATGTGGACGGGGTCATGCTTCATCTGCATGGCAGTCTGGAAGTAGAGGGACTGGGGTCCGGCGAATACGACCTTGTGAAGAGGATCCGCAGTCTCCTGGGAGATGACGTGATTATCGGCCTGGCCCTGGACGCCCATGCCAACAACCATCCCAAGCTGGCATCCCTGGTCAATGTAATCCGCAACTATCGGACGGTTCCCCATACGGACCAGGATGTGACCGAGAAAACCGTGGCGCGGCATATGGTGGACTGCATTAAACATCACAAGAAGACGGTTCCCCAGTACGTAAGGATGCCTTATGCCATCCATCCGGAGAAGGCCACAGCGGCAACCTGGCCCCTGTGCGAGATTTATGATAAGCTGTGGGAAATAGAAAAAATGGAAGAGGTGTCTGTTGCAACACTTGGAATCGGCATGGTGTGGTGCGACTGTGAAACAATGGCCTCCAATATTATAGTCACCCCATCGGAGGAACGTTATACCGAGGCATGTGCAAAGATAGCCCGGGAACTGGCAGACTATGTATACAGCTACAGGGAACTGTTTGAATTTGAACAGGTTCCGATGGACCCCCATGAGGGCGTGAAATTCTCCGTCAAGTATCCGGAAAGCCCTGTATATATATCTGATTCCGGTGATAATACAACAGGCGGCGCCGTAGGGGACCATACCATCCTGCTCAGGGAATTCCTGAAACTTAAGGATTATAATGGAAGGAAGGTTCTGGTGACTTCCATATGGGATGAGAATGCGGTGGCAAAGTGTCTGGAGCACAAGGAGGGGGACAGGATCACCCTTTCAGTGGGACATGATTATGATGAAAATACAAAAGCCGTGGAAGTGACAGGTACCATTAAAAAGATTGGCAGGCTGTTTGGATATATGGGCTGTGAGCACGATGCGGTGGGAAATGCAGTGACCATTTCCACAGAACATATGGACTTCGTGATGATTGACCGTCCAGGTTCCTTTATTTCGGTGGGGCATTTTACGGAGGGGGCCGGACTTGACCTGGATGAATATCAGGTGGTTGTGGTGAAGCAGGGATATCTGTTTGCAGAACTTAGGAAGCTGGCAAAACTGGCAATCCTGGCCCTCACACCGGGAGCCACCCATCAGATAATTGAGAATATGGAATACCACAAAATCATACCCCCTGTCTATCCCCTGCACATTACGCCGGAAGTGACAGGATAAAGGAGATGCGGATGGATCCTAAGGATATTGAAGTAGTATATGGGACAGTGGCCCCGCCAGAAACCAGTGTTGGTCTGGTTCCGGTTGACCTGACAGCGGATACCTGGAACGAACGGCTCCATAAGATATGTTCCCGCATGAAAGAAGAGGGGCTGGATGCACTGGCGGTTTATGGGGACAGGGAGCATGGAGGGAACTTCGCATACCTGACTGGATTTGAACCAAGGTTTGAGGAGGCGGTCCTGGTCCTGAAACAGGATGGACAGGCAGTGCTGATGCTGGGCAATGAAAACAGGAAGATGCGCGCACACAGTGCCATCAGGGCGGATCTGGTCCATGTGCCGTATTTTTCCCTGCCTAACCAGCCCATGGGGAATGATAAGGACATGGCCGGTCTTTTTGCGGATGCCGGCATAGAAGCAGGGATGGCCGTGGGATTGGCTGGTTGGAAAATGTTTACCAGCCAGTTGGAGGACAACAGCCAGCTGTTTGATGTGCCCTGTTTTATTGTGGATGGGATTAAGACAGCGGCAGGCCATGGAACCTTAAAGGCGGCTTCCCATCTGTTCATCCACCCGGGACACGGGGCCAGGACAACGGTGAATGCCAATGAGGCAGCGCATTATGAATTCGGCTCAGCCCTTGCGTCAGACTGTGTGTACCAGGCTATGGACAGGCTGGCTCCCGGCATGACCGAGATGGAGGTGGCCGGATATATGTGCAGCCTTGGCCAACCCGTCAGTGTCACCACGATCTGTGCAACCGGGGAACGGTTTCAGGGGGCAGTGGTATTTCCAAGAAATAAGAAGATAAGGGTCGGGGATAAATTCTCCCTGACCATGGGGCTTCGCGGCGGCCTGTCATCCAGGGCGGCTTATGTGGCGGCTGGAGAGGAGGACATGGAGGACGGGGTAAAGGATTATGTGGATGTAATGGCTAAACCGTATTACAGGGCAGCCGCATGCTGGTATGGGAATATAAAAATCGGAATGACCGGAGGGGAAATGTATGAGCGGATTGATTCCGTGCTTCCAAGAGATGAATTTGCCTGGAGCCTGAATCCCGGTCATCTGACCGCGGACGAGGAATGGATGTCCTCCCCTATCTATTCTGGGTCAGACATACAGTTTAGGAGTGGTATGATGCTTCAGATGGATATCATTCCCGGAAAAGCGGGCTATGGAGGAGCTGGCGCAGAGGACGGCATTGTACTGGCGGATGAGGCCCTGAGGGAGAAAATACAGGCAGACTACCCGGAAACATGGAAACGGTTTGAGAGAAGGCGGCGCTACATGGAGAGGGAATTGGGGATTGCATTAGGACCAGAGGCCCTTCCCATGTCGGATATCGCAGGTTATATGAGGCCTTACCTGTTAAACAGGGGATGCGCTTTTAAAATTGCCGGCAGGCAGGATACCATGATTTAAAATCAAGAAAAATCAGGAGATAAATATGAGACATGATATAATTGAAAAAAAAGTAGAGCCGGAGCTGTGGACCAACCCGGTACCGGTAAATCCGGATGAGATACCCGTTCTCGGAAAAGAAGATTATGAGGGCAGGATGGCCAGGCTCTGGGCAATGCCCCAGGCAGAGGGATATGACACAATCGTGATATATGGGGACAGGGAGCATTTTTCCAATGTGGATTATTTTACCGGGTATGATGCCAGGTGGGAAGAAACCCTGCTGATCCTGCCGCGCCATGGGCGTCCCAGCATATTAGTGGGCAATGAAGGAATCGGATATGTAAAAAAGGTGGCCGTGGATATTGAAGTTGAGTTCTTCCAGACCTTCAGCCTTATGGGGCAGCCAAGTGACAGAAGTCCGCGCCTGAAGGAAATATTGGAGAGAAGGGTGGTATATGATGGCGGTAAGATCGGGGTGATTGGTTTTAAGGCGTACGATGCATCCAACCATACGGTAGGGGGATTCATTACCGATGTGCCCCATTATATGATTGAGACACTTTGTCAGGTAGTGCCAAGGGATAGCCTGGAAAATGCCACACTTCTGATGGCGGACTGCAGGTATGGCCTGAAGCACTGTGTATCAGCAAAGGAAATCGTGATTTTTGAAGCGGCAGGAACCAGGATTTCCAGAGGTGTGCTGAACTGCCTCAGGCATCTGAAGCCAGGGATGAGGGAACTGGAGGCCTCCTCCTTCTGCCAGTTTGATGGAAGTCCGGCCAATATGCATCCCAACATTAATTTTGGGGAAAGGAATGTGGCCCTTGGACTTAACAGCCCCACGGAGTGGGAACAGCTTGAGTACGGGATGCCGGTCGGAGTCGGTTATGGGCTTAGGGGAAGCCTGGTACATAAATGTGGAATGTATCTAAGGGACAGAAATGACCTGCCGGTGGAGAGGTCCGGATATATAGATGGGTTCCTAATCCCCTATTTTGACAATGTGGCTTCCTGGCATGAGATGATGAAGATAGGCACATCCTGCGGGGATATATATGAGATGACGGATAGGGAGTTAGGTCTTGAGAAGTTTGGCTGTACACTGAATCCAGGCCATCTTACCCACACAGATGAATGGACCAACTCGCCTTTTGTCAGAGGAGGACAGGTTAAGGTGGCATCCGGTATGGCATTCCAGTGTGACTATACGGTTACGTGCCACGACCCATTCATGAGCGCCCATGTGGAGGACGGCCTGATAGTCGCAGGGGAAGGACTCAGGAAGGAAGTGGCTGCCCTGTCTGCGGGCTGCTGGGAACGGATTCAGAAAAGAAGGGATTTTATCATCCGGGAACTTGGGATACAGCTTCCGGAGGAGGTGCTGCCCCTTTCTGACCTAAGCTGCGTATGTTTCCCATATATGGCTGACCTGAGTACTGTACTGGCCTGCGGATAAGATCTGCGGGTAATGGGATTTCCATCCGGGGAAAGGGCTTTTGAACATGAAGGAATCCTGAGAATTTTCTTGTCCCCCCACTTAAAATATGATACTCTATAGTACAGAGTAATCAAAGGGGGAATAGCTGGCTATGAAGAAAATGATCCGTAAACGTCTATGTATTGTAATCCTGACTGCCATGCTGTTCTCCCTTTTCATAAATTATTATGTCCAGACGCTGAATGCCAGGAATGATATGTACCGGGATGCCCAGGACAAGTTCTGGCAGGTGGGGCAGATCCTTGACCAGAACGGGAGAGAGGCGGAAAAAGAAAAGGAAAACCTGAAGGAACGGTGTTTTATACGGGCCAAGGCCATTGCCTATATCATCCAGGACCGTCCGGAGGTTGTGGGGAATCAGGAGGAAATCGCAAAGATAACAAAACTGCTCCAGGTCGATGAATTCCATCTGTTTGATCCGGAGGGAAATCTTTACGCCGGTTCGGAACCCAGGTATTTTGGACTGAATTTCAGTTCGGGTGAGCAGATGCAGTTCTTCCTGCCCATGCTGGAGGATTACAGCCTTCAGATGTGCCAGGATATTACCCCTAACACGGCGGAGGGGAAGCTGATGCAGTATGCGGCTGTCTGGAGGGAGGACCATAAGGGGATTGTCCAGGTGGGGCTGGAACCCACCACCGTGCTGGAATCCATGAAAAAAACGGAGTTATCCTATGTTTTTTCCCTGGTGACATCGGAAAAGGATTCCACCATCTATGCCATTGACCCGGAGAGCCATCTTATACTGGGGTCAACGGATGACTCACTGGTGGGAAAGCAGATACAGGACATAGGTATCCGGCCGGAGCAGCTGGGCATTACGGATAAGGTGGCGCGGATGACGGTGAACCAGGAGGAAAGCTACGGGGTCTTTGCCCGGAGGCAGTCGGTCATACTGGGGATTACCATGTCGGAAGCGGCCCTGTACCAGAAGGTGAACCGCAGTACATTCCTGGTGGCCCTGTATCTTACCGGGATATCCCTTATCATGATAGCCTTTATCTCCAATTATATTGACCGTTATGTTGTGGACGGTATTTCCTCCATCCATGATAAACTGGCCAGGATTACCAAGGGAAATCTGGATACAAGGGTGGCGGTGGACAGTACACCGGAATTTAAGCAGCTGAGCAGCCAGATTAACCAGATGGTGGAAAGCCTGCTCGATACAACCAATAAGATATCCCATATCCTGGAAATGACAAAAATCCCCATGGGTGTTTATGAATATAACCGTGATATGAAGCGCGTCATGGCTACCAGCAGGCTGGCGGAAATCCTCATGCTGGGAGAAAAAGAGGCCGGAATGCTATTTTCCGACTATATCCTGTTTGAAGAGAAGCTGGAGCAGATCCGCAGGCATCCGCTGGAACAGGAGGGCGGGGTTTATGAACTGCAGGGGAAGGAAACACGGTTCATCAGGATTGAAGCTTTCGAGAGGGGACATAGCACGCTGGGAATGATTGTGGATGTGACGAACGACATCCTGGAGAAGAGGAAAATCAAACAGGAGAGGGATGTCGACCTTCTCACCGGATTATACAGCAGGCGTGCATTCTACAGTAAGCTTGAGGGGCTGTTTGCTGATCCACACGGACTGGAACACGCCATGATGCTCATGGCGGATGCGGACAACCTGAAGCAGGTAAATGACCGGTACGGACATGAGAACGGAGACCGGTACCTGGCATCCATTGCAGATATATTAAAGTCATGCAGCTGGGATAAAGGTATTGCGGCCAGGCTCAGCGGCGATGAGTTCGCCCTGTTCCTCTATGGAGGCAGTTCCCGGGAAAGCCTGGTTGGATGTGTGGACCGGATGCTTGGGTCCATGAAGGAAAGCCGGGTGGAGCTGGACAGCCATGTCCTTATCCCGGTGCGTTTTTCGGCCGGATATTCCCTCTATCCTGAGGATGGGACAGAGTCAGCAGTCCTGCTGCGCAAGGCGGATGAAGCCATGTATGAGGCGAAGAAGGGACGCGTAAGTGCGGCTGATGACGGCGGCGCGGCTGATGCCTGAATATAAAATTCATAGTGAAAGAGGCGGTTTCGGATCATTCATATCTGAAACCGCCTCTTTTTGCAAATATCTGGGAAAAAGCATGTTTCTTATTGACATAGGGGATATTTTTTGCTAAAATACATTTAGACGTTTAGATAAATATCTAAATGATAACCGCGGATAACCTTGACATGGTTACCATGCGTACCACATACTGCCTATAGCGTACCACATACCGCCTATAGCGTACCACATATAATGGAAGGAGGCCTGTCTTATGTCTTTTGGCGACACGTTTAAAGCCCTTTCAGACCCTACACGCCGTGAAATCCTAGCCCTGTTAAAGCAGGGGAGCATGACAGCCGGGGAGATTGGCGGACATTTTGACACAAGCGGTGCAACGGTTTCCCATCATCTGACCATACTCAGGCAGGCCGGACTGATAGAGGACCGCAAATCAGGCAAATATATCTATTATGAACTGAATACCACTGTGTTTCAGGAAGTGCTCTCCTGGATACAGACATTAATGGAGGCTGACAATCATGAAGAAGACAAATAAAAAACTGACATTCTGGGACATTTTATACTGGATACTGGCTGTTGTGCCATTCCTCATATCACTTATCTTTTACCGCAGGCTGCCGGACCAGGTCCCCACCCATTGGGGAGCAGACAATGTGGTGAACGGATATTCCAGCAGGAACATGGCCGCCTTCGGTATTCCCGCCTTCATGTTTTTCATGGCGGTTCTGGTCAATGTCCTCTACAGGATTGACCCCAAACGGGAGAATATCAGCCGTTCTAAGGAGTTAAAGCAGATAACACGCTGGTTTGTGGTAATCCTTGCCGTACTGGTGCAGGTTATTACCATCCTCTCAGGCATTGGCCTATCTTTTAATGTGGGGACGGTAATCAGCGTACCCATTGCATTCCTTTTTGTGGCCCTGGGCAATTACCTGCCCAAATGCAGACAGAATTATTCCCTGGGCATTAAGCTTCCCTGGACACTGGCAGATGAGGACAATTGGAACAGGACGCACAGGCTGGCCGGATATGTGTGGATGGCAGGGGGCTTCCTGATGATGATACTTGGCTTCTTCAACCTGTCCAAATTGTATTTTACCATATTTCTGACAATGGTCCTGATTCCTTCGGTGTATTCCTATCTGCTATACAGAAAGAAAAACAGCGGTTCATGATGTTTAAGCCCTTGCGGTATCGCGGGGCTTTTTTTGCTGTTTCAGGATTGAATATATGGAATCTTTGAAGTATAATAACAAAATAACGATTCCAAAGGAGGACATCATGGCAGTTTCAAATGTATATTACACCAATATGAGAACCACGTTACAGGAAAATCTCCTGCAGAAGCTGGAGAGACTGGTTAAGAAGGCCGGTATGATGGATATTGATTTCAACAACAAGTATACGGCCATAAAGATTCATTTTGGCGAGCCGGGCAACCTGGCTTATCTTCGGCCTAATTATTCCAAGGTGCTGGTGGACCTGATTAAGGCACAAAACGGCAGGGTATTCCTTACGGACTGCAACACCCTGTATGTGGGCCGCAGGAAGAATGCCCTGGACCATCTGGATGCTGCATATGAGAATGGGTATAATCCTTTTACCACGGGCTGCCACATGATCATTGCGGACGGGCTTAAGGGAACCGATGACGTGCTGGTACCCATTGACGGGGAATATGTTAAGGAAGCCAAAATCGGGCGGGCCATCATGGATGCGGATATTGTCATTTCCCTGAGCCATTTTAAGGGGCATGAGGCAACCGGTTTTGGCGGTGCCTTAAAGAACCTGGGAATGGGCTGCGGTTCCCGCGCAGGAAAGATGGAGATGCACAATGCCGGAAAGCCATATGTACATACGGATATGTGCGTGGGCTGCGGTTCCTGTCAGAAGAACTGTGCCCACAGCGCCATTACCATCACGGACCGCAAGGCTTCCATTGATGTGAAGAAGTGCGTGGGCTGCGGACGCTGTATCGGCGCATGTCCAGTGGATGCCGTGGATACCCTTGGTGATGAGGCCAACGACATCCTGAACTGTAAGATAGCAGAGTACAGCCTGGCTGTCCTCAAGGACAGACCGAACTTCCATGTAAGCCTGGTTGTGGACGTGTCACCATACTGTGACTGTCATGCGGAAAATGACGCCCCCATCGTGCCGAATGTGGGAATGTTTGCTTCCTTTGACCCGGTTGCCCTGGATGTGGCCTGTGCGGATGCCGTGAACCGTCAGCCGGTGCTGCCGGGAAGCCTGCTTTCCGAGAAGGAGCATTGCCATCACGACCATTTTACGGACACCCATCCGGATACGAACTGGAAGAGCTGCATCGACCATGCCGTGAAGCTGG
This sequence comes from Enterocloster sp. OA13, assembly GCF_022440595.1. Taxonomy (NCBI): domain Bacteria; kingdom Bacillati; phylum Bacillota; class Clostridia; order Lachnospirales; family Lachnospiraceae; genus Enterocloster; species Enterocloster sp. OA13. Next base: position 2,538,301 of record NZ_JAKNTF010000001.1, on the reverse strand, counting down.
GGCTGGGCAATAAGGAATATAATCTAATCACGATTTAACTTAAGGAGGACATAAAGGGCATGAGCAGGAAACGTTCATTAGACACAATCTGTATCCAGGGAGGCTGGCAGCCGGAAAACGGCGGGCCAAGACAGCTGCCTATTTATCAAAGTACCACATTCAAGTACACAACCAGCGAGCAGATGGGGCGTCTGTTTGACCTGGAGGAGAACGGATATTTCTATACCCGTCTTGCCAACCCCACCAATGATGCGGTTGCAGCCAAAATCTGTGAACTGGAGGGAGGGGCAGGCGCCATGCTGACCTCCTCAGGGCAGGCGGCATCTTTCTATGCCATCCTGAACATATGCCAGGCAGGGGACCATATTGTAAGCTCCTCCACCATATATGGCGGCACCAGCAACCTGTTCACGGTAACATTCCCCAAGATGGGAGTGGAGTGCACCCTGGTGAACCCGGATGCGGACGAGGAGGAACTGAAAAAGGCATTCCGCCCCAATACAAAGGTGGTATTTGCTGAGACAATCGCCAATCCTGCCCTGACCGTGCTGGATATTGAGAAGTTTGCCCGTCTGGCCCACAGCCACGGCGTTCCGCTGGTGGTGGATAATACCTTTGCAACTCCCATTAACTGCCGTCCCATTGAGTGGGGGGCTGATATTGTAATCCACAGCACCACCAAGTACATGGACGGCCATGCCATGACCGTTGGCGGCTGCATCGTGGACAGCGGTAATTTTGACTGGGAGGCCCAGCATGACAAGTATAAAGGTCTGACGGAACCGGATGATTCCTACCACGGCGTTGTATATACAAAGCAGTTTGGCAGGATGGCCTATATCATGAAGGCAACAGCCCAGCTGATGCGCGACCTGGGTTCCATCCAGTCCCCGCAGAACGCATTCCTTATCAATGTGGGGCTGGAGACCCTTCACCTGCGGATGCCCAAGCACTGTGAAAATGCCATGAGGGTGGCGCAGTACCTTCAGGCCAGGGAGGATGTGGCCTGGGTGAATTATCCCGGCCTTCCCGGAGACAGGTATTATGAACTGGCCAGGAAGTATATGCCGGAGGGAACCTGCGGTGTTATTTCCTTTGGCTTAAAGGGCGGCCGCAAGGCTGCGGCTGAGTTTATGGATAAGCTGAAAATGTGTTCCATTGAGACACATGTGGCTGATTCCAGGACAGCTGTCCTCCATCCGGCCAGCCATACCCACAGGCAGCTGAATGATGAGCAGCTGGTGGAAGCAGGGGTGGATCCGTCCATGATCCGCTTCAGCTGCGGGATTGAGGATGCGGCAGATATCATCGAGGATATCAGACAGGCACTGGAGGATTAAGACGGGCCTGTGACATGGCTGGGCACGGCGGGTGCCTTAGAGCGTGTTTGAAAATTCATTCCCGCCGTCTGCCCTAAGGAATCCACCATAGGTACCCCCTTAGGACAAAGCACGCCCCACTTCGCGGTATATTTGGCCCCGATTCAGTCAGCGTAGCCCGCTACGCCTCCATCATCGGGACCAAATCTCCCACAAAGTGGGACGCACAGCCGACGGAAAGCAATTTTCAAACACGCTCTAGCCAGGGGATGCATGTAAACAGAAGTGTACTGATTCCAGCCGTACCGGCAGTGACGTATGCCGGCGGCTGGAATTAGCTTTAGCCCCCCTGTTTTGGTTCCGCGTAAAAGACGCAGTATCCCCTTAATCGGTTCCCGCATCCCATCCTGTCGTTCCGTGTATGTTAATGTCTTACCTGGATCATGGTTCCAGTCTTACCTCTTCTATGGCTTTATCTAAAAAAATGATTCCATCTAAATGTTCTAACTCATGACAAAAGCATTTTGCCATTTCATTTTCTCCCGTAATGATAATCTCTTTACCATTTTCATCCAGCGATTGGATTGTGACTTTTTGCGGACGGATTGTTTTCACAAAGCGGTTTGGGAAACTAAGACATCCTTCAATGCATTCCTGAACGCCGCTATACCCTATGATTTGTGGATTTACTAATTTGAGATGGTAATCACAGTAATCTATCACAACCAGGCGTTTTAAGATTCCGACTTGATTGGCTGCCAATGCAGCCCCGTTTTCAGTATGATGCAGGGTTTCTGCCATATCATCAAGAAGCAGTCTGATTTTATCGTCCACCGTTTTAACTTCCTTACATCTTTTCCTCAGAATCGGATCATTGTCATACCGGATGTTTCTTATCGCCATTGTTATCCCTCCTGCTGCTGTCAGCCCTTGTTTTGCGCGTACTATCCTCAAATAAAAACACTTCCTCGATGGAACAGTTGAACACCTGTGATATATCATAAGCAAGCCATATGGACGGTTCGAATTTTTCTGTTTCTATGGCGTTGATTGCCTGCCTTGATGTACCAACCATCTGGCCTAACTGTTCCTGCGTCAATCCTCTTTCTTCCCGCAGTTCCTTAATTCTGTTTTTCAATGATATGCTCCTTTCTGTAATGTTAACCTTACTCTAGTATAGACATTTATTTTAGTAATGTCAACCTTACATTTTGGACTTAAAAAGAATGGTAATGGATAGCCTGTATGCTGGTTTACGTTTTTTAGATGGTAATATAAGTGCTTGACATTGCGACATTGATGTCGCATAATATAAAGAGACATTGATGTCGCAAAAAAAGAATGAATCATGGATATGTGAGGAAAAAGATGGGAATCAAGGGAGAGAAAACAAAGCAGCTTATATGCCGGGCCGCCTACGGGCTGTTTGCAAAAAAGGGATATAAGGATGTGACGATGCAGGATATCTGTATGGAAACCGGGCTTAGCAGGGGCGGCCTGTACCGTCATTATGAAAGTACGGGACAGATTTTCCAGGAAATCATCACGTATCTTATGGCAAGCCAGGAGGATGAATTTGCAGGAAAGATGCAGGCCAAGGTACCTGCGGCAATGATATTGGAGGAAGTCCTTTGCCGGTATGAAGAAGAGATGATGGACAGCGGCAGTTCCCTGAGCCTTGCCATCTATGAGTTTTTCAGCAATCCCCCGGCGGCAGGATGCAGCCATTCCATCATGCAGCAATACCTTGCTTCTAAAAAGATGTGGGTGGGGCTGATTGAATATGGGATTGGGACTGGGGAATTCAGGGCAGTGGAACCGGAGGCTGTATTTGATGTGATTGTCTTTTCATACCAGGGGGTAAGGATGTACAGCAGACTGATGCCGGTTGACAGGGCAATCCCCCGGAGGATTACAGGGCAGATTAAGGAAATGCTGATTGGGGCACATGGGAAGAAGGAGGAAATATAAGATGAAAACCGTATTTTACAGAAACAGTGCACAACCGGATGGGCTTGGGGATTCACGGGCAATGATCCATCCATCCGATTTAATAAAGCCGGTTCCCGGTTTCCCGGAGACGTGTGTGTCTACATTTTCCAGGACAATCATCCAGCGTTATGCGGCAATGGAGCAGACGGAGGCCATAGCAGTATTATATACCGCCAATGGGGCCAACCCGGTGTATAGGATTACATATGGGGGCAGGGAGTTTGGGCTTTATCTTTCGCTGGTAGGTGCGCCTGCCTGTGTCTGCGGCCTGGAGGAGGTAATCGCAATGGGAGCCAGGAAATTCGTGTTTTTTGGCTCCTGCGGCATCCTTAATGAGGAGAAGGTTGGAAAAAGCCTGATTGTTCCCACCGGAGCCGTGAGGGACGAGGGCACCAGCTACCACTATCTTCCTCCCAGCGCGGAGATTGAGGCGGATGAAGGGACGACCGCGCTGTTAAAGGACTGCCTGATGAGGTGCGGCTGCCCTGTTGTGTTGGGAAAGATGTGGACCAATGATGCCATATACAGGGAGACGCAGGACCTTGTGAGGGAACGCAGGGAGGCAGGCTGCATCGGTACTGATATGGAGTATTCCGCGCTTCTGGCTGCCGCCCGTTTCAGGGGGGTCAGATTTGCACAGTTTTTCTATGGCGCCGACTGCCTGGATAACGATGTATGGCAGCCCCGGGACCTGACGGATTACGGATTGGAAAGCGCGGATAAGTATATGGCTTTGGCCCTTGAGGCTGCTTTGCGGCTGTAAGGGGGCCTGGGCCGTACAGCTGACGGAAAGCAATTTTCAAACACACCCTGGGCCATAACCTGTAGGGAAATATTAGGAAAAACGTAAAGTATCCTTTTTCCTGCCGTGGTAGAATGAAGATAAGAATATGAAAACGGAGGGGAATCATGACCGGAATCTATGCGCTGGCACATATGGCAGTGGATTTATCCTGCGCCTTCCTGATGTACGCCTTTGTGGCGGGAGGGGAACACTGGTATATCTGGCTGCTGGCCTACAATTTCTGTGCATTTGCCTTGCAGATGCCCATCGGGGCCTGGGCTGACCGGCTGGACCGGAACAGCCTGGTTGCCGCAGGCGGCTGCGGGGGCGTGCTCTGCGGCCTGGTCATGGCCATGGCCGGGATGCCTGCCATGGCATGTGTCATTGCAGGAGCCGGAAATGCATGTTTCCATGTGGGAGGCGGCATCGATGTGCTGAACCGCAGCGGGGACAGGGCGGCATTGCTGGGAGTATTCGTGGCCCCGGGGGCACTGGGGATTGCACTGGGAAGCAGCATTGGCAGGGGAGGAAACGGGCTTACGGGCAGAACCATGTGGGTGGGCATTGTCCTGGCATTGGCGCTGGCTGTGTCTGCCGCGGCCATCCATGCCATGGCAGGAAGGCAGGGGATATGGAGGCGGTCGGGCAATGGGCCGGTTTCCTATGGGAATCTGACCTTTCCCCGGCTGGCGGCAGTGATATGCTTCCTGGGAGTGGTCATACTGCGTTCTTATTCCGGAATGGTACAGGACTTCCCATGGAAGGAGGAGCTGGCCGGAAGCACCTGGTTCCTGGTCTGTGCGGTGGTCCTGGGTAAAATGGCAGGCGGGTTCCTTGCAGACCGCATTGGGGTGGCGCAGGCCGCGCAGCGTTCCATGTGCGCGGCAGCGGCCGGATTCATCTGCCTGATGTATCCCTTGACGGGAATCCTTGGGGTATTCTGCTGGAATATGTCCATGCCCCTTACCCTGTGGGCGGTTTCCAGGATGTTCCCAGGCGCAAAGGGGTTTGGGTTCGGTCTCCTGACCTTTGGGCTGTTTCTGGGATTCTGCCCCGTATATCTGGCGGGAGCCGGAATACGGACCGGAGGAGCTGCTGAGGCGGCTGCCTCCCCGGTTGGTATGGCTGTGATGGCCATCCTGTCCATGGTGCTTTTGACATGGGGGATAAGGCAGGTGAGGGAATGATGGGAGCCTGGATGATTCCGGCACTGGCAGTGTCCCTGGGGCTTACCGTTGTGCTGGAAGGGACGTTTGGCTGGATGCTGGGAGTCAGGAACAGATGGGATATGGCGCTGGTTGGACTTGTGAATGTCCTGACGAACCCGGCGGTGGTGTTTTTATATCATGTAAATATAATATATGCGGGCTGGAACCGGATTCTGGTCACGGTACTCCTGGAGATGGCGGCGGTTGCGGCGGAAGGCCTGTGCTATCGGGCAGCCGGACGCGGCATAAGGCATCCATGGCTGTTCTCGGCCGGGGCCAACCTGTTTTCTTTTATGATGGGAACCATACTGGCCATGCTGATATAAGATGACTTGACTAAATTAGGGAGGTATATTGTGATGGATGGAAAAAGAAGGAAAGGAATGATGCGGGCTGTAATTTTTGGGAGAACTGCCATACGCGCGGCTATCCTGGCATTCTGCCTGTGCGGGATGTACGCCGCAACTGCATGGGCGGATGTGATCTGGACGCCGGAGGATTCATTTTATGAAAAGAATTACAATGCCTGTGATTATGTGGGACGCCGGTATTATGCCAATGGTCCTAAGGGATACGTGTCTGTGGTGAAGGAGCCTGGAAGCCGGAACGTGCTGGACTACATTTCCAATGGGGAAATATTCTATGTGTCCATGTCTTATGGCAGGGGTATCACGGATACCTGGGGACTGGTCCAATATAAGATGGACGGAGACGGCCGGCCTGTGGAGGACTACAGCTGGGGTGATGACGCCACGGTCGGCTGGATTGATATGGACAGCCTTGTGGCGGTTTACGATGGACTGAGCTTTGCAGAGGAACATCAGGCTGGGATTAAAAAAACAGGTGAAGAGGATATGCCTCAGGTGTCCATTCCGGATAATGGTGTGATTTATCTCTGGGAGTATCCCGGCTCCGGGGAATGGTACGGCAAGGTGGATTCCCTGGAAGGGAAGATGGAATTTGATAAGACATATGAGGATGAGGACGGAAATCTGTGGGGACACTCCGCCTATTATTACGGATATAAGGACTTCTGGGTGAATATCAGCAATCCCGGGGAGGAACATCCCAAAGCAATGGGGATACAACCCCCAAAGCTGGTTCCGGCCATGAACCGGTCTGACCTGGCCGGGCTTCCCAGGACAGGACAGGATAAGGTACCGCTGCCTGCGGTTGTGGGAGGGATGATTGTGCTTGTCATCGTGGTGACAGGCGCAGTGATTTACAGTATGTCGGTCAAGCAGGGCAGTAAGGATCATTGATAAAACAGTATGTCGGTCAAACAGGGCAGTAAGGACCATTGATAAAACAGTATGTCGGTCAAACAGGACAGTAAGGGCCATTGATAATACAGATGGGGAAGGCTGCAGGAAAGGAGGAAGGCCATGAGGCAGGATATTGGATATATGTTTGAAAACAGGTGCAGATTGAGATATGGATGGGCATGTCCCCGGCATACGGACAGCAATCAGCATGGATGGAGGAGGTTCCTTGTGGCTGGAATCATACTGCTGGCAGTGTTTTTAGGCGGCTGCGGACAAGGGACGGATATGGGGAATGCCCGGGGAGGCAGTCCTTCCGGACAGATGGCCGGGACTGCATCTGAAGAGGGTATGGTTTCAGGTACGGAGAACAAGGAAGGCCAGGCCCAAGCTGATGAAGGCCATGCTAAAGCCGGTGAAGGCCAGCCGGAAGCAGATGGGGCGGATTCTTTGGAACCAATGCATGTAAGCGGAGTCCAGTTTGTAGAGGGACATGGTATCTGCGCGCCTGGAAAGCCTCCTGTTTATTATGCGGAGCCGGGACAGCAGCCCATAAGCACGCAGGGAGCCAAGGCATGGCTTGAGTCCGTGACCTACCAGGATGGTAAATGGTATTACCGTGTGAAGGTGGAGGATTATTCAGTCACGGTCATACCGGATGATGAGGTAAAGGTACTTCTTAAAGAGGAAGATGAGAACCGTAAGCTTCAGGAAGAGGGCAGACCGGTAAAATGGAAGAAGCCTTATTTTGTCCTGGATTATGAGGGCGGGGTGTACGGCAGGAGCGGATTCCTGGACCGGACCGGGCTGGGGCATGGCTTCTATGACCGGACAACGGAATCCATGACAGACTATATTGAAGGCGCCGGAATCCCGGGAGGCAGGATCACGGCCACCAAACGCACCGGTTCCATTGTATACGGGACTTATGGGACAGAAGGATACATAACCATGTACTGGGATTATTTCACGGAAAATCAAGTCCTTGATACGTTGACTCCTGAGGGGACGTATGAACTTCATGTACCGGGATTTGAGCAGACATTATCTTTCGCGTTCGTGAAAGCCAGGGAGTATCCGGCGGTAGAAGATATACCGGGGATTGTATTCCAGGAAGGGATGGGAATCCTGGCAAAAGGGCAATGGGCGGACGATGGCCTGGACATAACCTATTATACGTACCCGGAACAAGGTTATATCATGTATCCCGTTATTTCGGGACTCAGTTATGAGAATGGGGACATGGAAGGAAAAGGACGGCTGAGGGACAGTGGACACAGCGCCAATGACTCATGGGATTACATAAGCGGGATACCTGAGGGAAAGCAGGGGCAGACTGTTTCCTACGACCTGGCGCCATCGGCCAGGGGTGGAAGGATATGGCTTGGGTTTGACTCTGTCAATATGATTTATACCGGGGAGCCGGAGCGCCTGTCAGTTCCCATAAGGGACGGGGGTTCAGATATGGATGCCGTGATTGAGCTGGGAGGATGTACGGTGAAATTTACCAGCGCCAGGAAGTCGGAGGAGCCGGTCCTTGGGAATGTCTGGGGAGCAGATGAGGAAGGGCCTTTTGTGTTCGTGGGGGCGGAGGTAAGGATGAAGGACAGTTCCAGGAAGTTTATAAGGCTTAACATGCACAGGGCGGTAGAAAACCCGGCGTCATACCCAGGCTCCGTAATGGCAAGGCCGGTTTATGAAGGGGCTGGAACGGACGGGGGAAATACGGGAAGCGCAGGGCTTAAGGGTTATGAAGTGAGCTGCCGTGAAGGAGAGTCCATGGTGGAACTGGAGATAAGCGGGGCGATGTATGACTGGAAACAGGAATACCTGGTTCCGGTCCAGATAGAAGAACCATGATGGATGGAAGCGGTATGACCTGCACAAGTGGAAAGTCTGGGGGATATTCCCCAGGCTTTTTCTGTCCGGCAGATGCATTTTGATTTTTTAAATAATATCCTTGACAAAGATAACTGTATCATGTATAGTTACAGTAAGAACTGTAACAAATACGATTACACTATAAAGGAGAAAAAGAATGATGGAGAGAATGAATCAGTATGATGCAGTTATAATAGGATTTGGCAAAGGCGGCAAGACCATGGCAGGAGCCCTTGGGGCGGCAGGCAGGAAGGTTGCGCTGATTGAACGTTCTTCCATGATGTACGGCGGCACATGTATTAACGTGGGATGTATTCCTACCAAGTCACTGGTATATCGCGCCGGCCTTGCCCTGGCAAGAGGAGGGGATTTTAAAGATAAGGCAGATGCATACAGGGAAGCCATGGCGCAGAAGGACAGCCTGACAGCAAAGCTTAGGCAAAAGAATTATGACAAGCTGGACAGCAATCCGAATATCACGGTCCTGGATGGCACAGCCGGTTTTGTATCACCCCATGTGGTGGAGGTGGTGAACGGCGGGGAACGGTATGAGGTAGAAGGGAAGATGATTTTCATCAATACCGGTTCCAGCGCCTTTGTACCGCCCATTGAAGGCCTGAAGGATAACCCTTATGTCTATACGAGTGAAGGGCTTCTAAGCCGCAGGGAACTGCCTGAAAAACTGGTTATCATAGGCGGCGGATATATTGGAGTAGAATTTTCCTCCATTTATGCAAGTTTTGGCTCCGAAGTGACCATACTTCAGGATGGGGATATTTTCCTGCCAAGGGAAGATGCTGAGATTGCAGGGGAAGTGAAAAAGTCACTGGAGGCAAGAGGTATCCGTGTACTGACCGGAGTCAGGACAAAGGCCGTGCGCCAGGGCGGAGGAAAGGCAATCGTGGACCTGGAGGGCAGGGACGGCCTGGTGGAACTGGAAGCGGACGCAGTGCTGGTGGCCACAGGGCGCAGGCCAAACACAAAGGACCTGAATCTCAAAGCCGCGGGCGTTGAGGTCAATGCCAGGGGCGGCATCATTACCGATGATTCACTTAGGACCACGGCGCCTCATATATACGCGATGGGCGATGTGAGGGGCGGACTCCAGTTTACATACATTTCCCTGGATGATTTCAGGATTGTGAAATCCAGTGTCCTGGGAGATGGAAGCTACGATTTGAAGAAGAGGGGCGCGGTGCCCTACAGTGTGTTCCTGGATCCTCCATTTTCAAGGGTGGGCATGAGTGAGAAGGAGGCATTGGAAGCAGGGTACAAGGTAAAGGTGGCAAAGCTGGCAGCGGCGGCCATCCCCAAGGCCCAGGTCCTGGAACAGCCGGCCGGACTTTTAAAGGCAGTGATTGATGAGGAGACAGGATTGATCCTGGGGGCCCATCTGTTCTGTGAAGAGTCCTATGAGCTTATCAATATGATTAAGCTGGCCATGGATGCAAAGGTACCCTACACCGTCCTGCGGGATACCATCTATACACATCCGACCATGAGCGAGGCATTCAACGATTTATTTGCAGTTTAACATTCATATATAAGGAGATTACTTTATGGGATTTTCATTAGATATAAGCGTACCTGTCCTGACCGTATTCCTTCAGGGCCTGGTCAGTTTCTTCTCACCATGCGTGCTTCCGCTTTTACCCCTGTATATCGGGTATCTGTCAGGCGGCACCGGAAAACGCGGGGAGGACGGACGCATCCACTATGAGCGGAAAAAAGTCATGCTCCACACCCTGTGTTTTGTGATTGGCGTAAGCTTTGCGTTTTTCCTGCTGGGATTCGGCTTTTCAGCCATGGGAAGCTTCTTTAAAAGCAACCAGCTGATGTTTGCCAGGATCGGCGGCATCCTGGTGGTGCTCTTCGGACTGTACCAGCTGGGATTTTTCGGAACCTCCCAGGTGTTGGGCAGGGAGCGGAGGCTGCCGTTTAAGCTGGATGCCCTGGCAATGTCGCCGTTCACGGCCCTGCTCATGGGATTTACCTTCAGCTTCGCATGGACGCCATGCGTGGGTCCGGCCCTGGCCAGCGTGCTGCTGATGGCAGCCTCTGCAAGCACCAAGGCAATGGCTTTTGGACTGATTGGTGTGTATACCATCGGTTTCGTCCTTCCGTTCCTGGCAGTGGGTCTGTTCACGACCACGCTTCTGGAGTTCTTTAAGACACATGTGAATGTGGTGAAGTACACGGTTAAGGCGGGAGGCGTCCTGATGCTGATCATGGGACTTCTGATGTTCACAGGCAGGATGAATGCCGTGACCGGATACCTTTCCACATTCCAGGCGCCTTTTAGCACATCAGCTGATAAAACAGCCGGCGGCAATGGCGGTGATGATTCCCGGGAAAAGGGTGCTGCGGACGAAGGCATGCAGGAAGCAGAAGCTGGTACCGGCGCTGCAGATGAAAGCATGCAGGAAGCAGAAGCTGCCACCAGCGCTGCAGATGCAGGTTCAGCAGAGAGGTCCTCTGACGATACAGGGACAGGCCAGGACGGGACGGCGGCGGAAAACCAGGGAGCCGGACAGGATAATGAAACGGCATCTGACGGCGCCGCAGATGAGCAGACGCTTCCGGCCATTGATTTCACCCTGACGGACCAGTATGGGAATATCCACACCCTGTCGGATTACAAAGGAAAGACAGTGTTCCTTAACTTCTGGGCAACCTGGTGTCCGCCGTGCCGCGCTGAGATGCCGGATATACAGAAATTATATGAAACCTATGAAACAGAAGGGGATGACGCTCTGGTGGTACTGGGAATCGCCGCTCCGGGAATGGGAAGCGAGCGCTCTGAGGAAGGGATTAAGGATTTCCTGAATGAACACGGATATACCTACCCTGTGCTGATGGATACCACAGGCGATATCTTCATGAACTACGGTGTATTTTCCTATCCGACCACGTTCATGATTGACAAGGATGGAAATGTATTCGGATATGCCAGCGGACAGCTGAGTGAAGATATGATGAAAAGCATAATCAAACAGACAATGGAAGGAAAGCGGAGTTAAAGACATGAAAAGAGGCAGGGGCAGAAGGAACCGTAACAAAAGAATAAGACATATGTGGCGCAAGACTTGGTTATTGTCAGCGCTGGCAGCTGCCGCTGTAATATACGGAATCGTGGAATTGAGGACGGGAAAGGAGAAGACGGCAGAGAATGCACAGGTAAGTGTGAAGATGCCGTCCTCCGGTTCCGTTGCAGCAAGGAGCCTGGCCGATGACAGGAACAGCAGTGCCGGGGACGGCATGGAACAGGAACAGGGCCCACAGGAGTGGAGTATCCGGGTAGTGGATGTTAATGATACGGAAATGATTGAGATTCCGGCCAGATGGTATCAGGAAAAGGATGATGCGCTTATAAGGGAATCCCTGGAAAAAGAAGCTTCCCGGATTGCTGCAAAATGGAACCGGGATCCGGTAGATTCCCAGATGGAAGCATTTGATAAGGATACAGGCACTTACCTTTATTCAGATGAGGTGTATGGGCGGGCGCTGGATGAAGGCAGGCTGGCAGAGGAACTGTTCCAGGCAGTCAGGGCATGGAAGCAGGAAAATGCACAGGGCAGAGGACAGGAAGAAGGAAACGGGCAGGAGAATGCCCGGCCCGATGCGACAGTACAGGCGTCATTCCTGTCGGTTGCCCCGGTAAGGACAAAGGCCCAGGCAAAGGAGCAGTATAAGGTCATAGGCACATTTTCCACCACCACCACCAGCAATAAGAACAGGAACCAGAACATCCGCCTGGCAGCGGACGCCATTGACGGGCTTGTGCTAAAACCGGGTGAGGAGTTTTCATTTAACATGGCAACCGGGAACCGTACCAGTGATAAGGGATACCAGCCAGCGGGCGCGTACCGGAACGGGGTGCTGATTGAGGAGCCGGGCGGAGGCGTATGCCAGGTTTCCACCACCCTGTACCATGCAATCATCCAGTCGGGTTTTAAGACCACGGAACGCAATTTCCACAGCTTTGCCCCCAGCTATATTGAAAAGGGGCAGGATGCCATGGTCAGCTTTGATGGCTACGCAGGCCCGGACCTTCGGTTTGTCAATACAGGCAGCACATCCATCGGACTGAGGGCAGCGTTTGCAGATAACAAACTGAAACTGTCAATCGTGGGACTGCCGGTACTGGAGGACGGAAAAACCATATCCATGCGCTCAGAGAAGGTTAAAGACCTGGAGCCGCCGGAGCCGTTATATGAGGAGAATCCTGAACTGGCTTACGGGGAGGAGCGGATAATCGAACAGGCACAGCCAGGCTCTGTGTGGAAGACATACCGCCAGATAAAGAAGAATGGTGAGCTGCTGGAAGAGACAGCGCTGCACACCAGCACGTATAAGGCAAAGGCTGCAAAGATACAGCGGAATTCCGCCGCAGTGCCCCCTGAGGAGACATCAGGACAGGAGAACGCAGACCAGGGCGCCGTGACCCAGGGAAATGAGACTCAGGACGGGACCGGGCTTCCAGCGGAAAGCCAGGAGATTGTAATCCAGAGCATGCCGGCCCAGGGAGTGCCGGACCTTAACCTGGCCGGACCGGGCAGTGGGGAATGATAAAATATTCTCTGGAATATGGAAAAAACCAGTGCATTTTTCTGGAATTAATGGTATTATTTACAAAGATGTACCAGATGTTTTGATGTGAAAGGGGAGTAGTGATAAAGTGACAAGCGAATTTACAATTGCAGTCCATGCATTGGTTTTTCTCAACCATAAGGCCCAGGTATATTCCAGTGAGGGATTGGCAGAAAACGTCTGTACCAATGCAGCGAGAATCCGCAAAGTCATGGCAAAGCTTAAAAAGGCTGACTTAGTGAAGACAAAGGAGGGCGTGGACGGCGGATACCTGTTCCACCGGGACAGCCGGGAGATAACCCTGTCCATGGTGGCGGAGGCCCTTGACACCCCGTTTGTGACAGTGTCATGGAAAAGCGGGGATCCTCATATGAGCTGCATGATTGCCTCAGGCATGGCCGGAGTGATGGATGAATTATATGGTGATTTGGACCGTTGCTGCAGGGAGCGGCTGAGTCACGTAACAATAGCTGATTTAGACCAAAGGATATTTGGGAAAGGCGCAGCGGCGATGACCGGGTAATTCCGGCCAGGCCGCAGCGCCTTTATATTTTTCAGGAACAGGTTGGGAATGGAATCCGCTACCGGTATGAAAAGGCTTATGATCCGCAGAAGCCGGGTCCGTGAAGCTGCGGCTGCTGAATGAGACAGATTTGGAAATAATGTTCGGTAGTATAAGGGACCGCATTTCCCCGCATAGGGCGGACGGCTTGCAAAACAGGCCAAGTCATGAGATAATAGGAAAATCGGAAAAGACATAAGAGGAGTGAGTGGATGATGAAAAAACTGCGGGGATTATTCAGGATCATATTTGGGCGGACGGCATTTGTAATCCTGTTCATGGCCATACAGCTGGGTATCCTGTTTGGGGTGTTCAGATGGCTGGAGGATTATGTCCATATCATATATGCGGTATCCATCCTGCTCAGCGCAGGCGTCATCATATATATTTTCAATGAACCTATCAATTCCAGCTTTAAGATGGCGTGGATCGTACCGGTACTGGTAATCCCGGTATTCGGGGTGCTGCTTTATATCTTTGTCCAGATGCAGTTTCAGACCAAGCTTCTGGCCAGGCGTCTCAGGAGTACCATAAAGTCCACGGCGCCCTATCTGAATCAGGACATGGCGGTACAGGAGAAAATCAGGAGGTCCAGCCAGAGGAGCAGCCATCTGATTGATTATATGAAGGATTATGCGGGATATCCTGTATATGAAAATACCTCCGTGGAGTATTTTCCTCTGGGAGAGGATAAATTCGAGGCCCTGAAGCGGGAGCTGAGGGCTGCCAGGCATTTCATCTTCATGGAGTATTTTATTGTGGAGCGGGGATATATGTGGGACAGTATCCTGGAAATCCTGGAAGAAAAGGTAAAGGAAGGCGTGGAGGTCCGCGTCATGTATGACGGGATGTGCTGCCTGATGCTGCTGCCGTACCGGTATCCCAGGGTACTGGAGGGCAAGGGAATCAGGTGCAAGATGTTCTCACCCATCAGGCCGACCCTGTCCACCTACCAGAATAACCGTGACCACCGCAAGATTGTCGTGATTGACGGCCAGACCGCATTCACAGGCGGGGTGAACCTGGCGGATGAGTACATTAACAGGAAGGTGAGGTTCGGCCATTGGAAGGATACGGCCGTGATGCTTAAAGGGGACGCGGTCAACAGTTTCACCATGATGTTCCTGCAGATGTGGAACGTGACGGAGAGGGAACAGGATGACTTTGGCCGCTATGTACTGCCCAGAGGCGCTGCAGAAACGGGCGAAGGGGAGACAGGCGGATTCGTCCTTCCCTATGGGGACAGCCCCATGGACCGTGAACAGGTTGGGGAGAGGGTCTATCTGGATATCCTGAACCAGGCCAAGAATTACGTCCATATCATGACGCCTTACCTGATACTGGATGACGAGATGGAAAATGCGCTCTGCTATGCTGCGAAGCGCGGCATTGACGTGACCATCATCATGCCCCATATCCCGGATAAGAAGTATGCGTATCTTCTGGCAAGGACCTATTATCCTGAACTGATTGAGGCAGGGGTGAAGATATACGAATATACGCCGGGGTTCGTACACGCCAAGGTATTTGTCAGCGATGATGAGAAGGCGGTGGTAGGGACCATTAACCTGGATTTCAGAAGCCTGTATCTGCATTTTGAATGCGCCACATATATATACCGGAACCCTGTGGTACTGGATGTGGAAAAGGATTATCAGGATACCCTGCGCAAATGCAGCCGGATTACTATGGAGAATTGCAGGGATTATAGCTGGGGCGGCAAGAAACTGGGGCGCCTGATGCGGTTGGTTGCTCCGTTGATGTGAGAGGAGCGGGTGTTTTTTTTCATGGGGGACGTCCGGGGAACGGGCCAGGGTGGGCCTTGTGCCCGGGGGCGGGCGGTGCCGGGGAGGCCTTCGGGCATTGGCGGTCCGGACGCCAAGTTCCGGAGGGGCAGCTTCTAAGGCCCTGACAGTATAAAAGATGGGGGACCGGTGCTATTCGCTGAGAAATCCTGAAGGACTTTCTCAGCTCAGAGCACCTTGGACTTATGCTTTGATGCATTCGTCCACCCCCATCTTTTATACTGCCAGGACCTAAGAAGCTGCACCCTCCTCCACTATGCGCCCGGACCGCCAATGCCCGAAGGCCTCCCCGCCGCCGCCCACCCCCAGACACAAGCCCCGCCCTGGCCCGCTCCCCGGACTGGTAATTCCAGCCATGACGTACGAAAAAACACCCGCTCTGGAAGTAGGATAGATTTTTGGGTATTGGCAAAGTCTGTCAGTTCTAAGTATCCATATCCCCCCTTTTTTTCTATGTACAACATATAAAGAAACTGTCATTACGTCAAATCATACCACACCTTTAATGCACATGTCATTTCACTAAAGGATCCCCCTGGGTTTGCGGCACAATTCCCCGACGCAGATTTAAGCGATGCAGAAGCGAAGGAAAAACGTAGCGGGTGAGTGGAATGGGGATGGGGGCTGTGGATGCATCTACAGGGACGTGTGGGTCTTAGGCTGAGGGAAACGGTGCTAAGAGGCTGGCGCCCTTGTCTGAGCCCAACATCCAGATGGCTGGTGATACCTAAGCGCGAGTTCGGCAGCCAGCCTCTTGTCCAGCGCCGTTTTCCTCAGCCTTAGAGCCACTAGTCCCGCAGCCGTATCCGCAGCCCCCATCCCCATTCCACTCACGGACGGAACCACCCCCGCCCTTCTGCCCTTAAAAAAAGTCCACCCCATCACAAAATAAACACATTCTAATGATAAAGTATGAGAAAATAATCCATTCCACTAATCTGAGAGGAGCAATAAAACTATGAACAGACGATGCACAGCCTGCCGGTATCTTGGCGGTTCACTTGCATTTATCACTGCATTTACCCAGGCAGCACCTATCACAGTGATGGCCAATACATCATCTGCTAATTTTGACATGCGTAAGCAGGTGGTCAGCCTGACCGGAATCCTGAACGTGACGGATTATACGGAACAGGTCACCAGGGGGGAGTTTGCGAGGATGCTGGTCCATGCTTCCAGTTACCGTGAGAACCTTCCGGTTTCCAATGTCTCTGTGTTTGCGGATGTCCCGTCAACGGATCCCAATGCGGTTTATATCAGGATTGCCGCATCCCAGGGATGGATGAGCGGATTCCTGGGCGGGCTGTTTAAGCCCGGTGAGTACATAACCTACAGGGATGCTGTGAAGGCGGCCCTGACCATGCTGGGGTATACGGATGAGGATTTTACCGGGGATCTGGCGTCTTCGCGCATTTCCAAGTTCAATTACCTGGAGCTTAATGAAGAGGTGAGCCGGCAGCCGGAGGAGGTGTTGAACCAGACGGACTGCATGAACATATTCTATAACCTGCTGAAGACCAAAAAAAAGGATAGCAATGAGATATATGGCGCGGTCCTTGACTGTGAACTGAATTCAGATGGGGAAATCAATCCCATCACCATCCTGGATGACGAGCGCAAAGGACCGATCCTGGTGCGCAAGGGCTTCAGTGTGGCACAGTCCGTACCCTTTGACACTGATAATGCCAATGTGTTCCTTAACGGTGTGGCCAGCACACTGGCGAATGTGAAGTCATCCCAGCAGGAGGCGGGATTTGCGGTTATTTACTATAATGTGAAGTCAAAGACCATATGGGCGTATACTACCAGGGGCTGGGACGAGGATGACCTGGAGGGGAATAATGCGTATGCACTTTTAAAGGGAGAGGTCAAGAACATATATTATAAGTCAACGGATGTGATGACACCCACTTCCATCCGTCTGGAAATCGACGAGGACAATTCGGACGGTGATTTTGATGATGCTTCCGTGGATGAGAACGGATACCTGACCATTAACCTGGATTCCTCTGAGCTTCAGTACCTGTTCTCCATCTATGGCTCCATCGAGGTGGGGGATGAGGTTGTGATGGTGTGCAATAAGAGCGGTTCCACTTATACGGCAGTAGACGCAATCGAATATTAATGGTTGAGGTGCAGGATGGAAGAGAAGAAAAAGGGCCTGGCGCATTTAGCGGGACAGATACCGTTTCCCGGAAAAAAGGGCCGGGATCATACAGGAAGTGACAATGAAGGAAGCCGGGACAAAACCGGTAAGAAAGCAGGGAAATCCAAAGGGAAGAAGCGGAAATGGCTGAAGCCGGTCCTGGTGCTCCTTCTGATTGGGGCCGCCATAATGGTCATCCTGGTGCGGCGCAGCATGAAGGCATCGGCGGCAGCGGCCGGCGCCCAGACGCAGAATACGGCGGTTGTGGAAAAGAGGAGCATTTCCTCGGAACTGTCATCCTCCGGCACACTGGCGGCAAAGGATACATATAACATTACTTCCATGGTGGAAGGCGAGGTGCTTTCCGCTGATTTTGAGGAAGGGGACCAGGTGGAAAAGGACCAGGTCCTTTATGAGATTGATAAGTCCAGCATGGAATCGGAACTGACCAGCGCCACCAATTCCCTGACCAGGGCACAGACCTCCTATGAGGATGCCAGGGAAGATTATGAGGATGCGCTCAGTGATTACAGCGGCAATACATACAAGGCCACGGACACGGGCTATATTAAGGAGTTATACATACACGTGGGCGATAAGGTGGGTGGCAGCACCAAGCTTGCGGATGTCTATAGCGACGATGTGATGGAAATCAGGATTCCCTTCCTGTCCGGCGAGGCAGCCCTCATTGGACCTGGTTCGCCAGCCGTTCTCACCCTGACTGATACGGGGGAGCAGCTGGCAGGCGCGGTCAAGGCGGTTGCAAACCAGGATATTACCCTGACCGGGGGACGTATCGTAAGGAATGTGACCATCACTGTAACCAATCCGGGCGGTCTTACCACTACGATGAAGGCCACGGCGCAGATTGGGGAATTTGTGGGCAGTGAGGACGGCGCATTTGAGGCGTCCGTGGACACCACCATGAACGCGGACCTGTCCACCAGTGTGGAGGTTGAGGCCCTTCTGGTGAACGAAGGGGACTATGTGACAAAGGGGACCCCCCTGTTCAGAATGACGGAAAAGTCAGCGGATAAGCTGGTGCGCAGTTACAAGGACGCACTGGACAAGGCAGAGGAAAGCGTGGAGTCGGCCCAGAACAAACTGGACAGCAGCCAGGATAATTATGATAACTATACCATAACAGCACCCATATCCGGACAGGTCATTGCCAAGAACTTCAAGGTGGGGGACAATATCACAAAGAACAGTTCGAGCACAACGGTCCTGGCTACCATTTATGATTTGTCCAGCCTGACCTTTGAGATGTCCATTGATGAGCTGGATATCCAGAAGGTGAAGGTGGGGCAGAAGGTGGTCATTACGGCGGATGCCATGGAGGGGCAGACATTTTCAGGCACCGTTACCAATGTAAGCCTGGAAAGTACGTATTCCAACGGCGTCAGCACCTACCCGGTGACCGTGACAATGGATGAGATGGGCGATTTGATTCCAGGTATGAATGTGGATGGGATCATTACCCTTGAAGAAGCTTCGGATGTGCTTACGGTTCCGGTGGATGCCCTGATGCGCGGAAACCAGGTTTATGTAAAGGATGAGACCGTGACGGAGCAGCAGGGTCCGGTTCCGGCCGGGTTCCGGGCGGTAAAGGTGGAAACCGGGCTTACCAATGATTCCTATGTGGAAATCAGGAGCGGGCTTTCAGAAGGGGATGTGGTCTATGTGGCCGAGTCCAGCAAGAACAGCGGCAGCAGCTTCATGATGATGCGGGAAGGCGGCATGGGCGGAGGCATGGGCGGCCCGTCAGGCGGCGGAAACCGGAGTAATGGCGGAGGAAGCAGCCGCAGCGGCGGTATGGGCGGAGCCAGATAAAATGCCATCCGGTTACCCTGTGGCGGCTGGACAAACAATAATGAATCTATCTGAGAAAAATGATAAGGAGCCGGATTAACATGGATGACAGGCAGCAGGACGGACCGTTGATTGAACTTAGGAATATCCATAAGATATATTATCTGGGCGGCGAGGAAGTGCGGGCCAACGATGATATCAACCTGACCATACACAGAGGCGAGTTCGTGGCCATCGTGGGAAAGTCGGGAAGCGGGAAATCCACCCTGATGAATATAATAGGCGCGCTGGATGTGCCTACGGATGGCGAATACCTGCTGGGAGGCGAGGACGTGGGCGTCATGAGCGACAGGCAGCTGGCCCATATACGCAACAAGATGATTGGTTTCATTTTCCAGCAGTATAACCTTCTTCCCAAACTGAACCTTCTGGAAAATGTGGAACTTCCCCTGTTGTATGCCGGGGTGGGGAGCAGCGAGCGCCGTGAACGGGCCATGGCATCCCTTAAAAAGGTGGGATTGGAGGAAAAATGGAGGAACATGCCAAACCAGCTTTCCGGCGGCCAGCAGCAAAGGGTTTCCATTGCACGCGCCCTGGCGGGAAGCCCGTCCTTGATCCTGGCGGATGAGCCTACAGGCGCGCTGGACTCCAAAACCAGCCGGGATGTGCTTAATTTCCTGAAACAGTTAAATGAAGAGGGCAATACCATTGTCATGATTACCCATGACAATTCCATTGCAATGGAAGCAAGGCGCGTGGTGCGCATTACAGACGGACAGATTAATTTTGATGGGGATGTGAAAGACTATGCTGCAATCATTCAAGCTGGCAATTAAAAGTATATGGGGCAACAAGATGCGTTCTTTCCTTACCATGCTGGGCATCATCATTGGTGTTGCGGCTGTCATCATCCTGGTAAGCCTGGTCAACGGCTACATGGGCAGCGTGGTGGAGAGCTTTGCCAGCATGGGCGTGAACCAGATTAACGTGAATGTTACCAACTTAAGCTCCAGGTCCTTAAGCGTGGACCAGATGTATGGGTTTTACGAGGACAACACGGATCTGTTCGGCGGGCTGAGCCCCAACGTGACCCTTAATTCCACGGTCAAGCACGGGACCGACACCATGTCCAGCACCAGCGTGGCGGGCCGCAGTGAACAGTATCTGGATATCAAGGACTACGACCTTAAGTTAGGGCGCAATATTTCCTATGCGGATATTGCATCCAGGCAGAAGGTCTGTGTCATTGGGGCATATGTTGCCCAGGAACTTTACGGCAGCAGTGAGAAGGCCCTTGATGAAACCATAAAGATAGATGGGTATGCGTTTAAGATTGTAGGCGTGGTGGAAGCCCAGGAAGAGGATGGCATGGAAGACGGGGGAACCGATGACTTCATATGGCTGCCTTACAGTGTTGCCGTCAAGATGTCCAGGAACGCCAATATCAGCAACTATACCTTTACGGCCCTGGACACCACCAAGGCAAATGAGTGCAAGACTGCCATTGAAAACCATCTCTATGGGATATTCAAGGACGATGACCTGTACCGTGTGACCGCCATGAGCGAGATGCTGGATTCCCTCAATGACCAGATTGCCATGATGAGCGGCATGCTGGGCGGGATTGCAGGCATTTCCCTGCTGGTGGCCGGCGTGGGCGTCATGAATATCATGCTGGTGTCTGTCACGGAGCGCACCAGGGAAATCGGCATAAGGAAGTCCCTGGGCGCTGACAAAGGCACCATCATGCGCCAGTTTGTCATAGAAGCTGCCGTGACCAGTTCCCTGGGGGGCGTGGTGGGAATCCTGATTGGCTGCGTTGCAACCACCCTGGTGGGGACGGCCGTGGGGATATCGGCAACGCCCACGCCGGCAGCCGTCATCATATCCTTCAGCGTGTCGGTGGGGATCGGGCTGCTGTTCGGTTATATGCCTGCTAACCGGGCAGCTAACTTAAATCCCATTGATGCCCTCAGGAGCGAGTAGGATTTTGTATTAGATGAGAAACATTGCGCAAAGGTCTTGAAGGAACCACCCATTTCCATATATAGTTAAATTGTTTATGAAAATTTTATATTTAACAAAGGATAGGGAAATGAGTATGAAAGATTTAACACCACAGCTGTTTCTGTCCATGAAACAGTATTCCAGCAAGCAATTCACAGCAGATGTGATATCAGGCATCATCGTGGCAATCATTGCGCTGCCATTGTCCATCGCCCTGGCCCTTGCTTCGGGCGTGACGCCGGAGCAGGGCCTTTATACTGCCATTGTGGCTGGCTTCATCATCTCCTTTTTAGGAGGCAGCAAGGTCCAGATTGCAGGCCCCACCGCTGCATTTGCGACCATCGTGGCCGGGATTGTCCTGAAAAACGGCATGGAAGGCCTGGCTGTCGCCACCATACTGGCCGGCATCCTGCTGATTGTCATGGGCGTGCTGCGCCTGGGGAGCCTGATACGGTTCATACCGTATACCATCACGACCGGATTCACAACAGGCATAGCCGTTACCATTTTCATCGGCCAGATTAAGGACTTCATGGGGATTACCTTTTTACATTCCCCGGTGGAGACAATGGAAAAACTCAGGGAAGTCCTTGCATGCATGGATACCTTAAACCCCATGGCAGTGCTCATAGGCGCACTGTCCCTGGCAATCCTCATCATATGGCCCAGATTCGTCAAAAAGATTCCCCCGTCCCTCGTGGCCGTCATTGCGGCGGCGGCCCTTGTGAAGGGGCTGGACCTGAAGGTGAATACCATTGGGGACCTGTACACCATATCCTCCAGCCTGCCGGTGTTCCATATGCCCCATATTACATTTGGCCTGATCCAGAAGGTGATGCCGGATGCCCTGACCATTGCAGTGCTGGCTGCCATTGAATCCCTTTTATCCTGCGTGGTGGCCGATGGCATGGTGGGAGGAAAGCACAACTCCAATATGGAGCTTATTGCCCAGGGCGCAGGCAATGCTGCATCCGCTTTGTTTGGCGGGATCCCGGCAACAGGGGCCATTGCCAGGACGGCTGCCAATATCAAGAACGGGGGACGCACACCGGTGGCCGGCATGGTCCATTCCGTGGTACTGCTTCTGGTGCTTATCTTCCTGATGCCCTATGCGGCCCTGATTCCCATGCCCGCCATTGCCGCCATCCTCTTCATGGTTGCATATAATATGAGCGAGTGGAGGGAATTCATTGATGTGGTGAAAACCTCGCCTAAAAGTGACGCGGCAGTGCTGTTAATCACATTTTTCCTGACCGTGGTCTTTGACCTTGTGCTGGCCATCGGCGTGGGGCTTGTGCTGGCCTCCCTGCTGTTCATGAAACGGATGGCGGACGTGTCCGATATCTATGGATGGAAGTATGCGGAGGATTACAGGGAAGGGGAGGACGGGGAGCGGATTGACTTAAAGCCGGTCCCCGCGCATGTGATGGTATTCGAGGTCAGCGGCCCCATGTTCTTTGGCGCGGCGGACAAGATTGCCCAGATACCCCTTGATTCCAGGAAGAATGTGCTGATACTCAGGATGCGCAGCGTTCCGGCCATGGATGCCACGGCCCTCAACAGCCTTAAGAAGCTTAATGGGCGCTGCAGGAAAGCGCATGTGACCATGATCCTGTCCCATGTCAATGAACAGCCCATGTCCGTCATGGCCAAGTCGGGCTTTGACCGGGAAATCGGACATGATAATATCTGCGCCTCCATAGATGCGGCCCTTCTGCGCGCCTCTGCCATTGACAGGAGCAGTGGATCAGTATAGACTGGAAATGACCGGGCAGATGGAAAGAAGCTATGCCCACGGGCATAAACCCATGCTGCCGGGAATAGATTGTCAATACGAGAACGCGAAAAGAGGATATAGGATGAAAGTCATCGACATGCACTGTGATACCATATCTGAATTACATAAGGACCATCTGAAGGGAGGCAGCGCCTCCATACTGGAGAACAGCCTGATGATAGACCTTAAGAAAATGCAGGCAGGGGATTACGGACTCCAGAATTTTGCACTGTTCACCAGCCTGGAACGGGCGGAGGGAAAACCATTTGAATACTGCATGGGCCTTCTGGACACATTTTATACGGAGATGGAGGCGCACAGTGACATGATCGGCATCGTGCGGTCCTACCGGGATATTGAGGACAACTGGAAGAAGGGGAAGATGTCGGCCTTACTGACCATCGAGGAGGGCGGCGTATGCCAGGGCAGCCTTAGGTTCCTGCGCGATTTCTACCGTCTGGGTGTCAGGATGATGACCCTGACCTGGAATTTCCCCAATGAACTGGGATTCCCCAACAAAAGGGAACGGCGTGAGGATGGGACCACCTGTGTGGTGCCGGACAGGTCCAATGGCCTGACCGGGACCGGGATTGGGTTTGTGGAGGAGATGGAGCGCCTGGGCATGATCATAGATGTATCCCATCTGAACGATGCAGGCATATGGGATGTGTTCAGGCATACGAAGAAGCCGTTTGTGGCCAGCCATTCCAATGCAAGGGCAGTGGCTTCCCATCCAAGGAACATGACCGATGACATGATACGGGAACTGTCCAACCGGGGCGGCGTCATGGGAATCAATTACTATACCTGTTTCTTAAGGGATTTTGGAAAGGATGAGGCAATGGTCAGCCGGGTATCCTATATGGTGGAACACATGAAGCACATCCGTAAGGTGGGAGGAATCGGCTGTCTTGGGCTGGGGTCGGATTTTGACGGCATTGAATGCGAACTGGAGATGAAGGACGCGTCCATGGTGCCCATGCTGGCGGATGCCATGAAGCGGGAAGGGTTCAGCCAGTCCGATATAGAGGCTGTATTTTACAAAAATGTGCTTCGCGTTTACAGGGAAATCCTCTGATTTGAAAAATTTACGCGGATTTTACATTCCTATGGAGCGGATTTTACTTGCATTTGGTATGCTGTTTACATAGAACAGGCAGGCATGCCGGGAAAGGCGGATAAGCGGAGAATGGAGAAGATTTACATCATAGAGGATGATGAGAATATAAGGAACCTGTTAAAGATTGCCCTGGAGGGATTCGGTTACGGCTCTGAGGGGTTTGAGACAGCGGAAGAGGGCCTTAAACGGATGAAGGAGGAACAGCCGGACATGGCTATCTTTGACTGGATGCTTCCCGGGATGGATGGAATCACGGCCATTAAGCAGGTGCGGCAGACCGACGGCCTTAAGGACATCCCCATCATGCTGCTGACGGCCAAGGAAAAGGAACTGGATAAGGTCATAGGGCTGGACTGCGGCGCGGATGATTACATGGTGAAGCCCTTCGGGGTGCTGGAACTTTCCGCCCGCATCCGCAGCCTGCTGCGCAGAACAAGGCGCGAGGAGTCCAGGGACGTCCTGTCCTATCAGGGGATATCGGTAAACCGTAAGACAAGGGAGGTAATCAGCAGCGGGCATCCGTGCGAGCTTACCTTAAAGGAATTCGAACTCCTGGTCTATCTGCTGGAAAACCAGTCCCGGGTGGTTACCAGGGATGAACTGTTAAACCGGATATGGGGCTACGAATACGACGGGGAGACACGGACCCTGGATATGCACATCCGCACCCTGCGCCAGAAGCTGGGCGATGAGGGCGGTTCCTGTATCAAGACGGTCCGGGGCGTGGGCTACCGCGTCATCAAGGCGGATGCTTAGTGGGAATGGAACAAAGGAGGAAATCATGCGTAAGGCCATATTGGAACGTTTTGTCCTTGTGTTATTAGCGGCGCTGTGTATTCACAGCGTCATATTTTATATTGCAAGCAGCAACATGATTCTGAATACATCCAGCAGGGATATGAGATATACCATCAAGGCAATTGACAGCATACTGGATTATGATGGGGATTTAATGGGCCAGATGCAGCATCTGGAAGCATTTACCGACATGGACTCCAGCCGGATTACCCTGATACGGACGGATGGGACCGTGATAACGGATTCCGACGCGGACGCGGAATACCTGGACAACCATCTGGGGAGGGAGGAAATCAGGAAAGCGGTGGAGGAAGGGGTGGGATATGCCAGGAGGTATTCCTCCACCCTTAAGAAGACCATGCTCTATGTGGCCTGCCGTTCAGACCATGCGGACATGGTGCTGCGCCTGGCCGTGCCTTATTCCGGCATCAGCGAATACCTGCCCATGCTGTTCCCGGCAGCCCTTGTAAGCTTCCTGGCAGCCCTCATATGCTCATTGGTGACCACCCAGAGGTTTGTCTCCTCCGTGACCCGTCCCATGAGGGACATTTCCGGGAAAATGCTCCAGGTTAAGGGGGATTACACCGAACTTCATTTTGACAGGTACCAGTATCCGGAAATCAACGTCATAGCGGAGACCATCACCAACATGTCCCAGAATGTCAAGGAGTACTTAAGCCAGATTGAAAAGGAAAAACAGATACGCCAGGAGTTTTTCAGCAATGCCTCCCATGAGCTTAAGACACCCATCACCTCCATCCAGGGATATGCGGAGCTGCTGGAAAGCGGTCTGATCCAGGATGAATCCATGAAAATGGATTTTGCCAGAAGGATTAAGAAGGAGGCGGTCAATATGACCGGCCTGATCAACGACATCCTGATGATCTCAAAGCTTGAGGCAAAAGACGCCGAGGTGGTGGTGACGGATGTGCGCATCAGCGTGCTGCTGGAGGAAATCATGGACAGCCTGAAGCCCCAGGCAGCGTCCAGCCAGGTGTTCCTCCACGCGGACTGCCAGCCCCTGTGCATCCGGGCCAATGTGCAGCAGATGAAGGAACTTCTCACCAACCTGCTCAGCAATGCGGTCAAGTACAATCATCCGGGCGGACAGGTGTGGATCAATATCCGGGAGCAGGGCGGCAACATGGTAATCCGGGTAAGGGATAACGGAATGGGAATCCCTGAGGAAAGCCTGGACCGTATCTTTGAACGGTTTTACCGGGTGGATAAGGGGCGCAGCCGCAAACAGGGCGGTACGGGCCTTGGCCTGTCCATCGTAAAGCACATCGTGAATTTCTACCAGGGAACCATCCATGTGACTTCCAAGCTGGAACAGGGCACGGAGTTTGTGGTGACCATTCCCATGGATCAGGCCAGGGCATAAGCTTTCCTTTTGCATTGTACTGAAAAAAATACACTTTATTGCTTTAAAACCACAGGAATTTAAAGCAATAAAATTGACGGCGGAATTTTTTTGTAGTATGATAGGAAACATCCCTGAATGGGAGCAATATTTGGGTTAAAAGAGGAGAGAGCATTATGAAAAAGACATCAAAAATCATGTCTCTGGTCTTGGCCGGAGCCATGGTCCTGTCCCTGGGCGCATGCTCAGGCGGCAGCACCGCAGAAACCACAAAAGCAGCAGGAACAGAAAGCACTGAGGCAGTGACAGCCCCATCTTCCGGGGAAGGCACAGAGGCTTCATCCGAGGCAGGAGAGGGTGAGGGACAGACCGCAGAGGGCACAACCTATAAGATCGGCATCCTTCAGCTGGTACAGCACACGGCCCTGGACGCTGCCAACGAGGGCTTTCTCGCAGCCCTGGATGAGGCAGGTATCCAATATGACCTGGATTCCCAGAATGCATCCGGTGACCAGTCCGCATGCCAGACCGTTGCATCCAAGTTCGCCAATGACAAGAAGGATTTAATCCTTGCAATCGCAACACCGGCCGCACAGGCAGTGGCAGGCGCGGTGACAGACACACCGGTCCTGATTACCGCAGTGACAGACCCGGCTGAATCCGGTCTTGTGGACGATAACCAGAAGCCAGGGGGCAATGTGACGGGAACCTCTGACCTGACTCCTGTAAAGGAGCAGATTGACCTGTTAAAGCAGATCCTTCCCGATGCAAAGAAGGTAGGCATCCTTTACTGCTCCGCAGAGTCCAACTCTGAAATCCAGGCACAGATGGCCAGGGAAGCAATCGAGGCAGCCGGTATGACAAGCCAGGACTTCACCGTATCCAGTTCCAACGAAATCCAGACCGTGGTGCAGTCCATGGTGGGCAAGGTGGACGCCATCTATGCGCCTACTGACAATACCATCGCAGCCGGTATGACAACCGTAGGCATGGTGGCAGGCGACAATAACCTTCCTGTTATCTGCGGCGAGTCCGGTATGGTGGATAACGGCGGACTTGCAACCTACGGCATCGACTACTATCGGCTGGGCTACATGACCGGACAGCAGGCAGTAAGGATCCTTACAGAAGGGGCATCACCTGCTGATATGCCGATTGAATATCTTCCGGCAGAAAAGTGTGAACTGACCGTGAACGAGGAGACAGCAGCAACACTTGGTATTGATGTATCCAATCTGAAATAAGGCAGTATTTTACAGATTGAATGGAAATGCAGGTGGATGAAAGGGCGGTGCCGCAGTGAGGCCGGGTTTATTCCCGCCTTACGCGGCACCCGTTTTAGGTCGTACCGGTGGGGCCTGATGGTTTCATATAGATGGTTTGCTCAAGCCGTCTGGTGAGGATGTGGTCTGTTTGGGCAAGCTATTTATTAAGACAGCGGGGCAGTGACAGGAGTTAACAGTACATATGGAGGTTATATAGATGAACATTTTAAATGCACTGCAGGGCATGGGCCCTGCGATGTTGGACGCGGTGGGCCAGGGCGTGCTCTGGGGAATCATGGTATTAGGCGTATATATCACATACAAGCTGCTGGACATAGCGGACCTGACCGTGGACGGAAGCTTTGCCCTGGGAGGCTGTGTATGCGCCATGCTGATCTTAAACAAGTCCATGCACCCGGTGGCGGTGTTCCTGAGGAATCCGGTGGCGGCCCTGGTGGTGGCAACCCTGGCAGGCATGGCTGCGGGATTTGTGACCGGCATCCTGCACACCGTATTTGAGATTCCTTCCATCCTGGCGGGAATCCTGACCCAGATATCCCTGTGGTCCATCAATCTGTGGATCATGGGCAATAAGAGCAACCTGCCGCTGTTAAAGGTGGATACCATGGTCAGCAGGCTGTCCGGCACAGCCGGGCTCAGCCAGGCCCAGTCCTCCCAGGTCATCGGCATAGTTGTGGCTGTCATTGTGGTGGCCATCCTTTACTGGTTTTTTGGGACGGAAATCGGAAGCGCCCTTAGGGCAACCGGCAACAACGAAGACATGATACGCGCCCTGGGCGTCAATACCAAGTTCACCAAGCTGCTGGCCCTGATGCTCAGCAACGGCCTGGTGGGCATGTCAGGCGCCCTGGTATGCCAGAGCCAGAAATACGCGGATATCCAGATGGGGACCGGAGCCATCGTCATCGGCCTGGCAGCCATTGTCATCGGTGAGGTGCTCTTTGGCTGGTTCAGGAATTTTGCATGTAAGCTGGCGGCGGCGGTAATCGGTTCCGTCATCTACTTCGTCATCCGTGCCATTGTGCTTCAGATGGGATTGAACCCCAACTACATGAAACTGCTTTCCGCTGTCATCGTGGCCCTGGCCCTGTGTGTACCTGTGGCTGCCGCCAAATGGAAAGCACATCAGGCCTATTCAGAAGGAGGGGAAAACTAATGCTTGAACTTACCAACGTGCGCAAGACATTTAACAAAGGCACCATCAATGAAAAGAAAGCCTTAAACGGAATCAGCCTGTCCTTAAATGACGGGGACTTCGTAACGGTCATCGGGGGAAACGGGGCAGGTAAATCCACCATGCTCAACATGATTGCAGGCGTATACCCAATCGATTCCGGGAAAATAGAAATCGGAGGCATCAATATCTCCAGACAGCCGGAGCATAAGCGGGCCAGATACATTGGACGGGTGTTCCAGGACCCCATGAAGGGGACCGCGGCAGGCATGGAAATCCAGGAAAACATGGCCCTGGCATTCCGCCGCGGCAAACGGCGCGGACTTGGCTGGGGCATCCGGGCCAAGGAAAAGGACTATTACCGCGACATGCTTACCCGTTTAGGTCTGGGACTGCAGACCAGGATGACCAGCAAGGTAGGGCTGCTGTCCGGGGGACAGAGGCAGGCCCTGACCCTTCTCATGGCTACCCTCCAGAAGCCGAAGCTGCTGCTGTTGGATGAACACACCGCTGCCCTGGATCCCCAGACAGCCAAAAAGGTCCTGGACCTTACCAATGAGATGGTAACCGAACAGAAGCTGACCGCCCTCATGGTAACCCACAATATGAAGGACGCCATCCAGATCGGCAACCGCCTGATCATGATGCATGACGGACGCATCATTTACGATGTATCCGGTGAGGAAAAGAAAAACCTGACCGTGGATGACCTGCTTAAAAAGTTCGCCGAAGCCAGCGGCGGCGAGTTTGCCAATGACCGCATGATGCTGGCCAAATAAGGCCTGTCTCCAAATTTAAGAAAATTTTCATATTTTAGCCCATGGATCTATGATATACTTTACGCTGTATGAGTTTACATGCCGAAAAACAAAGTTGGAGACGAATGGAATCATGCTTGAACACAAGGATTATATCTCGAGCCTGAACAAGGCCAGGAAGAAACGCAATCAGAACATAGACCCCAGATACCTGCTGATTCTGCTGGCGGCAGTCATCGTGGTTGGAATCATCGTACTTGGTGTAAAGGCGGCCATGAAGGAGCCGGCCTCAGGCCGTGCATCCGGAAACAGGCCGGTACAGGAAGCCGGGGCAGCAACCGCCTCCGATGCCCAGCCGGCCAGCGAGCCTTCGCCGGAGGAGGAAGCAGCCAGAAAGGAAGCGGAGGAGATACAAAAGACCATTGATTCCTATTCCAACCTGGGTATCGTGCAGGTATCCGGATATCTGAATATCCGCGAGACGCCCAGTACGGACGGCAAGATCATAGGCAAGCTTTCCGGTGACGGGGCCTGTGAGATCCTGCAGACAGAAGGCGACTGGTCCCATATCACGTCAGGCGGCGTGGACGGCTATATCAGCAACCAGTACCTGATTTCAGGAGATGAAGCCAGGGAAAAGGCAAAGGAACTGGTGAAGCTGAGGGCCACGGTCACGACCGATAACCTGAATATCAGGCAGGCCCCGGAACTGGACCCCAGCAATGTGGTGGGACAGGCGCTGATGGGCGAGCGCTACGTGGTCCTGGGACAGCAGGACGGATGGATCCAGATAGAAGAAGGATATATTTCCGCTGATTACGCAGAAGTATCCTATTCCCTGAATGAAGGCCGTAAGCTGGATATGAAGGCCATGGCCATCAACCAGTATGATAACCTGGTCATTTCCAAGGTGAATAATTATCTGAATGTCCGCGAGGAACCTAAGAGCGACGGCAAGATCATCGGTAAGATGACCAGTAAGGCGGCCGGAGAGGTACTAGAGACCTTGGACGGCTGGTATAAGATTAAATCCGGCCCCATCATCGGATATATTTCCGCGGACCCCCAGTACACGGCGACAGGGCAGGAGGCCAAGGACATTGCCATGCAGACCGCAACCCTGCGTGCGGTCATCAACACGGACGTGCTGAACGTGCGTACGGAACCAACCACCGATGCCAAGATATGGACCCAGATTGTTAAGGATGAGCGCTATCCTGTTGTGGCCCAGCTGGACGGATGGGTGGAGATTGAACTGGATTCCGTGGATGAAGAAGACGGAACCACCACGGACAAGGCTTACATTTCCACAAGGGATAATAACGTGGAGGTGCGCTATGCCCTTAACGAGGCAATCAAGTTCTCGCCGGCAGAGGTTGCGGCCAACAATGCCGCGTCCCGCCGTTCACAGATTGTCAACTATGCGCTCCAGTTCGTGGGCAATCCATATGTATGGGGAGGCACCAGCCTGACAAAGGGCGCGGACTGTTCCGGTTTCACCATGAGCGTCCTGTCCAAATTCGGGGTGTCACTGCCTCATTATTCAGGCTCACAGGCCAAGATGGGCAAGGCGGTGACCTCAGGCAACATGAGGCCCGGCGACCTGATATTCTACGCGGGCAGCGGCGGCCAGGTAAACCACGTGGCCATGTATATCGGCAACGGACAGATTGTCCATGCAGCCAGCCGCAAGAGCGGCATCAAGATATCTACCTGGAACTACAGGTCCCCGGTGGCTATCAGGAACGTGTTAGGCGATTAATGAGATAAAGAATGGATGAAATAAAGATTTCCGGCAGCAGCCAGCCTTCATGGGACAGACATGGGGCTGGCTGCTTTTTCTTTTGTTTTCTGTTTCATGAAAACATATCATGCATATTTTCGTCCCGGAAGTGCAGACTAATGGATAAAGTGTACCAACACAGGATGATTCATGAAAGGAAGTTGCGACCATGGGACAGGCGAAAAACAGCAAAAAGAAAATGGATGACCAGGAGCCGGTAAAAAAGGATGACGAGGCTAAAAGACTGGAACGTGAGATAGAAGAAAAAGAGGACAACCGTCTGGAGGAATACGGACAGGTTATCCTGGAGGACAACCAGAAGCAGAGGAAAATCCATCTGATTACCATCATCGGCGAGGTGGAAGGACATGAGAATTCCTCCGGCAGCAGCAAGACCACCAAGTATGACCATATCCTCCCGAAGCTGGCTGAGATAGAGGATGATGACAGCGTGGATGGCCTTCTGGTCCTGCTTAACACGTCGGGCGGTGACGTGGACGCGGGCCTGGCCATTGCCGAGATGATTGCATCCTTAAGCCTGCCCACAGTATCCCTGGTACTGGGCGGCAGCCACTCAATCGGTGTGCCGCTGGCTGTTTCCACCAATTACTCCTTCATCGTGCCCTCAGGGACCATGATGATCCACCCGGTGCGCATGACCGGCATGGTAATCGGCACGGCCCAGACCTATGAGTATTTTGAAATGATCCAGGACAGGATCCTTACCTTTGTGGCCAGCCACGCCGACATTGCATATGACCAGTTAAGGGACCTGATGCACAATACAAAGATGCTGACCAGGGACCTGGGAACCGTGCTGGTGGGGGAACAGGCAGTGGAGGCAGGGCTCATCAACCAGGTTGGCGGGATTAAGGAAGCCCTTGGGAAACTTTATGAGATGATTGACGGGAGAAAGCGTTACAGATAGCGTTACAGATAGATTGGCGGATACGGAGAGATTGGCGGATACAGACAGCCCCAAAATGTTAAAGTTGCATTTCTTATGATTTTTTTGTATACTAAATGTACCTGGGCCCAAATGGAAGAAATGGATATGCCGGATACGCGGGCCTGGCAAAAAGACTTGTAAGAGAATGACAGGGGGCTATGTTTGTGGCTGAATCAAGTAAACGACAGCAGAGTGGGAACAGAAAACCGGGAAGGCCAAAGGGCAGTACCGCAGGGAAGAAGACAACTCCCTCAAAGGGCCGCAAAGCCTCAGGTAAAAAAGGGTATACGGAAGAGAATACAGAGTTTATAAGAGCAGAAGTGGTCATCATCTGCTCTTTTGCTGTTGCCATTCTTTTGTTTTTAAGCAACTTTAAGTTATGCGGCGTGGTCGGCGATGTGCTGAGGGGCGTACAGCTGGGGATTTTTGGTATGGTGGGTTATCTCCTGCCCATATTGATATTCGTGGGTACCTGCTTCCATCTTTCCAACCAGGGCAACCTCCATGCAGCCATGAAGCTGGCTGCCGTGGTGGTGGCGGTCCTGGTGATATGCGGCCTGCTGCAGCTGTTTTTCGGGACAACCCCGGCAGGGGCGCCCTGGGGGGATTATTATAAGCAGTCCACCCTCAGCGGTGTGGGAGGCGGATTCCTGGGCGGTATCCTTACCTCCTTCCTGGTGGTGGGCCTGGGTAAGCCAGGGACCTTCCTGGTGCTTGCCGTGCTGTTCATCATCTGCATGGTGTGCATCACGGAGCGTTCCTTTGTCAGCGTGGTGAAAAAGGGCGGTGACAAGGCTTACCAGTATGCAAGGGAAGACATGGACAGGCGCAGGGAAATCCACGCCCAGAGGGCGGAAGAGAGGAAGCGTCTCAGGGAGGAGCAGAAGGTACGGGGAGTCAATCTGGACGCTACCCGGCTGACTGCCTATGATGAATACGACGGGGACGGCGGATACGATGAGTATGACGAGGAGGCATTTGACCGGGAATACGGCGCGGATTTGGAGCCGCTGGAGGAACCATATGAGGACGAGGCTTCCCTGGGCCGTGTGGGGGCTGCCGCTGCGCCGTCCCTGGACCGCGGGGCCGCTGCTGCGCCGGTCAATGAATTCAGAGGTAAATTCGACCCGCCATTGGAACATGGGACCGGGGAAGATGCCTCCTTTGACATGGATGACGTGGGGGCCTTGGCCCGTTCCATCGAAGGACACAGACACAGGAGGGAAGATGCTCCGGTGGTGACCGGAATAACCGTGGAGGAAGATGGATTTGGCTTGGAAGGCAGCCAGGATGTCATCCATGTACATAAGGATTCCCGCACCCTGGAAGAAATGGATATGGCTGTGGCTGCACAGGGGAACGGCTGGCCCGAAGAGGAGGTCCCGTGGGATTCAGGGACTGAGGACCCAGGGACAGGGGACGGCGCCAGAGGGCAGCAGGAGGATTTCCCTGAAACGGATACATATATGGAGGATGACTCGGAACAGGGGCTTAATTATGACAGCGTGTTTGTGCCGGAGGAACCAAAACGTGTGGTGACCGCTTCCGGCAAGGTCATAGAAACAGAGACCGAACTGCTTAAGAAAAAGATAGAGAAAAAGAAAGAAGGGACTGCCAAAGGGGATACGGAGATTTCCGTGGCAGAGGAGATTAAGAAGAAGGAAGAGGTGGTCAAGAAGGAATATGTATTTCCTCCCACCACCCTGCTCAAGAAGGGCAGCAAGAGCGCAGGCGCATTTTCAGGTGAAGAATACAAGGCCACGGCCATCAAGCTGCAGCAGACCCTGCACAACTTCGGGGTGGGCGTTACCGTGACCAACATAAGCTGCGGTCCTGCGGTGACAAGATATGAACTGCTTCCGGAACAGGGGGTTAAGGTCAGCAAGATCGTGGGCCTGACCGATGACATCAAGCTGAGCCTGGCTGCCGCAGACATAAGGATTGAGGCGCCGATACCAGGCAAGTCCGCAGTGGGCATCGAGGTGCCCAATAAAGAGAACAACATGGTCTATCTTAGGGAACTTCTGGAGGCGGAATCATTCATCAGCCACAAGTCACGTCTGGCCTTTGCAGTGGGCAAGGATATCGGCGGGCAGGTGGTGGTGACGGATATTGCCAAGATGCCCCATCTTTTAATTGCAGGCGCCACGGGTTCCGGTAAATCCGTGTGCATCAACACCCTGATCATGAGCATCATCTTCAAATCAAAGCCTGAGGATGTGAAGCTGATCATGGTGGACCCCAAGGTGGTGGAACTGAGCGTCTATAATGGAATCCCGCACCTGCTGATCCCGGTGGTCACGGACCCCAAGAAGGCGTCCGGCGCCCTTAACTGGGCCGTGGCTGAGATGACGGACCGCTACAAGAAGTTTGCGGAATGCAATGTCAGGGATCTGAAGGGATATAATGAAAGGGTTGAAAAGATTAAGGATATTGAGGATGAGAAAAAACCTCAGAAACTGCCCCAGATTGTCATTATCGTGGATGAGCTGGCAGACCTTATGATGGTGGCCCCAGGCGAGGTGGAGGATGCCATCTGCCGTCTGGCACAGCTGGCCCGTGCAGCAGGCATCCATCTGGTCATTGCCACCCAGAGGCCTTCAGTTAACGTCATTACAGGCCTTATCAAGGCCAATGTGCCGTCCAGGATTGCATTTTCCGTATCTTCCGGCGTGGACTCCAGGACCATCATTGACATGAATGGGGCTGAGAAGCTGCTGGGCAAGGGGGACATGCTCTTTTATCCGGCAGGCTTTCCAAAGCCCCAGCGTGTCCAGGGCGCCTTTGTGTCCGATGAGGAAGTGGGCCGGGTAGTGGATTTCCTTACGGAACAGGGCATGGTGGCTGAGTACAGTCCTGAGGTGGAGAGCAGGGTATCCTCGCCTTCCATGGACGCGGGAAGCAGCCAGAGCGACAGGGATGAGTATTTCATCCAGGCCGCCAGGTTCATCATAGAAAAGGACAAGGCATCCATCGGCATGCTTCAGAGGATGTTCAAGATTGGATTTAACCGTGCCGCGCGTATCATGGACCAGCTGGCGGAAGCAGGCGTGGTGGGGGAGGAGGAAGGAACCAAGCCCAGGAAGATACTTATGAGCGCACAGGAGTTTGAGGAGTTTATGGAACAGTAAACATAAATGATATAAAAAACAAGGAGGATATACCCATGAAGTCAGATATCGAGATTGCTCAGGAAGCAGTAATGCAGCCCATTAAGGAGGTTGCGGCGTCTTACGGGATTTCCGAGGATGACCTGGAACTGTATGGTAAGTATAAAGCCAAGCTGACAGATAAGCTGTGGGACAAGGTTAAGGACAGGCCGGACGGAAAGCTGGTGCTGGTGACGGCCATCAACCCCACCCCGGCCGGAGAGGGTAAGACCACCACAACGGTGGGCCTGGGCGAGGCATTCGGGCGCATGAAGAAGAGCGCCATCATCGCCCTGCGGGAACCGTCCTTAGGACCCTGCTTTGGAATCAAGGGAGGCGCTGCAGGAGGCGGATTTGCACAGGTGGTTCCCATGGAGGACTTAAACCTGCATTTCACAGGGGATTTCCACGCCATCACCTCGGCCAATAACCTGCTGGCAGCCCTCCTTGACAACCATATCCAGCAGGGCAATGCACTGGGAATCGACCCAAGACAGGTGATGTGGAAGCGCTGCGAGGATATGAATGACCGGGCGCTGCGCAATATCGTCATCGGCTTGGGGGCAAAGGCGGACGGCATGGTGAGGGAAGACCACTTTGTCATCACGGTTGCCTCCGAGATCATGGCAATCCTCTGTCTGGCTGACAATATGGAGGACTTAAAGGCCCGTCTGGGCAGGATCATCGTGGCATATAATTTTGCAGGACAGCCAGTAACCGCAGATGACCTCCATGCAACCGGCTCCATGGCAGCCCTTTTAAAGGACGCCTTAAAGCCCAACCTGATCCAGACCCTGGAGCACACAGGCGCCCTGGTGCACGGCGGACCATTTGCCAATATCGCCCATGGATGCAACAGCGTAAGGGCCACCAAGACTGCCCTTAAGCTGGCGGATATTGTTGTGACAGAGGCCGGGTTCGGCGCCGACCTTGGGGCAGAGAAGTTTCTGGACATCAAGTGCCGCATGGCGGGCCTTAAGCCGGACGCAGTGGTGCTGGTTGCCACGGTAAGGGCGCTTAAGTACAATGGCGGTGTTCCCAAGGACCAGCTGTCCGGGGAGAACCTGGATGCGTTAAAGCGCGGTATCGTCAACCTGGAAAAACACATTGAGAATATCCAGAAGTACGATGTGCCTGTCATCGTGACCCTCAATTCCTTCATAACCGATACAGAGGCAGAATATGCTTATATCAAGAAGTTCTGCGAGGACAGAGGCTGCGAGTTCGCCCTTTCCGAGGTCTGGGCCAAGGGCGGCGAGGGCGGGATTGCCCTTGCACAGAAAGTGCTTGAAACCCTGGAGCACAGGCCGTCCAATTTCCGTGTGCTGTATCCCGATGATATATCATTAAAGGATAAAATCCACACGGTTGCCACGGAGATTTACGGAGCGGACGGTGTGTCCTATGCGCCAGCTGCCTCAAAGGCATTAAAGAACATAGAGGACATGGGATTCGCCAACCTGCCCGTATGCATGGCAAAGACCCAGTATTCCCTGTCCGATGACCAGACAAAGCTGGGCAGGCCCACTGGCTTTACCATCAATGTAAGGGATGCCTATGTGTCGGCAGGCGCAGGTTTTGTGGTTGCCCTCACAGGCTCCATCATGACCATGCCGGGACTTCCTAAGAAACCGGCGGCTGAGAATATTGATGTGGATAAGAATGGAAGGATAACAGGACTTTTCTAGTACAGCTGGCGGAAAGCAATTTTCAAACACGCCCAAGGCAGAACAGACAGAGAGGACTTCATAATGGTATTAAGAGATTGGCTTAAAGGACTTGAATATGAGTGTATCAGGGGCAGCCTGGACACGGAAGTATCGGAAGTGGTTTATGACTCCAGAAAGGCTGCGCCGGGGGCGGTGTTTGTGTGCATGGCAGGAACCAGGGTGGATTCCCACCGGTTTGTGCCGGATGTGCTGAAGGCAGGCGTCCGGGTATTGGTGACGGAGCGGGGGATTGAGGAAGAACTTAAGAAGGCAAAGGAGGAAGGCGGACTGACAGAGGAAGATCTGTCTGAGGTCACGGTCCTTCAGACAGGGGACGGACGGCATGCCCTGGCCCTTCTGTCAGCCGCCAGGTTCGGCTATCCGGCAACAAAGATGGTTACCATCGGCGTCACAGGCACCAAGGGAAAGACCACCACCACCCATATGATTAAGACAATCCTTGAGGCGGCAGGCAAAAAGGTGGGGATGATCGGCACCACGGGCACCGTCATAGGCGATAAGGTGACCCCGACCATGAATACCACCCCGGAATCCTGGCAGCTGCACCAGGCATTTGCACAGATGGCAGACAGCGGCTGCCAGTATATGATCATGGAGGTTTCCTCTCAGGGCATCAAGATGCACCGGGTGGATGGGATTACCTTTGATTACGGTATTTTCACCAACATTTCCCCGGACCATATCGGGCCGGATGAACATGCGGATTTTGCGGAATACCTGTACTGTAAATCCAGGCTCCTGAATATGTGCAGGATTGGCCTGGTAAACCGGAATGACAGCCACTTTGAGGATATCATTAAGGACGCGGACTGTGAGCTTTATACCTACAGCGTGACGGAAGAAAGGGGCGGACTTCACGGAAGCGGGGAGTCCGGGGCTGATTTTACGGCTTCAGATGTCCGTTATGTGTCCCAGCCGGATTTCGTGGGCACTGAATTTGATGTAAAGGGCAGATATGAGATGGATGTCCGCCTTGGGATCCCGGGACTTTTCAATGTGGATAATGCCCTGGCAGCAGTCAGCGTGTGCAGTTTCCTGGGGCTTAAGAAAGAGTGCGTCAGCCGTGCCCTGGAGCATATCCGTGTCAACGGCCGCATGGAAATCGTACACACCTCTGCCAGGTGCACCGTACTTGTGGACTATGCCCACAATGCGGTAAGCATGGAAAGCCTGCTGACCACCCTGCGCCAGTATCATCCGAAGCGCCTGGTGGTGGTCTTTGGCTGCGGGGGGAACCGTTCCAAGGACCGCAGGTATACCATGGGCGAGATTGGCGGACGGCTGGCTGATTTAAGCATCGTGACAGCAGATAATTCCCGCTATGAAAAGGTGGAGGACATCATTGCGGATATCAGGGGAAGCATCGAGAAGACCGGAGGCGCGTTCCTTGAGATACCCGACAGGCGGGAGGCCATTGAGTACAGCATAAGCCATGCAATGCCCGGGGACATGATTGCAGTCATCGGCAAAGGACATGAGGACTACCAGGAAATCAACGGAGTACGCCACCATTTCCTGGACAGGGAAGTGATAGAAGAGGTGGTGGGAAAGCTGGGTGGAGAGGCATGAGCATGGATGGATTCACGTGCAGGGATTTAGTCCTGGCGACAGGAGGAACACTTCTTTTGGGAAAGGAAGATACGCCCATCCGGCATATCAGTCTGGATTCCCGGAAGATGGAGGGGGATGACCTCTTTGTTCCCATCATCGGTGAAAATGTGGATGCCCACGGATTTCTCTGCCAGGCCATCGTCAATGGGGCCGCCGCGGTATTCACCAGCCGCCACCGCCAGCCGGAGGAGGTCAGGGCGGATATCATCAGACAGTGCGGGTACGATGTCCCCAGGATGGAAGCTGCCATGTCCGCTGCCTGGATTGGGGTAGCGGATACCAAAAAGGCGCTTCAGGATTTCGGTATATACTGCAGGAGCCGCCAGAAGCTTCCCCTAGTGGGGATTACCGGCAGCGTGGGCAAGACCACCACCAGGGAGATGATAGCGGCTGCCCTGAGCGCCGGCTTTACCGTCTATAAGACACCGGGCAACAGCAACAGCCAGGTGGGGGTCCCCATCACCATAGCAGCGATTCCAAAGCAGGCCCAGATCGGCGTCATTGAGCTGGGCATGAGTGAACCCGGGGAGATGACAAGGATAGCCAGGATAGCCAGGGTGGACTGCGCCGTCATGACCAATATCGGAGTCACCCATATCGAGCAGCTCGGCTCACAGGATAATATCCTGAAGGAGAAGCTGCATATACAGGATGGGATGGCAGAAAACGGAAGCCTGATATTAAACGGGGATGACGGATTATTAAGGTCCGTCATCCCCGAGGGGAACAGGAGGAAAATCCTTTATGGCATGTCGGATGACTGCCAGTACCGGGGGGAGGACCTGCACCTTGTGAATGGATATCCGGTGTTCAGCGCGGTCCATGAAAACAAGAGGGTCACGGTCCGCCTGCGGGTCATGGGAAGCCACATGGTAAGCAACGCCCTGGCAGCCCTGGCAGTGGCCCATGAATATGGGATACCCATGGAAGCCGCCGCCGCCAAGCTGGAAGAATTTGAGGGGTTTAAGGGACGCCAGCAGATTTTCACGCTGAAGGGCGGTATAACGGTCATCGACGACAGCTACAACGCAAGCCCTGTGTCCATGAAGGCCGGGCTGGAAGTCCTTGGTTCCATGGAACCGGAAGGAACCGGGCGCAGGATTGCAGTGCTGGCCGACATGAAGGAGCTGGGACCGGATGCGCCTAGGTTCCACCGGGAAATCGGGGAATACATAGCAGTACATCCGGTGGACCAGGTAGTTCTTTTAGGCGGATTGGCGGCTGAAATCGGACACGGGCTATGCGCATCCTCATCCCCGGTGCCCGTGGTGTTCTGTGAGGAACTGGAACAGGTAGGGCAGTGGCTTAATGGGAACCTGAAGCAGGGGGACTGTGTCCTGTTCAAAGGGTCCAACAGCATGAAGCTTTCACAGGCGGTCAGGCATCTGGAAGAATGGAAAGGGCGGGAAGGCTCTTAAGATCCTTAAAATAGTTCCTGATGCAGTTTAAAGCAGTCTTTTCCTGGTCACGCAGACTGGCTGCCCCGCGGTGGAGCAGGCACAAATACATGGTATTGGGATTCTGCTCTGTTTCAATGAGCGGAATTGCTTTAAAAAGATGATGGTTATCTCCGGGCGCGCTGCAGATGGCCAGGCCGGGCAGGATGGCAGCCATGTTCTGGCTTAAGATGCTCCGCCTGATCAGGGCAATGTTGCTGAAAATAGTGTAACGGTTGTCCGGTCCCAGGGTTTTAAGATAGACCGGACAGGTTTCCGATGCAACATAGTGTTCTAACATGGCCAGGTCAATGTTCTGCAGTTCTTCCTGGGAAATCTGCCTCCTTCCTGCCAGAGGATGGTCCTTTCGCACCAGGAGGTAAAAATGGTCGGTATACAGGCAGTCTGTCCGTATCTGGTAACGGGATGCAATCATGCGGTAATTTTCCTGGCTTTCTTCCGTAAAATAGGTCAGGCCAAGATTACCGCTATTTTTAATCAGACGGGACCCCACGTCCATTCCCTTCACAATCTGGAATTCCAGCCTTCCCCTGGATTCCTGCTCCCAGAACAGCTGGTTGATGGGAACCGCCAGTGCGCTGTGGATACTGGGGGATATGACGATGGACACGGGCTGGGTAAGCAGGGCGTTGACCGTACTGAGCTTTTGTATATCCTCAAAACATCGATACATTTCTTCCATAAGGGCCAGGGCTTCCTCGCCTTCAGTGGTCACCTTCACACCTCCCTGTACTCTCTGGAACAGGGGGAATCCCAATTCTTTTTCAGCACCTTTCAGGATGGAACTTAAGGTAGTGTGGCTCAGGTATAGCTTCCCGGCTGCGGATGAGATTGAGCGGCTGCGCCCGATTTCAATCAGATATTTGAGCTGTTCAATCTTCACGCGCTGTCTCCTCCTGATCATTGTCTTTTCTCCGGCTGACTGTTCGGAAATATCTCCTGATACATGTGGCCAGGACTTCTTCCTGGTGCTTCAGCTTCCGGTCGCTGCATGTGACCATGCAGAGGTAGAGCTGGTTTGGATGTTCCGTGTTTTTTAAGGAAATCATGGAAAAGTCCCTGATATCTTCAGCAGATTCACCGCCCGCTGAAAATCCGGGGATAAAACCAACCATTCCCTGGTTCTGTATTGCCTGATACATGGCACTCATGTCTGCGAAGCTGGTGACGCTGGGGCAGAGGGAGGGAAGGGAACCGAGCACCATATCATTTTTCATCAGTTTTATGGTGGCCAGCCGTTCCAGGGGAATGGAACGGGCATCAATTTCCCTGAGTCCGGCCAGCGGATGGTTTTTGGATACAAGCAGGTAAAGGCTGTCTTCCAGCAGTGGTTTGATGGAAAGGGCCGGATTCCCGCTGCCATGCCTAAACTGGCAGATGGTATCTCCGGACAGGTAAAGCAGGCCTATATTTGCCCTGTGTTCCAAAATAAAACCAGGGATGTCCTCGCTGGAACATTCTTCCAGGGACAGGCCGCCCGGTATATTAAGACGGTAAAACTGCTCCAGGAGAGGTATGGACAGGCGCACGGAAATGGTGGGCGCCATCAGCACATTGATGGATGGGGCCCCGGCTGTTGTGCGGCGTTTGAGCGCCATCAGCTTTTCGTACTGTAAATTGATTTCCCAGGCAAGGGTCATGAATTTTTCTCCTGCTGAGGTGGTCAATACTCCTTCCGGCGCCCTCTGGAAAATCTGGAACCCGGCCTCCTCCTCAGCCGCCTTGACAATCGCGCTCAGGGTTGTCTGGCCGATGTGAAGCTTACGGGAAGCGGCTGAGATGGAGTGGAACCTGTGGATTTCCAACAGATAATGAAAATGTTCTAGTTTCATGAAAGCAGTGACCTCCTTGCGTATCAGGATAAGTCCCAAAATAAATATGAGAAAATACCCCTTTGTCTAGTGTAACGCATTTTGAAATAAAAATAAAGTGTGTAAAACTTCTGCGCAGCATATCTGCCCTTTCAAATCCCATTATTTATCTACCATTTTTTTCGTTGGATAGTACTAATTCCTCCTTTTTACAAATCAAAGTTATAGTGTTATATTTATAACAAGAGATGTGAAAAATAACCAAAAAAAATATGTAAATCATAAAAAAATATGCAAAATGATTGACTGCAGCAGTCGTTTCCATAATAAAGCCATATCAAAAGGAGTGATGGCAGGTGTACTACTTATTGAGGAAAGGAAGTTGTTCATGAAAAAAATTGGAATTATCGGCGCGGGAGCGACAGGTATCGCGCTGGCGGCAGACATGTTGTTAGGTGGTCATAAGGTAATCCTTTTTGAAGAACCTGAATGCAGCAGCAATTTAGATGATTTGAGGAAAGCGGGCTGCATACATAAAGCAGGATGCTGTAAGCAGCAGGATGTCCCGCTTCCTGAACTTACCACGGAGATGGGGAAGGCTTTGGATGATGCGGACATTGTATTTGTCGCTACGGTGGCAAACCGTCATCCGAAACTTTGCGGACTGATGGCGCCACATTTAAAGGATGGCCAGACAGTATGCTTTTTTAATGGAAACTGCGGCTCAATCTTCCTTAAGCCTTTCCTGGGGGGGAAGGATATTCTGGTCGGGGAGACAATGGGGGCGTATTCTTCCATAAGGTATCGCGGAAATGCAGTTGTATATTACTGTATGCCTGTGGCAGAAAAGGCGAAAGGGGTTGCCGCATATCCTGCCAAAGACAGCAGGCGTTTTGTGGAAAGCCTGAAAGAGTGTTATGACTGCGTCTGTTATCCCGACATTCCTCAAAAGAATGTTTTAGAGATAGCTTTAAATGCTCCGAATGTGGCAATCCATCTGATTGCTTCCACTGTTAATATAGCTGCGGTTGAGCGGTCGGCTGATTTCAGGCTGTACAGGGATGGTCTTTCTGCTTCAGTTGTGAAGTTGATTGAAGCGGTTGAAAAGGAGCGGGATGCCGTGTTTGGGAAATTTGGTTTCAGCGGGCGCAGCAATATGGA
The DNA here is from genome assembly GCF_022440595.1 of Enterocloster sp. OA13. Taxonomy (NCBI): domain Bacteria; kingdom Bacillati; phylum Bacillota; class Clostridia; order Lachnospirales; family Lachnospiraceae; genus Enterocloster; species Enterocloster sp. OA13. Next base: position 2,495,006 of record NZ_JAKNTF010000001.1, on the reverse strand, counting down.
AATGATGAATGCATGCCTTAACTATGTGGATTCACCGAAACCGGAACTGCTGGGATTTTATCTTACGACCACAGGACCTGATGGGGTTGCACACCGTTACTACACAGAGGACGCATATGCCGGCAATTGTCTGCTGTTATCCATGGCAGATGCAGTTGGCATGAAGATGCCTTTGATGTCCTCTGCTGTTACAATCATATCGGCTGTAAATGGAAAGGATTATAGACGGGAGGGTATTACTTTGGAAAAGCTCGGCTTTGCAGGGATGGATCCAACAGAAATCAATCATCGTCTTTTTGAGGGGTAGATAGCTAGTACAGCCTTACGCAAGGCTGTACCAGGAAGATCATGAATGTATATGGAGGGAGAATAATGGGTAACAGGAGTTTGAACAAAAACGTTTCTTATTACATGATAGTTGCGGCGAGTCTCTTCCTGATGTTTTTTGGAGGAATCATAATACCTCCCTTTGCTTCTGAAATAACACAGACAGGTATGCAGATTCTCTGTATTTTTGTATCCATGGTCATCTTATGGTCCACGGTTGGCGGAATTGTCTGGCCCAGCATACTTGGCATCATAGCCCTGGGGCTTACAGAGTATACAACCGTTGGAAACGCAATCACGGCTGCCATTGGGCAGAGTACCATCTGGCAGGTAATGATGTGTCTGACCCTTGCTTCTGCAATTGCCCAAAGTGGCGCAGGTGAACTGGTAGCCAGATGGGCGCTTAGCCGGAAGGCCATGCAGGGCAGACCACTGCTGTTCAGTTTCATTTTCCTGTTTATTTTAAGAATGATTTCCGCTGTCAGCAATCCGCTTGGCATGATTCTGCTTGGCTGGGCGATTATTGAGGGGGTTGCAAATGTTCTGGATCAGGATCTGTCTGAGAAATATTTCCGCTGTATGACGGTGTTCGTGGTGGTGACCTGCGTGAACGGTGATATGATCATTCCCTTTAAAACATGGCTTACTGCCATGTGGAATGCGTTTGGCGAGATGATGGGTTCGGAACTGAATTTCATGACATATCTGGCAATTGTATTCATATTCGGCACCCTAACGGAATTGGCATGTGTTCTATTCATAAAGCTGGCAAAAATCGATGTATCCTTTATGAAGGATATGGACAATGAATCCTTAGCAAAAGGGAGTACCAGGCTGAACAGCAGGCAGACCGCTTACTTCCTGGCCATGCTGGCCTCCATCATCATTGGTCTTTCCGGATATATATTCCCAACGACAAATATCCTGTGTAGGATTTCAAAGACCCTTACCATGGCAGGTGTATTCAGCGTTGCGGTTGCAGTCCTTATTCTACTTCGCGATAAAGATGGACGCCCTATGCTTGACTGGAAAAAAACGATGGCACCTGGTGCATTCTGGGGATCCTTCTTCATTATCGCAGCGGCAATCCCATTGTCTTCTGCCCTGATAAGTGAGAGCACTGGCTTTTCTGTGTGGCTTACCTCCGTGCTTGGACCGACCTTCAGTTCCAGTTCAACCCTTAGGATTTATCTGTTGGTTATGGTCTGCGCGACACTCCTGACCAATATTGCCAGCAATGCGGGCATTGGCATGATGCTGCTTCCGATTGTCCTTCCTGTGGCAGATGCAGCTGGTGCTAATAAGTTTGTGGTTGGTATCTGCTGTATCATGTCTGCATGCTTTGGACTTATGACTCCTGGTGGTTCTGCGGCCGCGGCGCTTATTTTCGGCAGTAAGGACCAGCTTAAAGTCAGCGTTAAGGATATCATGGGATACAGTGCGGTGTTCATTCTGTTTTATTTTGTTGTTGGCGCTATTGTATTTCCAATATTAGATAAGATTATTTAATTATTTTCGAAGATGTCTGAGATTTTTTCAAGCAGGGCATTTTCTGCCTCGGATAGGCAGTTACCATGTTTATGAACCAGAAAACTATGTTTCGTGCAGCTGGGTGGTCCATCAAGAAGTTTAATCTTTTTGATGGAGGTACCGCTGCAGAACCAGTCTGTTTTCTGGCTTGTACAGGGAATATAAAAGGCAATCATATTTTCCTGTTCAACGGCTTTGCGAACAAGATGTATATTTGCAAGGATAACCGGATTCCCCAGGACCTTGGCGTGTTCCGGCGTATGGAAGGTATGGTAGCCATTTTCGGAAATCGCCAGCCTCTCACCATACAGTTCATAAAGGGATACGGATTCCCTCCCGGCAAACCTGGACATTGAGTTTACATACAGATAGGTTTCATGTATGCCTAAAGGGATAAAATGGAAGTTGTTTTTTACAAATAAGGCTTTTACATGAACCATGTCATCCGGAGCAGTTAATCCGATACCCATTTTGAAGTTCCCTGTCAGCATCTGAGGGATGAAATCATTCTGCAGGATTGTGGCAATGGACAGGCTCCCCTGGGGCGCAAGCTTCCGGTATGCACTGAGAAAAAGAAGCGAATACTGGTCGGCTATGATAGTGGGGGTAAGCAGCAGTGAATTTTGGTTTTCCGGTTGTTTAAGCGAAAGTGACAGGATCTGCTCCCATTTGTCTATGATTTCCTGGGCAAGGGAGACGAGTTCCTTGCCGGCATCTGTAAGAACAATCCCGTTTTTATTGCGGGTAAAGATTTCAACACCGGTAGTGGTCTCTATATTCTTGATTGCTGAACTTAAAGTGGTCTGGTGAAGGAAAAGACGGTCAGCTGCATCGGTAATCGATGTACATTGCGCGGTAACAACAAGATATTGCAGTAATTCAATCTTCATAATCCATGCTCCATGTGGTCATATGCCGGAATGATGGGAACTGTTTTAAGAATAGCTTATTGTTAAAGAATTTGCAAGTCAAAAAGGAGGGGATTTCATGTCAGGATGGCGCGCAAGGATTGGTTTGATATGTCCTATAGGGGAAAGCATTGAAAGAGCTTTCAATCTGTATGCACCGGAGGGGGTTGCCATTAATTCAACAAAATTATGGTTTCCTGGTCCTACCATAGAAGGTCTGGTGTATTTGTCAGACCAACTTGAAACGGCGGCGGGAATGTATAAAAAACAGCGCCATGAGTTATTGGTTTTTGGATGTACATCAGGAAGCATGGTAAAAGGTTATGGCTTTGATAAGGAGTGTATCCGCCGCATGGAGCTTGCAAGCGGGGTTCCTTCCATCACTACCAGCACAGCGGTCCTTGAAGCATTTGATTGTTTAGGAATGCCAAAGACAGCCGTGATCACACCTTATCCGGATGAAACCAATGCCATGGAAAAGAGGTTTCTGGAAGATAATGGCGTACACGTTACGTCAATTGCCGGAATGGACTGCAGTCCCATACGCCAGTTCGGGGTACCGGATATATCCCAGGGAATCGTGCGTGTAAAGGGGGATATGGCAGATATTGAACCCAGTCAGATATACCGTGCGGTACGTGAGATGGATTTAGGGGATGCACAGTGCCTTTTCATCAGCTGTACAGGTCTTAACACCATGGAAATCATTTCCTTGCTGGAGCAGGATTTGGGGATTCCGGTCATTACCAGCAATCAGGCAAGCCTGTATGGTGCGTTAAGGCACTGCGGCATAGGAACCTGTATTCCCGGACTTGGACGTTTATTTGCTGATACTTAATGAACGATTTAACATTTGGAGGTAAAATATATGAATACGGATTTTGCAACAAATTATACTAAGACCTTGGCAGGGTATTTTGTCAACCTCAGATACGAAGACATACCTGCAGAGGTCCTGGAACGCGCAAAATTGCTGACCCTGCATGCATTGGGGGTTTCCCTTGCGGCTTCGAAGATAAAGATGGCTGGGGATGCGGCGATGATTGCAGAAAATATGAACGGCGGTCAGGGCGGGGATGCAACCATCTGGTATAATGGCAAGAAGGTCACACCGGCACTGGCTTCATTTGCCAATAGTGTTGCATGTGACATACTTGACTGGGAGGACTGTGCATGGACAGGGCATCCTCTTTGCGGGGCGGTCCCCGCAGGCATTGCATTTGCAGAGGCTGGAAAAAAGAGCGGGAAGGATTACCTTGCGGCATTGGTTGCAGGACTGGAAGGCTACAACCGGATTGCCATGGCAGTACAGCCGCTTCCTGATTTTGACCATATGAAAGGGTGGGCGATTTGCAGCTGGCAGATTTTTGCTTCTAACATTACTGCTGGCAAACTCCTTGGTCTCGATGAAACGCAGACAAACAAGAGTGTCAGTCTTGCCGGTTCCCTTGCAAAAAATGGAAGTAATATTTCCCAGGCAACCATGTCGGACGGATATAAATACGAGCAGGGTTCTGCCGCGATTTCCGGCTGTATAGCAGCGCTTTGCGCACAGGCTGGCATACATAACATGGAGGATGGGCTGGATATACCATATGCTTTCTGTGAACAGTATACCCCGGAGGTGCACCGTGAGTGGTTGGACCGTGGCCTGGGAAAAGATTATTATACCATGGACATCCTGGTAAAACACTGGCCTGCTAATATGTGGGTGCAGACCCCTGTGGAATTGACACGCAACATGGTCAGGGATTATGGTATCAATGTGGATGATATTGAGGAAATCATGATTGACCCTCCCACCCAGTACCGCATGCGTTTTAAAGAAGATGGTTATACATCCCTTACCGAAGCGCAGTTCAGCATGCCTTATGTGGTAGCTGCGTCACTTCTGAATCCTGTACCTGGAGCAAACTGGTATACGGATGATATGATGAAGAATCCGAAGCTGATTGAACTGGCAGGGCGCATTAAAGGTGGTCCCAGCCAGGAGCATACATTGATTGCATCTTTCAATCTCTATCAGGGAGGAAGCCATCCAAAGAAGACCGCAACCATCCGTACGAAAGACGGAAGGGTCTATGTGGATTCCATGTCTGCACACAAAGGACATCCTGCCAATATGCTTACAAAAGAAGAGTTTTGTGAGATGTTCCGCCTGGAAACGCAGGATGTGCTGTCACGGGAGGCAACGGAAAAGATGATGGATTTTATTCTTAATATTGAAAAGATAGAGGATATGTCCATGTTCAGCCAGCTTCTAAAGTAACAGCATTGCGGCCGTGACCGCTTGTTCATGTGATAACAATAAGAAAGGAGAAATTATGATTGCTCAAAAGAAAGTGATGGAATGTGATTTACTGATTGCCGGTGGCGGCGCTGGCGGTATGCAGGCAGCAATTGATGCTGCTGAAGCTGGTTTGAAGGTAATTGTCGCTGAAAAGGCAAATACCAGGCGCAGCGGTAATGGTGCTACCGGTAATGATCATTTTATGGTCTACATTCCGGAAATTCATGGTTCAGAACAGGACTTCATGAACCATCTTGTCTATGCCCAGGAAGCAAAGGGCGGTAAGGACAAGGATTATCTCGTGGCATTTATGCGCAATAGTTTTGATGTTGTTAAGGCCTGGGAGTCCTACGGCATTCCGATGCGCCCTCACGGTGACTGGGAATTCACAGGGCACTGCCGTCCGGGCGTACAGGGGATTTATCTTAAGTATGAAGGCCTGAACCAGAAACCGTTGCTCACAAAAGCAGCATTAAAGAGAGGGGTTACGATTCTGAACCGTTGTCCTCTCACCGAAGTCATCACAAATAAACAGGATGAGGTCTGCGGCGGCATCTGCATTGATCTGAATGAAGAGGAGCCGATGGTACAGGTCATCCGTGCCAAGAGCGTGCTTATTGCAACTGCGGGTTCCATGATGATGAACGGTTCAAGTTCCATGGGCTGGATGTTTAACATGATTGGATGTCCTGCAAGCACTGGCGTCAGTACTGCGGCTGCATACCGGGCGGGTGCAAGGCTGGTCTGCCTGGACGGGGCTGTCGCGCCCATCGGTGTATCCGGCTGCAAGTATTTTAACCGGGGCGGCAAAGCCACATGGGTTGGGGTTTATACCGATATAGACGGAAATCCTCTTGGGCCTTTTGTTAAAAAGCCTGATTACAGATATGGCGATTTTACCGCGGATATCTTCCCGCAGATGTTCAATATGAACTTTGAAAAGGGAAATCCTGTATTTATGAACTGTTCTGAGGGTACGGACTACGATATTGAATATATGAAATGGGCCTTGCTTCATGAGGGCAACGGTGCAACCCTCCAGCACCTTGAGGACGAGGGTTTTGACTTCAGAAAACACATGGTTGAGTTTAATGCCAAGAAAGGCGGAGGCGGTGGAAAGGGAGTGGGCATCGATACATATGCCAATGGTGAAACCACTGTTAAGGGCCTGTATGCAGCCGGTGTTTCAAGCGGTAACGGCATGGTCGGTATAGGGCCGGCAGCAACGACCGGACGTATTGCAGCCCGCAGTGCGGCAGAATACTGCAGGAACCGTGAAATAGAGGCGGCAGAGGATATGGATATCGTTGCGGAGGCAATGGCGTATTACAATAGGATCCTTTCCAATGAAGTCGGTACCGCCACCCCTACCTGGCAGGAAGCAATTGTTGCAATCCAACAGACCATGTGGGATTATCTTGGAAGCGGTGTCCGCAGTGAGAAACTTTTTACAGTAGGAATTGGACATCTTAGCCGTCTGGAGGAGAAGATTAAGACCCTGCATTGTGAAAATAACCATGAGTTCCTTCGGTGTCTTGAGGCTATGAATACGGTGCAGGTAGCGAAATTGTGTATGGAATCCTCGCGTTCACGAAAAGAGACCCGGGGTGCGCATAAACGTGCGGATTACCCATTTACGGATCCCTCTTATGATGGAAAGCTGATGACGGTTCAGAAGATAGATGGAAAACTTGTTACTGGAATCCGCAATATGCGTAAGTGAAAGGAGAGATGGATTATGCCACCTATTATCAATAAAAGTAAATGTAATGGTTGCATGAACTGCGTCACAATCTGCCCTGTTGATGCATTCGGCCATCAGCAAAAGGAAGCAGCCTATCCAGTGGTTCACTATCCTGATGAGTGCTGGCACTGTAATTCCTGTGTACTGGAATGTCCTGCCAAGGCGTGCACGCTCCGTGTCCCGCTGCCTGCCATGATGGTGTTTGTGGATGCACCGAAGAAGGATGGATAAGCAGGAACACGCCATGGTGCCGCCCGGCGTAAATACGCCGGGCGGCACTGGCTTGATGCGGCAGCCTGATATGTATCAGAGTTCCTTGTAGATATCCTCCATCCCCATATCCTCTGCAAACCCCAGATTCCCAAGGGTGCGGCCGCCGTTTATATAATCCCGGTCATTGATTGCACCGGCCACGCCTAAAAAGGAGCGCAACACCGGCATGTCAAGGCCGAGACGCTGGGCAGCGGAGAGGACGAATGCGCCTCCGCAGCTGCAGTCTTCATGGAGATAACGATGATCTACGGCATTGGGGCCGTCCATATACTCATAGAATACATGAACCTCCGGGTGATTGTCAAGGTCCAGTACCTTGTCAATCATCCCGGTGGGATTGCCGTGGACCGTCAGGCCCATGGCTTCAATCACCTGCTTCCTTTCCTCGCTGATTTTCCGTATGCAGCGGACCACGGAGGGGGTGAATGCATACTTGAATAAGGAAAACTGATTTCCCTTTCGGTCGATTTCAGGAGTGGACAGGACGGTGCTGGCGATGTGGTTGATGACATTGCCTGCATTGACCACGCCTTCAAATACATTCTCATTGGCAGTGTATTCCACTACGCCTTCTAATGCTTTCAGCACCTTTTCCGTGTCAGAGGCGGGAAGGGAGGCTGCCTTTCCCTTTAAGTTTAACGGCATGCCGACCGTGACCTCGGCGGGGGCGGAGAGACGGCAGGGACAGAAGTTGCCTTCCTTTTCCGTCAGGGTGACCTTTGCAGTAACACCCATTTCCTTAAACACATCCCTGAAAATGAACGATCCCAGGTTTCCCGGAATGATGAGGATGTGCTGTCCGTCCCTGACATAAGGGGCAATCCGGCGTGCAATTTCCTCGTGGCGGTCCGAGGGGACGTGGATGAAGATGGCCTCTGCATGTTCAACGGCTTCCCCTGGGTCCAATGTGATTTTTGCCGGCGTGCCGGTCCCGTGGACCTTGCCGCGCAGCTGGATGAATCCCATTTCTTTTACGGCATCCAGCTCCTTCTGGAAACGCGCGTCATCATGGAAGGTTACCTGAAAGCCCCTCTGCGACATGATGGCGGCAACCGCATGACCGGTGGAACCGGCTCCGATTACAGTAATATTCTGGATCATTTTGAATTCCTCTCTTTCTTACACGATTTTATCATTCATCCCGCAATCAGCTGGGCGATGGAGAATACAACGGTAGTTGTTATAAGGATGAGCAGCGCGCCGAAGCAGACCACCTTGGTACGCATGGCGGCATCCGGTATCTCGCTCCGCCCATGGAAAATGGAGGCCGGGGCGGATGCGCCGGGAAGGACAATCCCGATGTTGGCAATCCAGATCAGGGCAGCGCCCGCTATGACCGGGTTCATGCCCGCGGCCATTACAAAGGGACTGACCACGGGAATCATGGCCCCTCCGAAGGCAATATTGGACCCGATGTTGGTAAGGATCATCATCACGATGATGGTGAAGATTAAGATAAACAGCGGACCCCTTCCGGCAAATAAGGGTTCGAATATTCCCGTAAGCCAGGGAAGGATCCCGGTTGCCTCGTTGGTCATGGCAGTGGCCAGGGGGATGGTGATTGCGCACATCATGATGACGGGCCAGCTGACCGCTGCGTCAGAGTGCTTGATGTCATTAAACACAATGGCTGCCTTTTTGTCCCCCTCGCCGCTGGGAAGGACCATCAGGATGGCGGAGCACAGGCAGTACAGACCGCCCACGGTCAGGGTATTGTTGACGAAATTGGAAACCGGGTTTTTGGTAAAGGTCCCGGCAAAAATGGATAGCAGCATGATGATGACATAAACAATGATGATGCGTTTGGCCCTGGGCCTTAAATGCTTACTGTCCTCACCCATTTTTTCCACGTCAAAGCCCTTCATGATGCTGAAATCCACCTTGAAAAGTTTGGCGCCCAGGATGACGTAAGCCGTCATCACGATGGTCCCCACCAGCCCGGTGAGAAGGAACATGAATCCCAGGTTGACGATTTCCCCGGTAACATCGGCCCAGGTCGTTGCAAGGCCCAGCATCCAGCTCTTATAGGGAATCATCCCTCCGCCCATGACCATGGACAAAAGGATGCCGCCAAAGCCGTAATAGCGGAATGTGCTGTCCTTGTCATAGCCGCAGGAATCAGCGATATCCGTCCAGATGGCGTAGAGCAGCAGGGCCATGGCTATCTGGCTCAATACAATGGCGGACCACATGAAGATGAACATGAAGCACCATGTGTAAAACAGCGGTTTTCCCTTAAATGCCTTCTGGGACAGGGACCAGCGGATGAACCATTTCCCAAAACCATATATTACAATGGCCCCTGCGGTAAAGTACTGGGTGATGATCTGGAACACGGTAGAACTTCCCATGGTGGCGGATATACCCGCGTTCATGCTGCCCGGGAACCCGCTTAAGCCGTAAGCGATGAAGGCGAAAAGGGAGGGCCAGATGATCTCGCAGGTGGAATATCCGTAAATAACGCCCAGGAACGTGCCTAACAGCCTCATACCCATGGGGGTAAGGGTGGCAAAGGGCGGAATGAAACCAAAGCCGAACATAAGAAACAGCGTGATGATGATGTGCACATACATCATAGGTGAATAACCTTTCTTCATACCAATCTTCTCCTTATTCTTTGTATCACTAGATGAAGCATTAATCTGCCGGTTAATTTGTCCGGCGCCCGGGGCAGGGTGCAAGGACAATGTTGCAAGGAGCAGGTTGGGGCTATTATATCATCTGTGCGGAAAAATAAAAGACATTCCAAAGAATCTGCCTGCATGTTTCTTTGCTAATGGATACCAAAAATATCGGATGGCAAAAGATGCCAAGGGTTGCTAGAATGATGGCAGGAGCAGACAGGGTCAGGGGCATGACTACAGGAAAGGAATGGGAGAAGCGAATTATGTATGGTTGGAGAGCGAAAATCGGGCTGATTACCCCAATGAGTGAAAATGCCGAGCATGCGTTTCACATTTATGCACCGGAAGGAGTTTCCTTTGCATCGATGAAAATCAACTTCCCGGGGCCGACCCCGGAAGGACTTATGATCTTAACGGACCAGCTGGAGGAGACGGCTGCCAGGTATAAAGGATATGATGTGGACCTGGTGGTGTTCGGCTGCACATCCGGCAGCTGCATCAAGGGCGCCAACTGGGATAAGGAATGCATCCGCAGGATAGAAAATGCCTGCAATATACCGGGCCTTACCACCAGCACCGCGGTATTGGAGGCTTTTCAGGCGCTGGGAACAAAGAAGGCGGCTGTATTAACCCCTTATCCGGAGGCAACCAATGAGGCGGAAAAGAAGTTTTTAGAGGACAATGGATATGAGGTTACAAGCATCATCGGCATGGACGTAAGCTCTATACGCCGGGACGGACATAAGCTTGAGGAGGCGGATGAATATTTCCTCTACCGCAATGCCATCAACATGGATTTAAAGGGGGCAGATACCTTTTTCTTAAGCTGTATGGGCCTGACTACCATGGAAATCATCGATGATCTGGAGACTGCCCTTAAGATACCCGTGGTCACCAGTCATCAGGCAACTTTATGGAGCGCGCTGCGCCACTGCCGGGTAGGGGCAAAGCTTCCTAAAATGGGCAGACTGTTTACGCTTTGAAGGAGGGATGGGACATGTATAGTTTACGGGCAAGAATCGGTGTGATCGCCCCCTTGGACGATCAGGTGGAATATGCATTTAATAAATATGCCCCGGAAGGGGTCTCCTTTGACAGTACCCGGCTTTCCTTCCCCGGCCCGACGCCGGAGGGGTTGATTTATCTGTCGGACCAGCTGGAGGAAGCCGCCAGGATGTATAAGAAAAAGCGTCATGATGTGGTGCTTTTCGGCTGTACCTCAGGCAGCTGCATCAAAGGTTATGGATTCGATAAGGAATGTATTGAACGGATTGAGAGGGCCTGCGGATGGCCGGGGCTGACCACCAGCACGGCGGTGTTAGAGGCGTTTAGGGCCCTGGGGCTTAACAGGACCGTGGTCATGACCCCTTATCCGGAAGAAACCAACCAGGCTGAGAAAAAGTTCCTGGAGGACAATGGAATCACGGTCACCTCCATTACCGGAGTGGGATTCAACCGGGTGGGTGAATACTCCCATCCGGGCAAGGCCTTTTTATACCGCCAGGCCAAGAAACTGAAAACAGAAGGGGCCGAGGTGTTTTTCTTAAGCTGTATGGGGCTGGCCACCATGGAGCTGGTAGAAATCCTGGAGGAGGATCTTGGGATGCCGGTCATTACCAGCCATCAGGCCAGCCTGTGGTCCTGCCTGCGCCACTGCAGGGTAAATGATAAGATTGACGGGCTGGGCAGGCTGTTCACAATTTAGGTAACAAGGAGGATGGAAAATGGGTTTTAATGTTCATGAAATAACAACGGATATGACGAAACAGCTGTGTCATTTTATAAAGACACTGAAGTATGAGGATATTCCGCCTGCAGTCATTGAGCAGGCGAAAATGATGGTGATGCAGACCTGCGGCGTCAGCCTGTGCAGCGCACAGCTAAAGCAGGTCAGGGATGCAATGGAAATCTCCAAGGAAATGAGCCCGGGGGAAGAGGGCTGCGCCACCCTTTGGGCGGACGGTAAGAAGGTAAGCTGGGAGGCTGCTGCTTTTACGGCAGGCACAATGGGGGACGCCCTGGACTGGGAGGATTGTTCCGTGACAGGGCATCCGTCCGCAGGTGTGATCCCGGCAGCCGTGATTGCCTCGGAGGTGCTGCACCGGAGCGGGAAGGAACTCCTGACCGCCGTGGTGGCTGGATACGAGGTGTACCAGAGGGTGGCGCTGGCGGGGAGGAGCAGCATTGCCAGCTACAATATCTTTGGGATCCTGCCGGTGCTGATGAAGCTCCTGGACCTGCCTGAAGAGAAGATGAACCAGGCCTTTGGCGTGGGAACCGCCTGTGCCATCATACCGGCCAATGTCCACGAAATCACCATGTCGGATTCCCTGAATTACCTGTACGGCTACCGCATGGAGAACTGCGTGACCATGATTAAGACCGCCTTAAATGGTATCGAGAACATGGAGGACGCCTTTGACGACCCCACCGCATACCTGGCCCACTGCGGATATCAGGAACCGGAATGGCTCACAAAGGAACTGGGGACCCACTGGATGATGATGGATATGCTTCTGGTAAAGCACTGGCCTGCCAATGTATTTGTCCAGACCTATGCGGAGCTGGCTTCCCGTCTGGTGACCAGATATTGTTTTAACCCGGATGAGGTGGACGAAATCATCATACGCCCGTCCGTTGCCTTCCGCCACTGGTACAGTGAGACAGGATATGAGTCCCTGACACAGGCCCAGTTCTCCATTCCGTATGTGACGGCCTGCGCCATGTATCATCCGGAGCCGGGAGCGCTGTGGTATCAGCCCGAAACCATGAAGGATGCGCGGATCATCGCCCTGATGAACAAGGTAAAGGCAGATGGATTTGTGAAAATGTCGGGGATGAAATTCATTAAGGACCTGATTGACGGTAAGCATCCGGAGAAGTTCATGATTGTCCGTTTAAAGGATGGGACCGAGTATACGGAGAGTGCCTTCACCCATCCGGGCCACCCGCGCTACATGCTGACAAGGGATGAATTTAAGGAACGTTTCCGCCTGGAGACAAAAAATATCCTGTCCAAGGAGAAAACAGAAGGCACCATCGAGTGCATCTGTCATTTGGAGGAATGCCCGGATGCGTCCGTGCTTCCCGGTTTCTTCCATTAATCCGGCGTTCCATTTTTTATCATTCAGCCACTGCGGGAAGCTGGTAAAAGACCCGGCTCCATATCAGTGGAATGTATTGCACATCAGCGCAAAAACAGGCGCCGTAAGCGCCTAAAAGACAAGCGCTGAGTGCTCATAACGAGGAGGTACAAGTATGCGGTATAACCGGTTATATAAAGACAATGATTTCCTTACTCCAACTACATATACCCAGGAACTGTCGGAGTATGCGGAACAATTATCCTATGAGGACATCCCGCCGGAGGTGGTGGAGCGGGCCAAGATGATCCTGCTTCAGACCATTGGCGCGGCCCTGGCTGCCAAGGGAACCCCCATTGCAGAAAAAGCAGGGAAAATGGCCAGGGAGGCCAACGGCGGCCCCGGCGGCCCTACAACGGTCTGGGGCATGGATGGGAAAATGGCTGCGGTCAATGCGGCCCTTGTCCTGGGTACCATCAGCGATGCCCTGGACTGGGAGGACTGTTCCTGGACCGGTCATCCGGCGGCAGGCGTTATTCCCTGCGCATGGCTGGCGGCAGAGGAAAAGCATAAAAGCGGCAAGGACCTGATTACGGCCATCGTGGCCGGGTACGAGGTATACCAGCGCATTGCCATGGCGGTCCAGCCATCGGACGAACGGTGGAAGACAAAGGGCTGGGGATTGACCAGCTGGCAGATATTTGCCTGCATCCTGCCGGTTGTCAAGATTTACGGACTGGATGCCAGGAAGATCAACCAGGCCATCGGAATGGGCTGTGAGTGCAGCACCCTTCCGGTTGCCTACCATGCAACTACCATGTCGGATTTCTATCACTATGAGCACGGTTACCGGGCCAGGGACGGCTTCCTGATTGCCAAGTCCGTGGAGAAAGGAATCCATAACCAGAGGGATGCCCTGGATGAGCCCAGATGCTACACCGGCGTCATCTGCGGGGATGACGGCTCCAACGGTTCAGCCGATACCACAATCAGATCCGGGGAAGCAGACCTGTCCTGGCTTACCAGGGAGCTGGGGGAGCGGTATCTGATCATGGATACCCTGCTTAAGCACTGGCCCGCCAATATGTGGGTGCAGACCCCGGTGGAACTGGTGAACGGCATGGCAAAGGAACACGGATTCGGACCGGATGACATTGAGGAAATCATCCTGGACCCGCCTATCCGCAACCGCATGTGGGCTCCGGATGAAGGCTTTACCTCCGTAACCCATGCCCAGTTCTCCGCCCCCTATGTAATCGCCACCATGCTGCTGCATCCCAATCCCGGCGCCTACTGGTATACGCCGGAGATGATGAAGGACAGGGAGGTCATTGCACTGGCTAAGAGGGTGAAGCCGGGAACCTCTCCCGAGGATTCGCCTATGACGGGCTTTAAGCAGTTCCGGAACGGTTCTTATCCCATGAAGACAATCACGGTAACGTTAAAGGACGGACGGACCTTTACCGGCTCCATGGACTGCCATCCGGGCCATCCGGCCAATATGATGGAACGCGGCGAGTTTGTAAGCAGGTTCCGTATCCAGGCATCCCCTGTGCTGCAGGGAGAAAAGCTGGAGCAGGTCATTGAGACAATCTGCAATATTGAACATGTGGACGATATTGCTTCTGTCAGCGGAATGCTTGCCTAAGCGGAGGACTTTATGAAAAGAATAGCCATTATCGGTTTTGGCGGCGCTGGTTACAGCGCTGCCAGGGAAATACGCAGACTGGATCCGCAGGCTGTCATTGATGTGTATTCGGATACGGATACAGGGCCGTGCAATCCCATGCTCACAACCTATTATGTGAAGGACTCCCTTTCCTATGAGGGGATGTTTCCCTTCGGGACCCTTGAGGAGATTGCAAGAACCCTTGATTTGAATGTGAACTGCCGGACGCCGGTGGCAGGACTGGTTCCCGGTGAGCGGAAGATAATACTTTCAGACGGCAGCCGGAAGGGTTATGATCAAATATTAATCAGCACCGGGGCGTCTGCCGTCATGCCTCCTGTCCCCGGAATCCAGATGCCCGGCGTATTTAAGATGAGGACCCCGGAGGACGCCGTGGATCTTAAGCAGAAGCTGGACTCGGGAAAGGTGCGCAGCTGTGTGGTGATAGGCGCATCCTGGGTGGGAATCAAGGTGGTGGAGGACCTGAGGTCCAGGAACATTCCCTGCACCCTGGTGGACGGGGCGCCCTGGATGTTTTATACCGCTGCATTTGAGGAAACCGCCCAAAGGGTCCAGGCAGACCTGGAACAAAAGGGGGTGGCCGTATCCTGCGGCCAGATGCTCTCGGCCATTGAGCAGGAGGAGGATGGACGCCTGTCAGCCGTCATGGAAAGCGGAAAACGGTTTACGGCCGACCTGATTGCGGTCTGCGTGGGCGTGCGGACCAATACTGCATTTGTACGGGACAGCGGACTCGCAATGGGACGGGCAATTGTGGTGGATTCCAGGATGCGGACCAATTATGAGGGGATTTATGCGGCCGGGGACTGCTGCGAGGCCATTGACACCCAAAGCGGGAAAACCAGGAACATAGGGGTATGGCTGAATGCCGTCAAACAGGGACGGACAGCCGGGGCGAACATGGCTGGTGTGCCGATGGAATTTGACGCCAATGTGCTTGTGAACCTGGCCCATTATCTGGACTATGATTTTATCAGCATCGGGGATATCAGCGCCTGCGGCCCGGAGGACCTGGTTTATGAATATGAGGATGAAACATATTATATCCGCGGGACGAAAAACAAGGGCAGGATCCAGTGTATCAATGTCATTAACTCTTCGGACAGCAATGGCCTGTTAAAAAGCATTTTCATCAAATCACTGAAAAGCCCGGATGCCGGTCTAGATGTCCAGAGCATCTGTTATCTGATGGATAAGGGCTTTCCGGCAGGCTTTATAGAATTTTTAGGAGGAAAATCCGTTGACTGAACTTGAGAAAAAAATAAAGGCAAAGATTCCGGGTGAAGATACCGGAATTGAAATAAGACATTCCCTGTGCGCAATCTGCAGTCCGGGCCATCACTGCGGTGTGGACTGCTATGTGAAGGACGGGGAAATCATCCGGGTGGAGGGTACGCCGGAGCATCCCTATAACCATGGCAGGCTTTGCACGAAAGGTTCCGCGCTTAGAAACTACATTTACAGGGAGGACCGCATCAGGACGCCCTTAAAGCGCATAGGGGAAAGGGGGGGAGGCAGGTTCGAACCGATCAGCTGGGATGAGGCTTACCGGATTATTGCAGAAAAGCTGAATCAGGTCAAGGAAACCTATTCCCCTCATTCCGTGGCCTTCTTCAGCGGTTACTGCAAGTGGTACCGCCCTATTTTCCACCGCTTTGCCCATGTGTTCGGAAGCGTGAATTTTGGCACGGATGACAGTACCTGCAGCGCCTCAAAGGTAATTGCGGATAAGGTGACCGCAGGATGCGGCGCAGGACCTGACATGGGCCATGCCAATACATTTTTAGGCTGGAATTACGATGGCTATTATTCCTCCCATCTCTCCGTGGCAGGCGTGCAGAAACTGAGGGAGAGAGGAGGGAAGGTCATCATCATCGACATACGGGATACCCCGGCATCCAGGAACCTGGCTGATATCTTCCTGAAAATCAATCCGGGTACCGACGGGGCGCTGGCCTTAGGGATGGCAAAGCTGATTATTGACAATGGCTGGGCGGACCGGGAATACATTGAAAAATATACATACGGTTTTGACCAGTATAAGGAAATGGTGGACCAGTATCCCCTGGACAGGGTAAGCGGCATCACAGGTCTTGAACCCGATCTGATTTATGAGGCGGCAAAGCTCTATGCCACAAACGGGCCGGCCTGTACCAACTTTTCCGCCTCCGCCCTGGTCCATCACATTAACGGGTTTAACTCCCACAGGGCCATCCTGTGCCTGTCCGCCCTTACCGGCAATTTTGACAGGGCGGGCGGCAATGTCCCCAATCCGCCGACCTACCTGCATAAGCCCGCCGGCTTTAAGGTCAGGGAGCATGAGTTCAGGTCCGACCGTTATCCCAAGGACGGGGAGCGTATCGGGGCGGGGCGGTTCCCCCTGTGGAATGCCCAGTTTGATGAATTCCAGGCAATGGACCTGCTCCGCCAGCTGGAGGAGGGCACACCCTATCCGGTAAAGGCCATTTTTGCGCTGGGAATGAACGCCAAAATGTTTCCTGAGACAGATAAGCTTCTCTCTGCCATGAAGGATAAGCTGGATTTCTTTGTGGACACGGACATGTTCATGACCATGACAGCCAAGTATGCGGATATTGTCCTGCCGGCCTGCTCCTCGGTTGAGAGAGGGGAATTAAAGGCGTATCAGGGCGGTTACCTGACCTTTACAAAACCGGTAATCCCGCCCCTTTATGAGTCTAAATCCGATGTGGATATCCTGTGCGGCCTGACCCGCATCATGGACCTGGATGACCCGTACCTGAAGGCCGGTTATGAGGCGTCGGCGGACTGGATGATTGAGGGCTGCGGACTGACGGTTGCGGATTTAAAGGCAAGCAGCCTGCCGGTGAAGGTCCCTGCCGCCAAGTGGCCTGTGAAGCCGGGAACGTGCCTGGAGAATGGATTTAAGACCGCCACAGGGAAGTTTGAGTTTTATTCCACTGCCATTGCATCCATAGACCCTGCCTTTGGCCTGAATCCGCTGCCGGATTACCGGGATTCACTGGAAGACCAGAATGACCCTGGGACAAAGGAGAAATATCCATTCTATCTATGCACCGGCGCAAGGCTGGCCCATGCCATCCATTCCAGGGCACATGAGACCCCGTGGCTGCGCAGTATCCGGCCCGACCCCACCTGTGAGATCCACAGGGAGGATGCCAGGAGGCTGGGAATCAGGGAAGGGGACAGGGTTGAATTATCAAGTCCTTACGGCGAGATTTTCATGAAGGCCAAGGTCACGGGAAAGATAAAGCCGGGTGTCATCCTGACGCTCCACGGTTATACGGAGGCCAATGTAAACGAACTGATAGGACGCAATCATGTGGATCCCTATTCCGGTTTTCCCGGATTCAAGGGAATGCGCTGTAATATCCGCAAATGCCAGGAGGTTGAATAATGAAACATGTTTTTGTATTTAATCCGGATAAGTGCTGTGCCTGCTCTGCCTGTATGATGGGCTGCATGGACCAGAATGATATTGACCTGACGGCAGGCGATACCTGTTACCGTAAAACCTTTGACCAGGAGATAGAGGAGGCGGACGGCAGCAATACCTGCGCCTACCTGTCCGCGGCCTGCATGCACTGTACGGATGCTCCCTGTGTGGATGCCTGTCCGGCAGGATGCCTGGGCAAGGACCCGGAAACAGGTTTTACTGTTTATGATAACACCAACTGCATCGGCTGTAAAAGCTGCGCCATGGCCTGCCCCTTCGGCGCCCCCAGATACCGTGTCACGGATGGGAAAATGGTCAAGTGCGACGGCTGCAATGAGCGGGTGAAGCATGGGCTGCAGCCGGCCTGTGTAAGGGCCTGTTCCTTTGAGGCGTTGACCTGTGTGACTGAGGAGGAGTACCGGGACAGCGGAAGTGACAAGGCATGCAACCTACTGATCCAATCCATAAGGAAGCGGACCTGATGTTAATTACAGATGTAGGAAGCGGGGGTAGGAAAATGAATCATATGCTATTTTTAAATGAGGAAGACGTGTGTTCCCTGCTGACCCCGGCTGATGCGATTGCAGCAGCAGAGGACACCTTCCTCCATATCGGCCTGGGGGACATCACGGTGGGGGATATGGCGCTCATGTATGTGGATGAAGCGAAAATGAACAATTTTCATTCCATGCCTGCCATCCTCCACTACAGAAACGCGGCAGGGGTTAAATGGATCAGCACGTATGCGGACCCGCTGCCCGGCTATCCATTCTGTCACGGAACCCTGGTTATCTTAAGTGATACAAAAAGCGGGTCCCCCATAGCCCTTGTAGGGGCCATGAACATCACTGCCATGCGCACGGCCGGAGGCCATGGCGTGGTACAGGCCAGGCACCTGTGCCTGCCAGGGCCAAAGGTCCTCTCGGTCTGCGGATGCGGTGCCCAGGCCAGGTCCGGCATCAGGGGGATGCTTACCCAGTTCCCCTGTATCAGGCAGGTCCGTATCTTCAGCCGGAGTACCGGGCCAATAGAGGCTGTAAGGGAGGAACTGAAGGACAGGGTGGAGGTGATACCCTGTGACAGCCCTTTAAAGGCAGTAACCGGAAGCAATTTAATCCTTATGGCATCCGGCGCACAGACACCCCTTGTTACCTGGGATATGCTAAAGCCCGGCGCAACCGTGATTGGAATCGAGGGATTCCGGGACCTGGACCCGCAGATTGGAAAAAGGGCAGACAAATGGTACCTGGGATACCGCAGGCCGGACGCCCATATTTTACGGTCACCACGGCTGAATCCAGGCGGATTGCTGAAAGAAGGGGACGTATCCGGCGATATGACGGAACTTCTCACCGGAAAGGTACCTGGCCGGGAACGGGAGGATGAAATCATAGTTTCCACGCATATGGGCATGGGGGCCCACGATGTGAACTGCGCCCTGACCGTCTATGAGCGGGCGCTGGAAATGGGGATTGGACAGAAGATGGTTTTTTAGGTCTGGTAAAGGCAGCTTCAGGCCGGCGTCACATGACACCGGTCCGGGGCTGCCTTTTTCAGCCGGTCCCCAAAGAATGAAAAAACAGGTATCCGGCTCATATCTTTCATATTTCTGGTAAGAATAATCCTTCAGGGAGACAATTTAACCGGAAAAGGAGAACTACTTATATGGGACAGAGGGACAAGGATAAAAAGATTTTATGGCATACCCTTGCATTCATGGCATTTTCCACGGTCTGGGGCTTTGGGAATGTCATCAACGGGTTTTCGGAATACGGGGGCCTCAGGGCGATTGTGTCCTGGATCCTGATATTTGCCATCTATTTTGTGCCGTATGCCCTGATGGTAGGCGAGCTTGGCTCCACCTTCAAGGATGCGGGCGGGGGCGTCAGTTCCTGGATCCAGGAAACCATAGGTCCCAGGATGGCATACTATGCTGGCTGGACCTATTGGGTGGTGCACATGCCATATATTTCCCAGAAGCCCAATTCCACGGTGATTGCGGCCAGCTGGGCGCTGTTCCAGGACAAGAGGGCCAGCAGTATGGATACCACGGTCATGCAGTTAATCTGTCTGGTCATATTCCTGTTTGCCATGTACCTATCCAGCAAGGGCATGGGCGTGCTTAAGCGCCTGTCCGCCCTGGCCGGTTCCACCATGTTCATCATGTCCATGCTGTTCATTGCAATGATGGTGGCTGCCCCGGTATTGACAGGAGGAACCTTCATGTCGATTGACTGGTCATGGAGGACCTTCATCCCCAGCTTTGACTTAAGCTTCTTCATGGGACTTTCCATCCTGGTCTTCGCGGTGGGGGGATGCGAGAAAATATCCCCCTATGTCAACAAGATGAAGGACCCGTCCAGGGATTTCTCCAAGGGAATGGCGGCCCTGGCCCTTATGGTGGCAGTGACCGCCATACTTGGCACCATTGCCCTTGGGATGATGTTTGATTCAGACCATATCCCGGCGGACCTGATGACAAACGGCGCCTATTACGCCTTCCAGAGGCTTGGGGAATACTATCATATGGGGAATTTCTTTGTGATTGTATACGCCCTCACCAACCTGATCGGCCAGTTTTCCGTCATGGTGCTGTCCGTGGACGCCCCCCTGCGCATGCTCCTTGACAGCGCGGATACGCGCTTCATACCCAGGAAGATGTTTGAGAAAAATGAACACGGCACCTATGTAAACGGACACAGGCTGGTGATGCTCATTGTCTGCGTCCTGATCATCGTGCCTGCCTTCGGCATCCGGAATGTGGACGTGCTGGTGCGCTGGCTGGTAAAGGTCAACTCGGTCTGCATGCCCCTTCGTTACCTGTGGGTATTCGTGGCCTATATCGCGCTTAAGAGGGCGGGGGATGCCTTCCACGCCCAGTACCGGTTCTTAAAGGGCAGGACAGCCGGTACCCTGGTGGGAATCTGGTGTTTCGGCTTTACGGCATTTGCCTGTATCACAGGTATCTATTCCGATGACCTGTTCCAGCTGGTGCTCAACATCGTAACCCCATTTGTGCTGGTGGGGCTTGGGTTCATCCTGCCCTGGCTGGCTGCCAGGGAGAATTAAACGGCTCTATTGCCTGATGGACCGGTTTGTGGTACAGTAGATGGTATAAAAAGGAAATGATTGACAAAGGAGATACATGATGAGTATAGAGAAGGCGGAATGCATCCAGCTGACCAAAGGACTGATACGTTTCCTGGAGGACAGCCCCACCAGCTTCCATGCAGTGGCAAATATAGCAGGAATCCTCAGGGAAGCAGGGTTTACAGAGCTTCATGAAGGTGAGAAGTGGGAATTGAAAAAGAAGGGATCCTACTTCGTGACCAGGAACCAGTCATCTATCATATCGTTCAGGATACCGGCCGGAACCTGTTCGGGCTACCAGATCATGGCCAGCCACAGTGACTCCCCGTCCTTTAAGATTAAGGAAAACCCGGAGATGGAATCCGAAGGCCATTATATCAGGCTGAATGTGGAAAAGTATGGCGGCATGCTGTGCGCGCCGTGGTTTGACCGGCCCCTGTCCGTGGCAGGGCGTCTGGTGGTGAAGACAGGGAACTGTCTGGTATCAAAGCTTGTGAAGGTGGACCGTGACCTTTTGATGATTCCCAACCTGGCCATCCATTTTAACCGTCAGGTCAATGATGGATACAAGTATAACCCACAGGTGGATATGATTCCCCTGTTTGGCGGCCACGGCTCCAAGGGGACGTTCATGAAGCTTGTGGCTGAAGCTGCAGGCGTCCATGAGGAGGACATCCTGGGCCACGACCTGTTCCTGTACAGCAGGATGCCGGGAACCATATGGGGGGCTGAAGGCGAGTTCTTCTCCTGCGGGCGGATTGACGACCTGCAGTGCGCATTTGCGTCCCTTAAGGGATTCCTGGAGGGTGAACCCGCGGAGGGGATTGCGGTCCATGCCGTGTTCGACAATGAGGAAGTGGGCAGCGGGACCAAGCAGGGAGCGGATTCCACATTCCTTGAGGATACCCTGAGGCGGATCAACACCGGGCTTGGCAGGGATGAGGAGGCATACCTGATGGCGCTGGCATCCAGTTTCATGATATCGGCGGATAATGCCCATGCGGTCCATCCAAACCTGCCGGACCGGGCAGACCCCACCAACCGTCCTTATATGAACCAGGGGATTGTGATCAAGTACAATGCCAACCAGAAGTACACCACGGACGCGGTGTCCGCAGCCATGTTCAAAGCCCTGTGCCAAAGGGCCGGGGTGCCCTTCCAGACCTTTGCCAACCGTTCGGACATGCCGGGAGGCTCTACCCTTGGCAATATAAGCAATGCCCATGTGTCCCTGAACACGGTGGACATCGGCCTTCCCCAGCTGTCCATGCATTCACCCTATGAGACGGCCGGCATAAAGGATACATGCTATCTTACGGAGGCAGCCGCACACTTTTACTCTGCCTGTATCAGGGCAGGGGAGGGCGGATGTTATGAGATAGTATAAGAAAGGCGTAATATGTTTTCCAAAAAACAACTGATAAAACTGCTGGCCCCCCTGATTGTGGAACAGATCATGGCGGTGCTGGTTGGTATGGTGGACGTGGTGATGGTGGCGGCCGTGGGCGAGGCCGCCGTGTCCGGGGTATCCCTGGTGGACTCCATCAGCGTCCTGATCATACAGATCATGGGCGCCCTGGCAACGGGAGGCGCGGTGATTTCCGCCCAGTATCTTGGAAAGGAACAGCCCAGGGACGCCCGTAAGGCGGCGGGACAGCTGGTCAGCGTTACCCTGACCCTGTCCTTGATAGTGACCCTTATTGCAATCATAGGCAACCGCCGTCTCCTGGGCGCCATATTCGGCAAGGTGGAACTGTCCGTGATGGACAATGCACAGACCTATTTCTGGATAACGGCGCTGTCATATCCCTTTATCGGGCTGTATAACGCATGTGCGGCCCTGTTCCGTTCCATGGGTAATTCCAAGGTGTCCATGATGACATCCCTGGTGATGAACATCATCAATATCGTGGGCAATGCCATCTGCGTGTTCGGCCTTAAGATGGGGGTGGCAGGGGTTGCCTATCCCACCCTGTTCAGCCGCATCATTGCGGCGGCCATGATGTTTGTCCTCATACAGAACCGCCATAATTCCATCCGCCTGAACAGCATGAAGTCACTGGTGCCGGATATGGGCATGATTAAGAACATCCTTTCCATCGGCATACCGGGCGGGCTGGAGAGCGGTATGTTCCAGTTCGGCAAGATATTCCTGCAGAGCCTTGTGTCCTCCCTGGGCACTGCCTCCATTGCAGGCTATGCGGTTGCCAGCAACCTGGTCACCATCCTGTACCTGCCCGGAACCGCCATCGGGCTGGGCCTTATCACCATTGTGGGACAGTGCGTGGGGGCAGGAAGGCTCTCTGAGGCAAAGCATTATGCCAAGTCCCTCATAGGGGTGAATTACGCCATCCTGCTGGTGCTCAGCTCCTCCATGGTGCTGTTTTCAGGGGAACTGGTGGGGATTTACCAGCTGTCGGGGCAGGCGTCCCGGCTGTCCCGGGACCTGATTACGGCCCACAGCATCGCCATGCTTGTATGGCCTCTGGCATTTACCATTCCCCATACCCTGAGGGCGTCCCTGGATGCCAGGTTTACCATGGCCGTGTCCGTATTTTCCATGTGGGCTTTCCGCATCGGGTTCGCATACCTGTTCGTGTACATATTTAAGCTTGGGGTGATGGGAATCTGGTATGGGATGTTCATAGACTGGATTTTCAGGGCAGTTGTGTTCTCACTGAGGTTCAAGGGATTTGAAAAACGGGCAATATCGGTCTGATTGATAATAAACATAGGAGGAGGCAGGTGTGTATGCAGGAGCATTTTATGGATATGGCCAGTATGCAGGAACTTCTGCGCATGGCCCGCACCGGGTTATGGACCATTGAACTGGAGGAGGGGAAGGAACCCAGGATGTACGGGGATAAGGCCATGATGGAGCTTCTTGGCCTGGATGGGATGCCGTCCCCGGAGGAATGCTACCGGGTATGGTATGACCGGATTGACCATGATTTTTATCCCATGATAGAGACAGGGGTGGATGAGATGATCCGCAATAAGCGGGCGGAAGTCCAGTATCCATGGGAACATCCCCTGTGGGGGACCATCTATGTGCGCTGCGGGGGCGTCCGGGATGAAAGCCAGGAAGATGGGATATGCCTCAGGGGATATCACCAGAACATCACCGATACCATCATGCTCAGGGAGAAGGCCCGGCTCAGGGACAATGTGCTTTCCAACCTGTGCCAGTGCTATTATTCCATCTATCTGTTTGACCTGGACAATGACGTGGAGGAGGCTGTATGGCAGGAGGATTACATAGAGAAGACAGGGGCATTTCCCAAGGGGAGCCTGAAGGTATATTATGAAAAGTTCATCCGGGAACATGTATGTCCCCAGGACCAGGAGAAGATGCGCCGGGCAGGGAGTCCCGGATTCTTAAAGCAGATCCTGTCCGAGGAACGGCCCGTGTATGACATTGACTTCAGGCGCCAGTACCCGGACCGTGTCCAGTGGGTGCGCTCCCGGTTCAGTGTGGCCCAGATGAAGGACGGCAGTGTGTCAAAGGTGGTATTTGCCAATATGAACATCCACCAGCAGAAGATAAATGAGATGCAGCAGGAAGAGGAAAACAGGAAGGCGCTGATGACCGCCTATGAGACGGCCAAGGAGGCCAGCGAGGCAAAGAGCAGTTTCCTGGCCCAGATGTCCCATGATATCCGCACCCCCATGAACGCAATCATAGGAATGACAGCCATTGCCATGTCCCACAGCCATGAGCCGGAGCGGGTGGAGGACTGCCTGGAGAAAATCAATATGTCCAGCAGCCATCTGCTGGCCCTCATTGATGATGTCCTTGACATGTCAAGGATTGAAAAGGGGAAGATGCAGCTTATGGACGCGCCTTTCTGCATGGATAAGCTGGTAGATGAGGTGGTTACCATCATCCGTCCATCGGCGGAGGAAAGAGGCCATTCCCTGAAGGTGGATACGGCAGACCTTAAGCACCGCCGCCTCATAGGGGACAGCGGGCGCCTGCGCCAGGTACTTTTAAACCTCATGTCCAATTCCGTGAAATATACGCCTGGGAACGGGACCGTGAAACTGACCGTAAAAGAAGTGGCCCAGAGGGTTGCCGGCTTCGGCAATTTCGTGTTCATCGTGGAAGACAGCGGGATCGGCATGACAGAAGAGTTCAGGAAGTATATTTTCGTGCCCTTTCTCCGGGAGGAAAAGGTGAGGGAAACACACATTCAGGGCACGGGGCTTGGCATGCCCATTACCCAGGGCATCATAAACGCCATGCAGGGCAGCATCCAGGTGGAGAGCGAACCTGGCAGGGGAAGCCGTTTTACCGTGACGCTGAGCCTGAAACTGGATGAAGAAGAACAGAAGGAAGAGGAAGCGTCCGGGAAAATCGTGGACGTGGGCAGGCGCAGGGATGCATTTTCCGGCAGGACCATCAGGGTGCTGGTGGCGGAGGACAATGAACTCAACATGGAGATTGTCAGGACCATCCTTGGGGAGGCAGGAATCAGTACGGAAGGCGCCTTCAACGGACAGGAGGCATTAAACGCATTCCAGGCATCGGGGGACGGGTATTACCAGGCCATCTTAATGGACCTGCAGATGCCTGTGATGGACGGGTATACGGCGGCCCGGAAAATCAGGGAAAGCACCCACCCGCAGGCGGCGGACATCCCGGTGATTGCCCTGACAGCCAATGCGTTTGCAGAGGATATTGCCAAAGCGCTGGCCGCCGGAATGAATGACCATGTTGCCAAACCCATTGACTATGAACGGCTTTTTGACGTGCTGGAAAAGTGTCTGGCCTGATGTATATTCCCCCGTAATTTGCATTTTTAGCTGATGTCATGTATAATAGTCAGGAACTTATAATGGATTCAGATTGACAGGTGACGCAGGTGGGGCAGGAATATGCCAATATTATCATAGATATTTCCCATGAAAGCGTGGACAGGACATTCCAGTACAGGATACCGGAACACCTGTCCGGGAGCATTCATGCGGGGCAGCAGGTCTATATCCCCTTCGGTCAGGGCAACCGGCAGCGCAAAGGTTATGTGGTGGGGCTGACTGACCAGGCGGAGATAGACGAGAATAAGATAAAAGATGTGGCTGGGATTGTGCAGGGAAGCGTGACTGCAGAGTCCCAGCTTATTTGGCTTGCATGGTGGATGAAGGAGCGGTATGGATCCACCATGAACCAGGCATTAAAGACAGTGCTTCCAGTGAAGCAGAAGGTAAAGGAGGCGCCAAAGCGGCAGTTGAAGTGTCTTCTGGACCAGGAGGGGCTGCTACGGGCCGTGGAGGAGGCCAGGAGGAAGAACCATAAGGCAAGGCTCCGGCTTCTGGAAGCCTTTCTCTCGGCGCCGGTGATTCCGTATGAGGAAGCCATGAACCGTTTAAGCCTGACGGCAGCAGTGGTTAAGCCGCTGGAGGAGGGCGGCGTCCTTAAGGTGGAGGTGGTGGAGCGGTACCGGAATCCGCTGCTGGAGATGCAGCGGCTGGCCGGCATGCCCCGGGAAGGGAACACCCTTGCTGGCGGAGGCACCGCTGGGAACCCTGGCACCTTCCCGGCCCTGAACCAGGCCCAGCAGGAGATTGCAGATTCCATTCTCCGTGACTATGGGGAGGGAATCCGAAGGACCTATCTGATCCATGGAATCACGGGCAGCGGCAAGACGGAGGTCTACATGGAGCTGATTGCCCATGTGCTCCAGGCGGGGCGCCAGGTGATTGTCCTGATTCCTGAGATATCCCTTACATGGCAGACCGTGATGCGGTTTTACACACGTTTCGGCAACCGGGTGTCCGTGATGAATTCCAGGATGTCCGCCGGGGAACGCTATGACCAGTATGAAAGGGCGAGGACCGGGGATATTGATATCATGATTGGTCCCCGGTCCGCCCTCTTTGCCCCGTTTTCAAACCTTGGCCTCATCATTATAGATGAGGAGCATGAAAATGCCTACAAAAGCGAACTTTCCCCGCGGTATGACGCCAGGGAGGCTGCCGCCGTGCGGGCGGAGGCGAACCATGCGTCCCTGATCCTCGGTTCGGCCACCCCGTCCCTGGAGTCCTATACAAAGGCGCTGAGGGGGGAATACGGCCTGTTTACCATGAAGGAGAGGGCGAAGGCAGATGCCAGCCTTGCCAAGGTGGAAATCGTGGACCTGCGGGAGGAACTGAGGGCAGGCAACCGTTCCATCTTCAGCCGCCGCCTTCAGGAACTGATGGAGGACAGGCTTGCAAAAAAGGAACAGATCATGCTCTTCATCAACCGCAGGGGATATGCGAACTTCGTATCCTGCCGTTCCTGCGGGGAGGCCATCAAATGCCCCCACTGTGATGTGACACTGACCCTTCACAGGAACGGCCGCATGATGTGCCATTACTGCGGCTACTCCATGGAACAGCCAAAGGTATGTCCTTCCTGCAGCTCCCGGTATATCGCCCCCTTCGGGACAGGGACCCAGAAGATTGAAGCCATGGCGGCCGGGCTGTTCCCGGATGCAGGGATCCTGCGGATGGACCTGGACACCACGTCCAGGAAGGGAGGCCATCAGGAGATACTATCCGCCTTTGCAAGGGGGGAGGCGGATATCCTTATCGGGACCCAGATGATTGTGAAGGGGCATGATTTCCCCAAGGTCACCCTGGTGGGCGCCTTAGCGGCGGACCTTTCCCTTTTCGCATCGGACTACCGGTGCGGGGAGCAGACATTTGCCCTTCTGACCCAGGCCGCGGGCAGGGCCGGGAGAGGGGAACTGGAGGGCAATGTGGTCATCCAGACCTACCAGCCGGACCACTACTGTATCCAGGCAGCCGCAAGGCAGGATTACGAGGCATTCTACGGCCAGGAGATGGCCTACAGGCGCCTCCTTGGCTATCCCCCGGCCGTGGGACTCTTAACCATCCAGATGGCATGTCCCAGGGAGGATGTGGTGGAACAGGCGGCCGGCCGCACCGCCGGATGGGTGGAAGGATGGAAGGCCGGACAGGACAGGAATGGACCCGGCAGGGACCTTAAGTTAATCGGTCCCGTGAATGCGCCTGTTTACAAAGTTAATGATATTTATAGAAAAATTTTATATATAAAGCATGAAAATTATGATATACTGATACAGATTAGGAAAATGGCAGAACTCCGCCTTAAGGAGGCCGAGGGCCGTTTTGGCCTGACAATACAGTATGATTTAACATGACAAAAGGAGATTGGTAGAAAATGGCAGTTCGACAGATAAGGATTATGGGAGATGATATTTTAACAAAGAAGTGCAAGCCTGCGAAGGAGATGACCGGGCGGACCATGGAATTGATTGAAGATATGTTTGAAACCATGTATGAGGCCAATGGCTGCGGCCTGGCCGCCCCGCAGGTTGGAGTGCTGAAGCAGATTGTGACCATTGATGTGGACGACGGCAACCAGTATGTGCTGATCAACCCAGAGATCATCGCTCAGGACGGCAGCCAGACCGGATATGAGGGGTGCTTAAGCCTTCCAGGCAAATCCGGTATCGTGACACGTCCTAACTACGTGAAGGTTAAGGCCCTGGATGAGAACATGGAGCCTTTTGAGCTGGAGGGCGAGGGACTTCTGGCAAGGGCCATCTGCCATGAGGTTGCCCATCTGGAAGGCCAGATGTATGTGGAACTGGTGGAAGGTGAGCTGGTGGACGCCGGCGCTGAGCCTGAGGAAGAGATTGCTGAGTAGGAACGTATATTGCAGGGTTTTACAGATATGATTGAGGAACAGGAGTGTGGACATGCGTATTGTATTTATGGGAACACCGGATTTTTCCGTACCCACGCTTAAGGCGCTGGTGGAAGCAGGACATGATGTGGCTGCCGTGGTAACCCAGCCGGACAAACCAAAGGGCAGGGGCAAAGAGATGCAGATGACGCCTGTGAAGGTCCAGGCGCTGGAATATAAGATACCCGTATACCAGCCGGTGAAGGTAAGGGACCAGGCGTTCATAGAGGTGCTGCGGGAACTGGAGGCGGATGCGTTTGTCGTGATTGCCTTTGGCCAGATCCTTCCCAAGGCCGTGCTGGAACTTCCCAGGTATGGCTGCGTCAACATCCATGCATCCCTGCTGCCAAAGTACAGGGGGGCGGCTCCCATCCAGTGGTGTGTCATTGACGGCGAGAAAGAGACAGGCATAACCACCATGATGATGGATGTGGGCCTGGATACCGGCGACATGCTGGAGAAGGTGGTCATACCCATCGATGAAAAGGAGACAGGGGGAAGCCTTCACGACAAGCTGAGCCTGGCAGGGGGAAGCCTGATTCTCTCCACACTCAGGAAACTGGAGGAGGGTACGGCCGTGCGCACGCCCCAGACAGAGGAGGGGACCTGCTATGCGAAGATGCTGACCAAGTCCCTTGGGGACATTGACTGGAATCAGGACGCCGTATCCATCGAACGCCTGATACGGGGCCTTAATCCGTGGCCAAGCGCCTACACCATGTGGAACGGAAAGACCATCAAAATCTGGGCCGCGGATGTCATTAAGGATGAGGCCCCTGCAAACAGCCTGCCCTGCGGAGGGGTGGCTCTGTCTGACAGGCATTGCCTGGCAGTCAGGACAGGAGACGGCCTTCTTTCCATCAAAGAACTCCAGATGGAAGGAAAGAAGCGCATGGATATAGAGGCATTCCTGCGCGGATATCCCATACCGGCCGGGGATGTGTTTGTGAACAGGACACAACAGTAACTTTGCATAATGAAAGAGAGTGATGAATAACCATGTTTTATCCATTTTATGATTCAACCTATATACTGGTACTGATTGGCGTCATCGTATCCATGATGGCGTCCGCCAAACTGAATGCCACATACCAGCGCTATTCGGCTGTCAGGAGCATGTGCGGCATGACGGGGGCCGAGGCGGCCAAGCGGCTGCTGAATTCCCAGGGCATCTATGATGTGACCATACGACGCGTGCCGGGGAACCTGACCGACCATTATGACCCCAGGTCTAAGACAGTCAACCTGTCAGACGCGGTATATGGCTCCACGTCCATTGCCGCCATCGGTGTGGCTGCCCATGAGTGCGGTCACGCCATGCAGGACGCAACGGACTATTCACCCTTAAGGATCCGCGCAGCCCTGGTGCCTGCCGCCAATCTTGGTTCCCAGCTGGCATGGCCCCTGATCCTCATAGGCCTGCTCCTTGGAAGCGGCGGTTCCGGCCTTGCCATGGCGGGTATCGTACTGTTTTCACTGGCGGTCCTGTTCCAGCTGGTGACCCTGCCTGTGGAATATAACGCAAGCCACAGGGCGGTTACCCTTCTTGATTCCACGGGAATCCTGGCAGGACAGGAAGTGGGCCAGACCAGAAGCGTGCTGAATGCAGCGGCCCTTACCTATGTGGCGGCGGCAGCGGCCTCCATCCTCCAGCTTCTGCGCCTGCTGATGATTTTCAACAGAAGGAGGGACTGATGGCTGGGAATCCGGACAGGGGAATGGAAAACCGTGGGATTGTGCTGGATATACTGTCGGAAGTGCTGGATAAGGGCAGTTTTGTCCATCTGGTACTGAACCAGGCCCTTCAGAAGTACCAGTACCTGGACAAGTCGGACAGGGCGTTCATCACCCGGGTGACGGAAGGAACCCTGGAATATCTCCTGCAGATTGACTATATTATTAATAAGTATTCAAAGACAAAGACAGACAAGATGAAACCGCTTATCCGCAACCTTCTGCGGATGAGCGTGTATCAGATTTTATACATGGACAGGGTGCCGGATTCCGCGGTCTGCAACGAAGCCGTGAAGCTGGCGGTGAAACGCCGTTTCACCGGGCTTAAGGGTTTTGTGAACGGGGTGTTAAGGACCATATCCAGGGAAAAGGCTTCCCTGGTGTTTGATTCCCCCTCCCTGGCCTACAGCATTCCCCAGTGGATGTACGATATGTGGGAAAAAGAATATGGCAGCGCAAAGGCGGAGATGATTGCCGCCTCTTTTCTTGAAGACAGGCCCACGTGGGTGCGCTGCAACCTCAGCAGGGCTTTAAGGGAGGCAATCCTTAATTCCCTGGATTCCCAGGGGGTAATGGTGAAGGAACTTGACTGTCTGCCCTCCGTGCTGGCAATTTCAGGCTATGATTATATGGAAGGACTGGAATGCTTCCAAAACGGATGGATCCAGGTGCAGGATGCCACCTCCGCCTTTGTGGGGGAACTGGCAGACCCGAAGGAGGGGGATTACATCATCGATGTATGCGCTGCCCCCGGAGGCAAAAGCCTGCACCTGGCAGATAAGATGAAGGGAACGGGAATGGTGGAGGCGAGGGATTTAAGTTACCAGAAGACAGCCCTGATTGAGGAAAACGTGGCCCGTTCCGGCGCTGCCAATATCAAGGCGGTGGTCTGGGATGCCCTTGTGCCTGATGAGGATGCCAGGGAAAAGGCGGACATCGTGATTGCGGACCTGCCCTGTTCCGGACTTGGGATCATCGGCAAAAAGCCGGACATCAAGTACAATATGACCATAGATAAGATGAGGGAGCTTTCCAGGCTTCAGCGGGATATCCTCTCCGTGGTATGGCAGTATGTGAAGCCCGGAGGAACCCTGGTGTACAGCACCTGCACCATCGACCCTATGGAAAATGAAGGGAATGCCATGTGGCTGTCAGAAAATTTCCCGCTTGAGCCAGTGGACTTATCCGGCAGGCTGGGGGCGGATTTTGATGAACCATCCCTTAAGGATGGACGGATACAGTTCCTTCCTGGAATCCACCCCTTTGACGGCTTTTTCATCAGTGTGTTCAGGCGCGTCTGAGAACCGTGGTTCCTGCGGGCTGAACCGTGTATGGGTCCGGGACAGATGGATGATAATGAAAGAAACAGGAGTTATGCTATGTTGGATTTGACGGATAACAAAGGCCGTAAGGATATAAAATCCATGACACTGGAAGAAGTGACAGAGGAGATGGCGGCCCTGGGGGAGAAACCCTTCAGGGCAAAACAGATTTACGACTGGATACATGTGAAGCTGGCTGGAAGCTTTGACGGCATGTCAAGCCTGTCCAAGGAACTGAGGCAGAAACTGAAGGACAATTACAGCCTTACATGCCTTTCCATCACGGAGGAACGTATATCCCAGGTTGACGGGACCAGGAAGTATCTCTTTTGCCTGGAGGACGGCAATATCATAGAAAGTGTGTGGATGCAGTATCATCATGGGAATTCCGTATGCATCTCTTCCCAGGTGGGGTGCAGGATGGGCTGCCGTTTCTGCGCATCCACCCTGGATGGGCTGGAGCGGAATCTGAGGCCTTCGGAAATGCTGGACCAGATTTACCGGATACAGGCCCACACAGGCCAGCGGGTTTCCAATGTGGTGGTGATGGGTTCAGGAGAACCCTTTGACAACTACGACAATGTAATCCGTTTCCTGCGCCTGATTTCCCACGAAAAAGGGCTTAATATCAGCCAGAGGAACCTGACCGTCTCCACCTGCGGCATTGTGCCGGGCATACGGCAGTTCGCCCAGGAAGGTCTGGCCGTCACCCTTGCACTGTCCCTCCACGCCCCCAATGATGAGGTGCGCAAGACGCTGATGCCCATTGCCAACCGTTATAAGTTAAAGGATGTGCTGGAGGCCTGCCATTACTATTATGAGAAGACAGGGCGCAGGCTTACCTTTGAATACAGCCTGGTCCAGGGGGTCAATGACAATCTGGATGAGGCCAGGGCGCTGAGCCGCCTGATTAAGGACCAGCATGGCCATGTGAACCTGATCCCGGTGAATCCCATCAAGGAACGGGATTACGTGCAGTCAGGCAGGAAGGCCATTGCAGATTTTAAGGACCTGCTTGAAAAAAACGGTATAAATGTTACAATCAGAAGAGAAATGGGCCGGGATATAGGCGGAGCCTGCGGCCAGCTGCGAAAGAGCTATATGGAAAAGGGGGCGGAGTAAGCATGGAAGCATATGCGTTGACAGACATAGGCCAGGTCAGATCCATGAATCAGGATTATATCTACTCGTCGCCGGAGAGGGTTGGCTCCCTGCCCAACCTGTTTTTGGTGGCGGACGGGATGGGAGGCCACCAGGCCGGGGACTATGCTTCCCGGTTTGCGGTTGAGAACCTGGTAATCTATATTAACAGGGAAGGAAAAGGCTCCCCTGTGATGCAGCTGAAGACAGGGATAGGAATCGTGAATGAACAGCTGTATGAGGAATCCCTCCTCAGGGAAGAACTGAAAGGCATGGGCTGCACCCTGGTGGCAGGGGTGGTGGAGGATAACCTGCTCTATGTTGCCAATGTGGGGGACAGCCGCCTGTACCTGATACATAACAAAACCATCCGACAGGTCACGAAGGACCACTCCTATGTGGAGGAAATGGTTGCCATGGGGCAGATGCGCCGGGGCAGCGCGGATTACAACAGCCGCAAGAACATCATTACAAGGGCCATGGGCATCGGCAGGGATGTGGAGCCGGATTTCTTTGAGGTGGACCTGGAAGAGGGGGATTACATCCTTCTCTGTTCGGACGGACTGAGCAACATGGTGGATGATGAATCCATACGCAGGATCATAACAGGAGAGGGCAGCCTTAAGGAAAAGGCATCGCGCCTGATTCAGGAGGCCAACCGCCAGGGCGGTATTGATAATATTGCGGTGGTGCTTGTGAATCCGCTGGGAAGGGAGGATGGCTTATGCTGAACCCCGGAACATACCTGCAGAACAGGTACGAGATATTGGAGCGCATCGGTTCAGGCGGGATGTCTGTTGTGTATAAGGCCCAGTGCCATACATTAAACCGTCTGGTTGCCATCAAGGTCTTAAAGGAAGAATTTGCCTTTGACGAGAATTTTGTCAGCAAGTTTAAGATGGAGGCCCAGGCAGCGGCACGCCTGTCCCATCCTAATATTGTCAGTGTTTATGACGTTGTGGATGAGGATGTGCTGCACTATATTGTCATGGAGCTGATTGAGGGCATTACCCTTAAGAATTACATTGAGAAGAAGGGACATCTGGAGAGTAAGGAAGCCATCGGCATTGCCATCCAGGTTGCCCAGGGAATCGGGGCTGCCCATGAGCAGCATATCATACACCGGGATATCAAGCCCCAGAATATGATCATATCCAGGGACGGCAAGGTTAAGGTGGCGGATTTCGGGATTGCCAGGGCCGTTTCCACCCAGACCATGAACGCCACTGCCGTCGGATCGGTCCATTATATATCCCCGGAACAGGCCAAGGGCGGCTACTGCGATGAGCGCAGCGATATTTACTCCTTTGGCATTACCATGTATGAGATGGTGACGGGAAAGGTCCCGTTTGAAGGCGACAACACGATTACCGTGGCATTGGCCCATCTGGAGGAACCGGTGACGCCCCCAAGGGTATATGTGCCCGAGGTGTCCCATGCCCTGGAACAGATCATCCTCAAATGCACCCAGAAGCGACCGGAGCGCCGCTATTCAAATGTAACGGATGTCATAGCCGACTTAAGGAAGGCGCTGATGGAGCCTGACTGCGATATCTACGCACAGGAAGAGGAGGAGGATGAGTTTGGCAGGACCAGGTCCATATCCAGGGAAGAACTGCTTAACCTTCAGGAAAGCAGGAAACCGGCCAGGGGAAGCCTTGGCGAGGAGGAACTGAGGGATGACCACCCCGATCCTTCATCCAGAAACCGCAGGGAACGCAAAGGCCCTTCCCACCTGACATCCAGACAGAAGGACAAGGACGTCAGCACGCAGTTTGAGCGCATTGTCACTGCCATCGGCATTGTGGCGGCCATCATCATCGTGGCCGTGGTCCTGTTCGTGTTTTCAAGGCTCACAGGCCTGTTCCGGGCGGGAACCAGCGAAAAACCCACGGTGGCTGTAAGCACGGAAGCGGAGACTGCCAGCCTGGAGGTCAACATTACGGATAACCAGACCTATGTGCCCTATATCCTCAGCATGACGGAACAGCAGGCCAGGGAAGAGCTGGCACAGGTGGATCTGAAGCTGGAAGTGACGGGAAGTGATTATTCGGATAATTATGCGGAAGGCCAGGTCATGGCCCAGACCATTGTCCAGGATACGGTTGTGGATAAAGGAAGCACGGTGGGGGTCACCTTAAGCAAGGGGAGCGATAAAGTAAACCTTGGCACACTGAACCTTACGGTGCTGACTGTCCTGGATGCATCCAGGCTTCTGGAGGAAAAGGGACTTGTGGTGGATGTAAAGGAAGAATTCAGCAATACGGCGGCAGCGGGAACCATCCTGCGCTTCAGTCCGGAGACTGCCAAGATAGGGGAGCGTGTGACCCTTTTTGTCAGCAAGGGAGTGGAGAATGAGCAGGGCAGGGTGCCCAACCTCATAGGACAGGACCGGGTTTCGGCGGACGCCCTCCTGGCTGGTTCAGGGCTTGTGACCGGCAATGTGACAACGGAGCGCAGCGATACGGTGGCGGAAGGACTGGTCATCAACCAGGTGCCGCTGCCGGATACCATGCTGGCCCCGGGCACTCCTGTGGATTATGTGATAAGCGGGGAACCGGACGCATCGGAGACAGAGGCGTCCCAGTACTATCTCAGCTCCATCGACACCACCTGTTCCCTGAGCAATTATATAGGCCCGGCATCCCAGACCAGCAGCGTCCGGGTGATGATCCGGCTGAAACAGACGGTTAACGGGGATGTGGTATACACACCGCTCATGAAGGAAAGGCTTGTAGTAGGGGCGCAGACCATACCTGTGGTGATTCCCAGGATTAAGGGCGCCTATGGCGTGGACAGCGGTACCGTGGAAGTGGTGGACGCAGGAAGTGCGGACCTGACTGTAATAGCATCCTATCCGGTAACATTTTTCCCGGTGGGATAAGAGGAGTTTATGACTGGTAAGATAATTAAGGGAATTGCAGGTTTTTATTATGTGCATGATGGTAAGGACCGGATTTATGAGTGTAAGGCAAAAGGAATTTTCAGGAATAAAAAGATAAAGCCCCTGGTAGGGGATAATGTGGAGTTCTCGGTATTGGACGAGGCTGAGGGGGAGGGCAATATTGACGCCATCCTTCCCAGGGCCAATGCCCTGGTGCGCCCGGCAGTGGCCAATATAGACCAGGCCCTGGTGGTCTTCTCCCTGACCCACCCGTCCCCCAACCTGAACCTGCTGGACCGTTTCCTGGTCATGATGGAAATCCAGCAGGTTCCGGTCATCATCTGTTTCAACAAGATGGATTTAGGGGATGATGAGCTGATGGGGACCTACAGAAGCATCTATGAGGCAGCTGGATATGAGGTGAAATTCATCAGCGCCATTGACGAGACAGGTGTGGAAGAAGTGAGGAAAATCCTCAGAGGAAAAACCTCAGTCCTGGCAGGCCCTTCGGGTGTGGGAAAATCCTCACTGACCAACTGCATCCAGCCCCGGGCAGCCATGGAGACAGGGGATATCAGCCACAAGATTGAGCGGGGAAAGCATACCACCCGCCACTCCCAGCTGTTCTATGTGGAGGAAAATACGTATATGATGGACACCCCGGGATTCAGTTCCATGTTCACCCCGGATCTGGAAGAAGGGGAACTGAAGGATTATTTTCCCGAGTTTGCCCAGTATGAGGAAGACTGCAGGTTCCTTGGGTGCGTCCATGTGGGCGAGAAGGTGTGCGGGGTAAAGGAAGCGCTAAAGGACGGCAGGCTGAGCCGGAGCCGCTATGGGAATTATCTTCTGATGTATGATGAGCTTAAGAAAAAGAGGAGGTATTAACAATGTACTATAAATTGGCGCCGTCAATCCTGGCGGCTGATTTTGGCAGCCTGGGCGCCCAGGTCAGGACCGTGGCCCAGGCAGGGGCTGAATACATCCATCTGGATGTGATGGACGGGGCCTTTGTGCCCAGCATTTCCTTTGGGATGCCGGTCATCAAGAGCCTGCGTTCCTGCACGGACGCTGTTTTTGACGTCCATATGATGGTTGAGGAGCCGGGACGGTATGTGGAGGATATGAAGGCCTGCGGGGCGGATATCATAACGGTCCATGCCGAGGCCTGTACCCATCTGGACCGTGTGGTGAACCAGATTAAGGATCTGGGCTTAAAGGCAGGCGTTGCCCTGAACCCTGCCACGCCCATCCAGGCGCTGGACTGTATCCTTGACCAGCTGGACATGGTGCTTATCATGACCGTGAACCCGGGCTTTGGCGGCCAGAAATTCATTCCCTACACCCTTGACAAGGTAAGGGGGCTCAGGGCAAGGATTGACCAGCTGGGACTTCCTGTGGATATCCAGGTGGACGGAGGCGTCAGCGCCCGCAATGTGAAGGAAATCATGGATGCGGGCGCCAATGTGTTTGTGGCTGGTTCCGCTGTGTTTGGCGGTGATGCGGCTGCAAGGACAAAGGAGTTCCTGGAGATATTCAGCTCCATGGAATGAGCCTTTGCAGGAACCCGGACAATGGATGAATCAAGTATGATTGACCAAGTAAGGAATAAGTGATATGAAACGATGTCTGATCATTACCGGCGGAAAACTGGACCTGGCTTTCGCCGGCTCTTTTTTGGAACAGGAACATTTTGATAAAATAATCGCGGTGGACGCCGGGCTGGAGGCCGTAAAGGCCCTGGGGCTGGAACCGGACATGATTGTCGGGGACTTTGACACGGTGAAGCCCGGTATACTTGAATATTACAGACAGAAGGAACACATTATCTGGGATACCCACCAGCCGGAAAAGGACGAGACCGACACCGAACTGGCGCTTTTGAAGGCCCAGGCCACGGGCTGTACCCAGATAGTGATACTGGGGGCCACAGGCGGGCGCATGGACCACATGCTGGGCAATATCCACCTGCTGTTCCCCTGCCTCCAGAAAGGGATAGAGGCCTATATCCTGGACAGCCAGAACCGGATATACCTGATTGATGGTTATCATACCTTCAGGAGCAGCGGGCTGTGGGGCAGATACGTTTCCTTCCTTCCGTTGACCGAACATGTGGACGGCATCACGCTGACCGGATTCAAATATCCTCTTTCCGACAAGGATATTGAAATCGGTACCAGCCTGTGCATCAGCAATGAGCTGACCGGGGAGGAAGGCACCATCAGCTTTACGGACGGCGTGCTGATTGTGGTGGAATCCCATGACTGAGACGGCATCCATGCCCTGACAGAACTGGACTGGTTAAAAAGCATAAAACTGGATATTTATAACACTCCACTCCGGTGATAAGATATGGACCATGAAGTCCATGGATTGAATCATCATAAAAATAAACCGCAGTGCGGTCCAAGGAGTGAAAGAGTATGAAAGTGAACCAGATAACAGCCAGGGGATATGCGGGGGCGGAGGATAAGCATCTATATAAGCTGGCGCTGACAGGGCTGTTTGCAGCCATGTCCTATGTTGTATTTACCTTTTTGCAGATTAAGATTACCCTTCCGGGCGGGGACGCCACGTCCATTCATCTGGGCAATGCGGTGTGTGTGCTGGGCGCCCTTGTGTTAGGCGGTTTTTACGGCGGCCTGGGCGGAGCCATCGGCATGACCATCGGTGACCTGTTTGACCCGGTCTATGTGGTATATGCGCCCAAGACATTCATCCTCAAGCTGTGCATCGGCCTGATAACCGGCCTGGTGGCCCATAAGCTTGGCAGGATTAACGAAATCAGTGATAAGAAGAAGGTATTCCGCTATGTACTGGCTGCGGCTGTGTGCGGACTGCTGTTCAACGTGGTATTTGACCCCATGGTGGGATATTTTTATAAGCTGCTGATACTGGGGAAGCCCGCGGCCCAGCTGGTACTGGCATGGAACATTACCAGCACCTCCATCAATGCCGTGACCTCCACCCTTGTTTCCGTGGCAATCTACATGCCCCTTCGCAGCGCCCTCATACGGGCCGGACTGTTTGACAGGCTACGATAGTTAGGAGATATATATGAGTGGATACCGTCAAAAGAAGATTGCAATGATAAACGATTTATCCGGATATGGCCGCTGTTCCCTGACAGTGGCTATCCCCATCATATCCGCCATGAAGGTGCAGTGCTGTCCCATCCCCACCTCCATCCTTTCCAACCATACCGGTTTCCCGGTCTATTTCTTTGACGATTATACCGGGAAGATGCCGGCATATATTGAAAAATGGAAAGAGCTGGATCTGTCCTTTGACGGGATTGTCAGCGGGTTCCTGGGCTCGGAGGACCAGATTGGGATAGTGATGGATATGATCCGTGATTTTGGCCATGAGGACACAAAAATCATCATCGACCCCATCATGGGCGACCACGGGGAGACCTATGCCACCTATACACAGGCCATGTGCAGGCGCATGAAGGCCCTGGTATCCATGGGGAGCATCGTCACCCCCAACCTGACCGAAGCCTGTATCCTGACGGACAGGCCTTTCCGCAAAAAGGGCTGGACAAGGGAGGAGCTAAAGGAGATGGCAAGGGATATCCAGGCCATGGGACCAGGCTCCGTGGTCATAACCGGCGTGAACCAGGGCGGCTATCTTGTGAATGTGGTGGCGGAAGGGGAACGGGAGATCTCATTCCCAAAGACAATCCGGGTGGGCCAGGAAAGGCCGGGAACTGGGGACGTGTTTTCCTCCGTGGTGGCAGCGGCAGCCGTCAGGGGATGGAAGCTTGAGGAAGGGGTACGCCTGGCAGCCTCCTTTGTCAAGCAGTGCATCAGGCGTTCCGAGGAATTAAACATTCCCACGGCCAACGGGGTGTGCTTTGAGGAAGTAATGGACGTGCTGATCCACGCGGTCAGCAGCAGGCATGAAAGCGAAAAATGTTGACAGTTCCGGCTTCTGATAGTATGATGTTAATGAATCGTTAATAAAATAGGATGCGATAGAGGCGCGGTAAACATCAGTACCCGTACACGACATAAGTCAGGGAGCGTATGCATACGTTCCACGGCCGGCAGGCCGGGCGTACAGGGAAAGGGTTTTCCGCCGAAACAGGTTCCGTCTGCCGGCGGGATGTGTTGGGATACAGTCTAACAGGCTGTGTACTCTCACTTAATCAAAGTGGTGGCGCTATTGGTTGGTTCCGTCAGAGGATACCGGATATGGAAGCAATGGCCTTGGCTGTTGCTTTTTCTTTGCCGAAAATCCACATCAGCATCCAGACTAAAGACAAGGGGGATTCAACAAATGACAGATTTTTTAAACTGGCTCAACGGTGAGATCATATGGGGGCCGCCATTAATCGCACTGATCATCATTACCGGTGTTTACGTCACGGTGCGGTCCAGGTTTTTCCAGGTGTGCCATCTGGGTTACATCTTTAAGCGCACCCTGGGCTGCATCCTGCGCAAGGACCATGTTCAGGATGAAAACGATAAGGGACTTTTAAGCCCTTATGAGGCCATTGCCACCGCGGTAGGCGGTTCCGTGGGCTTTGGCAACATTGCAGGCGTGGCAACCGCTGTGACCACGGGCGGACCGGGCGCCGTGCTGTGGATGTGGCTTACCGCCTTCATGGGCATGCTGATTAAGCAGGTTGAGGTTACCCTGGCTGTTTATTACCGCCGCACCGACGAGGAGGGCAACCCTTACGGCGGACCCACCTACTATATGGAGTACGGGCTTGGGGAGGAGCGCCATTGGGGAAAGAAATGGCTGCCCCTGGCATTTATATTCGGCCTTGGCATCTTTTCCACCTTTTTCATCAGCGCATCTAATTTTACCACCTCCGAGGTGCTGGCACAGTCCTTTGGGGTAAAGCAGGAGCTGGCCTCCCTGATGCTGGTCATCTTCATCTATGCCCTGATCTGGAGGGGCGTTAAGAACCTGAGCAAGATCTTCGTCAAGCTGGTGCCTGTGATGAGCCTTGGCTACATGCTGTTCGGTATCTTGATCATCATCCTTAACATAGGGAACCTGGTTCCCACCATTGCCTCCATTTTTACCAATGCCTTTACAGGAACCGCTGCCATGGGCGGATTTGCAGGCGTTACCGTGTCAAAGGCCATTGCCACAGGCATGCAGAGAAGCGTATACTCCAACGAAGCCGGCTGGGGTACCAGCCCCATGGTACACGCTTCCAGCAAGACCAGGCATCCGGTGGAGCAGGGGCTTTGGGGTTCCTTTGAGGTTTTTGTGGATACCTTCATCGTATGTACCATCACGGCCCTCAGCGTACTGATCACAGGGGAATGGACCTCCGGCGCAACCAATGCGACCCTGGCCCTCAATGTGTTCCAGCACAGCCTGGGAACATTCGGGACCGTGTTCATGACAGCCACCATGGTCATTTTCTCCGTTACCACTTCCGGGGGCTGGTATGTGTACTATGAGGTTACCCTGCGCCACCTGGCCAAGGACCATCCGGTGCTGAAGAAATGGCTGCTTATGCTGTTCAAGTATTTTTACGCCCTGCCGCCGTTCCTCCTTACCCTGTACCTGATTAACGTCGGGGACCTGAGCATCTGGACCCTGGTGGATATCACAAGCGGCATCCCTACCTTTATCAACGTGTTTGTCGTGCTGATCCTGTCCGGCACCTACTTCAAGCTGTTAAAGGATTATAAGGCCCGCTACATGGGCATCGGAACCCTGGATGAGGATATCCCCCTGTTCTATGAGGATAAGAAGAAACTGGAAAAGACAGAATAAGGAGACACATAATGAGGATAATATACCGGAACGGGGCCGTGTACACAGGGGAACTTCCCCTGTGTGAGGCCTTTGTGACAGAAGGGAACCGGTTCGTATACGCCGGGACCAATGAAGGCGCCATGGCCTTTAAGGAGGAAGGGGATGAGGTAAGGAAGCTGGACGGCCGTTTTGTCTGTGCCGGATTCAATGATTCCCACATGCATCTCCTGAACTACGGCAATGCGCTGCGCATGGCGGATCTGTCTGCCCACACTTCATCCATGGGCGCCATGAAGGAATATATGAAGGATTTCATCCTTGAAAATAACATCAGGCCGGGAACCTGGGTCAAGGGCCGGGGATGGAACCATGATTACTTTGA
Source organism: Enterocloster sp. OA13 (assembly GCF_022440595.1). Classification (NCBI taxonomy): domain Bacteria; kingdom Bacillati; phylum Bacillota; class Clostridia; order Lachnospirales; family Lachnospiraceae; genus Enterocloster; species Enterocloster sp. OA13. Next base: position 2,453,102 of record NZ_JAKNTF010000001.1, on the reverse strand, counting down.
GGACGGCAGGCGTTTCCCAGACCGTCATGACCTGGATGAAATATCAGAGGATCACCCCATCTGCCTGACCAGGACCTGCGGCCATGCGTGCGTGGTCAACACCAAGGCCCTGGAACTTACCGGAATCACAAAGGACACGCCCCAGGTGGATGGCGGACGGTTCGAGGTGGATGCGGATGGAGGACCAAACGGCATTTTCCGTGAGAACGCAATGGATCTGATATACAGCCGCCTGCCGGAGCCGGACAAGGAGGATATCAAGGAAATGATCCTCGCCGCATCCCGCGCCCTGAACCGCTACGGGGTCACTTCTTCCCAGACCGATGACCTGCTGGCCTTTAACAATGTGCCCTATGAGCGGGTATTGGAAGCATACAGGGAATTGGAGGCAGAAGGCCGCATGACGGTCAGGGTATATGAGCAGTCCCAGTTCACAACCTTAAAAGACCTGAAAGGATTTCTGGAAAAAGGGTATAATACCGGATGGGGAACCCCGTGGTTTAAGATCGGACCATTAAAAATGCTGGGGGACGGCTCATTGGGCGCCAGGAGCGCATACTTAAGCAGCCCCTATGCCGATGACCCGTCTACCTGCGGTATCCCTATATTTACCAGGGAACAGTTTGAGGAGATGGCCGGGTATGCCAACTCCCGTGGGATGCAGGTGGCCATCCATGCCATCGGCGACGGGATACTGGATGACATACTGGCTGCATACGAAAAAGCCCTTTCAGAGTGCCCAAGGCCGGACCACCGCCACGGTATCGTCCACTGTCAGATAACAAGGCCGGACCAGTTAAGGAAATTTGAGGAGCTGTCCCTGCACGCCTATATCCAGTCCATTTTCCTGGATTACGATATCCATATCGTGGAAGAGCGCATCGGGAAGGAGAGGGCCGCATCCAGCTATAACTTTAAGACCCTGTATGAGACAACCCATGCATCCAATGGCTCCGACTGTCCGGTGGAACTGCCGGATGTGATGAAGGGCATCCAGTGTGCGGTGACCAGGACAACGGTAAAGGATCATGTGGGACCGTATCTCATGGAACAGGCCATGAGCGTTAAGCAGGCCCTTGATTCTTTTACAATCGAAGGCGCCCATGCTTCCTTTGAGGAAAATGAAAAAGGCCGGATTGCGCCGGGCTTGGCCGCGGACTTCGTGGTACTGGACGCCAACCCCTTTGATGTGCCTGTCCATGAACTGGCCCGGATTCAGGTGGAGGCCACCTATGTGGACGGCGTATGCTGTTATGCGAAACAGGGCTGATGTCATGGGATGCACTAAAAATCAGTAAAAAGGGGCTTTTATTTACCTGGAAAATGTTATATACTTTGTAACAGTACAGGAATGCCTGTCTTTTAATGGAAGGCAATAAAAGGCATTACATCAAGGAAACCCAGGAGGAATACCATGTTAGATTTGAAGTTTGTAAGAGAAAACCCGGACATCGTCAAACAGAACATTAAAAATAAATTCCAGGAGGGCAAACTGGCGCTGGTGGACGAAGTGATTGCATTGGATGCAGAAAACCGCGTCACCCAGAAGGAAGCAGACGACCTGCGTGCCAGCCGTAACAAACTGTCCAAGGAGATTGGGAAGCTGATGGCACAGGGGAAGAAGGAGGAGGCTGAGTCCGTCAAGGCCCAGGTAAGCGCCAACTCCACCCGTCTGGCCGAACTGGAGGCAAAGGAAGGGGAACTGTCTGAGAAAATCATGAAGATCATGATGACCATCCCCAACATCATCGACCCCAGCGTCCCCATTGGAAAGGATGACAGCGAGAACGTGGAGGTGGAGCGTTTTGGGGAACCGGCGGTTCCTGATTTTGAGATCCCATACCACACCGAGATCATGGAGCGCTTTGAGGGCATTGACCTGGACGCTGCAAGAAGGGTTGCAGGCAACGGATTCTATTATCTGATGGGCGATATTGCACGGCTTCATTCCTCTGTCATTTCCTATGCAAGGGATTTCATGATTAACCGTGGATTCACCTACTGTGTGCCGCCTTTCATGATCCGCAGCAACGTTGTGACCGGCGTCATGAGCTTTGCGGAGATGGACGCCATGATGTACAAGATTGAGGGGGAGGACCTGTATCTGATCGGTACCAGCGAACACTCCATGATTGGTAAATTCATCGATACAATCACGCCGGAAGCCCAGCTTCCTCAGACCCTGACCAGCTACTCCCCATGCTTCCGTAAGGAGAAGGGTGCCCATGGCATTGAGGAGAGGGGCGTTTACCGTATCCATCAGTTTGAGAAGCAGGAGATGATTGTTGTCTGCAAGCCGGAGGAAAGCCCCATGTGGTACGACAGGCTGTGGCAGAACACCGTTGACCTGTTCCGGACCCTGGATATCCCGGTACGTACCCTGGAGTGCTGTTCCGGTGACCTGGCCGACCTTAAGGTTAAGTCCGTGGACGTGGAGGCATGGTCCCCGAGACAGAAGAAGTACTTTGAGGTGGGAAGCTGTTCCAACCTTGGGGATGCCCAGGCCCGCCGCCTGAAGATCCGTGTACAGGGAGAGGATGGAAGCAAGTACCTGGCCCATACCCTGAACAATACCGTGGTTGCACCGCCGCGTATGTTGATTGCCTTCCTGGAGAACAACCTGCAGGCTGACGGCAGCGTGAAGATTCCGGAGGCGCTGCGTCCCTACATGGGCGGAATGGAAGTCATGGTCCCGAAGAAGTGATGGGTGGTTTCCGCCTGACGGATTTCATATGAACCAGCCTGACCGGCCCATATATGTGGAGCCGGTCTGCTTTTTTCCTGCATATGGTAATTCAGGTAACCATGTGCTATAATAACAACGTGTCAATGCGGATTTACTATTTCACGATAAGGAGGGAATTCTATGATAACATTTAACCATTTTAATTTTAATGTACTGAACCTGGATAAGAGCCTTGCTTTTTATAAGGAAGCCCTGGGACTGGTGCCGGTAAGGGAAAAAGAAGCTTCTGACGGATCCTTTAAGCTGGTGTACCTGGGTGACGGTAAAACTGACTTCACCCTTGAACTGACCTGGTTAAGGGACAGGACCGAAGCCTACAACCTGGGGGAATGTGAATTCCATCTTGCGTTCCACGTGGATGACTTTGATGATATCCACAAGCATCATGAAGAGATGGGATGCATCTGCTATGAGAACCCTGGCATGGGTATTTATTTCATCACGGATCCAGACGGCTACTGGCTTGAGATTGTCCCGGCCAGAGGATAGGAGGAGACACAATGGAAGAACTTGTCATGCTGCTTCTGGGTTTTGGGGTTTTACTGTTCTTTATAGGTGTGGTCCTGCTCATCATCTATATCCTTGCCTACTGGATGATATTCAACAAGGCAGGGGAGCCGGGCTGGAAAGCCTTGATTCCCATCTACAGCACCTATACCGAATATAAGCTGGTCTGGAATACGAAGATGTTTGCCGTGTTCATGGCATTTGCCGTTGCCACGGCCATCCTTGAGAATATGGACGGGATGCTGTTCCTGTATTATGCCGCATCCATCGGGACGATTGTGATGAACATCATTGCCTGTGTCAAGATGTCCATGTCCTTTGGCCACGGAACGGGATTCGCAATCGGCCTTATCCTGCTGAATCCCATCTTCCTGCTGATCCTGGCCTTTGACGGCTCCATCTACATCGGGCCGGAGGGAAAGCGCCCGCAGTCAGTGGGACAGGGATGGGATTAGGGAACATGACATGGAGATAAGAATATGTACGGAGCGCAGCCCGGAGATGATCAGCGGACTGATGCGTATCTGGAGGGATTCCGTTTCAGCCACCCACACATTCCTGACGCCGGCAGACATCGACATGATTGCAGCCTATGTTCCCGATGCGCTCAGAAGCATCCCGGTGCTCTTGGTGGCGGAGGATCAGGGTGTCATCACCGGGTTTGCAGGTATTGACAAGGAGCAGCTGGAAATGCTGTTTATCTCGCCTGACTTCAGGAATCAGGGGATTGGCAAGGCAATGGTCCAATCCATGTTCAGGGATTTTTCCGTGACAGAGGTCTGCGTGAATGAGCAGAATCCCGGCGCCAGGGGATTCTATGAACATATGGGATTCCAGGTCTATAAAAGGGATGGACTGGACGGGCAGGGGAACCCGTTCCCCATCCTCCATATGAGGAGAAGGGCGTGATTGTCCTGTATCTGCCTGCCGTGGTACCGCGTAATAGAAAAGCCCATCGGAATACATATCCATGTATCCCGGCGGGCTTTTTTCTTATCTTTTTTAAAGCCTTATACTTTTAAAGCCTTATATTTGCTGAAGCCGTATCCTTCTAAATCCAGTATCCTACTTGAATTCGCTGTACTTTTCCTCGCAGTACTGGCACCTGTATGTCTCGGTCTTCTCGTCAGCCAGATAGAATATATGGGGAAGCTCCTGCTCGATGGAAGTAATGCAGCGCGGGTTCTTGCACTGGATTACATTGGTAATCTTTTTAGGAAGCTTTAATAAGCGCTTTTCAACAATCTTGTCATTCTTAATGATGTTGACCGTGATGGTGTGGTCGATGTAGCCAAGGACCTTAAGGTCCAGGGTATCCAGCCCGCCTTCAATCTTGATGATATCCTTGCGGCCCATCTTGTTGCTGCGCGCATTCTTGATGATGGCCACCTGGCATTCCAGCTTGTCCAGGCCCAGGTGATAATAGATATCCAGGCTTTTTCCTGCCTCGATGTGGTCTAAAACAATGCCTTCCTTTAATCCGCTGATATTTAACATGGCTTTTCCACCTCCAGTAATCTCATGATTAAGGCCATACGCACATATACCCCATACTGTGCCTGCTTAAAGTAAGCGGCCCTTGGGTCGTCGTCCACTTCCACGGAAATCTCATTTACCCTTGGGAGGGGATGGAGTACATACATGTCTTCCTTGGCCAGTTTCATCTTTTTCTTGTCCAGGATATAGCAGTCTTTTAAACGGATATAATCTTCCTCGTTGAAGAAACGCTCCTTCTGCACACGTGTCATGTAAAGGATGTCCAGCTTGCCGATGGCTTCGTCCAGGTTGCCTACTTCCTCGAATTCCACGTTGTTGGCAGTGAGCACGTCCTCGCGGATATTATCCGGGATACGAAGCTCAGGCGGGGATATAAGGATGAATTTGATGTTGGGGTATCGGACCATGGCGTTGATGAGGGAGTGTACGGTGCGTCCGAATTTCAGGTCGCCGCAAAGGCCGATGGTCAGGTTGTCAAGGCGTCCCTTCATGGAACGGATTGTCATAAGATCGGTTAAGGTCTGGGTAGGATGCTGATGGCCGCCGTCGCCTGCGTTGATGACAGGGATCTGGGCCTTCTGTGCTGCCACGAATGCGGCGCCTTCCTTTGGATGACGCATGGCACAGATATCGGAATAGCAGGAAATCATGCGGATGGTATCGGCAACGCTTTCGCCCTTGGCAGCAGAACTGGAATTGGCGGATGAAAAGCCTAATACATTGCCGCCCAGATTCAGCATGGCAGCCTCAAAGCTTAAACGTGTCCTTGTGCTTGGCTCATAAAAAAGGGTGGCCAGTTTCTTGCCGTCACACACATGGGCGTACTGGGGAAGATTCTGCTCAATGTCCCTTGCAAGAGCCAGAAGGTCATCGATTTCTTCCACAGAGAAGTCTAAGGGATTCAATAAATGTCTCATGGGATTCTCCTTTGCCTTTATGAATTTATTAAAATCTTGATTTTGGGAAATACTTCGCACCCTACCAGTGCGATAGCCGGAACCTGCCAGATATGGCACTGATTTGTGCCTCGTCATATTCTTACATAGAATGCAATATAAGTCAAGTAATTTTTCGTGGCTTTTTTAAAATTTTATGATATACTGTCACAGCAGGGAATTCCATGGAAATGTGACCGGGAGGCATGGGGACATGGGCCCGTGTAAGGAATTATTAAGGAACTTTAAGGAAAATACAGAAGAACAGGAACTTGAGCCTGTGCTATACTGTACAAAAATAGGGAAATGTACACTATGGCACAGGAATATGCAGGAAAGGAGCATTGCTTTGGCAGGACAGACAGGTACGTCAGAAGCGGATAAAAGGGAACTGCCGGTGACGGGAAAGCAGGAGGCGGCAGAGGCATTGACGGCAGCGGACAGCAGGAAAGTGGCCATAAGCGTGAAGAACCTGTACAAGATTTACCGTGTGGGTGAGATGAAGGTCCGTGCCCTTGACGGTGTGGATTTTGAGATATATAAGGGGGAGTTCGTGGCGATTGTGGGAACCTCCGGATCAGGCAAGTCGACACTTTTAAACATGCTGGCCGGTCTTGAGAAGCCCACCAGGGGCGAGATAGAGATAGGCAGCACTCATATAGAAAAGATGACGGAAAAGCAGCTGGTGACCTTCCGCCGTGAAAAGGTAGGATTCATTTTCCAGTCCTACAATCTGCTGAACACCATGAATGCAGTTGAGAATGTGGCCCTTCCCCTTTCGTTTAGGGGTGTGTCAAAACGGAACAGGCTGAAGCAGGCCAGGAAGTTCATGGACCTGGTAGGCGTGGGGGACCAGGCAAGGCATATGCCAAACCAGATGTCAGGCGGACAGCAGCAGAGGGTGGGTATAGCAAGGGCCCTGGTGGTGAACCCGCAGATCATATTTGCGGACGAGCCAACGGGAAACCTGGATTCCAGGACCACCATGGAGGTGCTGCGGCTGATGCAGAAGATTGTCAGGGAGCAGGGGCAGACGCTGGTCATGGTTACACATGACAACAACCTGGCTTCCTATGCGGACCGGAGGATCCGGATCGTGGATGGGAAAATCGTGGGCATAGAGACCGGCGGCAGGCTGGCTGAGGAGACCCATATAGAAAAGGGAGTATGTGAGAATGAAACCAATGAAAATTCGTAAAGGTCTTATACTGGTATCAATGGTATTCCTGATGGCCGGGGCACGTCCGTCCGGCGTGATGGCCAGCAGCTATCAGCTGGGCTATAACACCAACGCCAGTGACAATGATTATATTTCCACAACCAAGGCGCCAAGGGGAAGGATTGGCAAGTCCATGTCCATTTCCTTCCGGGTAAGGGCCACGGATGAGGATATGGACAACCTGAAGATAAGCCTTCTTCAGACCAATGACTTCCAGCAGATTGAAGAGCGGGGCAACGGGGATTATACGGTTGACTACTATCCCTTTGAAATCATGGAAACCACGTTCCTGGCTAAGAATGTGGGCAATATCAAGAAGGGCAATATTAAGAGCGTATCCCTGTCGGCCAATGTGCGCAGGGACGCACAGCAGGGCTATTACAGCATCCCCATACTTCTGGAGTGGGACGGCGGTACGGATATCGACTATATCAATATCTGGATTTCAACGGACACATCATCCGGGACAGACGATGAGGAGGATAAAAAAGAAGGCAATTACTTTGTCATCGGAGAGAATCAGGCAACCCCCCGGGGCGTGTATCCCAATGTGATGGACTATACGGTTAATTTCCGCAACAAGCGCAATACCACGGCCCAGGATGTAACCATCAGCATGCAGCTGTCAGAGGATGACACCAAGTTCCCGTTTGAGATTAATGACGGCAATTATGACAGGACCTTTGAGCGGGTGCAGTCAGGTGAAACCGTTTCGGCCCCGTACAGCATGGCCATACGCAAGGACTCCTACACCGGCTATTATCCCATAAAGTATACCATTACCTTCCGCCTGAGTTCGGAAGGCGACCTGCACACGGAAGAGGGGACCTTTTACGTACATATCGTGTCCAAGGACAAAGAGGACAATCTGGGCGATTTTGACGCTAATGACAGGACCAGGGCAAGACTCATCGTGGACAGCTATTATACGGTTCCTGAGCAGGTCTATGCCGGCAATGAATTCGAACTGGTGCTGAACATGAAGAATGCGTCCACCTCGGTTCCTGCCAGCAATATCCTGTTTAACCTGGAATCTGAAAAGGTATCGGACAGCGCGGTATTCACAACCAAGTCAGGGTCCTCCTCCATGGTGGTCAATGACCTGGGTTCGGGACAGAGCACCGAGGTGCGGGTCAGGTTCACGGCCAGGGCAGGCGTGGACCAGCGCTCCTATGCAATCACCATCAAGGAAAAATATGACAGCCCTGAGTTTAAGAACGCGGAAGAAAGTATCGTGGTGGACATACCGGTGAAGCAGTATGCCAAGCTGAGCACCAGTACCATAGACGTGATGCCGGACAGCATGACGGTTGGCTCTGAGTCCAATGTGATGTTTGGCATCAATAACACGGGAAAAGTCATCCTTTATAATGTGACGGCTGCATTTGAAGGGGATTCCATTAAAACCACGGACGCCTATGTGGGCAATATCAAACCGGGCGACACGGGCAATGTGGACATCATGCTAACGGGCGTGGCACCCACCATGGATGACGGGACCATAAAGATAACGATTACCTATGAAGATGAAAACGGCGTGGCCGCAGAGCCTGTGGAAAAGGAACTGACCCTCTTTGTGACAGAGGAGATGGAAGATCCCTTTGGCATGGATGCCGGTATGGAGGCGGGCGCCATGGACGTGGAGGCAGAGCCGCCTTCCTTCTGGGGCAAGTATAAAGTTCTGGTGATTGCCGGAGCAGTGGCGGCAGTGGCTGTTATTGCAGCTGTTGCCATGGTTATTAAGAAGAAACGCAAGGCAGCCAGGGAAGAGGATGTGGACGATGAGATTTCCTGATCTTCTGATCATGAGCATTAACAATTTAAGGCGGAGGAAACTCAGGACGGTCCTTACCGTGCTGGGGGTCATCATCGGCACTGCCTCCATCGTGGTAATGGTATCCCTGGGAATCGGCCTGGACCAGATGTTCATGGAGCAGCTGTCCTCCTGGGGAAGCCTGACCACCATTGATGTGTATGGCGGTTCCGGCGGTTCATATTACGGCGGCGGGGCCGTCATGGTGGGAGGCGGCGGCAGCGGCAAGTCATCAGACCCCACCTATATTACGGATGAGGTGATGGAGAAATTCGGACGCCTGAACCATGTGTCCGGTGTCTCGCCCATCCTGGACATGAACGTGGTCATCCGCCAGGGCGCCTATGAGGCGCAGTACATGACCCTGAGGGGAGTGGGACAGAAGTTCCTGGAACAGATTCCTCTGGGAGAAGGCCGCCTGCCGGGACCGGGGGAGACAGGGCTGGTTTTTGGCAATACGGTACAGCAGGATTTTTATAACTCCAAGACCGGAAGGGGATACTGGGATACCGGTGAACTTCCGGACGTGGACTTCCTTAACAAGCCCCTTTTCATAATCTTTGATATGGATGCATACTTCCAGTCCAGGAACAATTCGGGCAGTTTTGGCGATTCAGATGACAGCCAGACCCGGGTCAAGCCTCCCAAGAAGTATATGATGGACGGAATCGGGCTGGTGGAGGGTGGCCCACAGGATTACGGCACGTATTCCTATGGTGTGTTTACCGATATAGACGGACTGAAGGCACAGCTCCGCAAGGCCTTCAAGAAGGGAACCGTCATCCCGGGACAGCCCACCAACAAAAAGGGAAAAGCGCTGCCCTACCTGGTATACAGCCGGGCGCAGATTTATGTGGACGATATGGAATATGTAAAGGATGTCCAGGCCCAGGTGGCTGATATGGGCTTTCAGGTGAGCAGCAGGATGGACTGGATGGAAAGTTCCAAGCAGCAGTCCCAGATGATACAGGCAGTACTTGGCGGAATCGGCGCCGTGTCCCTGTTTGTGGCGGCCATCGGCATCGCCAACACCATGATGATGTCCATCTATGAACGGACAAAGGAAATCGGCGTCATGAAGGTCCTGGGCTGTGACATGGGCAACATCCGCAACATGTTCCTTATTGAGTCCGGTTTTATCGGATTCATGGGAGGCGTGATCGGCATCGGCCTGAGTTACGGGATTTCAGGCATCATCAATAAGTTTGTCAGTCTGGAAGAAACCAATGGGCTGGTGGGCAACCTTTCCAGGATTCCGCCCTGGCTTTCCATATCCGCCATTGGGTTTGCCATCTTTGTGGGCATGGCGGCAGGATTCATGCCGGCCATGAGGGCCATGAAGCTGAGCCCGCTGGCAGCCATCCGCAATGACTGATTGGATAATTCAGTAGTAAAACTTCTAATAAACTATTGCAATATTAGAATAAATGATATATAGTAATAACAGGGCGTGTGACTGGCGGATAGTGGATGAACCACAGGGAGCACGCGGACCGTATTACGGAGATTTGGCCGACCGCCTGGGCACGTGTGTTTTTAGCGTGCCCGGCGGGCCGGCTCTTTTTATATTTACAGAGGAATAAACAATCACAGCAAATGGAGGAAACACTATGAAGCAGATGTCGCTGGAACAGGAATTGAGAAGCAATGCATATCCCGGACGTGGAATTGTCATAGGACGTTCTGAGGACGGGACCAAGGCAGTGACCGCCTATTTCATCATGGGAAGGAGCGCCAACAGCCGCAACCGCGTGTTCGTGGAGGACGGACAGGGCATCCGCACCCAGGCATTTGACCCGGCAAAGCTGGAGGACCCCAGCCTCATTATTTATGCTCCTGTGAGGGTTCTTGGCAATAAGACAATTGTGACCAACGGCGACCAGACCGATACGGTCTACGAAGGGATGGACCATCAGATGACCTTTGAGCAGTCCTTAAGGTCCAGGGAGTTTGAACCGGATGCCCCCAATTACACACCGCGTATTTCCGGTATCATGCACATTGAAAACAGCGGCTATAATTATGCCATGTCCATTTTAAAGAGCAATCATGGAAATCCTGACTCATGCCTGCGTTTTACATACGCCTATGAGAACCCGGCTCCGGGGGAAGGACGTTTCATCCATACCTATATGCATGACGGGACCCCCCTTCCAAGTTTTGAGGGCGAACCAAAGCCGGTGGGCATATCCGGCACCATTGACGGATTTACGGACATGGTATGGAACAGCCTGAATGAGGATAACAAGGTATCCCTGTTTGTCCGCTTCATTGATATAGCATCAGGAACCTATGAGACAAGGATTGTCAATAAGAACAAATAAAAAGAGAGAGGGATTTGTTATGAAAGAACTGGAACTGAAGTATGGCTGTAACCCCAATCAGAAACCATCCAGAATCTTTATGGAAGGGGATAAGGAGCTTCCCATCACTGTCCTCAGCGGCAGGCCGGGCTATATCAACTTCATGGACGCGTTAAACGGCTGGCAGCTGGTGAAGGAACTTAAGAAGGCAACCGGGCTTCCTGCGGCTGCTTCCTTTAAACATGTCTCACCGGCAGGGGCCGCAGTGGGCCTGCCATTGGATGATGTACTGAAGAAAATATACTGGGTGGATGACATGGGGGAACTGTCACCCCTGGCCAGCGCCTATGCAAGGGCAAGGGGCGCTGACAGGATGTCTTCATTTGGCGATTTCATTTCCCTGTCCGATGTGTGTGACACGGCTACGGCCAGGATCATCAAGAGGGAGGTGTCAGACGGCGTCATTGCTCCTGGATATGAGCCGGAAGCCCTGGAAATCCTCAGGTCCAAGAAGAACGGCAATTATAATGTCATCCAGATTGACCCGGATTATGAACCGGCTGCCATTGAGCGCAAGCAGATATTCGGCGTTACCTTTGAGCAGGGCCACAATAACCTGGAGATTAACAAGGAGCTCCTTCAGGATATCGTGACAGAGAACCGGGAGCTGACGGAACAGGCCAAGGTTGACCTTATGATTTCATTGATTACCCTCAAATACACCCAGTCCAACTCTGTCTGCTACGTAAAAGACGGACAGGCCATTGGCATTGGCGCCGGACAGCAGTCCAGGGTACACTGTACCCGCCTGGCCGGCAGCAAGGCCGACAACTGGTATCTGCGCCAGGCCCCACAGGTCCTTAACCTTCCCTTTGTGGACAGCATCAGACGCGCGGACAGGGACAATGCGATCGATGTCTATATCGGTGAGGATTACATGGATGTGCTGGCCGACGGCAGATGGGAAAAGACATTTAAGGTAAAACCGCCTGTGTTCACCAGGGAGGAGAAGAGGGCCTGGCTGGATACCATGTCCGGCGTGTCCCTTGGCTCGGACGCTTTCTTCCCATTTGGCGATAACATTGACAGGGCTTATAAAAGCGGCGTGAAGTACGTGGCCCAGCCAGGAGGTTCCGTGCGGGATGACCAGGTAATTGAAACCTGCAACCAGTACGGCATGGTCATGGCATTCACAGGAATCAGATTGTTCCACCACTAATCGTTTACAGACATTTTCTGGTATACAGGGAAAAGGCGGGAAGGCTTAAGTTTCAGGACTTCCGGCCTTTTTCCATGCCTTATCCCTTGTATAAAAACAGTTGCCTTCATCCATGCACAGGGGTATAATGAAGCAAGTGTCTTGAATGAGGAGATATGTTGTATGATAACGGACTTAACAGTGGGACATCCTAAAAATACATTGTGGCGGTTTGTGCTGCCCATGTTTGTAAGCGTCATGTTCCAGCAGCTTTACAACATTGCGGACAGCAGCATTGCCGGACGGTTTGCCGGAGAGGACGCGCTGGCGGCCGTGGGGGCTTCCTATCCCATCACGGTGATTTTCATGGCATTTGCAGTGGGCAGCAACCTGGGCGCGTCCGTGGTGGTATCCCGGCTTTTTGGCGCAAGGGACATTGGGAAAATGAAATCCGCTGTTTACACCGCATTCATTGCCTGCGGCGTCATGAGTCTGATCCTCACCGCGCTGGGATATGTGTACTGCGGCAGCATGATGCGTCTGATACATACGCCGTCCAATATATTCGGGGATGGGGAACTGTACCTGAAGATTTATGTGTTCGGCCTTACCTTTCTGTTCCTTTACAATGTGTGTACCGGGATTTTCACTGCTTTAGGGGACTCCAGGACGCCCCTGTACTTCCTGATCGGCTCGTCCATCGGCAATATCCTGCTGGATTACTGGTTCGTTGCAGGGTTCCACTGGGGCGTGGCAGGCGTTGCCTGGGCCACCTTCATTGCCCAGGGCATATCGGCTGGACTGGCCCTTGTCACCCTGGCCCTGAGGCTTAAGGGGATAAAGACCAGCCGGAAGGTGGTGCTTTTTGACCTTCTGCTGCTGTCCCAGATTGCTGCCATCGCTGTCCCCAGCATCATGCAGCAGAGCGTGCTTTCCGTTGGGAACATGTTTGTCCAGGAAATCGTGAACCGTTACGGCTCCGCCGTCATAGCGGGCTATTCCGGCGCAATCAAACTGAATACATTTGCAATCAACGCCTTCATGTCCTTAGGCGGCTGCCTGTCCAGCTACACGGCCCAGAACCTGGGAGCCGGTAAAAAGGAGCGGCTTCCCCTTGGCTTTAAGACAGGCGTCAGGCTGTCCATCCTTGCGACCATTCCCTTCTTTGTACTGTACTTTGGCTTCAGCAGACAGATGATGGGACTGTTCCTGGGGGACGGGAGTGAGGAGGCAATCCGCTCCGGCGTGGGCTTCCTGCGCATTGTAAGCCCCATGTACTTCATGATATCCATCAAGCTTATGACGGATGGGATCATCAGGGGTTCCGGGGCAATGGCATACTTTGTGCTGGCCACGGTGCCGGATTTGATCCTGCGCATCATCGTGGCCAATATCCTCACAGGATACTTTGGCAGCATGGGTATCTGGATGGCCTGGCCTTTTGGATGGATTGCGGCTACTGTGCTGACGGTTGTGTTTTACAGGAGGATTGTTACCGGGAAGTATTGTATCCGATTGTAGTTGGAATCATCTGTTTTTGTCCTGTTATTTTCAGCCGGGCATCTACGGCGTATCAAGACCGTTCTGGAAATGTGAAGCTTTTGTGAATTCGCCCCAATGGAAGCATTTGTCTCTTGAACCTGAAAAATGTTTGTGCTAGGATATGTTTGTTAATGAAGACGTGCGGGGAAGGGATGCATTTGGAAGGGATGTGTTTGGAAGACATGTGCTTGGAAGACATGTGCTTGGAAGAGATGTGCTTGGAAGACATGCGTTTGGAAGACATGTGTTTGGAAGAGATGCGTTCGGAAGAAACGCATTGGAAAGAGGCATGTTGGAAAGAGATGCCTCCGAAAGAGCCGCACTGAAAAAGACTCAGTCAGAGAGGAATGCAGCGAGTGGGACATGCCCTGAAAATCGGGCAAACGCTGCAGAGGGACGGGATTGGTGACAAAGGAAAAGCTGCAACAATATATAAAAACCATATGGAATGTGTTTGGAACCGTGTGCCTTATACTGGTACCCTGTGTATCGTATGTCCTGTTTGAATATGTGACAGGTAATCTGGCCACGGTTCCAGGTGATATGGCGGTGTGGAATATCGCATGGATGTATGTGCTTTATCTTGCCGCTTTTGCTGTCAGCGGGACCAGCCGGATTGCTGTTCCGGTTATTTCCGCGGCACTGCTTATCATATCCATGGCAGAGGCGTTTGTGGTGGAGTTCAGGGGAAGGCCCATCATGCTTTGGGATGTGATGGCTTTCAAGACCGCGGCCACGGTGGCGGGGAATTATGCCTTCGTGGTTTCGCATGAAATGAAGCTTGCGTGCATGGCAGTTGTGCTGATGAACGCAGGCCTGTGGTTTGCCCCGCGGCGGGTCAGGGGATGGAGACAGCGTCTGGCGGCTGGAGGTGCGGTGGCTGCCCTCACAGGCGGTTTTGCTGCGTGGTTTTTTATTTCCCTGGTGCCGGGGCGTGGATGGGGCATCAATATGTGGGAGGTCAATGACTCCTATAAGGAATATGGATATGTGCTGTCCACTGCGGTTTCCATGCAGTATGTGGTTAAGAAGCCGCCCCATGGCTACAGCACCGCGCGGCTGAAGGAGATTCATGGCCGTCTGGAGGAAGAAGGGCAGGTGCAGCTTGCATCCCTGGACAATGTACAGACTGACAATAGCGGGGATATCACGCCTGTGAACCTGATATGTATCATGAATGAAAGTCTGTCAGACCTTAGGACGGCAGGGGATTTTACCACGAATGTGGAGTATTTCCCATTCATTAACAGCCTTAAGGAGAATACGGTGAAGGGCAGCCTGACCGTGCCTGTGTTCGGTTCCATGACAAGCAATTCGGAGTACGAGTTCCTTACAGGGGATTCCATGGCCCTTCTGCCTGCCAATTCCATTGCATACCAATTTAATGTAAAGCCTGATACCTATTCCCTGGTAAGCACATTAAAGTCCCAGGGCTACTCTGCGGTGGCCATGCATCCTTATCCTGGGGAGAACTGGAACCGTGTGGAGTGTTACCAGAATATGGGATTTGATGAATTCCTGGATGAGGAATTTTATGAGGAAAGTGAACAGCTGCGCAATTATGTCAGCGATAAGGCGGATTATGACAGGCTGATTGATGTGGTGGAGGGCAAGGAATCACCGGATGACAGGCTGTTCATCTTCAATGTCACCATGCAGAACCATGGGGGCTATGAAGGCGAATATGATAATTTCCAACAGGAGGTATGGCTTACCGGTAAATATGAGGGCCAATACCCCAAGACGGACCAGTATCTGTCCCTGATGAAAAAATCAGACGAGGCATTCCAGTACCTGCTGGAATATTTTTCCCAGGTGGATGAACCAACCATGATTGTCATGTTTGGCGACCATCAGCCCAGCGTGGAGGATGAGTTCTATGACGCCATCGCGGGCATGCCCAGCAGCCAGGTGCCGGTCCAGGACCGTCTGATGTGGTATGAGACGCCTTTCATTATCTGGACCAATTATGACATGCCTTCTGAGGACATGGGGAAACTGGGCGCCGTCTACCTTTCCACGGAGGTATTGAAAAGAGCAAACCTGGACATGACGCCATATAACCGTTTCCTTCTCCAGCTGGAGGAAGTCCTGCCAGTGGTGCATTTCCTTGGCTGTTACGACAGGGAAGGCAATTATTATTACTGGCCCAAGGCTGAGTCGGAGCGCTGCCCGTACCAGGACATGGTCCTGGACTATGAAGCGCTGGTGTACAACCACAGTCTGGACCGGAAAAAGTATAAAGACATGTTTGTCGTAAAATAGTATAAGCCCCGAAAAAATTGTAAAAGCACTTGGCAAGCTGCCCTCGCATAGAATGAAATTAAGAATGTGCAGGGTGGCTTTCTTTGAAGACTTTTCCAAAACCATTATCAGCAGGAGAGGAAAAAGAGTATCTGGAGCGCTGCAAAGAGGGCGACCAGTCAGCAAGGGATATGCTGATTGAGCATAATATGCGTCTGGTAGCCCATGTGGTAAAGAAGTACCAGGGCTCTGATTATGATATGGAGGACCTGCTGTCTGTTGGGACCATCGGCCTTATCAAGGCCGTGAATACGTTTAATGCCGATAAAGGATCGCGACTGGCCACCTATGCAGCCAGATGCGTGGAAAATGAAATACTGATGCTCCTTCGTGCCAGCAAGAAATTTTCCAAAGAAGTATCGCTTTTTGAGCCCATCGGGGTAGACAAGGACGGCGAGACCGTGAGCCTGGTAGATGTCATCGAGATGGACAATAAAGAAACTTTGGATACCATGATACTGAAGCAGGATGTGAAAGAACTGTATGAGGCCTTTGAATCCTGTCTGACGGAGACAGAAAAAACCGTATTGGGAATGCGTTACGGGCTGTACAGGGGCAAGGAACATACCCAGCGGGAGATTGCAGGCAATCTGGGCATTTCCCGCTCCTATGTGAGCCGGATTGAGAAGAAGGCGATTGAGAAGATACGGGCGGAGTTTTCAAGACATGGATAAGCAATGAAGGTTGGAAAATACGGAGCATCGGGACTGATTATGGTTCCGATGCTGTTTTATGCTGTCTTTTGTCGTGAATTCCCCCTTTACCCTGAGGGGCTGAATCATTTATACTATATAAAATAAAGCCGGCATCTTGATTAAGAAGGCAAAAGGAGACAAGCAGTTCATGGGAAAAGGGCGTTCTGGAAGAAAAGACAGCAAAAAAGTGTGGAAAAACCGTCTGGCCGGGGTGTCTGCGGTTACATTGTTACTTGTGGCGGCCCTTTACTCCGCAGACCGGCTTCCAGTCAGGGCAAATGGGGGCCGTGGACCGCAAGCAGGGATAAATGGGGTGGAAACCAGGAGTGATGAGGCAAAAGGCAGGAGTGATGAGGCAAAAGATGGGAACGATAAGGAGAAAGACAGGAAATATGGGGCAAAAGACAGGAACGATAAGGAGAAAGACAGGGAATATGGGGCAAAAGACAGGAACGATAAGGAGAAAGACAGGGAATATGGGATGGGAGACAGGGATGATGGGGGAGGCATAAGAATAGGCGGAATAAGCAGCCAGGAGGAATGGGCAAGGAAACAGCTGGAGGGTATGTCCCTGGAGGAAAAGGCGGCGCAGCTATTCATCATCACGCCGGAACAGCTTACAGGCTGCGGCCAGGTTACCCAGGCCGGGGAGGTTACCAGGGAAGCGCTGAGACAGTATCCGGTTGGAGGCCTTATCTATTTTTCCAATAATCTGGAGGATGCCGGCCAGTTAAAGACAATGACCGGAGATACCCAGAAGATGGCTATGGAGGAGATCGGGATACCGCTGTTCCTCTCCATTGATGAAGAGGGAGGGGATATTGCCAGGATTGGGAAGCATGATGGCTTCCGGGTAGCGCAGGTGCCGTCCATGGATGTAATCGGTGCGTCCGGGGACCGTGTTCAGGCATATCGGGCGGGCAGTACCATTGGTGCATATCTTCATGAATATGGATTGAATCTGGATTTTGCACCGGATGCGGATGTTCTGACCAACCCGGACAATACAGTGGTAAAGACGCGCTCCTTTGGCCGGGATCCACAGCTGGTTACAGAGATGTCCCTGGCATACCTTGAGGGGCTTTGGAAACAGGGGGTTTATGGGGCGCCAAAACATTTTCCTGGACATGGAGCCACAAAGGGGGACAGCCATGAAGGGTTTGCATATACGGATAAAACATGGGAAGAGCTTGAGGAGGCTGAGTTGAAACCATTTTATGCCATGGTGGGGAACCAGGTGCCTTTTATCATGGCAGGTCATATCTCGCTGCCTGCAATCACAGGCGGGGACCTTCCCTGTTCCCTTTCGGGCCAGGTAATCCAGGGATATCTCAGGGACAGGATGGGATATGAAGGCATCATCATCACGGACGCATTGAACATGGGGGCCATTGAGGACCACTACCCCTCCGGTCAGGCGGCGGTGATGGCGCTGCAGGCTGGTGTGGACATGCTTCTGATGCCGGCGGATTTTCCGTCTGCCTACGAAGCTGTGGTGGAAGGGGCCGGGAATGGGGAAATACCGCTGGATCGTCTGGATGCATCGGTCCTGCGCATTTTAAGCCTGAAAGCTGAAATTCGAAAAATATTATAAAAAGATAGAAGAATTGTGCATTGTTTTATCGAAGCAATGCCCTTATACTATTCATAGCAGGCAGAACCGGCGGTTCAGCACCTGTTCTGCCTTTCTTGCTGCAACCAAGTGTTCATGAAGGAGGAAAAACAATGGCGATTTTAGTGACTGGAGGCGCCGGTTATATCGGAAGCCACACCTGTGTGGAGCTTTTAAATGCAGGTTATGATGTAGTAGTAGTAGACAACCTTTACAATTCCAGTGAGAAGGCGCTTCAGAGGGTGGAGCAGATTACAGGTAAGAAGGTTAAGTTCTATGAGGTGGACCTGTTAGACCAGCCTGCGCTAAAGGACGTGTTTGATAAGGAAACAATAGAGTCCGTCATTCATTTTGCAGGACTTAAGGCAGTGGGGGAGTCCGTGCATAAGCCTCTTGAATACTATCATAATAATATAACAGGAACCCTGATCCTCTGTGATGAGATGAGGAAGCATGGGGTAAAGGATATCGTGTTCAGTTCCTCCGCAACCGTATACGGCGACCCTGCTGAGATACCCATTACCGAGAACTGCCCCAAGGGTGAGATTACCAATCCATACGGACGTACCAAAGGCATGCTGGAGCAGATTCTTACGGACTTACATACAGCGGATGCCGGGTGGAATGTGGTGCTTCTGCGCTATTTCAATCCCATCGGCGCCCATGAAAGCGGCCTGATTGGGGAAGACCCCAAGGGAATCCCCAACAACCTGGTTCCCTATATTGCGCAGGTTGCTGTTGGGAAACTTGAATACCTGAATGTATTCGGTAACGACTATGATACCCCCGATGGCACTGGTGTGCGTGATTACATCCATGTGGTTGACCTGGCAAAGGGCCATGTAAAGGCTGTGAAGAAGCTTACTGACAGGGAGGGCGTCAGCATCTACAACCTGGGAACAGGCGTTGGATACAGTGTGCTGGATGTGTTTCATGCATATGAGAAAGCCTGCGGTAAGACACTGAAGTATGAAATCAAGCCGCGCAGGGACGGGGATGTGGCCGTATGTTACTCTGATTGCGCCAAGGCAAAGAAGGAACTGGGCTGGGTTGCTGAAAAGGGAATCGAGGAAATGTGTGCTGATTCCTGGAAATGGCAGTCCATGAACCCGGACGGATACAGGGATTAATTAAATACAGATAACAGGATGGCCTGCGGCTGGAACATGATTCCGGCCGCAGGCTTTCTGTTCAAAAAGATTTTGTGCAAAAAGAACGAATGTTCTGATTTCTCCTTGATTTAAGTGTCCGGATATGATAAACTGTATGAACAAACATATGTTCGAAAGAGGCGGTGCCATGTTAATACAGGAGAATCTGTCCATACAGGAAAAACTGAAGATACTTACAGATGCAGCCAAGTACGATGTGGCCTGTACTTCCAGCGGCGTGAAGCGGAAGGGAAAGGCGGGAAGCATTGGGAATACATCGGAGGCCGGAATCTGCCACAGCTTTGCCGCGGATGGGAGATGTATATCCCTTTTGAAGATACTTTTTACCAATCAGTGTATCTATGACTGCAAGTATTGTGTCAACCGATGTTCCAATGATGTGGTCAGGACGGCATTCACGCCGGACGAGGTGTGTAAACTGACCATTGAGTTTTACAGGAGGAATTATATTGAGGGACTGTTCTTAAGTTCCGGAATCCTCTATAATGCCAATCACACCATGGAACTGATATACGAGACTTTATATAAACTACGGAACCAATGGAACTTTAACGGTTACATCCATGTAAAGGCCATACCGGGAACGGATGCAGAACTGGTGGAGCGCACCGGATTCCTGGCAGACAGGATGAGCATCAATCTGGAACTTCCAACCGCTCAGGGGCTTAAGGACCTGGCTCCGGGCAAGACCCGGGATAAGATACTTGCACCCATGCGGCAGATTCAGCAGGGGATTTCCGTGTCCAGCCATTTACTGGGATATGACAGGGGATATAAGAAGCCTTACAGCACGGAGCGCGCCGGCTTTGCAGGAGGCGCTGCCCTGATACGCCCGGAACTGGCTGAGGCGCCGGGTGCTGCACTGGACAGGAAGATATCCGCGAAGGTTACTGGGCAGGGAGAGTCCCAAGGACTGGCAGGAACGGACCAGGGCGTGCCGGGGGGAGATTCACATAACGATATGTATACCACCCAACCGGATGCCCGCCCCGGATGCATTAAAAGCCGTCTTGTGCTTCCTGCTTCCCAATATAAGAAGTCAGCATTCGTACCGGCTGGGCAGAGTACCCAGATGATTGTGGGAGCCACGCCGGAGAATGATTATCAGATGATGTCGGTTACCCAGGCATTGTACCAGAACTTTGGACTGAAGCGGGTGTTCTATTCTGCCTATATTCCTGTGAATGAGGACAGCTGTCTGCCAAGCCTTCCAGGAGGCCCGCCCCTTCTCAGGGAACACAGGCTGTATCAGGCGGACTGGCTTCTGCGTTTTTACGGCTTCAGGGCTGAGGAACTGCTGTCGGAGGACAGGCCGAATTTCAACGTATTTCTGGATCCTAAGTGTGACTGGGCCCTGCGCCATCTGGAAGGCTTTCCGGTAGAAGTGAACCTGGCACCTTATGATGAACTTCTCAGGGTACCGGGGATGGGGGTCAAGTCAGCTTCCAGGATTGTTGCTGCCAGAAGAAGCGGAAGACTTGGGTTTGAGGATTTGAAGAAGATGGGTGTGGTCTTGAAGAGGGCCAGATATTTCATTACCTGTTCCGGGCGCATGATGGAGGGGGCAAGGCTGGACCAGGATTATATTACCAATTGCCTTGTGGGCGATGAGCAGCGGGCCAGATGGGATATAGAACACAGGGACAGTTTCAGGCAGCTTTCCCTGTTTGACGATATGCATATGGAGATGCCTGTAACCAGAGATGACCACTATGCCGCGGCAGCCGGGCATTTTTAGGATAAGGGAGGGATAGGGAATGACCATATATTTATGCGTGCCGGATTTTGAGGGAATCCTTTGCGGCATATATGATGCATGGATGAGCCGGAAAGGCCACGACAATGTACGCCTGGAGTTAAAGGGGACGTACCATGAACTGGAACTGTTCAGCGAGTATGTGGAGCCGGAATCCACCCATGAGAAGGCCCATAAGGTAATTAAGTCTGTGTGCAGTAAGCTTTCCCAGGAAGTATATAAGAAGATATATGTTGCATCCTTAAGCCAGGATACGGAGAGGGCGGACAAGATATACCGTTTCCTTGTACAGGCATTTGGCATTGGACCGGGGATACTGGACCAGCTTCAGATTCCTGAGAACTGTGATATATTTGAACTGTGCCGCAATGTTTATAATGAGAACCATCTTCTGGTGGAATTCCTGCGGTTTTCCCAGGCAGCGGGCGGTGTGCTGGTGTCAAGGATTGGACCGAAAAACGATGTGATGACCCTTCTTGCGCCTCATTTTGCAGACCGGCTGCCGGAAGAAAATTGGATTATTTATGACGTTAACCGGGAGAAGGCAGCTGTCCACCCCAAGGGAAAACCGTGGATTCTGGTTAATCATCCATTGGAACAGCCGGATGGGGACAATATATGGCAGCTGTGCCTGGAGCAGGAAACGGATGAGCGGGAATACGAGGATTTGTGGATTTCCTTTTTCCATACCATTGCAATTAAAGAAAGGACAAATCCAATCTGCCAGAGAAACCACCTGCCCCTGCGTTACAGGGCCTATATGACAGAGTTCCAAAGAGAACGTTAAAATGAATCCAATCATGCCCCTTGTCTTTTTGTTGTTCTTTTAGTATAGTAATACTATCTGTATTTCATTGGAACAGGTATCTTCCTGTTCTGTCAAGAAGTCATCCGGCGGGTATTTACGCCACATTCCAAACTGTTTGTATGTAAGTATGTAAGACCAATCAAAGAGAAGGGGGCATATGGATGTTTACACAAATCAACAGCGGAGGCATACGGGCTGTCCGGGGCTATGTCGTCTCCGTGGAAGCGGACGTTTCCAACGGTCTGCCGGGATTTTCCATTTCAGGCCAGCTGGCTTCCGAGGTAAGGGAATCCCAGGAAAGGGTGCGCACGGCGCTGCGCAATTCCGGGTTCCGGTTTCAGGCAAAGAAAATAACGGTTAACCTGTCACCGGCAGGCATACACAAAGGAGGGACTGCTTATGACCTGCCCATAGCAATTGCAGTACTGGGCGCTTTTGAACAGGCTGACACCCGGGAACTTAAGGACAGCCTGGTCATCGGGGAACTGGGATTGGACGGCTGCGTGAAACCTATAAGCGGCGTACTGCCTCTGGTGGATGCAGCCAGGGAATATGGGCTGAAACGCTGCTTCCTGCCCGCGGCTAATGTCAGGGAAGGAATGATGATTGAGGGCATGTCAATCATCGGGGTGGAATCATTGGGCCAGATGGCCGCCATGCTCAGACAGCCGTCATCCATAGGGCAATGCACACCATCGATGGAAGAAGGAGTATTGGAAGAGACTTATGATGTGGATTTCAGGGATATACGAGGCCAGCTGGTACTGAGGCGGGCCGCTGAAATTGCCGCCGCCGGTATGCATGGGCTTCTTATGAACGGAAGCGCCGGAACCGGTAAGACAATGGTTGCCAAAAGACTTCCCACCATCATGCCCTCCCTGACCAGGGAGGAAGATATCGAGATATCAAAGATATATAGTATCTGCGGCCTTCTTCCTCCTGACCGGCCGCTTTTATCCCGCCGTCCTTTCAGGAGTCCCCATCATACCATCACACCGCTGGCGTTGACTGGCGGCGGAGCCCAGGCGCGTCCAGGGGAGCTTTCCCTTGCATCCGGCGGAATCCTGTTCCTGGATGAACTTCCGCATTTCAGCAGGGGTGCAATTGATATTCTGAGACAGCCCCTGGAAGAACATAAGGTTACGGTTACCAGGGTCCATGGCAGTTATGAGTTCCCGGCCGACTTTATGCTGGTGGCTGCTACTAATCCGTGTCCATGCGGTTTTTACCCCGACAGGTCAAGATGCAGCTGCTCAGAACTGCAGATCCAGAGATATCTGGACCATATACCAAGGCCTGTCCTGGAGCGGTTTGATATATGTGTGGATGCCTCGCCTGTGACATATGAGGAGTTGAATGGGGCAGGAGGAACCGGGGAAGACTCCGCATCCATCAGGCGCAGGGTAGAGAGGGCCAGGAATATCCAGGCAGAGAGGTTCAGCGGCACAAGGATACGGTTTAACAGCAGGATGGGGATGAAAGAAACGCAGGAATACTGTACATTGGGTCAGGAAGAAGGTTCTTTCCTGAAAACGGTTTATGAGACAAAGCAGCTCAGCGCCAGGCGGTACCACAAGATATTAAAGGTAGCAAGGACCATAGCGGACCTGGATGGATGCGGTTTGATCAGCAGGAAACATTTATCAGAAGCATTGGGCTATGGAATGCTGGAGGAACGGTTATGGGGATAGCACAGCGATGGGATGGGATGGAGTATACCGCAGCCAGGACAGAGAGGGAAAGGGAGTTCCTTTACTGGCTGACCAGGTGCCCTGGTTTTGGCGCGGTTACGGTACAAAAGATATGGAAGCAGGCAGAAAGTTTTGAGTCCGTATATTATATAGAAGGAATGGAATTATACCGTATGGGAATCCTTTACAGTGCAAAACAATGCCCGGAATTTGATGCCTGGAAGAAACAGCTGGAGCCAATGCGGCAAGAGTATCATACCCTTGGTGAAAAGGGAATCCGGTATATTACACCCCTGGACACGGAATATCCGGAGCGGCTCCGGCATATCTATGACTATCCCATGGGACTCTATGTAAAAGGGGAACTGCCCGGGGACGGATATCCGTCGGCCGCTGTCATAGGAGCAAGGAACTGTACGTCATATGGAAAGCAATCCGCCGAATACATGGGCAGGGAACTGGCCGCACAAGGCGTACAGATTATCAGCGGGCTGGCACTGGGGATAGACGGGGCTGGCCACGAAGGTGCTGTAAAAGGCAGGGGAAAGACATTTGCAGTATTGGGCTGCGGCGTCAATATCTGTTATCCAAGAACCAATTACAGATTATTTGAGCAGATACTGGAAAATGGAGGTATCCTGTCTGAATACCCACCGGATGAAGAACCGCGGGCGCGTAATTTTCCTGCAAGGAACCGAATCATTAGCGGATTGTCGGACGTCATCCTTGTGATGGAAGCTAGGCAGAAGAGCGGTTCACTGATAACAGCCCAGCTGGGGCTGGAGCAGGGAAAAGAGATATTTGCCCTTCCGGGACGGATAACCGATGCCCTGAGCGAAGGCTGCAATTATCTGATAAGGGCCGGTGCAGGGATACTCACATCACCAGTTGATGTGCTGGAATCTATGGGCATTTTTTACGAAAAACCAATGTTTTCTTACGAAAAAGCAGATAAGGGACTTGCCAAGTTTGAAAAAATGGTGTATAGTTGCCTAGATTCCGAACCCAGGCACCTGGAACAGATTGCCATGCAGACAGGGATTCCTGTAAGCCAGTGCATGAGCACGCTTTGTGAACTGGAACTGGGTGGATTTGCACTGCGGACCAACGGTCAGTGTTATATCCGGCGGATGACACAACCATAAGCATTATTACGTATTTATCAATATATGAAGAGGGAATAAGGAGTTTTACAATGGCAAATTATCTGGTAATTGTGGAGTCACCAGCAAAAGTAAAGACCATCAAGAAGTTTCTGGGCAATAACTATGAGGTGGATGCCTCCGGAGGCCACGTAAGGGACCTTCCCAAAAGCCAGCTTGGATTTGATGCGGAACATGACTATGAACCCAAGTATATCACCATCAGGGGAAAAGGGGATGTGCTTGCCAAGCTGCGCAAGGAAGTGAAAAAGGCTGATAAGATTTATCTGGCCACTGACCCTGACCGTGAAGGAGAGGCCATTTCCTGGCATCTCATGAAAGCGCTGAAGCTGGATGAGCAGAAGGGAAAAGATGTTTACCGTATCAGTTTTAACGAAATCACCAAGAATGCGGTGAAGGCTTCCTTTAAAACCCCCAGAACCCTGGATATGAACCTGGTGAACGCACAGCAGACCAGAAGGATGCTGGACCGCATGGTTGGTTACAGAATCAGTCCCCTGCTTTGGGCAAAGGTAAAAAGAGGCTTAAGTGCGGGACGCGTACAGTCTGTTGCCCTCAGGATGATCTGTGACCGGGAAGATGAGATTAACGCATTCATCCCGGAGGAGTACTGGAACCTGGAGGCCGACCTTCTGATGAAGGGAAGCAAGAAGCCTCTGGCAGCCAAGTATTATGGTTCTAGGGATACAAAAGGAGGAAAGGCCACTATCCGCAATAAGGAGGAACTGGACCATATCCTGAAAGAACTGGAAGGCTGCACCTATCAGGTAGAGGAAGTGAAAAAGGGAGAGCGTATCAAGAAGGCACCAATCCCCTTCACCACCAGTACCCTGCAGCAGGAAGCATCCAAGGCGCTGAACTTTTCCACACAGAAGACCATGCGTCTTGCCCAGCAGCTTTATGAAGGCGTTGAGGTAAAGGGACATGGGACACTGGGTCTTATCACATACCTGCGAACGGATTCCACCCGTATTGCGGATGAGGCAGATGCGGCCGCAAGGGAATTTGTCAAGGGACATTATGGGGCGGACTACGTGGCCCAGGGTAACCAGGTGAAGAAGGAAAATGGTAAGATACAGGATGCCCATGAGGCAATCCGTCCAACTGACATTACGTTGACACCTACCATTGTTAAGGAATCCCTTCAGCGTGACCTGTTCCGCCTGTACCAGTTGATTTGGAAACGTTTCACCGCAAGCAGGATGGCTTCTGCTGTATATGAGACCACTTCCGTGAAAATTGAGGCAGGCAGCCACATATTCACAACATCTGCTTCCAGACTGACTTTTGAAGGATTCATGTCAGTGTATGTGGAAGCTGACGATGAAGAGGAAAAGAACCAGGTCCTTGGGAACCTGGAAAAAGGAATTATGCTTAAGCTGGAAGAACTTAAGCCAAGCCAGCATTTTACCCAGCCCCCTGCCCACTATACGGAGGCTTCCCTGGTAAAGGCACTGGAAGAGCAGGGAATCGGCCGTCCAAGTACGTACGCCCCGACCATCACCACCATCATTGCCAGGCGGTATGTTGTAAAAGAAAGCAAAAACCTTTATGTCACGGAACTTGGTGATGTGGTGAACCGCATCATGAAACGTTCCTTCCCAAGCATTGTGGATCCGAATTTCACGGCCAATATGGAATCCCTGTTAGACAAGGTGGCAGACGGGACCGTTGCATGGAAAACAGTGGTCAGCAATTTTTATCCGGACCTGGATGAGGCTGTCAAGATTGCAGAACAGGAACTGGAATCCGTCAAGATTGCAGATGAGGTGTCGGATGAGGTCTGCGACCTCTGCGGCCGCCAGATGGTCATAAAGTATGGCCCCCATGGAAAGTTCCTTGCCTGCCCCGGTTTCCCGGACTGTAAGAATACAAAGCCCTATTTCGAGAAGATTGGGGTACCCTGTCCCAAGTGCGGTAAGGAAGTGGTCCTTAAGAAGACCAAGAAGGGCCGCCTGTATTATGGATGTGAGGATAATCCGGAATGTGATTTCATGTCCTGGCAAAAGCCGTCCACCCAGAAGTGTCCCAACTGTGGTTCCTACATGGTGGAAAAGGGAAATAAACTGCTCTGTTCCAGCGAGACCTGCGGATACCGCACGGATAAGAAGGATCAGCCGGATAGCACGGATAAATAGAAAAAATTGTAAAACAGAACCGAAAATTATTAAAATCTTAAAATAATCGAAAACTTCAAAAAACTCTTGTTATTGCTTAAAAATTGTGTTAAAATTCAATTATTAGTAGAGTATTTTGGGGCGTTATACAAATTGGATAAGGAGGTTTTCGATTATGAGTGTTCAATTGTTGGACAAAACCAGAAAAATCAACAAGCTATTGCATAACAACAATTCTCATAAAGTGGTATTTAACGATATATGTAAGGTTTTAAGTGAGATATTGTTATCCAATATACTTGTTATCAGTAAGAAGGGAAAGGTTCTGGGTGTAAGTATCAACTCCGATGTGGATGAGATAGAGGAACTGATAGAAGACCAGGTTGGAGGGTACGTGGATAAGATGCTGAATGAACGCCTCCTCAGCGTGCTATCGACAAAGGAGAATGTGAATCTGGCTACCCTGGGCTTTGCAGAAGAGAATGTAAGGAAGTATCAGGCCATCATCACCCCTATTGATATTGCAGGAGAACGCCTGGGCACCCTGTTTATTTACAAGTCAGACTCCCAGTATGATATTGATGATATCATCTTAAGCGAATACGGAACCACGGTTGTGGGGCTGGAGATGATGCGTTCCGTGAATGAAGAGAATGCGGAAGAGACAAGGAAGGTGCAGATTGTTAAATCAGCCATCAGTACCCTGTCATTCTCTGAACTGGAAGCAATCATCCATATTTTTGAGGAACTGGATGGAAACGAGGGTATCCTGGTAGCCAGCAAGATTGCTGACCGGGTGGGAATCACCCGTTCCGTCATTGTGAATGCCCTTCGCAAGTTCGAAAGTGCCGGTGTGATTGAGTCACGTTCTTCCGGAATGAAGGGAACATATATCAAGGTTCTGAATGATGTGGTATTTGACGAATTGAAGGCAATTAAGGCCTCCAACACAAATCTGAAATAGCACCCCCATGATACAGTAATGTCAGGTCAGACCACATTATATAACATAAAAAGCCAAAACAGAACGGCAGTTTGCAAAAAACACGTAAAAGTGCTTGCAAGCTGCTGTTTTTTGTGATATATTGATAAGGCTGACAAAAAACACGTCTGTGGATTCTACGGGACGGTGCCTTGAAGTATATTGGAAACCATCATTTAACTGGGAATCAATATCCGGACAGGTCTTCCGGGAAACATGAGAAGCGGACGGAAGTGCCTGAACTTACGTGAAACGTAGCAGGCTAAAACCAAATGGAGGTAAAGAACATGAGCGTTATTTCAATGAAGCAGTTACTGGAAGCTGGTGTACATTTCGGTCACCAGACAAGAAGATGGAACCCTAAGATGGCTCCATACATCTATACCGAGAGAAACGGTATCTACATCATCGACTTACAGAAGTCCGTGGGCAAAGTAGACGAGGCTTACAAGGCAGTATCCGATATCGCTGCTGAGGGAGGCACCATCCTGTTTGTTGGTACCAAGAAGCAGGCCCAGGAAGCAATCAAGGCTGAGGCTGAGCGTTGCGGTATGTACTATGTTAATGAGAGATGGCTGGGCGGCATGCTGACCAACTTCAAGACCATCCAGAGCCGTATTGCAAGACTGAAACAGATTGAGACCATGTCAGAGGACGGAACCTTTGATGTCCTTCCGAAGAAGGAAGTCATTGAGTTAAGAAAAGAGTGGGATAAGTTAGAGAGAAACCTTGGCGGAATCAAGGATATGAAGAAACTGCCAGATGCTATCTTCGTTGTAGATCCTAAGAAAGAGCATATCTGCGTACAGGAAGCACACACCCTGGGTATTCCGTTAATCGGTATCGTTGATACCAACTGTGATCCGGAAGAACTGGATTACGTCATCCCTGGCAATGATGATGCCATCAGGGCTGTTAAGCTGATTGTTTCCAAGATGGCTGACGCTGTAATTGAGGCGAAGCAGGGCGAAGTTTTAGAAGGTGCAATGGAGATTGAGATTTCTGCAGAAGCATTTGAGGCAGCAGAAGCTTAATTAAAAAACTAAAACTTATAATTGGAGGAAAATGAAATGGCAGCAGTAACCGCAGCAATGGTAAAAGATTTAAGGGAAATGACCGGTGCCGGAATGATGGACTGCAAGAAGGCACTTGCAGCTACTGACGGCGATATGGATAAGGCCGTTGAGTTCCTGAGGGAAAAAGGACTTGCCGGAGCAGCTAAGAAGGCTGGCCGTATTGCGGCTGAAGGTATCGTGGCTACCGCATTAACCGATGACCATAAGAAAGCAGTTGTAGTTGAAGTTAACGCTGAGACTGATTTCGTTGCTAAGAATGAGAAGTTCCAGACCTATGTTGCTGATGTGGCAGCACAGGCACTTGTTACAAGCGCTAAGGACCTGGATGCGTTCCTGGAAGAGAAGTGGGCTAAGGATGAGACACTGACTGTGAAGGAAGCCCTGGCATCCCAGATTGCAATTATCGGCGAGAACATGAACATCCGCCGCTTTGAGCAGGTTGAAGAGGCAAATGGTTTTGTTGCTTCCTACATCCATGCAGGCGGTAAGATTGGTGTTCTGATTGATGTTGAGACAGACGTTATCAATGACGAAATCAAAGATATGTCTAAGAACGTAGCTATGCAGGCAGCTGCATTAAAGCCAATGTTCACCAGCAGGGATGAAGTTAGCGATGAATATATTGCAAAAGAGACTGAAATCCTTACAGCAGCAGCTAAGAACGAGAAGCCGGATGCCAATGACAAGATTATCGAAGGCATGGTTAAGGGCCGTATCAACAAAGAGCTGAAAGAGACCTGTCTGCTGGATCAGGTTTATGTTAAGGCAGAAGACGGCAAGCAGAGCGTTTCCCAGTATGTTGCTTCTGTAGCTAAGGCTAACAGCGCTAACATCAAGGTTAAGAAGTTCATCCGTTTCGAGACCGGAGAAGGCCTGGAGAAAAAGAATGAGGACTTTGCAGCAGAAGTAGCGAAGCAGATGGGGATGTAATTGATTGTCATCCTGCCACCTAAAATAGTCACTTTATGCCACAAAATGGACCATTTTTGAGGCAAAAAAAAGGATAAAATAAGGACCTAAGGTATGTAAAACCATACTTTGGGTCCTTTTTTCGTGTGCAAAACCACCCCCTGGCCCCCTGTTTCCGGCACCCACCGGGGCCATCGGCCGTCAAGCCTGGCACCGGGCCATATGCCGTTTATAATAGGGAGAAAAAGAGGGAGGCAAAGGCTGAAAACCCGCATAAACAAAGGCTTTCTGGCAGTTACGGGACTGCCTGGGGCCGGAGGGAAGGGGAGGAAAAAGGAACCAAAGGAAGAGGGAATATGTTGGATATGAGGCAGAAGCCCTGGGTCGGGAGATGGGCGGCAGGGGGCCGGGAGGCTGAAATTCTGTCATATATGTCCATTTTGTGGCAGAAAGTGCCTGTTTTACTTGGCACAACAACATAGACCCTCTAATTAAATAGAATTAATCCGAGTTTTTGCACTTAGAATTAGAATTAATCCGAGTTTTTGCATGAAAAAGGGGTCTTTTCGGCAAAAACTCAAATTAATAGGTGCAAAAACTCGGATTAATTGCAGAAACTCAAATTAATTCATGCAAAAACTCGGATTAATTGCAAAAACTCGGATTAATTCCGGAAAGGAGGAATTCAAGGATGGACAGACGGCAAATTAATGCGCTTACGGATATCGACATCCCTTCTATTAGCTTGGAGGATATCCAGTTCATGTTCGGGACTGGGATGGGAATGACCAAAGGCAGGGGAAGGGACAAGGAGAAATTCTTCCGTAAGGGGGTGCAGACAGAAATCGGTGATATCAGGGAGGACGTCTGGTATCAGCTGGCGGAGCAGGTGATTGGGCTGCATGGTGAGACATGGCTGCTTGAGGCATTGGAGACGTGGTACCGGGAGATGAAGCATTACCCAAGGCATGGTTTTGATGTGCACAAGATGGCCCTGGAGCTGCACAGCAACCGGATATTTGACAGCGAGGGCTGGGTTGATTATCTCCGCTTCAACAGGCGTTTTCGGCCGGAGGTGCTGGAGGGGAGACGGTTCCCCAAAGTCAGGGTGGATTGCTGTCAGAGGGAGATATGCGAGGTGACCGAGGAGATGATTCAGAGGGGAAGCGCCCCATGCCCGAGGTGCGGCGCCTTCCGAGATTATGAGGTCATTGAATGGCCAGGACGGGAGTAAGGAGTACATATGGATAAGACGGAGTCAAAATACAGGGATATACAGTTTTACAGTGAGAAGAACCAGATGTTGATATCAGTACATACCCGTGATGCAAAAACATATGCTGATATCCTGGAGGACAGCCCAAATGTGGCAGGATATCAATGCCTCCAGCCGTTAGACCCAGCATTCTTAGGGGAAATCTCCAGGCTGGAAATACGTCCGGATTACTTTGAGGCAGCCTGGGCGTCTGACTTTAGGATAGAAAATGCAGATGGCAGCATCAGTATAAGGGAAGTGGTTCCAGCGGAATATCTGACCAGGAGGGCATCCATTGAGAAGCTGGAGCTTTCAAGGCGGTACTGGAAACGCCTTGATGTAGATGATTGGAAGGTCGTGGTAATGGCCAGGGGAGGGGATGGCTATGTTCTATAGGATAAATGGTGAAGTATTCAGACGGCTGCTTGCCCTGGACCGTGGGGCCTGGGTTATTTCATATGATGAACCGGGGCCGCCGCGCTATATTGAAAACAGCCTCTTGGAGTCCTGTGAGAAAGCGGATATGCCGGAGGATTACAGGATTGCCCTGGAGCAGGCAAAGTATCTGACAAAGGCCGGGATAAAGCGCCTTGCCCTGATTGAACCACTTTTGGAGGATTCCAGCTGCATTACGGACAAAAAATTCCGGCTGGATATGGCCAAGAAAATAGCGAAAGAGAACGGGACAACAAAAAAGAGGGTGCTTCGCATATATTACCGGTATATGGCAAGGAACACCCTTATGGAGAAAGGGAGCCGGGACAGGAAACCTGGGGTAGACGAGAAAAACTTTGCCTGGGCCATCCGGAAGTTCTACTTCAGCGCCAAACGGATGTCCCTTAGGGATACCTATGACCATATGCTGGCAAGCCGGTATATGACGCCAGAGGGGAAGTTGATGGATTCAGCCCCTTCATGGGACAGGTTCCGCCACTATTACTACCGGCATGGGTATAACCGCTCCATCAAATGCTCTGTATCGCGGGGTGGCCTGTCAAACTACCAGAGGAATGAGCGGCCCCTGTACGGCGCCACCATGCAGTGGAAGGACAGGATAGGGGCCTTCCAGATGGATGCGACAGAGGCGGATATCTACCTGGTGTCCCGCTTTGACCGCACGGCCGTGGTGGGGCGCCCCAACATCTACATGGCAGTGGACACGGCCACGCAGCTGATTGCCGGCATCAACATAGGGCTTGATGCCGGGGAGACCGCAGTCATGGCCTGCCTGGCAAACGCTGCCTCCGACAAGGTGCAGTATTGCAGGCGCTTTGGGATTGAAATAACCCCGGAGCAGTGGCCGAACATGGGGCTGCCCGGGGAAATCATAACGGACCAGGGGAAGGAGTTCATCACCTCAAGGGTGGGGGAGCTGTGTACCATATACGGCATGGAGCGAGAGGCCCTGCCGCCGTTCCGGCCGGACGAGAAGGGGCTGGTGGAAAAGACGTTCGATGTGCTGCAGCAGAAGTACAAGCCCCTCCTGCGCGGCAAGGGGGTCATTGAGGGGGATGCCCAGGAGCGCTGGGCTACGGACTACCGGTCGCAGGCCCTTCTGAACCTGACGGAGTTTACCAGGGTCATCCTGCACTGCGTCATCTATATCAATTCGCACAGGATACTGAAGAACTTCATACCTACGCCGGAGATGTGCGCGGACCGGGTGGAGCCGATACCCGCAGCCCTTTGGCAGTGGCATGAGAGGCAGGGGAAGGCGGACATCATCCCTGCAGGCGGGGAGGACCTGTACCGGATGACCCTTCCACGGATAGTTACGAAGTTCACGCGCAAGGGGATTGTGCGTGATGGAATCAGCTATATGAACAATGAATACAGGCGGTATTTACAGGAGGTCGGGATGGATAAGGAGATTACGGTTGCCTATGACCCGTCCAGAATTGACGCCGTGTACTGGGTGAGGGATGGGAAGTATGTTCAGTTCCCGCTGGCATTGTCCTCCGCCCAGTTTAACGGTCTTTCCCAGATGGAGTATGAAATGGCCAGGGACAAGGTGAAGGGGCAGAAGAAGGAGCTGGAACAGCAGGATACGGAGGCCAGGGTCGCGGTCATCAAGAGCATCCAGGAGATAGTGGACGAGATTGACGGTGTTGAGAAGCCAAGGCAGAAGGGCGCGGAGATAAGGGAGAACCGTGCGGATGAAAGGGGGAAATTGACATGAAATATCAGGAAAAGACAGTGGTATCAGCCATATATGATAAGGTCGGCTCCGGAGGCCAGGTGTTGAACCCTTTCCTGGAAGCGATGCCGGAACTGATGGATAAGGGGAGGTTCTTTGAGAAGATTGCAAGCCTGCCGCCGATGCCCTATGACCTGGCGGAACTCAGTGGGGAGGAACGGAGGAGGCATCTGCCGGTCCTCCAGAGCGTCTATTACCCTATGGACTATATGTATAACATCTATGATACACTATACCGGGCAGTCACCACTACCTATACGACCAGGACCACCATGGAATCAGTCAGGCAGCTGAATGCCATCCATGAGGATTTCAGGGGGGACCCGGGGAAACGGCCCTTCCTTTGCCACCCAGGGGGAAAGCGGGTCCATCCTCGGCGTGCCGGGGATTGGGAAGACCTCGACCATCCGGCGGTGCCTGGACCTCATACCCCAGGTCATTATACATACCAAATACAACGGGAGGCCGTTTTACGAGAAACAGATAACCCACCTGGTGGTGGAATGCCCCAGCGACTGTTCCGTGAAGACCCTGGCATTCAACATCATTGAGGCCGTGGACCGGGCCATGGGGTCCCAGTATTATGAGGCATCCACAAGGATACGGAGCACATCCGCCAGCGCCCTGGCCACACAGGTCAAAATCATCTGCCTGAACCACCATATCGGGCTACTGGTCATTGACGAGATACAGAACGCCGTGGCCACGGCACAGAGGAATAAGCAGGTCAAGCCGCTGGTTAAGTTCCTGGTGGAGCTGACCAACGATACAAGCACCAGTATCTATTTCGTGGGCACCCCGATGGCCGAGGAACTGTTTATTTCCCAGGAGCATCTGAAGCGGCGTACCAGGGGCCTGCGGCTGCTTCCATTGAAGCCAGGGGGATTATACCGGGATTTCCTTAAAATCATATGGGCCTATCAGTTCACCCGGAAAAGGGCAGGGCTGACGGACCGGCTTGCAAACCTCATATATGACTATTCTGGGGGCATCCCGGCTTATATCTGCAAGATATTCCAGGAGGCACAGGTGCAGGCAATCCTGACCGGGAAGGAGATTATAGACGAGCCGGTCATCATGAGGGCGGTCAGGCTGCTGTCCATCGAGATACCGAAGAAGTATGCCAAAGGCTCCTATATATCCGATTTCACGGATGAGGCCGGATATGAGCCGGTTGATGATGTGGAGGAAGTAAAAGGGCCTGCAGAGGGGATGAATGGGGGCATTAAGGCCATTGCTGATACGGATGGCCCGGAAGCCTTGGAAGGGACCGTCCCACGCCTCTATGCAAAGCCCAGGGGGAGGAAGAAGGCGCAGCGTGACCCCATGGACTTATTGGAGCTGCTGAAGCTGGCCAGGTCCCCGGAAGCAATGATGTCGGCCCTGGACAAATACAACATGCTGGAGGTGGTGAAGTGCTGAATTTCTTTCCTACGCCTTATCCGGGCGAACTCTGGTACAGCGTGCTGTGCCGCTACCACATGAGGACAGGCCATACGAAATCCGCCACTACAATACAGGAGCTGTTTGACGGCAGGCTGCACGCGGCCATGGGGACATTCTACCCGACCAAGGCCATAAACGATATCCTCGGGCAGCTTCCGCCCGGATTGCTGGATATCAGGGATATCATTCTGAACCATACGTTGTTTCCCTACTTTTACCGTATCAACCCGGTAGAAAAGAAGGAACAGGCGTTAAAGGAGCTGTGTGAGGGGACAGCAATAACGCCTACATGGCTCTGGAAGACGGACAGCAGTGCCAACGGTACGTCTGAATTACGGTACTGTCCCCTGTGCCGGCAGGAGGACGTAAGCCTGTATGGGGAAACTTACTGGCATACCGTCCATCAGATTCCTTTTATGTCTGTCTGCCCGAAGCATGGATGCCGCCTGGAGCGGATACCGTTCAACCGGGGACAGGTCAACGAAAAGTTCTTTATACCAAACGAGTACTGTAAGGATATAGAGCCAAATGCTCATATAGAAAAATATGAGATGCCGTTGGCAAAGACCCTGTTGGCCTACCTGGACATGCCCCTTGGGGTTGGTCCCACAGAGGGGGTGAATAACCTTGTGCAGGCCTTCTGCAACAAGGGGTATATGACGATAGCGAAACGGTTCAACACCATCCTTGATTCCGATATGGTAAAGAAGGCGCTTGAGGGGTTCTATGGGCCGGAACTGGTCCGGCGCTGCTTTGGGGAGAAGGTCAAGCCTTATCAGCTGCGCAGGATAGGAAACTGGACGGTCCTTTCCCCGGAACGTTATGCCCTGCTTGCAACCATGATAGGGCAGGCACCCAGGACGACCTTCAGCGCAAAGCCAATACCGGACAGGATAGAGGAGAGGCTGGTGAAGCTATCCTTACAGGAAGTACCCCCTACAAAAAAGGGAATAGCAGAACAGATGAACGTAAAGCCCCACCAGCTGGACTTCCTCCTGGGCAGGTATGGCATGGAACCTTTCTGGTCCAATGCAAAAAAGGGGAATGACGGTACCGGGTCTATGAATAAATACGTCAAGGCCTATTATGACCAGGCGGGGAAAACCTGCGTTGACCAGTATGCAAAAAAGAAGGGGTTCCATGCCACATCGGAGTTTGTGCGTTACGCCCTGGACCGGATAATGGAACTGGATGAGCCTAAAACACCCGGAACAGCTTCATAGCGGTTAAAAAGCTGGGGCCGTCGGTCTCATACTCGCTTTGCTTACAGTCAAAGGAAAACTCGTACAGATAGGAACCTGTGGCAAGTATGTTGTTCACGTTGACCCAGGTCTCACCATCCTTGGTATAAGTGGCTTCTGCAATGAGCGTGGAACCGGCGTTGGAATAGGTGGACAGGAGGTAGTTCTGTTTCCCCTGGCTTGCGGCGCCCACGTAATCCAGCTGGCTGAGGGAGGAGAGGTCCAGGCCGGACTGGGTGACGGAGGCCGTTAGGCAGGAGCCGCTGGCAGCCGTGGCAATATAAGCCCCGTTGTCAATCGCGGCATTCCACCCATCAAGGACGCCGAACTCAAAATTCCCATAGGAACTGTAGAACAAGGAGAATCCCTCCGGAATGGGGTTCTCCTTTTCCCATTTGAGGGTGTCGAACAGGAAGATTGCCGTGTCATAGTAGTCCGTATACCGCTCGGCAGGGACCTGCAGGGAGATGCGTACCAGGGTTGATAAATCCCATGTGGTGTATTCAAAGCAATCTACAGCCCCCTGCTCGTAAATAGCCAGGTAAGCGCTATTGCCGTTCCTGGAAAAGCCGCCCAGGAGGCCGCCGGAGGCAGAGAGCTCCGAGGCAATAATCTCCTCGGTCACCATGTTGACGCCCGGGTCGTAGCCGCTGATATGGAAGAAGAGGGTGGCGCCGTCGGCCGGGTTTATGTAGGCATCCGCCCCCTGCCGTATCACATGGGTCCATTTGGCCGGGGCCGACATGGTAAGATTGATGCCCTCGGCCGCAAACTGCACGGTCTCAATGTCAACGGCCGGCGTCTGCTCGGCTGGTGTGGCAGGGGGCTCCACGTAGGAGGGTAGGTTTGCATTGGTGGAGGAAAGGAAGGAGTATATCAACGCAAAGAGGACAGCCAGCACAACACAGAGGGCCATCCAGTTTTTAGGGTTCCGTATAAAATCACGCATAAAAAAAATCACCGCCTTTCATCCAGTATGTCAGGATGAGGGCGGCGGCCCTTTTACAGGATGGAAAGGACCTACCTGTGCAGATTAGATTAAATTCAAATTTTTATCAATATATGCCCGGACAATGTCCCAAAATCCATTATAATCATTATGTAAGGCAATCTGGCTATTCAGGTTATCGTATTCCTCATTGTAACCATCTTCGTCTGAATCGTATAATTCCTTCGCGTGCTTTAAGATATCAGCTTCCTGTTCGGCACCACATTGTTTAAGAGCATTTAGGATTTCTGCATACCTGCTACTTAAATTGCCGCTTATAATATCGTCTAATCCATCCATCTGTAAAGCGGTATCATAATCAATAATCGAAATCACATCTGCTACAAAGGGTGGATATTGGTTTAAAATTCTATAAACTTCTGGCTCTGAATAAATATCTGCCATAGCCTGTAAGAAGTCATCGCCTGATAAATTTTGTTTAAATGCCCTATCAATGAAATTCACTATTTAATCTCCTTGTAATCCCGATTTGTCCTTTACTTCACTCTACCGTTTGCAAAATAAAATATTATAAACCCGTTCAGTTATATATAGTTTTCATTTAGGATTCTATTCTCCTTATGTTTAAATCGTCAGCTTGCAAATGGAAATTTGCGTTAGTCAATGATTACTTTTACAGATGAACATTTGCCACTATTGCATTGGCTTTCAGAAACACTGCAAGCAGCAATTCCCAATGTGATATTCAACAATGCTTTTAATATAATTTTATCTCCAGCTTCAGAAATAGGCTTTTCTACTGAGATATTGCCGTTAGTATTGATTTTCGTGTGCATAAATAGATTGACAGGTGTAATAATTGGCCGTTGTTCTTTAAGGGCATTATTGATATTATCGAAACAGTTTCGATGTCCTTTACCATTATGGTAGAAATAATCATACATTTCTGGTCGGCAACATGGGTGTAATAAATCATGTTCGCCAACATCATCAGAAAGGACTTCCATCATAGGTGTATATAAGTTTGTATAAATAGTATCCCCAATTTTTAATTTCAAAGATTCATTACAGTCAATCGTCACTCCGGTTGAAAGAAATTCATTTGGTTTATCCGTCACTTCTGCAAAAAAATCAACCACTTGACCGCCCTCAATGTCAACCACTGTAATATTTTGTCCTTGCTGAACATCAATTTTTATTCCTGAACACGCTGGTATTATATACTCTTTGCTCATTATTCTCGCCTCCATCAATTCCAATTTTCCAGTTTGACAAACTGAAATTACTCTTCGACTTTATTAAAAATGACCGTTTGCTCTTTCATAGATATTTTACCAACTTGATAACCATACTCCGTTAGTTCTTTTTTATATTTCAAAAATGAATGGTTTATGGCTATGCCTGCAATATCAGCAATTTCATCAAAAGTCAATTTAATAGATTGGCTTCCGTTTTTCTGTACATATTCCCATAGGGCATTATATTTGCTCATTGTTCTTTGTCTACTTTTAATATAACGATTAGTTTACAGGCTCACCATAAACCATTCTGACAAATCTATCATGCCATTTCAATGCGCCTAATTTCCATCTGGTTACAGTCCATTCTGCCCGTTGGTATTTCTTTTTCATGACCAGAAGCTCAGCGTCTGCTTGTTTTTCTGTGAGGAAGCATGGGCTTTCGATTATGTCTATCTCATCTAGGTCTTCATTTGTGTTCCACCCTTGAACAGTCCATAGGAAATCAGATGTCCTGCTGTTAAAATCGCCAATAACGTTCTTCTTCGCGATACGGTATGTACAGGGGAAATCGCAGAACCCTTTTATATTTTTAAGATAATGCTGGGCAGTATCCTCAGCCTGTTGTTCAGTTTCAAATAGGCCAATATAAAAATCCTCTGAGTAATTATCATAAGATAATTCCGGGTCAGTCAATATCAGCAGAAATAGCATAAGAGCTCCTTTTTAAAGCGATATAGATTTCTTTATGGAATTTACCAGTCAGAGAGCAGTATCCATTATATATTCCTGTTATTTGACATTTATGAGGGAATTTTCAAGGTTGCCCACTGCTTCGTAAATACCTTGATATGGCTGTTCCACAAAGTATTTTCCGCTATTAACATAATAAAAAACAGTGGTTGTCCCATCATTACTTTCTATGTTTATCGTTCCATATTCATCTTCTGACGGAAAATCCTGCACGGATTCCTTGTTGGTTGCTTTTCCTATGGAGATGGCTGAAATAATCTGTTTGATGCTTTCGGAATTTTCGTAAGACATCTGCCTCCCATCAATCAGTTCGATATTTATGGAGCAGATATCATCAACAGTGGGAAGAATAATCGGTTCAGCCGTGTTTCTTCTGCAACCTGTAAGACAGAGAAAAGCACTGGTAATGGCGATAAGTAATTTTACAAGCTTTCTATTCATATATTACCTCTTTTTTATGTTTTAGCCGCTACTTTGTGGTAAGGGTATCTACGTGCGACAGGCTATTGAACCCTGCAAAACACCTTAGGCTCATCCAACGCTACCACATCAATTATGTGGCTTTGCGTGTATATGCCGTAATGCTTTCATTCTCCGGGATAGAACATCCCATCGTCAAGCTGGCAGGCGTCCGTTGAAACCATAAGATAATCCAGTAATTTCGACTTTTCAAAAACAATCATGAATTTTCCCGAACGTATTTCATCCGCATCATAGGAACAGAATGATTCATTGCGCACTTGATACAGGATGTAATTTTCAAAAATGATTTCAAAACTCTGTTCTGGGTTGGCTTCGATTGGTTTGCAGTGGGACAGTATTTGTTCTAAAGCTGTGTTTTCACAGACTTCATGCACGTCTGCGCAGCCACCTGTTGTGGCGCTCATGATGGTGATGTGCAGTTCATTATCATCTGCTTCCTCCAGTTTGCAGAGAAAGGGGGCGTGTTTTAATTGCTCTAGTACAATGCTGACTTCTGAAAAAGGGACATATTTTTCCATGGCTTATTTTCATCTCCTGATAAATTCTATTTCATTCACATCCGGCAGAGAGGGGAGAGGGTGTTCAATCCGCCATTAGTCCCATAGGTCCAATATGTCAAAATCGGTACACTCTAAGTCCTTAATCTTTCCCCAGTCCCTTTCTAAAACAATCCCATCAACCTGTTGGGCTTTATACAGCTCATCCAATGATTCATAATTATATTCGCCGCTTGCTTTTTTTGGATTGCCGCATCGTTGGAAAGAGCAATGGTCATCATAAATTATAATCATGTATTCATTCGGGTTGTCATGAAAGCATAAGCGTAATTCTGATTCAAAACCATACTCTTGGATGCTTATTAGTAACAATCCCTTTATATCCTCAAATGTGTAATTGGTCATTTTATCCACCATATTTTTCGGCTGCCAGTCAACACGATAAGGTGCTATTTATCTGGAAATTCTTTAATAATATGTATTTCCCCAATAATATGCTCATTAAATTCATCTAGCTTTTCGGCTGGGACCCATAACTCCTTATGTTGCGCGCCCCCGACCTGATGGACTTCAAACTGTCTGCAATATTGGTCGTCTACCTCAAACTTTGTGACATAACCTCTGTGGTCCTCGTTATATTTCACATTCCAGCCGGAAGCAATCTCTATTGCGTACTGTTCATTCAGGACAGGATAAAAAATGGGCTGTTCCGGTAATCGTTCTACTTAGCTCCTTGACAAACTGGAAGTTGAAACGGAGAATTATTCACACAGTTCTTTACGGAGACTTTCACAGTCCTGTGCCATTTCTTGCATATCCTCGTCCGGTACCATCTCATGGAGGTCATAAGTCAGCGGGTCTTTAGCAAAGTCAGCCAGTGCCTTGTTTATAGCTTTTTTTTCTTCTTGGGTGAAAGTAATACGGACAATATTGCCATTCTCATCATTCAATAGTTCCCCCAAAGACACGCTGCCATTCATAGAGCACTCCAGCATTAGGGCTGCCAAATCAGTAAACAAATCAATAGCAAAGTCAAACTCATGTGCTCTGCCGTCATGGCCTTTGTACTCAAGTTCTACGTCTGTTGTGTGAAAGTTCCAGTTTAGCTTATCTAAGCCAGTGTCCGCAAATATTTCGCTGAGAGGTATTTCGGCTTTCTGTTTATCAATTAAATAATCCAGCAATGTTAGGCTGTCATCCGTACCCCCGATATAATTACCCCAGTATTTTTCAATATACATTTTGTATTTCTCCTTCAATACCGATTTTTCTCTCTGTTCAACTCCCCGATAAATGGGAAGTTACTTATGCGTCTGCATATATTCAGCCTTTACTTTATCAATCGTTTTACCGCCAATGCCAAAATTTTTATCTGGTAATTCTTTAATGGTAATTGTAAAAAATTCTTTTGGTACTTTCATGATTTCAGAAGATACCTCTGTTAAACGCTTTATCAACTGTTCCTTTTGTTCATCAGATAAAGCTCCACTTTCCACTGTAATATAAGGCATTTTGTTCTCCTCTCAAATTCCGATTTGTGCTGGCAGGTATCCAACGCAATGATGTCGATTCCGTTTTGAACCATCAGAAACAGGTTCTTATATTAAGTTCATTCTACCATAATACGGATATTTCGTCCATGTCATCCCACCACAGAACAAAGACTTTGACAGTGGGATATGAAAAAAGCAATAGGCTGCCCTCATGTTGATAGGAGAGCAGCCTGTTGCTTTATGTTTGCGTATGATTGGCTATGTAGCTGTAGGAGTCGTCCTGGCTGCCCATGGCCTTTGAGACCGTTTCCTCATGGTCCTGGGAGGTCTCATGGCAGCGGAACTCGGAAAAGGATTCTCCTTCCTGCCTGTGGATTTTGCTGTGCAGCTTCCTGCCGGTTTTCCTGGGGCGCTTAGGTTTGAGCTCTTTACGCGAGCGGCGTTTGATGACCCCAGGAGGCTTCCGGTCCGCCGGGCCATCCGTATCGGCACCGTGTACGCCATGTGGAAACCAGCAGCAATCCCGATGAGGCAGCCCAGCAGGAGCAGAGTGAAGAGTGTGACGGTATATCCTGTGACCATGTTGTCCTCCTTCCTATACGGCGGCAATAGCAGCTTCCAGCTCCTCGGCCGTGGTGGCGGATTCTGCCCCGGCTGTGATGCCTTCCACGTCAGCGAAGAAGTCCCTCAGGCTCTCGACCTGGGAGGAAAGTTCCATGTCCATATCAAAGTCGTCAGTTTCCATATCCAGGCTGGTTTGGATATCCGGCGCCGCATCGCTGATATGCTGGTCAACCGCATTGTCTGCTTCAGGAATCTCAATGTCCTGGGGTTCCGTCTCAAAGCGGTCAACATCCTGGCCAGCGTAGGATTCGCCGATTTGGGCAAGGGTGACGTCAAACCCATGGAAGATGTCGCTCAGGGTTTCCGCGATGTCGCAGATACGGTCCACAAAGGAATCATTGGATATCCCCTCCAGGCGTTCACAGATAGACTCTTTGATGGCCTCGGAATCTGCCTGCCATTCAGGGTCAAACCTGTCATTCAGGTAATCTGCTACATGCTCAATGGGGGAGAGCTGGGATTTGATTTTGTCAAAGTAGCTGTCCATGAGCATGTTCCCCACGAAATCCCAATCTCCCTCACAGATGGCTTCCACCAGGTCCACCAGATGTTCCGCCTGGTAAGTTATGCTGCTGATGGCGGCGTCTTCAATGTCGCTGAAGGCATCGGCCAGGCGCTCAATGGCATTGGCGTCTACATCCTTATCCTCGTCCTTTGCCTCATCCTCAATCTCCTTGACCTTATCGGCAAAGGCGGAGAAGAAGTCCTGTTCCGGGATTTCCCCTGCATATTTGTCCAGGAAATCTTCCTTCAGGGAGAACGTGCCATCAGGCCCCTGGTCAATGAACCGGTCCAGGGCTTCCCGGATTTCCTCATAACCCACAGATTCCTCCTCAGAGGCCACAATGACGGCGTCATCTTCATCAGGGGGTGAATCCGGTACTGTTCCTGCCATATCCGGTATGTCGTCTGCAGCTATGGCGTCAGGTTCGTGTGTATCCACATTATCATCTGTCTGGATATCCACATCCGGGGTTTCTTCCGGCCGGCTGATGTACACGGTTTCCAGCATTTCCTCTGTGAATCCCATCTTCCCGGCCATACGGTCAAAGGCTGCCAGCTTATCGTCGTCGCTGACATCCGGGTTACTCAGGAGCGCTAAATAAGTGTCGGTCGTCTCCATGCGCTGGTCAATGGATTCAATGGTTGCCTTCATCCCATTATAGTCAGCCAGGACATCCGCCACATCGTCCCCAAGGTTTTCATAGAGCCAGTCCGGCTGCAGGTCGAATTCCTGATACCCAAGGTACTGGATATCATTGGTGATGTTGATTTTCTGGTAATAGCCCTCTGTCTGGAGTCCATAGATGGATTCCTGAATATGTTCCAGCTGTGCGGATTTCCAGTCTTCCTCAGTCACGGGCGTAGGACCATCGTAGGGGAGCGGCTTATAGGCGTCCATATCAGCAGAGATATAATCCTCATCCGGCCCCAGGACCTCATCTTGATAAGTATCTATGTCAACATAGGGATAGCCCTGTGCTTCCTCAATGATTTCCTCATCAAAGGGGGACGGGGGAAGTTCTATGCCGATATCTTCATCCTCAATATCAGGTTCCGTCTGTGTATCTATTTTTTCGGTATCAGCAATTACCTGTGCGTCTGTGTCAGCCTGGGCAGTTTGGGCATCTGGTTCCCTGGAAGATTCCATATCGGCGGCGCCGGTGTCTAAATCCAGAGGCTTATCCTCTTGGGTGCCCACGTTATCCTCCTGGCTGTCCGGATTGGCTTCCAAGTCCTCTGGTTTGACCTCTACATCATCCGGGGCTCCGGCTTCCAGGGAGGAGAGGGCGCTGCTGATTTTCTCAATATCCTCTACGCTTAGGCCATAATCCTCGTTGCCGGTCCGGCCGCCGGCATCCATGTCTGCCCGGAGCACGACGGCCAGGGAGGAGTCCACATCCGTGGCCCCTGAGGAACAGACGGCCTTCGCCTGTGAGTATCCCTCAATGGTAGCCTCCAGCTTTTCGGCCCGGGCGTCCATTTTTTCAACGGCAGAGGCCAGTTTTTCCTTTGCCTCCACAATGTCCACCAGGTTCTTTTCGTACGATTCCCGGGTGCTGACATCCTTTGGGGTCATGGATTCGGCCGGGAGGCTGTCAATGCGCTCAATGCCGGCCTTCAGTTCTTCTTCCTTTGCAGGGAGGGCTTCGATTTTTTCTGTATACGCTTCAATGGTTCCTTTGATATCAGGTATCTGGTCCTTCAGGTATGCCGCATGCGCGTCAAAACCTGCCAGGGTGCGTTCCGTGAAATCCGCCTTGACCTTATCCGAAACCAGTTCCTTGTATTCCTCTACAGTAATGCCTTTGCCCTGGGCAGCGGCCTCAACCATGGGCGTATTATACCGGAAGCTGGAGATATCAAGGCTCCTGAAGTAGTTTGTGGGCTCTTTTTCCGTGGGGTCAACATCGCTGGCTACCACCTTGCCGAAGGGGTCTACGAGATAGTGGTCATCGTTGAATTCCACCAGCCGGATATCCGGGATGCGCAGGGTGCTTGCCTCACTGTCAATGGTCACGGTATCCGTGACGCCACGGCCGGTTTTCCAGACGTCCATGCTGATATCGGACATCTTCGGGTCCGGGGCCTTGGTCATGTCCACGCCCATGTAGTGTCCGGCCAGGGGGTTTTTGCTGTCAATCCCGAGTTCTTTTAAGTCCACGTTGCGCCCATAGACAAGGCCGTCATCCCGGA
Source organism: Enterocloster sp. OA13 (assembly GCF_022440595.1). Lineage (NCBI taxonomy): Bacteria > Bacillati > Bacillota > Clostridia > Lachnospirales > Lachnospiraceae > Enterocloster > Enterocloster sp. OA13. The sequence continues at coordinate 2,408,184 of NZ_JAKNTF010000001.1, read as the reverse complement.
CAGTGCCGCTTGCGTCCCTTACCAGGTCGGGGCGGTCCACCTTGGGCGGTTCAGCTTCTATATCCAGTTTTTCCTCCACGGTGGTCCCGGTATCCACCTTTGCCGGGAAATGTTCGTCGAAATAGGTGCGGACTGCAATCTCCACCATGGATTCCCACACATTGCTCCGCGTCAGCTCTATGATGTTCATGGCGATGTCGCCGCCGGAGACAGGCCGCCCTTTGTCGCCATCCTCGCCGGTCTTATAGGCCTCGATGTTCAGCTCCAGGCGCTCCAGGACCACGAAGGTATTGCGGAACAGATATTTGTCCTTATCCGAATCATAGCATTCCTTCAGGGACTAATAGCGGCTTATCTCCGGTTCGGCAGGGGGCTCTATATCCATTGAGGGGGTGTCTACCCGCGCCTCCAAATCTATGCCGGCAAGCTCGGCGACCTTCTCACTGATGATTTCCTGGATGGGCTGCTCAGAATCCCGTGCTTCCTGGGCAATGCCGGTACAAAGTTCATCGGCGGTTTCCTCACCGTAAACCTCCTTCAGGGCGTCTACAATGGCTTCACTGATGACCTCCCCGAACTCTGTGAAAAGTTCCTTATCTTCCTCGGGTATATCCGCATCGTGGTTATCATCAGCTGTGGTCTGTTCAGCACCTTCGTTAGCCGTAGGCTCTATTGCTGCCTCATCGGGTGTATCTACAATGGCGTCGCTTTCCGGTTCAGCCTTAATTTCGTTTAGATTGGTTGATTCGTCCATATCAGCACCTCCTTTTGTCCAGTATGTACGAAGTTCTCCAGGCGCGGGAATCTGACATACTCATTTGCAGTGCTTAACGATGAAAGGAGAAGAGTACCTTATGAAAATCAGTAATATTAAAATTATGAATTTTAAAGGAATTGAAAATCTGGAGGTAAAGCCGGCAAGAATCAACATCCTGTCCGGACCCAATGGGATGGGGAAGACGAGCATGCTGGAAGGGATACGCTGCGCCATCACCGGCAAAACCCCGGACGACTATATGGCGATGGGGGCTTCCAAAAGCTCTGTTGCCGTGGAGCTTGAAAAGCTGGGCACCATTGAGCGGAGGTATACCCCTTCAAAATCAAAGACCCTGATGTGCGGCAAGGCCACGACGGCAAAGGACGTCGCAAGGGACCTGGGGGATATCCTTGGGTGCTCAGGCAGGACAATGAACATGATGTTCTCGTCAGAGCTCATGGAGCAGATGATGGGCGCGGACCTGGCGGAATACCTGCTGAACGAGGGATTTCTGGAAAATGATATGGATATAGAAAAGCTCCTGTCCCTGTGTTCCCTCTCAAAGGACGCGGAAGATGAACTCCGGATGCTCCTGCCGGAGGCCCCGGAGAAGATTACCCTTGGGGATATCCAGGAAGCCTACGATATGTGTTTTGCGGCGAGGGCGGAACGCAAGAAGTCCCTTGTGGAGGCAGAGGCTGCAGCCAAATATGCCGGCCCTGTCCCGACCCGCTCTGTGGAGGACATCAACACGGAGAAGCAATCTGTCTCCCAGCAAATCGGCCGGTTATCAGCGGAATCTGCTTCCTATACAAAACTGAAGGCTGCCTATGACGCATACACAAAGGCAATGGAATCCCTTGCGGAAAAGCTGGAGGCGTATAAGGAAGTCAAGGCCCCGCCGAAGACAGGGCAGGAATCCGTGAAGAAAGAGATTAAGAACAAGCGGGATGTGCTCCAGGAAGTACAGTCCAGCATCCAGGTTGCGGAGAAGGACATTGCCTTCATGGGAAAGGTCCTGGATGCATTGGCCAAACCTGTCTGCCCTATCAGCAATAAGCTGGTGTGTTCCACGGATAAGACCGGCATCCGCTCGGAGCTGGAGGACGGCGTGGAGCAGAAGGAGGAAATTGCCGCCTGTGGCCGCATGAAGAAGGCACGCCTGGAAAAGGAACTGGCCGAACTGGAAAAGAAAAGGGAGGCGATTGCAAAGCAGGAGCGGGACTATCAGTCAAAGCTTGTCTACCTGGAGCAGTACGAGAAAGAGCAGAAGGTCAGCCTTACAGCGCCTGTGAAACCGGACCTGGGGCTTTTGACAGAACTTCAGGCCAGGGAGATGGAACTGAAGAATGAACTGAATGACGCAACGAAATATGCCAGGGCGCAGGAGGCGGAGAAGCGCAGTGTTAAGCTGCGTAAGAGTACCGCCATCCAGCAGGAGCTGGTGGAACAGTTGTCCCCCAAAGGGGGCGTCCGGCAGAAGGTCCTGGAATACCACATCCGGCCGCTGCAGGATTACTGCAATGAGAAAATGCAGGATGTGCTTCCCAAGTATGATATGGTGCTGGATACCAGCGACGGGTTCCGGGTTCTCTTTGCAGATAAGGAAAGCGGAGGGATGATAAACTATAAATCCCTGAGCAAAGGAGAACAGCTCCGTGCAGCCTATGTGCTCATGAGCATGTTCAACGCCCTGAACCAGTTCCGCATCCTCATGCTGGATAACCTGGACGGCCTGGATGATACCTCGTGCCAGATGCTGTTTGGACTCATAGAAAGAGACCTGGAGGATTATGACCATGTGTTCCTGGCCAGCGCCAATGAAAGCCTGGAACGGGCGGCAAAGGCGTCGGCCGTGAGCGGAGAGGCGAAGATTATTACATTCTGATTTTCAAGAAAGCCCTGGCTGATGCCGGGGCTTTCCGCATTTTACTATATTTATGGTAACGGCCATGCAAACCAATCAGGTACCTCCTCTTTGTTCTTTACAATCTGTGGTGGCCAGTGGTGCGGACAGTCTTCATTATGGCAGCTAAATGAATAGCCTTTGTCATATTCATCGTACTCGCAGAATGCATCATCGCCACAATCAAGGCAGGACCCCCATTCCTGTTCCTGATTGTATTCGTCTAAAAGCTGGTCAATTCTTTTCTTTTTGCGATACATATAAGCCCTCCATTTTTTCGTATATGGATAAGTATATAAACGCTGGAAATTATAGTCAAGATTTAAAGATACAAAAAGCCATGGCAGATTCCAGACTTTCCTCTTACCTGGAGAGTTCCGCTTCACTTTCAAAAGCTTCTTTGCTATACTTTGTTTAATTAGAATTGGATGGAGGTGTCTTGCGATGAAGGAAGAAATTAAGCGGATTGTTATTGCACTCATGATTTTTGCGGTTGTATTCTGGGGTTCGCCCTATCTTATGGGCTCCAGGGTTTATGATATCAATGCCCGTGCAACGGAGTTATTGGCTTCTGTATTGGCAGCCGGATGTTATTGGATAGGCAGTAATAGGCATTAATTTTATTTATCAGTCTATGAAATCGGAAGTTGTAGAGGAGGTATTGATAATGAATGGAAAAGATGTACGTATCGGTGTGAGTTTGCTGGTCAGTGATATGGAAAATATGGTTCGATTTTATAGAGATACACTAGGTTTTCAAACTCAATGGAATGGTGGACCTTTTGCGGATTTTGAAACTGCAAGTGGAGAACTATCCTTATTTATGTATAGCAGGAAAGAATTTGTAAAGGCAATAGGAGAAGACTATGTACTTCCAAAGGGTATCAATCAGACATTTGAAATCGCCCTTTGGCTATCCAATTTTGCTGAGGTAGATTTGGAGTATGAGCGTCTGTCAAAGTTGGGTGTGCAGTTTCCCACGGGAGAACCCATCACTTATCCTTTCGGTATCCGCAATTTTTATGTAGCTGACCCAGAGGGGAATTTGCTTGAAATTGGAAGTACAAGTGAAACATAGGCCAGAAACTCTATAATTCATGTTTGTCAAACTGAAAAATTAGAATTTGTCGGAGAACTGAACAGCGCGGCAGACCGCTGTTTAGGGGGGAGAAATTTGTGGGAACAGGAATAATTGTATGTGGTCTAAACGGGACTGGAAAGAGTACGTTGGGAAAAGTTTTGGCAGAGAGATTAAATTTTCATTTTATTGACAGCGAGAGTCTGTATTTTCTTACGGCGGACCCTCTTTATAGTTATGCTTATCCGCGCACCCATGAAGAAGCGGCAAAACTCCTTTTCAATGAAATTAAAATGTATGAAAATTTTGTTTTTGCTTCCGTAAAAGGGGATTACGGAGAATGGCTCTATCCCTGTTTTCAGTATGCCGTTTTGATTGATGTTCCGAGAGATGTTCGGATACAACGCGTTAAAAACCGTTCTTTTCAGAAATTCGGTAATAGAATGCTGCCGGGTGGAGATTTATATGAGCAGGAAAAAAACTTCTTTCATCGTGTTCAATCCAGAGCTGAAAATGATGTTGAGGAATGGCTGCAATCTTTAAGCTGTCCTGTTATACGAGTGGATGGAACAAAGTCCATCGGAGAAAATACAAATCTTATTATGGAGCAAATAAGACTCTGAATTAGAATTTATGGAGGTTATGATGACAGAATTATTTGGTGTATTTCCATATTTAGAAAACGAAAAAATTATTATAAAAAAAATGGAATTAAATGACGTTGTAGCCTTGTCCGAGATAAGCAAGAACGAGAATGTTTATAAGTATATATCGCCATTCTTATATAAGAAAAGTAACAAAGCATTAGAGAATGCAATCAAAAATCTTGGTGGAAGAGATTTTGAAAAGAAAAAGTATATAATTGCAGGAGTTTATTTAAAAGATAATCCTAATAGGCTTGTAGGTTTAGCAGAAATGTTTGACTATAAAAAGAGAGAAAATAAAATAACAGTGGGTTATCGTCTAAATGAGGATTATTGGAATAAGAAAATTGCAACAAATGTTTTGAAATTGATGGTTGAATATTTAGTAAATGAAGTTAATATTACAACACTTCATGCATTTGTTATGCCAGAAAATTTATATTCATCAAAAGTGCTATTAAACAATGGCTTTGTAAAAGAGGATTTTACTGTGCAAGAAAAAAATTGGGGAGGTCAAGAAATTGTAACTGTTGATGTATACACATACAATAAGTATTAGACAACTTCATGTTTGTAGGGAGGAGGTGCAATATGCGGTGTCCCGTATGTGGAGAAGAGATGGAACCGGGTTTTTTACAAAGTGGTCAACGAATGGTTTGGATAAAAACTCCACACAAAATATCATTGCTTACAAAAAAATGTGAAGTATTATTGGAAAATAACGATTTTGAGGGCCTTTCCTTTGAGGCATATATTTGTAAGTCATGTAAAAAAGTGCTCCTTGATTATTCAACATCTGATTACGAGGAAAAATAAAAGGAAAGTATATTGTCTATATCATAGCTCCGGTGTAATCCGGGGCTTTTTCAATTCTCAATAGGGTTCTGACATACTGTTATATCGAAACACCCCCAATTAAATGAAGGAGGACCCTATCATGATGAATCATCAGGATGTTATCGTAGCAAAACAAGCAGAAGAAGAGACCATCAACAAGGTAAAGCTGGTTGGCAGCGTGGTCCATAAATTCCGTCCCCGTGACAATGGGATGGTCTTAACCGTGGCAGCAGGACGTGCCGGAACAGACCATGCAGATTACCCCAATGTGGTGTTTTACGGGGAAGTAGCTGAAATTATTGACAAAACGATTGAAGTAGCCCCGGGGAACTATCCCAGGGTGTGCATCGAAGGGATGGTCCAGACCACGCGCCGCACTATGAACGGCCAGACACAGTATTATCAGAACATTGTTGGCCATACGTTGAGCAGGGCGCCCACAAACCTTGAGTACCTGACAGGAAAAAAGAATATCGGAGCCCGTAAGCTGGAAGGCTGCAATGAGGTGTGCATCCTTGGAAAGGTAATCGGCATATATGAAATCCCTTCCAACGGCTGTTCCCCGATTGGGACCATCGTGACTCTCAGGACGGTTGATAACGGCAGGGTGAATTTCCCAAGGCTGACCTGCTTTGGGCTGGTCGGCCAGGAGGCAGCGAAGCTTGCCGAAAATGATTGCGTCTGCATCGCGGCTTCCATCCAGACCAAGCGCAGGGAGGGACCCGATGGGAAGACGCAGCGCTATGAAACGATGATAGGCCATTCAACAGTCCGACAAACCGGAAGTTGATTTTTGCTGGTCCTATCACTCGTAGCGCAGCCAAACGCCTACGGTGAAATCGGCTGTTTCATATTAGTCAGCATATACGTCAACTACAAAGTTACAGGGAATATGACTGCCTTTATAAATCATAATTTTACAGATTTATCTCTCTTTCAGATACCACCTCACGATAGACAATGTTAGTATGGCACTTAAAATGGTAATAGCTCATTTTTCCAGTTCATATACCACTCTTCTTATTTCTTTTTTTTTCCTATAATCATTAAGATTCCGGCAGCTCCGAATATCAACACTGCTATGGCATTTTTTTTAAAGATATCCTTTTTGTAAGAAAGTCCTATTCCTGACTGATTGTAGGAATTTGATGTCCTTACAACATCATCATAATAATAAACGGAGAAACCGTTTGTGTTATCATTATTAATATTCTGCGTATTTGAAGATGCAGTTGTCTTTTCCCTGTTTTTTGCTGCTGTGGGCCATTCCCCAATAAATGCATGTGTAGTAGACTTCTGCGCAGGAATCACGAATTCAGGTTTTTCATCAGCATTAAATATGATGGCTACAGGATATCTGATTCCGGGAAGTCCTGAAACAACTTCGTATGAATATTCATCACTGTTGTACCCCGCCTTGTCAAGAGAAGTTGCTACAGTACTGTCATAATCAATCGTTTCTGCATCGTATACATAGACAGCTCCCACAGTCCAAATATTTAATTTCTGTCTGAGCGTTTCTTTTGCATCTTCCGGAATATCATCAGGAATGGATGTTACCTTGGTTATATCAACCAAAATCGTAAAACCGTCTATGTATACGGGAATTTGCCATTTATAATAACTGGTTTCCAATGATTTCTTAATATCTTTTGTTTCTAACAGCTCAGAATTGGCATAAACTTTATATGCGCCTTCCATTTTCACCTCATCCGCTTCCACATCCCGGTTGAGTTCTGTACGTGCTCCTCCATAATTGATATGATATAAAACATCATCCTTCATAGAAAGAATCTCCTGATACTCGTTTCCCTCTGAAGGTATCAAGCGTTTCGATGCATATGATGTAAAGCTTAGATTAAGCAACAAAGAGATACAAACAAACATACAGATTATTTTACTCACAACATATCCCCCTTCTCATTTTATCTCTTGTAAGCAAGGGCGCTGTCTGTATAAGTCCCCCAATCCGGTTACAAACTGATATTCAGCTACCGCTTTATCATAAGGAACAAGTCCGGTAGATGGCCTCCCTCCGTAAATATCGATTTTGCGTTCTACTTAGCTCCCCGATAAACATGAAGTTACTAATTGTTCTTTAATTCCCCATTATCAAACTTACTGTCATATTCTTCAATTTCAGCTATGTCTAATTGAGTAACTTTGCTTGTTATACCCTGTCTTATAATTTGCTTATCTCGATATGTAAAAGCAAAAATAATATCAGGTTCGCTTTCAAACTCAACAAAAATTCGCCATTCGTTATATCCTAATAATTTATTGAGAAAGGAATGTTTTATCTCTACATTGTCAATATCATTTTGAGTATATCCAATAGTTTCTAAATGTGAATAGGTTTTGTCTTTGATACTATTACTAGCGATGAGCTTATAAGATACTATTGCTAATGCAAGAACTAATATTATTCCCAAAGATATTTTGAGTTTCTTTTTCATAGTGGTACTCCTTTCAAATTCCGATTTTTGCTCTGTTTAACCGTCCGATAATATCTTAATGGTTGTAATAGAAACAAAAATAATCGCGGCATTTGCAACAATCGTACCTGTCCAGTTCATCGTTATCGTTCCAAAGATAGTGGATGCTGCATTAAACATTGTGTGAAACAGCACACACATAAATATGTAGCTTTTCCCTGATACTTTGTAGACTGCTCCAAAGAAAAATCGCAAAGCTATACACTGAACAGCAAACATCCCCAAATTAATTAGCCCATATTCATGATTTGTCCCAGGGATAAAGAAAAGAGGAATATGCCAAAAAATCCAAATGACCCCGGTAAAAACAGATGACAGAATATATCCGTACTTTTTATCAAGCAGTGGTTGTAATACATACATCCAGCCCGATTCTTCTAAACCGCCGATAATAAGATTGCCCGGCAAAGAAAGTAAAAATATATAAAATGGAAACTCTGTTAATGCATGGCCCGAAACAACAAGGTGTATGCCAAAATACATCACTAACCCTAATACAATAAATAAATAGGGAAAGCAGTTGCTTTTCACATAAAATACATTTTTCAGCCATTCTATAAGGCAAGTGATTCTTTTATTTTTCTTCAGAACAAAGTAAGAAGCAATCGCTGGCGACAGAATGTAGATGGCAAAAGGAATATTCGCTGCAAACTGCTTAAATGTGTTTGTAAAGTTATAGACTCTATAACCAAACTGTCCAAAGAAAAACAGTATACCTGCTGTTGCATAAGCAAGGACGAATGTTACTACAGTAAATTGACCTGCAATCTTTTTGTCTATCATGAATTCACTTCCTAACGTTGTGGCATAACGTTACTTCTTTCGGTTTTTCCATGCATATTCAATTAAACTAACAAAGAATATTACCAGGAAAAGTATTATTTCAATTTTTAAGTTTATTTCAAAATGGTTTTCAAATATTAAACCATATAGAACATATAAAAAACCGGTCCCTATTGTAAGGACAAGTGCTTTCATAAGTGCAAGTAGCATAAATCGCTTCATAAAACTCTCCTTTTTTCTATGATGTAGGTTTTGTACCCACGTTGTCAAACTATTTCATCAGGCTATTCCTAATCACGTCCGGTATAGTCATTGGGAATCCATTCATATTTTTCCATCCTTCTACGGTTTAATCTGCATATGACCAAATTGTTTGACCACCAACCATAACACTTTCAATCGGCTCTAAATCAATCGATGTTTCGTAAGTTCCTTCATGAAAGAGTGGGGATACCAATACTTTTCTTGCGCTGATATATAAAATATTATTATCTTTCCTGAATTTCCAGCCTCGAAGCGCAACGCCTGACTCTACAGGCTCTACTCGTAAGTTTAAAGTTTGTCCGTTCAGGGAAGTAGTGCAGTATAGTTGTTTTCCATCAATCGATTCTCCTATAACAAAAAGACTCAAAAGTATTCCCAAACTAATCATTACGAATATGCTTATGATTGTATAGATAAAAGATTTTCTTTTCATCTTTCCCTCCTCAATGCCCAATTTGTCCTTCGGGTAACTTCACAGTAAACAGAAAACTAAATAACTATCGCTATTTTTCTATTTGGTAGGATTGTAGGCTCTTGTGGCATCCATTTTTTTCGTAAAATTGTTCCGCATCTGGTTGTGCGACAAAATATAGCAAGGTCGGTGTATTGTCTTTGGCAAGTTGGAGGAGTTTGCTGCCGATTCCCTGTTTCTGATATTCAGGAAGAACAAGCAGTTCTGTAATAGTTCCAAAGAAATAGTCATCTGAAAGAATCCGCAGGCAGCCCACCAGCGTTTCATTTTCATAGGCGCTTATGTTTAACGTTTTTGATAGTGCATTTGATTACGGAAATGTACCTTAGCATGTTTGATTTGTGGCTATAATATAGCCTTAAGCAAACTAAAAAAGAAATATACGGCCACACCTGCTATAAAGTATTTGATTTTCATCAAAAGCCCCCCTGTTTTGCATTAATTATAGTAACATCAAAACATGCGGTTAGTATACTTTATTATAAGATATAAGATGGAGAAATATGGTACGAAGAAAGTTAAAATTATCTTACAATTATAATACGGAAAAGCCGTCCATGTCATTATCCACACTTTTTATCTGCCACAGGGCAGGGGATGAAGAAAAAATACAGGCTGCCCTCTGGTTGATAGGAGAGCAGCCTGTTGTTTTATCCGGCTTTCCAGCAGGGGGTTGCACCTATCCTGCCAGTCAATGCTTATACGAAGTAAGGAATGAGTTTTTAAATTTATCAGATTTTTTCCATATTCTATTTCTTCAATCTCTCCTCTGGTCGTCGCGGCAGTTGGTAATCCAACGACAGATATTTTTGGTCCACTCCATTATCCGACAGTATTTTAGAAATATCATCATACAATTTCAGAACCTCTTTCCCTTTATATGGCGGATTACCCACTATGCCCACATTAGCCGCATCCCTGAATGCGAAAATGTTGAAAACAGTAATTATGTTGGAAAAGGATTCCTTGGGCGCAAATTCAAACGTATTGATGAACCCGTCCAGCACCATCGGAAATTCAATTTCCTTGTATCTGCAGACATCCAAGTGGGAGAGCATGGCGTTCTTAATCATGTCTATATAGTTTTGGCTAATCGTAATGATAAGGGAATCAACGTTTGTGTCAGCATGCATCCCGGGCGTATTAAAATATAGGCATCGAACATTTCCTTTTTCCACACCTTCCAACACATCCACTTGTGATATTGTATATTCCCATGCATCAGCCAGGGTATATCGGAAGATGCGTCTCTCTTTTACAGATTCTTTTGTGTTCTGTGGCAGCATACTGTTTTACCCCCATAAAGTTAAGCTAATCTTATCAAACAGTTCTGCATAACCGTTGGAAACATTTAACCAGCCATCCAGCTATAAGGCCGAGGTCCGGTTCAGCATTCTGGTAAGCCAGGTTTTATATACTTACTTTTTGCTTTTTCTGCTTCGCCTGGATTTATCCATTCAAGAAACTGAATCAAGCGGTCTCGGGCTGAATCGGTATTTCCCCACCAATTCCATTTCGACTGGTGCATTTGTTTTAATACGACTGGTTTGAAAACTTTTTGCAGACGGAAGTTCTCTACATACTTTCTTGCGATTACAATTTCTATGTATCTGGAGGAATGTCTGGGAATACCCAAGACAAGTATGCTTTCATGGCCCATTCCAGCATAGATTAGATTTATATATACCTTCGCATGTGGACGGAACTGTTTATTCCCATACTTTAATTCGTGGCTTTCCCCAGATATATGCTCCCCAACGATATTGCCGACAAGACACCATTGCCATTCCTGCTCAGCTGGTTTTTCTTCTTTTATCAGTTCCATGGCATATACCTCAAAAAATACCGACTTCTATTCCATTTATTCAAGTCTGCTCCAAAGTGCTAGATACTTTGTTGCGAAGCTGTTTCTATAACAAATATTCTACCATAATACGGTAAATCCGTCTATGTTACCATTCACACTTTTACCTGCCGCAGAGCGGGGATGAAGAAAAACAACAGGCTGCCCTCTGGTTGGTGGAAGAGCAGCCTGTTGTTTTATCTGGGACCCATGATTCCCGATTTATCAGCCCGATAAATGGGAATTTATTCCTGTTCACTTCCGAGATTTTTCCAGCCATACCTGGCAATAGAAATTCCGATGGAAATTTCGCTTACCGCTTCATCAATTATTCCCGCCCACGTTCCAACAATAATATTATAAATAATCCAAAGGGGTGAATTAATTAGCATGGTCACCAACCGTATTGTTCTCGCATTATAAGTATATGCTCCAATGGTAACTGCTATATTTGCTGCAACAGGTAATATACTAATCCATCCGACCCAGGTAAATATCAAGGCAGCAACCTGCATAAAGCAGAGAATTATGCACATTTTTTGGCTTCTGCCAAAGTCCCACCTGCTGCTTAAGCAAAATGAACGAATGGCGTTTATAATATAACTTACTCCCCCAGTTATAGCTCCTAAAAGAAGTAAATGAATTGTATATAACAAGTAAGATAGAAATTGAAATCGGAATAATGTTTTATTGTTTCGGCACTGGAACGATACAAAGAACAATATGGCTCCAATGAAGCCTATAATTTGAATAACTATGTATGATTTTGTCAACTTAAACTTCCTCCCACAAATCCCTATTGAACTTTTATGTCTTCACGCCAGACGCCCCTCCATCCTGTTCATGGGAGCGGTTAATAAGAAACCGGAGCTGGAACATCCCGTCTTCCGTCACGCTGTACTGGTATACCGCCGTGTGCTTTGTGAAAAAGACGGTCATGCTGCGGGTGCCCACGTCGTGCTCCGGCTCGGAGGAGGTGGGGAGGCCGTCGCTGTCAAATACCACAGTCCCGTCACAGGTGTTGGCAAACTCGGCACAGAACATAGGGGAAGACACCGCCGAGACCTCAATGCGCCGGGGCCTTCCCTACGGCAGCGTTTCACAGGCGTGGATGGCATTTTCCAGTGTAATTCAGCCCCCTTTTCAGGATGAATTCCAAAAACTGCTTCCGCACATCCCTGCGCTTCAAGCAATCTCTGTTGCATTGTTATTTTATCAAAACCCATCCATCGTTGATTTTTGAAAAGGTTAAACTGAAATCAGAGTTGATATAAATGCCAACATATCCAACGGTAATATTGTTAGGAGTAATCTCTACCCATGACGGTTCAAATTGAAAATTTTTAATATCAAGTTGTGTGTGCTTTTCATATTCATGTCTGTTGTCTTGTTGAGCAAGGTTATCAATCATATTAAAATTTTCAAGCAAATCTATCAGTGCTTTTTTTGAAATGGTATCCGCACCATAAAATTCTATTCCTGTTTCACTATCAGTAATTATATTTGGTATCAACACGTCTGTTCTAATCTGTTCAATGAGATTTGAAAAATTGAAACGGTTTAGTGGAAATTTTTTTGTTGTAATCATACTGTCTATCCTTTCAATTCCGGGTTCTCATGCAATTCAAGCTGTTAAAAATGTAACCGATATCCTCAACATAATTTGTATCCTTTGTCATTAATCAAATCCAGGCAGACTTTTGTTATATATTCCTTATGCCTGTGGGCTCATTCCTCAGACACCATGATGGCGGAACCGACACAATCATTTTTATTTCCACTCCATAGCGCCCAGATGTTCAGCAAGTGCTTCCAGCTGGGCCTCATCCATTGCCCCTGCATGGATATCCGCATAAAATCCATTGCTCCGAATCCAGGCGATGAGCCCATTGTCTGAATACATCACGGCAATCCCATACACATGGAACTCTGACAAAAGGTGATAATTCTCATTGCAGAAATTTTCTAATTCCTGTTTAATGTTGAGTGTTGTCACAAATTTACCCTTACATCGTCCCTTTTTGAAAACGGGCTTATTCTCAATGGCGATTGTAAGCATTCTGCCCGCACAGAACTGATAACAGCAGATTCCGCCCCTTTCTATATGCCAATCTTTTTTGTAGTACTCTGCAAGGCATCCATTCTCTATATCATAACCTGCAATGGGCGTCCGTTTCTTTTTGAAGAAGACGATGATTCCCTGCTCCACATATATTTCATCCAGGGGCAGGAAATGTTCCGTGCCTGTAAAATACTCCTCCTGGTTCTGAATGGCCTGATAGACTTGCTTTAGTTCCCTGGGAAAAGAAATATCAAGCCGATTCTCCACAGCAGAAAAATCAACCTCCTGGTCTGTGCTGAGGTTCATGAACGCCCTCATTTTCAAGAACATTTCCTGCAAATCCGCATACTCCGGTTCAAGCAGGCTGTGATTGTCCCATAACCGGACGGCCCAGTCATCTTCGGATATCGGATGATTTGTCCGAATCCGTTCAGATTTGTTCGTTGAAATCATTGAAATACGCATCCGTCCTGAAACTTGCTTCTCATCGTAAGAACCGTAGTATATATTGTTTCTATAACAATAAAAGCCCTCTTTCATATAATCACTCCATTTTCTATTAAACAAATCCTGATTTCTTCGCTCTGTTTAACCCACCGATACAAACCGGAATTTATTCTATATCAGTTGTAAATATTTCCGGCACGCCTTGTTCGATAAGTGAATTTCTCTGTTTTTCTGTTAGTGGATTTTTATGATATTTACCATCTGGTTTGTATTTTCCATCTACAATTTCAGAATATAGGTTTCCAACAAAGTCCAACCAGTTTGAAGCATATTTTGCCGGATTTATAACCTTAAAGAAGTCGTACCCTCCGGCAATGTAAAATACATCTATCGCTTCGTGCAATTTGTTATTCTCATCAAGTAAAATGTCTTTAGGTGTTACAAATCCTTGTTTGTCCCATTCTTCATAACCCATTTTATCAAAAGTTTCTAACACAATGAAGCCTCCGTCAAATTCCGATTGCTTATATTTTCTATTTCATATTGTTAATAAATTCGATAAGATTACCGCCCACTTTTACTAATGCATTCTCTGGGTTTTCATCATCAATACACTCGCTTACAAAATAGTAGATACTGCCATAATCACAATCCCTGGTGCTAAAGCAGAAGTGTTCTCCGCCATCATCGTGTCCAAATGGAATCAACCATTTTATCCACCAATCTTCAAAATAGACTTCTTTTAATATGTTTTCAAATTCGCCCTTTACCGTATAGAATTTATGGAAACTTGTGCTGCTTTTCCAATCCTCCTTTTGCAGGCAAACTTCCCTTCGCTTCAGATTACCGCCATTATATTGAAGATAAAACAATTTCATTTCATTAGGGAATTTGAAACCGTATACCTCTTCAAGTTCTGACAAATCGTCTGCGCAAGCTTTTTCGCAGGTAGACAGTATTTCATTTGTAAACATTGTTTTCCCTCCATCAACTTCCGATTCGTGCTGGTGTGTATCCAACATAATGATGTCGATTTCGTTTTGAACCATCAGAAACCGGTTCTTATAGCAATATCATTTTACCATAATACAGATATTTCGTCCATGTCATCCCATCACAGGACACAAAGACTTTGACAGTGGCGATGTAAATAACTATAGGCTGCCCTCTGGTCGATAGGAGAGCAGCCTGTAGCTTTATGTTTGTGTATGGTTGGCTATATAGCTGTAGGAGTTGTCCTGGCTGCCCATAGCCTTTACAGCCGTATCCGTATGGTCCTGAGAGGTCTCATGGCAGCGGAACTCGGAAAAGGATTCTCCTTCCTGCCTATGGATTTTGCTGTGCAGCTTCCTGCCGGTTTTCCTGGGGCGCTTAGGTTTGGACTCTTTGCGCGAACGGCGTTTGATGACCCCAGGAGGCTTCCAGCTCCTCGGCCGTGGTGGCGGATTCAGCCCCGGCTGTGATGCCTTCCACGTCTGCGAAGAAGTCCCGTGGGCTCTCAACCTGGGAGGAAAGCTCCATGTCCATATCAAAATCATCCGTTTCCATATCCAGGCTGGTTGGGATGTCCGGCGCCGCATCGCTGATATGCCGGTCAACCGCAGTGTCTGCTTCAGGAACCTCAATGTTCTGGGGTTCCGCCTCAAAGCGGTCAACATCCTGGCCAGCATAGGATTTACCGATTTGGGCAAGGGTGACGTCAAACCCATGGAAGATGTTGCTCAGGGTTTCCGCGATGTCGCAGACACGGTCTATAAAGGAAACATTGGATATCCCCTCCAGGCGTTCACAGATGGACTTCTTGATGGCCTCGGAATCCGCCTGCCATTCAGAGTCGAACCTGTCGTTCAGATAATCCGCCACATGTTCAATAGGGGAGAGCTGGGCTTCGATTTTGTCAAAGTAGCTGTCCATGAGCATGTTCCCCACGGAATCCCAGTCACCCTCGCAGATGGCTTCCACCAGGTCCACCAGATGTTCCTCATCCTCATGCTGGATAATCTGGACGGCAAAGGCGTGGGCCGCGAGCGGCGAGGCAAATATTATTACATTCTGATTTTCATGGAAGCCTTGACTGATGCTGGGGCTTTCTGCTTAACTGGAGAATTTTACTTCATTTTCAAAGGCTTCTTTGCTATACTTTGTTTAGTTGGATTTTTACAGAGGAAAAGTATTCAGGAGGAAGCCTGTATGTGGGGGATATGCCTTGACAGTGAAGTCATACAAGATGGATTATTTCAAAAGGTTATCCAATACGAAACAGATGAAAACGGTAAAGTGGTAATTACGTTGCCTAAAACTGCCTGCAGTCCGGACATTAAACATATCCGGGAATTACCAGAGCCGCCCAAACATATTTATGGGGAACAGGTTTCTCCCAGTAATCATCCCGATATGATAGGCGTTGTTTGTGGCATTGGCTGGCATTTTAAGCGAAATTGCTGTTTTATACACAATTCGGATAATAATAGAAAAATGGCTCTGGGATACAAATCCTAGAGCCGCTTTGTCTACAGTCTGAAAAGCTCAGGAGCTACCTGAACTTTGTCATAAATTTATGCAAAATAATAAAGAAAACATCTCTTGACTAATTCTCCAGTGGCTAATGCCTTTTCAAACTCATTTTTTATTCTTTCTTCAGGATATAACTCATTTAACTCAGGTGCACTTTGCTCAATATAATACGATAGCATATGTGGGTTGATACCATAACCCACAGCATCAAAATCCCAATCAATATTTATTTGTCCATCAAATACATTACACCCTCTACCATGCAAATAAGCTTCATACCGTTTTCCGTTCACAAAAAACTCTTTTCGCGGTTCTTGACACTGCCTCATAATAGGACCTAATTCAAACTTATTCTTTACGTTTAATGCTTGAAAAAGAAGACTACACCTATTTTCAACAGCCTCTAAATACTCGATTGTTAATTGTTTTAATATTTCATCCATTGTTAATTCCTCCAAGCATTATTTAATTGCTATTTATATTAAAGAAAGGTTGGAATTGTGTAAATTATTTAAACTGGTATTTGTTATATTAAAATCCCCTAACTAAAGCATTTGTAATATCGCTATACGCGCAGCTTCCATCAAAAACAGTTCCAAATGTATCAATCCATGTAGGAATATAGCCGCATCTGCTTGCCACCATCTGAGAACCAATGTTTGTAACAGAGGCCGAATAAAATGGAACTATATTTTGTGTCAACAATTCTTGCGTCAATCTCTTTACTAAGTATGTCGCAATTCCTGAGTTTCTGTATACTGGAAAAACATCTACCCCTATTTCCCATAGACCATCTACTGATGACAAAGCTGCACCTGAAATTCCGACAATCTGTTTTCGATTTCTTGCAATGCAAATGGCTCTTGTTGGCGTAAAACCATTATCATTAAATGCTAAAGAATTTTCAAATCCCTTTAATCCTTTAAGTGTTAAAATGTCCTTATCGAAAAGAAATTGAAATTCGTAGCCTAAAAATGTGGCTTTAATATCCTTATAATCGTTATCTGGCACATAATGGATTGTCTGACCATAAACAAATGGTAATTCAAAAATTTCATCCCTGTTTTTGTTAAATAAAAGTGATTGTATTTTTGCAGATATATCTTTTGATGTACATATAACCACACTATTCCTATATGCCATTATTTTTATATACGGTTTAGTCGCTGTTGTGTTAATGGAATAAACAATATCGTCAGCGTTCAGTTCTTTTGAACTACAATAATATTCCTTTTCCAGTAATTCTTCAACTCTATTCTTAATAATCTCTTTCATAATCTACACCATCAATCTTTATTTTACTCAATCAATTCCGATTTTATGTTCTGTTTAACCGTCCAATAAATTATCATTCAAACCACAAATCAATACCTAGCGGCCGACCATCATTTTTGAACTGAACCGTATACACTCTCATATTAAGATAATCATCGGCTTCCCCCATTTCCCTTTTTAAGCTAACTGTGAAGCCATCAAATATATGAAAGACGTGAGTTCCAAAACTATATTCTCCAATATAAACACAATAGGAAAAGTAATCATCTCCCATATCAATATTGAATGATTTCAATGGTTTAATTGCTATGGATGTGTAATTTTCATAATATTGTAATACATGTTTTAACAGCTCAATACGTTGTTTTGATAATACTCCATTAGAAAACTGTAACATGATTTCAAAATCATCTTTCAATTCCAGTTTTTGCGCCTTGTCTAAATAGCCAAACCAATCATTATGTCAAATATTCTACCATAATACGGAAAATCAGTCCATGTTGTCATCCATACTTTTTACCTGCCGCAGGGCAGGGTATGAAGAAAAACAACAGGCTGCCCTTTGGTTGGTAGGAGAGCAGCCTGTTGTTTATCCGGTTTTCCCAGCAGGAGCTTGCGCCTGTCCTGGCTTTCCGTATCCAGCAATTGGATTTGTTCCAAGGCATCATGTGTATCCAAAAAAATCCCTCACTCTGAAAATTCGCTGATGATTTGTATTTCTCCAACAATATGTTCATTAAATTCCTCTAACTTTTCTGCCGGGACCCATAGTTCCTTATGATGTGCGCCCCCAACCTGATGGACCTCAAACTGTCCACAATAACTATCGTCAACTTCAAACTTTGTGACGTAACCTTTATGGTCATCATTATATTTCACATTCCAGCCGGAAGCAATCTCTGTTGCGTACTGTTCATTCAGGACAGGATAAAAAATAGGCTGTTCCGGTAATCTGGGTGGAAAGCTACGATAATTGCTTTTCTTTATTAATTCCAATTCTTTTGTGCCTACAGGCCTGTATAAAATCATTTTTCCTCCATTTATAAAGCAATGACTGAATTTGAAGCGGCTTTAATCATGTCATTTACTATTGTTTCCTCATCCTTTTCTGACATGATATAACGCATTACATCTGTTAATGGCAAAGATTTATGAAGCAGTTCCATATAATAGTCTGCCTTATTGTCCTCTCCTGACAATAAGCATGTTTTTGTCATTGATACAATTTCAGCAATTTCATCTTTCGTTAAGTCATTGATATAGGGTGGCTCTGCTGTCAGGACTTTTTCTGCTAATGTATCTAAGTCTGTCCATCCCCAATACTCTGCAAACTCTATCGCTTCATGCAGCTTTCCAGTAATACGGTTTAATTCACTTAATTCCCTGCTGCAATTTTCATCAGATGTTGCTTCTGCAATCCTATTTATCAAAGCCTTAACTGTTTCAAGTTCCGTCTTCTCAATAGGTGGATAATTTAAAATCTCTCTCATATACGTTCTCCTTGTCAAATTCCGATTCTTATATTAATTTCATTCTACCATAATGCGGATATTTCGTCCAGGAAACCGCCGCCAGCGCCAATGAAAGCCTGGAACGGGCGGCAAAGGCATCTGCCGTGAGCGGCGAGGCGAAGATTATTACATTCTGATTTTCATGGAAGCCCTGGCTGATGCCGGGGCATTCTGTCTTATACTATATTTATGGTAATGGCCATGCAAACCAATCAGGTACATCCTCTTTGTTCTTTGCAATTTTTTTGGGGCCAATGGTGCGGACAGTCTTCATTGTGACAGCTAAATGAATAGCCTTTGTCATATTCATCGTACACGCAGAATGCATCATCGCCACAATCAAGGCAGGACCCCCATTCCTGCTCCTGATTGTATTCGTCTAAAAGCTGGTCAATTCTTTTCTTTTGCGATACATTTAACCCCTCCATTTTTTCATATATGGATAAGTATATAAACGCTGGAAATCATAGTCAAGATTAGAAGATACAAAAAGCCACGGCTGATACCAGACTTTTCGCTTACCTGGAGGGTTTTACTTCACTTTCAAAGGCTTCTTTGCTATACTTTGTTTAATTGGAATTGAATGGAGGTGTTTTGCGACGAAGGAAGAAATTAAGCGGATTGTTATTGCACTCATGCTTTTTGCTATTGTATTCTGGGGTTCGCCCTATCTTATGGGTTCCGGGGGTTATGATATCAATGCCCGTGCAACGGAGTTATTGGCTTCTGTATTGGCAGCCGGATGCTATTGGATAGGCAGTAATAGGCATTAATTTTATTTATCAGTCTGCAAAATCGGAATTGATGGAGGAATGGACAATGAACAGGTATGAAGAAGGAATGAAATTAATCGAAGAAAGTTGTGGCAACAAGAAAGATAATGTCATCGCGCTCTCAACTATTGCTACGGAACCGGGTGCTGATGGTTTTCCTCGTCCTAGTGTCCGTGATGTAAGCGCTTATTATGAAGATGGTGTGTTTTATGTTACAACGTCAGCAAAATCAAATAAAATACAGCAGATAACCCAAAATAAAGAAGTTGCATTTTCAGTTAACTTTGAGGGGATATACGGACATGGCATTGGAGAAAACCTGGGCTGGGTTTTAGAACCCAAAAACGCTGCGCTAAGAACAAAACTTCGTGAAGTATTTGCAGACTGGTATGACGATGCAAATAATGAACAGGATGAAAACTGCGTTATTTTGGCAATCCGTATTACAAGTGCAACGATATTTAGAAACCACGGTGCTGTGCAATATAATTTGGATTTTGTAAATAAGGTATAGGTTAAATAAGTTTATCAAATAAATAAGGTGTTAAACGCTATCTAATGAATACTCCATTGGGATAAGGAGCACTTACAATTCCGGTTACCCTATCATGATGAATCATCAGGATGTTATTGTAGCAAAACAAGCAGAAGAAGAGACCATCAACAAGGTAAAGCAGGTTGGCACCGTGATTCATAAATTCCATCCCCGTGACAATGTGATGGTCCTGACTGTGGCAGCCGGCCGTGGCAGCTGCTCATGGCAGCTGGTCGTGCCGGGACAGACTATGCGGATTATCCCAATGCAGAATACTAAATTACTTTTTCCGACGATTCCATACATATTCAATTAAACAGGACTGTTTTTTTACTGTTAATTCCGCCGTAGGGCGTGTTGGTGCTATTCTTTTATGAATTTCCTGTCTGTTTCGGGTATCTTGTCCGTGTCTGATAAATATCGTTCAACCTTCATATGCAAATCGTATTTCATTCTAAGTCCGGTGATTGTTTCCATCATGGGAGAGGCGTGGTGCCTGTCGAGTGCCTGTTGGTTTTCCCAGGAATCAATTAACAACACTGTCTCTGCGTCATCCATGGGGAAGAAATATTCATATCGTAGGTTTCCATCTTCCCTGCGGATTTTAGAAACGGTTCCGCTTGTCCGCATTTCTTCAGCAAATTTATGCGCATTTCCATTTACACCTGTATAATATATGTTTACAGTAATGCTCATGTTGTTATCCTCCTTGAAATCCCGATGTCACGCTCGATTCAATACTTGTAAATTAAGCTGGAATCAAATTTCCTTTTATGGCAAATCAATATGGCTCCTGGAAGTTGTTAAGCAAGAGCCTTCTTTAAATCCGTTACAAATTGTGTCTGCGCCTTTTTCAAATACGTTTGTTCAAATACACTTTTACCAACCGGTCTCGTAGAAAGCTGTTTCGCTTCCACGGACGCTGTAAAGTCGATTTGTGTTTCACTGCCTTTGGACGTAAATTCGATACTCCAGTGTCCCTTTGCATGGCTGTTTTCCACATCAAGCTCCCAACGTCTGGGCGGTTCAGCCTTGGTAATTGTAAACATAGTTGAATAGCCATTTTGGGTATATTCTATAAACTGTTTCCCATCTGTCAATTCTGTTTTGCTTACATCACTCCGCCATTCATGATAACGCCCTACTGCCGATATGGTTTCCCAGACTTTATGAATATCACATTGAATCATAGTCTTTACATTGTATGTAGTCATATTCAGATCCTCCTTCTGAGTTAAAATGTCTATGCTGCTCCCTGTCCAATATTTCCGTAAACAGGGAATTACCGTTTCCTGATAATCCAATCGTCTTTAGGATGTTCTCTGGTGGCATGGCATCCCCAGGGCATATCCTTTAATATCCCTATAAACTAAAACCTAATTGGCGGGCACACCACCAGCCATCCTGACAAATCCGTCACACCATTCCAATGCGCCTATTCTGTATTTGTCTAAAGACCATTCCGCCCGTTGATATTTTCCCTTTAAAACCTGGAGTTCAGAACCAGCCTGCTCTTCTGTCAGAAAACATGGACTTTCTATTATATCTATTTCATCGAGATTTTCATTCAGGTTCCATCCTTGCACCATCCATATAAAATCAGGGTTACGATTGTTGAAGCCGCCAACCACCTCCTTTTTTACAATGCGGTATGTACAGGGAAAATCGCAAAAGCCTTTTATGTTTTTAAGATAATACAGGGCCGTATCCTCAGCCTGTCTTTCAGTTTCGAATAAACCGATATGAAAATCTTCTGAGAAATTGTCATAAGATAATTCCAGGTCTGTCAATATGAGCTGATATAGCATGAATCCCCCTTAACCGGTATAGACATTTTCTTTGTTCCAATGTATTATGTGTATCCAAGGGGGCCTCCTTTCGCATATCTGAATCAACTGATCCACTTATTCAAGTTTAAGAAGATAGCCCCAAAGGGCCAGATACTTTGTCACGAAGCTGTTTCTATCATAAATATTTTACCATAATACGGTAAATCCGTCTATGCCGCCCGCGCTTTTTACCTTCTGCAGGAAAGGAGATTTGTCAGTGGGAGAGGGGAGGAAGGATAAGCTGCATATATGGCAAAGGTAATGCTTCACTTTTAAACCCTTCTTTGTTATACTTTGTTTGAATGGATTTTTCTAAACTATTTTGACTACAGTATATAAGATGAGGATTCCATAAAAGCCATATTTAAATACGGAGAGGTGTCCTGCATGTGTGAAGAGGGAAATGATGATGAATACTAACACAGAAAAATGGAACCTGTTATTTCCTGATTTGGTCATCATCTGTCCAATGCTTTTTTTGGTTCTCTTTATCCCGCCTTTTACCCTGATAATGTTGCCTTTTGCTTGGATTGAGGCATTTTTCCAGATAGCTTTATATGATGATTTGATGGATCTGATTCTTGAGGACATACCTTTCCTGCTTTATAGTATGCTTGTGATGGCAGTGCTTGTAAATCTTGGGAATGCTGTCTCCCTGTCCCTCAAAAAAAGAATTGCGGATTTACAATCCGCATTTTACAGAATCCGTTTCATGTCCATTCTGCTTTATCCTGCATTATTCTGGGGGATGATTCTGGGAATATTCTTTTTATTGGGGCCAAGCAGGAATGAGCATATATTTCTTTCAATCTTACTTTCCCTGCCCGCCCTAAATCTATCAGGTGCATTTTATGCAATACCGTTAATCCTTCATTTGAGGAAAACACAGAAACTAGGATTATCGGAGACAATTTTCGGCCTGATTTTCTCTGTAGTTATTGGGTTAGACCTTTTAACGGCGCTCTTTATACGGAAAAAACTAAAAGAATAGATGGGATTAAGTATGGAGCAGAATGTCATTATACACCTGATAGACGGTGTCATAAAACACCCATTCCCCCTGTCCGCCATCCCAATGGGGAGAAGAACGCGTTTCCGCCAGTAAACCGTCCACCGCGAAATCAAGCTTTCTTTACACCGCAGCCCGGTTTCTCATCACAGCCAGCAGCATGGATAAAATTGCAGCGACGGATACTGTAAGGACGGCATGGCCTTCCAATCAGGTTACTGGGGTTTTGAAAATGATACCCTGGAGGAAAACATTGAATGGAACCAAAGGAAGCTGGAAGGCGATTTTAACCTTGGGTTCACGGAACATCATTCACATGATTATAAACAGGTGATATATGGGTTCGGCGGTTATTCTGAGGTGCGGGGCTTTTGGATGAACAATTACCCGGAGGATGGGGCGTTTACCTATGAAATCATCATACCGGAATCAGATGTGTTGGAAGAAGGGGAATCAGCTGGATTTAAAGAAGATAAGATTGGGGAGCTTCTGGGACTTTCCAGGTGTATATGGCAGTTTTTACCTGTCAAGGCCATACAGACAGGCCTGGAAGGCAATGACGGGTCAGCCAGCCTTACAAAATTAGCTGGAGGCGGATGCCCGCATACCTGCCCCTTTGCCATTGTGGAGGATATGGGAATCAGCCATGAGGATTCCATATATGATATCCGGCATATGGTTAAGGGGAGGAAGGGCCTTTTATTTTTACGGAAATGATATAACAGAAAGTAAAAATGAGTGGGATGGTAATATTGTTGGCCGCATGAGGATTACCCTGCACGTTCAGACATGCTTATTTGATACGTTCGGCGTATATATCTGCATTTATATGCCATTCGCCATCATCTTTGACAGTAACATTCTGCCAATGGAATTTATCCTCATCAATCTTGACAAAAACCCACTTTCTATTTTGGTCACTGATATATGTAAGGACTATCATTTCTCCCTGTTTTCTTGCTTCAAGCCGTATTATCTTCCCCGTATAACCATAAGCGACATCCCATGCCTGTGTATCAGGATTGAAGATCCGCAGTGATGTTCCGTATTCATAATCAGGCAGGATGATGACGTCCTGTATGGCCATTCCTTCAAGAACCCATGAAAAATGCCATTCGCCTCTGATTGTGCGGGAACTGTTACTCTCAACATAGTCAATCTGCCAACTGCCAATCAGTTTTCCAAAATAATCAAACTCTTCGGGCAGCGCTGTATTTTTTCCTTCACTCCTCAGGGCTTCAAAAAAATCCTGCATATATGAATTCCTCCTTTAAGATAAAGAATATGGTTATACGTAAATATTGATTTTATGTCCTGATCAATATCCGTATAAGCTATAAGATGCCTTGATACGATTACAGGTTCCGATATAGCCCGGATAATTCCAGCAATCAGATTGCCAATGGATTTGAATGGTTCCAACTATCTGCAATTGCTTTTGGATAAGATGGACGGAACAGATGGATGTCTCTGATCTGCGCCATTTTATCTAATTCATCTATCTTGCCACGGTAAGCCTTCCGGTTCTTCCATGGGCATCCTGTTTCTATTTTACCATAATGCGGAAAAACCGTCCATGTTGCCATCCGCATTTTCGTTCTATCTTTCTATGTTCTTTTTATCCTTCTGTTACAGGGTGGGGGAGTATGGATAATCAGGCTGCCCATGGTCTCTGCTGATATGGACAAGCGGGATGACAAAGATGTGGAAAATGTCAAACCATGGCATTTACCTTGGCTTCCAGCCTGCAGAAAATGAAATGCTTCACTTTTAATGACGTATTTGTTATACTTTGCTTAATTAGGGCTGAGACAGGAGAGGCTTGTGTGATTGGCTTGTTTTATACCGCTTTATGATTGGCATAGGGATAAACTGTCTGTACATGACAGGTTAAGAAAGAAAAAATGCAAAGAGAAAGAGAAGTTTTTGCAGTGTCAAGGAAAGTGGTTATAAAGAAGCGGAATTGGGAGGAGTGCAGATGGTTCGATTAAGACCTTATAAAGATGAAGACGCTGATATAATCCTATCCTGGTGCAATAATGAAGAGGATTTTTATAAATGGACAGCCGGGGTGCTTGGAACTTATCCTATTACGAGGAAGGAATTTGATTTTGTTAAATCATTGATACCCTTTACAGCATTTGATGAGTCTGGTATAGTCGGCTTTTTTACTTTGCGGAATCCAGGTAAATCAGTAAATGAACTGCGGTTTGGGTTTGTGATTGTAGACCCGCAAAAGCGCGGCAAGGGATACGGAAAGGCAATGATACGGCAGGGATTAAAGTTTGCATTTCAGATATATGGCGCCAGAAGGGTTTCGTTGGGGGTCTTCGAGAATAATCCGTCAGCCTATCATTGTTACAAAGCGGTAGGCTTCCAGGATATGATTTCCAATCATGTGGAAACATACCGTGTGATGAATGAGGAATGGAAGTGCTTGGAGTTATCAATGGACCATAACTTGTCCATTATATGAAAATTTTCAGATCCTGCTGTAAAGCACCATGGAATGCATGGCTGAATTGAGAAAAGACTGGAAAAATCCAGAAATCTCCACTATAATATAAACACAGCGAGTAGCCTGACAGCGTAAGTCCAGTTGTCAGGCTGCCCGTTTTTTGTATCTGTCAGTTGAAGCAATGGATAATGGAGGTAGGATATGACCAGGGAAGAAGCATTGGAATTAGTGGAGAGGATGCCGTATATAAGGACAATCATGGTGGCAAATGACAAACTGCGTCTGGAACTGTATCAGGGTGCCTTGGCATCCAATGACCCGGTAGAATGGATTAAAGTGATAAAAACCAACTACATCCGGCAGAACGACAGGGCGGCAAGGCGATATCCGGATGAAGCGGAAATGGAATCAGCGGGCAGGGCCAGGGAACTGCTGTATGGTCAACTATCTGAGGCTTTGGGGATTCCTGTCAGGGATTTGGATGGGTTCATAGAAAAACATATTAAAGACACTTTTTGAGCAGGCTGCGCAGACAAAAATCACACCAGCCGCAGCGTGTTCCCGGGATTTTCAGTGTGAGACCGGACACCTGCGATACGGGCAGAACCGCACTCCTCCCGGAACTGGTGTGATGGGATAATTTTACCACGACAATGTATGAAAGGCAATATCTGTTTTGATGAGGCTTAGCGGTCTGGCGGAAAAGCGGTCTGGCGGAAAAGCAGTCTGGTGGAAAAGCAGTCTGGCGGAACAGAAGTCCGGCGGAAAGGCAGTCCGGCAGGTTAGCGGATACCATGTACTTGAAAGCCTCCATAAAAAGGGAGGAGCCGGCAGGGATTACTCCCTCCGGCTGTATTATGAAAAAAAGTCTTATAAGCAATGTCATATAAAGCAATGTTCTTTATGTTTTCTAGTATATCCATCAAATATGAGCAGATTATAGATGAAATATGAACAGATTGTAAGAAGTTTGTAAATGAAATATGATGTGGAAATATAATCATTTATGGTATAATTCCCCTTAAAGGGAGGTGTATTGTTTTGAGGAATGCAATTAAAAATGTTATCATGTCATTGCTTGTATGTATCATGCTTCCTTTGACAGGGATGGTTTCCCTGGCAGGGCAGTGGGAGCAGGATAATCTGGGAATCTGGAGTTACAGGTATCATGACGGGGATTTGTTAAAGGACAACTGGTACTGGATTGACGGGAATCTGGATGGGACGGCTGAATGCTATTGTTTTGATGCACAGGGCAGCATGTACCAGAACACGGTTACACCCGATGGATATACAGTGGATTCCTCCGGGGCATGGGTTGAGGATGGCGTCCTGCAGACCCGGACAATCCAGCGGGATGGGACAGGCAGGCCATTTGGCATGGCATCCTTAAATGGCAGCGTCCTTTCCAATGAATGGTCGGATTACCGCATTGTCATCCCTCCGGGCAGTGATATGAAGGATACGGTGGCATACATGGAGGCCACGGAGGCGGACCCGGAGCATTATGACCTCAATATGCTTACAACGGATGAGCAGGGCAGCTTTTCCATGTTCATCTGGTATTATAAGGATAGTGAACCCGGGATACCGGCAGCCAGTCAGATGAGGAAACACAATTATGATTTGATACACCGGTACAATTACCCGGAACCGTTTGTGGAGATGGAACTGACGGTAGGAGGACATGGATTCAGCGCAACCAGGTTTTACGGCTGGGGTTATGGTCATATCCAATTTAAAAGAAAAGTGGATGATATGGTTATGGATATGACATTTTCCTATCCTGACAGACCGGAGTCTGAAGAAAAGGTCATGCATTTTATTGAAAGCATCATGCCGGCAGACGGCGTATAAGAAAGAGCAGGATAACGATATGTTATACCAGATAAAGGACGGAACTGTGTCGGCAGGGGGAAAGGTCATCCTGTCCCACATTGATTTTGAGATACACGGAACAGAGAAGATTGCAGTGGTTGGGAAAAATGGGGCGGGTAAGACCACCTTATTGAATGTGATTGCAGGGGCAATCCCTCTGGACCGTGATGATAAAAGGATGGGGCCGGGGATTTTGTGTTCCAGGAAGGTGATGACCGGAATGCTGTCCCAGCAGGCGTTTGCGGATGAACACCGGACCGTGGAGGAACTGCTTTTGTGGTCCTGCCCCTTTAGGGACAGCTTTGAACGGGAGCGGTTTGAGTATGAACGGGAATATGACAGGCTGTTTACCGGCCTTGGATTTGCAAAAGAGGACAAGAAAAAGCCCATATCCCGGTTTTCAGGAGGGGAACAGACCAAGATTGCCTTAATCCGCCTCCTGCTTGAAAAACCGGATATCCTTCTGCTGGATGAACCTACCAACCATCTGGACACGGAGACCTGTGAATGGCTGGAGGGTTATATGGGACAGTACGGCAGGGCGGTTGTGATGGTTTCCCACGACCGCTTTTTTCTGGACCGCACGACGGATGTGGTCTATGAACTGTCGGAGGGCAGGCTTACAAGGTATCCGGGAAATTACACGCATTACAGGGAAGAGAAGCTTAAGAAGATACAAATCCAGAAAAAGGCTTATGAGCGGCAGCAGGAGGAACTGGAGCGTCTGGGCGGCCTGGTGGAGCGTTTTAAGCATAAGCCCAATAAGGCATCCTTTGCACGGGCAAAGCGCAAGGCCATGGAGCGTATGGAGCGGGTGGACAGGCCCCAGGAGGATGACAGCCATATCTTCACTGGAGAGATAATACCGGAGGTCCCAGGGAGCAAGTGGGTGTTCACTTCTGAACATCTGAAGGTCGGTTATGACAAGGCGCTGCTGGAAATAACAATGCGCATACGCAAGGGGCAGAAAATAGCAATTCTTGGTTCCAACGGGGCAGGGAAGACAACGTTCTTAAAGACCGTGGCAGGCTTCCTTCCGCCTGTGGATGGGGAATTCTCACTGGGGAACCATACCACTATCGGATATTTTGACCAGCACAGCGCGGGACTTCAGTCAGGGAAAACCGTATTTGAACATTTTACAGGTGTATTTCCCTCCCTTACGCAGAAGGACGCCAGGAGCATTCTGGGCGCCTATCTGTTCGGAGGCCGGGAGGCGGAGAAGAAGGTGTCTTCCCTGTCCGGCGGGGAAAAGGCAAGGCTGGTCCTGGCTGAACTGCTGCAGAGCCGCCCGAATTTCCTGGTCCTGGACGAGCCTACCAACCACATGGATATACGGGCAAAGGAGAACCTGGAATCCGCATTCCGTGCTTATAAAGGAACCATACTTTTTGTGTCCCATGACCGGTACTTCATACGGCAGATAGCGGATGCCGTGCTGATATTTGAAAACCAGGCCGTGATGTATTATCCGTTTGGATACGAACATTATCTGGAACGGAAGAAGAAGCAGGAGGAGGGAGCCGCCATCGGGGCCCAGATTAAGGCCGAGGAGCAGGCCCTGATTGCCGGTATGCGTGCGGTGCCAAAGGCAGAGCGCCACCGTCTCCGGGAAATTTCTACTGAGTCAGCTTATGCGGACTGGAAAATGAACCTGGCCCTGGAACGTCTTGCCGCGGCAGGGGAAAAGGCAGAAGCGGCGCAGATACGGATGCAGGAATTATATGGGCGCTGGCTGGACTCAGAGGCCTTCTGGGCAGGAGGGGACTGGCCTGAGATGGGACTCTACCAGGAACTTGCCGGACAGTATGAGGAAGCATTCAGGGGATGGCATGAAGCATGTATGGAGTGGCTGGACACGGCCGGGGAGACCGGCGTGTACTGTATGGATATCGGTGATGGGATTGATTAGATGTGTATGGGGGTGATGGCTGGTATGGTATCTATGGTATCGGTTCATGTGACACGCGACAGCGTATGCATGGGGGATGACTGCTTTGACAACAGCCGGGATTTCATGTTGGACGGGACGCTGGACTGGGGAGGATTTATGTCGGTCATGCTGAGCGGACATTTTTTACCGAATGTATCCGGCAATGATGTGGTATGGGTTCTCACTGACATCCGGGGAATGGAGCTGTTCACCTATTTTACCAAAGAGGAAATGCTCATAAGCCATACGGCGGACAGGGGACTGGCCGCTTTTCTGGAGCATGGGGCCGGACTGCATTTTAAGTATTATGCTTCCAGGGAACAGCGGAGGAGCGCGCTTTATGACAGATTTGGCGGACAGATGTTCCATTTATGGAATGATGGCTGGCTGAATGAATATAAACTGCTCTGCGGGGAAGAGGTTAAGACAGGGCAGATGGTTGTAATTCCCCATTCTGATAAAAGGGGTGGAAAGCTTTGTGGTTTAGCACGGGGATTAATGGGAAAAATTGGATTGAGACGGTGAGGGATGGAAGAATATGGATGCCGGCTTAAAGAAAGCCAGGATTGTCAATTCCCGGTCTTTATGATAGACTGATAGGCGGCAGTCATAAAAGGAAAGGATGTCTGAATGGAAATACTTCTCATTAAGATAGCAGTCATTGGCGGACTTTGGAGCGCCGGCATGTTTGCTATTAACAAAATATTCGGGATTATCCTGAAACGCAAGGAACAGATTCACATCAAATTCTTAAGAAGCATGTCAAAGGTCTTATTGTCCATTGTGGCATGTATCTGTATCAGCGGCCTGTTTACCACCACAAAGGCGCTGAGCGCAACCCTGCTGACCAGTTCTTCCCTCCTGGTCGCCATCGTGGGTTTTGCGGCCCAGCAGGTATTGGCCGATGTGATCAGCGGCATCATGCTCAGCTGGTCCAGGCCCTTTAACCTGGGGGAGAAGGTTAATATCAGCAGTCTGGGGATATCGGGGATTGTGGAGGACATGACGGTGCGCCATACGGTCATCCGCACATATCACAACAGCCGGATGATCATACCCAACAGCGTGATTAACAAGGCAATCATAGAAAACAGTAATTATAACAATGATTATATCGGTAATTATATGGAAATAGCGGTCAGCTATGAAAGTAACCTGGAACTAGCCATGGAAGTCATGCGTGATACCATTGCATCCCATCCCCTGGTGACGGATATCCGGACGGACCAGACCGAAGGGAATAAGGTGAACGTGGCTGTCAAGGAGCTGGGAGATGATGGAATCATCCTGAAGGCCACGGTATGGACCAGGAATCTTGACGATAATTTCGCAGCCTGCAGCGATATCAGGAGGCTGATTAAGAAGAATTTTGATGCAAAAGGCATTTCCATCCCGTACCGGCATGTACATGTCGTGACGGATACGGAAGATGGGAATTGATGAAGCTGATACAAAACCGAAGACACAGATACAAAACCGAAGACACAGATGCAAAACCGAAGATACAGATACAAAACCGAAGACACAGGTGCAGGGCCGAAGACATAGATGCAGGGCCGAAGACATAGATGCAGGGCCGAAGACACAGATTCAGAACTGCAGATTCAGACACAGACACAGGCTGTCCGGTACTCATTTACCGGGCAGCCTGCATTATATAATCATATATTCATTTTACATATCAACCGTCAATCCTGCCT
The DNA here is from genome assembly GCF_022440595.1 of Enterocloster sp. OA13. NCBI lineage: Bacteria > Bacillati > Bacillota > Clostridia > Lachnospirales > Lachnospiraceae > Enterocloster > Enterocloster sp. OA13. Next base: position 2,377,181 of record NZ_JAKNTF010000001.1, on the reverse strand, counting down.
ATCTCTTCATCTTCAGCTTTTCTTCCTCAATCGTTACCCGTGACTCATCCAATGTGGTTCCAAGTACCTTTTTAAGTACATCGAATTCCATGGTAGGGGCGTAGTAGAAGCCCTGCTGGTATTCACATTCGTAGCTGTTGAGCGCATTCAGCTGGTTTTCTGTCTCCACGCCCTCGGCAATGATATGTATGCCCAGCTCCTTTGCAATCTGAATCAATCCGCCTGCAATGGACGCGGACTTTGGATTGGTTTCCAGCTGCCATACGAACATGCGCTCCAGCTTGACTGTGTTGACCGGAAGGTCCAGGATACTGGTCACAGGTGCGCAGCCTGAACCGAAGTTGTTCATGACCAGTTCCACGCCCATATCGTACAGCTCCTGCATGGTGATGTTCACATTCAGGTATACACTGGACAGGGCGGTGTCATCCACCTCCAGCGCCAGCTTGCCTTCCGGAATCTGGTAGGTCTCGATTACCCGCTTTACCTGGTCTATGAAATCCTCCTGTACCAGAAGGATAGGGGAGACCGGGATGCAGATGGAATCAAATTCACTGCCCGAGGCAAGCAGCTCTGCAATGCTCTTTCCCGCGTGGTCCAGGGCATAGTATCCAATGGCACGGATCTGTCCTGAGTCTTCTGCAATCGGCAGGAATTCAGCGGCGCCCACAAGACCGATTCCCTGGATGAATATCCGCATGTAGGAATCAGCCCTTGTGAACCGGCCTTCCTTCAGACAGTAGGTGGGACGGTAGCGGACTTCCAGTTCGTGCTTCTCCAGTGCGGTCTGCAGATACATGGCAATGGACTGGCGGCGCACAAACTGCGTATGCATGTTGCTGTCATACACGGACATCTGGTTGGGGCCGCATTCGGCGGCAGAAGCAACGGCAAGGTCCAGCCGCTTAAGAAGCTCGTCCACGTTAGCCGCATGGCCCGGATAGGAACAGAGACCTATCTGTGCAGAGCACAGGCAGTCCACGCCGCGTATCTTCCATACATTCTCAAAACGTTCCAGTATCTCATCCGCCAAATCAGAAGCCTGGCCTTCGCTGTATTGTTCCAGGATGATGATGAACTCAACGCCTATGTAGCGGTATATGTTACCCTCGGCCATCTCACCCAGGTATCCCTTTATCTGTGAAAGAAGTTCTTCACAGTAGTCATAACCGAAGGTCTTGTTCAGGCTTTTAAAGTTTTCCAAATAAAGTTTCAGGACAACGCCCTTGGAAGAGGGGGCTCCCAAGACTTCCTCCAGCCTTTGCAGACAGAGGGCCCTTCCTTCCCCAGCTGGCTCCGCAGGAGTGAATGCAGGTGGTGTGGGCGGCAGTTCTGCCGTGGTTTTATCTTTTTTGTGCTGAAACAAACCCATGATTGTTTCCTCCTTTTTAATTCACAGACAGCAGACTGCCTGCAATTGCATTTCTTCCATTATAATATAAAAGCCAGAAAATCTCAATTTTTATTTATGAAATGTGAGACGAAAAGGAAAAAAACAGAAATAATTTCTTTTTCTTTGCAAATTGACCTAACTATGTTATAATAGCGACAGATATTGCAACAAGGAGAAAAGGCTTTATGAAGATGAATCGCGTGTTTTTAAAATTAAGCGGAGAGGCCCTGGCAGGACCTAAAAAAACCGGTTTTGATGAAGGGACGGTTAAGGAAGTGGCCAGGCAGGTAAAGCTCTCTGTAGACGCAGGTATACAGGTAGGTATTGTGATTGGCGGAGGTAATTTCTGGAGGGGACGTACCAGCGAGGCCATTGACCGGACAAAGGCAGATCAGATTGGAATGCTGGCCACGGTGATGAACTGCATCTATGTGTCGGAAATATTCCGGGGCGCAGGGATGATGACACAGATACTGACCCCCTTTGAGTGCGGCTCCATGACTAAACTGTTTTCCAAGGACAGGGCCAATAAGTACTTTGAGAAGGGCATGGTGGTTTTCTTTGCAGGCGGGACAGGCCATCCGTATTTTTCAACGGATACCGGCATTGCGCTGAGGGCCATTGAGATGGACGCGGACTGTATCCTTCTGGCTAAGGCCATTGACGGGGTATATGACAGTGACCCGAAGATTAATCCGCAGGCTAAGAAGTACGATACCATCTCCATACAGGAAGTGATTGACAGGCAGCTGGCCGTGGTGGACCTTACTGCATCCATCATGTGTATGGAGCACAGGATGCCGATGGCGGTATTCAGTCTCAATGAGCAGGATGGAATTGCCAATGCAATGCAGGGGCGTATCAACGGCACCATTGTGACGGCTTAGGGTGTATTTGAAAGTGGGAAGGAACAATATTAAGCAGCAGGCAAGACTGCATTAACAGGAGGAACTTATGGAAGAACTGAAAATTTATGAGGACAAGATGAATAAGACGCTGGATGTGCTGTTATCTGACTTCGGAACCATCCGGGCAGGACGTGCCAATCCCCATGTGTTGGATAAGCTTAAGGTGGACTATTACGGGACGCCGACCCCTCTCCAGCAGGTGGGCAATGTCTCTGTTCCTGAGGCCCGCATGATTGTAATCCAGCCATGGGAGAAGAGCCTCTTAAAACCCATTGAGAAGGCTATCCTGACCTCTGAACTTGGAATCAACCCAACCAATGACGGTAACTGCATCCGACTTGTATTCCCTGAGATGACAGAGGACCGCAGAAAAGAAGTTTCCAAGGATGTAAAGAAAAAGGGTGAGGGCGCCAAGGTAGCGCTGCGCAATATCCGCCGTGATGCCAATGAAGCTTTTAAGAAAGCAGAGAAGGCAGGGGATATGTCGGAGGACGACCTGAAGGAGGCAACTGAGAAGATGCAGAAGCTGACTGATAAGATGGTGGAGAAAGTAGACAAGGCTGTTGAAGAGAAGACAAAGGAAATCATGACAGTTTAATCCATATAAGTGAATACAGGGGGCAGGAGGGACTCCTGCCTCCTGTTCTATGTAATGGGCCGCGGCACAGCCGGCTGGCGGCAGCTTCACATGAATGGCAGGACAGGCAGGATGTTTCAGGAAAAATGTGGCAGGACTTGCCGGGAAGTGCGGCAGGAACGGTTGAGGATTACAGAAGGACCTGTCGGGAAGTATGGCAGGAACCGGTTGAGGAGTACAGATGGACCTGTCAGGAAGTATGGCAGGAACGGTTGGGAAGTAGGGAAGGACCTGCCGGGAAAGTACACAGGAAAGGCGGATAAGTATGGCATTAGATGAAAATATGGTGATACCGGGGCATGTGGCCCTCATACTGGACGGCAATGGAAGATGGGCGAAAAGGCGGGGGCTTCCCCGGACCATGGGCCACAAGGAAGGTTGCGTCACGGTGGAGAAGACGGTGGAGATAGCTGCGAGGATGGGAATCCGCTATTTGACCGTATATGGTTTTTCCACGGAGAACTGGAAGCGTTCCGCCGAAGAGGTGGGGGCATTGATGCAGCTTTTCCGGTATTATATGGTGCGTCTTCTGAAGATTGCATCTGCCAATAATGTGCGTGTCAGGATGATTGGCGACAGGAGCAGGTTTGCGGCGGACATCATAGAGGGTATCAACCGTCTGGAAAGCCAGACAAAGGATAATACGGGACTGACCTTTGTGATTGCGGTTAACTACGGCGGGCGCGACGAGATACGCAGGGCGGCGGCCAGGCTGGCAAAGGACTGTGCGGATGGGAAGGTGGATACGGACCAGATTGACGAGTCCCTCTTTTCATCTTATCTGGACACGGCCGGTATGCCGGACCCGGATCTTTTAATCCGGACCAGCGGGGAACTCAGGCTTTCCAATTACCTGCTGTGGCAGCTGGCCTATACGGAGATTGTTGTCACCGACTGCCTGTGGCCTGATTTCAATCAGGAGGAATTAGAAAAAGCCATCGTGCAGTATAATAAAAGAGACCGGCGGTTCGGTACGGTAAAATAACCAGTCCATGTTTGCGCAGGCGCTGATTTTCCGTATGTATTAGCGGAAGGTCCTGAGCAAAGATGTGTTGGGATGTGGGAAAGGAGAGGGCCATGTTTACGACCCGATTGATAAGCGGAATCATACTGGTGCTTCTGTCCGTTGTGGTTGTCGGACAGGGCGGCGCCCTTCTGTTCGGCGTCACAGCATTGATTTCCGCCATAGGCCTGTTTGAACTATACCGGGTGCTTGGCATTGAGCGGAAATCCCTGGCGGCCGTGGGGTACGCCACGGCGTGTTCCTATTACGGGATCCTGTGGTTTGAGGGACAGAAGTACATCACATTAATGATCATTGCATCACTGATGGTGATGATGGCGCTTTACGTGTTTACATTTCCAAAGTATAAGACAGAAGAAGTGACGGCCGCCTTTTTCGGCGTGTGTTATGTGCCTGTGATGCTGTCCTTCCTCTACCAGACAAGGGTCATGAATGACGGGGCCTATCTGGTCTGGCTGATTTTCTTAAGCTCATGGGGATGTGACACATGCGCCTACTGCAGCGGCATGCTGCTGGGCCGCCATAAGCTGGCCCCTGTCCTGAGTCCGAAGAAATCCATTGAGGGGGCCGTGGGGGGAGCAGCGGGCGCCGCGCTTCTTGGGTTCATCTATGCGGCTTTTTTCGGCAGGAACATGTCCGGGGTGGATAACCCCCAGCTTGTCTGTGCCGTTGCATGCGCCATTGCGGCCGTCATATCCCAGATTGGGGACCTGGCTGCGTCCGCCATTAAGAGGAACCATGGAATCAAGGATTACGGACGGCTGATTCCGGGGCACGGAGGTATCCTGGACCGGTTTGACAGCATGATATTCACTGCGCCTGCCATTTATTTTGCCCTTACATTCTTAAAATAAATGAATAAGAAGAGTATTTCTTCAGGATAGGGAGAATATAAGTTATGATGAAGAACATTGCAATCCTGGGTTCCACTGGTTCCATCGGCACCCAGACATTGGATATTGTGAGATACAATCAGGACCTGCGCGTCACTGCCCTGGCAGCGGGCAGTAATGTACGTCTGATGGAACAGCAGATACGGGAGTTCAGGCCAAGGCTGGCCTGTCTGTGGGAAGAGGAAAAGGCATCCCTTCTAAGGACCCTGGTGGCGGACCTGGATGTGAAGGTGGTAAGCGGGATGGAAGGCCTGATTGAGGCAGCGGTGGAGGACTCTGCTGAGATGGTGGTCACTGCCGTGGTGGGCATGATTGGAATCCGTCCGACCATCGCGGCCATGGAAGCCGGCAAGGACATTGCCCTGGCCAACAAGGAAACACTGGTGACAGCGGGCCATATCATCATGCCCCTGGCAGAGAAGGCCGGTGTCAGGATACTCCCTGTGGATTCTGAGCATTCCGCCATTTTCCAATGCCTTCAGGGGGCGGCGGGCAATCCTGTCCATAAGATTCTTCTGACTGCTTCCGGCGGCCCGTTCCGGGGATGGACCAGGGAGCAGATGGCTGGAGTTAAGGTGGAGGATGCCTTAAAGCACCCCAACTGGTCCATGGGCCATAAGATTACCATTGATTCCTCAAGCATGGTGAATAAGGGGCTGGAGGTCATGGAGGCCCGCTGGCTCTTTGATGTGGACCTTGACCAGGTGCAGGTGGTGGTACAGCCCACCAGCGTCATCCATTCCATGGTGGAGTTTGAGGACGGGGCAGTAATTGCCCAGCTCGGGACCCCGGATATGAAGCTTCCCATCCAGTACGCCCTCTATTATCCCCAGCGGCGCCATCTTCCTGGCGGCAGGCTGGATTTTACAAAACTCAGGCAGATTGAATTCTCAGTCCCGGACATGGAGAATTTCCGCGGGCTTAAACTGGCCTATGAGGCCGGACGGAAGGGCGGCTCCATGCCCACGGTATTCAATGCCGCCAATGAGATGGCGGTCTCCCTGTTTTTAGATGGCAGGATTGGATATCTGGACATCGTGGACATAATCGGGGAAGCCATGGCCGTCCATAAGGTGCAGGCTGATCCGGATGTGGAGGGAATCCTTAAAGCGGAACAGGAGACATATGGGTTTATAAAGGACAGATGGAACGCATAGAATGTAAAAACAGTGATTAAGACAGAAAGGTTATTGCCGGATGAGTCTGATTATAGCGGTGCTGATGCTGGGAATCATTATAATGATTCACGAATTTGGCCATTTTTTATTTGCAAAGCTGAACGGAATTGGTGTGATTGAATTTTCACTGGGGATGGGCCCCAGGATATGGAGCTGTGAAAAAGGCGGCACCAGATATTCGTTTAAGGCGCTGCCCTTCGGCGGCTCCTGTATGATGCTGGGAGAGGATGAAAATGATTCGGATGAACATGCATTTAACAACAAGTCCGTGTGGACCAGGATATCCGTGGTGGCAGCAGGGCCTGTTTTTAATTTCATTCTCGCATTTCTCCTGTCCCTGGTCCTGGTAGGCGCGCTGGGTTACAATACCACGAAGCTCCTCAGCGTGACCGAGGGGTATCCGGCCCAGCTGGCGGGACTCCAGGCAGGGGATGTGATAACATCCGTCAATGGCAGGAAGGTCCATTCCTTTGATGAGTTCAAGGCGTATCTGTTTACCCATCCTCAGAAGGACCTTGACCTGACCTGGCACAGGACGGACCCGTCAGGCAAGGAGGAATCCCACAGCGCCAGGGTTACGCCAATCTACGTTAAGGACAGCGGCAGCTACGTCATAGGCGTGGGATTTGATGCAATGCCGAGGGCTGTGCAGAATCCGGGCGAACTGCTGGTACAGGGACTGTATCAGGTGCGGTTCCAGATACAATATGTATTTGACACCCTGTCCATGATGGTCCGGGGCATGGTAAGCCTCAATGATATCAGCGGTCCTGTGGGAATCGTGGTGGAGATTGACAAGACGGTGGATGCGGTGGCGCCTGCAGGTGCCATGGCCATTATCCTCATGGTGGTGCAGCTGACCGTACTGCTCAGCGCCAACCTGGGGGTGATGAACCTTCTCCCCATACCTGCGCTGGACGGCGGGCGCCTTGTGTTCCTTATCATAGAAGCCCTGAGAGGTAAACCCATTGACAAGGAAAAGGAAGGCATGGTCCATATGGCCGGAATGATGCTGTTGCTGGCCCTTATGGTGCTTATCCTGTTTAACGATGTGAGGAAGCTGTTCTGACCGGCAGCAAGATGCAAAAGGAAGGGAGAAACATGTACAGGAACCATACAAAGACAATACGGATTGGAAGCCGTGTCATTGGCGGCGGGAATCCCATCCTGATCCAGTCCATGTGCAATACAAAAACAGAAGATGTAAGGGCGACGGTGGAGCAGATCCACCGTCTGGAACAGGCGGGCTGCGACATCATCCGGGTGGCGGTGCCCACCATGGAAGCCGCCATTGCCCTTTCCGGCATAAAAAAGGAGATACACATACCGCTGGTGGCGGATATCCATTTTGATTACCGCCTGGCCATCGGGGCCATGGAGCATGGGGCTGACAAGATCCGCATCAACCCGGGCAATATCGGTGACCATCATAAGGTGAAGGCAGTGGTGGATGCGGCTAAGGCGCGGGATATCCCCATCCGCGTGGGGGTGAACAGCGGTTCACTGGAGAAACCGCTGCTGGAAAAGTACGGAGGCGTGACAGCGGATGGTATTGTGGAAAGCGCCCTTGACAAGGTGAAATTAATAGAGGACATGGGGTATGACAACCTGGTCATCAGCATCAAGTCCTCGGATGTGATGATGTGTGTCAAAGCCCATGAACTGATTGCAGCCAGGACCGGATATCCCCTTCACGTGGGTATCACGGAGGCCGGAACCCTTTATTCGGGCAATATCAAGTCCTCGGTGGGACTGGGAATCATCCTGCACCAGGGCATTGGGGACACCATCAGGGTATCCCTGACCGGCGACCCGGTGGAGGAGGTTAAGACGGCAAAGCTAATCCTGCGCACGCTGGGTCTGAGGAAAGGCGGTATTGAGGTGGTATCCTGTCCGACCTGCGGAAGGACCCGCATTGATTTGATCGGGCTTGCAAACCAGGTGGAAACCATGGTATCGGAGTTTGATGACCTGGATGTGAAGGTGGCTGTCATGGGCTGTGTGGTCAATGGCCCGGGTGAGGCAAAGGAAGCGGATATCGGGATTGCAGGCGGCGTGGGAGAGGGCCTTCTGATAAAAAAAGGCGAAATCATACGCAAGGTGCCGGAGGAACATCTGCTGGCCGTGCTGCGCGCGGAACTGGAAGCCATGCAAAAACAGGTTTAAGTTATAGAAAGAAGCAGGGATATATGGCAAAGTGTTTTCTGGAAGTATTTCCAACTTTAAAGATTGCGGAACCCTTAAAAGAGCTTTTAGGTCTGGTGCAGGTGGAAAAGGTGACCACCACCAGGGATAGAAGCTCTATCCGCATTTATCTGAAAAGCCCCAGGCTCATACATAAACAGAATATATATGATTTGGAAAAGGGGATTAAGGACCAGCTGTTCCCGGACAAACAGGTGGCCATCAAGATTCAGGAAAAATACAGGCTGTCCGACCAGTATACCCCTAAAAAGCTGCTGGACATGTATAAGGAGAGCCTACTGCTGGAACTTAAGAACTACAGCATCATTGAGTACACCATGTTCCGGAAGGCACAGATTAACTTTGACAAGGAAGACCTGATGGTCCTGTCCGTGGAGGACACCATGGTGAACCGGGACAGGACAGGGGAGCTAAAGCGCGTCATCGAGAAGGTGTTTACGGAGCGCTGCGGCCTTCCGGTTGAGGTGGGATTTACCTTTGTGCCGCCCCAGGGCAATGACCGCAGAAGGCAGATTGAACTGAAGATGGAGCGGGAAGCCCAGGCCATCTACTGGCAGAACCACAAGGAGGAACTGGCTGCCATGGGCGGTTCCTTTTCAACGGAAGGCCTGGAGGGACAGGAGCTGGTCCAGGGAACCGGAGGACAGGGAAATGCAGGCAATGGCTTCATGGATCCAGGCGCAGGCGTGCCTGAAAGCGCGCCCTGGGACATGCTCATGGCCCAGGCCTCGGCAGGCGACGTGGGAAGCGATGGAGATACAGGACAGGGAAATGCAGCAGGCTTTGACGGGACCTCATCAAAGGGCGCTGCCCAGGCGTCCGGCCTGAAACAGGCAGGCGGGCAAAAGGACAAGCCGCAGCTTAACAAGGGCCGGAAGGGCTGGGGCAAGGACAGGGATAATGGGTTTGGCGAGGATAAGAAGTATTCGGTCAAACGTTCCAATAACCCGGATGTGCTCTATGGCCGTGACTTTGAGGACGAACCCATGGAGATTGAGAAGATTGACGGGGAGATTGGGGAGGTTACCTTAAGGGGCAAGGTGCTTACCTGTGAGAACAGGGAGCTGCGCAGCGGCAAGTTCATCCTGACCTTTGATGTCAGCGACTTTACGGATACCATAACCGTGAAGATGTTCATCCGTCCCGAGCTTTTTGACGAGGTCAAGGCGGTTATCAGTCCCGGCATCTTCATCAAGGTCAAGGGTGTGACCACCATTGACAAGTTTGACGGCGAACTGACCCTGGGATCCATTGTGGGAATCAAGAAAACAGATGATTTTACCAGCAAGCGCATGGACAACAGCCTGGATAAGAGGATTGAGCTTCACTGCCATACCAAGATGAGCGATATGGATGGCGTGTCCGAGGTCAAGAGCATCATCAAGAGGGCCAAACAGTGGGGCATGCCGGCCATTGCGGTGACGGACCACGGATGTGTCCAGGCCTTCCCGGATGCCAACCATGCCCTGGATAAGGGGGACACGTTTAAAATCATATACGGGGTGGAAGGCTACCTGGTGGATGATACGAAGCAGCTGGTGGAGAATCCGGGGGGGCAGGGCTTTGAGGATACCTTTGTGGTGTTTGATATAGAAACCACGGGTTTCAGCCCCAAGAAGAACAGGATTATCGAGATAGGCGCCGTGAAGGTGGTGGACGGAAAGATAACAGACCGTTTTTCCTCCTTCGTCAATCCGGATGTGCCCATCCCCTTTGACATAGAGAAGCTGACGGGCATCAACGATTCCATGGTGCTTCCGTACCCCAAAATCGATGTGATCCTGCCGCAGTTCCTGGATTTTGTGGGGGATGCCGTCCTGGTGGCCCATAACGCCAGCTTTGACGTGGGGTTCATCAGCCATTTTGCAGAGGAACAGGGACTGCATTTTAATCCTACGGTATTGGATACCGTGACCATTGCAAGGCTGCTCCTTCCCAACCTGAACCGCTTTAAGCTGGATACAGTGGCAAAGGCGCTGAATATCTCCCTGGCCAACCATCACCGGGCGGTGGACGATGCAGGTGCAACGGCTGAGATATTTGCAGCGTTTGTCAGGATGCTCCGGGACCGGGGAGTGACTGATTTGGAAGCCCTCAACGGAATGAGCACCATGGATACGAATACCATCCGCAAGCTGCCTACATACCACGTGATCATCCTTGCCAAGAATGATATCGGCCGTGTCAACCTGTACCGCCTGGTGAGCTGGTCCCACCTGGAGTATTATGCCAGAAGGCCCAGGATACCAAAGAGTATCCTGGATAAGTACCGGGAAGGCCTGATCATCGGTTCTGCCTGCGAGGCCGGGGAACTGTACCAGGCGCTGCTGCGCGGCGCGCCGGACGCGGAGATTGCAAGGCTTGTGAATTTCTATGATTATCTGGAGATACAGCCTCTTGGCAACAACTCCTTCATGCTCCGGGATGAGAAGAGCACGGTGAAATCGGAAGCCGACCTGATTGAAATCAATAAGAAAATCGTGGAACTTGGCATGCAGTTCAATAAGCTGGTATGCGCTACCTGCGACGTGCATTTCCTGGATCCCCAGGACGAGGTGTACCGCAGGATCATCATGGCGGGACAGGGCTTTAAGGATTCCGATGACCAGGCGCCCCTGTATCTGCGGACCACGGAGGAGATGATAAAGGAATTTTCCTATCTGGGACCGGATAAGGCACATGAGGTGGTTGTGACCAATACCAGGAAGGTTGCGGACATGTGTGAGAAAATCGCGCCTGTGCGCCCGGACAAGTGCCCGCCCGTGATTGAGGATTCAGATAAGACCCTGACCAAGATCTGCTATGACAGGGCCCATGAGATGTACGGCGAGAACCTGCCAAAGATTGTTGTGGACCGTCTGGAACGGGAGCTTCACTCCATCATCACCAACGGGTTCGCGGTTATGTACATCATCGCCCAGAAGCTGGTGTGGAAGTCCAATGAGGACGGTTACCTGGTCGGTTCACGAGGTTCGGTCGGTTCCTCCTTCGTGGCGACCATGTCCGGTATCACGGAGGTGAATCCCTTAAGCCCCCATTACCACTGTCCCAACTGCCGTTATTATGATTTTGATTCCGAGGAGGTAAGGAAGTTCTCCGGTATGGCGGGCTGCGATATGCCGGATAAGTCCTGTCCCGTGTGCGGGACCCCTCTTGAGAAGGACGGATTTGACATCCCCTTTGAGACATTCCTTGGGTTTAAGGGGGATAAGGAGCCGGATATCGACCTTAACTTCTCCGGTGAGTACCAGAGTAAGGCCCATGATTACACCGAGGTCATCTTTGGAAAGGGGCAGACCTTCCGCGCTGGCACCATCGGCACCCTGGCGGATAAGACGGCCTTCGGTTACGTGAAGAAGTACTACGAGGAGCGGGGCACACGCAAGCGCAACTGTGAGATTAACCGGATCGTGCAGGGCTGCGTGGGCGTGCGCCGTACCACGGGACAGCACCCCGGGGGCATTATCGTGCTTCCCCTGGGGGAGGAGATTTATTCCTTTACCCCGGTCCAGCACCCGGCCAATGATATGACCACCTCCACGGTGACCACACACTTTGACTATCACTCCATTGACCATAACCTGCTGAAGCTGGATATCCTGGGACACGATGATCCTACCATGATACGTATGCTTCAGGACCTGATCGGCATTGACCCGGTTAAGGATATTCCTTTGGACAGCCGGGAGGTCATGAGCCTGTTCCAGGACACCTCGGCCCTTGGGATACTGCCCGATGACATCGGCGGGTGTCCACTGGGCGCCCTTGGGGTGCCTGAGTTCGGCACGGATTTTGCCATGCAGATGCTTCTGGACACCAAGCCCAAGTATTTTTCGGACCTGGTGCGTATTGCCGGGCTTGCCCATGGTACGGACGTATGGCTGGGCAATGCCCAGACCCTGATCCAAGAAGGAAAGGCCACCATCCAGACAGCCATCTGTACGCGTGATGACATCATGGTTTACCTGATTGCCCAAGGCCTGGAAGAGGGCCTGTCCTTCACCATCATGGAGAGCGTGCGTAAGGGCAAGGGGCTGAAGCCTGAGTGGGAGGAGGAGATGACGGCCCACGGCGTGCCGGACTGGTATATCTGGTCCTGTAAGAAAATCAAATACATGTTTCCCAAGGCCCATGCGGCTGCCTACGTAATGATGGCGTGGCGTATTGCTTACTGTAAGATATTTTATCCACTGGCCTATTATGCCGCGTTCTTCAGTATCCGCGCCAGCGCATTTTCCTATGAAATCATGTGCCAGGGCAGGGATAAGCTGGAATATTATCTGGCTGACTATAAGAAGCGGGCGGATACCCTTTCTAAAAAGGAGCAGGACACCCTCAGGGACATGCGTATTGTCCAGGAAATGTATGCAAGGGGGTATGACTTCATGCCCCTGGATATCTACAGGGCCAAGGCAAGGCATTTCCAGATCATAGACGGCAAGCTGATGCCTTCCCTCAGCAGTATTGACGGACTGGGCGAGAAAGCTGCGGACGCAGTGGTGGATGCGGTAAAGGACGGCATCTTCCTGTCCATTGAGGATTTCAGCAGCAGGGCCAAGGTAAACGGCACCCTGTGCACCCTGATGGCGGATATGGGGCTGCTGAAGGACCTGCCCCGTTCCAACCAGCTGTCCCTGTTTGATTTGTAATGGACATTGGGATGTGTATGTGCATTTTTCAACATGTTCGGCATAATTTACAAATAATTCCTTAAAATATTGCAATAATTTGTAATTTATGGTAAATTAGAAATGTACTTGGACACTATTCATCTGGAATCGAAGAGGAGGAATCAAGCTTATGAAAAAAAGAATATTGGCAATGGCGCTGGCGGCAGTGATGGCCGGTTCCCTGGCAGCATGCGGCGGTTCACCGAAGACAGAGCCGACACAGGCGCCTGCCGGGACAGAAGCACCGGCTGCTGAGAGCAAGGACGAGGGCAAGACGGAGGGTGAGGCGGCCACGGAGGCAGCTGCATCCCAGTCAGGCGGCTATGAGCTGGCCCTGGTCACCGACCTTGGCACCATTGACGATAAGTCCTTTAACCAGGGAGCCTGGGAAGGCCTTAAGAAGTATGCGGAAGAGAACAGTATCACATATAAGTATTACCAGCCCCAGGAAGGCACCACGGACGCCTACCTGGAAACCATCGGACTGGCCATAGAGGGCGGCGCGAAGCTGGTGGTATGCCCCGGTTTCCTGTTTGAGGAGCCGATTTACATTGCCCAGGATAAGTATCCGGACGTCCACTTCATCCTGCTGGACGGGGAGCCTCATGATGCGGAATATAATTACAAGACAGGCGATAATGTCATGCCCATCCTGTTCCAGGAGGACCAGGCAGGCTTCCTGGCCGGATATGCGGCTGTGAAGGACGGCTATACAAAGCTGGGCTTCATGGGCGGCATGGCGGTTCCGGCCGTCATCCGTTTCGGCTACGGATTTGTCCAGGGCGCTGAGTTTGCTGCCGAGGAAGACGGCATCACAGGCGTTGAGGTCATGTACAATTATACCGGCGGATTTGCAGCTACCCCGGAGGCTCAGTCCATGGCTGCTTCCTGGTATCAGAACGGCACCGAGGTCATATTCGGCTGCGGAGGCGCCGTGGGCAATTCCGTGATGGCGGCGGCCCAGGAGAAGAATGCCAAAACCATTGGCGTGGACGTTGACCAGAGCAGTGAATCCGACACGGTCATCACCTCTGCCATGAAGCTGCTTTCCAACTCCGTATATGACGGGGTAAAGGATTTCTACGATGGCAGGTTCCCGGGCGGCAAGACCTCCGTGTTCACGGTTGGGAATAACGGCGTCGGACTTCCCATGGAGACCTCCAAGTTTGAGAAGTTCTCACAGGAGCAGTATGATGCCATATATAAGAAGCTGGCTGACGGCGATATAACGCTGGTACAGTTCTCAGAGGACAACAATGACCCGACAAAGGATCTGACGGGATTGACCAACACCAAAGTCACATATGTAGAGTAGGAGAGGCGGCTGAAGCTTCATTGACACACAGGGTGCCGGATAACAACGGCGCCCTGTGGTATTTTCAGGCCTTCATCCCGCCGGGCGGTGAAGGCAAGGCCGCACAGGCTGGTTTGTTGCGAGGGGGAACCGCATGGACGATTATATTATTGAGATGCTGGGCATCACAAAGGAATTTCCCGGTATTATAGCGAATGACAATATCACCCTTCAGCTTAAGAAGGGGGAAATCCACGCCCTGCTGGGTGAGAACGGAGCGGGTAAGTCCACGCTGATGAGCGTGCTGTTCGGGCTTTACCAGCCAGAAAAGGGTGTGATTAAGGTCAGGGGACAGGAAGTGAAAATCAAAGGCCCCCTGGATGCCAATGCCCTGGGCATCGGCATGGTACACCAGCATTTTAAGCTGGTGCATAATTTTACGGTCCTGCAGAATATCGTCCTGGGCATGGAGACGGTCAGGCATGGATTTTTGAAAATGGATGATGCAAGGAAAAAGGTAGTGGGACTCAGTGAGCGGTACGGCCTGTACATTGACCCGGACGCCCTGATCCAGGATATCACGGTGGGGATGCAGCAGAGGGTGGAAATCCTGAAAATGCTTTACCGGGACAATGAAATCATGATTTTTGACGAACCCACTGCCGTGCTTACGCCACAGGAGATTGACGAGCTCATGGAGATCATGCAAAGCTTAGTGGCCGAAGGCAAGTCCATCCTGTTCATCACCCATAAGCTGGATGAAATCAAGGCGGTGGCAGACCGGTGTTCCGTGCTGCGCCGCGGTAAATACATAGGTACCGTTGATGTGGCCTCCATTTCCAAGGAGGAAATGTCGGAGATGATGGTGGGCCGCAAGGTAAGCCTTACGGTTGAGAAGACCCCGGCGTCCCCCGGCAGGTCTATACTGGAAGTGGAGCATGTATCGGTGCAGTCCCACATAGAGGGACATACCAAGCTCCTGGTCAACGATGTAAGCTTTGAGGTGCGCAGCGGTGAGATTGTCTGTATTGCGGGAATCGACGGCAATGGGCAGACCGAGCTGGTCCATGCCATCACCGGGCTTGGGGAAGCTGCCCGGGGCCGGATCCTGTTAAACGGCGAGGATGTGACGAAGAAGAGCATACGGCACAGGAACACGTCCGGTCTGAGCCATATCCCTGAGGACAGGCACAAACACGGCCTGGTGCTGGATTATAATCTGGCATATAACCTGGTCCTGCAGCAGTATTTTGAACCTGGGTTCCAGAAGGCGGGTTTCCTGCAGGATGATGAGATATACAGATATGCGGACCGGCTGATTGCCGACTTTGATATCCGGAGCGGTGAAGGCGCGGAAACGGTCACGCGGAGCATGTCCGGCGGCAACCAGCAGAAGGCAATCGTGGCAAGGGAGATTTCCAGGGACCACGATATCCTTCTGGCAGTGCAGCCGACCAGGGGCCTGGATGTGGGCGCCATCGAATATATCCACCAGATGCTTGTGAAGCAGCGGGATGAGGGCGCTGCCATCCTTCTCATATCCCTGGAACTGGATGAGGTCATGAACTTAAGCGACCGTATCCTTGTGATGTTTGAAGGCGGGATTGTGGCGGACCTTGACCCGGGCGAGGTCACGGTCCAGGAACTGGGGCTTTACATGGCTGGTTCCAAGCGGCAGGATATGACGGCCGGGCGTGATGAAGAAGGCCAGGATGTACAGGGAAATGGCGCAGAAGGCCGGGATGTACAGGGAAATGGCGCGGAAGGCCGGGATGTACAGGGAAATGGCGCGGAGAGCCAGGATGTACAGGGAGAAGATGCAGAAGGCAGCGATACTCCAGGAAAGGCAGGTGATGCATGATGAGCAGGCCTAAGACACGGAAAAAGCGCGATTATGTTGGGGTATTATCCTCCGTATTTGCAATCATCATCGGACTGCTGGTGGGATTTGCCATACTGCTTTTCAGTAATCCTTCCCAGGCAGTGCCGGGATTCATTACCATACTTACAGGCGCATTGACCCACGGCTTAAAGGGCGTGGGGCAGGTGTTCTATTATGCAACGCCCATTATCCTTACCGGTCTTTCCGTGGGATTTGCGTTTAAGACAGGGCTGTTCAATATCGGTACGCCGGGGCAGTTCATTGTGGGCGCATTTGCGGCGGTCTATGTGGGCATCATGTGGAAGGGGCTGGGGCCTGTCCACTGGGCAGCGGCCCTTCTGGCGGCGGTCCTTGGCGGCGCGCTGTGGGGTATGGTTCCGGGGCTTTTGAAGGCATATTTTAATGTAAATGAGGTAATTGCCTCCATCATGATGAATTACATCGGCATGTATATGGTTAACTGGATTGTGAAGAGCTATAAACCCCTGTTTAATAACTTGAGGAATGAATCCAGGAACGTGGCTTCCACGGCCCAGATTCCCAAGATGGGCATGGACCGCCTGTTCCCGGAATCCAGTGTGAACGGGGGAATCCTGATTGCCATTGCAACCGTGATCCTTATCTGGGTCATCCTGAACAGGACCACCTTCGGATATGAACTGAAGGCGGTTGGTTTTAACCGGGATGCCAGTAAGTATGCGGGCATTAATGAGAAGAAAAGCATCATCATGAGCATGGTGATTGCAGGCGCCATAGCCGGTATGGCGGGCGGGCTTTTGTACCTGGCCGGGACAGGGAAGCACATTGAGATAAAGGATGTGCTGGCGTCCGAAGGCTTTACGGGAATCTCCGTGGCCCTTCTGGGACTGAGCCATCCCATCGGCGTACTGTTCTCGGGTATTTTTATCGCCTACCTGACGGCGGGCGGATTCTATCTGCAGCTTTTTGAATTTTCCACGGAAATCATTGATATCATCGTTGCAGTCATCATTTATTTCAGCGCATTTGCACTGATTGTGAAGACCATCCTGACCCGTGTCAACAAGAACAGGGAGAAAGGAGGCGGGCAGTCATGAGTGTTGTATACTTTATTTTCCAGCAGACCATGCTGTTTACGATTCCCCTGATGATTGTGGCGCTGGGCGGCATGTTTTCCGAGCGCAGCGGCGTTGTGAACATTGCCCTGGAAGGTATCATGACCATGGGGGCATTTACGGGAATCCTGTTCCTGAACATGACCGGAGGAAAGATGGGCGGGCAGCTCCAGCTGTTCCTGGCCATCCTGATTTCAACGGCCACAGGCGCGGCTTTTGCGTTTTTCCACGCATATGCCTCCATCAATATGAAGGCCAACCAGACCATCAGCGGAACGGCGCTTAACATGTTTGCGCCTGCATTCGCCATCTTTGTGGCAAGGGTCATCCAGGGAGTCCAGCAGATACAGTTCAATAATACATTCCGCATTGAGTCGGTTCCGGTGCTTGGAAGGATTCCCTTCTTAGGACCGTTGCTGTTCCAGAATACGTATATCACCACCTATCTGGGCATCCTGATCCTGATTGTTTCGACCCTTGTGCTGTACCGCACCAGGTTCGGCCTGCGCCTGCGTTCCTGCGGTGAACATCCCCAGGCAGCGGACGCGGCGGGAATCAATGTGTACAGGATGCAGTATGCGGGAGTCCTGATATCCGGTGTGCTGGGCGGCCTGGGCGGTCTGGTGTTCGTGGTCCCGACCTCCACCAACTTTAATGCGGACGTGGCCGGATATGGTTTCCTGGCATTGGCCGTGCTTATATTCGGGCAATGGAAGCCGGTGAGGATCATGTGGGCATCCCTGTTCTTCGGCCTTATGAAGGCGGTGGCGGCGGCTTATTCCGGTATCCCCTTCCTTGCAGCCACGGGTATACCAAGTTATGTGTATAAGATGATTCCCTATCTGGCCACCCTGATTGTACTTGTATTCACCTCCAGGAATTCCCAGGCGCCGCGGGCATCCGGCGTGCCGTATGATAAGGGACAGAGATAGGAGTTCGATTTAGATTTTAAAATCAATCGTAGTGGATGTTCTCTTTTTGTAAAATGCCAGTTTGTAAACAGGCTCTGATGTTGGATATATTTTTCATGGGAGAGGTTTTGTGACACTTTTAGAGATACACGTCAGACATATCTGTCAGCAGGCTATTATGTTTGCACGGGCTGGAAAAAGATAATGGTTCAGACCATGCTTCGGATTATGTCAGGTCAGCTCCGAAAGGACAGGCAAAAATTGCTATATGCCAAGATTTTTGGGGATATAAAGATTAATGAACTGGAGAAAATGCTGGCAGTCATGACAAAATCCCGAGATCCTTCTATATGGATATACTTACCTTATACCTGCCCACTAAAAAACAAGAACCGCAGCCCTCAAAAGGTTGCGGTTTTGTGCGTCGGGTAGCAGCTTTTAGGATAACAGATAGAGCCTGGAAAGCCAACTGTCGTATCATAGCCGTTACGGTTAGGTAGCCAGTCAAAAATGTGTTGACAATAGTTTGGCGAACCGATATAATATACTTAACAAGAGAACCGATGACTAGATATAGCCTAGCCACCTCGGTGTATAATTACTTAAATAGCGCTACACTGTCCAGGTGGGGGCGCTATTTTTTATGCAGATAAACAAGAGTTATAACTGCGCATAGCATAATTACAAAGGTGAATAAATCGCCATATGTAACATACATGAGCACCAGCCCCTTTCTTTTGTATAAGTAGGTGGCTGGACATATCGCCCCATCGGTTCCCTTGGTAAGTATATTATATTGTCATTCTGCTGTCCCGAATTGAGTCTCGGGGCTTATTTCATTATGTTTTTGCTGAATGGTCTTCCTCTATATACTCCAACAAATCTCCTGGTTGACAGTTGAGCGATTCACATGGTTTATTAAGCGTTTCCTTGCTTGCAATTTCACCGTTACGGATTTTTTGCATTTGTGCTTCGCCAATAAGTTTCTCATGTCGTATGTGATAAGTAGTATATTCATTTTCTTTTAATGCAGCAAGAATGTCAATTTTGTATTTTAGCATATAGTTTTAACTCTGTTTCTACTATAGCACCTCTTACTAATTGTATCAACTCAAATCGGGTATATAATAAGTACATAAGGTTGATACAATAAATCAAGGAGGACACGGCAATGACAGAGAATGAGAGCAGGGGGTGAAAGGGCAGTTGAGGTAATCGATGGAGTATTAACCATTGAGTTTGCAAAGACAGCCATCGCCCAGAAGGTACCAAATGCCAGATGGAGCAGACCGAGCAGCACCACAAAGCCATTCTCTGCCAAAGGAATCAAAAGCCATAATATACATCTATACATCGGAGGTCATAAGACCTCTGGCAGAAAATTTAAAAATTTACACACTTTACTTGATAAACCCTAATCAAACAGGCTCTAGTAAAGTGGTTTGGGTGGTTTCATATGGTTGCTATTTATGTGATAATATGGTAATATATGAAAGCGCCCTGAGAGCATGTTTAGAAGCTGCTCTGGTAGAAGGCGCTTTTATTACGAGATGGGGGATATATAATCATGGAACGTGAAAAATTTTCGTCCAGGCTTGGCTTCATCCTTATATCCGCAGGATGTGCCATTGGCCTTGGCAATGTATGGCGTTTCCCATATATCGTAGGTGAATACGGAGGCGCGGCATTCGTGCTGGTCTACCTTGCATTCCTTCTGATATTGGGACTGCCGATTGTAGTAATGGAGTTTGCGGTTGGACGGGCCAGCAGGAAAAGCGCGGCCCTGTCCTTTGATGTGCTGGAACCAAAAGGGAGTAAATGGCATCTGACAAAGTATCCTGCCATGGCAGGCAACTATATCCTGATGATGTTTTACACCACGGTTGGCGGTTGGATGGTCCTCTATTTTTTCAAAATGCTCATGGGTGACTTTGCCGGCCTTGAGGCAGAGGCCGTGGCAGGGGAATTTAACACCATGCTGGGAAACCCCGCATTGATGGGAAGCTTTATGGTGGTCGTGGTATTGCTGTGTTTCGGCGTGTGTGCCATGGGCCTTCAGCAGGGGGTGGAGCGCATTACCAAGGTCATGATGGTGTGCCTTTTGGGGCTGATGATTGTGCTGGCTGTCCATTCCATGATCCTTCCGGGCGGAGGTCCGGGGCTGGAGTTCTACCTAAAGCCTGATTTCGGCAAGATGAAGGAAGCCGGGGTGGGGGAAGCCGTGTTCGCGGCCCTGGGACAGTCCTTTTTTACGCTGAGTATTGGAATCGGCGCCCTGGCTATCTTTGGAAGCTATATCGGCAAGGAGCGGTCCCTGACAGGGGAGGCGGTCAGTGTTGCGCTTTTAGACACCATGGTTGCATTTATGGCGGGACTCATTATCTTCCCTGCCTGCTTTGCCTATAACATTGAGTCCAAATCAGGGCCTGCCTTGATTTTCATCACCCTGCCCAATGTATTCAACCATATGGCAGGCGGGAGGATATGGGGGACCATGTTTTTCCTGTTCATGTCCTTTGCGGCATTTTCAACCATCATCGCGGTGTTCCAGAATATCATATCCTTTGCAACGGACCTGACCGGCTGTTCCATCAGAAAGGCGGTTGTATGGAACATCGTGGTAATCATCATCCTGTCCATCCCGTGTGTGCTGGGATTCAACCTGTGGAGCGGTTTTGCTCCGCTGGGCGAAGGAAGCACGGTCCTGGACCTGGAGGATTTCATCCTCAGCAATAACCTGCTTCCCATCGGAAGCATGCTGTATCTTTTATTCTGCACCAGCCGGTATGGTTGGGGATTTAAGAAGTTCATGGCGGAGGCCAATGAAGGGGAGGGAATCCATTTTCCTGCCTGGGCAAGGATTTATGTGAGTTATATCCTGCCTCTGATTGTACTGGGTATCTTCATCCAGGGATATGCTTCCAAATTTGTGGGCTAGTATGTGTAAAAAGGCGCCGTCACAAAGGCGGCACTGATAAAACAGCATCGGAATATTTTCGGGAAACGGCGTAGCTTCGGCTATGCCGTTTCTCCGTGTATCAACTTTCATACATGGCAGCTATATCATGGATTCTGCGCTTCATTTCCGTACGGATATGTAACGGTTCCAAACATTCACATTTATTTCCAAAACCTAAAAGGATATCGTAGTGGTATCCGTTTTCAATGAAAGGAAAGCTGACAATATAATGCTCATTCCCATCTGGTGAAAAATCATCATAAGTACAGTAGTCGAGCACCCTGTCCATGACAGATTTATGGATACGGATTTTGATTCTTGTCTGCATTGTTTCCCACATTTCCGCAAAGTTTAAAGTTGGTTTTTGATAATCCCGGGGTGTAAAAGTTTCCTCCTGTATTTGCAGGTTTGACATACGGGATAGTCTGAATAAGCGGAAAGCATTCCTTTTATGGCAATATCCTTGCAAATACCAATGACTGCTTTTCAATACAAGCTGATATGGCTCGGCTGTCCGCTCGGTTTTATTTCCATGGTGGGCTATATATTCAAAGGTCAGCAGCCTGCTTTCCTGCAAAGCTGCTTTGATGATTTCCAAATATGGTTGTATGTTTCTGTTGCCTGTCCACGGACTTAAATCTATGCATATCTGATTTACCTTTAGTTCAATGTCTTTTGCCCTGTCGGCGGGGATGAAACTTTTAACTTTGGCAAGAGCGCATACCAGTTCATCGCCCCGTATCATGTTAGAAAGACTGGAAAGACCCATCAAGAGAACGGAAAGGTCGGCGGCCGAAAATACCTTTTTATCAATCTTGTATTCCGGCATGATTTCAAAGCCGCCGCCTGCTCCTGATGCCCCGCGGACAGGAATACCCGCCATGTTGATGGCGTCTATATCGCGGTAAATCGTGCGGGGTGAAACTTCAAACATATCTGCTAACTCCTGTGCGCCGATACGCCTTTTATCAAGGAGTATCATGATAATGCTAACAAGCCTGTCTATTTTCATCTGCCCACCGCCGTTTGATTTTTTAATTGTTGCCATACTGTTGTCAACGATTACATTGTATAATAAAAAAGAAAACAAATCAATCTGCCATTTGGAGGAAACAGTATGCAGAAAAAAGCTTTAGTAATAATAGATATTCAAAACGACATAACAAAGAATTACAAAGATGTGATTGGCAATATCAATCAGGCGGTTGATTGGGCGGTCGATAATAAGATTCATGTTATTTATATAAGGCATGAAAACTTATCAGCCGGAACAAGGACATTTAAGCCCGGCACACCGGGAGCTGAATTGGTTTCAGACCTGAAAATAGTGTCAAAAAATGTTTTTACGAAATGCAAAGGAAATGCATTAACCAGTGAAGGATTTGCAGCTTTTATTAGTAAAAATGATATATGTGATTTTTATATAGCGGGAGCAGACGCCGCCGCTTGTGTAAAATCAACCTGTTATAACTTACGTAAAGCCAATTATAAGGTTAATGTCTTATCAGATTGCATTACCAGTTATGACAAAAGAAAAATTGACGAAATGCTGCGCTATTATGAAAGTAAGGGCAGTAAAATCATTACTTTAAATGATATTTTAATTCAAGGAGAAAATTATTAGATCAAAAGATATGGAATGGCCGATAGATAAGATTGGATACATTCGGGAACAGGAAAATGAATCGGGTTTGTTTAATATATTGAAAGCAAAATGTGATGATAAGGGGGTTATAAGTAGCTGCTACACTGTGGCAGTTCCTTTTTTAAACAAGTATGTAAAATAAGCTTGACATTTAATGTAAAGTAAACTATACTAAAAAAGTAAAAGTTACTTTACATTTTTTGCCTCCAGGTTTTAAGGATGAAAGGGTGGTGGGATTGAAGACTAAAATACAGGAACTGCGCAAACAGAACAAGGTAACCCAGGAGGAACTGGCGGCCGCGCTGGGAGTGACCCGGCAGACCATCATTTCCCTGGAGAACGGCAAGTATAATGCATCACTGCAGCTGGCGTTTAAGATTGCCAGGTTTTTTGAACGAAGCATAGAAGAAATATTTTTATATGAGGAGGAATGATTATGTGGCTGAACCGGTTATTTATTGAGAGTCCTATTGATTTTGAGAAGAGATGCAGGAACCGGGTGTGGATTGGTGTCATGTTCCTGGTATTGGGGGCGGCGGCCCTGGTGCTGTCCTTTGTGGCCAGGAACCGGGTGATGGTAATGTACCTGGAGCCGGGATATACGGATTATATCCCGGGGTTTTACGGAGGGACAGGGGCCGGGCTTGTGGCGGCGGGCGTCATTTCCATCATCAGGAATGTGAAGTACCTGAAGAATCCGGAGCTGGGGAAGAAGCAGAAGATTTATGAGACGGATGAGAGGAACCGGATGCTGGGGCTGCGATGCTGGGCATATACGGGATATACCATGATGCTTACCCTTTATATCGGTATCCTGGTCAGCGGGTTCATCAGCCTGACCGTATCCAAGACACTTATGATAGTGACGGCCTTTTACGCGGTTGTGCTGTTTGTGTTCAGGCGGCTGCTTCAGAAGGCCATGTAGGAGGAACCCTCAGATATGGATCTGGAAAAAAGGATAAATGAGAATTATGAGCGTCTGACGGCCAATGACCGTGAAGTGCTGAACCTGATCCTGAGGGATAAGGACAGGACCACACAGATGAACAGCCCGGAACTGGCCGCCCACTGCCATGTATCCAGGACCACCCTGGTAAGGCTGTTTAAGAAGCTGGGAATTGCCACGTTTGCGGAGTTCAGGCTGCTTTTACAGGAGAAGTCCGGCGGCGGCCCGGCATCCCGGCTGGATATGCAGGAAATCCTATCCGGTTATCACAGGATGGTGGATGACCTGAAGGCATATGATTATGATACGGTGTGCCAGGTAATCCACGAGGCGGACACCATATACCTCTTTGGCACGGGCAATGAGCAGAAGGCGATTGGAGAGGAATTTAAGCGGATATTCCTGATGTTCGGGAAATGCTGCATTGACCTGTTTGATTACGGCGAGGTGGAGTATGCCTCCAGGAATTTTAAGGCGAAGGACCTGTTCATTGCGGTTTCACTGTCAGGAGAATCACAAAGTGGCATCGATGTGCTGCGGTTTGTCCAGTGCAGGGATATACGCACCCTGTCCATCACCCGCTGGACCAATAACACCATGGCCAGGATGTGCCGGTATAACCTGTATGCAGGGACAAAGATGATAGGCGGGGGAGAGGGCGTTAAGCAGGGCGCCGGATATGAGATGGTGGCGGCATTTTACATCCTCTTGGACATCCTGTCTGTTAATTATCTGGAATATATGAGGGAAAGCCATGGGACTGGAAGAACGATTTAATGAGAATTATCACAGGTTTACGGAAAATGAACAATATATATGCAGGTATCTGCTGGAGCACAAGGACAGCTGCATCAGGCTCAGCATAACAGAGTTTGCGGGAATGTGCCACGTGTCGGAGTCCATGCTGGTCCGTTTTGCCAAGAAGAACGGACTCTCCGGATACGGGGAATTAAAGGCCAGGTTCAGGCTTGAGCAGGATACCGGGGACAGGCGGGAAGGGGAACTGCTTGATCTTGTGACGGACAGTTATCACAAGATGATGGATGAGCTGATGCGCAGGGATATGACCTCCCTGTTTGAAAAGCTGCACAGGGCCAGACGTGTATTCCTGTATGGCAGCGGTTCCGCGCAGACCAGGGCTGCCAGTGAAATGAAACGCATCTTCCTTCCGGTGAAGGAGATGTTCCATATTAACGGACACGACATGCGGGGCGCCCTTTCCAGGGTGGTGACGGCAAGGGACATGGCGGTAATCATCTCCCTGTCCGGGGAATCCGGGGCAACGGTGGGCCTGGCAGAGGAGCTGAGGCTCAGACAGGTTCCCATGCTGTCCATCACAAGGATGGGGAACAATACACTGGCATCTGTCTGTGATGAGAACCTGTATATCCACTCCATTACCCTCCCGGCCAGTTACGGCATTGAGTATGAGATATCCACCCCATACTTCATCCTGATTGAGTATCTGTACCTGGCCTATCAGGATTACCTCTGCATGAAATTGCCATAACGGTCATATTGATGTGTACAGATATTCATTTATGGAAAATATGTACTATAAGTGTACAAAAGTTTTAAGAGGTCCCATCCTATTGATGGGGCTTTTTTTGTGTGATAGAATGGGTTCAGAACAAAGGAAGGAGTCAGGACTGATTGGAGGGAAGGATGATAAAGGCAGTCTTTTTAGACATAGACGGGACGCTGCGGGATGAACGGCATGGGATTCCGGCAAGTGCGGTACAGGCCATTGGGATGTGCAGGGAGTCGGGAATCCAGGTTGTCATCTGCACCGGACGGAACCTGGCTTCCATCCAGCCCGATGTAAAGGCGCTGACCGTGGACGGAATCATTGCAGGGGGCGGATGTCTTATACTTGAGGAAGGCCGGGTGCGGAAGAATCTGTTTTTTCAATATGAGGAAATAAAGGAAATGATTCACGTCCTGGTCCGGAAAGAAGTACCCTTTGCACTGGAAAGCCAGCAGGGGATATTCATGAACAAAGCTGCCAGCCTGTGGTTCAGGAAGGATTTTGAGAGGAAGCTGGAAGGGCTGGAGCCATGGGAAAGGCAGAGGCGAAGGGAGGAAAATGGAATCCGCTATGAGGACAACATGGCATGGTACCGTCCAGGGCATGATGCCATCCACAAGGTCTGTATCTGGAGTCCCATGGATGAGCGTGAGGAAATGGAGGGTATGGCGTCCCGGGCAGGAACCATTGTCCAGCAGGGAGGACTGGACGGGCGGTGGTATCTGGAGGTCCTTCCCCCAGGATGCACAAAGGGGGAGGCCATCCGTGAATGGTGCAGGATGAAGGCGGTCAGCCCGTCTGACACCATCAGCTTTGGGGATGGCAGGAATGATATCGAAATGATCCTGTCCACGGGCATCGGCGTGGCAATGGCAGATGGGGATCCCGAACTGAGGAAGCGTGCAGACGCTGTGTGCGGGACGGCCATGGAGGATGGGATATACCGGGAGCTGGTGAGGAGAGGCATCATTTCCATGGAACCGTACGGTGTGGAAAACAGGGCCGGCATGAGGCATGGAGCCAGTATGGAACGCAGGGCAGATATGGAAAAACAATACCAGCGTAGGACGCAGTATCAGGAAAATCTTAGGAGGGAAAAATAATGGCAGGTTCAGGAACTTGGTGGAAGGAAGAAGTAGTATACCAGATTTATCCCAGAAGCTTCAAGGACAGCAACAATGACGGGATCGGCGATATACGGGGTATCACGGAAAAGCTGGATTATCTGAAGGAACTGGGGATAACCATGCTCTGGATCTGTCCCATCTATCAGTCGCCCATGGATGACAATGGTTACGACATATCCGATTACTGTGCGCTGGCGCCGGAATTCGGAACCATGGAGGATTTGGATGAACTGATTGCAGAAGCAGGAAGGAAAGGGATTAAAATCATCCTGGACCTGGTCATCAACCATACGTCTGACGAACACCAGTGGTTCAGGGAAGCCCTCGAACACCCGGACAGCGGGTTCCATGATTACTATATTTTCAGGGAAGGCAGTAAACCGCCCTGCAACTGGCGCTCCATATTCGGCGGAAGCGTCTGGGAAAAGGTGGAGGGAAGGGATGAGTACTATTTCCACGCCTTTGGCAAAAAGCAGCCGGACCTGAACTGGGAAAATGAAAAACTGCGCAGACAGCTTTACAATATGGTCAACGGGTGGCTTGAAAAAGGAATTGCGGGATTCAGGATTGACGCCATCACGTTCATAAAAAAAGACCTGTCCTTTGCAGACCGGGAACCGGACGGGGTGGACGGACTGGCTAAATGTACCAAGGGTTCCAGGAACCAGCCCGGGATTGGGGCATTCCTCAAGGAACTGAAACAGGAAACCTTTGATAAACACGGCTGTGTGACTGTGGCTGAGGCGCCGGGGGTGCCTTATGAGGATTTGGATGAGTTCATTGGACCGGACGGCTATTTTTCCATGATATTTGATTTCCGGTATGCGGACCTGGATATCGCGTCAGGCAGCGAGTGGTTTAAACGGCGCAGCTGGAACGTAAGGGAACTGGGCGGGAAGATCATGGACAGCCAGATGGCGGTGCAGAAATATGGCTGGAGCGCCAATTTCATAGAAAATCACGACCAGCCCCGTGCAGCCACAAAGTATCTTAAGGAGGCACAGGATGATCCGCAGGCAGTGAAGATGCTGGCCGCCATGTATTTCTTCCTGAGGGGAACACCTTTTATCTATCAGGGTCAGGAACTGGGGATGGTGAACTTTGAGCGGCAGTCTCCGGAGCTGTTTAACGATATTTCCAGTATTGACCAGTACCAGCGTTCGCTGGAGGAAGGGCTGGACCCGGATGAGGCGCTGAGAATCGTGAACCTGAGAAGCCGGGACAATGCAAGGACGCCTTTTCCATGGGATGGAAGCCGGTACGGAGGTTTTTCCCAGTCCCAGCCCTGGCTGCCGATGACCATGGAATATCCTGTCATCCATGCTGAGGCACAGTCAGGCGTACAGGACAGTGTGCTGGAATTTTACAAGTCCATGATACAATTCCGCCAGCACGGTCCGTACAGGGACTGCCTCATATACGGCAGCATACGGCCCATCGAAAGCAGCGGGAATGTAATCGCCTATGAGAGGCAGATGGATGATGTGACCATCTGGTGTTATTACAATTTCAGTCATACAGGGACACAGGAGAGGCTGCCGGATGACGCGGCAGGGGCGGTGGGCATCTGGGGAAATGATACGGATGCTGAGATAAGGGACGGCATGCTATGCCTGAAACCGTTCCAGGCCATATTGCTGAAGCAGGATGTTCCACAAAGCGGGACGCACAGCTGATAGAAATGGGATGCACTGCTGACGGAAAGCAGTTTTCAAACAGGCCCAGTACCATTTTCACATATACGCGAAGTCATTTTCATATAATCGGGAGGGAATCAGGATGGAAGGGAATCAGTACCGGCAGGCGGCCGGGGCAATCGTAAATGCGGTCGGGAAGGATAACATTATTTCGGCAACACACTGTGCAACCAGGCTCAGGCTGATTGTGAAGGATAAGGATGGGATAGATGAAAAGGCCCTTTTAGCCATCGGGCTGGTGAAAGGGACGTTTTTCAACGCGGGACAGTATCAGATCATCCTGGGTACCGGCATTGTCAATAAGGTTTATGGGGAAATGCAGGACATGGGGCTTAACGTACTGTCCAAACAGGAACAGGATGAAATTGTTAAAAGCCAGCAAACGGGCGTAAAACGCATGATGCGTATGCTGGGGGACATATTCATCCCTATCATTCCCGTGATTGCGGCCACCGGCCTGTTCCTGGGATTAAAGGGCTGCGTGTTCAATGACAATGTGCTGGGGCTTTTTGGCCTGTCCTCATCCATTATCCCGGACTATGTGGTGATTCTGGTAAATGTCCTTACGGAGACAGCATTTGCCTTCCTGCCCGCACTTATCTGCTGGTCCGCGTTCAAGGTGTTTGGAGGGATGCCGGTCATCGGCCTGGTCATCGGGCTGATGCTGGTATCACCCAGCCTGCCCAATGCCTACGCGGTGGCTGACCCTGGCAGCGGCGTCAGCGCGGTCATGGCATTTTCACGCATTCCCATCGTGGGCTGCCAGGGAAGTGTGCTGACGGCAATCCTGGCAGCGTTCGTGGGCGCTTCCATGGAGAAGAAGCTGAGGAAGATAATGCCCAATGCCCTGGATTTAATCATGACCCCATTCCTGGTCATGCTGGGGACCTTCCTGGTGGTCATGCTGGGAATCGGTCCAATCATGCATGTGGTGGAGCTTGAGCTGGTGACCGTGGTGGAGCACCTGGTCCATCTACCCTTTGGAATCGGCGGGTTCCTCATTGGCGCCACGTATCCCCTGCTTGTGATTACAGGGCTTCACCATACGTACACCATGATAGAAACATCCCTTTTGGCCAATACAGGGTTTAATCCTGTCATCACCCTCTGCGCCATGTACGGGTTTGCCAATGTGGGCACCTGTCTTGCATTTTTTGTGAAGTCCAAAAAGCAGAGTGTGCGGTCAACAAGTATCGGCGCCATGCTTTCACAGCTGTTTGGTATCAGTGAGCCTGTCCTGTTCGGTATCCAGCTGCGTTATAATTTAAGGCCGCTGCTCATTATGCTGTTCACCTCAGGCATGGGGGCCGCGCTGCTGTCCGTGCTCGGAATCCAGTCCAATTCCTATGGACTGGCGGTGCTGCCATCCTATCTTATGTATATTTATAAAGGGAGCCAGCTGCTGTGGTATTTCATCATTTCCGTGTGCTCCGTGGCGTGCTGTTTTGTACTGACCTGCCTTTTTGGGATTCCGAAGGAAGTGCTTCAGGAGGATGAGGACGTTAAGGGGGGCATTCCTGTGGAATCGGATTCTGGAAAACCAGTGCAGGAGACAATGCAGGAGACAATGCAGGAGACAATGCAGAAGTCAATGCAAAGGGAAATGCCTGAAATAACCTCTCCGGCCACAGGCACCCTGGTTCCCCTCAATGAGGTCAGGGACGAGGTGTTTGCCAATAAAGTCCTGGGCGATGGTTTTGCTGTTGATATTACGGATGGAAGGATCCTGGCCCCTGTGGACGGAACCGTTGCCGCGGCCTTTGATACGGGGCACGCAGTGGGCATCCGCACGGAGGAAGGACAGGAAATCCTGGTCCATATCGGAATCGATACCGTTGAACTGGGCGGCCAGGGGTTCCGCCTCTGTGTGGAGCAGGGACAGAACGTAAAACGCGGGGACCTGATGGTGGAAGTGGATATGGATTATGTGAAGGGAAAAGGCAAGGACCTGACTACCATCGTGCTGTTTACTTCCGGTGAAGCGGTGGCTTTAAAGGAATACGGGAAAGTGACGGCGGGGGAAAGGCTGGACTGCCTGGTGAACGGCTAGGGAGTGTTCAGGGCCGTCCGGCGATAAACGCCCGGAAGCATTATGACAGGCCCTGCAGGCATTTGGGAAGGCAGGCATTTGGGAAGTACGGTTTCCGGGGATGGGCGTCCCCTGTCCGGGAAATCGTACTTTTTTCTTTTGTAATTAAAAGTTTATGCTATAATAGACTCAAACCGTGTTGAGGGGAGAGTAGGTCAGATGAATGAGCTGAATGGTCTGCAGCGGCAGATTTTAGACGAAATAAAAGAAGACATCAAGAAAAACAGCGATATGTCCATTAAGGATTTTGCGAAGAGACACTACATATCCCCGGCATTCCTGGTGAACCTGTCAAAAAAACTTGGGTATTCCGGTTACAGGGAATTGATATTCTCCATCAAATCCGACCACAAATCCCCGCCTGCTGCCCAGGACCGCAATCTGGCTGGAATCAGGAACACCATCATCAGTAACTATTCGGAAGAACTGGTGGATACCTTCATCTGGCACATGAAGGGGGCTAAGGAAAAATACGTATATGCCATGGGAGTTGGATACTCCATGGTGGCTATTGATTATATCAGCCGTAAGTGTGTCAGGGACGGCTACCGGCTGATATATACGGAAAGCCTGGGGGAATTGTCTGAGTTCAAGGATAACGTGGGCATTATGGTATCAGAGTCAGGGGAAACCCAGCTGGTGATAGATGAAGCGGAAAAATGCAGGCAGCATGGATATTTTACCATTGCATTCCTGCGCAACGGGAACAGCCGCCTGAGGAAGATGGTGGATCTGCCTGTCATCATCCCTAAAGAGGAGTGGGAGGATGAACTGCAGATTAATACGTTTGTATCTAATACCATCATTGCATTTCAATTACTGTTTTCCCAATTATGAAGTTTTAAAATATAATACAGATGTGGCTGTATGACTGCCGGAAACCGTTTATTCATGATACTGAATGGATAAACGGTTTTTTCACGCCATGAATTATCTGAAAACGTGAACTATTTTACTCAGTATGAAGAGTTTCACGGATGCCCTGGAAGTATTGCTTTTAAAAGTCTGAGTCACTATACTGAAAATACAAAAAATACAGCCTGCGCAG
Organism: Enterocloster sp. OA13; assembly: GCF_022440595.1. NCBI lineage: Bacteria > Bacillati > Bacillota > Clostridia > Lachnospirales > Lachnospiraceae > Enterocloster > Enterocloster sp. OA13. The sequence goes on along the minus strand of NZ_JAKNTF010000001.1, from coordinate 2,346,053 downwards.
GTAAATGTATTGACACTTTGTAATGTATAAGGAGGGGTATCATTCATGTCTAATGGTATGAAAGCTTTTTTCCAAAAGTTAGCAAGAGCATTTTTAATTCCAGTATCCCTGATAGGTGTAGCATCGCTTATCATGGCCATTGGCTGTATTTTCACTGATGCGGCGATTATTAAGATGGTCCCGTTTTTTGCCAGTACACCCATTCAATATCTGGGGAACTGGATGGTAACCACAGGCGTGCAGGTCCTTCATAACCTGGCATTGGTTTACGCCATGGCGCTGGCCTTCGGCCTGGCGGCGGAAAAGAAAGAGTATGCGGCGCTGGGCGCGTTTATCGGTTATTTCGCCCTGCTTAAATCAATGAACCTGTTAATCACGACCTTCCCCACCGTAAGGGCCATGTTCCCTGAGACGGGCATCACGACGGTTCTGGGGGTGGAAACCGTCAATGTAGGAATCATGGGAGGCATCCTGGTAGGTGTTATCGTTGCAAACCTGCATAACAAATTTAAGGATATCAAGCTGCCAATGGCATTTTCCTTTTATCAGGGTACAAGATTTGTTCCAATCATATCTTTAATCGTACTCAGTCTTGTCGGACAGCTGCTGCCGTTCCTCTGGGTATATGTGCAGAGGGCGATTGATGCATTCGCAAAGGTGTTAGGCAGTCTGGGCATCTTCGGTCCCTTTGTCTATGCGCTTGGGGAGAGGGCGCTGATTCCCACGGGCCTGCATCAGATATGGAATACGATTGTAAGGAATACCTCCGTGTCAGGTGTATATACCTTTGCTTCCGGGGCAGTGGCTGAAGGCACGGTTGCCGGATATGCACAGTATCTGGTGGAAGGAGTGCCCACCAACGCATCGCTGGCACAGCTGGTTTCCTATTATTTCGGGCCGCAGATTCCCATGATGCTGGGCGGGCTTCCGGCAATCGCACTGGCTATCTACAAATGTGCGGATGCGGATAAGAGGGAGAGCATCAAGCCTCTGGTGGTAGCCGGGGCGCTGACAGCCATATTCGCAGCCATCTCAGAGCCGATTGAGTTCATCTTCCTGTTTGCGGCACCGCTTCTCTATGTGGTTTACAGCCTCTATACCGGATTAAGCTGGTTTCTGTGCTTTATCCTGGGCAGCGGTGTGGGCGGCGCTAATTCCAGCATCATCGGGTTGTTTACCAATGGATTCTTGCGGCCCGGCTCCAATGTTTGGGTGGTCTGCGTGGTTACCGTTCTGGAATTCATACTCTGCTATGTCACCTTCCGGTGGTGGATCATACATTTTGATGTAAAGACACCGGGGCGAGGGGGAGATTATGACGATTCACTGGCATTTGCAGCTGAGATTGCCAATATTGAAATGCCGGCAGCAAAAACAGGGGAACCGGCCGGACTGGATACCAGGAATCCCGAGATGCTGAAGGCACAGCTGATTGTAAGGGGTCTTGGCGGTAAAGATAATATCATGGAGACGGAAGCATGTATGTCACGGCTCCGCGTGGTTGTGAAGGACTACTCCCTGATTGATGAAGCAATCCTCAAGAAGACGGGATGCAACGGGATTGTAAAAGTAAGCGGCAATGAAATCCAGATTGTTTACGGGACAACCGTGACATTAATCAAGAAGACGGTTGACAAGGTAATGGAAAATAGTTAAGGAGAGAATGTAAAATGAAAAAGTATTCAGTAGTGATTGCGGGCGGCGGAAGCACTTACACACCTGAGATTGTATGCACATTGCTTGCACATCTTGACAGGTTCCCGTTAAGGAAGATTAAACTGTATGATAATGATGAGGAAAGACAGAGCCAGCTGGCAGAGGCATGCAGGATCCTGGTCATGGAAAAGGACCCTGAGATTGAGTTCCTGGCAACCGTGGACCCGGAAGAGGCTTACACGGACATCGATTTCTGCCTGGCACATATCCGGGTAGGGAAACTGCCCATGCGTGAAAAAGATGAGAAGATTGCATTAAAGCATGGATGCGTGGGACAGGAGACATGCGGTCCTGGCGGGATTACATATGGGATGCGATCCATTGCAGGTGTGCTGGAAAACATTGATTATATGGAAAAATATTCCCCGGATGCCTGGATGCTCAACTATTCCAATCCAGCGGCCATTGTGGCAGAGGCCACCAGGCGGTTCCGTCCTGATTCAAAGGTCATCAACATCTGTGACATGCCCATTGGCCTGGAGGACAGCATAGCCAGCATTGCAGGGCTTAATGACCGCAAGGAAATGGATGTGCGCTATTTTGGGCTGAACCACTTTGGATGGTGGTGTGATATCAGGGACAAGGCCGGCAATGATTTGCTGCCAAAGGTCAGGGATTACATGCTGGAAAAGGGATTTGTGTCACCGGCCATGACATCCAACCAGCAGGAATACAGCTGGAAGGATACCTATTACAAGGCAAAGGATGTCCTGAGCCTGGACCCCACCATGATTCCCAACAGTTATTTCAAGTATTACCTTTTCCCGGATTACGTGGTTGCGCACTCAGACCCCGGCCATACACGGGCCAATGAGGTCATGGAAGGAAGGGAGACAGAGGTTTTCACGGCCTGTAAGGAAATTGCCGAAAAGGGCACTGCAAAGGGCAGCTATCTGGAGGTGACGAATCATGCGACATTTATCGTTGACCTGTGCATTGCCCTGGCCCTTAACACCCATGAAAGAATGCTGTTGATTGTTCCCAATAATGGTGCTATTGTTAACTTTGATGATGATGCCATGGTGGAGATACCATGCCTGGTGGGAAAGGATGGCTATGAGCCGTTATCCATCGGAAGGATACCCACGTTCCAAAAGGGATTGATGGAACAGCAGGTGGCAGTGGAAAAGCTGGTGGTGGATGCATGGGAGGAAGGCTCTTACCATAAGATGTGGCAGGCATACACGCTGTCCAGATGCGTGCCCAGCGCCACGGTTGCCAAGGCGCTTCTGGACGATTATATTGAAGCCAACAAGGAATACTGGCCGGAACTGAAATAATGAGGATGAAGTAGGAAGGTGATAAGGTGTTGGGGATATTTAAAAAGAAAATCAGTGTCTGCGCTCCTTTTGACGGAAGGACCATGGATATGACCGAGGTCAGGGATCCTGTCTTTGCACAGCTTATGATGGGGGATGGATGCGCCATCATACCGGCATCGGGAGATGTGTTCGCGCCTGTGCCGGGACGGGTGGAACTGATTGCAGGGACACGGCACGCCATATGCCTGAAGACGGATGAAGGGCTTGAGCTTATGATCCACTATGGCATTGATACCGTAAAATATGGAGGAGAAGGATTTGATATGAAGGCAGCCGTGGGACAGCAGGTCCAGGTTGGGGACCTGTTATGCCATGCTGATATGGACTATTTCAAAAAACAGGGCGTTGACCTGACATCCCCGATACTGGTTTTGGACTCCGATAAGTTTTCAGTTGTCAACAAACAGCTGGGAAAAGAAGTGACAGCAGGAGAACCCATTTTCTCTGTTGTCAGGAAATAGGAGGGGGTACGGTGCCAACATATGAATTAGAGCAATCTACCTGTGAAAAGGAAGGGGTGGATTCGCGGGGGATACTAGCCTTTATTCGCAGATTAAAAGAACGTGATATCCATTTACATACGTTCACAATGGCACGGCATGGGAAGCTGATTGCCCAGGTTAATGCATTTCCATATAAGAATACATGCAGGCATGTGGAGAATTCGGTTACCAAGACATTCACATGCGTGGCTGTGGGCATCCTTCATGACAGAGGGCTGTTACGCCTGGATGAACCGGTGCATCCCTATTTTTCCAATCCTTCTTATGCAGAAAATGGATTGGGAACCCTTACCATCCGGCATCTGCTGACCATGGCCATGGGACAGGATGGGCCTGATATGTTTGCGGCAGGGGATGACAGCAGGGACTGGTGTGAAAGTATATTTGACCGACGCGTAACGGATCTGCCCGGAAGCCGTTTTTACTATAATTCCATGGCCTCCCATATGCTGTCGGCAATCGTGACAAAGATAACAGGCAAAAGCCAATGTGGATTCCTGAAAGAAAACTTTTTTGATTTGTGCGGGATTCAGGATTATGACTGGCTGGAAGACCCTTCCGGATATTCCATCGGCGGGGTTGGCCTTTACATGAAGGGAACGGACTTGATTAAGCTGGGGCAGCTGTTCCTGAACAGGGGTGTACTGAATGGACACCGGATCCTGTCAGAGGAATGGTGTGCGCTTGCAGCCTCTAAGCAGATAGACACCGCGCCCGGTTATCCGGCCTATAAAACAGAAAGCACCCAGGGATATGGTTTTCAGATGTGGCGGTGTACGCACAACGGATACCGTGCGTCCGGATTATTTGGGCAGATGTGCGTGGTGCTGCCGGATTGTGACACCACGTTTGTGATGAATTCATCCACGGCAGGCTCGCAGCCTCTTCTGGATACATTTTTTGAAACCGTATATCCGTGTATCGGGAATGAACCGCTAAAAGAGTGTCCTGAAAATGTGCAAAGAATCCTGGAGCTGAGCCATATCCTGGACGCACAGCCGGTTACGGGCAACGCCATTCCTGCTTACCAGGATTCCATCAATGGCAGGAAGATACGTTTCCGGGATGCGGATAAGTACATACGTCTTACCTTTCTTTCAGATGACTGCAGTTTTGAAATCGGGGAAGGGGACCGCACCTTTTCCTGCTGTCTGGGAAAACAGGAATACAGGGCCGGGGCAACCGACCTGGACCAGTATCTGATGCGCTACGGAAGCTATATGCAGACAGCAAAGCCCAGGAGCCATGCCCCGTCAGCCTATGGTTCCTATGCCTGGCTGGGGGCTTCCCATATGAGGATCCGGGTCCTGTTAAATGACCATACCTCATACAATGAATGGGACATTTATTTTGACAGCTATATGGCAAGGCTGGATGAGAATTTTAAGTATCTGATTGAAGGATACGATTATCATACGCAGAATATCCTGCTGATGCCATAAAAACAACAGGGTAATAAGGGAAACCTGCTGGAAAGCCAGATGACACATGGCTTTTAACAGCAGGTTCCTTTTATTTATAAATTGATAAACCGGCTTCATGCAGGGCATACTGATACGGGAGCGTGTTGGAAAATCCAAACACATCCTGGTATGAGAGGAGCAGAAGATATGAGGACAGAACAGTACCGCATAGATGGCATGTCCTGCGCGGCCTGCAGCAGCGCGGTGGAGCGTGTGACGAAAAAACTGGGAGGGGTGGAGGACAGCCATGTGAACCTGACCACCAGCCGGATGGTGATAACCTATGATGAGGATCAGGTGACTTCCGGCATGATACGTGAGGCCATATCCAAAGCCGGATACGGCGCCAGCCTTGTGGCGGAGGAGCCGGACAGGAAAATGAAGGAAGAGGAATGGCAGCAGCAGGAGGAACATCTGCAGTCTGCCAGGAACCGTGTGATTACGGCTGTCTGCTTTTCCATCCCGCTGCTCTACATTTCCATGGGACATATGCTTCCGTTTTCCCTTCCCCTGCCTGCATTCTTGGAAATGGACAGGAATCCGCTGAACTTTGCCCTGGCGCAGCTGATCCTTACCGTGCCAATCCTGGTCTGCGGTTACCGGTTCTATGTGGTGGGCATCCGTTCCCTCATAAAGGGAAGCCCCAACATGGATTCCCTGGTGGCCATCGGCACGGGAAGCGCATTTGCCTACAGCCTTGTGATGACCCTGGGAATCCCGGCCGACCATATGAAGGCGCACCAGCTGTACTATGAGTCGGCCGCCGTGGTCGTAACCCTGGTGATGCTTGGCAAGTACATGGAGAGCCGGAGTAAGGGAAAGACCTCGGAGGCCATCCGCAAGCTGATGGAACTGGCGCCTGACACAGCCCTTCTTTACGAAAATGGTGTGGAGCGTGAGGTGGAAACCGGGCAGGTGGAGGCGGGGCAGCATATACTAATCAAGCCTGGCAGCAGGATTCCTCTGGACGGGGTCCTGGTACAGGGAAGCAGTACCGTGGATGAATCCATGCTGACGGGCGAGAGTATTCCGGTAGAGAAACAGACAGGGGACCGTGTGATTGGGGGCAGCATGAATTACAACGGAGCAATGGAAGTGGAGGTCACCCATGTGGGCAGCGATACCACACTGTCTAAAATCATCCGGATGATAGAGGATGCCCAGGGCAGGAAAGCCCCCATATCCAAACTGGCTGACACGGTGGCCGGGTATTTTGTGCCGGCTGTGATGGTTATCGCCCTGGCAGCCGCCCTTATGTGGTGGATAGTGGGAGGCAGGGACCTGTCCTTTGTGCTTACCATATTCGTGGCTGTCCTTGTGATTGCCTGTCCCTGTGCGCTGGGGCTTGCCACGCCGACGGCCATCATGGTGGGGACCGGGGTGGGGGCCGGACACGGCATCCTCATAAAAAGCGGGGAGGCCCTGGAGGTCTGTCATAAGGTGGACGCCGTAATCCTGGATAAGACAGGAACCATCACGGAGGGCCGGCCCAAGGTGACGGATGTAAGCGTAATCAGCGATTCGGTGGTGGAGCAGGTGTGGAAACTGGAGAGTGCGGCCCTGCCAGGTGTCACACCGCCCAATGAGACGGAGGACGGAACCCTCAAAGACAGTACAAAGGCAGCAGCGCCTTCCGATGCGGAGAAAAAAGAACACCTTCTATTCCTGGCAGCATCCTGTGAACAGATGTCAGAACATCCCCTGGGCCAGGCCATTGTCCAGGCGGCCAGGGAGAAGCAGATGGAACTGGTCATGCCGGAGTCGTTTGAGAGCGTGACCGGCGCAGGTATCCTGACCTCCTTAAACGGCTGGAAGGTGGCTGTTGGCAACCGCCGCCTTCTGAAGCATCTGAATGTCCCTGTATCGGATGAAACAAAAAAGCAGGCGTCGGAATATGCAGGCATTGGCAAGACCCCCATGTATGTTGTGGTGGACGGCCGTCTGGCCGGACTGATCTGCGTTGCGGACACCATCAAAGAGACCAGCGTGGAGGCGGTGGGGAAGATTAAAAAACTGGGTGTGCAGGTCTATATGGTAACAGGAGATAATGAGAAGACGGCCCAGTATATTGGACGCCTGGCCCATGTGGACAAGGTGGTGGCGGAGGTATTGCCGGAAGATAAGGCAGATGTGGTAAACCGGTTGCAGAAACAGGGAAAAACAGTTATGATGGTAGGTGATGGAATCAACGATGCGCCAGCCCTTGTCCAGGCGGATGTGGGCTGCGCCATTGGCAGCGGCAGTGACATTGCCCTGGAATCCGGGGATGTGGTGCTGATGAAATCCGATCTGATGGATGTGTACCGTGCCATCAGACTCAGCAAAGCAACCATACGCAATATTAAACAGAATCTGTTCTGGGCATTCTTCTACAACACGCTGGGAATCCCTGTGGCGGCAGGCGCCCTGTATCTGTTAGGCGGCCCGCTTTTAAGTCCCATGCTGGGAGGGTTGGCCATGTCCCTAAGTTCCGTATGTGTGGTGGGCAACGCGCTCAGGCTCAGGAATCTGACGCTCTGATCATAAAAATCACAAATGAAAAAGGATACAAGGATCATGCAGTTTAATTCATATCTGTTCATAATGTTATTTCTCCCGTCCTGTATTGGAGGGTATTTCGGATTGCAGCACTTGGGAAGGAAGACAGGGGCCAGGCTGTTCCTGGCCGCCATGTCCCTTCTGTTTTTTGCTTATGGCAATCCATGGTACCTGCTTCTGCTCTTAGCCAGCACCGGGTTCAACTGGGGAATTTCACGGATGCTTCTGGAAAATGTAAAGGAGGCCGGTTCCGCCCCCTCCCCGGGCCGGGATGGAGGCAAAAGGAAGGCCATCCTCATACTGGGCATCGGAGCCAACCTGGGACTTCTTTTCTATTATAAATACTTCAACTTTTTCTTGGAGAACCTGAACCTGTTCCTGAAACAGGATTTATTGCTGACAAGGATCCTCCTGCCTGTGGGCATCAGCTTTTTTACGTTCCAGCAGGTTGCATGGCTGGTGGATTCCTATAGAGGTGAAACAGGAGGGTACGGTTTCCTTGATTACGCCATTTTCACGGTGTATTTCCCCAAGATTGCCATGGGCCCGATTCTTTTGCACAGGGAGTTCATTCCGCAGCTAACGGAAGAGGCGCGCCGGAGGATGGATTCGGAGAATATGTCCAAGGGACTCATGGTGTTTGCCGCAGGTCTTTTTAAGAAGGTAATACTTGCGGAGTTTTTTGCAGGCCCGGTGGCCTGGGGATTTTCACAGGTGGGACTGTTGAGCGCTGCCGATGCATTCCTTGTGATGCTGGCCTATACCTTCCAGCTGTATTTTGACTTCAGCGGGTACTGCGACATGGCGGTAGGGATTTCACAGATGTTCAATCTGGAACTGCCCCAGAATTTCAATTCTCCCTACAAGGCGCTTTCCCCGGTGGATTTTTGGAAACGGTGGCATATGACTTTGACACGGTTCCTGCGCAATTACATATATTTTCCCCTGGGCGGAAGCAGGAAGGGAAAGGTGCGCACTTATGTGAATGTGATGGCTGTATTCCTGGCCAGCGGCCTGTGGCATGGGGCCAACTGGACATTTATCCTGTGGGGTATGATCCACGGGGCGGCACAATGCCTTAACCGTATGTTTGACAGGCAGTGGAACAGGCTTCACATTGCGTTCCAGTGGATGGCCACCTTCCTGTTCGTGAACCTGGGCTGGGTCATATTCAGGGCTGACAGCATTTCCCAGGCAAAACAGTTTTTTAAGAGACTGGTGTGCTTTGGGAACATGCAGATAAATCCGGGGTTCATAGAAAGTTTTAAGATGGTGGAGCTGCCCCAGGTTTTCTTAAATCACAGGATCATGACCATATTCCTGATTTACGGCATTGCAATCCATCTGGTGATGAACACCAGGAACATGGCGGAGGCAGGGCTTAAGCCCACGGTGCAAAGGGCCGCCGGGACAGCGGTTATGCTTGTGTGGTCAATCATATCGCTGGCCGGGATTACCACTTTTATTTATTTCCAATTTTAAGGATGTTTAATTTTATCGGTATTGACAGGAGATACAGCATTGGATATACAGACAGATAGCAGGGATGGACAGAAGAAATACTGGGGAAGATGGCTGGGCCTTACGCTGGGGCTTACCGTTTTGGGGCTGGCTGCCCTGGGAGGGCTTGTGGCAGTGGTGGACCCCTTTTTCCATTATCATGGGCCAGTGAAAGGGCTGGCATATACATTGGACAGCGAGCGTTACCAGAACGATGGCATCAGCCGGCATTTTACATACGATGCGGTGCTCACAGGCACATCCATGACGGAGAACTTCAAGGTATCCCTGTTTAATCAGCTGTTCGGGGTGGATGCAATCAAGATCCCGTACGGCGGGGGATATTATAAGGAAGTGGATGAAGCGGTGTGGCGGGCCATTTCCTATCATCCGCAGATTAAGATGGTGTTCAGGAGCCTGGATAAAAGCTTCCTCATGTATGACAAGGATGAGTGGAATCCCACGGCGCCGGCGCCGGATTACCTGTTTGACAGGAATCCGTGGAACGATGTGGATTACATATGGAATAAAGAAGTGATTTTCGGCAATATACGCAGCATATTGAACCGGACAAAGGCAGGGGCAGATATGACCACCTTTGACGGATATATGCACTGGGCGCCTGATAAGGAGTGGGGCAGGGAGGCTGTGCTTAAGACCTTCGTGCGCCCGGAAGGGAACATGGAGCCGGTACCGTTTACCATGGAAGACAGGCAGATGGTTGAAGGTAATGTGGAACAGAATATACTGGCCGTTGCAAGGGCTAACCCTGATATTACATTCTATTGCTTTATCCCTCCCTACAGCATTGCGTATTGGGACAGCGAGCTTGTGGCAAAGGGGGATTTTGAACGCCAGCTTACGGCGCTCCGCCTGATGGCGGATATGCTCCTTACCTGTGACAATATCCGGCTGTTTGGGTTTGATGACCAGTTTGACATCATCTGCGACCTTGATAATTATATGGATGTCATCCATTACTCCGAGCAGGTGGGGGACCGGATACTGGAGTGGATGGCAGCAGGGGAGCACAGGCTGACCCGTGATAATGTGGACCGGTATTTTGAGACAATCAGGGATTTTTATGGGAGCTACGATTATGGCAGGATTTACGATTAATGGGAATGCAGGATGGGGCAGGATTACATCAAAATAAAATTCTGAGTTTTTTTAAAAACTTTGACAATTTATGGTTGACATTCTGCCATATTTGTATTATACTACCAAAGGTATCGAGGCGTGGCTCAGTTTGGTAGAGCGCTGCGTTCGGGACGCAGAGGCCGCGTGTTCGAATCACGTCGCCTCGATTCACCTAAGGCCTGATGGTCAAGCGGCTAAGACGACGCCCTCTCACGGCGTAAACCCGGGTTCGATTCCCGGTCAGGTCATGATGAAGAGGCTGTTGCGTGAGCGACAGTCTTGTTTCATCTAAGGGACAGCATGACTGTCCGGATGCCACTGTAGCGCAGTTGGTAGCGCAACGCATTCGTAATGCGTGGGTCGCCGGTTCGAGTCCGGCCAGTGGCTTATCGAAAATCCCTTGAGAAATCAAGGGATTTTTTTTGATATATATGCTGCCATTTATCGATTGGAATAGCAATAGACGATTGCTTGAAAGGAAAACATACATACGCTATAATAGATTCATTCCATAGAGGGAGGGTGAAAGTATGGATACAAAGGATGTATTGAAAAACATCCGTGTTAAAAACAAGCTGACCCAGGATGAAATGGCTGAAAGGTTATCTGTTACACGTCAGGCCGTTTCACGTTGGGAAAACGGTGACTCAACGCCGAATATAGAAACATTAAAACAGATTTCCATAGCATTTGATGTTTCTATCAATACATTACTGGGAAGTCCAAGAAAACTCATTTGCCAGTGTTGCGGTATGCCATTGGAAGATGATAGTGTTATCAGCCGGGAAACAGATAACAGCTTTAATGAGGACTATTGCAAATGGTGTTATACAGACGGGCAGTTTGCATATGAGAGTATGGACAGATTGCTTGAATTTTTGGTAAGCCATATGTCGGATGGCAATTTTACTCCAGAACAGGCAAGGGCATATTTTTCTGAACAGCTTCCTAAATTGAAACACTGGAAATAATGTATCTTTGTTACACGGTAGACGTTTTGAGGCTTCGATTGCGTAACACAGTCATTGAAAACTGAATAACCGCTATCCTTACAGCAGCACTGCTGAGCAGGAAATCAAAAGAACCGTCTGGTCATGGGCGGTTCTTTTGATTTCCTGACATTTAAACGTTGATATGGGCAAATGGTCCATGTAACGGGCGGAAACAAAATAATGGCAGAAACCGTCACTATTCCATGTTATAATGGATTTGTACAGAAAGCAGCAATCCGGAAAAAAGCAGGTTGTTTATGGAAAACAGCATGGATGGAACAGCCGGGTTCAAAACACCGATTGGAGGAAAAGGAATGGATGAAAAGGTAAGATGCGCCTGGGCGGGAGACTCCCAAATATACATTGATTATCATGATAATGAATGGGGCCGCCCCGTACATGATGATGACAGGCTGTTCGAAATGCTGATATTAGAAACCATGCAGGCAGGGCTTTCATGGATAACGGTCCTGAAGAAAAGGGAGGCATTCCGCAAAGCTTTTGATGGATTCAAGCCAGAACTGGTGGCCTGTTATGACGATAAGAAGATTGAGGAACTTATGGCAGATGAGGGCATCATAAGAAACCGCCTGAAAATCAACGCGGCCATAAGTAATGCCAGGGCATTCCTCGCAGTCCAGGCCCGGTACGGCAGTTTTGACCAGATGATATGGGGGTATGTGGACAATACGCCCATTGTGGGCCACTGTGAAAATATCAAGGATCTGCCAGCCACAACCGCGCTGTCAGACCGGATCAGCAAGGACCTGAAAAAACTTGGTTTTAAGTTTGTCGGTTCAACGACCATATATGCCTTTATGCAGGCCGTTGGAATGGTTAATGACCATGTCACAGGCTGTTTCCTCTATAACAACATCAAATAATGAGGATTTCGGGCCTGCAATGAATTGTTGCGTGACCAAATCCGGCATTCTGTGGTATGTTTAATCTATAAAACAGTGTGCCGGGAGGAATTGGGATGAGCAGCATAGGGAAAAATATCAGGAACCTGAGAAAACAGAAGAAGATGTCCCAGGAACAGCTTGCAGGGCTTCTGCATGTGACAAGGCAGGCTGTCTCCAACTGGGAGACCGGCAGAACCCAGCCGGATATTGAAACGCTGGAAGCCATTGCAGGAGCTTTTGACACGGATATCCTCATGGTCTTATACGGGCGCCGCCAGGAGGAGGCGGATGCAGAGACAAGACAGGCACGGAAAAAACAGTGTATCAGGAATGCCCTTTTGTGGGGGGCATTAACGTTGACAGGGACCTTGATTTATGTATTCACAAAGGACTGGACGGAAAGGATGGCCCAGCACTATTATGACGGTCTGCCGCGCTTCCTGTCCGTTCTCATCCTGTGTCCGGCCTGTTTCTTTGCAGGAACGGTTACCTTCATGAATATAATGGGACTGTTGGGGGATATCAGGATAAGACAGGCATGGGTGAGGAGGACGGTATTGGGGATATCCATCGGAATTCTGGTTTTTTATTTCATAGCGGCATCGGGCGTACTTCTGCCGCTGCTGTTGCCAGATGTGCATCTGTTTGATGAATTGTTCATGGGACTGAACCATATCAGCCTGCTTTTAGGTTACCGGCTGGCAAAGGTGCCGCCTTTGTTCTTTGTATCAGCAGCCGGCATATTTCTTGGAATGAAAGGGGATAAGGGATGACAATATTAGCATTGAGGATCAGGCTTCATGCACCATGGGTGCATTCGCTGAAGGAAAAAAGGATGGTTGTAAAAAGCCTGCTTGCAAAGCTGCAGAACAAATTCAATGTTTCTGCAGCGGAAGTGGGTGAGCAGGATATCCATCAGATCATCGTCATAGGACTGGCGGCCGTGGCTGCCCATCAGGCACAGGCAGACAGTATCCAGGAAGAGATTGAAAAGTTTGTGGCACAGAACACGGAAGCTGAGATACTGGATATTGAAAGGGAAATTTACTAGGGCGTGTTTGAAAATTCATTCCCGCCGTCTGCACGCCCCACTTCGCGGTATATTTGGCCCCGATTCAGTCAGCGTAGCCCGCTACGCCTCCATCATCGGAACCAAATCTCCCACAAAGTGGGACGCACAGCCGACGGAAAGCAATTTTCAAACACGCCCTAGGGCCTGATATAAGCATATCCCTGGGACTGCCGCGTCACAAGTTCCATGACTCCGGCAGGAACCGTGACAACAAAGGACTGTAGGTCCTCTTCTGTGAGATGGCTGGCCCTCATGGCATTCCTGCATGCGGCGAAGGTGACGCCTTCCCGGTGCAGGGATGCCATCTTTGCGGTAAGGCTTTGGTCTGATTCATTGCCGTTTCCCAAAATGGAGGAAGCGTACTTCTGCACGGCCTCGCCGTTGGCCAGGACCTCCACGGTCATGTGCCCGGATTCCGAAGCAGCAAGAAGGTTTTCCACGTTTCCTAAGAGCATCTGCCACCTGGCATTCTCATCAATATGGAAGATTACTTTATATTCCATCTTCATTACCTCCTTCTGATTTCATTCTTTTTCATTTTCATATCCATATGTAACATATTCCATCATCTGGTCCGTGGTCTCATCGTTGCGGATGAAATTCATCAGGATGCGGTATAATTTGCCGATGCGTTCATCCGCAGGCTCGCCGCCTATATCGGTATCTAACTGGGCCCGCATATCAAAGAGCGTGTCCTTCCTGGCAGGCATATCCAGTTTCATGGCTTTTGCAATGGTGCCGATGGCGCAGTATGCTTCCAGGGGGGAGGTTATGGGCGCAGGCGGTTCAAAACGTGCTTTGATGTCCAGGGCCATTTTAATTATATAAGACATGTTCTAACACCTCGATTGATTGGTATTCCTTATCATACCACAAAAACGGATGTTTGTGTATAGTTCCTTTCACACCTGTTCCCGATGCCGGTATTCCTGCCTGCGTGTTAAAATTGTGTAAAAATTCCCCCGGAATACGCGGGTTTGTCAAAACACAATTGCTGGAACCATCTGCTTATGTTATACTGAATCTTGAGTCCGGGTGTATGACCTGGAAAAATGACGGTATACTTTAAACATAGGAGCAGAATACATGAAAAACCCAAGATTCAAAAATTATATTTACTGGGGGACAACGGCCCTGGCAGTGATTGCCCTCAGTGTGGCATTTGGATTTTTCCTGTCCCGGTTCGAACTGGTGTCCGGTGCGCTTGGAAAGATTGCATCTATCTTAATGCCCATCATATATGGGGCGGTGCTGGCATATCTGATGCTGCCCATCTACAATAAAACCAGGGCATACACAACCCTGAAGCTTAGCAAGGCAATCAAGGACCAGTCCATTGTGGACCGTCTTGCCAAGGCGGCCGGAACCCTGGTCAGCCTGGTTGTGCTGGTTGCCATTGTGGCAGGCCTGTTCCGGATGATCATTCCGGAGATTTACAACAGTATCATCCGGCTGCAGGAGAGCATTGGCGAGTACATCAACAACCTTACCATGTGGATGAACAAGATGTTTGAGGATAACCAGGATTTTGAAAAGTTTGTCATGCCCTATTATGAGCAGGGGGTATCTGAATTCCAGAAGTGGCTGACTGAAAAGCTGGTTCCCAACATGTCCATGATCATAGGACAGCTGTCCACCGGGCTTTTAAGTGTGGTTACCGTGGTTAAGAACATACTCATTGGCGTGATTGTCATGGTGTATTTCCTGAATATCAAGGATACCCTGGCAGCCCAGTCCAAGAAGATTGTATACAGCATACTCAAGCTTAAGGATGCCAACCGCCTTGTGAGCGAGGTGCGTTTTGCCCACGGCATATTCGGCGGATTCATCACGGGGAAGCTGCTGGATTCCCTGATCATCGGAATCATGTGCTTTTTTGCCCTGCAGTTCATGGATATGCCCTATGTGCTGCTTATCAGTGTAATCATCGGCGTGACCAATGTCATACCGTTTTTCGGTCCCTTCATCGGCGCGGTTCCAAGCGCCTTCCTGATCTTGATGATCAGCCCCATGAAGTGCCTGTATTTCCTCATATTCATCCTGATATTACAGCAGTTTGACGGCAATATCCTGGGCCCGAAGATCCTGGGGGATTCCACGGGCCTGCCCAGCTTCTGGGTCCTGTTTTCCATCCTGCTCTTCGGGGGGCTTCTCGGCTTTGTGGGAATGATCATCGGCGTGCCTGCATTTGCAGTCATATACAGGCTGGTATCCGCCTATGTGAGCAATAACCTGAAAAAGAAGGATCTGTCCCCGCGGACAGAGGATTATATGGAACTGGACCATATCGATGAGGAAGAGAAGATATACGTTGACCGGGACGGGGCTGAGTAACAGCCGGACCGTCCGTGTCAGGTGCGGATTATCCTGAGGGCCTGCCCTCCTGCCATGGGGGCAGGCTCTTTTTGACGGGGAGGAGGAAAAACATATGAGCGACCTTGAGACAAGATATCTGGAGCGGCTGTCCGAGCTGTATCCTACCATTGCGGCTGCTTCCACGGAGGTAATCAACCTGGAGGCAATACTGAACCTTCCAAAGGGCACGGAACATTTCCTGACGGATATCCATGGGGAGTATGAAGCATTTTCCCATGTATTGAAAAATGGTTCCGGCGCAGTACGGCGCAAGGTCAACGATGTGTTCGGCAACACATTGAGCAGCCAGGACAAGCAGACCCTTGCGACCCTTATCTATTATCCAAGGGAGAAAATGGACCAGATCTTAAAGCAGGTACATAACAGGGAGGACTGGTACAAGATTACCCTGTACCGTCTGATTGAGGTGAGCAAGCGGGCGGCCAGCAAGTATACCCGCTCCAAAGTGCGCAAGGCCCTGCCGCCGGAGTTTGCCTATGTGATTGAGGAGCTGATTACGGAAAAGGTGGATGTGAGGGATAAGGAATCGTATTACAGCGCCATTGTCGCAACCATCATACGGGTGGGAAGGGCAAAGGAATTCATTGTGGCGCTCAGCGAACTGATCCAGCGGCTGATTGTGGACCATCTCCACATCCTGGGGGATATCTATGACAGGGGGCCTGGCCCGCATATCATCATGGATAAACTGATGTCCTACCACTCCCTGGATATCCAGTGGGGAAACCATGATGTGCTCTGGATGGGCGCCGCTGCGGGCCAGAAGGGGTGTATTGCCAATGTGATCCGTATCTGCGCAAGATACGGCAACCTGGATATCCTGGAGGAAGGCTATGGAATCAACCTGCTGCCCCTGGCCACATTTTCCCTGGACATGTACGGGGATGACCCCTGCGCCTGTTTTGCGCTTAAAGGAACCAATACATGCAGCCCCAGCGAGACGGAACTGAACATGAAGATGCACAAGGCCATCTCCATCATCCAGTTCAAGGTGGAGGGACAATTGGCAAAGGAGCATCCCGGGTTCCAGTTGGAAAACAGGAACCTGCTTCACCTGGTGGATTGCAAAACCGGCAGTATCTGCATCAACGGTACGGTATATGAAATGCTGGACAGTCATTTCCCCACCGTGGATCCTCAGGACCCTTACCGTCTGACGCCGGAGGAAGCGCTTATCATGGAACGTCTTGTCAATGCCTTCAGGAACTGTGAAAAACTGCAGCAGCACATGCGTTTCCTGCTGGCCAAGGGAAGCCTGTACAAGGTATATAACGGAAACCTTCTCTATCATGGCTGTATTCCGCTGAACGAGGACGGAAGTTTCAGGGAAGTGGAGATATATGGAAGGAAATGCAAGGGGAAAGCGCTTTATGAGTGTCTTGACAGCTATGTGCGGCAGGCCTTTGTGGCCATTGACTGCGAGGAAAGGAAAAAGGGCCGGGATATCTGCTGGTATATCTGGCTCCATGAAAATTCCCCTTTGTTTGGAAAGGATAAAATGGCTACCTTTGAGCGGTATTTCCTGGCGGACAAGGAGACACACAGGGAGAAGAAGAATCCTTATTACAGCCTGCTGGAGGAGGAAGATACGGCGCGGGGGATCCTCAGGGAATTCGGCCTGTCCGAGGAGGACGGGCATATCATCAACGGACATGTGCCGGTTAAGTCGAAGAATGGGGAAAATCCGGTCAAATGCAACGGCAAGGTCCTGGTCATTGACGGAGGATTCTCAAAGGCGTATCAGAAAGAAACAGGGATTGCAGGCTATACGCTGATTTATAATTCCTATGGACTGATCCTGGCCGCCCATGAACCCTTTGAGTCAACGGAGGCAGCCATTGAGAAGGAGAGCGATATCCATTCGGAGAGTATCATCATCAAGCGTGTCTCCAACCGTAAGCTTGTGGGCGATACGGATATCGGATGCCGGCTCAGGGCGAAAATCGTGGATTTGGAAATGCTCCTGGAGGCGTACCACACAGGTCGGATTGTTGAAAAATTCCCTGTCAGGGGAATCTGATATCCACCAGATCCGTCATTCCCAGGGCAGGGGACAGTTTAAGGAATGATATGAATGAATCTTAATGTGATGCTACAGCTTTTCTGCTGTGGCAATCACAATAAGTTGACTTTGTTTCTCCTTTGTGGTATAGTAAAACAACATGATGCACGTGCATCACAAGTCAAGGGCGACATGATGTATTAAAGTCACCCTTATTTTAATTGTAAGAGGAGGAAATATTCATGAAAAAAATCATGGCATTATCAATGGCAGCAGTTATGGCCCTTTCAATGGCGGGATGCGGCTCCAAACCAGCGGCAGATACCGCTGCCGCGACCGAGGCGTCTGCAGACACCACGGCTGCGCAGGCAGAGGATACCACGGCTGCGGAATCAGAGGCGGCTGCATCAGCAGCTGGCAAGAAGTATGTGATCAACACAGATACCACCTTCGCACCGTTTGAGTTTGAGAATGATAAGGGCGAGATGGTGGGAATCGACCTGGATATCCTGAAGGCGGTTGCCGAGGACCAGGGCTTTGAGTATGAAGTCATCCCGGTTGGTTTTTCCGCAGCAGTAACAGCTCTGGAGGCCGGTGAGTGCGACGGTGTCATCGCAGGCATGTCCATTACCGACGAGAGGGCTGCAAAGTATGACTTTTCCGAGCCTTACTATGATTCCGGTGTTGGAATGGCGGTGCTTCAGGGTTCCGATATCACGTCCTATGACCAGTTAAAGGGGCAGAACGTTGCTGCTAAGATTGGTACGGAGGGCTGCACCTTTGCCGAATCCATCGCAGACCAGTATGGTTTTGAGGTAACCCAGTTTGAGAGTTCTTCCGATATGTACCAGGCAGTGCTTGGCGGGGAGGCAGTTGCCTGCTTTGAGGATTATCCTGTTATCGGATATGAGATTTCCAGAGGACTTGGCCTGACCCTTCCCACACCTATGGAGAAAGGTTCCTCCTATGGCTTTGCAACCCTTAAGGGCGCCAATCCTGAACTGGTTGAGATGTTCAACAAGGGACTGGAGAACATCAAGGCCAGCGGCAAATACGATGAAATCTTAAGTACCTACATCGCGAAATAATTGATGGAATCATGTCTGCCGCCGCCAGGCGGCAGGAGGACGCCGGTTTCTGTCAGGGCACGCCGCTTAAGACGTGTCCTGGAAGCAGGGGCCGGCGCCTGAATGTGCGGAAAGGTTATGGATAAATTTAAAGCAGTTATTCAGAAAGCCGGGCTTAAGTGCTTTAAATTTGGCTATAACAATCCGGTGCGGGATGGGGATTGGTTTACAGGATTCCCGGGGCCGGAGCCTGCAGACAGCAGATTAAAAAAAGAAAAGGATGATAGTATGCAGATTATTAACGTTTTAACCCAGTATTACCCGTCATTTTTCAAAGCGCTTGGCGTTACGCTGCAGATGACGGTTATTTCGCTTTTTTTTGCCACGATTCTTGGCGTCATCTTCGGATTGTTCAAGGTATCTGACTTTAAGGCGCTGAAATTCATTGCCAATATTTATATTGACATCATAAGGGGGACGCCGCTGCTGGTACAGGTCTTCATCATGTACTATGGCGTGGGAAGCATGCTGCGCCCGTATGGATTCCAGTGGAACATGATAGGAGGGGCATTCTCGGCGGGCTGCGTGACCCTGAGCCTGAATGCCGGCGCCTACATGGCGGAGATAATCAGAGGCGGTATTGAAGCCGTGGACAAAGGACAGATGGAGGCGGCCAGAAGCCTTGGCCTTTCCTATGGCAAGGCCATGTGCAAGGTAATCCTGCCCCAGGCGTTCCGTACCATGCTGCCTACAATCATCAACCAGTTCATCATTTCCTTAAAGGACACATCCTTAATATCGGTCATCGGACCAAGGGAGCTGACGCAGAACAGTAAGATCATAGCTGCCAACGCATCCTCCATGGTCATGCCTATATACCTGTCGGTGGCCATATTCTACCTGGTCATCTGTACCATCCTGTCCAGGGTGGCAAAATATGTGGAGAGGAGAGTGTCCTATGGAAAATAAGATTTCTGTAAAGCAGCTGAAGAAGAATTTTGGTGACCTGGAAGTCTTAAAGGACATCAGCATTGAGATAAGGGAAGGGGAGGTCGTGTGCATGATAGGGCCTTCCGGTTCCGGTAAAAGTACGTTCTTAAGGTGTTTAAACCGGCTGGAGAAAATAACGTCCGGGGAAGTGGTGGTGGATGGACACCCCATATCCGACCCCAATACCAATATCAATAAGGTGCGTGAGAACATCGGTATGGTGTTCCAGCATTTCAACCTGTTTCCCCATCTGACGGTCCGCGACAACATAACGCTGGCGCCTACCCAGCTGAAGCTTATGAACAAGGCTGAGGCGGATAAAAAGGCGCTGGAGCTTTTGGGACGGGTGGGACTGTCGGACAAGGCGGATGTGTACCCGGGCCAGTTGTCCGGCGGACAGAAGCAGCGTGTGGCGATTGCCCGCTCCCTGGCCATGAACCCGGATATCATGCTGTTTGATGAACCCACCTCCGCCCTGGACCCTGAGATGGTTGGTGAGGTACTGGAGGTCATGAAGCAGCTGGCGGCGGATGGAATGACCATGGTTGTGGTGACCCATGAGATGGGATTTGCCAGGGAAGTGGCCGACCGTGTGATTTTCATGGATGACGGTTATATTGTGGAGCAGGGCACGCCGGAGGAAGTGTTCGGTAACCCCAGGGAAGAGCGTACCAGGAGTTTCCTGGATAAGGTATTATAGAAGACAGGAACCGGATTAGGTCTGGGAACAGAAGATGTGGACAGGTCTGGACGGGTTTGGAGCAGGATAAACTGGCTCCGGACCTGTTCCGGACAATTAGAAAATAAGAAAAATTTAGGAAAATTAGGAAAATTTAAAAATATACTTGAAATACTAGAAATATATGGTATAATATCCTTGTTGCGCAGATGTAGTTCATCGGTAGAACACCAGCTTCCCAAGCTGGGGAGGCGGGTTCGATTCCCGTCATCTGCTTAAAGTGTCTGAGAACAGACCTGAATGCAAAATAGCTTTCCGATATGGAAAGCTATTTTTGCGTTTATGCCCGGAAAGCGGGAACCATCATCGGCCCATATATCATTTATGGCATAGGATGATTGTATGTTGGCATAGGGCTGTTCGGAAGAGGATAGCCCTGGGGAGGACATTCATACTGGGAAGGACATCCATACCGGGAAGGACAGCCATACCAAGGTGACCATCCGTACTGGGCAGGGCAGCCGGAGTGGGCAGGACGGCCGCATCGAAGAGTGCAGCCATATTGAGCCGGACAGCCGCACCGGAGGGTGCACCCATACTGAGCCGGACAGCCGTGCCTGGAAGTGCAGCCGCACCAGGGAGTACAGCCACACCATGGAGTACAGTTGCCTTGAGCAGGGCAGCAGTACCGGGAAGGGCGGCAACCGGACGGATAACAGCAGGGATGGCAGCAGTGACAGCAGCAAGGCGGGACCGGCGGAGGAACCGGTGGATTAAAGGGCTCCCACACAGCATAAAGGGTTACATCTGTTGCAGGCATCAGGAACGTATCCCCGTCCTGGTATACAGGCCCGGAACCGTCCGGATCCATGGACCAGCCGGCAAACACATAACCGGATCTGGAGAGATTTCCTGTATTCCCAAGGACAATCACGGTATCGCCCGCCTCATAGGCTTCCGGTCCGGCCGGGATTGTGCCGCTTTCAGCCCCGTTTCCATCATACACCACCGTGTAGGAGACGGGAGGGACGGCTTCCCACAGCGCGTATAGGACCACATTGTTTTCAGGCATCAGGAAGGTGTCCCCTCCCTGATAGACGGTTCCGTTTCCATCGGGAGTGAGGGTCCAGCCAATGAACCTGTATCCCGCGCGCACCAGGTTCCCTGTGTTGCCTAAAACCGTCACAAGGCTGCCTGCATAATAGGGATTGCCGGAATCCATAGGAATACTGCCTCCGGTAGCGCCGTTCCCATCATATGTTACGGTATATTCGGGAAGGGGAGCGGCTGTCAGTTCCACCGGAATATGGATTGTGTGGGTACTCTCAGAATCCAAAGACACAATCCCGCTGTCCATAGGACCCTGGCGGAAGGCTGTCAGTATGCCGGAACCGCTTAAAACTGCATGGATACCCTGGCCGTCAGGAGAACTGGCAACTGCACCGGATCCAGAGGTGATGCTCCAGGTGTAGTTCCTGTAATCTGTAATGTTTTTTCCTGTTTCATATGGAATCTGGTATGCTTCGTCGAAATATTCCGTCCTGGAATAATTCTCTATGATACGGGAATCCACAGCCGTTATGCTCCCTGCGGCTATAATGGCGCCGTAGCTGCCCTGGGAATCGGCGCCGTAGGCATAGGTATAGCCGTCCGCCGTGCTGCTCCGGGCTGTCAGGCTGCCTCCGGTATAGATACCGCAGCGGCTGCCTTCACCGCGTATCTGGCTGTTTACGGCAGCCAGCCCCTCATTTTCCACATAAATCCCATAACTGCCGGCGGTGGGGCTGCCTGTGGCGGTAAGGGTTCCGTCCGTGACGCGGACCGGGCCGGAGGAAATGCTGCGCAGGCCGTAGATACCGCCGGA
The DNA here is from genome assembly GCF_022440595.1 of Enterocloster sp. OA13. Taxonomy (NCBI): domain Bacteria; kingdom Bacillati; phylum Bacillota; class Clostridia; order Lachnospirales; family Lachnospiraceae; genus Enterocloster; species Enterocloster sp. OA13. The sequence continues at coordinate 2,323,924 of NZ_JAKNTF010000001.1, read as the reverse complement.
CGCAGTGAGGGTCCCGCCGTTGATTTCATATCCATAAACCATGATGATACCGGCATATGCGCCGGACTGGGCTGTTGCGGTAACATCTGCCAGGGGTCCCACGGCAATGCTGGCCTTATCGCCCTGGATCCCATGGGATATGTTCAGCCCGCCGCCAGTGCCTGAGAGGGAACCGTCCACAACCGCCGGGCCGCCAAGATAGACCCCCACCGCAGCGGTGCCGCTGACAGAGCTTCCGGCTGAGACCGACATGGCGGTGGCCATGGCGTGTCCGGCATCGCAGAAAACGCCGTAGGTACTGTAAGAGTCCATGGCCCCTTCACCGGAAATCCGGCTGTTTTCCGTGACCACGATATTGCCGCCGCAGTAAACCCCGTATTTGGAGGCGCCGAGAATGGAAGTATTCATTCCTGTGGTTTTTCCGTAGATGGAACTGCCTCCGGTTACAGTGAGGGTGTTGGAGAGTCCTGCGCAGTAGATGCCGTCATTCAGGCCCACGGCTTCAACGGACGCGCCGCCGCTGACCGTGAGGCTGCCGTAGGAGCGGATACCGCTGGCGCGGCTTAGGACAGGCGTATCCTGGTTATCTGTCTGTATGGTTCCGGGGCCTGTGATTTCCAGGCTGCCGTTAGGGATTGAAATCATTTTTGCACGGACCGGCTGTGTGTTCTGAAGCCGGATGGACACGGCGCTGACGGAAGGGGCGGTAATCAGGGTATCCGGCCCGATGGTGTCGGAAGAGACGGTGCTGCCGCCGTCCAGCGAATAGTATCCTCCGTCGTAGATGATCAGGGAATTACCGATGGTCAGGTTTCCCTGGATGGGATTGGCATAAGGCATGTTGCTCATGGTTTTACCTCCTTTTACCCTAAGGTATGTCCGTGGATGGACATTGGTGAAAATGGGTCTGTTATCAGCACCGGCGCGGGTATGCGCCGCCTTCAAAAACCGGATGGAGAAAAATTCTCCGCCCAAAACTTGCCAAAACAAACTAAATATGTTTTAATACTATAAGATGAAACGTACGTATGTACTTATTGGATATGGAGGATTGCAATGGCAAAGGAACAGTATAATGCGGACAGTATTACGGTATTGGAAGGATTGGAAGCAGTACGTAAGCGTCCGGGCATGTATATAGGAGGTGTTGGCTCAAAGGGCTTGAACCATCTGATTTATGAAATCGTGGATAACGCGGTGGACGAGCATCTGGCCGGTTACTGCAGCAGTGTCTGGGTAACCCTGGAGGCAGACGGTTCCTGCACGGTGCGGGATAATGGGCGGGGCATCCCGGTGGGGATGCACAAAAAGGGGCTTTCAGCTGCCAGGATTGTACTTTCCACCCTGCATGCAGGCGGTAAATTCGATAATGACGCTTATAAGACCAGCGGAGGACTTCACGGTGTGGGCTCCTCCGTAGTTAATGCCCTGTCAGAGCACATGGACGTAAAGGTGTACAGGGACGGTTATATCTACCATGACGAATACGAAAAGGGAAAGCCCATCATCAAACTTGAGAATGGGCTGCTTCCCGTTGTGGGCAAGACCAGGGAGACAGGCACCCGGATTAATTTCCTTCCGGACGGGGATATTTTTGAGAAGACCAGGTTCAAGGCCGAATGGCTGAAAAGCCGCCTTCATGAGACTGCCTACCTGAATCCCATGCTGACCATCTGCTATGAGAATAAGCGGGCGGGCGAGAATGAGAAGATCACCTACCATGAGCCGGAGGGCATCATTGCCTATGTAAAGGAACTGAATACGGGCAAGGCTGCGGTACATGACCCCATTTATTTTAAGGGCACGGTGGACAGGATTGAGGTGGAAGCGGCCATCCAGTTTGTGGATACCTTTGAGGAGAATATCCTGGGCTTCTGCAACAACATCTTCACACAGGAAGGCGGTACCCATCTGGCTGGGTTTAAGACCAAGTTCACCGCATTAATCAACAGCTATGCCAGGGAGCTTGGGATATTAAAAGAAAAAGATACCAACTTTACGGGAGCGGACACCCGCAACGGCATGACGGCAGTGGTGGCAATCAAGCACCCGGACCCCATATTCGAGGGACAGACAAAGACCAAGATGGCCAGTGCGGACGCTACCAAGGCCGTGTTCACCGTGACAGGGGACGAACTGCAGCTGTATTTTGACCGCAACGTGGAAGTCCTTAAGGGCGTGATTGCCTGTGCGGAAAAGTCTGCCAGGATACGCCGCGCCGAGGAAAAGGCCAAGACCAATATGCTGACCAAATCCAAGTTCTCATTTGACAGCAACGGCAAGCTGGCCAACTGTGAGAGCAGGGACGCGGATAAATGCGAGATTTTCATTGTAGAGGGAGATTCTGCCGGAGGTTCCGCAAAAACAGCCAGGAACCGCCGGTATCAGGCCATCCTGCCCATCAGGGGAAAAATCCTCAACGTGGAAAAAGCCTCCATGGATAAGGTCCTTGCCAATGCGGAAATCAAGACCATGATCAATACCTTCGGCTGCGGGTTCTCAGAGGGCTATGGCAATGACTTTGACATCACGAAGCTGCGTTACAATAAAATCATACTGATGACGGATGCCGATGTGGACGGAAGCCATATTGACACCCTTCTCCTTACATTTTTATACAGGTTCATGCCGGAACTGATTTATGACGGTCACGTATATATTGCCATGCCGCCCCTGTTCAAGGTGATTCCCAAGCGGGGCGAGGAGCAGTACCTGTATGACGAGAAAGAACTGGAACGCTACCGCAAGACCCACACCGGGGATTTCACCCTCCAGCGGTACAAGGGTCTTGGTGAAATGGACGCGGAGCAGCTGTGGGAAACCACCCTGGACCCGGAACGCCGGGTATTGAAGCGGGTGGAGATTGAGGACGCCAGGATGGCTTCTGAGATAACGGAGATGCTCATGGGAAGCGAAGTGGCTCCCCGCCGTACCTTCATCTACGAGCACGCGGACGAGGCGGAGATTGATGCGTAAAGCATTCCAAGCGCATAGGACAAGGAGAAGACAATAACATGGCTGAAAAGATAATAAGGACAGAATATAGCGAGGAAATGCAGAAGAGCTACATGAATTACTCCATGAGCGTCATTACTGCAAGGGCCATACCGGATGCCAGGGATGGACTAAAGCCGGTACAGCGCCGGGTCCTCTACGATATGAGCGAGCTGCGCCTGGACCACGATAAGCCCCACAGGAAGTCGGCGCGTATCGTGGGCGATACCATGGGTAAATATCATCCCCACGGCGACAGCTCCATTTACGAGACACTGGTTGTCATGAGCCAGGAGTTCAAAAAGGGAATGGCATTGGTGGACGGACACGGTAACTTCGGTTCCATTGAAGGGGACGGGGCTGCGGCCATGAGGTACACGGAGGCGCGTCTGGAGAAATTTGCCCAGGAAGTGTATCTGAAGGACCTGGATAAGACCGTGAACTTCATACCCAACTACGATGAGACGGAAAAGGAGCCGGAGGTCCTTCCGGTCAGGGTGCCCAACCTTCTGATTAACGGGGCGGAAGGCATCGCGGTGGGCATGAGCACCAGCATCCCGCCCCATAACCTGGGGGAGGTGGTGGATGCGGTCAGGGCGTACATCGATGACCCGGATATTTCCACGGAACAGCTCATGGAATACATGCCCGGGCCGGACTTCCCAACAGGCGGGATCATTGCCAATAAAAGCGAGCTTCCGGTCATCTATGAGACCGGGGCAGGAAAAATCAAGCTGCGCGGCAAGTTCGAGGTGGAGCTTGGAAAGCGAAAGGCGGATAAGGACAAGCTTGTCATCACCGAGATTCCCTATACCATGATAGGGGCCGGGATCAATAAGTTCCTGGTGGACATCGCAGATCTTGTGGAGAGCAAGAAGCTGACCGACGTGGTGGATATCTCCAACCAGTCCAACAAGGAAGGCATCCGCATCGTGCTGGAGCTGCGCAAGGACGCGGACATTGAAAAGATTAAGAACATCCTTTATAAGAAGACTAAGTTTGAGGATACCTTCGGGGTCAACATGCTGGCCATTGCAGGCGGGCGTCCGGAGACACTGAGCCTCAAGGGAATCCTGCGCAATTTCCTGGATTTCCAGTATGAGAACACGGAGCGCAAGTACAATGTCCTGCTTCAGAAGGAGATGGATAAGAAGGAAGTGCAGGAGGGCCTGATTACGGCATGCGACTGCATTGACCTGATTATTGCCATCCTCAGGGGTTCCAAGAACCTGAAGGACGCCAAGGCATGCCTGACAACCGGCGATGTGTCCAACATCCGGTTTAAGGTGCAGGGATTTGAGGAGGATGCGAAGAAACTGCATTTCACGGAGCGCCAGGCTTCCGCCATCCTGGAGATGCGGCTCTACAAGTTAATCGGCCTGGAAATCCTGGCCCTGGAGAAGGAACACAAAGAAACCTTAAGGAAGATTGCTGGATATAAGAAGATCCTTGGCAGCAGGGGAGAGATGAACCGGGTCATTAAGGATGACCTGGCCGCCATCAAGGAGGAATTCTCCGTTCCAAGGCGCACCCTTATTGAGGATGGCCCGGAAGCCGTGTACGATGAGAGCGCGGTCCAGGTCCAGGAAGTGGTCTTTGTCCTTGACCGGTTCGGATACTGCAAACTCCTTGACAAGTCCACCTATGAGAGGAACCAGGAAACCGTTGATACGGAACAGGTCCATGTAGTCCGCTGCCTGAACACGGACAAGATCTGCCTGTTTGCCGCCAGCGGAAACCTGTATCAGATTAAGGTCATGGATGTGCCTGCCGGCAAGCTGAGGGACAAGGGCGTGCCCATTGAGAACCTGAGCAAGTATGACGGCGCCAAGGACTCCATTGTCTATCTTACATGCGCCCAGGATTTAAAGGGCGCCACCCTTGTGTTTGCAACTAAGATGGCCATGGTGAAACAGGTCCCGGCAGAAGAGTTTGAAACCAATAACCGGATGGTTGCGGCCACCAAGCTGCAGGAGGGCGACCAGGTCATATCCATCCTCCCGGTGGAGGGACAGGAGGAAGTGGTGCTGCAGACCACAAGCGGCGTGTTCCTGCGGTTCCCGCTGGAGGAGATATCCGTCTTAAAGAAGGCGTCCAGGGGCGTGAGGGGCATTAAGCTGGCCAAGAATGAGGAACTGGAGAAATTATACCTGATTGGGGATAACCCTGTCATTGATTATAAGGGCAAGGAAGTCCACATGAACCGGCTGAAACTGGCCAGGAGGGACGGAAAAGGGAGCAAGGTGCGCCTGTAGGCATTTTCCTATCCCCTGTATTGGCCTGTCCGCATACAAATGGCAGGACGTGTCCGCATACGGGATACAAATGTGCGCAAAAGACGAATTTCCTGTTGCATTTTTACTGGATTTGGTATAGGATAGGGAAAGATTCCCCGATACAGGAATAATTCCCCCACAGATTAAGGAAGGGTTCCTCCACTGGCGGATGAAAAATGGACAATGAGGAGAATGAAGGGACTATGGAAAAGAAATTAAGAGTCGGCGTATTAGGTGCAACGGGTATGGTTGGCCAGCGGTTTATTTCCCTGCTGGAGAACCACCCATGGTATGAGGTGGTGACAGTGGCCGCCAGCCCGCGTTCCGCAGGCAGGACCTATGAGGATGCGGTGGGAGACCGCTGGAAGATGGCCACCCCCATGCCGGAGGCTGTGAGGCAGCTGGTTGTCATGAATGTGAACGAGGTGGAGAAGGTTGCGGCAGGCGTGGACTTCGTGTTCAGCGCAGTGGATATGACCAAAGAAGAAATCAAGACCATCGAAGAGGCATACGCAAAGACCGAGACCCCGGTTGTTTCCAACAACAGCGCCCACCGCTGGACCCCGGATGTCCCCATGGTGGTGCCGGAAATCAATCCGGAACATTTTGACGTGATTCCGTTCCAGAAAAAGCGCCTTGGCACAAAGAGCGGATTCATTGCGGTGAAGCCCAACTGCTCCATCCAGAGCTATGCACCGGCCCTGACCGCGTGGAAGGAATTTGAACCATACGAGGTGGTTGCAACTACATACCAGGCCATCTCCGGCGCAGGCAAGACCTTTAAGGACTGGCCTGAGATGGAGGGCAATATCATTCCCTACATCGGCGGGGAGGAAGAGAAGAGCGAACAGGAGCCGCTGCGCCTGTGGGGCAAGGTGGAGGACGGCGTGATCGTAAAGGCTGAAAGCCCTGTCATCACCTGCCAGTGCATCCGTGTTCCTGTGCTGAACGGACATACGGCGGCGGCATTTGTCAAGTTCAGGAAGAAAGTGACAAAGGAACAGCTGATTGAGAAGCTGGTAAGCTTTAAGGGACTTCCCCAGGAACTTGGACTTCCCAGCGCCCCAAAGCAGTTCATCCAGTATCTGAATGAGGATAACCGTCCCCAGGTAACGGCGGACGTGGATTTTGAGAATGGAATGGGTATCTCCATTGGCCGTTTAAGGGAAGACAAGGTATATGACTACAAGTTCGTGGGCCTGTCCCACAACACGGTCCGCGGGGCGGCCGGAGGCGCTGTGCTCTGTGCGGAACTGCTGACTGCAAAGGGCTATATCCAGGCAAAATAATTACCAGGAGGAGGAACATATGGCAATCGCAAAGGAACTATTCGGGACAATGCCGGACGGCACTGAGGTTTACAAGTACACGCTGGTAAATAAGAACAAGGTATCGGCTTCCTTCATTACCCTTGGAGGCGTGTGGGTGTCCATGATGGTGCCGGACAGGGATGGAAGACTGGGGGATGTGGTACTGGGATATGATGATTTGGACAGCTACAGGAAGAACCCGCCCCATTTCGGCGCGCCGGTAGGGCGCAATGCCAACCGCATCGGAGGCGCTGTTGTTACCATTGATGGCAAGGATTATCCCCTGGCTGCCAATGACGGACCCAATAACCTGCACAGCGGCCCGGACCTGTATCATGACAGGGTGTGGGCGTGCAATGCCTCTGAGACAGGGAAGGGCAGCAGGCTGGATTTCTATCTGGACAGCCCGGACGGGGACCAGGGGTATCCGGGCAATGCAAAGATTACCGTGAGCTATACCTTGACGGATGACAACAGTCTTGTACTGGATTATCATATGGTGTGCGATGCCGACACGGTGGCCAACTTTACCAACCATAGCTATTTTAACATGGCGGGCCATGACAGCGGGGATGTGCTGGGCCAGGAGGTATGGCTGAATGCCAGCCATTACACGCCTGCGGACCAGGTGTCCATTCCCACCGGGGAGATTGTCCCGGTAGCCGGCACACCCATGGATTTTACGCAGATGAAGCCCATTGGACGGGATATTGGCCAGGATTTCGAGGCCCTGGTGTTCGGAAAAGGTTATGACCACAACTGGGTGCTGGACCACCCGGAAGGCGAGCTGGCCCTGGCTGCAAAGGCCATGGATCCTGCCAGCGGACGCGTGATGGAGTGTTATACGGACCTTCCGGGCATCCAGTTCTATACAGCCAATTTTCTGAATGATGAACTGCCGGGAAAGGGCAATGCCCACTATGATTACCGCCATGCATTCTGTTTCGAGACACAGTACTACCCGGACGCAGTGCATAAGCCGGAATTTCCTTCCCCTATCTTAAAGGCGGGGCAGGAATATAAGACCACTACAATCTATAAATTCCTGACCGTATAAGACAATGGCAGGGGCGCTGATGGATAATCCGGCGCCCCTGTATTTATTACAAATATGTAACTAAAGTATGAATTAATTCCTCCCATCATTGCCACGGACCGGATTTAATGGTATACTATACGAATACGCGCTGTGACGGGCACTGGAAAATCTGCCCATTTTGCGCCGCGTATAGCAGAGAAAGCAAAAGAGGGATTGGATGTCAAAGTCATTATACATAGCGGAAAAACCCAGTGTGGCGCAGCAGTTTGCAGAAGCCCTTAAGATAAAGGGCAGGCGTCAGGATGGGTATATTGAATCGGATACAGCGGTTGTCACATGGTGTGTGGGCCATCTGGTGACCATGAGTTATCCGGAAGCCTATGACACGAAATACAAGCGCTGGAGCTTTCAGACCCTGCCGTTCCTTCCCAAGGAATTCAAGTACGAGGTCATTGGAAATGTTGCAAAGCAGTTTGAAATTGTCAAAGGTCTCTTAAACCGCCCGGATGTGGATACAATCTATGTGTGCACGGACTCGGGGCGCGAGGGGGAATATATATACCGGCTGGTTGCCCAGCTGGCTGATGTGAAGGATAAGAAGCAGAAGCGGGTGTGGATTGATTCCCAGACAGAGGAAGAAATATTAAGGGGAATCCGGGAGGCTAAGGATGAAGCCGAATATGATAACCTGTCGGCCTCGGCCTACTTAAGGGCAAAGGAAGATTACCTGATGGGAATCAATTTTTCCAGGGCCCTTACACTGAAGTACGGTCCGGCCCTTTCCAATTACCTGGGGACCAGGTTCACGGTCCTGTCCGTGGGCCGCGTCATGACCTGCGTGCTGGGCATGGTGGTGCGCAGGGAACGGGAAATCCGCAATTTCGTAAAGACTCCTTTTTACCGTGTCATCGGAAACTTTGAGTCACCGGGAAAGGATGGGGCGCCTGTCCCATTTGACGCGGAGTGGAAGGCAGTGGAAGGTTCCAGGTATTTCGGCACCCCACATCTGTACAAGGATAATGGATTCAAGGACAGGGAGCACGCAGAAGAACTGATTGCCATGTTAAGGGAAGAACCGCCCATGGAAGCAGTGGTGGTTTCCAAGGAGAAGAAGAAGGAGACAAAGAATCCGCCCCTTCTCTACAACCTGGCAGAGCTGCAGAACGATTGTTCCAAGATGTTTAAGATCAGCCCGGATGAGACCCTTAAGGTGGTCCAGGAGCTTTATGAGAAGAAGATGGTCACCTATCCAAGAACCGATGCCAGGGTGCTGTCCACCGCTGTCTCCAAGGAGATATATAAGAACATCGGCGGCCTTAAGAATTACGGCCCCATGGCGGAATTTGCCCAGGAAATCCTGGATGGCGGTTCATTTAAGGGAATAGCCAAAACCAGGTATGTGAATGACAAACAGATTACGGACCACTACGCCATCGTGCCCACGGGACAGGGAGCCGGGTCGGCAAGGAACCTGCCGCCGCTTTCAGAAAAAGTATATCAGGTCATATGCAGAAGGTTCTTAAGCATCTTTTATCCGGCTGCCGTCTACCAGAAGTACAGCCTGGAGCTGGAGCGGATGAAGGAACATTTCTTTGCCAGCTTCAAGGTGCTGGCCGAGCCTGGATACCTGAAGGTGGCGGATGTGAACCTGGCTAAGAAGACCGGCGTGGAGGAAACCTTTGAGGAGGGCCAGTCCGGCAAGGCCGGGGACGATGCCCAGAACCAGGAAAACACCGGGGAGGCGGAGGTACAGTCTCCAAAAGTTGACAGGACAGTATTGCTGCAAATGCTTGCAGATCTGAAAAAAAATGATATACTTACTCTTGTGGATCTGAATATAAAAGAAGGGGAGACATCCCCGCCCAAGCGGTACACCTCTGGTTCCATCATCCTGGCCATGGAGAATGCGGGCCAGCTCATAGAGGATGAGGAACTGCGCGCCCAGATTAAGGGAAGCGGTATCGGGACCAGCGCAACCAGGGCCGAGATACTGAAAAAGCTGTTTAACATCAAGTATCTGAGCCTTAACAAGAAAACCCAGGTCATTACCCCGGCCCTGTTAGGCGAGATGGTGTTCGATGTGGTGGAACATTCCATCCACCAGCTTCTGAACCCGGATCTGACAGCCAGCTGGGAAAAGGGACTTACCTATGTGTCAGAGGGCTCCATCACTTCAGATGAATACATGGAGAAGCTGGAGCGTTTTGTGGCAGGCAGGACAGTGAATGTAATCCGGATGAATAACCAGTACGATATGCGCAGGTTTTTTGATTCGGCTGCCGCACACTATAAAAGACAGGAATCTAATAAAAAGGAGAACTAATTTATGAAACTGGAACAGATGACAATCAAAGAACTTTTGGACACAAGCCATACAATTGCAGAGAAGCTGTTTGAAGGACAGGTATATCCGTGGGAAGTGCTTCCCAATATCGGGGCATTCATTGAGGAGATAGGGCCAAACCTGCCGGAGACCGAGTATAAGAAGGTGGGCAAGAACATCTGGATCCACAGATCTGCCAAGATTGCCCCTACCATTGCCATGGGCGGACCTATGATTATCTGTGCCAAGGCAGAAGTGCGCCAGAGTGCATTTTTAAGAGGCCGTGTCATCATCGGCGAGGGCGCTGTTATCGGCAACTCCTGTGAGATTAAGAACTCCATCATCTTTGACGGCGCACAGGTGCCTCATTTCAACTATATCGGGGACACCATCATGGGCTACAAGGCGCATATGGGCGCCGGCGCAGTTACCTCCAATGTCAAGTCTGACAAGTCCTTAGTCAAGGTCCATGCCGAGGATGGGGATGTGACCACGGGCTTTAAGAAATTCGGCGCAATCCTGGGTGACCATGTGGAGGTTGGCTGCAACAGCGTGCTGAATCCGGGAACCATCATCGGAAGGAATTCCAATGTATATCCCCTGTCCAGCGTAAGGGGCTGTGTGCCTGCTGATTCCATCTACAAGAACCAGGAGAACATCGTAATCAAAGAAGCCAGGGAGACAGAGGAAGCAGCTGAGCCCGCTGCCGAGCCGGGAAAAGGCGGACTGAAGGTCGTTAAGTAATAGGCCGTGTTTGAAAATGCATTCCTGCCCTTGTGCATATTAACCGAATTTGCCCTATCTATTTTGGCAGAATTTAATATTGCAATGTCAAAGACAGTCTGATAAACTTAATTACGTCTTAAGACAATCAATTGAATAACAGTGAATGAGGCTGTTACTGGTAATGCAGGCAAGACCAAATCATATGGACACATATAGTGTCTGTTATGTTTGGTCTTTTTTTGTGCACTTTTTATGAGTTTATCTGAGAACCGCGAGAGGAGAGATTGGTATGGATTACAGGAAAACAGGGCTGGAGGTCCTGGAGGCAGTTGGAGGAAAGGATAATGTGGCAATGCTGACCCATTGCGCAACCAGGCTCAGGTTTGGGTTCAGGGACAAAGGGAAGGTGGACCGGGAACGGGTGGAGGCAATACCAGGGGTCATCAGTGTGGTTGACAAAGGGGGACAGTTCCAGGTTGTGATTGGCAATGAGGTACAGACAGCTTACAGGGCCATCAAGGAAATTACCGGCGAAGGACAGGGCGGCGGTTCCCAGCCGGACGGTTCCCATGCAGGCGGATCCGCGGAAAAAGAGAAGTGGCTCACAAGGATCATCAGCATCATTTCCACTACCTTTACACCTGTGATACCTGCGCTGGTGGGCGGAGGTATGATCAAGGCGGTGCTGGCAGTGCTCACCCTTATGAACCTGGTGAACACGGACGGAAGTACCTACCAGATGCTGAACATGATTTCAGACGGCGCATTTTACTTCATGCCCGTGCTTTTAGCTTACGGCGCCGCAATTAAGTTTGAGTGCAGTCCCATCCTGGCCATGACGCTGGCCTGCACCCTGCTGCATCCCACCTGGAGCGGCATGCTGTCAGCCGGGGCGCCCATTACGTTTTTTGGGATACCGGTCATCCTATCGGATTATTCCTACAGCGTGCTTCCCATCATCTTTACGGTTTGGATCATGTCCCATGTGGAGCGGTTCGCGGAAAAGGTATCCCCTTCCATGATAAAGTTTTTCACTAAGCCGTTGATTACATTATTTGTGACAGCGCCCATTGCATTCCTGCTGGTAGGCCCTATCGGGGTATTCCTGAATGACGTCATTGCAGCCGGAGCTGAGTTCATCAACGGAAAGGCCAGCTGGCTGATTCCCGCGCTTATGGGCGCGCTGCAGCCCGTGCTGGTGGTATCCGGCACAGCCTGGGCCATGACACCCATTGCCACCATGCAGCTTACCAAGACGGGTTCTGAGATGATTAACGGACCTGGCATGCTGGCCTCCAATGTGGCCCAGGGCGGGGCAACCCTGGCGGTGGCCTTAAAGACAAAGAACCAGGAATTAAAACAGCTGGCAACCTCCACAGGCATCACTGCTGTCCTGGGTATCACGGAGCCGTCCCTGTACGGCGTCACACTGAAGTTAAAACGCCCCTTGATTGCATCCATGATCGGCGGCGGCATTGCGGGAATCTATGCGGGTCTGTCCGGATTGGTGCGGTATGCCTTCGTGTCCCCTGGCCTGGCGGCGCTTCCCGCCTTCATCGGCGAGAATCCCATGAATATTGTCCATGCGGTCATTACTTGTGTCATTGCCTTTGCGGCGGCTTTTGCAGCGGCCTGGGTGATGGGATTTGAGGAGCCGGAAGGGAATGGTAAGGAAGGAAAAGGCGGCACAGAGGAAAGCCCGTCCGTAAAGGCCGCAGCCGGACAGAAGGCATTTTCCATCCAATCCCCTGTAAGCGGCCGTGCGGTTCCCCTTTCAGAGGTCAGGGACGCCGTGTTCTCCAGCGGTGTCCTTGGAAAGGGCATGGCGGTCATACCGACAGGAGATACCATCGTATCGCCGGTGAAAGGACGGATAACCGCTTTCTTTGAGACAAAGCACGCCATCGGCATCACATGCGAAAACGGCGTGGAGGTGCTGATCCATATCGGCATTGATACGGTGAATCTCCAGGGAAAACATTTTACCGCCCTTGCCAGTGTGGATGACCTGGTGGAGCCAGGGACCCCCCTGGTGAAGATTGAGCGCCAGGCAATCCTGGATTTGGGATACGATCTGGTCACGCCCGTCCTTGTGGTGAACAATGGCAGCCTGTCCGAGGTGCTTACGACACAGCCGCGGGACGTGGAAGCAGGGATGGAACTGATGAAACTCTGCTGATGAAAGACATGCCAGGGAAACGGTATGGGAAGAAGGCTCTGGCAGGAACCAATGGGCCGGAGCCGCTTTCCCGGAGCTGTCCGGGCGCAGGTTTTGGCAGACGCATGAATTTGGATGCAGGAAAGGAAGCAGGAGATTAGATGATTTATCAGAGAATAAAAGAGTTTCCAGAGGATTTTTTGTGGGGCGCCTCCACCTCAGCCTATCAGGTGGAGGGTGCATGGGACGAGGATGGGAAATCGCCATCCATCATCGATATGTGTGAACATCCGTCCGGAACAGCGGATTTTAAAGTGGCAAGCAATCACTACCACCACTGGGAGGAGGACATTGCGCTCATGGGGGAGATGGGACTTAAGGCATACCGCTTTTCCGTGGCATGGACCAGGATACTGCCTGAAGGCACGGGGACGGTGAACCGGAAAGGTATTGCCTTTTATGACCATGTGATTGAAGCGTGCATGAAGCACGGGATTGAACCTGTGATTACCATGTACCACTTCGACCTGCCTTATGTGCTGGAGGAAAAGGGCGGCTGGAGCAGCCGGGATACCATTGAGGCATTTGTCCAATATGCAAAGGTACTGTATACCCACTTTGGTTCCAGGGTAAAATACTGGCTTACCATCAATGAGCAGAACACCATGATCCTCCATCCGGGAGCCATCGGGGTTCCTAAGGGAAAGGGGCTTCCTGACAAAAAAACACTGTATCAGCAGAACCACCACATGCTTCTGGCCCAGGCCCGGGCCATGAAGCTGCTGCATCAGATGTGTCCCGGCGCCAAAATCGGCCCGGCTTTAAATATAACGGCCATGTATCCTTTCACGTGCAGCCCTGGGGACTCCATTGCAGCCCATAACTGGGAATCCATCCGGTGCTGGAATTTCCTGGACGCTGCCATGTACGGGAGATACAACAGCCTGGCGTTTTGCTACCTGGAGGACAGGGGAATCGCGCCTTCCATCATGGACGGGGACATGGAAATCCTGTCCGGCGCCAGACCGGATTTCATTGCAATGAACTATTACTCCACAGCCACCATCGGAGCCAGCAGGGGAGATGGTTCTGATGTGGCGCCAAGGGCAGGGGACCAGCAGATCATGCTGGGGGAGCAGGGCGTGTACCGCCCGGAGGAAAACCCCTATGTGGGAAAAACAGAATACGGCTGGGTGGTGGATCCTGAAGGACTGCGCCTTACCCTGCGCAAGGTATATGAGCGATATCATCTGCCGGTGCTCATAACGGAAAACGGCATCGGCGCTCCGGATGTGCTGGAGGAGGATAAATCCATCCACGACTCTTACCGCATTGAATATCTGGCCGCCCACATAAACCAGTTGAGACTGGCAGTGACGGACGGCGTGGAGGTCATGGGATACTGTCCATGGTCTGCCATTGACCTGGTAAGCACCCATCAGGGCTATGGGAAGCGGTATGGATTCATCTATGTTGACAGGGGTGAGTTTGATTTAAGGGAAATGAAACGATATAAAAAAGACAGTTTTTACTGGTACAGGGACGTGATTGCCACAAATGGGGCTTGTGTGAAATAAAAATATCCGTTACAATCATATCTGCAAAGGGGGTGGGATTGTGAAGGTCCTGAAAATACTGAATAATAATTTCATATTGGTTGAAAATGCAAAAGGCCAGGAGGAAATCGTCATGGGACGCGGCCTGCGTTTCAAGACCCAGGTTGGAGGCAGATTGGAAGAAAAGGATGTGGAGCGCCGCTTTGTGTCCGGTCAGGGAGGAATCCTTAAGGATTACAGCCGGATGATAGAAGAGATTCCCCAGGAAACCCTGGAGGCCGTACAGGAGGCAGTGGACGCTGCGGGGAGCAGCCTTTCCTGTCCCCTGGACAGCCAGGCGTTCTTTACCCTTCTGGACCACCTTATCTACGCCATGGAGCGCTGTCAAAAGGGCATCGTTCTCCAGAACCGCCTTCTCTGGGAGGTGAAGAAATTCTATCCCAGGGAATACAGGGCCGGAAAAGATGCGGTGGACTATCTGAACCAGCGTCTGGGGCTTAAGCTTCCGGAAGAGGAAGCGGGCAACATTGCCTTCCATCTTGTCAATGCCCAGACAGAAGGCATGACCATGGAACGCACCATGTCATCGGTGAAAATGGTAAAGGACATCCTGACCGTGGTCCAGTTCCACATGAAAAAGGAACTGGATACGGAAAGCCTGTACTTCTCACGGTTTGTGACCCATCTGCAGTTTTTTGTCCAAAGGCTTTTAGAAGGCCGTATGCTGGAGGAGACGGATTCCTTCCTCTATGAGCAGATCAGCCGCCAGTACCCCAATGAACTGGAGGCCGCCATGAAAATCAGCGGATATGTGGAAAAGTCCACGAAGACCCTTATTACCCGGGAGGAAATCCTGTATCTGACCATCCATATCACGAGGGTGTTCCGGTGAAACAGCTGTATTCCAGTGAAACTGTATTCCGATGAAACAGCTGTATTTCAGTGAAACAATTAAGGCAGAGGATGTGCAACCTATGTTGCATCCTTCTGCCTTTTGGCATTATATCTTTTATTTCATTTTTTCTATTGTAATTCCTTAAAATTTCTTAAACCTACTTGGTTCCGAAAATCCGATCCCCGGCATCGCCCAGTCCGGGACAGATATAAGCGTTCTCGTTCAGGCAGCGGTCCAGATGGCCCACATAAACCTGAATATCAGGATGTGCCTTGTGGAGACGTTCAAGTCCTTCAGGGGCAGCGATGATTGCCATGAATTTAATCTTTTTGCCGCCGTGCTCCTTGATGAAATCCACTGCAGCCACACCGGAACCGCCGGTTGCCAGCATGGGGTCTGTCACAATGATGGTGCGCTCCTCAATAGGGTTGGGAAGCTTGCAATAATATTCGTGAGGTTCATGTGTCACCTCGTCGCGGTACAGACCGATATGGCCTACCTTGGCGCTGGGAACCAGTGCAAGGATACCGTTCACCATGCCAAGTCCTGCACGGAGTATGGGTACCACGGCCAGCTTACGTCCGGAAATCATAGGCGTCATACACGTCTCAATGGGGGTTTCAACCTCCACATCCTCCAGGGGAAGGTCGCGCAGGGCCTCATAACCCATGAGCATGGCAATCTCCTCAATGAGGGCGCGGAACTCGTTGGTTCCTGTAGCTTTGTTGCGCAGTATGGAAATCTTGTGCTGAATCAACGGGTGGTCAAAAATCATTACGTTATCCATAGTTGTAGCTGCTCCTTTATCTATTAGAATTAATGATAATTATATATCAAATATCTTATGATATCAACCAGAATGTTTTACCACGGTTATTTGGTTGACGGGTCAAATGCAACTATGACATAATCTCCCAGGGCATGGGGGACCGGCATGGAGAAGTAGATGGTTCCCTGCTTCTCATAGCTGAAGGACTCCGGCCACTGGGTGTCAGATGACAGGGGGAAATCCGCGCCGTCAAACACCGTTGTCAGTGTGTCGATATCCAGGGAACTTCTGTATTCCAGTACTGCGGCTTCCACATCGGCGGAGATACCGTTGAACTTCACATCGTCGCTAAGCACATATCCTGCCATGGTATAGGCATCGGTAAAATCATCAAACCCAAGATCCTGGACCTGCAGGAGGTTCACCGTGTTGGCATAGAACAGGTTGACCGGATAGGCTCCGCCATCCCTTGAAACACTGCCTGTATAGGTGGCGGTGACACGCTTGCGGTCAACGGATATGATTTTGCATTTGACGGAAAGGGTGTCCTTTGCCTCATCAATATCATTGGCCTTGATGACGGAAAGGGCATTGGATTTTAACAGTGCGTTGATCTTATCCTGATTCTGAGTATCATCCATGGTCAGGATGGGGTACTGGATTGAAACCTTGCCTGAGGTGTAGGTCCCTATATCCGCTGTCACGCTGGAAGCGGCATCCGTGCGCTCAGAAGTGGGGGCTGTCTCTGCCTCCGTGGTGGTGGGGGGCAGGGTTTCCCTGGGCGGTTCAGTGGCCGCCTCCGTGTGTATGGTTGTAAGGTCTGCCTTCTCCGGTGTCCGGCTTAAGATCAGGCCGATGGCGACCCCTCCGATTACCACGGCAGCACTGATTGCGCCGATTAATATTTTCTTGTTTGTATCCATCATGATTCCTCCTTTGTATTCCGATGCTAAATAATTATACATGATATTCATGGACGGGGTTTGAAGAAAAACTTACAAATTATTGAAGTACGGAGCCGGTGTCTAAAATCCTGGAAGAAACGTGGACATTAAAGAACTGGACAATAGGCCCCAGGCCAAATGCCGCCAGAAGGGTGCCAAGGCCGATGATACCTCCGGACAGCCAGCATATAAGGGCGCAGAAGGTATCCGTACTAATCCTGTACCAGAAATATGGCACATGAGGTTTCTTACCGCACCATATCAGGGAAATGCTGTCATAAGGCGCCACACCCACATTGGGATACTGGTACAGGGAAACCCCGAAGCTGGTTATGATGACCCCGGTTAAAACAGTGATGACACGTTGGATCATCTGTTCCGGAGTGCCGATGAAGGTAAGCCATATATCATAAAAGAAGGTTGCTATGTACCCCAACAGGAAGGCATTGATAAGCGTACCGGCGCCGATCAGTTTCCTGCCTGCGGCGATTTCATACAGGAACAGGACTGCATTGACCATCACAAGGAAAAGGGCGTATGTGATGCCTGTCCTGTCAGAAAGCGCCATGACCATGCCGCTGAACGGGTCATTGCCCAGGCCGGATAATTTGAATATGCTGATGCCCATTCCGAGAAAAACATTGCCTATTGTCATGACCGCAAAACGGCGCATTCCTATTTTCTTAAAATAGCCTGTTAACATGATCCGTAACCCTTCCATGCTCCTGCATAAGTGGAAATTATAAATTAGAATATCTTCCACATTATATTATATGGCAACTATAAAAGCAAGAGAGGATATGGAAAATCATGTAATAATAGCAGATAAGGCTTGACTCGAACATGCGTTCGTGATATTATGTATGTATAAAGAACATATGTTCTTAATGAGCATTTCAGGGATGTGATGACAGGAGCATATGTCATTTAAATATATGTCAATTTGAGAGAAGCTGTGGATAAGGAATGGAGTAAGGAGGTACCCGATGAAAATCACAAAGAACAATCTCAATGAAGTCATGTTTGAAAATCAGGATGCCAGACTGCTCATCGAGGACGTGGTGACCCATACAGGTGCAAGTCTTTATTACTATCATGATATGGAGATAACGGTTCAGAGGGCGCTGGATATCTGGTACAAGGCCATGGGCGCTGAGGAAGAAGAGGACAGGCCTGTCCCGCTCTTTGATTTTTCCAATAGGCTGCGCCTGGAGCCGCTTTTTGCATAATATATAGTATCATGGCAGAAAACTGATTATCATGGAGGAAGACAGATGGGAAACTACACGGGAGGGACTGCCGGATGCCCCGGGGCGGGCGGGGACATCAGCTTTGACAATTTATATCATTTTATCCGTGCCTCGCTGGTGGCGCTGCAGCCCACGGACGGATTCGGCGAAGCTGATTTCGTGTGTCCGGTGTGCGGCAGCCGGGCGCATATCAGAAGGATAAAGGGGGAGATTTACAATAAGGGAGAGATAGAGTGTCCGTGCGGATATTCCTTTCATTTTTAAGTGCCATATTGTATGTCCTGACCTGACGTGGTAAGATTAGGATACCAGGGAATGAATTTTTAAACAGGCCCCAGGTCATGTGTGAGGAAAAGCGATGAGGACACTTATTTTATATCCGTCTGATTATTTTAATATAAGGAAGCCGGATCCGGATTATGAATATGAATATAGGGAAGCAGTCCGCTTCCCTGATTTAATGGCTGTTTTTTATAATTATGATGAATTTGCGGTAACCGGCCGGCTTAAGTTTTATCCTGTGGACCTTAAGCCTGGCCCCTGTATTTACCGGGGCTGGATGCTTAAACCAGATCAGTACGGCTACCTTTATGACACCCTGCTGGAACAGGATGTCAGGCTGGTTAATTCACCGGAAGAGTACAGGCTCTGTCATGAATTTCCCAATGTTTACCCATATATAAAGGGGAGTACGCCGAGGATGACTGTTTTCAGGCAGGATGAACCGGTAGACTGGCAGGAGATAAGGAAGCAGTATGGACGTTTTCTGATAAAGGATTATGTCAAGTCAGTGAAAGGGTCTGACTTTCCCGCGTATTTTGATGCCAGCTATACGGACCAGCAGCTGGATGGATATCTGGAGCGTTTTAAAAACCTGAGAGGAAGTCTTTTTGACGGCGGGATTGTGATAAAGGAATATGTGGATCTTGCAAAGGTACAGGGCAGGACCAATGAATACAGGGCATTTATCCTGGATGGGAATGTGCTGTCTGTAACAGCCAACTCCAACCAGGACGCTTCACGGCCCAGGGTGCCCATGTCCCTGGTCCGTCAGTTCA
Organism: Enterocloster sp. OA13; assembly: GCF_022440595.1. NCBI lineage: Bacteria > Bacillati > Bacillota > Clostridia > Lachnospirales > Lachnospiraceae > Enterocloster > Enterocloster sp. OA13. Next base: position 2,304,626 of record NZ_JAKNTF010000001.1, on the reverse strand, counting down.
CCGGGTTGAACAGCCATTTCTATACAGTGGACTTTGCAGAACTGGAAGACGGTTCATGGACAATCATAGAAACAGGGGATGGGCAGGTATCAGGCCTGTCTCCGAATCAGCTGGTATTTCCATTCTATGAGGGGATAGCGAACCGCGGGTAGTTCCACAGGCGTTTGATACATCATCCATACCTGCAAAGTGCATAAAATTATTTTTCATCCATCCTAAAGTTTGTGCACACTTTTTTTAAAGCCTGTGCTATTATAATAGACGTAACCCCCCCAATACATTATATAGTTTTTGCTACACCCCATAAGAAACGAAATACCTTCTCCTAAAATGACCAGTTCCCCGACTGGTCATTTTAATTTTACCATTTTCCGTTTACTTTCATGGAATCTTTCTTTGTGTCATTGAATATAATATTAGGCCGGCATTTATATTGGCTGGGGAAAACATGTTGAAAGAGGGGGAAACATGACACAATTGGAATTAGTGGCAGAAGTGGGGGGAGAGGCAGCCAGGCTTGCATGGATATACGTTGAGGGCCTGCTGACATTGACGGAGCTGGTTAATATACTGGGGGAAAGAAAGGCAATGCTGATACATCAATATGTAAGTGACTGTGCGGTATGAATGTGGTATAATATTGAGGAAATCCGCATGCAATATCAAGAGAGGGAGATACCATGGAAGAACTGAAGGGAATCATTGTAATTGCTGTCATTGCCGCAGGTCTTCTGTATGCAGGCATATGGGACAGGCATCACAGGAAATAGGACGTATAAACCAGTAGGTTCCAGGTAAGGATCAGGAATATATTGACAATCAGGCATATGGACACAGACGGCCGCCGCGGCCACTGTCTGAATGCACAGATACCGCCAATCAACAGCCAGACAATAAAAGAAAAGCCTAAAAATGGAATGACAGCCAGATAAGGCAGGTAATCCATGGGCCTGTGCAGGAAGAAACCAGCTATATAATAAAGAAGGTTACACAGCGATGTGAGTATGGAAATAACGGCCAGGACGCAGCCCTTTATGTAGCCGCGTACAACCGAATAGACAATCCCGCCTAATAATATAAGTGGAATGATGAACCAGATTGGCTGTAGTTCCATTATTACCCCTCCCGCCGAATGTATGTTCTTATTCTATCACAAATCTACAAAAATTTCACCACTTTTCTTTAGAGAAATAAAATCCTATGGTTTTATGGATGTAACTTTGCTATAATGAAAGAGTCGCACAGAGGAATAAAGCGGAGGGATTATGAGAATAGAAGCCTTAAAATACCGTAATAACAATTTGGATATCATTATTTTTGTGGACTTTGATGTGCTCAGCGGTGAACATACAAAGCGGTGGAGCATTGCGGAGATAGCGTATAAGAAGCTTATGGTGAACAAGTATAATTTTCTCAGTGATACATATTGCGATGACGATGAATATTATCAGATGCCGCCAAAAGAGCGGGAAATGTATATTCTGAAAAAGCAGATGGAATTTGCAGGCGAGGACAGATTAAGGGAAGCACTGACTGCTGCCTGGAATAAAATCAAACCGGATGCAGACCAGATACTTGGATTAAAATAGAACCGGAACCATATCATCATATAATGGCAGGATATGGCAAGAGAGACAAAACCGTTCATGGCTTTGTCTCTTTTTTTATCCATACAGGTTCTGCCATATACGGTCATTCCTATCCATATATGGTCATGTTTAGACTTCTGTATTTTGGGATAAAATATAAAGAAAAGCAGAAAATGGAAATCTGTATACAAAATATAAGGAGTTTACATGAAAAAAATATTGATATCCGGTATGGCAGCCTTTATCCTTTCTTTGGCGGTTCCCTGTGCAGTATATGCAGAGGAATATATGGACGGCCGGACAGAAGATGGAACAGCGCTGTCAGTACAGGCCATGGCAGTAACAGAGGATATCCACCGTGTGGTGGATGTGCTGAAGACAGGGAGGATGGATGAAGGCAGCGCCGGGGATGCTTCCTTTTGGCAGCTGGGCGCAGGAACATTTTCCATGAGCAGGAACATCATGGAGGCAGCCCAGGCCCAGGCGCCTGCAGGCGCCAGATTATCCTCCTACACACAGGATGATTTATATATTTTAGCCCATGTAATCTGTGGTGAGGCACAGTCCTACCCGGATGATGAGCAGCTTTACGTGGGTTCTGTTGTCCTTAACCGGGTCAGCCACCCGTCATTTCCTGATTCGGTAAGCGCAGTGGTGTTCCAGCGCGGGCAGTATGCATGTACCTGGGATGGGAACTATTACAGGGAACCAACGCCGCAGAACTGGGCCAATGCCCGGTATTTACTGGAGCATGGAAGCGTCCTGCCCGGCAATGTGGTATGGCAGTCAGGAGGCAGGCAGGGCAGCGGGGTATATATAAGGACCAGATACCACTGTTATTGTTACTGACTGTTTCCGGCAGCCGGATGCTTCATATCCGGGGACCGTGCTGGCTGAATGGAATGAGGAATTCAGGGATACCCGCCGCATAGGGGGCAATATCGTACTGCTGGTAATAGATAATGATACCGTCCGGCACTAAGAAGAAGTTCCCGGGATGGAAATCTTCCAGCTGCAGCCGCTTTCCGGATGTAAAATCCCATGTATCGGAATAACGCATGACTGAACCGTGTGCCCCGCCCATATAGGTGGATTCATCCCTGTATAAGCTGCTAATACAGCTGGAGTTAAATGTCACCGTATAGTCTGACGTGAACCCGTACATCTCAAAGGCCGGATGATTGTCCGGGATATAGCGGGCGGCTTCCACGGCCTGGGGATAGAGTACGGTACGGCAATAATCCTCCTTCCCTGCGGCAAGGTCCGCATAATATCCGTTGATAAATGCTGCCGCTGTCTGGCTGCAGTCAGAGGTAAAGACAGGGTAGCGGATGGTATATCTGAAAACAGGGATATCTTTATAATACAGGATGTTGCTTAAGGTGTCAGGGGATATGGTCTGCATATAGGCTCCAGAAGATCGTTTATCTGTTATACATTATATGCAAAAAATACTTGCCAAAGTCCCCATCCTGTGATAAAATAATCAACGTTGCTAAGATAAGCCGGCATGTCGGAATGGCAGACGAGGCGGACTCAAAATCCGTTGATGGCGACATCGTGTGGGTTCAAGTCCCACTGCCGGCACTACACCCTTGGCAGGGAGAAGTCTCAGAATTGACGTGTTTGCGTCACTTTTGGGACTTTTTCTTTTATAGGCGTCCGACGGTGCATATGTTTTGTTGAAAAAGCAAATGATTTATTGTATGATGTAAGAAGATTTGATGATTGGGACAGACAGGAGGTGCGGCTGTGACCTGCAGGGAAGCGGAACGTCTGGTAATGCCTTATATCAACGGCAGCATTACGGATGAAGAGTTGGAGGAATTCCTGAAGCACATTGAAGGGTGCGGGGAATGCCGGGAAGAGCTGGAGATTTATTTCACGGTGGACGTGGGCATACGGCAGCTGGATGAAGGGACCGGGACCTATAATATCAAGGGCGCCCTGGAGACCGCGCTGGAGCTGTCCAGGCAGCGTATCCATACACTTATGCTCCTTAAGACAGCCAGATATGCAGTGAATACCCTGTGTTTCTGGGCGCTTCTCATGATATTGGTGCTCCAGTTCAGGATGTGGGGGCAAAGCGGCTTTTTGGGATTATAGAGAAAGGACTATCAAAGGATGGATAAATTAGTTTTAATCGACGGACACAGTATTCTTAACCGGGCATTTTACGGGGTACCGGACCTGACCAATTCGGAGGGCCTTCATACCAACGCGGTGTACGGTTTTTTAAATATCATGTTTAAAATCCTGGAGGAGGAAAAGGCAGACCATCTGGCGGTTGCCTTTGACCTTAAGGAACCCACCTTCCGGCATAAGATGTACGATGCCTATAAGGGCACCAGGAAACCCATGCCGGAGGAACTCCACCAGCAGGTGGACCTGATGAAGGAGGTCCTGACAGCCATGGGCGTGCCGATCCTGACCCTTGCAGGATATGAGGCGGACGATATACTGGGCACGGTTGCCAGGAAAAGCCAGTTACAGGGCATCGACGTATCGGTGGTCTCCGGCGACCGGGACCTGCTCCAGCTGTCGGATGAACACATTAAGATCCGCATCCCCAAAACCAGCAGGGGAGGGACCGAGGTCAAGGATTATTATCCTGCGGACGTGGAACAGGAATACCAGGTTACACCCACGGAATTCATTGATGTAAAGGCCCTGATGGGGGATTCCTCGGACAATATACCGGGTGTTCCCTCCATTGGTGAAAAGACGGCCACCAGCCTGATTGCTGCCTACAAAAGCATTGAGAACGCCTATGCCCACCTGGATGAGATTAAGCCTCCCAGGGCCAGGAAAGCCCTTGAGGAGCATTACGACATGGCCCGTATGAGCAAGGAACTGGCCACCATATGCACGGACTGTCCGGTGGAATTTAACTATGAGGATACCAGGATTGACAATCTTTATACGCCGGAAGCGTACCAGTACATGAAGCGTCTGGAATTCAAGTCCATCCTTTCCCGCTTTGACGCCTCCGCCATGGGGGATGCGTCCGCTTCCAGCCTGGAAGACCATTTTACCCTTATCCGGGATGAAACGTCTGCTGCGGATGTGTTTGCCAGGGCGGCTGCCAGTGGCGTGACAGGACTTCAGCTTATCATAGGAACCCAGGCAGGCGCCAAGGCGGCAAAGCCGGAGGCGGCAGAACAGTTGTCCTTCAGTTTTGATGAAAACGGGGAGGTAAAGGCAGGCAAGAAGGCAAAATCCGGCCTGAATCCGGTTACCGGACTGGCCCTGTGCCTGGGGGAAGAGGATATCTATTGTATGGCGGCCGGAGAGAAGCTGTCCGGGGAGTTCCTGATCCGGCAGGTGAAAGCCCTGTGCGCCTTAAAGCCTGGCTCCAGCCATGAGGTATGGGTGCTGAACCTTAAGGAAATGCTGCCTTATCTGGAAACAGGGGATACCGCTCCGGTATATGACGGCGGGGTGGCCGGATACCTCTTAAATCCCCTTAAGGACACCTATGGGTATGATGACCTGGCAAGGGATTACCTGGGCCTGACCGTGCCGTCCAGGGCAGATCTGCTGGCCAAGGCGGATCTGGGGGACGCCCTTTGGAATGAAGATGCCAGGGCAGTGACCTGCGCCTGCTATATGGCTTATACGGTATGGAAGGCAGCGGCGCCCCTGACGCGGCAGCTCAAGGATACCGGCATGTACGGTTTATACAAAGAGATTGAAATGCCGCTGATCTACAGTCTTTACCACATGGAACAGGAAGGCGTCAAGGTGGAACGGGCCGAGCTTGAAGAGTACGGCAACCGCCTGAAGGTGCGCATCGTGGACCTGGAGCAGGAGATTTACCGCGACACGGGAAAGGAATTCAATATCAACTCCCCGAAACAGCTGGGGGAAATCCTCTTTGAGGACATGAAGATGCCTGGGGGCAAGAAGACAAAGACCGGCTATTCCACGGCAGCGGATGTGCTTGATAAGCTGGCGCCTGATTATCCGGTGGTCCAGAAGATACTGGATTACCGCCAGCTGACAAAGCTGAACTCCACCTATGCGGAGGGCCTGGCTGCCTATATCGGTGAGGACGGCAGGATCCACGGTAAGTTCAATCAGACCATCACCGCCACTGGAAGGATCAGCAGCACGGAGCCTAACCTTCAGAATATCCCTGTGCGCATGGAACTGGGACGGGAAATCCGAAAGGTTTTCGTGCCAAAAGATGGCTGTGTGTTTGTGGATGCGGACTATTCCCAGATAGAACTGCGTATCCTGGCCCATATGTCAGGGGATGAACGCCTGATTGAGGCGTACCGTTCCGCCCAGGACATCCATGCCATCACTGCCTCTGAAGTATTCCATGTGCCCCTTGGGGAGGTCACGCCCCTCCAGCGGCGCAATGCCAAGGCCGTGAACTTCGGTATTGTTTATGGAATCAGCGCATTCGGGCTCAGTGAGGACCTGAGCATTTCCAGAAAAGAGGCAGTGGAGTATATCAATAAATACTTTGAGACTTATCCGGGGGTAAAGATATTCCTGGACGGCCTTGTAAGCCAGGGCAAGGAACAGGGATATGTGACCACCCTTTACGGCAGGAGAAGGCCGATTCCCGAGCTTAAGTCCGCCAACTTCATGCAGCGCCAGTTCGGCGAGCGGGTGGCCATGAACTCGCCCATCCAAGGCTCTGCGGCGGACATCATGAAGATTGCCATGATTGCAGTGGACCGAGAACTGCGGGCCAGGAACTTAAAGTCCAGGATTGTGCTTCAGATCCACGATGAACTGCTCATTGAGACAGCTGAGGACGAGATTGGGACGGTAAAGGAAATCCTGGTGGATAAGATGAAACATGCGGCTGAACTCAAGGTTTCACTGGAGGTGGAGGCCGAGGTGGGCAGATCCTGGTTTGATGCAAAGTAAAAAGGCATGGCCGGGGATGTAAAAGGAGCAATCAGAATTGGAAGAATGTGGGAACGTTAAGGATAAATTCATTTTAGGCATCACAGGCGGGGTAGGTTCCGGGAAAAGCAGGATCCTGGATATCCTTCAAAGGGATTATGGATTTCATGTAATCCAGGCAGACCAGGTTGCCAAAGGGCTGATGGAGCCGGGAATGGAGGGCTACCATGCGGTGGTGGATTATCTGGGGCCATCTGTTTTAAACGAGGACAGAAGCCTGGACCGGGCCGTCATGGCCGACATCATTTTCCATGACCCGGTAAAGAGGAGACGGGTGGATGAACTGACCCATCCCCTTGTATGGAAGGCTGCAATGAAGGAGGCCAGGGAGGCCAGGGAAGGGCGGGTGGTCATAGAGGCCGCCATCCCTTCAAAAGAATTCCGTGACAAGTGCAGCAAAATGTGGTATGTTTATACATCGAGGGAGAACCGCATGGAGCGTCTTAAGACGGGCCGCGGATATACCCGTGAGAAGACATTAAGCATCATGGACAATCAGGCCAGTGATGAAGTGTTCCGGTCCTTTTGTGACTCGGTCATTGATAATGATAAAAGCCTGGAAGAGACAAGGATGCAGATTGCCGCGCTGATGCGGCACATATCCCCGTAAGAGGACTAATTAGGAAGAGGACTGTACAGACATGAGAATGGTAAGCATTGCAAGCGGAAGCAGCGGGAACTGTATTTACATAGGTTCCGATGACACACATATCCTGGTGGACGCGGGTATCAGTAACAAGCGGATCCAGCAGGGCCTCAATGAAATCGGGCTGACCGGGAATGATATGAGCGGTATCCTGATTACCCACGAACATTCAGACCATATTAAGGGGCTGGGCGTATTATCCAGGAAGTACCATATCCCGGTTTACGGGACCAGGGAGACATTGGATGAGATTGCATGCTCAAGCAGTCTTGGGGAGTTTGACAGGGAACTGCTTACGCCTGTCTGCCCGGACGTGGATTTCATGCTGGGCGACCTGCATGTGAAGCCCTTCAGCATTGACCATGACGCCGCCAACCCGGTTGCATACAGGGTAAGATGCGGCAGCAAGTCGGTTGCGGTTGCCACGGATATGGGTCATTTTGACCAGTACATAATTGACAACCTGCAGGGGCTGGATGCGCTTTTGCTGGAATCCAACCATGATGTCCGCATGCTGGAGACAGGTCCTTATCCATATTACCTGAAGCGCAGGATTCTGGGCGACCACGGCCACCTGTCCAATGAAAATGCAGGCAGGCTGTTAAACTGCGTACTGCACGACAAGCTTAAGAAGATTTTCCTGGGCCATCTCAGCAAGGAGAACAACTACGAGGAACTGGCCTATGAAACAGTAAGGCTTGAGATTGACGAGGGCGACTGTCCTTACGGGGCTTCTGATTTTTCCATATCGGTAGCTGGCAGGGACTGTATGAGCGAGGTCGTGTATCTGTAAAGGATGAAGGATAAGATATGTTTTAATCATATCGGCCGGGTAATATACCTGGCCGGTATTTTTATGTCTGTGCTTTAAGGTCAGTGTTTTAAAATAAAAAATCTCAAAACCAATGCAGACATTTTGGGGAACATATGCTACAATGTACGAAAGATAAATTTACACCCATGTATTTCCGGGAAAACAATGGTATGAGGAGAATGAAAATGAGCAAAGCAATTATCACTGTAGTAGGAAAAGACACAGTAGGAATCATCGCAAAAGTATGTACATATCTGGCTGAGAACCAGATTAACATCCTGGATATTTCCCAGACCATCGTACAGGGATATTTCAATATGATGATGATTGTGGATGTCAGCAGCATGACCAAGTCCTTTGGACAGGTGTCGGAAGAACTGGAGCAGGCAGGAGAGGAAATCGGCGTAAGGGTTAAGATCCAGCGCGAGGATATCTTCATCAAGATGCACAGAATCTAATACAGCACCACATAAGAAAGGGACAAGCGGACATGATTAATATATATGAAGTAAATGAAACCAATAATATGATTGAGCATGAGAAACTGGATGTGCGTACCATCACCCTGGGCATCAGCCTCCTGGACTGTGTGGACAGCAATCTGGACGCCCTCAATGATAAGATTTATAATAAAATCACCACCCTTGCCAGCAACCTGGTGGCCACGGGCCGGGATATTGAGCGCGATTTCGGGATTCCCATTGTCAATAAACGTATTTCCGTGACACCTATCTCCCTGGTGGGCGGCGCTGCCTGCAAGTCCCCGGAAGATTTTGTGACCATTGCAAAGACCCTGGACAAGGCTGCGAAGGAAGTAGGCGTGAACTTCATCGGCGGTTATTCTGCCCTTGTAAGCAAGGGGATGACGGCTGCGGATAAGAACCTGATCCTTTCCATTCCCCAGGCGCTGGCACAGACCGAGCGTATCTGCAGTTCCATCAATGTAGGTTCCACCAAGACAGGCCTTAACATGGATGCGGTGGAGCTGATGGGAAGGATTGTAAAGGAGACGGCAGAGGCCACCAGGGATAACGACTCCCTGGGCTGTGCAAAGCTGGTGGTGTTCTGCAATGCGCCGGACGACAATCCATTCATGGCCGGCGCGTTCCACGGCGTCACGGAGGCGGATGCCATCATCAACGTAGGGGTCAGCGGCCCGGGCGTTGTGAAGGTGGCCCTGGAGAAGGTGCGGGGGGCAAACTTCGAGGTGCTCTGTGAAACCATCAAGAAGACTGCGTTTAAGATTACCCGCGTGGGCCAGCTTGTTGCCCAGGAGGCATCCAAACGCATGGGAATCCCGTTCGGCATCATCGACCTTTCCCTGGCCCCCACTCCTTCGGTTGGGGACAGCGTGGCCGAGATACTGGAGGAAATCGGCCTGGAGCGCGTAGGCGCGCCGGGAACAACGGCAGCCCTTGCCATGCTCAACGACCAGGTCAAGAAGGGCGGCGTCATGGCCTCCTCCTATGTGGGAGGGCTTAGCGGCGCATTCATCCCGGTCAGTGAGGACCAGGGGATGATTGATGCGGTAAGCCTTGGCGCGCTGACCATCGAGAAGCTGGAAGCCATGACCTGCGTCTGCTCCGTTGGGCTGGATATGATTGCCATTCCCGGGGATACGCCTTCCACCACCATTGCGGGCATCATTGCGGATGAAGCGGCAATCGGAATGATTAACCAGAAGACCACCGCGGTCCGCCTGATTCCGGTTATCGGCAAGAAGGTGGGCGATTCGGCGGAATTTGGCGGACTTTTGGGATACGCGCCCATTATCCCTGTGAATACATTTTCCTGTGAGAAGTTCGTGACAAGAGGCGGAAGGATTCCTGCGCCGATCCACAGCTTCAAGAACTAAGGGATGGGAAGGAAGGTTTCAACCGGACTTACGGCGTGTTGGAACCGGAGGAGGATGGATGAAGCTTTATCTGATCCGCCACGGACGCCAGTGCAGCAGGCTCTGCAATGTGGACGTGGATTTAAGTGAAGAAGGATACAGGCAGGCGTCTCTCTTAGGAGAACGCCTGTTTCGTGAAAAGATACAGGCAGTGTATTCCAGCAGTCTCCTGCGGGCGGTGGAAACAGCCCAGGCAGCCAATCTGTATTGGAATGTGGAGCATTTTATCCGGCCTGAACTGGGAGAGATTTCCTTTGGGGACATGGAAGGAATGTCAGATGAGGAAATTGCAGCGGCCTATAAGGACTTTAAGGCGCAGCAGGGCCGGATGGAGGAGGACCTGCCGTACCCGGGCGGCGAATGCGCTGCGGATGTGGTGCGCCGGGCAGAACCTGTTTTTATGGAAATGGTCCACAGCGGATACGACAGGATTGCCGTGGTGACCCACGGCGGCGTCATCCGCTCCATGGTTGCCCATTACCTGGGCATACCCATGGCTAGGTGGAGGATTCTGGGCGCCAGCCTTGAGAACTGCAGTATAACCCAGCTGGACTGGGATGAGGAGAACAGCCGTTTTTTACTGGAACGGTTTAATGATTACGCGCATTTGGAAGCCTGCCCCGACCTTCTCAGAAGGGCATGGGTGGGTACTGAAAATTAATGCTGTGATGAGAGAGGGGCAGGAATGAAAAAGGGTATCATATTTGATGTGGATGGGACACTGTGGGATGCGGCGGTCCAGGTGGTGGATTCCTGGAATGAGGTATTGTCCATGCATCCGGGACTGAATGTGACCATAACGGTAGAGGACATGAACAATAACATGGGAAAGACCATGGATGAGCTGGGCCGGGCTTTCTTCCCTTCCTTTTCCCATGAGGAGCGGACCAGGTTCATGAAAGAGTGCATGGAGTACGAGAACCGGTATCTTGAGACACATCCCGGAATCTTGTATCCGGGGGTAAAGGAGACAATCATCCGGCTGGCCCGGGACTATGAACTGTTCATTGTAAGCAACTGCCAGTGCGGTTATATTGAGGTGCTTCTTAAAAGCTGCGGCCTTGGGGAATACATAAGGGATACGGAATGCTTCGGCAATACGGGCCTGCCCAAGGGCGACAATATACGGATGGTGGTCCAGAGGAACCATCTGGATAAGTGTATCTATGTGGGGGATACGTCCATGGACCAGGAAGCGGCAGCCATGGCAGGGGTTCCCTTTGTCCATGCCGCATATGGCTATGGCACCGCGGATGCGCCGGAAGGCATCATTGAATCAATGGAACAGCTGCCCGGAACCGCAAGGCAGATGTTAGGTTAGGAGTGGATATATGGATCAGGAAGAATGCAGGGAATTAGGACAGGCTTTGGACCTGTTCCTGGACGAGGCCCTGGAGCGGATACTTTTCAGCAACCCGGTGGACCGGGAACGGATTGCTAAATCCAGGCTGCGTCCGCTGCTCATGAAAGGCAGCCTGGTGTTCCAGGCAGAGGAGCAGGTGGGCAGACAGGCATTCCACCGCAACCTGTCCCGGGAGGAGGCCCTGTCCTATATCAGGGAACTGCTGGACGGAAGCTTCAGGCAGGCAGAGATTGTGTCAGGCCATGGGACCGGGCTGATTCTTGTGAGCAGGAAGGGAAAGGTCACGGTCAAGGTAAAGAGGAAGGCGCACAGCGGGGGAGCGGAGGCCCAGCCCGCCCGTATACAGCCTGCATCCGGGCTTATGTCCCATAACCGCCAGAAACGCTATATCCTTAAGGAGGGCTGTGCCGTCCCGTTCCTGGTGGACCTGGGGGTCATGACAAGGGAAGGGAAGATTGTTAACAGCCGGTATGATAAGTACCGCCAGATTAACCGTTTCCTGGAGTTCATTGAGGACATCCTCCCCAATTTAAATCAGGAAGAGGAGACAACCATCATTGACTTTGGATGCGGCAAGTCCTATCTTACCTTTGCCATGTACTATTACCTGAAGGTGCTGAAGGAATACCCGGTGCGCATCATCGGGCTGGACCTGAAGCAGGATGTGATAGACCACTGCAACCGTCTTGCCAGGCAGTACGGATATGACAGGCTGGATTTCTATCACGGGGATATCGCTTCCTATGAGGGCGTGGACCATGTGGATATGGTGGTGACCCTGCACGCCTGTGACACGGCCACTGACCATGCGCTGGCAAAGGCAGTGAACTGGGGTGCGAAGGTAATCCTGTCCGTGCCCTGCTGCCAGCATGAACTGGCAAAGCAGATAAGCTGTGACATACAGAAGCCGGTACTGCAGTATGGTCTGATTAAGGAAAGGATGGCGGCCCTGTACACCGACGCCATACGTGCGCAGGTGCTGGAACGCTGCGGATACAGGACCCAGATACTGGAATTTATCGATATGGAACACACGCCTAAGAATATCCTTATCAGGGGCATCCGCCAGGGGAAGAAGGCCGGGAATGAAGGGCAGTTAAAAGAACTGCTGGGGTTCCTGGGGGTGACGCCTGCCATTGTGAAGCTGCTGGCTCCGGAACTTTGGATGGAGCATTAGAGGATGCACCAGATGATGCACCAGATGATGTATTAAATGATGCACTAGATGATGCATACGGGCTGGGTGTATTCATTGCGGCACCTGTACCCATAGGCGTGGGCCAGGATGGCCTGGCGGATATGGGTGGCATAGATATCCTTTTTCAGCATGCTGAGGGAGGTGCCCGTGAGGATGCGCGGGGCGTCGGCCGTCTTTGTGATCAGCGGGATGGAGGACTGCTTCTTTATCATGGAGAGCAGCCCTGCTGAATCCTTTTTAAAACCGAGTATACGGGCGTAGGGTGCATACCCTGCGCTTTTATATTGGGCCATATCCTGGTCTGTCATGCCTAAAAGGATGTGGAGCAGGGCGCGGCTGATCCTTGTATAGGTATACTGGCGCGTCTTGAGCTGACGGATCCGTCCTTCCCAGTTTTCGTATTCAAGAAGCCGCGTCCTCAGCCTGGAAGCCATCTCCTTTGACACATCCGCATAAGAGGAAAAATCAATCTCCTGGCTGGCCATGGTAAGCAGTGTGTAGTTCAGCAGCCCTGAAAGGTCATTCACCCCCACGGCCGGTTCCGTACCATACATGGACAGGACAGCCGGGGGCACATGGGCTGAGAGACGGGAGGAAAGGCTGGATAACGGGTCCGTGTGTGCATTGCCTTCTGTCAGCAGGCGCCTCAGGGCGGACGCAGAAGCCTGGCCCTGGTCCAGTTCCCTGTCGTGGTAGCCCTGGCCCATGCGTTTGATGGTCACAGGCTTCAGGTTGCTGTTACTGCGGATGATGGCTTTGCAGTATTCAATCCCCAGCAGGTTGTTGGGGGAGCCAAGAAGACGGTCCAGGCTTTCAGGCTGCAGGGGAAAGTCCGGCACGGTCCCTGCCATCTGGATCAGGGCATGGTTCCTGGCCTGGGGCCAGCTTAAGCCCTGTCTCAGCCCCTGGTCCAGGAGTCCGGAGAAGGCCGGGCTTTCCTCGGCCAGCAGGGAGGCGGCTGTCAGGATTGGCCGGACCTGCCCGTCCTCACTGCCAAAGCATATGGTATCCACGGCGCCAAGGGCAGTAAGGAGGGACACGCCGCAGGCCGCAAAATCCTCAGCGCTGCTGACGGCAAAGGCGGAGGGCAGTTCCACCACCAGGTCCGCGCCGCAGCACAGGGCCATGCGGGTCCGCAGATATTTGCTATAAAGCGCAGGTTCCCCGCGCTGCACAAAGTCGCCGCTCATGACAACCACGCAGAAGCCGGAGTCTGTCAGTTCCTTTGCTTTTTTAATATGAAATTCATGTCCGCTGTGGAAGGGATTATATTCTGCTATGATTCCGGTCAGTCTCATGGAATACCTCGTTCTTTCTCTCTGCAAATTATCATGTCCATTATATCGGGAATCAGTCAATCCGTCCAGCCTGAATCGTCCGGTCCGGCCCCGCCTGCCCTGGATCCGTTTATTTCCAGTTTATAAATCTATAATATTTCGAACACAATTTCTCCACAATCGCTTCACAATTCCACCATAAATCAAGGGTATATTTATAACTGTCAAAAGGAAATAGATGAAATATCCAAAACATAGAGAATTGTATGAAAGGAGACTTTTTTATGTACGGGAATGAAAACAGGAATTTAAATGGAGATAACAGCACAGAGAGGAACATACCGGAAAGGAACATACCGGAGACAACCGTTAACTGGACCACCCCCAATATGGATGAGGGCCAGGGAAACAGGAACAGCGGATTCAATCCATCCCATGAAGGCAGCCGCCAGCAGGGATACAATGTGTATTCACAGCAGTCCGGGAACAGCGGCAGCGGCGGGAACCGGGAACCAAAGAAAGGCATGTGGATGAAACGGGCAGCCGGAATCACGGCAGCGGCGGTCCTGTTCGGCGCCGTATCCGGCGGGGTGATGACAGGCGTTAATTATCTGGGAGCCAGGATGACAGGCATGTACGGCAATGCAGGCGCCCAGGCACAGGCACAGGTCCAGCCGCAGATCCAGCAGGTGGCGCCCGCCGTGACCACGCAGAACGGCGGACAGGGAGCGACCACGGTGACCGCGGTCACCGATGTGTCAGGAATCGTGGAAACAGTGATGCCGTCCATTGTGGCCATCAATGATACCATGACCGTTCAGCAGCGGGACTTCTTCGGAATGCCACAGACCTACCAGGCCCAGAGCAGCGGTTCAGGCATCATCATCAACCAGAGCGATACGGAGCTGCTGATTGCCACCAACAATCATGTGGTTGACGGGGCGCAGGATTTGAAGGTTACATTTGTTGACAACAACGACGTAAGCGCTGCTGTCAAGGGTACGGATTCCGCCTCTGACCTGGCAATCATCGCAGTCCAGTTAAAGGATATCCCGTCCGACACCATGAGCAAGATTAAGGTGGCTTCCCTGGGAGATTCCGACAACATAAAGGTAGGCCAGCAGGTGGTGGCAATCGGAAACGCACTTGGATATGGACAGTCCGTAACTGTCGGCTATGTCAGCGCACTTGACAGGGAAATCACGGACGGCAGCGGAATCACAAGGACCTTCATCCAGACCGATGCAGCCATCAACCCAGGCAACAGCGGCGGCGCCCTGATTGACTTAAACGGCAATGTAATCGGTATCAATGCGGCCAAGACAGCTTCCACGGAGGTTGAGGGCATGGGCTTTGCAATCCCCATCTCCAAGGCGCAGGATATCTTAAACAGCCTGATGACCAAGAAGACCCGTGTGGCCGTATCTGAGGGCGCCCAGGGGTATCTGGGTATCCAGGGAACCAACATTGACGCATCCGCGGCACAGGAATTCGGCATGCCGGTAGGCATCTATGTCTATAAGATCGTGGAAGGCGGGGCAGCCGCATCCTCTGATTTAAAGGAAAAGGATATCATTACTAAGTTTGACGGACAGTCTGTTACGAACATGGAAGAATTAAAACAGATGCTTACGTATTATGAGGGCGGATCCACCATTACCCTGACCGTCCAGTCCCTGGTCAACGGCGCTTACGTGGAGCATGATATACAGATAACCCTGGGAACAAAGCCGGCAGCTAATTCATAAAATATTAACACCTATTTTATGGAAAATATGATATACTGGACCTAATAGACAATCAATTAAGGAGGTTCAGCTTATGAAATTAGTATATGCAATCGTAAGGAACGACAACGAAGATGACGTAGTAAGCCAGTTAACCCAACAGCACTACAGCGTAACCAGGCTGTCCACCACCGGCGGATTCCTGAAAAAGGGCAATACCACACTGATGATCGGTGCGGAGGATGATAAGGTACAGGAAGTGATTGATATCATTAAGCAGGAGTGCGGGCAGCACCAGAAGCTTACGGTGAATATGCCATATATTTCCGGAACCACCATGGTGAACTACGCAACCATGCCCATGAACGTGGAAGTGGGCGGCGCCACAATCTTTGTAATTGATGTGGACCGGTACGAGAAAATTTAACAAAAATTAGCAAGGTTTCTCCCATCCTCTAAGGTGGTGAGATGAATTGCCAAAAACAAACTTAACGGTATGAAAGAGGTATCTGCGCTATACGATATGCCCCTTGTCCTGCAGACAAGGGGCATATCGTATCAATTGCAGATGCCTTTTTTTGATGCAGAAACACAAGGATTCCTGTTTATAATATCATTCGCGCCCTCTAAATGCATTTTCAGACAATAAAAAGGAATTAAAAAGAGGTTTCTTAGTGAAAATGTTCAAAGAGGTATTGACATAACTGACATTAGGTGCTATATATAATACAAACCGATTTACTAAACCGATTTATTATAATAAAACACTAAATAATTAACAATCAATAGGAAAAAATTAACAGTAAATACAAAAATCATATAATCTAGGAGGGACAGCAATGAAAGAGAGAATGGAAGCAGGCGAGGTCTTAAACAATGTAAAGACATGCTCCTCGCCGTCGGAACTGAGGATTACGGATATCCGCTTTGCAGATATCTGGAATGCCCCCATGCACTGTATCCTGGTTAAGGTGTTCACCAACCAGGGACTGGTGGGATACGGGGAGGTCAGGGACTTTGCGGATAAGCGCTATGCGCTGATGCTGAAAAGCAAGCTGATTGGCGAGAACCCCTGTAATGTGGACCGCATCTTCCGCAAGATGAAACAGTTCGGAGGACTGTCACGCCAGGCAGGCGGGGTCTGCGGAATCGAGCTTGCCCTGTGGGATCTGGCCGGCAAGGCATATGGGGTACCGGTGTACCAGATGCTGGGCGGCAAATTCAGGGATGAGATCCGCTGCTACTGTGACACGGATGTGGAAGGGAAAAACAGCGGGAAGAAGATGGGTGAGGCCCTAAAAAAAAGGATGGAAAAAGGCTTTACCATGCTTAAGATGGACCTGAGCATCAGCCTTTTGTACGACGTGCCGGGCGCCCTCAGCGCTCCCCTGGGATTCATTGATAAGCTCAGGGAAGCAGAGGACTGTGATGAAATCATGTGGAAGCAGGGGACCCTGGATGAGCGGTATCACATGAACCGTGTCAGGGAAGTCCAGAACATCGAACATGGGATGACCGCTGTGCAGATTACGCAGAAGGGCCTGGAATATCTGGACCAGTACATGTCGGATGTGCGCTCTGTCATCGGCTATGAGATTCCCCTGGCAATCGACCATATCGGACATATCGGCCTGACCGAGTGCATCAAGCTGGGCAGGATGCTGGAGAAATACAATATTGCCTGGCTGGAGGACGCGCTGCCCTGGCATTATACGAAACAGTACGCCATCTTAAAGCAGTCCGTCAATGTCCCCATATGCACGGGCGAGGATATCTATCTGAAGGAAGGCTTCCGTCCCCTTCTGGAGGCAGGCGGCGTTTCTGTCATACATCCGGACCTGCTCACATCCGGCGGGATCCTGGAGAACAAGAAAATCGGCGACATGGCCCAAGAATACGGGGTGGCCATGGCCGTACATATGGCGGAGAGTCCTGTGGCCTGTCTGGCTGCCGTGCACAGCGTAGCCGCCACAGAGAACTTCCTGGCCCTGGAGTTCCATTCCAACGATGTTCCATGGTGGGATGATTTGGTCATCGGAACCAGGAAACCCCTGATACAGAACGGATATATCAAAGTACCGGATGCCCCCGGATTGGGAATTGAAGGACTGGTGGACGATGTGATACGGGAACATATTGACAATGAGAAAATCCCCGGCCTTTGGGAGGCTACCGATGACTGGAATAACAGCTACAGCCACGACCGTCTGTGGAGCTGAGCATCATATCAAATAAAAATATAAAGGAGGAATACGATTATGTTACCAGAAAACAGGGAGTACACCATACCAAGAGAGGAAATCCGCCATCTGGACATCACGGACCTGGAGCGCATTGAACGTTTTAAGAAAGCCGGGTACGGCGGCAATGTTTCCGACTCACTCTGGTCCCTTGGCGTGTGCGACACAGTCCTGTCGCAGCGTTTTAAGGCGCTTCGCCAGGGAATGCAGCTGGTGGGCCGCGCCCTGCCGGTCAAACTCCATACCCTGTCCATTGACACTTCCTACCTTCCGGGCGAATCACTGGATAAGTTCTATGAGGACTATCTGGACGGCCGGGAGCATCCACAGAAAATCATGATGCGCACGGTTGCCTCTGAGCCGGATGGGAGCATCTTATGTTTTGACTGCGGAGGGGATATGCAGCCCGCTCATTTTGGGGAAATGAGCTGCCAGCTGGCCTATGCCCACGGATGCCGCGGAATGCTTCTTGCAGGGAACTGCAGGGATACGCAGTATGTGCTGAAAATGCAGGATTTCCCAATGTATTCCTTTGGGACTGCGCCTAACGCGTTCGGCGGATGGATTGTCACCGATGTCAATGTCCCGGCCATGCTGCCCGGCCATGTCACTCATTACGTAACCATTTATCCGGGGGATTTCATATTTGGGGATAATGACGGCGTGCAGGTAATCCCGAAGGATATCGTGGATGAAGTGCTTCTCAGGGTGGAGGCAATCTATGAAAAAGAGAATAAGCAGCGTCAGATGCTGGCGGACGGAATGCCCATTGACCAGGTATATGCAGAATTTGGGGTGCTGTAAAAAGAAATACCGTTTATAATGGAAGGTACATGTTAGCAGATTGTATATGAGGAGGAATAACATGAAGCGGGGAAATAAGGTTTACAGAAAACAGATAGGTACATTATTATTGGCAGCAACCATGACAGCGGCAGCCATGCTTACCGGATGTCAGGGAACCACAAAAGCAGATACAACGGCGGCAGAACAGACAGGCACATCCGCAGCACAGGCTGAAAGCAGCGGTGAGGATAAGCTGGTTGTATATTTCAGCAGCGGGATGGCAGGGGGAGCTGCATGGGGCCAGGCGGAAAAAGGATTCAATGACGCGTGTGCCGAGCTTGGGTGGGAGGGCCACTACCTGGCGCCCCAGACACCGGGTAATACCCAGGACATGGTCAATAATACGGAAACAGCCCTGACCAATGGGGCGGACATCATATTGATCGTGCTGACCCAGGAGGACGCTGCAGAGGATGTCATGAACCGCGCGGTAGAGCAGGGCGTAACCCTGATCGGTATTGCCACGGATAATGATATTCCCGCGGCATACATAGGCACTGACCCGGTTAACCTGGGATACTCCGTTGCAGAGGCCCTGATCCAGGCCATGGGCGACAAACCCATTAAGGTGCTCACCATGCAGAGCAACCTGACCATGGAACAGCAGAATGACCAGGTGGCTGCATTTGAGGAAAAACTGAAGGAACTGAGGCCGGATGCCATTGTGGCGGATAAGACGGAGTGTATGTCCAATGCAGCCACGGCACAGGATAAGATATCTGCCTCCTATCTGGCGGACCCGGATATCAACTGCATGGTTTCCTTTGACAGCTATGCAGGCCTTGGAGGCGCTGCCTTCGTACAGGAGAACGGGCTTCAGGACAGCTTCTGCGTGGTGGGGATTGATGATGCGCCTGAAATCTTAAGATGCGTGCAGGACGGCAGCATGGTATGTACGGTAGCACAGCACTGGTACAACGTGGGATATGACGGGGCATATCTGGCCAAGGCGGTCCGTGACGGCGGGCAGTACGAGCGCGGCAATGACTCAGGAACAACAACCCTGTTCATCGACGATATTGACGGCTGGGTAAAAGAACGCGGCATTGACATGGGTGAGTAGGCTGGCTGCGGCGGCTGCGCCGGAAAGGAGAAGGAAAATGGAAAAACAACCGGATAATGCCCAGGTTAAGAAAAGTGCGGTCCTACATGCGCTTTTAAACAAAAACGAATTAGGGACAATCCTGCCTCTGTGTCTTCTGCTGATTGTGGTGGGCTGTGTGAATCCCAACTTCTTTGCAATGAACAACATCCTTGATATACTGAAGACATCCAGCTTTTCGTTTATTGTCGCCGTACCTATCACATTTCTGATGGCTTCCGGCGGAATGGATCTTTCCATAGGCGCCGCCACCAGTTTCGGAGGTGTTGTCTGCGCCTTTGCACTGAAGGCAGGAATGCCGATCCCGGTTTCCATTGTGCTGGCCCTTGGGGCCGGCGCAGTGGTGGGGGTCATCAACGGCATTGTAATCGTGTATTTTGACCTGCCTCCATTCATCGCCACCTTGGGTACCCAGTATGCGTTTAACGGAATCATCGCAATCACCACGGAAAACCTGGCAATATCCGGTTTTTCCAGCAGTTTTAAGATGATAGGACAGAATAAACTGTTCGGGATGGTCCCTCTGCCTGTTGTCTATGCGCTGATCATCGGTATCATCGGACATATCATACTGGTAAAGACCAAGTACGGCCGCGCCATCCTGGCCATCGGCGGAAACAGGGAGACTGCCTATCTTGCAGGCATCAACGTACGCGCCAAGTGCCTGACGGTTTTCATCGCCACCTCCATGCTTGCAGCCTTATCCGGCGTGCTGATGGCTTCCCGTTTTGCCAGCGCACAGCCGGCAGCCGGAACAGGCACCGAGCTGACAATCATGGCTTCGGTCATCATTGGCGGCACAAGCATGTTTGGCGGTACCGGGACCGTCCTGGGGTCGGCCCTTGGCTGTATCCTGCTGGCCACCATCACCAATGCCCTGATTGTAATGAAGGTATCCACGTTCTGGCAGAACCTGATATTCGGCGTGATTCTTCTTGCCGCCATATTCATTGACAAGTACCGCAGGAAAGCAGGAGGCGCAGAGTAAGGGAAAGGAGGCATACATATGGGCGAAACGATATTGGAGATGCGTAAGGTTACAAAGCGTTTTCCCGGTGTAATCGCGCTGAAAGATGTATCCATCGAGCTGAGGAAAGGGGAAATCCTGGCAGTGTGCGGGGAAAACGGCGCAGGGAAATCCACCCTTATGAAGGTCCTGAGCGGAAGCTACGTGGCCGGGGAGTATGAAGGGGAAATCCTCATCGACGGCAAACCGGCGGAGATGACCTCTGTGGCCTCAGCCGAGCGCTATGGGATTGAGATGGTCTACCAGGAGATGAACATGATGCTGGATGCCACCATAGCGGAAAATGTTTTTGTGGGAAACCTTCCCGGCAAAAACGGCTTTGTCAATTACCGCAGGCTCTATGCGGACACCAGGAAGATACTGGATGATATCGGACTGGATATTGAACCGGACACAAAGGCCAGAAGCCTGAACAGCGGCCAGATGCAGATGCTGTCCATCATGAGGGCCCTCAGCAGGAATCCCAGGATCATGGTGCTGGACGAACCCACCAGCGCGCTTACGGACCAGGAAACCGAGCTGTTGATGAAGCTGATGGACGATCTGAGGAAACGTGGCGTTTCCTGCCTGTTCATTTCCCATCGTCTGGACGAGGTCTTCCGGATAGCGGACCGGGTGGTGGTCATGCGTGACGGGGCCTTCATATCCTGCCGCGAGATAGGAAGTGTCTGTGAGAAGCAGCTGGTTGAGGAGATGGTGGGCCGTACCATCGAAAACATGTATCCCAAAGAAAAGGCAAGAATCGGCGAGGAAATCCTGCGCGTGGAGAACCTGTCCGTCCCCCATCCGACGATGAAGAATAAGAACATAGTTGAAAATGTAGGCTTTCATGTGAGGAAAGGCGAAATCCTTGGAATCGGCGGCCTGGTGGGAGCGGGGAGAAGCGAGATGCTGGGCGCTGTCTTTGGGCAGATCACAAAAGGCGTGAAGAAACAGGTGTACATCGGCGGAAAGAAGGTTGAAATCAACTGCCCCGGCGACGCCATCCGCAATGGAATCGGTTTTGTGACGGAGGAGAGGAAGAAATCCGGTTTTGTCTGGGTATTCACCATCAGGGAAAACCTGTCCCTGGCCAGCCTTAAGAATATATCAAAAGGCTGCTTTATCGATAAAAAGTACGAAAAACAATGGGTCAAGAAGATGTTTGACCGGCTCCGCGTAAAAGCCCCGTCCATTGAGACCGTAATCGTGAACCTTTCAGGCGGCAACCAGCAGAAGGTGGTGCTGGGAAAATGGCTTTTGGAGGAACCGCAGATATTATTCATCGACGAGCCTACCAAGGGAATCGATGTGGGCGCCAAGACGGAAATCTATAAAATCATGAATGAACTGACGGAACAGGGCGTTGCAATCGTCATGGTCAGCTCCGACATGCCGGAGCTGATATCCATGAGCGACCGCTGTATCGTGCTCAGCAATGGCCGGATTACAGGTGAATTCAACAACGAGGAGATTACCCAGGACCGTGTGATGCAGGCAGCGCTTGCAGAATAGAAAGGGGATTGGAATTAAAATGGAGAGTATGAACGAATGCCTGCAGGGCCGCATCAATACCTGCTCCGCCCCAGGCGGACTGAAGATAACGGATATCAGGTTTGCCCATGTAAAAGCCTCATCCATGCACTGCATCCTGGTGAAGATAGACACGGACCAGGGCCTGGTGGGAATGGGGGAGGTGCGGGACGGGGCCAGCGCCACCTATGCCGCCATGTTAAAAAGCAGGCTCATAGGCGAAAACCCGTGTGATGTGGACCGTCTGTTCCGCAAGATAAAACAGTTCGGCGGTCCTTCCAGGCAGGGCGGGGGCGTCAGTGGGATTGAGATGGCCTTATGGGACCTGGCCGGCAAGGCATACGGTGTCCCGGTGTACAGGATGCTGGGAGGACGGTTCAGGGAACAGGTCAGGGTGTACTGCGACCTTGGCCGGACCCCGCCTTCCCAAAGGGTGAACGGAACCCTGAAAGCCAGGGCCATCAGGGAGCGCATGGACCGGTTCGGGATGAAGATGTGTAAAGTAATCGTGGGCATGGAAGAAATCCAGTACCTGTACCCGGACGAAGAACTTCTGTCAGGGCCTCAGGATTACATTGACCAGATCCTGGCAGGCCATGAGAACCTGCTGAAGGAGGATCCGGTGACAGGACTGGCGGACATAGATGATAAGCCGTTTAAGCGGAGGATGGAGGATTACGGCATGGTGCAGCATCCCTATACCTTCATACGTCCAACGGAACGGGGCCTTGACCGCTACGAGGAACATGTGGCCCAGATAAGGGAAGAACTGGGATACAGGGTGCCAATCGCCATCGACCATCTGGGTCATCTGGGACTGGATGACGCCAAACGGCTGTTAAGACGCCTTGAGAAATACAACCTGATGTGGTGCGAGGACGTCCTTCCATGCACCATGGCACAGGAATACAGGGCGCTCCGTGATTACACATCAACCCCGCTGGCATGCGGGGAGGACCTTACCTATGTGGAAAATTATGAGGCACTGTGCGCACCGGGCGGCGTGGCCGTCATCCATCCGGACATCTGTTCCGCAGGCGGGATCCTGGAATGCAAGCAGATTGGGAATATGGCCCAGAAGTACCATACGGCTATGGCGATGCACATGTGTGAGACGCCGGTGGCGGCCCTGGCAACCGGGCATGTGGGACTGGCAACAGAGAACTTCATTGCCATGGAGTTCAATGCGCCGGATGACGATTACTGGCAGGACCTGGTGACAGGCCTTCCTGAGCCGTTAATCCGGGACGGGTATCTGCATGTGCCGGAAGCTCCCGGTCTTGGGGCCGAAGGCTTTAATGACGAGGTAATCCGCCAGCATACATGGCCCGGGCATCCTGAAATCTGGGCGCCTACCGGGCAGTGGGACCGTGAATATTCCAGCGACAGGCTGTGGAGCTGATGAAAAGAGGAGTGTGTTATGGGATTAGAACATAAAATGGTTGCTGTGACTGATGGAAGGACGGCCGTTGGCAGGGAATGCATCACCATGCTCTGCAGGGAGAAGGCCGGTATCCTTATATTCATGCACGGGGAACCCATGGACCAGGCTTTAAAAGAAGAGCTGGACACCTGCCATGCAGCCTATATGGTTACGGATGCAGGGCTTTCTGACAGGGAGGCCTTAAAACAGGCTGTCAGGGAGGCGGAGGAGGCCCTTGGGCCGGCCTATGGGGTGATTTATAATTATTTTACAGTGGTGGAAGGTTCGGTTTCAAATCTTACAGAGGAACAGTTTGAGAAAAACTATAAGGAAAACATCCAATCCCCCATGACGGCTGCCCAGGTATTCGGCGCTGCCATGGACCGGGAGATGAACGGTAAGCTCATCTTCATCGGCTCCATCCATGATGATAAGCCGTCTGGGGCCTATCCGCTTTTCTCCATGGCAATGGGAGCGGTGAAGAACCTGTCCAGGGAAGCGGCCCTGGGCCTGGGGGTGAAAAATGTATCCTCAGTATTCATTGAACTTGGCCCCATTAAAGAGGCGGTATTTGCCCCCAAAAGCAGTTACACCACCTTATATGAGGGATACCAGTACAAGATACCGTCCGGTACGGTGGGGAGCGCGTCCGATACCGCCCAGCTGTGCGGCTTTCTGTTGGATAGCCGCTGCCGGTATGTAAATGGCACGGAAATACGCATGGACGGCGGACTGCTGCTGCATTATATTGACGAAAAAGCAAACCACAGGGGATTGATGAGAGGGTAGGGATACGTATGTTTGATTTAAAGGGTAAAACAGCGCTGGTAACAGGAGGGGCCAAAGGAATCGGGGAAGGAATCTCCATGGAACTGGCCAGATGCGGCGCTAACGTGATTGTCAATTATCATACATCGTCTGACGGAAAGGCCATATGTGAAAAACTGAACAGCCTGGGGGCAAAGTGCATTGCGGTGCAGGCGGACGTGACGGATAAAGCGCAGGTGGATTCCATGATTGCGCAGGGAATGGATGCATTCGGCGGTATTGACATCCTGGTCAACAATGCGGCATACCAGTGTAATATCCCCTTTGATGAGTATGATGACCAGCATCTTTCCAGGATTTTCCATACGAACCTGTACGGCTATATCCTGTGTATGCAGGGCGTGCTGCCTTATATGAAGGAAAAGAGATATGGCAAGATCATTAACATTTCCTCGGTCCATGCGAAACGGCCCACCAACTTTGACCCGGGCTACAGCATGACAAAAGGGGCCATCAAGATGCTGACCAGGGAAAGCGCCCTGGAACTGGCGGATTACCACATTAATGTTAATTCCGTGGAATATGGTTATGTCGATATCGGGGTTAAATCCGGCAAGCCCAGGGACGTGGTGGAAAGCGGCCTGGCTGATGAGGAGCGTCTGTTTCCGTTTTCAAAGCTGAGCCTGGCTGACCGTATCAACGAGCCAAAGGACGCGGCCCATGTTGTGGCATTTCTTGCCTCCGACGAGGCGGAAATGATCCACGGCACAGCCATAAGGGCTGATTCAGGAACAATTCTGGCATAGGAGGATATATGGATGTCTAAAGTTTATTATACCAATATGCATACAACGCTGAGCGAGAACCTGCTGCAGAAGCTGGCAAGACTTGTGAAACAGGCGGGAATGCTGGAGCAGATTGATTTTTCCAATAAATACACTGCCATTAAGCTTCATTTCGGGGAGCCGGGAAATCTGGCCTATCTCCGTCCCAACTATTCAAAGGTGCTGGTGGACCTGATCCGTTCACAGGGCGGCAGGGTTTTCCTCACGGACTGTAATACCCTGTATGTGGGCCGGAGGAAAAATGCCCTGGACCATCTGGACAGTGCGTATGAGGATGGCTATAATCCATTTGCCACGGGCTGCCATGTAATCATCGGCGACGGGTTAAAAGGTACGGACGATATCCTTGTGCCCGTGGATGGGGAGTATGTCCGGGAAGCCAAGATAGGAAGGGCTGTCATGGACGCGGATATCATCATATCCCTGACCCATTTCAAGGGCCATGAGGCGGCAGGCTTTGGCGGCGCCCTTAAGAACATCGGAATGGGCTGCGGCTCCAGGGCAGGCAAGATGGAGATGCATAACTCCGGCAAGCCCCATGTGGATGCGGGACTCTGCGTCGGATGCGGGGCCTGCGTCCGGCAGTGCGCCCATGGTGCAATAACCCTGGAATCCGGTAAAGCTTCCATTGACACCGCAGTGTGCGCCGGATGCGGCAGATGCATCGGAACCTGTCCCATGGACGCGGTGGCTGCGGATAACAATGAGGCCAATGACATCCTGAACAAGAAGATAGCGGAATATGCGCTGGCCGTGCTTCAGGGCCGTCCGCATTTCCATGTAAGCCTTGTGGTTGATGTGTCGCCATACTGTGACTGCCACTCGGAAAATGATATCCCCATTGTCCCAAACGTGGGCATGTTCGCTTCCTTTGACCCGGTAGCCCTGGACCTGGCGTGTGCCGACGCGGTAAACCGTCAGCCCGTAATAGAGGGCAGCGTGCTGTCCGGCAGAAACCATTGCCATGGGGACCATTTTACGGATACCCATCCCGATACCAACTGGAAGGTTGCCATTGACCATGCGGTTAAGCTGGGCCTGGGAAGCAGGGAATATGAACTCATTACGGTTTAGGAGGTAAGGCATCGATGAAGACTTGTTTATGGGTGGGGACTTATACATGTGATGTGGAGTCTGGTGAAAGACGCGGCACGGACGGGCAGGGGATTTATGCCTTTGAATTTGACGATGAAACCCAAAGGGCCAGGCTGTGTTCCATCTATGAAGGGTGCCGCAACCCTTCCTTCCTGGCCGTATCCGGCAA
Organism: Enterocloster sp. OA13; assembly: GCF_022440595.1. Lineage (NCBI taxonomy): Bacteria > Bacillati > Bacillota > Clostridia > Lachnospirales > Lachnospiraceae > Enterocloster > Enterocloster sp. OA13. The sequence continues at coordinate 2,278,165 of NZ_JAKNTF010000001.1, read as the reverse complement.
TATGCTGTATGCTGTCAGCGAGATGGCGGAGGGCGGCTGCGTCACGGCCCTCCGGTATGATGCGGGCCAGGGCAGGTTTACCTATGTCAATGAGATGCCCATCCCGGGTTCGGCTGCCTGCCATGTCCTTATCTGGAAGGAAAAGAACTGCCTTGTAATAACCAATTACCTGTCCGGGAGCATGGTAAACCATGCGCTGCTGCCGGACGGATTCATCGGAGCCAGGAACGGTTTTTTCCAATATGAAGGAAGGGGGGAGGACCCTGTGCGCCAGGAGGGTCCCCATGCCCACTCGTCCATCCTGTCGCCGGATGGGAAGACCCTCTTTGTGGCGGACCTGGGGACGGACCGGCTGTATCATTACAGATGGGATGAAGCCAGCCAGGGACCGGTTCCCTGTGAAGCCTGTCCTGAAACCTATGTCGGTCCGGGGGAAGGACCCCGCCATATGTGTTTTTCACCGGATGGAAGGTACCTGTACCTGGTCACGGAGCTGAAGGGCAGTGTTTTCTGCTATCAATATAACAGTGAGGACGGGAACCTTACCTTTGTCCAGAAGGTCCCGTCCCTGCCGGCTTCCTACACGGGGTTCAATCTTGCGGCCGACATCCATATGTCATCCGATGGCAGGTATCTGTATGTCTCGGAGCGGGGCGCGGATATCATCAGCGTGTTTCAGGTGGACAGGGAGACAGGACTTCTGGGAACATGCAGGTTCCAGCTGTGCGGGGGAAAGAGTCCAAGGAATTTCTGCCTTTCACCCTGCGGGCGGTATATCGTGGCAGCGAACCAGGATTCCGGTAATCTGGTAATCTTCAGGAGGAATGCGCAGGACGGGCTTTTAGGGGAAGTCGTGGAGGAAATCAGGATACCGTCGCCGGTCTGCGCCAGGATGGCTGACCGGGACAGTCTTCTTTAAAGCATCCGGGATTGGAAAATGGATGTGGGAATATGATTTGAAACGTTGAATTCCGGCGCAGGACATTATATAATAAGAAATAATGTAATTTACCCGGCAGGATGGGCTGCCGGTGCCAGAAAGGAGTTCATGTGAAAAAAGCTAAAATAGCCGATGTCGCAGAGGCAGCAGGCGTTTCCACATCAACCGTATCGAATTATCTGAATGGCCGTTTCCATACAATGTCCGGCCCCACGAAAGAAAAGATTGAACAGGCCATTGCCAGACTTGATTATGTCCCGTCCTTAAGCGCCAGGAGGCTTTCCTCAAAAGGGAAGGGGCAGACGGTCTGTGTCATAGTGCCGACCCTGTTATTTAATAATGGATTGTATGACAATGGTTATGGGGCCATGATCCATGCCCTGAGCAGCCTGGCAATGAAAAAGGAGTACCATATCCTGGTATACGTCCGTACCATGCATGACATACAGAAAGAAATTGATTTTATCAGAGGCATGTCGGCCTCCATCATCGATGGGTTCATCTGTTATGACTTAAGGGAATCAGACCCTTACTTCCAGTGTTTTGAAGCAGAACAGATCCCATATGTCTGTATCGGCAAATACCGTAATATGGAGGACTACCACTACGTGGCTTCCGACCATGGAAAGGTGACAAAAGAAGCAGTCATGTATCTGGCCGGCCTGGGACACAGGAAAATACTCCTCATAGCAGAGGGCCTGGGTAATATCGTGTACGATGTCCGCCTGTCAGCGTACGAGGAGGCGGTAAGGGAGGCAGGGCTTCCTTTTGAACCGGATTACATCATGGAAAGCGATTATATAACAGAAGAGGGAAGGGAAGCTGACAGCCGGAGGTTTGAACATCTCTGGAACAGCCCGCGGCGCCCAACGGCTGTCATCGTGGTACAGTCAGCGCTGGGAATCATAGAGCGTGCGGTTCCCAAGTTCCATATAAGGATACCGGAAGAGTTATCCGTCATTGTCCTGAACTACCAGAATAACGGCACGCTGGGTCTTAAGTATACCAACAGCCCCACGCAGATAGCCGATGTGGTGGGCGTTGCCTTCAAAAAGCTTCTCCGGAATATCGATAACCCCAAGCAGCATTTTAAATCCCAGCTGGTGCAGCTGGACTTTGTGGAAGGCGAGACAACGGCAGGACCCGGGCACCTTGAGACGGACGGCTGATAAAGATGGAATAAGGTTTACCGGGCAGGATAGCGGTTAAAAGAAAGGAGATGGCAGGTGTCATCTCTTTTTATTTGGATATAATATAGATAATCCAATAAATATACTTATGCAGGGTACTTAAAAAAATGCAAGAATTTGTGAAATACAACTTGTTTCCCCCATTCACAACGTATATAATAAGCCTATATGCATTATTTACAATAAGGAAAGGGGTATACCATGGGATTTATTGATGTTATTAAAGAAAAAGCAAGAGCAGATAAGAAGACCATTGTTCTTCCGGAGTCTATGGACCGCAGGACATGGGTTGCTGCTGAAAAGATTTTAAAAGAGGATCTGGCAAATCTGGTCATTATCGGAACACCGGAGGATATCGGCGAGCACAGCAAGGGACTGGATGTGTCCGGAGCAACCATCATCAATCCGCAGACATATGAGAAGACACAGGAATATATTGATTTATTCGTGGAACTGAGGAAAGCCAAAGGAATGACCGAGGAAAAGGCCAGGGAAACCATCCTGAACGATTATGCATACTACGGCTGCCTGATGATTAAGAAGGGCGATGCCGACGGCATGGTATCCGGCGCCTGCCACTCCACTGCCAATACACTGCGCCCCTGCCTCCAGGTCATCAAGACCAAGCCAGGCACCAAGCTGGTATCCGCATTCTTCCTTATGGAAGTTCCCGACTGCCAGTTCGGGGACAACGGAACCTTTGTATTTGCTGACTGCGGTCTGAACCAGAACCCGAACCCGGAAGAGCTGGCTGCCATTGCAGTATCCTCTGCTGAGAGCTTTAAGCTGCTTACGGGAAGGGATGCCAAGGTTGCGATGCTTTCCCATTCCTCCAAGGGCAGCGCAAGCCACGCGGACGTGGACAAGGTGGTTGAGGCAACCAGACTGGCCAAGGAGATGGCTCCTGAGCTGGAACTGGACGGCGAACTCCAGCTGGATGCAGCCATTGTTCCTGAAATCGGCGAGTCCAAGGCACCGGGCAGCAAGGTGGCCGGACATGCCAATGTACTGGTATTCCCGGACCTGGATGCAGGCAACATCGGCTACAAGCTGGTGCAGAGGCTTGGCAAGGCAGAGGCCTACGGTCCCATGTGCCAGGGCATTGCAAAGCCTGTTAACGATCTGTCCAGAGGCTGCTCTGCAGATGATATCGTAGGCGTTGTGGCCATTACCGCTGTACAGTGCCAGAATAATTAATAATATTAAGGAGAAATTACAAATATGAAGATTTTAGTTATTAACTGCGGCAGCTCTTCCTTAAAGTATCAGTTAATCGATATGGAGAATGAAAGCGTAGTGGCAAAGGGCCTCTGCGAGAGGATTGGGATTGAAGGCTCCAAGCTGACACATCAGCCGGCCGGGAAGGACAAGTTCATTATTGAGAAACCGATGCCTACCCATAAGACGGCAATTGAGATGGTCATGGAAGCCCTTCAGGATGCGGACCATGGCGTGATTAAGGATACAAGCGAGATTTCCGCCATTGGACACCGTGTACTTCACGGCGGTACTGTTTACAGTGATTCCATCGTTGTCAATGAAGATGTGAAGAGGGTCATCCGTGAATGCTTCGACCTGGGCCCCCTGCACAATCCAGCCAACCTGATGGGTATCGAGGCCTGCGAGGCAGCCATGCCCGGAACGCCTAACGTTGCTGTGTTTGATACTGCATTTGGTATGTCCATGCCAGAGAAGGCTTATATGTATGCAATTCCCCACGAGTACTTTGAGAAGTACGGCATCCGCCGCTATGGCTTCCACGGAACCAGCCATAAGTTCGTGTCCGGCGAGGCAATCAGGTTCGGCGGCCTGGATCCTGAGACTGCAAAAGTCATTGTATGCCACCTGGGCAACGGCGCCAGCGTATCTGCTTCCATCGGCGGCAAGTGCGTGGACACCAGCATGGGCTTAACACCTCTTGAAGGTCTGATCATGGGAACCAGAAGCGGTGATGTGGACCCGGCTGTGCTTCAGTTCATCATGAACAAGGAAGGCATCGATATCAACGAGATGCTGGATATCTTAAATAAGAAGTCCGGCGTTTACGGCATGACCAACGGAATCTCCAGCGACTTCCGCGACATTGAAAACGCCAAGGCTGACGGGAACCATCTGGCAGAGGTTGCGCTGGATGCATTCATCTACCGTGTGACCAAGTACATCGGTGCATATGCTGCTGCAATGAACGGCGTGGATGCAATTGCATTTACAGCAGGTGTTGGTGAGAATGACAAGACCGGAAGAAAGGCAATCTGCTCCAACCTGGCTTACATGGGCGTTAAGATTGACGATGAGGCCAATAATGTACGCGGCGAGGAGAGGGTGATTTCCGCTGCTGATTCCAAGGTAAAGGTAATGCTGATTCCGACCAACGAAGAGCTGGCAATTGCAAGAGAGACCCTGGAACTTGTTCAGTAAATTTCCATATAAATTTGCGTAATTTTGGAAACTTTTTATTGACAAACCCCTTGCGCCTATGTATAATAGCATAGGTGCATATCAAGGAGTATGATATGCTGATTAATTTATCGGAACTGTTTCCCGTTGAGGGAAAATCTAAAACATATACCCTGGAATTGGAGATGACGCAGTTTCATGCATCGGATGGTGTTTATGAGGTTGTGGAGAAGCATCCCGTTACCCTGGTGATTACCAACCAGGGGGATAAGGTGCTGACCGTGACAGGTGAAGCTGATGTGTGTCTTGAGATGCCGTGCAGCCGATGCCTTGAGCCGGTAAAGGTTCCATTCCATCTGGAGATTGACCAGAAAGTGGACATGAAGCAGACGGATGAGGAAAGGGCAGCTGATTTGGATGAACAGTTCTATATTAATGGTTATAATCTGGATGTCGACCAGCTGGTTGGTAACGAGTTAACCTTGAACCTGCCTATGAAGGTTCTCTGCAGTGAAGACTGTAAGGGAATTTCTAATAGATATGGTACAAATCCGGGCTCTGGGGAAGGTGACTGTGAAGACGGCCCACTGGACCCAAGAATGTCAGTTATCCAGGATATTTTTAAACAGTTGAAGGAGGTGTAAACCATGTCTATCTGTCCAAAGAATAAATCTTCTAAAGCAAGAAGAGACAGCCGCAGGGCAAACTGGAAGATGAGCGCTCCAAATCTGGTAAAGTGCAGCAAGTGTGGCGCCCTGATGATGCCTCACAGAGTTTGCAAGGCTTGTGGTTCTTATAACAAGAGAGAAATTGTAAGCGTTGAGGATTAATTCCAGACAAATTAAAATTCTGTGAAAAGCCAGTCAATATGCGGTCTTTGGGGGATTCCCCCGGGACCGCATATTTTTTTCTATCATAAGCATGGGGGAAAAGGTAAGGGAGGGAATCCTCATATCCTGGTATGTATACAGTGAAGCTGGGGAAACGCCCATAAGCATTGCATATAAACCGCCTTCCCTGGATATGGACCTGCCAACCATATCCGGCAACGGGAAACAGTATGCAATCAGGGAATTGTCTGCCAATCCCTATTGGGACAATCTTGGCCACTACCGGCTGTCAGATGTGAGACAATATGGACGGCGTACCAGATGCCTGTTCGATGTTCCACAGGAAGAGCAGGATGGGTCTTTCCAGATTAATATTCCCGGAATCACGTTCTTGAACCGTGAGGAATCCGCGCCTGTCACGCTGCCTATCCCGGAGGACCGGGAAGGATTAAACGAACTCATTCCCTGGCAGGACGGTTCTGTGCGTATCCTTGGCATTGCAAGGTTGAAGGAACCCCGTCCGGCGGAAACAGGGGGTGAAAGAGATGAAGTTAAAGCGGTGGGCAGACCGGAGGTATACATCAATGTGACGGCAGTGCATGAAGACAGGGACCTTACATTAAAAGGCCTGCTCTGCCAACGGAAGTTAAGCAGGGGAGGATGGGAGCGTGAGCAGTATGACTTTGACGGGAAGGGTAATCTCAGCGGCTTCCATATTTATTATGACGAAGGCGACACTGAAGTAACGCTGAAGTTCCATGGCGCGGCGTTTTACTGGAACCAGCCTTATGTGATGCGGCTTGACGGCGCTGAAATGGCTTCTGTTCCGGTTTTTTGGGAACATCCCTTGTAAATCGGGCCGCGCTATTGCTATTTTCGACTGCTTTTGTTATACTGAAGAACATATATGTATGTGAACAATTAACTGCTTTGTCAATTGGCAGTGTTTGGATATAGGTATAGGGATAGTAAAAAGCAATTCGATATATCAGATCAGGAATAGGTGGTTGAATCATGGTAAACTTGGCAGGGCAAAGCGGGGATTTATTGTTTCAGGATGCAGGGGGGAGCTGTCCGGCCGCGCTGGATATGCTGAAAACTGGTATTATCTGTTGTTTTCTGGATAAGGACATGACATTCCAGTGGGGGAATTCCGGTTTTTTCAGCAGTATCGGTCATTCCAGGGAAAGTTTCCACAGCAGTTTTTGCAGCCTGCGGCAATACTATGCGGCGCTGCCGGATGAGTTTGAGTTGATTCGCAGTGAATTGACGAAGGCGGATGAGGGTGGAAGATGCGATATCGGGATGACCGTACGTCTGCCTCAGAGAGAGGGGGGACATGCCTGGGCCAATCTTAGCGGAACCATCCGGATAGACCCTGCAACAGGAGCGCCGGTGCTGCAGGCCGAGTTTGCGGGCGTGGATACGCTGGTTGCCGTGAAAGAGGAGCAGGAACGGCTTTACCGGCAGAAACTGCAGTATTTCCATTGGATGCTGGATACATACGAGGGTAATGTTTATGTAAGCGATATGGATGACTATGAGTTGCTGTATGTGAACCAGCATTCCTGTGATGTGCTGGGAATGCCTGCCGTTAAGCTGGTTGGACGGAAGTGCTATGAGGTGATACAGGGCAGGACAACTCCCTGCCCCTTCTGTACCAATAACAGACTGACTGAGGATGACTTCTACGAGTGGGAATTTCAAAACCCGGTCCTGGAACAGACGTTCTGGATTAAGAACCGGATCATCGATTGGAAGGGGCACAGGGCGCGGCTTGAACTTTCCCATGACATGTACAGTACGGAATATAAGCTGGCCAAAAAGGATCAGGAAAGAGAGGCGCTGATTCGCAGCATCCCGGGCGGATTGGCCAGGATAGATGGCCGCGATATGCAGACCGTCCTGTGGTACAGCGGCGGTTTCCTGGAACTGATCGGTTATACAGAAGAACAATTTGAGGAGGAGCTGTGTTCCCAATGTGACTACATTCACCCGGATGACATTGAGCGCATAGCCGGTGTCATGGAGCAGTCCAGGATAACAGGCGGGGCCACGGCTGCGGAAATCCGTATCGTGACCCATGACGGTACCGTTAAGATCCTGATGGTAACCTACAGCTATGTCAGCGAAGACAAGAGCTGGGATGGGGTTCCTTCCTATTACAGTGTAGGCGTTGATGTGACGGCGGAGCGCAGGGAGCAGGCCCGGCAGAAGCAGGCCCTTGAAGATGCATGCAAGACTGCGCAGATTGCCAATGATGCCAAGACCAACTTCCTTTCCTCCATGTCCCACGATATCCGTACGCCCATGAACGCCATCATCGGTATGTCGGTCATTGCCCAGGCAAACCTTAAGTCCCCGGAAAAGATACAGGACTGCCTGAACAAGATTAATGTTTCCAGCCGGCATCTCCTGAGCCTCATCAATGAGGTCCTGGATATGTCGAAAATCGAAAGCGGGAAGATTGATCTTATCTCCGAGACAATCTCACTGCCGGAACTGATTGAAGATGTTATGGATGTATTCCGTCCCCTGGCTGCGGAAAAGCATCAGGAGCTGCAGGTTAACGCCGACCATGTGCGGCATGAGAACGTGATAACAGATCAGAACCGCCTGCGTCAGGTGCTGGTTAACCTTCTCTCCAATGCAGTTAAATATACTCCTGATGGCGGATGTGTGGGATTATGGATCCGGGAAGTGCCGTCTTTTGCCAAAGGACGGGGACAGTATGAATTCATTGTCACTGACAATGGTATCGGGATGTCTGAAGAGTTCCTTCCTCATGTTTTTGAACCCTTTGCCCGTGCAAAGGATCCTACAATCAATCAGGTACAGGGTACAGGGCTTGGCATGGCAATCACACAGAATATCGTGCGGATGATGAATGGCACCATTGAGGTCAGGAGCAATCCTGGACAGGGGAGCCGTTTCATTGTGGCTGTTTCTTTTGAACTGTGTGAAGAGGCGGAGGATGACCTGGGGGAGTTGACCGGCCTGCCAGTGCTGGTGGTGGACGATGACCAGATCATCTGTGAGAGTGCAGCAGAAATCCTGGACGAGCTGGGCATGCATAGCAGCTGGGTGCTGAGCGGAAGGGAAGCTGTGTGCCGCGTGGTGGAAGCCCACGAGGCAAAAGAGGACTTCTTTTCTGTAATCCTGGACTGGAAGATGCCGGAAATGGATGGCCTTGAAACCCTTAAGATAATCAGGAAGAAGCTGGGGATGGATATTCCTGTCATTGTCATTTCGGCTTACGATTACTCCGATATTGAAGACGAGTTCCGGCGGGCAGGTGCAGACGCCTTTATTACAAAACCACTGTTTAAGTCCAAGATATCCCACACCTTCCACCAGTTCTGCCAGAGCGGGCGCTCTGACGCAGCGGCATACCCTGCCGCGGAAGCAGGTTCCAGTCTGGAAGGGAAGAAAATCCTGCTGGTGGAGGACAACCGGCTTAACCGGGAAATCGCATCGGAACTGCTGATAATGTTTGGCCTTGTTCTCGATGAGGCAGAGAACGGGAAGTCTGCAGTGGAGAAATTCGAGGCATCCGCGTCAGGTGAATACGACTGCATCCTGATGGACATCCAGATGCCGGTCATGGATGGCTATGAGGCAACCGAGGCCATACGGGCGCTGAAGAGGGAAGATGCCAAAACGGTTCCCATCCTTGCGCTGACAGCCAATGCATTTGCCACGGATATTGGAAAGGCCCACAGCGCGGGCATGAATGACCATGTGGCAAAACCCATTGAAGTCAAACTGCTTATGGAGACCCTGCAAAGATGGATCCGATAGGGGATGGAATGGGGATTCCCGAAGCAGTCCGGAATCAGGGGCAGTCTGGAAGCAGGATGTTCCTTGTTCCCGGAATATGAAGCTGGGACATGGACTCCATGGTCCTGTGGAATTCATCAATGATAAACTCTTCCAGAAGGGCGGAGAACCGGACAAAATCCCGTTTTTCCAAAGACGCGGTCAATGCTTCCTGATACGGGGCGTATATGGCATTGATGGATTCCTGGTTTTTCTCCATCATGCCCCGGAGCGCGTAAGCCCAGAAAAACTGACGGAGCAGTTCTGAATAAACGGTACGTATGGTCTGATAGGGAGCGTGTTGCGCAATCAGATTCAGTATGAAATAAGACAGGGTCTCCCCGTGCCCTGCCTTTTTCTGTGCCTTCAGTTCCTGGCACATCCGTTCGATTGAATCAGGGGAGAGGGAGGAGAGGGTGAGCGTGGATACGTCTTTGCAGGATAATGCAAGCATCTGGAGGCTGTCAGCCGTATCCAAAAGCCTGCGCTGGAGGACCGGTTTGGTAAAATCGCTGTTCTCCGTGGCGTTTTCAAACGGAAGTACCTGCGTGCCCACATATCTGGAAGCCTTGATTGCCCCCACGCTGGCCAGCAGTTCAAGTGCCCTGCGGACCGTGCTCAGCGAAATCCCCTTTTGATTGGCAAGCTCCTTCTGGGAAGGGAGAATGCTTCCGGCAGGATATATTCCCCTGCTGATTGAGATAAGCAGTTCCATGGCAAAGGAGTAGCACATCTGCTGGCTTTTTTTGTAGGAACTCCAGGCAAAAGCCATCTCCTCTTCCGGGGCTGGCATGGTAATCCTGTCCCTGTAAAACCGTGAAATGGCAGTAGACAGGTTTTCAACCGGCTGTTCCACTGCGGCGCGCAACGCCTTCCAGTCCCTGTTTTGGCAGATACGCAGGATATTCGGCAGATAATCAAGAGAGTGGTCAAAGTACTGCCTGTTTTCCGCAATGCTGAAAAAGGGATTATGTAAAAACATGAAGGACTGCCAGACAAGGCGCATGAGAAGGTTATTTCCAAGGGCATCATATTTCTGGTTGAGGTGTTTCAGTATGGCATAAGGCGCCATCTGATTTATCCCTCCAAAAATCCCTTCCATGGCCGTCAGCATCTCCGGGGAAGCATTTTTCAGCCCAAGGTACTGGGCATTGCAAAACAGAGGCTGTATGGAGCGGCCTAAATCAATGATTGCATGTTTACGTGTAGAAAAAAAAGTTTGGATATATTCCTCTGTCTCTTGGGCATTATAATCCACTTTAACCGTGGCGCCCACGTTTTTCGACAGGGTGATATATCCTTTTTCTTTGAGTTTAAGGTATGCGGACCGCGCCGTATCCACGGATACGCAAAGCCGTGCGCTGGTTTCTTCTATGGTGGGGAGCTTTTCACGGAAATGATAGACTCCAAACTGTATCTGGGTAAGCAGGACATTGTAAACGACCGTACGCAATTCTGTGCTGTTTTCCAAACTTTTTCCTCCATTGTAATGTTAATGTAAAATTTCCTATATAGGTAGTATACCATTTCTGGGACTGCGTTTCCACGATTTTTTCCGGCTTTCAGCAAGAGATTGCTATTTTCATCTTTCTTTGCTATACTTAGCATACATATGTATGTGGACAATTAGGGGTTACCCAGTAAAGACGGAAAAGCGAGGAGCCAGGACCGATGCGTAGGATGAAGAAGAAACGGAAGAATTTTGTAGGGCGCAGCCTGCAGATGAGTGTTGTCAGCACGGTAATCCTGATTCTGCTGATGTTTTGTTATCTGGCCATGACCATCGTGAATTCCACCAAGCTGGCAGATCAGACAGAGGTCATATCAACCCACCCGTTTGAGGTGGTGATTGCTGCTGGCGATATTAAACTTTATGTATCGGAAATGGGCCTGCGCACCGAACGCCTGAAGCGCCACCATGACAGCGAGGATGTGGAGATTGCAGGCGCCAAGCTGAAGGAACTGGTCCTCTCCCTGGAAGAACCGGTTGCGCGGATGGAGGAACTGTATCTAGGGGATGCAGAAGATGTGCAGGCGCTTAAGGATACCCTGGTACATTTACAGGCGGAGCAGGACGGTTACCTGGCTTTTTGCACAAACCGGCATATAACGGAAAAGGAAATCGAGGCTTACGATCAGGAACATCTTGAACCCCTCTATGACCAGGCCCTTCAACAGACCGGGAAGATCATAAGCATTGCCCAGGCCAAGAAAGTGGGATATGGCGTCACCGCTGAAAGGCTGAGGGTTACCAGCCTGACCGGTTCCATTGTACTGATGGGAATGATGCTTGCCGTGCTCCTGGTATCCCAGTATGTGCTGCACCGGCAGCGCAGGGAACTGGTTTACCGCAGTAAGCTTTTTGATAAGCTATCGCTGAGCATCGATGACGCGTTCATCATCCGGGATGCCGATACCGGATATATCAGCTACCGCGGGCTGAACCTGGAACGGATACTGGGAATCAGCATGGCGGAAGTAGAAAACTTTTATAAAGGCCTGAAAGAGGAGGATGCCCTGGCAATCCGGGAGGGAATCAGGAATCCCGGCTTCAGTTCCCCTTATGAAAGACTGGTGGAATATACAAAACCGAATAAGGAAAAATTCTGGATGCTGGTCCGGGTCTACCGGGCGGATGACCTGAACACGCCGCAGCTGATTACCGTATTTTCCGACCGTACGGAAGAGGTACGCTCACGCCAGGCCCTGCAGGAGGCCATGATGTCCGCCGAGAGGGCCAATATGGCGAAAAGCGAATTCCTCTCCAGGATGAGCCATGAAATCCGCACGCCGTTAAATGCCATCATCGGCCTGACCACCATTGCGGCGGCCTCAATCAGGGATACAGCCAAAGCGGAAGACTGTCTTGCCAAAATCACCTTCTCATCCAAGCATCTGCTGATGCTGATTAATGATGTGCTGGATATGTCAAAGATTGAGAGCAGCAAAATGGTTCTGCAGGACGAACCATTTGATATATTTGAGCTTGTCAATGGGTTCGTATCCACGGTATACGCCCAGGCAAAGGAAAAAGGCATTGAGTTCAGGGAAACGATGGAGGGATTCGGGGAGGATACCGTCTTTATCGGCGATTCGCTGCGGCTTAACCAGATTCTTTTAAACCTCAGTTCCAACGCAGTGAAGTTCACCGCGCCCGGGGGCTGTATCCGTTTGGAGGTTTCCCGCCACAGGAACGGGAATGCGGCGGATGTGCTCCGCTTCATCCTCTCCGATACCGGAATCGGTATGACAAAAGATGCAATGGAAAGAATCTTCCAACCGTTTGAACAGGCCGATGCCACCATCTCGAAGCGTTACGGAGGCACGGGACTGGGGATGTCCATTACCAGGAACCTGATAACGCTGATGGGCGGCCAGATCCAGATAGAAAGCGAATCCGGCGTTGGAACAACCTGTATTGTGGATATTCCGTTTAAGAAAGGGGAAGGGAGCTGCCTGCCGGAGCCTGATTTTGCGCAACAGGGCCTCCAGGCGCTCATTGTGGACGATGAGCAGCAGGTCTGTGAACAGACTGCGGTTCTGCTGGAAAAAATAAAAATCAGCGCAAAGTGGAGCCTGTCCGGCGCGGACGCCGTTGACCATGTTAAAAAAATGCACCGGGAAGGCCGGGATATCGACCTATGCCTTATCGACTGGAAAATGCCGGACATGGATGGCGTTGAGGTGACCCGCCGCATCCGGCGGGAAGTGGGCAATGACATTCCTATCGTGATGATTTCGGCATACGATATTTCAGAAGTGGAAGAAGAGGCACGGGCGGCCGGAGTGAATGGTTTCCTTCCCAAACCCCTTTACCGTACCTCTGTCTATAATGCCATCAAGTCGGCTTTGGGGGGTAAGGGAGGGACATCCTGTGACGGGGAAGGAAAAAACGGCGGAAAGCCGCTGGATGGTTTCCATCTGCTGATGGCCGAGGACAATGCGCTCAATCAGGAAATCGCGGCAACACTGCTGCGCATGAATGGGGCTGACGTGGACTGCGTGGAGGATGGACAGCAGGCGCTGGATTCCTTCCTCGCTTCAAAACCAGGTGATTATGATGCCATCCTGATGGATGTGCAGATGCCGGTCATGGACGGGCATGAGGCAGCCAGGCGTATCCGTGCCTCGGGCCATCCGCTGGCCCTCACGATCCCCATCATTGCGACAACAGCCAATGCCTTTAATGATGATATCTCCGCGGCCCTGGCAGCCGGGATGGACACCCATGTCAGCAAACCTCTGGATATCACCCAGCTCTGTAAGACCCTTGTGGACTGCATCCGCAAACAGGATGCCTGAAATTAAGAGAACACCTGGACATCCATATGCCGGTTCAGGGATGAAAGACCTATACGTACTATAAATAAGGATACATCTACAGGAATCCGCCGCCATCATCAGGAGCATTAACCGATATGATGGGGAGCCGGGATTTTTGCAGATGTATTTTATTTGCCCAATCCTAAAAAAGAATGAAACGAATAAAAAGTCCTTGCAATATACCCGTATGGGGTATATAATAAACCCATCAGATATACCCCATATGGGTATATGAGGAGGATGGATATGGAAAAAGAACAATGCTGCTGCCATAAGACAAAGGAGCGTTCCCAAGAAGAATATAAAAATCTGCTGAACCGCCTGAACCGTATTGAAGGACAGATCCGCGGAATCAGGAACATGGTGGAAAAGGATGCCTACTGTACGGATATCCTGGTACAGGTAGCTGCGGCCAATGCCGCGCTGAACAGTTTCAGCAAAGTACTGCTGGCCAATCACATGCGCACCTGTGTGGTGGATGATATCCGCGCAGGAAAGGATGAAACCATTGACGAACTGGTGGCCACTATCCAGAAGCTGATGCGCTGATGCAGGCATCCATCCGGAGAATGCTTTATGGACAAAGAGGAAGGAGAGAAGATATATGGAACAATATACAGTGACAGGCATGAGCTGCGCTGCCTGCAGCGCCCGTGTGGAGAAAGCGGTATCCAAGGTACCGGGGGTTACCTCGTGTTCCGTCAGCCTGCTGACCAACTCCATGGGAGTGGAAGGGACCGCGTCCCCCCAGGACATTGTAAAGGCGGTTGAGGACGCAGGATACGGGGCAGCGGCCAAAGGAGAGGAACCCAAAGGCACGGCAGCCGGGAATGTGGCGGCCCATGATACGGAGGATATGTTAAAGGACAGGGAAACGCCTGTTTTAAAGCAGAGATTGTATGCATCCCTGGGATTCTTGATTGTACTCATGTATTTTTCCATGGGACATATGATGTGGGGCTGGCCGGTCCCGGCATTTTTCGCTGATAATCATGTGGCCATGGGATTGCTGCAGCTGATCCTGACAGCCATTGTCATGGTGATTAACCAGAAGTTTTTCATCAACGGTTTCAAAGGGCTGATACACAGGGCGCCCAACATGGATACGCTGGTGGCCCTGGGGTCGGGAGCTTCCCTTGTCTACAGCGTATATGCCCTGTTCGCCATGACTGGCGCCCAGGCGCGCGGGGATATGGCCGGGGTCATGGGGTATATGCATGAGTTCTATTTTGAATCCGCGGCAATGATCCTGACCCTGATTACCGTGGGCAAGATGCTGGAGGCGCGTTCCAAGGGAAAGACCACGGACGCCCTGAAGAGCCTGATGAAGCTGGCTCCGAAGACAGCCACCCTGTTAAGGGACGGGGTGGAGACAGAGGTTTCCATTGACCAGGTGAAAAAGGGGGATGTTTTTGTGGTCCGCCCAGGGGAGAACATACCCGTGGATGGTATTGTTCTGGAAGGCAGCAGCGCGGTGAATGAATCAGCCCTCACCGGGGAGAGCATCCCGGTGGATAAGGGGGAGGGGGACCACGTGTCGGCGGCAACCCTTAACCAGTCAGGCTTCATTAAGTGCCAGGCCTCAAGGGTGGGGGAAGACACCACTCTGTCCCAGATCATCCAGATGGTCAGCGATGCGGCGGCTACAAAGGCCCCCATTGCCAAGGTTGCGGATAAGGTATCGGGTGTGTTTGTTCCGGCTGTGATTGCCATATCGGCGGTCACCATCATTGGATGGCTGATTGCAGGGCAGGGCATCGGGTTTGCCCTGGCGCGCGGGATTTCCGTGCTGGTCATCAGCTGCCCCTGTGCCCTGGGCCTTGCCACGCCGGTGGCAATCATGGTAGGCAACGGCATGGGCGCCAGACACGGCATCATGTTTAAGACCGCTGTTTCCCTGGAGGAAGCAGGCAAAATGGAGATTGTGGCCCTGGATAAGACAGGGACCATCACAAACGGAGAGCCAAGGGTGACCGACATCATACCGGCTGAGGGTATCTCGGAGACACGTCTTCTGGAACTTGCATTTACCCTGGAGAAGAGAAGTGAGCATCCACTGGCAAGGGCGGTTATGGTCAGGGCGGAGGAGGAGAAGCTGGAAGCCGGGGAACTATCTGATTTTAAGGCGCTGCCCGGCAATGGATTATCCGCTGTCATGGATGGCGTCGTGCTGTGCGGCGGCAACTTCAACTTCATCAGAAGCCAGGCGCCGGTAACGCCTGAGATGAAAGCCCAGTCCGAACGGCTGGCGGAAGATGGAAAGACACCGCTGTTCTTCAGTATGGACAGCCGGATGATTGGAATCATCGCAGTTGCCGATACTATAAAGGAAGACAGCCCACAGGCGGTTAAGGAACTTAAGGACATGGGAATCCATGTGGTCATGCTTACAGGCGATAATGAGAGGACGGCCAGGGCCGTGGGACAGCTGGCCGGTGTGGACGAAGTGATTGCCGGCGTGCTTCCGGATGGAAAGGAAAGCGTGATCCGCAGCCTGAAACAAAAGGGCAGGGTAGCCATGGTGGGGGATGGGATTAACGATGCGCCTGCGCTTACCAGGGCTGATATCGGCATTGCCATCGGAGCAGGAACTGATATTGCCATCGATGCGGCGGATGTGGTCCTTATGAAGAGCTGCCTTAGCGATGTCCCGGCCGCCATCCGCTTAAGCCGCGCCACCTTACGGAACATACACGAGAACCTGTTCTGGGCATTTTTTTACAACGCCGTGGGTATTCCCCTGGCAGCAGGACTGTGGTATCCTGTCTTTGGATGGAAACTGAATCCCATGTTCGGGGCGGCGGCCATGAGCTTATCCAGCTTCTGTGTGGTGACCAATGCGCTCCGGCTGAATCTTTTTAAGATGTATGATGCTAAAAGGGATAAGAAAATCAAAGGAAAGAGAAAGGAAGGAAAAAAGATGGAAAAGACAATGAAAGTTGAAGGTATGATGTGCGGCCACTGCGAGGCAAGGGTTAAAAAGTGCCTGGAGGAACTTCCCGAAGTAACTGCCGCCGCTGTCAGCCATGAATCAGGAAGCGCGGTGGTCACACTGAATGCGCCGGTGGATGATTCGGTACTGAAGAAAACCGTTGAGGACCAGGATTACAAGGTGATTTCCATCCAGTAAACCGGACGGATGAAATACAGATAAGGCGACAGGCAGTATTTTTATCAGCAGCTGGATGCGCATTTCCCTGGACTTAAGAAAAAGTACATGGATACCTATGGAAATGCCTATGCGGTGGGCACTCCCCACAGGAAGGAACTGATGAAGCTGTTCAAGGACGCGTGCAGGGACAGCGGGCTGAAGACAGATATCAGCCCGCTGTTTTCCTACATCCATGAATTTGAGGACAAGAGGGAAGGGGAGCAGTTAAGCCTTATGGATTTCATGGGCGGGTGAGACGCAGGGGATGGGGGTGGGGAAGTGTCATGCCATGCCCCCGCCTTACCCCCACCGGAAGAACCGGAGCGCAACGCCGCTGCAAAGGACGAAGACGGCCCCCAGTATCAGGACAGGAAACCACACCTGGTCCAGGGGCTGTCCCAGGGAGGCTGCCTTAAGCAGCTTGATTCCCTGGGTAAGTGGCATCAGGCCGGCTGCCCTTTGCATGGGGCCGGGCATGATTTCATAAGGCAGCGTGGCGCCGGAAAACAGGAGCATGGGAAAGTAGAGGATACTGGCAATGATACCTGCTGTCTTTGTATCAGGCGCAAGACCGCCTGCCACCAGGCCTATGCTGAACATGGACAGCATCACCAGCAGATAGCTGAGGATGAAAGCCGGGACAGGACCCTGCATCCGGAAACCAAAGAATACAGCCGCCGTCCCATAGACCAGGATCAGGGAGACCAGGGCATAGATGGCATAGATGACAACATGGACCGCCAGGATCAGGGCAGGGCTTACCGGGGTAACCCGGAAACGTTTCAGTATCTTTTTCTGCCTGTATTCGGAAATCAGGAGTGGAAGCCCCATTACACCGCCTGCGCAGATGGCAATGGCGGACAGTGCGCCAAAGGACTGCTCAAGGAAGGTATGGGAAGCGCCCTCAAAGGCCGGCCTGTTCCCAAATACCGCGCCAAAGATCACAACCATGACCACGGGCAGGCACAGCCCGAAGATGACCATGTCCATACCGCGGACAGACAGCTTTAATTCTGTTTTAAGCATTGTTCTGAATGTGTTCATTTTCTTCCTCCTCCGTAAACCAGATATAGGCGTCCTCCATGGTCCTGTATGGACTTGCATCAATTGCTTCTTTTACCGTGCCCTGAAAGATGACACGGCCATGTGCCAGGATGGCGATGCGGTCGCACAGCGCCTCCACCTCATCCATGAAATGGGATGTCAGGAAAATGGTGGTGCCATTCTGTTTCAGTTCCAGCAGGTGTTCCCATACATCACGCCGAGCCTTTACATCCAGGCCGGTTGTAAGCTCGTCCAGGAAAACCACTTCCGGGTCCATCATAAGCGCAAGGACAACGGACAGGCGCTGTTTCTGCCCGCCGGATAAATCGTTTATCATGCTCCCTGATTTTTCCTCCAGGCCGAACCGGCGCAGCAGGTTCCCATAGGGAATCGGATGCCTGTAGAGGGACATTATTTCCTCACACAGTTCACGGACCCGGATGCGGTCGGGATAACTGGATTCCTGGAACTGGACGCCTACCCTTTGGAACAGCTCCCTGCGGTTCATGATTGGGTCCATCCTGAGGATGGATACGGAACCGCTGTCAGCCTTTCTTGTTCCAAGGATACACTCGATGGATGTGCTTTTTCCTGCCCCGTTAGCCCCCAGAAGCCCAAAGGCTTCCCCTTTCCTTACATCCAGGGACAGGTTTAGAAGGGCAGCTATCCCGTCATAGTATTTTGAGAGTTTTTCCACATGGATGGCTGAATCCATATGGGCCGGATCCGTTTGGGCCGGATTCATATTCGTTGAACCAATGTCTGTTTTCATGACATGACCTCCTTGATTTTTTCTACAAAAGAATAACACCAGGACAAAGCCTGGTGTTAAAGTGGAGGGTTTAAATGATATTTTTCTTTCATCCTGCACAGGTTATGGTGAATCCGGTCCGCATTTGCCGCTGCGCGTGAAAGTGAGGAAAGCAGATTGTCACAGGCAGTTATGACCGTTTCATCGGCCGCATCGATAACGGCGCGGATATCCGTATCCGGGTCAGCGGACAGGGCGGTCAGCATCCGCAGGATGGCGGTAAGGGAGTAGTTGGCGCACCGCAGGGAGCGGATGATCTTCAGCCGTCTGATGTCAGCATCCGTATAGATGCGGTAACCGTTTTTCTTCCGCTTAATCCTTAATAGTCCGTTAAGCTCCCAATTGCGAAGGGTATCAATGGTGATTCCCAGATATGCGGCTGTTTCACTTCTGCCCAGGCAGAGTGTCCCGGCCCCCTCATCCCTTCCGGTCCCCTCATCCCTTCCGGCCAGCATGTCCTTCACAATTCCAATGGCTTCTTCCGCATGACCTGTCTCGGTTTCAATCTGGCGGCAATATGTTTGGGAGAGATGGATTGCCTTGTCAAAATCACATTCAGCCGTGGCCCTGACAATATCGACCGCCAGACGGCGCAGGCCATTCTGGAGGATTTCCACCTGAAATGCCAGCCTGGCATTGATGAACTGGTCCAGGTGAAGGTCCGTGAAAATCCTGTAGCCATTTGGTTTTCTCTCTGGCGCTGTTATCAGGTGCAGTTCTTCATACAGGCGCACTGTATTGGGATGGATTCCTATGATACCCGCCAGCTCTGATGTTGTATAAGTCCGTTCCATGGGCATGTCCTCCTGGGTATAGTATAGCACAGAGTATGACACAGATGGATTTTTCATGCATCTGGATTGCCAAAACCGTCCAATCGCCCTGGACGGGCGCCATGAATGCGTATATAATGGGAGGACAGGAGGTAACGGAACCATGATAATATTAATTGCAGGCTGTTCCCATACAGGGAAGACATTCCTGGCACAGCGGCTGTTGGAAAGGCTTGGATATCCCTATCTGTCCATGGACCATCTGAAAATGGGCCTGATCCGAAGCGGCATGACAAACCTTACGCCGGCGGATGACGAAGGGCTGGTTTCGTATCTCTGGCCAATGGTCAGGGAAATCATCAAGACCGCCATAGAAAACCGCCAGAACCTGATTGTGGAAGGCTGTTACATCCCTTTTGACTGGAAAGAAGGCTTTGGACCGGAGTATCAGAAGGAAATCCTGTACGGCTGCCTTATCATGACCAGTACCTATATCCGCAGCCATTTTAAGGATATCCTGTCATATGCCGGAA
This sequence comes from Enterocloster sp. OA13, assembly GCF_022440595.1. NCBI lineage: Bacteria > Bacillati > Bacillota > Clostridia > Lachnospirales > Lachnospiraceae > Enterocloster > Enterocloster sp. OA13. The sequence continues at coordinate 2,258,354 of NZ_JAKNTF010000001.1, read as the reverse complement.
TCATCGAACAGCGGATGGATGATTCATACTGTACAATGGAACGGCTTCTTAAGGAAAACAGCAGGTACCTGGAACAGTGCAGGAAATCCGGCTGCCCTTATACCTTAATCAACGATGACTATATCCGGAATACAGACGCGCTGGTCAGCCGGCTGGAAGCTGAAGCAGGGGCATGCGGCACAAACATGGAACATAGGAGGAAAAACACTTGATACCATCCATTTTAAACAGACGCAGTATAAGGAAATACAAAGATACGCCGGTTCCCAGGGAAGCCATCGGGGAAATCCTTTATGCCGGAAGCCTTGCGCCCTCCTCCAAGAACCGCCAGCCCTGGAAGTTCATCGTGGTTTCAGGGGAAGCAAAAAAGGGAATGCTAAAAGCCATGGGCCAGGGCCTTTTGCGGGAAAAGGAGGGAAGGGATGCCCTGCTTCCTGAAAGCAGGCAGCACATAGGCGGCGCAGGGTACACCCTGCGCATCATGGAACAGGCGCCCGTGACCCTGTTCGTCATCAATCCCCTGGGCCTGGACCTGGATTCACCAGCCACGCCGGAACAGCGCATCTACGAAATCTGCAATGCACAGTCAATCGGCGCCGCCATGGAGAACATGACGCTGGCGGCAACGGAACTGGGGCTGGGCAGCCTGTGGATATGCGACACCTTCTTTGCTTATGAGGAACTGAACAGGTGGCTGGGCGTTAAGGGGACCCTGGCGGCAGCCATGGCATTGGGATATGCGGATGAAGCCCCTGGGCCAAGGCCGAGAAAATCCATGGAGGAACTGGCGGTGTGGAGGTCTTAGGGCCTTTTTTTAACACCCCCTTCTTTTCAGAAAACCGGATAAAAAACATATTGATTTATAGAATGATATCTAGTATATTATAAGTTGTATGCAGGACCGAAAGGAGAGTCATTATGATTAAAGTAGCCGTAGACGCCATGGGCGGGGATTATGCGCCGGGCGAAATGGTGGCCGGTGCCGTAGACGCCGTGAACGCAAAACCAGGAATCCAGGTGCTTCTTGTGGGGCAGGAGCAGGCAGTAACTGCTGAATTAAGCAAATCCACCTACAATAAGGAACAGATCCAGGTGGTAAACGCCACCGAGGTAATTGCCACGGATGAACCGCCGGTTAATGCAATCAGGAAGAAGAAGGACTCTTCTATAGTGGTAGGTATGAACCTTGTAAAAAAGGGGGAGGCTGATGCCTTTGTTTCCGCCGGAAGCTCCGGGGCCATCCTGGTGGGCGGACAGGTGATCGTGGGACGCATAAAAGGGGTGGAACGACCGCCGCTGGCTCCCTTGATCCCAACGGAAAAAGGCGTATCACTTTTGATTGACTGCGGAGCCAATGTGGATGCCAGGCCATCCCATCTGGTACAGTTTGCACAGATGGGTTCCATCTATATGGAACATGTGATGGGAATCCGCAATCCACGGGTCGCAATCGTCAATATCGGTGCGGAGGAAGAAAAGGGCAATGCGCTGGTGAAGGAGACATTCCCTCTGTTAAAGGAATGTCCGGGTATCAATTTCATCGGCAGCATTGAAGCCAGGGAGATTCCCCATGGCGCGGCGGATGTCATTGTCTGTGAAGCATTTGTGGGCAATGTGATCCTGAAGCTCTATGAGGGGGTTGGGGCCACTTTAATCGGCATGGTCAAGGGCGGCATGATGTCCACCTTAAGAAGTAAGATCGGGGCGCTGCTTGTTAAGCCCGCCCTGAAGGAGACGCTGAAGGCCTTTGACGCCAGCCAGTATGGGGGTGCGCCGCTTCTGGGCCTTAACGGCCTGGTGGTCAAGACCCATGGCAACTCAAAGCGCACAGAGGTGCGCAATTCCATTATTCAGTGCGTGACGTTTAAGGAACAGGGGATTAACGACAAGATCCGTGGATCCTTAGGTACGGACCGCGTGGAATAAGTCCGAAGGACGAATATAAAAACAAGATTTAAGAAAGAGGAGCTAAGAGATGGAATTTGAGAAATTACAGGGTATTATCGCAGAAGTGTTGAACATTGAACCGGAGGAAGTGACAATGGCAGCTACATTCGTAGATGACCTGGGTGCGGACTCACTGGACATTTTCCAGATTATCATGGGAATTGAAGAGGAGTTTGACATTGAGATTCCAAATGAAGCTGCAGAACAGATTGTGAGTGTTGGCGACGCAGTAGAGCAGATTAAGAACGCATTAAATTAATGATGGCACAGGGGCTGTGTGAGCACAGCCCTTTTTGTGCGTTTTACAGCCAGGGCATGGGACCAATCCGGTTCTGGCATTTTGCCTATCATGTAAGAAAGAAGGGATAGTATGAACGGCCATTTGAAAGAATTGGAAGAAAGGATTGATTATCAGTTCAAGGACCAGAGCCTGTTTTCCCAGGCCCTGACCCACAGCTCCTATGCCAATGAGCACCGCCTGGACCACAGCAGGTGCAATGAGCGTCTGGAATTCCTGGGGGATGCTGTCCTTGAAATCGTGACCAGCGATTTCCTGTACCACAAGTATGCCACGCTGCCTGAAGGCGACCTGACGAAAATCCGCGCCAGCATTGTGTGTGAACCCACACTGGCATACTGCGCAGGGGATATCCGGCTGGGGGAGTATCTGTTCCTGGGCAAGGGCGAGGATGCCACCGGCGGGCGGGGACGCAATTCCGTGGTAAGCGACGCAATGGAAGCCCTGATTGGGGCCATCTACCTGGACGGTGGTTTTGCTAATGCAAAAGAGTTCATTCATCGTTTCATCCTGAACGATATTGAACATAAGCAGCTCTTTTATGATAGCAAGACTATCTTACAGGAAATGGTGCAGAGCCGGCAGGCAGAAGCCCTGTCCTATGAAATCCTCAGGGAGGAAGGACCGGACCACAACAAGTCATTTGAGGTCTGCGCGAAAATCGGCGATGCGGAGATCGGCCGCGGCATGGGACGCACCAAGAAGGCCGCGGAACAGGTGGCTGCCTATAACGGTATCCTGAAACTCAGGGCTGAGGACATTGAGACAGACGCAAAATAATAAGCAGGTGAAGTATGTATTTAAAAAGTATTGAGATCCAGGGGTTCAAATCTTTTGCCAATAAGCTGTTGTTTGAGTTCCACAACGGCATCACGGGTATTGTAGGCCCTAACGGAAGCGGCAAGAGCAATGTGGCGGACGCGGTGCGCTGGGTGCTGGGCGAACAGAGGATTAAGCAGCTGCGCGGCGCCAGCATGCAGGACGTCATATTTGCCGGGACAGAGATGAGGAAGCCCCAGGGCTTTGCCTATGTGGCCATTACCCTGGACAACAGCGACCATCAGCTGTCCATTGACTATGACGAGGTCACCGTATCCCGGCGCCTGTACCGTTCCGGGGAAAGTGAATACATGATTAACGGAAGCGCATGCCGCCTTAAGGATATCAACGAACTGTTCTATGACACGGGTATCGGTAAAGAGGGATATTCCATCATCGGCCAGGGTCAGATTGATAAGATCTTAAGCGGCAAGCCGGAGGAACGGCGCGAGCTGTTTGACGAGGCTGCCGGTATTGTTAAATTCAAGCGCAGGAAGAACATTGCCCAGAAAAAGCTGGAGGACGAGCAGGCCAACCTGGTCCGTGTAAGCGACATCCTGTCGGAACTGGAGAAGCAGGTAGGCCCCCTGGAGCGCCAGTCCAAGGCTGCCAGGGAATACCTTCAGTTAAAAGAGGAACTGAAGGTCTGCGACGCCAACCTGTTCCTTATGGATACAGATAACATCAGCAGACAGCTGGAAGAGGTGGGCAGGCGGCGCAGCCTTTTGTCAGGGGACATGGAGGATACCAAAAAGGAATCCGAACGTCTTAAGAACGAATATGAGAAGCTGGAGCAGGGACTTGCTGGTCTGGAAGGACAGATTACATCAGACCGCCAGGAGCTGAACCAGGCGACCGTGTCAAAGGGCAGCCTGGAAGGCCAGATTAATGTCCTGAACGAACAGATACATACCGAGGAGATGAATGAGGAACACCTGGAAAGCCGCAGGACCGTCATCACCGGGGAGTTGGAGTCCAGGAGAGGGCAGCTTTCCTCCTATGAGGAAGAATATGCCAGGATGGAAACACAGGTAACCGATGCCAGGCAGCGCCAGGAACAGGCTCAGGAACAGCTGAACAGCAAGGATGGGCTTATACGGAGCCTGGATGAGTCGATTGAGGCGGCAAAGGGCATCATCATCCAGTCCCTCAACGAGAAGGCATCCCTGACAGCGCGCCAGCAGCGCTATGAAACCATGCTGGAGCAGGTAAACCTGAGGCGCAGTGAAGTGACCCAGAAGCTGCTTAAATATAAAAGCGATGAATCGGTCCAGGACGAACTGATTGCCAGGGAGCAGGCGGCCCTGGATGAGGTGAGGCAGCAGCTGGAAGACAGGCAGTTTAAGGCCCAGGAGGCGGAAGACGCCATGATGGAGGCGGAAGCCGATGCCAAACGGTTAAACCGCAACCAGAACGACACCCAGCAGGAATACCATATGGCCTATACCAAGCTGGAGTCCTTAAAAAACCTGGCGGAACGGTATGACGGATACGGCAACAGCATCCGGCGCGTCATGGAGGTCAGGGACCGGGTCCACGGAATCCACGGGGTGGTGGCCGACATCATTTCCACGGAACAGAAATACGAGATTGCCATCGAGACAGCCCTGGGCGGAAGTATACAGAACATTGTCACGGATTCAGAGGCAACCGCCAAGCAGCTGATTGAATACCTGAAAAAGAACCGGTACGGAAGGGCCACCTTCCTGCCCCTGACCAGCATCAACGGCAGCCAGAACTTTTCACAGCCGGCGGCCCTTAAGGAAAAGGGCGTCCTGGGACTGGCCCACGACCTGGTCCAGGTGGACGGACAGTATAAGGGGCTGGCCCGGTATCTTCTGGGGCGGGTGGTTGTTGTGGATACCATTGACAACGCCATTGCCCTTGCCAGGAAGTACAGGTACAGCCTGCGCATCGTCACCCTGGAGGGTGAGCTTTTAAGCGCCGGAGGTTCCATGACAGGCGGCGCCTTTAAGAACAGCAGTAACCTGCTGGGACGCCGCAGGGAGATTGAGGAGCTGGAGGAAACCTGCAGCAAGGCCCTGGTTCAGATAGAGAAGATCCAGAATGAACTGGCATTAAAGGAAAGCCTTGCCCAGGAGAAGAAGGGCGAGCTGGAGCAGTTAAAAGCCCGGATACAGAAGCTGGCATTACAGGAAAATACGATCCGCATGAACATTTCCCAGCTGGAGGACAAGAAAGCTGAGATTGCGGATTCTTCCAGCGACCTTGTCAGGGAACATGGACAGCTGGAGGAACAGGTAAAGGAGATTGCCCAGAGCCGTTCCACCCTGGAGGACGATACCCGCGGGCTGGAGCTTAAGAACATCCAGGCCAATGAGGAGATTGAGGAGAAGAGCCTTCTCCTGGAGGATGCGAGGAAGGAGCGGGAGACAGCCGCCACGTCCCTGTCCGCGGTTCAGATGGAAACAGCCAACCTGACCCAGAAACAGGATTTCATCAAGGAGAATACAATCCGTGTGCGCGGGGAAATCCGCAAGCTGGAGGAAGAATTCCAGTCCCTGGAAGCTGGCAGCGGCAGTTCGGAACAGATCATCCTTGGGAAGAAGCAGGAGATTGAACGGATCCGGGAACAGATTGCAGGCGCCCAGGCCAGGATGGAAGAACTGGAGACAGTGATTGCAGGACATACAGCCAGGAAGGATGCGATGGCGGCGGAGCAGAAGGGGTTCTTTGCCAAGCGTGAGGAACTGACCGCCCGTCTTGCCGAACTGGATAAGGATATGTTCCGCGTACAGGCCAGCCAGGAAAAGCTGGAGGAGAAACTGGAGGCATCCACCAGCTACATGTGGACCGAATATGAGATGACCTTCTCCACTGCGCTGGAACTTAAGAAGGAAGAATACCAGTCAGCCTCCGAGGTCAGGAAGCGGATTGATGAACTGAAGTCCAGGATTAAAGGCCTTGGCAACATCAATGTCAATTCCATTGAGGACTATAAGGAAGTGTCTGAGCGGTATGGATTCATGAAGACACAGTATGATGACCTGATCCAGGCCCAGGCCGAGCTGGAGAAGATTATCGAGGAGCTGGATATGGGCATGCGCCGCCAGTTCCAGGAGAAATTTGCTGAAATCCGGGCTGAATTCGACAAGGTATTCAGGGAATTGTTCGGCGGCGGCCGGGGAACACTGGAACTGATGGAGGATGAGGATATACTGGAAGCAGGCATCCAGATCATCGCGCAGCCCCCGGGCAAGAAACTGCAGAACATGATGCAGCTGTCCGGCGGCGAGAAGGCCCTGACAGCCATATCCCTGCTGTTTGCCATCCAGAACCTGAAGCCCTCGCCCTTCTGTCTTTTGGACGAGATTGAGGCGGCGCTGGATGACTCCAACGTGGACCGGTTTGCCGGATACCTGCATAAGCTGATTAAGAATACACAGTTCATTGTCATCACCCACAGAAGGGGAACCATGATGGCGGCCGACCGCCTGTACGGTATCACCATGCAGGAAAAGGGCGTGTCCACCCTGGTTTCCGTGAACCTGATTGCAGATGACCTGGAAAATTAAAACGGAATATGATATGATGATTGATAAATTGATATGACAGATAAGGAGTAAAGGTTATGGCTGAGGGAAAAAAGGGTTTTTTCGGACGTCTGGTAGAAGGACTTGCCAAGACCCGCAACAATATCGTATCTGGAATTGACTCTATCTTCAGCGGATTTTCCGCCATTGATGACGACTTTTATGAGGAGATAGAGGAAACCCTGATCATGGGCGACCTGGGCATCCAGACCACCATGTCCATCGTGGAGGATTTAAGGGCCAAGGTAAAGGAGCAGCACATCAAGGAGCCGGAGGAATGCAAGGAGCTTCTGATAAACAGCATCAAGGAGCAGATGGACCTGGGCGAGAACGCCTATGAGTTTGAACACAGGAAGTCCGTGGTCCTGGTCATCGGCGTCAACGGCGTGGGCAAGACCACGTCCGTGGGCAAGCTGGCCGGACAGCTTAAGGATTCAGGACACAAGGTGATCCTGGCGGCGGCGGATACCTTCCGTGCGGCTGCCATCGAGCAGCTGACCGAATGGGCGGGCCGGGCCGGGGTGGACATCATTGCCCAGCAGGAAGGCTCTGACCCTGCGGCCGTCATCTATGACGCGGTGGCTGCCGCCAAGTCCAGGAAGGCGGATGTGCTGATCTGTGACACGGCGGGACGGCTCCACAATAAGAAGAACCTGATGGAGGAACTCAGGAAAATCAACCGGATCATTGACAAGGAATATCCGGATGCATACAGGGAGACTCTGGTGGTCCTGGACGGCACCACGGGACAGAACGCCCTGGCACAGGCCCGCCAGTTCATGGAGGTGGCTGATATCACAGGCATCATACTGACCAAGCTTGACGGCACGGCCAAGGGCGGCATCGCGGTTGCCATCCAGTCTGAACTGGGGCTTCCGGTCAAATACATTGGGATCGGCGAGCAGATTGATGATTTACAGAAGTTCAATGCAGACGATTTTGTCAATGCACTTTTCAACGTACAGAGGAAGACAGCAGAGTAATGGCGCCCAATCCATCCTTGAATTTAATGAATTGACGTGATATAGTAAAGGATATTAAAGGGAAAGAAGGACTGATTATGGAAGAACTGACACTGGAGAAATTTGAGGAGGCGTCCGACCTTGTAAGGGAAGTGACGACAGAAACAAAACTTGTATACAGCGAATATTTTTCATCCCAGACCGGCAACAAGGTATACTTTAAGCCGGAGAACATGCAGTATACAGGCGCATACAAGGTAAGGGGCGCTTATTATAAAATCAGTACCCTGAATGAGGAGGAGAAGGCAAAGGGCCTGATTACCGCCTCAGCCGGCAACCATGCCCAGGGCGTTGCATATGCAGCCAAGCTGGCCGGCGTCAAGGCAACGGTGGTGATGCCGACCACGACCCCCCTCATGAAGGTGAACCGTACCAAGAGCTACGGCGCCGAGGTGGTCCTGGAGGGGGATGTGTTTGATGAGGCCTGTGATTATGCCTATAAACTGGCGGATGAGCAGGGCCTGACCTTTGTCCATCCATTTGACGACCTGGCCGTTGCCACGGGACAGGGCACCATTGCCATGGAGATCATCAAAGAACTCCCGACCGTGGATTACATATTAGTCCCCATCGGCGGAGGCGGCCTGTGTACGGGCGTCTCCACCCTGGCCAAGCTTCTCAATCCCAAGATTAAGATCATCGGCGTGGAACCGGCAGGAGCCAACTGCATGCAGGAATCCCTGCGCCAGGGCCAGGTGACCACCCTTCCCGAGGTCAATACCATTGCGGACGGCACCGCGGTCAAACGGCCGGGTGAGAAGCTGTTTTGCTATATCCAGGAAAATGTGGACGATATCATCACCATTGATGACAGCGAGCTGATTGTGGCCTTCCTCGACATGGTAGAGAACCACAAGATGATAGTTGAGAATTCAGGGCTGCTCACCGTGGCCGCGCTGAAGCACATGGATGTGCAGAAAAAGAAGATTGTTTCCATCTTAAGCGGAGGCAACATGGATGTCATCACCATGTCCTCCATTGTACAGCACGGCCTGATTCAGAGGGACCGGGTATTCACTGTCTCCGTGCTGCTTCCTGATAAGCCGGGCGAACTGGCCAGGGTTTCCTCCCTGCTTGCCAGGGAACAGGGCAACATCATCAAGCTGGAACACAACCAGTTCATCAGCATCAACCGGAACGCTGCCGTGGAACTGCGCATCACCATGGAGGCGTTCGGCACCGAACACAAGAATCAGATTGTTGCCGCGCTGACAGGCGCAGGCTACCGTCCAAAGCTGGTTAAGTTCAAAGGCACATACAGCGAGATGTAAGATACAGGGGGGAAATATCATGCAGCCGGAACAACATACGGTTACCCATACAATCAACAGGTACCGGAGTTTTCGCTATGAACTGATTTTGGAAGGAGTGGCAGTGGGTGCCATTGCAGGCGCGGTGGTGGTGGCTTTCAGGTATCTGATCGGATATGCGGATACACTTTTAAATGCCATATTGGATTACGGGAAGGCCAACACCTGGTTCATCCCGGTTTGGTTCCTTATCCTGGCAGCGGCAGCCTTTGTGGTGGCCGGGCTGCTTAAATGGGAATCCCTGATCTCGGGAAGCGGCATACCCCAGGTGGAAGGCGAGATCATAGGCGAGATTGACGAATGCTGGTGGCGGGTCCTGCTTGCCAAGCTGGGCGGCGGGATACTGTCCCTTGGATGCGGCCTGTCCCTTGGCCGTGAAGGCCCCAGCATCCAGCTGGGGGCCATGGCCGCCAAAGGATTCTCAAGACTGACAAAAAGGGTCAGGACAGAAGAGAAGCTGCTCATCACCTGTGGGGCCAGCGCGGGCCTTTCAGCTGCCTTTAACGCACCCATTGCAGGTATCCTGTTCTCCCTGGAGGAGGTACATAAGCACATTTCACCGGAACTGCTGTTATCCTCCATGGCGGCCTCCATCACATCCGACTTTGTATCCAGGAACGTATTTGGCCTGAAACCTGTATTTACCTTTACCATCACCCACATGATGCCCCTGAACACTTACGGGCATGTGCTACTTCTCGGTGTGCTGATTGGGGCCATGGGAGTGGTCTACAACACGGTCCTGTCAAAGACCCAGGACCTGTACGAGAGGATTCCCTGGCGCCTGGTGCGGGTACTGATACCCTTCCTTCTTGCAGGCGTGTTCGGCTTTCTGTACCGCGGCGTTCTGGGCGGCGGGCATGCGCTGGTGGAAGAGATGTCTGCCGGTGATTTTGTCCTTGGTTCCCTCTGTCTTCTGCTGGTGGTCAAATTCTGCTTCTCCATGGTCAGCTTCGGCTCCGGGGCGCCGGGAGGCATATTCCTGCCATTGCTGGTGCTGGGGGCCATCATCGGAAGCATCTATTACCGTCTGGCGGAACCCTTAAGCCCGTCGCTTTCAGGGCTTTTGGTCAACTTCATCATCCTTGGCATGGCCGGGTACTTTTCAGCCATTGTGAGGGCGCCCATTACAGGAATCATCCTGATCAGCGAGATGTCAGGTTCTTTCTCACACCTGCTGACCCTGTCCATGGTGTCCCTGGCAGCCTATCTGGTGCCTGATATCCTGCGCTGTGCGCCGGTATATGACCAGCTGTTACACCGTCTGCTGGCCAAACAGAACCCGGATAAGAAGGCCACGCTCACAGGGGAAAAGGTCCTGGTGGAGGGAATGATTTATCACGGAAGCGCCGCCGAAGGACAGAAGGTGGCTGCCATTGCATGGCCCAGGACCTGCCTGGTGGTTTCGCTGATGCGGGGCGACGCCGAGTTCGTACCCAGGGGGGATACGGTCCTGCGTGCCGGGGATAAGATTGTCGTACTGTGCGATGAGACTTCAGAAGGCCAGCTGCACCGGACCCTCCAGGAGTATTGTGAGACAGTTGGGCTGGAGCGCAATTAAGATTGCATCGAAGGGAGGAATGTATATGGATTTTTATATGAAGACCGGTAAAAGGGCAGTCCTGCTCACTGCAGTGCTGGCATCATGCATAATTGGCGGGTGTGCAGGCAAGGAACCTGCGCCAACCGAAGCCACGCCGGCTGAGACGTCTGCCAGGGCGGAGGAATCCACTGGGAATGCGGGCATACCCAACCCCATGGAGGAGGTGGACAATGTCCTGGCCTTTGAGAAAATCGGGGTTCATATGGTGCTGCCAAAGGAAGCAGTGGAGCCGTCCTATTTTATTATTAACGGAGAGGTGGCTGATATCCATTTCACCTTCAATGATATAGGGTATACCTACCGGGCATCGGATACGGCAGAGGATTTTGCTGGAATATTTGAGCGTTTTAAGGACGGCGTCCTGACCGAAACAGCCGGAAGCGGCGGACAGACGGCTGAGATACAGATCAAGACCACGGAAAGCGGCGGACGTCTGGCTGCCTGGGAATGGGGCAGTACGAAATACACCCTTTACACGGCCAGCCAGGTGGAGGACGGGGATATCAGCAGCCTTGCACTCACCCTGGCAGAACTGGGTGAGAACGAGAAATAATCCCGATTACTTCAGACAGGCAGGTGTGTATTATGCTGGAATTAAAAGATTTCATGCCTGTTAATTTCCTGAAGAAGGAAAAGTTTACGGGCAGCCATCAGGGAATGCGTTTCCGGATGGAAAAGACAGAGGTGGAAGGTGAGGAAAAGCCTAAGCTGGGTGTCTGCGTGTGGCCGGAGCCATATGGATACGATGCTACCCCAAAAGAGGAGAAAGAAAAAATCCTCCTGGAATTTGACGCGGATGGAATCGCCAAAGGCGTGGACTGGCTGAATGAACAGTTTGTGGCCCAGGCCAGCCGCTGGAAAGCTGCAAGCAGAAGATGATTTCTGCGTTTTGCTGAAAATAGGATATATTTTATGGTTTTTTTATAATTTATTAACGAAATATTTATTTGTGGTTGACTTTTAAAACATGGGACACTATAATAAGCCACATAAAGAAAAGCGCTGGTGCTTAACACCCGGCGCTTTTCCTGTTCTTACGTGAGTAACAGAGTACACAAAGGGGTGTATTGCAATCGTCAGGTACCGGCGGCAATACACCCTTTTGTATTTCAGACATCCCCATTACAAAACTCAAGGAGGAACATTCTATGGAATTTTCAGCAGTAAACACAATCTGGGTCTTGCTGGGCGCAGCCCTTGTCTTCTTCATGCAGGCAGGCTTTGCCATGGTGGAGACCGGTTTTACAAGAGCTAAGAATGCAGGCAACATCATCATGAAGAACCTGATGGATTTTGCCATCGGCACCCCGCTGTTCTGGCTTACCGGATTTGGCATCATGTTTGGCGGGGCAGGCGCCTTGATTGGAGGATTTGACCCCCTGGTAAGGGGTGATTACAGCAGTATCCTTCCTTCCGGTGTTCCCCTTCCGGCTTTCCTGATTTTCCAGACGGTTTTCTGTGCAACAGCAGCAACCATTGTTTCAGGAGCAATGGCGGAGCGCACGAAATTCATATCATACTGCATCTACAGCGCTGTCATCAGCGCGGTTGTATATCCTATATCCGGGCATTGGATCTGGGGCGGCGGCTGGCTGGCCCAGATGGGCTTCCATGATTTCGCAGGTTCAACCGCAGTACATATGTGCGGGGGCGTGGCTGCGCTGGTGGGAGCCAAAATCCTTGGTCCCCGTATCGGAAAGTATGATAAGGACGGAAAACCCAACGCCATCCTGGGCCATAGCCTCACGCTCGGGGCCTTGGGCGTATTCATCCTCTGGTTCTGCTGGTTTGGGTTTAACGGCTGTTCCACGGTATCCATGGATAATGACGCATCTGTTTATTCAGCCGGAAATATTTTCGTGACAACCAATCTGGCTGCCGCAACCGCAACGGTTGCAACCATGATCATCACCTGGCTGCGTTATAAGAAGCCGGACATATCCATGACACTGAACGGTTCCCTGGCAGGTCTGGTAGCCATTACGGCCGGCTGTGACCTGGTAACGCCGGCCGGCGCATTCTTCATTGGTCTGATCGCTGCTTTTGTGGTTGTATTCGGCATTGAGTTCATTGATAAGGTGTGCAGGATTGACGACCCGGTGGGCGCCATCGGGGTCCATGGGATGTGCGGCGCCGCAGGCACCCTGCTGACCGGAGTGTTTGCAGCGGATGGCGGACTGGTGTACGGGGGAGGCTTTCATTTCCTGGGTATACAGCTAATCGGCGTGGCGGCAGTGATTGTCTGGGTCGCGGTAACCATGACCATTACCTTTACCGTGCTGAAGAAGACAATCGGACTGCGCGCCAGCAGGGAAGAGGAGACAAAGGGGCTGGATGCAACCGAACACAACCTTTCCAGTTCTTATGCGGACTTCATGCCAATGGTATTCACGGGTAAGGAAACGGAAGAAGATACACGTGATATGTCCGTTGAGAAGGCTGTTGCAGTGGAACATTTCCCAGCCTCCGTACCAGTGTCCGGTACAACAAAGCTGACCAAGATTGTCATGGTGTTTAACCAGGCCAGGTTCGTCCCGCTTAAGGATGCCCTGTCGGGGCTGGGCGTGACCGGGATGACGGTTACCCAGGTCATGGGCTGCGGCACCCAGAAGGGCCATGTCAATTACTACAGGGGCATTAAGGTGGAGGAAGTGGCCTTCCTGCCAAAGATGAAGCTGGAGGTGGTCGTAAGCAAGGTTCCTGTGTCCGAGGTGATTGAAACTGCCAGAAAAGTCCTTTATACGGGAAATATCGGAGATGGGAAGATTTTCGTATATGATGTTGAGAACGTGATTAAGGTGCGGACGGGAGAGCAGGGTTTTGATGCGCTCCAGGGCGAATAGGGGATTGCATTCAGGCAGGGACTGTATGACCTTGGGTTGTGCAGCCCCTGCCTGTTTTGCGCCTTCTCACTCCTCGGATACCGACCAGAACATCCGGTTTCCTTCCACATATGCAGTAAGCCTGCCTTCGTCCTTCAGCCAGGAAAGGTAGGAACGGATGGTGGAACCTACCAGGACATGCTGCTGGAAGCTCATGGTCAGGCCATAATCATCAAAAACCATCTTAAGGATGGATTCAAAGGTCTGTGGAATGGTACAGATGTCCAGCAGCTTAAGGGCAATTTCATGGACACATTGTTTATTGTATATGGCAAGGTCCCTGATGCTGTCCGTGGCTTCGGCGTGGGCCGGGACAAAAAGCGGGGCTTCCATTTCCATGACCCGGTCCAGGGTTTGGAGGTAGGAGGACACATCATAGATGAATGATACCTTGTATTTGTCAAGGGTTGCCCGGCTGCTGAGACAATCTGCCAGAAAAACGGTTCTGTCCGGGGTCCGCACTCCGATCATCTCAAAAAAGTGGCCCGGCAGCGGGATGATTTCCAGTTCCGAAAGCGCCGTATCCTCCTCCATGGCGCTTATGTCACATACCTGGCTTTCCGGGGCCATGAGGAATTTGTGCCGCAGGTCTTTGAAGGGATAGCCGCCGTACAGGAAAGCGGGTTCCAGCTGGGGATGGCTTGTAAATGCCGCCTCCACGCCTTTGGCGTAAATCTTACAGCCGGTCTGCTGCTGCAGGTATTTATTGCCGCCGATGTGGTCTGCATTGGAGTGGGTGTTGACGATGGCGTGCAGGCTCCATCCTTCCCGGTCCATGATCTGGCGTACTTTCCTTCCGGCATCCTTATCACTGCCGCTGTCAATCAGACATATCCGGGTATCATCAATCTTAAATACGCCGATTTTGGCAGGGCAGTTAATATAGAAGCTCCTGGCGCCTGTCTGTATCAGTTCATACATACTATACCTCCTTGCTTTTATGAGTTAAATTAGCACTATGATATCACATAAAAGGGAAAAATGAAATACAGGTTTATATTTTACTTGAAATTCCCCATATTTCATGTATAATTGTGGGGAGAAATCGACAGGAGGGAATTTGTGTGCTTTTAAACGGAATCAGAGGGTTCTGTATGGCCATGGCGGACAGCGTGCCGGGCGTGTCAGGCGGAACCATTGCTTTTCTACTTGGATTTTATGATGAGTTCATTAACTCGTTAAATGATTTGATGGGAAAGGACAATGCCAGAAGGAAACAGGCATTCTTCTTTCTTTTTAAATTAGGCGTGGGATGGGTGGCCGGATTCTGCCTGTCCGTGCTTGTATTGTCGGGACTGTTCCAGGAACATATATATGAAATCAGTTCCGTGTTCATGGGACTTACCTTTTTTGCTGTGCCCATGGTCATACGGGAGGAGAAGGATTCCATCCGGGGAAGATATGGGAACCTGGTGTTCACGGTTCTCGGCATTGGGCTGGTGTTCTGCATCTCCTATTTTAATCCGGCGGGAGGACAGGGCATTAATGTCTCGGTGGAACATCTGTCGATGGGTCTGGTGGCCTATGTGTTCCTCACTGCCATGGTGGCCATCACCGCCATGGTGCTGCCCGGCATATCCGGTTCCACGCTGCTTCTCATATTCGGCATTTATGTGCCCATTATCGGGGCTGTGAAGGAATTGCTTCACATGAACCTGAATTACGTACCCATCCTGTTCGTGTTTGGCATGGGTGTCATCACCGGGATTGTGGGAATCATCAAAATCATTAAAATGTGCCTGGAGCGTTACCGTTCCCAGACCATCTACGCCATCCTGGGTCTGATGATCGGTTCGCTGTATGCCATTACCAAGGGGCCGACTACCCTGGATGTACCCATGGAGCCTTTGGGGCTTCAGACCTTCAGCATACTGTTTTTCCTGCTTGGCGGCCTGATCCTGGCCGGGCTGGAGTTGTTAAAGACAAGGTTGGAGAAGTAAACAGATATCCATCAGACGGGAGGGGGATGCATGGGAAAGATTGTCCTTCTGGTGCCAAGGGAAGAAATGCTTTACCAGGCCCATAATATTCTTCAGGAAAAAAAGTATGCCATCAGCGACATGCGCGTCATCCAGACTGAAAATGCCGTGGTGGAGGCCAGGAAAGCCATTGCGGCAGGGGCCTCCATCCTGATTGCCAGGGGCCTTCAGGCCTCCGTCATCAAGCAGTACACGGACATACCCGTGGTTGAGATTGTTGTCACGGCCCAGGAGATGGCCCTTCTTGTGGTGAAGGCAAAACAGATTGTGGGAAGGGACATGCCGGTCATCGCGGTGGTGGGCGTGAAGAACATGTTCTGTGACATGTCATACTTTGAAAGCATCTATGATATCAGGCTGAGGACCTACTTTGCCTCCAACGGCGCAGGGCTTAAGGAACAGTCCAGGCTGGCCATTGAGGAGGGGGCTGACCTGGTGATTGGCGGGGATGTGGCTGTGGGGACTGCGAAGGAAGCCGGATGCCCGTCCCTGTTCCTGTCCATGACAGAGGATTCCCTGCGCACCGCCTTTGCCATGGCGGAGAGCATGGACTTTGCCATGGGGGCAGAGAAAAGGAGCAATGCCCAGATTGAGGCGCTGTTGGATTACTCCTTTAACGGCGTGGTCAACATGGACAAGGATGGCGTGATCACTGCCGTGAATCCTGTGATGAAGGATATCCTGGGACCGGACGGGGGACAGGTGGCCGGCAGGAAGATGGAGGATGTATTTAAGGACATTGACCACGGCAAGCTGACAGAGGTACTGGAGGGAAAGCAGGAGAGTTATTCCTCCTTCATGCAGGCGGGCAGCACTGCTGTTTTTGCAATCCTGGCACCGGTCAGGGTGGGGGATGAGACAGAAGGCGCAATCCTGACCTGCCATAAAGTCAAGCGCCAGGGACAGACCAGGGACCGGCAGGGCGCCGTGGCGGAGGGGCAGTTGAAGCACCACGGCCTGATTGCCAGGGGATGTTTCCAGTCCGTCCTGCAGCAATCAAAAGCAATGCAGGACTGTGTACATCTGGCCAGGCTGTATTCCCAGTCAGGACTGCCTGTACTGATTCTCGGGGAGACCGGAACGGAACAGCGACTGCTGGCAGAGAGTATGCACAATGCAGGGTTATATAATGACGGGGCATTTTTCTCCCTTTCCTGCAACGGGCTTTCGGAAACAGAACAGCACAGCATAATCTTCGGGGACAAGGGCGCCGTATTCCTGGCCAACCAGGGCACCATCTATATAGAAGACGTGGAACAGATGTCCCTGTCCAACCAGTTCGGCCTGTACCAGCTCATACGGTATAAAACCGGCAGCAGCAGGGATTTTGCCAGGACCGTACGCTTTGATGTCCGAATCATGGCATCCACTACAATGGACCTTAAGGGATTATGGGACCTGGCCGGGGCAGGCGGGTTCAGGAAGGATCTGCTGTATCTGATCAGCGGGCTGATGCTGTGTGTCCCGCCCTTAAGGAAACGCCCGGAAGACATGGAATTCCTGACAGAGGCATTATTAAAAGAATGCTGTGACAAATATGCAAGATACCATGTGCTGACCAGGGGCGCCATTCAATGCCTCATGGAATATGACTGGCCAGGCAACCGCCTGCAGCTGGAAACCTATATGAACCGGCTGGTGCTGACAGCGGAAAAGAGAAGTATCGACGAGATAATGGTACGCAGGCTCCATGACCAGCTGTACCCGGACCGCGGACAGACACAGGATGGTGATGCTGCTTCAGGCCTGTCAGGACCCATCCGCGGGGAAGAGGAACGGCTCATACGCCAGGCCCTTGGAAGGTTTAACGGGAACCGGGAACGGACCGCTGACAGCCTTAACATCAGCAAGGCAACCCTTTGGAGGAAGATGAAGAAGTATGGTATTGATTCTTTTGAGACAAAAATGAAATAAATATTTCAATTATGAAATCATATTTGAAACAATGGGCGGCTTGTATAAAAAAAGCCGCCTTTTTCATTGACAATGCCAATTGTGGGAAAGGGCAGGCTCCGCTATAATGTGGTCATAGGTCATTCACAATGACAAGTCACTAATAATTGAATCTGAAAGGTGAGGTAACGAGATGAAAGTAGGTTTTATCGGATTAGGCATCATGGGAAAGCCAATGAGCAAGAATTTATTAAAAGCTGGTTATGAACTGGTTGTTTTTGATTTTAATAAGGACGCTGTGAACGAAGTAGTTGGATGCGGCGCTGCTGCAGTGAACAGCGGTAAGGAGGTTGCAGAGCAGTGTGAGGTCGTCATCACAATGGTTCCCAACTCCCCACATGTGCGTGCGGCTGTATTAGGTGAGAACGGCGTTGCCGACGGCGCAAAGCCAGGCACGGTTGTAATTGATATGAGTTCCATCGACCCAACCGAGAGCAAGGCCATTGGCGCTGAGCTGGCCAAGAAGGGCATTGACATGCTGGACGCCCCTGTATCCGGCGGGGAGCCAAAGGCAATCGACGGAACACTGTCCGTCATGGTAGGCGGCAAAAAGGAACTGTTTGACAAGTACTATGACATGCTGATGGTAATGGCAGGCTCAGTTGTATACGTGGGCGAGCTGGGAAGCGGCAATGTGGCCAAGCTGGCGAACCAGATCGTGGTTGCCGTCAACATTGCGGCTGTATCTGAAGCGCTTACATTTGCCAAGAAGGCAGGCACTGACCCGGAACTGGTATACCAGGCCATCAGGGGCGGACTGGCCGGCTCCACTGTCATGGATGCAAAGGCTCCCATGATGCTTAGCAGGAACTTTAAGCCGGGATTCCGCATCGAACTGCATATCAAGGACCTGAACAATGCCCTGAACGCTGCGCATGCAATCAGTTCACCGGTTCCATTAACAGGACAGCTGATGGAAATCATGCAGGGATTAAAAGCAGACGGCTATGAGAAAGAAGACCATTCCAGCATTGTCAAGTATTATGAGAAGATTGCCAATACCACAGTAGAGTCATAATCAGGCCTAAAAGGAGAAGCGTCATGAATACAGATTTTATCAAGGGTGTCATTGTCCCCATCCTCACCCCGATCAATGAGAACGAATTCATTGATGAGGCTAAGTTAAGAGACCAGGTTAATTATGTGATTGACGGCGGCGTGCTGGGCATCCTGGCATTTGGCAGCAACGGCGAGTTCTATATGATTGAAGAAGATGAGATGGAGCGCGGCTTGAAGATCATGATTGACCAGGCCGGCGGACGGGTTCCCGTATACTTCGGCATCGGTGCAATCAGCACTAAGAAATGCTGCAGGCTTGCGAAAATGGCTGCCGCCAATGGCGCTGCCGGTATCTCCATACTCCAGCCCATGTTCTTAAAGCCCACGGAAGACGAGCTGTTCCTCCACTTTAAGACCATTGCGGAGGCTGTGCCGGAGACCCCTGTGCTGCTTTACAATAATCCGGGCCGTGTCAATTATACCATGTCCGCCAGGCTGGTAGAGCGTCTTGCCCGCGAAATCCCCAATATCGTGGGAATGAAGGATACCAGCGGCGATATCACCCAGACATCTGAATTCATCCGCAGGACGCGTGACACAGGCTTCAAGGTATTTGGCGGAAAGGATACCCTGTTATATGCATCTATGTGCCACGGCGCCGTGGGCGGGGTTTGTACCGCAGCCAACTTCATGCCTGAGCTGATAGTGGATGTGTACAACAAGTATGTTGCAGGTGACCTTGCCGGTTCCCTGGAAGCCCAGTTCAAGCTGAATCCCGTAAGGCTTTCCATGGACGGCGCAAGCTTCCCTGTGGCAGCCAAGGATATGGCTAACTTAAGGGGCAGGAACATCGGGCTTCCCTATACGCCCAACCTGGCAACTCCCGAAGGTCCTGTATTGGACAGGATTAAGGCTGAGATGAAGGGTGCAGGCCTTATCTGACCGGCTATTTACTGATTATTTACCACCGCCTGGTGCGGATTTGATTACTCCATAGTTTAAATGCAGACAGGCCGTCAGCGCTGGTTACATAGCTGACGGCCTGTCTGCTGTCCCTGTTCACTTTGACAGACTGTTATTTTATGCCTTTTTGTATGAAATACTGGCATCCCCCCTGGTGTCATGTTATAATCTATTTAATGATTTAGAGAAAAAATTATAACATGCTGGGTGGGCGGTATGAGGGAGTGTGGGAGATACATCAAATATATATGGTTAACTGTCTTTTTGGCACTGTCCATCAGTGCCTTGTTCCTGTTTCCGGCCAGGGCCGCTGACAAGGTACGTGTGGGCTGTGTGGATATTGGGAACTTTATCCAGATGAATCCGGACGGCCGTGCCTATGGCTATGGGGCAGAGTACCTGGATAAGATAGCGGAATATGCGGGATGGGAATACGAGTATGTACAGGCCTCATGGGAAGAGTGCCTTAAGATGCTTAAGACAGGGGAGATTGAACTTCTCCTTCCGGCCGAGTACAGTGAGGAGCGGGCCAGGGATTATCTGTTCAGCAGCTACGAATGCTGCTTTGATTTCGTTGCACTTGTGGGGCGCAGGACGGACAACCGTCTGTATTATGATGATTACGCCGGATTTGACGGTATGCGTGTGGGCATGATAAAGGGCAATTATCTCAACGGCCTGTTTGAGGAATATGCGGGAAGCCACGGTTTTACCTATGAAACCGTATTGTATGACACCGGTACAAAGCTTCTCAATGCCTTGGACAGGGAAGAAGTAGATGCCATCATAAACGGCAACATGGAGTTCAATGTCAATCAGAAGCTGCTGGCCAAGATTGACTATATGCCGGCTTATTTCATAACCTCGGTGAAACGGCCGGACCTGATGGAACAGCTGGACCAGGCGCTGAAACAGGTTTTTATTGAAAATCCCTACTACTCAGCCTCCCTCTATGACAAATATTACGGGGACATGGAAGGCCAGTTTGCGGAGTTCACCCGTGAGGAAATCCAATTCATCAAAGGCAGCGGCCCGGTGACCGTGCTTATTTCGCCTGACGATTATCCCTTTGAATGGTATGACAGGCCTTCTAAAACGTGCAGGGGCGCATTTGTGGATTATATGAGATACCTTGGGAAGATAAGCGGCCTTCGGTTTGATTTCGTTCCAGGCAGTTCAGGCAGTTCCCTTAAGGATGACATTGCCGATGAAGATGCCCAGGTAATCATGAGTATATTCAGGAACCGTCTGGACAGTGATGATGAAGGCCTGTCCTATACCTCGCCTTTTTACAGCTGCAGCTTCAGTCTGGTGGGCAAGCGGGATGAGGCGCTGAACCTTTCCGCCCATCAGCGGATTGCCGTGGTCAGACAGGCGGAAGGCCTGATGGAACTGCTGAAGAAGAAATACCCACTGTGGGAGGTACTGACCTTTGGGACTCCGGAGGACTGCCTGAAGGCAGTGGAGGACGGGACAGCGGACTGTGCCATGGTTTCCTCAATCAAGATTTCAGCGGACAGGAACATGCTGGGCGCCAGGCTATTGGTGGTGGATGGAAGCACGGCCAGTGCCTCGGTATATATGGCAGTGACGGAACAGGCGGACCCGCTGTTAGTCCATGTCCTCTCAAAGACCATTGCCAAGGCCGGTTCCAGTCCCGTTGATGAGGCGGTTTACAGGACCGTCCTGTCCGCCGGGGAACGCAAAGGGTTCAGTTACTTTGTGCGCACCTATCCGGTACAGTTCGCGGTCACGGTCATAGCCATATCGCTTATGGTCATGGGAATCATTTTCATAAGCTATGACAGCAGGCACCAGAAGCTGCAGAACCTGATCCTGCAGAAAAAGAATGAGGAACTGAAGGCAGCCATTGCCATGCAGAAGCTCCTGCGCCGCAAAGCCCAGACAGACCAGCTGACAGGCCTTACAAATAAAACCACCACAGAGGAACTTTGCCGTGCCTGCATTGAGGATGCAGATGGAAAGAACCTTGCCCTCTTCATCCTGGACCTGGATGACTTTAAGCATATTAACGATGAACGGGGACACCAGGCAGGCGATACCGTGCTGAAAGCCTTCGGCGCCACCCTTCAGGGCTGCATCCGCCAGGACGATATAGCGGGCCGGATCGGCGGCGATGAATTCATGCTGTTCATGTCAGGGGTAAAGGATAAGGAGCAGGTGGCAAGGTCGGCAGAACGGATTTACACGGCCCTTAAGGAGAATCCTGACTTTAATGCCACCTGCAGCATGGGAATCGTACTTGCCAAAGGCGGTCAGATGCCTTATGAGGAAATGTTCCGGAAAGCAGACGCTGCCCTGTATGCTGCAAAGGACAGCGGTAAGAACTGGTATCACATCACAGAAACAGCATCAGAAGGGGAATCGTGACCAGGGACAGGATGGTAGTCGTCACGATGCACCGGGATGCGTAGTCCTCATCGGCCCCGTATTTGGCTGCCAGAAGCGCGCTGGTGCTGCCTGCCGGCATACCGGTAAGGATCAGTGAGACGCCTGCCAGCATTGGTTCCACGCGGATGCTGTTAAGGATGAGAAGCGCCACCATGGGCAGGGCTATGAGACGGATGAAGGCCAGGTAGAAGAGGCTGGGCTCCAGTAACTTTTTCCATGGGACGCCAATCATCATGGTGCCGATCACCATCATGGACAGCGGGGAAGTGACAGCGCCTATGTTGCCGATGGCAGTGTCCAGGAAACCGGGGACAGGGAAACCGCTGATCCTGCGCGCCAGGCCCAGGAATACGGTGATGATACATGGATTCAGCAGGATATTCCTGCATTTTGTCTTAAAGTCGGCGGTGGTGAACACGGCAAGTCCTGCGGTCCACATGAAGATACGGTTCGGGATGATGAAAATGGACGCTGCAAACAATCCGTCTGCCCCGTATACGGAGGATACCATGGGCATTCCCAGGAAACCTGAATTATTCACCAGGGTGCAGTACTGGAGGATGCTTTTCTTGTCCTGGGGATATCTGTTGTAGATTACCTTTCCCAGCAGATAGGAGAGGATGGAGATGCAGAACGCCACTGCCAGGATCATGGCGGTCTGGACCAGGATCTGGGGGGTCAGGGGCTTGTTAAAGGAATTGAAGATCATACAGGGAAGGGTTATCTTAAGAATCAGGTCCACCAGTTTCTTCTTGGTATCCTGGTCAATGAGATGTATTTTCATGCAGTACATTCCTACTGCCATATAAACTAAAAGGATGAGCTGGGCATTCAGCATTTTTGTGAAACTATCCATGATGTGGGTCCTCCGCGGTATCATTCATCGGCATGCTCTGTCATTGCATACCGTATAAGAGTATACCTCAGTTCATGCAGGAAAGCCAATAAGTTTTTTTGAGAGATAGGATAAGAAATTTTAATAGGACCTTTAATTGATTGACAGGGGACCCGGATTAAAATATAATCATGGGTAGGCTGTTTGATTCTTAAAATATAGAAGAGGTACATATGCGTCGCTTATCATACATCATAGTAAGTTTAATCATGGTCTTAACCATGTCTTCCATAACCGCTTTTGCAAGGCCTGACTGGCCCACGGACACAGGGGTGCAGTCGGAAGCAGGCATTGTCATGGATATGGATTCGGGGGCTGTGCTCTTTGCCCAGAACATACATGAGCAGAAGATCCCCGCCAGCATCACCAAGCTGCTGACCGCCCTTGTGGTCATTGAGAACTGTGATGATCTGGACGATAAGGTTACCTTCTCCCATGATGCAGTATACAACGTGGAGTCTGGAAGCGGCAACAAGCTGGCCCTGGAGGAAGGGGACGTGCTGAGCGTCCGCGAATGCCTCTATGTGATGCTTCTCCAGTCCTCCAACCAGGCGGCCAATGCCCTGGCGGAATACATCGGGGGCAGCCGCTCCGGGTTCGTGGACATGATGAACCGGAAGGTGGCGGACCTGGGATGCCAGGAAAGCCATTTTGCCAACCCTTCCGGGCTGAATGACGACACCCAGCGCACGTCCGCCTATGACATGGCCCTGATTGCCAGGGCCGCGTTCCAGAACCAGCAGCTTTTAGAAATCAGTTCCACAAGGAAGGCATCCATCCCGGCTACCATCAACAATCCGGATGGAAGGACATTTTCCATGGAACATAAGCTTCTGATCACGGAAGACGAGAACAGCGTGGAGTATTATCCGGACGCCGTGGCTGGAAAGACGGGCTGGACCTCCCAGGCAGGCCAGACCCTTGTGACCTATGCCAGACGCGGCGGCAGGGGAGAGATTGCAGTCACCTTAAGAAGCACCCAGAAAACCCATTACTCAGACACAAAGACCATTCTGGATTTCGGCTTTGCCCGGTTCCAGAATGTCAACATAGCTGATAATGAGACAGAATACGTGACAGGTGATACGCCGGTCACCATTGGCGGTGAGACATATCAGCCGTCTGAGCTTTATATCGATAAGACGGCCGTCATCACCATTCCCAATGAGGCCGGGTTCACGGATGCTGAAAGGGAACTGGTGACGGAACTGCCAAAGGACCATCCCAAGGAGGCCGTGGCAAAACTGGTCTATACCTATAACGAAAGGAAGATAGGCGAGGGATGGCTGTTCACCACAAGGGCCCAGTCCGTGGACGCGGCTGCCCCTCCTTCGGAAGGGGAGTCCCCTGCGGGAACAGAACCGTCCGGGGATGGAACGGGCCAGGAGGCCCCTGGCTTCAAACTGCCCACCCCCCTTCTCATGGCTGGGATTGGAGTCCTCTGCCTGGCAGCGGTCATTGCAGGGAGCTGGCTCTGGCTTAAAAAGCGCCGGGACGCAGAGCGTGAGCGCCAGCGCCAGCTGCGCGAGAAACGCAGACAGAGGCTGGCTGATATCGGGTTCACGGAAGAGGATTTTGAACGGATCCTGGAAGAGCGCAGACAGCAGCGCGACATGCGCTGACTGAAGCAGCGTCCAAAGAATGGGTGCGCAGTCATGCCAAAAGGCACGGATGAAAAGACAGGATACTGGATAATATGCTGGAATGAGACGCGGGCAGATGAAAATGTCTGTCTGCGTCTCATTCAGTGTCTTTGGCCTGACAGACCGGGTACAGGCATGAATTGAAGGAGGTATGGATTTGGCTTATTTTCCGTTTTTTGCAGATATTGAGGGAAGGAAGTGGCTGATTGCAGGCGGAGGGGAGGTGGCCTGCCGCAAGGTGCGCGACCTGATTCCCTACGGTCCACTTATCCAGGTGGTATCGCCCTGCCTTTGTGAGGGACTTTTGGATATGGTGCAGGGCGGCGTTTACGGGGATGCCCTGTCCGTGGCACGGCGGGGGTTCGAAGACAGTGATATTGAGGACGCTGATTTTGTGATTGCAGCAACCAGCGACACTGCATTAAACAGCCACATATCCAGCCTTTGCCAGATTAAGAAAATCCCGGTCAATGTGGTGGATGTGAAGGAGGAATGTTCCTTTATCTTTCCCTCCATTGTCAGGGATGATCCTGTGGTGGTGGGCATATCCACAGGAGGGATGAGTCCTGTCATAGCCAGGTACTTAAAGGACAGGATAAAGGCGGCAATGCCTGAGGGGCTGGGAGGTCTGGCCGCCAGGCTGGGCGGATACAGGGCGCAGGTCAAGGAACGGTTTCCCCATTCCCCTGCCATACGTTCTGCTGTTTTCTATGAGCTGGCACAAGAAGGCCTTCAACATGGCTGCCATCTCACGGACACCCAGGCAGAGACTATCATAAACAGAAAGCGGGAACAAGAACATGAGTAATATCATCCGTATCGGCACAAGGAAAAGCGCCCTGGCCCTGATCCAGACCCATCTGATTGCAGACGGACTGAAACGGGCATGGCCTGACATAGAGGTGGAACTGGTCACCAAGGAGACACTGGGAGATAAAATCCTGGATAAACCGCTGCAGGAATTCGGAGGTAAGGGGGTATTTGTCTCTGAATTTGAACAGGCCATGAAGGAAGGCGCCATTGACCTGGCCGTGCACAGCGCCAAGGACCTGCCCATGGAACTGGGTGAGGGACTGGTGATTGCAGCCGTATCCGGGCGCGGGGACCCCAGGGATGTGCTGGTGACCATGAAAGGCTCCCCTAAGGACAGGGAACATATTGTAATCGGCACCTCCAGTCCCAGAAGACAGCTGGAAGCAGTGGAATACCGCGGGCAGCTGTGGCCGGGGGCCGCCAGTCTAACCTGTGCCACCCTGCGGGGAAATGTCCACACACGGCTCAGGAAGCTGGAGGAGGGGCTTTATGACGGTATCATCCTGGCCGCGGCCGGATTGGAACGTCTGGACCTTCTAGGAAACCCTTCCTATGATTTTAAATATCTGGACCCCACGGTGTTCATTCCCGCCGGGGGCCAGGGAATCATGGCGGTGGAGGCCCGGGAGGGCAGTGACGCCGCCAGGCTCTGCCAGGCCATTGACAGCCGGGAGGGGCGTCTGTGCCTGACCCTGGAGCGCATGGTGCTGAAGCTTCTGGACGCGGGCTGCCATGAACCCATCGGCATCTATTCCAATATCATGGATGGAAAGATGGAGGTATGGGGAATCAGCAGGCCGGACCGTGTCACGAGACGGATCAGCCTGGAGGGAGCGGTCACGGAAAAAGAACTGGAAGCGCTTGCCCTGCAGGCAGGAAGGGGACTGATGTAAGATGGATAGATTGGGATGTGTGTATCTGGTAGGAGCAGGCCCGGGAGACCCCGGGCTGATGACGATAAAGGGCAGGGAACTTCTGTCCTCCTGCGACGTGGTGGTTTACGACCATCTGGCGTCGAAGCGGTTTCTGGACTGGGTTCCTGAAACCTGCAGGAAAATCTATGTGGGAAAACAGGCAGGGCATCACTCCATGAAACAGGAGGAGATTAACGACGTCCTGGTGGAGCTGGCCTTATCCGGCCATACGGTTGTAAGGCTGAAGGGCGGGGACCCCTTTGTGTTCGGACGCGGAGGGGAGGAAATCCTGGCCTTGGAAAAACACGGCATTCCTTACGAGACAGTGCCCGGCGTGACCTCCGCAGTTGCCGTACCGGAATGCGCCGGGATACCGGTGACCCACCGGGCTGTCAGCCGAAGCTTCCATGTCATCACAGGACATACCCAGGCCGGAATGGAATGCCTTCCGCCTGATTTTGGGGTATATGGGACATTACCCGGCACCTTGGTCTTCCTTATGGGGCTGGGGCAGCTTCCACTGATTGCAAAGCAGCTGATTGACAGCGGAAAGTCTCCTGACACACCGGCGGCTGTCATAGAGAACGGGACGCTGCCGGGCGAGCGGGTTGTACGGGCCCCATTGTCCCAGATAAGCAGCCGTGTCAGGGAAGCCGGGCTTGGGACCCCGGCCATCATCGTGGTCGGGGATACGGCCGCATATGAGATGAAGTACAGGACCGCAGGCCCCCTTGCGGGCAGGCGGGTGGGGATTACCGGAACAGAGCAGTTTGCCGGGAAACTGGCAGCAGCCCTTTCGGAACAGGGGGCGCAGGTTTCCTGGCTGGTAAACATGAAGGTGGAGGACCACATAGAGGAAGCCCCCATGCAGGCCGCGTACCGGAACCTCCCTTCCTATACCTGGCTTGTGTTTACAAGCGCCAACGGTGTAAGGCTTTTTTTCCAGGGGCTGTTCAAAGACGGAAGGGATTGCCGCTGCCTGGGGCATGTGAAGTTTGCGGTAATCGGGGACGGTACGGGCAGGGAACTGTCCGGGTATGGATTCAACGCGGACTATATGCCGGACACATACTGTGCGAAAGCCCTGGCAGACGGCCTGGTCCATGCGGTAAGCCCGGGGGACAGGCTGCTGATTGCCAGGTCCGCAGGCGGTTCCCCCATACTTGCGCAGACACTCCTCAATGCGGGGATCCACTTTGACGACATTGTCCTCTATGAAGTGACGGGCCAGCCGTCCGCTTCCTTTATCCCGGAGGAGGTAATGGGATTTGACTACATTACATTTGCCAGCGCGTCCGGGGTCAGGGCATTTTTCGACTGTCTGCCCCAAGGGGGAACCGGGGATAAGGCGGTTGGGATACAGGGGCCTGCAGTACATCCAAAGAATCCGAAACTGGTCTGCATCGGAGCGGTCACTGCCCGCGAACTGGAGCGCCAGGGATATAAGGCGGACATCACCGCAGCACAGTATCATATTGAAGGTCTTGTTAAGGCAATCATAAAGGATTCATTTGTATAACCTGAAGTTATTAAAAATATATAAATAAAGTATAAACAAATCGTTAATTTTCCATTGCCATCTTCACGCTGAAGTGATAAACTCCTTGTCATCAAGACTTGATGATAAATACTTAATGTGAGGAGACCTGAATATGAACGGTTTATTGATGATGTTGTTAGCTGTAGTGGTTTT
The DNA here is from genome assembly GCF_022440595.1 of Enterocloster sp. OA13. Taxonomy (NCBI): domain Bacteria; kingdom Bacillati; phylum Bacillota; class Clostridia; order Lachnospirales; family Lachnospiraceae; genus Enterocloster; species Enterocloster sp. OA13. Next base: position 2,230,655 of record NZ_JAKNTF010000001.1, on the reverse strand, counting down.
AGGCGGCGCTTATCTGATTTACGGCAGATACCTTGCCAGGAAATGGGGCGTGGATCCCGATGCAAAGACGCCTGCCTATGAGATGGAGGACGGGGTGGACTATGTCCCTGCTGATACCAATGTTGTGTTTGGACACCAGTTCGCATCCATTGCAGGAGCCGGTCCCATTAACGGTCCCATCCAGGCAGCCATGTTCGGCTGGCTTCCCGTGATGCTGTGGATCCTGTTGGGAGGCGTGTTCTTTGGAGCGGTACAGGATTTTGCATCCATGTATGCTTCTGTCAAGAACAAGGGGCGTTCCATCGGCTATATCATTGAACTCTATATCGGCAAGCTGGGAAAACGGCTGTTCCTGCTATTCACCTGGCTGTTTTCCATCCTGGTGGTAGCCGCCTTTGCAGATATCGTGGCCGGTACCTTTAATGGATTCGATGCCGCCACAGGAGGGCGCATCGCTGCCAACGGCGCAGTGGCGTCCACATCCCTGCTGTTCATCCTGTTTGCAGTGGCCCTTGGCTTTTTCCTGAAGTTCGGGAAATGCGGCAAACTCATGAATACACTGGCGGCCATCGGGCTTTTAGTCCTCGCTGTTGCGCTGGGGCTGGCATTCCCGGTATATGTTCCCCAGGGCAGCTGGCTTATCTTTGTATTCCTGTATGTGATCGTGGCATGTGTCACCCCGGTCTGGGCGCTGCTCCAGCCAAGGGACTACTTAAACAGCTACCTGCTGCTGGCCATGATCATCGGTTCGGTCCTTGGAATCTGTGTCTACAATCCATCCATGAACCTGCCCTCCTTTACATCCTTTGCGTTCATGGACGGGAACGGCAACATTTCCTATCTGTTCCCAACCCTGTTCGTGACCATTGCCTGCGGCGCTGTATCCGGGTTCCATTCACTGGTTTCCTCGGGAACGGCCAGCAAGCAGATTAAGAATGAAAAGAACATGCTTCCGGTTTCATTCGGCGCCATGCTGCTGGAGAGCCTGCTGGCCATCACCGCGCTGATTGCAGTGGGTGCCCTGGCCACGGGCGGGACGCTGCCAACCGGCACGCCTCCCCAGGTATTTGCCAAGGCCATTGCCATGTTCCTTACCTCCCTGGGCCTGCCGGATTCCGTCAGCTACACCCTGATCACGCTGTCCATTTCCGCCTTTGCCCTGACCAGCCTTGACTCAGTGGCACGTGTGGGACGCATTGCTTTCCAGGAATTCTTTACAAACGATGATGTTGCTCCTGAAAACCAGGGTTCCTTAAACCGGGTGCTGACCAACAAGTACTTTTCCACCATACTGACCCTGGCCCTGTGCTATGCGCTGTCAAGGGCAGGCTATGCAAGCATCTGGCCCCTGTTCGGCTCTGCCAACCAGCTGCTGTCCGCACTGGCGCTGATTGCATGCGCCGTGTTCTTAAAGAGGACCCACAGACAGGGCGTGATGCTCTGGGGACCCATGGTCATCATGCTGGGCGTTACCTTTACGGCCCTGGCCCTTAAGATACGGGACCTGGTATCCGCCCTTTCCAGCCAGTTTGTGTTCGGCAATGCGCTCCAGCTTGTATTTGCAGTCCTCCTTCTGGTCCTTGGTGTGATTGTGGCCTTTGAGGGAATCAGGAAACTTCTGGAAAAGGATACGGAGGCAGCAGATGGTGCGTCCGGTAAAGAGGTGACCGCTTAACACGGCCTAGTGCTCCATCCAGTCAGAAACCGTACTGCCAGTGCTGGATATTTTGTCAGCCTGCAAGGCGGAGGAGGGAAGCGGAGTGGGTCCTCCGCTGACTGACGACAACGCGGCAGATGGCAAAATAGGCAGTGCTGGAAGTACGGTTTCTGGCTGGATGGAGCACTAGATTAAAACAATCGTTAAACAAATGAAATATTTTCCTAAGGAACATCTGCTAAAATAGTAAGCAAACAATTAAGAACAGGGAGGCAGGGTCTTGGGAGATGTAAAAAGAAACCATACGGTGAGGCAGGGAATCCTGGTGGGTGTTTTGGTGCTGGCCTGCATACTGACAGCGGCAGCTGTCTGGCTGACCAGAAGAGGGAAGGGGGCAAGCCAGGTCACAGGGGACGCCTATTATGCGGGCCGGTTCCCTCTGGAGGCATATTTTGACTACAGCCAGAGGGACGATGACTGGGCCGGCAATACCCTGGGCGGGTCCGGGGATACCATGGCGTCCTCCGGCTGCCTGACCTGCTGTATCGCAGCGTCTTTAAAAGCCCAGGGGATATATGACCATACGCCTGGTGAACTGAACCGGATATTCAATGAAAACGGGGTTTACAATGAAAACGGCGCCATCCTGTGGGCGGCCCTTGAGGAAGCCCTGCCAGGGGTCTATGTGGATCTGTCTGACGATACATCCGCCGCGTCCGTCAACCGCATGATAAGGGAAGGAAGGTATCCCATTGTCAAAGTGAAACGCAAAAGCGGGGCAGTGCACTGGATCATGCTGACCGGCACGGAGGAGGATGGTTTTGACATCACGGCCATGGACCCCATTGACGGATACGTCCATCTGAGCGACTACTCCAATCTGATTTACGGGGTCAGGATTGTATCCGCAGAAAAGGGTATAGGACAGGCATCTGCAGGGGAAGCAGATGATGCTGGTGCTGCTGGTGGTGATACGGGCGGTGATTCCGGCCATCAACCAACGGATGGATCATACAACAATCCTGGCAGCGGTACGGATAGCATAGCCATCAATCCGGACGGAACCTGCCTGGAGGAACGTTTTCCCGCCCCTGCCGGATACACAAGGGAGGCTGCGCCGGAAGGAAGCTTCCAGCAGTATCTGAGAAGGTTTCCCCTGAAAGCGGATAAAAGCCCTGTCCTGCTTTATGACGGCAGCGAGAAGGGGAATCAGGGCGCCCACGAAGCCGTATTTGACCTGCCTGTCTTTGACAGCGACCTTCAGCAATGCGCGGACAGCATCATCCGCGTTTATGCGGAATATTTCTGGTCCACAGGGAACCAGGACAGGATTGCGTTCCACCTGACCAATGGTTTTCTGATGGATTATCCCTCATGGAGGGAAGGGAACCGGCTTCAGGTGGACGGGAACCAGGTGTCGTGGGTAAAGAAGGCGTCCTATGATGATTCCTATGAAACCTTCCTCCTGTATCTGAAATATGTGATGATGTATGCGGGAACCCTCTCCCTGGATGAGGAGGGTTCACCCATATCCCCGGACCAGCTAAAGGCAGGCGACATGTTCATCAAAGGCGGCAGCCCCGGGCACTGCGTCATGGTTGCGGATGTGGCCGTGAACGGGGACGGGGAGACCTGCTTCCTTCTGGCCCAGGGCTATATGCCTGCCCAGGAATTCCATGTCCTGAAGAACCCGGACAGCGAGGGGAATCCCTGGTATTTTACCAAAGACCTATCCTACCCCTTCCTCACCCCGGAATACGTGTTCCAGGAGGGAAGCCTGAAACGCTGGGGAGGATTTTGATTTCTGATTGTCACATTTCCTGATTCCTGTTATAATAGTACGGAAAACCGCTGCCAAAAGCAGGTTGTTTCCGGAGGCTTAGGATGATACTTATGAATGAGATACCGGACCGGTTTTGGAGCTTATTCCGCTCCATTAACCGGTCTACTTATATTGAGGCACTGTTGAAAATCAACGAGGAATACGAGTACAGCAACTATTTCCTGAGCAGGGAAATGTGTATCCAGCTTCTGGGCGAATATTTTTCCAGGAAGAAGTATGTGCTCTGGCAGGACGAGACAGAGGATGACTGGGACACCCTGGAACCGCCCGCCACACGCGTCCTCAACTGGCTTTTGAGGAACGGCTGGCTCAGGAAGGTGGACGATTATGCCAATATGACCGTGAACATCGTCATACCCGATTACGCGGCCGTGATGATTGAAGCATTTGCAAGGCTGGCAAGCGATGAGGAAGATGAGACTGAAGTATACATCCAGAATGTCTATGCCATTCTTTTTTCTCTTAAAAATGACCCCCGTTCCAGTATAACCCTCCTGAATACAGCCCTTGTCAATACCAAGAAGCTGAACAAATCCCTTCAGGACATGCTGCACAATATGGATAAGTTCTTTGGAAGCCTGCTGGAGCAGAAGAATTACAGCAGTCTGTTAAAGGAGCATCTGGACCGTTATGTGGAGGAAATCGTCAATAAAAAATACCACATCCTGAAAACCTCGGACAATTTCTATCTGTACAAAACAGATATTAAGCGCTGGATCACCGCCATGCGCCAGGACGAGGAATGGACCAGGCACATGTGTTCCAGGGCCACGGGCTTCTTTGGCCGCAGGCCGCCCGATGTGACGGAGGCCCAGGTCATGGAGAAGCTGGACCAGCTGGAGCGGGGCTTTGATGATATTGAACACCGCATTGCCAATATGGACAAAGAGCATACCCGGTATGTGCGCGCCACGGTCACACGGCTTAATTACCTCCTGAACCAGGAGGACAACATGAAGGGCCTTGTGATCCAGCTGCTGAACCACCTTTCTGAATATGACTGCACGGACCAGGATGTACAGGTAATAGGCGGGAAAATGAACCTGTCCCAGCTAAACATCCTGTCGGAGAAATCCCTGTATAAGAAACGCAGGACAAAATCAGATTTTAAGGAACAGCTAAAGGACGAGGACGTGTCTGAGGAACTGTCCATGGAAGAGGTGCTGAACCTGAACAAGGTAAGGAACCGTTACAGCAAAAAGGAAATCGAGGACTTCATCGAGGGCAGGATGGAAAACGGGATCATGGAAGTTGACAAGGACACGGCGCGCAGCGATGAGGAGTTTGAGAAGCTGATCCTGGCCTATGATTATTCCACCAGGCAGAAAAGCCCGTACACGGTGGAAAATCCGGAGCCTGAGATGATACATAACGGCAGGTACAGCTATCCCAGGTTTGTATTTGCAAGGAGGAAGAGATAATGGCCCTTGAAGAAGGCATTGCCTATTATGATACGTTGCTGCAGGAGGAACAGGCGCGGCTCACCGCGTCCATACGCCTCCTGCTTCACCAGACCTTTATCCTGGAACACAAATTTGACCGCCGTTCGGGGCGGTTCCAGTATAACCCGGATTTCAGGGACTGCAACAAGCATCTGGAATTCATCCGCAGTTACTTTGCTGTCAGCGGGATTGAGGTCATGGAAAATACCCAGACAGGAATCATCTATATCCAGGGCGGGAACCTGATGGGGGATAAGCTGCCCAAGCTGGCAACCCTGTACCTGCTGGTATTGAAGCTGATTTATGATGAACAGATGGAAAGTGTGTCCACCAGTGTGAATGTGTATACCACCCTCAGGGAGATACACGAAAAGCTGGGGAATTACCGTCTTTTTAAGAAGCAGCCCTCGCCCACGGATATCAGGCGGGCCGTGACACTGCTGAAAAAGTACCAGATACTGGAACCCCTGGATCTGCTGGAGGATTTAAACAGCGAGAGCCGCATGATTATCTATCCCTGCATCAACGTGGTCCTGATGGGCGATGACGCCCGGCAGCTGCTGGCTTTCTTTGACGAAAGCGCGGAGGATGAAGGCGTACAGGTAAAGGCGGATTTGGATGAGGTGGACCGGGAACGCCTGATACAGCCCCCCGGACTGGACGACAGAGGAGATGAGGACGATGGAACAGATGAATATGGGTCAGATGAATATGAATCAGTTGGAACCGAACCAGGCGGAAATGAGCCAGATGAAAATGAACCAGACGAAAATGAACCAGATTGAACTGAACCAGACGAAGATGAATCAGATGGAAATGCCCCAGATGGAAATACCGCAGAAGCGGACGGAGAATAAAGGCCGTTTTCTGGCCCTCTCCAGGATCTGCCTGAACAACTGGCACTATATCAATAAACGTATCCTTTCGTTTAATGAGGACATCAATTTCTTTACCGGACATTCCGGCAGCGGGAAATCCACTGTGATTGACGCCATGCAGATCCTTCTGTACGCCAACACGGACGGCAGGGGATTCTTTAACAAGGCAGCGGCCGATGACTCGGACCGGAGCCTGATTGAATACCTGCGGGGCATGGTGAACATTGGGGAGAATAACGAATTTTCCTATCTCAGGAACCAGAATTTTTCCTCCACCATTGTCCTGGAACTGAAGCGCAGCGACACAGGGGAATGCCAGTGCGTGGGAATCGTGTTTGACGTGGAGACATCCGCCAACGACATTTCCCGCCGCTTTTTCTGGCACAAAGGCCCTATGTGGGACAATGCATACCGCACAGGGAAGCGCACCATGTCCATAGCGGAGGTGGAATCCTACCTCCAGGAACATTTCAACAAGGAGGAATGCTTTGCCACCTCCCACAATGAACGGTTCCGCAGGGTGCTGTATGACACATACCTGGGCGGACTGGATCCTGAGAAATTCCCCTTACTGTTCAAACGGGCCATCCCCTTCCGCATGAACATAAAACTGGAAGATTTTGTAAAAGAATACATCTGCATGGAGCAGGACATCCACATTGAGGACATGCAGGAAAGCGTCATGCAGTATGGACGCATGCGCAAAAAGATAGAGGACACCTGCGCGGAGATAGAGGAACTGAACCGTATCCGGCAGGCATACGGTGTTTACCAGGAAAAGGAACAGCAGCTGGAGAAATATGCCTACTTCGTGAAAAAGCTGGAAATCCTGGACCTTCAGTCCCAGGTCAGGACACTGGCCGACCGGCTGTCCTTGGCAAAGGAGGACCTGAAACGCCAGGAGGATACGCGAACAGCAGTGGAAACCCAGATTGCGGACCTGACCGAACAGGGGGACGATCTGCTGCGCCGCATTGCCTCAACCGGCTATGAGGACCTGAAAAAGCAGGCGGAGGCCCTGAACCAGCTTCTGGAGCGCCTGGGCAAAAGCGAGGCCAGGTGGCAGCAGACCACCCAGTCCCTCAAGGCATGGGAAGACGAGGATATCACCTCCAACCAGACCCTCTGGGATATTGAGGAATTTGAAAACCGCACCATTGACAATAAAACCCTTTGCCGCCTGAAGGAATCCATTGCCTCCATGTGCGCGGACACGGAAAAGCAGCGCCAGGAGGCTGCCGCTGAGATTAGGGACCTGAAAAACAGGGAAAAACAGACAAAAGACGAACTGGAAAAGCTGCGTTCCGGCAACAAGGCATATCCTAAATACCTGGAGCATGCCAGAAGCTTCCTGCAGCGCCGCCTGCTGGAAGAAACCGGAAAGGGTGTGGACGTCCATATCCTTGCAGACCTGCTGGACATCAAAAAGGACCAGTGGCGCAATGCGGTGGAGGGGTATCTTGGCAGCCAGAAGCTGAGCCTTGTGGTCCCTCCTAAATATGCCCGTATTGCCCTGGAAATATATGGGGAACTGGATAAAAAAGAGTATTATAACGCAGCTGTCCTGGACACGGAAAAACTGTCCCAAAGCCAGCCCACGGTCCTTGAGGGCGCCCTGTCCGAGGAGGTGTCGGTGCGTGAGTCCTATATCCAGCCCTACATCGACCTTTTGCTGGGAAAAGTAATCAAATGCGCCACCACCCAGGAACTCCGCCAGTGCCGGATCGGCATCACCGACAGCTGCCTGCTCTACCACAGCTTCCGGCTCCAGCACATCAATCCTGAAAACTACAGTAAGTTTGCTTACATCGGCAAGGACAGTGTGAGGAAGCGCATCCGGCTTCTGGAGCAGGAGCTTAAGTCCATGGAGGAACAGAAAAAACCTCTGGAGGAAATCGTACGTGAGTGCCAGCGCATCCTCAGCCTTGAGCGCCTTGGCGGTGAGCCGGAGGAATATCTGGAATGGTTAAGGGATATGGGCGCCTGGAATGAAAAGCAGCGTGAAAAGAAGCAGCTTCTGTCAAAGCTTGAGAAGCTGAAGACCCAGGACGTGGACCAGCTGGAGCAGGAGAGGAAGGCGGTGGTAAGCCTTTGCGACGGCAAGAAGCGGGAGCGGGACGGGCTGATGAACCTGATCCGGGACAAGGAAAATGAAATCAGCCGGTACCAGAATACAGCCATCAGCCTGAATGCGGCCCTGACGGATCAGGAACGGGGCTGGGTAAGCAACAGCGGGCTGGACACGGAACTGGCCGGATACCTGTCGGCCAAGGACCATCCAAGGTATGACCGGGAAAAGGAAAGCTACAGCACAAGGTGCAGCCGGATTTCAGAAAGCCGTGACACGGCCTTCCAGGACCTGATGACCGCAAGGACCGACTACCTGCGCCGTTATCCCAACCGGAATTTCCCGGTGAACCATAAGGATAACCAGGCATATGACCACCTCCTTAAAAGCCTGTCCTGCGACCATCTGGAGGAATACAGGCAGAAGGCAGCGGACCAGGCCCGGGCCGCCGTGGAGCATTTTAAAAATGACTTCATGTATAAAATCCGCAGCGCCATACGGGAAGCCATGCTCCGCGGGGATGAGCTGAACCGCATCATCAGCCGCCTGGATTTCGGAAAGGACAAATACCAGTTTGTCATCGGGCGCAACAAGGGCGCGGACGGCAGGTACTATGATATGTTCATGGACGAATCCCTGGAGGTAAACCCGTCCCAGCTGACGGATTCCTTTGACAACCAGCTGGACCTTTTCACCACCCAGCACGAAAACCAGTACGGGGTTTTAATCAATGACCTGATCGGCATCTTCATACCGCCGGAAAACGCCACGCCCCAGGAGCTGGAGGAGGCGAAGCGCAATATGGATAAATATGCGGATTACCGCACCTATCTGTCCTTTGACATGCAGCAGCTGATCCGGAATGAGGATGAGGTGATTAAAATCCGCCTGAGCCGGATGATTAAGAAAAATTCAGGAGGGGAGGGCCAGAATCCCCTGTATGTGGCCCTTTTGGCCAGCTTCGCCCAGGCATACCGCATCAACCTATCCCCCAGGATGGAGCGCAATCCCACCATCCGCCTGGTGGTGCTGGACGAGGCATTTTCCAAAATGGATGCCGAAAAGGTGGCAAGCTGCATCGAGCTGATCCGGGGCCTTGGGTTCCAGGCCATCATCAGCGCCACCAATGATAAGATACAGAACTATGTGGAGAACGTGGACAAGACATTCGTGTTTGCAAATCCCAATAAAAAGTCCATTTCCATTCAGGAATTTGAACGGGACCGTTTCCAGGAACTGGTAAAAGATTTGGAAGAAGAATAGGAAAGTATTGCAATAATCGGTAAAATATATTAAAATAGTACCATTACTGATTTCATAGGAGGAAACTATATCGAAAACGGAAAGGAGAGATTTGCATGATTCAGACAAAGGAATTTATGGACAATGTAAGTCAGTGGGCAGATATCTGCCTGAATGATGAGAGGATTGATTTGGGGCTCTACGAGAAGTACGAGGTGAAACGGGGGCTCCGCGACAAGAATGGTAACGGTGTTGTGGCAGGACTGACGAAAGTGTCCAAAATTGAGTCCAACAAGGTTGTGGACGGGGTAAAGGTGCCCTGTGAAGGAAAACTATTCTACCGGGGTTATAACATTTATGATTTAATAGGCGGAGTGGTGAGAGACAACCGGTATGGGTTTGAAGAGATTGCGTATCTGCTTCTTTTTGGTGAGTTGCCCGGTGACAGCCAGCTCACAAAGTTCAGGGAAAGCCTGGCATTCAGCCGCACCCTTCCCACGAATTTTGTCAGGGACGTTGTGATGAAGGCCCCATCCAGGGATATGATGATATCCTTAAGCAAGAGTATCCTGACCCTGGCAAGCTATGATGACAAGGCATGGGATATCTCCATCCCCAATGTGCTCAGGCAGAGCATGATGTTAATCAGTGTCATGCCCATGCTGGCCGTTTACGGCTACCATGCTTACAACCACTATGAGAGGGATGCCAGCATGTATATCCACCGTCCGGACGAGAACCTGTCCACGGCAGAGAACCTGTTAAGGCTGCTGCGCCCGGATATGAAGTACTCCGAAGTGGAGGCACATGTGCTGGATCTTGCACTGATCCTTCATATGGAGCATGGCGGCGGTAATAACTCCACCTTCACCACCCACGTGGTCACCTCTTCCGGAACCGATACATATTCCGTTGTCTCCGCGGCCCTGGCCTCCTTAAAGGGACCAAAGCACGGCGGCGCCAACATCAAGGTAGTGGAGATGATGGCTGACTTAAGGAAGAATGTAAAGGATTTAAAGGACAGGGAGGAAGTGGAAGATTACCTGAAGAAGCTTCTCCACAAGGAGGCATTTGATAAAAAAGGCCTTATCTACGGAATGGGCCACGCCGTATACTCCAAGTCGGACCCAAGAGCTGAAATCTTCAAACGCTTCGTAAGGCAGCTCTCAGAGGAAAAAGGCCGTGAGGATGATTTTGAACTGTACTCCATGATTGAGGAGCTGGGTCCAAAGGTCATCACCGAAGAGCGTAAAATCTACAAAGGCGTCAGCGCCAACGTTGATTTCTATAGCGGTTTTGTTTACAGCATGCTGGATATCCCGGAAGAGATGTTCACACCTATCTTTGCAATTGCAAGGATTGTGGGCTGGAGCGCACACCGCATCGAAGAGTTAATCAATATGGATAAGATTATCCGTCCCGCATATACCAGCGTAATGCAGGAAGAAGTTTATAAGCCATTGTCAGAGCGGTGAGCATAGTATATCATGCTCTGTAATAGGGTGCGGTTATCCGTTGTAAAAAGTAAATAAGAAGAGGTCCGTCTGCCCTGTGGGCGGAACGGGTCATGGATGGGGATTTGGGCGCCGGACGTTCCATATCCCCATTTTTTTACATAAAAACAGGAATCATTCCTGAATCTATATACAATCTTTATACCCGCCCTGCAAATTCCAATGGTATCTTTATGAGCAATACCATTATAATGAAGGCAAATATCATAAGAGAAAGAGTTGTTGTTATGGGAAAATTTGATTATAAATTCGTGGAAGTTCCCTTAGACGGAAACTTGAAAAATGGCAATATGGAGACTCTGGAGCGGTGTAAGGAAATCATCATGAGCGAGGCTGCCCAGGGATGGCGGCTGATACAGATCATCAGCCCGGCCGGCGAGCGCAGGATGATAAGCGGCGGCAGTTATGAAATTGTATTGGAAAAGGAAAACTGAGGAGGTTTTCCTTTTTTTGTATTCCATTTCCGGTATACCTAGTGTATAATGGATTAGCGTTATCACAACATACAAAGGAGGCCGAATCATGGCAGATGCATTGGATTTACATGAAGGTGAACAGATTGAAAAAGAACTGAAAGGTGATTATTGGGAAAAAACCCTTTGTTTTTACAGCCAGAAATCCGGTAAATATTGGTTCACGAATGAACGGATCATCTTTAGGGGCGGGTTTGTGGCGGCCCTGGACCTTCCATATTCAGAGATGGAATCCGCAGGCCTTTGCAAGGTCGGACCGCTTCTTCAGTTCCTTCCCACCGGAATCAAGGTTTCCATGAAGGACGGGAAAACATATAAGCTGTCTGTCCTTAAGAGGAAGGAAGTACTTGAACTGATTCAGTCCAAACTTTAAGAATAAGAATAAGCCGCATTTATTGACGGGGTCCTGTATATGTCCGGGGACTCCGTTTTTTATTTCCCATGGGACCATATCTCCCCCTCCCAGGGACATTTTGCAATCCTCTTAATTAATGATTGACAAACAATAAAAAACATACTAATATTAGCTGTGTTAATAATAAACGTGAAAAATATGAGGAAAAAGAATAAGTACACAAAGGAGAAGAGAGGGGCATGAAAATGGATGCAAAAACAGCAAGGGTAAAAATCTGGGAAGAGTTACTTAAGGTGGCAAGGCCGGATTCCAAATTCAGCTGGCAGTTTTCAGAGTTTATCGCGGATTATGAAGGCAGTGACAAGGGCGCCGCACTGCTGGCGTCCACGGATATGTATAAGAACGCCAAGGTGATTTTCATAACGCCGGACAATAACCTGGAAACGCTGCGTGAAACAGCATTCCGTGACAGGAAGACAGTTGTCATGACCAACTACGGGATTACCAGGGGATTTTTCCTCATCCGTCCTGAGTACATCCCGGAAGGGAAGGAAGAGGTTGCCTCCCTGCTTGACGGGGTCTCCCGTTACTGGAAGCACCAGACCCTGGAGCAGTTAAAAGAGTCCGTGGGCCACATCGATATGCTGGTGACCGGCGCATCTGCCATCACGCCCAGCGGCATCCGTTTCGGCAAGGGACATGGGTACTTTGATCTGGAGTGGGCCATGTTATATACCATGGGCATTGTGGATGAAACCTCTGTGATTGTGGGGGCCGGCCATGACTGCCAGGTGGCTGACGTGGACGTTACGGTGGAAGAGTATGACACCGCCATTGACTACATCGTGACACCTACGCGCATCATCGAGACGCGCCATGAGTTCCCAAGGCCCACCAAGGGAATCATCTGGTGCCGCCTTGCCCCAGGCATGAGGGAGCAGATTCCTCCGGTACAGGAACTGTGGTGTAAGGTACATTGCAAATAAGCAGGAGGGCATACATGGACAACCAGACTCCGTTACTTGAATTAAAAGGAATAACAAAGACCTTCGGCAGCTTTACTGCCAATGAGGATATCAACCTTACCGTGTATCCTGGAGAAGTCCATGCCCTGCTGGGGGAGAACGGCGCCGGTAAAAGCACGCTGATGAATGTAATCTACGGTATCTATAAGCCGGACAGGGGAGAGGTATTCCTTTCCGGGAAACCGGTCCGGATCCACTCTCCCAAGGATGCCCTCCGCCATGGCATCGGTATGGTCCACCAGCACTTCATGCTGGTGGATGTGTTCTCGGCCATTGAGAATATCGGCCTGATGGGGGATGTGAAGACATTTTCCATCACAAACCGCAGGAAGATTGAGGACACGCTGGAACAGCTGAAGCAGAAATACGGCATTGACGTGGACCTGCACAGCCCGGTGGAACAGCTGAGCATCGGCATGCAGCAGAAGGTGGAGATATTAAAGCTTCTGTATACCGGCGCGGATGTGCTGATTTTTGACGAACCCACAGCGGTCCTGCTTCCCCAGGAATGCGACGGCCTGTTTGAAATCATAGCCAATCTGGTCAGTGAAGGCAAAGGCGTCATCTTCATCAGCCATAAGCTGGATGAGGTGCTGAAAATCAGCCGCCGCATCACGGTCCTTACCAAAGGAAGGGTAACGGGCCAGATTGACACAAAGGATGCGGACAAGTCCACCATTGTAAGGATGATGGTGGGGGAGGAAGTAACGCCGCCGGAATTTGACAAAATCCGCGGTGACCACAGGGACAGGGTGCCCGTGCTCTGCGCCCAGGACCTGAAGGCGGAGGACGACCGCAGGGTCATGACCTTAAACGGCGTGTCCCTGTCCGTGTATCCCGGCGAAGTGGTCGGGATTGCCAGCGTGGAAGGAAATGGACAGATGGAGCTGGCCGAAGTACTGGCCGGGGTAAGAAGGGCGGCCGGGGGCCGGGTCCTGATTGACGGCGCTAAGGTTTCCACCAGGAATGCCAAGGATTTCATTGACCGGGGGATTTCCTACGTGCCTGCGGACCGGAATCACGTTGGCAGCGTGCCGGACTTCCCTCTTTATGAAAACTGGATACTGCGCAACCGCAGGCCGCCGAAAAAGGGATGTTTCCTGGATTACCGTTTTATTAAGACCCAGGCAGCAAAGGCCATGTTTGACTTTGACGTAAGGGCCAGGGGAATCACGGACAGAAGCGCCAACCTTTCCGGCGGTAACCTCCAGAAGTTCATACTGGCCAGGGCGCTGAGCAAACATCCAAAGGCCATGATATGCGCCTATCCCACCAGGGGACTGGATATCAAGGCCACCTGGTTCATACGTGAAAAAATCATTAAGGCCAGGGATGAAGGAATGGGACTGCTCCTGCTGTCCGGTGATTTTGAAGAACTGTTCGCCCTTTCCGACCGGATTGTGGTGCTCTACCGGGGCAGGATCGTGGGGGAGGTCCTTCCCGAGGAAACAACGGTGCGTGAAGTGGGAATGATGATGATGGGGGTGACTGCCAATGAAACTACTTGATTCCATCCATGAAGCAGGGGCGGCTGCTAAATGCCTCATTACACTGATTGCCGTGGCGGCAGCCCTTTTAATAGGAGGCATCTTCATCAGCATCCTCCATGTCAATCCCCTGGAAGCCTATTATTACCTTCTGATCCGCCCCTTCCGTTCCTTCCGGAGCATTGGGGAAATATCCGTAAAACTGGTGCCCATCCTGATTGTGGGCCTGGGAGTATCCTTTACCTTCCAGGCAAAGCTCAGCAACCTGGGCGGAGAGGGGCAGATATGCCTGGGCGCCATCGGAATGACCGTTGTGGGCATCTCGCCCTTTGCCAGGGCCATGGGTCCGGCGTGGATTTTCCCGGGGCTTCTTGTGGCAGCCTTGTCCGGCGCATTGTGGGCCGGGATTGCAGGCTTTTTTAAAACACAGTTCAAGGCCAGCGAGATCATCACCACACTGCTTTTAAACTACATAGCGGTCCAGTTCCTGAGTTACTGTGTTTATTATCCCCTGCGGGACTCCAAAGGCAACATCCCGCAGTCCGCAAAGGTGGCGTCCACCCTTCCCAAGCTGTTTGAAGGTTCCCGTATGAACGCAGGCATCCTGATTGCCCTGGCCGGACTCCTCATCTACTGGATCGTCATCCGTAAGACCAGCTTCGGGTACCGTCTCCGGGTCCTTGGCGGCAGCATCCGGGCAGCGGCCTTTGGCGGCATCAGTGAAAAGAAATACTATCTGTCCGCCATGCTTGTCAGCGGCGCGTTTGCAGGCATTGCAGGGGCGGTGGAGATTGCAGGCACCCAGACACGTCTTCTGGAGGGCCTGGCGGGTTCCTATGGTTTTGACGGTGTGGTGGCAGCCCTTCTCGGCATGCTCCATCCCGTTGGTGTCCTGGTGTCCTCCATCCTTTTGGCGGCCCTGTCCTCGGGAGCCGAGACCATGCAGGTGAAGACAGGTGTGTCCTCCCTGTTCCTCAACGTCCTGCAGGCCCTGATCGTGCTGTTCATCCTGCTGGGCTTCAGCTTTTTCGGAACCGCAGGCAAAAAGAAACGCCCTGACAAAAGAGAGGTGAAAAAATGAGTGAGATTTTAACAGCCGCATTTTTAGTTCCTCTTTTTACGGCAGGCGTGCGCATGAGCGTACCCCTGATATTCGGCTCGGTGGGAGATGTGGTGTCTGAGCGTTCCGGCGTCATGAACATCGGACTGGAAGGGGAAATGTTAGTCAGCGCCCTTATATCCTTCATGGCAGCCTATCACACGGGCAGCCTTTTCCTCGGTATCCTGGCCGGAGGCATGGCCGGGCTTGCAGGCGCCCTTCTCATTGCGTTCTGGGGTGTCAGCAGGAAGCAGGACCAGTCCGTGGTGGGAATCATGTTCAACATATTTGCCCTTGGTTTCACCAACTTCCTGTACCGCGCCGTGTACGGCGTCAGCACGGATAAGATCAAGGTGGATATCCTTAAGAACATAGAAATCCCCGTGCTTTCAAAAATACCGTTCATCGGCGATATTTTCTTTAAGCACAATGCCCTTGTGTACTGTGCCCTCATAGCTGCCGCCGTGGTATGGTTCCTGTTAAAGTATACCAACCTGGGATTAAAGGTGGACGCGGCAGGGGAGAATCCCAAAGCAGCCGCGGCAGCAGGTATTGATGTTGTGAAAATCAGGTATAAGACATATATGTTCAGCGGCTTCATGGCCGGCATCGGCGGCGCCTTCCTGTCCTGCGGCATTGTGGGAACATTTACGGAAAACATGTCCTCGGGCCGCGGCTTCATCTGCCTGGCCATTACCATCCTTGCCAGATGGAATCCTGTGTTTGCCGTGTGTGCGGCCTTTATGTTCGGAACAGTGGAAGCCCTGCAGCTGCGGCTTCAGGCCCTTGGTTCAACCCTTCCATACCAGTTTTTCGTGGCCCTGCCCTATGCAGTAACCCTGCTCAGCCTCGTCATATTCGGGCGCAACATCCACGCCCCCGGATATCTGGGCCAGATATACAATAAGGAGAGCAGATAACAATATATTCTAAAAGGAGAAAACAGTTATGAAAAAGTCTACACGCGTATTATCATTCCTTCTGTGCGCAGCCATGACCGTATCCGCCATGACAGGCTGCGGTTCCAAGACAGAGGGGACCAAGGCGGCGGACGCTGCCAAAACAGAGCAATCAGAGGCAGCCGGTGCCGGCGCTGACACCACAGGGGAAAAGGCTCCTGCAGGGGAAGTGTCCAGGATTGCCATCCTCCTTCCGGGCTTTATCACGGACAAGTCCTGGAACCAGGGCGCTTATGAGGGATTAAAGGAACTGGAGGCCCAGGGCTATGGGATTGCATATACCGAGGACGTACAGGCCGCCGACATGGAATCCACCTTCAGAAGCTACTGTGAGGAGGACTATGATTTCGTGATTGGTCACGGTGTGCAGTACGGGGATGCATGCGTCCGGGTGGCGGAAGATTATCCTGAGAAATATTTCTTCATCACAGGCAACCCGCCGGAGGGCGAGGAGACCCCTGGAAACATTGCATTCTATGACTATAAGGAATATGAAGGCGCATATGTGTGCGGCGTCCTGGCAGCCATCCAGAGTGAGAGCGGGGTCATCGGCTATATCGGCGGCGGTGACAATACCACCCAGGCATCTGACAAGAACGCATTTGTCGAGGGAGCCAAGGCAGCAAGGCCTGACGTGGAGGTGAAGACAGTCATAACCGGAACCTTTAACGACTCATCCAAGGGCAAGGAGACTGCCCTGGCAATGATTGAACAGGGTGTGGATGTAATCCTCCAGACCTGTGATGAAACCGGGCTGGGCGCGTTTGAGGCATGTGAGGAAAAGGGTGTATTCTGTATCGGATATACCTCCGACCAGGCATCCCTTGTAAAGGATGACCTTTGCCTGACCTCCCTTATGGTCAGCATCCCAACCATGATCACCTCCCAGATTGACATCATCAAATCCGGTGAATTCGGCGGACTTGAGAATCCCGGTTTAAAGGAAGGCGTCATCAGCATCGCGCCATACAGCAGCAAGGTAACGGAAGAAGCCGCCGCGGCTGCGGATGAGGCCAGGGAAAAAATCATAAGCGGTGAGATTGTCCTGACACCGAACTATAACAGCAACTAGCAGTCAGATAAAACCGGACGCTGCCAAAAAGGCATGCCGGACACAGACGCGGTCCCGGAAGGTATTTACCTCCCCGGGACTGCTTTTTTGCTGACATTTTTCTTAATATCCCGGGATTTCCTTGACTGTCCAGTTCCTGTATGGTTTAAAATGGAGGTACAGAAAGAGATAGGAGGTATTCCTTATGAAGATAAAGGAAGTGGAAGCCCGTACCGGGCTGGTCCGGAAAAACATCCGGTACTATGAAAGCGAGGAACTTCTGACGCCTGGACGTGAAGAGGGGAACCGATACCGCAATTACAGCGAGGAAGATATAAGCCGCCTCCTGAAGATAAAGCTGTTACGGCAGCTGGGTGTCCCCATCAGGGACATACGGGAATATTTTGAAGGTTCCCTTGGATTGAGGGAAATCATGGCCAGACGGCGGTCCCAGATTGACCAGGAATTGGAACAGTTGAGGAAAATGGGACAGCTGTGCCTCCGCCTGGAGGATGAGCCGGAACTGGATCCCGGCAATGTGGAGCAATGCCTGAAGGAAATCAGTGAAGAGGAGAAAAAGGGGTCCCTGTTCCAGAACATCCGGAGGGACTGGACCAATTATAATAAGGAACTCCATGAGACCTTCATTTATATTGAAGCGGAGGGAGAGCTGCTGAACCCCCATGATTTTGCGAGGGAGACTGCAATTTATGCCCAGAAACACCATATGGCCTATGAAACGGTGCGCCTGGACCAGACGTATGCCATTGTAAAGCTGGAGGGAATCCAATATCTGGCATCCTATACATGCATCCGTTTCCGCTTTGCCAAGATACCCATGGTGAAGCTGACCAGGTGCAAGCCGCCAAAGGAACGGGTTTCCCTGGGGAAGTTCATCTTTTTAAGTATCCTGCCCCTGCTGCTTATCATGGGCGGGATTGCATTCAATATCTTTGGGAACACATATTTCCCAGGACATCCGCACCTGTACCAGTTCGTGCCCATGGCCTGCTTCGTGGGTTCCTTCTTCCTGGTTTCCAGCAGCAGGAATATCCGTTACCACGATTAAAGCAGTACCATCATACAAATATTTTTTATTGTCAAGTAAAAATGCTTGACATTCATCCCGTCATCGTGTATGATATCACAGGTGGTTGAAATGGAAAAGATTGTGGAACAAGGTTTGTTGTATGATTTTTATGGGGAACTGCTGACAGCGCACCAGCGCAAGGTATATGAAGACGTGGTGTTCAATGACCTTTCCCCCAGCGAGATAGCCGGGGAGCTGGGAATCAGCCGTCAGGGTGTCCATGATCTGATGAAACGGTGCGACAAGATACTGGAAGAGTACGAGGCCAAGCTTCATCTGGTGGCCAAGTTTGTGAAAATCCGTGATATGGCCAGGGAAGTAGAGCAGCTGGCAGACGAATGCGCCCGGACCAGGGATATGGCTCTTATAGAGCAGATTCATGGCCTGGCGGGAAAAATCACCGGCACCCTGTAAGTTGACAGAGGTGCGCCCTTAGGAGGTTATCCATGGCTTTTGAAAGCTTATCCGATAAATTACAGAATGTATTTAAGAACCTGCGCAGCAAGGGAAGGCTGACCGAGGCAGATGTCAAGGCAGCCCTGAAGGAAGTCAAGATGGCCCTTCTGGAAGCGGACGTAAGCTTCCGTGTGGTGAAACAGTTCATCAGCGACCTTCAGAAGCGGGCGGTTGGCGAGGACGTGTTCGGCAGCCTGACACCGGGACAGACCGTGGTCAAGATTGTAACCGAGGAACTGGTCAAGCTTATGGGGTCCGAGACAACAGAGATTGCCCTTAAGCCAGGTAATGAGATTACCATCATCATGATGGCTGGTCTTCAGGGCGCCGGTAAGACCACGACCACTGCCAAGATTGCAGCCAAGCTTAAGGCCAAAGGCAGGAAACCACTGCTGGCAGCCTGTGACGTATACCGTCCCGCAGCCATTAAACAGCTGCAGGTCAACGGGGAAAAGGTAGGAATCCCGGTTTTCTCCATGGGTGATAAGAACAAACCAGTGGACATTGCCAAGGCAGCGGTGGAACATGCGGCCAAGAACGGCATGAACGTGGTTATCCTTGATACGGCCGGCCGCCTTCATATTGATGAAGATATGATGGAAGAGCTGATTGAGATTAAGAGCAATGTGGATGTGCATCAGACCATTCTTGTGGTTGATGCCATGACGGGCCAGGATGCGGTTAATGTATCCGGTTCATTTAATGATAAAGTTGGTATTGACGGTGTCATCCTTACAAAACTGGATGGCGATACCCGTGGCGGCGCAGCCCTTTCCATCCGTGCAGTCACAGGCAAACCGATTCTATATGTTGGTATGGGCGAGAAATTGTCCGATTTGGAACAGTTCTATCCGGACCGTATGGCTTCCAGGATCTTGGGGATGGGGGATATCCAGTCCCTGATTGAGAAGGCCGCGGCTGAAGTGGATGAGGAACAGGCCAGGGAACTGAGCCAGAAGCTGCGCAAGGCGGAATTCGACTACAACGATTTCCTGACCCAGATGCAGCAGATTAAGAAGATGGGCGGCATGGGAAGCATTCTCTCCATGATGCCGGGGATGGGCAGCCAGCTCTCCGGCGTGGATATGGATGAGGGCGAGAAGTCCATGCACAGGGTGGAATCCATCATCCTTTCCATGACCAAGGAGGAACGGGCCAATCCCAACCTGATGAACCCCTCCAGGAAGCAGCGCATTGCCAGGGGCGCAGGCGTGGAAATCAGCGAGGTAAACCGTCTGGTCAAGCAGTTTGACCAGATGAAGAAAATGATGAAGCAGATGCCCGGACTTATGGGCGGCGGCAAGAAGCGGGGCGGATTCGGCGGTCTGGGCGGCCTTATGGGCGGCAAGATGAAACTGCCATTCTAGCCGGTATGGTTAAGCTAGTCAAACAGGTTATCCTGTATGTCTAATATAAGAACAATCACAAGGAGGTGAAAATTACATGGCAGTAAAGATGAGATTAAGAAGAATGGGACAGAAGAAGGCTCCTTTCTATAGAATCGTAGTTGCTGATTCCAAATCCCCAAGAGATGGAAGATTCATCGAAGAAGTTGGTTACTATGACCCCACCAGGGAACCAAGCGTAATCAAATTCGACGAGGAAGCAGCTAAGAAGTGGTTAGCAACAGGCGCACAGCCCACTGAGACTGTTGGAAAGCTCTTAAAGATCGCCGGCATTCAGTAAGACGCAAATGAGGTGGAGAGATGAAGGAATTAGTCGAAGTGATTGCAAAAGCACTGGTCGATAACCCGGAAGAAGTTGTCGTTACCGAATCAATGAAAGGCGAAGATACATTGATTGAACTAAAGGTGTCTCCTGCCGATATGGGCAAGGTCATTGGCAAACAGGGCAGGATAGCAAAAGCAATCCGTTCCGTAGTCAAGGCCGCTGCATCCAAAGAAGACAAGAAAGTAATTGTTGAGATTCAGTAATTGATAGACCGCTGGCCCCAAGGCTGGCGGTTTGTTTCTTACTTGAGGTTTTTTCACACATTTCACAGGGAAAGGTTATAATATATGGAAGACATGCTGAGAGTAGGCGTCATCGCATCTACCCACGGGGTCCGTGGAGAAGTGAAGGTGTTCCCCACCACCGATGACCCCGGCCGTTTTAAACAGTTAAAAGAGGTAATTCTTGACACGGGAAAAGAGCATCTGCCCCTTGAAATCCAACAGGTAAAATTCTTTAAGAACATGGTGATCCTTAAATTCAAGGGCTATGATAATATAAATGACATCGAAAAATACAAGTCCAAAGACCTGTTAATCCCCAGGGACCAGGCAGTGGAGCTGGAGCCGGATGAATACTTCATCACGGACCTGATTGGTCTTGAAGTACGCACGGAGGACGGGGAAATCCTGGGCACCATGAAGGATGTCCTCGAGACAGGGGCCAACGATGTGTATGTGGTCCAGATGAAGGACGGGAAGGAACTCCTCCTTCCGGCCATCGGCGACTGCATCCTCAATGTGGACCTGGAGCAGGGGGTCATGACGGTGCACATCCTGGACGGTTTGATGGATCTTTAAAAAAGGGCTTGTTTTTTACGTGGTTTTGTTGTATATAAAGAAGGGGGATTTGTCAGGCGGAAGGCCGCCTGTGTGGCAAGGAAAAGGAAGCCTGTATGAGTGCAGAAGGAACGCTGGACAGAAATCATCCGGCCTGTTATACCATTGACATGAAGATGACCCAGGAATCACTGTACCACATGGTATCAGTGGAAAAGCAGCTGAACCCCTCCGCCCCGCTCAGGGTGTGGACCACATTCGGTTTTCTGCTTTGTCTATGCTTTATATGCTTTCTGGCAGCCCTTATCATGTGTGTTATCAAGGTATCCATGGGTGAATACAGGATACGCGGCAGCCTGATGGCGGCCTCCGTATTCCTAAGCCTTACTTTTTTCATCCGCACCCTTGGCCCGCGGTTCATACGCAGCGGACTCTTTAACTCGGACCGTTCCAACCGGATGCAGCTGGATACGGCATGGAGGCGGTTCCTCATCAAGAACGGGGAGCCCCGCACGGTGACCTATGAGTTTTACCGGAATTATTTCAGTACCTCCGGCGGCCGAGGGACCCTTGAGTACAGCCAGATATCGCGCATCTGCGAGACAAACCAGTGCCTTGTGCTTTATACAAGGGACCATGGAGGCTATCTGCTGGATAAGAAGCAGATAGGCGCAGCCTGTTTAAGCGGCCTGCGCACCTTACTTACGGAACGCTCAGGCAAGACGGTTAAGTGGGTGCAGGTCAGGGAATTTACCCCAGAGAAGAACAATTAATAAAAGCCGGCCCTGGCAAAGGTTTGGGGCCGGCGTTTTTGGAGTTGGCAAGCCACATACAGAAAGGAAGCATTTATGGCCAATATAACCGTATTAGACCAGAATACAATCAACAAGATAGCAGCAGGGGAGGTAATCGAGCGCCCGGCTTCCGTTGTCAAGGAGCTTCTTGAAAATGCCATCGATGCCCAGGCAACCGCGGTGACCATTGAGATTAAGGACGGCGGCTGCAGTATGATCAGGGTTACGGATAATGGCAGCGGCATAGCAAAAGACCAGATTGCCCTGGCATTCCTGCGCCATGCAACCAGTAAGATTAAATCCGTGGAAGACCTTTTCACCGTATCCTCACTGGGGTTCCGGGGTGAGGCGCTGGCAAGCATCGCGGCAGTTGCCCAGGTGGAACTGATTACCAAGACATCGGACAGCCTCACCGGCACCCGGTATCAGATAGAAGGCGGTATGGAAAAGGGGCTGGAGGAGATTGGCGCCCCGGAAGGCACCACCATCATTGCCAGGAATCTGTTTTATAACACCCCGGCCAGGAAGAAATTCCTCAAAACGCCCATGACAGAGGGCGCCCATGTGGCTGCGCTGGTGGAAAAGATTGCCTTGTCCCATCCTGACATCTCCATCCGCTTTATCCAGAACAATCAGAATAAGCTTTACACCTCAGGCAACCATAACCTGAAGGATTTAATCTATACCGTGTTCGGAAGGGAAATCGCAGCCAACCTTCTGTCCGTGGACTTTGAACAGCCGGGCATGCAGGTAACCGGATTCATCGGTAAGCCCGTAATCGCCCGTTCCAACCGCAATTATGAAAATTATTTCATCAACGGGCGTTATATAAGGAGCAACATCATATCAAAGGCCATAGAAGAGGCGTACAAGCCATTCATGATGCAGCACAAATACCCGTTCACCATGCTGCATTTTACCATACAGCCGGATACCCTGGACGTGAATGTCCATCCCACCAAGATGGAACTGCGTTTCAGCGACGGGGAAAGCGTATATAAATCGGTGGTAAAGGCGGTGGGCGATGCCCTTGCGCATAAGGAACTGATTCCCGAGGTAAGCCTGACTGAAAAAAGGGAAAAAGAGGCCGCCAAACTGGCGGAACGTCTGGCCCCCAGACCGGAACCCTTCGAAGTGCGCAGGCGCCAGGCCATGGCGCCAGGGGACAGGCCCCTGCAAAATGCAGCGACGGGGGACAGGCCCTTGGGAGCCAGGCCATCCCAGTCCGCAGCACCGGAGGCCATGGCGCTGGGAGCCAGGCCATCCCAAGCCGCGGCACCGGGGGGCGTACCATCGACACCACAATCCGGCAGCCAGGCAGTATCCTACAGCCAGACCCCGCCGCCAAAACCGTCCTATGTAAATGACCTGATGCCGGACTGGCTGAAGGAGAGAAGGCGGGAACAGGCAGAAGCCGCTGCAAAGGCTGGGACTGGACAGGCTGGCAGCCAGCCGGAACATGGAGGAATATCCACAGAAGAGGGAACCGGGGCTGCGGTGATGACGGAAAGTCCGGCTGGACTTGGAAGGCCAACCACCTCAGAAAGACCAGCCGGATTGGGAAGTTCCATCGAAAATGAACAGAAGGAAATAACCGGTCCAAGCCCCACGACGGCAACAGATTCCTGTGTTTCTGGAGAATTTTCCTCCACCGATATTCCTTCCAGGGCGATTAAAAGAGGAATTTCCTCCACTTCCGATACAGACTCGCCTTTAGGTACTCCTGAGATGATAGAGGAAAATCCTCAGCAGTTGGATTTCTTTGACGGTAAACTGCTGGACCCCAAAGCCCGTCTGAAGCACAAACTCATCGGACAGCTGTTTGATACATACTGGATGGTGGAGTACAATGAGCAGCTGTTCATCATTGACCAGCATGCCGCACATGAAAAAGTACTATATGAAAAGACCATCAAAACCCTGAAGACACGGCAGTATGACACACAGATGGTAGAACCTCCCATCATCCTTACCCTGAATATGAACGAGGAACTGCTGTTAAATAAATACATGGAATACTTTACCGGAATGGGATTCGAGATAGAGCCTTTTGGCGGCAGGGAATATGCGGTGCGCGGGGTTCCTGCAAACCTGTTTTCCATTGCCAAGAAGGACCTGCTCATTGAGATGTTAGACGGGCTGTCCGATGATATGTCGGTACATAACCCGGATATCATTTATGAGAAGGTGGCTTCCATGTCCTGTAAGGCAGCGGTTAAGGGCCATCATTCCATGTCCTTCTCGGAGGCCAATGAACTGATTGACCAGCTGCTGGGGCTGGACAACCCATATGCCTGCCCCCATGGCCGGCCCACCATCATTTCCATGAGCAAATATGAATTGGAAAAGAAATTCAAACGGATTGTGTAAGGCATGGTTTAGACATGACCAAGACATGACCTGGACATGACCCAATAGGAACGACCAAGATATGACTGAAAGGAGCAGCCCGCATATGAAGCAGCCGCTTATTGTACTGACCGGCCCGACAGCCGTCGGAAAAACATCCTTGTCCATCAAACTGGCCAAGGCCATAGGAGGTGAAATCATCAGCGCCGATTCCATGCAGGTATACCGGCACATGGATATCGGTTCGGCCAAGATTACGGCCCATGAGATGGAGGGAGTCCCCCATCATCTCATCGATGTGCTGGAACCGGATCAGGATTTTAATGTTGTCACATTCCAGCATATGGCAAAGGAGGCGCTGGAGGAGATTTACAGCCATCACCGCATCCCTATCATTGCAGGAGGTACCGGCTTCTATATACAGGCCCTTCTCTATGACATTGATTTTAAGGAGAATGACGATGAGAGCCTTGTGCGCCGGGAACTGGAGGAACTGGCTGCCAGGGAAGGTGAGGCTGCTCCTGCTGTGCTGCATGCCATGCTGGAGGAAATCGACCCGGAATCCGCTGCACGGATCCATGCCAATAATGTAAAAAGGGTCATCCGCGCCATTGAATATTACCGCCTGACAGGTGAGAGGATATCGGTCCATAATCAGGAAGAGCGGGTAAAGGAATCCCCATATAATTTCCTATATTACGTGGTGAACACGCAGCGCCCTGTCCTCTATGGACGGATTGACCGGCGCGTGGACCAGATGATTGAAAACGGCCTGGTGGAGGAAGTGCAGGCCTTAAAGGCAATGGGCTGCCATCGTGGACAGACCTCCATGCAGGGCCTTGGATATAAGGAAATCCTGGATTACCTGGATGGCAGATGCACCCTGGATGAGGCGGTCTATATCCTCAAACGGGATACCCGGCATTTTGCCAAGCGGCAGCTGACCTGGTTTAAACGGGAACGGGATGTGCGCTGGCTGAACCTGCCTGATTTTGGGAATGATGCAGCGTTGGTTGTGGAACGGATAATAGAGGATTGCGTTGGGGCGGGGATTGTGCTACAATAGTGAGTCGGCGAAGGTCCGCACCGGATGGTCCATACACCCTGTTCAGACACGCTCGCGCTCGGTTTTGTACGCAGCGGTACTAAGGCGCGTGAGGGACCGCGCCTAAGTGCCGGCGTACAAAAATGGTCTTCACAGGGTGTATGGACCATCCGGCGCTGGGCATTCGCAAGGGGAAATGGATGTGTCGTGAAGGGCCTGGTTCTGCCTTGCGTAATTAATGGGTGCTGTTTTCAACGTTAATTGCATAAGGCAGTACCGGGGCCTGTTTGCAGATTTAGTTCCTCCATCTGCATGCCCTGATTTGGGTGGGAGATATATGGTTTGATATGGGTGGTTTATGTCTGGGATATAGTGATTAGGATGTTGGGGAATGATATTTTGTTAATCATGGTGTTTTGTTAGTAATCATATTAAGGATTATATAGATATTAGATTTATAGTTTGTGTTTGGGATGTTAGGTTTGTGTTATTAAGTAGATGAATGGGAATGGAGATACGGAAGGGATATGGAGAATATTGAGTTAAAGGATATGTATAGGGAATTGGGGATTGGGGATGAGGTGCTGGGGTTTGGCGCTGAGATAGAAGAGGGGCTTCGGGAACGGTTTGCGGGGATTGATGCGGTTGCGGAGTATAATCAGATGAAGGTTATACGGGGGATGCAGGTTAACAGGGTCAGTGATATACATTTTGCCGCTACTACAGGGTATGGATATAATGATCTGGGAAGGGATACGCTGGAGGATGTGTATGCCAGCGTGTTTCACGGGGAGAGCGCCCTTGTGAGGCCGCAGCTGATTAGCGGGACACATGCGCTGCATGTGGCGTTGTCGGGGAACCTCAGGCCGGGGGATGAACTGCTTTCCCCTGTGGGGAAGCCTTATGATACATTGGAGGAAGTCATTGGAATCCGGGATTCCGTTGGGTCACTTAAGGAGTATGGGGTGACTTACAGGCAGGTGGACCTGCTTGAGGACGGGGGATTTGATTTTGAGGGGATTGAGAAGGCGCTGAATGAGAGGACCAGGCTGGTTACAATCCAGCGGTCCAAAGGGTATGCTACACGGCCTACCCTTTCGGTGGAACGGATTGGGGAGCTGATTGCTTTTATTAAGAGCAGGAAGCCGGAGGTTATCTGTATGGTGGATAACTGCTACGGCGAGTTTGTGGAGAAGCTGGAGCCTACGGATGTTGGCGCGGATATGATTGTGGGATCGCTGATTAAGAATCCGGGCGGCGGCCTGGCTCCCATCGGCGGGTATATTGTGGGGAAGAAGGAGTGCGTGGATAAGGCTTCCTACCGGCTTAGCGCGCCGGGCCTTGGCAAGGAGGTGGGGGCCAGCCTGGGGATTAACCAGCAGCTTTATCAGGGGCTGTTCCTTTCACCGACGGTTGTGGCTGGAGCGTTGAAGGGGGCTATTTTTGCGGCGAATGTTTATGAACGGCTGGGCTTTGGGGTTGTTCCCGATGGAAGGGAGTCACGCCATGATATCATACAGGCCATTACCTTTGGCACGCCTGAGGGCGTGATTGCGTTCTGTAAGGGGATTCAGGCGGCTGCGCCTGTGGACAGCTTCGTGACGCCGGAGCCTTGGGACATGCCGGGATATGACAGCCCGGTCATCATGGCGGCAGGGGCTTTTGTACAGGGATCATCCATTGAACTGTCTGCGGACGGGCCGATTAAGCCGCCGTATGCTGTTTATTTCCAGGGCGGGCTTACCTGGTACCATGCAAAGCTTGGAATCCTTAAGTCTTTGCAGCAGCTTTTGGATGACGGTGTCGTGAATATCCATAACTGTCCGTAGGGCGTCATCCTGAAGGGATGTGTGCTGATTTTCGCGCAGTCTGGATTGTTACGAAAATTTTAAGATGACACCTCAGATAACTTATGGTAATATATACTAATCCGGCAGGGGAGTGCGTACACTCTGCTGTCCTGCTGGTGGGACCGGAGGACAAGGCATATGCATTACAGGAATTTCTGGATACTTTTAATCATGCTGCTGGCAGGTATTGTCCTGGGCGGCTTCATGGGACAGATGGCTGAGGGGATTTCATGGCTTGGCTGGCTGAATTTTGGACAATCCTTTGGACTGGATTCGCCTCTTGTCATTAATTTCGGTATCCTGGTCATCACCTTTGGGCTTACGATTAAAATCACCATGGCCAGTATCATCGGAGTGGCCATTGCCCTGATTATTTACCGGTTTATCTGATTTCCTGATTTTCTTAACTTTGTGCTTGGAGAGGTGCGTAGTTAGGAGAGAGATGGAAAGAATAAGAATGAAGGATTTACCAAGTGTGGACCGCCCTTATGAGAAGTGTCTCTGTTTTGGTCCGGGCGTCCTGACGGACGCGGAACTTCTGGCGGTCATCATACGTACAGGCAGCAGGGATCATTCCTCCCTGGACCTGGCAGGAAAGCTTCTGGCCCTTGGCAGCCCGGGTGACGGTCTGCTGGGGCTTTTACACCATTCCCTGAATGATTTCATGAAAATCAAAGGGGTGGGTAAGGTGAAAGGTGTACAGCTCCTTTGCATCGGTGAGCTGTCCCGGCGCATCTGGAAGAAGCAGACAGGCATCAACCGCATTTCCTTTGAACATCCCAGCCAGATATCTGACTATTATATGGAAGATATGCGTCATCTGGAGCAGGAGGAGATACGGGTCATGTTCCTGAATACAAAGCAGGGACTGATAAAGGATCTGCTCATATCCAGAGGAACGGTCAATGCTTCCGTGATGACGCCCAGGGAGATACTGATAGAGGCCCTCAGGTGCTGCGCCGTATCCATGGTGCTGGTGCACAACCACCCCAGCGGTGACCCCAGCCCCAGCCGTGCAGACCTTATGCTCACGGAACGTGTAAAGGAAGCGGGCGTGCTTATCGGCATCACCCTCATCGACCATATCATCATCGGAGACAGACGGTATCTCAGTTTCCGTGAACAGAAAATATTGTAAGAGGAAGTCAATCCATGGAATCTAAACACAGCAAATATATACTTACAGGCCTTACGGTACTGTGCGTACTGTTAATCTGCATCACCTCCCTGAAAGACGGTGTCATGGATCCGCTGCGCACCGGAGTGGGATATTTCCTTATTCCAATCCAGTCCGGGGTCAACGCGGTGGGTACCGGTATCTACAACGAGATGAAAAATTACGGCACCCTGAAGGATGCCCTTGCCCAGAACGAGGAGCTGAAAGACCAGATTGCCCAGCTGACCGAGGATAATAACCGTCTCCAGGCCGAACAGTTTGAACTGGACCGTCTCAGACAGTTGTATGAGCTGGACCAGGAATATATGCAGTACAACAAGATTGGGGCCCGTGTCATTGCCAGGGACTCTGAAAAGTGGTTCCAGGTATTCCGGATCAACAAAGGCTCCGCGGACGGGGTGGCTGTGGACATGAACGTGGTGGCCGACGGGGGCCTGGTGGGAATCGTGACCGATGTGGGCGCCAACTATGCAACGGTCCGCTCCATCATCGATGACTCCAACCGTGTAGGCGCCATGAAGCTGGATTCTTCCTACACCTGCATCGTGGCAGGGGACCTGACCCTCTATGAGGAGGGAAGGCTTAAGCTTACTGATTTTTCAAAGGATGCCCAGATACGGGACGGTGACCAGATTGTCACCTCCAACATCAGCACCAAGTTCCTGCCCGGCATTTTAATCGGGTATGCGTCGGATGTGACCATTGACCCGGACCATCTGACCCAATCCGGGTACCTGATACCCATTGCGGATTTTGATAACCTGCAGGAGGTACTCATCATCACGGATATCAAAGATACAGGAGAGGCGGCTGCCCAGTGATTCAAGCAAAGGTAAAACAGGTTCTTATCAATATATTGTTCATCGTACTGGCATTTACGGTGCAGAACTGCGTATTCCCTTTACTGCCCTTCCTGTCAGCAACGCCCAATCTGCTTTTAATCCTTACGTTCTCCTTCGGATTCATCCATGGGAAGAATGCGGGGATGCTTTATGGGATTTTATCCGGGCTGCTGCTGGACCTGTTCTACAGCGGACCCTTTGGGTTTTATACCCTGATTTATGTATACATCGGATATGTCAACGGCATATTCACCAAATATTACTATGAGGACTACATCACGCTGCCCCTGATCCTGAGCATTGTCAACGGATTGTGGTACAGCCTGTATGTCTATGTATTCCGGTTCCTGATCCGTGGAAGGCTGAACCTTCCATACTATTTCAGGAATATCATCCTACCGGAAATCATTTTTACGGCAGTGACAACCCTTCTGATTTACCGGCTGTTCTTATCCGCCAGCAGACGTGTGGAGGATATAGGGAAAAGGAGAGACAAGAACCTTGTTTGATGAGCTTTTAGAGATAGTACGAGAATTTTTCAAAAAACTGTTCAGTTCCCGGCTTTTTGCCCTTTCTGTCATGTTTACCCTGATGTTCGCGGGCCTTGTGGGCAAGCTGTTCCGCATGCAGATCCTGGACGGCAGTGATTATCAGGAAAAGTACATGCAGAAGACAGAGCGCAGCGTGGACACGCCGGGAACCAGGGGCAAGATATATGACTGCAACGGTTTTGAACTGGCCTACAATAAACTGGCTTATTCCGTGGTAATCCAGGATACCGGGGATTACCCCAAGACAGCCGACCGCAACCAGATGCTCCACAGGCTGGTCACCATCCTGGAGCGGCGCGGTGAGAAGGTGGAAGGCAAGCTTGAGATAGCCATGGACCAGAATGGGGAAATGTTCTACACCTTTACCTCGGACGCGGCAAGGACAAGGTTTTTCCTGAACTTTTACGGCCGTTCCTCCTCCAGTGAACTGGATGACCCCAAGGGCAGATACCCAACCAACATCACGGCCAGGGAGGCATTTGAAATCAAAAAGCACAGCTATAAGCTGGATGAGATGAAGGATGACAAGGGGAATCCCCTTGTACTTCCGGATAACATTGCCCTTGACATGGTCAATATCATCTTCACCATGAAGCTGACCGAATACCAGAAGTATGAAACCACTACGGTGTCCTCCAATGTCAGCGATGTGACCATGACTGAAATCAACGAGAACCTGGCCTATCTGAAGGGTGTGTCCGTGGAACAGTCCTATATCCGGGAATATGCGGACAGTCTGTATTTTGCCCCCATCATCGGCTATACGGGCAAGGTCCAGGAGGACCAGCTGGACGAACTCAATGACCAGTGGCGTGATACAGAAGAAGCCGCAGGCCTTCCCGAGGATGCCAGGAAATATGACCTGAACGACATCGTGGGCCGCACCGGCATTGAGAAGTCCATGGAGCTGGAGCTTCAGGGTGAAAAGGGCCATTCCAGGATGTATGTGGATAATATGGGGCGTCCCCGTGAAATCATTGAAAAGACGGATGCCAGGGCAGGGGATGATGTGTACCTTACCATTGACCATGACCTGCAGATTGCCATATATAAGCTGATAGAACAGCAGCTGGCCGGCATCATAAGCTATAACCTTCAGATAGACGACCTGGATCCCGATAAGACCTATGACTCCTCCAAAATCCCGATTCCGGTCAAGGACGCCTATTACCAGCTGATCAACAACAATGTCCTGTCCCTGGCGGACATGGCCAGGGAGGATGCCTCGGACATTGAAAAGGAGATATACGGCACCTATATGGCCTCCAGGGAACAGATCCTTAATTCCATCCGCAACGAACTTATGAGCGGACATGCCATGGCCATGAACGACCTGCCGGATGATATGTCTACCTATATGAATTATATCTATAGCTTTTTATCAGAATCATCCATTGGTATCATCCAGAAGGATAAGATTGACCAGTCCTCCCCCCAGTACCAGGCATGGCGGGACGGTACCATCAGCCTGAGGGATTACATTTACAGCGGGATTGCGGGCAACTGGGTGGATACCACACGGCTGGATGTGTCCAGTAAGTATTCGGATGCGGATGATATATTCGGACAGCTGGTGGATTATGTGATAGAATCCCTTAAGAATGACAATAAGTTTACCAAGCGTATGTTCCGCTATCTGGTGAATGACGAGGTCATTACCGGGAACCAGCTGTGCCTGGCCCTGTTTGCCCAGGGGGTCCTGGATGATAATCCCCAGGAGATTGCCGCCCTCAGGACAGGAGGCAGCGCTTATGCGTTCCAGTTCATCCGTGAAAAGATATCCAACCTGGAACTGACACCTGCGCAGCTGGCCCTGGATCCATGTACGGCAGGCGTGGTGGTGACAGATATCCGCACAGGCGAGGTAAGAGCCCTTGTGACCTATCCAAGCTATGATAATAACCAGATGTCCGGAAGCGTGGACGCGGCCTACTTTGCCCAGCTTCAGGATGACCTTTCAAGACCGTTATACAACAATGCCACCCAGGCATTAAAAGCGCCTGGTTCCACCTTTAAGCCAATCACTGCCGTGGCAGCGCTGGAAGAGGGGGTAATCGGCCTTACGGATACCATTGAATGTACCGGTATCTATGACCAGGTATCCAATCCGATTAAGTGCTGGATATGGCCCGGACGCCATAACGCCGAGAACATAGAGGAAGGCATACAGAATTCCTGTAACTACTTTTTTGCGGAACTGGCCCACAGGCTGTGCATCAAGCCTGACGGTACCTATTCACCGGACCAGGGTCTTACCACCCTTCGCAAATATGCGGCCATGTTTGGACTGGACCACACCTCAGGGGTGGAGATTCCTGAAAACGATCCCCAGATTTCATCGGAGGACCCGGAGCGTTCCGCCATGGGACAGGGTACCCATTCCTATACCAATGTACAGCTTTCCCGCTACGTGGCGGCCCTTGCCAACCGGGGAACCGTATTCGAACTGAGCCTTTTAGACAAACTTACTGACTCGGACGGCAATCTGATAACCGATTACTCGCCTGCAGCCAGTTCCCATATCGAAGCGGCCGACACCACATGGAATGCGGTGCAGACCGGTATGCGCCGTGTGATTACAGACAGCTCGGCCAAAAAGATTTTCTCAGACCTGCCGGTGGAAGTGGCAGGCAAGACAGGTACGGCACAGGAGAACAGGAACCGTGCCAACCATGCCTTTTTCATATCCTTTGCGCCCTACAGCCATCCGGAGGTTGCCGTTACCGTGAACATACCTTACGGTTATGCGGGTACTAACGCGGCTACCCTTGGCAAAAAGGTATATGAGTATTATTATGGATATACGACACTGGAGCAGATCATGGGTTCCGGCGCCTTAGGTGTATCAAATGTAACTATTGGTGATTAAACCAGCAAAAGAGGTGATTGTATGCACAATGCGGTAGTAATCAAAAGCAGTAAAGCGGGAATGACCGTAATCCTGGACCCTGGGCTTCCCTTTGAAGAACTCCTGGAGGCCATTGCCAAGAAGTTCAGTGAAAGCGCCAGGTTCTGGGGATCCGTACAGATGACCCTTACCTTGGAAGGACGGAGCCTTACTGCAGCCGAGGAATTCGAGATTGTTGATACGATTACGAGGAACTCACAGATTGAGATCCTCTGTCTCCTTGACACGGATGCAGAGCGGATTGAGCGCTGTGAAAAAGCACTGAATGATAAGCTGATGGAACTAAGCTCCCAGACAGGGCAGTTTTACCGCGGGACGCTCCGGCGGGGGGACTGCCTGGAGTCGGAGGCCAGTATCATCATCATAGGGGATGTGGAGCATGGGGCCAGGGTGACGGCCAAAGGCAATGTCATCATACTGG
Source organism: Enterocloster sp. OA13 (assembly GCF_022440595.1). Lineage (NCBI taxonomy): Bacteria > Bacillati > Bacillota > Clostridia > Lachnospirales > Lachnospiraceae > Enterocloster > Enterocloster sp. OA13. The sequence continues at coordinate 2,197,569 of NZ_JAKNTF010000001.1, read as the reverse complement.
GGGACCTTAAGGGGACCGTGACAGCCGGCGTTGCCGGCAACATGGATGCGGTCATCATGGCCTTTGAGATGGCCCCGCTGCAGATCCGGATCGGCAGCAGGAGCAGCCGGTTCAATGAGCGGAACAAGCGTCTGGGACGTGGTCCCATGCTTGCTTTTGTGGAGGATGGAGAAATCCAGGTTCGCCCGCTCAAAAAAACATTCCTAAACAATATGTTAAATTTTGCTTAATGCCAAAAAAATACTGGTAAATTTACGAAATTTAATGTACAATAGGAAGGTAAAGTATTTTTCAGGAGGATTTCATTATGAGTGAGGTCATTGTGGTTACTTCTGGAAAAGGCGGGGTAGGCAAAACGACTACTTCTGCCAATGTGGGAACAGGACTGGCTATACTGGGTAAACGTGTAGTGCTGATTGATACGGATATCGGCCTGCGCAACCTGGATGTGGTCATGGGACTGGAGAACCGCATTGTCTACAATCTTGTGGACGTGGTGGAAGGCAACTGCCGTATGAAGCAGGCCCTGATAAGAGACAAAAGATATCCGAACCTTTATTTACTGCCGTCTGCACAGACGCGGGACAAGACTGCCGTGAATCCGGAACAGATGGTGAAGCTGGTAGCGGATTTACGGGAAGAATTTGACTACATACTGCTGGATTGCCCTGCAGGCATTGAACAGGGATTTTACAATGCCATTGCCGGGGCAGACCGTGCCTTGGTGGTTACCACACCTGAGGTTTCGGCCATCCGGGACGCGGACCGTATCATCGGGCTTCTGGAACATGCGGAGATTGACGAGGTGGACCTTATCGTTAACCGTATCCGGGCCGACATGGTGCGCAGGGGAGACATGATGTCCCTCAGCGACGTCACGGACATTCTGGCAGTAAACATTATCGGAGCAGTCCCCGATGACGAGTACATCGTCGTATCTACCAACCAGGGTGAACCGTTAGTGGGTATGGGTTCCCCGGCTGGACAGGCTTACCTGGACATCTGCCGGAGGCTGTTAGGGGAGAGTGTTCCCATGGCTAATCCCGGACAGTCTGAGACTCTGTTCGCCAGGCTGCGCAGCATATTACGGCGTGCTTAGAAGGGATGGTGTCAAGGTGAGATGGTTTTTAAGGTTTCATACCCGGCGTTCCGGAGAGACAGCTAAGATGCGGCTTAAACTTTTGCTGGTATCCGACAAGGCAGGCTGCTCACCGGAGATGATACTGATGATAAGGGATGACATGATTCATGCCATTTCAAAATACATGGAGATAGAAAAGGACAAGGTCCAGATACAGATGGAAACAGACAGTCCTTTATCCGGCAACAGCCGGGCCCTGCCTGTGCTTCATGCCAACATACCGATTCGTTCCATATCGAACAAGGGGCTATATTAAATGTTTTTGGATTATGATTTTAGACATTTTAACTTCCGGCTGGTTTTTTATATGATTGCACTCAACATCATCGGTGTACTGGTCATCAGAAGCGCCACCAACATGAATGCGGATGCAGTCAACAAACAGCTCTTGGGTGTTTTAGTTGGACTCGCAGTGGCGATAGGGTTGTCACTTATTGATTATCACAGGATCCTTAACTTCAGCATGGTCATATACGGCGTATGTATCGCCAGTCTGGTGGCCGTGCTGATATGGGGGAATGTGGTCAATAATGCGAAACGCTGGATTGAGGTGCCGGTAATCGGACAGCTTCAGCCGTCCGAATTTGTAAAGATTGGCCTGATTGTGACTTTTTCCTGGTATTTCATGAAGTATCAGGAAAGAATCAATCAGGTCAGCACGGTAGCAATTGCAGCTGCCCTGTTCGCAGCTCCGGCCGCCCTGATATTTGAGCAGCCGAATCTGTCCACCTGTCTCGTCATCATGGTAATGGTCCTTGGAATCGTGTTTGCCAGCGGCATCAGTTACAGATGGATCATGGGTACCCTGGCTGTTACAATACCGGTCGTTACCACATTCGTCTACCTGCTGCTCCATGGTATGATTCCTTTTATCAAGGAATACCAGGCAGGCCGTATCCTGGCATGGTTTTATCCGGAACAGTACGGAGAGGCCCGCTACCAGCAGAATAACTCCATCATAGCCATTGGCTCCGGCCAGTTAAAGGGCAAGGGGTTGTTCAACACTACGATTGCTTCTGTAAAAAACGGTAATTTCCTATCCGAGGAGCAGACCGATTTCATCTTTGCCGTTATTGGCGAGGAGTTGGGGTTTATCGGCTGTGTGGTGGTGATTGCCCTGTTTTTACTGATAGTATATGAATGTCTTATGATGGCTGCCCGGGCCAGGGATCTGTCCGGCAGGCTCCTGTGTGTTGGCATGGCTACCCTGGTAGCGTTCCAGTCTTTTGCCAATATCGCGGTTGCCACGGGTATTTTCCCCAACACGGGTCTTCCGCTTCCTTTCATCAGTTTCGGAAGCAGTTCCCTGATCAGTATTTTCATTGGGATGGGGCTGGTGCTGAACGTAGGACTTCAAAGAGAGACAAGACATTTCTAATCCAAGGAGGGTTATATAATATGACAATTGGTTTGATTGCACATGACGCAAAGAAAAAGCTGATGCAGAACTTCTGCATCGCATACAGGGGAATCCTGAGCAAGAATACCCTGTATGCTACAGGGACAACGGGACGCCTGATTGAGGAGGTTGCCAACCTGAACATCCACAAGTATCTGGCCGGCCATCTTGGCGGAATGCAGCAGATGGCTGCCCAGATTGAGCACAATGAGATGGATCTGGTCATCTTCTTAAGGGATCCCAACAATCCCAAGCCACATGAGCCGGATGTGAACAATGTGGTCCGTCTGTGTGATATCTATAATATACCGCTTGCCACCAATCTGGCTTCTGCAGAGCTTTTAATCAAGGCTCTGGACAGAGGCGATATGGAATGGCGGGAGGTTGCCAGATAATGGCTGTCAGGGGCAGAGTGAAGGGCATGAAACGGGCATCTGCCCTTTTGTGTGCACTTTTAATCGCAGCGTCCATGGGGCTGACCGGCTGTTCCGGCGGTCTTAAGGATGCCTATGTTGCCGCGGAGCGGATTCCGGCGCTGGAAGAGGAGGCCGCAACCACACGTTTTTCAGATGCCTTTGCCTCTGATCTGTGCGTTGTCACGGATGAGGCTTCATTTGACCCTGGTTTTGCCACATCGGAAGCAGCAGCGCTTTTTGACTTGGATGACAGGGAAGTCCTTTACAGCAAGGATGCGTTTGAGCGTATGTATCCGGCCAGCATCACAAAGATAATGACTGCCCTGGTAGCCATCAGGGAAGGGGACCTTAAGTCCCGTGTCCTTGTGACGGATGATGCTGTCATCACGGAACCGGGCGCAACGCTGTGCGGCATTGAACCAGGAGACACTCTGACACTGGAGCAGCTTCTTTATGGTCTCATGCTTCCTTCGGGCAATGATGCGGGGGCTGCCATCGCAGTCCATATAGCAGGCAGTGTTGACGCGTTTGCGGATATGATGAACGAAGAGGCCCTCAGACTGGGCGCTACCGGCACCCATTTTGTGAATCCTCATGGTTTGAATGATCCGGACCATTATACCACGGCTTATGACTTATACCTTATATTCAATGAGGCCCTTAAGTATCCTGTATTCCGCCAGATTGTGGGGACAACGGCGTACACTGCCAATTACCACAACAAAAACAGTGAACCGGTGTCAAAGACCTGGAAGGGCAGCAACTGGTTCATGACAGGGGAAAGGGAGACCCCGGATGGCTTAAAGGTATTCGGAGGCAAGACAGGCACCACCAAGGCGGCGGGCTATTGTCTGATCATGGCTTCCAGGGATGACTCTGATAAGGAGTATATATCGGTTGTATTGAAGGCAGACAGCCGTCCCCATCTCTATGACAATATGACAAATATAATTTCTAAAATCGTCAAATAGTGATTGCGCTTTCTATGAAGTTATACTATAATTAGAGTAATCTTAATTGATTTTTTATACAACATATATAACTCAAGGAGGAGATTCATATGGTTCAGATTATTGCGGGAAAAAAGGGTAAGGGCAAGACCAAACATCTGTTAGATATGGCCAATGCAGCAATCAAGGGGGCCAACGGCACTGTCGTATATCTGGATAAGAGTGCCCAGCATATGTATGAGTTAAATAATAAGATCCGTCTCATTAATGTCAATGAATTCCCAATTAAAAGCAGTGAAGGATTTTTAGGATTTATCTGTGGTATCATTTCCCAGGATCACGATCTGGAGACAATGTACCTGGATAGCTTTTTAAAGCTGTCATGCCTGGAAGGCGAAGAGATTTCCGATACATATATGACATTGAAAAATATCGGTGAAAAGTATCATGTAACCTTTGTCCTGAGTATTTCCATGGATGCCGCCGAGCTTCCGGACTGCGCGAAGGGCGATGTGATTATTTCATTGTAATGATACATTTTTTGTGATAAGATAGGTGACAGGAGTGATAGGGCTGCCTGCCGTGCCGGGATTTGGATGCCTGGCGCGGCGGGCAGTTATTTGTTGGCTGCTATTTGGACCTGCAGGAAGATCTGCCGGTTTATCGTTCCATTTCAGTAAAAGGAGAGGCCTTGTTCCATGGCTAAAAAAAAGAACAAGAAGGTTGTCCGCTACAGGCGGCCGCTTAATATCAATGTGGGTATGATTATCTTTGCAATCATTTTCCTCTATCTGATATTCAGTGTATATACATATTTGAAAAGGGAGAAGATACAATTCTATGAAGTGGTAGACGGAGGAATTGTTAACAACAGGACATATAACGGTCTGATCCTCAGGGAAGAGCAGGTAAAGACAGCGGACCGTTCAGGATATATTAACTATTATCTGAGGGAAGGAAAACGGGCCTCCGTGGGAAGCAGGATATATTCCCTGGATGAGACAGGTAATCTGGAGGAGTTATTAAAAGATAAAGCCGAGGACGGTAACGGACTTACGGATGAGAGCCTGTCCGACCTGAAAAAACAGCTTACATCCTTTGTGCTTTCATTTAAGGACCAGGACTTTTCCTCCATTTATGATGCAAGATATTCCCTGGAGGCAGCGGTGATGGAGTATTCCAGTTTCAGCGCTCTGGACCAGTTAGACAAGCTGGCCCAGGAATCAGGCGCTGTCTTTGAGCAGGTGCGCACGGATGTATCAGGTGTGGTCTCCTATGGATTTGACTCCTACGAGGACATGACCACGGCTGATATTGAAGCCGAAAGCTTTAACCGGGAAACGTACAGCAAGACACTTAAAAAGTCCGGTGACCTGATTGACAGCGGCATGCCGGCCTACAAGATCGTAACCTCGGAGAACTGGTCCATCGTATTCCCCCTGACCGAGGAGGATGCAGGCCTGTATGCGGGCAAGGACAGGCTGAGGGTCGTGTTCAGCGATTATTCCATGAACACGCCGGCCGCCTATTCCACCTTTACCGGAAAGGACGGCGCCACCTATGGCAGGCTGGATTTCACAAAATATATGGAACAGTTCATATCAGACCGTTTCATCAATTTCGAGATTGTGACGGAGCAGTCTGACGGGTTAAAGATACCGGTCAGCGCTGTGACGGAAAAAAGCTTTTACCTGGTGCCGCTGGAGTATCTCACCCAGGGCGGGGATACCTCGGAAAATGGTTTCAATAAGGAGGTTTACACGGAAAACGGGCCTTCGGTGGTATTTGTCCCTGCGGATATATATTCTTCTGACGAGGAATTCTATTACGTGGACATGGGTGAGGAAAATGGCTTCAAGGCAGGGGACTATATTGTGAAACCCGACTCACCGGACCGTTACCAGATCGGACGTACCGCATCCTTAAAAGGCGTTTATAATATCAATAAGGGATACACTGTTTTTAAACGGATTGAGATACTGGATTCCAACAATGAATTTTATACGGTGCGCCGCAATTCAACCTATGGCCTTTCTGTTTATGACCATATTGTGCTGGATGCTTCCATGGTGGAAGAGGGGCAGCTGTTATACCAATAATAAGACTGAACTTTACACGGAGGGATAGGATTATGATAAAAGAACATTTAATCGAAGTAAACAGACGGATTGAACAGGCCTGCATCCGGTCAGGCAGGGACCCAAAGGCGGTCACGCTGATTGCTGTCAGCAAGACCAAGCCCGTGCCCATGCTGGAGGAAGCATATGCCGCAGGAGCCAGGGATTTCGGTGAAAACAAAGTACAGGAAATCGTGGCCAAGAAGCCGGAACTTCCTGAGGATATACGCTGGCATATGATCGGCCATCTGCAGCGCAACAAGGTGAGCCAGGTCCTTGGGAAGGCAGTGCTGATTCACTCCGTGGATTCCCTGCGGCTGGCACAGCAGATTGAAACCGATGCAGCCAAAGCAGGTCTGGACGTGGATATCCTTCTGGAAGTCAATGTTGCAAGGGAAGAAAGCAAATATGGCTTCATGCTGGAAGAAGTAGAAGATGCAATTATGACAATTAAGGATTTTCCCCATGTTCATATCAAGGGCCTTATGACAATTGCGCCATTTGTAGAGAATCCAGAAGAAAATCGCGGAATTTTTAAAAAATTATTTGAATTTGCTGTTGACATAGATAAGAAAAACATTGATAATGTTACTATGGATGTGCTCTCAATGGGAATGACTGGGGATTATGAAGTCGCTGTTGAGGAAGGCGCCACCATGGTTAGGGTCGGCACCGGGATTTTTGGTGTACGATAAGGTGTTTGGCCAGGACATGCTGTTTTGATACGCAAACCAGCCATATGTCCTGTAGACACTTCATATAGAGATTGGAGAGTGTAAAATGAGTCTGTTAGGTAAGTTAATGGATACCATGAGATTAAGTCCTGAAGAGGAAGAGGATGATTACTACCTGGACGATGACTTTGAAGAGGAAGCTCCTCGCAAGGGGCTGTTTACAAAGAAGAGTACGGAATATGATGACGAAGAGGAACCGGACAAGCCACGATTTTTAGGAAGATCCAATCCCAAAGTAGTGCCTATGAGACGCAGCATGGAGGTCACAATGATTAAGCCGACCTCAATGGAAGACTCCAGGGATATATGTGATTATCTCCTGGCCGGCAAGGCAGTGGTACTTAATATGGAGGGTATACATACAGAGGTAGCTCAGAGGATAATTGATTTCACTTCCGGGGCAACCTATTCCATGAACGGCAACCTGCAGAAGATATCCAATTATATCTTTATTGCAACCCCTGATTCCGTTGAGTTATCCGGAGATTTCCAGGATATCCTGGCTGCCGGCGGCGCCATGGGTATGGACGTGTCAGGACTTAATATCCGTTTATAAGATAGGATAAGAAGACGATATGGACGTGAACGCGGCAGACCATGGGAGTCTGCCGATTTTATGTTGTCCTGCACGCTGCCAGAGGGCGGCGCAGACAGGCTTTTAGGAGGAAACTGATATGGCGGACAGAATGAACGTGTGCAGGGATGGAAAACCGATTTATGACATTGTGATGGATACCTCCTTTTCCGGCTTAAAGGAAGAGGCTGACCGTCTTTCATTAGAAGGACATAAAATATGCATTGTGACAGATTCCAATGTGGCGCCTCTTTATCTGGAGGAAGTGAAAACCATCCTGTCCGGCTGCTGCAGGCAGGTTTCTGTTTTCACATTCCCGGCAGGAGAAGAGAACAAGAACCTGGATACGGTAAAGAAACTGTATGAACACCTGATCCTGGAACATTTTGACCGGAAGGACGTACTGGCAGCCCTTGGCGGCGGCGTTGTAGGCGATCTGTGCGGCTTTGCAGCAGCTACTTATCTTAGGGGCATTGGTTTTTTCCAGATTCCCACCACCCTTTTATCCCAGGTGGATTCCAGCATCGGAGGCAAGACCGGTGTGGATTTTGACGCCTATAAGAACATGGTAGGCGCATTCCACATGCCGCTTTTTGTATACACCAACTTAAGTACCCTGCTTTCGCTGCCCAAGGAGCAGTTCTCTTCCGGAATGGGGGAGGTCATCAAGCATGGGCTTATTAAGGATAAGGATTACTACCAGTGGCTGGTGGATAACCGTGAAGGGATATTAAAACGCGACCTTGACCTGTGCCAGGCCATGGTATATGGAAGTAACCGGATTAAAAAGGATGTGGTTGAAAAGGATCCCACGGAGCAGGGGGAGCGGGCCCTTTTAAACTTTGGCCATACCCTGGGCCATGCAGTTGAAAAACTGAAGGATTTCACCATGCTTCACGGTCATTGCGTGGGGCTTGGCTGTATTGCGGCGGGATATATTTCCCATATAAGGGGAATGATTACAGAGGAAGAGTTCCTTGCGTTAAGGGATGTGTTTGCCGGATTCGGCCTTCCTGTCCATGTGGACGGCCTTAACTGGGAAGACGTAAGCCTGACAGCAAAAAGTGATAAGAAAATGGATGCCGGTGTCATTAAGTTCATCCTTCTTAAGGCCATAGGAGAGGCTTTCGTGGACAAAAGCGTTACCGGCAATGAGATGAAGGCTGGATTTGACATAATAGGAGGACACAGGGAATGACGAAACAGAAAAAATCCATGCTCGCCAGCTTTGTCATCGGATTCATCATCCTGGTGGGGCTGGACCAGTGGACCAAGGGGCTGGTAGTAGCCCATCTGAAAGGCAGTAAACCGTATGTTATCTGGGATGGTGTATTTGAATTCTTTTATTCCGAGAACCGCGGCGCTGCCTTTGGCATGATGCAGGAAAAGCAGCTGTTCTTTTTCCTGATTGCACTGGCAGTGCTGGGGGCTGTGGCTTACCTTATGCTCAGGATGCCCACAGACAGGAGGTACCGTCCCCTGTCCGTATGCCTGATGATGGTCAGTGCAGGCGCTGTCGGCAATATGATTGACCGGGTGACCCAGGGATATGTGGTGGATTTCCTGTATTTTAAGCTGATTAATTTTCCCATATTCAATGTTGCGGACTGTTATGTGACCATTGCTGCCGCATGTCTTGTGCTTCTCATCATGTTTTATTACAAGGATGAGGATATGGCCTGCTTTGCATTAAAAAAGAAGGAGTAATACCCTTGAAACAAGAATTTTATCCCACGGACCTGGAGTCCGATGTGCGTATTGACAGATACCTTGCCGAAACCTGCCCCGAATTAAGCCGCTCCTATATCCAGAAGCTCCTTAAATCAGGGCAGGTTCTGGTTAACGGCAGGCTTATAAAGGCCAGCTATGTGGTTACCGCGGATGACCATATTGAGGTGGATGTGCCGGAGGCAGTGGAGCCTGAGATTGAGGCGGAACCCATGGATCTGGACATCCTTTATGAGGACCAGGACATCATACTGGTCAATAAGCCAAAGGGGATGGTTGTCCATCCTGCGGCAGGGCATTACAGCCATACCCTGGTCAACGGCCTGATGTATCACTGCAAGGACCAGCTGTCCGGCATCAACGGGGTCATGCGTCCAGGCATCGTACACAGGATTGATATGGACACAACAGGCGTGCTCATTGTGTGCAAGAATGATATGGCACACAACTCCATTGCCGCCCAGTTAAAGGAGCATTCCATCACCCGGCGATACCAGGCCATTGTCCACGGGGTCATAAAAGAAGATGAGGGGACAGTGGACGCGCCCATCGGACGCCATCAGACAGAGCGCAAGAAAATGTGCATCAATTATAACAACGGCAGGAACGCCGTCACCCACTACCAGGTGTTAAGGCGGTTTGAACAATATACCTACGTGGAATGCCGCCTGGAAACCGGCAGGACCCACCAGATCCGCGTGCACATGGCCAGCCTCCATCATCCCCTTTTAGGAGACAAGGTGTACGGCCCTGCCAAGTGCCCGGTGCCAGGCCTTACGGGACAGACCCTTCACGCAGGCGTCCTTGGGATCGTCCATCCCAGGACAGGGGAATATATGGAGTTCACCGCGCCTTTGCCCGAGTATTTTGAAAGGCTTTTAAGGAATTTGAGATAAAATACTTTTTGAGATAAAATGCTCATTAAGAGAGACAGTAGCAGACAAGTTGTCACTTTTGTCGAAAAGCTTTGGGTTATTTTATATTTTATTGCGCATTTCTATATACTTTTCTGAATTTTTGAGTTATAATACTTAATAGATAAAATATGACTCATTCATAACATGACATAGAGTGCAGAAAGGGGAATGTGGAATGACAAATAATCTTATTATCACAATTGGCAGACAGTGTGGAAGCGGAGGAAAATTAATAGGCGAGATGCTGGCTGAGAAGATGGGGGTCAAGTGCTATGACAAGGAATTGTTAGCCATGGCAGCCAAGCACAGCGGCCTCTGCGAGGAATTGTTTGAGAAACACGATGAACGACCCACCAGCAGCTTCCTGTATTCCCTGGTAATGGATTCCTATTCCATGGGATATACCGCATCCGGATATTCCGATATGCCCATTAACCACAAGATATTCCTGGCACAGTTTGATACCATCAAGAAACTGGCAGACGAGGCTTCCTGCGTTATCGTCGGACGCTGCGCGGATTACGCACTGGAGGATTATCCCAATGTGGTAAGCGTATTCATCACAGGAGATGACAAGGATAAGCTGAAACGTCTTCAGGAGCTTTACAAGGTGGACGAATCCAAGGCAAAGGATATCATGATTAAAACCGACAAGCAGCGCTCCAACTACTATAATTATTATTCCAACAAAAAGTGGAGCGACCCGCGCAGCTATGATTTATGCATTAACAGCAGCAAGGTGGGGGCAGACGGCGCAGTGGACGTAATCATGAATTTTGCAAAAGTGAAACAGGCGTGGAACAAACAGAAGTAATATCAGATATGAAAACAGCGGATGCTGCCGTACCAATCCAGTTTGGTGCGGCAGCATCTTTTTGATGGCAGGATGATGTACCCTTATTGGGCAGAAGTTGTGTCCATGTCAATCATTTGTTTTGCCATTGCCGTCAGCTCATCTTTTGAGACAGACTTTTTGATGTCCATAAGCATATAGTAAACATCCCCGTCCATCCAGGATATGGAGTTGGCCTGGTCCGTAGTGTAATACAGATTCATTTCCCCATATTCCACAAGGGTGGAATCTTTTGAAAAGGACTGGCCGGATGCCGGTTCCGCGGACAGGGTGACCGTTTTGGCAGTGCTGCCGGATTGTTTCACATATTGGAAGTTGATGCCTTTCTGCCTGTTGACCTGAGCGCCGTCTGCGTCCATATCAAATGATTCCGTAATCCTTCCGCTGTCAAACTGATAGCCTCCCGCCAGTGCGGCCGGAGCCTTTGGCTTGAATCCCGCGTCTCTTTGCAGGGTCCCGCTGTCCGGCAGCGTTGAGTATTCTGTTCCCTGGGAACCCACATAACTGACCTTGACGGACTGGGATGCAAAGCAGGGCACCGTATTCATCAGGCAGGCACCTGTAAGTAAAAATAAAGCGATTCTCTTTTTCATGTTTAACTCTCCTTTATTAATAGTTGAATCATTTCCTGTGATTGTAACTATAGCAGATGATTCTCTAAGCCACATCTAAAGGCAGCATGGATCTGAAAAAGAGAGGATTGGGGCGGGATAGCGCCCCAATGGAATCATTCCACGGTAACTGATTTGGCCAGGTTCCTTGGCTGGTCCACATCCAGGTTCTTGCCGATGGATGCATAGTAGGCAATGAGCTGAAGGGCCACGGCAATGGGGAATACGGTGAACCGGTCCTCCAGATCCGGTATCCGCAGCTCCATATCCGCAACGCCGTCCTCCAGCTGGGCCTGCTCCTTTGCGAGAAGGATTACGTAAGCCCCCCTTGCCTTCACTTCCCTGACATTGGAAATGGTCTTGGCAAACACGTGGTCCTGGGTGGCGATTGCGATGACAGGCACATTGTCATAAATCAGGGCAATGGTCCCGTGTTTTAATTCACCGGCAGCATAAGCCTCGGCATGGATATAGGATATTTCCTTCAGCTTCAGTGCGCCTTCCAGGGAAAAGGCATAATCCAGGCCCCTTCCGATGAAGAAGGTGTCCCTTTCACGGATCAGGTGGCGTACAAAGGATCTGATATGGTCCGACTGGCCAATCATTGCCTCCATGGCCGGAATCACCGCCAGAAGGTCCTCCATGAACTGCCCGGCCTGAGCTTTGGTGCAGCGTCCCCTGGTAAGGGCCATGCGGCAGCAGAGCATGTAGAGGGCGGCCAGCTGGACAGAGTAGGCTTTTGTGCTGGCAACCGCTATCTCCGGACCGGCGTGGGTATAAAATACATGATCACTTTCCCTGGCAATGGTGGAGCCTTTCACATTGACAATTGACAGTACAGGCGCCCCAAGGGACTGTGCCAGCCGCATGGCAGCCAGCGTATCAATGGTTTCGCCGGACTGGGAAATGACGATTGCCAAGGTTTTCCCGTCCACCAGAGGGTCCTCATACCGGAATTCCGATGCAATGGACACCGTGACCGGAATCCTCAGAAGGGGTTCCATCAGCGCCTTAGCCACAATCCCGGCGTGCATGGCTGTTCCGCACGCAATGATGCGTATCTGGTTACAATCCAGGAACAGCTCATCCGGAATGCCGTCCGCGGTAAAGTCCGGCAGGTTCCCTGCCAAGCGTGGAAGGATGGTGTTCCTCAGGGCCTCCGGCTGTTCATGGATTTCCTTCAGCATGAAATGGGGGAAGCCGTTCTTCATGGCCGCGTCCATGTTCCAGCTGACCTCCAGCATTTCCGGCTCAATCCGGTTGTAATCCATGTCATATACCCTTACCTTATAAGGGGTCAGACGGACAATATGTCCCTCGGGCACTACAAAATATTCCTTTGTGTAGGAGATAAGCGCTGTCAGGTCGGAGGCAATGATGGCCCCGGAACGGGTGTAGGCGGCCACCAGCGGGCTTACATTGCGGACTGCATATATTTCCCCTGGCCGGTCATCAAAAAGGATGCAGAAGCCGTAAGAACCAGCCAGTTTCTTTACAAATGCCCCGATGGCAGCTAACGGGTCGTGGCGGCAGTCCCTGTACACCGCGTCCAGAACCCAGGCAGCCACCTCGCTGTCGGTCTGGGATACCAGTTTATCCCCAAGTCCATATTCTTCTGTAAGCTGGTGGTAATTCTCTATGATACCGTTATGGATCAGGGTTACCTGGCCAGCCCTGTGGGGATGGGCATTCTTATCCGTCACACCGCCGTGGGTTGCCCAGCGCGTGTGGCCGATGCCGCAATGTGACACCTCCGCGGTCTTTTTGACACATTCCCTGAGGGCAGCCACCTTGCCCACGTTCTTAATGATCCTGACCTGGGATGCCGTATTAAAATAAGCAATCCCGGCGCTGTCATAGCCTCTGTATTCCAGCCCTGCCAGACCGTTTAAAAGCAGGTCCCTGGCCTCTAATGGTCCTGTATATCCAATGATTCCACACATAATATGATTCCGCCTTTCTTTTCTCAATTAGTTTACAAGTAAATGTCACATAGACGTGAATGATACATGGCGCGGCACAAAAAAGGCCGCACAAAAATAAGCTGTCACCGCAGGACAGTTCTTTCATATCCGTAATTCTGTTTTTGAAAAATTTTTCCGGTTATGCTGCCTCTGTTTTGCGGTTACCCGCATATTTAACAGCATATCACACGCCCGGACGGCATGGGAGAGTACCCGCCGAATATCTCGATAATCTCTCCACCTCGTTAACCTTCTTACCGGCAGCATTTGTCCTGCTGTTCACGGTCCCGGTAAAAGGTGCATGGCGCTTAGCTTTGCTATGGGTCCCTATTCCTCCTAAATAGATTGGGATTATTATATCTCACTCTATTTTATGCGTCAACCATATTTTGGGTGTTATGCGGGACCAGGGTAAAGATGGTTATTCCAATCTGTGCTCCTTTTGGACCTCCTCCTGAGGAAATACGGCTTTTATTTTGTCGAAATACGGTGTATGATAGAAACAATATAAGGAGGGGGATGTTATGGATCATGTTGAACTTTTAAAGAGTGCGGCCACAGTCCTGGCGGCAGTCATATCAGCAGTGGCATTGATAAAGGTAAACCGGATAGATAACCAGGACAGGATCAGGCGTTCCCTGTGGGCCATGGAAGAGTATATGCTGGCTTTAGGAAAATGCATTGAAAATCCAAAAGAGGAGAACAGGGAAGCGTACGAAGCGTGTTATATGCTATGTAATCTATATGCGGATGAAGGATTGAGGTGAGATGCAGCGGATATCATTAAATGGTTGTCTTATTAAGGTACTTTAATTAATGATTCTTTAAGAGTTTTGTTCTATTTTTTCTTTTGTCCGTATGATATAATGGGGAACGGTGTAATTGCATATGATACCTGTGACGGTAAGGATTATAAAACAATGCGAGATATAATACAGAATTTCCTGAAACTATTTCATACATATAAACAAAGCATATATAAAACATGTGCCCTGGCCCTTGTGTTCCTGGCAGGCTGCTTCCTGTCATTTACAATGGGCAGGCGTTTTGGGCAGCTTAGTCTGCCGCCTGCCCCAAAGCCTTCGGCCATAGGCACACCTTCCACAGCGGAGACACTGAATGGTACCCCACATTTTGAATTTCCGCCATCCGCATCCTATTCAGATGCCACCCCTTCCAATGCCGTCCTGATGAGCCCGGACATTTTAAACCTGGCTTATCTTTATGAGGATGGGGCTGATACTTCCCAGCCCTCCTACAGTTATGCTGGCCGGCTTTATGACCAGCTGGCCGGACTGGATGCCAAGTGGTCCTCCGGAATATATGATTTATATCACTATACACCGGAACGTCTGGCAGCGCTGTTAGGACTTCCGGTTGAGACAGTGACAACCCCTTCCGGGGTGATTCCTGAATTTAAAAATGTGAACCTGCAGTTCCTGAACGGGGACGGACAGGCCTGCGGCAGTACTTCCAATGCCAAAAGCATTGTTTCCATGGCAAACATCCTTTATTATCATGGTATCCTCAATGATGCAGGGCAGCTGAAAGCATATGTCTCAGATATGTGGGAAGCCTCCCACGGCTATTCGGTACATATGGGGGAAATCTATTACTGTGACGGAAGCTGTCTGGAACATGAGGAAATATCCACTGATGTAGCGGCGGAATCCGACACCTCCATGGTTCCGGCTGCTTCAGAAAGCGGGGAGGCAGCGGACCATGAACAGTCAGCTGATGAATCGTCCCCATCATCATCGGAAGCAGAGGAGGACGTCGGGGCAGAACAGGCGGCCAGTGATGCCGGAGCAGCTGACAAAACAGGAGAGATGACCGATCATGCGGCAACTTCGGCATCAGATTCCAACCACAACAGCAAAGGGCCGGGTGAAACAATCAGCGCGGAGGCAGAAGCCGTGCCGGACACCACGGATGGAACAGGAATCCCGGTGAATCCATGCCCCGGTCATATAGACTTTTCCATCAACATCACGGTAAAAGGGATTACAGAAGCCAACGGACTCTTCCAATATGACCAACAGGCTGGCAGCGCAGCAGGACAGGGGAACTGGAAGGGCTGGGATGAACCCGCGATGGAACAGGTCCGCTATCTGAGTGGACAGGACTGGTACCAGACATACGGTATCAATACCACGGACCTGTTTGTGCGCAATCCACTGACATCTGCCGAAATAGACATTTACATGACCATGGTTCCTGAAAATACCAGCCAGCAGAAGAAGGATTTTATCCGCTACGCCCTTTCCTCTGTCGGGAAAATTCCTTACTACTGGGGAGGTAAGCCCAGTTCACCAGGGTACACGGGCAATGACTTCGGTTCCGTCACAGCGCAGGATGAGGACGGACGTTTCCTGAAAGGCCTGGATTGTTCCGGGTGGATTAACTGGGTATACTGGTCCGTTACAGGCAGGGGACTGGGGGCTGCAAGCACAGGTACCCTGGTTTCCAGCGGCAGGGCCATTACAAAGGATCAGCTGGTTCCGGGCGATATCTGTATCCGCACAGGCCCCTCCGCCCATGTGGTCATCTTCCTTGGATGGGCGGCAGATGGACAGATGCTGTGTATCCAGGAAACCAGCGGCAATGTGAACAACGTGGAAGTTGGGATTGCTGCATCGGATTGGCAAAGCTACCGGCGCATCCTTGAGTAGGCCGGATAAACATAACGAGAAAGATAGATGAGGTGTGTGTCATGAATTACAATGATGATGATGAGCTGGAACGTATGCGTGCCAGGAACAGAAGAGGGACAAGACGCGGCCCTTCAGCTTCCAGCCCGGCAGCGGGCAGGCAGGTACCTCCTCCCAGGAATGGGAAACAGGGGTACGGCAGCCGCAGCCATTACGATGAGGAATACTATTATGATGAGGAGTTCGGGCAGGAGGAATACGGGCGCGATGCTTACAGCCACGGAGAACGCCGCCAGAACCGCCATGACCAGGCCGGTTATGATTACGGGAACGATTATGGTTACCGGAACAGGGAAGGTTATGGGGACGAGTATGATTACGGGGATGGGGAAGGTTATAGGGATGAGTATGGTTACGGGGATGGGTCCGGGGGCATCATCCTGGAGGATGAACAGGAATACAGACAGCCCAACGGACGCATCCCGTCATCCGCCCATACTTCCCGCACCGGTAAGACTGCCAGGACCGCTTCAGGCAGCAGCGCTTACAAGGGTAAAGGTTCTGCACGCCAGACAGCGTACACGGCAGAAACAGGGCAGCGCAGGCAATATGACGACATTCATGCAGACAGCAATGGAAGGAGCCGCAACGCCTCAGGAAGGCGGGGACAGGGACAGATGGCAAAAAAAAGGAAGAAGAGAGGGTTAAAAAGCATTTTATTGATATTGCTGGCGGCCTTCATCGCATATGGGGCATGGCTGTTCATCCACAGGCCTACCGGGATATGGAACATAGCTGTGTTTGGCGTGGATAGCAGGGACGGCAATACGAAGAATGCACTGGCTGACGTACAGATGATATGCAGCATAGACCGTTCAACCGGTGAAATCAAGCTGGTCAGCGTATACAGGGACACCTATCTGAAAATCAATTCAGAGGGAACCTACCACAAGATTAACGAGGCATACTTTAAAGGCGGACAGAAACAGGGGGTTGCCGCCCTGGAAGAGAACCTGGATATAAAAATTGACGACTATGCCACCTTCAACTGGAAATCCGTTGCTGAGGCAATCAATATCCTGGGCGGTATCGATATTGATATTACCCCGGCTGAATTTAAATACATCAATGCATTTATTACGGAAACCGTCAACTCCACGGGAATCGGTTCCGTCCAGCTGGCCCAGGCAGGCCCCAACCACCTGGACGGGGTACAGGCAGTGGCCTACAGCCGTCTCCGGCTCATGGATACGGACTTCCAGAGAACGGAACGTCAGAGAAAGGTTGTCATGCTGGCGCTTGAGAAAGCAAAACAGGCGGATGCAGCCACACTGACCTCACTGGTCACCTATATGATCCCGCAGATTTCCACCAGCGTTGGGGTAAATGATGTAATCCCGCTGGTAAAAGATATTAAGAAATACCACATCGGCGACACGGCCGGGTTCCCATTCTCCAGACAGACCATGAGGGTGGGAAGAATGGACTGCGTCATCCCCACCACCCTGGAGAGCAATGTGGTGATGCTTCACCAGTTCCTGTATGGGGAGGATACAAGCTACCGTCCATCCTCAGCCGTAAAGAAGATCAGTGCCCATATCTCAGAAGAAACAGGCTTATATGAGGAGGGCAAGGCAGCTCCTTCCGGGGGAGGTTCCTCCGGCGGATCATCCGGCGGTGCGTCCGGCGGAGGCCAGGCGCCGGTCCAGACCGCCCCTCCTGAAACAGTGCCGGAAACAACCGTGGAAGAGAGCACCCAGGAAGAAACAACAAAAGCGCCTGAAACGACAGAGGCAGAGACAACGGAGCCAGAGGAAACAGAAGAGGTAGGCCCGGGTGTGACAAAGCCTTCCAAGGAACCGGATAAGCCGGAAGAAGGAACCACTGCTCCGGAAGAAGGCGGCCCAGGCGCACAGGACGATACAAAGCCTGCTGTGAAGCCAACCCAGCCGCCGTCAAAAGAGACATCCACACAGCCGCCGGAAGCAGGAACCACGGGTCCTGGAGGTCCTGGAGGCTCAGAAAACAATTCCGGCGGACCAGGCGAAGCCGGACCAGGAGTATGATAAAACCGTATATCCCGATATGATCCAGGGATGAATGATTATAAAAATGGCCTCAGGCGTTACTTAACCGCCTGGGGCCATCCCTTTATATTCCCATCCAGGATTGCATGGAACATACAGTCCTTCAGATGGGGATTATCCTTCTGAAGCTCTTTAATCAGATCCTTAATGTACTGTCTCTTGGTATATCCGTCCATTGGACATGGATTCTTGCACACGGGCAGCTGATATTTATTCTTGAATC
This sequence comes from Enterocloster sp. OA13, assembly GCF_022440595.1. Taxonomy (NCBI): domain Bacteria; kingdom Bacillati; phylum Bacillota; class Clostridia; order Lachnospirales; family Lachnospiraceae; genus Enterocloster; species Enterocloster sp. OA13. The sequence continues at coordinate 2,179,204 of NZ_JAKNTF010000001.1, read as the reverse complement.
CAACGATATCCGCCTCTGTCACAAACAGGAAGGGGCGTATGACCGTCAGGTCCATGCGGTCCAGATAGGTATAAGGTGAGAACGAATAGAACCTTCCCTCATAAAACAGGGACATCAGCATGGTTTCAATCACATCATCCCTGTGATGGGCATAGGCTATCTTATTACATCCCAGTTCCTTTACCTTTTCATTCAGCGCGCCCTTACGCATCTTGGCGCAGAGGGAGCAGGGATTGGATTCTTTGCGGATATCAAATAAAACCTTGCCAATCTCAGTGGGGATTACCGTATAGGGCACGCCAAACTCCCCGCACAGCTCCCTGACCGGTTCCAGGTCCATGTTCCCTAATCCCAGATCCACCGTAACCGCACACAGTTCATACTTCCTGGGATAAAACCGCTGCAGATGATGCAGCGCATACAGCAGCGCCAGGCTGTCCTTCCCCCCGGACACCCCCACTGCAATCCTGTCCCCGTCCTCAATCAAATCATACTTATCTAGCGCCTGTCTCGTCAGGCTTAATAGTCTCTGAAGTTTCATCCTGTCATTTTTCCTTCCAACTGTTTTCTTTCCAGACAATTCCGTAATTCCGCATATACTAACCCCTCTATTCTACATACATACCCGTCATCTTGTCAAGAAATCCTATTCCAATCATTGTAGGGTGATTCCACCCCATCCCATAAACCCTTGTGCACTTTCCCCAACTATGTTAAAATGAGGGGAGGAAAAACAAAGGATGATGATAAGATGATTACTTACAAATATGTTATTTCAGACAGACAGGGCCTCCATGCAACCAATGCCATGAGCCTGTGCCGCGCGGCTTCCGGTTATGAAAGCAGCATTTACCTGAAAAGCGGAACAAAGACAGCTGACTGTAAGAATGTGCTGTCCCTCATGAGCCTGGGCGCACGCCAGGGCGAGAGCCTGGAACTGCAGGTGGAAGGACCGGACGAGGGACAGGCAGCCGGATTCCTACAGGGCCTGCTTCGCACAATTTTATGATTTCCTAGCTGTTAGGAAATATATTTACCTCTCTTTTTTCTGGTAATTGGTTATATTATATATAGCATACCAGATAGAACAGGACTGGGAAACAGTCTTATTAAGAAAGAGGGGTATTTATTATGGCAAGATTAGGTATTTCCGTTTATCCGGAGCATTCTACTGCCCAGCGCGACCAGGAATATATAAGGAAGGCAGGAAGCCTTGGATACAAGCGTGTCTTTACCTGCCTGCTGAGCGTGGGGGATAAGAGCAGGGAAGAAGTGGTAGGAGAGTTTTGCCAGCTGGCAGACACGGCCCATGGGTGCGGCATGGAAATCATCCCGGATGTAAGCCCGGCCGTATTTTCCAGGATGGGGATTTCCTATGAGGATCTGTCCATTTTTAAAGAGATGCACGTGGACGGCATCCGTCTGGACGAGGGCTTTGACGGCATGAAGGAAAGCCTGATGACCTATAATCCACAGGGGCTTAAGATAGAACTGAATGCCAGCACACAGTTAGTCTATGTGGAGAATATCATGGACCATCACCCGGACCGGTCCAAACTTGTTACCTGCCATAACTTTTATCCGCAGCAGTATACGGGCCTGAGCCTGGAGCATTTTAACAAATGCAACGTGAAGATGAAGTCCATGCACCTGCCGGTGGCTGCATTCATATCCAGCAACAACCAGGGAACCTACGGCCCATGGCCGGTTAACGAAGGCCTCTGCACCCTTGAGATGCATCGTGGCCTGCCCATGGACTTCCAGGCGCGCCACCTTTTTGCCACAGGAATGGTGGATGATGTGCTGGTGGCCAATGCCTATGCTTCCGACGAGGAGCTGGAGGCCTGTGCGGCCGTGAACCCAAGCATACTGACCTTTGGGCTGGTCCTTGAGAAGGAACTGACTGAAACAGAGCAGAAAATCCTGGATTATGGACCAAGGCACGTGGTACGGGGCGATATGAGCGAGTACATGATCCGGTCCACATGGCCAAGGGTTACCTTTGCAGATGAACCGGTTCCCGCTGCCAACACACGTGACTTAAAGCGCGGGGACGTGGTAATCTTAAATGACGGGTACCTGAAGTACAAAGGTGAACTGCACATTGTCCTTAAGGATATGCCCAATGACGGACGCAAGAACGTCATCGGACATCTGCCGGAGTACGAGCATGTGCTGTTAAATTATGTAGAACCGTGGAAGGTATTCGCCTTCTGCAAAGCATAAGCAAAAGAGATAAGGAGTCTAACCATGCAGAACGTGAGACAGGAACAGCTTCTTGCCATACTTTCAGAAAGAGGGGACTGGATGACCAGCAGGCAGCTGGCCGGCCTCCTTGGAGTATCAGACAGGACCATCCGCTCTGATGTGGAGGCTATCAACAAACGGATAACCCCGGCGCCCATTGAATCCAATGTGCGCCAGGGTTATCGTGTTATGGAGGACGCCAGGACAAGTATTCCTGCGCCGGAGAAAAAGAACCTTGGGCCGGAGGTCCCCCAGACCCCGGGGGGCCGGTGTATATACATTATACAGAAGCTTTTGTTTGAGACCAGGGAGCTGAACCTGGTCTCTCTTCAGGATCAGATTTTTGTCAGCGGTTATTCCATTGACAATGATCTCAAGCGCATACGCAGGATGCTGGAGCCTTACACCAACCTGAAACTGGTACGCAACAGGGAATGTATTTCCCTAAAAGGGGATGAGGCCAGCAAACGGCGTTTTTACAGGGACCTGCTTGTGGCTGAGGTACAGGAGAATTTCCTCAACATGAACCTGCTTGCGGGCCTTTATAAAAGCTTTGACCTGATTGCGGTCAAGGATATCTTTGTGGATGTGCTGGAGGAATATGATTACTCCATCCACGAGTCCATGTTCCCCATGGTCATCCTTCACGCAGGCACAAGCATTGAGCGGATGAACTGCGCCAATTATGTGAATATGGATAACGGCTCCCAGGGCCTTGAGGATACCATTGAATACCAGATCTCCATGACCTTTTTCGACCGTATCTCAAAACGCCTCCACATCGAGGTCCATGACGGCGAGGTGGGGATGTTCGCCCTGGTCATCATGGGCAAGCGGGCCTCCAACTATACAAGTGATTTTGTGAATTTTGAAGGGAAATGGCTGAACACGAAAAAGCTGGTTGCCGAAGCCCTGGATGGGATCTATTCCCTGTTCGGACTGGATTTCCGGGAGGACGGGGACCTGATTGCCGGGCTTAAGATGCACATCCACGGCCTCATAGACCGCGTCAAGGCCAAAGCCCATATGCAGGATGTATTCGTGGAGGAAATCAAGCGCAAATACCCTCTGGTGTTCGATATGGGCATCTATGTGGTGGAGCTTCTGGAGGAAAAACTGGAGGCTTCCATATCCGAGGTGGAATCCTGTTACATTGCCCTCCATCTGGGCGCTGCCAGCGAGCGCATCAACAGTGTCAGGAAGTACAGGACCATCATGATCATCCCCCATAACCAGACATTTTCCGATATGTGTGTGAAGAAGATATCGGAAATGTTCCGTGAGAGGGTGGAGGTGGTTGGGATTTTCCGCTATTTCGAGGAGGAGACGGTTTCCTCCCTGGACCCGGATCTGATACTGACCACATTTCCCCTGGAACACAAGCTGGATGTGCCGACGGTCCCAATCAACCTGTTTGTGGATTCAGAGACAGAGTCAGGCATCCTCCAGGCGGTCAATAAGCTGGACAAGAAACAGTTCCAGCTGGAATTCACCTCCCATATCGGCAGCCTGATACGCAAGGAGCATTTCCATGAAAACGTGACCCTTGGGACGCCGGAGGAAATCATACGCCTGCTGTGCCGCGGCCTTGAAAAGGAAGGCATCGTGGAGCCGGACTTCAAGGATATCGTACTTAAAAGGGAGCAGATGTCGCCCACCTCCTTTGTGAATGCATTTGCGATTCCCCATGCCTTCGGGGCCTTTGCCAGCCATTCCACCATTGCGGTGGCCCAGCTGAAAAGCCCGGTCCGCTGGGGGAACTTCGATGTGGGCCTGGTCATGCTCTTTGCCATCAACGAAGGGGATGAGCGGATGATTAAGATTTTCTTTGACTGGGTCAGCAATGTGGTGAACCGGCCTGAGGAGCTGGCAAAATTAGTGTCGTCCTGCACCTATGAGGAATTTATTGACAGGATAATGGGTTGAATTTCCTAACAGCTAGGAAATCCGATTAATGAAAAAAACTGAATAAAGGCCTTATAATAAAGGCAACTTAATAAGAGATGCAGCAAACAGACGGTTTTGTTGCATTTTCTCATTTACGATTTTAAGCAAAACAGCAAACAGGAGGTAGCATTATGGTAGAGGGATTAGAGATGACATGCTTTCAGATCATTTCCAATGTAGGCGCTGCGCGTTCCAGCTACATTGAAGGAATCCAGAAAGCAAAGACAGGGGATTTTGACGGGGCAAGAAAATGCATCGAGGAAGGACAGAAGCTGTTCTTAGTCGGGCATGAGGCACACTTTGAGCTGATTCAAAAGGAAGCACAGGGCGTTGAGGTAGGCGGCTCCCTTATCCTGGTACACGCGGAAGACCAGCTGATGAGCGCGGAAAGTTTTAAGATCATTGCCGAGGAAATGATTGCCAGCTATGAGCGTATCATTGAACTGGAAAAGAAGCTGGAAAATAAATAATCATTAAAAATAAAAAAACAACCATAATAAAGAATGAGGACATAAGGAGGATTTTATAATGAAACGTGTATATTTATTCTGTAGCGCAGGTATGTCAACCAGTATGCTGGCAAGCAAGATGCAGGGTGTTGCCAACTCCCATGACCTTCCCATCGAAGTAGAGGCATTTCCGGACGGCAAGATTGGTCAGATCATCGATGAGAAGCACCCGGATGTCATCCTGTTAGGGCCCCAGGTTAAATACCGCTATGCTGAGATTGTTGAAAAGTACGGCAGCACAGGTATCCCGATTCAGGTAATTGACCAGACCGACTATGGTATGATGAACGGCGAAAAAGTCCTCAAATCAGCCATCAAGCTGATGAAGTCAGCGAAATAAAGTACCATCCGGCGCCAAGGCGCACAATAAAAATATCTGATATGGGGGAATAGAAAATGTTAAGTAAGTTAGAGTCCGTACTCATGCCGCTGGCAGAGAAAATCGGTAAGAATAAGTATCTGATAGCTGTCCGTGACGGTTTCCTTTTATCCATGCCACTGTTGATTGTAGGTTCCTTCTTCCTGCTGATTGCCAACTTCCCGATTCCGGGATGGAGCAATTTCTGGGCAAGGTTCTTTGGTGAGAACTGGACCTCCTACTTCTCCAAGCCAACAGACGCCACCTTCACCATCATGGCAATCCTGGCCGTTATCGGCATCGGTTATTCCTTTGCAGAGCAGATGGACGTGGATAAACTGTTCGGCGCCGCAATCGCCATGGTATGCTGGTTCCTGATCATGCCGTATGAGATCATATCCGGCGACACAACCGTAACCGGCATCCCCCTGGGATGGGTTGGTTCCAAGGGAATCTTCGTCGGTATCATCGTGGCGTTCCTGTCCGTGCATATCTATGCATGGGTGAATAAAAAGGGATGGGTCATCAAGATGCCTGACGGCGTGCCGCCCACCGTATCCAAATCCTTCTCAGCCCTGATTCCCGCAGGCGTGGCAGTGCTGGTGTTCTTTGTGATCAACATCGTATTTGCCATGACTCCATATAGGGATGCATTTACCTTTATCTTCACCATCCTTCAGACACCGCTGTTAAAGCTGGGCAACACGCTTCCGGCCATGGTAATCGCTTATATATTCCTGCACTTCTTCTGGTTCTTCGGGGTAAATGGCGGTTCCGTCGTGGGCGCGGTGTTCAACCCAATCCTGCAGACACTGTCCGCCGACAACCTGGCTGCATTCCAGGCCGGCCAGGCGCTGCCAAACATCATCTCACAGCAGTTCCAGGACCTGTTTGCCACCTTCGGCGGCTGCGGTTCCACCTTGTCACTGTTAATTGCCATGCTGTTATTCTGCCATTCCAAACGTATTAAGGAACTTGGCAAGCTGGCATTGATTCCAGGCGTGTTCGGTATCAATGAACCTATCGTATTCGGCCTTCCCATCGTGCTGAACCCGATGATCCTGATTCCATTCATGCTGGTGCCCACCATCAACATTGTTATTTCCTATGTATGCATGAGCATCGGCCTGGTTCCCCTGTGTTCCGGCGTTGCGATTCCATGGACCATGCCGGTCGTGCTTTCCGGTTTCCTGGCAACAGGGTGGCAGGGCGCCGTGCTCCAGCTGCTGCTCCTGATCCTGGGCGTGTTCATCTACATGCCATTCATCAAGATGATGGATAAGCAGTATCTGGCGGACGAAGCCAAGGCCGCTGACAGCAAGGACGACGACGACATCGACTTCGATGACCTTTCCTTTGATGACCTGTAGGACGCAGTCCTTCATGAATGATAAATGAATGTAACAAGTAAACCTGTGACTCCATTAACATGCCGGGCCTGTACCTTTTGTGCAGGCCCGTTATAAAAACAAGAGGTGTATGATATGAAGATAATTATGATATATGACCAGATTCAGTCAGGACTTGGCACAAAGGACGATACCATGGTTCCCCTTACAGGAAAAAAGGAGCCTATCGGTCCCGCGGTCATGATGGAACCCTTCTTAAAACAGGTGGATGGGCACGTGGCAGCATGCCTGTGCTGCGGCAACGGGACCTATCTCGCAGACCCGGAGGAAGTAAGCCGCAAGCTCTGCGCCATGGTTAAGAAGCTTCAGCCGGATGTGGTCATGTGCGGACCGGCCTTTAACTATGCGGACTATGCAGCCATGTGCGCAAAGGTTGCCTGTGATATCAACGCAACCACCGATGCAAAGGCATTTGCAGCCATGTCCGTGGAAAATGCGGAGACAATCGCGGCCTACAAGGATAAGGTAGCCATTGTGGAAACCCCGAAGAAGGGCGGAATGGGATTGAACGACGCCCTTAAGAACATGTGCACCATGGCCAAGGCACTGGCTGACGGAGAAGACATAACCGGACTTAAGAATACATTCTGTTTTAAATAATTCATTGGATGAGGAGGAATCTGCCATGTGGGGAATGATTGCAACCTGGCGTATGGCCGTGGAAGGGATTACAAAGGGTTCTGAGCTTTTAAAGGCAGGAAAGGACGCGGGGGATGCCATTGAGACAGCCATCCGTGAGGTGGAGGATTTTCCATACTACAAATCCGTGGGATACGGCGGACTTCCAAATGAAGAGATGGAAGTGGAGATGGACGCCGCGTTCATGGACGGGGATACGCTGGATATCGGGGCTGTTGCGGCCATTAAGGATTTTGCCAACCCGGTTTCCATTGCAAGGCGCTTGAGCCATGAAAAGGTCAACAGCCTGCTGGTGGCCGAGGGCGCTGAGAAGTTTGCACATAAGGAAGGATTTGAGCGCAAGAACATGCTGACGGACCGGGCCAAGGCACATTACCGCAAGCGGGTGAAGGAAGTGGCTGCCCAGGAAATCAAACCTTACTCCGGTCATGACACGGTTGGCATGGCATGCCTGGACATGACAGGTAAAATGACTGCCGCCACATCCACCAGCGGGCTTTTCATGAAGAAAAAGGGACGGGTGGGTGATTCGCCTATCTCAGGTTCCGGTTTTTATGCGGACAGCAAGCGCGGCGCCGCCAGCGCCACCGGGCTGGGTGAGGATTTGATGAAAGGGTGCATTTCCTATGAAATCGTAAGACTCATGGGGGAGGGCATGCATCCCCAGGAGGCATGTGAGACAGCCGTGAATAAGCTGGACGCGGAGCTGAAGGAGAGAAGGGGCCAGGCCGGGGACCTTTCCCTGATAGCCATGAACCCAAAGGGTGAATGGGGCGTTGCCACCAACATTGAAGGGTTTTCCTTCGCAGTTGTCACGGAAAACCAGGAACCCACGGTTTATCTGGTAACCCGGGGAGAGGACGGACACTGTACCTTTGAGGTTGCTTCAGAGGAGTGGATGGAAAACTACATGAAGACGCGTATGGCGCCTATCGAGGAATGATTCATGGGCTTAAATAGGGACTTTGATATGGGTTCGGATATAGGTTTAGATATGGGTTTAGATCAGCGTATCATAGAGGCCGTGGACAGTTTAAAGGATGAGATGATTGACAGCATCCTTGAGCTGGTGCGGATTGACAGCGTGGAGGGGGCCGGGTCAGAGGACGCCCCGTTCGGCCCGGGCGTGAAGCAGGCTCTTTTAAGCGCGCTGGATATCAGCGGACGCCTTGGTTTTGACACGGTGAATCTTGACAACTACATCGGCTATGCCCAGTATGGCAGGGGAGAAGACGGATACGTCTGCGCCATCGGGCATGTGGATGTGGTGCCGGTGGGGGAGGGATGGAAACAGCCGCCCTTTAGCGGATATATGGAGAACGGGGTCATTTACAGCAGGGGAGTATTGGACAATAAAGGGCCTGTGCTGGCCTGTCTTTACGGGCTGGCGGCCCTTAAGAAGCTGGGCCTTAGGTTAAGGCGCCCAGTCAGAATCATCTTTGGCTGTGACGAAGAAACAGGCTTTGAGGATCTGAACTATTATCTCACAAAGGAGAAGCCCCCTGTATATGGGTTTACACCGGATTGTAAGTATCCGGTGGTGTACAGTGAGAGAGGACGGACCGTTGTGCGGATCCTTGGGGATAAAGAAAAGCTGGAACCATTTTTTGAATTTGTGAACCAGTATTTTATCGGGGCCAGGAATACAGGCGACCGTCTGGGGATTGACTTTTTCCATGAGGAATACGGGACCATGGAGATGCGGGGATATAAACTGGGATGCGTGGACGGAATGGTCAGTTTTGACGTGACCCTAAGCTATCCGGGCGGATTCTCCATCCAGCAGATTATGGATAAGGTTCAGGGGAAGGCTTTGGAATCAGGGCTTCGTGCAGAGCTGGTCATGAATTATGACCCGGTCATATTTGAAAAGGACAGCCCCATGGTAAAGGCGCTTCAGGAAAGCTATGAGATTGTAACGGGACAGGACGGGACGCCGGTTACCACCACAGGAGGGACCTATGCCAAGGGGATGCCGGGAATCGTGCCCTTTGGGCCAAGTTTTCCGGGACAGAAGGGGATTGGACATAATCCCAATGAATGGATGACAGTGGAGGACCTGATGACAAACGCACGGATATATGCTTTGGCTTTGTACCGGCTGGGGCAGCTGTAGCAGACAGCGGGGAACGGCTGGCGGCCAGGCCTGTGAATCAGATATGGAGGAATGGAACTATGTTGGAAATATGCTGCGGCAGCTACTATGATGCGGTCCAGGCCGCGTCCGGGGGCGCCAAAAGGATAGAGTTAAACAGCGGGCTGCATCTGGGCGGGCTTACCCCTTCCCTGGGCACCCTTGAGCTTGTGAAGGAACACTGCGGTATCAGGACAGTGGCAATGGTCCGTCCCAGGGGCGGCGGCTTCTGTTACTGCAAGGAGGATTTTGAGGTGATGGAGATGGATACCAGGATCCTGGTCAGCCATGGCGCGGACGGAATTGCCTTTGGCTGCCTGAACCCGGATGCCACCATTAACCGTGAGCAGAATGAAAGGCTGGTTTCCATCATCCATGAATATGGGAAGGAAGCCGTATTCCACCGGGCATTTGACTGCACGGACAATCCTTACAGGTCCATGGAAATCCTGATTGACATGGGGGTTGACCGGGTGCTGACCAGCGGACTGAAGGCCAAGGCAGTAGAAGGCACGGCTCTTTTAAAGGAACTTCAGGCCATGTATGGGGACAGGATTGAGATTCTGGCAGGAAGCGGCATTAACGCCGGTAATGCCAGGAAGCTGATGGATGACACCGGCCTTACCCAGGTGCACAGTTCCTGCAAGGACTGGGTGGAGGACCCAACCACCATTGTAAACAGCGTTTCCTATGCCTTTGGGGCTGCTCCCAATGAACGTGCTTATGATGTGGTCTCAGAGGAGCAGGTGCGCAAACTTCTCATAAGTATTGGGGAAGCAGGGGAGACAGGGCTATGATTGCCAAATACAAGAAGAATATCATGGTGCGCAGGCTCATAACCATTGCAGCGGTCATCGCCTCCGCACTGCTCCAGACCTATGTGATCCAGGCATTCATCCGGCCAGCCAACCTATTATCCAGCGGTTTCACGGGCGTGGCAATCCTGATTGACAGGATTGCCTCTTTATATGGACATAATATCTCCACGTCCCTGGGAATGCTGGTCCTCAACATACCGGTGGCCATCCTGTGCAGTAAAAGCATCAGCATGCGTTTTACCTTTTATTCCATGCTGCAGGTATTCCTTGCCAGCTTTTTCCTGAAGGTGTTCCATTTCCAGCCGCTGTTCAATGATGTGCTTCTGGATGTGGTGTTCGGCGGCTTCCTGTACGGCATTGCCATCGCCATCGCGCTGCGCGGAAATGCCTCCACAGGCGGCACTGACTTCATTGCGCTGTATGTGTCCAATAAGACCGGGAAATCCATATGGGAATATGTGTTTGCAGGCAACTGTGTCATCCTTTGTATTTTCGGATATATGTTCGGATGGCTTTATGCTGGGTACTCCATCTTATTCCAGTTTGTTTCCACCAAGGCCATATCTGCCTTCCACCACAGGTATGAGCGGGTCACGCTGCAGATTACCACCACCAATGCAGAGGACGTGATTAAGGCTTACGTGAAAGCGTACAGGCATGGGATATCCTGCGTGGACGCCATGGGTGGCTACAGCCACAGGAAAATGTACCTGCTGCACACAGTGGTTTCCTCCTATGAGGTGAATGATATCGTCCATTTGATGCGGGAACAGGATCCGCATGTGATTGTGAACATGATTAAGACGGAGAATTTTTATGGCGGGTTTTATCAGGCGCCCATTGAATGAGGTTGCCTGGATGTCTGGATATTTTTTTATTTGGTATTCCATTCCTTCTTTTGTTCCTGTAATATATTTGATATAAGACAGAAAAGGAGGCGGGTTGTATGAAACTCTGCATTGCATTAACTGGAATAGTCCCAAAACAATAATTGATGAATCAGGAGGATTATAATGACTATTCCAGACAGCAGCAGGATTTATCCCAGAACGGGAGATACGCAGATTGTATATTTGAAGAATGTAATTGGGAATCCCAATATTGAAATAGGGGAATTTACCATTTATAACGATTTTGTCCACGACCCGAGGGATTTTCAAAAAAATAATGTCCTTTACCATTATCCAATCAATAAGGACAGGCTTATCATCGGGAAATTCTGTTCCATTGCATGCGGCGCCAGATTCCTGTTCAACAGTGCGAACCACACCATGGGTTCCCTTGCCACCTATACATTCCCCTTGTTTTATGAAGAGTGGGGACATGGCATGAGGCCGGACATGGCGTGGGATAATAAGGGTGATATTGTCATTGGCAACGATGTATGGATTGGATATGAGGCTGTTATTTTAGCAGGGGTCACCATTGGCGACGGGGCCATCATCGGAACCAGGGCCGTTGTCACCAAGGATGTGCCGCCTTATACAATCGTAGGAGGCGTCCCGGCCAGGATGATACGGAAACGTTTTTCTGATGAAGATGTCAAAACATTACAGGAGATGAAGTGGTGGGACTGGCCGGTGGAGAAGATTTCATCTGCCATACCGTTCATACAGGCAGGGGATATTGATTCATTAAAGAGGCTTCATCTGTAGATAGGATGGGTTTATACCGGCAGGCAGCTGTGGATTGCAGTTGTCTGCCGGTTTTTATGATTCCGGATACATAGGATGGGAGAGTGGTCTGCATAATGGAATGTGTGAAAAATCTCTGTAAAATCAGCTTTGCCATGGCAATATGTTAACATAATATTTTTATGTAAACTTAAATGGTTTTTTTGCGTTCATTTCTGCTTTTTAGGCTTATTTAGGGTAATTATATTTTATTTCCATCCCTGTCCTACAACACTCTTAAATTCTATTACATTCTTAATCTTGTGACATTTTTTAACTATATTCACTTACATTTACTATTTCTCTTAAACCTCATTATTTTTAAATTCATTTTTTAATCCTGTCATATATACCAAATCCCCTTGACAATCAATCCACAATCATATATCATGATAGTATCAAGTTGTTATTATCAATATATTACTATCATTGCAATACGATTGATGCAAATATCCAGCATGATACCATAAGGAGGAGAGTGGCATGGTTTATTCATTGGAAGATTTGAAAAAGGCATATAACAAAGGACAACATTATAAATTCCTGTTCTTTTGGGGCCACACACCAGATTCCAGCGGGCGTATTACCGAGACCTGCCTGAGCCAGTGGTGGATGGCCCGCTTTGAAGTAGATGGGATTACATATTCCTGCGCGGAGCAGTTCATGATGGCGGAAAAGGCAAGGATGTTCCATGACCAGGAGATGCTTTCACTGATTTTGGAGGCAAAGCAGCCAAAGGCCATGAAGGCATACGGCCGGAGTGTCCGTAATTTTGATAAAGAGACATGGGACAATGCATGCTATGGCATTGTCAAACAAGCCAGCATGGCAAAGTTTTCCCAGAATCCGGAATTGTGGGAATTCCTGCGTTCCACTAAGAACAGGATATTGGTGGAGGCAAGCCCAAGGGACCGCATCTGGGGAATTGGTATGGGAAAGAGTAATCCGGATGTGCAATGCCCGGTAAAGTGGAAAGGCACGAATCTTTTGGGATTTGCCCTGACCGAGGCCAGGGATATCCTTATGGAACAGGAAAAGGAGGCATGACAGGGATGGACAGGGACACCAGGATACTTGACCGGAATGGCCTGACTGAAGCCGAGTATTTACAATCCTATGATCCAGGCCACTATGAGCGGCCCTCGATGGCTGCCGACATGGCTATTTTCACGGTTTTGGAGGAAACAGAAGATAATTACAGGAAGCTGCCTGAAAAGGAACTGGGCATACTGTTAATCCAAAGAGGGGTTCATCCCTATCTGGGTTCCTGGGCCCTGCCCGGCGGCTTTGTACGGCCGGACGAAACCACGGAACAGACAGCCAGAAGGGAACTCATGGAAGAAACCGGGCTTAACTATGTATACATGGAACAGCTGTATACCTTCAGCGACCCGGGCCGCGACCCACGCACCTGGGTCATGAGTTGTTCTTATATGGCGCTTATTGACAGTTCCAAAGTCCGGATAAAAGCAGGGGATGACGCGGATAACGCCCGCTGGTTCCACATTTCCTTCTACCTGATGGATGAACACACGGATTATCCTGTTCCCACGGACGGAGAGGAACCAAAGGTTGTCCGTATCCAGCATTATAAGCTTGAATTAACCTCGGACAACATCTGCCTTTCCTCTGTCATTGAGAAATCCATGACCAAAACAGAAAACGGCACATTTACAGAATATGAGATAACGGAAAACAATGGCCTGGCTTTTGACCATGCCAGGATCATCACCTATGCCCTGGAACGGCTCCGGGGCAAGGTTGAGTACAGCGGACTGGCCCTTCACCTTATGCCTTCTGAATTTACATTGACACAGCTGCAGCAGGTATATGAGGTGATTCTGGGGAAACGCCTTTTAAAGGCAGCTTTCCGCAGGAAAGCTGCATCCCTTGTGGAGGAGACAGATTCCTACACAGGGAATGAGGGCCATCGTCCATCCAGGCTGTACCGTAAAAAATGGAAGGAGTTTTAAGTATGGATAGAAAAGCAACTGCCAGAGAAACACTGGAAATCATGAGACGTGGAACCTACGAAATCCATGGCAGGATAATTGATATAAGGAAACAGCACAGGGCATCTGTGGACAACAGCCTTTTATTTACACCGGAACAGGCAGAGACACTGGCCGCAACATACGTCAAAGGGGAACCTTCCGGTATGTTACCTGTAATGAAGACCATGAACTGTTCTACCGTGGATGCCATCCTTAGGCTGTCAGGGGATGGGGTGGCGGATCCCGGGGTACTGAACTTTGCCAGCGCCAAGAATCCCGGAGGAGGGTTCTTAAACGGTGCCATGGCACAGGAGGAGAGCATAGCTGCTTCCAGCGGACTCTACCAGACCCTGACCAGACACCCGGAATACTATCAGAACAACCGGAACTGCCCGTCCATGATATATACCAACCATGCCATCTATTCCCCTGAAGTTGTATTTTTCCGTGATGGCCGGTTTGAACTTTTAGAGGAACCTGTGACAGCTTCCGTACTTACCCTGCCTGCTGTCAACATGGGGCAGGTGATGCAGAAGGGGGAGGATATACATAAGGCGGAAACAGCCATGTATGAACGCATGAAGGTGGCCCTGTCCCTGTTCGTGCAGATGAATCACCGTCATCTCATCCTCGGGGCTTACGGATGCGGCGTATTCCGCAATGACCCGTACAGGATAGCCAGCTGGTGGAAGGAACTGCTGACAGGATACTTTGCAGATACCTTCGATACCGTGGTGTTTGCTGTCATGGACCGCTCCAGGAAAGGGGAGTGCCTGCGGGCGTTTGAGGAGGTATTTGGCGCGGGAGAGGCAGGAACGATTGCCCGCGGAATAAATTGAAGAAGGATTCAAAAAATCCTTTCAGAAGTTTAAGCATGCCATCACGTCTATTCATGCAGAAAACAGGCTTTTCATGCAAATCCATTGAAAATACACGGAATTTATTATATTGTAAGTATTAAAAAGGGGGGAATGGTAAACGTGTATCTAATTTATGGACGGAAAAGATTCGTTATTCCATTTTTTTTAATCATATTAATAATCTTGTCAATTGGTTATGTTATTCTGAAAAACATAACTCCACAATCGCCTATGGAGTTTGCAGAATTAAAAAGAATAGCGGAAATGAATGGATATGAATGGATTGATACAAGTGAGGCGAAGGACAATTTCATCTTTCATTCCGGAGAGGTATATATAGATGATGGCATAAAGATAGAATACGCTGAAACAGACTCAACGGAACATGCCCGTATGTTAAGGGAAAACATGGAAGAAAAAATAAGGGAACAGGCAGGAGGGAAAAACTATACATTAAGTGTGGGCCGGTATTATAAATATTCAAGAAGAAATAAGGATGATACTTATGAACTGGTAATCCAGATTGATAATACTTATGTTTTTGCAAAAGTTCCATATGAACACAAAAAGACCGTACTAAGTTTTTTAAGGAAAATAAACTATGTTTAATCACTTATCCTCAACATATGAACGGAGATATCATGACGGATTGTTCCATTGGATTGTTAATCATGCTTACTGCAATCTATATATCTATTATCATAATACTTTTCAATGCATATAGCACAATTAAGGAAAAGAATATGGATGTAATACGCAGATGTATTAAGAAAACCATAGGACAGATTGATTATCTATCTACGGGTGTCTATGTTGAGTATCTTAAACGCACTCATAACAGGTATATTACAGCGCCATCCATACCACATCGTTTCACAATATATAAGTTCAGCATTGGGAATCAGGAGTGTAATGGTATGGATTCAAGGGTTCCTTATGCATTTCTTTCAGTTGGAAAGCCTGGGGACGAGGTGGATATTTACTATAACCCGAATGATATAACAGACTTTTATTGCCCCAGAGAGGATAAAAATATAAAGATCATTCCATATTTATTCATTCTAACTGCATTATTGTGTGCCGTTGTTTTATATTTTCTATATTCAATCTTCTGAGAACAAAACATTTTTCTATGGATAGTGGTTGATATTCCTCTTATTAGGGCGTGTTTGAGGAATCAAGGCTGGATATTAATTTATCCAGCCTTGATTGTTTTACCGGACAAGGAGGAAGGGCATTGGGAATCTAATTGTCGGATTTGTATTGATGTACCTATATTTTTCTTTTATTATATTGGTAGGTGCGGCGGATACTTAAAAGTACGGTGGCTGATCCTGATTGGTGATTTGAAAGAATTAACTTGGGTTTTTGCACGAATTATCTTTTTTTTGCATGAGTTGATACCCGGTTATAGTTGTATTTGGTGGAGGAACATGAGAAAATGATAGAAGTAGCCATTAATTTTGTGGAGACGGGCATCTGCTGGTATCTATTTTATCGGATTTTAGGTGGGACTGGCCGTTACCGTTACCGTCAGCTGATGGGTGGGATCTTCCTGGCATTTGTAATTACGTGGATTGATTCACTGTATTTCCACCCTGTTTTACGGTTAGCCTGTGTCACCGCACTGCAAATCCTGTATTCCTATACCTGTTTCCCGGGGCGCAGGGTAGGAAAGCTTATATGCGGCTGTTCCTATATGCTGGTTGCCCTGATATCCGAGCATATTGTATTCCGCATAACGGATCTTTTATTGCAGATCAGCATAAAACAGCTATTGAAGCCGTCTGCTGAACGCTATTATATGGTTGCATTATATCTGATCATAAGCTTCATTGTTGCCACAGGCCTTATCCAGCTGTTGAAAAATCAATCCGTCCTGCCGCGAAAGGTACAGATACTGCTTCTTGCCATGACGCTGTCTACCCTGGCCTTACTGGACCAGTTTGCCAATATCTCCATAACCGTCAGCTCCCTGGAGGTTTATGAGGATATTGCCATCATGACAGATATTGCCTACCTGTTCATTATCATCCTTACCATTACAACATTGAGTATCATGATCTGGTTTGCAAAGGTCTGTCAGGAAAGGAACCGCCTTCTGATGAAACAGCAGCGGGATGAAAACAGGATAAAGGAACTGGAAGCCGCCCAGGACGCAGTCACAGCCCTGCGCACCTGGCGCCATGATATGAAGGGCCATATACAGATGGTCACCGGGTTCCTCGAATCCGGTCATGTAGAACGGGCGCTTAGTTACATACGGGACAATTCCGGCTTTACAGAATATGCAGGTCTGCTGACCAACAGCGGCAACCCGGCCTTGGATAATGTGTTGTCCGCCGGATTCATGAAGGCAAAACGGCATGGAATCCATATTATTTATGCCATAAATGACTGCAGGGATTTCCCCATGAGTGATGCGGATATCTCATCCCTGTTTGGGAACCTGTTGGACAATGCCATTGAAGCTGTCCTGCATTTATCCAATATAAATAGCCGTTATATTGAACTAACAGTAACGCAGGTGGATAATATGTTCCGGATTGTCATCAAGAATAGCTGTGACGGTATTTACAATTTTGACGGTGAGGCATTGGAGAGCCGCAAAACAGAACCAGGACATGGAATCGGTCTGTCCCAAATCAGACAGATTGTTGAACGTGCCGATGGATTCTATCGATTAAATCCCCAAGAGACATCCTTTGAAATCATAATAGTTATACCATCACAAAGGAGGCATGGTTAGGAATGCTTTGTATGCAGATTGCAATCGTTGAAAATAATGAATCGGACAGGGAAAAGCTGGAAGAGAAGCTGCATGCCTGGGCGGCCATGAACCGGAAATGTGAACTGATTATCCGGCATTTCACGACGGGTGAGGACTTTTTAAAAGAGGACTTCAACGATTTCCATTTTATATTCATGGACATCGAACTTGATGGAAAGCTCAATGGCATTGACACGGCACAAGCTCTTAATAAGAACGGCTCCCACACCCCGCTGGCGTTTCTGACCATGCATGATATATATGTGTATGACGGTTATGGGACCAATGCCGTTGCCTTTATCCTGAAACCGGTAATGTATGAACGGATTCATGCATGTATGGATACCGCATTGGAGCGTGTTTCAAATGCCAAATACATTTATAACAGCAAAGATACCATCCTTTCCATCCCATACCGTGACATACTGTACTGTCAGGCTGCTTTGCATTATACAGCGCTGGTAACCGTGTCCGGGACCATCACACACAAAATACCATTTTATCAGATGATGGAACAGCTTCCTAAACAGTTTATCCGCTGCCACAGGACAACGTCAGTCAACATCATGCATGTAAAACAAATAAAAGGCCGGGAATTGCTGATGGGCAATTCCATCTGGCTTACCATCAGCAAGCCTTATCTGACCCAGGTACGGGATGCGTACATGGACTGGATCAGTATATGAAACATCCGAAGGGAGACTGGGGATTCAAACAAGGAAAAGCCTGCCGGGATATCTGCATCATATGGGCGGATACGGCCGGGGAAAGGAGGATACGTGGATTATAAAACAAAGTCAGCGTATATTGAAAATGAAATAACCCCCATATTGATGCCCCAGGGATTCCGTTATGAAACTTGGGAAGCGGACGGTGACGGAAACGGTTGGCAGTATGTGAGGGGAAGTCAAAAAATTGATATTTATGATAAATTTACATACGTTGATATGCGTTTCATGGTTGACTACCCAATCAGAAGAGTAGTCAGCGCAAAAAACCTGTCTACGAAAGAGCTGCATTTGTACGATTCCCGTTGGACTTTTGGTTATGACTATAAAACGCAGGATGACTTTGAAGGGATTGTGGTAGGATTTAAAGATATCATCTGTAATTATGGTATTAGAAAACTGGAGGAATTATGTAAGTCTGTCACAGATGAAACGCCCATCAGAAATATGGAATATTTTAAACAACTTGAACGTCATAGAGAACGGGCGGTACGAGATTTTTTAACTACCGGTAAAAGGAATAATCCCCGTTTGGAATTAGCAGGGTTGGAACTAAAAATCAGCCGCCTGAGTGATAATCTGTTTTGTGATGCGGTTGATGCCCTGATAGATATCGCGGCGGTCTACGGAGACTGGATCATAAGGAATTTTGGCGGGGAGTGGAAAAACAATAATGGTATTTTGGAAATCATTCATGTAGGCGAAAGAAAAGCAACGATAGTTCCTACAGATGATATCTTTCAAGCATGGTCAAAAAATGCGCCTATCGCATACGATGACATATGCGGAAAATATGGGAACAGAGGCTGAATGTCATAAGCCAACCAGCCTTGTAATAGTCAGGAGGCCCCAATCAATGAAAACCTTCTTCCGGCGTATCAGGGCAGTCAGTCCTATCATGACAATCATATGGATTCTATTTTGCTGCGGATATGCACATGCTGCGGAACCTGCTGAATCAATCGCACAAACTTTTATTCTATCAGACGAAAATGAAATAAAAGATATAAGCAAATATACAGAAGATATAAGAAAGTCAGACAGCGAACATATGACTGACGCCGTACTTAAAGTATTTGATGTTTCTGATGACGGGGATATGATTGTAGGATTCAGGGATGGGTATATGAATGCATATAACCAGAATGGGGAATTTATTTTTGGGCTTGTAATCGATACCAAAGCACATTATTATCTCCAATTCCATGGCAATCATATACTCATATCTTCAATACGGTCCAATATGGTATATGAGGTAACGCGGGATGGGGAAGTATGTAAGGTATGGAATAAAGGAAAGGTGGACACGGATGCCGAAAGCAGGCTAATACAATATTTAGATAAGCCCAGCCGGACGATTGATGGGTATACATATGAACGTTCTGCTTATCCATCCCAATTTGTAAGAATATCCCCAGACGGAGAACGGCAGGTTATATACAAAGCCCCTCACATATATCCCATAGGGGGCTTACTCTATTTCTTATTTTTTACACTGGTCGGATTGCACGTTTTCTGGTCGCTTGGGAAAGGACATTTTAAAACCAGCCATTATGGAAAAAATAATGTATCTTTATGGAAAAACCAAAGAAATGTACGATAGGAGGGAAAACCATGGCATTTCTAATATGGATATTTTTTCAAATGATTACATCTATAATAAATGGACTCTGTTTTTCTATCTTCTCATCATTAGATTACATAGCTAGGTCTATTATGCTCTATACAACCCAAGGCATATCCTACATGGTGTTCATTATATTTTTTAAAAAATATTTATCTGGTTCCAATCTTAAAAAATGTTTTATATCATCCGAATGGAGACCATATCTTTTATGCCTATTAACCGGCATTGGTATATGTATGTCCCATAAACTGATTTTCATGCTTATTCCACAGATTGGGACAGGCTTGTTTAATCAGATTGGAAGTGAAACATTCCATGCCATACAGGATAGTTCGAGAAATCCAGTCATTATTATTTATACGTGCCTTATCCTGCCTGTTTTAGAAGAATTATTTTTCCGTGGTATTCTGTATAATAGTATAAAACGTTATCACAGAAATATTTATGCCGTTATTTTTTCCGCCATATTGTTTGGTATAAGCCATATGAATTTGGTCCAGTTCATTAGTGCGGTTTATATGGGTCTGATTATCGGCTATGTGATTTCAATTACAAATGATTTAAGGCTAGGTATGCTTATACATATAGCCAATAATACCTATTCCCTTATCTTGAATTATTTTATGAAATCCGATTTTATTCCATATCATGTTATGGTTTCTTCTATCGCCATTGGATTTCTGATTCTTATCTTTAGTTTGATTTTCCTGAAAAAGTATATAAAAAATCAAGCTGACCCGGAACTAATATGAAGAGGTACGGTATTGCCCGATTGAATCCAATCCATGCAATACCGTACCTCTTCCCCAATCATCCGTATCCCGTCATCCTCAGCATCCAGCTGTCCTTGGCGCTATGGAGTCCGCATAATCGGCCCCCGGAAGGGTATAGCCCCCATTAACCAGCAGGCACTGTCCGGTGATGAAAGACGCCTCGTCGCTGGCCAGGAACAGCACGGCATTGGCCATGTCCTCAGGCTCTGCCACACGCCTTAAAGGGACCGCCCTGGCGTATTGTTCCATGAACTCCGGGGGAAGCACCTTGACTGCGTCTGTTTTTGTAAAGGGAGGCATCACAGCGTTGCACCGGATATTCTGGGGACCGTACTGGACGGCAATATGTTCGGTCAGCGCATTGACCGCTGTCTTGGCAATGCCGTACCAGCTTCTGGTCAGCTGGGGGACCACGGCTGTCTCGGAAGATATGTTAACAATGCTTCCGCCGCCTCCCTCTATCATATGGGGAACCGCATACTGGGCACACAGGGATGTGACGATGGTATTGAATTCAAATGCCTTATGTATGGCTTCCATATCGCTTCCCACGATATCCTTGTTCCCGGGCCTGACCCCGCCGCCCAGATTATTTACCAGGATGTCGATACGTCCCTCTGCCTCATAAACAGATTCCACCATGGGCCTGATGGTATCAAGGATATCCCCATCAAAATAAACCACGTGCACCCTGCGCCCCAGCGCGTTATGGGCGTCTGCGATTTCCTGTCCCGCGTCCACCCTTCGCACAGCCATATAAACAATGGCCCCTTCCTCTGCAAAACGGTCCGAAATGGCCCGTCCGATTCCTCTTGTACATGCGGTTACGATTGCAACCTTGTCCTTAATCCTGTCCATTTTCCACCCTCCTTATCTGTCAGTGGGAACTGCGCCGCGCAGTTCCCATATAGTCCTATATTCCCAGCGCCATAAGCCCTGAATTCCCAGCACCGTAAGCCGTATATTCCCAGCACCGTATTAGCCCTATATCCCCAGCGCCGTATAATACCCGGCGGATGAGGAGGCTGCGAAGCTGTCCGGCATTTGGCTGTCACCGATATTGTAAAATTCCGGAACCATGGATGCCAGCTGGTCACACAGTTCATTGTTGGGTTTATCCCCGATACTGATTAACACGTCATCACAGACAATTTCCGTTTTCTTTCCTTCCTTGTCCTCGATAATGACTCCGGAATCCGTGATTTCCCTGCAGGTACACTCCATATATGCAGTCAGGCCATGTCCCTTTAAATGCCCCATAAGGATGGAGCGGGTAGTAGCGGCCATCTTCCCTGCCAGGGTGTCCAGCATTTCCACCACAGTCACTTTTTTGCCCTGCAAAAGCAAAAGTTCAGCTGTCTCACAGCCAACCACGCCGCCGCCGATGATTACTACATGGCTGCCTGTTTCCTTTCCGAGAAGCGCCTCCTTGGCAGTGGAGACAATGGGTTTTTCAAAACCGGGTATGGGGAGTGCGGCCGGACGGACTCCGCAGGCCCAGATGACTGCGTCCGGTTTCCGGGACAGGATCCACGGTACATCCGCCCTGGTGTTCAGAAGGACCTGTACGCCGTTCAGCTTCAGCTGCTTTTCATAGTAAGGGTATAACTGTTTCAGGTTATCCTTGTAGGGAGGCGCCACCGCGTAGTCCAGCTGGCCGCCAAGGTGGTCATTCATTTCCACCAGGGTGACCTGGTGTCCCCTCATGGCAGACACCCTGGCAGCTTCCATCCCGGCGATGCCGCCTCCTACAACCAGGACATTTTTTTTGACAACGGCAGGCCGGATGGAATAGTCATTATCCCCATTGCCGAGCACTGCATTACAGGAACAGCGGATGTGGCGTCCATGGGAGAGCTGGTCATCGGCGCACAGGTTGCATCCGATACAGGGCCTGGCCTGGTCATAGCAGTCATGTTCCAGATAGTTCACCAGATGAGGCTCCGCCAGAAGCCCGTGTCCCATGAAAATGAAATCGCATTGTCCGTCAGCCAGGGCCTGTTCCGCCAGCTCCGGCAGGTATGTGCGTCCGCCGCCGATGAATACGGGCTGTCCCTTTTCACCCGGCATGGAGAGCACGGTCTTCTTGACAATGGAACAAAGTCCCAGCATGCGTCCTGGTTTATCCGCCGTACTGGGGATATCGTCCAGATCCGGCTGCGGTTTCCAGGAACCTCCCATGACCTCAATCCCGTCAGCCCCTGCGGTGAGGAAACGGTTGGCGTAGTACATTCCTTCCTCCATGGTAATCCCGCCCTGTTCCCCGGCCTCCATGACAGCCTGCTTCACCACAAGCCCGAACTCCCTGCCGCAGCCGCGTCTGATTTTTCCTATGATATTGGAATAGAAACGGCTCCGGTTCTCCGGGCTGCCGCCGTATTCATCCGTCCTTATGTTGGCAGTGGAAGAGAGGAACTGCTGTCCCATATAGTAACCGCAGGCGTGGAGTTCCACACCGTCAAACCCGGCCTTCTTAGCCCGGATTGCAGCCGCTGCATACCTGTCCTCAATCTCCCGGATCTCGCTGGTGGTGAGGGCCTTTGGTTCCTCATTGCCAAAACCCATCATGAAGGAAAATGGCATCGGCACGGCAGATGGTCCCACTGGCTGGGCGTGGATATTCTTCCTGCGCGCGCCGCGTCCGGTGTGGCTCAGCTGGAGAAAACATTTTGCGCCGTGTTCATGGATGGCAGAAGCCAGGCGTGTAAGCCCCGGTATGTATTTATCGTCATCGGCCACAAGCATGTTCAGCGTGTTCAGGCCCAGCGGGGTGTCCACGCAGGTCACCTCCACCATAATCAGGCCAACGCCGCCTTTGGCCCGCTCAACATAATGGTTGACAATGGCATCGTTGACGAATCCATGGTCCGACATGTTGGTTCCCATGGACGGCATGACCGTACGGTTGCGCACGGTAACATGCCCGATTCTTCCCGGTGTGAAAATATGTGGATAACTGCCCATAATAATACCTCCTTGAATGTTTGGTTGATTGGATTATCTTCACAAAAAGCAGCATTCCTGCTATAATAAAACCCGGAACAGATAAAACACGGGAAAGCAGGTAATCAATATGAGCCTTCGCCAAAAAGAAAAATCGGAAATGACCCATCAGGAGATTAAGGCCGCGGCCCTTAAACTTTTCCAGGAACGGGGATACAGGAATACCAGCGTACATGACATCGTGAAGGAATCCGGTTATTCCATTGGTTCATTTTACAATCATTATAAGACAAAGCGGGATGTGCTGGCTGATATCTGGAATGAACATGCCATAACATTCATCCGGCATTCCACAGAGGAAATCGGGAACCTGCGCACCCCGCGGGAGCTGGCCGATTACCTGATTGACAACTCCAATGCCTTTGACCGGGATGAAAAGACCGTCCGGCTTGCCAAAGCAGCCCAGGAGGACCAGGTGACCGTTGGAAAGAACTACGAGGGGGTAAGGGAGGCATCGCAGCTTTACCTGGAGCGGATAGCCGGACTGCTGGGAGAGTTCTGCCCGCATACGGGGAAGGAGATTCTGTTATCCCATGCCAGTGTGCTGGATTCCATCCAGTATGCCCATTCCGAAGTGACCAGGAAGAAGGTTGGATACTTCTTCCATGACGATACCGTTAAAAACGATATATTATCCCTCATAGACCATTGGATAGAGGAAGACCGCCGGACCAGATCTTAACCCGGCGGTCTTTTATGTATAAATACTCCCGCCAAAAGTGAATATGTTCACTTTTAGAATATATTCATTTATGTCCAATGTCAATGCTAATTTTGAAAATGTCTTCTCTTATCACTATTTTTTCTGATTTACACAAACCTTCCCCCTGCTTTTTGTACATATTGTCCAAGATATTGATTTCATTTCCTTCATGTCCAAGGTTGTGTTTGAATCTTCATCCCTGTCAGCCTTACGCCTTGCCATACGCATATTTTTATATTATAATAAGGGTTATTAAACGAATGGAGACAGGATCATGAGCGCAGGAGAGTTATTCACAAAGCTGTTTGAAAATCCGGTCAATACGGCCGTTACCGTACTTACCGTTGTAATTGTGATTGAGCTGGTTAAGTATTTCATCAACCGCAAATAAAAGTTTTCTGTTTAGTGGTTGACATTTTCCGGCTTTCCCATTATAGTAAGTTCTAGAATAAGTGGGACGGCGGTCCTTCATAAGCAAAGGAGTGGTTGTTATGTTGGCAAATCAGATGGATCAGGTGAAAACAAGATAACAGTGTAAATCAGACAGGGACTGGCGTATGATATGTTTTTTTGCGCACGGCTTGTTGTCGTGTTTTTTTGTACCCTTTTTTACCTGTCAGCTTATGAAGGAGATTTAAGATTTGAATCAGGAAAATTGCATATTGATCAGTAATCAGAA
Source organism: Enterocloster sp. OA13 (assembly GCF_022440595.1). Taxonomy (NCBI): domain Bacteria; kingdom Bacillati; phylum Bacillota; class Clostridia; order Lachnospirales; family Lachnospiraceae; genus Enterocloster; species Enterocloster sp. OA13. The sequence goes on along the minus strand of NZ_JAKNTF010000001.1, from coordinate 2,154,333 downwards.
GAATTGGGTGGAGCAGGCTGCCAAGGACCAGCTCTGCGGCGTGGGCAGGCTGCCCGGGGTCATAAGGGCCGTGGGGCTGCCGGACCTGCATCCGGGCAAGACGCCGGTCGGAATGGCGGTTCTCAGCCAGGGAAGGTTTTATCCCCATTTGATTGGAAATGATATCGGCTGCGGAATGAGTCTTTTTAAGACAGAGGTAAAACAGAAGAAATTTAAGATGGATAAATGGGTAACCCGTTTAAATTCCATACGCGGACTGGAAGACATCCCATGTGACATTCCCTATGCGGAGGCGTGTCCCATCCGGGATTTCGGGACCATCGGTGCAGGCAACCACTTTGCTGAATTTCAGTGCCTGGACCAGGTGTATGATGTGGATAGGGCGGAAAAGCTGGGGCTTATGGACGGAAAGATCTTTCTCTTAATCCATTCCGGCTCCAGGGGCTATGGGCAGGAAATCCTTTCCCGTTTTTATTCGCCGGATGGACTTAAGGAGGGTACCCCCAAGGCGGATGCTTACCTGGCGGAACACGACAATGCGCTTTTGTGGGCCGGGCGCAACCGGCTGGCTGCCGCTGTCAAGCTTCTGGATTACCTGAATGTTGACAGCCGGACGCAACGGCTGACGGACAGCTGCCATAATTATGTGGAGCAGACCAGGGAAGGATGGCTGCACAGGAAAGGAAGCGTGTCGGCCGGACACCATGCCCTGGTCATTCCCGGTTCCAGGGGAAGCCTGACTTATGTGTGTGTTCCAGGCAGGGATACACACATATCCCTGGATTCCATTTCCCATGGAGCAGGCCGCAAATGGGCGCGCAGCATCTGTAAAAGCCGGATTGACCGCAAATACGACCGCAATTCCATACGCAGCACCAGGTATAAAAGCCAGGTGGTGTGCCACGACACCAACCTGCTGTTCGCAGAAGCGCCCGAGGCATACAAGAACGTGGAACAGGTTATGGAGTCACTGCTGGAATATGGACTGGTTGATGTGGTCGCAACCCTGCGCCCGCTCATCACATTTAAAGGGTAGGTGAGGATATGAGGGTACAGATCAGCTCCGGGCAGGGCCCGGCGGAATGCGAACTGGCAGTGGGATTATTTTACAGACAGCTCCAAAAGGAGAGGAGGGATATGCGCCTGGTCCAGAGTGTCCACGGAAAAACAGGCAGAGGGTATTCCTCCATCATGTTTGAGACAGAAGAAGATATGCGGGAACTGGAGGGCAGCGTGCTCTGGATATGCAAAAGCCCGTTCCGCCCGGAGCACAGGCGGAAGAACTGGTTCATTGACGTGAGTATCCTGGAACAGCTGCCTGATGCCAGGGAGGATATGAAGCTGCGTTTTGAAACCTTTTGCAGCGGAGGCAAGGGCGGTCAGCATGTGAATAAGGTGGAGACAGGGGTGCGCATCATCCATGTCCCCACCGGGATATCGGTTGTGTCCACCGAGGCCCGCAGCCAGCACATGAATAAAAAGCTGGCCATGAACCGCCTGTGCGATATCCTTGCAGATATGGAACTGGAGAACAGACAGAAGGAAAAGGAACTGGCATGGCTGGAACACACCCGCCTGGAACGCGGGAATCCGGTGAGGATTTACGAAGGCATGCAATTCATCAGGAAAAAATGATCCTGTGTGATTTGTCATAAAATCTTAATAGAATATATACTATCCATATTTTCCTTTCTAACTTAGAATAAAAGTAGTTATCCATTCTGTTTCATAAAACACAGGATTCACACGAAAGGAGAGGCTTATGAGGGCAAATAAATGGCGTCTGTGGGGATTGATTGCATTTCTGTGTTTCATTAACGGCCTTGCCTGCTGCCATATCAGGTACCGGCTTGCCGGGGAACGGTGGCTGGCCAATCCTGACGGCAGGGCCATATTGGTTGTGACGGTTGTTTCGGCAGCCGCCCTGGCCGGTTGTATCGTCATGGATGTCAGGAGGGGCAGGCGGCAGCATAGGCAGGGATAGTCACACCGTATCAAAGATTAAAAAATAATGTGAGGATTACCATGAAAAAACAGACAGATACAGACAAACAGGAGCCAAAGGGCATGAAGAAGGAAATCCTGGAATGGCTTCAGATCATCATCGTGGCGGCAGTAATCGCATTCTGCCTGAATACCTTTGTGGTGGCAAACAGCCGGGTTCCCTCGGCTTCCATGGAAAATACCATCATGACAGGCGACCGGATCCTTGGTTCCAGGCTTTCCTACCATTTCGGGAACACACCTGAGCGGGGGGACATTGTCATCTTTACCCACAAGGCAGAGCCGGGAAAGGATAAGACACGGCTGGTAAAGCGGGTCATCGGCCTGCCTGGCGAGACAGTTGATATCCGGGAAGACAAGGTCTATATCAACGGCTCAGACATACCGCTTCAGGAGTCCTATCTGCCGGAGGCCATGGATTCAAAGGACTACCACTTTGAAGTGCCTGAGGACTGTTACCTGATGCTTGGCGATAACAGGAATCATTCCATTGACGCACGTGGGTGGGAGGACCCCTATGTGACAAAGGATGAGATAAAGGCCAAGGTCCTGTTCCGGTATTTTCCCAACATGGGGAAGATTCAGTGAAACCACGATAACTGACAGGCTTATGCCTGCACAACTCCTGCCGTGAAAGGGGATGTAGTCATGAAAAGAATGATTGATCCGCTGCTCCTACCTGCGTGTGCCATAATCCTGATTGTATACGGGCTTGCAAACCACGCAATGACCATAAGGCTTATTGATCCGGAAAAGTATCATTGGGTGAATAGTCTTTTATTCTCATTAGTACCACTGATTGGCGCTAAGATATGCTGCCATAAAGAAAAGTATGGTCAGGCCATTGCCTGTATCATCGCAGCCATTGCGTTCCCGGTCATCTCATTTTTCATGTAAATATCCATGGCCGCACATGGCCCTGAACCGATGACACGAAAGAAAATCCAGGAATCCTGCCTTGGCACAGGAATCCTGGATTTTCTCAATGATTTTAATACATATCAACTTTTAACTGCCCTGTCCGGGATATCTGCTGCGCCTTATCATGTAAATAAACCGCGGAGCATGGTAAAGATACCTGCTGACTGTAAAAACAGGACCGCCATCATGACAGGCGTCACATAGCGTATCATAAATGCGTACATCTTCTTACGTCTGAATACATTTCCATTTACTTCCATCTCTTCGTCAATCCAGGACGGTTTGATGATCCATCCCACAAAGATACAGGTCAGCAATGAGATGAACGGCATCAGGAAGCTGTTGCTGATATAATCCATCAAATCCAGCAGCTGGGCGGTCTGTCCGTTTGGCAGGGGCATTTCAAAGTAAAAAATATTGTATCCCATGCAGATGACTGCGGCAGCGGCAGCGAACAGAACGGCAATAATCAGGCTCATCTGGCGGCGGGACCTGTGGAACAGCTCCATGCAGTTGGCAACCAGCGTCTCCATGATGGAGATACAGGAGGTCAGGGCCGCAAATGCCACCATGATGAAGAAGACAAGGCCAATCAGTGCGCCGGCCCGGCCCATGGCGTTAAATACCTTTGGCAGGGACACAAACATCAGGCTTGGGCCGGAAGCCATGCCTTCGGTTCCTGAGAACACGAACACGGCAGGAATGATCATAAGCCCGGCCAGGAACGCAACACCCGTGTCAAAAAATTCAATCTGGCTTAAGGAGCGGTTCAGGTTTACCTCTTTTTTCACATAGGAACCGTATGTGATCATGATGCCCATGGAAACACTTAAGGAAAAGAACAGCTGGCTCATGGCGTCCAGAAGGATTTCCAGGAAGCGCTTTAAGGTGATTCCATCCAGGCTGGGAATGATATATACCCCCAGTCCCTGAAGTCCCGTACGTGTGACCCCGTTCCCATCCGTGTACCTGAGGGTAAGTGAGAAAAGCGCAATACCCACAATCATGAAAATCAATCCGGGCATGATGATCCTGGAAAACTGCTCAATCCCTTTTTCCACGCCCCGGTACACGATAAAGGCGGTTGCAGCCAGGAATACCAGCATGAAAAAGACGGGAGAGGCCTTGGAGGTGATGAAGGATGTAAAGTATCCGTCCTGGGCCGCCTCCGCGCCCCTGGCAGTCATGTAAGTGACAATGTATTTCGTGACCCAGCCCCCGATTACGGAATAGTAGGTCATGATCAGGGCAGGAACCAGGAATGTGAGATATCCCAGGAAATTCCATTTTTTGTTGATGGCCCCAAATGCCTTGAGCGCATTCTGCTTTGTCTTCCTTCCAATGGCAACGTCCGTGGTCAGAAGCGTAAACCCAAAGGTAAGCACCAGGACCAGATAGATGATTAAGAACAGGCCGCCCCCGTCCTTGGCTGCAAGATAGGGAAAGCGCCATATATTTCCCACACCAACCGCACTTCCGGCCGCGGATAAAACAAATCCGATGGAGCCGCTGAAGCTGCTTTTCTTTTTGGTATCCATAAAATCCCCCGTTTATTCTTATGTTTTTATGATTCCTTATCTAAAAGGAAAACCTCAAATAGTTTATCAGATTTGCTTTATAAATCAAATGTGTCCGTGTTTCATTAAAATAAACTTTTTCGCATAAAAGTTTATTAAGAGTAGAATTATCCGGGAAGATAGTGTATGATAGGGAACTGGACGCATCAGATGCGGACAAGAATATATTTTAAAGAAACTTTCCGGATAGGTCAGGAGGAATCATGAGCAAAATCAATGAACACATTGGCGGGCGCATCCGCATGTACAGGAAGGCCAGGGAACTGACCCTGCAGCAGCTGGCGGACCTGATTCACAAAAGCAGGGCCAGTGTGAGCAAATATGAAAATGGCGAGATTACGCTGGACGTGGAGACCCTGTCTGAGATAGCGGATGTGCTGATGGTCAGTCCGGGACAGCTGATGGATTTTAGCCCGCCGGTTCCAAAGACCCCGAAGCAGCTCCTGAACCATTCTGCCAAAAGTCCCTTTTACCAGGCCAAACGGCTGTATTTTTATTTTTATGACGGCCGTTACAAACGGCTGAAGGACGGAATCATCGATATTTATGAAAGGGAAAACTCGCCGGGAAACTTTGAGGCAACCCTGTCCATCAGCGCCGTGACGCCCACGGGAAGAAGCAGTGAGATATATTATACTGGAAAGGTGGTCTACAGTGATATGCTCATACGCTTTTCCTTTGTGAACCAGTGCAACGCCCTGGAGGAGGATCTGCTCTATATCTTCAATCCCCTGGAAATCCGGGATTCCACGGATGGGCTGCTGTGCGGGATATCCAGCGCCGACTTAATGCCCTGTGCATTCAAATGCCTTGTGACCCTGACACCCCAGGAGCACACGGAAAGCTTTAAGCAGCAGCTCCTCATCACCAGGAAGGAATTGCAGAAATGGCAGAAATTAAACATGTTGATAGTGGACAACAGAGGACTATAGAAAGAGGACAAACAGACCATATGACAAATAACTTTGAAGCATATAATTTATCACAGCCAATCCTTGACGCGCTGACACTTCTGGGCTACATGACGCCCACGCCCATCCAGGAGGCCGTAATCCCCAAGGCTCTTAACGGACAGGATATCGCCGCCCGTTCCCAGACCGGGACAGGCAAGACACTGGCCTTTGCAGTCCCTATCTGTGAGCAGGCCGTCTGGGAAGAAAACCTTCCCCAGGCCCTTGTACTGGAACCGACCAGGGAGCTGGCCGTACAGGTAAGCCGCGAGATCTTCCTCGTGGGAAGGAAGAAGCGGCTGAAGGTCCCGGCTGTGTTCGGAGGATTCCCTATTGATAAGCAGATTCAGACCCTGAGACAGAAATCCCATATCGTGACAGGTACCCCGGGGCGGGTCATGGACCATCTGCGCAGGGGCAGCCTTTGCCTTTCAAAGGTCCGTTTCCTGGTGATTGACGAGGCGGACCTGATGCTGGACATGGGATTTCTGGATGAGGTGCGGCAAATCCTCTCCCTGCTTCCAAAAGACAGGAGCACCTTCCTGTTTTCAGCCACCCTGGACAGACAGGTGCGGGAACTGATGGGTGAGGCTGTGTCAGAAGCAGTGTTCATTTCCATGGAAGATGAGGTTAAGGCGCCGCCTGCAACCCAACAGTCCGTGTATCAGGTTTTGCAGGAAAATAAATACAACGCGTTTAAGAACATACTCATAAAGGAAAACCCGGACAGCTGCATGATATTCTGCGGAACCAGGGAAATGGTCAATGTGCTGTTCCAGAAGCTGCGCAGGGACCGTATTTTCTGCGGTATGATCCACGGGGAAATGGAGCAGGCGGAGAGGCTTAAGCATATGGACGCGTTCCGCCGTGGCGGGTTCCGCTACCTGATTGCCACGGATGTGGCTGCCAGGGGCGTTGACTTTGAAGGCATTTCCCTGGTGGTGAACTATGATTTCCCGACAGGGCGCGAGACCTATGTGCACCGGATTGGCCGCACCGGCAGGAACGGGCAGTCCGGACGGGCAGTCAGCCTTGTGACTGAGGATGAACTGAGGATGCTTAAAAAAGTAGAAGAGTATATGGAAACCACCCTGCCGGTCAACCCCCTCCCCGAACCGGACCAGGCAGAGGAAAAGGAATTCTGGGCACTCCAACGGAAAAAAGCAGCGCCCAAAGCAGGTAAGGACGCAGCCCTGAACCATTCCATCCTGCGCCTGTCCATTGGGGGCGGCAGGAAATCCAAGATGCGGACAGGGGATATCGTTGGAACCATATGCAGCATTGACGGGGTGGAGGCAGAGGATATCGGGATCATCGATATCAGGGAAAGCCTTACTTATGTGGAGATACTCAACAGGAAAGGCCCCATGGTGCTGGAGCAGCTTCAGACAAAGACCATCAAGGGGAAGGTTCGCAAGGTAAGGACTGCTGGCAGCAGCGTGATATGACAGGAATGGAAGGACAGCGTTTGCATGTTAGATGATATCATTGTTACGGATTACATGGAGGATAAGAGAGGAATATGAAACGGAATTGGATCAGGCTCCCATTAAAAGGGGCACAGAATGTACGGGAATTAGGAGGACTGCCTGCAATGGACGGGCATCAGACTGCGTGGCACGCGTTTTTAAGGTCGGACCAGCTGTCCGGCCTGACTGCAGAGGACAGGGAAATGCTGCTGGCTTACGGCCTTTCAACGGTAATTGACCTGCGAAGCCCAGGGGAGACTAAAAAACGGCCTGACAGCCAGGAACTGCTGGATAGCATCCTGTACTGCCATATCCCGTTCATGGAGGCGGACATTTCGCCGGAAGGGCAGGCAGGGGCATTAGACAGCCTGCAGGATTTAGGCAGCCTTTATCTCTCCCTGCTGGAACGCAAGGATGTGATCCGACAGCTGTTCCGGCAGATGGATGAGGCCCCGGATGGCTGTATCCTCTTTCACTGTACGGCAGGGAAGGACAGGACCGGGGTCCTGGCTTTAATGCTGCTGATGCTGGCAGGTGTTGACAGACAGGACTGCGAGACAAATTACATGCAGTCATTCACGAATCTGACCAGGAACCCTCAGTTTGCCTATCTGAGCCAGAACGGATACCACTACCTGGTCAGGTCAGATGCAGAGGATATTGACAAAGCTTATAATCATATTGCATCCTACCCCCATGGGATAAAAGGTTTTCTGGAAGGATGCGGGATTTCCCGCGCCTGTATGGAACGGGTATGCCATCGCATGCTGGGCTAAACCCGCCGGACAACAGACATCCCCGGACATTCCCCGTACCAGTACAGAAAAATAGCTGATAAATCACAATAAATATTTAATAACTCCCATCCGCGGATATAGTATACTATACCTGTACATTTCAGGAAAAACAACCGCAGGGAGGGAACGTATCATGACTGAATCCACTAACAGACAACCGGATAACAGGTTCCGGCGTCTTCTTGCCGCAATTACCGCGGTGGTCACCCTTATCATCATATGGGCGCTGTATGATTCGGAATTTCATTATGCCGATACTGCCAAGGGACAGAAGGAGGCGGTTGCTGATTATATAACAGATACCGCTGGGAACAACAGCCGCCATTCGGTCCAGCCCGGTGACCCGCTGCGTGTGATTGCGTCACGGAAAGTAAATAAACATCTTTTCATTTTCTACGGTGCCGGGGACCAGGATAACATTCATGGCCTCGTCCATCTGATACGGGGAATCAACGGCAGATACCGTCCGGTGGATGCAAGTCTCAGTCCGTTTCCATACACCGCTGGAATCCATGCGGAACAGCTGCGGGTTAAGGGAGGCGATATGGAACTGCTGGCGCTGGCAGGCGATGACTGCCAGGATATGGACGCGTTCCGGATTACCTATATAACATCAGAGGAAGGTACTGGGGCGGAAACGTCCTATGAGCAGATTTATCAGATAGAAGAACCGGATTTCCTATGGCTCAAGGACCTTAAGGAAGTGCGGGAAGAACTGGGCCTTAAGGATAATGCACAGATCCGCCTTTCTGCAAAGGAAATCCAGTTGCTGGACAAGGATGGAAATGATATCACCCGCCAATTTAAGGATCCTTCCATAAGCCAGGGATGGGGCGGCGGAAAAGGCACGGCAGAAATGGGACTTCTGTATGTATTAATAGGGATTGTCGGAGGACTGGGCCTTATATTGGTCCGCTACCTCCTCTATGACGATAAAAACCATGGGAGGCATTAAATGACAGGAAGCATGAAAAGACGGACCCGCCGGAGAGGAAGAAGAGGCGGGAAGGGACTCATACTGGCCCTTGTGCTGATTGTACTGGCAGGTGCCGGCATGGGCGGCGCATCTTATTATTATATACAGGCAAGGAATCAGGCAGCCATCCCAAAGCCGGATGAACTGTTTGTCCGGTATGTCTCCTTCCTGTCCCAGGGCAGTTATGGGGAAATGTACGGTATGCTGGATGACCAGAGCCGCCGGGAGATAAGCCTGGAGGATTTTGTTGCGCGCAATCAGAACATATATGAAGGCATTGAGGCCTCCCATATCCAGGCTGACATCAAAAGCGTGGAGGAGCCGCAGGAAAATATTGCCGTGGTGAATTACCAGATGAGCCTGGATACAGTGGCAGGTGCAGTCTCATTCCCCAATCAGGTGACCTTTGTAAGGGATGAGGAGGGATATTACCATATGTCCTGGAATGACCGGGTCATATTTCCTGAGTTCAGCAAAACAGATAAGGTCCGGGTGTATACGGAAAAGGCGGAACGCGGGGAAATCTATGACAGGAACGGAACGCTTCTGGCAGGCAGGGGCGCCGCATCCCTGGTTGGCCTTGTTCCTGGAAAGATGAGCGCCGAGCCTGGCCAAGACATGGAGCACCTTTCATCCCTCCTGGGAATTTCCACGGAGGGCATTGAAAAAAAACTTGGCGCGAAATGGGTGAAAGGCGATTCCCTGGTACCCTTAAAGACGCTTAAAAAGGTAGATGAGCTGAATCTTAAGTCCGGGGCGCCAAGTGAGGAGAACCTGCAGGACCGCGCCCTTCAGGATGAGCTTCTGACAATACCCGGCATCATGATCACGGATACGCCGGTCCGTTCCTATCCCCTTGGGGAGCAGGCCTCCCATCTGATTGGATATGTACAGAACGTGACGGCAGAGGACCTGGAAAAACATGCCGGGGAAGGATATCTGACTGACAGTGTCATCGGGCGGAGCGGCATGGAGGCCCTGTTTGAAAATGAACTGCGGGGCACCAACGGATGCACGGTTGCCATCATCCGGGAAGACGGTTCCATGAACCGGGTGCTGGCAGCCATCCCCAAGCAGGACGGCAGGAACATTACCCTTACCATAGACAGCGGTCTTCAAAGCGCCATATATCAGGCATTTAAGGAGGATAAAAGCTGTTCTGTCGCCATGAATCCTTATACGGGCGAGGTACTGGCCCTTGTGAGCACGCCGTCCTATGACAACAATGATTTCATACTGGGTATGTCCCAGGAAAAGTGGGACGCGCTGAACGGGGATGGGCGCAATCCGCTGCTGAACCGTTTCAGGCAGAGGTTTGCTCCCGGTTCCTCCTTTAAGCCCATAACGGGCGCCATCGGCCTGGATGCAGGAACCCTGGACCCGGACCGTGATTATGGGGAAGAGGGGCTGAGCTGGCAAAAGGACGAAAGCTGGGGGAATTATCATGTCACCACCCTCCACAACACCAACCCGGCCACACTGGAACACGCCATGGTGCTGTCCGACAACATTTACTTTGCAAAGGCCGCACTGGAAACCGGATATGATGCCTTTGCCTCCGGACTTGACCGCCTGGGCTTTAACCAGGACCTTCCCTTTGAAATCGCCGTGGCCCAATCCCAGTATTCCAATACGGAGCGCATTGAGACGGAAATCCAGCTGGCGGACAGCGGTTACGGGCAGGGCCAGGTACTGGTCAATCCAATCCATCTGGCCTCCCTCTATACCATGTTCCCCAATAAGGGAAATGTGATGAAACCCCGGCTGGTCCATGACAAAGACATGGAACCGGAGGTGTGGCTTCCTGGTGTATTTACACCTGAAATCACAGACAGGATTGAAAATGCCATGAAGCAGGTGGTGTCTTCACCAGAAGGCACGGGACGGGCCGCGTACAGGGAGGACCTTACGCTGGCAGGCAAGACAGGGACAGCGGAAATCAAGGCATCCAAGACCGATACCAGCGGAACGGAGCTGGGATGGTTTGCCGTCTATACAGCGGACCCGGGACAGCCCGCGCCACTTCTTCTTGTGAGTATGGTGGAGGATGTGAAGCATGCAGGCGGCAGCGGCCTGGTAGTCAGGAAGGATAAGGCGGTGTTGGACGCCTGGCTGCCGGTTGCACCGCAGTAAGGGACGGGATGCCTGGCTGCCGGTTGCAGGTTTTATGGATTGGCGGCTGAGTGGAAATTTCTATAAGTTGGCAGCCGAGTGGAAATTTCACGGTTGAATCATGCCATATATTCTGTTATAATAAAGCTATCAATAAGAGATTTGAAATGCGGATACGTGAAAAACGTGTTCGCATTTCGTCGTTTATGGGAAGATGAACAAATCTGTTCATCCAGCCCGGCACTGTCTTACGGCAACTACTACATATCAGGGGTGAGAAAATGAAAAAAATGGATGAACTGCAGGTGGAAAATGACCGGCTGAGGATACTTGCCAGACATGATTCACTGACAGGGCTTTTGAACCGCGGAGCAATGGAAGAGGAGGTGGGAGACTTACTCAAAAATAAAAAGGGCGGCATCTTCCTTATGCTTGATGTTGACCATTTCAAGGATATTAATGACGTTTACGGACATCTGACCGGGGACCTGGTCCTTCAGGAGCTGGCCCGTATCATGGGATTTCTTTTTTTCAAAAAGGATATCATCGGACGCATGGGCGGGGATGAATTTGCCATCTTCATACCAGGTGAATACAGGAATGAACTGGTGGATTCCAAGGTGGAACGGCTTCATTCAAGGGCGGTCCAGGCCGGTAAGGATATGGGAATCGGAAACAGCCTGAAACTGACCATAGGCGCTGACCTGGTCCGCAAAAACGACACGTTCCGGACACTGTACAGGCGGGCTGACCTGGCCCTGAGGATTGGCAAACAGCAACGGAAAAAGGCCCTGTATCTCTATGAGTCCTCCATGGAGGACTGCCACCCGGATTCGGCAGCAAGGAACGAACTGCCGGCAGCGCCACATGATATGAGATACATATGCAGGCAGCTAAAGGAGCCTGAGTTTGCCCATGAAGCAGGCAGCCAGGACTACCGGACATTCCTAGCCATTTTCCGTTTTTTAGAAAGGAACCTGGGCAGGACAGGTCTTAATGTACAGATTATCCTCATCTCTGTCACAGACCAGTTCGGTTCCTTCGTCGCACTGGAGGATCGTGAATTCCTGACAGGCAGGCTGAAGGACAGCATCTGTTCATCCCTGCGTTTCGGCGACCTCTATACCAGGTACAGCAGCTGCCAGTTCCTTATCATGACGCCGGGGGCGGCCTGTGAGAACATGGAACAGATCATCAGGCGGATTCAGAAGAAATTCCAGGAATCCATTTCGGACCGCAAGGATATCAAACTTTTCTTCAGTTTTTATCCATTGCAGCAGACCGCACCGAAAAAGCAGGATCTTCTATGATTGACAAACCGCCTGCGTTCGAATATAATTCATGAAACATGAACCGTGTGATTCATTCAATATCAACAGACTCATATGAACCGTTAATTCATTCAATATCAACAGGCCCATTCACTTTTTAAATTGGAGGATTATATATGGAGCATTCCTACCGGCTGCTGGCAGTCGATGACGAACCGGATATACTGCGGACAAACCGCAAATACCTGGAGGCACGGGGGTATCAGGTGGATACTGCGGTCTGTGCCGCCGATGCACTGGAACTGTTGGGAAGGCAGGGTTATGACTGTATCCTGCTGGATGTACTGCTTCCGGACATGAACGGATTTGAACTCTGTGAAGCTGTCCGTTCCCTTACCAGCGCCCCAATCCTGTTTCTTAGCTGTATGGACGATGAGGCGGACAAGATAAAGGGGCTGATGGCCGGAGGGGATGACTATATCACCAAACCATACAGCCTGAAGGAACTGGCGGCGCGTGTGTATGCGCAGGTGCGCCGAAGTTCCATGAAAGGGTTTGTCATTGACCACCAGAACCAGCTTCTGCGGATTGACAACCGGATCATCCCCCTGGCGCAGAAGGAATTTGAGCTTTTCCTGTTCCTTCTTGGCAATTCCGGCCGGATCCTCTCGGCGGCGGAACTTTACCATGAGATATGGCGTACCGGGAAGCCTGACCCGGCCAATACCGTGGCAGTCCATATCACCCGCCTCAGGCACAAGCTGGAAGAATCAGAATCCGTCATCGGCCGGATTGAAACCGTGCGCGGGGAAGGATACAGGTTCTTACCAAAATCAGAAACGGGGATAAGACTATGAAACGGTTCCTTGCTATATTCCTGCTTATTTTCTCCCTGTGTCTGGCGCTGTTTTTTACTGCCTCCAAGCCCTTTGTCTTAAAAGGGCCGGAGGCAGTGGAAGGTGTCCTTGACGTCCGCGGGACGGATTTTACTTCCCAGGTATATGCACTGTCCGGGCAGTGGGAATTCTATCACGGCCAGCTCTACACCCCAGAGGACTTCCGGCAGGGAACTGCTAAAGGCGGGGAGTACATTGACCTGCCCGGTCCCTGGACCAGGATGGGGTATCCCAAACTTAGCTATGCAACCTACCGGCTCAAAATCCTGACGCCTCCCGGGCAGGTATATCTTCTCCATATCCCCGAAATCATGTCATCTTCCCTTATCTGGATTAACGGAGAAGAATTCTACGGCGCCGGAACGGTAGGTGGATCGGACGCTGATACGGTTACCGGGGTACGCAATGAACTTTTGGCGGCAGCTTCCCCCAACGGCACCCTGGAGCTGGTCATCCAGGCAGCCAATTACCGTATGAACGGCAGCGGCATTTTCTATCCAATCCTGATGGGCCGGGATACGGTCCTCATCCACCATGTGTTCTGGCAGCGCACCGTGGTGGCAGCTGCCCTAGGCGGGATCCTGCTGATTGGGGTATACCACCTGTTCCTCTATTTTTTCCGCAGGCGGGAACGTCTGTACCTGACCTTCAGCCTGATCTGCCTGACCACGGTGCTGCGTCTGGGAATGGAGAGCAATGCCCTGGTCCAGTATTTTCTTCCGGGTGGGATTGGCTTTGTGCTCAGCCGGGTGTTTTTATTGCTGTTTACCCTGCACAGCCTGTGCATCTGTCTTTTTATGGTGCAGGCATTCTCCATAAGGCTGGGGCGTTTCCTGCGTGTCCTTTACCTGGTCTGTTTTATCCTGCCCATGGCGGGAATCTGTGTGCTGCCCTATGCAGCAGCAGTGAACGGCATGTTCATAGTCATGATTCCCTATGTCATCTCCATCTTCCTGGCTGTCCGGACCGGAAATATCGGCAGGGATCCCTACCGTCTCCTGTACTTATGCAGTATGGTAACCTATCTGTTTTATGGGCCGTTGACAAAAACAGTATTTGAAGGGGATATGTTTGTCCCTGGAATCGTGCCTAACATGTTCCTGATCCTCAGCCAGTGCGTCATGCTGTCGCGCAGCTACGCCCAGGCCCATGAGGAGGCAGAGCGGCTCAATGCCAACCTGGAGGAGCTGGTTAAGCAGCGCACGGCCCAGCTCAACCATGCCAATGAACAGCTGGAAGCCTCCCAGGCAGCCCTTCAGGAAATGATAAGCAACATTTCCCATGACCTTAAGACGCCCCTGACCGTGCTTAATAACTATCTGGAACTGCTGGGGGATGAGATGATTGCCTCCAGTGAACAGGAGAGGACAGAATACCTTGGGATAGCCTATCACAAGAACCTGGACCTTCAGCGGCTCATCCACAACCTGTTTGAGGTTACCCGCATGGAGGGAGGGACCGCTGTCTATCATCCGGAGTGGGTATCTGCCGGTAAGCTCATGGTGGAGGCGGACAGGAAGTACGGCGACCTTGTGCGGGATAAGGGGATTACCTTCCTGGCCCGGGCAGAGGGTATGCTGGAGCTTCAACTCGACAAAAATAAAATCTGGAGCGTTCTGGATAATTTAGTTTACAATGCGCTGCGCCATACTCCGGAAGGAGGCAGTATTTCATTGTGCATATCCAGGGACGTGGACAACAGGGCCGCCCTCCGTGTGTCAGACACCGGTGAAGGGATTGCCGCCGCCCATCTGCCCCATATTTTTGAACGGTTCTATAAAGTATCGCCGGAGCGCGGGGAAAAGGACGGTTCCAGCGGCCTGGGCCTGTATATCGTGAAGACAACGGCCGAGGCCATGGGTGGTTCCGTCCGGGTAGAAAGCACGTTGGGGAAAGGAACTGTTTTTACCGTCACTTTTCCTGCAAGATAGGATTTTTAGCCGGGCAGGGATTTCTAACCGTGTTTTAACCTTATATTGTATATAATGAATGCGTGATCACATCTCAGTACTAATAAAAATACAATATAACCGGAGGTAACAGATTATGATGAAACACAGAATGATGACCAGCCTGGCTATTGCAGCCATTGCAGCCGCAACCCTTGGGATTCCTGCATTTGCAGCGGAAACGAAACAGGAGGATTGTTATACCGTCACAGTAAGAGATGCCGCTGGCAGCAGGACAGACAGGACCATACCTGACTTAAAAGGCAGTGAAAACGGAGTCCAGTTTTTTGATACGGAAGATGGTGTCACGGTTTCCATTGTACAGGCAGACGGTAAGGCTGTGAGGGAGAAGCTGACGCCTCAGAAAACCGATGAAAACGGCAACCGCTATATCGAGATGGCAGATGGCAGCAGGGTCTATGTTACTAAGTCTAAGGGAGTTTCCGTCAATTAACCGGATTGCGGGATGTATTGATTCCAAAATCATATAAGCTAATGGAAGGATATGGTGTGCTATGAGGCTTTTAATTATTGAGGATGAGGAAGATATGCGGGAGGCGTTGTGCTACGGGCTGAGGAAACTCGGATATGCCGTGGACTCCTCGGGTGACGGTGCAGAAGCCGCCCAGCTATGTTATATCAACCACTACGACCTGGTGGTACTCGATTTGAACCTCCCAGGCATGGATGGTATGGAAGTCCTCAGGCACATACAGTCCCAGGAAAATCCCACAAAGGTACTGATACTTTCCGCCCGCTCGGAACTTACGGATAAGATAGCCGGGCTGGACGGCGGGGCAAGCGATTATCTTACCAAGCCGTTTCATTTCCAGGAACTGGAGGCGCGTATCCGTATGCTGCTCCGGCGTTCTTTCACCCAGGCAGATGCCGCCCTGATGTGGGGCGGCCTTTGCCTGGATACAAATGCAAGGACTGCAAGCTGCAACGGAATCCCGCTGGAGCTGACCATGCGTGAATTTGCCATACTCGAATATCTGATGATGCATATGGGCAGACCGGTGAGCGCCGAGGAACTGATGGAACATGTGTGGGACAGTGAGGCAGACCCGTTTTCCAATCAGGTCAAGGTTTATATCAGTGTCATCCGCCGTAAGCTTCTTGCTGTTACCAAGGATGAAATCATAAGGAATATCAGGGGCGCCGGTTATCTCATTGGCGGGGAGGAGAAGAAATGTTAAAAAAAATATCACTTCGTGCACGCCTGACTCTTCTGTCAGCAATGGTGATGGCATGTGTTGCGGTCATGCTGACCGGGATGTTCCTGGTTGGCGCTGACCGTATTTTTGTCCGCAACCTGCAGCAGCGCTTTGTTGCCCAGTCAGCTGAGTACGATATTGTATTATCCAGGACGGAGCTGGATAAATCAGATGCAGGTGAAATTACATTTACCATAAAACAGGCCGGCAACCAGTTTAATATATGGGGAGTTGCAGGGCTGATCCTCATGCTTTTCCTGGGAACCGGAGCAACCTGGCTCATGGCGGGGAAGGCGCTGAAGCCGCTGGGGGAACTGACCGGCACCATTGAAGAGATAGGAGGCAATAACCTGTCCCGCAGGGTTGAGCATCAGGACAGGCAGGATGAGATTGGACAGCTAGCCAGCTCCTTTAATCATATGATGGACAAAGTCAGCGCTTCCTTTGGACGCCAGCAGCGTTTTTCAGCCAGCGCCGCCCATGAACTCAAGACCCCGCTTGCAACCATACTGGTGAATCTGGATGTACTGGACATGGAGGAAAAGGCTTCGGCTGACCAGATTAAAAGAGTGCTGTCCATTGTCAGGACCAACACCGAGCGGATGATCCGTCTGGTGGACAGCCTGTTCCAGCTGACAGCAGAAAAAAAGAGTGAAATGTGTGAGGAAGTGCTGCCGGAAGAAATGTTTGCGGAAATCCTGGAGGAGCTGTCCCCTCAGCTGGATGCAAAGCACCTGAGTGTGTCCCTCAGCGGCCTGTCGGGAATAAAACTGATTGGAAACCGCGTCATGCTTTACAGGGCAATGAGTAACCTGATTGAAAATGCAGCAAAATACAACCGTGAAAATGGCTCCATATCCATTTCAGCCAGCAGACAGGAGGAGAACATAATCATAAAGATATCAGATACAGGCATAGGAATCCCCGAAGAAGAGTGTGAGCGTATCTTTGAACCATTCTACCGGGTTGACCAGTCACGGTCACGGTCTGTGGGAGGGGCGGGACTGGGTCTGGCCCTTGTGAAAGATATCGTGGAGAAACACGGAGGGCGCATCCGGGTAAACAGCCAGGCGGGACAGGGGAGTGAATTTATTTTATACTTATAAATAGACTGGATGGAAAAATGAATATCCATTATCTTTACTTGTATTATTCATACAGCAGAATTATAATGTATCCATGGAAGTGGCTGTATGGAATACATGATATCAAGGGACGCAGGCAGAAGAGGCTGTGGGCAGCAGAAGAAAGAGGGCGGATGGTGAACAATGGAAAATAAAATTTTGCTGGTTGACGATGAAAAGGACATTGTTGATTTAGTAGAAGAAGTGCTGAGAAAAGAAGGTTTTCGTGTTATCCAGAAAGCCTATAACGGGACGGACGCGTTGAAAATCTGCCGGGACTTCCAGCCCGATGTAATTGTGCTGGATATCATGCTTCCTGATATTGACGGATTGGAAGTCTGCAGACAGATCCGGCAATTTTCTTATTGCTCCATTTTGTTCCTATCCTCAAAAAATGACGATGTCGATAAAATCCTCGGCCTTTCCTGGGGTGGGGATGATTACGTTACGAAGCCGTTCAGTCCGCGCGAAGTGGTATTCCGCATTAAGGCCCAGCTTCGCCGCCAGCAGTATCAGACTGCTTCCCCATTGCAGGAAGGAACCAGTTTAACTGTCGGTCCCCTTAGGATTGATAAAGAAAGCTGCAGGGCCTATAAAGGTGGGCAGGAGATTGGCTTAACAGGCCGTGAATATCTCCTGCTTACCTACCTCATGGAAAATGCAGATAAAATCATCAGCAAGGAACGGCTCTACGAGCAGGTGTGGGGAGAATACAGTTCTATTTGTGACAACACGATTATGGTGCATATACGGCATTTACGGGAAAAGATTGAGGATATCCCTTCTCAGCCGCAGCAGCTTATCACCGTGAAGGGGTTGGGTTATAAGCTCAAAAAAAGGATTGATTAAATGAAACGGTCTGGCTATCGTACAGTATTCCACATATACATGATTTTCTTTTTATCGCTGCTTGGCACTTTCCTGTTAGCGGGAAGCCTTTTCTTTTTAACGATTACCATTCAAAAGGCAGATGGCCAGATGGCAAGAAGCGACTGGCCCCAGCTATTTACAGACGAATTTAAGGAGCAGATTATTTTTATTGATATGGTCCCCCGGATTAAGCAATCCGGGATTACTGCCCTGCAGGACAATGGAATCGGCCTTCAGCTTTTAGATGTTTCTGGCCGTGAAGTATTCAGCTATCAGAAACCGGAACAGGCAGATACGGCCTATTCCAGTATGGATTTGTTACAGCTCTGTCAGACCGGCCGGATAAAAGACAGTGGATTAACTGCTTGTATGGGTACGGTTTCCAATGCTGAAAGCGGGTACACTTATATTTTATATTTTCCTGTTAATATCTCAAAGGTTACGATGTATCTGAACGGAGAGCGGTTTACAGGCGGCAGGATGATAATCTTACCGATTTTGTCAGCTCTTTTCCTGCTTGTTCTGATTTCAGGCGTTCTCTATGGGCTTTTTACAACAAGGGCGATGAAACGGCTGACCACTGCCGTCCAGGAAATTTCAGGGCGCTGCTATCTCCCTGTTAAAGATTCAGGCGTGTTCCGTGATTTGTATCATAGCCTGAACACATTAAACGAGGAAATCAGGGCCGGTGACCGATTGCAGGTCCAAACAGAAAAAATGCGCGAGGAATGGATTTCCAACATTACCCATGATTTGAAAACGCCGCTTTCCCCCATTAAGGGTTATGCGGAAATACTCGGGGACACTGGCGGCCAAAGTGAAGAACAGTACAGACGATATGCTGGAATCATACTAAAAAACGTTTCTTACATAGAAACGCTGATTGATGATTTAAAGCTGACCTATCAGTTGGAAAATGGAATGCTCCCCCTAAACAGGGAAAAGCAGGATATTGTCCGTTTTCTGAAAGAACTGGCGATTGACATTCTGAATACCCCGAAATATGAAAAACGCACCATACATTTTGAAGGCACGGCAGAT
The DNA here is from genome assembly GCF_022440595.1 of Enterocloster sp. OA13. NCBI lineage: Bacteria > Bacillati > Bacillota > Clostridia > Lachnospirales > Lachnospiraceae > Enterocloster > Enterocloster sp. OA13. The sequence goes on along the minus strand of NZ_JAKNTF010000001.1, from coordinate 2,135,159 downwards.
TCCATAATCTTTTCATTTGACCAGAAACTTTTTACAAGAGCCTTTCGCAATTTAATCATCAATGCCTTTGTGCATGGCGATGAAACTACTGAAATCGCCTTATGTGTATCAGCCTCTGATACTGAATTAAAAATTGATGTATCTGATAATGGAAAGGGGATGGGAGAGGAGATGACCGGGCACCTTTTTGACCGATATTACCGTGGAACCAATACCGGACAAAAACCAGAGGGGAGCGGTTTGGGATTGGCAATCGCCAGGGATATTATCGGGCTGCACGGCGGCATGATATCCGTTGCCAGCATCCCCGATACCGGGACAAAATTCCAAATCGTCTTTTTGACTGATTAAGGTTAATTAAGGTTGCCTGAAAATCAGATTAAGGTTGGCAGACTATCATGATGTTAGTGATAGCTGCCAACCTTTTTGATTGAAGGGGAGGGCAGGATGATGGGAGGGTGCAAAAAGGCCGTCCATTAGAAAGTAGGTGTTCACATGAAAGTCATTTATAAATACATTCTTATGAATGTTAGAGAAAGAAAAACGCGGACCCTTGTGATGCTGTTATCCATTTTGCTTTCCACTACCCTGTTGTTTGTATCATTTTCCATAGGCGCGTCATATGAAAGTGCACAGCGGAAATTGGCGCGGGGGGCAGCCGGCAGTGCAACGGTTTCTGTAACCGCAGTAAATGGGGGGATAGACATCGGCATCATTCCAGAATTGCCTGGCATCCGGACGGTTGCAGGAGTGATGGAAGGCTCGGCCCTCTATCATGAAAACGGCTATTATGAAACCGTTGACCTGATTGCTGCCGACTTAAACCAGCTAAGTAAGATCAATCCTCCCCGTCTTGCAAACGGTGGCGGAATCACGGATTTTATCGGGAATCAGGTCATCCTTCCAGACCGTTTTACCTCAAAATATAAAATTGAAACGGGCGATGCCATTACGCTTCAGATGGAAGGGAAAACGGTGTCTCTGGAAGTTGCGGAAATTGCCGCTTATGATACAATTTTTCTCCGCCATACGAGAGGAGCCACTGCCCTTGTGCCTTTGGCCACATTGTCCGGATTATTAGGCAGTACTGAAGGTTATACAAAAATTTTAATAGAGCCTGCAGAGGGAACTTCCACTGCTGATTTAAAAAATGAATTGGCAGCAATGCTGCCTGACGGGGAATACCGGGTTTCCGAAGTGGTCAACGAGGCGCAGGTTTCCGCAGATGCACGGCAAAAATCCATGCCGTTTTTCCTGATCAGCTTCTTTTCCATGACAATGAGTATTTTTATCATTTATGGCAGCTATAAGGTTATTACCTTAGACCGCTTACCGGTAATCGGCACCTTCCGAAGCATTGGCGCAACGCAAAAAGCCGTAACCCGCATTCTTCTATTAGAAAGTATGCTGTATGGTGTGACAGGCGGCCTGATTGGGATTCCCGTTGGCGCATTGGCCCTGAAACTGCTTTTACAGGGGATGGACCAATCTCTTTCCCAGGGAATCCAGATTCCTGTCATAATCCCGGCATACAGTATCCTGTTTTCCTTTGCCGCCGCAGTCATTGTCTCATTGCTTTCCGCATGGCTTCCTGTGCGCCGGGCCAGCAGATTACCGATTAAGGATGTAGTGTTGGGCCATGTGGAAGAAAACCATATCCCCAGGCGTTTTATCATAGGCGCCGGAACCGTACTTTTTGCAGCCTCAATCATCCTTCCAAAGCTGATATCTGGAAAGGCACTTTACCTAGCTGGCGGGATCTCCCTGCTGGGGCTGATTGCCGCCGCAATCCTAACCGTTCCGCTGATGACGGACCTGATTTCCAGAGGCCTGGAAGTAATCTATTGCGCTGTTTTGGGAAACGTGGGCAGGCTTGCCGCCCGTAATATGCGGGATAACAAAAATACTGCCCAGAATATAACATTGCTGTTTATCAGTATTTCCGCCGTGATTGCCATTACGAATGTTGGTAACTTTGTAACAACCTATGTGGGCGACGTATTCCGGGACGCAGAGCTGCAGGGCTTTGCGGATGGAACGATGGGACCGGAATTTGTGGAGCAGGTTAAGGAAATGGAGGGAATTGAAAAAGTGCTGCCGCTCTATGTTTACAAAAACCAAATGAAGGCAGACGGCACGATGTTGAGCCGCTTGGAGGCAACCGACAACCTGGTCAGGTACGGCTCCATGATGGGGCTTCATTATACGGAAAAGGACATGGAGGAACAGGCTCTTTCAGCGTTTTCCGATGAACGGGTTATTTTGTTCAGCGAGGCATGCTTGGAACGTACCGGACGTTCCGTAGGGGATGCCATCACCCTGACTGGCGCTGCCGGACAAAATGATTACCGGATTGTGGGGAGTTTCAAATCAAGGGCCACGGACGTGGAAGCGGTGATTTCTTCCACTAACGCGGTTTCCGATTTTAACCCATCCAGCTATGACTTCCTCGCCTACACTGCCGCCGACCCGGACGCCATAATGGTACAGATCCGAGGCCTATTTGGTAAAACCGCAAATTGGAGCCGGACAGTGGAGGAATTTAATGCGGACGCGCTGTCAACCGTAAGCGCCTTTTTACAGCCCATGCACAATATGATTTATTTCATCCTGCTGTTGGCAGCCGTGGGAGTAATCAATAATCTGCTTATCAACTACATGCAAAAACGGCGTAGCATTGCCATGTATAAGTCGGTGGGACTTTCCAATTGCCAAAATGTCAAACTGACCCTGATTGAAGGTTTCTCCGCTGGGCTGATTGGTTCGGTCATTGCTATTTTTGTTTCCTATATGGAAATTCAGACAATCTTCCTTGTAGCGGGTCCCAAAATTGCGATGACGCCGAAACTGGACGCCTCCACTTTTTTGACCGCTGGCGGCATGGGAATCATCATTACCCTGATTGGTTCCGTTGTCCCTATCCTTAAGAGCCGCAGCATGAAACTGGTGGAGGAAATCAAATTTGAATGAACAGGAAGACAGGAGGTCTATTCAATGAAACAGAGCATCCGCAATATTGCCGTGGAAGGAAAACATATCGTAAAGGATTTTCGTCTTGGCACCACAACAATAAAAGTGCTCAAAGACGTTTCGTTACAGGTTATGCAGGGGGAATTTGTGTCAATCATGGGGCCATCCGGCTCCGGAAAAAGCACGCTGCTTTATATTCTTGGGGGACTGGATACCCCGACCAGCGGCCGCGTCCTCTTGGACGGCACTGACATTTCCTTTTTGGGGGATGAAAAAATGAGCCGCATCAGGCGGCAGAAGATTGGTTTCGTCTTTCAATTTTACAATCTCATTCCCAACCTGAGTGTCGAGGAAAACATCATGCTGCCATTGCTATTGGACGGCAAAAAGATGGGCAGCTGTAAAGGCAGGCTGGAACAGATTTTGAGGGTTACCGGCCTGTCTGACCGACGCAGTCATACGCCCCGTGAGTTATCCGGCGGCCAGCAGCAACGTGTGGCAATTGCCCGCGCTTTGATTGGTAATCCGGAAATTTTATTTGCAGACGAGCCCACGGGAAACCTGGACAGCAGGACCGGGGCTGAAATCATGGCCCTGCTGCAAAAAATCAATCAGGACATTGGCCAGACAATCATCATGGTAACGCATTCCCAGGAAGCAGCAAAAAGCAGCTCCCGGGTGATTACTGTCCAGGATGGCATGATTATTCAGATAGGCTGATGGATCCTACTTCTCCCTCAGCCTCACCTTATTCCGTGCACTGCGCCTGCGTTCATCCTCCAGGGCCGCATAATGGCGCTTTGTGGTATTCACATCTGAGTGGCCGAGGACATCCGCCACCAGGTAGATATCCCCGGTCTCACGGTACAGGTTGGTGCCATACGTACTCCGGAGTTTATGGGGGGTAATGGGTTTCAGGGGTGAGACAATCCTGGCATACTTTTTCACCAGGTTCTCCACACTGCGCACCGCCATGCGTCTGCGCTGAAGGGAGAGGAAGAGGGCATCTTTATGGCCCTTTTCCGGGATGATGCGGTCCCGTTCTTCCAGATAGTCCAAAAGTGCATCCTCCACCTCGGTCCCAAAATATACAGTCACTTCTTTTCCGCCTTTGCGGTAAATGCGGATTCCCCCATTCTTAAAGTCTATGTCGGCAATATTAAGCCCCACACATTCAGAGACACGGATTCCCGTGCCAAGCAGAAGGGTAAGCAGCGCCAGGTCACGGACCTTTGTCTTCTGGTGGTAGCTTTTCTGCTTATCCGTTAATTTTTCCCCCTGTTCCACTTCATCTAAAAGAAGGGCTACCTCATCAATATCCAGGCGGATGATTTCCTTTTCATGGAGTTTGGGAAGCTGCACGAGGGCAGCAGGGTTATTTTTAATGCGCTCATTGCGGTAAAAATAATTATAAAAACTTTTCAGGGAGGAAATCTTTCTCATGATTCCCCGTTCTTTATTCATCACTTCCTGCTTTTTGTCATTGAAGCGGTACTTAAGGTATTCCATATATTCCTCAAAATCCGTGACCGACAGCTGGTCCAGATGTTCCAGGGTAATGTCCCTTATCTCCAGCTTGGACAGCACGGGATTCTCCCGGTGCAGGAAATCAAAGAATACGTGAAGGTCATAGGCGTATGCAATCCGGGTCCTGGATGAAGTCCTGGGCTCGATGCCGCGGAAAAAATCACCGCAAAAGGGCGGCAGATCCTTGACCAATCCCCGCAGCTTTAATATATTTTCCCTGTCTATCTGTTCATGGTATGATAAATTACTCATTAAAAGCAATGCCTCACTTGTCAGTTGTTGTGTTCAGATACCGTTCTTCATACTCATCCGTGGAAATAGGCCTGCTGAACAGGAATCCCTGTGCCAGACCCACGCCGCAGGAGCGCAGGGTTGAAAACTGTTCCTCTGTTTCAATTCCTTCAGCCACCATGTCAATTCCCAGTTTGGTACAGATTTCCGAAATGGATTCCACAATCGCCTTTGTCTTGGGATTGACGGAGATATTATCAATCATGCTCTTATCCAGTTTCAGGACATCAAATTCCACCTCTGACAGAAGGGCCAGATTCGCGTACTCGGTACCGAAATCATCAATAGCAACCGTAAATCCCGCCTGGCGCAGCTTTGAAATCAGATGCTTAATATCCAAATCCTCCATGTCATGTACCCTTTCCGTAACTTCAATCTGCATATATCCGGGAGAGATATGGTAGGAACTGCAGATAGCAGTAAGCTGCTCAACAAAGGAGGGCTGCATCAGGGACGCAGTGGAGAAGTTCACGGAAACAGGAAACGCCTGCCTGCCCTCATCAATCCATCCCTTCAGCTTTGCACAGACAAACCGGAATACATAAAAGTCAATGAGACTGATGGACTCGGCTTCCTCCAGAAGCGGAAGAAAATTCCCCGGAAGGACCAGTGTGTCTGACTTGGAGCGATAACGGATAAGGGCCTCGGCGCCCACTGCCGAACGGTCAGAGGAGGAAATCTTAGGCTGCAGATAAACCACAAAATGATTCTGGTCAATTTCCTTCTGTAGCACGGACGGGTCTGCCAGGTGCAGGATTTCGTCGCTGTGATGGCGGTACCGGTGGGAGACAGGATGTGTGCGGTAAAATTCCTTTTTATCTTCATACATCTGAGCATCGGCATTGGCAATGATCTGGCTTAGATTCTCAACCTCTTCCGTCCACTGGGAACCGATGGCCGCCTGATAATGGGGGTCATTCTGGAATTGGGCCTTCAGTTCCCGAAGCTTGCTGTGAAAAACATCCTTTTTCATACAGGGACAGATAATGACAAACTCATCGCCGCCTATCCGGTAAAAATCAGCGCCCGTGAATACTGACTTCATACGTCTGGCACATTCCACCAGAACCTTATCGCCATATTCATGTCCGTACTGGTCATTGATATCCTTTAGGCCGTTTACATCCAGATAGGCAATACCTACCGGTTTGCCTGTATGGGCCAGAGCGTTTGTGTCTTCTATGTAACGGTTCCTGTTATAAAAGGAGGTAAGCGTATCAAAATAACTCATGTGTGACAGCTGCCTCTGGCTTTCCGCATGGCGGCGGGCCAGAAGAAGGAAATAACACAGTGTCTGAAGCAGCGGGGCGATATTCATGATCCGGTCCGGAGGAGGATTGTCAACACCCAGATATCCAAGCAGTTTTCCATCCTCCTCCAAAGGGGCTGCCACAAGACTGGATATGGACTGGCCGTGCAGTACCTCATATTCATCTGGTTCTGACTCCTTAATCTGCTCCAAATCCTTTATGATGATACATTCCTTCCGGTTGAAATAGGTAATCCACCTCTCAATCAGTGAAAGCGGCAGCTCCTGCAGATAATCTTTCTGAGGTGATATCCCATCCGCACACCACTCATAATCATTGTACATCAGGCCATCCCTGATGTATATGATATAGGTACGGTCCGCTGAAAGGAAGCTTCCGAACAGACGCAGTACCTGTGTTGTGGTTTCCACGATATCATTCTGCTGGTATAAAGCGCTGATACAGTTGGTTACCATTTTTTCAGCATCCAATGTGAACTTCAGCTGCTGCTTTTCCTTTTCAGACTCAGTGGTATCAAATGCGATTTCCATTCTGGCCGGCCGGTTTTCCCATTCAATCAGGCGGTCCTTCAGGATGTAATGACGTCTGGTCAAAGGATTGGTAAATTCCCATGTATAATTCTCGCCTTCCCTCAGAAGATGGGTGGTGCAGAATTCACAGGGCGCATCCTTTCCCTGAAGCACCCGGTAGCATTTCTTTCCCTCCAGTGAATCCACGCGGAAGGTTTCCATGCCTGTCTTATTAAGGAACAACAGATCATAGTTCTCAACATCTGAAATATAGATGAGTTCCGAGATATCATTCATAGGTCCCCGCAGGCCTTCTGCCATACGGGACAGGTGTTCCTTCCTTTTCCTGTTTTCTTCTTCCGCTTCCTGAAGTCCCTTCTGGCGTTTGGCCTGATTCGCGCTATATATGTATAACAAAATCATGAGCAGGACAAAGGCACAGTTCAGGATGAACATGCTCTTTTCTGCAGAACGTACACTTTTTTCAGAAAACATTTCCGCTGTAACCACGGTCTGGTCCGCCAATCCGAAAAACGCTTCACTGTCCTCGAAAAGGGTATCCGTATCCCCGCCTGCACGTACAAGGTAAATTTCCTCTTTCAGCTGTTCCCAGTCATCGCGCATCCTGACAATCAGCTCCTGGAACTCATCACTGTCCAGACGCGTAAGTCCGTGCTCCCCATGCCCGGTCTGCAGTTCCTCCAGGATACCTTCTATCTGCCCAATCAGCGCATCATTGGGCGAATGGTTTAATTCCTGTTTTATCAGACGCTGTGTGGCTCCACGGACCACACCGGCATAGTTTATGACCTTGGCATTCCCCTGCAGGTTATGGATGAAGAAGAGTGAGACCAGGCTTGAAACAAGAAGGGCCGCGGTCAATATGATTGGAAATATTTTCTTTTGCATGTGTACCTCCAGATTAAAATATAGCTAATAATCCATTCTTATAATCATAACAAATTGGGAGATAAAGTCAATAAGAACCCAAAACATTCTGCCGCAAAGCAGATATGTGAGAGAAATCAGTGTTGGTATAATTCATTATATTGTAAAAAAATAGTAAAACACTATTGACAGAGGGTATGTATAATGGGTATAACATGACAAGCTACAGATGAAGTGGCGAAGATACATGAAATGAGGGAGGAACGATATGAAAGAAAGAATCTGCTTATACCTGACGGCATTTTTTATGGTCATGGGGTTGTCGGCATGCGCGGAAGGGACAGATGGGGCAGCCGCAGATACCGGGGAGATGACAGGAACTGTGGTAACAGAAACTGCGGCAACAGGAACTGCGGTAGAACGCAATTATGATGAATCTAAATTGGCGGGTATGGAGATGGGCAATACACAGACAGTGGCAGCTAAAGAGGATTGGAGGACAAGGGAACCTCAGGAGTCAGCAGGACAGGATGAGGATTTACAGGCCTATCGGGATTTTATGGCTAAATACCATATGAATGGCATCAACAGTACATTGCTGGCTGACCTAACCGGGGACGGCCGAGACGAACTTATCGTGGTCAGCAGTCAGGTCATGGATGGAGATGGTAAGCCACTGGACGAAGATTCGGAGATAGCAAAGGAGGCGAGAAAACATGATGAAGACTTGGGGCAGACAAGGTTTGAAATTCGTAATACAGTGACTGAGCACCCGTCTGTTTCCTCCTACCCCAGTATTGGATATACCGGTTTCAATTTTATGATTGAAATCAACGTTTATACCAGGCGTGAGGAAACAGATACAATTGAATGTCTATATGAATCCTGGGCCGCCTATCCCCATCCAGGCTGGAACTGGCTTTATCTGTACCATGAGAATGGCAGGGACTACCTGATGCAGTTTTCACCAATAATGTGGCAGGGCAGGGGCAGCTATATATATAAGATATTTTCCCTGTCAGACACAGGGGAAGAGCGTACATATCGGTGCGGGGAGGAAAACTATGGAACGGTTGATGTTGATGAGGAGCAGCAGAAACCGTTGTGGGAACGGATGCATCTGTTCCTGAACCAGGTAGATACATACCGCATGAACAGTATTCCATTGGTGGAAATCGGTAACGATTATTTCGGTGGGGAATACGACTCCCTCAATGGCCGGGATTACAATTATATGATTATGTGTGATGAGTTGGGGTATGACACCAATGAGTAGGCTCAAAAGGAATCGGGCAGGAACACCTTAATGAAAACCTGTTAATTTTATGAACCCTATGCTATAATTAGGACATTGACTATTATTCAGGAAAGATTAAAGGGGAATTGGGGTATGGAAAAGACGGATCAGCAGATTTACGAGGAGTTTGCTTCCCAGCTCTGCCAGTGGGGAGAAAATGGGACCGCGCCTGTGACGGGAAACCAGGATATCAGTTACGGCCTGGAGCTTCAGAAAAAACGCCTGCAAAAGCATCACACCAAAATGGAGTTCCGGCTGACGAAACGGCAGGTCCGGCAAGGAACGGCTGCCACAGCTGTTTTTTCCGATACGCGCTATACCAACAAGCTGGTCTGGAATGCGTTTCACAGAGAAACGGATTATTATAGGGATGGAAAAAAATGTCTGACCGTCGGGGATGATGAACAGCTCTATACCGTCATAACCTGGCTCAACAATCAGGAAGATATCCAGACATCTTATGTCTGCCCCAACTGCGGAGCAATCAGCGCCGTAGGTGTCCTGCTGGAGGGATGTCCTTACTGCCACACCCGTTTTTTTATGTCAGACCTGTTTCCGAAGGTCACAAACTATTATTTTCTTCCGGATTACGGGATGGGAGAGCAGGAAGCCAGGAACCGTGTCGGTAAATGGATGGCGGCAGGAGGGGCAATCAGCTTTTTGCTCCGTCTGCCGGGGTTGGTCTTGGACATGATTCATGGGGAAAATCTGTTTCTTCTGCTTATAACCCTGGCCTTCACCGTGGGAGTCGGCGCGGTGTTCGGATATTTCGCGCTGTCCATCCGCCTTCTGGTGCGGGTGTTCGGCGGAGCTTTTAAGATGGCGCCCAGAGCTGCAGGCCAGATATCGGCCAAGAAACGTCTGACGGATTTTATGAAGCAGTTTGATCCGGGATTTACATTTGAATATTTCTTCGGTAAGGTACAGGGATTGCTGAAAATTCTCATTTTTACCGATGACAGGAGCAGGCTCGCCGTGTATGACGGCCCGGAATTTGACGGCAGCGGGCTTGATAATATTGTGGATGCCCAGTTTGACGGCGCCGTCAGCCTGAACGGCAGCCGTATCGAAGGGGAATACTGCCATCTGGACCTGAATGTGTATATGACAGACGTGTACTGCCAGGGCGGCGGATTAAAGCGGACATCCGATTGCTTTCAGGTGGGGTTATGCCGGAATATCAGCCGCCCCCAGGACTACGGTTTTTCTGTCAAAAAGGTGAGCTGTAGGAACTGCGGCGCCAGCTTCGATGCCACCAAAGAGCGGTTCTGCCCTTTCTGCAGGACTCGCTATGAACTGCGCGAGGATGACTGGGTGATTACGTTTATCCGAAAGCGGTAGAGGACGGAACGGAATGGAGTGAATGGAACGAAAATGAGCGGAACTGAATAAAGGAGTAAGAAATACAGGGAAATGAACATACAAGAAATTGTTTCCATACACCTTTTTCGCGTTAACTATTACGTTAACTATTCGTTAAAGTTCCATATTGCAAATAATTGACGGCCCAGGAATGACTATGAGTCGGTTTAACGAATAGTTTTCAATCTACAAATTACAAGTATTATAGGATACCATCTAAAACATAAGATTCTGTACAATATCAGAGGATTGTATCAGTTGCCATTCGTAATCATCCAGAAGTTCCTGTAGCGCAGTAACATCTAACCAGCGTCAGAAGAGGACGCAACGGACATACAGACACCACCTTTATTCAATTTTTTTCATAATGGATTCAATACAGATATCTGATAGATAACATAGATTTTCCACTAACTATTCGTTAAAGTGTTGTTTCGCGAATAGTTAAAGACATACCCTATTTATGCCCAAGCACCTTAAACCATTTTCCGATACACATGGTTTTTACCATATCATTTATGAAATCTGGCGCTACGCACAGCGAAAGCACTTCTTATTGTCGCGGATATGCTGTTTCCACTTGCTTTTCCCAAAAGTCAAGAAGCCACAATGACTCTTCCTGGTCCGTCACACCGCCGGACTGTTTAACAGCCTCAAGTCCTTGGGCAGAAACCCTGCGCTTCATATCGTCTGCAGAAAGCGACTTTACAATATCCTGTGTCCTTTGTCCAACCGCATTCCGGTATGCAATGAGTTCTTTCATGTCCAGCCCGGCACTTAATTCCATGATTTCATCATCTGACAAAGCATTACCTGTGTCTGAAATGTGGACGTTCAGCTGTCTTTTCCATCTGCTGTCAAACACCTGCCCTCCCCCGTCAACAAGAATTCCCATGGTCAGATCTTCAATTCTTGCAATATGCCATAATACCCATGCAATTGTTTCATCTTTCGAGGTTGGCATGATACGGTATTCGCTGGGCATAAGGTCACCAAGCAGACTATCGGTTTCATTCTGTTCTGCCCCTGTCATTGATGATACATGCAGCTTGGAATGCAGTTCAAAAAACAGTGTCTTTGCCTCCTCAAATTTATCCGCTTTGCGGATAATTGTATTCAACTCTTTGTGCAGTTCACTTAATCCATTACCAAAGTATTTCATCCTAACCCCCATTCTGATCCGCTGACGCTTGCGGTACTTCCCGTTTCCGTCCCAGACGGCATTGGTAATGCCGATACAGCCGTACCACTGCCGCCCCTAATCCAGCCCCCATTGTATTTAATACCAAATCATCCAGTTCTGACACGCCCGTCCCAAATATATACTGCAGTGTTTCAATGATAAAGGATAGTAATAACCCGCATAATGCCGCACTCCAGATTCCCTTCACCTTACCGGATAACAGAAGCATGCTCCCAAATGGAACAAACCAGATAATATTGCCCACAAACAGGTACAGGAACAGAAACCATCTTCCCTGCCTGATGAAAGGAATATAGTCCTGAAACAAGGACAGGTTGATTGTTCCGTTCTTCATGACATGAAACAGGCTGAAGTTTGAACGGAAAACAGTAATGCGGAACAATACAACCATATAAACCAGGAAAAATGCACACAGATATTTATCTTTTGTCTTTTTCTTAATTGCTTTCTTCCCCTTATTTGCCAGCATCCCTCTTCTCCTCTGCCCTCCAACCATCTTCCATTAACCCCGGACATCAACCCATCAACCCCAGCACCTCTAATATTTCATCATGCGGCCGTCCGGTATCTGCCTGGAATACCGCAATGTGGTTCAAATCCCCGCTCCTGTCCGTAAAGGCCGGGAATAAAAATCCGCACTCCGGCTTCCCCGGCTCATACTCCCCTGTCAATGGGCAGATGGCGCAAATCATGTATTCAAACACTTCTTCTGATTCCCAGAGTCTTTCATTATCAGAAGCTTTTGCCGGGATATCATACCGGTCATGGAAAACAAGGATGGTATAATCTGAAGATGTACGGTATTTTTCCATAACAACATCATAGAAAGTGTCCATCAAGGCATCGTTTTTCAGACCGCATTCGTTCATTGCCATCAGCAGCTGCCACATGCTGCCTGGTTTGCGCATACTCTGGGTAAATTCATATTTCTTCAGGTTTACATTCGTTGGTGAAAAAGGGATTTCCTTTGCAAGCTTCAGTTTCTTTGTCCGCTCTGCTGCCGACAGCTTTAGGAAATTCGTATTGAAGCTCCCGTCAAAATCACCATCCCTGTCCACATAGCATCCTGCTATCCTTGTAAAGGAGGTCCGTGAAAGCGTCATCCGTCTTGTCAGTTCCAGCATATCTTCTCTGTTTATCATTGCCAGTCATTACCTCTCTGTCATTTCTCTATATTTCTCTGTTATTCATGGGCATATGGGTAAAGGAGGACAGGTCCATTGCCCCCTGTCACTATACCATAAAATTCCAAAACATGAAACCGGAAATCACTCCAGCGTATCATCCCGCAGGGCATCGGACAGATTGCACCGCAGCACCTTTCTCCCACCAAGATAATAGGCCAGTGCAACAAAACCAAAGATGGACAGACAGAAAACAAGGATTGGTATGATTGGTGCTTCAGCCATGAATTCCATTGGGTCTAAATAGCTGGCCTTTATCATGTATCCCATCACTGCCACAGCAATCGGCAGGGTAATGAGTACCGGGCGTCCTGCAATCACCAATGCTTCGATGCAGAACAGCCTGCGTATTCCTGACGGCGTCATGCCTATGGACATATACCGGGCGAATTCCCGTCTTCTCTGGCGCAGGAAGCCCAAGGTATTGGAAAACACATTGGCGATTCCAATCAGCGCAAGGATGGAACAAAGGCCGCCAAGAATCAGCTGATATCCGAAAATCATATAATCATTGGTGATTTTCTCCTGGATACGGTTTTCAATCCCAATCCCATACTTATTGCCAAGCAGTTCCAATACATCGCCCTCCAGCGCATCCATATCAGCCAGGGATGCCCCCTTTGCAGCCAGTATCCGTATACTGGTATCCTGCCTCACTTCCCCTATTTTCCCGGATATCTCCCCCCACAAAGACAATGGGACAAACTGCACAAATGCATGACCGTCATACTCCTCCCTTAAAACAGGAACTTCCTGCGTATAGGCAATGACCGGGATTTCCACGGTTGTATTTTTCCCGTTTCCTTCCCGTGTCCTTCCTGTTCCATCCCCTGTCTCCCCGGCTTCCTGCAGAACAACCGTCCCAAGGCGTTCATCCACATACGGAATATATCTGGGATATCGGAAATTGCTGTTCAGGCTGTCCCATATACGGTTCAGGACAATGGCTCCGTCAAGCCGTGGTGATGCTCCAATCCGCCTGCAGTATTCCATGAAGCTGTCATCATCCAGCACAACTACAGGCGCCTGCACCAGCCATGCATCATCCGCTTTCACAGCCAAAGGACCCGCAACCATGCCGATTCCCCCAAGGGCGGCCAGTTCCCGGCTTTGCCCTGTTTCAGGGATGCGGGCCGCAGCCTCCAGCCTCTGGTACACGGCCAGGTTCCTTACACGGTCCAGCCCCTGCAGCTCCTTCCATTCCTGCGTCATCCTGAAATCTTCTATGTCCGTATCTTCCACAGTGGCCATGACATCCCACACTGACTGATACTTTTCAAAATAAGTATATCCTGTGCTGATGCCTGAAAGGGTAAAAAAGCACAAGGTCAGCGTAAAACCCAGCAATGAAAGGGTCAGGGACAGCGTAGAGGTATACATTACCTTCCTCCTGGCCTTTATTGAATTCCCGGCCAGTTCGCCTTCAATCCCAAACAGGAACTGCAGGATATGGGAATGTTTTTTCTTTTTTAGTTTCCACTCACCAGTATTGCGGATGGCTTCCAATGGTGTCATTCTGCTCAGTTTTCCTGCCGGAAGCCATGCAGAACACAGTACGGTAAGAAAGGAGGACAGGATTGTGACCCCGAAAACCATGGGATGGTACCTGAAACCAGCTTCATGCCTGCCTGGAATATCTGCCGCTATCAGTTCAATTGCCTGGGTCACGCCAAAGCTGAGGGCGATTCCCAAAATGCTGCCAAAAAGAATGGGGGCCAGGCTGAGCACCACCGCCTCCTGTATCAGGCAGGTCCGTATCTGTCCTGGCGAGGCCCCCACACTGGAAAATATACCAAGCTGGTGTATCCGCGCATTCATGGACATTGCAAATGAATTGCGGATGATCAGAATCAGGGAAAAGGAAACAATCAACAGGATGACCAGGTAAAATGTCATTAGAAGCGGCGGTGATTCATCCTTTGGGTCATGAATCAGGTATCTGGATAAAAGCAGCAGATTGTAGGATACCGCATCCTCCTCAACCTCCAGCCTGTCTGCAATCAGGGGCATGTCCTGGAAAATGCTTCTGGCGTCCTCAAAATAAATATCAATAACGGTTTCCTGTCCATTGGACAAGTCCTTATTGACCACGGCTTTTTTCACATTACCAAAGCTCTGTATCATCGTCAAATCGTCCGCATCCATGATACCCGTAATACGCCCCTGCCAGTCCCCTTCCTCCAAAACAATCCCTTCTACCTCATACACCCAGAAACCATAAAACAGACTGCACAGAAAAGAAAGGAATAAGGCCGATATAAAGGCTGCCACAATGATGGATATGCTGGAAGCCCGGTTTTTCTTAATATAACTGATTGAATAATCCCTCCACATATCCTTACCCCCGCTTCCGGTCGCTTATGATACGTCCGTCCTCTATGGTTATGACACGGCTGGCTTCCAGAGCAATGGCCTCATCATGGGTTATGAGCAGAATGGTCTGGTTTAAGCTTTGGTTGGATAATTTCAGCATATCAATGATTTCCCTGGAATTCTTCCGGTCCAGGTTGCCTGTTGGCTCATCGGCCAGAAGCAGGGCCGGACGGTAAATCAGGGACCGGGCAATGGCGGACCTCTGCTGCTGCCCTCCTGATAACTGGCCCGGCAGGGCTTCCAGTTTATCAGAAATGCCCAATGATTTTACAATATGGTCAAAATATTCCTGGTTTGGCTTCTTTTTATCCAGCAGAAGCGGCATCAGGATATTCTGCCGGACCGTCAGGGTCGGAATCAGATTATAGAACTGGTAGACCAGTCCCACCTTCCTGCGCCGGAAGATGGCTGACTGGGTGGGATTCAGGGCAGCAATATCCCTGCCCTCTATGAGGACCCTCCCCTCAGTGGGCTTGTCCACACTTCCAATCACATGCAGCAGTGTGGATTTTCCTGAACCTGACGCTCCCACAATGGCAGTAAATTCCCCCTTTTGGACCGAAAGATTAATCTTATCCAGGGCAATGACCTTGTTATCCCTGGCACCATATACCTTACTTAAATCCTCACATTTTAAAATTTCCAAGCTTTCTGCTCCTTTCCCTGTTATATTAACTTTGCTTTCATTATAACAGGCCAAAGTGACTGCTTAGTGACTGTAAAACCGGATTTCAAAGGTTCCGCCTCTGCCTGGTTGATTGACGGCCCGGATTGTGCCATTCTGGCGTTCAATGATTTCCCTGGAAAGGGAGAGGCCGATGCCAGTTCCATTGTCCGCCGCATTCTTCCCTCTGTAAAACCGTTCAAACAGATGGGGGATATCTTCCTTTTCAAATCCTTTACCTTCATCCCATAGGATGATTTCCGTGAAAAGCGGGTTTTGGGAACAGGCACAATGGACCGTTCCCCCTGGCGGCGTATATTCCGCACAGTTTTTGAAAAGATTCATCAATGCTTCCATGGTCCAGTCCAGGTCAGCCATTATCTCCATTTCCCCCATTTCAGGGATATCAACAGACAGTCCGGCGGCATCGAACACTTCCTGTAAATTGTCAGCGGCTAGGCTCACCACAGTATAGACATCCACTGCTTCTGTTTTCAAGGGAAGGGTTCCTGCGTCAAGACGTGACAGGAGAAGCAATGCCTCCTCCAGATGGGTCAGCCGTCCCAGCTGCTTATGCACCTGTGCCAGGTAATCCTGGGATGGATGTATTTCCATCATCTGTGCGCACAGGGAAATGGCCGTTATGGGTGTTTTAATCTGGTGGGCAATGTTGGACAGGTTTTCCGCAAACCCTTTTTTTGCTGTTACGGCAGCCTCCCTCGTCTGATACAGCATGGTAACGGTCTTGTATATCCCATCCTGCAGCTGTGAGAAACCGTCTTCTTTTGTTGTCAGGAGAAGGCCCGGGCTTCCTGTGTCCACTTTTTCAAGGTATTCTGTCAGCTCTTTTATGCGCATGGCCTCCTTTCTGCGCCAGTACCAGAAAACGGTAAAAAGCAGCAGCGCCCCAATGCCAAAGCCCGCCGTTGCAGGAAGGATGCCGTATCCGGATGTGTGTTTCAGAAAGTCAGACTCCCGGTAGCCATATGCCAGAAGCACATTGTCTTCCTCACCCAATGCCGGCTGGTTTTTAATTCTTTTTAAAACAGGAAACAGGGTCTGTTCTAAATCTGGATTTTCTTTAAGGATTCCCTGACACACACTGCCCAGCAGCTGGAACTGTGTCCGGTTATTCAGCCCTGTCATGACTGCGGCTGTAACGGACGATGCCAGCAGGCAGGCTGCCAGCATAACCCCCAGCAGTATTCCCATATTCTTCTGTCCAATCATACGGAGTCCTCCATACGGTAGCCAAAGCTGCGGATAGTCTTAAGGCAGGAGGGCTGGTGCAGCTTCCCGCGCAGGCGCTTGATGGTAACCGTAAGCGTATTGTTATTCACATAATTCCCGTTGCTGTCCCATACCTGTTCTAAAAGCATTTCCCTGGGAACGGTCCTGCCTTTATTCTGCAATAAAACCAGCAGCACCTGATATTCCGGCTGGCTTAAGGTGACTTCCTCATTCCCGCAGAATACCCTCATTCCGCTCGTGTCCAGTGTGATACCGTCACAGGTAAGATACTGCCCAGATACATATCCTGCCCTGCGCAGCAATGCGCAGATACGTGAATACAGGACCTCCAGTTCAAATGGTTTCACCACATAATCATCAGCCCCGTTCCTGAAACCCGATACCATATCATGGGATTCACCGCGTACAGTGAGGAAAATAACAGGAAGCTCCCTCCACCTTAATCGGATCCATCTGCACAGCATGTCCCCCTGTCCATCCGGCATGTTCCAGTCCACCAGCACCATTGCAGGAACCTGGCGTACCATGGCCTGCCTGGCCTCTTCCATTGTTGTAAAAACCGAAACCCGGCAATTGTGCTGCTCAAGATATTCTTTGACCGCATGTGCAATCGCCTTATCATCTTCAATGTGATAAACTTCAATCATTTTGTCCTCTCCGCTGAATCAAGAAAAGAATCCGCCCACTTGGCAAACGCAGGGTTATAAGAAAAGAATCCGCCCACTTGGCAAACGCAGGGTTACAAGACAGCTTGTGCCCCACAGCGCATATACGTTGTGAGGCACGAAGCACCATCCGGTGTGAATCCTATCTGATGTAAATCATCACAGGTCATAATAACGCTGGAACTCTGCCGGATGGGGAATCTGTGACATCTCGCGGCTCTCTTCCCGTTTCTTTTTAAGCCATACTTCAATCAGCCGTTCCGGGAACACCCCGCCCGCGGTCAGATAACCATGGTCTGCCTCCAGGGCATCCAGGGCCTCATCCAGGCTTTTTGGCAGGGACTGGATCTTTGCCTTCTCCTCATCCGGAAGTTCATAGAGATTACAGTCAAAAGGTCCCCACCCATGTTCTGCAGGGTCAATCCTGTTCTTAATCCCGTCAAGGCCGGCCATGAGGATTGCCGCATAAGCATAGTATGGATTGGCTGTTGCATCAGGGTTCCTCAGTTCGAAGCGTTTTGCCTTCGGCGTCTTTGCATAGGCCGGAATCCGGATGACGGCGCTCCGGTTGGATGTGGCATATCCGATGGTTACCGGCGCTTCATATCCAGGCACAAGGCGCTTGAAGGAATTGGTGGACGGGTTGGTAAATGCACACAGGGACGCCACGTGCTTTAACAGGCCGCCTATAAAATAGTGGGCTGTTTTACTCAGTCCGGAATAACCATCCTCGTCATAGAAAACCGGCTCCCCATCCTTCATCAGAAGCATATGGACATGCATTCCATTGCCGGCCTCTTTGTAAATGGGCTTGGGCATGAAGGTACATGTCCTTCCATCCTGGACCGCAGCATTATGGACAACGTATTTGACAATCATGGTCTTATCAGCCATGTCCACCATGTCGCCCAGTTCCACCTCTATCTCCATCTGACCCGAACCGCCCACTTCGTGGTGATGGTACTTCACATCCACACCCCAGTCCTGAAGCATCATGCACATCCTGCTTCTTAAATTATACGCCACATCCTGAGGGGCGGCAATGTGGTATCCCCCTCCGCCAGGGACCTGGAAACCTTTGTTGTCAGCGCTCTCACGTCCGCTGTTCCAGGCAGCCTGCCTGGTATCCACTGAGAATGCCATGCGCTGCGGTTCCACCATAAAGCTCACATTGTCAAACAGATGGAATTCAAATTCCGGCCCAATGAGCATCTGGTCCGCAATCCCCTGTTCCTTCATGTATTCAATGGCTCTTAAGCTTACATTCCTGGGATACTGGTCAAAGGGCTTGTTTTCCTTTCCAATGACACAGACATCCCCGCACATGGTCAGTGTGGGAATCTCTGTAAACGGATCCACCACAGCAGTTTCCGGATTGGGTATGAATACCATATCACTTTTTTCCACTGGGGCATACCCATAATTGGAGCCGTCAAAACCAATGCCCTGTGTAAAAATCCCATCATCAAACCTTTCAACCGGAATGGTGATGTGCCTCCAGCGGCCGCTTAAATCCGTCATCTTGAAATCAATCATCTTGATTCCCTTTTCTTCGCAGATACGTAAAATCCCTGAACTTTTTGACATGTCCTTCCCCTCCAAATCGTTTTTTAAAGCAATTGTGTCCTGCTATGTTGATTTTACCATATCTTCGGAAATTAATCGTCAATTAAATCTGTCTTTATCAACAATTTCTGCATTTTCATAATAGTCCGGGACATCCGGGGCTGTATTGACACGGCCTGTAAAATATGCGCCATATCCATACATCTTCACTCCCATGCGGCGGGCTATGTATTCATAGCCTTCAACCAGGATCCGTATATCCGGATCCGTGCTGTCTGTACCCATCCGCTCCTCAAGCCGGGCCATGGCATGTCCAATGTTTTTTCCTGCATGAAGGTCCGCGTCCATCCACTCTTTCTCAATTATCTGTATCAGTTGTAACTCTTGACCGCCACCGGTCATGGCCAGGAGTCCGGCACCGTAATCATACATCTTTAAACAGATATACTGTATCTTTGATTCAGCACCATCAACAATATCCATTATATCCGGGTCTTCCTCTCCGGTCCCCAGCCGTTTCCCCATACGTACCCGCGCTTCGTATATTTTGTTATACGCCTCCAGGCAGTCAGAACTCTCAGTAAATTCATTTCGCACATGGCGCTCTAATCTCGGATTAGCCCCTGCTATAAAATTCCCATTCATAATCTCAAATATATGTGTCTTATTCATCTTATTCCAACTCTTTCGCAAAGAAATGATGCTTTGTATATACTTGTGCTTCAAACCGGCTGTCGCCCATGTACGTCCTTGTTCATATGCATATATAGCACTTAGTATAGCAAAACATGGCTGAAATATCAATATTATGAATCCTATTCCTGCGCCCATGTCTTTAACCCACCTACCGGATTATGCGGTAAAGAAAAGGCACCAATCATTAATATGACTGATGCCCTATGTAATGTTCCTGTTATTCAGCTGCTTCTATCCGAGGATGCTTTCCTTTTTATTAAGGATTGCCTCTACTGCCGCGCAGGCCGGGCAATCACAATATTTCGCCCCTGCAGCCTTGATTTCCTTGGCATGGGCAGCCACAACCCTGGCGTGGTCCGCTCCAAATACCTGTGCTCCGGCATCCGACTCCGCAAATCCGATTAAACCATCAATCGGCATGATGTCTGCTTCCAGTTCCTTCACATATGTTTTGGTTGCTTCCGCCTCGCCGTCAGTTCCCACCGCTGCCAGCCATGACTCTGCGGCTGCCTTTGTCTCGCTGTTGCAGGATGCTGCGTTTATTAACTCGTTAGTCTTTTCTACAACAAAACTTAATACTTCCTTATCCATAACCAGTACCTTCCTTCTTCTGAATTTTAACTATATATTACCATAATTACCTGACTTTTGCAATTCGACAGCCGGAATTTAAACAATAATTTATGTTTACCGCCCCTATTCCGGCCGCTCCGGTCCATCACGTCTGCCCATATAATCGCATGGACCCTCTTCAAATATTCCAGCTGGAAGGTTTTCCCCACCTATGGTCATATTATAAGAATCACCCCATAACCCGTTATCAGAATCAATACCAGTGTCATGGGGCTGTCTGTTTTTTTCATTGCATAGAATGAAAACCTTAATTATACTTATCGCCTGTCTTATAATCATCCCTTGCCCAGTTGGGGGCATTGATGGGGCCTGCCTTGGCATTCCCGTTTTTTGCCGCGCCCTGAATCTCCGGCACCTGTGCCTGTTCATTTTTCGGATGATTCATCTTGTGATGGTTTTCTGTCCCATGGTTATCCGGGTCATAGGGACTTGGCCGTCTCATACCTGCTTTTGCCATAATGATACCTCCTGTCTGGTGATAGTTTTTGTATCCTGTCAGAAAGTATGCATGATTTCAAGTCCAAGCCATATTTTCCTTTCCCGCTTTATTCCATATTTCCAATCATTTCCTTAATCGTATCCGTATCCTTTAACCCTATGCATCTTAATGTTTTTTCTTTTCCGTATGATTCGCAATGCATTTCCCCAAAAGTTCCATCATAAGTCCTACCTGGATTGGCTTTGACAGGTGCCCGTCCATACCGCTTTCAATGGATTTCTTCGTATCCTCATCAAATGCATTGGCAGTAAGGGCTATTATGGGAATGGTCCTGGAATCCGGCTTTC
Source organism: Enterocloster sp. OA13 (assembly GCF_022440595.1). Lineage (NCBI taxonomy): Bacteria > Bacillati > Bacillota > Clostridia > Lachnospirales > Lachnospiraceae > Enterocloster > Enterocloster sp. OA13. The sequence goes on along the minus strand of NZ_JAKNTF010000001.1, from coordinate 2,114,022 downwards.
CCGAAGTACGTATCTGTCTGGCAGCCTCCAGGCCATCCATGACAGGCATGCGGATATCCATCAGTATGGCATCAAATTCCCCTGGCCCACTGCCGCAGAAGCAATCTAGGGCCTCGCGTCCGTCAACGGCGCAGGTTACGGAAAATCCGTTCATTTCAAGGATGCTCTGTGCAATCTCCCGGTTGATTTCGTTGTCCTCTGCCAGCAGGATACGGCGTCCATGGAAATCAGGCAGGGGGACGGCTTCGTCCTGCGGTATATCGGATATGGCTTCCTGGGCATAATCAAAGCCCAGTGTAAAGAAAAATTCAGAGCCTTTTCCTATCTGGCTGCTCACTTCCAGGGTACCGCCCATCATCTGCACCAGGCGGCTGGCAATGGACAGTCCAAGGCCGGTTCCCCCATAGCTGGCCGCTGTTCCTGCCTCCGCCTGTTCGAAGGCGTTAAAGATACGGTCCAGGGCTGACGGTTCTATTCCGATTCCAGTATCGGCAACGGAAAACCTAAGGACTGCCCTGGGCGACTCCTCCAGCTGCTCCACTTTTACCGTGATGCCGCCCTGCTCCGTGAATTTAACCGCATTCCCAATAATGTTGATCAGCACCTGGTTCAGCCGCAGTCCATCTGCAATGAGCAGCCTGGTACTGCTGTATCTGTTCTCAAACCTCATATCCAGGTGCTTTTCCTCTGCCTGTGTACGGAACAGGGCTTCCAGCCCGTCTATCTGCTGCCTAAGGTCCATGGGGCTGGTGCTCAGTTCCATTTTACCGCTCTCAATGCGGGACATATCCAGTATGTCATTAATCAGATTCAGCAGATAGGTGTTGGCTGATTCAATCTTCTCCAGGCAGTCCAGTGTTTTCTCCCTGTCATCCAGGACATTTTTGGCAATGGTGGTCATGCCGCTGATGGCGTTCATGGGTGTCCTTATCTCGTGGCTCATACGGGAAAGGAAATCCGTCTTGGCCTTGCTGACCGCATCTGCTTTGGATTTCATGACAAAGGATGGGACAATCCTGACCAGTTCCTTTAAGAGTTTGCGCTGTTCCTGTGACCACTGATAATCCGGCTCATCCACCTCAAAGCTCATGGAACCCACATACTCCCCATAGTTCCAGATACCTGCATGGAGGCATGATGCAATCCGTGAGATTCCGTCCCGGACATTATGGTCAGCCAGGCCATCCTCATCATACATATTGGAGCAGATATCAAAATCCTCCTTGGAGGCATAGAAATCCTGTCCCAGCTGAAGGTCCGCCCGGTTGCGCGCCCACTGATAGGAAAAGCGGTAGGACAGATAGGCCTGGCTGGCTTCAATAATGGATACCCGGTCCAGGCAGTACTTCTTGCCGATTCTGGAAAGCAGCAGGAACACAGCGTCATCCAGGTTTTTGGACTTGCCGAGAAGGTCCAGCGCAAAGGATACCAGGTCGTCATCCAGATGTGATGTCTCCATCTCGATTGCATTGAGAGGATGCTCTTCCGTATAGAGCTGTGTCAGGAACACTCCCAGTTCATTGGAAGTGTCCAGATAACAGGCCGCCCGGCCTTTTCCATTCTCCTTAACGTATTTGAGCGTGCTCTCCGCACAGCGGTAAAGGGCATTATATTCCTCTGTCACCTCGGTGCTGCACATCCCGATGCTGACTGAGACATGTATATCCTTTTCCATATTCACAAAAACATTCTGTACCTGGCCTGCAATCCTGGGACCTATGACCGTTGCCTGTGCCTTGTTGCTGTTTTTCACATAAAGCATGAATTCGTCCCCGCCAAGCCGGACCGGGATACTGTCCTTGCCAGCTTCCGTCCGGAGGATATCAGCGACTTCCTGGAGTACCACATCCCCAAAAATCCTGCCCTCCTTCTGGTTCACGTCCTCAAATCCATCCATGTCCAGAAGCATCAGGACCCCATGTTCCCCCGGTCCCCTGTCCGCCATGCATTCCTGCACCAGACGGATACCGCTTTCCCTGTTATAAAGGCCCGTAAGGCTGTCCCGTGTCCTTGCCTTTACAAGCGCCTCCTCCGCTGTTTTCTGCCGTGTGATGTTTTCCACGATGCCAATGACAAGCCTGGGGGAGCCATCATCATTGCGCAGGATGACAGACAAGGTCTGCCTGCACCAGAACGCCTGGTTGCGCCCCCTGAATTCACAGCTTGCGGTGCGCTCACCATGATGGATGCGCTCATACATCTCATAAAAAGCAGGCCGGAACGGTTCATCCACCCGTTCCATGGCAAAGCTGTAGGGCAGGTTGTCGTAATGTTCCTGGCAGCAATACAGTTCACTGGTCCTGGCCGGCACCATACATTCCCTGGTATCCGGATAGTAATAAAATTCACTGGTTGTAGTATGCTCCAATGCCATATGAAGCACCTTATCGCTGGCCTCCAGCTGGTCTGTGAGACGCTGATTGCGCTGCTCTGCCTTTTTGCTCTCATTAATGTCCAGATACACACTTTGGATGTATGCCTGGTTGCTGCTGTCTGACAGTACCTCGGCGCTGCCGATGATCCAGCATGGACTGCCGTCCTGCCGGCGCAACCGGTATTCATAGCTGGCCTTATCTCCCGGTTTACTAAGCTTTGCAAACACATCCCCAATATAATCCCGGTCCTCTTCTGCAACCAGGTTATCCATCCGCCAGTACTTCCTGGCCCAGAACTCTTCCTCAGTATATCCGAAGATACGGATTGCTTCCCTGTTGGCATTCCTGAACACCACACCCTGGCTGGTTGGATGATACTGCACGATGCCGCAGAGCACGGACTGCAGCAGGTGATTGTACTGGTCTGCCAGCTGTTCCTGTTCCCTGGCCTGCTTTTCCAGGCGTATCCTGGATTCCACTTCCTCGGAAATATCCCTGATAACACTGATACAGACCTCCTGTCCATCCTCAGACCATCCCTTTTTCCCCACATCATTGACCCAAATATAACTGCCGTCCTTTTTCCTCATCCTGTACTGCACCTCGTAGTCAGTGCCTTTCTCAAAGGCCCCTGTCACCAGGTCATCCACCTGTTTCCGGTCATCCGGATGCATGCAGTTAATCACTTTCCCTTCAATTGCCTTCACGAATTCCTCATATGTATATCCCAGATAGGAAAGCATGAAATCATTGACATAATATAAAGGAAAATCCGGTTCCAGATATCCTCCCATCATTCCGCCCGGAATATTCTTTCCCAGGATATCCAGGGCTTTGGCTCCCAGACGGGCCTCCATCTCGGACCGGCTCAGACCGGATGACGGAAAGAAACTGCCTTCCTCCTGCCGGCTGTCAGGGGTGGATGCGTGGATGGATGCAATGCGGCATATACCATCCCTATCCTCGACACAGGCAGCAGACACCCTGAACCACATGGCCGTGCCGGATGGCGTCCCCGGATATACCGTGGCAGTGAGAAGTACCAGGGAGCAATCATCCGTCCCATATGCCTCCTCAACGCTCTCATATTCAATCCTGCAGGATTCCGGAGCTTGGGAAAATTCCGCCTGAAGCGCCTCTTCTGCCTGGCTGCGGCCATACACCATCTCCGACTTCCCGGTTCCCACCCAGTGTATCCCCTCGGTCAGGCACTCAAGCGTATTCCCAATATCCCTCTGGTTCAGATACGCATCAAAAAACCGTTTCACGGTTCTTGCAGCCTCCCCTGACTGTATCATATATGTTACCCCCTTCTGTCCGGGCATGTTCAGATATGGAACATAATCCTGTTTTTAAATTCCTGGGCCTTGCCGTCATTCCAGTCATGCACCGGTCTGTAATATCCGGCAATCCGGCTGTAGATATCCGCGGCAGCCCCACACTTCGGACACACCTCCTGGCTTCCGCGCAGATAGCCGCAGGAAGGACAGATGGAATAGACCGGGGATAAGGTACAGCAGGGGATATCATGTTCCGTGATGATCTTGTGGAGCACATCCCTTGCCCTTCTCCACTCCTCCAGTTCCTGTTCCACATACACATGGAAAACAGTCCCTGTAGTATAAAGAGGCTGCACCGCGTCCTGGTTACCCAGCGCATCATCAAGGGATATGCTGTAATCCGCAGGAAGCTTGGTACTGTTCGTATAGTACGGCGCATCCCCTTCCCTGCCGGCTGTCTTAAGTTCAGGGAACCGTTCCCTGTCAAGCCTTGCAAAACGGAAAGTGGCTGATTCCGCCGGTGTTGCCTCCAATCCATAAAGGGTACCATACTCCAGCTGGTATTCCACCAGTTTTTCACGCATGTGGTTCAGGACAGCCACCGCAAATTGCCTTGTCTGTTCCGCTTCCATGCCTGCCTTCAGCCATGAGGCATTTAATCCGGCCTCATTCATGCCGATGACACCGATGGATGAAAAATGGTGGGAAAAATCATCCAGATAGCAGGCGGTATAGGGGTAAAGCCCTCCCTTTAACAGGTTGCTGATTACCCTCCGTTTAATATCCAGGGAACGCGCGGACAGATCCATCATATAATCCAGGTTCTTATAAAATTCCGTCTCATCCTTTGACTGGTACGCAATCCTTGGAAGGTTGATTGTCACAACGCCGATGGCGCCTGTGTGCTCGCCATATCCAAAGAAGCCGCCGGCCTTTCTGTGCAGCACATGTAAATCCTGGCGGTCATCCCCATAGGTAACCCGGTCTTCCCCCTGTACAGCCCCTCCCCTTACATAGTTGATAAAATACGGGGTTCCATGACGGGATGCCAGCGAGAATAAAAGGCGGTTCTGTTCCGTGTCCGACCAGTCAAAACCCTCAGCCATCCCGTAAGATGGGATTGGATACTGGAACCCCTGTCCATTGGCATCGCCTTCCAGCATGGTTTCCAGGAAGGCACGGTTCACCATGTCCATCTCCTTCTGGCACTCCCCATATGTAAATTCCATCATCTTTCCACCAACAATGGCCTTTTCCCCGGCCATGTCCTTTGGCACCTTAAAATCCATGGAAATGTGTGAAAACGGCGCCTGGGTCCCCCATCTGCTGGGGGTATTCACACCGAACACAAATGCCTCCATGCACTTTTTAACCTTATCATATGACAGGCTGTCCGCCTTCACAAAAGGAGCCAGATATGTATCAAAGGAGGAAAATGACTGGGAGGCCGCCCATTCATTCTGCATGATTCCAAGGAAATTGACCATCTGGTTGCAGAGGGTTGCCAGATGCTTTGCCGGGGAGGCCGTAATCTTCCCTGTGATGCCGCCTAAACCGTCCATCAGAAGCTTTTTTAAGGACCAGCCGCAGCTGTAGCTGGTCAGCATGGACAGATCGTGGATATGGATATCCCCGTTCAGATGCGCATCCGCAATCTCTTTGTCATATATCTCTGTCAGCCAGTAATTGGCTGTCACTGCGCCGGAATTATTAAGTATCAGCCCGCCCACGGAATATGTGATGGTGGAATTTTCCTTTACCCGCCAGTCCTCTACCTTTACATAATTATCCACCACGTCCTTGTAATCCAGGGTGGTCTTTTCAAGGTTCCTGATTTTCTCGCGCTGTTTCCTGTACAGGATATATGCCTTGGCCACATCCGTGTACCCTGATTCCTCCAATACCTTCTCCACACTGTCCTGGATGTCTTCTACCGATATCCGGCCATCCCGCATCTTCCTCTGGAAATCAGAGGTTACCCTTATGGACAGCAGGTCAATGATGTCATCCGTATAGGACTTCCCTGTTGCCTTAAATGCCTTCTTTATGGCTGAAGATATCTTCTCCAGCTGGAACTCCACGGTCTCTCCGTCCCGCTTAACAACTAAAAACATGGCAGTGTCCCTCCCTTGTTAATATTTAGAAGTAATACATCCTCAAAAACATTTTCTTCTATTATATCAAAAACATGTCCGGAAATACAGTTCAGAAACAGTCATTATCCCAGAATTTCCTATTATTTTGCCATCTTACCTGGAATCAGGGACAGCCCAGGGCTGGAGGACGGCTTTCAGCTCCTTATCATAATCAAGACCAATCAGATAACTGTATTCCTCACCCTCCAATGTCCCCTGCGGAAAACCCACCTCCAGATTATCCGGAAACACAATGATATGCTCAGGCTTCATGGCTGCTTCCATTTCAGAAAGAAGTCCGGGGTCATTGATATCAGCGGCCTTTAACAGCCATTGTCTGGCCTCTGCCTCCGGCAGATTAAATAATTCCCAGTTGCTCAGCGCCCTTCCTGTCTCCCTGTCAAATACAGCGCCCAGCCGGATTTCCTGCATGGCTGCTCCGGTCATGGGAAGGGATACCGTTGTGAGGAAACATATGATGGTGTCATTGGAGGCCGTGGGTGAGATGTCCTGGCTTATGTACCGCACCTCATAGCCTGTTCCATTATCCCTGCACATCCTGTATTCACTGTAAGCATCCTCCAGTTCTCTATGGATATCATACAGCAGTCCCTGTTCTTCATAGTATGCCCTTATAGAATCCTGCGCGGTCCGGTTCAAGTCATCAAAGCCGTCAATCCCGCCCACATAAACATGGTCCGGTCCGGCAACGTCGTGGACCGTGAGAAGGACAGTCCCATCTGTAAGCCTGTAACAGGAATATGGGCTGTGCACTGCCCGCCACAGATCTGCTGTGCCACCGTCCGTGAAAGTGACGGCATGTTCCTGCTCAAGGACATATGTCTCTTCCCTGTACTGAGGTTTTTGAAGACATCCTGTAAGAAAAAACACGGCCGCCGGTAAAACCGCGGACAACGCTTTTATATATAATACCCTTATTCTCTTCATATGGTCCATTTCCTCAAAACCCCGGTATGGGCGGTTGGTGTGCTTTATGATATTATCATGATAAAAATGCAGGTCTGAAGTGAAGTATATCATTGTGTCCTCCTATCTGTCAAATGGTGCGCAATGTCCCTTTCTTCCCTATTATAGCAAATACACGGGTATAAATACAGAACCCCTTCTACGTCCTATCCACCTGAACAGGATATGAACAGCTTTTAATTTATCTTTTGTAATGCAACCATCCTGTCATGGGATGGTTATTTGCATCTATCTCTTTCATTTTTTAACTATTTTTAAATAAAATGAACAATATATTGACAATATATGGATTAAGTGCTATCATTTCACATGTTCAATATTTTATTATTTTATATATTTTTGAACACAAAATTCAGGAGGAATCATATATGCACCCATCCTATCTCCAGAAACAATTAAAGCCAAGGCTTATATTTACCGTGTTTACGGCTCCGGCCCTCATATTCCTTGTTCTGTTCTGGGTGATTCCCATCATTGCATCCATAGGAATCAGCTTCACTGACTGGGATTACATGACTTCGGACTTCCACATGACAGGATTTGGCAATTACAGCTCGCTGTTTAAGGACAAATCCTTCCAGGATGCGCTCATCCATACGCTTTTGTTTGCCCTGGAAACCGTAATCCCTGTCACATGCCTTGGATTGCTGCTGGCGATGCTTGTTTATTCCGCCGGGAGGCATACCATCTACTCCCTGATCCTCTTCTCTCCCTGGATTACACCAGCGGTTGCCGTGTCCATTGTATGGACCTGGATTTTTGAACCGGATAGCGGATTGGCCAATACCCTGCTGCGTCAATTGGGGATGGCCGGACTTCCCTGGCTTCACAGTTCTTCAACGGCATTGGCAAGTATTGCCCTTGTAACCGTGTGGAAAAACCTTGGTTATGTGATGCTTCTTTTCGCCGGGGCCTTATCAAGGATTCCCACGGAACTTTACGAAGCTGCCGCGGTTGACGGCGCAGGAAGCCTGAACCGCTTTGTACATATCACGCTTCCAATCCTGCGTCCTGCCATCCTTATGATAGGGATGATCATGACCGCGGATTCCCTGCGCGCCTATGACCAGATTCAGATCCTGACCCAGGGAGGACCTGCAGGAAGTACCAGGACGCTGCTCTATCTGTATTACCAGCTGGGATTTGAACAGTTTGACATGGGCCGCGGGGCGGCGGCCGTGGTCATCCTCATGGTTATCGGCATCAGCCTTGCCCTGATCCAGCTTAAGATGAAAAAGGAGGAAAAATCATGACCAGGCCTGTCATTCCATGGGCACGGATCATCCGGCGCGCCGCTGTCCATGTTGTATTGGGATTCACCTGCTGTGTCACGGCATTCCCCTTCCTCTGGATGGCTGTCAGTTCACTCAAGACCAGGGAGGAGGTGATGGACACGGCTTCCTTCCTGCCTTCTGTCCCCCAGTTTGGGAACTACCTTTCCATCCTGGCTGATTCACCGGTTCCACGATACCTTGCAAACAGCTTTTTTGTATCCCTTGCAGTGATTGCCATACAGCTTGTGTGCTGCGCCCTTTTCACCTACGCAGTAGCCTTCATGAAAGTAAAAGGCAGGAACATGCTTTTCCGGCTGGTCCTGTTTACCTATATGGTGCCCACTGCCGTCACCTACATTCCATGCTATATCATTTTATCCAGGATGGGGCTTTTAGACAGCTATCAGGGCCTTATATTATCCAATGGAGTCAGCGTGTTCGGCATTTTCCTGCTTCATCAGGCATTTGAGGCAGTCCCCATGGAAACCATTGAGGCGGCCAGGATGGACGGGGCCGGACATCTCTCCATCCTCACAAGGATCATAGTCCCCATGACGCGGCCATCCTTTATGACCTTCATCCTTTTGTCATTCATCAACACCTATAACAGCTACATGTGGCCGTCCCTTATCACGGATTCCCCGGATTTAAGCCTCATATCCCAGGGATTAAGGCGATTTCTCTATGAGGGAGGCGCATACGGAACCCAGTGGTCCCTTGTGATGGCGGCAGGGACCGTTGCCGTACTCCCCCTGCTGGCGGTTTTCATATCTGCCTGGCGTCTGATTGTCCGGGGAATCACGGATTTTGGGTGCAAGGGATGAGCCTGATACAGCTTTGCACAGAAACCACAGCTTTGCACAGTAACCACAGCTTTGCATAGTAACCAGTACAGCCAATTTCATATAGACATAACAGGAGGAACATAAAATGATCAGAACATTCAGATTCAGTAACAGATTTAAGAAGAAAATCCTTACCACGGTATTCCTGGCAACTGGCTGTGCCATGATGACGGGCTGCAATGCCCCGGGTCGGGCAAGGGATGCGGCGGTTGACGGAAAGGTACAGATCACATTCTGGTATTCCGGCGGCAAGACAGCCGCCGGCGTGATGGGGGACATCATCCAGGCCTTTAACCAGTCCCAGGACGAATACGAGGTGACGGGAATCCAGCAGGCGGATTATGACGAGACCTACACCAAGCTGCAGGCCGGGATTGCCGGGAAAAATGCCGCTGACATTGCCCTGCTGGATTCTGACAAATCACGCAACCTCATGCAGAAGGACCTGCTGGTTCCCATGGACAGATATACGCAGCAGGATACATCCTTTCACCAGGATGACTTCATCCCTGTTTTTTACAGCCAGTGCCTGGACAGTGACGGGGGCCTGTATGCCATGCCCGCTTACGGCACCACCCAGGTCATGTACTATAACCGGGACCTTTTTGAAAAAGCCGGGATCCAGCCGGATAAACTGGACACCTGGGAAAGTCTGGCCGACGCAGCCAGGGTCATTAAGGAGATTACGGGCGGAACAGCCTATGGATGGGAACCCATGTGGGGTGAAGATAACCTGATTGACATGGCCTTAAGTAACGGCGGTTCCATGATAGATGAAGATGGAAAAAAGGTGCTCATCAACACGGATGCCTGGATTGATTCCTGGGAAGCTGTCCGCGGATGGATCCACGAAGATAAGACCATGACTGTCCACTACGGCGGACAGGGCTGGGAATACTGGTATGATACAATGGGCGATGTGCTTCAGGATAAGGCGGGCGGCTATACCGGTTCCTCCGGCGACCAGGCTGACCTGGATTTCCATAAGGTAGGCGCCATGGAACAGCCCGGCTTCGGCAAGCATGGATCAGCGCCTGTGGCCAGGGTACTGCAGCTGGTGATGATTGATACGGGCAAGGATAAGACAGTGGACGGCGCTTACCAGTTCATCCGGTATTTCGCAGACGCATCCCAGCAGGCGAAGTGGTCCATGGCCACCGGCTACATCCCGGTCCGAAAGAGCACCCTGGGAATCCCTGAGTATCAATCCTACACTGAACACAATCCCCATGCCCTGGTCCCCATATCCCAGGCCATGCACGCTTCCCCTGACCCGGTAGACCCCACGGGCGGCAAAATCTTTGATGCCCTGGCCATTGCCGCCGATAAGGTGGAGATAGAGAACATTCCTGCCAGGGATGCCCTGGATGAAGCTGCCAGGACAGCCCAAGCAGCGCTGGACGCGGTAAATCAGCCGCAGTAGGCGCCCTGCTTTGTAAAGAACCCATGGCCTCCCATGACGGCCTTTGCCTCAGCCAGCACCTTCTCCTCGTCAATGGTCAACAGCTGCCGGTCCTTCATCACAAGCTTACCATGAATGATGGAATGCTTTACGTCGGCTCCGGCCGCGCTCTCCACAAGGGAATTGATAATGCTGCCCGTTGCCATCAGATGGGGCTGGTCCAGATTCACTGCAATCAGGTCGGCAAGATTGCCTTCCCGGATGGTTCCAAGGTCCTCACGCATAAGGGCGCCGGCGCCTCCTGCGGTTGCCATGGCAAGCAGGGTCTTTGCAGGCATGATCTGGGGATTTCCAGTGGAAAGCCCATGGGTCACATTCATGACACAGCGGAACGCCCGCATTTCCCGGAACAGGTCAAGGCCCCCATGACCGGCCCCGTCGGAGCCAAAGGCCACCGGGATTCCTGCTGCAAGAAGCCTTGGTGTCTGTGGAACACCCTTTCCGCAGTTGCTGAACGGACAGTGTACTGCACGGATTTTATGGCTGCGCACAATCTCAATCTCTGATTCTGATAGCATGATACAGTGGGCCGCAACAAAGGAGTCCGACAGGGCGCCTATGTGTTCAAGGTATTCAAAAGGCCGCTCCTTATACCGTTCCATAAAGTCCAGGACCTCGCTGGCATACTCATTCATGTGGCATTCGGCCGGTATCTGCCTCTCCTTCGCGGAAAGGAAAACCGTACGGAACAGCTCCTCGGTACAGGCCATCAGGGATGTGATTGAATAATAAACGCTGATAAGGCCTCCTTTCCCGTCGTATTCCCGGTGGAACCGTTCCAGCCTTGGTACTGCGTCCTTTGTTTCAACACGCAGGGTATCCGGCACCTTCACGCCGTCCGTGGTCTGCCAGGTGAGGGCCCCCCGGATGCCTGCCTTTATGTATTCCTCGGCAGCCGCCTCTATGTGAGGGCCGCCGGCGTCCACAAAGGAGGTGGTTCCATTTTTAATCATCTCCGCTGCTGCCAGCCTTGCGCTCAGCGCCATGGTTTCCTCTGTCAGGGATGCCTCAAACGGCACATTGATACGTTTCCAGATAACCGGCTTCTCATCCAGCAGGCTCCCCTTTAAAAACTGCTGGCTGGTATGCAGGTGCCCGTCCGTAAGCCCCGGCATCCACAGAAGGCCGGAATCATCAATCACGGTCCCGGCCTCATAATCCCCATCACCTTCTGCAATCCCTATAATCCTGGAATCCTTAATCGCGATTGTCCGGTTTTCCGCAACCGACATATCCGGCATCAGTACCCTTGCATTCTTAATCAGGATATCACATGTAAACATAAATAAACCGCCCTCTTTCCCATAAGATTTTATATAACCATTATAGGAAAAGGACAGTTCATAAAAAAGGACATATGGGCATATTTCACATAAAATTTCAGGCTTCGATACCCAGGTCCGACGGCATGCGGATGGAGGCATCGTACATCTGGAAACAGCTTTTCCCCTTACCCTTTGCCCCATACATGGCAGCATCCGCACGCTGGAACAGTGTGTTAAAGTCATTGCCGTCAATGGGCTGGAAAGCAGCCCCTATACTGCAGCTGGGGTGGATTACCATACCCTGCTTCAGGCACATGTCCTGAATGGAATCCAGGACCATGGCCATGCGTGTTTCAACGGTTTTTACATCCGGGACATGGGACATGAAAAGAAGGAACTCATCCCCTCCTATCCTTGCAAGGACATCCTCGCTGCGGAACTGCCGGGTCAGTATGTCAGCCACTGCCTTAAGCACACTGTCCCCGAACATATGGCCGTTGCTGTCATTGATTTTCTTAAAGTCATCAACGTCCAGGACCATCAGGGCCCTGTATCCCTGGACACAGGGCTCCTCCAATATGGCTTCAATAAGCCGTCTTGCCGTCCTGCGGTTATAGAGCTGTGTCAGCTCATCCCGCTCCGCCTGATACTGGAGGGCCTCCTCCGCCCGCTTCTGTTCATCCACATCAGCCAGCATCCCAATTACCCTGCTGACCCTGCCTGCCGCATCAAACTGGGAAGAGGCACGGAGCCTGCACCAGCGGTACCGTCCCGCTGCATCGGACAGCCTGAATTCAATCTCCCTGTAAATCGTCCCCTTCATCAGCGAATCCAGCATTTCCGTAAAATCAGGCACGTCAGCCGGATGGATATGGGATACGAACCGGATACGTTTGCTGAAATTGTTTGAAATGGGGGTATATCCAAACTTTTTCTCAAAATTGGCAGAGTGGGTGACTGTATCTTTTTCAATATCCCACTCAAACAGGGCATCCTCTGCCTGCTCCATGATGATTTTATGGCGCTCCAGGGAAAGACGGAGCTCTTCCTGGTCTTTTTTAGAAGCAGTGATGTCCATAAGGGCAAATACCAGATATTCCATGTTGTTTTTTCCGGTAATGGACTGGCATCGCTCCAAAACCCAGATAATCCTTCCATCCTTGGCAGTAAGCCTGTATTCCAGTTCAACGGAATTACCAGACTCCAGCTGTCTCCCCGTCTCTTCCATGATCCGGCTCCGGTCAGCCGGGTAAATCATATTCAGGTACCGGTTGTCAAACCGGGTCTTGATCTCACCGTCGCTGTAGCCCAGCATTTTCCTCATACCGCCATTGGTCTCTACGATGGTAAACTCCTTATCGTTCAGGCAGGCCTGGACACATCCCACCATATGGCTTAAGACAGCATCATTAAACATCCTCATCTGCATGGTGCTGCCGGCCGGAACCGCATCCTCCTCTGCCTCCAGTTCTTCCCAGATAATCAGTGCCCTTTTCTGATAAGGGTTTCCTGTATTGATGCGGAGCATGGTGGCCCGGCACCAGCGGTAAACCTGCTCCACCTGGTTATATATGCGATAGTTACGGCTTCTCTTATTAAATCCTTCCTTCATGAAATCCTTCATGTAAGCACCCATAAGGGCCCTTGCCATCTCCCTGTCCTCAGGATGGACGGATGTCTCCACAAAATGATAAAAGGCATCCTTGAAGCTGCCGCCGGATTTCAGGCCGTCAAAGTCATGGTTTGAGAGATAAACCACATGATAAACGCCTGTGTTAAAATCCACCTCCACAACAGTGGAATCCACATATTTAAGCAGTGTCAGATACTTCTGCTGGCCCATCTGCCTGCTGTCCCTATCCCCATCCATGCAAAGCCGTATATCGCTGTTGATGGCAGGCTGTTTCTGTATCTGCCCATCCCTGTACTCGTCGGACAGCTTGGAAAATATTACCTTTACATTCTTAAAACATTCCAAAAGCCAGGGTGAAAACGTACCGCACTCCCCGTTCAATATCATGTTGATGGCCTGCGCAGGCGGTATGGCCTTCTTATAGACACGGTCGGAGGTCAGGGCGTCATAACAATCAGCGATACCCACCACCTGGGCGCAGACCGGGATATTGTCCCCGCGAAGCCCGTCAGGATATCCCCTGCCATCCCATCGTTCATGGTGATAGCGGCATATATTGTAGGCATATTGCAGATATTCCCTGTCCCCCATGCGGTCAAGATTCACCAGCATCTCACAGCCCTTTGTGGTGTGGCCTTTCATGATCTCAAATTCTTCCTCTGTCAGCCGCCCAGGCTTATTGAGGATTGTATCCGGTATGGCAATCTTGCCGATATCGTGCATGGAAGAGGCACTGGAAATAATGTCAATCTGACGCCGGTCCAGGCCCAGCTCCGGGAAGTTTCCCGATATCTCCTCCAGCAGTATCCTGGTAAACATACGGATACGCTGTATATGCTGCCCTGTTTCCACGCTCCTGTACTCGATGATGGCGGATAATGCGTCAATCATCACCGCATTGGATTCCATTAACCGGGCGGCCTGTTCATCAATCCGCTCCTGAAGGTTCTGCTGGTTCCGGCTGAGGGCAATGCTGTTCTCCACCCTGCGCTTCACAATGACCGGATCAAAAGGCTTCATCACAATATCCGATGCGCCCAAATCAAATGCCTTCACCGTGTTGTCCGGCGAATCCTCGGATGTGATGATGATAACGGGACATTCCGGCAAAAGATGCATATCATTCATCTCCGCCAGGACTTGGTAGCCGTCCTTCTGCGGCATCACAAGGTCTAAAAGTACGGCAGCAATATTCCTGTGGTACTGTTTAAGCAGTACCATGGCCTGATCCCCGTTTTCCGCCTCCAGCAGATTATAATCCTTTTCAAAAATACTTTGCAGTATAATACGGTTTACCTCTATATCGTCTACAATCAGGATGGTATCCCTGCCCCTCAATTCCCTGTCTTTTACAGGGTATGGATTTATATCTTCCAACACGTTTCATTCCCCTTTTTCCAGCAGTCCAAGGGTTCCCGGGCCGCTGCGGATAAAAGCGGCCCTTCCCCGGCAGGGAGTGTCCGGAAATTCATTCCCGCCCTCTGTATTCCCCGGAACGGCCGCTTCATTCACAAATTTTCTATCTATACCATATCATTTTATCCCTGAAAATGCAATCATTCTTCCCCTCCCACATACAAAACCTCATGGGAAAGTCCTCCGGAAGACCGCATTTCATGCTGCCTGCCGGAGGACCCCAAAAACCTGTCAACTCTTTGTATCAAATCCTGATGCCGGTATCACGGCATAAGACCAGCTAATTTACGTCCTAACTCCCTGCACTGTGAAAGCGCGTCCTCATCCGGGGTTTCCTGGGCAATCACACCCTGGCCGCCCACGACAACCGCGCCTGCACCGGCCACACGTTCCTCCCAGTCGCGCATCCACTGTCCGTCCCCCCATCCATAAGAGCCAAACAGGCCAATCTGCTTTCCTCCGGCAAAGGATTCCACTTCAGCCATGAACGGCTCCATTTCATCCTCCTCAAGGACTTCCGCTCCCATGGCCGGGCATCCCAGTGCAAACACAGGCGCATCCTTCAAAACATCCGGGGTTATGGATGAAACCTCCACCGCTGCCCCTTCTTTCCCCGCTTCCTTCACTCCTTCGGCCACCTCATTGGCCATGGCTTGTGTGTTGCCTGTCTGCGACCAGTATACCACCATTATCTTACTCATGTTCCTGTCCTCCTAAATTGTCATTGATTTATATTGATGTAATCCATGGATCTCAAGAATATCCCCTATCCCCAGTCCACGGGAAACCATATGTATGAGCCTCTCCCGCGCCTGATTGTATCTCCTGAATATGCGCCTGCACTCTGACTGGTTGGAATAAACCTTCCAATAACCTGTGCACAGATAATTCCTGCCATTGTTCCGGATGAATCCCAGCACATCTGCAGGCGGGTACCCCAGAAGCAGTCCTATTTCATGTGGGAAGCCTCCATTTCCATTCATGTGTGCCGTATACTTTTCCGAAACACATTCCAGGATTTGTTCCAGCCCCAAGACATGATACCCTAAGCCGCCCATCAGCCTTTCTATATCCTCTTCTGCAAGGTATTCCATGAGCGCGGACCTTGAATACAGCAGGAATGTTGTCTTATCCCCGGAGCCATACAGCAGGTAACAGGATATTGCAGTTCTTTCAAACAGCCCCATGACCTCCTGAGTCCTGCTGCTTCTGACAGTGAGAAGATTGGATATCTTCATCCCGGTCAGAAGCGGCGCGCACTGAAGGGCAATCTGTGTTTCTAATCTGTCATGGTTCATCCTGAGCAGTAAATTCAAGGTCTCTTTGCTCATATCGGGTGCCTCCTTGATGTTATCATTTTCATTCGGTTAGTTCAGGCTAACCTATGATGGTTATTTTAACAGTAAATCCAGGGATTTTCAAGGTATATAGATGGGAATATTTCTCAAATAGGCCCGGAACAAATTTTCCATGCAAAAAAAAGCAATGTGTTATATAATGATTGATGAACAAATGAATAAGCAGAGGTAAAAAATGGAATTATTACAGTTACGCTATTTTCTTACAACCGCAGAATACCAGCACATGACAAAGGCTGCCGAGCACCTTCAGATTGCCCAGCCCGCTCTGTCCCAGGCCATACACAGGCTGGAAAGTGAACTGGGGATCCCGCTGTTTGAGAGGAAAAACCGGAGTATTGAATTAAACGATGCAGGACGGCTGCTGCAAAAGCGCCTGATTCCAATCATAAGCGCCCTTGACCGGATTCCCGGGGAACTTATGGCCGGCCAGTACCAGTCAAGCCATACCATCCATCTGAAGCTTTTGGCAGCTTCCACCCTGATTACCAACCGTATCATAGCATACAGGACCCTGCGGCCGGATGTGAACTTCCAGCTGTACCAATCCGATACCAATGCGGACTTTGACCTGTGTGTGTCCGCCATACGCTCAGACCTTAAAAATGACGAATATTCCGACTATATGGTCATGCTGGAGGAGGATCTGTACCTGGCCGTTCCGACCCATTCCCCTTATGGGGATAAGGATTCCATCCGTCTGGCTGACACAAAGAATGCGGGATATATCTGCCTGGCAGGTTCACGTCCCATCCGGCAGATATGCAACAGCTACTTTTCAGAAGCTGATTTCGTGCCAAAAGTAATCTTTGAGAGCGATACCACGGAATCGGTGCGCAACCTCATTGCCGCCGGACTGGGAATCGGCTTCTGGCCCCAGTATTCATGGGGTCCCCTGTCCGCTGAATGGGGTCCGCTATCCCCCCATTCCCCGGTCAAGCTCCTTCCCATCAAGGACCAGACCTGCCGGCGCCAGATCATCCTTATGTGCTCCGCCCATGGCAAGGAAAATCCCATTGTCATGGATTTCTGCAACTTTTTAATCCAGAACTCAAAATGGCTGTAGGTTTTTACCTGCAGCCATTATCTTATCCATATGAATCCATTTTCCAATGGTTATATCTCAATGGTTTTAACTCAACCGTTTTATCCCAATTCCTTGAGATGGCTTCCCTTAAGCCTTGACAGCGCCCTTGCCATGGATGCCTGGGTCATCCTGAATTCCCGCAGGCTCTGCTTCTGCCGCATCTGTTCCTCGGCCCGCTCAAGGGCTTCCCTGGCCCTTACCGCGTCAATATCTTCCGGCCTCTCCGCCGTATCCACAAGCATGGTCACACGGTTGTTGGCCACCTGTACGATCCCACGTCCCACAATGGCTTCCCTCCACTGTGTTTCCTGAGGCACCCTAAAGCGCAGTCCGCCTTCCTGGACGGCCAGGATCATGGCCTCATGGTGGGGAAGGATACCCATCTCACCATCATGGGCAGGGACCACCAGCGTCTCACAGTTTCCATTATAGAAAATATGGTCGCTGGCAACTATTTTCAGCCAAAATGTAGACATATCCGGGCTCCTTTCTATGCATCAGCCAAACCTCAGGACTCACTGTGTTCCATGGTCCCGGCCTTTTCCACCACCTCGTCAATGGTTCCCACATTGAAGAATGCGGCTTCCGGGTAAGAATCCATCTCACCCTCGATAATGGCCTTAAAACCGCGGATGGTTTCCTTTACAGGTACATATTTGCCGGGCACGCCTGTAAAGTTCTCAGCCACATGGAACGGCTGGGACAGGAAACGCTGGATCTTCCTGGCACGGTTTACCGTCAGCTTATCATCCTCCGACAGCTCCTCCATTCCAAGGATTGCAATGATATCCTGAAGTTCCTTGTACTTCTGGAGCATCTGCTGTACTTTGTTAGCCACCTCATAATGCTCCTTGCCTACCACATCCTCTTCCAGGATACGTGAGGTGGATTCCAGCGGGTCAACGGCCGGATAGATACCCTGTTCCACAATCTTCCTGGAAAGCACCGTGGTTGCATCCAGGTGGGCAAAGGTAGTTGCAGGGGCCGGGTCCGTCAGGTCATCCGCAGGCACATATACGGCCTGTACCGAGGTAACGGAACCGTTCTTGGTGGATGCAATCCTCTCCTGAAGCTCACCTACCTCGGTGGCCAGGGTGGGCTGGTAGCCAACCGCTGAAGGCATACGTCCAAGAAGGGCGGATACCTCGGAACCGGCCTGCACGAAACGGAAGATATTATCAATGAACAGAAGCACATTCTGATGCTCCACATCCCTGAAATACTCTGCCATGGTAAGTCCGGTCTCAGCCACGCGCATACGTGCGCCCGGCGGTTCATTCATCTGCCCGAATACCAGGGCTGTTTTCTCCAGTACGCCGGATTCCCCCATCTCGGTCCAAAGGTCGTTACCCTCACGGGAACGCTCACCCACTCCGGTAAAGATGGAATAGCCGCCGTGTTCCGTTGCAATGTTGGTAATCAGTTCCTGAATCAGGACGGTCTTGCCGACACCGGCGCCGCCGAACAGGCCGATCTTGCCGCCCTTGGCATATGGGGCCAGCAGGTCAATGACCTTGATTCCTGTCTCCAGCATCTCCACGACAGGACTCTGGTCCTCAAAAGAAGGCGGGTCCCTGTGAATCACCCACTTCTCCTCATCCTCCAGGCTCTGTCCCCCGTCAATGGTATCGCCAAGGACATTAAAAAGCCTGCCCAGGGTCTTCTTGCCCACCGGCACCTTGATGCCTGCCCCGGTTGGCTCCACCTCCATATCCTTACACAGTCCGTCACTGGATGCCAGCATGATGCAGCGGACCACATTGCCGCCAACATGCTGTGCAACCTCCATGACGCACTTCTTTCCCTGGTTGTCAACAATCAGGGCGTCTTTTATATGGGGAAGGTGTTCATCTTCAAACGCCACGTCAACAACAGGTCCCATGACCTGTATGATTTTTCCCTTGCTCATGGCTGCCTCCTTCTACATCTACGAATTATGTTTCTTTTTCTGTGCCTTGGCACCGCTGATTACTTCCGTTATCTCCTGGGTAATGGCCGCCTGCCGTACACGGTTATATTCAATGGACAGGTCGCTTAAGATGGCATTGGCATTGTCGCTGGCCGACTGCATTGCCATCATCCTGGCATTCTGCTCGCTGCAGAAGGACTCCACCAGCGCGCCGAATATAAATCCTGTCACATAGTTTGGTACCACGTTATCCATGACCGCGCTGGGGGATGGGACCATCTGTATCTCTTCCTGGATGATGTCAGCCGGAATCACGATGTTGCTGAAATCCTCCCGCTTCAAAGGAAGCAGCTGGACAATCTCAGCCTCCATCTTCATGCTGTTAATCATCTGGGTATAAAGAATCCATACTTCATCCAGCTGGCCTTGCTCATAATCCTCCAGCACGGTGGAGGAAATCAGCCTGGCCCTGTGCATGGTGGGATTCTGTACCGTATAGTGGAACTGTTCCTCCACCGGTATGTGCTTGGAAGCAAAATAATGGCGTCCTAGCTCCCCCACCACATAAAGGCGGTGGTTGTCGCCCTGTTCCATCCACTCCTGGGCCATTTTTAACACATTGTGGTTATAAGCACCTGCAAGCCCTTTATCGCCCGTTATGACAATAAGGCCCTTCGTCCTGTCCGCTCCCTTGATCTCGCTTCTGGGATTAAAGTAAAAATGCTCCACATCCGGCATATGGCGCAGGATACGGCGGATTAAATCCTGCAGCGTATAGAAGTAAGGCTCTGTCTCCTCCAGCAGCTTCTTGCTTTTCTTTAGCTTGGTGGAGGAAATCAGGTACATGGCATTGGTAATCTTCCTGGTATCCTGGACGCTTTTCATACGGCTCAGGATTTCTCTTGCATTTGCCATATTCTCTCCCTCTTCCCGGTTATATGGACGTCTTGTACTGGTTGGCAGCGTCCACGATTCTCTGTACCAAATCATCTGTCAGGGTCTTATTCCCTTCAATCTCCCGGCCAATCTCAGGATGCTTCACGTCAAACCAGCCCAGCATATCCATCTGGAATTCCTTAATCTTATCCACATCCACGTCAAGCATTACCTTGTGGGTTGCCGCGCAGAGCGTGATGACCTGCTCGTGAAGGCTTAAAGGCCTTCCAAGAGGCTGCTTTAACAGTTCCATCAGACGCTTGCCGTAAGCCAGCTGTTCCTTGGTCGACTCATCCAGGTCCGAACTGAACTGGGTGAATACCTCCATCTCCCGGTACTGCGCCAGGTCAATACGGATACTGCCCGAAGCCTTCTTCATGGCCTTGGTCTGGGCAGCGCCGCCCACACGCGATACGGAAAGACCTACATTGACAGCGGGCCTCATTCCGGAAAAGAACAGATCGCTTTCAAGGAAAATCTGGCCATCCGTAATGGAAATCACATTGGTTGGGATATATGCGGATACATCCCCTGCCTGGGTCTCAATGATGGGCAGCGCCGTAATAGAGCCGCCTCCCTTTGCATCACTCAGCCTGCTGGACCGCTCCAAAAGCCTTGAATGGAGATAGAATACATCTCCGGGATACGCCTCACGTCCAGGTGAGCGCTCCAGCAAAAGGGACAGTGCCCTGTAAGCCACCGCATGCTTGGAAAGGTCATCATAGACAATCAGTACATCCTTTCCCTGATGCATGAAAAACTCAGCCATGGCAGTCCCTGAATAGGGCGCTATGTACTGCAGCGGGGCTGCCTCGCTGGCAGTGGAGGACATCACGATGGTGTAATCCATGGCGCCGCTCTTCTTAAGGGTGGATACCAGTTTTGCAACCGTGGAAGCCTTCTGTCCGATTGCCACATAGATGCAGACCACGTCCTTGCCCTTCTGGTTCAATATGGTATCAATGGCAATGGAGGTCTTGCCGGTCTGGCGGTCACCGATAATCAACTCCCTCTGTCCCCGTCCAATGGGGAACATGGAATCAATGGCAAGTATACCTGTCTCCATGGGAACGCCCACTGATTTCCTGTCCACGATGCCGGGGGCTTCTTCCTCCACCGGCCGGTAATCTTCCTCTTTTACCGGGCCAAGACCGTCAATGGGGTCTCCCAGGGCATTGACCACCCTGCCTAAAAATCCACTGCCGACCGGCACGCCGGCACGTTTTTTCGTGCGTACCACCTTGGTGCCCTGGCTTATCTCAGTATCCTTTCCAAAAAGGATGACGCCTATTTCATCTTTGCGGATGTCCTGGACCATTCCCCGGACACCGTTTTCAAATATTACAATCTCTCCATACATGGCATGCTCCATGCCGTATACAATGGCGATACCGTCGCCAACCCAGATGACAGAACCTGTCTCCTGCTGTGTGGCTGCCTTGGTATCGAAATCCTCAATCTCGCTTTTTATGATGGAGATGATTTCCTGGGAACTGATTGTGCTCATATCAAGACTCCTATCTTACCACAGCCTGGCGCAGCTTTGACAGCTGCCCCTTCAGGCTGTAATCATATTCTATATCCCCTGCCTTTAAGACGAATCCGCCTATAAGGTCAGGCTGCATCACCAGTTTAAGGCTGATATCCTTTTTATGGTATATCCTGCATAGGAACTGCTTCATTCCTGCAATCTGGGCCGCACCCGGCATGGTCACATAATGAAGTTCTGCCTCCATAACGCCCTCTTTTTCAAGGGAATATGACCGCCATGCATCAGCGATATCCTCCATCTGCCCGATGCACCCCGCATCGCAAGCCTTTTTTAAGAAGTTCACCATGAGTCCGGAGAATTCCGGTTCCCTGAATATCTTTCCTATGATGGCGTGCTTGCTCCTGGCCGGAACCACCGGGCTTGTTAAGGTCTTGATAAGCTGCTGGCTTTCTCTGAATATACCGGCCGCATCCTCAACCATCTGTCCGGGGATTCCCAATTCATATAATACAATGGCATATGTCCTGGCCTTCTCAGTCATTGCTCTCACCTGATCCTGCTAAAAATGAGTTATATAGGTTCCTGTCCCTGTCCGGTCCGGCCTGCTCACTGAGGAGTTTGGCGGCAGCCGTCATGGCCAGCCCTGCAACACCGGCCTGAAGGTCGTTCATGGCTTTCTCCCGCTCCAGCGCAATGGTCCTGTCTGCCTCTTCCATCTTCTTTGCGGCATCCTTCTTTGCCTGGTCCAGGATCCTGTTATATTCCTCTCCCGCCCTTGCCCTGGCATCCTCTATGATCCTTGAGGCTTCCTGGTCCGCGTTGCTCATGGAAGCTTCATACTCTGTCTTCATCTGTTCTGCCTGTGTCCTGGTATCCTTCGCGTCATCCAGGTCACGTTCAATCATCTGCTTCCTCTCATCCAGTATCTTCCGCACCGGCGCAACAAGGAAGTGCTTCATGAACAGGTAGAGCACCAGAAGGTTAATGACCGTACAGGCAATATTCCAAATGTTTAGATTTAACATAATAAAGCGCCTTCCTGCTATCGATTATTTTAAGAACAGAATGATTAAAAGGCCGATTACAAAGCCGTAAATGGCGGTTGCCTCGGCAAGGGCACATCCTAACAGCAGGGCCTTTGTGATCTTGCCGTCTGCCTCGGGCTGTCTTGCTATGGCATCCACTGCCTTGGAAGTGGCCATACCAATACCGATACCTGCACCAATACCTGTAAGAACTGCAACACCTGCACCTATAGCGATTAAACTTGTCATAATAAAATTCTCCTTTTTCTCATAAAAACACAATAAAAATCTGATTATCCGCTAAAACACAGTATCTATCAGCATTTTCAAGGAAACAAACACATCAATTTACTACTTATTTACTACTAACGAATGAGCCTTGATACGCAAGTTTTCCTAGATATGCAAAGATATGGTACAACACATCAGTATTGAAACAAGAAAAAATTGAATAACTTATAGACTATGGAACGCCTAACATGACGTTCCTTTTCTATTTCCAGCCGTTCTTATTGGACGGCTATTTTATTACCCAAAATGAAAGGAGCATTAGATTTATGAAAAAGATGTTAAAACGATTGTGTACGGGCTTCTTAGCTCTTGCAACTGTCGTTACTGCTTTACCGACGACACCCGTTCATGCAGAAAGCAAGCAATACTGGACGGAGTCAAAAGAGCGTGTCGGTATCGTTGAAAAAGTAATGAATGACGGTTCGATTGGTTCTACCTTTAACGAGGGACATTTGACCGTTGAGGGCGAGGACGCTTACTGTATCGACATTAACACAGATTTTAGGAACGGCTACAAGACCAGAGCTGACGCAAGCACCCGTATGAGTGCCGACCAGATAAGCGACGTTGCCTTATCTATCGAATATGTGAAACAGTACACAGACAGCCACAGCGGAATAAGCAACAATCATGCCTACCTTTTAAGACAGCTTGTTGTCTGGCAGAGATTAAGCGTACATCTTGGCTGGCAATGCGATAACGTGCGAGCTTCTTATGATGAAATTCCAAAGGCAACGCAGGACGAAGTTTTCTCTGGTGCAAGAGCCTTTGCCAAAGAAAATAAAGGACGCTATGAATGTGGCGGTTATATCTACTCTGGCGAGGGGCAGGAATTGGGGCAATTCTGGGCGAAACTGAATGTCGGAAATGCGAAACTGCAAAAGACTTCCAGTAATACCAGCATTACAGACGGCAACGGGAATTACTCAATCGCTGGTGCAACATACGGTGTCTTTTCTGATAAGGACTGCACGAAACAGCTTGCCACCCTTACGACTGATGAAAACGGAAATACAGATGTTGTAGAGGTAAAGGCTGGTACAGTTTATATCAAGGAATTATCCGCACCAGCAGGATATAAAGTAGATAAAACTGTATATTCCTTAAAGGTTGAAGCTGGAAAAACAGCGACTTTGAAAGTATCAGATACACCGAAAGTAACAGACACTTTGATTGAGCTTTTCAAGATAGATATGGAAACACAGAAAGAAAATCCGCAGGGTAACGCTTCTCTAGCAGGTGCGGAATTTACATGGAAGTATTATGCAGGATTCTATAACAAAGACACTCTCCCTGCCGAAGCTACTCGTACATGGGTTATAAAGACAATCGCTGAAACAGACAGCGACGGGTCAACCCACTACATCACAAAATTAGCAGACGCATACAAGGTATCTGGCGACAACTTCTATATGCAGGACGGGAAAGCCGTTCTTCCTTTAGGAACACTAACCGTAGAAGAAACAAAAGCTCCAAACGGCTACTTGTTAGAGGGTGCATATATGCAGGCTGGCGATAAGTCCGAACAAATTAAGGGCTTATATGTAACACAGATTACCGAGGACGGCGACCTTGCCGTATTAACTGGAAGTAATCAGTTTTCCGTATCTGATAAGGTTATCCGTGGCGGTGTGAAAATTCAGAAACGAGATTTAGAAACGGGCGATACCAAACCACAAGGAAGTGCAACTTTAAAAGATACTGCCTTTGACATCATTTCCTTAAATGATAATGCAGTATTGGTTGAGGGCAAGCTCTATAAGAAAAATGAAGTGGTAAAGACAATTCGTACCGATATTGAGGGTATCGCTTCTACTTCTGCTGACCTTTTACCTTATGGAAACTTCCGTATCGTTGAGAGCGAAGCACCAGACGGATATTTGACAGACGGTGCGAAGCCGATTGATTTTGCAATCACAGAAAATGGAAAAATCGTGGACTTAACCGACGAAGCCCATTCTATCTACAATCAGATTAAGCGTGGCGATATTGAGGGTGTAAAAATCGGTGCAGGCACACACAAGCGTCTTGCTGATGTTCCCTTTAGGATCACAAGCAAGACGACGGGCGAAAATCATGTAGTGGTAACTGATGATAACGGGCAATTCTCCACTTCTGCTGACTGGGCTTCACATAAGCACAATACAAACGCAGGAAAGACCAGCGAGGACGGTGTGTGGTTTGGAACTTCTGAACCAGACGACAGCAAGGGTGCGTTGCCTTATGATACCTACATCATTGAAGAAATGCGTTGCGACAGTAACAAAGGTTTTGAACTTATCCCACCTTTTGAAATCGTGGTATCAAGAAATAACCTTGTGGTCGATTTAGGAACGCTGACTGATGAATACGAAAAAGAAATCTCTATCCATACCACAGCGACTAGCAAAGACGGCGAAAAGACTATCCTTGCAGGAAAAGAGGTAACAATCGTTGATACTGTCAAATTAGACGGACTTACAAAAGGCACAAAGTATCAGCTCAAAGGCTGGCAGATGTTAAAAGAAGAAAATACAGAGCTTATCATTGACGGGAAAAGTGTAGAAAACGATTATACTTTTGTCGCTGATGATGAAGAAATGAAAGTAGAAATTTCCTATACATTCAATGCGTCCGAGCTTGGCGGTAAAAATCTGGTAACATTCGAGGAATTATACGACTTGAGCAATCCAGACGAACCCGTAAAAGTTGCGGAACATAAGGACATTGAGGACGACGGGCAGACCGTTTTAATCACAGAGCGTATCATCAAAATTCATACGACTGCTACCGACAAGGACGGCAACAAAGAGCTTGAAGCTGGAAAAGACGTTACAATCATTGATACCGTAACCTTAAAGGGCTTGGAAGTCGGCACACAGTACAAACTTGTGGGCTGGCAGATGTTGAAAGAAGAAAATGCAGAGCTTCTTATCAATGGAAAACGTGTGGAAAGTGATTACACTTTTACTGCTGACAGCGAAACTATGAAAGTGGAAGTTGCCTTTACCTTTGACGCTACTTCTCTTGACGGCAAACAGCTTGTAACTTTTGAGGAATTGTACGACTTGAGCAATCCAGACGAACCGAAGAAAGTTACTGAACATAAGGACATTGAGGATAAGGGACAGACGATTACCTTTAAGGAAAAGCCAGAAGTTCCAGACGAACCAGAGAAACCCGAAACACCACCGACACCAGAAAAGCCAAACAGACCGAGCGACAGTCCCAAAACGGGCGATAACACAAACCTTTACGGACTGCTTGCACTTCTTTTGACCTCTGGTGCTGGACTGGCAGGTATCTTCTTCTACAAACGCCGTAAAATGAAAAAATCATAAGGCGGTAACGGTATGAGGAAAGAAAAATCACGCTCTCCGCCGAAGCGGTCAAACGGCAGACTTTTGCTTATTCTGGCTTGTCTGCCAACAACCTGCAAGAACACGGATAGTCAAGGGTGCGTAAGCATTGATTTTACCCTTTACTATCTGGGGGATTGCTGGTACTTCCCAAACCGCCAGAATAAGAAATCACAATCAATTAACTTATCAAAAATAGAAAGAAACGAGGTAAAACAATATGGAAATGAAATATGTCGTGCCAGATATGGCACAGTCTTTTGGAACTCTTGAATTTGCAGGCGAAAGCGAGCCTATCTTTGAAAGAGATAAAAATAACCGCAGGGTCTTAGCCAGACGAAGCTATAACCTTTATTCCGACGTACAGAAAGGCGAAAATGTTGTGGTAGAAATTCCCGTGCAGGCTGGCGAAAAGAAGTTCAAGTATGAACAGAAAGTAAAACTTGTCAATCCGAAGTTGTACGGCAGAGGTTACGCAATCGGGAATATGGGACATACCGATTATGTATTAGTTGCTGATGATATTGTAGCAGTTGAAGAAAAGTAAAGGAGTGAAGAATTTATGAGATTATCAAACGGGTTTGTTATTGACAA
Organism: Enterocloster sp. OA13; assembly: GCF_022440595.1. Classification (NCBI taxonomy): domain Bacteria; kingdom Bacillati; phylum Bacillota; class Clostridia; order Lachnospirales; family Lachnospiraceae; genus Enterocloster; species Enterocloster sp. OA13. The sequence goes on along the minus strand of NZ_JAKNTF010000001.1, from coordinate 2,087,320 downwards.
AGAAAAAACATTTGGAGAATTAAAATTTACAGCGGTGCGTGATGTGTTCTTGCAGAATGAGGACGGGACACCGAGTACCCAGCTTAAAAAGCGTATATATGATTTAAAGTGCAGTCTGCATGGTGGAATTATCCCCGTATCTGTACCGCCAGAAGTACAGTTAAAGGAATTTCCGTACAATGCAGTTGTGGAACTTGTCAATCCAGTAGCCGATACGGTATCACGAAAAACCTATACGGGTGCAGATGTGGACTGGTATGTAAAGGCAGAGGATATTGTATTGAAGAATAAAGGCAACCAGAACGCAGGCAGTCCACAGAACCATACATCGCAGGGACAGCCGAAAAAATAGGCTTGCTAAATAGATTTTCATTGTAGTGGATATATGGAACTGTTATAATATGGATATGAAGAAACGGACAAATATGAAGTTTTGGAGGTAAGACATGAAATATTTAGGCACAATTTTAGTTGCATATATCGTTTTATTTATTTTAGATATAATGCAAAAAAGAAATCATAAAACAACAAAATCTTTAAATAAATTTTCTATTCGAACAATATCAGATGTATCATTTATATGTGCAATAGGTGCTTTGTTTGTACTTGTTGTCTTTATTTGGGGATTTTGGAGTGAACCTGAAAATTTTTGTTCTAAAAGATATTTGATGTTCATTATCCCATTTTCTATTATTTGGTTTGGAGTTACTCTTTTTGGTATGATTGCTCCTTTAAAGGGAGTGTGGGAGATAAAAGTTGAAGAAGATAATATCACGGTTATTAAAATGTTTATTTTTAGAAGATATTGGAAAATATCAGACATATCTTATTGTAAAATGAAACGCGGTGGTATGAATGTGTATGTCAATGGAAGAAAGAAAAAAGCATTTTTTGTTGATGGTATGACAGACCATTTTGATAACTTTATAAAACGGATGGAAAAAGAGGGAAAAGAGATTATTATTCCAGAGCCAAAAGATACGAATTGAGTTGCTGGAATAGTAAATTCGAGTTTGAAAACTTCATATCCATATACACAAAGCAGTTAGTCTTAGGATTGACTGCTTTTTTTCATACCCAGAAAGGAGTGATTGATTTATGCAAAAGATTTTTAACAAAGGACACCGTATCAGAGCCAGCGACAAGCACCTTGTTTACCACTTTTCCATAGGAACGCTTCTGTTTGTATTCGTGGCGGTTCTCCTGCTACTGAATATGAAACAGCTCATGCGTACCGATTGGGAGCATTTCAGCTTGTTAGAAAACGGCTTGACCCTCTCCCCTTACAACTTCATAACCATACTGATAGCGACTGGTGTTTGTGCATTGGTCGCTTTTCTGTATTACCGCTTCTGTTATGACAATTTCAAGAAGCTCCTGCACCGTCAAAAGCTGGCAAGAATGATACTGGAGAATAAGTGGTATGAAGCCGATACCGTACAAGACAGTGGTTTTTTTACTGACCTGCAAAGCAGATCAAGGGAAAAAATCGTCTGGTTTCCAAAGATTTATTATCAAATGGAAAAGGGACTGCTTCATATCCGCTGTGAAATTACGCTGGGGAAATATCAAGACCAGCTTTTACGGTTAGAGGATAAATTGGAAAGTGGCTTGTATTGTGAGCTGACCGACAAGACCCTGCATGACGGCTATATCGAATATACCCTGCTTTATGATATGATAGCGAACCGCATTACCATTGATGAAGTACGGGCAGAAAACGGCTGTCTTAGACTGATGAAAAATCTTGTCTGGGAATATGACGCACTCCCTCACGCCCTTATCGCTGGTGGAACGGGTGGCGGTAAAACCTATTTTCTGCTGACGCTCATTGAAGCCTTACTGCATACCGACGCTGTCCTTTACATCTTAGACCCGAAGAACGCTGACCTTGCGGACTTAGGGACAGTTATGGGAAATGTGTATCACACCAAAGAAGAAATGATTGATTGCGTCAATGCCTTTTATGAGGGCATGGTACAGCGAAGTGAGGAAATGAAACGACACCCGAACTATAAGACGGGCGAAAACTACGCCTATCTGGGACTGCCACCCTGCTTTCTTATCTTTGATGAATATGTGGCGTTTTTTGAAATGCTGGGGACGAAAGAAAGCGTGAGCTTACTTAGCCAGTTAAAGAAAATCGTTATGTTAGGGCGACAAGCAGGTTATTTCCTTATCGTTGCCTGCCAGCGTCCAGACGCAAAGTATTTCTCGGACGGTATCAGAGATAACTTCAATTTCCGTGTGGGACTTGGGCGTATCAGCGAATTAGGTTACGGTATGCTGTTCGGTTCAGATGTGAAAAAGCAGTTTTTCCAGAAGCGTATCAAAGGGCGTGGCTATTGTGATGTGGGAACAAGCGTGATAAGTGAATTTTACACGCCTTTAGTCCCGAAAGGACATGATTTTTTACAAACAATCGGCAGGCTTGCACAAGAAAGACAAGTCATGCCAGAACAACAAGGAAAGGAAGATGTGATTGAATAAGGACACATTAAATGTTTATCACGCACCCACAGTGAAAAACTACCTCTGTTTGTGCTTGAATACAGATATTTTTACAACGGATTGCAGGAAATATATGTTAGATTGTTTTTTAGATTATTCTGTCAATCCAAATCTGCGATTTCATTCAAGGATAGATAAAATCATTGATGATGTTATTCGTGAAAAAATCAACATTCCTCATAAGTTTAGAATGAGATTGGAAAGTAGACATTGCGTTGAAAGCAGGATAATCTATTTTCGATTTCGAGTTTTAGATAAGGCTTGTCTGCAATGTAATGTATTTCTTAAAGGACTGTCTGAAGAAATGAAAGAAGCACTTTCAGATGAAAGAATAGATTTTGCGGTTATCTATGAGGGCATACAAGGTTCACAGCAGGACACAGACACGGACGACAAGGACGGGTTTTGCGGTTCTCAACCGCAAGTTCCGTTCTTGGCGGACGGGGCTTGTCCCGTCCGCTGATAAAACCCCTCAGTATCTAACAGAGGGGTACGTTTGCAAATAGACAATAGACGAAAAACACAGGAAACATAAGGCTTATCGCATGGTTTCCTAGCAAAAATCGGCTGTGAAGTCGCCTTAAAAAACTTCACACTTGACAGATTGGGGGTATGGTTCTGAATGAAGAACAATGGATAAAAGAATTACGGGAAAAACGGATTGCTTACGGTATCTCACAAGGCAGGCTGGCGGTGGCGTCTGGTATCACAAGAGAATATCTCAACAAGATAGAAAGCGGAAAAATGAAGCCGTCAAAGGAACTTCTGAATACTCTGCATAAAGAACTGGCAAAGTTCAATCCAGAAGCACCGCTTACCATGCTGTTTGATTATGTGAAAATTCGTTTTCCCACGCTGGATATACAGCACATCATCAAAGATATATTAAAACTGAATATCAACTATATGCTCCATGAAAATTACGGGCGTTACAGTTATACGGAGCATTACTCTTTAGGGGACATCTTTATCTATACGTCGGCTGACGAAGAAAAAGGTGTCCTTTTAGAGTTAAAGGGGCGTGGTTGCAGGCAGTTTGAAAGTTACCTGCTGGCACAGCAAAGAAGCTGGTATGACTTTCTTATGGACGCACTTATAGACGGTGGCGTGATGAAGCGTATCGACCTTGCTATCAACGACCATACGGGCATTTTGGATATTCCAGAGCTTGCGGAAAAATGCAGGAAACGGGAATATATCGGAAAGTCCAGAAGCTATAAGTTTTACCAGTCGGGCGAGCTTATCAAGCACAGAGAGGACGACAGAGAATATATGGGGCGTACCCTTTATCTTGGGTCGCTGAAATCAGATGTGTATTTCTGTATCTATGAAAAGGACTATGAGCAGTACGTCAAGTTAGGGACACCTCTGGAAGAAGCCGACATTATCAACCGTTTTGAAATACGGCTTCGCAATGAACGAGCCTATTATGCGGTACGAGATTTACTGACCTATTATGACGCAGAACAGACCGCTTTTTCTATCATCAATCAGTATGTGCGGTTTGTTGATGAAGAACCCGACAAGCGAAAAAATGACTGGAAGCTCAATGACCGCTGGGCTTGGTTTATCGGCGATAACAGACAGAGCTTGAAGCTGACGACAAAACCAGAGCCTTACACCTTAGACCGCACATTGCGGTGGGTACAACGGCAGGTAGCACCGACCTTAAAAATGCTGAAAAAGATTGATAAGGGAAACGGTACAGACTACATGGAAACAATCGAACAGCAGGCAAAGCTCACAGAAAAGCATGAAATGATAATCAAACAGCAGACGACCCCTGCAAAAGATTTAGTAGAAAGTTAGGAGTGATAAAAAATGTGGGTATTATTAAAAGACTTCCTGCTGGTATCTATGGGAATGGGTATCGGCGTAGTCTTGATGTGTATTTTGAATGTCGGCAAAGAAGCTGACTATGAAATGGAACAATTAAAAGAAAGCGAGGACAATTAAATGAATTTCGGACAAAATTTATATCAATGGTTTTTATCAAACGCACAGAGCTTAGTGCTTATGGCGATTGTGGTTATCGGTATCTACTTAGGGTTCAAGCGTGAGTTTTCAAAGCTCATTGGCTTCTTGGTAGTTGCCTTGATTGCTGTCGGCTTGGTATTCAATGCCGGCGGTGTGAAAGATGTACTGTTAGAGCTGTTCAACAAGATTATCGGTGCATAAAATTTTATTGTAGTGCTAATATGTGAGTGATATAATATGGATATGAAGAAAACGACAAATATGAATTTGAACTTAGGAGGAAAACTATTGTGTCAAATATAAAACTAAGAAATACATATAAGTCTTATACAGCGATATTTGTAATTGGTATATTAGTAGGGTGTATATGTAGACTGTTAGATTATTTTCCCGCAGATACACTATGGAGTTTTTCATCACCTCAAACATTGTTTGGTTTTTGGATTATTACCAATACTATCATCGTTATGTTAAGCACCTCAAATATTTGTGCAGGAATTAGTTCGTTCTTGTATATGTTTGGAATGACATTAAGTTTTTATGCTTTACAAGCAATATTAGGAATGTTTATACCTATGTTTTCCGGCGGATTCCGCTTTGGGCTATTCATATTGTTTACTGTTTGGTCAATCGCTTGTGCAATAGCAGCATTTATTCTGTACTATTGGAATAGGGAACATATTTTTAGTTCAGTATTATATTCTTTACCAGTAGGAGCATTATTTGCTGAAACAATAGCAGTTTTTATTTATTTTTTGGAACATCAAACATTCCTATTTCAGTTGTTAATGGATATTATAGGAGCTGTTGTGTTTACCATAATATTTTTCAAAAAAGTAAACTATAGAAAAATGTATATTGTCGGAATTGTATTAAGTACTTTGGTATTTTATTATATTTTTCCATGGTAGTTTATATTGATAAATCCCAGTTTGACAATTTCATATCCATACACACAAAGCAGTTAGTCTTAGGATTGACTGCTTTTTTCTTACCTAAATTTTAGATTGGAGTGATGAAATGAGCGATATTTTTAAGGATATGCAGACGAAAGTCGGCTGTGATTATATTTCCGACCTGCCCTCTTACAAGCGTAAGGTGTGGCAGGAAATGAAACGACTGAACCCTGCCGATTATGAAGAAAGACAGTTAGAAGATTTTTCTAAATATGTGTTTGGTATGTCGTACCAGACCTTACAAGATGTGATGAAACAACAGAAAGGACGTGAGGAACAATGCAGGAAACAAGGGTGCTGGTGGAAACGAAAGGAACAACTGGCGAAGAAACAACATCATACTGGTTTGACCTGCCGATAGATGTTGCAGAGTTTGAAGAAAAGTTAGGTGTCGGTGCAGAAAGTGGGGATTACCGCATTATCGAAAAGGTACTGCCCTTTGCTGATGAAGTCCACGAACATACAAGCGTGTACCAGCTCAACGAATTAGATTTTATGTACCGCCAGCTTTCAAGCGATATGCAGGAAGAATATGTATCACTTCTTACCGTGTATGAAAATTTAGAAGCACTTTATATTTGCAGGAACGTGATTACGGTTTATCCCGACTGCAAAAGCATGATAGATGTTGCAAGGCAAAAGCTGATGAACGACCCGACATTTAAGCATTTATCCGAGGACTGTCAAGAATATTACTTTGACTTTGAAGCCTACGCTTCTCACTTGCAGGAACACGGGAAATTTTTAGTAACAGAACACGGTATCTTTGAACTGCCAGAGTAGGAAATGAGGTGGTGCTTATGATTGATGATATGGCGGTTTACATTGCTAATCTTGGCAAATACAATGAGGGCTATTTAGTCGGTGCTTGGTTCACGTTCCCCATTGACGAGGAAGATGTGAAAGAAAAAATCGGCTTGAATGAACAGTATGAGGAATACGCTATCCATGATACCGACAACTTCCCCATTGCGATTGGCGAGTATGTTTCCATTGAAGAACTCAATGAGATGTATGAAATGATAGAGGAACTTCCCGACTATATTGTAGAGTGTCTGGACGAATTTATCAGCCACTACGGGACGCTGGAAGAAGTCGTGGAACACAAGGACGATATTTATTATTATCCCGACTGTGAAACTATGACAGACGTTGCCTATTACTACATAGACGAATTGCAGGCACTTGGGGACATTCCACCCAGCTTACAGAATTACATTGACTATGAAGCCTACGGGCGAGATTTGGATATGGGCGGTTGCTTTATTGAAACAAGCCGAGGTATGTGCGAGATACCATATTAACGCTGGAAGATCAGCGACAAGCATTGTTGTTACTGACAGCGTATTTCTCTTTAAGGGACAGTCTGAAAATGGCTGTCCTTTTCTATTTAGAAACTTACGAAAGGAGCTGAAAGAACTTGAAAAAGATTAAATCTTATACGGGTATCTGGAACGTGGAAAAAGTCTTGTATGCAATCAATGACTTTAACTTACCCTTTCCCGTTACCTTTACACAGATTACATGGTTTGTGATTACGGAATTTCTCATTATTCTGTTTGGGGATATTCCCCCACTTTCCATGATTGAGGGAGCATTTCTCAAATACTTTGGTATTCCCGTTGCTCTCACATGGTTTATGTCGCAGAAAACCTTTGACGGAAAGAAGCCGTACAGCTTTTTGAAATCACAGATAACCTATGCCCTGCGACCGAAAATCACTTATGCAGGAAAAGCCGTAAAACTGCATAAGCAGATACTCAATGAAACAATCACGGCAGTAAGGAGTGTGAACTATGTTCCCGATAAAATATATTGACAATAACCTTGTCTGGAATAAGGACAATGAGGTGTTTGCTTATTATGAGCTGATACCATACAACTATTCTTTCCTATCCGCAGAGCAGAAATTTATCGTGCATGACAGTTTCCGACAGCTTATCGCACAGTCCCGTGAGGGAAAAATTCATGCGTTGCAGATTGCAACGGAAAGCTCAATACGAAGTATGCAGGAGCAGTCAAAGAAGCTGGTTACGGGGAAATTAAAGGAAGTTGCCTGCCAGAAGATAGACGAACAGACCGAAGCGTTAGTATCAATGATTGGGGACAATCAAGTGGACTACCGCTTTTTTCTTGGCTTTAAGCTCATGGTTACGGAAGAACAGCTCAATCTGAAGAACATCAAAAAATCGGCGTGGCTGACATTCAAGGAATTTCTCCATGAAGTGAACCACACGCTGATGAATGACTTTGTTTCCATGCCGAATGATGAAATCAACCGTTATATGAAAATGGAAAAGTTGCTGGAAAATAAAATCTCCCGTCGCTTTAAGGTGCGTCGCTTGGAAATCCATGATTTTGGGTATCTCATGGAACATCTTTACGGCAGGGACGGTATCGCCTATGAAGATTATGAGTACCAGCTACCAAAGAAGAAATTACAGAAAGAAACGCTGATAAAATACTACGACCTTATCCGTCCGACAAGGTGTGTGATTGAGGAAAGCCAGCGGTATTTGCGATTGGAACATGAGGACAGGGAAAGCTATGTGTCCTACTTTACCGTCAATGCGATTGTTGGCGAGCTTGATTTTCCGTCGTCTGAAATCTTCTATTTCCAGCAACAGCAATTCACATTCCCCGTTGATACTTCTATGAATGTAGAAATCGTGGAGAACCGTAAAGCATTAACAACCGTCCGCAACAAGAAAAAGGAATTGAAAGACCTTGACAATCACGCTTATCAAGCAGGAAGTGAAACAAGCTCAAATGTGGTGGACGCATTAGACAGCGTGGATGAGCTGGAAACGGACTTAGACCAGACAAAAGAAAGTATGTATAAGCTCTCTTATGTAGTGCGTGTATCGGCTGATGATTTGGACGAATTAAAACGCCGTTGTGATGAAGTCAAAGATTTTTACGACGACCTCAATGTAAAGCTGGTGCGTCCTGCTGGGGATATGCTGGGGCTTCATTCTGAATTTCTTCCTGCCAGCAAGCGATATATCAATGACTACGTGCAGTATGTAAAATCAGATTTCTTGGCAGGTCTTGGTTTTGGTGCGACCCAGCAGTTAGGGGAAACTACGGGTATCTATATGGGCTATTCCGTTGATACGGGAAGAAATGTGTACCTGCAACCGTCGTTAGCTTCGCAGGGTGTAAAAGGTACAGTAACAAACGCTCTTGCTTCTGCTTTTGTCGGTTCGCTTGGCGGTGGAAAGTCATTCTGCAACAATCTTCTGGTATATTATGCGGTGCTGTTTGGCGGTCAAGCAGTCATTTTAGACCCCAAAGCTGAGAGGGGCAACTGGAAAGAAACGCTCCCAGAAATCGCCCATGAAATCAATATCGTAAACCTTACCAGCGACAAGGACAATGCAGGACTTCTTGACCCGTTCGTGATTATGAAGAATGTAAAAGACGCTGAAAGTCTGGCAATCGACATCTTAACATTCCTTACGGGTATTTCCTCTAGGGACGGCGAAAAATTCCCTGTACTTCGTAAGGCGGTACGCTCCGTTACCCAGAGCGACAGTCGGGGCTTGCTCCATGTGATAGACGAGCTACGCCGTGAAGATACACCCATATCAAGAAATATCGCAGAACATATCGACAGCTTCACGGACTACGACTTTGCACACCTGCTGTTTTCAGACGGTACGGTGGAAAATGCAATCAGTCTGGATAACCAACTCAATATCATTCAAGTAGCGGACTTAGTATTACCAGATAAGGATACAACATTTGAGGAATACACGACCATTGAATTATTGTCGGTGTCTATGCTGATTGTGATTAGTACCTTTGCCCTTGATTTTATCCATTCAGACAGAAGCATTTTTAAGATTGTAGACCTTGACGAAGCGTGGGCGTTCTTAAATGTGGCACAAGGCGAAACTTTATCAAATAAGCTGGTGCGTGCTGGACGAGCTATGCAGGCAGGCGTCTATTTTGTTACACAATCTTCTGGCGACGTGTCAAAGGAAAGTCTGAAAAACAATATCGGCTTGAAGTTTGCCTTTCGTTCTACTGACATCAACGAGATAAAGCAGACCTTAGAATTTTTCGGTATCGACAAGGACGACGAGAACAACCAGAAACGCTTGCGTGATTTGGAGAACGGACAATGCTTATTGCAGGACTTATACGGGCGTGTCGGTGTGGTGCAGATACACCCAGTCTTTGAAGAACTGCTACACGCCTTTGATACCAGACCGCCCGTACAGAGAAATGAGGTGGAGTGATGAAAGAAAGGATAAAAGGTGCGTTCACAAAAAGGAAGATACTTCACTTTCTCAAAATGGCTCTGTTTGTCGTGGCACTCTCCCTTATCCTGCTCTCACTTCTGGGGACGGTGGCTCATGCGACGGGGCTTGTGGACGATACCATAAACGCAGAAAATCTTTACTCAAAATATCCGCTGTCGAATTACCAGCTTGATTTTTATGTGGATAATAGCTGGTCGTGGTTGCCATGGAACTGGCTGGACGGTATCGGAAAATCGGTGCAGTACGGACTTTACTGCATTACCAATTTTGTCTGGACGATAAGCCTTTATTTAAGCAATGCTACGGGCTATGTGGTGCAGGAAGCATACAAACTTGATTTTATTAACGATATGGCAGACAGTATCGGACAAAGCATACAGACCCTTGCAGGCGTTACCGAGAACGGCTTTTCTTCTACGGGCTTCTATGTCGGTTTCCTGCTTCTCATTATCTTAATAGTGGGACTTTATGTTGCCTATACGGGACTTATCAAACGCGAAACCAGCAAGGCACTTCACGCTGTTATTAACTTTGTGGTGGTGTTCGTGTTGTCCGCTTCCTTTATTGCCTACGCTCCCGATTACATCAAGAAGATAAATGAATTTTCATCAGACATCAGTACCGCTTCTTTGGACTTGGGAACAAAAATCATGCTCCCCAACTCTGACAGCGAGGGCAAGGACAGCGTGGACTTGATACGGGACAGCTTGTTTTCCATTCAAGTGGAACAGCCGTGGCTCTTGCTTCAATTTGGTAACAGCAACGCAGAGGAAATCGGGACAGACCGTGTAGAAGCTCTGGTATCAGTAAGTCCAGAGGACGAGGACGGCAAGACCAGAGAGGAAGTCGTGAAAACAGAAATCGAGGACAATGACAACAACAATCTGACGATACCGCAGGTCGTAAACCGTTTAGGTATGGTGTTCTTCCTGCTATTCTTTAACTTAGGTATCACGATATTTGTATTCTTGCTTACGGGTATGATGTTGTTCAGCCAGATACTCTTTATTATCTTTGCAATGTTTTTACCTATCAGCTTTCTACTTTCCATGATACCGAGCTATGAAAGCATGGCAAAGCAGGCAATCGTGAGGGTATTTAATACCATAATGACACGGGCAGGAATAACGCTCATTGTAACGGTGGCGTTCAGCATTTCCAGTATGTTTTATAACATCTCCACAGACTACCCGTTCTTTATGGTGGCGTTCTTGCAGATAGTGTGTTTTGCTGGTATCTATATGAAACTGGGCGACTTAATGAGTATGTTCTCACTTAATGCTGGCGACAGTCAAAACATGGGACGAAGAATTTTCCGCAGACCGTATCTGTTTATGCGACATAGGGCTAGGCGTATGGAACACCGTATTGCAAGGGCGGTAAGTGCTGGCGGTATTTCGGGTGGTGTGGCTGGTGCGGTAGCTGGAAGTGCCGTTGCTGGCAAGAGAGCCGAAAGAAAAAATACGGCTTCTAAAGAAAATCGGGGCAATACCACTTCCAGCATGGGACAGCGTGCAGGCTCAAAGGTGGGTGCTGTCTTAGATACGAAAAATAAAGTGAAAGACAAGGCTAACGCTGTCAAAGAGAATATCAAGGATATGCCGACACAGACCGCTTATGCGGTGTATTCCGCAAAGGAAAAGGCAAAGTCCAGCGTATCAGACTTCAAGCGTGGCATGGTGCAGGAACAGCAGTCCAGACAGACGGGACGCTTGGAAAAGCAGGAACAGCATAGACAGAATATCGCTGACAAACGTATGGAGCTTCAAAAGGCACAAGAAGCAAGACAAAGAAAGACGGACGGATCAGCGACAACGGGAGCTACCCGTCCCCATGAGCGACCAGCCACAGCTTCAACCATTCCAAAGCCGAGTGCGGAAAAAATGCAGGAAGTGAAACGTCCTGCCACAGCGACCACTTCAAAAGCAAGTGAACCAGTCAAGACAAATGTTGTGAAAGAGCGTCCGTTATCTTCTGGTGCTTCTGATAAGAAAGCGACCCAGCCTGCACAGCCAGTACATAGGCAGAATGTAGAAAAAGTAGTATCGCAGGAAACACGCCAGAATTACAAAGCAGAGCGTACTACAAAGAAACAGACCTTTGAACAATCAAAGCGTACAACGGAACATACCGAAAAGAACCGTAACCTTGTAACGAAGAAAGGACAGAAGAAAAAATGAAACTGAAACATATCGCTCTTATTGGCAGTCTGTTTCCTATCCTCTTTTCCATAGTCCTTTTCTTTGGTGTCCTCATTAGTGCGGACAGCGACGACGAGAACAGCAACTTTTCTTCTGGCATTACGGGTATGAATTTATCCGCAGAAGTCTTGAAACATCAGCCTATGGTGGAAAAATACGCCAGAGAAAACGGTATCTCCGAGTATGTCAACGTGCTACTGGCTATCATTCAAGTAGAAAGTGGCGGTACGGCAGAAGATGTTATGCAGAGTTCAGAAAGTCTTGGTTTACCGCCCAACTCTTTAGATACGGAAAGCTCAATCAAGCAGGGGTGTAAGTATTTTGCGTCCCTGCTTTCTTCCTGTAAAAATCAAGGTATCGACGATTTGAATGTAGCGATACAGTCCTATAACTATGGCGGTGGTTATGTGGGATATGTGGCAGGAAAAGGAAAGAAACACACCTTTAACCTTGCAGAGAGCTTCGCCCGTGAGAAATCGGGTGGAAAGAAAGTAACCTACACCAACCCGATAGCCGTTGCGAAGAACGGGGGTTGGCGGTATCAGTATGGCAATCAATTTTACGTCGAATTAGTCAATCAGTATTTAACTGTTCCGCAGGTATCGGGAGAGCTGGCACAAAAGGTCATGAATGAAGCGTTAAAATATCAAGGCTGGAAATATGTGTATGGCGGTAGCAATCCCAACACTTCTTTTGACTGTTCGGGACTGACGCAATGGTGCTATGGAAAAGCTGGTATCTCCTTACCGAGAACCGCACAAGCACAGTATGACGCAACCCAACATCTTCCACTTTCGCAGGCAAAGGCTGGGGACTTGGTATTTTTCCATTCTACCTATAACGCTGGAAGTTATGTAACACACGTCGGTATTCTTGTTTCGCCGACACAGATGTACCACGCAGGCGACCCGATAGGATATGCAGACCTAAGTAGTAGTTACTGGCAACAGCACTTAATCGGTGCAGGACGAGTAAAACAATAGAAAGTGAGGATTTCATCATGTTTAGAAAGAATAAGAAACAGACAGAAACTATCAAAGAACCCAAAGAAAAAAAGGTGCGTACTTTCAAGGTAGGCACACATAAAAAATCCGTGATTGCATTGTGGGTGGTGCTTATCGCAAGCGTGAGCTTTGGGGCGTATAAGAATTTTACGGCTATCGACCAGCACACGACCCATGAAAAAGAAATCATAGAGCTTCGCTTGCAGGACACCAACGGGATAGAAAATTTTGTGAAGAACTTTGCAAAGCCCTACTACACATGGAGTAACAGCAAAGAAGCGATTGAAGCAAGGACGCAGGCAATCAGCGGTTATCTGACAAAGGAATTGCAGGACTTGAATGTGGATACCATTAGAACCGATATACCGACCAGCTCCACAGTTACAGATGTGATTGTATGGAGTATTGAACAGTCGGGAACGGACACTTTTTCTGCTACCTACGAAGTGGATCAGCAGATAAAAGAGGGAGAACAGACAAGCAATGTGAAAGCAACCTATACCGTAAAAGTCCATGTAGACGCTGACGGGGATATGGTAATCGTTCAGAACCCTACCCTTGCACCAGCAATCGAGAAATCAGATTATGAGCCTAAGACACCAGAAGCAAATGCAAGTGTAGACGCTGATACCGTCAATGACGCTACTGCATTTCTTGAAACATTCTTTAAGCTGTACCCGACAGCCACAGAAAAAGAGCTTGCCTACTATGTATCGGGAAATGTGCTTGAGCCTATCGGCAGGGACTACATTTATGCTGAACTGGTAAACCCTATCTTTACAAAGGACGGGGACAATGTGAAAGTCAAAGTTGCTGTGAAATTCCTTGATAATCAGACAAAGGCTACACAAATATCGCAGTATGAACTTGTGCTACATAAGGATAGCAACTGGAAGATTGTAGGATAATAAAATATGGAAAGTTTGCTTGACATTCTTTACTTGCAGGAGTATCATAAGATTAGAAAAGGAAAGCAAACTTTCCATTTGTTCAAGAAAGGGGTATGTTGTGAAAAATCGTTTAGAAGAATTACGAAAACAAAGAGGTATTAAACAAGAAGATTTAGCGACTGCTCTTGAAGTATCTCGTCAAACAATAGGCTCTTTAGAAAATGGACGCTACAATCCCTCTATTATCTTAGCTTTTAAAATTGCAAGGTACTTTCAAATGAGTATTGAAGAAATATTTATTTATGAGGAGGAAAGCAAATGAAACATAAGATACAAAAAGTTGAATTATTTATCGGTGTAATAATCTTTTTAGGTGGTTTACTAACTTATGGTTTAGGCGTACACCAACTATTGCCCGTACCTCGTCCAGATTTGGTTGTCTATGGTACAACGCTTATTGGAATAATATTGATTTTTATGGGTTGTGATATATTCAGTAAGCCAACAAAAGAAATGCAAATATTAGAAAATGATGAAAGAAATATCGCAATTACTAATGCTTCTCTTGCGAATGCTTATAAAGTAACACTTACATTATTGGTTCTTGTATTATTTGCTCTTGTCTTTATGGGATATATGAGTAAAGTTGTGTTTTTTTCGATAGCAGGAGTTATTGCTATCGGACAAATTACATGGGTTATAACAGCTCGTTATTTAGATAAAAATACGTCTTAATTCTTCAAGTATTTTTAGTTTTTCCTTCTCCATAACTACGCCCCATTCTTTTTTTGTATAGTAATATTGTATCATTAAGAATCACAAATCACAAGTGATTTGTGATAAGTGATTTGTGATTAATATATAAAAGCCCTCTTTAAAGGGCTTTTATGTTTATTTTGAAAAAGAGATAAAATCAATATATCCCTTTTCCCCAATTTTTACAACGGCATTGTAGGGCTTTTTCTCTTTGTTTTTGATTCCTTTTACCAGGGTTTCTTTTCCCTCCAGTAATTCTTTTACATTCGTTTTGGTTAGTTTTTTCTTTCTAAAATGTTCAGCTAAAGTAAACTTACATTCAGGATAATTTGAACAACCATAAAACGATTTTTTTAATACAATATTGTTGCCACACTTAGGACATTTTCCTACAAGGGGTCCCGAGCGCTTAGTGGGAATTTGTACCCCTTATCGATACAAATTCCCCGTAGGCGCTAGGGACCTCTTTAGCTTCTTGGAAGCTGTCAGTAGTATATCTAATAATTTATCTCCATTCCCTTTAGTAACGTGTAACTTTCCAAATTTAAAAAAGCGACTCATAGAATTATTTCCTCCCGTTAAATAATAGATAACTATTAAAAATAGACAATACTTGCTCATAAGTAACGGTACTTAAATTGTTTACTTTGGCGTGTTTCATTGCTTGATGAAACTGATTTTTAGTAAACAGTTGACGATATTCTCGATTGACCCATTTTGAAACAAAGTACGTATATAGCTTCCAATATTTATCTGGAACATCTGTGGTATGGCGGGTAAGTTTTATTAAGACACTGTTTACTTTTGGTTTAGGATGAAAGCATTCCGCTGGCAGCTTAAGCAATTGCTGAATCGAGACTTGAGTGTGCAAGAGCAACCCTAGTGTTCGGTGAATATCCAAGGTACGCTTGTAGAATCCTTCTTCAACAATCAGATAGATGTCAGACGCATGGCTTTCAAAAACCACTTTTTTAATAATTTGTGTGCTTAAATGGTAAGGAATACTCCCAACAATTTTATACCTCTGTTTGTTAGGGAATTGAAACTGTAGAATATCTTGGTGAATTAAAGTGACACGAATGTTCAGTTTTAATTTTTCTGACGATAAGTTGAATAGATGACTGTCTAATTCAATAGACGTTACCTGTTTACTTATTTTAGCCAGTTTCGTCGTTAAATGCCCTTTACCTGTTCCAATTTCGTAAACGGTATCGGTTTCTTTTAAATTCAATTGTTTTATTATTTGGTTGAGTACTTTTTCGCTCGTTAAAAAGTTTTGAGAATATTTTATATTTTTGTTCATGTAATCACTCCTGAAGTGATTACATCTGTAAATAAATACAGAAGTTAAACGATTTGTTTGTAATTTTAGTTATCTGTTTAAAAAGTCATAAGATTAGTCACTGGTAGGAATTAATCTAACGTATTTATTTATCTGTGTAATCACTGTTTTTAGTCTGTTTCAAAACAGTAGATGTTTTATCTACATTACGCATTTGGAATACCAACATGACGAATCCCTCCTTCTTAATTACAAATTTTTAGCATCTAATTTAACTTCAATTCCTATTATACACAAAATTTTAAGATACTGCAATATCAACACACTCTTAAGTTTGCTTCTAAGTCTTATTTCCATAACTTCTTTTACGTTTCCGCCATTCTTTGCTGTTTCGATTTTTATGATATGGTGCAAGTCAGCACGAACACGAACCGTCTTATCTCCCATTATATCTTTTTTTGCACTGATTGGTGTATCATTTCGTTTTTCTTTTTGTGCGCCTAAATTTCCCACAATCACTCACTTCTTTCTATTTCTTCTTATTCTTATTTTATCATCAACAATCACAAATCACTTGTGATTTGTGATAAGTGATTTGTGATAAGTGATTTGTGATTAATATATAAAAGCCCTCTTTAAAGGGCTTTTATGTTTATTTTGAGAAAGATATAAAATCAATATATCCCTTTTCCCCAATTTTTACAACGGCATTGTAGGGCTTTTTCTCTTTGTTTTTGATTCCTTTTACCAGGGTTTCTTTTCCCTCCAGTAATTCTTTTACATTCGTTTTGGTTAGTTTTTTCTTTCTAAAATGTTCAGCTAAAGTAAACTTACATTCAGGATAATTTGAACAACCATAAAACGATTTTTTTAATACAGAAAATGTAGTCTTTTGAAAGGTGGAATTAACAATGAAGAAAAAATTATCATTTATCATTGAGATTATTATAGGTATAATCTTTATATGTTTTGGATATTTCGTTATTGATACTGATTATTACGCTACACTTTTTTACGCAATGGGGTTCGGTTTAGCTTTTGCTTCTGGTGTTCAATTATTGAAAATTTGTTATTATGAAATGCCAAAAAATAAAGAAAAATTACAAAATATAAATAGAGAAAATCACATCAATAATGTTGATGAAAGAAAAATATTTTTAAGAATGAAAGCTGGTTCTTTAGTATATCAGTTAATGACTTTCGTGTACTTGTTTGTTGCTTTTGTACTTGCGTTACTTCATATTGAAGCATGGATTATAGGCATTATATTTGGTTTATTCCTACTGCAAACATTTTTAGGGATTATTCTATATAAGCATTTTGAAAAACATTTCTAAAACATTCAGTAAATTGTGACGAGGTAATACTATGATAGGACTTAAAAAACGAGATATTAAAAAAGCATTGAAAGCTGGTGCAAAAGCTGGCGGTGTGTCATTAGCTGATGTTCGAGCTGATATTGAAGCGACGATTGATGAAGCTATGAACAGCACCGACCCAGAAGTGCAGGAGAATTTCAGAAAGTATTTTGGAAATAAACGCCCTACTCCAGAAGAATATATTTACAAGATTACAAAAAAGACAAAAGTTTAATAGAAATCAAGTGCTGTAAGGGGGCTTGTGTCATGGAAAGTTTTAAGCATAATCTTATACGGTCATACACTACCTAACAGCATTTTATTAACAACTGAATATCTCACAGCTTTAATAGCTCGTACAGACTATATGTTTTGTGCGGGCTTTTTTTGTACCCGAAAAAATTTTTTCATTTTTTTTCAAAATCATGCAACAAATCACACCTTGCTGTACAGATATGGTGCGGAAAGAGGGATAAACACTTTTCACGTCATAACGGAAAGGGGGTGTGATGATATGAAACCGTCGGACTTCCAAAAGACAATACAATGTCAATTTGACTGCAAGCTCAAACGTGTAGTGAAAGGCATTGTCCGTAATTATCGCAAAGAATTAAAGCGACGAAGAAATAAGGAAATTTCCTATTGTGAACTTCCAGAAATCGTCGTAGAAAAGCTGGCAGTCTGGGACGAATACGAAAGCGATTATACCGCCTTTGATGTATGTGGTATTGAGGTTCGTGTCCTTGATGATGATTTAGCAGAAGCGATTAAGTATCTGTCTGAAAAAGACAGAGAAATCTTGTTGATGTATTTCTTCTTAGGCATGAGCGATACAGAAATCGGCGACAGATTAAAGATTAACCGTTCAACGTCGTTCCGCAGTAGGAAGAACTCACTTGAAGAAATCAAGAAAAAATTAAAGGAGAACATGAATGATGAATAACACACGCCCGTCATTTTACCTTATTTCGTCGGCTGTGGACGGCAACGTAAATGCGATTGAAAAGATACTGGCGTTGTATGACCCGTACATATCAAAATGTTGTTTGCGTCCGTTCTACGACAAATATGGTAATGTCTGCATAGTCGTAGACATGGAATTAAAAGGACGTATCAGAGAAGCACTTATCAAAATGATTTTGGACTTTGATATTCCTTTAGAAACCGAAGAATAACAAGCAGTAACCGCAGAGCATGATTTGTTCAATCCCCTCTTTCCTGCTCTGCCCCTGCTTTTACATGAAAGCAACACGCTTTCGCCACAGCTCTTTGACAACTGAATAAAGCAGACAGATACGTTTGTGAGATAGCGAGCCACGGGGACTGTACGCCACGACCTTTTCAAAAGAAAGCGAGCGACCCACGCAGTGATCCGAGAGCGACTGTTGGAAAAGTCGTTTTGCCACGACCTATCCTCACAGAATAATGATACGTCCGCATGGTGCGGTTCTGCCCACAAGAATGGGAATAGTTGAGATACTAACGGAGCTTTCCAAAGCCGTCTGCCTGCTTGTAAAAAATGACACACAGTAAAGGGGGTGCATAGATTATGAACAATACTGATGTGCCTATCTGGGAAAAATATACGCTGACGATTGAAGAAGCGTCCAAATACTTCCGCATTGGCGAAAAGAAATTGCGTAAATTAGCCGAAGAAAATATTGACGCTGGCTGGGTTATCGTGAACGGTAACCGTATTCAGATTAAGCGAAAACAATTTGAAAAAATCATAGATACATTGGACGAAATCTAATGTCATTGAGCCGTAGATATGGTATAATAAATATAGCGTATCACGGCTCATTCCATGACGGAAAGGAGCTTTACACTATGTCTAATGTAAAACGAAAAGACGGTAAAAATCGCAATTTGCGTAATGGAGAGAGCCAGCGAAAAGACGGAAGATACGTTTATAAATATACCGATATATACGGAAAGCCACAATTTGTCTATTCTTGGAAACTTGTACCGACAGACAAGACACCTGCTGGAAAGCGTGATGATATATCGTTGAGGGAAAAAGAAGCACAGATAAAAAAAGACCTTAACGACGGTATCGACACAGTCGGCGGTAAAATGACAGTCTGCCAGCTCTACGACAAGAAGAACAGCCAAAGAAAGAACATCAAAAGGGCTACTGAAAAAGGACGACAGTATCTTATGAACGCTCTGAAAAACGACCCGTTGGGTATGAGGGCGATTGATACTGTGAAGCAATCGGACGCTAAAGAATGGGCTATCAGAATGAGTGAAAAAGGATATGCCTATAAAACGATTGATAACTATAAGCGTTCCTTGAAAGCGTCATTTTACATGGCGATACAAGACGACTGTATCAGAAAGAACCCGTTTGAATTTAAGCTAAGTGATGTTCTGGAAGATGATACGGAGCAGAAAGTTATCCTTACACCAGAGCAGGAAGAACGCCTGCTTGCCTTTATGGAAAAGGACAAGATTTACAGCAAGTATTATGATGAGGTTGTGCTTCTGCTGGAAACGGGACTTCGTATTTCTGAATTTTGCGGACTGACGACGCATATTGATATGCAGAACAGAATACTCAATATAGACCACCAGCTATTGAAAGATAGCGAAATAGGCTACTATATTGAAACACCAAAGACCAAAAACGGAAAACGGGAACTTCCATTGACAGAACGGGCTTATCAAGCAATCCAAAGAATACTAAAGAGCAGAGGAAAAGCACAACCGCTGATTGTAGGTGGTTACAGCAATTTCCTATTCTTAAACCGTGAGGGCTTGCCTAAAGTTGCAGGAAACTATGAGGGTATGGTGCGAGGATTGATTAAGAAATATAACAAGTATCACACGGATAAGTTACCGAACATCACACCACATTCATTCAGGCATACTTATTGTACGAATATGGCAAATAGAGGAATGAACCCAAACACCCTGCAATATCTCATGGGACACGCTAACATAACCATGACACTTGGCTATTACGCACACGGTACATTTCAATCTGCAAAAGCGGAACTGGAAAGACTGGCTTGTTAATATCGGAGCTTATATTTACTACTCATTTACTACTTTTGGTTGCATTTTCATGCTGGTAAATGCCAGCTTATGCAAGGTATCTTCCAAAAAGAAAATACCGATAAAGCCCTAAAATACGGGATATATCGGCATTTACCAACTTATGAAAAGATAATCAGAAATTTAGTAAGTTTTTTTATAAAAATTTTCATTCCGTTTGAAGCCATCAGCCTTTACCTCAGTCTTCAATTGCCTCTTTTATATATAGTGACGTGAGGAATACGAATACATAAGCCTGTATCACCCCGTCAAATATATCAAAGTAAAAACTAAACGGCAGAGGCACCACCAAAGGCACCAGATGCTTGATAAGCGCCATGACCACAATGGCTCCCAATACATTGCCGAACAACCGCATACACAACGAAAGCGGCCTGATGAAAAGCTCCAGCACATTGATGGGGGCTATGATGGGTATCGGCTCCGCAAAGCTCTTGATCCAGCCCTTGACGCCCTTCTTGCGGATTCCCGCTGTCTCCACAAGCACAATGCTCATGACAGCCAGGGATGCGGTTACATTCAGATCCTTGGTCGGTGACTTAAATCCAAACAGCCCGATCATATTGGCTATCCCGATGTAAAGCACCACTGTAATCAGGTATGGTATGTAATCCCTGCCGTCCTTGCCCAGCAATCCTTCGAAGAAGTCATAGATAAAGGAAATACCGCTCTCCAGGGCCGCCTGCTTATTGTTGATCTGCCTGACCTTCAGGCCATGGACCAGAAGCAGGGACGCCGCCATGAGGACCGCCATGATGATCCAGGTCACCACAACCGATTCAAGTATGGGAATACCGCCAAACAGCGGTATGGTAAACACCACGTTGCAGTTAAGCTCCTCCATCAATGATCCCACTAAATCACTCATATCTTCCAACCCCCTTTCTCATCTCTTATGCATTGCCCTATTATAGTCACTGTATTTTATAATTTCAAATACATATTATTTATAAATTAATAATATTAAAGTTATCAAAATTAAATTTGAACAATAAATAATAAGATTCCGCTATAATATTTGTGTTATTTTTATCTGCATCTTATTTCTTTCTTTATACAATTTTAACGCTTCTTAAAAAAATTGTTATAATCACACTAAAAACTCCAGAAAATTATATGCAGATGTAACCGGTGCCTCACGTCATACCTGACCCGCATTATACCACTCTATGAACCATGCCGTTCATTCAGACCTGTTATTCCTTATGGAATCATGAAAATAAAAAGCCCCTGCAGACAAATATGCGCTTCCATGCACTTCTGTCTGCAGGGAACAACCAATCCCCTGTAATCCTATGATAAACAACAGGCCTTCCTACTTATAATAAACAACGGTCAGATACTGTCCCGCATGGATGGTATCCTTCTTAAGGCTGTTCATCTGCCTGAGCTGGTCCACATACTCATGGGTACTCATGGAGCTTCCATCCTTATACTGGCTGGCAAGCCCCCACAGACTGTCCCCTTCCTGTATCTGGACACTCTTATAATACGGCGTGGCCCCGCTCTCCTCCTTTGCCATGGAGGTAAACATAGTACGCCCCATGAAAATGGTGACAAATAAAAGTACAGCAAAACAGGCAGCCACTAACTTAACCATTAACTTTCTCATATGCAACCTCCCTAAGGCGGTTCCGTTATGCGCGCGCTACAGAACATGTGTTCTTTCGTATGTATATAATATAGCACCAGAACACATGTTTGTCAATGGATTTCCGGCAAAAAAGCGAACAAAGGTTTGCATTTTACCCGAACATATGTTACTATAAGAATAGAAAATGCAGGAGGTTGAATATGGCTCAGGATAAAATTACTTCTAAACAGCAGGAGATATTAGAATACATAAAAGAAACAATACTTAAGAAGGGGTATCCGCCCGCTGTACGTGAGATCTGCGAAGCAGTTCATTTAAAGTCCACATCTTCCGTGCACTCCCACCTCTCAGCGCTGGAGGAAAAAGGATTCATACGGCGCGACCCAACCAAGCCAAGGACCATCGAGATCCTGGATGACACCTTCAACTTCAACCGCCGGGAGATGGTCAACATCCCGCTCATCGGCACGGTGGCTGCCGGGGAACCCATCCTTGCAGAGGAACGGATTGAGGATTACTTCCCATTCCCGGCCGAGGCCCTTCCCAACGCAGAGACCTTCATGTTAAAGGTAAAGGGTGAAAGCATGATCGGAGCCGGCATCCTGCCTGGCGACCAGCTGATCATAGAACAGTGCCCCACTGCATTGAACGGTGAGATTGTA
Source organism: Enterocloster sp. OA13 (assembly GCF_022440595.1). Classification (NCBI taxonomy): domain Bacteria; kingdom Bacillati; phylum Bacillota; class Clostridia; order Lachnospirales; family Lachnospiraceae; genus Enterocloster; species Enterocloster sp. OA13. The sequence goes on along the minus strand of NZ_JAKNTF010000001.1, from coordinate 2,064,798 downwards.
GTGGCACTGGTAGATGACTCCGCTACCGTCAAGCGCTTTTACAAGGAAAAAGGCCACTACCGCCTGCAGCCGGAAAACGAAGCCATGGACCCCATCATCACGGACCATGTGGAGATTCTGGGCAAGGTAATCGGCCTTATACGTATGATGTAATTAATTAGGTTAATGATTTGTATTTCATGATTTAGATGTAATAATTCAGATTATTTAAAAGAGGGCTGCATTCCTGCAACCCTCTTTCCTCTTTTTCAACCCTATCGCGACCATCCTTCAAAACAACACATAACAAAAAAGCAGAATCCTGCATCCCCACAGCCATCCGCCTTCACTCAAGCCAAATCATCCATGAACCATATGGAAACAGGATACAAACCCCCAATCCCAGCTGCCGCCAATACACAGCAAGGGAAGAGGGAGGCCGAGGGAGGGCGCAGACCGTCCTGTCCTGGTGACATTTGGAGCGGTTCGGCCGGACTTAGGGGGCGGGATGCAAAAACAGAAGGCGGATTTGGAGCGCTCCACGCCCAAATCCGGCTGCCCATGGAGGGGCAGGCATCAAGCCTGCGCCGTAATTGGCAGCGAACCTTCTGTTTTTGCATCCCGGCCCCTTAGTCCGGCCCACCGCGGAAACCAGGAACCAGGGCAGGACGGTCTGCGCCCTCCCTCGGCCTCCCTCTTCCCTTGCGTCCCTCTCAAGACTACAGTTCCTCAACGTCCACAAACGTCTTCCCATCCCTCCAGATCCGTTCCAGATCATAGAACAGCCTGTCTTCCTTACAGAAGATATGGACAATCACATCCTTATAATCCATGAGGATCCAGTTTGCATTCTGATAGCCCTCAATCTGTTTGCACTCACAGCCCTCTTTTCCCAGGATTTCTTCCACGTTATCCGCCATGGCCTGAACCTGGTTGGGGTTGCTTCCATCGGCAATGATGAAGTAGTCAGCCAGGACCGATACGGACTGGATATCGATGATTTTAATATCCTCCCCCTTTTTATCGCTCAGGGCCTTGTATGCCAGTTTAACCATTTCCTTTGAGTTCATTGCTGTCTCCTTTCAGCCTCTTAAAATATTCATATGCTTCTACGGTCATAGGGTCGATGTTCCCGCCCTTCTTATCCAGATATTCCAGGGTTCCGGACAGGATGGCATACATGGTGTCATCCAAATCCTCGAATGCCATCTTCCGTATGATTGGAAGATTCTCCGCCTTATAACGCCTTGGCTCGATGTAATCCGCAATATAGAGGATTTTATCCAGGGTGGTCATATCAGTTTTACCGGTTGTATGGCAGGCAATGGCGTCCAGGATTTCCCGGTCCATTATCTGATATTTATGTTCTGCCAGCCAGGCGCCGTACTTTGCGTGAAGGACCGGCAAGGCCTTCAGCTCATCCTCCGTCACTTCAATCCCGTGTTTCAGGCATTTCCTCAATATTACGTCATCGGAATAACGTTTCCCACAGTCATGCATCAAACCGGCCAGTTCCGCCTTATCCATATCATAACCATAGCGCATGGCCAGGTTCATACAGGTAAATGACACACTCAGTGAATGTTCATAGCGCATGGGGTCCAGTCTTGACTTGAGTTTTTTCCTCATCATCATGATCTGGCTGCATTGTGTCTCCATATAATCCTCCTTACACATCCTCATACTGGCATTGCAGCACGTTATCGGTATACAATCCATGGGACCGGATGTATTCCTCCACAGGCTCCGGCACCAGACCGCTGATTGACAGCCCCTCCGCCACCGCGGACCTGATTTTCTCAGATGACACATCCATCTGCGGACAGTGGATTGGGTAAATAACAGCGCCGTACTTATGGGAAAGATAGGCAATCTGCTCCTCCATGATCCTGTGCCTGGTCTTGTATGCCCTCCCGGCCACCAGAAGCACGGCCTGTCCCATCACCAGCTCCGGATGATACCAGTGTTCGATTTCGTACAGTGAATCCGCGCCTATTATAAAATAGAACTCATCCTCACCGCGCTCCTTTTTCAGGAGTGTAAGGGTCTGGGCCGTATAAGTATTGCCCTTCCGCTCCATTTCAAAATCCGAATACAGAAAACAGGGGATATCCGCGATTGCCAGCAGGACCATGTCCCGGCGCATCTTCCCCTCTGTAATCCTATGATCCTTTTTGTGGGGCGGTATCCCGGAAGGCATGAACCAGACATGTTCCAGTCCGAATTCCTCGTATGCCTTTTTCCCTAGTTCCAGATGACCGTTGTGTATGGGGTCAAATGTCCCGCCCAGAATTCCTATCCTTGCCATAGAAATCCCTCTCCCTTATTTTTCAGGCAGCACGATTTTACGTTTCGACTTTTCCTTTGCCGGACGGTAAAGTACAATCTTCCTGCCGATTACCTGCACAACCTGTGAATGGGTGCGCTCTGCCAATACCTCAGCAATGGACCTGCCATCGTCCAGACAGTTCTTAAGGACCGTGATTTTAATCAGTTCCCTGGCTTCCAGGGCTTCATCCACTGCCTGTGTGATTTCAGGCGTAAGGCTGGATTTGCCAATCTGGAACACAGGAACAATATTCATGGCCAGGCCTTTGAGATAGGCTCTCTGCTTACTCGTCATATTAACTCCTTTTACTTATAATAATCAAACTCCAGTCCATATATACGGACCGTATCCCCTTCTTTGATGCCTGCCTCTTCCAGTTCCTTAAGGATTCCTGTATTCTTGAGGAATTTCTGGAAGAAATCAAAGCCTTTCTCAGAGTCCAGATTGGTGTATCCCAGCATCTTCTCGATTCTTGGCCCTTCCACCACATAAAGTCCTTCCTCTTCCTTGGAAACAGTATATGGAAGGTTCCGGTCACCCTGGTACTCAATCTCGAATTCTTTTTCAAACACAACCGGTGCATCGTCCACTGTCTTTAACAGGTCATTGATATGGTAAAGCAGTTCCTTTACCCCCTGTCTGCTGACAGCTGATATGGCAAATACCTTGATGCCCTTTGGCTCAAATTCAGCCCTCAGCGCATCCAGTATCTCATTGGAATCATCCTCTGAATACACGGCATCCATCTTGTTGGCGGCAATGACCTGGGGACGCTTTAACAGTTCCGGGTTATATGCCTCCAATTCTTTGTTAATGGTACGTATATCCTCCAGCGGGTCACGGCCCTCCACGGAAGCGCCGTCCACCACATGGACCAGCACTTTAGTGCGCTCAATGTGTTTAAGGAAGGCATGTCCCAGGCCCACGCCTTCGGATGCCCCCTCGATAAGGCCCGGAATATCAGCCATGACAAAACCGGCGCCATCCCCCAGGTCTACCACGCCAAGATGGGGATTGAGGGTTGTAAAATGGTAATTCGCAATTTCAGGCTTTGCATTGCTCACAACGGACAGCAGTGTGGACTTTCCAACATTGGGAAATCCTACCAGTCCCACGTCCGCAATCACCTTAAGCTCTAACTGTACAAACAGTTCGGCTCCCGGCTGCCCCGGCTGGGCGTATTTGGGTACCTGCATGGTTGATGTTGCAAAATGCATGTTTCCAAGGCCGCCCTTGCCGCCCCGGAGGATTACCTCCCGCTGGTTATCCCCTGACATATCGGCAATGACCTTGCCGGATTCAAAATCCTTAATCACGGTACCTTCAGGCACCTTTACTATCAGGTCTTCTGCATCCGCTCCATGGCAGCGCTTCTTGCCGCCCTGTTCCCCGTCCCTGGCAATGTATTTGCGGACATGGCGGAAATCCACCAGTGTGTTCTTACCTTTGTCCACCTGGAAAATGACGTCTCCGCCCCGTCCTCCATCGCCTCCGTCAGGACCGCCGTTGGGGACGTAAAGCTCGCGCCTGAATGACACATGACCGTCTCCGCCCTTGCCGGATTTAATAAATATTTTTGCACTATCGGCAAACATACATAGCACCTCCTGTGGTGTTGTCCCCAACAGGATATTCCCGTTGAAGAAAAAAGAGCTCCATACGCCAAGTATGGAGCCCTTCGAAATTATTCGTTGATTGCCCTTGGATATACAGAAACCTGCTTCCTGTCTCTGCCCTTCCTCTCAAACTTAACAACTCCGTCTACTAAAGCAAATAAGGTATCATCATTACCTCTGCCTACGTTGTTGCCAGGATGGATATGGGTTCCGCGCTGTCTGTACAGGATGTTGCCTGCCAGTACGAACTGTCCGTCAGCCCTCTTGGCGCCAAGTCTCTGGGACTCAGAGTCTCTACCGTTCTTGGTAGAACCAACACCTTTCTTATGAGCGAATAATTGAAGGTTCATCTTTAACATGTGTTACACCTCCTTGCTTTTCCACGATGTATTTTATCGTGGACTTTCCTTATACTTGACATTAATATATGATTTCCCGTAATCCTTCTCAATATTCCGTAATCCCAGAACAAGAGAATTCATAAGGAGCTGTGACTCAGGACTTATATCTGAAGTGAAGCAAAATTCGAACTGTACGTCCTCCTGGCCTGCCCCGCCTTCAAATTCATCTTCCGTAAATGCCTCCACCGAGTTAAAAAAGTTCAGGGCTAATGCAGATACAGCAGCACAGATGATATCCTCACCTTCCTCTGCATAACCAGCATGTCCCTCCATCACGATTCCCCTGTAGATGACATTGCCTGAATCTGTGGAATCTTTTAATACGGTTGCTTTAATCATATCATTTACGATTAAGCATTGATTTTGTCAATCTTAACCTGGGTATAAAGCTGTCTGTGGCCGTTCTTCTTATGATAGCCAGTTTTCCTCTTATACTTGTAAACGATAACTTTCTTAGCCTTACCTTCCTTCTCAACTGTTGCTGTAACAGTTGCTCCGGATACGGTTGGGCATCCAATCTGCAGCTCGCCGTTGTTAACAACCAGCACCTGGTCAAATGTTACGGTCTCGCCTGCGCCTGCGCCCAGTCTCTCTACCTTAATGACATCGCCTTCTGCTACCTTGTACTGCTTTCCGCCTGTTGCTATAATCGCGTACATGAAAGGCACCTCCTATAATCATTACTCGCCAGCTTCGGTGTCCCTGCTTCCCTGTCCTCAGACAAATGGGCAGAATCTTAGAACCTCGCTGTGCGGCATACTTGATTATAATAGCATTTCCATCTGCTGATGTCAACAGGAATTTCCACTATTTTTCAGCTAATTTACTTTTTCTATTGCGCTGACATCCATCAGTTCTATATACTGTCCTTCTGCCACCGTTACCTCCACCGGCTGGAAGAAGGTCTGGTAATCGTCCATGTAATCATAGTAATAGCGCACGTCGTTATACAAGGCATAGTGGGCGCCGTCGGATGTAAGGGGCGTCAGACGGTAGGTCCCAGGCTCCATATCACGTCCTGCCTTATACATTCCTGTGGGTCCGGGGGTAATGCCTGCCTGGTCCGCCAGTACTGCGTACCCCTTTGACATGATCAGATGCTGGCCATTATAAAGGGTAATCAGGCCGTGGTGCTGGAAACGGAAGGTTCCAATCTTCTTTTCATCTGAATCATTCTTATATAAAGTAAGGGTGCTGGAGGAAAATGCACGGTTCCCCGAAGTATCTTCCGTAAACACGGCATACTCGCCAGGGGGCATGTCCCGTCCGATGACATAGCTCCCGCGCCCATATATCTCAGGTATGTCCTCCTGTCCGGCCACTGCTTCTGCCGCGGCCTGTCCTGCCGTCCCCGATTCTGCCTGGATCTGTCCGTCCGTGTCAAGATCTGCCTGAATCTGTCCGTCCGCACCCGGATCTGCCGCAGCCTGTCCATCCGGTAATCCCTCTTGTTCCCATCCTGACGCCGCCAGGCCTTCACCGGCAGCATCCTGCCCATTTCCCTTAGTCTGCGCTGCCGCTGTCCCGCTGGCAATCACCGCTGACAGCAGGAACGCGCTTACGGCGTATATTAATTTGTGAATCCCTTTTCGGATCCGTATTCCAGTTTTTCCTGTCAACTGCATCCCTCCTTAATCCATGGATAAAAAAAGCATACAATACCCGTCAGGATCAGTCAAGGAAGGCCGCTGATTTTTCACTTACATTTCACAATTACATGCAATCCTGTGATACCGCCAATCCCTACTGCATCAGCTGCGTTTCCAGGTTCCCGGTGACAGGAGCACCAGCATGGGGAACAGTTCCAGCCTTCCTGCAAGCATGTCGAATATGAGCACGGTCTTGCTCAGATAGGACATCATGGAATAGTTGGAAGCAGGACCAACCACGGACATCCCCGGCCCGATGTTGTTTAAATTGGCAGCCACCGCTGAAAAGGACGTCATGAAATCAAAATTGTCCAGGCTGATGATCAGCGTAGATATTGCAAATATCATGAAATACACAATGATATAGGCATTGAGGGAACGCAGGGTGTTGTGTTCCAGGGGCTTTCCTTCATACTTCAGTACCTTGACACTGCGCGGATGGATGACGGATGCCATTTCTTTTTTGATTTCTTTAAATGCAATCATGATACGGGATACCTTCATACCCCCGCCCGTACTTCCGGCACAGGCGCCGATGAACATGATAAGCAGGAGTATGCTCTTGGAAAATTCCGGCCATACATTATAATCAATGGTGGAATATCCCGTGGTTGTGATGATGGATGAAACCTGGAAGGCCGCCTGGTGGAATGCCATGAACAGACTCGGGAAAAGGGAGCGTATGTTAATGGTGATAAGGAGGATGGCAATCACGACAATGGCCAGATATCCCCTCAGCTCCTCACACCGGAACGCATCCTTTGGCTTACGTATCAGCATCAGATAGTACACGTTAAAGTTCACGCCAAACAGCAGCATGAACACGGTAATGACCCCCTGCTGGTACACGGTATAATCAGCCTGTCCTGAATTACGGCAGGCAAAGCCTCCTGTACCGGCCGCGCCAAAGCTCATGCAGATACTGTCAAACAGGGGCATTTTCCCTATCAGGAGCAAAATCATCATCACAATCGTCATGCAGAAATAAATAGTGTACAGAAGCTTGGCCGTAATCCTTATCTTTGGCACCAGCTTTCCCACAGAAGGCCCCGGGCTCTCCGCACGCATGATATGCATATTATAATCCCCTGCCATGGGAAGGATGGCAAGGATGAATACCAGGATCCCCATGCCGCCAATCCAGTGGGAAAAGCTTCTCCACATCAGGGATGCCTTGGATAAATCCTCAACCTTTGGGATGATACTGGATCCGGTGGTGGTAAAACCGGAGACGATCTCAAACATGGCATCAATGATATGCGGTATTTCCCCGCTGATGACAAAGGGCATACAGCCGAAAAAACTCAATACTATCCAACCAAGGGATACGGTCACAAACCCTTCCCTTGCAAAGAACATTTTCGTCTTCGGTTTTTTCCTGGTACAGGCAATGCCTAACAGTCCGCATACAACCGCCACCCCCAGATAGATAAAACCGATGTTTTCCTTATAAACAGCAGCTGTCAGAACAGGCAGCATCATAAACAGGGCCTCAATGTTCATTATCCAGCCCAGCATATACATAATTATATTCCGATTCATTTCCAGCCCGCCTTTACTTCAGGATATCCTTTAAGTCGTTAAGCCCTGTGTGTGTGGTCACGATGATGACCGTATCCCCTACCTGGATTGTATCCTTGCCTCGGGGAGTGATGAATTTACCGTTCCGGTTGATGCATGCAACCAGAAGATTACTCTTAGTCCTCAGGTCCTCCAGCGGAATTCCCACAACCGGCGATGCCTCCCTCACCCTGAACTCCAGCGCCTCGGCCTTGTCCGCAACGATTTTGTATAAAGTCTCAATGTTGCTTCCCATGGAATTCTGCATGGCGCGCACATACTGAAGTATGATGTCCGCAGTCAGCATCTTGGGGTAAATCACACTTCCCAGGTTCAGGGAATTGATGACATTCTCAAAGGCAATCTTGTTTACTTTCGTAATCAGCTTGGCTTTTGACTGGCTGGCCGCATACAGGGAAAGCATGATGTTCTCCTCATCAAAACCGGTCAGGGATGCAAATGCCTCGGTCTGGCGGATGCCTTCCTCCAGAAGAAGCTGCTGGTCAGAGCCATCGCCGTGGATGATCATGGCCTCCGGAAGCAGTTCACTGAGAAGCCGGCACCGCTCCTCATCCTGCTCAATGATCTTAATCTTTATCTTGGCCCCGGTCAGCGCCTTTGCAAGGTAGACGGTCAGCCTTCCTCCGCCCACGAACATGGCGGTGTTAACCGTATTATTCTCAATCCCCGCCTTGTGGAAGAACTCAGCCGAATCAGAGTGGGGCGCAATGAATGAGATTTTATCCCCGCCCAGCATGACAAAGTTTCCATCCGGTATCACCACCTCATTGCCCCGCTCCACAGCACAGATCAGCACATTGCTTTTTAACCGGCTGACCACCTCCATCACCTTCATCCTGTCCAGGATGGAACCCTGGGGAATCTGGAATTTCAGCAGTTCAATCCTGCCTTTTGCAAAGGGCTCAATCTTGATTGCACTTGGAAAACGCAGCAGCCTGGCAATTTCCCTGGCAGCAGCCAGTTCCGGGTTAATGGCCAGGGACAGGTTTAACTCCTCACGTATATAATTGATCTCGGCTGAATATTCAGGGTTGCGGATACGGGCAATGGTGTGGCAGTTTCCTGCCTTCTTGGCAATCAGGCAGCACAGCATGTTCAGCTCATCCGAGTTGGTGGTTGCAATCAGAAGGTCTGCCTCTTTAATACCAGCCTCCATCTGTACCTGATACACGGCGCCATTTCCCGTGACACACATGACATCGATGCTGTCAGCCACTGCCTGCAGCGCTTCAGCATCCGAATCAATCAGCGTGATATCATGCTGCTCCCTGTTCAGCTGTTCAGCCAGGGTGGTTCCCACCTTGCCGCATCCAACAATTATAATTTTCATTTTCCTTCCCCTTTTGCTCCTTTGTGTGATATTTTATGTTCAGACCTGCTCATAAAGCGGCTTCCTCACTTTTTTCCTGGTCACCTCAACCAGGTTCAGCCTGGTCATATCCACCACCGTGGTCTTGACCGGGTCCTTTGAAACAACGTCCCCCAGATGGCGCATCAGCATTTCCCTGTCCTCTTCCCGCTCCATATCGATAAAATCAATGAGTATGATTCCCGAGAGGTTCCGGAGCCTGAGCTGGCGTCCGATTTCATCTGCGGCCTCCATATTAATCCTGCATATGGTGTCCTGCATCTTTTTTTTGCCTGAGTATTTGCCTGTATTCACATCAATGACAACCATGGCTTCCGTAGGCTCAATCACAAGGTATCCACCGGATTTCAGCCACACATGCTTGTTAAGGGCGTGTTCAAGGGCTGAATCCAGGCTGTAAAGCTTGGACAGGGGAAGCAGTTTATCCTCATACAGGGTCAGCTTATCCGCGTCCTCTGCCTGGTATTCCTCCAGATAATCCTTTAGTTCTTCATAATAGGCAGGTATGTCCGTCACGATTCCATCCAGTGTGCCGCTGTAGGAGTCCCTGATCGCCGCGATATATCCCGGCAATGCCCTGTAGATGCAGCTGTAACAGGTACGGCAGGACGCTTCTTTTGACAGTTTCAGATACATATCCTTCAGCTGCCTGTATTCCTGCAAAAGCACCTCATCCGCTGCACCGGCCCCGTTGGTGCGCACAATAATGCCAAACCGGTCCCCGTCTTCTGCCAGGGCCTCATTCAACATGCTCCTGACCCTTGCCTTATATTTATTGTCCCCTATCTTATTGGAAAAACCGACTCCCGTCTTCCCAGCGGTAAGTACACAGTACCTGCCGGTAAATGCAAGCTTTCCGGTCAGGACCGGCGCCTTTGTCTTTACCGCGTCCCGGCTTACCTGGACCACGATTTCATCCCCGGCTTTCAGCTTCCCTGTGGAGGGTGAGACAAACAGATGCTCCTTGTTTTCATCCAGGCTGTAATAGCCTGTCCTGCCACCGCCTATGTCCACGAAGGCCGCATTGATATTGCCGACCACCTTCTGGACCTTGCCGATATATATGTTATTTAACAGGGAGGAGGAATCCTCCGGCTCCATCATAAGCTGGGTAATACGGCTGCCGGATACAGCAGCCGTACATACCCTGTCATTCAATTGTGTTACAATCAGCCTGTCCATTACAATATTTCCTGCCCCAACTGTTCCAGTGATACAAACTCATGGCTTCCCTTTTCTTTCTGCGCATCCATTGCCATATCGGCATATACCTCTTCCCGCTGCACCAGATAAGCGAAATCCGGCCGTTCCAGGCCCAGATGGGTATAATATGCATCCAGCACCAGATCAGGCTTTATATTGGAGGAACTTCCGGTGGAGATTTTCATGAAAAGGGCCGGCCGGTCCTTTTCATGCGGGGATGTTCCTTCCTCCTGGTCCCCTTCCTCCCATCGGTCAAGGTAAAGCTCATAGACCAGGGGTTTTATATCCAGCTCAGCCTGTCCCTTTTTGGTCTTCTTGGTGACAATCACCTGAGGCTGTCCATAGAAATCCACCAGACCCCTGAACCAGTCCTCTGCCGTCATTCCCTCCGGCTCATAGCCGGGACGGAAGGCAACCCTGTAGTCAGCGGCCGCCACAATGGACATGGCGTTGCCCGCCGTATCCGGCAATTCCCGGTAACTGACAATCTCAAACCCTTCCGACATGACCTGGTTCAGGCGGCAAACCATGGATTCAGAATCCTCCGTGCCCTGTACTTCTATGTCCACATACTCCCCGTTGCTGGTAATCCCCACGCCCAGGGGCGCTGCAAATGACATGACCTGATGGGGGCTGAACCCGCCGCTGTAACAGATATCCACCCCTGAACGGCGGATGGCCTTCTGGAAATACCGCATCACATCCAGATGGCCGATAAATTTCATTGTACCGTGTTTTTTAAATTTAATCCGAATTTTCATATATTATCCCTTTACCGTTTCATAACAGACACCGCTGCCAAATGATTTTGCCCCACAGCCGGAACACCGCTGCCTGCAGTTGGGCGTTACCTGTTCATTGACCGCGGCATTCCACTCACGTATCAGGAACTCCTTGGTCACTCCCGCATCAATGAAATCCCATGGGAATACTTCGTCCAGGCTGCGCTGTCTGGTGGTATAGAAGCCGATGTCCACACCGCAGGTCTCAAATGCCTTCATCCATATATCATTGTTAAAATATTCCGACCAGGAATCATAGATGGCTCCTGTGCGGTATGCCTCTTCAATCACGGCGCCCACACGCCTGTCGCCCCTGGCCAGCACGCCCTCAAGGACAGTCAGCTCCGCTTCATGCCAGTTGTATTTAAGGCTCTTATAGTTCCTCATCTCCCGGAACTTGCCGCGGACTATGTTGGCGCGCTCAATAAACTCCTCCTTGGTGCACATCCTGGCCCACTGGAAGGGGGTAAAGGGCTTGGGAACAAAGAATGAGGAACTGGCCACAATCTGCACCTTGCCATTTCTCTGGTCCTTCGGTATCTCATAATACTCTTCTGCTATTTTCTCGGACAGCAGGGCAATCCCCTCCATGTCCTCCACGGTTTCCGTGGGAAGGCCCAGCATGAAATACAGCTTCACCCGGTTCCAGCCAGACTCAAAGGCATCCCTGGCCCCCTTGAGGATTACCTCCTCGGTCAGGCCTTTGTTGATGACATCCCTTAAACGCTGGGAACCAGCCTCAGGCGCAAAGGTCAGGCTGCTCTTCTTAATATCCTGCACCTTACTCATGACATCCAGTGAAAATGCGTCAATCCTCAGGGACGGCAGGGAGATATTGACTCCCTTCCCCTTAAATTCGTCAATCAGGAAATTCACCAGTCCTTCTAACTGGCTGTAGTCACTGGAGCTTAAGGAACTCAGGGATATCTCCTCATGTCCGGTGTTCTTCAACATATCATAGGCATAGCGCTTCAGGTATTCCAGGCTGTGCTCCCTCAGGGGCCTGTACACATCCCCGGCCTGGCAGAACCTGCAGCCCCGGATACAGCCGCGCTGTATCTCCAGCACCACCCTGTCCTGTGTCACCTTAATAAAAGGCACCAGCGGCTTTTCTATATAGCCCACGTCATCCATATTGCTTACGACCTGTTTTGTCACCACCGGCGTGGCATGGCTGTTATTGGGCAGGAAGCTCTCAATGGTCCCGTCTTCCTTATAAATGACATCATAAAATGCCGGCACATAGATACCGGGTATCCCTGCTGCCAGCTCCAGGAAACCGCGTCTGGTCCCGCCTTTTTTCTTATTTTCCTTGTAACGGTCCATAAGCTCAAAATATACGGTTTCACCTTCCCCAATATAGAATATATCAAAAAATCCTGCTAACGGCTCCGGATTGTAGGCGCATGGCCCTCCGCCTATTACGATGGGATGCTCCTCCGTCCTGTCACATGCGTGAAGGGGAATCTGGGACAGATCCAGTATCTGGAGCACATTGGTATAACACATCTCATACTGCAGGGTAATTCCCAGGAAATCAAAATCCTTCACCGGGTCCTGGGTCTCCAGGGTAAACAGCGGAATCTTCTTCTCCCTGAGTATGGGGTCTAAATCCATCCATGGGGAATACACACGCTCGCAGTATATGTCATCCCGCTGGTTGAACATGGAGTATAGGATCTGGATGCCCAGGTGGGACATGCCGATTTCGTAAACATCGGGGAAACACATGGCAAAGCGGATATCCACTTTTTTGGGGTCCTTATTCACCATGTTCACCTCACCGCCGATATAGCGGGCAGGCTGCTGAATGCTCAGTAACACTTCATCATTTAATGCTAGTTTTCTCATGATTTTTCCTTATTTATTGTGCTTTTACACAGTATTTTTGATTTATAGTAAAGGCCGGTATGAATTGAAAAGAAGCCGGACCTGTGTCCTGAACTGCTCTTCTTTGCTCCTTTTTTCACCCCTTTTTCTAAAAATCAGGCTTTTTTAATACAAAGATTTTTAATCCCAGCTACATGACACGGGACGAAACAATCTGCCACAATGCATAATTATAATTCATTTCACGGTATTAAGCAACACTATTCGGCAGAACATACCCCTGAAAAGACTGTGGAATTCACAACCATATCCTGAATCCTTCAGAGGGAAGAATACTGAATATGATAAGTATACCACATTCCACCAAAATACTCTATATATCGGTACTTTCTTCCACTGTTCATCCGGCTATCATTGATTTTTCCAGTTCTTTTATTCCTGTCATACATAAGATAAACAGCCTTTCATATCGCAATGATTGTGCTATATGGGAAATAAGATGATAGAAAAAAGACAACTGCCCCTTTTTAAGAGATAAGTTGCCTACAGTCTGATGCATGACTCCATTCCATATGAATGGGTAGCGCCTTAAATATGATTTTTTAGCTTCAATAATTTGTCGTGTGTGATTTTTTCTTCCCATAATGCGTATTATCAGATAAAATAAATCATTTTTATATGGATAACCTGTACACCACACTCCATAATATATCGACAATATTCTCCAATGTATAAACTTTTCGTCCTAAAATAAATAATTATTTTCAAGCGTATGTGGCGAGGAATGAAGAGGCCACTAAAATCAAATATATTTTTAAATTTGGATGATATTTATGACGATAATACGCATTATGGGAAGATTCATTCCCCCTTCACACTACCCACTTTAACAAGAAATGGAGGACCCTGCAAATGAGAATTCTAAAGTTTTGAATAGCGTTTCAAAATCCTATATATACTGCAGCGGCACAGTGTCTGCAGTTTTTCACAATTTCCTTAAAAAATATTTTTCAGGAGGTTAATTAACTTATGAAGCGCAATAATACCATTCAAAGGCAAATTACAAAAGGTTATATCCTTCTTTCAGGGCTTCTGGTCCTGCTGGTCCTTCTGTCAGCCATCTTTCTTAGCATTACGAACAGGAGCTATGGTCATATCATGGCCTTTCAAAACCAGCAATCCTCCTCCCAACAGGTGATTTCAGCCCATTACAAATGGCTGGAACAGTTAAGTGATTCCATTACAACAGGAACCGAATTCCAGGGCAGCCTGGACCCGGACGGATGCGCACTCGGCCAATGGATGAACCGTTCCCGGGAAGATTTATTAAAATATCCGTCAATCAAAGCTGAATCCGATAAGATTGTACAGCCCCACCGCGAAATCCATCTGGAGGCCTCACAGTTAATCGAGACAAGCAGACATGACAGGGATGCCGCCTATCAGGAATACAGTGAAAACTTCAAACCGAAAGTGGAAAAGATAGGCCAGGGGCTTACGGCCATCAGTGAAGCATACCAGAAGCAGGTGGTACAGATTCAAAAGCAGACAGAGGCGACCTCCAGCCTGTGTGTAACCATGTTGTTCCTGATTGGCATATCCTCTGTCATAAGTTCCCTGATAGTCGGCCGCAGGGTCGCAAAGCGCATATCCATCCCCATCCTCACAGTTGCCAACTGGTCCGAGGCATTTTCAACCGGGGTTGACAATCTGAACCTGGACGAAGCAGATATGACCCAACAATACAATACCGTAGAAATTATCCGCATGGTCAATTCCTTTAAATCCCTGGCTGACAGCATCCGTGACAATGTGCGTGTAATCCAGAAGGTGGCCGAAGGGGATCTGACCGCCTATGTGGATATACGTTCCCAGGGAGACAGTTTGGGCAAGAATCTCTACCATCTGGTCCAGAGCAATGATTTCATGTTTGCCAATTTGCTGAGGATTGCGGATTCCGTGGCCCAAAGTGCAGGATATATCTCAGATGCCAGCCAGGAACTGGCCGTCAGCTCAACCAACCAGGCTGCTGCCGTGGAAAAGCTGTCCGGCACCATGAACCAGGCCAACCAGTTGGCAGAGGACAATTCAGGTAATGCAGACTTTGCCAAGGATGTAATTGATACAATGCATGCCCAGGTAGTGGTCGGGCAAGATAAAATGAATGAACTTTTAAGTGCCGTGCAGGAAATCCAGACTGCCTCCGGAAAAATCAATACTGTTTTGAAAACCATTGATAATATCGCATTTCAGACTAATATACTGGCACTCAATGCCGCCGTGGAGGCAGCCCGGGCCGGTGCTTCCGGAAAAGGATTTGCAGTGGTTGCAGAAGAGGTACGGAATCTGGCATTAAAAAGCTCGGAGGCCGCAAAACAGAGCCGGGTCTACATTGAGGATACTATTAAAAAGGCAAATGAAGGCAGCCGGATATCCCATGAAGCATCAGAAACCTTTGACTCCATAGTGGACCAGTCTGACCAGGTATATAAAATGATTGACGGCATCCATGAGGCTTCCGGACAGCAGCAGGCGTATATCAGCCAGATTTACAGGGAGATACAGACCATCTCCTCATCTGTCTCCTCTAACGCCGCTACCAGCCAGCAGACGGCAGCCGCCACAAGGGAAATGACCTCCCATGCAGACATCATCCGTCAGGAAATGAAGCGGTTCAACCTGCGAAAGCGTGAAGAGGGGAAACCATATATACCGCCGGAAAAAACAGGCGATGAACAGTTCATACGGACTGCATATGAAAATTACCTGAAAGTCCAGAATCGCGGCTGCCCCATTCCTGGCGCAGCAGAATAATGTACCAATGAAAGGCAGGATTCCCAAATGATTGATTTAATAAATGAAATGTCCGAGCTGATTTATGTGGTCGATATTGATACATATGATCTGCTGTTCGTAAACCAATCCGGAAAGGAAATATTCAGTCTGGATGATATATCCGGTATGAAATGTTATCGTGCGCTTCAAGGAAAAAAATACCCATGCGAATTTTGCACGAATTCCCTCTTGAAGCCAGAACAGTTCATCACCTGGGAATATACCAACCCCCTTGTACATCGGCATTATCTGCTTAAAGACAAGCTGATTGACTGGGAAGGGAAAAAAGCGCGTGTAGAGATTGCGTTTGATACCACGGATGGGGAAATTGAAAAAATCAATCTAAGAAATACCCTTGCAGCAGAAAACCTGGTAACCAAATGTGCACAGATCCTATTTGCCGATTCCTATGAAAAAGATCATGTTGACGATGTGCTTTCCATCGCAGGTTCCTTTCTTGAATCCGACAGGGCCTATATCTTTGAAATAAATGGAAATACCATGAGTAATACATATGAGTGGTGCGCTAAAGGCATTGAGCCTCAGATAGAGCAGCTCCAGGATATGCCGGTTACACTTATAAAACGGTGGCAGGATGCCTTCAAACGGCAAGAGTGTGTGTTGATTGAAGATGTGGAACAGGTCGGAACGGAAAACGCGGATGAATATGAAGAGCTTAAACGGCAGGGAATCCGTTCCATGATTGCAGTCCCAATATATTCAAATAACACGCTGTCCGGGTATATAGGTGTAGATAACTATACCACTCAGAAGCTTGCCAATGCACAAGCCATTCTTGGTTCCATCGGATATTTCGTAGGTGCGAAGTTTGAAATCATGAAGTCCCTTCATATGCTGGAACAGTTAAGCTATTACGATTCTCTGACTGATTTGGGAAACCGCAATAAATTCAACCTGGATATCAGTCGGATTCCGGAACAGGGTAGCCAGCCAGTGGGAATTATCTATCTGGATATCAATGGGATGAAACGGATGAATGATGAGTATGGCCATAATCACGGCGACATCGCCCTTATTCATACCGGAAATGTAATCGGGCTTTTATTTCCAGACGATTATTTATACCGGATTGGCGGGGATGAATTTGTGGTAATATGCCAGGGTATCTGTGAGGAATCATTTGAGACAAAAGTCCGGGAGCTCAGGCAGTCGTTCATGTCTGAGAAAGAATACTCTGTATCCATCGGTAAGTACTGGTCCGAGGATAATAAAGATATCCGCAGCGTCCTGTTCCGTGCAGATGAACTGATGTACCAGGATAAGAAAGAATTTTACCGTGGCCGTGCACTGTCAGGACGTTACCGCCACGGTCTGGATGATGTCCTGAACCTGACAAAACCCGGTGTTTTAACGAAAATGATTGAGGACAATAAATTTCCTGTCTATTATCAACCTAAGGTTTCGCCAAACACCTATGTTTTTATCGGTGCTGAGGCTTTAGTGAGATGTGAGATTTCTCCCGGTAATATAATTCAACCCAACAATTTCATACCGATTTTAGAGGAGTCACGGCTGATCAGCGTGCTGGACTTCCATATATTCCGCATGGTAAATGCACAGATTAAGAAATGGATGTGCGAAGGAAGGAGGATTATTCCTGTCTCAGTTAATTTTTCACGTTATACCTTATCAGAGCATAACTTTCTTAATAGAATAAAGGAAATATGGAGCGAATACCAGGTACCGAAACAGTTCCTTGAAATTGAAGTGACTGAAACAGTTGAGGAAGATGACAGATTTGATTTCATCGAATTAATGAAAAAAATCAAACAGGAGGGTTTTTCCATATCCATCGATGATTTCGGCATTAAAAATGCCAACCTGTCCCTGTTTACTTCCATGGATTTTGATATATTAAAAATTGACAAATGTCTGGTCCATAACCTTGCCCATAATGAAAAAGCACAGGCTGTTTTATACTCCATATCCAATCTATGCCGTAAGATGGGGATTCAAATGATTGTGGAAGGAGTTGAAACCGAAGAACAGCTGAAGCTCCTGCAACAGATCCGATGCGACGGGATACAGGGCTATCTGTTCAGCCCCCCTGTCCCGCTGGAAAAATTTGAGGAACACTATATATAATATATAAATAGAAAGACAGGATAAAGGGAAAAGGGACAACCGCCTCCTTTTAGGGAGCCGGTTGTCTATATTTAGGGAGAAGCAGGGGAATGCTTCTTTTTTTGGCCTTATACTGCTTTCCATAGGGACCCGGAAGGCTAAAGCAGGGATACCTCCAGCTGCAGGAATAATGTTGTATCAATATTTTCCGACGCCGGTTTCCGGTATCCTGGCCTCCTGTGGCTGTGTATCATGGATATTATGTATATTTTTTCTTTCATCCACCATCTTCAGCTTAAACTGGCCCACCAGATTCTTTAGCAATTGGGACTGGCCGGATAATTCCTCACTGGCCGCCGCACTTTCCTCTGCTGTGGCTGAATTCGTCTGTACAACACTGGAAATCTGGTCAATTCCCTGGGTCACCTGCCGGATTGAGGAAGCCTGCTGGACAGACGCTTCACTAATCTGGCTAATTGTCGTGCTCACTTCCCCGACCCCGTTTACCACATCCGCCAGCGAAAGCGCCGTCTCATCCGCTATGGATTTCCCACGCTCAACTGAATGAAGGGAATTCTCTATCAGGGCAGCGGTATTCTTGGATGCCTCTGCGGACTTACTGGCAAGATTGCGGACCTCATCCGCCACCACTGCAAAGCCTTTTCCTGCCTCGCCTGCACGGGCCGCCTCCACCGCCGCGTTCAATGCCAGTATATTGGTCTGGAACGCTATGTCCTCAATGGTCTTGATGATTTTCCCAATTTCACTGGAGCTGCTGCTTATATCTGCCATGGCGGACAGCATGTCCTGCATGCTCCTGCTGCTCTCTTCTACCTTATCCCCTACTATTCTTGCCTTCTCATTGGCTTCCTGTGCATTCTTCGCGTTCTGGTCCACCTGGCTGGATATCTCGTTAATTGTAGCCGCCAGTTCTTCCACTGAGGATGCCTGTTCCGTGGCTCCTTGGGACAGTGCCTGAGCACCGGATGATACCTGGTCGGAACCGGATGCCACCTGATCAGAGGACTGGCTTATCTGAAGAAGGGTTTGGCTTAAACTTTCCACAATCTGCCGCATGGACGCATATACCTGCTGAAAATCCCCCACATAGTTTTCCTCGGCACGGCTTTGTATGTCAAAATTGCCTCTTGCCATCTCATTTAACAGATACGCCTCATCCTGTATGACATTGGTGAGGGACGCCACTACTTCCCGCATGTTATCCGCAAGACTTCCCAGTTCATCCTGTGAGGTATAATCGATTGACGTGGAGGAGAGATTTCCTCTTGCCAGGTTCTGGGCCGCATGTTCAAGCTCATTAACAGGACGGATAATCCCACGGGTAATGTAAAGAGCAAATGAAATACTGATAGTAACGCTCAAGCACCCCAGTACGGACAATATGATGATTGCCCTTATCTGGCTAGCCTCCAGGTTTGCAATCAGTTCCTCCCCTTTTTCGTTTCCGCTCGCTATAAGGGTATCCAATTCTTTCTGCGCTTCCTTGATGACCACAATGTTATTGGCTTCCATATAAGCAGCCGCCTCATCGTTTTTATTTTCTGAAGACAGTTTGAGCACTTCCTCACGCATTGGAGCAAGCTTCGTCAGGGATTCCTGCAGCCGGGTTACAAGCTGTGGGTCCCCCATGAAATGCTCCTTTACGATAGGCAACTGTTCCTGTATTGCAGCCGCAGCCTCCTTGACATCTTCCAATGCCTCATTTGTTATCCCCATATCTGTATTGGCCATGGACCGATAAACGGCCTTCTGCATTCTTTCAAAGTTGGTGTTGATGATGTTTGCGCTTCCTTTGACCGTAAATGGTCCGTTATAAAAAGTCTCTATTTGGGTACCAAAGCTATTGAGATTGATTATGCTTACAATGGTACCGGTTATAAGAAGAATTAATATGACTGCATACGATATTATCAATTTCTTCCCTATTTTTAAATTTTTCATATCAAGCCTCCACTTTATCTAATAGTTTAAATATTTTTGCCAGCCACCCCCGTACCTTCTGCTTTCCTTAGCCGGGTCTTTATGGAGGATAGGCCGTTCCCCATTGATATTTCCCTACTCATGACTGATAATTCCTATGACGAATTCATGCCCTCCTTCCACCTGCCCTTTGGAGATATGGATATCTGTCCATCCTCTATCTACAAATTTTTACGTAATGCTGCTTGTAAGAGATATTATCACGAGTTGGGTTATGATATATTCCACTTATTTTATCGACATATTTTGCAGTTTTATAATACAATTTATCATGTATATATAAAAAACATACGATTATATAAGTGTGAAATATTCATTTCGCTAAAACCATGTCTGATAACATGGTTGATAATCCTAAACTGCATGCAGTACTTTATCAGCCTGCATGGAATACAGTTTTTCCTAGGTCGTGTGTGTGTTTCTTTCACTATTAATCTAATGATAATATCTCTTATCGGAAACAAAAGTTTCTTTTTCATTTCTGATTTTTATCCTTTTAACTGCTTCTTTTAAAGTCTCTTATCCGGTCTTCACCGCGGACCATATTGACATATCACTTCTTAAGGCTTCGCTCACCTGCCAGCCATCCTTCCCCGCCGTGGATCCAGCGTCCATACCCCACCCAAACAAATCAAAGAAAAAGCCAAAGCCATTCCATTCCAATCACAGTTTAAAAAAAGTAAAATAAAGTCATCAAATTAAGAAAGAGGTGACAACATGAATCCCCACATACTTTACTTAGGTACAGTGCTTGCCGCAGGACTTTTTTCCTTCTTCTCCCCTTGCATCATACCTCTCCTGCCCGTATACATATCCCTGTTTTCTTCCGGCAAAACCGCCGGGGATGACGGTACCTCCAGGAGGAAATTCCGGGTATTCCTTAAAAGTGTCCTTTTCGTTGCAGGCATATCCGTATGCTTCATCCTTCTGGGGTTCGGCGCAGGGGCATTGGGATCAGTCATCAGCAGTAAATCCTTCCTGACCGTGATGGGCCTTATTGTAATCATCCTTGGGCTTCACCAGACAGGACTGATCCATATCAAGTGGCTGTACCATGAGAAAAAAGTGGATTGGGAACGCACCCGCAGGGGTGACTACATCGGGGCATTTTTATTGGGTCTTACATTCA
Source organism: Enterocloster sp. OA13 (assembly GCF_022440595.1). Lineage (NCBI taxonomy): Bacteria > Bacillati > Bacillota > Clostridia > Lachnospirales > Lachnospiraceae > Enterocloster > Enterocloster sp. OA13. The sequence continues at coordinate 2,044,009 of NZ_JAKNTF010000001.1, read as the reverse complement.
GCTTTGGCTGGACCCCCTGTATCGGTCCGGTCCTGGGAGCAATCCTGGGTCTGTCCGCCACCAGCAGCCAGCCGCTGTATGGCGCTTTCCTGATGGCTGTTTACTCATTAGGATTCCTGATCCCGTTCCTGGCGCTGTCCCTCTTCTCCGATACACTGCTGACAAAGGTAAAAATGCTTAATCCGTATCTTGGGAAAATTAAGATTGCCGGAGGCATCATCATAATCCTGATGGGAATTTTACTGATGACGGATTATCTGGGCAGCATACTGGCTATCTTTGGTTAACACTTGAGAAAGGAAGGAATACTATGAGGAAGAATTTAATAGCAGGTGCAGCTTCTATATTTTTACTAATCTCCTTAACTGCCTGCGGCGCCGGAAATACCGCAGACGTCAAGGCTGCCGCCAGTCAAACCATGGAAACACAGGAAACCGGGATGATGGAGGGTCCTGATACGATGAGCGGAAATGAAAAAATGAATACGGGAAAACCGGCCCCAGACTTCGAGATGATGGATTTAAATGGCAATACGGTTAAACTTTCTGATTTCAAAGGAGAAAGAGTTTATTTAAAATATTGGGCTTCCTGGTGTCCCATCTGTTTAGGCGGTCTGGAGGATATCAATACCCTCTCCGCTGAAGATAACGGCTTTAAGGTCTTAACCATTGTTGCCCCCGGACAGAAAGGTGAAAAGAACACCGCGGATTTTAAGACATGGTTTTCCGGTGTTGAGAATACCGCCGACATCACAGTACTGTTTGATATGGACGGAACCTATGGGACACAGACCGGTGTGCGCGGCTATCCCACTTCGGAATACATTGGTTCCGACGGTGTAATGGTTCAGTTGGTTCCGGGCCATGCAGATAATGATACCATCAGGGTCACCTTTGAATCCATAAAATAACCGTCATGGAAAGGAGAATGGATTATGAAAAATCATCGGACACTATCAATGGGTATAAGCATCGTGACTGCCGCCATGTTCCTGTTAACCGGCTGTTTTGCGGCCCAACAGGATACAGAAGCCATGATTGCGGGTAAAACAGTAAAAACCGCCGATACTATGTCTATGGAACAGGAGGAAGATAAGATGGATAACAATAATCTGCACACAATTTATCTGGCAGGAGGCTGCTTCTGGGGAATTGAGGCCTACATGAAAAAACTGCCAGGCGTTTATGATACTGACGTAGGATATGCCAATGGAAACACTGAAAACCCAACCTACGAACAGGTATGCTACAACAATACCGGACATGCAGAAACGGTCAGGGTCGTCTATGACCCCATGAGCATTTCCACGGAACAGCTGTTGGATGGTTTCTTCAAGGTTGTGGACCCGACCAGTACCAACCGGCAGGGAAATGACCGGGGAAGCCAGTACCGTTCCGGCATTTACTATACGGATGAGGCTGACAAGGCCATAGCAAAGGCCGTGGCAGACAGACAGCAGGAAAAATATACTTCCCCTATTGTCACAGAAATCCTGCCCCTTGATAACTTCTATCTGGCTGAAGACTATCATCAGGATTATCTGGATAAGAATCCAGGCGGATACTGCCATATTGACTTAAACGATGCAGATGCATTCATAGAGGAGGAAGGACTGGGTATGTCCAATCTCTCCAGTTTAATCAGGCCCGAGGACTATCCCGTCCCAAGCGATGAAGTCCTTAGGGAAAAGCTTACCGACATACAATATCAGGTAACCCAGAAAAATGATACCGAACGCCCCTATACCAACGAGTATGCCAGCACATTTGAGAAAGGGATCTACGTGGACGTGGTCACTGGAGAACCATTGTTCAGTTCTGAAGACAAATTTGAATCCGGCTGCGGCTGGCCCAGCTTTTCCAAACCAATCATCCCGGAAGTGGTAACAGAAGATTCCGATACCAGCTTTAACATGGTGCGCACCGAGGTACGCAGCCGGGCAGGGAACACCCATTTAGGACACGTCTTTGACGATGGTCCCAAAGAACTTGGAGGACTCCGATACTGCATAAACAGCGCTTCCATCCGCTTCATTGCCTATGAAGATCTGGATACTGAAGGTTACGGCTTCCTCAAGCCCATGTTTGATATGTAATTAGTGATACAGGATATCAGCTGCAAAAATATAAACATAGCGCCGGAGCCAGAAGACTTGCCTTCCATGCTCCGGCGCTATATACTTATTAAAAAGCACAGGAATGATGAGGGAGGACACGCTATGTATAATCTGCTAATAGTTGAGGATGAAAGCCTTATCCGCCGCGGCATCCGTGCCTTTATTGATTTTGACGGCCTTGGGATTGGCGGATTCTTTGAGGCGGAAAACGGTGAGGAAGCCCTGGATACCATCCGCAGACATCATATTGACCTAATCCTGGCAGACATCAATATGCCGAAGATGAACGGCCTTGATTTCTGTCTGCTTGCAAAGGAATGGGATCCGTCCATCAAGATAGCCATACTCACTGGTTACGATTACCTGGACTACGCCATACGCGCAATTAAAATCGGGGTGGATGACTATGCCTTAAAGCCCCTGTCCCGGGATGACATCCAGAAGCTGCTCTTCCATCTCGTTGAAAAGAAAAAGGAGGCGGATGATCTGGCGGTGGTCCGGCAGGCCGTGGACAGATTAGCTGGGAATACAGGCGTGGAGGAGGATTTCGATGTCCGCGCCCAGATGGCCGGCATATTGGAGGAGCATCTGTCTGATTCCGGTTTTTCACTCAGCGTTATGGCGGCAGAACTGGGATATAACATCAGTTATTTAAGTACGCTTTTCAAACGGTGCTTCGGAGAGAATTTCAGGGATTATCTGTTCAATCTCCGTTTAGAACACGCAAAAATCCTTCTGCTGTCCACACAGATGAAAAACTATGAGATTGCTGCTGCGGTCGGTATTGATGACCCCAATTACTTCAGCGTATGTTTCCGGCGCAAATACAAAAAAACGCCAAAGGAATTCAGGACGGAGGCAGGACATGGAAAAGAGATTTAAGCTCCGGGAATGGATCCGGCGTTTCGGTATTCAGCTCTCCCTCTTTTTCCTCGGCGCTGGCCTGGCTGTCATCCTGCTTCTCAGCGGGGCTGTTTACTTTTTTGCGTCCAATCTGCTGATGAACGAGACAGTCTCCAAAACCCATGATTTACTGGAGATGAGCGGCGCCAACATCGGTACATACATTGCCCGTGTAAAAGGGGAATCCAATGTCTTTGCAGCTAATCCCATGCTCCGTCAATATCTGTCCAAAGACGATGAAAGCCTGCGCGCCGGGCTGATGTCCCAGATCCATACGCTGCTGGAAAATGATTCCTATATCAAATCCATTGTCATAGTGTCCAAGGACGGACGGATCCTCTCCAATGAGGAAAATTTAGATATGTCGGTATCCAGTGATATGATGAAGGAAGACTGGTATATCGAGTCCATCCACAATACGATGCCGGTCCTCACCGGAGCCAGGATGCAGAGTTTTTCTTCCGACAAAGACAACTGGGTAATCTCCGTAAGCACTGAAATCACAGGGGATTCCGGCGACAACTTAGGCGTCCTTTTAATAGATATGGAATATAGCGTCATCGAGGATCACCTGCGCAGCCTGGATCTGGGCAGGGAGGGCTATGTCTTCCTCTTAAACGACAAAGGCGAGCCAGTCTATCATAAGGACACCAGTTATTTCTCCAATCCTGACAAAAAGAGGCAGCTGTTGGAAATCCAGTCATCCGGGGATGGCTACGATAAGGCTGGCAACCGGCTCACATACCAGACCCGGATAGGGAATGCCGGATGGACCATGATTGGCGTGGTATCATTAGACACCTTAAGGATGCTGGAACAGCAGCTGTTTGAGGCAGTGCTTCTGACGGGCGGACTGCTATTTTTCATGGTCCTGCTGTTCGGTACCCTATTTGCCCGCCGTCTATCTAACCCAATTGCGGACTTGGAACATGGCATGAGCGAGATTGAGAAGCTGGCTGAAGTCCATGTACGCAAAAACAGTTTCTATGAAGTGGAACTGCTGGCCGGCAATTATAACCGGATGATCCACCGGATCCGCGGCCTGATGGATGAGATATCCGAAAAGGAAAAAACGCTGCGCCATGCCGAGCTTAATGCCTTGGTCAGCCAGATTAACCCACATTTTCTCTATAATACCCTGGATACCATTGTCTGGATGGCTGAATTCAACGACAGCAGCCGTGTCATTGCCCTCACCAAGTCCCTGGCAGCATTTTTCCGTCTGTCACTCAGCGGCGGCAGGAAACTGATTACCGTGGAAGATGAACTGGAACATGTGCGGCAGTATCTTTATATACAGAAGGAACGGTATGAGGAAAAACTGAATTATGTCATCGATGCCCCCGGGAACTTATTGGATTACACGGTACCCAAAATCATCCTCCAGCCCATTGTGGAAAACAGTATCTACCATGGAATCAAACCCCTTAACGGGCCAGGCCAGGTTACGATAACCGTACAGGAAGAAGGGGAACGCCTGATTTTCACGGTTACGGATAATGGCGTGGGCTATGATCCGGCCGCAGTAACGGCTGATGGCTCCCCGCGTTTAGGCAGCGTGGGACTTAAGAATGTGGATGAACGCCTCAAACTTTACTATGGGCCGGAATATGGGGTGACCATACGCTCTGCCCCCGGTGCCGGATGCCGTGTAAGGCTTATGGTTGGGAAACATCTGCCGGACAGCCCCATCCATTCCGAACAGGCAGTCCGAAAAAACAGATAATTGAAAGGTTTTATAAGGTCTTCTATCGCACATAGAAGGCCTTTTATCATGGGATTCATGCCCCCCCTCTTCCCCGGCATACCTTTGTGGACATATCCTGGGCTTGTGCATATCTTAATATTGTAAGGAACTTTTAAATGAAGAATTAGAGGAGGATCTGCTGTGATTAAAACCAATAATGCAAGACTGCAATCCAGACCATTTATAATCTACCCTGATTCAGATATCAGCGGAACCGCTGGCGGCAATCCCAACAGGGAAAATTACTGTGATTTAGATACCACCTCCGGATCCCGTTACCATCTCAATCGGGATGACCATAATAATATTTTCCAATTTTTTGGGAATATTTTAACTTCTACCAACAAACCGGTATACTGTTTAGATAAATTTGCCGACGGTCCATACAACGATGTCCCCTATGAGAGCAGGCCCTTTGAGACAATCTTCCCTGCTACCACGAATCGCCAAAAGAACATGTTCGGATGGATTATGGCCAATACCTATCCGGCGGTCAGCGCCGATGCCACATTTGCCCTGGCCGGTGTGGATCCTGCCGCGGATCCTGCCCTGGATGACAATGACGCCTACGCCGCCGTCCAGGTGGCCCTGTGGGTACTTCTGGGGCAGATTTCACTGGATGAAGTGTACTTCCTGGACTGCGGCACCGGAGAACCGCATCCCAAATCAGACCGCCTGAGGACAGCTGTGCTGAACCTGCTCCGGCTCGCCGGGGAATACGCTGACGGTGCCACAGATACCTCCCGCCCGTCACCATCCTCAGGCACAGGCAGATGCGCCAATGCCGGGATTAACTGCTGTAATAAGAGCACCATGCCCCCGGATCCCGGCGCTCCTTACTTCATATTCCAGGGATGCCCGGATGAAGTACGGACCGTCTGCGGACGGATGCTCATCGGACCTTTTAAAATACTGTCAAACTTTACCGGACAACCCCAGATTACCGTCACCCCGTTCTGCAGCTGTGGCGATGACTACTCCGTCACATTCATGGATTTCTGCGGCAATCCCATTGCGGATCCAGCGATTGGACAGGAATTCTATATCGCAGTGCGCGCCTGCCAAAAACAGATATGCCTTACCGTCACAGCATCCTATACCGGAACAATCACACGGGTGATTTCGATGGAGGCTCAGAGTACTGCGCTGAATTACCAGCCCATCGGAACCTCATTCGATGATGAACCGGTGACGCTCACGGCAGAACTCTGTCTCTGTGTTAACTCTAAGAAACATGGCAAAAAGAACGGTACCTCGTCTAAATCCAGCCAGTTCGGAGTTAATGTCAATAATAATAATAACAACAATAATAATAATAACAGCAATAACAGCAGCAATGCAGGCCCTTCCTGCGGCTTTCCAGTGCCATGTATGCCGGTTTGCTGGCCATACCCTCCACAATCGCCGTATCCGCCTATACCGCCCTACCCGCCGCAGCCACCGTACCCGCCGTATCCGCCAACACCGCCATACCCTCCGTATCCGCCAACACCGCCATACCCTCCATATCCGCCAACACCGCCGTACCCTCCGTATCCACCAACACCGCCATACCCTCCGTATCCGCCAAAACCACCGTATCCGCCATACCCTCCGTATCCACCAAAACCACCGTATCCGCCGTACCCTCCGTATCCACCAACACCACCATACCCTCCAGAGCCGCCCTGCCCTCCGAAACCGCCCTGTCCGCCAGAGCCACCCTGCCCTCCAAAGCCGCCATACCCTCCGAAACCGCCTTGTCCGCCAGAGCCACCCTGTCCGCCAGAACCGCCCTGTCCGCCAGGGCCTCCCTGCCCCCCGAAACCGCCTTGCCCGCCAAAGCCGTCCTGTCCGCCAGAACCGCCTTGCCCTCCGAAACCGCCCTGCACTCCGAAACCGCCCTGCTGTCAAAAGGCACCTTGCTGTTGCCAAAAGACACCTTGCTGCTGTCAAAAGACACCTTGCTGTTGTCAAAAGCCTGCCTGTTGTCTGCCTTGTAAGTGTGGCTGCTGCCGGCATCGGGATGCCTGACAGACCGGCGAGACCGATAGCCCCCAGAATCCCATATGAAAATCCGCCTCATCATATACCGAATAAATGATGGGGCGGATCCGTGCTGCCAATACAATTAGCAAATTATGTCCTTCGGTTATTTTAACCCTGGCATTGACTTAAATTAAAGAAACGGTTTCATTGGAGGTCAATGCCCGCCAGCTTCTGCTGTCTGAACCCGGCGTATTCCTCCGCAAGCTCCAGGAGTCCCTGCCTGCGATGGATTTCCTTCCACAGCTTCATCTGGATTTCCATTCCCTTTCCCTTTTTCTTACTTGTCCAGATGCCAGCCACCTCACCCCGGTACACCACTGCGCCCGGGTTGGCCACCAGCCTCCATATCTGTTTCTGCAGGGTCGGGTCCGGCTGCAGGACTGCCCGGTCCCGCTGGTCCAGGTATGGATCATGGCCACCCAAAAGGATTATTTCCCTGTCAAAGGATGGCGGCGAAAAAAGCATTTCCCTGTCATCAGACAGGATAAAGGACTTTTTCCCAGCCAACGTGACCGGCTCCATTTCCTCTGAAACCATGTTCCATAAACGTCTTCCCTGTTTGCCGGAACATCCCAGCCAGTTCACAAATCCATCCACATTGGACGGGCCATAACAGTGCAGGTAACTGTGGACCAGCTGTTTGGATGCGTTTTCATCTGCTTTTAACATCTGCCCTGTCCAGTTTTTATAGGAGGTAAATGTGGGGCTGATTCCACTACGCTTCCCGAATACCACCAGGCCGCTGAAGGCGCACGGCCTTAACAGGAAGGAGACAACTGCCCCGCCCACGGTCTGTTTGTCAGGGCTGCCATACATGGAGGGCTGGTTCCACAAATCCCTTTTGTCCGCAGGCAGCAAAGGCAGCATCCACTCAGCCAGTGTCTTATCCAGCGTAACCTTGCTCACGATAGTTGTGTCATCCAGTCGTGTCATGACCTGTTTCAGCGTCTCCAGCAATGTATTGGAATCCATCTTTAGGAAGTCCATGGCTCCGGCCATCCCATGGGTATAAATCCATGGTTCATCCCCGACTGGCACCAGGGCAGACAGGAATACCGGGCTTAGCGGGACCGGGAACAGGGCCGGTACCCCCCGAAGGCTCCACGCCTGCAGCAATGTCTTATCCCCATATAGATGCTGCTCCATGTCCGCCAGCCCGCACTCCGGCGCACGGTTATACATAGCTGTTTCCCATGCGCCTGGCGGGGTGTTAAGCATCCCACATGCACCGGCAAGCATTTCCATGTCCGTGCTTTTGTATACTGCATCCAGATGATGGTTACGCAGTCTGAAACTCCTTATCTGATCAACACAAAGCTCTGCCATATGGATACTCCTTCCGGGACTTTTCTCCTTGTATTTCCCTGCTGTTGCCATTGGTTCCACATCGGATTGCTGCCTGCGACACGAAATAATATGTCTATTATATCGGATGCACCATGGAAACGCAAGCGTGTGAAAACTTGACAACACCGCAAAACCTTGCTATAGTATCTTTGTAATATTTCTGTAACATTTACACCGGGAACAAAAATAACTCTATGGATACAGGGGGTTTTAAGAAACAGATGCATAAACACACTGACTGGAAATGGACATCCCTTGCCCTGGCAGCCGTTATAACCGCACTGGGAATATACCCGGCCGGACCGCTTAACCCGGCAGGTATTCCTGAGGCACTGACGGCAGAGGCTTCGCAGGAAGTTTCCATTTCCCCAATACCGGCTGACACGGCGGCGCCCAAAGCCTCCATCAGCCCCAATCAGGTGCCTGTCACCCATGCTCCTGCTGCATCCGAATATGACAACAAGGTTGTGGCCAATGTTACCGATGTCCTGAACCTGCGGGCGGAGCCATCCTTAGAAGGCAAGATCATCGGCAAGTGCTACAGAGGGGCTGGAGGCACCATCCTTGAGAAAAAAGACGGCTGGACCAAAATCCGCTCCGGTAAACTGGAGGGCTGGCTGAACAATGACTACCTTGTATTTGGACAGGACATCAGACCGCTTGCCAAAGAGCTGGGACTGTTTACAGCCAGGGTAACCACACAGACACTGAATGTGCGTGAGGAGCCAACCACCGAATCCGCCATAATCGGCCTGGCTGCCGGGGACGACTACTATCCTGTGCTGGAAGAAAAGGATGGCTGGGCCAAAATCCAGCTGGCCTCAGATACCAGCGGCTATGTATCCACTGACTACACTAAAATCAGCGTGTCACCTGGCAAGGCAATCAGCATTGAAGCGGAACTGGCCGCCCTGAAAGAAACAGAAAAACAGCAGACCAAGAAAAAAGCAGAAGAAGCGCCCAAATATGTCATCAATGTTTCCTCTGATGAAATTTATCTGCTGGCCTCCTGTGTCATGATGGAAGCCGGGGGCTATTCCTACGACGGCCAGCTGGCAGTGGCCAGCACCATTGTGAACCGCGTCAAATCCGGTCGCTGGGGCAGTTCCGTAACCGATGTCATATATGCACAGGGACAGTTTCCCGGAGCCACCTCCGGCCTGTTGGACAAGTACCTGACCAAGGGTCCCTCCTCCAGCGCCCTGAAAGCCACCAAAGCAGCCCTTAGCGGAACCAATAACATCGGCGACTATCTCTTCTTTAATTCCACCAAGAATGCGGATTATGAAAGTTATGCCTCCTATACCGTTGTGGACGGCAACTGTTTCTATAAGAAATAGCATATATCTGCCCTGTATAGAAACAGGCAGCCATGTCTCTAATCAATCCGGAGACAGGCTGCCTGTTTCTATACAGGGATATCAATCCTTATATGATGAATCCAGTCCACAAATGACCTGATTCAGTAACAATTATAACTGTGGGCCTGCGGAAACTAATGCTTTTCCTGCTGCATTGCCCTCATATTTTGCAAAGTTCTTGATAAAGCGCTGTGCCAGATCCTGAGCCTTTGTCTCCCACTGTGAAACATCGCTGTACGTATCACGTGGATCAAGGATTGCAGGGTCTACGCCTGGCAGCTCGGTCGGAATCTCAAAGTTGAAGTATGGAAGCTGCTTTGTAGGTGCATTGGCAATGGAGCCATCCAGGATTGCATCGATGATGCCGCGGGTATCGCGGATGGAGATACGTTTGCCGGTGCCGTTCCAGCCAGTGTTGACAAGATATGCCTTTGCACCGCTCTTCTCCATTCTCTTAACAAGTTCCTCTGCATACTTGGTTGGATGCAGTTCCAGGAATGCCTGTCCGAAACAAGCTGAGAATGTTGGTGTAGGCTCTGTGATTCCACGCTCTGTACCAGCAAGCTTTGCTGTAAAGCCGGACAGGAAGTAATACTGTGTCTGCTCCGGTGTCAGGACGGATACTGGAGGAAGAACGCCGAACGCATCAGCTGACAGGAAGATAACATCCTTTGCAGCAGGAGCAGCGGAAACCGGGCGTACAATCTTCTCAATATGGTCAATCGGATAAGATACACGTGTATTCTCTGTCACGCTCTTATCGTCAAAATCAATCTTGCCGTCAGCATCCAGGGTAACGTTCTCTAAAAGTGCATTGCGCTTGATTGCATTGTAGATGTCAGGCTCGGAATCCTTGTCCAGGTTGATGACCTTTGCATAGCATCCGCCTTCAAAGTTGAATACGCCGTTGTCATCCCAGCCATGCTCGTCATCGCCGATAAGAAGACGCTTCGGGTCTGTTGAAAGGGTGGTCTTACCTGTTCCGGAAAGTCCGAAGAAAATAGCGGTATTCTCGCCATTCAGGTCGGTGTTGGCTGAACAGTGCATGGAAGCAATGCCCTTTAATGGCAGGAAGTAGTTCATCATGGAGAACATGCCCTTCTTCATCTCGCCGCCGTACCATGTATTGACAATGACCTGCTCACGGCTGGTGATATTGAACATGGCAGCTGTCTCTGAATTCAGGCCCAGCTCCTTGTAGTTCTCTACCTTTGCCTTGGATGCATTATATACAACGAAATCTGGCTTAAAGTCCTCCAGTTCCTCAGCGGTTGGCTGGATAAACATATTCTTAACGAAATGAGCCTGCCATGCAACCTCAACGATGAAACGGATTGCCATACGTGTGTCCTTGTTTGCTCCGCAGAACGCGTCTACAACGAAAAGCCTTTTGTTGGAAAGCTCTTCCAGGGCAATCTTCTTTACCGTATCCCATGCTTCCTGGCTGGCCGGATGATTATCATTCTTATATTCATCAGATGTCCACCATACAGTGTCCTTGGAGTTCTCATCCATGACAATGAATTTGTCCTTAGGTGAACGTCCAGTGTAAATACCGGTCATGACATTAACAGCGCCAAGTTCGCTTACCTGGCCCTTCTCATAGCCCTCCAGTTCAGGTTTTGTCTCTTCTTCAAACAGCATCTCAAAAGAAGGATTGTAAACAATTTCTGTAGTTCCGGTAATACCATACTGACTCAAATCAACATTTGCCATCTTTCATTATCCTCTCTTTCATTTTATCGAAATCCTTCTTATTATCTCATTTTGTTAATTAAAAGTCAATATTTAAAAGGGCAAAATCTAATATAATGTTCGGATATTTATACAATCCCCTTCAGGACCCGGATAAGGGCTGTTTTTAATACTTCCATATCAATGGGCTTGGCAATATGCGCATCCATCCCCGCATCCAGTGCCTCCTGTACATCCTCGGAAAATGCATTGGCTGTCATGGCGATGATCGGTATCTGCCCTGCATCCCCGCGCTCCAAACCGCGGATGGCCCTGGCCGCCTCATATCCGTTCATCTCCGGCATGCGGATATCCATCAGCACAGCGTCATATGTACCGGGAGCAGCGTCCCTGTAGGCCTGTAATGCCAGGGCGCCGTTCTCCATCACATCAGACACTGCCCCCCGCATCTTAAGCAGTTCGCATAGTATCTCCGCATTGATGTCATTGTCTTCCGCAATCAGGAACCTGCGGCCTGCAAACACCTGGTCCGGCCCGGTCCCCGTACCCCCTGCATCCTCCGCGCCAGCGGTCTCTGTATCCCTTCCACCGCAATCCGCGTACTCACATTCCAGCTCCACCCTGAATGTGGTACCCTTATGGATCCTGCTTTCTACGCCGATATATCCGCCCATGAGATCCACCAGGCCTTTGGTGATGCTGAGACCCAGCCCGGTTCCTTCCACCCTCGCCGTATTGCGGGTAAAGGGTTCAAAAATATGGGATAAGAACTCCTCCCCCATACCGATTCCCGTATCCCTGACCGTAAACCGGTAGCGGGCATAGCCCTGGGGCCTGATTGGCGTTATCTCCTCTGCCAGGAACTCCACGCTGCCGCCTTCCGGCGTGAACTTGACCGCATTGCTCAGAAGGTTTATGAGTATCTGGTTAATGCGCAGGCTGTCGCCATAATAATAGCCATGCTCAATCCCCCTGCTTTGGATGGTAAACCTAAGTCCCGACGCCTTGGCCTGGGGCTCCATGATATCGGACAGTTTTTCCAGAAGGCCGGACATGGATATCTTCATATGGTTCAGGCTGATTTTGGACTGCTCAATCTTGTTCATGTCAAGGATATCGTTAATCAGGCTCAGCAGATGGCTGGAGGAAACCGAAATCTTCTGCAGGCAGTCCGCCACCCTCTCCCGCTCATCCAGATGGGCCTTGGCCAGCACTGTCATTCCCATGATGGCGTTCATAGGGGTCCGGATATCGTGGCTCATGGTGGAAAGGAAGTCACTCTTTGCCTGGCTTGCCTCCCTGGCAACAGCCAGCGCCTCCTCAAGGGCTTTCTTCCTCCTGCGCTCCTCTGCCAGCATATCCGTCACATCCGCCCTTACAAGGCACACGGTACGGTGGTTCTCATCCCCCCACAGCACATTAATCTGCTTATAGCGTATCCCTTCATCCCCATGGTATGGAAAAACAAAATCATACCCCCCTGGTTTTGCTTTCAGGGTCCGGAGGATATGTTCCAGGCAAAACTGGCGGACGGACCCATCCTCCTCTCCTGGGGCATAATGGCCCACAAACCGCTCTGCCGCCTGTTCATAATCGTCCGCAATATAAGGCGGCAGGTTCTCCAGCACGGTCTGGCGCGTATGCATGGTCAGGCGGCCGGTGTATATATTGATAATCCCTACCAGGTCAAAGGTATATGCCATGATGTTAAGGAATCCCTGCTGCTCCCGCACGGAATCCGTTATATCCGTGCGCACCAGACAGACCCGGCCCAGACGAAGGTCTATTGCCGAAACCGTCATGTTCTTGGTACGGATATCCCGGTTCTCATCCATGATGGAAAATGAAAATGTATATGCCTCCTCCTTCTCCAGACGCCGCCTGATTTCCGCCGGGTCCAGGGAGCCTGCAAACTGTTCCCTGTCTTTTGGCACGATTATCGTCTTAAGCATATGTTCCAGATGTTCTGAGTGGCATCCTGACCGGCTGGGAAGGCAGCTGGCATTCTCATTACAGGTCAGGACCGTGTAGGTGTCCTGCTCCAGGTTCAGGTCTATGACAAAATCATAGCTGGTCACGGAAAGCTGATGCATGATACGGTCGCTGATGACCTGCTCCGTGATATCCGTCACGGTCAGGATCCCGGTCACATCACCCGTATCCGGCGCATCCACCAGATTTACCTTAAACTGTGCATAACGGCCATTCTTCTCATTGGGCAGCTTAATAAAACACCGGAGTATCTTCTCCGTATCCTGCTCCCGGAAAGCTTTCAGGGACGGCGCGTTCAGATAGGTATCCAAAAATGTCCGGCGCTCCGCCCCATCTTCCACCAGGCCTGCAATCCCTGTAAAGAACGCCTCCCTGTCATATCCAAAGGTCTCCAGCAAATGGGAACCCGTATGGTCGCTGATTTCAATGATCCGGTTCCGGGTGATATTGCAATGCCCCATGATCAGTACATTGGGGTCCGTTGTGCCATAATGCTGCATCAACCGTTCCTTAAACTGCCGGCGCAGCTGCTCCTGTTCCTCCCGCTCCTTTGTCACATCATGATAAACCGCATAGAACCGGCTCTCACCGCCTTCACTGAGAAGTGTGGAAAGGGTATTCTTCACCCAGACATAACTGCCGTCACCGCGCACCAGGCGGTACACCATTTCAAGGCTGCTTCCGCCCTGGTTTATGAACGCTGTTATCTCTTCAGCCACCCGCTCCTTATCATCGGGGTGGACACCCGACATGGCATCCTGGCTGTAAAGTTCCCAGGCCTGGTTAAGGGGCATGGCTGTCAGGGCCGCAAATCCGTCCGACATATATTCCGGCACCATGCTGCCGTCCTTCTCAAACCTTACCACGGCAATACCGCCCGGCAGGTTCTTTATCACGGTCTGGAAATACTCCTCCAGCCGTTCCTTCTCCCTGCGTGTCCTTACCTCCTCCGTCACATCCCGCACATACTTTATATACGCCGGGATTCCATTCCAGTCGCTCTCCTTGAAACGGGTCACATAAAAACGGTCTGAGCCATCTACCCGCATCTGATGTTCCTGTCCGTCCGCCGCATGGGTTTTTAAGGCGCAGAACCCGCAGGGGCTGTCCTGTCCATGGAGGGCCGCATAGCATTTCTGGCCCACACAGTTCTTTGAATCCGCAAAAAGGACCTCATTCTCATTCACATAGAGAAGGTCATAATTCTCCTTGTCAATCACATAGATGGAATCTGACATCTCATTGGCAATTGTCTGGAACAGGCGTGTCTCTGCCGACATACCTGTAACTACAATATAAAGCCTTGCGTGTCCGGTCAGGGGTCCCATGCGTCTTCCGTTCATATGTATCCAGACCAGGTGACCGTCCTTATGGCGGATCCGGTAAAATACATCCAGCACCATGCCGCTCTTCACTGCATTGTCAACAGCGCCGCGGACCCGCTTCTGGTCAGCCTCATGGACAATATCAAGGACATCCCTCTGAATCAGGGCTTCATACCCACTTCTCGTATATCCGGCAAGGGCAATCACACCGTCTGAAAGGAATTCGGCTTTATAGGCACCTTCTTCTTTTTGGAAAATGGCAATTCCGCCGGGAATGGAGTTAATCAGATGGTTCATTTCCAGCTGTGTCTCTTTCAGGTCGGAAATATTGTGGAACACACAGTGCAGCAGGGGGCAGCCCCTGTCCTCACCAATCCATTTCATCTGCACATGCACCCATACAACATGTCCGTCCCGGTGCTGCTTGCGGAACTCAAAACCATCCACGCCCCTCAGACGGATGACCTCCATTGCCCTGGATACCACCATGGCAGTATCCTCTTTGTAGGTCATCTCCGCCGCATCCCCTTTGACCAGCTCCCTGTACTCCTCCACCGTATAGCCGGACAGTTCCGGAACACCGTCTGAAAAATAAACGGTTTCAAAGATATCCGATACCCTGTAGATGGCCACACCGCCGGGAATGGCATTGATGATGTCCTCCATCTTGGCATTGGCATCAGCCAGTTCCTGTTCCGTCCGCACCTGGCTGCTCACGTCACTGAATACGCCATAAAGCATCATTTCCCCGCCTTCCAGCTTCCTTACGGATCCTTCCAGGCGGATCCAGCGGTATTTATCCTCCTTGTCATTAAACAGACGGAAGGTATGGCAAAGCCTGCCTTTGTCTTGAATCAGGGCGGACAGTTTTCCCTTCAGCGGCCCGGCATCCTCGGGATGGACCCGTTTCAGGTCCAGGACCTGGCCTGCATCAGACCTGAGCGCATCGGAACAGCCCAGGATTTCATGAAAAGCCGGGTTGCAGAACCTGGGCAGGATCTGCCCGTCCTCAATCTGGTAAATACAAAGGCCGCAGGGAATGCTGTCAAAAGCCATCCTCATCTGTCCTTCATAAAAAGAAGTGCCTGTCATGATGATTACCGCCCTTCTTTCAGTGTTGCCCGAAGTTCATCCGCCCGTAGGAATTCAGACCGGATGATCTGATATAATGCGGTATAACCATCCGGGTCCTTACCGTTGCGAAGAGGCTCCACAATGGCGCAGACCGCGTTAAAAAGAGGGGTCAGCCCCATATTCCCCACTACCCCCTTAAGCGTATGGGCGGCAGCAAATGCAGCCTCATAGTCCTGCTGCCCAAGGGCTGTTCCCAGCTTCTCAAGGTTGTCATCCTTAAACAGCATGTCCAGAAATTTTACATACATGGCCTCATTTCCCATGAACCGCGCCATTGTGGAGTTGTAATCCGCCCCGTAGGCCTCAAATATTTTCCTGAACTCCCCCATTGTCAGGCCTCCTTTCCAAAAATAAAGTCATATAAGGTTTGAAACAGCCGTTCCGGCTCAATGGGTTTGGCCAGATGGGCATCCATGCCGGCTGCCTTGCTCTTTTCAATGTCATCATCAAAGGCATTGGCCGTCATGGCAATGATCGGTATGGTTCCGGCATCCGGATTACTCAGATGGCGTATGTTCCTGGCTGCTGTCAGGCCGTCCATAAGGGGCATGCGTATATCCATTAAGATGGCGTCATAATACCCATCCGGCGACTTGCCGTACATCTCCATGGCCCTGAGCCCGTTCTCCGCCGTATCAACCCCAAAGCCCTTTCCTTCCAGAAGCATGACCGCCACCTCGGTATTGATGATATTGTCCTCGGCAAGCAGCACCCGCTTCCCTGAAAAATCATAGTCTGATGCTTCCGGCTGGCGTTCCTGTTCTTCCTTTTCCCCCAAGGCCCTTGTGAACGCAGAAATCAGGGATGATTTAAACATGGGTTTGCTCATCAGCAGGTTTACCCCTGCCAGCTTTGCCTCATGTTCAATGCATATCCAGTCATAGGCGGTCATGATGATGATGGTCACATCCGGTCCCACAATCTGCCGGATGCGGCGCGCCGTCTCAATGCCATCCATTTCAGGCATCTTCCAGTCAATCAATATCATGTCAAAATACCTGCCGCCGGCCCACAGCATGCTTACCCGTTCCACTGCCTTGCGGCCGCTGTCCACCCATTCAGCCTTAATCCCCATTTCCTCCAGCGTGACAATGGCGCTTTCGCAGACAGCCACATCATCGTCCACCACCAGGGTCTTCAGATGGGAAAAATTATGGACGGCTTTCCTTTTATTGTGACGGAGTTTTTCTTCCTCCGTAATTCCCAGCTTCACATCAACGGTGAATTCCGTGCCGATTCCCTTAATGGAGCGGACGTTTATCTTGCCATCCATCATATCCACAATACTTTTGGATATGGCCAGGCCCAGGCCAGAGCCTCCATAAGGAGTGGTGGTGCCTGTGGATTCCTGGGAAAACGGTTCGAAGATATGGGGGATGAATTCCTCTCCCATCCCAATACCCGTATCATTGACAATGAACCTCAGGACGGCGTCATTCTTGGTCTTCCTGCGCAGGGCTGCCGAGAGCGTCACCTTACCGCCCTCCTTGGTAAACTTAATTGCATTGCTCAGGATATTGATCAGGACCTGCTGCAGCTTCATGGCATCGCCCATGTAATAGTCATCCAGCACAGGGTCCACGATACACTCATAATCCACGCCCCTGGCAGCGGCCTGGGCGTAGCAGATGGAATTAATCCCGTTCAGGAAATCTTCTGTTGGTATTTTTTCATTTTTAAGCAGCATCTTCCCGCTCTCAATCCGGCTCATGTCCAGGATGTCATTAATCAGGGACAGAAGGAAACGGGAGGAGATTCCAATTTTGGAGATACAGTCTTCCACCTGTTCATCATCCCCGATGGACTGGGCGGCAATGGTGCTCATTCCAATGATGGCGTTCATAGGGGTGCGGATTTCATGGCTCATCCTGGAAAGGAAGTCAGACTTGGCTGCATTGGCCTGCTCTGCCGCAACCAGCGCCGCTGCCAGGTCTTCCTTCTGTCTCTGCTCCTTGCGAACAACATCGGTCACATCAGTGCGGGACATGCCCACACGACCCAGGGCCTTATTGATGTAGAAGACCTGAAACCGTTTTACACGCATCACGCCTGCACGGTCCCTCATCTCCACAATAAAGGAATAGCTGTCCTCTTTTTCCAGATGATCCTTAATATATTGGTAATCCAGTTTCTGAAGATACTCCTCACTGGCCGCCTTTTCCATACACTGGGCCGCAATCCCCCGTATGGATTCCTGGAACCTGCCGGGCTTTGGCACCTGTTCCTTCTGATTGCAGCGGATGGAAACCGGACGGTGTGTGTCTTCCTGTATGTCAATCTCCGTCACTATGTCATAATCCAGTTCAGCTATCCTATAGAGCAGCTGCTCCTGAACCATCTTCTCGGTCACATCAAAGGTATAGAAAAAGCATATGATGTCGCCGCTTTCAGGATTCAGACAGAAGCGCAGGCTGGCGCTGCACCAGAAGGATCCCCGGCGGATGCTCCTGCGCTGGAAATCAAAGTGATAGGTTGTCTTGCCTGAGGCATAGCCGGCCAGCACCCGTTCCCGCTGTAAGTCATGGAGGATTTTCCTGCCGTATGCCGCATCCACCGCGGAACCTGCCAGCTTCGCAACTGCCTCCTCATATGTATCGCCTATTTCCGCAACGGATGCATCGTCTGTGGAGGCATGGCTCTCCAGCCTGTTCTGTGTAACATTAAGCCTTCCCTGTACCAGGCCTCCCTCAGAGGACAGTTCGGCAAAATAAAGCAGTTCTTTCTCATACAGTTCCTTGACCCGCTCCTGGACATTTTTCTCGTCCGTTGCATCTACGAATACACAGTAAAAATACTGTTCCCCATTTTCACCGGTGAACAGCTGCGCTTTAATGGAAATCCATTTTACCTGCCCATTTTTGCAGACCAGACGGTTTTCATTCTGGATGGTATTGCCATGCTTAAGCTGGGCCCTCAGTTTTTCCTCCATGACTGCCAGGTCTTCCGGATAGATGACTGCTGACATCCGGTTGCCCATTGCCGCGAATTCCTCCCGTGAATAGCCAAGGAAATCAAAAAGGCCGTCATTGGCATCAATCACGGAAAAATCAGAATCAAACCGGCAGCGGAAAACTGCTCCCGGGATATTATTGTAGATGTTCATTACCTCTAACTGGGCCAGCTTCTGGGCCGTGATATCACTGCACACGGATGTGATGGCAGGGCGGCCATCCTCTGCTACCGTCTTATGCCCGGTATCATGGATCCAGATATAGGATCCGTCCTTTTTCCTCATCCTGTACTCTACGGTATACTCTTCCCCCCTGTCCAGCTGGGCTGCAATGGATTGTCCCGCCAAAGCCCGGTCCTCCGGGTGGATGCAGTTACTGATACATCCGTCAATCTCTTCCACAAACTCCTTTTCATCCAGGTATCCCAGATATCGTAACATTCTCTGGTTGATGAAATAAAAAGGGGAGCCATCCCCCATATAGTGGCCCATCATACCGCCTGCAAAGGCCTCATTCAACAGTTCCTGACGCTGCTTAGCTATATTCTCCATGACCAGCGCCTTGGGATAATGCTCCCCGTTCCTCTGGCTGGAGGCTGGCTCAGAGAAATTAAGGGTACTTACCAGCCATCTTCCATCCTGGAGGTGGAGTACGAAAAAGCACCGCAAAAGCCAGGAATAAACCGTATTCCTCAATGTGAATTCCGAGGACAGGATGTAAACTGATTCCTCCGGATACTGCTCGTAGACAACGGAAAAATCCACTCCGAATGGTTCCGGTATCTCCCTGATATCCTGTAAGAGATATTGGAACATATCATCTTTTCCGCAGGCATATTCATTGTCCCCCGTGCCCACGAACCGTATATCATCCGCCACATATTCAAGGGCTGCCCCGGCATCCCTCTGTTCAAACCATGCCTGGCAGAACAGCCGCACTGTCTGATTTGCATCTATGTGGTCCATCATATTATTTCCTTTCTCCACAGGCAGTATTTATCCTTGTTTGTATTCTGAACCCCCGGGACCTCAGGATTCATGCGTTTCATGGCTTCCAGGGGCGTTTCTCCCTGCCGGGTCAATGCCACTCCAGCCGATGCGTAAAACAGGGCACTTCTCTGTATCCGTCTTGAAAGGCTCTGCATTAAATGTGGCTTTGCAATAAAATCATCAGCCCCCTGTTCCAGCGCCCTGTACTCCTGTTCCGGATCCGGCCCGGACGTGGTTATGACGGGAAGGTTCCACAGACTCCTGTCCTTCTGTATGGCCTTAAGGACCTTGAAACCGTCTGGTCCGGGCAGGGTCAGGCTCAATACCACCGCGGCGATATCCTGATTGTCTTCAATGAATGCCAGGGTATCGGTGCAATCCGCGGTACCGGCCACACGGTACCGGCCCTCAAATGCCTTATGCACCATGTCCCGGTAATCCTCATCCTCGTCCGCAACCAGCAGGATTGGAAGCTCATTCCTGGCCTCCGCGTCCGTTAAGGGTTCTTCTATCCCCGCTCCCCTGTAATCATCCAACAGCCCTTCGAATTCCTGACATGGCATCGGCTTTGCAAAATAATACCCCTGTACATAATCACAGCCAATCTCCGTAAGCCTTAAGAGCTGCGCCTTTGTCTCCACTCCCTCGGCCACAACGCTCAGGTTCATCCAGCGTGCCAGGTTGATGATGAACTGGAGGATTCCCTGGCTTTTGGGCTTTGCCATCTCGCTCCGTATGAACTTCATATCCAGTTTCAATATATCAATGGGCATGTCATTGAGCATGTTAAGGGATGAATACCCGCTTCCGAAATCATCCATCTCAATCACGAACCCCAGTTCCCGAAGGATTGTCACCGTATCGATGATCTGTTTGGGATTCTCCGTGTAGGCGCTTTCCGTGATTTCCAGGTGAAGACGTGACGGAGCCAGGTCATATTTCTCAATGATCTTAACCAGGGTGTCTGCAAGATCCTCATTATAGATATCTGCCCGTGAGACATTCACGGACACGGATATGGGATAATATCCCCTCTCATCCCAGTCATGGAGCACGGCGCATGCTTTCTCCCATACAAACCGGTCCAGCCTGGTGATGAATCCGTTCTTCTCAAATAATGGTATGAATTCAGCCGGGGATAAAAAGCCCCAGACCGGATGGTTCCAGCGCACCAGGGCCTCAGCCCCCACCAGGGCCTCGTCCTTGATTCTGTATTTGGGCTGGAGATAGACCAGGAACTGGTTCTGTGACAGCGCGGATTCCATGCTGTCCGTAATGGCCTGTTCCCTCAGAAGCTGGTTGCGCAGCGTATCATCATATATAGCAAAATACTTGCCGTACTGGCCTTTGATGCTCCGGGCTGCCAGCAATGCGCGGTCACAGATCTGTTCAATGGACACAGATCTGTCCTCCACATTATAGATGCCCCATTTCATCACAATATTATGTATATCAAGCAATCCGTTCACCAGGGCGCTGGCCTCAATGAACATGTCATCTGCATAGTCACCCCTATGCTCTACCAGGCATGCGAACTGGTCGGAATTAAGACGCCCGCAGATACCGATACCCTTTAACCGCTCCGCGTAAGCATTGCCGATTCCGCGCAGCAGGCTGTCTCCTGCCTTGACACCGAATACATCATTAATCAGTTTGAAGTTCTCAATATCCGAACATATTATGTCATACTGCTGGTCAGGGTTGCGCAGGAGCACCTCGCCTGCCTGCTGGTAAAAATACTGCTTGCTGTAAAGTCCCGTAAGCCTGTCATACTGGATCATGTTAATCATGGCAGCGGTTTCGCGCAGCCTGATGATTCCCGCCACCCGGTGCAGGATGACCTGAGGCTTATAAGGCTTTGCAACAAAATCCGTTGCCCCGTGGGACAGGGCCGCCACCTCATCTGACTCGGCATCGTTCTGGGTCGTGACAATGACAGGGATAGAGGAATAAGAAGGGTCTGCTTTCATAATGGACAGGAAGGTATAACCATCCATGACAGGCATGATGATATCCAACAGGATAAGGGATATCCCCTCTCCAAACTGCCTCAACACCCCAAGGGCCTCCTGGCCATTCTCTGCTTCCTCAACATCATAGTCAGCGGACAGAATCTGGCACAACAGGCTCCGGTTAAGTGCATTGTCTTCCACCACCAAAATCTTCTTTCGTGAAAACATAACTTTACTCCTCTTCTTTAGGATATAAATGGTATGAAATATAGATAATTAATCCATTTTATTTTAACATAGTGGTATCAAAAACTCAATGATGGGTTTTGGGGGATTTTAGGGGGATTTTAGGGGGAGAAGGGGGAGGTGCATCCGTTCGTGAGCGGAATGGGGATGGGGGAGATGGACGCGGGCTGCGGACCTAGCTGGTCTAAGGGTGTGGCAACCGGCGCTGGACAAGAGGCTGGCTGCCAAAACTCGCGCCTGGTCTTCTACCAGGTATTTTGGTATCGGGCTCAGACAATGGCGCCAGCCTCTTAGCGCCCCTTCCCACACCCTAAGTCCAGCACGGTCCTGTAGATGCATCCATCTCCCCCATCCCCATTCCGCTCACCCGCTACGTTTTATATTCCCTTCTATACCACTTAAATCGGGCCGGGAATTGAAAAGTATCGGGTTGTCTTTTAAATTTGTCTTTTTTTGGTTTAGATGGCAGATGGCGGAAGGCGGAAGGCTCAGCGGCCTCTTCTGGAACCTTGGCAGGAGGAATGGGCGGGGGACAGGCAGGGGGACGGTTCCTTGTGGAGGGGCTTGGTCTGCTTGCTCAAAAAGGCGGCGGAAACAGGGCCGAGGGAGGGCTTCCAAGCCCGAGTGCAGAGCGCCCACGGACGAAAAATCATGAAGATTTCTTCGGTAGTTGGCGCGGTGCCCTGTTTCCGCCGCCTTTTTGAGTTAGCAGGCCATGCCCCCGGAACCAGGAACCGTCCCCCTGCCTGTCCCCCGCCCATTCCTCCGGAGAACGCAAAAAGCAGAGGCTACATAACCTACGTCACACTCCCTCTGCCTCTCCCAACATCCCCCTACCGGTTCGCAAGCTCCTCTGTTATTTCTTCCCATGTAACACCTTTATCAGCCATTAACACCATCATATGATACAGGAAATCCGATATCTCATATTTGATTTCCTCCGGGTCCGGGTTTTTGGCCGCTATGATGATTTCCGTGGCTTCCTCACCCAGCTTTTTAAGGATTTTGTCGATTCCCTTGTCAAACAGGTAGTTGGTGTAGGAACCTTCCTTTGGATGTTCCTTCCGGTCCAGGATGACATGGTAGACATCCTCAAATACCTTCAGCGGATTGGTTTCCTTGTATTCCTTTTCCGCCAGGGTGGTGTAGAAACAGCTCCTGTTTCCGGTGTGGCAGGCTGCCCCTACCTGTTTTACCGTGGCAAGGATGGTGTCATTGTCGCAGTCTATCTTCAGGGACTTCACATACTGGTAATGTCCGCTGGTTTCGCCCTTAAGCCATAGTTTCCTGCGGCTCCTGCTGTAATAGGTCATCTTCCCGGTGGTCAGGGTTGCCTGGAATGCCTCCTCGTCCATATAGGCCAGCATCAGAACCTCCAGGCTTTTGTAATCCTGTACGATGACAGGGATAAGCCCGTCGCTGTTCAGCTTGAAATCATTCCATGACACGGCGCTCTCAAAGGTATCCGTTGATATGCCTGCGCTTTTTAATATCTGTTTCATCTCCATGCAGGAGCCTGTTTTTCCTTCCTGAAGGGTAAGGACAGCGCCCTGGACCTGGGGACAGCCGAAATGGATTTTCAACTCGCCGGCCATGTCCTGGATGGAGTCGTGGCCGCCGCAGAATATCAGTGTCCCATGTCCGCCCTCGCCGATTTCCCCCAGTTCCTGTAAGGATGGGACCTGGGCAGAGGTCCTGACAATCATCACGGATGCGCCAAGCTGCGCATACTCCTCCATCCTGGGGATATAGGATACGTTGGGGAGATAGGCATATATCTTTTCCCTTCCAAAACGGTCCGCGGCCTCCTTCATCATGTCCACATTATCTTCCCGGCCCACATCCAGAAAGACCGCGCTTGCACCTGCATAAAGATACTTTTTCACATCCTCCAGGCGTCTTACGCGGCCGCCTGCCAGTATGGGCTCATCGATTGTCCTGGCTGTTTCCTTCATGATGCCGATTACGGACTCGTGGTCCTCATCGCTTTCAGAATGGTCATATATCAGCACCTCGTCCGCCCCGTTGTCGCACCCCTGCCTTGCAAGTACTGCCAGAGGGCTGCCGTACACGGTCCGTCCGTCCCAGGTATATGCCCTGCCTTCCTTTACGCCAAATCCTAATATCAGCTTTTTGTAATCCGTCATAGTATGTATCTCCTAGTTTTCATAAAGCATTACGGCTTCCTTCAGATCAATCCTGTTTTCATAAAGGGCCTTTCCAATGATTGCTCCCCTGATTCCCGCCTCATGCAGTTCCTTCAGGTCCTGCATACAGGATACCCCGCCGGATGCTATGATGTCAAGTCCCGTGTCATCGGTCAGACGTTTTGTGGCCTTTACATTGGGGCCGGACAGCATCCCATCCCTGGATATGTCAGTGTACACAATATGCTTTACGCCATAGCCTTTCATCTTAAGGCATAATTCACTGGCAGTCATGGAGCTGACCTTTTCCCAGCCCTCCACCGCCACCATTCCGTTCCTGGCATCCACACCGGCCACAATGGCGTCTTCCCCGAATTTACCGACCATCTCTTCAAGGAATTCAGGATGCTCCACTGCCTTGGTCCCGATGATTACCCGCTTCACCCCCAGGTCAAGCATGCCGCGCACTGCCTCCTCTGAGCGGATTCCGCCGCCTATCTCTATGGGTATGGACACATGGTCCACAATCTTCCTGATGGCCTCCTCGTTAACGGAATGGCCTGCCAGGGCGCCATCCAGGTCCACCAGGTGCAGGAAGGTGGCTCCCTGCGCCTGCCACCAGGCCGCCACCTTCCAGGGCGCATCCGAATACACGGTAATGTCCTTAAATTCTCCCTGTCTTAAACGGACACACTGTCCGTCCTTCATGTCTATTGCCGGATATAACTGCATTGGTTTCTCCTCTTTCTGTTTATTGTCCTGTCTGTCCCAGTTTCCTTTGAAGCATCCCAAGGATCTGTCCCCCATGCCTGCCGCCTGACACGATATGTGCATACCCATCCCTGGTGACGGCAATCACAAATCCCCCGCTGGCCTCCATCCGGTCAACGAAGGTGTATGGAATCACATCAAACCGGTAAAAGGATGTCACGATGAAATGCTCTGTCAGGTAAACGCGGCTGCCTTTGACGGCCTCATCCGTGTGCTGCAGTTCCAGGTCCGCCGCCCTAAGCTCCTCCGGCCTTCCAAACAGGCCCGCACGTTGGGCCTTCAGTCCCCTGAAGTACCGGAACAGCCGGTTCCCGCCAAGAACCAGAATCAGCGCCGGAATCACATAAAACAGGACGGACCAGGGATATTGCTCCAGGTAGGTCCTGGGAACCGTGTCCAGATAGTAGTTCCCCACTATCTGGGTCAGATCCTCCATGGTAATGGGAAGCTGGGTTTCCTCCCACAGCTGGCTGTAGTACTCCCTTGCGTATCCAAGCATTTCCGGCACAATGGGTCTTCCATAGCCGCATACATCCACTGCAGGAGGTGGCTCAGAAAGCCCATCCCCATATGTATAGTCCATGAGGGCCATCAGGTTCTCAGGCATATGGCCTTTCATGGAAATGATGTAGGGCCTGAACATAAAATCAAACCCGTAATAATAATTCTCTTCTGATTTTACGTGTTCCGCAAAACTATCCGTCAGATACTGCAGCCTGACATAGCTGTATCCACCTGGTTCACTGGAATCAAAGGGAACCGCGAGGTTCTGTTCCTCCCTGTATCCCCTTCTGGCCTCCTGGTCCAGCATCAGTCCGGCCAGGGCAGAAGACAATCCTAATATCAGCAGCAGGATTCCCGCCATAAGCTTTCTATTCCCGTATGCCAGGCCAATCATCTTTTTGGACAGGACATGGCCTCCTGCCATCCCTTCCCCTGCCGGTGTCCCTTCTCCCACTGCCGGCCTCCTTCCTAAAGGCTTCCTTTGGTGGAGAGCACGCCTGTAAGTCTTGGCTCTGCTGCAACCGCACTGTCCAGGGCCTTTGCAAATGCCTTAAAGGCAGCTTCAATGATATGGTGGTTGTTCATGCCTGCCATCTGCCTGATGTGCAGGTTCATTTCTGCTGCATAGGAAATGGCATAGAAGAATTCCCGGACCATCTCTGTCTCCAAATCCCCTACTTTTTCACGGTCCAGGTCAAGATTATAGACCAGATACGGCCTGCCGCACAGATCCAGGGCGCACAGGACCAGGGATTCATCCATGGGGAGGATCTGGGAACCATAGCGCACAATCCCTTTTTTATCCCCCACAGCCTGTTTAATCGCCTGTCCCAGGACAATCCCGGTATCCTCAATGGTGTGGTGGGTATCCACTTCCAGGTCCCCCTTCACCTTTACGGTCAGGTCAAAGAACCCGTGACGGGCAAAACTGTTCAGCATATGGTCAAAGAATCCGATGCCTGTCTGGATATCCGCGTTCCCGCTCCCATCCAGGTTAAGGCTTATCTGGATTTCTGTTTCTTTTGTATTCCGTGTTACCACGGCCGTCCTTTCCATCATATATCCCTCCTAATTTCATGTGGCTTGACGATACCTGGCGCCGTCCGGGAATCCCACCCGGGAACCCATACCAGGAATGCCACCCAGGACCCCCGACCAGGAACCCTGCCCCGGTATCATGAAGCGCGTTCACACCCAATTCCAAAAAACAGGCATTAAGCCTATGGTTCGAACCGTACCCGGATGGAATTGGCATGTGCGGTCAGGTGTTCGGACTCCGCAAACAATTCAATATCCTTATGGGCCTTCTCAAGCGCCTCCCTGGAGTAGTAAATGATGCTGGATTTCTTGATGAAGTCATCCACTCCAAGAGGCGAGAAGAATTTGGCTGTCCCGTTGGTGGGCAGGATATGGTTCGGTCCAGCGAAGTAATCCCCCAGGGGTTCGCTGCTGTATTCGCCGATGAAGATGGCCCCCGCGTTCTGGATTTTCGTCATGACCTCAAAGGGATTGGCCGTTACAATCTCAAGATGCTCGGGCGCAATATTGTTGGCTGTCTCCACCGCCTTTTCCATGGTATCCGCAACCAGGATATACCCGTAATTATCCAGGGACTTTGCAATGATATCGCCTCTGGATAATACCTTCAGGAAACCATCCACCTCATCCGACACCTTCTTAGCAAGCTCCATGCTGGTGGTCACCAATATGGCGCTTGCCAGCTCATCATGCTCGGCCTGGCTTAAAAGGTCGGCAGCCACAAAGCGCGGATTGGCGCTGTCATCCGCAATCACCAGAATCTCGCTGGGGCCTGCAATGCTGTCAATGCTCACATGGCCGTACACAGCCTTCTTGGCAAGGGCAACAAAGATATTGCCCGGTCCCACAATCTTATTGACCCTGGGTATGGACTGGGTGCCAAAGGCAAGGGCTGCCACTGCCTGGGCCCCGCCCACCTTATACACCTCGGTGGCGCCTGCCAGATGGGCGGCTGTGAGGGTGACAGGATTCACCTTCCCGTCCTTCCCCGGCGGGGTCACCATGACAATCCGCTTTACCCCTGCAACCTCGGCCGGTATGATATTCATCAGCACAGAGGATGGATAGGCCGCCTTGCCCCCCGGCACATAAACGCCCACGCTCTCAAGGGCCGTCACCTTCTGGCCCAGTATGGTGCCATCTGGCTGGGCGTCAAACCAGCTGTTCCTCTTCTGCTTTTCGTGGTAACGGCGGATATTGTCCATGGACTTTTTCATGACTGCAAGAAGGCCTTCGTCCACCTGGGCCATGGCCTCTTCTATCTCTTCCTGTGTCACCCGGATGTTGGATGCATCCAGGTCCGCATGGTCAAATTCCCTTGTATACTCAAACACGGCCTCATCCCTGCGGTTCTTTACATTTTCCACAATCGCTTCCACGGTCTTTGTATAGCTGTCATAGTTGTTCGGGTCGCGTCTGAGCATGTCAGCCAGGATATTCTTCATGGA
This sequence comes from Enterocloster sp. OA13, assembly GCF_022440595.1. Lineage (NCBI taxonomy): Bacteria > Bacillati > Bacillota > Clostridia > Lachnospirales > Lachnospiraceae > Enterocloster > Enterocloster sp. OA13. Next base: position 2,016,315 of record NZ_JAKNTF010000001.1, on the reverse strand, counting down.
TGCATCGTCTAATGTTATGATTCTCATTTAATTATCCTCCTTAAGCAGTGCCTGGAAATCCTTGATTATCTTCGTGATACGCCCGTTCTCCGTCTTCATGCTCACCTGGTTCACCACCATGCGGGCGGACAGGCTGCATACCTCCTCCAGAACGGCCAGGCCGTTCTCCCTGAGGGTGGAGCCGGTCTCCACGATATCCACGATTACCTCTGACAGCCCCACGATGGGCGCCAGTTCAATGGAACCGTTCAGCTTGATGATCTCCACGGTCTGATACTTCTGGTTATAAAAATAATCCTTTGCAATATTAGGATACTTGGTGGCCACGCGTATCAGCTCATGATGCCTTAAGCTCTCCTTTGCCGATTCAGGACCGCACACGCACATCCTGCACCTGCCCATCCCCAGGTCCATGACCTCGTAGAGCTTGCGCCCCTCCTCCAGGATGGTGTCCTTGCCCACGATACCTATATCCGCCGCCCCATATTCCACGTAAGTGGGCACATCATTGGCTTTGGCCAGGAAGAAACGGATCCCCAGCTCCTCATTTACAAATATCAGCTTCCTGGAATCCTTATCCTTCATCTCGTCACAGGAAATACCGATTGCCTCAAACAGTTCCATGGCCTTTTTGGCCAGCCTGCCCTTTGCCAGTGCTATTGTTAAATATCTCATCTGCCTTCAAGCCCTCCGATAATTCAATTCTTACTCATACGCCTCAATGGGAATCTCATCCGCACTGCCGTTCACCATATCCATGGCAGTGACCACCCGGCCGTCATCCTTCAGATACAGGAGGTTCCTCATGTGGCGCCCCAGCGTCATGTCCCTGTAATCTTCCAGGCTCTTATCCTGCCGCCGCTTCATGGACTGGACGGCAAGGCCCTTTTCCTTAAAATAACGGCCCAGGCGTATGGCGTTATCCCTGGCCGGGGCTTCATAGAGGATAACCGTGTTCACCAGGGTCACAGGCGTATCTATCTGCTGTCTGGACAGGGCCGCCATGACCTGGTCCACCACAATGGCGAAGCCGACGGCAGGCGTATCCTTGCCAAACTGGACCAGAAGCTTATCATAACGGCCTCCGGTGACAATATAATCCCCTGTCCCATATGTATATGCCTTGAAAATGATTCCCGTATAATAATGATACTTGCTGAGCATCCCCAGATCATAGGACACATAATCCGCCAGTCCATAGCTTTGAAGGATGGCATGGACCTGCTCCAGCCGTTCAATGGCAGCCAGGGCCTTGGGGGAGGATGTCAGCTTCCTTGCCTGGACAATCTGTTCCAGGGAACCAAACAGCTCCGGCAGTTTCAAGAACACCTGCTTTAAGCCCTCATCAATATCCTGGCCCTTAAGCAGTTCAGCCACGCCAAAGTCATTCTTATTCTCCACCAGCTGGTTCAGCTCCTCTTCCACTTCCTCACTGAACCCCGCTTCTTCCAAAAGGCTGCGGTAAAATGCCACCTGTCCCAGTTCCACCTGGAATTCCTTAAGGCCCGCCGCCTTCAGGCTGTCGATGACCATGGCAATCATCTCGGCGTCCCCGTCGGCAGAATCATCCCCGATAAGCTCGGCCCCCATCTCGGCCCTCTCCTTGAGCCTTCCCTGGTAGCTGCTGTTGTTCTTAAAGGTGCGCTCCAAGTAGCAAAGACGCAGCGGCATGTCATCATCCATGAAATATTTGGCGACACACCTTGCAACGGCCGGGGTCATATCCGGGCGGAGCACCAGGGTATTATTATCCCGGTCAAAAAACTTGAACATCTCCCGGTCCGACACGCTTCCCCTGTCCTTGCTGAATATGTCGAAATATTCAAAGCTGGGCGTCTGTATATGCTCATAGCCGTACAGGTATAAGGTGTTCAATATCTTATCCTGCACCGCCAGTTTCTTTCTGCACTCCGCATTGTAACTGTCCCTCACGCCTTCCGGGGTGTGGATTAAACGGTTCTTTCCTGCCATCATGTCCCATCCTCTTTTATCATATTCTTTGGCTTTTGCCATTGCATCTGCATCATTATACCTGCAGCCTTTGTTATCGTTCACCTTCACTTTTTCGTAGTAAAGTGCTAATTCGATAACGTGATTGTATTATTATAGGGGATATCAGACGGATTGTCAATCAGAAATCCTACTGTCTCCCATAAAAGATTACCATACTCATCTCTGCATTTCCCGTCCCCGGATTGCGGTAACCGTGGGCCGTGTCCGCCTTAAAGCGGATGGAATCCCCCTCTGCCAGCTCCCACTCCTGTCCGGCCGCCTCTATGACGGCCTGACCACAAAACAGGGTTATATACTCCTCGGTTCCGGCCAGGTGCGGCCGGGCCTTTAAGCATCCTCCCGGCTTTATGACAATCCGGTATGTCTCAAACAGCTTCCTGTCATCAAAGGCAAACACGGGATAATTCATATAGTTTCCCCCGTCCTCCATGATAGGCGTGATATCGCCTGCCCTTATGACGGCGGCATCCTCCATGCCTGTCTCAACCAGCGAGGTAAAGGATACCTTATAGCCATTGGCAATCTTCCAGAGTACGGAAATAGTGGGGTTCACATCCCCCTTCTCAATTTGGGCCAGCATGCTCCTGGATACCCCGGTTGCTGCCGCGGCCCCGTCCAGGGTCAGTTTTTTTGCTTCCCTCAGCCGCCTGATATTGCGGCCCACTTCCAGATTAATATTAATATCCATCATTTCCTCCAATAAAGCCAGATACCTGATTGACAATATAGTGGATTAATAGTACAATATGGTAGACTTCCAATATATTGGTTCCTACATTCCACTATATTATACTTTTATTTACATTTAAGGTCAATCCCAAGATAGCAAAGGAGGAAAAACACATGGCAGGTACACAATCAGAAACACATTCAGGAACACGTCCCGCATTCAGACGCTCCACGGATAAGGAAATTGACCGTTGCTGGGAAATCATAAAAGAGGCGCGGCAGTTCCTCAGGGACCAGGGGGTGGACCAATGGCAGAAGGAATATCCCAACCGGGATTCCGTGGCAGATGATATCAGGAACAACAACGGATATGTGATGACAGACGGGGACCGTATCATTGCGTATGCCTGCATTTCCTTTGATGGTGAAACATGTTACGAATCCCTCCGGGGGACCTGGAAAAGCCATCAGCCCTACGCCGTGATCCACAGACTGGCCATCGACAATACCTGCAAAGGAAGGGGGCTTGCATCCCTCATGTTCAGCCATGCCGAGGAACTCTGCCTTTCAAAAGGCATATACAGCATTAAAATCGATACGGACCAGGACAATGCCATCATGAGGCATCTCCTGGAAAAGAACGGATACGGATACTGCGGCGTGGTCACCTTTGACAACAGCGACAAGATTGCATATGAAAAACTGCTCCGCCCATAATCCATAAAAGACCTGGCAGCAAGGTCCTGCCATCCGTCACGGCCTTCTGTCCAGGTCTTTCTGTATCCCCTCCAGATAATGCACCAGCATGTCCCGAAAGGAGCGTATCCTCCACGCCTTATCCACTTCATCATAGGTAAAGCTTTTGCGTCCGCCGTCCTCCATCCGCTTCCAGAAGGTATATATATGCTCAAAGGGCATGTAATACATCTCGTTAAGGCTAGTAAAATACAGGATGATGAACGCAATCCCGCCCTGTTCCTCAAACTCCTTCATGAACTGGATCTGATGGGGATGGATGTTCTGAAGGGGAAATGTCTTAGCCGCGCATTCCTTTGCATCAAAGCATACCGGTATTCCCTGCACGGTCCCTATGTAATCCACCGTACTCTTTTGGTCAAAATACGCCAGCGTTATATGCCTGCTTGCCTTATCAATCTCAATGGGCGTTATGGGCGTGGGGATTTTCTGGATCAGCGCCAGATGCCTGTCCCGGTAGCTTTCATTGGTATGGTTGATTAAATCCTCCAGGGTGGATCCCCTTAAGCCTCTTGTGTTCCAGGTTCCCATGCAGATACATTCCTTTCAAAAAAACATTCCGGTCAAAGTCATTTTCCCGTGTTCCATCAGTATACCAGAACATCTGTTTTTTCTCAAGTCATTTTCCTGGCCTGTCCTAATCCTCCAGTCCGTCCTGCCCCTCCGCTTCATCTGTCTGTCCCCCTGTTTCTGTAAATTCAGCCCACTGCACCTCGTCTCCTGCAAACACGTTCAGGTCAATGAACCGCTCATCCCCCGTATATCCGTCCAGCCGCCCGCGGTTGCTGTACTGCCAGAACAGCCAGTCCGTATCCGTATCCGGCTGCCCCGTCACATTGCGTATCCAAAGGGGATATTCATCAAAGCGTCCCTCCAGATACATATGGTAGGTTTCCTCCGTGGCGTAGAGTATGGGCGTCATCCCATAATGCTGCCTCAGTTTCCCCAGCATGACCCACAGCTCCTGTACCGTCGGTTCCACCGGGGGAGGACTGGCTTTTTTATCACCGTAAAATTCAAAATCCACAACCGGCGGCAGCATCCCGTCAAACCCCTGGACGGTCTTAATAAAATGTTCTGCCTGTGTCTCTGCCGGACTGTCGAAACTGAAGAAATGATAGGCCCCCACCTTCAAATCCGTAACCGTTGCATGGTCCCAGTTTTCCAGGAACCTCCCATCCGTATGGCTGCTTCCCTCCGTGGCCTTGATATATGCGAACCGTATATCCTGTCCGCTTAAGACAGCCCAGTCAATCTCGCCCTGGTAATGGGATACATCCACGCCGCGGATTGGATATAGTTTCCTGGAAGGGTTATTAAGCAGGAACCAGCCCTGTAATATACCGTAACCGTAAATTGCTGCCAGGACTGCTCCGATGCAGATAACTGCCAGGACAGCCCTGATTCCTGTTTGAAAAGGCTTTTTCACATCCCATCCTCCTTTCCTGTGTATAGGCAGTCCTGGCCATAAAGCCCACTCCCTGCAGGAATACCGCCTCCCATCGAGGACCAGTACAGCCCTGCATAGACAGCGGACGCCGTCTTCACCGTTCATTGCAAAGGTCTGTACCAGGGTCCTCCACATCCACGAACCTGACATAACGTCTCAGGGGATACTCCCCGTCATGCGTCCCGTCGGCAAATAAGGCTGACATGCTTCCCGCGTCTGTAATCCGGCTCACGCCACAGGAACACAGAAGCTTCACCAGTTCCTCCCTGCATTCACCTGCACATATAAGTCCTGCTGTCTGCAGATGTCCTTTATGGCGGCGCAGGCATCCAAACGCCTTGTTTCTGGGCAGACGCTTTATCAGGCAGTTCCCAAACATAGGGGACAGTTCCAGTTCCATATCGCCGCATACGGTCACGCTGCATCCTTTTCCCTGGAATATCCTGTTCCCGCCTGTGCCCTCCCCATAAACAATCCGCTCCAGTTCATCATTGTAACGTCTGAGACTGATTGCGCCTGCCACAATAGGATTGCTGCCTGGAAATCTGTCTGCGGCCCGCTCCAGGTAATCCAGGAATCCCCTTCCGAACTCCAGGATTTCCTCATAAGATTCCGTATCAATGAATACGGTCTGGCACGAACTACACAAAAGCTGCTTTGTGGCCATCATGTGCCCTGCCAGGGCAGCCAGTTCCGCTTCCCTGTCCGTGTATCCTGAAATATACGCAAAGCCCAGTTTATGTCCCCATTCAACCAGCCTGATTCCGGGAGGCGCCAGGCTCCTTACCTGGGTAACCGCCCCATCGCCTCCCCACACCACGATTCCGTCTGCCAGTCCTGCCAGCTGCATCAGCGCATCCCTGTCCTTAGAAGAGGTATCAAAAACATAGATATAATCAGCCAGTTCCGGCTGGATATCAATGAGCATGCGCAGCATTTCCAAGGACGCCCCGCTGTCCGCGCCCGGCAGTTTCAGTATGTTCACATTACAGGTTAGGAGGCCCTCTGCCACACTGTAAGCCGGAAGGAAATCCGCATTGCCTGCCCCGATGTGGAGCAGGGTTCCAAGAGGCATGACACGGGTGGAGATACGGCTATTGGGCGATGGCTTCACGGAACCATATGGACGGGCATACCCCAGCTCCCGCATAAGCCTGTCCTCCATGGCTTCACGGCTAAACATTCCTGCGGCCTGCGGATACCCGTACCTCTGTTCCAGCTTCTGTCCCAGACAGGCCAGGGCGGATATCACCATGTCCGCCTCCAGATGTTTCCCTTCCATGGTCCTGTTAATCCGCTCCTCCATACAGGCAAGGACCTCTCCCTGCCTGCCGGAATCGTATAATTTTCCATTTGCCAGAATCATGTCCCAGTTCCTTCCCCCTCTCTCCTAAAGCATCCACTCCTGCCCGCGCAGATACGCCTCTGCCCCCGCCGCGCACGTCCTGATTTCCCGGATTCCTGCCCGCCCCTTAAGTTCCAGGTAAGGGGAGGCTATGCCGCATCCGCATCCTGCCCCTTCATGAAGCACTCCCAGATCATCTGTCATCACGCTGAGTATGGGCGTTGCTTTCATCATGGGCGTCACCAGGTTCACAAGTCCCTGCTTTCCATAGCCTAGCGGTTTCAGGGTATCCACATCGCGTATGATGACACGGCTGTAGACCGGGACATGGAAATGATGGTTCTTACAGGTACAATAAAGGACCGGATGCTCCACCGCGCTGAAGAACTCAACGATATCCTCCTCCCCGATTCCAAGCACCTGTCCTGCAAGGCGGTAGAGCACCTTTTTATCCACTTCCTCTGCCCCGTGCTGTTTCCATCCCCCGCTCAGCACAATCCGGGAACCCTTGGGGAAGGAAAGGCGGATTCCCTTCTGTTCCAGTAGTTTCAAGGCAAACCATGTATAGGACGGAAACCCCAGTATCCGTACCGGGAAGGAGGATCTGCTGCACCTTATCATTTCCCGGACAATCCCATCCATATCCGGATAATACTGCCCGTCCTTCCATTCCAGGGCATAGGTACGTCTAAGGGCAGGCGAAAAAAAGGTAGACAGGAACATGGTCCTTGTCACTCCTGTTGGGTTATCCCTATGGGGCCGGTATCCAAGAATGATATAATTAGCCGGTCTGGCAGACACAAGGCGGCTCCTGGCAGCCACCTTCAGTCCCATATATACCCCGCAGGCCATGGCTCCCGCATCATATCCGATACAGCTGGACATTCCGGATGTGCCGGAAGACAGGACTTTTGTCCTGATTTTATCCTCCGGCATGGAAAAGACTGCGTGGCGTTTAAAAAACAGGGTGGGAAGAAAGGGAATTCCCGCAATATCCCCCATTCCTTCTATGGATTCCGGTCTGAATCCGGTATAATCAAGGATCCTCCTGTATTCCGGACAGTTCCTGTAATGGAATGCACAGTTTTCACGGACCGCTGCCACAAAAAGCCCCTCTGTCCTCTCAATATCATACATATCCCGGGTGCTGAATAGTCTGCCCCGGCATCCTGATTGTCCGCGCGGTACTGTACCTGTCATCTGTCTCCCCCTGTCTCGGCATTAACCCAGTCAAGGGCTGTCCAGCCGTTTTCTCCTTCCTTATTCACAAATACGGATGTGTGGTAAGGCGTTCCTTCATAAACCCGACACCTTTTTCATCGCACAACCTCCTCATGAACTAAGTATATGGTGCCCAGGGTTTCCAGTCAATGGAAGGACAGGCATATTAAGGATATATTCAGAAAATCGAAAATATTACCAGTACTCCATCCGTTCAGGATCCAGGTATTAAAAAAGGACCGGTCTTCCTGACGAAAAAAGACCGGCCCCATCCCTGCCAGATCATGCCTGACAGTCCCTTCCCGCCATATGCCCTAAGGAACCACCAGGCGGGACGCACAGCTGACGGAAAGCAATTTCCTGATACGCCCTGATTACTTCCTGACAGGAAAGAATATCTCTGTCACCCACTCTTCCGGAGGAAGCTTGTCAAAATGTGTCTTCAGATAGATTTCATAGGGCATTCCGTCCATCTTATACCCATTAGCGTTAATCCAGGCCACAATGGCCCCATATGCGTCAGGAAGACCGGAATACGCGCCTTTGTGAATCGTGGTTGCACAGAGGTGGCCCGGCAAAATAAAGTCCGCCTTGTCCCTCTCCGTAATTCCCACACCCAGTTCAATATCGCTGAAGGCCGGGTCAAACTCCTGGTCATGGTATATCGCCATCACAATGCCGTTGACTTCCAGGTGTTCCCTGGCAATCTTCTCATATATCTTCCCATAATAGGTGCCGAACTCTTCCACTGACATCTTCTGCCTGTGGGTGGCCAGTACCTGCTCCCCTGCTTCCTTTACCACTATCTCATAATTATTCTGATAACTCATGATATCACCTGTCCTTTCGAATTCTTCCAGATGATAGCCCATCTCCCTGATGGTAATGGAAATGTGCTCCATCTGCCGCTCCAGGCGGAATCTCTGCTGATGCATCTGGCGCAGCAGCTCCCTGCTATCTTTGACGGTCAACAGGCATTGAATATCAGTGAGTGTAAAGCCATACCGTTTCAGCCTTCCGATAAGCAGCATGGTACCGATCTGGGAATCCTCATAATAACGGTATCCATTGGTTTCATCTGTTTTCTGTGGTTTCAAAAGGCCGATTTTATCATAGTGATGCAGCGTCTTCACACTCACACCGCAAACCCTTGACATCTGTCCTATGGTCAGCATGCTCCTGCTCCTCCATTCAATTTCTGTTTTACCTGATCCGGATCTGGATTCAGTATAATCTCTTACCTAAGGTCAGGGTCAAGGACTTTTTATCAGATTCTCCATTTATCAGATTCCTGCAGTCATCCACCGGCTTCAAGAAGTTCGATACCGGTCTTCTCCTGAAACATTGCCGCCCACTCAGGCGTATTATAAAAAAGGATTGCCCCCTGGCCATTGTCTCCCATGTAATAGAGGCGTTTTTCCTTCCCGCCCTCCATAAGGGAGCGGCCCAGGAATTGAAGGAACGAACTGTCTATCCAGTCATTCTCCATTTCCGCACAAAATCTTAGCGGCCTGCCGTCCAGGGTAAAGGTCACGTCAATGGTGCCTGTTCCATTTTCCCAGTCCACCCCGGACGTGTCCTCCTCCATATCCGACAGGATAAAATCATCCCCTCCAATGGCCTGTACCCCTTTCATGATGTCAATGTAATCCTCACTGATATCCCAGCCTTCAAAATCAAACCAGTACACGGTTCCTGACCAGCCTGTCTTCTCATACGTCTCCTCGTCATACTCCCCTGATCCGATTCCTGATAACAGGGAATAATATGGATAACCCTCCATGAAGGCCCGGCTCCACGGGTCCTGCTCCATCCACTTTTTGTATTCCTCCACAGTCCCTTCCTCCAGTCCGTCAATCCCAAGGGACTTAAGCACCTCCACCTGGATTTCAATGGGGACATAGTCCGGATAATCCGCCGGGTCAAAAACAAAGGCCTCCATGGTTCCCCGCTGCCCTGTTTTTTCCATTTCCATCCCTTTTTCCAATGACCCATCCTCCACCAGGCGTTCCATCCTCTGTTGGACCGAACCGGCGGCAATGGAATAAGCAATCCTGAGCTGGGCATAAAAAACCACAAGCACCAACAGCAGGACCCCGCATATGATCCATTTCCCTTTTTCCCTTTTCAGTGATGTCTGAATCCGTTCCTTCCTTATGGTCACGCCCCTGCTCCCGCAGAACCTGGCAAAGGCCTGCATCTCCTCCGGGCCGCTGAATACCCATTTGGGAACCGGCAGGAACTGGGCCTGCAGCACGCCGCACAGGCGGACCAGGAGGAACGTATCATCGGACTCCATCAGATATGCGTAATCCTGCCAGCTGCAGTCAAACAGCTGCTGCCCCTTACGGACCCTGATTGTTTCATCCATGAAAGCCATTTCCCAGATGCCGGTCCCGTCATTCCCCAGACGTCCATGTCCAGAGAACCTGGCGTACGCCTTTTCACTTGGCCATGGATTTCCCATGGCATATATGACAATGCCTATGATAAGATACGGCAGGGCATGGATTATGAAGCGCGTGATGCCATACAGCGGGCTTGTCATGAGAGTCCGTATATAGAACCCGGTTAAGACAAAAAACAGGATACACCGGATCCTCCTGATGCGGGGCGCCCTTAAAACACGGACAGCCTGCAGCATCTGGATATAGGCATGTGCCCAGGACCCGGGATCCATCCTGAAATAATAATTAAACCTTCCCCCGCCTGCATGTTCCTGGCCGGCGGCATGGGCAGCCGGACAAAAGGCTGACAGGAAGGCTTCCATTTCCCCCTTATCCCCAAACACACGCTTCGGTATTGGGGTCGCTGCCAAATTATATCTTCCGCTTTCCCATCCCAGGACTATCAGGTGCCGGCTCTCCCAGCGGCGCACATAATCACTGCAGGGTATCCTGGTCCTGTTCTTTTCACAGCACAGACAGCCATCCTCAATCCAGTAGGCCGCCGGCTCCAGCATGCCTGCCTTAAGCGCCTGGCAATAGTTGATAAGGTACATGACAACAAGGAGGATTGCCAAAACACTCCCCCCGCTTATAAGGCTTAGGACAAAACCCTGCCAGGACCTCTGCAAAGCCACTGTCATGATAAGCTCCCCTGCCATGTACAAAATGAATAAAATCCAGAAAATCCACAGCTTTTGCAAAGCAGCCAACGTCATCCTGGCTGCAAACTCCCTGATTTCCGCCTTTGTGAACGTAAATCTCATTACCCTTGACTGTCCCATACGCTTCCTCTCCAATAAAAATACTTTAAACACATTATATCATAAAGAAAAAAGGATCCCTATGGTTTCAGGAATCCTCTTATGATTTTAATGATTTTCATTCTTCCATTTGACGGAAAGCAATTATCGGATACGCCTACTCCATCTCAGAACGGAACCGCTCTGCCTGCTCTGCAATCAGTTCCTTATCCTCGAAATAATTAATCTTCATGGCCCGCTTCATCTCTGCCAGGGTTTGTGCCGCCTTGGCCTTGGCCTTACGGCTGCCCTCTTCCAGTATGCGGTAAACGGCCGGGATGTCCTTGGCAATCTCCTTACGGCGCTCACGGATGGGGCGGAGTTCATCCTGCAGCACATTGTTCAGGAACTTCTTGACCTTCACATCCCCAAGGCCGCCCCTCATGTAGTGGGCCTTAAGCTCATCCAGGTTCCTGTAATCCGGCAGGTACTCTGCAAAATGTTCATCCCTGCAGAACGCGTCCAGATAAATGAATACCGGGTTGCCTTCCACCTGGCCCGGGTCCTCCACCCGCAGATGGTTGGGGTCTGTAAACATGGACATGATTTTCTTTTTGACTTCTGCCTCAGTGTCAGACAGGTAGATGCAGTTGCCAAGGGACTTGCTCATCTTGGCCTTGCCGTCAATGCCCGGAAGCCTCAGGCAGGCCTTGTTGTCCGGCAGGAGGATATCCGGTTCAACCAGGGTTTCCCCGTAAACAGAATTGAACTTGTGCACAATCTCCCTGGTCTGCTCAATCATCGGAGCCTGGTCTTCCCCCACCGGCACCGTGGTGGCCTTAAACGCAGTGATGTCAGCTGCCTGACTGATGGGATACGTAAAGAACCCAACCGGGATGCTTGCCTCAAACCCTCTCATCTGGATTTCGGATTTGACCGTTGGATTGCGCTGGAGCCTGGACACGGTCACCAGATCCATATAATAGAAACTCATCTCACACAGCTCCGGGATCTGGGACTGGATGAACAGCACGGACTTTGCCGGGTCCAGGCCGCATGCCAGATAATCCAGCGCCACCTCGATGATGTTCTGGCGCACCTTTTCCGGGTTGTCCGCATTATCAGTAAGCGCCTGGGCATCTGCTATCATAATATAAATCTCATCAAACCCACCTGAGTTCTGAAGTTCCACCCTGCGCTTCAGTGAGCCTACATAATGTCCTACGTGAAGCCGTCCCGTGGGACGGTCACCCGTCAAAATAATCTTTCCCATTTCAAAAATCCTCTCATTCTCATGTTACGCCAGGGTGTTTGGAACATGCTGCCCCGGTCCACATTTTATCGCTTGTACTATCATAACCTGAAGATGGCTTCCTGTCAAGAATCACAGGATCATCCCTTCCCCTTTAAGCACCCTGGCAAACTGGTCCGGCAGCCCCGCGACCATCTCTTTCCCACTTAGGTAATCCAGGGGCTGCGGCAGTTTATCAGGCATCACCAGCCGCCAGGAATGGAGCAGCTGGGAACGCACGCCGTATTTCTTCTTCATGGCGTCGTTCAGGTCCTGTCTGCCGTATTTATAGTCCCCCACGATGGGATGGCCGATGGATGCCAGATGGGCGCGTATCTGATGGCTGCGGCCTGTGATTAAGGTCACCTGGAGAAGCGTGTGGTTTCCATTCCCTGCCAGGGGAAGATACTCTGTCATGATGGGTACGCTGTCCTCCACCTCCAGCGGGTAGATTGTCACTGTATTCGCAGCCTCATCCTTGCGCAGGAAACCGGCTATCAGTTTCTTCTCCTTAATCTGTCCGGCCACCAGGCACTGGTAATACTTGTGCAGGCTCCTGTCCTTAAACACCCCGTTCATGACCTGAAGCCCTGCCAGGGATTTGCCGGCCACCACAAGTCCGCTGGTGTTGCGGTCCAGGCGATTGCAGATGGAGGGTTTGAAGGTGCGCAGCTGGCTTATGGGCAGGCCGCCGGAATCAATCAGATAATTAAGGATATATTCATTAAGGGACATGTCCCCCTCCCTGGCCTTCTGGGACAGCATGCCTGAGGGTTTGTTCACCACCAATATGTGCCTGTCTTCATAGATGATATCCAGCTTTTTATATCCGTACCCGGCCGTTGACCGGGCCGGGGCCTTTGGGGCTGCCTGGAACTTCTCAATGGTCTCGTCGGCCATGAACAGCTGGATTTCATCGCCTTCCTCCAGGTGTTCGGAGCCGTCACATTTCTTCCCGTTAAGGGTAATATTCTTTTTCCTCATCATTTTATAAAGAAACCCCTTGCCGGCCTGGTCCAGGTATTTGGCGAGAAGCTTATCCATGCGCTGCCCGGCCTCATTGGGGGTCACAGTCAATGTCTGCATATGGGGATTCTCCTTATCTTCAGATTATATGGTTGCACCACTCCATCATCCTGAGTATCAGGCGGTGCGGCAGGACCTTACAGAGTATCCGGAAGGCTTTCATGGTAAGACCGTACACGGAAATTTCCTTTCCGGCCACGCTGTCCCTGATGGCCTTTGACACCACCCGTCTGGGGTTGGCCATGACCAGACGCTTGTACAGGGGAATCTCCCCCGTGGTCTCCGCTATGTCGAAAAATTCCGTTCTGACCGGTCCGGGGCAGACTGATGTCACATAAATGTTCCTGGCTTTCAGTTCCTGGTTTAACGCCCTGCTGTAGCTGAGTACAAATGACTTGGTTGCCGCATAGATGGCAAATCCCGGCTGCGGAAGGAAGGCGGCTGAGGATGCAAACTGGATGATGCGGCTGTTGCATGTCATATAGGGCAGCACCAGACGTGTCACGGCGCACAGCGCTTCACAGTTTAAGCGTACCATGTCCGTCTCATCAACCAGGGCCAGGGACTCCACGGTCCCGATCTTGCCAAACCCGGCTGCATTGACCAGGAATTTTACCTGGGGATCCTTCTCTGAAAGCTCCCGCTCCAACACACGCAGATCCTTTTCTTTTGTAAGGTCCAGGGCAAACTTGCGCAGCGGGACCCCCACCTGGCGGTCCAGTTCGTCAAGACGTCCTTCCCTTCTGGCTATGATCCACATTTCATCAAATCCTTTAAAATGCTCCCACAGCTGGATGATCATTTCCCTTCCCATTCCGGAGGATGCTCCGGTTACTACGGCAATCTTCATTATCAGGATCCTTTCTTTTTATGAACGTTGCGGATTGTTTTCTTTGGACGGCCGGCTGCGGCCTGACCCGGCTGCTTCCCCTGGCCTTTTGCGGTCCGGCCCGGCTGGTTCATCTGACCCGCCGCTGTCCGGCCCGGCTGCTTCCCCTGGCCTTTTGCGGTCCGGCCCGGCTGGTTCATCTGGCCCGCCGCTGTCCGGCCCGGTCTGCTTCCCTGGGCGCCCTGTCCCTGGCCGTAGCTGCTTCTTGGCCTTATCAGGCATTTTTTATCAAATCCGATTAAATCCGTCCTTCCGGCAATCTTAAGGGCTTCCGCCACAAGGTCATGGTTCTTGGGGTTCCTGTACTGTATCAGCGCCCTCTGCATGGCCTTTTCATGGGGATTTACCGGAACATACACCTGTTCCATGGTCCTGCAGTCATACCCGGTATAATACATGCAGGTGGAGATGGTGGAAGGCGTGGGATAAAAGTCCTGGACCTGTTCCGGCATATAGCCCAGGTCACGGAGGTATTCAGCCAGTTCCACTGCCTCCTTCATGGACGAGCCCGGGTGGGAGGACATCAGGTAGGGGACCAGATACTGCTCCTTGCCAAGCCTGCCGTTCATCTCCTTATATTCCTTTACAAACTGCCTGTATACGCTGTTTTTCGGTTTGCCCATCATCTGGAGCACCTTATCCGCCACATGTTCCGGCGCAACCTTCAGCTGTCCGCTCACATGGAACTCACAAAGTTCCTTCAGGAATCTGCGGCTAGGGTCTGCCAGCACATAGTCAAAACGGATACCGGACCGGATGAATACCTTCTTTACCTTTGGCAGGGCACGGAGTTTCCTCAAAAGCGCAATATAATCGCTGTGGTCCGCCTTAAGGTTCTTACATGGTTCAGGGAACAGGCACTGGCGGCCCGGGCATGCGCCCTTTGTCAGCTGCTTGTCACAGGCCGGGAACCGGAAATCCGCCGTAGGGCCGCCCACATCGTGGATGTATCCTTTAAAATCCGGCTCCTCAGTCAGAAGCTTTGCTTCCCCTATCAGGGATTCATGGCTCCTGGCCTGTATGATCCTGCCCTGATGGAAGGTAAGGGCGCAGAAACTGCAGGCGCCGAAGCATCCCCGGTTGCTGATAAGGCTGAACTTTATCTCGCGGATAGCCGGAACACCTCCCAGTTCTTCATAGGAGGGATGGTAATTCCTCATGTAGGGAAGGTCATAAACCGCATCCATCTCCTCCTGGCCCAAAGGCTTTGCAGGCGGATTCTGGACCACGAACACCTTTCCCTCATAAGGCTCCACCAGGCGCTTCCCGGAAAATGGGTCCGTGTTGCTGTACTGGACATAAAAGCTTCTTGCATACTCCTTCTTGTCCCTTAAAAGCTCCGTATAATCAGGCAGCAGCCTGTAATCATAGACGGACTCCAGGCTTTTGGCCTTATACACGGTCCCGTCGATGAATGTGATATCCTTTACGTCAATCCCGCTGTCCAGGGCATCCGCTATCTCAACAATGGAGCGCTCCCCCATGCCGTAGGAGATGATGTCGGCCTGAGAATCCAGGAGCACGGAACGCTTCAGCTTTCCAGACCAGTAATCATAATGCGCCAGCCTGCGCAGGCTGGCCTCGATTCCCCCGATGATGATGGGCGCATCCTTATACACGGAACGGATCAGGTTGCAATACACCACAACCGCATAATCCGGACGTCTGCCCATGACTCCTCCCGGCGTATAGGAGTCTTCCTTCCTGCGTTTTTTGGATACGGAATAATGATTCACCATGGAATCCATGTTTCCGGCCGACACCAGGAAGCCGAGGCGGGGACGTCCCAGGATTTCAATGCTTTTTTTGTCCTTCCAGTCCGGCTGGGCAATGATTCCCACCTTGTATCCATGTGCCTCCAGTATCCTGGATATGATGGCCGTGCCAAAGGAAGGATGGTCCACATAGGCATCCCCTGATACATAAACAAAATCGCACTGTTTCCATCCCCTGATACTCATATCATGACGGTTCATGGGTAAATAATCGTTTTTCATCCTGCCGCTCCATCTAATAATTCATAGTAATCCTTAATATAGTAATCCGCCAGCTGCATCTTCTCTTCCCTCATGTCCAGGGAAAATGCATCCTCCACCGCAAACACGGTCATCCCGGCATTCTTTCCCGCCTGGATTCCGGCCGGGACATCCTCAAACACCACGCAGTCCGACGGCGCCACCTGCAGGCGTCCTGCCACGTTCAGGTAGATGTCCGGGGCCGGTTTCCCGGCAGCCACCTCGCAGGCCGTTGCCACCACCCGGAAATACCTGCGTATGTCCAGGGAATCCAGGACCGCGTCCACCATGGCCCGGCCATTGCTGGTTGCAATCCCGGCAGGTATCCCTTTGTCCCATATATAGTCCAGGAATGCCCTGGCGCCGGGTTTTAAGGTAACCTCGTTCTTATATTTCTCAATGGACATCTGGACCCAGGCTTCCTTAATCCCATCCAGGGAATCCTCAAGGCCAAACCTTCTTTTAAAATAAGAGGCTGTCTCCGAAAAGCTCATGCCTTCAATCTCCCTCTGCAGATCATCGGGACATTCCAGGCCATATCTGGCAAGATACTCTATGTCAATGGTCTTCCACATCCACATGGAATCCACCAGTGTCCCATCCAAATCAAATATAACTGCCTTTTTCTGATTTATTTTCATTTTCTCCAATTCCTCTGTCCGTTAATCACTTACCTGTTCCCGCTTCCTTCAGGCTGCGGATTTCTTCCTCCGTAAGGGGACGGTATTGTCCAGGCTCCAGTTCCGGGTCCAGCCCAAGCGGCCCCATGGACATCCGCTTCAGATACTCCACATGGCAGCCCAACGCCTCAAACATGCGCTTTACCTGGTGGAACTTGCCTTCCCGGATGGTGAGGAGGACTTCCGTCAGCCCCTCCGGGCCGTTTCCATGCCCCTCATATTCTAATAGGGCTGGAAGGGTCTTAACCCCGTCATCCAGGACAATCCCTTCCGAAAACCGCTCTTTCGCATTCGCGGGAAGCTGGCCGGAAAGCCGGGCCATGTACACCTTATCCACATGTTTTTTCGGGGAAAGCAGATTGTGGGCCATTTCCCCGTCATTGGTGATGATGAGAAGCCCTTCCGTATCCACATCCAGGCGGCCCACCGGAAAAAGGTCCTTTCGCAGCGCATCACCAATCAGCCCCACCACGGTCGGATAACGGCTGTCCGTTGTGGCGCTCACCACGTCCTTTGGCTTATTAAGCATATAATATTCCATCCTGGCATATCCCACCACCGACTGGTCCACCATGACCTGGTCTGTCTCCGGCGCCAGTTTGGACTCGGGGGCCTTTATCACCTGTCCATTGACCTGGACACGTCCTTTCCTCACCATCTCTTTTATCTGGGTGCGGGTGCCGTATCCCATCTCTCCCAGGAATTTATCCAGCCTCATCGGGCCTGTCTTCTGTTTTTTCTTATCTGCCACTCATATCACCATTCTTCCCAAAACCCACATCCCGACCCAGACGGAACCGCCCGGCCAATCCTGGTGCCGCTGCAGGAGCCATCCGGCATCCTACTGCCACCGCCAGCCGGGATAGTATTTATTCTTAAGGCTCATTCCAGTGCCCTTGGCCCAGCCCATGGGATAGTCTTCCATGGCCACCAGGCACCAGCCCTTTACAGGGCCTTCTTCCTCTGATAACTCCACTGTCTCCCCTTTCAGGTAACGCACCACCCGTTCATCCTCATGTCCCAGACGGACAACCGTATCAAACTGGTCCGCCTTAAGGGCCATGGCCAGGGCCTGGGACGGCTCGAACCTGCCCTTTTTCAGTTCCCCAAGCAACAGTCCTGTGCGCAGGAACCGCAGGGGCAGGTTCCACTCCAGCCCCTCCGGCAGATAATACACATGGTCCTGATGAAGCACAATCCGTTCCTCATCCAGCTTGAGGGACAGGGATTCCATGAAACGGACCAGATCGTCCTGGCGTTTCAGGGACTTTAAGGCTTTCGTGTTTTTCCGCCTGCATTCCGCGGGCATGTCCACATCCGTTTTCTTCTTTCTCAGCAGGGCAAGGAAATGTCCCTCTCCCTTCAGCCTGTGGGGAAAGAGCCGCAAACAGCCCTTAAGCCCGATTCCATCCACTGCGCCGGGTACGGCTGACAGATCAAGCATGCACAGCTCCATCTGCGGATAATGTTCCAGTACATACTCAATGTTCCCCTCATCCTCGGTCCGTGAAAAGGTGCAGGTGGAATAAAGCAGCATTCCGCCCGGCTTTAACATCCGGACCGCCTGGCCCAGGATCTGGCGCTGGATGGGCGCGTAGTATGAGGGTCCACTGGAGGCCCAGTCCTTCACCATGTCCTCATCCCGGCGGAACATCCCTTCCCCGGAACAGGGCGCATCCACCAGGATTTTGTCAAAAAATTCCGGCCACACTTCTGCCAGCTTTTCCGGGCTTTCGCTTGTGACGCAGATATTAGGGACCCCGGCCAGTTCCAGGTTCTTAAGAAGCGCCCTTGCCCTGGAATAGCTGATATCGTTGGACACCAGCATCCCCCGGCCCTTCAGCCTGGCTCCCAGTTCCGTGCTCTTGCCGCCCGGCGCCGCACAAAGGTCCAGGACCCGGTCCCCCGGCTTTACCGGAAGCATGGCGGCCGGGGTCATGGCGCTGGGTTCCTGGAGATAATAGAGACCGCAGTAATAAGCCGGATGCTTGGACGGCCGCGGGCCTCCATCTGCCCCTGCTTCACTGCCGTAGTAGAACCCGTTCTCCGTCCACGGCACCGGCTCCAGATTCCAGGGGACCATTGCCCTCAGCCGTGAAGGCTCCGTCTTTAATGTATTAACCCTGAGTCCCGGCTGAAAGCCTTCCTCAAAGCTCTTAAGATACCTGTCGTATTCATCCCCCAGAAGCAGCTTCATTTCTGCCAGGAATTCCTTTGGGAGCTGTTTTACATCCGTCATCCTTTTACCTCATCCATCCTATAATCCTACTTATCATATCACAATTCACCTGGCCAGGCCACTCTAATATGTAAATGTCAGCCGCCGTTTTTCCAGATACCGGAGAATCCAGTACGGATTCACGCTCATTTCCTCCAGATGGTCCGTCTTGATATAGATGCCAAGATGGAGGTGCACATCAAAATTCCCGGTAGTGCCTTCCGTCTTCCCGTATCCAGTGTCCCCCATATAGCCCAGCAGTTCCCCGGCCTTCACCTGGTCCCCTTCCTTAAAATCCCTGGCATAACCGTACAGATGGGCATAGTAAAGATATGCCCCGCCCGGGCTTCGGATCCCGATGCGCCATCCCCCCATCTCCAGCCATCCAATCCGCTCCACAATCCCGTCGCTCATACTGACAACCGGATAATATCCCCTGGGCATTTTGGAACCCATGATATCGCAGCCCTCATGGTGGCGCTGGCCCTGGCTTTCGCCGTCCGTCCGGTAACTGCGCCCCTCCAGCCATCCATTTTCATAGACCACGTCCGGCGTTCCCTTATCAGAGCTTAACGGCACCGGAAAATACTTAAGGTCCCCCATCACGGTCTCATATGCCTGCCGCAGCTTCCTGTAATCAGCGGGCCTGGCAGCCATAAGGAGCGTATTGCTGTAGGAGCTGTCCTCCACCCCGGTCAGGTCATAATCGTGCTCTATCATAAGTGTGGTAAGCATGTCATAATCAATGGCCTTCTTCTCCGCCAGCATGGTTCCCAGCTTCATTGACCTGAATTCCCCGCTTTCCCAGGTATAGGGGCCAAGCTGGTAATAATCAGGATTCATGATCAGGTAATTGGTAATGGAACACTGGAACACTGCCAGCAGTAATATGAGAATCAAAGGCATAGCCCGCCACCCTTTACAATATATTGTATAAATCATTGTATTCAGGTGCTTATGAAAAAATCCATCTTAGGCTATCTGTCCGTCCTATGCCTGCTCATGCTTCTGTTCAATCCGGGACTTGCACTGGAGGGCGCGAGACAGGGCATCCTTCTCTGGGGCAATGTGGTCCTACCCACCCTTCTCCCATTCATGATATGCTCCGGCGTGATTGTTGCCCTTAACGCCATCCACATACTCACAGGCCCCTTTAAACCAGTCCTTTCAAAGGTATTACAGCTTTCGGACCAGGGAAGCTTCTGCCTGATGAGCGGCCTTTTATGCGGATATCCCATGGGCGCCAAGACCACCAGCGAGTTCATGGACAGCGGGCGGATTCCGGATGAGGAGGGGCAATACCTACTGGCCATCAGCAACCATCCCAGCCCCATGTTTGTCCTTGGCTACGTGCTGGCGCAGATCCGGGTGATTCCGGGTATTGCGGCCTCCTGTCCCATATGGGCGGTTGCTGCGGCCCTGTACCTTCCCGTCCTTCCCATATCCATATTAGCAAGGAAATGCTATCACTACAAAAAGAATCCTTATCCCATACCGGATAATACCGAATCAGCTAATCATCCCTTTTCCTTTGATGACCATATGATGGGCTGCTTTGAGACCATGGTGAAAATCGGCGGATACATCATGCTCTTTTCCATACTTGCCCTGTACCTCACCGTATTTCCTTTTGCCATGCCTCCCCTTTTGCGCCCTGCCCTTTTGGGAGCCGTGGAAATCACCACCGGCATACAGGCCATTGCCCACAGTGTGCCCGGAATGTCCGGCGCAATGCTTATCATCGGCTCTGCTGCCTTTGGCGGCCTGTCCGGCATCTTCCAGACAAAGAGCGTATTAAAAAATGCCGGACTCTCCATCCGGCACTATATGCTATGGAAGCTGATCCACAGCGCATTATCCATTATCCTGTTTTATGTACTGGCCATGCGCTGATAAGGGAAGATGGTCGGATGCCTGTACTACATCTGTTCCTGGTCCGGTTCCTGCTGCATCTCCTGCTCTTCCTGACGGACAATTCCCCCTGACAGCTCGTTGCGGTTGGAGGATACGATGTCATAGCTGGACTGCATGGAGGTCATGAACGCATCAAAACGGCCCTTGGCCCCTTCCATGGTGTGGTTGATGATGGTCTGAAGGCTGCGCAGCATGTCATCCGTATACTGGATGGA
Organism: Enterocloster sp. OA13; assembly: GCF_022440595.1. Lineage (NCBI taxonomy): Bacteria > Bacillati > Bacillota > Clostridia > Lachnospirales > Lachnospiraceae > Enterocloster > Enterocloster sp. OA13. The sequence continues at coordinate 1,995,426 of NZ_JAKNTF010000001.1, read as the reverse complement.
ACTCTGTCTGATATTGTTGGCATCATTCACGGCAGCATCCACAATGGCCTGGGCCTGGATGCTGGCCTGTTCCACCACCTGGTCCGCATGGGCGTAAGCCTGCTGCATGATCTCATGTTCATTAATCATCTCCGAGGTCTGTTCACTGACCTGGGCCATCATGGAATCCGCCTGCTTCTTGGCGTCCTCCAGCATGGCATCTGCCTGGGCCTGGGCTTCTCCCAGAATCGTATCCTGCTGGCTGATGATCTTCTGGTACTTCTTAATCTCATCCGGGATCCGGAGACGGAGCTCTACCAGCAGCTCTTCCAATTCTTCTTTATTAACAACAATCTTACTGTTGGATAATGCCTGGAATTTACAACTGTCAATATATTCTTCAATCTCGCTGATTAACTGCTCAATTCTACTCATCATATTACTTCTTCTCCTTATCCTGATAAAGAACCATCCTCAGACAAATGCCGCATACCGGGCCGTATAAGCACAGTACTAGCGTCTCTCCTTCAGTTTCTCCCTCACGCGGGCGGCAATGGCCGGATGAAGGAATTCGCTGATATCCCCGTCGTATTCCGCAATCTCTTTTACAATGCTGGAACTCAAGTAAGAATACTTAAGGTTCGTGGTCAAAAATATGGTATCAACTTCAGGCGCAATCACCCGGTTGGTCTGGGCCAGCTGAAGTTCGTATTCAAAATCCGTGATGGCCCGCAGGCCCCTTACAATGATGGCCGCGCCATTCTGGCGTACAAAATCAATCAATAAACCCTCAAAGGACTGCACCTCCACATTGGGAAGGGAAGCAGTCACTTCCTTTAACATATTAACACGTTCTCCCGCAGAAAACAACGGGGATTTTGCCCTGTTATTCAATACTCCCAGTATGACCTTGTCAAATATCTTGGAGGTGCGCTCAATAATATCGTAATGCCCTAATGTAACCGGGTCAAAACTGCCCGGATAAACAGCTATCTTCATCTATTCTCCCCTGCCAGCAAACACATGCTTGTTGGTCTTGTACTCCTTGCTTTTTATCATGTGGTATCCTTTTTCCTCAAGCCATCCGAAATCCGTTTCCCTGGACGCCTCTATGACAAAGACGGTTTCATCCGATACCATCGGTGAATGGGCCAGATATCCAAGCACCTGCTCCTCATATCCATGATGATAGGGCGGGTCCATGAACACCAGGTCAAACCTGTAGTTATGTCCCTCCAGCCGCTTAAGGCCTGTCAGCACGTCACATGCCATGACCACGGCCCGTTCCTCCAGCCTGGTGGTTCCCAGGTTCTCCCGGATACAGGCTACGGCCTGGGGATTGTTCTCTATCATCACTGCCAGGTCCGCGCCACGGCTTAAAGCCTCTATTCCGATTGCACCGCTGCCGGAAAAGAGGTCTAAAAACTGACAGCCCGGTATCTGGGGCTGCAGCATATTAAACAATGTTTCTTTTATTCTATCCGTGGTGGGTCTGGTATCCATCCCGTCCACTGTCTTTAAAAGCAGCCTTCTGGCGCTGCCTGCGATTACTCTCATTCAATGCTCCTGTTTATCCATACTGCTAATCCGCAGCAAATTTCATTCCAAACAAGTATAATATGAAAATTCCAGATATACAAGGGGTTTTAAGGATTTTTTAGCATTTTTTTCAATACCTTAAGGGTGGTTCCCATCTTAGTTTGAGGTTGGCAGGCCCTGGGCAATCCTGCCCGTGAATTCGGCAATGTTCATGGTCTGCATATATATCTTGCCAGGTCCTGTAAGTCTGGTAAGAAACAGGCCTTCCCCGCCGAACAGCATGTTCTTCACTCCCTTGATTGTCTCAATCTCGTAAGACACCGTGGGTTCAAAGGCAAAAACATTACCCGTATCCACTTTCATCACCTCGCCCGGCGCCAGGGTCTTCTCAACCACATCGCCGTCCACTTCCAGGAATGCCATACCGCTGCCCTTCAGCTGCTGGAGTATGAAGCCTTCCCCTCCAAAGAAACCGGCGGAAAGCTTTTTTGTAAACACCGTGCTCACCTCAACCGTGGGCTGGGCGCAGAGGAATGCCCCCTTCTGGCATATAAGGCTGGTCCTTGACATATCCACCGGCAGTATCCTGCCCGGAACCGTGGATGCAAACGCAATGATACAATCCGGCCTGACAGCCGTATAGGTGGCCATGAACAGGGATTCCCCTGTAAACATCCTTCCTATCCCCTTCATCAGCCCGCCTTTTATATTTGAATCCAGGGTCAGGCCCTCGCTCATCCACGCCATGCCGCCGGACTGTGTGTACATGGCCTCCCCGGCATTGAGCCTGACCTCAACAACCGGCAGTGTCTCTCCAAGTATCCTGTAATCCATCCTGTTTTTCCTCCTATATCATGCTGTTTTTCAGTATAACACAGGTTATGGCGGATTACTTTAAGTAAGTCTTAATATTTCCGGTCACTGCATCTGCCGCATCCCTGAACCATTCATCCTCCGGGTCTGCCGACAGCACGAAACCTATCCTGCCGCACAGGGACTGCAGGTACCTTAATTCCCCCTCTTCCCCCATGGCCAGATATCCGTTTTCGCCCCTATGCCTTAAATGTTCCCTTACCCCGTATTTCAGGCAGTAGTGGACCTCCTGCCTGAGCGCCCTCCTGTAGGGAAGGGGAACCTGGACCTTATCATTGACCACCATTCCTGTCACGGTCTGGCGCACATGACGGGTAAGGATTTTTGTTTTGGATTTATTAAGTTCAAAGCCTATGGACCCTAAAAATCCATTGGCCTTGCCCCACACCATGGAAGCACTGAAATCCCCTGAAAATGTCATATCGTCACAGTACCTGGTATAAACAATCCCCCTGTCCCTGCACCAGCCGTCCATATACGTATCAAAAGGCCTCATCACCAGGTTGGATATGGCTGCGGACGCAGGGGAACCCTGGGGGAGGCGGTCCTGGCAGCAGCACAGGGAGGTAAGGAGCGTTCCCACGGGAACAGGGAAGTACCGGCTGTTGAAGGCGCCCTGATGCACCATGGGAAAGGTAATGCTTCCAAAGAAATCCTTTATATCCAGCTTCAACACCACTGGCTTATCCATATGGGAGGCGGCATTCAACCGGACCGATGCGCCTTTGTGATAAGCCGTGGCGCAGGGGGAAATCTCCAGACCTTCCAGCACATGGTGCAGGATGTTCCTCTGGACAGTCTTAAGAACAGGGTCAGGCGCCATGATATGCCGCACGCCCCCGTCCTTTTTCACAAGCTTGTGTTTCCTGTAATGTTTCTCCGCATGATTGCTGATTGCGTAAAGACAGGAAAGGATCCTCCCATCCGTCCATTCCTCCCCTTCCAGGAGGCGGAGGGACAGGATCATTTCCCTGCAGTGTCCAGCCGTACAGTATTTCCATAAATCCGGTTCACCCATTTTATTTTCCTCATATGAATGTCCATTATAAACAGCACAAAACAGCAGCGGATGATACAAAAAGGGATTCCGTAAGATGCGCAGATGTACAAGCCGCAGGCGTGTGCACATGGAATGTGCAGTTGTACATTGGAGCAGATTACGGTCTTTCGGCCATACTATCATGATGTTCCTGACAGCGACTCGCTGCCCGGCCGGATCCGTTCAGGATTCCGGAAATGCTATCATTCCGCTGCTGTTTTATGATTTTTTATTGTATCACACCTTGGACAGGGTTGCAACCTGCCAAGGCATACTATATCCCGGAAGATTTTATAGGATTTTCTTCATAAATCCGCCTGCTAACCTGTAATATGCCTTTTTAGGAAGGAAATCCGCCAGGATTTTTATGAACTTTCCCGGCAGGTCCGGCACGGAGACCACATTTCCCTTTTCAAAATCCTTCATGGCCTCTTCCACCACTGCTTCCGGCTTCTTAAATGCAAACATTCCTTTTCTCCCCTTATCCACGTGCATCCCTGCACTCTCATGGAAATCCGAATCAATAAATCCGGGACACACCGCCTGCACCTGTACGCCGGTCCCGGCCAGTTCCATGTGAAGTCCTTCGGTAAAGGTTACGAGAAAACGCTTGGCCGCGGCATATGTAACGTTCCTTGGAAGAGGGGCAAAGGCGCCGTCCGATGATATGTTAATGATGGTTCCGTGATGTCCCCTCTTCATGCCCTGCAGGACGGAATAGGTAAGTTCTGCAACCGCAGAGGTCTGAAGGAAAATCAGACGTCTTATGTCTTTGACATCCAAATCCGCAAACTCCAGTCCAAGGCCAAAGCCTGCATTGTTCACCAGCACGTCCACAGGTTTTCCATCCATCCGGGCAATCAGTTCCTGAACTCCCGCTTCCTCTGCCAGGTCCGTCAGTACAATGTCCACCCTGCATCCGTATGTTTCCCGGATTTCCCCTGCCCTTGTTTCGATGATATCCCGTCTTCTGCCTGTAATGATTAAATCAAACCCTTTTCCGGCAAACCACTTTGCATATGCCAGCCCCAGGCCGCTGGTTGCGCCTGTAATGACCGCATATGCTTTTGTCTTATCTGATATGGTCCTGTCCTGTATCATATCCTGTTCCTCCTTATATCGGCCGCTATTTTTCCCTCATATGTACCGACTGCTGTTTTACCCCCATATGTATCGGCTGCTGTTATACACTCATTACCATACATCATCCCGCCGTTCCAATGAACATTGTTCATTCGTTCTCTATAAAAAATCCCCGCAAATGCATGGATTAAATGCGGGAATTTCCTTTCATCCCTTTCAAAAACCTTCCGATGTCTACCGCGATTTCAGTACCCATTCCATGAAACTGCGTATGCCATCCGCCTTGTCCTCCGTTGAATACCCGTCATCCAGAATCACAGGCGATGCCCCGTACAGCAGGAAGGATGCCGCCATGGGTATGCACGCCGCGTCCGTCAGTCCTTTTTCCTTCATTTTGTAAAGCTTTTTTTCCATATATGGTTTCAGCGCCTCACACAAATCAGCGGACAAAAGCTGGTGGAGGCTGTGGTTTTCCTTCTTATGAAAGAACAGGTGATATTTTTCCCTTCCGTCCATTTCGCAGAAAAGTCCCTGCATCCTGTCCAGGAATCCATCCAGTGTGTCATCCTCCTCTTCCAGCACCTGAATCATGGGCGCTGTGATGTCCCTCACATACTGTTGCACAACCGCGTCATATAAAGCCTGCTTAGATTCGAAGTAACGGTAGCACAATCCCGGCACCACATGCATGGCTGCCGCAATATCCCTCATGGTGGCCGCCTCATATCCTTTTTCCATAAAGACCTTCATGGCCGTATCCAATATCTCCTGCCTGCGTACTTCCGGTTCCTTGGATATCCTGGCCGTCCTGCGCTCCATCCCTTTCACTTCCTTCCTGTTAACAATCATCCTCATCCTCAAATCCAGTCCTATATTAATATAACGGATATCGGAAGATACTATCAGCATAGCACTTTAAAATGAAGCTGTCAATGAACATTGTTCATTCGTATCCATGGTCCATGTAAAACCGTTCTCCCAAAATTAGCCAAAAAACGAAAAACCTTCTAGTTTATTATTTTTGAATCATCACATAATAGGATTGTAGCACAAAACAAGCCGCACACAACTCAAACAAAAGCGGCAAATAAATTTTAAGGAGGCGTTTTATTATGTCTAACAATTCTAACAGAACAAACGTACCAGAAGCAAAGGAAGCAATGGACAGATTCAAGATGGAGGTTGCCAACGAAATCGGTGTTCCGTTAACCAACGGATACAACGGTAACCTGACTTCTGCACAGAATGGTTCCGTAGGCGGTTATATGGTTAAGAAGATGATTGAGTCTTACGAGCGTCAGCTGGCAGGTAAATAAATCCTCCGGTCCTGAAGGTTTTAAGAAGTAAGATCTGAACCTTGCTGGAAACAGCAGAAAGTCCCCAGGCTATGTGAATACACGGTCTGGGGACTTTCATTTTATTTCATTGCTTATATCCTAATCCACAATCACAACCTTGCCAATCCGTTCCTTTTCAGCCTTGGCGTCATCCGCATATCCCAATGCGGCCAATCCATAAACCACATGGTTTTCAGGTATTCCAAAGGATGTGAGTACCTGACGCACGGATGGCTCGTCGCAGATTCCCTGAAGCTGGTTGATCCAAACAGAGCCGATACCCATGGAATGGGCTGCCAGGAATATATTTTCCATGGCGCAGGCGTCATCCTCCCGTCCAAAGGGGCTTTCACGGTCATTGCTTGGAATGATGATGACCTCCGGCTGGTACATATCGTAACCGTCCCTCTTAAGGACTTTTCTGATCACAGCAGCCAGTTCCTGGATTTTCTCCCTGTTTTTTACCGCTGTAAACTGCCATGTCTGCCTGCCCATGCCGCTGGGCGCGTGAAGCGCGGCCTGTATGATCTGCTGCAGCTCCTGCTCCGGTATGGGTTTGTTCAGGAATTTCCTTGTGCTTCTTCTGGTAAGTATGGCGTTCATTGTTTCGTTCATCCTGCATTTCTCCTTTCATTCCTATGTGCCGGCATACCTTGGCTCTTCTTAAGCATCCTTTATAGATTCAGCTTTTCGTAATTCGTACCCAGATAATCCTCAATTTTCCGCTTCAGCTCCCTGTGTTCCTCCAGCTCCAGCTGAGGATCCTTATCCAGAAGCAGGTCCACCTCCTCTGATACCCGTTTAAGGATATTGGCATCTGTAAAAATATCAGCCAGCTTAAATTCCATGTCCCCGCTCTGCCTGAGGCCAAAGATATCCCCCGGCCCTCTCAGCTTAAGGTCCTCTGACGCAATATAAAAACCATCATTGGAACGGTTCAGGATGTCCAGGCGTTCCCCCGTATCCTTGTCATGGGAGCAGTTGACCATGATGCAGTAGGACTGGGCTTTCCCACGTCCCACACGTCCCCTGAGCTGGTGGAGCTGGGCAAGGCCGAAGCGTTCTGCATTTTCTATCATCATCACCGTGGCATTGGGTACGTTGACGCCCACCTCAATGACCGTGGTGGATACCAGTACCTGTATCCCTCCTGCTGCAAACCGTTCCATGATTGCATTTTTTTCCTTAGCCTTCATCTTCCCGTGAAGGTATTCCACCGCGATTTGGGAGGGAAGCTCTGTCCGCAGGGACTTTGTGTAATCCAGCACATTCTCGGCCTCAATCATCTCGCTGGCCTCCACCATGGGGCAGATGATGTAGGCCTGGTGCCCCATCTCCACCTGTTTCTGGATAAAGGAATATGCCTTTGGACGGTATCCCGGGTCCACCACACAGTTCCTGATGGCCTGGCGGCCCTGGGGAAGTTCATCAATGACGGAGATGTCCAAATCCCCATAAATGATGATGGCCAGGGTCCTTGGGATGGGCGTCGCGCTCATGACAAGCACATGGGGCTCCTGTCCCTTTGTGCTGAGAAGTTCCCTCTGTCCCACCCCGAACCGGTGCTGCTCATCCGTAATGACCAGGGCCAGATTGTCATAAACCACCTTTTCCTGGATAAGGGCATGGGTCCCGATTATGATATCTGCTTCGTGGCCAGCTATTTTACCATAGGCCAGGCGCTTTTCCTTAGCAGTCATGGATCCGGTCACAAGCACCGGAACCTTCGTGATGCCATGGGCCTCAAAAAGGGAAATCATGGATTCATAATGCTGCCTTGCCAGTACCTCCGTGGGCACCATGAGGGCGCCCTGATATCCATTATATGCGGCCTGGACCAGGGCCAGAATCGCAATGATGGTCTTACCGGAACCCACATCGCCCTGAATCAGGCGGTTCATCACCAGCCCGCCCTCCATGTCCCTGTACACTTCCTCCAGGGCACGTTCCTGGGCTCCTGTGAGGGCGTAGGGCAGGGAGGATTTAAGGGCCTTGGCCTCCTGCACCCGTTTGACCACATAGGGGGAATGCTTATCCTCCCTGTGTTCCTTCATCCGCCTTACGCCCACCAGGAACATGAAGAACTCGTCAAACACAAGGCGTTTCCTGGCAAACAGCAGTTCCGTGCGGTCTGCCGGGAAATGGATGTGTTCAATGGCATAATTGATTTCCGCCAGTTCATACTTCCTTCTGAGTCCGGCAGGCATATATTCCCGTTCCAGCCTGCGCACCTCAAGGGCCTGCTGCTGTGCCTTTACAATCGTCTTATTGCTGAGTCCTCTGGTCTGTCCATAGACCGGCTGCATGGAATGGGCCACCGCCTCATACGCCTCGGGCGTAAATACCTCGGGTTGTTCCATGACCAGCCTTCCACGCTTTCTCACCACCCGGCCCCGGAATACATAAGTCTCCCCTGATTTCAGGTTGGCGCGCATATAAGGCATGTTATACCAGGACACCTGCAGGGATCCTGTGATATCCTTTAACTGTACAGACACAATCTGGATATGGTTCAAACGGACCAGGTTAGCGCCCTTTAGAAGCACCGACTCCACGGCCATCACTGTCTGGTCCTTCAGCTGGCCGATGCTCACCGGGGCCTCATACGTATCGTAAGCCCTTGGATAATAGGAAAGCAGGTCGTCAATGCTGAAAACGCCAAGCTTTTCAAATAATTTACCTGTCTTCTCACCAATCCCCTTTAATGAGTGGACCGGCTGTCCGTTTAACATGCAGCAATATACCTCCTGGAAAAACTATCGTGATGCCTCAAGGGCATTGAGTCCAAGCTTGATGCATCCCATGATGCCCTGATTATCCTTAAGGCTGGCCGGAACAATGTAATTGTCCATATCCCCCAGCTCCTCCGTATTAATATATCCGTTTAACATCTCAAGCACCTTGGCCCGGATCATGGGGAACAGCTGCTCCTGATGCATGACGCCTCCGCCCAGGATGATCTTCTGTGGGGACAGCACCAGGATATAATCCACCAGGGCCTGGGCGATGTAGTAGCTTTCAAGTTCCCAGACCTCAGGCATGTCCACCAGTTCCACTGCCTTTTTGCCCCATCTGGCCTCAATGGCAGGCCCGCTGGCAAAGCCTTCCAGGCAGTTCCTGTGATAAGGGCAGATGCCTCCGTCCGGGTCCTCCAGGTGGCGCGGCAGGAAAATATGCCCTCCTTCCGGATGCAGCATGCCGTGAAGCAGGCCGCCGTTCACCCAGACGCCCACTCCCACTCCGGTTCCAATGGTGATATAGATGACACTGTCAAGGCCCTTGGCGCAGCCGTAAGTCACTTCACCCAGACAGGAACCGTTCACATCCGTGTCAAGACCCACCGGTATGCCAAGGGCCTTTTTCAGGCCTCCCACCAGGTCCTTGTGTCTCCATGCCAGCTTTGGTGAATCCAGGATATATCCAAAGGTCCCGGACTCCGTATTCACATCCACCGGCCCAAAGGCCCCGATTCCCAACGCCTCAATCTCCTTATCCTGAAAATACCCAATCAGCTTCGGTATGGTCTCCTCGGGTGTGGTGGTTGGGATTGATATCTGCTCCAGAATCGTTCCGTCCTCTTTTCCAATGGCACACACCATCTTGGTTCCGCCTGCTTCCAATGCTCCGATTAACATATGTGTTCCCCTTTCATTGTGGTGATTCAATGATTGAATTATACAATCATTTCCTGATTTTGGCTAGAGCGTGTTTGAAAATTGCTTTCCGTCAGCTGTGCGTCACACTTTGTGGGAGATTTGGTCCCGATGAGGGAGGCGTAGCGGGCTACGTTGACTGAATCGGGACCAAATATGCCGCAAAGTGGGGCGTGCAGATGGCGGGAATGAATTTTCAAACACGTTCTAGATTAAATTGCATCAGGCCCTGACAGAATACACTGTCAGGGCCTTAAAGAAACCGGCAATAGATTTTAGTGATTGTTTATTTCCTGCGGCCCAGCACGCGCAGCAGATAGATGAACAGGTTGATGAAATCCAGGTAAAGCTGAAGCGCAGAGAAAATGGAAGCCTTGGCAGCCATCTCCGGAACCTGGCCATAGTACTCATAATATGCCTGGATTTTCTTCGTATCATAGGCAGTGAAAATCAGGAACAGGAAAATGCCGAACATGGATACCCCTGTTTCAAATGCACTCAAATCGATAAACATGGCCAGCAGCCAGTAGAACACCAGGAAAATCAATCCGCCGACCATGAATGGACGGAGCTTTGCAAAGTTGATATTCCCAAACCAGCCAATAAGGGCCATGATTCCAAAGAACACGGAAGTGATCCCGAATACCATCCACAGGATGGTCAGGTCAAAAATAATCAGGTATGCGCAGAACACAAGTCCGTTCAATACGGCATACAGGAAAAACATGGTCCTTGCCAATCCCACGGACATCTTCTCAATCCTGGCTGAAAGGAACAGGACCACGCCGATTTCAGCTGCAAACAGGATATAGTACCAGTAAGGAATGGAGTACACATATGCTATGGCGCCTGTAAACAATCCGCCCACCGCAACCGCAAAGGTAATCAGAAGGCCGGCAAACATCCAGCCAAAGGTCTTGGCCGTGTAGCGTCCAAGGGACTCCCTCTCTACCTGTACTTCATAGGACCGGTTCATCATCTCTTCATTCATATATCATCTCTCCTCTCTTTATTTAAAAAATGAAAACAAAAATATCATATTAAGTATATAGCCCACAAGGGCGGCTATCACGGCCACTGTCCCCAGGATGACGGAGGCCCTGGCAATATTGCCCTTACTGGAATTCCTGGCATTCTGCCCAAGTGAAATCCCCACGCTCCCAAGAAGGATTCCTCCTAAAGGCGACAGCATGAGCCCCACTATAATCCCCACGATGGAAACAACCATGGCCGGTACCGCATACTTTGCATGGTCAGGCACCTGTATGGTGACCACCCTTCCGGCTTCCCCTTCCCGGGCCTCCGGTAACGGCTGGTGCAGGAGCCGGATAAGCTCCTCCAGGCTTTCCCTGAACATCTTCTTGGGCAGCGCGCCCACAAATCCCTTCAGGGCATTCTCCCTGCGCTTGCCAATCCATGCCTCCAGATGGAACAGGCCATCGGAATATTCGTACCGGATGAACCGTGCGGAGGCCAGGAATCCCTCACCCTCCTGCCACACTTCCTCACCTTTATGGATTTTCTTTTTAAACCCGCCTTTATTCAGATAATCCTCCATCATGAACCGGACAAAGTCCTGGGGCTGGTCCAGCCTTTCATCTCTCGTCCACCTTGCCATATATTCTGTCCTCTTATCATTCCTTTGTCTTTACTCCGCTGTCTTTATTCCGCGGAAATCATATAATAATAAATGGGCTGCCCTCCGTACTGAAGTTCAATCTCCTTATCCGGATACATCTGCTCAGCCTGGCTCACCAGGGCTTTTGCCGCATTCTCAACCACATCGCTTCCATAATACACGGTGACCAGTTCGCAGTCATCATCCAGCATGCACTTTAAGGCATCCATTGCCACCCGTTCCACGGACTTGCCGGCTGCCAGCATCCCATGGTCCCCGATAGCCATGATATCCCCTTCCTCTATCTCCATTCCGTCGATATTGGTGGTGCGTACCGCATAGGTTATCTGGGCCGTCTTTACATTGTCCATCTCCTCTGTCATGGCAGCCAGGTTATCCTCGGCTGACAGGTCAGGCATGAAGTTTACAAGGGCGGTGATTCCCTGGGGCACTGTTTTGGATGGAATGACGATAATGTTCTTATCTTCAGTCAGGTCCCTTGCCTGCTGGGCCGCCATGATGATGTTCTTGTTATTGGGGAGTATGAAAATATTGTCTGCGTTCACCTTATCGATGGCGTTGAGCATATCTTCCGTGCTGGGGTTCATGGTCTGCCCCCCTTCAATCAGGTAATCCGCACCGATTCCCTTAAATATCTCACTGAGGCCGTCGCCGCTTGACACTGCTATGAATCCGTATGTCTTGCGCTCGTTTGAAGGCTGCCCCACATCCCCGTCATTCCCGGCCGCCTGTTCCCTTGCCAGCCGTTCGGAGTCCTTGATGATACGCTCCTGATGCTCCTCCCTCATGTTGTCAACCTTCATGCGGGACAGGGAACCGTAGGTCAGGGCTTTCTCAAATGCAAGCCCCGGATGGTTGGTGTGCACGTGTACCTTCACAATCTCGTCATCCGACACAACCACAAGTGAGTCACCGATGGATTCCAGATAGGACTTTAACTGGTTTTCATCCTGGTCTGAATAATCCTTTTCCAGATTGATGATGAATTCCGTGCAGTATCCAAACTTGATATCCGCCGTGTCAATATCCGTCAGGGAGGCTGCCTGGGGCTTCTGCGCCGCCGGTCCCTTCTGCTCAGGAACCGCATCCAGCGAAACATCGGCCATCCTGCCTGTGAGTCCGTCAAATGCGCCTTTCACCACCTGCATCAGGCCCTGGCCGCCGGAATCCACCACGCCTGCCTGCTTTAATACGGGAAGCATCTCCGGCGTCTGGTCCAGTACATAGTCGCCGTAAGCAATGACTTCCCTTGCAAATTCCTCTATATCATCTGTCTTGGATGCCATCTCAAGGGCCTTATCCGACATACCCTTTGCAACCGTCAGTATGGTTCCTTCCTTGGGCTTCATGACAGCCTTGTATGCTGTTTCAGTCCCCCTCACCATGGCGTTGGCCAGGGTTGTGGTATCAATCTCTGTTACGGATTTTATTTCCTTTGTAAAGCCTCTTAATAGCTGTGAAAGGATAACCCCCGAATTACCCCTGGCCCCTCTTAGGGAACCTGAGGAAATGGCCTTTGCCAGCTGGTCCATGGTCGGATTCTCCAGTTCTGCCACTTCCCTTGCGGCCGCCATGATCGTAAGCGTCATATTCGTCCCCGTGTCCCCGTCAGGTACAGGGAACACATTCAGTTCGTTAATCCAGTCTTTCTTGGCCTCCAGGCCTTTTGCTCCTGCCAGGAAGGCGTTCTTTAATTTCCCGGCATCAATTGTACTTATACCCACAAGTTACTTCCTCCTAATCAATCACTCTCACACCTTCCACAAAGATGTTGATTTTCTCAACCTCCATGCCGGTGAATTCCTCTACTCTATATTTCACGCTTTCGATTAAGTTGTCAGATACTGCGGATATGCTGACCCCATAGGATACGATTACATGAAAATCAAAGGATATCCTGTTATCATTAATAACCACATTAATTCCATGGGTCAGGCTCTCTCTTTTAAGCAGTTTGACCAGCCCGTCCTTCATACTGACTGCCGCCATCCCGACAATGCCAAAACACTCTACCGCTATGGTTCCTGCATATAAAGCAATCACGTCCGGGTTAATCTGTATTTCGCCCATCTTATTGCTGATTCTTCCCTTCATACACATGCCTCCATTCATTTACTAGAGACAGTATACACTATTTTCTGAAAAAAAGAAATAAATTTTTGTTTTTTCACTTGCAAATTTTATCACTTTCTGGTATCATACATTTGTTGTGGATTTTTCTTAATGGAAGAATTCAAGTAACGTGCTAAGGAGGTGCAATAGTATGGCTAAGTGTGTAATCTGTGAAAAGGCAGCTCATTTCGGTAACAAAGTGAGCCATTCCCATAGAAGATCCAACAAGATGTGGAAAGCTAATGTTAAGTCCGTTAAAGTCAAGGTTAACGGTGGAACCCAGAGAATGTACGTATGTACTTCCTGCTTGCGTTCAGGCCTTGTAGAGAGGGCTTAATGAAACAGAATCCGGGTAGCGTCTGAGGGCATTGTGAAGCTTAATAGCTTTTACAATGCCTTCTTTAATTGTTTATAAAAGAATTTGTTTATAAAAAGGGCTTCCGCGCCAAAAAGCCACCCTGCAGTACTAGATACTGCAGGATGGCCCTGTATACCTATCTTACTTCCTCTTCGAACCGCTCCATCAACAGCAAAAGAGATTATATCCCAATACAAGACAGCCGATAACGAACAGGAAAGTAAAGATTGTCTCCGGAATAAAGAGCAGCACTGCCATCCCAAATCCGAAGCAGAACAGCATAAGACCGCATATTCTTCTCATATCTTAATCATATCCCCCATTCTGCAACAAGCTATACTTCATCATATGCAGAAATCCGGGATTCATTACCTTTGCCGCTTATTTTACCTGCCTTTACCTGCCGGATCCATTTCCTTCAGTCACTTTATATCCATGTGTTCGGTTTTACCCGTATCATAGGCAGATGCAGTGTCCTTTGCAGCCTGCACGGTCTCATCCGACACCGCCGGCTTGCCGCCCATGAACTTATTGATGAAGTCCGGAGCCATGTCAATCACCTTTGTGATGGCATCCTGGTTCTTCACATTGACTAACTTGGTGACCCCGTTCTGGATTACAAGGACAGCGCTGGGGCTCATCTTGGCGCTCATTCCTCCTCCGCCCTTCTGCTTCTGTCTTGCGCCCTCTGCAAATGCTCCGGCCGCCATTCCGCAGGTTACGTCAATGAGGGGGACAATGATGGTCTCTCCAACCTGCACAGGCTCTCCCACCACGGTCTTGGTGGTGACAAACTGGTCCATGCCCTTGAATAATGTTTCTATTGTAGATGTGAACTGATTCTCTGCCATAGTATGTCCTCTTCTCTTTTATTTTATAAAACCGCGGATCATCCTGCGGGTATGTTTATCCATGAACACCTGAAATACCAGCCACAAAGGATAGGCCAGACGTACCCTGCCCTTAAAACTACCCTCTGCATCCAATACCTTGTCATCAAACACAGGGTATACGGCAAGCTGTTTATGAAAGAACGGATAAATCAGGCTTACGGCCTGAAGCACCTGTCCCGTGGTATAGGGGTCGTCAAAGCCGAATGTGACGCTTCCCTTACCCTTTCGCGGCCAGATATGGGCAATCAGCCGTTTCACCTGCCTGTAAAGCAGCTTAAGGCTGGCCTGGTTCTTCTCATCCTCCAGCCATGCCTTCTTGTCCAGCGCAAACGCCTGCATCCCTTTTAGCTTATCACGGATGCGGGTAAAAGAAAACCTAAGTTTCTCCCACAGGGCCTTTACCCGGGACTTAATCCGCCCGGGAAGGGACAGAAGTTTTCCAAAAGCAGGTGCAGCATCCTTCTCGAACGCCTTCTCCCCGTCCGTCTCCGGATTATCCGGGACCTTGGTTCCTTCGGATTGTGTTCCCCCGGATGTATTTCCTTCATCCGCTTCCACGTATCCGCCCGAAGCCTTCCGCTCCTGCGCTGATTTCCTGAAATTGGCCTCGTCCTCCTCCAGTTCATCATACAGGGTCTGTTCCTCCTTGCCCAGTACATCCTCCGTCCCGTCTTTCACCGCATCCGCCGCGTCCTTTAAGGCATCCCTGTCATGCTTCCTTAACAGGTTGATGCCCAGGACCCTGACCACGAACTTCAGGCCCTCCTTCGTATAAATCGCGCGGAAGGAAAGCAGATGCAAAAACCAGCTGGCCTTCAGGGACAGATCCGGCTCCCCGTGCCAGGAAAAATCAGCCTTATACCGGACCGGAACGAACAGTACGGCAAGTATGAGCACCAGCAGGATTCCCAGGATGACCAGAAGGATGATTCCGATTATTTTTAATATCATAAGCAGAATATGGATCATTTTCCCTCCTTAAATATCATCCCGTCTGTCTGCGGCGTCCAGATATCCCATGTATGCATTCCAGTCAAATGCCCCTGTGGCGCGGTACATGTCGTCTACCATGGACCTGACCACCTCACCGGCTTCCCCATACCCTTTTGCCACCCCCAGAATAAGGAAACTGTCATCTTCCCGTTCCTTTTCCGTCAGCAGCAGGACAGGACGTATGTCAAGTATATGATTCCCACTCTCAGGAAGAGTAATCACATATATGTCCGGGGTTGTCTTTCCCTCACGGATTCCCATAAGGACTTTGGCCCTGTTCTTTAAAGCCCTGTCACCCATGTATAAATGCTTCCACCAGCGCATGCCTTCATCTCTCCTGTCACATTTAATCAATGCGCCTAAAATATATCATCCGGATCCAGGTCATCCTGCTCCATCATGTCTGTGATCAGCTTCATGGTAATTGCCTTTTCCATGTAATCCGTACAGCTTTCCAGACTGTTCCTGATATATTCCCGTACCTCATCCAGCGACTGGAAGAATACCGGAAGGCTGGAAAGGACCTTGGCCATGACGGCACGCACCAGCACTCTTGGCTGCCCCTCAAAGGCAGAGGAAAACTCTTCAAAGAACCGGCTGGCTGCTGCTGAAAGCATTGCCTGGTCCACAAGCTCCCCTGACTCCTGTCCGGCAGACACAAGGGACATGAAGGAACTTCCTGACAGGAGCATCTCCACCTTATATAGCTTTGAGGCTTCGCCCTCCTGGCCTTTTATATCCCTCAGTTCACCGGACGAAAGCCCGTCCTCCATCCACTGTTCAAAATAAGCTTCCTGGCGTCCTTCCAGCCTGTCCAAAAGCCCTGTAATCCCATCCGGGATAGGTGCATCCGTTCCCGCCTCAAATAAAGACAGGATTCCTGAAAGGATCCGGTTCAGGCACTGTTCTTCGGAAACCTCCATCATGGCGCTGTCCCTGGAGATAAAAAGCACATACAGGTCATTCACCAGCTCCATCAGAAGCATCAGCTCTGCCGTGTCGTCCATCAGCATATGGCCGGCCCGCTTCATCTCATCCGTAAGGTGCCGGTAGGATTCCGGTGTCATGGACCGGTAGTCCGCTGTCCTTAACTCCTCCAGGATGGAATGCAGCTCCTCGTAACCGGTCACCATATCGGCAGGAACATACAGCAGGGCCTCGGAGCGCAGGATATAGAACATATCATCCAGGCTTTCCCTGGTACTGCCGCGGTATACCGAAAGCCCTTCCTCCACCAGTGAAAAGAATTTATTCCTGGTCAGACGGACCGGAAGCTGCCCAAGGACAGAACGGATCCGTTCATTCACCGTCATGGCATCCTGCGAATCCGTGATATAGCCCATGATGCGTTCCGTCATGGCTTCATCGTGGTCTTCCCCCGCCATATTTCCCACTGGCTGAGGCGCAAACCTCCCCTCCAGCCGGTTCAGCACATATTCGTATGCCTGGAATGCATCGGTATAGGCAGTGGCTGTCTCCATCTCCGCCGCCACCTGGTTCCTCAGTTCCTCCAGGGCGTCCTCTGGGCAGGTTCCATCCAGGAATCCCCGCAGCAGGCCGTGAAAAGCCGCGTTAAGCGGCTCCAGCCTGTTGTCCAGTAATGAGTCCTCCAGCGAAGTCTCATAATACATATAATAATTCAGGGCCAGCCGTGTATAGGAATAATGGCAGGCCGCTGAAAGCTGTCGTTTCATTCTTTTTGTCTGCAATGTCAACAATCTCCCTGTTCTAATATACACAGACGCACCAGATCAAGGGCCTTCATCATGGATTGTTCCCGTATCTTATCCCTGTTTCCCTTAAAATGATATTCCTGCACCGTTACCTTTCCCTTAAGACAGCATGCCATATATACAAGTCCCACCTGTTTCTTATCCGTGCCGCCGTCCGGCCCGGCAAGGCCTGTGATGGCCACGCAGACATCGGTCCGGCTCATGGCAGCGCCTCCTGCCGCCATCTCAGCGGCTGTCTGCGCGCTGACTGCCCCGTAAGCCCTAAGTGTCTCTTCCTTCACTCCCAGAAGACGCATCTTGGCTTCATTGGAATAGGTGACCATGCCCTGCATGAACACCTGGGACACGCCGGAAACATTGACCAGCTTAGCTGCAACCATGCCTCCTGTACAGGATTCAGCCGTTGACATGGTAAGCTTATGCTTCTTTAACAGCTCAACCACAGCCATCTCCAGGCTGACCTTCTCATCCGTGGTATAGATTTTCTCCTTGAACCGCCTGCTGATTTCCTCCAGCACCGGTTCAATCAGCGCCTCGGCCTGTTCCCTGTCCCCAGCCCTGGCCGTGATGCGCAGATGCACTTCAGCGGTCTTGGCATACGTTGCAATGGTAGGGTTGGTCTGGCTGTCAATCAGGTCCAGGATCATATCCTCCACCTGGCTCTCGCCGCATCCGCAGATTTTTACCATCCTGGATACAAGGACGGACTGCTGGCGCTTCTGAAGCCACGGGAACACCTGGTCATTGAACATGGGGTACAGTTCTCCCGGAGGCCCCGGCAGCAGGATGGCGGTCTTGTTGTCCCGTTCCAGGATCAGTCCCGGTGCCATGCCGTTATGGTTATCAAGGACCAGCGCCCCCTTTGGGACGGCAGCCATCTTCCAATTGTTATCAGGTATCTCCTTGTATATATTGTTGACAAAAAATGCTTCCAGATGCTTCCTTGTATGCGGGTCTTCCACCAGCTCCATGCCCATGGCCTCAGCGCATACTTCCTTTGTCAGGTCATCTTCCGTGGGGCCGAGGCCCCCGGTCAGTATGATAAGGTCCGACCGTTTGAGGGCTGTCTCAATCACAGCCTTCATCCGTCCGTAATTATCCCCCACTGTCACCTGGTAATACATATCAAATCCAAGAAGGGCACACTTCTCCGCCAGGAACTGGGTGTTGCTGTTCACAATGTTCCCCATCAGCAGTTCGGTGCCCACTGAAATCAGTTCCGCCGTCATCCTACATGCCTCCCTCAGTGAGAATCCTGTAATTCTTGGCCACATAGTCCACCAGTGAGATGATGGTCAGGGCCACTGCAATCACCACGGTTATATTGGCAACCAGGCGCAGGGCCGGGATATCAAATATCAGCAGGATGACCGCAATCATCTGGAAGGTGGTCTTGAACTTGCCCCAGTAGCTGGCGGCAATCACCACGCCGTTGTCAGCCGCGACCAGACGGAAGCCGCTGATGATGAACTCGCGGCTGATGATCACAATCACGACCCAGGCAGGGAGCTGTCCCAGTTCAATCAGGCAGATAAGGGCGGAACACACCAGAAGCTTATCCGCAAGGGGGTCCATGAACTTGCCAAAGTTAGTGACCATGTTGTATTTGCGGGCAATCTTGCCGTCAAACAGGTCCGTAAGGCTGGCAATGATGAACAGGACATTGGCAACAATACGCATGGTATAGTTATTGCCATGGTCAAACAGCAGTGCAGCTACAAAAAAAGGAATCAAACACACTCTTACAATCGTCAGTTTATTGGGCAGATTCATCGTACACCTCTCCTATCAGATCATATTCAGCGGCTCCGGTCACCTTTACCCTTACAAAGTCGCCAGACATCAGTTCCATCTCAGCATTCACAAATATAAGTCCGTCCACACCCGGTGCGTCCATATAAGTCCTTCCCACATAGACAGGCTCATCCACCACCTTCCCTTCAATCAGCACGGTCAGGATACGTCCCACCATATCCTCACAGTGTCCAAAGGCAATGTCCTGCTGCAGTTCCATGATTTCATCCCTGCGTTCCTCCTTCACCTCCTGGGGCACCTGGTCCGGATAAGAATATGCAGGGGTGTCCTCCTCCGCGGAATAGGCAAATACCCCCAGCCGTTCAAATTCCATCTCATTGACAAAGTCCATCAGCTCCTCATGGTCTGCCTGGGTCTCCCCCGGGAACCCGGAAATCATGGTGGTGCGCAGCGCTATATCCGGTATCTCCTTTCGCAGCTTCGCAATGCGTTCCGTCAGTTCCTCACGGTTGGTCCTTCGCCCCATGCGCTTAAGGATCCGGTTGCTGGCGTGCTGGATTGGGATGTCCAGATAATGACAGACCTTTTCTTCTGAGCGTATGGCTTCAATCAGCTCGTCCGTAATCTCTTCCGGATAACAGTACTGGATCCGTATCCACTGGATGCCCGGAATCTGCGCCAGCTCATGCAGCAGCTTTGGAAGGGACTTCCCACCATAGATATCCTTGCCGTAAAGGGTGGTCTCCTGGGCTACCAGGATCAGTTCCTTTACCCCGCCGCTGGCCAGCTGCCTGGCTTCCTCCAGAAGCTGCTCCATGGGCACACTGCGGTAAGGCCCCCTCAGATAGGGGATGATGCAGTAGGTACAGCGCTTATCACATCCTTCCGCTATTTTTAAGAACGCATAATATCCGCCCGTGGTCACTACCCGTCCCGCCTGGGTGTCAGGAAGTTCCCCCAGGTCATGGAAGCTGGTCAGATGGGTGATTCCCTTGCCCTCCAGCACCTGTTTCACAATCCCAGCCACATCCTCATAGGACGTGGTGCCCAGGATGGCATCCACCTCAGGAATCTCATCCAGGATTTCCTGCTTATATCGCTGGGCCAGGCAGCCTGTCACGATCAAGGCCCTGCAGGCCCCTTCTTCCTTTAAACGCGCCACTTCCAGGATGGTATTCACACTTTCCTCCTTGGCGTCGCCGATAAAGCAGCATGTGTTGACCAGGATTACATCCGCTTCCATCTCATCATCTGTAAATGTAAAACCGGTCCCGCCCAGCAGTCCCAGCATTTTCTCCGTATCCACAAGGTTCTTATCGCATCCCAGGGACACGCAAAATAATTTCATGTTTTCCATATGTCAAATTTACTCCTAATGAACATTTAAGCCATCTCTGCTGTGCCCGCAGTGCCGGGAATGACCCTGCCTGCTGCGGTGTACAGGAGACGGCTTATGATTTTATGCGTTCTGGTTCTCATCTTCCTCAGATGGGTTTTCCTCTTCCGGAAGGATTTTCACCTTCTGGTGGTACAGTTCGTCAATGGCTATGGACAGCGGCTTCTTGCCTGCGGCGCCGCTTACCATGGGGTCTTCTCCCCCGATGATCTGTCTGGCACGTCTGGAAGCTGCAATGACAATGGAATAGCGGCTCTGTACCACAGGCTGCTCTCCTGGCTCGATATCGCTGTTAACTACGTCAATTAAATCGGTGTATGATGGATGTAACATATTACATTCCCCTTTCAATCTTTATATTTTATTTTCTGTCATCCAAGTGATATAAATCTTCCCGCATCCTGCTCAAGAAATCCAGGTGATAGGAGGTCTTATTGTGCTGGAGCTGGATCAGCTGATGCATCTGCTCCACACAGGACTGGATTTCATCGTTAATCAGCAGATAATCATATGCCTCCATACCTGCCGCCTCCTCTGCCGCGCGGCGCAGCCTTGCGTTAATGACCTCAATGGTCTCCGTGCCGCGTCCAACCAGACGGCGGCGCAGTTCCTCTGCACTGGGAGGCGTCACAAAGAGAAGCAGCGCGTCCGGAAAACGCTTTTTGACTTTCAGGGCGCCCTGGATTTCAATCTCCAGGATCACATCCTTGCCTTCTGCCATCTTCTTCTCAACATAATCCCTTGGGGTTCCGTAATAATGATTGACATACTGGGCATATTCCACCAGTCTGTTCTCCTCAATCATCTGCTGGAAATGCTCCTTTGTGACAAAGAAAT
Source organism: Enterocloster sp. OA13 (assembly GCF_022440595.1). Taxonomy (NCBI): domain Bacteria; kingdom Bacillati; phylum Bacillota; class Clostridia; order Lachnospirales; family Lachnospiraceae; genus Enterocloster; species Enterocloster sp. OA13. The sequence continues at coordinate 1,974,207 of NZ_JAKNTF010000001.1, read as the reverse complement.
AATCCTCCCCGTCCTTTTCGCCTTCCCTGGGCTGCCTTGTGGTGGCTGATACGGACAGCGCATAGTTATCGTATTGCTTCAGCAGCTCCTTCATAAGTGTTCCCTTGCCTGCACCGGAAAAACCGGACACAACCACTAATATTCCCTGATGGCTCATGGTGTACTCTCCTGACTTTCGTGCTGCATTTTATTCGATATTCTGTATCTGCTCCCTGACCTTTTCTATCTCGGTCTTAAGGGCAATGGCCTTGTCCGAAATCGACAGGTCGCTGGACTTGGAAAGGATGGTGTTGGCTTCCCGGTTCATCTCCTGGGCAATGAAATCCAGCTTACGTCCAACGCTCCCGCCGCTTAACAGGTCCTTCCTCGTGTTCTCAATATGGCTTCTCAGACGTACCGTCTCCTCATCCACGCAGATTTTATCCGCATAAATGGTAACTTCCGCCGCAATCCGGCCCTCATCTATGGCTGTGCCGTTTAACAGCTCCTGGACCTTGGCCTCCAGCTTGGCCCTGTACTCTGTCAGTATCTGTGGTGAACGCTCTTCAATGTAATCCACCAGGCCGGTCATATAATCCAGTTTGCCCAGAAGGTCATTCTTTAAATGTTCTCCTTCCACCTCCCTGGACTGCACGAACTTCACCGCAGCCTCCTCAAGCGCCGCTGACAGAATCCCCCACAGATGTTCCTCATCGTCCGGCGCCTGCTCCATGGAAAATACCTCAGGGAACTTGGCCAGTGTGGAAACCTTCACATCGTTCTGTATGCTGAATTCTTCTGCCATCTTGTTGAAATAATCCATATATTCAGCTGCCAGCGCCCGGTTGTACTTAAGGCACATGTTGCCTTCTGTATAGTCCTCATAGTTGATGAACAGGTCAACCTTTCCCCTCTGGATGTATTTCTTAAGAAGGGTCCTGATGGAAGCTTCAAAATAATTAAACTTCTTCGGCATCTTAATACTCAAGTCCAGATATCTGTGATTCACGGCTTTCATTTCGACAGAAATCCTATATTCATCGGTTATATTCTCGCACCTGCCGAAACCAGTCATGCTTTTTAACATAACGAATGCCTCTCTTTCGCTTTTATCCATAGTTAGATAGTATTATAATTCATCTGGGGATTCAAGTCAAGGAAATGATTGGGTGGGGATGTATGGGATGACGGGTGGAGGTGCATCCGTCCGTGAGGAAGGGAGCCGGAGGAGGGGGATACGGCTGCGGAGCGGGAATCCCTAAGGCTCTGGAAACCGGCTAAGGACAAGAGGCCGGCTGCCCAAACTCGCGCTTTGGCTATCGCATGGATTTTGGTATTGGGCTCAGACAAAGGGCGCCTGCCTCTTAACGCCGGTTCCCACAGCCTAAGGGATTCTAACACTCCTGTGGATGCATCCCCCTCCTCCGGCTCCCTTCCTCACCCACTGGGTGTTTCTGATTGCTGTATCTTCATGCATGGGGGAAATAGCTTGGGGAAGCTCGGGGAGCTGGCGTAGGTTGGCCTTTTCTTATTGGATTTTTTATGTTATTCTTATAGTCAATGGCCGTGGCATAAGGGTGATTTTGGTTTTGTTTTTTGCTTTATGCCAAATCGGGCCTGACAGGAGTGAGATTTTATGGCATTTGACGGAATTACCATTGCCAGTCTGGTGCATGAGTTTAAGGATACCCTGGAGGGAGGGCGTATTTCTAAGATTGCCCAGCCGGAAAAGGATGAGTTGCTTATCGCCATCAAGAATAACAAGGAAAATTACAGGCTTCAGATATCAGCCAGCGCAAGCCTGCCGCTGATTTATCTTACGGATAAGAATAAGCCCAGCCCTATGACTGCCCCGAATTTCTGCATGCTGCTGCGCAAGCATATCGGGAGCGCACGGATTGTGGGTATCAGCCAGCCCGGGCTGGAACGGATTATTGAGTTTGAATTGGAACATCTGGATGAGATGGGGGATCTGTGCCGGAAGAAGCTGATTGTGGAGATTATGGGTAAGCACAGTAATATTATTTTCTGTAAAGAGGATAAGACCATCATCGACAGCATCAAACATGTATCGGCCCAGGTCAGCTCGGTCCGCGAGGTGCTGCCGGGCAGGGAGTATTTCATACCGCAGACCGTGGCTAAGGAGAATCCCCTTACGGTTTCCCAGGAGGAATTTGCAGGCCTGATGGGGAATGCCCCCATGACCGTGCAGAAGGCGCTGTATAACCGCCTTACCGGAATCAGCCCCATTATGGCGGAGGAAATCTGCCACCTGGCCTCCATTGATTCCGACCAGTCGGCCAATCAGCTTTCAGAGGCAGAGCTGGTGCATCTGTACCATACCTTCAGCCTGGTGATGGAGGATGTGCGGGACGGTAACTTTTCACCGGCCATTGTCCATGACGTGGATGGACCTGTGGAATATGCCGCATTTCCCCTTACCTGCTATGAAGGGGCTGATTACCATTTGGAACATGTGGCCTCCATCAGCGCGCTTCTTGAAAATTATTATGCGTCACGGGACACGGTGACCAGGATCAGGCAGAAATCCTCGGACCTTCGCAGGATTGTCCAGACAGCCCTGGAGCGCAACTATAAAAAGTACGATCTGCAGCTAAAGCAGCTGGGTGACACGGAGAAGCGCGAGAAATACCGTATCTACGGGGAACTCCTTAATACTTATGGGTATGAACTTCAAGGCGGCGAGAAGTCCCTCCGGTGCCTGAATTACTATACCAATGAGGAAATCACGGTCCCCCTGGATTCCCAGCTTTCTGCCAAGGATAATGCCAAGAAGCATTTTGACAAATATAACAAGCTGAAACGTACCTATGAAGCCTTAACCGACCTGACAAAGGAGACAAAGGCTGAGATTGACCACCTGGAATCCATTAGTTCAGCCCTGGATATCGCCCTTAAGGAGGATGACCTGGTCCAGATTAAAGAGGAACTGATGGAATACGGTTATATCAAGAAACGCAGGTCCGGTGACAAGAAGCCCAGGATTACCAGCAGGCCCTTCCATTATATCTCTTCCGATGGATATCATATGTACGTGGGCAAGAATAATTACCAGAATGAGGAACTGACCTTCAAGGTTGCCACGGGCAATGACTGGTGGTTCCACGCCAAGGGAATCCCCGGTTCCCATGTGATTGTTAAGTCTGAGGGGAAAACAGACCTTCCGGACCGGGTGTTTGAGGAAGCAGGCGCCCTGGCCGCCTATTATTCCAAGGGACGGGATAATGATAAGGTGGAGATTGACTATATACAGAAGAAGAATATTAAAAAGGTGGCTGGTTCAGCCCCCGGCTTTGTTATCTACCACACCAACTATTCACTGGTGGCAACGCCTTCCTGCAGCCTTAAGGAAGCGGACTGATATGGCCTGGGTGAACAGGAGCAGATAAAGGATTCCCGGACCGGAAAAGCAGGAACTTAAAAACTAAAAAAACGTGCGCCGCAGGGCGCACGGCAAAAACAGCTGGCTGTTATGTTTCCATAACAGCCAGCTGATTTTACTTACCTCTGACAACCAGACTCACGCAGTGCATGCTGTGAATTAGTTGAATTTACGCTTACGGGCAGCTTCAGACTTTTTCTTACGTCTTACGCTTGGCTTCTCGTAATGCTCTCTCTTACGAATTTCCTGCTGAATGCCAGCCTTCGCACAGTTTCTTTTGAATCTGCGCAAAGCACTGTCTAAGGTCTCGTTATCTTTAACAATTACGTTTGACATCGCTCACACCTAACCTCCCTCCAGTTGTGTAATTGTGCATAATACAACTGTTTGGGTATTTTTAGCACTGCTATGATTATAGCATAAAAATACCGTACGTCAAGAAAAAAATGATATTTCTTGCAGTTATTTTGCATTTTTTTAAAGATAAGACTTATTTCGTCTGTTCTTCCACCACTTCAACTGCTTTCTTAAGGGCATCCTCAATGCCTGCCGGGTTCTTTCCGCCTGCCTGGGCCATGCCCGGACGGCCGCCTCCGCCGCCGCCCACAAGACCGGCGATTGCCTTAATCAGGTTGCCTGCATGGGCTCCCTTCTTCTGTACGGCATCCGTTGCAGTAGCCATCAGGTTTACCTTGCCGTCCTGTTCGGAGACAAGGACCACAACGCCGTCTCCCAATTTATCCTTTAACTGGTCCCCCAGGCTGCGCAGGCCGTTCATATCCACGCCTGATACCCTGGACGCCAGGACCTTGACGCCGTTTACTTCCTTCACCTGGCTCATCACGTCCCCAAGGGAATCATTGGCCAGCCTGCTCTTTAATTTCTCATTCTCAGAATTCAGGGACTTAATCTCATCTAACAGTGCGTGGATCTTTGAGGTAAGGGCTGCCGGCGTTGTCTTGGCTGCCTTGGCTGCCTCATGGAGTCCTGCCTCCATTTCCTCATAATACTTCATAAGTCCTTCTGAGGTAAGGGCTTCAATACGCCTTACACCGGCGGCAATGCCTGCCTCTGACAGGATCTTGAAGGAAGCGATATTGTTGGTATTCGCCACATGGGTGCCGCCGCAGAGTTCTGTGGAGAAATCCCCCATCTCAACCACGCGCACGGAGTCGCCGTATTTCTCACCGAACAGGGCCATTGCACCTGTCTTCTTGGCCTCCTCCAGGGTCATGATTTCAGTCACCACCGGAAGGGATGCCTGAATCTCCTTGTTGACCAGTGCCTCTACCTTTTTAATTTCCTCAGGCGTCATGGCTGAGAAGTGGGTGAAGTCAAAACGGAGCCTGCCCGCGTCCACATAGGAACCGGCCTGTTCCACATGGTCCCCCAGCACCAGGCGGAGCGCCTTCTGCAACAGGTGGGTGGCGCTGTGGTTCTTACAGATAAGGGCGCGGTTCTTCCCGCAGACAGAAAGCGTCACGCTGTCATCCACCTTGAGCATACCCTTTGTCATTATACCCACATGGCCCACCTTGCCGCCCTGGAGATGTATGGTATCTTCTACTTTAAATTCACCGTTTTCATTGACAATCACACCCACATCGCCCTGCTGGCCGCCCATGGTGCCATAGAATGGGGTCTGTCCTACAATCACGGTTCCCTTCTGTCCGTCCGTAAGAGCCTGGACCAGTTCATCCTCCGTGGTCAGCACCGTAATCCTTGAAACCGCGCTGAGCTTATCATAACCCACGAATTCCGTTGTGATGGAAGGGTCAATGGACTGGTAAACGGTCACGTCCGCGCCCATGTAATTGGTTGTCTTGCGCGCCTTCCTGGCTTTTTCCTTCTGCTCCTTCATGGCAGCGTCAAAGCCGTCCTCATCCACCCCGTATCCCTTTTCCTCCAGGATTTCCTTGGTCAGGTCCAGCGGGAATCCATAGGTATCGTACAGTTTAAATGCATTGGTCCCGGACAGTGTCCTGCTGCCCTCCTTCTGCATCTCCTCTTCCATCTCGCCCAAAATCATAAGGCCCTGGTCAATGGTCTTGTTAAACTTATCCTCTTCCTCAGACAGGACCTTGAATATCATGACCTGCTTTTCTTCCAGTTCAGGATATCCATCCTTGCAGAGTTCAATCACTGTCCTTGAAAGCTCTGCCAGGAACCTGCCTTCAATCCCAAGCTTCCTTCCATGACGGGCAGCCCTGCGCAGCAGACGGCGGAGCACATACCCCCTGCCTTCATTGGAAGGCATGATTCCATCCGATATCATGAAGGTACAGGACTTGACATGGTCTGCCACAATACGCAGGGAGACATCTGTCTCATGGTCTTTCTGGTATTCGGTGTGGGACAGTTCACAAACCCTGTCAAGAAGGGCCTTGTTGGTGTCCACGGTAAACAGGGAATCCACGCCCTGGACCACCACGGCCAGACGCTCCAGCCCCATGCCTGTATCAATGTTCTTATGCTCCAGCTCCGTGTAATGGCCATGTCCGTCATTATCAAACTGAGTAAATACATTGTTCCACACTTCTATATAGCGGTCACACTCACAGCCCACCGTACAGTCCGGGCTGCCGCAGCCATACTGTTCCCCTCTGTCATAGTATACCTCGGAACAGGGGCCGCATGGACCGGATCCGTGCTCCCAGAAGTTGTCCTCTTTGCCGAACTTAAAAATGCGTTCAGCCGGGATTCCAATCTCCTTGTTCCAGATATCAAACGCCTCGTCATCCTCCAGGTATACGCTGGGATACAGCCTGTCAGCATCCAGGCCGACCACTTCCGTCAGGAACTCCCAGGTCCAGGCAATTGCCTCATGTTTAAAATAATCGCCAAAGGAGAAATTGCCCAGCATCTCAAAAAAAGTACCATGTCTGGCAGTCTTGCCGATATTCTCAATATCACCGGTACGGATGCACTTCTGGCAGGTGGTCACGCGTTTTCTCGGCGGAATCTCCTGTCCGGTGAAGTACGGCTTCAAAGGGGCCATACCGGAATTGATTAAAAGCAGGCTGTTATCATTATGCGGAACAAGGGAAAAACTCTTCATGGCAAGATGGCCCTTGCTCTCGAAAAATTCAAGGAACATCCGGCGGAGTTCATTCACGCCGCGGTACTGTGGTTCTTTCACTTTATCTTCCTCCATATCATCACATCATAAATTACATAACCGTCATTTTACCATATTGGTATATATTTATCAAGACTCACTTCACAAAATAAGCGGGAAAACCAAGGATTTTCCATTGGTTTTCCCGCTTATCCATTACTTTATGCATTCCCTTTCCCTGCCAGGCATATCAGATAACCGGGGTGAGCGCCTACTGCCCGGATACGGCATCCGTGGTTTCCTCTTCCACCGGGGCAGGAAGGCCGTTGGCCTGCTCATATCTGCCAGCCAGCTCATACGCCCTGTCCCTGGTAAGGCTTGCCAGGGTTGCCGCATATCCAATCCGTTCCACCGAACCGCCGCTTTTACCTGTGTTCTCTGCAGCCTTTGTCTCCCTGGTCTTCAGCCACTCCTGCTGTTCTGCAGCCAGCCTGGCCGCATCTTCCTGGGGCAGAAGCTCAAGGAGTGCATTATAAATGGAATTCAGTTCCCCTTCCCACATCTTAAGTTCGGTTTCAGCTGAGGTTTTGATGGAATAGACATTGGAATCCGTCTCCTGCTCGCGCATCTTCTGTATCTGCGAATCCAGGTCCATCAGGCGCTGCCTGTAATCTATGGTGAGGAGCATCTTTGATTCAGTCTCTTTTGCACCTGTCAGCGGTGATATGGGCATCTGTTCCACAGGCACTTCATCTTCCGAATATATCTGGACCGCCTGGACACCGTCCTCATCCGATGCATCAGTCTCCTCTGCCGCGGCTTGGGCTTCTGCCCTGTCTTCCATAGGGGAGGAAGCATATGCGGCGCCTGGCCCGGCTCCTGCTGCCGGGGAAGCACTGAGGCTCCTGTCCATGGGGGCGGAAACCTCTGCGGCTTTCCCTGCCTTCTGTTCCTCTTCCTTCACTTCAGATGCAGATGCAGGGGAAGGTGCTCCTGCAGGCATCTCGCCAGCCGTTGTTGCTGCTGTATCCATGGCTGTTGCCTGGCTTTTTACGTAGTACTTGGTATAATGGGTGACCCCGGTCCCTATCACCAGGATGCAGATAATTACAATCCATATTCGTTTATCCTTCATCGTCACACTTCCCTGCTGTGTTCTTGTCACTACATTATCACAAAAAAACAGGAAAGGGAATATGCAGATGAAAGGAGTAATAGATTGTAAGAGATACGTAAGAAATCAGCTTTCCAGTCCCTCATCAACCATCAGGTCATCACCGTCAGCCGCCGAAGTTGCCAGCTGGTCGCAGCGCTCGTTCTGCGGATGGCCTGCATGTCCTTTTACCCAGATAAAGGTGACCTGATGAGGCTCCTTGGCTTTCAGAAGCCGTTTCCACAGGTCAATATTCTTGACAGGACCGCTTTTTCCGCGGTTCCATCCCTTTGCAATCCAGCTGTCAATCCATCTCTGGTTAAATGCATCTGTCAGGTACTTGGAATCGGAATACAACTCTACCTGGCACGGCCGGTTCAGCGTCTCCAGTCCCATGATGGCAGCCATCAGCTCCATCCTGTTGTTGGTCGTGCGCACGTATCCGCCAGACAGGGTCTTCTCATGCAGCTGTCCCTTATTGTCCGTGAAACGCAGCACTACCCCATAGCCTCCCGGGCCGTCAGGGTTCCCTCTGGCTGAACCATCCGTATAAATCTGTACTTTACTCATGTATTACTGTCTCCTGTCCTCACTGTCCTTATCTGGCCCATTTATCGCAGAGGGCCAGTATCTGTTCTGTAAAATGTGTTAAATCCTTATTGGCCCCTCCCTGGTTACGGTTAATCACATCCATAAGAAGCTTCCCCGCATCCACAAGACGTGTATAGACACCCGTTGCCCTGCGTCTGGCTTCCGTCTCTTTCTCAATCAGTACAGGCTCAGCTTCCTTAATCCAGCATCCCCTGATTAAGTCAAACTGTGAACCGGAAAAAGGCGCCCTGGCTTTCAGTTTCAGCTGGGTATCCAGCATATCCGCAAATGCGGTGCAGGACTCCTCATCGCCATGGACCACAAACACATAATCCGGCCGTTTCTCAAAGGAGGATATCCATGTAAGCAGGCCATCCCTGTCAGCATGCCCGCTGATTCCTTCAATATTCTCAATATGGGCCCTTACATCAATCTCCTCGCCAAAGATCTTCACGGTCTGTGCACCGTCCTGAATCAGGCGCCCCAAGGTCCCCTCTGCCTGGTATCCGGCAAAGACAATGGAGCATTCCGGCCTCCAGAGATTATGCTTCAGATGATGCCTGATACGGCCCGCATCGCACATACCGGCCGCGGATATGATTACCTTGGGCGTCATATCGAAGTTGATGTTTTTCGATTCCTCACTGGTAATGGAAAGCTTAAGCCCAGGGAAGTCAATGGGGTTAATCCCCTTTTCCACCAGCGTCTTTGTCTCATCGTCATAACATTCCAGCATGTTTTCCTTAAACACATGGGTGGCTTCCACTGCCAGCGGGCTGTCCACATAGACGTCAAAGCCGTCATGTCCCTTGACCAGCTTTTCATCCTTGATATGCCGTATCAGATACAGCAGTTCCTGGGTACGTCCCACTGCAAAGGCAGGGATTACCACATTGCCGCTGCGGTCCAGGGTCTCCTGGATGATGCGGGCCAGGCTCTCCACATGGTTCACGCCTTTTTTGTGGTAGCGGTTGCCATAGGTGGATTCCATCACCACATAATCCGCCTCGTCAATATACTGCGGATCCCTTATGAGGGGCTTATTCTTATTGCCGATGTCCCCGGAGAATACAATCTTTTTAGTATGGCTTCCCTCGCAAGCCCATATCTCTATGGATGCAGATCCCAGCAGATGCCCCACATCCGTAAAACGCAGGGTCAGGTTATCATTAAGTTTGAATTCCTGCCCGTAAGCCACCCCTTCAAAATGCTTCAGCACATCTTCGGCATCCTCCATGGTATAAAGGGCCTCCACCTCGGTGCGGCCTGCGCGGCGCGCCTTTCGGTTCTTCCACTCGGCCTCCATCTCCTGTATGTGGGCGCTGTCCTTCAGCATGATATTGCACAGGTCAACGGTTGCATAGGTGGCTATCACCCGGCCCCGGAACCCCCTTGCATAAATCCAGGGCAGCATGCCCGCATGGTCGATATGGGCATGGGTCAGGAATACATAGTCGATTTCACGGTAGCTTACAGGAAGTTCCGCGTTCTGATAGACATTGTTTCCCTGTTCCATGCCACAGTCGATTAATACCTTTGTTTCCCCTACTTCCAGAAAATGACAGCTTCCAGTCACCTCATGATCCGCCCCGATAAATGTTAGTCTCATCTGCATTCTCCCCTCTGCGTATAATATAGTCCCGCCGCATAAATATTCTGTCAATTCTGGTTACAGTATACCATGTTCTCGGTATGAATGCAAATAGTATCGCTATATTTACACAATTTCCTGAAACCTGTCATGCTTTCAACACACCGACGGGTAACTGTTGATTTCAGATAATGATGCATATCATCCCGCCGTTGCTGTCATTGATGATTTTCTGCAGGGTATCCTGAAGCTTAAGCTGGCAGTCTTCCGTCATCTGTGAGACCTTTGCCTGAATCCCATCCTCCACAATCTGCTCAATGGATTTACCGAAAATGTTGGTGTTCCAGATTCCGTCATCGCTGTCCCTGGCATTTTCCTTAATGTAGGCAATCAGGTCCTGGGCCTGCTGTTCACTGCCCACGATTGGCGCAATCTCTGTCTCTATATGGGCCTTAATCAGGTTGATGGAGGGGGCTTCCGCCTTCATCTTCACACCATACTTGTTGCCATGCTTGATGACCTGGGGTTCATCCAGGACAATCTCAGAGCGTTCCGGCGTCACTACCCCATAACCCTTAAGACGTACCTGGGTCAGGGCGTTCTGGACCTTTTCGTATTCCTTCTGCATATTGGCCAGGCTGCTTAAGGTCTGCATCAGCTGGTATTCCCCCTCAATGGGAAGTCCCACATAGTCACTGAGGATCTGGTAATAATAGCTGTCATCCATATCCACCTGCACGGCCACCCGTCCGTCCGCCATCTGCATGTTCTTTACATTCATGGAGCGTATGGTGTCCGTGTTCTGTCCAGACAGTTCACCGGCCACATCCTTCATATGGCTGACCTTCTGGATGACCCCCCTGGCAGCCTGGATGACCTGTGCCTTCAGCCAGTGGGTGGCAGGAAGGATTTCCAGCCACTTAGGAATATGGAAGTCCATCTCCGTGACCGGGAATTCCTTCAATACCCGCTCCAGGATATGGAAAACATCATCCTTTTTCAGCTGTTCGCAGTTGACCGGAAGCACGGATACACCGTATCCTTCCGACATTTCCTTGGCCAGCTTGGCTGTCTCATCGGAGTAGGGCTTCATGGAATTGAGCAGGACCACGAATGGTTTCCCAAGCTTTTTCAGTTCATCAACCGTCTGTTTCTCAGCCGCTATGTATCCGGGACGTTTTATTTCCCCTATGCTGCCATCCGTGGTCACCACGATTCCTATGGTGGAGTGGTCATTGATGACCTTCCTGGTTCCCAGTTCCGCGGCCTGGGTAAAAGGGATGTCGTAATCAAACCAGGGTGTCTTCACCAGGCGTTCCTCGCCGTTTTCCACATGGCCTGCGGCCCCGTCCACCATGAAGCCCACACAGTCAATCAGCCTTACCTTGGCTTCAATCCCATCGGCCAGATTAATCTTGGCTGCTTCCTTGGGGATGAACTTGGGTTCTGTTGTCATTATGGTCTTTCCGGCAGCACTCTGGGGCAGTTCATCACGGCTTAAATTGCGCAGGTTATCATCCTCCATTGCAGGAAGCACCAAAAGCTCCATGAACCGCTTGATGAACGTTGATTTACCTGTGCGCACCGGACCTACCACGCCTATGTATATCTCTCCGCCTGTTCTCGCTTGAATATCCTTGTATACATTAAAATTGTCCATAAATATACCCCCTTGCTATGCTTTTATAATATATGCACAGGGAATTATGGGTATGATAAAGAATTGCGGATGTTTTTTTATTGAATTACCAGTGAGAATATGGGATATATAATCCAGAATTGCCGCAGACGGCATCAAATCCATTGAATCAATCCGATAAACAGATAGGTATATAAGCCAGCCAAAGTTTGACTCCCGGGCTGGCTATGCTGATTTCTTTTCCAGGGCCTCCACTCTGCGCTCCACTTCCTGTATCATCTGAAGTAAAAGAGCCCCGTTAATATCATCCAGTTTCTTAATCCTGTAATACTCGGTCATCTCGTCCAGTCTCTGCTTCATGTCATCCAGCTGATCCTGAAGCTTAATATGGATACGGTCCAGTTCGCCCAGTATCAGGTTCTCGGACGCAGCAAAACGCTTGTCCAAATGCTTCTCCAGCCATTCACGTTCTTCGGCAAACCGCATCTCCATCCGTTTTCCAAAGCACTCATCCTGTTCTTCGAAACGGGCATCGTTCCGTTTCTCCTGTTCTTCAAAACGGGCGTCTATCCGCTTCTCCTGTTCTGCAAACCGCGCGTCTATCCGCTTCTCCTGCTCCTCGAACCGCGCATCCATCCGGTCCTCCATGCGCATCTCTGATGCAGTTATCTCTTCCTTCATAACAAGACGGATCATTTCCAAGTCCTGTCTGTCAAGCATCGCCTCACTCCTTTCAAATATTTATTCCGGCCGTAAATTATATATAGCACAATCATGCAGGGATTTCAAGAGTGGATTTCAGAATATGGAAAGGAGCAGGATCCTGTATCAATCCCGCTCCCTTTCATTCATTTTTTATATCCTTTATTCGCTCAGGTATGCCTTCTTCACCTGGTCGTTATTCATCAGTTCTTTTGCATCGCCGCTGAGCGCAATGTTCCCTGTCTCAAGCACATACGCCTTATCCGCAATGGACAGGGCCTTCTTGGCATTCTGCTCCACCAGGAGCACGGTGGTGCCGTCCCCGTTAATCTTCTGGATGATATCAAATATCTCATTCACATAGATAGGGGAAAGGCCCATGGAAGGCTCATCCATGACAATCATCCTGGGATGGCTCATAAGCGCCCTTCCCATGGCAAGCATCTGCTGCTCGCCGCCGGACAGGGTTCCTGCGGGCTGGTTCTTACGCTCCTCCAGGCGCGGGAAGCGGCTGTACACCATCTTAAGGGTTGCTTCCATCTCTTCCTTATCCTTCCTGGTGTAAGCTCCCATCTTCAGGTTCTGAAGCACGGTGAGGGTTGCGAACACACGTCTTCCCTCTGGCACATGGGCGATTCCCATGCCCACCAGCTTATATCCGGGAACCTTGGTTATATCCGTACCTTCATAAACAATCTTACCGGATTTTGCATTAATCAGCCCGGTAATGGTATGCAGGGTTGTTGTCTTACCTGCCCCGTTGGCCCCGATCAGCGCCACGATTTCTCCCTGGTCCACATCAAAGGAGATTCCTTTTATGGCCTGGATCACGCCGTAATAGACTTCCAGGTCCCTGACTTCAAGCATAGCCATACTATCCTCTCCTCCTATTCACCAAGATATGCTTTGACAACTTCCGGATTGTGAAGCACGGTGCTGGTAGGTCCCTGGCACAGTACCTGGCCGAAGTTCAGCACGGTCAGTTCCTCACAGATGCCGCTTACCAGCTTCATGTCATGTTCAATAAGAAGGATTGTCATATCAAAATTATCGCGTACAAAGCGGATGGTGTCCATAAGCTCCGCTGTCTCATTGGGATTCATGCCCGCTGCCGGTTCATCTAAAAGCAGAAGCTTTGGTTTTGTGGCAAGGGCCCTGGCAATCTCCAGCTTTCTCTGCTTGCCGTAGGGAAGGTTGGATGCCTTGTAATCGCACTCTTCATCCAGACCGAATACTTTTAAAAGCTCCATGGCCTTCTCATCCATCTGCTTCTCCGTCTTATAGTACTGCGGAAGCCGGAAAATACCTGCTGCCGTGGAATATCTGTACTGATTGTGCAGTCCTGCCTTTACATTGTCCAGCACGGACAGGTCCTTAAACAGGCGGATGTTCTGGAATGTCCTGGCAATGCCGGACTGGTTAATCTCCGTTGTCTTCCTTCCCGTTACATTGATGCCGTTTAACTCGATGCTGCCGGCATCCGGTTTATAAACACCGGTCAACAGGTTGAATACCGTTGTCTTCCCGGCGCCATTGGGTCCAATCAACCCATAGAGCTGTCCCTTATCTATGCTTATCTGGAAATTATCAACCGCCTTGAGGCCGCCAAAGGAAATGCTTAAATTCTTAACTTCAAGTAATGCCATCTTACGCTGCCTCCTTTGCCGGTTTCTTATCTTTCCTGCCAAACCTGTCCATGATGCGTTCACGCATCGTCACGAACTGCGGTGCGGAGTTGAAAAGCATGGCCAGGATCAGTACGATTGCGTACATAAGCATACGGTAATTGCTGAGTCCCCGGAGCATTTCCGGAAGGAGGTACAGGATGACCGTTGCTATGACTGAACCACGGATGCTTCCGATGCCCCCCAGGACCACATACACAAGGATCATGATGGACATGTTGTATCCAAAGTTCTTGGGCTGCGCGGTAAGGGTGGTCAGGTTATGGGCATACAGCACGCCTGCAACACCCGCAAGTCCTGCTGAGATGGAAAATGCCAGCAGCTTGTACTTCGTGATATTGATGCCAATGGACTCTGCTGCGATACGGTTGTCACGGATAGCCATGATGGCGCGTCCTGTACGTGAATTAACCAGGTTCATCACAATGAACAGGGTAATGAGCACCAGGATGACGCCTATGGTAAAGGTGGCTGCCTGGGGCGTGCCCGTGATTCCCTGGGCACCCTTAATGAGGATTTCCCCGCCCTCTTCCAGCTTCAGGGACATGGAATCCTTAAAGGATATGTGGAAACCGGAGGCATCCCGCCCCAGGTAAATGGCATTGACCAGATTCTTAATGATCTCGCCAAAGGCCAGGGTCACGATTGCAAGATAATCCCCCCTCAGGCGGAGGACCGGGATTCCAATCAGCATACCGAACACAGCCGCCGCCGCTGCGCCGATTACAATGGCAATCACCAGGCTCAGGGTGGGATTGATGGAACCCTTCATGCATTTAGAGAACAGGGCGCCTGCAAATGCGCCCACGCACATGAAGCCTGCATGTCCCAGGCTCAGTTCACCCAGGATCCCCACGGTCAGGTTCAGGGAAACCGCCATGATCACATAGATACAGAAAGGAACCAAAAGCCCCTTTAACAGACTGGATACATGGCCGGTGCCAACCAGGACCTGCATGATGATATAGGCTGCAATTACAATCCCATATGTAATCATATTATTGATGAATGTCTTACGTTTTGCATTACTCTTCATACCGGCACCTACACTTTCTCATTAATCTTCTTGCCCAGAATACCGGTGGGCTTGACAAGCAGTACGATGATCAGCACAGAGAATACGATGGCATCGGACATCTGTGAGGATATGTATGCTTTTGAAAGGATTTCAATCACGCCCAAAAGGATTCCGCCGATAAACGCTCCCGGGATGGAGCCGATGCCGCCGAACACGGCCGCAACAAAGGCTTTGATACCCGGCATGGAGCCTGTATACGGGGTAAGGGAGGGGTAAGCAGAGCACAGGAGCACACCTGCAATGGCGGCCAGTGCTGAGCCAATCGCAAAGGTAAGGGCAATGGTGCCGTTTACATTAATCCCCATCAGGGTTGCCGCGCCCCTGTCCTCAGAAACAGCAAGCATGGCCTGGCCTGCTTTGGACTTATTGATGAATGTGGTTAAGCCGAGCATGATGATGATACAGGTAAGGATGGTCACAATGGTCTCACCTGTAATGGTCATCTGTCCGTCTGCCAGCTTGATGGCAGGAATGGTGACAACGGACGTAAATGACTTCGTATCCGCGCCGAATATGAGCAGGGCCACATTCTGCAGCAGATAGCTGACACCGATGGCCGTAATCAGTACGGCAAGAGGTGAAGCGCCGCGCAAAGGCTTATACGCAATCCGCTCAATGGTCATACCCAGCAGCGTGCATGCCAGGACCGCCACAAGAATACCCACCAATGGCGGGAACCCCATGGTGCTGACCGTGACAAATACCACGTAGCTGCCAATCATAATAACATCGCCGTGAGCGAAGTTCAGCATTTTGGCAATGCCGTAAACCATTGTATATCCAAGAGCTATGATGGCATATACACTGCCCAGGCTTATGCCGTTGATTAAATAGTTAATAAAGCCCATACCTGCACCTCTTTGTCTGAAGTCTTTTTTGATTTACCGCTGTGAAGCAGCGTAATCCTGTAACTTATGATATCATGAAACCTTACTATAAACAAGAGGGTTGTCATAGTGACAACCCTCTGTTGGGTTTTGTGTTGTGATAGCCCGTCCACTTTCCCGTGGATGGGAAATGCTTACATGGCTGCGTATGCTCCGTCCACTACCTTAACGGCCTTTGGCGCCTTGTGCGGCTCACCGTCCTCGGTCCATGTCATGCCTTCGCCGGTCAGTCCGTCTAACTTGATGTTCAGCATGGAAGCCTTCAGGGCGTCACAGATAGCGCTTGCATCCATGTCAGCGGTCACATTGGCATCTTCCATGGCTGCCTTCAGGGCATAGATTGCATCGTATGCATCTGCTGCGAACTGTACAGGAACTTCGTTGTATGCATCCTTGTAGCTCTTTACAAAGTTAACCGTCAGGTCATCTGTTGCATCTGCTGCAAATGGTGTGAGCAGCATCAGGCCCTCTGCCAGGCTGGTGTCAAAATTCTCAACCTGAAGGATACCATCCATACCGTCACATCCGAAGAACTGTGTCTCAAAACCGGCCTTGTCAGCCTGCTGTAAGATCAGGGACGCCTCTGTGTAATAGATTGGCAGGAATACCAGCTCTGCGCCTGCATCCTTAGCCTTCTGCAGCTGGGTGGAGAAATCCTTGTTGCTGTCAGCCGTGAACGCCTCAGCCGCAACAATCTCAAGACCCTGGGCAGCAGCCTCTTCTGCAAACTTCTCATAAATGCCGCTGGAATAGATATCGGAGCTGTCATAGATAACGGCAATCTTGGATGCCAGCTTGTTCTCGCCTATGTACTTAGCGGAAGCAGCGCCCTGGTCCGGATCGGAGAAGCAGATACGGAACACGTTAGGATTCGCCGCACACTCCACGGCGGAACCGGATGGGGTAATCTGGAACATGTTGTCAGCAGCCGTCTTATCGGCAACCGCGATACATGGGCCGGAAGTCACGGTGCCCATCAGCGCCTGCATTCCCCAGTCCTTTAATGTATTATAAGCACTTACGGACTTCTCCGGGTCATGCTCGTCATCCTGGAAATTAAATTCAACCGTGCAGCCATTGATACCGCCTGCCGCGTTAATCTCATCAACCGCCAGCTGTGCCCCGTGCTGTACGGCCAGACCATATACAGCTGCGCCGCCGGTGGTGGGTCCGATACCGCCAATCTTAATCACGCCGCCTGACGCTGCTTCTGTCTCACTGCTTTCACCAGCCGCATCCTTAGATGCCGCGGCAGTCTCTGCTGCCTTGGTTGTCTCTGCTGTGTTGGAACCGCCGCATGCCGTTAAAGAAGCAGCCATGGCTACTGCCAGACCAAGACTAAATAATCTCTTTTTCATAATTTTTCCTCCTCTTGCTTTTCCTTACCCTTCCGCGTCTGAATAACCGCGGACTTTCTTTATAAAGCTTTCTATATTATAGGTAGTTGCAGAAGGATTGTCAACCTTTTCATAAAAATTATAGGTTATTTTTCGTGAATGACCGAAAATTTGTGCCCAAATTCATCTTATTACCGCAAAAGCCCCCATTTTTTAAGGGAGGGGCGCCAATCCAGACGTT
Organism: Enterocloster sp. OA13; assembly: GCF_022440595.1. Taxonomy (NCBI): domain Bacteria; kingdom Bacillati; phylum Bacillota; class Clostridia; order Lachnospirales; family Lachnospiraceae; genus Enterocloster; species Enterocloster sp. OA13. Next base: position 1,956,863 of record NZ_JAKNTF010000001.1, on the reverse strand, counting down.
CCCTCCCTTAATTTTCATGGCATTTGTCATTCCGCTTCCCATTCCAGGCCGGAATTCTCAATCCGTTTGTCCCTGAGCATCAGCTCCGACACGGCTTCCCTGGCCGGCATGCCGCCGAAGAGTATGGCATTGACCTGTTCGACAATGGGCATGGATACGTTATACTTCTCAGCCAGGGCAAGGGCTGCCTTGGCTGAGTAGACGCCTTCCACCACCATCTTCACCTCCGCCATGGCTTCCTCCATGGTGTATCCCCTGCCAATCAGTATGCCTGCCCGTCGGTTGCGGCTGTGCATGCTGGCACAGGTGACAATCAGATCACCGATTCCCGTAAGCCCTGCAAAGGTTTCCAGCCGGCCTCCCATATCGATTCCCAGCCTGGATATCTCCGCAATCCCCCTGGTAATCAGGGCCGCCTTTGTATTATCACCGTATCCCAGCCCGTCAGCCATACCGGCTGCCAGGGCAATCACGTTCTTTAAGGCGCTGCCCAGCTCAATCCCCAGGATATCCGGACTCGTGTACACCCGGAACACCTGGCTCATGAAAATCCCCTGTACCAATTCCGCCACATGCTTCTTATGCGCGCCCGCCACACAGGTGGTGGGCAGTCCCCGGCTTACCTCCTCCGCATGGCTTGGGCCGGACAGGACCGCCACCTCTGCCTCGGGCAGTTCCTGTTCTATGATCTGTGACAGGGTCATAAGGGTGTGCTCCTCGATTCCCTTGGCCACATTGGCAATGACCTGGCCCGGCCGGAGATATGCCTTCATCCTTTTGGCCGTGCTCCTGACAAATACAGAAGGCACTGCCAGGACCAGCAGGTCCTTATCCTCCATGGCTTCCTCAAGATCATCCGTAAAACCGATTGCCTCCGGAATCTCCACCTCCGGCAGGTTCCTGTGGGCATGGGTTGCCTTCAGTTCCTTTATTTCCTCTGGTATTGCCGACCAGATTACCACCTGATGTCCATTGCCATGAAGCAGCACTGCCAGCGCCGTCCCCCATGTACCTGATCCAATTACACCGATTGATGCCATAACTTCACCGTCCATTTTGATATTTTATTGCTTTTTCGCGCCTATCTTATTCTCCCTGCCCTGCACCAGCCTTACAATATTGGCCCTGTGCCTCCAGAAGGCCATGATGGATATCACCGCAGAAACCCCGTAAAATTCTAGTCTTGATGTCTGGGACAGACCATAGGCGCCCATCTGTCCCATCATGATATTCCAGATAAGGAAAATGGTGGAAACCACAAGGGATCCCAACGACACATATCTGGTGACAGCCACAATCAGGATGAATGCAGCCAGACACAGCGCCGTCAGCCTCCAATCCAGGGAAAACATGATTCCCGCTGTTGCGGCAATGCCCTTTCCACCCTTGAAATTCAGATAAAACGGAAAATTATGCCCCAGGATTACACCGAATCCGGCATAGAGGATCAGGACATAGACATATTCCGGCCGGGATGCGAACAGGATGCGCACCAGGAAACAGGGAATCACGGTTTTCAGGAAATCCCCCAGAAACACAAGGGCGCCAGCCCTTACCCCCATGACCCTCAGGGCATTGGTACTTCCCGAATTGCCGCTTCCATGCTGGCGGATATCAATCCCCTTGACCTTGCCATATATATAACCCGTCTGAAAAAGCCCAAACACATATCCCATGACTAAACATATGATCCGTTCCATTCCATTATCCCCCTTGCTGTGCTTATTGATCCTTTGACTTACGCTCGCGGATAAGGAATTTTAAGGACGTGCCCTTAAACCCGAACGAATTGCGGATCTGGTTTTCCAGATACCTGGTATAAGAGAAATGCATCAGTTCCTTATCATTTACAAAGACTACAAATGTGGGCGGTTTCACTGCAACCTGGGTCATATAGTAAATCTTAAGCCTCTTTCCCTTGTCAGACGGCGGCTGCTGCATGGCCACTGCCTCTGTCATGATTTCATTCAGCACGCCCGTGGCAACGCGCAGGTTCTGGTTCTGCCGCACCGCGTCAATCATTTCGAACAGTTTTGGAAGACGCTGTCCCGTTGCCGCGGAAATAAAGATATACTCTGCGTAGGACATGAAGGAAAGGGTTTCTTTTATCTTATTGGTATACTCATAAATAGTCTTATCCGTCTTCTCAATGGCATCCCACTTGTTCACGGCCACAATGACACCCTTGCCGCGCTCATGGGCAATACCTGCAATCTTGGCATCCTGTTCCGTCACGCCCTCGACGGCGTCAATGACAACCACCACGATGTCCGCACGCTCCACCGCCGTCACGGTGCGGATGATGCTGTAGCGTTCCAGTTCTTCCTTAATCCTGCTCTTGCGGCGCAGGCCAGCCGTGTCGATGAACACATACGGCGTGCCGTTGTACACAATCTCCGTGTCCACCGCGTCCCTTGTGGTGCCCGCGATGTCGCTTACAATGACCCGGTTCTCCCCAAGCAGCTTATTGATGATGGAGGATTTTCCCACATTGGGCTTGCCCACAACCGCAATCCTTGGGCGGTCGTCCTCTTCCTCCTCTATCTTCTCCCCGTCAAAATGCTTCACCACCTCATCCAGAAGGTCGCCGATTCCCAGCCTGGACGCAGCTGATACGGGAACCGGTTCGCCGATACCCAGGTTGTAGAACTCATATACGTCATTGCCGAACTTGGCTATGCTGTCCACCTTGTTTACCGCCAGCACCACCGGCTTGCGGGATTTGCGCAGCATGTCGGCCACCTTGGCGTCCGAATCCACCAGGCCCTGGCGCACATCCACGATGAAGATGATTACATCTGCAGTGGAGATGGCAATCTCGGCCTGTTCCCGCATCTGGGAAAGGATGATATCCTTTGTATCCGGCTCAATCCCGCCCGTGTCAATCAGTGTGAAATTCATATCCAGCCAGGTACAGTCCGCATAAATCCTGTCCCTGGTCACCCCCGGCGTATCCTTTACAATCGAAATGGTATCTCCTGCTATCACATTGAACAGCGTGGACTTTCCCACATTGGGCCTGCCCACAATCGCTACCACTGGTTTACTCATGTCATTTCCTCTCTTTCAAAGCATCCTATATCTGTTTCCTTACAATCCTGTACTCATCATCAGACTGGTAATAAGGACAGGCATACATGGTGTCACTTAAAAAACGGCCCATCTCGTCCTCGTCCAGATTCACTTCGCAGATATAGTAATCATTATCCTCATCATATACATAATTGCCGCAGCACTCGCAGCTGGTCCTGCCCGGCTTCCTGCCTGATTCCATTGCGTACCATACCCTTCAGATAAAATTGCATCCGCTTGATTTTACTATACGTGTCCTTACTTGTAAAGTCTTTTAACTTATATAATAACAATATTGCCCTTTTTTGTAAATGACAAGTTCTTTTTAGGAAAATGTTTTGTTTTTTTTGAGGAAATATCTGCAACCCCTTGACCCGGTCAAATAAAAAATGGTATAAATCATATGTGATAATATGCAGACATATGAAAATTGGTAATTATTTACTTATTTGACAAAGGAGTACAGCTATCATGGCTAACAATTTCGTATTTAAAGATTCCCTTCCGGTTGCGCCCCTGAAAATCGCTGCCCTGGAAAGCTGCCAGGACCTGGCATCCAAGGTAAACGACCACGTGGTACAGTTCAGACGCAATGACATGGAAGAGCTTATGCGCCGCAAGGAGGACCTTCACTACCGCGGTTATGACGTGGATTCTTACCTGTTAAAATGCAGCTGCCCCAGATTCGGTACCGGGGAAGGCAAGGCTGTTATCGGAGAATCCGTCCGGGGCGCAGATGTCTTCGTCATGGTGGATGTAATGAACTACAGCATCCCCTATACCGTAAGCGGCTATACCAACCACATGTCGCCAGATGACCATTTCCAGGATTTAAAGCGCATCATCGGCGCCTGCACAAACGCCCACAGGGTGAATGTAATCATGCCTTTCTTATATGAAAGCCGCCAGCACAAGCGCAGCAAACGCGAATCCCTGGACTGTGCCATGGGTCTTGAGGAAGTGGCGGCCATGGGCGTGGAGAACATCATTACCTTCGATGCCCATGACCCGCGCGTACAGAATGCAATCCCGTTAATCGGCTTTGACAACTTCATGCCAACCTACCAGTTTGTCAAAAGCCTCTTCACCCATGACTCCAGCATCCAGATTGACAAGGAACACCTGATGATCATCAGCCCGGACGAGGGCGCCATGAACCGGGCGGTCTACCTGGCCAACAACCTGGGCGTTGACATGGGCATGTTCTACAAACGCAGGGACTACTCCCAGGTAATCGGAGGACGCAACCCCATTGTTGCCCACGAATTCCTTGGTTCTTCCGTGGAAGGAAAAACCGTGCTGATCATTGACGACATGATATCTTCCGGCGAGAGCATGCTGGATACCTGTAAGGAGTTAAAGGAGCGCAAGGCGGAGAAGGTCATCGTATGCTGCACCTTCGGACTCTTCACCAACGGCCTTGAGAAGTTCGATGAATTCCATACCCAGGGTTATCTGGATTATGTCATCACCACCAACCTGAATTACCGCACGCCCGACCTGTTAAAGAGGGACTGGTATCTGGAAGCAGATATGAGCAAGTACATTGCGGCCATCATCAATGCACTGAACCATGACCGTTCCATCAGCGCCTCCCTCTCCCCCACAGAAAAGATTCAGAAGCTGGTACAGAAATACCAGAATGGCGGATATGAGTATTTCCAGAAACTGGTATAATCATAGACCGGTGTGACTGGACCGGGAATGAATTTTCAAACAGATCCTGGTATCATTACAAACAGATAGCAGCCCTGGCTGCAGGGATAAAAGGATGCACGGCCCAACCTGTCATGGAATGGGCCGTGCATCTTTTTATGTATTTCATACTTTACAAAAGCCAGGCTACACCAGGTTCCATGAAGCCGGGTCATCCCCCTTTCTCTCCAGGAGGCTTTCCCCGCCGCCTTCCTTTGCCATTCTATATTCGTCCCCCGTAAGCAGCATCATCCACAGCAGGTTGACCGGTTCTCCCATAAAGCCGCTAAAAGCAGGGCCTGGGCGGACCCGGCACTGGGCCGGATCCAACAGCAGGACCGCCTCATATCCCGGCACCGCGCCGCAGGGAATGGTATGTCCATGACCCAGCCAGCTGATTTCCTTCCAGGGAAGAGAGGACTACAGATTCCCATCCTTCCCCACAATGGACTCACGGCAGTTACCTGATACTTAAAAAGGCTGCCAGGTTCCCCCGCTCCTCCCCCACCCTGCGGTGGGAAAACAGGTAATCACTGTTGCACATGGTGCAGATATTCGTGGTATGTATCTGCTCTTTTGGCACGCCGGCCTCACGGAATATGATTTCATTGGCCTTCCACAGATCCAGCTGGTATTTGCCCGGTTTTCCATTGGCGCTGTATAATTCATCCCTGTATCTGGCGTCAAAGGCTTCTGCAAACGCCTCTGCCACCTCTTCCCCTACCTCAAAGCAGTCCCTGCAGATGCTGGGGCCGATGCAGACCGTCAGATCCTCAGGCCGTGTCCCAAAGGCCTCCTTCATGGCGTCCATGGTCACCTGGCCCATGCGCTTAACAGTCCCCCTCCAGCCGGAATGGCTGAGTCCGATTGCACGATGGGCCTGATCCACCAGGTACAGGGGCACGCAGTCCGCGTAAAAGGTTACCAGGGTAATCCCTGGCACATCGGTAATCAGGCCGTCCACATCCTTATAATCCCGCTCACGGATGACGCCTTTCCCCTCATCTTCCCGGGTGACCCTGCGCACATTGGTGGTATGGGTCTGGTAGGAAACCACCATGCGGTCACGCTCCACCCCCAGCGCATCCGCCATCCGCGTGAAATTCTCCAGCACATCCGCCGGGTCATCCTTCCTGCTGTAGGAAAAGTTCATGGTGGCGAACCGGCCTTTACTGGCCCCGCCCAGACGGGTGGAGAAGCCGTTTACCACCATCCCCGTGTCCTCCAGCGCCTTAAAAGAAAGGTATGGCACACCGCCGCGCTCCACGTTGCTGAAAACCTTCCTGTCGTCCTTATATATCCAGTTAATTGACATGGCATTCCCTCCTGATTCCTTATATCCCTGCCCGCCGGACAGGCTTTGCTAAAACGCATCCTGGATCAGTTCCACCTGATTCCCCAGGATTCCCACCACATCAAAACGGCAGGGACAGTCCTCCGGGATGTTGTGGCTGAACATATAGTAAACCGCTGCGGCACGGATGCGTTCCTGTTTGACCCGGTTCACCGCCTCCAGCGGCCCGCCCATGCGTCCGCTGGAACGGTACTTGACTTCCACGAACACCAGGTACCTTCCGTGACGGCAGACCAGGTCCACTTCCCCCTGCCTGCAGCGGTAATTCCTTTCAATGATGCGGTAACCTTTTTTCTGTAAACAAACAGCTGCCAGTTCTTCATAGCAGCTGCCTGTCTCCCGTTTATTCATATGTCTGCCCCACAAAATTCCGGATGAACGTCCTCCTGTGGATGGGGCATGGTCCCAGTTCCCTGATGGCCGCAATATGGGCTGCCGTCCCGTAGCCCTTGTGCTTTGCAAACCCGTAGCCGGGGAACATTTCCTCGTACCCCGCCATCATGTGGTCCCTTGTGACCTTGGCCAGGATGCTGGCCGCCGCAATGGACAGGCTTTTTGCATCGCCCTTAATGATGGGTACCTGTAAGATATCAAGGTCCGGTATGGTGACGGCATCGTTGAGCAGCACATCCGGTTTCACGGTAAGCTGGCCCACCGCCTCCCTCATGGCCTCGTAGGTGGCCTGGAGGATGTTGATTTCGTCAATCCTGGCAGGGGTCGCAATGCCCACGGACCATGCCACCGCCTTTTCCTTAATCTCCTCAAACAGTTCCTCCCTGCGCTTTTCTGAAAGCTTCTTGGAATCGTTGAGATAGAGGATCCGGCAGTCCTTTGGAAGGATCACCGCGCCTGCCGCCACAGGGCCTGCCAGGGGACCTCTTCCCGCCTCGTCAATACCGCATATGAAGGCGCTGCTTCCATACTCTTTTTCATATTCAGTCATGGCCTCCAGACGGGCCAGTTCCTTTTCCAGTCTTTCACCCTTTAATACTCTTGCCGCCACTGTCTGCCTTTCCGTGTCCCGTCCTATCCGGTCACTCTTTATCCTTATAGTCTTCGGGCCGCTCCAGGGTGACGCGTCCCAGTTTTCCTGCCCTGAAATCATCCAGCACCATGGCGGCCGCCCTGGCAATATCCAGCTCCCCGCCCTTCATCAGGCAGGAACGCTGCCTAGCCACATCCTCCAGGATGGCTGCCGGTTCCTTATCCTCTGTCTCAAGGCCGAACCGTTGGGATACCATGCCGGGATACCGCTCCTTCAGGATGCGGATGCACTGGCAGGCCAGGTCGTCCTTGTTGAGGATCTGGTCGTTGATGGAGCCGATCAAAGCCAGCTTAAGCCCCACGCTCTGGTCCTCAAACCTGGGCCAAAGGATTCCCGGGGTATCTAAAAGCTCCAGCGTCTTATTGAGGCGGATCCACTGGTTTCCCTTTGTCACGCCAGGCTTGTTGCCGGTCTTTGCACATGCCTTTCCGGCAAAGGAATTGATGAAGGTGGATTTGCCCACGTTGGGAATCCCAACCACCATGGTGCGGATGGGACGGTTCATGATCCCACGTTTCCTGTCCCGCTCAATCTTTTCCTTGCATGCCTCCTGTACAACGGACTGCACCTGCTTTAAGGTCCCCTTGTTTCTTGAATCCACCTTCACGGCGTGGATGTTTTTTGCCTCAAACCATGCGGCCCACTGCGCATTAACCCGCTCATCCGCCAGGTCCGACTTATTCAGCAGCACCATCCTGGCTTTTCCCTTGGCCAAATCATCAATATCCGGATTCCGGCTGGACAGGGGCACCCTGGCATCCACCAGTTCGATTACCAGGTCAATCAGCTTGATATCTTCCTTCATGGCCCGTTTCGCCTTGGTCATATGACCGGGATACCATTGTATATTCATATCATTACTCCTATTCTATTTGGAATGGATGAAATCCAGCTTCAGGAGCGGAAGGATCCTGAACCAGACTTTTCCATATATCTGCTCTCTCTTTACATTGCCTATGTTGGAGAAACGGCTGTCCTCACTGCTGTCCCGGTTATCCCCCAGAAGGAAATATTCATCCTCCTCCAGCTGGATGGGGGTGTCTGCCCGGCCGGCCAGGGACACCTGCTCCAGACCGTTATCCACACCCAGGACCTCACCATTGATGAATACGAAACCGCCTTTTATCTGTACGGTTTCCCCCGGAAGGCCGATGACACGTTTCACGTTCTTTTTGTGGTCCTCGCGCTCAAACACCACGATGTCAAACCGCTCCGGTCCACCCACATCATAAACCAGACGGTTCACCAGCACCACGTCATCGGCGCTCAAGACCGGCTGCATGGAATTGCCGGACACAGGGACCTGGGCACAGAACGCATATACCAGGAACCAGGCAAGGGCCAGCACAACCACCACGTTCACGGCCCAACGCACAATCCGGCGCAGCCAGGCCGTATCCTCATTCACATAAAACTCCATGCACCACACCCATTTCTCTGTATTATTCCATATGGAATTTAAGAAAGGGACAATTTGCATTGTCCCTTGTTCCTGTTTCCACTACCTGATTATATAACCGATTATTTAACTGATTCTTTAACCTTGGCAGCTTTACCGACCCTGTCTCTTAAGTAGTTCAGCTTAGCACGTCTTACTTTACCTTTACGTACGACTTCTACGTTGTCAACGCTTGGGGAATGTAATGGCCAGGTCTTCTCAACGCCGATACCATTGGAATTCTTCCTTACGGTAAATGTCTCCCTTGCTCCGCCGTTCTGTCTCTTAATGACAGTTCCCTCGAAAATCTGGATTCTCTCGCGGTTACCCTCTTTAATCTTGTTGTATACCTTAACGGTATCGCCAACATGGAATGTGGGTACGGTTTCTTTTAACTGGGCTGCTTCAATGTTCTTAATAATGTCGTTCATCGGTGTGAACCTCCTTCATCTATTGGATGTTCTTAATACCATCTGCGGTAAATCAAATTCACTGCGTTTCAGTAACAGAGGACCATCTATTTCTTGTCACAACGACTGATTCTATCATATATTCTTCCAAAATGCAAGCATTTTATGATTTAATCCCTGCCTTTTTCCTCATTCCTTTTTCCTCATTCCTTTTTCTTCATTTCCGTAACTGTTCAGACATCCGATGTGAACTGTTACTCATTTTCAGGCAGGTAGATATGGATTTTGTCGATGCGGTTTTTTTCCACCTGTTCCACTACCAGGCGTACCCCTTCCCACTCCACTTCCTCCCCCTCTGCCGGAAGGTGTTCCAACCGGTCAATGACCCATCCGCCAACGGAATCATAATCCTCCGAGGCCAGGTCCAGGTCCAGCTTGTGGTTTAAATCATCCAGTTTCATGGCGCCTTCCACCAGGTACTCACCTTCCGACAGCTGTATGAGTTCATCCTCCTCGTCCTCATCGTACTCGTCCCGGATGTCCCCCACGATTTCCTCCAGGATATCCTCCAGGGTAATCAGTCCGGCCGTGGCCCCGTATTCATCCAGCACAATGACGATGTTGTTGGAGGTCTGGCGCATTTCCACCATGAGCTCCGACAGCTTTTTGGATTCAAAGGTATAAAGGGGCTGGCGCAGGTGGTCCGCAATGGAAAAATGCTCCCTGTCCTCAATGAGCAGCATGTCCTTTATGTTGATGATGCCGACCACATTGTCAGTGGTTTCCTCATACACCGGGAGCCTGGTATAGCGTTCCTCCCGAAACACCTGGAGCAGTTCATCAAAACCTGCATTGATATTGATGAAAGTCATGTCAATCCTGGGTACCATGATATCCGTGGCCACAGAATCGCCCAAATCGAATACGTTGTTGATCATTTCCTTTTCTTCTGACTCAATCACACCCTTTTCATGTCCCACTTCCACGATGGTCCGCAGTTCATCCTCCGTCATGTCGTCCCCCCGCTTATTGGGGTCCACATTCAGGGCCTTGAGGACACCGGAGGACATCCAGTTCACTGCCACGATGACAGGGGTCAGGATGACCATCAGCACATATATGATATGCCCGAACCTGAGGGCGTTCTTCTCCGCTTCCAGGGTGGCAATGGTCTTGGGGGTGATTTCACCGAAAATCAATATCAGAAGGGTAAGGATACCGGTAGCCGCGCCTGCCGCCCTGCTGCCGAACACCTCAGTGGCAAGGACCGTAAGCATGGAGGAGGCGGACAGGTTGACCACATTGTTGCCAATGAGTATGGCGCTGAGCATCCTGCCCTGGTCCTCGCCCAGCTTCATGACCCATACGGCAGATTTATTGCCTGCCTCGGCCAGGGTCCTGATGCGGATTTTGTTTACAGTGGTAAGGGCTGTCTCCGATGATGAAAAAAAGGCGGAAAGCCCCAGTAAAATAATGATAACAACTAAACGTATGGCGATCGAGTCACCAGATGGTTCCAAAATCATCAACTCCTATTTTTGCGTATTTTCATGAGATTGTACAATATTATGCCGCTTCTGTCAACGCCGCGCAGCCATTGTACGGGATTTAATAATCCTTTAATAATCCTTTTGGATTAACTTTAACCGCGCTTTAGGTCAGTTTACAAGGAACTACACGCAGACCGTGAAACGGGCTGCTGACAACAAACGGCGGTATGCTCCCGGAGAGGGCAGCATACCGCCTGTTTTGTTGTCCGGGGTTTCCAAAGGGGTGCCCCCTTTGGCACACGACTTTGCTTGCAAAGTGTAGTGTGTTATACCTGCTGGCGTGGCTGACGGGGGAAACGGGGTGCGGTGCTTCTTGCGCCCCGTTTGCTCCGGCAGGAAAACAGGCTGAATTTTTGCGAATGGGAATGAGCAAAAAATCGGCCTGTTTTCAGAGAACGGCGGCAGGTATATGAAAGCCCCCGTCCCTCGTCCTACGCTCCGACTTGTGGACAAAGTGTCCCGAAGTTGTGGCCACACTCCCGGAAAAGTAGCAGGACAGCGGGCAACCGTCAAGGCTGAAATGAACGGGGTTACACCCGGCCTTGACCGCCGCCCGCCGCCCCGCTGGATGGGTGGACAAGGCGGCCAATCCCTCAAAGTGCTTGTCCGCGCTCTTTCTGATTTTGAGGTATTCAGTTTTTCAAAATTGAATAATCAAAATAAATTTTTTCGATTGAAAAAATTTTATTTGTTATCATCTTCAATGCCATATTTTTTCTTTTGCCGAATCACATAATTACTGATTTTTTCATCATATAGTGGATACTGGTAATCCAACTGGCATGCCACTTCTGACGAAACCTCCCGGAACAATGCCATACATTGTTCAAAGGATTCCCACATATGGGGATAGGAATCCATATTATAAGTGGACATAAGTCGTTCCCACAATTCCTCTGGGACATATTGCTTCATAAATTTATAGTTTTTTCCCAAACTGAAATGAAATCCCTGTTTGATACCAATCAGCCAGGAAATCATGCGAAGCAATTCTTTTCGTACTATATCATTCATATGGTCAATAGCAAAAAGAATTTCTTTGCGGCATAAGCCCTTTACTACATATGTTGTAGTATTCCAAAATTCATTACAGCAATCGTCAAACATTCTTTGAGTAGGCTTCTGCAAGTGGTAGTCTATATCCGTTGGTATTGGCGGCTTTACGATACGGTTGTCTTTATCCAACAGTAACTTTACCAGTTTATCCCATGTAAAATACTCGTCTATCAGTTCCAGCGGCAGCAAAGTTAAATCTATCTTAACATCATCAGTAAACAGCATTAAATATGAAAATCCCTTTTCTACAGCTGGAAATAATTCCATATCTTCCGGCTTTTGCAGAATCAACCTTTCACCAAATATATCTAGCCATTTATCATCACTTGTGAAGCTGTCCATATCCGTAACAAAAAAAGTAATATCAAAATCCTGAAAATCATCAGGCGGAATATTTGTATTTGTTCTAGATCCTTCCAAAGTAACCATGCGAATGCGTTTGTCTGTTTTTGCAAAATTCAAAACAATATCATAAACTTCCTTTTCTGATCTCATTTTTATCTCCTCCAATTATTGAAATAGGTGTGAAGCCATTTTAGGGCTTTCCCGCCTTGATTACCCTTTAGCAAAGACGGGCGGGGCTGTCAACGGCGGCGCATGAAATGCGCCGTTCATCTTGACCGTTGACTGGCTCGGCTGGCTTTGCTATTTTTATCGAATTGCATATTGGTAAATTGCATTGATATGTACTTGGGTTGTATTCACGATTGGCACATTAACATCTTCGGGCTTTATGGCAAGTGGCAGCTCCGTACAGGCGAGAATGAGTGCATCTACATTTTCTTTTTCAATGTATTTATTTGCCAGTGCAATCATTTTCTCTTTATCACTAGGAATTACTATGCCATTCTCTAAATTGGGGTATATCAGTTTTCCTAATAGAGATATTATTTTTTCGCTATCGCCTTTACAAGTAACATCATCGGGCGGCGAAGTTCATCTTCCATACCCGGAATATCCATCATCTCTTTAGGCGGTTCTGCTTCCTCTACAACTTTAAGCTCAAACCCATTGTTCAGCAATCCCATTATAATCTGTGTAAGTGTGTGATGTTGTTTTACTACATCACATCCTAAAAAATGTGTATTTCGTTCTCCTGTTATAAAGTAATTATCAATCGCCCAATATTGCGGTTTCCCATCATCTGTATAAATCCAATCCTGCCCAACTCCTGCGGTAAAAACAGGGTGTTCGATATTAAAAAGAAAAATTCCACCTGGTTTTAATGTCCTATACACTTTTTGAAATATTTCCACTATGTCCTCTATATAGTGCAGAGCTAAATTAGATATAACACAATCCCATTCATTTTCTGGATAGTCATATTCCTCTAATCCGCTAATACGATATTCAATTTGATTTCCTGAATTGCGCTTTTGGGCTTCCTCAATCATTTTCTTACTTAAATCGATCCCTAATATTTTTGTAGCTCCTTGTTCTTCTGCGAACTTGCAGTGCCAGCCATATCCGCACCCCAAGTCAAGAACAGATTTTCCTTCTAACGAAGGAAACAAAGGTTTTAATTGATGCCATTCACCAGCAGCTTTTAACCCCTCTTTACTGCGGGACATCTTTGCATATTCTTCAAAAAACTTCTCATTATCGTATTCATTATTCATAACCTTAACATCTCCTATTTTATCCTTCGGCACCGCCGCCTCCAGGCGGCTCCCCAACTTCATCTGCTCGATAAATGGGAATTGCACCAAAACAATCTAAGACAACAATGCTGCCCTACTTGCGATTTTTTCTTGTACTGCGGAAACAGTTTCTTGAATGGAATAATTGGTCGTATCTACAACATTCGATTCATATATTCCCAGATTGCAAAATTGCTCCCACATTGTTTCTACCAATTCGATATTTGTTTTTCGGTCTAACTTTGAGCGTTCAACAGCCCGCTTTAAGGTTTCTTCCTTACTTGCCCTTAAAATAATATAATGCACCTCATAATGTTCCCGAACAAGAGCTTTCCATGGCTCCAAAAACCATGGCCCGACAATCCCATCTACAATTACATCATATCCGCCACGAGCATATCGCTTTGCAGCTTCTAAAAAGGCTTCAATGACAACCAGATTTTGCTCGTTGGATTCTGGCAAATGTGGTGGTATTGCGCCTTTGCTTAAGTAATGAAAAAAGTCATCGGTGTGCATATGCACTGATTTATCCATATCTGATTCCTTTGCGACAATTGACGCAGTTGTTGTTTTTCCTGTCCCCGGTGAGCCTGTAATCACAATAATTCTTCCTTGATTCATCTATATTTTACCTCCACAAATTTTGATTTGTTGATAACTCATTATATCATAATTCTTTCGGTACGTCAGCACGAAAATAAGTATGTGGTTTTTCGTAAAGTGGTCTTGTCAAATAGAAGCGGGGAGCCGGCTGTGAAGTGGAGTCCCATGGTTCCCTTATAGTCATAAGTTCGTTCTTTTCATTCATTGTAAACAGTGCTTCTACATGAAGCTGCATATAGTACGAGTTGCTTTTTCCCATTTTCTAATATTCTCCTACATTTATTTCTCTGCCTGTTCAATCATTTTCTTTACTAACCGCTGAAACAGGTCGGCGGTTTCCTCGTCCATCGGCGCAAGCTGTCCAATCTGTCCGGCTATCATCGCCGTTACATCGTCAATGGAAAGCGGTTTTTGTTTCTGTTCCGCCAGTGCGTCCCGCATGGCTTGGAACATAGCGGCGGTCACAGCTTCTCCCGGCTGTTCCCCGTTGTCTATGTCTTTCTTAATGTCCCGCAGGATAGCCAGGAACACATTTTTGATTTTTTCAATCTCCGCTTCATGTTCCCCCATCTTTTGGGCGTTCAAAAGCTGTAAATCCTGCTTCGCTTCTGCCCGGTGTTCCGGGTGTTCTTTCATCAGGTCGGACAGGGAAGCCGTTGCCATCTCGATAAGCTGGTTTCTTGCTGTTATGCCCTTTGCCGCCGTATCCTGAAAATAAATCCGTATCAAATCTATCAGCTTGGGAAAATTCCTGTGTTCCAACAGACGGTTGAGGATTTGCACATCAACAGCACCCGTCACAAGCCCCCTCACGGCCCCCTCTGACAAGCCTAATTCAGAAATATCGTAACTTTTACGGACGCTCACGGTAGACAAGCCCAGTATGTAGTCTGTCGATACCTTAAATTCCTTTGCCACACCTATGAGAATATCACTGCTTACCGTTCTTGTTTCGCCGCTGACAATGCGGCTCAATTGGGAAGCGGAAACGCCTATCTTCTCCGCAAGTTCCTTTTGTGTGATGTGGTTCCCGTTGCATAAATCGGAAATCCGCTGTCCGGGTGTTCCGGGTAAAGCCATAGACACGCACCTCCTCCGCATACTTCCATTATACAAGATAATTGCAAAAATGCAATTTCCAAAGTGTAAACTTCATCAAAATGCAATTCTCGCAAAAAGCCGGGATTTGCATTTTTTTCGTGTAGACTTAGGGTAGTTCATCGATGGACAGCACCTTGAAAACAGAATGACCGTCCGAAAAGAGAATACCACGGCTGGGGAAGCACCGCCAGGAGCCGGACTTTTGGACACTTTGTCCAGAGGTCACTTCGGGACAAAACGTCCCGAAGCTGCGGGGAGCGTGCCAACGCCGGAATACGCCGCTATTGTCGGGGCCCCCGCAAAGCCGCATGGCTTTGTGGGGAGAGGAGGAGCAGCGGAGCGAGTGAGTTTTGCCGCTTGCGGCGAAACGAGCGATACGCAGCTTGCGACGACGAGGCAGGAAACCTTTTCGGGGAGAACGGCAATGGAAAGCAAAATGGAGGGAACGCATGAGAGATAACCCCTATAAAGACTTGCCGCCGCTGGAACGCAGGCCGGACGGTTCCCTTTACCGCATGACACCGGCGCAGAAGAAACAGGCGGCCAGCCTGATACGCCGGGAGTGCTGTTGCTGTGAGGACGGCAACTGCATTGTCCTTGACGATGGGGACGCCTGCACCTGCCCGCAGACGGTTTCTTTCTCGGTCTGCTGTAAGTGGTTCCGCTGGGCGGTCTTGCCGCTGGACGGGACGCTGAAAGCGGAGATTTTCCGGGATAAGGACATGAAACGCTGTGCGGTTTGCGGCGGCGTGTTCGTCCCCAAATCCAACCGGGCTAAATACTGCCCGGACTGCGCCGCCAGAGTTCACAGGCGGCAGAAAACAGAAAGTGAACGGAAAAGGAGGTCTGCTGTGGACAGTTAGGAGCGGAAAAGCCTTGATTTATAAGGCTTCGCAGGCCCCAAACCGGGGCAGGTGGTATAAAGTATCGCCCGCCCCGGAAAACGGGCTTCTAACCGTCCACAAAACACGATATGACAAACACGATTTACATTCACCAGCCGGAACAGGCGTTCAGCTTCACCCGGCTCCCGAATTTTCTCTTTGAAGCCCCTACATTCAAGCCCCTGTCCAACGAGGCAAAGGTGTTGTACGCCTTTATCCTGCGCCGGACAGAGTTATCCCGCAAGAATGGGTGGGCGGACGAGTACGGGCGGATTTACCTGTACTATCCCATCTGCGAGGTAGTTGACCTGCTCCGCTGTGGGCGGCAGAAAGCGGTAAATACCATGCGGGAACTGCAATATGCCGGACTGGTGGAGATCCAGAAGCAGGGCTGTGGAAAACCCAACCGCATTTTCCCAAAATCCTATGAAGCGGTTCCGAACACCGACTTCAAGAAATCCCGTTCTGGTACGCCGGAGGGCTGAAAACCGTACCCATGAAGTACGGAAATCACTCCTGAGAAGTACGAAAACCGGACGGTATATAGAAATACAAAGATTAAAAAGATTGATTTATATTCTATCCATTCCAATCCTATCCGAGCTATTTTCTGCGGGATTTTCCCTGTGGAAA
Source organism: Enterocloster sp. OA13 (assembly GCF_022440595.1). NCBI lineage: Bacteria > Bacillati > Bacillota > Clostridia > Lachnospirales > Lachnospiraceae > Enterocloster > Enterocloster sp. OA13. Next base: position 1,940,382 of record NZ_JAKNTF010000001.1, on the reverse strand, counting down.
ACCCCGGATAGGAAAGGAATGGGGAAAGGAGCAGAATGGCACAGCACGCAATTTTGCGTTTTGAGAAGCACAAGGGCAACCCGGCAAGGCCGCTGGAAGCCCATCACGAACGGCAGAAAGACCAATACGCCAGCAACCCTGATATTGACACCAGCCGGAGCAAATACAACTTCCATATCGTCAAGCCGGAGGGACGCTATTACCACTTCATTCAGAGCCGGATTGAGCAGGCCGGGTGCCGAACCCGCAAGGACAGCACACGGTTTGTCGATACGCTGATAACCGCCAGCCCGGAGTTTTTCAAGGGGAAATCCCCAAAGGAGATACAGGCGTTTTTCCAGAGGGCGGCGGATTTCCTCACCCACCGGGTAGGGCGGGAAAATATCGTGTCGGCGGTGGTACACATGGACGAGAAAACGCCCCACCTGCATTTGACCTTTGTTCCGCTGACAAAGGACAACCGCCTGTGCGCTAAGGAGATTATCGGCAACCGGGCAAACCTGACGAAGTGGCAGGATGATTTTCACGCCTACATGGTGGAGAAATATCCCGACTTGGAGCGTGGGGAAAGCGCCAGCAAGACAGGCCGGAAGCATATCCCCACCCGGCTTTTCAAACAGGCGGTTTCCCTCTCCCGGCAGGCAAGAGCCATTGAAGCCACACTGGACGGCATTAACCCGCTGAACGCCGGAAAGAAAAAAGAGGAAGCCCTCTCCATGCTGAAAAAGTGGTTCCCGCAGATGGAGAATTTCTCCGGGCAGTTGAAAAAGTACAAGGTCACAATCAATGACCTGCTGGCAGAAAATGAGAAGCTGGAAGCACGAGCCAGAGCCAGCGAGAGCGGCAAAATCAAAGACCGCATGGAGCGGGCAAAGCTGGAAAGCGAACTGCACGATATGCAAAGGCTGGTTGACCGTATCCCGCCGGATATACTGGCGGAACTGAAACGGCAGCAGCGGCAGTATGGAAAGGAAAGGTGATTTTATAAGTAACAATATCAGATACAAAAAGGAAACAGAAGTCGTGACTTTTCAGGGAAAGGAAATCACGCTGGAAAACCTCTCCCCGGTGTTCACGCCGGAGCAGGAAGCGACCAAACGCCGGGAACTGGAGCAGCAGCTTTATGAGGTGTTCCGCAAATATGCCGATAAGCGGCAGAAAGAGGAAGCCGGGGCATAAATCCCGAAGCCATCGTTGATTTGCGGGGCTGCTGGCGGTATAATAGAACTGTCAGCAGCTCCGTTTCTTTTTAAGAAAAGGAGCGACAAAATGAATAACAGGATAGACGCGATCTATGCAAGGCAATCGGTAGACAAAAAGGACAGCATTTCCATTGAAAGCCAGATTGAGTTTTGCAAATACGAATTGAAAGGCGGGAACTGTAAGGAATACACAGACAAAGGGTACAGCGGCAAGAACACAGACCGCCCGAAGTTTCAGGAACTGGTGCGGGATATTAAGCGGGGCTTGATTGCAAAGGTCATTGTTTACAAACTTGACCGTATCAGCCGTTCCATTCTGGACTTTGCCAACATGATGGAACTGTTCCAGCAGTACGATGTGGAGTTTGTGTCCTCTACGGAGAAGTTTGATACCTCCACCCCGATGGGGCGGGCTATGCTGAATATCTGTATCGTGTTCGCCCAGCTTGAACGGGAAACGATACAGAAGCGGGTGACAGACGCTTACTACTCCCGCAGTCAGCGGGGCTTCAAGATGGGCGGGAAAGCCCCTTACGGCTTCCACACCGAGCCTATCAAAATGGACGGTATCAACACAAAGAAGCTGGTGGTAAACCCGGACGAAGCGGCCAATATCCGGCTGATATTTGAGATGTACGCCCAGCCCACAACCTCTTACGGGGACATTACCCGGTACTTTGCCGAACAGGGGATTTTGTTCTACGGCAAGGAACTGATACGCCCCACACTGGCGCAGATGTTACGCAATCCCGTCTATGTGCAGGCGGACTTGGATGTGTACGAATTTTTCAAAAGCCAGGGTACGGTTATCGTCAATGACGCCGCCGACTTTACGGGGACAAACGGCTGTTATCTGTATCAGGGGCGGGATGTGAAGCCCAGCAAGAAAAACGACTTGAAAGACCAAATGCTGGTGCTGGCTCCCCATGAGGGCATTGTTCCGGCGGATATATGGCTGGCTTGCCGCAAGAAGCTGATGAACAACATGAAAATCCAGTCCGCCCGAAAAGCCACCCACACATGGCTGGCGGGGAAAATCAAGTGCGGGAACTGCGGATATGCGCTTATGAGTATCTTCAATCCGTCCGGCAGGCAATATCTCCGCTGTACGAAACGGCTGGACAATAAAAGCTGTCCGGGCTGTGGGAAAATCATCACTTCCGAACTGGAAGCGGTGGTTTACCAGCAGATGGTGAAGAAGCTGGAAAAGCACAAGACGCTGACGGGCAGGAAGAAAGCGGCAAAGGCCAATCCCAAAATCGCCGCCCTGCAAGTAGAGCTTCTCCATGTGGACAGCGAGATTGAAAAGCTGGTGGACAGTCTGACGGGCGCGAACAATGTCCTGCTCTCCTATGTGAATGTGAAGATAGCGGAACTGGACGGGCGCAAGCAGGAACTTGTGAAGCAGATAGCCGAGCTGACGGTGGAAACCATCAGCCCGGGACAGGTCAACCAGATTTCCGGCTACCTCGACACATGGGACGATGTATCCTTTGACGACAAGCGGCGGGTGGTGGATTTGATGATTACCACCGTTGCCGCCACAAGCGACAGCTTGAACATTACATGGAAAATCTGACGGGCGGTAATCCTCCCGTCAGACCGTTACCCTGTGTAGTCCCTTGTAAACTGTACTTTACATACTTTATAATAACTTTTTACATCGTTCAGGGTACAGCCGCCCAAAGCCAGCAGTTTCTTCACCTCGGACATGGCCCTGCGCTTGATTCTCGGCGCGGGTTCCCCCAGTCCGGGAAGCGGGCCGGTCAGGCCGGTAACTTTCCTGTCCTCCCGGGCGGACTGCCGGTCTTCCTGTACGGCCGCCCGGTCCTCTTGAACGGCAGCCCGGTCCTCTTGAACGGCAGCCCGGTCCTCCTGACCGCGGATCCCGTCCCTCTTACAGAACAACCGCTCCGCCTCAGCCGCATAGCCGTCCAGGATTTCCTCCAGCTCCACAAGGCCGTCCTCTCCCCCTTTAAGCGAATCCAGGTACCGGTGCTCCTTAAGGGTCAGGCTGGCGCCGGGCAGAAGGTCGGGCCTGCGCTCCAGGGTCCGTTTGATGGACTCCTTCCTGCGCCATTCCTCAATGTTCTTATGGTGTCCGCTTAAAAGCACCTCGGGCACTTCCTTTCCGCGGAACACCTCCGGCCTGGTGTACTGGGGGTATTCCAGCAGATTGTCATGGAAGGATTCCACCTCTGCGGACACCTCATTGTTCAGGACCCCGGGCACCAGCCTGGAGATACAGTCAATCATGACCATGGCCGGAAGCTCCCCTCCGGTCAGGACAAAATCCCCCACCGACAGGTAATCCGTCACAATCAGCTCCAACGCCCTTTCATCTATCCCCTCATAGTGGCCGCACAGGAATACAAGTTCCTCCTCCTGTGCCAGTTCCTCTGCAATGGACTGGTTGAACACCCTGCCCTGGGGCGTCATGTAGATGACCCTGGGCTTTTTCCCCGTCCTGTTACACAAGTCCTCATATGCATCGCACACAGGCCCGGGCTGCATCACCATTCCGGCGCCGCCGCCGTAAGGCGCATCATCCACATGCCTGTGTTTATCCTTTGAATAATCCCTGATATCAATGGCATCCACCGAGATGGCGCCGCTTGCCATGGCCCGGCCCGTAATACTGGTGCCCAGCCCGTTCATGACCATTTCAGGGAAAAGTGTCAGTATATGGAACTTCATTGTGTCTCCTTCCACCGGTTCTTAAGCTTTGTCTGGAGCCGGTACAGGGTGTTGAGGGCGTCGATGGGCGTCATGGTTGACAGCTCCAGCCCGTCAAGCTCCCTTACAATATCATCATCCTTCACCGTATCAAAGAAGGTGAGCTGCTGCATGTCCACTTCATCCGGCTTGGGGACCGCCTTGTGCTGTGTAATGTTGGAGCTGATCTCCGCTATCTCCTTGGCCCTGGCCGTGATGTCCGCATCGCTCAGTTCCTCTGCAATCTCCTTGGCCCTGGCAATGACGGAATCCGGCACCCCTGCCAGCTTGGCAACCTGGATGCCGTAGCTCTTATCCGCCCCGCCCCGCACGATCTTGCGCAGGAACACGATGTCGTCCCCCTGCTCCTTTACCGCAATGCAGTAGTTTTTCACCCCTGCGATGGTGCCCTCCAACTCGGTCAGTTCATGGTAGTGGGTGGCAAAAAGGGTCTTCGCCCCCAGAAGCTTCGTGCTGCTGATATGTTCAATCACGGCCCACGCAATGGACAGGCCGTCAAAGGTACTGGTTCCCCTTCCAATCTCGTCCAGGACCAGAAGGCTGTTCCTGGTGGCATTGCGCAGGATGTTGGCCACCTCGGTCATTTCCACCATGAAGGTGCTCTGACCGCTGGCCAGGTCGTCGGAAGCCCCCACCCTGGTGAAGATGCGGTCGCAGATCCCGATATCCGCTTCCTGGGCCGGGACAAAGCTTCCTAACTGGGCCATGAGCACAATCAGGGCCACCTGGCGCATGTAGGTGGATTTACCCGCCATGTTGGGTCCTGTGATGACGGACAGGCGGTTCTTCCCGTTGTCGAGGAACGTATCGTTGGCCACAAACAGGTCGTCCCGCATCATCTGCTCCACCACGGGATGGCGGCCGTTCTTAATCTGGATCACACCCTTTTCATTCATCATGGGCTTCACATAGTTCCTCCGGGTCGCCACCACTGACAGGGAACAGAACACATCCACGCCCGCAATGGCCTTGGCTGTTTTCTGGATGCGGACCACCTGGGCCGCAATGCTGTCCCTGACCTGGCAGAACAGGTCGTATTCCAGGGAAACCAGCTTCTCCTCAGCCCCCATGATGATATCCTCCAGATGCTTTAACTCATCCGTGGTAAAACGCTCCGCATTGGTCAGGGTCTGCTTGCGCACAAAGTAATCCGGCACCTGGTCCTTAAAGGAATTGGTCACTTCAAAATAGTATCCGAACACCTTGTTGAACTTGATTTTCAGCGTCTTGATGCCTGTTTTTTCTTTTTCCCTTGCCTCCAACTCCGCCAGCCAGTCCTTGCCTTCTGTCTTGGCCTGGCGCAGCCGGTCCGCCTCCTCATGGTATCCGTCCTTGATGATGCCTCCCTCCCGCACGGTCACGGGCGGGTCCTCCAGGATGGCCTGGTCAATCAGTCCATAGATATCCTGGAGCGGGTCCATTTCCTGCGCCAGTCCTCTTAACAGCTCCCCGGAAAACTCCCCCAGGATCTGCTTAATATGCGGAAGCATTTCCAGGGAGTTCTTAAATGCAATCAGGTCCCTTGGATTGGCTGTCTTATAGCTGATGCGCCCAATCAGACGTTCCAGGTCATAGATGGGATTCAGGTATTCGCAGATTTCCTCCCTGGAAATATAATTCATGTTCAGCTCTTCCACGGCTGTCTGGCGCTTTACGATCTCTTCCTTATGGATCAGGGGCTGTTCGATGTACGTGCGCAGCAGACGGGCGCCCATGGCTGTCTTGGTCTTGTCAAGCACCCACAGAAGGGTCCCCCTCTTCTGTTTTTCCCGCATAGTCTCCACCAGCTCCAGGTTCCTTCTGGTGGACGTGTCAATGACCATGAACTGTCCGGTGGAATAGGGGGTGATGGTGGTGATATGCTCCAGGGTGCTTTTCTGTGTTTCATACATGTACTGCATCACGGCGCCCGCGGAAATGATCCCGGTCCCGTAATCCGTAAGGCCCAGCCCGCTTAAGGAGCCAACTCGGAAATGCTCCCGCAGCACCTTCCGGCAGGACTCTTCCCCGAAGAAATGGCTGTCCAGGGCTGATATGATTACATTATAGCGGTTCTTTAACCCGTCAATGTCCACCCCTGACATATAAAAGGCATTGTTGCAGATGATTTCCGACGGGGAAAACTTGTTGATTTCATCAAACAATTCCCGGTCCGAATCCACCTCCGTGACCATGAAATCCCCTGTGGTGATGTCCGCGGTGGCGATGCCGTATATCCCATCCCTGCCTTTGCCCGTCTGGTTCGTCCGCTGGCCCACCTCATAGACAATGCCCATCAGGTAGTTGTTCTTTGTCTCATCCAGGGCCTGGACGCTTGTAATGGTTCCCGGCGTCACCACCCGGATGACCTCCCGCTTCACAAGTCCCTTTGCCAGCTTCGGGTCCTCCACCTGCTCTGCGATGGCAACCTTATATCCCTTCTGCACCAGGCGGTACAGGTAGGCGTCCAAGGCATGATAGGGGACGCCGCACATGGGGGCGCGCTCCGCAAGGCCGCAGTCCTTTCCCGTAAGGGTTATCTCCAGCTCCTTGGAAACCGTAAGGGCGTCGTCAAAAAACATCTCGTAAAAATCCCCCAGCCTGTAAAACAGGATGCAGTCCGGGTATTCCTTTTTTGTCTCCATGTAATGCTGCATCATGGGTGATAATTGTGCCTGTATCAAAATGCTGACCTCTCTTCTCTATCAGTCCCCGCACCAAAGCCCGGCGCACGGACTGCTTTTATCTTTGCTGTCTTTCCATACCGGAACCTTATAGCGCCCCGTCCACCTGTTTTCCCATGTAGTAGAATCCCCTGCTCTCCTCCAGGTAAACAGGAACCAGCTTCCCAATCAGGGAGGCATCGCCCGGGAAATGCACCACGGTATTATTGGACAGGCGTCCTGTCATAAGCTCAGGGGAATGGTCATTGACCTCCTCCACCAGCACCTCCTGTACGGTATGTTCATCACGGCAGCAGACCTCTGCGGAGATATCCTGTACCTCTTTTAACAGGCGGTCAAACCGCTCCTTCACCACGTCCTCCGGTACCTGGTCCTCCATGGCGGCCGCAGGCGTTCCCGTGCGCTTGGAATAGATGAAGGTAAACGCGCTGTCAAATCCCACCCTGCGCACCACGTCCAGTGTCTCAAGGAAATCTTCCTCTGTCTCCCCCGGGAATCCGACTATGATATCGGTTGTCAGGGAAATGCCCGGAACCGCTGCCTTTATCCGCGCCGCCAGGTCGAGGAACTGTTCCTTGGTGTAATGGCGGTTCATCTCTTTTAGGATGCGGCTGCTTCCCGACTGGAGGGGAAGGTGCAGGTGGCGGCAGATTTTTCCGGACCCGGCCATCACCTCAATCAGTTCATCGGACAGATCCTTTGGATGGGATGTCATGAAGCGGATGCGGCGGATTCCCTCCACCTTCTCCACCTCCCTTAAAAGCCCGGCAAAGGTCATGGGCGTTTCCAGGTTCTTACCGTAGGAATTCACATTCTGGCCTAACAGCATGACTTCCACCACGCCGTCGGACGCCAGCCTGCGGATTTCCTTTATGATTTCCTCCGGCTTCCTGCTTCTCTCCCGCCCGCGCACATAGGGCACAATGCAGTAGCTGCAGAAATTATTGCACCCGAACATGATGTTGACCCCGGACTTAAAGGGGTACTTGCGCTCCACAGGCAGGTCCTCCACAATCTGGTCCGTGTCCTCCCACACGTCTATGACCATCTTATGCTTATGGCCCTTGACAGGGGTCCCTTCGGCTGCCTTCCTGCTTTCATCCTCCTTTTTGCGGCTGTCCAGGCAAAGGGATACCAGTTCCGCCAGCTTGAAGATGTTGTGGGTCCCGAATATTAAATCCACATAGCGGTAACTCTTCTTAATCTTGTCCACCACTTCCTTTTCCTGCATCATGCACCCGCAGAGCGCAATCATCATCTGTGGATGCTTCTTCTTATAGGCGCCCAGCTGGCCCAGGCGCCCGTATACGCGCAGGTTGGCATTTTCACGCACCGTGCAGGTATTGTAAAGGACAAAGTCAGCCTCCTCAGATTCCACGGCCCTGTAGCCGATGGTTTCCAGAATGCCCAGAAGCTTCTCCGAATCCCTGGCGTTCATCTGGCACCCGAAGGTGTTGATACAGCAGGTCAGGGGCCGTCCCAGACGGTCTGAGAGCTCCTTTACCTGTAATCTGGCCCGTTCCATGAAGTACTGCTGGCGTTCCGGCTCCATGGCCGGCGGTGTCATGTCTCTTTCTTCTATTGTAGTCCTGGATCCTTCCATTCATCTGCTCCTTACTGTTTCTTCCTTTATGCAGCCGGAAACCGGCGGTTTCGGGCATGCTGTAACACGCAAGCTGGCTGGACCGCATGGTCCAGCCAATTATAATCATTAACAGTATGAATTTTATATTAAAATATCCCAGAAGTCAATCCAGGTTTTTCAAAAAACGTTTCCCCTGCATTGTTTCAAAAGGAATCCCGTCAGCCTTCCTGGCCGGACAGTTCCAGACGTATGGTGACTGTCTGGCCGTCAATCTCCGGCCTGGAGGTGTGGATATGTATGCCGGCTGTCCCCCTTGTACCGCTTGCGCACGTCCGTACCCAGAAGGCCGCGCAGCCTCCCATGGACGGGATCAGGGACGGCCCGATCAGTTCGATATCCCCGCTTACAGACACGCTGACCGCTTCCATGTGATGGTACAGACGGTTGCCGAACTCATCCATAAAGGTACAGACCACCCGTGTCTCATCCACCTGGTCGTTATAAAGGACCGTGTCATCCGGCTGGACCAGCAGCTGCGACAGTCTCGGATTATCTGAATACCGCTTCTCCGCCACTGCCTGGCCCCCAACATATCCCACAATCCTGGCCCCGGTCCATCTGTGCTGCCAGAACTCGCCGTTCTCAGTCACAAGCACCGGAGGATGGGCAAGCCCCGGAAATTTAACGCTGGGATAATAGGTCCTTGTTATGTCATTTGACAGGGTGACCTCAATATAGTCACAGTTTGTCAGCACATAAAAGGGAACCGGCTCACAGCGTTCCCCCCTTCCTACCATGGAACAGGGAACCAGGACAGCCCCTTTATCCGGGGATTTCTGGCTTGCATACAGATATGCTGCCCACTTGGGCACGCGGAACATATCCAGCACCCCATGGTAACATACCTTGTTAACGGAATTGTGGTCATTGTGGGTGTTGTAGTCAAACATGCACCACCCAAGGCCCCCCAGATACTGGTCGGATGTCATGATCTTACTCATGGCCCTTGCATGGCGGATCGCGAACTCTTCCTGCCGTTCCTCTGAGTCCACCGGCTTCGTGGGAAGGACAGCCCCGGTATGCTCACTCACCAGATACGGCATCCGTTTCGTGCTGCCCGTGGCCTGATGGGCGGTCAGCAGCATATGCTCCCCCTTATCGTCCTCACTGTAATCATTATAGCTGTATATGTCCTCAATCAGGTGGCTGCCGGTCTCCCAGCGCACGCCCGTGGTGGGCCTGGAAGGATCCATGGCCTTGCAGCGCCGGTTGGTTTCCTGGTAAAGCCCGTCATGGTCCGTTGTCTCATTCAGACGCGTTCCCCATATCACAATACCCGGATGGTTAAAATGTCCCAGTACCATATTTTCCAAATCCTGGAATACAATCTTTTTAAATTCCTCATCCCCGATATATCCCCAGCCCGGGATTTCCTCAAAGACCATAAGCCCCAGCTCATCGCACTTATCCAGGAAGTACCGTGACTGCATATAATGGGAGCAGCGCACCATGTTAAGCCCCATGAATTCCTTCAGCAGCAGGGCATCCTTTTCCTGTGCCCGCCTTCCCATGGCATATCCCACATACGGATAAGACTGGTGGCGGTTCAGCCCGATCAGTTTTGTCCGTTTCCCATTCAGATAGAATCCGTCCGGCTCCACCCGTATTGTCCTGAACCCAATCCTGGTCTGATACCGATCCACGCACCGGCCATCTTCATCCTGCAGTTCAACGCTGGCCTGGTACAGCTGGGGATCCTCCGGCTGCCACAGCGCTACCTGTCCCACATGCCCGGGTTCCAGGGAAATGCTTCCGGTGCCCGGTGAAACCTGTATCTTCTGCCTGTTTTCCCAGACAGGGACCCCATCCTTCTGCAGGAATGTCACTGCCCACAGTTCCCGTTTTGGCCCATGGCTTCCTATCAGGAGTTCCGGCTCCATGACCGCCGTTTCATGGTCCAGGCTGTAGCGGAACAGGGCCTGCTTCACATATGTCCCTTCCTGGATATACAGGGTCACATCCCTGTATATCCCTCCATAAATCAGGAAGTCCACGGTTGAACCGTTGGGCGGTATATCGCTTCTCTCATGGGAGTCCACGCAAAGGACCATCCGGTTCCCACCCGCGGTGACATACTCCGTAATATCAAACAGTGCCATGGAGTAAGCCCCTTTGTGGCTGCCTGCCTTATGGCCATTTATATATAAATCATAGCAGGCGGAAACCCCTTCAAATGAAACCAGCGCACGTTTCCCCTCCATGTCCGGGAGCCGGAAGCTGCGTATATAGGTGGATACCATGCAGGTCATGGTCTGGTCAAAGCAGTCATAGGGAATCTCCTTCACCGTATGGGGCACATTAACCAGCCTGCCCTCCTCATCATTGCCGCCTGTTATGTATTCTTCCTTAAATCCCTCTTTAAATCTCCATCCCAGGTTTAAATTGCAGTATTTCTGCATTCCATCTTTCCCTCATCTTTCCCATTTTATGATTTGATTGCGCCTGCCGTGATATCTGCCGTGAACTGGCGGCTGAACAGCAGGAATATAATGAACAGCGGCAAGGTAGCCAGAAGGACGCCGCACATGACCATGCCGTAATCCGTACTGTTGTATGCCCCCTGGAGCTGGGCCAGGGCCACCTGAAGGGTATTCCTACTGGAATCGTTGGTCACAATCAACGGCCACAGATAATCATTCCAGCTGTCCATGAATATATAAATACATAAGAAGGCACAGCCCGGAACCATGATGGGCAGTCCCACATGGAGGAACAGGCCGAAGGTGCCGCAGCCGTCAATCCTGGCAGAATGGATCAGGTCGTCGTGTATGGACCCAATACAGTACTGGTTCATCCAGTAGATGCCAAAGGCCGGAATCAGTCCGGGAAGGATTAGCGCCTTGAAGGTGGAGAGCCAGCCAAACTTATTCATGATGATCAGCTGTGGTATCAGGTTGAGCTGGGGCGGGATCATCATGGTCACCAGGCACAGTGCAAATAAAAACCTCCTGCCGGGGAATTTAAACTTTGCAAAGTAAAAGGATGCCAGGGAACAGAAAAACACACCGCCCACTGTCTTGCATACAGCCACCACAAAGGTGTTGAACATAGCCCTTCCAAACTGGATGGAGTTCAAAAGATTGGTCATGTTGGTCATGAACTGTCCGCCGAACACCATGACCGGCGGGAACCGCATGAATGCCGCTGAACTGTTGGTAGCCATGACAGCCAGCCAGTAAAAGGGGAACAGGGATATAAGCGCCCCCAGGATAATGAATCCGTACAAAAGGATTTTGGATACCGCTTTATTCACCGTCATATCAGTCCACCTCCCGTTTGGTAAGAAGCCAGTTAACCAGGGAACAGAAGCCGATGATCACCACCAGCGCCCAGGAGATGGCTGAACCGTAGCCGAACTGCCGGTTGCCGAAGGCCTGGTTATAAAGATACAGCACCACCGTCATGCCGCTCTTGCCAATCCCGCCTGCTGTCCCCACCAGCATCTGGGCTTCCGCAAACAGCTGCCATCCTCCGATGGTGGAGGTGATTACCACAAACTGGATGACCGGATTCAGCAGGGGCACCGTGATGTAACGGAATATCTGGAACGTGGATGCCCCGTCCAGGCTGGCCGCCTCATAAAGCGAGCTGGATATCTTCTGCAGCCCGGCTAACAGGATGATGGCGTTATAACCGGTCCACCTCCATATGACAATGGCCGCAATGGCCACATGCACGCCCCAGGTAAGGGACATCCACTGAACCGGGTCAAACCCCAGACGGCTGATCAGGAAGTTGAGTATTCCATATTTGTTGCCGAATATATTGGCAAACACAATGGCAACGGCCACGGTCGAGGTGATATTTGGCAGATAGTACACGGTGCGGAAAAAGTTCTTTCCCTTTAAAAATGCGCCGTTCAGCAGGAATGCCAGTATGACTGCGATAATGACCATGGGAATGGTCGACAGCACCCATATGATCAGCGTGTTCTTGATTGACAGCAGGAACGTGCTGTCCTGTAAGAGATGCTGGAAATAAAAAAGTCCTACAAACTTCTTCTCCCCCACGCCTCCCCATTTATGGAATGAGAGAAAAAAAGAATAGAAAATGGGAAATATCCAGAATATCCCGTATATGAAAAAGAACGGGCTGATCAGCAGGTATATCATCCTGTTCTTATAGATGTCATGGAGTAATCCCCGGAGCCTTTTCCCATTTTTTTCCTGTGGTTTCATCCTTTGCTTCATTGACTGTTTCCCTCCACGGCCTGCCCTTTCATGAAAATCATACGATCATCCAGGTCAGAATCAAATGATGGGCCACTTGGCAGCGGCCCATACCATCAAGTTTATTTCATGTATTCCAAATCATAAATCTGTTTTGCCTCTTTTACCGCATCCGCCAATGCCTCCTCAGGATCCTTATCCTGGTCCTGGACCAGCAGGAGCTGCTGCTCAAACGCAGACTGGTAGGAACTGTAGTTGGGAGGATAGTAATAATCCTTGATTTCCTTTGCAGCCTTCACAAAATACTCATTGGCAACCTGATTGCCGAAAAATTCCTCCTCGTACATCAGCGCAGGGTCATCCAGGGCGGAAATCAGGGACGGGAACAGGCCCAGCTGTTCCAGGGATTCCACCTGGTTTTCCGTGTTGGTCATCCAGGTCAGCACCTTGTATGCCGTCTCTACATTTTTACAGTTCTTAGTGATGCCGATGGAAGAACCGCCCACATTGCCGGCCCCGCCCGGTGCGGTGGTCACCCTCCACTGTCCGGCCGTATCCGGCGCAGCGTCCTGAAGCTCCGGCTTCATCCACACAGCGCCCACAAAGGCAGCCACGTCCCCGTTGTTCAGCGATGCAGCCCACTCCGAGGACCATTCGGTGTCACCGCCGTACACATAGGGCTTTCCTTCCACTGCGGTCATGAATGCCTGCCTGATATGATCCTGGTCCGCAATGAAGTTACCCTCTTCATCAATCATGTGCTGGGGCTGCTGTCCCAATGCCGCCACAAACAGGTGGCCCATGAAATCAAACATCTTTACATCCGGGGTTGCTTCCTGCAGCTTCCTGGCCGCCGCATATGCATCCTCCCAGGTGGACATGGCTGCCGCCACATCCGCCGGCTCCGTGGGAAGCCCCGCCGCCTCAAACAGGCTGGCGTTATAGAACATGCAGGTGGGTCCGATGTCCATGGGAAGGGCAATCAGCCTGCCGTCAACGGTCTCCCCACGTTTCCACTTCCACTCCACATACTGGTCTTCTATCTCCTTTGCATTGCAGGGAGCCTCATAGAGGTCCACAAACATATCCGGATACTGGAGAAGGTTGGCAATCCAGTCATCCATGGGAAGCAGGTCCGGCAGTTCCCCGCCGCTTGCAATGGTGGTGTTGATCTTCTCTTCTATATCGTCGGCGGAAAACAGCTCTGCCCGGATGGTGACTCCCGGGAACTGTTCCGATACCTGTGCAATCAGGTCCTCCCGTATGCTGTTCTTCCAATACCACATGGTTAACACTACTTCATCCGATCCATCCCCTGCATCTTTTGATGCTTCCTGGGATGCCTGAGGTTCTTTTCCCGGATCCGCGCTGTCTTTGGAACCGGAGCACCCGGTCAGCGCGGACATTACCATCGCTGCCGCCAAAAGGGCTGCCATTGATTTTTTTAACATAATCTCCCATTCTCCTTTGTTGTGAATTGGTATAATTATACACACTTACCCTCAGTGTACAAGGGTATTATAGCAAGATAAAAGGGCGCCTGCAAATCGCGGATCCGGACTGGGGGCAATGGCGTAAAAATAGTAATATTTTTCTGTCAGGAGGGCCTGTTCCCGTCCTATGATGGAAATAAAATCATGTATTCTGTCTCCCCATATCAATGGGCGTGTAAAATCCTAAAAATAAATTACTATTACAAATACGGAAAAAGTATCATCCTTAACAGGTTTCCCATATCCTGAGATTAATTTTACCATTTATTAGAAACGTAAAATTTTACTACTTTTTCCCTTTTAACCGTGATACAATAATAGAACTGATAACGGCATTCAGGGAGGGGTGGTTTTCGTGCAGACATACAGGGTCCATATCAATACGGCAAAAATGGTTTCCATTTTAAATCCCATATCAAAACTTTTAAAAACTCCAGTGCTTTTTTATGCAACGGAATCCAAGCAGTGGTTTGGGGCGTCGAAGCGGAACCTCCCCTTCTGCTATGCCATGGAGCGCTGTCCTGCCACCAACGCCTTCTGTGCGCATTGTGACCAGCAGGCGGACCAGCAGTGCGCCCGGCAGAAGCACGCCTATGCCTATCATTGCCATGCCGGCCTGATTGAGGTTGCATATCCTGTATATATTGACAATATCTATATCGGTTTCCTAATCATCGGGCAGTTCCGCACCAGGGATGCCGGACTGGACAAGGAATATGCCAGGAAGCTGGCCCTGCTATGCGAAACAGAGCCGGATGCATTATATAAAAAATACCACTCCCAGCCAATGATCGGTACAGAGGCAGTGGAAGGGATAAAGCTAATCGCCGGGATGATCAACAGCCGTCTCCTGGATGAAAAGGTCTTTTCCCTGGAGTACCATGAAGTCATAAAAAAGGTGGAAAACTATATCAACCAGAATATCTCCGGCCCCCTTCCCCTGAAAGACATTGCCCAGCATGTGTTTATGAGTTCCGCCTACTTAAGCACCACATACAAAAATGTCACCGGACGGAATATCACGGATTATATCCAGGAACGCCGTGTATCCGCGGCCTGCTTCCTGATCCGCACCACCTCCGGATTCATTTCAGACATAGCGCAGGAAACCGGGTTTTCCGATGCCAATTATTTTACCAAGGTCTTTAAGAAAAAAACGGGAATGACGCCCAGGGAATACCGCCAGCGCTGGAAAAACGGAGACATTGAAGAATAAGGGACGGGGATGGGTTGGACATGGGGTTTATTCCCAAGGACAGTAAGGCAGGGGCTTGGTCATCCCGGTCCGTTTGGCCTTGTCAATCCCGCCGCCCATATGGGGCAGGTTCCCGCCAAGAAATACGGCCCGCATGACAGAATCCTCGCCGTGCCGGCTGCGTATCCCGTCAATGGCCTCGTCCAGCCTGGCGTATTTCTCATAACGGTCCATATCGAACAGATTGTACTGATAGGCCGTATCATGGGTAACCCGGCTGGTATGGACCCCCATCTGGCGGATGGGGGCCAGGTCCCACAGTTCTTCAAATATGAGACAGGCCGCCCGGTACATCTCAAGGGTTGTATGGGTGGCCGAGACCAGGGTCCTCTGGCGCGAGGCATGCCTGAAATCCCGGTCCGTAATGGATATGCCCACACAGCCCGCCTTCATCCCATCCGCCCGCAGCCTGGCGCACACTGTCTCCGTAAGGGAAAGGATGACCTGGCGGGCTGTATCTGCATCCGTCACATCCATGGGAACCGTCATGGAATTCCCATATCCCTTATTCTCCGGCAGTTCCTGCAAAAAGGGGGAGGTATCCCTGCCGTTGGCGTGGTCCCAGATAAATTCCCCGTGTTTTTTCAAATGCTGTTTCATCAGTCCACGGTCCGCTGCCGCCAAATCCCCGATGGTGCGGATTCCAAGGGTTCTCAGCTTCCGGCTGGCGGCGCGCCCCACCCAGAACAGGTCCTCCACCGGCAGGGGCCACATTTTCTTTGGGATTTCGCCCTTAAACAGGGTGTGGACCTTGTCGGGCTTCTGGAATCCCGATGCCATCTTGGCCAGCAGTTTGTTATCCGAGACCCCGATATTAACCGTAAATCCAAGGGTACGGCGGATTTCCGCCCCTATCTGCTGTGCAAAGGCCACCGGATTCCCCCACAGGTTCTTCGTGCCGTCCATGGCGCAGAAGGCTTCATCGATGCTGTACTGGTGGATATGGTGGGAATACCGGCCCAGCAATTCCATGAGGGCCTTGGAACATTGTACATACAGGTCATAATCAGGCGGCGCTATGATAAGCCCCGGACACCGGTTCCTGGCCTCCACCAGTGTCTCCCCTGTCCTGATGCCAAACCGCGCCGCCGGTCCTGACTTGGCCAGCACAATGCCGTGGCGGTCCTTCTCACTTCCGCCTATCACGGACGGCACGGTGCGCAGGTCCAGGTCCCCGCCTTTAATCCAGATCTCATGGGCAGCGCTCCAGCTGAGGAACGCGCTGTTGACATCCACGTGATACCACAACTCTTCCATCTTCCCTTCCTGTCCGTCCTCCTATGATAAGGTCCTGAACAATGACCACTTGTGGGTGGACACCCGGTAGCGCAGTTCAATGAGCCGCCTCTGCCCTTCTGCCGCAGCCCAGCACACAAAGCTGATATAATCCATCCCGCAGTATCTTTCTTCCTTTGACGAAACAACTTCCTCCACTTTAACCGTAACAACGGCGTGCTCTTCATTCTCATACCGGAACCACAACGGCGTCATGTCGCCCAGCGTGCTGCACGCCCCAACCAGCTGTATGGGTATGTTCAAAGCAGCCATTACCCTCACCTCCTGTTTTCACTATACAGGAACATATGTTCGTTTTCAAGTGGTAATTACTGCCAATGCCTGATGACAGGCTGATGACAAGCTAATTACGGAACCGTCACAAAATCTGAAAGCGGTTCTTCTCATAGGCAATCACGCCTTCCTTCTGCATTCTAGAAAGCTCCCCGGACAGCGCGCTTCTGTCCACGGAAAGATAATCCGCCATCTGCTGCCTGTTAAAGGGAACCGTGACCATCCGGTTCCCCTGCTTCACCGATTCCTGGGACAGGTATACCAGGACCCGCTCCCTGAGGGACTTGGGTGTGATCACATCCATCTTCTTTGTGAGGACCAGGTTCTTATGGGCCAGCACATACATCAGGCTGCGTATCAGCCTGGCATGGAAATCACAGGCAGAAGGACATGTGGTCAGGATGCGCTTAACGTCCACGAACAGCACCCTGGCGGGTCCTAAAGCCTGCACGTCCACCATCATGGCCTCCCCCTTAAGGCACGCGTACGTCTCCGCAAAAATCTGGCCCTGCCCGATATTCTCAATGATTTTCCGGTTCCCCCACACATCATCCTTTATGATATTGACGGAACCTTCCATCACGATTCCCAGACGGCCCGTGATATCCCCTGTCCTGTATATATAGGCATCCTTTTCAAACTCCTTTTCCTCCGCAGAGAGGCACTGCAGCATGGCCTCTATCTCCTGCTCCTTGATTCCCTGGAACAGCGGGGTACCCGATAAAATACGGATATTCATATTTTCTCCTTTCCGTTGTCAGAACAACATACATGTTGTCAAGATTATAGTATACTCCACCCATAACAGTCAAGCCGGACATATCCGGATCATCACCCATAACAAGGAGGAAACCATATATGAGCCATGAAATGTTTTGTTTTCAATGCGAACAGACCGCCGGATGCAGCGGATGTACAGGAAAGGCCGGTGTCTGCGGAAAAACCGCAAACACCGCAAAACTGCAGGATGAACTGACCGGAGCCTTAATCGGTCTTGCCAGGGCGGCTGATAACACCGCCCCGCCCAAAGAAGCGGACCAGCTGATCCTGGAAGGGCTTTTTGCAACCCTGACCAATGTAAACTTTGATGATGCTTCCCTGAGACAGCTGACACAACAAGTCCGGGAGGTGAAAAACAGCCTTTCACCGCTCTGCCATGGATGCACTTCCCAGTGTGCAAAAAATGACGGCTATGACCTGGATTCCCTGTGGACGGAAAACGAGGATATCCGTTCCCTTAAATCCCTTCTCCTCTTTGGCATGAGGGGCATGGCCGCCTATGCCTTCCACGCCCGCGTCCTTGGCTATGAGGATCCGTCCGTCACTTCCTTTTTCTACAAAGGGCTTTTTGCAGTGGGCTATGACGGCTATGCCATGGAAGACCTGCTTCCTCTTGTGATGGAGTCCGGCAAGGTGAACCTGGAGTGCATGGAGCTGCTTGACAGGGCCAACAGGGAGACTTATGGCATCCCGGCTCCGGCCCGGGTTTCCATGGCCATTGAAAAGGGACCGTTCATTGTCATCTCCGGCCACGACCTCCATGACCTGGAACAGCTCTTAAAGCAGACCCAGGGAACCGGGATCAACATATACACCCACGGGGAAATGCTTCCCGCCCATGCATATCCGAACCTCAGGAAGTATCCTCATCTGAAAGGGAACTTTGGGACCGCATGGCAGAACCAGCAAAAGGAATTTGACCATATCCCGGCCCCTGTGCTCTTTACCACCAACTGCCTGATGCCGGTAAAACCGTCCTACCAGGACCGCGTCTTCACCACCTCGGTCGTGGCCTACCCCGGGATGGTCCATATCGGGGATGGGAAGGACTTCACCCCTGTCATTGAAAAGGCCCTGGAATTAGGCGGCTATGACAGGGATGTGGCCATGACCGGCATCAACGGCGGGACCAGCCTTACCACGGGCTTTGGCCACGAAGCCATCCTTGCCGCTGCCGGGACCGTGATTGAGGGCGTTAAAAACGGGGATATCAGCCGGTTCTTCCTTGTAGGAGGATGTGACGGCGCCCGTCCGGGCAGGAACTACTACACTGAATTCGTAAAACAGGCGCCAAAGGATTCCATCATCCTGACCCTGGCCTGCGGCAAATACCGCTTCAACGACCTGGACCTGGGAACCGTGGCAGGACTGCCAAGGCTTTTGGACATGGGACAGTGCAATGACGCTTACGGCGCCGTAAAGGTGGCTGTGGCATTGGCCAAGGCCTTTGACTGCAGTGTCAATGACCTCCCTCTGACCCTGGTGCTCTCCTGGTATGAGCAGAAGGCTGTGTGTATCCTCTTAAGCCTCCTGCACCTGGGAATCCGGAACATCTATCTCGGGCCTACGCTGCCGGCCTTTGTATCCCCGGGCGTGTTAAACTACCTGGTGGAACAGTTTGACATCCATCCGGTTTCAACGCCCGAGGAGGATATCAGGCAGATTCTTGGACAGCAGTAGCATTGTTTCATGTAAAAAACCGGATAAGATGCAGACATTTCCCGTCCGCGCCTTATCCGGCCCATTCATTTTCAAAGTTTCCCTTTCAGGAACACATACTCCGTTTCACCGGACAGTTCCCCGTGATAGCAATACCCCAGCCCGTCAAAGCCTTTCAGCTCCTCCGGGCTTTCCACCTGGTGTTCCGCCATGAAACGCACCATCTCGCCACGGGCCATTTTAGCCTCCGTGGCCTTTACCTTTACTTTGGGCCGGCCCTCCTTATCCGTCTCCAGTACACCGAACACACAGGTCAGGTATGTGATGTCCGGCGTCAGGAAAGGTTCTATGGCCTTGCTGTATTCCTTCGAAGCAAGGTTAACCACCACCTTGTCCTCCCTTACCAGTTCCCGGTACAGAAGATCCCCCCAGTATCCATACAGGCTTGTGATTTCCTCCTGCCCTGCGCGTTCCGGCGGCAGCTTTACCTTTGCCTGCATTTCCAGGCGGTACGGCACGATTCCGTCCAGCGGCCGCAAAATCCCGTAAAATCCCGACAATATCCTTAAATGCTTCTGTACATAGTCCCAGTGCCTTGTCTCAAACACCCCCGGCGCCATGTACTGGTACTGGATTCCCTCATAGGACAGAAGGGCCGGTGACAGCCGTCCGGTCAGGTCCATGGTCTGAAAACGCTCATAGTTAAGCCCGGCAATCGCTTCATTGCACGCCCAGAGGGTCCTTGCCTGTTCCAGGCTCAGGCTTCTTATGTATTCTTTTAATGTTTCTGCCTTTGAAAGGAAACAGGGAAGATTGACCGGATCCAGCTCATCTTCCCTGACATTCATCTTCTTGGCAGGTGATATGATTATGTTCATCCTGTCATCTACTCCACTTTCCCGATTCTTGGATAATAGCAGAACAGTACTTTTGCCATGATATCCTTCTTTGGTACGAACTGGTTCTTCCAGAACCTGGCGTCCAGTGAATTGTTCCGGTTGTCGCCCATCATGAAATAGCAGCCCTCCGGCACCGTGTAGGGACCGTAGGAGCCTTCCATGGGTTCTGGCAGATAAGGTTCATCCAGGGGCGTGTCGGAATCATTGATATAGACCTTTCCGTCAATGATGTTCACGGTCTCGCCCGGAAGCCCGATTACCCTTTTCACATAATAAAGCTCCCTGTTGTCCGGGAACTTGAAAATAATCACGTCTCCACGCTCAGGGTCACTGTTTATATAGGACAGCCTGGAGCCAATCACCCTGCTTTTGGACATAATCGTGTTCTCCATGGAGCCGGTTGGCACACGGCTGTTGGCAATGATGAAGTTGTTAAGGACCAGGGCAATCACCACGGCTGCTATGATGATCTGGATCCAGCTGATGATTTCCTTTTTCCAGCTGAAGGGTTCCTCCTCCTTCTGCCTGCGGCTCCTTCCCCGTTCCTTTTGGTCTTCTGTCTCTTCCATTTCCTCTATGGACATGTTGTTACCTCTTTTCTATGGTTTTACCGGATCTGGCCGTCCCCGTAAATAATGTATTTGGTGGTGGTCAGTTCCTTTAAGCCCATGGGGCCCCTGGCGTGGAGCTTCTGGGTGCTGATGCCGATTTCAGCGCCAAACCCAAACTCGTCGCCGTCCGTAAAACGGGTGGAGGCATTGACATACACAGCCGCAGCGTCCACCTCGTTCAGGAATTTCTGCGCATTGAAATAATCCGATGTCACGATGGACTCCGAATGGCCTGTATTATAAGTATTGATATGGGAAATTGCCTCATCCACGGAATCCACGATCTTAAGGGACAGGATATAATCCAGGTATTCCTTTCCCCAGTCCTCCTCCGTGGCAGGGACAAATTCCGGAACAATACCGCATGCGTCCTCATCGGCCCGAATCTCCACATTTTTTTCATCCAGGCGTTTCTTTAACATGGGAAGGAATTCCTCTGCAATCTTCCTGTGCACCAGAAGGGACTCGCATGCATTGCACACGCCAATCCTCTGTGTCTTGGAATTAAAGACAATATCCAGGGCCATCATAAGGTCGGCAGACGCATCCACATACACATGGCAGTTGCCGGTTCCTGTCTCAATCACAGGAATGGTGCTGTTCTCCACCACTGTCTTTATAAGCCCCGCCCCGCCCCTGGGGATCAATACGTCAATATAACGGTTCAGGCGCATCAGTTTCCTGGTGGTCTCCCGGCTGGTATCCTCTATAAGCTGCAGGGAATCCTCCGGAAGCCCTGCCCTTGAAAGCCCGGTCCTCAGGGCCTGTGCGATGGCCTTATTGGACTGGAGGGCGTCGCTTCCGCCCTTTAATATGACTGCGTTGCCCGACTTGAAACAAAGGCCGAAGGCATCTGCGGTCACATTGGGGCGCGCTTCGTATATCATTCCAATCACTCCTATGGGCACCCGCTTTTGCCCGATCTGCAGCCCGTTGGGGCGCAGCTTCATGGAAAGGACCTCGCCCACCGGGTCATCCAGGGCAGCCACCTTAAGCAGGCCGTCGGCCATGGACTGGATTCTTGCGGGCGTCAGTTTCAGACGGTCCAAAAGCCCCTGGCCCATGCCGCCTGCCTCGGCCCGTTCATAATCTTCCCTGTTGCCTGCGAGGATTTCCTCCTCGCTGTCCAAAAGAGCCCTGGCAGCTTCCTCAAGACCCATATTCTTCTCCCTGGAACCCAGGGTGTTAAGTACCCTTGATACATCCTTGGCACGTCTGCCCATCTCAGTTAATGTCATCCTGCTCTCCTCTCCCTTCTGCACATGGCGGAAAACCCTCTAAACTTCCTTAATCCCGCCGTACTTCTTACCCAGATCCGTGACGGAACCATCCTGTTCCTGTATGGAAATGTTATTCAGGTTGCTTCTCAGGCTCCCGCGTATGGCGGCAATGTATTCCCGCCGCAGCCTTGCCTGCTCTTCCTTTTCCTCATCCGTAAGCCCCACGGACTGGGACTTATGGTACAATTCGTTGATGCGGTCAATTCTGGATGCGTCCATGTCAATCACCTCTTTTAATATTCATTGTTCAGATAATGCATCAAATCAAAATCCAGGTTGGGATGGGCTAAGAACAAGGTGCCCTTTTCCTGACCCGCCATGATATCCAGGATGACCTCCACCTGGTCGCCGTTGGCAATCACCATGTCCGCCCCGCTGTCCGTGGCAATCCTGGCCGCCGCCAGCTTGGCCGACATGCCGCCCGTGCCCACATCGCTGCTGGAGGTGGACTTGCCCATGTTCAGGAATTCCGGGGTAATCTCCGGCACCAGGCTTACAAACCGCGCCTCAGGATTACTTCTGGGATCATCGGAATACAGGCCGTCGATATCGGAAAGCAGGATTAAAAGGTCTGCCCCAATCAGCGCCGCCACGATGGCTGACAGTCTGTCATTATCCCCAAAGCTGTCCACATAGGGAATCTCCGAGGTGGACACGGTATCATTTTCATTGACAATGGGAATGGCTCCCAGATTCAAAAGCTCATCAAAGGTGTTCTGGGCATTGTACCTGGATGAATCATTGATCATGGTATCTTTTGTGAGAAGGATCTGGGCCGCTGTCTGGTTATACTCCGCAAACAGCTTCTGGTAGACCATCATGAGGCGGGCCTGCCCCACTGCTGCAAATGCCTGCTTCTCAGCCAGGGTATCCGGACGCCTGTGGTGTCCCAGGGCCTGGCGCCCTGCCGCGATGGCTCCTGAGGACACCAGGACCACGTCCCGTCCCTCCCCACGCAGGTCACTGATGACCCGTATCAGCTTCTCTATCTTCATAAGGTTCATCTCCCCTGTCTGCGGATGGGTCAGGGAGGAGGAACCGATCTTAATCACAATCCTCTGCTTTTCCTTAAGGCTTTGGCGTTCCTGGATTTCCATGGTATGCTCCTTATGATTCTTATATTGATTCCTGTTTATCTTACACCAATTTACAGGTCACGTCAATTTCTATTCCTTTCCACCATTGATTTTATCGCGGTCTTCACACATTGTTAAGAATCTGTAAACGGCCTGTACCTGCGGATGATTTCCTCCGCAATCCGGATACCGTCCATGGCCGCCGAGGTAATGCCTCCCGCATAACCCGCGCCCTCGCCGCAGGGAAAGATTCCCCTGACTCCGCTTTCCAGGTTTCCATCCCTGGGAATGCGCACCGGGGACGAGGTCCTGCTCTCAATTCCCGCAAATATGGCGTCCGGGCGGTCAAAGCCTTTTATCATATGCCCGAAGCCCTCCATTCCCTCCAACAGGGCCTTGGTAATGGATTCCGGGAGCATTTCCCTTAAATTAGCAAAACAGTACTGCCCCTTAAAGGCTGGCTTCACTTCCCCAAACGAAGCGGATATCCTGTTTTCCTTAAAATCCCCGTAGAGCTGGACAGGAATCATCCCGCCTCCCAGGCCAAAGGCGTCCTCCTCCAGTTTCCGCTGGAACGCAACCCCTGCAAGGGCCTCCCTTCCCGCCTCCGCCACGGGGAAATCCTCCGGGGTGACCGTTACGATAAGGGCGCTGTTGGCATTGTCCCCGGCCCTGTCATGGTAGCTCATGCCGTTGACTGCAAGACGTCCCGGTTCCGAGGATGCATTGACAACATATCCGCCCGGACACATGCAGAAGGAATACACGCCCCTGCCTTCTGCGGTCTGCCTTGTCACCTTATAACTTGCAGGCCCCAGCTCCCTGCACTCTTCCATGCCGTACTGGCTCTGGTTGATGAGCTTCTGCGGGTGCTGTACCCGCAGTCCCACTGCAAACGCCTTGGCCTCCATGGGAATCCCCCGGTCCAGAAGGACCTCAAAGGTATCCCTGGCGCTGTGCCCGATCGCAGGCACCAGGGCCTCCGTGTCAATCCGTTCGCTTCCATTGACCATCACCGCCTTAAGGCGTCCCTGTTCCACGATGAAATCAGTGACCCGGCTTGAGAACCGCACCTGTCCTCCCAGGTCCGCTATCTCCCTGCCCATGGCCTTTACGATCCGGCTCAGCACATCCGTGCCGATGTGCGGCTTATTCACATACAGGATGGATGGGTCGGCCCCAAACTCCACAAGAAGCCGGAGCACTTCCCTGTTCCTTCCCGACGCATCCTTTACCAGGGTATTCAGCTTTCCATCTGAAAATGTCCCTGCCCCGCCTTCCCCGAACTGCACATTGGAATCAGGGCACAGCTTTCCGGTTTCCCAGAACCCAGCCACCCGCTTTGTCCTGGTATCCACGTCCTCGCCCCGTTCCAGGAGGATTGGGCGGTAGCCCTGCCTTGCCAGCAAAAGCCCGCAGAACAGCCCTGCGGGACCTGTACCGATGATGACGGGCGGATGGGAAAGGCCTGCTGTACCCGGCCTGGGCAGGCAGTATCCCCCGCCGTCCTGTACCAGCACATTCCGGTTCCTCAGCCGGTTCACCAGCTTTTCTTCCTTTTTCCCGGCAATGCCCCTCACCGTCACATCCACCGAATAGCTGTAGGAAATATCCGGCTTCTTCCTTGCGTCCACGGACTGCTTCATGATGTCCAATGTATGGATTTCCCCTGCCGGCACCCCCAGGACCGAGGAAACCTTTGCAAGCATGTCCTGCCTGTCATGTCCCAGCGGAAGCTTAATCTGGTTTATGCGGATCATCAGCGGCTCCTTCCCGCAGGCTTCTTCCCTGCCATGTTTTTTCTTTCCCCTGCGGCACTTCTCCCAGCTATGGCCCCGCTGGACCATGCAAACTGCAGGTTATAGCCGCCGCAGATACCGTCCACGTCCAGCAGTTCCCCTGCCAGGTATAGGCCCTTTTTGACCTTGGATTCCATGGTTGTCCCGTCCACCTCATGCACATCCACGCCTCCGCAGCAGACCTGCGCATTGGCAAAGGGGTTCACGGACATGACAATGGCCTCATAGGATTTAATCTGTTCCAGAAGGCGGCCTGCCTGCCTGGCGGATAATTCCCCCGATTTCATGGAAGGGTCCACCCCTGCCAGCCGAATCAGGACCAGGGCCAGTTTCTTATTCAGAAGACCGGTGAACATTTCCTCCACTGTCTTATAATCCATGCGGGCCGCGCGTTTCCTCAAAAGGCCCAATGCCTCCTCTTCCTTCCAGGACGGCATGAAATCCACCTTCACAACCACCCTCCTGCCCTCATCCAATGCCCTGGCCGCAAAACGGCTGACCTGGAACACGGGAATCCCTGACAGACCGTAATCCGTCAGCTGCAGCTCTCCTTTATCCTCTGCCAGAAGGATCCTGCCTGCACCTTTCCCCGATTTATTGGACTGGGGATTTTCCACTCCTTTCCCCGATTTATCTAATCGGGGACTTTCTGCACCTTTCCCCGATTTACTGAATCGGGGACTTTCCATGTACAGGCCCACCCTTGCTTCGGTGCGGATACCTGCCATCTGCTTATACATGTTCCCCTGGCATCTGAGCTGCACCAGGGCCGGAAGCGGCTTTATCACACGGTGTCCCAGGCGTTTGGCCAGTTCATACCCGCTGCCGTCAGAGCCGGTGGAGGGCGCGGCCTTAGACCCAGCAGCCAGAATCAGGGCATCCGCCTCCAGCATCCCCTGGCTGGACGAAATCCTATATGTGCCGTCATGAAGCTGCTCTATCCGGTCCGCCTCACAGGAGAGAAGCACCTGTACGCCAAGGTGCCCCAATTCCTGGCGCAGGACATCCAGCACAGCGGATGCCTGGTCGGAATTGGGATAGATATATCCGTTCCTGTCCCTGGTTTCAATCCCCAGCCCCCTGAAAAAGCGCAGGGTATCCTCCACCGAAAAACCGCTTATGACCTTCATGGGAAAGCTCCCGTCGCCGCTGCGGTAGCATTCCGGCTCCATGTAAAGGTTTGTCATGTTACATCTTCCATTGCCCGTGGAGAGTATCTTCTTCCCCACCCGGTCCATATGTTCCACAACCGTCACACGGGCGCCCCGTCTGGCCGCCTCAATGGCCGCCACCAGCCCGGATGCGCCGCCGCCTATAATCACAACCCTTTTTTCCATATCTATGTCAGGCTCCTTACTGTCCGATAAAAGTTTACAACTCATTTTATCCGCTTTTCTGTCATATTTCAACTACTAAATAATCCATTAGAAAAGGAATGGATGGAAAGCCGGGGATTTTATCCGGATTCCCGGTCAGCGCCTTATGTATCCATGTAACATAAAAGACGGGGTGGATTCCTGCATCAAAGCAGAAACCCATCCCCGTTCAGCTGGTGAACGACTCCAGGTAGTGATACACATCCATCATGGAAGGGAACCAGATTCCCTCCATGAGCCTGGACCTCTCCTTCTCCGGAAAATCCGTCACCGGAATATGGGTGTAAAGGCAGATTGTACTTCTGTCGCTGCAGAATACCAGCAGGAAACCGGACTCAGCCACCAGGTAGTACTCCTCTGCCGGGGACTGGCTCTCCAGGATGGGCTTTATCTGTTCCTGGTTCATGGCTGCCTTGTCATCCATATCATTGACAGTCTCAGTCTCAATCACCGTATTGGGAACCGCCTGCTCCTGTCTCACATTATATCTGGTAACCCCATAACCCACGATAAGGCATACAATCGATGTGGCAATAAACAGCAGGACACAGTATAATACTTTTTTCATCAGGCTAACCTCCTAACATGCTGGAGCATTTCTCAGACATGCTCTGGAACACGCTCTGAGGTTAGTATCTGCTTTCTATGCTGTTTTAATCATGTTTTCACAAATTTTTCCTGTTATTTAGCCGGACAATGAGGGATTCAGTACCCAGACGCACAAATCACGGGAAACCATTTTCAGACAGTCCCTATATAAGATGCAGACGGCCTAACAGCATTACAAGCCGGCGGCCCCCCGGCATCCCCTTCAGTTCCTCTTCGCCCACCGCCTTCAGTTTTACTAGAAGCAACGCATATACGATAACGGCCACGGCTACGGATGGCATCACAACAATTGCCATGCCAAGCCTTCCGCGCAACATGGAGGACGGAAGCAGGGCATATACGCCGCGGTACACCCCATAGGCCGCTGCGCCCATGATAATCGAACACAATGTGGGTAGGAACACCGTCTTTTTGTACTCCTGCCGGTATCTCACAAATCGTGCAATGGCATGTCCGTTCAGCAGGCACATCACAAGGGCAAAGACAATATTGGCAAAGACGACGCTGTAGATTCCTATCTTGAACACCATCAGGAATACCTCCAGCACCGCCACATGGATAACTAGCGCTACCATCGCATGGCGGATAGGCACATCCAAACGGTTCAGTCCCTGTAGGATGGCATTGGTCACCGTGGACAGGGAATAAAATACCACGGCCAGGGATCCCACCATGGAAAGACGAATCAGCATGGTATTATCCTCGCTGGCAAACAGTAGGTTACATACCGGTTTGGCCAGCACCGTAATCCCCACTGCGGCGGGAATGGCAACGAGAAGTGAGAAACGGATTGATGCCGCAATGCGCTCCAGCTTTTCCTTTCTCTTTCTGCACTCCACCGCCCTGGTAAGAGAAGGTATCAGGGAGGTTGACAGGGCATTAGACACCGCTACTGGAATATTAAACAGAATCTGGTATTGGCCCAAAGCACCCAGGCTGGTGGCAATTGCATCCTCCATATATCCCAATTTAGACATCCCCTGCCCAAAGAGATAGTTATCCACCACGTTAGAACAATTATAGATTCCGCTGCTGATTACGATGGGCAGAACCGTAATGGTCAGTATCCTAACCAAATGCCGGTAACTTTCAACTCTGCCCGACACATCTTCCCTGGTCCGCGTCCTCATATCCCTTCCCTTTGAAAGTGTAAGGATAATAAAATAGACAAGAGCTGTCAGCGCTCCCGCCCCAGTACCTATCGTACCGCCTGCCGCCCCCAAGGCATAGGAGTAATCCTTAGCCCCTTGTGCCGCATTCATAGAGGCCCCAACATTAAACAGAAGCCCGGCTGCAACCACACTTACCACAGCATTGACAATCTGCTCCAGGATCTGGGATATTGCTGTAGGCACCATGGTTCCCGTTCCCTGGAAGTATCCCCTGAGCACCCCCAAATAAGCCATAATCCAAATAGTAGGTACCAAAGTCTTAAGCGCATAACGGCTGGAGGGCATCTTAATTAAATCCGCAAATGCATCCGCCCCAAACCACAGCACAACAGCTGCCACGCCCCCAATCACGGTGGCATAAATAAGAGCCGCCTTCAGGATGCGGCTGCAGTTTCTGTACTCCCCCCTGGCAATCCTGGCGGATATCATCTTGGATACCGCCACCGGCATGCTGTAGGAGGATAATATTAACAGGATATTATACACATTGAAGGCCGATGTATAATATCCATTGCCCTGTTTTCCTATGATGTCGTTAAGGGGCATCCGGTACAGCATGCCGATGATGCGTA
This sequence comes from Enterocloster sp. OA13, assembly GCF_022440595.1. Classification (NCBI taxonomy): domain Bacteria; kingdom Bacillati; phylum Bacillota; class Clostridia; order Lachnospirales; family Lachnospiraceae; genus Enterocloster; species Enterocloster sp. OA13. Next base: position 1,911,817 of record NZ_JAKNTF010000001.1, on the reverse strand, counting down.
CCAGGATACCGGCCATTGCCAGGATGCTGCCCTGTATGACGAAGTTGGCAGCCTTTTGTTTTCTGGTTCTTTTCTTAGATGTGCTTACATTCATATCTCTTTATTGTGAGTCCTCATTTCCCAATTATTTCTGACTTGGCAAAATCCTTGGTGGAAATGATGCAGATCCATGTCTGTCCCTGGTTCAGCACCACTTCGTTGTGTTCCTGGTCATAATACCGGGTAACGCCAAACTCCCCATCCTTTTCCCAGCTGATGGGAATCGCCTTGCCGCCTGTCATAAAATACCCGCAGTCAGAGGTATGTACATTAATATTCAGATAATCCGTGGTGGCATAAAAGCCGGACTGGCAATACTGGAATATCACGTTCCTAGCCGTGACGGGGCCTTCATCCCCCTGGTGCACACCGCCGTACTGATACCGGTGATACAGCCCATCCGAGGAATCGTATACAAAATACGCCTGATTCATGGCATACCCCGGCTTTACCGTGCCCGCGTCCATGACCCCGGGACGGCCTTCCAATGACGCTTCCTTCCCATCCCTGGCAAAGAGGTAATGGCCCTTATAGGAGGCATCATAATCAGGAGCATAGCCTAACTTCTGAATGGACTCCGTGATACGCTGGCCGCTGGTATATGCGTTGTGTGGGGACTTTTTATCCTTTGTGCGGTAGAATGCAGTGGTCCCTATCCCTTCCAGGCCGTTGATATTGTCCACATTGTTCAGATAAGGTTTGGCAAATGTGCTCTGCCCGAAATGTACATAGACAGCATCAAATTCCCTGGCAAAATACGTATAGTAAGTCCGGCAGCTGCGCACGGAACCAATCCGCTCCAGGTCATCATAATCCTCAATCAGCGACATATAGCGGTTCATCCCGCCCTCCACTGGGGCCTCATAGACCACCCCGGCCCGGTTGATGCCATACTGGGGACGGGCCTCCTTGTCGTTGCTCATCATGACGGCTGCGGGCCGCCGGTTTCCCTGAGACACAGGAACCATTTTCCCGGTCAGGTAGCTGCGTATCATGCCGTCCTTTTCTTCCCGTTCCTCCGGGAGATAGTAATCCCCCGCCCCATCCGGCTCCACGCCGTCTGTTTCACGTTCAGAATGTATGATGATTTCAGGCTCAGTGGTCACGGCAGGCGTCTCCACCCCAGGCGTACTTGCAACGTCCACGCCTGCCTCCCTGGCACATCCGGCCATAAAGCAGGCTGCCGCCGTCATCACTGCCATCCATCTGAGCCTTTTCTTCATCTTGTGTACCCCCTGGTTTCCAGAATCTTCCTCTGCCTGTCCTCCATCTGTTCCCGCTCCCCTTCCTCCATATGGTCGTAGCCAAACAGATGCAGCATGCTGTGCGCCACCAGAAATGCCAGCTCACGTGTCTCAGAATGGCCATACTTTTCCGCCTGTTCCTCCACCTTGTCCACGGAAACCACAATATCGCCCAGCATCAGTTCCCCGGTCTCAGGATTAAAATAATCCTCCACAGCCTCCTCCACATGGTCAAAATCCGAGGGCGCAACGTAATCCACCATGGGGAATGAGAGCACGTCCGTGGGTGAGTCAATCTCCCGGTACTCCCGGTTGATTTCCCGGATGGCCTCATTATCCGTAAGGATTACATTCACCTCTGCCTCATAAGGGCATTCCTCATAATCCAGGGCCGCCAGGACGATATCACGGATGATATCCCCGTAGGGCAGGTCCAGTTTTTTTTCTGCTTCGTATTCAATGGATATTGTCATGGGTAACCTCTCTCCGGCTTTTCCTGCCTACCTCTCCCTGCGGCGCTCACGCTTTACAGGCGGCGTATTCTTCTGTTCATAGGATTCATATGCCTGTACGATTTTCTGTACCAGCGGATGACGCACCACGTCAGAACTGGTCAGGTAACAGAATCCGATATCGTCTATCTTCCTCAGCACCTTAAGGGCCGTGTCCAGGCCGGATACGGCTCCCGAGGGAAGGTCCTTCTGGGTCTGGTCGCCGGTAATGATGACCTTAGAACCAAAACCGATCCTTGTAAGGAACATCTTCATCTGGGCAGGCGTGGTGTTCTGGGCCTCATCCAGTATGATGTAGGCATTGTCCAGTGTACGTCCCCTCATGTACGCCAGGGGCGCCACCTCAATCAGCCCCTTCTCAGAGTTATGCAGGTACGACTCAGCACCCATAATCTGATACAAGGCATCATATAAAGGCCTTAGATACGGGTCAATCTTGCTCTGAAGGTCCCCTGGCAGGAATCCCAGCTTCTCCCCTGCCTCTATGGCAGGACGCGTCAGGATGATACGCCCCACTTCCCCGTTCTTAAAGGCCTGGATGGCCATGGCCATGGCCAGGTAGGTCTTACCGGTACCGGCCGGTCCGATGCCGAACACAATCATCTTCTTGCGGATGGCATCCACATAATTCTTCTGTCCCAGGGTCTTGGGCTTTACCGGCTTGCCGGTAATGGTCCTGCAGATAATGTCCTTGTCAATCTCCAGGATTTGGCCGTCCTTCTCCGTAAAGGAAAGGGACAGGGCATAGTCCACGTTCTGCTCCGTAATGGTATTGCCCCTTTTGGACAGTTCAATCAGGTTGTTGAACACGCTCCTGGCCTGGCCTATGGTCTGTTCCGGCCCTATGATCTTAATCTCGCCGTCCCTGGCAATCATGGTCACATGCAGGGTGCGCTCTATCTTCTTAAGGTATGTGTCAAACTGCCCGCAGACATTCTTCTCATGTTCAGCGGGGATGTCAATCATGGTCTCAATCACACTCATCTAAGCTTATCTCGTCTCCTCTGGCTCTGTAGTTGGCTGTGTATCCGGTTCCGTCATGGGTTCTGACATGGGCTGGGTCCTTACGATGGATTCCTGGGTCACTAACTCCCCCTTCAGCCTGCATTCAGATACACTTGTTTCTATTCTATCATTATTTTCAAGAATTTGTACCCCCTTTTCCTCTAAATTTTTGACAAATTGGTAATTTATGGCTTTTGATATGTGTTCCAGTTCCTCCTTTGTATAATTGCTTTCATAGGAAACCATTTCCTTTCCCCTTATATCCCCTATGTAGACAGGCAGGTAAAAATTGGAAAACAGCCTCAGCTGCTGCTCTTCCATGGCATAATCCCATTCCCCCTGTCCCCTGACCGGAAGCAGGCAGGTGAAGGACCATCTGCCCGCCTTCACATACCATCCCCTGCGCCTGCGCCCTGTCCCTGCCCGTTCCCTGTGGAGCATGGGAAATGTCTTTTCATACTCCCTGGATGTCCTGGCCACCACATCCGCGTCCGCATGGACCAGATAGGCATTGATTTCCTCCTCGCTGTCACCGATAATGGGCACGCGGCCGCTGACCAGTACCTGTCCTTCCTCCACCTCATCCCCAACGGAAACCTGGGCAATCCCCTGGCGCACCACCATGGATGTGATGGTACCCGCCCGGTCAGCCACAATGTCACAGGGTGTCTCGTCCTTCTCAGGGACAATGGACAGCACTTCATTTTCCTTGATATGGATCAGGAGCCTGGTGCCCGATACCCTGGCCGACACCCAGGTAATCTCCGGAAAGCTGGTGCGGATGGACGCTTCCAGGTCCTCACAGTTAATCCTGGATTTAAGCATCCCATAATCAATGTCCTGGGAATCCAGGTAACGTATGAGGGTGTCGTAGGTATACCGGTAATTGCCGTCAAACTGGATATCCCATATGAACAGGGACATCACATACAGCACCAGGAAAAATGCAGCCAGGCCAGCCCCGAAATACCAGCGTTTTCTGTATCTGTAAATAAAAAAGGGAATACCAAAACGCCCGATGATATGCAGCCTTACCTGGGCTTTGCGTACCAGGGGCTTTACACGGCGGTACCCTTCCACTGTCATATAAAATTCATAGTCCCCGTCCCGGTTGCATATAAGCCCCCAGACTTCCAGCCCCCTGGCATTGCACAGGTTGAGGAAACGTTCCGGCGAATAACCGTGAAGACGGAGTCTTACATATCCTTTCCAGTTATGTAACAGCCAAACAATCAAACAGGCCCCTCCTCGCTATGAGCATTTAGCGTCCGTCCCTCAGACGCTTACGGGCAGCCGCCCACTTATGTTTCGAATTCCAGCGAACCAATCTGACCGGTTATCTTCATCTCCTCAGATGTATAATAATCAATTCTCAAACGGTTTCCGTGGATGAGTACCTTACAGTTTTTCGCCTGAAGTTTTACCAGGGTATCTGTATATATAAGGATGCTCCTGTAATTTTCCACATTCACCTGTCCGCGGCCCACAAAGCTTACAAGCACATCGCCCAGGATCACGTCCCGGGGCAGACCCAGTGCAGACACAGCTGTTTTCTTTGGTTCCCATGACATACGATCCACGCTCCTGATACACTGGTTCTTTTTATTATATGCATAAATGGGTGGAAAATGCAGTTCCATTTCAACCATCCCGGGTATTTCCGTGACATAGATGTTTTTTTGAAAAATCACTCACATTTGGCCCTGCACCTGAATAGACTATACTGAATCAATCAATCAGTGAGGTCGTTATGAATAACCAATCCTATCATATGGACAGAGCAAATGGGTATCCGGACACGTTGGTCAGCGCCGCCGAGGTCAGTGAGGCGGATATGCCCATTACCCCTCTTCCCAATCCAGGCGAAGGCGGTCCTGTGGACAGCGGGAACAACATGGACAATGGCGCCGGCGTCCCTGTCATCCCCCTTCCCAACCCAGGCGAGGGCGGTCCTGTGGACAGCGGACGTCCAAACTTCCCGCCTATTTTCCGTCCCGTATTCCCAGGCGGCACAGGCGGTTCCGTCACCGTCATTCCCGGCATCACCTTCCCATGCTACAACTGCACCGCCACCAGCTTTGGCAGGGTGCGCATCCTCAATGCGTCCACGGGTTACCAGCCATTCTATGTGTACATCGGCAACTGGATGGTGGCAAGCGGGCTTGCAAACGGGGACATCACAAGCTATGTGCAGGCAGCCTCAGGTACGCAGACCATTACCGTGTCCGGCGCCAACGGATATGTCTACATCCAGAAACCGGTCCAGGTAAGGGCTTCCTCCTCCATGACCATTGCCATCATCAACACGGCAAGCGGCCTGGACATCATGGAAATCTCCGACATTTCCTGCAACGCGCCTTCCGGCACCAGCTGCCTGCGCACCTGCAACCTGTCACAGAACCTTGGGCCTTTCGACGTGTCCATTGGGAACCAGAACAATTCCTACGTGGCCTTTACCAATGTACGCTACCGGGAAGTGACGCCGTATACCAGCTTTTATCCGGGATGGTATCAGCTCTATATTGCCAGGACCGGCGCATTCCCATCCACCTATCTGGCAACTGCCGCCGCCAATATGAGCGCCAACAATTCCTACACCCTGTATATTTTCAATGCCCCCAATGCAACCGACGGGCTGCGCACCATGGTGGTCTCCAACTAAAACATAAAAAGGACCGGATGCGGCTGATGATTCAGCCACATGACCGGTCCTTCTGTCATTTCTTCAATATATGTTCCTAATGGTAATGCATTACTCATCCCAGTTATGGTACACGGCCTGGACGTCATCATCCTCATCCAGCAGGTCCAGGGTCTTGTTCAGCTTCTTGATATCCTCCTCATCGGTCAGCTCCACCCAGGTCTGGGGAATCATGGTCACATCCGCTTCCATCATGGGAATATCCTGGGCCTCCAGGGCCTCACGCACAGCGCTGAAATCCTCCGGGGCAGTGATGACCTCGTAGCTGTCCTCTTCCTCGGCAAAGTCCTCTGCGCCTGCATCCAGGGCAATCATCATCAGCTCATCCGGATCCATCTCACATTCTTCCTTGTCAATGATGATCTGGCCCTTCTTGTCGAACATGTAAGACACGCTTCCAGGGGTCCCTACGTTGCCGCCGCCCTTGGTAAATGCACTTCTCACATTAGCAGCCGTGCGGTTCTTGTTATCCGTCAGCGTGTCGACGATAATGGCTACCCCGCTTGGCCCGTATCCTTCATATGTAAGGATCTCGTAGTTCACGGATGCAGCATCGCCTGCTGCTTTCTTAATGCCGCGGTCAATGGTATCATTCGGCATGTTATTGGCTTTTGCCTTGGCAATTACGTCGCGCAGCTTGCTGTTGTTGGCCGGATCCGCGCCGCCTTCCTTTACAGCCACCGCAATCTCACGTCCGATTACAGTGAAAACCTTGCCCTTTGCCGCGTCATTGCGCTCCTTCTTATGTTTAATATTGGCAAACTTTGAATGTCCTGACATCGATAAAACACCCTTTCCTTTATTCTGCTTAATCTGTTTTTCTATACTTCATACAGCTTATGCTGTATTTTATACACATCTTTTCTATCTTAGCACGATTTTTTTTATATGGCAAGTAAAAAATCCTGCACGCCTTACCGGTCCGCCTATCCCTGCTGCACCTGCGTGGTCAGGTTCCTCAGCCACTTCTTCTGCCTGTAACGGATATAACCCAGCACGGCCTTATAGACTTCCTCCAGCATGACCAGGCCATAGACCATATAGATGGGCAGATGCCACACAAGGGCGCCTAAGAACGCCAGGGGCACACCGATGAACCAGACCCCGCTGGTATCCAGGAACAGGCACATCTTCGTGTCGCCCCCGCTTCTTAACACACCCACCACATTCACATAGTTGAACATCTTGGCCGGCATATAGCAGGCAAATATCAGGATGCACATGTTCACATCATGGCCAACTGCTTCCGTGATGTTATAAAGCCCGATAAGCGGGCCTCTGATCCCGATTACCACAAAGGCCGATGCAATGGTGACAATGAACTGCAGGATGAAGAACTGGGTGGCGTATTTCTCGGCCCGCTTTATCTTGCCCGCCCCCAGCTCATTGCCCAGGATGACCGCGGTGGCTGCGCTGAGTCCCTGGAACAGCACCACCACAATATCCTGTATGGTGGTGGCAATGGTTATGGCCGCCACCGCCTCGTCCCCCATCCGGCCGTAAGCCAGGGAATACATGGTGGTGCCAAGGCCCCACATGAACTCGTTGGCAATGACAGGGACGGATGTGAGCGCAAATGCCTTCACAAATGCGGACGGCCATCCGAAAAGCCCTGAAAAGCCGCAGGCAATGGGCATTTTCCTGGTGTAAACATAGGTAAGCATGAGACATACCTCAATCACACGCGCGATGAGGGTTGCCAGGGCCGCGCCCGCCACACCCAGGGCCGGGGCGCCGAACTTGCCGAAAATCAGCACATAGTTAAGGCAGATATTAATCGCAATGGCGATACAGCTGCCAATGACCGGGAACACCACCCGGTTTACCGCCCTCAGCATGGCCACATACACATTGGTCAACGCAATGAAGGGATAGGTGAGGGCCGCTATCTTCAGATACTTTGCCCCAAGCTCTATGCTGTCCTGGCTGGTGGTGAAGATACGCATCACCGCCTGTGGACATAGGATTGCGGGTACCGCAAAAAACAGGGCGCCTCCCAGTGCAAGCAGGATGGACAGCCCCAGGACCTTCCTGATATTCTTTACATCCCCGCTTCCCCAGAATTGGGCGGCCAGGATCCCTGCGCCGCTGACAATCCCGAATACCAGCAGGGAAAACACAAAAAAGACCTTATTCGCCAGCCCCACGGCCGCAATGGCCGTTGCCCCCAGGGTGCCAATCATCAATGTGTCCACAAGGTTCACCACTGTGTTCAACATGCCCTGAAGCGCTACCGGGCAGGCAATCATAAGGGCCTTTCTTAAAAACCTGCTGTCACGGAACATTTCCTTCGTGCTCTCTATGATTCCTGTCATCTTTTCCTTCCACCAAGCCTTTTTTGGATTTATCTGATTGGGGATTGCCGCTGTCCTTCCCCTGTTCTGTCCGCAGGCCTTCCCTGTCCTTCCCGCTGTCCCCTTCCTCCTCCTGGTCCTTAAACACGTGGATGCTCTCTATCATCTTATTGCCGGCCTTGATTACCTCAAAGGTATAGCCGCCGAACCCCACCCGGGGATTCTCCCCCTCCTGGGGTATGCGGTCCAGACGCGATATCAGATATCCGTTCAGGGTATCATATGTATCGCTGTCCTCCTCCGGGAACTCGATATCCAGTACATCCATCACATCATCCAGGGGCGTAAGGCCGCTCATGATAAAGGAGCCGTCCTCCCTGACGGAAATGAAATCCTCTTCCTCATCATACTCATCCATGATGTTTCCTACGATTTCCTCCAGTATGTCCTCCATGGTCAGGAGTCCTGCCGTCTGTCCGTATTCATCCACCACGATTTCCATGTGGATCTTGCCGGACTGCATCTCCTTAAACAGGGTGTCGATGCTCCGCGTCTCAGGTATGAAGTTGGCTTCCCTGAGAAGTCCCGGGACCTCAAGCAAAGGCCTGTCCTTATATTCTTCCATTTCCACATACACCATGGCGTCCCTCATATGCAGGATCCCCACAATGTCGTCTATATCCTCCCGGTACACAGGGTAACGGGTGTTGATGCCTTCATTTAAGATAAAATGCACCGCATCCCCCAGCAGCATGGAGCCGTCCAGGGCCGTCATGTTGGTACGGTGGGTCATGATATCGGAAGCTTCCTTGTCCCCCAGTTCAAAAATATTGGTTATCATCTCTGTCTCGTCTGCTTCCAGGACTCCCTGCTCATGGCCTTCATTTACCATGGACATGATGTCTTCTTCCGTCACATTGTCGTCATCGTCCGCTATATCCACCCCGAAAAGCCGGAGTACAAGGGCTGACACCAGTGTGATCAGCCTGGTCAGGGGCAGGAACACACCTGCGGCAAACAGGACCACGGGCAGCATATGGTATCCCCACTTCTCCGGTTCCTTGGCAGCCAGACGTTTGGGGATGATGATTCCGAAGCTGATGATGATAAGCAGCAGCACGATGGCCACGGCCACCATGAACAGGATCTGCTCCCACCACATGGAATCCAGGTACCATGGGACCCTGGATGCCCCGTCATACCATCCAGCCATGGGCTTAAAGATATGGATGCGCCTCATCAGCCCGTTGACCAGCACAGGAAGTATGACCGCGCCTGTAATCATACCAATCAGATGGGTTGTGATCTGAATGGTGTGCACGAACCGCCCCGGCCGGTTGACAATCTCAAGAAGCCTGGCAGCCTTCCTGTTCCCCTGGCGTGCCTCATCTTCCAGCTTCCCTTCATTCACGTTCTGAATCGCCGAACCGAATCCATAAAACACAGCCTCCAGAAGGATAAAACCAATCAATACAAGTATACTGACAGGCGAATAACCATCGTCCATAATACTATAAAGACTCCTTTCGTACTCATGCCGCCCTGCTTTTTGTCATGTAAAAAGCAGAGCAACGCCCCTTAAATCACGGCATAACTCTGCTTATCATAACATTTTTCTTATATTTCGTCAATGGTGCCTGTGCCTATGTATGCAGTTCCAGGCTTACCATCAGCGCTTCATCCACCTTCTGCTGAAGCTCCTCGTCTATATGGCATATCTTTTCCTTCAGCCGCTGCTTGTCAATGGTGCGCAGCTGCTCCAAAAGGATGACGGAGTCCTTGATCATGGCACACCGCCTTGTATTCAGTTCCACATGGGTCGGCAGCTTTGCTTTGTTCATCCTTGATGTAATGGCTGCGCATATGACCGTGGGGCTGTGTTTGTTGCCCACGTCATTCTGGATGATCAGCACAGGACGGACCCCTCCCTGCTCGGAGCCCACCACAGGCCGTAAATCCGCATAATAAATGTCTCCACGTCTGATAATCACATCGTCCACACTCCGTCAATTTATTCAACCTTAGTATTGGCAATATCTGACCTGTGTATACATTGCCCTGTAACCTAATAGTATCATATGTTTCAGACGCTTATTTGGAGCATGGTAGGCTTTTACATATATCCGAAGCCTTCGTAAATATCATTAAAATAATCTTTTTTCCCAATCACCCTGCCGTGCCGTATATATACCCTGGGCACCCGTTTCCCGATGCCGCAGATGATTTCATAGTGGAAACCGCCTCCGGCCCCGGCCAGTTCCTCCACGGAAATGAATCCATCCCCGTCCCTTCCGATCAGTGTCACCTCGTCGTCTTCCGCCGCACCCGCAATCCCGGTCACATCCACCATGAACTGGTCCATGCAGATCCGGCCCAGTATCCTGGCCCTCTGGCCGCGGATCAGGACAGAACCGAGGCCGGAAAGGGAGCGCGGATAGCCGTCCCCGTATCCCACCGGGATGGTGGCCACGCGCATCTGCCTGTCAGCCACAAAGGTGCCTCCGTAGCTCACCGCATCCCCGGGTTCAATGGTCTTTATGTAGGTGATGAAGCTCTTAAGCTCCATGGCCGGCGTCAGCTTCACCGCATCCTTTCCCACCTCATCCGACGGATACAGGCCATAGATGGAAATGCCCGCCCGCACCATGTCAAGGCCGTTGGCCCCCAGCGACTCCACGATACCGGCGCTGTTGGAGCAATGCCTGATTGGGATGGTTATCCCTCTGCTGCCGAGCATTTCCACAAAATCATTATATTTCCCAAACTGCAGTCCATAGGTGGTCTTATCCGCCTCGTCTGCCCTTGCAAAATGTGTGAACATGCCCTCAATGCGGATTCCCTCCAGCATGTTGATCCTGTATACCATGTCAGCGGATTCCTGGTCCGGTTTCATGCCGATGCGGTTCATGCCCGTGTCCACTGCCAGATGGATATTGGCCTTCTTCCCCATGGCGGCTGCAACAGCCGACAGCTTTTGGGCCTCCCCGTACCGGAACATGGCCGGACGGATATCGTACTGAACCAGGTCCTCAAACCGGCTTTCATGGGTCACGCCCAGGACAAGGATCATCTTGCGTATGCCGTGGCGGCGCAGGATCATGCCTTCGTCCACGGATGCCACGGCATATCCGTCCACATACGGGTCAATGGTCCTGGCAACCGGCACTGCGCCATGTCCGTAACCGTCTGTCTTGACCACGCCGATCATGGACGTGGAAGCCGGGAGGTTTGCCTTCATGGCCTCCATATTGGCAGCCACCGCATCCAGATGGATGGCCGCATATACCCTGCTGTATGGTTTCATTTTATCTGCCTCCTGTTTTGTCTCATTCCATCGCGGGCTCCATAGCCCTCCCGATTGCATGTGCCAGATCCGATGCCAGAAGGCTGTGCTGCCCTGTCTGCCTGGCTGCCGCATCTCCTGCCCTGCCGTGAAGGTAGACCCCCATCAGGGCGGCCTGTTCTTCCTCCATGCCAATGGCCGCGAGGCCTGCGATGATACCCGTAAGGACATCGCCGGAACCGGCCTTGGCCATGGCGCTGTTGCCGCTGGAATTAATGTAGAGCGTCCCGTCCTTGCCTGCCGCCACCGTGGCAGCATCCTTAAGCACGCAGGTAATGCCGTACCGCCCCGCATATTCCAGCGCTGCCCCGGCCAGATTCTCCTTGATGGCATCAATGCCCTCCCCTGTCAGCCTGGCCATCTCCCCAAGATGGGGGGTGATTATGATGTTTTCCGTGTAGTAGGTGGTCAGATACGGATGCCCGGCTATGGCATTGAGGCCGTCCGCATCAATGATCACAGGCACAAAGGCGCTGGTCAGTATATCCTCCACCAGGTATTCCACATATGGTTCGCTGCCAAGTCCCGGCCCCAGCACCACCACATCCGCCCAGTTCATCTGCTCCTCAATCATGCGCTTAAACTCTTCCCTGCCCGAAACCAGCTGGTCCGCCGTGTAGGTGACGATGATGGCTTCCGGCAGGCGCTCCTGAAGGATCTGGCGGTTTTCCTCCACGGTCAGGAGCTTAACCAGCCCGGCGCCGGTGCGGTAGGCAGCCAGGGCGCTGAGGTATGCGGCGCCGCACATGTTCCGCGACCCTGCTGCAATCAGCACCTTCCCAAAGGTTCCCTTATTGGAATAGGCGGGCCGGCCTGGAATAAGAGCCAGATCCTCCGGCCCGTAGGTGAAGGCGTATCCACACCCTTCCTCTGCCTCCGCCACGGCCCCAAGGGCTGTTTCCGGGAATCCGATATCGCATACCTTTACCCTGCCCGCGTATTCCCTGCCCGGATAAAGGGCTGTTCCGGTCTTCTCCCAGCCAAAGGTGACAGTGACATCCGCCTTCAGCGCAATGCCCATGACAGCCCCCGTGTCCCCATGGATTCCCGAGGGAACATCCACCGCGATGGTATGGGGAATCCTCTTTCCAGACAGCATTTCCATGCACTGTCTGTACTCCCCCTCGATGGGACGGCTTAAGCCCACGCCGAATACCGCGTCAATGAGAAGGCTGCACTCCCCATCCGCTGCCCCGGTCCAGGGCCTGACCTCCATGCCCAGCCTGCGCGCAATGGATACCTGGGCCTTAAACTCCTCTGTCCCCTTTTCCAGGTTCCCCACCACGTAAATACAAGCCTGATATCCTTTCAGATAAAGCATCCTGGCCGCCGCCACGCCGTCCGCCCCGTTGTTACCGGTGCCGCACACCGCCCAGACAGCATCCCTCTGTCCGGCCAGGGCCTCTGCCTCTTCTGCCACCCAAAGGGCCGCCCGTTCCATCAGGACCATGGACGGTATGCCTATGGTATGGATGGTATGGGCGTCCACCGCCTTCATCTGTTTTGCCGTTACCAGTGTTCTCATCCGCATTTACCTCCTGTAAAAAGCAAAGGCCGGCAAGCATAAAGAATGGCTCCTTTGCTTGCCGGCTGATTCTTACTTTGATGCTTTTCCCTCTTCCGTCTTCTGGTCGTACATGCTGCATACCCTGTATGATAGGCGCATCAGACTTTCAGACAGATGGACATTCTCCACTACCACATCATCCGGAACCACCAGATCGGTATGGGCAAAGTTCCAGATTGCCTTGATACCGGCCTGGACAAGACGGTCTGCAATCTCAGGCGCCTTTGTCTTTGGAATGGTCAGGGCCGCTATCTGAATCTCATTCTCCTTGATGTAGTGCTCCAGATCATCCACGGAGCGGATCTCAATCCCGCGGATTACCAGGCCAATCAGCTTGGGGTTAATGTCAAACATGCCCTTGATGACAAATCCACGCCTTTCGAAATTCGTATAGTTTGCAATGGCCTGCCCCAGATTGCCAGCCCCGATGATGATCAGGTTGTGCTGCTGGTCAATTCCTAAAATCTTTGCTATCTCGGCATACAGGTACTTGACGTTATAACCGTATCCCTGCTGGCCGAATCCTCCAAAATTATTAAGGTCCTGACGGATCTGTGATGCCGTTACTTTCATCCTGGCGCTAAGCTCATTGGAAGAGATGCGTTCCACACCCTCCTCAATCAGTTCACCCAGGTAGCGGTAATAGCGGGGCAATCTTGAAATTACCGCCTTTGATATCTCTTTGCGTTCCATTGTGTTCCACCTTCCCCTTACGCGTTTCTATAAATACCTAATGGTTCTATTATAAACAAGTGTCAAAAAAATGTCAAACACGTTTCAGTATGTTCTTGAAAAAATTTTCCTATTATATTATACTGGTGAAAGTATAATATGGAAATCCCGGCGGTCTGGAGCCTTGAAAAACAGGCGGTATATGCGGGTTTCCTTCCCATATAAGCGCGTAAAGACAGCGCCCCGGTTCCCCGCCCGGATGGGGCGCCGGTGTACAATGCAAAGGAGTTTAACCATGATTTTATCATGCAGCAATATAACCAAGTCCTTCGGTGACAAACATATCTTAAAGCAGGTTTCCTTCCACCTGGAAGACCACGAAAAGGCGGCCATCGTGGGCATTAACGGTGCAGGCAAGACCACCCTTCTGAAAATCATCATCGGCGAGCTGGCTGCAGACGAGGGCGTTGTGGCCCTCAGCAAGGGCTCCACCATAGGTTATCTGGCGCAGCACCAGGACCTGGACAGCGAAAGCACGATTTACGAAGCCCTTCTGGAGGTAAAGCGCCCGGTCATACAGATGGAGGAGCGGATCCGCAGCCTGGAGCTTAAGATGCATTCCGCCTCAGGCGATGCCCTGGAAGCCATGCTGGCGGAATACAGCCGCTTAAACCATGCCTTTGAACTGGCCAATGGCTATGCTTATAAAAGCGAGGTCACGGGCGTATTAAAAGGCCTTGGATTCAGCGAGGACGAATTTACCAAGCCCATCAACACCCTTTCCGGCGGCCAGAAAACCCGTGTCTCCCTGGGCAAGCTCCTGCTCACCAAGCCGGACGTACTGCTGCTTGACGAGCCGACCAACCACCTGGACATGGAGTCCATTGCCTGGCTGGAAACCTATTTGAAGGGTTATTCAGGCAGCGTGATCATCGTTGCCCATGACCGTTATTTCCTGGACCGTGTGGTTTCCAAGATTGTGGAGCTGGATAACGGCATCGGGACCATGTTCTCAGGCAATTATTCCGCCTACAGCGACAAGAAAGCCATGCTCCGGGATGCCAAAATCAGGGCATATCTAAACCAGCAGCAGGAAATCAAACACCAGGAAGCAGTCATCACCAAGCTTAAATCCTTTAACCGTGAAAAGTCCATCCGGCGTGCCGAGAGCCGTGAAAAGATGCTGGATAAGATTGAGCGGCTGGATAAACCGGTGGAAATTGACGATTCCATGGATATACGGCTGGAGCCGGATGTAATCAGCGGCAATGATGTGCTGACGGTCAGGGAATTAAGCAAATCCTTTGACGCCCAGACCCTTTTTTCCCACGTGGATTTTGATATCAAACGCGGGGAACGGGTGGCTATCATAGGCAACAACGGAACCGGCAAGACCACCCTGTTAAAAATCATCAACGGCCTCCTGGAGGCTGACAGCGGCGAAATCCGCCTGGGTTCCAAGGTGCACATCGGTTATTACGACCAGGAACACCAGGTCCTGCACATGGACAAGACATTGTTTGAGGAGATACAGGATACCTATCCTGACATGAATAATACCCAGATCCGCAATACCCTGGCCTCCTTCCTGTTCACGGGCGATGATGTGTTCAAGCTGATCCGGGACTTAAGCGGCGGGGAACGCGGACGCGTGTCCCTGGCCAAGCTCATGCTCTCCGACGCCAACTTCCTTTTACTGGACGAGCCTACCAACCATCTGGACATCACGTCCAAGGAGATACTGGAAAGCGCCCTCTGCCGCTATACGGGCACCGTGCTTTATGTGTCCCATGACCGTTATTTCATCAACCGCACCGCCACCAGGATACTGGACCTGACCAGCCAGTCCCTGATTAATTATATCGGCAACTACGATTATTACCTTGAGAAGAAGGATGACGTGGAAGCAGCATTCGCAGCAAGGAATGCTGCGGGCCAGGCGCCTGCTGGAACGCCGGACAGGGATCTGGCCTCCTCTTCTGCCAGCGATATAAAGCTGGACTGGAAGGCCCGGAAGGAAGAACAGGCGCGCATACGCAAGCGACAGAACGAACTGAAGAAAACAGAGGATTCCATCCATGCCCTGGAAACCAGGGACAGTGAGATTGACGGGCTGCTTTCCCTGGAAGAGGTCTACACCGATGTGGACAGGCTGATGGAACTGAACAGGGAAAAGGAAGAAATTGCCCGGCAGCTGGAAGAACTGTATGAGCGATGGGAAGAACTGGCTGAGGATTGATGGTTTCTGAGCGGATGGTTGGAACGGATGGTTTGGGCCTGATGGCCAGGACCGGTGGCCAGAACGGATAACCAGAACCGATGGTCAGAACGGATAAAAAACAATAAGCGGATGAAAGGAGTCAATGTATGAAATTAAAACGGATCCTGGCCCTGGCCGGAGCCTTGCTTCTTGTGGCGCTGTTTGTACTGGCCATTATCCTGGCCGTGACAGGCGCCCCAAAGAATTACCTGATGGCCGTGATTTTCTCCATGGTGTTCATACCCATCATCATGTTTGCCATGGGACTGATGACACGTGTCTTAAAGCCTTCCGAACCAGTGGATATGGAAGCGCTGAAGGCGGAGGCGGAAAAAGCCGGTATGGCCGGTACACAGGCCGGCGGACGGACAGCCCATGACAAAGCGGAGGATAAAGGGGTTGGAAAGACCAAAGGCTGTGATAAAACATCCAGGCCATAGGCTGATTGGGATGATTTTGAGAAATAGAATGACCTTAAGAATTGTAAATGCAGGGAAAGCTATGTCATTTTCGCGGGTTATCGGCCTTTTTCGCTCTTCTCCTTAATTTTTTAACAGCATATAGACTGATGCCATGGCCCCGATGGATGCCGGAAACAGGGGGCAATGGGGGATTTTTCTGGTTCTATACTGGATTCCTTTAAATACGGGCTAACAAATAGTCCCACAGAAGGATTTAGCAGCAAGACAAAGGTATGAATAACGGAGTAGCAACGGTATCAGGAACTTCAAGCGTTTTCGAATCCGGATACTCCCTGTACATCATAGGATAAAATGGTCGGTCATGCGAAGGCTTATTTAATATACCCAAAATCAGTAAAACTTGGAATTATACATAAAAGTGAGACCGTTTCAAGTTTTGTGTAAACTCAAGAAACTGATATAAGATATGTCAATCGTTTCCAAAGAGCAATGCCGTTTTTTAAATCCTGCCCTTTGTTTGTATCATAAGGCTGGTTTAGGTCATGTCAGGAAAACTGCCTCGGTAGCCCCTTTCAGCTTATAATCAGGATAAACTCTCCTCAAAATATATCTCCAGTTGCCAATGAATCTGCCCCCAGTACTGACAGTGGCCGGTCTATTTCTTCGTGATATCCATCATCACCAGATATAG
This sequence comes from Enterocloster sp. OA13, assembly GCF_022440595.1. Classification (NCBI taxonomy): domain Bacteria; kingdom Bacillati; phylum Bacillota; class Clostridia; order Lachnospirales; family Lachnospiraceae; genus Enterocloster; species Enterocloster sp. OA13. Next base: position 1,895,067 of record NZ_JAKNTF010000001.1, on the reverse strand, counting down.
CATTTTTATCAGGCTGTTATTTGAGGGAAATACCGTCTTTGACTTTGTTACTTTCCGCAGCTAGCAATTGAACCCCTCTATTTTGGTCGTGTAAATCAGGAGTCTTACCATTTCTGGATATTTGAAGTACGTTGACAGGTTAGCCCAGTCCTCCTTACAGGACTTTGATATCCTGGGATATCTTCTATCCTATTTTCCCCGAAGTCTTTCAGCGCACCCAATGCGGCGTCCTCTGTTGGTGCAGCATATACCCGCTTTAAATCAGACATCAGTGGCTTGATTTCTTTGTAGGATACAAATTACGTAGTGTTCCGAATCTGATGGATGATGCTCTGCTGAATCTCTGTTTGAGGGTATACCGCTTCAATAGCCTGAGGAAATCCTGTCAGGCCGTCCACGCATACTATCAGGATATCCTTTACACCACGGTTTTTCAATCCGCTCAGGATGGACAGACAGAACCTTGCACTTTTATTCTGTCCCACGTACATGGCAAGGACGTCTTTCCTGTCATTCATGCAATCCCTATGGCGATATAGACAGCCTGCCTTACCATGCGTCCCTCGCTGCGGACACGGTAATGGACCGCATCCAAAAACACAACGGCATAGATACCATCCAGGGGGGGCGTTCCTGCCACTCTTTTACGATAGGTAGTATCCTGTCGGTGATGCGGCTTGTGGTGCTGTCAGGGATGTCAATCCCGTAGGGTTCCCTCATATGACTCTCGATGTCATTGGTAGTCATCCCTTTTGCATACATGGGGATGATTTTTTCCTCCATATCCTGGGTGACCATGTTTTGATATTTCCTGATGACTTGTGGTTCAAAATCCTCGGTCCGGTCTCTGGGGATATCAAGTTCCATATCGTCATAGCTTGTATGCATGGTCTTTTGAGAATGGCCGTTCCTGCTGTTTTCAGTCTCCTTGTTGCGGTAAACGTATTTAGAATAGTCCAGCTCCTCGTTCAGCTCCTCATCCAGGACACCTTCCAGAATAGCCGGCATCGTATCCCTCATGATTGCATTCACATCGGTACCGCCTTTGATTTTCACATCATTCTGTTTCAAGTAGCCCTTCATCAGCTCCCGCATAGCGGCTTTCTGTGGTGTGTCATTTTTCCTTACCATAATAAACCCTCCAAGCTGTGTAGTTGTATCTTACATCAGTTTGGAGAGTTACACAATCTTTGGGATAGTCTCTAAAAAGTGCCAATATCATAGGGCTGGGGCAGGATTTTACCAAATCCCACCCCAACTATTAACAAAGAGCCATTTTTCTTTATGAAAAATAACAGGTTTGGAAAACACTTTTTATATAAAATAGATATTACCATTCAATAAAAAATCAAGTTTACGTGTTAGGTATATTTTGGACAATTTCCTCAACAAGACGCCTCAATCTATCTTCTTTATTATCTTTTTTCAATTCGCACTCCCAAACAACTATAACCTTCCACTCTTGTTTTTCTAAAGTAATTTTATTTTCTATATCATGGCGTTTATTACGTTCCAATTTAGGTTTCCAATATTCGATGTTTGATTTGGGCATTATAAATTTGGGACATCCATCATGCATATGCCAAAAACACCCATTTACAAATATAGCTGTTTTATATTTAGGCAATATGATATCTGGTCGTCCAGGATATCTTTTATCATTTTTTCTATACCTAAATCCTTTTGAAAACAAATATTTTCGTACAATTTCTTCCGGTTTAGTGTTCTTACTGCGAATTTGAGACATATTATAGCTTCTAATTTCTTTTGAATGATTATCTGCCATATACTTTCACCAATCCCCTTATAATCAAAAGCGGATTTTATCTGCTTGGAAAAAACACTTTTACAGAATTTATTATCATCGAATAGTTAATTTTCTCCATCCAAATATTTGCACAAATGCTCTGCAATAGCTTTTGCTAAAATCGGCGGCACAGCATTACCCACTTGTTGGTACTGCGAATCCTTTGTACCGCAAAAAACAAAACTATCAGGGAAAGTTTGTAATCGTGCTGCTTCTCGAATACTTAAAGCTCGATCATTAACAGGATGAATCCACATAGACTTCCTCACGTTGACCACTGTCCCCGAAGGCTCGTTGTAATTCAATCTTAAATAAATTGTATTTTGAGTTCGTGTCGGATCAGAATAGCTCGTTTTCAACTCTGCCTCAAGGCTATGAAAATTATCACCTTGCTTGATGGCCCTGAACCGCTCAAGTGCTTTATTTGTTGTTGCGGTCGTAACATGATTATATAATACCTTTGAATCACGTAACTGCCGCCCTAAGTCACTTATGTCCTTTGGTTCCTCTGAAAGCTGTATGCCTTTATTTCCCGTTGCTATATCTGATGTAGTTGCAATATCTTCTAAATCTTTAATAGCATCTTTCACTGTCTGAAAATCTTCCTCGCCTAACATTCCTTTTGGCAAATCAATCTTATCAGCTTTTTCCTTTTTTATTCCTATAACAACAAAACGCATACGCTTTTGGGGTGCTCCAAAAGCGGCTGCAGACAGAACACCTTTGTCCATAATATATCCACTACTTGGTGCACCAAGGATTGACTCTATATAGTCAACCACTGACATTGAACTAACCTTTGCAACAAGATTACGTTCATGCGCATACTCGGACACTACAATTTTATTATTATAAATTTCCTTTGCCTTGGACAGCATTCTTTGAATCATTATTATTATCTCTATAGATTCACACAAACCATCAGCTCCTTCATCAGTGTGTGTTGCTGAAAAGTATTGCTGAATAGCTTGGCCTGCATTATTAGCTTGCCTTAAAATATAATCGTCAATATCTTCTTCTAGCAAGATGCGTTCAGATAAAGTCTGCAGTTTCTTTTTATGCTTTATTAAAGATTCTTTTAGTTTCCCCTTATTTTTACGCATTTTATAAATTACATTCAGTACAAGATAATCCTTCTCATCCCAAAGATAATTATTTAGCACATCAACATCAGCGACAATATCTGCTACTCCATCAAACATAAATGCCTCATCAAGCAATACTATTTCTGCAGGGGTCGTTTTAATATTATACTTTTTTATAACTTCCCTATCATTCTCATCTACATAAAAACGGTGAACCTCTGACTTCAGCATGCTTACATTTTCCATTACAAAAGCAGTCGGATTTAGATGTAATACTGCCTGCACAAATTTCTTCACCAATGAATTATTCTGACTTATTGCATGGTTTTTTTGTCGGTTAGCATTTGAAAAACCTTGGCATGGGGGACCTCCAATAACAATATCCACCTGTCCAATCTTTTCTTTTATTTCAACAGTAAGAGCATCTGCAACATCATTATAAACCTCAGCAGTACCATGATTGCGCTGATATGTTTTTTGTGCATTACGATTATTTTCAAACGCGGCCTTGACATCAAATCGTCCAGTTTGAAGAAACCCATAACTAAGCCCGCCTGCACCTGCAAATAAATCAACAACACTATATTTAGATTTTGGCGTGCTTCTCATAGCTTGAATCCCTCCTCATATAATCTATCCAGCACAGCAATAAGTTTCTTGCACTGTACTGGGTTAGGTACTTTCAGGGGAAGCTGACAAGCAATTTTCAATGCTGTCAATTCCTCTGGGGATACCATACGTTTACTCGTTGCATAACTCATCACATTTTGCCATTGTTCTGCTTGTATTTCCACAATTCTCGTCATAACATCAGTATCTTTTTCAATACGCATGTCTGCCTTTGCATCCCTGACAGCGTTCCGCAACTCATCTTTTCCAATTAAACAACTCTCGATGTCAATCGGTAAATTATAATCGATACTTTGAACACTGTTCCAGCATCCCTCTCGTTTACACCACTGCGTAACATTTTCAACCTCTCGTGTCGGGTCTGTTAATTTGCTATAGACGAGTTCTGATAATTCTTTAAGAATATTTTGTACAATCACCGGAACCATTTGTCTTGTCCAAATGCCAAGCAAATCTAAATCTTGTTTAGGATACTTAATCTGAATAAGTCTGTGCATAAGTGCAATAGTATACGTTACAATATTAGCTCTATATCCCTGCTGATACCACAATTGATGCGGTATCATCGATTCAGTATACCTAAAAATCAAGCACATAGCAACGGTTTCCTGAAAGTATTTATCTCCAAAAAGCAAACCGTCATCCTTCTCCCAAGCATCATTGATTTTCTTCGCAAAATCATTAAAATTTGTCTGTGCACCTTTGCTGACTATATGCGGTAATCCATCCCATGTGTTTCTGACTTTGGCAAGATCAGTTTTGGTAATAAGCTGGTTCTTCGGATTTTGAAGCAAGAATTTCTTCTTTTGGCTTGGCGTCATGCGCATTTGTTTTTGAAGAAACTGCCCCCGTGCTCTCTCATAAAACCATTTCGTCTCGAATTGCAGCCCTCCCGTTCCTCTTGCTCCAAGCCGCTGTGAACAACGTTCCATTTGAACATGAAATGGATGCGTGGAGAAAAAGTCTGCATCACTGACTTTATTTTGACTATTAGACGAACGTGATATATTTTGCACCAGCGTCGTTGCATCCTCATTCTCAAGCGTTCCCGCAATATCAGTTAGTTTCATTTGAACAAAAATTGTATTAAGGTCTGCTTTGTCCCTATAGCGGGCATTTGACAAAGATGCCGTAGTCTGACCGCCATTAATAATCTGAAAATCCCTTGCAGAAACAAGGAACAATCCTTGTGATGTAGATTCAAATTTCACGCCCATGGTTGTTGCTGATATACCATTATTATATGCAAAAAATCGCTCTGGCTGCTGCAGAATAGTAGTTCGGATTTTCTTATTTACGGCTACTTTAGTTGAAAGAAAAGAGCGGACATTTCCTTCCAGAAGGGAACTTCCATATTTATCATACAAATCAGCAAGCACTGTTCCTGATATAATACAAAGATAACTTTTAAAATCTTCTGTTACCGTATCGCTCGCTTCCAAACAAGGTATCCCATTTTCTGTGTACTCTTTGAAATCAATTTCAATAACTTGCCGCCCTATATCTGATCCGCACAGCTGAAAAAGACGCTCCACATTCCATATTTGGCATTCTGACGGAACATTATTTATTTCCGGCGATTCAAGAATTTTAATGGTAGAACTAATATCAGCTGTTGTAAAAATCAGCAGCTGATATTTGCGTATCTCACTCCTTTTCTCCCGAAGTAAATCCACCAAATCCGAGCAGGACCGGCTCATTTCAACATTTCTGTGCAACTGCGTATTAAGGGCATTATCAACAAAATAGATAAGCCTATTCTGCAATTGTCTAGCCTGGGTTTTTGCAAGAACACGTTCATTATCCAAAACATCATAATCAGCAACAATAAGACTCATAGTCTTATCAAACTCATCATAAACATATCCGTCAACGCGCAGTTTTCGATTTTGCTTTCCAATTCCTTCAAAGTAGGAAGACGTAAAATCTAACAGGTAATCAGCTTCTTGCAAATACCGTGCAAAAGCAGTCACAAAAGAGGCACAGGAGCCCTCGCCAGTTGCGGCCGCATCCGCCTTTATATCTTCAAGGAAGTCTTTCTTAAACTCCTGTGCATCCATTTATCTCACTCCTTTAGCCACTTTGCCAACGAAGGCAAATTTAACTCATAACGTAATGATGCTATTTGCTTTGCTGCCATCTTACGTGTAATCCTCGGAAAAGAATCGTCTACTCTGTACCGTTGTGTAGCAGAGCAATAATACTTCTGTTCGGAGTATTCCTGCAAATCTATGTATCCATATGAATATAACTTGGCATAAAATAAATCTAAGGCTTCACCATCAATCCGGCCGCTAATACGGTGAACTATATCATTAAGAGATACAGCACCTGGCCGTTGAGGAGCTGTCTTGTCAACTCTCTTAATTACTAACTCTCCCGCATCCGAACAATCAAGCTGCTCCAATGAAGAGATAGTCACGCCAATAGCTGATGCACCAATACACTTAACCTCAAACCACCCATCAGAATACACGAAATCTTGATCCGCACCATCAGCCCCCACCCATCCTTGTATAGCATCCAATGCAAAATCCTGTAAATTGATACGCTCTTCTAAAAATAATAATTCACCAAGCAATCCTTTTTGCAGATTCTCGTTCATTAATCCGCCGCGCTGCTGCTCAAGTAATTTCCCCCATTGTCTGTAACGGCTTATTGCTAATGTCAATGCCTCTTTTTCACTTATGGCTACTCTGGAATACTCAATAACGTCACAGCAAAGTATAGCAAACACATCTTGCTGCTCGTCTCGAAGCAACTCGAATGAAAGAGTCCAGCGATTATCAACCTCACGTCTGCGTCTGTTTACCGCCATAGATTTTGAAGATTCAATTATATCTATCTCTGTATCACTTACGAGTAACAATGTTTTTTGGCTTACAGACTGATAACCGATATACCACTCCAGCGGATGCATTGTATCAATCTGTAAAAAACCGCCATCCTTATATTTTATGCTATCCCACTGCTTTTGAAGGTTTTCAGGTGTTAATTTCATTCATCCTCCTCTTCATCGATGTTATAGTAATTGCGGAATTCAACTAAATTAACCATATAGTTTGCTGTTTTTTCCTCCCCAATTGCCGGAATTCCAATGCCCAGGGCAAATAAATAATCAGGTACCTCTACCCCTTCATCAATTTGGCTGCGGAGCTTTCCTTTGTCATCTGTTTTAACCTTATCAACACTAACAACATGTAACACCAGAATTGGTTTACGCTGTATATTTAAATAGGCTTTATCAGGGATACTGCTTGCATTTGGTTTTACAATTCTGAAATTATCCTCTGCTATTTTCTTTTCATTTTCAGTTAAACCGATTTTTGCTGCACCGCCAGCACCAACACGAACTTTTGTACCGCTAATACTGATTTGTCTGTTTGTTGCTTTGACCGCACGTTTTTCAGGGTTAATTTGCAAAAGTTCATTTCCGCACTTCAACTCATAGGTATCTTCATCGCTTCCCTCTGCAATAAATACATCCCAATCTCCCATATCTACATCACTTTTAATAAAATCTGCCAATGCCGCACCTTGGAAATTAAGCTGCCAAGGATGAGTTTTAAAATCACGCAGCAGCTGCTCAATTTCATCTTTGCTGACACCATTCCAGAAAAAACGAGTGTCATCACGTTCGACACGTAAACCTATCTCTGGCAGTCGCTCGACAAACTCCTTAAAAACTTCCTCATTCGTATTAAGAGACTCTCTATCAGCTCTTAAACGCGGCGTTTCAAGCAACCGTCCTGAAACAGTTATGGGTCGTTTCACAAAGGTTGCCAATCTCATCTTATTTCTAGCTGTAACTATTAATGAGGCTGGATCTTGCCGAACCTTGAGGCCAAAATCCATTGGTGTAAGGTTAGCGTTCTTCATCCGTGCGATTTCAAGTTTCAGTTCTTCTGAAGCCCCTGTTATGTATCCATACCAATCTATTGCCTCTACGCTTATCCAAATTTTAAATAAGTCTTCATAATCAGGGCGGTATCCAAACCAACGCCCCATCTGCAGCAATGTATCATACATAAGGGAGCGGCGATAAAAGTAACTGACACATAATCCCTCTAATGTCAACCCTCTGGAAAGACTATTTCCCCCAACAGCAATGACACGCATCCCATCTTCTCTATGTTTGAAATAATCAAGACTTGTTGCACCGCTTTGCTGATTTACAGCTCTAACATCAATTGGAGATACTGCCTTAAAAAGATAGCCTGACAAAAAATCATGCCATAACATTGGGAATCCAGACTTACCCGCCTTTTCAGCAAGTTTATGTTTTTCCCAAACCGCTTTAAGGTATGCAATACTAGAAATACCATCGCTCTCTTGTTCAGATAGGCTGGCATAATTCTGTAAATCTGAACGTACCTGTATTACCCAAGCAGTTACTAAATCACGAATTTCATTCTGAACATCTGTAAAACGACTGACATGGATAAGCATAGATCGATGTGTATTTACATCTCCTCTAATATCACGAATGCCATTGACAAGTAAAAAATATGCCATAGCTTCTTTCATACTCGGCGGAAGTTCGGACACAGAATGCCCCTTGCGGTGATTAAATGGGAAAAAAGCATCCATTTCTATTGGATAAATTGGTTCGAGAACATCCTTATATTTAGCAGGATTATCTTCATCGCCGCCAAAAATATCTTCCGCACCAATATAATTGGTTGGCGGTGATAATGCATAAATAAAATCCCTCGGAAAAAGATCATCTCCCCTCATTTCATCCTCATTATCCGGATTTATGAATATATTCGCATATGGAGTAGCAGTAATTCCAAGATAAGATGCCTGACGGAATAACTTAAGCAATTCCCGAATTGCTTTATTGATAGCTGTTGGATCTTTTTCCGAATCATTTGTATTTACAGATGCATTATCGGCTTCATCATCAATAAGTAAAAGAGACTTACTGATTACACCTCTAGTATCAGCATTGTTACTTTTAAGCCAGCGGATAAGATTATTCAGTATACTCTTATTCTTTTTAATAACAAATACTACGGTTGTATTCACACTCTGCAGCGAAAGGCTTAGCTGACGAAGAATATTCTTGTCAAAATCTTTAACAACTGACGTAAAAGACTCAATTCTTTTTTCCTGCCCATACTTACCTACACCAACAGGTATGTTTTCGATGTCACGCTTAGGGTCAAGAAGGTATTCGCTCTTTCTTCCGGAAAACTCCGCATCCAGACGTTCCTGTGTCTGCTGACGCAGATTCTCCATCATGCCTGCAAGAACAATGATAACGTTATAACCAGTATCTGCAGCTTTGTTACAAATAGCTGTATAGTTGGCCGTTTTTCCAGACTGTACATCACCAAGCACCAATCCGCGCCGTTGGAATGGTTCATCACTTTTAGGATCTCCAAGCAAATCAACAATTTCATCAGATACACGATCAAGGCTGCCAGAGACACGTGCATTCCAGCCTTTTACTTCCTCAAGATATATCTTGTATCTTTTCCAGAAGAAAAAGTCCAAATCAGCGCGGCGTGCAGGAAGCCAAGACTGATGCAAACATTTGTTATCAATGATAGCAATGCCTAAATCCATCCGAACTGCAACCTTAGCCCTAAGTCTGCGCCTAATTTCCGCAAATTCTATGTCGTCAACTGGATACATAGGGTGCATTAAATCACGAATCTTCGTCGCCATCTCTTCAAATTGTGCTTCAGTTGGCGGGTAGTCAGGATATTCTTTATTCACACTAGAAGAAATTAAACCTTCTAATTGTGCAATATTACTTGCTGCCATGTGAGGTACCTCCTGTTCGATACTTATTTATAATTTGAGGATAATGAATAAACGGTTCTGAAACAGCAAGACTTTCTAATAGTTCCGCCTTACCAGCTTCTGTTGAGATTTGTTCAAGCAATCCCAATAAAAAACTTTCAACTTCCTGCATGGTAGTCAGCGTTTCATTTTCAACCTGTTTTTCAGAAGTCAAGTCGATATATAATTGATTTAACGGTATGCTGTTTTCGATAGCTTTTAGCAAATTCTCAACATTTCGCTTAACTTGAGGGCTTGAATTTGAAAATATTTCAACCAAAGGATGGTCACGGTTTATGCTATAATAGAAACCGCCTTGCTTGCCTTTAAATCGATTCCAAACATGAACAACAGAATCCAGGGTTTCTTTTTTTCCACGGTATACCCATGTCCGCTTACTATTCTCTGCCAGCCGCTCTATCACTGCTGTAAGATTATTCCTCACTGCTTCCGGCGGCATTGCAGTCGATTTTTTTATGTCTAATGTCCAAAGATTATCTAATTCATTTGGGATGTCCACTTGAACCCTCGCTAATTTAGAAAGTTCGCCTTGGCGCATCATGCGAAACCATGTACCCCATATCAATAGACGTTTATTTCTATATATATAAAAACCTTGACTTTTGCGAAGTCCTTCCTTCCCGCCAAGTGCAGATATTTCACTCGAAGACAGATTAGATATATGCGGAAGTATGTACGGGCGAATAACAACTGCTGATCCTTCAATATTCATGACTTCATCTGACATTACCTGTGTATTACGCCGTGTCAGAAATGGATCTGCTGGCTCAATCGGACTATTATTCATTCTAATCTGCATTTTCTTTAACCCTTGTTCACCACTAATATAGCGATGAAATACCAATGAAAGATGTAACCGGACATCGTTCATCTTTTTGCCCATTGAACGGTCAAAATCAAGTTCACCAATCTTAAGCCTATCAAGGTTCTGCCATATAACAAGAGTTCCCGAATTCAATTGTTTCAGCTCTTCAATACGCGGAACACCATCTATTTCTGCATCTGAATCAAGAACCAATAATGACCAGTCTTTTGTATCAGCTACATGATCAATATCCCAACGACACCCAACAATATTCCCCCCTTGTTTACTAACAACAGTCAGCATTCGACATTGAGAAAGAGAAGCTGTTTTTAATCCAAGTCCAAAACGCCCCAAATCACTGACCTCACGTTTTTCATTCGGACTTTGGCTTCCATATCGCATAGCTGTCTCAAGTTCGTCAGCAGTCATTCCATTGCCATCATCTAAAATCGCAATATATGAATCACCAATTGGATAGAAAAAAATATCTACAGAAGAAGCAAAAGCTGATACACTATTGTCAACTATATCTGCAATTGCTGATTCTAATGTATAACCGATAGCACGAGTAGATTCTATAAGAGTTGGAGCATAGGGTGGTAGCGATATACTTTTCATGCTGAATATCCTCTCCGTTACATAGTAACTTTTCTCTTTTGTACATCAGACTGTAAATGATTGTCATTCATCATGATATACCTATATTTTTACTGTCCAAAAGCGTTTTTTCAATCACTCGTATTGAGTTAGTATCCTTGTTAATAAAGCTTAGAAAAAGTGTGCCAAGTAATAATCTGTCCTTACACGGTATCCTATTCCATTCATACTTCTGAACAATTCTTTCACAAGAAAAACTTCGTCGTCATTAAGATTTACAGTTTCCTTAAATACTAATTCCAACAGTTCATTGACATCCTACATGCTTGTCCTCCTGACAATTGCAACAATGTCATTAATATTATTATACTTGGTTTTGTGACTTTGTCAATCAACGGACATACTCCCACAACCTCGTAACACTGACTCTTCAATATCTTTTTTCTCCCTTATAAAATTATGCCAACCAAAGTTAGCAATAAACTGCCATGGTTTCCTGTTTGTTCATAAAACATCTTATTCCTAAATCCCTCTATCATCCTAAAAATAATCGCCTTCATAAATTAGAACAAGCAAAGTCTCATTCAATATTATATGTATCTTTACATTTTACTTGCTTGGTAGATTTACATTTTTTAGTAATTCCTTCCCTAAAACGCAAAAACGGCACACTACCAATTCCTCAATAGTGTGCCATCAGCATTCTTATTACGTATACCTATTTGCTGACTCTTGCTAACATTTAAACATCAGGCAAAATCCCCTTAAGCAGTCAAGACCATTTTCAATCCCAATTTAGTCTCAAAAAGGTCCCAAATCCCGGCAATTTCATATGATATTTTTATGCTAAGTTACGATGATTCCCAATTGACCTTGCATACCCATTTTTTCCTAGAAAAGTCAAGGTTTCCGATATAAAACAGGATGAAGCATTTTTAATTTGTTGTGCCAGGTAACCCCGTCACTTTGTCCCACAAAATGGACATCTATCACAGACATTCGGTCTCCCTGCCCCTTGTCTCTCCTCTTTTTTCAACGTAACCCCCTCTTTCTTTGGTTCCCTTTCTCCACCCCTTCCATCTGACCTCAGACAGCCCCACAACTGCCAGAAAGCCTACAGGTTTCCCGACAGTTTGTATCCTAAATACAAAATCTTTTATATCACCGCCTTTTAACGGCTGCGCATGATGATGTCATCCCGTCCCGGTCCATTGGAGACCATTGCAATGGGAGCCTCAATCTCCTTTTCCACGAACTCTATATATTTGCGGCAGTTCTCAGGCAGTTCCTCATAATCCTTAATCCCGCGGATGTCGCATTTCCATCCCGGGAGCCTGGTAAGCACAGGTTTAGCCTTCTCAAGCCGTGCAGTGGTGGGGAATTCCTTTGTTACCTGACCGTCAATCTCATAACCCACGCACACAGGAATCTCATCCAGATACCCCAGGACATCAAGCACGGTAAATGCCACCTCCGTGGTTCCCTGGATACGGCAGCCATATCTGGTCGCTACCGCGTCGAACCAGCCCACACGTCTGGGGCGTCCGGTGGTTGCGCCATATTCGCCCCCATCGCCTCCGCGGTTCCTTAACTCTTCCGCCTCATCCCCGAATATCTCGCTGACAAAGGCGCCTGCGCCCACAGCGCTGGAGTAAGCCTTTACAACCGTGGTAATGTCCTTAATCTCATATGGCGGTATCCCTGCGCCGATTGCGCCGTATGCAGCCAGGGTGGATGAGGAAGTCACCATGGGATAGATTCCATGATCCGGGTCCTTAAGGGAACCAAGCTGGCCTTCCAGAAGGATTTTCCTGCCCTCCTTAATGGCCTCATAGAGATACGCGGATGTATCACATACATATGGCTCAATCATGTCACGGTAACCGTGCAGCTCACTGAGCAGCTCCTCCGGATCTAACAGCGGTTTATGGTACAGATGCTCAAGCAGCACATTTTTCTGCTCACACACCCTGTATGCCTTCTCCTTCAGAAGCTCCTCGTCGAACAGCTCACTGACCTGGAAACCGATTTTGGCATATTTATCAGAATAAAACGGGGCAATACCCGATTTGGTGGAACCAAAGGATTTGCCTGCCAGACGCGCTTCCTCGTAGGTGTCAAACAGCACATGATAAGGCATCAGGATCTGCGCCCTATCCGAAACAAGGACCCTGGGCTTTGGAACCCCTCTGTCCACCAGTGACTGTATCTCATCCATCAGATATGGGATATTAAGCGCCACCCCATTGCCAATCACGCTGGTTGTATGCTGATAAAACACGCCGGATGGAAGGAGATGAAGGGCAAATTTGCCATAATCGTTAATAATGGTATGTCCCGCATTACTTCCGCCCTGAAAGCGTACAATAATGTCAGACTCCTTGGCAAGCATATCCGTAATCTTGCCCTTGCCTTCATCGCCCCAGTTAGCACCTACAATTGCTCTGACCATACAATAAATCCTCCTTCGGGTATCTTCCCGTCCATGCTCATTATCTTCCTTAAGCCCTATTCTGAGTCTGATACAAACTCAAAAAAGACAGTTCTTACTTTACTACAACACCCTTCATAAGTAAAGACGTTCTTTATTATGCTTCCCATAATGAGCACTTATATCATATCCGTATCAATCCTCTGGCCGGTAATCATTTCCAGAAGCTTGCGTCCAGGCATGGATATAAGGTTAGATTCCCCGGTAACCACGCAAATATGCCGGGCAGGCATCTCCATTTTAAATTTCAGTTCAAATACATCCCCTGCTTCCACCGCGTCCTGGGCAAATCCCTCCATCACGCAGCCCACCCCCATATTGCGCTTGGCAAACTGTACGATCATGTCGCTGATAGCCAGTTCAAACTCCGGCTTCAGTTCAATCCCCTGTTTTAACAGGAAATCATCCATGAATGTCCTGGTGCTGGTATTCTTTTCCAGGAAAATGCAGGGCAGGCCTGAAAGCTCCGAATAATCCAGCTCCCTGTCCCTCAGCTTTTCAAAGCTGTTGCCGGCAATGAACACATTACGTATGACCTTGACCGGAATCCGGTTCATGGTCCCCCTGCATTCAAAGGGAGTGGTGACAACGCCAAAATCAATCCTGCCCTCTTCCAGGCTCTTTATGGTTTCCGGCGTAGGCGCATTTGATACATTAACCTTAATTTTAGGAAACTCCTTGTGGAACTGTTCCAGGTAAGGAAGCAGGAAAAACTGAAGGGTCATATCGCTGGCCCCAATCCGCACCTCCCCCATATCCATGCCCAGGACCCGTTCCACCATCTTCTCGCCTTCCAAAAGGCTCTCCACCCCCACTTTAACATAGCGGTACAGCAGTTCCCCCTCCTTGGTAAGCTGTACGCCCTTGGATGTCCGCAGGAACAGCTTGATTCCCGCTTCCTTTTCCAGCTGGCGCACGGCCTGGCTGACTGCCGGCTGGGAGATACACAGCTCCCTGGCAGCCGCAGTCAGGCTCCCATGAACGCACACATAGTAAAACACCCTGTAATATTCCAGATTTACATTCATTCATGACCTCCCTTTCCTTTGTTCTTGTTGACTTGTCCTTATACTTGCTTATATTAAAACTATACCATTCCTTGCCGAGGTTCGCAATATGGGAACGTGGATTTATGAGGTGTGGGGTGAGGTGCATCCGTCCGTGAGCGGAAGGGGGATGGGGGTGCGGATACGGCTGCGGGACTAGTGGCTCTAAGGCTGAGGAAAACGGCGCTGGACAAGAGGCTGGCTGCCAAACTCGCGCTTCAGGTGTTACCACCCATTCAGTCATCGGGCTCAGACAAAGGCGCCAGCCTCTTAGCACCGCTTCCCTCAGCCTAAGACCCACACGTCCCTGTAGATGCATCCACACCCCCATCCCCCTTCCGCTCACCCGCCACGTTCCTCCATCCCTGCATCTCATGAATCCAACTAGAAAAATAAAAAAATCCCCCCGCCAGTCCATCCCATATCTTCTGGAAACAGCTGGCGCCGGAGATTTTATTTCCACTCCTGCGTTTGGCGCATGTCATGGCTGGAATACACAGTCCGCGAAGCGGGCCAGGACGGGTTTTGGGCTGAGGGGGAGCGGGCGGGGACGGGGGGATTCCTTAGGGCGGCTGAGGGGCGGGCGCATTGTGGAGGAGGGAGCAGCTTCTTAGGTTCTGGCAAGCGGAAAGACGGGGTGGATTCCTGCATCAAAGCAAGAATCCAAGGTGCTCTGAGCTGAGAAAGTCCTTCAGGATTTCTCAGCGAATAGCACCGGTCCCCGTCTTTCCGCTTGTCAGGGCCTTAGAAGCTGCCCCTCCGGAGCTTGGCGTCCGTCCCGCAGACGTCCTAAGGAATCCCCCCGGCCCCGGCCGGTTCCCCTTAGGGCAAAGCCCGTCCTGGCCCGCTTCGCGGACGTAGCATCCGCAACCCCCTCACATTACCAAATCCAACCTACACATTTATTTCCGCAGTCATCCCCAGTTCCCCTGCATTGTCTGCAAGCACCGGGCGGATTACCTCTTCCAGGAACTCTTCTACCTGCCTGGGCGCCCGTCCCACATAGCGGGATGGGTCCATGGCCGCCTTCAGGTCATCCAGGGAAAGATTGAATGCAGGGTCTGCTGCAATCAGTTCAAGGAGATTGTTATCCAGACCTTTTTCTTTCACGTTCTTTCCTGCTTCCATGGACAGTTCCCGGATGCGCTCATGGAGTTCCTGGCGGTCGCCTCCGGCCTTCACCGCATCCATCATGATGTTCTCGGTTGCCATGAAGGGCAGTTCCGCCATCAGGTGCTTTTCGATTACCTTTGGATACACCACAAGGCCGTCCACCACGTTCAGATATAAATCCAGGATACCGTCCACGGCCAGGAAGCCCTCGGGTACGGAAAGCCTCTTGTTGGCCGAGTCGTCCAGGGTCCTCTCAAACCACTGGGTGGAGGCCACCAGCATGGGGTTCATCATATCGCTCATCACATAATTGGCAAGGCTGGCAATCCGCTCGCTCCGCATGGGGTTGCGCTTATAAGCCATGGCGGATGAACCAATCTGCTTTTTCTCAAATGGCTCCTCCACCTCCTTCAGGTGCTGAAGCAGGCGGATGTCGTTGGAGAATTTGTGGGCGCTCTGGGCAATTCCTGCCAGGACGCTGATCACACGGCTGTCAATCTTCCTGGAATAGGTCTGGCCTGAAACAGGATAACAGCCCTCGAATCCCATTTTCCCGGCTATCCGCTCATCCAGGCGGCGGCATCTGTCATGGTCGCCGTCAAACAGTTCCAGGAAGCTGGCCTGGGTGCCTGTGGTACCCTTGGAGCCGAGAAGGCGCATGGATCCGATGAGATAATCCAGGTCATCCAGATCCAGCTTCAGCTCCATCATCCAGAGGGTGGCGCGCTTTCCAACCGTTGTGGGCTGGGCGGGCTGGAAATGGGTGAATGCAAGGGTTGGAAGTTCCTTATAGGTGTCGGCAAACTTAGCCAGTTCAGCCAAAACGTTGAGCAGTTTCTTCCTTACCAGCTTAAGGGCTTCTGTCATGATGATGATATCCGTATTGTCCCCCACATAGCAGGATGTGGCTCCCAGATGGATGATTCCCTTTGCCTTAGGGCACTGGACCCCGTAAGCATACACATGGCTCATCACGTCATGGCGCACTTCCTTCTCACGGGCCTTTGCCACATCATAATTAATATCATCTGCATGGGCCTTCAGTTCCTCAATCTGTTCGTCCGTAATGCCAAGACCCAGTTCCTTCTCAGTCTCGGCCAGGGCAATCCACAGGCGTCTCCAGGTCTTAAATTTCATATCCGGCGAAAAGATATACTGCATCTCACTGCTGGCATAGCGCTCGGAAAGAGGGCTTACATATCTGTCTGTGTTACTCATGTCATTTCCTCCATACTTTTCCACCATTGATTGTCCATCATGGTTTTTCCTCAATTCATGGTTTTTATCTTACCACAACAGGTGCATGTCTTCAACCGCTGTTTATTTATCGTAGCTTCCCCTTATATCCTCAGCCGGCGGATCTATGGGGTAATTCCCGCTGAAGCAGGCCGTGCATATGGAGCGGCTGCATGCCATCTCCTGTAGCCGTTCCATTTTCAGGTAAGAAAGGGAATCCGCGCCAATCATCTCCCGTATCTCCTCCACCGTATGCCCGTGGGCAATCAGCTGGTCCTCTGACGGGATATCCGTGCCAAAGTAGCAGGGATGGAGGAATGGAGGCGCACTGATCCGCACATGGACTTCCCTGGCCCCTGCGTCCCGAAGCATGTTCACAATCAGGGCGCTGGTGGTGCCGCGCACAATGGAATCGTCAATCATGATGATGCGCTTGCCTGCAACCGCTTCCTTCAGGACGTTCAGCTTAATCCGGACCGCCGACTCCCTGCTGCTCTGCTTGGGCTTTATGAAGGTCCGTCCCACATAGGAATTCTTCACGAATGCGGTTCCATAGGGAATCCCGGATTCCATGGAATAACCAAGGGCTGCCCCGTTCCCGGATTCGGGCACGCCCACCACCAGGTCTGCCTCCACCGGCGAATCCAGGGCCAGGAAACGGCCTGCCTGGATTCTGGAGTGATACACGCTTACCCCGTCAAACACACTGTCCGGCCTGGCAAAATAAATATACTCGAAAATGCACCTGGCCTCTTTTTCCGTATCCCTGAAACACATTTCAGTATTGGACGCAATCCCTTCCCTGGTAATAGTGACAATCTCCCCTGGCTTTACGTCCCTCACAAACTCCGCTCCGATTGTCTCAAGGGCGCAGGTCTCTGATGCAAGGATATAGGCATTATCCCTCTTTCCAATGCACAGGGGCTTGAATCCAAAGGGGTCCCTGGCCCCAATCAGCTTGCGCGGGCTCATGATGACAAGGGAATAGGCGCCCTTCAGCTTGCCCATGGCTTTTGCCACCGCACTCTCAACATTGGGCACGGACACCCTGGCCCTTGCAATATGGTAGGCAATCACCTCGGAATCAATGGTTGTCTGGAAAATGGCTCCCGAGTATTCCAGTTCGTGGCGCAGCTGCGGCGCATTGACCAGGTTGCCGTTGTGTGCCAATGCAAGGGTGCCTTTTACATAGTTGAGCACCAGGGGCTGTGCATTTTCCCTGGTACTGCTTCCGGCCGTGGAGTAACGCACATGCCCGACCCCGATGTTGCCGTGCATCTGCTCCAGATGTTCCGTTGAAAACACCTCGTTGCAAAGGCCCATGCCCTTGTGGGTGCTTACCTTCCCCTTCGGTCCCTCCGTGTCGCTGACCGCAATACCGCAGCTTTCCTGCCCCCTGTGCTGCAGGGCAAAAAGCCCGTAATAAATGGTAGATGCCACATCATTCCCATCAAAATCATAAATCCCAAAAACCCCGCACTCCTCGCGCAGTTTATCTGCCCCAATGTCAAAGTCCAACTGGTTCTGCTCCATTCAGTCAAGTCCCTTTCTCTATAAGTCATGTGGAAAGTCCCCGATTGATTTAATCGGGGAAAAGCATTGAATCAGGCAACGCCTGGGTAATCAATGCCCAGGCGTTGTATGTAAGTTCATTACTGGATTCCCAGTCTGCGGAACACTTCCTCATATGCATCCTCTACATTGCCAAGATCCCTTCTGAACCTGTCTTTGTCCAGCTTCTCATGGGTGTCCTTGTCCCACAGGCGGCAGGTATCGGGGGAAATCTCGTCAGCAAGGATTATCTTCCCGTGGTAACGGCCAAACTCAATCTTAAAGTCAATCAAATCGATGTTCAGGCCGTCAAAATACTCCTGAAGCACTTCGTTTACCTTGAAAGTATATTTGGTAATGTCATCAATCTCTTCCTGGGTGGCAAGGCCAAGTGCCAGCGCATAGTAGCTGTTGATGAACGGATCGCCCAGGTCATCATTCTTGTAGCTGAATTCCAGGGTCGGGCATTTGAACCTGATGCCTTCCTCCATTCCCATTTTCTTGGCAAAGCTGCCAGCGGAATAGTTGCGCACGATTACCTCAAGGGGCACAATCTCCACTTTCCTGACAGCGGTCTCCCTGTCATTTAATTCTTCCACCAGGTGGGTGGGCACACCCTTTTCTTCCAGCTTCTTAAAGATGAAGTTGGTCATACGGTTGTTGATGGCCCCCTTGCCCACAATGGTCCCCTTCTTTAATCCGTTAAATGCAGTGGCATCATCCTTATAGGATACGATTAAAACATCCGGGTCCTCAGTTGTATAGACTTTCTTAGCCTTTCCTTCATAGAGCATCTCTTTCTTTTCCATGGGTATCCACCTGTCCTTTTCTTTTATTCATATGGTAACATAGATATAAGATATAGATTTATAAGCTGGCGCTATAAAAGAATACCATTTCAGAAGAAATTATAATACAATATCCAGTTGAATACAAGAAGTGCAATCATTAAAATTCCTAATGAATTTTCCATCCCCTTCTAATCACTCCCTGGTTCCATGTGTTCCTCCAACCGGAAAATACTCACAGACCCTTTGTCCAGAATGATAGTCACGCCTTCCTTCTGAATCTTCCCCCCATGACGGCCATCCTTTTCCATCCTTTCCCCATCCGGTGCAGGTTCCACCCGCCCATTGCTGGTCATATGATCCCGTACCGCATCCTGTTCTTCCATATAACGGATCCGGACCATGTCTTTTAACGATGCGAAAAATCCTCCACGAATGGATGCATTCCAATATACAACCATCCCTATGGCAATTATAAAGATTTTTCTCGTAATGTGTTTTTTCCTCTTCACCGTCCTGCTTATGAGTTTTTTTCTCTTCCTTGTTTTTTGCCTATAAATCCGCCTGTGTCCCTCATTCCCCCTGCCCTTCCACATCTTAATCATATGGCTTCTGTACAGGCGAAGCCATCTTCTGCGCCAATATGACTTCCACCATACCATCCTATGATTCCAGCCACATATCCTCTTATGATTCCAGCCACATATCCTCCGGTTCAGGAATCCCATTCCTGGCTCCTTTCCCGCATCCTCTCCAATCCGGCCGCATATGGTCATTATAGTTCATCCCCGGTTCCATATCAAGACCAGAACACCCATTCCTCAGGACCCTGAACCAAGTTAAAAACGTTCTTTTCCTGCCCCGCCAGATACGCAAAGGGGATTCTTCCCCAGCTCCAGCAGATAAGCTAAAAGTCCCCACTCCCTGTCCCGCCAGCAATGCAAAAGGAACCCTTTCCCTGCCTCACCGGCCAAGAAAGGGTCCGCCCTGCAATAAATACCATAGAATAATGATTAGTGTGTTGCCTCTGTTGTGGCAGTGTTGCTGGTCTCACTGGTATTACCTGATTCGCCGGTCATGTCCTTGATGCCGTTGCCCACATCATCCACGCCGTCTTCCACGTCATCTACAAGATTGTCAAGCACGCCTCCGGTGGTTTCGGAACCGGATGTATTGCTGCTGCTCTCATTACTCCCTGCAGCGGTTGTGGATGTTGCTGCCGATGAAGAAGACTGGCTGGAACCTGTGGTGGACTGGGTACCTGAATTATTGCTTCCGCAGGCCGTCACAGATAGAACCATAACGAATAGTAACATAGCTAAGATAGCAGGTCTGATTTTTTTCATAATAACATTCTCCTTTCTATTTCTACCCTTATTATGTGCGTTTGGAGAATATATTATGGTGGTATATCCTGCTATCTCAGGAAAATATTTCCTACAATTTAACCACGTCAGCCATGGTATAGAGTCCCGGGCCTTTTCCTGCCAGGAACTTTGCCGCCTCCAGGGCGCCTTTTGCGAAAATGGCTTTGGAATAAGCGGTATGGCTGAACGTGACCACCTCATCCCTGCCGGCGAAAATCACATCGTGTTCCCCAACAATGGACCCGCCCCTGACAGCGCTTATGCCGATTTCCGACGCGTGTCTTTTTTCACGGCGGGTGCTTCTGTCATAGATATACCCGTAAGGCTCATCCATGGCCTGGTTAATGGAATCCGCCAGTGCAATGGCCGTGCCGCTGGGCGCATCCATCTTCTGGTTGTGGTGTTTTTCCACGATTTCGATGTCAAAGCCGGAACCGGCAAGTACCTTTGCCGCATCCTTCACCAGCTTAAGGAGCAGGTTGACGCCCAGGGACATATTGGCCGAGCGCAGCACAGCAGCGCTGGCGCTGGCGCGTTTGAGTGTCTCCAGCTGTGCTTCCGACAGCCCGGTGGTACACAGCACCACCGGCATACCTGTTTCGGAGCAGTATTTTAAAAGTCCGTCCACGGCTTTTGCCGAAGAGAAATCCACAATCACGTCTGCCTTCACGTTACATTGATCCAGGCTTTCAAATACGGGATAACCGCTGTCCTTTGCGGGATGTAAGTCAATTCCCGCCACAATCTCAATAGACTCATCCTCTGCGGCCAGCCCTGTGATTACCTGTCCCATGGCCCCGCCGCAGCCGTGCATTATCATTTTTACCATCTGTGTCTTATCCTTTCCAGCCTTAGTTTACAGGATGCCGTATGCAGTCATGGCTGCTTTCAACTTCTCCTGGTTCTGTGGTTCCATCTCGGTCAGCGGAAGGCGCATCGGTCCCACATTCTTGCCCATCAGGTTCATGGCCGCCTTTACCGGAATGGGGTTCACTTCCGCAAACAGCTCTGTAATCAGCGGAATGGCATCCAGCTGCAGCTTGGCGCTTTTCGCCGTATCCCCTGCAAAATAAGCGGCGCAGATGTCATGGGTCTGTCTGGGAGCCACGTTGGAAAGCACGGAAATCACGCCCTTACCCCCCAGGGAAAGCAGGGGTACGATCTGGTCGTCATTGCCGGAATACAGGTCCACCTTGCCGTCAGCCAGGCTCATCAAGGTTGCAATGGCTGAGAAATTACCGCTTGCTTCTTTTACGCCCACGATGTTATCCACATTCTTACAAAGGTCGGCTATGGTCTGGGGAAGGATCGTGACACCGGTCCTTCCAGGAATGTTATAAAGGAGGATTGGAATCTTTACGGCATCGGCAACCGCCTTAAAATGCGCCTTCAGCCCGTTCTGTGTGGCCTTATTGTAGTAAGGGGATACCAGTAAAAGGCCGTCGGCCCCGCGGCGCTCAGCCTCCACGGAAAGATAAACGGCTGTCTCCGTGCAGTTGGATCCGGTTCCCGCAATGACGGGGATGCGTTTTCCGGTCACCTTGCACACATATCCCACCACATCCAGGTGTTCCTCATGGCTCATGGTGGAAGCTTCTCCTGTGGTTCCGCAGACAATGATGGAGTCCGTACCCCCGGCAATCTGCTCCTCCACGATTTCTTCCAGCTTTTCATAGTTAACTTCCCCATTTTCCTTAAATGGTGTTACCAGCGCAACGCCTGCTCCTTCAAAAATAGCCATAATTTATTCTCTCCTTTTCTCTTGGTTCAATCACAGGATAGCAAAAAAGGGCTGAGGTAAATGTCAGCCCTTCACGTACGTATCATATCGTCATTCACGAATCCACGTTCTTCGGTAGCTCTCCATCCACCCGGATGACAGTCATATGGATGTTCACCATATGCCCAGAAAGAAACATGTTCCAGGTATGCTTCCCCCTTCGGCGTCTTTCCCTTTCCCCAAGCCGTCCTCTGTGCCTGCCACATCGGGCCTGGTTACTCTTGATTGACGCAACCTCTACTCTATGATTGTTGGTATTATATTATCATCCTATGATATGGATGTCAACAGGAAATCTCATTCATATCTGGTCTGGAGCTTCGTAACCTCATCCACATATGCATCCAGTGAATCCGGATACACATTGCCGGTGAGTATGAGCCTGATTTCAGCCTGCCTTGCCTGGCCGATAAGGGCGCACAGCTCATCCTGGGTAATGACGCCTTCATCCAGGATCCCAAGTATCTCATCCAGGATAAGGATATCGCATTCACCTGTCACCAGGACCTTCTTAGCAAAATTCAGCCCGTTGCGGATGCAGATCCTTGCCTCATCCTTTTCTTCCTCTGACAGCTGGTCAAAAAAAACAGGAGTCTTCTCAAATCTGAAAATTTTAAATTCCGGTTCCAGGCGTTTCAGGATTTCCATGTTATCCATGTCCAGGGAACCTTTTAAAAATTGTACCATGATTACATTGCTGCCCTTGGCCAGCGCACTGATTCCCCTGCCCATTGCACTTGTTGATTTACCCTTGCCCGGCCCGCAGATAACCTGTATCATGCTTTCTTTCATCATCATGCACCTCATGCTTTACTTGCTTTTTCTTAAGAATGATGTTTCATTCATAGACTTTGCTCATAATAGCATAGTTTGACCAACTTTGCAAATATTTCTTACTTTTTCCGAAAGAAATTCCAAAGAGTCTTAAAAGATTATTCCTCGTCACATTCCAGTTTGCTGATGGAAACCTCATAGGCAATCCGCTTCTCACACTCGGTCTCGCTGAGTTTTTTGGTGTACTCCCTGCTCTGCACGCGGCCCCATATGCGCACCCTGGCGCCCACCTCAAAGCTGGATGCATAGCGGGCATTCCGTCCCCAGCTGATGCATGGTATGTAATCAGACTTGCCGTATGGACGGTTGACTGCCAGAAGGATATCTGCAATTTCACGGCCCAGAGGAGTTTTGCGGTAAATCGGCGGCTTGCAGATATAGCCGTCCAGGAATATCTGGTTTGTTTTTGTATAGTCCGTAAATTCTTCCATGAAATGGACCTCCCGGACAAAGATGGAAAGCATCAGCCTGTTCTTCACCCCTTCGTGGCGGTTATAGGAACGGAACTGGCCCAGCGCCTCAATGGTGCTTCCTGAATAGTCCTGGTGTACGTCCAACAGCCGCTCAGACACCATAAGCGGGATGATATCCGCCTGCTCGCTGAGCCGGTTCACAGCAACATCCACCATATAAAAGCCTTCTCCAAATACCTCGTGGCTAAAGGTAAATCCCGATACAATCTCACCGATAACACTTACCTTGTTGTTTTCAATCATTTTTTCTGACATAGTACATCTCCTCTTCGCTTCTAAATAAATTCTCACTTGGCCGTTTTTATTTTTTTCTTTCTGTTCAGCTTGCTTTCGTACGGCACATTGATAGTTTATGAGGAAATTTACCATAATAGACCAAAAAATAAGCGGATCCTGCCAGAACATTTCGACAGGATCCGCCTTTTTGTGTTTGATTATGTCGTTTTTACTTCTTAAAGGACGCCCTTTTACGCATGGTGGGGTCCAGGATCTTCTTGCGGATCCTCAGGCTTTCCGGCGTTACCTCCAGAAGCTCATCCGTGTCAATGAAGTCCAGGGCCTGTTCCAGGCTCATGATCTTCGGCGGCGTCAGCTTCAGCGCCTCGTCCGCGCTGGAGGAACGCGTGTTGGTCAGCTTCTTGGTCTTGCAGACATTGATTTCAATGTCCTCCGCCTTGGGGCTTTGGCCTACGACCATACCTGAATATACCCTGGTTCCCGGTCCGATGAACAGGGTTCCCCTTTCCTGGGCATTGAACAGGCCGTAGGTAATGGCCTCTCCTGCCTCAAATGCAATCAGGGAGCCGGTCTGGCGGTAGAACAGGTCGCCCTTGTACTCTGCATATTCATCAAAAATAGTATTGAGGATACCATTTCCCTTTGTATCTGTCATGAAATCACCGCGGTATCCGATAAGTCCCCTGGAAGGGATGGAGAATTCCAGCCTGGAATATCCTCCCGCTGCCTGGCTCATGCCCTGGAGCGCGCCCTTGCGGCTTGTAAGCTTCTGGATGACCACGCCGGTGTATTCCTCCGGCACATCCACATAAGCCAGTTCCATCGGCTCCAGCTTGCGGTTCCTCTCATCATACCTGTACAGTACTTCCGCCTTGCTCACCGCGAACTCAAAGCCTTCGCGGCGCATGTTCTCGATGAGTACGGACAGATGCAGCTCGCCGCGGCCCGAAACCTTGAAGCAGTCAGCGGAATCCGTCTCCTCCACACGCAGGCTTACGTCGGTGTTCAGCTCCCTGAACAGCCTGTCACGCAGGTGGCGGGAGGTGATGAACTTTCCTTCCTGGCCAGCCAGGGGGCTGTCATTTACCATGAAGTACATGGCAATGGTCGGCTCGGATATCTTCTGGAACGGGATTGCCTCAGGATGGTCCGGTGAACAGATGGTATCGCCGATATGGATGTCCGCAATACCGGAAATCGCCACGATGGAACCAACGGATGCCTGCTGAACCTCCACCCTCTTAAGACCGTCAAACTCATAGAGTTTTCCTATCTTAATCTTTTTGAATTTATCCGGGTCATGATGGTTGACCAGGACACATTCCTGATTGACCTTAAGGCCGCCGTTGTCAACCTTTCCGATTCCGATACGGCCCACGAATTCATTGTAATCAATGGTGCTGATCAACACCTGGGTGTCCGCGTCCGGGTCACCTTCCGGGGCGGGCGTATGGCTGATGATGGTCTCAAACAGGGGACCCATGTCCATGTTGTCATCTTCCATGTGATACCTTGCAAATCCGCCCCTTGCGGACGCAAAGATAAACGGGCAGTCAAGCTGCTCATCCGATGCGTCAAGGTCCATCATTAGCTCAAGCGTCTCGTCAATCACCTCTGAAGGACGCGCTTCCGGGCGGTCAACCTTATTGATGCACACAATCACGGATAAATCCAGTTCCAGCGCCTTCTGAAGCACGAACTTGGTCTGCGGCATGGGGCCTTCATAGGCATCCACCACCAGCACGACTCCGTTCACCATCTTAAGCACACGCTCCACTTCCCCGCCAAAGTCGGCATGTCCGGGAGTGTCGATAATGTTGATTTTAGTATCTTTATAAAATACAGCCGTATTCTTGGACAGGATGGTGATACCGCGCTCGCGCTCAATGTCATTGGAGTCCATGACGCGTTCCTGGACCTCCTGGCCCACACGGAATACGCCGCTCTGCCTTAACAGCTGGTCTACTAATGTGGTCTTGCCATGGTCTACATGGGCAATAATAGCAATATTTCTTACATCTTCTCTTTTCATCTTCATAGTGATTACTCTTCCTTAATTATATACGTCTACAGCCACGGTTTTATAGTATAGCATTGCTATTTACATAATGCAAGGGATTTTACGGGAAAATGCCGCTGATTACGGAATTTTCTTCTAAAAAACAATGACTTTTCCGTCAACAACGCCATAATAGACCTCATCCACGTTCTTAATGGAAGCCCGCCCATTGGTCCCTTCCGTCAGCTGGGCCTTAAAACGGCCTTCCTCAGCAGCAGGCACCAGGAAGGTAAACAGAACCTGGTCCGTGTACTGGCTGTCCAGGGTATCAATGCCTGACTGGGCTGCAATGTACTGGATTTTCCCAACGCCGTTGTAATCCGTCCTGACCTCCAGGCAGGAGGCCAGCTTTTTCTCCACCACCACGCAGGCCTTAAGACCTTCCTTCAGCGCGCCGGAGTAGGCCCTGACCAGGCCTCCTGTGCCGAGCAGGGTTCCCCCAAAATACCGGGTCACCACGGCGCACACATCGTGAAGCCCCTCTCCGGCCAGCACGTCCATCATGGGCTTGCCCGCTGTCTGGGAGGGTTCCCCGTCATCGCTGCACCTGGCCGTCTGCCCCCTGTCGCCTATGATATAGGCAAAGCAGTGATGCCTTGCATCCCAGTATTTCCTTCGCATCTCCTCCACAAAGGCCAGCGCCTCTTCCTCACTGGCCACCGGTTTTATATCCGCAATGAACCTGGACTTCTTCTCAATCAGCTCCCCGGTTCCGCCCTGATATACTATTTTGTAACGCTCTACCACTTTCCATACTCCTTTGTTCCAATTTAAGGGTATCATTCCCCACATTCCGACCTGTTTTTGCCTATTTTTTATCATAATATAGAAATACGGCGATGGCAAGGGCATATTTAAACCTTTTCAATTTTACAAAACTGGTGTATAATCTACAGGATAGACTTTGAAGGTAATCTTTATGTAGGAAAGGCCACGGTTTAGGGAACCGTGGAAAGGTAAAGGAAAACCCACGAAAAAGGAATCGTGGGAAGATTAAGGAAAGTCCACGAAAAGGAATCGTGGAACGATAAAGGAGAATATATGAACTATGGTAAGTATGAGACTGAACGCAGGATCAAGTCTCTCCACTCCAAATCAGGCAAATACGCCTCGCGGCTGTTCCTTAATATATTTAAGGCCCTGTTTGTCCTGTTTCTTTTCTTAGCAGTAGTGGGCGCGTCCATCGGTTTCGGTATGGTTAAGGGTATTATTGACAATGCCCCCTCCGTAGATATCTTAAACATCCAGCCTGACCGCTTTGCCACCACGGTTTACGATGCTGCAGGCAACCTGACGGACACACTGGTCACCAGCGGTTCCAACCGTGAATCAGCCACATATGAGGAACTTCCTCAGAACCTGGTCAATGCCTTCATTGCCATTGAGGATTCCCGTTTCAGGAGCCACAACGGCATTGATATCCGTTCCATTGCCCGTGCCGTAAAGGGCGTCATCAGCGATGACTATGCAGGAGGCGGGAGCACCATCACCCAGCAGCTCATCAAGAACAATGTATTTTCCGGCGGCATGGAGTCAGGCTGGGGCGCCAAGATTGAGCGGAAGCTGCAGGAACAGTACCTTGCGGTCCAGCTGGAGAAGAATTCCGGCATGAGCAAGGAAGACACCAAGAACCTGATCATCACCAACTACCTGAACACAATCAACCTGGGCAACAACACCCTTGGTGTGAAGGTGGCTGCCAAACGTTATTTTAACAAGAACCTGTCCGACCTGACCTTGTCCGAATGCGCGGTGCTGGCTTCCATTACCAAGAATCCGTCCAAACTGAACCCCATATCCGGACGGGAGAAGAATGCGGAGCGGCGCCAGATCGTACTGCAGTACATGTATGACCAGGGTTTCATTTCCAAGGAGGAGCAGGAGGAAGCGCTTGCAGATGATGTCTATGACAGGATCCAGAATGTGGATACCGCTACCAAGGAGACCAATAACCACTACAGTTATTTTACGGACGAGCTGATTGAGCAGGTCATAACAGCGCTGATGGAAAAGCTGGATTACACGGAAAGCCAGGCCAGCAACCTTCTGTATTCCGGCGGACTTCAGATTTACACCACCCAGGACCCGGAACTTCAGGCCATCGTGGATGAGGAAATCAACAATCCGGACAACTATTCCGTTGCCAAGTATTCCGTGGAATACAGGCTCAGTGTCACCCATGCGGACGGCACCACGGAGCATTATTCCGAGGAGAACCTCAAGAGCTACCGCAAGACAATCCTGCGGGACACCTCCTTTGAGGGCCTTTACGCAAGTGAGGACGCAATCCAGTCCGATATCGACTCCTACAAGGAGTGGCTGTTAAAGGATGGGGACGAAATCATAGGCGAACGCCAGAATCCAATCCTCCAGCCACAGGCTTCCTTTGTGCTGATGGACCAGCACACAGGTGAAATCAAGGCGCTCTGCGGCGGCCGCGGTGAGAAGAAGGCCAGCCTTACCTTAAACCGTGCCAGCAATGTCTACCGTCAGCCTGGTTCCGCATTTAAGGTCATCACTTCCTTTGCACCTGCGCTGGATGCCTGCGGCGCTACCCTGGGAACGGTTTATTACGATTCCACTTATACCATCGGTACCAAAACCTTCAGGAACTGGTGGAACTCCGGTTATGGATTTGTGGGCTATCACAATATCCGTGACGGTATCATCTATTCCATGAATGTGATTGCGGTCCGCTGCATGATGGAGACAGTCACTCCACAGTTGGGCGTTGAATATGCGGAGAACATGGGCATCACCTCCCTGGTCAAGGACGACCTGGGCGCGGCCACTGCCCTGGGCGGCATCACAAAAGGAGTTTCCAACCTGGAGATGACTGCTGCCTATGCTTCCATTGCCAATGGCGGCGTGTATACCAAACCGCGTTTCTTCACAAAGATACTGGACCACAACGGCAAGGTGCTTATAGACAATGAACCGGAAACCAAGCAGGTCCTGAAGGATTCCACTGCATTCCTCCTCACGGACGCCATGGCTGAATCCATGAAGAGCAACCGCCTGTTTGCAAGATCCGGGATATCCATCAACTCCACCAGTACCAGGTCGGCGCTGACCGGAATGTCCGCTGCCGGCAAGAGCGGTACCACTACCGCTAACAATGATATCTGGTTCGTGGGGTATACGCCTTACTACACAGCAGGCATCTGGGGTGGATGTGACAACAACCAGAAGCTGAAACACGGTAATGTCAATAACGGCGGAACCTCCTTCCACAAGGATATATGGCGCAACATCATGAACCGTATCCATGAAGGCAAGTCCGACCCCGGCTTTGCCATACCGGACAGCATAGAGACCGCGGAAATCTGCCGTAAGTCCGGCAAGCGCGCCGTTGCAGGCGTATGTACGGCCGACCCAAGAGGCAACGCGGTTTATACGGAATATTTTGCAAAGGGAACAGCTCCCACGGAAGTGTGCGATAAGCATGTGGCGGTGACTGTATGTGCTGACTCAGGCATGCGTCCAACGCCCTACTGCCCCAACAAGACCACCAGGGTCTGCATGGTGCTTCCGGATGGAGAGACAGGCGCCACGGATGATTCAGCATTCTCCATCCCAGGCTACTGCAACATCCACACGGATGTTTCCACCATCATCAATCCAAACCCGGACGAAACCGGAGGCGACAGCCCCATTGTTTCACCTATCGGGCCTGGCTACCAGCCTTCCACGTCAGCTCCGCCCACAGAGGGTTATGGACCGGGGAATATACCATATTAGGCCCATTGCTTATGTGCGGATAAGTAATTAAGAACAATAATGAAGAACAACAAAAATAAGCCCGGGGCATTCCTGGGCTTATTTTTGTTCTGCCTCCACTGCTTTTTAATCCTGCTTCCTCCCCTATCTGATAGTAAGGAAATCGTGAGCGGCCCATAATATGATAAAAAAGAAGCCTTGGCAAAGTACAAAGTTTTACCTGCATGGATTTCCAGGCAGACAGCCTCTTATTTCATCTTAGGCTTAAACACCAGAGATGCCAGATATCCGAATACCAGCGCCCCGCATATACCGGCCGAGCTGGCTGTCAGGCCTCCTTTAAAAATCCCCAGCACCCCGTCTTTCCCGATGGCCTCCTTAACCCCCTTCCAGAGGGTATTGCCAAATCCCAGAAGGGGTACCCCTGCTCCTGCTCCGGCCCATTTTGCAAACGGCTCATATATGCCGATGGCTCCAAGGATACATCCGGTTACTACCAGCGTTACCATGATCCGGCCAGGCATCATTTTTGTTTTTTCCATCAGGATCTGCACCAGAGCGCAGATAAGTCCTCCAATTAAAAATGCTTTCACATAGTCCATGATGTCGATACCTCCTTAATCGTCAATGTGCTCAATGATGACTGCGTGGGCGATTCCGGGAATGCTCTGGCCTTCATTGAAGCTAACCGTAGACAGAAGGGCGCCAGTGGGGACAAACAGCACCCTTTTCCATGTACCGTCCTGTACTTTAGGCAGGATATAGGAGCACAGTGTAACCGCGCTGCAGCCGCAGCCGCTCCCGCCTGCATGTGTGTCCTGCTGTTCCTTATCATATATCTCAATTCCGCAGTCCATGTGGATCTGGCTCAGGTCCCTTCCTTTGTTCTTCATGAACTCCAAAAGGATGGTCCTGCCCACTTCTCCCAGGTCCCCGGTGATGATCTTGTCATACCATGTTTCATTGACCTGGAAATCCTCCAGGTTCTGTTCTATGGTATGGAACGCGGCAGGCGCCATGGCAGCTCCCATGTTCATGGAATCCTTGGCTCCCATATCCACCATACGGCCCGTGGTGATGCCTGCAATCCTTGCAAGGCCGCTCTTCCTGTCCCCTGCAATGACAACAGCGCCGCAGCCGGTTACGGTCCAGGTGGCTGACATGGGCCTTTGGTTGCCATAGGCCAGCGGAAAACGGAACTGTTTCTCAGCCGTTGCAAAATGGCTGGATGCCATGGACATGACCTGGCTGGCATATCCCCCGTTCACAGCCATGGCGCCAAGGCTCAGGGCCTCCCCCATGGTTGAACAGGCCCCATAAAGGCCAAAGAGAGGTATCTCCAGATCCACGGTCCCAAAGGACGTGGCAATCAGCTGTCCCAGCAGGTCCCCTGCGAAGAGGTAGCGCAGGTCGCTTTTCCTGATCCCGCCCTTTTCAATCACAAGGTCCGCGGTTCTTTTCTGCATGGCGCTCTCCGCCTGTTCCCAGTTATCCTTGCCGAACATGTCATCCTGCTCCACCTGGTCAAAGAGCTGTCCAAGAGGCCCGTCCCCTTCTTTTTTACCAACCACCGCCCCGGCGCTTATAATGACTGGCGGGTGTTCAAACTCTATACTTGCCTTTCCTTTCATCTGTCCCATCTTATGCATTCTCCTTCCTCTGACAGGATATATTCATTATCAGTATCTCTCATTTCCCGAAAATTAGTCATAATAGGCAATTGACAGGATAAAATATTTCTGTTAGAGTAAATTCACATGAAACATATGAAGGAGGCCTGTCTTATGGTATGGTTCTATGTTACGGACAGGATGAGAAGGCGAATCAGCTCTGTACAATTGTATCCGGTGAAGCATTGTACGGAGCTTAAACTGGGCGTTTAACTGCTTTTATTCATCGGGAAACATGGCCGGCCCTGCGCGTATGGTCTGAACGATTGCATACGCCTTGTTTCTGTACCATTTTCCCGGAGCAGCGGACGTCCTTATGGATTGGGCTGTGGACAGTGTCTGTCCACGGCCCTTTTATTATGCCAAAATCCCAAAATAATCATAGAAAGATGAGGTTACACAAATCATGAACCAATCCTGGAAAAATACAGCCGCACGATTCCTGACGGCCCAGACCATATCGCTCTTTGGCTCCTCCCTGGTGCAGTATGCCATTGTCTGGTATGTGACGCTCTCCACTTCCTCAGGACGTATGCTGACCATATCCACCGTATGCGGATTTGCACCGCAGATTGCCATATCCCTGTTTGCAGGCGTATGGATTGACCGCTATGACAGGAAGATGCTGATCATGCTCTCCGACACGGTCATTGCACTCTCCACCCTGATACTGGCCATTGCCTTTTTATCCGGGCACAGGAATATCTGGCTGCTGTTTGCCGTGCTCATGATCCGTTCTGCCGGGACGGGAATCCAGACACCGGCAGTCAATGCAGTCATTCCCCAGATTGTCCCGCAGGAGCATCTGATGCGCGTAAATGGCATCCAAAGCACCATAACCGCCCTTATCATGTTCCTCTCTCCGGCAGTCAGCGGCGCCATACTGTCGGTATCCACCTTGGAAACAACACTGTTCATCGATGTATTTACCGCCCTCATAGGCGTGGGGATTACCTCTGTCCTGGCCATACCCGGATACAGGAAGGACAGGATGGAGGATCATGCCGGGACATCATCCGGAATCAGCAGCCTGAAACAGGGCTTCCTCTATCTGAAGACAGATTCCTTTGTACGGCATCTCCTGTTATTCCAGATAGCGGTGCTGTTCCTTATCAGCCCCTCCGCCTTCCTGACGCCCCTGATGGTCAGCCGTACCTTCGGACCGCAGGTATGGCGCCTCACTGCCTCGGAAATGACTTACAGCATCGGCTCTGTCCTGGGCGGCATCCTGATCACATCCTGGGGCGGATTTAAGAAGCGGTTAAAAACAACTGTCCTGGCCGGATGGCTGTACGGCGTGCTGATGGCGGGCCTTGGCATGGCCCCGGTATTCCTGTTTTACCTGGCATGCAATATGATGATTGGAATCACATCCCCCTGCTACAATTCCCCCATCACGGTATCCATCCAGGAACAGGTCCCCGCTTCCATGCAGGGCCGGGTATTCAGCTTCATGCAGATTTCCACCTCCTGTGCCCTTCCCCTGGGGATGATGGTATTCGGCCCCCTGGCCGATGTGATAAGGATCCAAACCCTTCTTATAGGCGGCGGGGTTGCCGTCATGATCTGTACGGCTGCCTTTTACTTTGCTATAATAAAAAAGACAGAATGAAAAAAGCAACGGAAAGGACGGAACCATGGGTGAATTGCCCGGATTACCGGACATAGGAAAAGAAGCGGAACACCAGCTCAATGAAGTAAAATAAAATGCCAAAAGGCAGGTGATTGGAATGTCTTCCCATCCCAATCACCTGCCAAAAACCGGCACGTATTCCGTTTTAAATCTGGAATATACCCATCAGTCCCCCAACCCAATAAAGCAGTCCCAGGACCCAGCTGGTCAGGACCCCGTACAGGATAACCGGACCAGCAATGGTAAATATCTTACATCCCACGCCAAACACCTCGCCCTCTGCGTGGAACTCAATGGCTGGCGCCACCACGGAGTTGGCGAATCCTGTAATCGGCACCAATGCGCCTGCGCCGCCGAATTTTACAATCTTAGGGTAAATGTTAAGGCCGGTCAGGACAATACTGATAAGGATCAGGGCCAGAAGGTTCCAGGCCGCCGCTGTCTCCTGTTCCATCCCCATCCCGTTCATCAGATAATTAGTGATAAGCTGTCCGATGACGCAGATGACGCCCCCTACCAGGAAGGCGCAGGCCATGCTTTTGGGCAGGCTGTGGACCGGGGTTATCTCCTTGACATATTCTTCATATTTTTTCTTGTCAACTTCCATTACTTTTCTCCTTTTCAATCAGTACCAGCGCCCATGGCATCACTGTCCTATCCCAGCGACGCCATATGGTACCAGAAATAAACCAGGGAACCGGTAAGCTTGCCGGCCGCCAGGCCAAGTATCAGGTACTGCAGCCCCACGGACAGGTGGATCCTCCTGCTGATGACAGGCAGGGCCTTTAAGGTTTCAGCCAGGGACATGACAAGGCAGCCCACGAAGATTCCAACGGACAACCCGGCCGCAATCAGGAAAACAGGGCCTATCAGCGCGCCCATATAGATGGGGAACTCATAGATATCCAGGATATTGCCCAGGACTCCCCCCAGTATGATGACTGTCTCATACAGCATGATATGCTTTCTGGTGCCTGTCTTTCCCATCAGGCGTACGAACACGCCGATGATGGCCAGGAAAGCATATACGCCGGCCGCGATGACGCCGCCGGCGCACAGACCAAAGAATGCCAGCAATGCCTTTTTAAGTAATATCAATTTTTGACTCCTTCCTGCCGTCCTCGGCAATCAGGGTCTTACTGATATTGTCCTCATAAAGACGCATTTCCACTTCCAGGGGAGTGGGGTCCGTGTTCAGCTTGACCGAGGCAAAATGGTTAAAGAACCCAATGATCCCCACTGCCAGCCCCACACTATAGCTGACTTCCAACACAGTGAATCCTCCTGATTCATACCCCATCACAAGGCGGTATACCTCGCTGAACACATCCGTCACGCTGACATCGTTATTAAAGGTCATGATGGCAAATGCCGCCCCAAAAAAACAGACAGCACAGACAAAAACCGTTTTAGTCCACTGCCAGATGTAAGCCGGGGGAGAGGGTGGTTTATACGCAATGATAAAATCCACTTCCCCCACATGGTTCACATCCAGGGTGGAATCCATCTCAATCAGCTTCCGTGTGACATCCAGGGCGCTCATGATGTAACGCCGCTTTTCATCCAGTTTAATGGTCTTGACCTTCATGGCATTGCACTTATTCATTATATTCTGGTCATCACAGTAAACCTGGGCCACATCCTTTAAAACCACATCCTTGTGGGTCAGCTCCGTAATCTGGTTGAGTTTCACATAGACGGTGTTCTTCATAGTCCTTTACCGCTCCTTTGTATCTCCTGCTCCCCATAAATCATGGATGAAGGGTCTGTCACAAAAGCAGGATATGCCGCCTCCTCAACGTTCCACGCTTCTTCTAACCTCGGGCTATCCCCAGCCAGCTGATTCTGTTCTTCCCATACCAGGGTGCCTTCCTTTTCATATCCCCTGTCCCTCATACCGGAGGAGAGATACCATACCAGGATTCCAATCAGGACAATTGCCCCGATTACAGCCAGAATTTCACATACACGTTTAGCAAAACCCATATAATCACATCCTTTTCGTAAACTGGTTTGATTGGTTCTGGTGTTAGTATGGATGGAAAAATTAATTTTATACTTTTTTATTTTTCATAGCGCATTCGCATTTCTTTTAAAATCCGCTTTTCAAGACGCGATACCTGGACCTGCGAGATGCCCAGTTCCTTGGCAATCTGGGTCTGGGTCTGGTTGTAAAAATACCGCCTGACAATGATTTCCCTCTGCTCCTCGCCCAGGTCCTCCATCAGTTCTTTTAAAACCATCCTGTTAAGCAGTTCCTCATGGTCATTATTCTCTTCCTCCAGACGGTCCATGAGGAACATGGTATTATCATCCCCATTGCCTGTGGGCCGGTACAGGGATTCCACCTCGGCGCCCGCTTCCATGGATGCCGCCACTTCCTCACGGCTTGTATCCAGCCTGGCCGCGATTTCCTCGATGGTGGGTTCCCGTCCCAGGCTGTATGTCATCTCCTCCCTTGCAGCCCTTACCTTAAACCCCAGTTCCTTGATGGAGCGGCTTACCTTAATCATGCCGTCATCCCTGAGGAAACGTTTGATTTCCCCTGTAATCATGGGCACTGCATAGGTAGAGAACTTCACCTCGAATCCCGTGTCAAATTTATCGATTGCCTTGATAAGCCCGATGCTCCCTATCTGGAACAGGTCCTCCATCTCATATCCGCGGCCGGAAAACCGTCTCACAATGCTCCATATAAGACCTACATTGTCCATTACCAGCTGGTCCCTTGCCGCTTTATCCCCTTCGTGAGCCATATTGATTAATTTCATGGTCTCATCCATCGCCGTCACCTGCCGATGAATTTCTTCATTGATACCAGGGTTCCCTTGCCCGGCTCCGACTGTACCTCTACCTCATCCATAAACGCCTCCATGAAAGAAAAGCCCATGCCGGAACGCTCGCCTGACTCATCCGTGGTAAACATGGGTTCCATTGCTGTCTTCACATCCGGTATTCCCACACCCTGGTCTTCTATGCATACGGTCAGTATTCCCTCAGCTGTATCTGCCGTTATGTCCATACAGATAACCCCTCCCTGGTTCCCATAACCATGGATGACCGCATTGGTCACGGCCTCGGACACGGCCGTCTTAACATCATCAATTTCTTCCAGGGTGGGATTCAACCTGCTCATGAACACGGCTGTCACCACCCTGGCAAACTCCTCGTTCTGTGAAAGGCTGTCCATCATAAGCCTTAAGTGTTCCTTACCATTCCCCGCTTTGTCAAACCGGGGACTTTCCATCATTGACTCCATTTTCTTATCCTCCATTTTTTCTTCTCCCCTCTTATCCTTTAAGGGCTGATTCCCTGTCCTCATATCCTTTTATCAGGCGGTTGATCCCGCCCATTTCCAGTATCCGCTTAACCTGGGCGCCCGCCCCATAATAGGATACATGCCCCCTGCTGGCCGCCATCTGCTTATAACGGCTTAACAGCACGCCGATTCCAGAGGAATCCATAAAGGATGTGTGCGTAAAATCAAATACAATCCTGTTAATATAATTTTCTTCCAGAAGCAGGTCCGTATCGCTTTTCAGGTTCCTGCAGTTGTGATGGTCCAGTTCCTTAGGAAGGTGTATCACAAGAGTCTGCTCCCTGGCTTCATAGGTAAACATTGTATGATCCATGTCCTCATACTCCTTTCTTCTGCGCTGTGTCTGGATTTTTGTATAAAAAAAGATACTACAAAAGACGCGTCATGCTTATCTTCCGTAGTATCTTGATTTTTAAATGTCTGGTTTAATATCCTCTTGCGTTCCTGGCCCTTTCCACATAAGGGGAATCCGGAAACTCATTGACCACCTTATCAAACATGGTATTGGCATTGTCCATGTCGCCCGCATCCTGGTACAGACGCCCCACATAGAACAGGGCCTCGGGATTATCCGGCTTTATGGTCAGGCTGGCCTGGAAATAATC
This sequence comes from Enterocloster sp. OA13, assembly GCF_022440595.1. Lineage (NCBI taxonomy): Bacteria > Bacillati > Bacillota > Clostridia > Lachnospirales > Lachnospiraceae > Enterocloster > Enterocloster sp. OA13. The sequence continues at coordinate 1,858,407 of NZ_JAKNTF010000001.1, read as the reverse complement.
CATGGCCTCTGTCTTATTGCCTGCGTTCCACAGGGTCAGTCCCCGGTCAACCAGGTTCTGGTATATATTGGCCGTCATATCCTGGCGTATGCTTTCCACGATAGCCTTTATATTCTCATCCTCAATCAGATCAAAGCTGGCTTCTGCAAATGCCTTGGCGGCAGCCACCAGGTCTCCTGTCCTGTAGTTCTGCAGGATCCAGATAAGCCCCTGGTACTGGGCCATGATACTGGTATTGCCGGTTGTCAGCTCGTCCAGCCTGGCCTGTACTTCTTTTGCCTGGGCATCCAGCCTGTCATAATCCGTTTTAAGGATATCATACTGCTGGTTTGCATTGTTCAGCTTCTGGCTATAGGCAATGACTTCCTGGTTCCTCTCATTGTTCAGCGCCTTGGTCCTGGCAGGAAGGATGAGGAAGTAAAATGCAGCTATGCCAAGAACCAGTCCGATGATGATGTGCAGTATGGTGGAAAGCCCTGTGCTCTCCTTATAAGTATTGGGGATGATGACATCGTCATCCTCCATTTTCCTGTGGGAAAATGCTTTTACCATCTTGCGCTTCTCAGCGTCCGCCCGGCCCGTGTTCTGCTTTACAATGGACATATAATACAGGGCCTTCTGGTTGCTCTTGTCTATCTGTAAAATCTTATACAGGGAACGCCCGGCCTTATTATAATCCTCCCGTCCCATATAAAGCAGGGCCAGGAGAAGGTGGGCCTTCACAAAATGCGGGTTGGATTCCACCACCCTGGCAAGCTGCAGGATGGCCAGGTCATCGCTTCCGCCCTGGGCATGCCACAGGGCCTGGTTAAAGGTCTTTACATTCTGGCTTTCCCGTTCCAGCTGGCCGGGCTTTCTCTGGATCTCGTCCAGATAATGGTCAGCCAGGTTGTCTTCCGGCTGCAGGTTCAGGCTGATGACCCACTGTACCAGGGCATCGGCAACCTCGCCGTTCTCGTAGTATATAAGCCCCAGCAGGTTGCGGGCGTCTGTCTGATATTTGTTAAAATGAAGGCTTTTCTTCAGACACTGGGCTGCTCCGGACAGATCCCTGATCCTGGACTTCTCCAGGCCAAGGTTATAGAAGCTGTTGGCAATCTGCTGGTTTCTTCTTGCATAGTCCATATCCACCGCCTATTTTTCGCCTCTTTCTTTTATCAGTTCCATCATGATGTCTGTCATATCCGTCAAATCGCTTTTTACAATGGCGTCCTCCACCTGCTCCACATCAAGGCTGGGTTTAAAACGCTCAATCTCCTCTTCAAAATCAATCATGTATGCTCAACTCCTATCTCGTTTAAAACTGCCTTAATCTCCCCAATCAGATACAGGGATCCCACGCAGAACAGCACACCGTCCCTGCTCCGCTTCCTCATATCCATTACAGCCGTCCTGGTATCCTCAAAAGGAACCACGGGACAGCCGGCTGTTTCTTCAAACTCCCTTGCCAGGGTTTCGGATGAAAGCCCCCTGTCACTATTAATATGGACCACACCGATGCATTTCCACGGGATTCCTGCGGAAAGCCGGGCCTCCATATCCCTGTAATCCTTATCTGACACAGCTGCGAACAAGAGGAAGGGCTGTTTTTCCAGACGTGCGGAAATCTCCCTTGCCGTCTGTATGAAGGCCTTGATTCCCCCGGGATTATGGGCTCCGTCCAGATAGATGCCAGGAACCACCTGTTCCATCCGTCCCGGCCATACCGTCTTTAAGATACCCCTGGCAATCTGCCCATCCCCAATGTTCCAGGTAATGCACCTTGCCGCGCCCACCGGCCCATGGCCCGGGACCCGGCTGCCTTTCCTGCTGCATTCCCCGCCGTGCCTGAGCACATCCAGGGTGCGGACTGCAAGCATGGCATTCTCAGCCTGGTAAAGCGCCTCAAAGGGAATCTGAAGCTTCAGTCTTGCCTCATCCTTCATCCTGGCACTGATTTCCAGTCCATCGCCGCCAACATGCACCACCCTGAAATCATCCATTCCCACCGGATAGCGGGCAGCTCCCCTGCGGAACGCACATCCCTCCAGTATGGTGGACACCCGGGGCTCATTATTGTCAAATATAAGCGGAACCCCCGGTTTGATGATTCCGGCTTTTTCACCGGCTATCTCCTCCAGGGTATCGCCCAGATACTTGGTGTGGTCCAGGCTGATGGAGGTGATGACGCAGGCGCAGGGGTGCTTCAGGACATTGGTTGTGTCCAGCCTGCCTCCCATTCCTGTCTCCAGGATCATTACGTCCACATCCTGTCTTTTAAATATGACCATGGCCATATAAAACAGGAACTCAAAAAAGGTGGGATGGCAATATCCCTTTTCCATCATCTTCCTGCCGGCCTCCAGCACGGTTTCAAACCCATCCTCGAAATCTGCCTCATCCACCATGACACCGTTTATCAGGAACCGTTCCCTCACCTCAATCAGATGGGGGGATATGAAGGTTCCTGTCTTATACCCGGCTTCCTTAAGCATGGATGTAAGGAAAGCACACACAGATCCCTTTCCATTGGTTCCCGCCACATGGATGGCCGGTATGTCCTGGTCCGGCGCCCCCATGGAGTCCAATACGTCCCTGACATCCTCCAGGGAATTCTTTTTCCTGGTCCACATAGGAATCTGATTTAAATATTCCTCTGCCCTGCCCATATCAGTACCATTCTTTCTTAAAAGCCTGTCCTCTGGACAGGCTTTTATAATCTTAACCTAATTTCCTGTAATTATCAACCGGATATTCTCGCCAGGCTTCGCCCGGATACGACAAATTGCGCTCCTGCACAGGAGGCACGGCTAAATACTGCCGCCTGCCGGACCTGCCGGATATCATCCTTCCTCTGCCACAGCAGGACTTTTCCTTCCCACAGGCAGCTGGGCCAGTATGATGGCCCCAAACATCAGGGCGCAGCCTGCCAGTTCCTTGGCGGAGAGCTTCTGTCCCAGGATGGCCCAGCCGGCCAGGACGGATATACTGGATTCCAGGCTCAGTATCAGGGACGCCACGGTCGGGTTCACGCCCTTCTGTCCTATGATCTGAAGGGTGTATGCAACACCGCAGGACATGACGCCCGCATAGAGCACCGGGGCCCAGGCCGCCAGGATCTGTCCCATATCCGGCGTCTCATATAGGAGCATGCCGATTCCCGAAATTGCCCCGCACACAAAAAACTGGATGCATGACATCTTGACCCCATCCACCACCGGTGAGAAAAAGTCAATGACCATGATATGGACGGAAAAAAGCAGGGCGCACACCAGCATCAGCAGGTCTCCCTTATTCACAGCCAGGTCCCCGCCGGTCATGCACAGCAGGTACAGGCCAACCACGGACAGGGCAACCGCTCCCACAATCACAGGGCTGCACTTCTTCTTAAAGAAAAGTCCCAGGATAGGGACAATGATGATATAGCAGGCAGTGATGAAGCCCGCCTTTCCCACAGTAGTGTACTGGATGCCGAACTGCTGGAAATTGCTGGCAAGGCACAGGGCCACGCCGCAGCACACGCCGCCGGCCACAAGTGTCTTCCTGGCCCCGGGGATGACAGGCACCTGGCGTTCCCGTTTCCTCTTTTTATCAAAATACCAGATACAGGGCAGCAGGACCACTCCCCCAATCAGGCTTCTGACACAATTAAAGGTCAGCGGACCCACATAGTCCATCCCAACGCTTTGGGCCACAAAAGCAACGCCCCAGATGGCGGCTGTCAAAAGCAGCAGAACTGCATTCTTTATCTTCATGGTAGTATTATCCTCGCTGTAATATTCATGCTTCTATGGTGTCTTCCTTTGGAAGTACTACATTCAGGCTGTAGGTGACCGCAACATCCTTGCGCACATATGCCTTGTTGAACGCCGACATGATACGGCGCATGACCTGCTCCCCATTCTCGTAGGTAGCTGATGGGAGAAGGATTATGTACTGGCTTACACTGTAACGGGAAAATGCATCACTGGAGCGGAGGGAAAGGTTGATCACGCTCTTTAACCGTTCCATGGCCCTGGCCTGGATCTCAGGTTTCAGGGTGCGGCCTCTCCTGTCCCCCACCGTAAGCAGGCACAGGTATACGGAGTCGCCGCTGCGCTCCACACCGCGGCGTTCCAGCTGCACAAGGCGCTTAAATACAGCATACTCGCACTGGTAAGCCCCATGCTCCCTTTCCTCCTCAATGGTTCCCGGGCAGCCAAGGGATGCCTGGATGACATCCAAGTCCGTGATGATTTCCTGCTGGCGGTCACTGATGGTTTCATATAATTCCTTGAAACGGTCCGAAGGCGTTATCAGACGTTCCCGGTAAAACAGTTCCGTGGTGGACTTATATTGTTCCAGTGCCTTTTTCTGGTTCCCCTGCTTATAAACAGCATAAATCATATAGTAATAGAAATCCTCTGCAAACCGGTCAATCCCTGCCGCCCTGGAACAGATATCCTCCACCTGTGCATATTCCTCCCTTTCCAGAAGGTATTCGCAGGCAGCCTTCACCAGTTTCTGGTACAGGGAATGATAATATGTGTTCAGCGGCACCACCCAGCTGTCATCCGCTGACTTTGGGAGGAACATGCCCTGATACAGATCAAAGGCTTCCTGCCATTCATTTTCCATATCCTTTATGTCATCCTGGGATGCCAGTATGCGTCTGCAAAGGAACTCGAAACGGTCCGTGTCAATGGACAGCTCCCAGGAAGGGTTCCACATATAGGCCCCCTTCTGGTTGAGTATCAGGTCCTGGGAGGGAAAGCCTGCTGCCTCCATCATCTTCCTGACACGGAAAACAAGGGTCTTCAGCGCCCCGTAAGGGTTGTCCTGCATCCCTTCCTGCCATATGGCATTAAACAGCTCATTGATGCTGACGTCCTTACGCCGGTTGATGATCAGATAACTGAGCAGGTTCCATGCTTTCCTGGAACGGTTATCGCTGTCGCTCATGGACTTATCATCCATTGTAATGGTAAATCCGCCAAACATCTTCACCTGGATGACCGGCTTGCTTCCTGATGTATCAATCATGCTTTGCTCTCCCTCTCTATCCTGAATTACTTCCCATCCCGGCAGGGCGTTCCAAAGACGCCCTGAACTCCCGGAACTGCTTACTTCTGAAGCTGTGCCAGACGTGTCTTGACCTGTTCCATCATCTGGGTATACTTCTGAAGCTTGGCTTTCTCCTCTGCAATCTTGGCTTCAGGCGCACGGCTGACAAACTTCTCATTGTTCAGCATGCCGTTGGACCGGGCCAGTTCCCCTGCCAGACGCTTCTCTTCACCCTGAAGTCTCTCTATTTCCTTTTCAATATCCACCAGGTCCGCAAATGGCATATAGATGACAGCGCCCGGGATGACCGCTGAAACCGCGTCCCCTGCAATCCCTGTCTTATCCTTCTGAAGCACGACCTCCCCCGCGTATCCCAGCGTGGCAAAGAAGCTGATGCTGTGTTCAAATATACCTAACAGGCCCTGGTCCTCTGATACGACATATACAGTGGCCTTCTTGCTGGGCGGGACATTCATGGACGTGCGCACGCCGCGGATGGCCCGTACCGCTTCCTTGATGGTCTCGGTGGATGTCTCCTCCACGCTGTAATCCCACTCATCCCTGTACCGGGGCCACTGGGAAACCATGATTGTCTCCTCTTCCTCCTGAAGGTTGCAGAATATCTCCTCGGTCAGGAAAGGCATGAACGGGTGGAGAAGCTTTAACGCCTGGATCAGGACGGTCCTTAAGGTCCAGATGGCGGCCGCCTTGGTGGTATCATCTTCATTGTACAGCCTTGGCTTCACCATTTCAATATACCAATCGCAAAATTCTTCCCAAATAAAGTCATAAACCTTCTGAAGGGCGATTCCCAGCTCATATTTGTCCAGGTTTTCCGTTACATCCTTTGTCAGGGTGTTCACCTTGGACAGGATCCAGCGGTCGGCCATGGTAAGGCTGTCCAGGGAAACCGTTGTTACATCCGGCGCCTTCCCGATATTCATCATGATGAAACGGGAAGCGTTCCATACCTTGTTGGCAAAATTACGGCTGTTCTCCACACGTTCCCAGTAAAAACGCATATCATTGCCAGGCGCATTGCCCGTAATCAGAGTCATGCGGAGGGCATCTGCCCCGTACTTGTCAATGACCTCCAGGGGGTCGATTCCGTTGCCCAGGGACTTACTCATCTTGCGGCCCTGGGAGTCCCTTACCAGTCCGTGGATCAGCACTGTATGGAAGGGTGTTTTTCCGGTCTGCTCAATGCCTGAGAATACCATGCGGATGACCCAGAAAAAGATGATATCATATCCGGTCACCAACACATCCGTTGGATAGAAATAATCCAAATCCTCGGTGTGTTCCGGCCAGCCCAGGGTTGAGAACGGCCAAAGGGCTGAGGAGAACCATGTGTCCAGGGTATCTTCATCCTGCTTAAAGCTGGCGCCGCCGCACTGGGGGCAGGTGTGGGGTTCTTCCCTGGAAACCACGATCTTACCACAGTCCTGGCAGTAATAGGCAGGAATCCTGTGGCCCCACCACAGCTGGCGCGAGATGCACCAGTCACGGATTCCCTCCAGCCAGTGCAGGTATGTCTTGCCAAAGCTCTCAGGCACAAAACGCAGGGTGCCGTTCTTCAGGGCTTCAATGGCAGGCTTTGCCATCTCCTCCATCCGCACGAACCACTGCTGTTTTACCATGGGTTCAACCGTGGTCTTGCAGCGGTCATGGGTGCCCACATTGTGGGAATGTGGAACCACCTTCACCAGCAGTCCCTGCTTCTCAAGGTCGGCCACAATGGCCTTCCTGGCTTCATAACGGTCCATGCCTTTATACGGTCCCTCTGCGCTGACCGTGGCGTCATCATTTAAGATAACAATCTCCTCCAGGTCATGGCGCTTTCCAACCTCGAAGTCATTGGGGTCATGGGCCGGTGTGATCTTCACGCAGCCGGTGCCGAATTCCTTATCCACATACGCGTCCGCAATCACCGGAATCTGGCGGTCCGTAAGGGGAAGCTCAAGCATCTTGCCCACGATGTCCTGATAGCGCTCATCCTCCGGATTCACGGCTACCGCGGTATCGCCCAGCATGGTTTCAGGCCTGGTCGTGGCAATCTCCACAAACCGGCCCGGCTCGCCCGCCACCGGATAATTAATATGCCAGAAGAATCCGTCCTGCTCCACATGCTCAACTTCCGCATCCGAAATGGAGGTCTGGCACACAGGACACCAGTTAATAATCCTGGAGCCTTTATAAATATAGCCTTTTTCATAGAGTTTTACAAATACTTCCAGTACGGCGTCAGAGCAGCCCTCGTCCATGGTGAAGCGCTCCCTGTCCCAGTCAGCGGAGGATCCCAGCTTGTGAAGCTGCTTCACGATCCTGGTACCGTACTCATCCCTCCACTTCCAGCACTCCTTAAGAAAGCCGTCGCGTCCAAGGTCAGCCTTGTCAATGCCTTCCTTTTTCAGCTTGTCAATTACCTTGACCTCGGTGGCAATGGCCGCATGGTCCGTACCTGGCTGCCACAGGGCCTCATATCCCTGCATCCTCTTATAGCGGATCAGGATGTCCTGCATGGTGTTGTCCAGGGCGTGTCCCATATGGAGCTGTCCTGTGATATTAGGCGGGGGCATCACGATTGTGAACGGCTTTTTACTGCGGTTCACCTCAGCGTGGAAATACTTCCCCTTCAGCCACTTCTCGTACAGACGGTCCTCTATGTCCGCCGGATTATAGGTTTTCTCCAGTTCCTTCATAACTTTTTTCTCCTTTACCTTTCCACACTTCTTTTATAGTAGACGTTTTGTCCTGAAAAATAAAAAGGCCCCTTGCCCATATGGCCGTCCGGCCGGGCAAAGGGCGGATATTCCGCGGTACCACCTTTACTTCTGCCGGAACAGACCAATGCCCGGCAATCTCTCTGGCCAGTAACGGAGCCGCCCGTGTGACGGCTACGCAGAACAGGCATCTTCCCTGTCCCTTCACCATCCAGGTTCAGAAGCTACCTTCCACCCTCCTCTGCCAAGGCCGCCTTCCAGCCCGGATTGTGTCTGGATATCCATCCCACACCCGGAGCAGCCATCTCTGCTGGTCTGAAGCAGTGTACTCCTCTTCCTCATCACCTTTTATTAATTTTATATAATTATTTATGATAAAGATTATTATCCTGTTTGTCAAGCGGTTTTTGTCATGCCTGCCATGCCGGACGGTTCCGTCCCCTGTTTTCCTTCCTCCTGCCATGCCTTGCACACATCCACCCATACCGGGCTTCCCGAAGCCAGCTCCAGTTCCGGGATGGTCAGGCGCACCGCGCTGCTGGCGCTGCCGCAGGCCGGGAATACCTCGTGGAAACGCTTCAGGGACTCATCCAGATAAACCTTCACCCCGTCCTTTATCCCAAAGGGACACACGCCGCCCACGCCATGGCCCACCAGACCTGCCACCTCGTCCGGGGAGAGCATCTTGGCCTTAACCCCAAACTGGTCCTTATACTTATGATTGTCCACCTTGGCATCTCCTGCAGCCACTACCAGTATCGGGCTGCCCTGAACCATGAAAGACAGTGTCTTGGCAATGCGGGCCGGTTCACAGCCGACTGCCTGGGCAGCCAGTTCCACGGTTGCGCTGGATACCTCAAAGGTATGGATCCTGTCACCCAATCCCAGTTTCTCAAGATGTTCCTTTGCAATGTCAAAAGCCATGTCAGTTACCTCCGTTTCATCATACCATCATCCTGTATTCCTGTTTCCACCGCTGCACCATGGCAGAGGCGCCGTTCATGCGTTTGATGGGGTCTTTTTTAAACAAGGCCCTCAGGGAGCGCACATCCTCATCCTGGCCAGCATCCAAGCTGGCCCCGTCAATCTCAATCTTCCACTTGCTTTTCAGTTCCTCTGTGAACAGGGCCTGGTAGCGGTCCTTCACATCCAGTTCCGGCGCAAAGACCGTAAGGAAATAAATCCGCTTCAGCACATCCATGTCCTTACCCAGCCCGTACGCCTTATCGTAGGCCCCAAGGGCCTTCCTGAACTGGAACATCATGGCGTAGGACGCGCCCAGATTATTGTATACCTTTGCAAGGAACGCATCATTGACCTGTTTATCGGCGGGATATTCAAGCACCCTGCCGTATCTCTGCGCCGCTTTACCATATTGGCGCGCCCGGAACATATAGTCCGCGCGCTCCTTTTCATATTCAGCGGGGTGGAGGGCGCGCAGGGCCGCCACCGTGGTCTTATATTTCTGTATTTCCTTATCATTGTAATAGTCACACTCGGACAGGAACAGGAACAATACGTCCTCATGCCGGCTGCCTGTTTCCAGAAGCTTTTCCATACGGCCTGCCAGATAGTCCATATCCAGGTCCCTGCGTATGAACTCAATCAGCAGCTCATCTATGAAATCATCCATCACCAGGATGGGATGGTTGTAAATCACATAGCACAGTTCCTGGGAAGAATGGATGTGGATTCCCAGCACATCGATATAATAAGGATGTTTCACCGGCTCATGCCTGCATAGTATCAAACTCATAAGCTTACCTCTTGTCTCACCACTGCGCCTGAGGCAGGAAACAGTTCCCCGAATCCCTTGTCCTCAATTACCATCATCATGGTCTCCTCGTTGGTAAATCCCACTTTCAGCCCCACCCGGGTGGTTCTTGGGGGACGTTCCGGGAAACCGCTTAAGGGTACGCGCACCAGCTTGCGTTTCTTGGAATCCAGGGGTGTGATGGTAAATTCAATCTCGTTCTGCCCATCCACAATCAGGTCCAGTGAACTTTTTGATTCATACCAGTTGTCGCCATAGGACGCCACCACCAGGCTGCTCTCCCTGCCCCGTCTCATGACGCGCAGGGCCACCTCAGCCCGGAGCCGCCCCTCACATACAAAAATATAAGGGTAGGACGTGGCATCATGGGTATAATCCGCCCCTTTATAGGCAGCTCCCCTGGCAAATAGATATTCTTCTACAAAAACCTTTCTCCGGTTGCATGCAAACCGCATGAAACCGCCTGCCCAGTTCTGGCGTTCAAATCCCTTTCCCGTAAGGAACACGGTGGAAAACAGCTTCCTGCCAAGCAGCTTCTCCCCGCAGGAGCAGAGAATCTTGTCCGCCAGCTTGCTTCCGGAAGGCGAATCCAGGATATCCAGGTTAAATGCCTCCTCCTGGTTCTGGGCTTCTGCCTGGACCATGTTCCGCCTCATGCCCCTTATGACCTTCATCTCATAATAGCACAGGCGCTCAGAGGACAGTTCAAACAGTCCCACCTGGTTGGTCCACAGTTCCTTTTTCTGGCTCAGCACATAATAGATGAAACTTTCCGTGTGGCTGATGACATGGACGCGCTCCCTTGGGATTTCCAGGAAATCAGCACAGTACATCAATGTATCCAGCAGCCTGGCATCCACGCTCTGAAGCGTAATGACCAGCTGCTGGATTGTGTCCTTTCCAAATTCCTTTTTCGGATACTCCAGCATTTTCTGGATGAACAGCTTTAAAAGCGTGCTGCCGCTGTAACATATGCCTCCGATTGTGGACGTCCCGTCCTTTGCAGCCAGTTTCAGAAGCTTATCTACTATTATCCCTTCCCCCAGAAGGGTAGCCGCATATGCCTCCTCCCCTGAAAGCCAGGTTTCCTCTTCCTTCCTGCGGCAGATGACCGTAGGAATGGTCCAGGACTTTTCTTTATCATAACAACAGATCTGGGTATAATCATCATTCAGATCCAGACCGATCACAAGTCCGTCCATAGACAGCTCCTCCATACGTTCCCCAGCCCATCTATCCGGGGAACTTCCATACTTTCCCAGTTCATTTTTCCTGGGAACTTCCATACGTTTCCCCGGCTCATCTATCCGGGGACTTACCTCAACAATTTCACAGGCAGCCCTATTCAATGGGGAACAGGCGGCCAAGGGCAGCGGACTTTTTCAGGTAATCTTCCATTGCCTTCAACAGTGCCTCGCTGTCTTTATGGTTCAGTGCGGTCCCCATCTCATTCAAGCAGGCAAAACGGCTGTTTTCCTTGCCCTCCAGCTTGTGGTCGCACTCCACCCGGCCTTCTGCCGCCAGCACGCGGCTTACCTCCGGGCCTTTCCCTGATGGATTGCAAAGCCCGGCTGCCTTATGGTCATATATCCTGTACTCCATGGTTTCACCCTCAAAGAGTACCTTCTGTTTTACATAGATTCCCTGATAGACCCTGCGGAAATCCTCACTATGCCAGTCTTCCTCCTCAGGAAGTATCCTGACCTGAAGCTCCGGATGCCCGTCCCTGCTGCCCCTGTACTCCACCATGGCCTTGTCCATGATATCCTCCGGCACCGGGATATGCCTGGACAGCTCCCTTGTGTAGGGGAATACCAGACCTTCCTCCAGAAGCACTGCAGTCACGCCCTTGAGCAGTTCCACATCTTCCGCGTCAAGTTTATCAAGGGTGGAACAGTACCTGGTCAGGGCCAGCAGGTAAATGGTGGGCATCCTGTCCTTTTCAAGGCTCCCCGCCACTGCCTGTTTCAGATATTCGAATACCCTCTCGTCCATCTCCTGGTTTTCCAGGAAATACTGTACGCACTTCTGGGTAAAGTATGCCTTTACAATGATTTCCCTGGTAGGCTTCCGCTTCATATAAAGCTCGAACACAGAGTCCATCTGCTCACAGCAGCCCGTAAACAGCATCTGGCACAGCAGGCGTTCTTCCAGGTCATATGTCTCCACATGCTCCCGCACCCCCTGAATCAGAACCTCATACATCTGGGATCCGGTCCCGTTAAAATGTTCGCAGAGATAATCCATGATGACACTGTCATAGGCTCCGGCCTGGAACACCCTGTACGCCATATTAAGCAGCAGGTCATCCTGGTCAAACAGCCGCATCAGTATGGTCCGGGCGCAAAGCTTCATCAGTCTGTGCGGATTGATGTACTGGCTTCCGTACTCCCTTATCATGTCATATGCTTCCCGCATATAATTCTGGCTGATCAGGGTCTCGCAGATCTGCTGTCTCTGCTTTACCCCAAGACGCTTTTTATCCAGCTGGATCAGATAGGAGCAGTTAAATCCTCCTGTCCCGGCTTTTTCTTCTGAGGCCTTTTTACAGTAATATCCGGTCACTGCCTGCAGGACAGAGGCTTCAAACACAGGGGACAGGTGCATTTCCACCATGGTCTCTTCCAGAAGCTCCACCTGGCTGTCCGTCCCCACGCCCTGTTCCAGTATGGCCCTGCACTCACGCAGGCGCAGCATGGGATGGTCAGGATATACCTGGTAACACTGGTCCAGAAGCTCCTGCCTGTCCATCACCGGCACCTTCCAGTGTTTCACGTCCAGATACCGGTTGCCATAGGCATCCTGGAACAGCAACACATTGCGGTCAGAGAAAATCGGGACATAGGCTGCCTGGTCCTCCAGCAGGTATGCCTCCTCCTCTTCCAGTTCCTCGTAACGGACAATCACATACTTCATCCTGGGATCCTCACAGCGGACCCGGCAGGACCTTAAGATACCCGGCAATACCCGGGCAACCCGCATGTCAATCATGTCCTTGTATATCATGTGCTCGTAAATCACGGCCATGCGGCTGTTAATCTTGGAACGGAACAGCTGTTCCATGGCAAACTGTTCCATATGCCGGGTGTATGCCTGATACAGCTCGGATGACGGATTCATATAAAGCAGTATGTTCCGGTAGAGCACGGAACGGCTGTGATTGTCCAGGTCCTTGTCATAGGAAAAATACAGCAGCACCTCCCTCGGCAGCAGATGGCTGTAATCCCCGGGCAGGGAATACAGGAAATACTCATACAGCCTGGTCAGGTTAACCCCCTGCTCCAGCGCCTTCTCATACCACTCAAATGCGTCCCTGTTCTTGCGCTCCCCCTTAATGAGGATGCTGCACAATGCCTCCAGCAGGCCCACATCCGGATACGCCTCATAAAGCTTCACCACCAGACGTTCCAGCAGCTTTCTGTAATGCTTGATTCCCAGGGCCAGCCCGGCCGCCTTAAGCGCCAGCCGTGAACTCACCATATTCTTCTGTATGCCCAGATACAGGACCTGTATCTCAAAATCGCCCAGACGGACCAGCAGGTCAGGATGTTCCTCCATAAGCCTGCAGGCCGCCGTGTATAAGAATGGGCTGTTGCTTCCGTTTTCAAACAAGGATGCCATTGTCTCATAAAGCTTCAGCGGATTCTGCGCCATGGTCCCATCCAGCCTTACAAGGAGCAGGAACAGATAAGGGCGGACCATGCCGTCCTCCCACAGAAGCTTCCTGATATAGCGGATCAGGGATTCCTTCTGATCCGTGGAAGGCTTTACCTGCAGGCGCAGATACTGGTAAAAGCAGTATATCTCCACCTGCTTCTCCCTGTTCCTCAGCACGCTGTCCCTTGTTTCCTCCAGGACCATGAATGCATTATCCTGTTTGCCGTTAAGGATCATAAGCTCCGCCTGAAGGAGCCTGGTGCGCATGTCATCCGGGTAATCCGCCCGCAGGCGCTCTGCTTCCTTTGTCATCTGGTTCAGCAGAAGGGCCGGCTCATATATCCCTGTCTCGTAATTCAGCCTGAGGGACAGATAACGCAGCAGGCTTTCCCTGTCCATCCTGCCATCCTTCTTGGGGCCGCGTCCGGTGATGTCCGACGCGTCATCCCCCATGGCCTCAATCTCCAATATGAATTCTTCCCTCAGGGACCGTACCCTGATCCGTCCGAAATTCCGTCCCCTGTGAAGCCGCGCAGGCACAATCCTGTAGTGGATGCGGCACCTGCTGTTGATGAAATCCTGATCCGTTATCTTTGTCTTCACCAGTTCAATAAAGGGGGCGTCTGTTTCAATATCCGCAGACACATACCCCCAGCTGCCGGCTGCAATGTCAATGGAATCCCCCACCGGTTCCTGCGGATTCCCGTATGTCCTTTTCCCTGTGTCCATGGACAGCCTGACAGGCTCCTTTACATGGAGCGCCACCAGGAATTCCTCAAGCAGGTTCCGTCTGCCCGCCCTGCCCTTTAATCCTTCATAGATGGTACGGACGCGCGCATCCTGCATGAAGGGCGCTTCTGTAAAATCCTGATATTCAAACACCCTCAGGGCTGTCTCCAAATCCCTCTTTGCCAGGGCCGCAAAATCCCTTGGCGTGGCAAGGGAGCCGAATACTTCCCCCCCGTTTCCGGCCTGAACGCGCAAAGAATAAGGAATCTCCCTCTCACCTCCATTGGTGACAAGATAAAAAGATCCCTTAATGACGTCCCCATGCTCAGTATACCGGCTGTTGACTTCGTATATTATTCGGTTGCGCAGGCCGCCAAAGGCGTTGTCCACAACCTGCACCCTTGCATGGCTGGAATACACCAGCCCTTTGATATGCAGATTGTTTCCGCTGCTCACCACAATCTCACCACGGATGACCTCACCCGCCGGAACCACTGCCTCTACCTTATCCGGAGCCAGCACCAGTTCCGGAATCCCGCTGTCAATAATTCCCCTGGCCAGACGGTTAATCCGTTCCCTCATAGTACCACCTGTATCTTTATCCTTATGTGTATATTGTTCACACTTATGTAACATGATACCACATTTTATTTTGATTTAAAAGTTTTAATTGAATAATTCTTTAAAGCTCATGAAAAACATAATCTGAAAAGGAACTTGATTATGATTGTTAAAATTGTTATGATATAGGAAAATGCATTTTTAATTCTATATATCATAGGAAAAGGACGGAATCCATCATGACAACCAATGAAAAAGCATTGATGCTCCACGAAGAATGGAAAGGGAAACTTGAAACAGTATCAAAAGCAACCGTGGCATCCAGGGAGGACCTGGCCCTGGCCTACACGCCCGGCGTGGCTGAACCGTGTAAGGTAATCGCAAAGGACCCTGAGGCCGCTTACCTTTATACCATCAAGTCCAACACCATTGCCGTTGTATCCGACGGAAGCGCGGTCCTGGGACTGGGCAATATCGGGCCTCTGGCCGCCATGCCGGTCATGGAAGGCAAGGCCGTGCTGTTTAAGGAATTCGGCGGGGTCAACGCGTTCCCCATCTGCCTGGACACACAGGACACACAGGAAATCATCGAGACAGTGGTCCGCATCGCACCTGCTTTTGGAGGCATTAATCTGGAAGACATTGCCGCCCCCCGCTGTTTTGAGATAGAAGAAGCATTAAAGAAACGCCTTAACATACCGGTATTCCATGATGACCAGCACGGAACCGCCATCGTTGTCCTGGCCGGCGTCATCAACGCCTTAAAGGTAACCGGCCGCAGGAAAGAGGACTGCCAGGTGGTTGTCAACGGCGCGGGTTCCGCAGGCGTGGCCATCACAAGGCTTCTCCTCACCTATGGGTTCCCCCATATCATCATGTGTGATAAATCAGGAATCCTCTGTAAAGGCGCAGAAGGCCTTAACTGGATGCAGGAAAAAATGATGGACTTAACCAACCTGGAACACAGGACCGGTTCCCTGTCGGATGCCATGAAGGGCGCCGATATCTTCATTGGGGTTTCCGCCCCCGGTATCGTGACAAAGGATATGGTTGCATCCATGAATCAGGACGCAATCATATTTGCCATGGCCAACCCGGTTCCCGAAATCATGCCGGACCTGGCAAAAGCAGCCGGTGCAAAGGTGGTCGGGACCGGACGTTCCGATTTCCCCAACCAGGTCAACAACGTGGTTGTATTTCCCGGAATCTTTAAGGGCGCCCTGGAAGGACGTGCCACCGCCATTACGGAAGAGATGAAGCTGGCTGCCGCCAATGCCATCGCAGGGCTTGTGGATGAAAAGGACCTGAACGAAGATAATATACTTCCGGAAGCCTTTGACCCCAGGGTGGCTGATGTGGTAAGCAGGGCTGTAAAGGATTATATCTGACAATATGTAATAACCTGATGGAGAGTGTATGATATGCTGACTGAACCTATGACCTTGTATAAACTGATGAATCTCTATATGTTAAAGCAGGTGAACTTCCCCCTCACCAATGCCCAGTTGACCAACTTCTTTACAGAGCATGAGTACACCACATATTTCACCCTCCAGCAGGCTTTAAATGAACTGGAAGACGCTGGTCTGGTCCACAAGGAGGCCAGCCATAACAGTACCCGCTATGATATCACCAAGGAAGGCGAGGAAACCCTGAACTTCTTTGGGAAGAACATATCCTCGGCCATCATTGAGGACATGGACCAGTATCTTAAGGAGAACAAGTTCCGCCTCCGGGAAGAGGTAGGCACCACCGCTGACTTTTACCGCGGGACCAATCAGGACTATATCGTCCACTGCGAGGTCCGTGAAAACAAGACCACCTTGATCCGCCTGGATTTATCCGTACCAGATAAGGAGCAGGCCGAATCCATGTGCAATGCCTGGAAAACAAAAAGCCAGGAGATATATGCGCATGTGATGCGCACCCTCCTGTCCTGAAGCTGGCCCCGGAGCCTGTCGGTACGGCTGGCAATTGCCCCGGTTCCATCCTTGTTGTTTCATACAGACATGATCTGTTCCTTTATCAGTTCCAATATCTGCCGGGCATTGAGGCCTGGCTTTTTTTCGCAGATATCATACACGGTCCCGGCAAGCTTATACTCATCTCCCAGATTCCGGATGACCCAGTCCCTTGTTTCCCCTGCCTTTTTCAGCCGCTGGATTTTAGCTATCATGAACAGGCTGTCCCGTTCCGCCTCTTTCCTCCGGGAATCACGCTGTTCCTTATCCGCTGCCTGCTTTCCGCCCGCCGCTTTTCCAGCCTTCTGCTTATAGCGCCGCTGCTGCTTTTCATACTTGCCCATCTTGGACGTTTCCATCTGTGCCTTGGCCGCTCCAGGGGTTCCATAGCCTTTTTCCAGCCATATGGTCTCCACCTCATAGTTACCGTCCTCAATGGTCATCACAGCCAGGGACAGGGGCAGGGTAAACCGTTTATAACCGCAGCTTCCCGGATTCAGCCAAAGCCTTCCATTGATTTCCTGCTGGTAATACATGTGTGAATGTCCGAATATGACCACCTGGACATCCTTCAGCGAACTGGGGATATCCACCCTTTCATGGGCCATGATGAATTTAACCCCGCCAATCTCAAACCGCTTAACCGTGGCAAGCCCCCCGGACCATCCCCTGTCATTATTCCCCCTGACCGCATACAAGGGCTGGTCCACATCCAATTTATGATACAGCATCTGGCTGTCAAAATCGCCAGCATGGATAATCACGTCGCAGGTTTCAAGAATCCTCTCAACCTCAGGCCGCAGCACGCCATGGGTATCTGCCATGACCGCTGCCCGTATAGGTCCCCCTTCCATTACTCATACCTCCAGATAATAATCAGTTTCTTTTGTTTCCATACCGTATTCCAGTATATATTATACGCTAAATGCAGGATATGTCGAGTTGAATCTTCTTTACACCATCCCCCATCTATGGTATATTTAATGTTAAGATAGCGTTAACACATAACAAAGTCGCTTAATGTTGCTCACAGCAACAGTGGGAGAACCAATTTTTTGGGGTGTATTTGTCCAGGCATGTCCTTGGGATATCCTGACATCAGGGAACCTTCTTTTCCCTAACCCGGCAGCTAATCTCATAGGCGGAAGAGGGACACGGACATTCTGGTATATTGTAGTTTCATATGGATTATATATGATTCCATATGTCCAGCATTGCTATATTGCCGCATACTTTTCCGCCTGCATTCATTGCAGGCGGATTTCTTAATTAAAGTCCATTCTTTTTTCCTTACCAACTTAAAAATTGAATCCTTCTCCCACAAGCGGCGCCATTCAGAAAGGAGACCTGTTTTATGCATGAACTAACCGTATTGGATCTGACTATCATCGTCCTTTATATGATTGGTATGCTGCTGGTAGGAGTATGGTTTGTGAAACGGATTAGGAATACAGGCGATTTCTACGTGGCAGGAAGGACCCTGGGTCCCTTCGTGCTGACAGCCACCGTGTGCGCGTCCATCATCGGCGGAAGCGCCATGATGGGCCGGGCAGGCATCGCATACACCACCGGCTTCAAGGCCATCATGACAGCAATCCCCTATCTCATCGGCATGTTCATCTTCTCCGCCATCGCAGGAAGGATCCAGGAGGTGGGCGCGGCCCGCAACATCAATTCCATTCCCGAACTCTTCCACTACCGTTTCAGCAGGAACGCCCGCTGTGTCCTGGCCCTCATGATTGTCTTCACCATGATGGGCACCGTGGCTGCACAGGTAACCGCCACCGCAACCATCATCAAGATGCTGGGCAGTGAATTCGGGATCAGCTATGAGGCCGGCGCACTGGTGGCCACCGTCATCTTCATCATCTATACGGCGGCCTCTGGATTATTCGGCGTGGTGTACACGGATGTACTTCAGTTTTTCATGCTGATCATCTTTGTATACATCCTTATCCCCGTATCCAGTGTCCGTTACCTGGGCAATTTCTCCGTGTTCTGGCAGAACCTGGACAAATCCTATCTGGTTCCCCACATCAACGGCAGTATCCTGGGCGATATCGTCACCTACCTGGTATTCACCCTGGCCGGCGCCGAGATGTGGCAGCGGGCATTTGCAGCCAAAAACAAAAAGTCAGCAACCCAGGGCATGTTCTGGGGCACTTCCATCTACATGGTGACCATTGCCCTGGTATTCTTCATGGGCCTGGTTGCACAGCAGATCCTGCCCAACGTGGTGGCACAATACGGCAGTTCCGATGCAGTGGTGCCCGCGCTTGCAATCAGCATCCTTCCACCCGGGCTTACAGGCCTGGCCCTGGCCGGAATCCTGTCCGTCATGATGTCCACGGCAGACAGCTACCTGCTTGTATCCGTCCAGACCTTTGTCCATGACCTGGGCAAGAACTTCATGCCTGAAATGACAGAAAAACATGAAATCCTCATGTCCCGCATCATGTCCGTGGTCCTGGCCATGGGCGCCCTCATCATTGCCCTGTACATAAAAAATGCCTACAATGTGCTCATGTTTGCCTGGTCCTTCTATGCAGCCGCAGCCGGCCTCCCGGCCCTTGCAGCCTTATACTGGAAAAAAGCCACCAACCAGGGCATCCTGTCCGCCATGATAGGCGGCTTTGCGGTATGTGTGGGATGGAAGCTTGCGGGCAATCCCTTCGGCCTTGGAGAAACCGTTCCAGGCGCTGTTGTATGCGGCCTGTTATTAGTGATTGTAAGTCTGGCAACTTATAAGAAGTCCCCCTGCAGGATGGCATAGGAACAAGGTACTAAAAAGACGGGGTCACATCCAATCAGTGATGACCGCCCCGTCTTTTCTGTTATCATGGCTTTAGAGGCTGCTCTTTTATAGCCTGGCCTCCTTGCCGCCGCCAATCCGGGGAACCCTCCCCGGCTCCGGTCCGGGGTGTGCTGCGGGCGCATCCTTCACCGCTGTTTCACATCCCCAGGCACCCATCCTACATATTACCTTCAATCAGATCCCATATCTCATCCCGCCCCTGTTTTGTCTC
Source organism: Enterocloster sp. OA13 (assembly GCF_022440595.1). Lineage (NCBI taxonomy): Bacteria > Bacillati > Bacillota > Clostridia > Lachnospirales > Lachnospiraceae > Enterocloster > Enterocloster sp. OA13. The sequence goes on along the minus strand of NZ_JAKNTF010000001.1, from coordinate 1,838,954 downwards.
GGCAGAAAACGGGATGATGATTCCATCCTTTTCCATGCCCAGGCCCTCGCGGATCATCTTCACATGCTTCTGTACCTGGCTGCGGTTAATCTTATCCAGCTTGGTGGCGATGACAACGGGATGGTATCCATTATATATGATCCACTCGTACATCATCCTGTCATTGGCCGAAGGTTCATGGCGGATGTCAATGAGCAGGAACACCATCTTAAGCATGGCGGAATTCCTCAGGTAACGCTCAATCATCTTCCCCCATTTTTCTTTTGCCTCCAGGGCCACCTTTGCATAGCCGTACCCCGGAAGGTCCACGTAATAAAGCGCGCCATTAATATTATAAAAATTAATGGTCTGGGTCTTACCTGGCTGGGAAGAGGTCCTGGCATATGACTTCCTGTTCATCAGCGCATTAATCAGGGAGGATTTCCCCACGTTGGACTTGCCTGAAAAGGCAAATTCCGGCAGGATATTTTCCGGCATCTTGCTGGTAACGCCGCAAACGGTCTCCAGATTCACATCTCTTATAATCATAAATATCTCCTTATTTCCCTACTCTGTAACAGCTGGTACGAATGCTTCCCTTGCCACATCAACCATGGACTTCACATACACGATTTCCAGTCCCTTGGTTATCTCCTTGGACAACTCTCCCATATCCGGCCGGTTCTTGTCAGGCACCAGCACCTTGGTTATATGGGCCATCTTTGCTGCCAGGATTTTCTCCTTCAGGCCGCCGATGGGAAGCACCCTTCCCCGCAGCGTGATTTCCCCTGTCATTGCAACCTTGGCAAGCACCGGCTTTTCAGTAACAGCCGAGAGCATGGCGGTAGCCATGGTGATGCCGGCCGAAGGACCATCCTTTGGCACTGCGCCTTCCGGAATATGGATATGCAGGTCATGCTTCTCAAAATAATCATCCGCAATCCCATGATCCGGACACACGGAGCGCACATAGGTCAGGGCTGTCTGGGCTGATTCCTTCATCACATCGCCCAATTGCCCTGTCATAAGGAGATTCCCTTTTCCAGGCATCACATTGACCTCAATCTGAAGCGTATCCCCGCCCACGCTGGTCCAGGCCAGGCCGCGTACGATTCCCACCTGGTCCTCCTCATTGGCATCCTCAAACGTGACCTTTTCCTTGCCCAGGTATTTCTCCAGGTTGGACTCAGTTATCTTGATGGATTTCTTATTATTTTCCAGGAACTGCCTTGCAGCCTTCCTGCACACATCCCCAATGCGGCGCTCCAGGTTGCGGACGCCTGCCTCCCGGGTATAGTTGTGTATGATTTTTTCCAGGCTTTTATCGGAAAATGTGATCTGGCTGTCCTTTAACCCGTTGCGTCCCATCTGTTTGGCCACCAGATAATCCCTGGCAATATGGAATTTTTCATTTTCCGTATAGCTGTTGACCTCAATCAGTTCCATGCGGTCTAATAACGGTCCCGGTATGGTCTGGGTGGTATTGGCGGTTGCGATGAACAGGACCTGGGAAAGGTCGATGGGCACCTCCACATAATGGTCCCTGAACTTTACGTTCTGTTCCCCGTCCAGCACCTCCAGCAGGGCGGAGGAGGTATCTCCCTTGTAATCGCTGCTGACCTTGTCAATCTCATCCAGCAGCATCAGGGGATTGCTGTACCCGGCCTGTCTCATGCCCTCCACGATCCGGCCCGGCATGGCCCCCACGTATGTCTTCCTGTGGCCGCGGATCTCCGCCTCATCCCTGACCCCGCCCAGGCTGATGCGGACATACTTCTTGCCCAGGGCCCTTGCCACCGAGCGGGCAATGGATGTCTTTCCTGTTCCGGGCGGGCCAACCAGACAGATGATGGGGCTGGTCCCCTTCTTCGTCAGTGTGCGCACGGCCAGATATTCCAGTATCCTTTCCTTCACCTGCTCCAGACCATAGTGGTCTTCATTGAGGATTTTTTCCGCATGCCGGATATCGTCATTATCCTTTGACACCTTTTTCCAGGGAAGTTCCAGCAGCGTCTCAATATACGTGCGGAGCACATTGCCTTCCTGGCTTCCGGCAGGCATTGTACGGAACCGCTCTATCTCCTTGTGGAGTTTTTCCTTTACTTCCTTGTCAGCCTTCATGCTGTCCAGTTTCTTCTGGTATTCATCCGCATCTGACAGGGGGTTGTCCTCCCCCAGCTCCTGACGGATTACCTTCATCTGCTCCCTGAGGATATATTCCTTCTGGTTCTGGTCAATATCAGACTTTACCTTCTCCTGGAACTCCTTCTTGATCCTGTATATTTCCATCTCTGTCATAAGGGTATGCATCACTACTTCATACCTGGCTGACAGGGAACTGTTCTCCAATACGGTCTGCCGGATTGTGTAATCCCAGGGAAGCTGGATTGCAATCTGGTCCAGCATCTCATCCAATCCGCTGACAGACAGCAGGTTTGGAAGGATTTCCTTCGTAATCTTCGGGTTTACCCTTCCATATTCTTCCAGCTTGTCCTTCACAATGCGCAGCATTGCTTCCTGGGTCAGATAATCCAGCTCTTCCCCGTCCGTCTCAATGGAGCCGATTTCCCCTATAAGGGCCGGTTCCTCTGAGTCCAGACACAGCAGTTCACCCCTCTCAAGGCCTTCCACCAGCACCCTGACAACCTTGCCAGGAAGCTTGACCAGCTGTTTCACAACAGCTACCGTGCCCACCTGGTACAGTTCTCCAAGTTCAGGGTCCACAATCTCAGGATGTCTCTGGGCCACAAGGAAAAGCCTCTGGTCCCCTACCATGGCCTTTTCCACAGCGGCTACGGACTTGGGCCTGTTCACATCAAAATGCAGCACCATTCCCGGAAGTATGGTTAGTCCTCTCAGTGCCACTACGGGCATTATTATCACTTGTTCTGCCATTCTTAAACTTCACCTCTTGTATGTCAAACATCCAAAGGGCCGCTGCAATACAGGTGCCGGACAGAGCCTTGACGGCTTTCATCCGGGTCATATCTGGTTTGCAGCGGCCCTTTCCCTTTGTCTAAATTGTCACAGAAACGAACCGCATCTTTCCCGGTTTCATTAATCAGGAATCATCCTCCTACGCAATCTCGCCTGTCTTTCCCTCTCCCCGCATCCTGTCGGACAGCGGCTTACGGGCAGACGCAGGAGGCATATCGCGGTATACCAGTTCCGGCTGTCCTGTCTTATCCACTACCCCTTTGGTAATGGTGCAGATTCCGATTGTATCATCTGATGGAATCTCATACATCAGATCCATCATAACCGTCTCAAGGATGGAGCGCAGTCCCCTGGCGCCGATTTTACGGTCCACGGCCAGCTGTGCAATCTCATCCAGGGCTTCCCTGGTGAACTCCAGCTTTACATTGTCCAATTCGAACAGCTTCTGATACTGCCTTGTCAGGGCGTTCTTCGGCTCGGACAGGATGCGTACCATGGCGTCCTTGGTCAGGGACTGGAGGGACACCATCACCGGCACACGGCCAATGAACTCAGGAATCAGCCCGAACTTGGTAAGATCCTTTGGTTCCACCTTCCTTAACAGGTCATCAATGTCATTATCATTCTTATTAACCACCTCTGCGTTAAATCCAATGGAGCCGGCGCTGATGCGCTGTTCCACAATCTTCTCCAGCCCGTCAAAAGCGCCTCCGCAGATGAACAGGATGTTGGTGGTGTCAATCTGAAGCAGTTCCTGATGCGGGTGCTTCCTGCCTCCCTGGGGAGGAACACTGGCAACCGTTCCCTCCAGTATCTTTAAGAGGGCCTGCTGGACGCCTTCACCTGATACATCCCTGGTGATGGAAACATTTTCAGACTTCTTGGTAATCTTATCAATCTCATCAATGTATATGATACCGTACTCAGCACGGGAAATGTCATAATCAGCCGACTGGATCAGCTTTAACAGTATATTCTCCACATCCTCGCCCACATACCCTGCCTCTGTAAGAGCCGTGGCATCCGCAATGGCAAATGGAACATTCAAAATCTTTGCCAGGGTCTGGGCCAGGTAAGTCTTACCGGAACCAGTAGGACCAACCATGAGGATATTACTCTTCTGTACATCCACATCCATGTTCTGGCAGGATGTGACACGTTTATAATGGTTGTAAACAGCCACGGACAGCACTTTCTTTGCCTCATCCTGCCCAATGACATATTCATCCAGGAATGTCTTGATTTCCTTCGGCTTCAGAAGGCGGATATCTGCCAGGGCCGGGGATGCTGAATCTTCCTGCCCCTCCAGCTCTTCCTCCAGGATTTCTGAGCACAGCTCAATACACTCGTCGCAGATATACACATTGTTGTTGCCTGCTCCGGCAATCATCTTCCGTACCTGATCCTGAGTCCTTCCGCAGAAGGAACAGCGGATCGTGTCATCTGGTCTAATTGGCATACGTTACCTAACCTTTCATGCTTTTACCCAATTTATCCAACCGGGAATCATCCTTACTTCTGTCCGGCCTTCCAATTAATGATGAGCGATGATTTCATCAATAAGACCGTATTCCTTTGCCTCTTCGGCAGACATGTAATTGTCGCGCTCCGTGTCGCGTTCAATCACTTCTATGGGCCTTCCGGTGTTGGCAGCCAGGATATCATTTAACTTTTTCCTGGTCTTTAAAATGTTCTCGGCCACAATCTTAATCTCAGTGGCCTGGCCCTTTGCACCGCCTGATGGCTGGTGGATCATGATTTCGGAATTAGGAAGCGCGAAACGCTTACCCTTTGCACCGCCTGCAAGAAGGAATGCACCCATGCTGGCTGCCATGCCGATACATATGGTGGACACATCACACTTGATGTAGTTCATGGTATCATAGATTGCAAAGCCTGCAGAAACAGAACCGCCTGGGCTGTTGATATACAGATGGATATCCTTGCCCGGGTCTTCCGATTCCAGGAACAGGAGCTGTGCAACCACAAGGCTTGCGGATACATCATTTACTTCCTCTCCCAGGAATATGATCCTCTCTTTTAATAATCTTGAATAGATGTCGTAGGAACGCTCCCCACGGCTGGTCTGTTCAATGACATAGGGTACTAAACTCATATGATCATCCTCCTGTCACACAGTCATATTATATACTCACTTACAAAAACCCAGGAGATTCACAGTATGGCCCCCACACTGTAAACCCCCCGTATCATAACTTTCCACGATTCTTTCCATCGTGGACTTTCCAGTGTGAATTATACCAGTTTTGCCTCAGCAACCAGGAAATCGACTGCTTCCTGAACAGCAAGGTCTTCCTTCATCTGCTCTTTGTCGCGGTCTGACATGTATTCTTTTAACTTATCGACTTCCATCTGGTAAGCTGCAGCCATCTTGGCAAGCTCCTCATCCAGCCTCTCGTCAGAAACCTGAATGTCCTCAGCCTTAACCACTTCCTCCAGCACCAGTCTGGTCTGAATCCTCTTAAGTGCCTGCGGCCTCATCTGGTCCCTCATGGTATCCATGGTCATGCCTGTATACTTCATATACATATCCATGGACAGGCCCTGTCCCTGCATACGGCGGGCAGTATCCTGGACCATGTTGTCAATCTGGCTTTCCACCATCTTATCAGGAATCTCCAGGCTTGCGTTGGCAGCAACCCGGTCAACCACCCTGTTCTCATTCTCAGTGGCAGCTTCTTTCTGCTTCCTCTCAAGAATCTTTGCCTCAATATCCTTCTTGTATTCATCCATGGTCTCAAATTCGGAAACTTCCCCTGCGAATTCATCATCCAGGGCAGGCAGTTCCTTTACTTTGATTTCCTTTACGGTTACCTTGAAGGTAGCCGGCTTCCCAGCCAGTTCAGGCGCATGGTACTCTTCGGGGAAGGTTACGTTTACTTCGCACTCTTCGCCGATATTCTTACCAACCAGCTGCTCCTCGAATGTATCGATGAAAGAGTGGCTGCCGATGGTCAGCTCATAATCCGTTGCCTTGCCGCCGTCAAATGGCTTGCCGTCAACAAATCCTTCAAAGTCAATGACAGTCTTGTCACCGTCAGCAACCGGTCTGTCCTCAACGCTCAGAAGCCTTGCATTCTGCTCCTGTACCTTCTTAAGTTCTGCTTCCACATCCTCAGCTGTCACAGCCGCGTCTGCCTTCTCAACTTCAATGCCCTTGTATTCGCCCAGGGTTACCTCTGGCCTTACAGCTACAAGTGCGGTATAAATGAATGGCTTGTCCTTGCCTATCTGCTCCACGGCAACTTCCGGTCTGGACACGATCTCCAGTCCGCTCTCGTCCATGGCCTGCATGCAGGTTGCATTGATGGCTTCATCAGCAGCATCCTCATAAAAAATGCCTTCGCCATACATCTTTTCAATCATGGCACGCGGTGCTTTGCCCTTACGGAAGCCTGGAATATTGAATTTATTCTTATTCTTATTAAAGGCTTTCTTCATTGCATCCTCAAACTGCGCTGCATCTACTTCTATTGTCAGTTTGGCCATGTTTTTTTCTAATTTTTCTACTTGTACACTCATTTTTACGGGTTCCTCCTTAAAATATATGTGATTCGCCCATGAACCATGAGGGCGCTACACTTCAATGTACCATTATAGCATGCTCAAAATGAAAATACCAGCATTTTTTCATAAATTTCCTGTACATATTTCCCTGTATATCCAGCCCCAGTCAGAAACACAGTTTTCGGTCGGATAGTCCATGCCTATTAATATTGAAGGGAGCCAAGACGATGCAGACCACCATTACAGGCGCGGCGCAGCCACGCGGGAACGCCCATGCCCCATGCTTCATCAAACGGATTGGCTACGCGGTTTACAATGACATATACGGCAGGGTTACTCGTCATATAAGAGACTGATTCGGGCTTTTCATTCCCTTGGCGCCGTGCTATACTTTATACTCCACTCTATATAGTAAGGAGGAAAAGCACTTGTATACCATTCGACAGGCGATCGAAGACGACGCCGCACAACTGGCCGCGCTGCGGCCTATATTGGATGCAGAGACAGAAAACATGGACCGCGAACCGGGGGAAGCCCACCTGGATGAAGCCGCCTGGCGCGCTATAATCGCCGGGGATAAGGCGGAAAATAACCACCTGTTTTTGGTGGCGGAGGATGGCGGACGGCTGGTGGCCTATTGCCGCTGTGCCGGCTCCCGCCTGGTCCGCCTGCGACATCAGGCCGAGTTTGGTGTATGCGTCTTGAAAGAATACTGGGGGCAGGGAATCGGAGGGGAGATGCTGCGGCGGTGCATTACCTGGGCCGAGACGGGGTCCCGCTTGCACAAGCTAACCCTGCGGGTGATGGCGACAAATACTTCTGCCATCAAGCTGTATGAAAGTCAGGGGTTTGTACAGGAGGGCATTTTGCGCGATGACAAGCTGCTAAGCGATGGGCGGTATTACGACACCCTGCTCATGGCGCGGATTTTCAAATAGCCGTAAGCTGCGCGAATAAGACCACTGCGGATCATGAGCACGTCATCCTGGCTATCCTCCCGGAGTCACTTGGATTCCCGCTGGAGATTGTGGGCCTGGCAGCCGGTGTCCACGCCTTCAACGACATGGGGAATGACCATGATTAACTGTCTGGATGACCTGGCAGGCACTACCATTGTAGGCCATGCAGAGAAAAAGCGGGTGCGCAAGGAAGGATGCACAGGAAACAGGACGCAGCCGCCAGACAGGTCCTGAGGTTCCCATGCGCAATCCGTCATGCCTTACGTTTAAAACGATATACTTTGCATCACATCAAAAAAACTCCCCCGCTTGTGCCGCATCTTCCATCGATGCGGCACAAGCGGGGGAATTCCATTATTCCTGCGGATTCCATCACTCCTGCAGTTTCATTATTCCTGCAGGTTCCATCACTCCTGCAGTCAACCGCGGCTGTACTGGATGGCTGCCGCAATCTTCTGGGCCTGCTGGGGTCCCTGAAGAAGACGTATCAGTTCAAGGCCAAGATCCAGCGCATATCCCAGGCCCCTGCCAGTGGTGATATTGCCGTCAGTGACAACGCCCTGGCTTGTGTAGGATACCCCGGTAAGCTGCTCCTCAAATCCAGGATAACAGGTGGCTGTCCTGCCCTTTAACAGCCCCATGGCTCCAAGGACACTGGGTGCCGCGCAGATGGCAGCCACCCTCCGGCCCTGCTTATTCGCACGTTCAATGGCTTCCCTAAGCCCCCGGTGTTCCCTCAGGTTATTGGTACCAGGCATCCCACCCGGCAAAAACAGCACATCAGCCTGATCAGGATCCGCCTCCTCAAACAGCGCATCCGCCATTAACCGGATTCCATGGGATCCTGTGACCTCTTTCTTTCCGGACACGGAAACCATTGTCACCTCAACTCCGGAACGGCGAAGCACGTCCACTACCGCAAGACATTCAACCTCTTCCAGCCCTTCCGCCAGAAATGCATAAACCTTTGCCATGATTTTCTCCCTTTCCTGCCATACTGACACAATACAACATAACAACGCACAATATTTTTATTTTATCATTTTAGTCTTTTTCTGAAAAGTGATAAATGATATGATAGTAAAATGGAAAAAATAACATTCCTTAGTAAAATCCACTAATTGCATTATGTATACAGTATTTGGAGGTATGAAAGATGGAAATTGAAAGGAAATATCTGGTGAATCAAGTCCCCGCAGACTACATGGAATTCCCCTGCCATGCCATTGAGCAGGCTTACCTGTGCACCAGCCCCGTGGTGCGCATCCGCAAGGAGGATGACAGCTATTATCTCACCTACAAAGGAAAAGGCCTGATGGCCAGGGAAGAATATAACCTTCCCCTCAATGAACAGGCTTACACCCATCTGCTTAAAAAGGCGGACGGCATCATCCTGACCAAGACGCGCTATCTGATCCCACTGGAAGGTTCCGGTCATCTGACCATAGAATTGGATGTATTCGAAGGAACCTACAAAGGCCTTATACTGGCCGAGGTAGAATTCCCCACTGAGGAGGAAGCGCTCACCTTCATCCCGCCCCAATGGTTCGGCAAAGATGTAACGTTTTCCGGCGAATACCAGAACAGCAGGCTGGCCTGCGATTTAAGCCGGTAACCGTTCACCCAATGGCTGCCTTTGTCCGGGCCTGGCAGCCATTGGGCGCAGAAAAAGGCTGGCTGCGGGTTTGCAGCCAGCCTTCTGTTTCCAGCCGGTCTTCAGACGGCCCCCGGCATCTCAAGGCTGCCGGCACCGCATCAAACAAATCTTACTAAATCTTACTTCTTCTGGACATATTTCAGACAGTCAAGCGTTACTGCCGTGATGATGATGATACCTTCGAATACGAACTGAAGGTTTGTATCAATACCAAGGATGGTAAGGGAGTAGATAAGTACGGTGAAGATCAGCACACCGACTACCACGCCGGAAATCTTACCGATACCACCGGTAAAGGACACGCCGCCCACCACGCAGGCTGCGATTGCATCCATCTCCCAGCCCTGGCCATAAGCAGCGGAGCCGGAACCTACCATTCTTGCGCATTCCAGCCATGATCCGAATCCATAAAGGATACCTGCCAGGATGAATGCCCCCATGGTTACCCCGAATACGGAGATACCTGAAACAGCAGCCGCTTCCGGGTTGCCGCCCACTGCGTATAAGTTCTTGCCGAAGGTGGTTTTATTCCAGATGAACCATACGATTACAATTGCCGCCACTGCCCAAAGGATGATGGTTGGGAATCCGTTTACCTTTGGAATGATCATCTTCGGGATTGCCGGTTCAATGGCACCAAAGGACACGCCCTTTGTGGCATAAGTGACAAGACCAAAGATAACCAGCATGTTGGCCATGGTTGATATGAACGGATGCATCTTGAATTTGGCTGTAAAGAAACCTCCAATTGCCGTAAAGCACGTACAGAGGACAATACACATAAACAGTGCAAATACAACCCTTAAGCCAATGGGCATCCCTGTGAAGTCAAACACGTGTCCGAACACAGCGCCTGTATTAATACCCTGGTGCATGATGATGGTTGCAGTGGTCATACCCATACCGACCATACGTCCGATGGAAAGGTCCGTACCAGTAAGGAGGATAAGCCCTGCCACGCCCAGCGCAAGGAACATCCTTGGGGAAGCCTGCTGCAGGATATTCAAAATATTGTTATAGGTAAGCAGTTTTACATTCTTCACCACCGGAGCAGCGATACACAGTCCGATGAAAATCAGGATGATGGCAATATACAGACCGTTCTGCAGTAAGAATGTCCTGCGGTTGAATGTATATTTATAATTTTCCCATTTCTGCGCCCTGGTCTCCATGAAGGTGAATTTGGACAGACGGAGCATATCAATCAGGTGGTACTGCCATGCAAAAGCAGCATGCCTTCTGTCCTTAATGCGCTGAAGTTCCTTGTCTAAGTCCATCTTCGCGTCAAACAGACGGTTCTTATGGACGTACTTCTCATCCTTAATCTCCTGATGGTCGGTAAGCTTTGACAGTGTCTTTTCATGCTCCTTGTTAAGCTCAGCAACCCTGGTGTCATATTTTTCCTTTGCCAGCGCCTTTTCCTGTTCGCAGCTTGCCTTTAAGGGCTGATAATAGTCCTTATCAAAATGCGCCTTGAGGTAACCCTCCGCATCGGAAATCAATTTTGCGATTTCATCTTTATTCTTTGCCTCAACAGCCTTTGCCTTTTCCATCTCCGCGCTGTTGGCAGCAATCCTGTTCGCTCTTTCTTCTTTTGTAAGGGAACGGTCCCTCTTTGCCGCATCGATACTGTTCTGCAGGGCTACTACCCTGTTCGTACCATCGGTCCTGAGGCTGTCAATCTTTTTCTGAATTTCACCAACATAATCCTCAATTGGCTGACGCAGCTGCATCTCCTGTTCAGCCGTAAGAGTCTCATTGTTTCCTTTCGCCATATCCATGAATCCCCCTTATAGGTATTTTGCACTGAGCCTCAAAAGTTCTTCCTGATCCGTCTCTTTTGTATTGACAATTCCTGAAAGACGTCCATTTGACATAACACCAATACGGTTTGTGATACCCAGTATCTCCGGCATCTCAGAAGAAACAACGATGATTGTCTTCCCCTGTTTCGCCATATTGATGATCAGCTCATATATTTCATACTTTGCACCCACATCGATACCTCTTGTGGGTTCGTCCATCATAAACACCTGCGGACTGCGTTCCAGCCATTTTCCAAAGATGACCTTCTGCTGGTTGCCGCCGGAAAGGCTGGAAATCATGTCATCAGGACCCATACACTTGGTATGCATGATTTTTATTTCCTTTGCCGTGGCCTTTACCATCTTTGCATCGGAAAGCGCCATTCCTGACATGTACTGCTGCAGGTTGGCAATGGTGGTATTAAAGGTAAGGTCACCCTTTAAAAACAGGCCGTTTGCCTTCCGCTCCTCAGTAATCATGGCAAAGCCATGCTCCATGGCTTCCTTTGCGCTGCTGAAATTCATAAGACGGTTATTGAAATAAACCCGCCCTGCCGCTCTGGTGCGGACACCAAAGATTGTTTCCAAAAGTTCTGTCCGCCCTGCCCCCACCAGGCCGTAAAGCCCGAATATCTCGCCTTCTTTTACGTCAAACGAGACATCCTGCAGATGAGGTTCAAACTTCGTGGATAAATTCTGTATGGACAGGATCACATCCCCAGGGGTATTGTCAACCGGAGGGAACCGGTTATCAAGGGAACGGCCCACCATTGCCGCAATCAGCTCATTCATGTTTGCATCCTTGGTGCTCTTTGTCATGACCAGGTTGCCATCCCGAAGCACTGATATCTCATCGCAGATTTCAAAAATCTCATCCATCTTGTGGGAAATATAAATCAGGGCGATTCCCTGCTCTTTTAACATCCTCATCATCTCGAAGAGCTTATCAACCTCCTGTACGGTCAGGGAGGAAGTAGGCTCATCCAGAACAATCACTCTGGAATTATAGGAAATGGCCTTAGCGATTTCACACATCTGCCTCTGTGATACGGACATGCGACCCATGGGCTGGGTAAGGTTAACGGTCATGCCCAATTTCCTAAAAAGCTCAGCGGCTTCCTTTTTCATTCTGCCTTCATCAATTACACCCATGGAATTGACCGGATAGCGTCCAAGGAACAGATTATCAATCACATTCCGCTCCAGACACTGGTTGAGTTCCTGGTGGACCATTGCAATGCCGTTTTCAAGAGCATCCTTTGGTCCAGAAAAGCTTACTTCCTTGCCATTCAGGAAGATATTTCCCTCGTCTTTCTGGTAAGTGCCGAAAAGGCACTTCATCATGGTTGACTTGCCGGCGCCATTCTCACCCATAAGCCCCATAACGGTTCCACGCTTCACATCCAGGTTGATATGGTCCAGAACCCTGTTACGGCCGAAGGACTTGCTCATACCGCGTATTGATAAGACGATATCATCTTTCTTATCTGCCATTATTTTACTCCTGTATACATAGATTGATTGGTTTCAGTATTAAGTCTAAATCGATTATTAGGGAGAATTTCTTCTCCCTAATAACAGTCAACAGTACATTTTTATTTCAATGATTATTACTGCTCAAGCAGAGATGTGTATGAAGCTGCGTTATCTGTCTTAACCATGTTAATGGCAAATGCGTCATACTGGCTTGGATTTCCAAGACGGTTTGTGATGTTGGACTCAGTCTGTCCGTCACCGCCGATGTAGTCAACCTTCAGGTTGAGAAGCTTATCATACTTCTGAAGCAGCGGCTGATAGGTGGAACCCAGGAAGTTATCAGCTGAGTTGTAGATGTTCAGCCATACAGCCTTTTCAGGGCTTGTGCTGGCATCCAGCTGGTTGGATACAGGTGCATAAACCATGGTGGAATCCATGAAATCCTGGTAGTTGTCAGAAGTAACAGCAACGTTCAGGGCGTAGTAGGAACGCTCATCTGCCCTGTATACATATACATCGTCACTCAGGACATTACCTGCTGGATCTGGTGTTGCAATACCGGTGTTAATGTCAACTCCGTCCAGTGCATTACGAAGCACACGAAGTGTCAGATATGCCTGTACGTCTGCATGCTGGCTGATTGTGCCGCCGTAGCCTTCTGCGATGGCAGCAACTGCGTCGCTGTTTGCATCATAGCCGAATGTAGGAACGTTGTTATCCTTGGACCATGCGTTAAACATGGACATGCCCATGCCGTCGTTATTGGATACAACGATATCAATCTGGTCGCCGAAAGAGGAAGACCATGTGCCGATTCCGTTACCAGCGGTAGCTGCATCCCATGTAGCTCCTGCGGAGTTCTTCATCTCCTGGGAAGCCAGCTCGCGGACCACGTATGTCTTGCCGCCCACTTCAATGGAGCCGTCCTGTACAACAGTGGCTGTGCCATCTGCGTTTGTACCAACCGGATCGCTGTTGATGTTGCCGTCTTTATCAACGCCTGTTCCAAGAGCCTTACGGACGCCTCTTGTACGTGCAATGGAGTCATTATGTCCGATATCCCCGATTGCCAGGACATAACCGATGATTCCGTCGCCGTTGCGGTCGATTGTGTCAATGTTCTTCTCGATGTAATCCTTAACCATGGTACCCTGAAGCTCAGCGCCCTGGTTGGCGTCGAAACCTACATAGTATGTATCCTTATTGAAATTCAGGGCTGTCATATCCAGCTGTCCTGTAGCACTGCTGGATGGCTGGCGGTTAAACCATACCAATGGTTTGTCCTTGTTGGCCATTTCTGCGCCGCTGTCAGCTGCTGCTGCCTCGGTCGTCGTGTCAGCTGCTGCCTCAGTTGTGGTATCACCACCAGCGGCTGCTGTTGTTGGTGCTTCCGTTGGCTTGCTTCCGCCGCCGCAGGCAACGAGTGATAATGCCATGGAACACGCAAGGGCAACACTTAATGCTTTTTTCATTTTGAATTCCTCCCTTATAAATATTATGATTGTCTTTGGTTGTTTTTGCTTAACAACAAGGCCATTATACGGCCTGGTTGTGCATTTTTCCATAGGATTTTTAAAGAATGATTATAAAATTTCTTTGATTCTGTATTTTTTTATCAGGTTTTTATGGGAGCTTACTTATTTTTAAGCAGTTTTGCCTCCTCCTGGGTCAGGACCCGCTGGGGACACCAGTAATATTTCCCATTGACCAGCGGTACCACGGACTTAGGGTCCTGGTCCAGGGACAGGCTCCAGGCAATGTCGAATATGGCCTGGGCGTAACGTTCCTTGTCCGATTCCACGGTGGCGAAGAGGGTTCCCTCCTCCAGGGCCTTTATGCCCACCGGGGTGCCGTCAATGCCCACCACCTTGATGGAATTGGCCCCGATCCCGGCCCGGTTCATGGCGTCGATAGCGCCCAGGGCCATGTCATCATTGTTGCTGACCACCAGTTCTATCTGTCCCGGGTATTCCTTCAGCCACTGTTCCATCAGGGCGGAAGCCTGGCTCCTGTCCCAGTTGGCAATCCCCCCTGTAATCTTCTCCAGGGGAACCCCTCCGTCCTTTAATGTCTGGATGGACCACTCCGTGCGGATCAGGGAGTCCTGGTGGCTGGTCTCCCCCTCCAGGAGCACATAACTCACCAGACCGTTCCCGTTGGCGTCCAGGGTGCGGGAATCCTTCCTGTATGCATCCACCAGGGCATCTCCCTGGAGCACCGCCGATTCCTTTGCATCCGCGCCCACATAGTACAGCTTTTCCCAGCGGTTCATGTCCTCCTCCACCGGTTCCCGGTTAAAGAACACCACAGGGGTCCCCGCATCCATGGCTTTGTCAATGATGATGGAAGCCGATGAACGGTCCACGCTATTGATGCACAAAGCGTCACAGCCCAGGGAAATCAGGCGCTCCACCTGGCTGTTCTGGGTATTCTGGCTTCCCTTGGAGTCCAGGATATCCAGCTTCACCTTAATTCCTGTTTTCTGTTCATATTCCTTTGCCTTATCCTCCAGGCCTGCGCGCAGGGTTCCGATGAAGGTATCATCCCCGCGGTAGAGAAGGACCCCGATGCGGATGGAATTCTTCTTTGTCTGCCGCTGTCCTTCATTTTCCCTGTACTGCCAGAACCCTATGAGGATGCCGATTCCTAAACAAACCGCCAGTAAATAAATCCAATTCCGCTTCATGGCCCATACCCCTTTCATTTTCCCGATTTCCGCTACTCAATGGGATAGAACATTTTCTCATATGTCTTATCCCTCAGCCTGTCCTTATCCACGTAGATGGCCGTAAGCCGCGTCTCCTGCTTCTGGTGCGTGCCCTGGATGGCTTCCACCGCCTGCTTCACGCTTAAATATCCCTCGTCAAACTGGTTATAGGCCGTCATCCCCGTGACAATCCCCTTTTCCAGCGCCCTGAGTAAGGATGTGGTGCTCCCCACTCCGTAAAGCCCTGACACCCTGCCCTGGTATATGGTGTCCTCCTCCAGTATCTGGGCTGCCTGGTCCAGGGACTGTACATCCAGGGCTATGATGGTGATCTTGCCGCTGCCGGGGGAATCCGTTTCCTGGACAGCCTGCCTATATGTGTCCTGGTTCTTCTTCTCAATGAGCCGGTAATCATACCCATGTTCCTCCAGCACGCCACTGACCCCCTCATAGACCAGGGCGCCGTCCCCATAGTCTAACCCCTTGCAAAAGAGATAGACCGGGACGTCCTTCGGGGCCTGGGATACAGCGGCCTCCCCCAGCATCCTTCCAATCTCCTGGCTGTCCACACCGATGGTATCCGCCACCCTGCCGCTGGACTGGGGACGGCCAAGAAAGAGGACCGGGCAGCCCGGATTCATGGTCTCCAGCTCCTTGACCGCCTCCTCCGGCTTCACCGGAGCCAGGATGACAGCCCGCGCCCCATCCCTGATTTCCCGTTTCACCAGCTCCGTCTGCTGTGCCTGGTCATGGTCGGCGTAAAGGGTGATGAAGCTGACGTCCCCGTGGAACTCCACCGCCGCCTGTTCCATGCCCTTTTTTAAATTAACATAGTAGTCATCATTGTCCCCGTCGATGATGACGGAAACCGGGTATACCTCGATTTCCTTTTCCTTGATGATAAGGTCCGTGGAGGACATCAAAAACAGCAGGACCAGGATACCGGCCCATATGCACCAGAGAATCTTCCCTTTATTTGACATAGGCTTCCTCTTTCTTTGCTTCCTGATAGGAAATGGCCGGCAGATGCGCCGTCACCGTGGTTCCCTCATCTGGTTCCGACTGGATTTCAAGGCCGTAACCAGTTCCAAAATAGAGCTTGATCCGCTCATTCACATTCTTCACGCCGATACCCGACCCCCTGCCTGAGGGCATATGGTCCGCGGCTGAGAACAGGCGGTCCACCTGCTCCCGGGTCATGCCTAAGCCATTGTCGGACACGCTCATATAAAGGTCATCCTCCCGGCGCCATGCCCTGACCAGGATTTCCCCGTCCCCGTCCATGAACTCCATGCCGTGGTAGATGGCATTTTCCACCAGGGGCTGGAGCATGAGCTTTAAGCTTGCCAGTTCCAGGACATCCTCATCCGCCTCAATGGCATAGGTGAATTTATTCTTATAGCGCATATGCTGGATCATCAGGTAATTGCGCACGTGCTCCAGCTCGTCCCTTACCGGGATGATGCTCTTTCCCTTGCTTAAGCTGATGCGGAAGAATCTTGCAAGGGCCGTCACCACCTTCACGGCCTCGGACTGCTTTTCATTTTCAATCATCCACACAATGATATCCAGGGTATTGTAGAGGAAATGGGGGTTGATCTGGGACTGGAGGGTGTCAAATTCACTTCTCCGCTTGGATTCATGCTCCGCCACAATATCGTTCATCAGCTTCCGGATCCGTCTGGCCATGCTCTGGATGGAAGTGCCCAGATGCTGTATCTCATAGGAACCGGCGCTTTTCACCTCCACCTCCAGGTTTCCTTCCTCAATCTCATTGACCGCCTTCTCCAGCTCCTTGATGGGATCCGTGATCCTGGTGGAAATGTAGGAGTTGATGATGGAGAGGATGAACAGCACGAAGGCGATGATGAACACCATCAGAAGCTTTGTCTTGATGTTGTTGAGGGACATGCCGTCAAGAGGCGTCACGCCCACAATCTTCCATCCCGTATATCCCACGGTCTTCACGGACACAATCCGCTTTTCCCCGCCGAATACCTCCTCGTAATTGCCGTCCTTAAGGCCGGCCGCCTCCAGGTTGTTCTCCCTGACAATGCCGGAGTCGATAAGCTGGGCCTTTGGGTGGTAGATGATTTCCCCATCGCTGCTAATCAGGTACGCATATCCGCCGTTGCCCAGGTTCACGCCGTCAAACAGCCGTTCCAGGCTGTTGTAGCGGATATCAATGAGCAGCACGCCCTGGTCCGTATAGGGACCGTTGGTGATTTCCACTGCCCTTGACATGGAAATGACCCAGCGGTACTGGCTTTCGCTTCCATCGAAGATTGTCTGTACATGGGGTGTGGAGAAATGAAGGTTCTCCGTCTTTAAAAGGGTGTTCTGGAACCAGTTCTCGTCGATTACGTCTATATTGGATTTGAGCCTGGCCGCGGGCACGGATTCCAGCATCTGCCCGGTCTTGGACAGCAGGGCGATATTTTCAATATTATCCTTGTTATTGTCATAGAGAAGGGTAATCTCGCTGCCAATGGAACCGTCTGAAAGGTCTGCGTTCTTGATTACGCCGTAATAAAGGGAATCGGACAGCTTCATCACTGTCTGCAGGTAGGAATCCATGGAACGGTTAATCTGGTTAATCAGTATCTGGTTCTCTTCCTGTATGGTGTCCGCCATCTGTCCCGACAGCCTTGTATAGAGGGAAATTCCGATGAATACGCTGGCAGCCAGGGCGGTCAGCGTAAAATAAATGAATATGATGTAGCGGATGCTGGCCTTCTGCACCCCCTGCCTCTGCTTTTCAAAAAGCATGTCCGTCTCCTTACCTTTTCGCTCCCCTGAACTTAGTGGGGGAAATCCCGAAGCGTTTCTTGAACACATAGCTGAAATAGTTCTGTTCCTGATACCCCACCTTGGATGCAATCACATAGGTCTTGTCATCGGTCTTATTGAGCAGCTCCACCGCCTTGTTGAGCCGGACCTCGGTCAGGTAGGCGATGTAAGCCTGTCCCGTCTCCTTCTTGAACATGGTGGAGAAATAGGCCGGGCTCATATGCAGGTGGCGGCAGATTTTCTCCACGGAAAGGTCCGGATCCTGGTAATTGTCCATGATATATTCCTTGGCCTCCTGGATTACCTGCTTCATGGTGTTGTCACGTTCCTGGTTCATCACCTGGTTCATCCGCAGGGCCACGGACAGAAGCCACTGGCTGAAATCCTCTTTTTTCTGCATCTTGGGAATCAGGGCAAAGGTATCCTCGTGCTCCTCCCCCTCCTCCAGGATCTGGGCCATATCCAGGTCATGCTGCTGGATCCTCTGTATGATGCTGCTGGACACGCTCAGCATATAAGCCTGGCACTGGCGGAAATGCACCTTTGCATCGCTCATCTTATCCATGACGCTGCGCACGGCTTCCTCTATCTTTTCCCTGGGGCCGAACTTGATGGCCGCAATCAGCTCCGCCTCGTCCTTGCCGTCAAACTGCAGCTTACCGCCGCTGACCGGCTCCACGTCATTGATGTAGATGGTGCTCCCGCTTCCCACGATGGCCTTATATCCAAGGGCGTCCACCGCAGCCTTGTAGGAACTGCTGATTTCAGACAATGCCTGGCACCCGTGGCCGATTCCCACCGTGATGGGGACCTCCAGGATTTTCTTTGTCTCCTTGCAGATATCACCCAATACATCAATCAGCCCGGTCTGGCTGTTCTCCCCGTCAATGGCCGCAATGACCGCAATCTCCGCCGCCGCCGTCCTGGCCGAGGTGGCCAGGGCGCAGCGGCAGTAATTCCTTAACTTCTCCTCCACGATCTGCATCACGGAGATGGGAATCAGGTCCTTCTCCTTGTGCAGGGGGAGCATGGCACTGCCCCGGATTTCCTCCGGCTCGATATCGATGGCGGCAGCCACCCACTTCTTGGCCCCGGCAAGGGGTATGTCATATTCCTGCAGACGGTCGGCCACGGTTTCTTCCGGCACTGGATAACTGATCAGCTCGTTGATGAACTGTTCGCGCAGGATGGGAAGGCTTTTGATATAGTTCTCCCGCAGCAGGCTTACATTCCGCTTCTGTTCGATTTCCTCGTCCAGGTTGGATTTGATGCGCTTTAAGATGGCGGTCAGCTCCTCCACGTTCACGGGCTTTAATATATACTCCGTCACATTCAGCTTGATGGCCTGCTTGGCGTATTCAAAGTCATCGTATCCGGAAAATATGACGATTTTGATGGAGGGATATTTCTGGCGCACCTTCTCCGCCAGGGTCAGCCCGTCCATGTACGGCATACGGATATCCGTAAGGATCAGGTCCGGCTCCAGTGCCTCCACCTTCTCCATGGCGTCCTCCCCGTTCTCCGCGTCCCCCACAACCTGAAACCCTGCTTCTGTCCAGTTAATCTTCCTGATGATGCTCTGTCTGACCTCTTCCTCGTCATCCACCAGAATAATCCTGTATAAGTCCATATGAATGCCCCTTTTCTCCTCTATGATAAAATATCTTTCTGAAATCCTGGCTGTTAATATATCCATTAATTATACAATGAGTCCTATTATTTTGCAATTCCCCGGATGTCCTGCACTGCTTATGAGGCATTATAAGTATAAATAATATATCATTCATATTGTCCTTTAATGCTAATATATGTTATGATAAGTCCTGTAACAGGCAGAATGACAGACCACTACTATCAAAGAGGGAATATACATGGGCGGAATATTTGGTGTTGTATCTAAGAACAGCTGTACATTGGATCTTTTTTTCGGAGTCGATTACCACTCCCATCTTGGTACAAAGCGCGGCGGCATGGCCGTGTATGGGGAACAGGGCTTTGCCCGCTCCATCCATAATATAGAAAACAGCCCGTTCCGTACAAAATTTGACGGCGATTTAAACGAGCTGGAGGGATATTTTGGGATTGGATGTATTTCCGATAACGAACCCCAGCCCTTATTAATCCAGTCACACCTGGGAAGTTTTGCCATCACCACGGTGGGCAAGATCAACAACCAGGACGAGCTGATACAGGAAGCATACAGGAACGGACATATACATTTTATGGAAATGAGTCACGGGCGCATCAATTCCACGGAGCTGGTGGCTGCCCTGATCAACCAGAAGTCTTCCCTGGTGGAAGGGCTGTTGTATGCCCAGGAGCGGATTGAGGGCTCCATGACCATACTGCTGCTGACCCCAAAAGGCATCTACGCTTCCAGGGACAGATACGGCAGGACACCTGTTGTAATCGGAAAAAAGGAGGACGCTTTCTGCGCCTCATTTGAGAGTTTTGCCTTTATCAACCTGGGCTACTCCGACTACAAGGAGCTTGGCCCCGGGGAAATCGTCTTCATGACCCCGGAATCAGTGGAAACCATGAGTCCCCCAAGACAGGAGATGAAAATCTGTTCCTTCCTCTGGGTCTACTACGGCTATCCCACCTCCACCTACGAGGGGGTGAACGTGGAGAGCATGCGCTATGAATGCGGAAAGCTTCTGGCCAAACGGGACGAGGCAAGGCCTGACGTGGTGGCCGGCGTACCTGATTCGGGAATCGCCCATGCCATCGGCTATGCCAATGAATCCGGCATCCCCTTTGCACGCCCCTTCATCAAATACACACCTACCTGGCCCCGTTCCTTCATGCCCCAGAACCAGGGCCAGCGCAACCTGATTGCGAAAATGAAGCTGATTCCCGTGGACGCGCTGATCCGAGGCAAAAAACTGCTGCTGATTGACGATTCCATTGTCAGGGGGACCCAGTTGGGCGAAACCTCTGAATTCCTATACCAGAGCGGCGCAAAGGAAGTCCATATCCGGCCCGCCTGCCCGCCCCTGATGTTTGGCTGCCCCTATCTTAATTTCTCCCGCTCCTCCTCGGAGCTGGACCTGATTACCAGACGTATCATCAAGGACCGGGAAGGTGACTGCGTATCAGATGAACTGCTGGCAGACTATGCCAACCCGGACAGTGGTAATTACAAGGAAATGATGGAGGAAATCAGGAAACGCCTTAACTTTACCACACTCCGCTACCACAGGCTGGACGACCTGGTGGAATCCATCGGCATTTCCCCATGTAAGCTCTGCACCTACTGCTGGAACGGAAAAAAATAAATCATTTACCCAATCATCCAATCTGATAAAGGAGGGCATTGCAGATGGCGGCCGCCACGTTGCTGCCCCCCTTTCTTCCTTTTGCCACGATGTAGGGCGTATCCCCAAGCGTGAGGATCAGTTCCTTGGACTGGACCACGTTCACGAAACCGACCGGCGCCCCTATGACCAGGGCCGGGGTAATGCTCCCCTCCTTCACCAGTTCATAAAGACGGATCAGGGCAGTGGGGGCATTGCCGATGGCAAAGATACAGGGACGGTTCCTTCCAAATAACCGGGCCGCCTTCTCCATGCTGGCCACTGCCCTGGTGGTCCCCTTTTCAGCCGCCTCCCTGGCCACGTCCTCATCTGCCATGAAGCAGAGCGCTTCCCCTCCCAGGGAAGACAGTTTCTTCTTATTCACCCCGGACCATCCCATATTGGTGTCCGTGATGATCACAGCCCCCTGTCTGAGGGCGTCAATCCCCTTTTGCACCGCGTGTTCAGAGAACACCAGGTTCCCGGCATACTCAAAATCAGCCGTTGTATGGATGGCCCGCTTGATGACCGGCTCCTGTTCCGGCTCCAGGCGGATTCCCATGGATTGCAGCTCCTGGTCAATCAGTTCAAAACTGCGGCGCTCTATCTCCGAGGGAAGCACCTGTTCCAATTGTATATTTAACATTCTGTCTTGTCTCCTTATATGGCAGTCTGGAGCATGGTATCCCAAAGCCCCTGCTGCCGGTCTGTTACTATTTCGTCTGACATCCCATGGCCGGTCTGCTATTGGTCTGTTACGGGTCCATTGCCGCCATTACCTTAAAAAGCGGTCTTTCCGCGCCCTATAACCCCATCATCTTATAAATGGCATCCATATCCAGGCTGGACCGCAGTACATCTGCCAGCTTATCATACTGCTGCTGCCGGTAGGCTTCATAATCCCCTTCCCTGACCTCATCCATGGATATCCCTTTCCGTGCCGCCAGTGAGGATACAATCGTCTCCGCTATCCCCGGATGGTCGAACATACCATGGATGTAGGCCCCGTAGATATTCCCCCGGTTCCATCCGTCCTCCTTCACCCGTTTCCTCTCACAGCCCTGCTGATCCGTATCCTGTACCTCCATCACATAGGAGGCCGGGCGGCAGATGACGGGTTCCCGGCGCCAGGACACCAGCATTGCGGTATCCATGGCCCCATGTTCCCGGTCAATGGACGTGCGGCCCATATGGATTTCATAGCCGCTGATGCATTTGCCTGATAAGGGCGCCAGGACACCGTCCAGTTCTCCCAGGGAACCTTCCACCTGGGTCCTTACCTTTTCCTCCTGGAACTCAGTCCTCAGCGGCAGCAGCCCCATACCTGCAACCTCCCTGCCGCCTGCGGACTCTACACCGGAAACATCCCTGAGCACTTCTCCCAGCATCTGGTATCCGCCGCAGATTCCCCATATGGGTACCTGTTTATGGGCCAGCTTAAGCACTGCGGCCTCCAGGCCGTTCTGGCGCATCCACAGCAGGTCATCCATGGTATTCTTCGTACCCGGAAGGAATACCAGATCCGGCGTCCCCAGTTCTGAAACCCTGGAAACATAGCGCAAGGATACCCCGGGTATCCTGGAAAACACATTAAAATCCGTGAAATTGGATATCCTGGGCAGACGGATGACCGCCAGGTCCACCAGACCGGGGGCCTGACCATTGTCCAGACGGGCGCTTAAACTGTCCTCATCCTCAATATCCACATCCATGTAGGGCACCACCCCCATGACCGGTATGCCGCACAGCTGTTCCAGCATCGCGGTCCCGGGGTCCAGTATGGACCTGTCCCCCCGGAATTTGTTGATGATAAGCCCTTTAACCCGCTTCCGTTCCTCCTGCTCCAGAAGGGCCACGGTGCCGTAAAGCTGGGCAAACACACCGCCCCTGTCAATATCACCTGCCAGCAGCACCGGGGCGTCCACCAGCTTCGCAAGGCCCATGTTCACGATATCGTCTGATTTGAGATTGATTTCCGCCGGGCTTCCCGCGCCCTCAATGACAAGGATGTCATAGGCATTGGACAGCCGTTCATAGGATGCCATGATTTCCGGAATCAGGCTGCGTTTCATGGCAAAGTAATCCCTGGCCTTCATGTTGCCCCTGGAAATGCCATGGACAATCACCTGGGATCCCACATCCGTGGTGGGTTTCAGCAGGATTGGGTTCATATCCACGTGGGGGCGTATGCCTGCCGCCTCTGCCTGGACCACCTGTGCCCGTCCCATCTCCAGGCCCTCCGATGTAATATAGGAATTCAATGCCATGTTCTGGGATTTAAAGGGCGCGGTCCTGTATCCGTCCTGCATGAATATACGGCAAAGTCCGGCTGCCAGGATGCTTTTTCCCGCATTGGACATGGTTCCCTGAATCATGATTGGTCTCGCCATTATCGTTCTCCTCTGTTCGTTCATTTGGGGGCTGTGCTGTTCACTTTAAGCCATCCCGCCTTGCCCTGTTTCTTCTTTTACTGCTTTCGTCATGTACTCCATCAGCCGTTGGTTCTCTTCCCTTGTCTTTACACAGACCCGGTAAAAGGAGGAATTGAGTCCTGGATAATTGCTGCAGCTCCGTATGAGCACCTTGTGCTTCAACAACCGGTGGTACAGCCAGCCTTTTGCGGGCATTTCCATGTCCCGCCCTGCGGGGCCGCCTTGTCCGGCATCTCCATTGTCCGGCCCGGTATCCCCTCTGTCCGGCCCAGTATCCCATCTGTCCGGCCCGGCATCCCCTTTTCCTTGAAATACCTTAAAAAACAGATAGTTGGCCTGGGAGTCATATACGGTAAACCCAAGTTTTTCCAGTTCTACCCGCATCCATTCCCGTTCCGTCCCAACCACTTCCCTCGTACGTCTGACGAAATCCTGCTCTTTAAGGGCTGCCTCGCCTGCCTTTTGGGCAAGGCCCGACACGGACCAAGGCTGCCTCACCTCACCCAGGCGTTCAAGGAGGTGTCCATCACTGCAAAGACCGTATCCCAGCCGCAGTCCTGCCATGGAATACAGCTTGGTAAATGCCTTGAGCACAAAAAGATTGGGGTATTCCTCCAGGAACGGAATCACGGAGCATGCCTCCGGTCCATCCAGGAAATCACAGAAGCATTCATCCATGATAAGGCGCGTGCCATAACCACGGCATACCTGTGCCGCCCGTCTGATTTCCCCTGCCGGTACAGGTATGCCTGTTGGATTATTGGGATTGCACAGGAATACCATGTCATATGGCCTGCCTTCCCCTGCCGCCCCTGTAATCCGCTGGAGAAGGACCTCCGTATCCAGCGAAAATCCTTCCTTTTCCTCCAGGAACAGGTGGTCCACCCTGCATCCGCATGTCACCATTGCCTGTTCATATTCGGAAAAAGCCGGGGCTGTCACCAGTCCTCTCCTTGGCATACAGGCATGGACCAGTCCGAACACCAGGTCCGCCGCTCCATTTCCACAGATAATCCATTCTTCCGGCACTTCATGAAACCGGCCCAGCGCCTCCCGCAGCTTCCCGCAGCGGCTGTCCGGGTATACGCTGCACACATCCGTATGTATACAGGATTCCAGTACCTTCCTTACCCCGTCCGGAAGCCCCAGGGGATTCAAATTGGCGGAATAGTCCATATCGATTTCCCGGGTGTAAATATCCCCGCCGTGCTGATACTGCATGAATCGGTTCTCCTCTCAAGCCATTCTTTACAAACCTTTACAAACACTGCTTTTTGTCCATTTTATTTTCCATGAATCTTCACAAACACTGTTTTCCGTAAAATCCTATTTCCACTAATACTTTTTCCGTATAATCACCTTTTATATCGTGTACAGGTCATGTCAGGACCAGGATGGCTGTCAGCGCGGCCATCAGGATCATCTCCACTGTAAACATGAGCTGGTTGGCCTTCTTAATATCCATCGGACACACCGGGCGGTCATCATCCCCGATAAAGGGCTTTCTGTGCAGTGTCCCGAAATACCAGGCATCCCCTGCCAGCCTCAGATGCAGGGCGCCTGCACATGCAGCCTCGGCCTGGGCTGAATTAGGACTTGCATGTTTATGCCTGTCCCGCATCAGGATGCGCCATCCATGGATTCCGTCCATTCCCGGAAGGAGAAAGGCGGCCAGCACCATAAGGCCTCCGGTCAGGCGGGACGGAATGAAATTTAAGATATCATCCAGTTTTGCCGCCGCCCTTCCAAAGAGGATATATTTCTCATTCTTATACCCTATCATGGAGTCCATGGTGTTAACTGCTTTATAAAACATTCCTCCCACCGGTCCAAACAGGGCCATGAAAAGAAAGGGGGCAACTACCCCGTCGGACGCATTCTCCGCCACGGTCTCAATGGCAGCCCTGGCAATACCGTACTGGTCCAGCACCGCCGTATCCCTTCCCACAATCATGGACACGTGGGTCCTGGCCCCTTCCACATCCCCGGCCTCCAGGCTGCGGCATACCTTCATGCTCTCCGTGCACAGGCTTCTGGCTGCAAGCATCTGGTAACAGATGATTGTCTCAACGCAAAAGGGGAGGATCCAGAGGGAGGGAAATGAAATCTGCCGCAATGCATACAGTACGCCCCACGGAACCAGGCACCACACCACGCACATGGCGGCTGTGAGGAAAAAACCGGCTGCCAGTTCCCTGCCGCCCATCCATTTCCTAAAGTATCCTTCCAGCCATGTAATCATCCGCCCCATCATGCGGACCGGGTGCGGGAAATGATACGGATCGCCGAGGATCCAGTCCAGGACACATCCTGCAAGCAGCGCCATCCCATGTAATTTCCATAATCCAAACCATCCAGCCATGTTCCTATTCCGTCCTCCATATGGTCACTTTATTCCCTGTCCCAGTATAGTCACTTTACTCCCTGTCCCAGCATAGTCACTTTATTCTCTGTCCCAGCCCGCATAAGACCCGCCAGACCTCATCGGCCTCCTTTGCCGCCAGGCAGCACAGACGTCCTGTTTCCTCCCGGTACTGCCGTTCCATGGCATCTGCCGGAACAATCCCATAGCCAATCTCATCCGTCACCAGAATCCGGTCCGGGGCATCTTCCAGCAAGGCTTTCAGGATTTCTTCCATCTGTTTTTCATCCCCGGGCTTCCAGGGATCCCCGTTGGCTCCAACCCCAAGCTCATGGCTCATGAGACGTCTGATAAACAGATGGAAATCACAGCAGTACCTGCTGTTCATATAGGATTCCCATCCCCCGTCCCCGCCGGACGCCCACCGGACCGTCCCTGCATCCGCCTCCGGTATAAGGTTTTGTTGGACAAATTCCCTCTTGCCCTGGCTTCTTCCTCCGATAACCAAAATCATATGACATGACCTCCCAGTATCCCTGTCTTTAACAGCGCCGCCAGCACAGCCAGTCCGGCCAGTTCACACACCTGAAGGAAACAGCCTGCCAGATCCCCTGTGATTCCGCCAAATTCTTTTAATGACATCCTGTAATACCACCAGAACACAAGGAGCTGGCCCAATCCCAGGCCAAGGCTTAAAACAGCCGCCCCGGCCAATCCGCCTGCCCTCCATCCCAGGGCAGCTGCAACGGCCAGGCATATGACCAGCCAGACGGCCAGCACAATCCTGTCCGTACGCTTTTGTGCGGTCCGTGCAAACCCAGCAGCCAGCCCGTCCTTTTTGGCAGATGGGAATGTGACCACCGAGAGTCCGCTGAATGCCCGCTCCATCACAAATACCACTCCAGGCATCACGTAAAGCAGGAACCTAAAATCCCCTTCGCAGCCGGACAGATACTGCACGTACTCATTCACCACCCCCAGATACAGGAGAAGATAGACTGCCAGTGATATGACGGCAAATGCCCCCAGATGGGGGTCTTTCAGGATTTCCAGTTTTTTCTCCCGTTCACCATAGGAGTGGATGGCATCCATGGTATCCATGAAGCCGTCCATGTGGATTCCGCCTGTAACCAGAAGAGGAATGGCTGCCGTTATCAGCGCAGCCGTCAGGGGATTCAGTGCAAACACATCCAGCCCCAGATAAAACCACAGTCCCAGTACTCCCCCCTGGGCCAGTCCCACAAATGGAAAAAAGCACATGACATGGCGCATCCGTTCCTCTGTCCATTCCACCGCAGGCATGGGGATCTTGGAATACATGGAAACAGCTATTATGCAGGAATAAATTCCATTCATACCATTACTCAGCTCCTCTCCTTTATCCTTTTGCGTATAACAGGATTTTTAACCTTACCCTTTCCATACAACAGGGATTCCATATACCACTTCCACAACCCGGTGGGAACATGCCCCAAGGCGACTGTTGACAAGTCCCATAAGGCGTATGTACCCTGCCGTCCCTGAATCATATATGATACCGTCGGACGCCACCTCATTGGTCACAATGACCATATCCTTTACCTGGGATGCCAGGCAGAGGATGTCTTTGAGCAATTTGTCTGCCAGCTTGTCAATGGAGACATTTCCCTGTCCCTCCCCCCCATCTGCAAACATCTCGTTGGCAGCCAGGTTGGACACGCACTCCAGAAGCAGGATGGCCTTCTCCTGATTGCTGTTCCTGATACCGCACAGGGCCGTACCCACATCTGCCTGGCATTCCACTGTGATGAATCCCTTTCCCCTGCGCAGTTCCTGGTGGCGGAGGACCTTCGCCTTTCCCTCTTCCCCATACACGGTCATGGTTGCCACATAATAACGCACAGGGCAGCCTGAGGCCATCACAAGGTTCTCCGCGTATTCTGATTTGCCGCTGCCGCTGCCGCCTGTCACGAGATAAATCACAGGCCACTCCTCCCTTCGGATTTCATGGAATACTGTTCCGGTACCGTTGATGTCAGATATGTATCAGACCAGGTGTTCATACTGGCCCACCTGGATTTCCTCAAAACTGCTCATCTGCGTGTATACGGCTGCCGCCATGTCAAGAAGCGGAAAAAGTGCAGCCGCCCCAGTCCCTTCCCCCAGACACATCCCGGCCCGGATGGCAGGCCGAAGGCCCAGGGCGTCCAGCACCATTTCCCCTGCAGGCTCTGCCGAAACATGGGAGGCCAGCAAAAAATCCCTGACCCTGGGACAGATTCCAACTGCTGCCAGGGCTGCCGCACCGGTAATCAGGCCATCCAGCACCACAGGAAGACGTACCATCCCGCATCCTATGTAAAAACCAGCCAGGGCCGCCAGATCAAATCCCCCCACCTTGGCAAGCACGTCCACCGGATCTGACCGGTCCGGCCGGTGAAGGGCAATCCCATCTTTTATGACCTGGATTTTCCGGCTGTATCCATCCGTGGTAAGCCCTGCGCCGCGCCCGGTTACCGCCTCCGGCTCCTGGTCAAGAAGCACGGACAGCACTGCGCTGCTGGTGGTTGTATTGCCAATCCCCATCTCCCCGGAGCCGGCCAGCCCATATCCCTTTTCCTTCAGTTCATACGCAAGCCTGATTCCCACCTCCATGGCCCTTAGGGCCTGGCCGCGGCTCATGGACGGGGCCTTCAGGAAATTCTGCGTGCCCTCTTTAATCTTTCTTGGAAGCACGCCTGGAATGGGGTCATGACCAGCTATCCCCACATCAATGGGGATGACATCCGCACCGGCTTTCCCTGCCATGATGCAGACACAGGAACAGCCCTTTGCCATGTTTCCTGCCACAATGGCAGTGACCTCCTGTCCGGTCTGGGTCACCCCCTCCTCCACGATTCCATTGTCAGCGCACATCACCACAATGGCCTTCTTACTGATGTCGATTGCGGCTGTGCCGGATGCCCCTGCAATCCGCACAATGTCCTCCTCCAGGACACCCAGGCTGTTAAGGGGTTTTGCCACCTGGTCCCAGCGCCTGAGGGCCTGTTTCACGGCTGCCTCATCAGCCTGTTTTACTGACTTTATCACTTCATCAAGATTCATGTCCCATTTTCCTTCCAAATATGATGCATCTGTCTGCAAACCGCTCTGCAAATCCAGGACAGGAGGGATAATAAAGATGGGGGAAGCCAGCCAGCACATCCCCCCTGGTCCGCATGCAGCGCCATGACCTGCCGCCCACCGGTTTCCTGGCTGTCATCCTGTATTCCTCATCCCCGCATTCACAGTCCCAGTAATGAAACTCATGGCCCTTTATCTCCATGCCCGGCAGTATGTACGGAAGGGTTCCGTCCGGGCTAAGGGTGATGTAACCGAAACGTCCCTTTTTATCTCCCCTGAAGCCGCGGCCGGGCAGCACGCCCGCCATCGGATAGTCCTTCCCGTCAATGCCCTGCAATGTCTCAAGCAGGTATAGATAACCTCCGCATTCTCCCAATATGGGCATTCCCCGGCCCGCCGCATCAGCCACCGAAGAACGCATGGATATACCGCCAGCCAGTTCCCCTGCATAATTCTCGGGATATCCCCCTCCAAAAAGCAGGCCGTCCAGATAATCCGGTATCGTTTCATCGTGGAGGGGACTGAAGTATACCAGCCTGGCCCCTGCATGTTCCAGGGCGTTCAGGTTGTCCCTGTAGTAAAAGCAGAACGCCTCGTCCAGGGCCACGCCCAGGTAAAACTGTCTGTCTGAGTTTTTTTCACATCCATGGGCAAAAGGTACCGTTCCACTTTTTCCACACCACATCTGACGGCAATTCATCTCATCGGAATCCGCCTTCCCTGGATTCGGATATTGATTTCTGTCAGAATCCGGATTCCCCTGCTGGGCACGATGCTCCCTGCCTGAATCCGCTTTTCCCGGCCGGGCACGATGCCCCCTCCCAGGATTTAATTCCGCTGCTTCTCCCTTACCGCCGCTAATCATGGAGAGCACATCCAGATCCACTGTCTTTTCCATGCAGTCAGCCAGCCGCTCCATCTGTCCCTTAAGCCCGTCTATCTCATCCGGCAGGACCAGGCCCAGGTGCCTGCTTCCCACCTGGAGGAAATCAAGCTCCGGCACATAGCCGATGACCGGAACGTGGAGCTGTTCCTCTATGAGCGCCTTTACCCTTCCATATATCATGGGGGATATGCGGTTAAACAGGATACCTCCGATCCGGTTGACACATTTGATTTCTTTTCCTTCCTCATCCCTGGGAACATATTCCAGGAATCCCTTGACCTGGGCCGCCAGAGACAGGCTGGCTCCCTTGGCATCCACCACCAGGATGACAGGCAGTTCAAGGATCTGGGAGATTTCCCACGTACTGCCCTTCGCGGAAATTCCTCCTAAACCGTCAAAGTAACCCATGACTCCCTCGGCCACCACAAAACGGTCTGCAGATATGTGAGAAATTTTCTCACGCATATGGTCCGGTTCCTCAAAAAAGCTGTCCAGGTTCCCGCTTTCCAATCCCAGCACCTTGTTGTGGAACAGGCCGTCAATATAATCAGGGCCGCATTTGAAGGGGGCCGGGTTCCATCCTTTCCTGTCAAGGAGTTTAAGGAGGCCGCAGGTAATCATGGTCTTTCCGCTGCCGCTTTTAGGAGCAGCTATCATAACTCCTGCCATTGGATCTCCTCACTGTCCAAAGACGGGTTCTGCATCACTGCAACATAAACCGGATTCTGTGCTTTTGGCATATGATAGGCGCCAACCACTTCCACCTTTGCCGCCAGTACCTGGGTCAGTTCCGTATCCTGGAATCCGAACTTCCTCATGCAGTCCAGAATCTCCCCAACAGTTTCCAGCGTAATGGCATTTGCCACAATCCTTACCTGTGGATTGGCTGCCAGAAGCGCCTCCACGATTGCCGGCATCTTCCCGCCGCTTCCTCCGATAAACGCATGGGTCGGCATCGGCAGTCCGTCCATTGCCTCCGGCGCCTCGCCCTCCACAATATGGAAGCCCTGCCAGCCTCCATGGAATTTCTGGCAGTTGGACTGTATCAGCTGAAGGGCGTCCAGGCTGCGCTCAATGGCATAAACCTCCCCATTGCCTCCCCTGCGCCGGATTTCCAGCCCCATCTCCACTGCCACGGAACCAGTCCCTGCCCCGATATCATAGCAGACAGCCCCATCCCCAATGCGGAGCTTTTCCAATGACAGCCTGCGCACCTCTGCCTTTGTCATGGGAACCTGTCCCCGGATGAACTCACTGTCCTCAGGCCCCTTTACCGGATAAAGCTGTCCCTCAAGCGCTTCGTCATTTTCCACCAGGACACATACCAGGCTTCCAAAGGGCCGGTGCTCATCCTCCATGATAAGTTCAGCAGGCGTCATCGCCCAGGTAATACGTTCATCTTCATATGAGAGATTTTCTCCGGCCCATATATTCACATGGCTCATATCGCTGCTCACCAGCTGCCTGCACAGGGAGGACACGCTTCCTGGTCCGCCCAGCAGGATAAAGCAGGACCTGTGGTTCCTTATATGGGCCACCACATCGCACTCCCGCCCATGGCTGCTGATTGGATGGACGTTCTGCCAGCTCTTCCCCAGCCTGGCGCAAAAGTAGGACAGGCTGGACACACCCGGAACATATTCCACATCCCATCCTTCCCTCATGAATGCCTTGGCTGCTGCTTCCGCACCGCTGTAGAATCCGGTGTCGCCGGAAAGCACCAGCGCCGCCTCCTCCCACTTAAAGCTTCCCAGCCACTGTACCATCTCACTGGGCTTGTAGGCGGAAAACACACGCTTTCCCTCGGTGTAAGGGTGCACACTCTCAAGCATCCGGTCAGCCCCGGTTATGACCTGGGCAGCTTCCAGGCAGTCCATGGCACGTCCGGTGAGCTGGTCCTCCCCTCCCATACCGATACCGACCAGATACACGACCGGCCGAAGCTCCTGGGAAAATGTGTTCTCATCTCTCATGTTCCATCCACTCCTTTATCTGTATTTTTACATCCTCCAGGGAAATACCCCCGGCGCTTTCCGGCCTGTCAATCAGCACGGCCTGTGCCCCTGCCGCCCTGGAAGCCTCCAGCTTCCCATCCATCCCCCCGGCCCTTCCGCCGTCTTTTGTCACCAGGAACCGGCACTGAAACTCCCTTAACAGGGCCAGGTTCATTTCCGTTGAAAACGGTCCCTGCATGGCAATGATATGCCGTCCTTCATATCCCAGCTTCCTGCATATGTCCACGGATTCCACGGACGGCAGCACCCTGGCGAATATCCTCTGCCGGTAATCCGGAAGGCTGCAGAAAACAGCAAGCTCCTTAACGCCTGTCGTGACCAGTATGCTGCCCTCCCGTCCTGCCAGCCACTGAACCGCGGATTTTACATCCGGCACATGGATGACATCATCACCTGTGGGACCGCTTTCCCTTCTCAGGCAACGGATGAACCGGATCTGAGGAAATGCCTTACATGCCTGTTTAATATTCTCCGTCACCTCCGTTGCATATGGATGGGTGGCGTCAATCACCATCCCCGGCCGGACTTCTTCCAGCAGTTCCTCCATGGACTCCCGGTCCAGGCGGCCCTGCCGGATATCCAGAAGGCTGTTATCCGGGTTGCTGTTATCCGGGCTTCCCCCCTCCAGAACATCCCGCCCATACTTCGTTGCCACACACACAACCGTCCGGCAGCCAAGGCCTGCCAGATACGCTGCAAGCAGACGCCCTTCCGTTGTTCCTGCAAAAAGGACTGCCTTTTTCTGCCTTATCCGGCTGCCCTTTTCCGCCATATCATTCCATGCATTGTCATCCCTCATACCTGTAGCCTCTGGGAGTTACCATATACTGCCCGATTTTCCTTGTCTGCGGGCTGCCTATATAGACGGTTGTAAACATATCCACAGCCCTGTCCTTCATTTCCCCCAGGCTCATCACCTCCATGTGCTGTCCGTCCCTGCCTATATTGGATACAAGGCCGCACACCGTATCCTCACCCCGGTACTTAAGGATCCGCTCACATGCCTGCCTGAAATAATCCGGTCTTCCCTTGCTGGCCGGATTATACATGCAGATGACAAAGCCCGCCTGGGCAGCCGACTCCACCCGGTTCCATATGGCATCCAAAGGAGTCAGCCTGTCACTGAGGCTGATGACCGCAAAGTCATGCATCAAAGGCGCTCCCAACACCGCAGCGCCTGCGCTGGCAGCCGTAACCCCCGGCACGATTTCCACCTGTACTCCGGGATATTGTCCCGCCAGCTCCAGTATCAGACCCGCCATGCCATAGATGCCCGCGTCTCCGCTGCATATCATGGCCGTGTCCTTGCCCTCCATGCAGCATTCCAGTGCCCTCCGGCACCGTTCCTCTTCCCTTGTCATTGCCGTTGTCAGGAACTGTTTATGAGGAAAATGCTCACGGATTAAATCCACATAAACCGTATATCCGGCAATGACCTGACAGCGCTTTAACGCTTCCAGGGCAGCGCCTGTCATCTGGTCCATGCTCCCCGGCCCCATTCCCACCACATACATGGTGCCTGGCCTGATATTGCCCATACCAGCATCTTCCCGCCCTGTCCTGAACTCAGTCGTGAATACAGGGTCATACAGCTTGGACCGTTCATATCCGCTTTGAGCCACACTATCCCCCACGATAATCAGCGCCGTCTTCCTTATCCCTTCCCGCTGCGCAGACTCCTTAAGCGTACCCACGGTACAGCGCACCACCTTTTCCCCGGGCCACGTGGCTTTGTAAACAATGGCAGCGGGCGTATCCTCCCTGTATCCGCCTGCCGTCAGTTCCTGTGACAATTCCTCCAGCATACCCGTGCTCAGGAATATCACCATGGAAGCCCCATGGGCTGCAAAGCTGCGTATGGATTCCTTCTCCGGCACCGGCGTCCTGCCGGCCATCCTGGTGATTACCACGCTCTGGGTCACATCCGGAAGGGTATACTCCATCCCAAGGGCAGATGCAGCGCCGCAGAAAGAGCTTACACCAGGGCATATGTCATATGGGATTCCTTTCCTGTCCATCCAGTCCATCTGCTCCCGGATGGCCCCATATAAACATGGGTCGCCTGTATGCAGCCGCACAACAGCAAGGCCTGCCCGGTGGGATTGCTCCACAACATCCATCACCTCTTCCAGCGTCATCCTTGCGCTGTCATACACAGCCGCCCCTTTCCCTGCAAGGGCCAGAAGCTCAGGATTCACCAGGGAACCTGCATAAATAACCACGTCAGCTTCCCCAAGAAGCCGTTGTCCCCTTACCGTTATCAGGTCCGGGCTGCCCGGGCCTGCTCCTACTATATGTACCATAGAATATCCGCCTTTCATGATCATAGGTTATCTGCAATGCGTTCCAGCATCACGGCAGCCCCGCTGGTAGCACCGAGAATCCCTCTCTCATTGGTAAATACCACTGCTTCAATCTCAAGCCGCCCTGCTGCACGCCCTTTTAAATGTCCCTCTATACGTTCCATCACCCGCTCCATCACCTGGTCCCTGAGGCCTTCCCTGGTTTCCAACAGCCGCAGCCCTTCATCCACCGTAATGGCTTCCAGAATCCGGTTTACCAGACAGGAGTCAGCCCCGCAGGCCGCGCCATAAGCCGCCAGCACCTCCATGCGCCCATCGGCCGCAGACGAGTGCGTGTTCATGATTCCTGCCGCCAGCTTAATAAGTTTGCCTCCATGCCCCACCAACAGGATTCCCCCTGCCCCTTCTTCCACAGCCATATCAATGGTGTTTCCGATGAAATTGCTGCATTTCACAGCCTGTTCAAGCCCAATCTTCAGATGATCCCTCAGGAATGCCTCCCCATAATTCCCGGGTGTCACCACCAGCCGGCAATGTCCCGCCAGCACGTTCTGCCGCAGCTCCAGGCGGATGGTTTCCAAAAGCGCTGTTTCACTCATGGGTTCCACCATGCCGCTGGTTCCCAGGATAGAGATTCCTCCCAGGATTCCCAGCTTACTGTTAAAGGTACGCCCAGACACCTCCAATGCCCCCGGTACGCTGATTTCAATCCACAGCACACCCCGGTACCGGTATCTGGCACAGATGTCCTCCACCTGTCTGAAAATCATCTGGCGCGGCACAGGATTGATGGCTGATTTTCCCACTTCGCAGCTTAATCCTTCCTTTGTAACCCGTCCCACTCCCACCCCACCTGTTAATTTGAGGCAAATATCATTATTTTTATGTTCATAATACCCACCGGCATGTTTCCCCACATCATCCGGGCCATCTTCTTCCCTGC
This sequence comes from Enterocloster sp. OA13, assembly GCF_022440595.1. NCBI lineage: Bacteria > Bacillati > Bacillota > Clostridia > Lachnospirales > Lachnospiraceae > Enterocloster > Enterocloster sp. OA13. The sequence continues at coordinate 1,803,777 of NZ_JAKNTF010000001.1, read as the reverse complement.
CAAAGCTGACCCTGGAATACACTACAAGGCCATCCGTCACATCCGGGTCATCCCCCGCGTCCTTCCTCACGCCGCAGGAAACAGCACGCTGCCCCATGGAAATATCCTCCACTTCCAAATCCAGCCTTATGCCCTTTGGTGTTTCAACCGACACCTGCTCCGTCCTGTTCCTCCCAAGCAGCATAACGGCAGCCGCCAAGGAAGCCGCTGCCGCACAAGTACCCGTGGTATATCCCCATCTCAATTTTTTCTGATTCTTATAGATGTATGAGTCTCCCATCGTATCACCTGCTGTCTATCCTCTGACTTATAAACTAAAAGTATAACATATCTATATGTATTTCTCAATGTCTAATTTGAAAGGCTCCACGGCCGCGGCCACCGTAACACCTCCCCCAGCCTCCTTGCCAAACAGCAGCCTTCCTCCTTCTGCCATACATGCCCGCTCACAGACATTACCGATTCCAACCGTCTGTTCCACAAAGGCGGACTCCGTGAAGGTACCGCCCACATCCCCAAGCTCAGCCGCACTGTAAAACCGCAGGGTCCAGCCCCGCTTTTGCGCCAATGCAAGCAGGGCAGGTTCCTCCTTCTTTATGTCAATGGTTGCCAGCGCCTTGACTGACGCTGGGTCTATCCCATGTTTCCTAAAGCCTTCCAGGACCTGCCGTTCCAGGATGAAGGGCTCCACTCCCCTGCGGCAGCCCACTCCCGCCACAACTGCCTGCGGAATGAGCCTTAGGACATGGAGGGAACCGACAGCCCCCACACTCCTTTCAAACTCCAGGCTGCTGTCCTTTACCGTAACCCATATATTATATTCACTGGGATTTTTACAGCAGCCCCTGGGCACGCCCGGCTCCCCACCCTCAAACTCATTGAAGAATCCCACATTCCCGCCGTCCAAGATCCTGGCAGACACCTGTTTAGCCGCCTCCCGGTCCGTTAGGACCAGTCCGTTCTCAGCTGCAAATACATCCACTGCAAACAGTCCGTTTACATCTGTGGCCGTTGTAATCACAGGTACTGCACCGATGCATTCCCCAATCCGGCTGGCAAGGGCATTGGCCCCGCCCACATGGCCGGACAGGATCGGGATTGAAAAGCGGCCCGCTTCATCCACCACAACTACCGGGGGGTCTGTCATCTTGTCCCGCACAAACGGTGCAATGGCCCGCACCGCAATCCCCACCGCCCCCACAAACACCATGGCCCTCTGTTCCAGGAACATGGTTTTTGTCCACTGGCCCAGGGGCATGTCCTGGCATCTTACAACCCCTTCCATATCCCCCGTCTTATCATATGTATCGCTGTAACGCTCAGGCACAAATGCAGTACACTCGTCCACGCCGCCGCTTAACCTGCTGGCCAGATGGCAGCAGAGCCTGGTCCCCCTGGCTGTAAAACTGATTATACCAATCTTCAATCCCGTACTCCTTTATCCGGACTCTTTTATCCGCGCAATAACCATAAAAGTACCAGTCCGGCAGGACCATCCCCCGTCAAACAAGCCAGAGCCATCCCCCGCCGGACAAACCATAAGGACTTCCCTGGAGTTTTCCAATCACACGCCTCCAGGGCATCCTCTGAATCGAAATGAACACATTTCAGTATAATAGATATTTATTCCTGTTGCAATGCCTCATTTTTCATTTCCCGCTTCCGCTTTGTGATCAGGCCCCCGATCCGGCCGCTCTCCTTTGCCGTAAGGCTTCTCCATCCGCTTTCCATCACCTTTGAATCCAGGCCCAGTTCCTGGGCAATCTCGAATTTCAGTTGGTCCTGGGGACTTAACTTATGAGGGTCAAAAGGCTCTGCCTTTTTTGCTTTTCCCATGCTGTCCACAACTCCTTTCATATAAGTACAAAAGGATTATGCCCAGGCAGGGGGTACCCTATACGGCTCTTACAACTAATTCCAATTACTCTTGCTTTTTAACTTGTTGTATATTATACTGAATTTGTATCTGTTGTCCCATTATATACAGTTGTTTGATTAAATTTTCACAAAAGTCATGGGATTCCCTGATTAAATGATAGAAAGGAAGCGCAACGTGAATATCGCAGTAATTGATGACTCCATAGATGATGCGCGACAGCTGGCCGGATTCGTGTCCACTTATTTTTCCGATGCCCACATCAGTCAGAAAACCACTATCTTTAATACGGCAGCCGACTTCCTTAACGCCTGGCACATCGGCGTATATGAACTTGTTTTCATTGATATTTTCCTGAAGGGGGAGGCGTCCGGAATCCGGATTGCCGAGCATATCCGGCGTGACGATGACCAGTGCACCATCATCTTTACCACCAGCAGTACGGACTTTGCCCTGAAGGGATACGAGGTGCGTGCCCTGGATTACATGCTAAAGCCACTGCGCTTCGGAAAGTTCTGCCAGACCATGGACTATTTCCGCTCCGTGTCCCAGAGGAAGCGCAGCCATTATATAGAAGTAAAAGAAAGCCGGATCATGGTCAAGCTGCCCATCGATGATATCCTCTACACGGATTACAGCAACCATTACATCCAGATCCATCTGCCGGGCAGGCTTGTGAAGACTTACATGCGTTTTCACGATTTTTCCAGCCTGCTGCTCTGCTATCCCCAGTTCATATGCTGTTACAGGAACTGTATCATCAATATGGACAAGGTGACATCCCTGGAAAAGGCTGAGTTTGTCCTGAATACCGGAGAGCATCTGCCAATCACAAGGACACTGAGGCCGCAGATCCATCAGCATTATGCTGATTACCAGTTCCAGAAGTTAAACGGAGGTATCTGATGTATCCTGTCAATATCCTGCTGGTATGCACCATCCTGGCTGAGTTACTATATGTCATCCTTCCCTTCCTCTTTACGTTCCGCAAAGAATGGAGGTATTCTGCGTCTAAAATTACAGGTATTCTCTTGGGATACCTTTTTTTTGTGTGCCTCCTCACCTGTGCGGCATTGAAGTTTTCCAGGGAAAGGATTTATCTTCCATGGAGCTGCATCATCATGCTGTCACATGTCCTGGTCTGCAGATGGATGGTGAAAACAGATCTGAAGGTCACCGTCTATTCCCTGTTCCTGTTCAAGAACTTTGTGGACATATCCACGTTCATTGCAGGCATGCTGGATATCTCATGGAATATCCCGGCAAATACGGCCACCATATCCAGCGCAGGTTTTGCGTACCAGCTTCTCTTCCTCACCCTTATTGTTTCCAGCGCATATTATCTGCTGCACGGACACCTGATCCAGGCCGTGGAATACACACGCCCCCTTCCGGTGTGGAGCCGCCTGGTTTCGATCCCTGTCCTGTTCTTCGTCGTATATCACTTTGATGTGGGATATATCACACCAAAGCAGTTCATGGCCACCCATACCAACGCCTTCTTTTCCGTTATCTGCTGGATGGTATGTATCTACACCGTGCACTACGTAACTTTACGTATACTTTCCAGGCTGGCCCAAAGCTATGCTGCCAGTGAGCAGTACAGGACCACCCGTCTCCTTGCCGGCGTGCAGACCTCCCAGATGGCTACCCTCCAGTATAACCTGGACCAGCTGAAAAAAACACGGCATGACTACCGCCATCACCTGATAACCATAAAAGGGCTTCTGGAGGAACAGAAACCGGATTGCGCCCTGGAATACATCAATGAATACCTGGGCAGCTTCGAGGCCCTTTCCACGGTCCAGTATTGCTCCAACATCTCCTCCAACGCCATTTTAAACTATTATATCCACCTGGCCAGGAATCAGGGCATCGGTGTGGAAACCTCCATCTCCCTGCCCGAGGCTCTCCCCATGCCCGACACCGACTTCTGCACAATCCTGGGCAACCTTCTCTCCAACGCAGTAGAAGCCTGCGAACGCCAGACATCCGGTATCCCCTCCATTGCCATCAATATCGGGCAGGCGGGTAAATCCATGATTGCCCTTTCCATCCGCAACACCTATACCCACGCCATCCGCCTGAAGGACGGACGTTTCCTGTCCTCCAAACGGGATGACCTGGGTACCGGGACCTCCTCTGTGCGTTATCTTGTGGAGCGGTATCACGGCATCCTTAAATTCACGTATGAAAATGGGATTTTTGAGGCATCCCTGCTTCTGAATCCATTGATGAAATAACCCTGTTCCTGATTTTTCATGTATCAATCCGCCCCTGACAATCATCAATTTCCCCCTGACCAATCTCCCCCTGACAATTCAAAAAAGGCTATGGGCGCTTACCGCGTCCATAGCCAGTCCCTTAATACTCCTGCACATTCCCACGATGCTTTCACCGCGGACTGATTGCATTATTCTTCTGTGTACTGTGTGATGTCCACATCAGCCACATCCGCATCCTGCTGTACCGGTGCCATCATGGCCTTGATGCTCAGGCTAATCTTGTGGTCTGCCTCGTTGAAATCAACGACCCTTGCCTCAATCTCCTCGCCAATCCTCAGGACATCAGAAGGCTTCTCCACATGCTCCCTGGAAATCTGGGATACATGAAGGAGTGCGTCCACGCCTGGCTCTAATTCAACAAATGCGCCGAAATCAGTCATACGTGCCACACGGCCAACCACCACGTTGCCAACCGCATACTTCTCAGCTGCCTGTACCCATGGATTTGCCTCCGGGAACTTCAGGCTCAGGGCAATCTTCTCGCCCTGGATGTCCTTAATCAGGACCCTTACCTGGTCGCCGGCCTTGAATACCTTCTTAGGATTCTCAACACGGCCCCAGCTCATCTCAGAGATATGAAGCAGTCCGTCAGCGCCGCCCAGGTCAATGAATGCGCCGAAGTCAGTTACGTTCTTAACGGTTCCTTCCACTGCATCACCAATCTGGATCCTGGAAAACAGTTCTTCCTTCAGCTGTGCCTTCTGTGCAACCAGCAGCTGCTTCCTGTCGCCAATAATCCTTCTTCTCTTAGGATTGAATTCGGTAATAACGAACTCGATATCCTGTCCTGCATACTTGGACAGGTCCTTCTCGTAGCTGTCAGATACGAGACTGGCCGGAATGAATACCCTTGCGCCCTCAACCTCAACGCTTAAGCCGCCGTCCAATACCTGTGCTACCTTTGCAGTCAGGACTTCCTGGTTCTCAAATGCTTCCTCCAGGCGCTTGTTGCCCCTGTCTGCTGCCATACGCTTATAGGATAATGAAACCATGCCTACACCGTCATTCAGCTTAATGACTTTGGCTTCCATCTCCTCACCAATCTGTACTTTGGTGGTCAAATCTACATTACTGTCGTTGCTGTATTCATCACGGGTAATAACGCCTTCCGACTTATTCCCTGCAATACTCAGTATAATCTCATCTTTGCTGACTTCGATGACCTGACCGGTGACTATCTCTCCTGTACGTATTGGTTTGGTTGATTCTTCCTCTTCCTTTAATAACTCTGCAAAACTCTGCTCTGCCATTCTGGTATGAACCTCCTCAATAATCTTTTTTGGGGTGGATGCCCCAGCTGTAATACCTACGCTGCGCACAGAAGATACACTATCAGGATCTAAATCGCCGAGTGTCTGAATGTAAGACGTATTCTTACACTCCTTGAGGCAAATTTCAAATAGCTTCTGGGTATTGGATGAATGCCTTCCGCCAATCACAATCATGGCGTCTACCTGAGAAGCAATCTTCGCCGCCTCCACTTGTCTTTCCTGTGTTGCATTGCAAATCGTATTTAAAACACTACTATCATAACCCTTTTTTAAAAATTTTTCAACTAATTCTTTAAATTTGTTGTAATTAAATGTCGTTTGGGACACGATACAAAGCTTTTTGCCCTGGGGAAGCACATAGATATCCACCCCCGCCCCATCATTTATGACCGTGGTATACTCATTTCCCCAGCCCCTGATTCCTTCCACCTCCGGATGGTCCGGGCTGCCTATGATCACAACCGCGTCCCCTGCCTCCGAGTGCTCCGACACAATGCGGTGGATTTTCTTCACGAAAGGACAGGTGGCGTCCACTATCTCCACGCCCCGCTCTTCAAGGATATCATAAATGTGACGGCTGACACCGTGGGAACGGATGATCACGGTCCCCTGTCCCTTTGGAAGTGACCGGAGGGCAGCCTCGTCCTCCAGCACCATGACCCCCTTTTCCTCCAGGTCCCTTACCACCTCTTCGTTGTGTATGATGGGGCCGAACGTGTAGATAGGCCCTTTGGCCTTCCCCGCCTTCAGGGCGTCTATCTGCTGGTATACCCGGTCCACCGCCCGTTCCACGCCAAAACAGAACCCGGCGCTCTTCGCCACCACTACCTGGCGCCCTGTCCCTTCCCGGCTCACGCGCCCACCTCCAGGCCGCGCTCACAGGCAATACGGATAATGGCATCCACCACCTGGTCAATGGTCATCGCGGAACTGTCTAACATAACGGCATCCTCTGCCTGCTTTAACGGGGAATGTTCCCGGTTCATATCCCGGTAATCGCGTTCCCTGATGTCTTCCTCAATCTCCTTCAGGCTGCACTCCACGCCTTTTTCCGTCAGCTCCTTGAAACGGCGGCCTGCCCGTACCTCCACCGAGGCGGTCAGGTATATCTTGGCAGGTGCATCCGGAAGCACGCAGGTACCGATATCCCTGCCATCCATGATTACATCCGCCTTCTTTGCCAGTTCCTGCTGAAGTTCCACCAGCTTCTTCCTCACCGGCGCATACACGGAGGTAGCCGAGGCCATGCTGCCCACCTCCTCGGTGCGGATAAGGCCGGAGACATTTTCCCCATTCAGCATGACCTGCTGCGCCCCATCCTCGTAGCAGATGGTCACATCCACATCCCGGCATGCCCGGGCAATGGCTTCCTCATCTCCTGAACCGATTCCCAGTCTGATAAAATGTAATGCCATGGTACGGTACATGGCGCCTGTATCCACATACACGAATCCAAGTTTCTTTGCCACCATCCTGGCGATTGTACTTTTGCCGGCTCCTGCCGGACCGTCCACTGCTATGTTAAAATGTCCCATGTATCCAGTTCCTCTCCTGTCTTTTTATCTCCCGGGCCGTGTCCGGAAACTGCTTCTGCCGGCTAAGCCTCCCTGGCAGCCCCTTTGCCGGCAGCCCAGCCTGTGGACCATGCAATCTGCAGGTTAAACCCGCCGGTAACCGCATCCAGGTCCAGTATCTCTCCTGCAAAGTACAGACCGCGGACATGTTTGGATTCCATGGTCCCGGGATTCACATCCCGGACCGAAATACCGCCCTGGGTAATGATTGCCTCTTTGTAATCCCTGAGGCCTGTGAGGGTAAACTCCAGTTCCTTGGTGGCCTGCACCAGCCTGGCCCGCTCTTCCTTTGTGATTTCGTTGACCTTTTTATCCGGGTCAATGCCGCTGCGCCGGATGATGACCGGAATCAGCTTGGCCGGATACAGGTGGGTCAGTGAATTTTTAAACTGCCTGTTCTTACTCTCTGAAAAGTCCCGCAGGATCCTGTCATCCAGATGTTCCCTTGAAAGCGCCGGCTTCAGGTCGATGGCCAGCCGCAGGGGCTGCTTCCTGATGGCCTTGGCTGCATATGAGCTGGCGCTCAGGAGCAGGGGCCCGCTGACCCCGAAATGGGTGAACAGCATTTCCCCAAAATCCCGGTACAGCTCTTTCCTGCCGTCGTATACGGCTGCTTCCACGTTCTTAAGGGAAAGTCCCTGCAGTTCCTTTACCGTATCCACTTCCTTTGTCTCAAAGGCCACCAGGGCCGGGGACAGGTCTGTAATCTTATGGCCGCTTTCCCTGGCCCATCCATAGCCATCGCCCGTGGATCCGGTGGACGGATAGGACAGGCCGCCTGTGGTCACGATCACGCGGTCCCCGTCCCACACGCGGCCGCCCACGCGGATTCCCCTGCACATACCGTCTTTTACCACCAGGCCCTCCACCTTATGGTTCAGATGGATTTCCACCCCCTCCTTCCTTAAAATAGAAGAAAGGGCTGCGATTACATCAGATGACTTATCCGACTCAGGGAATACGCGGTTGCCCCGCTCCACCTTCAGCCTGAGGCCGGCCTGTTCCAGCAGCTGCATCATATCCTGGTTTGTAAACCCGTAAAAGCTGCTGTACAGGAACTTGGAGTTACTCACGACCGCTGCCAGCATTTCCTCCATGTCGCAGGCATTGGTCACGTTGCAGCGCCCCTTGCCCGTGATGAAGATTTTCTTGCCCAGCTTCTCATTTTTCTCAAACAGGTGCACGTGTGCGCCTTCCCTTACCGCGGCAATGGCAGCAACCATGCCGGCCGCCCCGCCGCCTGCCACTATTATCTCTTTTGTATCACTCATCTTTTTTCTTTTACTTCCTTAATTTTCTTTTCCAGGGCATCCACAACCGTCTTTAGGACCTTCACCCTGGCATACCGTTTATCATTGCCCTCAACCACGATCCACGGCGCATAGGTGGTGGAAGTGCGCACCAGCATCTCGTTGACCGCTTCCTCATACTCGTCCCACTTCTCACGGTTGCGCCAGTCCTCGTCCGTTATCTTCCACTGCTTCATGGGGTCTGCCTGGCGCTCCTTGAACCTGCGCTCCTGTTCGTCCTTGTCAATATGGAGCCAGAACTTAAGCACCACCGCGCCTGCGTTGGCCATGTGGGATTCCATCTCGTTAATCTCCTGGTAGGCCCGTTTCCACTCCGCCTCACTGCAGAAGCCCTCAATCCGTTCCACCATGACCCTGCCGTACCAGGTGCGGTCAAAGATGGCAATATGGCCTGCCTTCGGCACATTATTCCAGAAACGCCACAGATAGTGATGTACCTTCTCTATGTCATTGGGCGCTGCCGTGGGGTTCACCCTGTAACCCCTGGGATCCAGCTGGCTTGTCAGACGTTTGATGGCGCCGCCCTTGCCGCCTGCATCCCAGCCCTCAAACCCGATTACTACAGGAATCCTTAACCGGTACAGTTCACTGTGCAGTTCCGATAACCGCTTCTGAAGCTTTTTCACCTGCTCCTTGTATTCTTCTTCCGTCAGGCTCTTAGAAATGTCGATTCCGGACAGCACGCCGTTCTTGAAGCGCTGCCTGGTTGTGGCCGGCGCTGTCTTTACTGCCTTATCATCTGCCAAAGCCTGCCTTTTTTCCAGTTCGTACTGAAGCCTGTCCATGACAGCGGACACAATCTTGGTGGCCGCGTAATCCTTGTCCACCGACTCAATGATGGCCCAGGGCGCATAATCCGTGTCCGTCTTCTCAAGCATCTCCTCATTCATCCTGAGATAATGGTCAAACTGTTTGTTCCTCTCCCAGTCCCCCTTTGTGACCCTCCAGGAGGTCTCCTTGGAAGCGTCCAGCTTTTTAAACCGCTTTTTCTGTTCTTCCTTATCGATATACAGGAAAAACTTGATGATGACCATCCCGTCATCGCTCAGCTGCTTTTCAAAGGACAGGATGTCCTGGTAGGCGTCAGCCAGCTTATCCTCCGGCGTCAGTCCGTCAAACCGGTCCACCTGCACGCTGCGGTACCAGCTTCTGTCAAATATGGCAATCCTGCCGTTGGCCGGGGTCTTGGTCCAGTAACGCCAGAGGAAGGGACGCATCTGTTCGTCCTCAGTGGGCCTGTCACAGGCATACACGTCAAATCCCCTTGGGTCCAGGGACTGGATCAGCCTGTTGATCTGGACCCCCTTGCCGGCCGCTCCCATGCCCTCAAACACAATCATGACCGGAATCCCCGCCGCCTTACACTCCCGCTGCAAAAGCCCCAGCTTCTGGGAAGCCTCGTCCATCACCTTGCGGTACGATTTCTTATCCACGGTTTTATTTAAATCAATTTTTTCCAGCATATGCAGCTCCTCCTTGTTTTGAAGCACATCACCATAGGCTCTTTACTATTTTATCCAGTATACCATATTTTTTATCATTAGAGAACAAATAATCCTTTTATGCCCCTGTATATGACGCAGGCAATGAACACAAGGCCCAGATATCCTACCAGGGGATAGAACAGGTTCACCAGTTTACTGAAAGGAAGCATGCCAAGGACATAGGTAAATGCAGCTATCACAACAGCCATCCCGTGTTTTCCGGCTCCGGGAGGAGAAGGAATCCGGTTGCAGACCGTCCACATCATGGTGGAGCAGGAGGAAAAGATACCCAGGACCAGTACGATGGAGAACACGGCACCCAGCACAAAGGAGATTTCCTTTGCCAGGTAAAGGGTTGGTACGGACAGGGATGCCGCTGTCCCTCCATGGAGCAGGATGGCCGTATTCATGATTGCAATTGACAGGACCAGGGTGGCCGCGCCCCAGACCGCACCCCATTTTGCATCCTTCCTGCTTTTGGCCGTCATCCCCAGGGCGGTAAAATATGTGCTGCCGCTGAGGAAGTTAAGGGACAGGTATAAAACGGAGCTGACCAGCCAGCTGGGCGACGGCCTCAGCCCTGCCAGCGCCGCCCCATACATGCCTGCCTGGGTAATATTCCCAAAATCACGGATCACGGTAACCACCCCCACCAACAGGGTAAACAGGATGATTACAGGGCCGATGGCAGACACAATCCGGATCAGACGCTCAAACCCGACCAGATATGCCCCTAAAACCAGCGCCGACATGATCAGGGAACCAATATACCGGTTCAGTCCGTAATACTCATACAGGGTTGCCCCAGCCCCTGAGACAAGGACAGCGATAAGCAGCAATAAGGTTGCCAGGACCAGCCAGGAATAAAAGTCCCCCGCCCTTTTTCCGCAATAGTAGGTGAAATGGTTGAACCCGCTGTCCTTTTTATGGTCATATCCCGTGGTCAGCAGGATGTTCCCCAGAAACAGGAACCCAATCAGGTTCAGTATCACCACCCCATAGCTGTAATAGCCGTAGCTTGTGAAGAACTGGAGGATTTCCTGTCCGGTTGCAAAGCCGGAACCAATCACCCAGGCAATAAACGCCCCCGCGTATTTCACTACCGCTTTTTTATCACATCTGCTGTCCATATCCCCATGTTCCTTCCCCTCTTAATCCGGCGTTGCATTTTTATCTTCCCGTCCGGCGCCGGGCAGAGGGCCTGCCTGAAGATCCATCCCCTCCGCCTGCACGTTCCACAGGCCAATGCCGCAGGATCATCTGCAAAGAGTGGCACGGTGTCCCACCGTGCCACTCCATTCCTCAGCCAAGCTGGCTTTTAACCCTGCGCCCATTCCCGCAGGTATCATTCACATCACAGCTCCGTAACCACAAATATGTCATAGATGGCGCGGATAGCTGTCTCAAAATCATCATTCTTCACGCCGATGATGATATTCCACTCACTGGAGCCCTGGTCAATCATCTTCACATTGACCCTTGCGTGGGCAAGGGCGGAGAATATCCTTCCGGCCGTGCCCCGGTTGGACCTCATGCCCCGGCCAACCACTGCAATCAATGCCAGGTCGGACTCCAGCTCCACCGTATCCGGCTCCACCGCCCTGTGGATGCCTGCAATCACGGACTGCTCATATTCCTCAAACTCGGACTGGTGCACATACACGGTCATGGTATCAATACCGGAAGGCATGTGTTCAAAGGAAATGCCGTACTGTTCAAATACGCTTAAGACCTTCCTGCCAAATCCCACCTCGGCATTCATCATGGCCTTTTCAATGTTGATGGAGCAGAATCCCTTCTTGCCTGCAATACCGGTTACGGTATGGCGCGGCTTGCGGCAGGTACTCTCCACGATCAGGGTGCCTTTGTCCTCGGGACGGTTGGTGTTCCTGATATTAATGGGGATGCCCTCCTTGCGCACCGGGAAGATGGCGTCCTCATGAAGCACGCTGGCGCCCATGTAGGACAGCTCGCGCAGCTCCTTGTATGTAATGGTCTCAATGACCTCTGGGTCATCCACGATCCTGGGGTCCGTGACCAGCACGCCGGACACATCCGTCCAGTTCTCATACATATCCGCATGGATGGCCTTTGCCACGATGGAGCCGGTGACATCGGAACCTCCCCTGGAAAATGTCTTGACCGTGCCGTCATGCCTGGAACCGTAGAAGCCGGGAATGACAGCCTTCTCCACGTGCTCCAGGCGCTCGGACAGTTCCTTATTGGTCAGGTCGGCCTCAAAATTACCGTTATCGTCAAAGAAAATCACTTCCGCGGCATCAATGAATTCAAATCCCAGATAATTGGCAACGACAATACCGTTCAGGTACTCGCCTCTGGAAGCCGCATAATCCCTTCCTGCCTTTGCCAGGAAGTTCTCCTCTATCCGTTCAAATTCGTGGTCCAGGTTCAGGTTTAAGTTCAGGCCGTCAATGATATCCATGTACCTGCTTTTGATTTTCTCAAGGATTTTCTTGTAGGACCTGCCTTCTGCCACTGCATCATAGCAGGCGTACAGCATATCCGTGACCTTCTCATCCTTATCACTCCGCTTGCCTGGCGCGGAAGGAACCACATATCTCCTGGACTTATCAGCCCTGATGATATCCGCAACCTTCTTAAACTGCCTTGCGCTGGCCAATGAACTCCCGCCGAACTTCACCACTTTTTTCATCGTATCTGTCTCCCTTGCTCTTACTTTGCACTGCCTCTATCCATAACAAATCCTAACAAATAAAACACGCTCTGGCCTTTACTGCGTTACAAGTGCAAATAATACCTTACTTTATCAAGGATGTCAATAGGTTTCGATGAAAAAATTTGTGTACAGAGGACATTTGTTTTTACAGGACGGACTTTCTTTATGAAAAATGTCTGCCCGCCATAGGAATCCAGCCACGGTTTTGGGCATATCCACAGGCACAGCCAGCGCGGACATACCCCGCAGCCCTATATGCATCCCCAGTCAATCCTACAAAAGGTGCACCGCCACCACCAGCCCTGCAAACACAATGGACACCATGGATGTCAGTTTGATCAGGATGTTGATGGACGGTCCGGAGGTGTCCTTAAAGGGGTCGCCCACCGTATCGCCGATGACCGCCGCCTTGTGCTGCGGACTTCCCTTTCCTCCGTAAGCGCCGCCCTCAATGTACTTCTTGGCATTATCCCAGGCACCGCCTGCATTGGACATCATCACGGCCAGGACAAAGCCGGTCACCGTGTTGCCCGCCAGAAGCCCTGCCACGCCCTGAGGCCCCAGCAAAAGCCCCACGGCCACGGGAACCGCCACAGCCACCATGGCCGGCGCAACCATAAGCCTTTGGGCTGATTTGGTACACATATCCACACATGCGCTGTAATCCGGCTCCGCCTTTCCTTCCATCAGCCCGGCAATCTCCTTGAACTGCCGCCGCACTTCCACCACAATGGACTGGGCCGCCTCCCCCACCGCCTCCATGGTCAGGGATGCGAACAGGAAGGGAAGCATGCCGCCGATGAACAGTCCGATCAGCACCGGGGGATTGGTGATGGACAGGTCCAGATCCAGTCCCGGCGCGATCTGCCTTACCTTGTCAATGTAGGATGCAATCAGGGCCAGGGCCGTAAGGGCCGCGGAACCGATGGCAAATCCCTTTCCGGTGGCAGCCGTGGTGTTGCCAAGGGAGTCCAGGGCATCCGTCTTGCGCCTGACATCCCCGGGCATGTGGGTCATCTCAGCTATGCCGCCCGCATTGTCCGCCACCGGGCCGTAGGCATCCGTGGCAAGGGTGATGCCCAGGGTGGACAGCATTCCCACGGCGGAAACGCCTACCCCGTAAAGCCCTGCGTTAAAGTCCCCCTTCCCGCCTGCGCAGAAATAGCTCACCAGCACGGAAATCCCAACAATGATGACAGGGGCCACCGTGGACATCATCCCCAGTGACAGTCCGCTTATGATTACCGTGGCCCCTCCTGTCTCACTGGAGGCAGCCAGCTTCCTTGTTGGCGGATAGGAATCTGATGTATAATATTCCGTGATGGCGCCGATTGCCACACCTGCCGCCAGGCCGGACAGGATGGCTGCATACACACCCATATGTCCCGGAAGCAGGATGCGGATGGCAAAAAAGGCTGCCAGCACCACCAGCACGGCGCTGATATAGGTCCCTGTCCTCAGGGCTGTCAGCAGGTTTTTCTGGGTCGCGTCCTCCTTTGTGTTCACAAAAAATGTTCCTGCAATGGATGCAATCACGCCCAGGGCAGCCAGCATCATGGGCACAGCCACCCCCTTGACGCCGTAACCCGCGGCCACCGCCAGGGCGGACGTGGAGACAATGGACCCCACATAGGACTCGTAAAGGTCAGCGCCCATTCCGGCCACATCGCCCACGTTATCCCCCACATTATCTGCAATCACTGCCGGGTTCCTGGGGTCATCCTCAGGAATGCCCGCCTCCACCTTGCCCACCAGGTCGGCCCCCACGTCCGCGGCCTTGGTGAATATGCCTCCGCCTACCCTTGCAAAAAGCGCCATACTGGACGCGCCCATCCCAAAGGTAAGCATGTTGGCTGTTATCTGGGCAATCCGTTCCCCCTCAGGCAGGGCGCCAAAGGCCATGTTCAATATAAAATACCACACAGTCAGGTCAAAGAGCCCCAGCCCGACCACGGTAAACCCCATGACGGAACCGGCTGAAAACGCAACCCTCAGGCCTTTGTTCAGGCTTTCCGAAGCGCCCTGGGCGGTACGGCAGTTGGCCATGGTAGCCGTCCTCATGCCGATGAACCCGGACAGTCCGGAGAAAAACCCTCCTGTCAGGAAAGCAAAAGGTGTAAAAAAACTCAAAAAGCCGCAGATTGCCATTCCCATAAGGATGACAAATACCACGGCAAAAAATATTCCTACGCCTTTGTATTGACGCCTCAGATACGCATTAGCACCTTTCTGTACCGCGCTGGAGATACCCAGCATCTCTTTGCTGCCTCCGGGTTCCTTCTTAACCCTGAAAAACATACAGGCGGCAAAAGCCAGTGCGGCCAGCGAACCGATAGCCACATAATACATAGCATACATAACACCCCTTCTTTCTCAATGTGCAACAAGTTATCCAACGATTCACCCTAATTATAAGATATTCATTGACACTTTTCAATATGTATCCTATTTTTTCTTGCAAATTGTCCCAACCTCATCTGCACAAAGGAATATGGGGTCCATCCATCCCTTAAGCTTCCAGCTGTTCCATCTGCTCATTCACGGACGCCTCGCAGGAACGCATGGCAAAGATGGCCTTTTCCATCAGTTCCTCCAGGGTCCAGCCCAGTTCCTTCGCCCCATCCTGGATCACGTCCCTGGAACAGCCGGCTGCGAACCGTTTATCCTTGAACTTTTTCTTCAGGCTGGATACCTCCATATCCATCACGCTCTTGGACGGGCGCATCCTGGCAGCCGCGCCAATCAGCCCCGTAAGCTCGTCCACTGCGAACAGGATCTTCTCCATCTGGTGCTCCGGCTTAATATCCACCATGATGCCGTATCCATGGCAGCAGACCGCACGGATGAAGTCCTCCTTTGCCCCTGCCTCCTTCAGCAGTTCCGGCGCCTTGATGCAGTGCTCCTGGGGATACATCTCAAAGTCAATGTCATGAAGCAGCCCCACAAGCCCCCAGAAGTCCGCCTCATCCCCAAAGCCCTGGTCCTGGGCAAACCATCTCATGGCGCCCTCAACGGTCAGCGCATGAAGGATGTGGAACGGCTCCTTGTTGTACTGCTTCAGGGCCTTCAGTGCCTGTTCTCTGGTCAGTTTTGTTTCCATATCGTAGTCTCCTTCCTGCCCGGTCCTTGCTGGAGCGTGTTTCTGAATCCAATCTGGATCCGGGAAAATGCTACTTTCCAGTATAGCACCCTGATGCAAAAAATCAAGACGGTGTTGGGGCGGTTCCATCCTGGCTGCGGGCGTTCTCAATTTTGGCTATTGGCGCTCCCCGCTTTGTCCGTCGGACAAACTTATGGTTGCGGATGCTGCTGTTTTTCTATATACTGGCTTTATGGAATACGCGCCGGTATCCTGACCGGCCGGAACTTAAATCAAACCCAGAATCAGGGAGGTAGCACATGATATACCGTTTAGCAGACAAAAATGACCTGCCCAGGCTTCTTTCCATGGTGGAGCAGGCCAAGGAATCTTTCCGGGCACGGGGCATCGACCAATGGCAGAAGGGGGACCCGGATGGGCCGGGGCTTCTTGCGGCCATTGGCCAAAAGACCGTCCATGTGCTGGATGAAGAAGGACAGGCCATCGGAATGATAACCGTGGTCCGGGGGCCGGAAGCCAGCTATAAGGACATAGACGGCGCATGGCTCAATGATGGCCCATACGCCGCCTTCCACCGCGTATGTGTGGAGGAAAGCCGAAAGGGCCAGGGGCTGGCCGCCAGGCTGTTCGCAGAATCAGAAGACCATGTCAGGGCCAGGGGATTGCACAATGTGCGGATCGACACCCATCCGGACAACCTTTCCATGCAGCATGCGCTGGAGAAAAGCGGTTACCGCCTCTGCGGCAGCCTGATCCTGCAGGAAGGGACGGAAAAAGGGGACCCCAGGCTGGCATACCATAAAGTGCTTTAGGATTTTCCTGCACTCCCCCACGACAGACAGGGAATGCCCGGCTGGAACCATGCCAGCCGGGTATTCCCTGTTTTCATATCCTGTCCTGAAGCGTGTCTGAAAATCACTCTGAATAAGCTGCTGATTTACAGCTGGAAATATTTTACTCCTGATTCGAATATCTTCATATCCTGTTCCCCGTAAATGTTCATGGCAACCGCCTCCCCGCGCCGCTCGGAGTGGGCCATCTTGCCCAGGATACGTCCGTCCGGGCTGGTGATGCCCTCTATGGCCATGTAGGAGCCATTGGGATTCCAGTATTCGTCCATGGTGATATTGCCCTTGTCGTCCACGTACTGGGTTGCCACCTGGCCGTTGGCCATGAGCCTGTGGAGCCATGACCCATTGGCCACGAAACGTCCCTCGCCGTGGGATGCGGGGTTGCAGTACACACCGCCAAGCTCTGCGCCAGCCAGCCATGGGGACTTGTTGGTCACCACCTTGGTGTATACCATCTTGGAGACATGGCGTCCGATGGTGTTCATGGCCAGGGTGGGGGAATCCGGTCCCTGCTCCACAATCCTGCCCTCCGGCACCAGGCCCAGCTTAATCAGGGCCTGGAAGCCGTTACAGATGCCAAGCATCAGCCCGTCACGTTCATTTAACAGCTTTTCCAGTTCCTCCTTCATCACTGCGTTGCGGAATACGGTGGCAAAGAACTTGGCTGAACCTTCCGGCTCATCGCCCGCTGAGAAGCCGCCCGGGAACATCACGATCTGGGCACCTGCTATGGCTTTCCTGTACTCGTCCACGGACTGCCGGATGTCCTCGGCGCCCAGGTTCCTGAATACCTTCGTAACCACCTTTGCCCCTGCCCGTTCAAATGCCTTCGTGCTGTCATACTCGCAGTTGGTGCCCGGGAACACAGGGATGAACACGGTGGGCTGTCCCAGCTTATGACCGCACACATATACTGCATCCGTGCGGTAAAGCTTCTCTTCCAGGACAGCTTCGCTGCCGCAGGCCGCCTTGCCCGTAACGGTGGGGAATACGTCCTCCAGCGTATGGGTCCATGCATGGAGGGCCTCGTCCATGGTGATGACCGTGCCTCCGTACTCAAACACGCCGCTGTCCGTGACCTCACCGATAACCGTATAGGAGATGGAAAGCTCCCCTGTCTTACCGTCCGCAACCTCGCAGACAATATTGCCCCAGCCGGCCCCGAAGAAGTCCCTGGGGTCCACATTGTGCTCTATCTTCACACCCAGCTTATTGCCGAATGCCATCTTGCTCACTGCCTCCGCCAGGCCGTTTCCTTCCACTGCATAGGCGGAGATGATCCTGCCGGCCAGTATATCCTCACGCAGCTTTTTGTAACCCTCCATTACCTGGGCGTAATCCGGCAGGTCATACTGGTCCCGCGCAATCCTGAATTCCACGATCTTGCTGCCCGGTTTCTTAAACTCAGGCGTAATGATATGCCTGCTGCTGTCCACATCCACTGCAAAGGACACAAGGGTGGGTGGCACGTTGATTTCCCCTTCCTCCGTGTCAAAGGTGCCGGACATGCTGTCCTTGCCGCCGATGGATGCAAGGCCCAGTCCAAGCTGCGCGCCGTAGGCGCCCAGAAGGGCTGCAAAAGGCTGGCTCCATCTGGCCGGGTCTGAGTTCATCCTGCGGAAATACTCCTGGAAGGTGAAATGGATTCTGCTGTAGTCACCGCCTGCGGCCACAATCTTGGCAACCGAGGACAGCACCGCATATACGGCTCCATGGTACGGGCTCCAGCTGGAAAGGTACGGGTCAAACCCATAGCTCATCATGGTGACCGTGTCCGTGTGTCCCTTCAGTACAGGCAGCTTTGCAACCATGGCCTGTGTCTCGGTGAGCTGGTATCTGCCACCGTAAGGCATGAACACGGATCCGGCCCCGATGGAACCGTCAAAACGCTCTACCAGTCCCTTCTGTGAACACACATTCAGTCCGGCCAGCATTTCCATCCATTTTGCCTTCACATCCCCGGGCTCCCTGCGCTCAAAGAGATTGCCTTCACGGTTTGGCACTTCCAGGGTCACGTCTGCTTCCTGGTGGGCGCCGTTGGTGTCAAGGAAGGCGCGGCTGATATCCACGATGGTCTTCCCCCTCCAGCTCATCACCAGACGCGCATCTTCCGTCACCACTGCCACGGTCACTGCCTCCAGGTTCTCCTCGGCAGCATAGGCCAGGAAACGGTCCACATCCGCCGGGTCAACCACAACCGCCATCCGCTCCTGGGACTCGGATATGGCGATTTCCGTTCCATCTAACCCTGCGTATTTCTTCGGCACCTTGTCAAGATCGATCTTAAGCCCGTCAGCCAGTTCACCGATGGCAACCGACACACCGCCTGCGCCAAAGTCATTGCACTTCTTGATAAGACGGCTCACCTCAGGACGGCGGAACATCCTCTGTATCTTGCGCTCCGTGGGGGCATTTCCCTTCTGCACCTCCGCGCCGCACACTTCAATGGAAGCCGTGGTATGGACCTTGGAGGAACCGGTGGCCCCGCCGATGCCGTCGCGGCCCGTGCGGCCGCCTAAAAGGATGATGATATCGCCTGGGTCGGAAGTCTCACGGATCACATCCTTTCTTGGGGCAGCGCCCATGACCGCGCCGATTTCCATCCTTTTTGCCACATAACCGGGATGGTAAACCTCTTTTACATATCCGGTGGCAAGTCCGATCTGGTTGCCGTAGGAGGAATATCCCTGGGCAGCGCTGTTTACAATCTTCCTCTGGGGCAGCTTGCCCTTCAGGGTCCCGCTTAATGGCTGGGTCGGGTCTGCCGCTCCTGTCACACGCATGGCCTGGTACACATAGGTACGGCCTGACAGCGGGTCGCGGATGGCTCCGCCCAGACAGGTGGCCGCGCCGCCAAAAGGCTCAATCTCAGTGGGATGGTTGTGTGTCTCATTCTTAAAGTTGACCAGCCACTCCTCTGTCACCCCGTCGATTTTAACGGGCACCACGATGGAGCAGGCATTGATTTCATCGGAAACCTCCATATCCGTAAGCTTCCCGTCACTGCGCAGCTTCTTCATGGCCATCAGGGCCAGGTCCATCAGGCAGACATACTTGTCGTCCCGTCCCTTATATATCACTTCCCTGTCCGCCAGGTACTGGTTATAGGTCTTCTCAATGGGCTCCCTGTAATCCCCGTCCGTGAAGCTTACGTTCTTAAGTTCAGTGGAAAATGTGGTGTGTCGGCAGTGGTCGGACCAGTATGTGTCCAGCACCCGGATTTCCGTGACGGACGGGTCCCTGTGTTCTTCCTTTTTATAGTATGCCTGTATGTGGAGGAAATCCTTAAAGGTCATGGCCAGGTTCAGCGTGTCATAAAGGGCCTTTAACTCCTCCTGGGAAAAGTCCGTAAAGCCGTCAAAGTCCTTGATATCCTCCGGCACCTCAAACTCAGTCACCAGGGTTTCCGGTTTCCCTTCCCCTGCCTCACGGCTGTCCACCGGGTTGATACAGAAGCTTTTGATGGCAGCTTCCTGGTCCGCGCTCAGGGGCGCGGTAATCACATAGGTGGTTGCGGACCGGATGACAGGCTCCTCGTCCTCCTTTAAGAGCTTGACGCACTGCTCGGCGGAATCCGCCCTCTGGTCGAACTGCCCCGGCAGGTATTCCACGGAAAACACAAGGTCCCCAGGATTCTTCGGGAATTCCTCCTCATATACCTCATCCACGGGCGGCTCGGAGAAAATGGTCCCCAGGGCCTTCTTATATGTCTCCTCTGACAGGTTCTCAATATCGTAACGGATCAAGACACGCACATTCCTCACATCCAGGCCCAGGTAGCTTTCCAGCTCTTCCCTCAGCTCACCTGCCTTAACTGCATAATCCGGTTTCTTCTCCACAAATATTCGCCTTACGCTCATTTAGCAACCTCCTGCTTTTTTCGTGACCTCTTTATTGATATAACCAAAAAGGGCTGACGCCTTTTTATCTGTCCTTATCATAACACACGCCGTATAAATTAGTAAAATTAATATATTTAATCTTTTATTGCGTGTTTTCTTATAAACAATCCCCTGCATCCTGGATGTATCCAGCCAATCATCCGTATATCATGAGAATCCGTATATCATGAATCCGTATATCATCTTCAGATTCCGTGGAAACTATTATGGCGCACACAATTAAATTGTGCTATACTAAAACGGTATGTGGTTAATTTTAGGACAGGGAGAATACAGAAGAAATGAAAATCGGATTTGATAACGAAAAATATCTGACCATGCAGTCAGAACACATCAAAAAGCGGATTGGTGAATTTGGCGATAAGCTGTATCTGGAATTCGGCGGCAAACTCTTTGACGATTTCCACGCCTCCAGGGTGCTTCCGGGCTTTGCCCCTGACAGCAAGCTGCGTATGCTCCTTCAGCTGGCCGACCAGTCCGAGATTGTCATCGTCATCAATGCGGCTGATATTGAGAAGAATAAGGTGCGCCATGACCTGGGCATTACCTATGACGAGGATGTGCTCCGCCTGATCCAGGAATTCAGGGACAAGGGACTGTATGTGGGAAGCGTGGTGATTACCCAGTACAGCGGACAGAACGGCGCTGACCAGTTCAAGGCCAAGTTAGAGCACAGGGGCATCCGGGTATACCGCCACTACTGCATTGAGGGTTATCCCAGCAATATCCCCCTTATTGTCAGCGATGCCGGCTTTGGCATGAACGATTATATAGAGACAACCAGGCCGTTGGTCATCATCACGGCTCCAGGACCCGGCAGCGGCAAGATGGCCACCTGCCTTTCCCAGCTCTACCATGAGAACAAGCGCGGGATTAAGGCCGGATATGCCAAGTTTGAGACATTTCCCATCTGGAACCTTCCGTTAAAGCATCCGGTGAACCTAGCCTATGAGGCTGCCACGGCGGACCTTAACGATGTGAACATGATTGACCCCTTCCATCTGGAAGCCTACGGCAAGACAACGGTCAATTATAACAGGGACGTGGATATCTTCCCTGTGCTCAATGCGATTTTCGAAGGGATTTACGGCACCAGCCCTTACAAATCCCCAACGGACATGGGCGTCAACATGGCCGGCTTCTGTATCATTGACGACGACGCCTGCCGGGAGGCATCCAACCAGGAAATCATCCGCCGTCACTACCATGCGCTGAACCGTCTTGCCATGGAGGAAGGGGATCAGGATGAGGTCTACAAGATCAACCTCCTCATGAACCAGGCCAAGATCACCACTGCCATGCGCCGCGTCATCGCCCCCTGCCTGGAACGTGCCCAGAAGCTGGGCGCTCCTGCGGCGGCCATGGAACTGGATGACGGACAGCTGGTAACCGGCAAGACCAGCAGCCTTTTAGGCGCTTCCGCCGCCCTGCTGCTGAACGCCATCAAGGTATTGGGCGGCATTCCGCACAATGTACACCTGATTGCCCCATCCGCGATTGAGCCTATCCAGACCCTTAAGACCCGGTACATGGGCAGCAAGAACCCCCGCCTCCACACGGACGAGGTCCTGATTGCCCTGTCCATGAGCGCGGCCACGGACGACACAGCCAAAAAGGCCCTGTCACAGCTCCCCAAACTGCGGGGCTGCCAGGTCCACACCTCGGTCATGCTGTCCGACGTGGACATCAAGGTGTTTAAAAAGCTGGGCGTGGAGCTTACATCCGAACCGGTCTATGAACATAAGAAGCTGTACCATTAAGGTATATGGATTACGATACATGGATTAAAATATATGGATTGAGATGCATGGATTAAAACAGGGCCCCGGCCCCACTGGAAAGCCAGTGGCCGAAGCCCTGTTTTTATTTTACCATCCGCTACTTCTTCTCCACATCCGTGTAATACAGGTGTCTTGGAAGCCCGTCCGTCATGATTGGGGTAAGCTCTGCCTGGATTAAAGGCCGTATGTAATTCACAAATTCTTCCGTCACATAATCCCCATCCTTATTGATCCACTCCCTGGGAACCTTTTTCTCCACATTGGCAACCTTATGTACGTCATAGATATCCGTGACGCACACATAGGGATCGTCGGAAACGCGCTTGAGGATGATCATCTTGCCAGTCTCACCGTCAAAGGCCTCCTTCACGGCCGCCCCTCCCACCTGGAACGCCTCCGTGATATCCACCCTGGAGACAATATGGGAAGCGCATCTTTGAAGGGAGTTGAACTCAATGGCCCTTGTCTTGCAGCCAACCTCCCGGTTGATTTTCTCCGCCAGGTATCTGGCTGTCCCTGTCAGCTGTTTATGCCCAAAGGCATCCACAAACTCAATCCCCTCTGTCAGTTCACAGACATAACGGCCGTCCGCCAGCTTCACTCCCTCTGACACGGCAACCACCACCGATTTCTTGCGCCGGTGAAGCTCCTCCACCTTCTTCATGAAGGAATCCACGTCAAAGGTGACCTCGGGAAGGAAAATCATGTCCGGCCCCTCGCAGTCCTCGCCCTTTGCAAGCGCTGCCGCCCCGGTCAGCCATCCTGCATTCCGTCCCATGATTTCCAGGATGGTCACGTTCTGCTGGTCATAGACAAGGCCGTCCCTGATCACTTCTTTTGTTATGGCGCCAATGTATTTGGCCGCGCTTCCATATCCAGGTGTGTGGTCCGTTGCCGCAAGGTCATTGTCAATGGTTTTAGGCACCCCCATGAAGCGGATCCTGCTGCCATTCAACAAGGAGTAGTCGGACAGCTTCTTGATGGTATCCATGGAATCATTGCCGCCGATATAGAAGAAATACTCCACTTCCAGCTTGTTAAGGATTTCAAATATCTTATCGTAGACAGCCCTGTCCTCACATATCTCCGGAAGCTTGAAACGGCATGAGCCAAGATAGGCGGAAGGGGTCCGTATCAAAAGCTCGATGTCCAGATCCGTCTTGATGTGGTCGGACAGGTCCACATACCGCTCCTGCAGCAGTCCCTGGATTCCGTGAAGCATGCCGTATACCTTCCTTGCCCCTCTGTCCTTGGCAGTTTTATAGACCCCCGCCAGGCTGGAGTTGATTACCGCGGTCGGCCCTCCGGACTGTCCTACGATTACATTGCCTTTAACCTCTGTCATAAGAATACCTCCCATATTTAATTGTAAGCGCTTACAAAACTATCTCTATTCTAATACAAAGCCCCAGGAAATACAATACATCCGCGGTACTTTTTTATGATTCATCCCATTTTATTGCACCCGTCCAGGTGGCTGCAGTCATTCAGGTCCACAAGGCGGCAGGCGCCGGATACAGGGTCATAATCCATGGTGGTAATGCTTGCATTGCTGACCACGATTTCCTTCGCTTCCGGCTGTCCCTCCAGAAGATGTACGATAAAATGGGCCAGGGTCCCCCCATGGGCCACCACCGCCGTGTCCCCATCCATCCCTGCGCGTATCATGTCCCACGCCTGGCGGCAGCGTCCGTCCACCTGGTTCAGCGTCTCGCCGCCCGGAGGCGCCACCGTTGCAGGATGCTGCCACCAGGACTCATACAGATCCCTGTCCGTGGTCAGGATATCCTCGGCGCTGCGGCCTTCCCAGTCCCCATATCCAATCTCCATCAGCTGGGGCACGGCCCTGACCGTCAGGCCCATGGGTGCTGCTATGGCCTTTGCCGTCTCCATGGCCCGTTTCTGGGGGCTGGAATAGACAGCGGTCACCGGGCGGGACTTCATGCCTTTTGCCAATGCCAGGGCCTGCCTGCGGCCCGTTTCATTCAGCGGGATATCCTGCCTTCCCTGTATCTTCCCCTCCACGTTCCAGTCCGTCTGTCCGTGGCGTATAATATATAACTTCATGACTCTGCTCCCCCTACAGTTCTTCCATGCTCCATCCATCCTTAATGGGATTGGAGGAATCCGTGTCATCTTCCGTATCCACAAAAGCCTGCCCTTCCCCATTGACCGTCAGGGCGTCCAGGGCCAGCTTCATGATATCCTTGATTTCATCTTCCGTCATCTTCATCTTGGCTGCCAGTTCCTGGAGCGTGGCCTCCCGGCCCAGTTCCCTGGCCAGCATCTGGGATACGGTCTGGAGTACATTGACCCTGGCGGCCATGGTTTCCTCAATCTCAGCTTCTGCTTTCTGCTCCTCAAGGGCCAGCTCCACGGCCTCCCTTACCCTGCGCGCCAGAAGGCTGTCCCACTCCTCACTTCCGTCATATTCAATGGCTGCCAGCATCAGGGCCGTGTTCGCTTCCTGGACAATATCAGACATGGGAAGTTCCCTGCCCTCATACTCCGCCGCCAGATCAAGCACATGCCTTAAACTGCCTTCCACCAAGCGGTTGCGCGCCCCGGCATTCCCCTTTGCCGTCTCCTTCAGAAGGTCCGGTTTCTCCTGGCCTGTCAAAGGTGCGATGCCGCCCATCTCTTCCAGGTACATTTCATAAAAATTCTCTGCCATATCAATCCTTATTCCTTTCAAGATATGTATTAGGATAATCCATCCACTTATATAAGTCAAGCAATCAGACAGAAACCTCTTTACAAACACTTGTCCATCGTGATAAGATAGGCTTAGTTTATAAGGAGGACTTAATAATGGATATCAACTATGAACTATATAAAGTATTTTACCATGTTGCAATTACACTGAGTTTTTCTGAGGCGTCCAAGCAGCTGTTCATCTCCCAGTCAGCGGTGAGCCAGTCCATAAAAGTCCTGGAGAAAAAGCTGAACCAGCCTCTTTTCATACGGAGTACAAAAAAAGTACAGCTCACGCCCGAGGGCGAGATCCTGTTAAAACATATCGAGCCAGCCATGAACCTGATCAAGCGGGGCGAGAACCAGCTTCTGGAAGCCCACACATTAAACGGGGGCCAGCTGCGCATCGGCGCCAGCGATACCATCTGCCGCTATTATCTGGTGCCCTACCTGAACCGTTTCCACAAGGAATTCCCCAACATCCATATCAAGGTCACCAACCAGACTTCCATTGAGTGCGCCCGTTTCCTGGAAAACGGACAGGCCGACTTCATTGTGACCAATTATCCCAACTCAGCCCTGGCCGGCAACATGAATACCCGGGTCATCAATGAGTTCCACGACGTATTCGTGGCCAGCCGTTCCGCGTTTCCTTTGGAAGGAAGGAAGCTGGGTCTGGAAGAGCTTCTGGACTACCCCATCATGATGCTGGACCGCAAGAGCACCACCAGTGAGTTCCTGCATCAGATATTCCAGAAAAGCCAGCTTGACCTGGTTCCTGAGATTGAGCTTTCCAGTAACGACCTTCTCATCGACCTGGCCCGCATCGGGCTGGGGATTGCATTTGTCCCGGACTTCTGCATCCCTGCAAAGGACAGGAACCTGTTCATCCTGGATTTAAAGGAACAGCTTCCCTCCCGGCAGATGATGGTTGCCTACAACGAAAGCCTGCCTGTGTCCCAGGCAGCCAGACAGTTCATGGATATCCTGTAAACAGCATATGGCCCTTTATGGGCACATGGTCAGAAACGGTTCCAGAACCCTTCCACTGCCTGTCCCACATTATACCGGTTGACCACTGTGTAGGACCCCCATTCCCTTGGGAACAGGGCCACACATTCCGGACGCAGGAACCGGTCGTCCAAAAGGGCAATCACGCCCTTGTCATGGATGGTCCGTATGACCCGGCCGGCTGCCTGCATCACCTTGTTCATTCCCGGATACTGGTAGGCATAATCAAACCCACAGCCTCCGTGTTCATCAAAATAATCCTTGAGGATTTCCTGCTCCGTATTCACCTGGGGCAGGCCGGTCCCGATTATCACAGCGCCAATCAGGCGGTCCTCCTTCAGGTCAATCCCTTCGGAAAAGATTCCCCCCATCACACACAGGGCCGCCATGGACTGTTCCCGCTCCCCGTCAAAGCTTCTCAGGAATTCCTCCCTTTCCTCCTCAGTCATGCGGTTCTTCTGGGCCAGCCACGTAAAGGCCAGGCCGCCCTCCTCCTGCCTTCTGGCAAGAATCCCCTCAATGGCGTAAAGATACTGGTAGGACGGGCAGAACACCATGTAATTCCCCCTTTTCCCCTCCACGATCCTGCATATATAATCTGCAATCTTCTCATATTCATAGGCGCTTCTGCGGCTGTAGCGGCTGCTCACATCGCTGGCAGCCAGCACCAGGCGGTTTTCCTCAGGGAACGGTGACTTCGCATAGACCGCATATTCCTCCTGGCTGCCGCTGAGCAGTTCCTTGTAATACTGGATTGGCAGCAGGGTGGCGGAAAAGAACAGGGTGCTGTTCCCCCGGTCCAGGCATTCCTTCAGGTTGACAGCCGGATTCATGCAAAGAAGCCTGACCATGAAGTGTCCGTCCGGCAGAAGCCTGGCATAAATCCTGTAGTTATCGTCCAGCCTGTCATAGACATACAGGAAATCCCGGACCGCAAAGTAAAAATCCAGCACCAGGTCCCTGTCCCCGAACTCCACATTCTCATTCATGAAGCTTTCCAGTTCGCCGAACATGGTCATGAGCTGAAGGGCCAGCAGGTTCACATCCGGCAGCAGCTCATAATCGCTTCCAAGGACCTGGCGGTGGATGACCCCCTCCCCGCTATCCGAACCATAGGCCCGCTTGATGTCCAGGAACTTCTGGTTGCACCTGTCAAGCTGTGTCAGCACCTTTCCCGCGCCTGTCTGGGACTTGAGGATCCGCCTGACCATGAGCACGTCTTCTTTTATCAGGCTGGCGCTGTACATCTCCCTGGCCCTGGGGACCAGGTTATGGGCCTCGTCCACCAGGAACAGGTACCCCTGTCCCGGCTCCCCCTGGTCAAAATACCGCTTCAGCCTTACATTGGGATCAAACACATAATTGTAATCACATATAATCCCATCCACCCAGTTGCTGATATCCAGGCAGAACTCAAAGGGGCATATCTGATACCGCTTGGCATATTCCAGGACCTTCTCCCTTGTAATCCCATCCACATCCCCGATAATCTCATAGACCGCATCATTGACCCTATCATAATGCCCCTTTGCCCTTATGCAGGCCTGTGGATTGCAGTCCGGCTTCTCCATGATGCACAGCTTTTCCTTGGCAGTGATGGTCACTGTGTTAAAGTACAGCCCGCTTTCCTTCCTGAGGATGGAAAATGCATCCTCTGCCACGCTTCTGGTAATGGTCTTGGCCGTCAGGTAGAACAGCTTCTCCCCATGGCCCTCCCCCATGGCCTTCAGGCTGGGATAGATGGTGGAAAGTGTCTTGCCCACACCGGTGGGCGCCTGTATGAAGAGGTTGCGCTTCCTTGCAATGGACCGGTATACGTCCACTGCCAGTTCCTTCTGCCCATCCCTGTAGGGATAGGGAAACGGAAGCTCCTTTAAGCATTCCTGGCGCCGCATGCCGTGATGGTGAATGTACCTGGCCCACTTCACATATTCATGTATCAGACCTTCAAACCAGACGGACAGGTCGTCAAAGCCCCTCTCCTCCTTAAAGCGCCTGATTTCCTCTGTCTCTATATTGCAATAGGTAATCTGGATCCCAATGGTGTCAAGTCCGTTATCACAGCTGTAAAAATATCCATAGCACAGGGCCTGGGCCAGATGCACCGGGTCCGGCTCCTCCAGCCGTCCCACATCCATGTAGATGCATTTGATTTCATCAATCACAACACCGGCCGGCTCCGTGATGATCCCGTCAGCCCTTCCCTCCACCAGGATTTCAAACATATCCTCCCGTACCCTGTGCTTTAAAACCACTTCCGGGCGGTAACTGCTTCCCATCCGTTTCTGTATCTTCCGGTGCAGCCTGCTGCCAGCCTGCATGGCCTCCTTCTTTGCCCCGGCGGTCCTGCGGTTGTCCAAATCACCACTTCGCATCACGAATTCCACCAGATTACGTACCGATATCTTAATTGGCGGCTGTGCCTGTGTCTGCCCGTCCAAATCCCGCTACCTCCCTGCTGCTGGCCAAAAATGCCAGCCCCATCATATAATCTTACGATATCATATCATAAAAACAGGAGGATTGCAAACAGACGTTCGCAGTCCTCCTGATTTAGCCGGCAGGTCCTTCTTTATGCAGCTGTGATTGCTGATTCCGGTGAAAGGGTATCCAGATACTCCTCAAAGACTTCATCGGTTCCGTTGAACTGGACCGTAAGCACCCTGGTCAGATCCAGGCTCAGTACTCCCAGGATGGACTTGGCATCAATGGTTACCCTATTATAAAATACATCAATATCAAAGTCACACCTGGTAGCTTCCTCTACAAACTTCCTTGCTTCAGCTATTGTTGGTAATATGATTTTCTTTTCTTTCATGATCAAAACTCCTTTTTGGGGACGCCCGGCCTTTCACATGGAAAGCCGGTGTGTCCATAAATGACAAATGGAAAGGTTGACATATATATATCACTATTATATTCAATTGTCAAATTCCGTTCCTCCCCCCATCCCTGCCAGGGGGCCGTTTTTTATTGTGCATGTTGATTGATTTTTCCGGTTTTTCCTTTATTGAATTATAATATTTTAAGGGGCGGTCCCCAGTAATCTGGAAACCGCCCCTGATTCTTATCTGCCCTGCAGGGATTTCATCCGGGCAAATTTAAGCTTTTCATAGAAAATTCTGCCTTCACAGGCATGTTACCGCTTCAAAACCAGGTGCTGGGGCAGTCCGTTTACCATGAACGGCTGGTAATCCCCCTGTATCAGCGGCTCCACATAATTGACAAATTCCTGCGTCACATAGCTGCCATCCTTGTTTACCCAGTTCCTTGGGACTACCTTTTCATTGTTGGCAATCTTATGGACATCATAGATGCCTGCCGCGCTCATATAAGGGTCATCGGATACCCGGTCAATGACCACCATCTTACCTGTGTCGCCTTCATCCGCCGCCTTAACAGCCGCGCCGCCCACCATGAATGCTTCGTTGATATCCACCCGGGAAGCCACATGGGAAGCGCTTCGCTGAAGGGTTGAAAGCTCCACGGACCTGGTCTTGCAGCCCAGCTCAGCGGCCAGGAACCCGGCCAGGTAATCAGCGGTGCCGGCCAGCTGTTTATGCCCGAATGCATCCACATAATCGCTTCCCCCTGACAGCTGGCATACATACCGTCCGTCCGGGACCCTGATTCCCTCGGATACCGCAATGACGCTGGATGGTTTCTTAACAATAAGGTCCTTGCACTTTTTAAGGAACTTATCAATATCAAATATGATTTCCGGCAGGTAAATCAGGTCGGGACCGCAGCAGTCCTCTGTCTTTGCAAGGGCCGTTGCCCCGGTGAGCCAGCCGGCATTCCTTCCCATACACTCTATGATCGTGATGGTCTTGCGCCTATAGGAAAGCCCCATGGCATCCCGGATCACCTCCTTGGTGGAGGTGGCTATGTACTTGGCTGCGCTTCCAAAACCAGGGGTGTGGTCGGTCAGCGCCAAATCGTTGTCAATGGTCTTAGGCACGCCCAGGAACTTCTGGCTGTGTCCCTTGACAATGGCATAGTCCGACAGCTTCTTGATGGTATCCATGGAGTCATTGCCTCCGATATAGATGAACACCTCAATCTCCAGCTTATCCAGGATTGCGAACAGCTTCTCATAGATATCCGGGTTCTCATGGATGTCCGGCAGCTTATAGCGGCAGGAGCCCAAGAATGCGGAGGGCGTCCTCTTTAAAAGCTCAATATCCATATCCGAATGGATCTGGGTGGATAAATCCACATACATTTCATCCAACAGCCCTTCAATGCCGTGGAGCATGCCGTACACCTTGTAAAATCCCCTCTCCTTCGCCGTCTTATACACACCTGCCAGACTGGAGTTAATAACTGATGTAGGTCCCCCTGACTGTCCAACAATTATATTGCGTTTTTTACCCATACAAAATCCCCTTTCTTAGTAGTGTCTTTTATTAATAATGGCCATCCGGCTCATCAAATCCATCGTCCCCGTCCTCATAGCCGCCTATGAACTCCCTTGAGGATACGCGCTTGTTATCCCTCTCCTGCTCCACCAGCTGTGAAAGCTGCTCCTTTACATTCTCACAGTCACGTATATTATGTATGTCAAATGCCTTCATGGTCTTGTCACTGCTGTCCACATGGATGGTTCCCAGTCCCACAATCCTCTGCCAGAAGGTCTTACGCAGGGACAGATCCAGTATCCTGTATAAGCGCACCTCGTCTTCATGGATATTCAGTATCCCTGTCTTAATGAAAAGCCGGTCCTCTGTCAGGCCATACACTGTAAATGTCCAGGGAAGTCCCAGCCAGTTCCTCTTCCTGTCACTCCATACCATATCTTCACGTTTCATTTCCTGTTCCTCCTCCGGCAATATCCAGGTCAGTATTCTCTCATCTATTGTACTATAAATTCTCGCAAATATCCACAGAAATCTCGCAAATTCAATCAGGTTTCTGCGTTTTTTCTCTTTTGTCTGTATGGTTTCCATACAAAAAAATTACAGCCGCCCTTGGGGCGGCTGTTCGGTCATACCTGTTCCTTCTATATTATAATGGATGCATATCCCTTATATGTAATATACAATTCCAGGCCTTACTCATCCTGTGCTGATTCCTGCTGCTCACCAGCTGTTTCCTCCGGCCCTTCCGGCTGGACCGGCTGTTCTTCCCACACAAATCCTCCGGCTGTCTTCTGGGCGCCGCTCAGGGCGCAGGACAGGCTCCTCCGGCTGATTTTAAGTGCACGGCTGGCATGGGCAATTGAGAGGAACTGTCCAACTACCTCGCCGTCCAGGGTCTTCTGCAGCAGCGGACGTTTATCATGATTCCCTATTTTGCTGGTCAGGTCTATCTCAATGTTTTCCTTGGGGGATTCTGCCAGAACCTTCCTCCACACAAATCCGCCCCCGCTCCTGCGCTCACCATGAGCCGCCCTGGCTATGGAGCCAATGGATACCCCTGTGGCCTCATGGGCTTCCCTGGAGCTTTTATAGTCTGCCAGATACACACCTTCAGTAGAATATTGACGATATACATAACCTGCACTAATTGTACGACTCATCTCTAGTTTTTTCCTCCCATTATCTTTAGATTACCTGATGCACATGGTCATTATATCAACTATTGACTTTTTTGTCCAGACAACTTCTTACCCATATATTACCCCCTATTTACAGTGTATTCGCTTTTTCGAAGATATTTTTAGGGAATCGATATCTGCCTTTTCTCAAAAGTGGTTATATTTGTTGCAAAAGTCATAGCAATTTACAATTAATTGTGATAAATTATAAATATCAAATATTCAGGAGGTATCAGACCATGTATGCAGAATTTACAGATGACCTGGTTACAGGCAACACTTTAATTGATTCCCAGCATAAGGAGCTGATTGATAAGATTAACGATCTGCTGAAAAGCTGTGAGGAGCGCTCCAATCAAAGCGGTGCGGCCAGGATGTTGAATTACCTGGCAGATTATACAGAATTTCATTTTAACGAGGAAGAAGGACTGCAGGAATCCATCAGCTATCCCGGCATAAAGGAACATAAGCAGAAGCATGAGGAGCTGCGGAAAACCGTGCAGGAGCTTCATGACATGCTGGTGGAGGAGGAAGGCCCTTCCGATGCCTTCGTAAACGCGGTCCAGGAAAAGGTAAGGGACTGGCTCTACTACCATATCCAGACCTTTGACCGCTCGGTTGCCGAGTACAAGTTCATGCGTGACAATTCAGAGCGCATCTGACGGAAAGTAATTTTCAAATTCGCCCAAGGGCGAATCCGGAAACAGCCGGTCCGGGAATCCAGGATTCCCAGGCCGGCTGTTTTTAATGGGTATTTTTACTTATGAACATCCTGAAATCATCATGACTCCTCATCCTGTCCCTGGGCCGCCACCGGCCGAACGGAAATCCCGTTGATTTCCACATGCTCGCTGATGGTTATGACAATACACGGCCTGCCCTCAATCATACGGTTTTCCACAAGATGGGTCTTGTCCGGGGCCACCTTGATGCTGACATCCGGTGTCTTGATTTCAAAGCTCCTGGTGTTGATCACATTGGCCGCCACAAAACTGGTTCCCGGCCCGTCCTCCACCTCCGCATAGCGCTGTTCAAATTCCTCCAGCTTTTCAGGGGCCGCGCCGTTTGTCTCCAAAAGCTTTTTCACCTGATACTTGTCCAGGGTCAGGGGAACCGGCTCATCCTTGGTCTCCTCTACCAGTTCGGCCAGGTTCTCATGGATGTTCTTCACTGTCTCGAAATCACAGTTTTCCCCCAGGGTTTCTTCCACAAGGGCCTGGAACGTCTCCTTCTGGCTCTTGGCCGACATGGGGATGACGCAGCCTAGCAGTTCATCAATCAGGGTTTCCGGCATCTGTTCCGGATTCTTTGCATAATACAGAAGGCTGTGAAGGTCCGTGTTCCTGTCATTAAACGCAGGGAACAGGAAGCCCTGTTCAGGCGCTTCCACCAGCCAGTCCCGGCTGCGGTTCTCAATGGAATTGGTCAGCGGGTTATAGCTCAGGCCTGCTTTGGCAAGCTTCACCGGACAGATGGTACACTGGATGAACTCGTACACATATTCCGAGGCGTCAAACATCTCAGTCCCGTCCGTGGCCTTGGCCGGAATGTCATAGGCACAGTGTATGAGGATGATATAATAATTCTCACCATAGTCATAATTGGCAATGACTTTATCATAGAATTCCTCAAGGATGGCATCATCCTTTAACTGGCTGTCCCTCAGCTTCATGAGGAAGTGGTGGGTGCCGCCCTCCGCCTCTGTATGTAAGGGGAATTCCATATTAATCAGGTTCTTCCCAACGGTTCCTGAAAGCGCGTTCCTGAAAATAGTAAAATACTTAAACGCCTCTTCCTCCGGAAGCGATAGGAACGCCTCCTTAAGTTCCGTCTTCTTGTTCTTCTCCGCATCCACATAACAGCCGCAGATGCGTGTGATGGCGCAGTTTGCCGGTGTAAACAGCTTTTTTATTTCATTGGCTTCTTTCTTATTCATTCCGTATCTCTCCCGTCCTTGCCGCGGTCCGGTCATTCATATTAATCCCTTAGGCCGCTGCTTATATTGACAGTTTTTATACTAGAACATATTTTTGCATAAGTCAAGCCTTTAACAGTCCAAGGTCACAAGGGTCCATCTCCCATTCTGCCACATGACAAAGCATGGCCTCCTGATCATGAACCGGTAATAAGCTTCAATCAGATTCTGGAATACGCCGAATTTCATCAGGCTCCGGCAGGGTGGGTGGATGGTCATATGTATTGTCTCCTTTCAAGGGTTGATATTACATTCTATGCTGCCTGTCCAGGAAATATGCAGCCTTTCAAATGCATCGGCTGGAAGGGGTTTTGAGAAAACATAACCCTGCACCATGTTGCATCCGATGGACTTAAGATACTCCACGGTGTCCCAATCCTCTATGCCTTCCGCCACGGTCTTTACCTTCAGACGCTTTGCCAGATCCACCAGGCAGGCAATCACCTCCCTTGCCTTTGGCCCTGACATGTTGAGGAAAAAGGAACGGTCCATTTTAATGGAATCCACGTCAAATTCCTTTAAAAGGCCCAGGGATGAAAAACCGGAACCAAAATCATCCAGGGAACAGGCAAAGCCCAGCTCATGCATCCTTTGTATGGCATCCCTGACCCGTTGGATCTGATGACTGTCAAAGAAAATGGACTCTGTCAGTTCAAACTCAATCATACCTGCCGGAATATGATATTGTCCGGCAATATCCGCAAACCGGTCCAGGAAATCCTCATCCGTAAAATGCTGCCTGGACAGATTGACGGAAACAGGGATTATTTCCTTCCCTTCCTTCTCCCAGCGGCTTATGATCCTGCACACCTCCGTAAACACGTAGATGTCCAGTTTACATATTTTACCATTCCGTTCAAACAGCGGAATGAAGTCAGAGGGATATATGACCCCCCTCTTTGGATGTATCCAGCGGACCAGGGCCTCAGCGCCTTCCAATGCGCGGCTTTCAAGACCCACCTTTGGCTGGAGGTATACCTGGAAATCATGGTTTTCAATGGAACCTTGGAACAGGCCGTTTAACTCCTCCTCCATTTTCAGTTCCACGGTCAGACTGTCATCATAGAACACACATCCAGGCTCCAGATCCGGATTCCTGCTTTGTGAGGCCAGCCTTGCCCTGTCCTGGAGGATGGCAATCTTCAGACCCGGTTCCTCCACCACACAGGCGCCCTGCCTGAATGAAAAGGTGTATCCGGGAAGATCCGGATTGCAAAACGAATTGATATCCTGGACCATATCATCCATCCTGTCCCGTATTTCCTGATGTCCGCCTCCCTTCAGGCACAGGAAGAAGCAGTCTGACTCACTCCTTGCCACGAATTCGCCGTCTTCAGCCCTCATATGACGCTCCATCACATGATAAAGATATGCAAGTACCTGGTTTCCTTCATGGATTCCAAAACGTTCATTAATCATTTTAAAATGTCTCACATCCATGACCGTAATGGTATATCCGCCCGGCTTCATGCTTCCGGCCAGTTCACGGTACCTGAGTCCAAAAGCAGCCTGGTTGGCGCCGCCTGTCAGCGGATCCACAAAAGCCAGCCGTTCCAGCTGCATCCTGTGGGAATGGTAAAAACGGTACATGGCATTCAGGAACAGAAAGAATATCACAATCAGGATGCCGATGATAAAAAATGTCTGCAGGATATAACGGTTTGCGTCTCCTGAGATAATACCTGCGGGAATGATGGTCAGCAGGAACCAGTCATTTAAATCCAGACTGTTATAGGACAGGAACAGCTCCTCTCCCGTTACAGCGGAAAACTCCAGGATGCCGTCCTTCCCCATTCTCATATCATCCTGCATTTTCCTGATGTCCCCCACCACCTTCTGCTCCTTATCACTTCTGAAAATATCATCCAGACGCAGGAAAGGTTTCAGTTCAGATGGCGAGATTACCACCTGCCCGCGGCTGTCAACAATGCAGCTGAGCATCTGTCCATTAAAACTTTTGGACGCTATCATGGACTGCATGTTCTTCTTGCTGCGCACCCCTACCAGCACCCCGCTTACCGTCCCATCCATACCGTATACAGGAACAGAGTAGAAAATGCTCTCCCCTCCCATGTAACCGGCCCGTACCTCCCCATCAAAGGAGGAGCGGACGCTGGATATCCCGAAAAAGCGTTCGGGATCCATATCCCGGGACACTTCTTCTGAACAGACATAATCCCCTTTCCTGTCCAACAGGATAAGAGGGTCGAATTCAAGGATTTCCGCCTTGCGGGCCAAAAAATCCCGGATGGATGTTTCATTTTCAGGGATACCCATCCGCATTACGGAATCCGCAACCATGATCAGGCTGTTCATCTTATTATGGATTGCTTCCTGGATATCCCTTGACAGATTCGTCGTGACATCATTTAAATATGACCTTGTGCTGCGGTTCATGGCCATCCGGAGTTCTGATGCATTCCATATGGAAACCCCAAACACAAAAATAAGGATTACTGATAGTAATCCCACCTGTACCCTCCTGATGAGAGGTCTTGATTCCTCCGGCAGGATATGTCTCTTATGTTGCATGATTGCATAATCTCCACATCATTCGAATATAGTTTCATTTTAGTTTACGGCCAGCGATTAATCAAGGCGGAATCTGTGTACAATAGCACATAGTACCGGACATTTTTATGGCGGAATCCATAGAACATGTTATAATGTCGTATGATACCGGACCGCTTATATGCGGTTAACCACCAGATACAGCGGAGGACTTATGGATGGAAGAAAAAAGAACTTTATTTGACTATCTGTACCGGAATTTAAAAGAGCAGATACTGACCGGATACTTAGGCTACGGCGAACTGCTCCCCTCTTTAAACGGGCTTTGTGAAATATACAATGTGGGGATACGGACCGCAAAAGATGTAATCCGTGCCCTGAAGGAGGAAGGACTGATCCAGACTGAGGAGAGGAAACCTTCCCATGTGATATACCGCAGGCCCCAGTGTTCCCCCGACATACATGTGATACAGTCCGTCCTCAAAAAAAGGACATCCATACTCCAGGTTTACCAGACCATGGAGTTACTGCTTCCCTCCATCTTTTCCTTTTCATTGGCGGTATGCAGCAGCGATATACAGAGGCTGTGTTTTGCACAGCTGCGCAAGGACAGCAGGAAGGACCTTCGGACCAGGTGGAAATCAGCATCCATTTCACTGCATCATTTACTGGATGCGTCCGGCAACCTGCTGTTCAGGGACGTACTTACCAACCTGGAACTGTGCGCCCGGGTTCCATTTTTCCTGGAGCAGGGACAGGAGGTATGCTTTTCCACTCCCTGCAGCAGATACGGGAACCCGATGTGGATCCTGGATGCCGCCGGCGCAGGAAGTCCGGCAGGAATCCACCAGCAGTTCCGTTTGATGTACGCTTCACTTACCCAGGCGGTTGAGATGTATCTGGCGGATATATGCTCCCGCTATCCCAATGTGGACGAGGAGCAGACAGACATGTTCCCATGGCATATCCAGCTGGGCCGCGACCATTATTATATGCAGATCACGCGGTCCCTTATTGACCAGATTGGCCTTGGTGTCTATGGGGACGGCGATTTCCTGCCACCCGAGGCAGCGCTGGCAGAGCAGTACAATGTGTCGGTATCAACGGTCCGCAAGGCCATTGCCATGCTGAACAAGACCGGTTTCTGCCAGACTTACAATGTAAAGGGCACACAGGTAACCTTATTCAACGATAATGCAACCGTGCGCTGCATGAAAAACAAGGTGTTTAAAAGGGATACCCTGACCTACTTAAGCGGACTCCAGTTCATGGCCATAGCAATCCGTCCCGCTGCCCTGCTGGCCTTTGAACAGATTGATGCCGGACGGCTGGAGGAACTGAAGCTTGCCCTTAAGGCCCCCTATGCAATCCCTCTTGACCTTCTCATCCGGTATGTCATAGAATGCCTTCCCCTGCACCCGTTCAGGGCCATACTGAAGGAGGTTACGGGCACACTGCGGTGGGGTTACTATTATTCCTTCTTCAGCGCCGGAATCCAGGCAGACAATCCCCTGGACCGGAAAAGCATGACTGCTTACCATTACCTGATTCGCGGGGATAAAGAGGCCTTTGCCGGCCAGCTGTCCCTGTGTTACTGTCATGTCCTGGAATTTGTCCGGGACTTCCTGGCTGACTGCGGGCTGCCGGAAGCCAGGAACTTCGTCACTCCCATACCGGAACTGTTGGGATGGTAAAACCCTGGGCCGGGATTGTCCGGGCTGGAAAAC
Source organism: Enterocloster sp. OA13 (assembly GCF_022440595.1). Classification (NCBI taxonomy): domain Bacteria; kingdom Bacillati; phylum Bacillota; class Clostridia; order Lachnospirales; family Lachnospiraceae; genus Enterocloster; species Enterocloster sp. OA13. Next base: position 1,766,188 of record NZ_JAKNTF010000001.1, on the reverse strand, counting down.
CGGGGGCCAGGGCCATCCGGACTGGAACTGCCAGGAATAGGATAATCCCCTTGCGGATATAGGCTGGAAATGATATAATCACACCAAAACGGCGTGATATGCGCCGGAAAACAGGAGGAATAAAATGGATTTTACGTATTACCCAAACCGGATTGCCCTGCTGGACGGCAGCGGCCAGGCCATTGCTGAAATCACATTCCCGGACCTAGATGGGAATACCGTTGATATTAACCATACATTTGTGGACGAATCCCTCAGGGGCCAGGGTATGGCCGGCAAACTGATGGAAGCTGCCGTGAACCAGATCCAGTCCCAGGGCAAGAAGGCTGTGCCCACATGCTCCTATGCCGTAAAATGGTTTGAAAAACATCCGGAATACAATAAACTGGTGAAATAGCCCCCCGGGCTGTTCCACCAGTTTTCTTTTTCTATTTCTGTCTTTCTATATTATTTTCCCTGTTATTTTCCAAAAACAGATTCTTCCTTTATATCCAGCTTCCTGCACCACGCCTTCAGCTTATCCTCATCATAGCCGGAAACATGGAAATCATCCAGGGACTCCTCGATTACGATATCTGTTTTAATGGTTGCCAGCCGCTTTGAAAGCAATGCCGCTGCTTCGCCGCAAAGTTCATCCTCTTCCCCTGTCTTTGTAAGGGCCTTATAGGGCGAACGGCTGATTCCCAGGCCAAATTTCCAGAAGTCCTGCAGCTCCTTTAAGGAGGCCTTATCCTTCTCAGCCTCGTGGATGGCGGCATAGATTTCCTCAATGGTGCCATATTCACCCAAAAGGATGGGGGCAGCGCTTGCCACGCCCTTTACACCCGGTATATTGTCAGAGGTATCTCCCTGGATTCCCTTTAAATCCGTTATCTGATGGGGCCATACCCCTTCCTCCGCCAGGACATGCTCCGCTGTAAACTCAAATGTCTTTTCCGGAAGGTTGACGCTTTTTTTGTCCATTCCATAAGGCGCGTAATATTTATCATACAGTTCGTCCGCCTTCTCCTGCCTGGACTGCACCATCCAGGCCCTTACATTATGCCCATCATCTACAAGCTGCAGATAGTCATGGTCCTTGGTCATCACAACCATGGGAATCTGGTCCCGGAACTTCATCACCAGGCTGCCTGCGTAATCATCCGCCTCATACCGGCTGCTGTAAAGCACCCTGAACCCTGCATCCTCCAGGATCTGCTCCAGCAGCACGAACTGCTGCTTCAGAGGTTTTGGGGTTTCCGACCTGGTTCCCTTGTAATCCGGGTACAGTTCCCTGCGGAACGTGTCCCTGGTCTTGTCGAACACGAAGGCCACATGATCCGGCTGCTGCTTCTTGAGCAGGGACACCACCGCCTTTAACACGCCAAATATCCCATTGGTATAGGTGCCATCCGCTGCGTGCAGTATCTTATCATAATGCTTCTGCTTTTCCTCATCTGTTTTGGCAAACATGATTTCCCTGGGCAGGACAGCATAATAACAGGTGGACAGCAGTGATGAGCCGTCCACAATCACAAACTTATTCTCTGACATATGAATTCCTAACCTTCCTTTGCAATACTTAAATACTCCGGCTTAACATACCCGGTCAGCCATACACCGTTTTCAGACAGATAAAAAACCGCGCCGTCCCGTGCCATCCGTCCGGCGTCCACCTCCAGCACCATTGGCTGTCCGTGACGGCTTCCCACCTTAACTGCCGTGCTGTAATCCTTTGACAGATGTACGTACAGACGGCTCATGGGCTTTAATCCCTGGCCCTTGATACTGTCCATAAAACGGCTGGCCGTCCCGTGATACAGCTTTTCCGGAGGAACCACCTGCTTCAGTTCCACATCCACCGGTATGCTGTGCCCCTGGTTTGCGCGAATCAGGGTCTTATCCTCATTAAAGCTGTACCGTCCCTTTTCATCCGTGCGCACAATCTCCTCCAGCATTTCCATGTCAAGCCTCCGTCCCGAGGCATTGACGCCTGCAATCAGTTCCTGTGTATACGCCCATCCGTGACCGTCCAGGGAAATCCCTGCCGCATCCGGGTCGTGGCGGAGTACCAGACTCAGGAATACGCTTAACTTATCCTGTTTACTTTTACCCATTTCCATCTCTCCCGTCAATGATTCTTCCAAATATACCCTTAGTCATTATGCCAGACAAGCTGGTCCGAAGGCACCGACACATATTCGTCCGCCTTCTCCCCCACCCGCATGATTACATTGCGTATGCCTGCCTGGATGATCATCCTGGCGCATACCGGACATGGCTTTGCCCTGTGGACCGTGTTATCGGCAGGGTTTACGCCTGCCAGATACAGGTCTGCCCCCATGGTCTGCTCCCTTGAACAGTTTAACAGTGCGTTCTGTTCCGCATGGATGGCCCTGCACATGCCATAGCCCTCCCCCTGGTGCAGTCCAAGCTTAATCCTTGGACAGGAGCCGATGTCGCAGCAATTGTCATAGCCCCTGGGGGAACCATTGTATCCGGTTGAGACCACCACATCGTCCTTGACAATCACTGCACCGTATTTGCGTTTGATGCAGGTGCTTCTGTAAGCAAATGTCTCAGCCACGTTCAGATATGTGTCGATTTTGGATATCCTCTGTATCCCGTCCGGTTTAACCATGAATCTCCCCTCATGTCCCTGCTTTAAAATTATAAATAGGTTTTATCACTTTTTCTATATCAGCCGTGTCCCCGATATTGTCCACAATATCCTTCATGCCTTTGTATGCCATGGGACATTCATCCAGTGTCTCCATGCTGACCGATGTCGTGTAGATTCCCTTCATCTGCTCTTCAAACTCAGATACGGAAAATGAATTCTTTGCCTGGGTACGGCTCATAAGCCTCCCCGCCCCATGGGGAGCGGACTGATTCCAGTCATCATTGCCCTTTCCGATGCAGATCAGGCTTCCATCCCTCATGTTAATGGGGATTATCAGCCTTTCGCCTTTCCTTGCGGACACAGCGCCTTTCCTGAGTATCATGTGTTCCGTATCAATATAATTATGGATGGTCGTAAACTGACTGACCACATGCAGCCCCATCCCACTGACCAGTTCATCCATCATGGCCTGCCGGTTATAAACCGCAAATTCCTGCACCAGCTTCATATCATGGATATACTGCTCAAACAGAGGTCCCTCCACATAGGCCAGCTGCCTGGGAACCTCCGTGCGTACCCCGGTCTTTAATTCCTTCAATGCCTTCTGGATTTCCTTCTCCCTGCCCTGGGCCTTAAGTTCCATGATCAGCTTCTGCTGGTCCTCCCGGGAACTGCCGTTTAAGGCCCGGTATCCCTCGTCCTGATAATGCCCCGCAACCTCCAGTCCCAGGTGCCTGCTTCCGGAATGCACCACCAGATAGATATGTCCCTCCTCATCCTGGTCAGCTTCGATAAAATGATTCCCGCCTCCCAGTGTCCCCAGGCTTTTTCCTGCACGGTCCAGGTTAATGTTTTTTGCACAGGCCAGTTCATCCAGCCTGCACCGGTCATAATATCTGTGTGTCTGTGTCCTTATGTTAAAACCGGACGGGATCCTGTCATAGATAAACCGGTCCAGCTTCTGAAGGTCAATACGCCGCTCCTCCAGCCGTACCACTTCCATGCCGCAGCCGATGTCAACCCCCACCAGGTTGGGCACTGCCTTGTCCTTGATTGTCATGGTGGTGCCAATGGTGCATCCTGCCCCTGCATGGATATCCGGCATCAGACGTATCCTGCTTCCGGCCGCAAATTCCTGATCAAGTAAAAGCATGACCTGTTCAACCGATGTGTCATCCACCACATCCGTGAAGATTTTTGCCTCGTTGTATCTGCCTTTCAGTTCAATCACCGCTATCCTCCTTAAACCCTGCCTGATTGGGCGTATTCCATATCAGGTCAGAATGCCCATGGATGCCCCTTTGGCAGGCAGTCATCGCAAAGCAGCTCACCATCCACCACCGCGCCGTTGGTCAGTTCCCTGACCGGGTCCGGTTTCTCCCTGTCCGTTGTCCATGCATTACATTTATGGCACCGTCCACAGTTCATGGTTCCGGGATCCAGCAAAAGCTCCTGGGTGGAATACCACTCCGCGGTATGGACATCATCTATGGCAATATCCTGGTCTGGAAGCGCCTTCCAGACCATCTTCCTCAATTCCTCTTTATCATGATTCGTGGAAACTTCCCTGTCTTCTACCTCCACCAGATACGCTACCTTGTATAGCAGTGTTTCGGTGGCATCCGGTTTCTCCTGCTGGCCATGGCCCTCATCTCCTGCCATGACCAGGCCCAGATAATCCAGCAGTTCTTTCTTGGTCAGTGGCCCTGCATGGCTTAATATGCAGTACCTGCAGTCCATGCGTTCGATGGTCCGTACCAATGTCTTAAGCCTTCCCTTATCCATATAGCCGTCATTGTAAAAATCCCCGCAGGTGGAATCCCCCAGGAACAGCACCTTTTCTTCAGGAACATAAACCAGCACCGTGTCCTCTGAATGCGGGGAAACCGCATGGAAAATATCAGCTGTCAGGCCACCCAGTTTAAGTGTCATTTTATCAGTAAACGCGATATCCGACGGGATTGCCACAATCTCCCTGCCGTCCGCATATTCCTGTTTCAGGCACGGGTCCTCTTCCTTAAGCGCGTCCGCATAAGCGCTGTCCGCCAGCCTTATCCGCTCCTGCTTAAGCATTTCATTGGTTTTCACATGGGCGGCTGATAAACCGTGGATATGATGCATCCCAAACGTATGGTCCCAATGCCAGTGGGTAATGACCGTCATATCAGGCAGCTTCAAACCCGCTGCTTCCAGCGCCCCATAGAATCCATCCACATGGGCAGCCGAATTGCCGGCGTCTATGGCAAGGCTTATGCGGGAGCCATTAATATATGCCAGCATGGGGCGGTCTGTCTCCGGCTGGTGGGGATAATAGAAAATCCTATCGGTTAATTGTTCCAGTTTCATCTGCCAAACTCCCTGCTGACTACAGAATCATATATCAGCTTCGTCCTGGTGTCAAATAGCACCCATGTAATCTCATCCAAAGCCCCGTCATGCTCCAATAGGAACTGCTTAACCGCAGCCGCGGCGCTTTCTGCGGCCAGCTCCACCGGAAAATGATAAATTCCCGTTGAAATAGAAGGAAATGCTATCTTTTTAATACCCTTCTTTACTGCAATATCAAGTGAATTCTGATAACAGGAGGCCAGAAGCCCTGCTTCATTGTGCGTTCCCCCATTCCATACCGGACCAACCGTATGGATGATATAGGTGCAGGGCAGGCCATACCCCTTTGTAAGCTTGGCCTGCCCGGTCTTACATCCCCCAAGAAGCCGGCATTCCGCCAAAAGCTCCTTGCCTGCTGCCCGGTGAATGGCGCCATCCACTCCCCCGCCTCCGAGTAAGGAGGAATTAGCCGCATTGACAATGGCATCCATCCCCTGTATCTTTGTTATATCGCCTAGCACTGTCTGTATCTTTGTTTTCATTAATATCAACCCCCTAATGATGGTTCAGGTTACATTCTGATTGGAACTATCTATTTTGCCCTCATAATATTATATCAAAACAATTTCTAATATCATAGCATAATCTTAAGCAAAACAATAGCGGCACTATAAAAGTTGTAAAAAAACGGAAATTTTTGTAATAGAGACTTGTAATAGAGGGATTTGTAATAGAAACGGAATAAATCAAAAAAAGTGGTTGACACTTTTCAAATCATATGGTATCCTTATTGAGGTTCAGAAATGCAGCCGACAAAGGGGAATAGTTCAATGGTAGAGCAGCGGTCTCCAAAACCGTAGATGGGGGTTCGAGCCCCTCTTCCCCTGCTGACTATTTTAACGAATAGCCCAACCCGAATGAGGTCAGAAGTCCTTTATCTTAAAGGTTTTCTGGCTTTTATTTTGTTTATTTCGGGGAGGGCTGAATGGTTGGATTTTTAGGTTTTTGAATACGGCAGCCGATAGTTATCTGTAAATTGTAAAACTTAAAACCATGCATAAAAGTGCCCTTATCATAGAACCATTAAATATTGCTTACTTTATCATCGCCACTTTATTAAGGGACTATAATTTATAAAATATATCCAATTTTATTTACAGATACAACGCCTCTCCGTAAAACTTTGATTTTAATAGTATCATATTTTGCACGTTTGATATTGACTGTAGGTATAGAAATACGCTCAACATCTGTCTGTTTTATATCTACTACACTTAAAGTCATCACATCAACACCAAGTGATTCACTAATCCCATCTGGAAGCTGATAATCTTGATCCACTAATCCCCAAAAAGAAAATCCAGTATCTGCGCAAAATGATAGGATTGTCTTTTCGCTTGCATTAATAGTAACAGAGGCAACTATACTTCCAACAAAGCTTCCAATCATATATCCTAGCACCGGTAATTCCGCAAGCAAAGTTTGTCCGATAGTTCCCCCTGCCAAGGAGACTGATGATATAATCAACTCTTTTGTCAGATATAACTCCATTTCCCTTGAACTCATACGTCCACAAGCTACCATACAACTGTTTTTCATCGTATCCAAAACAATCATTGTAACTGCACCAATGGCCCCTGGAGAGATATTTATAAGCTGTTCTCCTAACTTTCCCGCATGACATGCTATTGTAATCGACGCTGATATTGCTCCTCTTAAAAATCCTTCTGCGCTAGCAGTAATGGATTTCATACCAGTCCTCTTTAAATCTTCTGTATTTATTTCCCCATTTTTAATCAGGTAATCTATTGCTTTAAACAGTTCGGGGCCAATTTGCATTACTAGGGATATGACCGCAGAAGTATAGCCTGCTTTTAGTGCCTGTTGCAAAATATACTCTGTTGTAATAAGATCTTTTAAGGAAAATCCAAAGTCCTCCGGTTTGAATTCACCTATTTTACATAAAGCTGCAATAGCTTCAGCCTCTTCTTTTGTAAGCGGAGTGGAAGTCACTCCATCGTTATCCCTAATACGGTCTGATAACATTTTTAATGTTTCTTGATAATTAGCTAAAACTGCCGCCCGATTTGGTCCTTCCTTTGATGCCTCCTTTGCTATTTGACGTTCCAGAAATTTAATGGCTTCATCTAATTGATCACTCGGTATTATCCTTTCCTGGCCACGATATACAGACTGCAAAAGTTCAGACATATCCGCTGAATACCCATACTTTTCTATGTATTCTTCTAAAGATAATGGATTGTCTGATTTACACTTATTTAAGTATTCATTATATGCCTGAATTACATTTTTAGATTGATTGATAACACTGTCTTTACCTGTAGCATAATATTTCAGGCTGTATGCCATATCAAAATTAGTAGAAATATCAACTGAAGCTTGAGCATTACTGTTTTCTATAAATGCTTTATTCGAGGAGCCTTTTAATGCAGCATCTATATTAAAAGTATCTGCATGCCAAATCTCAGCAATAAATCCTTTTAACTGAGCTACATCTTGCAAATTCCCTATTTTCGAATTCATATCTTGGGCAAGCTGCTGTATAGCTGAATCCACCCTGCTTACGTACTGTAATCCCATTTGGCCTGCCCAATGTGAACTTTGGGATTTTACTACAAAGTCCCATCCATCTTTCATCTCATAAGATGACGACATAGAAAAACCTCTTATCCTTTCATAAAAGCATCTAAATGATTAAGATACAATTCTGATATTCCTAATAAAAATTGCTGTTTACGAACTAATGCTTTGTCATCAAAAACACCTTTGATATGTCTTCCTGCAAGAACTGGCCAAATAAATGGCAAGGTGAGGGTACCACCAAGCTTTAATATTGTTTTTTTATTTTTACTGACTTTTTTATCAGATGCTGCAATCGATATATTTGTTTTATTTCTTAAATCATTGATGAATATATCATACTCTTCCTTCTTCTTTAATGATTTTGAATCTACTGTAATCACTGCCTGACTCCCTGACCACCCATATACAATTCCATACTTATTATATTTAATATCAATGATAGGTATTAAATTTTCCACTCCTTTTACATTTCCAATAAACAAAATCTTAGAGCATATATTACCTGCCTTTTTGTTATCCAACCATATCTTTTCGTTCCAAGCAATAAGAGCAATACTGTCATCCTCAGTCCCAACTATACCCTCACCTTCGATATCATCTTTCCCTTCAATCAATTTGCGTAACAGATTTAAAGCAAGTTCATCTTTATCCTTATATACAACAATTAAGTTCGCGCGATTTCCATCCATATCCATATCCCCTTAGTGATTTTTCCTTACATAAAACGCTCTTGTTTTAAAATCGATTCTATATCCTTCTTATAACATATTATTTGTGAATCAAGGTCACACCGATTAATTCCATAAAAATAGTCAAAATACCCCGGACCTGGAATACCACTATCTTTATTGATTACAATTGCAGACACATAAGGGAAATCATTATGCTTGTAAATGCTTGACAAATTCCCCAAAAACGAGTCTATATTCCTTGGTGTCAGACCATATCCAACTCGATTTGCCAGTTCTCCATAAGTTATTTGCGGAGAATATGGATTGTTACTTTCTTCATTTTAGAACCTCTTAAATCTCTATTTTCTGACATTCAATGAACATAAACCAATACATATCCCAAATTCATTCCATACACCTCAGTCAAATAAAATATCCTGCCTTCTGGTAGAAAAACTCCTGCTCTTTCTCAAACAATCTTACCATCTTATCCAGTGTATTATCCTCCCTAAATTCCTTTAATGCTTCCAGATATTCATTCCGATTACTGTCCTCAATCACCACCGGAACAATTCCGTTCCTCAAGCACTCTCTAAACAGCACCAAACGCCCCGTCCTACCATTTCCATCCTGAAAAGGGTGAATGCTTTCATATCGTGCATGAAACTCCGCTAAAACGCTTATAGAAACTTTCTGGCTACCATACCATTCAAGCAGTTTCGTCATCTCCGCTTCGACCTGATCCGGTCTGGCAGTCTGATACATTCCAATCATGTTAGGACGCTGTTTATAATCTCCTATTGCATATCCGTTAGCCCGATCCTCGAATACTCCGCTCTTCAGCTCATAGTGAAACGCCTTGATAAGTTTCTGGGTCAATGGCTCATCCAACGTATCCAACATCTTATTGAACATCAGGAAATGTCCGTTCATTTCCTCTACATCTTTTGCCCGATAATAATCATCTGACTTTGGCAGTGTACCATTATCAAACAAAGAAGCCGTCTGTTCTTCTGTAAGGGTGCTTCCCTCAATTTTATTTGAATTATAAGCCAGGAGCCGTTGCGTGTAGCCATAGACACCTGACCTATCAAACTTCTTTCGCTCTATTTGAAATCTCTCTTGTAGAAATCGGATAAATTCTTTTGATTCCATGGTTTTACCTGCCTTTTAATAATTTTACATTATGTACCTAAAAATATTTTATCTGCCTTTTTATACAAGAAAATAACTTTGATGAAGGAACATACACTTCTAATCATTTTATAAGACGAATCCAATTTCCCTAAAGAAGTATGGGCATGGTACTGCCCGGATCAACAAACATTATACCATGAACCGGCCCATTCTCCCAATCAACCATCTACCAGTTCTTCTCCAGCGTCATATTCCAGTCCAGGCTGAACGGATTGAAAGCGCTTGTCTTCAACTGTTCATAGATACTCCTGCGCTCAGAAGCATCGGTTCCTGACCAGGACGCGTACCCTGCCAGGTAACTTTCCACAAAATCATCCCAGGAGGTGAATTTTGTCTGTATGATTTTAGCGGTCTCAAGTGATTTATCCAAGGTTTCCTCAATGGTATAGTATCCTGCGATATAATAAAATCCCAGATTGGACATGGCGCGGCTGTAGTCCCAGGCTGAACCGGTGGCGTTTCCGCTCGCAATCAGCCGCTCCAGCACCTGGTCTGCGGAACTCCTGTCCGTAACCCCCCAGCTTTCGGCCTGCCCCTGGCGAATCTTATCAGAATACCACTGATCCGTACTGCTCCCATCATTATAGTAGCCATCAACTTTGGTAGCACCGCCTACGGCACGAATATTTCCCGTATTGCTCTTTGTCAGAATCGCGTATGTTGCATTAAACCACTGAACGGTGTCGTTATTGTTATAAGGATTGGTTTTCTCATTAAGCATCTGCTGGCGCTCATTAATACCAGGATCGTTTGCCAGCCGCTCTTTCCTCTTCTCTGCCTCCACATCCACTGGGGTTAACGTACCATCCTTCTGTACAAGGTAACGCACTCCGTTTTCATCTGTTGCACTGCCTGACGTAGTCATGGCTCCTGTCACATCAAATTTATATTTTGCCCCATTGATTTCCCTGACACAGCTTTTAAGCATATTGCCATTTTCATCAAAATAATACCAAAAACCGCTGTCCTGATGCCAGGAATTAACAAGTTTCTGCCCTCCGGAGTAATAGCACCAGATTTTTCCTTCCTGCGCCCACCCTTCTTTTACACCATCTGACGACTGAGTGGATTGTCCCAGTTCTTTTGCCGTAACCGGATCCCATTTTCCCTCTTCGTTATAGGCATGCCCATCGGCATCAAATTTATAGGGTACACCGTTACGGCTGGTCTTGACATTATTTCCCCCATTACGGCTCGTACGTATCTCTCCATCCTTAAATGCACAATAAAGATGTCCATCATATACAAAATAACTGGTGCGCATATCGCCTCTGTTTGTAAAATAACGCCTTTTTCCTTCCAACGTCTGCATGCCGGTAACCGCATAGCCATTTTCATCAAAATAGTTCCAGAACCCTCTATCGTTTAACAACCAATGGTTTACATAGGTCTGACCGTCACTGCCTGTGAATCTCCAACCCTTTTCGTCCTGGGTCCATACTCCGCTTTCCCGTTCATTGCCCTGGTCTTCCGGCTTGGTACAGCGATATGCAGCAAATACCTGCATCTGCAGAGAAAAAGTCAACAGTATCATTACCACATAAAACCCTAACCTCTTCATAAGAAATCCCCCTCCTATGTAATTACCTTACTCTGTCTTATTATACTATTTTTACAATTCAAAAGCCATCAGATTTTCATTCCATGGCCTACATCATAACCTATCCCTGTTTATCGCAGACGTTGTATGGATATCATTCGGCATATCATATCCTCCCCTGATAGATTTGTAATTTTTCCTCTTCTTCTCTTATGACATTTTAGTGTCATGCTTATATCTATCTCTCAATAACATCTACCTTACTGTGTCAAACTCATTGACAGCCGGTATAATGCACTTAACCTCATTTTCTAATTATAAGCATAATAAAAGCAACCGTTTAATGTATCTTCTCCGATTGCTTTTGCTAACTTCCCATTAATCTCTTTATGCCTTGGAACCTCTTCTCCTTCAGTTCCACGTACATATACATCATGATTGTTTCCATGACGCTCAAAGACAAAATCGGCCCTCTTCAAACTTATTCATCAAATCCCGTTGCTTCATTAAATCATACCTCCTTACGTCTTTATCATACACACCAGTTACACAATCGCCAATGCCATTCTATACACACTGATTGCGCAACAACATGTATTCCATGCCCGGACATGTTTATTTTACCAGCCCCTTTACTCAAATGGCTGTATATAAAAATTCCCCACCACGTCACTGGAATTGATGACGTTCACGAACGTATCCGGATACTGCTCACGGATACGTTTTTTCATTTTCCTCACATCACCATCCGAAAGCACGGTATATATCAGATATTTCTTATGGGCCGTATAAGAGCCAAAGCCTTTCAGTATGGTACTGCTGTGGTTGGTAAGTTCCAGCAGGTCCGCTGAGACAGCGGCCGGATTGTCCGTGACAATCATCAGGGTCTTTTTCTTATATTTCTTATAGAACGTATTGATGACCTGTGTGTTGCAGAACTGGAAAATAATGGAATACAATGCTTTATCCATTCCAAATATGGCGCCCGAAATCAGGATGATGACAGCGCTGAACAAAAGCATGTAGTTAAATGTGGATACCTTATACTTAGCGGAAAGGGACATGGCTATGAAGTCCGTTCCTCCGCCGCTGGCATTGCTGTTCAGGACAAGGCTCATCCCCAGGCCATTGATGATTCCGCCGAAAACCGAAATCAGCAGGATGTCCCCTGTAATCGGGATGACAGGCAGTTCATCCACCAGGATGGATACCGTAAACAGGCTGACGCAGGAAAGGATGGTGAACTTCTTTCCTACCAGGCGGTAAGCGAACACGGCAGGCACTGCATTGAACACCACGTTGAGCAGGGTAAATGAAATCCTGGTATCATAATAAGTCAGACCCACTCTCTGTATCAGCTTGGCAAGTCCTGAGAAACCTCCCGGCACCAGTTTTCCCTGTTCCACAAAGGTATTCATATTGACTGCCACGATAAAGCTTCCCAGCAGGATGCAGACAATTGAAGCTGCATTCCTCCACCTTTTGTTTTTTTCCAACTTCTCCAGATTTTTCTGGTATAACCCGGAAACCGTCCCATGTTCTTCCATCTATATACCTCCTGCTGCTTAATTAATCCGCTGCCCGTCATTCCCGGATATAATGCCCGGATACGATTTCCAGTCATCATTTCCAAACGTACATAAAATAATAGATGATTCCAATAACCGCGGCCGCAAAACCGGCCATGATTAAATCCGCATATATTATATTCCTGTCTTCACTTGGACAATAGAATTCCGTGACATCATGGGGGTTATAATAAATTTCCGCCTCTTCCCCACGGTTCCTTCCCCCGGACAATGTAAGGGGATTCCTGGCGTCAATGCCTAAATACCTGGTTCCGTCCACACTGTATGTATAAACGGCATGACTGGTAATCACAAAAGATGGGCCGTACATATAATTCCCCCACCCGTGTTTGGATAGTTTAAATCCGTTAAAGTAACATCCGCGGTCCACATATTCCAGTGTGCCGGATGTCTTCCCGGTACACCTCGACTTTAACCTCTTCCCGGATTCTTTCTGTCCATGGAGCAGGAACAGGGCCATTCCTGCCAACAGCAGGATCAGCACCATAAGAAAAGCACCGTTACCCAGTCCAGACAATTTCATCGCCTCCAATCATCCGGTTCCTTTTCCGCATTCTTTTATACATCAGGAACCGTTATCTGCAGTTCTTCCAGATACCTTCCCAGCATCCTATAGAATTCATCCAATGCCTCCGGCCCGTCACCGGATCCATTTTCCAGCACAATCCCCCACCAGGAAAAACGGTTCGTATGCTCCATGCCATAACAGTCCAGCAGCCAGATGCGGAAATTTTCCAGGAAGTCATCCTCTTCCTGATGTATGGCATTTAAGGTGCAGCACAACCGGTATCCATCTATGTAGTTTCCAAGGGAGGAAAGGGTTAAAGGATACAGAAACATCCCCGGACGTTTCTTAACCGTATAAAATGCCTTTAACAGCTCCTGAGTCGATATATATGTCATCCTGCACTCCCCCTGCATTTAAAACCGTTACTGCCAATCCGGCGCACGGTCCAGTATCTGTACGGAATTTTCTATATGCCATAATAACACAGAAATGCATAAAAATATAGTGATGAATATCCATATTCCGGATATCCACCACTATATCCCATTCATTTATACCCTTTAATTCATCCTGTTTAATTCATCTAGGTCAATCCATCTCGGTCAATTCATCCTGGTCAATCTATCCCGGTCAATTCATCCTGGTCAATCCATCCCGGTCAATCTATCCCGGTCAATTCATCCTGGTCAATCCATCCCGGTCAATCTATCCCGGTCAATTCATCCTGGTCAATCCATCCCGGTCAATCTATCCCAATGTCATAAATGCATATCTTACGATAAACACAGCCGAAATCATCAAGGTCAGCGCCTTGACGTCCTGCTTCCTGCCTGTGGTAAGCTTCATCAGGCAGTATGTGATCAGGCCGAATGCAACCCCGTTTGCAATGGAGTAGGTAAAGGGCATGAACACGATGGTACAGAAAGCCGGAAGCGCATTGCTCATGTCGCCAAAGTCCACGTCCCTGATATTACCCAGCATCAGGATACCTACAAAAATCAGGGCCGGGGCTGTTGCCGCCGCCGGGATGATGCTGACCACCGGAACAAAGATAATAGCTGCCAGGAACATGACTGCCGTGACAAGGCTTGTAAGCCCGGTCCTTCCGCCTGCAGCGATTCCTGCGCTGGATTCCACCACGGTCGTGACGGTGGAGGTTCCGACCATTGCGCCTGCTGCCGTGGATATCGCGTCTGACATCAGCGCCTGCTTCATGTTGATGACTTCCCCGTTTTCGTCAATCATGCCTGACTGTTTGGCGGCCCCAAGAAGGGTGCCGATGGAATCAAACATATTGACCAGGGAGAAGCTGATTACCAGCATGGTGACCGTGAATAAGGTCTCGATGAAGTTCCCCCCTGCAAATAACCCTGCAAAGTCCATTTTCATAAAGGATACTTCCGCAAAATCCCTGAATTTTACCCCAATGTTCATATCCAGATTGGAAATGTGGGTGATGCCCAGGGGAATCCCAATCAGGGTGGCTGCCACGATGCCCAGCAGGATGGAACCTTTTACTTTCCTTGCATGCAGTATCCCCATGGTGACAAGGCCTAACAGTGCCACCAGCGCCCCGTTGATCAGGGCCATGTCCGCGCCGTCCGCCTTCCACTGTGAGAAGTCCACAAGACTGACAAGGGTGGCCGGATTGGCAATGACAATGCCTGCGTTCTTAAGTCCTATGATGGTGATAAACAATCCGATACCCGGCGTGATAGCTGTCTTCACCGCATCCGGTATGGACCGGATGATTGCCTCCCTGAGTCCGATGGCAGTGATGACAATAAAGAAAATACCTGATATGAACACGACTACCAGGGCCTGGCCATATGTATAGCCCATCCCCAGCACCACCGTGTAGGCAAAAAATGCATTCAGGCCCATGCCCGGCGCCTGGGCAAAGGGAACCTTGGCATACAATGCGCAGAGGGCTGTTCCCACAAATGCCCCGATACATGTTCCGATAAATACGCCGTTTGCAATTTTGCCCGCCATTATGGTATCGCCCATAATCATGTACGGGTCAGATAAAACCTGAGGGTTTAAAATTAATATGTAGGCAATGGTTATGAATGTGGTGATTCCTGCGAGTACCTCCGTCCGGATGGTTGAGTGATTCCGGGATACTCCAAAATAGCGGTCTATCAATCCTTTTTTCTGATCCAATGCTATGTCCTCCATGTTTTGTTTTAATCTGTATGATGTCATCAGATTTCTAGGGCTGTGATTCATGTAGCTGGACCTTACAGGCTTTCTGTCACCACTCCTTTCCGCCAACCGTTTTCTGGCACCAAAAAAAGAGCCAACTACATCAGGGCATTGTCCTAACGTACCCCATCCATGTAGTCAACTCTTTACGGCAGTTGGTAGAAACTCTGAGCCAATTCTCAGGATATACATAGTGAATAGCACCAATATTGAATACAAAAATAATTATATACCCTAAAAGTTTTTTAGTCTATTGGCTTTTTTTCTCAATATTTTCCATCCGTTTTTGTGCAATATGCACACAACCATTCCCTGGCCATGTCCAGCAATAATTCCGGCTCATTGGATACGGCGCCGGAAGATACTGCCTCCCATAGCCGCTGCAGCATTTCCCCCACCTGCCTTCCCTGTGGGCAGCCCATCCGGATCAGGTCATGACCCGTGACTGCCAGATCTTTTATCCTGAAACAGTTTTCCGTTGCAAGTATTTCATCTAATACAGCTTCAACCCGGTCTGTCCTTGCATTGTCCGCCTCAAGATATTCAGGATTCTGTCCCGCCGCATCACACCGGAATACCTCTAAAAGCCGGTAAAACTGTTCTTTTCCCAGCCGGTTCAGCCAGGTCCTCACGCTTTTATGCTTCCCATGCAGGTCCAGGTCATGATATTTTACAAGCTCCACCACCTTTTCCCTTGTATCGTGATCAAAGCCCAGACGGTCCATTATCCTGCCTGTCATTCCCGCGGATACGGCCCCGTGTCCATAGAAATGTCCGGTACCGCGTTCATCTTCCGTATAGCACTGGGGCTTCCCGATATCATGGAATAAAACAGCCAGGCGGACAATTGCATCATCACCTGCAGAGGACAGCGCCTTCATGGTATGCCGCCACACATCATACACGTGATGGATGTTATTCTGTTCAAATCCAACCATGGCTTTCAACTCCGGAACCATGGCAAAAAGAAACTCCTGGGCCTGGGAATCATCTGGCAGTCCTTTATCCAGGACAGCCTTTGTAAATGCCGCACAGCCGTTTTCCGCCTCCATGGCCCATCCTCCTTCCTACAAAACGTTAATGGCCTCCCTGACATTGGAAACCCCTATGAGTTTCAGGCCTTCCACCGGCTTCATCTTATCCATGCAGACCTTTGGCAGCATGCAGGAGGTAAAGCCCAGTTTGGCGGCTTCATTCACCCGCTGGTCGGCCTGGGACACGGCCCGGACCTCGCCTGAAAGCCCTACCTCGCCGAATATGATCATCCGCGGGTCCACGGGCCGGTCCTTGTAGCTGGAGATAAGGGCCATGACAATGGCCAGGTCCAGGGCGGGTTCATTCATCTTCATGCCGCCTGCAATGTTCACATAAGCATCCAGGCGGGACATCTCATAGTGGCAGCGTTTTTCAAGAACAGCCATAAGCAGGTTCACACGGTTATAGTCCGTTCCGGCTGCCGTACGCCGGGCCATGCCGAAGCTGGTCTCGGCAACCAGGGCCTGGACCTCCAAAAGGATGGGCCTTGTCCCCTCCAATGAGCAGGACACCACTGCGCCTGACGCTTCCTCCGGGCGCCCGTCCAGCATGTATTCCGAGGGGTTTTCAACCTCCGCCAGCCCCTCCTCCTGCATCTCGAACACACCGATTTCATTGGTGGACCCAAAGCGGTTCTTGACGCTGCGCAGGATGCGGTAGGAGGCATTCCTGTCCCCTTCAAAGTACAGTACCGTGTCCACCATGTGTTCCAATACCCGGGGGCCTGCAACCACGCCTTCTTTTGTCACATGGCCCACCACAAAGATGGCAATGCCCCGGCTTTTGGCTATCTGCATCAGTATGGCGGTGGACTCCCTTACCTGGCTTACGCTTCCCGGTGCAGAGGATATCTCTTCCCGGTACATGGTCTGGATGGAGTCTATGACGGCAATCTGAGGCATTTCCGTCTCAATGGCATGCTCAATCCGGTCTAAGCTGGTCTCACACAGAAAACGCAGCTCCCCTGTCACCGGGCCAATCCGGTTGGCCCTCATCTTAATCTGCTTCAGGGATTCCTCGCCTGATATGTACAGCACCTTCCGGCCTGCCCCGGCCAGATGCCTGCACACCTGAAGCAGCAGGGTGGATTTGCCGATGCCGGGGTCGCCTCCCACCAGCACCAGGGAACCGGATACGATCCCGTCCCCCAATACACGGTCCAGCTCCCCAAAACCAGTGGATATCCTGTCCTGTTCCTCAATATTAATCTCCGACAGCAGCGCGGGCTTTACATGACCTGCACCGCTTCCTGACTGGCTTATAAGGCTGCTCCGGCCTTTTGTTCCCGAACTGCCCGAAGATGGGGCCAGCGGTTCCTCCACCATGGTATTCCAGGATCTGCAGCCCGGGCACTGCCCCATCCACTTTGATGATTCATAACCGCATTCCTTACAGAAAAATGCAGTTGTCTTTGCTTTTGCCATCTCTTCCTCCTGTCCGCATGTTCACGGAGGCATGTTCCAGACACACCCCGGTTCACAGAAAAAGGCCGGAATTGCTTCCGGCCCTTTAACTTACATTCCTGACTTACTTTCCCAACTTACACCCGCCTGATAGCCTTCACCTGAACGGAAATACCTTCCTCCAGTTCAACACTCACGCTGAGTTTGCCGCTCATATTGGTCATCATGTTTCCAACCGCTGAGTCATTCACATAAATATCGTAATCCGTATCGTTCTCCAGCTGCACCGTAATCTGCGCATCCTTGCTGCCTTCCACAGTGAATTCCACGCCTTCATCCGTAACCCTGAAGTGCTCTGCCGCGGTTCCCGGAACAGATTCATATACAAACATGTCATTGCGCTCCAGCTTGGTAATCTCGTTGTAGGTCTTGACCTTATACATGTCTCCCTGATATTCAAAATCGGACTTCTTTGCCTTCTGCCCTAACTTGTAATTGCCAAAACTAATGGTGCCATCCTGCTCCGTGCAGATTAATTCTTCAATGACCGGCATCTTCTTATCCTCCTGCTAATTGTGCTTAAGTAACTTCCTCATAAAAATTATACATCAATCCATCCCAAATGACCAGTGAAATAATTCTTAAATTGATTTCCCCGCAGAGGCCTTGCCTGAACCGGACTTGGCCGGACCTGGCCTGGCACCGGTCTTGGCGCCTGACCCGGTGTCTCCCTTTGTACCAGTCTTTGTGCCGGTCTTGACGCCGGTCTTACTGCCCGCAGTCCTGGCGCCTGTCTCCTTGCTCCCCGCTGCCTTACGTCTGGGAGCTGCTTTTGACCTGGCTTTAAAAGTCAGCTTCTCACCGTCGAAATCCACGGTCACCGTGTCTCCGGCCTTGATGCTGCCGTCCAGCATTTCCTCTGCCATCTTATCCTCTACCAGGTTCTGGATGGTACGTCTTAAGGGCCTTGCCCCATATTTGTCGTCGTACCCCTTGTCAATCAGGTACTCCCTTGCCCCATCCGTTACAGCCAGCTGGATCCCCAGCTGTTCCTTGCTGCGCTTCCCGATGGTCCTCAGCATGATGTCAGCAATTCCGCGGATATGCTCCTTGGTCAGCTGGTGGAACACGATGATTTCATCAATCCTGTTGAGGAACTCCGGCTTAAAGAGGCGTTTCACCTCATCCATCACCCGGTCCTTCATGAAATTGTAATCTGCCTTGGCATCGCTTGTCATGCCGAATCCAAGACGCTTGGGGGATATGATGTTTTCCGCTCCCGCATTGCTTGTCATGATGATGATGGTATTCTTAAAGTCAATCTTACGGCCCTGGGCATCCGTGATATGACCGTCGTCCAGCACCTGGAGCAGGATATTGAATACGTCCGGATGGGCCTTCTCTATCTCATCAAAAAGAATCACTGAATAGGGGTTGCGCCTGACCTTCTCGCTGAGCTGTCCGCCTTCGTCGTAGCCCACATATCCTGGCGGTGATCCAATCATTTTGGACACGCTGTGCTTCTCCATATATTCCGACATATCAACACGTATCAGTGCATTCTCGGTGCCGAACATGGCCTCGGACAATGCCTTTGAAAGCTCTGTCTTGCCCACGCCCGTTGGTCCTAAGAACAGGAAGGAGCCAATGGGGCGGCCCGGGTCCTTAAGTCCTACCCGTCCTCTTCGGATGGCCTTGGAAATCGCGGTCACCGCTTCTTCCTGGCCCACCACGCGCTCGTGGAGGATGCCTTCCAGGTTCATCAGGCGCTCGGACTCCTCCTCCGCCAGCTTCCTCACCGGAATCTTGGTCCAGCCTGATACCACATCCGCAATCTCGTTCTCACTTACAACCAGTTTCCTGGTTTCCTTTTCCTTCTGCCACTTTTCCATGGTCTGGGCAATCTTTTCCCTGAGTTTTTCCTGCTTTTTCTTAATCTCCCCCGCCTTTTCGTAGGCTTCTTTCTTGATGGCCTCTTCCTTGCCCTCCTCCAGGGCGTCAATCTCCGCCTCATAATCCTTAATCTTGGCAGGTTTTGTATAATTCATCAGCCTTACCCTGGATGAAGCCTCGTCAATCAGGTCAATGGCCTTATCCGGCAGGAACCTGTCATTGATATAGCGGCTGCTAAGTTTCACTGCCGCCGCCAGGGCATCGTCCGTGATTTCCACCTTGTGGTGTTCTTCATAGCGGCTGCGCAGGCCCTTAAGGATTGCCTCGGATTCCTCTTCCGTGGGCTCATCCACCGTCACCGGCTGGAAACGCCGCTCCAGGGCGGAATCCTTCTCAATATACTTGCGGTACTCATTGATGGTGGTGGCGCCGATCAGCTGCAACTCGCCCCTGGCCAGGGAAGGCTTCAGGATATTGGAGGCATCCAGGGCGCCCTCTGCTCCGCCCGCGCCGATGATGGTGTGGATTTCATCGATGAACAAAAGCACATCCCCTGACTCGATGACCTCGGAAATCACCTTCTTTATCCGCTCCTCAAACTCGCCCCTGTACTTGGAGCCAGCCACCATGCCGGATAAATCCAGCGTCATGACCCTCTTGTCCGCAATGGTATCCGGCACATTGCCTGCCGTAATCATCTGGGCCAGGCCTTCCACAACAGCGGTTTTGCCCACCCCTGGTTCACCGATAAGGCATGGGTTATTCTTGGTGCGTCGGCTCAGGATCTGGATGACCCTCTGAATCTCCTGTTCACGGCCGATGACAGGATCCAGCCTGCCCTCTGCCGCCAGCTGGGTCAGGTTGCGGCTGTAGCTGTCCAGGGTAGGGGTTGCATTGCCCTTCCTTGCGCCCTTGGCGCCAATCTCGTCCTTTACCGCAGGCGCATCCTCGCCCATGGCTGCCAGCAGGTCGATGTACAGCTTCTGTATGCTGACCCCGATGGTATTCAGCAGCCGGCTTGCCACACAGTCGCCTTCCCGCAGGATGGCAATCAGTATGTGCTCGGTTCCTATCTGCGCCGCCTTAAAGCGCACTGCTTCCCTGTAACTGTTCTCTATGACCCGGCGCGCCCTTGGGGTATAGGTGGTCTGCCCCGTGGTCTGGATGGTGGGGTTGGGCGCAATCAGCTGGCTTACCAGCTGGGTCACCCGGTCCTCCTCCACCCCGTTGTCATCCAGTACCTTTGCCGCAACGCCGGTGCCTTCCTGCAGAAGTCCAATCAGCAGATGCTCGGTTCCCACATATCCATGGTTCAGGCCCTCTGCCACTTCCACTGCAAGGCCCAGCGCTTCCTGGGCCTGTGGTGTATATCGTTCCATCATATATTCCGTGTCCTCCTTACAAGTATTACTTATCTGCTATCTCAGGTAAATTCTGTCTCACATAGGCTGCCCTTACCGCATCCATCTCATCCTTATCCAAAGGCCGTTTGGCCCAGAGATTTAAATTGGCAGGCTTGATTCCGATAATCAGGCTGTAAAGGGAGCATTTTTTATCCAGCTTCATAAGGCCGTCCTCCTCCCCTGCCATGAGCTGGGAAATGAAGATGCGCGCATCCTTTTCCGATATTTTCCTGGCATACTTAAGTACGCCGTAGGACTTATAAACCTCGTCCTCCCGCTCCAGCCTCTGGGTATTGAGGGTAGCATTCCTCACCCTCATCTCCTGGTTGTTAAGCTGGGCCGCCGCCTTGGTCACCAGCTCCACAATCTCCCGCTCCGACTGTCCCAGGGTCCTCTGGTTGGAGATTTCATAGAGGCTGCCATAATTATCGCCGCCCTCCCCATACAGTCCGCGGATTGCAGTCCCAAAACGGCTCATGTCGCCCACGATGCTCTGGAACTTCCTGACCTGGGACAGGGTCGGGAGGTGAAGCACCACACATGCCCTTAGCCCGGTTCCCACATTGGTTGGGAATGAAGTAAGGTAGCCGTACTTCTCGTCAAAGGCATAGGAAAAGCGCTCATTCATATAGTCATCCATCACATCTGCCCTGTGCCACAGTTCATCCAGCTTAAGGCCCGATGCCAGGAACTGCATCCTGATATGGTCGTCTCCGCCCAGCACGATGCTGCTGCCCTCGTCCTCTGACAGGAACAGACCGGCCGGTTCCTTCTTATTCACAGCGGACAGGTTCAGTATCCTGCGCTCCCTAAGCGCCAGCTTCTCCAGATCCTGCATCTCGTCCAGCTGTCCGTAACGGTATTCCATTCCGTCCAGGCTGCCTATGTCCTTAAGCCCATCCCTCATGCGTTCCAGCATTTCCCCGCACTGTTCCCTGGTCATCCTGGAAGGAAATGTATACTCATCCCAGTTGCGCGCCAGGCGGATGCGGCTGTAAACAATGTTGGAACTTTTGTTGTCCACGCTGTCATACCATCTGCTCATGGATTCACGCCTCCTTCTTCAGTTCCCGGATCTGGTCCCGGCACTGTGCAGCCAGTTCATATTCTTCCCGCTCAATCGCTTCCTTTAACCTGCCCTCCAGTTCCCGGATCTGCTTATTCACGGCGGCAGGGCGGGTATTCTCCACCGGCCTGGCATCCGAGGCGTCCGGCGCATCCTGGCCATCCTCTTCTTTTGCCGCGGACACATCAGGATGTTCCTTTTCAAACGTGCTCCTGAACTTGGGGTGCTTACCCTTATGGCTCTCGCTTCCCTGAAGCTGCTTCATCTTGTCATTGATGAACAGGTCAAACACGCCATAGCAGTCAGGACAGCCGAACCGGCTGTTCTCCACAAAATCGTCAAAGCTGGTGCCGCAGGTAGGGCACACCACCTTGCCGCGCACATCTGTCTCCTCCTCATCGTCCTCCAGTCCCAGAAGGCCGGACAGGAGTTTACCCAGAGGAAATTCACCGTCCAGAATGGCGGCGTACTGACCAAAATCCATCTCCCTTGCACAGTGGGAGCAGAGGTTGTGTTCTGTCTTAATCCCATTAATGATCTCTGTGTATTTGATATTGGCTTCCCGGATCTTGCATCTTTCACATAACATACGAATCCTCCATTAGTCATTCAGGGCGTAAAAACGTCCTAATTTTCATCTGCCTCATCTTCTTCCGTATCCATACACCCCCTGGTGTATTTATCGTAAATCTCATCAACCACCTGGTGAACCTCATTCCTGGTAACATTCTTGCAGATACCCCAGGCAAGCACCACATCCAGGTTCCGGCGCAGTTCGCCCATGGACTGGATCTTATCAATATCCAAACTCACCACGGCTCCCTTACGGCGGTCCAGCTTCACAAACCCCTCCTGCTTCAGCACGGAATAGGCCTTATTAACTGTATGCATGTTGATGCCGATATAATCAGCCATCTGGCGCACAGAAGGAAGTGTATCCCCCTCCCGTATCATATCCGTGGCAATCCCCATGATAATCTGGTTGCGCAGCTGTATATAGATTGCTTCATCACTGTTGAAATCAATCTTTAACACCATAAATCCACCATCTTTCGTCTTATGCTGACATAAAAGTTATATTTGTTCTACAAGCAATATAACAATTGCTGTTATTATTAATATAGCAAGGGATGGGCGTTTCGTCAAGCAGAAAAAGGATGGAAAATCCCCTCTCCCCCGGAGGGGTATTGCCAGGGCATGGATTTATCTGCTATACTCAGATTATACGTATCGTGAACCGTACAATGATACGGAATTCCATATAATCCCATATATTTCAAAACAATGAATCGGGGAAAGGGAAATGATGAAGGACTTTATGATGATGGATTTTACGATAAGAGAGGCCAGGATGGATGATGCTCCTTCCATCCATGAATTGAACCGGGACGGGATGGGATATGAATATGACTACGTGATGACACTGGATAAATTAAGGCTGCTCCTTGGCAGTGATAAAAAATATCATGGGAATCGCGGTCGCGGATTCATATAGGAAGCGCGGCGTTGGAAAAGCCCTGCTGGAAGGAATCGAAACATGGGCAAGGGAGTCGGGTGCCCACGGTGTCCGGCTGGTTTCAGGCGCGGCACGGACCCAGGCCCATGAGTTCTATAATCGCTGCGGATATGGCGGGGGCCGGCAGCAGGTTAATTTTAAGAAAATGCTGCATTAATAACTACATCAATAACTGCCTTAACTAAGATGCCGCCTTAACCGGACAGGAAGCCATGCATACAGTTTCCTGTCCGGGTTCATTTACAGGCTTCCGTCCATATGCCCTATGACCAGTTCCGCCACCTCATCCATCTGGTCAAAGGTGAATACCCTCCTGGGTTCCCGGGCACCCTCCTGGTCCACCTGGCAGTCCGCCACATAGGCCAGCACGGTCTGGGGCCGGCACACGGGGCTGCATGAGGTTTCCTGTCTCAGCACTTCGATTTTGGGGTAGGAAGAATACTTCTGCCCTTCCAATAAAATCAGATCCGCTTCAGGAAAAAATCCAAAGAAATCCCCTGCCTCCATTCCCGCCTGGCTCTTGACCAGGGCATACTGGCTGCCGGAATAGACCACGGTCCCAAAGGCCCCTGCTTTTTTCATCCGGTGGCTGTCCGTGCCCGGCACGTCTGCCTCAAACTCATGGCCGTCATGCTTAATCACAGCCACGCGCACACCCGACCGGGAAAGCATGGACACCAGATGTTCCAGAAGCCATGTCTTTCCTGTATTCTTACTTCCGCTGACAGCCAGGACGGACGGCGTTATCTGCTTGAGCTTTCCATATATTTCAGGCGTGTTCACATTCATGAACCACTGGTCCGGGATATGCTCCTTTGATGTTTCCACCACCACGCACTCCAGATGGTCCAGTAACCCCATCATCCTGTAGTCCTGCTGTTCCATGAGCTGTCTGAGGACCGGCACACAGGACCTGGAATAAAGACCGCACATGGGCTGGATACGCCCCTGCCTGGTCCTCCACAGGACCACGTCAACCCCCGGCTTCATATATCCCAAAAGCCGCTCCGCCATCACGGACCGGAACATCGGCATGTCACAGGACACAAAGAACAGGCAGTCTTCCCCTGTCCTTTCAAAACAGGACCAGATTCCTCCCATGGGACCGATCCATTCCCCATCCTTCCCCTTCACCGTGTCCTCAATCACAGTAAAACCATGATGGGCCTCCCCTGCCTTATAGGCGGCCCTGGAAAGGTAACAGGTACCCCCGAGCATGCCAAGCTGCCCGCTGATTGCTTCCAGGAATGTCTCCCCTCTATATGACAGCCCGCTTTTATCCTCATTTCCCATCCTGCGGCCCTTGCCGCCTGACAGGATTACGCTTCCCCAGCTTTTATCCATCACTGCCCTCCCCTTTCGTTAACGCTCCATGGTCCAGTTCGCCTTCATTGGCTTCTTCCCTGCATATATTATCCTGTATCTGGTGTTCCAGTACCGCTATTTCCATCACTGCCTGAAGATAATTCACGGACAGCCGGATGTATTTCCCCTTCTCCTTTGCAGCCTCAGAGGCAATCCCTGCAATCTGCTCCAGGACAGCGCGGTTAAGGGCGCCTCCCCGCCAGTGAAACACGAAATATGGCTGTTTCTTCCTCAGCACAGCCTTCATGCGTCCGGCCACGTCCTCCATCTTAGTGAGGGACAGCCGGTTTTCTTTATAATAAAAATGCGTCCCGTCCGTGCACTGTGGTATCTGGTAAACCAGCGGCTCATGGTCCCGGAACATCATCCTGTCATCCAGATTATAATAATCAAACCGCTTCTGTCCGTACCTTCCAAGGGAATTGTCAAAGGTGGCATCCAGGTGGTACCATGTATTCTTAAGCTTTACCACGTTCCAGGCATGGCGGTAGCGCACACCCTTTTCAGGATTGGCCTGGCTGATGGCGATGATGCACTCAAGCCCCAGACGGTCACAGAGTATCTTCACCGTCTTTGCAATCCCTTCGCAGACCCCGACTCCCTGCTGGAGCGGGCCAATGATTTCATGGGAATACTGTTTCTTCAGCTTATCATACGTGACATTGGTGCAGATGAAATCATGGATATACTGTTCCTTTTCTTCCAGTGAAAGGTTCCTTGCCGGCTGGATCAGACGGTTCATCCTGGCCTCCAGGGCTTGTTTCATTTCCTTAATCTTTTTCTTCTCAAACATATACTGGGGTATGAGCTGGACATAATCCGAATGTTCCGCATAGCGGTAACGGAACCCCTCCACATAGAACACAGACGGATGGTCCAGGCGGAGCCTGAAGAACAGCTCCGACAAATCCCTTCCATCCAGCCGCAGCACCGGGAATTCCGGCGATATCATCTCAAATCCATCCAGCATGGCGCGGTATACGGACTGCTCCGCCTTATCCATATGCTGGTAATAATATTCCTGTTTCATATTTTATCCTGATACTTCCTGTATTTTTCATGTTCCAGTATAGCATGAAATATTTTATGGCACAAGACAGCCTTTGCACGCAGGTGTTCTTGTGGTAACATATGAATATAAAAGGATTTGCTTCAAACAATACGTAAACACGTTCAGGGGAGGGTATATGGGATTCATTACATATTCTGATGATGAAAAAAAGATTGTGGAAAGCGGCGTTGCCGCCATAGGGGACGTACTGGAAGGAAATGACGTAAATGCCAAGGAACGGCTCCTGTTATGCCTGGATTATTATCTTGATCCATACTATAAAAACACACTGCCATACGGGAAAGAAATCACAGGACTGCTGGAGCACGTGATCATATCCAATAATCCCCTGTCCCTTAAGGAGGATGCCCTTAATCTCCTGACCAGCTACGGATATCCTCCCTTCCCCATATTGGAACAGAATCTGTCATGTATTGAGGACCAGCTGATGCCCGATGTCATGTATGCGCTTAACATGGGAAGGTCCGACGGGCTGTTATATGCCCTGCTGGATAAGTGCTGCAGCATCTTCCGGGAACTTGCAGGATATGCCAGGGGCCAGGACGCTTCGTACTACGGGGAAATGCCCCAATCGGCCATCATCCAATATTGTCAAAACCAGACCACCGAAATCGCAGGCTACCTAAAGAACAGTCCATGCTGCACCTGGAGACTGGATCATCTGCCTGATGATTCCCCACGGACCGGCAAGGAGAGCGGTCCCCTGCCTGTTGTTGTGGTCGGAAATGATGTGAAGCACCGGATAAGCCCGGTATCCGGAATGTATTATCCTGAAGCCGGATTTTGGATCAGCTTCCATCTGGACAAAGCAGAGGCATATCTGATTTACCAGATGGGTCCAAGGTTTGGCCGGTGCTTTACATATGACGTATGCTTCCATGATGGGTACAGGGCAGAACTGACCAATGAACAGGTAATCTGGGTTTCGTAGGTACAGGAACATACATCCGGACCAAATACAGGCCCCGCTGTTTCCAGCGGGGCCCACGCTCATTTACATCTATGATCCGGATATGCTGCTTCCGGCTGATTCCGCCAGATTATCCGCCGGTTCTGTCCGTCTGGTTCTATTTTTCCGGTTCTGCCTATCCGGTTCTGCCTATCCGGTTCTGCCTATCCGAATCCGTCCATCTGGTTCTGTTTATCCGGTTCTGCCTATCCGGTACATCCCCTGCCATCAGGTAATGGAAGCCTCGTAGATTTCCTTAATGGACTGGGCCAGCATGCGGTCAAACTCACCTGCTGTCTGGTCCACATTAAGGCCCTCGGACAAGGCCCTGGAAAAGCTTGCTATCAGGCCCGGGCTGCGGCTTAACCGCTCATTGGCCTCCTGCCTTGAATAGCCGCCGGACAAAGCCACCACCCGGATGACATGAGGGTCTTCCATGATATCGCTGTAGAAACCATGTTTATCCGGAATGGACAGCTTAAACATGATTCTGGTATCCTGGGGAAGCTCCGCCAGATGTTTCTTCATCTCCTCTTTCATGGTTCTCTCACACTCAGCCTTATCCGGGCTGTAGATATCAATCTCCGGCTCCAGGATGGGAACCAGGCCCGCCTGCGCAATCTTAAGGCCAATTTCAAACTGCTGGCCGATGATCTTCTTAATTCCTTCCGGGTTGGCTTTTTTAATCACGGAACGCATCTTTGTACCGAAAATATGGCGTTCCTTTGCCCTGGCAAGAAGGTCATCAAGGCCCGGTATGGGCTTCATGGGACGCACCCCGTCCTCCTCCTCTGCCAGCCCCTTATCCACTTTCAGGATAGGGATGATTCCCTTTACCTCCCACAGGTAATCGGCTGTAAGCCTGTCGTCAATCCTGCGCTCCATGGTATTCTCAAACAGGATGGCCGCCAGGATATGCTGTGATGTAAAAGAAGGGCTGGTAATGATCCTGGTCCTCATCTCATGAACCAGGTTGAACATCTCCTCATCCGTGCTGTACCTGTCCTCATTAATACCATAGTTCTTCAAGGCCTTCGGCGTGCTCCCGCCGCTCTGGTCCAATGCTGCAATAAACCCCTTGCCTTCACTCATACGTTTCAACTGGTCCTGGTTCATATGGCTACCTCTCTTTCTTATGGAAAATAAAAACAGAACAGAAAGACGCTGACCGCGCCGTCCTGTTCCGGGTTCTTTACTGTCTTATTGGCCGCGGGGCGCAGACCTAACACATCGAAAACAATCGCACTAAACAAACCTATTTATACTTACTATCATTATAGTAAAATCCACACCCCATTGTCAATAGGGGTTTCCAAAAGTTGCTAATTCCGTGAATCGTGGTACAATACTATCATGCAGATACCTGCCTGACCAGAAACACCGAAAAGGAGCATACCATATGTCTACGGAAAAGAACATCCAACCTTCACGTGAAGAAAAACCTGCTGGAACAGAACTGCTTCCCGGATATACCCGGGTCTTCCACACCCTGGAACCGGTCTATGACGGGAACTCACGGATACTGATCCTTGGCAGCTTCCCATCTGTCAGGTCTAGGCAGCGGGACTTCTACTACGGCCATCCCCAGAACCGGTTCTGGAAGCTGATGGAGCGCCTGCTAAAAGAACCCTTTCCCCCTGATTATGAATCCAGGAAGGGCATCCTGCTCTTGAGGGGCATTGCGCTTTGGGATGTGATAGAGTCCTGCGATATCAAGGGTTCCAGTGACCAGAGCATCCGCAACGTGGTTCCCATGGACTTAAACAGGATACTGAAAGCCGCCCGCATCCGCCAAATCATCACCAACGGCGGCACCGCCCATGGACTGTACATGAAATACTGCCGGGAACAGACCGGACGCGACGCAGTCAGGTGTCCTTCCACCAGCCCGGCCAACGCCGCATTCACACTGGACCGCCTGGCTGAAGCATGGGCACCGGCCCTTTTGCCGGCCCTGCATGATGGCTGGATGGAGTACTAGAGTGTGCACAAAGAACAGGTATCGATTCAGATTTCTCTTCCTCGATACCTGTCTTTTTGTTTCTTCTGCTCTCCTTACTTTGTTTTCCAGGTGTTCCATATACATATGTTGTTTTATCTTCACCTTTCATTATCAAGTTCATTTAAATGATACTTTCTCGTCATATCATTCAAATGTTCACGTTCCTTGATAACCTACTTGGTTTTCGAAAATAAATACTTCCATTGTATCTGGTTTCCTATTTAACATTTCATCAGGCAGGTTTGTTATTCACTGTTTTCACATATGATATGAAATCATATGGAAAACGATAAATCTGTTTCTGGTGGACTGTACCTCCTTGTTTTTATTTCGTTCCTTTTGTTAGTTTTAGTATACTCAATCAGGGCTGTTTTGTCAATACTTTTTCAATATATTTTTATTCTTATTAGTTTATTTGTTTTTAATTGTCTAAATAATCTGTTTTTTATGATAATATAAACAATATCACCAACATCATGTGATATCAGATACATTTTCCTATAATCTGGAAAAAGTTACATCAAAAAGTCCTGGGGACTGCCATGTTTTTCTTGCCAAAGTCCGGTAAACCAAGTATGATGGATATGAAACCGTTGTATCTGGACGCCTTACAGATGAAAGGAGGTGCATAGCCCATGCATTGGAAAAAAATCATTGCCCCGGTCGTCATAACGGTACTGCTGGTACTGTGGTTTGCATTTTACCTCTGTATCTGGACCATAGCGCCCATTCCCCTGCTGCTTAAGCTGATACTGTGTCTTATCTTCATGGGATTGATCGGCGTTTCCATTTACAACCTGGTATGCAGGATATTAGAGATAAGGAGCGGTGAAGAAGATGATCTTAGTAAATACTGATTATATTACAGGAAAGGAACTGGAGATGCTGGGCCTTGTAAAGGGAAGCACAATCCAGTCCAAGAATATCGGTAAGGATATTACCCAAAGCTTCAAGACCATTGTGGGCGGCGAGCTGAAGGCCTACAATGAAATGATGAATGAGGCGCGGGCCCTGGCTACCAAGCGCATGGTCATGGAAGCCGAGGAACTGGGCGCCGATGCAATCGTCAATATACGTTATGCGTCTTCCGCTGTCATGCAGGGAGCCGCAGAGGTAATTGCTTACGGCACGGCAGTCAGATTTATCGTTTAAACAGAAACCTAAGGAGGAAACAGACATGCTGGACAAAACAGTTGCTGAGTTATTAAACACACAGATTAACAAAGAATTCTACTCCGCTTACCTGTATCTGGATTTTGCAAATTATTATAAGGATGCGGAGCTGAATGGATTTCATAACTGGTATCAGGTACAGGCCCAGGAAGAACGGGACCATGCCATGCTGTTCATCCAATACCTGCAGAACAACGATGCCGGTGTCACATTGGAGGCCATTGATAAGCCGGACAAATCATTTGAGGATTTCAGAGGCCCTCTGGAGGCCGGGTTAGAACATGAAAGGTATGTAACCGGGCTTATCCATGTGATTTATGATGCAGCTTATTCTGTTAAGGATTTCCGTACCATGCAGTTTTTGGACTGGTTCGTAAAAGAACAGGGCGAGGAGGAGAAAAATGCCAGTGAGCTCCTAAAACGCTATGACCTGTTCGGCCACGACCCCAAGGGGCTTTATATGCTGGATTCCGAACTGGCCGCAAGGGTCTATGCCGCTCCCTCCCTGGTGCTGTAATGGGAAAGGATAAGTACATATGCCCTTGTTTTAAAGTGACAAAGGCAGATATCAAAAAAGCGATTGCGGACGGCGCCGGTTCCTTTAAGGAAGTGAAGAAGGCCACCCGTCTGGCCGCCGGGTGCGGGCATTGTAAATGCAAGGCCAGGAAGTATACAAAAAAGAGGCTGGGGAAATGTTCCGGCAAATAAAAAGACGTGGGGACAAATGCATGAATGAATGCATGGGTCCGCCCACGTCTTTTTCTTATCTATATTCCGGCAATCACCCGGCAATTTCCAGCGCGCACTGGATCATTGCATCCAGGTTCTTTTCCCGCTCTTCATTGCTCAAAGCCCTGTCATGGTGGATGCTGCTCCCCACGGTCAGCATGGCCAGGGCCCGCTTACCGGCGCGGGCGGCTGTGCAGTAAAGGGACAGGGTTTCCATTTCCTGGGCAAGGATGCCCATCTTCTCCCACTCTCCCTTTTCCCCTTTCCGGTCTTCGTAAAACACGTCCGAACTGAATACATTGCCCACCCGGAAGGGTATGCTGCTGCTGCTGGCCTGGGCCGCCGCCGCCTCTAACAGGCCAAAGTCCGCAATTGGGGCAAAGGTTCCCGGCAAATGATACTGGCCCGCAAAATTGGAATTGGTACAGCATCCCATGGCCAGGATCAGCTCCCCTATCCCCACGTCCCTGTGCACGGCCCCGGCTGTCCCGATGCGGATGATGGTATCCACGTCATATTCATGGTACAGCTCATAGGCATAGATGCCCATGGACGGGATTCCCATCCCGCTTCCCTGGACCGAAACCCGTTTTCCTTTATAATAACCTGTATAGCCGTTCATTCCCCTTACCCGGTTATAGCACACCACATCTGAGAGATATGTGTCTGCAATATATTTTGCGCGCAGGGGGTCGCCTGGCATCAGGACAGTACTTCCTATCTGCCCTGGTCTTGCTTCATTATGGAATGTCTTCATCTCACTGCTCCGATTTCTTTATTATATTCCTGTCATTCTTCCTTCGGATACTGAGTTCATGCTGGTCCGGCCCGAAAAACAGCTTCTGTGACAGCACAGGCGTGTCATATTCCGTGTAGAGCACCTCCTCTAACAAAAGCAGCGGTTCCCCTTCCTGGATGTGTAATATGTTGGCCAGACGCTCCCTGGCCTGTCCCAGGCGGATTTTCGTATCGCTGTACAGTCCGCTTGTTTCCAGCAGTTCCGTATAATAACGGTAAACCGTATCCGTGTCCTCCAGATCCACATTGCTGTTGTCCAACACCTCATGGGGCATATACACCATGGAAAACCCGGCCGGCGTATCCCCGGAATAGTAGGTGATGTCAATGACAGCCACCACGCTGGAGGGCCGCAGCTTAAGGACCTGCTGGTGCTTTTGTGTGGCTGGCTGGAAGCCGATGGTGGTCACCACCCGGTCCACCGGCTCACTGCAGAAATCCACGATGGGATTCCCAATCCGCTCCAGCCCGCTTTTACTCATATCCTGGTTGGAAAGGACGATATTGCCCTTTCCCTGGTGGTTGATGATTAAACCGTCTTCCTGCAGGAGCAGCATGGCCTGACGTAACGTACCCCTGCTGACCTGCAGCTGTTCCGCCAGGATGTTCTCTCCCGGCAGCTTGTCCCCAGCTTTGTATTTCCCATCCTTCAGCCATTGGCTGATGGTCTCATATGCAGCCA
The DNA here is from genome assembly GCF_022440595.1 of Enterocloster sp. OA13. Taxonomy (NCBI): domain Bacteria; kingdom Bacillati; phylum Bacillota; class Clostridia; order Lachnospirales; family Lachnospiraceae; genus Enterocloster; species Enterocloster sp. OA13. Next base: position 1,733,855 of record NZ_JAKNTF010000001.1, on the reverse strand, counting down.
CATACAGCGGTATCTTTACATTCTTTTCATTAATAACAGTATCCTTCACAGGTCCCGTGCTCCTTTCGTGCGCCTTGGCGTCAGTTCTTATACATGTCCGGCACAGCATATATCTTGTTCAACAATGCCGCGCTTCCTGTATACTAGTATAGAACTAATCCACCAGTTTGCCAAGTGCTTCCGGACCTTTTACCCGTTTTCCCACAAACAGCAGCACAATCAGGGTCACTGCATAGGGCAGCATCTGCACGAACTGGGACGGAATGGATAAATCCGTGAGATAGAACCTGGCTGCCTGGGCAATGGCAAATATCATGCCCGCGCCCATGGAGCCAAGGGGCTGCCATCCGCCGAAGATATTGGCGGCCAGGCCCATGAAGCCCCTTCCCGCCGTCATGTCCACCACGAACAGGTTGTTCTGGGATATGGACAGATAGGAACCGGCCAGGCCAGCGATGCTGCCGGCCAGTATCATGGCCGTGTAGCGGTAGCGGTTTACCGGCACCCCGGCTGTCTGGACCGCATAGGGCTGGTCGCCCATGGCCCTGTACCTGAGGCCGAATTTTGTCTTATAGAATACCACCCAGACCCCTGCCACAATCAGGAACATGGCGTAGAGGTAGGGGGACTGTTCCTTAAACAGGGCGCCTATGATGGGAATCCGGGACAGTCCCGGTATGGTCAGGTTGGGGATGGATGCCACGGATTCAGACATACCCTCTGTCTGCCAGACCGCTTTTAACATCACTGCCGTGATGCCGCTGGCAAACAGGTTGATGCCCACGCCAACCACGGACTGGTGTGCTTTCCATTTCAGGCAGAACAGGGCGTAAAACCATCCAATCAGGCCCCCAAGGATCAGGGACAGCGCCACGCCTGCCAGGGCCGAGCCGGTGACATAGGAACCCAGGACCCCTGCGAATGCGCCTACCAGCATGATTCCTTCCACACCCAGCAGTATGATTCCCCCGCGCTCCGCTATGGTGCCGCAGAGGGCGCCCAGGACAATGGGGACGGACAGCTGCAGGGTCAGGCCGATAAAATTATTGATCATTTCCATATGTCATCCTCTCTTTCTGCCCCATTTAATCAGTTCCGGGGCCGCTACTAACAGGATTACCAGGCTCTGTATGACAATTACCATGTTGGTGCTGACCATGGTTTCCCTGCTCATGCGCAGGGAGCCCATGTCCATGATTCCAAAGAGCAGGGCCGTGAGAAGCACTCCTGCGGGGTGGTTCCTGCCAAGTATGGCCACCGCGATTCCCGTGAACCCGAAGGAGGGGGAGAAGCCTTCTATGAACCTGTGATATTTTCCAAATACTTCTGTAATTCCGGCCATGGCCGCAATGCCGCCGCTGAGTGTCATGGACATGATAAGGAACAGGTTCACCCGGATGCCCGCTGTCCCTGCAGCAGATGGATTGGCCCCCACGGCGCGGAGCTGGTATCCCACCGATGTCTTCCACAGGAAAATGTACATGGCCACAGCGATGAAGATTAACAGGAACAGGGCATATGTCAGCTGGGTCCTTGGAAGCAGCTTGCCAAACCAGATTCCCTCTGCAATCAGTTCTGTCTGGGCCGTGGAACCTTCTGTCTTAAAGGGACCATTGACCAGGTAGGATGTGAACAGGGTACAGATATAGTTGAGCATGATGGCCACGATTACCTCGTTGGTACTGAACCTGGCCTTGAAAATGCCTGGCACGCTTCCCACCGCCATCCCCGCAAGGATTCCTGCCAGGATGCTGACAACCAGCAGTATGGGGGCAGGAAGGAAGTTAAGGGTCAGGGCTGTTATGACACTTGCCATGGCCCCGGCGTGAAGCTGTCCCTCTGCTCCTATGTTTAACATGCCGCACCGGGAGCCCATGGCCACTGCCAGGCCGGTAAATGCCAGGGGAATGCTTTTACTGATTGTGTTGGCAATGGACTGGGGCGTTCCCAGCGCGCCCTGTATCAGGGAGGCATAGGCCCTGATGGGTGACTCCCCTGCCAGAAGGATGAACAGGGCTCCGATTAAAAGCGCCAGCCCAATGGCTGCCAGGGATTTGCCTATCTCTGCGGTCTTCTTGTTACATATCCACTTCATGAGCATTTACCTCCTGCTTCTTTCCTGCCATGAACAGGCCGATTTCTTCCTTTGTATATTCCCCATTGGTAAACTGGGCGCTGGCCTCCCCTTCGTAAAACACGGCGATGCGGTCGCTGAGGTTCATGATTTCCGACAGTTCCGCCGATATCAGAAGGATGGCCTTGCCCTGGTCCTTTAGCTCAAGCAGGGTCTTATGTACCTTTTCAATGGCTCCGATGTCCAGTCCCCGCACGGGCTGGGCCACCAGTACCAGACCTGGGTCATGGCTGATTTCCCTGCCGAGGATTACCTTCTGCTGGTTACCCCCTGACAGCTGGCCGATTTCCTGGTCCACACCAGCGATTTTTATCTCAAATGCCTCCACCTGCTTCCCGGCGTCCTGTTTCAGCTTATCATAGTCAATAAAGCCCTTTTTGCAGTACTGAGGATTTTTCTGGTAACCCAGAAGGAAATTCTCAGTGATGGAAAAGCTGGAAATCATGGCATTCTTGTGTCGGTCGGACGGTATATAGCCAAGGCCCATGGCCTTCCTGTCCTTTACAGGCATGGTATGGATGGGGGTCCCGTTCAAAAGGATGCTTCCCTCTGTCACCTTGCGGTTACCCACTATCATTTCCTCCAGTTCCTGCTGTCCGTTGCCGTCCACGCCCGCAATGCCAAGTATCTCCCCTGCATGCACGGTCAGGCTCACTGTATTCCCGGCCCGTTCATGAAGACGGACATCCCTGATTTCCAGGACCACGGGGCCGGCCTTTCCTCTTCCCGCCACCACGGATTCCACCTGCCTGCCCACCATCTGTGTGGCCAGTTCCTTCTCGTTGGTGTCTGCGGTGTCACAGCAGAATACCACTTTACCTTTGCGGATAACGGTTATCCGGTCGGACAGGGACATGGTCTCGTTAAGCTTGTGGGTGATGAATACGATGGTCTTGCCGTTCTCCTTGAGCTGACGCAGGATTTTAAATAATTCATCTACCTCCTGGGGTGTCAGCACGGCGGTGGGTTCGTCCAGGATAATGATATCCGCTCCCCTGTACAGGGTTTTCAGTATCTCCACCCTCTGCTTCATGCCCACGGAGAGATTCACCACTTTCTCATCCAGATCAATCCGGAAGCCGAACCGCTCCACCAGTTCCTCCACCCGTCTGCGGCTCTCTTTCCTGTCCAGTAAGAAACCTCCGGATTCCTTGCCCAGGATAATGTTCTCCAGGACCGTCAGCTGGTTTACCAGCATGAAATGCTGGTGCACCATGCCGATTCCCAGTCCATAGGCATCATTGGGATTGGCAATGGATGCCTTTTTTCCATTAATATGGATCTCTCCTGCGTCCGGATGATACAGCCCGAAAAGGATATTCATCAGGGTGCTTTTACCGGTTCCGTTCTCTCCCAGAAGACAGTGGATCTCCTGGTGTTTAACAGTAAAGTCAATGCCGTCGTTGGCGCGTACCGGCCCGAAACATTTTACAATGCCAACCATTTTGATTGCGTCCATACCTGCCTCCTGTCTCCTAGTTCAGTTCAGATGGTATCTCTATCTCCCCTGCAATTACTTTCTGTTTCAGTTCCTCCAGCTGTGCCAGCATATCATCCGTAACCTTGATATTGCTGTTTTCCACGGTCACGTCCACTCCGCCGTCACTTAAGCCTAACATCTGGTTCTCCCCTGTATAGGTTCCCTCCACAACACTGGCAATGGCATGGTATGCGCAGGAATCCAGCTTTTTAAGCATGCTTGCCATGATATAGTCCGGTGCAATGCTGTTCTGGTTCAGGTTCACGCCAATGGCCACAAAGCCCTTTTCCTCTGCTGCCTGGAACATGCCCATGCCGGAGGCCCCTGCGGCGTGGAAAATCACATCAGCACCTTTTTCCACAAAGGTATTGGCAATGGTCTTGGCCGTGGTGGGATCATTAAAACCGCCTGCATAGTCAATCAGCACATTCATCTCCGGCTCTATGTACCTGGCTCCGGCCTGATAGCCTGCTGCAAACCGGTTGATAAGGGGATTGTCCACGCCGCCGATGAAACCGATGGTCCTGCCGTCCCCCAGCTTACTGTCAATGGCTTCCTGCTTGGCCAAGGCTGCCAGGGCGCCTGCCAGGAACGCGCCCTCCTGCTCCTTACAGGAATAGGACGCCACATTGGACAGGTCGGAATCAGCGTCCAGAAGCGCAAAACGCTGTTCCGGGTAAGTGGCTGCCACGTTGGTAAGGGCGTCCACCTGTTCCGCGCCAACACAGATGATTAAATCATAGTCACCGGAGGATGCCATCTCGTCCTGGATGATTTCCTCATCCGACACGGACTTTGGCTCCACCTCATCATATGTAATCCCAAAATCCTTGGCCGCCTTCTTCACGCCTTCCAGGGCCAGGTCGTTGAAGGAATTCCCCCCAAGCCCTGCTTCCGTGAAAATGATTCCCACATGGACCGCGCCTTCTGCTGTTTCCCCTGCCGCCTCTCCTGCTGTTCCTGATTCCTGTCCTGACTGTCCTGCCTTCTGTCCTGCGCTGCCTGCGGATGCAGAACCGCATCCCATGATTGCGGTGCCCGCCACACTGGCTGCTGCCATGAATGCTGCTAATTTTTTCATTGTTTTCTTCATTTACTTCCCCTCCGTTTTTATACTTGTTATAATACTTTTTGTATATGTGTGTAAACTTGTTTTACAAGTTATTTAAAATGTATCACCAATACTGTACTTTGTAAATCATTATTTTCATCATCCATTCCATTTCGTTAAAACCTCACGAAAACCGGAGGGGGATTTTGTGCATTTTTACAATGTATCTATCCTTTTTTGCATGTTTGAAGATTTAAGGCATGTTTGAAAATTGCTTTATGTCAGCTGTATATCCTGCGTTGCCCTAACAGGGCACCTTGGGTGGATTCCTTAGATTGGATAGCGGGAATGGATTCTGGGATTGGATATTAGGACTGGATATTAGGACTGGATATTGGAAATGGATTCTCAAACATGACCTACGGCAAGGTAAAAGTTCATTGGGTGGAAGGAAATGATTTAAAGGAATTTTTTTTAGAGGAATTTTTTTGGTTTTTAATTTATAGGTTTTTAATTTATATTTCAAAAGTATCTTGTTTTGGCATCTTAATGGCGCTATACTCTATTCATCCGGACATCAGCAGGCTTATCAGGAGGCTATTCCAATTACACATATCTCATTATGATCCAATCATTCTGATAGTAAGTTTCAAATTATTTCCAACTATATTTTCCCAAAAAGCAAAACATTCAATATCCATCTTAATTATCAACGGTATGAAGCTGCCCTTATTGAATAAGGGTATTGTCCGGCATTTCAAAAGAAGTTATAATAGGAGTAGCTTACCTATGGCCTACCGGTAAAGGAGGCTGTATGGAACAAAGCAACGTATCTTACAAACCCCGGGATGTCTTAGACGCCCCCAGCCAGATTGAGGACAAAGTACTGAAAACAGCAGCCATGTTCTTCGGGCAGGAACTGCTCCCTTATCTCGGAATCAAAGGTCACATGACTGCAATCGCCCCCACGGAACAGGTCCACCTGGATGTGCGCAGGATGGAGGAGGATTTTAATTTCATCATGGAGGATGGGGTATTACGGCATCTGGAATTTGAAAGCGACCCGATTACTGAAAAGGATTTAAGACGTTTCCGGGAATACGAGGCATTCTTAAGCCTGACATCCGGCCGCCAGGTCATCACCACTGTCCTTTGCAGCGCCGATGTCAGGAATCCTAAAACAAGCTTAAATTGTGGGATTAACGTATACCGGATAGAATTGGTCCGGATTAAGGATGATGATGCAGACCGTGTATTCAATGACCTGGAAATGAAGATGGGGCAGGGAGGACGCCTCACCAGAAGCGACCTGTTCCCCCTGCTGCTGGCGCCGCTTATGTCCGGTAACATGGATATATGCGGACGCATCTGCCGGGGAATGGATATCCTGCGCTTGGCACAGGTTGATGCGGATAAAGATGATATCCGGCATATGGAAGCCGTGCTCTACGCATTGGCAATTAAGTTCCTGAATAAAACAGATTTGGCAAAGGTAAAGGAGATGATGGGTATGACACTACTTGGACAGATGCTTATGGAAGATGGGATTAAGAAAGGGCTCAAAAAGGGAGAAATGATTAAGCTGATTTCCCAGGTCATGAAAAAAGCTAAAAAGGGATTATCCCCAGAAGAAACAGCAGAAATACTTGAAGAGGAACCGATGGTCATCAGCCGGATTTATCATGCGGTTAAGGAATATCCGGATATGGATGAGGATGGGATTTACAGACAGTTGTATAATTAACCATAGGCTGACGGTCAGGGTGGCGACGGGGAAATAAGGCCCATCCAGAGAATATTTATATCAATGCACAGGATGCCAAAGAGTATGGTTTGCCGGGCTTTCCGTGAATTTTTCACTTCCCAGCATTCCTTTTCTCACAGATATCTTGATAATTTCCCCTGACCCGGTTTATACTTTAATAGCCGGACATGAACAGGCACATCAGGAAGCTATTCCAAATAACATATCATTTCATCTTTTATGATTCTGATAGTAAGTTTCAGTTTATCTTACTTTATAAATTCCAGAGTTTAGAAAATCACAATCTACATATTCATTTTAATTCACCAACGGTAAAAACGACTCTTAGTTAATAAGGGTATTGTCCGGCATTTCAAAAGAAGTTATAATAGGAGTAGCTTACCTATGGCCTACCGGTAAAGGAGGCTGTATGGAACAAAGCAACGTATCTTACAAACCACGGGATGTCTTAAACGCCCCCAGCCAGATTGAGGACAAGGTCCTGAAAACAGCAGCCATGTTCTTTGGACAGGAACTGCTCCCCTACCTTGGGGTTAAGGGCCGCATGACTGCAATCGCCCCCACGGAACAGGTCCATCTGGATGTACGCAGGATGGAGGAGGATTTTAATTTCATAATGGATGACGGGGTATTACGGCATTTGGAATTTGAAAGCGACCCGATTACTGAAAAGGATTTAAGACGTTTCCGGGAATACGAGGCATTCTTAAGCCTGACATCCGGCCGCCAGGTCATCACCACTGTCCTTTGCAGTGCCGATGTCAGGAATCCTAAAACAAGCTTAAATTGTGGGATTAACGTATACCGGATAGAATTGGTCCGGATTAAGGATGATGATGCAGACCGTGTCTTCAATGACCTGGAAATGAAGATGGAACAGGGAGGACGCCTCACCAGAAGCGACCTGTTCCCCCTGCTCCTGGCGCCTCTTATGTCCGGCAACATGGATATATGCGGACGCATCTGCCGGGGAATGGATATCCTGCGCATGGCACAGGTTGATGCGGATAAAGATGATATCCGGCATATGGAAGCCGTGCTTTACGCATTGGCAATTAAGTTCCTGAATAAAACAGATTTGGAAAAGGTAAAGGAGATGATGGGTATGACGCTACTTGGACAGATGCTTATGGAAGACGGACTTAAAAAGGGGGAAATGATTAAACTGATTTCCCTGGTCATGAAAAAATCCAAAAAGGGATTATCACCGGAAGAAACAGCCGAAGTCCTTGAAGAGGACCTAACCGTAATCAGCCGGATTTATAATGCGGTTAAAGAGCATCCTGATATGGATGAAGACGGGATTTACAGACAGCTGCATAATTAACTATAGTCTAATGGTCAGGATGGTGAAACAGGGAATAATATCTCCCCTGGAGATGTCACGGTTAATCTAATGAATGCCAGAGGTACCCCTTGCCGGGGTGTCCATGCCCCTTCACTTCCCGGCATACCTTCTCCCACAGATAGATTCCGGCCAGCTCAATCAACGTCCATCTACAAAAAACATGATGATTTAAAAAAAGGCAATCCTGGGCGGAGTACTATCCGTACCAGGATTGCCTGCATCCGTAAATACTATAAAATCTTTATTACCAGGGACGTACTTAGATGGGACTGAAATCTTAAACAATCCCTGATACCGTCCCCCGTATCACAAACCCAAATTCGATATCCTCATCCGACGGAACGTGGTATTCCTCCTCCACATCCGACCCCCAGCTGTCAATCCCTCCCACGCCCCGCATGGCGCCCAGCACCGATACCACGGTCCTGCGCGGTACCGGAAGTTCTTCCCTGTGAAGGGCATTTTCCAGTACATGAGGAGTATAGGGGATTGCGGAAAAATGAAAGGGCTTGTCTTCCATGGCTATCTCAAGACAGCGTTTAAGGCCGTCCTCAGGCGCTTGAAGCCGCAACCACTGTGTATCCACATGGCAGCCATATTCCTGCGGCACCAGATAATCCGGTTTTTCAACCTGGCTTTCCCATATCCCCCATGCACCGCCCTTTTTCCTGTCAGGGTAAGTCTCTCCCCGGCGCCCTTTCCACTGTACATTCCCCGCCACAAAGGGTACGGAAAAGCGCAGGCCGAATAACGGCAGCTGGGGCAGTCCATCCTGCCCGTGATAATGGCAGTGCACCCGGATTGTCCCGGCAGCGTCAACGGTATAGCTGACGCTCACCTGGGCCGCCGGTACCGTGCTGGCAGCGTACTCATAGGTAATACGCACCTGGTCAGGGCTTTCCTGGACATGCCATCCCGTGCATCTGATAAACTGGTCAGCGCCGCACCAGACAGCGCTCCTGACAGCAAACCCATTCCCCTTGTCATTCTCCGTGGATGCCCTCCAGAAGGCAGGCATTGCAGGACGGTAAACCCACTCCAGGCCATCATACACCAGTGACACCATGCCATGCTCCGAGTAGGAGAAAATCACATGAAACCCGTCACCCTTTACTCCCAGTGTAACATCCCCGTGAATGACGGTAAGACGCTTATGCCCTGTCCCTATGCTACTTTTCGTCACCTCACCGGTTCCTTCCCCTGCAACTATTACCGGCCTTCCTTCAACACCTGGCTCTATATTGCCTTCCGGCCTTCCACCAACTCCTGCCTCTGTACTGCTCCCCGGCCTTCCTTCAACACCTGGCTCTGTACTGCCACCCGGCCTTCCGCCATCCCCCGCCTCTGCGTCCCGGCCCTCCCGGTCAAACCGTTCCCGCTCTTCTTTTGTGCTGTACCAGTAGCGTACCTCCTGCATGGCAGGCTTTTCCCTTCTGTCCGCAAAAACAATCCCGTTTCCGCTGAAGGCGTAATCCGTGGGTCTGTCCCCAAAGTCCCCGCCATATCCCAGGACTTCCGTTCCATCTACATCCTTCCTGTAGATGGCCTGGTCAATATAATCCCAGATGAACCCGCCCTGATACATGGGGAATTCATCCGCCAGCCGGATATAGCTCTCCATGCCGCCAATGGAATTGCCCATGTCGTGCATGTACTCGCACAGAAGATACGGTTTCTGGGGATTGTCCTCCAGGTATGCCCGTACCTCTTTGGGAGGCGCATACATACGGCTCTCCACATCGCTGATTTCATTAAACTTCCGGTTCCAGTACACCCCTTCATAATGAACCGCCCTGGACGGGTCCTTTTCGTGGAAATACCGGCTCATGGCCAGGATACAGGTTCCTGCATAGGATTCATTTCCGCAGGACCACCACAGGATGCTGGGATGGTTCTTGTCCCGCTCCAGCATGGACGCTGCCCGGTCCACCACACAGGCCTCCCACTCCGGCAGGCTGCCCGGAACATTCCAGGAGGGTTCACTTTTTCCCATTTTCTGCCAGGAACCGTGGCTTTCCAGGTTTGCCTCATCCATGACATAGATGCCGTTTTGATCGCAGAGACTGTACCAAAGGCTTTGGTTGGGGTAGTGGCAGGTGCGAACCGCATTGATGTTGTTGCGCTTCAGGATTTCGATATCACGGCGCATATCCTCCTGTGTGACGGCACGTCCCCTTTTTGGGTTCCACTCATGGCGGTTCACGCCATTAATCATGATGCGTTCACCGTTGATGAGCATGATTTTATCCTTGATTTCAAAACGGCGGAACCCGGTTTTCAGAGGGACCACCTCGATAACCTCCCCACTATCCCACTTAAGGCTTATATATAGCTGGTACATATATGGGTCTTTGGATGACCATGTCCGGACGCCGGGGATTTCCTCCTCCGCCAGCATCAGATACCTGCCATCCTTCATACTGTCCGGACCTGCATCATCCCCGCCAGTCCTGCCTGACACGGCCACAGTTCCGTCCTGTCCGCACAGCCTCCACTCAGCCGTGACACCGCTTCCATCCAGGCTGTCAATCCATCTGGTTTCCTGTCCCCCTCCGCCATCTTCAGCAGAAGAGACCCTGATGCCCAGGGCAAATGTACCGGTCCTGTAATCCTCCTTAAGACCTGCCCGTACCCATACATCCTCCACATGGAACATGGGTTTCGCATACAGGTACACACTCCGGAAAATGCCGGAGAACCGGAAGAAATCCTGGTCCTCCAGCCAGGCCGCCGAGCTGCGCTTATACACCTCCACACAGAGGCGGTTCCCTGTCTCCCGTATCATCGGGGTCAGGTCAAAATCCGAAGGCGTGAACGAGTCTTCCCCATAGCCCACAAACTGTCCGTTCAGCCATACATAAAACGCCTGTTCCACGCCCTGGAAGGAGATGCACACACGCTTTCCCCTTAACCCCTCCTCCAGGTCAAACTCCTTTACATAGCTTCCCACCGGGTCATGGTCCCAGTCAATATGGGGCGGGCGCATCTCTACATGGCCTTCCCATGGATACATGGTATTGATGTAGTGGATCCTGTCATAGCCCTGCAGTTCCATGTGCCCCGGTACCTCTATGGTATCCCAGCCGCTGTCATCAAACCCTTCATCAAAAAATCCGGCGGGCCGGTCATCCGGCCGCCTGCTCCAGGCAAATCCCCATTCCCCGTCCAGGCTCTGGATGAGCGGGCTTTCCCCAGCCTCCGCCTGTGCCTCTGTTTCGTAGAATCCATGGTCTGAATGTGCATCCAACCGGTTCACCTGGAATACCTGGGGATCCTCCAGCCATCCAATATCTGCTTTCCTATGTTTCATTCCAAATCCTCCTGGTTCCAATCAGATATCAATCTCCCGCTCTTTATAATAAAACTTCCTGTCCCGCTCCCCGATTTCCCTGAGGACCCGGCAGGGGTTCCCCACAGCCACCACATTGGCTGGGATGTCCCTGGTTACAACGCTTCCCGCTCCGATGACTGAATTGTCCCCAATGGTCACTCCTGGCAGGATGACTGCCCCTGCCCCGACCCACACGTTCTCCCCGATACGCACCGGAATGTTATACTGGATTGCCTGCCTGCGAAGCCCCGGCTCCACAGGATGTCCGGCCGTGGCAATTGTCACATTCGGTCCGAACATGCAGTGCGGCCCGATGTGGATTTCAGCGTCATCCACCAGGGTCAGGTTAAAATTCGCATAGACAAAATCCCCCATGAACACATGCTTTCCTCCCCAGTTACAGTGCAGGGGCGGTTCAATGTAACAGTCCTGCCCCACAGAACCCAGCATTTTCTCCAGGAGGATCCTGCGCTTTTCCCCCTCACCCGGTCTGGTGGCATTGTAATCATAGAGCAGTTCCATATACTGTTCCTGCTCTTTCAAGATCTGCGTATCTCCCGGATAATACAGCCTTCCCTCTTCCATCCTCTTTCTTGTCCCATCCTGACCCATAGGCCCTTTCCTCCCTGTCCGCCATGTATTAAGAAATGTCTGCCACATGCACTGCGCGCCATTCTTTCATGCAATTTTACTCCTTAACCGCCCCGGCCGCAATGCCTGCAAGGATATATCTTTGGAAAAATAAGTATATGCATATGGTTGGCAGCATGACAATGATGATCCCGGCCGCCAGCTGCTGCCAGGACCCCCTCTGGGCATTGGCATAATCCATCAGGAAGGTGGTCAGGGTGCGCAGCTTGTTCTTAGGCATATACAGATATGGGATGTACATGTCATTGATGATGTTAATGGCCTTGATGATTACCACCGTGGCCGTGGCCGGCGCCAGAAGCGGGAATATGATTCTGGTAAACAGGCCAAAGTACCCGCAGCCGTCCAACAGTGCGCTTTCATCCAGGGACACGGGCAGGGTGGATATGAACTGCCTGTATATGTACAGCTGCATCAGGTCGGATGCCACATAAATCACAATCGGGGCGCCCAAGGTATTGTAAAGATGGAGCCCCTGTATGACCTTAAAACGTGCAATCTCAGTGACAAAGCTGGGAATCAGCATCCCTACAAAGAACAGTCCCACAATGAATCCCTTAAACCGGAAATTAAACCGTTCAATGATGAAAGCCGTGATGGTGCCGAACATCACATTGAAGAAAATACTAACCGCCAGTATGATGCCTGTGTTCTTAAATCCCACCAGAAGGTATTTGTTGCCCAGCACCTTCTGGAAATTATCCAGTGTGAACCGGCTCTTTGGCGGCAGGAGCAGCGGGGATATCCTTACCATGTCGGCCTTGGTCTTAAAGGAGGCAAATAACACCAGTATGATGGGTGCCAGCACAATGGCCACCATGGCCAGGCAGATAAGCTGCTTCAGGATCTGGGTTGTTGTACGTTTTACCATAATCACTTATCTCCTTTCAATACAATGCCATGGATGATCTTGTTCTGAATCAGGTAAATCACCACGATCATGACCATGATGGCCACTGCCATGGTTGATGCAAGGCCAAAATTACTGTAGGTAAATGCCGTCTCAATGGTATACAGGGTAAAGGTGGAGGACGCGTAGCCAGGCCCGCCCGAGGTCATGACAAACGGGATGTCGAACACCTGGAGCGCACCCCTGATGTTGTCAAACAGTACAAAATCAACCATCAGCATGATGGCCGGGATCTGGATGAACTTAAACATCTGCCATGCATTGGCCCCGTCCACCCTTGCCGCCTCCTGCACATCCTGGGGCAGGGACTGAAGGGCGGCCATGAACAGGATGACATGGTAACCGGAGAACCTCCACAGGGACACAAAGGCCAGCACGAAGTTTACGATTTTGGGGTCGGACAGCCAGTTCTGGGACAGCATCCCCATGTGCAGCGCTTTTAAAATCGCATCAAACGCACCGTTAACCGGTGAAAAGAAATAGGAAAAGGCGTAAGAAATCGCAACGCCGTTGATGATATAAGGCATGAACACCAGGGTCTTATAAAACTTGGCGGCCCTGAGCCTGGAGGTGAGCAGCACCGCAAAGGCCAGCTCCACAGGAATCATGCACAGGTGGACCACGAAATAAACCGCATTGTTTTTAAGGGACTGCCACAGGTCCGCATTCCTGAACATGGATATATAGTTATCCAGCCAGATGAATTTACTGGAAGGCGACATTCCGTCCCAGTCGGTAAAGCTCATCCGCATTAAATCAAAGGCCGGGAGCACCACGAAACAGATCAGCAGCAGGGTGGGGATGATTAGGGACAGTATGATAAAATTCCTCTTTTTCCTTTCAAGGGAACTCATTGTATTTTCCTCCTTGTCATGAGCACATAGTGGATGGATCTCCATAAAAAAGGATACAGCAAAAATGATTCAGGGTTCGGTTCCTGTTCCTTTTGCTGCATCCGTTACTGTCATGTAGCAGGGCCTGCCTGCCCGGCTAAGCTATATCTGAAAATCCCTGCCCTTACTGGATTCCCAGCTTCTGCCTTGCAGCCACCCACTTGGTATTGAGTTCATCCAGCCTTGCATCAAGGTCAAATCCCTTGGTAAACATCTCTGCCCCCAGCTTCTTATAATCAAAGGCAGTCTCATTCTGGATGGCCTGGAAATCATCTCCTCCTCCATCATACATGACCAGCTCCATATCCGGCTGCGCATTGTCCGCCTCTGCCAGAATCGGGTCTTTTTCTTTGGGGAAATTGGTCATGGATGAAGCGCTTGTCACATAATTTATGTAGCCTGGATACCATGCGTCACTGTAAAACCATTCCACGAACGCCTTGGCAAGTTCAGGATTCTTGCTGTGGGTGGTAACGCCCATGAAGGAATCGCCCTGTACGATTACCCGGAAGGGGTCGCTCTCCGAATCCCTTACAGGAAGGTAGAAGGTCCCAAGCTGTGAGTAATCATCCGTACCGTTCTGGATATTCTGAAGGCCCCAGTCTCCTAACGCGGTGATGGCAGCCTGTTTCTGTGCAAACAGGGAGGTGGCCTGGTCGCTGCCAAGCCCCAGCGGGTCTTTTCCGAACACGCCGGAGGTAAACAGGTCATTTACCTTGTGGTATGCCTTGGAAATATCAGTGCCGTCCGCAAATGGCGCGTCTGTCCCCGCCATGTCATTCCAGTTCTGCCCATTGCCGTTTTCCAGGGCAGGCATGAATTCCATGAACGGATAATCCGGCCACTCTTCCTTTGCGCCCAGGGCAATGGCCATGAAGTCCGGGTTGTCCTTGCCGTAGTAGTCCTGAAGCGTCTTTGAAACCTCCTTTAACTGTTCCCAGGTAGTAGGCACCTTGACACCGGCTTCCTCAAACATATCCTTCCAGTAGTATACATATTCATAACCAGCTGTCATGGGCACGCCAAGGACTTTTCCATCCAGGGCATATCCTGCCGCCAGTTCATTATTCTTCGTTGCTTCCAGATCAGAAAGGTCTGTCAGGTAATCCTTAAAGCGGGACAGGGTAAATGCCTTATTAAACATCACATCCGGCAGCTGGTTAGCGCTTGCGCGCATCTTCATGGCATTCCAGTATTCAGAGTCATCCTTAATCTTCTCCACCTCAATGCTGGCATTAGGGTAGCTTTCCTGGAACCTGGCCTCCATGTCATTGGCGTCAATGTAATCCATCAGGTTATTATCCCAGATAGCAAAAACCAGGTCGCCGCTCAGTTCCTCATTCACCTCTGCCTTGGCTGCCTCCGTGGCGCCTGCCTCTGCCTGGGTCCCATCGGATGGCTGGGCCTGTGTTCCTGCCTTGGTTGTCTGTGCCGTACCTGCCCCATCCTCCGGGGCACACCCGTACAGGGACCCTGCTGCCAGTGCCGCACACATGGTAAACGCCAGTAATCTCTTTCTCATAATAAAACCTCCCTTTCCTGTTTTCCTTTGATTCTATCCACATTTTACCAGTTTAAGAGGCTGTTATCCATGAAAAATGGTTTGATTTCTTGATGTTTCGTCAGGTCCTGCCCCGTTTATAATCCCGTGGGCTGATTCCATACGTCTTTTTGAACATCCGGTTAAAATGCTCCACATTATGATATCCCACCCGGTCGCTGATCTCATACATCTTAAGGTCCGTGGATTCCATCAGGCGCTTTGCCTTTTCCAGGCGCACGCTGGTCAGGTAGGTGCTGAAGGTCATGCCTGTCTCTTTGGTGAATCTGGTACTGAAGTATTTTTCATTCAGCCCCACATAATCGGCCGTGCTTTTAAGTGTCATCTCCGGGCTGGCATAGTTGTCCGCAATAAAATGGCGGGCCCTTGGTATCACATCCTCCTGCCGGTCCTCACGGCAGTTCTCCAGATAATCCGATACCCAGCGGAAATAATTATTCATCCACAACTCCAGCTCCTTTACCTGGGTCAGGCGGCTTATCTTCTCAAAGTAATTGACCCGTTCAGGAAGCAGGGTTGAAAATTCATTTTCATATACATGGAACTGATCCGCCAGCTGACAGAGGATGTGGAGGCACTCCTGTGTGGCTGACTGCATGTCCATGGTATTGATTGTGGATAAAAGCCTGTCTTTTTCCTGTGCGGAAACCACCTTGTCCCCGGAGAACAGGGCTGTCATGAATGCCTGGCAGCCCTGCTTTTTTTCCTCCATGACGGACAGATATCCCTCAAAGTCCCAGGCAGCGCACATGCCGTACTCCCCTGCCAGGGCGCTCCACTTAAGAAGCCGGATATCCTGGTCAAGGGCCTGTCCGATGTCCCTGTAATCCACGATATCACTGATGGAGGCCTGGGTTTCCAGGTTCATGTAGTCCCTCCATACCTTCTGTATCTGGCGCACAAGGGAAATAATACCGGTGGGATACTGGACCGGGTCCGTCACCCTGTAATACATCAGGAACTGGGACGGATATACCTTAATGATACCTCCCTTTGCAGCCAACCTTGGAATCTGCCTGGCCAGGTCCAGCATGGGTCTTGACATCTCCTCCTCCACATTGTCGGCAAAGCGCATGGACTGGCGTTTGAAGTCCACCACTTCAAAAAGGATGATCCCATACCTGCCATCCTTGGGAAGGTTGATTGCCGCAAGCCCCATATCCATGGGGTCCATGTCCCCTAAAGCCATGTCTGGACATCCCGAATCCTGGCCTTTAAAATACTGGCGGTTCACCTTATCCAGCAGTTCCTCCAGCACCCGCTGGTTTAAATCCCCCTTCAGCATATAGTCATAAACCCCCAGCCGGAATGCCTCCCGGACCAGTTCAAATTCATTGTAACCGGAAAGCACCACCGTAACGGGCAGAAGTCCCATGTCCTTTAAATAACTGATAAGCTTAAGCCCATCCATTCCCGGCATCTTCATATCCGTTATCAGCAGCTCCACCGGGTTTTCCTTCATGTATTCCACGGCCTGAAGGCCGCCCATACAATCCCTCACGACCGTAAATCCGTATTTCTCCCAATCAGCCAGGGAACGCAGCGCCACCCTGACAATACTTTCATCATCCACAATCAGGACACGTTTCATCCCGTTCCTCCCCCTGTCCAACAATTCTCAAAGCTTTGGAATACGCAGGAATGTCCTGGTATACCGTCCAATCCGGCTCTCCATCCAGACCTGGCCACGTTCTCCGAAGTTCAGCTTCAGACGCCCCAGCACATTCTCAATCCCGATGCTGGTATTGTCATCCTCCTCCCTCTCCTTTGGATGAAGGAGTGCCTCTATTTCCTCCTGTGTCATGCCCCGCCCGTCATCCTCCACCGTGAAGAGAAGGGATTCCACCTCCTCTTTCAGGCTGATTTTCAGATGGCCGATGTCATCCTCCTTTTCCGCCAGGCCATGGACAATGGAATTTTCCACAATCGGCTGGAGGATCAGCCTGGGCATCTTATAATCCAGGCATCCCTGGTCAATGTGGTACTCCACCTCAAAGCCGTCGGAATAACGGATTTTCATCAGATAGATGTAACTGTCCAGCACATCCAGTTCTTCCCTTACCGTATAGAAACTGATGCTGCCCCTGAAGGAGCAGGAAAGGATCTTGATTAAAGCCTCCGCCATCCTGCGGATGCCCTCGAACCTGGACACCTGGGCCATGAAACGGATGGAATTCAGGGTATTCACAAGAAAATGCGGGTTGATCTGGGACTGGAGCGCATTGACCTCCGCCCGGTGCTTCTTCTGCTGCACCCGTTCATTTTCCTCTATGGATGCCTTAAGTTCCCGGACCATCCGGTTAAAGGAGTGGATCATGGTCCTGATTTCGTTCTGGCCCGCCGGCTCCACATGGACGGTCAGGTTCCCCTCCTCCATCTCCTTCATCCCTTCCATCACCGAGTGAAGGGGTGTGATGATTTCTCCCAGGAAATACCTGGAAAAAAGATAGAACAGCAGGAGCAGAAGGCTGATGACCAGGAGGGAGATTCCCATGACCCGGTTATAGGCAGCGGTCAGACGGGATGTGCTGACCATGGACACCACCTTCCACCCATTCTCTTCCACTGAGGAGACAACCGCCGTATAATTCATAACATGGCCCGTGCCCTGGGCATCCACCGGGGTCCTGTAAATGCCCGCCTGCGTGGACGGCAGCCCCTTCATAAGGCGTTCTGCCTCCTGGCTCCTGTCCCCTGCAAAGAGGAGCCTCCCTTCCCTGTCCAGGATAAAGGTGGTGCCCAGCTGTTCATCCCTGTTGTATCTGCGGATGACCTCACCCACATGGGTAACGGAAAACAGGCTGACCATCTCCAGTTTCCCGGAGCGGTCCGCCTGATAATCAGGAGCAAGGGCTGCCGCCAGCACAAACTCCCCTTTTTTAAGACGCGAATATGTAATGGTCTGCCTGGCCGTGTCAAAAGCGCCCACGCTGACCACATTTTTATGTTCCAGGGCCTGAAGGTACCAGTTCTCCCGGCCAATCTCCTCCCTGGAAAGGATTACCTCGTCTTTCAGATATACCGTGTTCCCGCTTTTCAGGTAGAACATGGCAGACACCGTGTCCTGGGAAGGGACCATGGAGACACGGAACATCTCATCCAGACGGCTGCTGAAATCATAGCGCTGTTCCTTGTCATCCGTATCCATGCCCGATACCAGTCCCATGATTTCCCCGTTATTCACAAAGACCAGATGGGACAGCTGAAGGGATATGTCCCGGACAGACTCTGAAAGGCTGGTCTCTATGCTGGCCTGTGCGTTCTGGATGTTGGCAATGGCTGATTTCTCCATCATATACCGGATGATGCCCAGGGTGACCACGCCCACCAGCAGGATGGGGATGACAATCAGAAGGAAAAAGCTTCTGTAATATACGGTTTTTAATGAAAATCGCTTGTTGAACAGCATGGTATCCAATCTCCTGTCATACTTGTACAGCATTGCGTAAATAACAGTGCTATACTAATGCTCCATCCGGCTGGAAACCATACTGCCGGCACCGGGGGGGGCGGGTCCAGGGCCCTAAATACTCAGCAGGCTGCAGGCAAGCTGGAAATAGACCACCAGGCTCACCGCATCCACGATGGTGGTAATCAGGGGCGCGGCCATGATTGCCGGGTCCAGATGGAGGATCTGGGCAATGATGGGCAATGTGCAGCCAATGGTCTTGGCAATCACCACTGTGGCCAGAAGACTTAGCACCACGGTCAGGCACAGCATCTCCTGTCCCGGGAAACGGATGAGTAACTGCACATAATTCACCAGCCCCAGAAGGATTCCCACAATGATGCCAACCCGCAGTTCCTTCCACAGTACCCGGAGGATATCCCCTGCCTCTATCTCACCCACGGCCATGCCGCGGATAATCATGGTGCTGCTCTGGCTGCCTGCATTGCCGCCCGTATCCGTCAGCATGGGGATAAAGGTCACCAGCAGGGGAATCACTGCAAAGGCCGCCTCGTATTTAGCCAGGATACTGCCTGTTATCATGCTGCTGACCATGAGGATTAAAAGCCAGGCCAGCCTGTTCTTTGCAAGTGAGAACACCCCTGTCTTCAGGTATGGCTTTTCACTTGGAAGCATGGCTGCCATCTTCTCAAAATCCTCCGTGGCCTCCTGTTCCATGACATCCACCACGTCGTCCACCGTGACGATTCCAACCAGACGGTCCTCATGGTCCACCACGGGCAGGCTTAAAAGGTCGTACTTGCGGAAGCTTTCCGCCACCTCCTCCTGGTCATCCGTGGTCACCGCCTTGATCACATGGGTATCCATGATGCTGCCTATGACCTCATCATATGGGTTCATCAGCAGGTCCTTGACCGTGACCACGCCTTCCAATGTCCGCTTTGCATCCATCACATAGCAGGTATATATGGTCTCCTTATCCACCCCGTTCTTACGGATATAGGCAAATGCCTGCTCCACGGTCATGGTCTTCTTGAGTCCCACGTACTCGGCTGTCATGATGCTCCCGGCGCTGTTCTCCGGGTACTTAAGGAACTGGTTAATCAGCTTCCTTGTGTCGCTTGTGGAGTTCTTAAGCACACGCTTCACCACATTGGCAGGCAGTTCCTCCAGCATGTCGACCGCGTCATCCACAAACAGGTCGTTGACAATGGCGCTCAGCTCGTAGTCCGTAATGCTGTTAATGATATGCTCCTGCTTTTCCACCGGAAGGTTGGCGAACACATCGCTTGCAACCTCCTTGGACAGCATGCGGAATACCACCACGGTCCGCTCTGAATCCAGTTCCTCGATGAAGGAGGCGATATCCACCTCATTCATCTCCGTCAAAATCTCCTTGAGCCTGCGGAGCTGCCTTGTGTCCAGCAGCTCCATCAGCTGTTTTAAATCAAAATTCTCCTGCATCTTATTCCTTTCATGAATGGTACTATCATGAAAGCAGCACACAAAATAGCCATAATTACAAAAAGTCCCCGTGACCGGGCGTTCCCGTAATCCATGGCTATCATCATAAACGTATCTCTATATAGACGGTTAACGGCAGTGAAAGCAAAGCGGAACCAAAGCCGTCCCGGGGCATGCCTGATAAAACACAGCCACACCGGCAGCTCCCACTACCATACGCTTATGATAATTGTCTGCTTCCATCTTACGACTTCGACCTTCCACTTAGGTTCACTTCCTTTCATCATTTATTTTAATCCTTATTAAGCATACCAGCCCCTGACCATAAAATCAACCCCCAAAAACAGGATTATTTCACCGGGGCACGGATTTTCTCATACTATAGATTATATTCTTAGATACAGGAGTGACTGTTATGATTGAATCCACCATAGTGCTGACTCCCCTGCACTATGCTTATCTCATCGGCGTCATCGTCATCCTGGCTGTCATGGTCATGAGACGGGACACGCCGGCTGTCTGCATTGCTTTTCTTTTCATCCTGGGCCTCATTGGCTTAAAATCCTTTACAGGCGCCATCATGACCGTGTTTAACGCCATCCTCTACGCTGGTAAGGAATTCATGGAGGTACTGGCCACCATAGCAATGGTGACCGCACTTTCCAAATGCCTCAAGGACCTGGGCAGCGATTACCTGATGATGGTCCCCATGTCAAAAATCATGAAGACGCCTTCCGTCACCTGGTGGATACTGGGGCTTACCATGTTTTTATTTTCCCTTTTCCTGTGGCCCAGCCCCTCGGTTGCGCTGGTCGGGGCCATCATGCTCCCCTTTGCCGTCAAGGCCGGCCTGAATCCCCTGGCCGCGGCCATGGCCATGAACCTGTTCGGCCACGGCTTCGCCTTAAGCTATGACTTTGTCATCCAGGGCGCGCCCGCTGTTTCCGCCGGGGCGGCCGGAATCACCACCACCGGCATCCTCCATCAGGCATGGCCCGTCTTCTGGGTCATGGGCATTGTCACGGTGGGCAGCGCATATCTGTTAAACAGGGATGAAATGGAAGGACGCGGACTGCGCCTGACCATCCAGACCGGGGAAGCAGATACTCCCAAGGGCGGGAACATGGCACTTCTCATGGCCATCCTCACCCCGCTGGCATTCGTGGGCGTGATTGTGCTGATGCTGGTATTTGACTTAAAGGGCGGGGATGCCACCAGCATGGTGTCCGGAACAGCCCTTATCCTCATGTGCCTTGGCGCCTTCCTTGGCTTTGGGAAGGACTCCCTTGAAAAGGTGACCAGCTATGTGACGGACGGTTTCCTTTTTGCCATTAAGATATTTGCCCCGGTCATCATCATCGGCGCCTTCTTCTTTTTGGGCGGCGAAGGCATCACCTCCATCATGGGAACAGGCTTTTCCCATGGAATCATGAATGACTGGGCCATGTGGCTGGCCCAGAACGCGCCTTTGAACAAATATATGGCGGCCTTTATCCAGATGGTGGTGGGCAGCCTGACCGGCCTTGACGGCTCCGGTTTCTCCGGCCTTCCCCTGACCGGTTCCCTGGCCCGCACCTTTGGCTTTGCCACCGGCGCCTCCGTGCCCGTGATGGCTGCCCTTGGCCAGATTGCCGCCATCTTCGTGGGCGGGGGGACCATTGTGCCCTGGGGTCTTATCCCGGTGGCTGCCATCTGTAATGTAAGCCCGGTGGAACTGGCCAGGAAGAACCTGGTTCCGGTATGCCTGGGCTTTGTCTGTACCTATATCGCGGCCTGTTTCCTGATTTAGGGACGCCGCATCAATCCATGACAGGAGGAACGAACTATGTGCGGAATTGCCGGTTTTTATAACCCCCATGACCATTACCTCAAAGAAAAGGAACATTGCAGGGAAATCCTTACATCCATGGCGCAGTGCCAGAAACACAGGGGGCCGGATGACTCCGGCCTGTTTTTAAGCGAACACGGCGGGCTGTCCCACGCCCGCCTGTCCATCATCGACCTGGCCGGAGGCCACCAGCCCATGGTAAAATCCGGGTCCGGCCAGACATTTGCCATTGTCTACAACGGCGAACTCTACAATACCGGGGAGCTGCGCCAGGAGCTGCTGGGACGCGGCCTTGTATTCCAGACCTCCAGCGACACCGAGGTCATACTGGCCGGCTATATGGAATACGGGCCGGACTTCGTGAAACGGCTCAACGGCATATTTGCCATTGCCATCCTGGACACTGCCAGGAACCGTCTGTGCCTGTTCCGTGACAGGGCAGGCGTCAAACCCCTATTCTATATGGTCAGGGGAGAGGAAATCATCTTTGCCTCCGAACCCAAGGGGATCCTTGCCTATCCCGGGGTCCGCCCGGTCCTGGATAAAAAAGGGCTGAACGAGATTTTCTCCATCGGACCTGCCAGGACCTATGGCTGCGGTGTGTTTAAGGATATGGAGGAACTGCTGCCTGGACATTTCCTTATGTGCTCGGCAGAGGGCTTAAGGCTTAAAAGTTACTGGAAACTGGAAAGCCGTCCACATGAGGACAGCTATGAAAAAACCATTGAAAAGACATCCTTCCTGGTCCAGGACGCCGTGCGCAGGCAGATGGTCTCCGATGTGCCCATCTGTACCTTCCTCTCCGGAGGCGTGGACTCCAGCCTGGTGTCTGCCATCTGCGCCTCAGAATTAAGGAAACAAGGGAAACGTCTCACCACATTTTCCTTTGACTTTGTGGACAATGACAGATTCTTCAAGGCCAACTCCTTCCAGCCCTCCCAGGACCGCCCCTTTGTGGACCGTATGGTACGGTTCCTGGATTCGGACCACCACTATCTGGAATGTGACAACCTGACCCAGGCAGACCGCCTGTATGATTCCGTGCTGGCCCATGACATGCCGGCCATGGGGGATATTGACTCCTCCATGCTCCAGTTCTGCTCCATGGTAAAGGAACACAACAAGGTGGCCCTTACCGGCGAGTGTGCGGATGAGATTTTCGGCGGCTATCCCTGGTTCCACAAAAAGGAGTGCTTTGAGGCGCATACATTTCCATGGACCATGGATCTGGGGGCCAGGAAGGTGCTGCTCAATGACAGCTTCATGGAATACCTGGATATGGACAGCTATGTCAGGAATACCTATGAGCGTTCGGTAGCCGAGACACCAAGGCTGGCCGAGGATACGCCGGTGGAGGCAAGGCGCCGCGAAATCGCCTGGCTGAACCTGCGCTGGTTCATGCAGACCCTGTTAAACCGCATGGACCGCACCAGCATGTACTCCGGCCTGGAAGCCAGGGTCCCCTTTGCGGACCACAAGATCATGGAGTATGTCTGGAACGTGCCCTGGGATATGAAGACCAGGGACGGTGTGGTCAAGAACCTGCTCCGCCAGTCAGCAAAAGGACTCCTGCCCGAAGATATACTCTTCAGGCGCAAGTCCCCTTATCCCAAAACCTATGATACTTCTTATGAAAAGCTTCTGGCCGGACGTGTCCGCGAAATGATGGGCGACAGCCATGCGCCTGTGATGCAGTTCCTAGACAGGAAGAAACTGGAACAGTTCCTGTTAAACCCGGGCGATTACGGCAAGCCATGGTATGGACAGCTGATGGCAGGTCCCCAGATGATGGCCTATATCCTGCAGATTAACTACTGGATGAAAACCTATGACATTGAACTGGAGCAGTAACCGTTCTTCAGCTCCAGACCCGGGGTATAAAACACGTACCGGTTCTTTCCCTGCCGTTTTGCCTCATAAGCAGCCGTATCCGCCTTTACGAACAGGGTGTCGTAATCATTGCCGTCCTTAGGACATACGGCGCCGCCTATGCTGCATGAAAGCTTAAGCCCACCCATGTTGGGGTCTTCCATGCTGCTGACCGCCTCACAGAGCCGTTTCGCGCATTCCACGCCTCCCTTTTCCGCGGAAATCCCGGTAAGGAGCGCAACGAACTCATCCCCGCCAACCCTGCCGACCATATCCGTGGCGCGCAGGGTATGGCGGAACAGGTCAGCCACGCAGCGCAGGGCATAGTCCCCGCTTCTGTGTCCCATGGTATCATTAATGTTCTTAAAATCATCCAGATCCATGAACAGCAGGACTGCGCGCGAGCAGGCGGGGGATTCCAGGAAACGGCTTATTTCCCTGCATATGGCCTGCCGGTTGTAAAGCCCGGTAAGGGAGTCCACCCTGGCATTCTTAAGCGCATCCTTTAACCGTTCCTTTTGTCTCAACTGTTCCTGGTATTCCTCCGTGATGTCGCTGCGCATAAGGAACACGATCCTGCCCGGCCTGTCATAATACACATATTGGAACCGCTTGCGCAGATAACCTTTTTCCGGGTCTTTTACGCCATATGTTATGATGTGCTCGCCTTCCGCGTCCAGTACGGAAAGGACATGCTGGATTTCCATCTCCCTGTCGACCATCTCCCTGTCCTCAGGCACCACATAACCCTTGATACATGTCTGGACCATCTGGCTGTAACTGCCCGAGGATTCCTGAGGAAGCAGGGCAGAGCCTTCATTCCTTTTAAACATGGTATAGGAATCCTTATCCGCATCCAGACATATGAGATAATCGCAGTTCCTATACACGTACCGTTCCACAATCTGCCTTAACAGATAGTTTTCCCCATCCTTATCCCCCAGGTCCGACACATAGCAGAGCACAGTGTCACCTCTGCCTGATTCCGGTATCAGGAGTATCCTGAGCCATATGTAATTCCTTCCGGTATCCCGGCACCGGAATTCATGGCGCAGCGGTTTACCCTCCTCCATGATCTTCCTCATATGTTCCCTGTTAAATATCCCAAGAAAATCCCTGCACTCCTCAGGGTGGATGTTCTCCCAGGCAAATGTCCGGAAGTCCTCAAGGGATTGGTTCACCGAAAGGCGGCATCCCCCTTCCGTATAAAAGACTCCCCTGCACCGCCCTGTTTCCATGCTGAATTCCATAAGTTCATCAAAAATCCCGGAAAGGGAGCCCGCGCATTCTTTCTCCCGCTTTGCATCCATTACAATGCGGACGCCGGATTTTCCATTACCTGCATTCCCATCCATGAACCTGCATCCCCCTTTCCTTTATCTGCTTCCCATGTTGTATATCAGTGTATCTGGATTCATAAAATATATGTATCGCATAGTAATTCATAATATGTAAACTGTAGTGTACACTAGTATTGAGGTGAATCACAATGCATGATTACGTTAAAACATTAGGTACGGTCATCCGCAAAGCCCGTGAAGAACAGGGGCTGTCCCAGGCGTCACTGGCTGAAAAACTGGGAATTGATGTCCGTACCATTATTAATATTGAAAACTTCCGCGGGAATCCCAAATTTGAGGTTCTCTATCCTTTGATTACCGCGCTCAGGATTCCGGCAGACAGGATATTCTATCCTGGCTCCGATGCCATAGGCGACGCCAAGCAGCAGCTTTTCTGGGAGCTGCACAACTGCAGCGAAAGCGAAGCCAGGGCCATCCTTCCTGCTGTCCGCTATATTACGGAACTCCTGCGGGGCCAGCCCTCTGATTTCCTGTAATTTCCTAATTATTTTACTACGTTATCTAAAAAAACACAACCAGATATTCATTGTAATTCATATTTTTAATGTACTGTAATGTATTCTGGTGCCAAAAAAGGAACCAGCGGATGCAATTGGCCTGCCGCCGGTTCTTTTCCATCTGTCATCTTTTATAGTCCGGGGCCATCCTAAGACCGCGCCGGGACATTGATGATCAGCGCAATGATTTCCATGGGCTCCTCCCCATAGCATGCAATGCCATGGCTGTCCCCGTCCTTACACATGTGGTAATCCCCCGGATTCAGTATGGATTCAGTCCCATTGTCAGTCACAAGGGCCTGTCCCTTCAGCACATAATAACCTTCAAATTCCCCGTGGTGCCCATGCACCCCGATGGATGTGCCCGGAAGGAACTCCACCCTTGCGAAGGTCCTTCCCGCGCCGTAAGCCTCGTCTTTTGTCATGAATGTGTGGAAAACCACATCCCCGTTCCCCTTCTGTACTTCATGCATGACTTTTACTTCAGCTTCATCTTTTCTCCTGATCATGATCCGTCCCCTCTCCCCGTTTTTGCGTCGTTACCGTTCCTGCGTCCTTACCGTTCTTACATCCTTACCATCCTACTGCTGGTTCATGGTTCTGACAATGGCGTCCGCCATGCCCTCCAGAATGGCCAGCTGGTCCTCCTTCAGTGCGGACTTTACGGTTACTGTCTCGTCCAGGATTGTCATGTTCTTCATGGAGCCGATGATTTCCCTCATCTGCTTTCCTGACAGCACGCCCCATGAGCCGTTCTCCATGATTGCAACGGTCCTGTTCTGCAGGTTATGTGCCTTAAGGTCCATGAGGAAATGTTCCATGTTGCTGAAAATCCCTCCGTTATAGGTAACGGACGCAATCACCAGGTGGCTGCACCTGAATGCCTCGGATATCATGGTGGACGGATGGGTGGAGGAAACATCGTACATCGCAATATTCCTCACGCCCCTGTCAGCCAGCATCCCTGCCAGTATGTTGGCCGCATTCTCCGTGTTGCCGTAGATGGAACCATATGCAATCATGACCGCCTTTTCTTCCGGCTCATAGCTGCTCCAGGTCAGGTACTTGTCCACATACCAGTCAATGTCCTTCCTCCACACAGGACCGTGGAGCGGGCAGAGGGTATGGATTTCAAGGGCGGACGCCTTCTTAAGCAGGGTCTGCACGGAAGGACCGTACTTGCCCACGATATTGGTATAATATCTTCTGGCGTCATCCAGCCAGTCACGCTCAAAATTAACCTCATCCGCAAACAGGTTGCCGTTCATGGCGCCGAAGGTGCCGAAGGCATCTGCTGAAAACAGGGTCTTGTCCGTGGTATCATATGTGACCATGACCTCCGGCCAGTGTACCATGGGAGCCATGATGAAGGTAAATGTATGCCTTCCGGTGCAGAATGTATCATTCTCCTTCACAATCATGGCCCTGGAATCAATATCAAAGTTATAAAACTGCTTGATGATTGGAACGGTCTTGGGGTTGCAGACCACCTTTACCTCAGGATATCTGCGTACAATCTCTCCCAGGGTGGCGCAGTGGTCCGGCTCCATGTGGTTCACTACCACGTAATCCAGGGTGCGTCCCTTTAATATAGCCTCTATGTTTTCAAAAAACTGTTCCTTAATGGCACGGTCCACGGTATCAAATAACACGGTCTTTTCATCTACAAGCAGGTAGGCATTGTAGGAAATGCCGCGGGGAATAGGGAAGGCATTTTCAAATAATGCCAGCCTGCGGTCTGTCCCGCCAACCCAGAACAGGTCGTCTTTAATGCGCTTTACACAGTACATATTCAGTCATCCTTTCGTTAAATGATGGTCAATGTTTCATTTCGTTTAGAAGTATACTACATTTTACCCCAAATGTCACTGTATTATTTAGTGTACACTTACTCACTGGAGTATTGTCACGTCATCGCTTAAAACACGGACGTTCCCCACCGGATTGCCGGAACAGTCAAGGGTCCCAAGCCTGCCCAGTCCCTCCAACGGTTTGATATCCGTCACATAATTATCACTTATGTCAAGATACTCCAGATTGGGAAGGGAGGCTGCAAAGCTTATGTCCGTCAGCATGTTATCTGCCAGGCTCAGCCTTCTGATTCCCGGGAACGCGGTCAAAAAACCTGTATTATCATTCAGGTCCACCTTATCGTAATCCACGTATACAATCCCTCCCCCGCCGCTGATCTTCACATTCTCATACAGCTTCACCCCGTCCATCTCAAGGACCTCCAAGTGTTCATTGGGGGATATCTTTGAAAAATACAGTTCACACTCCACCCCGTTCAGATACAGTTCCCGCAGGGCGGGCATGCCGAACAGGCCTGATATATCCTTATAGGTCCTTATTCCATTGAGGTTCAGCACTTCCAGGGATGGTATCCTGGCCACAAAATCCCACTTTGTCTCATCCGGGATGCGGGAACAGGTTAATTCCTTCAGGTTTGCAAGCCCTGCAAAGGGCGCCGTGGAATCAATATCCACCCATTCCAGTTCCAGTTTCTCAAGCCCTCCCATCCCTGACAGGTAGGAAACCGTGTCCATGCCGTTCACCTTAAGGCGGCGCAGACCGGTGAGGCCGGAAAGGTCCGGCTGGGCACAGTTGTAAGGCACCTCCAGGGACAGTTCCTCAAGCCCGGTAAGTCCGGATACCGCGCTCAGGTCCTTTACCTCGCTGCACCTTGTAATGGAAAGGGAGGTCAGGCCTGTATTGCCCTTCAGGCTGTCAAGATCCAGTATCTTGGCCCTGGACAGTGAAAATGACGTAAGCTTTGGCATATCCTTCACAAAACCTGCATCCCTGACCCCCTCTGATTCAATGGACAGCTCTTCCAGCCAGTCCATCACGGAAAGCACGGAAAAATCCTTTAATTCATTGCAGTATTCAAGGGTCAGGGACTTGACGCCCTTCATGGCGGCCAGAGGCTTGATATCCGTCAGGTCGGAGCCTTTGAGGGCCAGTTTCTCCACGCCCGTCAGCGCGCCCAGCCCATCCAGGCTTTCAAGTCCTGCGCTGATGCGAAGCTCCTTTAACTGTCCCGGGTCCTCAAACAAAGCAGCCACCTCCCCCGGGGACTTGCCGTAGCAGCTGAGCCGTTTCAGGTCCAGCCCCATTATATCCCCTGCCGACAGATAGCCTGCCGCGCTCAGGGACTTAAGCCCGGTAAACCGGGACAGGACCTTACTGTTGATTTTTGCGCTGTCCCTGTCAAATTCCAGCCATGTAAGGGCTGCCTCCGGCTTTTCCATGGGATCATCAAAGCTGTATCCCACCATGATATGGTCGCCGGAATATTTATATTCAATCCACCGGAAACGGGCCAGTTCCTCATCGCTGAGCAGATCTGCCGCCTTACCAAAAGCAGTGGCTGCCATATCCCCGAATATGCCTGTCAGCTCTTCCTTTTGCGCTTCCTTCCCGTCCGCTCCTGCCGTCACCTCAGGATCCCGGCCTGTTCCTTTCCATGCATACCTGGTGGCAGACGGCGGATTGCCGGAAGCCGGGGCATGTTTCCCATTCCGGACTTTATTTACGGCCAGGCCGGATATCACCACCACAAGCAGGAACAATACAGCCAGAGCGGACGCAACACGCTTCCATCCGTAGGCTTCCCACCCAGTGGCTTTTTTAGAAAGCTCCGGCCGGATGGTGGTATGATTCATCTTTGCCGGTTCACCGGCCAGCCGTACGTTCCCTTCCCCTTCATCCTCCAGCACATAGCGTGTCCTGCAATACTCGCAGACAGCTATATGGGGATTGTTCTCATCCAGTTTCAGGCTGCCGTTACAGGCAGTGCATTTGAGTTCTGTCAGCTTCATGTTCCCTCTCTCTTTCATCCTTCTTATCTCCGTAACAATTGTACCATACTCGGACATGTTTGAGAATTCCTTTCCTCAACTTATGTGAAAACGGATTTACGCCCATCCCATCCGGACAATGGAATCCCCGCCGGAAATTTCCATTTCAAAATACTGGAAAGTATTTGAATTCTTCTGCTCCTTAAGATATACTGTTTCAAGAGGGAGGTGCCCACCATGGATTTAGTAAACCAGTTTATAGAAAATTACAGGAAGAAATACACATTTTATGAAAATGCCGGGCGCCTGGCTGCGAAACAGCTGGAGACAGCACTGCAGTCTGCCGGTATCCGTGCCATTGTCACTTCCAGGGCCAAGAACCCGGGAAGGCTGAAATACAAGACCTTCCACCGGAACGCCGAGAGGGAGACCCCCTACAAAAACATGCGCGAGATATACGATGACATGTTTGACCTGGCAGGTGTCCGCGTATCCCTCTATTTCCCTGGTGACCGCGACAAGGCGGACGCCCTTATCAGCGACCTTTTTACTGTCATGGAGAAAAAGCAGTTCCCGGAACAGTCCAAGACACCCACTTACAACAAACGTTTTTCCGGTTATTGGGCCAACCATTACAGGGTACATATCAGCGAAGAGAATATATCGCCCAGCCAGAAGAAGTATGTCCAGGCCCGCATTGAAATCCAGGTAGCCTCCGTCCTCATGCACGCCTGGTCCGAGGTGGAGCACGACCTGATCTACAAGCCCCTCCAGGGCGCCCTGTCGGACGAGGAGCTGTCCATCCTGGATGAGCTTAACGGTCTGGTGCTGACCGGGGAGATTGCCCTTGAACGGCTGCAGAGCGCGGGCAATGAGAGGATAAAGAACAAGGAGACCACATTTACCAGCCAGTACGACCTGGCCTCCTACCTGTACAATTACCTGAGCAATCATTTTAAGGAAGAGGACATTGAACTGCGTATGGGCAATATTGAACTGCTGTTCAAGCTTCTCAGCCGCTTAAAATTTTTCAAGGTAAAGGACATTGAGCCTATACTGAAATCCGTCAAATTTGAAAAAGACCGCAGGAACATTTCCCAGCAGATCATCGACCAGATCATCACCGGCAACGAGAAGCGGTACCATGTTTACCAGGAATTAAGGAGCAGCGATGATGTCTCCGACCCGGAGACCCGCCAGGCCGTCAACTACTTCTTCGGCCAGTGGGTCCCACTTGAGAACCTTCTCAACCGCGCCACCGGCCGGAACACGCCCAAGTCCTACAGTGCCTTCAATATCAACACCTTAAAGCGCATGGACATCCTGGACAAGGACCTGTCCAACAAAATAGGCGCCCTCAGAAGGACCAGGAACGTGCTGATACATGACATTGAGAAACCGGATGTGGAGGAACTGATGCGGCAGGGGGATGAGATTCATGAGGTTTATGAGAAGTTAAACCATAAACTGAACGGTGAATAAACAGTTTGACAACACGTCATGGCATGAACACGGGAGCCGGGCTTAACCGCCCGGCTCCCATATCTTTTCTTCCTGATTCCTGCCTCATCCGCACACATCCGCGCGTCTTACTTATTATTTCTCCTGAGGTCCCGCATGTTTATGCTCTGACAGCGGCATCACATGCATGTTGCCCCTCTGCTCATTCTCAGCCCAGAAAATATTGTCAGCCACCTTGGCCTCCGGGTTGAACTCCACGCCTTCAAAGATATGCTTTGCAAACTCCTTGTACCCGGCCCTGTCAATCAGGTGTCCGCCATGGAGATATTCCGGCTTATAATCAAGGACCCACGCAGAGAACTTCTGCCAGTTGGAGAATACCCCAAGGACCACGTCCTCTGTCACCCAGTTTAAGAACAGTTTTCCTGCCCTTGGGTTCTGCTTGCCGGTACGGCCGCCCAGGGTTACACGGTAAAGCTTCTTGCTTCCCCTGGTCCATGCGCCGGTGGGACAGATTAAGGAACATTCGCCGCAGCCCACGCAGCAGCAGGCATCCTTGTCAATCTTCCCGTTCTTGTTCAGGCTCAGCACGCCGGTGGCGTGATGTTGGCAGGCCTCCACACAGGAACCGCAGCCGATGCAGCGGTCAATATCATAATCCTGCTTGTTGATGCCCATGATGCCAAAATCGTTGAAGTTGGCTTTTACACAGTCATTGGGGCATCCTGCCACCGCAACCTTGATATGGTAATGGGAGGGGAAAATGATTTTCTCAATCTTCCTTGCCAGTTCGTATGTATTGATGTTGCCCTTGATACAGTGGGCATTGCCGATACAGGACATGATATTGCGGGCGCCGATGGTTGGGTATCCGTAGTCATTGACCTCCATATCCACGTCGCACATCTCCACATCAACCTCTTTGATGTAGCCCTTGATGAATTTATTTACCTCTTCGATATTCTCATACTTGATTCCCGGTACATCCAGGGTCTGCCTGGTGCCCATATGGAAGGTCCCGTTTCCGAAACGCTCACAGATTTCCTGCACCATGGACAGGTGCTTTGCCTCTATCATGGCTCCGGGTACACGCATCTGAAGCATGAACTCCCCAGCCACCTTGGACTGCCTGAAGCAGTTAATCCTTACCTTTTTGATATCTATATCATGATTCATTCTTTGCCACCCCTCTCTTAATCAACCAGATATTTGGCCTGTGTATAATTGAATACAGGTCCGTCCAGACAGACGTAAACCTCATCAATACGGCAGTGGCCGCATTTGCCCACTGCGCAGGACATCTTGCGCTCAAAGGACATCCATATCTTCTCCTCAGGCACGCCCTGCTTCAGGACCTCGAAACCTGTGAACTTCATCATTGGAGGCGGACCTACCACCACAACCGCATAATCGTCCCCAAAATCACCAAAGGGAATCCTTGATACGAATTCTGTCACGAATCCTGTCTCCCACCCGTCCTTATGGTCTTTGTCCAGGGCATAGATGGTGTCGAAACGCTCTTTCCAGCGCTCTAAATCACCTTTGAAGATGATTCCCTCCTCATTTTTAAAGCCGCTGATCAGATGCACGCTTTTTGTGAAATCAGGCTCATCATAAAACTTGTTCAGCATGCTCTTTACAGGCGCCAGTCCGGTCCCTCCTGTAATCACCACCATGTGCTTATCCTTAAACTGGTCAACGGGCCAGCCCTTGCCGTAAGCGCCGCGTAAGAACAGGGTATCCCCTGCCTGTTTTTCAAAAATCTCATCTGTCACCTTGCCCACGGAGCGGATGGTGAAATCCATGTATCCGTCCCCAAAGGAACTGACTGAGATGGGAGCTTCCCCAATCTTTGGTATGGAAAGCTGAAGGAACTGTCCGTGTTCCGGCTTTATATCTGTCTCTACCCTGTATGTATACTCGTGAAGGCTTTCACGCTTAACTTCCAATATCTTACATGCCACAGGCTTTACAATATTCTTCATGGCTTATCCCCTCTCCTGTCCATTTTCCCCTGCTTTTATTTCTTCAATGGCATCCGCCATCTTGTTCACCGTAGCCACGATGGATATGTACTCAGGACAACGGTCGATGCAGCGGCCGCATCCAACACACATATGGTAATCCTTAAACCGCGCCTTGTAGTCGTGGAACTTGTGGAGCACCTTGTAACGCATCCTGTCCCCGGCCCGGTTCCTGAAGCTCATCCCGCCTGCCATATCGGTAAAGTCCTTTACCTGGCAGGAGGCGGATGTCCTCTTCCTCTCGCCTACGTTGGCATTCTCATTGTATATGATGTCGGTGGTGGTAAAGCAGGTACAGGTGCTGCATGCAACGGTACAGGCTCCGCATGAGATACACCGTTTGTCGTACTGTCTCCACATGGGATGGTCTTTCAGCTTTGTAAGGATTTCCTTGTCAGGAATCTCCGGCACCGTTACCTTGAGTTCATTTTCCTCCACAAAGGCGGGCGTGAAATCATCATCCTCCATGCCTTCAAAATACGGGGCGAAGCTTTCATCCTTTACCTGGAAGGAAAGGCCGTCCTCACCGAAACGGACTGCCATGGAATAATCCTCTGCCTTGTTGGTGCCCATGCTGACACAGAAACAGGTGTCCCAGCCTTCCTGACATTCCATCATGACGATCTTGACCCGTTCATTCATCCTCTTATAATACATATCCTCAAAACCACCGTTCTGAAGGTATATCTTTTCCTGGTGATGCTGGGCATGGATGTCACAGGGACGCATGAATATCAGGAGCTTCTTTGAGCCGGCCTTGCTCTCAATGAATTCATCCTCGGTAAAATAAAACAGGGACTGGGTTATGGGGCTTAAGACTTCCTTTGCCGGAAAGTCTGATTTCTCCTTGTACTCAATCTCCTCTGCACTTGCCACCTGGGCATACTTAATCAGGTCTGTGTCTGAATATCTTCCTTTTCCCACAAACCGCTTGGGTGCCCAGATCTCATACTCGTCCTGAAGCTGCCCAAAAATCCTGTCGGCATCCTTAAATCCAACCTTATATCCCATGAAATGCCTCCTCCTTTACTGGTTATCCATCTTTATTATATAATCTATTTTTAAACCTATGTTATTATTATAACAAATCCAAAATGGTATGCCTAATTATATATTGTAATGGTTTGATAATAAAAATTTATCATTAAGCCAAAAAGGTGCTAAAATCCACAAAAAATACAGCGCCCCGCCTGCCACGGAACGCTGTATCCCTTATCTGTATATGTTTCCCTTACTATAAATCGAATATCTCAAAATCATCATTCCCATCCACCTGGGCCTTTACCGGCTCAGATGTCTGGCCTGGCCTGGCCGGCTGGGCTGCCGGGGTCTGGCGCTGTACTGCCGGGGCTGGCTGGGGCTGGCCGGATGCCGGCCTTACCGGCTGCTGGCCCGGGCGGGCCGGCTGGGAGGATCTTGGCGGAGCAACTGATTTGGGAGGCTGTACTGCCTTTGGAGGCTGCACCGCTTTAGGCGGTTCCACTGGCCTTAATGGCTGGGACGGCCTGCCAGACGGCCTGGCTGCCTCCTCATAGCGGTCTGCATCCCCGTGTCCATCCGCATCCTCATAACCGTCTTCATCCACGTAGTCATCCGTGTCCTCATAACCGTCTTCGTCCGCGTACCCATCCTCATAATCCATCTGGTACTTGCTGGCGGGGCTGTCATCGTAAGCAGGATCATCCTCATAACCGTCTGCATCCTCCTGGTCATCAAAGGCATCACCGTATCCGTCATCTTCATAATCCTGATACCCTTCGCTGTCCTCAGACGGAAGCTGGTCCTTTTTCCTGGCGGCGGCTTTGGCCCTGCTGCCTCTTGAACCTGTGGTGCCGTCACCACCCGTTCCTCCATCCCTGCCCTTCTTATTCATCACAACCACAAGCAGGATGATTAAAAGCACAAGTGCAATGGCAACCGTGACTGCCAGCAGTATCTTAAACAGGTTGAAGTCATCGCGTATGCTGTCGTACTGGTCAGCCAGGTTATTGAATACGTCCGTGCTCACCGTGTCGCTTGCAGCCGGATCCGCAAAATACCTCTGGATGGTCCGCTCGTTGTCCTTCATATCATAGCGGTAGAAATTCTTCTCACCAGCTTCATTCATACCGTAAACAACACAGTATTCAGGCTTCTCAGAAGCACCCCATACCCAGCCCTGTACCTTGTGGCCGTCAATGTTAATGGTAGTAGGTTTGAATCCGATGGGAACCTCAACCGATGCATCCGGCTGTAATATGGTGATGACCCGCTTGGAAATCTCCATCTTCACCTCGGCTGCCGAAGCATCTCCGGACGCAGCGCTGGCGCCGCCCTCTGCCTTGGTTACCACAATGACATATTCCTTCGTGGTCTCGCCGTCCTGGGCCGTAACCTTACAGGTAACACGGTTCTCACCCATCTGCAGCCCGTCATTGCCAACCACTACATTCTGGGCATTCCCGTCTGTAGTATCTGCATAGACAATCAGTTTGTCCACATCCGTCCCCACGGTCACCGCATAGGTATCCACATCCGGTGAAAAGGCCGGGGTCAGTTCGCCCGGTGAAACCTTAAGGCTCTTTAAGGTGGCATCCTTGGATGCTGTCTGAAGAGCGCCTACGGTTACCGTTGAACTTCCCTCATGCTCCACTGTCACCAGCTGGGAGCTGGAATCATAAATCTCCTGGCTGGTCACCGTAATCTTACTGGTTCCGGCGGTCAGGGCATTAAACTGCAAGGTAAATGCAAGCGTCCCCGTGCCGGGCGTTCCCGCATCGCCGTGGACGCGGACCGCACCCGCGCCTCCGTCCGCATTGGTACCGCTGACAAATTCCAGCGCGCTTGAATCATAGGCCAGCATCACATCTGCATTGGCAAGATTACTGCTGCTGGTTATCTTCATATTGACCTTGACCTGGCTTCCCACGGTGGCGGAAGGGTCAGAAAATGTTATTTTGGCATTGGCTGCAAATGCGGTCAGCATATGGGCCGGCATCATGACTGCAATCATGCATGCCATAATCAGGACTGCAATCCCTTGTCTCATTCGTCTTATCATCATTTATTCCTACTTTCAGATTATCATGTATTTCTTATCAGGACTGCACCTGTACAATCGTTACATTGCTTCCGCCCGGAGTGCTGCCGCTGTCGGCCGGACCGGAACCGCCGGGTCCTCCTGAACCGCCCGGTCCTCCTGAGCTGCCTGGGCCGCCGGGGCTTCCCGGACTGCCGGAACCTGAACCACCGCCCGGTGTCACCGGGCTTCCCGTGCTTCCGGAAGTCGGCCCTCCGTCCTGCTTCACCACATGGATGGTGTAGGTCCGGACATTACCGTTCTGTGCAGTTACCGTTATGATGACATCCGTGCTGGCATTCTGCAGGGAAATGCTTCCCGCCCCAGTTACCCTGGCGCTTGAATCAGCTGCCGTGGCATTGACCATAAGGCTGCCCACGGAGGAATCCACAATCAGGTTATACTCATGGGTATCCCTGCTAAAGGAAGGCGTCAGGCCAAATCCATCCACCCCAAGCCCGGAAAGCTTGTTATTGGGGCTTCCGTCCCCGGTGGGGGCCACACATGCCTGCTCCGGCATATTGTTGAACACCGGGATGTGGAATTCCAGGGCCACATTCTTCATATCCGACGTATATGCCTGGGCCAGTCTGGCTGCCTCTGAAGCAGCTCCCTGTATATTGCTCATATACTGGTGCTTATAGGGATTGCTTCCCTGTACGTTAAATTTCTTAAGATAGAATGTATTCTGGCCGGCTTTCACGTAATTATCCCCGTAATTCTGGGCGCCGCCGCGGATGGATTTCTCCACGGTATTCCAGGGACGTCCATAGGTGCCGGACTGGGATGCATAGCGCAGGCCCATCTCAATGGCCGACATGGAACCAGACTGGTATGCTTCCACATTGAAAAAGTTATAGTAGCCTTCATATCCTGAATAATTGCCGGATATAAGGGGACTGGTGCCGTTATTTCCCTGCTCCTGTAAGATCATGGCGGCCAGCACGTATGGGCTGACCCCTGACTGGGATGCCGCATTCATGATAATGTCAATATAGGGCGATGCCTCGCCGGATGACGCCCCTGACGGGGATGTACCGGATGGCGTACCGCCAGAGGGGGATGTGCCCACCGACGGACCGGATCCGGAAGGGCTGCCGGATGACGGGCTGTTGCCGGATGACGGACTATCGCCAGAGGAACCCGTGCCATCCACTGCCACCGGACCATTCGCTGAAGAGGAATTATCCTGTCCAGGCGCCACCAGGCTTACATTAGAAGCCACAAACCGGCGCTCTTTTGGCGTGATGGATGCGTGAGGCGCTTCCAGGCTGACCTGGCCTCCGCCGGAGGATGGCTGGCTGCTGCCTGAAGACGGCTGGCTGGTGTCCGAAGACGGCTGGCTGGTGTTCGGGGAACCAGAAACTCCCGGACCATGCTGGCTGTCATCATACGTGCCTGCCCTTCCCGGGCCGCTTGATGAGCTGCCCGAGGAACCGGAACTGCTACCCGGGCCGCCGGATGAACCAGGACCGCCCGTGCCTCCCGGGCCGCCGGAGAAATCGCTTCCCCCTGTCCCGGTGGAGTTGGTGCTGCCGGAAAGGAAGGTGCCGTTTACCATACTGTTAAGGCCCTCCCTGGTCTGGGTGCTTTGGTTATATTCATGCGCAAGGAACTGGAACACATAGGTCTCATCCAGGAAATTCCTCGGGTCCATATAATACCGGATGATGTCCGGTGAAGCCGCCACCCAGTTGCTTCCGTCCAGACCGGTCCATGTGCTGTTATCCCAGTTATAAGCGCCGTCCGCAACCGACTTCCAGGAGGAAACGCTGCCGGAGGATACCAGGTTACGGCTGAGCACCGACTCGTTCTCAATGACCGTATTCCAGTCCAGTCCCGTATTCTTGGCTTTAAACACCCAGTTCGGGTACTGCTGGTGCAGCTGTCTGAGCCCGTTCTTATAACTCTCCGGAAATCCCTGGGAATTCAGATATGCCTCGAAATTAGAATCTGTCGTGTAAGAAACAGGGAGCCGCACATAAACGGATGACACATACCCCGTGTTCACCGCCCCGTTGGTTCCCGTGTATTGAATCTGATACCATGTATTGCCATCCGTCCCCCGCTGCTCCCCAATAACAGTAATGGCAGCGCCTGCTGCCAGCCTTCCCACGGAGGAATATCCGGTGCCTGCGCCGCTGCGGACATTCAGTGATGTGGCTTTTACCGTGGCGGACCCTGTATATGCATAGGAATTAAGCATTGTAAAAGGCGTGGCCACGGATGCCGGAAGATTTGCTGCCATCATCACCCCAAGCATAAGGGCCAGACCCCTTTTTAATTTCTTTGCCTTCATTATGTATATATCTCCTGTATTTTCATTCATAACCAATAAAATCATGAATTTCTATTTTATGACATTAATCCTATTATAATGGCAAAAGGCTTCATATGTCAACAAAAACGCAGGAAACTTCACATAATACAAAGATTCGTAAGAAAAGATTAAATAATGTGGTAAGTCTTTCCAAAATCCATGAAAATCCCCAGTATATGCCAAACAACCCTGGAAAATGTCATCTTATCCACCCCTCTGTCAGCATAGACAGGATACTGCCTGATGACAGTTCCATTCAGACTGTAATCAATGGTCCCAATCTTCTGTCCTTCCCTTACAGGGGCCTGGAGCACGGCAGGTATTTTCTTTGTCACCTGCACCTCTTCATCCTCCCCCAGCAGCAGGGGCAGGTGCATCTCCTCCTCCTTCAGGTGAAGGCTTGCGCCTGTGGATTCCTGGCATGTTCCCTCCTCTTCCCAGCACAATCCCCCTGTGACCGGAATATCCGGCAGGACTTCCTCCCGGAACACGTCTTTTAACCGGAAATGCTCCAGCCCATATGTATACAGCTTCCTGGCGTCCGCCCATTTATATGTCTTGTGCGGCGGCCAGCCGCATCCTAACAGCGCGATGACATAGGTCCTTCCGTCATTTTCCATGGCGCCCACATAGGAATATCCAGCCCCGCCCGTAAACCCTGTCTTGCCTGACAGCACGCCCTCCATCATATTCAGGAACGCATTGTGGTTGAAACAGCTGTAGGAACGTCTGCCGCTGCTGTCCGTAAAGCTGTGGTTCTGGGTCCTGGTAATACTCAGGAACTCCTCCTTTTTTGGGGATTCCATGACGCAGTAACGCATGATGGCCGCCAGGTCGGCGGCTGTGGTGGAATGGATGTGTTCCACGCCGTCTTTGTCCTTCTTTACCCCGTCCAGTCCATTGGGCGTGATGAAATAGGTGTCCCTGCATCCCAGTTCCTCTGCCTTTTGGTTCATAAGGGCGGCAAAGTCCTCCACGCTCCCCCCGATGTTTTCAGCAATCATCACAGCCGCGTCATTATAGGACTCCAGCATCAGGGCGTACAGCAGGTCCTCCAGCCTGTATTCTTCCCCGGAGCGCACACCCAGATGGACCTTGGGCTGGGACGCGGCATAGGAGGAAGCCGTCACCTTATCGTCCAGGTTACCAAGCTCCAGCGCCAGGATGCAGGTCATGATTTTTGTGGTGCTGGCCATGGGACGTATGATATCCTGTCCTTTTCCATACAGGATGCGGCCGCTGCTCCCGTCCATCAGGACAGCTGACTGGGCGTACAGTTTCAGGAAATCCGCATTTTCCGTCTGGCTGGCCTGCGCCTGGCCTGACTGCGCCTGCACTGACTGTGTCTGGCCTGCCCGGCTCTGTACTGCCTGTACCTGCACTGCCCGGCTCTGCGCTTCCTGTACCTGCACTGCCTGTGTCTGCACTGCCCGGCCCTGCACTTCCTGTGTCTGCACTGCCCGGTTCTGCACTGCCCGGTTCTGCGCTTCCTGTACCTGCACTGCCCGGCCCTGCACTTCCTGTGCCTGCACTGCCCGGCCCTGCGCTTCCTGTACCTGCACTACCCGGCTCTGCACTTCCTGTACCTGCACTGCCCGGCTCTGCACTTCCTGCGCCTGCACTGCCCGGCCCTGCACTTCCTGTGTCTGCACTGCCCGGCCCTGTACTTCCTGTGTCTGCACTGCCTGCTCCTGCCCTGCCTGCTCCTTTCGTATGCTATATTCCCCTCCTGCCGCCTCCAGATGCCCGCAGACAAGGGATATCGATAACGCAGCCGTAAATATCCATTGCTTCATGATTTGCCGCCTCTTTGCCTTTATTTTATCGTATTCACAGGCAGTGTGATTTATTCTGTGGTGTGATATAATAGCTTCATGAATAGGAGGGACTGGCTGTGCTGAAAAATTTCTGCTGTATTGAATACCGGGAAGGAAGCAAAGAAGAAATACTGCCTGACTTCATGCCTGATTTTCCTTATATCAGTTCCTATATGGAGTTTGACATCCAGAAAGCCGGACGTTTTGTGCCCTGGCACTGGCATAAGGAAGTGGAACTATTTTATGTTGAGTCCGGCGTGGTTGAATATTATATACCCAAAGGAAAGGTGATTTTTCCCGCAGGCTCCGGGGGAATGGTTAATTCCAATGTGCTCCACATGACAAAATCCAAGGACAGGGCTGCCAATACAATCCAGCTGAACCATCTTTTTGACGTTTCCCTCATCGGCGGGTCTCAGGGGAGCCGGATTGAAAAGAAATTTATCCTGCCCCTTACGACCGCATCCCATATTGGGATCATCAGCCTGGATCCAAACCAGCAGGAGCAGGATGCCATCCTTAAGGATATCAG
This sequence comes from Enterocloster sp. OA13, assembly GCF_022440595.1. Lineage (NCBI taxonomy): Bacteria > Bacillati > Bacillota > Clostridia > Lachnospirales > Lachnospiraceae > Enterocloster > Enterocloster sp. OA13. The sequence goes on along the minus strand of NZ_JAKNTF010000001.1, from coordinate 1,693,291 downwards.
GAAATCCTTTCAGATATCCTCCGGTGAATATGCCTATGAGATAAAGCTGCGCTCTGCCCTGTCTGATATATGGGCCAGGATATTCGCCCTGTCCTCCCCCCTGTTAAAAGAAGGCAGGGATAAGGATAAGACGGATGACAAGCTGAAATTGATGATCATATACATACAGGAACATTTCTGGGATAAGGTTTCGGTCAAGGATATTGCCTCTGCTGCTTTTATCAGTGAACGTGAATGCTACCGTACCTTTAGTGAATGCCTGCACACCACGCCCTTAGGATATCTGAGGAACTACAGGCTCCAGCAGGCCTGCCGCATGTTGACACAGGGCCAGGACGCAGTCACGGCGGTCAGTCATGCCTGCGGACTTGGAAGCAGCAGCTACTTTGGCAGTGTATTCAAGGAGTACTTCGGGTGCTCTCCCATGGAGTATAGGAAAAGATGGCAGAATCATGATATTACAGGGCAGATATGATATATAAACCGCATGAATCCTGCACTATAATGATATTAGCAAAGATGACAGGCGGCAAAAAGGAGGTTCTGTTATGATTAAGCTGGGTATCATTAACGTGGAAGAATTCCTGCGTACGGTAAATGCCTGTGAGGGCGCTGTCTATATGATCCATCCAGATGGCAGGAGGACCGATATAGGCAGACAGTATGGTATTCAGGATGACCTGCGCAGGCAGCATTCTGACAACAAGGGGTATCTGAAGCTGGTGCTGGATATTCCGGCTCCTTCGGATTATATGAGCATCATCAGCTATTATGCCGGGGATGTATAGGAACACGGCGTCATTGCGGTGCAAGAGGACTCCACCCTCGCAGGCCAAGCCCGGGAAACAATTTCCCGGGCTTCTGCCTTATCTTCTGCTTTTTCTTATGTTTTTCCTTACGCGTTCCCTGTAAAAACCATGATGATGAATCAGGGCGTATCTGCCTGCCATGAAACGGATTGACAAGATGCCCGGTTAACCTTAAACTATAATGTAGGAAGGGAATATATGTTCTGTTTTCCTGATCCAGGTTTTCAGACGGGGACAGGGACGGCATGTTTCTTTATACATGTGGACCGGAAGGACAAAAAGGACGGTGGTATCAATGGGGAATGCCCAGGATAAAAGAGGATCAGGAAAAGGTATGGAACATGGGGACAGGGAGCGGCTTATCTTTCATATTGACGTTAACTCTGCATTTTTAAGCTGGGAGTGTGTCTACCGGTTAAGCCATGATCCGGATGCGCTGGATCTGCGCACCATACCTTCTGCTGTCGGCGGGGACGCCAGCATGAGGCACGGGATTGTACTGGCCAAATCCCCCCTGGCCAGGAAGTACGGGGTCACCACCGGGGAGCCCCTGGCCCAGGCCAGGCGCAAGTGTCCCAACCTGACCGTTGTCCCCTCACGCTTTGACTTCTATATTAAGTGTTCCAGGCGCATGATGGAACTTCTGGAGGAATACACACCTGACCATGAGAAATTCAGCATTGATGAGATATTCCTGGACATGACGGAAACCATCCACCTCTTCGGGGATCCGCTGGCCACTGCCAGCCAGATACGGGAGCGGATTAAGAATGAACTTGGCTTTACCGTGAACATCGGTATTTCCAGCAATAAACTGCTGGCCAAGATGGCATCTGACTTTGAAAAGCCTGACCGCTGCCATACCCTGTTCCCCCATGAGGTTCCCGGGAAAATGTGGCCGCTGCCCATACGCGAGCTTTTCTTCGTGGGCAGCGCTGCCCAGAAAAAGATGGAGGCCCTTGGCCTTCATACCATCGGTCAGCTGGCTGCCTGCGACCTGGAACTGCTGAAAGCCCATCTGGGCAGAAGTTACGCAGTCCTGATACACCAGTACGCCAATGGCGTGGATGAGGACCCGGTTGAGGAACGGGACCCTGTCAATAAAGCCTATGGCAACAGTATTACCCTGTCCAGGGACATCTCTGATCATGACAAGGCATGCCAGGTGCTGCTGTCCCTCTGTGAAACCGTGGGGGCCAGGCTGAGGGCGGACCATGTTCTGTGCAGCAACGTATGTGTGGAACTGCGGGACTGGGAGTTTAAGAACCAGTCCCACCAGATGACCCTTGCAGAGCCAACGGATTCCACTTCCGTGCTCTATGAATGTTCCTGCCGGCTGCTTAAGGATTTCTGGGACATGACCCCCCTTCGGCTCATGGGCGTCAGGGCGGGCAAGATTGCAGATGATTCATTTTCCCAAATCAGCCTTTTTGACGACCCCGGACTGTTAAAGAAAAAAGAATTCGAAAAAACAGTGGATAAAATACGAAACAAATACGGCATTGACAGCATCAAACGCGCCAGCTTCCTCCAGAAAGACTCCATTGTGGACCATGCGGCCAGCAAGAAAAAGCATCTGAACCGCCAGGAGGACATGGACAGGTAATTACCTGGAAAGTGACTATAGATACCGATAACAGGAGATTCCATGATTAAGAAATGCATCGAATACACAATCACAGAACCATATACCGGCTGTACCGTGGAAGAATTCCTGAAAAGCCGGGGCTATTCCCACCGCCTGGTGGTATATCTGCGCAATACGGAGGGCAGCCTTACCGTAAAGGGACAGCCGGTTTATACCATACACAGGCTGCAGCCCGGAGAGGTCCTAAAAGTGGTTCTTACAGAAGACAATCCATCCCGGTCCATTGTACCGGTTAACCTTCCCCTCTCCATCGTATATGAGGATGAGGACATACTGGTCATCAACAAGGAGGCCGGAGTCCCCATCCATCCGTCCCAGGGCCATCATGACAATACCCTGGCCAATGCCGTGGCCTGGTATTACAGCCAGAAAGGGGAACCCTTCACCTACCGGGCCATCAACCGCCTGGACCGGGATACCACCGGCCTGCTCATCCTTGCCAGGCACATGCTCAGCGCCTGCGTCCTTTCCAATGATATGCTAAACCGTAGGATTAAACGTGAGTACAGGGCCATTGTTTGCGGCAGGACAAGGGACATGGGAACCATCGATGCCCCCATCGCCAGGGTGGAAGGCTCCACCATAGAACGGCAGGTGGATTTTGAAAAAGGAGAATCCGCCTGTACCCATTACAGACGGATTGCTTATAATGAACATCTTGATCTATCCTGTGTCAGTCTCTGGCTGGAAACAGGCCGGACCCACCAGATACGGGTCCATATGAAATCCATCGGCCATCCCCTGCCCGGTGATTTCCTCTATCACCCGGATTACCGGTATATCAGCCGCCAGCCCCTGCACTCCTGCCGTTTAAGCTTCACCCATCCCGTGACAGGAGAGCCGATGGAATTCACGGCCGGACTTCCCGAGGACATGAGGCGGCTTCTGGAGTAGCACTACATCCATCTCAATCCCTTTGGATAATGGTTCTTGACCATCCCTCCTGCCATCTTGCACCAGCCAAGGCTGAAACCGTCTGTCAGTACCAGTCCCCAGCCCTTGCCGCTTCCTTCTGACAGGAGCCCGTCTGCTGACAGTGTCTCCCCTTTCAGGTAACGGATTACCTCCATACCATCGGAAGGCAGTTCAATCCATTGCTTCACATCTTCCTTTTTAAGGGCCAGGGCCAGTCCGTGGGAAGGTTCAAACCGTTTCTTTTTCAGGGTTCCCATGTGAAGCCCTGGGCGCAGGATTTTTAATCCCTTCATATCCGGCATGTCCGGCGGCAGCAGGTATAGCTGGTCACCGAATAATACATATTCTTCCCGCATAAGGTAATGTTCAGGTCCTGTCAGGCTGTCTGTTAAAAATTCCCTGTATTCTTTCAGAAGCTCTTCTTTTTTCCTGCCCTTCAGATAATCCGCTGTTTTCATGCAGGGATACCCTTCATGGACATCCGGCCCTTCCTTTTTAAGGACCGCTATGAAATGCCCCTCTCCCTCCAGGTTCTGAGGCATGATACGGAACGTCCGTTCCAGATGATACCGATCCTCTGCAGGCTCATCCGCCAATCCAGCGCCGCCATATGCGGCCCATCCTGCATTTCCCCTTGAAAATCCTTCATACCCATCCACTGCCTCCAGGCAGAACCCACTGTGGCGCTTGAGAAAAGCCAGGATGGCGCCTTCATTTTCCTCCGGGGCAAAGGTACAGGTGGAATAGACCATACGGCCGCCCGGTCGGAGCATGGCTGCAGCATTGTCAAGAATCTGTCCCTGGCGCCCTGCGCACATCCTCACATGTTCCTCGCTCCACTGCTCCCTGGCAGCCTCATCCTTGCGGAACATCCCTTCGCCGGAGCAGGGGGCGTCCACCACAATCCTGTCAAAGAATTCCGGGAAATGGGACGCCAGGTTTCCTGAATCCTCATTGGTTACCACGCAGTTCCTGACACCCATGCGCTCCATGTTCTGGGACAGGACCTTTGCCCTGGCCGGATGGATTTCATTAGACAGAAGGAATCCCCTGGCTTTCAGCCGTGACGCGATATGGCTGGACTTGCCTCCCGGGGCAGCGCACAGATCCAGGATCCGCTCTCCCGGTCTGGGATCCAGAAGCTCTGTTACCGCCATGGCGCTTGGCTCCTGGATATAATACAGGCCAGCCTCATGATAGGGATGCTTGCCGGGTCTTTTAGCAGCGTCATAATAAAATCCTTCCTTTACCCACGGAATCTTCCCAAGACAAAGCCCTGCCTGCGCCGCCACCTGTTCAGCCAGCGCGCGGACACCGTCCTCCTCCCAGCCTTCCCTCATTCCTTCTGCTGTCTTAAGGCTGTTCAGGCGCAGTCCCTGGACACGTTCCCTGTCATAGCTGGCTTCAAATGCCTCATATCCCTCTCCCAGCAATTCCTTCATCCGCTCTTTAAACCGAACCGGTAAATCCGCCATCTCATATCCATCCTTTATTCTTCATACACACCTTTATCCTTCACACGCATACCTTGCATTCAATGCAAATGAGCTGCCGTATCCCAATGATACAACAGCTCACCTCATCCTTCAATCCCTATTGCCAAGGATTACAGCATAATCTTGAAATCATCGTTTCCTTCGCCATTCACCACATAATAAGCAGCTCCTTCATTGGCAACGATATACAGCTCAATGTTCTTAATCTCAACGCCCTTGTGTGTGCTCTTATATGCCTTAACTGCCTGGTCCAGGACATCCTTTGCAACCAGGTCTTTTCCGTCAAACTGGAAATGTACGGCTGCTGCAGGCTCTGCCTTCTTAGCTGCTGGCTTTTTAGCCGGTGCCGCCTTGGCGGCTGCGGTCTTTGCCGGCGCCCTCTTCTCAGTTTCCTTCTTAGCGGTTTCTTTCTTAACAGCCTCTTTCTTGACAGCTTCTTTCTTAACTGTCTCCTTCTTGGCTGCCGCTGTCTTGGCCGGTGCCTTCTTGGCTGCAGGCGCTGCCTTCTTAGCCGGTGCCTTTGCCGCCTTTGCTGCCGGAGCCTCTGCCTTTACTTCTTCCACCGGAGCAGCCGCCACCTCTTCATTCACAACTGGCTTAACTGTTTCTTCGGCTGGCTTTGCTGCTGCCTTGACATCTTTCTTAGCTTCTACCATAGTCCATATCCTCCCTAATTTTGAATAATGGCTTTACAAGTAATCCCCTAGATGCATTAAGGGCATTATAAAATGCTTTCCCTGATTTGTCAATAAATTCACCAGAAAAAGGGCCCCGCACCTCAAAAAAGTCCCTTTTTTCTACATTCTTCCAATCCTAACCCACGCCAGGGCCGCCCTCACCGCTGGGATGGGTTGTCTGAAATGCAGGCCCATACCCCTCCGCCGGATTGGAGGGCTGCGCACCTTCGGTGGATGCGGGTGTGGATTGGCCCACAGGGTCTATGGATACCTGCGGCTGCGTCCCGCCAGACGCCTGGGATGGCGCCGACGGAACAGGCTGGGGCGGTGCAGGCACGGACGGCTGGGGTGTCTGTTCCGGGGCTGCCCCAACTGAAGGTGCGGGCTCTGGCTGGGTCGGAGCGGGAACCGGAACCTGGGTCGGCGCCGGCGCCTGGGTCGGGACTGGCGCCGGTGTCGGGGCCGGGGCTTTGCCGGATGACGTGCTGGAACGGCTGCTCTCCGTCCCCGGCAGTTCATAGCAGATCACGGGCATGCCTGCGTACACATTCTCAAACAGTTCCTTTGCTGCCGCATATGGCATGTTCACACATCCATGGGAACCGCCTGTTTTATAGATGGAGCCGCCGAAGCTGGAGCGCCAGCTGGCGTCATGGAAACCGATACCGCCGTTAAAAGGCATCCAGAACTTCACCGGGCTTGCATAGCCTTCCCCTTTTAACACGGCATCCCTCTGCTTATAGGTCAGAGCAAATATACCTGGCGGCGTGGTATGTCCCTTGGACACATTCCCGGACACAAAGTCCGACTCCAGTATCTTCTGCCCATCCTTATAGAAAAACAGGTGCTGGGCCGTCAGGTTCACCTCCGCGTATGTACCGCCATAATCCGCCCCGTCATGGCTGGCAGCTGTCTGGGAGTAAACCGGTTCCCTGACAACGCTCTCCCCTGCCTCCAATATCCTTACCAGTTCCTCTGTTTCCGCTGCCTGGTTAATCCTCCATCCGTAGAATCCGCTTACCTCCACGGTCTGTCCGTAACTGGTCTTAAAAGGACGCTTCTTATATGCGGTGTTATATCTGGACGCCAGGTTTTTCACGTAATCCCCTGCCATATCCCTGTTAAGGGTCACGCTGTCCCCCTCAGCCAAAAGCCACTGGTGGATGGTGCTGCCATCCAGGACCTCGCTGGTACTGCCAAAGGTATAGGTCACGGTCATGTTCACATACCGGTTCCTTGCATCCCTGGCAGCCACCAGCGAGCTGTTGCCGGAGCGGATGCGGGGCTCCCGGTAGCATCCCAGGGACTCCAGGTCCAGTTCCGGCGTAAGGGTGCGCACGCCTTCCCCTGCAGCTGCCTTGACAAGCTGCAGATCCAGTTCATTGCCTTCTGTCTCCGGGACAACGCTGTATCCCTCCCCGCCCACATAATCGGACAGGTATGCATCAGAGGGCACCACGATATTGGCTGCCTGGAAGCAGTCCAGGGACTTAAGTCCTTTCTCCAGGGCCGTCTCATCGTATGTAATCATGGTCTGTATATCATAGGACGGTCCTTTTAACAGGTATCTTGGCCAGGCATAAGGGTTCTGCTGCCGGATGATTTCCTCCAGGCTTCCGTCGAACACGGTGTGCAGGCCGATATCCGCGCCGTATATGGCTTCCTGTCCACCTCCCCTCAGTTTCAGGACCAGACTGTAATCCTTTACCCCTGACGCCATCATTTCCTTAACCTGCGCAGCGGTCCTGCCGGACACATCCATGCCGTTGATGACCGTGTGCGGCAGGTACGCATCCCGGTAACCCACTGCGTGATAGATATAGCCGCCCACACAGATTGCGGCTGCCAGCGCCAGCAGGGCCGCTGCCGCCTTCCCCAATCCGTGCTTTGGCGTGCCTGGCGCCTCATCCGTCCGGGCCTTGGCCTGCCCGCCGTTTCTCTCCCTGAAGGCAGCCCGGCTCCTGCTTTTTCCCCGCTGTCCGTTTTCCTTCTTCTCCTGTACTGATGTCCCTTCCTTCTTATCCAGTTCTTTGCTCATGCATCAATACCTTTCTGATTCCTCCAGGAGTCTTTCAATCTGGCTCTCCCCATACACCTTAATTCCATGGGACTTCAAAAGTCCTGCACAGACCCCTTCTCCTTCTGTCAGTTTTCCTGTAAATGTTCCGTCATATATCTGCCCGTTTCCACAGGAAGGGCTCCTCTCCTTAAGGACGGCTGCCCTGCAGCCGTAAAGCATGGCAAGCTTCAAGGCTTCCTCCGCCCCTTTTTCATAGGCAGGGGTCACATCTTCCCCATCCCTGGTAATGACACGCCCGCAGGCGCGCTCCGCGGGTGTGCGCGGGGTTGCAAGACCTCCCATGATTTCCGGACACACCGGGATGAGGCAATGTCTGTCCATCAGTGCCTTCACAGCCGGATCCAGCACGCCCTTGCCGTTATACCTGCATTCCACGCCAAGCAGGCAGGCGCTTACCAGTATATTCATATTCCGCTTCCTTCCGATTATGTATGATTTTATTTACAGGCGCCGGTTATCCCCCAGTACCCTGCCGCTTAACAGCAGGAAGGTGCAGGATGACATGACGCATGCAATGATATCCGATATGGGTTCTGCAAAGAATACCTTCTCCACCCCGAACAGCATGGGCAGGAGGAGCATCCCCAGAAAATAAACGAATTTCCTGAACATGGACAGGCTGACAGCCACCTTCGCAATCCCCATTCCAGTAAAACCGTCCACTACCGTATACTGGACCGCCAATGGGATCACGGCCAGCGTATACATACGGATTGCCCACTCCGTAATCCCCACATAGGATGCTTCCCTTGTGAAGATACGCACGAAATATCCGGGCGCTGTCTGGGCAATCACAAACATGACGGCTGTAAATGCCAGGCCCAGGGAAACAATATGCTTCTCAGCCTTCCTGATGCGGTCAGGCCTCCCCGCCCCATAATTATAACCTAAAACAGTCTGGGTTCCACCGGTAATTCCTCCCAGCGGCATGGTGATGAGGAGCATGAAGCTCTGTACAATGGTATTGCAGGTAAGCAGCATGTCCCCGTCTGCCGGGTTGGAGAACTTGCGGATTACCATGTTCATGACAATGATAAGCAGGCTGTCCGACGCAATGATGAGGAAGGGGGAAAGCCCCACCACCAGCACCTGCTTCATGGTATTCCACCGGTACCCGCCAAAGGTAATGCGCACCAGGGGCATTTTCCCGAACAGGAATACCAGCACATAGATGCAGGAGGCCATCTGCGAAAGCACCGTGGCAATGGCCGCTCCCTTAACCCCCATGTTGAGGGCAAAAATAAAAACAGGATCCAGGGCAATATTGCATACGGCCCCTAATACCACGGATTTCATCCCCACCTTGGCAAATCCCTGACAGATGATGAACTGGTTCATTCCTGCTGCCAGAAGCGCGAACACGGTTCCGGACAGGTACCAGCTCATGTACTCGTCGGCATAGGGGAATATGGATGGGCTGGCGCCGAAAAATACCAGCAGCGGTTTCCTGAACAGGAAGGTAATGGTCATGATGACAACCGCCATCCCTGTTAAAAGCGCAAAACAGTTTGCCACCATCTGAGTGGCGGCCCTCTCATTCTTCTGTCCCAGGCGGATGCTCATCAGGGGCGCCCCGCCCACTCCGATCCAGCTGGCAAAGGAGGATATAAGTGTCACCACAGGTCCGCAGATTCCCACCCCGGCCAGGGCCAGTGCCCCGATCCCCTCTATATTTCCAATGTACATCCGGTCCACTATGCTGTACAGCACATTCACAAATTGAGCCAGCATGGAGGGAAATGCCAGCCTCCAAACCAGCCCGCGTACTTTATCCGTATCCAGATTATTTTCAACTTTCATCTCACTTAAACCTTCTCCTGCTAATCAAACTTATTCCTTCTTCCGGAAGGTATTCATATCCTTAATCAGGATACCCAGGCTGTCCGTCATTTTGCGGAAAGCCCCATAGTCATACAGACTTACAAAAAACAGGCCGATGGGCACTGCCAGGATCATCCCTGCAATCCCATTTACCTTAAATCCCAGATATAAAAGCAGCAGGGTCAATAGCGGGTTAAGTCCCATGCTGTCCCCCACCAGCTTAGGCTGCACCAGCTGGCGCGTGACCTGGGTCAGGACATAAATCAGCAGAAGCCCGGCCGCAAAGGCATATTCGCCGCCCAGCAGCTTAATTAAGCCCCATGGAATCAGGGCCGTACCCGTGCCAAACACAGGAAGGAAATCCAGGAACGCGATGAGGAATGCCCAAAGAGGGGCGTATCCCACCCCAAGCACAAGGAATCCAACCGTGAGGATCAGCCATACCACTGCCATGATCTTAAACTGGGCCATGAAATATCCGCCTATAAGCCTGCGGACCTCCCCCTTTAAGTAGCTGGTATACCGCTGGCTCCAGGCAGGCGTATGGGATTTTACAAAGGCCAGGATATTGTCCCTGTCAACAATGAAGAAGTAGGCGGACAATATGGTGACCACCATATAGACCAGAATGGCAGGAATGCTCCTGGCCACGGATCCGGCCGCCTCAACGGTGGGGGACGCAATGCCCTCCACCACCTTGCCCAGATAAGTTCCCAGATTATTCCCAATCTCCGACCAGGTCTGCTGGATACTGTCCGGCAGGAACTGGAACACATGGTCAATCTGCTCCATGCTCCTGGACACATCCCCCTCAATCCCGGCGTACAGGGCCGGAAGATCTTTTATGAATCCATACAGCAGCGCAAAGCTTCTGGATATGATCAGGTATAAAAGGCCGATGACAAGGGCCAGGGCCGCCACCACGATGACGATGGAACTGTGCTTGCGCACCAGCCTCATCCTCCGCTCCAATAGACGCACCAGGGGATTGGCAATCATGGCAATGATCCAGCCAATGACAAAGGGCATGAAAAACTTTAAGATCTTTGGTCCCAGAAAACACAGGAGAATCCATCCTGTCAGCGGGATTACAATATTAAGCACGAGTCTCAGATAATGTCTCCACCCTGCTTCTTCCATACATATCACCCATCCTGTCTTTTATGAAAAATCCTTCAGATACCGCTCCAGGAATGCAAACAGCTCCTCCATCTCCTCATCCGACCCTATGCTGATACGAAGGCTGTCACACAGCCTCTCCCCGCCGAAATACCGCACGTAAATCTGCTCCTGCTTAAGCGCCTCAAAAAGCTTATATGCAGGCACGCGGGGATGGGACGCAAAGATGAAATTGGCCTGGGAATCCGGATAGGTGAATCCTAGCCCGCTAAGCCGCTTCTTTGCCCGTTCCCTGGTAGCTATTATCTTGTCCGTTGTCTCCTTAAAATATGCCTTATCCCTCACCGACTCCGTGCCCATCACAATGGAGGCCAGATTCATGGTATAGGAGTTATAGGAGTACTTCACATCATTAAGGGCCTTGATCAGGCGCCGGTTCCCAATGGCAAAGCCGATCCTCATGCCCGCCATGGAACGGGACTTGCTGAAGGTCTGTACTACCAGAAGGTTCTCGTACCGTCCAATCAGTTCCAGCGCGGACCTCCCTGCAAAATCAATGTATGCCTCGTCCACGATCACCACCACGTCCTGGTTGGCCTTTATGATCCCTTCCACCTGTTCAAGAGGCATATAGATACCGGTAGGCGCATTGGGGTTCGGGAAAATGACTCCCCCGTTTTCCTTTTCATAATCCTCCGGGATGATATTAAAATCCCCATCCAGGGCAGGCGTCTCATATGGAATCCGGTACAGGTCCGCCCACACCTTGTAGAATGAATAGGTGATGTCAGGAAACATCACCGGCTTATCCGAATTAAAAAACGTGAGGAAGGACATGGCTATCACGTCATCAGACCCAACCCCCACAAACACCTGGTCCGCCTCTACCCCGTAATATCCGGCCAGGGCCTCCACCAGCATGGAAGCCGCCGGGTCAGGATATTTGCGCAGACGGTCCGTCTCCAGTTCCCTGAGGGCCTTAATGGCTCCCGGGGACGGAGGATACGGATTCTCGTTGGTGTTCAGTTTTATCAGTCTATCACCGCCCGGCTGGTCCCCCGGCACATAAGGCACTACCTGGCGTATATTTGCTTCCCATGGTCTCATACTCTGGATTCCTCCCTTTCCTCTGACCTCATATACTTTACTTCATCAGCCGTTTTTCATCCCTTGCCGGCTGTCCTTATCCTATACCAGACCGTAATCAGACGCCACTTTCCTGAATGCAGGAAGTGAACGTTCAATCTGCCCATAGGACACGCAGTATGAAATCCTTACATATCCCGGGCATGCAAAGGAACTGCCCGGAACCACCAGCAGGTTATACTTCTTGCAGTTGGCGCAGAACTGCTTTTCATCTGCTTCCGGTGATTTTACGAAGAGGTAGAACGCGCCCTCTGGCTTGATACACTCAAATCCCAGGTCCCTTAAGCCATTGTACAGCAGGTTCCGGTTCCGGTCATATGCTTCCAGGTTCACCTTCTCGTCCACGCACCGTTTGATGACGCGCTGCATCAGTGACGGCGCGTTCACTGCGCCCATGACACGGTTGGCAATGGTTGCGGCGTTAAACACCTCTTCGCTGTCCTTAAGGGCGTCCGGTATCACCAGGTAGCCGATACGCTCGCCCGGAAGGGACAGGGACTTGCTGTAGGAATAGCAGATGACGGTGTTATCATAAAACCCTGTCACATAAGGCACCTCCACGCCGTCATAAGCCAGCTCGCGGTACGGTTCATCTGAAATCAATACAATATCCGTCCCCAGCTGGGACTGCTTCTCCCTCAGGATATCCGCCATCCTGGACAGGGTCCCTGCGGAATACACGACTCCGGTGGGGTTATTGGGGGTATTGATGATGACCGCCTTTGTCCTTGGGGTAATCTTCTCCCCGAATTCGTCAAGGTTTGGCTGGAAATCCTTTGTGTTAGGGGAAATGACCACCAGATTGCCGTCATAGTTGCGCACATAGCTGCCATATTCCACAAAGTAAGGAGCAAATGCAATGACCTCATCCCCCGGATTCAGGAGGGTCTTGAGGATGATATTCAGTCCGCTGGCAGCGCCCACGGTCATAAGTATATTATTCTGGTGGAAAGATGTGCCGAACCGGCGGTTCAGGGACTGTGCAATTGTATCCCTTACATCCTCATAACCGGCATTGCTCATATATCCATGGACAAAAGTAGACTCCTCTTCTTTCAGGATATCACAGATTGCCTGTCCTACGGAATCCGGCGCAGGCACATTGGGGTTGCCGAGACTAAAGTCATATACGTTCTCCGCGCCGTATAGGGCCGCCAGCTTTTTGCCCTCTTCAAACATGGCCCGGATTGCGGAATTATTATTTACCAATGGTTTCATTTTCTCTGATATCATACTTATGTCCTCTCTTTCTCCCTTGGGGCAGGCGCGTTTTTTGGAGCCTTCCCATCTGTTGATATGATTGTAGCTTTCCATGGATGGATTGTCAATAAAAAGAAACGGAAAGCCCTACATGCCCTACATGGGACAGATGGTCCTGTACGGCCAGGACAGGCCTGCGTCCATGAAGACAGATGGGAAACCGAAAACATGGAAACCGAAAAATGCACCGGATCCCATGAAGCAGGCTTCATAAGCACCGGTGCATCTTCCTTCATCCTTAAAGGATATTCTCCAGAGGAAGTCCTTCAAAGATTCCCAGCATCCCAGGCGTCATCCTGTCTAACAGCAGGATGCCCGAAACATGGATATTGCCTTCCAATTCCACATCACAGTAGGAGACAGCCCCTGAAACCTGATGGAACTGGTCCATTGATTGGAATTCATCTTCCATCACAGCCCCCATAAGCTGCGCTATCCCAGCCGGATCCGTAATCACCAGATTCCCTTCTTCTGTATAATAGGGATTCTTCCTCTGTAAATCGGCCAGTTCATCGTCCTGGGGAAGCCCGCTGCCGGAATCCCGATTGTAGAAAAGGGACTGTACATTGATGGTGACCGATCTGGTATTGTCGGCAGCAAAATGTTTTCCCGGCTCAGCGCCCTCTCCTTCCAGGATCTGAAGGGTATGGGTAAAGGATGGGTATACCGGCCAGTACTGGATGAAATCCTCCATACTCATGTCCCAGTAGCCGCCCCTTCCGCCGGAGCGCATCTGCTTCAGGTTCCGGTCCATGTAATCCCGGGCCTCCTTCGTCACAAATGAAATGGCGCCCACAGGAGCCTCTTTAATCCGTGTCTGTGTATCCAGGGCCATGAAGTCAGTCTGGTAGGCAACCAGCAGTTTTTCAATCGTCCTGCTGTCCTCTCCGGTATAGGCGGACATCCCCCCTTCCCGGTAGATTACCTTTACCAGATTTCCCGGCGTTTCATGAAACACAGGGTAAAGCCCTTCTTTATAAGCAGCCTCCTTGTACAGCTGTCCGTAAACATCCATCACATCTGAGAGGGCAATCTGATAGGAACGCCTTACACTGCGCCCATTGCCCATCTGATAGCATACGGTCATGCCCGTATGGTACGCCTTGATTCCCGTATCAGACGGGCCGTCTTCCCCTCCGGTCTTTCCCGCTATGAAAATAGAGGTGGGTCCGTCTGCTCCCCCGATATAAGATACATTCCGCACCTGGGTGACTGGTTTGACAATCCCCAGCCGTTCATCCCTGTTAAGAAGGGTGCTGCGTCTTCCCTCTTCCACCAGGGGCATGACCAGGTCCATATCCGTAAGCTTCATATCCTTTTCAATGTTTTCATAGGCCTGTTTATAATCCAGCACATATTCCCCCTGGTCATCCCGGCTTACAAACTGGTTATTCAGCCAGCCGCTGTCTATATCCAGATCCAGGCTGGCAGACACCACCTTATCCGTATCAGGAAGGTAGGAGTCATATCCATACCAGTCATAACGGAAACTCAGGAACACAAGGACGCCGGCCGCAAGGCAGAGCGCCAGCTGCAGCTTACTGCCAAGCAGTTTCTTAAAATCAAAATTATAGATGATTTCCACAATGCAGTGGGTAAGGATTATGAATACAATGGTGCCGAACAGACCCCAGCGCAGCTTGCTCTGCATGGCCCAGAAAAACAGTCCTCCGGCAAGGCCGCACCCCAGCACAAGAAGGATACGGATGGGCGCCATGGTGCGCTTAAAGGCCATGGCCTTCCCGGCTGCCTCCGAAGGCCTGATGCGGTAGAGCTGCAGGCCCAGGAAGAAAAGCGCCAGGACGCCGAATCCGGAACAGATAAGCTCCGGCACATGCTTTACGATTTCGTCCAGCCGCCAGTCAAGGGCTGTCAGATAGACGCTGAATGGGGACAGGTATTTCATTCCCCACATAAACGGCGAGCCATCGGAGGTCCATGCATTCCTGGCTGTTGTCACGAAAAAGATATCGCAGTACCCTTCCAGCACCAGCATCACTGCGGGAAAGAAGAAAAAGAACACACCGGATGCCAGGATCCCAACCACCATATTACCTGTCATCATCATGGCTATCACCACTGCTGCGTACATCAGCAGGAAAAACAGCATGTTCAATGCCAGGCCTCCGGCCATTGCGCCGGCTATACCTGCGGTGCCCACACCGTAAGAAAGGGCAACCCCGTACATAAGAATCAGGTTTATGAGATAGGAAATGCCTACAATGAGGATGCCTCCCACGTACCGCGCACTGTAAATCAGTTCCCTCCTTACCGGGATACTGTGGTAAAAATCAACCTTTTTCCTGTTATGCAGATAAGAAAAGCTGGATACCCCCATGACAACCGCTGCAGCCATCATAAGGAATACCACCATGCCGTTTCCGAATTCCGCCTGGCTTAAAACCACCTTTGTCTTCAGTTCCAGAAGCTTTTCCTGGTAGACAGCCAGCGGCATGGACGGGTCCTGTACAAAATCCCTGTAGCCGTTATATACATAATACTGTGTATTGGCCGCATCCTCCATGGCAAGGGCCAGGCCTATGGGAAGGATGAAGAAAAAAGCCAAAAAGACCAGGGCAAAGGCCCATGTGCGCCGCTTGCAGTCCTCCCTCATAAGCTTAGAGAACAAGTTTCCTGATGTCATAACCAGCCACCTCCGTTTCACTGATAAATATCTCCTCCAGGGACAGAGGAATGCACTCATAGAACACCGGGTCATAGGAGGATAGGATGGCCTCCACCTCCTGCCTGCTGCCGCGGACAGTCACCGTGCACAGCCTTCCGCGCTGCTCAATCCCCACCTTATCAAGGGCCACCAGGTCCTCGGGCTTCATGCCGGGCTGGAGCACGCACTGGACCTTATGGATGTTAAGCTTCATGTCATCCAGGTCTTTTGACAGAAGGATACCTCCCTTGTGCAGAAGCCCCACATGGTCGCAGATATCCTCCAGTTCCCTCAGGTTATGGGATGCGATGATGGGGGTCAGGTTCCTGTCCTCCATATCCGCTGCAAATATACTCTTCACGGTCTGGCGCATGACGGGGTCCAGGCCGTCAAAGGTCTCGTCGCAGAACAGATAGTCCGTGGACGCACACACGCCGCAGATAACCGATACCTGCTTCTTCATTCCCTTGGAAAATGTATGGATCCTGCGCTTCTCATCCAGCCCGAAGTTCTTCATAAGCTTGTGGAACCGCTCCTCATTAAATCCCTCATATACATGCCTGTAATAATGCATCATCTCCAAAGGCGTTGAGTTGTTGAAAAAATACTGTTCATCTGAGATATAGAAGAACCGCCTTTTCGCAGGCGTATTCTCAAACACCTCATGTCCGTCTATGGTGATACATCCCTCGTCCGGTTTCAGCACACCGCTGGCCAGCCTGAGGAACGTGGATTTGCCGGCCCCATTGGTGCCGATCAGGCCAAAAACACTTCCATCCTTTATGGTGGCGCTTATATGGTCAACCGCCACTATATCATCGAACCGTTTGGTCAGGTTCACTGCCTCAATCATGCCCATCTCCCCTTTCTGTCATATGCCCACGGAATGTCTCTTCCATAAGCCCTGTCATATCCTCTGCCGTAACGCCGATCTTCATGCCCTCTTCCACGGAAGCAGTAAAACGGCCCTTCCACTCCTTCAGCTTCCCGGCCCTCATGCGGCTGCTGTCAGCCACAAAGCTTCCCTTTCCCTTAACTGAGTAAATATATCCCTGACGTTCCAGCTCGCCGTAGGCCCGCTGGATTGTGTTGGGATTAATGGACAGGTCTGTGGCCAGGCTGCGCACGGACGGAAGCTGCGTATCCTGCGGAAGCACTCCGTTAAACATCATCTCCTGCAGGCGCTCCGCCACCTGTTCATATAAAGGTCTCCGGTCCCTGTAATCCAGTACAATCATCCCTTCCTTCCCCCTTTCTGAAATATCATTGTGTTGACTGTATTAATTATATTAGTACAGTTGCCCTTGAACATAGATTAGCATACCTTAAGATGAAATACAATAAAAGATTTTCTTAAGATTCCCTGTTCTGCAAATATTTGGTATACTTATACTACATTCAGTAATAAAACAATTCCACCAAGGAGGACTGCCATGTCCAACACCATGTTTTTCAGCCTGCTTCTAAATATAGGGCTGCTGGTTCTCATCGCCACCATGCTGACCAAGATTCCCGTTGTCCGCAGCATGCTGCTGGGTGAAAACAATCCCATCGGCAGCCGTGCGGCCCTTGCAGTCATCTTCGGACTTGTCAGTATTGTTTCCACCTATACAGGGATGCGGGCCCAGGGTGCCATTGTAAACACACGTGTAATCGGCGTCCTGGCAGCAGGACTGTTAGGCGGCCCCTATGTCGGGATGGGGGCTGCCATCATCGGCGGCCTGCACCGCTACCTGTTTGATATCGGGGGCTTCACCGCTGTTTCCTGCGCCATATCCACCTTTGTGGAAGGGCTGATCGGTTCTGCATTTTCCCGGCGCTTTAAAGCAGGCAAGATTGACAACGCCGGAATCTTCCTTATCACGGCCCTGGCAGAGGTCTGCCAGATGGTCATCATCCTGTTCATCTCAAAACCATTTCCAGCGGCCCTGGAGCTGGTGGGGCTGATTGCATTTCCCATGATAACCATGAACGCCTTGGGCATGGTTGCCTTCATCGGCACCTTCAGCATCGTGTTCATGGAGGAGGACAGCCAGTTTGCGGAGAAGATGCGGCTGGCCCTGGGAATCGTGGAGCAGAGCCTTCCCCATCTGAGGAAAGGGCTTTACAGCACAACGGATATGGAAGCTGCCGCTGAGATCATCTACAATTCCACCTCCTGCGCAGCCGTGATGATAACAGATACCCAGAAGGTACTGGCCATGAAAGGGGAAGCCAGATACAACGATTTAAAAGGCGGGGCCCTCCTAAAGCCCATCCTGGAATCCATCCATGACCGTAAGACCACCACCTTCACCTGTGCCGAGAAGCCGGACCCGCTGTACCACATACTGAAAAACCACATCATCGTGACAGCGCCTCTGATAGAGATGGACAAACCCATCGGCAGCCTGACCATGGTGGTCAGGAAACACTGGGTCACTTCCCAGCCCAACCTGAACTTTGCATCCGAACTGGCCAGGCTTTTCTCCACCCAGCTGGAACTTTCCGACCTGGACTACCAGAAACAGCTGCGCCGCAAGGCGGAGTTCAAAGCCCTGCAGTCCCAGGTCAACCCGCATTTCCTTTACAACGCATTAAACACCATATCGTGCGTGTGCAGGGAAAACCCGGACCGGGCCAGGGAACTGATACTCACCCTTTCCGCCTACTACCGCCAGACCCTTGAGAACGACCAGTACATGCTGAACCTGCACACCGAGCTGTACCATGTGTCCAGCTACCTGGAACTGGAACAGGCCCGTTTTGAGGAAAAGTTACAGGTAGACATGGATGTGGAAGACGACTTAAACTGCCTGGTGCCATCCTTCATCCTCCAGCCCCTGGTCGAAAACGCGGTGCGTTACGGCGCTGATGCCAAGGGCATGCGCACGGTTTCCATACAGGCCCGCACCATCGATGATTCCGTGGAAATCTCCGTCTCCGACAAGGGGCCGGGAATCCCCAAGGACATCATCATCCAGATGTATTCCGGCGAGGGCAGGGGCGGTGTGGGCTTAAAGAATGTGCACCGCCGCCTAAAGAGCATATACGGCGAGGATAACGGACTGAAGATAGAGACATCGTCCGCCGGTTCCAGGGTATGGTTCCGTGTGCCCCGCACCACGGGAAAAGACAAGGAAAATTGCTGAATAAGGGGGATTTCCCATAATGAAGATTGCTGTGATTGACGACGAGAGGCCGTCGAGGAAAGAACTGATCCACCAGATCCTGTCTGCCATGCCGGACAGCCATATCGAGGAGGCTGACAGCGGTTCCAATGCCCTGGAGCTTATCAGCAGCCAGCCTTTTGACCTGCTGTTCGTGGATATCAATCTCAATGATATGGAAGGAACCACCCTGGCCGCTGCGGCCAGACGTATCCTGCCGGACGCCCAGATTGTGTTTGCCACCGCCTACTCCCAGTACGCGGTCAAGGCCTTTGAACTGGGTGTCAACAATTACATATTAAAACCCTTTGACCCGGACCGTGTCCGCAGGGTACTGGAAAAATGCTGCCACGATTTAAACCAGTCCAAAGCCAGCCCTGCACCTGTACCCGGACCCGGACCATCCGCCAGCCAGCCTGCAGCCCCTGTCCCGCCCTCCGCCAGGATGGCAATCAATGTGAACCGTACCATCGTAATGCTGGACATACCACAGATTGTCTACATTGAGACCTCCGGCAGAAGCTGCATCATCCATACCGCCACCAGGGACTATACGGAAAACCAGCTGCTGGGGGAATATGAAAAACGGCTGGCGCCCCACGGTTTTTTCCGCATCCACAAAAGTTACCTTGTAAACCTGGGATATATCACGGAAATGTTTCCCTGGGCCAACAACAGCCTGGCTGTAAAGATGCAGGGCTTTGAAAAAGAAATCCTGCCCGTTGGAAGGGAGAAGGTAAAAAGCCTGCGCCAGCTGTTGGGCATATGATTTCCTGCCAGCCGCCCTATCCTGCGCCCAGGGTGCGTTTGAAAATCACACCCCGTCAGCCGTGGATTCCAGTGCCTGTTAATGAACATTTTCCTACCGTTTGTGCATCCAGTAATGCATTTTACACAAAAAGTCTTTCTTTTTAACGGCTTTTTAGTACAATAAGTGCATACAGATGAATTCATTAATACAAAACAGGAGGTAGGTTTATGATTAGTTTCTTTGTATGTCTGGCACTATTAATCGGGGGATTCACAGTGTACAGCAAGATTGCGGAAAAGGTTTTTGGCCCTGACGACAGGAAGACGCCTGCGCTTACCATGACGGATGGAAGTGATTACGTCCCAATGGGCACTCCGCGTATCTTCTTAATCCAGCTGCTCAACATCGCCGGCCTCGGACCCATCTTCGGCGCGCTGGCAGGCGCGTGCTGGGGACCCAGCGTATTCCTGTGGATTACCTTCGGAACCTTACTGGGCGGCGGTGTCCACGATTACATGGTGGGCATGATGTCCATGCGCCACAAAGGGGCCAGTGTTTCCGAGCTTACCGGGACATATCTCGGAAGTGCCATGAAACAGGTCATGCGTGTGTTCTCCGTTGTGCTCCTGGTCCTGGTAGGCGTCAGCTTCTCCACCGGACCAGCCAATCTTCTGGCCATGCTCACACCCAATGTCCTGGATACCAGGTTCTGGCTGGCCGTTGTACTGATTTACTACTTCATCGCCACCTTTGTCCCCATTGACAAATTAATCGGCAAGGTTTACCCGTTCTTTGGTATATGCCTGATTATCATGGCCCTTGGAGTCGGCGGAGCCATCCTGTTAGGCGGATACCATATACCTGAAATCACACTGGAAAACCTGCATCCGGCCAATACGCCCATCTGGCCAACCATGTTCATCTCCGTTGCCTGCGGCGCAATATCCGGATTCCACGCAACCCAGTCCCCGCTCATGGCCCGCTGCCTTACCAATGAAAAGGACGGCCGCAGGGTGTTCTACGGAGCCATGGTGGCAGAAGGCATCATTGCCCTTATCTGGGCAGCTGCAGGCGTTGCATTCTATAACGGCACAGGCGGACTTCTGACAGCCCTTGGCAACGGACAGTCCAGCGTTGTATACGAAATCTGCTTCACCCTTTTAGGGCCTGTCGGCGCAGTAATCGCCATGATCGGCGTTATCGCATGTCCCATCTCTTCCGCCGATACCGCATACAGAAGCGCAAGGCTCACTCTGGCAGACTGGTTCAAGTTTGACCAGAAGCCCATCAAGAACCGTCTGATGCTCACAGTTCCCCTGCTGGCAGTCGGTTCCGTACTGACCCAGATTGATGTGCAGATAATCTGGAGATACTTCTCCTGGAGCAACCAGACCCTGGCCATGATTGCACTGTGGTCCGCAAGCGTATACCTGTTCCGCAAAAAACGCTTTTACTGGCTTACGGCCCTTCCCGCAACCTTCATGTCAGCCGTATCCTGTACATACATCCTGATTGCCAAGGAAGGCTTCCAGCTCCCCACATCCTTTGCATACCCGGCAGGAATCATATTCGCGGCTGTCTGCCTCGGCACCTTCGTCTTCACCTGTGTCCTGGGCAAAGGCAAAAATGCAGAAGCCGACACAGCCGAAGAGGCATATTCCGTGTAACCGGCCAATTAAATATAGGATAAAAAGGAGGGAGCAGCTTCTTAAGGTTATCAGAACCTTTAAAGCTGCTCCCTCCTAGACCATGTATCCAAGCCGCCATGTATCCAGGCCGCCACCCGCCCCGGCCCGCTTCCCGGATATATCCCCGCATCCACCCCATGCCCGCCGGGCCGTGTCCTCACCCCTTCTTCCTGCTGTCAAAATACACAAACCGGTCAATTGCATCCAGTATATCCTTAAACTCCTCCCTTGGGGCCATATCAATATATGCTTTCAATATCTCCTGCTCCCTGTCGCGGAAAGGGCCGTAGAACAGGTCATAGAGATTGTGGCCCCTCATATAGGTGAGGATTTCTTCCATATGTGCCTTCATGTCTTCCGGCGAAGTGAAATCCCGTCCCATGACCTCCATAAGCTGCTGGCCGCTGCGGATACGGTAGAGGTATTCATGCCACTTATCATAGAGCGTGTCATAGAATGCGTCCTCGCTATCCACAATGCCCAGCTTTGCCATAATGGACGGATTGAAGAAGTAATTCTCAAAGGAATAATATTTTAATATGAGCACGTTACGCCTTGTGACCTTGGGCAGGCGGTCCGCATCCTCCAGACTCCGCTCATCATAATACCTGCACAGCTGGGATGCAAGTTCTTCCGGATCCTTGCCGTCCCCATCCCGTATCATCAGGAACTGGTCCCGCAGATAGACCTGGTTCATATACTTTAAATTGGCATATGTCTTGATGTTGGTACAGCTGTTGGTTGTGATGATGGATATCCTGGTCAGGTTGCCCTTATCATCGTATATCTCGGAATAATACTTTTCCAGAAGCAAGGGCAGGCGGCTTTTGTCCTGCTTTCCTTCCACGATGAACACAAAGCTTACATTTAACAGGTCATTGGCCCCGTACCCAAGGTCATCCAGTATCTGGCCCAGGTCTGTCCTTTCCCGGATAACGGAATACCTCTCCCCGTCCAGCACCACCTGGCGTATCTGGCGGATGCTGAAATTAAACAGCAGGTCCGGGCTGTGTGTCTTAAAGATGACCTGGTTTTTCTTTGACAGACGGTATAATATCTCGCTGCAGGACTTCTGGAGCTGGGGATGCAGGAAAATCTCAGGGTCCTCCACCACGATGATGCTGGGAATGCGGCTCTGTTCGCTGATATAGGTTTCCAGGAGGGAAAGCATGTAGATGCTCCTCATGCCCTTGCCCATAAGTTCCACCGGCTTCACACTGCCCCGCTGCCGGTTGTGGGCCGTCACCTCAACGGAAAACATCTGGTCTATGTCACAGTTTAAAGTGTACTGAATTTCCTCATAGCCTCCGTTCTTGAAGAAATTCTCATTCACCTTCCGGGAGAAGCCGCTGAGGTTCAGCTGGTAGATCTTATGTTCCAGCAGGCGGGCCGTCTCAAAGGCAGTCAGCTCCTCCGGCTTTTTCTTATTAATCAGGCCGATACACTGGAAACAGTGGTTGCATGTTTTAGATGCCTCAAAGATACATCTTCCGGACCGCAGACGGCTTAATTCCTCATCCTCCTGGAACATCAGCAGGTCGTTCTGCAGCTGCCTTAATTCCCGGTCCGCCGTAATCCGGTAAATATGGGGCAATACCATGGGAATGTATGGGTTATTCTTCCTGTAGGGATCCTCATAGCGCACCCTGCCGTCCAGGTTCACGTGGAACGTGAAGGACAGCCCTCCATCCTTAAAGGAGGGAAGCCGTTCCCCAAACACGCGCCTCCACACATCAAAACGCCGGTACTGGCTCACAAGCCCCCTGCGGTGGAACAGCCTGAGGTCTTCCTCCTCAATGCGGAACGCAGCGTCAATGCGGATGGCCTGCCGTTTCTCATTAAAGTCCTCTTCCTGGATTTCATAGCAGCCGCACACAGCACATACCGCGTCCAGCACCGATGTTTTCCCTGTGTTGTTTTTCCCAACCAGGATCAGCGCCCTGTCAATATCGCGGATTTCCAGGTCGCGGATGGATTTGAAATTGCGTATATGTAGATAGGTGAGCTGCATATGGTTACCTCCGCCCATGAAAGTCATGTGTTCTTTCTATAGAGTATACGCCAGAAACCCGCCTGTAACAACCCCTGTTTTACAGGATGGTCCACAGGGAAATATTAACCCGGGCCAATGCCTGGCAATCATAAAAGCCCGGCAGCTTTCACACTGCCGGGCATGGCCGGTACCGCCGGGTACAATCCCCCGTGGCGCCGGGTCCGCTGAAACGGATTAATCTTCCTTGATTTTCACAATCACTTTCTTAATTGGCGCCGGCTCCTTGTCAGCTGCCTTTGGCTTATGGGCATCCCATGGATTGAAGATCAGGTACTGGTCAGCCTTTGTCACAATCTGAAGCCCTGGGGTGGTATTCTCAAAAAACACAACATCCTTGTCAGGATTATATGGGGTCTTCACCGTCATCTCATGGACAGGTGCATAGGTCATGACCTCACTTCCCTCAATCACATACTGGATATCCGTATAATGCTCATGTGCCTCATACTTTGCCTCTTCCCATGGAATGGTGGTATAAGCCGTTACATTGGCATAAACATTCTTGCCGTCAATCTCATACTTGCCCGGCTCCAATGCGCTCAGGTCCGTATTCTGCAGGAAATCCACTGCTTTTGCATACCTGCCGTCCACGCCCAGGCTTCTGTAAAAATCAAGATTTTTTTTCTCATCAAATATCATATCCCATTCTCCTTTGTGTGATTATTTTCCATTACAAGTATACACCTAAAGCCATGGGAAACTCAATCATTTTTTTATCCGGTCCCTGTCCCTCCACTATCGGAAGAATTCATGGCCGTCATGGGCAAAAAGATAGGTAAGGTGCCTGTCAAACCAGGCCGCCGCGCTGCCGGAACCTCTCCGGTTCATGAAATACAGCGCACCGTTGGAATAATCCTCTCCATCCAGGGCGCGGTCCACGCACTCGATTGTCTCGGCCGTGACCTTCACAGAGTTAATGGCGCCGTTGGAAACGGGCTGAAACTGGGATGGCTCGTATACAACTGCCTTTACACTGTTTGGGAATTCCTTTGACAATACACGGTTAATGATCACATCCGCCACAAGTATCTTGCCTCTCTTATCACAGATGCCTGCCTCTGCCTGGACAATACGTAAAAGGACCTGGTAATCCTCATCCGTATAGCGGATCCTTCTGGATGCCCTGCGCTCTTCCTCAGCTTTCTTCCTTGCTTCCTCTTCCTGTTTCTCTTTTAATATCTGTTTCTGAAGTGTCTCAATCTGGGTCTGTGCAGCTGCCTGCTGTCTCTGCTTTTCACGGACATTTGCTTCTAACAGCGCACCAGCCAGTTGTTGGCCTTCGCTGTCAGTATCTAAAAGTCCGAATTGTACTTTTGCTTCCGTAACCAGACCGCTTCCCTCAGGTTCCTCTGTCTGTACCTCCTCCTGACTTTCATCCGCAATGGGCGCTGCCAGGGCATTCTTGCCCCCGCCGCCAAACCCTTCGGCTGAAAATGCAATGATGGCAACAACCATCATGCCGGTCAGCAGGACTGACGAGGATCGGTACATCTGCTTTGTGACTTTCACTGTAAGTGATTTAACAAAGAGGACAACCGACTGAAGGAATGAATGTAATGTAAGCATACATACTCCTCTTTCCTGGACTCCCCTATCTCAACATGCCGGAGCCCAATTCTTGTTTTTGTTCCAGTGGGTCAATCCCCACTTTGTGCATGTTTTTCCGGGATGTATGGCTAATTATATGGGATTTAACTTTTGCCGTCAATGGAGATTTAACATCTTTGTTACATTTTTTATTATATTTGAAATATTTGTAATTATTTTTATATATTAGTTATATTTTTCCAGTGGTTTTAATTACATAATTGTATAATTTGACCTTTTTATTTTTACATTTATGTTACATTATTATTAATTTTTAAACACATACTTTCTTTTCCTTTTTTTGTAATTTGTGTTATGTAAATTATTTTTTACTTATATTTAACTTTTTATACCATTATTTATTTTAATACACAAGCACATTGAAGCATATTTTTTGTCGAATTATAGCGTCCTTCCCCCACTTTGGCTAAAAAAACCTGTTTTAAGTGCAAATCATCCCATCCTTATATGTGCATTTCAACCAAAGAATGGAAAACAGCAAAAATCTCTTTGACTTTCCGCCTTTGCTCTGATACATTAAAGTTCAGAAGTTTTAATTAGTAAAGTAATAATAAAATACTCCCGGAGGTTAATAAAATGACAATCAAACTGCTGATGCTGATCATCTTCTTTTCCATTATGATTGGAGTCGGGTTCTATTCCAGGCGTCATGCCACCAATGTCAATGATTTTGTCCTTGGCGGCAGGGGGGTTGGGCCATGGCTTACCGCTTTTGCCTACGGCACATCCTATTTTTCCGCGGTTGTCTTCATCGGTTATGCCGGACAGTTCGGATGGAAATACGGCCTGGCCTCCACATGGATTGGGATTGGCAACGCCCTTATCGGAAGCCTTCTTGCATGGGTCGTACTGGGACGGCGCACCCGGGTCATGAGTAAACACCTGTCCTCCGCAACCATGCCCGAATTTTTCGGAAGCCGTTTTAACAGCCGGTGGCTTAAGATTGTGGCCTCTGTAATCATTTTCGTGTTCCTGATTCCCTATACTGCTTCCGTATACAATGGCCTGTCCCGCCTCTTCGGCATGGCCTTTGATATCCCCTACGGCGTCTGTGTGCTGGGCATGGCGGTCCTGACCGCCGTGTATGTCATCCTGGGCGGCTATATGGCCACTGCCATCAATGACTTCATCCAGGGTATCATCATGCTGGCCGGGATTACTGCCGTCATCCTCAGCGTGTTAAGCGGCCAGGGAGGGTTTACGGCCGCTGTCGGCAATCTGGCCAGGATTCCAAGCGAGGTGCCTCTCACAATGGGACAGCCCGGCGCCTATACCTCCTTTTTCGGGCCTGACCCCATGAACCTTCTGGGTGTCGTCATCCTGACTTCCCTGGGCACCTGGGGACTGCCGCAGATGATCCACAAGTTCTATACCATACGCAGTGAAAAGGCAATTGCGACCGGCACGGTCATTTCCACCATATTCGCCATCGTCATATCCGGGGGAAGCTATTTCCTGGGAGGATTCGGCCGTCTCTTTGACGGTCCGGCCATCTACAACGGTAATGGGGGCATTGCCTACGACACCATCATCCCGGCCATGCTTTCCGGCCTGCCAGATATCCTTATTGGCATTGTGGTAATGCTGGTGCTGTCCGCCTCCATGTCCACCCTGTCCTCCCTGGTACTCACCTCCAGCTCCACCCTCACCCTGGATTTCATCAAAGGAAACCTGGTAAAGGACATGAAGGACAGGACCCAGCTCATCCTGATGCAGGCCCTGATTGTGGTCTTCATCATCAGCAGCGTTGTCCTGGCACTGGACCCGCCTGATTTCATCGCACAGCTTATGGGGATTTCCTGGGGCGCGCTGGCCGGCGCATTCCTGGCGCCATTCCTGTACGGCCTGTACTGGAAAAAGGTGACCCCGGCCGCTGTGTGGGCCAGCTTTGCAGCCGGTGTGGGTATCACGGTATCCAATATGTTCCTTCATTATATTGAATCCCCCATCAACGCAGGTGCATTTGCCATGGTAGCCGGACTCATCATTGTCCCAATCGTGTCGCTACTCACCCCGGGGATGGAGCCTGCACATGTGGATAAGATATTTGCATGTTATGACGATCTGGTGGAGGCCACAAGCCGCAAGGTGCTGCCCGATGACAGGTCCTTTGACTCCCCGGCTTTCCAGAAAAAGAAGAAAAAACGTTAAGATATACCGATGGAATAAGCCTGGCAATACGCATTCAGACGCGTTAATTGCCAGGCTTATTCCATATCGCCCTTTCCAATATGATACTTCTGAGATTTACTGATTTAATTCGTGTCCCCGATTCCCGCAATGCGTAGAAGCCCACTGACAGAGAACGGCATATCCCTAACCGGGCTGACCGGAATCATATTGAATCCGGGATATTCCTTCAGGCAAAGTCCATGGTATATCTTTTGCTGAATCCTGTCCCCGGCAACTGCCAGCCTGATTACAGGTCTGCCATCCTGTCCCCTATGATTCCTGATTTCTTTAAAGCCAAAGGCTTCCGTTACCGCATCCATTACCCCTGTATTCAATACGCCTTCCAGGTAAGAGCGTCTCTGGTTCAGGGAAGCTTCTGTGAACAGATCTAAAATGCGAAGGATATACAATGCCCGGTTGAATCCATGGAGATGCGCATTGAAAGCCCCCAGACATACCATCCCTTCATCTATCTCCCATTCCTCTTCCCCGGTAATACTTGCCCCCAAAATAGTCTCGCAGACAACCGCCTTGAATAATTCACCTGTGATATTGGAAGATATATCCTTTATACATCCATCCTCCAGCAGTACGGCCTGGGTATGGCTTCCTGGCAGTATCAGGACAGCTGTTCCCTGTTCCAGGTCATGATTCCCACGCAGTACCCCAAATACCTCAATTTCTTCCCCGCGCATCATGTTGACCCTGTCCGCGGTTTCCGGAATGACCTGTGCATTATAAGGAACGGTTTTGATACCAGGGATGATTTCAAGCGTTCTTTTAAAGAACCGTTCCTCCTCATAACAGACAATTGAATCCCGCAGTTTTTTCCAATCCACCGGAACAGGGAGATGCTCAATTTCCACCAGCCCCGACGGGCAGGAAATCATTCCGGACAGATATATGTGGGCAATATCTTCATTATGTATATGGGAATCCTCCATCAGGACATCAAGCATGTTCCGCAGTTCCCTGACCAACACTGAATTATCCTGCATAAGAGCGGAATTCCTTGCGCCGATCTGCCGCTCCAGCCGCGCTGTAATCATACCATCTTTTATCAGATAAGCCCGGGTATTGGTTGTTCCTGAGTCATAATAAACAATATACATATGGTTTTCTGTCCTTTTATCTGATTTTTGCTGTATATTCCGCGGCAAGGTTTTCAATTCCCTTGTAATCCCCTGTTTCTATCATCTTCCGGTTCACTATATTCCCGCCGATTCCCACAGCGCATACACCGGCATCAAAAAAGTCAAGTATATTATCCAGGTCCACACCTCCCACCGCTGCCATGGGTATGTATGACAATGGTCCCTGCAGTGCCTTGATATAACCGGCACCCAGATTATCGGAGGGGAAAACTTTTACAATATCGGCTCCCCACCTGTAACACTGTTCGATTTCACTGGGTGTCATGGCTCCCGGCATTGCCACCATTCCCAGGGCCTTTGTCTCTTTTATCACATCCTCACGGGAAGTGGGGGTGATGATATATCCTGCGCCTGCCGCCTTAGCCGCCTGTACCTGCTGGATGGTGAGTACGGTCCCGGCCCCAACCAGCACCCGGCCATCCGGGTATCTGTCAGCAACCGCCTTTATTTTATCTGTGGTATATGCCAGGGGTTGTCTCTGGTCAAATGGAACTTCCACAAGACTCAGGCCGCCTGCCGCTGCCGCATCCGCTGTCTTAAGTGTCTCCTCCAGTTTAAGGCCACGTATGATGGCAATTATCTTCTTCTCTAAAATCCGTTCCAATACATCCATCTTAACCTCCCTGCCTTTACAGCTCCCTCATGGACTGTACCCAGGCCGCCGTATCCTTCAATATGATATCCGCAGAAGGCTGGTTCAGGCACTCAAAGGAACAGTACTGGGAATATCCGGAATCCTTAACTGCCTTCAATATGGCTGCAAAATCAGTATGTCCATAGCCCGGGAACATCCGGTTGGAATCAGCCAGGTGCACATGCTGCAGCTTATTTCCCATAATATCAATGCTTCGCTTAAATCCGATATCCTCAATATTGGCGTGGAACAGATCCCATAGGATGCCTACACAATCTGGATTGCCAAGGTCATTCACAATAAAATCCATGGTGGCTTCTGCCGAATTAAGGAGGGCTGTTTCATAGCGGTTAATTGCCTCCAGGCAGAGGGTGACCCCCTTCTGGTCTGCATATGAAATAAGCGGCTTCATGGCCTCGCTTAAATCCCCCAGATCCTTATCCATGGTTTCCAGTGACCCCAGCCCCCGCATCAGCCCTATGGTAACCTTGCTGCCCAGGATCTTAGCCGCGTCAATGTGCTGCATGAACCGTTCCTGGGTCTTCTTCGTGATATCCGCGGGAACCCCGATCAGGGAAAGGCCCTCAAGCCCCCTGGCCTGGCCTGTGGAAAGGGTGGAACAGCCCAACCCCCTCTCATCCAGTTCTGCCTTCACCTTCCCCAGGTCAATATCCGAATAGCTGCTGATACACAGCTCTGCGCCGTCCAGGCGGCTCTGCTGCATCCAATCCAGCCCTTTCAGGTAATCCTCATGGGAGAAGGATGAAAATATAGTATCATATTGTAATGTAACGGTTGCGCTGAATTTCATATCAATCTATTCCTCCAATCAATTTATGTCCTGCTTTTACAGGGTTACCCCATCCCTGAAAATAGATATCTCCTGATATCCATATTGCTCATTTTTTGTCTGCCGATTACCGCTGGCCACTTCCAGCATAAAGCCAAACAGCTCCTCTGCGGTCTCTTCCAATCCAAGTCCGTCCAACACCTGTCCCCCATTGAAATCAATCCAATCCGGCTTTTTATGCGAAAGCGCCGTGTTTGAGGATATTTTAATGGTCGGCACCACCGCGCCAAAGGGATTGCCGTTTCCGGTGGTAAACAACACCAGATTTGCACCGCTGGCCGTGAGGTTGGTAACGGAAACCGCGTCATTCCCGCTTCCGGTCAGAAGGCTCAGCCCTGCCCTGCATACCTGGTCACCATAGTACAGCACATCCACCACAGGTGCAGACCCTCCCTTTTGGATATTACCCAGGGACTTATCCTCATCCGTGGATATCCCGCTGCGTATATTACCCGGACATGGGTTCCTGTCTATGGGCTGTCCGTAACGCATGAAGTATTCTTTGAAATTGTTTATAAGGCCCACTATTTCCTGGAATACTTCCTTGTCCTCCGCCCGTTCCATCAGACGGGCCTCCGCCCCAAACATCTCCGATACTTCCGTCAGTATGGCCTTGCCTCCACACCGTACCAGCCTGTCAGTAATCCTCCCGCAGAGCGGATTGGCCGACACCCCTGAAAATGCGTCGGAGCTGCCACATTTTAAGCCAATCTGTAAAAGGGACGCACTGAGTCTCTGACGTCTGAATCCAGCGGCATATCCGGCCAACTCATCCAAAAGCCTCATTCCCTCAGCATATTCGTCACCGCAATCCTGGGTCACCAGGAACTTTACCCTGTCAGGATCCACTTCACCTAATACGGGTTTAAAATACTCCAGGCAGTTATTCTCACAGCCCAGGCTGACCACCAGGACTGCCCCTGCGTTCGGATGGCAAATCAGGCCCTTTAACAGCTTCTGGGTAATCAGCATATCCTCCCCCAGCTGGCTGCACCCCGCATTATGTGTCAGGGCCTGTATTCCGTCCACCATGCCCCCATACCGTTCTTCCGCCTTCCGGGCAAGGATGCGAACCGTGCGGTTCACGCACCCGACTGTGGGTATGATCCAGATTTCATTTCTTGTACCGGCCCTTCCGTCTTCCCTCAGGTAACCGTCAAACCAGGCCTCTTCCTGCGGACAAAAGGCGGACCAGACATTGGGGAGCGGCCTGTACTCATAATCAATCAGGCCATCCAGATTTGTAACCACATTGTGTATATGGACATGTTCCCCCGGCTGTATCTCCCTGGCTGCCTTTCCTATGGGCAGACCGTACTTGATGACCTGCCCTCCTTTTTCAATCCGTTTTAAAGCAACTTTGTGCGCCGCTTCTATATCCTCTGTAATCCTGACCTGCATGTTCCCTGCCCGGTAAACCCCGGCGCCTTTCAGCCTGGTCAGCGCTATGGCCACATTGTCATCCGGATGTATCAGCAAAAGCTTATTGTCCTCCATCCTTCCTGCCCTCCCATCATGTACATCATCCCGCTCCATACATCAGGGACGGCAGCATAAGCGATATCTGCGGAATATATGTAATGAACTGCAGCAGGATATAGAACATGATGATAAATGGAACCGTAGCCTTGCATATGCGTTCAAAGGGAACACTGGATACCTTGGACAAAACATACAGCACCATGCCTACCGGAGGTGTCAGAAGGCCTATCATCAGATTCAGTATCATGATAATGCCAAAATGGACCGGGTCCACGCCCATGGCCGTGACAACCGGCAGGAATACCGGAGTCAGGATGATGATGGACGGGGTGGAATCCATAAACATCCCCACAAATACCAGGAACATATTGATTAACAGTAATGCGATGTATTTGTTGTTACAGTACATAAGGAACAGGTTGGCCACAAACTGGGGAAACCGTTCAAAAGAAAGGATCCAGCAGAAAATCGTTGCCCCGCACACAATCATCATGACCGTGCAGGTTGTCTCGCTTGCCTCCTTAAGGGCCAGCACCAGTTTTTTAGGTGTCAGCGTATGGTAGAAGAATCCCAGGAAAATTGCATAGAAGGTTGCAATCATGGCCGCCTCGGTGGGTGTGAAGATACCTGCAAGGATACCGCCCAGGATGACCACCACAGTCAGCAGGGACAGAAATGCCCTTCTGAAGGAGTGTAAAAGAGCGCGGAACCCGCACCATCCTTCTTTCTCATAGCCCCGTTTCCTGCTTATAAGATATACCATGATACACATGGCCGTAGCCATGATGGCTCCCGGGACAGCCCCTGCTATAAACAGCCGTCCAATAGAAACAGATGCAACCGTACCGTATACAACCGCTGGAACACTGGGCGGGATGATTGGCCCAACCAGCGAGGAAGCCCCCGTAACCGCAAGTGAAAAATCATCGTCGTAACCAGCGTCATGCATGGCTTTCAGTTCAATGGCCCCAAGGCCGCCCGCATCTGCAATCGCCGCCCCGGACATTCCTGCGAAAACAACGGATGCCAGGATGTTGGCATGGGCCAGGCCTCCTGTAATATGCCCCACCAGCTTCCCACAGAAGTCAAAGATGCGGTCTGTCACCTCGCCGCTGTTCATCAGGTTGCCCGCCAGGATAAAGCCAGGCACTGCCAGAAGGGTAAAGGTATTGGCGCCTTCGGTAAGGCGCTGCACCAGCATGATTAACGCCATGTCATTGGTTACAAAATATAAAGTACCGCTGCACAGAAGACAGAATGCAATCGGGCATCCCAATATCATCAGCACCAAGAAACTTATCAGTAATACAGCCATCTCCTACTCTCCTTCCTGTTTCATATAACGGGCCTGATAGCCTTCCCAGTCCAAAGCGGCAAAAAGGAAGTCCACAAACCATTGTATGGCTATCATCAGGATTCCTACTGGTGCCGCTATATACTCAATCCCCAAACTGACCCCCAGTGTAACTGCTTTCAGTTTACTCTGCTTCATGAATATCTCACAGGCATGCGGAAACAGATAGAAGCAGGTAATGGAAATCAACAGGCTGATGGCAATCTGCAATCCATGGATTACAGGCGCCGGAAAACGGTTTACCAGGGCAGTCATGCGTACATGGATATGTCCTCTGCCACACCATGCGGAACCTAGCAAAGCCAGCCATACAAACATATATCTTGCCAGTTCCTCGGACCAGGTCAGCGGCTTCCCAAAAATATATCTGGATATGACCTGGGCCAGCAGGACCAGACACATGGCAGCCATCAGCCCGATGATAAAATACTCATTCATCTTGTTAAATTTGTCATAAATCCTGTTAATTCGGTTCATTATTGCTTTCAACTTATATCCTCCTGACACATTTTCCTGATATGTAATTCCCCCAATTATCGTATCCGTTACAATAACCGGGGGAATCTGCCATCATTTATCCGCTATTACTTGTTATAGGATTGTGCAACTGCCAGCCAATCACCCCAGGTATCGGCATATTTCTCATAAATACCCTGGACATTTTCCTTGAACGCATCCTTGTTAACCTCAATTACGTTCATGCCCTTCTCTTTCATCGTGTCTACCAGGCCGGCTTCCTGGTCCTCAATTGCCTGGGTAATGGATTCACAGCTCTCGTATACACAGTTCTGCACGATTTCCTGCAGGTCTGCCGGCATACTCTGCCATACCTTTTCATCCATTGTATAGGTGACGGCTGCAATGACATGGTCGGTCATCAGCAGATTATCGCACACTTCGTAAAACGCATTGGCATCAATGGTTGGAAGCGGGTTCTCCTGTCCATCGACAACGCCCTGCTGGATGCCCATATACACCTCGCCAAGAGACATGACAGTAGGGGTTGCCCCTAAGGCAGCGCCATATGCCATGGCCATCTCTGAGTCCGGCACACGAAGTTTGCATCCCTTTAAACCAGATGGTTCTGTGGCAGGGAACCCTTTGACAGTCACCTCCCTGGAGCCATAATAATACATGCCTAACACCCTCAGGTTACTGGACTCTGCCAAACCATCATAAAGCTTCTGTACTTCATCACTATTGGCAAAAGCAGTCATGGCATCCCCGTCATTGAATACATAGGGGGCGTCAAACAGTGAAAACGCAGGGTCATATTTGGACAGTTCGGACGGTCCGCACATTGTAAAATCACAGGTACCTGCTCCCATGGAAATGGAGGAAGTCACATCGCTTTCCTTACCCAGCTGCTCTCCTGAATAAACAGTCACCTTTACATGTCCATCCGTTGCTTTTTCCACTGCATCTGCAAATGCATAATACCCCTTACAGGCCACATGGTCCTCAGCCAGATTCGTGGCCAGCTTCAGTTCGTAATTATCCCAGCTGCCGGATGCCCCTTCACCTGCGCCCTGTCCCTGAGTACCTGAAGGTGCTGCCGTTGTTGCTGCTGTCGTAGCTGCCGCTCCCCCGCCGCATGCTGTCAGTGAAACTGCTGAAATAAGCGCCATTGAAATTCCCAATACTTTTTTCATATTTGCTCTCCTTTTTTAGATGATGCAGTGATATAAAACTTAAATACTATTGATATATCACACTTTTTATATGTGATATTATACATATATATCACAATAAAATCAATAGTTTTTATCTAACTTTTTAATAATTTTAATTTGTCAGCCGGAAAACGTTAATTATTTCACACATTTCATCTGTCAATCCCCGTATTCTTGTATTATTCTTCCAATTTTTCGTTTTTTCTGTATCCTTCATGGATTCACTGGCATAAGGGCTTAATCACCTCCAGGGAACGCCTGGCTGCTGTTTCCGGATCAGGGTACTGAAACGACTCCAGGGCCACTGCTCCCCTGTATCCAATCTCCTGCAATGCCCGGAACGTGGATTCAAAATCATAATGGGCATGACCCGGATACCATCTGTCGCTGTCCGCTACATGTATATGCCCAACCTTCCCTCCCGCCCTGCGGATACTGTCCGCGCAGTCAGGTTCCTCTATGTTCATGTGGAATGTATCAAGGTGCAGCAAAAGGTTATCTGAGCCAAGGGCATGCAGCAGCCCCAGCCCCTCGT
Organism: Enterocloster sp. OA13; assembly: GCF_022440595.1. Taxonomy (NCBI): domain Bacteria; kingdom Bacillati; phylum Bacillota; class Clostridia; order Lachnospirales; family Lachnospiraceae; genus Enterocloster; species Enterocloster sp. OA13. The sequence goes on along the minus strand of NZ_JAKNTF010000001.1, from coordinate 1,658,552 downwards.
CCACCGTATTCAGCCAGTCGCTTTCAAAACGGTCAATGACCTCAAACACCAGGTTCACCCCCAGCCGTCCAGCCTCCCTGATACAGGCTTCCATCCCGTCATTAAAGTAATCCATATAGTGTCCCGAATCCGCACAGTCCTTTTTCTGACCCTTTATCAGGCCAATAATCACCACTGCCCCGGTTTCTGCCCCAAACCGGATATGGCCTGTCATACGCCGCACTGCCTCCTTGCGTTTTTCCGAAAACGGACTGGTCAGGAATATCCCCTGCTGGCTGTAAGACGGACCAGTGCCTATGGATGTAAGGGAAATGCCATGGGATTTCAGCGATAGGATAAGCGCCCTTTTATCCACTGCATCTGAATCCAGCAGATGCAGTTCAATGCCGTCATATCCCCACTGTGACGCACAGGCGATACCATGTTCTAAATTACCGTGAATGACCAAAGGGGTACTCCATCCGGCCCGCTCAACCGCTGTTATGGAAGTGTTCATCTTATAATTCCTCCGCATTAAAATCCATGGGACGTGGCCCCGCCATCCACGGTAAAATCATGGCCCGTAAGATAAGTGGATGCTCCGGATAAAAGGAACAGCATCATATAGCCAATCTCCACCGGCCTTCCGAACCTGGGAAGCATGGGTTTACTGAGCGCTGCCGCCTTGCGGTCAGGATTCTGTCCGAACATCCCCTCATTCAGTTTTGTCAGGAACCATCCCGGCGCCACACTGTTAACCAATATATTATCATTTTTCCACTCTTCCGCCAGCCCCCGGGTTAGTCCGAGGATACCTGATTTGGTCATATCATAAGGAAGTACCTCTGTAAAACCCATATATGCAGCCATGGAGGAAATGGAGATGACCCGTCCGATATACTCTGATTCCTTTAAATACGGATAGCAGATTTTGGCCATCATGAGAGGTGTCTTCAGGTTGATATCGAGAATTTTATCCAGCCGCTCCTCAGGAAAATCCTCTGCCCTGCATTTAAATGTGATTCCAGCATTGTTTATCAGGAAATCAAGATGCCCTTCTTTTGCCGCAACCTCCCCTACTTCTCTTTTTACTTTGTCATGATCCGTCACATCGCATATTACATCAATCAGGCTTCCATCACGGATTATTTCCTCATTGGAATGAGGCGCAATGTCAAAATTATACACTGTGGCCCCTGCATCCGTCAGTACCTTTGCCTGTCCCAGCCCTAATCCCCGGCTGGCTCCGGTAATGATGCCCACATGACCAGTCAGATCAAACAGATCTGCAACATATTCCTGTGAAGTCATTTCATCCCCTCCTAAAACGTAATTATCACCTTACAGGCCCCGCTGTTTTTATCCATGGCTGTTTCAAATGCCTTTTTGGCTTCCTCCACAGGAAACACATGGGTAACAAGCCTGTCAATCCTGTCCCTGCGCCCCGGAAGGCTTTCCACCACCTCTTTAAATTTGCTGTTCTGGTTGCGGGTTCCTGCAATAATCAGCTCATTCTTGTTTACCAGCCTGAAATTAATAGGTACCGGCTCGGGTGCGAACGTAAGAGGGACCAGGCGTCCATGGGGACTCAAAAGTTCCACTGAAAGACTGGTCAGGGCCGGGACGCCGCTTGTCTCAAATACCACATTCACGCCTTTTCCATCCGTGATATCCATCACAGCCTCCCTCAAATCCTGCCGGCCTGGATTGATGGTATGTTTTGCACCAAAGTTCTTTGCGATTTCAAGCCTTGCCTCATTTACCTCGCTGACAATGACGGTTGCACCAAGGCTCTCCGCCATGTCACAGATAATCATCCCAATGGGTCCTGCGCCATGGACCAGCACCAGATCTCCCGGCATGGTGCCAGCCTGGGCATTGGCCTGGGCGCCTATGGTATATGGCTCTGCCGTGGCTGCCTGGACAGGTGTAAGCGCCGGGTCATATTTATAAAGCTGCCGGCTTTCAACTACCATATATTCTTCCATCACACCGTCTGCATGGACACCGGCTACCACAATATCCGGGCAGCAGTTATACCGTCCATTGCGGCAGGCATAGCAGGTATTACAGCCATGTATGGGTTCAATGATGACAGGATCCCCGGCTTTTAAGCCCGTGACATCATCCCCTGTCTTCTCAACAATGCCGCATCCCTCATGTCCGATGATACGTGGATAGGTGGCATAGGCATGGGTTCCATGGAAAATATGTATGTCACTTCCGCAGATACCTGCCGCGGTTATCTTCACCAGCACCTGTGTACTGCTCTGGATCTGCGGCATTTCCTTTTCAATTACTTCCAGTTTACCTGGCTCTGATACATATACTGCTTTCATCTACCTAACCTCCTCCAATGCTTCTTCTTTAAATCTGAATCCCCAGCCTGCGCCTTCTCTTGGGTAAGCATATCCGTCCTCAATCCGCATGGTATTGTCGATGATTCCGTCAATCCAGTCAAAGGATTCCGCGCCATAGGGCCTTGCAACAGTGCACAGCAGGGGAACATCATAATCCTTGTAATAGTGCGGAAGTACCGGCAGCTGGTAAGCGGATGCCAATGCCGCGGAATTGCGCCACTCTTCCACGCCGCCTAAACGGATCAGGTCAGGCTGCCATAAGTCCAGGGCATTTCTTGCAATCAGATTTTTCAATGCCTCACAGTCATACTCACGTTCCCCCATGGCCAGGGCAATGCCGCATTTCTGCCTGAGCAGTTCATATCCTGCAAAGTCCGTATGGGGTACGGGTTCTTCAAACCATTGGAGTCCGATACCCTTTGCCTGCTCTGACAGTTCAAGGGCGTCCACCACATCCATGCCCTGGTTGGCATCCATCATGATTTTCACACGGCTCCCAAGCCTTTCACGGCAGATACTTAACCGGTGCAGATCCCGTTCAATCCCGTCAGGATGCCCCACTTTAATTTTGACAGCGGTAAATCCACGGCTCTTGTAATCCAGCACCTCATCCAACAGTTCCTCATCCGTATAACTGATCCATCCGCCGCTTCCGTATACCGGAACCCTGTTCTGGTTACAGCCCAGCAGTTTGTGGACAGGCTGTCCGATGCAATGTCCCCATGCATCCCACATTGCAACGTTAAATGCGGCAACCGCACAGGTATTCAGTCCTGTATTGCCAAAATACTCTGCCTCCATATCCCACTCTTTTTTGGCAAGGACGGTCTGGTATACATGGTATTCCCTGTCAAGAATGAAGCTGCAGCAGTCCTTTAATGCTCCCTCAATGGCGCCTGGTGAGTAATGGAACGAAAGAAGATAACCCTGTCCCTTCACTCCGTCTGCGGTCTCCACCTCCGCCACATAAAAAGCAATCTTACTGATTGTGTGGGTGGAATCAGCAATGGGTTTCGTAATCTTGGATACGGCCCGGTAAATCCTTGCTTTCTTGATTTTTGTGTCCATAGTTCCTCCTTATATTTTATTGATATTTATATAATATATATATTATATCTAACTGATATATCTAATATGATAAATATTTACCATATCACCCGGATATAATCCTTTCGGTTCTACCCAAGTGATATGGTTGTCCCATCTTTATCCTGAAGTGTGTTTTAAGGCACTGGGTTAACGGAAACTGCGGATTGTCCTCTCCTTGGACTGCTCCAGATGGATGGCCAGTGTCCTCTCCAGTTCTTCCCTGTCCCCCTCTAAAAGCGCATCCAGGATTGCCACATGTTCTTCTGTGGTCCTGTCATCCATGGCATCGGCGCGGGAACACGCAATCCTCAGGCGCTGGTTCTGGTCATATATATTCCTCATCATCCTGCGCATATAACGGTTGGGGCATCCTGCCATGATATAGCTGTGCAGCTCCGTGTCCAGGTCTATGTAGTATCTTCTAAGCTGCTCCCCCTTTAGGTCCGGATCCGGTTCCAAAAAGCGGCGCCGCATATCCCTTAGCCAGTTCTTATCAATCTGATGCATGGAACTTACAACCATCTCAGGTTCAATCAGGCGGCGGACCTGATAAATATCCTCTATCAAATCCTGTGTGACATCTGTTATGATGGTGCCTTTTCTGGGATAGACATATACAAAATCCTCTTTCTCCAGGCGCAGGATTGCCTCCCTTACCGGGGTCCTGCTGATATTCAGTTCCTTCTGAAGCTTATCCTCGGACAAATCACTCATAGGCGGATATTCGCCACTTATTATCTTTTCTTTTATATAATCGTATGCACTATCTGTTTTTCCCAAAATCGTTCTCCATTTCCCTCAATCTGATATACCGTTTCCCGGAAGTCTGGAACAAAAATATTCCTCTGTCTGCTCATACAAAAAGAAAAAGCAACAGATATATCAGTTGCCTACATAATAACATTTTCTTTGCATTTTTTCAATATCTATTATATAATATTTTCAAATTATTTTCTATCTTTTTTTATTTCATGGAGGATTGCTTATGGACTATCTTAACACTCTGACAAATGGGGATATCCTTACCATCTGTCTAATCATCTTTGCCTGTATACTTATCTTTCCCCGGTTAATCCGCATGCGGAGGATAAAAAAGGAAATCTACCATAAAATAAGGTGCGGGGAAACCATTGCCCCGGAGGATTTATCCGAAAAGCAAAAACCATTCCATACCCACAACGGCACTTCAAAAGAAATTGAGGAACTGCTGGTAAAGCTGAAAAGCCATGCCTTCAAACATGGGATGAAAATCATTTTCCCAGGAAGCTTCCAATATAAAGACACCATCAGCCCAACTACCATGATCCTGGCCGGCAGTTTTGGCCTGCTTCTGATCCACTGTTATGGTTTTGGCGGACATGTCTATACAAAAGGCAGTCCGGTCCGCTGGGTGCAGGACATGAATCAATCCATCAAGGAAATCCCCAATCCAGAGGATTCCATGGAACAGGAAAAAAGGCTTATGGAGTCAGCCCTTATGGATAGTCCTTATGAAAACATCCCCATATATGCCGCCTCTGTATTTACCCGTCATAATCTGATACTCAGCGTTCCAAAAGACTGCCTTGTCTTTAACCGCAGCGGCTTCATGGAGTGGCTTAAAACAGAACCTGATTTCCAGGCTGATAACCAGGTCCCTGTTAAAGAAATCAGTGATTATATGGTAGGTATGGTCAAAGCAAAAGCTGCTTCTGCCAGCACATAAAATCAGATATGTCCATAATCCCATCCCATACAAAAAGGCGGTCCACCGGTATCACACCGGCAGACCGCCTTTCATACTGCATATTAAATTCCTTACTGAATCACCTTAACCGGGCACTTCTCTGCGCACTTGCCGCAGTTGGTACATTTCTCATAATCAATCACTGCCAGGTTATCCTCCATATGGATGGCGTCAAACTCACACTGCTTTGTACACAGGGTGCAGCCGATACAGCCGGATTCACATACGGACTTCACATCCTTGCCCTTGGCATGGGAACTGCACTGTACCAGATGCCCTGCCTTGTAGGGAACCAGCTCAATCAGGTGGTTGGGACAGGAGGACACGCACTTGCCGCAGGCAACGCACTTCTCCTTGTCAACCACTGCCACGCCGTCCACCACATGGATGGCGTCAAAGGCGCAGGCCTTTACACAGGAGCCGTACCCCATACATCCGTAGGTACATGCTTTCTCACCTGCCCCAGGCACCACCGATACTTTCTTACAGTCATCCACGCCATAGTAGTTGTACTGCACTTTTGTCTTATCGCATGTGCCTTTACATTTGACAAATGCAACCTTCTTCTCAGCAGAGCCGCCGGCAACGCCCATGATGGCCCCAATCTTTTCTGCTGTGGAAGCGCCGCCCACCGGACATGCGCCTACGTCTGCCTGGCCTGCCGCAATGGCCTTTGCCAGGGCGTCACATCCCGCATAGCCGCAGCCGCCGCAGTTATTGCCGGGCAGTTCGTTGCGGACCAGGATTTCCTTTTCATCTACTTCTACTTTGAACTTCTCGCTGGCAATGCCCAGGAAGATACCAATCAGGATACCGAGGATACCTACCACTGCTGCCGCTATAATAATACCTGTTACCATTTTCCTTCTCCTCCTTCTAAATTAATCCGGAAAATCCGAAAAATGCGATTGCCATAAGACCTGAGGTAATCAGAACAATGGGTGACCCCTGGAAGGAATATGGTACGTCATTATGCTCAATCTTCTCGCGGACACCAGCTAACATGACAATAGCAATGGTAAAACCAACGGAGATACCGATACCGTTTACAACGCTCTGTACGAAGTTATAAGACTTCTGCACATTGGTAAGAGCCACACCCAGAACCGCACAGTTGGTGGTAATCAGAGGCAGGTACACGCCCAGGGCCTCATACAGTGACGGCATGGATTTCTTTAAGAACATCTCCACGAACTGGACCAGGGCCGCAATGACCAGGATGAATACAATGGTCTGCAGATATTCCAGGTGCAGGTTCACAAGGATACCGGTGTAAACCAGGCTGGTCACAGCGGATGCAATGGTAATGACGAATATAACCGCCGCACCCATGCCGGCTGAGGTCTCCACCTTCTTTGAAACACCGAGAAATGGACAAAGTCCTAAGAACTGGCTCAAAACAACGTTATTGACCAGAGCGGAACCAATGGCAATTAATAATAATTCTTTCATCTATCCACCCTCCTAATTCTCTTTTTTGGAAGTAGCTGACTTAAGCTCTGCTTCCTTCTTAGCTACGGCTGCCTTCCTGGCTTCCAGTGCCTTCTCCTCTGCCTGACGCTTCCTGGTCTCCAGGACTTCATGGTTGGACATGCAGGAGGAACCGGAACATTCCATACAGTTGCCGCCGCAGGCCAGCTTGGACTGTGGCACGGAACCGTTGGTTGCAGACGGCGCCTTGAACTTGTTCTGAAGGGCTGTCAGGATTGCCAGCACAAAGAATGCGCCAGGAGCCAGTACAAAGATGGCGATATGGTAATCCTCAGGGATGACCACGTTGCCGAACACGGCGCCGGAACCAAGGATTTCACGGACAACACCGATACAGGTAAGGGCGATGGTAAAGCCCAGTCCCATGCCGATACCGTCAAATGTTGATATGACAGGCCCGTTCTTGGACGCATAGGACTCTGCACGGCCAAGGATGATACAGTTAACCACTATCAATGGGATATAGATACCCAGGGCAGCGTAAAGGCTGGGCACATAGGCCTGAAGCAGCAGCTGCACGATGGTAACCAGGGAAGCCACGATAACGATGTAGGCCGGAATACGCACACGGTCCGGTATGATCTTACGAAGGGCTGAAATTATCATGTTGGAAAAAAGTAAAACCACGGTGGTGGAAAGTCCCATACCAAGACCGTTGACCGCTGATGTGGTGACGGCCAGGGTCGGACACATACCAAGCATCAGGACGAAGGTAGGGTTTTCTTTCACAATACCGTTATATAAACGTTCTGAACAGTTATTCATCATCCCACCTCCTATTCATTGACACAGTTATGCAGATAATATAAGGCTGCATTGACTGCGTTGGTTGTTGCATTGCTGGTAATGGTGGCGCCGCTGATTGCATTAATCTGGGTGTCATCTGCATTACCTGACTTGGTGACACTTAAGGACTGGGCATTCTTGCCGGTAAACTGGTCCTTGAACGCCGGTTCCTTGGCCTTAAGACCCAGGCCCGGGGTGTCGTTGATTTCCAGGAACTCGATTCCCGTGATGGTGCCGTCATCCTTAAGGCCCACGGACAGCTTCACCACCCCGCCGTAACTGTCATTGGAAAGGGAGGTGACCACAAACCCCAGTTCATTGCCGGATGCGTCCACTGCCTTTAACACATTCTCCACTTCCACCCCGCCGAAATCCATGCCTGCCAGGTCTGCGTTGCAGCCCTCGATGGCAGCTGTCAGGGCTTCGTCGGTCTCAAAGGTCTCAGCCTCGTTAAACACAGCCTTATACGCCTTATTGTTGGCCGCGATGGTGGCCATTGCAATGGGTTCCTTTGTCACCTGGTATACACCGCCAAGAAGGCAGCCGGAAACCAGTGTGATGGCAAAAAGGATGGCCGCGTCTTTCATAAATCCTGCTTTACTCATAATTACCTGCCCTCCTTTCCAAATGCCTTGGGAAGGGTAATCTTTTCAATCAGCGGCACAAGGATGTTGCTGATGATGATTGCATAGGAAACGCCTTCCGCGGAACCGCCGAAGATACGGAACAGTCCGGTCAGTACGCCTAAAAGGATACCGAATACAATCTGCCCCTTTGGTGTAATCGGGCTGGTCACATAGTCGGTGGCCATAAAGAACGCGCCGAAGATAAGACCGCCGCCGCACAGATGGGCCAGGATATAATTCACATCGAATCCATGTCCGCCAAAAAGGGCTGCAAATACAACAACCGTCAATATGTATGCCGCCGGAATACGGATGGAGATTACCTTCTTGACCAGAAGATAGGCAGCGCCTACAAGCAGGGCGATGACGGATACCTCTCCGATGGTTCCCGGGATGTTGCCCACGAACATGGCAGGGATATCCACTGTCCCGCCGCTCTTAAGCACGGCCAGGGGCGTTGCGCCGGAGATGCCGTCAAAGCCGCTGTAGCTGAAGTTGGTCATCTTGCCTGCAAAGGATATCAGGAGGAAGCATCTTGCCGCCAGGGCCGGGTTCATGAAGTTCTGTCCCAGGCCGCCATACAGCTGCTTAACCACGATGATGGCAAATATGCCGCCCAGGGCCGGTATCCATACCGGGATTTCCGGAGGCATGTTCAGCGCCAGGATCATACCTGTTACCAGGGCGCTGCAGTCATATAAGGTGTTGGGCTTCTTCATCAGCTTCTCATATACGTACTCGCTGAGCATACAGGCCGCAACCGTGACAATCAATACTAATAATGCATGTAAGCCGAAATGATATACGCCGAACGCAGATGCAGGCAACATGGCAATGGCCACATCCAGCATGATGCTGTGGGTGGTCTCATGGCTTCTCACATGCGGGGATGATGATACATTTAATAATTTAGTCATTTCTTATGTCCCCTCCTACCCTTTCTTCCTGCGGTTAGCCGCAACCGTCTTACGCATTTCCTTAAATGCCTGTGTGAGCGGACGCTTAGCCGGACATACATAGGTACAGCTTCCGCATTCCATACATTCCATACCGTTTAATTTCTCAAAGGTGTCACAGTCATCCCTGAGGGCTGCCTGCATCATCATCACGGGAATGATATGGCTTGGACATACGCTGACGCACTTGCCGCAGCGTATGCATGCAGAAGGCTCCATCTCTGCCACCTGGTCCTTTGTGAAGCAGGTCAGGGCGGATGAAGTCTTGCTTACCGGTATATCAAGGCCAAACAGCGCCTGTCCCATCATGGGACCTCCGGATATGATTTTCTCCGGCTCTGTCTTAAAACCGCCGGCTGCTTCTAACAGTTCCTGGTAATTAGTTCCCAGTTTCACGCTAAAGTTCCTGGGGTCTGTCACTGCATCGCCGGTAACGGTAATGATCTTGCGCATCAGAGGGGTTCTTTTGCACACTGCCATGTAGATGGCAATCACGGTGTCGATATTGTCCACAATACATCCTGCGTCGGCCGGAAGCATGGAAGAGTTGACCTTCCTTCCTGTGACCGCATAAATCAGGGAACGCTCGCCGCCCTGAGGATACTTGGTAAGAAGGGGACAAACAGTGATACGCGGCTCGTCCTTAACAAGTTCCGTTAAGATCTTAATGGCCTCGGGCTTATTGTTTTCAATGCCGATTACGCCTTTTGCATTGTCAAACAGCTGCAGGATGACCTTTAAGCCGCCCACGATCTTCTCCGGCTCCTCAAGCATCATGCGGTAATCGCTGGTAAGGTACGGTTCGCACTCCGCGCCGTTTACAAGTATGTACTCAATGGCGTTCTCGTCCTTGGGGGTCAGCTTCACATGCGTGGGGAAACCTGCCCCGCCCAGGCCTACGATACCTGCTTCTTTTACAATACTACGGATTTCTTCCTTGGAAAGCGTGGACGGATCCCTGTCCTCCCCCACTCCCTCGATTGTCTTATATTCCCCATCATTTTCCACGATAATGGAGGGTACCATTGCTCCGTTTGCCATACGTCTCGGCTCAATGGCTTTCACTGTTCCTGATACGGAAGCAATGACATTGGCTGATATGAAACCGCCTGCTTCTCCAATCTTCTGGCCTGCCAGTACATGGTCCCCTTTTGCCACCAACGGCTTTGCAGGTGCACCGATATGCTGTGACATAGGATACACCAAATCGCCCTTTGGCATCAGAACCTGTACCGGTTTGTTCTCTGACAGCTCTTTTCCCTCATACGGATGGATGCCGCCTATAAAAGTCGCCAAACCCATGGATTCTCTCCCTCTTTCTTTCATAATATTCCTTTGGCGGCAATGCCGCCGGTAAAACGCCGGAATACGGGAAGAGCTGCCTGGTCCCTTCCCGAATTCACCAACTTAGTATAGCATAAATATACATTGTATACAATACAGAATTTAATCGTTATTTTTTTAATTTATATGTTAATTTCATGGCAATTAATCCAGTTCTTTCATGCCCGTGTACAATTCATAGTACCGTCCCTTCATGGCCAGGAGTTCATCATGGCTTCCCCGTTCAATGATTTCCCCCTGTTCCAGGACCATGATGGCATTGGCCCCCCGGACCGTGGACAGTCGGTGGGCAATGACGAAGGTGGTGCGGTCAGCCATAAGCCGGTCCATGCCGTGTTCAATATGCTTTTCCGTCCTGGTATCCACGGAGCTGGTGGCCTCATCCATTATGAGCACCGGAGCCTTGGAGATGGCTGCCCTGGCTATATTAAGCAGCTGCCTCTGTCCCTGGCTTAAATTGGCCCCGTCCCCTTCCAGCATGGTATCGTATCCATGGGGAAGGCGCATGATGAAGGAGTGGGCGGAGGCAGTCTTTGCCGCCTGGATTACCTCTTCGTCCGTGGCATCCAGCCTGCCATAACGTATATTCTCCATGACAGTGCCTGTAAACAGATGGGTGTCCTGGAGCACCATGGCAATGTTCCTTCGCAGCTCATCCCTCTTCATGTGACGTATGTCCGCCCCGTCAATGGTGATGGCGCCTGACTGTATATCATAGAAGCGGTTGAGCAGGTTGGTGATGGTGGTCTTACCGGCCCCTGTGGAACCCACAAAGGCAATCTTCTGTCCCGGTTCGGCATAAAGGTTAATATCCTTAAGGATTATCTTATCCGGCTCATATCCAAAGGTCACATGGTCAAGGACCACATGGCCTTCCATGGGATTAAGGACCACCGCATCCCCGTGGTCGGCCGGTTCCGGCTCCTGGTCCATGACCGCAAATACCCGCTCCGCTCCTGCCAGGGCCGAGAACACGTTGCTCACCTGCATGGAAATCTCGTTAATGGGACGTGAAAACTGTCTGGAAAAGTTGAGGAATACCGTAAGCCCTCCCACGTCAAATCCCCTGAGCACACACAGCAGCCCGCCGATACAGGCTGTCAGCGAATAGTTAATCTGACTTAGATTGCCCATGACCGGCCCCATGATACCGCCAAAAAACTGGGCGCGGATCTGGTTATTCCTCAAGTCCTGGTTTAAGATCCTAAATTCCTCCTTTGCCGTGTCCTCATGGCAGAACACCTTAACCACCTTCTGTCCGGTCACGGTTTCTTCTATATAACCATTCACAGCGCCCAGGGAGGTCTGCTGGGCCGTAAAATACTTCTGGCTCCGTCCTGCCACCGCCCCGCCCGCCTTCATCATGAGCGGGATAAGGACCAGGGTGATCAGGGTCAGTATGACATTGGTATAAAGCATCAGCGCCAGGGTGCCCACGATACTTAGTGCGCCGGAAAATAGCTGGACCAGGGTGCTGCTGAGCATCTGCCCGATGGTATCCACGTCATTGGTAAAACGGCTCATCAGGTCACCGTTGGAATTGGTATCATAGAAACGGACCGGAAGCTTCTGCATTTGCCCGAATAAATCATTACGGATCTTCTGCAGGGCATTCTGGGCAACAGTCAGCATGACCCTGGCCTGGGCGTAGTTTGCAATGACACCCACCACGAAGATGACGGCCAGGACCGTTAAGGCCCTGAACAGCCCTGACGGATTGCCCGGGCTGCCGTCAAGGGGCGCGATGAAGGTATTGATGATGGGCCGCAGCATATAGGATCCGGCCAGGGTGGCCGCCGTATTCACGATGACGCAGAAAAATGCAAGCATCATCTTAGGTTTATCCTCGTTCAGATAATGCATGAGACGTCCTATGGTCCGTCCGCTGTTGCGGGGCATCCGTTTTCCCATGGAAGCCATCCTGGCAGCTCCGTGGCGGCCTCCCATAGGCCCCCGCCTGGGAGCCGCCGCAGGAGTGCGCCCATACCGCCGTTTTAAGCTTTCAATCCTATGCTGCTCTGTTTTATCCTGCGCAATTGTTTCTTTTCCGCTCATGACGCACTCACCTCCTCTGTTTCCCGGTCCCTCTGGGAATAATAGATTTCCTGGTATGCTTCGCAGTCCTTAAGCAGCTCTTCATGGGTGCCCTGGCCGATGATCCTTCCATCGTCCAGCACCAAAATCAGGTCCGCCTCTTCCACTGAGCCGATTCTCTGGGCGATGATGATTTTGGTGGTATCCTTTAAGGTGGTGCGGAAACATTCCCTGATCTTCGCCTCGGTGGCAGTGTCAACGGCGCTGGTGCTGTCATCCAGTATGAGGATTTTCGGACGTTTCAGCAATGCCCTTGCGATACAGAGCCTCTGCTTCTGTCCGCCGGATACATTAACGCCGCCCTGCCCCATATCGGTATCATATCCATGGGTGAAGGAGGTGACAAAGCCGTCTGCCTGGGCGCTTGCCGCCATTTCCCGTATCTCCTCCTGTGTGGCATCCTCCTTGCCCCAGCGCAGGTTCTCTTCTATGGTCCCGGAGAACAGGACATTCTTCTGCAGCACCATGCCCACGCCTTCGCGCAGGTTCTTAAGGGAATATTCCCTTACATCCACCCCGTCCACAAGGACCTGGCCCTTCGTGGCATCGTAAAGCCTTGGGATCATCTGCACCAGGGAGGTCTTGCCGCTGCCCGTGGAACCGATGATGCCAACAGTCTGCCCCGGCCTGGCTGTAAAGCATATGTCCTCCAGGACCAGTTCCTCCCCGCTGCCCGAATAGCTGAAATCCACATGCCGGAATTCCACCCTGCCCTCTGTCACCTGAAGGTCCTTGTGGGACGCATGATCATCCGTCAGGTCAATCTGTGTGTCCATGACCTCGTTCACGCGCTTCACGCTTGCCATGGCCCTGGAACTCTGGAGGAACACCATGGAAAGCATCATCAGGGACATGAGGATCTGTACGATATAGGTTGTAAATGCAGTCAGGTTTCCCACCGGCATATCCCCTGCAATGATGATATTTCCCCCATACCACACCACGGCCAGGGTGGTGATGTTCATGGCCAGCATCATGACGGGCATGGTTGCAATGACAATCTTCATGGCATTGAGGCTGGACTCCTTAAGGTCCTGGTTCATTTCCCTGAATTTATTTTCCTCAAAATCCTCCCTGACAAAGGACTTGATCACACGCACATTGGTCAGTGCCTCCTGGATGCCGGAGTTGAGGCGGTCCAGCTTTTTCTGCATGATGGTAAACCTGGGAAATGCCGTCCGCAGGATAAGGGCAATGGCAAGACTCAAAAGTGGGATGACCACCAGTATGACAATGGCCAGCCTGGCGTTCATGATGAATGCCATGATGAGCGCGCCCACGAACATCCCCGGGGCGCGGAGCATCAGGCGCAGCCCCATCATGACCACATTCTGGATCTGCTGGATGTCATTGGTCAGTCTTGTGACCAGGGAGCCGGTTGAATAATTGTCGATGTTCTTAAAGGAAAACTCCTGTACCTTGGCAAACAGGTCCTCCCTTAAATCGCTTGTAAAACAGATGGATGCCTTGGCCGAGAAATAGGCGCCGCCGATTCCCCCTAAAGCCATCACGAAGGTGGTAAGCACCATGACGATACCGATGGTCATGATATAACGGATATCCCGTCCCGCGACCCCATTGTTAATGATAAGGGACATGAGCTTTGGCAGCATGATTTCCCCGACTACCTCCGTGAGCATCAGCAGGGGGCCTATGATAAAGGCGCTGAGATAGGGAGTCATATATTTCTTATACCGCTTCACTTAATTCTCCTCTCTTTCTGCTTCAGATGGAACAGGTTGCAGGTCCCGGTCCAGATTGCCGTAGATCCGGTCCAGCAGGTTCCCCAATACATTCATATCATGTTCTGAAAACCCTTCAAACATACAGCTTTCCAAACGTTGGAATATCAAAACGCTTTCCTCCACGACCGTCCTGCCCTTTTCCGTAATGCATATCTGGTTGCAGCGGTTATCATCCTGGTCCACCAGCCGCTTAATATAGCCTCCCTTTTCCAGCTTCTTAAGCGATACAGCTATGGTGGCCCCTGAGACACCATACATCTTAGCCAGGTCCTTCTGGGAAACATTCGGGTTATTGGACACGTACATGAGTATCTGATGCTGGCTGCGGTATACCCCGGTCCCCTCCAGCTGGTGCTCAATCACACTTCGGTGTAAACGTGTCACACGGATATACTTCTCAATCAGACGGTGCTGCGGCGAGTCAAAGGGCCATCTGCATTCTGGTTCTTTCATGGGATGATTCCTCCTTTTCCATATTATTTGTTTATGATTGGGTTGGTGATTATCCGGTTAATAGTTAGCCGGTTAATAGTTAGCTATAATATGATTAGCTAATTAATCATTTTCATAGTATAACTCAGTTGAAAAATAAAATCAAGAGCATCCATCGGGAATCCCCGCCATCTCCTGAAACAAAAGGATGCAAAAGGCAGGAAAAGGCAGGGGCCGCCCCCCAATGGCCGCGGCCCCTGCCATAAAAATCCACTATCAGCTACCTTATGAAATTCGTCCTCTTCTTTTCCTTCTCCATCTCCGGCACAGTGATGCCCGATGCCTTACCCGCCTCAATGGATTGGATCAGCCACGCCATGTTGCGGCCCAGGACCCGCATAATCTGCAGGCCTTCCTCATCCTTCCTCACATCCTCCGGACATCCTCCGTGTACCATGTTCCAGTACTGGGAAGAAACCACCGGCATCTGCGAGATCATGAAGTATTTATTCAGCTGGTCCAGGGTGGCCGTGGTGCCTGCCCGGCGGGCGGAGGCAACTGCTGCCGCCGGCTTATGGGCGGCATATGCGCCGCCTGAATAGAAGAACCGGTCTAAGAAGGAGGTGATGGCGCCTCCCGCGGACGCATAGTGCACCGGGGAGCCAACGATAAGTCCCTGGGCTTCCTTCATCTTCCCCACTGCCTCGTTGACCTTGTCATCGTTATAAATGCATCTTCCCAGCTTGGAACAGGCGCCGCAGCCCATGCAGCCATGGACCAGATCCCCGCCCACATGCATGATTTCCGTCTGGATCCCGGCTTTCTCCAGTTCTCCCGCCACTTCCATGAGCGCTGTGTAGGTACAGCCCTTTTCATGAGGGCTTCCGTTTAACATCAATACTTTCATTCCTCTACCTCCTGGGTTACTATGTTCAGGATATCTTCCTTTGTCAGGCTGCCAAAGCTGACCGTGCCTTCGGTTACGATCTGGTCGGCCAGGTATTGTTTGGATTCCTGAAGCTTTAAGATATTCTCTTCTATGGTATTTCGCGTAATGAGTTTATAGACCGTAACCTGTTTTTCCTGGCCGATCCGGTGGGTCCTGTCCGTGGCCTGGTTCTGGGCCGCCACGTTCCACCATGGGTCATAATGGATGACAATATCAGCCGCGGTCAGGTTAAGGCCCGTGCCTCCCGCCTTCAGGCTGATTAAGAATACCGGGACATCATCCCGCTGGAATTCCCCCACCATGCGGATCCGCTCTTCCTTGGACGTGGCCCCTGTAAGCTTATGGCTGGCCATGCCTTCCTTTGAAAGTCTCTTCTCAATCAGTTCCAGCATGGAGGTGAACTGGGAAAACAGAAGGATTTTGTGCTCTCCCGAGATTCCCCTTCGGACCAGGTCCATGCAGGTCTCCAGCTTTGCCGATTCATGTTTATAATTCTCGTAGCACAGGCGCGGGTCGCAGCAAAGCTGCCTCAGGCGCATCAGCTCTGCCAGTATCTGAAGCCTGCCGTCCCCTGATTCGGAAAATCCTCCTGATTCCAGCTTTTCCTTCAGCTTCATGGCATTGGCTGCATACAGTTTCTTCTGCTCTCCCTCAAAGTTTGAATATACCACCTGTTCCAGCTTGTCAGGAAGCTCCTTCAGCACATCCCTTTTCACCCTTCTGAGCACAAATGGGCCGATGATCCGTCTCAGCCTGAAAAGGGCATCCTCATCCCCATCCCTGACAATCGGGGTCTCAAACTCCTTTTTGAAGTACTGGCTCCCGAACAGGAACCCCGGCATCAGGTAATCAAATATGCTCCAAAGCTCGCTGAGCCGGTTCTCCACCGGCGTACCTGTCAGGGCAAAGCGGGTCCTGACATCAATGGCTTTGACTGCTTTTGCGCTTTGGGTGGCTGCATTCTTGATATACTGGGCCTCGTCAATGACCTGGTATCTGAAATGGATGTCCTCATAGAACCGGATGTCACGTTTCAGTAAATCGTAGGACGTGACCAACACCTGATAACCATCCCCTGCTTCTCCTGAAAGCTGCTCCCGGACGGCTGAAAGCCTTGCTTCCCTCTCCGGCCCGTTCCCGACAATGGAAAGCACCCGCAGATCCGGTGCGAATCTGCCGATTTCATGTTCCCAGTTATACACCAGGGAGGCCGGGCATATGATCAGGGAGGGCTGCCGTTCCCCTGTGCCGTAAGCATCTTCAAGAAGCGTTATGACCTGGATTGTCTTCCCCAGTCCCATGTCATCTGCCAGTATGCCGCCAAATCCATAGCTGTCCAGCGTCTTAAGCCAGCAGTAGCCCACCCGCTGGTATTCCCGCAGCACACCCCGCAGACTCTCCGGCACGGGATAGTCGCTGTCCTCCACGGACTTAATCCCCCGGACCATGGCCTTTAACATCTGGTCCCTGTAGTATGCCACCCCGGGACTTTCCTTCATCAGGTGGTCCAGATACAGGGCGCGGTAAGCCGGAAGCCGGAAATTCCCCTTCTGCAGGTCTTTGCGGCTGACTCCCAGGTCGGAGGCCATCCGGCTGACCGCGTAAAGGCCGCCCTCTTCCAGTTTCAGGAATTGGCCGCTTTTCAGCCTGTAATACTTTTTCTTCTGGCTGTAGGCGGCCAGGATCCTGGACAGTTCCTCATTCTGCAGGTCCCCCATGTCCACAGACAGCTCAAGCCACCCCGAGGACACCCCCACTCCCACGCTTACCTTGGGGGACGGGGCCACCTTCCACTGTTTCAGGCTCTCTGATATATAGACCTGGCCCATCAGACGGAATTCCTCCAGTCCCACGTCCAGAAGACGGTACATGGCATCCTCATCTTCCTTAATCAGCAGCTTGATTCCCTCCGGGTCCTTATATTTAAAATACTTCTGGATCAGCTGGCTCACACGGAACTCCCCCGGCACATCCCGGCAGATGGTCTTAGGCAGGTTCTCATCCTCCAGCGGATGGAACACGTACTCACCGTACGAAAGCTCTGGTTCCATGAGAAGCTCCCCCTGTTCCCCGGTGTCAAACCGGAAGGCCGCCCTGAGGGGCTCCGGTTCATACTCCCTAAAATCCACCTGTTCCAGGATCAGCCGGCTGTAAGGGCTTATATGTTTCACCACACGCTCGTAAAAAAGAGGGATGTCCTTCTGCCCAATGAGCACATATCCCTCCCGTTCCTTGGATATCTGTTCCAGGAAAGGACCTGCTGTTATGGTAAATGCCTCACTGCAGCAGTAAACCGCGCTTCCCGTGATGGCATAGAGGCGGCGTTCCCCTTTGAAACAGGCATTCATCCTCTTTGGCTGTCCCTTTTTTTCCTGGGAAAGCCCCTCAAAGGCAACCTTCAGTCCGTCCCTTCCATACCGGGACACCCGGATGACCATGACCGGGTCCCCATCCAGGACAGCCATCCTGGTGCGCAGTCCTCCTGCCAGCTGCACATCCATCTCCCGTCCGGTGAACATTTCAAAAAAACGGTCCCTGTCCATACGGCTGAGTACGATATCCCGCACAGCCTTCTGGTTTTCCGTCACCCCGAGAAGCAGGGACAAAAGGCCCTGGCTCTCCTTCGCAAAGGCTGATTTCTGATGATGGAACCCCAGATCCTTACCGTATTCAACATACGTCCCGTTTTCCACCGCTTCCCTGAACGCGCCCAGATCCCTCAGCACATAAAAGCGGCTGATACCGGCCTTAAATTCCAGCCGCATCTCCCGGCTGCTTATGATAAGCACCGGTTCCAGCCCCACGCGCCCGGCCTCATCCTCAGCCAGTATCTGGGCCACCTCCCGGTTGGTGTATTCACGGATCATGGTGTGGGCCTGGTTGGATGTATGGACCGGCGGCTTTGATTCCTCTTCCTTCTGCTGCTTATAATACGCAAAAAGGGCCTCCCCATGGGCACACATGCCCTTATAAGAATTGCCCTTTGCGCAGGAACAAGAGTAATCCTTTACACGGCCACTCCCTAAATATAAAGTTACATTATATGTCTTGCCCTGGTCTTCCACCAGGCCTTTCACACCAGCCTCCCCTTTCCAGAAGCTGCTGGTGTTCATCCTGACTATTTTCATTGGACTGACGCTTCCTTTCGGCGTTCCTCTACATGCGGTCCGGTGCCTCGATTCCCAGCAGGCCGATGCAGGTTTCCAGTACCCGCTTGGCAAGGGTTATAAGACCGATGAAGCTGTCCTTCCTGGCCTCATCCGGCTCTGTCAGAATCTTGGTTTCATGATAAAAGCTGTTAAATGCATTGGACAGCTCATAGATGTACTGGCATATCTTATGGGGCGCTGTCTCAGCGAAACCGGATTCCAGCACCTCGTTGTACCTGGAAATCAGAAGCATCAGCGCCTTCTCCGAGTCATTGGCCGCCGGCAGGATATTCTTCTCCAGCGCATCTTCACTGACAATGCCGCCATTTTCCCTGTACTTGTTAAGGATGGATTTGATACGCACAATGGTGTACAGGATGTAAGGTCCTGTATTTCCTGAAAATGCGGTAAAACGCTCAATGTCGAACACGTAATCCTTGACAGCCTGATTGGACAGGTCCCCGTACTTAAGGGCTGCCAGGCCCACGATGCCCGCCGTCCTCCTGGCTTCTTCCTCGGACACAGTGCGCTCTTCATCCTCCATTATCCTTGCATACACTGCTTCGTTAATCTCTGCAATCAGGGTCTCCAGGCGCATGACGCCGCCCTCACGGGTCTTAAAAGGCTTTCCGTCCTTGCCGTTCATGGTGCCGAAGCCCAGAAATATCATAGGGGTGTCCTGTTTTACAATCCCGGCCTTCTTGGCAACCCGGAATACCTGTTCAAAATGCATGCCCTGGCGTTTATCCACCACATAGATATAGCGGTCCGGATGGAAATCCTGCTCACGCTCAACAATGGTGGCAAGGTCGGAGGTGGCATACAGGGAAGCGCCGTCGGATTTCCTTATGAGGCAGGGAGGGATTTCCTTGCTGTCCGTCTCTTCTGCCACGTCCACCACAAGGGCGCCCTGGCTCTCATAAGCCAGGCCTTTATCCACCAGCATCTGGATCATGTCCGCAATATAAGGCTCGGCATCGCTTTCGCCCTTCCACAGGTCAAATTCCACATTCAGGTTGGAATAATTCTTCTTAAGGTCCTCCACTGACACGGACATGATATGCTGCCAGATGGCCCGGAACGGGGCATACCCTTTCTGAAGCTTCAGGGTTGCCTGGTGGGCCCTTTCCTTAAACGCCTCATCCGTCTTTGACTTGGCGCTGGCAGCCGGGTATATCTCTTCCAGTTCACTGATGGTAAATGGCGCCTCTGCCGGGAATTCCCCTGTAAAGGATTCATCAAAATACACCAGCCCCGGCTTCCTGTCCCTCAGCTCCTCAATGATAAGGCCCATCTGAAGGCCCCAGTCCCCCAGATGCACGTCCCCGATTGTCCTGTGTCCCAGGAAACGGCCCATGCGCTTAATGCTCTCGCCGATGATGGCCGCCCTTAAATGGCCCACATGAAGGGGTTTTGCCACATTGGCGCCGCCGTAGTCCACCATCACGGTCTCAGGCTTTTCCGGGGCTTCCAGCCCCAGCTTATCCGCCGCAGCCATGCGCACCATATAATCAGCAAGGAACTGCCCAGACACCTTCAGGTTGATGAAGCCCGGCATCACAGCCACTGCTTCGCTGAATACGGGATGGGCGCTGCCTGACTGCATACCGGCCGCATCCGCGCCGCCTGTCTGTGCACCAGCCGCATCCGCGCCTGCGCCAGTCAGCTTCTCCACCACTGCGGTGGCAATGTCAATGGGCTTCTTCTTATAGGCCTTGGCCGCTGCCATGGCGCCGTTACACTGGTATTCACACAGGTCCGGGCGGTTGGACAGTACGACCTTGGCGAACTTCGCTTCATACCCGCAGGCTTCAAAGGCCTGTCTTAGTTCCTGCTCCATTAAGTCCAGAATTTTCTTCACGATTCACGTTCTCCTTTGCTCTAACATTTCCTTCCGGGAAAGCTAAAAGTGCCCCGGCTGACGCCGGAGCAATCTTTAAGCTCTTTCTCTACAGACCATTATACACGTGAGAGATACTCGCCGGTCCTGGTATCAATCTTAATCTTGTCGCCAATCTCCACGAATAAAGGCACATACACGGTCGCACCGGTTTCCACGGTGGCAGGCTTGTTGGCGCCCTGTGCCGTATCACCCTTGAATCCAGGCTCTGTCTCGGTAATCTCCAGTTCTACAAACAGGGGAGGCTCCACGGAAAATACGCTGCCGTTGTAAGAAACAACCTTACATACCTCATTCTCCTTAACGAACTTCAGGGCATCACCGATGATATCCTTGTTCAGCGCTACCTGGTCGTATGTTTCCTGGTTCATGAAGTTATACAGCTCGCCGTCAGCATAAAGGTACTGCATGTCAACCCTGTCAATCCTTGCTGCCGGGAATTTTTCTGTTGGACGGAAGGTGCGCTCCACAACGCCTCCGTTGATTACATTCTTAAGTTTGGTACGCACGAAGGCAGCGCCCTTGCCTGGCTTAACATGCTGGAATTCCAATATCTGAACAACCTGTCCATCAATTTCCAGTGTAACACCATTTCTAAAATCACCTGCTGATATCATAAAGATATTCCTCCTTGAGTTCGTTCACGGCGCCAGACACAGCGCCCAATAAGTCTTTAATCTTTTATATTCTATACTATGTAGACAGCATTTTCAAGGTTTTTTTTATTGGCAGTGTAAATTTCTCCAAATTTCTTCTAAATCCCTGCCCTTTTATGGATTTCCCCCACAATTTCCTCCACCTTCCGGCCGTTTACATCCACAATCACATGGGAGGCATCCACGTAGACCGGGCGCCGATAGGAAAGCAGTTCGCGGATCCTTCCCTCCACATCCTCCGACTGAAGCATGGGGCGGTCGGACACATCCCTTCCAATCCGCTCCATCACGGTCTCCGGCGATACATCCAGATAGACCACGCAGCCCAGCTGTTTTAAAAGGGCCCGGTTTTCCTCCCGCAGGGGAAGTCCGCCCCCAACGGATATGATGGCATGGTCCGTGTGGGCCAGAAGCTGGTTTAAGACCCCTGTCTCAAGCTTTCGGAACGCATCCTCGCCCTGGGTGGCGAATATATCCGCAATGGCCATGCCCGCAGCCTCCTCAATCCTCTGGTCCGTGTCAATGATGGGCATTCCGTACTGCCTGGCATAGGCCAGTCCCACACTGGTTTTTCCCGCACCCATGAACCCGATGAGGATCAGGTTGTGCTTGGACCTGGCCCCGGCCAGCTGTTCCTCGATCAACCGTCTTGCCATGCATATGGTTTCCTCATCCACCCGCACCTGGGGATTCCACAGTTCATAAGCAATGATTCCCTGGTACAGCAGCATATCCAGGCCATTAACCGCCTTGCCTCCAGCTTCCTCCACCAGTTCCATGAACCTGGTCCTGGCAGGTGTGTACACAATATCCACACCGGTGTGGACCAGCTCATAAAAACGCGGGTCCTCTATCACCACCTGGTCCCCATGGGGATACATGCCCACACTGGTAGACTGTACCGCCAGATAACCGGACCTTATCCGGGGCAGGGCGCCATATCCGTCAAGCGGCAGGGCGGACGCTATGGCGCGGCCCATCAGCCCGTTGATGTAATCCGCCAGCTCACCGGCCTTTTCCTGGCTCCGGTTCAGTATGAAGATGGACTTGGCGCCTCCCCTGGCCAGCACATAAGCGGCGGCCTTGGCAGCGCCTCCCGCCCCAATCAGGATGCAGTTTTCATTGCAGATCCCGATACCAGCCGTATCCAGGGCGCGTTTTAAACCTGCACCGTCCGTATTATAACCCTTATATCCGTCCTGTACCCGCACCAGGGTATTGACAGCGCCGATTGCCCGGGCATCCTCATCAATATCCGCCAGGTATTCCATCACCCGCTGTTTGTGGGGTACCGTCACGTTCAGTCCCAGGATATTCAGGGCAAATGCACCCCTGACCGCATCGCCTACCCCCTCATCCTCCACCTTAAACGGCACATATGCCAGGTTCACGCCTGTGCGCTCCGCATAAAAATTCTGCATCAGTGGTGACATGGAATGCTCCACCGGGTTTGCTATCAGTCCGCATACTCTTGTCTTTCCGTCCATTTTCCGTCTCGCTCCCTGCTGTTCATTCTATGATAATAACATGATCTGTCACGGTCCGGCGCCTGCCTCATGGCTTCCTGCGGCGGTGCTTTTTGTAGAAATACAGTACCGGCTTTTCCAGGTACCGTTTCAGGACAATCTGTATTTCCTCTTTTGGATTGATGGGTTTAACTAAAATACTCAGGATACCAGCCCGGTTGGCCCCATATACATCCGTAAACAGCTGGTCCCCCACAAAAAGCGTGCTCTCCCGGTCCGTGCCCATGCGCTCCATGGCCTTCCCATAACCGGCTGTCCCCGGCTTCCCGGCCTTATGGATATAGGCAGAACCCACATCCTCCGCAAAGGCCCTGACCCTTGGTTCCTTATTATTGGACAGCAGGCAGGTATCCATCCCCATCTCATGAAGATGCCTGAACAGTTCCCTGGCCTGGTCATCAGCCGGCGCGTCATGGGGAACCAGCGTATTATCAATATCAAATATGACGCCCCTGATTCCCTGGGCATGGTAATGGGCATATGGAATCACATAGGCAGAAACCTCATACCGCTGTGGATAAAACATTTCCAGCATAATCCGCGTTAATCCTTCCTTGTCTACTTTTTAAGCAGTTTTCCAATCTCATCTATAAATGTGTTCACATCCTTGAATTCCCTGTATACGGAAGCAAAACGCACATATGCCACCTCATCCAGCATCTTAAGCTTCTCCATGACCAGCTCACCGATGACAGAGGTGGGGACTTCCTTTTCCTCCATGTTGAATATCTGGTTTTCAATCTCGTCAATCACCGTGTTGATCTGCTGGGTGGACACGGGACGCTTATGGCAGGAATGGATGATTCCGGCTTCAATCTTGGAGCGGTCATACGTCTCCCTGGATTCGTCCTTCTTAATCACCATTAAGGGCATGGTCTCCAGCTTCTCATATGTGGTAAAACGCTTGCCGCAGCTCTCACACTGGCGGCGCCTGCGGATGGAGCTGTTGTCATCGGCAGGCCTGGAATCGATAACCTTTGTATCTGATTCGTTGCAATAAGGGCATTTCATCTTTTCAATACTTCCTTTCCTCTATTCACGGCTTTCGTGCTGCATTTATTTTAACCGAATCATCTATGAATCGCAAGGACTTTGTATTTATTTTCATAACTGTATGGACGAATCTCCCTCCCCGTTTTATAATAAGACCCATAGCAGAACAAAGAAAGGCTGGTTCCATATGAATAATGTGAAGATAAAAGATGTAATACTGGGGGAAGGGATTCCCAAGATATGCGCGCCTCTGGTGGAAACCGGCTTTGATTCCCTTATACGGGAAGCCGGACGTTTTACCACCCTTCCTGTGGATGTGGCTGAGTGGAGGGCTGACTGGTATGTCGGCATACTGGACCCCGGCGCCGTTGACAGGGTGATGCCCGTCCTGGCCCGGACCCTTGGCAGGATTCCCCTGCTCTTTACCTTCCGGACCCATGGGGAGGGCGGGAACCTGCCTGCATCCGCGGCCGATTACCGGACCCTCCTTGAACGCGCCATCTGTTCCGGCTCAGCCGACCTGGTGGACATAGAGCTGTTTTCCGATGACCATGCGGTCCGGGACCTGATTAGGCTGGCCCACGAAAACAACGTGGGCGTCATCCTCTCCAACCACGACTTTACCGCAACGCCCGATGAAAAGGAGCTGTTAAAACGTCTGGAGCGGATGGACTTCCTGGGCGCTGATATTGCCAAGATTGCCGTGATGCCGGGTTCGGCCAGCGATGTACTGACCCTTTTGTCAGCCACGGAAAAAGCTTCCCGCACACTTTCCTGCCAGGTCATTTCCATGTCCATGAAAGGCACCGGGCTCATCAGCCGTTTAAGCGGCGAGGTCTTTGGTTCCTGCCTGACCTTCGGCTCTGCGGGCGGGGCCTCGGCACCCGGACAGATTGATGTGGGGGAACTGCGCGGGATTCTGGAAACCATCCACAGGAACCTGTAATCCGGCCCGCCGCTTTTCTGGTCATTTGCCTGTTCCTGCAGCCGTGCCATATGCAATGCGGTTTTTGTATGATTTAATTAAGGAAAATGAAATACGCCCTCCTCCTGAATCTGATACAATGATATTATAAGAACCCTGTTACCATCATGTCAGGAGGGATTGCAATATGATAAGGAATACAATTACCCAAATGACGGCCGGGCTTCTGGCCGTCTCTTTTATGCTCATCCCCGCCATTCCCGTATCAGCAGAAGCCGGACCTGGCGCTGCCGGTTCCGGCCGTCCTCCGGTACAGCAGGAGGCTGGCATCCCTTACCGCCAGGAGGCATTTGCCGCCCGTCCGGCTGCCGCTGCCTATGGCGATGCCGGAAGCCAGCGGGCCATCCAGCAAAATAGCACGCTGAGCGATGGATTCCTGGCTGGAATCACAAGCTTTTCATACAAGACAGCCTCCGCCGTGTTAAAGGACAGCCAGGTAAACCAGTGTTACTCGCCAGTCAGCCTCTACTACTCCCTGGCCCTGGCGGCCCAGGCCGCGGGCGGCAGTACCAGGAACCAGTTATACGGACTGCTCACATCCCCCGGTCAAGATGCCAGCCAGATGGCGGCTGAATGCGGCAGCCTGTACAGGCTCATGTACCGTGACAACGAAGCCAGCATGATTAAACCAGTCAGTTCCATGTGGCTGAACGATGGAAGTCCCCTGGATTCCAATCTCAGAAGGATGATTGAACAGCAATACCATTCTGATGTCTTCCGCATGGATTTGACCCATGCCAATTCAGCCGCAGTCATGAACCGTTGGCTGATGGATCATGGAAACCAGGGCATTTCCCCCGGGCTTGTACTGTCGCAGGATGAAACCATGCACATGTTGGATACCATGTCCTACAGCAGCCAGTGGGTATTTCATTTTGACAGTTCAAAGAATGTATCCGGCCAATTCCATCCTGCGGACGGCCAGGCAGTCACATGTGAATATATGACGGACAGCAGGAACTGCAGCTACTACCATGGTCAGGGATTCATGAGGGCCGTCATTTCCCTGAAAGAAAACAGTACCCTGATCCTCGTACTGCCTGATGAGGGCTTTACCCCTCAGGCCCTGCTGTCATCTGAGGAACGGATGGCGGAGATGTTCGGGCATATTATCAATGAACCTTATGGGCGGATAACCTTAAACATCCCCAAATTCCAGTACGGCACCTGTCTGGAACTGCGTCCAATCCTGGAAGATCTTGGGGTAAGTCAGGTATTTACGCCGGGCCAGGCTGATTTTTCCGGCCTTGCTGACAGCCCCGCCTGCCTGTCAGGCATTAGCCAGGCATCCGGCATCCGGATGGATGAAAATGGCATCAATGCCGCCTCCTGCCTTGTCATCCCCCCGCTGGACGGTTCCCTTCCAGGGGAAGCGTCAGGGGAAATGATACTGAACCGCCCCTTTATCTACGCAGTGATGGCGGCGCCAGGGGTGCCTGCCCTCATAGGCGTGTGTGGGAATCCCAGCATATAGACATGCTCTAATGCAGCTTCACATTTTTTTCACATTTTCCACATAGAATCATCACATTTTTTATGTATCCTTGAAAATGTAAAAAAGCTAATGCTTTTCATACAACTTTTTCTCACAAACCGGCCGGCAGGATGAATCCTGCCGGCCACTCCTCCCTTTCATGCAAATACCGCCAGACATCAGATGGTTCTGTGCCTGGCGGCGGGATTCAGCATTTTATATTTTCCGACACATCTTTTTCTTTTATATCCACCAGTATAATATCATTTCCAACCTGACAGATATCACAGAAGGGAATTATATACTCTTTTTCCCTGCCCAGGAAACCGCAGATACATCCGGGACCGGGTACGATAAGGGCCAGCATGCAGCCAGTCTCCATATCGAAATCCACATCCCCCACAAACCCCAGACGTTTGCAGGTCTTCACATTAATAACTTCTTTCTGTTTGAGATCATAAATTCGCGTAACTATCCCTCCGGCAGCTTCTTACTACTTATATATGCAGCCGTTACGGGTATTAGAATCCCGGATCCGGTTCAGGATGATTTTCAGGACACGGACCTGGACAACGGTTTAAAACGTATCCGGAATGATGGATAACATCTGCAGCCCAATATATACAAGGATTACAAGGATTGCAATTGAAACGCCTATTATGGAAAGAATCAATCCCGCCTTGGCCTGGCTGCACATACTGTCTTCACCCCTTGATAAGATGGCGAATATGATGCCCAGAATCCCCAGCACAAGTGCAATCCAGCCGCAGCAGCATGTGACAAGGGACAGGATTCCCATGACAAGGGAAGTGATTGCCATCCCATTCTTTTCTTCAGACGGTTTCTGATATTGGTTCCGGCCGCTGGTCTGGGTCTGATACTGAGTTTGATACTGGGTCTGATATTCATCCTGCCCCTGATACTGGCTTTGGGAGCGGTTCTGTGACCGGCCTGCACTTCCCTGCCCGTAATACTGGTTCCCGGCCTGTCCTGAATAGGAAGGAGGCGCTGTCTTGTACTCCGGCTTATGTTCCGGCTGTCCTTTGTCCTGGTTCCTTCCCTGATCCAGTGCGCCTGACTGGCAAGGGCCATCAGACTGCCCGCTGGAACTGTTCCGGTTCCGGCTGTCCTCCGGGCTGTTCTGGCTGGCCTCTGAACGGTTCCAGCTGGCCTCCGGGCTGTTCTGGCTGGCCTCTGAACGGTTCCGGCTGTCCTCCGGGCAATTCTGCCTGTCCTCCGGGCGGCTCCAGATTTCCTGCCGGGGCGGTACCTCTCCCGGCTGGCTCCAAGCGCTTTCCTCATATCCACGGGGACCTGGCTGGCTCCATCCATTGCCGCTGTCATCCGTGTCGGGATCCACCGGACATGCCGGCTGTTCCGCCACGACCACCGGTTCATTGGGTGCCTGGTTTCTGTCTGTCCTATTTGAATCAGGGGCACTGCCTTCCCCTGACTGGCTGGTATTACCATGTCCGTAATCCATGTATAGTCCCCTTTCTTATGCCGGTACAATCCGGTCCAATCATACGTGAAGAGTATATCATAACTTACAAAAAAATACAATCCGCCGGGAACCTGTCCCGGCGGATTACGGCTTACACACCACATATTATAAGGTTGGTTTAGAACAGAGGAACAACTGCCCCTTCGTATCTCTCCTCCATGAACTGCTTTACCTCCGGGCTGGTCAGCGCCTCTACCAGCGCCTTGATGGCATCGCTGTTTTCCTCGCCTTCTTTTACAGCCACAATGTTTCCATAAGTGGTTGCTGCCAGGGACTGGGAGTCTTCGGTTGCCAGTGCATCGCTTACCTTAAGCCCTGCTTCAATTGCGTAGTTGCCGTTGATGACAGCAATATCCGCATCCGGAAGGGAACGGGGAAGCTGCGCCGCCTCCATCTCCACGATTTCCAGATTCTTCGGGTTCTCCACAATGTCATTCCTGGTTGCTTCCAGGCCCACGCCCTCTTTCAGCTTGATTAAGCCCTGGGCTTCCAGAAGTAAAAGCGCCCTTGCCTCATTGCTCACATCATTAGGTACCAGCACGGCTGCCTTGTCCTGCAGTTCATCCAGGGAAGACACCTTTCCGCCATAGATGCCGAACGGCTCATAGTGGATGGCTCCTGCGCTGACTAACTTGGTTCCGTTCTGTGCATTGAAGGAATCCAGGTATGGCTTATGCTGGAAATAGTTTGCATCCAGGTCGCCTGTGTCCAGTGCGTTGTTCGGCTGTACATAGTCCGTGTATTCAACGATTTCCAGCTCATAACCCTTGGATGCCAGCACTTCCTTGGCTGCATTCAGGATCTCAGCATGGGGTGCAGGGCTTGCGCCTACAATGATTTTCTGAAGATCCGCGGCAGCTGTGGTATCTGCTGCTTCAGAACCTGCCTCAGTGGTTTGCGCGTCTGCTCCGGCTGCTGTTGTTTCTGCTGATGTCCCTGCCGCTGTCTCAGCTGCCGTGGTTTCCTTTGCAGTTCCTGAGCAGGCGGTAAGTGCCCCTGCTGCCAGTGCTGCTGCCAGTACGGCTGCGCCTAATACTCTCTTCTTCATAATGATTTCCTCCTCATTTCGGGGCTGCCCCCTTATTTACCCTTTACGGGCATTTTATCATCAGCCGGCAGGTGTTCCCTTCGTTGCCGGATCATTCCGGCAACGGCGGTACACAGTTGTTCCGCCGGATTGACTTCCTTTAAAACCTATCGGATCCTCTTGTCGCTTCTCCTGGACATGCGCATGAATATCTCCTGAATCAGCTGTACGATGATGACCAAAAGCACTACGGTCACCAGCATCATATCCGTTTGGTACCGGTGGTAACCATAGCGGATAGCGATATCTCCCAGTCCGCCGCCGCCGGTAAATCCCGCCATGGCAGAATATCCTAAGATTGTTGTCACGGAAATGGCTGCCCCCACCAACAGGGACGGCTTTGCCTCCGGCAGCAGGACTTTCACGATGATCTGCCAGGTGGAGGCCCCCATGGATTTGGCCGCCTCGATGACGCCTGCATCCACTTCCTTCAGGGAAGACTCCACCATGCGCGCAATATAAGGGGATGCTGAAATCACCAGCGGGACAACGGTTGCGTTGGAGCCATATATCTTACCTACAATCAGCCTGGTGATGGGGATTACCATGATTAACAGGATGATGAAAGGCACGGAACGCAGAAGGTTGATCACCACTCCAAGAACCTTGTTGAAAACAGGAACCGGGCTGATTCCGTCCTTGTCCGTGACGACCAGTGCAATTCCCAGCGGAATGCCTATGATATAGGACAGGGCAGAGGACAGCAGCACCATATAGAATGTTTCCCCAATTCCCTTTATGAGCATGTTAATGGTTGTTGAATCAAACTGCATCTTAACGCACCTCCTCAAATGCCACGTGGGCTGTTTTTAAATAGTTGCAGATCCTTCCGGCATCCGTCTCGTCCTCCGGCAGCTGGATGATCATCTGGCCCATGGCTTTTCCTTCGATATCCCTGGTGTCCGCATGCATGATGTTGACCGGGACCTTACACGCCAGGACCATGTTGGCGATGACGGGTTCCGAGGATTCCCTTCCGTCAAAGATAATGCGGATCTGCCGGGACTGTCCGAAGCTGGTTCCCTGGGCTCCCACATCCCCCAGGATCAGCTGGCGGCCGATATCTGATTTGGGTCCTGAGAATATCTCAGACACCTTTCCCACTTCCGCAATATGGCTGTGGTCAATGATTGCCACCCTGTCGCAGATTGCTTCGATTACAGCCATCTCATGGGTTATGACAATCACCGTGATTCCCATTTCCCGGTTAATCTTCTTAAGAAGTTCCAGGATGGATTTGGTGGTGTTGGGGTCCAGGGCGCTGGTCGCCTCGTCACACAGAAGCACCTTGGGGTTGGTGGCCATGGCACGTGCAATCGCCACCCTCTGCTTCTGGCCGCCTGAGAGCTGGGCCGGATATGCCTTCATCCTGTCCTCAAGCCCCACCAGCCTCAGTAACTCTTCCGCCCGTTTTTTTGCTTCTGATTTGGATACCCCGGATATCTCCAGCGGGAAGCACACATTCTGAAGCACATTCCTCTGGGCCAGAAGGTTGAACTGCTGGAATATCATTCCCATGGAGCGTCTTGCCAGGCGCTTCTCCCTGTCCTTCATGGCTGACAGGTTCTCTCCCTCGAATATTACCTTGCCCGATGTGGGCACCTCCAGATAGTTGATGCAGCGTACAAGGGTGCTTTTGCCGGCCCCGGACAGTCCGATGATTCCAAATACCTCCCCGTAGCGTATCTCCAGGTTGATATCCTCCAGCGCCGTGACCGGACCGCCGGATGTCTGGAACTGCTTACCCAGCCCTTCCAGCCGGATAATGGGATTTTCTCTGTTCTCTTCCATGATTTCATTTCCTTTCTTTCGTTCATCTGGATCCTGACCTTGTGGACCGCCTGCACTCCAAAAAAGCCGCACGTCCTGCACGGACTTGCGGCCTCGAAGCATTTTCCTCAATGCAACTCAATCTCAATTAATCACAATCCATACAGATGAAACTTACATTCAGTTTTTTGCCCATGCGGATACACAGCACATCATCATGTACATGCCGTTCATCATATCCATATTCATCTGCATGGCTTTGAACTGATTCATAAGATCCTCCTGTACTTATTCTCTATTAATCAACTAGGATTTGTCTTAGTTAAGAAGATACATCACTCATACTCATTTGTCAAGACTTTTTTGTACCCAGTATGTAAGCATCTGCAATTTCCTGCAGTTCCCCTGCCACTGCCTGGTCCAGGTCCGACACAAATGAATTGCCCACTGGCGACTCCTGGAACAGCAGCGCGTAAGCCGAGCATGCGGCCAGATATGTGCCTTCCTCCGATGGGTGCTGTCCGTCCTCACCCCACAGTTCCAGGCCTTCCACCTGCTTCCTTGCTGCCTCAAATACTTCCCCACCGGGAATCAACAGGGCATCCAGCTCCTCAGCAATGGTCCTGTATCCCAGTGACAGCTGGGTCTGTACCATCTCATGGCTGAGGACGCCGGCCCCGTCCTTTGGCGCCCAGGTCATCAGGAATACGGTCTGTCCGCCTGCCTTTTGTATCATCCCATCCAGTTGGCGGGCGTATGGATACATATCCTTCTTTGCATTGAGGGCAATGGAGGCATTGGTATTCTCCTGTAATACAACAAAATCCCAGCTTTCACCCTTAAGCGCTTCCGTCAGCACGCTTCCCAGTTCATCCTCAGGATCAGAGTACATCTTAAGCGTGTAGTAGCCTTCCGTCAGGTCGTATACATCTACCTTGTGTCCTCCTGCCTCTGCCATTGAATAGAACATGCCGGGAAGGTCATTGGTGTAGGTATGGCTGTTGCCCACGAAAAGTATCTTACTTCCGTCTGAGGCGGGAGGATCCGGTATCCTGCTGTAGGCCTCCTCCGCGCCGCCTTCTCCTGTTTGGCCGGATGGATCCGTATCCTTGGTCTTATCTTCCGTTTCAGTTTTATCTGTTGCTCCGGCTTTATCTGCCCCATTGGCTGCATCTGCATTCCCAGCCCCATCTTCCTCACCGGATCCATCCCCTGCCCCACCGGCCGGATTGGCTGCCGGGGAAGACGTGACCGCAGCCCCTGCCTCAGTTTCCTTTACTGCCTGGCTGTCATCCCTGGAACCGCAGCCAGCCGCCGCTGTCATGACAATAGCTGCAGCTAATAGTACCGGCAATAATTTCATCATTTTCATACCCGTCTTTACATCCTCCATCTTCTTCCTGCCTGCCCCATGACACAGCGGCCCCCATTTCCCTATAAGGAGGAATCGCTGGAAACCACAACCTCTCCCTGAATGATTTCCCCGCCGCTTTCAGCTGCCACGCCGCTGCCCACGCTGCTGCCCATACCACTGTCAGTGCCATTGCCCATGCCGCCGGGCAATACCGGGGCAGTCATGTACCCTGTCCCCGGAACCGGCTGGCTGTATGCATCCCTTGCCATCCTGTATCTGCGGTAACCACGGATATATGCCTCATCCGCCATCCCCTCCTGCACCAGGGTATAATCACTTCCTTTTCCAGCTGAACGCATGCGTTTTAATTCCAGCTTCAGTCTGCGGCTTTTCCGCTCTTCCCTCTGCTTCTGCGCCTTTTTCTGCGCACACTGCTTCAGCTTTTCCCGGTTTAACCGCCTTAGCTTCCTGCCGCCTCTGCCCAACAGCTTCTGAAGGGAACGGACAGCCCTGGCGGCTTTAACCCTCTGCTCATCATCACCATATACCGCTGCTGTCTTAAGACGTATGATGCTTTGCTGTATATCCCCCATGACCTGCTGTACCTGGGCGGTGGAACGGGCAGATGCCATCTTGCCGTACTGTTTGGATACCTGGAACGATGATTGTGTAGAAACCTGGATCACACCAGCCTTCACAGCGGATTCATCCAATGTCTTCCCACTGCTTCCCATCAGGTTCCCGGACAGCATATCCTCAGGCAGTCCCCTATTCCCGGACCACTGGAACCGGTCCGTCCGGGCATTGCCTTCTGTCTCAGACATCTCACCGTTTACTTTCTGCCCCGGCACTTTCTGTCCCAGTGCATCCTGCCCCTGTACTTTCTGCCCCGGCATATCCTGCCCCTGTACTTTCTTTCCCGGTACATCCTGCCCCTGCGCTTTCTGTCCCGGTACATCCTGCCCCTGTGCTTTCTGTCCCAGTACATCCTGCCCCTGTGCTTTCTTCCCCAGTGCATCCTGCCCCTGCAGATTTCCTTCCTTCGCACCACGCAGACGGGACAGCCGCAAAAGGCTGTTTTCCATACCTTTAAAGGGCTGTCCCGATAATCCGATTAAACCGCCCATGCTGCTTTCTCCTTTCCATGAATCCATATCAATCCGGTCATCAGGTCCAGTCATCCAGTCAGCAAGGGGGTCATGATCATGCATATATTTTAGTATTTAAAACTAGTGTACTGACACGATGACATTCAGGCAAACCTCCTTGTCTATTTTCCTGATAGCACACTAGCTGCACAGTTCCACGATGACCTGTGCAAATATCTTTGCGCTCACCAGCAGCTCATCCACAACCGCAAACTCATCCGCGCCATGCATATGGTTATCGGTTCCCGGAAGCGCCGCGCCAAATGCCACGCCGTTCGCCAGATGATGTACATATGTGCCGCCGCCTGTGGATTCACAGCTTCCCTTAAGTCCGGTGTACTCCTCATATACGGCCAGAAGTGTCCTGACAAAATGGGAGTTGCCGTCCACATGATGAGGCGGGACCATGGTTTCATTTTCCAGTGTCAGGCCCTTGGCAGCCATGTTCTTCTTAACCGCTTTCAGCACATTATCCTCATTGGAGCAGATTGGGCAGCGGCTGTCGAATACGCCTTCCAGGCTGTCTGAGGATACGGTCAGCATGCTGAATGCCAGGGTCAGGGCACCGGACAGCTCATCCTCCATGGCAATGCCGGCAGCCTTTCCGCAGGTATCGCCATGAGGGAACAGTTCCACAAGGGCGCCTACGGCGTCCATCTGCGGGCACTGCGCAAGAGGCAGCCGGGTCAGGTATAAGAGCAGTGCGGTCAGCGCATTCCTGCCCTCCTGAGGCGTGGATGCATGCGCGCCGTCACCTTGGGCCGTAATCTGTATTACAGGGAAATTGCCTTCAAAGCCAAAGGATACCCCTGTCCCTGCTTCCACTTCCCTGGCAGTCCCTTCCAGTGTTGCAAGGTCAACGCCCTCCACCACTGCCTTTGCCTTGCCTGGGACCACATTGGCCTTGATTCCGGCTTCCACCTTCACAAGCCTGGGCACTGCCTCAGAGGCCTGGAAGGATGCGTTAAAATGTCCCTCCAGACGGCCTTTCTCAATGTTGATTACAGGGAACTCAGCGTCCGGTGAAAATGTCATGGGCGCTTCCTTCTCCCTGCCGTAATAGTATTCAATGTCAGAGCTTCCGCACTCCTCATCCGTGCCCAGGATCAGGCGTACATTCTTAGACAGCGGGATTCCCAGTTCCTTAACAGCCCTCATGGCATAAAGCGCTGCCACCGCCGGACCCTTGTCATCCGCGGTGCCGCGTCCGTAAAGCCTGCCGTCCTTTACCACCGGTTCAAAGGGAGCCGTCTCAACCCATCCCTCTCCTGCCGGGACCACATCCAGGTGGGCCAGGATGTCCAACTGCCTTTCCTTGTCATTTAAGTCGGCTGTCCCCACATAATTGTCATAATTGTTGATGGAGAATCCATATCCCTCAGCCATGGTAAGTGCTGCATTCAGGGCCTCAAATGTTCCCTCCCCATAGGGCTTTCCCTCCACATAGGGTTTCTTCTCGCTGTTAATCCTGCAGAGCGTACAGATATCCTCAATCATCTCATCCCTGTGGGCATCCATAAATCCTTCAATTTCTTTTCTGTAATCCATGTCAAATCTCCTTCATCCGCGAAGACGGCTCCGCGTTATTATATTTTACAGGTCATAACAATATCTGCCTTCCTACTTAAGCATGGAGGCCAGCGTCTCATTGACCACCTTGCCGTCCGCCTTGCCCTTTACCTTGGGCATCAGCACCTTCATGATGGCGCCCTTATCCTTGGCCGTGGGTTCGGTCAGGCCCAGTTCGTCAAGTACGGACCGGATGACCTGGGTGATCTGCTCCACGCTCATGTCAGCCGGTGCAAATTCCCTGTAAACGGCCAGACGGGCAGCTGCCTCCCCCCGGATGTCCTCACGGTCAGCCGGAGCCAGGTCATAGGTTTCCTGGGTCTGTTTGATTTCCTTTTTCACGATTGCATTTTCTTCCGCCTCCGTGAGAGGCTCCCTTTTATCTATCTCAGCATTCTTCAGTGCTGACAGCAGCATGGAAAGGGAATCCTTCCTTGCCTTGTCCTTGGCCTTCATGGCTTCTACCATGGCGGCCCTTACAATGTCAATCTTACTCATGTCAGATACCTCCTGCTTTCCCCGGTACGATGGACCGGAATACTTCATGATGGTCCACATGCCGCTAATAGGGCATGCTTATATTACGCCCTGCCAAATTCGCTGAGTTCAAGGCCCGGATTGCGGTCCAGGACCATGCCCACGCTCCAGCTGTTGATGAACAGGAGCAGGGGATTGTCCTTTAAATCCTTGATACGCTTCATATCAGAAGTGCCCTGGATCCTTGCCACATCCACCTGGCCCGGATTCTCCACCCAGCGGATATGCTCAAACGGAAGCTTCTCCAGTATGACCTCCACATTATATTCATTCTGGAGACGGTAGGTCAGCACTTCAAACTGAAGCACGCCCACCACGCCCACAATGATCTCCTCCATGCCGGAATTGAATTCCTGGAATATCTGGATGGCGCCCTCCTGTGCAATCTGGTTCACGCCCTTGATGAACTGCTTGCGCTTCATGGTATCCACCTGGCGCACCCTTGCAAAATGCTCCGGCGCAAAGGTAGGGATGCCCTCAAATTCAAACTTCTCACTGGAACTGCACAGCGTATCGCCGATGGAGAAGATGCCCGGGTCAAACACACCGATGATATCCCCTGCATATGCCTCCTCCACAATCTTGCGGTCCTGGGCCATGAGCTGCTGGGGCTGGGTCAGACGGATTTTCTTGCCGCCCTGGACATGGTTGACCTCCATCCCCGCCTCAAACTTGCCGGAGCAGATACGCATGAACGCAATCCTGTCCCTGTGGGCCTTGTTCATATTGGCCTGGATTTTAAACACAAAGGCCGAGAAATCCGGACGGAATGGGTCGATTTCCCCATCCAGCGTCCTTCTGGACAGGGGCGGGGTGGTCATCTTAAGGAAATGCTCCAGGAATGTCTCCACACCGAAGTTTGTCAAAGCAGAACCAAAGAATACAGGAGACAGGTTGCCCCGCTGTACACGTTCCATATCCATCTCGTCGCTGGCCCCGTCAAGCAGCTCGATATCATCCATCAGCTGCTGGTGGTAGGAAAAACCGATTACATCCTCCAGATTCCCGTCGTCCAGCCCATACTCCTGGCTTGCAACCTCCCTGGCGCCGCCCATGGCAGCCGTAAAGGTGGTTATCTTCCTGGTAAAGCGGTCATACACGCCTTTAAAATTCTTTCCGCAGCCAATGGGCCAGTTTACGGGGCAGGTGCGGATGCCCAGGACATTTTCAATCTCGTCCATCAGTTCATATGGGTCCCTGGCCTCACGGTCAAACTTATTGATGAATGTGAAGATAGGGATATGGCGCATGACGCAGACCTTAAAAAGCTTGATGGTCTGGGCCTCCACACCCTTGGAACCGTCAATTACCATGACTGCTGAGTCAGCCGCCATCAGGGTACGGTATGTGTCCTCTGAGAAATCCTGATGCCCCGGCGTATCCAGTATATTGATGCAGAATCCCTCATAATTAAACTGCATGGCTGAAGAGGTGACGGAGATACCTCTCTCCTTCTCTATCTCCATCCAGTCCGAAACAGCATGCTTGGCTGCCTTGCGCCCCTTGACCGTACCGGCCAGGTTGATGGCGCCTCCGTACAGCAGGAACTTCTCAGTCAGTGTGGTCTTACCTGCATCGGGGTGGGATATGATTGCAAATGTCCTCCGCTTTTTTATCTCTTCTGCCAGCTGGCTATCTATCTTTGACAAAATGTTCGTCCTCCGTTTTCCATTGTGTAAAATAGGACGTACCTTGGAAGTACGCCCAAAATCATCCATTCTTTATTTTATTATGGTTGTAAACAGAAGTCAAGGCATTTGGGTATACAAAGATAAGGAATCAGACACTCCCTCCCCTCATCCCTGAGAAAAACCGGCCGGGTAACGGTTGGGAGGAAATACGGAAGCTGGTTTCCATTCACTGTCTGGAATCAGAAGTTCCCCAATCATTTCCTCAACAGCCGCCCACTCTTCTTCTGAAAGTTCTTTTTGTCCACCAGCAGGGTGGTCATCCATATACTCCTGCACAAAATGAAGGGTCTCACCCTGATGGAACACCCTGTCCTTACCATATGAATTTTCGTACCAATCCCTGTCATAAAAGTAATCTTCGTTAGAAAGATCTACATATACCAGGTGATATGCTTTTTCAATTTCACTCAAGCCGGAGTATCTGGAATGGGACGCGCCAAGATAAAGGTCTTCTGTAACAGCATAACCTTCCATATGAATCATCTGTCCATTCCGCAGTGGTATGAAGCGTACGCCTGTAGCTCCATCGCTGATCCATCCATAGGGTTTTCCATCTGCATAGCTGAAAAAACCGATGCATCTGCTTACGTTTTCATAGGAAAAGTCAGCTGTGGTATAATTCGCAGGGAATGGATCATACTGAATGAATAAATCCTGGCTGCCATCGCCATTAAAGTCCATCAAAATATATTTTAAGTTACTTCTTCCGGTAGTTTCATCCAGACTGGCCATATATCTGGAATGGAACCTGGACTGGGATGCCGCATCAAACCATTGATATTCACCGGATAGCAGCCGTTGATAGAACGCCCATTCCCCGCTGTCCATATCCTCCTGGACACCATTTCCTTCTTCCATGGCATCTAAATAGTCCCATTCTTCTTTGGGGAAAATATACTCCCATGCCATCTGTTTTGACTCATCTTCCATGATTTCAAGGCAGATTCCCACTTCTTTTTCCCATTCTGCCTTTGTACATTCCTTTTCATTCATATGATAGAGATACTTCCCATCACTTTGATTTCCCTGATAGGTACTGGTAAAAGACTGGGATTTGGAATCCATTGGATAGCCGTATTCATCAAGTACCAGGTAACCATAATAGTCCCTGCTTCCTTCCACCCGCAATGTTTCGGCAAAAGGGTCATCCGGTTGTGGTATCCGATAGCTGGACTGGATGGTATCATCTCCGGTTTCAGAGCGTTCCGATACTATGATTGCCCCATTTTCAGCCGGAATTACCAGGGGATACCGGGAGAAATCCCGCAGAAGTACAACCTCCTCATCCCGGTATGTATAAATGTAATAGTTTGTCCCAAAGGTCAAATGGAGTTCCGGCACATCATCTCCTGTACAGTCACCAATTGCATATTTTGCACGGCTGTCTCCCCGCGGATATGCTGCAGTGGCAGTGAGTGCATACATATCCTCCTGTTCCAGAAAGGCATTGTATTGGTTTTTGGCTTCCCGGGCTTCATCCATGGTATCTATGGTATCTATGGTATACATGTCAGCCGGTTGTGCTGCTTCGTCCGAATAATCTGGGGCAGACGGGACAGAACAGCATGATAATAAATTCATGCAGGCCAGCCCCGGAAGGAATAGGGCTAATAGTTTCTTTGTCAGGGCATTCATCATTCCAGACTCCTTTTTGCAGATGAATCATACAATCTGCCATGATTGAGGAAAGGGAAGCAATGGTATCTTAATCATATCCCTAAAGCAGAAGCATGTCTATGATGACTATGATGATTTCACGAAATATTTCCACATCCATAATCCAAACTAAAAAATGCCAGAGTCCCAATCTTTTTGAGTTTCCGGCATTTTATAACAATCCAATCGATTCAATTACATTTTAAATAACTCCTTCATCCACACAACCATTTCCCCCACTCCCCTGTTATTCCAGCAGGCATAGGGAACCGCCTTCAGCTTCACGTCCTCCCAGGTGACGGGGTGCAGGCCGTAGAGTTCGTCCCCTCCCCATTCACGGCCGGATATCTTCTTACCGGCAAAGGACAGCCCGATGATTCCTCCGAACAAATCCTTTTCTTCCTCCGCCACGGGAGTGCCGGGATCCACATAAACCGCCGCCAGGTTGGAGCCGTTATCAGCCTCCTCCAGACAATATACGATGGGGCCTCGGACAAGGGCCAC
This sequence comes from Enterocloster sp. OA13, assembly GCF_022440595.1. Taxonomy (NCBI): domain Bacteria; kingdom Bacillati; phylum Bacillota; class Clostridia; order Lachnospirales; family Lachnospiraceae; genus Enterocloster; species Enterocloster sp. OA13. Next base: position 1,619,472 of record NZ_JAKNTF010000001.1, on the reverse strand, counting down.
TTTGCCGCTGTCGGCCCGGACCAGCGGATTGCTGTGCACGAACCTGGCCGGCGCGTCCCATGTCACATGCAGGCACACATCCCCTGTAAGGGAAATGATCCCATAGCCTTTTTCCCGGACCAATGCAGGGCCATATCCATCTGCCTGCCCCACATCCCCAACATACCTTACCGCAAAATTCCCGGCATAATCCGGTATCCTTACAGACAGCTTCATGCCGCTTTCAGGCACTCCCCTTAAGGTAATGTCCACCTCCATCTTCCACGGGAACCTGGTCTCCATGGTCACGGACACTTCGCTGCCGCCCATATCCACCGTGGTTTCATTGGAAATGAACAGGTTCACATAGATGCTTTCCCCGTCCACGCCATAGATATACTGCCCCATGGACGCCAGCGTCCTTGCAATATTGGGCGGACAGCAGGATACGCCGAACCATTTCTGGCGGATGGGTTTCACATGCTCCTTTGACGTGCGGGGCAGGCAGTTATCCGGCCACACTTCCAGGGGATTGACGTAGAAAAAGCTTTTTCCGTCCAGGGCAATGCCTGCCAGCACCGTGTTGTACAGGGCGCGCTCCACCACGTCATAGTATTTTGCCTCCCGGGTGATGTTGCCCATGCGCTGGCCGAACATGGCCATGCCGATGGATGCGCAGGATTCCGAATAATTGCAGTCGTTGGGCAGGTCGTAATCCGTGGTAAACCGTTCCAGGATACCGGATGAACCGATGCTGCCCGTGATATACATGCGCTTCTGGGTCATGTTGTCCCACAGGGTGCGGCAGGCCTCCATCAGTGAATCATCCCCGCAGGCCTCAGCCAGGTCGGCCATGGCGCTATACATGTACATGGCCCGCACCGCATGGCCCTCCGCCGTCTTCTGTTCACGGACCGGCAGGTGGGACTGGGAATAGATTGGCTCATAATCCTTGAATTCCGGGAAAATGTACCGGAATCCCGGACGGTTCAGTTCCTTCAGGAAATAGTTCTCCCCCACGCCCCTGGCGTCAATGAAGTATTTTGCCTGCTCCAGGTATCTGGATTCCCCCGTCACCTGATACAGCTTAATCAGGCCCAGCTCCACCTCCTGATGGCCAGGGTATCCATGGATTTTACCATCCTCAAAGCCGAAGGTATCGCAGATCAGATCCGCAAACCGCAGCACCACATCCAGGAACTTCCTTTTGCCCGTTCCCATATAATAGGCCACGGCCGCCTCCATCATATGGCCTGCCGTATACAGTTCATGCCCCTCGCACAAATCGCTCCAGCGTTTTTCCGGCTCCCTGATGGTAAAGTAGGTGTTTAGGTAACCATCCGGGCACTGGGCCTTTGCAATGATGTCAATGACCTGGTCCGCGGTGCGCTCCAGCTCCCCATCCGGTTGTGCCGCAAGGGCGAACCCCACTGCCTCCAGCCATTTGGCCACATCCGTGTCCTGGAACACGGCCCCGTAAAATTCCCCTTCGCACAGGCCCGCCGCAATCTTGAAATTCATCAGGCTGTGGCTTGGCTCCGCGTCCTTTATCCTGTCATTGATGGCATCCCACTGATAGGGGATGACCGCCTCCTTTACAAGGGAAACATGTTTTGACCAGAATGGGTCATTGATATGTATTTTCTTTAAATCTACCGGATGCAGTTTCATTATCCCTCTCCTTTTTTGTTTTTTATTCCCGCAGGTCCATCACGCCTTCACCGCGCCGTTGGTCAGTCCGCTTACAATGTACTTCTGCATGAAGATGAATATCAGCACCACCGGCGAAATGGCAATGATCCCAAATGCCATGGTGGAATTCCACAAGGTCTGGTACTGCTGCACATAATTATAGATGCTGGAGGTAATGGGCCTCATATTGGGGTTCGTGATGAAGGTGATGCCGTAAATCAGATCGCCCCATGCATATACAAATGAGAACACAGCTGCAACCACGATTCCCGGTTTGGCAATGGGCAGCATGATTTTGGTAAATGCAGACACATGACCGCAGCCGTCAATCTTGGCCGCCTCATCCAGTTCCTTTGGTATGGATACGAAATACGTGCGCAGGATGATGATGCTGAAGGGGATGCCCAGGGTGGCGTCGGCCAGGATGGGCGCCCAGTATGTGTTCAGCAGATGCATTTTAGAGAACATGATGTAGAGGGAGGTCAGTACCAGGGTGGATGGAAGCATCTGGGTAATCAGGAAGAACAGCACCAGTCCCCTCCTGGCCCCGAACCGGAACCGGGCCAGGCCGTAAGCAGCCGGAATCGAAAGCACCGTTGCAATGACCGTCGCGCCGCAGGATATGATCAGGCTGTTCTTAAATCCCCTCAGGGTATCCCCTGAAGTGGACAGCTGCTTGGCAAACGCCTCAAAGGTCAGGTTCTTTGGCCACAGCGGGGTCGGTATGGAGAATATCTCCACCTGGGTCTTAAGGGCAGTGACAATCATCCAGTACAGCGGGAAAATAAAAATCAGGAACACCAGACCGCCTAACAGGAATGAAATCAGTTTACTCCTATTCTCTTTCTTCATATCACATCACCTCATCATCGCTGATTGTCTTAATATAGAAACATCCCACCACCAGCAGGATTAAAAACAGCACATTGGCGGCAGCCGCGCCCTGGCTGAACTGGAATTCCTCAAAGGACAGACGGTAGGCGTAGGTGGACACCAGCTCCGTGGAATTGACCGGCCCGCCCTTTGTCATTACCCATACAAGGTCGAATACCTTGAAGGTGTATACAAATCCAAGGGTCAGGACCGACATGATGGCCGGTTTGATCATGGGAATGGTGATCAGGAACAAGGTCTGAAGCTTGCCCGCCCCGTCCAGGCTGGCACTCTCATATATGTCTCCCGGAATGGTGGTCAGCCCCGTGATGAGGAGCATCATGTTAAACGGGATCCCAATCCATATGTTGGCCACCACTGCCGCAGTCATGGCAAGGCCCGGCTTTAAAAGCCAGTCCATGGGTTCCTTTACAAGCCCAAGCCCCATAAGGAACTGGTTGACGATGCCTCCGCTGCTGGCAAACATGAACTTGAATAAAAGCCCGGCAACCGTCACGGGCAGAAGCCAGGATATCATGGTCACGCCGCGGAAAAAGGAACAGCCGGGGAATTTCTTATTGAACAGCAGGGCCAGGCCAAAGCCAATGATGAACTGGAAAAAAATCGATCCCACCGTAAAAATCAGGGTGTTCATGATGGCCTTTGACAGGATGGAATTCTTTCCTGTAAACAGTTCCATGTAATTACGGAACCCTACAAAATTCTGTTTTGTGGCGTCTGAAAATGTGTATACATCCACATTCTTAAAACTCAGTATGATATTCTGTATCATCGGATAGCCGATGAACACAAGCATATACAGCACTGCCGGGGCTGCAAACAGAAAGCCCATCTTGGCAGCCGTGTCCATTCTCTTATTTCCCTTCATCCGGATCCTCCCTCTCCATCTGGCGGTGTATTTAAACATTGCTTCCCACAAGCCAAGCTGCCCTGTTTATGGAAATGAATGTCCAAACACACCTGCGCCCCCTGTGGGGCGGACATAAAACAGGCCGTGGCCCGTGAATCGTGTCAGTGGTCCGTGAACCGTACCGGCGGCCCGTGAACCATACCGGCGGCCCGTGAACCATACCGGCGGTCCGTGAACCGTACCGGCGGTCCGTGAACCGTACCGGCGGCCCGTGAACCGTACCGACGCCGCGTCATCCGCGGCGCCCCAGGGCGTGTCTGGTCATTCATCCCGCTATCTGCACAGCTGACGGAAAGCCATTTTCAAACACGCCCTGGCATGAAAGCCATTTTCTTTTAAACATGTGTCTTTATGAACGCGCCATTTCCCTACTTAACAGCATCCACTGCGGCCTGTGTATCCTCTGCCACCTGTTCAGGCGTCTTTGCCATGGTAAGCGCTTCCTGGAAGCCCTTCTGGATTGCGGATGAATAGGATGGCCAGGATGCGGACGGTCCTCTTGGTATGGATGTCTCCAGCTGGGTGATGAATTCTGCCTGGACCGGATCCTCGGTCCAGTATGCGTCCTTGGCGGCTTCTGTCTTTGGAGGGAAGGAGCCGTACTGTTTCATGGCTTCCACCATCACATCGGTCTGGTCATAGTATTTGAGGAATGCAACCGCGCCCGCTGTGTCGTCCTTTGCAACCACGCCCATGTTCTCGCCTCCCAGGATAGAGGTGGCCTGCCCGCTTGCGGCGTCCTTTTTCGGAAGCACGGTCACGCCGTAGTTTAAGTCCGGGGCATCCTTTGCTATGCCGGGAATCTGCCATGGTCCGTTCTGCTGCATGGCCAGGTTGCCTGCGATGAAGTTGTTGTTAACATCCGACTGCGTCCAGTTGACCACCTCTTTGGTCCAGGAACCGTCTGAAATCATTTCCTGCATCAGTTCATACGCCTCGGTGCCGCCCTTGATGTCGGTATAGCTCCCTCCGGCCGTATAGAGCCACTGCAGGCACTGGAACGTACCCTCATCCGTGTTGGTGGCCGCATTGCCAAAACCGGTTACCCCATCCTTGGTCAGGGCTTTCGCCATCTCGTGGAAATCATCCCATGTGGTATTCTCATCCGGGTATGCAAGCCCGGCCGCGTCAAACATATCCTTATTGTAGAACAGGGCCGTACAGTTGGTTGCGAACGGGATGCCGTAATGCCTGCCGTCGGCCATGGTGGATTCCATTGGTCCGGCTATGTATTCATCCCATTTAATATCGGCATCCGAGATGTCGCCGAACAGTCCCAAAGAGATAAAGGACGCCATGGAGCAGCCATCCAGGATGACCAGGTCAGGAAGCTCTCCTGACGCGATTCCCAAAGTAAGCTGTTTCTCATAATCAGAGAATGGCACGTACACATGGCTTGCCACGAATTCATCCTGGGATGCATTGAATCCGTCCAGTAAGGTGGTCATCATTGCCTTCTGGGCATCCGTCTCAAAATAATCCCAGATGACCACTTCCTTTTTGCTGCCCGTATCCGCTGCAGCCTGTGTGTTTCCGCCGCCGGACGCCGTCCCCGAACCGCATCCCGTAACCAGTGAAGCAGCCATGGCTGCGCATAATAATGTACTGACGAACCGTTTCTTCATTCTAAAAACCTCCCTCTCAATATTGTATTGCTTTTGGTGATTTCATTATAAGAGGGGGCCTTGTTGTTTGTTAGGGGAAAATATTAAAGAGGGTGGACATATTTTAAATCCGGCAAAAAAACGGTTTAAAATTATCCACCCTCTTTAATTTTCTCTACCTAAAGCGTGTTTGAAAATTCATTCCTGCATGCATGCCTGTATCCTGTCACGGATGTCATCTGCCGCTTCCTCCGGCGATGTCCCACCCACGATTACCCCGTACAGGCTTTCCGATAAAACCCCTGTTATCTTTGGCCAGTAAAGATAGGCGCTTCTGGTGATGCAGTGCTCCATCTGCTGTGCAAACACCTGGTAGGCAGGATTGGACTCCTGAAGCCTTACGGCCAGCCGTCTCACAGGAGGCAGGGCATACATCTGTTCATTGAGCCGCAGCATCACGTCATCTTCATAATAATAGGCCAGCAGCGCCATGGCCCCATCCACATTTTTTCCTTTGATGATCCCGAAGTTCTCTCCTCCGGTTACCACGATGCTCCGCTCATCCACAGGCAGTGTCACCACCCCGTAATCGATTCCTGCCTCCTCCACCAGAGGAAGGGCCCATGGACCATTCTCCATCATGGCGCATTTCCCCGCCGCAAACTGTCTGGCCACGTCCACCTGGGACCAGTTGATGCAGTCCCTGGGCATATACCCCTTATCCACCATCTCCTTAATCATGGAAAGGGCCTCCACCGTCCCTTCCCCGCCCAGGTCCTCCATGTCCTCACCTGTGGACAGGAGCCATGGGGCCAGCTGGAAGGAGGACTGTTCTTCCAGTATTGCGGACATGGCAAAACCATACCGTTCTTTTGTAGTCATCACCTCTGCCGCATGGAGGAACTGCTCCCAGTTCCCCGGCGGCTCCATCCCCGCCTCCCGGAACATGTCCTTGTTATACACAAGGCCCACATTATTGCAGCAGAAGGGCACCCCGTAATACCTGCCGTCATACCGCACGGATGAGATGACCTCGGGATAAAATTCCGTCAGGTCATAATCCGCTTCCACGGTCCGTGTTATATCCTCGAAAATGCCCAGCTCCACATATTTCCTCATGTCCGGATTATCAATGATGACAACATCCGGCAGGCTTCCCTCCGCCACACCGATGGAAAGCAGTTTTTTAAATTCCGAGGAAGGCCCCTGGTACTCCCACCGGGCCACATAGTCCTTCTGCCGGTTGTTAAAACCTTCCACCAGCCGGTCCAGGCCTTCTTTTTGTTGTTTTGTCTCATAGTAGGACCAGATGACCACTTCCCTTGCCCCGGCATCCGCATTCCCTGTTCCGGCTTCCGGCCGTCCCCCACAGCCGTTAAGCAGAAGCGAAACAGCCAGGACCAGGACAACCGGAACTAAAATGGCCGGTACCAATCCGTCCGCGGCCCTCCATTTTCCCACACCATCCTTCATGTATCCTTCCTCCTGTCACTGCTGCCTGTAATCTCCCGGTGATATGCCCAGTTCCTCTTTGAATACCCTGGCAAAATATTTGGGATCCGTATATCCTACTTCCTCCGCGATTTCATACACCTTCATATCCGTGCCCTTTAACAGCCGCTTGGCATGGCTGATACGGAACTTTCTCAGGAACGTGGAAAAGTTTTCCCCCATCTCCCGGTTAAACAGGGTGCTCAGATACTCCGGCGTGATACCCAGCCTTCCAGCCACTTCCTCCAGGGATATCCCTTCTTTGTAATGCTCCCTGATGTAGTTGATGGCCCGCTTGATGGTGTAATTGCTGATATCCTCTTTCATGCGCCGCGGACTGCACAGGAGGGCCAGGCCATCCCGGTAGCTCTGCTCCATTTCCCGGAGGGTGACTGCTTCCGTACATTTGGACAGAAGGTCCGCATTCTGCATCTGCGTATAGGCCGTGCCGTCGATTTCCCGGATTGTGTCTAACAGCAGGTAAACCGCCTTCAGATACGCCTGGCGGATTTCCTGCTCCTTGTATGGCCCGTCCTCCATATACCGGATGAACAGTTCCCCTGATTTCCCCACATCCTCCGGCAATCCGCGGCACAGGGCGTTCTTTATATCCATACTGATATCCGCCGGGAAATGGAACTCCTTCCACTGGATCCGGTCCATGCGCTCCCTTGTGAGAAGCCCGCCGTCCGTCACGGGCATGGCTTCCTTTAACAGGGCCTCCGCATCCCTGGCCGCTGCCGGTATGTCCTCCCATCTGCCTGCGGACACCTCCGCCCAGACAGCCCGTCCGCTTCTCTGCTTGTACGGCCGCACAATCCTGCGCTCCACTGCCTGCCTGAGCGGGCACGGGACAAGGTCCCCTTCCCCATCCGTTCCCTCCTGAAGCGCCGCCAAGCATATAATCTGCCGCCGCACCTTATCAGACGCCACATGCATGGTAATGGAAGGCAGCTGGTCTTTTATCTGCTCCCATTTCTCCTTTATCTCTTCCTCATAGCCAATGGGGGCCTCCCCTGTATATCCCAGATACAGCTTATAATGACTGGTCATGCCAAAGCCGCAGATGGACCGGATACGCCGGTCCTCCTCCTCTGTCAGGGGACCGCCGTACACCAGTTCCTTTATGCACTGCCCGGGCGTGCCTGCATTTTTCTGTTCCTCCTCCTCCATCTTCTTCTCGATGCGCTCCAGCACATCCACGATGTCCTCGGCTGCCAGGGGCTTTAGCAGATAGTCCTCCACCCCGTAGTAGATTGCCTTCCTGGCATACTCAAATTCAGAATAACCGCTTAGTATCACAGCCCGGATGTTCAGGTTCATCTCATGGAACTTTTCTATCATCTGAAGTCCGTCCATGACCGGCATGCGGATATCCGTGATGACCAGTTCCGGTTTGAACCTGACTGCCAGGTTCAAGCCCTCCTGTCCATTGGAAGCCTCGCCGATTACCGTGTGCCCGGTATGGAATTTAATAAGCTTTGCCAGGCCCTCCCTTATCATCACTTCATCTTCTACAATCAGTATCCTCATAACACCCTCCCGGTCCATCGTACAGCCTTACAGTAAGCATTTCCTCTGTCAGAAATCTGTTTCCACAGGCAATGTCAGGGTAACGACCGTCCCCATGCCTTCGATGCTGTTCACATTCCACACAGCTTCCCTGCCATAATACATGTCCATCCTTGCAAATGCATTGTGCAGTCCAATGCTTCCGCCCTCATCCTTCACTGCCTGTTCGCGCACATTAAAGGACTCCGCCATGTCCCGGGGCATCCCCTTCCCGTTGTCCTCTATGATGATGTTAAGCCGCTCCCCTGTCTCGGACAGGAATATATCCACCCGCAGCACACCGCCCTTCTCCGTATCCTTAAACCCATGGATAATGGCGTTTTCCACAAATGGCTGCAGCAATAGCTTATATATCCTGACCTTCCCGGCTGCCTCCGCCACATTCAGCTCAAACCGGAAGGACTGGTTAAACCGCATCTGCTGGAGGCTTATGTACTTCTCCAGCCAGTCAGCCACCTCCGTGACGCTGACCATCTGGTTGCTGCGGTTCACGCTGTAGCGCAGTATGACCCCCAGGTTGCGCAGCATGCGGCTGATTTCGTATTCTTCCTTTTCAATTGCCATCCAGTTGATGGAATCCAGGGTATTATACAGGAAATGCGGGTTAATCTGGGCTTCCAGGGCGCGGATCTCCGCATTTTTCTGCTTATCCTTTGCCTCCGATACCTCGGCAACCAGATTCCTGACCTTCCCTGTCATGTCGTTGAAATTGCTGGCAATCTGTCCAAGCTCATCCCTGCTCTCCAGCGCAACGGATACGTTCAGGTTTCCTTCTTTTACCTGGTCAATGCCGTCTGTGATCAGGGCCACCGAGCTGCCGATCCTGCGCACGATATAGCTGATGAGGATGCTGGAAAACAGGATGGCCGCCAGGCTGATAAGGATGAACATGATCTGGTTATTCCTGATATCCCGCATCATGTAATCCTTGTTGTAGACATTATAATAGACCCATCCGCGGTTCTGGTTGACATACTTGTTGACCGCTGTGTTCTGCCCTTTCAGCAGGCCGGTGACCTGGACGAATTCCTGAACCGTCAGCCTTGGATTCATGTTGATTCCGGTATAGAAGGGATTGGGGTAGGATATGACGAACCCATCGGTATCCGTAATGAAATTAATGTTGTACTCAGCCTCATCCTCTGCAATGGCAACCGCGCATATGTCCCGCAGCACCCCCTCATCCACACTCATGACAATGGTGGCAATGGTTCCCCTGTCCAGGTTATTATAATCATACATGCACTTGGAAATATGGAAATAATACGCATCCCCATCATATCCCTTATGTCTGGTGGTAGGCGTCACCAACATGCCGGGCAGCCCCTGCACTGCCTGGTAAGGCTCTATCTCCCGCAGGTCCCTGTAATCATCCCACAGGTTCTCGATGGAAGAACCCGTGCCGGCATCATAGGTGACAGACTGCCCGTTGGCGCAGATCACGCTGATGCTGCGGATGCCCTTGACGGACTTTTCCGCCTGCTGCAGACGGTTGTAGATGGAATGGAAGGCCACCTCCCGGCCCTCCCCATTGCCGTCCAGAAGGATGTTGACATTTTCTATGATCTTATCATCCACATAAATCTGATAAACCAGGTTAGAGTATATATCCATGGTCAGATCCACCCGTTCCGAAAGCTGGGTCAGGTTGTCCACCATCAGCGTGTCAATCTTGCGTTTCAGGGAATTGGCGTTCATATTATAGCCAATAAACTGAATGGTCAGGATAGGCACGATGGAAGCCAGGACAAAAGCAGACATGATTTTCCTGCCTATTTTCATATTGTTGAAATGTTCCAGCAAGCGGAATTTACGTTTCATGGACACAGCTCCTGTCTTTTTGTCATACTCCATCCAGCCCCAGGAACCATCAGATACGGCCCGGTTCCCGGCAGGCCATGATTTCGGTCAGCAGCGCATCCGCCACCTCATCCTTGCCCATCAGGGGAAGCTCCTTCTCACGGTCCCTGGTAATGATGGTCACCACGTTGGTATCTGTCCCGAATCCCGCGCCCTTAACCTTCAGGTTGTTGGCCACAATCATATCGATGTTCTTCCGATTAAGCTTTGCCCTGGAATTCTCCAGCATGTTCTGGGTTTCCATGGAAAAGCCGCACAGGAACTGGCCCTCTTCCCGGTGGCTGCCCAGCCAGCCAAGGATGTCATCCGTGCGCTCCAGGGCAATGGAAAGGTCGCTGTCAGACTTTTTAATCTTCTCCGTTCCAACGGCTGCGGGACGGTAATCCGCCACGGCCGCCGCCTTTATGATTATGTCCTGTCCGCTGCTTCGCCCTGTGACAGCCTCATACATCTGCCGGGCGCTCTTAACCTGCACCACCTCCACGAACATGGGCGGGGCAAGGTCCACCGGCCCGCTTACCAGCGTGACATCCGCGCCGCGGTATGCTGCCGCTTTCGCAATTGCATATCCCATCTTACCTGTGGAATGGTTGGTAATGAAACGCACCGGGTCAATGGATTCCCTGGTCGGCCCGGCGGTTACAAGGATCTTCTTTCCTGCAAGGTCCTTGGGGTATCCGGCCTCCCTCAGAATATACTGGAACAGCACCTCAGGCTCCGGCATCTTACCTGCCCCCGTATCCCCGCAGGCCAGATAACCGCAGGCCGGGGCAATGACCTCCATGCCGTACCTGCGGCAGATGTCCAGGTTATCCTGGAGGATTGGGTTCTCATACATGTTGGTATTCATGGCCGGGGCAATGATCTTCCTGCACCTGCAGGCCATGATGGTCGTGGTCAGCATATCGTCCGCAATGCCGTGGGCAATCTTGCCGATGACATTGGCCGAGGCAGGGGCGACCATGACCACATCCGCCTGCTTTGCAAGGGCCACGTGCTCCACGCTGAATTCAAAGTTCCGGTCAAAGGTGTCCACCAGGCACTTATTGCCGGTAAGGCTCTCAAATGTTATGGGGTTGATGAAATTCGTGGCATTCCTTGTCATGAGGACATGCACCTTCACCCCCTGCTTAACCAGCATGCTGGCAAGGCTGGCTATTTTATATGCGGCAATGCTGCCTGTTACTCCGAGAAGTACGGTTTTTCCTTTTAACATAACTTCCTCCCTTGGAACCAAGACTGTTGTTTTTCAGATTGTTCTATGATACAATCCATGGTAAAGTATATCATATATTTTTTCCAATGGAAAGGAGTTCCCCCGCATGATTTTAGCCATTGACATGGGCAATACCAACACGGTAATCGGTGGTATTGATGAAGAAAGGACCTATTTTATAGAGCGTGTCACCACGGACCAGGGCCGCACGGATACGGAATACGCAGTAAGCTTTAAGAACATCCTGGAGATGAACCAGATTGATATCGGTTCCATTGAGGGAGCCATCCTGTCATCCGTGGTCCCTCCCCTTAATTCCACCATCATGAGCGCCGTTACAAAGGTCACCGGCATTTCTCCCCTTCTTGTGGGTTCCGGCATGAAGACCGGCATGAACATCATCATGGACAACCCAAAGACCGTTGGAAGCGACCAGATTGTGGACGCGGTGGCTGCCAGCCATGAGCATCCCCTTCCGCTGGTGGTCATTGACATGGGCACTGCAACCACCCTTTGCACGGTGGACAAGAAGGGCAATTATATTGGCGGCGTCATCCTTCCCGGCCTCAAGGTATCCCTTAATTCCCTGAGCAGCAAGACGGCCCAGCTTCCCTACATCAGCCTGGAGGTACCAGGCCACGTCATCGGCAAGAATACCATTGACTGTATGAGGTCCGGCATTATCTACGGCAACGTGGACATGATAGACGGCATCCTGGACCGCATGGCCCTGGAATTGGGCGAGGAGCCAACGATTATCGCCACAGGCGGTCTGGCCAAGTTCATCACTCCCCTGTGCCGCCACAGGATCATCGTGGATGATGCGCTTCTGCTGAAGGGATTATTGATATTATACCGGAAGAACGCGCAGTAGGATGCCGGAAGGGTAGATACCAGAAAGGTAGGATACCAGAAGGATACATGCGTAACAGTACGTCATAAAAGGCTTTAGACAGGGAAACAGCGCCAGGAATTCAATCCCGGCGCTGTTTCCCTGTCTAAAGCCTTTTTATGAGTCTGTCCCTGAAAAGGGCAGGAGGAATTCCGTTATGCCGCTGGAATAAGGGGCTATGTCATATTGCTGGTAATAAATCACTATCCCCTCCGGCGTAAGATAGAAATTCCCTGCCTGGAATGTGCTTCGCAGCAGCTCGGGGTAATCATCAAAGTACGTGGAAGGCCCTGCCTTTAACCTCCCAGCAATCTCATACTCAATCCATTCCTGGATTTCTTTAATGTAGTCTGGGTCATCCGGATAAAAATCACCCAGCGTAAGCTGCCTGCCGGTTTCAAAATCCCAGGTCTGGGAGGTGCGTATGGTCGAGCCGTGTGCGCCTCCTGTGAACTCATACTGGTCAAAATACAGGCTGGCAAAACATTCCTCATTAAAGGTCACGTTATAACCCACATCAAACTCATAAGGGAAAAAGGGGAAATTCCCGGCGCGGCTGTATTCTAATCCGCTGACCGCCTCAGGATACAGGCTGCTGCGGCAGTACGCCCCCTTTTCCTCTGACATGGAACGATAGAATTCATTCACCTGCCATTGGGCATCCTGGCCGCAGGCAGTGTCAAACCGTGGATAGCGGATCTGACAGTTCAAGACCGGGGTCCCCTGGTAATCCATCTGGTCCGTCAACGTGTATTGTGTTATGGTCTGCATGGAAACCTCATATATGTTTTTTATAATATATGAACGGCACTCTTTCCTTATTACCCTTTGGCCTTTTTGATTTCCTCCACCATGGCAGGCACAACCTCAAACAGGTTACCTATTATGCCATAGTCTGCAATCCCAAATATAGGCGCATCTGAATCCTTATTAATGGCAATAATACAGTCAGCACCGCTCATACCTGCTAAGTGCTGTATAGCTCCTGATATACCACAGGCAATATAAATCTTAGGAGCAACGGTCTTACCTGTCTGACCCACCTGGTGGGAATGGCTAATCCAGCCCGCATCCACTGCGGCCCTGGATGCGCCCACAGTAGCTCCCAGTGAATCCGCAAGGGTACCAATCAGCTTAAAACCATCCGGTCCCCCTACTCCACGTCCACCGGACACAATGATTTCTGCCCCTTCCAAATCAACCAGCTCACTGGCTGCTTCCTGAATCACTTCCAGAATTTTTGTACGTATTTTTTCCTTGGGGAAGGAATACTCCTCTTTAATAATGCCTGCTCTTGATATTCCAGCTGTAGGTTTTTTAAAGACACCAGGGCGCACCGTACCTAACTGCGGCCTGCAATCCGGACAGAGAATGGTTGCCATCAGGTTTCCGCCAAAAGCAGGGCGTGTCCATGCCATATTGCCGGTTTCCATGTCCACATCCAGTCTGGTGCAGTCAGCAGTCAAGCCTGTCTTTAACCGGCATGAAAGCCTTGGTCCCAGGTCACGGCCCGTGGGTGTTGCACCAATAAGCATGGTAGTAGGACCATATTTCTCTATGAGAAATGTCAGGGCTGCTGTATATGCATCAGTGGAATATTCTTTAAACTCCTCTGCATCCACAACAATGATTTCATCTGCTCCATATTCCCCTGCTGCCTTAACTGACTCATCTGTATGGTATCCGATTACGACAGCTACCAGCTTCCCTCCCTGCTTGTAAGCCAGGTCACGGCCCGGATTCAACAGTTCCAGTCCCACCTTTCTAGGGGTTCCGTCCTCCTTTGTTTCAATAAATACCCATAAATCCTTTGTCTTTGCGTCCATCTGCGGTCTCCCCTCCTTCTTATATCAGGCAGGCAGCGCTAAGCATCTTAACCAGCTTTGCTGCCGATGCATGTTCACTGTCCTCCATAATGATAATTCCGCCCTTTTTCTGCTCCGGGCAGAAGGATTTCTTTACCTTGGTAGGCGAACCTTTAAGCCCTGCACGCGTAAGATCAATATCCGGCAGATCAGCCGCAGTCAATACAGGAATAACGGCGCGGTTGGCCGCCATCTTCCTTTTAATGGAAGGAAAGCGTGGTTCAAAGCCTGGTTTCGTAAACGTAATAAGGCAGGGCATGGCAATTCCTATCATCATATTGTAATCCGCCCCTTCTTTCAGGACCCGGAAGGAATCCCCATCTGTTTCTGCTTCCAGTGCATAGGTTACCTGCGGCAGTCCCAAATGCTCTGCAATCTCAGGTCCAACCTGGGCCGTGTCTCCATCGATAGCCTGCTTGCCACAGAAAACCGCGTCAAATCTTCCCTCTGTTTCTTCAAGCTTTTTAATGGTATTCGACAGAATATAACTGGTAGCCAGCGTATCAGAGCCGCCAAACGCCCGGTCCGATACAAGATATGCCTTATCCGCTGCAATTGCAAGACATTCCTTTAATGCCTTTATTGCCTGATTAGGGCCCATGGACACAACTACTATCTTTGTATCCGGATCCGCGTCCTTGATGCGCGCGGCTGCTTCCAGTGCATATCCGTCATATGGATTAACGATACTGGGAACACCGTCCCGAATCAATGTATTGGTAACCGGGTCTATTTTTATTTCCGTAGTATCCGGCACCTGCTTGATACATACTAAAATATTCATGATTCATCCCTCATTTTCAATATTATATAGTGACAGCCCACTCCTGCCTATGCGGCTGCATTACGCTCTTTTTCCCTTAATTCCCGCGCCTTACGCTCTTCTTCATCCTCAGCTGCAATAACGGATCTGTTATATGCCAGATCGTCCTTACGCTTATCCCTGGATGCAATAAATATGTAGCATACAATGCCCACTGCAAATCCCCATGCAGCGCCTCTGGCAACCATAACTGCCGCAATTGCCCCGGCAATGGCCAAATCAGTTTTTTCCCGGCACAGGCCAATACCGCTGGCGGTGCAGGTGAAGCCTTGTGAGACAAGGCAAAGGCTCATACAGATAGGTGCGATTGGACGCACAAGGCTTACAATCGGTGTGAAAATCATGGTAATGAATGGCATATAGTTACCTGACATGGCGCCGCCGTGTACACTATAGAATCCTTTTTCCCCACGGTCCTCATACCCCTGCAGCATGGAGATGGTAAAGGCTGCTCCCAGCGGAGATGCAAGTGGTCCAAAAGGACAGATGCAGCCCAGAATCAGGTTTCTCAAACCAGCAGTGATACTTACACGGTTTACATTCAGTTCGCAATACTCATCTTTTCTGGATGCTGTTCCGTCCCTGACGATTTCCTTCAGTACCAGGGTATCCCCAAATGCAACAATATAAATGGCAAATGCAGTGGGAATAGCGGATATCAATATGGCCGGACTTGGAAATCCTACAGAGAATGGTGATAATTCCCTAAACATCGTAGCAAAATTAGGAAGGGTAATGATTGGGAATATGGAAAACTCCATGGGGCTCTCTCCTGTGATAGCCGCCAGAATCATGGCAAGTATGACTGCCGGCACCAGCCCCAGGCTGGCCAGCATCTTTGCCACAGGATTCCCTTTCTTAACCCACCCTTTGAAAACCGGGCTGTACAGAAGGAAGATCATTGCGACGGTCGAAACCATGATTGTAATGGGGTAGGTCCCCACACGTCCACCGGTTTTGTACTCGCCAAAAATCGAAGCAATGGCAGCCCCCAGGACAATCCCGCCCTTGATGCTTGGGGGAACAAAGGTAATTACCTTCTTTGCAAGTCCGGTTCCTCCTAAGAACAGGAAGATTGCCGCCAGCATCAACTGCAGCGCAGCCATAGCCTGAACCTGCTGTTCCGGCGGATAGCCCTGGCAGAATGCAACAACAAGCGGTACTGCCGGCATAATCCAGCCACAGACAGTCGGATCCCCTGCCAGGGAATTGATGATATAGAGAAAGGTGCTGAGAAAAGCGGCCCCATAGGCAGCCTCCTCACTTACTCCTGTACATAGCATGACGGTTGCTATTGCCCCAAAACACAGCACGCCATTACACATACCCTGAATTGCCTCAGGAAATGTAGGATTACAATGAATAAACGGAATACGTACTTTAAACATCCCCACTTTTATATATGGCTGCTCCCCACCATATGGTCTCTTCATTGCCATATTGAAACCCTCCTATTGTTTAATCAAGAAAGAAACTTAGTAAAGTTTGGCCAGTTCCCTGGACACCACCAGACGCTGAATCTGATTCGTTCCTTCAAATATCTGGAATATCTTTGAATCGCGCATCATCTTCTCCACCGGATACTCTTTGCTGTAACCATAACCCCCAAATATCTGTACCGCGTCTGTTGTCACCTTCACCGCGTTATCGCTACAGAAAGTTTTTGCACAGGATGCTTCCATGCTGACTTTCTTCACCCCTGCATCCAAAAGACGCATGGCACCGAATACCAGCTGCCGTCCTGCCTCTGTGCCAATCTGCATATCTGCCAACATCATCTTAATCGCCTGGTTTTCTATGATGGGTTTACCAAACTGCTCCCTGGTTTTTGCATAAGCCACGCTTTCTTCCAATGCATTCTGGGCAATTCCCACTGCTACCGCTGCATTATAGATACGTCCTGTATCTAAACCGCCCAGGGCAATCTTAATACCATCCCCCACAGAACCAAGCATGTTGGCAGCAGGCACCCTCACATCCTCCAGGAACAGATCGCAGGTATTGGAAAGACGAAGTCCCATCTTATTCTCATGCTTGCCCACACTGAGACCAGGTGTTTTTCCTTCTACCATAAATGCAACCGTTCCCTTTGATCCCAGGGACCTGTCCACAGTTGCAATAATCACATATAAATCGCTGTATGCCCCATTGGTTGCAAAGCACTTAGTACCGTTTAAAATGTAATCATCGCCATCCTTCCTGGCTGTGGTACGGAGGCTGAGTGTATCAGAACCCGCATTTGGCTCTGTCATGCTGAAACTGCCATGTGCGCCTGGAATAAGGATATCAGCCGCCCTTTGCTTCTGTTCCTCATTGCCGCCCAAAAGGATACATTTAAGGGTCATGGATGTGCTGAGCATGGTAATGGCAAAACCAGGATCGCACCTTCCCATTTCTTCCAAGGCCACTGCCATAGTCACATAATCAAGACCTGCCCCCCCAAACTCCTCCGGTATCTGAAGGCAGTGAAGCCCCATTTCAAACGCCTCTTTGTATATATCCTGTGGAAATTCCCCTTTATCATCCAGCTCTCTCAGGTGGGGTTTCACTCTCCTTGCCATAAAGTCACGGACCAAATCCCTGATGGCCAGTTGGTCTTCCGTATAAATCATTGTCATATCCGTTCACCTCACAAGTTTTCACTTAATCATTCACAGTTACGTTTATTTACTGTGATTACACCGTTTTTTTTCATCTCATCCAGCTGCTCTTTAGTATAACCGTACTGGCTTAAGACCTCTTCTGTATGATAACCGATTGGTTTTGACTGCTCCAGCGGCGGAAGTCCCATGCTCTGGAACCGTACCGGCGTATCTGTTACAATACCGTCAACGCCATTATCATAGTGGATTTTCCTGAGGAAATCATTTTCCCAGGCCTGAGGATCTTCCAGTATATCATCCACAGTAAAACATTTTCCTGCCGGGATATCTTTTTCCTTGAAAATACGTACCCATTCATCTGCATCCTTTTCCATAAAGCCTTCTTCAATAATATTTACCACTTCCGCAACACGACCCTCTGCCAGCACCTTACTATAATTGCTGTATTCAGGAGAATCTATCAGGTCATTCCGCCCAATCAAATCCATACATTTGTTAAATTCGGCATCATATACCGGCATACAAAGATAAATCCATCCTCCATCCCTGGTAGGATAGGTGTTATTCAATGGGCTTGGAGGATTCTTTCTGGAACTGGGATAGTGGTTGTCATATGTGCTGGTCACAATACCCACGGTCAGGAAATACAGCGCCGTGTGGTACAAGCTGATGAATACACGGTCACCCAGTCCTGTTTTTGCTTTTTTAACCAACGCTCCGCAGATTCCCGCAGCCAGGGCCACTGATGTCGGAAGGTCACCAAGGGCATTAGGCCAGTTCATAGGAGCATCGCCTTCCTGGGGCAGGGAGCGGAACCATCCGCCCCTTGCCGCATAGCATATGGTATCATAGCCCGGACTGTCTTTTTCCGGTCCATAGTCTCCATAGCCCGTAACCTGGGCATAGATAAGCCCGGGATATTTTTCTTTTAAGGAATCATAATCCAGGTGCAGCTTGTCCAGTGCCTTTTGACGCCAGCTGGTGGCGAACACATCCGCTGTCTCTAACAGCTTGTGAAGAGCCTCCATCCCATCCGGTTTTTTCAAATCCAGGCAGATATACTGGCGGTTTCCTCCTACCATCATATCCACGCAATGATTATAATCCTCTTTCATAAAATCAATCATTTTGAAAGACGGACCCAAGTGTCTGCTGGGATCTCCCTGGGGCCTCTCAATCTTGTATACGGTTGCCCCCCAGTCCGCCAGAAGCCGGGGGGCTCCCGGAACAGCAACATATTCTGCAAGTTCAATCACTTTTATGCCTTCTAATGGTTTCATAGTCTGGATACCTCTCTTTGTCAGCTTAATTTCGTCAGCAATAATTGGATGTCCTAATCTCCCCATCCGCATCAATCACCCTACGGACCAATGTAAGGCGCTGTACTGTCCGTGGACCTTCCTCAAACCACATGGCGCGGGCGTCGCGGTAAAGGCGTTCCACCGGACCATATGGATTATCTTCAAAATATCCAATACCACCAAAAATCTCAAGACATCCATCCGATACAGTGCGGACCGTATCAATCCCGTGAAGCTTGAGCATGGAGGAAATCATCTCAATGTCCTCTCCCCTGTCCGCTTTCTGGGCACAGTCACGTACCAGCAGACGCAGTGCGTGAACCTGTGTGGCCATATCTGCCAGCATCTGCTGGACTGCCTGACGCTGAATCAACGATTTTCCAAATGTCACCCTGTCCTTTGCCCTGGCAATGGCTAATTCCAACATACGCTGTGAAAGTCCCAGAAGGCAGACACCTATGGAAGCGCGTGATATGGCAAGTGCATGAAGGAATACTGTCAGCCCTTCGCCTTCTTTCCCCAGGCGGTATTCATCAGGAATCTCCATGTCTTCCATTACCACATCCCCATGCCCGGTCCCCCTGCATCCCATCATATGAGGCATATTTTCAATCCTCATTCCAGGAGTTCCCGCCGGGACATAAAAGGCAGTATGTCCGCCTTTTTTGCGTTTAGCTTCATCTGATACAGCAATGATATAGTATGCATCACAGATATCTGTAAAGGAAATCAACGTCTTACGTCCATTGAGAACCCACTTATCCCCCTTTTTCACAGCAGTGCTGCGGATATCAACGCCAGAACCACAGTCAGGCTCAGTCAGGGCAAATGCTACAAAATAATCTCCGGTTCCCATCTTAGGAAGATACTCCTGCTTCATCTCTTCCCTGCCATGCTCTGCCATGATTTCCCAGCTAAGTCCATTGGCCACATGGAAAAACATTCGGATAGCCTGATTTCCTCTTCCAATTTCTTCAAGAACTGTAAAATATTGTTCCAGACATAATCCCATACCGCCGTACTCCGTTGGAAGAGAAAGGCGGAACATATCATTTTTCTTTCCAATTTCCCACATCTCAGGCGGATAAACGTTACTTTTTTCCATTTCTGCCGAAAGGGCTTCCAAATCGTTTTCAACCACATTTCGAATTTTCATTCTCAGGTCATAGAGTTCTTTCTCACTGATTCTCTGATTGTTTAACATTCTTTTTCTTCCTCCTTTTTATCTGCTGATATACAGGGCCAGAGTGTTCCACAAGCTCCTGTTTCAGACATTTTTATTATTTCCACTTCCGAGTACCCCAAGCTTTTAAGGATCTTGTGATTGTGCTCACCTAGTTTTGGGGCTGGTATTGCAGTTTTCAGGGAAACAGGGATGGAACTTATAAGCTGTGGTATCCTAGTCTGAAGAGTCTCCCCCGTACATGGAAAATCACAATATTCCATCAGGCCTGTATCCTTTGATATTATGTAGTTTACTGCCTCTTTTTTGTCCATGACCCACATGGCGCAGATGTCTTTATCCTTAAGCCATTTCTTCCACTGGTCCATGGTCCGGCTTTTAAAAAGTTTCTTCAATGTATCAAATGCTTTTGGGGCTTCTTTAGGACGGCTTAACTTAAAAGGTTTCAATTCATCAAGACCGTTCAGCGAAAGAAACTGATTCCAGAATTTATCTTCCAGCATACCCACGGATATGCTTCCATGGTCTGCTGTTTCATACACATTGTATGCCAGGACCGGGAAGTCCAAAGTGTCCTCTGTCAACTTATTTCCAGAAAACTGATACCTGGCATCCAGGATGGAATTCCACCACACAAAGGAATCAAACATCCTGATGTCGCAAAACGCTCCCTGACCGGTCTCCTTACGCTGTAGCAGGGCCGCCATAATACTTTGCACCGCTACCATGGCTGTGGAAATATCCACAAAGTGAATAGGACTTGTCTTCCCTCCGTTCAGGGATAGATATCCGCTGAGAGCCTGAAAATTTATATCATGAAAAGCTTTTAAGCTTCTGGGGTCATCCTGCCCAAAACCAGTCAATGAACAGTGTATGATATCGGGTTTGATTTTTTTTTCAATGCTATAATCAAGTTCCAGACGCTTCATGACTCCGGGCCGGAAATTTTCAATGACCACATCCGCCCTCTCTAATAATTTGATATAGGCTTCCCTTCCCCCCTGGTCTTTCAGATTAAGGGAAAGGCTCTTTTTATTCCGGTTCAGCGCTGAGAAGTAATGACTGACTCCGTTTATCCTTGGGATATCATCCCGGCATAAATCTCCTTTTGATATTTCTTCAATTTTAATAACCTCTGCACCAAGGTCTGCAAAAACCTGAGTCGCATAACCGCCCAACAGATAGCGCGTATGATCAAGTATTGTCAAACCGGAAAAAACATTTTCTGTCATAATTATGCATTCCTTTTATTATAGGGTTCCGTTCTGTAACACATCTGCCGGAGGATTCAATTTTAGCCAATTGAAATCCCCAAGTCGTACGCCTCCCTGACAGCATCCATGGCTTTTCTGGGCGTAACGGCATCACCGATAACAGAAACCTCATGAAATTCATTTTTTATCTGCCCATACAGGCCGCTCTCTGATTTTGAACCAATGGCCAGAACTACAGTATCAGCAGGAAGTTCCCTTATTCCATCAGGACCATTCACCACTACCCTGTCTTTTTTTATCTCTTCCAGACATGTAC
This sequence comes from Enterocloster sp. OA13, assembly GCF_022440595.1. Taxonomy (NCBI): domain Bacteria; kingdom Bacillati; phylum Bacillota; class Clostridia; order Lachnospirales; family Lachnospiraceae; genus Enterocloster; species Enterocloster sp. OA13. Next base: position 1,598,057 of record NZ_JAKNTF010000001.1, on the reverse strand, counting down.
TGGTATAGATTCTGATTCCCAGTTTTCTCAGACGGTCCATCATGATCCATCGGGTAGTCTTTCCTATATCCTTTCCGGCTTTATCAAGCATCTCCACAATAGTTATGTTCCTGCTGCCGCTGTTAAGCATCCCACACAAGGTTTCCTGTGATTCTGCCTGATATAAAGTAAGAAACCTAAGAGCCTCGGGAGTCAAGGTTCCATCTTCACCTAAAAGGATGGCAGTCTCAATCCCCACTGCCCCGCCGCCAACGACCACTACCTCTGTACCGGTCTGTACATTCCCCTTAAGCACGTCCCATGCCTGCACAACATAAGCTCCTGCATCTGAAGGAATCCTGGGAACTTGAGGCGCCGCTCCCGTGGCTATTACCACATGATCAAAGTGATTCTGCTTTACCTCTTTTAAAATGGACTGAGCATCTGCCTGTTTCCCAAAGCAGAATTCCACGCCTGCTTTTATACAGGCTGTCCTTAGGTATTCTGTCAGATATATGAAATCATGCCGGGCCGGAGGAGCCGCAGCCAGGTTTAACTGCCCTCCGCAACAGGTTTCCTTTTCCCATATAACCACGGAGTGTCCCCTCATAGCTGCTGTTCTGGAAAACTCCATTCCCGCCACACCAGCTCCAATGACAAGGATTTTCTTTACATGTCCCGCTTTTTTCTCAGTGGGAAGCCGTCCTTCGTCGTCCATCAGACTGCTTTCCCGGCCACACTCCGCATTACATAGGCACTGAATACTTTTTCCGCTCATGGAGTGGTCCAGACATCCCTGATTGCATCCCAGGCAGGGCCTGATATCTTCCAGTCTCCCCTCCGAAGCCTTGCGCGGAAATTCCGGGTCTGCCAGCATAGGCCGGCCAAATACTGCAAAATCCACATCTTTCCGTTCAATCAACTCTTCTGCCGTCTTCACATCCATACGGTTACTCATCATGACCGGAACATTGACATACCTGCGTATGTTCCTTCCCAGATAGCTGTATATACCATGAGGCAAATCCATGGTCACCTGCGGCACACCGCTTTCATGCCATCCTCCTGTAACACTGATTGCATCCACTCCCGCCTGTTCCATCATGACTGATATCTGACATGCCTCTTTGTTGGTGTTGCTTCCTGCAACAAAGTCACTGCCCCCAATACGTACAGTAACAGGAACATCCTTACCCACCTTTTCCCGTACATCTGCAATGGTTTCTGCAAGAAAACGTGTACGGTTCTCCAGATTCCCCCCATACTGGTCTGCCCGTATATTAGTCAGGGGTGATAGGAATTGTCCAAAGAGATATCCTGAATTGGCACATATCTCTATACCATCAAACCCTGCCTCTACTGCCCGTCTGGCAGCCTCTGCAAAGGCATTCTCCAAGTACAGGATTTCCCCGACAGTGAGCTCCCTGGGTGTTTCTCCCGTCATGCGCGTGAAAATGGCAGAAGGCGCTACTGCCTGTACCCCGTCTATGTAATCACGGGTTTTTGCATATCTTCCCTGATGAATCAGCTGGGCAAAGGCTTTTGCCCCACCCTCGTGGATTACATTCACTAGGGGACGAAGTTTTTCTGTAAAACTATCCTCATATAAATTAAATCCAGGCATCACATGCCTATGGGCAGGATCTACATGTATATTACCAACAATAATAAGACCTACTCCCCCGGCCGCCCTGACCCGGTAATATTCCAGGCTTCGTTCAGTAGGCGCCCCCTTTTCACTATATCCGTCTACCATAGGAGCCATAACTATCCTGTTTTTAATCTCAAGGGTTCCTATCGTACCCGGGGTGTAAAGTTTCTTCATGGATTCTCACCCTCCTTCTCCTGTTAACCCCGCATGGTCATAATATCAGACGGCTTAGACCATGCAGGCTACAGTATGCGTAAATTTCCCAGCCTCTCTTGCACTGAAACTGGCAGTGTTTATGTCCCATATGGCATATATGGCGATTACAGTATGAATAGGCATCCATTCCAGCCATGGCAAACGTAGTCCGCGCCTTTAAGGATGTATCCAGGTATTTTAGCTGCCCGCCTTCATAGGTAAGCAGATAAATCCATTGGATACGATGTTCCTCTGTCATAGGATGGTTTCCGTCCCCAACTGAAATCTGCACTGCATTATGTTCCGCTCCCCCAAAAAATACATAGGACAGCGCATGGATTCCATCCTTCTCTTCTGAACCAGGCGTCTCCAAGCGCTGGCGTGTTCCATTACACCCACACTTGAATTCAGTAAGAGAACAATCCCCATACACTATACTGATGCTGCCACAGATTCCGCACCGGAAAAATACCGGACGGTCATTGTTCATTGCCGGGCAGCGGCTTACCATACAGGCTGTTGTATAATTCTGCCTTTCCGGAATCATTTCACCTCCATCCCCTTTGCTTGACATTTTATTTTCCGTCTGATATCCTCCCTAAGTTTGAACTTCTGTACCTTTCCGGTTTCTGTTCTGGGCAGATGGTCAATCAGCTCTATCCTCTCCGGCCATTTGTACTTTGCTGTTCCATTCTTTTCCATATGGGCCTGAACCTCTGCCAGACTCATGGTCTGACCCTTATCCTTCAATACCAGGTACGCACAGGCCTTTTCTCCCATGCGTTCATCAGGATAAGACACCACAGCTGCCTCAATGATATTCTCATGAAGCATAAGGATACCTTCTATTTCCACACTGCTGATATTCTCCCCACCTCTTATGATGATGTTCTTCTTCCGCCCTGTGATACGTATGAAACCGTCATCATCCATGATGCATAAATCCCCGCTATGGTACCATCCATCTTTATCAATTGCTGTTTTCGTCATTTCCGGCTCATCAATATATCCCATGAAAACGCCGGGGCCTCTTGATAATTCCTCCCCCTCAATCCAAGGTCCTACCGTATCTCCCCGTTCATCCACCACCTTTACTTCTGTACCAGGAACGGGAAGTCCATCCGTTGTCAGTACCTTTTCAGTAGGGAACCAAGGGGATACAACGCAGTGGGGAGCGCTCTCTGTGGAGCCGTAAACCCCCAATACCTTGATTCCCTTTTTTAAAGCTTTTTCCACCAGGGTACGCGGCACAGGCGCTCCACCGCAGTAAAAGAACCTGAGTGATGAGATATCTACTTCAGGGCGCTCTTCAATCCGGCGTATTACATCATAAGCAATTACTGTTGGCCCTTCTATCACAGTGCACTTTTCCTGCTGAATCATATCAAGACACCGGTCCACTGTATACCGTTCCAAAAGAACACTGGTCATTCCGTTGATGAACGGAACTATGACTCCGTACATCAACCCTGTGGCATGAGCCAGTGGAACAGGCATTATCATGGAATCAAAGCTGTGCAGATCAGTCATGGAAATATAGCCCTTCATATTGGCAATGAGATTATTGTGGGTCAGCATGACACCCTTTCCAACACTCTCCGTACCTGATGTAAATAATACAATTGCCACATCCTCTGCTTTGCCCTGACAGTATTCCTTAACCAGACCTCCGTTCTCCAGAATATCTGAAAGATGGTCCCATCCCTTACCTTGTCCATTGTAAGGAGAATGTTTGTCCACAATCACAATCTTCTGCAGGCTGGGAACACTTTCAGCAACTTTTTCAGCCAGCACCACATGATTGCAATTTCTGAATTCCCCCGGAACAAACATGACTTTGGCAGAACATTTTGATAACCGGTGAATCAGTTCGCTTTCCCTGAATCCTGTCAATAATGGATTGACCACAACACCAATTTTCAGGCAGGCAATCAGGATCAGGGTGAACTCAGCCCAGTTAGGCAGCTGGACAGAGACAATATCCCCTTCTTCCAGATTACATTCTTCCTTTAAATAGACGGCCAGACAATCAGACGCCCTGTCCAGTTCACGGTATGTATAGGACGAATCCTGGTCATCTACGACCATGGTTTTGTCAGCATATGATTTAACTGACAATAACCAGTAGTCCAGTAAGGTTGCATCCCCCCATAGTCCCTGTTTTCGGTACTTTTCTACCTGTCTTTTGTCAATTTCAACTACTAGCTTCCCCATTATCTCCCTCCTGTTTTACTGAAAAACTATATTTTTATCCATTATTCCATTATAATTTCGTATATCTCGCCTTGTTAATTTTTTATTAATTGAATTATATACTAAAAATAGCATTATTTAAATTTATAATCAGTTAATAGTGTACAAATATGGACTTTTTTATATATTTGTCTAAATATGGACATTCTATTTTGACTGTACTTTGGACTGGAAATCTATTTTCATGTACTAAAATATTAATATTTTTATCATTATTGTGAATTTATTGTCGTTTAATCCCCCTCCCTGCACCCAAAATCACCTTTACTAATATGTAATAATGCACATATTGACATTTTCTAAATATAGATTATCATGGTGGGTAAGAGTATCTTAAAACCCGTTTATTCTGATTTACTAATCTTGAATTTCATGACGATTCCGAATGATTATTTTATCTTTATGGGTACAATAACAACTTACACAAAGGGGATTTTTATGGCTATTGATGTAAAAAAATTATTTGCTGATGCAATCATTGAATTGAGTAATGAAAAACCATTAAGCAAAGTAACCGTTACCGACATTGTCAAACATGTTGGCACAGGGCGCCAGACATTCTACAACCATTTTTTAGATAAAAATGATTTGATATTCTGGATTTTCCTCAGAACACTGAGAGGCGAAAAGAAAATAATTGAATCCAGTGGTTTTTACACCTATCTTTTAAGCATCTATGAAAATGCCAAACTAAATCAGCCTTTTTTTACTCAGGCATGCCATCTGGAAGGCCAGAACTGTCTTCTGGAAGCAATATACAACCAGACCTATAATTACTATAAAGACTATATATCCAACCATTTTGGAGAACATGTGCTTACAGATGAATGTCTGTATGCCCTGGCTTTTAATGCACATGGTGCTTCTAATATGTATGTCAAATGGGCCTGTGACGGTATGACGGTCCTACCCAGGGATATGGCAAGATATGCCATGAATTCCACACCAGAATGCATCAAGATTTATCTGACATGCTGCAATAAGGACAGGGAACAGCAGATTTAAATGAAGTTATAAGATATATACTACCAGTCAAAAAGAGAGGGACTTGATTTCAAACATCAAGTCCCTCTCTTTTGTGGACCGCGGAAGGAGGGATATCTCTCAGTTCCCTCCCTGTATTCACAGTATCTACCATATACCTCTTTATCCCCCTAAATAGGAATATATGACCATCTGTATTCTGATTGGATATAAATTCAACGAGGAAATCAGCAATAATAGTTTTAAAATCTCAAAATACAAAAAATGGAAATCTTTTTCTGCCCCCAAATCGTATAAAACCATCCGAATCAGTACATCATTTCGTTATAGCAGATTCATCCAGTGCAGTCCTGCCATTTTTTTATGTCAGGATGTATGGCAATATAACGGAGGTAAGGATTATGTCGGGCTACAAAGTTGAGATTTGCGGAGTCAATACCGCCAAGCTGCCTTTACTGAGTAATGAAGAAAAAGAGGAACTATTCAAGAGGATACTGAACGGGGATAAAGATGCCAGGGAGCAGTACATCAAAGGGAACCTGCGCCTGGTACTCAGCGTGATACAGCGTTTTTCAAACAGCCAGGAGAACATAGACGACCTGTTTCAGATTGGCTGCATCGGCCTTATCAAAGCCATTGACAATTTTGATATCACCCAGAATGTCAAGTTTTCTACTTATGCAGTCCCAATGATACTGGGCGAGGTCCGCAGGTATCTGCGTGACAACAACTCCATCCGCGTAAGCCGTTCCTTAAGGGACACGGCCTATAAAGCCCTCTACGCAAGGGAGCAGCTGACCAGGGTCAATTCCAAGGAACCCACCCTCGTGGAAATAGCCCAGGAAATCGGTGTATCCAAAGAAGATATCACCTATGCATTGGATGCCATACAGACACCCGTCAGCCTCTACGAGCCTGTGTACACGGACGGCGGGGACCCGCTTTATGTAATGGATCAGATCAGTGACAAGAAAAACCTGGAGGAAAACTGGGTGGAGGACCTGTCATTGGTGGAAGCCATGAAACGCCTGCCGGAGCGGGAACGCCATATCATCGATATGCGTTTTTTCGAAGGAAAGACCCAGACTGAGGTGGCCGAGGAAATCCACATCAGCCAAGCCCAGGTCAGCCGCCTGGAAAAAAACGCGTTAAAGAGCATGAAGACCTATTTGAGCTGAGCATGTACAAAATATATACGTTTGTCGCTCACTTCTCCTTGAAGCCCCTCCCGTGATGTGTTAAACTGGATATGTTAAGAAATAAATAAGAAAGTGAACATATCTATGGAGCAGAGTGAAAGAAGATTTGCAGTATTAATTGATGCGGACAACGTATCACCTAAGTATATCAAGTATATCCTGGACGAGGTCTCAGACCAGGGAATCGCCACCTACAAGCGAATATACGGGGACTGGACGGACAATGAGAAACGCAGCTGGAAGAACGTTTTACTGGACTGGTCCGTGAATCCCATCCAGCAGTACAGCTATACCACGGGAAAGAATGCCACGGATTCAGCCATGATCATCGATGCCATGGACATCCTCTATTCCGGCAATGTGGACGGCTTCTGCCTGGTATCCAGTGACTCGGACTTTACCAAGCTTGCCCAGCGCCTCAGGGAGGCCGGGATGTTTGTAATGGGAATCGGCGAACAGAAGACCCCCAAGCCGTTCAGGGCTGCCTGTGACACCTTCAAGCTTCTGGAAATCATCTCTTCCGATGATGCGCCTGAGGCCACCGTGATTGAGAACCAGAAGACCATTACAAGTATCGATGAGATACAGAAAGCCATCACCAAGCTGCTGATAGAGAATAACAGCCAGAACCAGCCCATCATCCTGGCCCGCGTAGGCAATTTCCTGACCAAGCGTTTCTCGGATTTTGACGTGCGCAACTACGGTTATTCCAAGCTTTCCACCTTCCTGGAAAGCTTGGACAACAATGATTTCCAGGTGGTGAAACTCCACGGCGGTTACTTTGTTCAGGAGAAAAGCGCCAGCATCTCCAAGGCTGAGATTGAAAAGGAAATCATCCGTATGATACGGGAGAATAAGGGACATGTGGACAACCTGAGCATTGTCCATGACGAGCTTAAAAAGGCATTCCCGTCCTTCGATGTCAAGCAGTATGGATTCAGCCGTATATCCAGCTTCATCCGCAGCTTCGGCACATTTAAGATTAAGGATAATATGATACAGATGCGGTAACGCAGCGACACCCGCGGACAGGGGATTCAAAGCAATCCATGTCCTGCGGGTGTTTTTTGTCTTTTTATCCAAATATGCCGCAAAGTGGGGCGTGCTTAGTCCTAAGGTGGTACCTCTGGTGGATTCCTTAGGGCAGATGGCGGGAATGAATTTTCAAACAGGCCCTGATATCGTCCGCCTGGATACCCCAATCCTTCCCGGCCTCACGGTTCCCAGACCCCATAATCATTCACCTGGTATCCGTCCGGCGTCACTGTATCCTTAAGCATGGCGCCGTCCGCCCCCAGGTAATACCACCATTCCCCATCCTGAAGCCATTGGCTGGCATACATGGTCCCATCCGGTCCCAGGTAATACCATTTGCCGTTATCCGCAAACCATCCATTGTCCTTATAGGTACCATCGCCCATTTTATATTTCCATTGGCCATTCTCCTGAATCCAGCCAATGTCCGTACCTTGTCCGCCAGAAGCAGCTGTCACATAAAAATTCCCCATATTCACCGCTGCCCCGCTCTCAACCACCACAATGAGCTGGGCCGTTCCCGGTGATTTGGCCGTGTACTCGATTACATTAAGCCCGTTATCTCCCGGTACCACTTTCGCGGTTATGACGCTTATATCCGTGGTCCTTATGGAACTTTCAGACGCCCAGCTGCTTTCCAGCTTGGACAGCACCAGCTGTCCTGTGGTTCCTGCCTCTGCCGTGGTGCCGTCAAACATGAACGCATTGGCTTCCTGGCAGCTGATTTCATAGTACTCCCCCTTCATCTGAAACCCATAGGAAGTAACCGGCGCGGCTGCCAATACAATTGCCACCGCAAACGCCGCGGTACGCTTCACTACGGCGGTGGTCCGTTTTCCACCCGTCATAATCCATTTTCCATCCTCCGTGGTCCGTTTTCCACCCGCCGCTTTTGATAATCCGTTTCTTTGCTTTTCCATCACACATGCCCCTTTCTTTCCATATATCTTCCAATACATATCTTTGCATACATGTCTTTCCATACATACCTTTGCATACACATCTTTGCATACCACATCTTTGCATACCACATCTTTCACCGCTATTGCCGTATCACCTCAAAACCATCCCCAAACACAGCAATATCCCACATACCGACGAACTCCTGTGGTATCGGCATCCTGGTCATATGACTGGTCAGCGCCTCCCATTTCTCTATCTGGAATACCACATCCATCCCCTCCCATATGGCAGAAGCCTCTTCCCTGGTCAGGTCCATATATTGCAGCAGTCCCTCCGGGAATTTCTGTTCCTCGCCATAGCACTGGAACTCCTGCTCCAGCATTCCTTTACTAAACGACGTGGCCCTCTGGCAGGAGTCCTTCTGGTCCTTACTGCAATAAGCCACCATGAGCAGGTCCCCGTCAAATTCATCATACAGGATCACATCCGCCTGAAAGATTTCTGACACCTTCCTTGCATTTGGTTCAAAACAGTTTTGCTGCAGGCTGGGACAGTCGATTCCCAGCCATCTGCTGTTTTCACTCCGGACAGCCAGGGCCTGTCCCTCCCTTGACCCGAAAAGCCCCTTATCTATCTCCTTTACCTTGTCCAGGCATTCCCTGATATCATCCTCCTCCATGTCCTCTTCCATAAGTACCAGACAGCTGGTCATGACCGTGTTCCTTCCATAATAACCGTGGAACACCTCATCCTCCATCTGCTTACAGATTCCCGTGGAAATGTCCAGGAGACGGAAGGTATCCAGGGCCGTCCTGGCTTTTTCGATATTTTCCTGCGTCTCCTCTTCCAGCCAGATATTTACCGTGTAGGAATACTCAGGGGCCATCAGGCTTAAATCCAGGCTATAGCCCCCATCGCCCTCCGTACTGCGGATTTCCTTCCTGATAAGGATACAGCCATCCTTTTCCTGGTATGCATATCCTTCCACCTGGGGTATGGGCACCTCACGCTTAAACAGATTTCCGCTGCCTGTTATATTGGCTTTCATCTGCTTCACATATTCATCCTTTGTCTTTGGGATTCCTGTTCCCGCCATCTTATGAGGCCTGCCCTCGGTGCGGTAACCGCTGACCATGACCTGTCCCCAGGAGGAAGCCAGACGGTCATCATCACTTGACAGGCTGCGGTCTTCCCAATCTCCCGGCGGAAGCTGGATGGTAAAATACTGTTTGGAGGACACATAGGTTCCATCCCTGCCCACCTGGTCAAAGACCGTATCATCCGGCACAGTCACCATATACTGTTCCTTCCAGGAATCATCCATCCCACCGCTGTCCGCGTCCTTCCCATCTATCTGCAGGATTTCCGCCCGCATACGCTCTGCTTCAGCAGACACTTCCGCTATCATATCGGCATACTCAGCACCACTTAAAAATACTCCGGGGTTATAGAAATAATCCAGATGACCGCCAGCCCTGAGACTCACCGCCATGCTCCGTCCCCAGATTGCAATGGCCAGTGTGATGAGGGCCGCCGTTCCAATCAGTATGTATCCGCTGACCGGATTGCCAATCCCCCTGAACCCCTTTTGTTTATTCCGCTTTTTCTGTTGTTTCCACCAACGACGGCCGGATTGTTCTCCTTTTCCATGTTTTGAAAACCTGCCCGCGCCGGATTTCCTGTGCTTTCTGTAAGGGTTCATCACAATCAGTTTATCCGTATTCTGCTTGGACTGCATCCGTACGCGCTGCCTGGACCGCGCCTGTGCCTCTGGTGTGTCAAGCTTTTCAGGATGCAGTTTTGGAAGGCCAGACGGACGCCGTCCATTACATGCCGCCAGGAACTGATTGATACGCCAAAGCAGCTCCTGATCCGCTTCCTTCCGGCCTTCCGGCCACTCCGGCCCTGCTTCCTTCCAGCCTTCCGTCCGCTCCTGCCCTGCTTCCTCCAGAGCGTCCAGACATTCCACAGGCAGTATGATTTCTTCCCCGTCCCCCTTTATCAGATACAGGAAGTCCCGGGTATAAACCACGGATTCCAAATCCCCGTACAGATGCCTTGCCATGGAGCGCTCCCCATATTCATGGATCCCGTCCGGTTCCAGGGTAAGGGCCTGGACACCTGTATAGCGGTAGGGAAATACTGCCAGGTTCCTCAGGTTCTGCAAATCCTTTTCTTTCCTGCCAAGGTCCACGTATGCTTCCAAAACCTGGTCCACGGTCCTGGTATAATAAAAGCAGCAGCTTCCATTCCTGGTGCACCGCTCCCTTATTACATCAAAATCCGTCCGGTCAGATATCCCCTGGCCACAGGCTGCCTTTAACTGCCCAAACCACCTCCCTGCGCCAACCTCATCCCCAAATACGCGTTTGGGTATTGCCCAGAATTCCTTCTGGGCAAAGAATATAATCAATGTCCCTGTCTCTTCCAGCTCCGTCAAGGCGGAATACAAAAGTGTCAGTTCCTTTTGTCCTGACCATATATGAATACACCCGGGTTCCATCCGGATTTTTGTATCCTCCTGCAGGTTCGACACATCCGGCCTGGCAGTACGCACCTTTTTCCTTTTGAGGAACGACCGGCTGAACCATTGGTTAAACTCCTTCTGTTCCCTGTTATCCAGACGGTAAGATACTGCGGCCTCCACTGTCTGTTCCATATCTCCTGACATTTACCTTCCCCCCTGCCCCTATCTGACTTCCAAACCCTGATGTCCCAAAGCGCACTGCAATGCCGGTCAGATATTTCTATATCTATAATTTAGTCCATTTTCCTCCCCATGGCAAGTACCCGGTCATAAAATCAGTGAAAAAGGCAAAAGAAAAAGCCAGCGCCGCGGCTGACTTTTCCACCCTATTCAAATCTTACAATTTCTTTTTTAAGACGTTTCATGATTTTCTTTTCCAGTCTGGAAATGTAGGATTGGGAAATTCCCAGCAAATCAGCCACTTCCTTCTGCGTCATCTCCTCCCCGTCCTCATTGGTAAGGCCATACCTGAGTTCCACAATCTTGCGCTCCCGCGGGTTCAGCCGGCTGATTGCATTGTTCAGCAGGTTTTTCTCTATCTCATCCTCAATATCATGGTATATCACGTCCTCATCCGTCCCAAGAATATCCGAAAGCAGAAGTTCATTTCCATCCCAATCCACATTCAACGGTTCATCGATTGATACCTCCAGCCGTGTCTTGTTATTCCTTCTCAGATACATGAGTATCTCGTTTTCAATACACCTGGATGCGTAGGTGGCCAGCTTGATGTTCTTATCCGGCTTAAAGGTATTGATTGCCTTGATAAGGCCAATGGTACCGATGGATATCAGGTCCTCCACGCCCACGCTGGTATTATCAAATTTCTTTGCTATGTAAACCACCAGCCTCAGGTTGTGCTCAATCAGGGTTGACCTGGCGCCTTTGTCGTCTTCTCCTCCCAGAAGCCCTATCATCCTGCTCTCTTCCTCTGATTCAAGAGGAGGAGGGAGTATATCGGCGCCTCCGATATAGTGGACCTCGCCCTGCTTGGGCATCAGGACGGTCCTGAAGCTGGGCACGGTCTTTAACTGAAAGCGGTTTGGTATGGATACTTTTATAATCATGGAAATGTCCTCCTGTACGTTGTAAGCTGCGTGTTATTTAGGTTCCTTCATCGGTTTTCTGTATCAATATCTGATACTCTCCTGAGGGAGACAAACTCTGTTTCGTGATGGCCACCAAAGGTTTTTCCAGGCAATATGCCCTTCCCTCCTGTTCCACCTCCATCCGGTCAATGAACACAGCCGGAAGTACTCCATGGCTGGTTCCCACGGACTGGTACGGCACATATACCACACCCTTTACCGCCGGACACAGCCGGGTCATGAGCCCGGCTGTGGCAACGTGTACCGGCTGTCCGCTGGCTGGTTCCCTCAGGCGGTTGCCTGTGTCAATTAATCCAGTAACTGTTTCTTCTCTTTCCCCGTATTTTAATATGACCCTGCAAAGGTCTTTTCTCCGGGCCATGGAACAGATAAGCCCCTTTATACCTCCTGAAAAGCCATAGCAGGCCAGTGCAGCCCCTATCATCATCAAAATCCAGGCCATGACCGGGATTCCTGTATCCCTTCCCGCCTCCATGATCCTCCATGCATAATATCCGGCCCGTGTATGCTCATACAGCACAAGCATCACACCCCCAAGCACCACGGATACAAGATAAATGCCTGCCACGGATTTAACTACTTCCCTAAAACTTTTGAGATGATAGGCAGCCACCGCCATAAGACTGCTCACTGCCACGTAGGTTCCCAGTATCTCCACTGCGGGAGGAAGACCGGGAACCACACTCACCACACAGGACCATATCCCGCCGATTACAGCGCCTGCAAACAGCCTGCTCTTGGTAGTCCTGTATGACAACACCCTGTTCAATATGGCCAGCACCACCATGTCCATGATGGTATTGACCGCAAATACCACGTCTATGTATACTGTATAAACCACTCAGTCCGGCCTCACCTCCTTGAAAAACTTTCTGAAAGCCATTATAGCTATTCTGAAGTACGAATGGTGTCGAAAGAACAGAGGAAGAGGGGAAAATTTATCGACAAAAATCGGCAGGGAGCAGGCTGTCAGTGTAATGACAGCCTGCTCCCTGTGATGGAACCATGCCCGGATTCTTTTGTTTATAAGGTTTTTATGTGGTTTACAAGCTTTTTATGACAACTGAAAAAAGGGCATGTATCCCTACATGCCCCTGTACACAATCATTCTCTATTATCTCTTATTCTTCAGGAAATCCGGTATATTAATCTGCATCTCCTTATTGGCCGCCGGCCTAAAGGAATGTGTGGGTGCCGGATTCGGATTCTGGCCCTGGCCCTGTGTATTACCGGCAGAATACCCCTGGTTTGGGTTATATTTAGGCGCGGTATATCCGCCCTGGCTTGCGGAACCAGCTGGATTGTAGCTTGGTGTATATCCCTGGACCGGTCTGTTGTATGGTGTGGAGGCGGTTGCTGCAGCCTCAGGCGCTGCTGCGTGAGGAACCTGGGCAACGGAAGCCGCCGGGCTTGTCTTGCCCTTGAAGCTGGTAAAGCCCTTCATGGCATTGGACACGGACGCATTGGCGCCGTGCTCGTCCAGACCGGTTGCAATCACGGTAATGGTCGCCTCATCCTGGGCATTCTCATCATACATGGCGCCAAAGATGATGTTGGCCTCATCCCCTGACAGCTCCTGGACATAGCTTGCAGCCTCATTGGCTTCAATCAGGCTGATATCGCCGGATATATTGATGATGACATGGCTTGCACCTTCAATGGTGGTTTCTAACAGAGGACTGGACACAGCCTGCTTAACAGCCTCGATGGCCTTGTCGTCTCCCTTGGCCTTACCGATACCGATGTGGGCGATACCCTTGTCAATCATGACGGTCTGTACATCGGCAAAATCCAGGTTGATTAAGCCGGGAACGTTAATCAGGTCGGTAATTCCCTGTACTGCCTGCTGAAGCACTTCGTCTGCCTTCTTAAGGGCATCCGGCATGGTGGTACGCCTGTCCACAATCTCAAGCAGCCTGTCGTTGGGAATCACAATTAAGGTATCGACACTGTTCTTCAGATTCTCGATACCTTCAAGAGCATTGCTCATACGCGTCTTAGCTTCAAAACGGAACGGTTTGGTAACAACGCCTACCGTAAGGATACCCATATCCTTTGCAATCTTGGCAACCACAGGAGCCGCGCCCGTACCGGTACCGCCTCCCATGCCGCAGGTCACGAACACCATGTCCGCACCCTTAAGGGCCTGTGAAATCTCTTCTGAGCTTTCCTCAGCCGCCTTCTCGCCGATGTCAGGTCTGGCACCTGCGCCTAATCCCTTGGTCAGCTTCTCGCCAATCTGCATGGCAGTAGGCGCCTTACAAAACTGAAGGGCCTGCTTATCGGTATTCACACCAATAAACTCTACCCCTGCAATGTTCTCATCAATCATACGGTTCACTGCGTTGTTGCCTGCGCCACCCACTCCTACTACTATGATCCTGGCGGCGTTGTCCGACTCATTTATCTTAATCTCTAACAAGATTCATATCCTCCTTTTATTCCCATACTGCCACTTTAAGCCATGCCTGTACTTCTATTATCATATCAATTTCTCTTTGATTTCTGGTCTAACTAATACTATATTTGATTTTACAAAAAATATCAATAGCTTTTTTCACATTTCCGTAATATTTTTATAAACACAACATCACTTTCTTTTAAAGGTAATTCCTGCCCTGCTGTCCGCCTCTGAATAATTTTCCAGCCGCATGGTCCCGCTTATCTGGGTAAGCTGGGGCTGGGCCGTGAGGATGTCGCTGAGTGTGGAAATCTTGCCGTCAATATCCGTATTGCTTCCCAGGGTAACCTCCATCTGGCCGATGAAAAGGGAAGCCTGTCCACGGGCATCATACTGTATCCTGTCCACTGCAATCTCATAGGAGGACAGCTGCTGGGTCAGGTTGAGGATTTCCTCGAAAATATTCTTATCCTCCACCGGAAGGGCCTTGTGGAGTACAATCTGTCCAAAATTAAGCCCCGTAACCCATGGCACCCCCTCCAGCTGGCTGCTGGAACTCTCCACCACGATTCCGTCCTTGTCAAAATACATGTAGCTGCTCATATACGAAACGTATCCCACAATGCTCTTTTCATATATGATGACCTCCACGTCAAAGGGGCCGTGGAACACCACCTTATAATCCTCCACGAAAGGAATCTGGCGGTGCGGGCGGAACCTGTCCGCAAAATATGCGTAAGCCGAGTTCTTCCCCCATCTGCCGGAAAACAGGAATTCCTCCATCTGTTCCGCGTTATACCGGCTGCTTCCCGTGACCGAGACATTCTGTATGTGCACAGACAGAAGCAGGATTGCCGCAAGCAGTATGATTGTCACGGCAATTCCCGCTCCCGTGTGATGTTTTCTCCAAAAATTCCTCATGCAGTACCTCACCTGGTTATGAATTTATTTATCCAGCCACCGGATATCAGCGCCAAGAGCCGCCATATCCCGGCATATATCCTCATACCCCCGCTCAATATGCCGGCAGTCATTAATAAGGGTTTCCCCCTCTGCTGCTAGGGCCGCCACTGCCAGGGCTGCCCCGCCTCTTAAATCAGAGGCATATACGTCTGCACCCTTTAAAGGATAGCTGCCCTTTATCACGGCCCGCTGCCCCTCTGTCTCCACCACGGCCCCCATCTGTCCCAGGGCTTTTGCAGTGGCAAACCTTCCCTCAAACACCTGCTCCACAATGGTGCTGGTTCCCTGGCCCGATGCCAGGAAGGCCATATAGGGTGACTGAAGGTCCGTGGGGAATTCAGGATATGGACCAGTCCTTATATCCAGGGGCTGGGGACGCTTTTTCATCTCAATGCGGATCTGCCTGCAGCAGCTGTCCTTCCGGACCGATGCGCCTGAACGCTTAAGCAGCTCCAATGGAAGCTCCAGTTCCGCTGCCCTCACCTCTTTCAGGGTAATGCTTCCCGTGGCGGCCATGACTGCCGCTGCATAGGTTCCTGCCACGATCCGGTCCCCTTCGACGCGGAAGCTGCTGTCATGGAGCTCCTCCACTCCCTGTATCATCACATGGTCCGTGCCCATGCCGCAGATGACCGCCCCCATATTATTAAGGAAACGGCACAGCTGGCTGATTTCCGGCTCCTTTGCAGCTCCATGGATGACCGTAACCTCCTTTGCCAGCACGGAGGCCAGGATGGCCTGTTCCGTTGCGCCCACGCTTGGATATGGCAGATGGATTTCCGTTCCCCTAAGCCCTTCTTTATTCCTGCACCTGGCTTCAATCAGCCCGTCATGTTCCTTTATCTCGGCTCCCAGGGCTTCCAGGGCCATCAGATGCAGGTCGATGGGGCGCGCGCCGATGAGGCATCCGCCCGGATAACAGCTCCTGCCTTCGCCCATCCGTCCCAGCAGCGCGCTGAGTACCACGATGGAGGAACGCATGGCCGTCACATACTTTTCCGGGATACTGGTCCCGGTGATATGACGGGCGTCGATGACAAGGCAGTCGCCTTTGTGGCAGCATCTGGCTCCCAGATACTCCAGTATGTCCACCATACAGGCCACGTCCCGGATGACCGGGACATTGGTCAGCACCGTGATACCTCTGTGAAGCAGCGATGCTGCCGCCATGGGCAGGACTGCATTTTTAGAACCTTGTATGGATATCTCCCCTTCCAAGGGAGTAAGACCAAAAACCTGAATAACAGACAATAGGGGCACCTCCTGGTATATATGCCTTCCGCAGAAAACACGATCTACTTAAAGCATATGCCGGGACGCGCCCGCTTGTGCGTCACTTTTCCAATTTAATCTGATTGGACACGCTCAGGACAATCCCCATCTCCATGAGCAGGAACAGGACCGACGTGCCCCCGTAACTGATAAAGGGCAGTGTGATTCCTGTATTGGGAATGGTATTGGTGACAACCGCAATGTTCAGGATGACCTGGATTGCAATGTGTCCCATGACACCGACCACTAAAAGCGCTCCAAAGAGGTCGGGGGCATTATTGGCAATGAGCATGAACCTGTATATCATGAACAGGAATATCAGGATGATGGATACCGCCCCGAACAGCCCCAGTTCCTCGCATATGATGGCAAATATCATATCATTCTGTGACTCGGGGAGGAAGCCAAGCTTCTGGATGCTCTCCCCCAGCCCCTGTCCCACCAGGCCGCCGGAGCCAATGGCATACAGCCCCTGAAGCACCTGGAACCCCTTGTCCGTGGGGTCTGACTCAGGATTCAGCCACGCCTCAATCCGGCGGAACTGATATGGCTGAAGAAGCTTGATGGTCATCAGGAACTTACCGATGGGACCGGCAAAGGCCAGGGTACCAAGGCCCAGCGCACCGATGGTGAAAAAGGGCCATTTGACCTTACATGCCACAAAGAGCATGACAAAGGCAATACCGCAGACAATGATGCCGGAGCTCAGGTTGTTCATGGCAACCAGGCCTGCAATGGGAAGGGTCAGGGCTACGATATAGCCCATGTTCTTCCATTTGTTGATTTTCATACCCATGGTGGTAATCATGGCCGCCAGAAGCACGATTAGGGCAATCTTGACGAACTCCGTGGGCTGGAAGCTGAAGGGTCCCAGCGGAAGCCAGCGCTTCTTGCCGTTTACCTCCTTGCCCACAAAGCTTACCGCTATCATGAGTATGTAAGACATCAGATAGGCTGCGACGGAAAACCGGGCAAAGATATGGTAGTCTATCTTGGAAATGATGAGCATGCCCACAAACCCGGCTGCCGCAATCATGGCCTGACGTTCCATGAAGTATGCGCCGTTCCCCTTATAGTTCAGCTGGGCCGAATAGGAGCTGGCACTGTAAATCATGACCAATCCAAAGGATGTCAGGAAAATGATGCAGAATAAAAGGCTGTAATCATAGAAATGTTTCGCCTTCTTTTTCTTCTTTGGCATCTGCTGTTCTCTTATGTCCTGTGTCCCGGCCGGGCGGCCCGCCTGTCTTTCAGGCCGGGCCGCCGTCTGCACCTTTCCCGCCATACGCAATTACCTCCTACAGCGCCATGACGCACTCCTTAAAGACGCGCCCGCGCTCTTCATAATCCTTAAACATTCCCCAGCTTGCACAGGCCGGGCTGAGCAGCACATAATCCCCGATGTCCGCATAAACCGCGCACACCTGCACCGCCTCCTGCATATCTTCCGCATACATGATTTCCGTGAATCCATGCTTCTTGGCACACTCGGCAATCTTATCCCTGGTCTGCCCGATAAGGACAAGATAGCGCACCTTGCCTTCAAACTCAGCCACCCAGTCATCGTACTCGCTGTTCTTATCATAACCGCCCGCAATCAGAAGGGTCGGTCCCGGCATGGCCCGAAGCGCCTGTATGGCTGCATCCGGGTTGGTTCCCTTGGAGTCATTGTAATACCTGACCCCAGTCCTCTCACGGACGAATTCAATCCTGTGCTCAACCGGATTAAAGCTTTCCACCGCCCGGCCGATATCCGCCAGGGCAACGCCCATTTCAAGACCAATGGCAGCCGCGGCCATTACATTCTCGTAATTATGGCGGCCCAGAAGCTTCATGTCCCGGACATTCACCAGGATGGTCTCGCGCCCCTTCTGGCAGTATACAATGTTATCCCCGCTCATGCAGAAGCCGTCAGCCAGCTTTTCCCGGCTGGAGAACCAGATTACCCTTGGCTTAAGCTCCGGGTCCTGTCCAAACTCCCTTAACACCGGGTCATCGTAATTGAGCACCACCGCATCCTTTTCCGTCTGGTTCAGGGTGATGCATTCCTTGATGCGTATATAGTTCTCCATGGTGCCGTGGCGGTTCAGATGGTCCGGGGTGATGTTCAGTATGGCGCTTACATCCGGGCGGAAATCCATGATGGTCTCCAGCTGGAAACTGGATACCTCTGCCACGGTGACGGAATCCTCCGTCATCTCCAGCACCTTGGAGGTGTATGGGTCGCCGATATTGCCCACCACGAAGGTCTCCTCATACTTTGCCTTGAGGATTTCCCCTGTCAGGGCTGTTGTTGTCGTCTTGCCGTTGGTTCCCGTGATGGCTGCCAGCCTTCCAAGGGAGCACTGGTACGCCAGCTCTATCTCCCCAAGGATGGGGATCTTGGCATCGTCCACCACGGCCACGAAGGGACTGTCAAGGGGTATGCCGGGGCTGATGATGCAAAGCTCCACCCCCAGAAGGTCGGAGCGCTTCATCTCGCCAAGCACCACGCTGACCTTTGCCTCCTTATCAAAC
This sequence comes from Enterocloster sp. OA13, assembly GCF_022440595.1. NCBI lineage: Bacteria > Bacillati > Bacillota > Clostridia > Lachnospirales > Lachnospiraceae > Enterocloster > Enterocloster sp. OA13. Next base: position 1,579,069 of record NZ_JAKNTF010000001.1, on the reverse strand, counting down.
TTAGCCTTAATCTCTTCTTCCTTTAACGAGGCATTGCCGTCATAGAGCACTACCTCCCCGCCTCTGTCAAGCACGAGCCTGGCCGCCGCGGTTCCGCTTAAGCCTGTTCCTGCAACTAATACTTTCTGACTTTGGTTCATTTGTCAATTAACCTCCTTACATCTCCAATACGGTACACGTCTAATGCTCCATCCAGCCAGAAACCGTACTGGACGAACACTGGTACAACCTTGCGTAAATACGCCCGGCTACAGTCCAAGATAGGCGACCATGCATAATATGGCAGTCACAATGGCAAATACAGCCACCACCCTGGTCTCCGACCATCCGCACAATTCAAAGTGATGATGGATTGGCGCCATCTTAAATATGCGCTTTCCTCCGGTGCGTTTAAAGTATGTTACCTGAATGATTACAGACAATACCTCCACAAGGTAAATCAGGCCGATGATCGGGATGAACAGGGGCATGCGCATCATATAGGCCGACGCCGCCACAAAACCGCCCAGCGCCAGGGAACCCGTGTCCCCCATGAACACCTTGGCGGGATACACATTGAACAGAAGGAATCCCAGAAGGCTTCCGACCACGGCTCCCGTCATGGGACTGATGCCCATATCCTCGCCGATTGCCACAATGGTAAGGAAGGTGGCAACCAGGATGGTGACGCTGGTGCAGAGTCCGTCCAGTCCGTCCGTAAAATTCACCCCGTTATCCGTACCCAGCACGATGAAGAACAGGGCCGGGATAAAAAGGATTCCCAGTGAAAGGAACTTGCCCCCGTCAAACCCGCCGGTAAAAGGGATGAGCATATCCGTCCCCACTTCCCCGCTGTTTAACAGGTACCAGGCAAATATGCCTGTAATAACAAACTGTCCAACTAACTTCTGCATCGGCTTCAGGCCTTCGGAGCGCTTCATCACAATCTTGATATAATCATCCAGGAAACCGATGATGCCGAATCCCACGGTCACAAACAGGACCGGGATGATCTTGGGATAACTGGGGATATAAAAGATGGATGTAATGATGATGCTGCACAGGATGATCAGTCCGCCCATGGTGGGCGTTCCCTGCTTCTTCAGATGTGTCTGCGGTCCGTCATCCCTTACCTGCTGGCCGAATTTCAGCTTGTGCAGAAAAGGGATGATGATGGGACATAGCAGTGCGCTGATGGCAAATGCAATAATGATAGCTAGTATGGTTTCATGAATCATAAGGGCACCTCAATCTCATATGTATGTCTTATTTGGTAATTAGTATACGTCTTTTTCCGGGAATAATCAACTATGGATTAGAAACGTGCACAGCAGTTTCTTCCTCTGTTGCCTGAATTCCCAGATAAGGAAGTATATTCTTAAATAAATCTCCTATTACCGGAGCAGCGATGGTCCCGCCGTAATAAATGCCCTCCGGTTCATCGATTGTTATCAGGGCCATGACCTGCGGATTGTCCGCCGGGGCAAAGCCGATAAAGGACGAAATGTATTTTTTAAGGCTTCTTGGAAGCTTTTCAGAGGTAGCTGTCTTTCCCCCAATCTTATATCCTTCCAGTTTTGCTTTTTTACCGCTTCCTTCCGATACCACCTGTTCCAGCACATACCGCATGGTGGCGCTGGTCTCCTCAGAAAGGATACGCCCCTTGCTGGGATATTTGAACCCATGGACCGAGGACTGGTCCGCGCTGACAGCCTCCACGCCGAAATGGGGCGTGACGCGGTTCCCTCCGTTGACAATGGAAGCAGCCGTCGTGATCAGCTGGACCGGCGTGATCTGGAAGGACTGGCCAAAGGATACCGTGGCCAGCTCCACAAGACCCATGTTCTCTTTTTTGTGCATGATGGTGGCCGCCTCGCCCGGCAGGTCGATTCCCGTCTTTCCCTTCAGTCCGAACTGGGTGAAATATTTATAATATCCATCCACGCCCAGCCTCTGGCCCACATCGATGAACACTGGGTTGCAGGAATTCATGGCGCCCTGGAGGAATGTCTCCGCGCCGTGTCCCCCCACCTTATGGCACCGTATCTTCCGGTCCTCCACAACCCTGAATCCGGGGCAGGAAAACTGATCCGTAAGTTTTACCACGCCGGATTCCAGCCCGGCCGCGGCCGTGATGATCTTAAAGGTGGAACCAGGTTCATAAGTATCATTGATGCAGGTGTTCCTCCACATCTGGTTCAGCTGCTCCTGCTTCTTGGACGCAGGCAGGCCGTCTGCCTGGGTAGCCATCTCCTGAAGGCTCTGGCTGCGCAGGTTCTGGTTCAGGGTAAACGGGTCGTTCAGGTTGAACTCCGGCACGTTGACCATGGCCATCAGCTCGCCGTTCTGGGGGTTCATGACAATGATGGACACCTTTTTTGCATTTTTCTTTTCCAGCACCTGGTAGGCCAGCTGCTCCGCGTATTTCTGTATATTGACATCCAGGCTGATGTGCAGGTCATTGCCCGCAATAGGCTCAATCCTGTCCTCGGCGGCATTCTCAATCTCCACTCCCTTTGCATCCGACATGGTAAGGATCTTGCCGTTCATTCCCTTCAGGTACTTCTCGTACTTTACCTCCAGGCCGATGATGCCCTGGTTGTCACCTCCGGTGAATCCCAGCACCTTGGACGCCAGGCTGTCGTAAGGATAATAACGCTTGTAATCTTCGTCCACTTTTACCCCGTCCAGCCGGTAGGCGCGGATCCTGTCGCCCATCTCCTTATCCACGTTAGTCTTTATGATTTCCCTGGAACTGCGCTTCTCCACCCGCTTACGCACCGGTTCCTCATCCATCCCCAGCTCACTGCAAAGGACCTGGATCACATGCTCCCGGTCCGTCACCTGGTTGTAGATGACGGAAATCGTACACACCGTGTGGTTGTCAGCAATAACCACCCCGTTGGCATCTATGATGCGGCCCCTGGCAGCCTTAATCGTACGCTCCCTCTGGTGCAGGTCCTCTGCCATTGCGCTGTAATGCCCGGAACGGAATATCATAAGATAAGCAAGCCGCCCTGAGAGACTCGCCATGACAATGGCAATGAGCAGTGCAAGGACGGCTATATTCTTTCTGTGCTTTGTAAGATTTGAATTCATGATTGTCTCCAGCGTCCATCATTGTTAATAATATATTGGAGCCGGTGTCATTTTATGAATCTTTCTATATGGTCTGTACCATTTACTGCGTTTCTTCCGTGCTGGCGGCTGTGCTGTCCAAGGCCGCATCCTGGCCGTCCCGGCCTTGATTACTGCCATCGGACGTCTTTACTGGCTGGGTCCGGCCAGTCTGCGCAGGCGCTTCTTCCGGCCCCGACGGGTCTTTCGGGACCGCGTCCGGTACGCCGCTTCCGGCACCGCCGTCATCCGGCACGTACTCGTCTGTCTCATATTGTTTTTCTGTTTCTTCCACCAAATCCCCCTGGCCCTCGCCGCTTTCCTCTGTACCGGCTTCATTGATGCCCTCGGAGGATGGCAGGTTCTCCTGGATGGATTCATCCTCATCCAGATCATTGGTTGGGAATATATTTAAATAAGGAAGTGTTTCTGTCATGATCTTTGAAAAAACCGTACTTGCATAGGAGCTGTGGGCCTGCTGTTCCCCGGGAGGATAGTTGGGCGTATCAATCACCACATAGACAAATATCTGGGGATCCTCAATCGGCGCAAAGCCTGCAAAGGATACCAGATAATTCTTGGCGGAACGCGGCTGTTTTTCCGCTGTTCCCGTCTTGCCGCCCACATCGTACCCCGCTACCTGGGCCGCTTTTCCGGTTCCCACCTCAACGGTCTGGAACATGGCCTCCTTAAGGAAGTCGGACGTGGACCGGGATACGGTTTCCCGCACCAGGACCGGTTCCTTCTTCTCCACCACGGAGCCCTGCTCATTCAGTATCTGTTTTACCACATGAGGCTCATAATAGGATCCCCCGTTGAGTACGGAGCAAAATGCAGCCGCCATCTGTACCATGGTACAGTTATAGTTCTGTCCAAAGGCATTGGTGGCCAGATCCGTAGGCCCTATATCATCCGCCGTGTGCACAAGGCTGCTGGTATCTGCCTCGCCCGGCAGGTCTATGCCGGTCTTGTCGCCAAAGCCGAAGATGGACTGGTATTTCGTAAACCGTTCCCTTCCTATCATGGCTCCGATGCGCATCATGGCCACGTTACAGGACTGCATCAGCGATTCCTGGACATTCAGCCACCCATGCCCGCCCCTGCGGTATGCCGTACACTTAATGTCCCAATCCCCCACATGAAGGAAACCGGTACATTCAAAACTGTCGGTGGGCTTTATTACCCCTTCCTCCAAACCGGCTGCAACCGTGAATATCTTGGACGGGGATCCCGGTTCATACGTATCGCTGACGCAGAAGTTCCTCCAAATCTGGTTCCATGCGACCTGCTGGCCGTAGGACAGCACCTCCTCGCGGCTGTAATGGTCAAGGACCTGGTCTTCCGTGATGGTTTCCCCGTTGTTTTCCCTTCTGTATACATGGGCGGCTTCCTTTTTGCCCAGGGCCATCAGGTCTTCCTGGGTGTATCCGCTTACATCCCTGGGGTTATTAAGGTCGAACACACTGCTGGTGCCCATGGCCAGTATCTCACCGTTATTGGGATTCATGACAATGGCAGCCGTGACCTTGCTGCCCACGGTTGTCTGCCACTCATTGATATATTTCTGTACGATGTTCTGGATGTTCACGTCAATGGTGCTTACCACGGTCTTGCCGTTGGTTGCGGATTTCACCACGCCCTCCAGATTGGAGTTCTCGTCCAGATAACCGTACTCGCGTCCATTCACCCCAATCAGGCTGCTGTTATAGTACTGCTCGATACCGCCGTTGCCAACGCTTCCGTCACTGCTGGTAAACCCAATCACGCTGCAGGCCATTGAGTTATAGGGGTAAATCCGCTTATATTCATCCTCAAACCAGATTCCCTTAACCCGCTTCTTGCCCTCCACCTCATCCTTATCTTTGATGTAGGCATCGTTCTTTTCCTTTGCCAGCTGTTCAAACGCAGTCCTCTGGTCATAGCTGAGCTGTCGCCCCTTGCTGTACCTGAGATAGGCGGAATCCTTCTTTTCCTCAATCATGGCGCGCAGTTCCCCTGCGTCAAAGCCAAACGTGGTCACAAGGGCATCCACCGTGGGTTCCAGATAGCGCTCCGGGGCCGACATGATCTGCCTTGGGTCAATGATCAGGTTATAGACCTTCTCGCTGGTAGCCAGATAGGTCCCGTTCCTGTCCACGATATCCCCCCGCCTGTAGGGTATGACACGGCTCTCGTATTCCTGCTGTCTCTGGGTCAGCACGATCTTATTATATTGCTCGTTGTTGTCCCTGATGATTCTGTAAAGCACCATTATTAATGCAAATAAAGCCAGCGTAATCACCAATACGGTGATTGCCAGCTTTTCCTGCAGGTACTTGGGGTAAAAATATTTGCCTTTCTGGTTATGTCCGTCGCGGCCGTTTCCACTTCCCTTGTTCTGGGAACGGCCGTTTCCATTAGTGTTCCGGGATGTCTTCATATTGTCTTACATACTCACTTTCTGTCTTATCATACAGCAGCACCTGGTTCTTCTTGGCGTATACCATGCCCAGCTCCTTTGTTGCAATCTCATAAATCTTATTCAGGTCAATGCTGGTGTTGATACTGGTTTCCAGGGCATCATTCTCCGCCTTAAGCTTCTCTAAATGGGCCTCCATGGTCTCGATATGATGCATTCTTGCCGTAATGGATGACTGCACATGGAGGTAATTGATACAGAGGTATAAGGTAAACACTGACGCAATGGTAAGCATGATCACATATGGAAGGTCCATATACAATGCACGTTCCTGATTGCGGCGTATCCGGTGGTTATGCCGGACGGATTGGCTGCCTGCCGGTTTCCTTGCCGGCCGCTCCGGTCTTGGAGCTTCCTGTGGTTTAAGCTGTGGTGCCGCCGAACCATACACATAATCATGCCTCTGTGCCGGCCTGCGGTTTGTCTGTGTGTGTGTGCGTCCTGCTGACGCCTGTCTTCTTGCAGCCATGGCCTTATTCCTCCCTTCTGTCTTAGTCTTGTCATCCTTTGTACGCATTGGGCACTTAGCGTCTGTATTTTAGACGCTTAAAATCATGGTATCTACATCTCACCCCGCTCAAACACGCGCAGCTTTGCGCTCTTTGAACGGCTGTTCTCTTCCAGTTCTTCTTTGGACGGCAATATGGGTTTCCTTGAAACCACCTTCCCCTTACTCTTCCTGCCGCACACGCATACAGGAAACTCATGGGGGCAGATACAGGGATTTTCATTGGTCCTGAACCGGTTCTTCACAATCCGGTCTTCCAGCGAATGGAAGGTGATGATACTGAGCCGTCCTCCCGGGTTTAAGAGTTCAATCATGGTATCAATGGACTGTTCCAGCACATCCAGTTCATGGTTGCACTCAATCCTTATGGCCTGGAAGGTACGCTTGGCCGGATGTCCGCCCGTGGCCCTTACCCTGGCCGGAATGGCCGCCTTGATTATCTCCGCCAGCTCTCCTGTTGTCTCAATGGGGTGTTCCCCCCTTGCCCTTACAATGTGCTTTGCTATGTTCTTCGCAAAATTGTCCTCACCATAATCCCGGATGATCCGGTACAGCTCCATCTCGGTGTAGGTATTGACAATGTCTGCGGCCGTGGTGGTATTCCTCTGGTCCATCCTCATATCAAGAGGCGCGTCCTCCCTGTAGGTGAATCCCCTGGAAGCCGTGTCCAGCTGGTAGGAGGAAACCCCCAGATCCAGGTAAATCCCGTCCACCTTTAATAGCCCCAGTTCATTCAGCACTGTCCTGATATTCTCATAATTGCTTCTTACAATGGTAACCTTATCCTTAAAATGCTCCAGCCGCCTGCCTGCCGCCTCTATGGCGTCCGCGTCCTGGTCAATCCCAATGAGCCGTCCGCTTCCCAGACGCTTGCATACCTCATAGGCATGTCCGCCTCCGCCCAGCGTGCCGTCCACATAGATTCCTCCGGGCTTTATATTCAGGCTGCCCACTGTTTCATATAAAAGTACGGACTTGTGTACAAATGCTTGTTCCTCCATTAAATTCCCAAACCTTCCATGTGTTCTGCAATCTCTTCCATATCATCAAAGGTGTTCGCCTCAATCCACTTATCCTTGCTCCAGATTTCAATACGGCTTCCCACACCTACCAGTACTGCGTCTTTCTCAATTCCGGCAAACTCCCTAAGGATGGCCGGAAGAAGGATTCTTCCCTGCTTGTCCACTTCACAGGTGGTAGCGCCTGCCAGGAGGAAACGTGAAAACTTACGTCCGGCGGCATTGGTAAGGGGCAGTGTGCGCAGTTTCTCTTCAAGGGCAGTCCATTCGGAATTCTCATACACAAAAAGGCAGTTATCAAGGCCCTTCGTAACAACGAATTCGTCGCCTAACTGCTCTCTGAACTTGGAAGGCACGATCAGGCGTCCCTTCGCATCTACTGTATGATTGTATTCACCCATGAACATAACTTATCACCTGCCGTACGTCAGTGATGTCCCGTGGATGCCCATGGGGGAATCCGAAACCCCCACTTCATCCACATAACAACCATCCTCTACCACTTTGCACCACTTTCTACCACTTGTATGTCCATCATAGTACAGAAATTGGGAAATGGCAAGGAGTTTTTACGAATTTCTTATAAAAAAATTTCAAAAAAACAAGGCAGCTGCGTGGTTTTTCGCAACTGCCTCTACATGTGGGATACCCCCACTTACAAGTACTAAATATTGATTTTTTTACTTAATCCCCCCTGGAATATCCCCCACTTTCCTCCCCTTTTTCAGGTTTTGGTGTTTATAAATGATAATTCCGGCCGATATCAGTACCAGGGCGGCCGAGAGCAGCTGGGACACCGCGAATCCTGTGCCGGGAATCAATAGCTGGTCCGTGCGCAGGCCCTCAATCCAGACCCGGCCAAGGCCGTAACCCAGGAAATAAATCCAGAGCATTTCCCCTTCAAACTTCTTGTGTTTCCTGTACCACAGCATGAAACCAAGGACACACAGGTTCCATACCGACTCATAGAGGAAGGTGGGATGGACCTGGATGTAGGCAATCCCATTCTCCACAATCTCATGGTCAATCAGCTGCTGTGAGATCATGGACGGGTTCACCAGGCTCTTCTTAATGCGCATGGCAAAAAGGTTGTTGGTAAATCCCCCGAACGCCTCGCAGTTAAAGAAATTCCCCCACCGGCCGATGATCTGGCCCGTTATCAGCCCCAGCACGCCGCTGTCCGCCATGGAGAAAAAGGACATCTTCCTGACCCTGGTAAACACGATAAGGGTAATGACCGCGCCGATGACGCCGCCGTAGATTGCCAGTCCGCCTCCCCGGGTGTTAAATATCTGCAGCAGGTTATTCTTATAGTTATCCCAGTCAAAAATCACATAATAAGCCCTGGCGCCGATAATGGAAAATATGATGCCGTACAAGGCAAAATCCAGATAGACATCCGGATCCTGGCCCCTGCGCCTTGCGTCCCTAAATGCAACGGCCATCCCGGCCAGCATCCCCAGCCCGATGATGATCCCGTAATATGCAATCCTGAAACCAAACACCGTGATACTGTTCGGCAGGTGCTGTATGGTAATGCCCAGGTTCACAAAGCTTAAATCTGCTCCTGTCACTGCTTCCATAGAAAAATCTCCTTCCTTACATCCTGCACCAGGGCATGTCTGTCCTTGGGACACCTGATGCTATACTTTCCCATTTTACCCCGAAGTAACCTAAAATGCAAGAAGGGATTTCCCTGCCTCTCATCCGCGTTCCATCTGCCCTTCATCAACCTTTCATCTGCCTTTTATCTGGCTGCCAGGGCTGCCATGGTGATATAATTATAGGGTTTATTAAAATGAGGCAGGAAAAACAGGTCGAAGAGCTTCAGTTTATCAATGTCCACCTGCTCTTCTATGGCCATGGAGAACAGGTGGATGCCCATGGAAATATCATAGTCTGAACACATCTGTGCCCCCAGTATGATCCTGGTATCTTTGTCATAGACAATGCGTATCTTCACACGGTTGTTCCCATCCTCCATGAACTCCGCCTTCTGCCAGTCCTCGTAATCCGTCACGGCAGCCGCATATCCCATCCGTCCTGCCCTGGCCAGGCTGATTCCCGTGCTGAGCATGTGAAGCCCCCATATGCTGATGCCGTTGGATCCCTGCACGCCCGGGGATTCCAGCAGCCGGCCGCAGGCATTGTGGGCCGCAATGATACCCGAGCGGACCGCATTGGTTGCCAGCGCAATATAGTCCGTGGCCTGGATGGCATTATTGTAGACCGTGGCGCAGTCACCGATGGCATAGACTCCCGGAATACTGGTTTCCTGCTTCCGGTCCACCAAAAAGGCATGATTCTTATAAAGCCTGAGCTGTCCCTGCCCCAGCACTGTATTTGGTTTAAATCCAATGCCGAAAACCACCATGTCAGCCTCATGGCTTCCCTTGTCCGTGATGACGTTCTGGACCTTCCCGCCGCCTTCCAGTCCCGTTACTGTTTCCCCGAATGCCAGCTTTACGCCGTGGCTCTCAAGGTTCTTTGCCATGATATCGGAAAACTCCCTGTCATAGTATCCGGATAAACAGGTATCCGCACAGTCAATCAGCACCACCTCACGCCCATTCCGCCTGAAAGCCTCGGCCAGTTCCACCCCGATGTATCCTGCCCCCACAACGGCAATCCTGCGGATGGATCCATCCTTTAACTTCTCAATCACGTCCTGGGCATTCTGGAACAGCTTTACGAACTGGACATTTTCCAGGTCCATGCCTTTTATCTCCGGGCGGATGGGTATGGATCCTGTGGCCAGTATCAGCTTATCATAGGACTGTTCAAAGTCCTTTCCGGCGCTGTCCCGCGCATGCACGATCTTCCTGTCATAGTCAATGTGGGTAATCCTGGTCTCCATGTGGATGGCCGCGCCCTTTTCCTCGAATATTTCCTTGCTGGAATAGAACAGGCCGTCCGGGCCTTGGATCTGTTTCCCAATCCAAAGGGCCATGCCGCACCCCAGGAAACTGATATTTGAGTTCATGTCAAATGCAATGACGCGGTTGCCCGGAAACTGGTCCAGTATTGTATTGATGGCGGCTGTTCCCGCGTGGTTGGCTCCGATTACTACGATTGTCTCTCCCATCTTGTATCTCCTTAAACTGTTTTGGATTGCTTCATGTCCTTCATGTGCCTGTGCTTATATTCTTCCCGCCAAACCTGATTTTATTGACATTTGGCAGTTAAACATTTTCTGCTTTCATTCCCCCATGTTTTATGATATGATAATAAGGCTGTAATTACTTATTATAATAGGAAGGTAATCATATGAAATTAGGTATCGTAGGACTTCCCAATGTCGGAAAAAGTACTCTTTTTAATTCATTGACCAAGGCAGGCGCGGAATCAGCCAACTATCCGTTCTGTACCATTGACCCCAATGTAGGCGTGGTGCCTGTTCCTGACGTGCGTCTGGACAGGCTCACTGAAATGTATAACTCTGAAAAAACCACTCCCGCCGTCATCGAATTCGTGGACATTGCAGGACTTGTAAAGGGGGCATCCAAAGGCGAGGGCCTGGGCAACCAGTTCCTGTCCAATATCCGCGAGGTGGACGCCATTGTCCATGTGGTCCGTTGCTTCGACGACCCCAATGTCATCCACGTGGACGGCTGTATCGACCCCTTAAGGGATATTGAAACCATTAACCTGGAGCTGATTTTCTCTGATATCGAGATTCTGGAACGCCGCATTGCAAAGCAGTCCAAGGGCGCTTTCAACAATAAGGATCTGGCCAAGGAAGTGGAACTGTTAAAGGCCATGAAAGCCCACCTGGAAGAAGGCAGGCTGGCCCGCAGCTACGAGACAGAGGATGAGGATGAACGCGAATTCATCGGAACATTGAACCTGCTCACCTGGAAGCCCGTCATATTCGCTGCCAATGTTGCGGAAGGCGACCTGGCAAATGACGGCGCTGACAACAGCTACGTACAGTCCGTACGCGGTTTTGCTGCCGAAAATGGATGTGAGGTATTTGTCATCTGTGCTGAGATTGAGCAGGAAATCGCAGAGTTGGATGAGGATGAGAAGAAAATGTTCTTAGATGACCTTGGCCTTACCGAATCCGGACTGGAGAAGCTGATTGCCGCCAGCTACCGTATCCTGGGCCTTATGAGCTACCTGACGGCCGGTCCTCAGGAAAGCCGCGCATGGACCATCAAGGTGGGCACCAAGGCGCCCCAGGCAGCAGGCAAGATCCACAGCGACTTTGAGCGCGGCTTCATCCGCGCCGAGGTGGTGAACTACGACGACCTGATGAACTGCGGCAGCATGGGCGCTGCTAAGGAAAAAGGCCTGGTCCGCTCAGAAGGCAAGGAATATGTGATGAGGGACGGGGATGTGGTTCTCTTCCGTTTTAATGTATAAGACCAATATCAAAGCCGGTCCCCTGAAAACGGGTAACCGTCAGGGCATGTCTTAAAATGCCCTGGCTGGATTCCCTTCAGGGGACCGGCTTTTGATTTGTACGGTACCATTATGATACGCTGTCACCATGATTCACTGTCACCATAATCCGCTGCCACCATGATCCGCATCCCTCATGCCCCATCCAGGTCAATAGGGCCGAAAAATGCCTGGTGCAGGTCCACCTCAAAATCTTCACCTGTATAAATCTCTCCTTTAAGAATCTGGTAACCGATGACGGCATCAGGCCCATCCCCATCCAGAAACGTGATGCCGACGCTGCCGTTTAAGCAGCCGCCGGTATACCGGACCATGGCATCCGTCATTTTATTAAGCTGCGCCTCAAGGAAATCCACTTTCTCCTGCCGTTCTGCCGCGGACAGGTCCCCGTAGCGGACATAGCCGTACATGGAAAGGGTTACCGGATACTCATCAAATACGGTTTCATACCGCATTTCATCCAGTCTGGCATGTTCCAGTATATCCATTTCATATTGAAGCCGTTCCTCAAACATTATACTTGTCTCCGGACGTTTCCGGTCGGAAAACAGCGAATAAAAGCTGCAGTACATTGAAACACTGTCCTCATCCACATATGGTACGATATATGGCTGAAGGAAATTCTCATCATAGTAGGCTTCTACCCTGGCCTTAAGGTGGCTGCGGACAGCCCCTGTGATATTTTCCGCAGAATTGCTGAACACAAAAGCGGCCGGACATCCGTAGGCATCCGTGTAATCCAGTTCCCACCTGGTATATCTGTATGGCTTGTTCCAATCCGGTTTATCCGTATCCTTATTCCAGAAATACCCTGTGATGGTTTCCCCGGGAGAAATCCGGCTGTCCTCCCCGAAAACCGCTGTCAGCTGCCGCCCATAACGGAGCGCCAGGTCTTCCTCATAGATTTTTGTTTCCGGCGGCTGGAGGAAGGACAGGCAGGAAATCATGACGGATGCCGTTAATGCTGCTTTTTTCAGTCTCATGATTTCCCTCCTTCATTACAAGCGCTTTTCCATCACCAGGTAAGCCATCCATATGTCTTATAGTCATGAGGGACAACCCTGTAATATGCCTCGTTATACAGTTCCCGTTTCAGTTTTGTGCGCAGGCTTCTCCTGGTCTGCCTTCTTACTTCCTTGCACTCATGTTTATAAAACCATTTGGTGCCGCGGCGGTGGCGGTAGTCTTCCAGGGCCTTTTCCCTGGGGTCACGGCAGTTCCTGGCAGTCTTGTACATCCGCTTCATATTGCGCCTGTACAGCTCCCATTCCCATTCGCTGACCTGTCCGTTAAACTCCTTTTGTAAACTTCTGTCCATTCTTATCCCTGGTATGGGCTTTAGATTTACCCTTTCGGGTACTTACTCCATACCTAGAACAGACACATTCTGTAAAAAAGCATCATGCTTATCACTCCCCATTCTTTTCCGGATTCATACACTGCCTTTATTATATAATGCCCTGCCGCATTATGCCAATTGATTTTTTTGGTCAGTTTCTTGCTTGTTTCGGTCAGTTTCTTACTTTTTTATCTTTTCCCTCCCCTCCCGTTCTATGATTTTCCATTTCCCTGCAAGGTAGCCATGTATCCGTGTTTTCGTATCCTTCCGTAACTTTTTCTGTTTACCTTATATTTTTTCAAAATATTTTCTGTTTTACCCTTCTATTTTGGCCTGAAAACATATTTTCTTGCTTTTTCCATTTTACTGTGCTAAATTATTAATATTATTGACTCAGAAAACGGGGGATTTGATATGGAACTGTTTAGCACCATTGTGGAAACCATCAATAACTATCTTTGGGGGATTCCCATGATTGCACTTCTTTTTGGAACACATCTTTTTCTCACGATCCGTACGGGATTCATCCAGAGGAAAACATTGACCGGCATCCGGCTCTCTGTCACAAAAGATCCCGACTCCAGCGGCGACATCAGCCAGTTTGCAGCCCTTACAACCGCCCTTGCCTCCACTATAGGAACCGGCAACATCATTGGCGTGGGGACCGCCATTGCCCTTGGCGGTCCAGGCGCCGTACTGTGGTGCTGGCTCACCGGCGTGTTCGGGATTGCCACCAAGTACGGTGAATCCCTCATAGCCGTCAAGTACCGCGTGCGCACCAAGGACGGCACCATGCTGGGAGGCGCCATGTATGCCCTGGAGCGCGGACTGGGCATGAAGTGGCTGGGCATCATCTTTGCAGTGCTGGGCACCCTTACATCCTTTGGAATCGGATGCGGCGTCCAGGTCAACGCCATTTCCAGTATTGTAAACAGCAATGTGAAACCGCTTATGACATCCGGCGGCCTTAAGGCCCTGCTGGATACATATCCTTGGATCATCAGCCTTGCAGTGGGCCTTATCACAAGCGGGGTTACCTGCCTGGTTATCTTCGGCGGGGTGAAATCCATTGCAAGGGTGTGCGAAAAGCTGGTGCCTTTCATGGCGTTTTTCTATGTTGTGGGTTGCATTTTCATCCTCTTCATCAACCGGGCATTCCTGGGTGAGACATTTTCCATCATATTCCGCAGCGCCTTTACGGAAATGCGCTCCATCGCAGGCGGTCTGGTTGGCTCGGGTATCATGATGTCGGCCCGGTACGGAATTGCCCGCGGGCTTTTTTCCAATGAATCCGGTATGGGTTCCGCCCCCATCGTGGCCGCCGCTGCCCAGACCCGCAATCCGGTGCGCCAGGCCCTTGTATCTGCAACCGGAACCTTCTGGGATACCGTCGTGGTCTGTCTCATGACCGGCCTTGTCCTGGTCAGCAGCATCATTGGCTATGATTCCATCAGCGTCACCAACCTGTCCGGCGGAGAACTGACCAATGCGGCATTTGCCCTGATTCCTTATATCGGGCAGCCCATCCTCATCGTGGGTATCATCACATTTGCATATTCCACCATCCTGGGCTGGTCCTATTACGGCGAACGGTGCCTGGAATACCTGATGGGCAAGAAAGGGCTGATTCCTTACCGCGTGGCCTGGGCCGTGGTGCTGGTGGCTGCCCCTGTAATCCAGCTGGAGCTTGTATGGAGTATTGCGGATACGCTTAATGCACTGATGGCGATTCCTAACCTGATTGCCGTGCTGCTGCTGTCCGGCGTGATTGTGAAGGATACGAAGTATTATCTGGCGCATCTGGATGAGAAGGATGAGACTCCGATTCCTTTGGTGGAGGATAAATAAGGATTTAAAAAGGTTGGATGTTTGGCCGCACTGCCAAAATCCAACCCTTTCTTTTTGTTCGGTCATATCACATTCTTGTCATCCGTCAGTTTATATATTCTTCTCCATCCATAAAGCATATCTTTCTATCCCTTCCTCAATTGATATGCCAGGTTTCCAACCCGTATCCTCTTCTATACGCCGGATTGACATTGCTCCCAAATCATCATAACCAAGGCCGCCGGCCCCCACTTCAATCCGGGACCGGGGATACAGTGCCTTTACTTTATCAATCACCCGGCTATAAGGTACCAGCTGTCCTCCGCCTATATTATAGGCATCATAGTGTAATGTACGGCTGCTGACAATCCGGGCGATTGCCTCCACACAGTCATCAATATAAATGTAATCCATCTTCTGGTCAGCGCCTTTATCCAGCAGCATTTCCTCTCCCTTTACAGCATGGCGCAAAGCCTGTTCAACCGGACATGACATACTCCTTCCAGGACCGTATACAAAGGCTACCCTTAGAGAAGCTGACTGCACCCCATAGTTCCTCACAATCTCCTCACAAGCCACTTTGGAAGCGCCATAAGGACTTTCCCCATGAAGCTTCTGTTCTTCATACACCACAGGGGCATCCGTGTTTCCATATACAGCACCGGAACTAATGTAGATAAAACGGCTGACATCAAAGAGTTTTGCTGCCTCTAATACATTTAAGGTTCCTGTCACATTTACACGGTAAACCTTATAAGGATTGTCCCTATACAGCATGGGATGGGAAATAGCCGCATTATGTATGACCTGTTCTATCCTGTATTTTTTCATGATTTGATACAAGAGGCCATATTCACCCAGGTCACCTGTCTCATATATACACTGTTCCGATACGCCGCGCGGTATGGTGCGGTTAAAACATATCACATCATTCCCCTGTTCTGCCAGATAGGATGCGAGTCTGGTGCCAACCAGCCCGCTTCCCCCTACCAATAAAATCCTCATGATTTCAACCTCCTGATTATCCTGCAGTATTGCCTCCGTCAACCACTAATGTCGTACCCGTCGTGAATGCCGCCTCATCACTGATTAAATAAAGAGCACCATAAGCGGATTCCTCTGATGTCCCAAAACGCCCTAAAGGATATGTACTGAGCATGCGTTGCTCCAATTCCTCCGGATTCGGGCTGTTTGCAATATCCTGCCTGAGCATCGGAGTTTCTGTCGCACCTGGACAAAGGACATTTACCCGTATATTATATTTTCCCAGTTCCATTGCCGCACTCTTTCCCATAATTACAATACCTCCTTTAGCCGCATTATATGCAATGGAGCCAGTGGCACCCAGGATTCCACGCTGCGATGCCGTAAGCACGATGGAACCGCCCTGTTCCATCATATTCAGCGCTGCTTTTTGCAGACAAAGAAACGTCCCCTTAAGATGAACATTCATGATTTTCTCAAAATGCTCCTCTGTGCAGGAAAAAAGGTCAGAGGAAGAAACAATTCCGGCAGTGTGAAACAGGCCATCTATCTTACCCATAAAGTCCACCGCTTCCTCGAACAGTCGGTTCACCTGTCCCGAATCGCAGATATCAGCGGGAACAAAATGGCTTCCAGATAACTGTGATGCCAGCGCTTCCCCCTTATCCACATCTATATCTGACAGGACCAGCCTTGCCCCCTCTTCATGGAACAACTCTGCTGCCGCCCTGCCAATCCCTCCTGTTGCCCCTGTTATTATGATACATTTCCCATCTAAACGCATATCCTTCCCTTATCCTTTCATCTGTCTGATCCGCATTTTTAAAGCCTTCATCTGCTCCGGCTGCAGCAACAGCACAACAATTACCATGAGATATGGCAATGTCAGGATTAAGTGCGAAGATATCGCTGTCAGCTGTGCCTGGTTAGATAGACCTTCCGCCACGCCAAACAGCAAGGCAGCTACAAACATGGCAATGGGCCTTCCGCCAGAAAGCATGATGGCAGCCAAAGCAATAAATCCCCTGCCTGATGTCATATTCTCAGAAAACATGCTTAGATACCCCAGGGATATCTGTGCGCCTGCAAGCCCGCTCATAATGCCTGAAATCATGATAGTACTCCACCTTATGGTTGTAACAGACACACCAACAGATGAGGCTGCTGTGGGATTTTCACCGCAGGCCCTTATATTCATACCATATTTTGTCCTGTAAAAAATGATATATGTCAATATAATAAATATCCAGGAAAAGTAGGTACACAGGGTATGGTTGGTGAACAGCTGCTGCAGGATGGGGATATCCTTCAGGATAGGGATACTATACTTTGGTAATCCTACGATGCGGTCATCCACCAGTGTTCCTGTAACATTAAACATGGACCGTAAAAGGAATGTGGTAAGGCCAAGACACAGGGAATTAATAGCGAATCCTGTAATGGTTCCTTCTCCGCCCAGCCTAAGATGCAGGAAGCCAAATAAAAGATTAATTAAAAGCGAACCTAATATAGCACATAACAACCCCACCAGGGCACTGCCTGTATAATAGCTGCCTGCCACTCCAGCAAATGCAGCCATCAACATGGCCCCTTCCAACGTTATATTCGGAGTCCCTGCCAGCTGGCAATACAATCCGCCGGAAGCACAAAGAACAATAGGGGTTGTAACTCGTGCAACTACCGCTAAAAGTGTAGCATTAATAAACATTTTTTACCTCCTTTGTTCCTTCCCCCTTATTTCGCAATACGCGGTTTCCCGGCCATCTAAACGAAATCCTGTCCAGTAACCCCAGCGTCCTGACAGAAACAAAACAGATAATGATACCCTTAATCACATCAGCCAAAGCCCTGGATACATCTGTAGTTCTTTCAATGGATAATGCCCCTGCTTTCAGCGTCCCAAAGAATACGGAAGATAATGTTACCCCAAGAGGAGTGCTATTACCAAGCAAGGCGGCCAGCATCCCGTCAAATCCGAAATTTGGAGAAAAGCTTGCCATCAGACGTTCCTGAACCCCCATGATTTCAACAGCTCCGCCTAATCCGGCAATACATCCGCTAATCAGCATGACACCTATCCTTACCCGGTCCACCTGGATTCCCCCATATCTTGCAAATTGTGGATTTACGCCAGATATATGGAACTCATATCCCAGTTTACTCTTATTGAACAGTATATAAAACAGGACAATCATGAACGCTCCGATTATAAGTCCGGTATTGACTGAGTAAGGCGGCATGATAGACGTCAGCTTTGCACTCGCCTCAATCTCATTGGTGGCAATGGTCGAAACCATGCTGTCTGTTGCAAGGAAATACTCCTGAATGATAAAATTGTTTAAATTTATTATCATATAATTCAACATCAGGGTTGTAACTACCTCACTGGCATTCAGATAGACCCTCATCAATGCAGGTATCATGGCATAAAACATACCAGCCGTCATGGCAGCCAAAAAACAAAGGGCAACATGTGCCAGATGCGGAAGGCCCTTGCAGGAAACCCCCACAATGGTTCCAGCCAGTGCCCCTATATACAGCTGGCCCTCAACTCCCATGTTAAACATACCGCCTCTAAACGCAATAGCGGATGCAACAGAAGTAAACAACAGGGGCGTGATCCATCTTAAAGTGGATGCAATCGCAAATTTACTCCCCAAAGCTCCTTTAAATAGTTTATAATACACCTCCGCAGGATTATATCCGCTGCCCAGCACAATCAAACCGCCTACCAGAAAAGAGATTATGATGGCTGATATGATTGTCTTTATATTAACCGGTCTTAATTTAAACTCCAAGCTCAAATCATTATCCTCCTATCATCTTTCATCTTTTATTCCAGCCATCCACAGACCCAGTTTTTCTTCCGTTGCATGGATCTGGTCCACTTCACCTATTATCTGTCCCCTGTACATAACAAGAATCCGGTCACTAAGGCTGATTATCTCTGATAGTTCATTGGAAAACAGCAAAACCCCGCTTCCCGCATCCCTCTGAGCCACAATCTGTTTATGGATGAATTCCGTGGCTCCTATGTCAACTCCCCTAGTGGGCTGTGCCGCAACCAGTAAATGAGGCTTGGTATACATTTCCCTTGCAATAATCAGTTTCTGGAGATTACCTCCTGACAGTGAGCTGGCATTATCCTGAATCTTATTGTATCTCACATCATACTCAGCCAACCCCTCTATACAAGCCTTGTCAAATTCCTTATAGTTCAGGAATATCCCTTTATGGAACCGTCTCAGTGTGTGCAGATACAGAAGATAGTTATCCCTTATGCTTGCATATCTGGCAGCCCCCACCTCCTGCCTGTCCTCTGGGATATGCCCCACATGAAGGTCCCTGCACTGTCTGGATGTGTTCTTTCCACCCAGGATATTGCCGCCTATGCTGATTTTGCCACTGCGTATTTTCCGCAACCCTGTGATTGCTTCTATCAGTTCGGTCTGGCCGTTCCCCTGAACCCCGGCTATGCCTACTATTTCCCCCTGCCGCACACAAAAGGAGACATCATTCACAGCAGGAATGCCCTGGTCATTACTACAGGATATATGATTCACATCTAATACGATTTCCTTTGGCTCAGATATGTCTTTTTCAACGTTCATCAACACTTCACGCCCCACCATCATCCGGGCGATTTCATGTTCCGTGGTTTCCTTTGTATCTATGGTCCCCACTGTTTTGCCCAGCCGCATAACAGTTATCCTGTCTGTAATGGCTGTGACTTCCGAAAGCTTATGTGTGATTAAAATAATGGATTTTCCCTGATTTCTTAATTCATCCAGGGTAATAAACAGCTGATTGATTTCCTGTGGCGTCAATACTGCCGTGGGCTCATCCATAATCAATATATTTGCTCCCAGATATAATGCTTTTAAAATCTCTACCCTCTGCTGCAGGCCTACCGGCAATTCTTTGACTAAAGCGGACGGATTTACTATCAGATTGTACTTCTTGCTGATTTCTTCTACGATTTCAATGCTTTTCTTTTTATCAATCAAACCATTTTTTGCGTGAGGAGGTTTTCCCATTACTATGTTTTCTGCCACTGTCATTGACGGGACAAGGCTAAAGTGCTGCTGTACCATCCCAATCCCCAGGGCAATCGAGTCCTTGGGACTGTGGATAATTACCCGTTTCCCATCAATATATATATCCCCGGCAGTAGGCTGATGCAGACCGTAAAGAGTGTTCATAAGCGTGGTCTTTCCTGCCCCGTTCTCACCACAAATGCCATGGATTTCAGCCCACTTCAACTGGAGGTTCACTTTATCATTGGCAGTGAAATTACCAAACTTTTTGGTAATATCCTGCATTTCAACTGCTAATGCCACTTTTTTGCTCCCCTTTCACCATAGTGTCATTTTTGCGGCAATGCTGTTTTTCATTGCCGCAAAACGTCATCCAGGTTCTATTTATCTTTTTCAGCAACAGGGTCTACTGTTATTTCTCCTGATACCACCTTTTCTTTGGCATCCTCAACTGCTTTCAGCACATCTTCTGGCAAATCATACTGCTCTTTGGTAGGAAGCGCCAGATACACATTATCATTTTCCAATCCATACCAGAACACGCCAACTTCAAATTTATCTTCTGCAATTTCCTTCATGGCATTGTATATCCATTGGTCATATGCAATTGCCATTGAACCGATGACCTGTCCGGGAAGCACATCATTCTGGTTAACATCAACACCGATGCACAGTCCTCCTGTTTCCTTTGCAGCGTCAAACATCCCGAGACCGGATTTAGCCGCCGCAGCATATACAATATCACATCCCTGGTTATACAGCATTAATGCCAGATCCTTCCCCTTTGTGGGATCTTCAAAGGAACCTACATACACAGGATCCACAACGATATCAGGATTCACGGATTTGGCTCCCTGCTCATAACCTGCCAGGAAACGGTTAATCTCAGCGTTATCCTGTCCGCCTATAAAACCGATATGGTTTGTCTTGGTAATCATACCCGCTTCTACTCCTGCCAGATAAGAGCCTTCATGTTCCTGTCCTAACAGACACTTTAAATTATCCAGTTCTACCTCACCTAAGGTCAGTACAAAATCCACATCCGGATAATCCGGCGCCACCTTTGAAGTTGCATCTACCAGTTCCACATTCAATGCAACAACGATGTCATATCCATCTTCACAAAGTGCCCTTATACTTTCCTCATATTCGCCCTTCTGTACCTCCACTATCTGGGTCTCCATACCATATTCATCTGCCGCCTTCATGAATCCACTGTGGCAAAGGTCCGTAACACCCTGGTCCCCCAATTTCTGAGCGGTTACCAAAGCAGCCTTCATGCTCTTTTTATCCTCTGTTTTCTTCTCAGTTTCTTTTTCCTGGTTGTCTGGTTTTGCTTCCGTACCCGCGGCTGATGCCGGTGCCTGGGTAGCGGCTGTACCTGATCCTCCACATCCGCCCATGGATGCTGCCAGCATTGCCATACACATAACTAACGTGAGCCACTTCTTTGTTTTCTTCATATTCTTTTTCCTCCTTGGAATATATTAAATTTGGCGTGGTATGAACATACCATAGCCTGAATCCACGGTAATTGTGTCATCCTTATAAACAGTGGAACCTCGTACAATGGTCTCGCAGACAGCTGCTTCAGAATGATACCCCTCAAATATCCCGCAATCCAGTAATGTTTTGGAAAATGATTTCATTCCTTCATAAACCCACTTCCTGTTTAAGTCCACAATAGCAAAATCTGCATCCTTTCCCACTTCTATTGCCCCTTTTTGCTGCAGGCCGAAAATCCTGGCTGCATTAATCGATGTCATCCTGGCAATTTGGTGCAAAGGCAGGCCGCGTTTTACATATCCTTCTGTAATCATGATGGTGAGCATAAGTTCAACACCGCCAAATCCCGGCAATGCATCCCAGATATTATCCGCCTCCAGTTTTTCTTCCTTAGAATACGGCCCATGATCTGTTCCAATCACATCAATATTACCGTTCAGTACATGTTCCCATAACCGCTCCAGATTATCCCTCGGCCTGATTGGCGGATTGCATTTTGCAAATGCACCGCACTCATCCATACGGGTATTGTCATATGCAAGATAATGAGGGCATGTTTCTGTATATACATGCTGCCCCTGCCTTCTGGCCTCCAGGGTTGCATCCACTCCCTCCGCAGCGCTCATATGGCAGATCAGCAAATCCGTTCCATATACCTTGGAAAACAGAACGGCCCTCTGAATGGCTTCCACCTCTGAAAAAGCTGGACGGCCTTCATGATACCTGGATGGCTGCCGGACTCCTTCTTCCTTTTTCCATTGACAGAAATTACTCACAATATCTGCATTTTCAGCATGTACTGCAATCATACCTCCAAATTTGGAAACCTTTTCCATTGCACGGCATAATTCATGGTCCGGCAAATGGGGATAATCCGGATTGGCATAGGAGATAAATACCTTAAATGCACAGCAGCCCAGTTCATCCATCTCTTCCAGACGGTCTATGGATGCAGGTATGCAGCCTCCCCATAGTCCAAAATCAATGACAGAATTTTCTTTTGCAACATTGTATTTCAGTTCAAATGATGTCTTATCCACCACAGGCGGAATACTAAGGGGCATTTCGAGGGTGGTTGTCACGCCTCCCCTTGCACAGCACCTTGTAGCGTGATGAAAATCCTCCCTGTAATTCTGGGGACCTGGTTCCCAATAATGGGCATGGGTATCAATCAGTCCCGGAAATACCGTAAGGCCCTCAATTTTCTTTATCTCTTTTGCCTCAACCACAAACCCAGGTGCCAGGATTGCCGCAATTTTTCCATCTTTAACAGCTATATTGGCTTTCCTGACCCCATTTTCAAAAACAACATCCCCGCCAGCCAATAACAAATCATAACATAACCCCACGTTTCTCCCTCCTACTCTGCCACACCGCATACGTCAATTGCCGTCAATGCATAAATCAGGGCCGCCTTAGCCAGCTCACCTGTTTCTACCCATTCCACATCCGAATGTGCACAGCCAATGTCCCCCGGTCCATACATAATGGATGGGATACCCGCCAATGTGCATAGCAATCCGGAATCTCCCCAATACGTTTCTCCCTTTATAGGATATTCCTTTTTTAGCACTGACTTACTGTTGCTTTGAATGGATTTAACCAGTATATTATCTGGTGATATCTCCATTGCAGGCCTGTACATGTCAATAAATTCAACAGTTGCACGGATACCTTCACGTCCTGAGGCAACTTCCTCGGCTAATTTTCTAAATTCCTCCTCAATTCCCTTGATTGTCTGCGTGGGTATCCATCTGACATCGATATGTACCTTACACAAATCCGGTATAATACCTGCAAATGTAGGGCTTTCACCCAAAAGATAAGGCATATTGGCTTTTGCAGCTCCCTGGACTAATCCGACATTAATCGTGGGCGGGCTGCAGAAAGGATGCTTTTTAGAAGACCACTCCGGAATCATTTCATTTTCCACCCTGCGTATGAACTCTGCCGCTGCGTAATTGGCATTGGCGCCGTTCCAGGGAACGCTGGAATGAACGGATCGTCCATAGAAGGTAACGGTAAAATAATCGCACCCCTTGTGGGCCACCACCGGTTGCAGGGATGTGGGTTCTCCTACAATAGCCAGGTCTGTCAAAGGTCCGTTTCTTACTATATAGCGTGTCCCCTCACTTCCAGCCGCATCTTCATCAATTACTCCTGCATACACCAGGTCCCCCTTCAGCTTCACATCTGCATCTTTAAGAAGTTTCATGGCGTATGCCATTGTGGCCACACCGCTCTTCATATCAGCAGTACCACGCCCATACATTTTTCCATCCTTAATTACAGCTCCAAACGGATCCTCCATCCCAAAAGGCGGCACAGTATCGATATGTCCGTTAAACATCAGGCTCTTTCCTTCTCCTGTCCCATGTAATACTGCCACCACATTGGGACGCCCGGGATAGACTTCCTGTTGATATGCGTCAATCCCCGCTTTCATAAAATAATCCAACAGATAATCTGATATCGGCTTCTCCCTTTTTTCCTGTGCCCAGTGACTGGGTATCTGCACGATATTCCTTACCAGATTAATCGCTTCTTCATCCTTGACAAGAGCTTTCACCCGTTCCTTCGCATCCATTTTCCCACCCCTTTTCTCGTTATCGGCAAATAGCAACCGCTTCTATCTCAATTACCATATCCCCATTAAATTTCCCAACCTGCATTGTACTCCTTGCAGGCGGATCATTAGGAAAATACTGTTTATACACCTCATTAAATTTTGCAAACTCATCAATATCCTTAACAAAAACAAGTGTCTTCACTACATGCTCCAAATCCGATCCCGCTTCTTCTAAAATTATTTTCAGGTTTTTAATAATTTGTTCCGTCTGCCCTGCAATGTCTCCTGGCGCAATCATTTCCTGGGTAACCGGGTCATTGGCGGTAATACCTGCCGTATATATCAAGTCACCCACCTTATAAGCCTGTGAGTACCATCCCCCTGGTTTTGCCGCTTTGTCGGTTTTGATTACAACCTTCTCCATCGTACATCCTCCTCCTGTTTTTTTATATTCCAAAATCCTCACGGAATTTTGGGTACAAAAAATACACCTTCTTCAATTCCCTGAAAAAGAATCCGGTTCCGGTGTATTTTATTGTGCTGCTTGTGTCGTCCTGCGCAGATGACAGATTCTGTATCCTGATCATCCACACCAGGTGGCACTGGTTAACAAGCTGCCCGTTTATTCAGTTTTTGTTCCTGCTTCTTCCTTTTTTATCATATCCAGATATGCGTACATGGTATATTTGGATATTCCCAGAAATGACTGTATGCGCTCTCCTGATTTGGTTATGAGGAATGCTCCCTTATCGTTCAGATATTTCAGGAACTGGAGCTTTTCTTCCCTGTTCATGACGCCTGCGGGTTTGCCCACCAGCTTCTGGCCTTCCTGAAGAAGATATTCCAATAACTGATTCACTTCCGTTACAAATACTTCCTGTTTGTCTGTTGCATTGATATCATAGTGGTTCATTTCCTTCAGATAGCTTTCCAGCTTAACGCTTTCTGTAATATCCGTATTCACACAGAGACATCCGATCAGACCGCCTTCCTCATCCTTGATGTACAGGGACGAGGACCTCAATATCCTGTTATCCCTCAGTTGTGTGATGTAATTAAACCGATTGCCATCCTTTACCGTTCCCTGAAGGACCTCAAGTCCCAGATTGCTTCCCGTGCCTCCTATCTCACGCCCTGTTATATGACCGTTCCGGATGTCCACGATTGTGTTGGCATAATCCTTCTTCAGGTCATGCAGGACCACTTCTGTATGTGGACCCAGCTGCTGTTCCAGCATGTCCATCAACTGTGTTAAAAACTTTTTTTCATCTTTCAACTCTTTCATATCCCTGTTTCCTTTTCTGATTGTATAATAGCACACTTTTTGTCTGCCGTAAAGACTTTTTGTAAGATTATTGTGTTTTTGTACTTTATATACCATTTTAATCATGATATTTTATGTATATTTCACATATTTTATCCTGTTTTTAAGCTAGTTCAAAACTTTTTGTCTTGTTTTCTCCTTCCTTTCCGTTTGATGCATCCAGTCATGGGGATATATCCTTCCATATCTTACAAAAAGTCAGCTTCCCCCCTATTGTACCTAATATTACCAGCCGTATCAACCCCCTCCCATCATTCCGCAAAAATACCTTCAGAAAAAAGGCACCGGATAACCTGCAAGGTAATCCAATGCCTCATTCCAATGTCTTATTACAATGCCTTATTGCAATGCCTTATTACAATGCCTTACTGCAATGCCTTGCTGCAATGCCTCATTCCAATAATCCGGCCCCCCAGAAGTCTTATATGAGCAATCATGAAACACACCCTGGCGCCGCCCGGTACCTATCGGCTATTCCTCTTCCTTATCCTTTATTTTACCTGTAATCTTACCCAGCACCATGACCGCCGCCATGATTACCACAATTGCCACAAAGATTCCGCCCATGCCCTTTGCCATGATTTCCAGGGCAATCTCCACATTTGCCATATTCATCGATTCCATCCTCCTTTGATACCTTTACAGATACTGGGTTACAAGGCTGATTACAAGGCCGCCTGCGATAACCGATGCCACCTGGCCTGAAACATTGGTCCCCGCTGCCTGCATCAGGATGATGTTGCCTGGTTCCTCCTTCGCGGCCATCTTCTGCACAACCCTGGATGACATGGGAAATGCAGAAATGCCGCAGCCGCCAATCATGGGATTCACCGGTTTCCTGCCCGCCATTTTCAGGAACACGTTCACAAGTTTTGCAAAAAGCACGCCGCCGATGGTGTCAAACACAAATGCCAGCAATCCCAGAGCCATGATCATAAGGGTGGCAGGATTTACAAACTGCTCCGCCCTCATGCTGAAGGAGATGGTGATGCCAAGAAGCAGGGTTATCAGGTTCGCCAGTTCATTCTGTGCGGACTGGCTTAGGGTATTCAACACACAGCACTCCCGCAGCAGGTTACCGAACATGAGGAAACCGACCAGAGCCACGGACTGGGGTGAAATCAGTCCCACAATCATGGTGACTGCAATTGGAAATGAAATCCGCAGGGCCTTATTCACACTCTTCGGATTATAATCCATATGGATGCACCGTTCCTTGTGGGTGGTGACAAGGCGGATGGCAAATGGCTGGATGATGGGAACCAGCGCCATATAAGAATACGCCGCCACTGCAATAGGCCCCATGTAATTTGATTTAAGCACCTGGGATACCAGGATGGAGGTAGGTCCGTCTGCTGCCCCGATGATTCCTATAGACGCCGCGTCCTTCAGGTCAAATCCCAGCATACAGGCCACAAGGATGGCCACGAATATACCAAACTGGGCAGCCGCCCCAAACAGGAACAGCACTGGCTGGCTTAAAAGCGGTCCAAAATCAATCATGGCCCCGATTCCGATAAACAGGAGGATCGGCATTGCCTCCGATGCCTCTATCCCGGTCTTAAACAGCCACTCAATGATACCGGCCGCAGGCACTTTTCCCTGCACCATCTGGTCTATCACACCGGAATAGGGCAGATTCACAAGAATTGCACCAAACCCCAATGGAAGCAGCAGGGACGGCTCATACTCCTTTTTCACTGCCAGCCAGATAAGACCAATTCCTATGGCATACATAAACATCTGCTGCCATGTAACTGCCATGACTCCGTCCAACAAAAAGCCCATGTTCTTTTCCTCCTTGCCGTATACGGCTATATTTCCTCAGCCGCTTCCTCTTTTTTTGTCTCCTTTAAGGTCATTTTCACATAGCTGATGACCCTTTCGTCCATGCCTTCCACCTCATAGTCCGCCTCAGCTGTCACAACCGTGATGGGAAGTTCCGTCTGGCCAGGTATGTAGCCCAGCTGTTCCATAAGATAACCGGATAAGGTATCGCAGGAACTATCCATATGCAGATGCATCTCTTCCTTTAAATCGAACAGGGAAATGCTGCCGGATACCCGGTAAACCCGGTGTGGCTCCAGTTCCAGGATTTCAGGCTCCACCTCTTCATATTCCTCATGGATGTCACCCACAATCTCCTCAATCAGGTCCTCCAGTGTCACCATACCGGCCACGCCGCCGTATTCGTCAATGAGGATGGCAAGCTTTGTTTTATTCTTCTGCATTTCCCTAAACAGGGCGTCCGTCCTTCTGTTTTCCGGCACAAAGTAGGGGGCCATGAGAAGGGAATGGATATCCAGTCCCTCAAAGGACTTTTTCCTTGCCTCGATGGTCAGGGCCTTGATGGACAATACACCGATGATATTGTCAATATCCCCTTCATATACAGGGATTTTTGAATGCATGGACTGGAGGACCCCATCAATATAATCCTCCAGAGGCTCATTAATGTCAATGGCCACAATATCCTGTCTGGGGACCATGACTTCCTTTGCCCGCTTATCGTCAAAGGAGAATATGGATGTAATCATCTCCTTCTCAATATCATTGAACACACCTGTCTCACTGCCGGTTTCCAGCATGGACTTGATTTCCTCTTCCGACACATCTGTCTCAAGGTTCTCATTGTGCATGCCAATCAGCTTTAAGAAGCCACTGGTGGACAGTGACAGCAGTTTTATGAACGGATTCATGATGCGGGAGATATAGTATATGGGACGTACACAGAAAAGGCTGAATCCCTGCGCCTTCTGAAGGGCAATACGCTTTGGCACCAGTTCACCGAACACCAGGTTAAAATATGCCAGTATCAGCGTGACCACCACGCCTGCCAGTGTCTGGCTGTATGGCATATTCCATTCTGCCATCTTCACCGCCAATACCTGGGCGATGCCGGTTGCCGCAGATGCACTGGAGAAAAATCCTGCCAGCGTGATGGCTACCTGGATGGTGGACAGAAAGACAGTGGAGTCTTCCATAAGCCGCTCTATAAGCGCCGCGTTTTTGTTGCCCTGCTCTGCAAGACGGCGGATCCTGTTCTTGTTGACAGATACAACTGCCATCTCTGAGCCTGCAAAGAATGCATTGATAAGTGTTAAGATAATTAAGATTGTGATTTGGAATATAATATTGGCCGCTTCCGGGTCAGATTCCATAGTGTTTTGTTCCTCCGTTTTTTATTAGTTTGATTGGTTCTAATGGGTATTATACATAAAAAATGGGGAATTGTCAGCTAAAGATTGTATTAAGATGAGGGGATTTATGGGTGGGGTGGGTGGGGGATTCCGTCCGTGAGTGGAATGGGGATGGGAGGGATGGACGCGGGCTGCGGGGCTAGCAGCTCTAAGCCTTCGGGAACCGGCGCTGGACAAGAGGCCGGCGCCCAAACTCGCGCTCTGGCTTTTCCAATGATTTTGATATCGGGCTCAGACAAAGGACGCCGGCCTCTTAGCACCGCTTCCCGAAGACTAAGACCTGCACGCCCCTGTAGATGCATCCATCCCTCCCATCCCCATTCCACTCACCCACTACGCTTTCCCACTTGCTCCACCTCATGAATCCGGATAGCGGGATAGGGTCGCATGCTGAAGTAATCCCCCTCTCCCGTCCATAAATCCTATTCTAAATATATATCCTATTCTAAATATATATCCTATCTTAAGTATACATCCTGTCCTAAGTATGCATCCTATCCTAAATATGATCCTATCCTAAATATAATCCTATCCTGATTATGATCCTATCCTGATTATATCCCCGCACGCTTATATCCACTCTCCTGTATTTTGCGTATGTAGCGGTTGGAATGCACAGCCCGCGAAGCGGTCCAGGGCCGGGCGGACGGGGGCGGGGTGGAGGCATAGTGGAGGAGGTCGCAGCTTCTTAGGTTCTGGCGGATTAAAAGACGGGGGTGGATTCTTGCATCAAAGCAAGAATCCAAGGTGCTCTGAACGTAGAAAGTCCTTCAGGATTTCTACGTGAATAGCACCGGTCCCCCGTCTTTTAATCTGTCAGGGCCTTAGAAGCTGCCCCTCCGGAACTTGGCCTCCAACCCGCGCCCGGCCGCCCGGCCCTGGACCGCTTTGGGGGCGTAGCCTTCACACACCCCCACATACATACCCAAAATCACCCCCGCGCAAACTGACTGTTGTAGATTTCCGCATAGAATCCCCCCCGCTCCAGAAGCTCCTCATGCCGGCCTTTTTCTACAATGTGTCCGTCACGCATGACCAGGATTACATCGGCTTCCCGGATGGTGGACAGGCGGTGGGCAACGATGAAGCTGGTGCGGCCTTCCATCATCCTGGCGAATGCTTTCTGTACACGGATTTCCGTCCTTGTGTCGATGGAGGAGGTGGCTTCGTCCAGTATTAACATGGGCGGCAGGCACAGCATGACCCTGGCTATGCAGAGCAGCTGCTTCTGGCCCTGGGACAGGTTTCCTCCGTCCTCACTGATGACCGTGTCATATCCTTCGGGCATCCGCATGATGAATCCATGGGCATGGGCTTCCTTGGCTGCGCGGATGATTTCTTCTTCCGGCGCATTTGGACGGCCGTAGGCAATGTTCTCACGGATGGTCCCTGTTTTGAGCCATGTTTCCTGCAGGACCATTCCGTAGTTGGTTCTCAGGCTTTTTCTGGTTATGTCGCGTATGTCCATGTCTTCCACCTTGATGGAACCGCTGTCCACATCGTAAAAACGCATGAGAAGGTTGATGATGGTGGTTTTCCCGCAGCCGGTCGGACCCACGATTGCCACCCTCTGACCGGGTTTTACATCCAGGTCGAAGTTTTCAATAAGCTTGCGGTCCGGTGTGTAAGAGAAATTTACATTGGTAAGTTGTACTTTACCGTCTACGTGGGCAAGCTCTGCGGCATCCGGTTTATCGTCCAGGATGGCTTTTTCATCAATCAGCTCGAATACACGGGCAGCGGAGGCCAGGGCGTTCTGCAGCTCTGTCACCACGCCGGAGATTTCGTTGAAGGGTTTGGTATACTGGTTGGCATAGCTTAGGAAACTGGTCAGCTGCCCCACGGTCATGAAGCCGCGGATGACGGCGTACGCGCCGGTAATGCCCACCGCCGCGTACACCATGCTGTTGACAAACCTGGTGCTTGGATTGGTGATGGACGAGAAGAATGTGGCCCTCAGGCTGTAACCTGCCAGACGGTTATTGATTTCCTCAAACTGTTTCTGGGTTTCCTCCTGGTATCCAAATGCCTGCACCACCTTCATATTGCCCAGCATCTCATCGGTCAGCGCTGTCAGCTCCCCTCTTGTCTCGGACTGGTGGCGGAACATGATGAATGTTTTTTTAGCGATGAAGCTGGCAACGAAAAGGGAGACAGGGGTCAGCACCACTACCACAAGTGTGATGGCGGGATGGATGGACAGCATGAAAAGCAGGGTTCCCGCAATGGTCAGGACACCGGTAAACAGCTGGGTAAAGCCCATGAGCAGTCCTTCTGAGAACTGGTCAATGTCCGCTATGATCCGGCTGATGATGTCGCCGGACGGGTGGGCGTCAATATAGCTTAAGGGCAGTGTCTCAAGATGGTTGAATGCCCTGGTGCGGATATCCTTTACCACCCGGTAGGTGATGGTGTTGTTGATGTGGTTCATCAGCCACTGGGAGATTGCTGTCAGTCCCACTGCGCCCAGGATTTTCCACAGTATCCGGGTCAGTCCGGCAAAGTCCACATTTCCCTGTCCCACAATATGGTCCACCGCACGGCCCGTAAGTATGGGAACGTACAGTGTAAGGGCTACCGTGATGAGGGCCAGGATCAGGGACATGATGACTCCCCATCTGTACTGGCCTATATAGTTCAGGATACGTTTCAGGGTTTCCATGCTCTTGTTTTTGTCTGAATCCTTATGTTTATTCTGTTTACTGCTCATCACGTTCCACCTCCTCCCTGGATAACTGTGACAGGCAGATTTCCCTGTACACATCACATGAGTTAAGCAGCTCCCTGTGCGTTCCCATGCCTGCCAGCGTTCCCTCGTCCAGCACAAGGATCAGGTCCGCCTGCTTAATGGTGGTCGCCCTCTGGGATACAATGAACACGGTCATTTCCTCCGTACCTTTACGGATTGCCTTTCTCAGCCTTGCATCCGTGGCAAAATCCAGGGCGGAGGCGCTGTCGTCCATGATAAGGATTTCCGGCCTGCGCACCAGGGCCCTTGCAATGGTAAGCCGCTGGCGCTGTCCTCCGGACAGGTTCCGCCCTCCCTGATCAATGTGCAGCATAAGCCCCTGGCCCTTGTCATTCACGAATTCCCTGGCCTGGGCCATGTTAAGGGCATCATATATCTCTTCATCGGACGCGTCTTTCTTGCCCCACCTCATGTTGTCCCGCAAGGTTCCCTTAAAGAGGACCGGGCGCTGGGGAACCACGCCGATTTTGGAGCGCAGACCGTCCAGTGTATAATCCCTTACATCCACGCCGTCCACCAGCACCTGCCCTTTGTCTGCATCGTAAAAACGCGGGATTAGGTTTACCAGCGTGGTCTTGCCGGAACCAGTGCCCCCAATCACACCGATGGTCTGTCCCGGCATGGCCTTAAAGGAAATGCCGCTTAAGGCCGGCGCCTTGGCCCCGCTGTATATAAAATCCATATCCCTAAATTCAACCTTGGGTGCCGGGTCTTTGGCAGTTGGGCTGATGGATGACAGGAGTTCAACGGGACCTTCACTTCCACGGCTTCCCTCTCCGCGGCCTTCACATCCCCCTCCGCCTTCCTTCACACTGGTTTCCACCTGGAAAATGCTGTCCACCCTGTTCATACAGGCGGTTGCCTTGGATATGAGGATGATCAGGTTCGCCATCTTGATTAATTCCACCAGTATCTGGGACATGTAGTTTACAAGGGCAATCACCTTGCCCTGGGTAAGGATCCCGCTGTCCACCTGCTCTCCTCCCACCCAGATGACGGCCACGATGGCCACATTGATGATTACATAGGTGACGGGATTCAGGAGGGCGGATATCTTGCCCACAAAAACCTGCATCCTGACCAGACGGTCATTTTCCCCTTCAAACTTCTCAGTCTCGCTTTTCTGGCGGTTAAAGGCCCGGATGACCCTGACTCCCATCAGGTTCTCCCTGGTGGTCAGAAGCACCTTATCCAGCTGTCTCTGGACCGACCGGTAAAGGGGCATGCTGACCAGCATGATGCCGAATACCACCACGCAGAGCACCGGTATGGTCACCACGAATACCATGGCGGAGCGAAGGTCCACCGTAAATGCCATGATCATGGCGCCAAACACCACGAACGGGGAACGCAGCAGCAGGCGCAGCGTCATGTTTATACCGTTCTGCACCTGGTTGATATCACTGGTCATGCGTGTAATCAAGGTGGCCGTGCCCACGGAATCTATCTCCGCATAGGACAGGGTCCCGATGTGCTTATACAGGTCATTCCTGAGGGCGGTCCCCGCGCCCGTTGCCGCCTTGGCCGCAAAGTACTGGGCAGTCAGCGAACAGGCCAGGCCCACAAGGGCCAGCAGCAGCAGCAGGCCGCCCATTTTCAGGATATAGCCCCCATCCCGGTTCCTGATTCCCACATCCACCATGCTGGCAACCACAAGGGGTACGAACAGCTCAAAACTGGCCTCCAGCATTTTAAACAGGGGACCGAGGATGCTTTCCTTCCTGTAGTCCTTCATGTAGCTTAACAATCGTTTCATACCGATGCTCCATTCCCGGAACATGGCCGGATATGCTGCTTCATATAAACAGGAAGCTTCCTCCGGACATGCCCTAAAATATTGTCATTTCCCACACTGTCTGGTATTATATCATAGGAGTAACCATATTTAAAATATTGTTTTAATATATCAGATATACGTTTTTAATATAAGGAGAGCTGTGCCGTGAACCTGAAACAGATGGAATATTTTACAACAATCGTCAATGAAGGAAGCATTTCTGCTGCTTCCAAAATCCTCCATATATCCCAGCCGCCCCTGAGCACCCAGATGAAACTCCTGGAAAATGAACTGGGCGTCACACTCTTTGAGCGCGGTTCCCGTGCCATTGCCCTGACCGATGCGGGCAAGGTGTTCTATGAGCGCGCCCAGGGGATACTGGACATGGCCGGGGCCGCACGGCAGGAGATGGAGCAGATGGGACGCGGACTGCACGGATTTTTACGGCTGGGCATGGTCTCGTCCACGGAAACCAGCTCCATCATCGGACGCATCGCGGACTTCCGCGCCCAGCATCCCGGGATTTATTTCCGTATCTACGAGGGAAATACGTATCAGCTTATGGATAAGCTGAACACCGGACTGATTGAGGCCGCCATTGTGCGGACCCCCTTTCCCGAGGATTCCTATGAATGCTGCTATCTGGCGGAAGAACCCATGATGGCAGTGGGGATGCCGGGACATTTCCCGGATGTGGCGGCAGACAGTATCAGCCTGGAACAGCTTTGCACCTGCCCGCTGATCATCTATCGGCGCTGGGAAGGGGAGCTGAACCGCCTGCTCCCCCGTGAACGCCAGGATTACCTGTGCATCAATGACGATGCCCGCACCAGCCTTACGTGGGCCGGCACGGGCATCGGTGTTGCCATTGCTCCTGCTTCCATTGCCCGGCGCGCGCATCCGGGAATGCTTGTGAAAACCATTACCACCCCGGGCTTCACTTCACGTATCACGCTGATACGGCAAAGGGATAGGGCCATGTCCTCCATCGGGCAGGATTTCATCCGCTTTTTTAAGGAGGGATGGGACATCATTCCCTCCCAAACAGCTCTTTCCAGTAATAATTGATCTCGGCCCCGAAAAACAGGATGCACATGCACATATAGAGCCACAGCAGCAACAGCACGATGGCCGTAAGGCTGCCATACATATAGGAATAGTTCCTTCCCCCGATATGGTTGAAATACAGGGAAAATGCAAAGGAAAATGCCATCCATCCCACCGTGGAAAACACGGCTCCCGGAATCTGATCTTGCAGCTTCAGTTTCTTATCCGGCACAAAGGTATAGATTCCAAGGAAGAACATGATTAGGATCATCAGCGCCCAAAGGGCCCTGAAATTAATGATGTGGGTGACCACATCCGCTACAATGGGGAAACGGTTCACCATAAATGCCTGGATCATGTTGCCGAAGACCAGAAGGCCAAGGGAAAGGATGCATACCAATATGAAAACGATGGTATATCCCGAGCAGATAAGCCTACCCACCACATACCAGCGCTTCTCCCCATGCCCATGGACCCGGTTAAGCCCCCTGGCAACGCTGAACATCCCCCTGCCCGCCGACCACAGGGCCGTGATTGCGGTAACGCTTATCATGGTGGCCGGGGATTTAAGGGACAGGTCATTCACCACCCTGAAGGCAAGGGATTTGTAATCCACAGGCACCAGCCCTACAATCAGTTCCATGAACTGTGCATTGCTGATGCTTGGTATCATCTGTACGGCTGTAAGCAGCAGCATGATGAACGGAACCACGGACAGGATAATGAAAAAAGAAACCTGGGCCGCGTACACAGTCATCTCATCCTCTGCATATTTATCATATACCTGTTTCACTGCCACGATTAAACCGAACATAAACACTCCTCTGATACTTAATATATTTCCCTGAAACTGCTCTCTTTAATCACCGGGATCACCTCTGTTTCCATGCGCTCTATGCGTATGAACCGCCCCTCATGAAGCCGCTCCACCAGACGTGATATGGATGCTTCGTCCCCCTGGACCTCCATCTCCACATCCCCGTCCCACAGATTCTTCACCCATCCCGTAAGTCCCAGGGAACTGGCCAGATAGCATGCCGTGTACCTGAATCCAACGCCCTGTACCCGTCCGGAAAATATGATATGTTTCCTGACCACATTCATAAAACCATCACTCCATTATAATAACCTGTCACCCCATCACGTTCTTTGGGGTGCCGTCCAGATATGCCGCCACATTGTCAAATACAATCACTGCCCGCTTCACCAGCGCTTCCTTTGTGGCAAATGCCACGTGAGGTGTGACGATGATGTTGGGGGCGGAAAACAGCGGATGACCCGTTTCCACCGGAGGTTCCTTTTCAAACACATCAATACAGGCTCCCCCAATCCTGCCCTCTGTCAGGGCCTCTGCCAGGGCGTCCGAATCCACCACCGGACCTCTGGCCGTGTTGATGAGGACTGCGTTTTTCTTCATCCATCCAATGCTTTCACGGTTCATAAGGCCGCGTGTCCCGTCATTAAGGGGCGTGTGCAGGGACACGATGTCACATTCGGATAACAGTGTCTTAAGGTCCACGAAGCGGACTCCCTCCACATCCCTGACCGTCCTGCTGTATGCCAGCACCTCACATCCAAATGCCTGGGCAATCCTGGCCACCCGGAGTCCAATGGCCCCGGTTCCAACCACACCGAACTTCTTGCCCTCCAGTTCAAAGCCAACCAGGCCGTCCTTTGTTCCCCCCTCGCGGCATACGCGGTCGCATGGAATCACGTTCCGGTAAAGGCTGATCAACATGCCGAACACCAGGTCAGCCACCGCGCTGGTGGAATAGCCCGCACAATTGCACACCGTGACCCCGTTCTTCCGGCAGGCGTCCATCGCAATATGGTCGATGCCTGTAAATGCCACTGCCAGAAGTTTCAGGTTCCTGCACCCGTTTATCACATCCTCATTTAACGGCAGGTTGGATACCACAATGATTTCCGCATCCTTTCCGCGCTCAATCAGCTCCTCTGTGCCGGTAACCTTTGTATCGTGATATACAATCTCCACCCGGACGCCCAACGCTTCCTTTGCCATGGATAAAAGCTTATCCTTCTCCACTCCAAGCGGTTCAATTATTACCATTTTCATCTCAATCTACCTCCGATATTTTATGCAGGGATTTATGGCCGCGCTGCAGGGCCTTTATTTCCTATCAATTATATAGCACCGGATTGGATTTTACAAGCCAAAGACAGTTTGGGGGGATTTCCGGCAGGCAATGCTGGGGACACGTAAACATCTTCCTTTCCATCCGCCCAAAATGGCTCCCCGCCGGATTTTCCCTGATCATTGTTCCAGCTCCACCGCCAGTTCCAGATTGGCCTTCTCATATTCGTTAAACACGCCTGCATCAAACTTATCTGCGGGATACATACCGGAATACCATGTATAGGCGCTGAAAAAATCATTCCATAAATCATTCTTGAAAATGTATCCATGCCGGGCATAAACCTCATTGCGGAAAACCGCTGTCAGCTCCGGCGCCCAGCTGATCTGCTGCATTTCCTCCCTTGTGTAATATCTGGAGTCTGAATCAAAGACAGGCAGACCGTAATCCACAGGATATCCCTCCGCAGGATACCCGCCTGTGGTGCCTTCCTTAAGCTGCCGTTTATAAGCCGATATGATATAATGGAGTGCTTCTGCCGTTGGTTCTGACGCATCTGCCTTACGGTATCCATGATAATCCCATATGATTTCATTGGACAGGAACTGATACCCGGATGATACCTTCTTAAGGGTCACTATACACTCCTGGGTAAACTGGGTGTATCCGTCGGAAAGGCACCATATCCGGTACCGGTTTCCATCCACCTCGCCTCTGGGGCAGAAAAAGCTGCGTATATTCGTATCGCCATGCTCCGTATAGTACCGGTCATACTGCGGCAGGTAAACCCACCCAAGCCCAGTCTCCATCCGGTCAAGGGTAAGTCCTGTCTTATCCGCCAGGAACGCATCAATCTGCGCCTTGCCCAGATGTACCATATCCGTCATTATCTCCGTCTGTCCCACTGCCTTGAGAAACGCCTCCCTTTCTTCCCCTGTCATGGCAGGCTGGTCCATGCCTGCCCCTGAATAAAAAACCTCATTCAGATCCAGGTATTCCGGGGACTTGTATTCAGACAGAAGAAAGCCGTAATTGTCAATCCGGTTCAGATATTTTTCAAAATACCGCAGTTCATCTTCATTGAG
The DNA here is from genome assembly GCF_022440595.1 of Enterocloster sp. OA13. Taxonomy (NCBI): domain Bacteria; kingdom Bacillati; phylum Bacillota; class Clostridia; order Lachnospirales; family Lachnospiraceae; genus Enterocloster; species Enterocloster sp. OA13. Next base: position 1,542,044 of record NZ_JAKNTF010000001.1, on the reverse strand, counting down.
CTGGCGCGGTGCCGCAGATTCCGCTTCCGGTTGTGCAGACTCCCCTTCCGATTTTGTATCCCCCGCTTCCGGTTTTTCAGACCCCTCTTCCAGTTTTCCAGATTCCCCTGACGGATTATAAAACCCTTCTGTGTCATAGGATTCTGATGGTTCCTCATTGCTTCCATCCATCCCTTCCTCACCGCTACCATCCATCCCTTTCATTCCATCCCCCTCCGGACCAGACTCCGGATGGTCCGTTCCCTGCACGTCTGTCCCCACCGCCCTGCCGGCAGCGGGATTACATGCCGACAGTCCAGACATGGCCAGTGCCATTGCTAAAATAATCATGGTCCATGGTGCTTTTCCTTTTGTAAAACGGCATTTCCGCCTTAAGTCCTTTCTCTCCCTTAAACCTCTTCCCATCATGCGCCTCCTGGATTTATTACCAATATTTTACCATGGTTTGTGAATTACAATTATGAAATTATCTTTAATTTTACAAGCCCTCCCGGCAAAGGACAAGCCTGCTGTCATTATAACAGCAGGCTCCTTCTTTGATGGGAATCACTTCGTGGTCCCAATGGCATCAACCAGTTATAAAAAATAAACAAAAGTTCTGATCCATTTTGGGGGTCAGGACTTTTGTTTATGTCGAAATGTAGTATAGGGTTTTTTGCTAAAAGTTGATAAAATAAGTATTTTAATGTATATTTGTAGTATAGAAAGGAGACTTATATGTTTATTAAAGTTGTACCTAATGTCAAGGGCAATCAAAATACCTGCTTCTGCTACCTTGTGGAATCCTACCGCGATCATGGCAAGATTAAACACCGCACTCTTAAGAATTTCGGCCTTCTTGAGAATGATCAGGTGCCGTATCTGAAAGCTATGTATGCAAAAAAGAAACCTCGTCTGATTTATGATGACGAGGGGGCGTAGTATAGAAATGATAGACATCAAGCGTGCGCTGGAGGCACTTGATTGGCTTCTCAGTTCTCCCGATACCGCCAGCGCTGCAAGAACAACCATACGAGGATTTACACAGTCAAGAAAGATATCCTTGCGCGATGTACTTCTTTTCTATGTATTTCGGTCTGCCGAAACCACAAACAAGGACATGGCTCTTTACTTTTCAAAGCTTGAAAAACCGAACGTTTCAAAACAGGCTATGTTTAAGGCTCTAAACAAACTTAATCCCGATGTGTTTCCCTTTATCATACACTCTTTTGCCAAAGAATTCTATATGCATCAGGAATATCATACACTGGATGATTATCTGATACTTGCCTGTGATGGCTCGGTACTTGACCTGCCCAATTCATCAGAATTAAGAGGGTATTATGGTGGGGTAACAAACATGTACATAAAAGATAATAGCCAGGTAAAGAAACCACAGGCAAAGTGTTCGATTCTGGTTGATGTTTTAAATCATGTAATCCTTGATTCTGTCATAGCGCCATACAAAACCTCCGAGCTCCCAATGCTATTTGAACATTTAAAGAGTTGCGAGGAGGTTCTTCAGGGAAAGAAAATCATTCTGCTTTGTGACCGCTATTACGGTTCTGCTGATTTATTCCTCTATAATGCCCTGAGAGATTATAAGTTTATTGTGCGAGGCAAAACAAATTTCTACAAAGAGTATGTCAACAGCATTGAAAGAGACGGAATCATCGAGGTCCCCTTTAATCGGGCATGGATCAAACGTTTGAAATATGAGGATAACAGGGCTTATGCGGAGCGTGTTGGGGCTTTATCACTTCGCGTGATCAGGAATACGTATGAGTATACATTGACTGATGGCAAAGCCACTACTCCCCCGACCGTTACGGACTCTATTTATTTTACGAACCTGGAATCTGACTCATTTTCAACAGAACGTATCTTAGAGCTTTATCATGTACAGCGTTGGGATAATGAAACCGTATACTTTGATATCAAAAACCATCTGGAAGCCGAACGTTTTAATTCCACAAAATATAATATCGTTACAAATGAGATTTATGGAAAAATACTTTGTTTCTCAGTTTGCGGTTTGTTTTATGAAGCAGCATGTGAAGATAGTAAAGAAAACAGTCACATAAGAGAACCATCCAACAAATATGAATATATTCCCAACATGAAGAACATAACAGATACCCTTCGGGCAGAACACCGGTTTCTAAAGCTGCTGTCAGATTTCAAGATGTATGAGCGTGAGATTATGCCAGCAGAATACCTTTCGAGTTTAGTCAGGGATTTTGCCAAAACAAAAGTGCCAGTCCGACCTGGAAGGCATTATCGCAGATGGGGGCGTTGGATGACCTGGATACCAACAGCAAAGTTTAGAGTTGATGGCAGACGCAATCCTCCAATCAAGAAACTCTATAATGGTCCCGGATACCTTACTACGCAACGGTAGCAGAATGCAGAAGTAGTATAGAAACATATATTTCATATATTTTTTAAAGTTAGTGTTGAAATACAGGGGTATCTCTGCGCTTTTTTTGATGCAAAAAACCAGTTCGACAATTTGACGAACTGGTTGATGCCATTGGAATCACTTCGTGGTCCCTTTCTATTTCTCAAATCCCTTCCATGTGACCTTCCACTCCCCATATGCATACTTCAGTTCAAGGTTCAGGTAGGTGTAGCTGTCCTCCCCTTCTTCCTTAAACCGGTATACTGCTTCCGCATACACCTCCTTTAAGTCCGGATGGTACTGTATCCTCAGTTCCGGCAGTTCTGAGTCATCCACGGCCACTGTATCCTCCAGCTCCTTACGGGAAAATGTACTGCATTCCCCGGCTGTTTTAACATCCCCGCTTAAATAAGCCCGGCAGAACCGCATGGCAGTGTCATAAACCTTTGATGAAATCATGTCCACGCCCAATGCAGAATAAATGCCTGACTTCAGCCCGTCCCGGAGGACCGCAACACGCTTGACGTCCGCATCAGGGAACACATCTTCATCAAAGCAGAACAGAAGATAGATATCCCTTCCATCCCTCTGCTGGATTACCGGCTCATACAGGTGTTCTTCATCCCCGTATCCTTCCAGCTGTATCCCAATCTGGTGATTGTCCGCAAAACCAGCAGCCTCATCCTCATCGGCTCCCTGAAAATGCATGCTGAACGCATTGGGGTACTCTTCCACCGCCACCAAGGCTGCCTGGGTCTGGTCCGGTCCTTCTATGAGCTGATGGCAGGTATATGCGTCCAGCAATTCCCTGTCATCCGTTGTAAACAGGTATTCCACGCTCCTGTCGTCCTGTGTAATGGATATCTTAAACGCGCCTGCATGTCCTGCATTCCATATGCTGATTACAAATTCCTCCGGTCCGGCCTGCATATAACCATAGCCGCGGTCCGGTCTGCCGTCCCCTGACAGGACAGTGCCATCCGCATCCATATATGATGTGACCTGGATGGTTTCCCTGTAATCACGTGGGACGGGCAGCGGCCTGCCGCTTTCCGCCTCCCGCCGTTCCATGGTCAGCTCATAGAAATTTCCCCACTGCTCCACCCCCACCAGGGCCAGCATATCCCCCTGTCCGATGGGCACTGCCTCTGTTTCCCTTTGTTCCTGAGACGGCTGGGACTGTGTATCAATTCCCCGGATAACATTTTCCGCAACAGACGGAACATCCTGCGTCCCTGTGGTTTCCACACTGCCTGTAAATGTACATGCCCCCAGCAGCAGGACCGCTCCCGCCACCGCCGCCATCATGGCCCCGGTCGTCTTCGGGTGTGCCGCAAGGATCCGGATACGTTCCCTGACGGTCCGCGGCCCGGCTGTCATTGTGGTGGCAACGGAACATATCCCTTTTCCCCTTCCCCGCGCCTCAATCATGCCCACCAGGGTCCTTCCATAGGCAAACCGCTCCCTTTCCCCCAGAAGCTTAACCGCTGCCTCGTCGCATGCCAGTTCACAGTCCTGTCTGGACAGCACTGCCGCCAGCCAGATCAGCGGATTCACCCAGTAAAGGCACAACAGCCCGCACCTTAGGATTCCCCAGTAACGGTCCCCATTGGACACATGGCTCATCTCATGGGCAAGGATATGGCACAGTTTTTGGTAATCATCGGGGGCGGAAACCGGGATATAGATTCCCTCATCCGTCCCCCACCCGTAATAACAGGGGGATTGGATTCCTTCCACCACATAGACCCGTTCTGTCACAAAAACCGGCATGGTTCCGTAAAATACCTTTCTCCTGCTGACCAGCATCCTGTGGAAGCGCCGGTTGACCATAAACATCCACAGTCCCAGAAGCATGCTTCCCAACACCCATATAACCATGATCCAAAGCTGCCAGTCAATTCCCGCTGCCCTTTGGGCCAGCGTCACGGTCTGCCCCGCACTGTCAAAGTGATAGACATGGCCGGTAGCCACATTATCTGCCAGATATTCCAGGCTAGTTCCCGCAATCACCTGCCGGTGGACCGCATCCGCTGCATTCATCACACTGAACCGCGACCGCAATGGGTCCGCCAACCCCTTAAGGGGGCCATAGATATATGGACCAAACACCGGCCAGGCCAGACGGAGGACCACCAGCCCCCACAGGCCGTACCGGATATTGGGACTGATTTTATCTTTCAGTATCAGACGCAATGCAGCAATTGCCAATATCAATACGGAAGATGATATCATGGTATCTATCATAAGCCTTCCTCCTCTGCCTTCCTGAGCACTTCATAGAGTTCTTCAATTTCATGCCTGGAAAGCGATTTTGAATTTGCCATGGCATCCACCATCAGGCTGACGCTTCCTTCATATACCCGCTCCAGGAATCCCTTTGTCTCCTGCAGGGCCGCATCCGCCCTTTCAATGGATGGATAGAACTGCTTGGCCCGCTGCCCTTCCTCATGGTGCACGGCCGACTTTGCCTCCAGACGGTTCAGCATGGTAATGACTGTATTCTTGCTCCAGCCCCTGTCCTTTTTCAGCGCCCTTGTCAGTTCCATGATGGTCTGGGGCGGATTCTCCCACAACAGGTTCATTATCCTCCATTCACCGTCAGACAGACTGACCTTCCCGTTTTCCTCCATGAATACACCTCCTCTATAACCCCTGCAATCCATCTCCGGATTCCGTGATGTAATGCTTTTTAGGTATACATATGTCTACTTAAAGCTTATCATGATGGTAGACATATGTCAACTTTTTCTTTCTGACAGGTGCATATCATCCCCGTTTTTCCGGGAAGATTGTATCACAAAAAATGGATGCCCTCATTCAAGGTACATCCATCCCATCCTTTGACGCTGCATCCGGTTCTTTACTTCCCATCCGGTTCCTTACTTCCCATCCGGCCCTTTACTTCCCATCCGGCCCCTTACTTCCCATCCGGTCCTTTACTTCCCGCCCGGTTCCGGCAGCATTTTCACATATTCAATAAACGCAGGAAGGGGCAGGGGCCTGCTGTAATGATACCCCTGGTAAATCCTGCACCCAAGTCCGTCCAGGACCTTCACCTGCTCCTCTGTCTCCACACATTCCGCCACCGTGCTGACTTTCAAAATACGGGACATGTTCATGATATTGCCTATCAGCTCACAGGTCTGTGCATGGCCGGGCAGACGTTTAATCAGGGAACCGTCAATCTTCACCTCATCATAATCAGCAGAGTTAAGATAATTCAGGGAACCATGGCCCATGCCGAAATCATCCATGCTGATACGGATTCCGGCTTTCTTCAGCTCCTCCAGCTGATGTTCCAGGTTGGCGCCGGGATTCAGGGCCACCTGTTCTGTCAGCTCAATGGTCAGATACCTGCCCTCCACATGCATTTCCCTCAGAATATCAACCACCTTTCCTGCAAAGCCGGGGTCCTCCAGCTGCAGCGGCAGGATATTAACGGAAAATGGAATTGGATGCCCAGTCTCCTGCTCCGCCATTTTCATGTCCCGGCAGGCCATGGAGACAATGGATAATCCCAGTTCGTCAACAAATCCGCCCTGGGTGGCCAGGGCAATCACCAACGGGGGATAGATAAACGTATGCCCCATATAATCCCACCGCAAAAGGGCCTCACACCCATAAAGCGTACGGTCCCGGTACATCTGGGGCTGATAATACAGCTGCAGCTCCCCCTTCATAAGCGCATACTGAAGGTCCGAGGACAGAAGCTTTGCTGTCTGCCTGTTCTCATATGTCCTCCAGTAAAAATCCCTGACCCATACAGACTGCTCCTCTTCCTTCATGGTGTTTTCCAGGTTCTTTATCTTGGAGAGGAATTCCTTTTCCTGGATGGCCTCGCTATGCCTGACAAAAGGGATATAAATCAGGGTGCCCACTGCAAGGTTAAACAGCTGGAGCAGGCTGCCCCTCACTGAACCAGTGGCCAGGTAACCGCTGAACAGGGCGGGCACGGTCCACTCCACGCTGTTCGACACGGCGGGGACCAGGCTGAAATAGATAGCCATGCCGCTGATAACCGACAGGACGATGGGGGTAAGGATAAAGGGGAGTATCATATCCGCGCTGAATATAATGGGGAATCCGAACAATACCAGTTCATTGGTATTAAATACAACCGCGGGCAGGGACAGTTTGGCAAGACGCCTGTTGTTCTTTTTCCTGGCCGCAAGAAACAGCGCCAGAACCAGACAGACGGCGCAGCCGCTTCCTCCCATGAATACAAATGTGTCCAGGAATGTCTTGCTGAAGATACGGTCCGGAACAAGCCCCTGGGCAATCATGCCCTGGTTGACAGCCACCTCTGACTCAAAAAGCCTGCGCGAAACAGCTTCCAGGGTGTTGGTCCCGTGAATCCCGAAAAACCACAGGACATGGGATATAAGGATATAGAGCAGGATGGAAAACATGCCGTTGCCCAGATGTTCAAATAATTGCAGGAACAGGTATGAGCCGAAATTCATGATATTGGCGTCTTCAAACAACAGGTACAATATCAGTCCTGAAACACCGCACACGGCAACGGTGACCACAGCAGGTACCAGGCTCTGCATGGAGGCATTGAAATTATAGGCAACCCCCATGGTATACAGGCGCTGATGCCCCGCAACCCACCGGTAAATCATGGTAAGCAGCCAGCAGCTGACCAGGGTAATGCAGATTGCGGTAAAGCTCCACTCAGGCCCCCAGATGGAAAGCCCGCCGCTGGGATAACAGAACGCAATAAAAGAACAGAGGGACACCGCCGGAAAGAACACGGGGGTATTGTCATAAACCGTCTGTTCCTCCCCATAGGCATACGAAATCATCAGGGCAAAAATAAAGCCCAGTGAACCAAAGGTGGCCTGGTAAATCCCCATCAGGAACATATCCAGAAGACTGCCCGCCCCAGAAGCAAGGAAAGCCTGCCATATCTTCACAGGAAAATTCATGATGATCAGGGAAAATGACCCCATGATCAGGAATGGTATGGTCAGCAGAAGCCCCTGCCTGACGGAAAATATGAATATATTATGATTAAGGAACCGGCGGACTTTTTCCATTGGCTCACCCCCACCCTCTGGCCGCATCATTCATCCGGCAGCCGATAAATTCTCAATAGCCATTATACCATTCTTTCTCAGCAGACACAATCCGGCTGTTGGGTGATTTTTACATTTATCCTGTAATCCATCCTATAAAAAAGCCCCTCTGCATTGAATTGCAGAAAAGCCTTTTACCCCTCCCGGTTCCCTCCGGCGAAATGTCCCCAAATCAGGAATCCGCCCGAGACGCCAAGGGAACATACTGCACTGATCATGGTCCTCCTTTTAAGTTGTTCCAGCCATTCCACCCGGTACGCCTCCCCCATCCTCCCCATACGGTCATGGAGTTCCCCTGCTTTCCGGCTCCAGAAGTCAAAATCAGACCATTTCCCCGGAATCAGCCCGGCCGGTATCTTCAGTTCCAGCTTCCACAGAAGGAGGATTCCAAGAAAAAGCAGGGATAATGCCAGGATTGCCAGACCAAGACGCCTTCTTTTTCCCACCCCTCTGCGCAACAGCTCCCGGCACAGCCAAATCAGTACCGCCACAGGGGCAGACATCACTGTCAGGCAGGAAAATGAGAAAAAGAGGAATCCGTCCACACACACATAGCCGTTTCCTATCCCATGACGGAACAGGATACGTTCCGCCGCTGTTTCGCCGGAGCTGTCTTTTCCGCAGCTGATGATCATGCAGCGCATCCCTTCCTCCTTACCTGCCGGTATCAGGATGACGTATCCGGAATCATCCGTCACCCCCCGTACCACATATGCCTGGTCACGGCACCATACCTGTTTGCCGGACACTGACACGGAGCCGAACAGATCCATGGCCAGCCCCCTGCTGATGATACAGCCCTCCCGGTCCGACCGGCAGCCGTAGGTCCCATCCACCAGACGCCTGAAAGCCGCCATATCCCTGGAACCATGGACCGACATACATTCCGCCTGCTTCTTCTTTCCCAGTTCACGGTTTTGGACTAAGACGTCCTCTGTCAGGGTCCAGGCCGTGATTTCCTGGCTGACCAGACGGGCAAGCTCCTCCTGTGACGGCGCGTCATCCTCCCGGTAGTACATAAAAACCTGTCCCCTGTAATCCCCGGTGCTCCACGCAGTCACCGCGCCAAATCCCCACAGGGAAAACAGCAGCAGCAAAAAAATCCATTTTCTCATTTCCCCACCACCCTGACGCGTTCACCTTCACTGACCGCTTTATCCGACGTGGTAATCAGCCTGGCATCCCGGGCCACCGGTCCTGAGACGGCTGCTCCTGTACTGCTTTTCTCCAGTACTTCAAGGTTAATCCTGACAGCGGTCAGTTCTTCGCCCAGGATTGTCTTCGCAGGCTCTGCCGCCAGACAGTAGAATCCTATGTTATCTTCCCTCAGGGCTTCGATGGGGATTACCAGCGGATAGATGTCTGATTCCATATAGACGGAAAAGGATGCGCTGCCCCCAAGGCTTCCCTCCCCATCCGGCATCGCAGCCGTCACCTGCGCTTTATCAGTCCCTGCTGTCTGGTCCACCGACTCCACCTCTGCCTCCACCTCCCCTGACTGTCCTGTGATTTTCACCTTCATTTTAGTACCCTGTTTTAATAGTTCTGACTTATCCTTATCCATCTGTGCAATCAGGTTCAGGTTTCCCACTGCCAGCCTGACCTGGGAACCGGCCTGGGTCCTGTCCCCTGCCTCCAATCCAGAGTCCGCCACGATTCCGTCCACCGCCGCCTCCACACGTCCTTCACCCGCAATCAGGGCATCTGTTTTTTCAAGTTTTTTCTCTAGCTGCCGTATATCCAGTTCCATGGATTCCTGGCGCAGCCGTGAGATTTCCTTCCTGGCCGCTTCCTCTGCCATCACGCCGGCATCGGACACCTTTGCGTTCTCCAGATTCTCCATGGACCGGTACAGGCTTTCCTCCAGCCCCTTGACCGTATCCCTTGCGTTTTTAAGCTTATCTTCCTCTGCCTTTACCGCATCTTCGTAAGCCTTGCGAAGCTCCTCCCTGGCTGTCTCTTCCCCGTAATCTATGTCCTCATATGTTTCCTCGGCCGCATACATGGCCGCCCTTTTCTCTTCCACCTCAAGGTCCTGCCCATCGCGGATGTCCTCCAGGTCTTCCTCCGCCCGCTCCAGTTCCAGCTGCGCCCGTTCCAGGTCCTCCTCCGGCGCATCCTCCCGTGCTTCCAGCTTATCCAGTTTTTTCTGCCTGTCTTCCACTTCGCGCTCCGCCTTTTTTACCGCGGCATCCCTGGCCAGCCGCGCTGCCTCATAGGCCCTCCTGGCGCTTTTCATGGCTCTCCTGTTATCTTCCTTTACCTCTTCCCTGGTCCGGTTCTTCTTCTGCACATAGTCATGCTCCAGGTCAGCTGTGGAAACCAGGTAATCCTCTTCGGCCTCTGCCAGGTCTTCCTGACCGGCTTCAAGCGCCCTCCTGGCAGCGGCCAGCTGCTGCATGGCCAATGTTTCCTCCGTCACCCTGGGAACCGGTATGCCGGAAAGCTTTTCCTGCTCCAGCAGAAGCCTTGCCTTCTCAAGTTCCAGGGACAGGTTCTCCCTTTCTTCCACCAGCCGTTCCATCTGGAGCAGGAGGATGGTATCTCCTGCCTGTACCTTCTGGCCGGGCCTCTTAAGTATTTCCCCAATCTGCATGTCCTCCGGCAGTGTGATATAGACAAAACGTCCGGCCGCGAACTCCCCTGTCCCCTCTATCTCATAGGATACGATTCCCTGTTTCCCATATCCGGTTTCAACCCTGGTAACGGTAACGCTGTCAAGCGCCCTGGATAAAAAGGTCAGGACTGCCATGATTGTCAGGAACAGTACTGCTGTCTTCTTCATATTGATTGCTCACTCCTTGATTCCTGATGCGGCAATTCCCTGTTCCAGCGATTCGGCCCCCATGACAAAGAGGATGACAGGAAGCATCATCATGATGACCGAGGCTGCCCAGGCAACCCCTGCTTTGTCCGATGTGATTTCCGGCAGATAAAGGGACAGGGGCCAAAGCCGCCTTTCTTTTAAAAATGTCATGGGCTGCTCAATGGCATTCCAGCTCTCTAAGAATCCAAGGACCATCACAGATACGATTCCCGGCTTTCCCACAGGAATCCCCACCCTGGCAAATATGGAAAACTCCCCAGCCCCATCCAGCCTGGCCGCCTCAATCAGTGGCCTTGGAATGGACTCAAAGAATTTAGCCATGATAAATACCGGGAATGCGGAAAAAATCCCCGGAAGTATGACTGCCAGATGGGTATTTAAAAGGCGCATCTTTTTTAGCACAAGATATCCCGGCACCATTGTCACCTGGAAGGGCTGTATCATCAGGATGATATAGAGGAAAAACAAAGCCTTCCTTCCCCTGAACCCAAAATGTGCAAATGCCCAGGCAGCGGGCAGGGCCGCCAGCAGCTGCCCTCCCAGCACCGCGCCTGTCTGCAAACAGGAATTCCAGAACATCACATAAAATCCCGGCGAGTCCAGAAGCAGTTCCACAAAAGGGCGTAGGGTGGGATACTCCGGAAGGAACACAGCCTTGACCGGGGAATTGCCCACCCCGAACAAGGCTCCGAAACGCTCCAGCATTTCCCCCTCTGACATCAGCGCATTGCCTGCAATCAGCAGAAGAGGCAGCCAGACAAAGAGACACACCGCCGTAAGGATAAGATTAACCAGTACACGTTTTACCATTGCTATCTCCTTAAAGGCCCTCCCTGCGTCAGTCATCCAGGGACCTTTCGGCGTATCTGCGCCGGAAGACGCCTGCACACACCAGGACCGGTATCAGGACCGCCGCCTCCACCAATACGGAAGCAGCGCTCATTTTCTGTATGTCCAGGGATACGAACCAGTTGTTGAACAGATGCTGCAGCATATAGATGCTTTCATGGGGATAATCGCCCGCCACAAGATAGGCTTCCCTGAATACTTTAAAGGAATTGATGATTGACAGCACTGCGGTCAGGAAGGCCGTGCCCTTTAACCCGGGCAGTGTGATGAAGCAGAAGCACTGCCATGGACCGGCCCCGTCCACCCTGGCCGCTTCATGAAGTTCCTGGGGGATGGCGTTCAGCCCGGCCAGCCAAAGCATCATATCATACCCTGTATTTTTCCATATGTAAGTAACCACCAGGATGCCAAACGCGCTTGGCTGGTTCAGCCAGTCCTGTCCGGACAGCCCCACCAGCCCGGCCAGCTGTCCCAGAAGTCCCTGGGGATAAAAAAACAGCTTCCATAGGAGGACCACCGAGGCAACCGGGATGGCCATGGGCAGGAGGATGGAGGTCTTATAGACATTGCCCCCTCTGCCTGCCGGTGATGCATGTCCGGAGCAGGACTGTATCATCACGGCGGTACAGAGGGAAAATGCCATCAGCGCAGGGATGCACACCAGGATGAAACGCAGCGTATTTAAGGCCGCCAGGAGGAATGCCCGGCTCTCCAGCACAAGCCTGAAGTTAGCCAGTCCCACGAACCGTCCCCCAACCGCCTGCCTGAAGGAGCGCGCCACCATATCCGCAAACGGGATCAGGATGAAGACAGCCGTCCCTGCCAGGCTGGGGGCCAGGAACAGCCATGCCTTCCTATTCCGAGAAATACAGATCCGCTTTGTTCTGCGCATTTGCAGCTGCCTGCTCCAGCGGCATGGTTCCATCAAAGAATCCCATTGTCTCATCAACTATGATCTCCACAAGTACCCGGTCCGTCCTGATTGGGTGCGTGGCCATGGCCGCGGTTTCAAATAACATTTGGCACTCTTCCCTGGTAGGCGAACTGCCGGTGATACTATAAGAACCGTCGCCCAGGGTCACACTCAAGCCCCCGCCCTTATCCCCGCGGTCCACCCATACGTCTACTGCCCTGGTATTCACCGGGAGGCCGTCTGAGAGGTCACTGGACTGCACCTCCTGCCCCAGCACAAAGAGGACGAATTCCTCTGCCAGTCCTTTCCTCGGGCTTGCCTGGTTGATTCCAATGGTACCGTTTGGCAGATAGGATGCATTTACACCCTCCATCCTGTACCCATTCTTTTTCTGTACCGCCAGCAGGAGCGGCATGTCAAACATCCCTCTTACTTTATCCACGGCGGCAGCCGACAGGTTCCGGTCCACACGGTCGAATTCACTTCCAGGGAATCCGTCCGCACTGTCAACACGGTTATAGACACGCCCTCTTCCCCCATCCTCGGATTCATCAAAGCTGACCCTGGCCCCGCTGGCATCCCCCAGTATCTTTACGGTCTCAATCAGCTCCTGGATTTTGCCCGGACGCAGCTTACCCGTGGCGCTGTCCACAATCTCGTCATAGGTCAGCGCGATTACCTGCCGCATCAGATTCTCATAGCTGCACTTAGGACGCAACGGAAGGTAGGACGGGTCGCTCTGGTAGTTCCGCATTGCTTCCAGGGATGACAGGCTTCCTATGGCCTCTTGGTCGCCGTATGCAACGAACAGGATCATTCTGGACGGTATATGGTATATGCTTTTATCTGCCTGCGTATAAGGTCCTGCGGCCTGTTCCATCAGCTCCCCTGAGGATATCATCGGCTCCAGGATTCCCCGCATATCCTCCAGCACGCCTTTTTCAATGTAAGATTCCACCGGAAGGCCGTCCAGTATCAGGACATCCGCGCCATTACCGCCCAGAAGCTCAGTATTCAGCGCGCGGATGGTGTCTGAGACCGTGGTGTTGCCGCCGCCTTCCTGCCCTCCGATCAGCTCCACCTTCACGTCCGGATGCTTCAGCTGGAACATGGAAGCCGCCTGGCGTATGGTGGACATGTTTTCCAGGTCCAGACCATATACGGTCAGCGTTTCAAGGGGCGCGGAGGGCATATCCCTGTCATATGTGTAATGTTTTATCTCATGCAGGTCAGATTGGGACATCCACACATAGAAATCAGTTTCATTTCCCACAAACAGTTTCCTGATGTATGCACTGGGAAGGCTCAGGGAGTTAAGGGTCCCGTCCGCCACTGTCTCCCAAAGGCTCCCGCCCTGGTTCATATGGTGGATACCCTCTGGATCAGCCGTGTAAAACCCGCCTTTCCCATCCGGCGCCATGGCCGCATACATGCTGCTAAGGTCCGTGGACCGGTACGCGTATTCGGTTGTGGCGGCCGCTGACTGGCTGGAGATGTCATATTCCAGAAAACCCTTGCTTCCATTGGTAATATACTGGTTTCCGGCAAGAAGACCGGATGTCTTCCATTCTGATGCGCCGGACTCCTGAGGCAGGGAGAACAGCTTTTCCCCTGTCTGGCTGTATGCAGACGTTTCCCGTCCGGTTGATAACAGGATTGTCCCGTCTTCTGTAACAGCCCCAAAATCAACCTGCGTGTCGTAATATCCCCGGTCATTTTTCACTGAGAATACATGTTCCAAAAGGGCCTGGGGCGCCTGCCCCTCTGACAGCCTGGCCATATTGCATTTGTAGTCATCCCCGCCCTGATATAACACATAGCGGTTTCCATCCCCGCCATATATCATGTGCAGGCTGTCATAGGGAAATGTCAGCCCTTCCATCATACTCTCTTCCTGTTTCTCCCAGCCATCCCCGGTCCACACGTACCGGATGGCTGTCTTATCCTTATCCCTGATTGTGTATAGTTCCAGTTCCTTATCCCAGGTCTGTCCCACATCCGCCACATGTTCCCCGTCTTCCAGGGGAATGCCGATACTGCTTTCCACGTATCTTCCCCTGGGTATGTCCTTCTCCTGGCGCGCCTGGTTTTCCCCTGACGTACCCGTTTCAGGCGTTCCAGGGGCTGAACACCCCCACAGTCCTGTTACCATGATACATGCTGTAAGGCAAAGGCCCATCAGCTTTTTTATCATTGCAAATCCCTCCCTCATAATCCGTGATTTTTGTGATACCCGTATCATATCAGACAAATCTCTAAAAAACCTTAAAAAATGGAAGAATTTCTTTTAGGATTTTTAGAGATTTGTCTGATATAATGTTTTTGATGATTTAACACAAGCTTCAATACAATAAGGATACCGGTACCGCGTCACATCAACATGGGTACTGGTGGCGCGAGGTATGAACATGAGGATTCTGCTGGTTGAAGATGATAGGGAATTAAGTGGTACCATAAAGCTGCAGCTGGAACAGGCAGGCTATGAAACTGACTGCTGCGGACAGGGACAGGAGGCATTCTATTATGCGTCTGAATATCCCTATGATGTGATAATATTGGACCGGATGCTTCCCCAGATGGACGGGCTCAGCGTGCTCCAGGGATTGCGGCGGATGGATATCACCACACCGGTCATCATTACCACTGCGCTGGACGGCGTCAATGACAGGATAGACGGGTTGGACGCCGGGGCCGACGACTATCTGGTTAAGCCATATGCTGCCGGCGAGCTGCTTGCCAGGATCCGGGCAGTCACCAGACGGCCCGGCAGGCTGGAACAGGGCCGCGCAAAAACATTTTCCAATATAACCATGGACACGGACCGCCGCGAACTGGCCGGGCCTTCCGGCACTGTCAGCTTAAGCAGGAGGGAGGCCGCCCTCATGGAATACCTGATGCGCAATGCCGGACAGGTACTCCCCCGGGGGCTGATACTGTCCTACATATGGGGGCCTGACTCCGAAGTGGAGGACGGCAATCTTGACAACTATATCTATTTCTTAAGAAGGCGCCTCAAAGCCGTTGGCACGGCTGCCCAGATCAAGACCGTGCACGGGATTGGCTACCGCCTTGAGGATGGAGGCGGCCATGATTAAAAAACTGCACCGGCAGCTCACCGCCCTTTTTACCATGGTAACCGGCCTTATCCTGACCCTGGTGGTCATAGGAAGCCTGGTGGTCAGTTCCAGGGAACTGGAGAAAAAAACACTGGAAGCCTTCCAGAATGATGTCCTTAACATCACCTCCAGGCTTCAGTCCGGCGCCACCATCAGCTGTACCTGGCTGTCACAGCTGGAAAGCAGCGGCAGGCTCATCATACACATCGAGGACAACGGGATTCCCCTGCTCTATTCCGGCTCCTGGTCCCCGCTCACCGACCGGGATCTCTTGATTGGACGCGCCAGGGAAATGGCCCTGGCCCAGCACATCGACCCATCCCTAAGGCCGGTATCCTCCTCGCTGCTGCGCAGCCCCGTATATACGGTGGAGGGAAACCACAAGGATTCCTATCTTGGATGTGTCCTTGTACTTCCGGTCGGTAAGGGGTTCCAGAGCCTGACCCTGCTGGCCTATAAAGATCCTGCCTCATCCAGCCTGTACAGTCAGGGATTCCTGTTCCTCCTCCTCAACCTGGCGGGAATCGTGGCCCTTATGTCAGTAAGCTGGATCCTGGTGGGAAAATCCTTAAAGCCGCTGAAGGAAAGCCAGCAAAAGCAAAATGAATTCATCGCGGCAGCCTCCCATGAACTGAGGGCGCCCCTGGCCGTCATACGTTCCAGCCTGTCCGCGGCCCGGTCAATGCCGCAGAACCGGGAGCAGTTCATGGATAATATCGATAAGGAATGCTGCCGTATGTCCTATCTGGTGGGCGATATGCTGCTTCTGGCATCCGCGGACGCGGGACACTGGATCATACGCATGGCGCCCTTGGACATGGATACCCTTCTCATTGATATGTACGAACGGTTTGAACCGCTTTATCGGGACAAGGGAGTGGCGCTGCTTTTAGAGCTTCCGGAGTCCTCCCTGCCCAGGATAAACGGGGATGGGAAGCGCCTGGAGCAAATCCTGTCCATCCTCTTAGACAATGCCCTGCGGTATACCCCAAAGAACGGCTCCGTCAGACTTTCCGCCTCCGTGGAGCAGGTGAACCATCTGCTCCACGGAACAAAAAAAAGCCTGTGTCTGACCGTGTCAGACCAGGGCTGCGGAATCGATGATTATGCAAAAAAACATATTTTTGACCGTTTTTACCAGGCCGACAGCTCCAGAAGCGATAAACAGCATTACGGACTGGGACTGAGCATTGCCAAAGAGCTGGTACAGAAACATGGCGGCTCCATCAGCGTTACGGATTCACCATCCGGAGGCGCCTGCTTTGTGGTGCGCCTGCCGGTGATGCCGTGAATCAGCCTTGTCCGCCCTCCCCATCCAGTGTGAAACGCTGGGTGGGATATCCGTATTCCACCAGCAGTTCCGCCTCTGCAAACCCCAGGCTTTTAATTTCTTCCCGCTGCCCATTGTCTGCCCTGTCACCTTCCCGGAATGTGGTGATGCTGATTTTCCTGTCCTTCATCCACTCACCCATAAGCCGGTCCAGCAATGCCCTGGGAATCCCCTTCTTCCTGTACAGCGGATGGCTGCCCATAAAATCAATGCTTCCGTCCTCGCGGGAGAACAGAAGGATACCCACGGCAGTCTCCCCGTCCTTCATGACCAGGGCCTGTCCCCCAGCAATCTTCTGTTTCAGTTCGCGGACATACTCCGTCTCATCCAGATACGGAAAACCATCCACAATCAGGCGGACCAGCTCCATCACGCATGGGACGTCCGCCTCTGTTGCCAACCGGATATCCATCTGTGCCCTTTCCTTTTTCTCCAGCATGGCGTATGTTCCCTGAAACTCAAACCGCAGCTGCAGAGGATAGAATTTCTCATTTTCCCGGTATCTGCTGGGAGGAATCTTATACATGGCTGAAAATATATCCGTAAATGCCTGCTGGCTTTCATATCCTGACGCCAGCGCTATGTCAATGATGGACTGGCTGGAGAAGACCAGCAGTTTAGCGGCCTCTGTCAGCTGCCTCCGCCTGACATAGTCATGGATGGTAAGTCCCACTGTCTGGGAAAACACCCGGTGCATATGATATTTGGAGTAATGGACCTTATCTGCAATCTGTTCCAGATCCAGTTTCTGCGTCAGATTGGATTCAATGATGTCAATAATCCGTGTTACTTTTTCAATACGGTTCATTCCCGGTTTCCTCCTTTCTCCCTGTATTGTGGTCCTTGTCATGGCTTCCGTCAATTATAGACTTGGTGCGATATCCTGTCTTCATCATTCTTGCTCTATTTTTATTTTTTCTGATTCATTTTAGCTCTGATTCATTCTTACTCTGATTCATCCTTGCCCTGATTCATCCTTGCCCTGATTCATTCTTATTCTTCCTATATATATGTCCCATCTCCTGTTCCGGCAACAGCCCTTCGATGGAATACGCAATCACAAATACGACTGCCAGGTTAAGTATAAAACGGCTGGCTGCAAACCGCAATCCCAGGGAAGAGATTTCGAAAAGCAGAAGCGGTACACGGATACTAACACTGGAACACAGGAAAATAAGTACATTGGAAATGCGCCCGCCCTTCTTCAACAGCAGTCCTGTAATGGGAAGCAGCGCATAGACAGGCACTGCTGTAAGCATTCCCATAAAAAGTGACAGGAATGCGCCGGACACACCGGACCGGTTCCCTATCATCCCCATCATTTCATCCTTTTCCACCCATACGTCCATCAGCCCCACGCAGAGGAACACAGGAGCCAGGTTCCATACGAACTGCGAGAGTCCTGCGCCCGTATAGGAAATGACGCCGTACCACATACCAGGCAGAAATACCAGGACCAGAAAAAGAACCAGCAGACAGACCAGGATTGTCATAATCCATGCCCCTGACTTCTTCATAATACCGCCTCCAATATAAGGGCTGTCAGCAGGGAAAACAGGAAAAAGAACAGGTTCCGCAGGACTGCTGCCCGGATTCCCAGATATTTTGTCTCAAGAGGCAGCGTTACAAGGCCCACTGTTGTCAGGGCGGATATGAATGCCGCCATCTGCGCTGTCCCCGCCCCGTTCTTAAGCAGCTCAGAAACCACCGGGAATACTGCCAGGACCGGTACCAGGGTCACTGCCCCCGCAGCAGCCGAGAGAAGGATTCCGCCAAATCCCGTTCCTGTCCCAAGAAAACCGTGTATCGTCCCCGGTGTCAGTACCAGAAGGACGGCGCCCGTACACATGAGGATTGCAAGAAAATAAGGCAGCACTCCCTTCATCATAAGCAGCGCCCTTTTTACTGCCATCTTTGTCTTCTTCCTGTCCTTATGGTATGAAACCGCCAGCAGCACGGCGGACAGGCCGTAATAAAACATTGTGAAACCAATAGCCATTCCCGCTCTCCTTTTCTCTCCTGTCATCTTGCATATATGTGTCAATTATAATACAATCATGTCAGGAGGTAAGTTGCCCAGGCAACGTAATTGCGATGAAACCAATGATTGAGTATTTAGAAGGAACCAGGCTGTTTGCAGGCATTTCCAGGGAAGATACCGGCCGTCTTTTATCGTGCCTGAACGCCTATCCTGTGGAATATGCACATGATACTGTCATTATTGAGGAAGGCAGCCAGGTCCGGGCCTTCGGTATCCTTTTGTCAGGGCGGGGCAGATCTTATAAAACAGACCTGGACGGCAACGTCCTTACCGTCACGCTTTTAAACACGGGAAGTGAAATCGGTGTGATCCTGGCAGCCAGCCCTAATCATCCAAGTCCCGTGTCAGCCGCAGTGGAACGCGGAAGCGCTGTACTGTTTATTTCCTATGACAGTTTGATGAACAGCTGCGCCAGAAACTGTGCCTGCCACAAGAGGCTTATCCGTAACTTCACAGCAAGCGTGGCTCAAAAGGGCCTGGTGCTCCATGAACGGCTGGACTGTCTGCTCCGCCCATGTGCGCGGGATAAAATCATGGCTTATTTAAAAAATGCCTCCTGCCCATCGGCCGGAGGTACCTTTACTGTCCCTTTAGACAGGAATGCCATGGCCCAGTACCTGAACATGGACCGCAGCGCCCTGTCCAGGGAACTGTCCAAAATGAAAGCAGACGGAATCATGGATTTCCATAAATCCACATTCCGTCTGCTGGATTAGATTGTTCCGGCTAACACCTGAAGAATGGAAACCAGTTCTTCACGGCTGTCAGCCGGATATGTCAGGAACCAGACATAGCCACCCCTGACCGCAATGCATTCCAGCCGTTCCGATACCCATGCCTGGTCAAGCCCGGATATATCTACTGAAGCAAAGTCCTCTGGAGAACCGGCAAATACAGCATCCCTCATCAGAAGTCCCGCCATTTGGCTGGCCATGCCTGCATCCTTCAGACGATAGACATCCTGCCGCATCCAGACCTCCCTGCCGTCTGCATCAATCACCTCAAACGTATCCCAATGCTCTGTTAAAAGTGACTGTCCATATTTTACCTCACTGACCTGGTTTTTTATAAAACTCTGTGTCCGTTCCCCATTTATCCCAATATCTGAAAGTACAAGATACGGTCCATCCGTTTCAGCCGGCATCGCATGTTTATAGCTTCCTGCCCACTGGCAGATTGCCAGGACGCCAAAGACAGCGGTAAACAGCATCAGGGAACCGTTCAGGAACTTTGATATTTTGCAGCCCGGTACCTGCAGATAATCAGAAAGCTTCCCCGTATTCATCCTGCGGCACAAACGGCCAAGATACCATATCCCCCGTAAATCCCTGTACATCAGCCATAAGAATAAAAAGATGAATCCGGTCACGGCCGCTGTATTCTCAATCCAGCCCCTGTATGCAGATGCCGCCAGGTGGCTGTGCCCTCCATAGCCTCCCAGCATACTCCCTAATAACAGAAAGAATGCAATGGACAGCGGCAGCTGCAGAAACGAAACCATATATTGTTTTTTCAGCCCCTTCAATGCAGCTGCATACGCCTCCGGCTCCAGGTACAATTCCGATGCGCCGCCGTTCCCGGTTGCGCTGAACACGTGGATAAAACCGCGTCCTGTCACATATGCCCAGCCAGACTCCTTATAGGCGGCAATCTGTTCTTCTGTAAAAGGCGGTTCACCTGATTGGGCAGGCACTGCCGGAACAATCCCATACCGTATCGATTCCGGCTCCGAACGCCTGAAACTGCTTAAAAATGCGCCGCGTTTTACAAGACGCCAGCCCTTCCCAGCCATTTTTGTATAAAACAGCCTTGTCTCCCCTATCGCAAACTCCTGGGGATGAAATGCATATTTTCGTTCCATTATCTTTTATCCTCCACACTTTTCTGCTAGGTTGGGTACCATTTGGGCACCATATTAAATGTATCTGCACCGCTTAAATTCCGGGTATGGCTCTGCCAGAATCAGATGGATATTGTCAGAGTAATCTACGTTTTGGGTATTGTCATCAATAAATGAAATATCCCGGCAGAGAGCAAAAAGGCCCAGCAAGGTCCGCAAGGGATTTTTTTGCGCCTCCATTTCCAGCGCCTCCATCAGCATTTGGGCCCAGCGCAGAAGTTTAGGCTGTTGGTACTGCCGGGCGTAAAGCACAAGTTCTTCCTTGGAGGAAAAGAAACTATAAAAGTAAGACTTTGAAATGCCTACCTTCCTGCATATGAACTCTATGCTGTTGTGGATAAGCCCTCTCTCATTTCCGGACATACCTCTCCTCTTCATTTAAAGTATGAGAACAAAATTTCTTCATTTTACTGCATCCTCTTTGATTTACTGATAAATCTGATTGATTTTCCAATAACCATTCACCTTTCTAAGATTGATACCGGAATCACCGCCCCTCATGACTGCTACATTTCTTTTTGTGATTTTCATTGTCTTTATTCCTCTTTCCATATGATTATTTTAATTACGTGTAATCATTAGACGCAGGAGCAGGGGAAAAGTTTCATAGTTACGATTTATTTTTTCTCACATTCCCCGGTCCGCCTATCTTGCCAGAAAAAACGCCCTGATCCACGGCTTTCGTCCCTCGTTCATCCACAGCAATACTCCCTTCCTCATTCCAAACATTTTCACTATATCTTAGCTGCTTTACTCCGTCCTCTTGGATATAGGGGTTTTATGTTCTATTACTATTTGAAAATTCCTGTAGCTCCATAGTTACAAATCGTGAAATCATTTCCCGATATAAAGCTTCTGCCATATTGGCATCTGCTCCATATTCTTTTGCCATATTCCGGACTTTGGCAATGACTGCATCCACACGATCAGGGGCTTTGACACTGGCCTCGTTCTTCTTAAATTTGGAAGCCTGAATCACATAATTCCCCCTCTCTGCTATCAGTTTTATGATTTCGTTATCGATTCGGTCAATATTGGAACGTACTTCTTCTAAACTGCTGCACTGCATAATCGTTTCTCCTTTTGCCATATCCATTATAATGTTACTTTATTTCTGCAGAACAATTTCCTTCCACCTTTCATCCTCCTTTAAAAATCCATAGCTTTCTTCATCCCGAAAGCATTTTAATAAATTATTCTTCAGTTCAGCCAGGAACTCCCCCCTCATTTCCTTAAATTCCATATGCCCGTAAAGAGGGGACCTATAAAAGCTGCCTATCTGCCCTATGCTGGAAAGCATTTCTTTCATTGTAGCAATTACTGTATCTGCATCCTGTTCCGCGGTTGCAATATCAAGCCGGGAAGACGCCTCACAGTATTTTCCCATTTCAAAGCACCTCGCCAGCTCCTCCTGCTTCCTTACCAGCATATGCGCCCGGTCCATCTCACCCTGATCCATTGCCAGCATATACATTCCATGAAGCGCTCCGCTTGCCAGCTGATAATGTGAGTAAAGAAGTTCCTCATAGGCTTTATATGCCTCGGAAATCCGGTTGGTTTTGCCGTAAATCTGTGCCTGTTTCATTTTCTTTACCGGGTCCTGCATCATACGTTGTGCATCCAGTATTACAGCCAGCTGCAAAATCAGCTGTTCACAATTTGGATACTGTTCCAGTTTCTTCTTTACCCACAGAAACGCCTCTTTATAAGGCTTTTCCTTCAGCATGGAGTTTGCTTCATAAACGAGCGCTTTTATTTCCTCTGCTGTCAGCTCCTCACGGAATGACAATAAAATATCTGTCGTAATGCCTAAAAGCCTGGCAATGGGCGCCAGCAGCATAATATCCGGCATAGAAGCCCCATTTTCCCACTTATTGACCGCCGGTGCCGTAACTCCAAACCTGCCCGCTATCTCTTCCTGTGTCATGTTTTTATTTTTACGATATTTACGGATTACCTGTCCTAACTGCATATCAGTGCCTCCTTATTTTTTTGTATTGGCCTTTGCTGGTTTCATGATAGCAGACAGCTGCATTCTTCACAACTGAACAGGCGTTAAGTATCTTTCAAAAATATTAACCATCGCTCATATTCAAGATAGCCGCCTCTTTTCGACGAGACATAGGTAATCCGGCCGTATGTACTGCAATCTGTCACTCCGCATTCTTAAAATAAGTCGAATAGCCATTATTTACAATTGTTCCATTTTGGAGGACTTGCCCCGCAATAAGAAACATATTCAAAACATCAACACATGAACCACCGGCATTTATAATACAAAGGAAAATAATGAACCAATTTGAGATTCCAAAAATTGATAAAACCGCAGGAAGTATGAAAGATAACAGCAGCAGCGGCATGATCGATATAAGCATGAATCTCTTTTTTGTCATTATTTCTTCTGTATACACAAAAACGAATCCACCGTTAAATCCCCAATAGGTACATGGGGAATGAAATACATGGGGGATAAATAGGGCATGTATCAGCTCATGTATGAGCAGGAACAGAATGACAGCCAAAATATATACCAGGCTTTTTATATTAATTTGAAATTCCACTATAAAACCGTCCGAATAGATAAAACTTTTAAATACAGGTGAGAGTAAAAAAAGCCATATTCCATTGACCGTCATCAATATGATTGATATTGGAAGCGAATACAAAATTGCTATACCTAAATTGGAGGGTTCCTTTAATCTATTCCAGCCAGATAATAGTAATTCTTTTGTTCTCTCTTTATTCTCGCCAGGTATTTTTTTCACAAATTGCATGTTTAAGTGTTCTCCTCAGCTTCCTATTCATGTTCCATTGAACCATCCTGCAGACGGAAAGCTGCTTTACGGGAAGTAGTGGTTTACCATGCTCCTGGTCTGAGTTAACCATTCTTCCCGTTCAGTGAAGCTGCCTTCATATGGATGTCCTAAAATAACAGATACTTTCATTGATACCTCCTTGTCAGCTTTCCATTTATCCTTAGTTCCGCCCGTTATCCGCACCACCGCCAATCCACATCCATGGAACCCACTCCTTTCAAAAAACAAAAAGCTCCTGTCCCCAAAGGAACAGAAGCCATAAACCCTGCAATGCCACCTACTCGGTTTTTCACATACAAACATATGCTCTCATCATAACGGTTAGAGTTTCCGTCAGCGCCTACTTGAAATTCAGGCTGCCCTCATAAGCCCATTCACCGCAGCTTGAAATGCCTTCTCCCACCAATAAAGGCTCTCTGTAATTTCTCCGCCATGGTTACTCCTCTTACTCAACGGTTTTCATGTAAAATTGAACTTATTGTACTCCTATGCAGAAACGCTGTCAATAAGGCATTTTTAAAAACTAAAATTCATAAGCCGCTCATAGTCAATTCATAACCTTTTCATGACTCAGCCTGAGATTTCACAGCTTTCTGATTATGCCTGGAATTTCCCGCATAGTCAAATCTTGGACCGCACAGTCTAAACTCAAAGGTTTCCCGGTCAACCGCGCCAACCACCTGGTCACTGTCATACAGTTCCAGCAGAAACGCTGCCATCTGCCGGCTGGTGTGGCAGGTCCCAAAGAGCCTGTCATAATCACACTCACAGACATTGTTTGCCACTTTTCCAAATTCTGTTTTTGTGGCTGCCGGCGCCAGAACCTTGGCCCGCATCTTTGCCCCAGCTTCCTCCAACTCCCTTGCCAGACCTTCCGTGAATGTGCTTACATAAAATTTTGCCGCACAATAAGTAACGGCAGTAGGTACAATCGTGTACCCGCCACAAGAGGATATATTAATAAGCTGTGTCCCCTCTATGTCCTTATAATCCCGCACAAACAGGGACGACAAAATCGTGAGCGCCTCCACATTTAAGTGGAGCATGCTTTCAATCTTTCTCAAATCCTGATGCGCCACGCTGTCATAGTTCCCAAAGCCTGCATTATTAATCCATGTATCCAGCGGATACTCCTTCAGGCTTTCATAGAACTGATACACGTTTTCCATAACGGACAGATCCGTGGCTCTGACCACCACATCCAGCTCAGGATTGTTCGATAAAATGTCTTTCTTCAGTGCCTCAAGGTTATCCTGGCGGCGGGCTGCCACAACCAGGTTCCTTCCACGGGCGGCAAATGCCCTGGCAGTCTCATAACCGATGCCGGAACTGGCGCCGGTGATTACCGTATATGCTCCTTTTTTCTGTACCATTTGAAAATCCTCCTTTATCCTGATATAATCGACTATACAATGTAGAGTAAACTCTATGTCAAGAAATTTTACCTGGAGGTGAGGTGGAGGTGAATACCTTGGAATATTCAATCGGTGAATTTTCCAGGCTCACGGGCCTGGGAATCCATACCCTGCGCTATTATGAACAGGAAGGCCTTATTGCCCCGGAACGTAATTCCGGCAACCGCCGCCGGTATTCGGAACGGGACATTGCATGGATCAGCTTTATTAAACGCCTCAAGGATACCGGAATGCCCATTAAAGAGATTAAACGGTACGCACATCTGCGGGCCGGGGGGAATCCCACGCTAGAGGCACGGCTGGAAATGCTGGTACAGCACAGGCAGGTATTAAATGAACAGATTATGCAGCTCCAGGAGCATCGGGACCGGCTGGATGAAAAAATTGATTTTTACAGGAACGAAATAGGGCATAGGGCAGATGAAGACTAGACAGCGGATCTTTTGCCCTTTGGGAAAACCCATTCATGACTAATCATTTGCAATTTTACCATGTGGGGATAAATCTTACCTCTTTTCATCAACTCCTGTGGTGTACCTTGCTCAGCAACCGTACCTCCAGACAGCACAACGACTTGATCCGCGCCGCTTACCGTACGCATACGGTGGGCGATAACAAGTACCGTCTTATCTTTTATCAATCTTGACAAAGCAGACTGAATTAAGGTTTCATTTTCTACGTCGAGACTTGCCGTAGCTTCGTCCAGCAAAATGACAGGAGAATTTTTCAGGAAAGCACGGGCGATTGATATACGCTGTCTTTCGCCGCCGGACAGTTCACAGCCATTTTCACCAATCATACTGTTATAACCATCTGGAAGTTTGGACGCAAATTCTTCACAGTTTGCCAGTCCTGCCGCCGTAATCACCTCTTGATCAGTCGCATCTTTTTTCCCTATCCTGATATTCTCCATGATTGTATTATTAAACAGCGTAACATCTTGAAACACGATAGAATACAACGATAACAATGTTTCAGGCTCTATCTTCGATATATCCATACCGCCGACTGTAATTTTTCCTTTATTTACATCCCAAAATCTCGCGGCAAGGCGTGATACCGTGGTTTTGCCGCCGCCGGACGGACCAACTAAAGCGGTCACTTCTCCCTGTTTCGCGGTAAATGATACATCGTCCAAAACAGTTTCCCCTGTATTGTAGGCAAAACCTACATGGTCGAACACAATGTCATATCCTTTATTTGTTGTTCTGTCGCTGCCTGTCTGGATTGGCTGGTCAAGAATTTCATTCATACGGTCTATGTTCGTTTTGGTTGAAATAACCGCCGCAAGATTCTGCAAAGCACCCTCAAGCGGGGAATACAGTCTTGAAGCAACAAGCAGGAACATAAAAAACAGCGGAATTTCTATCTCACCTTGAATAAGCAATGCAGAGCCTGCAAGTGCAACAGTGGCAATTCCAAACTTTAATATCAGTGTTGATGAAACAACAAAAAGGGCAGTTCCAAGTTCCGTGATAATGTGACGTTTTTCCACATAATCAATTTTTTTATCAAGCCCGTTCAGATAGTCTGCTTCCGCATTATTTGCTTTTAAGTCCTGTAAGCATTCAATGCACTCCTGCACACCGCTTTCAAGCGCAACATTCGCCGCTACGGATTTTCGGTTAAAATATCCTTGTATACGGGCTGAAAAAAATGTAATTGCAAATGCAATCGGCAAGACCCAAACCGCTGCAAGTGCCATACGCCAATCGTAAGTAAACAGGCAGATAGCAATCAGTGTTGTTGAAATAAGAGAACCAGCCAAAGCGGGAACATAGTGGGAAAACGCCTGTTCCAGTGTGGCACAATCACCCATGATTGCATTTGTTAAATCGGCAAGGTCTTTTTTCCCGAAAAAGGACAGCGGGATTTTACGGAGCTGTTCTGCTAAGGAAATGCGCCTTACACCGCTTTCCACATATGTGGCTAAATAGGTGGCATTGTATTGAAACCAAGTCACAATAAAAATAAGGAAAAGGAAGATCAGGGCGCTAACCGCATAGAACATAACACGGTTTCCCTTTATGCCCCCGTTCATCATATCAATGACAAATTGATACAGAAGCCCGACGGGAAGCATAAAGGAAATATCCTGCAAAACGCAGGCAATACACCCTTTTATCAAATCAACAGCCCCCTGCCTTGATAGTGCAAAGCGCCTTTGCAATGTCTGAATCATGCCGTTACCTCCTTT
This sequence comes from Enterocloster sp. OA13, assembly GCF_022440595.1. Classification (NCBI taxonomy): domain Bacteria; kingdom Bacillati; phylum Bacillota; class Clostridia; order Lachnospirales; family Lachnospiraceae; genus Enterocloster; species Enterocloster sp. OA13. The sequence goes on along the minus strand of NZ_JAKNTF010000001.1, from coordinate 1,515,176 downwards.
ACAATTTTCCATTCCGCCGCTTCAGAATAAGTTTTCCACATGCGTGTGAAGATGCCGTTTCTCTCAATCAGATTGCGATGCGTGCCGCTTTCAGCAATTTTACCGTCCTGCAGTACATAAATACAGTCTGCGTCCGTGATTGATGAAAGCCTATGTGCAATCATGATAACCGTTTTTCCCTTTGAAAGAGCAGATAATGCCTGTTGGATCAGCACCTCATTGTCGGGATCGGCAAATGCCGTCGCTTCATCAAGAATAAGGATAGGCGCATTTTTCAAAATAGCGCGTGCAATTGCAATTCTCTGCTGTTCACCGCCGGACAGGTACACGCCGTTTGTGCCGACAACCGTATCGATGCCATCCGGCAATTTTTCGATAATGTCCAGGCACTGTGCGGCTTTTAAAGCATGAACGATCTCCTCGCGTGTTGCCGCTGGTTTTGCCATACGCACATTTTCCAATATAGACGCTTTGATTAAGCGGCTATTCTGAAAAACGAAAGACACCTTATTCATCAATGTTTCTTTCGGAATATCGCGTATATCCACATTTCCTATTAGAATGCGTCCCATTTGCGGATCAAAAAATCGCGTAACGATATTTGCAAGGGTCGTCTTGCCGCCGCCGGACGCGCCAACTAATGCGATTGTCTGTCCCGTTTTAATTGACAGAGATACATCATTTAATGCGTTTTTCCCACCATCATGCCCCAGGGCACCCTGTCCGCCTCCTTCGGAGTCATTCACCTTGTAGCTGTAACTGACGTGCTCTAATATAATCGAATTATCAGACGGTATATGATCCACTCTGCTATCAGGCAGGGGCTTTTCGTTCAGAATTTCATCAATCCTGCCCATTGCGTCACTCACAATCATGGCGTCCTCACTCATAAACATGATTTTTGTGAGTGTCGTACCAATAACTGGCGTAACCACAATATAAAAAATAAGGTTTAACAGCAAATCATCTGATACTCCGCCCCTTGTAAAGACAATACCTCCAGCAATCAGAAACGCAAATACGCCATTGATTGCAGTTGTATAGAACATCATAGGCAAACGCAATCCCCTTGTGTACGCCATTACCCATGTTTCATAATTGTCTATCGCATCTTTGAAGCGTTTAAAAGAAAAGATTGTCTGCCCGAAGGTTTTTACTACAGGTATGCCTCTTACATATTCAACGGCTTCATTTGACATATCAGACAGTGAATTTTGGTATTGTTCCATTCTCTGCTCCATATCTTTTCCAGTCATTTTCATCATGATCAGAAAACCAAGCACAACAGGAATAAGGCTTAAAAGACCTAACCGCCAATCAAATGCAAGCAGTAAAAAGAGCAGTCCTATGGGCGTAGCAATCGCACCCGCTTTGTCGGGCAGCCTGTGTGCAAGATACGTTTCAGTAGCGGCACTGGAACTGTTTACGATTCGCCGCAGCTTTCCGCTTCCATACTTTTCTGTGATTCCAAGGGGCAGGGCTGTAATGTGCCGCATAAGCTCCTTTCGGATATTAGCGGCAACCCGGAACGCAGCTATATGAGAACACATCAAAGCGGATATGTATACAACGATTGAGATAACCGCAAACAATACAGCATGCCAGCCGTAGCTTGTAACATTCCCCGCCTGCGAAAAATCCGGGGAAACCTCCAGTATGTCATGAACGATACGCCATATATACACGAATGGTACAAGTGCCAATAGTGCGCTCGCAACTGACAGCACCCAGGAAAGATACGTTAAAATTTTATGTCCTCCGGCATACCCCATCAATCTTGATAGATTAGACTTTTTTTTATCCATAAAAACCTCCTTCATATCTATTGAAGAGCAAAGTCTTTGTTCATTCAATAAATTCACTTTTTCTGTTTTGCCAACTGGGATATATTATGAAATTCCCCTGCAAGCATTACGATAGCTAGAACTAAAACAAGTAAATCAGTTACCGCCGGAGCTAGAAATACACCATCTATACCCAGTCCGCCAATTTGTGGAAGAATGATTGCCAGCGGAACAAAAAGAATGATTTGCCGCATTAAAACCAAAACACTTGCTTTTGACGCTTTCCCCAGAGACTGCATTAAAGTAATGACCATAAGTACAAAACCAAGTAGAATATAAGTGCTGAACAAAATACGGAAATCTGTCACACCCTGGCTTACAATATCCTTATCTTTGATAAACCATGAAAGAATTGTTCCAGGAGCCAGTTGTATGGGTACATAGAAAATAAGTCCAATCACTGTCGCACCAATAATAAATGCTTTTGTGACCTGTTTTACCCTGTCATACTGCTTTGCACCGAAATTCGTGCCTGCTGCATAGGCTGCACCTTCTACGCCCTTTCCCTGATTTTTCATAATGATAATCATAATCGGGTCAAGAATAATATTGAGAACCGCACCAGTGCCCGTAATCAGCATTGCCTTTTTTAAGATTCCTTCGCCACGCATAATCATATTAGCGGACTGTCCAAAATTCACGAAAAGGGAACCTGCAAAAATAATGCGCAAGTAGCGTTCTGCGGTATTAAGGATTTCTCCCTCTGCACCACTTAATGTCAGAAGCTGGCGTGTAAATATCATTCCAAGGACAGTAATGATAATGCCAAAAATCAGATTTAAAGCAATCAAGTTTCCCATGATCCTATCAATTATATCTTGATTTTTTTACCAACCGCCCGTGAAAGAACAGATGCCGAGCCTACCCCAATCAATGTGGAAACGCCAGTATTTATCAGCGTAAAAGGATAGGAAATGGAAACCGCCCCCATCACAACTTCATTGATGAGCTGTCCCACCAAAACCCTGTCCATGAAGTTGTATAGCCCGACAACCACCATACCAATAATAGCCGGTATACTTAAAGACAGCATTAGCTGAAATGGTGATTCCATCAGCAATTTTGTACGGGTGTCTGTTTTTTGAGTCATGATGACAACCTCCTTTAAAATTTTTATGATATGAGGGAAAAATAATCTCCCTCTAATATCCCAATCTTTGTTAACTGATTTTTAATAGTTAGTTTTAGCTAACCAATGTGTTAAATATGATGGAAAGCATACACTTTCCATTATAATATCTAAATTTACTTACTGCCCCATAATTTTCATCCATCCGGCCGTGTAAAAAGCAATCATTTCTTTTAGGTAATATTCTGCTTTTTCAAGTGGCATTTCATGTATGATCAGTTCAAAAAACGTTTTAAACATTCCTGTTATCAACATATGCTCCAGTTGTTCATCAATAGGAGGGGAAGGCCTGCCCAGTCTTTTAAGTATTTCCAGATAGTTATGTGTCCCCTTTGTTTCTATTTCTGCCATTTCATCAATGAGGTTTGAAAAACGTGTTCCCTCTGATTTGCAGAGAATGATTTTAAATTCATTCAGATATTCGTAAGCATATACAAGCATATCGTGCATACATGCGCCGGAATCTGTAAGATGGTCTGGTTGTTCCTCCGGAGGTAAATCAGCAAACTCTTGATGTGCCTTGCAAAATCTATTCATGATATAATCGTACTGTTCACCAACCAGCGCCTCAAGTAAATCCTCTTTGCTGTTGTAATAGCCATAAAATGCACCCGTTGTCACGCCTGCTATTTTAACAATATTCCGTAAAGAAGCTGACTTAAAACCCTTATCAAGAAACTCCTGCATAGCTGCTTTATGTACCAGATTTAATGTTGTATTCTCCTGTTCACCCATAAAATTGCTCCTGTTTATAACACCGTTATATAACACTGTTATATTTTAAGACGCATTAAGACATTTGTCAATAGTATTTTGAATTTTTTCTGAAAAGGGAAGCGGGAAAGGTTACAGCCCCGGCATTCTTTCATTCAGGAGAACAGCAGAGATGGAAAAGACCGGTTCAATATCATTAGATAGTGCAGCTTATGAAATATTGCTTATCCTGTGCCAAACTGCAGCGCCTCCGAAAAAGTACCTGCTGTCTATGCATTTAGGACATTAACATAATCCGGGCAGGGAACAGTGACCACATAAGGGTATTCCACGGCGCAACCGCGCCCTCATCGATGGTCAGGGATTCGTCCGGTACCAGAGTATCCTGATCTACCGTGCGCACAATCCCGGTACCGCCGCAGGTACGGCAGGCCCCCTGACTGTTAAAGGCCAGTTCCTCTGCCGAAAGGCCGAAGAACCGCTCACCGCATTCAGGACAAACCAGCTCCTGCCCCGCCGCCACTGCCAGCGAAGGAGCCAGATTGTGTCCATTGGGGCAGCATTGGCTGGAAAGCCGGGAATACATCAGACGCAGGCTGTTTAAAAGTTCCGTTCCCGTACCAAAGGTACTGCGGATGCCAGGGACACCGGGACGCTGGTGCAGAGCCAGCGCTGCCGGTATATACAGAACTTCATCCACCTGGGCCCTGGCCGCCTGTGTCATACGGCGTCGGGTATAGGTCGAAAGCGCATCAAGATAACGTCTCGACCCTTCAGCGTACAGAACGCCCAGCGCCAGCGATGATTTCCCGGAACCGGAAACACCGGCGATCCCCACAATCTGGTTCAGCGGAATATCCACATCAATATTTTTCAGATTGTGCACCCTTGCATTCCTCACCTGAATCCGGTTTGGAATCCTATTTTCCCCATGTACCATTGGATTGTTTACTTTTTGTCCATCCATCTTCTGCTCACCAGCCCTGTCATTTTTTTCTATTTTTTATTGTACCACCTTTCCAACAATGCAGTCATCCAGAATATCCTTTGTGTTAACGGTGCCCGTAGCTGCCGCTTTCTCTTTATTGCTGTCAAACGGTTTTTGTATCATAAATTCTGCAATCAGAAAAACCGCACAGGAAACCCAAATAACCGGCTCTGTCAGGCAGACACATAAGTATCCCAGTTTAGGGATCAGCCATATTCCAGCAATCAATTTTACAATTAATTCAAATGAACTTGATAGGACAGGAACAGCTTTACGGCCAATCGCCTGTAAACTTGTCCTGAGCGCAAGCAAGATCCCCAGCGCAGGATAGCATACAAAATGAAACCGCAGGCTGAGCACTGCATTGTCAATCACGTTATTGTCTGAGGTTCCTGTCAGAATCCGTACCGCAGTTCCTCCAAGTAAAAAGACTGCAAGGCAGGAGAACAGCCCCCAGCCCACTTCCATAGCCATCACTTTTTTCAGTGTCTGCCGAATCCGTTCTTTCTTACCCGCACCCCAATTCTGGCTGGTAAAGGTCGAATATGCTGTCGCAATGGAAGCCAGCGGCATCATCATGATACCAATGATTTTTCTTGCTGCTGTGTGAGACACAATCAGCATTTCTCCAAGGCCGTTGATTGCCCGCTGATAAATAACAGAGCCAATATCCACCACACACAGCATAAGCGCCATAGCAAAGCCTGTTGCTGCCATCTCTTTAATCAGAGGTATGTCCAGATGGAAATGCTTCCGGCCAGGGAGAATTTCCCGATATTTACGGAACATATAAATTGCGGAGAACAATGCGCTGAGGCTCTCCGCGATTACAGTCGCCGCCGCTGCGCCCTCTACACCCCAGCCAAAACCAATAATAAATAAGCAGTCCAGGCTAAGATTGATTACACAGGAAAGGATCAGAAAATAAAGCGGTGTCCTGCTATTGCCAACAGCTCTCATAATGCCTGCCAGCATATTATAAACAATTGTTGCCAGCATTCCGGCAGTAATAATTGCTATGTAAGAATACGCATCTGCAAAAATACTGTCCGGTATATTGAGCAGTCTCATCAGGGAATTCAAAAACAATAGCGAAAAAACGGTCAGCATTAAAGTGATTACCAGATCCAGTACTATCATCGCTGCAATCGACTTCTTCAGCTTATCCTGATTTTTTGCTCCAAATGCCCGGGCCACAACAATACCATAGCCGCTGTTTAAGCCAGAGGCAAAATTCATAAGCAGGGAAAAAATGGAACTGGTTGCACCGATAGCCGCAATCGCGGCATCTCCCAGATTATATCCGGCAATCATCGTATCTGCCACATTATAAATCTGTTGAAAAATATTCCCGACAAACAATGGGATTGCAAACGCTAAAATCAGCTTAACCGGATTCCCATTTGTCATATCGTTAGTGTTTGTGTGTTCTTTTATCAAGATTACTCCTCTCGGCAGGCTTATCCAATTAGCCTTAACAGTTGTTCTTCATCCGCCTTCGGGAGCAGGTTCCTTAAATAACGCAAAATTCGTTCTTTGGATTCCTTTGGTGAACGGGAGTATGCCGATTGAACTACCTCCATTCCCATGGCCCCTCTTTGCCCTCATCATCGGGAAACCATAATTCCGGCGGTGTCCGTTCTTCCACAGAAAATCCGGGGATTTCATTTTTGCAAAAAGGGAGAAAGCCGCTTTCCACCACAGCTTGTTCCATTTTTTGATGGGTAGTGATCCTGCCTCTCATTTATCACACCGCCTTTCCTCATAATTTCCACACACATTGTTAAAGTACGGATTATACCGTATAGGCTGCGGTTACATTTGTCAGCATATCCCTGTTTTCTGTGGTATTTTCTTCTGTGTAAGCAGCTGTCAGAGTAATACTCTGCGGTGAGCCACCCCACTCAATGTCACCGGAAAACAGCACAGTGCTTGACCAATACAGGGTTCCTTCCACATAGATATCAATAATAATGCGGATACCATTTTTCTTACCATGCTTCCATCTCCTGTTCTGTTCGTTTTTCTTTCGGGCATTCCGCAAGAATCTGGTTAATAATCAGCACGGTATCTTTCACCTTCATCCCACACTGGAATGCTTTTGGGGATTCCCCATGTAAAACATCCCGCCAAAGCCGCCGCCAAAACCTTCCATAATCCGGCACGCCGTTGTTTCGTCTATTCCCATATCACTGGCGTAAGCACAGAACACCGCCTGGGAACAGGTAAAGCCTTTTCCGTATGCCTGTCCTGCCAGTTTTAATTTATCGTCCAAGTGAATCCCTCCTTACCGGTAGGATTTTTCGTAGATTTCCAGATAATCATTGTCTGACAGAGGCAGCGGGTCCGCGGTAATGTCGCCGCCAAGCACCTCGTGAATCTTCTGCGGATACAGTTCTAATTCCTCTCTTGTGATTCCGGCGTCGCTCATTTTCAGATCGGCGCATCCAACAGCGGCAATCAGTTCATCCAATGCTTGAATAAAGTCTTTTCCGGAAGCAGGGTTCTCTACTCCCATTGCCTTTGCCATCTTTATCATTGGTTCTTCAGCGGCCTTTTTTTCGGCAAAAAAGTCATAGTAGGCATGGGCTGTCATAATAAGGCCGGCGCCATGTACCAGATTTTCATGGAAACTTCCCATGACATGCTCAATGGTGTGGGCAGAAGTACAAAGCATATAGTAAGCGGCCAGGGAATTCGCCAGCGCCATATTCTCACGTGCTTCCTTGTTGCTTCCGTCCTTATATGCAGCAGGCAGATATTTTGCCACCAGTTCAATCGCCTTGAGTGCAAACATCTCCCCCATGGGATGCTCGTTTTTATTGATGACGCTTTCAGAAGCATGGAAGAACGTATCCATCCCCTGATAAGCAGTAAGTGCCGGTGGTACGCTCATCATCAGGTCGGCATCCACCACAGAGATCGTGGGGAACATGGAAGGGAAGAAAATTCCGGTTTTCTCCTTCAGTTCGTCATCCGAGATAACAGCCGCGATATCTACCTCGCTGCCGGTACCGGCGGAGGTGGTGATGCATACGATTGGCAGGGCGTCAAATTCCGCATTCTTTTTTCCGCCTGCTTTACTCAGGCTATAATCCCAGATATCGCCAGGATTTGCTGCCATCAGCGCAATACACTTGCTGCAGTCCATGACAGAGCCGCCGCCCAGGGCCACGACGAAATCACAACCATTGTCCCGGACCGCCTTTGCGCCGTCCATGACATTCTTCCGGGTGGGATTCGGACGGATTTCATCGAACAGGGCGTGTTCCACTCCAGCCAGCTCCAACTCTTTTTGCACACGGGACAGATAACCATATTTCTTCGTGGACTGACCATTGGAGGTGACAATCAGGGCTTTTTTACCCGGAAGGCTTTCCTCATGCAGATGGTTCAGCTGTCCTGCCCCAAAGAGTACGCGTGTCGGCATGTTAAAGATAAAATTGTTCATAAGTGATTCCTCCTCATATTTAATTCTCTATTCATTTTGTTTCTGAACTTTATTATATTGCGCCAGATTTTAGAATACAGCGCCAAATCTTATGTTTATATGTGGTAAATGATAATATTATTCTGCAGCCTTTTCCTTAGTCAAAGAGTCTCACTATGGCCGCTGTCACGCTTTTAATATCCAGGGAAGTCGTGTTAATACATAAATCATAATTAGACGTTTCTCCCCATGTCCGCCCTGTATGAAATTGATAGTACCGCGCGCGCTGTCTGTCAATCCCATTCATCTTCTTTCTCATCTCTGCATCCGTCTCTCCTTCCATGGACTGCTCCTTTTCCCTGCAGCGGGCCAGCTTAAAATCCGTATCCGCGTATACAAACAGACGAAGGGGACTCCTCTCCTGCAGAATATAATCCGCACAGCGCCCTACAATCACGCAGTCTGTCTTATCCGCCATCTCCCTTATCATTTTGCTCTGTTCCAGAAATGCTGTCTGATCCGGCTCCATTGCCTGATAAAACTGGGATGAAAAGGTTCTTCCCGTTGTAATTGGCAGTAATGGGATGAATTTATTTTCTTCAACCTGGCGGATATAGTTTTCTGTCAGATTTGTCCTTTTGGAAAGCTCACTGATAATTTCCTGATCATAATAGGCAATCTTTAATGTATCCGCAATATGTCTGCCCAGTTCCCGGCCTCCGCTGCCAAATTCCCGGCTTATGGTAATAATTTTATTCATCTGTTCCCTCCTGTAGATTGATTGAAAATAGTAACGACCCAGATTGTCTATCTTGTAAGGTTTTTCAGCCACCCATATTTCCGGTAATGGAGGATGGCCGCCGGCAGCTTCACAATCTCATCCAGGTTGATGATCAGGAATACAATGACTACTGGAAGGTTCCAGACAAAGGCCGCTAAGAAACCGGCCGGAACTGCAAAGGCCCACATGGTAACCGCATCACAGATCAGGCCAAACTTAGAGTCCCCGCCCGCGGGAAATATCCCGGCTATGGTGGTCATGTTAATGGACTTTCCGACCATATAGCAGGCGCACAGAATCAGCATCCATTTAAGATATCCTGTCGCCTGCGGACTTAATGTGGTGACCTTTACGATGACGGGGGTAAGCGCTACCAAAAACACGCCGGACAAAACGCCGCTTATAACAGCGAGCTTGCAGAGACGGCCTCCGTATTCTTTTGCCTGCTTTAAATTTCCCATGCCTAACTCGTTACCCACAATAATACCGCCGCCGTTTCCAAGCCCGGTACAAAAACTTACAATCAGATTTTTGACAATGTTGGCAATGGAGTTGGCTGCCACGGCATCGCTGCCTAAGTGGCCCATGATTACGGAATATGTAGTAAAGCCGCAGCCCCATACCAGATAGTCGCCAAGCATTGGCATTGTATATTTCCAATAATCCCGTGCCAGATTTTTTTCTGTTGTAAAGCAATATTTTATGCGCAGTCTGGCTCTTTTTTCCCGCAGGGACTCAAGATAGGCCCATCCCATCTCTATCAGTTTTGAAATGGACGTTGCCAGGGCCGCACCCGCAATCCCCATTTCAGGAAAAAACAGCAGCCCGTAAATCAACGCAGCATTTAAGAAAATATTAATCACCACAGCAGTGGAGCCAATTACCATACTTTTAACGGCACAGCCTGTGTTTTTCAAAATGCACAGATAAATCTGGGAAATGCCAGTAAACAGATAAGATGCTGCAACAACACGAAGATACACAATTCCACTAGATATCAACTGCGGCTCGTTTGTGAATATCCGCATCAGGGTTTCCGGGATAAAAAGAGTCGCCAGAAAGAAAACTGCGGATATCAGAAAAGATACTTTTATAACATAGGCAAAGATTTTTTCAATGGATATCATATCCCCTTTCCCATAATACTGCGCTGCCAGAATACTTGTTCCCATTGTCAGGCCACCCATAAAAAGATTGAATACAAAGGTAATCTGTCCAGCCAGAGATACGGCGGAAAGGGAGTCCTGATTCACAAATCCAAGCATCAAGGCATCCGAAGCACTGACTGCCGCCAGCATAAATTGCTGAAAGGCAATCGGCAGCACAAGTGAAAACAGTTTTTTGTAAAAGATGGCGTTTTTATCACTCCATGATTTGGTTTTCATTTCATAACCTCCTGGTTTTATAATTGCATGCCAACTAGTATAGTTGGAATCTGCTGAAAAATCAGCGCTAAAACTTAATAAAAGCAGTGGTAATTTATAATATTCTATGGTAGCATAGAGCTAATATGAAAGGAGGCTATTGCTTGGAAAAAACCATACTGTCATTGTCAATCGAAGCCCTGCAGGAGCAGTTCGACAGTCTTGACTGGACCTATCATGACTTTCCTGTCGGAAGCCAAAATGAAAAAATGTACTGCTGGCCAGGTCCGGAACAGGAAAATATTCTAATCTGCGTCCATAAAAGCAGCGGGGTACAGGAATTGTTTCACCGCCATGATTTCTTTTACTTTAATTACACCTATAAGGGAGAATATGATTCCCTCAGCTACAAATACGATCATCAGATTACAATACGGGAAAGGGAATTGTATGCAGGCCAGCCGTTTGCCGGACACGCCCTGTGTGTGCATGATAATCAGGAAACCATCATCATTGGTGTGTTATTCCGGCGAGAGACCTTTTTCCGCTCCTTCCTGCCCCTGTTGTCCGCTAATTCCGGGTTGTTCCATTTTTTCCTCGATCCTTCCACAAATTGCTTTTCTGAAGAATACCTTCATTTCAAAATCGAGGATGACTGCAACATCCGCACACTGCTGGAAATGATGGTGATTGAGTATGCCCATAAAGGCGAAGATACACAGGACATATTAAAGCCCCTGGCACTGGCGTTCCTGATGCAGGTGGCCCGCCAGTATACCTTTGCAAACCAAAGGCCCCCTGCAGACCGCCTGTCAGACCGGATTGTCCAATACATAAGTGAACATTCCGACAAGGTAACATTAAAGGATATCGCGGCACGGTTTTCCTACCATCCCAACTACATATCCACCCTTCTACACCGGGAATTGGGGAAATCGTTCTCTGAAATCCTGCTTTCTCAGCGAATGGAGCGTGCCGTAATTCTTTTGAAAGGCACGGATCTTACAATCAATGAGATTGCTTTGATGCTGGGGTACAGCAACAGCAGTAATTTTTACAAGGCGTTTCGGGAGTATTATGGTGTTTCTCCGCGGGAATATATCCATTAATCATCTGCGGCTGTTCCACTTTTTTACTCCACATCATTTACGATTTCCCTAATCACCTTTGCAGGTACGCCGCCCACCGCACAATTATCCGGCACATCCTTTGTCACCACTGCACCTGCGGCAACGACTACGTTATTGCCGATTTTCACCCCGGGAAGGATTGTCACATTGCCGCCAATCCATACATCGTTTCCAATGGTGACCGGTTTTGCAATCCCCAGATGTTTTCGCCGTCCCATGGGATTCAACGGGTGATTGACCGTCGTAATCAGAGTATTGGGACCAATCATGACGTAATCTCCGATATGAACCGGAGCGATATCCAAAATAGTAACATTATAATTGGCAAGAAAATTTTTACCCACATGAATATTGGTCCCACTGTCACAATTAAACACAGGAAGCACGGTGGCGTTCTCCCCCACGGCCCCAAACAGCCTCCGGATCGCCCGGGATCTTTCTTCCTTATTCTGCATCGGGATTGCATTCAGCTTCTGACACCATTCCAGTGCGTGAAGCTTCCGCCCGTCAACCTCTTCATCCCAAAAGTCATATTCTAAACCTGCATCCAACTTTTCCGCTTCTGTCATATCTTCCGATTCCTTTCTTTTTCTGAATGATTTCACAAAACTTCTCCATTTGTCTCCATTACCTTCTGGTACCAGGCAAACGAATCCTTTTTGCTGCGCTTTAAAGTGCCATTCCCTTCATTGTCCCGGTCTACATAGATAAATCCATATCGCTTCTTCATCTCACCTGTTGTAAAGGAAACACAGTCGATACAGCCCCAGGGGGTATATCCTATTAAATCCACGCCGTCTTCTTCCACCGCTTTTTTCATTTCCGCAATATGGGCTTTCAGGTAATCGATGCGGTAAGGGTCGTGGCAGGAACCGTCTTCCTCTTTTTTGTCGATGGCGCCAAATCCATTTTCCACAATAAACAGCGGCTTTTCATAGCGTTCGTACATCTGATTCAACGCATAGCGGAGTCCCACCGGATCAATGCCCCATCCCCAGTCCGATACCTTAATATAAGGGTTCCCTACAGAATACGCACCGGAGCCGTCTGTTACAGAGGAAACATCTTTTTTTGCCGTAGAATCTACCGTATCCGTCATATAATAGGAAAATCCTATATAATCTACAGTCCCATCTTCCAGAGCCTTTTTATCCGCATCCGTGATATCCAGCTGGAATCCCTTTCGCTCAAACATCTTAAGGGCATAAGCAGGATAATGTCCCCGGCACTGCACATCGCAGAAAAACCAGCGGTTGTGCATCTCATGAACGGACAGCATCATATCTTCCGGCCTGCAGGAATAGGGATAGATTGGAACCATGGCAATCATATTTCCAATCTGAAATTCAGGATTAATCTCGTGGCCTGCCCTGACTGCCAACGCACTTGCCACCAACTCATAGTGGCCGCACTGGTACATGGCCTGCTCCGGATTCTCAAAAGAGCCAAAATGAGCGCCGCTGTTTGTCCATCCAAAGAGATCATTTTTGTAATTCATCTGATTGTTGATTTCATTGAACGTCATCCAGTATTTCACCTTGTGTTTATAACGTTTAAAACAGGTTTTTGCAAAGTTAAAGAAGAAATCAATGGTCTTTCGGTTCGTGAAGCCCCCGTACTCTTTTGCCAGATGATAAGGCATTTCAAAATGGGAGAGCGTAATAACCGGCTCAATCCCATATTTTAACAATTCATCAAATACCTGGTCATAGAACTGCAGTCCCTCCTCGTCAGGTTCTGCCTCATCTCCCATAGGAAATATCCTGGACCAGGCAATCGAGGTCCGGAAACACCGAAAGCCCAGTTCTGCAAATAAAGCGATATCTTCTTTATAATTTCCATAAAAATCAATTCCCACATGATTCGGATAATACTTTCCTTCCTCGATTCCGTCCGTGATTGTGCGGGGAACGCCGTAAGCGCCTGCCGTCATCACATCTGCCACGGACAATCCTTTGGAAGTATTGAGAACACCGCCTTCAAACTGATGGGCTGCCAGTGCTCCTCCCCACAAAAAGTCTTTCTTTAAAGCCATAATCTCTGCTCCCTTCTTCCGGTTAATGGGTCAATCTGATTTCTGTGATCTTTGACCGTTTTCCCCTGGTCACTGCAAAGGTAATCGCATCTGCCACATCCTCCGGGGTCTGCCACATCTGCTGTGCCACCTCCTCGGCTATAAATCAGACTCCGTTGTTTGTCACCTGCCTTTCATTCTCTTAGCTTCTTGAAATATTTATATCATTCTGTCTCTCAAATAAATATCATATAATTACTATTTATTATATATTCTTATTGTCAATTTCCACCCCTTGTGATACAGTAAATAAAGGAGGCATCGCCTATGAAGTCGATTGAAAAAGCGCTTTCTGATATCCGTTTTAAGCAAAAAGAAGAACAAATCCATCACCACACCTATGATGAGGAACTGTTGCAGTACGAATATATGAAAAACGGCAATTTGGAACAGGCCATCCCATTGAGCATTAAATTATTCCGAGGTAATCTTACTGGTCATCTTTCCGACAACCGGCTCTCTCATTACCGCTACCTTTTTGTAGCTTCTACGACCCTTTCCTGCCGTTTCTGCCTGGAGGGCGGCATGCTGGCAGAAGATGCGTACAACATCAGCGACCTCTACATTCAGCTCATGGACAAATGCACTACTGTGGATGAGATTTTCCGTCTCCACACAGAGATGTTCACGGAATATACAAAACGTATGGCCGAACTAAAAAAAGAACAGATTTACTCGAAACCTGTCCTTCGGTGTATTGATTATATCCATCATCATTTACATGAAAACATTACCCTGAATTCCACGGCGGATTATGTAAATCTCTCGCCGTCCTATCTCTCCGCCATTTTTAAAAAAGAGATGAATACCACTCTTTCCGAATATGTGCGCAAATGCCGTATTGAAACAGCGCAAAATTTGTTAAAATATTCAGAATACACCTGTGTTGAAATTGCCAACTACCTCGCGTTCTCCTCACACAGCCATTTTAATACTTTATTCAAAAAATATACCGGATATACTCCAAAAGAATATCGTTTAAAGTATTTTCGACATAACTGGGCAGAATGACTTCCTAGAGCCAAAGCATGGTTCTGTAGTAAACTTCACAATACAAATACTATCCCCTCCGATTACTCCCCTACATAGGACATAATGCTGTAATCTGGACTCCCTAATCCAGGTATTTCTCCTGAAGATATATAATCCTGCTGTTAAGGCGGCGGATGTACCGGGCGCTGATACGGTTAAAAGAGACAAACCTGTCCATCAATCAGATTGCCCTTATGGTAGGGTATGGAAATAACAGTAATTTCTATAAAGCCTTCAGGGAATACTACGGTGTGTCACCTCGGGAATATGTGTACACGGAGTCATGAAACCCCTATCGGCTGCCTATCCCGCCGTTTTATTTTTCATGTCACCTGTATCCGCATACAATTTTTAATACAAAAGGCTGGCACAACCGTGCCAGCCAGCTCCATGCATCCATAGCTATCTGATAAAATTTCCTGCGGCCTTCCAGATTTCGTACCACTCCTTACGCGTCAGCATGATATCTGCGCCCTGTGCATTTTCCGCAAGGTGTTTCACATTCATGGTACCTGATATCGGAAGCAGATGCGCCGGATGACGCAATAACCATGCGATTGCGATTGCAGGAGCAGGGACACCGTACCGTCCGGCTACCTCTTCTATTTTTGCATTTAATGGTTTATAATCCGGATGCCCAAGGAAACAGCCGCCCATATATCCGGCCTGCATTACAGACCAGCATTGGACCGTAATATCATTTAATCTGCAGTAATCAAGAACCCCTCCGTCCCTGTCAATTGCACACATATCGTCCATATTGACATACATCCCCCGTGAAATCAGCCCTGAATTGACAACACTCATCATCAGTTGGTTTGTAACAATCGGCTGTTTTACATACTTTTGCAAAAGCATAAGCTGTGTCGTGTTAAAGTTCGAAACACCGATATATCTGATTTTTCCGCTGACATACAGTTCGTCCAAAGCCTCCGCTATCTCTGCCGGATCTGCCAGGGCATCCGGCGCATGGAGCATATACACATCAATATAATCTGTTTTCAATCGTTTCAGACTGTCATTGGCCTCTTTTAAAATATAATCCTTAGAAAGGTCAATCGTTTCCGGCTTCCCCTGTCCCGGCTGGATTTCGGTAAATCCACATTTAGTCTGCAGAATCATTTTTTCCCTGACAGATGGCGTCATATGTGCTGCTTTTGCAAAAAATTCCTCACAATATCCGAAGGGCCCTCCATCCATTCCGTAAATATCAGCATTCTCAAAAAAAATCAAACCCATTTCAAGACATGTCGATATGTATTCCTCTGCCTGATACAGGTTGAGCTTATTTAGATGCATTAAGCCAATTGCCATTACCGGAATGTCAAGATCCGAACTGCCCAGCTTCATCCTCCTCATCTGGTATTAGGGTGTAACCCAGACCCGCCAAAATATGGCATGGAATTAATCGTTGCCATATCTTCATCCGAAAGATGAAAATCAAATATATCCGCATTCTCCACAATACGCGATGGCGTCACCGACTTAGGCAATGGCAGCACACCATTTTGAAGGCACCAGCGTATGCACAGTTGGGCAACCGACTTCCCGTATTTTGAAGCGATATCCTGAAGCCTCTGATCTGTCAGCATGCGTCCCGTCCCCAACGGGCTCCATGCCTCCACCAGGATATCATGTTTCCTGCAGTAATCCACTGTCTCCTCCTGCATTTGACCCGGATGATATTCAATCTGGTCCACCATCGGGATTATTTCTGTTTGCATCAATGCCGCCAGGTGCTCCGGAAGGAAATTAGATACACCAATGGATTTTATATATCCTTTCTTGTAGAGTTCTGTCATGGCCCGCCACGTATCAACATTAACCGCTTCCCAATCCGGACAGCGGTATTTTGTAGCCGGCCAATGGATTAGATACAGGTCCAGATAATCTGTCTGCAAATCATCCAATGTTTTTTGAAATGATTTCATTGTCTTTTCATATCCTCTGCTGTCATCCCACACCTTGCTGGTTATAAATAATTCAGCACGCGGTATGTCTGCGAGCTTAAGCGCCTCACCAATGCTTGATTCGTTTTTGTATGCGGCAGCGGTATCAATATGCCTGTAGCCGGCCCTGACTGCCGTCCTGACCGCCGCGGTGGCAGTCTCTCCGTTTGGGGACTGCCACGTTCCGAATCCAAGGCATGGTATATGATATCCATTATTCAGAATATACGTATCTGTTATCCGTTCCATCATGCCTCCTAAGAATTCTCCTTTCCAAAATGCCGGATTGTTATCCGTATCTCCCAATACCGGCTGACTGACATGCTAAACACGCAGGACCACCGCATGCCCGGCATCATGCTTTGTCATCAGCGCATTTACGATAAATGCAGCTGCCAGGCTGACGATACAGCCGACGCCAACAGCCAGATAAACGCTGAGTATGATTTTACCCACATAAACCACCAGATATGCTGCGATTCCGCATACAGCCGCTATGATGGCTGACATCCTGTGCACCTTTTTCTGTGTCACCGCCACAAGCAGGGGACCTGCAACGCCGCTTAAAATGACCCCCGTACCAATCCAGTTAAGCACATTCAATGAACTGGGCCTGTTAAACGCAATCGGAAGCGATGCAATACCAACAAGTACCACGGACCATTTTGCAATGGACAGGGAAATCCTGTCTGCCTTCTCAATATCGACTTTCTGTCCGCAGTCAATTTTATGCTGTATATACGTCTGGCGATACAGCGTGTTTCCAAGAACAGTTGCCATCATTACCATAATCCCGTCTGTGGTCGACATGGTGGCCGCCAGCAGCACAACATTGAAAAATGCCCCAACCACGGGATGATATACCATGGTTACAAAAGTCGGAAGGGCATCATCTGCATTCGCCAGCACCTCCGGTGTCAGAAGCCTGGAATACATTCCCCCTACAACCACCATGCCGCCGATGAACAGGCAGAAACCTGCAAATAGTATGAATTTCCTTAAATCCCGGTTTGTCTTAAGATACTGGACCTTATTCATCAGCTGAGGATTCAGCGACCAGCATGCATTGGAAATGAATATGCCTGAAATAGCCACCGGGCCTGCAAATGCAGCATCGGACGGATTAAACGCAGCTGACAGGTTGGGATCTGCCTGGCTCAGCAGTCTGGGAACCTCTGTGAATACATTCCCAAACAGGAAGAATCCTGTAATGACCACCGTGATGGATACGATACACATCAGGGTGCCCTGAACCACATTGGTATAGATATGCGCATATGTACCGCCAAGGAACAGGTAGATCATAACAACCACCACACCAATCAACACACCTGTTTCATAAGGAATCCCCAAGGTTGCATTCATCAGGGTACCGACGCCTACAAACTGGGCAGCCAGGGGTACGATATTGCACAGACATACAATACCAATCAGCAGACGGAGCCCCTTGCTTTGATATACATCAGCAAGCCAGTCCGGCATGGTAAGGGCATTTGTCTTATCCGCAAGCTTCCGGTAGCTCCCCGCAACGATTGCAAGCATTAAGATGGCAGGAAACCAATGTCCCATATGATACCATAACAGGGACACGCCATTTTTATAGGCAAGACCGGGCAGGCCAAGGAACGTACCCGCGCTCATGAATGTGGCCGCCCATGTTATGGCAACAATATATGGGTTTACATCCCCTGATGACACTGCAAAAGATTTCATATCCGTGGTCTTCTTAGACCCCTTCAGGCCGAGAACCCCCATTGCAATCAGATATATGACAAACAGTATTATAAATGTAGCCTTCATCTTACTCCCCTCCCTCTTCGTTTAAATGATTGTTTGAATACAGGCCCTTTGTTACCCCTACTACAAGAATCCAACTGATAATCTCCACTACAGCCCAAATTTTAAACATATCTTTCCTCCTCCTCTTGTTTTCAGACCCCAAACAGCCGGGCTAATTCAACAAAATCATTTAACACATAATCCACTTCCTGTTTTCCATCCGGTTCATCGTAAATTACCTTTGGCCCATATTCCATTGGTCTTGGTACAAATATGGTCATACAGCCCGCCAGCTTTGCCCCGTCCAGATCAAAGGGATGGGCCGCGACCATGGCAACCTCTTCCGGCCTTGCGCCCAGAAGGTTGATTTCATCAACATAAACTTCTGGATTGGGCTTGAATTTCTTAAATAAATCCCCTGTCGTAATAAAATCCCATGGCAGGCAGGCCGCTTTTTCAATATCAATCATCAAATTAAAATCCCCGTTAGAAAAAGGTCCAATCGCGTATCCTGTTTTCAATCTGTTTAATCCTTCCAGCACATCCGGCCATGGGGAAAGCCGGTGCCATATTTTTCCCAGATTTTCATAGTCCTCTGCCGACAGGACATCAAGCCCGCACTCCCTGGCCCTGGAATCCAGATACTCCATAAAAACAGTATCCGCCGGGACCCATTCCCGTTTTCCATGGGCAATGTCAAATGTTGCCTTAAAGTATCCGTCATTTCTCCAGGCATTGGCAAATTCGTCCCAATCAATATCCAGGTTGTACTTTTTGCTTAAAGCCATGCCATGTGTTACGATTGAGCCATGCCAGTCAACCACTGTCCCGAATGTATCAAAAATTATGTACCGGGTTTTCGATATATCCATCTGTATACACCTCTGTTCTTTCCTAATTAACATTTCTAAACATTTAATCTGCAAAATCCTCGCATTGTAATACGCTTTTCTATGTGCTCTTTATAAACATTTTATTTCTTTATGAAAATATCTATCCATCGCCTCTTTTCTGTAAATTATTTATAAATTATTTATATTTGATAGTATAGGCGAAAATGCTGTTTTTGTCAATATCATCCTGCTTTATTTTTGTATTATCATCACTTTCACTATATTTCCAATGCTTTTTTGCCTTTATAGTTTATTATTTTATAAATTATTTACAAAATATCGCTGTTTGATGCAATATGAGATACCTTTTATTATTCTAATTTTGTAAATTATTTATGAATTATCATCTGTGAAACTCATTTTCCCTCGAATATACCATTCGAAACGTTGACTTTATATCTAAACTGCTCTAAAATGTCATATAAAGACAGAAAAATCATAAAGGGGCAGAAATGATGGCCATTAAGGCAAAAGAACTGGCACAGCAGTTAGGGGTATC
Organism: Enterocloster sp. OA13; assembly: GCF_022440595.1. NCBI lineage: Bacteria > Bacillati > Bacillota > Clostridia > Lachnospirales > Lachnospiraceae > Enterocloster > Enterocloster sp. OA13. Next base: position 1,495,570 of record NZ_JAKNTF010000001.1, on the reverse strand, counting down.
CGCGGCTACACTATCTTTAGTCATGAACGGAAAACCTGGAATCAGCGATAAGACACGAGAAAAGATAATAAAGGAAATGAATAATCTTGGTTATGGCTATTTGGTGAAGAATCCCCACAACGAGCCACAGATTCAAAATACCATTGGATTTGTTATTTATAAAAATGATGGGAAGATGCTTGGGTTAAACTCTTTTTATCCATTAATTCTGGACGGTGTGGAAAGCACCGCAAGGAAATACGGTTATAACCTTGTAATCATCAACCTGGAACGGGCTGATATCGAACAGCAGATTCATTATATAACGGATGCCAATTGCGTCGGTTATGTTATATTTGCTACGGAAATGCAGGATAATGAAATCGATTATTTCGAAAACCTGGGACTTCCGTTTGTCCTCTTAGACAACTACTATAATGGACGGATGATTAATACGGTAAAGGTCAATAATGAGCAAGGGTGCTATCTTGCCGCAAAGTATCTGATTGATATGGGACACCGCAGAATAGGTTATCTTTCCAGCGGCCTTCCGATTAACAGTTTCATTGAACGCCGCAATTTTTCAAAAAGGGCTTTGGCATCCTTCGGCATAATGGATATGGAAAAGTTCACCTATACCATCGGCTATCCAATTGACCAGGCGGCAGAAGGAATCCTGCCCGTTCTGAAAAAACATAAAAAGTCCGAACTGCCCACCGCCTTTTTAGTGGACAATGACCTTGTGGCAATCGGGGCAATGCAGGGCATGAAGGAATTTGGTTATCAACTGCCTGATGACTTTTCATTTGTAGGCAATGCGGACCGTCCAATCAGTTCCTTGGTGGAGCCAAAGTTAACCACCATCCGGGTGCCTCAGGAGCGCTTTGGATCTGAAGCCGTGTTTCAGCTGATACAACAGTTACAGAACCAGGAAACATCATTTACAAGGGTTGAGATAAATGGGGAACTGATTGTACGGGATAGTGTGAAAGATATAAACGGATGAACCAAATAGCTGCTGGTTAGGACAGGTCTTACTTTAAGCACTTTCAAGGAAAACTCCCCCGTTGTGAAAAGCGGGGGAGTTTTTCACTCACTGGCAAACAGCCTCTTTAACTTGTCGGATCATTAATTTTCTGCGTTAAAAGCCGCAGCGTTTTTTTAATTCACGCGGTTAACCACATTCCCATCCATAAAGGCTTCCAGATTCTTAACCGCCAAATCCATTAACCGCTGACGGGATTCCTTTGACGCCCATGATATATGTGGTGTAATAATACAGTTTTTTGCTCCCAGCAGAGGATTGTCCGGGCGTATGGGTTCCGTAGAGACCACGTCGAGTCCCGCAGCGCCCACCTTTCCACTGTCCAGGGCTTCCCTCAGGTCATCCTCTACAATCAGCGGCCCCCTGGAATTATTAAGAATGATGACCCCATCCTTCATCTTGGCAATATTGTCCTTGTTAATCACCCCCTCCGTTTCCTTGAACAGCGGGCAATGAAGGGCAATCACATCTGATTCTTTAAACAGCTCATCCAGGTCATCCACATATCTGCACTGTCCGTTAACCAGTTCCTCATCATGGTATGTGTCATAAGCAAGCACATGCATGCCCATGGCCTGGGCAATCCTGCCTGTAGCCTGGCCAATACGGCCATATCCGATGATTCCCATGGTTTTACCGTCCAGTTCAATCAACGGATAATCCCAGAAACACCAGTCCGGATTGCTGCTCCAGCGCCCTTCCTTCACGGCCTGGTCATGATGCCCGATGTGATGGCAGATTTCCAGCAGAAGCCCGATGGCAAACTGTCCTACTGCTGCCGTTCCATAGGATGGGATATTGCACACGGGGATTCCCTTTGCTTTTGCCGCCTGTATATCCACCACATTATATCCGGTTGCCAGGACCCCTATGAAACGGATTCCCGGACATGCATCGAATACCTCCGCAGACAACGGTGTTTTATTCGTATACACAATCTCCGCGTCACCAATCCGCCTGATTATCTCCTCCACATCGGTAAGCGGGGTGCGGTCATACACAGTACACTGGCCCAAGGCTTCTAACCCGCTCCAGTCCAGATCACCCGGATTTAAGGTATAGCCATCTAAAACAACTATTTTCATATCGAACAGCTCCTTCCTAACATCAGATCTGTGGATTATCAGGGTGCAGCATGGTTGCAATTACCTTATCAAGGACATCGTCCTTCCATATCTCTTTCCAGTTTTCACGCATGACCAGCCGGTTGCCAAGTCCTATGGCTACCTTACATGCATCAGACACGGGTGGCTTGCCTGGAATATACCCCAGGAAATTAGCTGACAGGTTATAGATATGGCCAGTTAAAAAGGAAACGGCTGCTTCCCTGTCAATCCCTCTTCTCTCTGCCTCATCCACAGTCTCTGCCATTGCATAAAGACAGGTGGCCCCAAGAAGTTCTACCAGCGTGGGTTCCAGGAATGCTATCTGTTCCGATGTCATGACATACGCATGCTCAACAGGCGCATACATCTGTTTTGCCACCTCAACACACTGTGCAAAACGTCCGTCATCTCCCTGGATTTTTGACATTACAATGTCCTGCTTCCCGCCGCATCCTCCGAAACGGTCCTGGCGTGCTTCATATGTATCCTGGTCCAAGAAATAGGACGGATGACAGGGATGCGCTACCGCAAACGTACAATCATCCCGCAGCGTCAATTCCCTGGCAACAGCTGCAGCGGGATCCAGGATAATAAACCCGGTTCCTGGCCTTAACTGCGGAACATAGACAGCCGATAACTTCTTAATCAGGGTATCCGGCACCGCAAATACGACCACGTCCGACCTCTGCAGCGCTTCCTCCACTGAAACAGGTATGAATCCTCGCTCCCTGATGCTCTTAATCCCGGCTTCAGAAGCCTCCACCATAAGGACCTCAAAGTCTCCTGATTTAATCACCAGATTGTTGCTGGTCCTTGTACCCATCTTTCCGCCTGCGCCAATTACACTTACCACTATCTTAGACATAATCCCTTACCTCACTTTTTATTTTTTATGATACCGGTATCCCGGCCATATCAGTCATTCCATTCCCTGTTCTACAACTGCTGCAATATTTTCAGGAGCAAACCCATAGTAATCCGCCAGCTCATCGGCAGGTCCTGACTCCCCAAAGGAAGACAATCCGATTCTGGATACCCGCTTAGGGTCATTCTCCACAACCAACTTACTGATGTAAGCCCCCAGTCCCCCATGTATGTTATGGTCCTCCACCGTGACAATCCGCTTAGCCTTCCGGATTTCCGTTATCACCTTGTCCGGATTCTTTGCATTGATAATATTGATGTCCCCGACAGTGATGTCTATCCCCTTTTCCTTCAATAAATCTGCCGCCCTCAATGCCCGGTCAAGCACAAAACCACTGGATAGCAGCAGTGTATCCGTCCCATATCTTTTCAGTATACGGATCCCGTCCATTGAAAATGGTACATCCTTCTCATAAACGTCCTTTTCCCTTCCGCTTCCCGCCCTTATGTATACAGGACCTTTAATTTCCGCAGCAGCCTTCACGGCATGATATGTCTGTGATGCGTCTGCCGGTGTAAAAATGGTAAAGTTTGGAATATTAGACAGGATCCCTATATCTTCATAAAACTGGTGTGTCACACCTTCCCGCTCCCCGCCCAACAGACCTGCATTGATTCCCACAAATTTGACGTTCAGATCCGGGTAGGCCACAAATGTCCGCATCTGCTCACAGGCCCTCATGGTCAGGAATCCGGCATAGGTACCCACATAAGGAATCAGCCCGCATGCAGCCATACCTGCAGCTGCATCCACAGCACTCTGTTCCGCGATACCAACCTCCACATATTGTGCCGGATGCAGCTCTGCAAACTTTGTGGCACGCATGGCCTTCAATGAATCCGGTGCCACAAACATGATTTTATCGTTGGTTTCCGACATGTCAATCAGTGCCTGGGCGAATGCTTCTCTTGTCCCTCTGAAATCTGCCATTATATTACACCTCCTAATTCTTTAACTGCCAAAGCATACTGTTCATCGGTTGGAACACCTTTATGCCATGCATTATCATTCTCCATATATGAAACGCCTTTCCCTTTCACACAATCGCAGATGATTACATGTGGTTTTCCTTTTACTGCTTTTGCCTTATCCACCGCTTCCCGAATGGCGTCAATATCATGGCCATCTATCTCCTGTACATCCCATTGGAACGCCTCAAACCGGTCCTTTATATTATTGGAGCCAATCACGTCCTCAACAGATCCTCCGCTCTGCCAGCCATTCCGGTCTACAAAGGCAATCATATTATCCAGCTTATGGGCTGCCGCTATGTTGATTCCTTCCCAGCACACGCCTTCCTGTAATTCCCCGTCCCCTGTAATCACGTAGACATTGTAATCCTTACCATTATACTTCCCTGCAATTGCCATGCCACTTGCTATGGCAAGACCGTTCCCCAGGGAGCCGGATGTCATATCCACCCCGCTTGTCTTGTTCATGACCGGATGCCCCTGAAACCTGCTTCCCAAAGACCTCAGTTTAAAATCCTCCACCCTGCCGCCAAAATATCCTTTTTCCGCCAGCGCCGCGTAATAAATCGGACACGCGTGGCCTTTAGACAGGATAAACCGGTCCCTATCCTCCCACTCAGAATCCTCCGGCCGGATATCCATCTTATCAAAAAACAGCGTTGTAACAATATCTGCAATGGATAATGCGGGTCCTGGATGTCCATCCTTTCCTTTGTAAACCATGTCGACCGCTACAAGTCTCAAGTGCTGTGCCATCTGTCTTAATTCCTCTGTGTTCATATGACTCCTCCCATCTGGATTATGAAATGAAACTACATTGTGCTATTATTTGATAATTAATGTTATACATAAATCATCAAACATCTTATGTTTTATGTATAACACATCTTCCGCCCAATGTCAATACTTAATCGAAAAAACATTAATCATTTGACGTTTAACCTATGAACTGCTATAATAAAATTAAAAACAAAGGAGGTTCTCCTCTATGAATGATTTATTTACGACAAACAAAAGGGAATCTGCTGTGGATATTGTCATCAATAATATTAAACAGCTGTTAATCGACCGCCGCCTGCTCCCAGGGGACAGGCTTCCCAATGAGCTGGAAATTGCCGAAGGACTTGGCGTCAGCCGGGGTTCAGTGCGGGAAGCCATGAAAATCTTATCCGCCTTTGGTCTCGTGGACATCAAGGTTGGGAACGGCACCTATGTATGTGAGGCACCGGGAAACAAACTGATCGACTCCCTCCTTTTTACATTTTTCATCACAAATCCGGACATGGACAGCCTGTATGAATTCCGGCGTGTATTTGAGGTGGACATTCTGGAATTAGTCCTAAAACATTATGATGAAAACATGGAGGAGCGGGCAGCGTTGGAGAAAAACCTGGTCCAGCTTCAGTATCTGATTGATAACAAGGCCTCTTCCGACCGCATCCTGGAAAATGATATTGAATTCCACCGGCTTCTCGGCAATGCGTGCCATAATCCGATGGCAAACAAGATTTATGGCTTCATAATGGACTCCATCCGTGCTTCCATATCCAATACCCACAAACATCAAAAAGGGGAGTATGTCCTTAAGGCGCATCAGGATATCTATCAGATCATTACCGCCAAGGCCTATGACAGGATAGATGAATGCATAAAAAGCTCCGCCGATATATGGTATGGACTCCAGAAATAAATATTGCAAGGGCCGCCCGGAGAGACGGCCCTTTCCTATATGATTTACATCTCCTTATAATAGACCATTGCCCCATTCTTGATGACTCCCGCTACATCACACACTGTTTCCAGGTTCTCTACCGGATTATCCTTCAGAATGGCAATATCCGCCTTCATCCCTTTTCCAATCCTTCCAACATGGTTCAGGCGCATGGCTTTCGCTGCTTCTGACGTGGCCGCCCTAAGACATTCCAGATTCGACATCCCTATTTCTTTCATGCGGAGCATTTCCTTTGCGTTCTCTCCATGTTTAATGCCCACTCCGCCTGCGTCCGTTGACAGCGCAATCCTTGCGCCGGCCTTATATGCCTTTCTGATACTGTCCCACTGGATTTCCCCGGTCTGTCTGAGCAGTTCAATCACCCGGCTGCTTTTTGCATTGAGGATGTGGGGTTCCGGTTCCGGATTCGGAGATGCCAGGGTTGGAAGTATATACAGTCCCCTCTCAAGGACCATCTCCAGCCCCTTCTCACTGATTCCAGTGCCATGGCATATGAGATCCGCACCCGCTTCAACCGCCACCTCTATCGGCATGGCCCCCCTTGCGTGTACGCTTACCATCAGCCCTGCTGAATGGGCTTCGTCAACTGCGGCCTGCATTTCCTCAAACGTAAATGCACTTTTAGACAGACTCCGTCCAACGGAACGTATCGGGGCGCTATTCTCTATCTTAATCTGGTCCACACCATAATAGAGCTGCTCCCTGACCATACGCCTCATCCCCCAAGGCCCATATGTCTCCTGCCCCAGCCCTCGGAAGTGGGAAGTCCACGCAGTAATCTGCTTCCCGCTTATGTAATAATCCGGCCCTTCAACATACCCCAGGTGGATTGCATCCTTCAGGGCCACATCCACATAGTTGACACCACCGCCGTCAATCACCGTGGTAAAGCCTGCTTCCAAGGTTTTCCGCGCGTTTTCCACCGCACGGAAGGCCACATAGGAGTCCGCATTCTTAAATAGCACGCCTCCCGCCGACTGGTCGTTCATCTGGCGCTCTTTATCCGGTATTTCCTCCAACATGAAATGTACATGACAATCAATGAATCCGGGGGAAACAACCCTTCCTCCCAAATCCACTACTTTTTCATTGTCAAACGGACACTCACATCCCGGGATGATATCCTTAATCGTATCCCCTTCGATTACAATTGCGGCATCCTTCATCAGCTCCTCATTGATGCCGTCGAATATATTTACATTTTTTAAAACAAGCATTTCATGCCCCTTCCTTTCCCTTCCTGCTTATCATCTGCCGGCCACCAGCTGTGGCAGGAACGTACTGATGGCAGGAACATATGTGATAATCAACAGTATTATAATAGAAATTGCTATGTATCCAAACAGGTACTTTCCCAGGATATCCGATACCTTCTTACCGGTTATCCCCGTCGCCACATAAAGGTTCATGCCTAAAGGCGGGGTAAGCAGGCCGATTGCAAGGTTAATGACCATGATGATCCCGAAATGGATCACATCAATCCCCAATGTTTTTGCTACCGGAAGCAGGATAGGCGCAATAATCATGATTGCCGTGTTCGTCTCCATGAAACAGCCAACTATGAGCAGTAGCACGTTAACAAGTATAAGGAACACGATCTTGTTGTCAGATATCCCTATAATCAGGCTCGCCACTTTATTTGGGATCATTTCCCGTGTTATGATATTACCAAATGCAGAGGCGCACCCTATTATCAGGAGAATCATGGATGCGCTTAACGCGGAGGACCTGAATATCTCAGGAATATCCCCCAGCTTCAGCTCTTTATAAACGAAAAAGCCTACAAATAATCCATATACAACCGATACACAGCCAGCTTCCGTGGGAGTGAAAATCCCTCCGTAAATGCCTCCAAGGATGATGACCGGCATCAGCAGGGCGGGTATTGCGTCAATTACTATTTTGAGTATTTCCCTGGATGACATATCCCTTTCATCCTGCATCACATAATTATTTTTGCGCCCCACAAGGTATGCGAAGATACTCATCCCCAGACAAAGGAGAATGCCTGGAAATACACCGGCCATGAACATGTCCCCAATGGACGCCCCTGCTGCCACGCCATACGTGACCATGGTGATGCTAGGAGGTATGATGACCCCCAGATAACCGGCGCTTGCCACGGTTGACATTGAAAAATCCGGCGCATATTTATTAGCCAGCATCGCAGGAATCATGATGCCGCCAATCGCTGCGGCTGTAGCGGGAGCCGAGCCGCTGATGGCGCCAAAAAACGTACAGGCAACCACTGTAACAATGGCCAGACCGCCCGGGAGCTTTCTCAGGAAAACACTGCATAGTTTTATGAGACGGTCCGATACCCCGCCTTTGCTCATCAGCGAACCGCTTATCATAAAGAAAGGGATTGCCATCAATGTAAAGGAATCAACACCGGTAAAAAAACGCTGTACCGTCAGTATACTTGGAAGGTCTGATGATGCAATAGCGAAAAATGATGCTCCCCCCAGCGCATATGCCAGCGGCATACCAATTGCAATCAGGATTATAAGAGATATAAACAGTATTGCAGCCATCTATCTTCTCCCCTCCTTTATATGTATGATGATGTTCTGGAAACTTCGTATGCTCCCTCCCAGGAAACCCAATGGCATGGCAACGTATGCAAATGCAATAGGTATGAACAGGGTAGCCGACTTTTGCCCGCTTTGGAACAGTCGTATGACAACCTCCGCCGAAAGGGCAAAAAAGATAACGGACAGTGCAAAGCACAGAACCTTTTCAATCAGGATTACCCACCATTTAATGGAAGGAGGAAACACCATGACCAATGCGTCTACCCCTGTATGGGTACCTGCCTTGAGCCCTGCCCCAACTCCAATAAATACGGTATAAATCATACAGTAACGCGACACTTCCTCACTCCAGGGCAGGGAAGCCTTCAGGATATATCTGCATATTACCTGTATGAACACGACAATCGTCATTACCGACAACAGTACAACAAAGGAAGCTGTTTCATATAAATCTAAATACCGGTCCAGCCGTTTCATTCATCATCACCTCATTTTGAAATCATTTCCTGTATCTGATTTAAAAGATCCACCCCTATTTCATCTGCGTATTCATCATAGACCGGCTGTGCAGCTTCCCTCCATGCAGCCTTGTCAATATCCTCCACAACAGTCACGCCCTCTTCCATCATCCTGTTCTTGTAATCCTCATCCACTTCCATGCACATCTGTCTTTCGACTTCCTTATACTTGTCGCTGAGTTCCCGGATAACCGCCTGATCTTCCGGCGATATTTTTTCCCATGTTGTTTTGGAAATAAGAAGGGGCGCCGGACAATAGAAATGCCCTGTCACTGTAACAAAGGGCGCAACCTCATGTAATTTATTCTGATAAATCGGTGTGAAAGGATTCTCCAGTCCATCAATGGTCTTCTGCTGCAATGCTGTGTAAACCTCACCCCAGGCCATTGCCGTAGCATCTGCCCCCCACGCTTTAAAGGATGCCATATGGATTGGATTTTCCATGGTCCTGATCTTAAGCCCCTTTAAATCATCCGGGGTCCTGATTTCTCCTTTATTATTCGCTATATTCCGAAATCCATTTTCCCACATAGAAAGCCCGACCACACCGATATCGCTTAAGGAATCCAGCATGCCGGCCCCAACCTCGCTGTCAATTACCGCGTAAGCATCCTCCGGTTCCATAAAAAGAAACGGAAGGTCAAATACCTTCAATGCATCCGTAAAATTACTTAAGGGCGCCGAATTGGGAAGTGTGATATCAAGCGTCCCCATCTGTAATGCCTCTATCATATCCCTTTCATTTCCAAGCACTGAATTGGCAAATACGTCAACCTTAACCCTGCCCTCTGTCTTTTCGTACACCTCATCCGCCCATTGGGTAAGCGCCAGATGGTACGGCGAGTCCTCAGTCAGCACATGGCCTGCTTTTAATTCAAGCGTGTCCCCTGTTAGCTTTGTTGTGGTCTGCGCTCCGCTTTCTTTATTCGATGAGCTGCCATCCGCATTCCCCCCGCCACAGGCGGTTGTCCCCAAAACCATGATTGCTGATAGTGTTAATGCTAATAAACGTGTTTTCTTCATAAAATACCCCTTCCTCATTGATATAATTTATAAATTTGTAAATTTATAAATTCATTTTAGCTGTTTATGCTGCAAAAGTCAATATATTTTCTAATAAAGCTAGTATTTTTGTATGTTTCTTCTATTTTATCCTGTATCATTTGTGCAGCTTTCACATTTTTACAAAATAAAATTTACAAAATAAAAGCCTGAGACCATATAGCCTCAGGCTTTCATACTGCAATATATCATTTGGGGACATCACCGACACTATCCCGTACAACCAGTTCCAGGGATACTGCTGTTTTCACCGTACTCTTCTCCTCATCATATGGCCGGTTCAGGATTTTATTTATAAGCAGATCCACGGCCTCGCCGCCAAAACGCATCCGGGGAATCCTAACCGTTGTTATGTTGGGCACAATATACATACACACGGGCCTGTCTGAATATCCCACAACCGAGATATCCGCCGGTATCGAATAACCGTGTTCCATCAAAGACTTCATTGCCCCGAATGCAACATAGTCATTATCCGTTATAAAGGCCGTGGGAAGTCCTTCATTCCGTCCAAGCATCCGGTCCATGCCCTGTGCCGCCTGCTGGTCCGGGTATCCAATCTCCCAGAAGAACCTGGGTTCCAGGACAAGCCCCATTTCAGGCACAAGCCGCCTGTAACTGTCCCTCCGCTCCCTGAAACTCTGTATATTAACCCCGCTGCTCAAATACCCGATCCTTCTATGCCCCTTATCTATAAGCATCTTCAATATACTATAGATTCCCTGCTCATTATTCAGCGTGACGGCGTCAATATCCTTCCCGGGAAAATAATTATCCAGAAGGACAAATGGTATCTTTAATTGTTTCAGGTAATCCACCTCTTCCTCCGGGAATTCCGGCGCATATATGACATAACCCACGCATCCGCTGTCTTTTATATAGCCCAGTTTCGTATTTAAATCCATGTCCCTTCTGATGTTAACCACAAGAAGCCGGTATCCATACTTTCGGGCCATCAAATCCATCCCATCAATAATCAATGGGAAAAACGGCGTATTTTCCATAAACAATCCTGTATCCTGATAAATAACAAACCCAAGATACCCATTCTCAGCCGGCAGCGGGATTGCCTCAGATATGCCCGCGGTATCATCCGCAACCGGGTTCTGGTCATTTTTAAACATGTACCCATACCCCATGGAAATAACCTTCTCCGTCACCATGTCCCTTGTCCTTTTGCTTATCCCTCCCTTATGATTAAGGACAAGGGAAAGTGTTGCTTCTGATATGCCAAGCTTCTGAGCCAGTTCTTTTGCTTTTATAGCCATATATCCACCCTTAGTTGTATAAATTTTATTTAATATATAAATTTATTTTAGTTATCTTTCATGAAAATGTCAACCCTTTTTCTCCCCCCTGGCATATAATATCTTTTTTGGGTGTGATAAACCGGCCATGGGATTGATATCACGCAAAACAGCGTATAAAAAGGGACCTGTTCCGTATTTATACTATACAAAACAGGCCCCGTATACTCCACTTAACTTTTCAATTTAATGCAATCAGGTATCTTATTTGAAAAACGCCTTCAAAGCCTCTGCCAATCGCTCTGGCGCTTCCAGCGCCAGGCTATGCCCGCACTCCTCAAACACCTGTCCTGATACCACATTAGAAGCAAATTCTTTCATTTGCTTTTCTACTGTATTTCCAAAAAATTCCGGAGCACCAATTGTCATGACCGGCATTTTGATTTTCTGTTTTTTCAACTCCGCATTTATTTCTGCATTCTTAAACGCGGCCCGGTATGTCTCCAGCACCCCCCGCAATCCGCCCGGCGCTTTGATATGGGATATCCACTCCTTGATACACTCATCCGAAATAGCATTAGGGTTCCATGTTTCCGCTTTCATCCAATAGCTCCAGAATTCTTCCTCATGTCCGGCAATCAGCATCTCGGGTACATGAGGTATCCAGAAAAATGGAATATGCCACTGCCATGTCCCATTCTGATTAAACTGACGGTTTACGTTATCCTTCGTAAAATAAGACATGGTATCTAAATCCTCACCAGATAACAGCATCTCGCAGAAAGACAAGGCCTTCACATTATCCGGATTGACAGCGGCCAGCACATAGGCAAACTCCGCCCCCCGGTCCTCCCCATGCACATAATATCTGTCATATCCCAGCTGTTCCATCAGCTCAGACAGATCTCTGGCATTCGTCATGGAATCATACCCATCCTCTGCCGGCGGTTTATCCGTATCCCCGAACCCCCTTAAATCAGGAGCAATTACCGTATAGCGGTCAGTAAGAAGCGGGATAAGCTTATACCAGTAGAAATGGGTCTTTGGTGTTCCATGAATCAGAAGAAGCGGTTCTCCCTCCCCAGCAATTACATAATGCATGCGGATATGGTTCACCCTGGCGCGCATATGACGGACAGGATGATGGTTGCAGTCATAAATCTCAGGCATAACAAACCTCCTTTGGTTTTATTGTTCTTGTTTTAATAGGAGTGCATGATCTCCAAAATACCTTTCTCTGTAAAATCAGGATCCGACCGGGACACTTCGGCAATGATTTTCCCTCTGTTGATAATAATAATCCGGTTGCAGACATTCAGCAGTTCACGTGTTTCCGGAGAATAGATGACAATACCCTTATTTTTTGATTTTTCCTTTATAAGAAGATTATATATCTCATTCTTGGCCTTGATATCAATCCCACGGGTAGGTTCATCAATCAGGATAACCCTGGAATCCCGCAGCAGCCATTTCGCAACAACAACCTTTTGCTGGTTTCCGCCTGACAGGAACTGGACCTGTTGGGACGGCCCGGTAGTCTTTACCTGAAGCATTTCTATATACTCCCTGGCCGTCTTTTCCGAGATACGCCTATCAAGGAGTCCATTCTTTCCCCGTACCTTATCCAGAGCTGCAATCAATACATTAGTTTCAATTCCAAGCCCCATTGCAAGCCCTTCCCGCTGCCGGTCATTGGTTATCATGCATACGCCCCGTTTAATTGCATCTTGAGGACAGGCCGCCCTCAAAACTTCTCCTTTCATCTCCAGTCTTCCTTCGTCATATTGCATGATGCCAAACATTGAATACATTAACTCGGTTATGCCGGAACCTTTCAGTCCTGCAAGACCAACAATCTCATTCTCATGTATATCCATCGAAATATCCTGGTACATTCCATGCCTGGACAACCCTCTCAGGCTCAAAAGCACCTCGTGTCCATGGTCAGACATTTCCCTCTGGAAATATTCCCCCTTCCACTCCTTCTCTCCCAACATCAGGTTGATAATATCCTTTTCATTCAAAATATCTGTCTTTTTGTCAAATACCCCAGCTTCCAACCCATCCCGAAGCACCACCACCCGGTCACAGATCTGCACAATTTCACGGATTTTATGGCTGATAAATATGATTCCCAGTCCTTTCTCCCTCAGACCACAGATAATTTCAAACAAATGCTCTACTTCCTTTTGGTTCAAGGCGGCAGTAACCTCATCCAGTATAAGGAGCTTCGGTTCCATAAGCATAGCCTTTGCAATGGATACTATCACCTTGCTTACAAGATTAATATCCTGAACCTTCTTTTCCACCTCAATCTCAAAGCCCAGACTTTCCATTACCTTACGGCTTTCAGCCCTCATCCTGTTCCGGTCCAGCATTCCATAAGATGTTCTTAATTCCCTGTTCAGGAATATATTCTCGTACACCTTCATGTTTTCACAAAGGGATGGTTCCTGATGTACCATGCCAATCCTCAGGCGCTCAGCCACATTCGGGTCATGGATGTCAACCTTTTTCCCCTCAAAATAAATTTCTCCTCCGTCCGCATGATGGACCCCTGCCAAAATGTTCATCAACGTAGACTTACCGGCTCCATTGGAGCCAATAATTGCTACATTCTCTCCATAATCCACTTCAAAATTAATACCTTTTAATACAGGTACTCCGTTAAAGCCCTTTTTTATATCCTGCATTGACAACAGTTTTTTTCCAATCATCCCGCCATCCATCGTCTCACCTCACCTTCCTCCTACTACACCTCAACAATATTCAGTTCCTTAAGGCGCCTGCTGTCACTTCTCTTATGCAGAATCGCAAACAACACAATAAAGAGTCCCAGAACAAATGTCTGATGGTAAGACAGGAAACCTATCATACTCATTACATTGGAAAGAACCGCCATAAATAATGCTGCTTTAACTGTATTTTTCAGATTACCAACACCGCCATTTAGCTCAATACCTCCAATGATTGCAATTGCCAATGCGGTCATCTCATACCCTGTGGTCTGGGTCACATCAATGGATTGCAGCTTAGATGTAAATACCACACCCGTAACGCCTGCCAGGAATCCGCTTATGACAAACATGAACATCTTCCAACGTCCGGTATTAATCCCACACAGTGTGGCAGCCCTGACACTTCCCCCTGTCGAGTATATCCGCATGCCAAAGCGGGTAGATGCGCACAGAAATATAAAGATACCTGCAATAAGAAGGAACAAAAACAGGCAGAGCGGAACAATGCCTCCTATCTTACTTCCGCCAATGACACCGGACCCCTTCACTTTTGTCATAAACAAGGGAGTCCCTTTTGTTATGATATATCCAATGCCCGTAACAGCATATTGCATTCCAATAGTTGCAACAAAAGCAGGCACATTGCATTTAACTACCAGAACAGCATTGACCAAACCAATCAGGCTGGATATCAGCAGAGTAAACACGACAATCATCCACCATGGCGCCGTAACATAACCTCCACGTACCACCTGTGTTCCCAGACATACCTTGTAAATGGCATTGGCCAGGTAAATGGCCAATGCAGGTGATACAACAGCGCTGATGCCTATAGTAAGGTCAATCTCTGCCACCAGCAGGACCAATGATTCCGCAATTGCCAGCAGACCATATATAGCGCAAGTATATAGAATAACAGTGATATTATTCCCCTTAAAAAAGTAAGGGCTTAATATCCGCCCTCCTATCAAGGCAGTTACAATAGCACACCAGAGCATATGACGGCTTAATATTTTTCCCAACCTACTATTATCCAACGTCTTCATAAGCTATCCCTTCTAAGAATTCCATAAACAACCTTCCTGCAGACCGTGGCTCATGCCCGTCTGCGGACCGTCAAACCATACAGGTATACCACCAGTATAATCATGACTCCTTTAAGCGTGGTTGAAACATAAGTTCCTAGTCCTGCAATCGCAAGCATATTCTGCATCAGGCTCATAGTTATAAAACCCAGCAAGGTTCCGATAACCGTACCTTTTCCTCCGTTGAGGGAAATCCCCCCCAGAACGGCGATGGATATGGCAGTCACCTCATATCCGTTGCCCAATTGTACCGTGGAACTTCCCAGCTGTCCTGCCATAAGAAGGGCCGCTATGGCTGCGCAAAGACCACTTGCAGTAAAACAGATAATCTTTACCTTCCCAATGTCCACCCCACTCATCCAGGAAGCACGTTTATTGGCCCCGGTATAATAAATCTGTTTGCCAAATGCACTTTTTCTTAGTACAAACTCGAATGCAAGAGCTAATATCACACAGACCAGCAAGGGGATGGGAATTCCGAATATGCTTCCTTTTGCAAGGGAAAGCGTTATTTGATATAAATCTGTAATGTACTTTTTCTGTGCCCTGACCAATATAGCAGCCAGTCCGTTAAATACAGACGTTGTTCCTATGGTAAGCATCAAAGACGGGACCCTGGTCCTGGTAATCAGATATCCATTCAGGAAGCCGGCAGCAATACCAGTACCGCATATTGCTGCAATGGCCGCCGGTTCATTCAAATCATATATCTTTGCTGCAACCGCCATGGAGAGAGTCATGATAGCCCCCACCGAAACATCAATCTCCCCTGTCAAAATCACAAGGCTCAGGCCCACTGCGGCAATTCCGCCAGGGGCATATGTCCTCAACAAGTTCTCAAGGTTTTTTAACTGGTATACCCTGGGTATAAAACAGGCAGCTATGATTAACAGCACCGCCAGAATTAATATGGAGATGAAAAGTCCCTGGGTTTTCTCTGTTAAATTTTGTATCGTCTTTCTAAGTTGTCCTTCTTTTCTTATCACGGCAGAAATCCTCTCCTTTTAATTACAGCAAAGCATCGGCTATTTCGCTACATAGTCAGGGCCTGACGCATACTGGTACCAGTCCTTCGTAGTCATTGTCTTAAGCCCGAATACCACCTCTCCCTCCGGCGTAACCATTGGGATATTAGGAATCGCAATATCCTTTGGAAGAGCCTCCCCTTCAAGCATCTTTATGATATAGCGGATACCGATATCGCCAATAAGTGGTGTATACGGGCAATTGACCTCCACCATACCCTGGTCAAGGAAATTGAAGGACTCCTTCGTATCATCAATCGTAAGCATAATGATTTTCTTACCGTCTTCCCGGCTCTCCCAGCGGCCGGCACTGTTAACTGCCTCAATTGCCACCGGTGTCTGGGTAAGGCCCTCACAGAAGAATGCATCAATATCATCGAACAGCTGTAACGCATTCTGCGCATTTATCAGTGACTGCTCCGTATCATCATTGTCATAATAAGACTCAAGAATATGTATATCCGGGAAATATGAAATAACCTTCAGGAAATAGCCGCATCTCAGGGTATCTGCCGTAACCCCGGCTGCCTTTCTCAACAGTACGATATTTCCAGCAACGGACCCGCCACCTGATTCCTGTGCCAGTTTCCACACAAGGTATGCACCGCACTGCGCACCATTGGCAGGAAAGTTTCCGCTGATCACACCATCAATCTCCGGATATCCGCACAACCTGTCAACCGTAATTACAGGTATACCTGCCTCCACCGCCTTTTGGGCCGGTGCTGCAGTTGCCGCCTCAGTCCTTGGCCATAATAATATTGCATCCACATTCTGTGCAATCAACATGTCAATGGCGTCCGAACAGCCGTCAGAATCAAGGCCGTAATCCATCCATACAAGTTCCAGGTTTTCATGCCTGTCCGCTTCATACTGTATGGAATCATAAAGGTTTCCCATCCATGAATCAATTGCGCTGATAGCAACAACCCCAACCTTATAATTCTTATCAGGATCTCCAATTGGTCCCTCATCCACAGGCATGTAATCCGTATATGCCATCTTTAAATTGGTATTCCCTGAATACGGCCCTGTGATTTCAGTGCCATCCCCAAGGGCCCAACTATAGTTTCCGTATACGGTTCCTTCCGGTGCGCTCTCCGCATAAACATCCAGCGCATCGTTTATATATAAATCATAGACTTCCTTATTTGCCTGGGAGACAGGAAGTTTGACAAAAAAGTCAATAATCTCTCCTTGGGATAACCCCCTATCTGACAGGGTGGTAAAAAAGTCATAGGCATCCATCCCTGACAGACCAGAGCATTCACGCACCAGTTGATCCACCAATGTTTCTTCTTCAGCAGGAGATGCAACATCGCTTTCAGAAACACTCTCAGTTCCTGTATCTCCAACACTATTTTCAGTTATAGGTGTTTCCTGTGAGGCACATCCTATTGTAAATGTACTAAACGCCATACTTACTGCAAGTAATAATGCAATTCTTCTTTTCATGTATAAATCCCCCAATTTTAATAAATTATTATTTGTTAGTTTCCATTAAATAATATTATTTTTCTAAATCCTCCCCCTCCGTTTATAAATTTTTATTTATATTTAGATTATATATCTAAACATTTCCTTTGTGAATTATAACATTTATACGAACCTAGTTTATTATTTTTGTATAATACTCACATTAACTCAAAAATAGATTACCATTTCTACTATGTTTTACTCATTTTCTTTTATAAACGTTCAATTCGTTTTTTAATCTGTTAAATGAAATCTTTTTATCATCAACATTTTATATAAATCACATAGACATTCAACATGTTTAGATTTATAATGGATAGAAGAAAAATGTATCGACACGAGGTGGACTTATGACTAACCGTGAAATTGCAAAGCTATTGGACATTTCTCCTGCCACACTTTCGCTAATCATCAACAACAAACCTGGTATCTCCACTTCAACCCGGGCAAATGTACTGGAAAAACTACATCAGCTGGGTTATTCAGATTTGATAAAAAAAGAAATATCCCCTCCCGCCAGTGACAATATATGTTTTGTCGTTTATAAACGCCATGGCGGGATTTTAGACTCCTCACCTTTTTTTCTTTTAATAATGGAAAGCATCGAAAGCTGTGCCCACAAATATGGTTACAACATCCTGTTTAATTCCATTGATAAACGCAATCCATTGAAACCTCAGATGCGTATGTTAAATTCCATGGACTGCAGGGGGGCCGTCATTTTTGCAACAGAGATGTTAGAAGATGATATCAGTGTATTCTCTGAATTGAATTTTCCATATGTCATCCTGGATAATGACTTCCCCTTTAAAAACCTTGATTCAGTGGCCATCAATAATACGTTAGGCACATTTCAGGCTGTTGAACATCTTGTTTCCATGGGCCACACCAAAATCGGTTATCTCCAAAGCTGTATCTATATCAACAGTTTTGGCGAACGTGAGACAGGATTTTCCAATGCGTTGAAACAATTTGGGTTAAAGCTAAATTCAGACTACATATTCCGTCTCGATTACTCAGAGGAGGGAAGCTACCGGGATTTCAAACACATCATCAGCACGGGCAGGGAGTTGCCTACCGCCTTTTTTACAGATGATGACACAATTGCTGCCGGTGCCATGAAAGCCATGTTTGAAGCGGGCATATCAGTACCAGGAGATGTATCCCTTATAGGATATAATGACCGTCCCGTATGCTCCGTGTCTTCCCCTCCCCTATCTTCCATACGCGTTCCCAGATATTCTTTCAGCGCTATGGCCATCGACCTCCTGGTCAGCCGCATCGAGCATGACCGCGGAGAGTGTGATGCCATCCCCTCTTATAAATACCGGATTGGCACGGAGCTTGTAACACGCGCATCCGTCCGCTCATTGGTATGATACCGGCCCACATAAGGCAGGGCCGGTATGGCTTTATGAAAGCCAGCGCCTTTCTACACAGATGAAACCAAACCAATAGCTTCCCTCCACAAAGTGTATTTCTTTTCCCTGTCTGCCGCTGACATACTGGGGCGGTAATGCATCCGCATCCTTTCCGCAAAAACATCTTCTTTTTGGTAAATCCCCTGACTGATGCCTGCAAGATATGCCACACCAATCGCAGACAGTTCCTCCTGGGCAGGGATACTCACATCAATGCTTCCAATATCACTTTGAAACTGCATAAGATACTTATTCCTGGTTGCCCCTCCATCCGCACGCAGTTCCCGGATTATAATACCGCTATCTTTCTCCATGGCATCCAACACATCATTAATTTGGAACGCAATGCTCTCAACTGCCGCTTTGATTATTTCATTCCTTCCGGTTGTCCTTGTCATACCATATAAAACCGCCTTTGCACGGTCATTCCAATATGGAGCGGACAGTCCTGAGAACGCAGGTACAAGTACCGTGGTGTCCGCATCCCCCGCTTTCTCTATCGCCTCCTCTATCTCCTTAATTGAGACAATCATTTTCAAATCATCCTGAAGCCAAGTAATTACGGCACCGGTATAATTGATATTTCCTTCCAATACATACGCCACTTCCCCATCAATGGACCATGCAAGTGAGGTGGCCAGACCGCATGTACTGGCTTTAAATTCCTTTCCGATATTCATCATAATAGAGGACCCTGTGCCATACGTAGTTTTAATCATCCCGGTTCCATGGCATCCCTGTCCAAACAGCGCCCCGTGGGAATCGCCAAGAACGCAGTGTATTGGAACAGGGCTGTCGAGAAAGCCCTCAAAATCCGTATATCCAAACACAGAATTGCTATCAACAACTTCCGGCAGTACCTCCACAGGAACCCCAAATATGCTGCAGATGTCTTCATCCCATCTCAGATTATGAAGATTAAAAAGCTGTGTCCTGGAAGCATTAGAATAATCTGTCTTGAATGACCGTCCGCCTGTCAACCGATATACCAGCCAGCTATCCATTGTCCCCATTAAGTACCCGCCTTCTTTAATGACATGCCGTATAAGCCATGCCATCTTAGCTGCCGGAAAGTACGGCG
This sequence comes from Enterocloster sp. OA13, assembly GCF_022440595.1. Taxonomy (NCBI): domain Bacteria; kingdom Bacillati; phylum Bacillota; class Clostridia; order Lachnospirales; family Lachnospiraceae; genus Enterocloster; species Enterocloster sp. OA13. The sequence goes on along the minus strand of NZ_JAKNTF010000001.1, from coordinate 1,475,625 downwards.
ACAGCGGAAGTCCCGTCCTGGCCTTAATTTCCCGGGCATATTCTGTCAGTTCATCCGTAATCTCTTTCCCCCTGGAACACTGCCATACAACCGCCATGCCTATAGGTGTCCCATCCCTGTGCCATGCAGCCGTGGTTTCCCTTTGGTTACTGATTCCCACAGCAGCTATATCGCCTTTCTGTATGCCCGTCCTCAGGACCACTTCCCGTACAGCGTGTATCACATTTCCATATATTTCATCCATATCATGTGATACCCAGCCGTTCTCGTCAATCCATTGTTTATGCCTGCAATCAATCCGTTCCACCAGACGGCCATTTTCATCAAACAGAATGGCTTTGGTCCCCTGCGTACTTTGGTCTATCCCTAAAACATATTTCATACCCCTACCCCTCTGTCAATGCCGATTGAATCCGTTTTGCAATCCCTGCCCCATCCATTCCATAATGTACAAATACTTCCTGATTTGTTCCTGCTATGATATGGCCATCTGGCAATGCAATCCGGAGCATGCGCATTGGACAACATTCCGCCAAAACCATTGCCGTAATACTTCCAAGCCCGCCATAGGGGGAATGTTCCTCAACAGTAACCACCAGGCGGGTCGTATGTGCATACTTTAAAAACGTATCTTTGTCAAAAGGTTTAAGGCAGTACATATCAATCACTCCTGCGCGAATCCCCTGTTCTTCAAGCTGGCTGGCAGCACACAGTGCATTCGGAACCATATCCCCGCACGCAACAATCAGTACATCCTCCCCTTCTTTCAGAACATTTGCCTTATCTATCTCAAATTCCATTGAGCTGTCATAAATATCCTCCGTTGCAGAGCGGCTCACCCTTATATATGCCGGTTTCCGGTCCTGCAATAATGCTTTCACAAGCTCTGATGTCTGAAAGCGGTCGCTTGGTAAATATACCCTCATCCCCGGCAATGCAGAAAATGCCGCTATATCCTGGCAGGAATGGTGGGTCATGCCTAAAGCCCCATAGCTAATCCCTCCGCTGATTCCCACAAGGGTAACATCGGTCCCTGAGTAAGCCACATCAACCTTTGCCTGTTCATAGCTTCTGGTAGAAATAAAACTGGCTGGTGACACTGCAAATGCTTTCTTTCCACAGGAGGCCAGCCCCGCTGCAATGGTGACAAGATTCTGCTCTGCGATGCCAACCTCCACACACTGACCGGGATATTGTTCAAAAAAAGGGGTCATTGACGCTGAGCCTCTTGAATCGGAGCATAGGACAACAATATCCTTATCCGTCTTTGCCGCTTCCATCAATGTATCACAGATGGCCTGTCTGTTTGTTATTTTGTTCATGCCATCACCTCTTCCAACTCTTTTACCGCTCTGGAATACTGTTCCTCACTCATTACGCCATGGTGCCAGGAGGCTTCATTCTCCATAAAGGAAATACCCTTTCCTTTCACGGTATGGGCTATGACCGCCGTGGGCCTCCCCTTATATGCAGCCGCCTCATCATAAGCCTTCACCAGCTGTCCGCAGTCATTTCCATCCCAAACATCAATCACATGGAATCCAAAGGCTTTGAACTTCTCCGATAAACTATCACTGCACATCACTTCTGATGTAGCGCCGCTGATCTGGAGCCGGTTCAGGTCGATTGTTACACATAGATTGTCCAGCTTATAATGGCCGGCTGCCATCATCCCTTCATAATTAGAGCCTTCCGCCATTTCCCCATCTCCCACAACCACATAGGTACGATATGTCTTTCCATCCATTTTAGCTGCCAGAGCCATTCCCACACCAGCCGATATCCCATGCCCCAAAGAACCGGAATTAATCTCTATTCCCGGAATCTCAATATTGGGGTGGCCAATATATCTGGATCCGTAAGTACTGAATAATCTTATTGCTTCATCTTTATCAAAAAAGCCTTTCTCTCCCAAGACACAGTACAAAGCATCTGCACAGTGCCCCTTGCTCAGTATGAAGCGGTCCCTGTCAGTACAATGCTGCTTCTCTGGAGACACATTCATAACCTTGAAATACAGTACTGTCAGGATGTCCACCACACTTAAATCACCTCCGACATGACCAGCAGATGAATTATGTACCATTTCAATTACGTCCCTACGGATTTCATACGCTTTTTTCTGCAGGCACTCCATAAACATCCTCCCCATTCATCGGATTGTAAAGCCGCCATCAACTACCAAATCCTCTCCGGTAATCATATTTGACTCGCTGCATGATAAAAACAGGATAGCTGCCGCTATCTCATCCACCTCTGCAAAACGGTGGGCTGGAATCGCCTCAATCATATCGTCCTTTACTTTTCCCTGCCATGCGCGGTCCCCCATATAAGTACGAACTACCGTGGGCGCCACCCCATTAACATTAATGCCGAATTCAGCCCATTCAAGCGCCAGTACCTTTATCATCCCTACCAGAGCCGCCTTGCTCATGGTATATCCTACATGCTTATCAATTGCAATAAAGTCAGCCTGTGATGTTACGCAAACAATCTTTCCGCCTTTTTTCTGCTGTATCATTACCCTTCCAACCTTCTGGGTCAGGCGGAATACGCTGAATGCATTCACATTCATCTGATTCTCTACCAATGTAAAATCAATATCCTCCGCATTATCCAAATCCACACGTCCCGCTACATTCGCCAGAATATTAATTTCGCCAAAGGTATCCACAGCCTTGGTCACCACCTGCTCAATGTCCCCTTCTTTCGTCAGGTCACACCGGATTCCAATAGCTCTGGTATTGTATTCCTTAGCAATAGCGGAAGCCACGTCACTTACCGTATCCTTAATATCAACCAGAACCAAATCGGCGCCTTTTGCTGCATACATTCTAGCTGTCGCTTCTCCAATACCTCCGGCACCACCTGTGACAATTGCGGTTTTTCCATTTAGCTTAAATTCCCCTGTGGCTTTTTCATATTGAATCATTATGTTTCCTCCTTGTAATTTTATAAACCGTTTATTGAATGATTTAATTATATTGGTAGATTTTTGTTTTGTAAATTGATATATTTCATAATTATTTATTGCTTTTTCATACATGTTGCACAATAACTCCCCCTACATTTGTCATTTTCTTAACGTTGTTATCATATTTCACAAATCTAACCACAAGCACTAGGCATAAACCATTTATTAAATATCATTGACTTTATTTATAAACCATTTTATAATAATGTTAACAGGAAATCATCTATTTCAATACATCAAACAGGAGTCATTATGACAAACAGAGAACTCGCCCACCAATTAAATATATCACCAGCCTCTTTATCACTTATATTAAACCACAAGCCGGGAGTCTCTTCGGCCACACGCGAGCGCATAGTTCAGCAATTAGGCCAACTGGGGTATTCTAATTTAATAAAGCCGTATCCAAATCCACCATGTCAAAATGATAACATATGCTTTGTCATATACCGGCGGCATGGACTGATCCTGGACCAGCACCCATTCTTTCTGCTCATGACAGAAAGCATCGAAAACCATGCCCGTAAACATGGTTATCATATTCTCTTGACCACTGTAGACAGGAAAAATCCGATAGATGAACAGATAGATAATCTAAACCAAATGAATGCCAAAGGATTCATTATTTTTGCAACAGAAATGCTGGATGATGATATTGCCTGTTTTAAGAAACTAAAACAGCCCTATATTTCAATGGATAATGACTTTACAAACCAAAATATAAATGCGGTATCCATTAATAACGCCATGGGAGCTTACCAAGCTGTCAATTATCTGTATCAGATGGGACATAGACACATAGGATATCTGCAAAGTCAGGTTCATATCAGTAGTTTTGGAGAAAGGGAACACTGTTACAAAGATGCCATGGAATGTCTGGGCATCCAGTTACATCCAGAATATCACTATAAAGTCAGATATACAGAAGAAGGAAGTTACCAGGATTTTAAGATATACCTCCAGACATCCCCATCCCTGCCCACTGCCTTTGTCGCAGACGATGATACCATGGCCATCGGTGTCATGCGTGCGTTATCAGAAAAGGGGATACGGGTACCGGAAGACATATCCATCATCGGTTTCAATGACCGCCCTGCCTGCCAAATATCTGCCCCTCGTCTTACAACCATCAACGTTCCGCGGCATTCATTCGGAACCGAGGCCGTGGACTGTCTCCTGTCGTTGATTGAGCGGCACAAAGGAAGCGTAATCGGGCGTTCCATTAAAATCCGGATTGGGACACAGCTTGTTCAACGAGAATCCGTCAAAAAGCTGAATGTCGGAGCAGAAACCGATTAGGGGCTTTTTATCAGTCAAAATACTAATAATCAGTTGATCAGCCAACCTTTTGTACCACATATATACCATTTTGGTATATATGTGGTTACCTATAAGTTCACATTCCCTGGTAGCAAATCCAAAATTTGTTGCAGCCTCTACGGTATGAATATCCTTGGCGGCAACTTTACCATACGTTCAAATAGCAGCAATGCTCCCCCCTTCCGTGCCTCCCCGCCCCATCCCTTATCCTGTCATATTGTGCGCGTCCATCATACAGCTTCGGGAACAATTTTTGACATTAGATTGGACATATCACAATTTTCCAGTTGGAAGCCAATCAGAAAAAATGTTTTGCCGGCCAGGTCCGCCAGATGAAGAAATCCTAATCTGTGTCCATCAAAGCGGAGGACGCCAGGAACTTTTCCATCGGCATGACTTTTTTATTTCAACTTCACCTATCAAGGTGAATATGATTCTATCAGTTATAAGTATGACAACCGTATCACCATCAGTGAAGGAGAACTCTATGTAGGACAGCCCTTTGCCGGACATGCCCTTTGTGTCCATGATGATAAAGAAACAACAATCATTGGTCTTCTCATACAAAGAACAACCTTTTTCAGGACATTTAAGACAGCGCTACCCTCCTCTTCCTAAAATGTAAAAAGGACTAAACCTAACAAATAAATTTTGCTAGATCTAGTCCTTTTCCTCTTGTTAAACCATACCTGGACAGACTCCCGGTACGGATTTGGTTATTCACTTGATAATAGACAGTATCCAGATGGTAACGGCGCCGTCCTCTCTTTCTTTGGCTATCTCAATTAACCAATAAAGTAGCAGGACTAAATCACAATCGGCAGAACCCTTGATTTATATGGATTTTTTTGGACTGTCATTATTATTACTGCACCCAAACGCCGGAACCATTCACATAGAATCCGTCAGGTGTCCATGTATCCTCATACATCACGCCATCTGTGCCAAGATAATACCACTTTCCGTTAATGGCCTGCCATCCGGTCAGCATGGCCCCGCTGTCTGCCAGATAGAACCATTGGCCGTCCAGTCTCAGCCAGCCTGTCTGCATGTACCCGGAACTGTTGAAATGGTACCATGCACCGTTAATCTGCTTCCAGCATGAGGAAGGATAACCGCCTGTATCATAGGAATACCACCAGCCATTGCCATCCTGGACCCAGTGTCCACTGCCGCCGTAATTGGCAATCTCATCCTCGTCAATGGACAGTGTGTCGGAATCATCTGACCATTCCCCTGTCTTGCTGTTGTAGGTTGCAATAGCCCTTACGCGGAAGGTATAATCGCCTTCCCGGTTAAAATAGCCTGCAAAATCATAAGATGTCCCGGTGGTGCTGACGGTTGTCACTGTCTTTTCGTCACGGAGCAGCTTCACATCATAGCTTTTGGCCCCCTCAATCTCGTCCCACACAGCCACGGTATCCTCCCATTCAAGGTTGGACGTACCTTCCAGCTTGCCGCCAATACGTTTCAGTTCCGCATATATCTCTATGTAGGACCCGCTGTCATAGACTTTTGCCCTTTTAAACGTAGCATTGCACCCGCTCAGTGTAAAATGGCTCTTGCTTGTATAGGAAAAACGGTAACCGTCCTTTGCAGAAAGCTCAATCTTCACCTCCGGCACATCGCCAACCGTCCATGTGTCCTGATCATCCGAGTTGGTATACTCCGCAGACTCCACATAGTATTCACTGTCTTTTGCCCTTACAGTAATGTCGCCTATGTCATCTCCGCTTTTAGGCGCCTCGCCATACGAAAACTCCAGCCTTACCTTATCAATTTTTGTGTCGGCTGCATATGCAGTAAACGCGGTACTGACCGTCATCGCAGCAGCCATCAGCAGACATAACGCTTTTCGTTTGTTCATAACAATCCCCTCTCTGCGTAAATATAAATTATTTCCAGATACATACATTTATTATAATAAATTTATTGCATCTATTCAATTTAACAATACTTACAATCTTATTAATATATTTTCTGTCAAATGGCCCGGAATGCTTATATGCCTGGTCTTGTACAGCGCCGGTTCCATGACATAAGAATATCCGGAACCGTTTTTTACTCCCGGCTCCGGATATTTTTTACATAAGTCGCTGATTTTTAATATGAAGGGTTATTCGTGAGAAGCAGGATCCATATTAGTAAGACATGCAAAAAGGATTGCAAGAAATTGGCTTGATGTTGGTCTTTTCTCAAGTGTATGGCCCGCCATTTTCTGAAGGAGTCCTGGTTCGGATTTCCAGGCCACCTGCGACAGCGTCCTTATATTCCGTTCCACTGCGTGGCATGAAGTCTGATAGCGTCTGGCGATTTCAGGATACAGACATTTTGTGACGGAGTGGATACACTGCTCATCTTCTTCCATTAACAAAAGGGCGTATTCCGTATACCGGAAACCGATATAATGCAGGTCTGCCCCAAGTAGTGTCAACAACTTATGTATTTGTGCAGAATCAAATATGGCTTTATGCAACATCTTCTTTCCTCCTCCCCATCAGATACCTCAGTTCCCTGATGAAAGTAAGGATTTCTTCATCATTCAGCAGGAAAATATAGTATACCAACGTCATTGCTGAAAAGCCATATCGCCCATGCTCCTGGTCAATATAGGACCTTGGCGAGATACGCAGGGCTTCTGCCATATGTTCTTGGGAAAAAGCATGAACGCTACGATACGAATGAATTTGGCTTCTAAGAAAATCCTGAAACACAAGCTTATTCTCATTCATAAAGATGTCCTCCTACATTTCGACAATTATATGGGAATTTTACCCGTTAGCAGGACGAATTACCATGAGGTGTACCTCAGGGAGGGGAATATTTATTTGATTACAGGTTACTAATTTAAGATGCAAACATCCAAATCATGCAAATTTCTCACTTCCATATTGACCTTATTTTAACCGGCCGGCTTTTCAGGTAATTTACCCATAGATAAACAGTTCCTGATGATTATTATACAATGGATTTTCAGGGTTTACAGGAAATAAAAAGGCCCGTGAATATGCACTCCGGCTGCATACTCATGGACCTATTCAGATATCTATATTACAAAGTTTCTTCCTCTTCCTCATCCAGCACATAAGGCGTGGTCTGATACACATAATAGTTCAGCCAATTCGTATACAGCGTATTGGATGTATTCCTCCAGGTCAGGGCCGGTACTGAGAACGGGTCATTATGCTCATAGTAATTACAGGGCACTTCAGGATTCAGGCCCTTATTCAGATCCCTGTGGTATTCGTTGTTCAGGGTCATCCTGTCATACTCCGGGTGCCCCTGTACAAAGACCTGGCTGCCGTCGCGGCTCATCACCAGGAATACGCCGGCCTCCTCTGATTCTGCCAGTATCATCAGCTCCGGGTGCTTTAAGATATCGCTTTTGCGCACTTCCGTATATCTGGAATGGGGCGCCAGGAAATAATCATTGAGGCTGCGCACCAGCGGCACCTTCCTGTCCAGCACTTTGTGGTTGTAGATGCCAGACAGTTTCTTCTCTATGGGATATTTCCGGATTCCATAATGATAGTACAGGCCGGCCTGGGCTCCCCAGCAGATATGTATGGTGGAGGTCACATGGGTCTTGCTCCACTCCATGATTTTTGAAAGCTCGGGCCAGTAATTCACCTCTTCGAACTCCAGGTTCTCCACCGGCGCGCCTGTGATAATCATGCCGTCGAACTTTTTCTTCCGTATATCGTCATAGGTTATGTAAAACTTATTCAGATGGCTGGCCGAGGTGTTCTTGGACACATGGGTGGACAGCATGAGAAAGGTGCAGTCCACCTGAAGGGGCGTGTTGGAAAGGGCGCGCAGAAGCTGGGTCTCCGTTTCCTCTTTTAACGGCATCAGGTTCAGGATTAATATCTCCAAAGGCCTGATATCCTGGCGCATGGCCCGGTCCTCGTCCATGATGAATATATTCTCTGACTCCAGGATGGTCCTGGCTGGAAGTTCTTTTTGTACTTTAATCGGCATATCATTCTCTCCCTTCAAATGTTGTGTGTTGTGTGGTTTATGCACAATCAGCACAGCTTCACCGGCAGCCTTTAAACGTTCCGGATAGCGGCATCCAGACATCCCCCAGGGCCTGCCGGCGGAAACTGTGCTACAACATTCGCAGGAACTCCTCTTCTGATATGATTGGGACCCCCAGGTCCTTTGCTTTTTTATTCTTTGATGAATTGGAGGCCACGTCATTATTAATCAGATACGTTGTCTTGGCAGTGACGGAGCCGGTGGCCTTGCCGCCCCTGCTCTCGATAACCTCCTGCAGCTCCTTGCGGTTTGCAAAATGCTCCACGGAACCGGTAATCACAAATGTCATGCCTTCAAATATGGCATCCATTGTCTCCACCTGCTCCGCCTCAATGGTAAGCTCCTTTAACAGATGGTCCACTGCCAGGTTATTCTTCTCAGATGCAAAATAATCCATCCATGCCTGGGCCAGGACGCCGCCGATTCCATCCACGGCAACCAGCTCGTCTGCTTGGGCATGGCGCATTTTCTCAAAATCAGATTTAAACTCCCTGCAGAGCATCTTGGCATTGGCAAGGCCGATTCCCGCGATTCCCAGACCATACACCATCCTTGGCAGGGTTGTATTGCTTGCGGTCTTAATGGATGCAATCAGGTTGTCATAGGATTTCTGTCCAAAGCCTTCCATCTCCACAATTGCATCCTTATGCTCCTCCAGATGGAAAATATCCGCATACTCATGGATAAAGCCCGCGCCTATGAACTTCTCCAGGGTGGCTTCGGACAGCCCGTCAATATTAAGGGCATCACGGCTCACGAACAGGGTGAAGCTTTTTATCTTCTTAGCCTGACAGTCCGGGTTGGTGCAGTACAGGCTTTTCACATCATTCATCTGCTTTATCTGGGTCTCGCCGCCGCACACAGGACATTCTTTTGGTATATCCCTGACCCCGCTGCGCGTCAGGTTATCCGCAATCTGGGGGATGATCATGTTGGCCTTGTACACCGTAATGGTATCGCCCTGGCCCAGGTCCAGTGCTTCCATGATACTCAGGTTATGGACACTGGCCCTGCTCACCGTGGTGCCCTCCAGCTCCACCGGGTCAAACACGGCAACCGGGTTGATCAGGCCGGTCCTTGACGCGCTCCACTCAATGTAATCCAGCCTTGTCTCCCTGATTTCATCCTGCCACTTAAATGCAATGGAGTTGCGGGGGAACTTGGCTGTCCTTCCCAGGGCTTCCCCGTATGCGATATCGTCAAAGGTGAGCACCAGCCCGTCGGAAGGCACGTCATTGCCCTCCACTGCCTCTGCAAATCCATTGACCGCCTCAGGCAGGCTTTCCGCCGTCACTTCTTCGTAGTGTACCACTTCAAAGCCCTGCTCCCTCAGCCATTCAAACTGGCGCTTCCTGGAATTCCCAAAATCCACGCCATCAGCCCTTACCAGGGCAAATGCCTCAAAATGCACGTTCCTCTCAGCCGTTATCTGGCTGTTCAGCTGGCGCACCGAACCGCTGCAGAGATTACGCGGATTCTTATACTTGGCGTCCACGTCCTCGATTTCTTCGTTAATCCTCTTAAAATCCGAATAGGTAATGACTGCCTCTCCCCTGAGGATCAGCTGTCCCTCGTAGGAAATATTAAGAGGTACGTTGGCAAACACCCGGGCATTGGGGGTGATGACCTCGCCAATCTCCCCATTTCCCCTTGTAACCGCCTTTGTAAGCCTGCCGCCTTCATAGGTAAGCACAATGGTCAGCCCATCCATTTTCCAGGACAGAAGTCCCTTCTGATCCCCCAGCCACGACTGAAGGTCCTCCACGCTCTTTGTCTTGTCAAGGGAAAGCATGGGGGACTCATGGGTCTCCTTGGGCAGCTCGCTTAACACCTCGTATCCCACCCTCTGGGTGGGGCTTCCTGACATGATGATTCCTGTCTCTTTTTCCAGGGAACAAAGTTCATCGTAAAGCCTGTCATATTCAAAATTGCTCATGATTTCCCGGCTTTCCTGATAATAAGCCTTTCCTGCCTGTCTCAGGGTGGAAACCAACTCTTTCATTCTCTGAATCCTGTCTTCCATTCTGTTCTCCTGATCAATCTTTTACTGTCCTGGCCTTATGGGGAACGGCGCGCCCGCGCCCTCCCGGCAGGCTGCTGGAGTCCCTTAAAAGCCTTATAAGCTCCCGGTATTCCTCCTGGCCCACTTCCCTTGACGCCCCTGTCTCCAGGCCGTCCAGCCGTATATTCATGATGCGCACCCGCACAAGGCGCTCCACATGGCAGCAGCAGGCTTCGCACATACGGCGTATCTGACGGTTCAGCCCCTGGGTCAGGATGATGGAAAATGTTTTCCCATCCACCCGTTTCACCTTACAGGGCCGTGTCACTGTTTCCAGTTCCCTGAGATAAATCCCCTTTGCCATCCTGTCCATGGCATCGTCTGTCAGCGGACGGTCCACCGTGACAATATACTCCTTTTCATGAGCATTGCCACTGCGCATGATTTTATTCACCAGGTCCCCCTGGTTTGTCATAAGCAGAAGGCCCTCTGAATCCTTATCCAGCCTTCCCACCGGATAGATGCGCTCCGGATAATCCAGATATTCCACGATATTCATTGCCCGGTCCTTATCCGAAGTGGTACAGACAATTCCCCTTGGCTTATTCACAACAAGAAGCACCGGCTTCGGCTTCCGGCTGTCCGCGCCGCTGCCCCCATTGACCGGGACACCGTCGCATACCACCTTCTGCCCCGGCTTCACCTTCTGGCCCATGGCAGCCGGACTGCCGTCCACCCACACCTTCCCGGCCTCAATCAGGCGGTCTGCCTCACGTCTGGAACATACTCCCATCTGGCTCAGCCATTTATTGAGACGTTCCTCTCTTTTTTCCTCTTTATTTTCCACATCCGTTTTACTGTTTAAATCCATTTTACCGTTTACATCCATGCCGTCTTCCCTGCGCCATCCATATCCATGGTCCATTCACCGCTTTTGGGCCGCTGGGTGGGATGCAATGAACATGGCGTCCCCAAATGAGAAGAAACGGTAGCGCTCCTTCACGGCTTCCTTATACGCATCCAGGATATGCTCCCTTCCCGCAAGCGCGCTTACCAGCATGACCAGCGTGGACTCCGGAAGGTGGAAATTGGTTATGAGGGCGTCCAGCACCTTAAACCGGTATCCTGGATAGATGAATATCTCGGTCCATCCTGTTTTAGCCTGCAGGATACCGTCGTCCGTGGAAGCAGACTCAACGGTGCGGCAGCTGGTGGTCCCCACACAGATGACCCGCCCTCCGGCCGCCTTTGTGTCGTTTACCTTTTTGGCCTCGGACTCTTCCACCACGTAGAACTCGGAATGCATGTGGTGGTCCAGGACATTTTCCACCTTCACCGGACGGAAGGTGCCAAGCCCCACATGAAGCGTCACATGCGCAATCCTGACCCCCATATCCTCAATCTGTTTTAAAAGCTCATTGGTAAAATGCAGTCCGGCCGTGGGGGCTGCCGCGGAGCCTTCATGCTTTGCATACACGGTCTGGTAGCGGTTCTTGTCCTTCAGCTCATGTGTGATATAAGGAGGAAGGGGCATCTGGCCCAGCTGGTCTAAAATCTCCTCGAATATGCCCTTGTAGCTGAACCGGATCAGACGGTTGCCGTCGTCCACCGTCTCCACCACGGTGCCGCTCAGCAGGCCTTCCCCAAACTCTATGACGGTCCCCGGCCTGCACTTCTTGCCCGGGCGGACCAGCGTTTCCCATATATCATTTTCCCTGCGCTTAAGAAGCAGGACCTCAATCTTGGCCCCCGTATCCTTCTTGACGCCAAAAAGCCTGGCCGGTATTACCTTTGTATCGTTAATCACCAGACAGTCCCCCGGCCTTAAATACTCCACAATATCCCGGAATACCCTGTGCTGCACTTCCCCTGTATCCTTGTCCAGTACCAGCAGCCGTGAGGACGAGCGGTCCTTAAGCGGGTCCTGGGCAATCAGTTCCTCCGGTAAATCAAAATAAAAATCCTTTACATCCATGTCCTGTCTTCCTCCAGCTTTATTCAATCTTTACCTCAGAACCACCTGTTGTCTCCGGGGCCGTATCCTGTCCTTGTGATGCATCTGCCTGGCCGGCGCCAGGTATCTGGCTTTCCCCGCTGCCGGCGTCCGCCCCGTCCTGGCCGGATGCCGCGTCTGAAGGAGCTGCGGCATTACCGTCCTGGCCGGCGCCATCCCCTGCATCCGTACTGTTCCCCGCTGCAGCGCTTTCACCGGCTCCCGAAGTCCCGGCCCCGTCATCCTCAAGGGATACCATGCTGTCCTGGCCGTCCTCCTCTGAGCTGCTTACCACTGCCCCGTTCCTCAAATCGCCGTAAATCCCCGCAAGCAGGGTATCCGATTCAATGGCCTGGCGCAGGCGCTCATTGACCTGCTTGGATAAAAGGCGAACATCCTCAGACTGGTTCTGCTTTGCCACGTAATCGGCTTCATCCCCCACTACATTTTCGCGGATGATGTAATTGCCATTGTCATCCTTCAGCACATAGCACCACATAAGTCCCGGCGCCAGGGTATCCACCCTCCTGAACTTCACCTCATAGGTCACATAGGCCACATAGGAATCCGCTGTCAGCCCCGGCTTGGTATAGCATACAATGTCCTGATAATCCTCGATGTAGACAGCCTCGCTTTTCAGCTCTTCCCTGCGCGCCTCCAGGCTCTCATCCGCGGCCTTGCCGAAAAGTTCAAATAACTTTTCCGCATCCTGGTCAATCTTGGCCTGGAAATACTCGCTGATCAGCAGGTTAACCTGGGGAACCGCGTCCTTCTGAAGCTCATAATGGGAAAAATCCGTGGTATACTGGCTGTTGTCCGGTTCCACACCTGCGTCCTGCGCTTCAGTCCCGTCGCCGGAAATACTGATATCCCCGCCGGATGGGCCGGACTCAGCGGATACCCCTGTTCCGGGCGTGGCCGCCGTCTCCTTGTCACCTGGCTTTTTATCCATGACCATTATGATAATCACCAGCACAATCACCACCGCAAGGGGGATTGCCGCCATCCGGATGTATTTTATCTTGTCAGCGTCAGACCTTCTGCCGCGTGTCCGTCTTCTGTTCTGTCTCATATATAAGTCCTCCAGTCCTCATGCTTCTATATGCATCATTTGGGTATCATAACCACTTCGTCTTATTCTAACAAAAAGCGTGGGAAAATGCAATGGGATAAGAACATCGGCAATCAGGTCCGGCACGCCGGTTCCCGGGATACAGGGCGCAGCGGCATGGGCTTTGGGGTAAAATAAAAAGCTGTTATATGCGGATTTCCGGTTGCATACGGCAGCTTTTCAGTAAAAGGGCTTTTTCAGTTTAAAAAAATTTTTATTCGGATGGTTCCTTTTTGTATAAAATAAGGGCAATCATCTCCACAGGGCCTTCCATGGCTTCAATTGAGTGGCCTTCCCCGCTTCCGGTAAAGGCTACGTCGCCGGGATGGAGGATGCGTTCGGTTCCGTTGTCATTGAATCTGGCGGTGCCCTCCAGTATGTAGTAAGTCTCTGATTCGTTGGTGTGGACGTGGTAACCGATGGCTGAACCGGGATAGACCGTGGTGTGGGCGAAAACCCTTCCTTTGCCATACATTTCATCCGGTCCGTTTAACAGGTCCCTGACACAGATTTCACCTGTCCCGTTAAATGGGGCCGGTTTGGTTGTCTGTATTACGGATTCCTTTGCTCTGACCATTTTCATGCCTCCTTCTGCCGGAAATATACGTAAGCGGCATTGTTATAGTAAAGGGCATTCAGCTCGTCTTCCGTCCAGCCGCCATAGGTCAGGTAATCGGTCAGATGACCGTAGCTGTCCTGGGTGGCTGCAAAGGGTGCATCGGTCCCCCACAGGAGTTTTCGGATGCCAAGGCGGGATGCGGCCTGGTGGAGCAGGGTGTTCACATCAGGATACGGATATGTATCCGGGGCATAGATTTTGGGCACGGAGGAGATGTCAAACCATACATTATCCTGGTTTAACAGCTCCAGGTCGGACCAGAGACGGTCCTCTTCCCCTCTGGTGGGGGCAAGGAGGTGGCACAGGACCATTTTCATGTTTGGAAATGCCTTTGCCACACGGGCCAGTTTCTCCGGCTGGTAACTGGCCATCGTCAGGTCCCCTATATCAAGGGCCACCACGGCATTGCACTGGTCTATCATTTCATATATCTTCATCATGCGGCCGGAATCCAGGTCAAAGGGGTCGTGACAGCCCATGAGCCCGCCTCCGGAGCTTACCTCGAATTTGACCAGGCGGAATCCCTGTTCTTTTAACTGAAAGGACAGGATATCCAGGTAATTGGTCATGAAGGGATCCACGGTGCAGGACGGGCAGAAACGGTCCGGGTACTTTTTCATGATTTCATAGTGGTACTGGTTCTGGAACCCATACATGCTTCCCTGCATCAGGACCGCCTTTTCCACCTCATGATGGTCCATGATTGCAAGGGCGGCTTCCGCGGTAAAGCTGGTATCCCCATAGCCTTCGGGCAGCAGGCGGAAAATCTCGCCGTTGCCCCACTGGGCCATGCCGTTTCCCGCAGCCCGTAGTTCCCCTCTGCGGCAGTATCCTGCTATGATTTTTGCTATATGCAGGTGTGAATCTATTTTTTTCATTGAACAGCTCCTCCTTGTTTGCGGAATAATGATGCGAATAAACCTTTTTTCTTTTCCTGATGTCCCATGATGTCCACTGCCACCGCAACGATGATTACCAGGCCTTTTACCAGGCCGTGGTGGGTGGACGGCACATTCATCAGGTTCATCCCATTATTCAGAAGCCCTACCAGGACAGCGCCGAATATGGCTCCCATCACCGTGCCTTCGCCGCCGGCCAGACTGACGCCGCCGATGACCGCCGCGGTGATTACCTCTGTCTCATATCCGCTGCCCGTGCTGGCCATGGCCTGCTGGGTCATGGAGGCAAGGACAATGCCGCCGATGGCAGCTGTCAGGCCGGAAAAGATATAGGCCATCATGGTGATGCCGTTATCGGAAATGCCGGACAGCCTGGATGCCTCCGGGTTGCCTCCCACCGCATAGACATAGCGGCCCAGCTGGGTCTTATCAAGGACATAGAAGCTTATAAGGGCAACCGCCGCCATGATGAAGACAGGCACGGGCAGTCCAAACAGCTTGCCGATCCCGATATAGGTAAATGCCTTCGGTTCCAGGCATCCCAGGATTTTATTATTGGTAAGTATCATGGAAATCCCGGATATGATGCTCTGGGTCGCAAAGGTAATGAGGAATGCAGGCACCTTGAATTTTGTTATGATGATGCCGTGCACCACGCCCACAAGCACGCCGCACAAAAGGGCGGCCAGGATTCCTAAAAGGACGCCTGTGACCGAATAATCGAAAAACCGGATGATCCTCACCACGATGATTCCTGTCAGGGCCAGCATGGAGCCCACGGAAAGATCGATCCCGCCTACCAGGATAGCAAAGATGGAGCCGGATACCATGATGCCGATTACGGATACGGACCACAGCACATTGGACAGGTTGGCAATGGTGGGGAAACTGTGGGGCGCGATGATGGTCAGCACCAGCATGAATCCCAGAAGGATGAATATCTTACTGTATCTCTTTAAACTGACTTCCCGTTTCATGATCCATCCCTCCTTAACCCAGAAGCCCGGATGCCGCGGCCAGTATATCAGCCTGGGTTACCGTTCCCTCTGCAAATTCTTTTACTATCCTGCCTTTGCGCATGACAAGTATCCTGTCCGAAACCCGCAGAAGCTCCTGAAGGTCGGAGGATACAAGGATGACCATCACACCCCTGTCAGCCAGTTCCCGGAGGATATGGTAGATTTCGTCCTTGGCCCCCACGTCGATTCCGGCGGTCGGCTCATCTACAATCAGAAGCTTCAGGTCCCGCATCAGCCATTTGCCCAGCACAACCTTCTGCTGGTTGCCTCCTGATAACAGTCCCACTGCCTTGTCCGGGTCCTTGGGACGGATATCCACCGCCTCAATGGCGTTCAGGCACATCTGAAGCTCTTCCTTCTTTGATATGGCCCCGCCGCTTTTGCGGATCAGGTCATAGTTGGTCAGGGCCGTGTTCCTGTTAATGGACAGAAGCGGGATGAATCCCTGGTTCCTTCTGTCCTCAGGCACGAATCCAAACCCTCTCTTAATGCTCTTCTTCACCCTGGGGACATATTTCTCCCCTTCCAGATAAATCTCACCGCTGCTGTATCCATCTATGCCGTAAAGACAGCGGACCAATTCTGTCCTGCCCGCTCCAATCAGGCCGCCAAAACCAAGTATCTCTCCCCTGCGGACCTGAAAGCTCACTTTGTCAAATACTCCCCTGCTGCTTAAATCCCTGACTTCCAATGCAGCCTCGCCGCCGGTTTTCCGAAAGGTCTTGACCGAGCCTTCCGACTCATCCACCACCTTGCCGATCATCAGACGGATGACTTCCACCGGATTGATTTCCTCTTTCTCCAGGACCACCACATTTTCCCCATCCCGCAGTATGGTAAGACGGTCAGCCAGACGGTAAACCTCCTCCAGCCTGTGGGAAATGTAGATGATGCTGACGCCCTTATCCCTCAGGGCTTCTATGATGGAAAACAGGATTTCCGCCTCACGGCCGCTTAAGGACGCCGTGGGTTCATCCATGATAAGCAGGTCTGCGTCCGAGGACAGTCCCTTTAATATCTCCACCAGCTGCCGCTGTCCGATTCCCAGGTCATTGACGGAATCCATTGGATTGAGCGGAAACTCATAACGGTCAATCAGTTCCTGGACCATTGCGTTCATTTTCTTATGGTCAATCAGATGCGTCTTCCCAATCCTTGGCTCCTTGCCAATAAGCACGTTCTGTGCAACGGTAAGGGCCGGTATGACGGAAAGCTCCTGATACACGCAGGAAATGCCCAGTGCCTGGCAGTCGCTCCTGCTGTTGATTTCCACATTATTCCCCTTCCATTTAAGCTGTCCGCTGTCCTTGGAATACGCCCCTGTTATGATCTTAATCAAGGTGGATTTGCCCGCCCCATTCTCTCCCATAAGGGCATGGACCTCGCCTTTTTTGATGTCCAGGTTCACATGCTTTAAAACCGGCACACCGCCAAAGCTCTTATCGATATCCAGCGCCTGAAGGATTGTTTCCCTGGAAATGTTCCCCTCTGGAATGTTCCCTCCGGAAATGCTCCCGCCGGATATGTTCTCTTCGGAAATGTTCCCGCTGGAAATGCTCCCTCCGGATATGTTCTCTTCGGAAATGTTCTCTTCGGAAATGTTCCCGCCTGAAATAGTTCCTCCTGTCATGAGGCCGTCACCTCCTCGCAAAGCCGTTTCCTGTTCTTGGATGCCTGCTCCATCCGCTTGTTATACCATGCGTCAAACACAACCACAAGGATGATGATGACGCCCTTGATAATGGGCTGATATGCAGTGTTAATCTGGTATTTGTAGATGCCGTTGTCCAGCACTGACATGAACAGGGCGCCGATGACGGTTCCTATGACATCGCCCCTGCCCCCGTCCAAGGCGCAGCCGCCTACCACAACCGCCGCAATCACATTGAATTCCAGGCCGGTACCCAGAACAGCCGTGGTGCTCTGAAGCCTGGATGTGGTGAAAATGGAGCCGACTGCCACGCAGAAACCGACAATGACAAATGCAGCCATCCTGGTCCTGTCCGTGTGGATGCCGGACAGCTCCGCCGCCTTTTTATTGGAACCCACTGCATAGAGGTTCGTGCCGAACCTGGTCTTTTTAAGGATGAGCTGCCCGATGACAGCCAGCACGAAAAATGCAATGGTCACATAATAAATACCGCCCACAGACCCGCCAAACACGGTAAACCTGTAATCCTTCATGGGCTGGCTGGTAATAATCCCATTTTCCTTAATGGCAATCACATAGGTAAGTGCCCTGTATATACTTAAGGTGGACAGGGTGGCTATGAATTCGGGAAGGCTGAACCTGGTTATGATAAAACCATTGAACCAGCCAGCCACCAGACCCACAAGTATGCCCGCGGCCAGCATAAGCCATATAGGAAGCGTGGTATAACGGTAAATATTAGCCATGACCATTCCCACAAGGGCCAGGGCAGAACCCGTGGAAAGCTCGATTCCGCCTGTGATGATCACATATGTAACCCCAATCCCGATAATCCCGATGACAGATGCATCCCTGAAAATGGAGATGATATTCTTTGCCTGCAGGAAATAGTCACTGGTGGCAGAAAATAAAATCACCAGCACAAACAGCATGGCCAGGGAAATAAAACGTCTGATTGTATTCTGCTTCATAAATTAACTCCTTGCATTGAGTACTCAGCGTCCCGCTTTTGGGCGCCCTGTGCGAAAGCACTTCACGATATGGGGCAAGGTCTTTCCACAAGCCTGGTATCATGAAATTCCCAAGGGCAGGAGCTGCCAATGCCGCTCCTGCCGCCATTTCCTTTTCCAATGTTTCTATTACCAGCGGTCCTCCGGAAGGATCTGGACTACCGTATCTTTAGTGACCACAACCGGCTCCATGTTGATGACCGGGGTCTTGGACAGCACGTCATAGCTGTATTCCGAACCAATCATGAGAAGCGCGACCTTGGCAGCAGTGGAACCTTCATCCCAGCAGTTGGTATAAATGGTGCCTGTCAGCTGTCCGCTTTCAATCATTGCAAGAGCGTCCTTCTCACCGTCAGCGCCCCAGATTACCATTCCATCCAGACGGTTGGCTGACTCAGCTGCAAGGGCAGCGCCCTCTGCCATGGCATCGTTGATTGCAAATACACCGTCAATCTTGTCATTGGCCTGCATGAAGCTGTTCATCACACTCATGGCTGTTTCCTTCTCAAAGTTGGCTGCCTGGGAACCGATGATCTCAATGCCTGAATACTGGCCGATTGTATCACGGAATCCTTTTTCCAGGTTATCTGTACGGATGATTCCGGGAAGGCCCTGGATGATTACAATCTTGCCTGTCCCGTCCAGTTCCTTTGCAATCTCTTCTGCCGCCAGACGGCCTGCGTCGTAGTCCACCATCTGTACAAGGGCTGAATGGACTGAATCCACGTCCATATTGATGGTGATGACAGGGATTCCTGCTTCCTCTGCTTCTGTTACAGATGCTGCAAGGGCTGAGTTATCGCTTGCCTGAAGGATGATTGCATCATACTTCTGTGTAATGATTTCCGACATGATTTTAACCTGCTCTTCCGCACTGCTCTTAGCGTCAAAGCCCTGGACCGTTATATTGTCATAGTAAGCACACTCCCGCTCAATGCCTTCCAGCCATGCCTGGTTTACAGGTGTCCCGATATCGTGTGCAACGTATGCAAGCTTAATGTCATCCTTATAAGGATCCTTCACCATCTTATTGCTCTTCTTCTCAGTCTGGGCCGCTGCATCGCTTCCCTGGGGTGCGGCTGTGGTGGCCGGGGCCGTCTGCTCCTGCCTTCCTCCCTCACCGGAACAACCGGCTAACATAAATACTGACATGGCTGCGATCATTGCTGCTGCTAATAATTTTTTCTTCATATCATACTCTCCTTACTGTAGCTTTGTTTTCTGATGTTGCTTTGCCTTATGATGTTGCTTTGCCTTAATGATGTTGCTTTACCTTAATGATGTTGCTTTGCCTTAATGATGTTGCTTTGTCCAGCGGTGTTGCCCCGCCTTGTAATGTTGCCCTGCCACGCGGTGTTGTTTTTCTTTCCGTTCCCACCTCGTTGCATTTATTAGTCATGTCTGTAGTATACAACATGCGTTTTTCATTTTCAATATACACTTTCTACACAATTTGACTTTTATTTTTATGCAATATATCCAATTACTTTTTTGAAGATATTTTGTATACTTTATAAAAGCATTGATTTTATAGTATGTTTTTAAACTTATTTATTGATTTTTTTATCTGCATAGCCTATAATTATAATCAGTTGTATACTACAAGGAGATTTTATTATGTCAAAAACCGCCAATAAGGACTTAAAAAATCACACATATTGTATATTAAAGGAGCGTCTGGTCAACTGTATCTATCCTCCCGGGACCCTGTTGAACGAAGCACAGCTGGCAGCTGACCTGGGTGCCAGCCGTACGCCTGTGCGTGAGGCCATCAGCCGTCTGGAGATGGAAGGATTTGTGAAGATCATGCCTAAAAAGGGGATTTACGTCACAGATATATCTTTAAACGATGTGCTTCAGATTTTTCAGACAAGAATTGAGATTGAGCCGATTGCCGTGCGCCTGGCAGCGCCCCATCTTCCCCGCCAGGAGCTGCTGGCCTTCTGCGGCAAATTCGAAGGGGATGCCCCTGATATCCAGAACGGTTTCCGCCTGGACACTGCCATGCATCTGTTCATCATCGAACACTGCGGCAACCGCTATATCATCGATATGATGCACCGTATATTTGATGAGAACACCCGTGTCATCATTTCCAGCAAGCAGAACCAGGTACAGATCCATGACGCCCGTCTGGAACACCTGGATATCCTCAACTGCCTGCTGGACAAGGACACGGAACGTGCAATCGGCCTGATGCGCAGCCATGTTGAGAACTGCCGCAAGGCGGCCCTGGATTATTTCTGCAGCATCCAGACCTACATGGATTCCCCGTCCCTGACCTATAAAAACCAGCTGGCACAGCTGTGAATCATTACAGGTGAACGGCACGGCATGTACCCGCTTCCCACCGGACCGGCCCACGACAACGGACAGCCGTTATATGCCAAATGCCGCAGTATGCAGGAATGAATCCCGGCACACTGCGGCATTTTATATCATCTTATGAAATGATATCCGATATGAAAATCCCATACACCCATAATCTGCGCAATCAAAAATGCGTCTGAGAGGAATCGAACCTCCGCACGCGGCTCCGGAGGCCACTGCTCTATCCACTGAGCTACAGACGCATCTCCATTATGATACTATATTTCTCCAAAAACTTCAAGTCCTTTTTACACTTTCTTCCTGTTCCCCACCATCTTGAACATGGAATCCATCAGAAACACAGCCATGGCAATGGCTCCGGCAATCTGTATCGTCTCAATAAGATAGTACATGGACTGCTCCCGGCTGCTGCGTATAATATGATATACCCAGTTATAAATGGACGTCCCCGGAACCAGGGGCAATATGCCGGGTATCAGGATTACGGTTACCGGCGCCCTCAGTATCCTGGCCAGGACATGGGACATCAGCGCCACTGCCAGGCCGGACATGAATGCCCCGAATACCAGGGATCCGCTGCCTGCCTTCACAAGAATGTACACCAGCCAGCAGACGCCTCCTGTAATCCCGGACCACCCCAGATACTTTTGCGGCAGGTCCAGTACCAGACCAAAACTGAGTACTGCCATGAATGCTCCGGCCACCTGTATGGCGGTTCCCGGTATCCCAGCTCCCTGTATTCCCATGACCTGTACACCCAGGGCCTGTACACCCAAGGCCTGTCCCTCCACGGCCTGAACTCCCATGTTCTGTATTCCCATCTGTGCACACATCATCATTTCCCCTACCATACGGTCCCGCCTCCTGTCAGCTGGTGGAACAGCGCCATACTGGCCCCCACTCCTGCCGCCACTGCCAGCGCCGTCACAATGGCTTCCAGCATCCTTGCGGCGCCGGAAGAGTAATCCCCATTCAGCGTATCCCTTACCGCCGTGGTGAATATCACGCCGGGCACCAGGGGCATGACCGCGCTGATGATGACTATATCCGTACTGCTTCCAGTGAACAGCCACCGGTTCAGCGCCAGCGCCGCCGTGCCCAGTGAGAAGGCTCCCAGCACATTGGTGCAGAAGTCATTCAGACGGATTCTGGAAGCCATGTATACGACAAATCCCAGCACGCCGCCTGTCACCGCAGCCGCAACACAGTCCACCATGCTGCCCTTTAACACCATTCCGAAGAAAAATGCAATGAACATATAGCTCAGCGCCTTGAGCCATTTTTTATACTGGCTTCTTGCCCTGATTTCCTCCAGCTCCTCATATGCTACCAAAGGGGTCATGGCCTGACTGCAGAGTTTCCTGGATACCTCATTGACAAGATATATCCTTCCCAGGTTAGTGGAACGCTCATTCACCCGGCGCACTAAGGTGATGGCCTCACCGCCGCTGTCCTCCAGACTCACAAATATCCCCGTGCTGAACACCATGGTCTGCGCCTTCCTGTCAGGACAGCAGCCCAATATATGATGGATTGTATCCTCAATCCTGGCTATCTCAGCACCGCTTACAAGCATGATTTCCCCGGCCAGCAACGCGGTCCTGGCCAGCAGATGTTCTTCATTTCCCATGATTTTACCCGCAATCCCAAAAAGTATCTGACTCCGGGACATATCTGAACCGCCACATCCCGCTCCAGGTTTGAGTATAACAGCCGCCCGTCATTTCGTCAATTTCATTTATGGAAGGTAAATGTAAATAATTCATAAAATCCCCCTCCCCACTCTTGACAAAATCCCCTGTATGGATTAAGCTGAATGCAATTCTTTTGAATACTATCTTTCCATTCTCATATTCATTTTTATCTTGTGTATTCTAAGGCGGCATGTCTATTTTTTTCCGGACCTCCCCTTACAATCCCATTACAGATGATATGGAACTGTATAACAGTTATCATAAATAAAAAACCAAGGGGGTATTTTCGTGGAATACGAAACATTTCTCAATGAAGTAAAAGAACACATGGAACATGCTTTAGGAAAGGGATATGACCTTACGCTGCGCAGGGTTCCCAAGAACAACGGCCTGATGCTGGATGGCCTGTGTATTGCCAAGGACGGCGGCCACGTGGCACCCGCCATTTACCTGAATCCCTGCTATCTCCAGCATCAGGCCGGACGTCCCATGGCGGATATCGTGTCGGAACTCATAGCCCTGTACCAGGCCAACCAGACGCCGCCTGATGTGGACTATGACAGGCTTGCATGCTTCGAGGAAATCAGGCCCCATATTGCCTGCAGGCTGATTCATGCAGATTCTAACCAGGCGCTTTTAACGGACATTCCCCATATTCCCTGGATGGACCTGGCCCTGGTCTTTTATCTGTGCCTCCATGAGGATGACAGCGGACTCATGACCGCCACCATCCACAATATACACCTGGACATCTGGAACATTTCCCTGGCAGAGCTGAAGGAAACAGCCCTTGCCAACACGCCGAAGCTGTTTCCTCCCGTCATATCCAGCATGGCACGGATCATCGAAGACCTTTCCCAGGCCATGGAACAGGAATCCGCTTCCCAGCCTTCTAACGGGAACCCAGTGGATTATGGGCTTCCTGACCCCGACGCATCCGCTCCTTTCTATGTCCTGAGCAACACATCCGGAATTAATGGGGCTGCCTGCATCCTTTACCCCGAAGTGCTGAAAAACTTCGCGGACAGCATGGAAAAGGATATCATCATCCTTCCATCCAGCATCCACGAAGTCCTTCTTCTTCCTGATGACGGCGATATTTCCTGCAATGAGATGAGCAGGCTTGTGGCCCACATCAATCAGACAGAGGTTCCCAAAGAGGACCGTCTTTCCAATCAGGTATATTTCTATTCAAGACAGGAACAATCCCTTACCCTGGCATCCAGCAGCGCCATTCCCATCTGCTAGTACAGCGTTGCGCAAGTTTCGGTGAATAGAGTGCCTGATATTTCTGTCAGGGCAAGGCGCCGAAACGACGGCGTAGTGGACCCTACGACTAGTTTCGGCAACGCGGCACTGGCGGAAATAGCGGGTGCTATATTCACCGGAACTTATGCAATGCTGTACTAGGGTGTGTTTGAAAATTCATTCCCGCCATCTGCACGCCCCACTTCGCGGTATATTTGGTCCCAATTCGGTCAACGTAGCCCGCTACGCCTCCCTCATCGGGACCAAATCTCCCACAAAGTGGGACGCACAGCTGACGGAAAGCAATTTTCAAACACACCCTAGGATGCGCAAACCTACCCGAACAGCAGGCTCCCTGCCTGGAACACCACCACGGCTGCCAGCCATGCGACCACCAGCTGGAACACCACCATGCCGATTGTCCATCTCCAGGATCCGGTTTCCTTTTTAATGGTTGCTACCGCTGCGATACACGGGGAATACAGCAGGCAGAAAATCATGAGCGCATATGCGTTCACGCCGCCAAACCCGGCCATGGACATGCTGGCGGAAAGTTCAGCCATGCCTGCCCCGGAGTTAATATTGCTGATTCCATAGAGCACACTGAAGCTGGACACCACCACTTCCTTGGCGGAAAGGCCTGAGATAAGCGCCACCGCCACCTGCCATATCCCCAGGCCGGCCGGTCTCAACACCGGCACAAGGACATGCCCGATGATTGCCGCAAAGCTGTCCGACACATCTGATACAAATCCGGCTGGTCCCAGGTTCAGGACAAACCACAGCACAATGGATGCGATGAATATGGTGGTCCCGGCTTTGCTCAGATAGTCTTTTACCTTGTCCCAAACATAGATGGCAACCGTCCTGCTGTTTGGGGTTTTATACTCCGGCAGTTCAATCAGAAGGGCATTCTGCGCACTGTCGTGCTTCTCATGCATATGGGCGATGAATGCCACCAGGATAGCTATGCAGAGTCCTATGATATACAGGGAGTATGCAACCAGAAGCGCTTTGTCCGGGAAAAACATTTCTGCAAACAGTACATAAATCGGAAGCCTGGCAGAACATGACATAAACGGAGTTATGAGGATTGTCCTGCGCCGGTCCTTCACACTCTCCAGTGCACGGGTAGCCATTACAGCCGGAACCGTACATCCGAACCCCAAAAGCATGGGCAGGAACGCCTTGCCGGACAATCCCACCATGCCCATGGTCTCATTCATCACATAGGCCACCCTGGCCATATAGCCGCTGTCCTCCAGAAAAGCCAGGGCCAGGAACAGGATGAAGATATTCGGCAGGAATGTAAGGATTCCGCCTACCCCGGCAATGATCCCATCCAGGATCAGGGAGGTAAGCCACTGGGCCGCATGCACATTGGTGAGCAGGGCAAGCACGGATTCCGAAATCACATCCAGCCCCATCTGGAAATATTCCTTCAGGAAATCGCCCACCGTAAATGTAAGGAAAAACACCAGCGCCATGATTCCCAGGAAGATGGGAATCCCCCAGACAGGATGGGTCATGAACTGGTCCACCCTGTCCGTGGTGGCCGCCTTCTCATTCTTATTAAACAGGCATTCCTCAATTACTTCCTCTATGTAATCATATTTTTCATTGATGATCTGTTTCTCATAATTCCTGGGCAGGATCCGTTCCACATGATCCAGCGGATGGTCGCTTATCACTACCTCATCAAATTCCAGGAACTTGATGGCATGCCAGCGCATGTTATCCATCTCACCGTACTTTTCCCTGAGGGCGGTTTCAATCTGTGAAATCCTTCCTTCCACCTCTTCGCTGTAATGGACCACCACACCCTGTGGCCCCTCTTCATAATGGTGCACCACTGCATGCATCAGCACATCCAGACCGGTCCGCTTTCTGGCAGACACCGGAACCACCGGGATTTCCCCCAGCATCTCAGGCAGGCGGTGCATGTCTATCTCCATGCCACGCTCTTCCACGATATCCATCATGTTAAGGGCCAGTATGACCGGTTTCTTCAGTTCAATGAGCTGCATGGTAAGATACAGGTTCCTCTCAAGGGAGGAGGCATCCACCACATTGATGATGACATCCACTTCCCCATCCTCAATACATTTCCTGGTTACCTTTTCTTCTATCGTATAGGAGGTGAGGCTGTAAATGCCGGGAAGGTCAATGACTTTAATGGGCCTGCCCTTATAGCTGGTCTCCCCTTCCACCCGTTCCACGGTAACACCTGGCCAGTTGGCCACTTTTAGCTTGGCTCCGGTAAACGCGTTAAATAAGGTGGTCTTTCCACAGTTAGGATTTCCCACGAAACCGACCGTAATAGGCCGTGTGCTTTCCTTACGGTCCTTATGCACCGGATCCGGCATACTGTTTTTCCTTTCCTCCGGCTTACCGGCATGTGATTCCCTATCCATGGATCCACCCCCTGTCCCCAGGGTTATGCTGCCATATGAATCTTTTCCTGCTGCTCTGGCCTGCCCATTCATGATGCATGTTCCTCCCTGACTGTAATTCCCTCTGACAGACGGCGTCCCAAAGCCAGCCTGGTGCCCCTGACCTTAATAATGACGCTTCCACTGCCCTTCTTATTCAATATATTCACAGGAGTACCTTCGTTGACCCCAAGGGCCTCCAATCTCCTGGTAATGCCCTCATCCACCTGTACCCCTGCCACCACGTACCGGCCGCCGATTTCGCACTCATTCAGTTTCCTCTGCATACTGACCCGTATCCTCCTGTAATATCCTTAAAACCATATTCATTGTATGCTTAATAGGAAAAATTGTCAATAAGAAGAGTTTGTTGCAACAAACTATATATTTAAAAAGAAGTGTCTTGGGCACAGGCCCTTGACACCTCAATCATACAAAACCATGGTCCAGCCACCTATCTGGTTATAAACTGTTCTACCAGTTCCTTAAGGATTACCGCCTGGCTGGACAGCTCCTCACTGGCTGCCGCACTTTCTTCTGCTGTTGCAGAGTTGGTCTGGACCACGCTGGATATCTGATCAATGCCCAGGGTCACCTGGGAAATGGCCAGGGACTGTTCTGTCGCAGCATCCGTTATCTGATCCACTGCCTTTACCGTATTTTCAGTAGAAACCACTGCCTTCTGCAGGGATGCTGCTGTCTCATCCGCTATTTTCATTCCTTTTTCCATGGAACGGACAGACCCCTCTATCAGGACAGAAGTACTTTTTGATGCTTCCGCGCTTTTGCTTGCTAAATTCCGGACTTCATCCGCAACCACTGCAAATCCTTTGCCTGCCGTGCCTGCCCTGGCGGCTTCCACTGCTGCATTCAGAGCCAGTATATTGGTCTGGAAAGCAATATCCTCGATGGTTTTTATAATCTTTCCAATCTGTGAAGAGCTTTCACCTATATCCCTCACTGCATTTACCAGCTCAGTCATCTTCTCATTGCACTGTTCCACTTCACTTCCTGTTTCACTGCTTTGGATATGGACGTTTCCGGCGCTGTCGGCGGTTGCTTTGACCTTCCCAGAGATATCGGTAATCGCAGCAGCCAGTTCCTCTATGGCGCTTGCCTGTTCCGTCGCCCCTTGGGACAGGGCCTGGGCTCCGGCTGATACCTGTTCCGCTCCCGCTGACACCTGCTCCGCTGACTGGTTAATCTGGCGCAGGGTATCACTTAACTGTATGCTCAGTTTTCTGGCAGAGTCCAGAAGTCCTCTGTATCCTCCAACATAAACTTCCTCACATTTAGAATCCACAGCCAGGTTTCCTCTGGACATCTCTGCCAGCATTTCATCCATATCCTGAATCATACGACCAAATCCCTGAACAAGCGTCCTGGCCGAATCAGCCAATATCTGTGTCTCATCCCCGGTATGTATCTCCTGGACCGGCGTATCCAGGTCCCCTTCCGCCAGAAGCCTGAGCCGGTTGGCGCAGTCCTTAACCGGCTGCCCGATTTGCCCTGCAAGCCTGAATGACATAAAAGCGGATACGGCCAGAAAAACCACCATGAGTATAATTGTAAAGATGACTCCGTTGATGGTGGACTGGACAAAATCCCCAACCGGCGCATTGATGGCAAGACTCCAGCCCTCCGTGTCCGATATAGGTGCAAAGGCCAGGAACTTTTTGCTTCCTCCATACTCATAACGCCCAAAGCCAGACTGCCCCAATGTCATGCGCACTTCCAGGGCCGCCAGGCCTTTCAGTTTCTTATCTGTCCTTGCATCTTCCTGTGTATTTTCCCGTTTTTTTACATTATCTATATTTTTATGTGCAATCGTATAACCGGCATTATTAAGGATATAGGCACTGCCATTAGGACTGATCTGAAGCGAGGACACTATATCATTTAAAAATGACTCATTTGGGACAAAATATACCACTCCTACAATCCTGCTTCCAGGCACACCTCCTTCCCAGATAGGGGCAGATACCATGATACTCAGTTCACCTGTTATCTTGCTAATCAGCGGCTCCGACACCGCAGTCCCGCCCTTCATTGCAGACTTCACGTACGCCCGGTCAGAATAGTCATTGCCGTCCAAAAGGCTGATTCCATCCAAACCAATTATATTGCCTCTTTGAAGTCCATGTGCCGATACCTGCTGGTCAATGACCGCCCTTTTTTCCTGTACCGTTGCCGTGCGGTCCGAAAGCACAGGAATGCATCCTGTGATGGATGCAATATTTTTATATGCCTTCAATTCCTTTTCAACACGTTCCGCAGCCGTCTCTGCTGTCTCGGACATGGTCAGTCTCAACGTATCAATCGTACTGCTGTAATTAAGCCATGCGCTTACGCCGCCTACGGCAACCAGTGAAACCAGTATGGCAACGAACATGTTTGTTACAATTTTCATACGGATACTCTTCATTGTCCCACTCCTTTAATCTGTCATATTTTCATTCCTAATACCTTATAATCTCTTTATCGGCTTATTTACAAAAATAATAAGGTAAAGAAACCCATGCTGATTTCCTGCATGGAACCGGCATGGGTACAGTAAGTCACGTTCCTATTTTCATACTTTAATATTTATCACTGCACACAGCCCCAGGGATTTCCTGCCTGCCTGCTTCGTACGGCTCGGCGTATGCCTCATGCTCCGGACCGCCGGAAGGCTTAAGCCGGAACTGGCTGACCAAATCCTTAAGGAGTTGGGCCTGGCCTGATAATTCCTCGCTGGCCGCCGCGCTTTCCTCCGCTGTTGCGGAGTTGGTCTGGATTACACTGGATATCTGATCAATCCCCAGGGTCACCTGGGAAATGGACCTGGCCTGGGCCTCCGATGCGTCTGATATCTCATTAATGGTTCCCGTCACATCCTGTACACCGGTCACCACCGCATTCAGTGACATGGCTGTATCATCTGCAATCTTCGTTCCATTCTGCACTGCCTTAAGGGAGCCTTCAATCAAAGCAGCCGTATTCTTGGATGCTTCCGCACTTTTGCTTGCCAGATTCCTGACTTCATCCGCCACCACCGCGAATCCCTTTCCTGCCTCGCCTGCCCTGGCAGCCTCCACCGCCGCATTAAGTGCCAGGATATTGGTCTGGAATGCAATATCCTCGATGGTCTTAATGATTTTCCCGATTTCACTGGAACGGCTGCTGATTTCCGCCATGGCTGCCAGCATGTCCTGCATCCTCCGGTTACTCTCAGCTGCTTCACTTCCCACTTCATTGACCCGGCTGCTGGCATTCCGCGCGTTATCCGCATTCTGCTTTACCTGGGAAGATATCTCATTGACAGACGCCGCCAGTTCTTCAATAGAGGAAGCCTGTTCCGTGGCTCCCTGGGACAGGGCCTGGGCTCCCGATGATACCTGGTCTGAACCGGATGATACCTGGTCCGCTGACTGGTTAATCTGCATGAGTGTGCGGTTGAGATTATCCCTCAGCTTCACGATGGAGGTAAGGATGGAGGTGAAATTACCCACATATTTATCTTCTGCACGGGTCTGGACATTAAAATTCCCATTTCCCATCTCTGCAAAAAGATAATCCTCATCATGGATAATGGTTTTCAGGGAATCCACCATACCGCGGACGCTGTCTGACAGCTGTCCCAATTCATCCCTTGACTGGTATTGCAGGCGGATTTCCAGGTTTCCGTCTTCTATCTCCTCCATGCCCTTCTGTATCTCCTTAATGGGCGGCACAATCGCACGGATCAGCATAAGGGCCAGAACGATTGCAATGACAATAGCTGCCACTGAAAGCAAGATGGCCACAACAAGAAGCAATTTCTGAATACGGATGGAACTGTTATAATCCTGTTCCCCCAAGACATCCACTGAATCCGAGAAACTTTTTAAATCTTCAACAGCCTCATTCACCTTTGGATTATATTCTTCTGTCAACAGCTCCTGTGCCGATGCATTTGACAAGGCCGTGTTTTCCATTGCCAGGGATGATATCCTGTTCCTTAAATCCTTAATCTCATTCATCCTGGACTCAAACTTGTTTAAAAGGGTTAAATCCCCATCATAATTACCCTGAAACCATTCCAGCTCTGTTTTCACCATGTTCATGCTGTTTTCTGTTTCTGTCACATAAGCCTTTGTATTATTTGCATCCGAATCCACTGTGGCTAATGAAACGTTCTTGATGGCTGTCTGAAGCTGGTTCTGTATATTAGAAGACCGTACGATGGCTTCATGGCTGTTCTCATAAAAGCTTTCATAACTGTTTCCCACGCTGTTCATTCCCAAAGTTATGGCAACCACGGCAATGCAGAAACATACAATGATGATTGCAAATACAACCGTAAGCTTTTTAGCAATATTAAGATTCCTCATATTCATTCCCTATCTCCTATACTATGCATATACGTCTAACAGACGCTGGCTCCCCATTGGCGGAGAAGATGATTCCATCATCTGCTGTAAGGCCTGTCCCTGCTGGCGGGCCGTATCCAAAGTCTTTCCTAACATTGTCACATTCATATCCGTCATGAGACGGGAACCCTTAAGGTCAATGCTGGCCAATGCAATTCCAGTCAGTAAGTCCACTCTTCCATATCTCCTTTCCGTTGATTCATTTCTTTTTATTCAGCACATCTGAAAGCGCCCTATCCACGTCCTGCGTATCCAATACATAAATTTTCTTTATCATGTCCTGTCCATTATCCAGACGGTTCATGGCATTCACATATATTTCATTTATCCTTCCCGAGGGGACCAGGATGATATCGGAACATACGGCCTGTGGTATCAGACAGTGGGCCTCCTCTGCCTGGCTGTCGGCCTCATAACAGGGCATGTACAGCACGATTCCCGCGTTCTCCCTGACTTCCATGAAATCATAATCCGGCTGGATTCCCAACTGGCCCTGCTGTGCATAAGGGCCGTCTATAAACACCATATCCGGTTTCCTTTCCCGGATGTCATACTGCCCAAATCCCATGGGCCTGACCGCCCCGGGTATGAGTCCTGATTCATCATGCATCACGGTCCCTTCCTCCAGGTCAGTCACTTCCTTATAAGATGCAGTAAGTACCCAGCAGTCCGCCTTTTCTTCCATAAGATGATAGAAACGTTCCATCTGCTTCCATACCTGGCTCCTGCACACGAGGAAAACAATTTCCAGACGTGTTTCAAACTCATGCTCCAGACTGGTGCATATCTCCCCCCGCTTGCCTGCCAGCTGTCTTCCCTTGCAGAACCGCGCCTTTAGGTCCTCTTCCACCATGTACTGCCAGAGGAGTTCACAGTACTCCTCCAGAAACCTCACGGTCTGTGTGCCATCCCCCTCCACCTGTTCGATGGCTGTGCCGATTGCCATGGCTGATGCCTGCATATCTTCAAGCAGCTGGGCAATATCCCCGGCTTCCTTTTTCTTTGTCCTGGAATCCAGGATTGCTTCTGCCCTTCCCAGGGTAGCCAGCATGTCCCTCATCTGCTGTTTCATATATTCCCGCATGACTTTTTCCGCCTTTCTCAATAATTCCATAATATGTATATCGGCATTTTGCCCCACAATATAACAACATTTTAATATAATTTCAAAGCTGTACAGTTTTCCCTTATGCTTTTATCTTTTGTGCCGATTAAATAATTATGGTTTTATTATGATTAAATATAAAAAAGGCGGTGTAAGCACAATGGATAATGGTATGGAAAGTATGCTTGATACGTATCTGTATGAAACCAATTCCCTATTAGACCAGTTAGATGAGATGCTTGTTGCAGACGAAAAAAGTGGGGAATTTTCATCCGATGATGTGAATGAAATCTTCCGTATTATGCATACCATCAAAGGGTCATCTGCCATGATGGAATTCGGTTCCCTCTCCGTCATCGCGCATCATATCGAGGATTTATTCTTCTATATCCGTGACAAAGGGATAGAATCCCTGAACCAGGAACAGAAAAAAGAACTTTTCAATCTTATGTTCCGGTCAGAGGATTTTCTGAGAAGTGAGGTGGAAAAGGTGGAACAAGGCGCCCCCCTGTCAGATAATCTGGATTCTTTTGCTCTTGAAATCAATGTTTTTTTGAAGGAAATCAGTAACCCTGAAACCAACGGATCCGGCATTTCCCCATCTGACGCCAAAAACGGGACGGAAAAAACAGGCAGCAGGCCCCTTCCTGCGGATTCAGATGCGGTGTGCTATCTCCACATCTTCCTGGAAGAGGGAGTGGGTATGGAAAACCTCCGTGCCTATATGATAGCTAATTCCCTAAAGGAATGTGAACTGGACTTCAATTATTACCCTGCAGATATGGACAGTAACCCGGATACCTGCCAGACGATTGTAGAGGAAGGATTTTTCCTGACCTTCAGCAACCGCGAAACTGCTGTCCAGGCCGAGGATATCATCAAATCACAGAACCATATCCGTTCTTATGAATTGCTTGAGGTGTCCTCTTCTCCTGATGAAGGGAAGAATCAGGAGGCAACCGTCCCTGGACAGGAAGGCAAAGCGCCCTTAGCCTCTGCTTCCGCGCAGACCACCTCGGGTTCTTTTGCCCAGGGCAGCACCCCGCAGACAAATTACGCTCCGGTAAAACAAAATCTGATCAGTGTGAACCTGATGAAATTAGACAGCCTGATGGATATAGTGGGTGAGATTGTCATAACGGAGTCCATGGTCACCTCATCACCCGAGCTGAATCTCCTTCCCAGGGACAGCTTTGACAACTTCATGAAATCCGGCCGGCAGCTGCGTAAGCTTACGGATGATCTGCAGGATATTGCCATGTCCCTGCGCATGGTACCCATATCCGGCGTGTTCCAAAAGATGAACCGGATTGTCCGGGACATGAACCAGAAGCTTGGCAAGGATGTCCGTCTTAAGATCATCGGTGAAGATACGGAAGTGGATAAAACCATAGTGGACAGCATCCAGGATCCCATCATGCATATTGTCCGCAACAGCATGGACCACGGCATAGAGGAAACAAAAGAGGAGCGTATCT
The DNA here is from genome assembly GCF_022440595.1 of Enterocloster sp. OA13. NCBI lineage: Bacteria > Bacillati > Bacillota > Clostridia > Lachnospirales > Lachnospiraceae > Enterocloster > Enterocloster sp. OA13. Next base: position 1,442,307 of record NZ_JAKNTF010000001.1, on the reverse strand, counting down.
CGGCAGGCAAGGACCCACAGGGGGAAATCGTCCTGTCCGCTTCCCACACCAGCAGCGAAGTGGTCATATCCGTGTCAGACGACGGGTACGGCATGGACCCGCACAAGCTCCTGGCCAAGGCCAAGGAAAGAGGCCTGCTGACCAAACCGGAAAGTGAGTATACCCGCAAGGAAGCTTTAAGTCTCATCATGCTTCCCGGATTTTCCACCAATCAGGCCGTAACGGAATACTCCGGCCGCGGCGTCGGCATGGATGTGGTTAAAAAGAATGTGGAATCCGTGGGCGGCACTGTGTCCATCTCAAGTGAAGATGGGGCAGGCACCACGATGACCATGAAGATTCCTCTCACCCTTGCCATCGTGGACGGCATGAAGGTGACGGTGGGAAATTCCATTTTCACCATTCCCATCGCGAATATCCGCCAATCCTTCAAGGTCAGGGCAGAACAGGTCATCCTTGATGAGTACGGCAACGAGATGGTGGAACGCATGGGCAGCTTTTATCCAATTATCCGGCTGCATAACTTCTACCGTCTGGATACGGAGGTCACTTCCATGGAAGAGGGCATCCTTCTTTGGGTAGAGGCCAGCGACCGCTCCTACTGCCTGTTTGTGGATGACCTGATAGGCGAGCAGCAGGTGGTGGTCAAACCGCTGCCAACCTATTTAAACAGCTTTGAACTTAAAAATTACGGCATAACCGGATGCACCATCCTGGGTGACGGAAATATCAGCATAATACTTGATATACTCAGCCTGCATGCTGCTGCCATTGAAAACATATAACACGCGGAGGGATGAATTATGTCAGAACAAATCGAAATCCAGATTGGACAGGAACAGGAAAACGAGGATATGAACCATTCAGTGGAGCGCTGCCTTACCTTTGATTCAGGTGGTCTTGTCCTGTTCCTCAGTACAAAATATGTAATTGAGATCATAAACGCTTATGCCATCACCCCTCTTCCATTGGTCCCCTCCTTCATTAAGGGAATCATAAATCTGCGGGGACAGATTCTTCCTGTAGTTGATATACGTCTCTGTATGGGCAAGCCAGAGGTGGAGTATACCAATAAGACATGTATCGTTGTCCTCAACGTGGATTCCACTTCCCTGGGTATTGTGGTAGATTCCGTCCGTCAGGTAATGGACATCAATTTCCAGAATGTACGGCCTATTCCTGTAAAACGGCAGCAGAAGCTACTGGACGGCATGATAAATATAGAAGACGGCAGCGTTCTGATGTCCTTTGACTGCCACGCGCTGGCCAGCTACCAGTATTAATTGCCAAGATATCCCACAGGAGTCCAACTATGTTAACTTTAAGTGATGAAGATTTTCACAGGCTTTACACCTATATCAAAAAAAATTACGGCATTGACCTTGAAAAAAAGAGGCAGCTCATTGTGAGCCGCCTCTCAAACATGCTTACAGCCAATGGTTACACCAGTTTTAAACCTTATGTGGATGAAATCATATCCGGCCAGAACCGAGATATGGTAACCAGCATGCTTAATAAGCTGACTACGAATTATACATATTTCATGCGGGAAGAGGCCCATTTTAAGTATCTTAAGGATACGGTCCTTCCCAATCTTGCCAAGGCCCATGAACAGGACCGGGTCCTTTCCATCTGGAGCGCGGGCTGCTCCTCCGGTGAGGAGCCTTACACGATTTCCATGTATCTGAAGGAATTTTTCGGTTCCCAGGCCTCATGCTGGGATACCCGTGTCCTGGCTACGGATATATCGCAGCAGATACTGGACACAGCCCAAAATCCGGTCTATCAGGAGGAAAGCCTGGCCCGTGTACCGGAATCCTGGAAACAGAAGTATTTTGTCAAATCAGGGGACGGCTCATACTGCATTGCCCCGGCCATTAAGCAGAACGTCATATTCAAGACATTTAACCTGATGGACCCAATCCGTTTCAGAAGGCCTTTTGACTTAATCTTCTGCCGGAACGTGATGATATACTTTGACCAGCCCACCAAAGTCGGCCTGGTCCGGCGTTTTTATAACTCAACCGTACCGGGCGGCTATCTCTTTATCGGGCATTCAGAAAGCCTTAACAAGACAGAATGCCCCTACCAATACCTGATGCCTGCCATTTACCGCAAGGCACGGTAACGGTTATTTACACTGAATTACCAGAAAGAAGGAAATGATATGGAACGTAAAATCCGGCTGATGATCATTGATGACTCAGCAGTATATAGAAATTGGCTGATTACCCAGCTCTCAAAGGATGAACATCTGGAAATCATAGGATATGCGACAGATGCCTTTGATGCCAGTAAGAAAATACCTGTCCTCAAACCTGACGTCCTGACCTTGGATATCGAAATGCCGGGAATGTCAGGTCTTGATTTTTTAAAAGAGCTGCTGCCCAGGCATCCGCTCCCGGTCATACTGGTATCCTCCCTCAACATAAAGGTGTTTGATGCCCTGGCGGCCGGTGCGGTTGACTTTGTCCGGAAGCCGGACATGAACAGCCATATAAGTAAAGATGCATTCCTATCCATGCTTATTTCCAAACTGATTGTGGCTTCCCAGTCCAAGATCCGCATTCCCCCATCCCAGACAGCCCCGGCCACTTCCAGCCGCCGTATATCAGGCAAGGTAATGTCACAATTCAAACCGGAATCAGACAATGGGACCGTCATCGCCATAGGCGCATCCACGGGAGGCACCGAGGCAATACTGGAAGTCTTAAAGCAGTTTCCCCAGAATATGCCTGGCATTGTCATAACCCAGCACATGCCCCCGGGATTCACGGCCATGTACGCCGAACGCCTGAACCGGCTGTGTAATCTTGAGGTCCGGGAAGCAAAAGGCGGGGACCGGCTTCATCCCGGACTGGCCCTTCTGGCACCGGGAGGCCAGCAGATGCGCCTGGTCCGCATGGGGACAGGTTATGCCGTCCAGTGCAGTGCCGGCGAAAAGGTCAATGGACATTGTCCTTCCGTGGACGTACTGTTTGACTCTGTTTCCCAAACTGTCAGGAATAAAGCTATCGGCATCCTGCTGACCGGTATGGGGGCTGACGGAGCTGCCGGCCTTCTGCGCATGCGTAAGAATGGGGCCTATACCATCGGTCAGGACAGGGAGACCTGCGTCGTATATGGAATGCCCATGGAGGCGTACAAAATTGGGGCAGTCTGTGTCCAGTCGCCCCTGCAGTCCATTCCGCAGCTGGTCGTGAACAGACTATCCAGGCCCTGAGACGGGCCATTTACAAAGATATGAAAAAAAGAAAAAATGTAAAAGCCAGAAAGGAAAAGCCTTCTTACGCATCCTGGATCCAATCCGGTATCCTTATATCATCCCTGATCATGACATCCAGCCTTTCTTTCTATGTGGGGCCTTCTGCGCTTAAAAAGGCGGGCCGCCTGTACCGGAACATATCCGGCCAGGCATCTGCCCCTGTATCCGACGGCCTGGTATCCGATACTTCCCGTTCCGCCGCGCAGGCCAGAACGGGCGGATTAGAGCAGGATGATAATGGATTGTCCGAACCTGACACCCCGTCCATCCCCTACCTGGAACCGTCGCAGGAACTGGGAAGTCTGGATGACCTGTCCTTGGATAAGGAGCCGGAACAAAAGGAAGCCACCTACACCGTCATGCTCAACACTGCCATGGGGCCCATGCTTTACTACAACCAGGCCGACGCCAGATGGGGGGATTATCTGTACGGCGGCCAGGACCCCATGAAGAAATATGGCTGCGGCCCCACTGCCGTTGCCATGATAATCAACAGCTTCTCATCCACCCCCACCACGCCTGTATCAGCCGCTGAATGGGCTGCTGACAATGGCTGTTACGCTCCCCAGGGCGGTTCCTACCATAATCTGATACAGGATTCCTTATCAGCCCATGGAATCCACGTAGAGAGCGTACAGCACCGGACCGTTGGCAATGCAGCCGGACTGCTGGACAGCGGACATATCCTGATTGCGCTTATGGGAAAGGGGGCCCTTACGGATAACGGGCATTTTATCCTGATTACAGAGTACCTGAACAATGGGAATGTACGCATAGCGGATCCCAACAGCTATGAGAACAGTACAAAAGAATGGAAGTTAGTCCAGCTTATGTCGGAACTGAAACAGTGTCATGACAACGGCGCGCCCCTGTGGGCGGTTGGGCAGGGGGCGGAAGATAATGGGTGACTCCGTGCAGTTCCGCCATCATATGGCAATCCTATAGCCGGCGCCTTCCTAAGGCTGCCGGCCTCTTTGTTCCATGGAGCGGTCAAAGCAGTACAGTTCCTCGCTGGAACATGTGCCCCTGACCACCTTCACCAGATTCCCGTAATCTGCTTTCATGGCGGCCCGCAGGATGAAGATACGGTCCTTTAAGCTGTTCATATCATAGATGGTTCCAAGGAACATGGCCACGTCTGCGGCATCAGCGGCCTTAGCGGCATCCCTCTCTTCATCCCATTTAAAGGCACAGAGCATCATGACCAGGGTTGACATAAGGTAACGGTCCGCTTTCAGCAGGGCAGTACAACACTTAACGCATTTGTCAAGTTCCCCGTTCTGATAATGACACATGGCAAGAAGTTCCCATGTTCCCTGGAGGTTGCCGGTGAGAAGTTCACCCCTGTTAACGCTTCCATGCTTCTCAAGGATCTGCAGCGCCCTCGCCAGGTGGTATGCGCCTTTTTTGAAATCCTGTTTTCCCACATAGAATTTACCTGCAACATAATCATAATCACATTCCTTCGGAATCAGCCGGATTGCCTTTCCATAGATTTCCATCATGGCCTGCTCATCATTCTTTTTAAATAAAATTGTCATGAGCTTCCAGAAAGTAACCGCGCTTCTGACATCGTACTCGTCAATATGTGCCGGCATCCGGTCAATGGATTTCCTGTACCATTCCTCTGCCCTCCCGCTATTATCCCTAATTGAATAATAGGCGTCTCCCAAATAACCCATCATATCATAATCGTCCGGGTGCTCTTCCAATTCCATAAGGATCAGCCTGGCATTGCGGTCCCCCTTCTGCTTATCCTCACTGGAATTAAGGTCATATCCACTATGTAGGATGGCTAATTCATTGCTGGCATCCACCGTACAGTTAACAATACTGCCTCCGTCCAGTTCCAGTTCCTCATGAATCCTTTTTTTATACCGCAGGCCCTCCATCCGCTTAAAGATACGTGTCTGAACGCCGCCTGCAAAGATTTTCTCATCCCGGCCTACATGCATCCAGGATGTAAGCATGACATAATACCGTGTCCTCGCCAGTTTGTTCAGTAACGGCATCAGCTTCTTAGCCTCTTCCGGAGGAAAATACTCATCTGCATCCAAAAAGGCAATCCACTCCCCAGACGCCTTGCTGATTGCATAATTCTTAGCAGCCGCAAAGTCGTCAATCCATTGAAAATCATAAACCTTTGCGCCCATGGCCCGGGCAAGCTCGACGGTCCGGTCCGTGCTTCCCGTGTCCACTACAATCTGCTCATACACAATGTCCTTTCCCCAGGACAATGCCCGCTCAATGTTTTTTTCCTCATTCTTGACAATCATGCATTGTGATAGCCGCACATCTGCACATCGCATCTTACGTTCCTCCCTCTCTTTGCGTCTTTTCTTCAGGACAGGCAGATATGGCGCCGGACCATACGGAACGGATGTATGACAGCTCCTCCGCTGTAAACCGCTCCTTTATATACGCCTCAAGCTCCGGCCACCCCAGTTTAGAGCACGCCTTCAGGACAAACAGCCTGTCTTTCATCGAATCGAGACAATACAGCTGTTCCAATATGCCCATGGCTTTTTCAGGAGCCACGGACGGACGGGGCCCATTTCCCCTGAATGCTTCCAGCAGGATGTACAACGCCTCCATGGAATAGGGGTCAGACCTGAGTACGGCAATGCACAGGCTCACCGCCCTTTCATCTCTTCCAGTCTTCCTGCAGCAACGGGCCAGTTGTTCATATGTTTCCCGCAAATGGCTCCCTATGAGCATGGCCCGGTTATAACTTCCGTACCTTTGAAACTTGTCCAAAGCCTGTTCCAGGTAAAATACAGCCTCCTTATAATCCCTGTCAGCCGCAAGATATTTACCTATTAAATAATCAAAATCAGCTTCCTTTGGAAGGATTTCCGAAGCCTTTTCATAAATAGGCCGCATTTCATCGATTTCATTCCCATTTTCTTCCATAATCTGCAAAAGATATGTAAAAGTAGCCGCACTTCTCTGGTCCCTCCCGTCCAACACGGAAGGCATGGATGCTATGGACTCCCTGTACCAGGACTCCGCCTTATCCAAATCCCCGGCCGCATAATACTCATCCCCCAGATACCCCATCATCTCATAGTCGCCAGGATGGTCCTCCAGCTCTTTAAGAATCAGGTTCAGGTTCCTTCCATTTACCTTTTTATCCTCCCACGCAGCACCTCTGTAACCGCTGTGCAGAATGGAAAGCTCCCCTGTGGCGTCAGCAACATGCATGGGGGTTCCGTCCATCCATCCAAGCTGTTCGTGGATCCTCCTGCGGTAGCCCAGATTAGTCCGGTTGCGGAAGATGCGGATCTGGGTTCCTGCGGCGCTGACCTTTCCATCTTCATCCAGCTGCATCCATCCGGCCGCTACCCCCTCTGCCCTGGTAGGCCCCAGCTGCCTTAAAATCCCCGGAAGCTTTTCCCCATGTCCCGGAGCGAATGTCTCATCCGCGTCCAGGAATGCAATCCACTCCCCTCTGGCCTTGCTGATTGCATAGTTTTTAGCCGCGGAAAAGTCATCGGTCCAGGTATAATGATAGACCTTGGCACCCATGGATTCTGCTATCTGGGCCGTATGGTCCCTGCTTCCTGTGTCCACCACGATCTGTTCGCAGACAATCCCTTTTCCCCATGAAAGTGCTTTCCTTATGTTATGTTCCTCATCTTTTACAATCATGCACTGGGAAATACACACTTCGCCCTGTTTCTCCAAGATAATGCCTCCATACCTTCTGTCTGTAAAGGAAAAAGCCATTTCTCAGCTACCTGCTTTTGAAATGGCTTTTTCTTAAGGTAGTCCCGCCTGAAAGGGCGGAACCAGTACCAACCGCTGTTAAAGAATTACTGTAACAGGCTCAATACGCCCTGAGGAGCTGCGTTTGCCTGGGAAAGCATGGACTGGGCAGCCTGCAGGAGGATATTGTTCTTGGTGTAGTTTGTAATCTCATCAGCCATGTCTGTATCGCGGATACGGCTCTCAGCTGCTGTGATGTTCTCAGAAGTAACTTCCAGGTTGCTGATGGTGTGCTCCAGACGGTTCTGCGCAGCACCGAGCTTAGCACGGTAGGAAGATACGGTATCGATGGCTGATTTGATAGCAGTGATGGCCCTGTTGGCGTAGGTTGTGGTATTTTTCCCAACATACAGGATGTGGTTTTCATCAACAGTGCTGCCGGTCATAGTACTATAAGAAGCCCTGGTAGCATTAAAGATACCAGAAACCGTCATGGACTGTCCGCTGACCAGAATTGTTTCACCGGCTGTCGGACCAATCTGGAAGGTCATCTTGTGGGTACTGCCAGGTCTGTTACCACCAATGGCACCTCCAACCGCATCAGGATTTGCGGAATAACCGTTCTTATTCTCCAGGGGCTTAATGCCGTTGAAGTCCGTGTTGTTGGCAACACGGTCAATCTCTGCCATCAGCTCGTTCATCTCGGACTGGATGTTACCACGGGCAACAGAGTTGTATGTACCGTTTGCTGCCTGGGTAGCCAGGGTGGTCATACGCTGAAGCATGGAGTGAACCTCTGTCAAGGCACCTTCTGCTGTCTGGATTAAGCCGATTGCATCGTTGGCATTGGCTGCCGCCTGGTTTAATCCGTTAATCTGGGATCTCATGCTCTCAGAAATAGCAAGTCCTGCAGCGTTGTCGCCTGCACGGTTAATCTTATAACCGGATGACAGTTTCTCCAGGTTCTTGTTCAATGCACTCTGGTTGGTGCCTAAGTTTCTGTAAGAATTGATTGCCGCTATATTGTGCTGTATTACCATAAATATTTCCTCCTTGATTTTAAATATATCCGGCAGGAACCTCCCTGTCCCCGCCCATACGTCCATAAGGGCCCTTTATGGAGCGTATCTGCAAAGCTCTATTTATATTATGTTGCCTTACATTTTGAATATCGTCAATTTTAAAATATATATAAGGGGTTTTTATACTTTTTCTTTCATCCTTTATCCCTGTAACAGCTGGATTACCAGATCCGGCAGGCTGTTGGCGTGGACCATCATGGAATTGGATGACTGGAGTATGATATTCTCCGTGGTATAGGCTGTAATCTGCTCCGCCATGTCGGTGTCCCGGATCCGGCTCTCGGCCACCGTCATGTTTTCTTTTGTCACACCAAGGTTGCTGTTGGTATGTTCCAGATGGTTTAAGGATGCCCCAAAGGACGCCCTCACATCGGATATGGCCTCAATGGCATCCTCAATCGTATCCACTGCCTGGTTGGCATTGTCCACAGTGGTAAAATCCATATCCTTTAAGAGCAGTTCCTTACTCCCCATATAATACCGTTTCACGTCCAGGGTCTCGGCTTGCGAATGCCCGATCTGGAGCGTGATATCCCCTTCTTTCTCCGGCGGTTCAAACCATGCGGGGACCGTATCGCCGGGATACTCCTTAAACAGAGGGATACCGTCAAAATCCGTGGTCTGACTGATCCGGTCAATCTCATCCAGAAGCTGCAGCCGCTCTGACTCGATATTTTCCCTGGCCGTGGAACTATAGGTCCCGTTGGCGGACTGTACGGCCAGTGTCTTCATCCTCTGAAGCATGGAATGAATCTCTGTCAGGGCGCCTTCCCCCGTATTGGTCATGCTTACGCCGTCATTTACATTGCGCATGGCCTGGTCAAGACCTCTTATCTGGCTGCGCATCAATTCCGAGATGGCCAATCCTGCCGCATCATCCCCTGCCCGGTTAATCCTAAACCCGGACGACAGTTTTTCTAAGGATTTATCCAATTTACCTTTTATGATTTTCTGGTTTCTGGATGAATTCACGGATGCTATGTTGTTCTGTATCTGCATCTGTCCACTCCGCCTTTCCGTCTATATTCCGCCCTGCACCTATCCGGGCGCTGCCGATATGCTTTTCAATTCCTTTACTATGTCTATCGGCGTTTTTGCCGGATTAATAAGAAAAATCTGATGGTTTGACCAAAATATCCTCAAGCCGCTCCCAGGCCGGCCCGAACCCGGCAAGGGCTGACTGCCTGTAGTACTCCCCCGCCTTCTCCCTGTTGCCTGACACCTCATACCAAAGCCCCAGATTATAGGCCGCCTTAAAGGAACCTGCGCCAACCACGCCGCCCTGTTCCGGGTGTTCCCCAATCCTCAGACACTCCAAATAACTGCTTTCAATTTCCGGCAGCAGATGATAGTACTGCTTCACGTCCGACAACACCAGCCTCATATAAAAAAGCCCGCACAGGAAACAGAAATCAGCCCTTTTTCCCAATACGGGCTTCTCCCGCCTGATTATGCACCATGCCTCATCAAGACAGACAGGCCCGCCCAGGTCCAGCAGGGTGTAAAGGTAGGAAAGCACACCCTCGGTCCGGTAGCCTGCCTGTGGGGGCACCATTTCATAAAAGCCGCGGAACCAGTCCAGGCTGTCCTCCAGCCGTTTCATGTTCCGCAAGGTGGCTGCCATCTGGAACCTGTAATACACGTCCTCCGGGTACATATTGACCGCTTTCTCAAGATAGGGAAGGTTCCTCTCCCCTTTGTCACGGTTGATGTAACCGTCATGGTCCGCCTCCAGATACAGAGGATAGCACGGGATTCCTGTGTCCGGCTGCTCATGGATGATTCCGGAATACCGGATGCCTTTTGGAAGAAACCTTGGAATCAGGGATGTGCTGACACTGGTCCCGTCGCCGTCAAGATAGGAATCGTATCTGGTAATGGCTCCCATCCACGCCTGTCCGTATCTGTCTGACAGCCTGGATATCCGTTCCTCCAACGCTTTCCTAGAGCAAAACCGCAGCATCTCGTCTGCATCCAGGATCAGGTTCCAGTCCCCGTCCGAATGGTCCAGTCCAAAGTTGCGGGCAGCGGAAAAGTCATCGGTCCACCCATATTCCAAAACCAGCGCCCCCATGCTGCCCGCAATTTCTTTTGTCCTGTCCGTGGAACCGGTGTCGGTTATGACCATGTGGTCCACAAGATGGACTGCGCTTTTCAGGCAGCGTTCCAGATAACGTTCCTCATTCCTGACAATCATCACCAGATTTATCTTCATGTAAGGTCCTTTCTCTTCTCCAGGAGTTTTTTATAGACAAAAGAACGTATGGCTGCCTCGGCTCCGTCCGTCAGCTTTATAAACCTGCATCCATATCCGTATCTTCCGCCCTCCACGCGTTTCACCCAAAGGATACACACATGGAACCTCCGCTCCAGGGTACGGAAACAATAAGGGAAGGATATGACCTCCCCTTTCTTAAGAGACTGGACCGTGGTGATATATAATCCTCCCGCACTGAGATTGCGGATTGTACCATAAAAATGTCTCCCATTCCCCAGTTCAAACTCCACCTCCAGATATACCTTGGCCCGTATATCCCTCTGACGCTGAACCACATTCTTCACATCCAGGATGCGGCAGTCTGCGGTCCATGGCTCCCCTGTTTCCATGTATGCTGGATTCCTACGTATGATGACCTCACATTTCGTTACAATCAGGCCGCATTGGTCATCAAAAAAATCCACCCTTGCCTGGAAACGTGAATCCTGAAACTTATAATCAGAAAAGAACAGTGAAACACTGTCCTTTACGTGAACGACCCTTGCTTCTGACAGGCGCTGCCCCTTTTGGTTATATACCATACATCTGCTGCAATCTTTTAACACCATATATCCGTTACTCCTTCTGCCCTTATATCAGCGCTCCCACTTCCCGGTCCGCATTCATCATCATCTGGATCCGCATCATCTGTACCAGACTGGCAAAGCTCTCCTTGTCCATGACTATGCTGTCCCCTTCCTGCCGGACGGACAGGTTATCCATCCACGCAGATGACGCAGTCAGGCTGTTTCCGGTTAACTTCCCCCCGTACAGATAGCTAAGCGCCAGGCCGTCTCCCCTGGCGGGAAAAGCACTGCCAGTTCCAGTGGTGACGGTCCTGCCAGCGTTCAGGCCAGGCTCTCCCATATAAGCCATTACCTTTTTGACATAATTCTGGGTTTCCTTATAGGGAGGGATCCCGCCATATTTCTGGACGCTTCCCGGTCCTGCGTTATACGCCGCCAGGGCCAGGCTTACATCCCCAAACCGTTCCAGGTTTTCCTTCAGATACTTAGCGCCTCCCATGATATTCTGTCTGGCGTCATATGGATCTGATACCCCCAGGCCCCGGGCTGTTCCCGGCATTAACTGCATGACGCCCATGGCTCCGGCATGGGATACGGCCTTGGGGTTGAAATTGGATTCTGCCTTTGCCACTGCCCGGATCAGCCCGGAAGGAATATTGAATCTTGCCGCCGCCTCCTCAAATATGGTGTCCATATCTTCCGCAATGCCTGAAATCCCATTCTTTAACACACTCCGGAAGGAGTTGTCCTGTGAAGAAACCCGGCCGGCGTTTCCTCCATCCTGCCTCATGATGGTCCGGGCCTCTGCCGCCGATGTGATTAAACTCATTTTATCCTGCTCCTTTCATCCTGATATGCCTTACCTTGAAGCCTTTCCGTCAGGACCTATGTTCCAGCCGTCAACCGTGCGGTTCACAGCCATGCTGCCGCTGCTGTCCAGATAATACCAGGTTCCGTTATCATTCATCCAGCCGGTCTGCATCCGGCCGTCAGTCCCCAGATAATACCACGTTCCAGGGTTTGGCTGTATCCAGCCCGTAAGCATGTCCCCATTTTCTCCCAGATAATACCAGAATCCATCGCCGGGGCTGATCCAGCCCATACACATGGCGCCGTTCTGGTCCATATAGTACCATCTGTCCCCTGTATGAAGCCAGCCCTTTACCCGGTTTCCGCTGCCGTCAAAATAGTACCATTTGCCGGAAACAAGCTTCCATGTGTCAACTGCCTTTGAACCGTCCGGCATCACATAATTGTCCCCTTTAAAGGAACCACCGTCCCCAGGTCCCTGGCTGCGCTTTTCTTCCTTCTCGTAATCCTCCCAGTCAAACTCCTGGTCCGTGGAAGTCACATACTGCCCTTCCTTCAGATACTTCTTCTCATCCGAGGTAACAGGCACTGCCTTTACTTCATAATAATAGGTTTTGTCCATGTCCGTCATATAGTCGGCCAGATTGACACTGTTGCTTTCCACTGTCATCCTTTTAACTACTTTATTATCACCGTACAGGGTAAGGGTATAACCCGGCGCGTATTCCACGGATTTCCACACGGCCTTTTTTTTGGCCGTACCGCTCCAGCCTGCTTTCTGTGTATCTCCCAGCACCGTGACCGGCCGGTAATCCGCCTTCACCTGAAGGCTGGAATCATCCAGGGCTTTGGCTGACACAAAGTCAGCGCCCGTGACCTTGCATTTGGACCGGTTCAGGGTGGCGGGGAAGTATTTTCCGTCCTCCGCCGCCACCGTGACCTCCACCCGGACCTTGCGCCCCGGTTTCCAGTTATCATAATCCGTGCGGTACTGGACATCCCCAAAGAAGCAGCTTTTACCGCTGACCGTGATTTCCGGCTCCGGTATCTCTTCCGGCTCCCCATAGACGGTCTTAAAGGTTACGTTCACACTCTCAATCACGCTGGACTGGGCACCGTAGGCACACAGCCCCATCCAAACAGTCATGGCTGTGCCCAGCCCCAGGGCCGTCTTCATCATCCTATTTTTCTTCAATCCGAACCACCTCCTGCTACCGTATCCATATCCCATCCTGGTTCACATAAAAACCGCTGATCTGCGTATCTCTTGCCATCTCATAGGAACCCGGATAAAAATAATACCAGTTCCCGTCTATCTGGCACCAGCCTTCCACCAGCTCCCCATTGGAATCCGCATAGAAGGTCTGGCTATCCCTTATGATCCATCCGGTGAACATGGCTCCCTGAAGGCTGTTGTCCACCGTGTTCAGATAATACTTCCTGCCATTCAAGGACAGCCATCCGGTATAAAGGGAGCCGTCTTCATTAAAATAATAATAATATGCCCCAATCACCTTCCAGCCGGCCCCGGCCATGGAGCCTGCGGGTTCCCCGGCCTCTTCCCCGGTGGAGAAATAATACCATCTTCCGTCAATCCTGGCCCATCCCACAGCCATCTGCCCGTCAGGATAGAGATAATAGTACCGCCCGTCCACATTCTGCCAGCCGGTAAGCATAAGACCGTCCATGTTAAAATAATACCATTGGCCATCAATCAGTCCCCAGCCGCCCCTTATGAGACCGCCGTCCGGATAGCGGTAACGCCAGCCCTCTTCTTCCTTTATCCAGCCAACCGTATCCGCAGTCCCACGGGTCAGGGTACTGTCCTTTTTCTGCTGTCCCTTGCCATCCGATACATACCGGTCCGTTATCTGTAGCTCCCCGGATTCAATCCATTCGCTTTTCTTCCCGTATTTCACCTGTATATCCGTTGATGGTATGGTCCTTACTTTGAAGGTGTAATCGCCTTCCTTTGTCATATACGGATAAAAATTGTATCTGACTGCCGATGTCTTAGATATATTGTGGACAGATTTCCCGCCCCTGAACAGCTGGACCTCATAATACCCGGATGTATTCTCCGGCTTATCCCATCTGGCTTCACCCAGATTCTTCTCATTCCAGAAGGCATCCTTAGGAGGGTCATACTCCCCCTTCACACCATTGACCCTGAGCGTCACCACCAGGCTGTCCCCGTCCCGCCTTGCGGATACGAACGTACCTCCGCTGACCTTGACATCCGAGGACTTATAGCTTGCAAGGAAATAATCCTCCCCCACATCCTCAGGTTCCAGCGTAACCTTCATCCTGGGCTCATCCGCTGCCTTCAGCTCATCCCCGGCCTTATCCACCCATTCTGCCCTGGAGACATGGTACTTGCTGTTGCCTCTAGACACCCGCACCTTTCCATTTTCCGGGTTTCCTGTTCCAATCTCTATGTCTGGCAGGGTGCTTCCGGCTTCCAGCCTTGAATTCACCCGCACGCTGACTGTCTTAATAGGCTTGGTGGCTGCCATGGATGTAACGGCGCCACCCTGTGCAAGGCAGCAGGCCAATATGATAGCTGCCGCCCCCTTAATCCACCTGCATGGCATCTGCTGTCCCTCCTTATATCTTATCCTCAATATGATCCTGGCCTGCGGCGCCGGGCCTTTCCCGGCCATCCGTGATTCCCTCCGGTACAAAGCCAAGAAAATATATGTATATGTCCACCACCGCCTGGTAAAGTTCCCCGGGGATGGCTGCCCCCAGTTTCATCTGGCTTAGAAGCGTGGCAAGGGAATCATCCTCATATACGGGAACCCCGGCTTCCATGGCGGCTTCCGTAATCTTTTCTGCCATATATCCCATGCCGGAAGCCACAACCACAGGTGCCCCGTTTTTCTGGGCGTCGTATTTAAGGGCAACGGCTTTTTTTTTCATCAATTCCTCAAATCCTGACATTGATGGTCCTCTCCTTATCCCTTATTTCCGGAAATACATCCTCAATCCTCAGATTATCCGTTTTTTCCCTTACCAGCAGGCGGCCCGGATCCAGACCGTTCTTCTTCATGATTCCGGCCACGTGCTCCTGGATGTCCCCGGACCGGCCGGCAAGGACAGGCGGCACTCCAAGCTGCATATCCACTACCCGGTCCCGGAACACCATGAGCATTTCAAACCTTCCCAATCCCTGGACGTCAAAGTGGAACAGCATCTTTATCTTCCTGCCCCCATCCTCTCCCTCCCTGCCTGCATCCGGATCCGCCCAGATTTCCGACATCACATCCTTCCCCTGGTACTGGAAGGGGAACAGGATATGCAGAAGCGGAAGGTATACGCTTTCATTCAGAAGCATGCCGTTCATGATCTGATAAAACTGCTGGATATTCTCCACTCCCGCCTCACCGCCCGCCCCCTTTAACAGCAGGGAAGAAAAAGCGTCCGCAAACCCTCCCTTTTCCTTCTGCCCATGGGCATTCAATATGCTGTCCAGAGGAGGCATTGTATTATCCTTAAAGAAACGCTCCACACCGCGGCTTTCCGCCACACGGTCGAACAAATGCTGCAGCCTGTCCAGGTTTCCGTTCTCATAACGCACCGCATGGAAAATCAGATGCATGACAGCATCCCTCACCGCTCCATAATCGTGGCTCCTGGATATATAATTGGAAAGGAATGGAATCAGCCTGCCATTCAGGAAGCTTGTATTGGCTGCCGTATCTCCATTGGCAGCCTCCCAGTCCATGCCGTCCATAAGCTGCCGGAAATCATCCCTGAAAGGATTCATCAGGAGATGGCTTATATCGTCTGTAAGGGTATGCATCTGCTGAAGGAAATGGCTTCCTGAAGAGTAATCATTATATGTCTTTAAAAAGGCCAGGACCGCTTCCTTCATATTCCCGGAGGCATCCTGGAACAGTACGTTCCTCAGTCCGTCAAAAAAAGGGCCTGAAAACTTGGCCTGGGAAAGCTGCTGCCCCTTAAGGAATGAAAGCAGTTCTTCCGGCGACTCCGCCTTTACAGAGGAAAGAAGCCTCTCTACCAGTTCCCCAACCTCTGACTGGTCACCAAACAGCAGTCCGGCCATCTCCCTGGAAAAAAGCTGTTCCAAAAGTCCGGGAAGTTCCATGCCTTCCCCCAGATTCTTTATGAAAGCTCCATAATTGCTTTCATAGTCAATTATGCTATAGCTTCTTTCTCCTGTGGCGTCCCCGCTTTTCCCT
Source organism: Enterocloster sp. OA13 (assembly GCF_022440595.1). Taxonomy (NCBI): domain Bacteria; kingdom Bacillati; phylum Bacillota; class Clostridia; order Lachnospirales; family Lachnospiraceae; genus Enterocloster; species Enterocloster sp. OA13. Next base: position 1,426,453 of record NZ_JAKNTF010000001.1, on the reverse strand, counting down.
TCCTTCTGCCCGTCCGCCCTGACAACACGGGACGGATCCACCGGATTCTGGATTTTCTGGCTGTCCCCATACTCCGCAGCCCTCTGGCTGTCCGATATGTTCCTGTGGTCCGGATTCAGGGAAGGACCGGTTACCTGTAAGATATTAGCCATAATACCTCCGTATTGGACTATACTTAGAAATTCAGTCCATATCTATTTATATATCGGCGCGTTCTGCCATAACCATTAGGGTTATTTTTAAAAAAATTCTCTCTTTTTTTCTAAAACTTCCTTATCCCCGTTTAAAAAACGCCGATAACATACGTATAGCAGCAAAAGGAATCCAATTTCAGAAACATGAAATGAAAGGAGGGTGTCATGAACATCAAATTTTATACCGGCAATACGGATTATCCGGACTACCGGTCCATTACCTCCGCTACCAACACACAGAATACGCCTGCCGGCAGGGAAGCTGGCAATTATGATAAGATATCGCTTAACAGGTCCCCTTATCCCGAAGATGATGTATCCTTTGCCCGGGTACTTGCCCGGGAGGCCGCAGCCAGGCTGGAAGGCGGCGTAAGCAGCGAGCGGGTCCTGTATTTAAAGCAGCAGGTGGAATCAGGAACCTACCATCCGGACGCCAGACGCATCGCTGAGAAATTACTTGGCTACCGTTAGTTAAGGAGAATAAAAGCATGGAAAATCAGAACCACACAAGTGATACCCTGGAGGAATTTGCCCGCTCCATTGAACAGCTTACCGATACCATTCAGGACATTGCCCGGCTTGAGGAAGAGAAAGCCGAAACAGCTTCCCTGGGCTTTCATGACAGGATGGACGGTATCCTTAAACGTGAACAGGTCTACCTGTTACAGCTTAGGGGACTGGAGCAGAAACGCCTGCGGCTTGCTGATGCCATGAGCTTTAAGGGGCTTGCCTTCCGCCAGATCCTGAACCAGGCCACCGTAGAACAGGCTGACCGCCTCTCCCCGCTGTTCACCCAGCTGGACAGCCAGATTAAGCATCTCCTTGAGGTAAAGGATACCGCGGATCGGATGATACATGTCAGGCTCAGGGAATTCAGCCAAATCCTATCCAGCACAACAGGGGAGGTGTACGATGAAAACGGCAGGACTGCCAAAGGACCTTCTTCTTTTTTTCACGACCGATACGTATAGGCGGACACTTACCGCCACCAACAACAATCCGGAGGATGATACCATATGATACGAGCAACATTTTCCGGCTTTTCCACTGCTTTCTCGGCCCTGCAGGCCAGCCAGAAACGTTTGGACATAGTCGGACAGAATCTTTCCAATATGAACACGCAGGGCTATACCCGGCAGCAGCTTGAGACTTCCAGCCTGAATTACAGCAATCCCATTTCCCGTTATATGAACGGTTCCCAGATTGCAGTTGGCTTTGGTGTAAGCATGGATAAAGTCAGCCAGATCCGTGACCCCTATCTGGATGCCCAGTACAGGGCCCAGATTAACAAATCCGGATATTCCGATACCCTGCAGTCAGCCCTGGACACTCTGTCCAAAGCCCTGGACGAGAGCAACATTGATGGAATCCGTACTGCATTTGACGATGTCCAGTCCACCCTTAGCAATCTGCAGGATAAAGGCAATGACTCTGTGTATGAGAGCGAACTCCGTTCCCGTATGCAGTCCCTCACCAACCTCCTGAACGATGCTGCCCGTCAGATAGAAGCTGCCGAAAAGGCAGAGTTGAGCAAGCTGGACGGAACAGGCACCAGCGAACAGGGCTCCGTGGATAAAGTCAATGACATCCTGCGTCAGATTGGGAATCTGAACCACCAGATTAAACAGAATCAGATTCTTGGACAGCAGAGCCTGGAATTGTTGGATGAGCGGAACAGCCTGTTGGATGAGCTGGCCAGCTACATCCCTATCGAAGTGACTTATTTTAAAGACGCGGAACACGACGGTAAGATGACGGACCCGGTTTCAGGCAATATCATCGATGCCCCCAAAGAGCTTTACCATTATGATTCCAAAGGCAATATCATCGGCAGGAAAGAGTGGCCGGATGATCTTAAGGTAGAGCTTGTATACAGGGATTCTACCGACCCCGAGGGCACCACCAACAGGCTTACCCTTATCAACGGCACCGAAGGCACGCTCGGCAGCAACTATGGCAGGCTCACCCCCGTGGGCAGTAATCCTTCAGACCCCACTGCTGTTTCCATCCAATTCACCCCTGCCTCTTCCAGCGGCCAGACTGCCAAATCAGCCTCTGCCATCGGTATCCAGCTCGCCTCAGGCTCCATACAGGCCAGCCTGGATATGCTTGGCAAGAAAGGCACCGGAGACCCGGTTGCACCCGGTTCTTCTGTCCAGGATAATGTGAGGGGCTATCAGTACTATATGAAACGCCTGGATGAACTGGCCTCCCATTTCGCGAAAATCATAAACGAAGCCAATGCCGAAGGCGGTCAGGGCGAACTGCTCACCAACAGGACCGACCCTGCTGCAGATATCACTGCCCTGACCATCGGTATCAGCAAAGAATGGATTAATGGAACCGTACATCTGGGAAAAAAGGATGGCAGTTCCAAGGACACGGTTCTGTCCATGCTTAATAACATGAAAAAGGCCCACCCTGAATTGGGGAATAAATCCTTTGCAGACTATATGAATAATATATCCACCATACTGGCCAATGACTCCAGCAGCAATATCAACGCCCTTAAGACCAATGTGACGGTATTAAACAGCATACAGGATTCCAGGGATTCCATGTCAGGAGTCAGCCTGGATGAAGAGGCGTCCAATATGATGACCTATCTTTCAGCTTATAATGCTGCCTCACGTCTGATGACAGCTTTGGATGAAGCACTTAACACGCTAATCAGCGGTACCGGCCTTGTGGGAAGATAAATAGAACCGAATGATGGAGGTATAAAACAATATGCGCGTCACTAATTCATCATACTACCGGAATTTTACAAATTCCATCAATGATGTACACAGTAGGCTGAATAAAAGCATGAATAAGGTATCCAGCGGGAAAGCTTACGAAAACGCTGCCGATAATCCCCTGGCCTACTATGAAGGCAAGAAAATAGACAATCAGTACCAGGACACCCTGAGCAAGCTTGGGCTTATTACCAATGTGAAGAACCGGCTCTATCAGCAGGAGCTTGGGGCCCGTTCCATTCAGAACAGGCTGTCTGAGGCCAAGAAAAAGATAGAGTATATCCGCTCTGACAGCAATAACAGTGATATGCAGATTGTGCAGACAGTGCGGGATGACCTGCTCCAGAAGCAGCAGTCCATGGTCAATGATTTAAACTCACAGTATCAGAATAATTACATTTTTGGCGGCAGCGACACCACCACCCCGCCCTTCACCCTAAGTGCAGATGGCAGGGAGCTGACATTTTCCCATACGTTTGCAGGTGATGACAGTGTCACCAAAATGGTGATGACACTGACCCAGCAGCCGGACGGGACCTATCAATATGAATTCAGCGGCACCAAAGGCAATCCGCCTACTGGTACGGACAGTGATGAAACCCTGGATAATATCGTCAAAGCCATGCGTGAGACCGGTTATATGGATGTGGGATATGGCAACATCTCGGAACCTGAAACGCTTCTGGACACCAATACAGGCGGTCTTAACCTCATCACCGGACTTCCCTCCAGCGCTTTGAACGCAATGCCGGACAGCCAGGCAAGGGACGAAGTCATAAACAGGCTGAACAACGGTCCCATTGCACTGGTGGGCAAGGCTGTCATTGCTTCCGATAACTATATTGGCGGGGGGAGCAGGGAGGATTTCTCCTCTGCCCTTGTTTCAATCATGGATACAATGACCGAAACAGAGCATTCGGTCAGCACCGTATACAGCGACCTGGGCAATAAGTATTCCCTTCTGGAATCAACCGAGGAAAAGCTGACCACCATCAAGCTGGCCCTGACGGAGCAGTATAAAACAAAACTGGGAGCAGACCCCTATGAGGCCATAACTGAGATGTTTTCTTACCAGCAGTCCTACAACGCGGCCCTCCGGGTCGGATCTAACATGATGTCATCCTCCTTATTTGATTTTGTGAAATAATAGGTGATACAGCTGATTTCCTGACTTTTTTAATGCCCGGAAGGAGGTGCCCATGATGGAACAGCTTATAAAAATCACTTCGGTTCCCTTTCAAGCCATCCGCTTCACCCAGAACGCACGCCTGGTTCCGGCAGACAGCATGGCCTTGGAGCGTCATAAAGCATTGGTGCGCCACCAGGCCTTCCGGTCCCGGTTTAGGGCTGCAGGTTGTGTGGACTACGATTTCCTGAATCAGGTGAATGCTGCTTTTTCAAAAGAAACCAAAGCAAGCCATCCGGCAGCCCCCGTTGCCGGCCCCATGGCAGGGACCGGACATGGGGCAATGGTTAAAAAGGGCGGTAAGATTTCCCTGGCGCCTTCCGGACAAAGGACCGGCCAGTCCATCCCAGTTTCCGTTCCAAATGGGGATACCGCCTCTCCGGCTTCTGCAAAGGCGGCTATATCCGATGGTTCCGATACCCCGGTCCATACCGCCTCTGTCCAGGTTCCGGCAGAAGCCGCGGCTGCTTATGCGGTACAGCGCGGTTCTTTTGAACTGCGTGTGGCAAAAGGCGAGCTTTCCTATGTGCCGCCCCTTGTCATGACCATTGTCACACAATACCCCGATATACAGTTTGAATATACCGGCGGCTTTCATTATATTCCTCCCCGCGAGGATTCCTCGGGAATCAATATGAACTTATCAATATAGGAGTCATGAAACTTATGAATATACAGACTGATTATTATGGAGAGGTGGAATATGACCAGGAGGACCTGGTTACCATCACCGAAGGCTTTTTCGGCTTTCCCAATCTGAAATACTATCTTCCGATCTGTCTCAGTGAAGACGAGGGGTCCCTGATTCTGATGCAGTCCACGGAACAGCCGGAGGTCGCCTTTGTGGTCATCAACCCTGCATTCCTGTCCCCGGACTATTCCCCCATTGTTTCCCAGGAAGATCTTACCTGCTTAGATGTGTCAGACAGCGGGGAACTATCTTACTATGCGCTATGTGTAATACGGAACAACTACCTTGAGAATACGGTCAATATGAAATGCCCCCTTGCAATCAACCCACAGACACGGAGCGGAAAACAGGTCGTCCTTGAAAATCCCGGCTATGGTTACCGCCATGAGATAAGTTCCTTTCCAGGCATGGCAGGGACGCCAAATATAAATGACAGGGGTGATGGGAATGCTGATACTGCGGAGAAAAAAGAATGAGAGCATCCTGATTGGTGATGACATCCGGATTACGATTACGGACTGCGCTTCCAGCGGGGTCCGCATTGCAATTGAGGCGCCAAAACAGGTTTCTGTTGTCCGTGAGGAACTGTTCGAGGCGGAGAGGATGAACAAGGCCTCCCTTGCTCCTGAAAAGAGTTCGGTCCGGTCGCTTCAGGACGCTTTGCGTCAGCATCTCCTCAATCATGATACATACTGAGCTGGAAAACCATGATTTCCAGCTCTATTTCCATCTTTATGATTACTCATAGGTATCCTTATCCTTAACCTTCCCTGCCAGAAGGCCGGCCATAAGCCGGATTCCCCGGCGGGCCCAGTAGACAGGCAGCAGTACCGGTATCTTTTCCAGGAAAGGATAGATGGCGCACATATATCTGAATTCAGGGAAAAGCCAACGGAATTTCCTCATGAACGCCGTCCTGTAACCCTCCAGCCGTTCCATGAATACCGCCCGCCTGTCCTTTCGTCTCTCCTTCTCAATGTCCTGCTTTATCAAGGATGCCAGGCGCAGGGCCTGATGGTCTGTCTCCCGGGTGATTGCCCCTCTGCTGAGGATCCGGTTCTCCAGCACATCATATACCCCCATATCATCGGGCTGTCCGTCTCCCAGGATATCCTCCTTTGAACCAAACCACATATAGGCAATCTGCAGGATTTTTTCAGCCAGTCCATCAATCTGGAACTCTTTCAGCCGGTTGGTGATATACTCCCGGTTCATTTCCTCCCTCCACGTCTTGTGGTATAGATACAGGTCCAGGACTTCCCTTATTAAAAGTTCATCTGCCGTATAGTGGTATGCTGCCTGGGCCGCCATGAAAACATAACGGTTTTCAATGGAAATGGTCCTCACATGTTGGAAGGAATTCCTTATGAAGGCTGTCTCCATGATACGCTGCATCCCCTTTTCATAGGGGCGCGTGCGGAATGGTATTTTATGGTACAGTTCCACGCAAAAGCCGGATGGACGCCCCATGCGTTCCCCATATCCCTTATAAATCCGCTCTGTTTCATAACCCAAATCCACCAGATACCCTTTTGCCAGCGAATAGTCCTCCCCGTCAAGTTTAAGCCTGAGCGGGTTATTGGCGGACATCTCCTGTATCTGGTACAGGAGGCGTATCCTGCTGGTGGTCAAAATGACACATGGGATTCCCATCATATCCAGAAGCGTCAGTATCTCCCTTTCAGCGTCCTCCGATGTGTCACTGTAAAAAAGCGCCTCCTGATACCGCCCAAAAAACCGTTCCATCCAACGTTCCGGTACCTTCTCTCCATTTCCAAGAATCCCCAAGTAAACTATATTGGCAATCTTGTGGTAATCTGCCGTCCGGTACATATGCTCCCAGTCAATCCTGCTGTGTATGGCCTTAAGGTCATCCTGACGCACGATACCGCCTACCAGATTCACAAGAAAACGTCCCTCAAATATTAACCGATCCATATATCCCTCCCATCGCAGTGACCTGATTCAAAGAAAGCTGCACATAGAGTATGTACAGCTTTGCCAAACACATTTCTTTATGCCAAGGTGTTGAGCAGCAGACCCACCGTATAGAAATTGGTTATGTTGTATGGCCCGCTTCTGGCAAAATTGGATAGATACCTGTAATTGGCAGAAGATACATCCTGCCCCCTGTTACCGGCGGTAGCGGCAAGGTCGCGGTCCACAATCCTCTGAACCGGGGCTGACAGGGCTGACTCCGCCCGTCTGGCCGCCTTTTCCCCTATGCCGAACTGCCCGCCAAGAAGGGACTTCGTACCTTCCAAATCCGTCTCCAGGGCGTTCTTTAAGGCATCTTTGTCTAATTCCAGTTTCCCGTCCTTATTGTAGGTGATTCCCACAGCCTTCAGGGTCTTGGCATCCGCCATCCCCCGTCCAAAGGATGCCAGGTGTGAAGCTGCCCCGGTTCCCCTGCCCGCGTTTTCTTTCAGAAAACCGGATACATCATTGTAGCCTGCCACCAGGTCTTCCACGGCTGAAACCACGGCATCCTCATCAATCCCGGTGTAAACCCTGGCCTGTCCGGTTCCTTTTAACTCCGCCTCAATCCTGCCGTAATCCAGGCTGACTTTGTTGGAATCAGAGCGCAGGGTCCGGGTGGTTCCGTTTTCAGTCACCGAATAAACAGCGTCCTGTGCCCGGATGGCAGCATTCTCAATCCCGGATGCTGCCCCGGTGGTTCCACTGACCGTAAATCCGCCTGCTTCCCCTTCCCTGCCGGATGAAAGAACCAGGGATACCCTTCCCTCCACATTGGATACGGATGCCCGGACACCTGCGCCGGACTGGGCATTGATTGCCCCTGCCGCTTCCTGATACATCTGATGATAGGTCTTGGCTGTCCCATTATCATTGACACTGCTTATGGACACAGACGCCGTATTGCCATCAGGCCCCGTAATCTCAAAGTCCATATCCGCCCCTGCATCCACCTGCTCCTGGGCATGATGGGCCGCGCTGGCATTCTGCTGCGTCTGGGCAAGGGACTGGACATTCAGGGTGATATCCGTATCTCCTTTCAGCCTGTAGGTCCCAGAAGCCACGGCCACGGAGCTGTCCGTTGTGGCTGCCTGGTAATCATTCCATACATTTTTGCTGCTGCCCTGGGTAAGCCTGGCGGCCGTTGTCTCCAGTCCTGTCAGCTTTGACTGATAGCTCTTTAAAAAATCCTGTATATCCCCATAAGCAGCCTTGGACGAAGATGTGGCCGAATCCACCCGCTTCACGGGAATTACGGCCTGATAACCTGAAGAACGTCCTGTGCCTGAGAGCCGGATCAGATTGAGCATGCCCTGATACTGGTAATTACTGCCGGATATGCCGTTAACAATCATGGCGGTTCCTCCTTTCTTATTTATTTAGATGCATAGTAGGACCGCCCGCCGCCAATGCTTTGGTTCAGGCGCCGGTCCGCCTCCCTGACCTGGTTCAGCAGTGAAGCGGTCTTACTGCGTATCTCAAAAATCCTTCCCTCCTCAAATCCCTCCGGACGGCCGGCCTTAAGGAATTCCTGGGACATCAGCCTGCGGACCTGTCCTGCCTCCTCCGGCCCCTGTTCGGCCATCAGCCAGATTCGTTCCCCGGCCGCTTCAAGCCTGGCCATCTCATCAGCCCGCATCTGAAGAAGAAGTCCAATGGATACCTGGTCATTTCTTGAAGCTGACTCCAGAAGTTCTCCTGTGAGCCTTTTCATTTCCTGCATCCCATTTAAACGTCTCTGCAGCAGGAACATGATCTGTTCCACATCAAGTGCCATATTATCTCCTAACCCAGGATTCCCCTGCTCTGGACCATGTGCGTGTCCTTGGTCTTTAAGCTGGCCTGGTCAAAGGCATCCCTTAATTCGGAAAGGATATGGCGGATCCTGCCTATCTCCGCCTTTTCCCGCTCCCGCCCGGCCTTAATCCTGCTGATATCATAAATCAGATAGTTGTATATGCGTCTTAAATCCCGGCTGATTGGCTGCTGCATGTCCAATATATCAATCAGATACCGGACAATACGTGACGTGCGCAAAAGGGAATCTTCAAATATCCCGTATTCCTTATCCTCCAGCGCATACTCCGCCTTTGACAGGCGGCGGATTGCCTCCTCGTACAGCAACAGCAGCAATTCCGGACCGCTCATGGAGTATATGCTGTTCTCTTTATATTTTTGATAACCGTTCATTCCATTTCCTTCCCTGGCAGATACGACATGCCTTCCATCACGCCTGGAACTGGGCCAGATAGCTGGCCTGGCTATTCATCTGGTTAATCAATGTCTCCATGGTGGTAAACTGGCTGATGTAACGGTCCTGTTCATTGGCAAGCCTTGCATTCAGCGTATCCAGGTCCTGCTGCATCTGTTTTAACTGTCTATAAATCTGGTTATTCATTACTGAGAGCGGTATCTTCTCAGAACCAGCCTCCTCAATCAGGCGTCCATAGGAATTGCCGTTCCTGTTGGCATATTTGGTGGCATAGGGGGTCAGGGTATCCTCAATGATACTGGCCAGCCCCTTCTTCACATCCCCGCCGCCTGTAAAGATATTGGACACCTTCTCAGGGTCGCTGGTCATGGCGGCCTTGAACTTAGCCTCATCAAAGGCTATGGTGCCCCCGTCCAGGTAATCATCGGAAATGGAAATACCCATTTCCTCCAGATCCTTGTAGTTGGCGCCGTTTGCCATCAGGCTTGTCAGTATTCCCTGCATATCCAAGTTCAGCGCACGCATGGTGGCATCATTGTAGAGCAGCCCCTGTTTTGCCTTCTTCTCCCAGTTCTCAATGGATTTATCCGACATTTCCTCCTGCTGCTCTTCAGTCAGCGGCCCGTAGGATTTATCCGGCCTGGTAGTGACCTGGGTGTTGATTTCCTTTATCATCTCATTGTATTCTTCGATGAACTTCTTCACGATCTCGGTCACGCCGTCCACGTCGGCTTTGGCGCTGAAGGTAACCGCCTTGGACCTGTCGGAACTCCAGACACCGCCTGTTTCGGTCAGATCCCCAAACTCCTGGGATACCGTAACCCTCAGTCCCTCAAGGTCAAAGGTATTGGAGGAGCTCTCAATCATTGTATTGATGCCGTTGCCGTAGCTTACCAGAATCTGGGCATTCTTTCCCATATCAAAATTTCCATCTATATAGTTGCCGTCCGCATCCTTTATGGCTCCGAATAAATCCGCAGAGGCGCCATCCAGCTGAATCTCCCTGCCGCTGCCCGTCTCAGCTGAAATCAGTACGAACTGGTTGGTGCTGCTGAGGTAGGAAGCCTTGACCCCCACATCCTTGTTGTCGTTTATCTTATCAATCATAGCCTGGATGCTGGTGTCAGCCGTGACGCCGGCGATTTTTACACCATTGATTACCAGACCATCTGACTCCAGGGAGCTAAGGAACTGCGCCCGCTTCGCCTCTGCGTCAGGACCGTCCCCCGGTATCAGCTTATCCATATTATCCCTGATACTCCCTTCCAGGTTCAGCTTATTGCTGGCGCCCTTCTGTATACCCAGGACATTCCTGATTTCGGCGTTGTCGGAGGTAACCGTCAGTGTCTGGTTGGATGATGCGTTGCTTCCTAACTTGAAGGACAGCGGGTCAATGACCGGGTTCCCGTCCGCATCGTAACGCGTACCTCCGGCCACTTCAATATTATTTGTACCAAAGGCCTGGTTCAGCCTGCCCTGTATGACAGATTTTAAATCATCCAGGGTTGAGAAGGTGTCGCCGCTTTTAACCAGCTCCACTTCCTTTGTCTGGCCGCCAAAGCTGATTGTAAGTTTTTTTCCTGTAAGATACTGGGTCATGGTCTGCCTGTTCACATAAGTATCGTTAAACAGGTTCTGGTTTGCATTCAGTTCATCCAGATTGATTCCATCTGAAACCGTCTTGTCGCTCCCGTCCGCATTCTGGGGATTAAATCCCAGGGCGGTGAGGGCGCTTGAACTGGAATTGATGATCAGGTTGGTGCTTGTCCCTGCTTTGGCCTGTAACTGCATTGTGCCGCCTGGGGTATAAACAAATTCCATCACATCTGAAATAGGATCCTCTCCTGACTGTATGCCTGACTGGGACAATGCCTTATTTAACTGCATGGCCAGTTTTTCCCCTCCCGTCATGGATACCCCATCCACTTCCACCGTGGCATTCAGATCTATGGTATAGTCGATGGGCACGGTGATATCCCTGCCGTCCGCATCCTTATCTTTATAAGAGGGCGGAAAGGTAAATATACCTGCCGACTGGTACTGGTCCCCACTATATGTGCCAAACCTCAGCTGTCTTCCCTGCAGCAGGGAACTTTTATACACAGGGTTGGTAAGGCTGTCCCCGGTTATGCTTGTATTGATTGATGAAGTGCCTTTGGAAGCAGACTGAAGGGTGGAAGAACTGGCCAGCTGGTTCACCCCCAGTATGGACAGATAATCCAACATATTGGAAGACCCTGTGGCCGACACAAACTTCGTGATATCCGAATCCCCCACCGATGTTATCTGATTCTTCGCAAACATGCTGGGATATTTAAGGTTGCTGCCCGAAGCAAAGGAAAAATAATTATCCTGCAAAGCCAGTATCTTATCGCTGACCGCCTGAAATGCCTCCTGCTTCCAGCCAAGGCTTGTCATCTTATTCTTTTGTTTTGTTATCTTAGACTGGGTTCCGGCCGTCATCTGCTCAATAATGGAATCCCGGTCAATTCCGGAACCAAAACCGCCATACCCTCTTAAACTGGTATTCCCAAGGCTGCTCGTTGCCCCTGATACGCTTGCCATCTGTATTCTCCTCTCACATCCACTGCTTTATAAGCTTCCTGTCTATGATTTATATATCGGCGGTTTCATTAAAAAAATAATAAAAAGTGCTCAAGTTTATCAACCTGTGCACTTTTTATTCTTTATTTGTCATAGGGGCCGGAACGGTCGTGCCTCGGATTTTCTTTTACATCCATACACGCCTTAATGATTTCCGTGAGGATCCTTACCTTGTATTTACTTTCATAATATCCTATGATGGGAGCCGTGGAGCTCTCGTCCACCACAACATACTTTGCAGGGAGCCTGGTCAGGATCAGCGCCGTCACATCCGACTGGCAGCGGCTGCACATACATACGTCATACTGCTTCATGTAATGGCTCAGGTTCAGCCGCTTAAGGATCTGCTCCATCACATTAACCATATGGTAATTATCCAGCTTTCCCTGTATCTCCTCCTCCAGCTGGTCCGTGAGACGGTCCAGGATCTTGCTGGAAATATTGTCATTCTGGCTGGTATCATCCACCACAATGACCGTCTTATCGCCGGAGGCCGTGATTCTTGGCACGGGTTCCTTAAGCGTTCCCCCTTCCGTCTTCACGTCCTGTTTTCCCTGTTCTGCCTCTTCCTGTTTTCCATCCGCGGTATCCTCCTGTTCCGGAGCGCTTCCATTGGTAATCAGGTTCAGCACATGGGATGTCTTATTGGTCTTCCTTGGCACTCTCCATCACCTCCTTTAGATAGATGGTCTCTGCGATTTCCTGGATTAAGTCCTGGTAATCCTTTACGGCTGACGAGCGCGGGTTATAGTCGAATATGCTCTCACCATGGGCCGGGGCTTCCGCAATGGCCACACCGGTGCGGATTTTGGTCCTGAACACCACGGTATTAATCTGGGACGCCAGCTGCTCAGCCATCTCCATCACATCCCTGGAGAGAAGGGTGCGCTTATTAAAGCGGGTCAGCAATATCCCCATGACCTTAAGGCCAGGATTAAAGCTTTCCCTGACAGACTCGATGGTTTCCTTGAGCTGCGCCAGCCCCACCAGACTCAGGATGTCCGATGCCAGCGGTATGATCAGGTAATCGGAAACCGTGTAAGCGTTCACGGTCAGAAGGTTAAGAGCCGGCGGTGTATCGATGATGATGTAATCATATTGATCCATCACCGGTTCCAGCGTGTCCTTCAGTATGTATTCCCCAGGACCGGAGGATGTACGCTCCACCCCGTTGCTGAGGGTGATGTCCGCGGTCAGTATATCGCAGTACTCTGTCCGGCAGATGGCTTCCTGAACCGGAAGCGCGCCTTTTAACGCATCCAGCACCGTAGGCCCATTGGCCGACTCCACGCCCAGGCAGAAACCCAGGTTTCCCTGTGGGTCCAGATCCACGCCCAACACCCTCAGTCCTCTTGCCGCAATCCCGGCAGCCAGTGCAGCGGAAGTGGTTGTCTTTCCCACGCCGCCCTTCTGATTGGAAACAGTTATGATAGTAGCCAAAGCGTTACCTCCGAATTTAATCTTATTTTATGTATGGTAATGGACTTATTGCTGCCACAGGGGCATCTCTTCCTCAGGGCTGCAATCCACTGCCAGTTTCACCGTCCCTGCATCCAGTGGAAGGAATCCTTCCGTCACAGCGGCGCCTGCTTCCAGGCTGGCCTGGGTAAGGGCCTGTCCCCACTCCTGCGCGTCATACTTAACCCCATTTACATAATATACGGCATCTCCCCAATCATCTTGATCCAGTTCGAAATGCCATACGTCCTCAAATTGGAATCCATTGTCCTTCATCTGGAAGAAGTCCCGTTCACCGCTATCCTTTGCAATGGTAAGCCACACGGACTGGCTGTCCTGGTTATAGGAAAGGAAAGACTCATCCGGATCATCCGGATCTGCCTGCGAGGCAGGCACCAGTTCTTCCTCCAACGGGTCCCAGACAGCAGTCAGTACCACCCGCCCAGGCATCTGCGCACGGTCCACCGCCACCACATCCCGGTATCCGTCCCCGTTTATGTCCCACAGCATGAAACCGGGGCGCGGGGCGCCGTCCCTTTCTTTATAGGCCTTGTCCTTCATCAGCCTTTCAAGCTGCTTTTTAACAGCCTTCCTGTAGGTGTCAAAGGATTCCAGGATAAGTCCGTCCGGTCCCACATAGTGACCGTCCGGCGTGAACATGTTAAAGCATTTGGCCCCGTCTTCCCCCATGTAATACTTGTTTTTGTCTCTTTTGTCCGTTACCCATCCCGTCTTCATACGGCCTTTGGAATCCACGTAGTATTCCTTCCCCTGGTCCTCAATCCATTCATCCTCTGCCGGATTGCCAGGGGAATAGAAGTACATCCAGTATTTTCCATCCTCCGACCGGTCCCAGGTCCCCTCCTGGGCTCCATGAACGCCCCAGGGCACGGCAAGGACCAGGGCCGCTGAAACCAGGACCGGGATGCATCTATTCAAACTCAATTTTACCCATCTTTTCAATCGAATCCTCCACACGGTCCACCAGTTCATGGATTGCACCATACACAGCGGATGATTCATTGGCCATCCTGCCGATTTCCTCCGCCACCACGCTGAATCCCACTCCGGCCCTGCCTGCCCGGCCTGCCTCAATGGATGCGTTCAGTGACAGCATTTTCTCCATGGTTGCAGTCTGCTCCAGCTGTCTTGTCTTAGACTTAATCTGCCCCATCGCGTCCTGGACCTTCTGGGATTCGTGGTTAAATACCTGCATCTTTGACTGATTTATCTTCTGATAATAGCTAAGGTTAATCCACTGGTTCATGACCGTGGAAAACAGTTCCGCTGAAGAACGTATCATTTTCTCAGACCGGACAGGTACCTTATTAAGGGCTTTTAAGTATTCCTCCTCATCAATCCCAAGTTCTCCGGCAATCCTCCTGAATGTTCCGGGATCCGGCTTCTTGGGGAGCACCTGCCCGCCGATTACAGTGCCTACCTTCTCCCCATTGATGACCAGGTCCGCGGCAAAATCCATAAGGCCTGCGTGACAGTAGTAGGAACCCTTTCCCTCCCTGTCACATTTTTCACAGCGTTTAAGGCCTTCCGCATTTCCCCTTGTATATTTCATGCAGAAATCCGTAAAATTACTTCCCCTGGAAATATACTCTCCCCGGGAATCCACGGCAATGGCGGCCAGCCCTGTTGCATCGGAAAACAGGTCCTGTATCCTCTGGAACTCATTTAAATCTACGATTTTCCTTATATCCATACTGTTTTACATCTTCTTTCCATCAATATACGCGGTTCCCCTCCGCCCCGCCAGTCAGGACTGCTTTACATGCTGGGCAACCTTTTTGTCATCCGTCCTGATATGCATCAACAGCTTTCCAACCATCTGGTTCAGGCTGTTTAAAGCGGCGATGGAGGCGCCCTGGGTTTTTATATCCTGGGCAGCCCTGTCCAACTCCCTTTTATACGCTTCGTGAAACTGCCTGTGGGCAGCGTATCCAGGATATGAAGACTGTGACTGAAGCTTTTCCTCATCCCCAAAATGCTTAGCCACGTAGGATACAAGGAAATCCAGGGTGGATTCCACATAGCTGCGTCCTTTTCCCTGGGAACAGGCGTCCAACAGGTCATTCACCGCCTTAAAAAGCTGACGGTGTTCACTGTCAATCAAGGCATTGCCGGTTTCCAGGTCCTTTGTCATCTCATACCTCATGTCCTCATCCTCCTAAGCATGCTTCTGTCCCTGCATTTTTTCCATGTCCTGGCCGTACTTTGTCAGCAGCTCGTCCAGAATGGATATAAGATGGCCGATTTCCGGTTTGGCCAGCTGTTCATCCGCTCCCAGCTCCCTGCCCTTCCTGCGCATCTGCTCATCGATGAGGGATGAGAATATGACCACTGGCAGCTTTTTAAGCCTTGGGTCGTCCTTAATCAGCTTTGTCAGACGATGCCCGTCCATCTCCGGCATCTCGATGTCTGTTATGACCAGATTCACCTTCTGATACAGATCCGGATCATCCTTGATTGATACAAGGTAATCCCATGCCTCCTGCCCATTGTTAAAATTCATGATGTTTGTAAAACCCGCCCGCTCCAGGGAGTCATCTATCATCCGCCGCAGCAGGATAGAATCCTCCGCAATCATGATAGGGGATTCGCACAGGGGCCTGTCGCCCATGGCCTCAACCTCCGAAACCTGGATGCTTGTCTCCGGTGCAATCTCCGCAACGATTTTCTCAAAATCCAATATGGTTACCAGCTGCCCTTCACATTGGGCAATGCCTGTCGCAACACTTTCATCCCCATTGGCAATGGTCTTGTCCGGCTTCTGTATGTCCCTCCAGGAGATGCGGCTGATACCCTCAATCCCCTGTACCCTGAAGGCAACTGTCATCTTATTGAAATTGGTAACAATAAATAAATCCCTTCCGCCGTTTTCCGGCCGTGTCCCGGACAGATAGTATGCAAGGTTAATCACGGTAATCAGTGATTCCCTGGGTTTAAAGATTCCTTCCACTGCCGGGTGTGCATGGGGCATGGGCTTCACCTTCTCACTCATGATGATTTCCCTTACCTTTGCCACGTTAATACCATAAAATTCGCCCAAGACAGAGAATTTCATGATTTCAATTTCATTTGTCCCTGATTCCAGCAGGATGCCTTCCTTCTCTTTCTGCATAGACTAAAACTCCTTTCTACTATAAATGCTTTTCAGGTCTTCCAAACGTCCGGATTATGACATCCCCGCTCTCCAGCTGCAGCAGCATGGTCCTCGCGTATGTACCGCCTGTATCTTCAGCCACAATCCTCATATTTTCATTTGCCAGTATTTTCTTTACCATGGCGGCGTTTCTCTGCCCGATATTCCCAAAATCCGCATTCCCCCGGATTTCAAACATCTTTGCGCCCCCTGCAATCTTAACCGTTGTCCTGGCTTTTACCATGCCAAAGGCCATGAGTTTACGTATGGTCTCGCGGATACCGGAATCCGCATATTTATAAATATTGGGGTCGGAGAGTCCGTTCTGGGCGGGCAGCATGATATGGAGCAGGGCGCCCAGCCGCAAAAACGGATCATAGAATGATATACCGATGCAGGATCCCAGAGCATATGTGATGATCCTGCCCTCCTCCCTGGTAAACTTCATATCCCCAATTCCAACCTTGATTTCCTTTTCCGCCATCTCTAAACACCCAGCTTCCCTAAAATATGATTCAGCGAACGGATGTCCGGAAGCATCAGCAGCCAGTCTGAAAGCCGTTTCCCTTCCATTACAAAATCAGCATTGAAATACATCAGCTTATCTGTCTCATAGCCATATTCGGCAATGGGTACCGTCAGTATCCCGCCCAGCATGTTCACCGTGGAGCTGGGAACGGACAGATGGATGCTCATGTCCACCAGTTGTGAAAAGGCGTTGATATAGGAACAGATAATGATATTCCCCACTTCCTCCAGCGCTGAATAGGCCAACGCATCCATTTCCTCAAAGGAAGTATAGTTTTGGTTCAGAAGCTTTTCCAGGACCGTATTGGCAAAATCCATATTAAATAAAAACAGCATTAGTCCGTCCACATCCCCGTCCATCTTCACCAGTGTGGCGGCCACCACTTCTTCAATGTTACCGATGCGGTTTACCGCATCCTCATATCCCAGGATACTGACCTGGGGAAGGGTAATACGTATCTCCTTCTGGAGGAACTTGGAAAGGGCTGTGGCTGCATGGCTTGTGCCAATGCTGCTGATTTCCCTCATTATGTCAAGTTCCTGAAGATTCAAATCCCCATAATTCCTGATTTTCATGTCTGCCTCGCTTTCTTCCGTTCATCTTCCCCGGCTGTCATTAACCCCGCAGGGTATTGATGGTACCCTCTATCTCATCGGAGGTGGTCACCATGCGCAGGGCATAGGTAAATGCGCGCTGGCACTCAATCATCCTGACCAGCTCCTTCGCCATATCCGTACCTGACACCTCTAAGGCTCCGGTTGTCATGGATGGTCTCTCTATGAGGATTGGCTGCGCCCCCGGGTCCACGGGGACATATTCGTTATTACCCGCGCTGACCAGACGGCTTGGATTGGCAAAGGTATAAAGGCTGACCCTGGGTTTGTCTTCCTCGTTCTCGTCTTCCTCCTCTTCCTCAATCTCTTCCTCCTCTTCCCCCATTTCCGCCTGTATTTTATCCACATCCGTGACATCCGCCTTAAGTGGTTCCCGGTTCTGGTCCAGTACCAGCTTGCCTGCGTCCGTCATGAGATAAAAGCCGTCTTCCCGCTCCGCCCTGTGAAAATGTCCGTCCCGCGTATAACTGACAGCCCCTGTGGCCGGATCCTGCACCATAAAGAATGCATTGGGTTCCAGTATGGCATGATCCATGGTGCTTCCCGTCTGTGTCAGCCCTGCCGTGTCAAAGCTGGTATAGGTCCTCTGCACCTTCATGCCGGCCCCGGCCTGCAGCTCTGTCACCGCATCCTCAGCATCATTGAGGTTGTAGCTGACCAGCTGTGAAAATACCGATGTCTTGGGTTTAAAGCCATTGCTGTTCACATTGGCCAGGTTATTGGAAATCACGCTGAACTTTTCCGTACAGTTCCCTGCTCCCAGCGCTCCCACGTAAAATGACTGGTTCATATGTCCCCTCCTTACAATCTGCCTACATCTGTCACGGATTTGCTCATGATCTGGTCATACATCCTGAGCATCTGCGCCGCGCTTTGAAGAGCCCTCTGGGAAGTCATCATGGCGGTCATCTCGTCCACCATGTCCACATTGGACTTCTCTACGTTCTTCCAGAAAATCTGGGGCGGTTCCTCCTGTGCCTGGACAGGCGCCTGGGACGTGGAAAACAGTCCGTTGTCCTCCTTGTGCATCTGGTCATAGTCCCCAAAATCCACAATCCTTATAGTGCCTAACTGCCGGAGTTCAGGCTCCTCCTGCGAATCCTCCTCCTGCCTTTCATAAACCGTTATACGGCCCCTGGCATCCACGCTGAAGTCCTCATCATCAATCCGTATGGGCTGGCCATCTTCCGAGAGCACCCGCCCCGCCTCCGGCAGGGTGAGATATCCCTCCTCATCCACGGCAAAGGAACCATTCCTGGTATAGCGCTCGCCATCCGGGGTCTGGATGCAGAAAAAACCGCTGCCCCCAATGGCAAAATCATAAATCCCGTCTGTCTGTTCAAGACTTCCCTGGTCGTGGTCCACATAGGTCCTGGACGCGGTCTTTATCTTGGACGTGACGGCAAGAGGCGTGGGGTTTTCCTTGTTATGCCGTCCGGTCCGGTAGAGCATTTCTTCCTGGAATGTGCTGGTGACCATGGTATCCCGCTTATAGCCCGATGTCTGGACATTTACCATGTTGTTACTGATGACATTCAGATTACGGCCCTGGGTCAGCATTCCTGATGTGAGATTGTAAAATCCCTGGTACATATGGCATTTCCTCCTGTTCCTATTCGTAAATATAGGTATTCATGTAAGTCTTGAGTTTCCGGATGGCGCTGCCGTGGATCTGTGATATACGCGGTTCACTGACCCCCAGCACCTGGGCTATCTGGGTCATGTTCAGATCCTCCACATAGTAGAGGGAAATCACCATCCGCTCCTTGTCTTTCAGTTTCCCGACCGCCGTTGTCAGGATACTGACTGCTTCCTCTCTCATATAAGCTGATTCAGGCTGCAGGTCCATGTCACTGCTGGGTATCTGGACCGACTGCCCATCCTCCTCCCTGTTTGTTACCATGTCCAGCGACAGCACATTTACCATGGTGCTCATCCGCTGAAGCCTCTGGCATTTCCTGACGTCCATCTTCAGATGGCCTGCAATCTCATCATCCGTGGGAGGGCGCCCAAACTGGTCCGCAAGCTCAATCCTGGCGTTCTCAATGGATCTGTGCTGTTTATGGTAATTCCTTGGCATCCAGTCATTTTTACGGATGATATCTATAATCATCCCCCGGATGCGTCTGGAAATGAATGTCTCAAATTTATTGTCCCTTTCCGGGTCATACCGGTCGATTCCCTTCATGATTGCAATGGCGCTTTCATTGATGATATCCTCCATCTGCATGAAATCCGCATACAGGTTATGCATCTGGATTGCAACCGCCTTGGCTATATAGAGATATCGGAGCGTAAGCTCCTGTTTCACTTCCAGCTGCCTGTCCCTGACATACATGGCCAGCAGCTCTTCATTTGTCTTTTCCTTCAATTCATCCAACTGCCGCATATCAAATCATCCTTCACTGTCAGCCATCCTGCAGCCCCGGTCCTTCCAGTTTCAGGCTGCCGATTGACTGTATCTGGACATTATTTGCCACCTCATTAAATGAAAGCACCCGCACCTTTGGGTAAAACTGCTCAATCAGGCGGTAGAAATGCACCCGCATGATCTGGGAGGTCAATATGACCGGGTTCTGGGTAAAGCCGTTAAACTTCCTAAGCTGTTCCGCCATCTGCCGTATAAGCCCCTGAAGCAGGTCCGGGTTCAGGGCCAGATAATACCCTCCCTCCCCTTTTGCTATGGAACTGACCATGGTGCGTTCCAGTTCCGAATCAAGGGTGATTACCTTCATGCTTCCATCCTCACAGTACATCCGGGTAATGGTGCGCTTAAGGGCTGTCCTTATGTGTTCCACGATGGTATCAATATCTTTGACAGGCAGGCCTGTCTCAGACACCACATCTATCATTGTTTCAAGGATGGTTTCCAGGTCCTTTACGGGAACACCCTCTTTTAACAGGCTGGTCAATACGCGCTGGAACAGGCTGTATGGGATAAGTCCTGGAAATGCCTCCTCCACCAGCTCAGGGGCATTCTTCTTCACATTCTCCGCCAGATGTATCACTTCCTGCCTGGTAATCAGTTCAAAGGCATGCTGGCGTATGACCTCCGACAGATGGGTGACCATGACTGACAGCGGGTCAATGACCGTATATCCGTATGCCTCGGCCCGTTCCCTGTCCTCCGGCCGGATCCACCGGCTGGGGATTCCATAGGCAGGCTCCACTGTCTCTATGCCGTCCACTTCCTTTTCAGGATGCTCCGGTTCCAGGGCCAGATAATAATCCATAAGGATTTCCCCCCTGGCCACCTCCTCGCCTTTAATCCTGATACAGTACTGGTTTGTGCTTAAAGCGGAACTGTCCCTCAAACGGATGGATGGGATGACAAATCCCATGTCCTGGGCATACTGCCTGCGGAATATGACAATCCGGCTGATCAGCCTGCCTCCCACGGACTCGTCAGCCAGGGGAATGAGACTGTATCCGAATTCCATCTCCACCGGCTCCACGGTCAGAAGGTTATATACGTTATTCACATCCTTGTAATACTCATCCTCCGTCACCGGCATGGATGCAGCCGCCTCCTCCAGGGCCGTCTGTTCCCCCTGTGCCTCCTGATACGCGGTCACGCCCAGAAGGGCCGGTTCTGCCTGGATCTTCCTGGACAGGTAATAACCGCTGGCCAGAAGCCCCACCGCAACCATCCCCAGCTGGATGACCGGCATGCCTGGTATCAAGGTCATGACAGCCATGGCCACGCCGCTGAGCATAATGGAATAGGGCTGGGCCATGAACTGTTTGGAGATGTCCTCATTAAGGCTTCCCTCGGACACGGCCCTGGTCACAATCATACCCGTGGCCGTGGATATGAGCAGAGCCGGTATCTGGGACACCAGACCATCTCCCACCGTGGCGATGGAATAGGTGTTCAGTACATCGCCGATGGATTCCCCGGACTGGATGATACCGATGATGCTTCCCCCTATCAGATTGATGGCCGTTGTAATCAGGGACATGACGGCATCGCCCTTCACAATCTTGGTGGCGCCGTCCATTGCCCCGTAGAAATCCGCTTCCCTCTGGATTTTCTGCCTGCGCTCCTTGGCCTGCTGCTCATTGATGAGGCCGGAACTTAAATCAGCGTCAATGGCCATCTGCTTACCCGGCATGGCGTCCAGGTTAAACCTTGCGGCAACCTCAGCCACACGCTCGGCGCCCTTGGTGATTACAATGAACTGCATCAGTACAATGATGAGGAAGATGATAAAACCCACCACCACGTTCCCACGGAGCACAAAGTCGCCGAAGGCCCTGATGACCTGGCCCGATGAACCCATATTGGTCAGTATGTTCCTGGTTGTGGAAACATTGATTCCCAGCCTGAACAGGGTGGTCACCAGCAGCAGGGACGGGAAAATGGAAAACTCCAGGGGTTCCCGTATTGTCATGGTCGTTACCAGGATCATCATGGAAAGGGACATATTTAATATGATTGCCACATCCACCAGACCAGCCGGCAGCGGTATGATTAACAGCAGTATGATAATCAGTACA
Organism: Enterocloster sp. OA13; assembly: GCF_022440595.1. Lineage (NCBI taxonomy): Bacteria > Bacillati > Bacillota > Clostridia > Lachnospirales > Lachnospiraceae > Enterocloster > Enterocloster sp. OA13. The sequence goes on along the minus strand of NZ_JAKNTF010000001.1, from coordinate 1,404,596 downwards.
AAAAGTACGACCGAATAACTCAGTATCTTCTTCATCCGTAACTCCATCCGATTCGTTTATCTGAACATATCTTCCCTGCGTCCGGTCCGGTAGAGATACAGGAGGATTTCCGCCACCGCACCGTAAAACTCGGCAGGTATCTCACGTCCCAGCTCGCAGGAGGCATATAAGGCCCTTGCAAGAGGTTTGTTCTCCGTGATATAAACCCCGTTTTCCTCCCCCACCTTTACAATCCTGAGGGCCAGTTCATCCTGCCCCTTGGCCAGGACCACCGGCGCGCCATGATGGCTGGGGTCGTATTTAAGGGCAACCGCATAATGGGTGGGGTTCCTGACAATCACATCCGCCTGGGGAACCTTCTGCATCATCCTGCTGAGGGCCATCTGACGCTGGATCCTCCGTATACGTCCCTTAATCTCCGGATTACCCTCTGTCTGTTTGAACTCATCCTTTACCTCCTGCTTGGTCATCTTAAGGTCCCGCTCATATTCCCACCGCTGGTAAAGGAAATCAAAGAAAGCCACCACACCAAAAGCCATGCTGACCTTGACCACCAGGTCAAAAGCCATGTTTAACATATAAGCAGCCGAAACCAGGGGCTGCATGTCAATCATCCTGGCCACAGGCACGAGGTCTCCCTTTATCAGGTTATAGAGCAGGATTAACAGCAGACTTATCTTAAACAGGTTTTTCACAAGCTCTATGACATTTTTCAGGGCAAAGAGTTTTTTTATCCCGGTAAAAGGGTTAAGCTTTCCAAATTTAGGTTTTACGACCTGAAAAGACACATTGAACCTGGTCTGTGTCCCATGGGCCAGGATACCCAATAGCAGTGCGGTCAGAAGCAGGGGCAGGGCGCATTTAAGGAACGTAAGCACGGTTACGGAAAACAGCTGGGAGGACATAAGTTCCTGCGGATTCCTGCCCACCCCCTCCAGGATCCATTCCATATATGACCTTACATTCTTATAGATGTAAGGCATCATGAGCCGTATCATCCAGAATACCCCCAGCAGGAGGATGACCGTGGTTATGTCCTTGCTCTGGAATACATTGCCTTCCTTCCTGGCGTCCCGGCGCCGTTTACCGGTCGGTTTCTCAGTCTTTTCCTGTCCGTTGCTTCCAGCCACTGCCCCTCACCCCCTTTTTTGCTGCCTCGTTCCCCCTGCCAGTCTCAGGCCATCAGGCTTACCATGCGATCCAGCCACTGGAACATGTAATCCAGGATGTCATACAGCTTGTCCGACATAGGAGAAAACAGGAACAGGAGCATCAGCATGCCCACTATGATCTTGACCTGGAAATTAACCACAAACACATTAATCTGCGGTATGATCCGCATCAGGATTCCCACCGCTGTCTCCGCAACCAGTTCAAGGCCGATGACAGGAAGCGCAAACTGAAGGCCCATGACAATGCCCTGCTGGAACATATCCAGGACCGCCAGTGCCAGTCCCGGGCTTATCCGCACCGCCCCGAAGGGAACGAGGCGGGCCGAGCCATAGATAATCCCAAGAAGCCTGAGATGGCCGTCCATGGCAAAAAACAGAAGCATCAGGAAGGCATAATACATTCCCGATGTAATGGTCATCTGGGTGTTGTACTGCGGATCATAAATCTGGGCCATATTAAGACCCATCACATAGTCCATTGCAGAAGATGCGAAGCGTACCACCAGGACCGACAGTTCCATTGCAAAACCAAGTGTGTAACCAATGAACAGCTCCATCAGCAGCATGACGGCGTACTCCACCATGGTGGCTGGTCCGCGGTACATGCCGGCCCCGCCGGTGGTATAGAGCAGCAGGGACAACAGAAGTACAAAGCCTGCCTTTGCCCTGGAAGGGAAATTGACCCTCCCGAACATGGGATTAAGGGCAATGGCCCCGCTCATGCGCATGACAATCAGGGAAAATAAGATGAGCATTCCCTGTTAACCTCCTGCTATCATGGCACACACCTGACGTGTAAAGTCCTGAAGCATGGCCAGGATGGAGCTTCCCAGGATTCCCATCATGGCCAGGATGGCCAGGAGTTTGGGGACAAAAGTCATGGTCTGCTCATTAATCTGGGTGGCTGCCTGGAATATAGCGATAAGGACGCCCACAGCCATGCTCACCAGCAGGAACGGCATGGAAAGCCTCAGGGCCAGCTGGAATGCCTGGTACATGATGTCAAGTACCTGTAGATTAGTCATAATTACCTCCTGACGCAGGATTTCCTAACGGAAACTCCTGACAATACTGGAAAACAGCAGTTCCCAGCCATTAACAGTCACAAACAGCAAAAGCTTAAAGGGAAGGGAAACCATGGTGGGCGGAAGCATCACCATTCCCATGGACATCAGGGTGGTTGCCACAACGATGTCAATCAGCAGAAAGGGAAGATAGATAAGGAATCCCGCCACAAACCCCCGCTTCAGCTCGCTTGTCATAAAAGCAGGCGTCACCACGGTAAATGGATAGTCCTCAACATTTTCCTCTGTCTGGGTTCCGGACATTTCCACAAAATGATCCAGCGTCTCCTTTTCCGTGTTCCTGAGCATGAACTCCTTGACGGGACCCCCCATCCTCTGCACTGCCTCCACCTGGGTTATCTCTCCCCGGGTATAAGGCTGGTAAGCCTCGGCATTGACCCTTCCGATGACCGGACTCATGATATAGAGGGTCAGGAACAGCGAAATACCTACCAGGACCGTATTGGGAGGTGTCTGCTGTATCCCCATGGCATTCCTGGTAAATGACAGTATGATGATGGTCCTGGTAAAGGAAGTCATCATGACCGCAATGGAGGGCAGCAGGGCCACCAGGGTAATCATGAATATCAAATCAAGCGCCGGGACATTGCCCCCGTTCAGGCCGGCAAGCAGATCATTCATTTGTCTCCTCCCTTTCTTCCGGTTCCCCGTATTCCTCTTCCAGCTTTTCCAACATCTGGATTCCCGCCTGACTGACGCCGATAAGGTACATGTGGGACCGTAACCTTACAAGAAGGATCTGCTTATCAGCTCCAATCCGGACCTGCTCAAGGATCTTAAGGTTCCGGCCGGATGTGGCTTTCATGTATGTCTTTCCCATAAGCCGGCTGCACCAGTATGCCAGGAGCAATATACATCCCACGGTAAGTACTGCGCCTGCCAATGATAAAAAGCTATTATCCATCATAAAATCTCCGGGTTCAGGTCCCTGGCCACGATTTCCGTTATACGGATGCCAAAGTTGTCTTCCACCACCACAATGTCACCTTTTGCAACACACTGGCCATTCACGAACAGATCGGCCTGCTCACCAGCCATCTTATCCAATACCACAAGGGATCCCTGGGTCAGTTCCAATATATCCTTGACCAGCTTCTTGGTCCTTCCCACTTCCACGGAAAGTTCCAGCGGGACCTTCATGAGCATTTCCTGGTTGGCCCGCTCCTCCACCCCCTCTTCCAACCCGTTCTCCATCTGCGGGGAGTTTAACGGATGGATCAGGATATTATCCCTTGGCGGCTGCTGCTTTTCCTTCGTCTTCATGTCCTTCACGAACTCCATCATCTGGGCCTGGGACTGCTGCATCTGGTTCAGCAGCTGGAGCATGACCGGATCTGGTGCGGATTGATATAGCACTGGCTGTCCCATGGGAGGCGCGTATTGAGGCTGGGGAGCCTGCGGCGCATACTGCGGCTGTTCCTGGACGGTTTCCGGGGCAGCCGAAGGCGCATGCTGCGGCTGTTCCTGGATGGGTTTTGGGGCCGCCTGCATCCCGCCCTGGGCAGCGTTGTCAGGGGATGGCTCCGGTACGGCCGATCCTTCCCCGGCTGTCTCCGCCACATTTACAGGCTCCTCCTGCGCCGGTTCCTCACGGACCTCCTCCGCCTGCTTTCTGGCATCCTCCTCCATCTGATACTGTTCCGCTTGCTGGAAACTGATCTCAAAGGGTTCCAATAGGTGTTTTGCCAGCTTGGATGACATGATATTCAAGAATTCGCTTTCCAGTTTCCCTTCTATCTCCAAGGAAAAACGAACCACTACCATCTTCACATCCGGCGTGAAATATTTTTCTTTAAAACTATTCTCGCTTTCAATCGGAAAGGAAACAGGCGTAGATATGTTTACGGGATTCCCAAGAAATTCCGAGAGCGCTGTGGCCGAAGACCCCATCATCTGGTTCATGACCTCGCAGATTGCGCTCACATTGATTTCGTTCATTTCAAATTCTTCATCTGGTATATCAGCCCCCATGAGCATTCCCACGATAATCCGCACATCGTTGCGGCGGAACATCATGATATTACTGCCCTCAAGGCCCTCCGTATAAGCTATCTCCACACCTACAGCCGGCTCCAGGCTCTTGAACTCAAATTCATCGCTTGTCAGCACCCGCACTACCGGTGTGGTAATGTTCACCTTTGTGCCCAGCATGGTGGAAACCGCTGTTGCGGACGCACCAAGGCTGATATTCATTATTTCGCCTATGGCGTCCAGTTCCATATCATTAAAGTCGCTAACGCCCATCTTTATCTCCTTCTTGTATCATCATGTCTCCACCTTCGCCCTTACTTTCCAATCTCCAGTGCTTTCTGTGCCATCAGCTTCATTGCGTTCAGGGCTGTTACATTTGCTTCGTATGACCTGGTGGCTGACATACTGTCAACTGTCTCTTTCAATAAATCCACATTGGGCAGACTGACGTATCCATCCGCATCCGCATCCGGGTGGCTGGGATTGTACACCCGCTTCATCTCCCGGTCATCCTCAACAATGCCCGATACCCTTACTCCCGCATTCCTGCTGGCAAAGCCTTTTCCCTGGGCGGCGCTTAGCAGGGCTTCCCGAAAGGAGCCTGTGCCGTAGCTTTCAAACATCACGTCTTTCCTCCGGTATGGTCCTCCTGCCTCTGTCCTGGTTGTGTCGATATTGGCTATGTTTTCGGCAGCGATATCCATCCTTACGCGCTGCGCACTCATACCGGAGGCGCAGATATCGAATGAGCTTAAAAATGCCATTACCCTTCCTCCTTATTTGCCTAAGATTGAATTGACGGTCTGGACAATCCGTTCCGCATTAAAGGGCTTTACAATGAAATCCTTAGCGCCTGATTTAATGGCATCCACAACCATGCTCTCCTGGCCCATGGCCGTACACATGACAATCTTGGCGGAAGTGTCTGTTTCCCTGATTTTCTTAAGGGCCTGAAGCCCGTCCATATTGGGCATTGTAATATCCATGATGACCAGGTCCGGTTTTTCCTCATCATACTTCTTCACGGCTTCCGCCCCGTCCTGGGCTTCCACAAAATTACTGTACCCTTTCTGTGTCAACGCATTTTTAATCATCATCCTCATAAATGCAGCGTCGTCTACCAACATAATCTTTTCCATGGTGCTTTCCCTCACTTTAATTTGTATTTTTAATCATCCAGGATTTCCATATCCCGTTCTTTCTCCGGTCCGGCATAGATCCTGTCTTCTATACGGATTGCTACGTTTTTCTTGTAAACCCCCATCTTTCCGGTAAACCACGGCTGTCTCCCCACGAATATCTTCAGATGGCTGTCCTTTGGCTTATTAAGGCTGATCACATCGCCTACCTGAAGCTGCGCCAAATCCCTAAGGCCCAGCTCCACGGTTCCCAGCTGCCCCGTTATGGGAAGCTGGGAGAAACGGATGTGATCCAGGATTACCTCCTTGTTATCCTCATAGGCAAAGCCACGGGCTATATGCTTGCGGCTGTCTATCAGATGGAAAATGAACTCTAGCAGGGTTCCCGGTATACAGAGCTTTATCTTTTCCACCGCCAGTCCCGCCACATCCACATTCAGGTGCACGATGGCCACGGTTTCATCCAGCCCCACCTCCTGGACCATGCTTGGGTTTTCCTCCACCCTCTGAACCTTAAAGCTGACATTTATGTAATTGGAAAACCCATCCTTTAATGCCAGGACAAAGTATTCCACCACCCGCCGGTACAAGGCCACCTCCACATCCGAATAGCGGTATTTCGGCTCTACCTTGACAATCTCATCACCGCCGCCCAGCATGTGGTTAATAAGCGTGATTACAAGTCCCGGGGTGACGTGAAGCATAAGCGGGACATTGTTCTTTATCTTATCCTGGATTTCCGCATTAGCCATGGTAATACTGTCATTCTCATGAAGCGAGTTTACAAACTCATAGTACCTGCGCTCCTGGACCTCCAGCACTGTAATATCTGTCAGTACCCTGAATATGCCGTTCACCTGGGAAGTCAGTATCCTGGCATAGTTTTCAAATACACTGTTGAGTATTTTCATCTTGTCCTTAGTGAACTTCCTTGGACTGTAAAAATCATATTTGCTGTATTTTGTTTCTTCTGCTTCTGTCTTCTGTTCAACCGCCTGCACCTCTTCTTCAGGCCCGCTGCCCTGTATGGACTTAAGAAGCGCGTCTATCTGACTCTGGGATAATACATCTGCCATTGCTAAAGCCACCTTTACTAAATTTATTCAGCCACTGTTCCTCCGGCCTCTTCTGCCGTACCATCGGAAGAAAGACCAGGTTCAGCAGACGCGTTCTCCGTGCTGTCCGTCAGGGGGGACATGGTAGTGGATACGCCGTCGGCGCTGGGGGATGCAGGTGCAAACCCATGGCCGGTTCCATTGGCCTCCTGGCCCGTGACCACTGTCCTGTCCGCATTTACGCCGCTGTTGTACTCATCATAATACCGGTTCATGGAATGAAGGTCCGCCCCCTCATCAATCATCAGTATCTCCACACGGCGGTTTTTAGTCCTTCCCTCCCGTGTGCTGTTATCCGCAACCGGGCGGAACTGCCCATAGCTTATATTCACCAGCTTTTCAGGCTCGATTATCCCTTTTTCCTGTATGAATATACAGACCTCCGCGGCACGCATGGCAGACAGCATACGGTCCGTCCTGGGATTGTTTGGCCGGTCCGGGTTCCCCTGGGCCGTATGCGCCATGATATTAATCTGCGACACACCGTCCTGGGCAGGGCTTATGACATCACAAAACACATCCAGGGTAGTCTTGCCCTGGTCTGTCAGGATTGAACTGTCACCGTCAAAAAAGGTTTTGTCTTCAAACACAATGAAGGTGTAATCTTCGCCTCTGGATATGGTCACGCCATCTATGCCGATATCATTCATCCGCTCTGCCAGGGTCAGATAGAGCTTGTCAATATCGATTTCAGCCATGGTCTCCGGAATATCCGGCGTCCCCTCTATCTTGCTGCTGGTATCATCCAAAGGCGTATTAATCGCCACCTGCTCCTGTACCTCCTCATTAGAATGGGGATAGATGCTGCGCACGAACAGTTCCCACTTCTGCTGGTTCAGGCTTGACATGGCAAAAAGCATGATAAAGAAGGTCAGGAGAAGGGTCACCATGTCCCCATATGTATCCATCCAGTTTCCGCCGCCATCCGTAGGCCTGTTTTTTTTATTCTTCATCCGTGCTTCCTCCGCCCTTACCGCCGCCGGCTTCTGCTTTTGACAGAAGTTTCCTCTGCTGTGACTGCTTGATAGAGGCCAGGAGATGCTCCCTCAGATACTTGGGGTTCTCCCCTGACTGGATTGCGATGATTCCTTCTATGATGGTGGAACAGTATAGTTCTTCCTCATCCTGGCGTATCCGCAGTTTCTTTGCTATGGGATGGAATACCAGATTGGACAGGACACTTCCGTAGAAAGTGGTAATCAGTGCCACCGACATATCCTGTCCCAGGTTGCCGGCCCCGCCTTCGCCATCCAGGTTCAGGCCCTTGAGCATATTAATCAGTCCTACCAGGGTTCCTATCATACCGAAGGCCGGCGCATAGGCCGATGCCTTTTCATACAATCCCGCTACCTCGTCATGACGTGTCATCATGTTTTCCAGCTCCCGTTCCAGGACAAAGCGCACTTTATCCGGGTCATTGGCATCCACAATCATGAGTACGCTCTGTTTGAAAAAAGGGTCTTTTATCTCATCCGCCTTTTCTTCCAGGGCCAGAAGGCCGTTCTGCCTCGCTATCATGGCCAGATCCACCAGCTGCTCAACAAGTTTCGGAATGTTGTATTGTTTTCCACGGAAAAGAACCATGATATGTTTGGGGATATCCATCAGGATGGACAGCGGATAGCTTGCAACCGTAGCCGCAAGAGTCCCTCCCACGACAATCAGGATACTGGACCTGTCCACAAAATTCCCCAATTTGTCGGCTCCGATTCCATTAACGATTAGGAAAGCGCCAACTGCGATTCCAATCAATGTTGTTATGTCCATGTTACGATGCCTCCTGTGCCCACAGCTTTACTTTGATTTGTCATCAAAGTTCATACAGTTGTTCAGGAATACCGCTATCTGCTTCATGATTGAATCAACCGTATCTTTTACCAGGTAATAATTACCATTCATCATTTTTATCTTTGTCTCCGGAATCGACTCCATGTATTCAATCTGGAACAAATTGAGATAGAGTATTTCTCCGTTCAGGCGGATGACTTTTATCATATGCCCCCTCTTTCCCAGTCCTTCCCCGGTTCCCGAAAGGAACCAGGGAAAACCTGTCCGTTAACACTTCACGATGTTAACGCTTCATATTATTACCGCTTCATATTAACCAATTCTGATAATATCTCATCACTGACCGTTATGATTTTTGAATTGGCCTGGAATCCCCTCTGGGTTGTAATCATCTCTGAGAACTCTTTTGCCAGGTCTACATTGGACGCCTCCAGATAACCGCTCATAAGGGAGGAGGTGGCCCCTCCCGGGACAGTGGCTGAACAGGCGCCTGAGTTGTCGCCCGTGGAAGCCACATAGTAACTGCCTCCGGCCTTCATAAGTCCTTCCTGGTTCTGGAAGGTAGCCACTCCAACCTTACCGATGGTTACCTGGCGGTCCTCAGTTGCCGTGGTACCATCAGCTTTGGTCACGTCTACCGGAATCGTCACCGTAACCTCACCCAGGCTATTAATCTGTATGCTGGAGGTCAGGAGTGATTCCGCGTCATCGTCAAATTCCAATGCCCATGAGGTTGTGCCGTCCGTTGCGATTTCCAGTTTTGCGGCTGTGGGGACCCGCAGGGACATCAGGTTATCGGGATCCACATCGCTTGCATCATCTTTTTCCCGGAAACCATAGACAAAGTTCTTCCCGTCCGTGAGATGTCCACGGCTGTCCAGCTGGAACTGCCCCACCCGGGTATACTCATAACCGGCTCCCTTAATATTGGCTGTGATTTCGGCCGTGTCTGTCCCTGTCAGGGATGTGCTCTTGTCCGGTACAGCCGCGGTGATGAAAAAGCCCTGGGCATTGAGACATGCGTTCAGCCCACCTACCTGGGACGGCGTGCTGGCCGTCATATCCGTGATAATGGCGCCCATCAATGTTCCGTAACCGTATTGGGCGCCGTTGGTTCCTGCAGCCGTTCCCAGGACCCCTCCGGTGGAATTGACGGCGCTTTGGTACATAGCCTCCTTAAAAGTAAAGGTCTGTGCCTTGAATCCAAAGGTGTTGACATTTGCTATGTTATTTCCTATAACGTCTAATTTACTCTGATGCGCCCGCAGACCTGCGACCGCTGAGTCCATTGCTCTTAACATGATTCAGTCCTTTCTGCTGCCCCTGCCGGTGCGCTTCTGGCATCCGGCCAGGCACTCTGTCAGTCCTGCCTACATCAGGACAGCACTATCAATATTTGTAAAAACCCTGTCTTTCATATCTTCCTGCGTCATGGTGGTGACCACCACGTTGTTCGGCACATTGACAATGAACACGCCCTGGCTGCCTATGACCGCCACATCCCTGGCGCCTTTCCTGCGCGCCTCCTCCACTGCATGCTCCAGTCTGCCCAAAAGCTGGCTGTCAACCGCGATGCCCCGCTCCTCTAAACGTCTGGAGGCATGTTTGGAAAAATTCAGGCTGTCATCCATACGGGCCTTTAAGATCTCGCCAAAACTGGCACCCCGGCCATTCCCGTCCTGTCCGGACATGGCTTTGCCGGTTCCGGCCGTCTGGGCAAGGCCTGGATTATATACTCCGTTTACTCCCATCATATTCTTCCTCCCTGATATGCATAAAAAAATCAGACATACAGGTTCTCATCCAGGAGGGGATTCCCTGTTTTACCTTCCTCCGTTATTTCTTCACTTTCTCCTCCCTTATCCTCCTCTTCCTTATCCTTCCCTTCCTCCGCATAAGGATTATCAATGCGGCCAATACCAAGAACATAGGAAAGAGGATATTCCTCATCATCGCCTTCCAGCTTAATCATAGGCACGCCTCCGGTCAGATTCACGGATACCACCGTTCCGTATTTGACATTTACCGGCACCGGCAGGCCGTTAGGCCCTTCCTCTGTTACTGCCACCGTAAGCTCCTGCCCCACCAGGCCTGCGGCATACGTCTGACTGGTAACCGCCGTCGATGTGGTGATGGAATCCGTCATGGCGCCCATGGACTGCACCATGGCCATCTGTGTCATCTGGCCCATCATCTCACTGTTAGACATGGGATTGGTCATGTCCTGATTGGCCAGCTGCGCTGCCAGAAGCTTGATAAAGCTGGTAACTGTCAGCGTATTCTTTTCATTGGATCCTGCTGAATAAACCTGTTGTGTATAAGGGTCCGCGGTTCCGCTTACCGTAATACCATCTGCCATCTGTTTCATCCTCCTGTTTATACAAGGCCCAGCCGGAGCTGCTGCGCAAATGAATCCCGCTGCTCCCTTCTTCTGTCGCTTTTCTGATTCCCCGGCTCCCTGCGCCCTTCCCTGCCGCTTTCCCTTCTATCAGCAAACTGCTGCTGTGGCTGATATGTGTATATCACTGTCTCCCTGCCTGTCTTATCCTCCAGGATTCCAGCTATCTGCCCCGCATTCTGGCTGAGGATTTCCAGTGTCTTAGGGTTGTCCGACATCAGCGACACCGATGTACGCCCAGCCTCATATATGACCCTCAAGGTCACCTTTCCCAGGGAAGCCGGTTCAAACTCAATGGTCAGCGTGCCGTTATTATCCGGCATCCTGTCTGCCAGGGCCTTGGCAAACGCCTCAGGCAGTTCCTCCATGGTTGTCCTCACAGGGCTTTGTGCCTCTGCCTGTCCCACGGTCCCAAAATCCTGATTGGATACCATTGGCCGCGAATCCACTGCATGAGCCAAGGGCAGTTCCTTTTCCGGCTGTTCATTGGCGCCGGTCCTGTCCTGGGTCTGCGCCTTCACAGGGGCATCCGAAACGGATTGTTGGGGTCCATGTTCCTGCGTTACCGGCCTGGTAAGCCCGTCCATCGTTTTGACTCTGACAGGTTCTTCCTGGTTACGGCTTTTTTCTGCCACAGGTACCGGGAATGGCTCTTCTTTTCCCAAGGCCTGAAGTTGTCCTACCGCCTGGCCAGCGGGGCTTTTCCCCATATCCGGAATCTGTTGTTCCATATCTGTCCGGATTTCCGGCCAGGAAACCGTATAATCCGGCAGCGCCTGCCGTGGCTCCTTAACAGGTTCATTCCCCGCACCTTCCAGGACAACCGGATCCTGCAGCGGCATCCGGGAACCCGTGTGATGTGATTCTAAAACAGCGGCATCCCACTCCCTTGTAAGCTGTCCCTGATCCAACCGGAACTGCAATGTGAAACCCTTCAGGATATCGCCTGCGCCTGCTTTTGTGGCTTCCAACAGCCCCTGTCCGGACTCCTGTCCCTCTGCGCCGTCCTCCTGTTTCACCGCCGGTTTTTTCTTACCCCCGGACCCATCCTTCTTCGACAGCCGCTCTTCCCTGTCCCGGCGGTCTAACGCCTGCTGCCTGCCTCTTAACATCTGCAGGAAGTCCCCGCCGCTCCTGTCATCCTCTTTATCCCGGTTTGGAGATACGCCGGAATCCGCGGTCTGCACGGCCTGCCGCACCATCTGTGTCAAGTCCATCCTTTCCATGCCTGTCCCTCCTTTCTATATGATATTTATAATCAACAGCCTGACAGCCATGATTACCTTAATCCGGCCTATACCCGGCCCTGATACCGGCTTCTCGTAATGTCCCTTATGATGAATTCCTCCACAAAGCCCTCTTCTTCCTTCATCTCGGCTTTTTGATATGCCTGCATCCTCTTATCCTTCAGCTTTTCAAACTTGGAGGTGTCCACCTTTGCGGATATCACCTCTTTCTTTTTGCTCTCTTCCCTTTTTCTTAAAAAAGACAGCTCTTCCTTCTCCTGGCTGATGAGCTCTTCCATCCTCCCGATACACATGTCATACAGGCGGAAGTTCTCAATGGAAGCGCCCATGGATTTCGTTTGGTCAAACCCCTCCTGAAAACCGTTTAATCGTTCCTTCATCCTGACAATCTGTTCCTGCTTCGTCATGACATTCCTGGCAATGACCGCATGTTCCGACCTCAGTTCATCAAGCACCTGGGTCTTATAATCCAGCACGGTATCAAGGCTGTATTTAAACCGTTTCAACAGCAGTCCCTCCTTTAACCTGCGATATTCTGTATGAGACTTAGGGTCTGGTCGTAAGTGAATGACTCTTCAATGCCCTGCCGCAAAAATGAATTCATGCTGTTTATCCTGGCAACCGCCTCGTCCAGGGCCGCGTTGGTCCCCTTTTTATATGCGCCGATTGAGATAAGGTCTGAATTTTTCTGGTACAGGCCCAGCATGTTGCGGAAATGCGAGGCCGCCTTCCTGTGTTCCTCCCCAACCACATCCACCATAAGCCTGGATATGCTGGCCCCGATGTCAATGGCAGGAAAATGGTTCTCATTGGCAAGCTGCCGGCTCAACACGATATGCCCGTCCAGTATCCCCCGCACCGTATCCGCTATGGGTTCATTGGTATCATCCCCCTCCACCAGCACGGTGTAGACCCCTGTTATGGAACCCTTATTAAAATTACCGCTCCGCTCTAAAAGCCTGGGGAATTCCGCGTAGATGGAGGGCGTATATCCCCTGGCAATGGGCGGTTCCCCGATTGCCAGGCCGATTTCCCTCTGGGCCATGGCATAACGGGTAAGGGAGTCCATCATAAGCAGTACATCATTGCCCTGGTCCCTGAAATATTCCGCTATGGTGGTGGCCACCAGAGGACACTTCATCCTCAGCATGGCCGGCTGGTCCGAGGTGGCCACCACCAGGATGGAGCGGCGCATCCCTTCCTCCCCCAGGTCCTTTTCCACAAACTCCAGCACTTCCCTTCCACGTTCCCCCACCAGCGCAATGACATTAATGTCCGCCTTCACATTTTTGGCTATCATGCCCATGAGGGTACTCTTACCCACGCCGGAACCTGCAAATATCCCAATCCTCTGTCCTTTTCCAATGGTATTAAGACCATCTATGGCCTTAATGCCAAACTCCAGGCGTTCCCTGATAGGGGGACGGTTAAGGGGGTTGGTATAAGGACTGCTGACCGTGTAGAAGCGGTTCGCCTTAAACTCCTCCTTGCCGTCTATGGGACTCCCCATGGCATTGATGATCCTGCCCACGAGAAAATCCCCCACCGGCACTTTCAGGCGGCGTTTCGTATTGCGGACAAAGCTTCCTGAGGTGATGCCGCTTGTGGCCTCATATGTCATAATCTGTATCTTTCCGTCTTTAAAGCCCACCACCTCGGCCGGCATCTGGCAGTTCTGCTCTTCGTTGTAAATCATCACGATATCGCCGATACTGCACCTTCCGCCGGAAGCCTCCATCAACATACCCACCACATTTTCAATTTTCCCGATATGGCTGACTGTTTCTGATTTAGAAACAAGTTTGGGGATTTTCTCAAACATAAGCACTCCTAAAACCTGATATTTCCCAGTATTTCCCGGATGTTCTCCATCTGGGTATCCACACTGATATCAACTATCTCATCCGGCATCTCAATGATGCAGTTTCCACTGGACTCCTTATCCATGACCACGAATTTTATATTATCCGACAGCTTGGCCAGTTCACTGACCACATCCGCGTCCGCCTCCACCATCATGTCATAGTCCGTCTTTTCCATATATATCTTGACCCAGGCCGTCTTTTTCAGCTTTTCCGTCTCAGCTGCAAGCATCCTCTTGATGACTTCCCCGCTGGACCTAAGGCTGATGTGTATGACCTTTTCAGCAATGGCAATGGAACAATCCTTTAATTCCTCCAGGTAGTTCCTGAGACTCTTTTCCTTTTCCCGGTCAATGGATGCCAGGGCCTGCTCCATACCGCTCCTGAATTCTTCTTCCTTCTGTCTGAAAAACCCAGCCTGCTCTGCGGCCGCCTGCTCTGTTCCCGTTCTGTATCCCGCTTCAAAGCCTTCCTTGCAGCCTTCCTCTATGGCGTTTTTCTTAAGCTGCCCTGCCTGTATCCCTGCATCCCTGAGGATATCCCCAGCCATCTGGTTGGCCTTCAGAAGTATCTGCCGGGCTTCCTCCCTGGCGTTCCCAACAAAATCCGCTGTTTCCGGTCCTGCCGCCCTTGGGGCAGGACCGGGATGGTTTTCCCCGGTCCCGGCATGCTCCGGCCCCTTAACCCCGCCTTCCTGTCTTGTCGGTGCCATATCCGTCTCGGAAGGAGGGACAAACCGCATGATTTCGATTCCCGCTCCCGGCTTTATGATGCAGCTAGACGATGATGTTGTCATCATCATCTCCCCCCTTCTTGATAATCACTTCACCAGCATCCTCCAGATTCCGGATGATATTGACAATGCGCTGCTGCGCTTCCTCCACATCCTTCATCCTGACATTGGTGGTAATCTCCAGGTCAGCCTGTACGGTTTCAGCCATACGTTTTGACATGTTGGAGAAGAATACCTGCTTCATCTCATCGGACGCGCTCTTAAGCGCATATACGATATCCCTTGGATCACAGTCACGGACAAAGCGCTGTACCGAACGGTCATCCATATCCAGGATATTTTCAAATACAAACATCTTGTCGCGGATGCTCTGGGACAGGTCAGGATTAATCTTATCCATTTCATCAAATATGCGTTTTTCATTGGTGCGGTCCACATGGTTCATGATATCCGCCACATAATCCACACCGCCCAGGTTCATGTTATCCTCGCTGGTAATGATGGTGGCAAACTTGCGCTTCATCTCCTCTTCCACAATGGCGATGGCTTCCGGGGATACCCGGTCCATTTTCGCCATCCCTTCCAGGGTGGGGATCCGCTTGGCCTCAGGCAGCTGCTCCAGCACCTGGGCCGCCTGCTCCGGGTCCATGTAGGACATGATCAGCGCGATGACCTGAGGACGTTCGTGCTGCAGAAGGGACAGCAGGGCCTTGGGATCGCCCTTCATAAAGAAATTAAAGGGCTTGGACTGAAGGGTTTTAGACACCTTTTCCAACAGGCTTCTTGCCGTTGTCTCCCCAAAAGCCTTCTCCAGAACATTCCTGGCATAATCAAGCCCGCCATCCGTCATCATCTTGTGGGTCAGGCAGAGCTTATAGAACTCGTCCAGCGCCCCCTCCACCTGGCTGTTGGTGGTCCTTCCCATCTTGGCCACCTCATAGGTCAGGTCCTCAATATCCTGTTCATTCAGATATTTATAAATCTGGGAAGCCCTGTCAGCCCCAAGGGAAACAACCACAATAGCCGCCTTCTGCTTTGTATCCATGTTTTTGATATCCACAGGCCCCTTGGCCGCTTCCGTCTTATCTTTCTTTTCTTCTACGGTTTCCGGCAATATCCTCTACCTCCCCCCTCAGCCAGCTCTGTACAAGCTTGGCTGCTATCTGGGGATTCTGGTCCACAAAATCCCCTATGTTCTGTTTCAGCTTCAGGCTGTGCTGCATCCTGAGGTTAAGGATTTCCTCATTGCGTTCCATCTCAGCATTCTCTGCCTGCATCTGGATACCGGCTTCCGTATTAAGGACATTGACAGGAACTTCCGTCTCCGCCCCACCGGCCTCTTCCCCTACAGCGTAAAGATTGGGTGAATCCACATACTCATCCGTCTTTTTGCGGCGGCGCCTTTTCTCCATGAGCAGCAATAAAAGAAGCAGAAGGATTAAAACCCCGCCAGCTATCATGGCTATGATGATGGGAAGGGGCAGACTTTTATCCAGCGTCCCCGGCTGATCCGGCGGGACAATGACCGGCACCACTTCCTGGGACGGCGCCCTGACAATGGTGATGCTCTGACTGGCCTGGTCCCGTGGAATACCCGCGGAATCGGCCACCAGGTTAATCAGCTGGTTATTGGTCACCGTAGTGGTATCATCTGTATTGATCACAATGCCCACCGTCGCATTTTCCAGCACCCCGGGGTCCACCTGACGCTGTTCCTTTACCGAATCGTAAAGCCATTCCCTGGTGGCGCTGCTGTTGCTGTAGCTGTCTGCTATGGCCTGGGTATCAGCCTGATTGGTATAACGCGGTGTATCCGCATTGGCATCTGCTCCAGCCACGCCTCCAGCCCCCTGGTCCGATGCCGCCGAATTCTCATTCAGCGTGTCTTCCCTGTTCAGAAGTCCTGTTTTATCCTGCTCATTTATCTTCTCCGGCGTACTGTACCGGGTATTCTCCTGTATCAGACGCTCCATATTCAGGGTTCCCTTTACCGATACAGCCACATTGCCCTGTCCGTACAGCTTTTCCAGAACGCGGCGCACATTGATGCTGATATTATTCTCAATCAGTCCGGTCAGGGCCGCCAGGTCCTTGGCGCTTCCAAAGGCATCCTCCCCTGTACTGCTCCCCCCCACTTCCATCATTGTATCCGCATCAAAAACAGCCACATTGGTGAAATTCAGTCCTCTCACCGACCTGGCTATCAGATTCTTAATTGCCGATGCCTTGCTGTCATTCAGACTCTGTCCTGCCGCCATGGTAACAACCACGGAAGCGGAGGCATCCATGTTCGTATTATCCTGAAGGGCATACTTCTGTTCCGCTGCCTCAGCAATAGTCACCTTGGCATCCTGTACCCCTTCAAACAGGCGTATCTGCGCTCCCAGCCTGTCCTGTAAGTCATATAAGGTATACTGCTTCTTATCTGACTCCGTTGTCATGAGCCCTGCATTACTGCGGTACATATCATATGTAAAACCGCTTTTAGGATATCCCTTGGCGAGAAGCTCAGCCCTGGTCTGGTCTGCCCCTGCCGCAGGAACGCGGATTGCCCCATCTTTATCATTAAACCGGTAGTCAATCCCCTCTTCCTGTAAAAGAGCGACCACCTCCTGGGCTTCCTCCTTGTTAAGGCCTGTAAACAGGGTGCTGTAATCCGTGCTCGTACCCAATTTAAGAACCAACACCGCAATAATGGCAATTGCAGCAGTCCCTCCTGCAATTGCCATAAGCATTTTTTTTGAATTGTCTGATAGATTCTGCCAGTAGTCTTTTAATTTTTGCATGATAATCCAGCCTTTTACTTTTGTTTATATGAAAAATCAGACATTCATCTTCATCAGCTCGCTGTATGATTCCATGGCCTTATTCCGCAGGGATATCATCACCTCAAGGCTCAGCGCGGCTTTTGCCTCTGCTATGGGAAGTGAATGCGCGTCATCCAGTTGTCCTGTGGCCAGAAGATATTGTTTCTTCTCCACATCCCTTTGTGTGGAATAAACCTGACCGACCACATTATGAAGGACATCCCTGAATATAGGTGTCTCTGACGAATAGCCTGCGCCCCCTTTTACATCAGGTGACTTCTGTATTGGTTCCCACGCTTTCATTAACGTAATAAACGATGTACCTGTTTCCATATCCGCTTCCCTTCCCCTTTTATCCAGTATTCCTAAAATGCCTTTGCAGCATTCCGCAGACGCGTGATTTCATTATTAATGGAACTGACCATATGCTGATACTCATAGGCGGCGCGGACCAGCTCCACCTGCTCCTGATCCATGTCCACGCTGTTGCCATCCAAACGGCTGGATTCGGCCCAAGTTGTCTCAAGTCTGGCCTTGGTTCCTTCGATAGCCTTGGAAACCGCGGATGGGGCATTGGGACTTTTTTCCACGCCCTGGAACTTACGTATCAGTTCGTCTTCAAATGAGACATGCTGTGACTTGAATCCAGGCGTATCGTCATTCGCTATATTATTAAGTGTTATACTCTGTCTGGCCCACAAAAAATCCAGCACCTTTTCCGTAAGTGCGATTCCATTTCCATATAATCCTGACATCTTTAAAACTTCCTTTTCCGTAAAAATAGACCGGGTTTTCAGGCCTCATGATTTCCCTGCCTGTTTTCCATTTGTGCCCAGTGCTTTTTTCTTGCATTCTTTTCCGCGATATCTGCCACATAAACCATCATTAGAAGATATCGCTGATTGATAGGTGCAAGCTGCCTGAAAATCATAGCCATTTCTTCAGACCTTGTCTTTTGCATATTATTCATATCACTCCTTAAAACGGTTCTTAACAGATATGTTTTATTTTCTTTGTTATATTATAATATCACCAAATTAATAAAAAATCAATTAAGATATGACATGATTATTAAAAAAATCTATTCTTTTTATATCTATGAGAAATCTGTTACCTGAAAATAAAAGGATATGAGCACAAAATAAAAATAGAATATGAATATTTATAAGCCTTGAATTTTATAAAACCTATGATATGATAATATAAAATAATCGTTTAAAATGTATTACATTGAAGCAATGCTGGTTGCTCCGTCAACTGTTTGTAAATAAAAAATTATAAATGTGTATCTTAAAATCATATTTGGTATGTTCAAATTTGCTTTTTAGGTTTATCATAGGAATATGCTCCCCCTGCTTGGTGGAAGAATTTTCCATGCGGATGAGAACAGTAAGACGCCAGGCAGAATTAGCTATATGTAATATAGAAATGAGGTAAATTTGTGCTTCAGCGTTTAAAGCAGGTAAGAAAGGCCCTTGGGTACACACAGACAGAATTTGCAAAATATTTGGGAATAACTCAGACTTCCTATTCCATGATTGAAAACGGCATACGACCTTTATCCGACACGTATGTCCGGATTATCTGTATCACATTCAATGTATCTGAACAATATTTGGTACGTGGACAAGGGGAAATGTTTGTATCCTCTCCTCATAAAAAGGAACTTTTAGATTTATTCTCCCAACTGCTGCCTGACACACAGGACTACCTCCTTGTCATGGCAAAAGAACTTCTGCATATGCAGCAGAAAATGCTGGACTACAGAAATCCGCAGGCGGATGACAACGACGGGAACGATTCTTAAGATTTTTAATCTAAATGATTCATGCATTTATTCATGATATATCTTTCACACGTTACAATACCGTTGCAGGCCAACAAGCACACTCCCAACCGTATGAACGGACCAGGGAAAGCTTTACTTTTCATTTTACAGTCAGGAAAAGGCCGCAACTTTAAGTGGCGGCCTGGGTACTTCTCAAAACTTCTTAAATTGTCTCTTCTTGCAGAATCCCCATCATATGTGCGTGTATCTTTTTTCCTCAGGTCCACTCATAATAACTGCCGGCTGATGACCTCCTTTATTTTTGACGAGCTGGTGCCTTCCGTATAGGGAAAAAACACCATTTCCGCACCATGGTTTTCTAAAAACTGCTTATCAGCCAGCCAGTCCGGATTGTCCGCATAATCGCTGCCTGAAAATTGGGCATCAAACCGGTACAGACGGTAAGCATCCCTGGTTGTGTTATAATCTAACGGGATTTCAACTGCTTCATCCACGTATCTGCAGGCACGTACCAGTTCTATACGTTCACTAAATGGAATGAAGGGATCCGTCTTCTTGTTCCTGCGTACCCCTTCATCCGTCACAACGCCGACAATCAGGTAATCACACTGTTCCTTAGCACGTTTAAACATATTTAGATGACCGATATGATAAAGGTCAAATACACCTGCAATATAACCGATGTGATATTTTTTCCCAGTTACTTCACCTGTTCCTGTACCGCCCGGTGAGCCATTTGGCTCCATATCAGGTTCCACAAAATCCGACTTCCTTCTGCCAGTTATCCCAATGCCAGGGATTCCTGCAGGTCTGCGCTGGTACTCTGCTTCCGTATCATAAACAGCATAATTAACAGTCCCCATCAGCTTAAGCTGTTTCATGACGCCTACATAATTTTTGATGCATATGATTATCTTATACTGATATGGTTCCAGTTGTGTTATGGTTTCAGGAGAAACAATGGGGATTCCATTTAAATCCTGCCCCCACTTTTCCTGATTATTATCCAATATGGCAGATATGGTATAATCATTTTTATAATATGCAGTAAACTGTTTTGCAAAATTACCCGAACCGAACAGGAACAGTTTCTTATTTTCCAATCCGCTGAAAATATCTATGAATATCCGCTTATATTCTGATGCAGAATAATTCATGCGCTGCCGGTTGGAGTTCACAATGCCGTCATTCCTCCGGTACTTCTCATGGAAGCTGCGAAGCTGCCTCTCGTTGCGCAGCCGTGCCGTAAACTTCCAGACTTTCCTTCTCCATACATCAATATGCTCCTCCAATCCGTAACGCTTCAGGAAAAACTCCGCCGGCAGGATATATGGCATCCGTGCATCCCCCTGGTATGTCAGATCCACCAGTCTTGTCAGCAGCACCTTCACCGGCAGGTTTTCTTCCATGAATTCCTGGTCAAAAAACAGGAAAGTGTCATTTTCATAAAAACTGTTCAGCGGAACCAGGTCCAGGAACCCATGTTCCAGGCAGATTTCCATGCCAAGGTCATCCCTGTCCGTACCGTCCTCCCCAAGCTCCTTTTTTTCCTCATCCAGCAGTTCAGATACCTTTACATGACGCTGAATCAAATTGGAGGATTGAAGAATCAGGTCCCGGAATTCATCCATTTTTTCAACGAACCGGTCAATATCACTATAAAACAGTTTCCTCAGATACAGGGACCCGGCCTCACACGGCACAAAGGGCATCACACAGCTTCCATGATCCAATCCCAGCTTTACGACCTGGATTCCCCGGCTTTCCAGTTCCTTGTGGTGTGCATGCAGTACCTGCAGCCTTTTTATCCCCTCTGGATATAAAGGTTTCTTTTCCACCTGACCGTTATCTTTTACAATGGTTGCCAGTGCACTTTCTTTTCCACGGTCCACGGATAATGTCACCTGATCCGCATCCGAGCATACCCCGTCTAAGGAACACTCAATCAAATAAGAATTCGCCATCTGATGGAACATCCCATTTTCACTAAGGGAAGTGTAAAGATACTCCTCTTCCAAAAATACCGTATCCGGATTGTGGTACATGGGAAACAGGCGCATCCCCAGCTCCTCCATAGGCAGGATTTTTTCACTAAAAAGGAGCTGTGGGGCCTCCAGCTTCGGCAGTACGGAAAAATATTTATTATGGGAAAAACCACTGTCCCCCAGCATCTGCTCCCATTCGAATCTTGCATACATCCTGCCCATCATATCCTGCTTATCTTCCATGCGGATTCTGCGGTAGTTTTCTATGCCGTCAAAACTGCGGTTGGTATAGATATCCTGCTCCCCGCAGAAATAACACAGCCCCAAACGGTTATTCACCCCCAGCAGCAAGGTCCCATCCTCTGACAGGAGCATGCGCCAGGCTGTCAGCACCTTTTTTGGATCATCGGCCTGCTCCAGACATTGGACGGCCATGATGTAAGCAAAGCTTCCCAAGTGTCCGGACAGGAATGTCTCCGACACGGACCCTTCCATGCCCAGACAGGATACATCCCTGCCCTGCGCCTTTAATGAACGGGACAGATGGTCCTCCCCACCGGATATGTAAAGGATACGCCCAGGCTTCTCAAAGCCGTACCAGCTTAAAAGGGCTGTGGGCATATCCGCAATGATCTGATTAATGTCTGCTTTTTCTTCCATTCATATCCTCCCTGACCAAAAGATGTATCCTATTGATTGTTTTTAATAACATGCCAATAAATGCTATCTTCTTTCCGGCTATCTGTTTTCCAACTGATTTTATATGACAGCTTTTGTACATAGGATCCACTGGTCAGTCTCCTATACTCCATGTCATCAAATTCATCCTGCAGATGTCTCCCCAATTCAAGTGCAGTTTCATTATTATTAGGAATATTCATCAAATCATCCTGCACTCCAGAAAATGTATTACAACATATGGCAATCAGGTAATCTATCATGAAATAATACCGTATACTGTCATACACCGAATAGTAATAATTAAAAGCATCTGACACAAACCGGAACAATAAATGACCGGGGGTCGCGGAGATGAACCAATCTGCCCAGACTGTTTTTGTACAGTACTGTGTCTCAGGAAGGGTCCTGGTGTATATAGGAAAATCAAAAACCTTGACTGGCAAATCCCCCGTAAGAAGCAGTGTTGAATCAAACCAGATTCCACCAAACTTATATAACAGGTTAACCCTTATAATATCAGACAATGTAGTCAGCGTAATACTTCCTCTCTCCACTTTTTCAAGTATATAGTCCGGCAGTGCAATATACTGTCCAAAATTATCCCTGGTGATGATTACAAGAGGAATCCCCTCTGGAAGATTCTTCCTCTGGCTGTTCCAACATGCTTTCACAAGTTCTGGTGCCTCATCTTCCCCTTGCCACCAGCAGCTCCATGCCCTCACGCAGAAATCCCCCGGTCTTGCACGGGAAGAATTCAGTTCCTTATAATTTCCATCCCTATGCTTCTCCAGGAATTCAGACAAAAAGGGTTCAATACTTGCATAAACCTCCTGATATGGTTTTCTCTGAAACATATCAAAGTCAATTGAAACGATTCGGCTTCCACTACCTTCCAAACACCCGTATACTGAATCAAAATAACGCTTTCCCAAGGTCAGCAGCACATCATGCTGTGGGGTTAGAATATGACCGTCATATTTTTTTACAGGAATCCCCATTACATCTGACGGGTTTCCCTTCATGTCAAGTACCAGGATGCATTCAATCCTCTTTATGTAGCTATGATTCATCATGAGCAGTTCTGTCAGAAACTGATTAAGGTAAAAACCTGCACCATATAAAACAATGGGCCTGTCTGATTCAAATATCTTAATCAAATCAGCTGCTTCGGATATTCCAAACATTATTCTCTCCTCATATGCTGTATATAGATTTTTCCGCAACTCCCAGATTAATGAGCTGCTTCTTCATTTCCGACCCATATATACTGCTTGCCACAACAAATACGGCTTCCCCATATTTCCTAACCGCTTCACCTGGAGACAGAAGAGGTATTCCAAATATCTGTCTACTGCCCTCCCTGCGGTTGTCAGCAAAACAGCACACAAACCGTTGAAAGGTATTCAGGTATCTACGGTAAACCGTCTCACCATGTTTCCCTGCGCCAAAGATAACCACCTGCTTGATTCGTATGATGCTTTGATACAAATTCTGAAAATGCTCCATCTTCTGCACATAGGCCCTATATTCCTGATCCAGCTGTCCCAAATACTCCTGCCTGTGTTCTAAAATCCACCACGAAGCATAGGGATATCTATCCTCGCTGTAATCCGGGATGTTATCAATATCCCTTTCTAATTCTTCCATATATCGTTCAAAAAGGGCCATCCTGCCTAATCCCTGAAGCCGGTGGATATTTCCATGAAAATCACAATATTTCCAATAGTATTTCTGTTCCCATACTTCTTTTTCCGTAATACTCCTTTTTCTCAATTCCTCTTCCAGATAATCATGTTCATCCGCAATCACTACCGTTTTCGATTGGTCTTTCATGGAAGATCCCGGGTTATCCATACGGTATTGATACACAGGTATATCCGTATGATAACATGTATCCGCCAGGATACTGAGTAAAAAGCGGAAGGACATATCCTGGAAGGACGCGCCTGGAGACTCATTCAGACGGATATGGTTTCGTTTTATGAATTCGCTTCTATAAAGGCCTGTCCAGTAGCGGTCCATGATTTCATAGTTCTTTGGACATTTATGGTTATGTATAAGGCGATGGTATGGCTGGAGACAATACATTGTGTGGGGAATGAATATCCTTACATCCCCGATATCAAAAAAATAACGATATTCCCCATTAACAAAATCAGGAGAATATCTTTCGGTAATTTTATGAAGTTCCTCCAGCATATAAGGCTCCAGCAGATCATCGGACTCCACCACCGCTATATATTCTCCCACGGCAGAATCCATCCCGATATTTATCTTGTGCCCATAGCTGGTATTGTTGTCATTTATGATTCTGATTCTGGTATCTTTTGCTGCATATTCCCGCAGTATTTCCGGAGAGGAATCTGAACTGCCGCCGTCAATACATAAAATCTCAAAATCTTTAAAAGTTTGGTTCACAACGCTGTCCAGGCATTCCCGAAGGTATGCCTCTGCGTTGTGGATGGTTATGATTACTGATACTGAAATGATTTTCTTATCCATATTACTGTCCTTCAACTATAACATTCTCCTTGTTATTCCATAATCTTTTCCAACAACCTCTCCTTACCCCAGAAGCAAAACCGGCAGCTCTTTCATCTTATATGGATGCATTGTCAGCCAGACTGTCAGCATGCGCTCTGCAAAAAAACCTATTACCCTTTTACTATATGCATCATATTTGTCTACCTCGATTTTTTCAGCTGCCTCTATCAAAAATGAAAAAAGCCATTGACAGTACTCATTAAAAATCTCCCTTTTCATCACAAACATATTCAGTAATATCCCTTTATGCCCATTCATTACATCGTCAAATACCGTAACATATGCTGGCTGCCTTTCCAACATAATGTTTCTCAATATTGTCCTCCCATTTTCAAAGGCATCCTTATCAATCGAATTCTGAATTATTTCCATGCATGTACAAAATTCACTTCTTACAGCCATGGGCACAATCATGTCATACTCCTGCATAATGGCATGGATGTGATGGCTATCCAGGAAGTTTCCTGAATTCATAATATCATCGTTATAAAAATATCTGCGATAATGATTTATACCTACATATGGTGAACATGTATTTTTCCATATCCAATAAATTGCAGTGCATTCATTTATCTTTATATTTAAATGTGATATATTATCCCCCACAGATTCAGACAGAAAATCATCATTTTTATATGCATTGCCTACACAAATTGGAATGTAGGGCTTATCTTGTATAACACCATATTTTTTGTGGGTAACCACATAGATTGGGGAATCCATATCTTTTTTCACCATATCTGTACAATCAAGAATCCAAATTTGCCCATCCACAGTAGAAAAATGCTTTAATTCCCCATATTGCTCTATCTGCTGATTTAAATCTCCCTGTTTCTTCTGATTCTTAAAGTATGGAAGGACTATCATAATATGCTTTACCTTCCAACGGAGTTCATTCAGCACCGCGCCTATATCCTGTTCAGACCATATGAGCGCCAAATCATATTTATCTTTACAAGCTCCAAGTGTCCGATAACACGTGCCATATATCAGATCATAACATGGGTATATCGTTTCTCCGATTCCATCTATGTGTAAATCAATATCTGATAATTCCTCTTTGGAAAAAAGATATTCAGGGATTACCAACATTCCTATATCAAGCACACTCAAGATATTATTATTTTTAATATATTTTCTTAGGATGTCTAGGGATACATCTCCAAACATATACTTTGGTGAGATAAGGAGTTTCCAGGAAATAATTTTTTCTTTCGGAACCAGAAATTCCCCCAGCAAGCGTCCCTTTATCTGCTCATAAAACTTTTCAGAACCAATAGCTACATAGTCAAATTCCAGATTTACAATTTCCGTTGGAGGAATGACGGGCACACCGAAAAACTGCTCCCCCGGTACAGCCTTCATATCTACAACTGCTATGATAGATTTCCAATTTATCAGTGAGGCATTCTTTTGAAGCACACTACCTTTTCCATATATGATAATTCTTTCTGTATCCATAAACTCGTCCCTATTATCTCATGGTTTATATATTGCTACAGTACAGCATCCTTTGGTTGTAAAAAAATCACATTATCCAGCATCCCTAGCTGCTTTAGTTTGTTTGAAACTTCTCCGCGATATTTTTCAGTAACCGCTGCTATGATTACGGCATGTTCTAAGCCTGTTAATTCATCAATCTGTTCAATCTTTATACCCAATACATTGTCTGGATTTATATGCTTATTAGAAACAGCAACAACATCTGCCTCAATATTTTCCAAACGCAGCAAATGGATTACTTCTATTCCGACTCTTCCCGCACCATATACAATTACCTTCTCAGCAGTTTTTATGTACTTTAACTGAGCGCTTGATAAATAAGAAGATTTAATATGAGCGCAATCATCTGAGGTCAACATAGTAAACATAAATTGTTCTGCGGGCCCGCCATAAGATATTGTATTAACCTCCGGGAAATAACATCTCATATACCTAAACTGATGGAATAACATTTTCAAATATCTGCCAAGCGCTTCATTTACCTCTGCCGAAAATGTGTTACTATACCAAAAATTCCATAACTCTATGAGCACAATAAAACAAGATTCCATTCTATTAGCAGACAACTTCGACATTATAGAGCCATCCCGTCTTCTGTATA
Organism: Enterocloster sp. OA13; assembly: GCF_022440595.1. Taxonomy (NCBI): domain Bacteria; kingdom Bacillati; phylum Bacillota; class Clostridia; order Lachnospirales; family Lachnospiraceae; genus Enterocloster; species Enterocloster sp. OA13. The sequence continues at coordinate 1,378,176 of NZ_JAKNTF010000001.1, read as the reverse complement.
TATATAATTCCTGTTCAAGATATGATACCTGTCTGGCTTTCATCGCACAAATAACGGAAAAGAGAGCATCCTCATGCACTATCCCTTCATAGAAATACAGATTATTCTCATCTATAAACTTTTTTAAGAACAGTTGACGCCATACTTCAACTATTATCTGATCATTTTGGTACAGTTTAACAAACAATTCCTGTCCTGTGTATGTCCCTTCATATTTATAATGTTTTTTTTGCGGACCCCCTTTCTCTTTCGCCCACTGTCCTTCATTTTTTACCATCATATTAAAATAGATGATATCTGTATCATACCGGTCCGCCTCTTCTGACAGTTTCTTAAGTGCCCCTTGGCACAGAATATCATCTGAATCCACAAACAAAATATATTTCCCTGAAGCATTCCTGATACCGCAATTTCTGCTGAAGGACAGTCCTCTATTAACGGAATTATTTATTAATCTAATCTTTTTATTCATTTTTATAAAGTCCTGTAGAATTACCAAGGAATTATCTGTCGATGCATCATTAACGCAGATGACTTCATAATCATCATAGTTTTGTGTCAAAATACTTTCCAAACAATCCCCTAAAAATGGTTCTACGTTATATACAGGAACAACAATTGAAAATTTCATGATTCCTCCGTTTTATTTCGCCTATTATGGACTTCCAACGAAAAATCGTTCAGCATAGCTGCGGCACTCATACATTTTTCTTCCATCTATGTTTTCCCGTGACAGATAATGCTTAGTTACCATAATATATTTTCCAAATAATTCTCTCTCTTTCGATTTTCATCTCATTAACCAGATTATCTGTAATCTGACACGCAGCCTTTTCATTTTCTACCGCAATTACAATATAATCATATTCCTTAATGTTCCTTATGACTTCTACACCTTCAACTTCTAAATCTTCATATTGTCTGCAATTTTTATCTACCCATGCCACAATATTGGCATAAGTCAATTCCTTGATTTGTTTATAATATGCTTGTCCAACTGCCCCTGCACCGTACAGAATAATACTTTGATTAGCTTTAACTTGATTAAACGGGAATAAATACATCCTCTTTGGATAATTTCCATATTTTCTGAGCCTGCCTCTAATCTCACTAACCAACATATAGTCTAATTGCTTAACAAATAAGGGAACATCGCCCATGCGTTCTTTCAGATAATGATAAAGTATTAGTATTTTATCAAAAAATAAATCATCTTCATAATATGGTGCAACTTCACATCTGTTTCTTTGCCGATGATAATATAATCCGCAATCTGTAATCATAAGACTTTCAGCTTCTAACATCAACGGATATATTACAGCCATATCATCTCCGTACGATACATTAATCTTCTGTACCGCTCTTAGCTGTGATAAAAGAAGATTTCTTTTGAAAATTTTATTACAAAGAGATGGGTCCAATCCAAACCGTGTCCTGTCGTAATCCCATATCATAGATGGTAAAATCTCGCTTGCCAATCTCCCAATTCCATATTCTCCAACGGTATATTTATCTTTTGACTCCACTATACAATCATCTGAAAAATATCTTGTAATTACAAAAGAAATGACATCTATATCTTGTTCCATATAGACAGCAATCTTTTCATAGAGGTCTTTAGCAATCCAATCATCCGCATCCACAAATGTTATGTACTTACACATAAGCATTTTAACGCCTTGGTATCTTGCTGCAAGTTTTCCTTGATTTTTCTGATGTATCACATGTATCCTACTGTCTCTTTCTGCGTACTTATCGCATATCGTTCCACTTCCATCAGTTGACCCATCATCCACCAGTACAATTTCCATATTGCCATACGTTTGGCCTATAATGCTGGAAATACACTTATCCAAATACTTTTCCGCATTATAAACAGGAACTACCACTCCTAACTTTAACATTCTATTCTGCTCCCTAACTTTAACATTCTTCAAAAACATCTATCCCTAAAATAATTACCTGATGCATAGCTTTTCCATTTTGGGAACCGCAAATAAAACTGTATCTGTATCATCTAAATAGTAATGTCTTAAGTAAAAAGTATAGCTCGGATTGAACTGTCTAATTAAAGCCGGGATTTTAAATATATCATCTCTTTTATGGTATACAGAAATTCCCAGTTTAGGAGATTGCTCTTTAATCACTTTTTCAACCCCTTTGAGCGCGTCGAACTCTGCTCCTTCTATATCCATCTTAATAAATGTAATCTTTGAAATCTTGCCGCTTTTTACATCTTCATCAATGGATGTCACATTAATTACTGCCGTTCCTCTCTGATCAATCTTTGATGCCACCGTTCCCTCTTCGTTGAAAAAGAGTTGATCCACACCACTCCAATTCCCTTTCGGAATAATAATATATTTATTTTGAGTCAAATTTCTTTTCAAATTTTCTTCACATTTTCGGACATTCTGAGTGTCAGGCTCATAACAAATGATTTTTTCATATCTTCCTTGACACCAGTTTGAAAATTGCACGGATGTCATACCATCATAAGCTCCGCAATCTACAAAAACCTCGTCATCTGCATGCGGAAGCTGTTCCAGACTAAAATACTGTGAATCCCGAAAATCGTTCCACATTTTCCCAAAATTAATTATGTCCTCCTTCTCGTATCCTACTTCTAATAAACTCTTTTGAATCTCCTCAAAACCCTCCCTATTTGCAACAACAATTACTGCATCCGGATAATTTTTTTTAGCAGCTTCTGTATTATATATTTTAATTCCTTTATACTCTGCATTTGATTCATATTCAGAGGAATTATCTATAATCGCATCCCATTTTTCACCAAAATCCACCAGAATCCTACCACGTATTCCAATTCCATATAATAAAATAGGCTTTTTATTTCTGCATCCATCTAATAAACACTGCAAATCTTTCCATACAGAAAATTCATTCACCAATCTGTACTTATATTCATCCGCCCCTGTCAACGAATACATAATTCGTGTCTCATATATCTTCCTCGAAATATCATCACCCATCATTTTATATACTTCAGAACACTCTCCAATCCACTTTTCCATGATTCTCCCTCTTAAGATTTGTTTAAAAATACATTTTTGGCTCTCTGAAAATATCTGTCTTTATTCTTCTTCAAATTCTCCTTGTTTTTCAATCTATCCTCCACCCATGAAGCATCATAATGGTGAATTGAAACCGTATTCCGTGTCACACCACTTCCAATTCTTCGAAACCCTATAGGTGACAGTACCTCTGAAGGATATACCGTAACATTCTCCATCCTCTGAAACGTATTATTTATTTGTATGCCTTCCTCAGACAATACTTGTGTTTGGTAAACCGGACTCGCAGTTGGATTTCCACAACGTATATCAAAAATCAAATCGTCATACATATCCAACATCCTTTTTATTAACCCATGGCCTTTAACTGCACCAAATCCTAATCCTAAATTCACATAATGATTATCCTCAAACCCACAATACATTTCATTCTTTCTCAATACATCTAACGATTTTATTAATTCCACATCTGTGTCTAAATAAATCCCCCCATGGTTATAAATAATATCTAATCTTGCAAAGTCCGGAACAAATCCCCATTTTTGAGCATCATATGCATCCTTCATGTACCTATTTTGGGCGACATCATAATTACTTTCATCCCATCGAATTATCTTATAATCGGGGCAATATTTTTTCCAGCTATCAATACATTTTTGTAGATTTCCCGGAATCTCAGTCCCCCCAAACCAGCAGTAATGTATTATTTTATCAATTTCAGAAGCAGAATCTGTTGTGAGATTAAATGTTTGTCCCTGATACCCATCATCTATTATGTATTCTATAAAACAAATCTTATCATTAAACAGGGCATATTGATCTAAAGTCCCTACTATTTCCATGCAATCATACAGATTAGTTATGATTAGAATAAAATCATCACATTGATTATTACTAATGAAATATTCCATACTATAGATTGGTATATCTTTATCAAGGTATTCCATCTTTTCGTTTACTTTATTTTGGTCGATAACACACAGTATATTATTAATATTCTCTTCCGATACCCAATATTTCAAAAACTTCAAGAAGCGCTTTCCAGCCCCAAAACATACAAATTTTCGATTTTTGACTTGGTCTGCAAAATCTTTTTTTCCGCAATGTATTAAATCGACCATCCTTGTATTCTCCATCTGTAGTAAAATAAAATCACTGAATTTTTTTATTCATATTCCCTATACTATTAAGTTTCTTTTATCGATTGCATAAATCACTGTATCAGTCACCCCAACTGTATAATGTCTCAAATAAAACCTATATCCCGGATTCATTTCAAGTAATAGTTCCGGCAACTTCCATATATCAGAACGCTTATGATAAATACTAATAGCTAATATTGGATGTTGTTCAATTATTGTTTTCATTGCTCCCCTAAGAGCCCTTTCCTCATAACCTTCTATATCCATCTTTATAAATCCAACACTTTGCTTCTCTACAATTGTATCTAAAGGAACTGTTTTTACTTCGACATTTCCACTCTCGGAAAATTTAGAGTTTGATGTACTTATTTGATTAAACTTTTTAACTTCTTTTTTGTCCGATAATCCTACATTAATTACAGATACATTTTTATAAGCCTGCAAGATTTTCTTGCAGATATTATAGTTTGTTGCATCTGCTTCAATAGCAATTACTGGTGCATTAATATTTCCGGTTCGTTTGAAATAGTTTATGGTATCTGCGCCATCATAACATCCCACATCAATAAACGCACCTTTAATTTCTTTCACATTCCGCAGTATCGCATCATCAAAATAAATATTTTGTCCAGCAATAGAATCATATTCTCTTAAAATAATAATATTTTTTTCTGAAACACCTTCATTTACTAAATCATTTTTTATATCATAGGGGTTCATTGTATTTGATATCACAATACTTTTATCAGAAAGATTATTACACTCATTAATTCCTAAAATTGGGAGCCCATTTAATATTCCTCTCCTATATCGATCAATATACCCCTTCCAATTCTTCTCCGGGAAAAGTTGGACAAGACGGGTACCTTTAATACCGGCACCATATATTAACGCCCCCTGCCCATCCCCAACCAAACAATCACCAAACTCCCCAGACCCACACCAATCAATACCTGTTCCATTAAAAAAACCAACTTCATTAATAACCGAATCTAATTTTTCAGAAAATTGTCTACCTGCATCAGTTTTTGCTAAAATTTTCGAGATATATTTATAATCCTTTGTAAGGCTATACATCATTCTACAAGAAAAAATATATTGGGACTTTTCATCTAACAAAGCATGATATATCCGCTCTATCCTGCTCTCAAAGCTTTTATTATCCACTTTTTCATCACAAGGAAAGCATCTTCGTACATCCATAATCCTAATCTCCTATTTGTCAATTTTGTAATCGTGGAAAAATAGCAATACCTTTAATTCGAGCTTTTTTTAGCAGCAATTGTGGCTCTGAAATATATTTATCACAAATCCATCTGATTTTTCTATCAGACACACCAAATTCAATTAGTTCTCTCTTTATATCATTGACTTTTGAAGCCCATAATACAGATATTACAATATAATCAAAATCAAACTCTTTAATGGCGTCGGGTGAGATAACTGGCAAATTACTTTGCAGATTTTTGTGATTCTTATCAACCCATATTACATTCATCCCCTGCTGTTTTACTAAATAGTCATATATATATATTCCTGTTGCACCAGCTCCATATAATACAATTTTCTTATTTCCCTCAATACCGCCAAACGGAGTAAGTATGTTCCCATCCTTTGTATCATCAAATACATAGATTGCTTTCATCAGCAAAAGATACATCGCAACATACTCCATTTGTTTATCTATGCGGGATGCCTTTTTTGCAGCAGAAAAACGTTCAATCCATCCAGGATAACATCTCCTGACTATTTCGGCTATATCCCTTCTTATGGTATATTTATATGAATTATTTCTTACTCTATAGTGATAAAATGCCTCGTATGTAATGCAAATTGATTTTGCATCCACAATACATGGAAGGGAACACATTAAATCATCCAATAAATGTGCAGTTAATTCAGGTAACATCTGGTACTTCCTTATTAATTCCCTTTCGAATATTTTATTCCATAAACTGGCGGTTATTCCATATTCAAAAAACTCCCCCCCATACAACACATAAGGTTCAATTTCCCTTTCAAAATCTTCCCCTATATAAACTCCTTCTTTTTGCCTTGATGTCCTGACATAAGTATAATCGCCTGCTGTATCTATTATTCCTGACTCTATAACGCTTACCTTATGCTTTTCAGCTAAGTATACCAGCCTCTCAAACATTTGTGGTTCAACCCAATCATCGCCGTCCACATACCCCACATATTTACCTGTAGCAGCCATAACTCCCGCTTTACGGGCACTATCTAACCCCCCATTCGTTTTGTGAATCACTTTTATCCTTTTATCTATTCTCGCATATTCATCACAAATAAAAGGGCAGTTATCGTCAGAGCCGTCATCAATCAGGAGTATCTCCAACCTCTTATATGTTTGACTGATAATGCTGTCAATGCATTGCCGCAAATATTCTTCAACTCTATAAATTGGAACAATAATGCTAAGTAATACATCCATAAACACGTTCCTCTTCTTTCTATGAATTTATAAATACTTACGGAAATAATTTGCTGCACTTTCATCAAATGTAAACTGTATCTTCTTTTCCGGCAGTCCATTAATCAATGCAGTAAGCTTTTCAATGTTTATGTTTTCTTCTGAAATAGTCTTAATTATCTGCGCTACATTCTTCATAGACTCTAGCGGCCAATTATATCTGGCGATTTCCTGAGTTCCCAAGCGTATTCCATAACCAGAAAACAACTCCTTACTTTTTTTATTTAAAGTAATCCCATATTTTACACTATTATCAAAAATACAATCCATTGTTTTCTTATCTGTCCGTATAAATACCTGGTGTGTTCTGGAATATCTGCCATCTTTTTTGGCAACATCCATTCCCAATTCCCATAAACTTCTGCCAAGTTCATTCGCCAATGCCACAATATGTTCCTGATAAGCATGACCAAAATTTTCAAACTCTACCAATGTAAATAACAGGCTTACCTTTTGATGCATCTGAGTATGCCTGATATAAATCGGATTAATTGTTGTCTCCAATCTTTCATGCAGGAAATCATTGTTCGTCATGATAAGTCCACATGCTGGTCCGGGGAAGGTCTTATGCGTGCCACCAAACATAACTATATTGTCAGTTATATTCAATGGATTATCAATCAGTCCTGCTCCAATAAGTCCCAGCATCTGACTTACATCATATAAAAGGACGGTCTGTCTCAAATTAATTTTTCCGATGTCTAAAGGACTTATAATATCAGATGGCGCCAAAAGTATATAATCAGTTTTCTCTTCTGATAATATATAATTAAGTTTCGTATAATCTAAATCAAAGTTCTTATAATCATATGGCACTTCCTTAACAACCAGGCCTAACCTCTCACAAATCGGTTTCACCGATGCGTGTCCACCACTTGCGCTCCCTAAAATCATGACACTGTCACCGTTCTTCGCCAACGACATCAAAACAATCATCAGACAATTCATTCCTGTCAGGGTTCTGGAATCTGTATATTTTGCTCCAAAGATTGTCTGGCATTCTTCAGAAATCATTTCATAAAATGGTAAGAGATAGGTACTTCCGATAAAATTATTATCCTCTAGATATGAATATGTATTACCTACAATATAGCGTTCCTGAAAGCCCATGGATAAAGGCATGTTCCCAAAATCAGAAATGACATTTTCCGCAGCACATAAAGGCAGTGTATCATGATAATAGGTTGTAAAGCTCTCAGTAATATTAACTAATTCCTGTAGCTTATCATCATATCTGCGTATTTCAGTCACCTCAAGATTATCGTCAATTTTGCATATGTACTTTCTCTGTTCAAAAGAAAATGTGAATCCTTTACTTAGGTCTTCTTTTGTGATAGGTGTAAATTTTGATAAGTTCTTCTCTGCCGTATTTAAAGCCGTTGCAATTTTTCGCATCAGGGATGATCCGGAATCTGACAAATAAACTTCATCAAAATCTCTTAATTCCTCCAAATAATCAAACTCGTAAATAATATTATTATCAACCCGCTTTGCGTACATATATAGCTCGGACAAATGTTCATCCTGAATATCTGCCCAAAACTTGTTTACTGTCTCTGGTCTGTCAAATTCATCGGTAAGGATTTTAATGAAATTATCTGAAAACCGCTTGTTAAAATAAGCATAGCCCAGAGTTACCCATGAGTCTGCCACACCATATCGCGTTTCCAGAATCCTGTCATAAGCATCCGTTTTGATGCCTCTTTCTTCCGTTTTTCCTTCTTTGTAGATTGTGCAATAATATGCATCATAAGCATATTTTTGGAAGATATTTTTGTTAAAGTATAGATCCGAAGATGTTATGATGGTGTTGCCCAGCCTCTCCCTTGCAGCCCACACACTTGCATGGTTGTTCCGAATTTTAAAATCATTTGTTTCGATAATATTTACTCCATATTTTTGTTGAAGATAGACAAACTGTTCCTTCATAAATCCCACAACCACAGTAATATCATTTATGCCAACCTCGTGAAGCTGACGGATTTGCCGCTCAATCATCACCTCTCCCTTTACGGGTAGAATACCCTTGGGTTTCTCAAAACATAAAGGAACAAACCTTGAAGAAACACCTGCTGCCAAAATTATGGCATTTGTTACCCTATGATTCTGTAAATAATCCTTTCCTTTCGTTGTAAGGATTCCATTCTCTATATATCCTTCCTGAATCAAATTAGCCAGTTCTGTATCTATTATGGAATAAGGCTTATAAAGTTCCTTAGCAATCTCTCTGCTATTCCATTGCTCTCCATTTTCCATATACATTAATAAATCAAACATTATCTTATTCATTTGTTATACCCCCAGCAAAAGGAAATTCTATTTTTGAAACAGGATGTACTTTTCGTTTTTCAATGGGAGGCAGCGACATGAAATCCCCATACAAAAAATGCAAATACTCTTCTTTTTTTCTGCTGCCTTTTAAGATTACATTTTCAAAAGGTATATCGATTGTATCTTCATACCATTCCCTCTTATAACCATAGCTTTTATTACATGCCGGGAATGTCAGACATTTTACCCAATTTGACATTTTTTTATTTCTATATCTTACATATTTACGGTAACTATATTTAAGTCTTTTTTCCGGTATCTTTGCCATAATCCAATACAGATATTTTTTTATTCCTCTTTCCGTCTCCATTCCAATCTTTGACCAAAAAAATTTTCTATATATAAAACTTATGAAATTGCATATACTTCTTATATAATAATTATCCGGAACATTATCACATACAAATATATCCATGAAAATTCCTTGCTCATATGGCATATGCTCTTGATTCAATCGAATAAAACTTGAATTATTTCGGCGCAGTTTTCCATACCCCCATCGGTATCCAGGGGTATTATCCATATCTTGAAAATAAAATTTGTCTTTATTTAATTCTTTGTTTACAACTGACCTGAATTTCTCATATTCAAAGCGAACCATGATAACATCTGCATCATCATCCCATGGGATAAATCCCCCGTGCCGCACCGCTCCCAAAAGTGTACCGCCATCGATGCTGTATATAATACCATGCTTTCGGCAAATCCTATCAAATTCCACTAATAATTCCAATTCTATACCCTGTAACCGTTTTAATTCTGTCTCTGTCAACACATGTCTCTGGTTTTCCGTTTTAAGCATCCAATGTTACCACCTTAGTTTTATGCTTATTCTTTATTAGCTTGTAGGACTACCGGCTTTTAGAGGGCTTCCACACCATCCATCACGCACTTTGCTGAATGGAACCCCATATGTTAAATCCGAAGACAGATTACAGCATCTTCCTAAACACCCTGTTATTCTCCGAATCAGCCATCCATTCAAATAAATGTTTGATAATTACTGCCATCTGATGCCCTTCCTGGCTTGGGCTGATAAAATCTTCCAGCCTATATTTTTCTGAAGGTGTTAAATTTACGACAATATTATTCCAGCCCTGAAGGGACTCCTTATCCTGTTTCACATCAATCCTTACCGACCCTTCCAATCTTTTGGACACATTTATATAATTCTCCTGATTCCAAATAATAAAATCGCCTTGTTCACAGTCTAAATTCCATCTGTGTAACCCCTGATATAATTCGTACACCGCGTTATTACTAATGTGCTTTAAAGAAAGACAACCTCCAGGCTTTAAAACACACAAGCATTGAAGGATACTCATGAATGGATCAATGCAGTGGTCTAACGCATTATCCACCAGGATGATATCTGCATATCCTTTTTTTAGGCTTTTTGACAGGAACTCAAACAATCCAAACCTAATCTCCGGGGCTTTATCCGCATACTTTTGATTTATCTGGTTATAAAATGGGGCAAGTGGATCTATCGACAGCAGTTCCACTCCCCCACCCCCAGGAAGCTCCATGCCATATTGAGGTACTAACCCACAGCCAACATCAATAACAATGTCGTTTTCTTTAACAATTGACATTACCCTATCACATGAAAACTGTTCAGCCCGCATTTGACCGGCATAACTTCCCTTCTGTTTTTTCGCCACCTCATTGCACCAAAAACCCACTTCTTCCATCAGGTTATCAACCCATACTGCTATCTGTCCTTCATAATCAATTTCATATTTATTTGGAAGCCCTTTGTTTTTAATGTATTCCCTATATTCTCTTGCGATGTCTCTTTGATTCATGGTCCGGTTTTCTGTTAAGCCGTATTCTTCCATCCCTCTTTTTATCTCATTAACTGCTTCAGTATGTATCACCCCTATGATGACAATCGCTTCCGGATGGTCTTTCATGTAGCGCACAAACTTTTCTTCTGTATAAACCTCTATTCCATTTATATACGTTTGCTGTATATCTGCATTGATATCATAAAATGCGGTTATATGGAATCCGTCCAATTCACGACATACCTCCAATAGTATCTTCCCATACGTTCCGGCTCCCCATATAACCGCTTCCCGCTTCTTATCCATGACGCCCGCCTCCTGCTTATTTATAATTTATCCAAGGTATTCCTCCGGCTCATTCAGGAACACATCCGTAATCCCCTGCGCCTCAAGCCTCATTAAATCCAGCCTTGTACCCGTAGGCCGCTCCGGGTACAGATGCCCTGACATCCATGCCCGCACCCTATACCCCTTTAGTTCCTCTGCCGGCAGATCCATTGACCTCCAGAATGGGTGCAACGCCTTGGCCCCGCACCCGCCCTTCAGCTTATACAGACAGTCCGATGCCTTTGTATCCAATATTCCAAGCTCCGCGTCCGGATCAAGCATCCTGATTTTTTCCAGTGACCTGGCATAAAAGGTTGAATATATGACCGCGCCCGTTAAGCCCCTTTTACGCGCCATAGCCACAATCTTTTCTTCCATGCCCTCATATGGACAGATACTGTTCTTCAATTCAATATTAAGCTTCAGTCCAGCTCTCAGACGGTCTTCCAACAGGTCAAATACTTCCTCCATTGTCGGTATTGCCTGGCAAGGGAGAGGCCCCGCGTCTATCCTCAGCCTCTTTAATTGCGCCAATGTATAATCCCGGATATATCCGGTTCCATCCGTGGTGCGGTCTGCCCTCTCATCATGGACCACAACCATCTGACCATCCTTTGTAAGCTGGATATCCAGCTCGATACCTTCCAGGTTTTTCAGTCCCGCTGCCTTTTCAAACGCAAGTATCGTATTTTCCGGATAATTCTGGCTGCAGCCCCTATGCGCCCATATCTTCAATGCCTCTTCCCTCCCGCCATCATAAAACGCTCCCTTATATCCACCGTTGCAACGGCGTCACGGAACCTCTGGTTTTCACACGTTTGCGCACGCAAACGCATGTATCCTTTTTCCACAGGTTCCATCACTATTTTCCGCAATTTCCCTGTAAGCCTTCAACTGCTCTTCCCGGTTAAAGGGATGGCCTTTATCGGTTCCATCCAGAAAATCCTTTAACGAATACAGCGCATTTTCCACACAACCGTATTTGAACCAGTCTGAGTTTCGACCAAAACCCGGTTCGTGTCCAAGCAGTTCATCCAAGTCGAACATAATTCCTATTTCCTTAAATTCCTTGGTCCTGATATTGATATCATACAGCTTTCGTTCCGGTTCATAGAAAAAACGATATGTCCCCTTCCCCAATGTATCCGTCCTCCTCAAGAACACCCCTACCATCCCCACTGGGAAATATCCATTCCGTCCTTCCCATGAAACCGTGAAGGGAGGCTCCCACTCCTGTATGGTTCCAGCTCCCATGTCAATTGACAGGAACATGTTCCCACATACTGGCGGCAGGACTATCTCATTCTGGTAAACCGCTGGGTACCCAAACGGATGTTCTGAACTAGGAAGGCCGGATAATCTGTCCTTACATTGGAATCCCTCCGGTATATCCGTATATTCGGTCAGCTCCCCGGTATCCGGATTCCAGCAACCGACCGTTATACCTGCATATGGAAGCATACAGATTCCACCTGCATAAGTAATCATGCCTATACAGCCACATCCGCTGGCGCTGCCTGTTGTAAGCACCCTTGCCTCCATCCCTGCACTGTCGATTACGAGAACCTTGTCATCAGCTGGCGAGGCAAGCAGCAGCCTTCCCTTCCATACACAGCTCCCGCCAATCCTCCACTCCCCCTGTGCATGTTTGATGAAAATATCATTATATCCCGTGATGTAATCCACCCCGCCGTTTTCTGTATCATAGCGGACAATAGCCGGATATTTAAAAGGAATCAGGAAGAGGTATCTACCAATCCTCCACGCATTACAAAACGCCCCCCGCTGTCCGGTATAACGTTTCAGCGCAATCTTCTCAATTATCTTATGGTCAGAGACAACCAGGATATCCTGGGCGTTCGCGGGACATACATATATCCTTCCATTCATCTCCACTGCCCGGAGATAATAATCACCAGACGTATATTCAGATAAATCGCAGTAAAATTCATAATGATAATCACAGTCTGGCGAATGGTAGAGCTTATTTCCCTGTGTTACCATCCATTCGTCCGGACCATCGAAGAAAAAGCCATTGATAATCCCGCCACGCCAGTCATCCGCTTCGGGCAATGTATTGATTAAGTTATTCAATATGAACACAGGCTTTCCTGCAATACCGAACATGGAAGTCACGCTGGTTCCCGCATCCCCCACATAGGCGTCACAAAGCGCAATCGTTTTCTCAATATCCGGAGTATCATCGTAAATTCCAAGGTGCTCCTGTATGAAAGTGCGCTTCAATTCATCATAAAATGGTTTGTACCCCTTCCTCATGGACAGGAAGGTAGTTTCCATCAAAGGATGGGGGCGCCACAAAAGGCAGGCATCCTTTCTTCCTCGGAAACACTTGAATACATATTCCATTTTTAATAAAAATCGTTTTGTATCTGACAGCATGCCGTTAATGCTGGTATTATAAAAATACACCTTTTTTCCAGCCATATCCGCCTCCCACTCCACAGGAGGTTCCGGCGGATTCCCACACAGCCGGAGAATCCTGTCAAACTTCGGCGAACCTAATGGCAGTATCTTTTCCCGCGGTATGGCCTGGCTGAAAAATTGTTTGTATTTTTCCGCCTGTACCACAATATAATCCGCATTGTGATAGGCCGGACACAGGGACTGCCCTTCACTCATATCGCCAGCCGTCGCATAATACGGTATATATATTAATTCGCTTGTGTATTTTTTCAAATGGCTGGAATAATAGATTGGATCCACGCTTGTCACATAATTCCCATGGTCGTATGGATTATGGATATATATGATATCCGGTTGTCTTTTTTCCAAAGAGTAAGACTCATAATGTGTTACCGGGACATAATCCGGCAGTTCCCCGCCTTCGTAATGGCATGTCCCAAAAGAGCCGTCTGCATTGCGCTCATAATAAGGAATGGGCATCACATATGCATCACAGTCCGGGTCAGCGTCTGCCGCCATCCAGACACTCTCTAACGAATCCCACATAGACGCTTTATAAGGAAGGAATAGAATTTCCAACCTGACTTTTATATCATTTTTTATACTGGCCCCAATGGGGACGAGTGACATCTGAAGCCGTTCATAGGCTTTATCTGCGTCAACGCCACTCCCTCCGTCTTCAATCTCCCGATATATCCAATAGGTCAGCTTACAATAATCCTCCAGATACGGAATGGTCATGAATCCTTCCCCTTCCGCCCCTTCAATCAGCTTCCCTAACTCAATGACGCCCTCCTGGCATTGCCCCAGTAAATCCATGGCAATTCCATCTTTCTTTGACTCTACCGCCTTGCGGATTTCCTCATGGGCCTGCCCTAACAGCTCTATAAAGTCCTCGGCTTTCTTCTTCTGCGCTTTCCTCATTGCTTCTTATCCTCTTAACCTGCTTTAAATATGGCAACGGCCGCACTCCCTGCTAATGTCCTTTGCAGGCAGCACCTCAACCAGCTGATTCCCATGGCTCTGATATAGTACACTTTTAAAAAATATTAGTATTTAGAAGTATATATATGGTTATCGGCATGAATCGACAAAAGATAATACTATGACCTTAATTTTTCGTCTTTTCAACATCCGTAATCCCCAGTTCCTCCAACCTCTCCAGATTCAACCTTGGTCCCTGCCCTCCTTTTCCATGAATCTCCCCATGATATCCGCCAAAGTAATGGAATCCTCCGGTGTCATTCCAAATCCATGCACTCCATAATCCTCACGCATCCCATAGGAGCTGCCCAATCCCCAGTCCCCCTTTTTATTCACCATATTTAAAAAAGCCTGTATCTCATAGCGCAGCCCATCCCCCTGAAACGGCTCTGAAACCTTATCCACTTCCAGCGGATTTTCATAATGCACTTCCATATCCGTGGTTTTCCACCACGGCGCCTGTGCTATGACATATCCGTTAGTACCGGCTATCATCAGCCTTCCTTCTGCCTTTACGCCCAAACCGCAGACCACTGCCGCCAGTCCGCCAGGATACCGGAAGGATGCCGTTGTAAATACATCCAGCCCATTATCTCCTTTTATGGATTCAAACCGTATGTCTTCAAATCCATTTCCCAATAACTTTATAACCGGAAGCAGGCAATAGCTTCCAAGCTCCGTAAAGCTTCCCCCATAGGTCCTGTCATTCAGTTCCCTGCTCTCTGCGGATTCCAGCTTGGTAAAACAGGCATCCACATAACGTATGTTCCCAATAGCTCCGCTGCGTGCCAGTTCCAGCAGTTTCCCAAAACCAGGGCAGAAGGCCGTCTTTATCCCTTCCAATAATACCAATCCATGTGCCCCGGCATAAGCAAACAGCTCTTCAGCCTGACTCCGCTTAAGGACAAGAGGCTTTTCACACAGTACATGCTTTCCCTGCCTAAGGGCTGCCTTAATATAGGAATAATGTGTTTCATGAGGGGAAGCCACATATACAAGGTCAATCCCCTGAAAGAATGATGTTAAATCCCCATATGCCTCAATCCCCCACCTGGAGGCAAACCGTTCAGCGCTTTCCCGGTGAGGATTATAAACACCCTGTACACGGATACCGCTTACCAGACATACTTCCGGCATAAAACGGCCGGCAATCCTCCCCGTACCGATAACGCCTGCCCTCTGCGTCCTTTTACCTTGTCCCTTTGCATGTAGCATACCGCCTGCCATCCCTTCCATCCCATCTTCCGTCCATGTTTTCCATTCATGCCTGCCCATCCGCTCCAATCTGGCCGGCAAAGTATCTCCCTATTCCGGCAATTGTCTTGAGCACATCCATTTTCACGCTATCCGGAAAGCTGTTCATGGAAGGAAATGTCTCAAAATTCAACACTCCATCATATCCTGTCTCCCGAAGCCCCGCAAGCAGTCCCTCCCAGTCAAATCCATCCCCTGCTTTTCTTCCGAATGTGTAAGGAATCTGATGCAGATCGTCCATCCCGTCATTTTCATGGAGATGAAGGACCTTAATCCTGTTCCCCAGCCTTTGGACTGTTTCATAAGGAGACCGTCTCACCAGATTTAAATGTCCGGTGTCCAGACAGAATCCAAACCGTTCCTCCCCTGCAGCCTGGTTCAGGCTGTCAATATACCATATGACTTCCTCCGGTGCGGAGCATACTCCCTCCACCAGTCGGCCGCCAATGGATTCATAGAGGTTTTCCAGGCAGATTATCACATGGTTCTCCCTGGCTGTTTCAATCAAACCCTGGAAAAACTTCAGGTTCTGTCTCCCTTCTTCCTTGCAGGCCTGTCTGTACTGCATCTTAAAGGGATGGATTACAACGTAAGGAATCCCCAGAAATCCGGCTATTTCCAGACATCTGGGAATCACGTTTCCTATCATGTGACAGTTCTGCACATCCCTTCCCTGAACCCATACCGGATATGGTGCATGCATCTGGGAATAGGTAAGGCCGAACCTTTTTGCCCCTTGGTCATAGGGAGTGAAATATTGTCTCAGTGCTCCCGTATCCTGCTCAAAGAACTGGTTCATCTCTCCCTGGTAAAGCTCTGAATTTTTCAGGAATACATCCAGGTTTAAATCAATGCAGTCAAATCCGGCATTCTTAATCTGTTCGAACCCATCCGCCAGATTCAGTCTTTCACTGTCCAGGATTCCTTTGGACTGTACCCCTATCTTCAACATACGTCTACTCCCTGTTTCCGGCCAAAATCCTGATATCTGAAAAAATACTTATCATCATACCTGCGCCATCTTATTCCCATGGCCTTTAACTGTTTTTCAATACTTACATGATACATATTGCAGATTAAGACTAAGGGAGGATGTCCTTTGCACCCTAAAAGTGCAGACGGAGGCCGGATGCAGATGCCCCTCAGCATACTTCCCCACAGCTTTTCGTTGTTATCAACAATAAAAGACGGCGGGTATGCATCCCCCCATACATCCATATAATTAAGGAACATTCTCCCTGCACCGAAGAGGACCGGTCCCCCCCTCTTCCCGGCTTCATTAAAATCCACTTGTAAGGTTTCCTTTAAAAATACCTCAAGTTCAAGAATATTTTCCCATTCCAACGCAACAGAGGATAACAGCCTGTACCAGCCAGGATGCAGACAGGCAGGTGAAACTTCCAAAAGACCGGTAATATCATATACAACCGCCCCCTTAAAGCCAGTCATTGCCAAGGCACCTATGATACCGTACCAGTCTGTTGTCAGTTCCCCTCTCCCTTTCGTGAATGTATACGGCATCTGGCACTGGCTGCTGTTTCCATCATGATCGGTGGCATGAACGAGACCAATCCGCCGGCCCAGATATTCAATCATCCCACACAGGTTCCTTCTAAGCAGGTTCCCATGTCCTGTGTTGAGGCAGATCCCAAAACACCCTGTCCCTGTTTCCCGATTCAACCGGTCCACTATTCCTGCCAGGAAGGACGCCTCAGAATATGTATTCCCTGTTATTTGGTCATAGAGGGAATCATTTTTGCGGCTATATCCATTTTCGATATATATCTTCACTCCGGCCAGCTTTATTTTTTCCAGGTAATCCATCAGAATCCGGCATATGTCCATCCCGCCCCTGGCTCCAGCTGTTTCTATTACCAGATAAGAAGCATTTAACCCGGAGGCCCTGTCAAGAGCCTCTGGAAACTTTCCATCTTCCACATCAGTAAATGAGATGGATAGTCCGGTTATCCAGCCTGTGGTCAAAAGAATTCCCGCCTGTTGGTTTTCCCCTTCCAGTTCCCGTCCAAACACATATTCCACCAGGCCAATCCCTGCATCCTCAACCTGCCATATGTCCATCCCGGCACAATACCGTATTCCTCTTATCATACCTTCGCTACCTGCCTTACTAATGTCATTTCTGATGCCGCCACTGAAGTAATCCCTGAAGCTGGTATTACCATTGACGCAATCCCTAATCCCGCCCGTTCCCGCTTCTCCCACCACCCTCTCCTCTGCCCCATAAACGCCTCGGTCACCCTGGCCATGGCAGTGCACTCCTCAGGCGTCAGTTTGAAATGGCATAAATCCGGGTTATTAATCTTGGACACGAATTCACTGATTTCATACCGCAGTCCATCTCCCTGGAAGTTGGGCTCAAACCGTTCTATTACCGTTGGGTCCTCATAGCGTATCTCAAACCGTTTGGTCAGCCACCATGGCGACTGGGCCAGGATGTATCCCTTTGTGCCCGCCACCACCAACTGGCCCTCGGACTTGACGCCCACGCCGGCCTTGGCAAGCCCCAGGCCGTTTTTATATTTAAACTGAATCTTAGTGTAAAGGTCAATGCCGTTTTCCGCCGGTATGCTGTCTATCCTTATATCCTCAAAGTCTGTTCCCAGAAGCTTGATGACCGGAAGCAGCGCATATCCGCCAAATTCCAGGAATGCGCCTCCGTAATTCTCATCTGTCATCTCCCTGGCAGTTGTGTCCGCTATCCTGGAAAAGCAGGCTTCCACGTCGCGTATCTCCCCAATCTTCCCACTTTTCGCAACATTGATTAACTGCTGGAAGCCAGGACAGTAGGCTGCTTTGATACCTTCCATCAGAACACAGCGCTTCTCCCTGGCCAGCTGATATAACTCCACGGTCTCCGTCTCTGTAAAGGTCATGGGTTTCTCACACAACACATGGACCCCTTGTTCTAGGGCCCGCTTCGCGTAATCGTAGTGTGTCTCATGAGGCGATGCAATGTACACTGCGTCCACCTTGTCAAGAAATGCCCCATAATCCCTTGTGTAACATTTAATCCCACATTTCCTTGTAAAAGCCTGGGCGCTCTCCTTCTCCGGATTATACGCACATATGATGTTGATTCCGCTGACAAACTTAGCTTCGGCCACAAACCTGGGGGCAATGCGCCCTGTACCGATGATACCTGTCTTCACAATCCTGAAACGGCTCTCCCGCAGCTGTGTGGACGAGACATCCGGGGTCCGTTCCAGATATACCACGTTACAGAATGCTTTCAGGTAATCAAAGGTTCCCACCCAGTCAGAACCAACCGTAAAGGTGTCCACACCGTAACGCTGGATATCCTCAATCTTCTGTCCTTCATGGTCCTCTATGATGATTTCATCTGCAAATCCGGTCTGCCTTACATTGTCAATGCGTTCCAGTATGGAATCTATCACATTGACCTTGCCTCTTATCTCATCAAAATGTTCCGTGGTCACACCTACAATCAGATAATCCCCCAACGCCCTGGCACGCTCCAGTAATTTATAATGCCCCTCATGGAACAGGTCGAACGTGCCATATGTAATCACCTTTTTCATATGTAATCCGTCCCTTTCTGTTTACCTATGTACTTATATCGGCGCATTTCGGCAAAATATAATGATTCATCCGCATAAACCTAAACCAGTTCCGTCACCCGTACCCCTTCCGGCACATCCTTTAAGCGGCAGGCATACCGGCCGCCCTGGTTTTGGACATCCAGCAATTCAAAGATTTTATAGACTGGCACACATGCACCATTCTCCGGCTGTTCAAACCAGTACAAATTGCACACTGCCATGGAACCAGCCGGCCTGGCGCAGGACTCATCATTTTCAAAAATAGTGGCAAGGGCTGTCTTCAATACCTCCACATCCTCCCCGCACACCCCATTCTTATCTGAATAAAATGGATTGACCGAACCTTTTACCACATACAATGCCTGTTCCACCACACTCTTAGAACCCATGGTATCAGAGGATTTTTCCTGTACACCGCCTTTATTCCGGCCATTTGTACTCTTGGTGATATGGATATCCTTGATAGTCACCGGCTCTACGGACGTCCCATGGCATATGGTAACGGCGCCGCGAACAGAAGCATTCATGGTCTTGACACCAAGAAAAGCAAATATCTGTCCAAACAGCCGTACATCCAGCCATGTTTCACAGGCAAGGCGTATACCCTCTTTCTGTGTCTTCCCATCCTTGAGTGCATTAAAAATGTCCTTTCTTGCAGCCAGGCGTTCCGCCAGGGAACTGTATCCATCCACGCAAAGGCTGTCGGACTGGACGAATACGGGCTGCCCCATGTGGATGAACCGGTTACGTATTTTTCGGCGGATGCACTCTCCTGTTATTTCCCCATACCCATTGTCGTTGGTCCTTGGGCGGTTCCCCTCCAATGGATCCCCGTTCGGGTTTGCATTTTCCACCTTGAATACCATAATGAAATCCTGCCTTTTCATAAGTCTATCCCTTCCCCTTCCTGACTGCGTAATCCATCCGTAAAAAACATAGCTGCTGGGAACTGAAACCTGTCAGGTAAGCAGCCCCCAGCGGCTCGTCCGAATCCGCCTGGCCTAAAAGCATGTCTGTCATCTGGTCCATGAGCTTACACGCATACAATCCGTATTTCAGCCTGCTGGCCTTTTTAAGGTATGGAACCAGTCTTTTACGGATAACCCCCCAATATCTTTCCGGTGAGCGGGAGAACATCTGCATATATCTGCATACTCCTGTCAAGCGCCCTTCCCTGACCTCATTGAAATACAGCCTTTCCAGGTAATCAGCAACAGCCAGGAGCCGGCCCCAAAGATAGCTGCGGTCCTTATTTAATCTGTCTAACATGATATCTCCTCTTATCACATCACGGTTAAGGACAGCACATGTAACCTGCAGGACCAGCAGCCAATGATTGTATTCATGATAACGGCAGGGGTCTCCCGCCCGTTTGACTAGTTTTTCCACAATGTCTGAAGGCATGGACCCGCCTGATAATATGACAGACACCACACGGTTGGCCTGACGTGCAGATAAGGTACTGTCCATTACCGCAAATCCTCCCCCATATTCCGTTCCATATGCGGCAGTCACCACATCTTCCACTGAAGGAGCGCCGGTAAATGTCCTGTTTTTCATCACAAACTGCCAACAGGCAGTCCGATGCCATTGCTTAATCCGCTGATAGATAAGGCCTGCCGGCATTTCCGCATAATCGAGAATTGCCAGCCTGCCTTTATGGTCCTGCTTATTGGGCGCATCCAGCACCAGCATATGATATTCTTTATCATCCAGAAGGAATCCTGAAAAGCACACATCCAGATAACTTTCATAAGCTTTCCTTCCGGCAAAAAATCTATATTCGTGTTTCCCCAGGATTTCAGCTGTATCTGCAAACAGATTAAGCGCCAGGGGATTGCCATCCGGATCCCAGCACACCCGGATATTGCTGCCAAATACATATCCCTGGCGTTTAATCATCCAGCTTAAGGCACAATGGGCCTTATAGCTTGTGAGCATGCCAATTGTCACCGCGTCATCCCCCTGGCAAAACCAATCTCCCGAGAAAACAACATTGCCGTTTTCATTGGAGGAAATAAGCTTGGCCCAATCCGCGCTCCCTCTGATGCCATTGGCATGCTTGCCGGCACAGACCGTATACTCTCCCGTTACATAGCATACATCTTTCTTCCCATTCTCCATTACAAAAGCAGTGTAGTAGGATATCCAGCTTTGAAACAGTTCCCGGTTCTTCCATGTCTCCGCCACATATCCATCCCCTGCCTCGGTATCCACTACCTTGAATCTGACCACACAGGACAGAATATCCCTATCCGCTATTTTCTTTTTCCCATCAATGGTTCCATCTTCCTCAGGCAGGATGACCTTTACCGCAATCAGGTCGGAGGCAATCCGTTTCCGGTTCAGATAGGCTCTGACCGCTTTTACCTGAGGAACCGCATATGGACTGGATGCCCATGCGGCAAGCTGCTGTTCA
Organism: Enterocloster sp. OA13; assembly: GCF_022440595.1. Classification (NCBI taxonomy): domain Bacteria; kingdom Bacillati; phylum Bacillota; class Clostridia; order Lachnospirales; family Lachnospiraceae; genus Enterocloster; species Enterocloster sp. OA13. The sequence continues at coordinate 1,356,398 of NZ_JAKNTF010000001.1, read as the reverse complement.
TGGGCCCTGCACCGTTTCCGGATATCCGCAGCTGCCCTTTCGTCCTGTATATAGGAATCCCCATCTCCCATCAGATAAATCAACTTGTCATTTAATGGATTAGGAGGCGGTTCCGGACCGGACCGGCTGGCCGAATCCACTGTGGAAGGAATAATCGTATACACCTCATCTTCCCTGAAATCCAAGGCCTGCGCATCTATAAAATCCCCCTGCATATCAATTGTCACGGTTATCTGCGCAGCCAGGGATGTATGGAACAGCGGAAGAAGCACCGCATCCGTATCCTCCCTCTTGACGCCGGCCAAGGAGGACTGAGCATCATACACGCCGGCCAGGCTTTGCATCATATTCATTTACAAATCCCCTCCTGCCCTGCACTTCCTGGTAATGCATCCTTCCTGGTCCGGGAACCGGATTACGCCCTGATGCATCCTGTAAGGCGCCAGACGGACCTCCCTCTTTTCAAAATCCCTGCTGTGGACCATGATTCCAAAGTCCATATCCACAGAATCATAATATCCTGACCCGGCTCCAAAGGTACATGGCCTGACATATGCGAAACATTCGGTAGTCCCCAGGTAAACAGGCAGCTTTCCTCCCCGCCTGAGCCATCGCAGCATGGATTCATGATGCTTAGCCACATTGCGGTCCAAAGCATACCGGTCACTGCCCCAGGCCAGTTCAACTTCAATCTGGTAACATACATCACTTAGATAGCTGTAATAGGCCAAATCCTTTCCGCCTGTCTTAAAAACAGGCAGAAGCTTACTCCTTGACTGATACTGGATAGGATTTAAAATCCGGATCCGCAACGGTTTCCACTTAATGGACGGCTTCCAGTAAATGCTTTCCGTCAATCCTGTAACGGCGGAATAAGTGGGAACCGGATATGAATGCAGATCCCCGCCGGTTTTGGTCATGGGGTCCGTAAACAGTGCATACCGTCCCCTTACCTCATAGCATACCCTGGGCATGTTCCGTCCCTGAGGAGGAATCATTTTTTTATCACTCAAAAAATCACCTCATTCCCATCCCATACACCGGTAAGGGTGGGATATCTACAATCTAGGCATGGCTGGAACGTGGAAAAGCAGGTTTAATCATAAGTACAGCTCATATAATATAAAAATGTTCTCATTCCTGATGTAAACTGTGTAGTCCTTCAATCCTCATATGCCATCCTGGCTATGTAAAAACGGCGGTTCATTCATTGCACGGAAATCTCTTACATATGTGTTAACTTCAATCCCCATAGCCATTTAAGGCTATGTAACTATTTCACTGCATTATTTTTCCCTGCTTCCCACAATCCCTTTTCTTTGCAAAGGGTCCATTTACTTTTATCGGCACAAAAGGCTGGTTTATAATAGTTTATACTGTCTTTTAGCTAAAAAAATAACCTGTCGTATCTGCACCTTAACCGCAACCATAAAAAATGCCCCTTTTCCATAAGAATCGTCATATCTGAATTCTTACCAAAAAGGAGCCATCTTTTAATCATATATCAGATTACACTTCCGATTGAAACATACGATTTTTAAATCCGAATTCTGTCCAAACATATATTTAATACTTGCTTCCGTCTGAAAATGCAGGAATCTGCATGGGCTGCCTCGGCATATCCTGCACAGATGATGCGGTTTCATTCCTTGAATCCTTTAATTTGAACTGACTGATTAAACCTTTTAGGATCTGTGCCTGCCCTGACAGCTCCTCACTGGCCGCCGCCGATTCTTCCGCGGTAGCGGAATTGGTCTGCACCACATTGGAAATCTGGTCAATTCCCTGAGTTACCTGGCTAATCGAAGATGCCTGCTCTTCAGATGCCCTGGATATCTGGTCAATGGTTTTGGTTACCTGCTGGGCGCCCTCCACGCTCTCTAACAGTGTATGGGCCGTCTCATCTGCAATCCTGGTACCTTTTTCCACTGCAACAATGGAACTCTCAATCAGTGCCGCCGTATTCTTGGAAGCCTCCGCTGATTTACTGGCAAGGTTCCGGACCTCGTCCGCAACCACAGCAAAACCTTTTCCTGCTTCCCCTGCACGGGCCGCCTCAACCGCCGCATTCAGGGCGAGGATATTGGTCTGGAACGCAATGTCCTCAATTGTCTTGATGATTTTCCCTATTTCACTGGAGGAACTGCTGATTTCCTTCATGGCTTCAATCATGGTCTGCATCTGCTGGTTGCTCTCGGTCATCTTACGTCCCACATCATCTGCCATCCGGTTGGCATGCTGTGCATTATCTGCGTTGGACTTAACCTGATTGGAGATTTCGTTGATGGTTGCCGCCAGTTCTTCCACGGAGGATGCCTGCTCTGTTGCACCCTGGGAAAGTGCCTGTGAACCAGAAGCAACCTGGTCGCTGCCAGAAGCAACCTGGTCGGCAGACTGGTTAATCTGACCCAGTACGGATGAAAGCTTGTCAATAATCTGATACATGGATGTGGCCAACTGCGTGAATTCGCCTACATAAAGCTCTTTGGCCTGGGAATCCACACTGAAATCACCATTGCCCAAGGCGGTCAGCCCCATCCCCATATCCTGGATAATCCCCTTGAAATTGTGAGTCAGAATCCGCATGCTTTCGGAGAGGCTTCCTAACTCATCCTTTGAAACGTAATTGATTGATACCTCCAAATCTCCTGCAGCCATTTTCTTAGCAGCATCCTCAATTTCGCTTATGGGCTTAGACAGGGCTTTGGTGATGTAGACTGCAAGGATAACGGTAAGTGTCAAGGCCAGCCCTGCAATCACAAGTAAAAATACAAGGGCAGTATTCTGGGCCCTGACCGACTGATTATAGTCCTGTTCGGCAATCTCTGTCGTGGCAGAATCGGCCTCGCCCATCAAATCCCTGAACTTAAGCATTAATGGCTGGTATTTATCAAACAGCAGTTCTGCTGCTTCCGCATTCCTGTTCTTCCCTGCCAGATCAATAATCTGTTCCCTGTATGGCTTGGCCTCATCCAGACATTTCTGCGCCTGGTCCAGCACGGATGTATCTCCCCGGAAATTCTGTTTTAAAAATGTAAATCCTGGTGCCAGGGAGTCAAGCTGTTCATTGGCCTGGTCAATATAGCTCTGGGTCTCCGCAACATCATCCGTAAGCATACTGAGGGCTATGCATTTCAAGCCTGTCTGGGTAGCACGGCGCATATCCGTTGTCTTATTCGAAACCGGATATCCTACCGTATAAAAATCCTTAAAGTTATTTCCCGAATTGTTTAAACTGACAAACGAAACTATAAGTGAAATCAAAAAAAGAACAATGATAATTCCGAATGTGATGGATAGTTTTTTCCCTATTTTCAAATTTCTCATAAATCCATTCTCCTTAGTAAATAAATATTTCCTGGTATGTCTTATCATTTATCCGGCTTAACATCCTTTACCTCTGCTATCCGCTCCCACTCCATGACTGCAGCCATTTATTACTTAGTATCCGCTGCCATCTTATGATATAGTTAACTGTTGGTAAACGTCTCATTTTTCCCTCCCCCCATGGTACATCGTCCCTGTGCCCATGCTCTTCCATCAATAGGTTTTCCGCTTTCTCAAGCATCATTGGCCGGGCATAGGAATATCCCTGGGCGTAATGGCAGCCCACTTCACGCAAGAATTTCATCTGTTCTTCCGTCTCCACCCCTTCTGCAAGAACGGTAACCTGCAGGTCCTTCATCAGTTGGATGATATTCTATAAAATACTCCGCCCCGCCTGTTCCCCTTTACGCTCCCATCCAGAAATCGTAAATCGAACTTTACAATATCGACAGGAATGTCCTTTAACATATTGAGTGAGGAATACCCACTCCCAAAATCGTCCATGGAAAACAGGAATCCGTCCTCCTAAAGGGCCTCCATGGTTGAAAACAGTTACTGGGAACATTCCGCATGCTGTAAAACAATACTGCCAGCACGATAGCGGCCAAAGTGTATGTATGGACTACTTCATCATCATTAATATCTGCCGGAATCCGTCAGCGGTAATTCCCCGGAATTACCAGACACGAAGGCTTCCTGCCCATAAGCTGGTTCTGCTTTCCTAAAAGAATCCTTAAGCTTGAACTGGCTAAGCAGATTTTTGAGCAGCTGCGCCTGCCCCGACAATTCCTCACTTGCAGCAGCACTTTCCTCGGCAGTGGCTGAGTTTGTCTGCACCACGCTGGAAATCTGGTCAATCCCCTGCGTGACCTGCGCAATGGAGGACGCCTGTTCAGCAGATGCCTGTGATATGTCGTCCACAACAGCAACCACCTGTTTGGAGCTTTCCACAACCAGGCTAAGCGTCTGTGCTGTTTCATCAGCCAGCCTCGTTCCTCTTTCCACAGCCTGCATGGAACCTTCAATGAGGGCTGCCGTGCTTTTGGACGCCTCCGCCGATTTACTGGCAAGATTGCGCACCTCGTCTGCCACCACGGCAAAACCTTTTCCTGCGTCCCCGGCGCGCGCCGCCTCCACGGCAGCATTTAATGCAAGGATATTCGTCTGGAATGCAATGTCTTCAATGGTCTTGATGATTTTCCCAATCTGCCCTGATTTATCTTTAATCTCGGCCATGGCCGCTATGGTTTCCTGCATCTGACGGTTGCCTTCCTCCATTTTCCTCCCGGAATCTTCCGCCAGCTCGCTGCCCTGCTGCGCACTCTTTGCATTAGCCCTTACCTGTGAGGAAATCTCATTGATTGTGGCTGCCAGTTCCTCCACGGAGCTGGCCTGTTCCGTGGCGCCCTGGGAGAGGGCCTGGGCACCTGAGGACACCTGGTCTGAACCGCTTGCAACCTGGTCCGAGGACTGCCCAATCTGCATAAGGATATCATTCAGCGAACCTACCAGGGAACGGATTGCTATCTGAACAGGGCCAAAATCACCCTTGAACGTCTCCCGCGATGCAACATTCAAATCTCCTGAAGCCATCTGCTGCATTGCCACTGTAATCTCACCCATATAATAGGAGATACGCTGCGTCATGGTCCTCATGCTTTCCGCGAGATGTCCCAGCTCGTCTTGTGCCGTGTAACCTATCTTTACTGTTAAATCCCCTTCTGCCATCCGGCCGGCCGCTTCCTCAATCTCAAAAATCGGTTTTGTCAGGCTTCTGGTCAATATTGTACTCAGGAAAAGTACAAGCAGGAGAATCGCGACCGTTAATATGGCAATGGAGATAAATGCAGTATTCCTGGTATTTATACCGTCTTGATCAAATTCATTCGCCTTTGATTGGGAAAACTCCGCAATCTGATTCAGCAATCCCTTTGCTTCCATTAATTTGGGGGCATACTGAGAATCATACAGGGCAATGGATGCATCCACCTGATTTGCCTTGCTCAATGAGATGACCTGATCCTTAATGATTTTGCTCGCCTCCATGGTGGCTTCAAATTCCGTGACCAGGCTCATATCTCCCAGGAATTTATCCTTTAGCAGTGTGATTCCATCCCTCACTATCTCCAGGTCCGCAGCCGCCTGGTCCAGCCGCGAGTCTGTGGCGGCGCTGTCTTCTGTTGTACAGGACCACAAGATACTGCGCTCAGCACTCTGAATCGCCCTTCGCATGTCAAAAGAGGTTTTCACCACCTGAAACGGTCCATTATAAAATTTACTAAGACTTTTGGATACGGAATAGACACTGAATGCTGAAACAGCGGATGAGATGATGAATACCATAATAATCAGGGCAAATGACAAAGTTAGCCTTTTTCCTATTTTCATTTTATTTAACATACCGTTTTCTCCTAATTGTAAGTTTTCTTTGGTAATACACTTGCCGATTTTAACAATTGTTCCTGTGGCCACCCCCATATTCCCCCTCCATTATTTTTTATGTTTCTGTTAAGGAATGCTGCTGTCCCAGGCTCTGATTCTATAATTCTCTATATGGTTATCGACATATTCTGCAATTTTATAATCCTTTTCAGCATGGAATATAAAAAATATACAGGCAGATTGGAAGCCATCCATATGCCATTCCTTTATTGGTAAGAAAAAACACCGCCTCAGCGATGTCATTCTTTTGCATTCAAGCTTTTTTTAGGATTTTTACCACAAAATCCTCTTCCGGCATAGGCCTGTAATAATGATATCCCTGTGCAATATCGCACTTCAGATGCCTGAAATACGCCTCCTGCTCCGGGTATTCCACGCCTTCACAGATAATGGTAGTCTCAGTTTCCTTTGCAATCTCTATCATTTTCTTAAGCACCAGATTCCCTCTCGGATTCTGGTAATTTGCGGTCAGGCTCCGATCCAGCTTTAAAACATCCGGCTCAATCTGCATTAAAAGATTAAGCGCCGTGTAACCTGTCCCAAAATCATCAATATCCAGCCGAAACCCATAGCAGTGAAGTTCAGCGGCCAGCCTCTGAATCATCTGATCATATTCCGAAAACGCACTTTCCGTCAATTCAAAGGCAATCAGTTCATGCGGTATATGATAACGGTCCACGACTCCGCAGAACTGCTTCGCATAATGCTGGTCCTCCAGATGGAGCCTGGACTGGTTAATGGAAACAGGGCACACACGAAGCCCCTCGTCAAGCCAGCCCCGCATACGGCTGCAGACTTTCTCCAGCATATAGAAATCCAGGGTCTTTATAAATCCTGTCTGCTCGAAAACCGGGATGAATTCATCCGGCATGACGATTCTTCCATCAGGTTTCACCCAGCGTACCAGTACTTCCGTCCCCGCCACCTCACCGGAATCCAAATAAACCTGCGGCTGGAAGTACATACGGAACTCATTGCGTTCCATTGCATACCTTGCAGTTTCAACCAACTCCTGTTCCATCAGCTGGTTGCGTTCCATTTCCGGATCATAGTAGATGTAACGGTTCTCCCACTTCCACGATTTCCTATAATGCTGGGCCAGCATGGCTTTATCTAACATCTGTTTGACGGATTCCCTGCTTCCCGGCTCAATCGGACATACGCCGCCGGTAAAATGGACGTTGATGTCCAGCTCCTCCTCTGTCTCCTGGCTGATGAAACGCCCCCAAAAACTCTCAATCCGCTTATCTAACTCTTCCCGGTTTTCATACTGAAGCAGGATGGCAAAATTATCTTTTTCAATCCGGGCACATATTTCACTGCCGATACATAAATTCTTCAGGTTGGAGGCAATTTCCCTAAGTATACAATCCCCTGTCCGGTAACCTAACACATGATTAATATACCGGAACTGGTTGATTCCAAATTTTAAGATTACGTAATGTTTGGATGGATTCTTCTGCAGGATATCTTCCAGGCACTCAGCAAAGCCTTCCATATTATAGATACCGGTAAGCGTATCCAGCTTCCTGACTTCCTCCACTTCCTTGGCCGCCATCCTGGTTGCCTCTTCTTTTATCATCATGAAATCCCTCCAGTGCCGGGAATCCGCCGCCGTAGTAGTTTCCCCATAAGTCCCGTCCGCAAAGGAATTATGGACGTGCAGGATTTTCCATTCACTGCCCTCCCTGCGGTATATGATTGTAATATGGATATGTTCCGTAAAAACAGGTCCTTCTTCTGGGGGTGTATACACATCCATACAGGCTAAAACGCAGGTCAGGTCCTTCGTGATTTCCAGTACGCGGCATTCCTGATTATCCAGATGGACACTTCCGCTATAAACCTCTTTCCCAATCCGAAGATATTCCTGCAGATTCCCAAATGTGTTAAAGCCTTTTTTTCCACGCACCCCAATCCAGACAATGTCTTTTGAGATATAATCCATCAATTTATCATGATTCCGCTCTTCAAAATACATCCGGCATATTTCTTTTGTAAAAGCAACCGCCTGTTCTTCTGTCATATGCATCCCTCCATTAAACACCATTCTCAGCGCAGTATAAAACGTTGTGTGGACTGTTTCAGCGCTTCCGCCTGATGATTGAGTTCTTCAGCGGCGGCAGATGAGGCTTCTGCCGTTGCAACATTGTTCTGTACAACATCGGTTATCTGATTCAGATTCTCCTGAATCAGATGGATGGCCTCCCTTTGATATTCTGATGCGCGCACAATATCCCCCACCATATCGGTAGCCTGCTCTGCTCCCATCATGACATCTGCCAGGGATCCTGCGGTATCGGTCGTTAATTTGGCGCTTGTATCAATCAGCTTTAAGGTGTCGTTAATAAGGGCCGTGGTATCCTTTGCAGCCTCTGAGCTTTTAGTAGCCAGGTTCCGCACTTCATCAGCCACCACGGCAAAACCTTTCCCTGCTTCCCCGGCCCTTGCCGCCTCCACAGCGGCATTCAACGCAAGGATATTGGTCTGAAACGCAATATCTTCTATAATTTTTGCAATCCCGCCAATCTTGCTGGAGGCGCTGGATACTTCCCGGATTGTTCCTGACAATCCTTCTATCATCTGATTGCTTCTTCTAAGCAGCCCGCTGGCATTGATTGATTCCTCCCGTGAAATGGAAGCCTTCTGGGCTGCTTCCGTTAATTGCGTGGAAAGGTTATCAATTTCCCTGTTCAGGACCTCCACAGAGGCTGCCTGTTCTGTTGCGCCCTGTGAAAGGGTCTGTGCAAATGATGATACCCGGTTAGAACTGGCAGAAACCTGTTCCGCTGCCGCTTCAATATCATGAAGCACACGGTTCAGGGATTCCAGAATCAACTGCAGGGAATCCTGAATTGGTTTGAATTCTTCTTTGTATTCGGTACCGGTCTGTATGGCCATATTACCATTAGCCATGGAAGTCAGGGTCTCCCTGATATCTTCTATGTATTTCCTCAGTTCCTTTTTCGTCGAATGGATGGATTCAATCAGCATCCCTACCTCGGACGTGTCTGAATCCAGGTTAAATTCCACTGACAGCCTGCCACTTGCTATTTCGCGCATCTGGTTCATGATATCAATCACAGGCTCAATCATCTTCTTACGTGAGATCTGCGATATGATAACCTGAAACGCCATCGTTATAAATACGGAAAGAATCAATAAAAAAAGCGACACCCGTGACTGAAGGATCAGGCTGTTTACATTACTGGAGGACCTTTTATCAAGCGTGGTGAGGAAATCACTTTTCAGCTTGTTTATCTTCTCAACCGACTGATTATAATCATCCCCATATACATATCCAACTGCCGCGGACTTATTTCCGGCCGAAACATAATCCATGGCATTTTCTTCAAGGGGCACCAGTTCATTGGACAGGGACGACATCTGTTCAATCATGGACTGTTCATTGGGGGTTATCCCAATCTCCTTCATCGCCGCCACACCTGCATCCCTGTTTTTCAGGACATTGATTTCATTCCAATAATTATCATAATGAGTCTTGTCTCCCGTTGCAGCATACGCCCTGACTTCATTTGTTAAGTACGCCGACCCATTCATGAACCGGTTGGCATTATAGGTCAGTTCATACCGGTTCCTGGCGGCCTGTTGGATTTTACTGTTTATGCTGCCATAATAAAGTACGCTGAGGAGTGTAATCAGAAGGGAGAAAATAGAAACCCCATTCAAAATGTAAATCAGTGTAGATTGTTTCATTGCCTTTTTCATAGAATCTCTCCAAAAGTTTAACTCAATACTGTCTCCGTAATATCCAGTACTGGCATATATGGGTCAAGGGATGACGGCTTATCCTCCCCCTTGTTCCGGCTGTTCAATCAGATAAACCATTTCCTCCCTTCTTCCATATGTAACCGCTTCTTCGTGGCTTTCAAAATATATGTCAAGCCGCCGCCCGGTAATATTCTTTCCCGTGTCTTCCACTGTATAGACAATGCCGTTAATCAACAGCTTTGAGTTTAGCGGGACCATACTCGGATCAGCGGCGATGGTTTGGTTTGGCACAGGCTCCATCCCGGTAAAAGTCATATTCTTTTCACTGTAGATTCCCGTACATTGTCTGCATCTGCAATATCCGGTTACGGTGAACGTTCCCAGAGGCTCGCCTTCCACAACCGCCTCTTCTTCACAAATCCGATATACGCTCAGTGTCTTCCGTCCAAATTCAATTGCTTCGGAATGAGAATCAAAATATACGAGAAGTGAAACAGATGAATTAGACCTGGCCCTGTCTTCAACCGTGTAACAGGTTCCTTCAATCTGAAGTCTGTCACCCGGGGAAAAAAGCTGGAAATCCGCAGCTATGGAATGGCCGGGAGTCAATTGTGTCCCAAAATACGTCTGTACCTTATTACCGGAACCGCAGCAAAGTTTACATCCACAATACGCGGCAATAGAAAATTCACCTTCATATTCCATCCCCAAAGAATCTGATTCTGCCGGAGTCGATTCTTTCTTTTGAATCTCAGCTTCCTCCCCAAAAATACCGGGGCATGTCTGAAAATCACAGTCCGTCAGCCGCGCGTCCCGCTTTGCAGGGGATTTGGCCCAAATGAAGGGCGCATAGCGGACTATATGACCCGAATTTAGGGTAAATATACCGCGAAGTGGGGCGCACAGATGGCGGGAATGAATTTTCAAACACGCCCTGGTACCGGAAACCGGACAAAAACCTGTGATGGCAGTAAAAACAGATAACAGACTTATCAAAAGAAATATCGCGGTCCTTTTCATAGTTCATCTCCACTCTGTATCATGTAAATCAAAATTTATCCTCTTCTGTAGATATCGACATATTTTTTAAAATAATTACAATTTATTTGAGTTATTTTATTTTTTCCAGGATTCGTAATCTCAAAAAATGTCTGATTCATTTGTATAAAAAACGGGGAATGGGGCGTAAACGCCATGGCAACCCATATGGTGGACATGGCCGTATCCTTATCCGGTGGTGATGCCTCAATAATTACCTGATTAAGGGAAGCGGTAGAAAAGGGATTCCGCCAGGCCGGTTATCAATGGGGGACAAACTTCCGGCTATCACTGAAGAAACGCACAAAGAAATTACTAAGAGATTTGATTATTGGGAAGAAAACGGCTCCTTAGACGGGTATGGACATGAGGGGTCAGAGAACCAGGGAACACCTCACTGATATTGACAGCTCAAAAAAAGGACTAAATCTAACAATTAAGTTTTGCTAGGTTTAGTCCTCTTCCTCTTATCAGACAAAAGCGGCAGAATCTTTGATTTATATGTTTATTTCTGTCCTATCACACTCATGGCTCATTGCCAAGCCCCATCGGACCCCACATAGCGGCCATCCGGTGTGGTCGTATTGGCATACATCACGCCATTACTCCCAAGATAATACCACTTCCCGTTAATGGCCTGCCAGCCCGTAAGCATGGCGCCGCTGGGATCCAGATAATACCACTGGCCATTAAGCCTCTGCCAGCCGGTCTGCATGGCGCCGCTGCTGTTCATATAGTACCATCTTCCATTCACAGCCTGCCAGCCGGTCTGCATCACACCGCTGCCGTCCATATAATACCACTGGCCATTGATGGCCTGCCAGCCCGTTGTCATGGCGCCGCTGGGATTCAGGTAATACCAATCCCTGTCCAGACGCTGCCAGCCGGTCAACATATAACCTGAACTGTTAAAATAGTACCAGGCTCCATTAATCTGCTTCCAGCAGGAAGATGGATAACCGCCAGTATCAAAGGCATACCACCACCCCTTCTGGTCCTGGACCCAGTGGCCGCTGCCGCCGTATCTTCCAAGTTCATCCTCATCCACATAAAAGGAACTGGAATCTTCAGACCACTCACCAGCCTTACTGTTATACCGAGATATAGCCCTTACCCGGAAGGTATAATCACCTTCCCTGTTAAAATATCCTGCAAAATCAAACGATGTCCTGGTGGTGCTCACAGTTGTCACTGTCTTATCATTCCTGAGAAGCTTCACATCATAACTCTTGGCTCCTTCAATCTCTTCCCATACAGCCGTGGTATCTTCCCAGTCCAGGTCCGTGGCGCCTTCCAGCTTACCGCCAATGCGCTTCAGTTCCGCATATACCTCTATATACGCGCCGCTGTCATAAATCTTGGCCTTCTTAAACTCGGCATTACATCCTGTAAATTTAAAGTGACTCTTGGATGTGTAGGAAAAACGGTAGCCATCCTTGGCTGACAGTTCAATCTTCACCTCCGGTACATCCCCCACGGTCCATGTATCCTGGTCATCTGAATTCGTATATTCTGCTGATTCCACATAAAACTCACTGCTGTCTGCCTTGACCTTAATATTACCTATGTTGTCCCCGCTTGCAGGTGCCTTATCATATGAAAATGTAAGCTTCACCGTATCAATCTTCGTATCTGCCGCCAAGGCGGTAAATCCGGTACTGATTGCCATGACAACTGCTAACAATAAGCATATACCTTTCTTTTTTCTCATAACAACTCCTCCTATCCACCATTATATGAATTTTCTACCAATTGCCTATCTTTATTATAATAAAGCTATTGATATTGTACAATTTAATAATCCTTAAAAGAATATTACATTTTTCAAACACAATCCCTGTGGATAGGACAAGTTACAAATTATTCCATATCTATGAGTATTTTTTTAATTTCTATCATCCGGTCACGAAGCCTTGCAGCCTCCTCAAAGTTAAGTTCCACTGCGGCCTGGCGCATTTTCTTTTCCAACTCCTTGACCAGCTTATTGAGTTCCTTCTCATCCATGGATTCCGGATCCTTTTTAAACTTCTCATCGTTATCTGCCACTGCCTTTGATATGGCAATCAGGTCCCGGACCGCCTTTTTAATGGTTGTGGGCGTAATTCCATGCTCCTCGTTGTATGCCTGCTGGATCTGCCTGCGCCGGTTGGTCTCCCCGATAGCCACGCGCATGGAATCCGTCATGTTATCCGCGTACATGATTACATGTCCTTCTGAGTTCCTGGCCGCACGGCCGATTGTCTGGATCAGGGAAGTCTCAGAACGCAGGAAGCCCTCTTTATCCGCATCCAGGATTGCAACAAGGGTAATCTCTGGAATATCGAGTCCTTCCCTTAAAAGGTTAATGCCCACAAGCACGTCAAACACATCCAGACGCATATCACGTATGATCTGTGCCCGTTCCAGCGTATCAATATCAGAATGAAGGTATTTGACCCGGATCCCCACCTCGCGCATATAATCCGTAAGGTCCTCTGCCATCCGCTTTGTCAATGTGGTAATCAGTATCTTATGATGGTTTGCCACTTCCTTGTTCACTTCAGAAATCAGGTCATCTATCTGGCCCTCCACCGGGCGTACGGTAACTTCCGGGTCCAAAAGTCCGGTAGGACGGATGATCTGTTCCACGCGCATCAGTTCATGTTCCCGTTCATATACGGACGGAGTAGCGGATACGAACATCATCTGATTAATCTTATCCTCAAATTCAGAAAAATTAAGGGGTCTGTTATCCAGCGCGGAAGGAAGCCTGAAACCATAATCCACCAATGTTGATTTCCTGGACCGGTCCCCGGCGTACATGCCCCTGACCTGCGGCAGGGTAATATGGGACTCGTCCACAATGATCAGGAAATCCTCCGGGAAATAATCAATCAGCGTGCAAGGCGGTTCACCAGGAAGCCCTCCTGTCAGATGGCGTGAATAGTTCTCAATTCCAGAGCAGAAACCAGTCTCCCGCATCATCTCCACATCGAAATTAGTCCTCTCCGAAATCCTCTGTGCTTCCAGCAGCTTATCCTCGCTTTTAAAAAATGCAACCTGTTCTTTCAGTTCAGCCAGGATATTCTCTGTTGCCTCCATCATCTTCTCTTTTGGCACCACGTAGTGGGATGCCGGGAAAATGGCAATATGCCCCAGCTGGGCTTTAATCTCTCCGGTCAGGGTATCAATCTCCGTTATCCGGTCAACCTCATCCCCAAAGAATTCTATCCTGTAAGCCGCACTGTCCGAATACGCAGGAAATACCTCCAGCACATCCCCCCTTACCCGGAAAGTACCACGCTTAAAATCCATGTCATTGCGGTCATACTGGATATCAATCAGTTTGTGGATGATTTCGTCCCTGTCCCTTATCATTCCAGGGCGCAGCGATATTACCATCTCCTTATAGTCAATGGGACTTCCCAGGCCGTATATACAGGACACGGACGCCACAATAATCACATCCTCCCGCTCTGACAGGGCGGCCGTTGCCGAATGGCGCAGCTTGTCAATCTCATCATTGATGGATGAATCCTTTTCAATGTAGGTGTCCGTGGACGGCACGTAGGCTTCTGGCTGGTAGTAGTCGTAGTAGCTCACAAAATACTCCACCGCGTTCTCCGGGAAGAACTCCTTAAACTCGGAATAGAGCTGGGCTGCCAGGGTTTTGTTGTGGGCGATGATGAGGGTTGGCTTCTGTAACTGCTGGATTACGTTGGCCATGGTAAAGGTCTTACCGGAGCCTGTGACGCCTAGTAAAGTCTCGAATTGGTTACCTTCCTTGAAGCCTTTGACAAGGGCTTCGATAGCCTGCGGCTGGTCGCCGGTGGGCTGATATTCACTGTGTAATTTGAACTCCATAATGCGTTTTTACCTCCTTGATGACCCAATTAAAAGTACGTCTGTTAAGCAGAAATCCGTAAAATCTTTGAAATCAGGTATCTGGGCAGCTGCCTAATGGCCGTACTCTCAAATTTCAGAATTTAACTGCTAATAAAACTATATTATTTACTACTGAACAGCACAAAATAGCATCCTATAAGATTTTATAATGAATTTCTTACTCTTTTGTCCAACTTACATTATCCATAACACACTTCATTCATTATACCAGATTGCCCTTAGAAAGTATAGACCGTAATCGAATGTTTGTTCTGTTTCCCCAATATCTGTATTGTCCGGTTGAACCGTCTTCCATAAGGTATTAAAATTACGGACAGGAGCGAATCCGACAGTCAGGGGCTTGGTCCGGCAACCAGGACTCAGTTCCAGCAGGCAACATCCCGGTTAATCCAAACAGCAAAACAGGAGTGACTGCCACCGGCAGGTCACTCCCATCCATCTCATCGTCCCTAACAATAAACAACGCCGTCTACTTCCCCAGCTTGCCTTCCAGCACCTCAACCGCCTTCTGGATCTGGTTATCCTCCTCCGGCTTCACCACGGCCTGGGTCTTAAGCTTCTCATCCAGTTCCACTTCCACGTCCGGCTCAATCCCCTTTCCATGGAGGTCAAATCCGCTTGGGGTATAATAATGGGCTGTGGTAATCTTAATTGCAGAGCCGTCCCCCAGAGGAATCAGGTTCTGTACGATTCCCTTTCCATAGCTGGTGGTCCCCACCACGGTTGCCCTGTCATAATCCTTCATGGCGCCTGTAAATACCTCTGAAGCGCTTGCGGAGTCTCCATTTACCAGTATGACAATCGGCAGGTCAAGCTCATGCTTGTCGGATGCGGTATATACATCGCCCTTCTCATTCTTGTCAGCCGTGTACACAATCAGGGTCTTGCCCTCTCCCTTGTCATACTTGGAAATGTCATCGGGAAGCAGGTAATCCGCCATCTTCACGGCGCCGTCCAGGACACCGCCTGGATTGCTTCTCAGGTCGATGATCAGGCCTTCCATTCCATTTTTCTGAAGTTCATCCACGGCAGCTTCAAACTGCTCCACTGTGATGACATCAAATTCACTGACAGCGATATATCCAATATTGCCGTCCATCATCCTGTGCTCCACGGTGGGCACCTCTATCTTACGCCGTTTCACGGTCAGGTCCACATATTCATCCTTATCCGCGCGGTAAACCGTAATCTCCACCGGAGTGCCTTCCTCGCCCTTGATGTAGTTGTTCACCAGCACATCCAGGCTCTCAGAGGCAACCATGGTATCCCCAACCTTATAGATGATGTCGCCGGGCTGCATGCCTGCTTCCAGGGCAGGCGATCCTTCAAATACCTTTACAATGGTGCAAAGTCCGGTGGTACGGTTCTGGCTGATCATGGCACCGATACCTGAATAGGTACCCTTGGTGCTGTCCTGAAGCGACGTATAATCGGACTTCGTATAGTACACGGAATAAGGGTCATCCAGGCCAGCCAGCATGCCGCGGTAGATAAAGTCCTCCACATTTTCCGCATCCTCTTCATACAGGAAGTATTCCCCTATGATCTGCTGGATTAAATCCATCTTGGCCGTCACACGCCCAAAATCCACGCCTTCCGGCTTCTTGGTCCCGTTTGAGATCGCGGGCGCCCGTCCCTCTGTCTGGGCACCCGGCTGATGGTTCAACACCTTTTTTCCGAAAATGTATATGCCGGCCGACATTCCCACCACAATCAGGCCCACAAAGGCAGTAACCAAGGCCCCGGCCAGCACACCGGCCCAGAACCGGTTCCTTCCATTACCCTGGCGCCCCGCGCCTCCGTCCGGATTGCCGTTCCCATCCATATTTCTCTGTTGATCAAAATCGCGATTATCCAATTTAAGTCTCCTATCTGTCCCTTCTAATCTATACTTATGACGCATCAGGGGCTAACATAACTGCGGGGATTCACATAAGTCCCTCCTGAACGGATTCCAAAGTGCAGGTGGGAACCGGTGGAATAGCCGGTGGAACCCACCTTGGCAATCACCTGTCCCTGCTTCACCTTCTCCCCAACGCCCACTAAAAGCTTGGAGCAGTGCATATAAACCGTGCTGACGCCGCCTCCATGGTCAAGCATGATATAATTGCCAGCTGAATAGCTGTATGTAGAAATCACAACCTCTCCGTCCGCCGCCGCAATGATATCCGCTCCCGTTGCGGCGCCGATATCCATTCCCTTGTGGTTGCTGGAAGCGCCTTCCGTAGGCGATTCCCTGTCCCCGAAATTGGAGGTGATGCGGCTGCTGGATGGACAGGGCCACTTAAAGCTAATATTCCCCAAATTTGACACGGTATACGTTTTGCCGGCCGCCTCTGCCTTTTTCCTGGCTTCCTCTTCCCTGCGCTTCATCTCGGCCTCGATTTTTTTCATCTGGTCTTCCTGGGCTTTGATGTCCGCATTATACTGGTCTATCTCAGACTGGGCCGATGCAATCTTGGAATTATAGGAATCCAGCTCTGCCTTTTTGGAATCCATCAGCTTCTGCATGGACGCCTGTTTGGCCTGGGTAGTCTCCTGTAACGAAAGAAGGCCCTGGTGTTCTTCCTCAAGGGCCAGTTCCCTGTCCGCCACCTCATCCTTTGCAGCCGCATATTCCTTTAACATCTTCCTGTCATATTCAGCAATCTGGCTTACATATTCAGCCCTGTTGAGAAGTTCGGAAATGCTTCCGGACTCCATGACCATGTCCACAAAGCTGCTCTCCCCATTCTCATACATGTACTTGATGCGCAGCTTCATGGTGCTGTACTGGTGTTCTTCCACACCCTTTGCTTCCTCTAACTGCACCCTGGCTGTCTCTATCTCCGATTCCTTGACCGTAATCTGTGTCTCCAGCTGGGACAGCTCATCTGACAATGCCGACAGGCTGCCGTCCAGCTTCTTTACATAGGCAGCCGTATCCGCTTTCAACGTTTCCAGCTGGTTCAGGGTGCTTTCTACTTTTTTCTTTTCCTCTTCCAGGGCCGAAACCTGCTTCTTGGCGTCCTCAATCTCCACGCTTGTGGCATAGGAGGAAAATGCAGCCATCCCTCCCAGAAGCAGGCCGCCGGCCAAAGCCGCTGCCCGGATCCGTCTGTTTCCCTTCATGGAACGCTCCTTTCCCAACGTTTCAGACAGGCACTAAACCTTCAGATGGCGGTGAATCGTGAAAAAGCTTACAAAGAAGCCGATTCCAATCCCCAGCGCGCCTGCCGTACCTGCCATATAAGGGAAAATATCCCCCAGGGCAATGGGCCTGAAAAGCCCTGTTATCATCTGATACTGTTCATTTACATAGATGACCGCCTTCTGATACAGGAAATACATCCCGATCAAAGGGATTACCGCCCCAAAGGCGCCTAAGAGCACCCCTTCCACCACAAACGGCGCCCGTATCATATAATTGGTAGCCCCTATGAACCGCATGATTTCATTTTCACGCCGCCGGAAGGAGGCTGCCACCGAAATGGTGTTGCTGATCAGGAACACGGCCACTGCCAGCAGCACGCCGATAATGACCACGGACAATGCCCCAATCATCCTGCCCGCGCTGGTAAAGCCTGCCACGGCCGCGCTGGAATAGCGCACCTTGCGCACGCCCTCCATGCCCTCCAGCCGGTTGACAATCCCATCCTGGTCCTCTAGGCTGTTTAAGAATATCTCATAGGAAGCAGAGCCTGACAGCGGGTTATCATCTGCAAACCCTTCCGCCAGTTCCTCCATCCCCTCAAAATACTGTGTCTTAAAATTCTCCCATGCCTGTTTGGCCGACACATAGTTGACTTCCCTGACCTCCCCCCAGCCGCGGATGATATCGCCCGCAGCCAGGATCTGTTCCTCCGGAAGCTGTTCGTCAAAGAACACGGTTATGCCGACCGTTGTCTGTGCTGTCTTCGAAACATTCTGCACATTGGCCACCAGGGCAAAAAAAAGACAGAATAAAAAAATACATGCAGAAATAGTCGCTATGGAAGCCAGCGAAAACAAAATATTCCTGCATATATTAATGACGCCCTGTTTCAGGCAATACCAAAATGTACTGATCCTCATTGCTGTTTATTTGCCCCTCTCATCACTGATAATCGACCCCCGTTCCATGGTAATGACACGCTTATTCATCTCATCCACCATTTCCTGACTGTGTGTGACCACAATCACAGTTGTCCCCCTCTGGTTAATCTCCTCCAGAAGCTTCATGATTCCATGGGTGTTAAAGCTGTCCAGATTACCGGTAGGCTCATCCGCCAGAAGTACTTCCGGGTTATTGATGAGAGCCCTGGCAATGGCCACCCTCTGCTGCTCTCCTCCGGAAAGCTGCCTGGGATAGGCCTTATACTTGGAAGACAGCCCAACCAGCCGGAGCATCTCAGGCACGGTCTCTTTAATCACCCGGCCCGGCACCCCGATTACCCTTTGGGCAAATGCCACATTCTCAAACACAGTGCGGTCCTTCAGGAGTCTGAAATCCTGAAAGACCACGCCTAATCTTCTCCGATATTTGGGAATATACCGTCTCGGCATCCTTCCCAGGTCCATATCGTTCACCACAATACGTCCCTTTGTGGGTTCCAGTTCCTTTAAAAGCAGCTTCATCAGCGTGCTCTTGCCGGAACCGCTCCTGCCTACGATGAATACAAACTCCCCGTCATCAATGGTAAGGGAAATATCCTTCACAGCCTTGCTGCCGGTTTCGTAGGTCTTGCATACGCGACTTAATTCTATCATCTGTTACTCCGGTTTAATAGTCCAAGCTCTCCATATACTTCATATACTTTGCAACCATCAGCGCAATCTTGAATGTGATGGCATCCTCAAAGATACGAAGATCCAGGCCTGTGCTCTTCTGAAGCTTATCCAGGCGGTATACCAGGGTGTTGCGGTGGATATACAGCTGTCTGGAAGTCTCAGACACATTCAGGCTGTTCTCAAAGAACTTGTTAATGGTGGCAAGTGTCTCCTCGTCAAAATCATCCGGTGATTTGCCGTCAAACACTTCGCGGATGAACATCTTGCACAGCGGAATAGGAAGCTGGTAAATCAGGCGTCCGATTCCCAGGTTGTTGTATGCAATCACATTCTTGCTGGCATAGAAAATCTTTCCTACATCCAGGGCCATCTTGGCTTCCTTGTAGGAACGTGACACTTCCTTAATATCATTAATGGTGGTTCCATAGGAAACACGCACCTTGGTCATGGCCTCGGTGTTCAGCATATCCAGGATGGTGTTGGCGGTCTTGTCCAGCTCGCTGTAGGACTCGCCCTGACGGACTTCCTTCACAAGGATGATGTTCTTCTCATCCACGGCCGTGATGAAGTCCTTGGTCTTGGATGCAAACAGGCTTCTTACTGTCTCCAGCGCGTTGACATCCTTCTCATTATGGGTCTCGATGATAAATACGACACGCTTTACATCCGTGTCAATGTGCAGCTTCTTGGCCCTGTTGTAGATATCCACCAGCAGCAGGTTGTCCAGAAGCAGGTTCTTGATGAAGTTATCCTTATCAAAACGCTCCTTGTATGCCACTAACAGGTTCTGGATCTGGAATGCGGCCAGTTTCCCCACCATGTATACATCATCGCTTGCACCCTTGGCAAGGAGGATGTATTCCAGCTGGTGCTCATCGAACACCTTAAAGAACTGGTAGCCCTGAATCACCTGGCTGTCTGCCGGTGAATCCACAAACACCAATATGGAGCTTTCGGAATCCTCTGCATCTGTAAATGTGGATGCCAGCACTTTTCCCTCTGTATCACATATACCCAAATCAATTCTCGTAATTGCCTTTAATCCATCAAGTGTGGTCTGAAGTATCTGATTTGAAATCATTCTATAATCTCCTTTTCAAACGTATTCGGAGTAACTAATATCCCTATTTTCATATTTTAATGCAAAATTACAAAAAAAGCAAGAGAGTTGTATGCTCTCCTGCTTCTTTTTACCTTAAATTTCATTTACGGTTTATGAAACTTAGTTAAGAACCACAAGTTCCGTGTCCTTATCGAAAATATGGATTTTCTCTAAATCCAGTGCCAGCTGGATGGTATCACCGGGTCTTGCAGTGGTGCGCGGGTTCACCTTGGCGGTAAAGTCAGCATCATCAATATCAAAGTACAGCAGGACCTCGGAGCCTAACATCTCGTATACACGGATGGTTGCATCAAATACGCTCTTAGGCGACATGGAAAGGAAGGATTCCTCATCATGCAGGTCCTCCGGACGGATGCCAAGGGTAACTGTCTTGCCCACATAGCCTGCTTCCTCCAGCTTCTTTGCCTTTCCTTCCGGAAGTGCAACCGTATGTCCGCCAAAGCTGAGGGTCACATCGCTGCCATCCTTGCCCACTGCGGCATCAATCATGTTCATCTGAGGCGCTCCGATGAATCCGGCAACGAACTTGTTGCATGGCTTATCATACAGATTCTGCGGGCTGTCCACCTGCTGGATCACGCCGTCCTTCATGACTACAATCCTGGTTCCCAGTGTCATGGCCTCAGTCTGGTCATGTGTTACATAGATGATGGTTGTCTCCAGCCTCTGATGAAGCTTGGAAATCTCAACACGCATCTGTCCCCTTAACTTGGCATCCAGGTTGGACAGCGGCTCGTCCATCAGGAATACCTTGGGGCTGCGGACAATGGCACGGCCCATGGCAACACGCTGTCTCTGGCCGCCGGAAAGCGCTTTCGGCTTACGGTCCAGAAGATGCTCCAGGTCGAGGATCTTAGCAGCGTTACGTACCTTCTGGTCAATTTCTTCCTTTGGTGTCTTCCTCAGTTTCAGGCCGAATGCCATGTTGTCATATACGGACATATGCGGGTAAAGTGCATAGTTCTGGAATACCATTGCAATATCCCTGTCCTTTGGTTCAACGTCGTTCACCAGCTTGTCATCGATGTAAAGCTCGCCGGAAGAAATGTCCTCCAGACCGGCAATCATACGAAGGGTGGTGGACTTACCACATCCTGAAGGTCCTACGAAAATGATGAATTCCTTATCTTTAATTTCCAGATTAAACTCTTTAACTGCAACGAAACCGTTTGGATACTTCTTAGTTACATTCTTCAGTAATAAACTAGCCATCCTGTCTTTTCCTCCTAAAATTCGCTTTGCTTACATGCATGAACGCCTTTCGTGTAACTGTTAATATCATACATGAAAGCAAATGAGGAATCCATATTGTAAATCCACAAAATCCATTTTGGGGATTTAGCTAATTTGTATACGAAAAAAAAAATGTGCTGTAAATCACAATGCATTCCAATATTTTCCGTAAATTTTTTGTTAATTATGTTAATCAAACCCGGAAATCAATGGAATTCAATGAATCCTTCACCGAAAACTTCTCTTGCATCGCTGACAATCACAAAGGCTTTGGGGTCAAACTCGGCCACAATTTCTCTGATTTGCACAATTTCCTTCTTGGAAACCACGCAGAAAAGCATTTTCTTCTCCTGGTCAGAGTACATGCCCCTGGCGTCCAGGCTGGTGACCCCACGGCCCATGCGCTCCATGATGGCATCCGCAATCTGTCCATACACATCGGAAATGATATATGCCTGCTTAGAAAACTTCAGTCCTTCAATCAGCCCGTCCGTTACCTTTGCCACGCA
Organism: Enterocloster sp. OA13; assembly: GCF_022440595.1. Lineage (NCBI taxonomy): Bacteria > Bacillati > Bacillota > Clostridia > Lachnospirales > Lachnospiraceae > Enterocloster > Enterocloster sp. OA13. The sequence goes on along the minus strand of NZ_JAKNTF010000001.1, from coordinate 1,334,360 downwards.
GAAGATGGCAATCAGCGCGTACAGGGCGCTTCTGATCCCGAACACGGATGCGCCGGCTATCACGATCAGCCCGTCCAGCACCTGCATGATCTGGGCCAGGGTGTAATGCTTCATCCGTTTCTGTACCAGGGCTGCCAGCATATCGGTACCGCCAGTGGTACAGCTGGTCAAAAACACCATCCCGGTGCCCACGCCGCTTATGATACCTCCGAACAGTGCTGACAGCAGGATGTCATTTCCCATATAAGAGCCTTCGGGCAGGATATAGAGGGAAACGGAAAGCATCACGGTTGCAAACAGGGTCCGCTTGATGAACTTCCATCCCATGACAAACAGGCCCGCGGCAAACAGCGGGATATTGAGAACGGTATTGGTCAGCCACAAAGGAACGGACCACAGCTCCTTGGCAATGATGGCCAGGCCGGACACGCCTCCTGTTACCATGCTGACCGGGTCATAGATATTTTTAATTGCAAACCCAATAAGGAATGTCCCTGCCACAATAAGGATATAATCTACTGCCGGGCTTCTTCTGTTCATAGTCATATCTCCCTCCCCACGCTAGGGTGTGTTTGAAAATTGCTTTCCGTCAGCTGTGCGTCCCACTTTGTGGGAGATTTGGCCCAAATGAACGCGGCGTAGCGGGCTACGTTAAGTGAATTTGGGCCAAATATGCCACGAAGTGGGGCGTGCAGATGGCGGGAATGAATTTTCAAACAGGCCCTAAGGTGTAATTGAAACTTGCGCTCCGTCATCCGCGTATCCCCGTACATCCCTGTAAATCCATCCACGCCCACGGCATGCCCCGGTACATAAAAAGGCAGCCGCCGTATATGGGACTGCCTGATGACTCCGGTTGCCGGTTACGCATCTTTATCTGCATTTATACACATTTATCTGCATTTATATACGCTCAATGGTCTTTTCCGTAATGCGGATCTTACCTTCCTTCAGAAGACGGCCGACCGCACGTTTAAATGCGTTCTTGCTCATGTGGAACTCGCGCATGATGACATCCGGGTTGGCCCTGTCGTTAAAAGGAAGCACCCCGTCAAAGTCATCGATTACCTTGAGCACGGCCTCTGCGTCCGTCCCCATCTGCACATGGGCCTTCTCCCGCGCGCACAGATCCAGCTTCCCGTCATCGCGCACCCTGGTCACCCTGGCCTGCACCGTATCGCCTTCCCGGAACCTTCCGAAAAGCTCCTTTTTCGGTATCAGCCCATAATATTTATTGTCCACTGCCACAAATGCCCCAATGGTATCATTAATCTCATAAATCGTACCGTTCACCCAGTCATCCGCTTTATATGGGGACTGGTTGCTCATATGGGAATATACCCGCATGGTGGCTGCCAGACGTCTGCTCTTGTCCACGTAAAGGGTAACAAGGCAGTGCTCCCCCTTGCGTACCGGATGGGTCTGCTCCTTAAAAGGCAGCAGCAGGTCCTTCTCCAATCCCATGTCCAGAAAAGCCCCTATCTTCGCCACATCCTTTACCTCCAGCATGGCGGTCTCCCCCACCTGGAGCTTGGGTGCGGCCGTGGTGGCAATCAGGCGGTCCGAGGAATCCTTGTAAATGAATACCTGGATCTTATCCCCCACCTTTGCCCCTTCCGGGACCTGTTTTTTTGGAAGGAGGACCGATGCCTCATCCCCTGCATTCTCACCGACGTATACGCCAAAATCTTTTTCCCTTAATATTTCAAGTTCCTGTACTTTTCCTAATTCAATCATCTTTCTCCCCCTCTGGTCCGGCCTCTTCTTCCGGTTCGGTCCGCAGCCATATCACTGCGTAGGCGTCATCCTGCGTATTGTTTAAGGCAACCGTCCACACGTGGTCCGGCTCCTGGCTGACATGGGGAATGATGACATCACCCAGAACAGCCGCTTTCTTATAGTCTGCCCGTATTTCCCTGATTTTAAGCCCTTCCGGGATGGATTCCCTGGCCATATCCACATATTGGGCATTATTCACATGGTGGTTGGTATCAATATGATGCCGCGCCACCACGATGGGTTCCCCTGTCTCATAAGTTACCGGCACCGCTATCTTCCTTGGCGCCGGGCCAAGTTCAAGGGGCGGTTCCCTGTCACCGTAAGGCTCCGTGTCCTCCGGCTGTACCCGGATTGGCATGTTTTTCTCCGTATCATAGAGAAACCACACGGAAGCCGCCCTGACACAGTCATGCCCCTTTTCGTCCTGGATTACGAAATCACGGTACCCGTAAATCCCTTTGGAGGAACAATGCCATGTCCCTACCACCAGCCATTCCCCAAGCTTTGGATAGCGGTCAATCATAATCCTCCAGGAGGACAGAAGCCACGCCCTGTGGCCTGTATCCAGGTACTTAACACCAACCCTTGCATCCTCTGACTGGAACGTGCTGCAGTCCTGCATATAGTTGATGATCCCAGTAAGGGAGAGCTGTCCGCGTTCGTCCGTCTCACTATAACGGACCCTGCTGTTAATCGTATACATATTTACCTCGTTCTGCCTTTCGTTTCGCCTTTCGTCATGAATCCTATCATGAATCTTCCTGTACAGCGTCAGTGTACCAGGACATTGTATCACAGATAAACCGGATTATACAAGCCCTTCCGCCACGGCAGCCGCCTCCCGGGCAATCTCCAGTTCCTCATTGGTCTTTATGACCAGTACATTGACCCTGGAGGTGCCGTCTGATATCTTCACGGCCTCTGCCTGCTCCCGGTTCTTTACCTCGTCAATGGTAATGCCCAGGTATTCCAGATAACTGCATATCTCCTCACGTATATCGGAATCATTTTCACCGATTCCGGCCGTAAAGACAATGTTGTCCACGCCGTTCATGGCAGCGGCGTAGCTGCCCACGTACTTGGCCACCCTGTATGCGAATATCTCCCTGGCCAGGGTTGCCTTTTCGTGGTATTTGATTTCCGCATCCTTTAATTCCCTAAAGTCACTGGAAAAATTTTTGGATATGCCCAGTACCCCGGATTCCTGGTTCAGTATGGCCACGATCTGCTTGATGTCCAGGTCCTCCTTCTTAGCAAGATATTCCAGCGCCCCCGCATCCACATCGCCGCAGCGGGTCCCCATCACCAGCCCTTCCAGAGGCGTGAATCCCATGGAGTTGTCCACCACCTGACCGTATTTGACCGCACAGATACTGGCGCCGTTCCCCAGGTGGCAGACAATGGTCTTCACCCGCCCCGGGTCCTGTCCCATGAACTGGGCCGCCCTGCGGGAAACGTACTTATGGCTGATTCCATGAAAACCGTAGCGGCGGATTTTATGCCGTTCATAGTACTTGTAGGGAAGGCCGTACAGAAATGCCTTTGGCTCCATGGTCTGGTTAAATGCCGTATCAAATACCCCCACCATCAGGGTGTCCGGCATCAGTTCACGGCAGGCCTCCACCCCCACCAGATTGGCAGGATTATGCAGGGGCGCCAGGTCATTACACTCCGTCATGGCATGAATGACTTCTTCGCTGATGACAACAGAGCCAGTGAACTTCTCCCCTCCGTGGACCAGCCGGTGTCCCACCACGTCAATCTCTGAAAATTCCCTGATTACGCCTTTATCCGGGTCCGACAGCATATCCAGTATGGTATGTACCGCCTGCTTGTGGTCCTTCATGGGAACCGGCTCCTTCAATGACACGCCTGTATCTGTTTTATAGGTAAAACGGCCGTCAATCCCAATCCGTTCACAAAGCCCCTTTGCAAGGACCCGCTCGGTTTCCGAATCAATCACCTGGAATTTCAGTGAGGAACTGCCGCTGTTGATAACCAGAATTTTCATGTGAACCTCCCCTTCCCTCCGGGAAATGTCCGAACATCCATCATCCCGCGGAAATGATGGTTCAGCCATACCCGGGGTGTGTCCGGAAATCCATTCCCGCCAACTGCCCTAAGAAGTCCACCGCCAGCTCCCCACAGGGCAGACGGCGGAAAGCAATTTTCAGCCACATCCTTATACTTGTTAGGAAAATTATATACCAGTTCCCGGAAGGTGTCCATAAAAATATGCGCCCGCCTAAGCGGACGCATATGTAGGATCAAGAATCCATCCATGCCATAAGTGAAAGCCGGATTCTTGTTAAGCCGCCTTTTTGCCGGGGCCAAAGAGCATTTTCAGGAAACCGAACAATACCATGCCGATGATGGCCGTTGTTAGGTAAATCTGTATACCCGCAATCTGTTTCACCACATAGCCAAGGGTCTCCTGGCCCGCGCCAGTGAAAAAGGCAGCCGCCTTGTTGGAGGCCACGATCCCAATTGCCATGGGGAAGGTAAGTCCTGCAAAACCGGGCGCAAAGGGAACCGCAAAAAATACGGGCAGCTTGACAATGATGAATACCAGCGAGGCAAGAACACAGAAAAACAGGACGCCCACAAGAACCATGCTGGGTTCCTGAGCCAGGTTCAGATAGCTTGCCAGGCAAAGGCTGCAGGGGGCCAGCACAATGGCCTGGGTATGGCACATAGCCGGTTTGACTTCCCTTGTGGCCAGCCTCCACACCATGAAGGGGATGGTGATGGTGTAAATGCACAGCCCCCATACCAGCACGGCCTTTGCCATGATGGGAGGCAGCATGGCCAAGCCTACCACGGTGGATACCATGATCCCGTTAAATGTAACGAACCAGCTTGGGACAAAGGTATCCAGCTTCACGCCGTGAAACACATTGTTAAACAGGAAAACCAGGATATGTACGGCGTGGATACAGACAGCCGCAATCAGGACAATCCTGGCCGGACCCGGCGCCCAGTCCTTATAATAGCTGCACAGAATCATGGTTACCATGGTGATTCCCGCATAGAGGCTGGCCGGGACCGTATTCTTATACTCCCCCTTTACAACCGAAGGGTAAAGGATGATTTTCCCGATATAAAAAAGCAGCACTGCCGTGGCCGCCCACATGGTCAGATGGCGGACCCAGTCATATCCAAGTCCCTGATAGATATTGCTCAGCGTTGCCGCGCCCAGCATGGTTGCCACTACCGGGATGGGCATGTTTTTCAGTCTCTCTTTCATAGGCTTAAGCCTCCTCATAATAGAATTCAAAATTATCTTTTGTATGGAAAAAATCTGAGTAGTCAATCTCAAATAATGGCTTCTTCACTTTGGATACGTCAATCTTACTTGCAATCAGCTGGGTAAGCACACCGCCGTAGGACAGGTCGCCCTGAAGGATTGCCCCGTATATCTTTCCGTTTTTATGGATGACCTTACGGTAAATGCCGTCCCTGTCTTCCAAAACCACCTCATAGCTGTGGTCCGGCCGCTCCGGGATACCCAATGACATGGTGGGTATGTCCAGGAAATTCATGGTGGATTTACTGGCAAAGAAGTCATCCATGGTTGCCCGTCTGTCTTCCTGCGAATCATTCATGGCTGCCCGTCCGCCTTCCTGCGCATCATCCATGGCTGCCCGTCTGCCTTCCTGCGCATCATCCATGGCCATATTCACGGCCGCCACCATGCCCTGCTTCACTGCCGCGGGCCAGATGGGGGAACGCCCGGTCACATCGCCTGCGCCGTAAATATCAGGAACACTGGTCTGCCCGTACCGGTCAATCACAAGACCAAACTGGTCGCACTCCACACCGGAGCTTTTCAGGAAATCAATGTTCGGCCGCACGCCCGCAGTGACTACCAGCATATCGCATGCCAGCTCTGAACCATCCGTCAGCTTCAGGGATGTGATTGTTCCATTTTCCGAACACACTTCCCGGATACCCACGCCCAGATGCAGGCGGATGCCCTCATTTTCCATGGCCTCCTCGTAGGTTTTTGAGCTTCTTGCATCCAGCTGTTTTGCCAGCAGATGCCCCTCCATCTCTACCAGGTCCGCCTTTTTCCCAAGGTGGAGGAATCCAACCGCCGCGTCCAGTCCCGTAAGGCCGCCGCCCATGACAACGATGTGTTCCGCCTTCCCGGCCCGTTTCTTAATGGACTCCACTTCATCCAGGTTATGGAAGCCGTATACGCCTTCTGTTTCCAGAAGCCCCTTAACCGGAGGAAGGAGCGTGTGGGAGCCGGTGGCAATCAGGAGCCGGTCATAGGAAATGCTGGTCCCGTCTGAGAGGATGACCTTTTTTTCCTTATCATCCAGTGCCGTACAGCTGACGCCTTTCCTCCAGTCCACCTTGTACCTGTCCTCAAAATCCTCCTCTGCAAAACAAAGCTCCTCCTTTGTCCGCATGTTTCCCAGATAATGATGCAGGATACATCGGGAATATACCGTGCTGTCCTTAGATACCAGGATGATTTCAGCCTCCGGGCACTGCTTTCTCAGCTGCCGCACACCGTTTACCCCGGCGGCAGACGCGCCTAATACCACATATCTCATACATCCACCTCCTCCAGTGTAATTGCATTCATGGGACAGATTTCCACGCACATGGGCTTAGGGGAACCATCTTCTGTACGGTGTACGCACATGTTGCATTTCATGATTTCCTTATGCTCCAGCCGGTCGCTCTTTAACACGCCGTAGGGACAGGCCATGATGCACATATAACAGCTGGCGCATTTCTCCCTGTCATATTCCACGAAGCCGGTATCCGGGTCCTTATGCATGGCCCCGGTCATACAGGTGTAGACACATTCCGGGCGCTCGCAATGGCGGCAGAATATGGGCGCGCATTTTGCCTGGCTGTCAATGACCACCCGGTTCCTGGCGTCGCAGCTTTCATGGCTGACCACACAGGCTGTGACACAGGTCAGGCAGCCGATGCAGCGGCTCCTGTCAATTTTAATCCGCAGCATATGCATTTCCTCCTTCTGTTTTCTCAAACCACACAGGCGTTGCCTTGTAGGATGGCTCCTTGGAATATGGGTCGTAAATGGATGGGGTCAGCCGGTTGCATTCAATGTAATGGATGGGCGCGTAAAGCTCCCCGGGCCTTACCTGCTCCGATATCCTGACCCGGAAGGCAGCCTGCTGCCCGTTGGCGGAGTGGACCTTGATCCAGTTGTTTTCCTCAATATGGCTGGCGGCGGCCGTGTCAGGATTCATATACAGGTATGCCTCCTTTGCCGACACATCCCCGATAAACTGTACCTCGCTGGTCCTGGACTGTGTATGCCACTGTCCCACGGAGCCGCGTCCCGTGTTAAGTATATATGGAAATTCTTCTGTGGCAGGCAGCGGGTTCTCCTTGGGCGCCTCAAACTTAAACTGCGCCTTCTTGCTGGGCGTGAAGAAGCATCCGTCGCCGTAAAGCCTGCGCTCATCCTCCTGGAGGGCGTCCCCTTCCCTGAAGGGCCACTGGATACCGTGGGAATCCTCTAACATTTCCCAGGTGATTCCGGTGATGTCACAGGGCATGCCCTTGGAACATTTCTTCATCAGCTCAAAACAGTCCCGGGGCGTCTCCCAGCCGTTCAGGAGACTGCCCATGCCCAGGGCCTTTCCGACGCCCAGGATGGCCTCGTAGTCCGTAATCTCATTTTCCTTTTTCTCAAGGCAGGGGCGCATGGCGGAAAGGCGGCGCTCCAGGTTGATGTAGGTTCCCTCTTTCTTGATTCCCGGAACCACGGGGAAGAATACCGTACATTCCTCAGCGCTCTCAATGGTGTCATAGATATCCTGAACCACGAACAGCTCCAGCTTCTTCACCGCGCTGGCAAATGTCTCGTTGTTGGTCCAGCTGTGCCTTGGATTGGTGCAGAGGATCCAGAGGCCCTTGATCCTTCCCTCATTGATTCCCTCAATAATCTGGTTGTAGGTGGCTGTGGGCTTCTCAGCCAGCACGCTTTCGTCCACCCCCAGCGCCTCCGCCACCCTGGCGCGCCTGGCCGGATTGGTAAAGTCCCCGCCAGCGTACAGGACCGCCGTATTGCTGTAGGCCCTGGAGCCCATGGCATTGCACTGGCCTGTGATGGAATTGGCCCCGGTTCCCGGACGTCCTATGTTGCCTGTCATCAGCGCGATATTGATGATGGACTGGGCGGTTCGCACGGCCTCGTATCCCTGGTTCACGCCCATGGTCCACCAAAAGGAGACACGCTTCCCGCTGTGGATCAGCTCCGCCAGCTCAAGGATCTGTTCCTTTGAAAGCCCGGTCATCTCCTCTGCCCGGTCCAGGGTATAATCCTTCACAAACCCCTTAAATTCCTCATACCCTTCTGTGTGCGCTTCTATATATTCCTCACAGACATATCCCTTATCAATGAGCACGCCTGCCAGGATATAGAACAGCCTCAGGTCCCCCCTGCATTTAACCGAATACCAGTAATCCGCGTTCATGGCTGTCTCCGACTTCCTGGGGTCAATGACAATCACCTTCTTGTCAGGGTTCTGGCGCACCCGTTTCCACAGGATCGGGTGTGCCACCACCGGGTTGGCTCCCACAAATACGATGGTGTCGGAAAGCTCCAGGTCCTTCAGGGTATATCCCGGCGCGTCAAATCCATAGCTCTGCTTATGGGCCACCACGGCAGTCGCCATGCAAAGGCGGGTATTGCCGTCCACATTGGTCTTGAGATAATTCCTCATCACATGACCGAACAGCGCAAATTCCTCCATGGTAAGCTGTCCCGTACTGATTCCGGCCACGCTCTCCTTCCCGTATTTCTCCTGCAGCTCCTTCAGCTTATCCGCCACATGAGAAAAACCCTCATTCCATGAGACCTCCTTCATGGAGCCGTCTGCCTGGCGTATCCTTGGAAGGGGCGATGTCTTGACCACGGTCTGCTGTCTGTCCAGGGAAAGTCCCTTGATACAGCAGAAGCCGTCATTGACCGGATACCCCTTGGTCGGCAGCACCTTCACGATCCGCCCATCCTCCACATAAAAATCCATGTTGCAGTCCAGGGCACAGTAGTTGCAGGTTGATTGTACCTTTTTCATGCGTTCCTTACTCCTTCCCCATTAATATTTTATCCCGCTCCAGTAAATCCGCTCCGCAAGCTCAGCCATATCCGGCAGGGTCACATCCTTAAGGGCCCATTTCTTAAACTCCTCAAACCCGGTCCGGTCCACGATATATCCGATATGCTCCTTGCCCCCGGGCGCCTCGGGGTCAATATATTCCTTCACATACTCATAGGTATTAGTGATGATTTTTATAATGCTCTCCTCATCCGCCCATTTGATGAAATCCTCCCCCATGCGCGGATTCTTCTTGCCGGTCCTTCCAAGAAGGGTCAGGCGGTAATACTTTTTCCCACTGCGCACCCATGCCCTGGTGGGACACTGGATTACACACTCGCCGCAGCCAATGCACTTCTCATGATTCCTCTGCACCCGGTAATTTACTGTTTTCAGGGCGCCAACCGATTTTTTCTCACAGGCCTTCACACAGGCGCCGCAGCTGACACAGCGGTCCTGCCTGTATTCCGGATGCGTCATTCCCATGATGCCAAAGTCGTGCATCCTGACCTTGGCGCAGTCATTGGGACACCCGGTCAGGGCCACCTTCACATGGAGGTCATTGGGAAATACCGCCTTTTCAATCTTAAATGCAAATCCGCTGGTATCATAGCATGCATAGGGACAGACCTGATTGCCCACGCAGGCGGAAATGTTCCTGGTGCCCGACGCAGTATAGCCGCAGCCCGGCTTATCCTGGTTAATGCCGATGCCCTGGATGATGGGCTGTAAAAGTTCATTTACCTTATCCATGTCCTCATACCGGATACCGGGAATCTCAAACCCCTGGCGCACCGTCATGTGGACGCTGCCATTGCCATACTGCTGGGCAATCTCCTGTATCATTGACAGATACCTGGCATCCAGGTGCCCGCCCGGAACCCTGACGCGGGATGCGGTCAGTCCGCGCTCCTTGGTGACCCGGAAGGCATTCTTTTTTAACTTCTTTGTATTGATATCCATTACACGCCTCCTAATCCAACAGGTTCTTTCCCACCGTATAGGGGAATACCGGTCCGTCCACACAGACGTATTTATCCCCGATGCGGCAGTGTCCGCATTTGCCGATTCCGCAGCACATCTTCCGCTCATAGCTTACCCAGATATTCTCCTCCAGGAAGCCGCGCTCCAAAAGCCCTTTGACAGAGAAGCGCATCATGGCCGGCGGTCCCACCACGATGGCCTTTGCAGATGACGCGTCCTTAAGGTCCAGGTCAGATATGTACTTTGTCACAAGTCCCACCCTTCCCCCATAGCCATCCTCTGCCCCGTCCACGGTAAGGATCAGGTCCATGGTCTGATCCCATTCCTTAAAATCCTCCTGAAACAGGATATCACCGGGACTTTTAAAACCCGCAATCAATGTCATGCCCTTACGCTCCCCGGAATGATGGGAAAAATACTCCACCACGCCGCGCACCGGCGACACCCCGGTGCCTCCGGCGATGACTACAAGCTCGCTGTCCTTATAATCATCCACATCAAAACCATTTCCATAAGGTCCGCGCATGAACAGGGAATCCCCTTCATACCGTTCAAATACCTCTCCGGTCACCCGGCCCACCCGGCGGATGGTCAGGTCCACGTAGTCCGGCCCGATCCCGCTGACCGAGATGGGGGCTTCGCCGTACTTTGGGATGGATACCTCAAAAAACTGTCCCGGCTTCACATCCCCAAAATACTCCATGGAAAAGGTGTACTCAATCTCCGTATGTTTTTTTACCTTTACTATCTTTGACAAAAATGGTGCATACTCCCGGCCCTTCATCAGCGCACCTCCTTTTCGGCATTTCCCATATCCGCCAAACGGTTCACGCAGGCTGAAAATGAGATATATTCCGGACAGATGTCGTCACACCGGCCGCAGCCCACGCACATCTGGTATCCGAACTGTTTCTTAAAATCAGATATCTTGTGCAGGACCTTAAAGCGCATGCGCTCTCCTTTGGAATTACGGTAACAGCCTCCGCCCGCCACATCCGTGTAGCCGTCCACCATACAGGAAGCGTGTACCCTGCGCCGCTCTCCCGCCCTTCCATTGTCCTGGTAGAATATATCCTGCATGGTAAAGCAGGTGCAGGTGGGACAGACAAAGTTACACCGGCCGCAGCCAATGCAGCGGCTGTCATAATCCTTCCACAGACCGGCCTTTACATGCTCAGGCCCACATTCCTCCGGTATCCTTACCTTCACATGGTTTTCACTGACAAAATCCGGCGCAGCCTCTGTCATACCGGCTCCCAGTCCATCCAGCCAGGCGTCCAGTCCGTCCATACTGCCTGTTAATTCTGCCTGGACCTGTCCGTCCACTGTCTTTATATTCATGGCTGCATCGTATTCCTCTGTCCGGTTGGTTCCCATAGACACGCAGAACCCGTTGTCACAGGATTCGCTGCAGCCCAAAAGCACAAGGCGCAGCCCCTTCCTCAGGCGCGCATAATAGCTGTCCTCAAAGCGGTTATCCAGATAAACCGTATCCAGCCTTTTAAGCGCATGGATATCGCAGCTTCTCATAATCAGAAGCGCCGGTTTCCTCCTCTCAGGCTCAGCCTCCTTTACCTCCCCTTCCGTAAAATAAAAGAGGATCTGTGTAATTGGCAGGACTGCCTCCTTAAATGAGTAAGCGGACTTCTTTTCCCATTCCAGTTCCTCAAACCCTTTCAGCCGCTCATATCTTACCACATCCGTATCCGAATACATCCCTTCCCCGGTCATGCACTTCGGTCCATAAACCACATAATCCCGGTTCCACATCTCAAACAACTGACGCAGTTCATCTTCCCGCAGACGGTATCCCATGCAGCATATACTCCTTTTCTTTGTTAATAATTTAACTATAACAGATAAAAATAAAAAATGCCGTGATTTATATCACGGCTGCTTAAAATAATCACTTAATTTTTCTAAATCAGGGACCCAGAAATGGTTCTTTTCCACATATATAAGACCCAAATCCCCTAATTTCTTGGCCTGTCTGGATACCGTCTCCCTCTGGGAGCCAAGCATCTCCGACAGGTAGGTGATGCTGAGATGCATCTGGATCAGCACCCCCTTGTCCGTCATGACCCCATAGTCCCTGGCCAGCTTGTAAAGCTTTGCAGCCAGCCTTTTTTCACCTTTCATGGCATTGGTGGTGTTCTTAAGCTGTCTGTAAAGCCTGCGTATCCTGAGGGCCATGGCGTCAAAGGCAGCCCTGGTCAATCCAGGGTCCCGCTCCATCACGTGCCAGAACCGCTCCTTGGAAAGCACCAGCACCTGGGCCCTTTCCCGGATTTCACAGTTAATGGATACCGGCAGGTCCTGGAACATGATTTCATTGAGCATCTTTCCAGGTCCGTATATGAATACCACCTTCTTTTCCCCCAGGGTATTCAGCTTATAGAGGGAGGCAAGTCCTTCTATTATAATATAGAAACAGGACAGCTCCTCACTATCGTAAAACACGTGCTGCCCCTTCTCATACCCTTTTATATAGGCAAAGGACATGATTTCTGCCCTGCTGGACGGACTGGCATCCTTTAATATATCTGAAATCTCAAGCGCATCCCCAACCGTCATCGCGTCATCCCCCATGCCTTCCCTCATGACCTATTGTCCAACGTTCCCATCCCGTTAAAACCACCCTGTAAAAAAAGTCTTTAAACATAAGGACCTCTCCTCATATCTAAAGACTTGTCTTAGCTGGGCTACAAGGATTCGAACCTTGAAATGACGGAGTCAGAGTCCGTTGCCTTACCATTTGGCGATAGCCCAATCATGTATCTGTTGACCGTTCATTATTCTACCATGATCGGCAAAATATATCAATATATAAAATGAAATTTTTTTCACAATATCATTTGACCAATATCTGTCATTATGGATTCTCAAAAAGATATACACGGCAGTGATATCCGCCATCCCATGAAATGCAAAAAGCTGTCCGGCATAAGCACCTGTCTTATGCTGGCCAGCTTCTTCCTAGCTGGGCTACAAGGATTCGAACCTTGAAATGACGGAGTCAGAGTCCGTTGCCTTACCGTTTGGCGATAGCCCATCATTAACTTTTTAATCCCGCAGTTGTTGGAAATCACGCTGGTGATTAACAGCTGCGGGATTAATTATACCCATATTGTGGCAATTAGTCAAGCACTTTTTTTATTATTGGGCCAAAATTGGGTCAAAATTATTTTAATAGTTCTTTTCATCAATCAGGACTCCCACTCCTTTCTGCAAGGTTCAGCTTGTGGATACGGAAAATGGAAACAAGCAGTGGAATAAAAATAGAAAACGCACCGATGGCCCCCGTGGAGGTGAGGAGAATCTGTACAATTTTCATTAATCCCATAAGGGACACAAAATAACACACAATCATAAAGGCAAGTGCTATGACAAAAACCTTAAGCTTCCGGTCAATCGCGGAATTCTTCCAAAGCTTGATAAAACGCGCCGCTATACTGAATGCAAAGGTTGGACCGGTAGTAATTACCGCAATGAAAATAACAATCCAGTAAATAAGGGTAAGCGTGCTTCCCAGATAATTCTGGCAGATGTTCAGAATCGGGGTGGAGTTCAGTTGTTCCGGCAGATACGGAAGCACGATACAGGATGTGACAAAAAACAGTGCGCTGACAAAAATTGCAATCATAATACCAGAACCGACCGCATCCTTCTGGTCCCGGATTTTTTCCGAATAACTGCTAAGGGTAGCTCCCCATGAACCCACATTAAAACAGTATGAAATGAGCATGGTGTAACCCGTGGCAAGAGAAGCCCCGCTCCAGTCCACCCCTGTCTTAAAATCTCCCAGCAGGCCAATAAGCACATCTCCCCGCATGGCACACACAGCAGCCAGGACCGCCAAAAGGCTGCCTGTCAAAGCCAGGGTCATCACAGTGTTGAATTTACGCAGGAATGCACTGCCATAAACGCTAAGGATGGCAAATACAAAAGCTGCAATCAGTGAACCTGCCTGTACAGGCATTCCAGTGGTTGAATTGGCAAGTGCGCCGAAAAGGGCCATTGCGCCTGCACAGGCGGCAATACCTGACAATATGGTATAAAAATCAAAAAACAGCGTGACAATCTTCCTAAGTCCGGGACTGGAACCATCCCTATGAAGACCGTATAGTGCAAGATAGAATCCATTATAATCCGTTACTTTATAAGCCCTGATTACATTGATACCCAGAATACAGCAGACTGCCATGATGGTCATAAAAATAAGGATGAAGATAAGCATATGGCCGCCTCCATATCTGGCAAAATAGCTGGTGGCATAAGCGCCGGAAGCCATTGCGCCTCCACAAAAAGCCCCAAAAACCAAAGCTGCAAGTCCAAACCAAGCCGACAGACGCATTCTAATCGTATATTTTTCCTGTGACATAATCATCTTTTTCCTTTCACCGTGCATATTGCCGCAGCATCTCATCACAATCCACTACCGTTGCGCGCTTTGCAGATTCAAGGCAGGCCATGACCATGACAAAGCTCTTCACATTATCCTCAAGGGTGGTTTCCGGAACATCCCCCTGCTCAACACTGTCCAGGAACATATGGAAACCGTATTCCATTTCTGCATACTTCATTTCAGGCAGACCGACTTCTTCTCCCTGCTGGCTGGCAGTATCAAGTACAACCGCATCTGCCTTTTCATGTTTATAAAAATACACCCTTCCATCTGCATCCAGGGTCAGGCATCCCTTGTCCCCTGTAATCGTGAAATTCCCGTCCCAGGAAGTTTCCTTTCCCCTGGCTGCCCAGCTTCCGCTATATGTGACCGTAACACCGTTGCTCATCCGGAAGATTGCCTGTGTATCCGGCTTTCCTTGATATAGGGACCAGGACGGTCTGCTAACGCAGCAATACGTTTCCTTACAATCCGCACCGGTAAAAAACCGTATCAGGTCAAAATGATGGATGGACACATCCTGCAGAAGAGGCATTTCTAATCCCGCCCTGTATCCCTGTAAATCCTCCTGCTGGCGGAATTCCAAAAGTATGGACTCCATCCTGCCAATCATACCATGGTCAATGGCCCGTTTCATGGCCTGGTTGCAGGGTCTCCATCGGTAATTCTGCGAAGCCATGAACCGCTGGAGTGGATATCTGGCTTTCAGGCGCAGTAACTCCATAGCCTCCTCCATATTCATTGCCAGCGGCTTCTCTGTAATCAGATTCATGCCTTTTTCCAACGCCAGCCTGTCCGCTTCAAAATGCAGTACACCCGGAAGCACTACCACTGCAATGTCTGCCGCTGTCCGGGCAATGGCTTTCCTGAAATCAGTAAACGTGATTGCAGGATTGATTCCATAACTGATACATACTTCCTGCATTTCGTCCTCACTGCCTGCTGCACCCGCCAGCTGGCAGCGTCCTGACTTTAAAATCAGTTCCAGCCATCGCCGGCCCCAAAATCCTATTCCAAGGAGCAATATCTTATGCTTCATCCCAGCCTTCCTCCCCGATTTCCTCCATCACTTCCCTCCAAAGAGGAAATCTGGGAAGGGAACCTTCAGACCAGCCGCATCCTCCGGATATGACTGTTTTTAATCCACCCGACTTTAAGGCTTCTTTCACCTTCTTTTTAATATGGGCTTTTATCTCATCCCTGTCATTCCCAGCAAAATCAGAGCTAGGTTTATATCTGCCTTCAAGTTCCTTATAACCATGTCCATTGGCATGATCCAGCCCGCCCACAAGGACCCGTTCTGTTTTCTGACGCATTTCGCCAATGGTCAACTGGCCTTGTTCCTGGTCCGCCCAGTTAAATGCATCTACCGGATAATCCAAAAACCATTGGCTGGTGCCGGCATCCCCATGGCAGATATGAGCCATGTTAAACCATGTCCTGTCTTTAATTGCATTAATATTCCTTACATCATATTTCCTTGCGCACTCGTCAAACATATCCCTGCCCATCAGCTTAGCCATTCCACACTGATACCCCAGGAAAAAACCAGCAGCCCCCGCATCAACAAATGCTTCCATAAGCCGCTCATTGGTTTCAGAAATCACCTCGAGGGCTGCCCGTGCATAGCTGCCCGAATATTCAAAATGTGAAAGGATTACCTCCGGATGGAAAAATCCCCCCGTCATCTCCCCCATCCATATGAACGGGCTGAAAACAGTGGCTAACACCGGCACATCTCCCTGATAATAATCATTCACCCGTTTACAGACCTCAACTTCCCTTGCCAGGGCGCCTTTTTTCAGGTCCGGCACCTTAATCTTAGACCACTGATGCGGATCATTAACTGCACTTGCCTGTACGTTCATCCAGGTATCATCATAAATATGGGCGGCTGGCTTTAACATCTGTCCGAAATCTTCTGTAAAATACATACCGTTAGGCATCAGTTTTATAAAATCAAACTGATATGTATTCTGATATGCAATGGTTGCCTCGGTAAAATCCTTTACATTTCTGTCTACCAGGTTCATATGGGGCCCCCAGGCCACAAATGCTGGTCTGTCTGTCTTCCGTCCTTCTTTTACTGCCATCAAACGTTCTTTATGCGTCATCTTTAAGTTTCCTTTCTTATATGGTTTCCCTGATAACCACATCCGGAACATGTCTGGCAATACAATATCCCAGCATCTTTTACGCTTTACACATATCCGATTGATGCTCCTGCTTTAAATGTAGTTTTCAGATAATGGTCCTCACAGGGCCTGTTATTCAGGATATCGCACAGCATCTCTGCCGCAAGTTTTCCCATCTCCGCTTTGGGGACACTGATGGTGGCCAATACCGGCTCAACATAGGAAGCAAATGGAATATCATCACATCCCGCCACGGAAATATCTTCCGGGACACGGAACCCCCTCTGCCGCAAAGCCTTCATCGCCCCAATAGCTACCAGGTCGTTGACAGCGAAGACCGCATCTACCTCCGTACCTCTTTCTAAAAGCTGATTCATGGCCTGGAATCCAGTATCCAGGTCGGCGATATAAGGCATCTGACCATCAATCATAAGTTCCGGCAGTATCTTCAGGCCATTAGCGTCCATGGCCTGGCAGAAATTAGCATATTTTTCATGAGATGACTCTTTTAGTGAATAGCCGCTAAGAAAAGCAATCCGCCTATGGCCAGCCCCTGCCAGATACCGGACCAGATTTCCAATGGAATCCTCATAGTCAATCTTCAGAACCCTGCCAAATTCCGGACAGCCTGAGACTACACGGATACCGCTTTCACAAGCCCTGCGTATAGCCGGTTCCATGCTATCAATGTAGGTTGCCAGGAATAATCCGTCTACATTTCTGGCTATCAGGTCAAAAATAGCATCTTCATTAAAGTTAAAAATATTGATATCTATGACAGATACAATGTATCCCCGTTTCCTGGCTTCCTCCTGCATGGCTTCTGCCACTTCCGCGTAACGTGGGTTCTTTAAGTTATTCACCACCAGCGCCAGATGTCCGCTTCTGTTCGTAGCCAGGCACCTGGCTGCCTGGTTTAAATAATAGCCCTTTTCTTCGATGGCTTTCCTTACCCGTGCGGCAAGTTCCGGGCTCACATACTTTGTTCCATTTATTACATGGGATACTGTAGCCTCAGACACACCTGCTGCTGCTGCAACTTCCTTTCGCTTTGACATACTCGTTCTTTCCCTTCCATTTATTCTGGTGTTATTATATTACCAGTTTCAGAAAAAGGA
This sequence comes from Enterocloster sp. OA13, assembly GCF_022440595.1. Taxonomy (NCBI): domain Bacteria; kingdom Bacillati; phylum Bacillota; class Clostridia; order Lachnospirales; family Lachnospiraceae; genus Enterocloster; species Enterocloster sp. OA13. Next base: position 1,316,848 of record NZ_JAKNTF010000001.1, on the reverse strand, counting down.
AAGGATAATCCTATATCCTCCAGGCTATCTGACTTCACATATCCTATTATAAATTGATAAAAGCTCCTGTCCTGGCAGACTCCTCTATTGCAGATACCACACGCATTGCCTCATAGGACTCCTTTGCAGACACAGGTGACTGGCCATGGTCCCGTATTGCTTTTACAAAAGTACCGACCACTTGTGAAGACGGATTCTCCTGGCTTATGTACCGTATTTTCTCACCGGAATCCATGATTACCTCCAGTGCACAGTCCTGACTGTACTGGACATGGAGCACCCCTTTCTGGCAATAATAAACCGTCCCGTTTTCCATGGGCCCATAATTGGAATAAGACAGGTTAAGGGTTCCCATAACACCTGATCTGCTCTCCAGGACACAGACTGCATTGTCATATACATCCACAAGCCTTCCCTCTGCATCACACTTGTCCCTGGTACCACCGATGGCCCCAACCCTTATAAAAGGCTCTCCCAAAAGATAACTAAGTACATCGCACTTATGAATCCCCAAATCGGTGATACACCCAAAGCCTGAATTCCGTTTGTTTAAGTACCAGGTGGATGTGGACCGGTTAATGCTGAAGCGTTCTGGTCCATCATGCGCCAGGGTGCACCTGAAGGCAATGATTTTTCCCATCTGGCCGCCCATTAAAATCTCCTTTGCCTTTCTATGGGCCAGAGTAAAACGCTGGTTATGGGCTGCCATGTAGAATGCCTTACTCTCCCGCTCCGCCTCCAGCACCTGTCCAGCTTCCTCAAGACTCATACACATGGGTTTTTCACATAAAACATACCTATCCCTCTTAAGGGCTTCTACGGAAATCCTTCCATGACTGTCATTGGAAGTACAGATTACAACCCCGTCAACGGTTTCATCCTCCAGCATCTCTTCATATCGGTCATAGACCTTTCCCCCATACTGGCTGGCCAGGGACCTGGCATGTTCCGGCACATAATCGTAAAAACCAGCAAGTTCTGCATCCTTGCAGCCCGCAAGTTCCGGCACATGACGGATTTTCGCAATCTGTCCACAGCCTATGATTCCAATCCTCGGGCACCTATTTTGTTCCAATCTCCATTCCTCCTTCTCCTATCTCCTCAGTTACGCGTGTAACTTAGCAAGAAAAAAAATATCTTTCAAATATAAAAGCAGGGCATTAGTTACGCGCGTAACTAATGTTTATTTTAACATGTTCCACTAATTTGTCAAGTATTTTTCTCTAATTTATCAATTATTCATCTGATTACTACCCTATTATGTAATACCCTTTTTATAACGCATCACTGGATAAACCCACATAAAAACACCCACCTGCCGCTCAAACCGCAGATGGATGTACTCCTACAACCCTTATGAACATGCGTCTCCTGCCTCTGTATAGGACGGAATCCAGCCCCCAAGGGCCGCAGAAACCTTCTCGATAAAGAAATGGGATATGCTCCCCACAATCAGGGCCGCAATCACGGTTCCCTCCCGGATGCCCAGCACCTGTCCCTTTACCAGGACGGAAACCACCACCGCACTGGCCACAATACTCATATCAAACCCGGTCTTCACACGGCCGAACCTCCATCCGGTAAGCCCTGCAATCACACGTACCAGTCCTTCACCGGGAAGGATGAGGACATTGGGTATGACCTCAAGTGCAATCCCAAGCCCCAGGAAGACGCAGCCTAGCAGCAGCATCAGCACCTGTCCCACATAGCCGCCTGTCTGCCAATAACTCAGGATGCTGAGCCAGCCGTCAATACAGACGGAAAATAAAAGCGCCGCAGGAAGCTGAAGCAGCTGGATTTTCTGAAACGCTTTCCCCAGCAGGATTACCTGGATGATAAACATAACAGAATTGACCATCATGGTAAAGGTACCCAGGGTATGCGGGAAAATAAAGGTCAACACAAAAGCAAGGCTGGTAATCGGCGACGTTCCCAGCCCTGCTTTTGTAATCAGGCTTATTCCCAATGCACTGAATATGACTCCTGCAATAAACATTCCATAACGCTTGAACATATCTGAATTTTTCACGTGCTAACACCTCTAATTTTTTTAGTGTACCTAAAATATTTTATATATTTAATCATAGCACGTTCTATTATCCTCTACAATGGGCATACTGACCAACTTGAAGATGAAAATTCAGCAATATGCACAATCATTTTTAGATTACCTAAAAATTTTTTAGGTTCCTTTTTGCCGTCTGTCGACCAGGATATGGGCGCCTAATGTCACGGCAGCACTGAACAGCAGCTGCACATAATAAGCAATTCCCCGTGAAAGTACCATGGCCGGAAGCAGCAGGTCCCCATAAAAAATAGGGTCAAATATGGTCAGGAACAGATGCTCACTGATTCCCATGCCCCCAGGAAGGGGAAGCATGTCTGCTGATATGGATATGGTTGACTGCAAAAGGATAAGGGTTGCTGCATGGGTCCCTCTTAGCCCAAAGGCTTTATAGACAAAATATGTGACGGAAAACAGGGCAATCCTCTGGCAGAAAGTAAGGAGCGTCACCCGCACCAGTACTTCCTTGTGCTGTCGCAGGTACAAGGCGGTTTCATTGTAGTGGTCCATGGTCAGGGTGAGACGCTCCGTCCTGGACGGCTTATCCTTCAGTATATGCAGCCTCACCAGGAATCCCAGCAGCTTCATGGCAATATTCTTTGCCAGGGACGTATGGAACGCCAGGATCAGCATGGCAAGGCAGAACACCACGTTCAGGGTAAGACCCAGATAAAACACAGGCATGACCTCATACAGGTAACGGTCCAGCATCCCCCTCCCAAACACAGCCAGGAGACATCCTGCAATGACCAGCACGGACTTATATGTAATGGTCACAACCATCAGCACCACCGTTGCCACGGGCACCGGTATCATATTCTTCCTCATATAGTACACCTGGGCCGGCTGCCCTCCTCCTGCCGAGGGCGTGATACAGCTGAAGAAAAAGCCAATGGCCGAATACATGAAGCAGGTCCGCCGCTTTGCCTTTACATGCAGCGTTCCAAAGAGATAATGGAGGATGGCCGACTCCGCCCATATGAAGAATACCACACAGGACACGCCCAGGATCAGGAACACCGGTGACGCCTCGGTTATGGTATCCGCTATATCGCTTAAATCTTCTCCCTTAAACACACTGTAAATGGTCAGGAAGAATACAATCAGCAAAAATACAGCGTTCAATATATTTTTCTTTTTACTAGACATTCAAACCCCTTTTCCCAGATATCTGGCGCTCTGGCAAAACATCGCTTACAGGATAGGATACCATAAACCAAATAATCCCGCAAGGCAATATGCCAGCGGCGCATCATAAAAAACCGGAAATCCATGAACTGGATTCCCGGTTTCCTCAATAACTGGGCTACAAGGATTCGAACCTTGAAATGACGGAGTCAGAGTCCGTTGCCTTACCATTTGGCGATAGCCCAATAACACAACGAAAGTTATTATATATCATAGTTTAATTTTCGTCAAGTACCTTTTTGAATATTTTTCCAAAGTATTTTCCCAAAGTCCATCTATTTTTCCAAAGACTTTTTGAATCTCTCCCCGGACAGCCATTCAGGCGCCCGGATATTTCAGGATATTCTGAAGCTTTTTCATGGAGCGGTTGTACTTGGACAGGACTGTGGCCAGAGGCATTTCCAAGGTCTGTGCCACTTCCCTGTGCTTCATTCCGGCCGCCGTATGAAGGAGCACGATCTGCCGCTCCTCCTCGCTGATCTTACCGAGGGCATCTAAGAGCACCTTCCTGTCCGCTGCCTGTTCCAGGGATTCACAATACGCCCCTTCCTCCTTTCCTTCCAGGTCTTCAAGGGCAACATTGCTTACCATTTTCTGCTCCCTGAACCTCATGTAGCAGAGATTCCTGGCAATGGTAAAAACCCATGCCAGAGGCTTTCCCAACGGGACGTAGGAGCCGGCCTTGGTCCATACGCAAAGATACGTTTCCTGCATCAGGTCCTCTGCCTCATAGGGGCTTTTTGTCAGCGACAGGATAAAGCTGTACACCGGGCGGGCGGTTTCCTGATAAAACTGGCGGAAAGCTTCCCTGTCCCCCTCTGCCATTGCCTGTATCATCTCTTCCTGTGTCATCTGCCCTTCCCCCTTTGGGGATTAGCCTACTCTCTATTTCCCGACATGAAACTGTTCTCCACGGTAATGACGCACTCGCATCGCCCATCCCGCTTTTTGACCTCATCGCTAATCCTTGCTTTCAGTTTACCCTGGGCAGACTGTTTATATTCCCAGGGAACTACTAAATCAAAAATCAGGTTGATCCGGGCCTGTCCGTCCACCATCCTGAAATCATGGAATTCCAGGCGGCTGTCAATATTTTCCAGAACATCGGCCACCATATCTTTAAATTTAACAACCAGTTCATTGTGTGTCTCCACCGGATCCATATGGATTACGAGCAGAAGACGGAACCGCCGCAGAGCCTCCCGTTCAATGCGGTCAATAATCTCATGGCTGAACTCCACATCGCAGTCATTGGGAACCTCCGCATGGATGGATGCCATGCTTCTGGTTGGCCCATAATTATGTACAATCAGATCATGGGTTCCCACTATACCGTCAAAACTCTCCACAAAATTACTGATTTCCTCGTAAAACTCCGGGTCAATGCCCTCTCCTATCAGGGGCGCCAGGGTATCCTTTGCAATATTCACACCGGCAATCATGACTACCACGGATACGATGATTCCCACGATACCATCCACATTCAAACCGGCGATGCCATAAACTGCAATGGAAAAAATCGTGGCCGATGTGGCTGCCACATCCCCCATTGCATCTGCCGAGGTTGCCATCATGACCTTGGAATTGATTCTTTTCCCCAGCTTCTTATTAAACATGGACAGCCACAGCTTCACTCCCACGGAAAGCAGGAGGATGACAATGGAAATCCATCTAAAGGTCATATCCTCAGGGTGGATTATCTTTCCCACTGATGACTTAAACAGTGAAAAACCCACCTGGATGACCAGGAAGGCCACAATGAAAGCCGAAATATATTCAATCCTTCCATGTCCGAATGGATGGTCATCATCAGCCGGCTTTTCCGCCATCTTAACGCCGATAAAGCCAATAATGGAAGAGGCTGCATCGGACAGGTTATTAAATGCATCTGCCATGACAGAGATACTGTTCACCAGTATTCCAATGATCAGCTTGGCTGCAAACAGCAGAAGGTTACAGCAGATTCCCACCCCGCTTGCAAGGGTGCCGTACTCTGTCCTGACCTCGTCTTTCTCCACCTGTTCATGGTTCTTAACAAAATGTTTTACCAAAAAATCAGTCATATCAGTTCCCCATATTCTACCTTTTCAAGAAACAGCCCCTCTGGCGGGGCTGTAAACCCGGCGGCCTGCCGGTCCAGCGCCTCCAGAATGGACCTCATGTCCTCCGGCTTTCTCCTGCCCTGTCCCACTTCAATCAGGGTTCCGGTCAGGATACGCACCATCTGCTGTAAAAACCCGTTTCCCGTAAATGATATATGAAGCCTGGTATCTTCCAGACGTTCAAAGCGTATGGACTCCAGGGTCCGTACCGTGGATTTTTTCATCTTTTTATTGCCGCAGAAGCTCTTAAAATCCCTGGTACCTGTCAGGTATGCTGCGGCCCTTTCCATGGAAGCCACGTCCAGTTCCTGTCCCAGACCATAATAATAGCTGCGCCGGAACACATCCTTTTTAGGTCCCAGTTCAATCTGGTAGCGGTAGGTCTTCCTCACAGCATTTAAGCGGCTGTGGAACCGCTCCGGCGCTGTTTGGATCCTCCACACAGCTATGTCCTCGGGAAGATACCTGTTCAGGTACTCCATTACCTCTTCCGGCGCCCTCTTTCCCTTTAACTGGAAATCAGCCACCTGGCCACGGGCATGGACGCCTGCGTCCGTCCTTCCGCTGCCCCGTACCTCCACCGGTTCCCCATCCAGCTTCTCCAGGACGCGTTCCAGTTTTCCCTGGATGGTCTTTTCCGTATTGCCCTGCTTCTGCCATCCGTCATAACGCGTCCCGTCATAGGACAGCCAAATGATATAATTCATTTTAATTTTCCCCTATCTGTTTTTCTCATGAAAGCCAGTACCGTTGTCAACGCCAGACCGCACATCACTCCGCACAGATCCAGCCAAACATCATCCACCTGTCCGGACCGTCCATCCACAAACAGCTGGATGGTTTCATCCACAAAGGGCACAAGGAATGCCAGCTCTGCCGCCAGCCTGGGCTTCCTGATTCCTTTGGGCATCCATGTCCTGCAGTAAAAGGCAAGAAGGATGCCCAGACCTGTATACTCTATAAAATGCGCGCTTTTCCTCACAATATGTTCAGTAAGCCATCTGCTGTCAAAACCAATCATTTCCAAAAAGTCATGAAGCTTCATGAGCAGGAACCCGCTCTCCCTGGAGGAAATATGGGCAGGCGTAAGGGAATTGCCATATATAAAGCATATATATACAATCAGCAGGATAAGGGCCACCCGCTGTCCCGGACCTGCCGCTGTCCTGTGTTCCGGCAGGCCCGATGTTTTACCGCGCCCCGGCAGGTCCATTGTCTTCCCGCTACCATGCAGGCCCGTTGTCTTTCTGTCCTTCATCCTGTCATTACTCCTTTTCTTCCGGACTCACTCATGCACCCACCTGCGTCCTCCTTCCGGCTGCTCCCATGCACCCATCTGCATTTTCCTTCAGCCTTCACTATCACGTTTATTTAAGGATACCGCTGGCATCCACGGCCCGGATGGCTTTATTCAGCATTTCCTCATCCTGTACAAGGGCCAGGCGCACATAACCTTCGCCGGACGGGCCAAAGGCGCTGCCGGGAGTTACCATGACCCCGGCCTTTTCCACCAGCGCCATCACAAACTCCTCTGAGGACTTAAACTTCTCCGGAATTCCTGCCCACACAAACATGGTTGCTGCGGGCCGCTCCATCTTCCATCCAATCCCCGTAAATCCGTCGCACATGATATTACGGCGCGTCTCATAGGCTTTCATCGTGGTATGTACACAGGACTGGTCGCCTGTTATGGCTGCAATGGCTGCTGCCTGGATAGGAAGGAACATGCCATAATCCATATTGGACTTCAACAGCTTGATTCTGGACACCACCTCTTCATTGCCCAGACAGAAGCCAATCCTGGCACCTGCCAGGCCGTATGTCTTGGACAGGGAATTAAACTCCACCCCAACCTCCCTGGCACCTGGGAAACGCAGGAAACTGCCGCAGGTCCTTCCGTCAAACACAAGGTCACTGTATGCATTGTCGTGAAGCACGATGATATCATGTTTTGACGCAAATGCAATCAATTCTTCATAAAATGAATCAGGCGCCATGGCAGTGGTCGGGTTGTTCGGATAAGAGACCACCATAAGCTTTGCCTTTTCTGCCACGTCCTCAGGTATCCCGTCCAGGCGGATTATATATCCATTTTCCTTTTTCTGGGGCATGTAGTACAGATTAGCGCCTGCTATCTGGGGACCATCCCCAAACACAGGGTAGCAGGGGTCAGGAACCAGCACTATATCCCCTTCGTCCACCATGGTCAGCGCAATGTGGGCAAGGCCCTCCTGTGAGCCCAGCAGGGAACAGATTTCCCTGTCAGGGTCCAGGGCGACCCCATAGCGCTTCATATACCAGCCGGAAACAGCATCCAGCAGTTCATTCCTGTCGCTGATGGCATACACATAATTCTTAGGGTCGGCCGCAGCCTTACAGAGCGCCTCTGTAATGTGGGCCGCGGGCGGTATATTGGGTGCGCCGATACTAAGGTCAATGACCTCCTCCCCCCGCTTAAGCTTCTGTCTCTTAATCTCAGCCAGCTTTGAAAAGATCCCCTCCCCAAAGCGGTCCATTCTCTTTGCAAATTCCATTTCCATCATCCTCCCTTTTATATCCGTATATTCCTAAAAACCAAGGGCACATGCAATCAACGGCAGGAACACCGCCGGAAGCAGGTTGCCGATTTTAATTTTACTTCCTAGGACAAGATTCAGCCCCAGCCCGAAAATCAGGATGGAACCAATACAGGACATCCTGACAATCATCAGGTCCGTGAGATACGGCTTCACCAGTCCGGCCAGCGCAGTCATACCGCCCTGGTATATCCCTACCGGAAAGATGGAGAAGACGGTTCCAATCCCCAGGGTGGCGGTAAATACAATGGACAGCACCCCATCCATCACTGCTTTTGTAAACAGTGTACTGTAATTATGACTGAGTCCGTCCTCCAGTGAGCCCACGATTGCCATGGCGCCCACGCAGAACAGCAGGGATGAGCTGACAAATGCCTCCGTAAAAGTCCCTGACTTCTGGCCCCCCGGAATCCGGGACTTACACCAGCCGCCTAACTGCTCCAGTTTATATTCAATATTAATCCACTCTCCCAGCGCCGCTCCCGCCACCATGCACACAACAGTCACAAGGGTATCCCTTGTCTCAAAGCCGCTGCCGGACATGGTCATCAGGCCCTTTATTCCTCCTGTTATCCCCACAAACACCACGCACAGCCCCACCGCGCTGGAGATGGTATCCTGAAGGCGTTTTGGAAGTCCCCCCTTCAGCAGCATCCCAACCATACATCCGGCCAGGATTGCCCCGATATTTACAATTGTCCCTAATCCTGTCATCCCTCTATACCTGCCTGTTCTGTGACTTTTCCCTGCTTTGGCAGCCAGCCCTTTTGTTACTGTGCATCTGGTAATGTGAATCTGGTAATGTTCCTCTGCATCTGGCTGGCGCCTCATTGGGACAGGGCAGTCCATTTCGCCTATTATAGTACAATTTTCCAGATATGACAAGACAGGAAGCTGCCCAAAGGAAACTTCCTGCCTGCTGTCATGCTGATATCAAAATCATGCGCCGGCGCCCAGGACGGCCTTATTTAAAGTATTTACCCAACCTAACTATACGCTTTAAGCTTTCCATTGATAAGAAGAAATGTATGCACTCCTATATAATTTTAAGATTGGTACATCATCATAAATATAAAACATCAAGGGACGTTCCAATAATTTTTTTGGCAGGTTCCCGTCGGCTTCCAAGATAATACACCTTGTCAGACCATCCGGTGTAGTTTTATTATCAAGAGCTATAACCAGTGCATTTTCATCGACTATGACTTTTTCATCTGTATCAAAAAAGGAAATCTCCAATCTCTTCATATTGTCACCTCATGGATTCAGCTGACGGAAGCAGTCAATACCGTCTGTTTATGGCCATTTTTATTTTACCATAATTCCAAGAAGGGGGAAATACCTTCTCCAATCTGGAAATTTCTCCCTTTGACCAGATTAGAGGTGTATACAACTGTCTACAGCATTTTGGAGCACATAAAAGGCTGAAATCCCTATAAAATCAAGGAAATTCCAGCCATCAAAAAAGCGCGAGACGGGATTCGAACCCGCGACCCTCGCCTTGGCAAGGCGATACTCCACCACTGAGCCACTCGCGCATTTAAAACTGATTCAATTGAGAATTACATTAACGTACCCTCAAAACCACATATTGAAAACCGAACTGACAAACTTCCTGTTTCTCCCTGAACCTTCTGGTTAAGCCCTCGACCGATTAGTATTAGTCAGCTCCGTACATTGCTGCACTTCCACCTCTAACCTATCCACCTCGTCGTCTTCAAGGGGTCTTACTGCTTTCGCATGGGAAATCTCATCTTGAGGGGGGCTTCACGCTTAGATGCCTTCAGCGTTTATCCCGTCCAGACTTGGCTACCCTGCCATGGCCCTGGTAGGCCAACAGGTACACCAGCGGTCTGTCCATCCCGGTCCTCTCGTACTAAGGACAGCTCCTCTCAGATCTCCTACGCCCGCGCCGGATAGGGACCGAACTGTCTCACGACGTTCTGAACCCAGCTCGCGTACCGCTTTAATGGGCGAACAGCCCAACCCTTGGGACCTGCTACAGCCCCAGGATGCGATGAGCCGACATCGAGGTGCCAAACCACTCCGTCGATGTGAACTCTTGGGAGTGATAAGCCTGTTATCCCCAGGGTAGCTTTTATCCGTTGAGCGATGGCAATCCCACTTTCATACCACCGGATCACTAAGTCCTACTTTCGTACCTGCTCGACCCGTCAGTCTCGCAGTCAAGCCCCCTTATGCCTTTGCACTCTTTGGATGGTTTCCAACCATCCTGAGGGAACCTTTGAGCGCCTCCGATACCCTTTCGGAGGCGACCGCCCCAGTCAAACTCCCCACCTGACATTGTCCCCCGCCCAGGTCATGGGCGCAGGTTAGAAACCCAGTACCGCAAGGGTGGTATCCCAACAATGGCTCCATACAGACTGGCGTCCATATCTCTTAGCCTCCCACCTATCCTGTACATGCAGCACCGGATCCCAGTATCAAGCTGGAGTAAAGCTCCATGGGGTCTTTCCGTCCTGGCGCAGGTAACCAGCATCTTCACTGGTATTTCAATTTCACCGGGTGCATTGTTGAGACAGCGCTCAAATCATTACGCCTTTCGTGCGGGTCGGAACTTACCCGACAAGGAATTTCGCTACCTTAGGACCGTTATAGTTACGGCCGCCGTTTACTGGGGCTTAAATTCAAAGCTTCGATTGCTCTAACCTCTCCTCTTAACCTTCCAGCACCGGGCAGGCGTCAGCCCATATACCTCACCTTACGGTTTTGCATAGACCTGTGTTTTTGCTAAACAGTTGCTTGAGCCTATTCTCTGCGGCCACATCTCTGTGGCACCCCTTCTCCCGAAGTTACGGGGTCATTTTGCCGAGTTCCTTAACAATGCTTCTCCCGCCGGCCTTAGGATTCTCTCCTCATCCACCTGTGTCGGTTTACGGTACGGGCATGCATCACACGATAGCGGCTTTTCTTGACAGCCGGAATCACACACTTCACTACTTCAGTTCGTTCCGCGTCACGTCTTCGGGTTGTTAAGCGGATTTGCCAGCTTAACCCCTACTACGCTTGCCCCGGTATTCCCATTCCCGGGATGTGTTGTCCTTCTGTGTCCCCACAGTTCTGATGATGCATGGTACAGGAATCTCAACCTGTTGTCCATCGGCTACGCCTCCCAGCCTCGCCTTAGGCCCCGACTTACCCAGAGCAGATCAGCTTTACTCTGGAAACCTTGGATATTCGGCCTGGAGGATTCCCACCTCCATCTCGCTACTCATTCCGGCATTCTCTCTTCTTAGCACTCCACGGCTCCTCATCGGTACCGCTTCGCCGTCCTAAGAATGCTCCTCTACCAATGTACTCACGTACATTCCTAAGCTTCGGTGTTGTGTTTCAGCCCCGGACATTTTCGGCGCAGGACCTCTCGACTAGTGAGCTATTACGCACTCTTTGAATGTGTGGCTGCTTCTGAGCCAACATCCTAGTTGTCTTTGAAATCCCACATCCTTTTCCACTTAACACACACTTTGGGACCTTAGCTGTAGGTCTGGGCTCTTTCCCTTTTGACTACCCAACTTATCTCGTGCAGTCTGACTCCCGTACATCATTTATGCGGCATTCGGAGTTTGATATCCCTTGGTAAGCTTTGACGCCCCCTTAGGAATTCAGTGCTCTACCTCCGCTAAACTTGTTACGAGGCTAGCCCTAAAGCTATTTCGAGGAGAACCAGCTATCTCCGGGTTCGATTGGAATTTCTCCCCTATCCACACCTCATTCCCACCCTTTTCAACGGATGTGGATCCGGTCCTCCACGGAATTTTACTTCCGCTTCAACCTGGACATGGATAGGTCACCCGGTTTCGGGTCTGCCTGTACTGACTTGACGCCCATTTAAGACTCGGTCTCCCTTCGGCTCCGCACCTTAAGTGCTTAACCTTGCCAGTACCGGCAACTCGCCGGACCGTTCTACAAAAAGTACGCGGTCGCACCTTAACGTGCTCCCACAGCTTGTAAACACAGGGTTTCAGGTTCTCTTTCACTCCCCTCCCGGGGTCCTTTTCACCTTTCCTTCACAGTACTATGCGCTATCGGTCACTAAGTAGTATTTAGCCTTGGAGGGTGGTCCCTCCGACTTCCCACAAGGTTTCTCGTGTCTCGTGGTACTCTGGATACCGCCGCTGCCTACTGTTTTCATGTACGGGGCTCTCACCCTCTGTGGCCTGCCTTCCCAGGCAGTTCCATTAACAGATCGGCTCACTTATGCGGTCCATAACCCCAGCATGCACGCACGCTGGTTTGGGCTCCTCCCATTTCGCTCGCCGCTACTCTGGGAATCGATGTTTCTTTCTCTTCCTCCGGTTACTTAGATGTTTCAGTTCACCGGGTTCCCGACGTATGGCTATGTATTCACCATACGACGACTGAGGGTTGCTCAGCCAGGTTTCCCCATTCAGATACCTCCGGATCAAAGGATATTTGCTCCTCCCCGAAGCTTTTCGCAGCTTATCACGTCTTTCATCGGCTCTTAGTGCCAAGGCATCCACCCTGCGCTCTTATCAGCTTAACCAAGATGACTTCCACCTGCGGGTGCGGGTTTCCGTCAAGGCCCATAGCGTTGGGCCCTTTGGTTCTAGGTTCTTCTTGAACGCTTTCGCGTTCACAAGTTTGTTTCTTTCCATACAATCGCTTGTATGGCCTCGGATGTCTTGTTTATCCTAATTTCTTAGGATACTCAATTCATTTTTTCAATATGCGGTTTTCAAGGTACGTATGGGGACCGTCCTGTTAGGACAATCCCGAATGGAGATGGAGAGATTCGAACTCTTGACCCCCTGCTTGCAAGGCAGGTGCTCTCCCAACTGAGCTACACCCCCACGGTAATCTGGCACCCACCTGCTCTCCCATGCCGTCTCCAGCATAGTACCATCGGCCGCTTAGGTCTTAACCATCGTGTTCGGGATGGGAACGGGTGTGTCCCCTAAGCGCATCGGCACCAGAAATCTTTCGTCTTCCTTATTCAATTGCTTGATAATCAGAAAACTGGACAGTATATAAAACCCTTACTTCTTCTTCCTTAGAAAGGAGGTGATCCAGCCGCACCTTCCGATACGGCTACCTTGTTACGACTTCACCCCAGTTACCTGCCCCGCCTTCGGCAGCTCCCTCCTTCCGGTTGGGTCACTGACTTCGGGCGTTGCTGACTCCCATGGTGTGACGGGCGGTGTGTACAAGACCCGGGAACGTATTCACCGCGGCATTCTGATCCGCGATTACTAGCGATTCCAGCTTCGTGTAGTCGGGTTGCAGACTACAGTCCGAACTGGGACGTTATTTTTGGGATTTGCTCACCTTCGCAGGGCTGCCTCCCTTTGTTTACGCCATTGTAGCACGTGTGTAGCCCAAATCATAAGGGGCATGATGATTTGACGTCATCCCCACCTTCCTCCAGGTTATCCCTGGCAGTCTCCCTAGAGTGCCCACCCGAAATGCTGGCTACTAAGGATAAGGGTTGCGCTCGTTGCGGGACTTAACCCAACATCTCACGACACGAGCTGACGACAACCATGCACCACCTGTCTCCCCTGTCCCGAAGGAAGGGACACGTTACTGTCCGGTCAGGGGGATGTCAAGACTTGGTAAGGTTCTTCGCGTTGCTTCGAATTAAACCACATGCTCCACCGCTTGTGCGGGTCCCCGTCAATTCCTTTGAGTTTCATTCTTGCGAACGTACTCCCCAGGTGGAATGCTTATTGCGTTAGCGGCGGCACCGAAGGGCTTTGCCCCCCGACACCTAGCATTCATCGTTTACGGCGTGGACTACCAGGGTATCTAATCCTGTTTGCTCCCCACGCTTTCGAGCCTCAACGTCAGTTACAGTCCAGTAAGCCGCCTTCGCCACTGGTGTTCCTCCTAATATCTACGCATTTCACCGCTACACTAGGAATTCCACTTACCTCTCCTGCACTCCAGCCACACAGTTTCCAAAGCAGTCCCGGGGTTGAGCCCCGGGCTTTCACTTCAGACTTGCATCGCCGTCTACGCTCCCTTTACACCCAGTAAATCCGGATAACGCTTGCCCCCTACGTATTACCGCGGCTGCTGGCACGTAGTTAGCCGGGGCTTCTTAGTCAGGTACCGTCATTTTCTTCCCTGCTGATAGAGCTTTACATACCGAGATACTTCTTCACTCACGCGGCGTCGCTGCATCAGGCTTTCGCCCATTGTGCAATATTCCCCACTGCTGCCTCCCGTAGGAGTTTGGGCCGTGTCTCAGTCCCAATGTGGCCGGTCACCCTCTCAGGTCGGCTACTGATCGTCGCTTTGGTGGGCCGTTACCCCGCCAACTGGCTAATCAGACGCGGATCCATCTCACACCACCTGGGTTTTTCACACCGTACCATGCGGTACTGTGCGCTTATGCGGTATTAGCAGCCATTTCTAACTGTTATCCCCCAGTGTGAGGCAGGTTATCCACGCGTTACTCACCCGTCCGCCACTCAGTCATCCCATATTCCATCCGAAAACTTCCTATGGGATGCTTCGTTCGACTTGCATGTGTTAGGCACGCCGCCAGCGTTCATCCTGAGCCAGGATCAAACTCTCAAATTATAAGTTTTTCACTTACACGAGGTCTTCCACGAGTGTTACGTGAAAACTTAGTCCGCATTAGTTGCGGTCCGTCTCTCAGGACCGTTACGTTTGCGGACACCCCCATAAAGAGTGTTCCTTGGTTTCAGACTACTTAGCTTGGCTAGTTATCTTTAACCTTCATTACTTGGTTTTGTTCTGAATTTTCTCAAATCCAAAGGCCCAAACCAGGCCTTCTGTTTTTAGAATTTTCAGGGTTTTACATACTGTTCAATCTTCAATTATCAAGGTTCTCTGTGTTGTCGGCTTGTTCAGCAGCAACTTTTATATCTTATCACAGTTGCTTGTGTTTGTCAACAACTTTTTTAACTTTTTTCTTTTCTGTGTTCCTGCGTTGTGGCTCTCACCGCAGCGCAAGAGATATCTTACCAGATGCTTCGACAATTGTCAACAACTTTTTTAACTTTTTTTAATTATCTTAACAATTCGCATTTCTTCCATTCGACGTAAGCCTCATGCCCCTCTTCTATTCATATAACACTTATGCTTCCCGCATGTCCTGAACATGCTTATCAAATATCCCATACACGTTTTCTATATCATCCACACCTGCATCCACGGGGTACCCCCCGCTTTTCGTCCCTGCAACGCTTGCTATATAAAAATGCAGCCATGTTTCCATCCATGGCTGCATCATAAAATTAACGGTACTGGATTTAAATATCTCCTAAATCAAACTCATCCACCGCGCCGTCTATAGGCGCTTCCTCGCTCGGCTCTTCCGTTTCTTCCACCGCAATCTGGAATTCGGAAAGATATGCATCTTCGGGAAGTCCCGCCAGATACGCCGGCAGGTTAATGGCAATGCCATCCATGTGATGCGGCAGGTTCAGCGCCACGTTAACGGTTTCCTCGCTGCCGCCTTTTTCCTGTGTAATCTCAAGAGTCATGTTGAACTTCTGACCGATACAGGTTGCCATACCTCTTTCTTTATCACGGAGTTTCGCTACCTGTTCGCCGTCCACGAACACCACCACCTTATAAGGAGTGGAATAAGTCTGTCCATTGTAATCAAGGGACTTATTGTCGATATACACGGTATGGCCACGGCCAATGACCATCATGATGCCTGCTATGATGAGCAGCAGCAGAATTGCTCCCGCCCGGAACAGAAAGGTTCGTTTCATCTTCAATTTTCTTCCTCCTCACCCTGTGCAAGCTTAAGTACCTGACCGGCTTTGCTTTTTGCTCTCCGCTTTTTAGTCTCATACATGATAAGAGCAAGCGTGATGACGCCATAGGAGATGAACACACGGAAATACTCTCCAATCATGGAGTCGCCTGTAATCTTCGCACCCGTCGACGGTGCCACGATGAACATCAGATGGAACAGGATGACGCCCAGGAACACGTTGCCGATAGATGCCCTGTCAACAGAAGCCCCGCCGACCAGCAGAGCCGCGATACAGAACATACCAATCTGCGTGTGTGAACTGTAGGTAGAAATATTGCCCATATTCTGCAGATAAATGACCATACCGATGCCGGCGCAGACCGTTGACATCACGATGGCAATGATTCTGGTCCGCTCCACCTTGATGCCGGCGTCTCCGGCCACGTCCATATCCTGGCCCACAGCGCGCATATCTTGGCCCAGTTTCGTCTTCCTGAACCACACAATGAACAGGCACATCAGACCGATGACAATCAAAGTCAGAACCGGAATCTTAACTCCGCCGATGTGAATCGCCAACAGGTTATCCAAGGACTGCCTCATGTGCAGGAGGCTGACCGTATTGCGGACTCCATAGCCTCTGGGCAGTTTGATGGAAGAATGGATAATCGGGATGACCGGCCCCATCATGTACAGCACTACCATCTGATAGATACCATTCATGAAAAAGCTGATGATATAGCTGGTGATCATCTCCCTGCCCTTTGCCATATTAAGCATCTTTCCACAGAAGATGCCTAGCAGGATGGAAATCGGAATTGAGATAATCATCGCAAGAACCATTCCCGGGATTCCCCATATCTGCCAGTCGGCCGCAAAAATCAGGCCAATCTGCCCAGCCATGGCCCCCAGTGTCATACCGAAATTCAAGCCCATGCCAGCCATGATTGGAATCAAGAGGCTAAGAATCAAAAACGCGTTCCTGCCCAGTCTGGTCATGATTTCGTTCAGCAGATAACCCGGCGAAAAGCCGGACACCGGAATGCAGACGGCACAGATGATGACAAACATGATTGGCACAGAATTATTCCCGGCAAATTCCAGTATGCGGTTGCCTTCAATTTTTTTATTCTTTTCTTTCATTTTGATGCCTCCGTCTTTCTGGTCAAAGCATAGAGAATCATACCGTTGGAAACAACGATACGGATAACCTCGCTCATATCCATATGAATCATGGAATTCATTACCGTTGGGGTCATGGTTACCATTCCCTGGAACAGGAACGTACCGATGATTACATTGGTAATGGACGCCTTATTGACCGAAGCGCCTCCAATCAGGATAGCGGACACCGCCGGGAGCGCCATAAAAAACGGCGCCGTGTAGAGCTGGATAAAACCGAATCCCTGCTCATACATCAGGATGCCAACCGCGGCAAGCCAAGTGGACATGATAACCGAAAGCATTCTCATCTTGTCAATGTTGATACCGGATGCCCTTGCAAAATCCGGGTTTGACCCTACCGCGGTCATGGCAGTGCCGGTCTTTGTGTGAAGAAACGCCCACATCAGGAAGGCAAGCACGGCGAAGAACAGAAGGCTGCCCACCGGTATGGAAAAATGCCCGATATTAATCTGCAGGAAGTTAGCCAGGACCTTGTCATAAAAGCCCTCCAGTGAGATGGTGGTACGGAGTCCCTTGCCTGACAGGCCCCAGACCATGGTCGGGCTGCTGTAGGGCAGCAAAAGCCACATCATACACATAAAGGAAACTGACGAAAAGCCCACATATGTGGCAATCATCATCTCCCCGCCTTTAATCTTGTTTAACAGCCAGCCATAGCCACAGCCAAACACCAGTGCGAAGGGCGTTGCAATTAAAATAGCCATAACAAAGCTCATAGGCCCGGTAAAGCCGAACTGGATGGACATGGTCGCGCCCAGAAGGCCTGAGATAATGCCAAGCGGAAGGCCGAAGTTAAGGCCGCAGCCTGAATGCACCATGGGCACCATGGCCAGAACCAGTACTGCATTCCAGCTGAAACGGTTAATCGTGTTGGTTATCTGGGTAGGAAGGTCTGCCCCAACCAGCGGTGCCAGAATGAAGAGCGCCAGAAGGAACCCGGCGATGATTAATCTTGGCAGGCCAAAATCATTCACCAATTCCTTGATTTTTGACTTATAGCCAAGAGTTGTTGTCATATTTTCATTTTTTCCCATGCTGTCTCCCCCTTATTTAACCTGGCTGACCATGAGCAGGCCGAATTCTTCTGAAGATTCGGTCGCCGGCAGGATTCCAGCAATCTTACCGCCCGAAACAATCGCAATGCGGTCACAGGTTGTCCGCAGTTCTTCAAGCTCGGACGAAATCATGACCACCGTGACACCGTGTTCCTTGTTGAACTTCTTCAGGGCGTCCAGAACCAGCGATTTCGCACCGACGTCGATACCTCTCGTGGGTTCGGAAACAAACAGGAATTTAGGTTCAAGGGCAAATGCCTTGGCCAGGCACACCTTCTGCTGGTTACCGCCGGAAAGTTCCTTGGCCTTTTGCAGGGAACTGGTACATTTAATCATGAGTTCGTCGATGTACTTCTGGGTCACTTCATGGATGGCTTTCTCATCCCTCCATTTAATCAGGCCGCCCAGATAGTTCTTAAGGAATTTGTCCTGAATCTGCATGGCGGAAAAAGCAATGTTCCACTCAAGTGTTTCGTCCAGCAGCAGGCCCACGTCCCTTCTGTCCTCGGAAACAAAGGCAAGGGATGAATCCAGGCACTTCCTGGGATTGTTAAGGGGAATGGCATGTCCATCGAATTCCACTGAGCCGCCTGCTTCGTAGAGTCCCATGACTCCATTGGGAATGCCCAGCTTTCCCTGTCCAGCCAGACCGCCGATTCCAAGGATCTCGCCTTCCTTGATGTCCAGATTGACGTTGCGCACGGTCTCACCGGGCATGTCAACCCAGAGATTGCGGATGGACATGATGGTCCGGGCATCCGGGTTAATCCTGATGTCGGCCCTTTCACTGGACTGGATGTTCCTGCCCACCATCCACTTGGTAATGTCCGCCACATCCGTTTCCTTGGACGGCACATCCTTTACAACATAACCATCACGCATGATTACAACCGTATCGCATACGGTCAGGATCTCATGCAGGCGATGGGTGATGAAAATCACGGCAATGCCTTTGGCGGACATGCCGCGGATTGAATCTAACAGGGCCTCTGCCTCTTTCTCAGTCAATACGGCCGTAGGTTCATCAAGAATCAGCAGCTTCAGCTGTTCCTTGCTGAGCTCACGGGCAATCTCAGTGAACTGCTTATGCCCTACCGGCATGTCACTGATGACCATATCCGCATCAATCTTTACGCCCATTTTATCAATGGCCTGTGCAGAACGTCCGGCCATCTCCTTATAGTCCAGGGTATTTAATCTATCTCCAAAAACTTCTGAAATTATATTCTTCTTCATCGGTTCACGGTTTAACAGGATATTTTCCGTGGCTGTAAAACCCGGGATTAAGGAAAATTCCTGGTGAACCATGCCAATTCCCGCATTCAGCGCATCAAACGGTGTGGAGAAATTAACTTTCTCACCGTTAATCAGGACGTCTCCGCCATATCCGCCGGTTTCCCTGATCACATCCATACCGAAAAGGAGCTTCATCAGCGTACTCTTGCCAGCTCCGTTCTCGCCTACAAGGCCCAGCACCTCACCTGCTTTCAGTGTGAAGTTGATATCCGTAAGGACCTGGTTTCCAAAGAAATCCTTTTTGATATTCCGCATCTCCAACAAGGGAGTGTTGTCATTTATCATCGTTATGCCCCACTTAAAAACAGTAGGAGGAGAGTGAACTCCCCCCACTGTTGTCCAAATTTAGTATTATAAAGCGTCTTACTTAATGGTGAAGTATTTCTCTGGAACCTCAATCTGTGTAGAGCCCATGAAATGTCCGGGATCACCCATGATGTAGGTATCCTGATATACCAGGAAAACGTTGTCTAACTTAACGCCGGTTTCCACGTTGGTGTAGTTGGAACCATTCCACTCAGCCTTTGGAGAGAATACCTGATAAGCCTTGGCAATATCATCGATATCATCCAGCTCGCTCTCGCCATTAAGGACGTTCAGGGCGTGCTGTGCAAGACCTGCAGATGTTGTGTAGCCATAGGAATAAGCCCATGTACCGAAGTGGTCAGCGCCACCTCTTTCAACGATGGTGGATTCAACCTTGGCAAGGATCTTATCAAAGTCTCCTGCCTCAGCAGTTAAGTCGATACCCAGTGCGCCAGGATAACCCATCAGCGGTGAAGGAAGGTCAGCCTCAATGAAGTAGCCGCCGTATTCCATCAGCTGCTTAAGCAGTGGCTCGGTATGTGCATCGTTGGTACAGAAGTAGGCAGCGTTCTTGCCGTACTTCTCAACCCACTCCGGAACCTTCTCAAGGATGTATGCCTGTGCACCGGCAACGCCGACGTCAGAGGTTGGGTCTGGGGCAGTCTCAAGGACGAACTCCATGCCAAATTCCTTGCAGGCTTCCTTCATGACAGCCACACGGCGGCTCATGGTCTCATATGCCATATGACGCGGGAAGGAAATATGTACAAATGTGTCGCAGCCCAGCTCATGGGCGGTACGGATGATCAGGTAACCACGCGCAACGAAGTCGTTGTTGCAGACCAGGTCGGCAGCGCTTCCAATCTCCGGCAGGTCCTCATGGCCCTCACCTGCGATACAGATGATGTCGGGGCGGCTTTCTTTAATCTTACGGAAAGCTTCGGTTGTGCCCGGAACAGACTGGTTAACGATGATTGCCTTCATCTGAGGATCATCGGAAAGGTTAACAATCGTCTGAATGGTTGTTTCAAGTTCCTCTGTAAAGTTGTCAGGATAGATGGCCAGTTTAACCATATCCTCGCCATACATGGCCTGGAACGCCTCGGCGCCACGTCTGTCGTCCTCGGACTGTGACACAGAACCAGTGACGATACCGATGTGGAAATCGCCGGCGTCTGATGCCTCGGTCTCCTCTGCATCATCTGCCTGTGTGTCGGCCTGTGCATCGGGTGCCTTGGACTCGGTAGCCTGGGTGGCAGGTGCCTGGGTAGTGCCGGTGTTGGATCCGCCGCAGCCAGCAAGTCCCGTAACAACGGCTGCTGCAAGCAGAATGCTAAGATACTTCTTCATAACAAACCTCCAAAATCTAATTTTAAAAGGGGACAATAGGTACCTATTAATTGTAGCATATGCACATTTTTTGTCAACTATAAATCAACAGGTCGAAACAATATGCACGGTACAATGCGGGTAATTGTCCCCTCATCGGCCTACATCCCGCTGTCCAAGGTAAACCAGAATTCCACTCCTCCGTCTACATTTTCAACGCCGCAGGCCTTATTGTGGGAATCCATGATTGCCTTGACAATGGACAGCCCAATGCCGCTGCCGCCGTATTCCCTGGTCCTTGCCTTATCTACCTTATAGAACTTAGTCCAGAGATCCCCGATATCCTCCTGCGGAATATGCCGTCCGGTGTTGAAAACGGTAACCCTGACTTCGTTTCCACTATTTTCCAGACGGATTTCTATCCGTTTTTCCCCTTCCAGATGGTTCATTGCATTATTCAGGTAATTGGTGATGACCTCTTCTATCTTAAATTCATCTGCCCATACCCACACCGGCCCTTCCTGCTCAAATACAACGGAAGCCTCTTTCTGCTGGAGGAGTATGCCTGCGGATGAGAGTATGCCTTTAATCAGGGTCACGATATCAAACTGTTCCATCACAGGCATGTCATTGCCGAATTCAAGGGCTGTCAGGGTAAGAAGCTGCTTTACCATCTTGTTCATCTTATTGGCCTCGTCCATGATGACGTCACAGTAGTAATCCCTGCTCTCCGGGTCCTCCGCCATGCCTTCGGTCAGGCCTTCCGCATACCCCTGGATCAATGCAATGGGGGTCTTCAGCTCGTGGGATACATTGGCGATAAAGTCCTTCCTGGTCTCGTCGATGCGGATTTTCTCTTCTATATCCCTTTGAAGTTCATTGTTGGCGGTCTTCAGTTCCCCGATGGTTTCCTTTAATTTTTCCGACAATGTGTTCATGCTGTTGCCCAGGACGCCGATTTCATCCTCTGAACTTCCTGTGTAACGGGCCTCGAAATCCAGCTCCGACATCCGCGCCGAAAGGGCTGCCAGGGAACGGATGGGGGATACCACCATTTTCGTAGTACCGTACATAAGGATACTGCCGAACACCAGGGCCGCCAGACCCACATAGGCCATGAATTTATTGGAGATGTCCACGCTCTCGTGGATGCTGGCCAGGGGCATGGACATGATGAAGATGGTCCTGTTGTCGTCAAAAAAACCCCAGCTTTCCAGGTAATAGCCCTGGGAACGCCTGTCATAGCTTTTCTGTATCTTATAATTGTCTTCGGAAATCAGAGTCTCTGTCTGGGGTTCATTTTTTCCAAGTATATACTGGTGCACCCTGTCGGCCAGGAACCTTCCGTCCCGGTAGGAGGGCACCATGTTGTCATTCATGCTGTCCACAATGGCAATGGTGATGTTATACTTCTCGCTCATCAGCCGGAGCATGCGGCTGGCCTCGGTCTGCTCCCCGTCCTTGGAGTAAAGGCTTTGCAGGTCGTCTATGATGTTCTCGCCGTCCTCAGCCTTGTCAATGACAAATTCATTCAGCTGTTCATATGCTTCTTCCAGCAGTTTCAGCTTTTCATTGGTATAAAAACCTTCCAGGAAAAAGCTGTTCACCGCCCACAGGGTAAGGAGCACCGCTGCCATAAGGCCGATAAAAATAATGGTGAATCTCACCCTGATTGAATGTTTCATCCTTCACTCACCTCGAATTTATAGCCCATTCCCCATATGGTCTTAATATAATCCCCTTTTTCCCCCATCTTGCTGCGCAGCTTCTTCACATGGGTGTCAATGGTGCGGGCATCCCCGAAATAATCGTAATTCCACACATTGTTCAGTATCTTCTCCCGGGAAAGGGCAATGCCCTGGTTCTCCACAAAATAGCTGAGCAGTTCGAATTCCTTGTAACTCAGCTCAATCTCCCTGCCGTCTATGGTTACCTGATGGGCGGCCTTGTCAATGCAGATCCCGCCCACGTTCATATTCTCTGTTGAGACCACATTGCTCCTGCGCAGGATTGCATCCACCCTTGCCACCAGGATTTTGGGGCTGAAGGGTTTGGATATATACTCATCCACCCCCAAGGAGAATCCCTGAAGCTCGTCCCGCTCCTCGCTTCTGGCCGTCAGCATGATGACCGGTACCTGGGAATATTTGCGGATGGTCTTTAACACCTCCCACCCGTCCATCTTGGGCATCATCACATCCAGCAGTACCAGCGCAATGTCCTTTTGCGCGAAAAAGGTATCCACCGCCTCCTCGCCGTCTCCTGCCTCAATTACGGTAAAGCCTTTATTGGTCAGGAAATCCCTGACCAGCTTCCTCATCCTGGCCTCATCGTCTACCACTAATATCTTAAGCGCATCCATGGCTCAGCCTCCTTCACTTACTTAGGACTTATTTTAACAAAAAAGCTGGAAGATTTCCATGTTTTCACACAAGTTTCACAGCTTGGACATGATAATTACAAAAAACATCAAAAAAGCTCCGGAATCCTTCCCGGAGCCTGATATATCATCAGTATGGACCTCTATTCTTCTTCTAATTCATCCTCGCCTACAAGCTCGTCATATTCCTGGGCATCTAAAAGCTCGTCAAAGGCATCTGCCACAGCCTCATACTCATCATCGTCCTCGATGTTGTCCAGGGCAGGTTCCCCGTCCTCTGTCTCGCTGTAGCGGTAAAGATAGACTTCCCCTTCCTCTGAATCAGCGCCTTCAACCGGGAGAAGGGCAATATATTCACGCTCCCCTGCATTGAAAATGGTCAGTACCACACACTCCACCTCTGTGTCATCATCCAGGGTGAGGGTAACGGTCATCTCCTGCTCTTCCTCGTTTAAGTTCTTCTCATCTGCCATATTATGATTCCTCTCTTAATCTGCTTTCTTTAAATTGTGTATCTATTCTTACACTCTATCAGACTCACTGGAAAAATGCAAGAAAATATTCGCTCTAATATTCAATCCCCTCACGTGCAGATATCCCCTTTTCAAAGGGGTGCCTGCGCATGACCATTTCCGTGATATAGTCTGCACATTCCATCAACTCATCGGACGGTCCCCGTCCCGTCATGATGACCTCCAGGCCGCCGGGTTTGCCGCGAAGCATCTCAACCACCACATCTTCATGGACAAAACCCAGGCCGCAGGCGCCGATGACCTCATCCAGCACCAGCATGTCAAACCCGTCAGCCCCATCCTGGCCCGCTGCCATTTCCCATGCCATCCGGAACAGGTTATTGTAATATAGGGACGCCGCCTTCCTCTGGACATCTGACATTTCCCAGGAAAATCCGAAATTCTCATCGCAGGGAAGCAGGGTGATGCCAGGCACATGGCCCAGGCCCATCACTTCCCCTGAGTCATCTGTTTTCAGGAAACGGGCAATCAGCACCTTTTTCCCGCGCCCCGCTGCCCGGACCGCGCTGCCGACGGCTGCTGTGGTTTTTCCTTTGCCGTCCCCGTGATATATATGGATAAGACCCGTCATTGTCCCACCTCCTTAACAAACCGCGATACTTCCTGCTTTTTGTGGTACCGCTCTTTTACATAGTACACGTGAAGCCGCTCCTTTGCCCTTGTCATGGCCACGTAGAACATCCTGCGCTCTTCCTCCAGATCCTGGTCCAGCACGGCCTTGTGATGGGGGGTTATCCCCTCATTGGCATCCAGGATATAGACCACCCTGAATTCAAGGCCCTTGGAGCTGTGCATGGTCATCAGGCTGACGCCTTGTTCCGGGCCGTTTCCTCCCTGGGCCTGTTTTAACAGCTGCTCCCTGTAGGCGTCCATGTGGGCAAACCAGGCCTCATATGTCTTAAATCCTCCTGCGCTCTCCTGAAGCTGGTCCAGCACTTCGAACAGCTCCTCCACCTTCATCCTGCGCTCCCCCGCATATTCCCTGAGATATGAATCATAATCCACGGCCTTTCGGATATAGTTCACGGCCGCTGCAGGGGACATGCTTTTAAGCATGAGCAGGTCATACTCCAACTGCTCAATCCTGTCTAACATCCAGCTCTTGTCCTGGTAAAAGGATTTCACCGCTTCCCAGTCCACGGTCTGGTGCTCCAGGGCATCCCGGCTTACATAACGCTTGGGACGGTTGATAATGGAAAGGATATTGGCCCTGCCAAGGTCCCCTGACGCAGCCTTAATGTAGGACAGCACGTTCTTCACGATCCAGTGGTCATAAAGGTTGGGCACCGTGTCGCGCATGCTGAAAGGGATATTGTACTCCATCAGCTTTTCTATGAGAAGCCTTGGCCCCATGTTCGTCCGGAAAAGCACTGCCATGTCCTGGTAGGCAATGCCCATGGATGCATAGTCCCGCAGCTCCATGGCAATTGCCAGGCTTTCATCCATGGGCTCAGGCCACTCCCGGATATCGACGGGCCTCCCCGGCCCCCTGGCTGCCTTTATGTCCTTTTCAAACCGTGTCCTGTTGTGGGCAATCAGTCTGCCGGCCGCCTCCACGATCTGGCGGCTGGAACGGTAATTGGTGTCCAGAAGAAGCCGTCTGGCATCCGGGTAATCCCGCTCGAATCCCAGCATGAGTTCGGGCCTGGCGCCCCTGAAGCGGTATATGGACTGGTCATCGTCACCCACAATGAACAGGTTGTTCTCAGGCAGGGCCAGCATTTTCACGATCTCGTACTGGATCCGGTTAATATCCTGGAATTCATCGATTAGTATGTACTGGTATTTGTCCTGCCATGCAGAAAGGATATCCTGCCTCTCCGTAAAAAGCTGGTGGCACATGACCAGCATATCATCAAAATCCAGAAGCCTGTGCCGCCTCAGCTGTTCCTCGTATCCGCTGTACAGCTGCTTGAATACTTCCTCTGGGCAGTTTTTTGCGTAATAATGGTCCAGGTCCATCATCTCTCCCTTGACCATGCTGATCTCGCTGAGGATGGAGGATATGAATTCCCCCTCATCCTCCACCTCCAGGCCGCAGTCACCTAACTGTGCCTTTATGAACTGTATCCTCTGCTCTTCCCTTACAATATTGGACGCCTGGTAACGGTAGGCAAGTTTAAGAATCAGAAAAAAGACAGAATGGAAGGTTCCGAAGGAAACCCTGCCGCATCCTGCCTGGGTCATCTGTTCATACCGCTCCTTCATCTCCCTGGCCGCCGCCCTGGTAAATGTTATCACCAGGATATGGGACGGGTCAACTCCGGCTTGCTCCGTAAGATAACGGACCCGGTTGGTAATGACTGTGGTTTTGCCTGAACCGGGTCCTGCCAGAACCAGCATAGGGCCCTGCCTGTGCCGGATTGCTTTTTTCTGTGTATCGTTAAATGCCATCGCTGATTTTCTTTATGCCTGCCCTCAGTCTTGACAGGGACTCCTCTTTGCCAAGTACCTCCATGATTTCCGTGGCCCCGGCCGGTGTCATCTGCCTGCCGGAAACAGCGGTGCGGATTGGCCACATGACATAGCCTGTCTTGACGCCGTTCTCCTCCACATACCTGGATAGGACAGCGTAAAGGGCATCATTGCTGTAATCCTCCTGGGCCTCCAAAACAGGAAGCAGGTCCGTAAGCACCTTCAGGGAGGTCTCACTGTTGGTCTTCATCTTCTTGTGGGTGTACATGGCAGCATCGTACTCCGGCAGTTCCTCAAAGAAGTCAATATGTGCCGCAATGTCAGGGAATACTTCAATCCTTGTCTTGACCATGGCTGCTATCTTTCTAAGGTCCAGGTCCTTTTTGATCACGGACCTGATGTACGGCTCCGCCATCCCGTAAAACTTCTCAAAATCCATGGCCTTTATATACTCGCCATTCATCCACTTAAGCTTTGTCATGTCAAATACAGCCGGGGACTTGCTCATACGGTGATAGTCGAATTCCTTCACCATCTCCTCCAGGGAAAAGATTTCCCGGTTGTCCTCGGGCGACCATCCAAGAAGGGCCACATAGTTAACCACTGCCTCTGACAGGAAGCCCTGTTCCAGCAGGTCCTCAAAGGAGGAATGGCCGCTCCTCTTGCTCAGCTTGTGGTGCTGCTCGTCCGTAATCAGCGGACAATGTACGTAAACCGGGACCTCCCAGCCAAATGCCTGGTAAAGCCGGTTGTACTTGGGCGAGGAGGACAGATATTCATTGCCCCTTACCACATGGGTTATTCCCATCAGATGGTCGTCCACCACATTGGCAAAATTGTAGGTGGGGTATCCGTCCGACTTAATCAGCACCATGTCGTCCAGCTCAGAGTTATCCACCGTGATATCGCCGTAAATCTCATCGTTAAAGGTGGTGGTTCCCGTGGTGGGGTTGTTCTGGCGGATGACATAGGGCAGGCCCGCTTCCAGGTTGGCCCTGATTTCCTCCTGGGACAGTCCCAGGCAATGCTTGTCATATGCCATGATTTCCTCGCCCCCCACTGTCTCCTTAAGGGATGCAAGGCGCTCAGGGGTACAGAAGCAGTAATATGCCTCCCCCTTATCAATCAGCTTCTTTGCATATTCCAGGTAAATGCCGGATGCCTGGCGTTCACTCTGGACATAGGGACCCACCCCGCCGTCCTTATCCGGGCCCTCGTCGTGGATTAATCCGGTGTCCTTAAGTGTCTGGTAGATGATCTCCACCGCGCCTTCCACATAGCGCTCCTGGTCTGTATCCTCAATGCGGAGAAGGAAATCCCCGCCCTCGTGTTTTGCAATCAGGTAAGCATATAATGCCGTCCTTAAGTTTCCCACATGCATCCTTCCGGTTGGGCTGGGTGCATATCTTGTCCTTACTCTGCTCATCTCTTATCAGTCTCCTATATTTTCCTTATTCCTGGAAATGCTCTGTCATTCCCGGTGATGACTCATAAAACACATTATATAACGAAGGCAAAAAAAAGACAATGCCTGATTTTACCCAGGCACTGTCCGGTTATACTGCATATCTGATGGAATCCTGCTACGGATTTACTTAAAAGATGCGTTCTCCAGATCATCCACAAACTTATCCATGTCAGAAGGCATCCATGAAACCTTCTCCTTGCCGCTTACTTCCACTTTCATCTTCTCGCACTTAACGGTAACGTCAGTGGTTTCTGTTGTCGGCTCCATTTCGCCAAACTTCACAACTACCTGCTTGATCACATCCTGCATCAGGGCCATGGTTGCTTCCTCATCCCCTGTCATGAGGGCTGTCAGGGTCTCCTCATCCATATTGGTCTGGATTTCGGTCATAAGGTCGGTCATGATCTGATTCATGTCATCGCTGGAATAGCCTGTTACCTTAAGGACAACCGTTGTCTCATCCTTGCCCTCTTCCTGGATCTCAGCTGTATAGCTCAGCTTATTCAGAAGCTTGGACATGGTGTCGGACATTTCCTTGATCTCATCGTCCGTAAACTCGATGCCCATGCCGGAAAACTCATTCTTGAACATGTCAGACATATCCTCATAGTCATCAGAAAGCAGGGAAGCCCTTACGTCATCCTCAGATGCAAAGCCAAGCAGGTCCTTGACAGGAACTGCATTTTCCTTAACAGTCAGTTCATACAGCGCTCCTACTACCTGGTCTGCCGGTACTAGCTTGCTCTGGCATCCTGTCAGCGCGATGCTGCAGACCATCATCACAGCCGCAAGCAGCACTGCCAACTTTGTTCTCATGTTTTTCATAGTTACTTTTTCTCCTCTTTTTTATTGCTATTATCAGAGATTAGTTCTCTGGTTTAGCCTCTTCCTTTTTTCCAGCCAGGTCGCTTGGCCTCATGGTCAGGTTAATCCTGCCCATCTTGTCAACCTCGGTTACTTTTACCGTAACCTCGTCGCCAATGTTAACCACATCCTCTACCTTACCCACACGCTTATCGGACAGCTTGGAAATGTGTACCATTCCGTCCTTGTTGGGGGCAAGCTCAACGAACGCGCCGAAGTTCATGATACGGACCACCTTGCCCTCGAATACCATGCCGGCTTCTATATCCGTAACGATTCCGGTAATGATGGTGATTGCCCTGTCAATCATGGCCTCATCGGTACCGCATACGTTCACGGAACCATCATCGGTAATGTCAATCTTGACACCGGTTTCTTCAATGATCTTATTGATGACCTTGCCCTGCTTTCCTACCACATCGC
The DNA here is from genome assembly GCF_022440595.1 of Enterocloster sp. OA13. Classification (NCBI taxonomy): domain Bacteria; kingdom Bacillati; phylum Bacillota; class Clostridia; order Lachnospirales; family Lachnospiraceae; genus Enterocloster; species Enterocloster sp. OA13. The sequence goes on along the minus strand of NZ_JAKNTF010000001.1, from coordinate 1,287,943 downwards.
CAATCTTCTGTGGATCAATGGTAATCTGCTTGATCTTCGGGGCATACGGGCTTAAATGCTTCCTTGGCTCGGAGATGACAGGCTTCATCACGTCGTCCAGGATGTGCATCCTGGCTTCCCTTGTCCTGGTTATCGCCTCTTCTATGATAGGTCTTGTAAGACCGTGGATCTTAATGTCCATCTGGATGGCAGTGATACCGTTCTTTGTACCGCCCACCTTAAAGTCCATGTCGCCGAAGAAATCTTCCAGGCCCTGGATATCGGTCAGCACAAGATAATCGTCATCCGTGTCACCGGTTACCAGGCCGCAGGAGATACCGGCCACCATCTCTTTGATGGGAACGCCGGCCGCCATCAGGGACAGGGTAGAGGCACAGATACTTGCCTGGGATGTGGAACCGTTGGATTCCATTGTCTCGGATACGGTACGGATTGCATATGGGAATTCTTCCGCGCTTGGCAGCACCGGGATCAGCGCCCGTTCCGCCAGCGCGCCATGGCCGATTTCGCGGCGTCCCGGTCCCCTGCTTGGCTTTGTCTCGCCAACTGAGAAGGATGGGAAATTATAATGGTGCATGTAGCGTTTGCTGGTTTCATTCTCATCCAGTCCGTCAATCCTCTGGGCTTCAGAAAGAGGCGCCAGTGTGCAGGCGTTGAGGATCTGGGTCTGTCCGCGGGTAAACATGCCTGAACCATGTACCCTTGGCAGAAGGTCAATCTCTGCGGCCAGGTGGCGGATTTCATCAATGGCACGGCCGTCAGGACGCTTGTGGTCCTTAAGGATCATCTTGCGGACCGTCTTCTTCTGATACTGGTAAACAGCTTCGCCCAGGACTGCCAGCCACTCTTCGTTCCCAGCAAATGCCTCCTCCAGACGGGCTGTGATTTCAGCAATGTTCTTCTCCCTGGTCTGCTTGTCATCTGTAAATACAGCAGTCTCCATCTCTACCGGAGGAACAATCTCCCTGATTGCCGCAAACAGTTCTTCCGGAACCGCACAGCTTTCATAGGAATGCTTTTCCTTGCCGCACTCAGCAACAATGGTGTCGATGAATCTGATGATTTCCTGGTTCACCTCATGTGCCTTGAAAATGGCGTCAATCATCTTCTGCTCCGGCACTTCGTTGGCGCCAGCCTCAATCATGATGACCTTCTCCCTGGTGGAGGCAACGGTCAGGGCCATGTCGGATACCTGCTTCTGGGCAGCCGTGGGGTTGATGACGAACTCACCGTCCACAAGGCCGACCTGTGTGGTTGCACATGGTCCTGCAAACGGGATATCGGAAATGCTGGTTGCAATGGCAGAACCCAGCATGGCTGTCAGCTCAGGGCTGCAGTCCGGGTCAACGGACATCACGATGTTGTCCAGGGTCACGTCATTGCGGTAATCCTTCGGAAACAGGGGGCGCATGGGACGGTCAATGACACGGCAGGTAAGGACGGCGTTCTCGGATGCCTTTCCTTCCCTCTTATTGAAACCTCCGGGAATCTTGCCCACAGAATATAACTTCTCCTCATATTCCACGCTCAGGGGGAAGAAATCAATGCCCTCCCTTGGCTTTGAGGATGCTGTGGCGGTTGCAAGAACCACGGTGTCGCCATAATGCATGAATGCTGCGCCATTGGCCTGGGCCGCTACCCTGCCGATTTCTACGGTCAGCTTGCGTCCGGCCAGGTCCATACTAAAACTTTTAAACATACTGGTGTCTCCTTTTCTTTCTAAAAAAATAATGAATTAATGTTATGACGGAGACAAAAAAGATGCCGAAACTACTGATCTGCCCGCCGGACACCGGCAATAGCCGGAACCTTTATCTGTCCTAACCATCCTGCGGGTACATCAGCGGTCTCGGAGTATCTCTCCTGTCCGCCCATTCCGGTAAAATGCCGCAGATACCAAGGCATCATACCGTATTACTTCTCCCATGTTTGAAAAGCAAATATAGGGTGGAGTCCCCTCCACCCTAATCTTCAGAATTACTTTCTGATACCAAGCTTCTCGATTAATGCACGATATCCTTCCAGATCCGTTTTCTTCAGGTAATCCAGAAGACCCCTTCTCTGTCCAACCATCATCAGAAGACCTCTTCTGGAATGATGATCCTTAGGATTCTGCTTTAAATGTTCGGTCAGTTCGGTAATCCTTTCTGTCAGGATAGCGATCTGAACCTCAGGTGAACCTGTGTCACCAGGCTTACGGCCATACTCTGCAATGATCTGTGCTTTCTTTTCCTTGGAAATCATGGTAGTTCCTCCTTAAAATAATTAGTCTCACCGCAAACCAGGCAAATGGCTGGAGTAACCAGTTAACCGGGCATCGGCGTAATCTCATGCCGACTCAGTATAACACGATCGCGGACAAATGTAAACCGGTAATTTCATTCCGGCCATATGTTTTCATTTGACCGGTTTCTTTTGGCCTATTTTCATTCCAGCGGTTTCCTTCCGCCCTCTTCCTAGCGTCCCGCCACCTCAATCTCCGGGTGCCTCTCAAAATACCCTGCCGCAAACTCCTTGTCCATCTCAATCCTATGCTTCAGCTCTTCCAGGGATGCAAACTTCTGTTCCGGCCGGTCAAAGGCCAGGAGCTGGACCTCGATGGTATCCCCGTATATATCCCTGTCCAGGTCAAAGATATAAGTCTCCACCCCCACAGGATACTGCCCCTCTACCGTCGGCTTCTTCCCTATGTTGGTGACCCCGCGGTAATAGACATTGTCCACCAGGACCCTGGATACATAAACCCCGAACCGGGGAAGGCGCTTGATGGCAGGCGGTTCTAAGTTGGCGGTGGGAAATCCCAGGATGCTGGAACCGATGTGGTTGCCGTGGACTACTTTCCCATGTATGGAATAAGGCTCCCCCAGCAGCGCATTGGCCTTTTCCACATTTCCCTTCTCCAGCTCTTCCCTTATATAGGTGCTGCTGATATCGCGCATATGGTCTTTTTCCTTTTCAATCACATGGAGATGGTATCCCAGCTCCTTTTCCATGTGTTTCAGGAGTTCTGCATTGCCCGCGCCCTGATAGCCAAAGCTGCAGTCCGGCCCAACCACGATCTCCCTGGCGCCCATGCGGCCCGCCAGTATATCCTTCACGAAATCCTCAGGCATCATGCGGCGGATTTCTTCATTAAACGGATATTCCACCAGATAATCAATCCCCATCCGTTCCATATTGGCGCGCCGCTCCATGTTGGTGGTTATCACGGTCTGGGGCTGGCCGGACATCTGGGTCAGGGGCGCGATGCTGAATGTAAAGATGGCCGTGGGATAGCCCAGCTCCTGCTTCAGTTCCTTCATGGTGCGCAAAAGCTTCTGATGCCCCCTGTGCCTTCCGTCAAACTTACCCAGGGTGACAATGGTTGGCTCCTCTATCTGAAATTCCGTGGTGTCTGTTATATACCTCATCCTGCTATTCCTCATTTTCCTTCAGTATGGTGTCAAACATGATGGTATCAGGTACGCTCCGGGGCAGCCAGGAACATTTTCCACGGCTTCCACCAGTGTTTGCCGTCCTGATACTCATACACACCCACAAAATGTCCCTTGCTGTCATACATCCTGAATCTCAGGCCGTCCTCCAGCCCGTCAAGGCAGCCGTCCCCGGCATCCAGCTGGCCTTTAAAGCAGGGATTGCCATTATAAAGGAAGGCGTCCGCCTCCGGCAGAGCCTTCAGCACGGCATAGCCCTCAAGGGCTGTTTCCACCGGAAGGATGCATGTATCCAGCCTGCCCTCATCCCTTATCGTTTCTATCTCATCCAGCCGGAGGCTGTCTTTTATGTCAAAACGGTCCACCCTGGTGCGTGTCAGATGTTCCATGCACCCGCCGCAGCCCAGCTTCCCTCCGATGTCATGGCACAGGGTCCTTATGTAAGTCCCCTTGGAACAGGTAACGGTCATCCAGACCCTGGGAAGTTCCACCCTGTCCACACGGATTTCGAGGATCTGGACCCGTCTGGCCTGGCGTTCCACTTCCTTTCCTGCCCTGGCAAGCTCATACAGCTTTTTCCCATCCACCTTAAGCGCTGAATACATGGGAGGAATCTGGTCATAATCCCCCTTAAATCCCAGCACGGCTTCTGTCACGGCCACTTCATCAAGTCCCATGGCCGCCTGATGCCGGTCATCCAGGACCTGTCCCGTCGTATCCTGTGTGTCGGTGGTCATCCCCAGCAGCAGGACTGCCTCATATGTCTTGGTACGGTCCGTCAGCATGTCGCAGAGCCTGGTGCCCATGCCAAGGCATACGGGAAGCACACCCTCGGCCGCAGGGTCCAGGGTTCCGGTATGTCCGACTTTTTTCTGCTTTAAAATTCCTCTGAGCCGGGCTACCACATCGTGGGAGGTATAGCCCGGCTCCTTATATACATTCATGATTCCATGGTACATAGTCTCAGTCCTTTTATCCTGTCCACGCCGCCTTCTTATAAATCCAGCTGCCTGGCTATGTGCTGGGACAGGTTATTGATTACATCATGGATGCTTCCCGACATGGTGCATCCGGCCGCCCTTACATGGCCGCCGCCGCCGAAGAAGGCAGCAATCCTGCTCACGTCCACATGGCTCTGTGAGCGCATGCTGACCTTGAATTCCTGTGCGCCTGACTGGTAAAGGAAAATAGCCACCTCCACGCCCTCCGTCAGCCGCAGCTGGTCGATGATCCCATCCATATCCTTGCTGTCCACACCGTAAAAATCCATCTCGTTCTGGCGGATTGCACTGAATATGCAGCGGCCGTCAAAAAATGTAACGCTTTCCAGCAGGGCCCTTCCCAGGATCTGGTTCTGGATATATGTTTTTTTATAAAAGCTGTTATCAATGATGGAGCCGAAATCAATTCCTTTGGCCATCAGCTTTCCCGCTATCTCCATGGTCCTGGCGGAGGTACAGGAGTATTTGAACACGCCTGTGTCGTGGATGATTCCTGTGTACAGGCATTCAGCAACCGTCCTGTCAATCTTCTGGCTGTCCAGCTGGCCATAAAGGACCTCACAGGTTGAGCTTGCACCGTCTTCCACCAGATTGGTGTCCGCAAAACGTGTGTTGGTCACATGATGGTCCAGGCACAGGCTTTTGCCTGCTGATTCCAGGATGCAGGCAAATCCCCCCAGCCTTCCAAGGTCACCGCAGTCCAGGCAGACACAGAGGTCCACGGCCTCTTCGTCCGCCTGGTGGCGGATTTCCTCAAAGCCCCGGAGATAGCCGAATTTGCCTGAGGCTTCCTCCAGGTAAACGGCTGCGCGGACAGCCGGATAATTAAGCCGGAGATAGTTATACAGTCCCAAGGTAGAGCCAAGGCAGTCCCCATCAGGACGTATATGTCCTAAAATTGCTACGGAACCAGTACCTTCTAACATCTGTTCAAGAATTGTCATCAGCTCTCCTCCTCTTCACCATCCTCATCCGGTCCTTCTTTATCTTTAAGGTCCTTTGTGACCTCATCGATGAGTTTTGACATATTGACCCCATACTCAATGGACTGGTCCAGAATGAATTTAAGTTCTGGTGTATTGCGCAGGTTAATCCTTCTTGCCAGTTCCCTGCGCACGTATCCTTCCGCACTCTTTAAGCCTTCAATGGTTGCCTTTGCAGCATCCTCATTGCCCAGGACACTGATATAGGCCCTGCAGTATTTAAGGTCCGGCGTCACTTCCACGGAAACCACGCTGGTCATGGGATGGATACGCGGGTCCTTGATGCCTGTGCGTATGATCTCACTCAGTTCCCTGAGCACCTCCGCATTGATTCTGGTATTCTTTATGCTGTTCTTACGCATGAAACTCCTCTCTTATCTTCCAGGAAAGGACGTGACAGGCCGCAGCGCTTCCCGGCGCCGCATGTTGGAACGCAGCGCCAGGGAGTGTTTGAAAACTGCTTTCCGTCAGCTGTGCGTTCCACTTTGTGGGACGTACGGATGGCGGGAATGAATTTTCAAACACGTCCTAAGGCGTGGGGCCTGTCATCATCTGTATAGGCCTATCTGGGTACTTCTACCATGATGTAAGCCTCAATCTCATCATCTTCCTGAAGATCATTAAACTTCTCAAATACAAGACCGCACTCATAACCTGCAGCCACTTCCTTCACATCGTCCTTGAAACGCTTTAAGGATGCCAGCGGTCCCTCGAATATCTGCTCCGTGCCCCTCTTGATGCGGCAGCTGCAGCCTCTCTGGAACTTGCCGTCCAGCACATAGGAACCTGCGATGGTACCGATTCCTGACGCCTTGAAGGTCTGGCGGATAACGGCGTGGCCGATTACCTTTTCCTCAAATACAGGATCCAGCATACCCTTCATGGCTGCCTCCACATCCTCGATGGCCTGATAGATGACCTTGTAAAGACGGACATCCACTTTCTCCCTCTCGGCAATGGACTTGGCGGTTGCATCCGGACGGATGTTGAAACCAATGATGATTGCGTTGCTGGCGGATGCCAGGGAAACATCGGATTCATTGATTGCACCCACGCCGCCATGGATGACCTTAACCATTACTTCCTCGTTGGACAGCTTGGTAAGGCTCTGCTTCACAGCCTCCACGGAACCCTGTACGTCTGCCTTGATGATAAGCGGCAGTTCCTTTACGTTGCCTGCCTTAATCTGGCTGAACAGGTCATCCAGGGACAGTTTTGCTTTTGTATCTTCAATCAGCTTATTCTTGCCTTCTGAGATAAATGTCTCGGCAAAGCTTCTTGCTTCTTTCTCATTTTCAGTTGCCACAAACACTTCGCCTGCATTGGGCACATCGTTAAGGCCAAGGATTTCCACAGGTGTGGACGGTCCGGCCTCCTTCACACGGCGTCCCCGGTCATCCATCATTGCACGGATTTTTCCGAAGCATGCGCCGGCGGCAATGGTATCACCCACACGCAGCGTACCCTTCTGTACCAGTACGGTTGCAACCGGGCCCTTGCCCTTATCCAGCTCCGCCTCAATCACAAGGCCTCTGCCCTTACGGTTCGGATTGGCTTTCAGCTCCATTACATCTGCCGTAAGAAGGACCATCTCAAGAAGATCGGTGATGCCTTCCTTAGTATGTGCGGAAACAGGCACAAATATAGTGCTGCCGCCCCAATCCTCGGAAATCAGTTCATACTCGGAGAGTTCCTGCTTTACTTTATCCACATTGGCGCTGGGCTTATCAATCTTGTTGATGGCAACAATGATTTCAACCCCAGCCGCTTTTGCATGGTTGATGGCCTCAACGGTCTGAGGCATCACGCCGTCGTCTGCAGCAACTACCAGGATGGCAATATCCGTTGACTGGGCACCCCTCATACGCATTGCTGTAAATGCCTCATGTCCGGGCGTATCAAGGAAGGTGATCTTGCGGTCATTGATTTCGATGACAGATGCACCGATATGCTGTGTGATGCCGCCGGCTTCCCTTGCAGTCACATTGGTTTCGCGGATTGCATCCAGAAGGGATGTCTTGCCGTGGTCAACGTGGCCCATGACACACACAACCGGTGACCTGGGTATCATATCCTCGGAGCTTTCTTCATCCTCCTTAAGAAGTTCTGCAATCACGTCTACCTTTACTTCCTTTTCACAGAGGACGTCAAATTCCATGGCAATCTCCTCTGCCTGCTCATAGTCAATCTCCTGGTTCAGGGTTACGATCTGGCCCTTTAAGAAGAGTTTCTTGACAATGACAGAAGGCTGAAGCTTCATCTTATCCGCCAGCTCCCTGATGGTCAGCACATCCGGAAGGGTGATGGTCTTCACTTCATCCGCCTTTGCCTCTTCCTTTTTAGGCTGCGGCATGATAAATGCGCCCTTGCCTGTCTTCGGGACTTTCTTTCCGTCCTCTGTGCGGTCCCTCTTGTCATAACGGTCATTTCTATGTGCATTCTTGTTCTGACGGTTACTGGTTGGTTTAGCCTGGATGGAAGTCTCAAAGGATGGCTTGCTGTCCCTGGTTCCCGGACGGCGGCTGTCTCCTCTTACGCCTCTTGTATCCCTTGCATCCTTATCCTTGTCACCTGCATAACCGCCCTGTGGCCTTCCGCCGTAGCCTCCGCCCTGGGGACGGTTACCCTGATAGCCTCCGCCCTGGGGACGGTTGCCCTGATAGCCCCCGCCCTGAGGACGGTTGCCCTGATAGCCCCCGCCCTGGGGACGGTTGCCCTGGTAGCCTCCCTCGCGGTTGCCCTGATAGCCTCCGCCCTGGGGACGGTTACCCTGGTAGCCTCCCTCGCGGTTACCCTGATAGCCTCCGCCCTGGGGACGGTTGCCCTGGTAGCCTCCCTCGCGGTTGCCCTGATAGCCTCCGCCCTGGGGACGGTTGCCCTGGTAGCCTCCTTCGCGGTTGCCCTGATAGCCTCCGCCCTGGGGACGGTTGCCCTGGTAGCCTCCCTCGCGGTTGCCCTGATAGCCTCCGCCCTGGGGACGGTTGCCCTGGTAGCCTCCCTCGCGGTTGCCCTGATAGCCTCCGCCCTGGGGACGGTTGCCCTGGTAGCCTCCCTCACGGTTGCCCTGATAGCCTCCGCCCTGGGGACGGTTGCCCTGGTAGCCTCCCTCGCGGTTGCCCTGATAGCCTCCGCCCTGGGGACGGTTGCCCTGGTAGCCTCCCTCACGGTTGCCCTGATAGCCTCCGCCCTGGGGACGGTTGCCCTGGTAGCCTCCCTCGCGGTTGCCCTGATAGCCTCCGCCCTGGGGACGGTTGCCCTGGTAGCCTCCCTCACGGTTGCCCTGATAGCCTCCGCCCTGGGGACGGTTGCCCTGGTAGCCTCCCTCGCGGTTGCCCTGATAGCCTCCCTGAGAACGGTTGCCCTGGTAGCCTCCCTCGCGGTTACCCTGATAACCTCCCTGGGGACGGTTTCCCTGGTACCCTCCCTCATGGCTGCCCTGGCCTTCCTGGGATGTATGCTGCGGCCTTGCGGCCTCGCGGCTGTCAGGCGCATTCCCCTTATCTGCGGTCTGGGCTGCAGGCGCTGTCTGGGCTGCAGGGGTTTCTTTAACCGGCGCAGCCTCCGCTGCCTGGGCCTGAACCTGGGGACGTACCGGCTCCTGGTGCGGTGCCGGCGCTGCAGCCATCGTCTCAGTCTTTGGAGCCTGTGTCTGCTGCGGCTGTGGCTTTGGCTGCGGTTTTGGCGGTACCGGACGCTTAATCTGCTGCTGTGCATTCTGCGGGCGGAACACGGCTGTCAGCTTTTTCTTGGCCGGTTCTGCCTTGCCGGCTGACTCCGCAGCCTTGGATGCTTCCGGCTTCGATGCCTCTGTCCTTGGTGCTTCCGTCTTGGGGGTCTCCGTCTTAGGAGCCTCTGTCCTGGGCGCTTCTGCTTTTGGCGCCTCCTTTTTTGGTGCCTCTGCCTTCGGGGCAGCTGCTTTTTTAGGGCTTAATGAATTCCGCACAATATTCTCCTGATCCCTCGTCACATTCGATGCAGCGTACAAGGCGGCTGCGTTGTCTTTTTGTTTTATGATTTCCAATATTTCTTTACTGGTTTTACCCAGTTCATTTGCCAGTTCACTTACTCTCATTCAAACTACCTCCATTTATATTCATTAGTCCTGCCATTGACTTTGCGAACCCTGCATCTTCCACGGACAGGGATGCTCGAAACTCCTGCCCCATGGCGTGCCCCAGTTCATCCTTGGTACCAAACAGATAGATTGGGACTTTATAGTGAGTGCACATATTGGTAAACATTTTCTTCGTGTTGTCCGAAGCTTCCTCCGATACGATTACCATGTGTGACTTTCCGCTCTTAACAGACTTTTCCGTCGAAAATTCACCGCTGACCACCTTCCTGGCCCTTTTTGCAAGGCCTATCAGGCTTAACAGTTTTTTGCTATTTACCAAGCTCTTCCATCTCCTTTTCCAGAGTTTCATATACCTCTTTCGGAATCGCCATCTTGAAGGACCGTTCCAACCCCTTGCTCTTCACGGCCTTCTTTAAGCATTCCATTGATGGACACAGGTAAGCGCCTCTTCCGTTCTTACGGCCGGTGGCATCTAACATAATCTCATCTTCGGCGGTTTTTATGACTCTTATCATTTCTTTCTTGCTCTTCATCTCCTGGCAGCCAATGCACTGCCTGAGCGGAACTTTCTTAATACTCACTCACATCACTCCTAATCTTTTCAGAGTATCCCTAATCTCTCCACAACCTGTCTTATCGTGGAATTTCCTATTCCTGCTGGTTTCCGTCTTCCTGGTAGCCCTCTTCATATTCCGGATAGTTTTCTGTATCTTCTAAGCTGTCGTCCTCAAAGCTGTCTTCCTCGAAACTTGGCGCAGGGGTATCTCCGTACTGAAGCCCCATCTGCTCAAAAAGCCCCATCTCCCTTGCCTGGGTCTCGCTCTTGATGTCAATCTTGAATCCGGTCAGCCTTGCTGCCAGCCTTGCGTTCTGTCCTTCCTTGCCAATGGCCAGGGAAAGCTGGTAATCCGGCACGATTACCTGTGCCTCGCGCTCTTCCTCGTCCGCCACCACACAGATCACCTTGGCCGGGCTTAATGCGTTCTCAATCAGATAGGCAGGATTGTCATCCCAGTTAATGATATCGATTTTTTCACCCCTGAGTTCACTTACAATGGCGTTCACCCTTGCCCCGTTAAGGCCGACGCATGCGCCTACCGGATCCACGTTGGAATCATTGGATTTAACTGCAATCTTTGTCCTGGAACCTGCTTCCCTGGCAATGGCCTTAATCTCCACGGTGCCGTCACGCACCTCTGCAACCTCGGACTCAAACAGGCGCTTAACAAGGTCCGGGTGTGTCCTTGACACGGAAACCCTTGGTCCCTTCGGCGTGTCCTTAACCTCCAGCACATATACCTTGATACGCTCGGTCGGCCGGAAGGTCTCGCCCTTTACCTGCTCGCTCTCATTGAGGATTGCATCCACCCTTCCAAGGTTGATGCTTACGTTCCTGCCAAGATAACGCTGCACGATGCCGGTCATGACATCCTTTTCCTTAGTATAATACTCATTGTAAAGAACCTTACGCTCTTCCTCACGGATTTTCTGTAAAATCACATTCTTGGCATTCTGTGTTGCAATACGGCCGAATTTCTTGGAATCCAGCGGGATCTGCACCGTATCACCCAAATCATACTTGGGGCTCAGCATCTTGGCATCCGCCAGGCTGATTTCCATTATATCGTCTTCCACCTGCTCCACCACGGTTTTTTCTGCATATACAGCAAAATCACAGGTGTTGGGGTTTACCGTGACTTTTACGTTATCGGCTTTTCCAAAATGGTTCTTACAGGCTGTGAGCAGTGAGTTTTCAATCGCTTCAATCAGTGTGTCCTTGGCGATGTTCTTCTCCTTCTCCAACACTTCCATTGCCTCTAACAGTTCCTTGTTCATGTTTATCCTCCTATCCATGCCTGGGCATGTGAATTAACTATCAATGCAGTATCAGAAATCCAGTGCCAGCCGTATCAGGGCAATATCCGGCTTTTCAAATACCATCTGGCTTCCGTCTTCCATGGTCAGCGTCACAGTATTCCCATCATATGCACTTAAGGCCCCTGTAAATTCCTTCTGCTTATCAATCTGGCGGTACAGACGCACATCCACGTCCTTGCCCATGCTTCTGATAAAATCCTTTTCCTTTTTAAGGGGACGGCCAAGTCCCGGGGAACTGACCTCCAGGATATAGCTTTCATCAATGAAATCTTCTTTATCCAGCCAATCCCCAAGCTTCCTGCTGATGACCTCACAGTCATCCACTGCAATTCCGCCTTCTTTATCAATATAAGCCCTCAGATACCAGGTTCCTGCTTCCTTTACATATTCCACATCCACAAGCTCAAAATGATGTTCTTCCATCAGCGGCAGGAGGTAACGTTCCACCCTGCTCTCATAGTTTTCCTTTTTTCCCATTGCTACACCACCTTTCCAATCCGTACAGTATTGTATGAGCTCTACTCAAAACGAAAGAGTGGACCGGCGTCCACTCTTTATCAGTACTCTACATTAGTTATCGTATACACTATACCATCATGTTCTGGTAAATGCAAGCATTTTCAGGGATTTTATTGAAAATATCCCGTATTTTAGAGCATTGCACGTCCCTTGCACCAGGTCTGGAGCACACTGTAATCATCCTCCAGCACCACCAGGTCCGCGTCACAGCCCACTGCAATCCTGCCCTTGCGGTCATCCACCCCAAGGCATCTGGCCGGGTTGATGGTGCAGGAATTGACTGCCGTGTCAAAGGGCACCATGGCGTCCTCCACCAGGATCTTAAGGCCCCGGTTTAAGTTCAGCGTGCTTCCCGCAATGGTATCGGTCCCCTTAAGCCTTGCCAGGCCGTCATCGCCAATCTCTATGTCATGGCCGCCCAGCTGGTACTGTCCTCCCGGAGGGCAGTGCTTCGCCCTGAGGGAATCGCTGATCATGATGGAGTAATCCCTGCCCTTGGCTGTAAAGAAATTATTCAGCGCAGCCAGATGGGAATGACAGCCGTCGCAGATGATCTCCCCATATATATCCCTGACCCTGAGCGCGGTCCCCACCAGCCCCGGCTTGCGGTGATGGTATGGGGTCATGCCGTTATAAACATGGGTCATGGAGGTGGCGCCGTTGGCAATGCCTAACAGTGCCTGCTCATAGGTTGCCGCCGAATGTCCCATGCTGACCACCACGCCGTGGGTGGAACAGTATCTTGTCAGCGCATGGTCCGGATCGCGCTCAGGCGCCAGGGTAATATACTTAATCATCCCCCCGGCAGCTTCCTGGTACTTCTTGAACTGCTCCACCGAAGCAACTGCAATGGCCTCCGGCGGCTGGGCCCCCTTATACTCCATATCCAGGAAAGGTCCCTCAAAATGGATTCCCAGTATCTCAGCGCCCTCATATCCCTCTTTGGCCACGCGCGCCACATTGGCAACCGCCTTGGTGAGCACCTCGGGCATCTGGGTCACCGTGGTTGGAAGGATGGATGTGACGCCCTCTTCCGGAATCCGCTTCATCCAGTTGCGAAGTCCCTCCGGCTCCCCGTCGTTGGTATCAAAATCATAGGCGCCATGGGTATGGATGTCAATAAACCCGGGCAGGATCCTCTTATCCCCGTAATCCTGGTCCGCCGTACCTGCACCGTACCCGTCAATCCGCTTAATGGTCCCGTTCTCAATCTCCATCTGGGCCGCCATGAACTGGCCTGCAATCCAGACTCTCTTACCCTGAATCTTCATATCGCTTCTCCTTTTCCATATGATATTATTCTGTCTATAATTAACTTCCCTTATCACAAGTATAGCACACAAAAAATAATTTTCAATATTAAATCATAAATAAAAATATTTTCTTTTTATTTTATTTCCGGTGGCAGGCAGCAACACGGCAAAAGGCACGGAAACAGGCAGACCGCCTGATTCCGTACCTTTATCTTATACATTTAAAACTATTTTATTTTCATTTCATCCGAGAAGGGATGCAATCTCCGGGAACGGCCCCAGGCTTCGTTTCAGGATTCCCTGGGTATAGGCAATCAATATGCCATAATTGGTCATTGGGATTCCCTGGTCCCTCGCACACTCCATCCTGTACTTCATCTCCCTTTCATTAAGCATGCATCCGCCGCAGTGGACAATGAGGCTGTACCCGCTTAAATCATCGGGAAACCCTGTTCCGGATGTAAAATGGAACTCCGGTTCCACGCCGGTATACTGCCGAATCCAGCCAGGCAGTTTCACGGTTCCGATATCATTGCACTGCCTGTGGTGGGTACACCCCTCCGAAATCAGGATTTTATCGCCCGCGGCGATACCCTTTAAGGCCGCCGCCCCCTTTACCAAGGGCGCCAGATTTCCCTTATACCTTGCAAACAGGATGGAAAATGATGTCAGCAGGATATCCTCCGGCGTATCCTTTGCCACCCTTCCAAATACCTGGCTGTCCGTGATGACCATCTTCGGTTTCTTTCCCAGCGCCGGCAGCGCCTTTGCCAGTTCATCCTCCTTCAGTACAATGGAGGCCGCATCCGCTTCCAGGATATCCCGTATGGTCTGCTGCTGCGGAAGGATAAGGCGTCCCTTGGGCGCAGCCTTATCAATAGGCACCACCAGGACGACAAAATCCGATGGCTCCAGCAGATCCCCCACAATCCTGCGCCCGCTCTCCTGTACCTTCCCCAGGTCCGCCAGACATTCCTTGAGTTCATCAATGCCCTGTCCGGTAAGGGCGCTGACCTTGATTACGGGAAGGGAAGCCGGATATGGTTCCTGCGGTTCCCCGCCTGCTTCCACCTGCTTTCCCGGATTACACGGATCCTCAGCCGGATCATCCAGGTCCGCCTTATTGCAGGCAATCACACACGGTATATGCTTTTCCTGTATCCTCTTAAGAAGCGCCCGGTCCTCAGCCGCCATACCTTGGCCATGGTCCACCACCAGGACCGCCACATCCGTCTTATTAAGCACCTGGTAGCTCTTTTTCACACGCAGGCCGCCCAGTTCCCCCTCATCATCAATTCCAGGGGTGTCAATCATCACCACCGGGCCCAGGGGAAGAAGCTCCATGGCCTTCTGCACGGGATCCGTGGTGGTTCCCTTTACCCCGGATACCACGGCCAGGTCCTGGCCTGTGACAGCATTGAGCACGCTGGACTTTCCGGCATTCCTCCTTCCAAAAAATCCGATATGGACCCGTTCTGATGAAGGTGTGTCATTCATTCCCATATGTATCTGTTCCTCCTGTCCGTGTTCTGCATCATGTCCCAAAACATAAAATATCCCAAAACATAAAACAGGATACGCCAAAACAGGCGTATCCTGACAATTACGTTCAAGTGTACCCGCCTTCCCTCTCAGCCCTGCTTCAGGTCAGTCAACACATATTCTGTTCCCGTCTGTCCGCGGTATCCTGTTTTGGGAATATCCGCGCGGGCTGCTTTGCTGTAAGGGATACCTGCCAGCGCAGAAGCCTGTTTTTTCCATCTTACTACATATTCCCCCAGGCTGTCAATCCCCGTGGATAAAACGGCCTTTGGACACAGGAAGGAGAACGGTACTTGGACATCCTATAGACCACTGGCAGCCCATCCGGCCCCAGTCACAGACCACTCTCAAGCTTCTGTCTCTTAATCCCATGTTTCTGCGCAAATCCGGTAAGGATCATGGTCAGGGCGCCGTCGCCAGTCACGTTGCATGCGGTCCCGAAGCTGTCCTGGAGGGCGAAAATAGTTAACATCAATGCCGTGCCCGACTCATCAAATCCAAGGACACCTATTATCAGCCCCAGGGACGCCATTACCGTGCCTCCTGGCACACCGGGCGCTCCAATGGCAAATATGCCTAAGAGTGCACAGAATAAAACCATGGTCCCCATGGAGGGGATGAAACCGTAGAGTATCTTGTTCACCGTCATGACAAAGAATACTTCCGTCAGCACAGATCCGCACAGATGGATATTGGCAAACAGTGGAATGCCGAAATCCACCATATCATCCCGCAGGGGCGGCTGTGACTTCTTGGCACAGCGCAGGGCGACCGCAAGGGTGGCTGCGGAAGACATGGTACCTACCGCAGTGATGTAGGCCGGCCCGTAGTTCCGGATGACATCCAGGGGATTCGCTCCTGAATAGACACCGGCAATCACATAAAGCAGGGTCATCCAGATGAAATGTCCAATCATGACAATGATTACCACCTTTAAAAATACAGGCAGCTGTTTTGTAATGGTGCCTTCATATGATAAGGCGCAGAATGTAAATGCAATAAAAACAGGAAGCAACGGAATGACTACTTTTGTCACAATGGAAAGAACAATCTGCTGGAACTCCTCCAGGACATCCGTGATTACCTCTGCCTTGGTCCATGTAGCCGCCAGACCAAGAAGCAGGGAAAACACAAGGGCGCTCATGACCGGCATGATCTGGGGAATATCCAGCTGGAACACGATGTCAGGCAGTTTCTTAAGTTCCTCCACCTCAGAAATAATGGACAGATGAGGAATCAGGAAATAGCCTGCCATCATGGCAAACAGCGCAGCACCGATTGACGAGACATATGCAAGCGTAACAGCAACCCCAAGCATTTTTGATGCGTTATTGCCCAGCCTTGTAATCGAAGGGGCAATGAAACCAATAATGATTAACGGAACACAGAATACAATAATCTGATTCAATATGTACTTAACTGTTACAATGACGTGCATAAGACCATCGCCGCAAATCTGTCCGACGATGATACCGAGGATAACACCCAACAGTAATCGGAACGGTAAACTACCTGTTATTTTTTTCATACCTAATCTCCAATCATGATTTTAATTATCTCCTCGTTGGTCTCCTTCATTCCTTCCTTTCCAAGCCTGCCAACATTCTTAAGTGTTTCCTCCACACCCTTTGTCACGATGCCGTCTCCTCCATAGAACTGCTGACCGCGGATATACATGTTATAGCCCAGGATCCCTGCATCAACCGCCGAAGCAATCTTGGCTGCGCAGGACGCCTTTGCACCGTCACAGACAATGCCGGATACAATGGCAAGGGCATTGACAACCGTATGTACGATTTCCTTGTAGCTTCCGCCGCACAGATAAGCGATTCCTGCTCCTGCCCCTGCCCCTGCGCTGACCGCGCCGCAATATGCGGATAATCTTCCGATTGGCGTTTTCTGATGAATGGCAGTAAGGTTAGACAGAGCCAGCGCCCTGTATTTCTTCTCCTCAGTGACCTTCAGCTCCTCAGCATATACAAGGACCGGTACCGATGCCGTAATCCCCTGGTTCCCGCTGCCTGAATTGATGATGACCGGCAGTTCGCAGCCGTTCATCCTGGCGTCGGAACCAGCTGCCGCCATGGCCTTTGCCCTGGTGCGTACATCATTGCCTGACATATCAAGCAGCACCTTGCCGATGTTGGCGCCGTAGTTCCCCTTGATGCCCTCCTCTGCAATGGCCATGTTGTAGGAAATCTGACGGTCCAGGACCTCCTTGATGTCCGCAATGTCAACCGTGTTGATGAAATCCCAGATATCTTCCATATTAAGAAGGCTTCTGTCCGTCAGGCCCTCCTCGTCCTCTCCGGCCACTTCTATCTGTTTTAAAACCTCCCCGTCCTTTTCAACCAGTACGACATTGGTATGATAATTGGCGATACGCACCTTTGCATAGGAACTTCCTTTATACAGTGTCACGATGATGTCAAAGGTGATGCCATTGTCAACATGTTCCACCTCAATGTCGGTATTCCCTATAAATTCCTTCATCTGCGCAATCTGCTCCGGTGTCACCTGGGCAATTACCTCCAGCTCCTTATCCGGGTCACCTGCCACGATTCCGGCTGTCGCCGCGGCCGGGATTCCTTTTAAATGGTCTGTATTAGGAACAATCACGGATTTCACGTTCTTGATGATACTTCCGCTCGCCCCGATAACCACCCTGTCCGGCAGATCCCCCAGTACTTTTCTGGCCAATGCAGCGCCATAGGCCAGGGCAATGGGCTCCGTACATCCCATGGCAGGAAGCAGTTCCTCCTTCAGTATCTGAATATACGCGTTGTACTTTACATTGTCTTTTTCCATGATATTTGATTCCTTTCTTTTTTTGACTGATTTTTGGGAAAATAGTCATTATTTGGTATTGATTTCTCATTAAGCTTAATGTACCATAAAAACAAATGGTTGTAAAATTTAATGTTTTTATGATATAGTTTAAAAATTTTTATAGAAAAATCAATTTAAAAAGGACGTATACTATGGAATTACGAGAGATTGCAACATTTCTTCAGGTAGCTCAGTTAAAAAGTTTTTCAAAAGCAGCCAAGCAGCTGGGATATTCCCAGGCCGCTGTCACCATCCAGGTCAAGCAGCTGGAGAAAGAGCTGAATGTCCACCTGTTTGACCGCATTGGCAAACAGACCACCTTAACCCATCAGGGCGTTGTGTTCTTTGAACATGCGGCCGCCATCATGCGGGATCTGGAATGCGCCAGGGATGCCGTGACGGAAGCCACGGAACTGACCGGAAGCCTGTGCCTTGGCACCATTGAGTCCATCTGTGCATCCATCTTCCCCCCTCTGTTAAAAGAGTACCACCGTCTGTACCCACGGGTTAACGTAAGCATCATCACCGATTCCCCAGGTACCCTGCTGGACATGATGAACAGCAATGCCATTGACATCGTGTATTTTCTAGACAAGCGTATGTATGACGACAAATGGATCAAGGTCCTGGAAGAGCCTGAGGACATTGTATTCGTATCCTCCGTAAAGCACCCATTTTCCGGCCGGAAGGACCTGGACCTGCCCCAAGTCATTGGACAGCCCTTCATCCTGACTGAGAAAAATGCAAGCTACCGTTTCATACTGGAGCAATACCTGGCAGCCCAGGACATGACCATCCGCCCTTTCCTCGAAATCGGGAATACGGAATTCATCATCAACCTGCTGCGGGCCAATATGGGCGTCTCCTTCCTTCCCAGGTTTACCATCCTCTCCGACATTGAATCCGGCTGCCTGGCGGCCCTTAATGTGAAGGATTTCCACATGCAGACCTGGCGCCAGATTGTCTACCATAAGGATAAATGGGTGACCCGTGAAATGAATGCATTCATCGAATTGGCCGGGACATTCCTTCCTCCCGCCCCCGGCAGGTAAATCCGCCATCCATCCTGCAGGACCATTCCTATGCCGGTACGGCTGCAGTTTTTCATCCAGGAGGATATATTATAAGTATATTATGGAAAATAGGGAAGGTGAACCGAAAAGAGGAAAATTACATTTTTTAAAATCCTTGAAAATCATCCCCTTCCGTACTTTACATTTCAGGACATGTGTTGTTATAATGAAAGTTATACAGTACACATTTTCATATGAAAAAATGTTATATTGCAGGGAGGACAATCATGGAGCAGAACCTGTCACAATACAAGATATTCTACGAGGTGGCAAAAGCCGGGAATATTTCCAAGGCTGCCAAGGAACTCTATATCAGCCAGCCAGCCATCAGCAAGGCCATCAGCAAGCTGGAGGACAGCCTGGGGCTGTCCCTTTTCACCCGCAGTTCCAGAGGCGTACAGCTTACAGCGGAGGGGGAAATCCTGTTTGAACATACCAGGGAGGCATTTGATGCCCTGGACCGCGGGGAAATGGAGCTTAAGCGGATCCAGGAATTTGATATCGGCCATCTGCGCATCGGCGTCAGCAATACCCTGTGCAAATATATCCTGCTCCCTTACCTGAAAACCTTCATCGACCAATACCCGCACATGAAGGTAACCATTGAGAGCCAGTCCACGGCCCTGACCCTGACCCGCCTGGAACAGCAGAAGATTGACCTGGGATTGGTTGCAGAGCCTTCGGTGCGCAGGGATCTTGCGTTCATACCTGTGATGGACATACAGGATATCTTTGTCACCACCCCGTCCTACCTTGAAAACCTGTATCTAAGGGAAGGCAGGGACACCAATATTTTTGAGACCGGCAACATCATGCTCCTGGATACCAGCAACATGACCCGCCACCATGTGGATGAGTACATGTCGGATAACAACATACTGCCGCGCCAGGTCCTGGAAGTGACCACCATGGACCTGTTGATTGAATTTGCAAAAATCGGCCTTGGAATCGGCTGTGTCATAAAGGAACTGGTGCAAAAGGAGCTGGACAACGGCTCCCTGGTGGAGATACCCCTGGAGATTCCCATCCACAGAAGGACCATCGGCTTTGCGTACCACCCTTCCAACCAGGCCATGGCACTCAAGACATTCCTGGAGTTTTTATATTGACGCATTGCCGCTTGCCGGGGGACGTCATTGACCATATGAAAACAGCCTTGCCAATGCGGCAGGGCTGTTTTTATCATCGACGGCAATATGATGCAGTGGGTTCCCGGATTCAGGAAGGCGTGCAAAAGTATCCGTCATAATCCGGTATTCTGCCGGAAAGTCCTTACTGTATCTGACTTTATTGCTATCTCAAACCATTTATTCAATACTTCAAGATTCTTCTGGGACAGCACATGTCTTCTCAAACCAGCCGGCACATCCCCCAGATGGTCAAGGAATGCCAGAATCGCCTCTGCGATTCCTTCCGCTTTTCCTTCCGCTTTTCCTTCCGCTTTCGCTTCCGCCTTCCACTCCTGTTTTGATTTTTCCATTTTTTCAGCAAACAACTCGTTCAATGCATCACACATTTCAATCCCCTCCTCGTATACATTCCAATTTGCCCGGACAATCAAATCCATGGCAGCGCTGTACAAGGGATCTTTATCCTTTCCCTTGTATTCCTTTGCCAGAACCTCAATATCATCCTGCCTTCCAAGATTCCCACACAGTCTGCTCAGCCATATATTTTCCAGCTTTGACAACTGATTCTGTACCACGACCTGCGTGGGGAACATCAAACCGGACACATAGTAAATACCCGGAAAAACCTCTTCTACCCCAGCGGAATACCGGGCTTTTAAAAAACCGATCAGTTTCCTTGGGTAATGGAATCCTATGAAGGATACGGTCAGGTCATCCGGTCGTATCTCCTGCTCACGTTTTGTATTTGACTGCAGGACACCGGTATATCCCATCACCTTATAGAAATCATTGACGCTAAGATAATCCCCGGGGCCTTTGTATTCCATCACATTATACTGCCTGAAAATCCGGCC
This sequence comes from Enterocloster sp. OA13, assembly GCF_022440595.1. Lineage (NCBI taxonomy): Bacteria > Bacillati > Bacillota > Clostridia > Lachnospirales > Lachnospiraceae > Enterocloster > Enterocloster sp. OA13. Next base: position 1,267,372 of record NZ_JAKNTF010000001.1, on the reverse strand, counting down.
GATATTCTTCCTAACGGCCTGGCCCGGTATCTTTTTTACCACCAGCGTATCAATCCTCAGAGGTTTTTCCGTGAGATTATACTCCTTCAGAAACTGGAGGCAGTCCTGGTCCTCCTCCAATTCAATCTGCAATATGGCCTGGAACGCACAGTGCCACTGCAGTGGTTTGTTGACCATCCTTCCTTCTCCCTTCAATTATAATGGAAATACTGCTTTTTTTCAACAATCCCGCGGCATCATCCCTCCTTATCCCCATATTTTATCTGCTGAAATTGAATCTTTGGCCGAACCGGCCTTCTGAAACGCCCTGGCGTCCCGATATCTGCTGATTGCAGATGATTAGAATTCCTGCGGAAAAGAAGTTCCGCAGACACAATCCATGGTGTTATATTAGCATGGATTTACCCACAATTCAATGGATAACATGTAAAAAACGGATGCCCCTCTCAGTGGACATCCGTTTCTCCTAACCTTATATGTATGATCAGTTGTTGATAAGCTTATCCGTATCATTCCAGCTATACAGCTTCCTAAGCTCAGATCCAACCTTTTCAAGCGGCTGGTCTGCCTCGTTCTTCCTCATGGCGTTAAAGTGAGGGCAGCCCACCTGGTTCTCTGTCAGCCAGTCCTTTGCAAAGGTGCCGTCCTGGATATCGGACAGGATTTTCTTCATGGCTTTCTTGGTTTCATCTGTAACAATCTTTGGTCCGGTGATATAATCGCCGTACTCAGCCGTGTTGGAGATGGAATATCTCATGCCGGCAAAACCGCTCTCATAAATCAGGTCTACAATGAGCTTCATCTCATGTACACACTCGAAATATGCGTTCTCAGGAGCATAGCCTGCTTCTACCAGCGTCTCGAAACCAGCCTTCATCAGGGCGCAGACTCCGCCGCACAGAACTGCCTGCTCGCCGAACAGGTCTGTCTCAGTCTCTACCTTAAAGGTGGTCTCCAGGATACCTGCCCTTGCGCCGCCGATTCCCTGGCCATAAGCCAGCGCCATATCGGTTGCCTTGCCTGTTGCATCCTGATGTACGGCAATCAGGCATGGGGTTCCCCTGCCCCTCTGGTACTCGCTTCTTACGGTGTGGCCCGGAGCCTTTGGCGCTATCATGGTCACGTCAACATCCTTAGGCGGAACAATCTGTCCAAAATGGATGGCAAAACCGTGGGCAAACATCAGCATCATGCCCGGGCGCAGGTTCGGAGCGATGGACTCCTTGTACATGGCTGCCTGCTTCTCGTCATTAATCAGGATCATGATGACATCGGCCTTCTTGGTTGCCTCAGCTGCCGTATATACTTCAAATCCCTGCTCTTCAGCCTTTTTCCAGGAACGGCTCCCCTCATACAGACCAACAATCACGTTGCAGCCTGACTCCTTTAAGTTTAATGCATGTGCATGTCCCTGGCTGCCGTAACCGATGACAGCAATGGTCTTGCCTTCCAATAATGATAAATTACAATCTTCCTGATAATAAATCTTTGGCATTGCTCTTATCCTCCTTAATTCCTTTGAAAATGTATATGTTAAGGCAACAAAACCGACGACTCTCAGTCCGCCCTTGGCCGCCCCCTTAAGCTCTTACTTAACAGTTATGTAATTCCATCCATGCCGCCCTTTCCCTTGCACGGGAACTTACGGAAGCATCCTGATATCCTCGGCGCCGCGTTCCAGCCCTGTCAGGCCTGTTCGGGCCAGCTCCAGGATTTCATAATCTTCAAGCAGGTTGATTAACGCGTCCAGCTTGGACTGGTCTCCTGTCAGCATGACGGTCAGTGAATCCTTGCCCACATCCACGATGGTTGCGCGGAAAATGCTGGAGATGGCGCTGACGGACTGTCTGTCTGCGGCATTGGCCCTGACCTTTACCATCATCAGTTCCCTGTACACGGAACGGTCCGGCTGCAGTTCCTTGATATCCCTTACATCCTCCAGTTTATTAAGCTGGTTCTTAATCTGCTCCAGAACAGTCTGGTCACCCAGTGAGACCACGGTCATCCTGGAGTACCGCGGGTCCGCAGTGACGCCAACGGTCAGACTTTCAATATTGTAACCACGGCGGCTGAAAAGTCCGGCTACCCGGGCCAGCACACCAGCGGTATTGTCTACAAGCAGCGATAACACGATTCTGTCATCCATATAATCCCACCCTCTCATCATGGCGGACAGCTTTAACACTGCCCCTCCTTATGTTCCACAATGTCTTCTATCGTGGACCTTCTTAATAGTAATTTCAATCATAGCAACCATTGTTCTATTTGTCAATTGCATAATAGGAATGGTTATTATGAGTGCAGGTTATAATGTCAAAAGTAAATCCTTTAATTCATCTACCGTGGCCGCAATCCAGGCCGGCCGGCACCCATCCATCTCCTGCCTGTCACCATATCCATAGAGAACCCCCACGCAGTCCATGCCGCATTCCCTGGCCCCCAGCACATCATGTTCCCGGTCCCCCACCATCACGCAGCGGGCCAGGGTCTCTGGCGTCCTGTCAAGCCCATACTGTTCAAGGACATACCGGATCACATCCGCCTTGCGCACCCTGGTCTCTTCCATATCCGCGCCGCCAATGAAATCAAAATATCCCGCCATGCCAAAATACTCCAGAATCTTCCTGCCAAACTCCTCAGGCTTGGAGGTTGCCACCAAAAGCACCTTTCCGGCTTTTTTAAGGGCATCCAGCATTTCCTTAATACCAGGATACTCCTTGTTCTCATGCCATCCCCTCTCGCTGAAATATTCCCGGTACACCAGCACCCCTTCCCATGCCTGCTCATCCGAAAAGCCATAATACTTCTTATAGCTGTCCGTCAGCGGAGGCCCTATGAAAGGCGTCAGGGTGTCCAGATCATCCACCTGGATTCCATAATGGTTCAGGGCATGGCGCACCGACTTGGTTATCCCCTCCTTTGGATCAGTCAGGGTACCGTCCAGGTCAAACAGGATATAATCCTTCTGATTCATAACATCCACACAATCCTTTCTTTTCCTCTATAGCAGCAGTCCTGCAGTCCCATCATCCAGCAGCATATACCTCTCCTATATCCTGCCGTCCTTAAATGCCTTCATCATCTCATGGCCCACGCTGATATACGGTCCGTATTCCACTATCTCGTCCCTTGTAAACCACCCGGCCTCACACAGCTCTTCCTCCTCCAGACGTATGGTATCATCACCGTCCAGTTCCGCTGTGAATCCAATCATTTCCGTATCTGAAAACGCCCATGGCTGGCTTTTATAATAACGTATGTTCTTAACCTTAAGCCCTACTTCCTCCATGACTTCCCTGCGCACACAGTCCTCAAAGGTCTCCCCTATCTCCACGAATCCTGCAATCAGGGCATAATTCCTGTAAGCCCCCTTCGCATATCTGGACATAAGCAGCTTATCGCCGTTGGTAATGGCGACAATCACCGCCGGGCTGATTTTCGGATACTCTGTCTGTCCGCAATCCGGACACACCATGGCGCGCTCCATGGCGCTGGGTTCCATCCTTGTCCCGCAATGTCCGCAGAACTGCCGGCTCTGCCTCCACCGGTAGAGCTGGCTTCCGGTAATACCCGCAAACGCCTGATGCAACGGTTCCAGGCTGCGGAAAACAGTGAGAGGCTCCAGATTAAACCCGCCAAACTCCGGCACGTCCATATCAGTCACACAGTAATAGGCCCTGCCGTCAATGGAGAACAGATACTGTGCCCCAGCCTTAATCTCCTTTGCCTCCTCCTTTAAGTCTCCAAAGGAAGGGATGGCCATCCCATCCCCCTGTTTGAGAAGCATCACCTTATTATACTCATAATGCAGCACGTAATCCTGGTCCTCAGGTTCCTTATTCCTGAAAACAGGATCGTATGTATGCGGCGCAATGTCCTGAATCATCTTATGTCATCGTCCTTTCATCTTTCCTGAAGATATGGAATCTATTGTACCACATGAAAGCATTGATGTAAATTTGGATTTATATTTGGATTTTGGGACCCCTTCCATTCTTGTAAACAAAAAAACGGGGTGGCTCCTGCATCAAAGCAGGAGCCAAAGGCGCCCCGCCGGGAAAACCCTCAAAAGCATTCCCGCGGACAGCACCGCTCCCCGTCTTTTGGCTGTACGGGCCTTGGGGCATGCCTGAACACCCACGTCCGCCCTTTTGTAAGCCCTGTGAACCATGGCAACGGACCATGGCCCATCAGTCATGTATTACCACATTCAGCTTCTTGCGTATCCCCAGGCTCAGGATTCCCAGAATGGATTTCCCATCCACCATGCAGCTCCCGCAGCACACATCCACGTCCTCGGGATACTGTTCTACCTGGTTCACGAATTTTTTTACTTCCTCTATTGAATCAAATGTAACCTCTCTTGTCGTCATATGGGTACCTCCTGTTCATTATACAGAAAGTCTTCCCCAATCAGGAACGCCTATACATCCTGATTCTTTTAAAGAAAGGTTTTACCTCCCACCGCCTGAGACTGCTGAAGAAATAGTAGTAAATCACAAAGGCAATGGTTGTCAGGCTCCAGGTAAGCGGATAACAGAAGGCTGCGCCGATGATTGTGTGGTACTTCGGAAGTACGAACATGATCCAGAGCACCCTGACCGCGCACACGCCGATTCCGGTAAGGATCAGCGGAACCCAGGCATCCCCCACGCCCCTGAGGGTGCCCGAGAGGATTTCAATGGCAATGTAAGTGATGAAGGTGGGAACCATGAAATGCAGCAGGTCCATGCTGATGGCCTGCACCTGCTGGTCCGTGGTGAACAGTTCCACCAGAAGGTGGCCCCCGTTATACAAAAGCACTCCCACGGACGCGGTAAGCACCACGCCGATCACCATGCATGCGCCCGCCCCCTTGCGCACCCGGTCCATGCGCCCGGCGCCATAGTTCTGGCCCACAAAGGTGGTGACCGATATGCCCAGGGCATTGATCATCATCCAATACAGGCCGTCCACTTTGCCGTAAGTAGCCCAGGCCGTCACATTGTCCGTACCAAGGGTGTTCACGCCGGCCTGAATGATGACATTGGAGATATTGTACATGACGGACTGCATGCCTGCCGGTATGCCGATACGCACGATCCGCTGAAGCATCCTGCGGTCGATGCGGACCTTGTTCCATTCCAGCTTATACATGTCATCGGTCCTCATCAGGGTGCGCACCACCAGGATGGCGCTTAACAGCTGGGAGGAGATGGTGGCAATGGCAGCCCCCGCCACTCCCATGCGCAGGACCGCCACCAGCAGTATGTCCAGGGCAATATTGGTAAGGCAGCTGGCTATGAGGAAATACAGGGGCCGCCTGGAATCCCCCACCGCGCGCAGTATCCCGGCTCCCATGTTATAAATCAGGTTCGCTATGATACCCAGGAAATAAATCCTTATGTAGACAACCGAATGCCCCATCACATCCTCAGGCGTCTTCATGGCTTCCAGGGCCCATGGGGACCCTGCCAGTCCTATGATCATGAAAACAATGCCGCCTATTACGGAAAACGCAATGGAGGTATGTACGGCCCAATGGACCTTATCCGCCTTCCTGGCGCCGTAAAACTGTGATATGACGACCGTGGCGCCGCTGGACAGACCCACGAAAAAGCCCACCAGGAGATTAATCAGGGTACTGGTGCTGCCGCCAACCGCGGCCAGGGCCTGTTTACCCACGAACCTCCCAACCACCATGGCGTCCGCCGTATTATAAAGCTGCTGGAAAAACGTCCCGAACAATATGGGGAAAAAGAACAGCAGCAGCTGTCCGAATATGCTCCCTTCCGTAATCCGGTTCTTTTTTACGACTTCTCCCTCCATAACCCATCCTCACGCTATCGTATTCTTTATTTCAGATAAAATAGCACCCATCAGTCAAAACACGCTGATGGGCACTACTGTCAATTCTCATCTTATATCATATTATCATTTTTGTCTACCGGAATTTATTCTGCGGCTTCGTCCTTCGCGGCAACCTCGGCAATGGACTTGACCAGCCCCGCTATCCCCTGGATGTCAGAAGGAATGATGATCTTGTTGGCCTTCCCGTTGGCGGCTGCCTGGAAGGCTTCCAGGCTCTTTAACTGGAGCACCGCATTGTCAGCGCCTGCTTCCTTGATATAGCGGATACCGTCGGCCGTTGCCTGCTGTACGGAACGGATGGCTTCCGCCTGGCCCTCTGCCTCTTTGATTTTCTTTTCCTTTTCAGCTTCCGCGCGCAGGATGGCCGCTTCCTTCTCTGCTTCTGCATTAAGCACTGCGGATTCCTTGTTACCTTCAGCCACAAGGATCATGGACTTCTTCTCGCCCTCGGCGCGGAGGATGGATTCACGGCGCTCACGCTCAGCTTTCATCTGCTTCTCCATGGCCTCCTGGATGGCTGCGGGCGGGATGATGTTCTTAAGCTCCACCCTGGTCACCTTGATGCCCCACGGGTCCGTGGCAATGTCCAGGGACTCCTGCATCTTGGCATTGATTGTCTCCCTGGACGTCAGTGTCTCATCCAGCTCCAGGTCGCCGATGATGTTACGCAGCGTGGTGGCTGTCAGGTTCTCGATGGCCAGCAGCGGCCGCTCCACGCCGTAAGCATACAGCTTCGGATCCGTGATATAGAAGAACACCACCGTGTCAATCTGCATGGTTACATTATCCTTGGTGATGACGGGCTGGGGCGGGAAGTCCTCCACCTGCTCCTTCAGGTTCACCTTCTTGGCAACCCGGTCAAAAAACGGGATCAGGAAATGGATTCCCACGCTGTACGTCCCCTGATACGCTCCAAGACGTTCCACTACCAGCGCCTGGGCCTGGGGCACGATGCGGATGCACGTGGACAGGATGAACAGGATAATGACGGCAATGATGATAAAAACGAGAAAACCTCCGATTGCACCAAACATATTACTCCTCCTTAAGTTGTTGTCCTTTAGTTAATTATTAGTTATGTTTTAAGTATGTCCCTTCAGGTATATTCCTTCAGATATATCCCTTCAGGCATCCTCCTTCGGCAGCTCCACCTTATGTTCCGGCTCCACAGCCTTCACAATCAGCTTGGCGCCGCTGACAGCCGTGATGACCACCACTGTATTCGGTTCAAATACCACGCCCTCCACGGCCGACCTGGCAAGCCAGGTCTCTCCTGCCAGTATGGCGGAGCCGGTACCGGCCTCGTTATTAATCCGTTCCTTTACAACCGCCTTGCGGCCGGTAAAGCTGTCCACATTGGTATCTGTCTTCTTCCGGTGAAGATACCTGGTTGTAAACGGACGGACCATCATGAACAGGGCAAATGAGACAATTACGAATACCGCAAGCTGCGGCCGCAAGGACGCTCCACAGACCTGCGCCACCAGGGCGGCCAGCGCCCCTCCTGCAAACCAGATGCTGGTAAGGGATGCAGTCATGCCCTCCACTACCAGAAATACAACAAATGCTATAAGCCACGCAACAGACATATGAATCCCCCTTCCTAGAGTTTGTTTGCCAACAAGTACAGTGACTCTGGAGAAAATTGGTTATACTGCTATTCTATCATAGATATGCCTAAAAGCAATCAAGGGATTGTAAATTTATATTATTCTTAATATAATTGTAAACAGGACACGAAACCTGTTACAGTTAATTATTATATGTTTTTAATTTAGGGATATACTATGAAAAACAAAAGAAAAGAGGTACTAGACCATGAAACGTATTCTCATGCTGGGCACCGGAGGGACCATTGCCTGCAAGCGCACGGAACGCGGCTTAAAGCCGGTCATCACATCGGAGGAAATCCTTTCTTACGTGCCGGACAGCAGGACCTACTGCCAGATTGATACCATCCAGATACTGAACATCGACAGCACCAACATCCAGCCGTCCCACTGGCTGACCATTGCGTCTGCCATAGAAGCCCATTATGACCAGTATGACGGGTTCGTCATAACCCATGGCACGGACACCATGGCCTATACAGCCGCCGCCCTGTCCTACCTGATCCAGCATTCCCATAAGCCCATTGTCATCACCGGCTCCCAAAAGCCCATTGACATGGAAAACACGGACGCCCGGACCAACCTGGCCGACAGCCTGCGCTTTGCCTCAGACCCCAGGGCGCATGACGTGAATATCGTGTTTGACGGAAAGGCCATTGCAGGAACCAGGGGGAAAAAGGAACGCACAAAAAGCTATAATGCATTTTCCAGCATCAACTTCCCCAATGTGGCCGTCATACAGGAGGACCATATCATATTCTATCTGGACGACAAGGACAGGAGCACGGAACCGGTCAGGTTCTTCCATGAACTGGATTCCAACGTGGGGCTTATGAAGCTGATTCCCTCCACGGACACGTCCCTTCTGGACTATATGGCCGGGCACTTTGACGCGCTCATCATCGAATCCTTTGGCGTGGGCGGCCTCCCCTCCTATGAGAAGGGCGATTACTACCGGGCCATCGGCCACTGGACAGGCCGGGGCAAGACCGTGATCATGACCACCCAGGTCACCAACGAGGGCAGCAATATGTCCGTATACGAGGTAGGGCGGAACATCAAGCAGGAATTCGGCCTGCTGGAGGCTTACGACATGACCCTGGAGGCAGTGGTCACCAAGACCATGTGGATTCTTGGACAGACCAGGGATCCGGACGAAATACGCAGGCTGTTCTATGAGACAATCAACCGCGACGTGCTCTGGAACAGCAATCCGCACTGAACTGCCAGAGTGTGTCTGAAAATCCATTCCAGAGCCAGGTCCTTGTCATCTGCGGCGCGCGGCGCCTGCGTCCCACTCGTTCAAGACGGTAAATCCAAGGATCATGAAGCCTCCGGCGGCCTGAAGGGGCGATACCGCCTCATGGAGCACTGCCACCGAGATGATGACCGCCACCACCGGGTCAATGTAGCTTAATATGGATGCCTCCTGTCCCTTCAGATACCGGAGGGAGGAAAAATACATACAGTAACAGATCCCGGTATGGAACACCCCCACCACCATCAGGTTCACGGCGCCATTGATGTCAAGGCTTCCCAGGTGGGAACCTCCTGTCATGGATATGTACGGCGTCATTACCAGTATGGCTGCCAGGAACTGCATGAAGGTCCTGTTCAGACCGGATACGTGCCGGATGCCCTTGTTGATCAGGACCACGGACGCATAGAACACCGCGGCCCCCAGTCCCAGGAGGATTCCAAACAGGTCATGGCTGCCGCCCCCGCCGCTGACACCGATTACCATGACCAGCCCCAGGGTGGACATGACAAAGCAGGATATCTGCTTTCCTGTCAGCTTTTCCCTGAATAAGACCGTGCTTGCCACTGTCACGATTACCGGGGCAAAGTAATAACTCAGGGTTGCCATGGCTACCGTGGTATACTTATAGGCTTCGAACAACAGAATCCAGTTCACGCTCATGGCTGCCCCCGACACGAACAGCAGGGGCAGTTCCTTTTTCACATCCTGCCATCTGACGGTCTGGCGGGTACACAGCTGCCACAGGAGCAGGGCCAGGGCGGCGATGACCGCCCGGTACAGGGCCACCTCCCTGGATGGCAGTCCTATGTTCCTTACAAACACTGCGATGGTTCCAAACGCAGCCATGGAAAATATAATCTCAAATCTTGCCTTCATACGGTTTCCCCCTTCATCATATAAGTCCCATGGACCGGATGATATACAGCCATAAGGTCAATGTAAAGGCGCTTCCGCAGGTGGTCAGCGCCACGATGCTGGAAGTAAGGACCCCCTCATGCCCCATATTCTTCGCCATGACAAAGCAGCTCACAGTGGTGGCAGACCCCAGCATCACCAGGATTGCCACCAGCTGTTCATTCCGGAATCCGGCCATGACAGCTATGGGGAGGAATACAGCGGTCAGCCCAAGGAGCTTGATGGCCGACGCGCAGAGGGCCGGCCCCATGGCCTTTCCGGCCTTTTCCCAGTTAAACGACGCGCCCATGGCCATAAGACCCAGGGGCGTGGCCACGGCCGACAGGCTCGACACGGTCTTTTCCATGATGGCAGGCTGCGGGATACCCAGCACGGACCACAGCATCCCGGCCAGGATCCCAAGGATGATCGGGTTTGTACAGACGCCCCGGATGGTGCCTCTTAGGGCCTGTCCGTCCATTTTCCCCTGACCCGGTCTTGTAAAGGACAGCACCAGGACCGCCATCACATTGTAAAGGGGTACGCTTCCAATAATCATAAGCGGGGCCATGCCTGCATTTCCGTAAATATTCTTAATGAACGCAATCCCCAGAAGGGCCGCGCTGCTGCGGTAGGATGCCTGGATGAACTCCCCCCTGAGTCCCTTGTCCTTAAGTGTCATGGAAATGCATGCTGCCAGCAGGATCCCAATCAGGGTAACCCCGAAGCAGAACAGCACGAATCCGGTATCCCATACATGGAAAAAATCAGAATTGGCCAGGTCTTCAAACAGCAGGACCGGAAGCGCCGCCTTAAACACGAACTGGTTCATCTGGTCCACAAAACGGCTGTCCATCAGCCCCGCCTTCCTGAATAATACCCCCAGCACCATCAGTATAAAAACCGGGATTGTTGCATTCAAGCTGAATATCAGATTTTCCACGTCTGTCCGCCTCCACTCTTTTGTCCACTATCCCTGTAACAATATACGTTCCCGTTTTATTTGTCAAGACTTTCAGCCCCGCCGGGCCTGGCCTGACATCAGAAACAGCACAACTGGCAGCGGAAATATTTCAACAGCCAGTTGACATTCCTGACATTTTGTGATTTAATGGAATTAACTTATTAATATAATATTAAAAAGTATATTAATATCTCCAATAATAAGGGGGTTATGATGAAAACAGAAGATCCCGTATCAATCAAACAGATCAACACAGACCGGATCCGGACATTCATGGAACAGGAAGGTTCCGTCTCAAAAAGCCAGATTGCCAGGCAGCTGGGGCTAAGCTTCCCCACAGTTACCCGCCTGCTGGAAGAACTCTGCTCCGGCGGCGAGGTCCTCACCCAGGGTACCGGCACCTCCACCGGCGGAAGATGCGCCTGTTACTATCAGCTGAACCCGGATTACCGCCTCTATCTTCTAATCCAGGTGGAGGAGGGACGGATGCGGTGGAGCCTTAAGAACCTGGATGAGGAACCTGTGGAACAGGCAGAGGTTTCATTCCAGGTATTTTCCCTTGAGAAGCTGGACCGTCTTATCCTTGACATTGCAGGGCGCCACCAACGGCTCAAGGCCGCAGCAGTGGGAATCGCAGCCCTGGTCAGCCGCGGCATGGTGGAGGAATCCGAAGCATTCCCATGTCTGCACGGCATTAACCTGATTGAACATTTTAAGTCCGTCACCCCGGTTTCCGTGGTGTTGGATAACGATATGAACTATCTGACCATGGGATGCTGGAACAGCTACCGCTTCAGGGCCAATTCCCTTATCACGCTGTACATGGGCAGCTGCGGCATGGGCGGAGGCATGGTGATAGACAACCGGCTTTGGGCCGGTACTTCCGGTTTTTGCGAGCCAGCCTTCCTTCCCTTCATGGAACCGTATTGGGAAGAATTGAGGCGAAACCCGCGGACCATGGATGTGACGGAGCTTTATATCAGGCTGATCCAGATTTATACCTTTACCGTCAACCCGGCCATGATTGTCCTTTACCGGCACCCTCTTCTGGAGGGAAAGCTGGACCATATCCGGCGCGGCTGCGCCGGCCTTATCCCGGCCAAGGCCCTTCCTGCCATCGAACTGTCTAACAGTTACCAGGAAGACTATGAAAACGGACTGTTTGCCGTGGCCCGCAGGCATTCCTGAGGAAATCCGGCCTGACCCATCCACAACATTTTTCACTTAAGGAGGTTTCCATGAGATATTCACATATTGTATTCGATATTGACAACACGCTTATTGATACCACGGCCGCCGTACTCCACAGCCTGCAGAAAGCCCTCAGGGAAGTGACCGGGGAGCACCGGGAGGTGGGGAAGCTGGCGCCGGTGCTTGGCATCCCGGGGTTGCAGGCATTTGAAATGCTTGGCATCCAGTCCCCGGAACTGATATTCAGGATTTATCCCTTGTGGGAAAAGTATATGAATTCCTATCAGCACACAGCCTATGTCTACGAAGGCATCCGCCCCCTGTTAAAATATCTTAAAAACGAAGGTTATGACCTGGGCATCATAACCTCCAAGACCGCCAGCCAATATGAGAGTACCTTCGTCCCATTTGGGATTGCCGGATATTTTCAATGTACCGTCACGGCAGATGACACGGTCCATCACAAACCTGGCCCCGAACCCATGAATGCATATATGTGGATGAATGATGTGAGGCCGTCCCAGGTGCTCTATGTGGGGGACAGCGTCTACGACATGGAATGCGCCCTGGCAGCGGGAACGGACAGTGCCCTGGCCCTGTGGGGCTGCCATGATCCCGAAGGCATCCCTTCCACCTGCCGTTTCGCGGCGCCGGGAGATATGGAGCAATGGTTCCGGGACGGATGTCCCGCCTAGGGCATGTCTGAAAACTGCTCCAGGACGTTAGATGAACAAACCAAAAACCGCAAAAAGTGGACTGGTCAAAATATCATCAACTGGATATTTTGCTCAGTCCACTTTTCCGTTATAGTAGGTACCAGCAAACGTCTGGCAAAGGCGGATGCAGACAGGATCCGGGGGCATGCCCAGCAGTCCGTCCCCGCCCCCTGCGTCCCTAACCAGCCCAGAAGATAAAAGGAGGTATCTGTATTATGGAACGCTTATCAACCAAAAAACTTGTCATGTGCGCACTCTTTGCAGCCCTGGCCTGTGTGGCCACCATGTCAATCCGCATCCCCACCCCCGGCACCGGCGGTTATATCCACCCCGGCGACGCGGTGGTCATCCTCTGCGGGATTTTCATGGGACCAGCCGAGGCATTCCTGGCAGCCGGGATCGGCTCCTGCATGGCGGACCTGTTAGGCGGGTATTTCATTTATGTGCCCATTACATTCGTCATAAAAGGGCTGGTGGCATTTTCCTGCAGCCACCTTTACCACGGCGTTACCGCCCAGGGAAGGCACGGTTACCTTGCCGTAGCGGCTTGCGGCGTGATTGACATGGCGCTGGTGGCGGGAGGATACTTCCTCTGTGAAATCTTCCTCTACGGACCAGGCGCTGCCCTGGCCAGCGTCCCTTCCAACCTGATTCAGGGCACCGGAGGACTGGTCATCGCATGCGCGCTGTATCCGGTGCTCCGCAGGCCCCTGGAAGCAGCCATGGCTGCTTAAGGAACCGGTTTTCCGGCTGACCGGCCGTGTATGGGCCGGCAGGGTACAGGCTGGCAGGGTACGGGACGGCAGTGTACAGGCCCGTATCCTGCCGCCAGATGGCAGCGGCGGGGCTGATTCACGTCATACAATCAGTCCCGCCGCACACAGCTGCATATTCAAAGGGTTGTCTCCCTCCACTTAACAATATTCTTAAATACCACATCGCCTTCCCGCTTCTTACCGTCCAGCACATCCACCAGTTCCTCCATGGCCCTGACCCCCTCCTGATAGGCAGGGGTGATGATTGCCGATATGGCGGGCGTGGTCATCCTGGTCCATCCCTCCACGTCAAAACCGACCAGGCCCAGGGTATCCGGGAACAGGCCCATATAGTCCGGGTAGTTGCGGATTGCCTGGTACACCACCTGAAGCTGGCCCGGGCTGGCCACGTAAATCAGGGTCTTTTTGTTTAAATCCACCTTTTCCTTCAGCATTTCATATACCTGGGCCGACTTGATACCGTCCTGCAGATACTGGGTGCCCCCGTCCCTGCACGCGTCCTGAAGGGCGTCCTTGTATCCCTGGGTGTTCTCAAAGCCCGCGCTGATGGCCGCCTCCCCGTCGGATATCATAAGGAAATCCTCATATCCTTTTTTTATGCACTCGGTAATTACCTGGTAGACACAGTCGTAATTATTGCTTTTTACATATCTTCCCTTAAAGTCATAGGGTTTTGCATCCAGGTAGACAATGGGCTTCTTCTTTTTCTCCAAATCCCCTGCCAGCATACCGAACCGGTAGGTGGACTGGATGATGAAACCTTCCGCGCCCAGCTTTAACATGCGCTCCACATAATCCTTTTCCTGCTGGAAGGCAAGGCCGCTGTTGCCCATCATGATCTGATATCCCTGGGCGCTTGCCGCATCCTCGATTCCCTTTAACGCCCTTGCGCAGTAGGCATCCGAACTGTCCCCGAGGATTACGCCCACAAGCCCGCTGCTCTTGGCTTTCATGGCCCTGGCGGCAGCGCTTGGCTCATATCCTGTCTCATTAATGATATGCTGTATCCTCTGTTTTGTCTCCTCGGACATCTTGTTGGTCTTGCCATTGAGATAGAAGGATACCGTTGTTTTGGAAACACCCGCCCGTTCAGCAATCTCATTAATTGTCAGTTTCTTCATACAGACCTCCACCACCCAGCTCAAAGGATTTATAACTTTTATAACTATACCATTAATTTCTCAATCGGTAAAGTGTGCGATTCCCATTCCTGCAATGAATCACTGCTGCCTTCCCGTATATGGGGATTCCATTGCAGAGATACATTTTACCGCCCTTAAAGGTTTCCCGGTTCCATATGAGGAAGATCCAGGATTCGCCGGAGGATAAGGTAAAGGTCCTTGAAACCACTTCTGATCCGGATACCGGTTCCGGGCTGCCATACTGATACACGGGCACGCCGCCCATCGCCACATCCTCCCCGGCCAGGCAGGTCCAGTCCGTATGCCGGTCCGTGAACCGCGTCTCCTTTACCAGGCAGGCGCTGGGCGAAAGCTGGTTATATGTTTCAGATACCACACACGGTTCCTTTATGAACCCGGTCCGGCCCAGCAGGTTCAGGCCGGTGTCCCCGGAACGCAGGGTCCATCCCCCTTCCATGCCATGTGCTTCCTGCAATGCCTCCACGCGGGGATCCAGATGATAATATTCCCGCAGTGCATGCCCACCCCCGCACCCTATGTCGTTTACAATCAGCCAGATACCCGGGTCGGCCATGAGGACCCGGCGGATGACAAGGTAATTCCGGCCGGATGACAGGGTGCCGTGATATGCCATTTCACAGTACTGCACCGGTCCCTGCTCCCTGTAATATGTTTTCAGGCATTCCCCGTATGAATCATATCCCCAGGCGCCCCTGGGAATCCCATGGGACTCGCCGTCAATCACGCACACATTATGGGCCTGGGCGCTTTTTAAGGCCGGGCGCAGAGGTTCTTCTTCCATATAAGAGTATCTTCCGCTGTCCACCAGGAACGGCCTGCCCTTATAATACAGGGAAATGTGGGTCATGTCCGCATGTCCGTGGCTGCTGCCCAGGGGGCCGCACTTAAGATAGGTGAAATGACTGTCTTCGGACCAGCTGCTCCTCACATAGACATTTCCCGTATCCTCCGCGTGCAGGTTCTTGGACTCTGGACACACCGGCTTCTGCCGTTCATATCTGCAGATTCCGTCCCGTCCCAAAAGCCAGGCGCTGTCCAGGTCCATGGATTCAAATCCGGCAGACCGGAACCGCCCGTCCCCTGTCAATACGGCTGCTTTTGTCAGCACATCCCTTACATCCGTTACATCGCTGTCACACTGGGCAATCTGGCAATGGTCAGGCCCGGCCGCGTACATCACATACCGGCTCATCTCCACGGTCTTTGCCAGCAGCCATGTCCTTTCCTCCGGCACATCGCCGTTCCAGTATGCCAGAAGCTTCATGCAGGCCAGCAGCACCTCCATATGGTACATCATGGACTGCTCCCAGTGGGAACCATCCGGCAGGACCTGCAGCGCCAGCTGGTCTTCAAGTTCCTTCCACGCCCACTCAGAAAGTCCGTCCTCCGGCAGGTATTCCCCAAACCACAAAAAACCGTGGCAGATGGCAGCGGTCTGGAGCAGGCCCCAGTTGCTGAGGGTGTATTTTCCAATATATCCATTCCTCATATATGCAAACTGGCTCCTCATGCTGTCCAGTATCTTCTCCGCCTGCCGCTGTCCCATAAGCCCTTCCCCTATGAGATGGACCAGAAGGAACTGCCAGCTCATGCACCGGATCCCCGTGTCAATGGAACGGGTGGCCAGGGTGGCCTTGGGAAGGATCGGGTTGGATGCCATCCAGTGTTCCATATACCATTCCAGTTTTCCTATATATGCCTGTTTTCCTGTGAGGCGGTATGCCAGCAGGAGTTTATGAAGGTATTCATGGCGGTTCAGCATGAATATCCATTCCGGGTCCTGGTTGGGGCTGTGATCCCAGACCATTTCCTTCAGGGTGTATGGGGCGGCGCAGGGTTCCATATCCCATCTGTCCTCAAAGGTAAAGGTCTGCTCCATAAGGCGGTCCGCCTGCGCAATCACCCTTTCCGCCTCCAAGGGACAGCGCCGTCCCATGTATTCCGTTACAAAGGCAGGGTCATATTGTCGTATATATCCGCTGGTCCGTTCCTTAAGGGCGGTGAATCGGTCCTGTTTCATTGTTGTCCTCCTCCTGTTTTCATTCATGGTATGGCATGATCCTGCAGCCGGATGCCGTCAGACAGCCACAGCCATCCGTGGCGTCCAGCTGTCTGTGGCGTCCGGCTGTCTGTGGCGTCCGGCTGTCCGTGGCGTCCGGCCGGCTGATACGGACAAAACCCCAGGCAAATCAAACTGCCGGGGGTTTTGTCCATGAATCGTCACATCACGCAATGATGTGCAGCAGTGAAAGCACCACGCCAATCACGATGGTTAAGATAACCAGCTTGTAGGTAGTCCACTTCTTCACCTTAATCAGGTAGAATATCAGTCCTGTGAACAGTACAGGAAGCAGCCTGGGGGCAATGGCGTCAATCATCTCCTGGATTGCCACTACCTTCTGCTGGTCGCCGGGCATGCTGGCCACATACTGTATGGGCGTGGTAATCTTTACAAAGTTCACGGCCAGGCCGGATATGACCGTTACGCCAATCATGCTGGCCACATTGGATATCTGCTCCATCTTGCTGCTGAGGGTTGCGATGATGTTGGTTCCCAGCTTGTATCCCCACATGCCTGTAAGCACCTTTGCCCCCAGAAGGATCACGTTCATGGCCACAAAGAACAGGATGGGTCCCATGATCAGGCCGTCCATGGCCAGGGAGGCGCCGATGGTTGCAAACAGGGGAGCCAGACAGAACTGGGCCAGTGAATCGCCGATTCCGGCCAGGGGGCCCATAAGCGCCATCTTGATGTTGCGGATTTCACTGGAGGGAGTCTTATTCTCCAGCATCACCAGATGCAGGCTTGTTATGAAAGGAAGGAAATGGATGTTGGTGTTGAAGAACTCAATGTTTTCCTTCAATGCTTCCTGAAGCTTGTCATCATCGTCCTTATACATCTTGCGAAGGGAGGGATACAGCACATTGGCGTATCCAAGGCCCTGGTAATTGCCGTAGTTAAAACCGTTCTGCAGGAAATACGCCCGCAGGGATGTTTTTAAATAATCGTTTTTCTCCAACTGATTAGATGCCATCTTCAAATTCAACCTCCACTTCTTCTACAGATCCGCCGGCGCCCTTGCCTGCGTGAAAGAATACAAGTAATGCGATTGCGGTGCCGATCACTGCAACGCCCATGACCGGAAGGTTCAGGTAGGCGATTGCAATATAGCCCAGCAGCACGAACGGGATCAGTTCCTTTTTAGCCATTACATTGAGGATCATGGCAAAGCCGATGGCCGGAAGCATTTTCCCTGCCACGCCCAAGCCGTCGCTGAGCCAGGCCGGAATCAGGGAAATGATCCTTGAAAGGCCTTCGGAGCTGAATGCGCCTCCGAACCCAATGATGAAACCCACGATTGCGAATATGCACACCGTCGCATTGGCCGCGATGCGAAAACCCCTGAAGTCCTTTTTATCCAGGGCCTTGTAGGCAAAGCTGGTCAGTGTGGTGGCAAACGTATAGGTGGCTGTGATCACAAACTGGAACGCCACTGCAAACGGAAATGAAAGGGCCAGGGCAGAACCCACATCGATGCCCGAATCCTTCATGGTGATGGCGATAATGGTTCCCACGATACCAGGCCCCATGGGGTTAGGCGGCACGGAACCGCCCTGGGACACGCCAAAGCCCATGAACGCCAGTTCCCCCACAGCTCCCATGGCAAGTCCGGTTGGCAGGTCCCCCAGTATCAGGCCCACGCCCGCCGCCATCACAAGACACCTGTTGGTGTAGATACCGAACAGCATACCTGCAAGACAGAACGCTGTCCATAAACCGATAAGCAAACATTGAAACATACTGATTGTCACGATCATTCCCTCCTTTATTCTCCCTTTTTTATTATAAGTATTTATTTAAATCCACTTTTGCAGTGCCGTCATCGCCGGATGCAGTGGTTTTCGTATTGAATGTGATTTTGTATTTATCCCGCATCTCCCTGAGGGCCGCCTTGTCTTCCTCTCCCAGGGCAATGTATTTGCTTATATCTTCCTTGCCCGGGGCATGGTGGATGTTGCCCACGTTGATTTCCTTCACGGGAACGCCTCCTGCCACCAGCTTAAGGGCGTCTTCTGTTGTCTTGCACACGATGAAGATGGTCTGCTTGGGGGACGCCTTCATGATCACATCACAGGTGTGCTGGATGGAGAAGAAGCGCATGGCAACGGTCTTTGGGACCACGGCCTTCATCAGTGTCTGCTGCATGGCGTCCTCACTGGCAGAGTCATTGGCCACAATCACCGTGTTGACCCCCAGGGCCTTAATCCAAAGCTGTCCCTGCCCGTGGATCAGCCTTTCGTCAATTCTGAATGCTACGATATTCGGTACTGGCATTATGATTTCCTCCTTTTATCCTTACCAATATAAGTTCCAGTCTTTGTAGAAACGCATCAGCGCTTCCATATAATAATAGTCTCCCCATATATTCCCCTCATCCACGCCCTTGCCTGAATGCCAGGAGTACACGCCGTGGAGAAGCACCGGCGCGCCTTCCTTTATATCCGGGTTGGTGTACCCCTCCATCAGGGAGCGGAGGATGCGGTGCATGGCGTATTGATAGGTCTCCTTGTCCGGGTGTACCTCAGGAAGGTACTTAAGCATCTCATGGATGCCGCACACGGCCACGGCTGCTGCCGACGAATCCCTGGACTGGCCGGAACCATCCGTGAATATCAGGTCCCAGTAGCACACATCGTCCTCAGGCAGACGGTTTAAGAAATAGTTGGTCATGCCCTCAAACAGGTTAAAGGCGCTGTCATCCCTCGTATACCTGTAATTCAGGGGGATTCCGTATACCCCCCAGGCCTGTCCCCTGGCCCAGGCCGAATCATCGCTGTACCCCTGCCTTGTAACGCCCTTTAAGGGTTCCCCTGTCTCCGGGTCAAAATAAAATGTATGGTAGGCCGAGGCATCCTGGCGGATTACATGATTGCATGCGGTTTCATAGTGGCGCACAGCCGCATCTTTATATGTATGGTCCCCCGTTACCTCCGTGGCCCAGTACAGCAGCGGGATATTCAACAGGCAGTCAATGATCAGCCGGTAGTTGTCCCTGGCCCCCAGTTTCCCCCATGCCTGGATGAAACCGCCCTTTTCCTGGAAACGCTCCATCAGTTTATCCGCTGCCAGGAGGCCCGCCTTCCTGGCATCCCCGGAGCCGGTCAGCTTATACCCTGCCACACAGGACAGGCAGTAAAGGAAGCCCAGGTCATGGTGGTCCAGTTCAATGCGCTTTTCCACCCGGTTCAGGAACGAGGACACATTCTGTTCCGCCAGCCGTCTGAAATCCTGGTCCCCCGTGTACTCGTAACACAGCCACAAAAGCCCGGTCCAGAAGCCGTCGGTCCACTCGATGTTTTCAATGATGCCGTATGTCTGGTCCTTTGCCGCGGAAGACGGGAACCTTGTCCCAAAGTACTTCATATTGCAGCGCACCTGCCTTACCACATCCCCGATGGCAGACTCCACCTCCCTTTTGGTGAGAAGGCTGCCCCCAAGGTAGCTGTCCTTTTTCCTGATTGGTTCCACATGTATCTTTTTTATCATGTCTCCCTCACCTCATCTTTTTATCATCATACCACATCTGTTTACAGGCCGCCTTCAAACTCCGGCCCTTCCTCATCATTGCCCAGGCCGTCCAGATCCTTAATGCCTTCCCTGCCTGCCGTGAGCACGGCCTCCACCAGCCCGTCTAACCCATACATGGGTCTGGAGAATACGGCCTCCACCAGGGATGCCATGTTCACGCCTGCCATGACCTTTATCCGTTTCCCCGTATACTCCTGCTTCAGGGCCGCCGCAACATTAAATGGCGTACCGCCCACCAGGTCGGCGAGGATCAGGACTTCCTCCCCTTCAAGGGATTCCACCGCCAGTTTCATGGCCTCCTTTAAATCAGATGAGCTGCATCCCTCCTCAAAGTCCACCCCGGCCGTGTTCTCCGGCTTTCCTGCCACCAATGCGATGGCGCTTAATATCCCTGTGGGGAAATGTCCATGGCCCGTTACAATGATTCCTGTCATTTGTTTACTCCCTTCTCAAACAGTTTACTGATTCTTTGCTTGTTCCCTCTTATTCTGTCCGTATTATCTCGTTTTTGGTAAACCGGTTTACTCATGATTGAAGTATAGTATTATTTGCCATGGTTGTCAATATGATTTTTCAAAATGCCATACTTTTCTGATATATTGCACAAATATCTCGTTACATTTTGTGCATATATCACATTATATTCTCCAATATCAGGAATTTCACTCCCTTCATTCCAGTTTTTCCAAAGCACTCGTATATAGTAAACCATTTTGGTTTACATGCTTTATTCACTCATTGGTTTACATCTTCTGTCTATCCGGCAATCCAGTATCCAAATCCACATCCGTCCTCCATCATAAAAAATCAGGAGCATTTTCCAGTAAAACCCTTTTTCCTTTATAAGGCTTTCATGGTTCCCGCGCTCCGCGGTATTGTAAGGTAATTGAAAGAGCCTGATCCGCAATATTTCCTGTTTTTCATGAAAAACCCGATTTACAACCAGGATTTTCCTGATATAATTGGAAAGGACGCCGGGGCTTTACATACAGTGAACCACACAGCCCGGCCACATCATTCTACATATGAGGGGTAATTATGGAAAGCAATGGAACACAGTTTAAATCGGGATTAAAGGACGGCATTCCCATTGGCCTGGGATATCTGGCTGTTTCCTTTACCTTCGGGATCATGGCCAGCGGCGCGGGCCTTAACACCTGGCAGGCAGTGGTCATGTCATTTACCAACCTTACAAGCGCGGGGCAGTTTGCGGCCCTCGGTATCATCCAGGCCGGCGCGCCCTTTGCGGAAATGGCCGTTGCCCAGCTGATCATCAACCTGCGGTACTGCCTGATGTCCTGTTCCCTGTCCCAGAAACTCAAGGCAGGGCTTCCCTTTTTCCACCGTTTCTTAATATCGTATGGCGTTACCGATGAAATATTCGGGGTCTCCGTGTGCCGCCCCGGCATGCTGAGCCCGTTTTACAGCTATGGGCTGATGTGCGTGGCTGTTCCTGGCTGGACCCTGGGCACCCTGTTAGGCGCAATCTCCGGCGACCTGCTGCCTGCCCGTCTCCTGAGCGCCCTGAACGTGGCCCTTTACGGCATGTTCCTGGCCGTGGTCATACCGCCCGCCAAGGGCAACCGGATCCTTACCTGCGTCATCCTTGTATCCATGGTGCTCAGCTGGCTGTTTACCCGGATACCTGCGCTGAACCACATATCATCCGGCTTTAAAATCATTATACTCACCATCCTGATTGCAGGCGCAGCCGCAATCCTATTCCCATTAAAGGAGGAACAGGCAGATGAACCGTAATGTATATCTTTATATCCTGGTCATGGCAGGCGTCACTTACCTGATACGTCTGCTGCCCCTGACATTGATAAAAAAGGAAATCAGAAATGTTTATATAAAATCCTTTCTTTACTATGTCCCCTACGTAACCCTGTCCGTCATGACCTTCCCGGCCATCCTTCACGCCACGGCCTCCCTGTGGTCAGGCGCAGCCGCCCTGGCCGTTGCAATCATCCTGGCCTACAGGGGGAAAAGCCTGTTCCAGGTATCCCTGGCAGGGTGCGCCGCTGTTTTGGTATTGGAACTCCTGATGGTCTGACATATAAAGAAATAGAAACGTGTCCCATGGCTGCCACAAAAAGACAGCCACAGGACACGTTTCTTGTTTTATATTGTTTCATATTGTTTCCTATTACAGGGATAACCCTCCTCTGGCCCGCGCCCTCCTGTCCCGGATGGACTGGACCACCGGCACCATGAAAATGGCTACGATACCTCCTGCATACCCGTTGTTGTACAGGTTCATGCCGCCGTAAACAATCCCCACGTTCAGCGCCACGGACGAGTGAAGGAAGCCCGCTATGATACCTGCCACCGGTCCGAACTCTCCCGCCACAGGAGCCAGTGTGGTGGAAAACAACAGGGCCAGCATGGGGGATGGCTGATAGATTTCCCATGTCTTTGTAAAGCTGGCAAGGTAGACCCCCAGCATGATGGGGGCAATGTTCCTCAGATGCTTTCCCGTGGAACTGAAACCCACAATGGTAAAAATCCCGCAGATGGTCGGCCCGTTCAGATCCCCGCCCACCGCCAGGGAAAAATAGGTTGCAAACAGGCCGTTAATCCCCATATTAAAAACAGTGGTGGCCCCGCCCTCATCCCGGAGATAATCAGTCCCTCCGATTCCGTAGGATTTAAGTATCCTTTTATAGGATTCGAACAGCCCTTTCCCCCTGACAGCAACACCGAATACAATCATGCCGCCAAAGAGGACGGACAGAAGGATCCCGAACATCGTGTTATGGCCCGTGGACCATATGAGCCTGGATTCCACCTCAATGCCAAAGGACTTAACCAGAGATACGATGACAGTGGCAATGATTCCCGCCGCAAACCCCACATTATAGAGGGAATACCCCTTATGCGCATAGTGGACATGGGTACTTAGGGGCGGCAGCACGAAACCAATGACAATTCCCACGCTGACCGCTATGAACAGGCGTATGACAAGAGGCTGGCTTCCCACCTGCATCATCTGGGTGATGATGGGCGAAAGGCTGGTTCCGTACAGGCCGATATAGATATAACGTTTCATGGATGTTTTATGGTACTTGGCATACAGGTATACGCCTGCAAGAATTGCCCAGATATTCAGAAGATTCTTTCCAAACAGGGAAAAGCCGAACATCAGGCAGCTGGAAGTGATTGTATGGCCATCCATATCCATGCCCATAAAGTAGATGATCCCGATGCTCATCAGGGTCAGCATGCCTGCGTTAATCAAAGCAGCCCCAACGCCGCCAACAACAAAATAATCCGTTATCAGGAAATCCGGTTCCCTGATGATATTCACAATTCCTGGGACAATTTCCTGCAAGGGCTGGACCACCAGACCTATGACAATAAAATAAGCCGGAATCAATGAAAGAAGACAAAACTTCTGTGTCCTTGTCAGTGATTTCATTTCATGGAAATGTTCCATATTCTTCATAAAATATCCTCCCAATTACAGCTCTTTTTCTATCATAACTGATAGAAGGATATTTAGCAAAGACATTTTTTACTTTAACTGCCAAATTTGTGCAGAATATTTTATTGCAAAAACACAGGACAGCGGAACGGGAATCTTGGCACAGCCCTTCCTCACCTTTTAAATTCAACAAACTTATTATTTTTCAGCATTTCAAAATACTTTGCCAGACGTTCATACAGCGGTTCGCATTTCTCACCGAACTCCTCCTTTACCATGACGCCGATCTCAATCAGGTTCCTGTTACCGTCAATCTGCTTCCATACAAAGCTGCCGAAGCAATCCAGTTTAATGTGGCTCACTTTGGGAGTGACCCACAGTTTCTGTGCAAGCATCGGAAAAAATCCCCGGTGGACCATGTCAACAGTCACGATTCCCTGTTCATTTTCCTTCCATGGGAAACCGGGATTCCTCACAGGAATCTGCTCCAGATAGTTTTCATCCTTCATCTTTATACGGCCCAAACCCGCACCATCCTTTCACTCACTATATGATATGGACAGAAGGCGCCGGAATCCGGCACCTTCTTAACCCGCGCCCCACTTGGATATGACAGCGCTGTCTTATTTTTTATCTTTATGCCATATTGTAAACTTAAACATGGTCAGCATCAGGACCGCAAATGCCACAAGGGATACAAGCTTGGATGCCGGGCTTGAAAGGAATGCGCCCAGCCCGTTGTCCATGGCGGAAAGGTTCAGGAAATCAGCCAGGAAACCGCCCCTTGCGCTTGCCAGGGGTACGATGGCGAACACGGCCAACAGGATACCCACCAGTCCCTCGCCTGCAATCATACCGGAAGTATAGAGGACGCCCTTGTCAATAGCTTCCTTCCTGTCCTCTTCCTTTGCAAACCTGCGCTTTTCATACCAGTGACGGATCAGGCCGCCCACCATGATGGCCGACGTGGTCCTAAGCGGGAGGTAAAGGCCAACCGCAACAGGCATTACGGGGATGCCCAGGATTTCAATCACAACAGCGATGGCAGCGCCTGCCAGGATCATATTCCATGGAAGGTTGCCGTCCATCACGCCCTCCACCACGGTCTTCATGATCATGGCCTGAGGAGCAGGAAGCTCGGTGGAACCGTAGCCCCATGCCTGGTTAAGCAGATACAGCACGCCTCCGATGGCAATGGCGGATGAGACAACGCCGATAAGCTCACCAGCCTGCTGCTTCTTGGGCGTGGAGCCGACCAGGAAGCCTGTCTTTAAATCCTGTGAGGTGTCGCCCGCAATGGCTGCAATGACGCAGATGACGCCGCCGATGGCAATCACGCCCATCATGCTGTCGTGGCCTGAACCGGATACAGCCTTGAGTACAAGGGAGGATACCAGCAGGGTTGCAATGGCCATACCGGACACCGGGTTATTGGAGGAGCCCACAAGGCCTACCAGACGTGAGGAAACAGCTGCGAACAGGAAACCGAATACTGCAATCAGCAGCGCCCCCACAAAGGTTACGGGAACAGCCGGCACCAGCCAGATGACCACAACCGCGGCCAGCACGCCCATGAGCACGATGTTCATTGGGATATCCTGGTCCGTACGGAGGGTGGAGGTCTGGCGGCCGCCCTTTAAATCCCGCATTGCGTCCATAAAGGTGGAGGCAATCATGGGAAGGGACTTAATCAGGCTTATCATACCAGCGGCCGCCACGGCTCCTGCGCCGATATAGCGGATATAAGACCCCCAAAGGGCCTGGCTGTTCATATCGCTGATCAATGCGGTGGCCGGTGCAAAAGGCTCCGTAAGTCCGCTTCCGAACAGCTTGATGATGGGCATCAGTATCAGCCAGGAAATGATCCCGCCCGAGAACATGTAGGAGGAAATCTTGGAACCGCATATATATCCCACTCCTGCCAGGGCCGGAAGCACGGACATGCCCACGCCGCCGCCGTATTTGCGGATATCATAGTCCACATCGCTGGGGAACAGCTTCAGACCGTCCGCAATAAACTTATAAAATGCGGCAATCCCCATTCCGGCAAATACGACACCGGCTTTGGAACCGCCCTGTTCCCCTGCAATCAGCACCTCGGCACAGGCAGTGCCTTCGGGATACGGAAGTGTTCCATGTTCTTTTACAATCAGGGCCTGGCGCAGGGGTATCATGAACAGTATGCCCAGGACGCCGCCGCACAGCGCTATCAGGGAAATCTCAACCAGGGACGGCGCCCCCTCACCCCATTCGCTCATCCACATGAACAGGGCGGGCAGGGTAAAGATTGCGCCGGCTGCCACTGATTCGCCTGCCGAGCCAATGGTCTGCACCATATTGTTTTCCAGGATGGAATCCCTCTTTAATATGACACGGATGACTCCCATGGATATGACTGCCGCAGGGATGGACGCGGATACGGTCATGCCCACCCGCAGCCCCAGGTATGCGTTGGCCGCGCCAAACAGCACTGCCAGGAGTATACCCAGGATTATGGATACCCCAGTCATCTCCGGAACCACCTTATCTGCCGGTATAAATGGTTTAAAACCATTTTCATCTTTCATGTAACTATCACTCCTTTGTATATAATATCGCCCTATTATAACACTGCAGGAAAATAATTTCCATGTTTTTTCGGAAAATGGTAAAAATTACATGAATTTTCTAAAGTTTTAGCGCATTTTTTGGCAAAAATACAGCTTCTACCCTTAATTATATTAATCCACATTTCAGAATCAAGGGTGGAAGCCGGAAATATTTTCTTATTTCTTATTGAGTCTTTATGATTCGCAGCTGAACTTAAGTCCCCAGGATGCCCGTATTCCATCCATCAGTTCCAGTACGGCCAGCGTATCCTTTTCCTTCAGCACATCGCTGGTGTACATGCCTTCCTTCACACACCGGCTGGCTTCCCGGATCTGGTATTCAAACCCATTGATTTCAAAGGGAATGCAGATTTCCTGGGGCTGTCCGCCGTAAGGGCATACAACCATCTTCTCAGCCATCTGATAATCCGGCAGCCGGATGGAGCCGGACGTACCGTACACAACCCCTTCCCTCGGCATTGCCATGCCTATGGACACGGTTACGGATGCGGTGCGGTTTCCTGGATAAGTCAACAGGATGGAGCTGAAATCATCCGTACCATACTCATTGATATGATAGCTGGACGTAAAGCCTGAAGGCTTCGTATCCCCCATCACCATGTGCATGAATCCCAGGTTATAGATCCCGATGTCAAGAAGCGCGCCTCCCCCAAGTGCGGAATCAAACTTCCTGTCCTTCCTGGCGCCCTGGGCGGTAAACCCAAAATCACTTCTGGCATAGACCACATCCCCGATCACGCCCTCTTTTATCAGTTCCTGCATCTTCTTTAAGAGCGGAAGGTGGCGGATCCAGAACGCCTCCATGATGAACAGCCCCTTTTCCTTTGCCATGCCGAACAGCCTTCTGGCCTCGTCCGCGCTGGTGGTAAAGGGCTTTTCGCAAAGCACGTGTTTCCCCGCGTCCAGGCACAGCCTGCAATTGTCAAAATGCAGGTTGTTGGGCGTGGCAACATAAACAGCGTCCACCTCCGGGTCCGCCGCAAGGGCCTCATAGGAATCATATGCATGCCGGATACCGTACCTTCCTGCAAATTCCTCCGCCTTTTCCATGGATCTTGAGCCGCAGGCTGTCAGCTGCTCTTCTCCTCCCATTTTCATCACCGTGTCTGCAAATTTTGCAGCGATTGTTCCGGTTGCCATGATGCCCCATCTCATATTCTGTTTCCTCCATATTCCGGTTCATGATATCTACCAGGTCTTCTTAAGTTCCAGGTTCCAGTCCACAGCATAGGGGTTAAACGCACTTCCCTTCAGCCCCTCATAGATTAAATCCCTGTTTTCCGCCTCATCCCCGGCCCAGGCATGGTATCCTGCCAGGTAGCTGGCAATGAATTCATCCCAGGAGCCATAGGTCTGCTGTATGGTTCTGGCAACCTCCAGGGAACGGTCCAAGGATTCGGTGATGGGATAATACCCCGCCAGATAGTAAAATCCCAGGTTTGACATGGCGCGGCTGTAATCCCATGCCGAGCCGGTGGCCCTGCCTGACTCCAGCAGCCGCAGAAGGGCCGCGTCCGCGCTGGCCCGGTCAGTGACCCCCCAGCTTTTTGACAGCATTTTCCTGTTCCTTTCCTTTATTGAATTGTCGGAGCTGCCATCGTCCTCCCCCTCCACGCCAGCCAGCAGCAGTTCACCGCCATAGGCCCGGATATTACAGCTGTTATGCTTTGTCAGGATGGCGTAGGTGGCATTAAACCACTGTACCACCTGGTTGTCGTTATAGGGGTTGGCCTTTTTGTTCAGGTACTGCTGGCGGTGGTTCAGGGCGTAATCCCCTTCCAGGTACTCCGGCTGGCCGTCCTCTCCCAGCCTGGAACGCGTGAACTTCCCGTCTGCATCAAACCGGTACAGGTAATTGCCGATTACCTTCTCACAGTTCCTGGCGATATTGCCGGTTTCATCCAGATAGAACATGGAATTGCCGGACTTTTTGAAATCATTGCACACCATCTGTCCGTTTTTGTCATAATAGTGCCATTGGCCGCCTTCATTCTTCCAGTTACCATATGCAGTGATGCACAGGAACAGGGAACAGAGTAACGTAAGTGCCAATATCCCCTTTGCTTTTGCCGCTTTCCTCATATCCCGCCTCCATTGATAGATCTGGTGCCCACGGCGGAAAGAAAGTTTCCAACACACCCCAGCGCCGGTGCACTGACTTTCATTATAACACCTGCGAACGGATCCTGTCCATCACCTCATGGGTCATGAGCACGTTTTGGCGCCATTCCCCATAGCCTCCCCCATCCTTTGGGCCAGATATGCCGCGAAGCGGGACATACCGATGACGGGAATGAATTCCCAGACAGGCCCTGGCAATCCACGTCCTGATTTCTTCATCCGTAATGACCGGAGATGTGCGCAGGGCCAGCACTTCCTTCTCCCCATCCCGGCCGTAAAAACACAGTTCCGACGGATCTGCAATGCTGCGTATGACAAGGCTTCCTTTTTCCCCTCTGATCTGGCTGGGCACATGGCTTGCGGACACCTGGGAATAGAGGATTTCGGCCTCCGCCCCTTTACATCCTTTCCCCTCATACCTGCCCTGCACGCTTCCGGCAATGTCCATGCCGTTTTCACAGAAAATAGGTTCTGCCTGAATCTGTTCCGGTATCCCAAAGCATGCAATCATGGTGAAAATACAGTCGGCCCCCCGCTCCACCAGCGCCCCATGGGCAAGATCTGGCGCAGGCAGCGTATCCGCCGCTTCTTCCCTGCACTCATGACGCGGCGTACGGGCGCAGGACATGAATGTCATGCGGTTAATGCGTCCAAGACGGTGCATTTCCCCCTTAAGGCCGTGAAGGCAGGGATTGGCTGCTGCCTTAAAGGCTTCTGTGTAGACAACGCCAGCATCATCGGCCGCCATCTGTAACTCCAGTACCTGTGCCCGGTCAAAGCCGGATATCCCTTCCATTATCACATGTATCCCCCCGGACAAAAGCCGCCTGGCCCCCTGAAACGTAAGATGTCCCGGATGCTTCACATACACTGCATCCACTGCCGGCACTGCCGCCAGCACCCTATCCGCATCCATGATCCCATCCCCTGATACTTCCCTGGCCCCTGATCCGGTCCCTGTGTCCCCTCCTAATCTAAACAAACGCATCATACTGATTCCCCATTTCTTTTCAGAGTCCATCCTGTTGTTTCAGATGATTTCACTTTACTGTTTTGTGACCTTATGATATAACAAAAATACAGCAATTAATACGGATTTTATATGTTTTTCAGGATTAACTACAGTTTTTTTGCCTTCACCCTCTGCCAGGATGGAGGGGCGGACAGATGAGGGAAACATATCAGCAGGGAGGAATCACAGATGGCCATTCATCCGCACAGAATATCAGCTGCAAAAAACGGTCCGGCCGCTAAAAACAGCATCCAGATCAGCCGGATCCGCCGTTCATCCAGCTATGTCATGAAACGTCCCCACTACCATTCCTATTATGAGATATATTATCTGCTCTCCGGACAGTGCAGAATGTTCATTGACCAGGATATTTATTACCTGAAGCCAGGTGATGCGGTCATCATACCGCCGCTTCAGATCCACAGGGCCTTGTATGAGGAAGGGCTGCAGGCTGAGCGGTATGATATGTATTTTACCAAGGAGGAGGCCGATGCCTTCCATGCGTCCTGCGGACGGGAAGGCTTTGAGCGCGTCTTCTTAAATCCCCGTATTGCCATCCCCCAGCCCCTGCGCCCCGGGATAGAAGGCCTGTTAGGCCATCTGTCCCACGAAAACGGACAGGAGGATGCCTATTCCCACGTACAGCAGCAGAGCCTGCTCTTCCAAATCCTGGTCCTCATAGGACGCTGCCAGGATACGCAGCAGGAAAAGGACTCCCTCAATGACTCGGAGGCGGCAATCGTGAAGGCGGCCCGGTATATCAACCTCCAATATAGGGAACATCTGACGCTGGATGCCATGGCTGCCATGTCCAATATGAGCCCCACTTATTTTTCCCGGAAGTTCAGGGCATCCACCGGATTCTGTTTTAAGGAATATGTAAATTATATCCGGGTGCAGAAGGCGTCCGACCTGCTGAGGAACACAGATGGGACAGTGACTTCCATTGCAATTGCCTGCGGGTTTTCGGACGGCAACTACTTTGGCGATGTGTTTAAGAAGCTGACCGGACTCTCACCCAGGGAGTACCGAAACAGAATCAGAGGGGATACGGTACCATAAATAGGAACATACGAAAACAGGAACCCGGATGCACCGGTCTGCCTTGGCAATCCGATTCCCCACAGGTTCCTGCCTTTACTGTATCCTGTTATGCTTCCTGTCCTGTACGTGAATAGAATGTAATCAGATACAGTCCGCATAGCCCGACCAGCGCATAAATGACCCTGGTAATCCAGGAAGCATTTCCGAAAATCCATGATACCAGGTTAAAGTTAAAAAATCCAACCAGTCCCCAGTTAATCGCCCCAATCAGGCTTACTGTCAGGGCTGTACAATCTAAAGCCTTATTTCCCATAGATGTTAACCTCCTTATTGTGGACATTTGGCTTATACCCAATAACAGTATGTACCTGAAAATGGTATTTTATACATTTAATGATGAAATGCAGGACGGACCTCAACGGTATTGTCATTTAACGTGGTCGCTTCCCCTATATCGGACAGGCGCTGGTGGTGAAGGGCGTTGACCAGCAGGCCGGATCCGGACAGGGACATACCGTATACCCCGGCCACAGCCACCGCGCCCCTGGCCACCCAGGGGGTAAGGCTGGCCGTAAATTCCACCTGGGCCAGGTCGTTATATGCAATCACCTTATCCCCATCCCCGATATTGCGCCCAGCCGCATCCAGAGGGTGCAGCATCAGCTTCATGGGACCCCGTTTCCCGGTCAGGTCCTCCCGTTCCAGGAAAATGGAATTGAGGGTATATCCACTGGGTACGGCAATGAGCCGCAGAGGGTATTCCCCGCCGTGGGCGGATGTATACCGCGGCATGGGTTCAGGCTGGCCCGGGTTCACAATCATGATTTTCCCTGTCTCCGTCTTAAAGTCCATGTGGTCCGCAAAGGGCGTGGAGATGACGCCGCCTTTTTCCAGGATATCCCATTCCCTGTCGGTTGCTTTGGCCAGCCCTGGTCCGGGATGGGCCAGCAGTTCTTCCACCATCCCTTCCTCAGTCTTCTTAAAATACGCTTCCTCATATCCCATTGCCCCGGCCAGAAGCCGGAACGTGTTCCAGTTGCTCCTGCACTGTCCCGCCGGTTCCAGGACTTTATAAGCCGTACCAAAGGTACAGTAGCCATAGGCCAGATAACAGTCCGGCTGTTCCACGGAAAATGTGGCCGGCAGCAGGATATCCGCATACCTGGCCGTGTCCGTCATGAACCGCTCATGGACAACCGTGAACAGGTCCTGTCTCATAAGCCCCTTCACTGTTTCCGCCTGGCTGCTTACCGACCCCACCGGATTGCTTCCATACACATAAAGGCTTTGAATGGGATCCTGCCCATGACTCCCGTTCAGCGCCTGGGCCAGCTGGTTGATGTTTACCTTCCTGCCCTGCCTTGTCCTGAAATCAGGCCGCGTCACAATGGTATCGTCCACACAGGGACCGATACCGGGATTGCATCCGCACAGCCCGCCTCCCGGCCTGCCCCATGCCCCGGTCAGGGCGGAGAGTATGGTAATCAGGCGCACGGTCATACCGCCGTTCCCATAGCGGGAAGGACCGCTTCCTAGTATGATGGCGGGCCGGGAGGCCCGTCCATATTCCATGGCCAGTGCCTCTGTCACATCTGCCGGGATCCCGGTTATCCCCTCTGCCCACACAGGCGTATAGGCGGGCAATGTCTCCTTAAACCCAGGCCAGCCGCAGGACCATTCACGAAGATAATCTTCAGCAGCCAGGCCTTCCCTCACCAGCACATGCATCATGGCCAGTGCAAGGGCGCCGTCCGTACCAGGCCGTATAAGAATGGTCCCATCGCAGTAGGGCGCCATATCTTCTGCACATGATTCAATCAGCACCACCCGTTTCCCAGCCTTCCTTGCGCTGTCCAGTGCCGGCATGGACTGGATCCTGGTGGCTTTCATGTTGCTGCCCCAAATCAGAAGGAAATCGCTGTGCTTAAGCTCCCTTGGGTCCAGGCATCCGGTGTGGCCCATGACAGCCTCATATCCGGCTCCCTTGGCCGAGGAACAAAGCGTCTTGACCAGGGAACATGCCCCCATCCTGTTGAAAAAGGCATCCCCGCATTTGCGCTGGATCACGCTCATGACCCCTGAATAGTAAAACGGAAGGATGGCATCCCCTCCGTCCCGGCTGAGGATTTCCTTCCACCTTCCGGTTATCTCCGATATGGCTTCGTCCCAGGAAACAGGAACAAACCTGCCTTCCCCCTTTTCCCCTACCCGCCTCATGGGCGTGAGGATCCGGCTGGGGGAATGGATGGAATCCGCATAACCGTGCATTTTCCTGCAGATCAGTCCATGGGAGGCAGGATGGCCCGGATCCCCTTTTACCTCCAATATCCGGGTTCCGTCCGTTTTCACCAGCAGGCCGCAGGAGGTGGGGCAGTCATAAGGGCATATTGTTTTTTTCCATTCTGTCATCGTATTTCATATTCTCCTGTTTCATACTTTTAATCTGTTTTTCCAAGTGTCTTTCAGATATGCTCTAAGTATAGATAATTCCGGTCTGTCCGTCAAACAGAATCCATTCCTTTTTCCGGGATTCCCTATCCTTCCCTGTTGAGGGGGTTGACCTGGACAGCGCAGTGTTTTACCTGGGGGAACTGTTCCTCCACCGTATCGTGTACCTCCCTTGAAATGGCATGGGCCTGCTGCAGGTTAAGGTCAGGGTCCACCGCGATTTCGATATCCACATACATCCTGGGGCCGAACAGCCGGGTCTTTAAGCCGTCAATCCGCACCACCCCGGGGGATGTGAGCACAGTTCCCTTTATGGCTTTTTCCGTCTCCTCATCACAGGCCTTATCCACCATTTTGTCCAGAGCGTCCCGCAGCACATCCAGGGACGCCTTGCAGATGAATAGGCAGATTACAATGCTGGCAGCCGGGTCCATGAAGGCAAACCCCATCCGCGCCCCGCATATGCCCGCAAACGCCCCCACCGAGGACAGGGCGTCGGAACGGTGATGCCATGCATCCGCCTTTAAGGCGCTGGAGTGTATGGAATCAGCTGCTTTTATGGTATAACGGTACATCCACTCCTTTACCACGATGGAGACAATGGCTGCCATCAGGGCCATAAGCCCTGGTATGGCCGCATCCTTCACTTCCCCTGATATCACCTCCCTTACCGCGCCAAAGCCGATTCCCAGCCCCGTGGCACACAGGATGAAGGCAAGGAACAGCGCCGCCACGCACTCCAGCCGCTCATGCCCATAGGGATGTTCCTTATCCGACTGTTTGGCAGACATGGTAACCCCTGCCATCACGATGAGGGTGCTGAACACATCCGACGCGGAATGGACTGCATCCGATATCATGGCGTGGGAGTGGCCCAGGATCCCGGCTGCCAGCTTTCCGGCTGTCAGGACCATGTTCACTGCAATGCTGACCCTTGAGACGTGCATGGCGGTATCTTTATGCCCGCCCGGTCCGTGGTTTATTGTATGGTTGTGCCCTCCTATATGAAATTTCCCTGTACGGCATTTCCCTATCAGGCGTTCCCCTGTGAACTCAGTTCCTGTCATAACTTTCCCTCCCATAAAACAGTACACGGCCCGGATAATAAAAAAACACCTGCGGGACAATACGAGTAAACGACTGTCCCGCAGGTGTTTCCTACCTGCTGCCGCTAAAGCGGCCCGGCTCCTCCATGGATGTTCCATCCATTTTAAGGCCTGATCAGATTGTACTGTAGCAATATATGCAGTGCAATAGATACGGATGGCGGGAATGGATGTCATCCAATCCCCATATCCGTTTGTATTATGGTATGAGGAATGGGAGGGATTGGTGCATGATAAAGTCCTGTCTGCATTTACAGCAGATGTTTCCTCAGTTCAGCCCCGTCCTGGGCGCTAAGATATGCAGGCGCAATGTCGAATACGGTCCTGCAGCCAGTCTGCCCTTCACGGCTCAGCCTGTACGCGGCCCTGGCATATGCGGTTATGACGGATGCGGTGAACTCCGGGTTGGAGTCCAGCTTCAGGCTGTACTCAACCACATGGCTGTGTTCATCCTCCCAGCCCGTCCTTCCCGTGCGGATGACAAATCCGCCATGGGGAATCCCGGCATGGTCTCGCATCAGCTCTTCTTCCGATATGAAATGGACGGTTGTGTCATAGTCGGCAAAATAATTGGGCATGGTCACGATTGCCTCTTCAATGGCCTTTTTATCAGCGCCCTCTTCTGCCACCACAAAGCATTCCCTGGTATGCTTCTGCCTGGTGGTAAGGTCCGGCCCTGCCCCGCTTCTCACTGCCTGAAGGGCGTCCTCCACCGGTATGGTGTACTGCCTGGCATCCTTTACCCCTTCAATCCGGCGGATGGCATCCGAATGCCCCTGGCTCACGCCCTTGCCCCAGAAGGTATAATCCTTCCCGCCCGGCAGGATGGCGTTGGCATACAGGCGGTTCAGGGAGAACATGCCAGGATCCCAGCCCACGGAAATGATTCCCACATGTCCGCCCTCCTTTGCGGCCTTGTCAACCGCGTCGTAGTGCTGCGGGATGTTGGCATGGGTGTCAAAGCTGTCAATGACGTTAAAATACCTTGCCATGTCCGGCGTCTGTCCCGGAAGGTCCGTGGCGCTGCCTCCGCAGAGAATCATCACATCGATATCATCCTTCATGGAAGGCGCATCATCCACGGATAAAACCTTTGCCCCCTCTGTCAGGATGGTCAGGCTGCGCGGATCCCTTCTTGTAAAAACAGCCGCCAGTTCCATGTCCGGATTGTGTTTAACCGCGCATTCCACACCCCTTCCCAGATTACCATATCCTAAAATTCCAACTCTGATTGCCATGTAAGAACACTCCTTTGTATTGGATTTAATTTTTGTAAATTATACTATAAGTCAGTGGTTCATGGCAAGCAGATTTCCTTACAGCCCCGATGAGATATGATTACCCACATCTCCCATGGGGCTGTCCCTATATAGGGCTGCCTTTATCTGAGCACTAAATCCTCCATCTGATTACCCAAGGGCTATCCTGGTGCCGCTCTCCCCAATCATGGCCAGCGGTGCCTTTTCCAAGGATGCGATGACCGCATTCCTGCCCTTTTTGCTGCGTGCAAATTCCATGGCAGCCTCCACCTTGGGAAGCATGCTGCCCGGTGCAAAGTGGCCCTGGCTGCATAATCCCTGAGCTTCCTCCACCGTGATTTCCTTCAGTTCCCGCTGGCCGGGTTTCCCGTAATTGACCGCCACACGGTCCACCGCCGTGAGGATGAACAGGTAATCCGCATCCACCAGTTCCGCCAGCTTGGCAGACGCAAAGTCCTTGTCAATGACGGCAGGCACGCTTTCATAATCCCCGTTCTCATTAAGGATCACAGGAATCCCGCCTCCGCCGCAGGCAATGACAATGAACTCATGGTCCAGGAGGTTTAAGATGGAATCCCTTTCCGCGATATCCATGGGCCTTGGGGACGCCACCATCTGCCGGTATCCCCTGCCTGCATCCTCTTTCATGCAAAGGCCCGGATTTTCCTCCATCATCTTTAAAGCCTCTTCTTTTGAATAAAAACTGCCAATTGGCTTGGTTGGATTTAAGAAGGCAGGATCCTCCTTGTCCACCACAATCTGTGTCACCACGGTCGCCACATGCCACGGCATGCCTTCCCTTCGCAGTTCCTTCTTAATCCCTTTCTGCAGGTGGAATCCGATGTAGCCCTGGCTCATGGCCGTGCACTCCGGCAGGTCAAAGGCCGGAACCTTCCCATCCACCGCGCTGGCCGTGTCAAATGCCTGGCGTATCATCCCCACCTGGGGGCCGTTGCCATGGCTGATGATGATTTCATGGCCCTGTTTTATGAGGCCGATAAGGGCCGGAGCCGCATTGTCAATGCGCTCCTGCTGCTCCTTCGGCGTATTGCCCAGGGCATTGCCGCCCAGGGCTATTACGATTCTTGACATAATGTACCCTCTCCCTTTTTGTCAGCTATTCTTTTCTGTCAGCTATTTTTTTCTGTCAGCTATTTTTTTCTGTCAGCCATCCTTTTCTGTCAGCCATCCTTTCCTGTCCGCCATCTCTGCCTGTCCGCTATCCTTACCTGTCCTTACGTCCAGTCCGGCATCCCTATCCTCTGTGCGCAATGGCTCATGCCTTAGGCTGCTGCTGTGTAATACAGTGGATGTTGCCGCCGCCCAGCAGGATTTCCCTGGCGTAAAGCCCGACTACCTTGCGGCCCGGGAAACATTCTTCCAGCGTCTTTCTGGCCTTCTCGTCGTTCTCGTCACCGAACATAGGGAATACCACGCCGCCGTTGGCGATATAGAAGTTTGCATAGGAAGCAGCCAGCCTGTCGCCCTCCATACGCGGAAGCGTCCCGTCCACAGCGTCCACGCCCTCGCTCTCTTCCTTTGTGATGAGGATGTTCTTGGGAAGCATCAGCTTGTGGATTTTAAGACTGCGTCCCTTTGCATCCGTCTCAGAGCTGAGCACGGCGTATGCTTTCTGGCAGATATCATACTGAGGGTCTTCCTTGTCATCGGTCCATGCAAGGATGACCTCGCCCGGGGCAATGTAGTGGATGATATTGTCCACATGTCCGTTTGTCTCGTCATTGTAAATGCCATATGGAATCCAGATAATCTTCTCCAGGTTCAGGTACTCCTTCAGCACATGTTCGATTTCTTCCTTTGTGAGATGGGAGTTCCTGCCCTCGCTTAAAAGGCACTCCCCGGTGACAATCAGGGTCCCTTCCCCGTCCACATGGATGGAGCCGCCTTCCAGGATAAAGTCATCCAGACGGTATCTGTCCTTGCGCTCAATGTCGCAGACCTTCCTGGCCACATGGTCGTCCTTATCCCATGGGAAATACAGCCCGTCCACCAGTCCGCCCCAGGCGTTAAAGGACCAGTCCACGCCCCTGACTTCAGACCCGTTGGTCACAAAGGTGGGGCCGCAGTCGCGGATCCAGGAGTCGTCTGTGGACATTTCCACCACACGCACATCCTCAGGAAGCTGGGACCTGGCATTGTCATACTGGGCATTGCTTACGCACACGGTCACCGGCTCAAACTGGCTGATGGCCTTTGCCACCTCCACAAACACCTTCTGGGCCGGTTTGGCGCCCAGTCTCCAGTTATCCGGGCGTTCGGGCCAGATAATCCAGCAGCCCTCATGCGGCTCAAATTCTCCCGGCATCCTGAAACCGTCCTGTTTTGGGGTAGTTGTATATGTTTTCATGTAAAATACCTTCCTCTCATTTTGTTTTTATTTTTATGCCTTATTTCACGTTTTCTTACAGCTGCGCCGCCTTTTCCATGGCAGCCCCGCCGGGCCTGAGTCCCTTCCCCTTTTTGGCTGCCAGCATTTCCCCTACGCCGATGAACACGACGGATCCAATGGTAATGGGCAGCACTTCATTTAATGTCTGGGCGTCAAAGCTCATGGGCACTGCAATGAATACCAGGGATATGACAATCATGATCATGGGAAGGGCTGCCAGCACCTTTAAGAATGCCCTGCTTCCCCCCACCTTAAAGGGCCGCTCCGTTTCCGGGTCAATGGCCCGCAGCTTCAGGAACGCCGGGAATACGGGCAGGTATGCCAGCAGGAACATTACAAGGTTCAGTGCAAAGAAGCTCCAGAACAGATCCTGGTTAGGCAGGATGGGCGCAATGACCACGACCACGCTGGCCACAATGCCGTTCATCACGGCAGCTCCCACCGGCATACCGTTCTTAACGCTCTTTCTGGCAAATACCTTTGGCATATCACCCTGTTCAGCCGCATAGCTGGCCACATTGTTCACGCCCAGGGACCAGGAAATCATATTGCCGAACAGCGTGAGCACGAACATGACTGCCATGATGGAGATGAAAAGCCCGCCGGTCTTACCGGTCAGCAGCTGAAGGCTGTCAATAAGGCCGCTGCTGGTGCTGACCTCAGCGGTAGGGATGGCCACGCCAATCCCAAAGGCAGAGAATATGTAGATTGCCGCAATCACAAGGCCGCCTGAAACAATGGCCTGTGGAATCTGTTTTTTGGGATTCTCCATATCGTTTGCAAAGGTGCACACCACCTCGAACCCCAGGAAATTAAACAGGATGACGGATATGAAGGACAGGCTCTTCGCATCAAAGCTGGGCATCAGGGAAGCCGCCGTGTACTCGTTGGCCACTCCATGGGTCACTGCCCCGTATATGCCAAGTCCGCCTACAATCACAGCCAGCAGCACCTTAATCAGGGCAGCGCCGTTGAGGATCCACACGCTGTCGCACACAGGGAAAAAGCTGATAGCCACAATCACCCAGATAAATGCCAGTTCAATGATTAATGAGGGAATAACCCCAATGGGATGTCCGATGATGATACTGAGCATTTCCGGGCACATAACTGCCAGGGATGCCATCCACAACGGGAAGTTAATCCAGTAATACCAGGAAACCCGTGTTCCCCATTTGGCGCCAAAGGCCTTTCTCACCCAGTCATACAGGCCGCCTTCCCCGTCATAGGTAGTGCCCAGCTCCGAGGCAATCAGCCCATAGGGCAGCAGGAAGGTAAGCATGAGGAAAATCCACCAGAAATACTGGGAGTTTCCGATTGCAGCCACCGGCGCCGCTGCTTCTGCCACGAATACGACGCAGATAACGGACAGGATTGCATCTGTCAATTTAAATTTTTTCTTTCCGTGTGTTTCAGCCATGTGTCTTGCCCCCTTTTCATGCTAAATTACAGCGCCTTTTTTAAGAATACTTCCAGGTCAGCCTTTGCCTTTGCTTTTTCCTCTTCGTCCGCTTTTTTCTCAGCCTGTCCCAGGAAATATACAAGCAGTCCCCTCATGGCGGTCAGGCGGTTCTCAGCCTCGTCAAACACAATGGAATACCCAGCGTCGATCACTTCATCCACAACCTCTTCCCCTCTGGAGGCAGGCAGACAGTGCATGAATTTCACATGGGGCGCGGCCTTGGCCATCATGGCAGGGGTCACCTGGTATTTAGGATAGAAGATAGCCATCCTCTCTTCCTCGGAAAGCTCTGCGTCATACAGGCCGTACCATACATCTGTGTACACGAAATCCGCATCCTTAAGGGCTTCATCTTCATTATCCGTAACCAGGAAGGTACCGCCGCTCACCTTGCAGTTTGCCTCTGCGATTGCCCTGTGGTTTTCATTTAACTGATAGCCTTCCGGTCCAAAGTGTACGAAATTCATTCCCATCTTGGTGGTGATGAACATTAAGGAAGCGCATACCTGGGTGGCGTCGCCTACGAATACCACCTTGCAATCCTCTAATTTCTTACCTGCCGGTAAATGCTCAATCATGGTGCACAGATCGCCCATTTCCTGAGTCGGGTGGTTATAATCAGACATGCCGTTGATAACCGGGATGGTTGCGTTCTTAGCCAGGTCTGCCACACTCTTATGGCGGTCCACACGTGCCATGAGGATATCTACCAGACGGGACAGCACAGCGCTTGTGTCTTCGATTGTCTCGTGTCCTCCTAACTGGATCTGTCCCGGCGCCAGGTACTGCGCATGGCCGCCTAACTGCTCCATGGCTGTCTCAAAGGAAACCCTTGTCCTGGTGGATGACTGCTGGAAAATCATGCCCAGGGATCTGTTCTTTAATAATTGTGGATAGTAACCGGCCTTGATGCACCTCTTAATCTTTAATGAAAGATTGATGATGTCCATCAGCTCCTCCTTGGTAAATTCGTTTGTGTCGATGAAATCCTTTACTGACATGTTCATTTCCTCCTAATAATATGTTTTTTGTTTTTCCTACGTCCGGAGGTGAAGCCTGTTATGGATGCGAATCCTGTTATGGATCATAAGCGTATTTATGAATCACATACAGGGTGCGTCCTAAGGCTTCTTGTGTCCGGCGCCTTGTGATATCATCATAGCGCCCTGGGACAGGGTTTAAAATCATCCCCGGGATGGATTCGCAGATATATGCCCCCTTCCTTTTCCCTCATGAAAAAGGATGATTTTATTCATACTTTCATCATAAACCAACTAAACTTCCCTAAACTTTTTATGCATAATGCACAACTTTCTTTCAATTCATCCAAAGAAACAATTTGCTAAATCCTCTGTTTTTTGATATATTTTAACTGCCGGATACAGCAGCATGTCAGAGGAGGATTTCATGGATATACTGATTTTCATTTACAACATTTTCCTTATTGTTCTTTATACAGTGGTTCTTACCTTCTGCATCATTAATTACAGGCACAAAAAAAGGCCGTTGACTGCCGCAACCGCCGTTCTCTTCCTTTTTTATATATTTGACAACATCATTATCTACATGACTGAATTCTTAGATGGGTTCTCTGTCCGCTATGACCTGCAGTTCATGAGTGCGCCTGCCTTTAAGACACTGATTTTCCTGGTAACCTCCTTCTGCCTGGTTTCCATCCAGCATCAGGTGCTTTCCCGGCGCCCAAAGAACCGGGATACAGCCGCGCTGGTGCTTTTAGGACTCAGCCTCCTGTTCATCCCCACTGCGGGATACGGCGCGTTCAAGGTATGGCTCTACTATCTTCCGGCCCAGCTCTTTACCTTGTATCTGAGCGTTTCCGGACTGCTGTACCTGAAAAAGCATCCCGGGGAGCTGGACAGGGAAATGCATGCCTATAAAAGCCTGCTCTGGATCACCGCTGTTTTTTCCCTACTGATACTGGCTGAAGACACCATCGTCATCTTTTCCTTTGACGTCTACTCGGATATCATGGTCAAGATCAACAACCGCAGCCTCTCTGAGGACATGATGAGCATCCTGTATTCAGTGTATGCCCTTGCATACCTGACCCGGCAGCTGCAGGGTCCGCTCATTAAAATCCAGGCCCCGGACATGGCCGGAAGCACGGCTCCCGCAGCGGATACCGGGAGGACAGCCATGATGGAGGACGGGGCGCAGGTGATGACGGAGGATGGGACGCAGGTGATGACGAAGGACGGGACGCCCACCTCCACCCTCCCGGATGGCAGAACGCAGGGACAGGCTGACAGCAAGGGGCAAATCCAGCCGGATGGGCCGGACAGCAACACCGTATTCCTTCATTTTGCCAGCCACTACCAGCTCACCTCCCGGGAGCAGGATATCCTGAGGATTCTTCTCACGGATAAAAACAACCAGGAAATCAGCGACGCGCTGTTCATCTCCATCGGTACGGTCAAGACCCATGTGCACAACATTTTCCAGAAGGTAAATGTGACCAAGCGCAGCCAGCTCCTGAGGGTTTATTTTGAATATCAGAAAGACATGCCCTGGAAGTAAGCCTGGCATGTCTTCTGATTATATCATCTTATTCTCTTTTCATCCTATTCTCTTATCATCTTACCGTCTGTCCTATCACTTCCCCAGGATTACAAGCAGTTCCTCCCCAATCAGGCCATTAGCCGCCGCCACCTGGCACGGCGTTGAAACATCCAGCGGTTCCCCATCATAATCCGTCACGGTTCCCCCTGCCTCCTGCACCAGCAGCATTCCTGCCGCAAAATCCCAGGGCCGTAGCACCTGCTCAAAATATGCATCCGTGCGGCCGCAGGCCACATGGGCAAGTTCAAGGGCCGCGGAGCCATTCCTCCTGATATCGGAGCAGCGCAGGAACACCTCTTTGAAATCCCTGAAATTCCTGTCCGCCAGCCCATGGTCATAAGGGCTTGTGCCAATGGCTATCAGGCTCCGCTCCATGGTATCCACCCGGCTCACATGGATAGGCCTGCCGTTAAGCCACGCCCCGCCTCCCCGGACGGCATGGAACATCTCATCGGTATAGGGCTGGTAAATGATTCCCAGTTCCAGCTGCCGGTTGTCACAAAATGCAAGGGACAATGCGCTGTTCCTGTAGTCATGTATCAGGTTGGTGGTTCCGTCCACAGGGTCCAGGATCCACACCGGCCCGGTAAAATCAATGTCGCTGTTATCCTTTTCCTCGCCCATGAACTGGATATCCGGATACAGCTGCATAAGCCCGTCCTGAATCATCTCCTGCACCTTAAAATCCACCTGGGTCACAAAATCAGCCAGACCTTTGACCTCAATCCTGGCTGCCTGCTCATGGTCCAGGAACAGTGGTTTGACCGTCCTTACCAGTTCCATCACCTTTGCCGCGTCAATCTTCATTCCCATATGCCCTCCTGCCGTGTCATCCATCCTATCAATCCGTATTGGTCTATTATACCACAATGAAAGGATTCAGCAAGACAATGCGGTTTCCCCACCTCCCATATCTGCCGCAATATCCTTATGTTCCATCTGCCCCATCCAGCCGTTCCATCACAGGCCACTCCCTTTCAATGTAGAACATCTCGTTCAGCATCAGCCAGTTGGCCCTGAAAAGGCTCATCAGCTGCCAGTATCCGGCCCCTGACAGCCCATATTCCCTGATAAGGTCGAACTTGGCCTTGATGCTCCTCACATCCTCAAACCACACCTCATGCTGGACTCCATACTGCCAGTACCGGAAGTAGGGTGACATGGCAGTCTCATCAAACCGGATATCCACACCGAAATCAATGGCAAGCTGCACCGCCTCATGGTTGTTGATGGTTTTGGCCCTGGTCACGCCCCGCTCATAGGGAAGGGCCCAGTCATATCCATAGTTAGGTATGCCCAGGCTCAGCTTATCCCTTGGAATGGCGGTGACCGCATAATCCACCACCCGCCTCACCATGTTGATGGGAGCCACGGCCATGGGCGGACCCTGGCTGTATCC
This sequence comes from Enterocloster sp. OA13, assembly GCF_022440595.1. NCBI lineage: Bacteria > Bacillati > Bacillota > Clostridia > Lachnospirales > Lachnospiraceae > Enterocloster > Enterocloster sp. OA13. The sequence goes on along the minus strand of NZ_JAKNTF010000001.1, from coordinate 1,224,480 downwards.
CCACTCATAGGTCATCAGCATGGCGCGGTTGGCAGCCGACCCCAAAAGGGCGTAATCAATCCCCTCATACAAAAGTCCCCTCTGCTCAGCCGAGGTCTTGGGGGCCAGGGCAACGCTGACCGGATACCCAAACAGGTTCATGACCCTGGTGGCCAGGCCCACAAATGCGGCGAACCCCTCCCTGTCATCGGCCAGCACATACTCAAAGTCGATGTCCAGACCGCCAAAGCCTTTATCCTGCATGGTCCTGCCCAGTTCCCATATGATCCGCTGCTGCAGCTCGTGGCTGCGCACCAGGGCCGATACCAGATTATTATTAAAATGCCCGTCTTCCCCCAGGGGTGTCAGTGTCAGGATGGGCCGCGTCCCCCATTGCTGCGCCCGCCCTATCATCCACGCGTCATCGCTGATGGGCGGGATTAATTCCCCTTCCAGGGTAAAGCCATAGGAAAATACCTTCATCCCATCCAGATACGGCAGGGTTTCCTCCAGGACCTCCTCGTTGATGAACGGATACGCATATCCGCTGGTATAGAGCAGTTTCCTCCCCTCCACCGTATTACCGTCAGAAATATAAAGAGCCTGGCCAACGGCCAGGCGGTATGGGTACTCTATCTGATTGTCCCATAATAATGTTTCTGTAGGAATATTGTATGATTTTGCAATGGAATCCACACTGTCTCCCTGTTTTACCACATATATATCCAAAGCGCGCTCCTGAGCCTGTATTTATTGAATTATATGCAGCAACAGGCAATCCTAATACGGAAATGTATCCACTGCGCAGTTAAGGACGGCCTGCCCAAATTCCGGTTAATCCACCAGTCGTCTGAACATCCATTTCCCGGTTAATCCACCAGTCATCTGAGCATCATTTCCCGGTTAATCCATCAGTCATCTGAGCATCATTTCCCGGTTAATCCACCAGCCGTTTGGACATCCATCTCCCGCTCTTAACCCTCAGATGGGAGAATATGAATCCAATTGCCCATCCCGTAGGAATGGACCACCAGATAGCGCTGGCGCCTATGTAGTGTGCAAGCAGGTAAGCGATTGCCACGCGCGCAAACAGGTTGACGACGGAGCTGAGCATGAACGCCCCCATGTCCCCTGCCCCGCGCAGCAGGCCGTTGCCCACAAACAGTGCGCCCATCAGCAGATAGAACACGGATACGGTCTTCATATATTTAAGGCCGTAGCTCATGGCGCTGCCCTCGGAGCCCTGCTTCAGGAACAGTCCCAGAAGCTGGGGTCCGAACAGGTAGATGAGCAGGGTGATGATTACAGAGAATATGAAAACCATGAACATGCAGGATTTATACCCTTGCTTTACCCGGTCCACCTTCCCTGCCCCGATGTTCTGGGCCGTATAACTGGACATTGCGTTAGAAAAGTTCATGTTCGGCAGCATGGCCAGGGTATCAATCTTAGTGGCTGCCGTGTAACCTGCCACAAATACTTTTCCGTAAGAATTGACCAGTCCCTGCATCATCATCATGCTGACAGAGACAATGGACTGCTGTAGCATGGAGGGAACCCCTACCTTTGCAATCCTTCTTGCGGCATCCATGTCAAAAAAGGCAAAATCCCTTCCCCTGGCGCAAGGCTCATCCTCCATCCTCCGAAGCCGGCCAACCAGCACGAAAAATGAGATGAATGCGCACAGCCCCTGTGCAATCAGGGTTGCCCATGCCACCCCGGCCACCCCCATATTGAACTTAATGACAAACAGCAGGTCCAGGACAATGTTGGTCAGGGCCGACACCATCAGGAATTTTAACGGGGTCTGGCTGTCACCCAGGGCGTTATAGATACCGTTCAGGGAATTATACAGGAAAAGGAACACTGCACCGCCAAAATAAATCCTCAGGTACGACAGGGAATCCGCCATGATATCCGGGTCCGTTCCCAAAAGCTTAAGCAGCGGAAAGGAGGACAGTTCCCCGATGCCCATGATGATAAGTCCGATTACGCCAAGGGATATGAGGGCGGTTGACACCGTCACCTTCATTTCCCTGATTTTCCCGGCTCCGAAGAACTGGGAGATGACAACGGTACATCCCATGGAAAGTCCGGCCGCCACAGCCACGGAAAGGAATACCACCGGAAAGGATGAGCCGACCGCGGCCAGGGCGTCCTCGCCCACGAACCGGCCCACCACCATGGAATCCACCATGTTGTAAAGCTGCTGGAACAGGTTTCCCACCACCATGGGAATTGCAAAGAAAAACAGTAGTTTTAAAGGTTTCCCCTCTGTCAGGTTATTTATCATATGTACTTCCTTCCCTCTGAATGATTTGATTGTGTCTGTATTCCATGGCGTTTTCGGCAATGCGCTTGACAAAATCCTGGTACAGACAGCGTTCTTCCTCCGTAAAACCGGAAAAGCAGACAGCATCCCATTTTTCAAAAATCCTGTCTATCTCAGACAGGATCTGATTCCCCTGCAAGGTCAGGCTTACCAGCTTCTGCCGTTTATTATTTTCATTCACAACCCGGCAGACCAGCCCCTTCTCCTCCAGTTCCGACAGGTTCCTGGCAATCCTGCCCTTATCCATGTCAAAATGGATACATACATCCTCCTGGGTACAGCATCCCTTGCGCAAAAAAATAAGGATTTTCCCCTCCAGAGGCTGAAGTCCATACTTTTCCAACTCAGTCCGTATATATAATAGCTCACAACGGCGGTATATTCCTATATACTGGTTCATGCTTCCTCCCGGTTCATGATTACGTGTAATTAATTGCATTATACAACAGTTGCAACAATCAACCATTATAACGGCTTCTCATGTGTCTGTCAAGCATAATGTCCATAATAGTTTTAACAGTTTCCCATCTGTTTCCCATTCACGGGTTTTTGTGGTATCATATCAGACAGCAGGAATGATTTGGATTTAACCTGAAAAGCAGAGGTGATAGCATGAGATTTAGAAGGAAACCGGCCCGTGAAGCAGAGTGGGCCGCGCTTAAGAAGCAGGAGGACCGCTTCCTCCTGAACGCAGGAAAAGAAAGACAGCCTGTCCTAAACCGTCAGCTGGAACGGTTTGTGCCTGACAGACTGTCCTCTACCCTTGACCTGGCATTCTGTAAGGCATTTGAACTGGTGTTTGAAAAGGGAACCGGCGTCATAGAGAAAACATACCACAAAGAAAATCGCGAGATGGCTTACAAGGTCAACGCTTACGCCGTGGGCCTGAAAGAAAGCAGGAAAAACCTGAAGGCATTTTCAAAAAATGCCAAAAACAGCAAGGCCGTCAACCTCCTGGCATCCGGCGCCAGCGGTATGGGGCTTGGCGTCCTTGGTATCGGGCTGCCCGATATTCCCCTGTTCACGGGAATGATCCTGAAGGCAATCTACGAACTTGCCCTCAGCTATGGCTTCACCTATGATACGGCCGGCGAGCAGTGTTTTATCCTACGGTTAATCCGCACCCCCCTTTTATCAGGGGAAGAACGGATCATGGCTGATGAAGGACTGAACCGGATGATTACAGGATCCGTATCCCTTTCCCCTGACCAGGCCTTTGCCGGACTGGATAAAAAGGAAGAGATACGTCTGACAGCAGAAGCACTCTCCCATGAACTCTTATATATGAAGTTTCTCCAGGGAATCCCGGTTGCAGGGGTGATTGGCGGAATGTATGACGCGGTGTATATGAAGAAAATCACGGATTACGCGGAAATGAAATACAAGCGCCGTTTCCTGGAACGTATCTGTAGATAGTATCCACCCTATTTCAGTTTACCGGCCAATGCCGCCTGGGCCTTTTCATAATCCTTTCTGTTCACATATATCTTATATTCACATGAGCAGGAGGGATTGCTTCCCAACCGGTCCACCCCAATCGGCCCTGAACCTATATTGCGCGCGGCAGTGCCGCCCGTGTCCACAATATAGTCAATCCCGCACCCTTCAAGGGCGCTCCTGGCCTTGGACTGAAGCTCCATGGAATAGGTGACAAGAAGTTCTTTCCTGTTAAAAACCGTAATCATGGCCGTTCCCCCTTTCGCTGTATATCCGTCTTATTTTCCAGATTGTTTTTTGTGGTTCCATTGATATTTTTCATTGCCTGTATAGCTATTTCAGTCGCCATAAGATGACAGATTGTTCCATGGTCAGGCCCCGCAAACCCACATGAAATGGGCATTACATGGTTTTGTAAAGTTGGGCACCACGAAATATAAAATCAGCACGCCCTTGTCCGACCTGCTGATGTGCATAGTATACCATACTTATCCCGAAACCGCAAGAGGCAGGACGGCCTTTGCGGGTGCCTAACCGAGGGGCCTGTATGATTAATCCTGAATCCCCGAAAACATGCTTCTATCGTTCCGCATGATCTCCCTGACGTGAGATTGGCGCCGTCACATGCCTGGGCTATTTCCATGCGTGGCCGATGTACCAATCCCATACAAAACAATCGTGGCAAGCAGGGCAGGAGTATATGCACTCCTGCAAAACGCTTGTTGGGGACCGGACCCCAAAACCAGAAAAGAACCGCCAGCGACGGCCCTTTTCACCGCCCTTACGGGGCGGCTACGCATCCTCCGGACGCTTTCAAATATGAGAGACACACCTTTTTCCCAGGCGGTAAGGTTTAACGTCTTTCAGCGCCCGCAAGGGCGAGTAGCCGCTCCACAGGCGGAGCGTTTAGCAAGGCAGCGAAAGCGGCCCTTATCGGGGGATTGGGGTGCCTTATACCAATAAGGCGTACTACGTCAATCTATTTGTCTTTGTGGGTAATTTTGCGAAATAGCATTTTTATTCCATCTAAGACAATACCATAAAGCAAAAAAGTTAAAACTAAGCCAATATACCAATAGATAGATATTTGGCCAGTAATCGTATTACATGGCACTTGCAAACCAGAGTCCATTAAACTATATAATGGGCCTTGGGAGTCAGCGATTATATTCAGTAATGGGTTAAATCTAATGAGTACAATGCTTTTTGAATCTTGTCCGATTTGGTGCATAAAAATCTCGAAAACAGATATGATTAGACACCAAAAGATAAAAGACTTCGTTGTTTTTTTCAATGCAAAACCTCCGTTTATTACAAAATTCTGTCGTTCGCCTTATCCGACGAAGGCACTCTTACCCAATAAGGCGCACATCATCTATAGTGCCCTGCTAAAACAGCTTGCTGCAAAATGTGCCCTTGCATAGCTTCCATTAAATCCTTTTTCCTGGAGGTACTGGGCAAATCAAGAAAACAGTCCAGCACAAACACATTGAAGTGATACATATGTGACCACTGAAATGGCGGCTTTGGTCCTCGATACCGGTGTTTTCCATAGCCAAGTCCTTGCACGGCACCACCTAAAGAGCTCACTTGTTCCCCATGATGGATATTCCCTGGGATTACAGATATGGCGGGAATATTCCAGATGACCCAATGATTATAGGCTGGTATTGGATGGTCCATATCATTCATAATAATTGCGATAGATACAGCATCTTTGCTTAAACCAGTCAACACCAATTCGGGTGATCCGTCCGCTCCATATCCGGTATACTCTTTTGGAATCATCCCCCCGTGTTCAAAACAGGGAGATGTAATCATTAAATAATCCATTCGCTTTCCCTCTCAAATGCTACACAACTTAACCATTTCCATTCTAATATCAGCGTGCGGAAATGTCAAACAGTTCATTTTGTATCATAACTTCATGTTACTGTCCATAACTCTTTTTGTATATCCGGGCACCGATTGTGAACTATTTTGTCGCTTTACACATATGCCCATTTTACAAGAAACCCAGTAACCATGCGGTTTTCAGCTTATAGAAAAGACGTAACCGGCTAAAAAAATAACTATTTTTTATTATATCGTATCGAATGAGCCTGATAAGGTTGAAAGGGTAAGGATATGACAGACCCAGCACAAAATGTGAAACATAACCATTCCGGATGTATTATAATAATATCATCGAATCATACAGGAGGATGAAGTATGAAAACGAATATACAGATTATCCAGGAAGTGGTTGATTACATTGACAGCCATCTGGAGGACAGGCTGGACTCAGAAAGCATTTCCCGGCAAGCCGGGTATTCCAGATACCATCTTAGCCGGATGTTCACATCCATTACCGGGCTTTCCCTGCACACCTATATCCAGAGGCGGCGGCTGACCGAGGCTGCAAGGCAGCTGGTGTTCACGGACCGGCCTGTCATGGACATTGCCCTGTCCGCAGGGTATGGCAGCCAGCAAGCTTTTACAGTGGGGTTCAGGGCGCTGTTCAGAACCAGTCCCAGGGCATTCAGGAAAAAGGGGGACTTCCATCCCCTGCAGCTTAAGTTTACCGCAGACGGGACAGATGCACTGAGGGGAGACAGGATAATGGATATACACACAATGGAAAGCGGCCCCATATACCTGGCTGGATATAAGAAAAACACACGCCTTGGCTTCTTTGTCATAGGACAGTGCTGGCGCAGGCTCCACGCCGCAAAGCACACAATCCCCAACCGGAAGGATCCTGATTTCCTGGTTGGCCTTAATGATTACACGAAATGGGATGCGGATGCGGACAGACAGCCTGCCTTTGACTACTATGCCGCATCAGAACAGACTCAGCCCGGCAGGCTTCCCCCGGGAATGGAGGCAAAGGAACTTCCTGCCGGAAAATATGTCATCTTCCGTTTCAGGGCCAGGAGCACGGACAGCTTACAGCCGGTGGCAGATTATATCTACAAGACATGGTTTCCACAGTCCACCTGCCGTCTGAATGGGCATGCGCCATATGATTTCGCACGATATGGCGAGGATATGGACGCGGATGGGAAAAGCCTGATTGAATATTGGCTTCCTATTATATAGGGATTCCGCCGTTGTCCCTAAACCTCAACATTCTTCCTGCCATCCACATATCCGTATCCGCCCACACGGACTCCTGAGACAGCATGGCTGTCACCTTCCACATGGACGTATATCCTGGAAATGCTGTTTAAATTATGTCCTTGCTCAAACACATACCGGGACTGCCTCAAACCGTATTGGTACAGGTAGCAGGCCAGGGCACAGTTGGAGGTGCCGGTTGCGGATTCCTCATTGATTCCATAGAGAGGGGCAAAATTCCTGCATACCGCGGTCAACTCTCCCGCCTCCTTCATAAGCGAAAAGGCATGGACACCCACGCAGTCCTTTTCCCGGCTCAGCCTGGAAACCTCCGCAAAATCAGGGATCATATCCCCTAAAGCCGCCGGACTGCTTATGGGGACCAGTATATCCTTTAATCCGGTAGAGACAATCTGGACAGGCATGTCATCCGCAATGATGTCCGGACAGAAGCACCTTTGTAAATCAACCTTATCCAGCGTTTCATAAAAACGCGGGGCATTCTGTTCCATGAGGATCAGGCCGTCCTCACCGGCAGTGACCCGCAGGATACCTGATTTCGTCTCGATGGTGTAACACGGTTTATCTAACATATGTAAATGCCTCAGCACAACAAACGTGCCCACGGTTGCATGACCGCACAAGGGGACTTCCCCTGTGGGTGTAAAATATTCCAGTTTCAGGTCAGCACGCCCTGACTCCGACACAAAGGCTGTCTCCGGATACCCTAACTGATATGCTATCCCGGTTTTTTCCGCCTCATTCAGATCCGGCCCCGCAAGCACCACGCCTGCGCGGTTTCCGCCCATATCATCTTTACTGAATGCACTTGCAACATAAACATTTACGTTCATAATCATATCCTCTCCCACTGCCCGGTTCTCATGGATGTCTGTGATAATCCGGGGTCCTCCTATCCTTTTTCACATTTCATCATTTTCTCATGCGGTTAATATAATGTCAAGGATATCTTATATGGCATATGCTCCACCCAAAATCAGCCCACGCAAAAAGCAGGAAAACCATAAACCAGTTTTTCCCGCCCTTCTATCCTTCCCTACACCTTCCGCTCATACACGCTCCGTATCCCGGCTTCCTCCCGGTAATTGGAAACGGTCCTCCTGGAAATCCTCAGGCCATATTCCTTTTTCAGCATATCAGCCAGCTTCCCGTCACTGTAGGGCCTGTCTCCCGGTTCCTTTTCAATGAGGAATGCAATCAGTTCCCTGACACTGGATTTCCCCATGGTGCCTGTGACGCGGCCCTGACCATCCACCACGTCCACGCCCTTGCTGAAGAAATACTTAAGGGGCAGGATGCCCTGGGGACATGACACATATTTGTTGGAGACAATGCGGCATACCGTGGATTCATGGACTTCCAGTTCATCCGCAAACATCTTATATGTCATCCCGGTAAGGAATCCGCCTCTGAAAAAGCTGCCCTGGACCTTCAGCAGGTATTCCCCCATCCTGCAGATGGTCCGGTTGCGCCTGCTCACTGCCAGATATATCTGCCTGGCCCTCAATAGCTTCCTGTCCATATATTCCTGCAGTTCTTCATTATCCTCATCCTTCATGGTCCTGCGGTAAAAATCGCTGACACAGTACTGGCGCATGTAATAATCATTAACCCTGACCTCCAGTCCACCGCCCCTGGGTACGATTAAAATGTCGGGAATCACGGTTTCCACAGCGCAGCCTTCCCCGGAATCCCGGATTGGATACGGCTTAAGCGTACCCAGGACCCGCACCCACCGCTTGACCTCCTGAAAGGAGGCGTGGATCATATGCGCAATCTGGACAAAGGTCATCTCTGTTATATCTTCCAGATGGTTCATGCAGAGATCCCGGAAGGCGTCCGGCACATGGATTCCTTTTTTCATAAGCTGGAACAGGAAATACTCTCCCATGGAAACGCATCCGATTCCCTCAGGCTCCAGCTCCATCAGCTGTTTCCTGAGAACGCGGTACTGCCTGACCGGTATCTTTAACAGCCTGCTTCCTTCCCGCTCAGAAAAGGCCAGGAAGCCATGGTCATCCAGAAGAAGGATCATCTGTTCCAACAGGCGCCGCCGGTTCTCCGGTGTGCGGCCGTCATAAAGCTGTTCCTTGATATCCATCCTCCAGTCGCACCCGGATGTACCATACTCCTTTCCATTGTCCCCGTCCGCATCCCCGGCTTCCGGTCCGCTGCCATTCCCTGGAATTGGCCTGCTTTCCTTTACATTGGCCTTATAATATTCCAGCCACTGATACTCTTCTCCCGAGAACCCCTCCCTCTGTTCAATGAAGGGATTCTCCAGATATTCTTTTTTCAGCAGTTCGCCTACCTGGGCATTGCCCAGATGAAGGATATGAAGGGACTGGTACTGGTACGCGGACAGCGTCTGCTTCTGTTTCAGTTCCTGGCTCATGACCAGACCATTTTCCACGCAATCCCCTCCTCTTATTAACGGAAGCCATATCCACAGGAATTCATGCCATACACCGGAACCCATGCCGTACACCGGAACCATGCCGTACACCGGAACCTATGCTGCACACCGGAACCCATGCCGCACACCGGAACCCACGCCGCACACCGGAACCCACGCCGCACACCGGAACCCATGCCGCACAACGAAACCCATGCCGCACACCGGGCCTCAATGGGACACTGTCATCCGGCAGGTTCAGATATCACAGGCTGCCGCAAATGCCTCCTGCACATTGGAAAACCCGTTTTTCACCGAGGCCGCATCCCCGATGGGCCTTACCTCCAGCCCCGTGTCAGCCAGCATTTCCCTAAGTCCCTGTGATGGACGCATCCCCACTGCCAGGATGATCTGGTCAATGCCTTCCACACGCATTTCCCTGCCATCCTTTTCCAGGACAACGGTTGTTCCTTCCACCCTTTTCACGGTTGTCATGGTGTACATGGACACGCCCAGCTCCCTCAATGCCTTCAGAAGGAAATACTTCGGGCCAGGCTCGCAGTCAATGGCAATGGCCTCCCGCATCTCCACCAGCTCCACCGGAACCTGATAGCCTGCAATGAACTCCGCGGTTTCCGCACCCGCAAGCCCTCCGCCTATGATCAGCGGATGATTGCCGAACGGTTTCTTCCCTGTAAGGACTTCCTGGGCAAATGCAGTCCCCGCGGTTTCGATTCCGGGAACAGGCACCATCACAGGCGTGCTTCCCGTTGCGTCAAGCACCAGATCCGGCGCCATCTTAAGAAGGAACTCCCGGTCCGCTTCCTGGTTCAGAAGCACGGTCACTCCCAGGCGTAAAAGCATATGCTTCTGCCAGCTCACAAAGGAAGGAAAATCCGCCTTGCTGCATGGGATGCCGGCCGCAATCCACTGGCCTCCCAGCCGTGCTTCCCGCTCCGCCAGAATTACCTGATGGCCCCGCATGGCCGCCACAATGGCTGCCTCACAGCCGCTGATGCCGCCTCCGGCAACCACTATCTTCTTAATATGTCCTGCCCTGTCCTCCGGCGAATATGTGGTTTCCTTGCCTGCAAATGGATTCACAAGGCAGGTAAGTGTCTTTTTCCTTAACGTGCTCCCAAGGCATCCCTGGCAGCATCCGATGCAGGTGAGTATGGACTGCGTATCCCCTGATTGGAGCTTAGCGGGCAGGTACGGGTCTGCCACGGAAGCCCGCCCCATGGCCACCAGGTCTGCCTTGCCGGACAGGATTACCTCCTCCGCCAGCTGCGGGCTGTTAATCCTCCCCACCGTAGCAACCGGGATGCCCACAACCTTCCTTATCTCATCTGCCAGTTCCACAAACGCGCCGCTTGGCACATAGAAGCTGGGAACCGTATTGTAAAATGTGGCCGGCCCTGACTGGGAACAGTTGATGGCATCCGCCCCGGCCTGTTCCACCAGCCGGCAGATGGCCTTTGCCTGCTCCACATTCATGCCCTGGTCAATGAACTCCGTGGCTGAAATCCGCAGCAGCACAGGATAATCCCATCCCGCCCTTTCCTTCACCGCCTTCACTGTCTCCACTGCAAACCTGGCACGGTTCTCCAGCGTGCCTCCGTACTCATCCGCCCTCCGGTTGGAGAACGGGGACAGGAACTGGGCAATCAGGTATCCATGGGCGCCGTGAAGCTCCACTGCGTCAAATCCGGCCTTCCTGGCCCGCAGCGCCGCATCCGCGAATTTTTCCTCAATGGCCTTTATTTCCCCAACCGTCAGTTCATGGGGCACCTCCCGGTTGGAAGGGTCGCAGATGGGGGAGGGACCCACGTTATGGATGCCTGTGATGCCGCTGTGTGTATTCCTTCCCGCATGGTAAATCTGGGCGCAGATTTTCCCGCCTGCAGCGTGGATCCGGTCCGTGCACTTCTTATAACCTTCAATCTGCCCGTCATCCCAAAGTCCCGGCAGTTCCTTCTTAACGCCCACTCCCTCGTCAATCAGGAAATCTTCCGTGATGATCAGTGCCCAGCCGCCCTTTGCCCTGGTTTCATGGTAGGCAATGAACTGCTCCGTGGCCCTGCCGTCCTCCCCCACAAAACGGGTGGACATGGCCGGCACGATCAGGCGGTTCTTCAGCTTCATGGTGCCAATGTGGTTTTCTTCAAATAAACATTCATACATAGGAAAATGACTTCCTTTCGTCTAAGCGCGGCTCTTCTTGATTTCCTGGATCAGTACGGGGATTACCAGCTTTAAATCCCCTACCACGCTGTAATCAGCAATATGAAAGATTGGGGCTTCCGGATCCTTGTTGATTGCTATGATGGTGCCGGAACCGCTCATTCCCGCCACGTGCTGTATGGCCCCGGATATGCCGCAGGCAATATACACCTTGGGTCCAACGGTCTTGCCGGTCTGTCCCACCTGATGGGCATGGGCAATCCAGCCGGAATCCACTGCGGCGCGGGACGCCCCCACAACACCGCCTACCAGGTCAGCCAGTTCCTTTAAGGGCGCAAAGCCTTCAGGCCCTCCGACCCCGCGGCCGCCGGACACGATGATTTCAGCGCCCTCCAGATCCACGTTCTCCGCCCCCATCTCATGGATGACCTCCACCAGGCGGGTGCGTATCCTGTCAGCCGTGATGTGGATATCCTCATGGATGACCTCTGCCTGCCTTGCATCATCCCTTTCACCCTTTTTGAACACGCCCGGACGGACCGTGCCAATCTGTGGGCGGTGGTTGGGGCAGAGGATGGTTGCCATCAGGTTTCCTCCAAAGGCAGGACGTGTCCATGCCATGTTGCCGCTCTCCTCATCAATATCAAGGCCCGTACAGTCCGCTGTCAGTCCTGTCCTCAGACGGCAGGAAATACGCGGCCCCATGTCCCGGCCCTCATTGGTTGCGCCAATCAGCATGGTGGTAGGCCCGTATTTTTCAACCAGGGCGCAGACCGCGTCCGTGTAAGCGTCGGTGGTGTAATGTTTATATTCTTCGCCGTCCACGGCGATTACCTTGTCAGCCCCGTATGCAACGGCTGCCTTCACAGCCTCCCCGATGCCGCATCCGATTACCACGCCTATCAGTTCCCCGCCCTGCTTATCAGCCAGGCGCCTTCCCGGATTCAGAAGCTCCAGGCCCACGTTCCTGGCCTTTCCTTCCTCATCCGTTTCTATAAATACCCATAAATCCTTATTCTTAGCCTCCATGTCAGTCCCTCCCTCTATCCAATGATATTTGCATCGCTTAACATGGCGAATAACTTCCTGGCCGATGCCTCGCTGCTGTCCTCAGAAATCTTGATCCCACCCTGCTTCTGGGGAGGAGTAAAGCTTTTCTTAACCTTGGTAGGGGAACCTTTTAAACCGATGCTTTCCCTGTCCACAGGCAGGTCGTCCGCTGTCAGGGTCGGTATCTGCGCACGCCCTGCTGCCAGCTTGGACTTGATGGTAGGGAACCTTGGGTCAAAGTAGGGCTTTGTGACCGTGACAACACACGGCATGCTGGCTGCCAGCACCTCAAAGCCGTCCCCTGTCTCGCGTTTTACCAGGACCTCCCCGCCTTCCACCCTGGCTTCCACCGCGTAGGTGACCTGAGGATAATCAAGATGCTCCGCAATCTCAGGTCCGACCTGGGCCGTATCGCCGTCAATGGCCTGTTTGCCGCAGAAAATGATATCGAATTTACCTTCCGTCTCCTCCAGCTTTTCAATGGCTGTCTTAAGGGTATAGCTGGTAGCCAGGGTATCGGCTCCGCCAAAGGCCCTGTCGCTGACCAGGTACGCCTTGTCACCGCCCACGGCCAGGCACTCCTTTAAAGCCGCCTTGGCCTGCTCCGGTCCCATGGACAAAAGCGTTATCTTTGTTCCTGGTGTCACATCCTTAATCCGGGCGGCAATCTCCAGAGCATATGCGTCAAAGGGATTGACGATGCTTGGAACGCCTGCACGGATCAATGTATTGGTTACCGGATCGATTTTAATTTCGGTTGTATCCGGTACCTGTTTGATACAAACTAATATATTCATATATCATCCACCTCTTATTTTCATTGTTGTCAGTGTGTCCGGGTATTGCCGGACACATGGGATTGACCGCCGCGGGTATATACAATCACACCGTCCTTTATCCCTATATCCAGTCCGCCTGTCTCAGCCATATATTCCAGGATGGAACGCACCACCCGCTCCATGAGACGGGCCTTGGGCAGGCTCTTTACCACTATGCCCATATGCCCTGTCAGCCCTTTCACCATGTCCTCCAGATAAAACTCCTCCGGCATGATTTCCCGGATGCGCCCCTCCATCTCCTCAAATGCCTGGATATTGGCTTCCAGCACAGGCTTCATGTCCCTGTATACCCCATAATGGGACAGGATGCAGGGAGAGCCGTCAAAACGCCCTGCCGCCATCCTCATGGTATCAAGTGCTGTCTTCCAGTTGAGCATATAGATTACCTTTTCCTGCCGGGCCTCAGAAGGTCCCAGCAGGCAGTCGCCCAGATACGCCACCTGATCCGGCGTCACGAACCCCACCTGGCTGGCCGCATGGCCCGGCAGTCCAATTACCTTAAACCGGACGCCGGACACCAGGATTTCCTTTGCCCCGTCTTCTATCAGCCTGTCAGCCCTGCACACCATATCAGAAAAATTCTTCCTGATTTCCGTTTCCGTGCAGGAATAAAAACAGGACTTTAAGGCCACCGTGTCATGGAGCGCCCCTGCGTCAAAGGCCGTCATGACACATTCACATCCGAACATTTCCTGAAGCACGGCATGGTTCCCCACATGGTCATAATGGGCATGGCTGGTGAGCACTGCTTTTATATTGATTGTATGTTCCTTCAGATAATGGATTAACTCATCCCGGTCAAAGCGTGAGCCGGAATCCATGATGATCCATTCCTTTTCGGTCATGCAGTACACAGGGATACAGTTTCCCTTAAGACTCAGGCAGCCCGTGTTGCCCGCCACATGTTCAAACCTGGCCATCCTCTTCCTCCATCCGTTTCCTTGCAATCTCCCGGAGCTTGAATTTCTGTACCTTGCCAGTAGTTGTGTGAGGCCAGGTACAGCTGTCCGTAAAGAAAAAATATCTGGGCACCTGGTATGGCGCCAGGTTGGCTTTACAGTAATCCACAATGGATTCCTTTGTCTCCTGGTCCGGGTTGTCCGCATCCACGAACGCAGCGCCGATATACCCCAGCTTCTCATCCGGCACGCCTACCGTCTCCACCGTTACCACGTGTTCACACTTGGATATGATTTTATCCAGGTACTGGGGCGAGACATTTTCCCCGTTAATCTTATACATATCATTGCAGCGGCCCAGGAACTTGAGGTACCCTTTTTCATCAAAATACCCCACGTCCCCTGTTTTCAGCCATCCTTCCTGATCCACGGCCAGGGCGGTTGCCTCCCCGTCCCGGTAATATCCCCTGGTCACGATCGGTCCCCTGCACAGCAGCTGGCCGCAGCCTCCTAAAGGCAGTTCCTCACCGTTTTCGTCAATCACCTTGTACTCGATTATATTTCCATTCAGGCGCTCATCCCCTGCCGGGCCTCCATAGAGGATTTTCCCAACACGTCCGGCCAGGACCTCATCATCATCCTCAGGATCTGTCTGCATGGATGCCCCGCACACCTCGGTCATCCCGTATCCCGTGATCACTTCCTGTACCCTGAGTCTTTCCCGTATCGCCTTCCACACCCATCTTGGACAGATGGAGGCGGAACAGTAGACTGCGTGGAGTTCCTTCAGCGGGTATTGTCCCAGCTCAGGATATTGGAGCAGTTTCATCATGATGGACGGCACGCTTAAGATATCATTGGCTCCGCAGCGCTCCATGGCATCCAGTGCCTTTTTCACGTCAAATTTGCCTCTGGTGATCAGGATGCTCCCGCCTACCAGGATTGCCGCCAGCAGCCCTTCCACATAACCGTATACATGGAACAGGGGAAGGGGTACATATATCCTGCGCCCCGTCTCATATCCCCTGTTCACGCAGCTGGCAAATGCGCTGCGCCACAGCATGTCATGTGAAAGCATCACTCCTTTCGGCCGCCCTGTGCTTCCCGAAGTATAAATGATGTCGGAAATGCTGTCCGCATCCGGCCAGGGCATCTCCATGGCCGGGGCCTTCCCCTTTTCCAGAAATTCCTCCCATGAAAGGTACCGCCCGTCCGCCCCTGCGGTGCCATCCAGGCAGATGATATGGCACAGTCCGGGACAGGCAGACTTATCTTCAGCCTCCACAGGTCTTTCCGTAATCAGGAACCTGGCCCCGGTCTGTTCCAGGATATACTCCAGTTCCCTCAGGCTTGCATTGCGGTTCACAGGCACCTTCACTGCCCCGGCTTTCGCCAGGGCAAATGTGACCGTGACAAATTCAATCCGGTTACTCAGGGCAACGGCCACACAGCCGCCCTTTGTAAGTCCCATGGACCATAAGGCCGCGCTTATGCGGTCCGCTTCCCCAAGGACTTCCCCGTAGGTAAATTCCCTTCCCTCTACCAGCAAAAACACACGCTCCGGGCCTTCGGCCGCCTTTGACGCCAGACCTTGGTAAAGCGTCATTTTCTTCCATACAGGAAAACGGGCCAGCAGGTCCTTCCGGCGTTCCTCTAAAGATTTCATGTCATCTTCCTTTTTGAAAGGTATTTTAATACATAATCAGGCCCAGGCCCACGCAAAGCAGCAGATTGAAGAATGCAAGTACAACCGTTATCATGAACAGATGCTTATAAGCTTCCTTATGGGTCAGGTCACATGCCTGCATGACGGTAATCATGACGCCGTTCCATGGAAGGGAATCCAGGACAATACATGCACAGCTGGCAATACGGTGAAGGATTTCAGGATTCACGCCCATTGCCAGATATTTATCTGCCAATGTGGAACAGGCCAGGGCAACTCCGCCGGAACCGGAACCACAAGCGCCGGCAATCATGGTAACTGCCGCGGCCCAGGAAACAAGAGGAGAACCGCCAAGGCTGGATACCCACTGCATCAGTGAACCAAATGCAGCAGTAATCTTAGCAACGCCGCCGATACCCACTGCAGTGGACGTATTCATAATGGAACCGATTGCATTCTGCGCCCCCACTACCATGGTATCCATCTTGTCTGTGATATTTCCCCAGAACAGGATATATCCGGCAATGACCCCGCACAGCATCGCGATGTTAACATCCAGGTTAAATCCGTTTAATGTAATGATGATGACAGCAATAGGAACCAGCGCAAGGCCTGGATTGATTGCTTTCTTCGCTGCGTTATCCGCAAGGAGCTTTTCTATTTTTTCAGTTGGAATGAATCTCTCGCCCCTCTTCTGCATCTTACGGTTTTCGAATATCAGATAAGCCATTGCGCTGAGATAGAAGAATATGGAGCAGATTACGCTGACCAACGGGGCTGCCTTAACGGTCGTGCCCAGATATGTAGTCGGAATGACATTGCAAAGTCCAGGAGACCCCCATAAAATATTGGGTGCAGTGGACATGCCTGCTATGATGGTTCCGGGAATCAGCTTACGGCTGATATCAGCTTCTTTAAACAATACAAGGGCAATTGGATAAATCGCAAAAACCAGGACAAAACAGGACACGCCGCCATAGGTAAGCACCAGGGCTGCAACACTTACGCCCCACATTGCATATCTGGCGCCTAATTTTGCGCCCAGCCACTTTCCGATGGAGTAAGCAGCGCCCGACACATCCATGATGCGCCCAAATATAGCACAGATAAGGAACAGTATGAAATAAGATTTAATGAAGCCGACCATTGCTTCCATGTAGTCGCCTGTCAGGGCGGACATGATATTAAGCCCTGAAAGGGCGGCCATTACCACTGCGCACACCGGGGCAGCAACGATGATCGGGACCTTTTTATACATCAATATTACAAGAAGAGTAAACGCTAACAGTACACCCATATTTTTTCTCCCTCTGTTATTTCAAAGTATTTTTCTTAGCCATACGATAGATTACGAATACCAGCACAAATGCCGCCGCCGCAAATATCCCCGCTATGATGAATGCCATGTTATAGGAACCGCTGGAATTCTTGACCGCGGATGCCGTCATGGGACCAATCAGGGCTGCGATTCCATAGGCAGTGAACACGATTCCGTAATTGATTCCCATGTTCTTAAGCCCGAAGTTCTCAGACACGATATTGGGGAACACGCTCAGCACGCCGCCAAAGCAGACGCACAGCAGGATAAGCGCTGTTACGAATATCCCGAATCCCTTTGCCTGGGACAACACGACCATTCCCACGGTACTGGCTGCCAGGGATATGAGGATTGTCTGGTAGCGGCCGATTTTATCGGACAGGGCGCCCATCAGCATACGGCCCAGGAAATTGGCCACTGCCATGATTCCCACCAGGAGCGCTGCTTCGCCGCTGCTTATGCCGGCAACCTCTTTTCCGATGGTGGATGCGTGCCCAATCAGCATAAGGCCGGACACACAGCCCCCTAAAAATGCCAGCCATATCAGGTAAAAACGCCTGTCCCCAAACATTTCCTTCCATGTGAAATCCTTTACCGTGCTGGCGCCCGATGTCTTTCCCCCGGCGTCACAGCCTTCTGGCGCCCATCCAGGTTCAGGTGTATCCGTCAAAAGGCTTGCGCAGAACATGAGGAGCAGGAACGCAGCCCCCACGATCCGGAATGCCACGGATACATTATACCGCTCCAACAGCATATTCGCCACCGGGGCAACCACCAGCGAGGACAGGCCCGTGGCTCCCGTTATAAGCCCTGAGGCAAAGCCCTTTTTGTCCGGATACCACCGGACCGCTGTGGTGATGCTGGGATTGTACGCCAGGCCGGACCCCACTGCCGTCATGATGCCAAACACCAGATAGAGCTGCCAGAGCTGTCCCACGCATCCTGTCAGGAACCACCCTCCGCCCCACATGACGCTGGCCGCAAGCATCAGCTTTTTAGGCCCGAACCGGTCCAGTATCTTGCCGCCCGCAATCCCGAAAAACGAGAGCATCAGCGACATCAGCGAATATGCCAGCGTCACCTGGCCGTAGTCCCAGTTACGGTACTCTGCCAGGGAACCGGAGAACACGCTCCACGCATACACGCCTCCGCAGCAGAATGCATTGACAAACAGCGCGCTCAGGATGATACGCCTGTTCTTTTGTTTTGTTATGGTCATTGCACATCTCCTAATTACAGAATTCCCATTTCCGCTGCCTTAAACTTAAGCTCGTCGCGGAACTTGGGATGGGCGATGGATATAAGGGCAAGGGCCCTCTGGCCCTCTGTTTTGTACTTAAGGTCCGCAACGCCATATTCCGTCACGATGTAGTGGACATCATACCTGGATATGGTGGTTACGTTCCCCGGCGCAAAATATGGCACGATTTTGGAAATAGTGTCCTGCCTGGCCGTGGAGTTAAGGGCCAGGATGGACTTGCCGCCCTCTGACAGCTGGGCGCCCCGCACGTGGTCCAGCTGTCCGCCGATGCCGCTGTACTGGCGTCCGCCCACGGTCTCGGAATTCACCTGTCCTTTCAGGTCCACCTCCATGCAGGAGTTGATGGAGGTCTGCTTATAGTTCTGCCCCACCACATATGGGTCGTTGACGTAATCCACCGGATATACGGCAAACAGCGGATGGTGGTCAATGAACTCATAGAACTTCTCGGAACCGGCTGCCTGGGCGCCTATGCATATGCCCGGGTTCAGGGTCTTCTTACTGTTGTTGATGACCCCGGCCTGCACCAGTTCCATCATGGCTTCGGTCAGCGTCTCAGAGTGTACGCCCAAATCCTTCTTGCCCATCAGGTTCCTTGCAATGGCATCCGGCAATGCCCCGATTCCTAGCTGGATGGTAGCCCCGTCCTCCACCAGTTCCGCCACATAATCGGCAATGGTCTGGGTCTTGGCATCTATCTCCGCCCGTCCTATGGTATAAAGACCGGATTCAGCCGGTACAATATAATCAATCTTATCCAGGGAAATCTTCTTGCCCCCCAGCGTAGGCATCTTGGGATTAATCTGCGCAATGATGCGGTCCGCTGTCCTGGCGGCAGGTTCTGAGAAGCAGCACGCATTGCCAAAACTGCACATCCCCTCCTCATCCGGTTCTGAAACCTGGATGAACGCCCAGTGTGGATTTAAGTCCGGGTTCTTTGCGAACAGGTCCGGCCAGCGGCTGAAGGTGGTTCCGCCGATGTAATCAATCCGTTTCTCCGCATAGGCCTTCCTGGTCTTAGGTCCGATGAACAGGGACGTGTGATGGAAAATACCCTCGTATTCCGGAGCCACATAAGCATTGGGTCCCGGGCTCATTCCGTGTATGATTTCCACTCCCTTAAGTTCATCCGCCCGGTTTACCAGCGCCTCCACCAATGCGGGCGGCTCGCTGACCCAGTCCCCAAAGATGATCTTTTCCCCTGATTTAACATGGGAGACCGCTTCTGCCGCTGTATAAATCTTATCTGCATATTTTTCTTTCCAACTCATATCCATATCTCAACCTTTCCCTAGAATAGTGAGAACCCGCCGTCCTCCAGCAATGTGACGCCAGTGATGTAGCTGGCATCCTCGCTGCCCAGATACAGGGCTGCCGCCGCTGCCTCCTCAGGCTCCCCATACCGGCCCATAGGTATGTTGCGCAGGAATTTCTCATTCCTCTCCGGGTTAAAACGCGTGCCCTCGGTTATCCTGGTAACGCTGGTTCCCGGCCCGATTGCATTGACGCGGATTCCGTGAGGCGCCATCTCAAGGGCAGCCCATTTGGTAAACTGGGTAACACCTCCCTTGCTGGCGCTGTAGGCGCCTGTGTTGGTGGAAACGGTTGCGGAGGCAATGGAGCTGGTATTGACCACTGCTCCTTTTATTCCTTTTTCCACCATGGAGCGCAGCACTGCCTGGTTCACGAAGAACATGCCGTTTAAGTTGATATCAATCACCTTGCGCCATGTCTCCTCGGTTGTATCCAGAAGGCTCTGGCGCCCGATGATTCCCGCATTGCTAAACAGCACGTCAATCCTTCCATAGTGCCCTAACACCTTTGCGATGGCCTCGTCCACGCTCTTTTTTTCCGATACGTCACAGTAAACCTTAAAAATGTCTTCCTCCTGGCCCGCATATTCCTTTTCCATTGTTTCGGTATCAATATCCAGGGCAGCCACCCTGGCCCCCTCTTCCACCAGCCGCTTTACCATGCTAAGTCCGATTCCATTGGCAGCGCCTGTTACAACCGCGATTTTATCATCATATCTTCTGATTTCCATATGTAATTCCTCCTCATTCCTTTTCTTTTGGCGGCGCCCAGTACAGCATGGTTGCCATGCTTCCCACCTGGCAGACCTGATTGTCCTGGTTCAGGATGGTATACTGGATATTCAGCACGCCCCTGTCCGGCTTGGATTTAGATTGCTTGGCTTCCAGCACCTCCACCTCACAGTGGATGGTATCCCCTATCTTGATGGCGCCTACGAACTTCCACTCCGTGCTCAGCGCCGCAATGGCGGAACCGTCCACCAGGCCCATGCGGCCCCACAGGCCGGTGGCAATGCCTGCGCCCAGAAGGCCATGGGCAATCCTGCTCTTAAACGGCAGGCTTTCCGCATAAGTCCTGTCCGTGTGGATTGGGTTGTTATCCCCCGTTATCCCTGCAAACAGCACCACATCCGTCTCCGTGACGGTTCTTGACAGCGTGGTGAACGTATCACCCACATGGAACTCACTCAGGTACAAAAATGAACGTTTCATCTAAAACCCCTCCTGTATCCCGGATCCTGTCCGGTTATTGATTTTTAGTATTCCTTCAGCACATGCCTTCCGACCACCATGCGGCAGATTTCAGACGTCCCTTCCCCAATGGTCAGAAGCTTTGCATCCCGGTAGAAACGCTCCACCTCATACTCATTGCACAGGCCATAGCCGCCCATGATCTGAAGGCCCATATCACATACCCTCACGCACATCTCGGAGCAGAACATCTTACACATGGTTGCTTCCTTGCTGAAGGGAACCCCGTTGTCGCTCATGCGTGCCGTATTGTACAGCATGGCCCTTGCCACCTCAATCTCAGTTGCCATCTCGGCCAGCTTGAACGCAATGGCCTGGTTCTCACAGATGGGATGGCCAAAGGTCACACGCTCCTTGGAATATTTGGCCGCACGCTCCAGGACTCCCTGTGCCATGCCCACTGCCACTGCGGAGATTGCCACACGGCCGTCATCCACACACTTCATGAAGATTGGGAACCCGCGGTTCAGCTCACCTACCAGGTTCTCCTTCGGGATGCGCACATCGGTAAAGGACAATGGGCAGGAATAGGAACTGCGGTTACTCATCTTCTCCTCAGGCTTGCCCACCTCAAATCCCGGAAGGCCTGCAGGAACAATGAAAATGGAAATACCGCGGCTGCCCTTTGCCTCCAGATCTGTTTTTGCAGCCACCAGGAATGTGGATGCATATGTACTGTTGGTGATGAATGCCTTGGAGCCGTTGATTACCCACTCATCCCCGTCCAGGACAGCGGTCGTACGGATCTGGGCCGCATCAGAACCTGACTGCGGTTCGGTCAGTGCAAAGGCGCACAGTGTCTCCCCAGTTGCTGCCGGAGCCAGATATTTCTGTTTCTGCTCTTCAGAACCCGCCATGAGGATAGGCATGCTTCCAAGGGATGCATGGGCATCGATGATGGAGGCCAGGGAAGAGGAATGGCGCGCAAGCTGTTCCATGACCAGGACGTCACTTAAATGGTCCAGTCCTGCGCCGCCGTACTCTTCCGGCACACAGACCCCTAAAAATCCCATCTCCGCGCACTGTTTCACCTCTGCCATTGGGAATTCATGCTTCTCGTCCAGTTCCGTTACCGTTGCCGCCACTACCTCGTCGGCAAACTTTTTTGCCAGTTCCTGAATCATCAGCTGGTCCTCAGTTAAAAAATATTTGTTCATAAGCCCCTCCTTAAAATAAGTCTTTGATTTGTAAAAAAATTAACAATCCATGGTTGAAATGACTCTGGTGTTATTTTTTTACCCTCTGCCCTGATATATAGCAATTTTCTTTCCTGTTTTTTTGGATATCGGCTTTTTTGCACTGATAAAAAGAGGGAACAGACAAAAGAAATGTAGAAAATACCTTGTAAATACAGTGATAATAAAAAACAAAAAAAAATATTATTTATTTTTTTGCTTGAATTAAAACTATTGTCGGAAAAAATAAATCAATTAAGATGTTGATTTTTTTCAAAATTCCTGCTATGTTTTTAACATGGATTATGATTTTTTTCAAGATCAGGCACCGACATATTGCACAAATATCATTCTTGTTTTTATCGTTGTCAGGAATAATCATCCAAACAGTGTTTGACAAAAAATTAATGATGTTCTATTCTTAATAACAGGAGCTGGCCGCTGAACAGGGCATTGCTTAATCGGGTTACCATCAGTGATGATAAGAGAATGGAGATTGACCGTGGAGAACAGTGAAACAAAAGAACTTGATATTCAGACATTGTACTGCCTTTTAGACCATTGCAAGCTGGGAATCATCATTGCGGACGCAAAGGGTATGATATTATGGGGCAATGATTACTACAGCGCCATGGCGGGCTTTAACGTAAAAGATTTTATCGGCCAGGATATACGGATCATATCCCGCAGGAACCTGGTCACTTTGTCCGGTCCCGTAATGGCGGACCAGGTGCTGGAAACAGGCGAGGAGCTTACCGACATCGTAACCTATCCCAATGAGGACTTCATTGCCACGACCCTGACCCCTGTGCGGGACAGCGGCGGTGTTATCAGGTACCTGATTTACTCTGTCACCAACTGCAGCGAATCCATCCGCATGCAGTCAGAGCTAAACCAGTTAAATGCCAGGAACCTGGCCCTGGAATCCCAGTTGAATGAGCTGCTGACCTCCTCCCTTTTATCCAAGGACATCATTGTCTCAGATATACGGATGAAGCAGATTTATAAAATAGCCACCAGGCTTGCCTCAGTCACCACCTCGGTGATGATCCTGGGCGAGTCCGGGGTGGGCAAGGATGTGTATGCCAAATTCATCCACTCCATCAGCAACCGTAAAAACAGGAATTTCATCCATGTTAACCTTGGGGCCATTCCAAAAAGCCTGTTTGAAAGCGAGCTGTTCGGATACGAGGCCGGAGCATTTACAGGTGCATCCAAGACCGGTAAGACCGGCCTTATTGAACTGGCCGACGGCGGCACCCTGTTCTTAGATGAAATCGGTGAGCTTGGCCTCGACATACAGGCAAAGCTCTTACAGGTGGTCCAGGAGCGGAGCGTACGGCGTATCGGGTCGGCCAGGACCGTGCCTTTAGATATCCGCATCATCGCCGCCACCAACCGCAATCTGGAACAGATGGTTAAGGACGGACAATTCCGTCTGGATTTATATTACAGGCTGAACGTTGTGACAGTGGAGATTCCGCCGCTGCGTGAGCGGACAGTGGAAATCCCCCTTTTAGTAAATGCATTCCTGAACCGCTTCAACAAAAAATACTCCACCCACAAAACCATGGGCGCTTCCGCCATGGATGTCCTTATGCGCCATGACTGGCCGGGCAATATCCGTGAACTGATGCACATAATCGAAAGCCTGGTGGTAATCGGCACCAATGACGTGATTACCCCTGCAGAGCTTCCATCCTCCCTTACGGTACCGGGAGGGGAAAGCATCCTTGGAATGATTTCAGACCTGGATTCCCCGGACCTGAACCTGAAGGATGCCACCGTCCTTTTGGAAAAACGTCTGATCTGTGAAGCCCTGAAACGCCACAAGACCACCACCGCGGCAGCGGAAGCCATGGGGGTGGATATTTCCACACTTTCCAAAAAGCGCAAGAAATACGGCATTTAAAACACACATAAAACATGGAAATGCCCTGCACTGACACGATGGCGCCAGGACGTGTTTGAAAATTCATTTCCGCCATCTGCACATCCCAGGGGGGCAACAGCCGAGGTAAGATACCGATATGGAACATTTTAGTGACAATCTTTTAAATGAGGGGATTGTGGCCAGGGACAGCAGCATGGTAAAGCTGTATTCCGATGCGCTGAGCATCGCCCCCACTGACGCCAACATACTGATTACAGGCGCTTCCGGCACCGGGAAGGACTGCCTTGCAAAATTCATCCACCGCCACAGCCCCAGGGCCGGGGCGCCCTTCATCCACATTAACTGCAGCGCCATCCCGTCTGAACTGTTTGAATCCGAGTTCTTCGGCTACGAGTCAGGCGCGTTTACCGGAAGCAGCGGTTCCGGCCGCCAGGGGCTGGTTGCCCAGGCAGCAGGAGGAACCTTGTTCCTGGATGAAATCGGCGAGCTGGACCTGGATTTACAGACAAAACTTCTTCAGGTGGTCCAGGAGCACAGCATGAGGAGCATCGGTTCCACTGAGGACACATCCGTCAACATCCGCATCATTGCCGCCACCAACCGCAGCCTTCCCAAGATGATAAAGGCCGGGGACTTCCGGCTGGATTTATATTACCGCCTCAATGTGGTGTCCTTTGATATCCCTCCCTTATCCAGACGCAGGCAGGACATACGCGCCCTGATAGAATACCTCTCCCTGCGGTTCGGACAGATTTATGGCTGCCAGAAAACATTTTCACCGGAAGCCATGGACTTCCTGATGGATCAGGAGTGGCTGGGCAATATCCGGGAGATACAGAATTTCATGGAAAAGCTTTACGTACTGGAGGATGCGTCCGAGATAACAGGTCCCCTTCTGAAAGAGAACTACCGTTTTTCCCACAGCCCGGCCCCCCGGATATCCCAGGAACCGGAGTTCAAGTCCTTAAAACAGGCGGTTGCCGAGTTTGAAAAAACGTATATCACGGAGGTCCTGCGTCATACCCAGGATATGGATGAGGCCGCGCGGATCCTTGGCATGGACCGGGCAGCCCTGAACCATAGGCTAAAGGATATATGATGCAGGCCAGATCCTCCTCACCATAAAACAGGAATGCCTGAGGTTCCGGACAGCGGTCCGGACCTACAGGCATTCCTGTTATGTCATCTATATTACGTTTGCCAAGATTACCGGTTCAGCCGAGATCCCATAATCATGATTCTTTCTTCTCCCCAGCCATGATCAGCATGATTTCATTGCTGCGGTTCACGAATTTAGTCATACGCTCCGGCGCCAGCGGTCCGTGGCCCAGACTTGCCAGGTCATAAAGCTGCTCGCAGATCTTACCTGTGTTTTCGCCTTCCTTGTTGTTCAGCACATACTGTACCAGGGGATGGTTGGCGTTGAGCACCAGTGTCTCTCCCGTGCCGCCGAACATGCCCATGTCCATGCCTCCCATGCTGTACATCTTCATCATATCCTGCATACGGCGGGTTTCCTCGGACACGGTAATCATGGAAGCCACGCCTGCGTTCTTCATCTTCTCTACCTTGATGTCCAGCTTGTCATTGCCAAGGGCTTTCTTAAACAGTTCCGTCAGTTCATCGGAAGTCTTCTTGAACTCTTCGTCGTCCTCCTTGACCTCTTCCTTGAACGCAGCGTTCAGGTCCGTATCAATGCGCAGGAACTTAAGCCCTTCCTTCTTCTGCTCCACATGGCTGATGAAAGGATTGTCAATGGCAGCAGGCATGATGACAGCGTCAATGCCTTCCTCCCTGAACATGTTGATATACTGGCTCTGTTCCTTTTCATTGGTCACATAGAACACCGTATTCTCATGCTTTTCCTTGTTCTCATCCAGGCAGTCCTGAAGGGTGAGGTATTTGCCCTCCAGATTCTTATAAAGGATATAATCCCCCATTTTCTCAGAGAACTTTTCATCCTTGATATAACCGAACTTGATGAATGGCGCGATATCATCCCAGTACTTCTCATAGTTCTCACGGTCCGTCTTGCACATGCCGGAAAGCTTGTCAGCCACCTTCTTGGTAATATAATCAGAAATCTTCTTTACAAAACCATCGTTCTGCAGCGCGCTTCTGGATACGTTAAGGGGCAGGTCCGGACAGTCGATGACGCCCTTTAACAGCATCAGGAACTCAGGAATCACTTCCTTGATATTGTCCGCAATGAATACCTGGCTGTTGTAAAGCTTGATGGTTCCCTCCAGGCTGTCATATTCCATGTTAATCTTGGGGAAATACAGGATTCCCTTTAAGTTGAACGGATAATCCATGTTCAGGTGGATCCAGAACAGCGGTTCCTTGTAATCCCTGAATACCTTGCGGTAGAAATCCTTATAATCGTCCTCGCTGCACTCATTGGGATGCTTGTTCCACAGCGGATTTGTATCATTTAACGCCACCGGGCGCTTTAAGATCTTATATTTTTCCCTGGAAGGCTCTATCTCAACGGTTTCCTTGGTGCCGTCCTCATTCTCCTTCTCCTCGGTCTTTGCCGGCTCAATCACGGTCTCCACAACCGTATCCTTGTCCTTAAGCTCATCCTTCTCAATGGTCTCATACTGAGGTTCTGCTGTCTCATTGTCCAGGAAGATATTCACCGGCATGAACGCACAGTACTTTTCAATCACTTCCCTTGCCCTGTATTCATTACAGAACTCGGTGCTGTCCTCATTGAGGTAAAGGGTGATGGTGGTACCCACCTCAGCCTTGTCCCCTTCGCCCATCTCGAACTCAATGCCGCCCTCTGATTCCCAGTGCACGGGCTTTGCATCCTTTGCGTAGGAAAGGGAGTCAATGGACACCTTGTCTGAAACCATGAACGCGGAATAGAAGCCCAGACCAAAATGGCCGATAATCTGGTCCTCATTTGCCTTGTCCTTATACTTCTCCATGAAGTCCTGGACACCGGAAAACGCAATCTGGTTAATATACTTGTCAATCTCATCCTCAGTCATGCCCAGACCGTTATCCGTAATCTTAATGGTCTTGTCCGTCGGGTTAACACTTACCTGGATCTTGTACTCCACATCCTCGGGTCTCTCATATTCCCCCATCAGCTCCAGCTTCTTAAGCTTGGTAATCGCATCAGAACCATTGCTGATAAGTTCCCTGTAAAAAATATCATGGTCAGAATACAGCCATTTCTTGATTACCGGGAAAATGTTCTCGCTTGTAATTGATAAACTGCCTTTCTTTGCCATCTCGTATCCGCCTCTTTCTTTCTATCATTGTGTTTCTTCTTAAATTTACATGTTTACTCACAAACTACATTTTAGTACCTGCAGGGGAAAATGTCAATAAAAAATTAGCACTCATTTTTATTGAGTGCTAATAACTCTGTGGAAATGTATATCACATTAGCCTTTTCCCCTGTCATCCCGGCAGGAAATCCCTGATTTTCCTGCTCTTGGACGGGTTGCGCAGCTTCCTTAAGGCCGCTGTCTCTATCTGGCGGATTCTCTCCCTGGTCACGTTAAAGCGCCTGCCCACCTCCTCCAGCGTAAGGGGATGGCCTGTCTCCAGTCCGAACCGCAGGATGATGACCTCCCGTTCCCTTGGATTAAGCCCCTGCAGCATGGCGTCAATCTCTTCCCGAAGCAGGAAGCTCTCCGCCTTGTCTTCCGTGGAGGCATTGGCATCATCCGCCACAAAATCCCCCAGGTTGGAGCCCTCCTCATCTCCCACCGGAGTCTCCAGGGATACCGTGTCCCCGGATGCCTGTATCAGCTCCGTAACCCGCTTTTCCGGCATTCCTACTTCTTCTGCGATTTCCTCCGTGGATGGTTCCCGTCCCAGCCTTACGGAGAGACTGCGCTGGGCCCTCCGGATTTTATTCACCGCCTCAACCATATGGACCGGAAGCCGTATGGTCCTGGACTGGTCTGCCAGGGACCTGGTAATGGACTGTTTCACCCACCAGGTTGCGTAGGTGCTGAGACGGTATCCCTTGGAATAATCAAACTTCTCCACTGCCTTCATAAGTCCCAGGTTGCCCTCCTGGACCAGATCTAAAAAGCCCATTCCACGTCCCGTATACCGCTTTGCAATGCTCACCACCAGACGCAGGTTGGCCTCTACCAGCTGCCGTCCCGCCTCTGCGTCCCCCTCGGACTTGCGCCTTGCCAGGTCCGTCTCTTCTTCCGGGGTCAGAAGGGAAATGGATCCAATTTCCTTCAGATATTCCCGAATCGGGTCAGCGGTGGAAACCCCGTCCAGGATCCGCTCTGACCGGTATTCATCCAGTTCCTCCTCCCCGCTTTCCTCACTGCCTCCAAGGCCCCCTAAACCGCCCTCATCCAAATCATCCGAATCACTGTCCCTGAACTTCCAGCGGAAGTCCTCCTTGACCATCCCCCCGTCCTCCAGGGCCAGGTCATCCTCCAGGATCAGGTCGCTGTCAGGCAGGGTTTCCTCCCCCTCCTCCGGCACCTGGATCTGGACGCCTTTCCGTTCCAGCTTGCGGTAAACGTCCTCCATCTCCTCCGGCGTCACCTGAAGTTCCTTAAATGCATCCAGCACCTCCGTCATCTCCAGGCGGTTTTCCCTGGATGCGGCCAATGCAGCCAGCTGTTCCAGCTTACGAGACAATTCCATTTTATCCATACGTTGCCCTCCCCCCTCATATGGGACCTGCCTTACCTCAAGTGCACACTATCTCATGGGAACGCATAAAGGCCTTTACCGCATTATCCCACTCTGTTTCCAGTGTCTTGTCCAGGGTAAAAAAGTTCAGCGAAGTTCCCGTTATACAATATAATGCTCCGTCTTCGTAACGGATATTCAGATACAATCCCTGAATCTGGCTGCCATCTATTCCCGTGCCCAGGGAGGATGCAAACTTTTCCACATCCCGTGGGGCAAGGGATAACACGATATGGAAGCTTCCGGGAAGTTTTTTTCCTTTAATCAGGGAAAAGCAGAGAGGCTTTAACATTTTCCAGGAAGAAAAATCCTCAATCCGGTTCTCCTCCAGCTCCTCCTGGGTATAATATCCCTGTCTGACATGACCGTCAATCGTAAAACTGTTATAAGTGATAATGTTGATTTCCTTTACAAGAAACCGGTCAAAGTCCTCTTTTACAAACAGCTTGGACGTAAATGACCTGACATCTTCTACTTTTAATGCAACCATAGCCCTCTCCCGCACCGCAGCCAACCGCAGTTTTCCAAATTCTTACTCAATTATACAGTTTTTGCCTATTTCCGTCAAATAAAAACTGATGTGGCATTTATCAAAAAAACAGCTCCTCATGAGCCTTTTCATGAAAAGCTGTCTTTGGGTCTGTTATTGTCATAAACCGAATTCATCAAATAATTTTTCCTGAAGTCCTTTATCATGAATCATTCTGCATATATCATCGGAACGGCAGTTTTCAAGCAGGATCTGTATCAGCCGGTTTACCCTCTGTTCTCCTTTTTGAATATAATAGTTCCGTATCGTTGTCTCATCACTGGCCGCCTTCTCCCGCATCAGATACCGGTACCTTAACTCCTTATCGGCGTTAATCCTCTCCATCTCCTCCACAGCCGCGTTCATATATTCATCACTCCCTGCCATCCGCTTCAACTCCTCCCAGCCGCGGACCGATATCAACCTGGCCCACTTGTAGACATCTGTCTGCTTTTCTTCCTCAGTGGCATTTTCTATCTGCTTTAAGTATAGCACACGAAGGCTCAGTTTACTACTGTAAACACGGCAGTTCCTGTCGCCCATGAGCCGGATTACGCTGAAAAGCTTCTTCTGTTCCAAATCAAAACCTAGGATGCTGATATGTATGCATTCCTTAAGGGATGAGTAATCCTCGCCCTTACAAAAATCTTCCGTATACATCTTTGCCAGGTAAAACAGGGAGCGCTCTTCCCAGAATGGATAGGTATGCATCTGGATTTCTATATTAATATGCTTCCGATGATTCAGGACCAGCCGGATATCCAGGATTCCCTCATGGTCCTCCACATAGTCTCCGTGAAGGAACGTGTCGGGAAACCCAATGTCCGCAATCTGTCCGGCTGGGATATCCAGAAGACAGCTTAACAGTCCGGTAAGTGCTTTTTTGTTACGGAATGTTTTCTTGAAGGCAAAATCATTGGTCAGGGAAATGTCCAGCGGGCAATCGCTGTCCGCCAGGGTTTTGAGATACGGATCAGGCAGGTACACGGCAGGATGGTTCACGATATTCCTCCTTACAGATAGGCAGATATGATGACATGGAATGACGCTTGATGATGATACTTCATAAAACATGAAATGTGGAATGATACATGGGAATGATAAACAGAAATAAGAAAACCAATGCAGACAGATATCCAGATTTAATTGATAAGGGCAGCCCCTTCAGTGAACATATATTAACATAAATCACCTGCGTTGAATAGAGTCTTGATATAGACTATATGCAGGCACATGCGCCGCAGCATGATGTGCGGCGCATACAGCGCTTCCGGTTTCATCCCCACTGCGCCAGCCCGGGATTCCCTGCCGTCAGGAGGCCCCCGGCCAGGACGGCATCATCCATGAGCCTGCTTTCCACAATCCCATAATGTCCGGCATCGGCCACAAAGGCATACTCCTGTGTATACCTGCGGATGCGTGAAAACAGGAGGTCCCCCATTTTGGCCACGCCTCCGCCCACAACAATCCGGTCAGGCGCGGCAATTGCCAGCACATTGGCCAGCCCTAGGGAAAACGTCCGTGCAATCCGGTCCAGTTCCTGGCAGCAGAACAAATCCCCTGCCCCTGCCCCCTCTGCCAGGTCCGCGCAGGACACCCACCCGTTCCCTGGTTCCAGGCAGGATTCCCCTGCCACATATCCCGGCGTGTTCAGCCGCTTCTCAATGCTTTTCCCGGAGCAGATAAGCTCCAGCCTTGTCATTGCCCCCGGCCTGCTGTCCCTCCAGTCAGGAACCCATGTATTGCCCAGATAACAGGCACCGTATCCGCAGCCGTCATAGTATCTGCCGTCCAGATACAGGCCGCCTCCAATCCCGGTGCCGATGTTGGTATAGAAAAAGCGGCTGCTCCCTGCGCCATTGCCAAGAACCAGCTCCCCAATCCCGCCCAGGACCGTGTCATTGACAATGACGGCAGGCACCCCGAACTGTTCCTCAAACCACTCCTTCAGCCTGAAATCCATCCATCCCGGCACCTGAAGGGAACACAGGACCCGGCCCGTCTTAAACTCCAGCGGGCCGCCGAACCCCACGCCGATTCCGCCGATTTCCCACCGCTCCTGGATTTCCAGGATATTGTCCTTCAGCCACATAAGGATATCCCCGGCGCTGGTCTTATCCCCCAGCCTGACCGTCCTCCTGTCCAGGATTTCCCCCTGGGCCGTGCCTACCGCAATCTGCTGCTTTGTGCCGCCGATTTCAACGCCCACCAGCCTATTCATGCCACTTCGCCCCATATTCCGCTTCAATTGCAGATATCATATCCACGCGCACGGCATGTCTTCCGCCTTCAAATTCAGCGCCAAAGAATTCGTCCACAATCATCTTAGCCAGTTCAGGCCCAACCACCCTTGCGCCCATGGCTATGATATTGGCGTTGTTGTGCTCCACCGTAAGCTTTGCGGAATAAGGCTCGGAGCACACGGCCGCGCGGATGCCGGGCACCTTGTTGGCTGCCAGGGAAATACCGATTCCCGTACCGCAGATCAATACTCCCTTGTCTATCTCCCCCCGCATGAGCGCTTCCGCCACCAGGCGTCCGGGCTCCGGATAGTTCACCTTGTCCGCCGGGTCCGTGGGGCCGAAATCAATGCATTCATATCCCTTATCCCTAAGATGTCCCATCAAAATGTTTTTAAGTTCAATTGCAACATGGTCATTACCAAATCCAACTCTCATATCCTGTCTCCTATCCTCTGTCCATTCGGTCCGTACATACGCGCAGGGCCGCAGTTACCACTGCAGCCCTGCCAGTCTCACATCATTATTGGAAATCAGCTGCATTTTCAGCAGTAACCAGAACAGACTCCACCGGTGTCTTTTCCGGGAATGTCCCAACCTCGCCCTTCTTACCGCTTTCAACCGCCTCAATCAGAAGATCCAGGCTGGTTGCGCCGATCTGAGCCGGGTCCTGTGCAACCGTGGCGCTGAGCTCATTGTTGGCAATGGAGGACACTGCTTCCGCATCGCCGTCCGTACCCACAATCATGATTTCCCCCAGCTTGTTGGCATTGATGACAGCCTGTACAGCGCCAAGTGCCATGCCGTCGTTACAGCAGTAGATGCCTTTTAAGTCAGGGTTCTGCTGGATCAGCGTGGAGGCGATATCCATGGCCTTCTGGCGGTCCCAGTCAGCCGCCTGGCTGCTGATGATATCCATCTTGCCATCTGTAAATGCCTGCTTTGCCCCCTGGGTCCTGTCCTCGGAAGACTGGTTGCCTGACTTACCCTCGATGATAGCCACCTTTGCGCCCTCGCCTGCCGTATCAACAATGTACTGTGCGCCCTTGGCTCCTACCGCCACATTATCCGTTGCAACGAATGCCACGCATGCGCCGCCCTGGTTTGCCAGCTCTGTCTCGTCAAACTTCTCATCCACATCCACGATGGTGATGCCCTTTGCCGTCGCTTCCCCGATACCAGGCAGCACGTTCACGCCTGAGAGGGGGGCAATGGCGATTCCGTCATATCCCTGCTGGATACAGCTCTCCAGGATGGTAAGCTGTCCCTCCAGGTCATCCTCGCTCTGTGCGGAATACAGATCCACCTTCACGCCCTTTACAGCGGTTTCCGCCTCCACGCCCTTCCACATCTTTACCCAGAAGTCAGTGGCCTGGGTCTTTAAGATGACCGCATACTTCTTATCGCTGACACCTGCCGCGGCTTCCTTGGCCTCCGCTTCCGTCTTGGCCTCCTCTGTCTTGGCTTCCTCTGTTTTTGCCGCCTCTGTCTTGGCCTCCGGGGCAGCCGTGGTGGCATTCCCGCCTGATGTGCATGCTGACAGGCCTACTGCCATTACCACTGAAAGTGCTGCTGCTAACATTCTTTTCTTCATTTTTACCTCTCCTTTATACATATGTTTTTTTATTTTCCCGTCCTTGCATGGAAGCAGTACCAGCCTCCTGCACAGACGTGGATTTGCTGTTTTCACTGTCTTAAAACCTTTAACGCCGCCGCTTCATGGCGTCAAATGCAGCCAGTCCGCCTCCGGCCACCCCGCTTGTCTGGGTGTGCTCCGGGAATATGAATTCCAGGTTCTCCGACGGATATGGATGGCGCGTCCTTTTTTTCACCTGCTCAATCAGATATTCCATGGGGAAATCCTTCATGATCATGACGCCGCCCCCCATGACCACATAATCCGGGTCCAGGATGGTCACTTCCGTGCTGATTGGGTATGCCAGCCCCTCCACAAACTCAAGTATGGCCGGCTCATCCCCATGTTTTGTGAAAATGTCCCCGATTTCCGTGTCCGGATAATACTGGTTGCGTATCCTCTGCAGATGGGCGCCGGAGCAGCGCAGTTCCACGCAGCCCACATTTCCGCAGGGGCATGTTTCCTTCAGATGGAAGAACGGGATATGTCCCAGCTCCCCCGCAACCCCGTTCTTCCCTGCGTGGAAACGTCCGTTGACATAAATTGCATTGCCGAATCCGGTTCCGAGATACATGCCCAGTATGGTCTTATCCCGCTCCGGGTCCAGGTTGTATTTCTTGATGTCATGGCACAGAAGATAATTCACATCCCTGTCCACGAACACCCTGATTCCCAGTTTTTCCTCCAGAAGATGCCCAAGGTCGATATTCTCAAGCCCCTTCAGGTTGGGTGTGGAATACACAAAGCTTTTGTCCTTGCTGACCGCAGACGGGACCCCAACTGAGACAGCGTCTATACAGCCGTTGAGGAAATGCCGTTCCATGTAGTCCCCGATTTCCCCGCACAGGACATCTACCGCGCCTTCCTTTAGCATGGGGGCGCTTGATTTCCTTTCAAAATGCTCCAGCTGCCCGTCTGCCGACACACAGCCAAGACGGAGATTCGTCCCTCCGATGTCAATTCCTATTACCTGTCCCATAATGTCCCCACCTTACCGATCCACAGCTTTATTAAAATTATCCATCATCTTATCCCAGGCAGCTGCCAGGTCCTTATCCAGGTTGAAAAGCCCGGATGTGCCAACGATAAATACCTCCGTCCCCGCCTTTGCCAGGTCCCCGAAGGTCCTTTCATTGCAGGAGCCGTCCACTTCAATGAGGTAGCCGTACCCTTTTTCCTCCTTCAGGGCCTTCAGCTCACTGATTTTGTCCAGCATCTCACGGATGAACGGCTGTCCGGCAAAGCCGGGATCCACGGTCATGACCGTTACTTTGTCCAGCAGATGGATATAATGCTGGATATAGGACACCGGGGTAGCCGGATTTAAGACAACCCCCACCTTGCATCCAAGGGAATGGATCTTATTCACGATGCGGAACGCGTCCGCGTTAATGGTCTCTGCATGAGGACATATGTAACCCACTCCTGCCTTTGCCAGCGGTTCAATAAAATCATCAGGCGTCGTCACCATCAGGTGGCAGTCCAGGGGAATCTCACACACAGGGCGGATGGCCTTGCAGAAATCCGGTGACAATGTGATGTTCTTTACATAATGGCCGTCCATGATATCCACATGGTAGAAATCAGCCCTTGTATTCAGTATCTGAAGCTGTTCCTTGATGTTAAGCAGGTCCATGCACATCAGGGAAGGGTTAAACATTGGTTTCATAATCTTGTCCTCCTGTTTAGTTCTTTGCCTTGGCAACAAAATGGTCGATGGCAACCGAGATGATGATCAGGGCGCCCATCACTATCTTCTGGTAACTGCTGGGAATCATCAGGGCCGTCATGCCATAGTTGATGATACCGATAATCATGCCCCCGATCACAACCCCCAGTATCTTACCCTTGCCGCCCATGAAGCTGGTGCCGCCGATAATGGTTGCCGCAATGGCGTATGTCTCGTATCCGGTTCCTGCGGTGGGTGCCGCAGCGCCCACACGGCCCAGAAGCACGATTCCGGCAATACCGGAACAGGTTCCGGAAATCATGAACACCAGAAGCCTGTGAAGATTCACATTGACGCCTGAGTACCAGGCCGCCTCCATATTGCCTCCAAGGGCGTATATATTGCGGCCAGCCTTGCACTTTGTGGTAAAGAAGGCGCAGACGGCTGCCACGATCAAGGCAATGATGACAGGCACCGGTATGTAGAGGATGCTGGCGCTCATGGTCTTTGTAAAGGATGCCGGGAACCCGTAAATGTTCCTGGAATCCGAGATGACCAGCATCAGGCCCTGGAATATGGACTGGGTGCCCAGTGTGATGATGAAGGGATGAAGCCCTGTCTTATTCACCAGCATCCCATTACAGAAACCGATCATGGTGCCAATGAGGATTCCCAGCAGGAGCGCCGGGATTACCGGGATCCCGTTCACCATCAGCATGGCTGTCAGCATCCCCACCAGCCCTGCAACCGCGCCCACGGACAGGTCGATACCGGCAATGAGGATGGCAAAGAATTCGCCCAGGGCCAGCAGGATGTTCACCGCGCTCTGCTTCAGTATCTGCGGGATACTGTCAGGGTTGAAGATGCTGGACGGCTTTGCAATGGTAAGCACTGCCAGCAGCAGCAGGAATATGCCCATGGTGCCGTATTTCTGCCAAAGCACCCCGAAACTTGGTTTTGTCTTTACTTCCGTCTGATTATTCATGGTTCTTCCCCTCCTGATCACTCTTCACCGGTTGATGATTTCAATATTTTTTCTTCTGTTGCTTCCCTGACCGCGTAGGTCATGCGTATCTCGCCGTCCCTGAACACACAGATGGTATCGCATACGGACAGCAGCTCCGGCATCTCCGAGGACACCATGATGACTCCCTTTCCCTGGCTGGCCAGCCTGCGCATCAGCACGTATATCTCGCTTTTGCTTCCAACGTCAATTCCCTTTGTGGGTTCATCAAAGATAATGACGCTGGATTCAGCCGCCATCCATTTTCCCAGTATTACCTTCTGCTGGTTGCCTCCTGACAGTTCCGTTATGTTCTGCTCCACGTCCCGGCACTTGATGTTCATGTCCGTTTTCTGTTTTGCCGCATATTCTTCTTCCGCCTTGTTATCCAGCAGGCCGATCAACCCGTTTCCCCTGGATGTCTTGAGGAAGGGGACAATGGAAATGTTCTGTTTGATGCTGAAATTATTCAGGAAGCCCGTCTCCCTGCGGTTTTCCGTCACCATGGCCAGCCCGTTCTTGATGGCCTCATAAGGCGAGCGTATGGTCACCTCCCGGCCCCCGATGAAAACCTGTCCCGAAAGCTTTGGTTCAGCCCCGAACAGGGCGTTCATAAGCTCGCTGCGCCCTGCCCCCACAAGTCCTGCAAAGCCCACAATCTCGCCCTTCCTCACCTGAAAGGACACATCCCGCACCTTGCCGTCCTTCCGGTTGATGTTCCTGGCTTCAAAGATGACCGGCTCTTTGCTGAAATCCTCTATCTCCTCATTGTGGTAGGTCCCCTTGATCTCGCGTCCCACCATCATCTTTATCACATCATCCAGCGTTATCTCCTTGACATTCCTGGTCCCCACATAGGTGCCGTCCTTAAGCACGGTAATCACATCGCCGATTTCCTTAATCTCATCCATCTTATGGGATATATACACGATTCCCTTGCCCTCTGCCTTCAGCTGGCGGATGATATCGAACAGGTGGGCTGTCTCAGAAGTTGTCAGGGAAGAGGTCGGTTCATCCATGATGATGACGTCCGCATTGGATATGAGGGCCTTGGCAATCTCGCACTGCTGCTTTTCGGATATGCTGATTTCCTCCACCAGCTGGCTGGGCCTGCGTTTTAACCCCACCTTGTCAAGGACCTCCTGGGCCCTGCCCGTCATCCCCTTATAGTCCACCACCCGGATGCCTCCCACCCGCCTGGTGGGCAGCTTTCCCACAAACAGGTTCTCCAGGATGGACAGCTCATTGATGACGCTCAGTTCCTGGTAGATGATGCTGATGCCGCATTCATAGGAATCCTTCGGGGTCAGGTGTGTGAATTCCTTTCCCTTTACCGTAATCTTACCTGAGGTGGGCTGGTATACGCCGCTGAGTATCTTCATCAGGGTGGATTTCCCTGCCCCGTTTTCCCCCATGAGCACATGCACCTCTCCTGCCTTGATTTCAAACGAAATGTTATCCAAGGCCCTGACTCCGGGAAACACCTTCGTGACTCCTTCCATTTTTACTAATGTCTCCATAAATCCTCCTCTTTTCCCCTTATGTTGTACCGGGAACCGCAGAACCGGTTGATAGACCAGTACCGGCAGTCCGCACACGGACTATCAGGTAGTCCCCCTCACCTCCAGCTTCACCGGGATGATGGTCCGCTTCTCGCTGATTTCCTTTTTCTGTATCATCCTCAGTATGGTCCTGCCGGCCGCAATTGCCATCTGTCTCGTATCCTGTGTAATGGTGGTTATCTGAGGGCTGGTGAACCTGGTGACGGAAACATTGTCATATCCCACCACCTTAACCTGCTCCGGTATCTTAATCCCTGCTTCCATCAGCACATTGATACAGGCCAGGGCCATCATGTCATTGGTGGCAAATATGCCGTCAAAGTAACAGCCGCCGGAGCGGACCAGCCGATCCATCACCTTCCTTGCCTCCGCATAATCCGGGAAGCAGCTGACCTCCAGTTCCTCCCTGTAGGGGATGCCGTTTTCTTTCAAAGCCCTTATGTATCCCTCTTTGCGGTACCGGATGGTCGAGGCGCACCGGACGTCCCGAAGCAGGAGGATCCGTCTGCAGCCCTTGTCAATCATCTCCTTAGTGGCCAGGTAGCCTCCCTCCTGGTTATCCGACAGGATCAGCATCCTGGCATTGAGCGGGGCGCGGTCAATGTAGACCACGGGTATATGCTTGATTTCATTGATGTTCTTGATTTCATTCTGTCCTGATATGTATACAATCCCGTCAATGTGTTTTTCTATCAGCCCCTTGATGTGCATGTTTTCCAGCTCATAATCCTCATTGGA
The DNA here is from genome assembly GCF_022440595.1 of Enterocloster sp. OA13. Taxonomy (NCBI): domain Bacteria; kingdom Bacillati; phylum Bacillota; class Clostridia; order Lachnospirales; family Lachnospiraceae; genus Enterocloster; species Enterocloster sp. OA13. Next base: position 1,186,304 of record NZ_JAKNTF010000001.1, on the reverse strand, counting down.
ATTGCAAATCAGAAGAGAATACCCATGCTTCAGCAGATAGAAATCCAGCTCCTGGATGATTTTGGCAAAAAACTCATTGGTCACATCCGGCACAATCACCCCGATGCATCTGCTCTTGTTGGTCCTTAAGCCGATGGCATTGGCATTGGGGGTGAACCCGCACTCCTCAATGGTCCGGCGCACCTTTTCTTCCGTCTCCCTGGAGTATCCCCCGTTATGGTTGATGACCCGTGAAACCGTTGCGGTTGAAACCCCTGCACGTTTTGCCACGTCCACAATAGAGAGCTTCGCATTACCATCCATGGCAGGCCTCCTTGCTTTACGTAAAGGTTTTCGTATCTCGTGACTGTATAGTAAACCTTTACGTATAAAAAGTCAAGTATAAATGTTTATTTCTGCTATTTTAACGATTTTTTACTATATTTTTTGTGCATATTTTATATTATAATTGGTAAACGTTTACTCTTTACGTAAAATAAAAAACCCTTTCACCGTAATGAAAAGGTTTTCCAGTACTCACCACTATTTCCTAGCCGCCATATCCCAGCTACCTTGTCCCAACCGCTATGTCCCAGCCGCCTTGTCCCTGCCGCACTTCCGTCAGGTTGTTTCCCTCACAACCAGCCTGACCGGTATGATTGTCCTCTTCTGCTTTATCTCCTCATCCTCTATCATCTTCAAAATGGTATCCGCCGCATGGATGGCCAGCTCCTTTGTGTCCTGGGCAACCGTGGTTATCTGGGGGCTTGTGAACTGGGTCAGGGAAATGTTATCAAACCCCACCACCTTAACCTGGCCCGGCACCTTAATCTGATTCTCCGTCAGGACATTGACACAGGCCAGGGCCATCATGTCATTGGTTGCGAATATGCCGTCAAAAAAGCATCCCTTTTCCTTGAGAAGCCGTTCCAGCACAACCCTGGCCTCTGCATATTCAGGGAAACAGCTCATCTCCAGCTCTTCGCTGAAGGCCATTCCCTTTTCCTGAAGCGCCCTCACAAATCCTTCCTTACGGCTGCGCACAGTGGAGGCGTAACGGATATCCCTCAGGAACAGGATCCGCCTGCATCCCTTCTGTATCAGTTCACGGCCCGCCAGGTATCCCCCGGTCTCATTATCCGACAGGATCAGCACCTCCGCATTCTTAGGCGCCCTGTCTATATACACGATGGGCAGGCCCTTAATCTCATTCATCTTCTTGATTTCATTCTGACCGGATATATATATGATCCCGTCCACATGCTTTTCCGCCAGACCCTTAATATGCATGTTCTCCAGCATATAATCCTCATTGGAATTGCACACCAGGAGGGAATAGCGCCTGCTGAGCAGGAATGCATCCAGTTCCCGTATGATCCTGGCAAAAAACTCATTGGTGATATCAGGCACGATCACGCCTATGCTGTTGCTGCGGTTGGTCCTCAGACCAATGGCATTGACGTTGGGAGTAAAGCCGCATTCCTCTATGGTCCTCCTGACCCGCTCCTCCGTCTCCTTGGAATACCCACCGTTCCTGTTAATGACCCTTGAGACAGTTGCTATGGAAACCCCTGCCTTTTTTGCCACATCTATAATGGATACCCGTTTATTGCCTTCCATACTTCCCTCACATTCCTACACACTCAGCGTACTTTACTTTCTCCTATTAATTATAATGCGGTTTCAAGACATGTCAAGTCAAGTTCCCGCTCCCGCGCCGGAACATCTGTCAGGGCAGCCGTTCTTCCCTGCATATGACAGAATGAAAAGCCGGGGATATTAAGAACCCCGGATTCACTGGATACCGGATGAGAAGATACCGGACAAAGGATACCGGACAAAGGATATCGGACAGGAAAACGCCCGGCGGCAAGGAACCATCCCCGCCATTTCCATGACGCAGATAATCCCCGCCGCCGGGCGCCAACCAATCCATCTGAATACCACTGTCAGGGCCACGTCCCAGGGCGTGTTTTAAAATCCAGTCCCGCCATCTGCGTGCCCCACTTCGCGGCATATTTGGCCCAAATTCAGGTTACATAGCCCGCTATACGCCCTTCATTTGTGCCAAATCTCCCACAAAGTGGGACGCACAGCTGACGGAAAGCAATTTCCAAACACACCCTAAGCCAGGTTGGAATACCCCATCAGGCTCTTATCCACGGCCTTCGCCACCTCGCGCCCTTCCCTGATGGCCCATACCACCAGGGACTGGCCCCGGTGCATGTCGCCCGCCGCAAACACCCGGTCCACATTGGTCTGGTAAGAACCGTCTTTCACAGCCACATTGGAACGCCCATCCAGCTCCACGCCAAATGCGTCCGCCACATATGTCTCGCTTCCCAGGAACCCGGCAGCGATAAGCACCAGGTCCGCAGGGATTTCCCGCTCGCTGCCATCCACCGGTGCCATGAAGGTCCGGCCGCTCCCCTCATCCTTTCTCGGCACAAGGTCACAGATAACAGCCTTGCACACCCGGCCCTCTGCATCCTTCACAAACTCCTTCACCGTTGTCTGGTAAACCCTTGGGTCATCGCCGAACACACAGATTGCCTCTTCCTGTCCGTAGTCAGTCTTAAGGACCTTAGGCCACTCCGGCCATGTGTTGTCATCCGCCCGTTTCACAGGGGGCTTTGGCATCATTTCCAGCTGGGTCACGGATGCGCAGCCGTGGCGGATGGAGGTACCCACACAGTCATTGCCCGTGTCCCCGCCGCCGATGACAACCACATGCTTATCCCTGGCCGTGATATAGTTCCCGTCCTCCAGGTGTGAATCCATGAGGCTCCTGGTGGTAGCCTTCAGGAAGTCCACCGCATAATAAATCCCCTGGGCGTCCCTTCCCGGCACGTCTATATCCCTGGGATTGGATGCCCCGCAGGCCAGGATGACACGGTCATATTCCTTCATGATCCGGTTCACCTTATAATTCTTTCCCACATTTGCCCCGGTGATGAAGGTAATGCCTTCCGCCCTCATCACCTCCACCTTGCGCTCAATCACCCATTTTTCCAGCTTCATATTGGGGATTCCATACATCATAAGGCCTCCCACCCGGTCGCTGCGTTCAAACACGGTCACCGAGTGGCCCCTTTTATTCAGCTGGTCGGCAGCTGCCAGCCCGGCCGGACCGGAGCCAATCACAGCAACCTTCTTACCGGTGCGGATGGAGGGCGGCTTTGGCAGGGCATACCCCATATCGTAGGCCTTCTCAATGATGGCCCGTTCATTTTCCTTTACCGTCACCGGGTCCCCGTTCAGGCCGCAGGTACAGGCGGCTTCGCAGGGGGCCGGGCAGACCCTGGACGTGAATTCCGGGAAACTGTTGGTCTTTTTAAGCCTGTTAAATGCCTCCTGCCAGTTGCCTGTATAGACCAGGTCATTCCACTCAGGAATCAGGTTGTTAAGCGGGCATCCGCTTACCATCCCCTTCATCATGACGCCAGACTGGCAAAAGGGAACGCCGCATTCCATACACCGCGCGCCCTGTTTCCTCTGTTCCTCCTCGCTTAAGGGAATATGGAACTCATTCCAGTTTTTTATCCTGTCCCTGGCAGCTTCTTCAGCGCTTACTTCCCGTTCATAATCTAAAAATCCTGTCATTTTTCCCATGATGTCCCACCTCCTTATCCTCTGACATTGGCATAAAATGCCTCAATCTGCGCCTGTTCACTGTTTAATCCCTTTTCTTCCATCTGCACGATTGCATTCATCATGCGGCGGTAATCATGGGGAACAATCCGTTTGAACCTGGGGAGGTATTCGCTGAAATGGTCCAGTATACGCTTGCCCTTCTCTGAATTGGTATACGCCACATGCTCCTGGATCAGTCCCTTAAGTTCCAGTACATCGTATTTATTCGTCACTTCCTCAAAGGATACAAGCTCCTTGTTTAACCGTTTATACAGGCTGCGCTCCTCATCCAGCACATAGGCAATCCCGCCGCTCATACCGGCTGCAAAGTTCTTGCCCGTGGTTCCAAGCACCACCACGCATCCGCCTGTCATATACTCACAGCCATGGTCCCCCACGCCTTCCACCACAGCGGTGGCCCCGGAATTGCGCACGCAGAACCGTTCGCCTGCAATCCCGTTAATGAACGCCTTGCCGCTGGTTGCCCCGTACAGGGCCACATTTCCAATGATGATGTTGTCCTCGGCCCTGAACTGGACGCCGGTCGGCGGGTACACCACCAGCTTGCCGCCGGACAGCCCCTTTCCGAAGTAATCGTTGGAATCCCCCACCAGCTCCAGGGTAAGTCCCTTCGGTATGAAGGCTCCAAAACTCTGTCCGCCGCTTCCGTTGCAGCTGATGGTAAATGTATCCTCATCAAGCCCTTCCGGGTACTTCCTGGTGATTTCCGAGCCAAAAATGGTCCCAAGGGTACGGTTCACATTGGAGACATCCACCTGGACGCTCTTTTTCTGCCCGCTGCCAAGGGCGCTTTTCAGCTTTTTCAAGAAAACCTGTTCATCAATGGTGTCCTCCAGCTTAAAGTCAAAGGCCTGCTTCTCATGGTATCCTGCCACCTTCTGCCCTGCATAAGGATTATCCAGGATACGGCTTAAGTCCACCTTCCTGCCGCGGCCGCAGGGCGTCCCATCCTTGGTGCACAGAAGGTCCGTGCGTCCCACCAGCTCATCCACGGTGCGCACGCCCAGGGCAGCCATGTATTCCCGCAGTTCCTCTGCAATGAACTTCATGAAATGGATGACATACTCCGGTTTGCCTTTAAAACGCTTACGCAGCTCCGGGTTCTGGGTCGCAATCCCCATGGGGCAGGTATCCAGGTTGCACACGCGCATCATCACGCAGCCCATGGTCACAAGGGGAGCCGTGGCAAAACCGAACTCCTCCGCGCCCAGCATACAGGCAATGGCAACGTCCCTGCCTGTCATCAGCTTACCGTCCGTCTCAAGGATTACCTTATCGCGCAGGCCGTTCATGATCAGGGACTGGTGTGCTTCCGCCACGCCCAGTTCCCATGGAAGACCTGCATTATAGATGGAATTCCTGGGGGCCGCCCCGGTCCCGCCGTCATAAGAGGAAATCAGGATGACCTGGGCCCCTGCCTTGGCCACGCCCGCGGCCACTGTCCCAACCCCTGCCTCAGACACCAGCTTAACGGATATCCTGGCCTTTGTGTTGGAATTCTTCAAATCATATATCAGCTGGGCCAGATCCTCTATGGAATATATGTCATGATGGGGCGGCGGCGATATCAGGCTGACGCCCGTGGTTGAATGCCTTGTCTTTGCCACCCACGGATACACCTTCTTGCCGGGCAGCTGCCCGCCCTCGCCCGGCTTGGCGCCCTGGGCCATCTTAATCTGGATTTCCTGCGCGCTCACCAGGTACCGGCTGGTGACCCCGAACCGTCCCGAAGCCACCTGTTTGATGGCGGAACATCTGTTATTCTTTCCCTGGCCAGACGCCAGACGCTCCAAGCTCTCTCCGCCCTCGCCCGTGTTGGACTTGCCGTGGATCCGGTTCATGGCAACCGCCAGGCACTCATGGGCCTCCTGGGAAATGGAGCCATAGGACATGGCGCCTGTCTTAAAACGGGTCACAATGGAGTCCACGCCCTCCACCTCGTCCAGGGGAATCCCCCCGTCCCCGGGAAACTTAAAATCCATCAGGGAGCGCAGATGGTATGTCTTGTCATCCCTGTCCACCTCGGCCGTATATTCCTTAAAGGTGTCATAACTTCCGGTCCTGGCGGCTTCCTGGAGCAGATGGATGGTAAGGGGATTATACAGATGCTCCTCCTGGCCTGAACGCGACTTGTGGCTTCCCACGCTGTCCAGGGTCAGGTCCACATCCAGTCCCAGTGGGTCAAATGCAGATGAATGAAGGGTATCCACATCGCTTGCAATATCCTCCAGGGTAATGCCGCCCACGCGGCTGACCGTGTTGGTGAAATATTTGTCCACCACTTCCCTGGAAATGCCGATGGCCTCAAAAATCTGGGCGCCCTGATAGGACTGGATGGTGGAAATCCCCATCTTGGAAGCAATCTTCACGATACCGTGAAGCACCGCCATATCATAGTCCATAACCGCCGCATAATAGTCCTTATCAAGCATTCCCGATTGGATCAGGGAGCGGATGGATTCATGGGCAAGATAAGGGTTGATGGCGCATGCGCCGTATCCCAGAAGGGTTGCAAAATGATGGACCTCCCTTGGCTCCCCGCTCTCCAGTATAAGGGCAACACTGGTGCGCTTCTTGGTCCTTACCAGGTACTGCTGGAGGGCTGATACCGCAAGAAGGGAGGGGATGGGCACGTGGTTCTCATCAATATCCCGGTCGGACAGGATGATGATGTTGGCCCCGTCCTTATGGGCACGGTCCACCTCCAGGAACAGGCGGTCAATGGCCCTTTCCAGGGACGTGTTCTTGTAGTAGGTGATGGGGATTTCCTCTACCTTGAAGCCAGGCTTTTTCATGTTCTTGATCTTAAGCAGGTCTGTTTCCGTGAGGATGGGGTTCTCCACCTTGAGGATCTTGCAGTTCTCAGGCGCTTCCTCCAGGATATTGCCCTCCTCGCCCACATACACGGTGGTGGAGGTCACGATTTCCTCCCGGATTGCATCAATGGGCGGATTGGTAACCTGGGCAAACAGCTGCTTAAAGTAATTAAACAGGGGCTGGTGCTTGGCTGACAGGACTGCCAGGGGACTGTCCACACCCATGGCCGACACCGCCTCCGCCCCGTTGAGCGCCATGGGCAGGATCATGGTCTTATACTGCTCATATGTGTAGCCATAGGTTTTCTGCAGCTTCAGGCGCTGTTCCTCCTCCATGGCAGGCACGCCCTTATTGGGCACGGACAGCTCCTTAATGTCAATCAGGTTGGAATCCAGCCACTCGCCGTAAGGCTTGCGGGACGCATAATAATGCTTCAGGTGTTCGTCATCCACCAGCTCGCCCTTTTTTGTGTCCACCAGAAGCATTTTCCCGGGACGGAGGCGGTCCTTCCTCACCACCTTTGTCTGGTCAATGTCAATGGCCCCCACCTCTGAGGCAAGGATCATATACCCATCCTCCGTAATATAATACCTGGAAGGACGAAGGCCATTCCTGTCAAGCACCGCGCCCAGCACATCCCCGTCCGTAAACAGGATGGAGGCCGGGCCGTCCCATGGTTCCATCATGGTTGCGTAGTAGCGGTAAAAATCCTTAATCTCGCCGTCCATGTACTTGTCATACTCCCAGGGTGCCGGAATGGTAACCATCACGGCCAGGGCCAGGTCCATGCCGCTCATCACCATGAATTCCAGCGCATTGTCAAGCATGGCCGAGTCAGAGCCTTCCTGGCTGATGATGGGCAGCACCTTGTGCATGTCATACTTAAAATACTCCGACTCCATGTTTTCCTCACGTGCAGCCATCTTATCCGCATTGCCCCGGATGGTGTTGATTTCACCGTTATGCACGATAAATCGGTATGGATGGGCGCGCATCCAGCTGGGGTTTGTATTGGTGCTGAACCTGGAATGGACAATGGCAATGGCAGACCTGTAATCCTCATCCTGAAGGTCCGCGAAAAACCGTCTTAACTCTCCCACCAGGAACATTCCCTTATACACAATGGTACGGCTGCTCAGGGAAACCACATATGTATCCTCGTTGCTCTGTTCAAACACCCGGCGCACCACATACAGCTTCCTGTCAAAATCCAGGCCAGGCTTTACCTGGGCGGGTTTGGCCACAAAGCCCTGGGCAATATATGGCATCACTTCCACGGCCCTCTCTCCCAGGATATCCGGGGTAGTGGGGACTACCCTCCATCCCAGGAAAGCAAGGCCTTCCTTCTTCACGATGATTTCGAACATCTTCATCGCCTGGTTGCGGGCAAGCTCATCCTGGGGAAAGAAGAACATACCCACGCCATACTCCCTCTCGCCACCGATATGGATGCCCAGAGGCTGTGTCACCTTTTCAAAAAAGCGGTGGGAAATCTGAAGCATGATGCCAACGCCGTCGCCGGTCTTGCCCTCGGCGTCCTTGCCGGCCCTGTGCTCCAGATTCTCCACGATGTGGAGTGCCTGATTGACTGTCTCATGGGTCTTGATGCCTTTGATGTTGGCAACCGCCCCGATTCCGCAGTTGTCATGCTCAAAACGCGGGTCGTACAGTCCTGGTTGTTTCTGTTTGGAATCCATAAGCATACTTCCTTTCTTTTGGCGGAAGGGAGTGTCTGGGGGGACATATCCTGGGGGAACTTCCGCCTGTTTTTTATAGTGGTGATGATACTACAATTTTTTCTTTTTGTAAATAAGTTTTTATCTGTAATTGTCAGATAATTCGATAACTAATATTTCCCATGTTATATTATCTGTCATATTTTATCATTATAATAGAATTTTCATTTTTGTGCATACATATCCATCACTTTATTTCCATGCATTTTCAATGGACTTTTCATACATATTCCCTACATCTGTGATATACTTATATCGTTACGTATACACAGAAACCTGACATTTTCAGCATCCGCACCACAAAAGAGGGACTTATGAAAAAGCACATCCACATATTCGGCGCCTCCGGCTCAGGCACCACGACGATTGCAGAAAAAGTATGTGAACACACAGGCTACAGCCATTTTGACTCGGACAGCTATTTCTGGTTGCCCACCCAGGCCCCTTTTACAGTCACGCGCAGACACGAGGATTACGCGGCCCTGATGGACCGCGATTTAAACAGCAGCCCCCATTGGGTGCTCAGCGGCTCCGTGACCGGGTGGTATGATGAACTGGCATCTATATTTGATTTGGTTGTATTTGTACACGTTCCCGCGGACATACGGATAGAACGGCTAAAAAGACGGGAAGCAGAGCGGTACGGCGATGCAATCCTGCCCGGAAACAGCAGGCACCAGGCCTCTGCCGAATTCATAGAGTGGGCATCCTCCTATGATTCAGGAAGCAGGTCCGGAAGAAGCCTGGCCAAACATGAGGCGTGGCTGAAAACAGTTACATGTCCGGTACTCAGGATAGAGAACCTTGAGTTGGACAGAAGCGTGGAGTCCGTACTTCAAGCAATTAAATGCAACTGACATCAGATGTTTTATCCTCGCCTTGTTTTCTCAGGAAATGACAGGCAGCAGGAACCGTGGCAATACAGCGTCCAGGAAGTGTATCTGACCATGCATCGGACATTTCACCAAAAGAACCCAATAGAAAAAGCGGTATGGCAGATTCAATGCCATACCGCAGTAATATATAATCCTAAATATAACCTTCAAAATAATCCTACATCTAAGCTTACATCTCACCCAGTCCGCTCTCAATTGCCTCGGTCAGGGTCTTCATAGCCTCTTCTTCGTCCTCGCCATCGCAGATCAGATTAATCTCAGTTCCGCTCTTAATACCGGCTGCCATAACATTCAGTACGCTCTTAGCGATGATTTTCTTCTCCCCACACTCAATCGTAATATCGCTCTTGAACTTCATGGCTGTCTGGGACAGGACTCCTGCTGGTCTTAAGTGTAAACCGGATGGATTAATAACTGTTAATGTTTTACTGATCATAATACACTCTCCTTATTCACTATTTTATACTCATTTGAAAGAATATCCCATGATACGGACATACTCCCAGGACACCGTCTTGCGCAATGTCTCCTATGAAAGATTCTATTACATCTGCCTGTCTATGTCAAGTTAATCGGGAAAATCCTAAGCAACTTTTTCACAATCCAGAAGACGCCTGTAACCTGCTTTCCATACGGACGGATCAAGAACGGCCGGACGCCTCTGCCGCTTCCCTGCGCGCCCTGGCCTCTGCCTGGGAATACACGCAGCCACAGTAATCCTGGCGGTAAAGGCCATATTCCCCTGACAGCTCCACGGAACGCTTGTATCCGTTTTTCTTCTTAAAATCAGATACCAGATATGGCACGCCATATAGGGCCGACATCCTCTGGCCGATTTCATTAAGCCTGGCTGCATTTTTCATGGGGCTGATGGAAAGGGTGGTGGTAAAATAGTCATAACCGCCTTCCTTTGCCATTACGGCAGCATGTTCCAGGCGCAGCTCAAAGCACTTAACACAGCGCTCCCCGCCCTCCGGCACCTTCTCATACCCTTTGACAGCCGCGTAAAAATCTTCCGGCACATATTCCCCTGCCATGAACCGGACCGGACCAGGAACCTTCATTTCCCCTATAAGGCGTTCCTGCTCCCTTACCCGTGCCTCATACTCCTTTTCCGGGGCAATGTTGGGATTATAGTAATACACCGTGATATCAAAGTATTGGGACAGGTATTCCAGGACATAGCTGCTGCACGGCGCACAGCAGCTGTGCAGCAGCAGGCTGGGCCTTTTCCCTTCCCGCTTAAATCCTTCCATCAGCCCTTCCATCTCTTTTTGATAATTCCGTTTCTGACCGTCCTGCGCCATCCCTGGCCTCCTTATGACTTAATCCGGTTCCGCTCCCCCGGAACACATCCAGACAAACCTGCAAAGTACGCGTACACCAGAAAAAGAGGCCGCCTGCCAAACGACCTCTCCACCCTGACCTACCTATCAATTACAGGAAATCCCTGATTCTCTTGCTTCTGACCGGATTGCGCAGCTTGCGCAATGCCTTGGCCTCAATCTGGCGGATACGCTCCCTGGTAACATTGAACTCCTTGCCCACTTCCTCCAGGGTACGGGGATGCCCGTCCTCCAGTCCGAACCTGAGTACAATGACCTGGCGCTCCCTCTCCTTAAGATCGCCCAGAAGTGCATCGATATGCTCGCGGAGCATGACGGATTCCACGTTGCCTTCCGGTGTCACCACATTATTGTCAGCCACAAAATCGCCCAGGTTGGAATCATCCTCTTCACCAATCGGTGTCTCCAGTGATGCCGGTTCCCTGGCAATCTGCATGATTTCCATAACCTTGTCCTCGGTCATGTCCAGAGCCTCTGCCAGCTCTGTCACCGACGGCTCATAGCCAAGTTCCAGGGTAAGCTTCCTCTGCATCTTGGACATCTTATTAATCGTCTCAACCATATGCACTGGTACGCGGATGGTCCTCGCCTGATCTGCCAATGCCCTTGTAACCGACTGGCGGATCCACCATGTTGCATATGTACTTAGCTTATAACCTTTTGTATAGTCAAATTTTTCCACGCCCTTAATCAGGCCCAGATTGCCTTCCTGGACCAGATCCAGGAAACTCATCCCTCTGCCGGTATAACGCTTTGCAATGCTGACCACAAGACGTAAGTTGGCCTCGATAAGCCTCTCCTTGGCATAATCATCGCCGTCAGCCTTGCGCTGGGCCAGGTTTAATTCCTCGTCTGCCGTAAGAAGGGGCACTGTGCCGATTTCTTTGAGATACATGCGGACCGGGTCTTCTGTACCGATACCCTCCAACAGATCCACTGCATCCAGGTCGATTTCTTCCTCTTCTGCATCTTTAATGAAGCTGTCGTCGTCTAAATCCAGGTCTAAATCAATGTCATCAAGCAGAACAGTGTCCTCGGTAAGCATCGCTTCGTCCAGTACGGGAACAACGTCAATATTACGGTTCTCCAGGTAACTGTAAATTTGGTCCATCTGTTCCGGTGACAGGTTATCCCCGGTAAAAAAATCATTAATCTCCCCTGCATCCAGCGTGTTGTGCTTGGATTTTGCATGTTCGACCAGCTTTTCCAGCTTCTTTAAAAAATCGTCCTTTTCCACTGATAAACGTCCTTTCGCTTAAAGGTAAATGTGGAGACTCCCACAACTTATCATTATATACCACTCGCCACTGTATTTCAACATATTTCGACATTTTATTTATTTTTTAAGGAGTATCCGTATCCGTTCCTTCAAATTTCCAATATTTACCTCTGTCCTGGTGCCGCCGTACTCGCCGTCCAGTACCCAGTCAACGCCCCATTCCGAGGTCAGGCGGATGGACGCTGTCTTAAACTTATATACGTATTCATTGGGTTCTTCCTTCAGGAACATATAGGAAACAATATTGCTAAGGTCCACCGGGGTCCTGGGCATGCGGATGAGCAGGACCTCAAACATGCCGTCGTTAAGGGCCACGGACTGGTTCACCAGCCCCTTGAATCCCCCCACGCTCCTGGTGTTGGTCACCATCCCAAAAGCAAAGTCCTCCTCCAGCACCTGGTCATCCCATTCCACCTTCATGTGATAGGGCTTTATTCCGGCCAGGCTTTTAACCCCCTCCAGCATATAGGCCTGGTGTCCCAGCAGGTTCTTCCTGTCCTGGGAGGTAAGGTAGGACACTTCCGTAAATGCCCCAAAGGCCGCAATATACATGAAATACCTGTCATGGCAGAAGGTTCCGATATCAATGGCAAAGGGCATGCCCTCCACAATATCTGCCGCTGCCTGGGGCATCCTTTTGGGGATTTCCAGACTGGATGCAAAATCATTGGTGGAACCGGCAGGAATGTATCCCAGCATGGGGAGTTTCTTAAGCTTCATCATTCCGGTCACGGTCTCGTTCAAGGTGCCGTCCCCGCCGCTGCACACCACCACGTCCACGCGGTTGCCGTATCTGGCAACAACCTCCACCGCGTCAGACTGTTTCTGGGTCACATGGACGCGGATTTCATAGCCCGCCCTGGTGAAGATATCCAGGATTTCCATCAGATGACCTTTAATCTGCTCCTTGCCGGAACGGGGATTAAAAACAAACAGCATTTTTTTCATCCATCATTCCTCCTTTTCATTGTAACCAATTTTGACAAACTTATCCAACCAATGCCGTGTAGGCCTGAAATGCATTGGGAATGGCATAGGAGGAAGCCAGCTGTTCCCTGGAAACAAAGAACCAGTCCCCGGCCGCAGCCTCATCCGCCACACCTTTTCTCTCTTCCCGTCCGCCAGGAAACACCGGATCCGCGGCAGCCTCATCCACCACCACCCTATATCCTGTCATATGCCATTCCACATGGGAAAACACATGCTTTGCAGCGGGAAGCGGGGTAACGGCCTTTATGCATCCGGGATTCATTCCCAATACCGCAGGTATCTCATCCGCATCCGGATGGCCGCAGGCATTGGGAAACTCATAAAGCCCTGCCAGAAGCCCGTTCATGGGACGCTTGTGGATTGCCACCTTATCCTGATATTCTATGATGAAAACGGTCCTTTCCTCGATTTTCCTCGCCTTGTTTGGAGATTTATAAGGGATTTCCTTCCACCATCCATTCCTGCGCGTCAGGCACACGGATGCCAGCGGACATTCACCGCACCTGGGTTCCCCTCCCGGGATACAGACCAAAGCCCCTATCTCAATCAGCCCCTGGTTATAGCGGCTGGCATCCCCGGAGGGCATGACGGCCTTCAGTTCCTGTTCCATCCCTGCCTTTACCGAAGCCTTCCTGATGTCCCCCCGGTCCCCCAGCACCCGCGAGATGACCCTGAGCACATTGCCGTCCACTGCCGGCATGGGAATCCCGAAGGCAATGGATGCAATGGCCCCTGCGGTGTAACTTCCGATTCCGGGAAGCTTTATCAGTTCCTCAAAGGATGCAGGAAGGCAGCCGCCGTATTCTTCCATCACCATCCGGGCCGCTGCCTTAAGGTTCCTGGCCCGGTTATAGTACCCAAGGCCTTCCCACATTTTCATAAGGTAATCATCCTCCGCTCCGGCCAGGTCCCGGACCTCAGGGAATGCTTTCATAAAACGCTCAAAATACGGCTTCACTGCCTCCACCCTGGTCTGCTGCAGCATGATTTCCGATATCCATACCCGGTAAGGCTTCGGGTCGTCCCTCCAGGGCAGGGAACGTGCCCTGCTGCCATACCAGGCCAGCAGCGGCTTTTCCATGGCCTTAAGACGTTCCTCCCTGCCAAGGGGGGCCTGCTCCCGCTCCATGACCTGGAGGCCGTCATACAAATGCGCTGTATCAAATATATCCATAAATACCTCTTACCGACACCTCCCCGGATATGACAGGCACCACCGTACCGTCCTTTTTCCTCACAAGAAGGCTTCCTTCATCGTCAATTCCCAGGGCCGTACCTTCATACTGTCCCCTGGGGTCCAACACCAGTACCTCCCGGCCCGTATTGGCCAGTTCCCTGTTATACTCCTCCTTCAGACGCGACATGTCACACGTCTCAAGGAAAATATCATAATAAGTCTCAAATGCCTCGGCCACCGCCCGGATCACAGGGCTGCGCTTGACGCTTTTTCCCAGTTCCATCTTTAAGGAAGTTGCCTTGTCACGGATTTCTTTGGGAAATTCATCAATATTGACATTAATCCCAATTCCGGTTATCACATAACGGATGGACTCATCCTCCGTGCTCATCTCCGTAAGGATCCCGCATATCTTCCTGCCTGCCAGCACGGCGTCATTGGGCCACTTAATCATGGCATCCAGCCCCGTGCTCTCCTTCACGCCCCGTACCACCGCCATTCCGGCAATCAGGGTGAGCATGGATGCATGGACAGGGGCAATGTCAGGACGCAGCACCATGCTCATCCATATTCCCACGCCCCTGGGTGATGTCCAGAGCCTGCCCCGGCGTCCTTTTCCCGAGGACTGGCTGTCAGCAACCACCAGGGTGCCGTGGGGCGCCCCTTCCTCGGCAAACTTCCTGGCCCTTGTATTGGTGGAATCCGTTTCATCAAAATATTCCAGCCTGTTCCCAATCCAGCCTGTTTTCAGTATGGATTTAAGCTCAGCCTGGGTAATCACATCCGCATCCTCCACAAGGCGGTATCCCCTGTTGCGGACAGCTTCAATTATATAACCTTCTTCCCTTAAATCATTGACGGCCTTCCACACGGCTGTGCGGGAGACCCCCAAATGTTCACATAGCTGCTGGCCGGAAAGGTAACCGCCCGTGGCCCTCAGCATGTTTAAAATCTCCGACTTCATCTGCCACCTCTTTTATGTGGGAAGGTCTGTTCCCGGTATTACGCCCAGATACTGATGGCGCTTAAGATGCCAAGGACAGCCAGTCCCACGGCTAGCGCCAGCTGCAATATGCCCTGGCGGCGTTTCTTCTTATCCCGTCCCCAGGTCTTACATTCAAATACACCGCTTACAGCGTTTAATAATGCTGCCAGCAAAAACACCAGAGGGAACAGCATATGGTTTCCCTCCGGGTTAATGAATGACAGCACGGCAAGGATTATAATCGCAATCCCCAGTATCAGGTGGGCCATGTCCAGGAATATCCCGGCATGGCGCTCACCCCTTCCTCTTTGCCCATGCATATGTGCTATTCTCCTAACGTTGCCAACATTACAGCCTTGATGGTATGCATCCTGTTCTCAGCCTCATCAAACACAACGGACTGGCTGGATTCAAATACCTCGTCTGTTACTTCCAGTTCCGATACGTTAAAGCGCGTTCCCATCTCATGGCCAATCTTGGTCTTCAGGTCATGGAAGGAAGGCAGGCAGTGGAGGAAAATGGCCTTGGGTCCGGCATTATCCATAACAGCCTTTGTCACCTTGTAGGGGGTCAGTTCCTCTATACGCTCTTCCCAAACCTCGTCCGGCTCTCCCATGGAAACCCACACGTCCGTATCTATCACATCCGCTCCCTTGGTTGCGGTCATCACATCCTCCGTCAGGGTGATGGAACCGCCGCTTTCCTTTGCAAATGCCTCACATTCCGCCACAAGTGCCTTGTCGGGGAAATACTTGGCCGGCGCACATGCAACAAAGTGCATACCCATCTTTGCGCAGGCAATCATCAGGGAGTTACCCATATTATAGCGCGCATCGCCCATATACACAAGCTTTACGCCTTTCAAATGTCCCAGGTGCTCGCGGATGGTGAGAAGGTCTGCCAGCATCTGGGTGGGATGGTCCTCATTGGTAAGGCCGTTCCACACAGGCACTCCTGCGTATTTCGCCAGCTCCTCCACAATCTCCTGGCCGAACCCGCGGTACTCAATCCCCTCATACATCCGTCCCAGGACCCTTGCGGTATCCGCGATGCTCTCCTTCTTGCCGATCTGGGAACCGGACGGGTCCAGATAGGTGGTACCCATGCCCAGGTCATGGGCCGCAACCTCAAATGCGCAGCGGGTCCTGGTGCTGGTCTTCTCAAATATCAGGGCCACATTCTTTCCCTTAAGCGTATCTGTCAGGACTCCCTTTTTCTTTTTCTCCTTCAATTCCGCTGAAAGGTCCAGCAGGTATGTAATCTCCTCCGGTGTATAATCTTTCAGCGTTAAAAAATGTCTTCCCTTTAAATTCATAATGTCCTCCGTCTCCCACCACTGCATATGGCTGTATTCTATTAATATTTATGCATCTTTATGCATAATATACTACACCTGCGGGCTGCTGTCAAGAGTGGGAATCAATGCTTTCAGCGCAGCGCTCCCCGCTTTTCTGTGAATCAGGTTCAGAAGTTCATCCACCGTATAAATTTTAAAGCGGCTGATACGGTACTGTTTTGCCAGGTCCTCCAGCAGGGAAAGATACAGTTCCCTGTAATCCCATCCGTCCTTAAGCTTCAGTTCCTTTGCCAGCTGCGGGAAAATCCTTTCCGTATACACCCGGTAGCCCGGCAGTTCATCGGACTGGGCCGTATCCCCCTGACCGCTGCGGCCTGTAGCTGGATATTCAGGCTTCAGATAGGACAAAAGGCAGGGAATCTCCGACATCATCTTATCAAAATAATAAGGTTCGCCCTCCGGCGCGTCAATATAATATACCCGGCCCGCCAGACCGTAAAGCATGCGCTTGCCGTCAAAGTAGCCCAGCAGCATGTTCCTCCTGGCCCGTTTCCTGTCAAACTCCAATATCCCGCCAAGGTCCTGCCTGGGCGCCACATGGTACAGGTTCACGTCCTCAGGAACTTCCAGCTTTTTCTCCGTATCAATGCCGTATCCATAGATGCGCAGCACGATGATATCCTTATATCCTTTATCTATCAGCACATCCACAGGCACGTTGTTGATACCCCCGCCGTCCATATAGTATTTGCCCCCCAGCTTTTCCTGGCGGAAACCGATTAAATATGCACTGGCCATGAGCATGTCGCCAATGGTCCCCTCCGGCGCCTCCTTTACATTGGCGATTAAAGGCTGTCGGTCTGAAAGGGAATAGGTGACCACGTAAAGCTCCCTGTCCGAGTTCCTGATTTTCTCCTCGTCCACCACATCCTCAATCAGTCCCTTTAAGGGGGCAATGTCAAATCCGCCGTCCTTGAGGATCCGCTTGATTCCGGATATAAGCTCCCCCACATTCAGGGATGTGATGCTGGAAATCCTGCGGAGGCTGAACTTCTTAAGCCGCTCCATCATTTCATCATCCACATCCATCACCCTGGAGTAGCGGATATTTTCCCATATGCGCTCTGCCTTCTTAAAATCATCCATACAGATAAGGGCGCCGTTCAAAGCGCCCACCGAGGTGCCTGCCGCACCCTTTATCCTGATCCCGGCCTCCCGGAGGGCGCGCCATGCGCCTACCTGATAGGCGCCCTTGGCCCCGCCGCCCTCCAGTACAATGCCGTATTCCCTGTTTAAATCCAGCTGAAGTTTCATGATTTCTGCCCGTCCTTTACGTGTCTGCCCATCAAGAATGCCACTGGCCGTATAAGAATCAGCGTAAGGAATGATACTGCCACAAACCCCGCCAGCTGCTGTTCCATGGAACCGCCCGTAAGGGCCACCGCAAAGGCCCCCAGCGCACCCACTGCAAACCACAGCGAGGTAAGGCAGCAAAATACCATCTCCACGCCCATGAACACCAGAAATGATACAAGCCATCCAAGTGATGCCATGCATTGTCCTCCTTCCTGTGGGCGTCTATGGCATAGCCGGCCTACCCTTTCCGGTTCCTGCGCTGTCTTGCAGCCTCAAACATGAGGACGGACGCGGCAACCGCCGCATTCAGGGATTCCACCCTGCCCGCCATCGGAATCTTCACATAGCAGTCAGCCATGGCCGCTGTCCCGTCTGTCAGCCCGCCTGCCTCGTTGCCGATCAAAAAGCCCACATTGTCAGTATAATCTTCCTGGTCATAATTATTCATTCCCTTTAAATGAGCCGCAAACAGACGCACACCGCTGTCTTTCATAGTCTGGCATGCCTGGCGGATATCATCCACACAGACAAACGGCATCCTGCATATGGACCCCATGGTGGAACGGATGACTTTGGGATTATAGATGTCCGTGGTTTCACGGTTCATCACGATTCCTGTAATGCCGGCGCCTTCCGCGGCCCTTACGATGGTTCCGAGGTTTCCGGGATCCTGAATGGTTTCCAGAACCATGATTGCCAGCTTTCCATTCCGGGGAGCCTTCAGTATATCCTCCAGCGTGTATGTTTTCTGTCTGGCCACGGCCAGAACGCCCTGGGGTGTCTGGGTATCTGCCATCACTTTCATGACCACATCCGTTACTATCTCAAACCGGAATCCATCCATCCACTTACGGTTCTCCCGGTCGCCTGCAAAACCTTCTGTTACATAGAGGATTTCCGTGTCCTTTATCGAAAGCTCCCGGCACATGCGCAGTCCTTCCGCCACATACACGCCTTCCTCCCTGCGCGCCTTTGCCCTGTTCCTTAAATTCACCACACGCTTTACCTGTTTATTGGCCGTGCTGTTTATCATAATTTTTCTCCTGTATCTGTTATTTCCTGATCATCCACGCTCTAGCCCAGTTTCTCCAGCTCCTCCAGCCAAAGCCTGCTGCATGCATCGCTGGGCATACGCAGGTCCCCTCTGGGGGACACTGCCACAGAACCCACCTTGGGTCCGTCCGGCAGGCAGGAACGCTTAAACTGCTGGCTGAAAAACCTCCGGTAGAATACCTTCATCCACTTCAGTATGATTCCATTGTCATACTGCCCCCTGAATGCCTGTACCGCCATGCGGTAGATTTTGGACGGGGCATAGCCGTACCGCAGGATATAATATAAATAGAAGTCATGAAGTTCATAAGGCCCGACCAGATCCTCTGTCTTCTGGGAAATCTTTCCGTCCTCAGGCGGCAGCAGCTCCGGGCTGACCGGGGTGTCCAGCACATCCAAAAGCACATCTGCCAGTTCTTTCTCCCGGCAGGTATCCGCATAGTAGCGGACCAGGTGGCGCACCAGTGTCTTTGGCACGGACGCATTCACACCGTACATGGACATATGGTCGCCGTTGTAGGTGGCCCAGCCCAGCGCCAGTTCCGACATATCCCCGGTACCGATCACAAGCCCTCCCACCTGGTTGGCAATATCCATAAGGACCTGGGTCCTTTCCCTGGCCTGGCTGTTCTCATAGGTCACGTCGTGGTTGTCCATGTCCTGTCCGATATCCGTAAAATGCTGGCTCACGGCCTGGCGGATATTGATTTCCCTAAGTTCAGCCCCAACCTTGGCCGCCATGGCGCAGGCGTTGTTGTAGGTCCGGTCCGTGGTCCCAAAGCACGGCATGGTGATGCAGTGGATATTGGTCCGCGGTAATTTAAGCGCGTCAAAGGCCCGGACAGTCACAAGCAGGGCCAGCGTGGAATCCAGGCCGCCGGAAAGGCCCACCACCGCGTGCTGGCTGTCCGTGTGCTCCAGACGCTTTTTAAGCCCCATTGCCTGGATGGACAGGATTTCCTCACAGCGGCGGCTGCGCTGTCTCTCATCCCCCGGCACAAAGGGAGCCGGGTCAATGAAGCGCAGGACATCCCTGCCGGATTCTTTCAGGCCGTCTGCCTGGACGGTCTGGGCGTTTGCATTGACAGCGCTGTCAAGGGACAGTTCAAAATCCACAATCATGTATCCGCCCTCCCTGCGGGCTTCTTCCGGGGCAGGAAAGGTGCTCATGCGCCTGCGCTCGCTGTCCAGGCGCTCCATATCCAGGTCGGCACAGATGCTTTCATTGGTAAACCGCCTGGATTCCACCAGACAGGTGCCATTCTCAGCGATTATGTTCTGGCCGCCGAATACCAGGTCCTGGGTGGACTCGCCTTCGCCTGCATTGGCATAGACATAGCCGCATACAAGCCTGGCGGACTGGCTGCAGATCAGTTCATGGCGGTACACGTCCTTGCCCGTTGTCTCATCGCTGGCGGAACAGTTGACAATAACGGTTGCGCCTGCCAGTGAGTGGCGGATGCTGGGCGGGCAGGGTACCCATACGTCCTCGCAGATCTCCACCGCGATTGTAAGGTCCCTGAGATTACTGCACCGGAAGAGAAGGTTCATGCCCATAGGGACCTGTCCGCCTTCCCATGATACGAATACCGGGCGCTCATTGCCAGGACAGAAATGGCGGGCTTCGTAAAATTCCGAATAATTGGGAAGGTTCTTCTTGGGGATGATGCCCAGAAGCTTCCCTCTGTGGATGGCTGCGGCTGCGTTGTAGAGCTTGCCGTCCCGCTCCCAGGGCATACCGATGAATGCCAGGATATCCTTATCCCTGCTGGCTTTGATGATGCGGGAAAGCTGTTCCCTGGCCTTTGCAAGCAGGGATGTCTGGAAAAACAGGTCGCTGCAGGTATAGGCCGTAAGGCAGAGCTCCGGGAATACCATGAGTTTCACGCCCCTGCTTGCGCCCTGGTTGATTAGTTCTATGATCTGCTGTGCATTATATTCCGGGTCAGCTACCTTGACTTTGGGAGTGACTGCTGCTGCCCTGATGAATCCGTCTTTCATGTTTTGGCCTCCGTGTTTTTTTGTGGGGTAGGCGCTTTGGTTTTTAGGGGTACTGGGTCCGCCGGTCCGCCATGCACCCCGATTCCGCTACGCTCCATCGGGGATTGCGGGCTTCGCCCTCTAAAATAAGCCAATACAGGATTTCTTTATGTATAGCACAACAGAAATCCTTCTTTGCCTTATTTTGCATGGCTCATTGCCTACGCGGACATTATACCATAATTTTTTCCCTCAAGATACCCCCTATTCTTGCCTGTTGGAAGACAATTACATTTACTTTTTTCCTCATATGAGGTACAATTTTTGAAAATATGCTGTTTTTAGGAGTGATATGATGATAAATGAATTTTCCAGAACTGAGATGCTTCTAGGCGGGGATGGCATGGGACGGCTTAGGGATTCTGCTGTTGTTGTTTTTGGTATCGGCGGGGTTGGGTCACATGCGGCGGAGGCTTTGGCCAGGTGCGGGGTCGGCTGCCTGGTGCTGGTTGATAACGATGTGGTTTCGCTTACCAACATCAACCGGCAGAGCATTGCCCTCCACAGTACCATCGGACGCCCGAAGACAC
Source organism: Enterocloster sp. OA13 (assembly GCF_022440595.1). NCBI lineage: Bacteria > Bacillati > Bacillota > Clostridia > Lachnospirales > Lachnospiraceae > Enterocloster > Enterocloster sp. OA13. Next base: position 1,165,169 of record NZ_JAKNTF010000001.1, on the reverse strand, counting down.
TTGTGATGAAGGAGAAAATCGCTGACATGTGCCCGGACACCCTGGTGATTACCAGCGAACAGTTCGTGCTCCCCCATAACCTGGACGCGCTCTTTGAATCCATCATGGAACAGCTCCCTCCTTCCAAGTCCATTGCCTGCATCCTGGACGCCATCGACACCGTGACAGCCAAGCTGGCCCTGGCATCCTATGCCCGGGAACACGGCATCCCCATCATCGCTTCCATGGGCACCGGCAATAAACTCCATCCGGAGCTGCTCCGCATATCCGATATCTCGGCCACCTCCGTCTGCCCCCTGTGCCGTATCATGCGTAAGGAGTTAAAGGCCAGGGACATCAGGAACCTGAAGGTCTGCTGGTCCCCGGAACAGCCCCTGACACCCGGGCCATCCGGGGAGGATACAGGCAGCCGCCGCGCAACCCCCGGAAGCATATCCTTTGTGCCTCCTGTGGCCGGTCTTCTGATGGCAGGGGAAATTGTCCGGGATATATGCGGGATTTCATGACCCCCATCCGCCAGACGGCAGGATATGTTTCAAAATCCATTCCGGCGTCAGGGCGCCCCTACTCAAGGGGTGCCCTGTAAAACCTTCCCACAAACTGCTGGGTCCTCAGCACGTTGATGATCACGTGCTCATCCGCGCCCTGCATCACATGGATGGCGTCATTTACCTCATACGCGGAAAGGACCGTGTTCAACAGATACATTTTCTTCTTACTATAACCTCCCATTGCCTCCACACAGGACATGCCGTGGCGGAAATGCCCGATATATGCCTCCACCACCTCAGGCCCTTTCATGGTCGTGACCTGAAGGGTGACCAGTTCATATCTGTGGTGGAACGCGGATATCATCCTGGTGGAAATGAACTGGAAGATGATGGAATATCCGGCATGCTTCCAGCCAAATATGGCGCCGTAAAAGCAGTACATCACCGCATTGCCAAAGAATACATAGCTCCAGATGGACTGCCCTGTCCTGTTGGATACAAAAAGGGCAATAAAATCAGTGCCCCCGCTGGAAGCATTGCCCCTGAGGGCAATCACGATGGCACATCCAAAAATAACCCCGCCGAATATCACATTAAGCACTTCGTCGGTAAATATGGGCGTAAAGTTAAATACCTGCAGGAAAATACTGCTTAAAAATACCTGCACCAGGGAAAACACAGTGAATCTTATGCTGATTCCCTTGCAGCACATAAGGGCCACCGGAATATTCAGGGCTACCATGGTTATCTGCATGGGGATGTCCACTCCCCACAGTCCTCCCAGGCGCTCCACCAGCATGGCAATACCGGTAAATCCTCCGGAGATGATGCCCGCCGGGCGGACAAACACCTGGAGGGCATAGGTCTGTATCAGCGCTGAAATGATCACAGCCGCCAGTGTGATGCCAAGTCTTACCCGCCTGTCCTTTTTCCATTTATTAATGAAGTCCGAACTACGTCTGATCCATTTCATAAAGTTCTCCCGCTCCCATTATCTGCCTTTATTTTATCCCCTCTCCCTAATGATCAGGCCATTTCCCAATCATCATCAAATCACATAATTATCCTTCATGTTCCTGCGCCACTGCACCAGGTCCTCCAGCGTATAACGGTCCACAACGCCGCTGATGGCCTCGTCCAGCTCCCTCCACAGCCTGAGGGTCACACAGTCCATCTGCCTTGTGCAGGGATTCTCGCCGCCGCTCAGGCAGTCCACGGGCGCCAGGCTTCCCTCGGTCACCCTGAGTATCATTCCCACCGTGTATTCTGCTGCCGGCTTAGCCAGATAATAACCGCCCTGGTTCCCGCGGATGCTGCGCACATAGCCGGCCCTGGACAGGATGGAGATGATCTGCTCCAGGTATTTGCCGGAAATCCCCTGGCGGTTTGCTATATCCTTAATCTTAACCGGCTCCCCGTCCCCGTGTATGGCCAGGTCCACCATGGTGCGCAGGGCATAACGTCCTTTTGTTGATACTAACATGTATATTCACGTCCTTTTGGTTTAGTGTTTGTAGATGCGGTGAAAATTATCCATATATGATTATCATACTATTCCTGTAGGAAATATGTCAATAGAAACTTATCCCATGTATGAATAGACCGGCACCATTTCAGGGAAACATAAGCATGTTGATACAGAACATATTGCATGACTGAAATTCAGAATGGAGGATTGACATGAAAACAGACTTGAACCAGGAACCTGTATTTCTCACTGATAAGAACCGCATCGTGGTGTTAGAAGCCCTGTGCAGCGCCCCGAATGCAGCCCTTCCCGATACCTGCAGGCCATTTGAAGTACTGGAGCCGGTCATGGCGGAAGGCGCCAGCGAAAAGCATCTTCCGGTGGTGGAGACAGAGGGGCTTCACGTAACCGTGAAGGTGGGTGAGATATTCCATCCCATGGACGGCGGACACAACATCGGCTGGGTCTGCCTGGTCACAAAGGCCGGCTGCACCATGCGCGTCTGCTTAACCCCGTCCTGTGAACCGGTGGCGCACTTTACATTGGAAAAAGGAGATTCGCCCAGGGCCGCTTACGCCTACTGCAACCTTCATGGATTATGGAAAACGGAAATCCAGGCTTAAGGCGGACCTGAACGGGAAGCCAGGCTTAAGGCGGATCCGAACGGGAAGCCTTGGATAAATCCGGCATATAAGACCGGATAAACAAAAAAAGGGAGCTGCCCTTCCCCCACAGAAGGCAGCTCTCAGTCACGATCAAAACCGTCACACTATTAGTTTATCTGGCATCCCCATACCAAACAAAAACCCGTAAGGCACTCCTTTGTGCTTCTTACATGGACACTATACCACCCTTTCCATGATTTGTCAACGATTTTTGTGCACATTAGCAAAAAGCGTTCCCCTGTCAGCTTCTTTTTATATAAATTTCTCCCATTTGTCTTTACTCTAAAGACAAATGTACTTATGTATAATAACATTTACTCAGTGCATACTAACTTTATGCAATTTTTTCATCTGAAGTCGCGCAGAAAGGAATAAACAATGGAATTTTCCCAAAATTTAAAAGACAATATCACCCACCTTCACGAAAAGCTGAATGTCCAGACGAATTTTGATGTGGTATACCGTATTGTCCACATCGGAGGCCGCGAGGCCTGCCTATATTTTATAGATGGATTTACGAAGGATGATTCCCTCTTAAAAATCCTCCAGGTCTTCTCCACCATTAAGCCGGAGGACATGCCAAAGGACGCCCACGCCTTCTCCAAACAGTATGTCCCATATGGGGAAATCGGCCTGCTGTCCAATGAAACGGACATGATTACCCAGCTTCTGTCCGGCGTATCCTGTCTGTTTATTGACGGCTTTGACAAATGTATCACCATCGACTGCCGCACCTACCCTTCCAGGGGGGTAAGCGAGCCTGAGAAGGATAAGGTCATGCGTGGTTCCAGGGACGGCTTTGTGGAAACCCTGATTTTCAACACGGCCCTGATCCGCCGCCGTATCCGCGACCCAAAGCTTACCATGGAAATCATGTCCGCAGGCGAAAGCTCCCACACCGACATCGCCATCTGCTACATGGAAAACCGGGTGGATAAACAGCTTCTGAAGAAAATAAAGGACCGGATTAAGGACCTGAAGGTGGATGCCCTGACCATGAACCAGGAAAGTCTGGCAGAGTGCATTTTCCCGTATAAATGGTTCAATCCATTTCCCAAGTTTAAATTTTCAGAGCGCCCGGACACGGCCGCCGCATCGGTCCTGGAGGGAAATATCATCATACTGGTGGACAACTCCCCTTCAGCCATGATCCTTCCCTCCTCCGTGTTCGACATCATCGAGGAGGCGGATGACTACTACTTCCCGCCTGTAACAGGAACCTACCTGCGTTTATCCAGGATGACCATCTCCGTCCTGGCCCTGATGCTGACCCCCACATGGCTCCTGTTCATGCAGAATCCTGCCTATATCCCGGACTGGCTGGCATTCATACGCGTGTCCGACCCACTGAACGTGCCCCTTATATGGCAGCTGCTCATACTGGAATTTGCCATTGACGGCCTGCGGCTGGCAGCGGTGAATACCCCCAGCATGCTAACCACCCCGCTGAGTGTGATTGCAGGTATCGTGCTTGGGGAATATGCGGTGAAATCCGGATGGTTTAACAGTGAGACCATGCTGTACATGGCATTCGTGACGATTGCCAATTATTCCCAGGCCAGTTTTGAACTGGGCTATGCCATGAAGTTCATGCGTGTGATTATATTGATACTGACCGCTGTCTTTAATGTATGGGGATATATCATCGGCACGGTAATCGCCATCTGTGCCATTGTATTTAACAAGACCATTGCAGGAAAGAGTTATGTGTACCCCCTGATTCCCTTCAGTCTTAACGAGTTAAGGAAACGGTTCCTCAGGGGCCGTCTCCCCCACACTGAGAAATAGGAATCCTGCGGCAGGAAAAAGCACCGCCATACTTGTATACAGGTATGGCGGTTGTTCATTTTGCAGGTCTATATCCCTGCGGATACATAATATAATCTTACTATACAGGAGGAGGCGTGATTATGAAAATAGTAATTGTAGGAGGCGGATGGGCCGGCTGTGCGGCCAGCGCCCAGGCAGCCAAAAACGGTGCCAGCGTAACCCTGTTGGAGCGCACGGACTCCCTGCTTGGAACAGGTCTGGTAGGCGGTATCATACGCAACAACGGCCGTTTCACGGCCACGGAGGAGATGGCTGCCATGGGCGGGGACGATATGTTCCGGGCCATTGACACATGCCTGCGCCACAAATGCATTTCCTTTCCGGGCCATCAGCACGCCGACCTGTATGATATAATAAAAACGCCCGTGGCAGTAGAACAGCGGCTGCTTCAGCTGGGCGTTTCCATACACAGGCAATCCAGGGTGGCCAGCGCAGACTTATCCGGGGACAATACCACAATCCTGTCCGTCCGTGACGACAGTGGCAACTGTTATGAGGCCGACGGGTTCATCGACGCCACGGGAACCGCCGGGCCTATGAACAACTGCAGGCAATATGGAAACGGATGTGCCATGTGCGTGCTGCGCTGCCCCAGCTTCGGCGGGCGCATCAGCCTTTGCGGCCTTACCGGGCTTACCGAACTTAAGGCGGCAGCCCATGACGGCTCATATGGGGCCATGAGCGGGTCCTGCAAGCTGTTCAAGGAATCCCTGTCCCCCGAAATCATAAAAGCCCTGGATGAAAATGGAGTGGCCGTCATCCCCCTTCCCCGGGAACTCAGGGAAAACCATCTTTCCATCAAGGCCTGCCAGCAATATGCCCTGGATGAATTTGCCGAAAACATCATCCTGCTGGACACCGGACACGCCAAAATGATGACTCCCTATTACCCTCTGGAAAAGCTTCATCAGATTCCGGGATTTGAATGCGCCCGTTATGAAGACCCGTATGCAGGCGGGAAAGGCAACTCCATGCGCTATCTTGCCATGTGTAGGCGGAGCAACAGCCTGAAGGTGGACCAGCGGGCCAACCTGTTCTGTGCCGGTGAAAAGGCGGGGCTTCTGGTGGGCCACACAGAAGCCATTGTCACTGGCGTCCTGGCCGGGCATAACATGGTGCAGTTCCTCTCCGGCCGTCCCCTCCTTGAATTCCCCCGGGAACTGGCCGTGGGCGAGGCCATTGCATGGGTTAGGGAACAAATGGAAACGCCGGAAGGCCTGAGGGAAAAATATACATTTTCCGGCTCCTGCCTGTTCCGGCGCATGAACGACCTGGGGCTATATTCCATTGATAAAGGGTATATCCATAAAAAGGTGGAGGACCTGGGGCTGGCCGGTATTTTCGCCTGAATCACCAGTGCAGCATGGTTCTGTATAGCAGGATTTTTTCTCCATCCTTTTCACGGATTTACACAAAATCCTGGCGCATGGGGTTAAAGATATCCAGGAGGATACCTGCCTCAAGGCATACGCATCCATGTTCCACCCCATCCAGCTTCAGCATGGTGTCTCCGGCCTTTACAATCTTTTTCTCACCTTCAATATCAAACTCAAATTCACCGCTTACAACGTATGTGATCTGGGTGTGGGGATGATGGTGAAGGCTGCCCACCGCGCCTTTCTCAAATGTATTCTCCACACACATCAGATCCTTGCTGTAAGCCAGGACCCTTCTCACAACTCCCGGTCCAGCCTGGACTGCTTCTGCATTTTCATGAAATACCCATCTCTCATCTAACATATCCATGTACTCCTTTTCCCTGATTTCATCTTCAAAGTCCAGTTCATTATAACACAGGATTTTTTGTCTGTACAGACTGGCCCTGTGCGCAAACCCATCCTCCCCATCCTCCCCACAGTCAAAGGACCTCAAACTCGCAGTTAAGCACGCACTGGTACGCCTCCTCCTTCGTCCTGCACCGGACTAAATCGTGGATCAGGGAGGTTGTCTTCACCATGCGCATCAGGGTCACCACTGCCGGTATATGTTCCCTGGAGTCGCGGCTGGCCAGGCAGAATATGACATTGGCCTTCTTATCCCCGAATTCCACTGGTTTTCCTGTTACCAGAAGGCTTAAGCTGGTCTTCCTGATTCCCTCTGCGCCTTTTCCGTGAAGCAGTGCAAAGGACCCGTCGGAAACAGCATAAAAGCCCTGTTCTTCTATGAACCCTATCATGTTGGATACATAGGACTCCTCAATGAATCCCCGCCTAAGCAGAGGCCCTGCACTCAAGCGCACCGCCTCCCTCCAGTCCGCGGCCTCTTCTGCCAGTTCAATGCAGTCATACTTCAGGAAGCTACTGAAATTCCTGGGGTTATGGAACACCTGGGCGGTCTGGTAACCCAGTTCCTTCTTCACCACATCCATCACCCTGGCCCGCGTTGCCTCATCCAGGAACCCAAGCTTTTCCTCAATGGAATAATAGCTTGAAAGGATTGCCTTCCTGGAGATTCCAAGCCCCTCTATGGCAGCCCTGTCCTCCTGCTGCAGGATGGGGCTCACTGTTATGCACGGCTTTGGCAGGCTGTTATTCACCTTAATGGTTGACAAAACATAATCAATGGCAGCCCAGTCAGGGTAGGAGGACAGCTTATAGATAGGAAGGGTGTCCATGATGTGGATCTGGTATTCGCTGAGCAGCGCCTCCTTTAACATGGTAGTGGTGCCGTAACCGTGCCCGCACACCAGAAGCACCTTCTTGTAGGGCGCTGTCTTCATCCTCCGGATGCTGGCCATGAAGCAGATGGTCAGATACACCAGCTCATCCGCATTGCCCAGCTGGTCAAGGGTCTCCACCTCGCTGCAGGCCTGGGTCACCACATTGTAAAGCTGCTGCTCCTTCGGACCCAGAAGGGAAACCACGTTATCCTTGATGCTTACATGATTATTAATCCTCTGTATCAGGGGAATCATGTGGTTTAGCAGCCCTTCCACCAGGGAACTGTCCTTGTCAAAGGGCATGTTCAGCCGTTTTGACATGGAGGAAATCAGGGAAAATGTCACTGCCTGGGCGTGGACCGGGTCCACCTCCCCCTTTCCTCCTGCAATCTTATTGGTGAAATCAAACATTTTCGCCATCATGGCAATATAATCCCCTGATACCGGCCTGCCTATGATTACCTCCAGGTCCTTCCCAAACCTGCCGTAAACCTCCCTGTCATAGCCGGGCATCACCGAGATATCCAGGGGATAGACCTTGTCATGCAGTACATACCATATAAGCACCACCACATTGGACATGTACCACAGGTAGGAACTGCTGGTCAGGGTACAGCCCAGATCCTCCAGTAATCCGTCCACCGCCATGACCACATTGGGAATGGAAATGCCCTCAAACGCCTTATGTATGATATGGATACAGTAAAATTCATAGGAATTGTATTCCGTAAAAGGATTAATCAGGTACTCAATGTATTTCCTGAACTCCTGGTTCATCAGGGTGGTCCGCTTAAGCTTTGGGCCGGAAAGGTAAAAATGTCCGGAATACCCGATACCCATCCCATCCTTCTTAAGTTCCTCATCCAGGGCCGCCATATCATTCTTCACCGTTGTCCTGGACACCCTGAACTGCTGGCTCAGCTGGTTTATCTTAAGGTCCTCGCTGCGTATCATCAGGATCAGCAGCAGGATGGACATGCGTTCCCGGCTGGTATATACCACCTCATTGCCGTCCTCCAGTCCCTTTAAGTCCAGGTTCCTGGGATACACCAGTACGCCCTTGGAGTGTTTTTCAATCTCCGGCAGGTGTTCCAGGGACAGGATATCGTTAATCCGGTCCACATCATACCGCACGCTCCGCTCCGATACCCCCAAATCCCTGGCCGCCGCCTTATAGGTGGATTCCCCCTGTTCCTTAAGATAGCGGATGATATTAAGCATTCTCCCATTAAACATAATCTTCTTCTCCTGTACGGCGCCTGCCTGTTCCTTTACCGGACGCCCTGACTGCCATGCCCCATATGGATACACGGACAAGAGGAGCGCTCCCCGCTCCCCTCATCCTTTACTTTATCTTATACACTCCCCTGACAAACCCTACTGAAAGGTATCCTGGATTTTCTTCATGACAGCGTCAGACTTCTTAATCAGGTCTGAAACCCCCATTTTCAGGACCTTCTTTCCCTTGAACCGGTCCAGTCCCTCCAGGGCCACATCATTGACAATGACCACACATGCAGCCTCGTCGATGTCCTTCTGCTTTAACTGGTTCTCAACACCGGCTCCGCCCTGTGTCTCAATGATTACTTCCATCCCCAGCTTCTCGCCGGATAATTTAAGCGCTTCTGCCGCCATGTATGTATGTGCCACGCCTGATGGGCAAGATGTAATTCCTACTACTTTCATTTTATCGTCCTCCATGTCAATCCTGTTTTCTTTTCATCACTATTTATTTTCATCATTATTTACTTTTACCACATTTATCTTCTTTAAAATTCATCAAATGTTATCTCATCCAGATCCACGGTATCTTCCTTTTCAACCGTTACATCCACATAATCCTTCTTTAATAAGTTTACCATAACCGCTGTCACAAATCCACCTGCCAGGACAGAAATCAGATACCAGATTTTCCCTTCCACAACCGGAAGCACGATGATTCCGCCCCATGGCGCATGGTTCAGGACCCCTGTCAGGAATGGAATGATATTGCCTGCCACGGCGCCCACAATCAGGGACGGGATGACCCTTAAGGGATCATTGGCCGCAAATGGGATGGCTCCCTCGGTAATACCCACACAGCCCATAAGGATGGCTGCCTTGCCAGCTTCCTTTTCCTCAACATTGTACTTTTTAGGAGCCAGAAGCGTTGCGATTCCCATGCCGATAGGGGGCGTACAGATGGCGACGCCAACGCCGCCCATCAGGTATGGAAGCGTATCAACCTGGGTCTGTGCAAACAGTGTTGCCACCTTATTGATGGGGCCGCCCATGTCAAATGCAGTCATGGCTCCCAGGATGGAGGCCAGCGGTACCTTACCCACATCGCCCAGCCCGGACAGCCAGGCCGTAAGACCGTTCATAAGGGCTGCAATCGGCCCTCCGATGCCCCATACAATGATGCCTCCGGTAACCAGTGTCCCCACCAGCGGATAGATGAAGATGGAACCCAGTGTCTTAAGCGCGATGGGAAGCTTAATCCGTTTTAACTCCTTGACCACAACCCCTGCTATCAGGCCGGCGGCCATGCCGCCCAGGAATCCGGCGCCCATTTCCCTTGCCAGATAAGCCCCGATCATACCAGGCGCAAGGCCGGGCTTGTCGGCGATTGAATATGCAATATATCCGCCCAGCACAGGGATGAAAAGCGTCAGTCCGCCCAAACCGATCTGTGCAAGTCCTGCCAGCCAGCCTGTCTCCGGCGTTGCCGCCCCTTCCGGGTTCAGCATGACTGCCAGAGAAAACAGGATACCGCCTGCTACGATAAAGGGAATCATATGTGATGTGCCTGTCAATATATGTTTCTTTAATATCCTTAACTGCTCTTTCATCTTCCTACCCCTCCAGAACTTCACTTAATATGTTGTATACCTGTTCCCTGTCACTCTTCCTCAGGGAATCCCTGAACTCCTCATGCATCAGCTTCCTGGACAGGTTGGCCAGGATCTTCATGTGGGTGTCCCCTGCCTCGCACAAAGGAACCGCTATCAGGATGACCAGGTCAACCGTATCCCCCGACTCCTCATTCCACACCACCGGTCCCCTGGTCCTGCCAAAGCACACGCTGGCCTCCAGCACATGGTCTGTCTTGCCATGAGGAAGTCCCATATCAAAGCCCACAAAGGTTGCCGCAATGGCCTCCCTTGCCAGCACATCCTGGAAAAACTCCTCTGCGTCCGTTATCCTGCCAGCCCTGTGCAGCTCCCCTGCCAGGGTGCGGATAATGTCCTTCTTGTCCCCTTCCATATCAAATACAATACAATTCTTATTAATTAATTGACTCATCCCTTTATAACCTCCTTCCGGCCATGCCGGATATTGAAACCTCTGATTCTTAAGCGCTTAAGAAGTATGTCTTGTCCTTACAGGCTTTATCATAAATCAATTTCAGGAGATTGAACAGATAGAAGATTTGCAAAAACTTTTTACAAAAAGTTGGAGGGGGTGAAATGTAAAAACAGAAGGCGGATCCAACATATCCATATCCGCCTTCTGTTCCTGTAACATATCTTTATCTTTTCTGTATCCTATCTATTCCTGTGTCTTATCTGTTCCTGTATCTTATCTTAGCATTCCGAAAATCCAACACTCCTTAAGAATCTTCCAAATGCCTCACGTCCCGCTTCATCACACTTATATACACCTGCGTCCTCCAGAACCCTGGCGAACACATATCCCACTTCCTCCTGAAGGATGGACTCCACATTCTCCGCAGTAACGGCAATGCCCTTTTCCTTATATTTGGGAAGGAAACCATCCACCCAGTCCGCATGTTTCTCCAGTGTTTCATTGCTGCGGATGTCCCTTCCTTCTATTATATAGGTTCCCAGTTCAGCCAGTTCCGTCTTAAGCCTGGACGGCAGCACCGCCAGACCCATGACCTCAATCAGGCCGATATTCTCCTTCTTAATATGGTGCAGTTCCTGATGGGGATGGTACACGCCCAGAGGGAATTCCTCTGTGGTGATATTGTTGCGCAGTACCAGGTCCAGCTCATACATATCCCCCACCTTACGCGCAATGGGCGTTATGGTATTATGAGGTTCACCCTCTGTCTCTGCAAATACGAATGCAGCTTCATCCGTATACCCACGCCATGCATTAAGGACCACGTCCCCCAGCTCAATCAGGCGGCCTGCATCCTCTGCCCTCAGTCTCAGCACGGACATGGGCCAGAACACGATTCCAGCCTCCACGTCCTCAAATCCTTTATATGTAAAATGCTTCTCCATGGCAGCCTTAGCCATGGCAAAGGTATAATGTCCCCCCTGGAAATGGTCATGGCTCAAAATAGAACCGCCCACAATGGGAAGGTCTGCATTGGATCCCAGGAAATAGTGGGGGAACTGCTTAATGAAGTCAAACAGCTTCCTGAAGGCGGCCTTATCTATCTTCATGGGAATATGCTGGCCGTTAAACACGATACAGTGTTCATTGTAATATACATACGGAGAATACTGGAATCCCCACTGGCTGTCATTAATCGTAACCGGGATGATCCTGTGGTTATTCCTGGCCGGATGGTTGGCGCGGCCCGCATAGCCCACATTTTCCATACAGAGCTGGCACTTGGGATACCCGCTCTGCTTGGCAAGCTTGGCAGCCGCAATGGCCTTAGGGTCTTTCTCCGGCTTGGACAGGTTAACCGTGATATCCAGCGTACCGTACCGGGTATCGGTGGTCCACTTCATATCCTTGACAATCCGGTAGCGGCGTATATAATCCGAATCCTGGCTCAGCTTATAATACCAGTCCGTGGCTTTTTCCGGGGAAACCTTATAAAGCTCCCAAAATTCCCGCTCCACCTCGCTTGGCCTTGGCATCAGGCAGTTCATCAGCTTTGTATCAAATAAATCCCTATATACGACGCTGTCATCCTTCAAAACCCCGGTTTCATGGGCATGGTCCATAAGAACCTTTAAGATTTCCTCCAGGCCGCCCTCAAATCCTTCCCCTTCCGGCTCCTGGTACTCATCCATCCCCATTACGTCCAGGATCTGGTTCCTGGCATAAATAGCATCCACCTCAGTGATAAGGCCAGTGTTAAGACCATACTGTACAAGTCCTTTGATTGCTTTATAAACCATATCAGCACCCTCCATTTTCTCATTACTATTAATTATATCCTGCCCCTGCCGTCAAGACAATGGCAATTTCTTAGGAAATATATCAAATTTCTCGGAAAACCCGGCTGATCCGCTGTACCACCATCCCGCCTAACAGCCCAATCATGGCTCCGGCCACGGTTCCGGCCCCAAGAAGCACGGGAAGATACGCAAATACCCCAAAGGTATGGACCACATAAGCGGCCATCATAAACTGCCCGATATTGTGGGCCACCCCGCCCAGTATACTGACCCCCACCATGCCGAACAGACGGAACTTCTTACACACCCCCATGACAGTCAGGCTTAAGCCTGCGCCCGCCAGACTAAAAAGGATGGCTGATGCAGGGCCGAATGTAAAACCCGAGAAAAAGATACGGACCAGATTAACGGCAATCGCAGCCCTTACCCCCATACAGTAAAGGGCAATCATGGTAACCAGATTAGCCAGTCCCAGCTTCACCCCCGGCGCCCCCAGATAAACCGGTATCAGGGACTCCACATATCCTAACACAACAGCCAGGGCAGTCAGAAGCCCGAACAGGGCTATCTTCCTGGTGGACATACGCTGTCTGCCTGCTTTCTTCTTATTATTGTTGATTACAACCATATGACACCTCTGCCTGTCCGGCCCTGCAGTGCATTGCCGAATCATTTTGGAACGCATCCTTTGAATCACATTTTTATGACACGTCTTTTAAACACATCCCAGTATATCATATATTCCCGGATGTATCCAAAGGATTTATCAGGAAGCCCCCCTCTTCCATCTGCTGCCAATACCAGGACTCAAACCCTTCATCCGTGCCGTCCCCTGTGGATTCCTGATAAAAGCCCTTAAGCTGTTCCTTAAACTCCCCAAGCCTTTCCTTATCCTCCAGATGGGGCGATGCCAGTTCCTCCCTGATCCGGCAGGCCGATAAAGAATAACGGATGGCGCTGTCCAGATCATTTTTAATTTCGGCGTAAGCAGACGCAAGGTAATGCTGCACCGATGACTCCGCAGCCTCATAACCGCCGTCCTTATTAATCAGTGTCAACGCTTCCTGATACAGGGAAAATGCCTCTTCCCCCTTCCCGGTATCCTGATACAGCATGCCAAGATTAAACCATATCACGCCCATCGTATAGTTATCCGCGCTTCCAGTCTGTGAAGCTTTCCTATAATATGATTCCGCAGATGCATAATCATCCAGCTTCTCATAGCTCCTTGCAATCCTTATATATATCCAGACCGGGTCAGACTGGTGCTTTTCATAAATCCCCAGCGCCTGCTGGTAGGATTCCAGCGCCTTGTCATGCTCCTCATTCTTTTTATAGGAGTCCCCGAGGCCAATCAAAAACTCAGCCGCATCCTCTGAATCATTTCCGCTGACCTTCTTAATGGCCTTCAGGCCCTTCCTGTAATAATCAACTGATTCCTCACTTTTTCCCGCTTCCCTGAGAACCCTCCCTATGGCAAAATAATCCCACGCCAGATCCTCTGTATTGGAGGTACGCTGGTCCACATCCGCGGATTCATCCAGATACTTAACTGCCTGTCCATACTCCCCAAGATTATAGTAGATAACCCCCAGGCGGTAATACAGGGGTCCGTTCTCCGGCTGAAACCGTCCGCCCCTGGCATAGATGTCATCCACCACCTGCTGATAGTATTCCGCCGCTTTTTCAAACTCCCCGTCATTATAATACTGCTCACCCAGCCCAGCCTGCGCGGATTGTCCGGGGCCAAACACGAACCGGTACGTAACCCGCCTGCCGCAGGCCGGTCCCTGATACACAAAATACAGGATACAGAACAGGATCAGGCACTTGGTAATCGTCGGCCCCTTCTTGTACCCCTTTCCCTGGCCCCCATCCAAAACCATCTCCTGTATCCCTCTGGAATCCCCTTTATCATTCTCCTGCATCCCTCCGGAATCCCTTTTATCATCTTCCTGCATCCCCCCGGAATCCCTTTTATCATCTTCCTGTATCTCCCCGGAATCCCTTTTATCATCTTCCTGCATCCCTCCGGAATCCCCTTTATCATTTTCCTGCATCCCCCCGCAATCCCTTCTATCCTCAATCCTCTCCCGCTCATCCATACACCTTTCCCCCTCCCGGCCCGGTTCCTTCCCTCAGTCCCGCCTATAAGGATTATACCATGGATTTCCATATAATGTATGTTTTCAATGCCCGTAATATCAATCCGCTCCCAATCCATCCTGGTTTAAACTTACAGCGGAATTTGATTGTATAACCGTTCTAATTGTGATAAAATAAACAATGTGCCGGGATACCTTTCAGACGGCACATTACTACTAAATTCCGAGGAGTGATACAATGAGCAGAAAAACAATGACTTCCAGCACAAGAAGCGCCATCGGCATTGCTGTCATGGCAGTGATGTCCATTGCCGTCATAGCAGTCTCGAACCCTTTGTACCACGCATTAAAAGGGCCTGTCACCACCAACCAGCCTGAGGTTCCCCTGGCTGACGGCACCTATACCTATGAAGCGCCGGAGCCTGATTCCAACGGATACAGGGATTCAACCAGCATCACCGTGGCAAACGGGATCATCGTATCCTGCGTATGGGATTCCTTTGACGCCGAAGGCAACGGCAAGCAGAAGCTGAGCATGGACGGGCACTACGTCATGACGGAAAACGGCCCCACCTGGAAAGCCCAGGCAGACGCAGTGGGCAGATACGTCATTGAACACCAGAAGGTGAACGGACTTGCCAACCAGGATGGTTATGCCACCGATGCGGTCTCTACCGTCAGCATCAATGTCTATCCATTTATCAACGGAGTGGAGGAATGCCTGAAACAGGCAGCTGAACAATGAAAGTTTTAGGAAAACGCGATATGATACTGGCCGCAGCTATCCTTCTGATTGCCGCGGCCGTATTTGGATTTAACTATGTCTCACACAGGGCGCCTGCCGCCACAGCCCAGATCAGCGTGGACGGCAAGGTGGTAAGGACCCTGGATTTAAGTAAGGATACAGAACTCACTGTCACCGGCGCAGGCGGGGGCACCAACCATCTCATTGTAAAAGACGGGGAAATCTGGTGCAGCGAAGCCAGCTGCCCTGACAAGGTCTGCGTGCACCAGGGTAAGAAGCACCTGAGCAGCGATACCATTGTATGCCTTCCCAACAAGATGATTGTAACCATCACGGGGAAGGAATAGGGTGTGCCAATGCGTAAGCCCGGCCCCCATATAGCATGCCTGTCTCAGAACTTCCTGGATGTCCCCACTCCTGCCAGGGCTTTCTTGATTGACTCAAAGTCCATTCCACCCACAGAGTCAATGGTTGCAACTACCGCCCCTTCCACCAGGGGACAGTCCACCATCTCCACCTTTTTACCTTCAAATGTCTCTATGACCATCTCCGTGGTCATTACCGCACTTCCCATATCCATCAGCACCAGTACGCCGTCATCTGAATACACGGACTCAATGGCTGCCTGTATCTTCTCAAAGCTGGTCCCAAATCCTCCGTCATCCATGCCGCCCGCTGCCGCTATCCTTGCGCTAGGCGCCATGATGGCTGTCAGTTCAACCACGCTCTTAGCCAGATTCCCGCTATGGGAAACAATCACAAATCCTACCATACCTTATCCTTGCTCCTCTCCATTTTCCTATGATATTCCAAACACGTTCCAGCCGCCTTATGGTTCCAGTCACATAAGTCCGGCCACAACCTCCAGCATATAGGAATAGGAAGTTGCCCCCGGATCCTGATGGCCCAGGCCGCGCTCGCCCACATAGCTGGCGCGCCCCTTGGTGGCCACCAGGTCCTTGGTATGCTCAGCTCCTGCCCATGCCGCCTGAACACCTGCATCCAGGGCTTCTTTTGTGGTCTTCCCCTCTGCCACGGCTTCCTCCATGGCCTTCAGCGACGGAACCATGGCGTCCAGCATGGTGGCTTCCTCCACCGTTGCCTTGCCCCTCTGCTCCACTGCCTCCACCGCAGTCTTCATCATGGACAGGAAATCATCCATATCCATCTCTTCCTTCCCCGCCATGGCCATCCCCGCCTTCATATACGCAGAGCCGTACAACGGCCCCGAGGCGCCGCCCACCGTGGATACAAGAGTCATGCCGACGGTCTTTAAAATGGTCCCGATATCCTTGCCTTCCAGACCTGGAAGCTTGCCTTCCACCGCCCCGAACCCTCTTGCCATGTTAATGCCATGGTCGCTGTCCCCGATTGGCTGGTCCAATTCCGTCAGATACTCTTTCTTTTCCTCCATTTTAAGGCCGATTGCCCTGATGATTTCCAATACTTTCTTACTGTCTGCCATGGTGACCACCTTTCTGAGATTTCCTCATATCATAATCATTATAAAAACCCCGCCCGTTACAGGCGGGGAAATAATCCGTTCACCCGGTCCCTATCTTAAGGCCGGAGTATCTGCCGGGGCGTCCAGCAGCCGCTTCAGCTCCTCATCCAGGCGGAGCAGGGAAATGGAGAAGCCCTGCATCTCAATGGATGTCATGTACTCTCCCACCATTGTCTTGTAAACCTTGATTCCCTTTTCAGCCAGCACATCCGATACATGGTTATTGATGATGAACAGCTCCATAAGAGGCGTTGCGCCTGCGCCATTGATCATGACAGCAACCTCAGAACCATTATAATCAATATCCCCCAGGATCTGCTCCAGCAGCATATCCGTTATCTCATCCGCTGTCTTCATGGATTCCCTGTGGGTTCCCGGCTCCCCGTGGATGCCGATTCCCACTTCCATCTCATCATCCGACAGTTCAAATCCCGGCTTTCCCGCTGCGGGAACCGTACACGCCTGGGTGGCAGCGCCCATGGTCCTCACATTATCAATGACCTTCTGGGCAACGGCCTGCACCTCGTCCAGGGTTCCCCCTTCCTCTGCCAGGGCGCCCGCGATTTTATGTACGAAAATGGTCCCGGCCACGCCTCTGCGCCCCACGGTATAAAGACTGTCCTTGACCGCCACATCATCGTTGGTCACCACATGCTTAACCGTGATTCCCTCCATCTCGGCCATCTCAGCAGCCATCTCAAAGTTCATCACGTCACCGGTATAGTTCTTCACAACCATCAGCACGCCTGCGTCCGTTGCAACCGCCTTGATGCCCTCATAAATCTGGTCCGGGGTCGGGGAGGTAAACACGGCTCCTGCAACTGCCGCATCCAGCATCCCGGTTCCCACGAACCCGCCGTGCGCAGGCTCGTGTCCGCTGCCGCCGCCGCTAATCAGGGCAACCTTGCCCTCCTTCTTATGCGCGCGCACCACGACGTTGCCGCAGTCCAGCTTCCTCAGATACTGCGGATAAGCCTTGACCATGCCCTTAATCATCTGTTCCTCTACCAGCGCTACATCGTTGATAAATTTCTTCATATTGCGAACCCCCTTATATTATTATGATACAGTTCCATGACAGCCTGCAGGGTCCCTCTCCATAAGGACCCTATGCAGCCCCTTATATTACCGCACAAAGCAGGGACTCCCTCCGGGAGTCTCTGCTTTGCCTTCCCCGCTTACTCGCCCAGGCAGTTCATGTCGTTAAGGCCGCAGGTCTTGTCCTCTTCATCCGCCACACAGTTCATGTCATTGAGGCCGCAGGTCTTATCCTCTTCATCTGCCACGCAGTTCATATCATTAAGACCGCAGGTTTTATCCTCTTCTTCCGTCATTCCGTTCATGTTGTTGATATCCAGCTGCTTTTTCTCCATGTAAAGTCCTCCTTTACCTGAGGCCGCTTTCACACGGCCCGTCTGTTAGTTACCGCCCTGCTTCATGAACCACAGGAAGCCGGCCGCTGTTTTACGGACGCTGAAAGCTTCATTCCTGTTGCTTAGAGCCTCCCTTTGGGCAGCTGCCGACTGTCTGTTTCTTGCCACGATGGTGCTCAATCGCGGACATTCCACTTACGCATTCCTGGTTGCTACAATGTCTACCCCCGTATCAGCCACATTGGCAACAATCACATCGCCAATGTGCACAGGCGCCTTTACGGTCACGCCTTTTAAGGCCTTGACACACTGGAAGATCTTTCCTTTGGGTATACTGTCCTTTGTCTTGACGGAAACCCTTCCCACCTTGCCGCCTTCCACCATGACGGTGGATGTGACAATCCTGGTGGGATTGGTGACCTCGTTCCTGGCATATACCTCCCCCCGCTTACAGGTCTGGCCTGTAATGCTGAGGATTTCCCCATCCTCCAGTTGAACGGTCAGAGGACACCCCATTGGACAACCGATACAGATAAGTTCTCTCTTTTCCATGGTTTATGCCTCCTCTACCTTTATTGTAATGGTCTTAAGTTCCGGATGCAATAGTAATTTATCTTTTTCCAGCTTTATCTCCTCCATCTCACCGGGAGCCATAACCGGACGTTTCCTGTGCATCACCCGTTCATCATTAAAGTAAACCCCGATATAACAGTTCTTATAAACATTGCCCACACGGAACCGGACAATCTGGGTATCCTCCATACGCTCCGGATTAACGGTACACGGAACCGTATAGCGGACTCCGTCCACTGCATTCAGGACGATTTCCTGTCCGCCTCCGGCCCGTTCCCCGTCCTTCACATATTTGGCCGCGTTCTTTCCGGCTGCCGCCGCTTCCTCGGACACAAAGTCCACCAGGTCATGTACGTGGAGCACATTGCCGCAGGCAAATACGCCTTCGATGTTGGTTTCCAGGCTTTCATTGACCACCGGGCCGGATGTGACGCGGTTCATCTCCACGCCCATGGAGCCGGACAGCTCATTTTCAGGAATCAGTCCCACGGACAGAAGCAGGGTATCACATGTATAATCCTCCTCTGTTCCGGGAATGGGTTTCCCCTTTTCATCCACAGCCGCAAGGGTAATTCCCGTAAGCCGTTCCTTGCCCCGGATGTCCACCACGGTATGGCTCAGCTTCAGGGGGATGTCGTAGTCATTGAGGCACTGCACGATGTTACGCTTCAGGCCGCCGGAATACGGCATCAGTTCAGCCACCACCTTGACCTTGGCGCCTTCCAGGGTCATACGCCTTGCCATGATCAGCCCGATGTCACCGGATCCCAGGATCACCACTTCCCGCCCGGGCATGAAGCCTTCCATGTTCACCAGCCGCTGGGCCGTGCCGGCGGAGAAGATACCGGCCGGACGGTAACCCGGAATGTTCAGCGCGCCCCTGGAGCGCTCCCTGCATCCCATTGCCAGGATTACGGCTTTGGCCTGGATTTCAAAGAGGCCCTCCTCCCGGTTCATGGCTGTCACCACTTTATCATGGCTGATATCCATGACCATGGTGTTTAATTTGTACTCAATGTTCCGTTCAAATACCTGCTCCTCATAGCGGGCCGCATATTCCGGCCCTGTAAGCTCCTCCTTAAACGTGTGGAGACCGAAACCATTGTGGATGCACTGGTTTAAGATTCCTCCCAGTTCCCTGTCGCGTTCCAGTATCAGGATGCTTTCTATCCCGTTATCCCTGGCCGCCACAGCTGCAGCAAGACCCGCAGGACCGCCGCCGATTATGACGATATCATATTCTTTCATCTTAAGCGCTCCTTTCTATATTCTGTCCTTGTTGGTTCCCACTACAAGTTTCGATTCCCCGCCTGACTTGGTAATCTCCGTCATGGGAAGTCCCAGTTCCCGGTGAAGCAGTTCCATGGACCTTGGCGTACAGAACCCGGCCTGGCAGCGTCCCATCCCTGCCCTGGTCCTGCGCTTGATGCCGTCCAGGGAACGGGCGCCAAGAGGCCTGTGGATTGCGTCCAGGATTTCCCCTTCCGTCACCATCTCACACCTGCAGATGATGTTGCCGTAAGCCGGCTTTTCCTTAATCAGCTCCGCCCGTTCTTCCTTTGTAAGGGTGTCCGGGTCCAGGATGCCTTTTCTGGTTCCCACAAAATCAGGATTGGGCTCCAGCCCCATCCTGTCTTTCAGTATCCCTGCCACCATCCTGCCGATGGCCGGGCAGCTGGTAAGGCCAGGGGACTCGATACCGGCGCAGTCCACGAATCCGGGCGCGTCTTCCAGTTCCTCAATGATGAATTCATGATGGTCCTCATGGGCCCTTAAGCCTGCGAATGAGGTAATCACCTGCCTCATGGGCAGGTTCTTCACATTCATCCCCGCCTTGTCAATCAGTTCGTCCAGGCCTTCCCTTGTGGTTGCCGTGGCTTCCTTATCTTCAATATCTATGGCTGTAGGCCCTACTATCAGGTTGCCGTGGACCGTAGGAGATACCAGTACGCCCTTCCCATACTTTCCAGGCAGTGCAAAGATGGTACGGCTGACATGGTTTCCCGCGCTCTTATCCAGCAGACAGTAATCGCCCCGCCTTGGGGTGATGTGAATCTTTGTTTGGCTGACCATGTTGTGGAATGTGTCAGCATGGACACCGGATGCATTTACCACATATCTGGTTTCATACACGCCCTGGTTTGTCTTTAAGGCCCAGCCTCCTTCAATCTTTTCAATATCAAGGACTTCCGTGTTGAATTTGAAGTCAATGCCGTTTGTATATGCATTCTCAGCCAATGCAATGTTTAAGTTAAATGGACATACAATTCCTGCGGTCGGTGCATAGAGGACTCCCGCCACCTCATCGGTCAGGTTAGGCTCCATTTCCCTGATTCTGGCCTTATCCGTGATGACTTCCATGTCCTTCACCCCGTTTGCCACGCCTCTTTCGTAAAGTGCCTGAAGGTCGGGCAGCTGTTCCTCGTCCAGGCATACCACAAAGGATCCGCACTGTTTAAAGGGGAAATCCAGTTCCCTCGCAAGGCCGGGCATCATCTGATTGCCCTCCACATTCAGCTTAGCCATCAGGGAGCCTTCTGCCGCGTCATATCCGGCATGGACAATTGCGCTGTTGGCCTTGGAAGTCCCGCAGCACACATCCTCTTCCCTTTCCAGGACACAGGCATTTACCTTATATCTGGACAGCTCCCTTGCAGATGCAGAGCCTGCGACTCCGGCTCCGATTATTATTACGTCATACATTTTCCTCGTTCCCTTCCTTCGACTGCCTCATAAAAAGCGGAGCAAACAAGGTATGTTTCCATACCCATTTGCTCCGCTCCACTCTCACGCAATCAATATGTAATTATATAAAACTTATGCCCACGGAATTGCCTGGTACAGTAATGCTGCAACCACTGCTCCCACAACCGGCCCGATGATGACAACAGGAGCATAACCCCAGTTGGAATCGCCTTTGCCCTTAATCGGAAGCACTGCATGTGCAATACGTGGTCCAAGGTCACGTGCCGGGTTGATGGCATAACCTGTCAGTCCGCCAAGGGACATACCGATGGATACGATGATTCCGAATACCAGCAGTTTGTCAACGCCAGCAGGAATACCTGCTACCTGGCCAATACCCTTTATAGCAAATACAAGTACGAACGTACCGATTGCTTCACTTAAGATGTTGCGTCCCATATTCGGAACAGATGGTCCGGTAGAGAAAACACCCAGCTTGGTTGCAGCTGACTCAGTTGCGTCAAACTGATCCTTGAACAGCAGGTAAACCAGTACCGCGCCCACAAATGCGCCTGCAAACTGCGCCACGATGTATCCTGGGACCAGTCCCCATGCCAGGCTGCCGTCCACTGCCAGGGCAATGGTCAGGGCCGGGTTGAAATGCGCGCCGGACGCAGCGCCGAAGATGAACGCGGGAACCATGACTGCAAGGCCCCATGCAAAGGTAATCTGGATGGAACCAGCGCCCTTCATACCGGATTTGTTCAGCGTAACGTTAGCTACAACACCATCACCTAAAAGTATCAGTATCATTGTTCCTAAAAACTCCGCAATATATGGCAACATATAGAAACCCCCTTGTCTAATTTGTCGTCAACAGTTCCATACCCCGTACGATTAATCTTCTTTTGCCCATCCATAGGAACATTTTACTGCCTTGTTCCAGCCTGTGACCATCTCTGTCCTCTTGTCTTCAGAGATTTCAGGTGTAAATGTCCGGTCAATTGCCCAGTTCTTAAGCACCTCTTCCTTATTGGCCCAATATCCCACTGCCAGGCCTGCCAGGTATGCGGCGCCCATTGCCGTTGTCTCCACGCACATGGGACGGTTGACAGGAGCGTTGATGATGTCGGCCTGGGTCTGCATCAGATAATTGTTGGCGCTTGCGCCGCCGTCCACCTTAAGCGCTGCCAGCTCAATGCCGGAATCAGCCTTCATGGCCTGCAGTACGTCGTTCACCTGGTAGCAGAGTGAATCCAGGGTTGCGCGGATGATATGGTACTTATTCACGCCGCGGGTAATGCCTACAATGGTGCCTCTTGCATACTGATCCCAGTGGGGTGCTCCCAGTCCTGTAAATGCAGGAACCACGTAGCAGCCATTGGTATCCTTGACCTTCTTGGCCATGTACTCGGAATCCGGCGAGGAATCAATGATCCTCATCTCATCGCGGAGCCACTGGATGGCCGCGCCTGCAACGAAGATGGATCCTTCCAGCGCATAGTTGACCTTGCCGTCAAGTCCCCATGCAATGGTGGTAACCAGGCCGTTGCTGGAGAATACCGGTTTCTCGCCTGTATTCATCAGCATGAAGCAGCCGGTTCC
Source organism: Enterocloster sp. OA13 (assembly GCF_022440595.1). Classification (NCBI taxonomy): domain Bacteria; kingdom Bacillati; phylum Bacillota; class Clostridia; order Lachnospirales; family Lachnospiraceae; genus Enterocloster; species Enterocloster sp. OA13. The sequence continues at coordinate 1,142,379 of NZ_JAKNTF010000001.1, read as the reverse complement.
ATATGTATTCTTTGCCTCGCCTGCATTGAAACAGGTCTGGCCGAACAATGCGGACTGCTGGTCTCCTGCTGCGCCGCCAATGGGGATTTCCCCGCCAAAGAAGGAGGAATCGGAATTGCCGTAAACACAGCTGGACGGTTTTGCTTCCGGAAGCATGCACTTTGGTATGTTCAGTTCCGTCAGAATCTCGTCATCCCACTCCAGGGTATTGATGTTGAACAGCATGGTACGTGATGCATTGGAATAATCCGTCACATGGACCCTGCCCTTGGTCAGCTTCCAGATCAGCCATGTCTCCACGGTACCGAACAGCAGCTCGCCCTTTTCCGCACGTTCCCGCACGCCTTCTACGTTATCCAGGATCCATTTTAATTTGGTTCCTGAGAAATATGCGTCAATTACAAGTCCTGTCTTGGCACGGAAGGTATCAACCAGGCCCTTATCCTTTAAACTGTCACAGTACTCAGATGTCCTGCGGCACTGCCATACGATTGCATGGTATACAGGCTCGCCTGTCTCTTTATCCCATACAATGGTGGTCTCACGCTGGTTGGTGATACCGATGGCAGCAATGTCCTCTGCCGTCGCCCCAATCTTCGACATGGCCTCTACTGCTACGCCCAGCTGTGTGGACCAGATTTCATTGGCATCGTGCTCTACCCAGCCCGGCTTCGGGAAATACTGTGTGAATTCTTTCTGGGCAACGCTGCACATCTCACCTTTCTCGTTAAAAAGGATACACCTGTTGCTTGTTGTTCCTGAATCCAGTGCCATTACATACTTTGCCATAAAAACCCTCCTTTTCTTTCCACGATATTTCCTATCGCGGAAGTTCCTAACTTGTTGTGATACACTCCATTTCCTTCCATGGTGCTTTCATCCATGGACCTGCTTATGTATCATTTATACTAAAACCGTCTTCCATTCCCCGTGGAATCCAGTTCAGTTCCGTATTGATTCCCTTTGTGTCACATGAGCCATACTTTTGGGTTGGTTGTTGAAACGGATATGGCCCCGGCTGACAATGCAGCCATCACATCTTCCTTGTCTGATATAAGCCCCCCTGCAATGACCGGTACACGGACCAGTCTGCACACCCTGCGGATTACCTTAGGCATAAGCCCCGGCAGGATTTCTATGATGTCAGGTCTGGCCACGGCCATCTGATGTTCAATGTTCTCAAATGCCATGGAATCCAGCACGAATACCCTGAGTGTCGTGTAAAGGGACAGCTCCCTGCCCCGCTTAATCAATCCGGGTTTGGTGGAAATGATGCCGTCCGCCAATGTATTGTTCTTTATGAAGTCAACCGCTACTTCCTTGCCGCTGAGTCCTGTTATCAGGTCAACATGTACCATTGCCACTTTGTCTGCCTGCTTAATCTGGCTGACGATTGTCCCGATGTTGCAGATGTCTCCGAAAAGAATGAATACCACCTTGATTTCTTCCCTGGCACAGCAGGCATTCAGTCCATCCATGTCCTTGACAGCCGCTATGACCGGGTTTGATTCAATCAGGTCATAAAATTTCTGGTCCATTGGAATCCCCCTCCTTCTCAAACAAAAACAAAAAAGAGCATAGCGTTAAACCAACATTTCTGTCGTTCTACTATGCTCTCATCATCTCAGCACCATTATTTATCTAAATCCAATATAGCATAATGCACATAGATTTGCAACACATTATATTTATTTCTTAAAATTCTTACAGTTTTTTCTCAATAATCACCGCATTTTTTGTGCAGAATTAATGAATTTTTTGCTTTATTTTCCATTTTTTAGTTATTATTTTAACAAAGTGACGATTTCCTCAATTTCCTTGCTCCCCATGTGGATTTCGCTGTCATTGAAGATCATCATGGGTATCCTCTTGATATCGTACTTTGCCACCAGGTCCTCATAAAGCGCCGCGTCAATCATCTCAGCCTCAATATTGGGATTGAGGATGGCGATGCGCTGGCAGGCAGACACCACGACCGGACAGTGATGGCAGGCCAGGGAAACGCAGATCTTGATGTTGGTCTTTTTATCCAGCTTGTCAATCTTCTTCCTCAGTCCCCGGGACATCTCCTGGCCGGGGCCTGCAAGGTTATAGATTGCCAGCACGAAGGAATTAATCTCCTTGCCGCCCGGCACACCGTGAAACGATGCCCGGCCATACCGGCCGTCCCTGTAAAGCCCGGTGACGGGAAGCCACTGTGTATTAAGTTCAGGCACCTGTCCGGCCTCCTCGGGCGCGTAAAGTTCCAGCTCCAGCTTATCGCTTAAGGCTGAAACCGCCTTTAAGAACGCCGCCTGCTCACAGTCCTTTTCCCTTGAAAGGTCCACCACCGCCTTTATGGCCACCCGGCCTTCCATTTTACCGAAAATGCCGGAAAGCTGTGTCTTCAGCCCCTCGTCAATCAGGCTGCTTTCTTCCGGAATCCTTGCAAGATCAATCGTAACAGCCACCTCCTTACAGCATTCCAACCAGATCCAGGCTGGGAGTCAGTGTCTCTTCACCCGGTTTCCACCTGGCAGGACACACCTGGTCACCGTGCTCTTCCACGAACTGGGCTGCCTGGACCTTGCGCAGCAGCTCCTGCGCGTTCCTGCCAATGCCCATATCATGGATTTCATACACTTTAATCTTTCCTTCCGGGTTCACCACAAAAGTCCCCCTTAAGGCCTGGCCCTCTTCCTCCACCAGCACGCCGAAGTTTCTTGCAAGCACGCCTGCCGGGTCGCCTAACATGGGATACCGGATCTTCTTGATGGTGTCCGAAGCATCCGCCCATGCTTTATGGACAAAATGTGTGTCCTCTGAGACAGAATAAATCTCACAGCCAGCCTCCTTGAAATCATCATAGAAGTCAGCCAGGTCCCCAAGCTCCGTGGGACATACAAAGGTGAAATCCGCTGGATAGAAAAAGAACACGGACCAATGGCCCAGCGTGTCTTCCCTGGTAATTTCCCTGAACCTGCCCTGGTCATATGCCTGTACCGTAAAATCATCCACTGCCTTGTTAATCAGATTACCCATACATACGCTCCTTTCTGTATTGATTGCCAACGTTTTCAGAATTAATTCGATTGTAGCACAGGTAATCTGATATCACAACTATTTTTCCGGTCAAGCCTGTCTCAACAGGCGCTTCATGGACCTGATGGTCAAGCCTGCCTCATCGGCCGCTTCATGGACCTGATGACTGCCTTCGTCTCCTGGTCCACCCGGAAGGATTCCGTAATCTTCTGCAGCGCTTTGTTGTAGGTCCAGTCATCCAGATGATTCTGTTCCAGATAAGGCATTACCGCCTCAGGAAGCTTGATGAAGTAGATGGACAAGGCCCAGGCCACGGCCATTTTCACATAATATCCCTCATGCCTGACTGCGTCCATGCGCTCCAGCGCTTCTTTTACATGGTCTTCATCCACGAAGTGGGACAGCATCATGACAACGCCGAACCGTATGCCGTACTCCTGTCCTGACTCCAGATAGGGCTGGATGAATTCCCATGCCTCCTGTCTGTATCTGCCTGCCATTTTCAGGGAGCCGCAGAAAATATCGCATACGGCCCAGTTGTTGATGGCTGGTATGAATCCGGTGATATAAGGCACCGCATCCTCCCACTTTTTAAATCCCCTGCATATACAGAGTCCCCAGAGGATCAGTTCATCGTAATAAACCCCATCGTCCCCCTGTCCATCCGCCTTCCAGGCGGCCTGGACCTGACTTATGTATCCCTTCCAGTCCCCTTTAAGCAGTTCCTTTGACAATGCCCGCAGGACCGGAGTGCGCACTCCCAGGATTCCCGCGGTTCCGGGCAGGAGCCTGCTGTGGAACTCCCTGTATTCCGGGTCCGCTTCCGCCCTCAGCCGATCCCTCATGTGTTCACGTATGGTCATGTCCGGCATGATCCGTCCTCTCCTCCCAATATATTTTGATGCCCCCGTATTCATGACTGTGTTTCAAATACCTGTATTACAAATCACGACAGCAGGAATTCACTCAGCACATAATTGCTCACATCCATCCCCCACTCGGTCAGGGAAATCCAGACCCCGTTTTTCTCCAGAAGCCCGTCGGATATCAGACGTTCTATGACAGGACCGAACACGGTCTCCAGTTTGATGCCGAACATGGAAACAAAATCAATCCCGGATACCCCTTTTGTAAGACGCAGGCCCAGGAACATGAACTCCTCCATCCTGGCCTCCCTGGACAGTTCCTGCAGGGGGCCGTGAAGCTGTTCAAGGACCTCCTCCGGCGCCCGGTTAAAATCCAGACCCAGATACATATCCAGGTCACTGGTATTGCTGAACCTGCATCCGCCCAGATAGGAGGATGCGCCCAGTCCCAGCCCCAGATAGGGTACCTCTGTCCAGTAGCCGATGTTATGCCGGCACTCATGACCGGGCTTTGCATAGTTGGATATCTCGTAACGCCCATATCCCTGTTCCGTGAGGAAGGTCCTGGTCAGGTGATAAATCCTGTTTTCCGTGTCTTCATCCGGAAGCGGCGGAAAAGACGGGCCGTCAGCGGCCATAGGATGTTCCTTACCATCCTGGCCGGCTGACCGCCAGCTGCCAGCCGCTCCCTGCCCATAATGGTCCCAGAAAGGAGTCCCCTCCTCGATGATAAGGCTGTAGGCAGATATATGCTCCGGTTTCAGCATGGCAACCTTTTTCAGCGTATTCTTAAAAGACTCCAGGGTCTGCCCCGGAATACTGCTCATCAAGTCCACATTGATGTTAGAGAATCCAACCATCCTGGCACACTGGAAGCTTTTCAGGAATTCCTCAAAGGTGTGTATCCTTCCCAGGTCCCTCAGCTCCCGGTTATCCGTGGACTGAAGGCCGATGCTCAGGCGGTTGATTCCTGCCTCACGGTAGATATGGAGTTTGTTGTAAAGCAGGGTTCCCGGGTTCACCTCTATGGTAATCTCCGCATCCTCCGCCACGTCAAAATGATATTTGAGCGCGCGCATGATATCCGCTATCAGACATGGTTCCATGACAGAAGGAGTGCCTCCCCCTATGAATATGGTTGTCACCTGGTATTCACGGCAAAAGGCACCCTGCGCTTCTATCTCCCGTATCAGCTGTGCGGTATACGCCTCATGGACCGATGCCAGCGCCCTAAAGGACAGGAAATCACAGTAAAGGCATTTCCTGGCGCAAAAGGGTATATGGACATACAGCTCCATGGGCTTTTTATTTTTGCTTGTCATAATGTGGTCATCTCATCCGTTCTGTATGAAGGGTTAGCACCCTGTATGAAATCGTCATGGCATCCGATACGCCTGTTATTCATGGGATGATTATTCCTCATCCAGCTTCAATACGCTCATGAATGCCTTCTGTGGTATCTCTACATTGCCAATCTGGCGCATACGTTTCTTGCCTTCCTTCTGCTTTTCCAGAAGCTTCCTCTTACGGCTGATATCACCGCCGTAACACTTGGCAAGCACATCCTTGCGCACGGCTTTCACTGTCTCACGGGCAATGATCTTGCCGCCGATGGCAGCCTGGATGGGAATCTCGAACAGGTGTCTGGGGATTTCCTCCTTAAGCCGTTCACACATCCTCCTGCCCCGCTCATAAGCAGAATCCGCATGGACGATGAAGGAAAGGGCGTCCACCTCCTCCCGGTTGACCAGGATGTCCAGCTTCACCAGGCTGGAACGCTCGTAGCCCTTTAACTCGTAATCAAAGGACGCGTATCCTCTGGATCGGGACTTGAGGGCGTCAAAGAAATCGTAAATGATTTCATTCAGGGGCAGTTCGTATTTTAACAGTGCCCTGGTTGTCTCAATGTATTCCATGCCAAGGTAATTACCACGGCGCTCCTGGCAGAGCGTCATGATTGGTCCTACAAATTCAGTCGTCACCATGATTTCAGCGCTGACAATAGGCTCCTCCATATATTCAATCTCCGTTGGATCCGGAAGGTTGGAAGGGTTGGTCAGTTCAATCATCTCTCCCGTGGTCTTATATACACGGTACACAACTCCAGGGGCAGTGGTGACAAGGTCCAGGTTATATTCACGCTCCAGGCGCTCTTCGATTATCTCCAGATGAAGCAGGCCCAGGAAACCGCAGCGGAATCCAAATCCCAGGGCAAGGGAGGTCTCCGGTTCATAAAACAGGGAGGCATCATTGAGCTGGAGCTTTTCCAGCGCGTCCCTCAGGTCGTTGTACTTGGCGCCGTCGGCAGGATAAAGGCCGCAGTACACCATGGGGGTTACCTTCTTATAGCCGGGCAGAGGGGCGGCGCAGGGGTTGTCCCGCCCTGTCACTGTGTCTCCGACCCGGGTGTCCCTTACATTCTTAATGCTGGCCGTGATGTATCCTACCATGCCGGCGCTCAGTTCTTCACACGGTATGAACTGTCCGGCGCCAAAATATCCCACTTCCACCACGTCTTCTTCTGCCCCGGTTGCCATCATCCGGATAGGGGTGCCCTTTTTCACCGTGCCCTCCATGATACGGCAGAAAATGATGACCCCTTTATAGGAATCATAGGTAGAGTCGAAAATCAGGGCCTGAAGCGGCGCCTGTGGGTCCCCTTCGGGGGCCGGTATCTTGTGGACAATGGCTTCCAGCACATCCTCAATGTTGACCCCTGTCTTGGCGGATATATGGGGCGCGTCGCTGGCATCCAGGCCAATCACATCCTCAATCTCCGCAGCCACCCTCTCAGGCTCCGCGCTTGGCAGGTCAATCTTATTAATGACAGGGAACACGTCCAGGTCATGGTCCAGGGCCAGATACACATTGGCCAGTGTCTGGGCCTCTATGCCCTGGGATGCGTCCACCACCAGCACCGCGCCGTCACAGGCCGCAAGGCTGCGGGATACCTCATAGTTAAAGTCTACATGTCCCGGGGTGTCGATAAGGTTGAAAATGTATTCATTCCCATCCTTTGCCTTATATACGGTGCGGACAGCCTGGGATTTGATGGTGATTCCACGCTCCCGCTCCAGATCCATATTGTCCAGTACCTGCTCCTGCATCTCCCTGCTGGTCAGCAGGCCGGTCTTCTCAATGATACGGTCAGCCAGGGTGGACTTGCCGTGGTCGATATGTGCTATGATACAAAAATTTCTGATTTTACTTTGGTCAACGTGGGCCATATTGGTTCCTTTCTCACATTCAGGTTTCTTACAGTCTATTAGCCAGCATTGCGGGGAAGGCCCCGCGCACTGGTTTCGCTTAGTAGAATATACCATTTTTTGCTTCTGAGTGCAACTTTTTGTTTTGATTATGCCTCTGCATTGCCCATAAAGTCCCCGGGGTCCCTTTATTTTCCTGACAGCACCATATCCAACAGCTCCGACAGGGGTTCCATTGCATTTAACGCCTCCTGATATGTGTTGGTCTGCGCCCCCACCTCAATCAGGCTGGACTTGGGACGCAGATGCTCATTATAGCGCAGTCCCTTGAGATAGATTTTCCTGGTAAAGCCGGGATAGTAGGCCGCTGCATCCAGCTGCATCTGCAGGCTGAAGGCCAGGTTATCCTCCCGGTTCGGGTTCTGGAGATATTCAATCGGACCTTCCGGGGTCTGGCTCAGGCCGTTAAAAAACATGATCTGGGCAGTATCCTTTCCGTCCACCTGCGTCACCAGATGCAGGTTCTCACCCACCCCGTCACGGTGGATATCCAGCACCACCTCGATGGACGGGTTCTGCTGCAGGATGTTCGTTATCCCGTCCAGGGCGTAATTGTAGGCCTTGCTGCGGTCCAGCTGTCCATTTTTCAAATCATATACAGACTTGTCGTGATATACATTATAACCTTTGTCCTCCAGAAGCTTTGTCAGGTAATCCCCTACCCCAACCACGGTCTGGCCCGGACCGGAATCTGCAAACGCCTCCTGGGAATGGGTATGGTAAATCAGGATCTGGGGCTTGGAATTGTCCCCCTTCATAGACATGTCTTTGCCCAGAAGGGTCTTTGCATCCATCAGGTCCCTTCCGGCTGTGGTAGAAGTATGTACGCTATAAAAATGTTTCATGAGGAAGTCATAATCCGCCAGCTGCTCCATTACATATGTATTGCCGGTAAGCGGGCGGTTCAGGGTGCCGGTAAGGGTTTCCGAGGCCTGAAGGACATTGCCGCCGGGCAGCACTCCGCCCTGGCCCGTGGTGTATAGCTGGCCGGGTGTATTTGCCTGGCCTGATGCATTTCCCTGACCTGATGTATTTCCCTGGCCTGATATATTTCCTTGGCCTGACATATTTCCCTGGCCTGACATATTTCCTTGGCCTGACATATTTCCTTGGCCTGACATATTTCCCTGGCCTGATGCCATCAGGCTGCCTGGTTCCTCCAGTGACTGCTGTCCGGTCTCCTCATTGCCATACCAGGCCAGATACTGGTGTTCCTGGTAAAATGTCCTGACCGTCTGGTATTTCCGGTAGGATGGGTCAGGGTCAGTAATTCCCTGATGCTGACCGTCGCCATCCTGTCCCCTCCTTATCTGCTCCCCGGGGCGGGCCTGGGTCCATATGGCCTCCACCAGCCACTGGCCTCCGGCTTTTATCATGTTCCTGTAATCATTTCTCGGGATGCTGCCCGCGGCCCGGCCAATGAAACGTCCGCCGAGAAGCAGCAGCATAAGCAGGATTGTGCCGGCCAGAAACCGGCGCATCAGCCGCCCTGAGCCTCCACGTCTTAATCTCATATCATTTTTCACCTGTCATCATACTAGGTTGTGTTTGGAAAATGCTTTCTGCCAGCCGTGTGTCACACCTTATGGGAAATTAGGGTCCCGGCTTGGAAGACACAGCAGGCTGCGCGGACCGGACCGGGACCAAATATGCCACGGAATGGGACAGGCTTTGTCCTGAGGAACGTCGTAAGAAGCGTCCTATAGGACGTCCTGTGACGGATTCCTTAAGAAGGATAGCAGAAACGGATTTTCAAATACGCTCTAATATCATGATATGCAGGTGTGATATGGATATTGCGTTTTTTATTCCATGGCGGGTACATCTGCATTTCAGGCTTGTCATTACACATTGTCATTCATCATTGTCATTGGCTACTGTCATTCATTTGTCATTCATCATTGTCATTGGCTACTTTCATTCATTTGTCATTCATCCTTCTCTTTATAGCAGCCACTGGTTTTCCTACGGAAAAACAGCCTGGTGGATTCCTTCTGATATGGTGAAGCTCAGCTGTTTCACGGACTGGTCGATGTCAGGCGGGGTCACGTACAGGGGGCCGAATTCCGGCTCCAGCAGTTCCCGTATCAGCTGGTACTGCTGGTCTGAATCCATATCCTCAATCCAGTTGCCTGTTCCTTTTGTCTTATCGTTGTCCGCCAGGACCCGTATCAGGGCGGACACCGTATCGTGGACAATGGCCGCCGCCCCAACCACGGTAGGCACCCCGATTGCAAGCACAGGGACCCCCAGGCTTTCACGGGTCAGGCTGTGCCTGTGGTTCCCAACGCCTGAGCCTGGATGGATTCCGGTATCCGTAAGCTGTATGGTGGTTCCAAGCCTGCGCACGCTTCTGGCTGCCAGGGCGTCAATGGCAATGATTAGATCCGGATGGGTTTCATTGATGATTCCCTTCAGGATTTCCGCTGTCTCCATCCCTGTCTGTGCCATGACCCCTGGCGCTATCCCGCTGATGGCGGGAAGTTTCCTGTCTTTTAAGAAGGTTTCCCCATACTGTCCGTCCAGATGCCTGGTAACCTGCAGGTTTCCCAGTACCCTTGGCCCCAGGGAATCCGGGGTGACTGAACGATTGCCAAGACCCACCACCAGTACCGACGGCAGGTCCTCTTCCTTCCAATTAATCATCTCACTCATCAGCTTCCTTATCTGGTGCGCCAGCTCTTCTGATATCTCACTGTGATATTCATCATCCGCCTTGGACAGGCGGTCGGCCTCCAGTGTCAGATAGGTGCCCTTGGGCTTGCCCATAGCCCTGGCTCCCTGGTCATTGAGTATTTTCACCTCGGTCAGCTTAACCTGGCTTTTCTGGTGATGCCACTCCTTAAGCTTAACCCCGGATATCTCGCCGCCGTCCCCCTCAAAGCTTTCCCTCTGCTCCAGCGCAAGGTCGGTCCTTATGTCAAACCCTCCCTGTAACCCTGTATTTACTGCCTCTACGGCATCATTTTCCTGCATACCCATTCACCTCTCGCCTGATATTTGTACGTTTACTATGGTTATTTTAGGCAAAATAGCAGATTTTTATTCCATGATACGAGGCAAAGCGCAGGGTGGATGTGGTTTGACATTGATGGGAAGACAGATTCAAACATTCCTGGGCCTCCTTGCCCTTTCCCCGGCCGCATCACCGTTTGGACGCAAATTAATTGCAGGCCACGGAGGTATTATAATCCATAAGTTCTGGGGAAGGACCATCAGGTGCAGGTATCCAAACCTTACAAAAGTTGAGGTCTGCTTTTGGGGCAGAAGGACCATCATGAATTTTTACAAGGGCGGTGAGCGGATTGGACGCCGTGAATCCACGGATGAGAATTTTGAAAAACTCTTAAGCTCCCTTTTGGAAATCATGCCGGAACGGGTTATTTTCAACCGCCAGGGCTTATAACAAGGGATTCTGGCTGCCACAGACAGGATTCTTCTGATTTCTATTGTTTTTCTTGAAAATTACTCCATTTTTGTCTTGACATTCCGTTCCAGATCAGCTAGAATACAATAGTATGTTTACATTAAACTGTCCGTGTCCAGACTTTGATGGAAAACACAAAGATTATACGTAAAGAAACGGAGGTGTATTTCATTGGCTAACATTAAATCTGCAAAGAAAAGAATCTTAGTAAACGAGACTAAGGCTGCAAGAAATAAGGCGATCAGATCCAAGGTTAAAACCGCTATCAAGAAGGTGGACGCTGCTATTGCTGCTGGGGACAAGGCTGCTGCCCAGGCTGCATTACTGGCTGCTACTTCTGAGATTGATAAGGCTTGTACCAAGGGAGTATATCACAGCAATACGGCTTCCCGCAAGGTATCCCGTTTATCCAAGGCTGTTAATTCCATCGCTTAATTTATAGAGATGACGAATGAATTGGTAATGAATAAACCATCACCGGCTTAACCCACCGATGATGGTTTTTTGTTGCTGTTTTTATCGGGCAGCCCTGCGTTCCCTCAGGATTGCGGAGTTCTCTTCTACTTTCTTCTTTCCTAAAGGATATACAAAGAGCAGCATCAGGGTCACACAGAAGAACAAAAGCGCGGGAACCAGGGTGGAGATGGTATAGAGGCCATTTAAGACTTCCGGTGTCTGTATTTTGGCCGCCGACTCATAGCCAATCATCTGCAGCGCATAGCCGCTCAGCCCGCCGGCCAGTGCCTGGCCCACCTTTCTTGCAAAGGAATAGACAGCGTAGATGGTCCCGTCCTCCCTTTTTCCATTCTTTACTTCTGCATCGTCAATAACATCCGTGATGTTAGCCCAGATAACCAGGTTAAAGAAGTTCACGCCAAGGAAACCAATTGCGGCTGACACCATATAAATCCACGGGTTACTGAGTTTCAGCGCAAATAATATCAGGTAAACCACACCAGTAAACGCCGTGGCCACCACAGCGGCTTCCTTCTTGCCCATGCGCCTGGTAATGCCGCCGACAAAGGCTGCCAGCACAAGAGACAGCATGATATTGATGAATGTATAGCTGGAAAATGCCTTAATATCCCCAAAGTAATCCGCATACAGGTAATTATTAAGGCCGCCGATCAGCAGCTGGCTCAGCATCAGGAACAATGCTGCCCCGATGATTCCCAGCATGGCCCTGCTGGAAAATATGGTAGCAAAGGTCTTTGCCAGCGTCACCTTAGGAGCATCCGGGTCCTTTTCAATCTTCACCCTTTCCGTGGTGCACTTATAGCAGATGATATAACAGATAATGGCGCATATGGAGAAGACACCTGCCATGACCGGGAATATGGCTCCGTCATTCCGGATTACCTGGGCGCCGCCCTCATCCGTGGTATAGATAATGACAGGCCCAAGAACCCCGATGACCAGCTGGGCCAGATTAGCTCCGATGCCACGGAACGTGGACAGGGCCGTACGCTCATCCGGCTTATCCGTGATAGCGGAAGCCATGGAGCCGTAAGGTATATTGATACCTGTATAACAGATACTTCCCCACAATAGATAGGTCACATACATATATACGACCTTGACGGTCATGGATGCACCGGCCAGTGAAGATTGATACATCAGGAAACTGGCAATTGCCACCGGCCCCGCCATACGGCGTATCCATGGTTTGAACCGACCGTCCTTTCCCGGTCTGCACACGTCCACAATACGTCCCATTGTAATGTCCGTGAATGCATCCACCACCCTGGCTGCCAGGAACAGGGTTCCCACCAGGGCACCAGGGATACCCAGTACCTTCATATAGAACACCATGAGGAATGTGCTGGCAAACATAAATGTAAAGTCATTGCCGAAATCCCCGAATAAATAACCTATTTTATCTCTCAGCCCAAAGGGCCTGTTCTGTCTGTCTTCCATTTTCTTATCCCCCTTAGAATCTTGTTTCCCATCTTCCGCAGAAAACATTGTCATTACAGCGTCCTTTGAATTCACTCTTTCCCATCATCTTATCAAGGGCTGCCTCAAATGCCTCATGGTGGGGCATATATGCATTAATGTAGCAGCGCGCCATGGGTACGTCAATCAGGTTATTCGTATAACTTAAGGACACAACAAAGGTTGGAAGTTCCGACATGTACCATGGCTGTTTGGCCGGTTCATCCCATTTCACGCGCATGGTGTTGAACTGGGCAAAACCCTGCACATTCAGTACCAGAAGCACTGCGTCAAATCTGCTTTTAAATGCTTCCATCTTTCCCTTTTTCTGGTCTACCATTGCATCCACTTCAAACCCCTGTGCTTCCAGCTGGGTGACAATATCTTTTATGATTTCATCATCATTGCTCTTGAATTTTGTGCCTGCAATCACCGTGGCCTCGGAGCCGATGTAGACCAGCTTCAGTTTTTTATACCGGTCCGTTGTCATGGGAAGGTAATTACACCGGTCTTTGACCAGTGTCACAAAACGGTCCGCCATCCTGGCCGCTGCATCGTGGTGCTCCCTGCATCCCACGACAGCCAGGTTATCCTTTGGCGGAACCAGCATCCCCTCTGCTTTAAGCACATGGAGATTGAGGGCTGCCTTAATTCCAAGTATCCTGTGAAGGGCATCGTTTAACCGCTCCTCCGTGATGGTGCCGTTTTGATAGCCTTCCATCATATATCCGAAATCCTCGTCCCGGTCATTAAAGAACAGATACATGTCGCACCCGGCTGCAATTGCACCCGGAACCTGTTCCCTTCTTGGAATGGTTGCGCCAAACATACCAATCATATGGGATGCATCCGTGACCACAAGACCATTGAATCCAAGCTGCTCCTTTAACAGTCCGTTTATCAGTTCAGGGGCCAGGGTAGCGGGTCGTATGTCCTCGTCCTTAATACCAGGGCAGAGTTTCCTGGAATAGGCAGGAAGGGCAATATGGCCTGCCATGATAGTCATGCAGCCCTCGTCAATCAGTTCCTTATACACCCGTCCAAAGCTTTTATCCCACTCATCCACACTCATATCATTGATGCCCATAATCAGGTGCTGGTCATTTTCTTCCGTGCCGTCTCCTGGGAAATGCTTCATGCAGGTGGCAAAATTCTGTGTCTTCATGCCCTTAAAAAAGGATTTTGCATACCGGATGACATCCTCCGGCTTATCATTGAACGCCCTGAGCTGGACAATAGTATTCCTCCAGTTGTAAGTCAGGTCCACAATCGGTGCAAAGTTCCAGTTGCATCCCACGGCCGCGCTTTCCATTGCACTGATGGAAGCCATCTCGTATACAGCTTCCTCGCTGTCCATGGCCGCCATGGCCGCCCCGTTGGCAAGAGGCGTGCCCTCATTGACCCCGCCGTTTCCGCCCATCTCACAATTGGATGCAATGAGAAGGGGAATCCTGGATACATCCTGCAGGTTCTTTGACATTTCCCACAATTCCTCCTTAGGCGCATTGTGGTATCGGATGGCGCCTGGGTGATATGTATCAATTACCGCCTTAATATTTTCAGGCTTACGCTCCTTCGCATTAGCTACCATGTTTACGAAAAGCTGCCCGATTTTTTCTTCCAGGCTCATGGAACTTATGGTTTCCTCCACCCATTTTACCTGTTCCTCGTTAAGATAGTACGGTTTCTTTCTTAAATCTACCATTATCCTATTCTCCTTCTCTTTGTAAATGTGAAACTCCTGTGTCCGTGCGTCCGCTGTCATCTACGCCTTCAGATTCATTTCAAATCCATCCCTAAGCTGTTTCTCCCACTCCTGGGTAAACGTGCCATCAACCAGACGTTTCACTGATTTCATGATGGTCATCCAGCTCTCGTATTCACGGTTTACCAGGATGGGATAAAAGTGCACACTGTTCATCCCGGCTGCCTGACAGTCTCCCGGCGCATCTCCAACCATCATCACATGGTCATTTTCATATCCATATTCCAGAAGCTTTCCAATGCAGTAAGACTTGGAGCCTGCGTCCTGCGCCAGCAGGATATCTACATCTGCCAAAAGCCCATGCCTGCCCCACTCATCTGCCACCGCGTCCGGATTAGCGGATGACACAACTGCAATATCCGCATACTGATGCGCCAACATGATTCCTTCCTTTACGCCTGGAAACGGCTTCATATCCGCCTTGGGAAGCCGGCTGATTTCCCGGTTCACTGTCCCTGACCAGTCAAGTGCCTTCTTAAGGCAGATACTGGGGCAGGAACGCATTTGTCTCTCAAGGGAGCTGTTTGAAAGTTCGTCTGCCTCCCTGGTCCATGCTGCCAGTTCCTGGATTCCCGGAATCTGGCAGTATAGGCTGTCAACCCATTCCAGTACAAGGGCCAGGGCTTTAAACCGGTTGATTCCCCTTGTCATGGAATACAGGTTGACTTTATTCCATTGGTCCAGGATATCTTTTTTCCAGCTTTCCAATCCCCATTCCCTTACCATGCAGGGACCGAAGCATTTAAAATGTTTGATGTCCATGGTATCCATGGCGCATCCGTCTGAATCAACGCATATCAGATAGTCCTTCTGCTTTTTAAATCCTGCAAAAGGGTTGCTGTCCAAATGTCCCATATTGACTTCCTCCTTCGCATAAAGTAATTGTGCTGATTGGAATGTACCTTAAAATCCAAGAATAAAAAAGAGAGAATATTACTTTAAAATAGTATGATTTTTTGTTATACTGGAAAATAGTATAATATCATTCTAAATAATCGAAAAATAATCGTATTAATTTTTTGTTAAGAAAGGAAAATTCGATGAATACGGATATCCTCAACCTGTTCTCCCAGATTGTCCAGGCCCACCATGTGAACTGCCTTCAGGTGGAACCTGATTTCTCCAACCTGTATAAGGCAGATATGGAGTTAAGATATAAGCTTTATTCTGATTATGATTACAGCGGACTGGAATATCTGATTCAACAGGGCTGCCATGTAGGGGAAATCATAAAGCTCACCGATGATTTTTCCCTCATCCTCTATATCATACGGATTGGACGCGCATCTTTGTCCCCTGTGTCCCGGGATGTGGTCATACTGGCCGGTCCTGTGCTGGAAACACCTCCCACCATCACCCAGATACAACGGACCATGGCCCGCAAAAAGCTGCCTGACAACCTGCTTCGGGAACTTCAGGCATTTTACAATAATGTGCCGGTTCCTGCGGATTTAAAGGCATTTGAAGCAACCATTGTAACCATCGCGGACAACCTGTTCGGCGTGGACCATACGTTCCGTCCCATTCCAGGGGAGGGCGGGCTTTCGTTGGAATCTGCTCCGGACAGCCTGCATTTAAACGAAAGCCCCACCATTGCCATGAGTAGCATTGAGGAGCGATATGAGGTAGAGGAAAAGATGCTGGATGCCATTACCTGCGGAAACCAGGACAAGGCCAGCCGGTATTACACCCTGTTTAAAACCTACCGGATTACACCGCGCACGGATAATGCCCTGGTGAACAGAAAAAACCTGATGATCATCTTCAACACACTTTGCCGCAAATCCGTGCAGAAAGGGCACGTACATCCCGTTTATATTGATGACCTCTCCACCCGCTTTGCCGTCCGCATCAACCAGGCCCGTTCCATGAGCGAGCTGGATGCCATTGACAATGAAATGGTCCACAAGTACTGCCTTCTCGTAAGGAACCACTCCATGAAGAATTATTCCCAAATCATACAGCGCTGTATCACATATACGGATTTCCACTATGCCGAGCCGCTGACCCTTGCCTTTTTTGCGGACATGTGCCATGTGACCAAGTCATATCTGTCGGCGCTGTTCAAAAAGGAGACCGGGGGCAACCTGACTGATTACATCCACAGTGTCCGTATACGTCATTCCCTGCTCCTGCTCAACTCAACAACCCTGCCCGTTCATGTGGTGGCTGCCGGCTGCGGGTTTACGGATGTAAATTATTTCATTAAAATTTTCAAACGGATACATGGAGTGTCCCCGAAACAGTACCGGAGCCAGATGAACAAAGAATAATGAATGATGATTCATGAACCATGAATAAAGTCCCCGCTTTGCCGCATACTAACACCGAGGTGATAGAAATGGCATCCTATGTTTCCCCGAAAATACGGGACAAATTTGAAAGTCTTTCCATAGACCTGAAGAATGACATATTGAAGCGCAATGTGCACCTGGAAACCTTGCAGGATTTGATTCAGGTTCTGGAAAAGATTGTGAAAGAAGGCAGCTGACAGCTGCCTTTTTCGCAAACAGACGGAATATCCGAACCAGGAGGTGATAACAATGAACCAGGAAAAAGAAACAGCCCAGGCAACCAACAGGGACTGCTCCAACGACACGGACCATGTAAAGAAGCAAAGCTGCGGTTATGTGGAACCGCTGCCGGAATCTTCAAGGCCACGGCGGGATGGGCCTGGAGGGAATTAATCAATCATTAAAGGGCACAAAAGCCAGGGACGATTTCCGATACGGTGTCATCCCTGGCTTTATCTGGCCTTATATATGAATCTCATCCATTTTCATTCCATCATAAGCCAAGAAGCCCTGAGGGCACAGACATCATCAGATGACCGGCCATCAGGGCTTTCGGATATACTTATATACTTATATACTTATATACTTATATACTTATTAAATACTTCTTTATTATGTACTTCTTTATCATGTCCTGCTTCATTATGTACTATCTTACATGCCCTATATACGCCAGGGCCGCGTCCAGGCAGCCGTCCACGCCAATCAAACCGCTGTTCACGCAGATGTCATAGGCATCCATCTTTCCCCACTCGATTGGGGAATAATACTCATGATAGGCCTTGCGCCTCCTGTCCACGATTTCAATGCTGTTCACTGCCTCGTCCCTGGACAGGTCAGGATTAAGGGACATGATCCGCCTGATGCGGCTCTCCATATCAGCAAATACGAAGATATTCACTGCATCAGGAAGTATGGCATCCGCGCAGCGGCCCACAATCACACACGCGCCCTTTTCCGCCAATGATTTGATGACTGTCTCCTGGACCGCGTAAATGCGCTGTGTCATGGCAATCTGGTATTCCGGTTCAATCAGACGGGTGGAGTAGTTGTCCAGGTCCGGTTCCACCTCATCATTTGCTTCCAGTATGGATGGTTCTATGTTGCCCTCTTTGGCTATCATTGCAATCAATTCCTTGTCATAGAAGGGAATCCCAAGCTTCTTAGCCAGCTTTTCCCCCAGCTCCCTGCCCCCGCTTCCATACTGACGGCTGATTGTAATCGCTCTGTTCATAAACCACTCCTCCTTGTTATTGTTTTTGCTACATATTCTCCTCATCATAGCGGGCTCTTATACCGCCAATGAACTTAGGCCTGGTTCTTGCGCATACCACGTGGGCGCTGCCGATTTCCTTGGTCTGGATGCGCACAGGCACGGCTACATCCTTTAAATGCATGCCGATAAGGGTATCCCCGATGTCAATCCCCGCATGCGCCTTTATGTGTTCCACCGCCACAGGCCGTTCCAGGGTTGCATATGCTGCCGTCGCAAAGGAACCTCCTGCTTTGAGCTGGGGAACCACATTGACCGGCTCATAGCCATATTTCAGCGCAGCCTCCTCTTCCAGGATCAGTGCTCGGTTAAGATGCTCGCAGCACTGTGCCGCCAGATAAATCCCCAGGGGCCTGCACTCCTCATTCAGGGCTGTATATACAGCCATCCCGATATCACCGTTGGAGTGGGAACCAATCTTAAAGCTGTCTATCTCGCTGGAAGAGCAGCCCACGACCAGTATCTGACCAGGCTTTAAACGGGCCACCTCAAGCAGTTCCTTAAACACCTGTTTTACCTGGCATTCAATATCCTTCAGTTCAATTGTCTCCATCATATCCATCGCCTTCATCCTTCTTATTAATATTGATTGGTTATCAAAAGTTCCACGGCAAGCCTGTCCTGGAGCTTACCTGTCTTCACACCTTCCTCTGCATCCACACAGAGGTTCACATAGGATAGGATCTGCTCTTTTGAAAATGTCTTTGCCTGGAGCATGATTTTCCCCACCACAAAGGGCTGCAGTTTAAGTTTAGATGCAATGGTCCCCTTATCCATTCCTTTTCCCACCAGTTCCTTCACCTGTAATATCTGGTTAAACTGCCTGGCAATCAGGAAAAGAATCCGCATGGGCGGCTCCTTCAGCGTCAGCAGGTCTTCGTACAGGTCCATGGCCTTCCTTGTCTGCCTGGCTGAAATAGCGCTAATCATATCAAATATCTTGTTGGTCACCTGGGTGGTGCAGATTGTCTCCACGTCCTCATCCGTAACAATATCACGGCCCATGGTATAACTGATAAGCTTTTCCAGCTCCGAACTTATATTCTCCATGTCATCCCCGGTCTTGCTGAGGAAAAACTCCATGGTACGTCCTGTTATCTTCCTGCCATTTTTAGACAGGATGCCTGCAGCCCATCTGGCCAGCCGGCTGGAATCCTGATGTGACAGTTCCGCCGCGTACCCGTACTTTTTAACTGCCTTATATAGTCTGCTCCTTTTATCCACTTCTGATTCCACAAAAATAAGACATGTGGTTTCAGGAATGTGCTCCATGTACTGCGCCATCTCATCCGCACCGGCACCGCCCTTGAAGAACCCGCTGTCCTCCATCAGTATAAGCCGCTTTTCAGAAAAAAATGGCATGGTATCGGAAAGGCCGATGATTTCGTTCACATTCATGCCCTTTCCCTCATAATAATTATAATTCATGGTGTCGCCGTCCGTGATGGCATCCTTTAGGCGGTTCTTATAGCTCTTTTTCAGAAATGCCTCTTCGCCAAACAGGAGGTACACCGGTTTAAAGCTGTGGTCCTTTATGTCCTGGTTTAATGTCTGCATATAAGGGCTGTCCTTCCATATTCTGTATTAAGTATAGCACAAATCAGGCCATGATCACCACTCTTTTTTCAGTTCCATGTTCCAATCCATCTTAAATGGACCGTCCTCCAAAGAGTCCAGATAGTGATAAATGCTTACACGGTACTGAAACTCGGACTGTGGTTCTGTAGGGTCTGATCTGCTCCAGTACACGAATCCATACATATAGCTCTGCATGAAATCCTCCCAGGACGGGAACATGGACTGGAGCTTTTTCCCCAACTCCAGGGACTTGTCCATGGCCTCCTCATACGTATAGTACCCCGCCACATAACACTGGCCTAACAGCATCAGGGCGCGGCTGTAGTCCCATCCCGAGGCAGCATACGCCCCATATGTCCTGTATCCCATATATGCAGCCATCTGCCGGGCCGCTTCCCCATCGGAGATTTCCCCCTGGCCGCTGTCCCAGGATGCATTCAAATCTATATCCGTCTCATACTGCCCCAGATCATGCTCCTCATAATACTTCAATAGCGCCTGGTTATGCCCCTCGTTCTCCAGCCATGAAATCATTGACTGGGCAGACTGGCGGTCCCGGATACCCCAGTCCCGCTCCATGACGCTTTTAATGACCAATGCATAAAATGCTTCATCCGGCGTTCCTCCTCCCGGCGTATAAAGGTCAGCGCCATTGCGCACACTCCAGACAGCATAGGTGGCTGTGAACCAGCGTACCGTATCGGGATAGGTCCGGGATTCAGTGAACTGGGCGGTGCCTGTCTGGGACGCCGCGGCCTGGATTTTTCCTGCCTGGGATACCGCCGCCCGGAGCTTTCCTATCCGGGACGCCGCGGCATGGGGCTTTCCTGTTTGGGACGCCAGGATTTCTCCATGCATAGAAGGAATACTGCCGGAAAATACCGCACAGAGCAGTATCGCTGTTACGACTCTACTACATCTCATTATAGTTCCTCCGTTTAATCCCATGATTTGCAACATATCCCATATACTTGCTGTATATCATGGTTTGCTGTGTATCACGGTTTGCCGTGTATCACGGTTTACTGTGTATCACGATTTGCTATATATCACGGTCTGCTGTATACCATGGTTTGCTGTGTATCACGGTTTACTGTGTATCACGATTTGCTGTATATCACGGTCTGCTGTATACCATGGTTTGCTGCGTATCACGATTTTCTGTGTATCTATAGTTCGCGATATATCATGGTTTAAAGTGCATCAGCCCATATACCATTTTATCCTACTGCCCATCCGCCGGATTACGGCACACGCCCAGGAACAGCCATGTACCGGTTCTATTGTCCTGTATCCCATAGATGAACGGACGGTCCAGAATCATATCTGCCTCCAGTTTCTCTTCAGACATGAAGATACCTGCTTCTTCTAAGACTATCATGGTATAAGCGGCTCCTTCCACCCCTTTCTCGTCAATCCCCATATGCGTTTCCTGAATAACATTGGTTACAAACAAGGGCGATTCTGAGATTTTGCTGAACTCAGCTTTTGGAACAAACATTTTCTCCACGCCCATGTCCTGCAACAGCCCGGTCAGTTCAAATGTACTGCCAAAGGAGAATTTAGGTACTTTCCATGTCACCTTACCGCTCTTCCATTTTCTGTAATCCGTATCCATAGAGGTTTCCAGCTGCTCCGGCGTATTAAGGAACTCATCCACACTATGCCCCTGGTCCGGCAGCAGGAATACCATGCTGCAGTTATTGCCTGTGGCCAGGGCAGACACCGTGCAGCCATCCCCTTTCCTGAATCTCCCGGAATTATCCACACGGTTCATGAAGGAACAGGTCACTTGGCTGCCATCAGTCTTTGTAAAGTTATCATCAGCTGTTTCTGCCACAGAAAAGGCACCCTTCCAGCCTCCATAAAAATACAATGTATTCAAAATCGCCATCATTGTATCGGAAGACAATTGTAATTCAGGCTGCATCACTCCATCTGTCTCCTGGGAAATCCATTTTCCCATCTGTACCCCGGCTTCCCGGCTGGTGAAATCCACCTGATAGGAAGATGCAAAGAACTGGGCGGCAGCCATTTTCCGGTAATCCTTTTTCAGTTTCAGCTGATTGGAAATCCAGAGGGAATTGGCCAACTCTATGGAACTGTCATCTTCTTCCTTATATTCCTGGTTCCGGCTCTTTCGATGCTGCCCATCATAATAAAACCATTGATAAAGCTTCCTGCATTGCCCGGATAGCTGGCTTTGGTCCTGCACCCCAAGGCTGTCCATTATCTGGGCAGCAGTCTCACCGTCTGCACCGCATCCAGCCATGGCCAGCGCATAGTACAGACTGAGGGGACTGTAATTGACATTCCCATGGCCTGCCCTCAGGACCCGGCTTCCGCTCTGAAAGGCAAATTGCTCCAGTGCATCTTTAAAGGAATCTGATATCTGGTTTTCTTGCATCAATTCATTCCAGCTGTCGTAGTCATCAGCCTTGTAATTTACTGTTTTAGGTGCTGGAGCTTTTACACTGGCGCTGCCTGTTCCTGCACAGCCGCCCAGAAACACTGCCCCGCAGAAGACTGCAGTCAAACAAAAGAAAGCGGATGTGCAGATGGTAACAGACGTATGCACCCAGCCCCTTTTCCTTTCTCTTTTCCATCCTTTTCCCATAATCCTTCATCCTCCTGCAATCACAATCCGGTAACTCAATGTTTTATTATAAGTCTGATAAAACATTAAGGGATTCACATAGTATATTTGAACTGTCATATTATGGGTTTATTATACCATAAGCCAGGCCATTTAAGGAAATCATTTCTCTCCGGTCATAAGTCCGGTCTGCAAAGCACATGGTATGCCCCTGTACTTTGTCCGGTAAGTCTTCTAAATTATCTGGCAAGACTCCAAATCCCTTCGGCAACGCTCCTGATTCGGCTAATGTCACTTCAAATTTATTTGAAAATTCTCCTGGATTCATTTAAGAACACTCCTATTACTACAGCAAACCTCGAATAATTGACTTAAATTGTACCCCCATTTTTCTGTATAATAAAAAAGGCATTTCATAACCTTTATCAGAGGCCTGCCGATCCTTTGGACCACAAATCCATTGAGCCGGTCACTCTGTACTTTCTTGTTGAGAAATCCATCCGGCCCATACATCAGTCCTTCACCCGTGCGCCACTGGATGAAAAAGCAGTCCTTGACATCTACCGGCGGCTCCAGTCTTCCTGTGAAGTCCTATGGAAGGGCCGTTTTGTGCTGGATAAGTTCCATACGATGAAATATGTGAATGCCTCGGTATCGCATCCACCGGACAGCGCGGAAGAAGTAAAAGGTGGAATCTGGGAATGCCTGAGGGTCACCACAAAAATGTTGCAGAAGGTCTATGGTGAGATTCTGAAGGTAACAGAGGAAGACAGGAAGTATGCGGAGGTAGAGGGGGCACTTGGCGATTTCCTGAACCAATGGGACGGAATCTGAATCCGGGCGGAAGAGGCAGGGACCAACTGGAAATGCTGTATACAAGGCCAGGTAAGCCATGTACCGAGCAAGAGGCTGAGCCGCCGCCCGATGGACTGGAGAGGGCATGGGTGCGACTGGGTGCCAGGGTTTGAACAGCATAGCCTGAAATGGATGCGCGTACGGATTAACCGGGAGCTGGTTGCCTAAAATACGTTTTATTATCTGACTACAACCATACAGGGAAGCATACGCACAAGTCAAGGAAGGCAAGCGGCAGGGAACCTTTGGTTTGTGTGTCTGCTGAACGTAAAATCAGGAAACTGAAAAGAGGCGGTAAAAAACAGACAGGATATGACAACCTGGAAGGAACAGATTTTAATCATGCCATAGGGATGAGTCCTATCCTCTTGTTTCCGAAAGTAAACTGACGCTATCACACGTAAAAATCATGATTGACAGATAAACCAAACTTGTTTTATAATAAAGGTACAAAAAAGGCAGTTCACTCCAGTGAGTGGCTTCCAAAGAATTTTAACTCAAAAAATAGTCACATTTGCTTTGGTAGGTGAAGTGAACCCCCTTTTGTTAGACAGAAAAATCGTCTAATAAAAGGGGTTTTTCTATGTCAGGAAGAAGAATGTACAGTGATGAATTAAAGCTTAAGTTGGTAAAGGAATACTTTGAGGGTGGTCTGGGTATTAAAGCGTTGGCCCAAAAATATTGCATGGACAGATCCTCCTTGAGAAAGTGGATTCATCTATATAATGAAAATGGGGAGGCCGGGCTTTGCACAAGGCCTGGAACATACAGTGGAGATTTTAAGGTTTCTGTTGTAGAATATATGCATAGCACAGGAGCCTCCCAACAGCAGACTGCCGCTCATTTTAATATTCCATCCCCAAGAACGGTACTTATGTGGGAACGGAAATACGATGAAGAAGGAAAAGAGGCTCTATATAAAGAAAATCGAGGAAGGGCTTCTAAGATGGGAACAAAACGACCTGGAAAAACTAAAAACGATATAAATACGAACGAAGATTTATTGGCAGAAGTGCAACGCCTTCGAATGGAGAATGAATACTTAAAAAAATTGAACGCCTTAGTTCAAGAGCGGGAAAAATCAAGGACGCTATGGTTATCGCCGGATTACTATGGAGCTCCACAACCGTGGTTACAGGATTAATCACAAAACGGTACAGCGTCTGATGGGACTGCTAGAGCCTGTTTGAAAATTCATTCCCGCCATCTGCACGCCCCACTTCGCGGCATATTTGGTCCCAATTCGGTCAACGTAGCCCGCTACGCCTCCCTCATCGGGACCAAATCTCCCACAAAGTGGGACGCACAGCTGACGGAAAGCAATTTTCAAACACGCTCTAGGCTTGAAATGCATGGTAAGAATCAAAAAATACCGGTCTTACAAAGGGCAGGTAGGTAAAATAGCACCAAATCTCATTCAACGGAATTTTAAGGCAGATGCGCCAAATAAAAAATGGACAACAGATATAACCGAGTTCTCTTTGTTTGGAAAGAAACTGTATCTTTCGCCAATCCTCGATATGTATAATGGGGAGATCATCAGTTATAACATCAGTGAACATCCAGTACTGAATCAGGTCCTAGATATGCTCGATCAGGCATTTTTAAAGATTCCGGAGGATACAAACCTTATCTTTCATAGTGATCAGGGATGGCAATATCAGCACAAACAATACCAAAAGCGGTTACAGGAAAAAGGTATCCGTCAAAGCATGTCCAGGAAAGGAAACTGCCTAGACAATTCTGTCATGGAGAATTTTTTTGGATTGCTGAAATCGGAATTGCTGTATTTGAGGGAATTTAGCTCCGTAGAAGAATTTCGAGTTGAACTGGAAAAATATATAGATTACTATAATAACAAACGGATTAAGAACAAACTAAAAGGACTGAGCCCTGTCCAATACAGGATTCAATCCTCATTAGTTGCGTAACCATCAATTTTTGTCTAACTTTTTGGGGTCAGATCAGAACTGCCTGTACCCATTATACGAAATGATAAACTGGCTGTAAAGGTCGCAAACAGAAAATTGCTCTTGTCCATCACGCAAATTTATAGTAGACTTTAGCTATCAAAATTCAACGGAGATAACGTGTATGAGCAAGCAATTTCAGAATACCATTAATATCCTTTTCGTCTGCCACGGCAACATCTTGAAAAATCCCGGAAAAGCCAGTAAAATCAATGGCTTCACGACAGAGAAAGGCGCTTACCACACCACTACTACGCCATTTGAATTTAGGTCAGAGCCTTGATGTGACAAGTAAAAATTTAAAAAGAGTACTTTTTGTATTAGTGTGGAATTTTGACAGATATTTTGTTGTGATATGAATTGGGTAGACGGTTTCTACCCAATTGTGGCAGGAAGTATGTTATATGGAAAGTGTTCTGTTATAATAAAATAAAGTAACAGGAGAAATGTAATGGATGATAAAAAAGAGATTGTGCTATTTGAAACGAAAGATAAAAGAATTTTTTTACCAGTATCAATAGAAAACGATACAGTATGGCTTAGCGCTAATCAAATGTCACTTTTATTTGAACGTGATGAAAAAACAATAAGAAAACATATAAATAATGTCTTCACAGATGAAGAGTTGGACAAAGAGAACAACACGCAAAAATTGCGTGTTGATGGAGTAAAACAACCAGTTCCGTTTTATACTTTAGATGTCATTATCTCTGTTGGTTATCGTGTAAAGTCTAAACGCGGTGTTGAATTCCGGCGTTGGGCAAATTCTATTTTAAAAGAGTACATAATCAAAGGTTATGCTGTGAATCATAATCGTATGAATCAGTTAAATGAGGTAATACGTGTTATGAAAAGAGCAGAAAATAGTCTTGATACAAAACAAGTGTTGACAGTTGTTGAAAAATATAGTCAGGCACTGGAACTTTTAGATGCGTATGATCATCAGAATATGAGCCGCCCAACAGGAAACAAGGCAATCTATGTCTTGACTTATGAAGAATGCAGAGATGTAATTAGCAGTATGAAATTTGGCGACAGCAGTTCTCTTTTTGGAAATGAAAAAGATGATTCTTTTAAGGGGAGCATTGGAGCAATTTATCAAAGCTTTTCCGGTGAAGATGTGTATCCAACGCTTGAAGAAAAAGCTGCAAATCTTCTATACTTTGTAACGAAAAATCACAGCTTTTCCGACGGTAATAAAAGAATAGCAGCCACAATATTTCTTTACTTTTTGGACAAAAATAATGTGCTATTCAAAAATGGAGAAAAATTGATAGATGACCACACTCTTGTGGCTCTTACAATTATGATTGCAGAATCCAACCCAGAGGAGAAAGAAATGATGGTAAGCGTGATTATGAATTGTATACAAGGGTAAGACTGAACCACGATCAGCATTGAGAAGTGATTTGAATATCACTTTTACTACACCATTCCCCTGTGAATTTGCGTAGATTTACAAAGATTAGAGTAGGTTTGGAGCAAAACACGAAAAATGAAAAAAGCGCCGGACAGCCCGTAATATCAAGGTTTGAAGGCTTATGAAGGGATATAATCAAGATGATAAAAATACTATTTATCTGCCATGGCAACATATGCAGAAGCCCCATGGCCCTCTACTATTTCCAGGACCTGGTCCACAAAAAAGGACTGGAGGACATGTTTTTCCTCGATTCAGCCGCCACCTCCACAGAGGAGATTGGAAACAGCGCCCACCAGGGCACCCGGGAAAAACTGCGCCAGGCAGGCATCAGCTGTCAGGGCCATCAGGCCAAACAGATGAAACCCAGGGACTATGGGACATTTGATTATCTGATTGG
This sequence comes from Enterocloster sp. OA13, assembly GCF_022440595.1. NCBI lineage: Bacteria > Bacillati > Bacillota > Clostridia > Lachnospirales > Lachnospiraceae > Enterocloster > Enterocloster sp. OA13. The sequence continues at coordinate 1,115,713 of NZ_JAKNTF010000001.1, read as the reverse complement.
AATGGATGACTGGAACATCCGCAACATGACACGCATCACCGGAGGCGACCCGGATAACAAAATCCATAAGTTACTGGAATTTGCCGGCAGCAGCAGGGATGTGGCGGACCCCTGGTATACAGGTGATTTTGAAACCACCTGGAATGACATCACCACTGGATGCAATGCCCTTCTGGAAAAAATACTGCGCAGCCCGAATCAGTGGAAATAAACGGTCAGACACGCATCAGGAGGATACGGAGTGAAATCCCAAACGCCACCTCTGCCGATACTTCTTTGCATAAACAGCCGGCTGTCTATCTCCTGCCATCCATAAAGTATCCACACCTGAGCGTTTTCCCATCCGTCCGCAATATGACTGCGCCGCCGTATCCTGTCTCCATCACAGGGATACGGCATTTTTTCATCCGTTCCATCACTTCAGGGGACGGATGACCATAAGAATTGCCCTTCCCATATGAGACAAGCGCCAGGTCCGGATTCAAATAGTCCAGGAATTCCTCGCCAGAGGACGTATTGGAACCATGATGGGCCATTTTCAGCACCTGTACATGGCTTAGATGTTCCTGCTGAAGGCTTCCCTCCTTTTCTGCCAGTTTCAGCATTCCCTTTTCCTGCTCCGTCCCCATATCCCCGGTAAAAAGCATATGGAAGCCTTTATAATCCGCACACAGTACCAGTGAATGGGCGTTGCGGTCATCTGACGGCGGCGGTTCTCCCCCTGCATACAGACAGGTCAGATAAAGGCCGCCTGCCTGTATGCAATCCGATGGTGCCAAGTAGAAAACTTTTCCGCCCGCAGCCTCCGCTGCCTGCTCCAATTCATCATATATCTCCTGACCCCGGCCAGGCATGGGAAGTATCAGGTTCCTGACCCTGATGTCCTCTGAGTGTTCCATAAGATACAGCAGACCGCTTATATGGTCACTATCCCCATGGCTCACCACAGCAAAATCAACCGTATCCACACCCATACTTTTAAGACATGGTTCCAGTGTTTTCTCCCCCAGGCTTTTGTCACTGCTGCTTCCGCCGTCTACCAGTATGGTAAATGCTTCCGTACGCATCACGATTCCGTCTCCCTGCCCCACATCCAGCATTATTACCTCTAACCCCTTTCCCGGTACAGGAAGCAGGATTAAAAAGAAAAGGCCATACAGACATGCAGTTACCGCTATAGGGAACCTGGATATATGGTACCTGCACTTTCCACCACCAACCTTGTCCCTATTGCTATTGTTTACGCCATCTTTTATTCTATCGTCTGTGCCATCCCTTACGTTACCTACTATTCCATCCCTTCTCCCCTCATTTTTGCCATCCATTATACCATCATCCATCCCATCCCCATGTTCCTCGCCCCCCAACCGCCGGATCCCATACAGCGCCCCGGCCATCCCGGCTCCATACAGGACTATCTGAATCCAGGACGGCCTCCCCATCACAAGACAGTATCCCGGCAGGCGTTCCGCCTGCCTGCACAGCCACTCATAAAAACACAGCACATAGTGCCCTGCCCCGACTGCGATGATTCCTCCCTTCAGCCAGAAACTTCCCAGAAAGATTCCCAGAATCCCCGAATACATGAGTATGGCTATAAGCGGTATCACCAGAAGATTCATGAAAATGCCGTACAAGGGATGCTGGTAATAATGGTAAAGCACCACAGGCGTTATGACAATCTGGACGCACAGGCTCATCAGGATTGTGTTCCTCCATCCTTTTTCCATATGAAAACCAGACCTGAGCCAGCCGCCCAGACCCCCGATGGCAGATACCGCGCCAAAAGACAGCTGGAAACCGCTGGCAAACAGCAGATACGGGGATTTCCACAAAAGGATGATTGCTGCAAGCCCCAGGGCGGACAAAGTATCGTAACTTCTTCCCCCATACGCTGCCAGCCACAGACACATGGTCATGATTACAGCCCGGATGGCAGAGCCGGAACTTCCTGTCATGATTCCATAGCTTATGACGAACATCGCCCCCATCATCCCGGCACGGCCAAAGCCCAGCCCCAGACGGCGCATGATAAGATAGATTCCTCCCCCTATAATGGCCAGGTGCTGGCCGCTGACCGCCAAAAGATGGGAAATCCCATGACGCTGGTACATGGAGCGCACCTCCGGTTCCATGCCGGATGTGTCCCCGAGAAGTACTGCCTTGAACACCGCGCTGTCCTGTGCCGGGCAGATTCTGTCAAGTATCCCGGCGCATCCTGATCTGAACTTCATAAGAAAGGTCTGGTAAGGAATGTACTCTTCTCCTGTGACCTTTAATTGCTCCCCAAACATCCTGCATGCAGCGCCTTTGGAACGGTAATACCTGCGAAAATCAAATTCCCCTGGGTTCCTGGGCCTCTCTATTGCCTCCAGCTTGCCTCTTATCTCAACCGCCATCCCGGGAAACAGACGCGGCAGCCCGCCATCCCCTTCATCTTTCACATAAACAATCACCCGGTCATATTCCCTGCCAACCTTCCCCACCCGGGCCTTGACCGCCTCCAGTACAAGGGATAAACTGCCTTCCCCAGGTTCTGCCTTCCCTATCGTTCCCTGAACAACGGCCCTGGCGCCTGCAAATTCCCCGGCTGATACTTCTTCACGGTCCAGCCTGTCCCTTTCCCATGCACCTCTGGCATACCCGGCACACCCTCCGGCTGCCAGCACAAAAAAGAGCAGAAGCGCTGTTTTTCCAGCACTGCTGCCCTGTCTTTTTCCGCCGGATGGTGGGAACAACATCCGGTATGACCACACCCCAAAAAGCCCTGCGGCGGCATACAGCCACCACAAAAGCCCCTGGGACACCGCTTTTTGACCTTGCAGGGCAAGCACCTCTCCAAGTACAAAACCAGCTGCCAATACAATAAGCGGTCTTTTCATATTAAGTTTTTCCTTTCAATTCAGTTTCAAACGCACCACGCGGCGGGAATGGATCCGCAGCATTCCCTACTGCGCGCCTTCGATATACTCCTGGCTTCTCTCAAAGGCGGTATTGAGGGAAATCACATCCCTGAACATCACATTCTGCGAACCGTTCACCAGAATCTGTACCTTGGTCACCGATGTCATCTCTGAAAGGGAATCCACAATGGAATAGATAGGCACATATTCACTGACCGGAAGCGTGGTTGCAAGGAATGCCGAGTCAAAGTTGATATAGCACACATTGTCCGTCACGGACAGGCTCAGTATCTTGCAGTCCGCCGGAAGGGTGGGGTAATGGCCCTCCTGTCCGGGCCCTGCAATGAGCTGTTCCACAATGAGCTGTTCCAGGGAGGTGTTGATATTATGGACCACCTCACGTTTTTCCTCCACCAGGCTGGCGCCGGCTTCATCCGCAAAATAAAGGGTCAGCTCCGTCTTCTCGTATGCATTTACATTGCTGGTATTCATGATGAAATCACCAGATGTCAGTACCCCCACCGGATTGCCCTGGCGGTCCATCAGCGGCTGGTCCCCGCAGTATATGCTGATATAGTCAACCCCCTGGATCTGGGTCATCATCCTGGTCAGGGCTGCCCGGCAGAGTATTTCCCGCTCAGGCTTCATGGCCGTGTAGTTCACATCAAAATACAGGTACAGGACCTGCTCTTCCTGACGGCTTCCCTGAAATGTCACCTTATCCGTGATACCTGGCTGACAGTCCAGATCCTTGGGAACATGGATGAACTGGTCCATCAGTTCCGCCACAAGGGCCTCCTGATTGGTTGAAACAGCCTCATATGACCTGGGTACCAGCTTTGTAATCGCTGAATTCAGGTAATAAACCAGGTAGGTGCCTTCCTCCGGCGCAGCCGTAGGTGTCTCATCCCTGCTGCAGCCCATGAACGCCCATGAAGACATGATTAAAAATACCCAAAACAGAAGCATTTTCCTTAATCCCGTCCTGATCATGACTTCACCTCCTGTCTCGGCACATAGGTCAGGGGAACCCTCATGCTGAAGGTAGTGCCCTCTCCAGGCGTGCTTTCCACATCGATAATGCCATGATGCATCTGGATTACATTCTTGGCAATGGCAAGGCCCAGTCCGGTGCCTCCCACCTCCCTGGAACGCGCTTTATCCACACGGAAAAAGCGTTCGAATATATGCTCCAGGGCGTCCTCCGGTATACCGATTCCCGTATCCGCCACCTTCACATAAAAATACTTGTGGTCCGCGTCCAGCGTGACCCTTACCATACCGGAATCCCGGTTATATTTGATGGCATTTTCCACAAGGTTCGTGATGGCAAGGGATATCTTCACCTTATCCACATCCGCCGTCACCTCGCGTATGCTTTCCAGCACAAGTTCCACGTTCCCCCGCTTTGCAATGGGACGCAGGCGTTTTAATATAAGCTCCAGTTCCGCGTTGATGTTCACCTGCCCGATATTCATCTGGCTTTCTGCCGACTTATCCATCTTCACCAGCATCAGGAGATCCTCAATGATCTGGTTCTCCCGGTCTATCTCGTCGGATATGTCAGTCATGAATTCGCGGTATAATTCCACCGGAGCCTCCTCCATCCCCATCAGGGAATCCGCAAGCACGCGGATGGAGGTAATGGGCGTCTTCAGCTCATGGGACACATTGGATACAAACTCCTGTCTGGACTGGTCCACTGCCTTCAGCTTGCTCAGGGATTTCTGCACGGAAAGGGATAACTGCCTTGTCTCCCTGTAGGTATCCTCAGAGATATCCGCGTCCAGGTCTCCCTGGGCCACCCGGTCAAAGGACATCTGCAGTTTCTTAAAGGGCCGCATGATGATATGGACCGCAGCCGCTGCCAGCACGGCCAGCACCAGGCACATGCATACCAGGAACAGGTTGGATTTGCCCATGGCCTTATCTGTCAGGGACAGGATATTCTCCGTGGAGGCGGTGACCACAATCACTCCGTTAATGCTCTTTTCATTGGCCGGGTCAGATATGGGTATGGTCTGGGCCAGATACTGCATGTCCCTGTTATAATGGCTGCTGTTCTCCCCTTTAAAGCACTTGATGACTTCCTCTGATATATAATACTTGCCGGTTGCCAGGTTAAAGGTATCCGTGACCACACGGAAGTTGGTGTTCACAATGACAATCCTTCCATTATATACATCTGCAATGGCCTGCATCTGGCTGTCCAATCCCGTGGCGTTCTTCTTCTCCGCAGTCATGTAGCCGGACCTGGTCATCTTATTACTCAGGATGACGCACTGGTTCTGTATCTCTATGGTCCTGGCGTCCAGCTGTCCCTGGTTAAAAGACCCCAGCATGACAGCGGCCTGAAGGAACAGGGGCAGGATGGCCACTGCAATCACAAGTCCGGCCAGCGGCACCTTTATGCTCATGCCATAGGTGCGAAGTCTATCCATGAATTTTTCCTTGGGCAATTACTCCAGCTCCTTTAACTTTTTGGTACAGGCAACCGCAAGGGCTCCCGGCCCGATATGACAGCCAATGCTCAGTGAAAGAGGGGCCGCAAACACCGGCGCCAGGGGATACAGTTCCTTTACCGTTTCCGCCAGTTCCTCCGCCGCTTCCTCATTGCAGGTATGGGCAATCTGAAGATAGGTATGCCCTGCATCCTTGTCGCCCAAACGCTCCTCCAGGTCATGGGCCAGGGCCGTCAGCATGGTCTGCCTCGCCTGCTTCATGGTCCTTGCCTTTGAAAATGCATCCAGCTTCTCCCCTTCTATGGTCAGCACCGGCTTAATTTTCAACAAGGTGCCAAGGGCAGCAGCCGCAGGCGTGATCCTGCCTCCCTTCTTCAGGTACTTAAGGGTATCCACCGTAATATAGATGATGCTGTCAAACCTGGTTGCTTCCAATATATCCTTTATCTCTTCTGCACAGTATCCTTTTGCCGCCAGGTCCTTGGCATCCAGGGCAGACTGGCGCTGGGTTACGGAAATGCGCTGGTTATTCACCACCTGCACCCTTCCGTCGTAATCCTCTGCCAGCATAAGGGCGGTCTGGCAGGAGCCGCTGAGCCCGCTGGACATGGGAATATAGACAACCTGGTCATATTCCTCCAAAAGGGAGTCCCAGCATTCCAGCACATCCTTGGGGGATGGCTGTGAGGTGGTGATGTCAGCCCCTTCCTCCATCTTTTTGTAAAACTCCTCATGACTTAAGTCAATTCCCTCATAATAAACAGTCCCGTCAATCATAAAAGGCATGGGGAGGACGGATACCCCCAGTTCCTTTGCCTCATCCTGCGTAATCCCGCTGTTGCTGTCAGCAACAATAGCTATCTTCATATAATGAATTCTCCTTAAAATCTCCTCTATGCAATTCCCTGGTTCAAACGGTTGGCTGTTGTATACAGCTGATAGTACATCCCCTTTTTGGAGAGAAGTTCCTCATGGTTCCCCTCCTCCACAATCCTGCTGCCGGACAGCACAAGAATCCTGTCCGCCCCCTGTATGGTGGTAAGACGGTGTGCTATGGTAATGGTCGTACGGCCCTTGGCCAGCTTCTCCAGGGACTGGGACACCAGGTATTCACTTTCATTGTCAAGGGCCGAGGTTGCCTCGTCCAGGATCAGGATGGCCGGGTTCTTAAGGAATACCCTGGCAATACTGATGCGCTGCTTCTGTCCTCCTGACAGCTTAACACCGCGCTCACCCACATAGGTGTCATACCCGTCCTGAAGCTCTGATATGAATTCATGGGCGCCAGCCAGCTTGGCTGCCTCCACCACTTCCTGCCTGGTTGCCCCCGGCCGTCCATAGCTGATATTCTCAAAAACAGACCCTGAAAACAGATACACATCCTGCTGGACCACACCGATGTTGGAGCGCAGGCTTTTCAGGGTTACGCCCCGGATATCATGTCCGTCAATGGAAATGCTCCCCGTTGTGGTATCATAAAACCTGGGCAGAAGGTTGCAGAGCGTTGTCTTGCCGCCTCCCGAAGGCCCCACAAGCGCAATGCGCTCCCCGGGCTTCACAAGCAGGTTGATGTCTTCCAAAACCGGCACATGGTCGTCCGGATACTCAAAGCTTACATGGTCAAAGGTAATGGCGCCTTTGATTCCTTCCAGGTTCCCGGCATCCTTCCTGTCCCTGATATCCGGCACAACGTCCATGATTTCCTGGAAACGTTCAATCCCCGTCATTCCTCTCTGGAACTGCTCGGCAAATTCAATAATCCTGCGGATGGTGGTCAGCAGGGTGGTCACATACATGGTATAAGCCACGAGATCCCCCGGCTCCACCTTACCCTGTATCATGAAAATGCCCCCGGCCACAATGACAACCACATACATCAGCCCGTCAAAGGACCTGGTTGTAATCTGGAACGCAGCCATGTAACGGTAGGTGTATTTCTTAATATTCATGAAGGCTTCATTGCCTTTTCCAAACTTCTCAATCTCCACCGGCTCGTTGGCAAATGCCCTGACCACCCGGTTGCCAAGAAGGGTATCCTCAATCTGGGCATTAAGCTCGCCAATCTGGTTGCGCTGCCTGCGGAATGCCTCTTTCACCTTCATGTTGAACCATGTGCAGGACACGATCATAACCGGTATCAGTACAAATATCAGCAAGGTAAGTTCCAGGTTAATGCCTGAAAGTATGATGAATGAAACCACTGTCTTCAGGGCCGCGATAAAAAACTCCTCAGGACAGTGGTGGGCGAATTCCGTGACATCAAAAAGATCGCTGGTTATACGGGACATGATCTGCCCCACCTTCGTGTTGCTGTAATAACTGTCCGAAAGCATCTGAAGATGTTCAAATGCATCCTGACGCATGTCCGTCTCAATATACACGCCCATCACATGGCCGGTGTAAGCCATATAGTAAGCCGCCAGGGAATCAATGATACGCAGGACCAGGTAAAGCATTCCTATCCTGACCACAATCCCTGTGGTCAGGGCCGCCAGGTCCTGCATCCCCTGATTGGTGATATAGCGCAGCATCAGAGGCAACACCAGCTCCCCCAGTGTGGTCAGGGCCGCGCACACCAGGTCGAAAACCAATATTTTTTTATACCTTCCATAATAGGGAAGGAAACTCCTAAGCAGTTTCCCTGTCCTCATGCCTTTTTTTCCACTCACAATCACATTACTCCTGTTAAATCATTTTCAGCAAATCACTATCATCCATTCTATCCTATTTCCCATAAAAATGGAAGGGCTATTTTGCCTTCAGCTCTTCATATATCCTGCGTATGTTCTCTATAAGTTCCGGGTGGATGAAATCCTTCTGGTAGACCATGTCAATCTGCCGGACCATGGTAGAATTCTCAATGGGGATGATGGACAGGCGGCCGCTTGCCAGTTCCTCACGGCACGCGCTTTTTGCGATGATTGTTATCCCCAGGTCCATGCTGACCAGTTCCTTAATCATGGACACATTATCCAGTTCCATCATAACATTAAATTCAGAGAGGCTCAGGTTCCTGGCCCCAAGATGCTTTTCAAACAGCTGCCTGGTACCCGCACTCTGGCTTCTTAAAATCAGCTTCTCATGGCGGATTTCACGGATGGAGACAGTCTTGGCCCTGGCCAGCCTGTGGATAGGGGATACGGCCAGGCACAGATAATCCGTATCCAGGGTGGTGGTCACCAGGGCCGCGTCCGGCACAGCGCCTTCCACCACGGCAAAGTCAAGCTCATATGCCTTGAGCCGGGTATAAATTTTTTGAATGGTATTCACACCGATATTTATATGGATGCCCGGGTTCTCGTTGCAGAGCGTAGCCAGTACCTGGGGGATGATGGTCTCCCCTGCCGTGGGGGTAATCCCCACGTTCAGGTGTCTGGTCTCCGATTTGCTGTCCTCGATGGCCTGGCATGCATTGGCATACACAGCTGCTGCCCTGCGTGCATACTGTACCAGAATCTTGCCCTGAGGTGTCAGTTTCAGCTTGTTTTTATCCCTATAAAAGATTTTTATGTCGAATTCATTCTCCAGCATCCGTATCTGATGGCTTACCGCGGGCTGGGTCAGATTCAGCTTTTCTGCTGCTTTTGTATAGCTTCCTGTCTCGATGACGGACAGCAGGGTTTTCACCTTTGCATCGAACACGATACCATCTCCTTCACAATATAAATAAATTTTATATACCAGTTAATTAATATCATTTGATTTTATCACCAAATGCTACTATAATCAAGCAAAACAAAAAAGGAACAGGGTAATTCCTTATGCCCTGTCCGCAGAAAGGAGTGTTCCATATGGCACTGTTTTTATCAAATCTGGGAGCAGCAGGAATCATACTCAGTATCGCAATCATGCTGGCATCCGGCTTTCTGCTTACACGCATCACAAAGAGGCTTCACCTGCCCAACGTTACGGGTTATATTATTGCAGGAGTCATCATCGGGCCATGGTGCCTGAATCTGGTTCCTTCTGAATATATCGGCCAGATGGATTTTGTCACGGACCTGGCCCTGGCCTTCATCGCCTTTGGGGTGGGCAAATACTTCAAGCTTTCATCCCTGAAAGCCAACGGAAAGAACATGGTCATACTGACCCTGTTTGAATCCCTGACAGCAGGCGTGTTCATCACCACTGCCATGCTGCTTTTAGGCCTGTCCCTGTCCTTCAGCCTGCTCCTTGGGGCCATTGGCTGCGCCACCGCTCCGGCCTCCACCATCATGACCATCCGCCAGTACAAGGCAAAGGGTCCGTTCATCGACACCATCCTACAGGTGGTTGCCCTGGACGACGCAGTGGCCCTGGTGGCTTTCAGCGTCTGCGCTGCCTTTGTGCAGGCCAACTCCGGAACCGGTTCTGTCACGGTATCACAGATTGCATTGCCCGTGCTGTTCAATGTGGCCGCCCTGGCCATTGGCGCTGTATCCGGCATCATGCTCAGCAGGCTCATACACAAACGGCGCAGTAAGGACCACAGCCTTGTCCTGGCCTGTGTCACCATCATGGGCGTGGCCGGCATATGCACTTCCATGAACGTATCCCCCCTCCTGGCCTGCATGGCCTCCGGCACGGCATATGTCAATGCCAGCGGCAACAAACATCTGTTTAAGCAGCTGAACCAGTTTACGCCTCCGCTGCTGGTGATGTTCTTCGTGCTTTCCGGCATGCGGCTGGCCATCCCCAGCCTGGCTGCTGCCGGCGTCATCGGGGTCATCTATTTCCTGGTGCGGATTGCAGGCAAATACGCAGGCTCCAGCATGGGCGCCGCCATCATCCACGCATCACCGGAAATCCGCCGTTACTTCGGCCTGGCCCTGATTCCCCAGGCAGGCGTTTCCATCGGCCTGGCTGTCCTGGGCCAGCGCATGCTGCCAACTGAAAGCGGCCTCATGCTGTCCACCATCATCCTGTCCAGCGGCCTGCTCTATGAAATGGTAGGCCCGGCCTGTTCCAAGGCGGCGATTAAGCTGTCAGGAAGTATACCGGAGAAGGCGGCGGGGAAAGCGGTGGAAAAAACAGCGAAAAAACTGGCGGCGGATACAGGGAAGGGCGCCGTTGAAAACAGCAATGGACAGACAGATGAAATGGTATCAGCCCAGGCCCGGCATGCGGTTGTTTAACATCATCAAAAAAGGCGTCCCAAACCTACCCCTGCGATACGGCCTTTGTACCTCACAGGCAGGCTTAGAGCGCCTTATTCTTATTACTTTTATGTATCCTGCCTATCTCATCACACCCTGATGACCTTACGCGAACGTAATCACTGTCCCGGTCTTACCTTCCAGGGCCTCCAATGCTTTATCCAGGCTGGTGATGATGGCTTTTTTCTGCGGGTTCTGGCGCACAAACTTCATACACGCCTCTACCTTGGGAAGCATGCTGCCCGGGGCGAACTGCCCTTCCTCCACATACCGGGCCGCCTCCTTCAGGCTCATGTTGTTAAGGTTCCTCTGATCCGGCCGGCCCCAGTTAACAGCAACCTTTTCCACCTCGGTCAGAATCATCATGATATCCGCATCCACCTGCTCTGCCAGTAGTTCCGCCGCAAAATCCTTGTCAATCACGGCAGCCACTCCTTCTAATGTCCCGTCAGGATTCTCCACTACCGGGATGCCGCCTCCTCCGCAGGAAACCACGATTGTCGATTTCCAAAGGTTCTTGATTGCATCTATCTCCATAATCTTGCGGGGAGCGGGGGAGGCAACCACCCTGCGCCATCCCCTTCCCGCATCCTCCTTCATGACGTATCCCTTTTCCTGTATCAGCTTCTTTGCTTCTGCCTCTGTGTAAAAAGGGCCGATGGGTTTTGTAGGATTTTCAAATGCCTTATCGTCTTTGTCAACCACAATCTGCGTGGCAACGGTCACAACCGGGCAATGCTTATTCCTGACACTGAGCGCATACTTTAATGCCTGTTGAATATGGTATCCAATATACCCCTGGCTCATAGCGCCGCACACATCAAAGGGCATGACAGGCGTCACATCCTTAGCAGCCTCGAAGGCCAAAAGGATTCTTCCCACCTGTGGTCCATTGCCATGGACAATGCTCATCTCATAGCCCTGCGCACTGATTTCAGCCAGTCTCCCGCATGTATGCCTTACCACCTCCAGCTGGCCCTCTGAAGTCGGCTTACTGTTCTTGGACTGAAGGGCGTTCCCGCCCAGGGCGATTACTATTTTTGACATGGTCTCACCTCTTTTGTCTCATTCAACCTATTTGGATGCCTTTCCCACATTCTTTGTAGCGCAGTGCACACCACCGCCGCGGATATTCAGGGCAGTACTTATAAATGGCACGATCTTCCTATCGGGAAATACCTCCTGCAAGACAGCAAGGGCCTTCTTATCCCGTTCCCTGATGCTTTCCGGCCTGCCCTCTTCCCAGTAATTCTGCGCAATCACAATGTTGTTTAGGATTAGGAAATTAACGTAGCTTAAGGCGGGCTGCATAATCATATCTCCTGTGGGCATGGGGGTTCCGTCATCCAGGAAGTCATTTCCTTCCCCATAGCGGCAGGACCATGTATCATTAATCCAGTCACCCGGTTTGGAATATACGTAGAAGGGTTCCGGCGCAGGCATACGCACAATCTTATATGGATTGCCTTCTGCGTCTGTTGCATTTTTCAGAACCTCGTATGCGGCATCGCAGCGCTCTTTTGTGATGCGGTGTGAATTCAGCTTAGCCGCCTCCTCGTCTGTGATTTCGGTGAGGAGGATGGTATTGGATCCCACAAATCTGGCAAACTCGTCCATATGGCCGTTGGCGGAAGAAGAGCGGTAAACCGGTTCCCCGTCCACATAATCCAACACACCCGAGGTGGTCAGTTCATCGTCAAAAACACCCTTCTCCAGCCAGAGCACCTTCTTTAAGTTAAACAGCCGCTTTAACTCCTCCTCTACTTCTTCCGTGGACATGTGGGGATTCCTCTTGGTCACTTCGGTATCCCGCAAAGCCATCAACACACCGTTTCCGTTAAATTCCTTGTCCCCGCCTTCGGTGATTAATGTGGAATTGAGGAAATCCCTGCAGCCAATCTCAAGAGCAAGATGGGGAGCAAATTTTGCGCAGAGAGTGGAAGTCACACTGTCAATCGTGCTCTGTCCGTACATGTTAAACCTTGGGTTAGCCAGGAGACGGTGGCCTTTGTCATCCACCAGTATGTCAGGACCGTAATCCCTTGTCCAGTTGCTGCCGTCCGGATAAGTGGTGATTACCACCTGATTAATATCCACATCTTCCTCTGCCAATGCCTTTTTGCAGCTTTCCACGCGCGCCTGATCCGGGCAGTTTACATACACGGTCACGCCTTCCGCCTGCTCCACTATGATTTTGATTAACTGGGCAAATGCTTTGTGCAGACTGTATCCTTTAATGCACTCTGCCATTGCCGGCCATCCCAGGATTACATATTCCTGGGGTTCAAATTCTCCCGGTACCCTAAAATCACTGTAATCCAATCCTCTATATTTTAATATATCCATAACCGGTTCCTCCTCTATCTCTCACCTAACACTGCTTTTATAACAGCCTTAATGCTATGTTTTCTGTTTCCTGCTTCCTGGAAAATATATGCCGCGTTCTGCTCAAAGACTTCGTCCGTCACTTCCATCCCCCCCTTAAGGAACTCCCGCAAATCCGGATCCTCGATAACAGACAGCAGCTTCTGGCCTGATGCATGGTCCATATTATGGGTGGAGGGCAGCATGTGAATCACAAAACAATCCGGGTTTTCTGTGCGCTTCAACAATTCCCTGTTCACCTGGTACGGACGAAAACGTACGATTCCAGGAAGCCATGTCTCAACAGGGTCCGTGAAGAATCCCCAGTTTTCTGTGGTGATTACGTCCACTCCCTTTATGGCGTTGATATCATCAGTTTCAATAAATTTACACTCAGGACTGTATTTTGCAAACAAGTCTTCCACAATCTTACGTTTTCTGGCTTCCATTTTCGTATTCCAATTAGGGGATACCACACCCTCGGGTACAAACCTGCGGAAGGTAGCCCTCTCTGCCGCTGTCAGTCCCTCTAATGCCTCATCCATTTCTATGTATGACGTAATGTAAGTAAAGTTCATCCCCAGCATAGCACACATAACACCATATGAGAAGGAGTTCACGGCGCCGCCCCGTCCGATAAAACACAAGGTCTTTCCCTTATAATTTTCACGTCCCCAGACTTCATCCAGGGTCATGGCATCTGCCAGCATCTGAGTGGGGTGCTGATGGTCTGTGTATCCATTGATAATAGGAATCGTGCTGTCTTTTGCCATCTCTAACAGTGTGCTGTGTTTGGCCCCTCTATATCCAATGGCACTGTACATCTCGCTAAATACCCTCATGGAATCCTTGATGGTTTCCGTGTTCCCAAAATGGGAATTGGATAAGAATGTGGTCCCCATCCCCAAATCATTTGCAGATGTCTCAAATGCACATCGTGTACGTGTGGAGTTCATCTCAAACAACAGCAGGAAGTCCTCCCCAATATAGTCCTGATGTCTGATATGTTCCCTGCTCTCCTTTTTCAGCCGGATTGCCAGGTCCAGAAGGTAGCGGATTTCCTCCGGTGTAAAATCCTCCAGTGCAAAAAAGTTTCTTCCTTTTAATGATATTGCCATTTTTTCTTGTCTCCTTTCTCTTTTTTCAGTTTTTATCCAGTATTTTTTCAGTGTTAACTACCACTTTGTAACCAGTTTGAATACTTTATCCAAATCTCCATTTAGATAGTGCACAATATTCTTTGCGGACGTCCGTTCCAGGTCTTCCACCGAGGAGGTGGAATAAAACGCGGTGTGGGGCGTCATGATGACATCATCCCTTCCAAGGAGTGGGTTCCGTGCGATATGTTCCGGCCTCTCATCCCGGATGGTGTCAAGGGCCGCGCCTTTTATCAGCTCCTCATCAAGGGCCTGCTTCAAATCCTCTTCCACCACCGAAGCACCCCGGCCCGCGTTTAGAAAATAGGGATGTCTTTTCATCCTGCGGAATGCATCCATGTTGAAAAAATCGTGGCTGCCCTCTGTCAGGCTCATGTGATTTGAGATTACATCCGCCTCCTCATATATGTCCTCCGGACAATCCACCAGCTTTACCCCAAAGTCTTCCGCGTATGTGGGACTTACGTATCTGTCATAGGCCATGACACGCATCCCCAGGGCCTGTGCGCGCAGCGCAACCGCTGTTCCAATCTTTCCCAGGCCAAAGATGCCGAGTGTCATATTCTTGGTTCTTTTATTAGGCTCCACAATCTGATAGTCCCAATTGTGGTCACGCTCCAGTGCGTGTATGTAATGTTTCAGATTTTTAATCAATGCAAGCATGACGCAGATTGTATGCTCCGCAACGTCAATGGTACAGTACTCCCCCACCGGGCATACTCCAATATGACGGCGGTTTGCCTCAGCCAGATCTACCTTGTCATAACCGGTTGCATTAATGGATATCACCTTCAGGTTGGGGGCATGGTCCATGGCTTCTGCATCCATCTCAATAAAACCGGTGAGCAGGGCGTCCGTCCCTGAAAGCCTTCCATAAAATTCATCCCGCTTTTCATCCGCGTACCTGTATACCTCCACCTCACAATCTGTTCCCAGCCCGTCTTTTAAGACTTGGGTTTCCAAATCATGTGCGGGCATTAAAAGTTCTGCATAATCTGCAATCAATATCTTCATATCTTTCCTCCCGGCAATGAAGCCTTACCCCATCAGTGTCAGTCCCAGTGCAAATGCCAGACACACCAAAAAGATTACAACCAGCGGTTTCCAGACAGCTTTGACCCACGACATATAATCAATCTTCGCGTATTGCGTACAGGTCATGACCGCAATGGAGGTTGGCGTAAACATCTTGGCAATGCCAAGAGCAAAGTTATAGATGATTATCATCACATAGGGCGGTACTCCTGCAAATGTGCCAAGGGGCACCATAACCGAAATGGTGGCTCCGGCAAGTCCCGTGGAGCTGGGAAGAAAGCAGGCAAATATCAGATAGATAACAAATGCCAGGAACACGAAAATCACCACCGGCAGGGAGCCAAGCGTCACTTCTGTTGCATGAAGGATGGTGGATGTGATATTTCCAGATGTCATGATTACCTGTATGCCGCGCGCCATTGGGACAATCAGGGCTGTTGACACAAGCTCTGCTGCTCCTTTGATGATAATGTTGATGATCCTGTCCAAATCATATCCGGCCATAAAGCCTGCAATCAGACACATCACCATCATAAGGGCTGTCAGTTCCGTAAAGTACCAGTCACCGAATGCCACCACATTGCTTCCGATTACAGTGCTGATAATGGGGGTTGTATTGATCCACTTTGCAACGGATGTAAAGAATGTGAAATTCTCATTGATGGAAGTCCATGGGAATAATGCCAGCAGCATGATGACAAAGGTTAGGATAAATACAATTAAAAGTCCTTTCATATGCTTTACATTGTCAGATGCGCCGCTGTTTTCCTCAGAATTTACAAAAGCTTCCAAATCCTCTTTCCGTCGGTAAAACTGTATGGATTTTTCCGGATTGGCCTGGACCTTTTTTGCATATAGGCTGATTAGGGCCGCAACCGTACCTGACAGTACAAAGAATAGGATTAATCTGGGAATAATTCCGTCTCCAAAGGATATTCCTGCAATATCCGAAGCAATACCTGTGGAAAAGGGGTTGATTGCAGATGCCGCACAGCCAATCTGGGTACCAAATACGGAAATCATCACAACCGTAATCGTATCCATGCCCAGGGCCAGGAATATGGGCAGGAATAGGGATACATAAATCGCACATTCCTCATATGCTCCCTGGGATGTGCCAAGGAATGACAGGATAAACACCAAGATTGTTATCAGAACATAGGGTTTTTCCTGAAACTTCTTTGCCACGGATGTCAGCGCATATCCAATCACACCTGTCTCTTCCATCATCTTCAGGAAACTTCCGAAAAGCATGATGTAAAGGGAAATGGAAATAGCTCCGCTGACGGCTCCATTTCCAACCATACCCGTGATTGGTGCCGTGATTACATCCCACAGTCCCTGGGGATTGGCCGGCAGTTCTTTGTACGTTCCTGCAATTGCATAACCCGCTTCGTCCAATTCGTATTCCCCGCCAGGTATAAACCAGGTCAGAAGGGCCATCAGCACTATGACTGCAAATACGACAACGTACGAATTCAGCCCCTTCCTTTCCTTTTTTTTCTTTTGGGTTCCTCCCATTTTTAATTCACCTTCCTCTTCTTTTTGTTTGCACTTACCATTACCGTATTGCGTGATTTTATTTTAGTGGAAACAGGCCCGGAAATACATTGGCGGGATACACAAAGTCACGATTAAAAGAATGTATGAATCACCAATATGGGAATCCGAAAAAAATGAGACTGTCAAGGCAACAGTCCCATCTTATAATCCCATACAGATTCATTTCCCGGGCGGCGCATTTCTGGTATTCCTCCACCACAATAACCCCGCCTTAAACTAATCGGAACATTTTGGTCAGCAAAATGATGATTGGCAATGCCAGCACTGTCTTCTCTATGAATATATAGCAGAGATCCTTCAATCTGATTGGCACCTTAGAGGAAATCAGGATAGAACCGATTTCAGTGATGTATATAATCTGGACCAGCGACAATGCGCCCAATACAAACCTCGTTTTTAAACTCCCCACTCCTGCCAGCAGAATGGAGGGAAGGAACATATCGATAAACCCTATGATGGCTGCAGGGGCCACAGAAAAGGCATCCTCAATCCCAAGTAACTGCAGATAGAATCCAAAGGGAATAGACAGCCATTTAAACACCGGAGTATAAACCTCCACTACACAGGCTATGGTACCGAAGGCCATTACGATAGGCGCTGTCTGGAACACAATTCCCATAAATGTGTCCAGCCCGCTGATTAGGATCTGTTTCAGTCCAGGCCCCTTTGCCGCTTTCTCAACCGCCAGCTTCAGGGCCCATTGGCGCATGGTGTAGCCTTCCAGTTCTTCCTCTTTCACCTGTTTTCCCACATCCGGGCAGAACTCGTCCGGATACAGACGAAGGGGCGGAATCCGAATCATAATTGCCGCGCTCACAGTTCCGGTAATTGTGACAATGAGATAAAAGGGAACAAACAAATGATCCACCCCAATCATGGCAGCAATCACCAGGCTGAAGGGCAGGGATACCGCAGAAAAGCAGCACGCGATTACAACCGCCTCTCTGGCCGTGTAGTATCCGCGCTCATACTGCTTAATGGTGAGGACCGCTCCCACTGTATTGCTCCCCAGCCATGAGGCCAGCAGATCCACCGCCGCCCTTCCCGGCAAACGGAATACCGGCCTGGTCACCTTGCGCAGCATCGTGCCAACATAGTCCATAATCCCAAAATCCGTCAGCAGCGGAATCAGAAATGCCGCTGCCATAAACCACACGGTAATGGTCTTCAGCAGATTCAGCATGGTCCCTCCTGTATCCGGTGAAATCACAATATGAAAGCCAACCCCAAAGTAAACCATGACCGCGAATACCGCTCCCAGGAGGCGGCATACATAATAGAACGTATTACAGGAAAAAAGGCTGTTCCAGCGTTCACTTTCCACAATACAGGCCGGCTTCAGGAAACGCCTGACGGTAGAGCATACTGCCGACAGTACAATGGCGGCTACCACCATAGCCGTAATCACAGGAGCTAACAGCTTTTGCATCATATCCGTAATGATGCCAATGAATATGGTCATATTCCCCTGCCACTGGATTGGAAGCAGAAAGATTACCGTTCCCAAAACCGACGGGATAAGAAATCTGCATAACTCCTTTAAAGTATACGTTCTGTTGCCTTGGCTCTCCATATCGATTCTCCTATGTGATGATTCCATGTTCTGCCCCATTGGGAGGTCTGATTTTTAAAACAAGTATAATCTGTTAATACTGTTTTTTCTATTGTGTATACATACAAAATTATACTTCTATTTTTGTATGTATAACCAATTCATTTTTCGGCCTTTTCACTTTAAGTTTAAATTATCATCTTTGCATGTTCAGGGAACAATGATATAATCTCATATAAGGCGGTGGATATGATGGGAGATAATTCATTAAAGTATACGTTTCACAACGATTTTAAGGAAGTTTCCATAAGGGATCTTCTCAATACAAAACAAATGTATTCCTGTGATACGGTCATAACGGAACAGGGACTTCAGCGTGTCATAAAAAGCGCAACCGTCATGGATGTGGAGGATATTGACGACTGGCTCCATGAAGGTGATATCCTGATTATAAGCCGCTTTATGCGCACCTGCCTCACCGAGAAATTCATCAATACCCTGCACCAGAAAAAAATTTCAGGTGTCATCACACATAAGCTGTATGAAGAATATATAACCACGGAACAGAAAAACTTATTGATGAACTATCACATTCCTCTTATATTTATAGAGGACAATGTTCCATGGCGTGACATGATTGTCCTGATTCAGAATCTGGTCATCAACAATCAGACGCAGTATCTTGTTGAGAACCAGAATTTCCAGAATTCCATCATCAATTACCTGTCCAAAAACTATACCCTCAACAGCCTGTGTGAAATCGTACACAACCTGACACAGATTACCATCGCCATTGCGGACTATAACCTGCGGCTGCAGGACAGCTCAAACGACAATAACTGGAACACGGAACTGTATAACCTGAGAATCAGCGCCCTGCACCACCGCATTCCCATTGGTGAGAACTTTAACGGCGTCACAATGAATGGATACAGATACCAGGACACAGCCATTAACAGGGAGTATCAGTATTTTATCATTCCCTCCCATATTTCAAAGTTTACCTCCGCGTTTTTTATCATTGTAAAATACCGCTTTTTTGCAGAGACACTGCCCCCGGAGTTAATCTGCCGGCTGGAGACCATCGAATCCATCTATTCTTTGAAAAACAGCATTACCGCTGAATTCGAGAAATCAAATTATTATTTTAAAAGTGTTGTTTTTGAAAGTCTCCTGGATATGTCCCATGAGGACCGCGCCCGCAAAAAGCAGATTGGCCTGAGCCTGAACACAGAACTCAGCGGTAACTATTACCTGCTTTTAATTAACAGCCGGAAGGACTTAAATATCTTTAACAATGTGGAACTGCTGACCGGATTTATGAACCATTTAAAACATATCAAACTATACAATGATAAATTTCTGGTCTTTTTATATAAGGAACAGTGGGTCATCCTGATGGATGACAAGGTGCCTTCCATCAAGGCCATGGGCGCACAGTTATACGATGCCCTTTCCACCTATTTTAATACTTCCCATTTCATTATGGGTATCAGTGACCTCCACCATTACTGGGATCTGCGAAGGGCCTTTAATGAAGCTGCTTTTACGATTAATTACGCAAAAAACAAACAGGAGAATGTGTGTCTCCTGGTATACGGGGAATTGGGAATCATCAAACTGTTCACTGACAGCAACGGCAATATCAATGATGCCTACCTCAATGAATTATATCACTCCTATTTAAAGCCCATTGTGGATTACGACAAAAAGCATTCCTCGGATTTATATATTACCCTGGAATACTTTTTCTCCAATGAGCTTTCCTATAAAATAACAAGTGAAAAATTATTCATCCACGTAAACACCCTCCATGCCAGGATTGCAAAAATAGAGAACCTGATTCATGTCAGCTTCTCTAATCTTGACAGTATTATCGGGCTTCGCCTTACGATTCTTTTGAATCAGTTTGACTATTTTTCCCATTACAGGTAGGCTAAGGGAGAGCGGAGGGTTTTCAGTTTTGTATGTCTCCATTTTTTGAAACGCGAAAAACCCCGACATACCCAACAGGTTAAAGCCTATAATCAGAGGGACCGTTCCATAGGAAATTAATAACCTATGGAACAGTCCTCCTATTCATCAGCCAACAATATGCCTGCAGTAATAGGCATCGGTCCCTCCTTAACCAATTGTCATAAACCTGCAGCAAAACCTGGTGGTGCATGGTCTGCTCATCGGTTGTCATCCCTCCGATATCCATACGTTTTCATTTTCCTGTATGGCCAATGAAAGCATGCTCCGGATGGATGCTAACACATTTTTAGACCCTTCAAACCGGCATTCAGATATATTTATTCCTTCGAACTGCCGCAGACATTCTTCTAAGTCTGGAATCTGCCAAAAGTCTTCATCATACCATCCGGTATGTAAATGATAGTAGTATGCAATTCCAGTCCATCCATACCGGGATGGTTTCATCTGCTCCATTATATCGTCAAAAAAGCCTGCCCAAATAACTATTTTTTCCTTTATTGTGTAAAACCCGATTTCCGGCTCACCTTCATAACCACGATAATATTGGTCATCCCCCCTGGACATATGCAAAGCCCTCCTTAATCTGCACAATCCCTATCCCTGCTTCTTCAAATTCCAGAGAATGGTGTCTGTCATGATTTTAACCGCATTCTCCGGATAGTTCATGTCATCATATGGAACTGAATATATTTCGTTTTCTCCTAGAAAGAACCGTAAAACATATCTATTTTGATTGCCGTATATCTGATTACAAATCCAATTACTTTTTCTCAAAAACCTATCCGTCATCTTACTTCTTGGAAGTATCCACGTTTCACGAAAATACTCTATTGTCAAAGTGTCATATTCCTTTGGGAACTCCGGCGTAAATGTATCCTTTTTATTCACCGCATAATGATAGAGTCCGTTCTTTTTAAACATTTCGCCTTCAATGACAGCCAGCTCACAAGCTTCTTCCAATAATTTGCCATCGAAATATTCCGTTTGGCTGCTCCCTCCCTGCTTGAGGGTCATCCCCAGTATCCTGGGATCAATACCGCACCATCTGCTTCTGTAACCAAAATTCCAATCCAAATACAGCCCATCGCCAAAAGCAAAGCAGCCGTTCCCATGAAGTCTGTATGTGGTACCACCGATGATGAACACGGTTTTACGCACTTTTCCCCTGTATTCAAAGAAATCCCATTTCGTTCTTAATTCCAGGTTTTCCTGCCTGTTTATTCCTTCCAGTAGTTTGCAGCATACATCCTCTACCTTGGCTATATATTCATCAATCATTGATTTTATTTTATCATCCATAGAATCATCCTATACTAACTGCTGTATCATCAGTGACCCATTCTTTTTTGATGTCTCCATGCTTCTGGTTAAGCGGCAGTTCAGACAAGCATATTTTATAAATCAAGTATATCATAGAAGTCAAATGATAGAATCAACTTTAATAACCGCTGATTTTAAAAGTGATACCATACCGATGATAACAAAAAAACGACCAGGCAATACCTGACCGTCTTTTCAGAAATCCGTCTTTTCAGAAATATATCCATCCACATGGCTATCCGCATAGCTATCACGTAGATTCCCCGCAACTATTCCCCAATCACCTTCACAAGTTCCTCCAAGGATTCCACCACCTTCTCAGCCGAATAACAGTTCATGCTGTTAAGCTGGCACACAAACCTGCCTGACATATGGATCCGCTGCTTATTGCTGGAGTATACAATGGGTTTCCGGCCGATTCCATATGCAATCCCCCCAAGGACGGCTGAGTCAATATTGGGTTCCGCCGCATCAAATAGCAGGATGGCCTGGCCGCTTTTTCTCAGGCGGTCAATATCCTCCTCTATATCGCCCTGGTTGTCCCCTGTCACACAGGTCTTTCCTGCTGCCTGGATTGCTGATTTGATTTTCTCAAGCAGCATCTGTCCGGATTCCGTATATTTAAAATTAGGATCCAGGTAATAGTCATACTCCACCGGCAAGGACTGAATGGGTACAGGGGCCGGTCTGGGCGTCCCGAAATCGCGGATCAGATTGTTTTTAAAAACTGTCAGGGCCCGTTCCAGCACATCCATGTTCCTCTGCCTGTAATCCGTTATCTCCTGATTCAGATCCGAAACAGCCGCAAAATTTGAAATATGCTCCACCAGTCTGCTTGCATGGTAAAAATCCTGTGAATCCCCCACCGAACTGGTGAAAATATCCGTGGAGATGATGTTGACCGGATATCCCCATGCGTACCCACAGCCAATTTCAAACCCACAGCCCGGGTCATAGGTCCATCCGTCAAAATACCCCACCACCCCGCTGCAGTCAGCCAGGGCCTGCACATCCATTTCAAATATTCCCGCCTCCTGGTCAACGCTGGTATTGTTGGTGCTCTTAAAAGGAAGGTATGGCTCTTTCATATCAGCCAGAAGCCCCTTGTCTATCCAATCAATGATTCTTTCGTATAAATCAAGGGCAATCAGGCGGTCATTTACATTATAAATCCTGTTCTGTATATATAATTTACTGGACATCTGCTATTTCCTTTCTCATGTAAAGTTAACTTTTCACGGCTCCGGCAGTCATTCCTGCCATTACCTGCTTATTTAATATAAAGAATACTATCAGTGTGGGCAGTACTGTCACGGATACAGCCGCAAAGGTAAGCCCCCAGTCCCTCAGGCCGAAATTATTGATGAAATCATTCAGTCCTACCGGGACTGTTTTCATTGCGCTGGTACTGATGAACGTATTTGCGAATGTAAACTCGTTCCACACAAATACAAACTCAAATATGGCAATGGTTGCAATGGCATTATGCAGAAGGGGCACAATGATTTCCAGGAATATACGGAAGGAACCGGCGCCGTCCATATAGGCCGCCTCAATAAGGGCGTCCGGTATCTGGTCCAAAAAGCCAATATAGAGGTACATGGCCATGGGTATGGCAAACCCTACCTGGGGTATTATCAGGGACCAGTATGTATTCTTAAGCCCCAGCCTGTTGTATAGCCCGAACATGGGGACCAGGGATACAAAAATGGGAATCATGATGCCCAGCATGAAGAAGTTGCGCACCAGGGTACGTCCCCTAAACTGCATTTTGGATAAAGGATATGCTGCCAGCGCCCCCAGCACCACGATTCCTGTAAGGGTTATGGCTGCCACTACCACGCTGTTCTTAAAATAGGTGGGTATCATGGAATCCAGAAGGCTTACATAGTTGGCAAGCGTAGGCGCTGTTGGCAGGGCATAGGGCGGGTTCATCAGATGCTCCTGTGAAGGCTTGATGCTGGACAGGAAAATCCACAGGATGGGATAAGTCTGTATAACCGCCACAAGCAGGATCAGGCAGTAAAGGGGCAGCCGTTTCAGGGATTTTATGTTTTTCATGCTCCTTCTCACTCCTTCCGCTTTGTCAGGGCATTGATAAGTCCGAAAATCGCAATACATTCCACTACAATAATCAGGCTCAGCGCACTGCCGTATCCATATTCCATGTTGTTAAATGCCGTCTTATACATATAGGTTGCCATCAGCTCGCTGGCATATCCCGGACCTCCGTTGGTCAGGACAAACGGACCTTCAAATGCCTTTAAGGTGCCAATGACCGCCAATACGATACAGTTGATGATAACCGGGCGGATCAGGGGCAGCCGGACATAGAGCAGTGTCTTCCAGTATCCGGCCCCATCAATGGAAGCCGCCTCAATGACCTCGCTGTCAATGGAGGTAAACGCTGAGTGGAACACCACCATGTACAGTCCCCAGAAACGGTATGCCTCGGCGATTGCCACCACCCACAAGGTCAGGTCCATGTCTGCCAGGAACGCGGTTTTCAGATGTGACAACCCGACCGCTCCCAGAAACGCATTGACCACGCCGTCCGGGCTGATGGCTAATAATTTCTTAAAGGTCTGGCTCATGGCCATACCGGATATGACCACCGGGGTAAACAGGATTACCCTGGTGATATTCTGTCCCTTGCGTATCTGCTGGACCAGGATGGCCAGGATAAGGCCTCCGCCCACCTGGAATATGGTGCCGACGGCAGCATATTTCAGGCTGTTAAACAGGCAGGTGGGCAGGTTTGGGTCCTTGAACATCTTGGCGTAGTTCCTTATTCCCACAAACTTCATTTCCGTAATACCGTTCCAGTCCATGACACTGTAATATATGGATGAAAATATGGGAATCAGGACCACTGCAAGATATACGATGAGGGGCAGGGCAAGGAAAATGTATGGATCCTGTTTTCGGTGTAGACACATGTGGAATCCTCCTCATTCTAGGGCGTGTTTGAAAATTGCTTTCCGTCAGCTGTGCGTCCCACTTTGTGGGAGATTTGGTCCCGATGAGGGAGGCGTAGCGGGCTACGTTGACCGAATTGGGACCAAATATGCCGCGAAGTGGGGCGTGCAGATGGCGGGAATGAATTTTCAAACAGGCCCTAAGGTCTGCCAGGTCATTGAAAGAACTTGGGGGCATTTTCAGCAATAGCGGCGTCAATGCGCTGTGCAAATTCCTCAGGCGTTATGGCGCCCATACCCAGGTTGACAATCTCCTTATTCATCACCTCAACCGTGGCAGAGTCCATGCGCACATCCCAGCTGTATCCGTAATCTGTCAGGTTGTTGCAGTCATCCATGACCTTCTGGTCAAAGTCCGAGAAGGTTCCCAGCGTGGTGTCAAAATCCATGGGCGGCATGACGCTGGTCTTATAAAATGCAGTTTCAGGATAACTGTCCAGCACATATTTGATAAAATCCTTTAACTGGTCGTCATATTTATCCTTACTGATGGACGTGCCTGTGCCTGCATTGGCCCACATATCGGTCCTGCCATTCACCGCTCCTTCCATGGAAGGCATATAGAAATATGCGTAATCGTCTTTCAGTTCCCTGTTTTCATCCATGAAACTGCTGAACTGCCAGGTACCGATGTAATAGATTGCAGCATTTCCTGAAAGGAAATTCTCAAGGGCGCTGGTATAGTCGCTGGTGGACCAACCGGGCTGGAAATATTCCGTACCCAGCTTCTGGAAGAAATTGGCCGCCTGGATGCCCACGGGGTCACCCATCTTCGCCTCCCCCACCTTCAGCTTCTCAATGTAATCATTGCCCTCCAGGCGGTAGGGGATAAAAGCCATCCAGCGTAACAGGGCCCAGCCCGGCCACGTGGAGATGGGTGTGATCCCGGCATCCTTTAGCTGCTGGCAGGTATCCAGTAATTCATCAAAGGTCTCCGGCGTCTTCTGGATTCCGGCCTTTTTGAATAAATCCTTGTGGTACCAGAAATATTCAATGTTGTTCTCCCATGCAAGGCTGTAGAGTTTACCGTCGGACAGACGCGCATAGTTTTCCCCAATGTTCATCATGCGGTCATAGCCCAGGTCTTTATACAGGCCGTCCACATCCACCAAGGCCCCGGTAGAGGCAATCTCACTGAGCAGGGTATCCCCCTCGCTGTCAAACAGATCCGGCAGTTCGTTGCTGGCAGCCAGGATCTTCAGCTTCTGGTTATAGGTGGAACGGTCGGAAATCACCTCAAACTCCACTTTTACATCCGGGTTTTCCTTCATATAATCTTCAGCAATCATGTTCATGGCAGGCCATGAGGAACGCACGGTCATCCAGGTAATGGTCCGTTCCTTTGTATCTGTTTTACCATTCCCTACCTTTTCCCCATCCTGTCCGGCCTGTCCACCCTGTTCAGTCTGTCCGGCCTCTGTCCCCGAAGGGCTGCCGGAGCCGGAAGAACCGGTCCCGGATGAGGGGGCGCCGGAACATCCCACGCTTGAAAGTGCAATCACTGCGGCCAACAACACTGAAATCATCTGCCTGCTTCTCATTATCCTTCTCCTCCTTATCACCTGTGCGCCTACATTTCCTCTACAATCCGGTTCAGCAATTTCACGGTCTTCTCAGATATCTGCTCCATGACCTGGATGACTTCATCGTGGCTGGTCTTACCTGAGGAATGGATGCATGTCATGTTGGTTATGCACGAAATGCCCAATACCCTCATTCCGCAGTTGACAGCCACCATATCCTCCGCCACGGTGGACATTCCCACCACGTCGGCCCCCAGGACTCCATATGCGCGGACCTCCGCGGCAGTCTCATAGGTGGGGCCGGGCCAGTAACCGTACACGCCCTGCTGTATCCTGATTCCCATATCCTTTGCACATCTGCGGGCCAGTTCCATGTACTCCGGGTCATAGGGCCTGCTCATATCGGTAAATCTCGGTCCCAGTTCCTCCAGGTGTGCTCCCCTCAGGGGCGGCGGGCAGAAGTGTGCCAGATGATTCTCGATGATCATCAGGTCCCCCGGGACGAAATGTCTGCTCACGGCCCCGCAGGCATTGGTGAGAATAAGGCTGCCTGCCCCCAGCATGCGCAGTACCCTGACAAGATAAGTGATTGTCTGGGTGTCATACCCCTCGTAATAATGGTTCCTTCCCTGCATCACGGCAATGCATTTTCCTGCGATTTCCCCCACGAATAACCGGCCGCTGTGTCCGCTGACCGTCGGTTTTGGGAAATTAGGGATGTCCTCATAAGGAATGATATCGGCATTTTCCAGCTGGGACGCGTAATCCCCAAGCCCGGAACCTAAGATCATGGCAATCTCAGGTACCTTTCTTGTCCGGCTCCTGATATAATCCACTGTTTCCCTGAGGGCAGACATCATTAAGCCTGCATCTGTGTAATCTAAGTTTTGAATTTTCATGTCCCGACTCTCCTCTGTGTTTTATGGTTCCATTGTAAGGTGAGCCGGTAATTTTTTAAATCCGCCTTTATTTTGGATTGTTGGGCCATTTTCAAGAATCTCTTTTATTCAAGCCCTATCTTTGTACGCTTATAGGTGTCCGGTGTCATGCCCACATATTTTTTAAACTGCTTGTTAAAGTAGCGGTAGTCGAAATATCCCACCTTCCTGCACACATCCTTTGCCTTTTCCCCCTTTTCCAGCAGCCCTGCCGCCTGGCGGATGCGGACCTGGGCCAGATAATGGCTGTAGGCAACCCCCTCTTCCTTTTTAAACAGGACGCTCAGATATGTGGGGTTCATATGGACCTGGTCCGCCAGGGTTTCCAGCGTGATGCTCTCAGCATAATGCTGGTCTATGTATTTTTTCACCACGCTTACAGGGTGTTCCCTTTCCGTATTCTGGTCCTGCTCCACCTCCAGCAGGAAACGATCCGTCATGCGGCGCGCCCAGTCCGTCATTTCCTCCGCGGATTCCAGGTCCATGATTTCACTGTGGCTGATGACGGGCAGCCTATCTTCCCCAACACCACCGGATTCCAGCGAAAGTTTTTGTACCAGGTATACCAGGTCCAGGCATTCGTTCCTCAGAAGCTCCGGCATGATTCCCGCCTTAGCCAGGTAGGACAGGTATGCCCCGGCCTGTTTCCTGAACTGGCTGTAATTCTGCAGACGGAAATTAAACTCCATGGAATACTGGCTGTCCGTAATCTCCGCCGGAATATGGTTCCGATACTCCACATCCTCGCTGCGCACAATCTCCTCCGCTTCCAGGAAGCACGCATAGTTCTGGGCGCTCCTGGCCTCTGAAAACGCGTCCTTCAGCCCATAGATGCCCTGATGTATGCTGCTGATTCCCCCATAAAAGGATATGCCCTGGTCCTCCAGCGCCTGCCTTTGCCCGGATATCTCCTGATAAAAGGGAAATATCTGGCATTCCTGGTTGAAGTATACAAAATACAGCTGCTCCTCCACGGTCAGGGTGTAAATATCCAGGCTGTGGTTCCCTGCAATTGAAAATGTCATTGCATTGATCAGTTTCCGGTATTCATCCACGCCAGACTCCTTCCAGGATAATTTCCCGGCGCATAACACGGCCAGCTCAGTTGAAAAGCTAAGATATTCCCCCACCTCCAGAAGCCGCTCCATGTTTGCAGCTTCCATGGCGGACGGCTGGTTCATCAGGTCGTACAGGGCCTGCTCCACCATGACCCGGTTTACCTGCTGGGTGCGCTCCTTCATGCGTATATAATTTTTCTTGTAGTCCACCAGGTTGGCGGCCTTTTTAAGGGCGCCCCGCAAATCGCTGACCGTCACCGGCTTTTCCAGATAGGCAAGCACGCCCAGGCCAATGGCCTGCTGGACATATTTAAACTCGCAAAATCCGCTGAATATGATGAACACCGTGTCCGGAAAACGCATCTGGGCCTGTTCTATCATCTCCAGGCCCGACAGTCCCGGCATGCGGATATCCGTCAGGACCACATCGGGATGTTCCCTGTATATCAGCTCCAATCCCTGGTTCCCATCTTCTGCCGTGCCTGCCAGTTCCACATCCGGCTCCCGCTTCAATACCATGGCCATGCCTTTTAAGACTACGTTTTCATCTTCAATCAGAACCACTTTTATCATTCCTTTACCCCCGCCCGCAACGATATTTTCACCTGTACCCCCTGTCCGGGGCTGCTCTTAAATTCCACCTTTGCATCATCACCATAGACAAGACGGATGCGTTCCAGACTGTTTCTCAGGGCGTATCCTTTGGAAAGGGAAGCATCCACATCCATGCCAACCCCGTCATCCGCCACTTCAAAACACAGGAAATCCTGCTCCCTGTAAACCTTTATGACAACGGTGCCGCTTCCCAGCTTAGGCTCCAGCCCATGGTAAACAGCATTTTCCACAAATGGCTGAAGCAGCAGCTTTATGACTTTATATCCCATCAGGCTTTCATCGGCCTGGATGTCCACATGGATCTTCCCTTCAAAACGGATGTTCTGGATATAGAGATAGCTTCTGACAAAATCCAGCTCCTTCTGTATGGGAATGAACTTTTCCCCTTTGCTGAGGGCAATCTTAAACACATCGCTCAATGCCTTTGTAAGCTCCGCCACATCCTCGGCCTCATGGAGGATGGCCATCCAGTAAAGGGAATCCAGGGTATTATACAGGAAGTGGGGATTGATGTTGGACTGAAGCAGCTCCAGTTCCGCCTCCTTATTCTTAAGCTCCACCCGTGTGACCTGGTCGGCCAGGGTAAGCTTTTCATTTACCATACGGCTGAATTCCTGGCCGATGGCGCCAATCTCGTCATCCGGAAAATCTGTTTCCAGGCAGCGTTCCCCTTCCCCCACACGTACAATGTCATCCCTCAGCTGGTAAAGGGGCTTTGTGATCCGGTTACACAAAAGAACCGTCAGCACCAGCAGAAGGACAATGGTTATCGCCAGCCCATTCATAATAATGCCCTGTATCTTACCTGCTTCACTTAACAGGTTCCGGTTCTGCACCATGTGTACCAGCTCCCAGTCCATTTCCGAGCTGCCATACCTGGACAGATGATAGTCCGGGTCCCCCTTTACCAGTATGCGGGCAATCTCCTGCTCCTCCATGGCTGCGCCGGATGACAGGACCACATCATATCCCCCCTCCTCCTGTTGTTCCACCACAGCATATGCGCCCTGCTCTGGGCGGTAAGAGGGAAATACCTCTTTTAAGGCCGCTTTGTCAAAGTTCAATATCATCATTCCAATCACATCCTGGGTATCGAGGTTCTTAAGGAGCTTGATGCAGGAAAACTGCTCCCTGTTCCCGGTAATTACATTCCGGCCCGCGAACCCCTCATATCCTTTTTGCGCCGCCGCCTTCTTAAACCATGGCGTGGCTGAGATAACACCATAGTCCGCTGCGTCTGCCGCAGACCTGCCCTGACCTGAATCATCCAGATAGAACAGCCTTCCCCTGGAATCATACAGATAGATGGACCTGGCGCCGGAAAATCCCATGATATACTTTTCCATCGCATTGTCCAGATCCACGAACAGGCGCTCTTCTATCCGTCTTCCACCTGACCGGGAATTGCTGCTTATCGTAAGGTCATTTTGAAGAACCGGGTCTGCCAGCACGTTCCTGGCAATGTCACGGTAGGAATCCAGATAATGGCTCAAAATGATATCTGCTGATTCAAGGACCTTTAGATAGGATTCCGAGTTTGTCTTTATGAGCATGGCGCTTGTCATGCCGTATATCATTACCCCCAGCAGGATAACAGCCGGAATGATGACCCCCAGCTGTACGGCGATTATACGGTTCCGAATCATTTTCATATTAAAGAATTTTTCCAGCCGTTTCATATGACAGGCACCTCCAGATGTTTTCTCCTCCTCTCATTATATGGCAGGGGAGCGTATCGGCACAAGTGCCCTATTTTTAGATTGGTGTGTGTATTTTGTGATTGGGGCGCAAAAAAAGACCGGGCAGTCACGGCCGCCCGGCCTTCTCATACATTACAATCCATTAAACTCCAATCAAACCTTACTTCACCAGCAGGGACTTTCCTGTCATCTCCACAGGCTGCTCCATTCCCATCAGCTCAATGAGGGTTGGGATGATATCGCACAGGGCGCCTCCCTCGCGCAGCTTGTAGGCTGGGTCCGCATTCACCAGGATGAACGGGACAGGGTTGGTGGTGTGGGCCGTAAATGGCTCCCCTGTTTCATAGTCCACCAGCTGCTCCGCGTTGCCGTGGTCGGCACAGATGAACATGACGCCGTCCACTTCCTTGATGGCATCCACTGCACGGCCCACGCAGGCATCCACTGTCTCGATGGCCTTGATGGCAGCATCCTCCACGCCTGTATGTCCAACCATGTCCGGGTTGGCAAAGTTGATGATGATTACATCATACTTGCCTAATCTGATGGCTTCCACCAGCTTATCGCACACGCCGTTGGCGCTCATCTCAGGCTTTAAGTCGTAGGTGGCAACTTCCTTTGGTGAGGGAACCAGAATACGGTCCTCGCCTTTGTTAGGTTCCTCCACACCGCCGTTAAAGAAGAAGGTAACGTGGGCATACTTCTCAGTCTCGGCAATCCTTACCTGGGTCTTGCCATGGGCTGCCAGGAATTCGCCGAAGGTGTTGGTGATGCTCTCCTTCCTGAATGCAACCAGCTTGTTTTCAATGGTTTCATCATAATCGGTAAAGCATACGAACACAAGGTCCAGCTTCTTATCCCTTGCAAAACCGTCAAAGGACGTATCGCAGAATGCGCGGGTGATTTCCCTTGCGCGGTCCGGGCGGAAGTTGTAGAATATCACGGAATCCCCGTCCTTAATGGTGGCGGTTGGCTTACCGTCCTTTTCAACCACGAAAGGTATCACGAACTCGTCTGCCTTGCCATCATCATAGGATGCCTGGATTCCTCCGGTAGCGCTTGCGGCCCGGTTTCCCTCGCCCTTTGTCAGCGCATTGTAAGCCAGCTCCACACGGTCCCATCTCTTGTCACGGTCCATGGCATAGTAACGTCCCATAACGGATGCCACTTCGCCCACGCCGATTTCCTTCATCTTGGCTTCCAGATCAGCTACGAATCCCTTGCCGGATTCCGGAGGGGTGTCGCGGCCGTCAAGGAAACAGTGTACATACACCTTGTCAAGGCCATTCCTCTTAGCCAGTTCCAGAAGGCCGTAGATATGGGTGTTGTGGCTGTGGACACCTCCGTCGGACACAAGGCCGAACATATGAAGGGCAGTGCCGTTCTTCTTGCAGTTTTCCACCGCGGTAAGGAATTCAGGCACCTGGAAAAAATCACCGTCCTGGATGGACTTGGTGATCCTGGTCAGTTCCTGGTAAACAATGCGGCCTGCCCCCATGTTAAGATGGCCCACCTCAGAGTTGCCCATCTGTCCTTCCGGAAGTCCCACTGCCATCCCGCTGGCCTCGCCCTTAACAAAGGGGCACTGGCTCATCAGCTGGTCCATGACAGGGGTCCTACCCTCGCACACAGCATTGTGGTCGCAGTTGCTGTTAAGGCCGTAGCCGTCAAGTATCATTAATACTGTTGGTCTCTTGCTCATATTTAAAAATCTCCTTTTTTTCATTGCTGTCAAAGAGAATGATGCCCTGCAGTCAGCTTCTCCGGCCGCAGGGCAAATACATTGCTTGCTTATTACTTATTGTAGTTCACGATTTTCCCAAAATCCGGTTTGAGGGAAGCGCCGCCTACCAGACCGCCGTCAATGTCGGCCTGTGCGAACAGCTCCGGCGCTGAGGATGCGGATACAGAACCGCCGTACTGGATACGGATGGCTTCTGCCGTGGCCCCGTCATAAATCTCACCGATGCAGACGCGGATGGCTGCGCATACTTCCTCAGCCTGCTCCGTGGTTGCTACCTTGCCTGTGCCGATTGCCCAGATTGGCTCATATGCGATGACAGCAGTCTTAGCCTGGTCAGCCGTTACATTCAGGAAAGCAATCTTAATCTGCTGGCGGATCCAGTCAATGGTGATGCCCTGCTCCCTCTGGGTTAAGGACTCGCCGCAGCAGACAATCGGGGTGATGCCGTGCTCAAATGCCTTCAGCACCTTCTTATTCACGGTCTCGTCTGTCTCAGCAAAATATTCGCGTCTCTCGGAATGTCCGATGATTACATACTTTACGCCTGCGTCCGTGAGCATGTTAGGGGCAATCTCGCCTGTGTAAGCGCCCTTTTCCTCGTAATACATGTTCTCCGCACCGATGCAGATATTGCTTCCCCTGGCAGCTTCCATAGCCGGGATGATGTCGATTGCGGGTACGCAGAATACTACGTCCACATCGTCATTTGCTACCAGTGGTTTTAACTCATTAACCAGGGCAACTGCCTCTGATGGTGTCATGTTCATCTTCCAGTTGCCTGCGATAATTTTCTTTCTTGCCATGATGGTTCCCCTCTCCTTACACTGAGCGCTTGGCGCCCGTCCTTCAGGCACTTATGTGCAAAAGCGCTTTGTCATATAAACTGTCCTGTTATTTGTTGTCTGCTGCCGCAACGCCTGGCAGTTCCTTGCCCTCTAAGAATTCCAGGGAAGCGCCGCCGCCAGTGGAAATGTGTGTCATCTTGTCGGCAAAGCCCAGTCTCTTAACAGCATTCACGGAATCGCCGCCGCCGATGACAGTGGTTGCATCTGTCAGTTCAGCAACCGCACGGCAGATTTCCAGTGTACCTTCTGCAAAGTTGGAGAATTCGAATACGCCCATGGGTCCGTTCCATACAACGGTCTTGGCGCCCTTTAATGCATCCTTGTAAAGAGCAATTGTCTTAGGTCCGATATCAAATCCTGACCAGCCGGCATCAATCACATCCACTACCTTATGCTCTGTGTCGTTGGAAAATTCCTTGCCCTCTACATGGTCAACAGGGAGCAGCAGCTTAACGCCCTTCTCCTCTGCCTTCTTAACCATCTGAAGCGCATAATCCAGCTTATCAGCCTCACACAGGGAGTTGCCGATTTCCTGGCCCTGTGCCTTGGCAAAGGTGTAAGCCATGCCGCCGCCGATGATCAGGGTGTCAACCTTGTCAAGGAGGTTGTTGATTACGTTAATCTTGTCAGAAACCTTTGCGCCGCCTAAGATGGCCACGAATGGGCGGACCGGGTTCTCAACTGCCTGTCCTAAGAACTTAATCTCCTTCTCCATCAGGTAGCCAACCACGTTCTCCTTGGTGTATCTTGTGACACCTACATTGGAGCAGTGCGCCCTGTGGGCGGTACCGAATGCATCATTTACAAAAATGCCGTCGCACAGGTCAGCCAGTTCCTTGGCATAGGCTTCCGTAGCAGCATCGCCATCCTTGAACTTGGTCTCTTCAATCCTGTAACGTGTATTCTGAAGCAGAAGAACCTCGCCGTCCTTTAATTCAGCGGCAACCTTCTGTGTCTCAGGTCCGGTAACCTTGGCATCATCCACAAACTTAACTTCAACGCCCAGTCTCTCGCTGAGGGCCGGGGCAACCGGTGCAAGACTCATCTCAGGTACAGGCTCGCCCTTTGGCTTGCCCAGATGGGAACACAGGATAACCTTTGCGCCCTGGTCAAGAAGCTTCTTGATGGTTGGGATGGCACCGTCGATACGGTTGTAGTTCTGGATGACACCTTCCTTTAACGGCACGTTGAAATCGCAGCGCACCAGTACCTTCTTGCCCTGTAAATCCTTTAAATCATCTACTGTTTTCTTATTTAACATTGTATTAATCCCCTTTCAGAGTCTTAAGATTCCATGCAGGAACCCCTGCGCAAAAAAGGGTCCGGTCCAAACGACCGGACCCCTCATGAGTCAACTTATTGCTTCAATTAGCCAAGCTCAGCAAAGTACTTAATGGTCCTGACCATCTGGCTTGTGTAGGAGTTCTCGTTGTCATACCATGAAACAACCTGAACCTCATACAGATCATCAGCAATCTGAGCTACCATGGTCTGGGTTGCATCGAACAGGGAGCCGAATCTCATACCGATTACGTCGGAAGAAACAATGGCATCCTCGTTGTATCCGAAGGACTCAGAAGCAGCAGCCTTCATAGCGGCATTGATGTCTTCCTTGGTAACGCCAGCCTTCTTAACAACAGCTGTAAGGATTGTGGTGGAACCGGTCGGTACCGGAACACGCTGTGCGGAACCGATTAACTTGCCGTTCAGCTCTGGGATAACCAGGCCGATAGCCTTAGCAGCGCCGGTGGAGTTAGGAACGATGTTGGCTGCGCCGGCTCTTGCCCTTCTTAAATCACCTTTTCTGTGTGGTCCGTCCAGAATCATCTGATCGCCTGTGTAAGCGTGGATGGTGGACATGATACCGCTCTGGATAGGAGCGTAATCATTCAGTGCCTTAGCCATAGGAGCCAGGCAGTTGGTTGTACAGGAAGCAGCGGAGATAATCTTGTCATCAGCTGTCAGTACGTTCTCGTTAACACTGTATACGATAGTAGGAAGGTCATTGCCTGCTGGAGCAGAAATAACAACTTTCTTAGCGCCTGCATCGATGTGTGCCTGTGCTTTGTCCTTGGAGCAGTAGAAGCCTGTGCACTCCAGAACTACGTCAACACCAATCTGGCCCCATGGAAGGTCAGCAGCCTTTGGCTCCTTGTAGATGGTAATCTTCTTGCCATCAACAGTGATGGAATCCTCACCAGCCTCTACAGTATGAAGGCCCTGTCCATAAACACCAGCGTATCCGCCCTGTGCTGTATCATACTTTAAGAGATGAGCTAACATCTTAGGATCGGTTAAGTCATTGATTGCTACTACATCGTAACCTTCTGCTCCGAACATCTGACGGAAAGCCAGACGTCCAATACGTCCAAAACCATTAATTGCTACTTTTACTGCCATGATTCAATTCCTCCTAGTTTGTTAAAAATTATATTATTGTTAAATAATAATCAACCTTCTTACATTGTAATCAATTTCTCTGGAAATGGCAAGTCCTTTTTTCAATTTTTCGCAGGACAGGCTTTTTCTGGAAATTTCTTTCATCCCCTTGGTGATTATGTCCAAATGAATGCTTAGTCTTCATTATACCACAAATCTTCACACCTTTATACATCTAAATTATTATTATTATTGGCTTCTATTTTGGGAACTTTCTGTTATAATGAACCTGTTGAATGATTTGACCACAAGGAGAAACATTTATGATTAACGACTGTCATCTGCATACTGCATTTTCCGGTGATTCAGATACGCCTGTGCGCAGGCAGATAGAAAAGGCCATGGAACTTGGCATGAAGGAAATCTGCATCACGGACCACCATGATTATGATTCGGGGTTCTGTGACACGGATTTTAACCTGGACATCCCCTCTTACCTCTCTGCCATGAAGGCATTCCAGGCTGAATATGAGGGGCGTATCCGTATTAATATAGGGGTGGAGCTTGGGCTTCAGAACCATTTGGATGGATATCTCCATGAGTTTATCCGTGAACACGGCTCCAGCTTTGATTTCATCATTGGCTCCAGCCACTTTGTTTCCGGCATGGATCCCTATGAACTAAGCTACTGGGAGCATTACGGCGAGGAGCGCGGTCTGGAGGAATTTTTCAAGGTATCCTTAGAGCGCGCCAGGAACCTATATGATGTGTTTGATTCCTTTGGGCACCTGGATTACATTGTCCGCTACGCGCCTCACCAGAACGCTTCCTATTCTTATGAGCGCTTCAGCCAGTGGATTGACCCCATCCTCATGGAGCTTATCGAACATGGCAAAGGGCTGGAGTGCAATACCGGGGGCCTCCGGTACGGCCTTGCACAGCCCAATCCCTCCCGCAGGATATTAAAGCGCTACCGGGAACTGGGCGGCGAAATCATCACCATCGGCTCAGATGCCCATACCCCGGACTATCTGGGCTACGGGTTCCAGGAATGCCGCCGCTTCCTCCTAAGGTGCGGGTTCCGCTATTATACCATGTTCCATGGACGCAAGCCTGAGTTCCTCCCATTATGAACCTTCTATTTCCTGAAAGCCCTGAACCGTATTGATTCCTATGTATTCCAGCGGCCGTCCTCTCCTGCCGGCGGCCGGGTATCCGGTTTGGGGCCGTTCCTACAGCTCCTTCATGGCAGCATCCACATCTTTTCTGAACTGTACCCATGCATCTTCATTGTCCACATAGTACTTGGGGCAAAGCTTGCCATTGATGTCATAGTGGCGGACCACGTCCTTTGACCCCAGTTTAAGTTCCCTGCACAGCCAGGCCGTCAGGTTCACCACGGATTCATAGGTTGCGTCATTAAACCTGCCTGTCTCATCCGGGTGGCAGACTTCAATGGAAATGGTATCGTCATTGCGCGGGGCATTGCCATAGGCGATTTCCGTGACCGGGATACACTGGATGACCTCCCCCTCCAGGCCCACCACAAAGTGGCTGCTGGTGGATGTACCGCTCTTCTGCGGGTCCTGGTCCGCCAGGCTGTCGAAATAATCCCTGTTGTTCTTTGCCGTGCTTCCCGGATTGGCCACATAGTGGATTACGATATTATTAATCCGTTTCCGGCTCACATCCGGCCTTGAGAAAATGTTCTTCCTGATGAATTCCTGTTTTACCCATTCCGGTACCTCCACTGACTTCAGGTCAATGGTGTAAGGCCTCTCCCAGCCCCACAGATAATAACCGCCGCCCAGGCCCGCGCCAATCCCAAGGACCAGCACAAGCAGGAGTGCGATGAAAGGAACACCTTTCCTTCTGCCACCGCTGCCCCGGGCTGCCTTTCCTGCCGGATGCGGGTAGGATTCCCCTGGCCCGTCAACCGGGGGGAGCGTGACTTCACGCGGCGCGGATTCAAGCGGCGGCGGTCCGGTCCGCTGATTCCTGGATTTGGGCGTCCTGGTTTCCGTCAGCCCTGGTTCCCGTCTCCTGCCCGCTTCCCCTGCCTGGGCCGGTCTTCCCTGCCTGGAGCGGACCTCCTCTGCTCCCCTGCCTCCTTTTGCCCTGGAACGTCCATGTCCCTGGGTTCCGGCCTGTGCCCCGCTGCCATCCGTGACATTCACACTGCTGCGCTGGCGCGGCACACGGCCCATTCCTTCATCCATACCGCCCGCGCTGCTGCGCCGTCCCGGCACACGGCCCATTCCTTCATCCATACCGCCCGCGCTGCTGCGCCGTCCTGGCATGCCGCCCGGGCCTTCATCCATACCGCCCGCGCTGCTGCGCCGCGCCGGCGTCCCGCCTGTATAGGAAGCGCCGACCGGCCTTTCCCTGGGTCTTTCCTTTCCCGAAGCAGTCCTGTTCCCCGGCTCCAGGGGTACCTGGCGGATATCTTCCATTTCCTTATTTAAATCCATATCCTTTGTATGATCTTCCCTCATCTACCGTACACCTTTCATAAGATTCCTTTTAACAATATAGCATTTTTCACATTAAATTACAATGAATGTTGCATTTCTGATTTCTTACGATAAAATGTTTAAATGGATGCAACTTTACGGAATCCTCAAACGTC
This sequence comes from Enterocloster sp. OA13, assembly GCF_022440595.1. Taxonomy (NCBI): domain Bacteria; kingdom Bacillati; phylum Bacillota; class Clostridia; order Lachnospirales; family Lachnospiraceae; genus Enterocloster; species Enterocloster sp. OA13. Next base: position 1,077,836 of record NZ_JAKNTF010000001.1, on the reverse strand, counting down.
TAACAGACAGAACCAAATGAAAGGAGGATGCATTGCATGGGCTTTCAGAACAATACGGCGGAGACGGAACAGATCCTCACTGATAACTATGAGCGTTATTACCGCCTTGCATATAGCTATATGCGCAATGAAGATGATGCCCTGGATGTGGTCCAGGAAAGCGCCTACCGGGCAATCAGGGACTGCAGAAAGGTCAGGAATAAAGACTACCTGTCCACATGGATTTACAGGATCGTAGTCAACACCGCCCTGGATATGCTGCGCAGGAAAAAGAAGGAAACAACCACAGAGGAACTGCCGGAGATACCGGTGGAGGACCAGTACCGGGACCTGGAGCTGCGGACTGTATTAAACCAGCTGGATGACAAGAGCAGGACCATAATCCTGCTGCGGTACTTTGAAGATTTAAAGCTGGAGGATATTGCGGATATTGTAGGCGACAACTTAAACACAGTAAAAGCCAGATTATACAGGTCCTTAAAAAAGCTCAGATTGAACCTGGAGGCAGAGCATTACAGGGAAATACCGGATAAGTCTTAGAAAGGAGCCATGTCCATGAAGCAGGAACATTTAAAACAGGACGAATCGAAACAGATTGATATGTTAAAGCAGGAATATGAACACATCCCCGTACCGGAAGAAGCCAGGCAGCGCATGAAAGCAGGCATTGCCCAGGCAAAAAAAGAACAGAAAGGCGTGATTATCATGAAATCTTTTAAGAAGACAGGCGGCGCAGCCGTTGCAGCCATGCTGACCATAACACTACTCGCCAATTTAAACCCCACCACTGCCAATGCAATGGAACAGATTCCCCTCATCGGTTCCATCGCCAAAGTGGTTACCTTCCGCACCTTTGAGGACAGCCGCGGAAACTTACAGGCAGACATAAAGGTCCCCCAGGTCACCCTGGACAATGGACAGGACACTCAGGTCCCTGCCAACAAGTCCATTGAGGATTATGCCAATGAGCTGATTGCCATGTATGAGGAGGAGGTTGCCAAGGATAACGGACAGGGGCATTATGGACTGGATTCCAGCTACAAGGTGGTCACCGACACGGACCGCTACCTGTGCATCCGGATTGACACCACCCTTACCATGGCCAGCGGCACCCAGTTTGTAAAGATATTTACCATTGATAAATCCACAGGCAATGTAATCCCCCTCAAGGAACTTCTTAAGGATAAGCCGGGTATGCTGGAGGCTGTCAGCAATAACATCAAACAGCAGATGACCGACCAGATGGCGGCTGACGACAATATCATTTATTTCTACAATTCCGAGATGCCTGAGGATGACTTCAAGGGTCTGACGGGAGACGAGAGCTACTATTTCAATGACAGGGGCGAGCTTGTGATAGCATTTGCAGAATATGAGGTGGCTCCCGGTTATATGGGGGCGGTTGATTTCACGATTCCCGCTTCGGTAACCGGAACATTTTAAATCATCAAAAGAAAAGTAAATTCTTATAAGGAAAATAAATCCTGATAAGGAAAACCCTGATAAAGCCGTGACTGTATGTGGTCACGGCTTTCTGTCATGCACTGGGTCGTATTTGAAAACAGGAATTCATATCATAATGTACGCGCATATTTTTGCTGTCCCGGTTCCATACTAACCGTGAGGTGATGAACATGATAAATAAGATTAACAACGATGAACTGCCCATCGGCTTTACCATGGAACTGGCCATGCACTCCGATGCCCTGAACCGCTTTGCCGGACTGAGCAAACCGGAACAGGAGCGGATTGTGGATGGGGCCAGGACCATTGAAAGCCGCCAGGAAATGCGCAACTATGTGGAGAACATGTTTACGAAAGGGTGATGGAACATGGATGCAGGACAGACCCAAAGACCTATGGAACCAATGGAACTTCCGGGCCGGAACAGCAGCACCTATGGAGATGGGGACATACCGGAGATTGACCTTCCGGGAGCTGATAACGCAACCCCTTCCATACCGGAAGAATGCCCCCAGCGCGGCATGCAGTCCTGATTCATCAGGGCTGTACATATACAGCACCTGTCCTTATCCCACCGGTACCATATAGAACATTTCCTCCGGTGTTGTCCCACATTCCCCTGCAGGCTTTGCAAACAGCAGGCTTTCCACCTGGTCCACATCCAGCACCCGGTCAATGGCAAACATGGTCCTGTAACGGCTGGATTCCTCTGATTCATATCCCATGCTTCCTGGTCCCAGATAAATATACGGATACATGGTCCCATTCTTCATGCGCACGCCCATGAGCCAGGGCGGCTCCGCATAAAATGTGGTTTCTTTTTCCTGTCCATTTTCATCAACCGCGGTCCCTGGTTCCAGCTGCCGGGGAAATTCATACTCCACTCCCAGGGAAATGGGGGAAATCTCCGCTTTTACCACACTTGCCCCCGTATTGCCCAGCGGCGTGTTAAGGCTGCACTCTTTCAGTTCCGGTGAACCGGACAAGGTTAAATCAAAGGTCCAGGTGCCGTCAATATCCGTCTCATACGCTGCCTTGGCCACGGTTCCCAGACCGGACAGTTCCACATGGACCGGCTTATTGATGAAGAATCCCCTTTTTTGTGTGTTGGACAGGGTAATCTGGTACTCCATGGTCCCGTCGTCCATTGTATAGTTTTCGATGAGGTTGCCGGCTTCGTCGGTCTGTACCGGGAAGCCGTCCGCTTGGATGATTTTCCCGTCCTCCCCCATGATAAAGCCATTATAGAAGCCTGCAGTGTAATTGAAGCTGTCTTCCGGGGAAGCTTCGTCGTACCCGTCCTTTCCATCAACCGTAACCTTAATTGTCCCAAAATCAGGCTGGGTTCCCACATCCACCTTATACCCCTCCACCCGGAAGGCAATATGGGTGTAATAATTGTCCGTTATACTGTCCACTGCCGTTACCGTGATTCCTTTATCCGTACAGGACCGGTTCACTATGGCTGACAGGTGCTTTTCCTGCATCTGCACCTGCTGCTGTTCAGTGACCTGCATCCCCTCGGTAAGGCTCTTGCTGCGTTTCATATAATCGGCCACCGCAGTGATGGTACCCACAGCCAGCGCCGCCACTGCCGCCGCTATCCATATCTTCCTTCCAGGATGCCTGTGTGTCCCCGGTTTCCTGCGGGACCCCCGCTGTCCACGGTCATCTCCCATCCTTCTGTCTGCAGGAAGTCTTACGACGGGGCCGACGGATTTGCTGTTTTCTGCTTCCCTGTGGATGGCTGCAAATGCAGCGTCTGCCTTTTTCTGTACAATGTGAGGGATTTCTACCTCTTCCTGCAATGTCTTTATGATATCCTTATTATTCATATCTGTTTCCTCCTCAGTTCCGGGCGGTAATCCTCTGCCAGTTTTTCCCTTCCCCTGGACAGGCGGGTCCTGACCGTGCTCTCGGCGATATCCAGGATACTGCTGATTTCGCTGATTTTAAAACCTTCCACATAGTACAGCATCATGATTAACCGGTACCGCTCACCCAGCATGTTCAGCGCTTCCTTCCATTCCGTGTCCTCATATCCATTATCCCGGGATGGAATCTCCGGCACATCTTCCATCAGACAGAACTGCTTTTTCTTCTGTATGATATCGGTGCACTTGTTGACCAGGATGCGGGTCATCCAGGTCCTGAAATATCCATCCTGCTTCAACTGTCCGATTTTTTCCCAGCATGCCAGTATGGTATCTGATATGGCGTCCGCCACATCCTCCTCATTGTATAAAACAGCCCGGGCTGTTTTGTACATGTTCTGCATCTGCTTCTGCATCAGCTTTGTAAAAGCATCCGCATCCCGCAATTTTGCTTTCTTTATTAAGTTTTCCATTGCTGTTCCTCTCTTTTCTGTACGTACAGTCACATGTTTTCCATGCTTCTATCTATTAGACTGTAAAATGCCGGAAAAAGTCCCATTTAATTTGGATATTTTTGAAAATACCCCGGAACCGGGGCCAGTGGACATGAAAACCTGAGGTTCGGACACGAACACCTGGGGTTCAGATATGAATACCTGGATTTCAGACATGAAAATACCGCCAGTCCATGAACTGACGGTCTAAAGTACGCTTAGCAGGAATGGATGCCCATACCCGCGCCGGGCGTTTCAAACGGAGGAGGAGGGATTTGAACCCTCGCGCCGGTGCTACCGACCTACTGGTGTTCGAAGCCAGACCCTTCAGCCACTTGGGTACTCCTCCAAAAAATGCCAACTACTGCATTATACACTAAATTTCGTGTTTTGTGTAGTAGCTGGCATAACTTTTTTACTCTTTTTTATAACTGGCCGGTATTACTGGTTGGCTGCTGCCGTTATATCGGTGTACTCGGCAACATTGGGAACCGGAACATCCACTGGCTGGCCGGGATCCGCAATACCCACATCGCCGTCCATGCTCATGGTCATGGTCTCGCCGTCCATGGTCATGGACATATCCATCTTAAGGCGCATCTTAATCAGATTGCCGTTTGGATCCACAACATACTCGCCCTTCATGTTATGAAGGCTCATGCTGGTTCCGTCCACCATTCCCGTAAGTCCGGTGGAGCTTAATACGGTCTGAAGGAATTCATTCATCCGGTTGTCATCAATGGTAAATCCGATTACCTTGTTCTCGCCTTCATCCCACAGGTTCATATCCTTAATGATATCCGTGGGGACATCAAAGGCATTGGCGCTGGCCATGCTCTGCTGCATCATGTCACCCATGGCCATGGGCATCTTAATCTTCTGTCCCAGCATATCCATATACATATATCCGTCCAGATAGTACATGGAATAAGTCATCTGGCTGCCATCCTGGTCGGTCATCCTGCAGTAAGCCATGTAGCGCATCAGGGCCGGCTCCGTCAGATGGTTCATCTTGACATTCATCTCCAGCCGCATGTCTGTGTCGGTAAGACCTGCATTCTCCATCATGGAACCGCCAAGCTTAATCTTGAAATCATAAAAAGCATTCATGTCCGTGATGGCATTGCTCTTCTCCTGTACCTGGTCATACAATGTCTTGGCTTCCTCTGTCTGGCCGGCATACGCGGTCATAGGGCAGAGAAGCGCTGCGCCAAGGATAACAGCCAGCAGGCGTTTCATACATTTCATAAAAAGTCCCTCCTTATATTGACAATAATTAAACTGTTATACCCATTGTAATGCAGTTTTCAGATTTTGTCTATTATAAGAAGGGTTATGTAAGAAAATGTTAATAAACAAACAAGGCTTTTATGTGCAGTATCCTATGATTGCCCAAAATACTGGTTGATTCCGGCCAGCAGGCCGTCTGCCAGCGTGTTCAGGGTTGCCTGTGAATGGTCGGATGCCTTATCCCCCAGCTCAATATCCACGGACGGGACAGTGGAATAGGAGGTCTGGGTCAGGTCCATAGCCATGGAACCGCCTGAGAAAATCTTTACCCCGGCGCCTTTCAGGCCTGCCACCAGGCTTTCCCCCAGCGCATTGTGCTGCTGCCAGTGGGATTTGACCGGCTCCATGTTCCTGTAGGACTCCACATTGGGCACGCTCATGTAAAATGCCCCCTTGTTACTGGTGGTGGAATCCCAGTGAAGGGCAATGTGGCAGTCGCTGGCATTGTTGGCAATCACGGTCCTTGCCACGTTATCCAGCTGGACGTCATCATTTTCACGTATCATCAGCACATCATAGCCTGCCGCCAGAAGCTTATCCTTCAAGATCCTGGCCATGGCAAGGGTTACCTTGCTCTCCGCCGTGCCGTCCGCAAAGGTCATGCCGCCGGACACGGCTGCCGCGGATGTGGCGCCTGCGCCAGTGGTGCCGCCTGTTACCTTGGGCGTGCCGTCGGGATGGCACAGGGTCTTCACGGATGAACCGCCCTTGGTGCCGTGGCCCGCGTTGACGCAGATTGTGATGTTCTTCCTGGTCCCTGCCTCTGAACGGTACAGGACGGCAGCCCCTGTGTTGATTTTGGAGAACTCCGCATACTTCCAGGACGGGTTCAGCGTCACTTCCCCGCTGTCCACACACACGCCGCCAGCCGGTGCAGCCGGTGTCTCCGGCACGTCCGTGGTAATAAATGCAGATGATATGTAGGCCGGGGTACCGTTGTAATCAATCCTGGTCCATTCACTTCCCTTTCCGGTACGTGTAAGCCTGGTGCCGGAACTGGCGTATGTCACGATGTTGGCATCGCTGCCCGTGTCGCAGGATGAGCGCAGACGGACGCTTCCCCCATCCTCTGTCTTGACATATACATCGTCCTTCACGGACTCAAATTCAGGCATGGGGGCGGTTGTAAGCCCGGTCTCCACACGGATGGTTTCAGCTGACGGCCCTCCGGTCCGGTCATCCTGGCCGTCCGGCGTCCCCTGGCCATCCCGTGTTCCCGGATTGTCCGGTGTCCCGCTGTCCGGTTCCACCTGGAGGCCCTGGCCGGACCCGCTCCCGCTGTCCGCCTGGTCCAAAAGGGAGGCTTCCGCCTGCTGCCTCAGTTCACTGCTTGACGCATAGCTGCCGCAGCCTGTCAGCGCCAGGCTGCCTGCCATGATTCCTGCCAGGGCCGCGGCCCCATATCTTTTTATCTGCAATCTCATAAAATCGTACCTCCGCCCGCCACATAGTCCCCGTCATAGAACACCACGGCCTGTCCCGGCGTGGCTGCCCTGACCGGTTCATGGAACCTGCACTCCACCAAACCACGGCCAATCTCACGGATGGTGCACGGGGAACCCTTGTGGCTGTATCTGATTTTGGCAGTGACCTCCATGGATTCCCCATGCAGGCCGTCTATTGCCATCCAGTTCAGTTTATCGCAGCAGAGGACATTTGTAAATACATCTTTCCCTTCCCCGATAACCACCTCATTGGTCTCAGGCCGTATCTCCACCACGAACACGGGATGTCCCATGGACAGGTTCAGCCCTTTCCTCTGGCCTATGGTGTAATGGGAAATTCCCTTGTGTTTTCCAAGCACATTGCCCTCCAGGTCGACAAAATTCCCTTCAGGGACCTGCATCCCTGTATAGGCTTCTATGAAGCGGGCATGGTCGTGGTCCGGAATGAAACAGATTTCCTGGCTGTCCGGCTTGTGGGCCACCTGCAGGCCTATGTCCTCCGCCATCCTGCGGATCTCGTCCTTGTGGTAGCTTCCCACAGGCATCAGCGTTCGGGCCAGCTGCTCCTGGGTCAGGTTATACAGTGCATAGGTCTGGTCCTTTTGTGCTGTCACCGAGGTCTTAAGGGCATATCTTCCGCTTGGAAGCTGGCAGATCTGCGCATAATGCCCGGTTGCGATGTAATCCGCCCCGATTGCCATGCTGCGGCGCAGCAGCGATTCCCACTTCACATAGCGGTTACAGGCAATACACGGGTTGGGGGTCCTTCCAGCCACGTATTCGCCCACAAAATAGTCCATCACGTTCGTCCGGAACTCTTCCTTAAAATTCATTACATAATAAGGGATACCGAGGTCCATGGCAACCCTGCGGGCATCATCCACAGCGCTTAAGCCGCAGCAACCCCCTTCTGCCTCCTGGACATCCGTATCCTCATCCTGCCATATCTGCATGGTCACGCCAATGACATCGTATCCCTGCTGTTTTAAAAGCCAGGCAGCCACGGAGGAGTCAACTCCTCCGGACATGCCTACTACAACCTTCTTACTCAATAGTCTTCCTCTTCTTCCTCTTCCTCAATATTATCCTTGGGCTTCTCCAGTCCTTCAATGGTAATACCGTTTTTCTGTGCATAATCCCAGAGGGCGGCGTGGATGGCCTCCTCTGCCAGTAATGAACAGTGTACCTTAACAGGCGGCAGTCCGTCAAGTGCTTCCATCACTGCTTTGTTGGTCACTGCCATGGCTTCCTGTACGGATTTGCCTTTCACAAGCTCGGTTGCCATGCTGCTGGTGGCAACGGCAGCGCCGCAGCCAAAGGTCTTAAACTTTACATCCCTTATGATCTGGTTCTCGTCAATGTCCAGATAAATCCTCATGATATCGCCGCATTTGGGATTGCCTACGGTTCCCATGCCGCTGGGGTTCTCTAATTCACCCACATTCCTTGGGTGCTCAAAATGGTCCATTACTTTATCGGTGTACATCTGTTTTCCTCCTGATGGATTTCTGTCTTAATTTTGTTTGTTGTGTTTGTTATGCTTCATATAGTCTTCGTATAAGGGCGACATGCTGCGCAGGTAAGCCACTACTTCCTTAATCTGCTCCACCACGTAATCCATTTCTTCCTTTGTGTTTTCCTCGCTCAGCGTCAGGCGCAGGGAACCATGGGCAATCTCATGGGGCAGGCCGATGGCCAGCAGCACATGGGACGGGTCCAGGGAACCTGACGTACAGGCAGAACCGCTGGAACCGCAGATTCCGGCCATGTCCAGTTTAATCAAAAGTGATTCGCCCTCAATGAACTGGAAGGCAAAGTTCACATTATTAGGAAGGCGGCTGGTGCGTGAGCCGTTGATCCTGGTAAACGGCACCTCGTCCATGACCCGGTCCATCAGGTAATCCCTGAGTTCCGTTTCCTTCTTTGTGCGCTCTTCCATATTATTCATGGCAATCTCAACCGCTTTGCCGTAGCCCACGATGCCAGGGACATTTTCCGTGCCCGCGCGGCGCTTGCGCTCCTGTGCGCCGCCGTGTATAAAGGAGCGGATCTTCACGCCTGTGCGGATATAGAGGAATCCGATTCCCTTTGGCCCGTTTAACTTATGGCCGCTGGAGCTGAGCATGTCAATATTATATTCATCCACCTGGATGGGCACATGGGCAAAGGCCTGTACCGCATCTGTGTGGAAAAGGATGCCGTGTTCTTTTGCGATTGCGCCGATTTCCTTAATCGGCTCAATGGTCCCGATCTCATTGTTGGCAAACATGATGGAAATCAGGATGGTGTCCGGCCGGATTGCCTTCTTAAGTTCGTCCAGCTTGACCACTCCGTTCTCATCCACATCCAGATAGGTGACCTCGTATCCCCTCTTCTCCAGATACTGGCAGGTGTGGAGGATTGCATGGTGTTCAATCTTGGTGGTGATGATATGTTTTCCCTTTGAAGCATAGGCTTCCGCAGTTGCTGTCAGGGCCCAGTTATCGGACTCGCTGCCGCCTGCCGTAAAATATATTTCATTGGTCTTTGCCCCCAATGCCCGGGCAATGGTCTCCCTTGCATGGTTCACCGCTTTCTTACTCTCTGTGGAAAAATCATAGACCGAGGAAGGATTGCCATAAAACTCCGTGAAATACGGGAGCATGGCCTCAACCACTTCCGGCCTTGTCTTGGTGGTGGCCGCATTATCAAGATAAATCAACTGTTTCATATTAAAAATCCGCCTTTCTGTAGTCCTAAAGTTAAAAGCTTCATCTACGCTTCCTACTATATCATAGTATTCCTACAATTTCAATAGGAATACTTATATTTTGTCTGGTACTGTTATTATATGCAAAACAGTGACAATATCCACCCCGGATGCCCTATTCCGGACCGTCCGTATCCGCCACGCAGAACAGGCCGTATCTGTCCCCATTCTTATAACAGAACATCATTGCCTTTCCATAACACCCTGTATAGGTATAGGATACGTCCCTGGGAGGAAGGATATACACCTCATATCCGTCTCCAGGGCTTGCCAGCTTCCTGCCGTCATTGTCATAGAACCCAGTGACCTGCCAGCCTTTGTGATACCAGCCGGTGAAAGAGCTGTCCGCCTTCTTTACACGGACATTCACATCCGGCAGAAGGGGCACCTCTATCATATCCCCGCCAATGTCCCGCTGAAGGTAGAAATTACTCGTCCCACTGTTTTTATCTCCATCCGGGTCATCGTAGGCAGCGGGGGTTACAAGTCTTCCCCGCCGGTCCATGTATCCGGTCTTTCCCTCCAGCTCCACCTTTGCATAGCCGCCGTTAAAGTCATAGACATGATCATATATGGCAGGAGCGATTTCATTTCCCTTCGCATCCACGAACCCGAAACGGCCGTCCTTCATGACGGTAATGACACCATCCTCCCCCAGCGCGCTGACCCAGTCATATTGGATTGGGATCCGCGGTTTTCCATTGGTGTCAATCAGGCCGTATCTGCCGTCTTTGATGACCACTGCCAGCCCATTCTGGAAATTGGATGCAAAATCATAGGACAGTGGAATGACCTCACGGCCGTTCCTGTCCACATATCCCCATTTCCCATCCTTTGAAACCGACCCCCGGCCATAGCAGAATAAAAATGCGGCGTCGTATCCAAAGGGCACCATCTCCCTTCCCTCCAGGTCGATGTAGCCGTATCTGCCATCCAGACAGGCCGCGGCAATCCGGCCGCTGACGCTTCCAATCCAGTCATAGACCGGCTCCGTCACTTCCCTGCCAAGAGGGTCCATCAGGGCATATCCCGCCCCTTTGCTGACACTGTAATACCCGTCCGAAAGATTGCTTATGGATTGGTACTGGTAAGGGACCTGGGTTCCTTCCCTGTAATTGACAAATCCGTATATGGTCCTGTAATCCCCTTTCCCTTCGCCTGTCTTTATATTGGCTCCGGTAAGCGCAATGTCATCATGACCGGTAAACAGATGGGTGTGCTCAATGGGCACCGCAATGCCGCCGTTCCTGTCAATCACGCCTCTTTTGCCATCCAGCCTGACTGCGGCATATCCGTTTTCAAACGGGGATACCTGGTCATAGATCACAGGGATGATTTCTCGGCCGGATGCATCTATGAAACCGTATTTCCCATCCTTCTTAACGTCTGACAGCCCTTCGCTGAACCGGCCTGCGTTTTCATATTGTATGTCCGTGACACGGTTTCCTTCAAAATCAGCGTATCCATACAGACCGTCCCGCTCCAGTATGACCAGTCCTCCTGAATATGACACCGGATTGTCGGTCAGTACCGGGTCCGTGATTATGTGGAAACGCGGGTCATGGTCCTTGTAAATGTAAATCTCCCCTTCCACCGTCCCCTGGTAATCCCCATACCGGTTCCCCTGCCCGGCGGCCGGATGGCTGCTGTCATTATAGATACCGGATGTCACTAATATCCCTGCTGCGGCAACCAGTTCCAATCCCGCAAGCCAAAAAAACACAAACAGAAGTTTTCTCATCTGCCTGTCCCCCTGTCCCCAAACATGACATGACAAATACAATTAGGAGCGTACACGGCGCAGCCCCTGACTGCAGGCAGTGTACACTCCTATGATAAACCCGATGTATCCGGACGGTCAATACCGCGGATACCAAAAAACATGCCCGCCTTAATACCAGTATGGCTCCCAGTCCTTTACCAGCCTCACCAGGGCTTCCATGTAAAAATAATCCCCCCATGTGTTGCATTCATCCACGCCCCGGTTGGAACAGGGATTGCCCGCGCTGTCCCTGGCATAGGTGCCATGGAGGAGCAGGCCGTTGGACTCCTTCCTGCTCTTTACCGCGCACCTGCTGCAGAGGGCCTTTACCAGGCGTCTGGCCATATCCGTATAATAGGACGCCTCCTGTCCTTCCATGTATTTTGCCATCTCAAGCATTCCACAGGCGGCAATGGCCGCGGAGGAGGAATCCCTTGGTTCCCCACTGGGGTCGTCAAAGTCAAAGTCCCAGTACGGGATCAGGTCCGAGGGCAGGTGTTCCAGGAAATAATCAGTCACATCCCGGAACATTTCCATATATCTCGGGTCGTGTTCCACGCGGTAACTGAGTGCGCAGCCGTAAATCCCCCATGCCTGTCCCCGGCTCCAGGCAGAGCCGTCCCGGTTGCCCTGATGGGTCACGCCCTTTAAGGGTTTCCCTGTATCAGGGTCAAAGAAATACGTGTGATAGGTGGAACGGTCCGGGCGGATGACGCAGCCCACGGCCGTCCGTATATGGGCGATTGCCTTTTCCCGGTAAACCATGTCCCCGGTGACCTCGCTGGCCCAGAATAACAGGGGCATGTTCAGCAGGCAGTCAATGATCAGCCTGTAATTGTCCCTGGCTCCCAGTTCCCCCCACGCCTGGAAGAACTGTCCCTTTTCCTGGAAACGCTCCAGCAGGTTATCCGCCGCCAGCAGGGCTGCCTTTTTTGCTGTCCTGCTGCCTGTCAGACGGCAGGCTGCCACGCAGGACGGGGTGTATAAAAAGCCCATGTCGTGATTGTCCGTGTCTATTCTTTTTTCAATCCTGTCCAGGAAGGATTCCACCTGGACGGCTCCGGCTTCCCTGAATACCTGCTCCCCGGTCATCTCGTAGGCCAGCCATATTTCCCCGGTCCAGAACCCTGTGGTCCACTCCCGGTTATCACCTGGCTGGTAAAATCCTCCTTCGCTGTTGGAGTATGGAAAGCGGTCCGTAAATCGGTCCAGGTTCCCCCTCACCAGGTCCACTGCCTTTGCAAGGTACTCCCCGGCCTCCTGATTGCTTATGGTCTTATATGTCAGTAAACTGGATTTTGTCTGCATAATCGCTCCTCATCATGATCCTTATGGTTCCATTGTGCGTCCTACCATTGAAGCACGGTCATCAGCGGGGCGGTCCCTGGAGTCCCTGGATTTCCCGGACGTCCTGAAGTTCCCGGGATTCCTGGGATATCCGTCCCCTGGGCCGGTTCCCCATATCCCGCTTCATCGCAGGCCATCACGCGCCCCAGGCCGTAGCAGCCGTCAGCGCCGATGTATTCGCTGTCAGCCCCTGTCTCCCTGTGGTTGATGACCACCAGCCAGGAATGCCCTCCTTCCCGGATGCGGACCGCCTCCGCCTCCCCGTCCCCAAGCTGACGCCCGGTAACAGGGGCAATGACAGGCACGCGCCGGATGTCGCACCGTTCCCCATCTTCCCCGCCGTAACCTGTAATGACGGTCACCATGGAAGTAAACAGGCTGTTTTCCCTGGAAATGCTGACGCATGGTCCCTGTTCCAGTTGGTTGTAATGGAAGGAAACCGGGGTATCCTCAAGTTCCAGGGCAGCGCCGGGGGTGAGCACGGTAAACACGGCCTCGGCAGCCCTTCCATGATAAAGGAAGGTATTCCCCTTAATTTCCGTGGTTCCAGCCGGGTTCAGATGGAAAATCTGGCTGCACACATGGGTTCCCTGTCCATAGAACCCGTCCACGATAACATGGATCCTGGTGCCGATGGAAATAATCCGGCGGTTCACCAGGACTCCAGCGGGCAGGTATCCCAGGTGGGTTCCCTGAAGGAAGGTAAATTCCCCCTTCCTGCACCACTGCTGTCCCGTGGCGCAGGCCGTCCCCTTTACATCCCAGGAGCCGGTGCACTGTGTGTATTCCTGCCAGTCCACCACCGGGACATTATGGGCGCAGGAGGATTTGAGCTGCCGCCGCAGGCCCCCGTCCACATAGGTGTATCTGCCGGAATCAATGAGCACATCCTCCCCGTGGACGGACAGGTCGATGTGAAGCTTGTCAAAATGTCCGTGTCCGCCGCCCAGGGAACCGCACTTGAAATGCAGGTAGTCGCTGTCCCCATGCCAGCCGGAGCGCAGGCACCAGTTCCCGCTGTGTTCCATGACGGAAAAAAGCTGCTCCGGTTCCTTAGACTTCATGCTTTCATATTCCATGGCGGCCTCCGGCCCCAGTTCCCACACGCTTTCAAAGTCAAGACGTCCATATCCGGCATACCGCAGGTGTTTGTCCTTCAGTAAGAATGCGGCGGGTGTGAACACATCCCTCAGGTCCGTCCTGTCACTGTCCCCATTACAGGGCTGGGTATGGTCCGGTTTCATCCAGGCCAGGTCCGCATGGGCCATGGCCCGTGCCTTGTCCTTCAGGATGTCCGGCACGCGGATGCCGTGGAGGCGTGCCATGCGCAGGACCTCCAGCACGCAGCGCAGGACCTCGTTGTGATACATAGGGGACTGCTCCCACTGGACCCCGTCATCCATGACCTGGATGGACAGTTGGCGCACCAGGCGCTTCAGGGATTCCTCCACATAGAGGGCGGCTTCACCGGGGCTGTACGGCTGAATGGGATGCTCCGTCTGCATGGGCTGTCCAGGCTGTACGGACCGTCCCTCCTGTGCGGACTGTCCCGCCTGCCCGGACTCCCGCAAAAGTGCGGCCCCGATGCAGAACAGTCCATGGCTTTCCAGCACGCCCCAGTTGCTCTTGTCGCTGAAGGGCGTCCGGTGGTTCATGAGATAATTCCCATGTTCCCATAGACCTTTCCTGAACACGGCCTTTATCCCATCTGTCACGGTCCGGCTGTCCTTAAAATATTCCATGGCCTTTACCCAGTTCTCTCCCCGGATTCCAGCCTCGATGCTGCGCCATGTGGTCCTTTTTGTCTCTTTCGTGATGGGATTCTTCTCTACCCAGGAAACCATCTGGCTGGCAAAGCATTCCGCATACCGTTCATCCCCCGTCATGGCATAGGCCTGGCCCAGACAGATCCAGTAACGGTGGCGGTTAAACTGGTAGATGAACTCCGGATCCCCGTCCGGCATGTATTGCCAGTCAATCCCGCCCGTATTTCCGCCGAACTCCACTGCCCTGACGGTCTGCTCCATGTCCCAGGGCAGGTCGAACACGAACCTCTGCCTTACCGCATCATCCGCAATCCGCAGGATATGGGCGCATTCCTCGGGCCAGTAATTTTGGCAGTACTCGCTGCACCACTTCCAGTCATCGGATATGGCTCCGTATACGGCCGTCTTTCCATCCGTGGCCGTCTTTCCATCCATGACCGCCCTTCCATCCATGGCTGTCCTTTCATCCATGGCTATCCTTTCATCCATTTCCTTCTCCATCAGCCCTTTACGCCTCCAGCCGTGATTCCTTCCACAAACCATTTCTGGCAGACCATGAACACAACAAGGACCGGAATCAGGGAGCACACCGAAGCCGCCATGATAAGCGCATAGTCCGCGCCATACTGGGAAATGAACATCCTGATGCCCAGCTGGATGGTCTTTAATCTGGTGCTGTTTAAATAAATCAGCGGTCCCATAAAGTCATTCCATATATTTACAAAAGTAAAGATGACCAAGGTTGCAATACCAGGTTTCACAAGGGGCAGGGCAACCTTTGCGAATATGCCGTACTCGGAAAGCCCGTCAATCCTGGCAGCCTCCAGCAGTTCATTGGGAACGCCGATCATGAACTGGCGGATCAGGAACACGCCGAACCCTGAAAATGCCTGCATCAGGATAAGTCCCAGATGGGAGTCCGTAAGGCCCATCCTGGAAATCAGCGCAAACTGAGGCACCATATATGCCTGCCAAGGCACTGCAAAGGTGGTCACGGATATCAGGAACAGGATATCCCTTCCCTTAAATTCCACCTTGGAAAAGCCGTAAGCCGCAAAACAGCTGGTAAATACCTGTAAAAGCGTTGTCAGGACCGCAATCTTGAATGTGTTCTTGAAAAAGGTCAGGAGGGGAATCTTATCCCAGATTGTCTGGTAATTGCCCCACTGGAACTCTTTGGGGAACAGCCGCATGGGAATGCTGAACACCTCGTTGCTGGTTTTGACCGAAGCCAGAAGCATCCAGAAAAAGGGAACCACCACCAGGACTGCCAGTACGGTCAGCAGTGTATAGATTATAACTTTGCTATGTAATGTTCTTGTCTCCATCTTCCTGCCTCCTATACGTAATCCGTAAACTTCTTCTCACCCTGGAACTGTACCAGGGTCACCACCAGCACAATGGCAAAGAGCACCAGGGCGCTTGCGCTTGCATATCCGAACTTGAAGTCCACAAAGGCCGCGTTGTAGATATGGTTCACCAGCACATTGGTGGAACGTCCCGGGCCGCCTCCCGTCATGACGTAAATCAGGTCAAATACCTTGAAGCACTGGATGGTCATCATGATGATGACAAAGAAGGTGGTAGGTTTAAGCATGGGAATGGTGATATAGCGGAATTTCTTAAAGCCGGTGGCCCCGTCAATGCTGGCTGCCTCGTACAGGTCCTGGGAAATGCCCTGAAGGGCGGCCAGGTACACCACCATGTAATACCCCATGTACTTCCACACGCTGACAATGATGATGACAATCATGGCCCAGTCCGTGGACGCGCACCACTTAGGCGGATTGGCAACGCCGACGAACTTGAGGAATTCATTAACCGGGCCGAACTCAGGCTGGAACAGCATGTTCCAGACAGCGCCCACCGCCACCAGCGAGGCAACATAGGGGAAGAAGAACGCGGTACGGTAAACCACGATTCCCTTAATCTTGGAATTCAGCAGCACTGCAATCAGAAGGGCCGCCACCATGGTAAGGGGAACGGTAAAGACCGCATAAAAGAGGGTGTTGCTGACTGAAATCCGAAAGCCGCTGTCATGGAACAGCTTCACGAAATTCTTAAGCCCTACAAACTCCATGGGCGCGCTGGAGCCGTCCCATTTCATCACACATAATACAAAGGTCAGAATTACCGGAACAAATATAAAGATAAAATATCCGATAAAATTCGGAAGTATGAAAGAGTAGCCAATGGCGTTCCTCTTCAATGCTTTTTTCTGTTTTCCTGTCATTTCCATCACCATATCCCTTATTCAAACACGCTTACACACTTATTTTAAGGCACAAAAAGAGCGTCCAACCTCCGTCAGCACGTCAGCGCGTGCCACGCCCTTAAACCAGGGCGTGTTTGAATAATCAGACGCTCTTTGTTTTATCCCGTGAATCCTTAGTCTTCCCTTGCCTCCTGGGCCCTCTGGTTCATGTTGGCAATACCGGTATCCACATCTTCCTCGCCAATCATGATCAGATCATGCTCTTCTTCCAGAACCTTCCTTACGGCTGCCATCTTGGCATCCAGCGGACGGTCCAGGACCCAGCTGGTGGTCTTGAGCGCATCCTGGCTGTCCTCAGGGAATCCTGGGATTGCGGCCAGCCTGCTGCTGATGGCCTCGGACTCTGCTGCCGGGAAGATACCGTTGTCGGCCAGGACTTCCCCGCCCTCTTCGCCGGTGACGAACTTCACATACTCCCATGCCAGGTCAGGCACATCGGATTTTGCATTGATTGCAACCGGTGTGGTGGAACCAACGGTTGCACCGGCCTTGGTGTCAGCCGGATGGGGAATGGCTGTAACGCCCCAGTTAAAGTCAAACTTGCCTGCATCCTTATCCTGGATCAGGGTCCCGATGAACCATGAACCCATGGGAAGCATTGCACACTGCTGCTGCTCAAATACGCTGATGTAGTGGATGCCGCCTGTCTTTAAGTTGGCATAGCTCTGCAGCACGCCTTCGTCCTGCATCCTTAAAGCCTGCTCATAGTATGGCTTTAAGAAGCTGTAGTCCTCGCTCATAAGGGTATTCTTCCCATCCTGTACAGCCCAGTTGGAAACCAGGGCCTGCCATGTGTGGTTGTGTGTTCCGTATACCTTGCTGCTTCCCTCGCCGCTTGTCATCTTCTTAGCCAGTTCCTCATACTCATCCCATGTCATGTCAGCGGATGGGTATTCCACACCTGCCTTGTCAAATAAATCCTTGTTGTAGTACAGCATGTACCAGTCCTTACGGAATGGAAGCGTATAGCTGTTGCCGTCCATCTTTAACTGGTCCGCAACCCCGTTATACATCCCAAGGTCAATGCCGTCCTTTGCAATATATTCATCCAGGTTCATGATCTGTCCCTTATCCTTCATGGTTACCTGGTTCTCTGTATCCTTTACGAATATGACATCCGGGTCAGAATCGCCGCCAGCCAGCATGACCGTTACCTTGTTGTTATATTCATCGGACGGGGCGTCAATGAACTCAACCTCCACGTCCGGATATTTCTCATTAAATGCCTTTGTAACGGAAGTGAACTGCGGGGTAGCGTCATTGTCCCAGACAGACACGGTCAGCTTCTGCTTCTCCCCTGTGCCGGTTTCAGGCGCCTTTGTCTCCTTGCTGTCCGCTGCCTCGCTTCCTGCCGCCGTGGTCTCCGGTGCAGCGCCCTTATCCGAAGATGATCCGCCGCATCCAGCTGCCATGGTTGCTGTCATGGCTGTTACCAATGCCAGTGCCACTGTCTTTTTTAATTTCATAATAAAACCCTCCTTAAAATTTGTTATTTCAAATCTTGATATAATCATACCAGAAAGGTTTTATGAACCGAATCCACCCTCAACATACTTTTTACAAAATTTTCAGGTGGGCATGATTTTTACATGTAAAATTTTCATGTTTTTATAATTTTTTCTGCTTCAGGCACTGGGCCTCGTACTCCTTCGGCGAAATCCCCGCGACTTTCTTGAATACCTTGCTGAAATAAAAGGGCGTGTCAAAGCCCAGCAGGTCCGATATCTCATACATCATATACTGATGGCCTTCTATCAGCTCCTTGGCTTTTTCTATCTTAATGGCGGACACATAGCTGGTAAATGATTCCCCGGACTGTTTCTTAAAGGCAGTGCTTAAATATCCCTGGCTGATGTTCAGAGCTTCCGCTACCTGGCCCAGGGTTATGCGCTCTTTATAGTGCTCCATCACATATTCCCGCACCATCTCCGCAATCTTATCCACCCGCGTGTCCCTGCGGCGTTCTAAAATGGAGGAAACGGCTGCCTTAAACCAGTTAATCCACTGTATGATCTGGCCCAGGGTCCCAAGCCTCCCCAGTTTTTCCATGATATTGACCTCATAGGGGAAATCCTCTTCCTCCCCTTCCTCAAAAAAGGAGGCCAGGAAAAAATACAGGTTTGCACAGGCGTTCACGGCCTGCTGCCTGGAGGGGTTATTTTCCTTTAGCAGGCATACCACCTGGTCCAATATCCCTTCCAGGGCGGCGCTGTCATTCATGGCAACGGCTTGGGACAGATCCTTTTTCAGGAATCCGATATGGAAGCTTGCCGTATGTCTGGCGCTTGTCTCACACTCAGCCGAATAAAACACAACCGGGTCAGCAAAGCAGTAAAAATAATGGTTGGCCGCGCTCATGGCCTCATACAGAAGCTCGCCAAAGTCCTCAAGGCTCTCCTTCCTGGTGCTGACATGTACGGACACGGACACCTCGAAGTAGTCCTTTACCACGGAAATGATTTTCTCCCCAAGGCTTCTCATCTGCTCCCTGTAATCCGGCATGCCCTCTGCCGAAACCACCAGCACCAGGCTGGTCAGTTCCCTGCGCACCAGGCAGCTGTGGTCAAAATAACCTTTTACCATCTGCCCGATGATATTTTCCGCAAAGGAGATTACCTTCTTCTGGTCCTCCCTTGTGAAATCAGAGGAAAATCCCTCATAACCATAGTTGAAACTGATGATGGCCATGATTGGTTCCCGGAATACAGGGATGGTACCAGAAGCCGTCCGGTCTGCATCGGTCCGGATATCTGCATTGACCCGGGTATCTGCATCCGCCCGGGTATCTGCATTACCCCAGGTATCCACATCGGCCCGGATATCCACATCGCGTCCTATCCCCGTACCATCCCCATTGACCATCTCCCCTCGCCCGATGAGAAGTCCCTCTATATACTCTTTCAGTATGTCCTCCTCCGACCGGGCCATGACGGTATCGGCCGCCTCTGCCTTGCGTTTCATTTCACGCCGGGCCACGGCCGCCTTCAGGCTGTCAGCCAGCTTATCCTCTGTCAGTTCCATCTTCACCAGATATTCCACTGCCCCAAGGCTCATGGCCTGGCGGGCCAGGCTGAACTCTTCCAGGTTGGTCAGCAGGATGAAGATGACATCGTCCCATCCCTTGTCCTTGACCTGCTTCATCAGCTCAATCCCGTCCATGCCCGGCATCTTGATATCCGTTATCACGATATCCGGCTTCTGTTCCTCCATCTGCCTGAGGGCCTGCTGGCCGTTGGCGCACCTGGCCCCCACGGTACAGCCGTGCTCCTCCCAGTTCAGCAGGGATGCAATCCCGGCCAGGATCAATGGTTCATCATCAACTATCATCACACGGTACATATCTCATTACCCCTTATCTTTTTCATCGGCTCCATCCCCCCGCCCCACGATTGTATCATATTCCAGGGGTATCTTAACAGTGATTTCCGTATATTTCCCCTCTTCGCTCTCAATGGTGAGGCCGTACTGCTCCCCGTAATTCAGCTTGATGCGGCGCTCCACATTGGGTAGGCCAATCCCGCTCATGGTATTGCCCTTGACCTTTTCCGTGTTGTCAAGGATGGCGGCAAGCTTCTCTTTCGGTATCCCCCGGCCGTCATCCCTTACCTGGATCAGCAGGCATCCTTCTTCCTCATATGCGCGGATCAGGATGGTGCCGTGTTTGCCGTTCGGCTCTATGCCGTTGAAGATGGCATTTTCCACAAGGGGCTGAAGGGTCAGCTTGATTACCATGGCGTTCAGAAGCTTCGGATCGTCCACCTTTACCTCCAGGTCGAACAGCTCCACATATTTCACCTTTTCAATGGTCACATAATCGTTCAGGAAATCCAGTTCCCGCTGAAGGGTGACCTTCTCGTCAAAGCCTTTAGCCATGTTCTTTAACAGGCCGGAAAGGGCGGTCACCATCTTCACAATGCCGCTGTTTTTCTGGATGACGGCAATCCAGCGGATGGAATCCAGGGTGTTGTAGAGGAAATGGGGATTAATCTGGGCCTGAAGCATTTTCAGTTCCAGCACGCCCTTTTCCTTTTCATTCTCCAGCCGTTCCGCCATCAGTCCGTCAATCTGCTGGGACATGTCATTGACCACCTTGCCCACGGTCCCGATTTCGTCCTCACCCTCAATATCAGGGTCCCTTGTAAAGTCCCCGGCCGCCACATCCCCGATGTGCCTGACTAGGCGGTCAATGGGCTTCTTAATCTGGTTGGTGATGAGCACGGACAGGATGAACCCGAATATCAGGCAGGCCGCGAACATGATGATGACGGTCTGGATGATCATAAGGCGGTCGCTGGTCAGGCTGTCCAGGGCCAGGTTCTCATATACCAGGATACCGCTGCGCTGGTATTTCTCAAAGGCCACCAGGCTCTGCTTCCCGTGGACCTTCATCTCAAGAAGCCCCTTATCCTTCCCGGAGTCCAGAAGGCTCCGGATGATCCTGTCATTCTCCTCCCTGTGTTCCTCCGGCTCGTAGAGGGAAGCCACCCGCTTGCCGTCCCCGGTCACCACCACGGCTTCCTGGCCGCCGCCCGCATCCTCCAGCATATCCTGGAACAGCTGGGTGGAAAGGCTTAACACCACCCAGCCCCCAGGCGCGGCGCTGCTGCCCAGGGTCCTGGCAATGGGGAGCACATTTCCCTCATGCTGGAAAAACGGGTTGGGCACCAGGTCCAGCTCATAGCTGTCCATTGTTTTTAACAACTCGTCCTCCAGCCAGCCGCCTTTTAATATTTCCCTGGCATCCTCCGTGCTTCCAAAGGAGGTGCCTGTCTGCACAAGGCTCCCCCTGTCGTCAAAGACGGACAGCTTCACAATATAGTCCCCGTACTCCGTGATTGCACAGTAATCCTTGATGCGCTCCGCATAATCCAGTCCCTTCTTCCTGGCCGCAGGCGTTGTCTGCCTGCCCACTTCCCCCAGGTTGAAGGTTCCACGCTCCGTGCAGTTGAGCACGATGTTGATCATTTCCTCGTAGGCCAGCTGGTAGCGGTAGGATACCCCCTCCACCTGGTGCTGCAGCGAGTTCTTGGCCACCTCCAGCGTCTTGCGGCTGGCCGTTATGTAAGTGCACACACTGACAAATATGGCAATGACGCAGATAATGAAAAAATTGTACCGTATCAGCCGCGAGCGCAGCGTTTTTCCCCATATGAGTTCCTTCATGACTACCTCCCGTACGCCTGTCCCATTGCGATGGGCTTCCCTCTATTATACCATGCGCCCTGTTTCTTGCAAACAACTGAAAAAAGAGCTGCCCTGCCGGGACAGCCCTCAAGTATGATTTTGATTGTAATCCTAGGGCGTGTTTGAAAATTGCTTTCCGTCAGATGTGCGTCCCACTTTGTGGGAGATTTGGTCCCGATGATGGAGGCGTAGTGGGCTACGCCGACTGAATCGGGGCCAAATATACCGCGAAGTGGGGCGTGCAGATGGCGGGAATGAATTTTCAAACAGGCTCTAGCCCAGCACCTGGGGCAGCCAAAGGCTGATGGCCGGGATGAACGTAATAAGCAGCAAGGTGATGACCATGCACAGGTAAAACGGCAGGGTAGCCTTCACCACCCGCTCCATGGGCACCTTGGAGACGGCGGAGCCGATGAAGAGCACGGCGCCCACCGGAGGGGTCAGAAGGCCGATGCCGCAGTTTAACACTACCATGATGCCGAACTGGACCGGGTCAAGTCCGATGGAGGTGGCAATGGGCAGCAGGATTGGCGTGGCTATCAGTATGATGGGGGCCATGTCCATGATGCAGCCAAGGATCAGCAGGATCAGGTTCAGCAGCAGGGCCAGGATGATGGGGTTGTTGGTAAAACCTGTTATGGCACCTGCAGCCATCACCGGAACATGGAGACGGGTCAGGCAGTAACCGAATATGCTGGAGGTCGCGATGAGGATCAGCACAATGGACAGTGTGTCCACACACTCTCCCATGACCCGCCACACGCCTTTCCAGTCAAGTCCCCGGTAGATGAACACGCTGACAACCAGGCTGTAGATGACCGCAATGGCAGCCGACTCAGTTGCAGTGAACACGCCGCCCACCACGCCTACCACCACGATCAGCACGGCCGCCAGGGCCCAGAAGGACACACTCAGCTGTTTTAAAAGGTTGGAAATGCTGAACGGGTCGCCCTTTGGATAATTGCGCTTCACGGAAATGATATAGGAACCTATCATCAGGGAAACCGCCAGCAGCGCGCCCGGTATGTACCCTGCCAGGAACAGGCTTCCCACGGAAACGCCTCCGGCCGTGGTTGCATAGATGACCATATTGTGGCTGGGAGGCACCAGAAGCCCCTCACAGGAGGAGGTGATGGTGACCGCAGTTGAAAAGTCATCGTCATAGCCCTGTTCCACCATCATGGGGATCAGGATGGAACCGATGGAGGCCGTGTCCGCCGCAGCGGAACCGGAAATCCCTCCAAAGAAATAGGATGCCACAATATTCACCATGGCCATGCCGCCCCGCATCCATCCGACACAGGCATCGGCCAGGGCTATGAGTTTCTCAGAGATGCCTCCCGAGCCCATGAGACAGCCCATTACAATGAAAAACGGCACCGCCATCAGGCTGAAGGAGCTGATTCCCTTCACCATCTGCTGGCAGATGGCTGCCAGGGGGAGACCCTGGTAGAGCAGGCAGAGCACAGAGGAAAGGGCCACTGCGTACGCAATGGGGAACCTCAGTAATATCATGGCAAAAAAGCTTGCAAGTAAAATCAGGATTGCAGTATTCCCACCGCCCATATGATCATTCCTCCTCTCTGGTGCAGATTGCTTTTATGTGGTTATACAGGGCTTCCAGCTCAAATATCAGCATCGCCACGCCTGCCAGGGGAACCGGGAAATACATCCAGAACCTGGACAGCCAGGGCATGCTCACATAGAAGCCCTTGGAGCCAATGCCCTTTGCATACTTCCAGCCCACGGTAATCATGATGACGGCAAGCACAAGGACAGCTGCGTCCGAGAGGATATCCAGGGCCCGCACCACCTGCTTTGGCAGATAGGTGTCAAAGGCAGTCATGCGGATATGGGCATTCCTGCGGATGGCCAGGGCGGCTGACAGCACTGCCATATAGGCCATACAGGTCAGCACAACCTCCTCACTCCAGGCCGGGTCCGGGATAAACGGTATGTAACGTCCGGCAACCGCCATACAGGTGATGAGGATATCCACGGTGAGGAGCAGTTTGCACAGGAACATGACGAATGCATAGGTCCTGTCATATACAGGTTTGATCTTGTCAATGGTTTGAAACAGAGATGACATGGCACTCTCCCTTCTTTTGATGATGGCATTAAGAAACCTGACCGCAGCGAGCTCTTACTGACTAAGTCATTATAAAAATATTATAAAGGAGATGGCGGGACTCTCCTACCGTAAGTTTTTGTGAATTTTAGTAAAATTTTATCTTTTTATATATTATGCACAAAAAATATGCCTGTTAAGAAATTTTAACAGGCTATTATTAACAATATTTTAACACTATTTTTATGGTATCTTAATGCTGCAGCGTGCCCTTTTTAGCTATCCTTATGCTTTTCTTATGCTGTCCTTATGATTTCTTAATGTACCGGGAAGGGGGCCTGGAATGTCATAAAACCCGCCCGCTCCCAATATACTTTTAATAATTCCCATTTCCCGGAGTTCTCATGAAGGAGTCCTTAACACCATCTTCAAACATATCCAAACGCCTCTCCCCACGGAAGCTGGCATTCATTACAGGAACACTGCTCCTCACCTCAACGGGGTTCATATGCCGTATCCTGGGATTTTTTTACCGTATATTCATGTCCCGGACCATTGGCGCAGAGGGGCTGGGTATTTACAATATGGTACATCCCATATTCAGCATCTGCTTCGCGGTGTGCGCAGGCTCCATCCAGACCGCGCTGTCCCAGTACGTGGCCGCCAACCAGGCCCGGGGCAGGGCCGTGTTCAAGACAGGCCTGGTCATTGCCATGGGCATGTCATTCCTCCTGGCCTGGGGCATTTACGGCAACGCCGGTTTCCTGGCGGAAAAGTTCCTGTTAGAACCAAGGTGCGCCCCTTACCTGCCCGTGATGGCCGTGTCCGTGCCCTTTGCAGCCCTCCACGCCTGTATCAACGGTTATTATTATGGCATGCAGAAGGCCAGGGTGCCCGCGTTCTCCCAGGTGGCGGAACAGGTCATCCGCATGGGGGCCGTGTTCCTTATGGCCGGCGTATGGCTGGATTCAGGACGTGAGATCACGGTCAGCCTTGCGGTATACGGTCATTTAATCGGGGAAATGGCTTCGGCTGCATTTACCGTATTCTGCCTTGGATTCTTCCCGCCTGCCGGAACGGAGGGTAATAAGATAAGGAAGGCAATCCCCCTCTCCTTCCGTGAAACAGCCGCCCCACTGATGGCCCTGGCCCTTCCACTGATGGGCAACCGGCTGATACTCAATGTCCTTGGCAGCGCCGAGGCAATCTGGATTCCCAACAAGCTGATGAGTTCCGGCCTTACCAACTCAGAGGCCCTGTCCATATACGGCGTGCTCACCAGCATGGCCCTGCCGTTCATCCTGTTCCCCTCCGCCATCACCAATTCCATGGCCGTCCTGCTGCTTCCAACGGTTGCCCAGGCCCAGGCGGACGGCAACGAGGGACGTATCTCCTCCATGATTTCCATGTCCCTGCGCTACAGCTGCTACATGGGGGTCCTGTGCATCGGCATCTTCACCCTATTCGGTAACCAGCTGGGCGTGGGCGTGTTCCATGACCAGAATGCAGGCACCTTCATCACCATCCTGTCATGGCTGTGCCCGTTCATGTATCTGGCCACCACCATGGGAAGCATCTTAAACGGACTTGGGAAAACCTCGGTCACGTTTTTCCAGAATGTCTGGGCCATGGTCATACGGCTGGCTTTTGTGCTTTTTGCCATTCCAAGGTTTGGGATCCAGGGTTATCTCTGGGGGATGCTGGCCAGCGAGCTGGCCCTGGCGCTTATGAGTTTCCTGGCAGTGAAACGGCAGGTCCCTTTCCACTGGGACACGGCCAACATGATTGTGAAGCCGGTCATCCTCCTTCTCATATCCATTGGGATGTACCTGGCATTCTCCTGTGTGGCAGCCTCCCTTGGCAGCCTGCCGCTCTTTGTCGAGACAGCAGTGAATATCCTGTTCCTGTGCCTCTGCTATATGGGGCTGCTTCTGCTGTTCCATAAAAGGAAACCGCTTCCGTAAAGGGCAGCCGCTTCCGTAAGGGCAATCATTTCTGTAAGGGCAGCCGCTTCCGTAAGGGTAATCACTACCATAAGAAAAGGAGGGGGTGCACTCCCCCCTCCAATGGACTGTTTTATTGTGACAGCAGATAATCGATTGCCTGGGCCAGACCGCCTTCCCACACATTGCCAGTGATATGATCCGCGGCCTCAAGGGCCTTTCTGGTCCCATTGCCCATGGCGATACCAATGCCTGCGTATGCAAGCATGGACGCATCGTTATTCCCGTCCCCAATGGCCGCCATTTCCTCAGGTTCAATCCCGTACCGGGCAATCACTTCCCGGATGCCTGAGCATTTGCCTCCGCCCTTGGGGGTTAAATCCACGCCTTCCCCGTCATGCCATACCGTATACCCACATTCCGGCAGGAAGGCTGCCAGCCTGACGGCTTCCCTTTCATTAAGATAGGGGATCACCTGGTATATATCATGTTCCAGGGCCTGCCTCACATCCCCCACCGGAGGAATCCTGGTTCCGATCCCATCCTGCACCCGGATCACACGCTCATCCACGTAGTTCAGATACCAGTTTTCCGCTTCCATGAACAGACAGGGGAATGGTGTCCCTTCCAGTATCTTAAGAAGGATGGCAATCTGGCTGCGTGGGATAGGGTTCTTATAGATGACCGGACGGCCAGGGGTTCCTTCATAGCAGTACTGGCCGTTCAGGGTAATATACGCGTCAAATGCCAGTCCCTCCAGCAGGTTCTCCGATTCCACCTCCAGGAAATGGCGGCCCGTCGCAATGAACAGCCGTATCCCCGCATTCCTTGCCCTGTCAAGGGCATGTCTGGTATCCTCTGAAATCCCCTTTTGATTAAATCCTCTCAGCGTACCGTCTATGTCAAAAAATATCGCCTTAACCATGTCCTTTCCTTCCTTTCCGTCCCGTTTTCCCGAAAACACGCGCTCCTGTCAAGAGGCTGTTACCATTATAGCAGTATGGAAACATTTGCGGAAGTACCGTTATTGACTTTCTTCTGGTTTGGATATATATTTATTAAACGGCTGTTTTTTAGACATTCGGATATTTATATATGGAAAGGATTGAATTTTTATGGGTTCTGCAAAAGAAGCAAAAGAAATAGACCTGGGTTCAGGAAGCGTGGGACGGCTGCTGTTTAAGCTGGCTGTTCCTGCCATCACTGCCCAGATCATCAATGTTTTATACAACATGGTGGACCGCATGTACATCGGCCACCTGCCCGGCGTGGGCGCCAGCGCCCTGACCGGTGTGGGTGTCACATTCCCGGTCATCATGGCCATCTCGGCCTTTGCCGCCCTGGTGAGCATGGGCGGAGCGCCAAGGGCGTCCATCATGCTTGGGAAGGGCAGGAAGGAGGAGGCTGAGAACATCCTGGGCAACTGTACCACTGCCCTGATTGCGGTGGCCCTTGTGCTCACTGTATTCTTCCTGACCTTTGGCAGGAGCATCCTGCTGATGTTCGGTGCCAGCGGCAATACCATCGAATATGGCTGGGCCTACATGCAGATTTATTCCCTGGGAACCATCTTCGTGCAGCTGGCCCTTGGGCTTAACGCATTCATCAATGCCCAGGGATATGCAAAGACAGGCATGCTTACCGTGCTCATCGGCGCTGTCTGCAACATCATCCTGGACCCAATCCTGATGTTCGGGCTGCACATGGGGGTACGGGGCGCGGCCCTGGCAACCATTATCTCCCAGGGCATCTCCGCCACCTGGGTGGTGCTGTTCCTTCTGTCCGGTAAAAGCTACTTAAAGATACGCCCCTGTTATATGAAGCCCAGGGCAGATATCCTGATGCCTGCCATCGCACTGGGCGCGGCCCCATTTGTCATGCAGTTCACGGAAAGCATCCTGAACATCTGCTTTAATACCTCGCTGTTAAAATACGGCGGGGACGTGGCCGTGGGCGCCATGACCATCATGGGAAGCGTGATGCAGTTCTCCCTCCTCCCCCTCCAGGGCCTGACCCAGGGCGCGCAGCCCATCATCAGCTTCAACTACGGCGCAAGGAAGATAGACCGGGTCAGCCGCACCTTCTGGATCCTGCTGGCCACATGTATGTGTTATTCCACCGTGCTGTGGGCTGTCAGCATGTTTGCACCGGGGGTGTTCATCTCCATCTTTACAAAGGACGCTGCCCTGACCGCCTTCAGTACCTGGTCCATCCATGTCTATATGGCGGCCGCCCTGCTCTTCGGCGCCCAGCTGGCCTGCCAGCAGACCTTCATCGCCCTGGGCGACAGCAAGACCTCCCTGTTCCTGGCCCTGCTGAGAAAGGTCATCCTGCTGATCCCGCTTATCTATGTGCTGCCCGGACTTTTTGAGAACAAGGTGTTTGCTGTTTTCCTGTCAGAGCCCATCGCGGATACCATTGCGGTATGTACCACGGTTACGTTGTTCATAATATCCTTCCGGAAGCTTAGGAGGACCATGGGGTAGTACTGCGGTCTTTTAAATCCAATCATGCAGTATGGGATAATGAAAAGAGCAGGTACCTGATTCCCAAAAGGGAACGGTATCTGCTCTTTCATATCCGGCAGGCACGCAGCCAGCCAAACCGTGTATGACGGGAAAATCCCATGCCGCCGGACGGTTATTTATCCTTCATATATTCATCCATGGCATCCACCACGGTCTTTGAATATGCCACTGCCTCCACCACGGTCTTGGCGCCCAGGACCACGTCGCCGGAGGCAAATATCCCTTCCACCGTGGTGGCGCCATTCTCCGAGGTCTGAAGCAGGCCGTTCCTGGTGGCCTTCAGGCCGTCCGTTGTGTTGACCAGCTTGCTCTTTG
Source organism: Enterocloster sp. OA13 (assembly GCF_022440595.1). Lineage (NCBI taxonomy): Bacteria > Bacillati > Bacillota > Clostridia > Lachnospirales > Lachnospiraceae > Enterocloster > Enterocloster sp. OA13. The sequence continues at coordinate 1,049,329 of NZ_JAKNTF010000001.1, read as the reverse complement.
GCCCCTGGCTGATGGAGATGACAACCGAATCCACGTGAACCTGTTCCGTATCCTCTGAATACCCGGTGATATTGCCCTCCTCATCATAGAATACGTCCTTAAACACCGGACCGTCATCATTGATTTCCACAATCCCCTTGCAGAATTCAAACTTTGCCCCGTCAAGCATTGCATACTGTGTCTCGTGGAGGCTGGCGTCAGAGTGCCTGCCCCTGGCGTACAGGGTCACATGGCGGGAACCTTTCCGGATCACGGTGCGGGCCACGTCCATGGCGGAATTGCCCACGCCGATGATTGCCACCTTATCCCCCAGATCATATGCATCCGGGTTCGCCAGGTAATCAATGGCAAAATGGACATTGCCCAGGGACTCCCCCTTAACCCCAAGGGTCTTTGGACGCCACACCCCTGTGCCGATGAAAATACTCTTGTATCCGTCGCGGAACAGGTCCTTAATCTCCAGTGCGCCGCCGATGGTGGTGTTGGGCCTGATTTTAATGCCAATGGACAGAAGCTTCTTCTTATAACGGTCCAGGATGGACTTGGGGAGCCTGAATTCCGGTATGCCGTACTGGAGCACGCCCCCGATCTTGTCCCTGGAATCAAATATGGTCACGCTGTAGCCCCTCTGGGTCAGCATGATTGCAATGGTGATGCCTGCGGGACCTGCCCCGATAACAGCCACCTTTTTCCCGTTCTTAGGCGCGCAGTCTATCTTAATCCTCTCCAGGCATGTATCCGATATATAGTTCTCAATGCTGCTCACATGAACCGGCTGCCCTTTCCTCCCCAGGACGCAGTGTCCTTCGCACTGGCGCTCATGGTTGCACACAAGGGAACACACAAGGGACATGGGATTATTGGCAAACAGCATGGCTCCCGCATCCTCAAGGCCGCCTTCCTTAAGGGCCTTGATCATGGCCGGGATCGGCGTATGGATGGGGCATCCCTGCTGGCACATCGGTTTTTTACATTGAAGGCATCTATCTGCTTCGTCAATTACATGAACTGCCATGGTATGTTTCCTCCTCATTTTGAAACATGGTCATCTGTTTTCTCTTCATTCCGTTTTTTGCAGACCCATCATAGCACGGCCTTAGGACGGCTGCAAGAGCGATGGTGTACTTTTTGCAGAACAGCTTGACGCAAAATTAACGGTATCACGGGGAATTTCCCATGATATTCCAGTTGCTGCCCACGGCCCTGCCCTGGGCCTTTATACGGGAAAATGCCTCCGGCAGACCATTTTACAGGTCCGCCGGAGGCATTTTCCCATTCCTAGATATTGTTAAATTTTTCATCCGTTAATAAAATAACTTTTATGCGGCAGCCCTGCTCCTGCCCAGGGCACGGAACACCCCTGTCACCTCCAGTATCTTTGCCACATTGAAGAAGATCAGGGAATCGATGGGCCACATGATCAGGTTCCTCATGATACGCGGTATCAGCATTGCCATGAATGCCTTTCCGTATAACAGGGAAAGCGCCCATGTGTTTAAAAGCAGGTTACAGACAATGGCAACCACCAGCTGGATTGCCAGTACCCGCCAGAAGCTGATGGGCTTTTTGTAAAACGCGCATCCGTACAGCAGGCCCTTTAACGCCACGATCAGGGTCAGGGCCGGCATGAATGGCCCCATTGGTTTTACCAGGTACTTGAGGATATCCAGGGCGCCGGCAAACACGCCTCCGGCCACAGGGCCGAACAGATAGGCGGCCAGCATGTTGGGAATCCCGGAAAAGCCTACCCTGACCGTATCTGTTATGTAGATGGTCAGGGAGCCCAGGATCACACCAATGGCTGCCAGCATGGCGCAGACCGTGATGGTCCTCACCTGCTTCAGTTCCCGGAAAGAACTTGTGAATGTTTCATTGAATCGTTTCATGGCAATTACCTCCTTTGCAGATTTCTCGTACTACAGACGGAGAGCATGCCAGGTATTGCCATTGGGCTGCCCCGCGCACGGCGGTGCATCCATGGAAGGCACAAAAAGCGGCCCTGCACGGAAAATCCGCGCAGTCAGGCCGCTCCATCATCTCTGTATGCAGCGGGATGCGGCTTATGTACCGCAGGAAACCGAAGGTTCCTTTCGTCCAGCTGACAACTCCCTGTTCAGCCGGCACTTAACGCACATATGCCTACTCTGCTTTTCAATATTTTATTATGCCGTTCAACACGGCACTTACTATACTATACACCATATGGTGAAATATGCAAGCACTTTTTGTTTCAATCCACGCCCGGTATATTGTCGAAGTGCGACTGCATCCTACGTAGATGCGTGGTTGACTTCATGGCAGTGGGGGATACCGATTACTCTCCGCCCACCACTGCCGTTAAGTTTGTTTTTGGCAATTCATCTCACCACCTTAGAGGATGGGAGAATCCTTGCTAATATTTGTTGAACAAAGGCGCCTACGGGGATTCCCAGTAATAAATCCCATCCTCCTTGGAACGGATGGCGAAGTCCGTGTCATACAGGTATTCGAGACAGGAAAATGTCTTGCTGATCACCATCTTAAGCTTGATGAACTCCGCCTCATCCCTTGGCACGGACTCCATGCCGTAAGCCAGGCACGCCACCTCCTTGGTGGTCATCCTGTGATGGCCATGGTCCAGGATATGCTTAATCAGGTCCGTCTTGTCAAGATAGGCAAACACGATCCGGTTCACCACCCGCTTCACATCCGCCACCGGAAGCTTATGGGCCGGCAGCACCAGGCAGTCCGCATACTCATGCTTAAAATGCTCCAGAGATTCAAAATACCCCATCAGCAGGTGCTCATCCGGGTAGGTGGTACCCACAATGGGGACAATCCCGTCAATGACCTGGTCCGCGCAGAACAGTATCCTGCGGTTCTTTTCATAAAGCCCCAGCTGCCCGAAGGTATGTCCCTTAAGGGGCACTGCCTCAAAATCATATCCTCCATAGGAAAGGATCTGCCCCGCCTTCACAGGCGTATAGGAAAATCCCGGAATCTCAAATTCCCAGCCCTTGTGCTCGCTGACCCGCCGGTTCACTTCCATGAACATGTTCCAGACCTCGGGCGTCCCTTCCTCTGTCACGCCCACGGCCCTCAGCACCTCTGGCTGGTCCTCTTTCGAACCATGGCTGTGGTTATAGTACAGGCAGTCATAGCAATGCCTGTCTTCCTGGGGGTTCATGAACAGCCTGGCCCCCCGCTCCGCATAGACGCTGGCCAGCCCGCAGTGGTCATGGTGCTTGTGGGTCAGGAAAATATCCAGCTTATCATACGTAATCCCAAGGCTTCCCATGGCTTCCTCCATGGTTTCCAGGCACTGCCTTTTCCTGAAACCGGCATCCACCATCAGGCTGCGCTCCCCTTCCCTGCCGGGAATGAGGAAAATCTTTATCTCATCAATGCTTTTCTGATTGCTGTGAAGCACCACTTCATAGATACCCGGTGCGCGTTCCAACATATCTGCCACCTGTCTTTCTGTCACGATTTTTCTGTCATTGTCCGGGGAGGATCATTTAAGCGCCGCCTTTTTGCCGTCCTGGCCACACACCAGGCAATCACGGTCCCCAACGCCGCTCCTGCCAGCACATCCGTGGGGAAATGCACAAACAGATACAGCCTGGAAAATGCAATCAGCACAGCCAGCATCAGGGCCGGTATCCCCCACTTCCTGTTAAGCATGAAAACAGTAACCGCCCCTTCAAAGCTAACCATGGAATGCCCGGATGGAAATGAAAAATCCCGGGGAACCTGGACCAGCAGCTGTACCGACGGATCCAGCCAGCAGGGACGCTGTCTGGCAGCCATGTTCTTAAGGGCCACATTCCCCAGAAGGAAACCGATACCGATGGATACCAGCATGCACCCGCCCATCATCCTGGTCCTTGGGACCGCAAAAAGCACGGCGGCCAGCAACAGCCAGAATATGCCATGGTCCCCCAGGGATGTGATGAAGGTCATAAGCCCATCAACCAGCGGAGTGTGCAGCTCCTGCAGTAAATATAAAAAACGGAATTCGATTTTGTCCACCTCTCTCTGACCGCTGAAGCTCATGCAATGCAGTTCTAAAAATAATGTCCCCTGTTCGTACCATTATATCCCACTGCCTATAAATTTGCAATATGTTAATATTTTCACAATCTAGTGTATTCTAATCGAAATAACTTGCATTTTTATAAAACTATGATAAAATCCCTAACTAAAGCATGGTTGAAAAACACCTTAGGGTGTGTTTTTCCGAAACCGCTAAAAGAGGGAGCGTATGAGTATGAAATCGACGAGTGTCAAGGAGTTTCTGAAACGAAAAAATGTGAACATCACCGTACAGACCTATCTGATTGATGCGCTGGGAGCCATGGCCTTCGGCCTTTTTGCATCCCTGCTCATCGGGACCATCTTCGGTACCCTGGGCCAGCAGTTCGGTATTGAAATCTTCAACGTGATTGCAGACTATGCCAAAAGCGCCACAGGCGCTGCGCTGGGAATCGCCATTGCCCATGCCTTAAAGGCACCGCAGCTGGTACTGTTCTCCGCAGCCACCGTGGGAATCGCCGGCAACACCCTGGGCGGCCCCGTAGGCGCCCTGGTGGCCACCATCGTGGCGGCGGAGCTTGGCAAGATCGTATCCAAGGAAACCCGCCTGGACATCATCGTGACTCCCGGCGTCACCATCATCTCCGGCGTGCTCATTGCCCAGTTTGTAGGTCCCGGGGTGGCCGGATTCATGGACTGGTTCGGCAACCTGGTCAAGACCGCCACGGAAATGCAGCCCTTCATCATGGGTATCCTGGTTTCAGCCCTTATCGGCATTGCCCTCACCCTCCCCATCAGCAGCGCGGCCATCTGCATCGCCCTTTCCCTGGACGGACTTGCGGGGGGCGCTGCCACGGCGGGCTGCTGTGCCCAGATGATCGGCTTCGCAGTCATGAGCTACCGGGAGAATAAGATTGGCGGCCTGATGGCCCAGGGGCTTGGCACCAGCATGCTTCAGATGGGCAACATCGTCCTGAACCCGCGCATCTGGATACCTCCCACACTGGCATCCATGATAACCGGACCCATTGCCACCATGGTCTTCCGTCTCCAGAACATCCCTGCCGGTTCAGGCATGGGCACCTGCGGCCTGGTAGGCCCCATCGGGATCTATACCGCCATGGGAGGCGGTTCCAGTATGTGGATTGGAATCCTTATGGTGTGCTTTGTGCTTCCTGCAGTCCTTACTTTTATCTTTGGTGAGATTTTAAGGAAGATGGGATGGATTAAAGAAGGGGATCTGAAGCTGGACCTTTAGAAACCGGAACCACTGCCGTCTGGCAGGGATATGAACAGACAGGAAGACAGGAATCCGCTAGACGGTGGATTCCTGTCTTCCTGTCTGTTTTATGACATCTTTCAATGGTAATTCCTTTCATCATTTCTTTCAGGCATCACCTTTCACCGCCTTTGCCCGGAAGCCTATTCCTTCCAAGCCGACCTGTAAATCTGGACCGTACTGTAAATGTGGGATTCCAGCGCCTTCCTCAGTCCATCCACATCACACAGCAACAGCTGGTCCACTATCTCCGTGTGCTGGTTCTGTACCTGGCGCAGGGTCTCCGGGGTGTGGCAGCCATATCCTGCAAACATGCAGGAATGGGCATTCAGGCTGTTGTACATATTCATGATCTGCTGGTTGCGGCTGCATCTGACCAGTTCCGTGTGCAGCATGAGGTCATGCTCGGTGAGGAGGTTGAAGTTCTCTTTTGTAAAATCCGCAATGCACTTGCCGTATTCTCGGTTGGAGATATCCAGTAGGTCCTGGATATGCTTTACGAAATCCTCGTCATGGCGTACGCGCTCCACTGCAGGCACGGCGCAGAACTGCTCTATCATCAGGCGCGCCTCCCAGTTGTCCTTCATGTCCTGGAAGTTAAAGGTCCGCACCTTCATGCCGCACTTTGGTATGGATACCACAAGGCCCGTTGCGACCAGCTGGTTAAGCGCCTGTTTGACCGGGGTCTCGCTGGTCCCGAATTCCTCGCAGAGCAGACGTACGGTAAGGCGGTCCCCTGGCTGATATTGTTGATTCTGAATCTTTGCCCTGATTTTCTGTGCCACCTCATCCGCAAGCAGCTCAGGTCCTTCATGCCTCTTTCCCATGTGGCAACTCTCCCCTGCAGCACTGGACCTTATTGAATCTTAATTCCAGTTATTTTACATCATTATAATATATTTTTCCAATTTCGTCCAGTCCAGCTCAACCCCCAAACCATCCCCCTGGGGGACGTAAAAGTTCATATGGCGGTCTGCCTGGAACGGCTCTTTGACAATGTCTGTTTTCAGAGGATTGGGATTCTCCTCGGATTCCATCATTTCCGTATTGGCCATGGATGCCGCCAGGTGCAGGCTGGCCCCAAACAGCACGGCGGAACCAAAGCAGTGGAGGGAAACCTTCCGTCCGGCCGCCTCTCCCATGGCGCCGATCTTGCGGCACTCCGTGAATCCTCCCGCCCAGCCGATGTCGGGCTGCAGGATATCAACCGCATCCATGCGCACCATGGTTTCAAAATTCTTCAGCCCCTGCTGTGTCTCACAGCCCGCCACCAGTATGTCAGGCAGCTCCCTGGAAATCCGCTGCATCCCCTCCAGGTCCTCAAAGGGAACCGGCTCCTCCAGCCAGCACACACCCAGGCGGTGCAGCTCCGGCCCGGCCTGGATGGCCGTATAGGAATCCCAGGACGCATTGGTATCCACAATCAGGCGGCCCGGCCCAAGGATCTCCCTGGCTGTCTCCATGCGCCTGATATCCTCTTCCACGGTCACGCTGTATTCCTGGTTCGCCATGTAACGCAGCGGGGAACCGGGACGGTCCAGGTTGCGCCCAATCTTGATTTTGGCATCCTGATAGCCTTTTTCCATATATCCCTCAAGTTCTGCCCTCAGCCCGTCAATCCCTTTACCCGGTGCATAAAAACCTCCGCTGGCATAGGACGGGACCGTGTCCGAGCACGCGCCCAGAAGCTTATACACAGGCATATGGCAGATTTTTCCCAACAGATCCCAGAGTGCAATGTCAATACCGCTGATTGCTCCCATTACCATGCTTCTGCGGCCATGGGCAATGGTGCGCCAGTACATGGTGTTCCAATGCAATTCAATCCGCGCCGGGTCCTGGTCAACCAGGATGGGGGCCAGCTGCATTTCCACAATGTACTTCATGACAGCCAGCGGGGCCCCGTATGTAAATGCCTCACCGATACCGTAATATCCGGAGTCGGTCTCTATCCTCACAAGAAGCGCCTGTCTGGCAGCAGAGGTTGACAGGGCGTCACTGATGGGGGAACAGGTACAGCCCAGGGGGATTCCTTTTACTGCTGTGATTTTCATGGTAATTTCCTCTTCTTTCTTAATAGATACAATATCAAAACACATCCCGGAGAGCCATCATCACACGCTCATCCCCAACAGGGTGGGGAACCACAGGCTTAACTGGGGGACAAAGGTAACCAGCAACAGGGCTGCCAGAAGGGCGCCCAGCCACGGCACCAGGGCTTTGGAAAACCTTCCGATGGAAATATGGCCAATCTTGCTGATGACAAAAAGGACCAGCCCAAACGGAGGAGTCAGAAGCCCGATCATCAGGTTCAGCACCATGACAATGCCAAACTGGGTCAGGTTGATGTCATAGGCAGCCAGAAGCGGAAGGATCAGCGGAACCACAATGGTAATGGCCGACGCAGTCTCCAGAAAGCAGCCGATGATCAGCAGGAACACGTTGATGATGATTAACAGCGTGAACTTATTGGACACGATGCTGGTCATGGAAGCCAGTATCATCTGCGGGATCTTGGCCCTGGTCGCCACATAGCCAAAGAAGGTGGCGCCTGCTATGATCAGGGCAATGGTGAGGGAATCCCTTACGGTTTCCCGCAGGATGGCGATGAATTTCTTCATGGTCAGTTCACGGTAAACGAATACATCCAGCACAAGGCTGTAAAGCACCACGATGGCAGCGCTTTCGGTAGGGGTGAACACGCCGCCGTAGATGCCCACCAGCAGGATGAAGGGGGCCATGAGCGGAAGGATACCTTCCCTCAGCGCGTGGAAAAACTCCCTGGCAGTGGGGAATTTGGTCCTGGGATAATGACGCCTGACCGCATAGATGGTGACGACCACCATCATGATTAATGCCATTACAATGCCAGGTACGATTCCAGCCATGAACAGAGCCCCAACGGATGCGCCGGACACGGTGGCATATACCACCAGGGGGATGCTTGGGGGTATGATCGGACCCAGCGTGGAGGAAGCGGCTGTTACACAGCATGAAAAGTCATTGTCGAATCCATTTTCATTCATGGCCCTGATTTCGATGGCCCCCAGCCCGCCGGCATCCGACACGGCGGTGCCGGACATCCCGGCAAAAATCACGCTGGACAGGATATTCACATGGCCCAGGCCTCCCGGAAGCCAGCCCACCACCTTCATACAGAACGCAAACAGCTTCCTCGTTATCCCGCCCGTATTCATCAGCTTGGCGGCCAGAAGGAACAGGGGGATTGCCAGCAGGGTGAATGAGTTGGTACCTGTATACAGATATTGGCTTAGTATACTCCACTTCATTCCGGTGGTAGCCATCATCAAAGCACAGCCGGTAAGGGCCATGCTGATATATACCGGGACCTTTAACAGGAACAGGGCCAGCATGCAGATCAGGATTACAATTATAATAAGTTTCATATGCCCAGGTCAACCTCCTTTTCTTCCTGCAAAGCCTTTTCTTTTGCTTCTGCGTTAATATCCATGGTCTGGGGTTTTCCAAGGATGGCGGCTCCTGCTTTTATGATGGAGACAACCAGCATGCAGCCAAAGGAAAACATGAACGCATAGTAAAGCCAGTTCATTTTTATCCATGTCATGGAAACAGCGGTGACGCCCTGGTTGCTTCCTGTAAATGTAATCAGGCTTCGGATACAGAACACGCTGAATACCGCAGTGAGGGCACTGACCAGGATGCTGATGATCCTCTGTGCTGCCTGGGGAAGCATATTCACAACCATATCAACAGCAATATCCGCTCCCTCCGTCAGCGCCAGCGGCGCCCCAAGGAAGATAAGGAGACTGAAGCTCAGCCTTGAAAGCTCCTCTGTAAAATTCTGTCCAATGGTAAGCAGACGGCAGGAAATCTGGATACACATGCAGGCCAGGATTAAAAGCAGAAGGAATACACAGACGGTTTCCACTATTTTAAGATAACAGTGTGCGATTTTTTTGAACATGCGGGAAGACCTCCTTGATGAAACCAGCCGGGTAACAGGGCCAAAATACTGCCCGCTGCCCCGGCCGGATTGTCCTGTTATTTTGCGTAGCTCATGACCTCGTCATATGTAGATACGGTCCATTTTGTCTCAAACTGCTGCTTGTAATAATCCGTCAGGGCATCGCGGAATGCATCACGGTCCACATCCACTAACGTCATGCCTCCGTCCAGGCAGTCCTTCTTGTACTGCTCCCTGTTTTCCTTGGCCAGCTGGTCCGCATAGGCCAGGTCCTTAGCCGCACAGTCATTCAATACCTGCCTCTGGCTGTCGCTCATGGAATCGTACAGGTCCTTGTTGATGAACAATCCCACAAACTCATATACATGGTCTGTCTCAGCAATATTCTTCTGCACCTCATAAAGCTTCAGGGTATCCATCTGCTCATAGCCGCCCTCGCAGGCCTCTGCCACCTTGGTCTGCAGGGCCGTATAAAGTTCACTCATGGCAACCGTGGTGGAACTTACATTCAGCGCGCTCCATGTATCCACGTACACGGTCATGCCTGGAAGACGGAGTTTTAATCCGGCTACATCGGCCGGGGACTTCACTTCCTTGTTGGAAGCCAGTTCACGGACATCCCTCTGGTGCCAGCCCAGGGTCACGAAACCATTTTCCTCATAGCGTTCTTTCAGTTTATCACCAATCCCGCTGTCCAGCAGGGCTTTCAGGTGGGCTTCGTCCTTAATCAGGAACGGGCAGTCCAGGAAGGTGTATTCAGGTGCGTAAAGATCCAGTCCCTCCAGTCCGGTCATGGCCATGTCCAGGTCCCCGCTGGCCACGGAGGAATAGTTGTCGGAAGCGCTTCCCAGGGTCCCATCTGCAAAAAGGCTGATGTTGATGGTGCCGCCGGACTGCTCCGCCACATCTGCCACAAACTGTAGAAGGGCCATTCCGGCCGGACCATCGGATGCATAGGCCGTGGCCAGGTCGATATTAAAGGTCTTGTCATCCTGCGGGGCTGCATCTGATGAAGCCGCGGCCCCTTCACTTTTCTGTCCTGCCGCCTCTGAGGTCCCTGCCGCTTCCTGTCCGGCTGCGGATGTAACCTGGGAGGATGTCCCTGAACCGCCGCATCCGGTCAGACCGGCTGCCAGTACGGTACAACAAAGTAACGCCATGATTTTTCTTGATTTCATAATGATTCTCCTTTGCTTTTTCGGTGTTGATTCCCCGACCCATGTTGTTTGATAATATTAGGTCTAATTTGTTTCATGCATTTATTATATAAATTAATTGCCGTTGTGTCTATGTGCAATATTTATTAATTTTTAGGTCTAATATTATGCACATATTACAATAGTAAGAACTATTTTATTTGTGTCTTACTTTTAAAAGCGCAAAATTAGACCTAATATTTCCTTGCCCATTCACAAAATGTGGCAAGTCTTTATTAGGCCTAATATTCATCTGTGCCATAATCCAAAAAAGGTGATAGTTCCCTGAAGCCAGGAACTACCACCACAAAGGATGGACAGCAGCCATTCAAGCGGCTGGTATGAAATTATCAGGAACCAGTGGCCTCCCGGCGTTTCTTTTCCATCAGCGCCGCTATGCTCTTTTTATTTCTCTTCATGAACACAAGCATCAGCACAAGCCCCAGCAGGATGCTGGTCCCGGCGATTGTAAATATTATGGGGTACGCCCGTTCCGGCGGGAAGGAGTCTATGATTTTACCGTACACCATGGGCATGACCGCATCCGGAATATATCCTATGGTGGCAATAATCCCCACTGCGGTCCCGGTTATGGCCATGGATATATTTGCCTCCCCAATGGGCGCAAAATACAGGCCTCTCATAGCGCCCAGCACAATCCATCCAACCGCAGCCATAATGAATATTACATATACCAGACTCTTGGACTGGGGCATGAATGCCAGTCCGTAATTCAGGACACAGAATATGGCTGAGAAAATGAACATGGCCTTTGTGATTCCAACCCTGGTTGACAGGGAACCTGCGGCAAATGCGCCAAAAGGACGCATATACTCGCGGAAATTGCCCAAAACAGCTCCCATTAAAACAGTAATCCCAAAAATACTGGTTGCAAACGGGGTCATGAACCGGATTGCCACATTGGACATATACAGACAGGCTACTATCAACGAAATCAGCCATATGTTTACGTCCTTAAAACAGATCCTAAGGTTATTCATAAGATTGTGGTCCGCATCCTGGGTTACCACATCCCTTTCAAGGAAAATGAAACTGAGGATACCGATTGCCAGGATGGCTGCCGCAAACAGCCAGATTACATTGCGCAGTCCGGTTATATCATCAGCGGACTGACTGAATAAGAACATGGCCAGGATGGAAGCACCGGAGGCCACCAGGCATCGGAACGCTTCCTGCCATCCCATTCCCATGCCTTCATTACCTTCTCCCGCAAAGATACGGACCCCCTTCATCATGGCTGAATAGAAGGTAACCGTGTTAATGAAGCCCATCAGCCCCATAATCAGCAGGGCAACCGCATAGGCAGGGAACATACCGAACCAGAAAGTAAGCGCGGCAGTCCCCACATAGGAGAATACCAGCAGCTTTCTGGCTGAGAACTTATCCGCAACCAATCCGCCAAAAAAATACGTAAACATGGACACCATGGTATATGCACTCTGAATCGCCCCAAGCTGTGCGTTGCTCACCCCAAATGCTTCGATAAAGGTATCATAATAAATGCTGAATCCATAAGGAACATAATACATCAGGCCTGCCCCACACAGACAGCAGAACTGGATTACCCGCTTCAACGTCCATTTTTGTTTCATTTGAAAATGCCCTCCTCATCATATAATCTTTCTGTTTCCCTTCCCCTTTTTCACAGGTACCGGTACCCTATGAAACCCCGCACCGGTACGGACTTTTACATAAGGAGTGTCTGATTCTGCCCTGCGTATTTATAAAAAACAACGCAAAAAAGAGGAAAGAATTACCCAACACAAATCAGGTAAATACCTTCCTCTAGAATCTCTTAGTACCTATGGGCTCATTCTACACTAGCGTTTTCCATTTGTCAATGTGCATTTTTCTCTTCGTGATAATTGTCAATAAATAGTGTGTGTTTTTGTCTATACTGCTTAAAAAAACTTTTTTTATAGTCATCATATTGACAACATCTGACAAATATCCTATGATAACTTTATAGCGCTATAAGCCAGCAGAGTATAAGAGAATGGTTGTGCCGTTGAGACGGGCACATCATTCTTTTTTTGTTATGGCATCAAACCAACCCATTCAGAAAGGTGAGACGATTATGAAAAAACCAAATATTATTGTATTCCTGACAGACGACCAGGGTTATGGAGATTTATCCTGTATGGGCTCCACCGATGTATGCACACCCAATCTGGATATATTGGCTGCCGGAGGGGCAAGATTCACTGATTTTTATGCCGGAAGCGCTGTATGTTCCCCATCCAGGGCCTGCCTGCTGACCGGCCGTTATCCCTACATGACAGGTGTCCGCTCAATTCTTGGCGGGATTAAGACAACCACCAGCCTGAATCCAGGAATACCGACCTTTGCAAGTGCATTAAAGGATCTTGGCTATGCTACCGGAATGGTCGGTAAATGGCATCTGGGAGCCGTGCCGGAATGCCGACCCACCCATATGGGATTCGACTATTTCTGCGGCTTTCTTTCTGGTGTGAATGATTATTTCTCACATATTCACTACACGGAAGCCAATTCCCATCCCGGCATCAACCCCAATCATGATTTATGGGAAAATGATGAGCGCTGCTTAAAGTATACAGGGGAATATTCCACCGAATTATTTGCAAGGAAGGGCTTGGAATTCATCCGGGAGCAGGTGGAGAAGGACATGCCGTTCGCCCTTTACTGTGCATTCAATGCGCCTCATTACCCGATGCATGCCCCCTATAAATATCTGGAACGTTTTAAACACCTTCCAGAAGACAGGCAGATTATGGCCGCCATGCTCAGTGCGGTGGATGACGGGGTTGGCGAGATCATGAACTATCTGAAACGCCGGGGCATCTTCAATGACACAATCATTTATTTCCAGAGTGACAATGGGCCGTCCAAGGAATCCAGGAACTGGCTGGATGAGAGGAAAGACTACTACTATGGCGGATCAACAGGCGGATTAAAAGGGCATAAATTCAGTCTTTTTGACGGAGGCATACGGGTACCGGCCATCTTTAGCTGGCCTGCCATGGTTCCTGCCGGTCAGGTCATCAGCGAACCGTGCATGGGTACCGATATATTCCCAACCTTCATCAATGCAGCCGGAGGCAATGCTTCTGATTATGAAATCAGCGGATGCGATATCCTTCCTGTAATGACCATTGGCGCCAGGCGTGACAAGGACTGCCTGTACTGGGAAATGGGCCAGCAGACCGCAGTCAGACGCGGCAATTACAAGCTTGTCATCAATGGCTTCCTGAGGGATGGATGGAGCCTCCCCCTGGACCCGAAAACAGAGACAAAGCATGAGGTCTGGCTCTCCGACCTATCCCAGGACATGGGCGAAGAACACAACCTGGTGGAAGAAATGCCTGAACTGGCCAAAGAACTGGAAGAAAAGGCCCTCACCTGGCGGAGGGATCTGGAAGCATACTGGACGGATGCCCCTAAGGCTGACGGGCAGCTGGATCCCAACGGATGCTGTGCCGTGATGCAGGCCACCTATGACTATGAATGATATTCACTTAACACATGGGAGGGAGTTATGGATAAAAGATATAATATACTGTTAATCATGGCTGATCAGCTCACACCCTTCATGACCGGAGCCTATGGCAACAAACAGGTCATGACTCCTAACCTGGACCGTCTGTGCCGGGAAGGAATCCGTTTTGAGAACGCATACACCTCATGCCCTTTGTGCGCCCCGGCCCGGGCATCCATGATGACCAGCCGCCTTTGCAGTGAGCTGGACTGTTATGACAATGCATCACCCTTTGCCAGTGACGAGCCAACCTTTGCCCATTATGCCAAACTGGCCGGTTATGATACGGTACTGAGCGGTAAGATGCATTTTCTTGGGCCTGACCAGCTTCATGGCTTCAACCGCAGACTGACGACAGATATATACCCCGGTTCCTTTAACTGGTATCCTGTCCCCAAACCCTCCTTTGCGGATGAAGGTGACCCGTCCAAAGGACATAAGGCCCATTATCCTGAGGATTGGTTCGGCAAGCCAAAATCCCCGGATGCGCCGCCCCCAAAATATCCTTCACACGCAGTCCATTACAGCGGGGACCTGTGTTTCCCAACAGAATCCAACCTCTATGTGAACTATGATGATGAGACATTTTTCCGTGCAAAGGAATACATACACGGCAACTTTTACTGGGATCCGGATTCCCCATCCTATCCTGGCAAACCTAATGCTTATGGGATTGGAAAGGAGAATGCGCACGAACCATTCTGCCTTGTGGTATCCACCCACAACCCACACGACCCGTTCATGCCTCCCAAAAAATATTGGGACCTGTACAAGGACATGGAGATGGATGCGCCTTCCAGGGAAGAAATTGAGGCTTGTCCCCAGAACATACAGGATATCTGGATCAATGCCCATGAAAACATAACGGATATTGACCTTGCAGACCCGTACCATCTGCAGAATGCGAGACGTGCCTATGCTGCCCTCGCAACCTATGTGGACGACAGGATAGGAGAACTGCTGAACCTGTTGGAGGACGAAGGCCTGATAGATAATACCGTAATCATGTTCACCAGTGACCATGGGGATATGCTGATTGACCGCGGCATGATACAAAAGCGTAATTTCCATGAGTGGGCCACAAGAATCCCCATGATCCTAAGGCTTCCCGGACAGGAACATGCCGGCACCACCATCACGGATCCATGTTCCCTCATGGATATAGGTATGACCATCCGTGAAATCACGGGAACACTTAACGCCAGCAGGCTTCCGTCCGACGGCGTCAGCCTCTTTGATTATATCAATAAACCTGAGTCCGTAAAAGAGAGGGATATTTTCATTGAATTCCACGCAGACGGAACTTTCTGGCCATGCTACGCCGTGGTAAGAGGTGGTTATAAGCTCATACATATCCATGAGTTCAAGGGCCAGCTGTTCAATCTCAGGGAGGATCCTTCAGAAATGCATGATCTGATTGATGAACCACAGTATGCGTCCCTGGTTGAGAGCATGAGAAAATCAATTACAGACCGCTTCCACCCTGAACATATCATTGAGTACTATACCACTGCCCATGAGAAAAAGCGCATCATAGACAGCGCTAATAACAACTTTGATGAGGATTGGGATTATACACCGGATTTTCCAGGAGGCAGACGTTACATACGCACCCTGGTCCGCCCCAGAAGCGCCTCCGGCCAGGTCCTGTAAATCATATCCGTATTGTTTTAGTTAGGAGGGGTTACATTGAAAAAACTCAGAAAGACCGTTTTCTTTCCAACATTCATCCTTATGGTACTGGCAGTCATCCTCTGCCTTACCCAGACAGATGCATTCCTGGGCATTGTCCAGGGACTCAACACATGGGTGAAAATCAATTTCGGCTGGCTGTTCACACTTACATCCCTGGCAATGGTGGTCATCTGTGTCATCGTCTATTTTTCTCCTATTGGCAACAAGGTTATCGGAGGAAGGGACGCCAAACCTCTTCTGGGGGTAAGGGAATGGTTTGCCGTAAGTCTGTGTACCACCGTGGCGGCCGGTATGATTCTCTGGGCTGCGGCTGAACCGATTTTTCATCTGGCAGCCCCTCCTGCTTTCCTGGGTATTGAACCCAATTCCAACGAAGCCGCCATGTTCTCCCTGTCCACCATGTTTGTCCACTGGACCATAACACCGTATGCGATTTACTGTGTCCCGGGACTCATGTTCGCCATTGCATATTACAATATGAAACAGCCCTATAGTTTCCAGGGCTGTATTTCCCCTGCCATTGGACTGGGGCGCACAAAGAAATGCCTTTCCCTGCTTGACAGCATCTGCCTATTCACCATGGCCTGCGGTATGGCATCCTCCCTTGGCACCGGCATATTAAGTGTTTCCGGCGGGGTCTCAAATATTACCGGAATCGCAAGCAGGCCAGCGCTGTGGACCCTGGTTGCCTGCGTCATCATCACTGTATTCATCATCTCCTCTGCCAGCGGGCTGATGAAGGGCATCCGTTTCCTGTCTACTTTTAATGTACGCCTGTTCATGGTCATCATCCTCATGCTTTTTATCATGGGGCCCACTGCGTATATACTTAACCTGACCACGGAATCCTTTGGTGTATTTGCCGACAACTTTTTTACCAGGAATCTTTTTACCGGTACCCTGGATCCGGAACACTGGACCCACTTCTGGACCATCTCCTATTTTGGGAACTGGATGGCCTGGGCTCCGGTTACCGCCCTGTTCCTGGGACGCATATCCTACGGCCACACGGTCAAGGACTTCATTAAGATCAATCTGGCTGTCCCATCCCTGTTCTGCGTATTCTGGATCGGTATCTTCGGCGGCAGCGCAATCTACTATCATCTGAACGTCCAGGATCTGTACGTCCTGATTCAGGCCGAGGGGT
Organism: Enterocloster sp. OA13; assembly: GCF_022440595.1. NCBI lineage: Bacteria > Bacillati > Bacillota > Clostridia > Lachnospirales > Lachnospiraceae > Enterocloster > Enterocloster sp. OA13. Next base: position 1,032,514 of record NZ_JAKNTF010000001.1, on the reverse strand, counting down.
TTGAAAAAGTACTGTACCAGGTGCTTGGCTTCATCCCGCTTGGAAAGATTACAATCCCGCTTATTGTATTTGCTACATTCATTTCCTTTGTCACGGCGGCAGATTCCACAATCAATGCCATGTCCGGCCTCTGCTGGAAGGGAACCAATCCGGAAAACCCGGAAGCGCCAACTGTGTTAAAGATATTATGGGGTATCCTGATAGGCTCCATAGCCATTCTCATGATTAATACCCAGGGCGTGGCAGGCCTGAAACAGCTTTCCGCCTTTGGCGGCCTTCCAGCCATGTTCCTGCTTATCCTGTGCATGGTATCCCTGATGAAGGTGGTATCCCGGCCCACATTAATGGATAGCGGACCGGACGGCAATGAAGGTCATCCTGATAGCAGCCTGCCAAAGGATGATCAGATGGAGGATGCCGGATGATTTCATAGGAACGTAAAAAGCAGTGGATTACAGGATGATTTTTCCTAATCCACTGCTTTTTCCATTGAATGCTGCCACTAAAGCCCTGCCGATCTGGTGTATTGCCACTTCTCAGCAGTCCCACAGTTCACGGTTGGTAGTAGATACCGCATGTACACCGGCGCCCAGCGCGGTTATGACATCCTTCTTATCCAGAAGCAGGCCGCTGGCCACCACCGGGCGCTGTATCTCCTCCAAAAGGTAACGGATTACCTTGGGCAGCCCTGCCGGAAGCAGTTCCACCACATCGGGATTGGTATTATGCACATATTTTACAATATTGGCATATGACAGTGCATCTGTCATAAAAAAACGCTGTACCGTAAACATCCCCAGTTCATTGGCACGCTTTATCAGCCCCGGTTTCGTGCTTATTATGCCATCCGCCTTGGTATACTTTTTAATGAAGTCCACGCTGATTTCCTTTAATGCCAGCCCCTCAATCAGATCGACATGCACTACCACATATTTCCCCATGGATTTCAACGTATCAATATGTTCCATGATATTGCATATGTTCCCATATATCAGATATACAATCTCTGATTCCGATTCATTGCAGGCGGACAGCCATTGGTCATTCTTGATTGCGGGTATGACCGGGCACCGCTCCGTCATATCCAGGAATATCTCTTTTGTCAGTTGTTCCATATCTTCAGTAATCCCCTTCCCCTATGTTTCAACCAAATTGATTGATGACCTCTATTATACAACAAATCATGAAAACATACCACAGAATGCCTCCGCTGTTTCATATAAATCGGCGCAGACCGGCAGGTGTGCCATGTCAAATATGGGAGCCTTGGGATCGGAATTGACAGCAATCATCATTTTCGGCGATTTCAAACCGGCCAGAAACTGCGCAGAGCCTGAAATCCCAAAAGTAATGACCACTTCCGGCCGTATATAGTTTCCCGACAGGCCAATCTGATGCCTTGGGGACATCCATCCCTTCTCCACCAAAGCCCTGCTGCATCCAAGCCCTGCATCCAGATAGCCGGCCAGCTTTTGAAATAGCAATATGTCCTCCCGCTTCTTAAGTCCCCTGCCAACAGCCAGGACTGTCCGGTATTCCTGAAGGCCCCATTCCTTTTCCGGCCGCTTCCGCTCCAGCACCCACTCCCGCCGGCCGGCACTGACCATAGGAATGATTATCCTGGGCACCCGCATCCCACTGCCCGCCATTTTCTTCTCATATGTTCCCGGCCGCACGGTAGCAATCTGCGGCCTTCTGTCTGGCGTGATGATGTCCGCCATGACATTTCCGCCAAAAGCAGGCCTTGTCTGCAGGAGACATTCCCCATCATACAGCTTTAGGGCAGTGCAGTCCGCTGTGACCCCGGTGCCAAATTCCACTGCAAGCTGGGCCCCAAGCCTTCTTCCCAGAAAGGTGCTGCCAATCAGAAGGATGGATGGGCGGCATGCCGCCACACACTCTTTCAGCGCCAGAAACTGAAGCTCCTCCGAATCGCACAGGGACTCAGAGGCACAGTATACGGTCCTCACCGGATATCCGGCCAATTCCCTGTTATCGGGCAGGAAGGCATACAAGGGTATCCCCGCCCGGGCCGCCATGTCTGCCGCATGGGAGAGTATCTCCAGGCCCACATCACATATCCCGCCCTCAGTCATTTCCAAAAAAACCAGGATTCCGGTATCCCTGACACTCCCATCCGCCCTATCCATGCAATTTCTCCCATATCATACTGGCCGCCGTGACCCCGTCAGCCACCTGCACAGCCGTCTTCTTTTCCCTGACAGGAGGATATATACGCTTCACCTTTGTTGCAGAACCAGCGCTGCCATAATGGCTTGCATCCGTATCTTCCAGATCCGTCACCCCTATCTTTGCAAAGTCCATCTTCCCTGCCTTTATCCTGCCTGAAAATGTCGGTATTGCGGGTGCCGCCACACCGGGCTCCACGGAAATCACACAGGGAAACAACGCTTTCATACGCAGTGTGTATCCTGTTCTTTCACATATCACGGTAATCCCATCCTCTTCTATTGTTACTATGGATTTTACCCCGGACAGGTACGCATAAGAAAGACACTGTGCCAAAGCCGCCCCTACGAATCCTGTATCCCCGTCCGTGGTATGGTTTCCTGTGAGCACGCAGGGATATTGTCCTGTACTTTTTATGGCTTGGGCCAGGGTATATGCGGTTGCCGGTACATCCGCGCCGGACAACGCCGGATCCGAGATGAGGACCCCCCTGTCCGCCCCTCTGGCCACCCCGTCCATAAGCACGGACCTGGCTGAATCCGGTCCCACGGAAAACACGGTCACAGTCCCCCCCATCTGCCTCTTCATCCGTATCCCCGCTTCCAAAGCAGACAGATCGCAGGGATTGCACACCTGTCCCAAACCGCTTCGGATAAGATTACCTGTCCGCTCATCCATATCCCCTTCCGATATGGCTGGTACCTGTTTGATACATACCGCATAGTCCATCGTTTGCCACATCCCCTCTGTTCCACATTCCCCCGGGATCAAAAGACTGCTTCCTGGCCATCCGTTTCCGGGTTTCCATCACTCCATACATCCCAGCTTTTATCTTTCCGGCTCCATGTTCACTGACAGGCCTTCCCCCGCCGCACAGGGCCTGTCCAGCCAGTCCCTCAAGGATTTTCCGGGCTGTCCCATATTCTTCCTCATTGACCGGCAGCAGATTCATATGAAGGTCCCGGCTCATTATATGTCCAAAGATTGTGCCATCCATGCCTGATTGGTCCAGCAGGCCGCGGTATTGGCCCAAAATCCCGGAAAATCCCCCCACCATGGTCATATCTGAGGACAGCTTCACAATCCTGCTGCACCGGCGATGGTTTTCTTCTACCTTCATATTCACTGCCTCCGCCACACCATGCCTGTACTCACGCAGCCTGCATGCTTCCTGCTCTCCAGCCATGGCCCATGTGCAGTCCGGGTCAGCGCCGTATCCGGCGCTCAGTTCCATCAGGCGTCCAGCCAGTTCCAGCATATGTTCCTCATCCTGGGCATGAAGCTCCAGAAGGACGGCGCAGCTGTACTGTCTGTCAATTTCCGGGAAGTCCCTGAGCCTGCTCATGGACATTTTCCTCTCCTCAAGGAGTTCAATCCCCCTTCTGTCTATCCATTCTGCCGCTGCCACAAATGCCTCCTTCCCTGTATCAGCAGGAATAGCGTCCGCAAATGCCGCTCCCATCCCCTCTTCCCTGAAAAACAGGGCCAGTCCCCATATACAGGCAGGTCTGGGTACCAGACGCAGCGTTACCCGGGTGATAACCCCCAATATGCCCTCACTTCCCACAATTTCTTCCAAAAGGCGGCTGTCCTTGTCCCTGGAGGCTTCCACGATTTCCCCACTGGACAGCATCAGGCGTACTTCCTCCACATATTCCCCTGCCGGACCATACACGTTTCCGTAAATCCCCCTGGCGTTTGCAGCCACACATCCTCCTACAGTTGCAGATTTCTCAGTAGGCATACAGGGCCAGAACATAGGCCTTTTCCTGCTGTTACAACGGATTGCCTGTTCGAGTTCCATCAGTGATACCCCAGGCTCCGCCACCAGGATGGCGTTATCCTGGCAGCTGCTGTCATAAGACAAGATACGGTTCATTCTGGAAAGGTTCATCAGATGCCCCCCCATAGGGACCGCCCCCCCTACAAGCCCGGTTCTTCCTCCCTGGATGGTAATACACGATTCCCGGTTTCCTTCTATGATCTGCCGTATATCATCCTCACTCGAAGGAAATGAGATACTATCCGCATACCCCTGGAGCTTAGATTCGTCCCGAAGATAATCCTCAAATTTTTCCTCCATCTGCAAAATCATCCGGCATTTCCTCCTCTATAAGATATTTTCTTAACGCCCCAAATACTTCCCTGTAATCCCGCTCAACCGCCACATCCGCCCGGCTCATGATGAATGCATCCGAATCCGTGTTAATTGCTATGATATAGCCGCTTTTTTCTATTCCCACGTAAAATGCCGCTGCCCCTGACACCCCCGCCGCAATGCACAGCCTTGGGTGTGCAATGATGCCGGATGCCCCCACAAGTCTCTCAAGCGGGGCAATCCCCTGCATTACCAGGGGACGCGAGGCCACAATCCCAGCCCCCAGCATCCTGGCCAGTTCCTCCGCCTTACGATAGTCCTCTTTCGTCCGTACGCCTCTTCCAAGGGCAATCAGGATCCGTGCATCTTCCAGGGAGCAATCTGTTCCAACCGGCTCTTCTGAGTATTCCATCACATACCCACTGTTATCTGATATGTTTTTTCTCCGGACATCCGGTATCGGTCCCGAAATCCCTGGCGCGGTCTTTTCTGTTGAGCGGACGAGACTTACACAGAACGGAAAACGTTTTACACAGAAAGTACCTTCCATATTATTGGAGTAAACATTTCTTGCGGCAAGAATACAGCCGCCCTCAAACCAAAAGCGGTTGACGGCTGTCAGGGAATCCCCTCCCAGCCTGAAAGCCAGCCTTACAGCCATCTCATGTGAATAATCACCATATCCGAATATGTAAACGGCATTTCTATTACTATTTTTTTCAATTTCTGACAGCAGGTTCTCCGGATTATAGAATGCATCTTCCAGTATCAATGCACCATCCACCTTAAGTCCCTGGACAAACCCAAGTTCATGGGAGAGACCGGAAAAAACAATTACCCTGACGCTTTGGCAGCAGCTGCATATATTAATATACGCCTGCCACAGTCCCGCCCACTGGCGCTCCCATTCCCCTGCCCACATATTCAAAATCAGATAACAGGTCAACTGTCCATCATCCTCCCGCCTATATGTTCCAGATACAGCCTGCGCACCAATTCTTCTGTGTCATCCACATCCAGATGTATGGATGCACGGCTTTGTCCCTTCCTCTCAAGCTTAACAAGCTGTGGTTCCATCTTTTCCTCCTTGACATGGTCCGTTCCCCATTCCTCAACCTTCCGCCCCGACGCCCCGAGCCGTTCTTTCAGGGTAGGGATCCTGAGATAAGTATTCGGTACATTGCCCACGACCAGAACACAGGGCGCCTTCATGCGGCGGCGCATCTTCTTAGAAAACTGCATATGTTCTGCCACAATACCCCGGTCCTGTTCCAGCGCAAAATCCATGACCCCGGAAACACAGGGCCATCCCAGCATCTCTGCCACAAGATAGGGAACCATTCCACTCCCTTCATCAGATGACTGTGCCCCTAAAATGAGACAATCCGGCTGTCCGGCATTACAATAGCTGCTGATAAGCCTGGCTGTATGATATGGGGAGAACACTATCCCGGAACAGGTCCCGGCCCTGATTACCTTATCGAACCCCAGGGCATACAGTGTCTTAATAACCCCATCCTGAAGCGTACCGCTTACGGTCAATGCCTCCAACGTCTCCCCCCTGGCAGATTGGTCCCTGGCCCTGAGCATTAATTCCAGAAGGCTCTCATCATAACAGTTCCATTCCCTCCTGACAAATCTTGTATCAATAATCCCTTGTTCATCCGGCTTCCATTCCTCTTCGGCCAGCTGCTCCAAGTCCGGCACTATCTTAAAACATCCCAGAAGTTTCATTTTCCCACCCCGCGGTCCCTGCCGAGCGAAAAGGCACCGTTTCCACACCGATGCCTTTTCCACGCCAGATTAATTCCCATCAAAAATGTCGTATGCCCGCTTCATCAGACCATCTGTCACTGACGTAAGGCTGCTATAAATTCCTTCGTTTATTTTTTTATATAACCCTGCATGGGCAGGAATCGGATCTGTGATATCCTTCACCCTTACCATCTCCTTCGCCGCTGTCCCAAAATCAGGATATATTCCGGCTGCCACAGCCACACAGATTGCCGCACCCACGGCCGCCGCACCGTTTACCACATTGCGCACGGCGGGAACCCCAAAGACATCTGCAAAAATCTGCATGAAAAGGTTACTGTTGGACCCTCCTCCTGAAACAGTTATCTGCTTCAGAGTGATTCCCAGTTCCGCGCACATCTCGTCCATCCTGTTTTTCATGGTCATGGCTATGCTTTCCATGATTGCCCTGTAAATGTGCCCTGCCCCATGCCTTACATCAAAGCCCAGCATGATGCCCTTCTTATAAGGCTGCCCTGCCGGGGCTAGCCACTCCGGAATGATCATCAGTCCATCGCTTCCCGGCGCCACATCCGCTGCCAGCGTTTCCAAATATTGTTCCGGCCCTATGCCCAGTTCCCTGGCATGCATCCGCACTTCCTCGCCCAGCAGCTCCTTAAACCAGCTTATAAGCCACATACCTCTTCTGATTCCGTTGCTCTCATATAGATACTTATGAGGCATACATGCAAAATTCACCCAGTAATTCCTGCAGTCTTTGGGGTTGGATTCCCCATGGACCGCGCCGCATATATAAGTCCCCAGTGAAATCATCCCGTTTTCATAGTCAATGGTCCCTGTTCCCAGCGATTCCACCGCCTTATCATTGCTGGTAGCCACAATGGGCAGCCCCTTGGGCAGATGCAGGATTGACGCGGCTTCTGCTGTCAGATATCCCAGTATCTCCCCGGGCATCACCAGGTCAAATAGCATCTCCCTGGGAATATTGTAATGGCTCATCACTTTCCCATCATTACTCCACTCCCATGTATCCGTATCAATCGGCCATTGTCCCTGATAGGTGGCCGCAGTATCCCTGCATTCCCCAGTCAGCCTTCTGGTCAGGTAACCGTTGGTGGATGTGACATACGCTGCCTCCGGATTATCATGTACATAGGGAACTGAAACCCTGGAGTCCATCCAGCTCAGCGCCGGCTGGGCCAGCGTGCCGTCTTTCTTTAATATCACGCGGTCGAAACGGATGCTGCACAGGCCTGCTCCCACAATGTCACCAGGGTCACCCTCAAACCGCTCCATAAGTCTTTGGCTGACCGCCACCAGGGATGTCCACAAATCGTCATCCGGGTGTTCCACCCATCCCACCTTTGGAAGTGACATCGGACGCAGCGGTTCACTCTCCTCACAGATAATATTTCCATGGGTATCAAAAATAATTAACTTGGTGCTTTGGGAGCCCCCGTCGATTGCAAGTATGTATTTCATTGCTTTCCTCTTTTCTTTAATTATCCTCAATGGGAAAGATGGTTCCTGGATTCATGATATTGTTGGGATCAAGCGCTTCCTTCAGCTTTTTCAGCACAGGGTATGCGCTTCCATGCTCCTGCTTAATCCACCGCACCCTGTATTTGCCCACACCGTGATGGTGGCACATGGAACCGCCCCGCTTCAGTGTCTCTTCCACAATGATTGTATTAATCGGGTTATGGTATTTCGTGATTTCCTCCGTCACATCACAGTCTACCACATTGTAATAATACATAAAGTATAGATTGGTCCCGTTCATGTAGCTGTGGGATGAATGTCCGCCCACCATGGTGATGTCCGGAATTTCATTTTTAATCCTCATGATGACATTTTCATATATGTCATGGATATTACTCCAATTAGCCGATATTTCCGTTGTGAACCCAACATTGTGGGTCTTTTCAATTAATTTATACTCTTCCGCCACCTTACCTTCGTTCCAGTTCAATCCGGCATACCATGTATCTATGTAATGGCTGTCCACCTTCTTATAGGTATGGAAATGCGTTACTATCTCTTCTATGGCTGTCCCGGTGGCCTCCGCCACGCCCTTTGGTCCCTCGACCATGAAGATAAGCACTGGTTTCCCTTCACAGAAATGAGAAAAATAATATTCCCCGTCCTCAAAATCATAGAGCCTTGCAAAGGATGGTTTATATCCTTGTACCATGACCTCCCTGAGTATTTCGAATCCTGTCTTCATATCATCCAGAAGCCAGCTGTAAAACTTATTATTCTCCGGCATATACTTAAATATCTTGACCGTTACTTCCGTGATGAAGCAGAGGGCCCCCTCACTTCCCATGGGGATATGGCGGATATCCGGTCCTGCTGCCCGGCGCGGACAGTTTTTAATTCTGGCAATGGTACCATCTGCCATGACCATCTCAAGTCCAACCAGCATGTCCTCAATCCCCCCATATAAGGTAGAGAACTGCCCGATGCTCCTAGTGGCTACCAGACCGCCCATCTGGGCCAAGGGCTTTGACTGTGGTGAATGACCGGTCGTATATCCAAGCTTCCTCAGTGTTTCTTCCAACACCTCCAGGTTCACACCGCACTGGCATGTGACCTGCATATTATATGTGTCAATGTCAAGGATCTGGTCCATCTCGCTTCCATCCACTACGATGCTGTCAGGGACAGCCGCCTCCAGACCGCCTTCAATGGAGGAACCGCCTGTGCGGGGAATCACGGCAATCTTGTTGTCATTACAGAATCTTATGATATCCGCTGTTTCCTGAGGGGTCCTGGGACGCACCAGCGCCGCGGGAACCGGACGGCTATACACGCCGAATACCTTTTCAAATTTGCGGAACCGGTCCACACTGTGTTCTTTTAAGATGGTTTCATCTGTTACCATATATCCTGATGGTACTATTTTTCCCAGTTCCTCAATGATTGTCTGCCTTTCCATGTCCTTATCTCCTATCTGACCATATATCCGCCGTCAACAATTACCATTGAACCATTTACATACTCTGATGCCCTGCTGGCAAGAAATACCACGGTCCCCATCAAATCCTGCCTCTCCCCCCATCTCTCGGCCGGAATATGGTCCAGGACCCTCTTATTTGTCTCGGGATTGCTCCTCGTCCCAACCGTGATATCCGTCGCATAGTATCCGGGCGCAATACCGTTAACCTGTATATTGTACTTACCCAATTCATCAGCATATGCTTTGGTAAGGCCGGACAATCCATGCTTCATGGCCGCATATGCGGGGGAACCCAATCCTCCCAAATAGGAAAACAGGGAACAGATATTGATGATTTTTCCACTCTTTTGCGGAATCATGAAACGGGCCGCCTCATGGCTCAGTTCAAATGCCGCTGTCAGGTTAATGGCTATCATTGGATCCCACTCGGACCTGCCGAAATCCAGAACATCCTTGCAGATGCAGATACCAGCACAGTTTACCAGGATATCAATACTGCCCAGGCTGTTCACACAGTTCTCCACAATCTGTTTCGGAATTCCTGGCTTTGATATATCTGCCTGGATGAATTCATATTTAACCCCGGTATCCTCAATCATCTTCTGGGTTTCTCCCTTATCCAGCGCATAGCTGGCAACCAGGATATTCGCCCCTGCCTTAGCTAATGCAAGGGCAAACGCCTGCCCCAGACCGCTGTTGCCTCCCGTGACAACCGCATTCTTACCCTTCAATGAAAAAAAATCCAGATTAAAATCTTCAATATTATAACTCATACCTGTTCCTCCTCATATGGATTCATAATTTGTTCAACCCTCATGTACATCCGCGCGTAACATACACAAAAAAGAGAGGGACTTTAAGCGCATAGTTATGGCCTAAGTTACCTCTCTCTATGATATCTCACAACTTATGTATTCATTCTCTCAACAATGTGCAATTTTGTCAATAGGGTTTTAAATAATTGTTTTCTTTCGTGACTATGCACAATATACAATTGGATTTATTATACATTTTGTCTCTACACATGGCATTTCCTGCCGCCTGGTCTGGCGGCCCTGAAAATCCATCCCCGTCACTCCGCCAGCTCAATCCTGATGTTCTTCATGGAAGCCTCATACTTCCTGAACGCGCACTTGCCGCACATCTTGGCTGCAAACAGCGCCACATCCGCCTTATGGTAAAGGTCATCGAAATCCGTCCCCTGCTCCGGTACCATGACATAGCCCGCCGAAAGGGAGAATACGATATCGCGTCCTCCTCCGCGGCGTGTCATGGACATTTCATCCACAATCCTGACCAGCTTTGCCTCCACATCCTTTTCGCTGATATTCTTGCACAGGACGATGAACTCATCCCCTCCAATACGGCATACGATGTCATCGCTGCGGAAATAACTTTTCAGCTTTCTTGCATTCTGGACAATCATGGTATCCCCGAAATCGTGTCCAAACACATCATTGGCCAGCTTAAAATTATCCAGGTCAAACATGATCAGGGATGATGGATTCCGTGTTCCCTGGGCCAGGTAAGCCTGTATGGCCGGTATGGCGGACTGGCGGTTTAAAAGCCCGGTCAGGGGGTCTGTGGAGGCCATCCTTGTCAGCATCTGGCTTTGCAGCCTGGTCTCGGTAATATCCGTGGTATATCCCACCACGACCACCGGGGTATTGTCTTCATCCACCAGCGTCTGGGCCGCTGTCCTGAACCACACCATGGAATCGTCCTTTGCAGCCACAGGGAATTCAAAAACAAGGGTCTCCCCGCTCCGGTCCGTGCGAAGCTTTTCATTGAAGGCTTGTAACGCCTGCCTGTATTCACCGGGAATGCATGTCAGGGTTTCCAGGCATTGGGACAGGCCGCGTATGACGTTCCCAGCCTCCCTTCTCCTGCTGCAGAAATACTTCATGAAGTTTGAATCCGTCACATTGGTCAGTACCAGGGTATCCTGTCTGAGATTCCACTCCCAGCTGTTAATATCAGCCAGCCTGAGGATGGATTCCTGTTTCCGTCCCAGAAGGTCCAGCTCCATCCTTTTCTCCTGTATACCGGTCACATCCTTGTAATTAAACAGGTAAATGGTTTCATTGACCGTACGCTCCACGGACATGGCCTCTGTCCTGATCCACATACGCCTGCCGCCCCTGCACAGGAACGGTGATATATGTACAAAGCTTCCGCCCTTTTCCGACATTTCCCTGATTTCGCGGAGCAGGGTTTCAAATCCATGGCCCGTCTGTCCCTTCAGATATCCTCCGTCCTTTAAAAGTTCCAGATACCCTTCCCTGGAATAGCCCATGGTCCGTGCCAGCCCGTCAGCAATGATTTCATGTTCAAACCTTCCGTCATGGCAGCTGACAAGGACAAAATCCTCCGGCACATGGGCCAGAAGCAGCTGAAGACGCTCCCGCAGGGTTACCAGCTCCGTCACATCCAGGACCACTCCCTGGAAGAATTCATTTCCCTCATACATCATGTGCCTGCTTTGGTCAATGACCCAGATATATCCCCTGGCTGCCTTCATCCGGTACTCCATATTATAGGGTTTTTCGCTGCTGGTAAGGAAGTTCACCCCTCTTTGCACCTTGTCCCTGTCATCCGGATGCACCATATTTATGAATTTGTCATCAAACAGTTCCTTAATCTGCTCCCTGGTATATCCGAATATTTCCAGGAAACGGTTGCTTATGTATGTGAAATCAAAATCACTGTTCTTGGCACAGCGGTGGTATCCCCCCGGCATGTCGTTGTTAAGGAAATTCAGTTCCCCATTCCTCTGTTTCAGGCTGCTGTTGCTCTCCAGCAGGAGACGCTGGGCCTCCATGGTCTCAGAGATATCCGTACACGCGCTGACAATCGCAAGCCTCCCGTCCTCTGCCTCGATTACACGGCCCTTATCCAGGGTCCAGAACCAGGTCCCGTCCTTTTTTGGCATCCTGTAGGTGGTGGTATACTCCAGCCCTGCGTAATATTCCGGTCCGATATCCTTCCCCACCCGCATCCGGTCATCGGGATGGATGGTATTGACCACCTGATAATCAATTGCTTCCGCCAGTTCATCAAATGTCTCATAGCCCAGAAGCCGTACCATCTCATGGTTGGCAAAATACAGCGGGAATCCATCCTCACAGTATCCGCCAATCATGCCGCCTGGCGTCATCTGTGCAAATATGGACGCTGCCACACGGCGGTTATCCTCTGCCAGCTGCATGAAGGACTCATCCTTCTCAGAGATGTGGACCACGGCAGATAAGGCCCTCTGGGAGGCCTCCAGCATCTGTTCCCGGCGCCGCTGCTCCGTAATATCGGACACCGCGCCGTAAAACAGCTTCCGTCCATCCTGCTCCCTGAGGAAGAACACGCGCAGATGCATCCACATATAGGTGCCGTCCCCTCTTCTGCGGCGCAGGTCCCCTTCCGCCCCTTTCAGCGGATTATCATATGCCTGGGTAAATATGCCAAAAGCAGACTCCCTGTCCTCTTCCCTGGTATCCTTAAGGATGGATTTCCTCTGTTCCTCCAGTTCCACTGCGTTGGTGCCTGTAAGCGCGCAGTACTGTTCATTTACCCGCAGCAGCTCCAGCTGCCCGTCATATACCTCGTAGAATGCAACAGCGCCCAGTATGTTATTCATCATGGCATCGCTGGCAATATCCTCTTCCAGCATGTCCTTAAGCCTTACACGTTCAATCTGTTTTGCCCTGATTCCCCGGAAGTCTATGTTATCCTCATCCGCCAGAAGGGGTTCGAATACCTCTATGGGCATGGGATGGAAGAAATAATACCCCTGTCCATAGGTGCATCCCATGTTCATCAGGAAATCAATCTGCTCTTTTGTCTCAATCCCTTCCGCGATTATGCGCAGCCCCATGATATTGGCCAGCCTTGTGACTGCCTCCAGGATTTCCACGCCCTTGCCCATGGACCTGCCATCCATCTCAAGGAATTTCATGTCAATCTTGAGCACGTCCACATTGACATCCTTCAGCATGTTAAGGGAGGAATAACCGCTTCCAAAGTCATCCATCAGGACAGTAAAACCAGCCTCCCGCAGTGATTCCACCACGCCGGTAATGACATTATACTCTTCCACATAAGCGCTTTCTGTAATCTCCACTTCCAACAGACGCGGTTCAATGGCATATCTGTCTGCCAGCTCCTTAAACACAGCGGCCACATCCACTGCATAGATATCCATCCTGGAAACATTGACCGATATGGGGACCGGACGGTGTCCCCTGTCAATCCATCTGCGCAGTTTCCGGCAGACCTCTTCCCAGATGAACAGGTCCAGCTTGGTAATCAGGCCGTTATTCTCTAAAAGCGGGAGGAATACGCCGGGAGGGATCAGCCCCCTGACCGGATGGTTCCAGCGCACAAGGGCTTCCAGCCCCACGATCTTGCCCGTACTCAGGTTACACTTGGGCTGTGCGTAAAATAAGAATTCCCCATGGTCCAGCCCCTTCTGCACCTCGGACAGCAGCTTATGGTTTTCCTCCATCTCCCGCATCATACGGCTGTCATACCGGCACAGCCTCCTGGCGTAGCTTCCCTTCACCGATGCCAGGGCTATGCACGCCCTGTCGTACATGGTGCTGATGGACAGGGATCCGTCCTCAATACCATAGATTCCAAAGGCAGGCAGGAAACCGGCCGTTCCCCCGCTCTGCCTTACATACGTCATGATCCGGTTCTGCAGTTCCCCGATGGCTTCCCTGTCATCCGGGATGATGATGACAAAATCATCCCCTCCCATATATCCTGCAATCCCGTTGTATGAAGTCTCAATATCCTTAAGATGGCCGCCAATCCTGGCCAGAAGCCTGTCCCCTTCCTCCTGTCCGTACCATTCATTAAACAGCTTGAAATGCTCTATATCAACCGCTGCCAGACAGTATGACCCGTTCTTTTTGGAAAGGAATTCCTGGGCGCGCTTAAGGAACACGGTCCTTCTAAGCAGTCCGGTCAGATGGTCAAACTCCCCGTCCCTTGAGGCCAGCATCCTCTTTATCTCATCTTCCCTGGATTTCTGTTCGCTGATATCCTGGATAAAGCACATCACGGTCTCATCATCATTGGAACCGCGCTTAAGGGGTACCACAATCTGGGACACCCAGGTATAGGCGCCATTCAGGCGCAGCCTCCTGAACTGTCCCTTGAGCGCCGCGTTATCCCCCTCATGCTTCAGGCATTCACTGATTGTATCCCTGTTCCAGAATTCCCGGAAGGAACCAGCATCATCCGGATGGACCATGTGCCCCGCCACTTCCTCAAGCATCCGGCTAAGCTTTCCTTCCATGCCGTGGATTACATACTTGTCCTCCACATGATACAGAAGACGGTAGCTGTCCCTGGTTAGATTCAGCTCATACAGCTCGTCATATGCAGATATATTGGTCAGGCTGTAAAACAGGTTCTTATTCCCCTCACGGATCTCGCGCACCAGGACCATGTTGCATGTGCCCTTTCCAGGCCACTCAATCCGGCCAGTCCCTACCTCCAGCCACTTCTGGACCACCTTATTATAGAATACCACCGCCTCGTCACCCTCCTGGTTAAAGGGACAGCGTGCGCATGGCCTCACTTCCTGGCACAGCTTCTCATAACATATGTCACCGCACTGCAGTTCCGGGAACTTATCCCGAAGGGTTGAATTAAAATGTACAATCCGGTAATTGTCATCAATAATATAAATACTGGTTTCGTTGCTGCTTTTCACCGTGTTCATGCACAACCTCTTTTCCCTAATCTGCCAGGGCGTGTTTGAAAATTCATTCCCTAACACTTATGGTACCATTATATTCTTTTTTCAGCATCCCCGTCAACCAGAGAATCTTCTTTCAGGCCCCTGGAGCGCGTTTGATAATTGCTTTCCGTCGGCTGTGCGTCCCACTTTGTGGGAGATTTGGTCCCGATGATGGAGGCGTAGCGGGCTACGCTGACTGAATCGGGGCCAAATATACCGCGAAGTGGGGCGTGCTTGGTCCTAAGGGGGTACCTCTGGTGGATTCCTTAGGGCAGACGGCGGGAATGAATTTTCAAACACGCTCCAGTACGGAAAAAGGATTCCCGGCCATTACTGATGGGAATCCTTTTATGTCATACTTCATCCGAGTACTTCTTCAGATGGTTCAATATGGTCTTTTTATAATCCAGGAACACGTCCGTCACCTGAAAATCCCTTGCCCTTGGTTTCGGCTCCTTCACCACGATTTCCCCGGTTATGGTGCCCGGCTTTCCTGTCAGCAGGTATATCCGGTCAGACAGGAGCACTGCCTCGTCAATGTCATGGGTAATGAACAGGGTGGAAAGGCGGATCTGCTCCATCACGTCCAGATACCAGTTGTGGACCGACTGTTTGGTAAGCATGTCCAGGGCGGAGAAGGGCTCATCCAACAGCGCCACGCTGCCGGAAAAAAGATAGGTCCTAAGAAGCGCCGCCCTCTGGCGCATCCCGCCTGAGAGCTGGGCCGGATACTTCTTCTGGGTTCCCTCCAGGCCGAATCCTGCAAAATACTCCCCTGCCTGCTGTCTGGCCTCCTTTTTCTTCACGCCCTTGATAATCAGGGGAAGGGCCACGTTATCCTCAATGGTCCTGAAGGGGAAGAGCAGGTCCTTCTGGAGCATATAGCTTACCCGCCCCGGGCATCCTGTTATATCCTCCCCTTCCATCACCACCCGCCCCTCATCCGGGGTGCTTAAGCCTGCAATGATGTTGAACAGGGTGGTCTTACCGCCACCGCTGATGCCTAACAGCGATACCAGTTCCCCCTTGTGCAGTTCAATGGAGATATCCCGGATGACCGGTTCCCCGTCAAAGGATTTGGATACCCCCTCAACCTTCAGCTGTGCCATGTATTCCTCCCGTCCCTTTGCCACGCCTTCCCTCTATCCGGATCAGGCCGTGTCTAAAAATCCGTTCCCGTCATCCGTCCTTTGGCAGATATTCATTGGAAAAGCCTGTATTTTCCTCAATCGGCGTTTCCGTCAGCCCATTCCTGGACAGCCAGTCATAATATGCGTTCCAGCGTTCCGGGGAAATGTATCCCCACTGCGCTGCATCTGCCTGATACTTATCAGCCAGGTAAATCTGGCTTGCCTTTATAAGTTCCGGGTCCAGCTCAGGCGCCGCCTTGCAGAGGATATCCGCCGCCGCCTGCGGGTCCCTGGCCGCATCCATATACCCCCGGCTCACTGCTTCCATAAACGCCTTTGCCGTGTCGGGTTCATTTTCCAGGAAATCATTATTAGCAATGATGACCGGGGTGTAAAAATCAAATACAGGATCCACGTCTGCAAATGCAAAATAATCGGTTTCCAGTCCTTCCAGCTCCGTCTTCACCCCGGCCCAGCCATAAAAGATCCAGATGGCGTCCACTGATTTTGTCTTAAGGGCAGTCACCTCATCCGTAACCATGCTGGGAATCAGCTTAACCTTATCAAAATCCCCGCCGTCCGCTTCCACAACCTCCCGGATAGTGGCCTTTTCAATGGGAAGGTCCCAGGTGGCATACTGTCTGCCTTCCAGTCCCCTGGGCCTGTCCATCCCCTCCCCCTTCCGGGAAATGATGCCGGATGTGTTGTGCTGGATGACCGCCGCAACCGCTGTCACCGGAAGCTTGTTTTCGCCTGAAAACGCAGGCGCCAGGCTGTCCTGAAAGGACATGGCAAACTGCGCCTTGCCGGACGCGGCCAGCACCTCCGCGCCATTTTCCGGGGGCTGCACCATGGTCACATTAAGCCCGGCATCCTTAAAATATCCTTTTTCCTGGGCCACATATAAGCCTGTGTGGTTGGTATTGGGCGTCCAGTCCAGTACAAAGGTAATCTCCTTAAGGGACTGTTCCTTCCGGTCACCCGCCGCCTGACTGCTCCCGCCGGATGCTCCCGCGCACCCGGTCAGGGCAATTCCAAGCAATGCCGCTGCCAGAATCACTGTATATGTTTTTTTCATCTGTTCCTCCTCCTGCCTGTCCCGTCCAGGCCTCCTGTCCCATGGCATGATCATCTGTACCTGGCGCCGTTATCCCATGGCATGATCATCTGTCCTTGGCGCCGTTGTCCCATGGCATGCATTTCTTCTGGAGCAGTTCCACTGCCCGCATAAGCAGCAGGCTGATGACCGATATAAGGAAGATGACCGCAAACATCTTGTCAAATGAAAACGCCTTCCTTACCCTTGTCATATACACGCCCAGTCCGCCAAAACCGCCAAGCCACTCTGATATGACCGCCCCTACCACTGCATAGCTTGCCGATATCTTAAGGCTGGAAAAGAACTGGTTCATGGCTCCCGGCAGCTTAAGGTAACGGAATATCTGCATCCTCCCCGCCCCCATGGCCCGCAGCAGGTTCACCGCATCCGGGTCAGCGGACTTAAATCCGGTGAGCAGCCCCACCGTAATTGGGAAAAATGTGGTAATGACAATCAATATGACCTTAGGCGTCATCTCATAGCCAAACCAAAGCACCAGAAGCGGGGCCATGGCCACGGCCGGTACGGTCTGGGTCAGGACCACGATGGGATAAAATGCCTGATACGCCCGCTCAAAGCGGTCCATGAACACAGCCGCGGCAAAACCCGTGGCAATTCCAAACAGCAGCCCCAGGGCTGCTTCCGCCATGGTTATCCCGGCATTGTCCATAAGTATGGGAAACTCGCTTATAAAAGTCCTCAGGACCTGGACGGGGGAAGGCAGCATGAAGCCCTCAATGCAGCCGAGGGATACCGCTGCCTGCCACACAGCCAGGATGCATGCCGCTGCTGAAAACGACCATATCTTACTGGTGATGTTTTGTAACTTTCTTTTCAATGGTAAGCACATCTCCTTCAGGATGGTAGGATACTTTGATGTAGGCGGCAACGGAAGGTGCGCCTGCCCTGATTGCAATGTGCTGGCATTCCTTTACAATGTCCATGAGCTGGTCATAATCCCCTTCAATGGCCGTCTCAAAAGGTCCTACATAGTAGTTTAACCCCGTGCTTTTAATGTAATCAATCACCTCATCCACAATACGGATTAACTCCTCGTTGTTCCCTGCCTCCGGTAATGTCTGAATAGCTACGCTTGCGTTCATGGATACCTCTCCTCTTCGTCTTTTATTCGTGGTGCCGGTCATAAAAATCCCGCCCGGACAATCCGGGCGGGATATAACAGACATGGTCTGAGCACTTCCTACGCTGGCATTATCCAGATCAGGTATCAGGGTTCGGAAACCGAAGTTCCATCTCAGCCGGTATGGATTGCAGACCAGCACCCCTCTTTGTTTTCTTGCTACAGTATACTACGGCCTGTTTTAAAAGTCAATTTAAGTTTCTCTGCGCAGCTTCCTGATTACCATGGTCAGGGTGCCTTCCGTTCCGTCCACCGGGCTGTTGTAGGTAAGCGTGAACACCGTGGGCTGCGGCACCTCAATGATGAACGACACCGACCCGAAGGCGCTGGAGCGGTCCGGGCCCGTCATGAAATAAATCCCGTATTCAATATGGGCACTGCCGTTATAGAACGGAGTAATCTGCATGAACGTGGTCCCCGGATACAATACCGACACTTCATAAAAGATGGAATAGAACCCAGGTTCCAGCGTTATATGGGTCGGATCCGTCAACACAATGTGGTTGGTCACATCCTCCACCCCGATTCCCATGGGCATCAGCGACGCATTGACGAAGTGAGCGGCAAAATTAATGAATGAGGCAAATATGTCATCGGGATATGGTTCGGTCGGGCCAGTCGGACCCATGGGGCCAGTGGGTCCCTGCAGCCCGGTTGGGCCGGTTGGGCCCTGTATTCCGGCAGCCCCTGTATTCCCTGCATCTCCCTGGGGGCCGGCTGGCCCCTGAGGACCGGTGGCACCCCGCAGCCCCTGTACGCCTTCCGGGCCAGGGTCCCCCTGGGGACCCATGGGGCCTTGGGGCCCGGCTGGTCCGGTTGGGCCAGCTTCTCCCTGAGGGCCAGTGGCTCCTGTATTTCCCCGTGGACCATCCTCACCTGTTGCCCCCTGTGGTCCAGTGTCCCCTGTTGCCCCGCGGGGTCCGGTTACTCCCTGAAGCCCCATGGGACCTGTAGGGCCTGTTTCTCCCTGCCGCCCTTCCGGCCCGGGGATGCCCTGTGGACCTGTGGGACCTGTTTCCCCCTGCCGTCCTTCCGGCCCGGGGATGCCCTGTGGGCCTGTGGGGCCTGTTTCCCCCTGCCGCCCTTCCGGCCCGGGGATGCCCTGTGGGCCTGTGGGGCCTGTTTCCCCCTGCCGTCCTTCCGGCCCGGGGATGCCCTGTGGGCCTGTGGGGCCTGTTGCCCCTTGCCGCCCTTCCGGCCCAGGTATCCCCTGAGGACCCATAGGCCCTGCCGGGCCGCGGCAACAGCAGCAATCACATTCCCGGGGCCCTAAGTCATCCTGAGCACCAAAGTTACATCCATCCATTTGATTGTAATACATCATACTCTCCCCCTTGTGGCATACAGCAAATGCACTGCCGGGCTTCAGGCGGCAGTGCATTTGCATCCGTTACTATCATTATATGCGCATCCGTGGCAAGGGGTATCCGAACCTATTGTTTCAATCCACGCCCGGTATATTGTCGAAGTGCGACTGCATCCTACGTAGATGCGTGGTTGACCTCATGGCAGTGGGGGATACCGATTACTCTCCGCCCACCACTGCCGTTAAGTTTGTTTTTGGCAATTCATCTCACCACCTTAGAGGATGGGAGAATCCTTGCTAATATTTGTTGAAAAATCCATTTTTCCTGGACACCTGCTGTGAGAAGAGCCTGACCCTGACAGAAAATCCATTACCGGTATCTGCACGCCTAGAACGTGTTTGAAAATTCATTCCCGCCGTCTGCAGGCCCCACTTCGCGGCATATTTGGTCCCAATTCGGTCAACGTAGCCCGCTACGCCTCCCTCATCGGGACCAAATCTCCCACAAAGTGGAACGCACAGCTGACGGAAAGCAATTTTCAAACACGCCCTAGCAATTCCCCGCAAACACATACTCCAGGCGGCCGCGTGCCGCCTCCACCAGCGCATACAGACAGCCTATATCCGTTGCATCCCGGTCCGTCATCTTCCACATCGGAAAGAATCTGGTTATATGCAGGGGAATCCGCGGATTAACCGACGCAACCCATGCGGCAAGTTCCTTTATCTCTGCCTCTGAATCATTTTCCCCCGGCACAATCAGTGTTGTCAGCTCCACGTGGCATTCTCCTGCCGCGCGTTCTATGAAATGCTTCACCACCTCCAGGCTGCCTCCCAGTTTTTTGTAATAGCGGTCCGTAAATCCTTTCAGGTCGATGTTCATGGCATCTGTATAGGGCAGCAGTCCGTCCAGCACCCGGTCCGATGCACTGCCATTGGTCACGATTACATTTTTCATGCCTGCCATCCTGACAAGGCGGGCCGTATCCCGGACAAACTCCCATCCCACCAGCGGCTCATTGTACGTGTAGGCCACGCCGATGTTTCCCCTGTCCCTGAGGTCCGCGGCCCTGTCCGCCAGCTGCCCCGGCGTCACCGTCACCACCTCACTGTCCCTTTCCCCGGCCATGGATATCCCGTGGTTCTGGCAGAAGGGACATTTTAAATTGCAGCCAAAACTTCCCACGGACAGGATCCGGCTTCCGGGACAGAACATGCGCAGGGGCTTTTTCTCAATCGGATCCAGGGCCATGGATGTAAGCCTGCCATAATTCAGGGGGACAATCCCATTGCCCCGGTTCCCTCTGGCCCGGCAGATACCGGTCTGCCCGTTTTCCAGGCTGCACCGGTGCATGCATACATCACATGTCATCCTCATCCCTTATCACCATGCCTTATGACTTCAAAGCGCTCCAGACCGACCCCGTCCTCATCCGGCCCAATCCCGGCCTTCTGCCTGGCAATGCCGATCTGCTCCCCTACCGTGTCCACTCCGTCCAGGTTTGGCAGCAGAAGCCCTCTTTTGCGTCCCTTTGTCACAATGACCCCGTAACGCTTCACATCCAGTTCCTCAGGCCCGCTTATGGGCGATGTCTCCCCCAGCACATCCACGCTGTATACCAGCTGCTGCAGTTCATCCTCCCTGACGGACGGGAACCTGGGGTCATGGATGCCAGCGCTTACCGCGTTCTGGATGATTTCCTCAGCCACATTCCCGCACACAGGCGCGATGGTGCCGATACAGCCCCTCAGCGCACCGTTCTTATGGATGGAGACAAAGACGCCTGCGCGTGATTTTAACATTTCGCCGGGCAGGCCTTCCTCCACTGCCTGGACCGGTATCATCCTTCTGGTATGCACGTAATGTTCCAGGGACTTTCTTGCCAGGGATACGTAGGCGTCTTCCGCTTCCTGCTTCTGCCTGCACACGGCCTGTTCCCGCTCCTCATATGCCTTCAGGAAACAGCGGCCCTCATCCTTCCCCTGTACTTCAAAGGTACAGATACCATATCCTACCCCAAAGGGACCCTCATAGGACAGGCGCTGCGGTTTTACCGCCATACCGTCCATGGCGCCCGCCATCATGGTAAAGCTTCTGTGTCCGCATTCGCCCGCCTTTTCGCAGAACCCTTCCGTGAAATCCAACAGCCCTCCAAACCTGCCCATGCCCATCACGTCCATGATGCGCTTATCGTATTCCGGCCCTTGGACGCTGAAACCATAAGGGCCGTCCTCTTTCAGCTTGTGGGAAAGATCGCCGCTGGCAATGATGACCGTCCTCCTGCCCAGGCGCTTTACCGCCTGTGCAATCAACTGTCCGGCCCTGTAATGGTCTGTAAAGGGAAGGCCGGAACCGCCAATCCGCACCAGACGGTAATCATGGTAATACTGGTTGATGAAGTATAAGGGAACCATGGTTCCATGGTCCAGCTCCCTGTCCCTCTCCCCTTCCTTGCCCATGGGAAAATCAATATCATCCGCCAGGTCACAGAGTTCATTTACAAATTCAGTGTCATATTCCACTTCCACTGCTTCCTGGGGAGCCAGGAACTGGCCGAAGTCACCCTTTGCCCCTGTTCCCGGGGAAATGTGGAAATAGTCCGCATACATCACGGCATGGGGCGACAGCACCACAATGGTGTCCGGCTTTGAGGCCGCGGCCAGTCTGGCCGCCTGGTGATATGCCTCCACCGTATCCTTTATCCGTACCTGCTGGCCCCGTCCCACATCGGGTATGATAAGGGGCGGGTGGGGTACCATGATTCCTGCAATAATAGCCATAGGGCATCTCCTTTCCTTTGTTGCCTTTCCAACCATAACTACTTAATATTATAGCCAAAAGAAAGGAATACTTCAATGCCGGGGAACCATGAAACCGGCACATGTAACTGACAGCCCTGGAAAACAGCTGCAGCCGACACCCCTGACACGCAGATGCAGCTGACAGCCGGAACTTATATAAGTTCCAGGACCCCCCGTATATCCCTGACCACCCAGTCAGCCCCTGCCTCCAGGAACTTCCGGCTCACGGTCTTGCAGGCATATTCCCTGTCCTCCGGGGAAAGGGCCTCATATTCCTCCATGGACAGGCCCATGGCAGAGCTTCCCTCCACGATGCCCACCGTATAAACACCTGCGTTTTTTCCTTCTTTTATATCAGAAACCGTATCCCCCACTTTCATGACCCGCCTGACATCGGATAGCCCCAGGGCCTCCATGTTGCGGAAAATCATATATGGGTACGGCCTCCCTTTGTGTCCCGTGGAATCCGGGCTGAACCAGCAGTCCGGGCTGTAGCCCTTCTGCGCAGCGGCAGGCGCCACGATGCCCATCATTGCATCCGTATATCCGGTAGTGGAGCCGATCCGGATTCCGTGGCCGCGCAGCGTTTCCACGGTTTCTGTCACATACGGCTTCACATCGGTGAATCCGCCTGCCAGGCCAAGGATCTTACTTTCGCTGAGAAGATAGACCTGTTCCACATCCTCCTGGGTAAACGCCCGGCCGTGGATTCTTTCCCATTCCCCGGAAATCCGCTCCATCTCCAGCATGGTCCGCACATGGTCGCGTTTCAGCATGCCCATGGGCCCCCGTATCTCGTCCATGGTGGGCTGGATGCCGTATTCCCCAAATGCCTCCGCAAAGGCCTGTACCGGGGCAAAGCACCCGTAATCCACGGTGGTGCCTGCCCAGTCAAGAATAACTGCGTCAAATAATGCCATTTTACTGTTCCTCCCTGTCATTTTCCTGGTTTTCCTTATCCTCCAGGAACTCTTTTATTATACCGTAAAGCTTTATGATATCATCCTCATAAATCTCCCCGATATTACCAATCCGGAAGGTATCCGCGTCCGTCACCTTGCCAGGATAGATGGCATATCCCCGTTCCTTTATGTAACGGTACATTTCCTCAAAGGAAAAGCTGCTGTCCTCCGGGTAGAAAAAAGTGGTGATGATGGGCCCCTGATATTCCCCTTCAATATATGGACGGATCCCAAGTTCCGCCAGCTTTTTAATCAGCAGCCTGTTATTGCCGGCATACCGTCTGCTCCTGGCCTCAATCCCGCCTTCTTCCTCCATTTCCCTGAGCGCCTGTGCAAAGGCCAGCACCGTATGGGTGGGGGAGGTGAATCTCCATTTCCCGTCCTTTTCCATGGTCTCCCACTGACTGTACAGGTCCAGGGACAGGCTTGGCGCCTTCCCGTTGCATTTCATAAGTTCATCCCGGCGGCAGATGATGAAGGAAAATCCCGGCACACCCTGGATGCATTTGTTGGCGCTGCTGATGATGTAATCAATCCCTAAATCCCCGACCGGTATATCCACGCCGCCGAAGCTGCTCATGGCGTCCACGATAAAGACACGCCCCGCTTCCTTCACCACCTTTGCCACAGATGCGATATCGTTTAAAATCCCGGATGTTGTCTCGCTGTGCACCATGGAGACATGGGTGATTTCCGGGTTCTTCTGAATGAGCTCACGGATCCGGTCCGCACAGGGCACCCGGTCATACTCCTCACAGTACTGGATGAACGGGATTCCTGCGTGCTTTGCAATATCCGCCATCCGGTCCCCGTAGGCGCCGTTGGAGGCAATGAGCAGGCAGTCCTCCGGCCCGGCGGAGCTTGTGAGGACGGACTCCACCCCAAAGGTCCCGCTGCCCTGCATCAGTACGCATGTATATTCAGGCTCCCCGACATGGGCCAGCCCAAGAAGTTTCCTGCGGATTTCCTGTGTGATTTCCTTATAATCATCATCCCAGGTGCAGTGGTCAAACAGCATCTCTTTCTTCACGGTATCCGTGGTCGTTAAAGGCCCCGGTGTCAGCAGCTTATAATTCATCATATCCGTTTACTCCTCTTTCTTCTTGTTTGTGGTTTATTTACAGCTTTCTGAAAGGTCCTGATGCTGTTTCAGCAGGTCCACTGTCAGCTTTTGGGGAAATACCTTTGGATAGGCGGACATATTGGCAGGATTCCCCTGCTCCCCTTCATAAACCGGCAGGGGATATGTCTTAATCAGCTCCGCCCTTCCGTTTTTAATGATGCACTCAGCCATCTTCTGGGCCATTGGGCTAGTCTTACCGCCTTTATCAATCACTGCCACGGATTCAGTCAGGGAGAAGTTCCCTTCCAGGGGATCCACATAGTCTACCGGCAGTCCCTGGGCCTTATCTGCCACGGCCTGATGGCGCAGGCCGAATCCAATGGCCACCTCCCCTGCGCGCACCTTCTTAAGGGGAGCCGATCCGGAGCTTTCCACATGGGGTCCGGCATTTTTATAAATCCCGGTAAGCACTTCCCTGGCGCCGTCCTCACCGTATTCACTGATAAGGGCCTGCATCAGCAGCCATGCGGTGGATGAACTTTTGATATCCGTCACTGATACAAAGCCCTCATACTCCGGCTTTGACAGATCCTTTAAACAGACGGGCATGGCCAGGTTATTTTCCTTCATCATCTCGGTGTTGACAATGATTGCGCCCTCCTGCTTCGTAATGGGCGTGTAGTAAGAGGGGTATTCCTCCATTGCCCCGGCATCAAAGGCAAGGTCCGCGAACATATGGTTCTGGTCCTGGGCGCTTTCCAGGTAAAAGGAGCTCATGGTGACCACGTCCGCCTCTATGTTGGTCCCCTCTGCCAGCAGCTTGCCGCCAAGTTCAGAGGTCCCAAAGGACTGGAGAAGGTATTTTCCTTCAAATCCATTGCCGTCCAGGGCATGTTTCATGGCTTCTATGGCCTCATCATCCGCATTGGAGTAGATTACCACCTGTGATTCCTTCCCGGAACAGCCGGTTAATGTGAGGGCTGACGCTGCAATCAATGCAGTCATTCCCAGGGTTGCTGCTTTTTTCCACTTTTTCATAAACTTTCCTCTTTTCATTTTTATATTTTCCCTTCTTCCTGATAAAGCGCCAAACAACGCCTTGGCCCCAAGGTTCGTGGCCATGATCAGGAGGGAGAGCACAAATATCTCATTGAATTTTGTATAATACTGCAGTTCCTTTATTTTCGTCGTGATGACCATGGTCCTGGCGCCTGCGATGAAAATGACGGCGCTGACCGTCACCATTGCATTGACAAAATAATAGCTGAATACCTCCAGCAGGGTGGACACCGCGTTGGGCGTGACCACCCGCAGGATAGTCTTAAACCAGGTATCCCCCATGAGCAGGGCGGTTGTCTCCCAGGATGCGTTCATTTTCGCAAGGGAGCTCTTCATCATCAGGTATGGCGTGGAGAAAAAATGCACCACATTACAGATGACCAGGAGGAAAAACGTATTCTGCACCGGGGTGCCGGAAAAGGTGAACAGGAATGCAATGCCGATTACCATGCCTGGTATGGTGTTTGTCACCAGGGCAATGCTTTCTATGATGTCCTTCAGCCTTTGATCCAGGCTGCTTCTGGCCGTTGCAAGGGCTGCCCCGTAAACAATCAGCGAGCCGGTCAGGGCGGTCAGCACCGCAACCAGGATGGAGTTCCTGTACACTGCTGACAGGGAGGAATCCCGGAACACATCCCATACATGGCTGAATGTAAGATCCATCTGATAGGGCCATTCCTGCACCATGGGCACCACGAATATGACGGCAAACACGCACAGGACGCAAGTCAGGATGGCGCAGGACGCCGCGCCGCAGAACACATCCCGGAGCCTGCCCCTGCGGATTTCAGTATTGGAAATCCGGCTGTACCGGATATTATAGCGCTCCAGGTAATGGAGCAGGGAAATGCTCACAACGGACGGCACCAGCATGGACATGGCCACCACGGCCCCGCGGTTGAAATCCGGCACGCTTCCCAGCATTTCATTGTACAGCACCGAAGCCACCACGTCATACTGCCCTCCCACGGACGCCGGGATGCCGTAATCCGTGAAGCAGAGGAAAAAGCACTGTACAAACGAAGCTGCCAGGGTTCCAAGAAGCGGCCTGAGCACGGTTCCAAGAAAGGTGGAAAACGGGCTGTCCCCCATGATCCTGGATACAATCATGAACTTTTTATCAATAAAACTCATGGAATTGAATATCAGCATGAAGGAAACAGGAAGGGTGTAGATCACATACCCCAAAAGCAGTCCCCAGAAGCCGTATATGTCAAAGAGCTGCCTTCCCAACAGCCTGGTCAGAAGCCCCTGTTTCCCAAAGGAATAGATGATTGCGAATCCATATGTGATGGTGGGCAGCAGCATGGGAATCACGGCCGCCAGGCGTATGAACCCCTTAAGCCCTCTGGGCACATTGGTGTAATGGATGGTATAGGAAAGGATGAATGCCAGGACCGTGGTCACGGCCGCGCTGAGGGAGGCCACAACCGCGCTCCTTGCAAATGCTCCCGCAAATCCCTTCCCGGTAAGCACATCCGCATAATGCGACAGGGCAATGCCTCCCTGGCACTCAAAGGATTTCCCCAAAAGAAGCAGGATGGGAACCAGCAGGAATACCAGGAAAACACCGGTGACCAGCGCGTAAATGCCCTTGATTTCTCTCTCTTTCATCGTCTTCATTGTAAAATCTCCCATCATTTCCCGGTCAGCCCGCCTGCATGATCACGCGGTCAGCCAGTTCCCTCTGGAACAGGGAGAAAATGTTGTTCTTTTTTATCTCCAGCTGGTTTAAGATGAATTCCTCCACAAAGCCGTCCGCTGGCGCGCCTATAATCTCCTCCGGCCTGCCAAACTGTGCAATGCCTCCCTGATTCACAATCATCACCTTGTCGGAAAGGGTCAGGGCTTCCTCCGGGTCATGTGTCACAATCACCGTGGTCAGTTTGAATTCCCTGGCAATCTCCTTGATTTTTTCTTTAATGGATTCCTTGATTACCCCGTCCAGGGCGCTTAAGGGTTCGTCCAGCAGCAGGATCCTGGGCTTCATGACCATGGTCCTGGCCAGCGCCACCCTCTGCTTCTGCCCGCCGGAGAGCTGGTCAATCCGTTTGCACAGATGTTCCCTGAGTCCCAAAAGGTCAATGAATTCCTCCACCTCCTGGTTCGTGGAAATCCCCGGCCGGTTCTTAAGCCCGTATGTAATGTTCTTATATACATTGAGGTTGGGGAACAGCGCATAATCCTGGAATACAATGTTAAATCCCCTCTCCTCCATGGGAACCCGGGTGATGTCCTGTCCCTGGAACAGCATCTGCCCGCTGTCCGCGTCCGTGATTCCAAGAATCAGGTTCAGCAGGGTGGTTTTCCCGCATCCCGACGGACCCAGGATGGATACGATTTCCCCGTCCCCGATTGTCAGGTTGATGTCCTCCAATATGGTTACCCCGTCAAATGATTTCCTGATATGTTTTAATTCCAGCATAAATGCCCTCCTTTTAATCTGCCCAGACCGTTTTTCTAAACACCCACATTAAAGCACAACCGTCCGGCCGAATACAACAAGATCCATGTAAGTCCTTTGTAAAGGGAGGGTAAAGCCACAAAATGGAAAAAAAGAAGGCTTGTAGTATTTCTACAAAACCTTCTTTCTAATACGGCGGGAATGAATTGCCAAGCACGCCCCGGTATGCCTGCGTATGACCTGGCTGCCCTCAGTACGCCTGCCTGCGTATGATCCGGCTGCCCTCAGTATGCATGCCTGCGTATGATCCGGCTGCTCTCATCCAGCTTTCCTGTAAAATGTCCATAGTCCCTGAGGATGATACCCATGTAAATCATGTCTACCACGGCAGTCTGGGACATGCGGGAAAATATGGCATTGCCATACAGGAGCTGCTGGCTGCTGGTACACAGCAGTATATCCGCATGGCCCGCAATCAGCGAATGTTCAAAATTCGTGATGGCAATGGTGGCAGCCCCCTTCTTTTTCGCCAGCTTCATCACGTCCACCGTATTCTTAGATGAACCGGAATAGGATATGCCGATTGCAACATCCCGGCTGTCCAGATTGCCGGCGCTTATATGCTGGAGATAGATATCGTTGTACATGATGCAGTTAAACCCCAGATACATAAGCTTTGTGACCAGGTCCCCTGCAACAGAGGCCGAATTCTCCACGTAGTAGACGGCAATCTGCCTGGCGCCGCAGATGAGTTTTGCCGCCCTGCCGATGGATGACGGGGATATATGTTTTAACGCATCATCCAGATAAGACACGGACTGGGCCACCACGCGCCCGGGAACTTCCTCCGGCCGGTCCCGGGCGGATATCTCATAGCCATACCGCAGGACCTCCTCTGAACGCCCGCCTTCCTCCTCTCCCATCCCACTGCCATTACCGCCCAGGGACGCCTTCAGGACCTGGTACTTGAATTCCTTAAAGCCTTCCAGTCCCAGAGCTTTCACGAACCGCATCACGGTGGGCTGGCTGACCCCGGCCGCCCTGGCCATGGCCGCAATGGACATTGTCTCCACCGGTCCGTCATACCCCAGGTAATAGTCCGCTGCCTTTTGTTCGGATTTGCGCAGGCTGGCATATATTCTTTTTATCTCATATTCCAATGGTTTTGCCATTTCTCCCCTTCTTTCCGGGATTCTGTTTCCGAACCCCCAATTATCTGCCCGGTACTTTTTCTACAGGATCCCAGCATCCGTCCTGCGCCCGTACCCAAGTGCCATTTTTCCTGTCCGGATCAAAGACCCTGCAGCCCTTTGTACTTTTTTCCGTACAAAGGATTGCGGGCAGGTTCCTGTCCATTGTCACATCCTGCCAGAAGGAGCGATACCATTGTTTTATAAAACTTTCGTAAAGGGATGGTAAAATATAGAAAAGCAGGATAATCCAGGGAAAAAGGAACCGGCCGGTGCATATCCTGCAACCGGCCGGTTCCTGTATTTTAAGTATGGGAATTCATGTTCAATCACGCTGCATAAGGAGCGATTTCTTCCAGAAGCCCGTCACATTCATCTGTGTGAAGGATCAGCTCAACTGTTTTGGACTTTGCCAGGGATAACACCCCGACCACTGATTTGGCATCGACCACACGGCTGCCGCATTTTACATCTGCATCATATGAATAGCGGTTGATGATCCGGACGAAATTAATGATCTGGTCTGCCTGGTCAAATTTTACAAGTATATGTTTCATCTTTA
Organism: Enterocloster sp. OA13; assembly: GCF_022440595.1. NCBI lineage: Bacteria > Bacillati > Bacillota > Clostridia > Lachnospirales > Lachnospiraceae > Enterocloster > Enterocloster sp. OA13. The sequence goes on along the minus strand of NZ_JAKNTF010000001.1, from coordinate 1,003,048 downwards.
TTCACCTCCGTATAGTATATTTCGAATTCTTCATCTGTATACCGTTCTTTTTCTTTACGCTCTTATCATAGCACGCAGACCATTGCAATTCTATGGTAATATCTTTTTAAATGGCGTAAAATTGTCCTTTCTTTTCCTATAACCGCGTTTCCCAGTACCCAATATTGTCCTTATCGATACGGATTGGCTCCCCGGATATGATTTCCAGACCGCCGTCATATCCCGTGCTTATCCTGTATGCGGCGCCATTATCCAGAAGGATATCCTTCCCCGGCTGTTCTTCTATGTTCCCGGACCACAGCCCCATGGACACGAAGCCCGCCACCTTTCCCATCTCCACCGGGTCCCATATGTACATCACAGGGCATATATCCTCTTCCCCGTCCCCAATGTATTCCGCCATCTGGCTGGGCAGGCCCAGGCCTATTACCTTCACCGTCTTTTCTTTTCCCTGCTTTTTTACCACATCCGCGGCAGCCTTGATTCCCTCCGTGGACAGGCTGCAGATGACTTTCACCTCCGGGTAGTTCTTTAACAGGCGTTCCGTCTCCTTTACAGCCTTATCGTACACGCCTTCCCCAAAAGCAATGTCCACCAGGCGCATGTCCTTATATCCGGACTCCTCCAGTTCCTTTTTCATCCAGTACATCCACTCATTCTGGTTGGCGGAACGGCTGCCCGCGGAAAGGATGCACCACTGGCCGCTGCCGCTGCATATGTCACAGGCGGAACGTACCAGGGCACGCCCCAGCTTTTCTGCGTCCACCGGTTTAATGTAAATGCTCCTGCTGTCCGCCTTGACGTCCGCGTCCAGGGTAATCACGGATATCCCCTTTTCCCTGGCCTCCCGGAGGACCGGCGCCAGAGCATCTTCATCATTGGCAGCCACCGCAATGGCATCCACCTGCTCGTGGATCAGGTTGCGGATCAGCCGGACCTGTTCCTGTGCCGTGGCCTCATCCGGATACAGGGTGATGCAGTTCTTGCCCGCATCCTCTATGACACGGCGGTATCCCTGGCTGGCCAGCTCGTTATACCAGTTGTCCCTGGACTTCATGATAATGGCGTAGGTCCCCTTGTCATGAAGCTGCTGTCCATAACAGGAACTTATGAAAATCCCTGCTATCATCAGTATCACAGCAAGTATCCATGCACCATGCCTGCCTTTCATCTTCCCACCGCCTTCAATGAATTTCTTTTTCCAGTATATACCTAACAGGGGATTTTGTCTATTTTCATTGCAAATTATCGAATTCTTGTTAAAATAATGATATAAGCCATCATTATGGGTTTACCGACAGAAAGGGACGTTGATATAGATGAAACTACTAATTGCTGATGATGAGAAGCTGACCAGGGAAGGCATACGGGACCGCCTGGATTTACAGGGTCTGGGGATATCCGGAGTGTTCCTGGCTGATGACGGTGTCCACGGCCTTGAAACAGCCCTGAAGGAATCGCCCGACATCGTGCTTACGGATATACGGATGCCGCGGATGAACGGCGTCCAGATGGCGGAGCAGATCCTGGCCGCCAATCCAGGTACTGTCATCATTTTCATGAGCGCTTACTCAGATAAGGAATATCTGAAAGCAGCCATCAAGCTGAAGGCCGTAAGTTATGTGGAAAAACCCCTGGATATGGAAGAGCTGAAACAGGCTTTGGGCGAGGCCGTGGAAACACGCAGGACCATGAGCACCCACCTGGCCGCGTCCAGAAGCCACGAAAAGGAACAGCTGGGCCATCTCACCCTCCTGCTGACCGAACCGGAGCCGGAAAGCCTTGATGAGGCCGGTGAACTGATTGGGAGTCTTGGGCTTCCCATCAATTCCTCCACCTGTTTCAGCGCCCTGCTGCTGGACAGCCAGACCCCCGTCACCCTGCTTCCTGAGAACAGGATGGACGAGGTCAGGGATTCATTCAGCAGCATGCTGGCGGACAAGGGGATAGGACAGATGTATTTCATACGGGCGGACCGCTATATCATCATTTTCCTGTATTCCGATGCCAGGCAGGAGGAGAAGCTGATTCACGACTGCGCCGCCTTCCTGTCCAAACAGCTGAATGAAATCTCCCGTTTCTTCGTTTCCGTAGGCCCGGTGGTCAGCGGCGTGGAGCGGGCACACATCTCCTATATGGAAGCAAAGGAGCATTTAAAAGAAAGCTTCTTCCATGAATATGGTTTCATCCTGGACAAGGACACGGCCAATGCCCCCTTCCATCCCCCGGCCGACGTGCTGCTGGAATTCTCCATGGCCCTGGCCGAAAAGCAGGAGGACCAGGCCCTTAAACTGGCAGGACAGCTTTACCAGTCGTTTGTGCCCAATGACGTGCTGGGTCCCAGCCAGGTCAAGGATATCTATTATAAGTATTTAAGCAAGCTGGATGAACACGGCATGAACAACTACATTTCCCTGTGGCAGAAAGAAGGACTTAATACGGAAAGCATCTGGGAGGGCGTCATGGGGTGCGCTACCCTGAAGGAACTTCATGACCTGCTGTGTGCCAAGATCAGGCAGTTCTTTGAACAGCTGGAGGACAGCCAGGGCGAGAATCCCGTGGTGTTCCAGATTAAGGAATTCATCCAGCAGAATTACGCCGCGCCCTCCCTATCCGTCCCGGATGTAAGCGAACACGTCCATCTGTCACCCAGCTATGTGTGTACGGTATTTAAAAATGAGACAGGCCAGACCTTAAACCAGTACCTGACGGATTACAGGATCAAGATGTCCAAGCAGTTCTTAAGCGACCCCCGCTATAAGATAGCGGACATATCCTCCAAGGTGGGATACAGCGACGGCAATTATTACAGCAAGGCATTTAAAAAAATCGTGGGGCTGTCCCCTTCTGAATACAGGGAGAAGATGCTCTGATGAAAAATCCAATCCAACAGCTGATCCACCGCTATACGTATGATATGCGGCTGAAGACGAAACTGGTCATATCCCATATCGTCCTGATCCTGCTGCCCACCGCAGTGCTGTCAGGCTTCTTTTTCCTGCGCATTTATGATATTGTCATGAAGGACAGCATACGCTCTGAGCAGGTGCTGTCCGCCCAGACCGTCAATTCCCTTGAGAACCTGATATCCCATGTGTCCTCATCCTCTGATACCATAACCAACTCCCTGTTTGTACAGGACGTGTTCCGTATCCCCATAGAGGATGCAAAGGATAAGACGATTTCTACCTCCAGGATGAACAGCCTCTTCCATCTGGCCCGCAGCATGACAGACACCTCCCTGATCACAGATGTGAAAATATACTATGATGACCAGGCGTACGGTGACCTGCAGCAGTACAACCAGATCAATAACGCCCTGTTCCTGCCCATGTCCACAATATCCAGCAGCTACTGGTACGGGATTTACAGCACCTCCCACAGTACTTCCCTGCTTTGCCCTGAACTGTACCTGTCCCCCACCGAGGCGGAAAAGAATGGGCGCCTTGCATATATCACGCGCATTCCATATTCGGACAGCGAACCTGCCATTGACAGTTCCAGAAGCGCTTCTGCCTATATCGCAGTCTATTTTTCCAGGACTTCCTTTGATAATGTGCTCAGCAAGGACGCGACGGTCATGGACGAGGCCGCGTTCATCATCAACAGCAGGGATGTGATTGTCTCTGCATCAGACATGGCGCTGGCCGGGATGTACTATATGCCCCATTCCGAATTCAACTCACGCATGGGCATGGAAAAGGAGTTTTCCCTGGTTTCATTTATGGACAGCTCTGCTTACGCGGCCTATTTTCCAATCAAGGACACGGACTGGATCATGGTTTCCGTGATTCCCGCCCTCCATATCACGGACGCTGGCCGGGACATGATGACACACTTTGCGCTGATCTACCTTTTCTTTACGGCGATTGCCATGTACATCTCCTTTCAGCTGTCCGGCTCCATAGCAGACCGTATCATTACCGTTGCCCTGCAGATGGAAAAGGTCCGCACCGGACGGCCCCAGCCCTTAGACATCGGTGACACAGGCTGTGACGAGATCGGCGTGCTGGCCGACACCTACAACTACATGACAGAGGAAATCGGCCTGCTCATGGACAGCCAGAAGGATGCCGCGGACAATCTGCGGCGCGCTGAATTCCGCGCCCTGCAGGCCCAGATCAATCCGCATTTCCTCTATAATACCCTGGACATGATAAACTGGCTGTCCCAGACCGGGAGGAACCAGGAGGTAACACGGGCCATCCAGGCCCTGTCCCGTTTCTACAAGCTGACCTTAAGCCGCAACGGGCTTATGAACTCCATCGAGACAGAACTCCAGCATGTGAGCCTTTATATCAGCCTGCAGAACATGCGCTATGACAACTGCGTCACCTTTGTGATGGATGTGCCGGATGAGCTTTACGATTACACCATCCCCAAGCTTACCTTCCAGCCCATTGTGGAAAATGCATTCTTACACGGCATCATGACAACGGAACAGAAAAAAGGCAGCATCCTGCTCACCGGATGGAAGTCAGGGGATGATATCGAATTCATCATCTCTGACGACGGGGCAGGCATACCGCCTGAAAAACTGGATACCCTGATGCACGATATGGGGCATGCGGATATGGACGCCGGGGTAAAGCAGCAGGCTTCCCCCGGGCATATCGGGATTTATAACACGAACCTCAGGCTCAAAAGCCTGTATGGGGAAATGTACGGCCTTTCCTTTACCAGCACGCTGGGCAGGGGGACCGAGGTCACCGTGCGGATACCGGCGCGGCATATTACGGATTCGCTGGAGCAGGTGTGATGTGGCCTGCTGCAGTCCCCCGTCAGCTAATCCCCTTCACCTCCCAGCAATAAGATTCATACGCCTGGACCAGGTTCATGGAAGCAGTCTCTTTTGCAGCCTTACTTTTGGCATAGTCCGCCTCTCCCTGGAGATATTCCGTATTGGACAGCATACCTGCCGCCTGCCTGCGCTTTTGGGACTGGTAAACAAGTTCCGCGCCTGTATAGGATTCCAGCGCTGCCTGGTACTGTAAAAGCTGTGCCTGGAGTTCCTGGTAGGCGGCGGTAATGGAGGCTTCAGCGGTTCCCTCCGCCTCATCCACCTGCCTGAACCTCTGGTTAATCTCCGCTGTGCTGACGGCCTTTGAATGGCGCTGGCTCTGGACATTGGAATCATTGCCAATGGCCTTACTCTTATCGCCCTCAAAGTCAATGGCCCCGATGGCGGACAGGTCCGGCTCAGGTATGGCTCCGATGGATACAGATTCACTGTCCTCCAGCCCCAGCATGTTAAGCAGCTTAAACCGCAGCTGCTTTTCCTGTTCCTTAAGGGAGGCCAGGGATGTGCGGGCCTGTTCCAGGCGGTTCTGCCCTTCCTGTACCTCTGCCTGTGTGGCGGTTCCCGCCTGGCCCTTCCTGACAAGGGACTGGTAAGAAGCTTCCAGGGCATTTACGCTTTTTTCCGTGGCCTTAACATTGCTGGCCATCTGATTGTAGGAATTCATCAGGGTCTGGGCCGTGTAGGTATAGGAGTCCGCGGATTTCTCAATGCTTCTGGTGCTCTTTTCATCTGTCAGGTTCTTTATCTGGTTATAGATACGTTTGGCAGAAGATTTCAGCATGGAGGCATTGGATGCGTAAAGGGCGGCTGTCTCCATTCCCTTGCTGTCCGCGTCATCTTCCATTTCCTCCGCCTTATCTTCCAGGTTATCCTGTTCCCATTTCATGGTGTCCCACATTTCCTGATACGCATTGATGGAATCTTCCTGGTCTTCTATGGTCTTTTTAAGGGTCAGGTTGCCTTCTTTCAAAAGAGTGCGCAGATTGCCGTATTCCACAGTCATTTCCGGGGATGCGGCCTCCTGTATTACCGCGGAAGCTGCCATGGATACCCCCGTATCTGCCCTATCTGCTGTATATTCTGTATCTGCCATGGATTCTATATCTGCCGTATATTCTGTATTTGTCGTATATTCCGCATCCGCCCCTTCTGCCAGGACCGTCAATGTGCCTGACAAAGCCATGGAAAGGGACAGCATACCTGACAGAAGCCAATATTTTCCCTTCATCTTTCTGCCTCCTTTCCGATTCCTGCCCCTGTCATGACACGGACGCCAGGCCGTCCACGGCCCAGTCATAGTTGACCTGGGCTGTCAGAAGCGCCAGTTTCTTTGTGCGGACATTTACCTCTGCGGTCGTAAAAGAGGACTTCTGTTTCTGGTAATCATTTCTTGTCATGGTGCCTGCGAGAAGCTTCCTGTCCGCGGCTGCCATGGTGCTGCTCTCTAATTCATAGGACTGCTGTGCCTGCACATAATCCTCTTTTGCCAGTATCAGGTTCTGATACGCGGTCTTCACACTGTTTGCAGCAACCTCCTTCTGGTTCTTATAGGACTGTTCCAGGCTTTCCCTGTTGGTGGCGCTGACCGCGTAATTTATCTGTTTCTCCAATATCTTCAGGCTGTAGTTGTTCTCCAGCGCCTTTGTGACGTCCGCTTCCAGGTCAATGGCGCTGATACCGTCAAGATCCGGTTCCGGCACATCGCAGATCTCCACATCCGCCCCATAGGTCCAGCCCAGCATCAGACACAGTTCCTCCCTGGTCTTATCAAGACTGGTCCGGGCTGACAGGATGGAGGCTTCTGCCGAGGACACGGACTCTTTAGCCGTAAGCACATCCGCCTGGGTACTCATACCCGCGCTGAACTTCGTGACCGTGGAGTCATAGGCCAGCTGGGCCTGGGTCTTGCCCTCATTCAGGCTCTCCAGGTTATAGGCCTGGGTCCAGTAATTAATCATGGATGTCTGGGCCTGTTTTACCAGGGTGGCTTCCGTCTGGTCGTAGCCTAACTTCTTAATCTCCCCGTCATCCACATTATCATCGCCCTGCTCCCTCAGCTTATCCACCTGGATCTGGCTGTTCAGATAGGAGGACAGCCTGCTGGCATAGTCGGAATCACTTGAGTCAGGATAATCCATGGCGCCGTATACATCATCCGCCGCATCGTAATAATCCTGGGAAATGTCGTCCCGCGTCTCCCCTCTGTACTCCTTATACGCAATCTGGTTCTGGATGACCGTGTTATTGTATTCGTGGATCAGATATGCAATCTCATCAAATTCCAGTTTATTATCCCTAAAGGAAGCCCATTGCTCCGCAGTATACGCAAATTCCGGGCTTCCCGCCAGGGAAACGGAGGGCGATGACGCTGCAACCGCGATGCACAGAAGGATACCTGCCACGGGCTTTCCTATTACACTCTTTCCTGCCACATTCTCCCCAGCCATCCCCCATCCTGCTTTCATTCTACCTGTCATGTACTCACCTTTCCTTACCGATACTTCTATTATATCAAGTGCTTCTATATATCAAGAACCACCCGCTTCTTATTGCCATTCATGACCGCATAATAAATCGGGAGGATGAACAACGCCACCAGCACACCGGCTGTCAGGCCTCCGATATTAACCACCGCAAGTCCCTGGGTTGTGGAACCGCTGCTGCCAATGGCAAGGGCCATTGGAATCATGGACAGGATGGTGGTCAGGCTTGTCATGAGGATGGGACGGAGCCTGGTAGCCCCTGCCTCAATGAGGGCAGTCTTAAGGTCCATGGTCATCCTGTACTGGTTCACCGTATCCACATAGAGGATACCGTTATTGACAACGGTTCCCACCAGGACCAGGAAACCCAACAGGGAAGTCATGCTGATGGTCACGCCCGTCACCTTCAAAAGCCCGAAGGAACCCACAAGGCTGAATGGTATGGTGGTCATGACCATGAAAGAGAACTTGGGCGACTCGAACTGGGCAGCCATGACCACAAATACCATGAACACGGCAATGGCAATGGCCTTGTAAAGCGCCGAGAATTCTTCCTGCATCATCTTATCCCTGGAATTGACCCCGGTAGTGATTGTGCCTGACAGGTTCGGATTGATGACCTCCCTGTCAATCACTGTTTTCACATTTCCCCCGGTATAATCTGCCGTAATTGTTATCTCAAAGGATTTATCGGTCTTGGAAATGGACGCCGGGCTGTCCTTGAAATAAATCTCAGCCACATCCCTAAGCGCCACATAACCGCCGGAAGGCTTGGTCAGGATGATTCCTTTCACCTGGTCCACGGTCCTGTAGTCCTCCTCCGGATATTCAGCCATCACGCTGACCTCCCGTCCGTCAATATCCAGTGTGGTGACCTCCACGCCGTCCAGCATCTGGCTCACCATGCTCCCGATTTCCGTAGGGGTAAGCCCCTCTGCCGCCGCCATGACCGGATCCACCTCAATGGTTACAATAGGCGCTGTATTCTCAATGCTGGAATGGACATTCGCCACATCGCTCCTGGCCGTCATTTCCTTTACAATCCTGTCACTTACCTCTTTCAGCTCATCATACTGGGTTCCGCGCAGGATGGTCTCATATCCCCTGCCCCTTCCCATGAAGCTCATGGACGTGGACGCCTCTACCGTGATGGTACAGTTGTCAATATCCGCCATTTCCTTTTCCCACAGGCTTGCCACCTCATCCGTGTCCATGGTCCTGTCATCTTCCAGATAAGCGGTGATGGTGCCGCTGTTGCTGTTATAGCGCAGCATGTAGGACTCCACATTTTCATCCGCAGCCACAATTGCCTCGGCCCTGGACAGCATTTCGTCCGCCTGTTCTGACAGGATTCCCGGCCTTGTCTCAATGGATACGCTTACTGTCCCCGTGTCATCGGATGTCATAAGCTCTGTCTCCATTCCGCTTGCCAGTACCAGGGTGGCAATAATGATGGCCACCGATGACAGCATGACCACGGCCTTATGTTTTAACAGCCCCGGCATGATGCGGCGGTATGCATTCTGCAGATGGACCACCGGGCGGGACATTGGCGCTTTTTCCGTTTCCTTAGGCTTATACATCATATAGCTTAATGGCACCACGGTCATGGCTGAGAACAGGGATGCCGTCATACAGAACACAATGGTGTATCCCAGCGGTTTAAACATCTGGCCCGTCATGCCCTGCAAGAATACCAGAGGGATGAAAACCACACAGGTGGTAATGGTAGAACCTATGATGGACTGGAGGACGATTCCCGTACCGCCCAGCGCTGACTTTGCATACCCCAGCAATCCCTTGTCCTCACATGCATCCGTTGCCCTGAAGCAGCTCTCCAGAACAACAATGGAGTTATCCACCATCATGCCGACGCCCAATACCAGTGCGCTCATTGTAATGACGTTCAGGGAAAATCCCACACTGGTCATGAGTATCAGCGAAAGCAGGATGGAGGTGGGAATGGAGCTTCCAACAATCAGGGATGCCTTATAGTCACCAAAGAATATGAAAATGATGATCATGGATATGATGACTGCCAGAACCATGGTCACCGCCACATCCTGCAGGGAACTTAAGATACTGTCCGCCGTATCCCTTGCAACCGTAATCTTCAGGTCCTCGTCAGCCGCCTCCAGGGAGGCAATGGTTTTCTGTACCGCGGACGACACATCCATGGCCGTGCTGCTCTGCTGCTTGGAGATGGACAGGGATATGGTCTCCTGGCCATTATACCGGGAAATGCCTCCCCTCTGTTCCTCGGCCTCATATACGTTGGCTATATCCTCCATGTAAACAATCTGCCCGCTGGAGGTGGTAATGGGCACCCGCTTTAAATCATCCAATGTATCGTTCTCAACCGAAGTTGTCACGGACAGTTCCAGGTTGCCTGCCACCGCGTCCCCGGAAGGGTAGGACAGGTTGGCGGCGCTCATGGCTGACTTGATCTGGTTCATGGTCAGCTTATACTGCGCCATCTTTTCTGACTGCAGTTCAATCTTAATGTACTCAGATGAACCTCCCATGGCCTCCACATCTGCCACGGAAGTGATTTTCTCAAATTCAGGAACGATTTTCTGGTCCACGTAATCGTAGAGGTCTGTCTCTGTCTTATGGGCAATGGACAGCATCATGGTGGTGCTGGCATTGTTGTTCATTTCCATGACAGAAGTCTCCACATCATCAGGCAGCTGGCGTTCCAGGTTATCCAGCTTCTTCTTAAGGTCATCGTAAGCCTCATCCATATCCGTGCCGTAGTCATATTCCAGCATGACCATGGACCGTCCGTCGCTGGACGAGGAGGACATGCCCTTCACGCCTTCCAAGGTGCTGACCTCATCTTCGATGGGTTCTGTCACCAGTTCATTGATGTCCTCAGGTCCTGCGCCGGAATACCTTCCCATTACAATGAGCATGGGCGTATCCGTATCCGGCATCTGCTCCAGGGTTGCTGAAAACACGGAGGAAATGCCGAACACCAGAAGGCAGAGCAGGGTCATGACCGTGGCTACCGGCCGTTTCAGTACAAGTCTTGTAAGTCCCATATGTATGCCTCCCTATTCTGCACGGTTGTCTGCGGCCGTCTGGGCGTCTGGCCCTGGCTGGCCCTGGGTATCCGCACCTGGCTGGCCCTGGGCATCTGCACCATCGTCCTGACCGTCTTCCGACCTCAGCTGTACCCTGGCGCCCTCGTACAGATTAGAAGACCACGTGCTGACAACCATATCGTCAGCGGACAGTCCCGACAGTATCTCAGCGTGTTCCGCATCATAAAGCCCTACTTCCACCAGCACCATCGCCGCAACACCATCCTGGTAGAGGTAAACATATCCGTCCCCTCCGCTGTAGTAAACAGCATCCACCGGAATCATCATTGCGTTTTCCGTATGCTCAGTCACCAGATTCAGCTTCACGGTGCTGCCAGTGGCAATGCCGTCTGCATTTTTCAGTTCTGCCTTTACCTTAAAAAGGCCGGTATCCGAATCCACCATGGAACTGATTTCACTGATATATGCCTCATACCCCGTGCCATCCTTCTGTATATCCAGCCTGTCGCCAACGGCAATATTCCCCATCATCCGTTCTGTCACGTAGAAGGAGACACGTTTTTCCCCTTCCCCTGCAATAACGCACAGCTGGGCTGACTGGGAGACACGGTCATGGACCTCTATGTCGCAGCTTTCGATCTTGCCGCTGATAGGCGCCGTGACCGTGCTGTATTCCACCTGCCTGTCATAGGCCAGCTTGGCTGATTCATACTGCAGCCTGGCTGACTTGACCTTGTTGGTATACTGTTCATACTCCTGGTCTGACAAATCGCCGCTGGCGTACAATATCTGCATCCTGCTCAGATTGCTCTGGGCCTCGGAAAGGGATACGGACGCGGAATCCATGGAATTCCTGGCAGTCTCCACCTGCTCCGTATCAATCTCACACAGGACCTGGCCCTGTTCCACCATGTCACCTGCTTTTACCAGCACACTTGTTACATCGCCAGAAGCCTTGGCATATACATAGACAACGTCAGAGGGTTCCACGGTTCCGGTAAGCCCCGTGGTCAGGCTGATATCCCCAACGGACGGCTTCTGCGCCTTCACGATGGTTGCCGCCGCCTCCTGCCCCATTCCCACAGGGCCCTGCTGTCCTTTTTTCTTTCCTGACAGCACAAGAAGGACTGCCACAACTGCAATGGCTGCTCCGATTCCTATCTTTACCTTCATTTTCTTATCCATTGTCGCTCTCCTTTACCATTTTGCATTCGTCTCATATAGTAAAACCTGAAGATAAATTGAACATTAACAAAAGCGGTTGTACACGAATAAAAAAAGTGAACTTTCTGTGATTTATTCATGTTCACTTTATATTTGGATGCTATAAATGTATAATAGATTTCAGATGGAGGAGAATGCCATGTTCCAGATTTTAATCGTTGAAGACGATAAGAATACAAGAAAATTAATGGAGGCTGTCCTGAAAAGCAACGGTTTCAACCCAATTCCGGCCAGCAGCGGGGAGGAAGCCTTAAAACTCCTTGACAGCCACCACATCGACCTGGCCGTGCTGGATATCATGATGCCGGGCATGGATGGATACGAGCTGACCACACAGCTGCGTTCCATGGATTACAACCTGCCCATCCTCATGGTCACCGCCAAGCTGCTGCCAGAGGATAAACGCAAAGGATTCATGGCCGGAACAGACGACTACATGACAAAGCCGGTGGATGAGGAGGAAATGGTCCTGCGCATACGCGCCCTGCTGAGAAGGGCGCAGATTGCCAGCGAACGGAAAATCACCATAGGAAACGTAATCCTGGACTATGATTCCCTTTCCGTCACCAGGGACGGCAGCAGCCAGACACTGCCCCGGAAGGAATTCTATCTTCTGTACAAGCTACTGTCCTATCCCGGCAAGATATTTACCCGCATCCAGCTCATGGATGAGATATGGGGAATCGAATCGGAAACCGATGACAATACCATCAATGTACATATCAACCGGCTGCGCAAACGGTTCGAACACTATCCGGAATTCACCATCGAAACCATACGCGGCCTGGGCTACAAGGCGGTGAAACATATATGAAACACAAGCCGAAACACAAACCACTGGGAACCATCACCCTGGTATTGTCCCTTATCATATTTGTCATCATGTTTGCAGTCATGACCCTCCAGGGCGCCCTTATGTACCTGTACCTGAAAATCTGGTATCAGGCCGACATACCCATGCCCCAGTTCTGGCGTCCCATTCCATTCATCATCCTGGTCAGCGCCCTGGTGGGGATGGTCCTGACCATCCTGGCCAGCCGGATTCCCTTAAGACCCATCCGGGATCTGATAGACGCCATTAACCAGCTGGCCGACGGTAATTTCCATGTGCGGGTCCATCTGGATTTGACGCATGAATTTGTCCGGCTTTCCGAGAGTTTTAATTCCATGGCCCAGGAGCTTGAGAATACCGAGCTTCTGCGCTCTGACTTCATCAATAATTTCTCCCATGAATTCAAGACCCCCATCGTGTCCCTTCGGGGGTTTGCAAAACTGCTTAAAAATCCGGATCTGTCCCAGGAGGACCGGGACGAGTATCTGGATATCATCATCCATGAATCCACCCGCCTCTCCCAGCTGGCGGCCAATGTGCTGAATCTTTCCAAAATTGAGAATATGAGCATACTATCTGATATGGAACGGTTTGACCTGACCGAGGAAGTGCGCCAGTCCATCCTTCTGCTGGAATCCAAATGGCAGAAAAAAGAACTGGAACTGATCATCGATATGGACGAGGTCAGCTATCATGGCAGCCGGAACCTGTTAAACCAGGTCTGGATCAACCTGATTGACAATGCCGTCAAATTCTCCCCTGACAGGGGAAAAATCAAGATAAAGCTGCATCAGCAAGACGGCAATACCATATTCCAGATCATTGACAATGGATGCGGCATGAGCCAGGACATGCGTCTTCACATATTTGACCGTTTCTATCAGGGGGATCCCTCCCACACTACCGAGGGCAACGGTATCGGACTGACCGTGGTGGATAAGATTGTCCGTCTGCACAAGGGACATATCACGGTGGGAAGCGAGGAAGGTATCGGCACCACGTTTACAGTCACCTTGCCGGAAATCCAGACGGGTTTCATTCCGGATATGGAGAAGTCCTGTCCTATGTAGTCTTATAAACGGATGGCCTGCCATCCGTTTATCCCTCTTCTGTCTGCCTTCTGATTGCCTTTCATCTGCGTTCTGCCTGCCTTCTGATTGTCTTTCGACTGCGTTCTGCCTGCCTCCTGATTACCTTTCATCTGCGTTCTGCCTGTCTTCTGATTACCTTTCATCTGCGTTCTGCCTGTCTTCTGATTGTCTTTCGACTGCAATCTGCTTTTCTTCTGCCCATTTTCCTTTTGCCCTCCTTCCACCTGATTCTTACCTTCCCTCCATCTGCCCTTTGTCTTTCTTCTATCCGTCTTTTGCCTCCCCTACATCTGCTTTTAATTTCTCTCCTATCACCCCCATCCCCATCGTTTATTCCCCATTTTTTGGGTCTGTACAATTTACAAACAAATTAATCCTTGTTTTCCTTAATTTCAATGAATTAATTTTAATATTAATTAACGAGTCATTTTAAATGAATTTATTTCTATTTTATATGCATTATATCCAAAAATATCAAACTATACTTCTTATATATTGACTATTATACACATATCCATTATAATAATATTAACTTAAAACTAAATCTTAAAAACATCTTTTCGATTTAGCTTTAGCAAAATACACGTGTATTCAACTTTATATTTTAATGTGATTCCAATGGATGACAACTGTTTAAAAGGAGAGGGAATTATGCGGAAACGATTATTAAGTATGTTATTATGCGGAGCACTTGTAAGCACATCATTAATGGGATGCGGTTCCAAGGCCGGCACCACTGACCAGACACCTGCAGCAGATACAAAGACCGAGGCAGGCGCCACAGAAGCGCCCGCCGCACAGGCAGCCGACCCGGCGGGCGGCGGGACCACAGGCACCAACACCTTTGTGGATGGCGGAACCGAGATGGCGCTGTGGACCTTCCAGGAGCTTCACGTAAACTTCTATACGGAAATGGCGGACAAATGGAATGAATCCCATCCGGATAAGCCCATCAACCTGACCGTGACCACAGGCGAAAGCTCCGCCGTACATACAAAGCTGCTGGTAGCCCTCCAGTCAGGCACGGGCGCCCCTGATATCGCAGATATTGAAATCGGAAGATACGCCACATTCTTAAAGGATAATTACCTGCTGCCCATCAATGACGTGGTAGAGCCGTACAAGGATGACATTGTCATGTCCCGTGTTAACATGTACGGGGATTCCGAGGGTAACCAGTACGGTATTGATTTCCATCTGGGCGCCAGCGTGTGCTATTACAACATGGATATCATGGATGCCGCTGGTGTTGACCCCGGGACCATCGAAACCTGGGATGACTACTACAATGCAGGCCTTACGGTTCTTGAAAAGACCGGCAAGCCCATGTGCGCGGTGGAACTGAGCGACCTGTTCCTTCCCCAGCTTCTGCTTCTGGAAAAGGGTGTGCAGTATGTGACCGAAGACGGCCAGCCAAACATCGATACGCCGGAGCACGGCGAGGCCATCACCTTCATCCGCAAGATGATTGACGCAGGCATCTGTGAAGTTGCCCCTGGCGGCAAGTTCCACTGTGAGGAATGGTACGGCCACCTGAATAATGCCGGGGTTGCCTCCATCGCCATGCCGCTGTGGTACATGGGACGTTTCACGGATTACTGTCCTGACTTAAACGGTAAGATTGCAATCTATAAGATTCCTGTATGGAACAAGGGAGATACCCGCTGCGTGCTCCAGGGCGGAACCGGGACCAGTGTAACTAACCAGTCCGCCAACCAGGACCTGGCAAAGGAATTCCTGGCATATGCAAAGCTGTCCGAGGAAGGCAACCGATATATCTGGGAGAAATTAGGATTCGACCCAATCAGGACCTCTCTTTGGGATGACGGGGAACTGACCCATGACCAGAACAACAAATTCATCCAGTACTTCAGGACCAATCCATTTGACGTGCTGAACGAAATCAGGGCTGAATACGGAATTGACCTGACCGCCCCCAATATCTCCGGCGCATACGCCAATGTCCGCAGCATACTTGGAACCACCACCTACACCAATGCATTTGAACTTTCATTGGACGAGGACGTGGACCAGCTGCTTGAGAATGAACAGGCCAGCGTCATTTACGATGAATAATATCTGAATCCCGCGTATGAATCAAACAGTATGAGGAAAGGGGGCGCCATCAACAATCCCTGCGCCCCCAAGCATACGTTTATCCCATGAATGGAGGAATCGAGATTGAACCGCAAAAAGATAGTTTCTCATTTTCTGTATTCCCAGAAAGTGGCACCGTATGTCTTCATACTGCCATTTATCCTGACCTTTTCCATCTTTTTTGTGTATCCGGTCATCAATACCGTGGTCATGAGTTTCCAGAAGGTATCCGGTTCAGGCAATACCTTTGTGGGTCTTAAAAACTATAAGTCCCTTATGAACCCTATCTTTTTTAAGGCGGTCAGGAACAGCATGTTCTACACAATCGTGACCCTGTGCCTTATGATACCGGTCCCCATGCTCCTGGCCACCATACTTAATTCCAAGCTGATGAAATGCAAGACCGTCTTTAGAAGCTCCATGTTTGTACCGGCCCTTACATCCGTGGTGGTTGCAGGCACCATCTTCCGCCTGATTTACGGCGAACTGGAAGGTTCCTTTGCCAACCAGGTCATGGCCATGTTGGGCAATGGTCCCATTGTGTGGCTGAGAAAGCCCCTGACCGTATGGATTGCCCTTTTTACCATCTGCATGTGGCGCTGGACCGGTGTCAATATGATGTACTACCTGTCCGGGCTTCAGCAGATTCCCGAGGAACTGTATGAGTCCGCTTCCATTGACGGCGCCTCTGCCCTTCAGAAATTCAGGCACATCACCCTTCCGCTATTAAAGCCCACAACGGTCTATGTGCTGACCATATCCATATTTGCCGGACTGGCAATGTTCACGGAATCCTACATCCTGTTTAACGGCAACACCTCGCCCAACAACGTTGGCACCACCATTGTGGGTTATCTGTACAGGATGGGCTGGGAACAGAACAACATCGGCCTGGCAAGCGCCATCGGATGCTTCCTTCTGGTCATGGTCCTGATCATCAACCTGATACAGCTGGGCATCAACGGAACGTTCCGAAAGGAGGACTAGAGGATGAAAGCCAAAAAAAATGCATTTTCCATCTGTCTTGTCCTGTTCTTCATCCTTGTGGCAGGCATCACCCTCCTGCCCCTGGTCCTGCTGGCCGTTGCGTCCTTAAGCCCGGGATCCGAACTGATGAGGAACGGACTGAATTTTAACATTGACTTTGCCAAGGCTTCCCTGAACAACTATGTACAGCTCTTTGGCGGCAATAATTCCTATTTTTACTGGTACAGGAACAGCCTGACCATCACCATTGTCCAGGTGGCCATGACCTTATTCCTTAGCGCATGCGTGGGCTATGGGTTTGCCATGTACGACTTTAAGGGTAAGAACCTCCTGTTTGTCTGCGTCCTCCTTGTGATGATGATACCTACGGAAATCATCCTCCTTCCACTGTACCGCATGACCATTGCCATGAAAACCATCGACACCATGTGGGGCATCATCCTTCCCTATCTGGTCCTCCCCATGCTGGTATTCTTCTTCCGCCAGTATCTAAGCGGTATTCCAAGGGATTTCCTGGATGCCGCCAGGGTGGACGGCTGCACGGAATATGGCATTTTCCTTAAAATTATGTTACCATTAATGAAACCGTCCTTTGCAGCCATGGGCATCTACCAGGGCATGCAGAGCTGGAATAATTTCCTGTGGCCCATGATTGTCATGCGCACCGCCACAAAGATTACGCTGCCCGTCGGACTGGCAGGACTGATTACGCCTTATGGCAACAACTATGATATCCTGATTGCAGGCTCCTGCTTTGCAATCATACCGATCCTGATCCTGTTCATCTGTTTCCAGTCTTACTTTATCGACGGGATGACTGCCGGCGGCGTGAAAGGATAGGATCTGACAGGATCTGAAAGCTGGATTTGAAAGCAGGAAGCAGGATCTGAAAGCTGGATTTGAAAGCAGGAAGCAGGATTTGGAAGCGGGATTTGGAAGCAGGACATACAACCGGCCGCGCAGCTGCGGCCGCTACGAGGAGGAGTGGTTATGAGAGTCAGCATATCGGAAGATAATCTGGAGTTCTTCGAGGCGCTTGCAAGCCCTGTGCGCCTGAAAATCATCGGCTGCCTGTCCAAGCGCAGCATGAACATCAAGGAACTGGCAGAAAATGTCGGCGTCAGCAGCGCCATCATGACTTCCCATATCAAAAAGCTGGAGAGCGCCCATCTGGTGGAATCCAAGAAAAGCAAACAATACGGAAAAGTATGCAGCCTGGTGGGAACCAACTACATGCTGCTCTTCCCCACGCCGCGCCTGGCCGTTACCCATTACGATGTAAACCTGAAGGTGGGCCAGTACACCCGTGCCGAAATCTCCCCTACCTGCGGGATTGCAACCGAACACAGCGTAATCGGGGATTACGACGACCCGCGCTGCTTCTACGACCCAAGACGTGAGAACGCGGAGCTTATCTGGTTCTCAAAGGGGTATGTGGAATACTACATCCCCAACTATGTGCCGGATGACTGCCAGGTCACCAGCATAGAAATCTGTGCGGAAATGTGTTCCGAATACCCGGATGTGAAGATTGACGCCGTATCCGACATAGACCTTTTCCTCAATGACGAGCATCTGTGCACCTGGCAGTCCCCCGGGGATTTCGGCGACAGGCGCGGCAGGTATACGCCTTCCTGGTGGCACGCCGGGCAGTACGGTATCCTCAAACGCTATGAAATCAACAGTTTGGGCGTTTACCTGGACAAGGAACTGAAGGCAGAAAAGCCACTGGGACATTTCCATACGGAAAAGGATTACTGGACACTGCGCTTTGCAGTAAACGAGGACTCCGGCAATCCCGGCGGCCTGACCTTGTTCGGCAGCAAATTCGGGGATTACCCCCAGGATATATATGTATGCGTGAGATATGAATGACCCATAAACCAATTTTCAGGAGGAATATCATGAGCAGCAAAAAGGCAAAAATGATTGTAGATAAAAGTTTCAGGATTGCACCGGTGGATAAGCGCGTATACGGATCCTTCATCGAACACCTGGGAAGGGCTGTGTACAACGGCATCTATCAGCCAGGACACCCCTCGGCAGACGGGGAAGGCTTCAGGAAGGATGTGCTGGAGCTGGTAAAGGAACTGCAGGTTCCCATCATCCGCTATCCGGGAGGCAATTTTGTATCCAATTTTTTCTGGGAGGACAGCGTGGGGCCAAAGGACCAGAGGAAGAAACGTCTTGACCTGGCCTGGCGCACCCTGGAAACCAACGAATTTGGACTGGGAGAATTTTCCAGCTGGACGAAGAAGGCCGGGTCTGACATCATGATGGCCGTCAACCTCGGCACCAGGGGGATTGCGGACGCCCTGAACCTGTTGGAATACTGCAACCTTGACACAGACACCTATTACAGCAATTTGCGGAAAAGCCACGGCGTGAAGGAACCTTATAATATAAAGACCTGGTGCCTTGGCAACGAGATGGACGGCCCATGGCAGATGGGACATAAGACAGCCTACGAGTACGGACGCCTGGCAGCCGAGACAGCCAAGGCCATGAAGGAAATGGATTCCTCCCTGGAATTCGTCAGCTGCGGAAGCTCCAATGTGGACATGGCCACCTTCCCGGAATGGGAAGCCGTGTCTCTGGAACAGGACTATGATTACGTGGACTACATTTCCCTTCACCAGTATTACGGCAACTATGACAATGACACCGAGGACTTCCTGGCCAAGACCCAGGACCTGGAACGTTTCATCCACACGGTAACCGCCACCTGTGACTATATCAAGGCCAAGAAGCGCAGCAAAAAAACATTGAACCTAAGCTTTGACGAATGGAACGTATGGTTCCACTCCAAGGCATCCGACAGTGAGGAGATGGCAAACCGTCCATGGCAGACAGCCCCCCATCTCCTGGAAGATATCTATGACTTCGAGGACGCGCTTTTAGTAGGCCTGATCCTCATCACCTTCCTGAAACATGCGGACCGCTTAAAGATTGCCTGCCTGGCACAGCTTGTCAATGTAATCGCGCCGATTATGACGGATAACGAGGGCGGCGCCTTCCGCCAGTCCATCTACTATCCTTTCCTGCACGCATCCAGATATGGACGCGGCATTGCCCTGACGCCCGTGATCAGCTCCACCTGCCATGACACCAGCAGGCACGGGGAGGTAACGGACATTGACGCCGCAGCCGTATATAATGAGGAGAAGGACGAGGTCACCATCTTCGCGGTCAACCGCTGCGCCGGACAGGATATCCCATTCGAAGCAGACTTAAACAGCTTTGAGGGCTACCGTGTCATCGAATATCTTGCAATGGAAAATGACGATATGAAGGCGGTTAATTCCCTTACAGGCGAAAAGGTGACGCCTTACCCCAAAAAGGAATATCAGATGGAGGACGGCATTTTCACAACGGTCATGAAGAGCTGTTCCTGGAATGTGATACGGCTTGGGAAGTAATCCGCATTTGTACGCCACCCTTATGATTATGAATTGCCGCAGAACAACCAGGAATAAATACATTACGAATTAAATACACAAAAACAGGGCTGTCCCCAGACCCAAACCGGTATGCGGACCGGTCATATGTCCGGGAGACAGCCCCCTTTCTGCAGTTGTATGAACTGGTTATTTTTGATAATCCCTGTGTATATCTGTTTATTCCTGGAAATCCTGATGTTTCATTTTCTCGATTTCCTTGTATGCTTCAAGAAGCCCGTTTTTGATTGCCTTTTTGAATACAAAATAGGTAACAGTGAAAATAAGTGCAAAGATACCGATGTATAACAAAAGTGCAAAAATAAAAAAGAAAACGCCCATACCTGTTGCCATACTCATTTTATCCCTCCTTATCATGCCATAGCAGTGTAATATATTCCATTATATGACAAAAAGGGCGGGAAACAAAGTATACAAAATCTTAATTTTCATTGATATCCGTTAATCATTATCCGGCATGATCTTTACAATGACCATGATCTGCTTCACAAAAGCACCTTCCTCCAGCTCCATATCTTCTATATGGGACTGGGCCGGAAAATCGTAGGTCTGTTCCTCCACCTCCAGGTAAAGCCAGTTATAGGCAGCTTCCCTTGCATTTTCCACCGCATCCTCCAGATCCGGACCATCTGCCTCGCAGCACTCCAGATCCGGAAACACTACATGAAAACCCTTATCATCCTTATGGGGTGTGAATACAGCCGGGTAAGTAAATGTCATATTTTCTTCCTCCAATATCTAAAATAAAGCAATATCATTATATACCGGTTTCCTCTGCTTGTACAGACTTAACCCCTCAATTCCTTTGCGCAGGACAGATAGTAATGTCTTCCATTTGCGCTTGTCTCATACCCTGCAATGGATTTAAGGGCATCTGATTTCAGAAGGGCCGCCTCCCGGTCATCCCCGTCACTGTCCAGCAGCTGGTCGCACAGTTCCAGGCACCACTGGTACTCCTTATCCTGACAGGCTTTTCTGGCTGCATTTAAGACCTCCGTCCTTCCGCCCATAAGCGCCGTCCTTTTATCCGCCCTGGCTTTTGGCGAAAGGGGATGAAGATGGGTGGGATTCCCGTCAAACCAGCCCAGATATGCGGTATAGACGGCCCTGACGGTCCATTCCACACATCCATAATATTCCCCCAGATAAGGAAGGCTTTCATATTCCGGCGGCAGTTTGATTTCAGTCGCCAGCTGGTCCTCACTCCTGCCCAGGTTCATTCCCTCAAGGGTCTTTTCCAGTATATAATCAATGGCAGTCCTGAAATTACCCAGGACCTCTTTTATAGTATCATTCCCATATATGACGCCCGTATGCCCCGGAAGCAGATACTCTGCCGGATATGACATGAGGACATCCAGGCTTTTAATCCAGACGGCCAGGTCACGGTACTGGCTTCCGCGGATTGCATAAAGATTGGGGAAACAGCCATAGTAATTATCCCCGCAGCACAGCACCTTTTTCTCAGGAATCCACACCATGATCTGGTCCTCGGTCTCTCCGGGAAGGCGGAGCATTTCCAGGCGCACCCCGTCTATCTCGCGGATTACCTGGTCCTGATCATACACAACAGAGGGCGGTACAAAAGCGTGGTGTTCCCCATAAGCCATGCCCTCCCTTGGCCCGATTCCCTGGGAAATGTTTTCCTCGTCCGTCAGCCCGTATCCAAACTGTCTGAAACCGCGCAGGTTCTGGATATCCTTAAGCCGCTCCGTCCTCTCCAGCACAGCCGTCTTAGGGGCAAAGGCAATGATCTCAGGTTTTCCCTCCAGGAAAGCGCCTGCGCCGCCACGGTGGTCCGGATGTCCGTGGGTATAGATGACCGTCCCCACCTCCTTCCCAGTCTTTTCCCGGATGATTGACAGCAGCTTCCTGCCCCTCTCCAGGGAATCTAAAGTATCAATCAGGATTACACCGGATTCCCCCTCAATCACCACCGCATTGCTGTGTCCCAGCCCCGATATGTGCCATATCCCGTCCGTAACCTTTGTGTGTGTCTCCTGATAACTGGCCTCTGTAAATTCCCGCAGCTTCCTGCCGCCCTGTTCCATCAGCATAATGTGCCCGTCCTTTCTTCTTTCAATTCCAATTACAATAATAACTTTATTATAGCAGGGTTTTGGGGAAATGAAATCGTAATTATTCCGGCATTCATTCTGGCAAAATCAGTAAGAATAAGATAAACCTTGTGGCCGGAGCAATCGCGGAGCCATTCGCGGATATGGTTTGGCTGACTTTGAGGAAACCATGCAAGACCTCATGGCAGACAAAGCCTCGTATCAAGCGGCAAGGAAACTATACCTGTTTCCTTGTAATCGGCTTCCTATTTCGTAACAGACGCCATAAAACTGCACCCATAAAAAGACAGGGCACGGTGGCAATTTTTTTTGCTGGCTACCGTGCCCTGTCTTTTTTACTTTTTTTCACTATGCCATTCCTGCAATACTGCTTCCACTTGTGCGATAAGCTGTTCTTTGTTTGGAATATAAGAAACATACCGGGAAGCAAAGATATTGTTTGAAAGACCACCTAATGCATATTCGGCGGCTACGCTGTCTTTGTCCGTACACAAGATGATGCCGATAGGTGGATTGTCGTGTTCATCGTTTACCTCTGTTGCATAGTAATTTAAATACATATTTAGTTGTCCAACGGCTTCCGGCATAAGCTTAACCATTTTTAATTCTATCAGGACATAGGCGCGGAGAATCTTGTTATAGAAAACCATATCCACATAATAATGTGTATTGTTCAACGTGACGCGCTGCTGCGTCCCCACAAACATAAAACCGCGTCCTAATTCTAACAGAAATTTTTCTATCTGTTCGACAAGAGCCTTTTCAAGCTCCCTTTCCATAAGCGGCTTATTTTCCGGCAGACCTAAAAACTCAAAGACATACGGGTCTTTTATCATATCTGCAGGCCGCGCCATTTCTATTCCCTTTTCTGCAAGAGCAAGAACCTTTTCTTTGTTGGCTTTCCCGTCTGACAGCAGCAAACGCTCATAGAGAGAGGTCGAAATCTGACGTTTCAGTTCCCGTATCGACCACCCGGAGTTAATTGCTTCCTTTTCGTAAAAGCGGCGCTTATCATCATCTGAAATCGTCAAAAGCTCACAGTAATGCGACCATGACAATTCAACAGACACCGTCTGTTGAATTTGATAGGTCAGATAAAAGCGGCGCATGAATTGAATATTAGAAACAGAAAAGCCTTTTCCAAATTCTTCTGATAGCTCTTTGGATACTTCTTTTAGTGTCTGTTTTCCGTAAGCGGCGCGTTCCTGACTATTTTGTTCATGCTCTACAATAATGCGACCGATGTTCCAGTAAGTAGACAGCAATTCCGTATTGACTTGTACCGCGGCACGCTGACGTGCGCCGGATAATAATTCTTTGATTTCCTGTACCATAGAAGTAGTATATGATAAATCGCTCATAATTATAGCCCTCGTTCTTGCTTTCTGTTTCTGATTATATCATAAATCCCTTGCTATTTCTATTGTAATAAATACCCGGGTTGATAAATGGGAAATTATATTCTAAACAACATCAAAAATCGGCTAAATATTCACTACATAATTTTTCTCCATATATGGTAAGTGAGCTTGTATTTCATTATCCACAGACACATTCCATAAATCTTCTTATCTTCTGCCTGCTCCAGACATTATCCTTCCCATCCTCCATAAGGCAGGAACTGACAATCATTCCATCGCAGTGTTTAACTGCTTCCCCCACATTTTTCTCCGTGATGCCTCCGCCCAGATAGACAGGGGCCTGCGGGTACTGTTTCCTCACCCGGTCCGCCAGGTCCAGGGATTCCTCAAAGTTCTTCCCGGTCAGTATCAGACCGTCAGAACCGTACTTTAACGCCTGTCCGGCAGCCGTCTCAATGGGAAGAGGACCCAGCGGGACACCTGTACGGTCATAGATGTCCGTAAGTACACGGACAGGCCGATCCATGTCTTTTCTTGCTTCCCATACTTCCCCTGCGCGGCCGGTCATTACGCCTCCTGCCTTAACCATGGCTCCGATAAACACTTTCTGCCTGATGAAGTCCGCGCCGCAGGCATTTGCAATATACATTGCGGCAGAAGGGTTGTTTGCCTCCAGTATTATCCCCAGGGACAGATCCGGAAACATCCGTTTTACCGTTCTGCCCAGGGCCGAAAGGATGGCCACGTGTTTTAATCCGGCCAGCTCTCCCGGCGTCTGGTCCTGTATCATCATACTTGTGATCCCGCATTCCGCGTGTATGCCTATCTGCTCCAGCAGCCAGCTTTCCAGCCCTTCCAAATCAAGCCTGTCTGCCCCGAAAGGCGGAAGATGAACCACTCCCGTTATCCTGCATGACTTTCCCATCCTGTATCTCCTCCTGATCCAACTCTTTTCATCATTCCGGTTCCCGGCATAGAGGATTGTCCTTAAAATCCCCATTCCTCTACCGGCACCTGCCCAGCCAGTTTTTCCACCTCACTGCGTTTCCTCCCTGCCACTCCCTCAAAGCCAAACGCCTCGATACACAGGGAAGCCAGGGCAGCCCCATATGTGCCGCTGCTTTTCCAATCCCCTGTCCTGCACCAGGCGGACAGGAATCCGCCGTTAAACGTATCCCCCGCGCCAGTGGCATCCTTTACCACCGTATGCCGGATTCCAATCCGGTAGGCTGTCCTGCTTTGGAAATCATAAATATCAGCTCCCTGTTCCGCCCGTTTTATCACTGCTGCGGTAATGGAGGTTGCGGCCAGCCGCCTTATCAATGTCTCCGCGGAATCCCCGCAGCCCGGCCAGAGCAGGTCCAGTTCCACATCCGAGGGCAGGAATATGTCACACCAGCTTAAAACCTCCCTCAGGCTTTCCCCGTCCTTTTCAGCAAAATATTCACTGGTATCCACACAGACCTGCATTCCGCGTTTTTTCGCCCATTTCGCATATTCCAGCTGAACAGCCGGCAGCATGGGCGGCAATACCAGGACCGTATATTCTTTGCGGGGCAGATGTCTTGGGGTCTGTTCCAAGGTTTTCTCATACCATATCTTCCTGGCATGGCTATGTGTCACCCTTTCAAACTGTTCCGAATATTCCATGAAGCTTCTCCGCTGCTCACCAAGCACCGGAAGTACCTCAGACACATCAATCCCCAAACCTTCAATCCGCTGCAATACTTCCCCCGGGAAATCACTGCAGCAGGTGGTTAAAAGCCCGGTGGTCCCGCCATATACGCTGGCAGCCACCGATGTATATAAGGCCGCTCCTCCGGGAACCTGGTTTTCTTCCCGGTCCGGGGTTTTAATCCGGTCCAGTGAAAGATGACCTGCCACCAATATTTTTTCCTCTCCCATCCCAATCCCCCTAATCAAGATTAACGGTTCCTCTTGTCAACATCCGGCTTACCTTTTTCCGGAACGGGTCATTATGGCTCCTGCGGTCCGGATCCAGCCCCAGTTTCCTGGAAAAATAATAAGCTGTCAGCTGTATGGGGACCGCATACAGCAGAGGCGCATATAATTCCTCCACATCCTCCGGCATGGCAAACGCATATTTCCCCATATCACATAGTTCCTCACTATTGGAAATCACAAACAGGTCGCAGCCAAAATGGCGGAGACACGCACCAACCTCCATGGTTCTCTGGAAACTGTCCCCCTTGGGCGCCACAAGGAAAACCGGACAGTTCTTATCAATCACCCAGAATTCCTGATGCGCGAACTCCTCGCTCTCCTGGCCTATGGCGGTCACCCCGCAGACTTCCAGGAATTTGGCTGCCCCGTATTTGGCTGTTGCGAAGCTCTGACCTGCGCCCAGTATATAGACAGGGAACTGATGTCCATTATAGATAAAGTTCTCTCCTGCCTGCCTTGCCGTATCCTGGCACTGGGTAACCACATGGGAAATCAGTTCCATTGTCCGTGCCAGTTCCTTTTGGCATCCATCCCTTTCTGATTCCCGGCTAAGCCCTGCGCCCAGGCAGAACAGGGCATATAAGGTGCCGGTGTAGGTTAATGTCCCAGGCGTCCAGCCCGGTTCCTCCTTAAGCCCCAGAAAAACAGGGTGGCTGCACACTTCATAGAGACGTCCGGTCAGGGAATTGGTGATTCCCACCACATATGCCCCTCTCTCCTGTGCCGCCTTCACAGCCTCCACGGTCCGGGCCACGTTGCCGGACATAGAAACCGCAATCACCGTGCTCTCCTCATCCACCTGGTGAATCCCATATGTGGAGAACTCCAGTGCTGTCATCGGAAAGCAGAGGCTGTCCGTCTTTTTCAAGAAATAATTTTTAACAGCCAGCCCCGCAAAGTAGGAATCCCCGCATCCCAGGAAAAAGATTTTTCTGTTCTTCCCCTTTTCCATAATTTCCTTACAGGTCTCTGCTACCGCTGCCTCAATCTGTTTTAAACCCGGGCCCAGACTCCCCTGCCGTTCAATCTCCGTCATCATATCCCGATATTCCTGCATAAAAACCTCCCTTTATAATACTGATGTTGTAATCAGGCCCACTGCCGTGACCCTTAACAATACAAGCGCCGCAAACAGGCACACAAGACCGGCTGTCATCCCAAAATCCCGGCCGGTAAAAGGCCGTTTACTGATGGATGTCCGTTTCCCGTTTCCCGATTCAAATCCCCTGGCCTCCAGACTTACGGATATCTGTTTAATCAGTCCCAGGGCCCTTGAGGACAGCGGAATCAAAATTGCCACATTCTTTTTAATCCTGCCATACAGGCTCCCTTTGTCCATCTCCAGCGCCCGTGACCGCTGCGCGTCCTTGATGGTATGAAGATCGTTGATGATTAACGGCACAAAACGCAGGGACATTGAGAAGGAAAATGCCATCTTATACGGCATCCCCAGTGTTACCAGGCCCAAAGTAATCTCACTGATACTGGTGAACATCATCCAGTAGATACTCATGAGCACAATGGTGCAGAAACGGAACGTCATGGCAATTCCATACCAGACGCCTACCGAATAAACCTTAAGCCCTCCGGCCTGTGCCAGCACCTGTCCCTCCTTCAGCGTAAAGGGCCAGATTACCAGGGAAAATATCACAATCAGCAATGCAACGCTTTTCAACAGCTTAAGGGACTGGCCGATTGGCAGCTTTGCCGCTGCGCCTACAAGGATTACCCCCAGGAACAGCCCTGCCAGGATTGCCGGATGGTTCGTTAAAAGGCAAATCACGAATGTACCGATAAATAACAGATTCTTTGTGACAGGATGCAGATGATGAATCACCGAATCCCGGTCAATGTAACTGCCTACTGCATTCATATCCGGCCACCTCCATAAATTCTTCATTATTAAGCAAAACAGATGTCCAGCCCAGTTCCAGCCCAAGCTGTGTTATCTGCGGCGGGAACAGATATGCCTCCCGCAGCCGCTCCTTCTCCCTGAACACCTCCCGGATTCCTCCCTGCAGGGTAATATTCCCATCCTGCACCACCCAGATATTCCGGGCATGCTCGGCCACAAACTGCATATCATGGGTCACCAGCAGGATTGTCTTTCCCTCCTGATTCAGACGGTCCAGGATACTGCCGATCCGGTCCTTGAAAGACTTGCTGAGTCCTGTGGTAGGCTCATCCACCACAAAAATGTCCACATCCATGGCTATGACACAGGCCAGGATCAGAATTTGTTTTAATCCGCGCTCCAAAGACAGGGGCGTCTCATTCCTCCATTCCTCCAGTCCGCTGATTTCCATGGCCCGTTCCACTGCTTCCTTCACCTTTCCCTCATCCCATCCCAGATTTCTCGGACCAAAGGCAATCTCTTCCTCCACGGTCTGGTTAAACAGCTGGTGATCCGGATTCTGGAACACATACGCAGTGCTATGGGCTAAATCAGCCACGGAACAGGCTGCCGTATCCCTTCCGCATACATACACATGACCGCCGGTAGGTTTTAAAAGCCCATTTAGATGTTTCACCATAGTGGTTTTTCCCGCTCCATTTTTTCCTAGTACCGCGATAAAATCCCCGGTCTGTATGGATTGGCTGATATCGCTCAAAATCTCCCGTTCGCCGTAGGAAAACACCGTATGCTCATAAGCAGCCGCCTCGGGCCTTTCCCCATCCCCTGTTTTTGCCTCATGTCTGTCAACAGCTGATGCTTCTGTTTGTGTCAGCCCTTCCAGGGCCAGTGCACGTCTGGCCTCTTCCACGGTAAGGAATACCGGGTATTTACCGTCAAACCCCATCTGCTTCCATAAAAGAGACACATCCGGAACATTAATCTTTGCCTTTTTTAAGAATTCCGTCCTGGCCATCACTTCCCTTGTGGGCCCCTGGGCAATGAGTTTTCCTTCCTCCAGGACCAGAAGACGGTCCGCCACGGTTACAAGATAATCGATATCCTGCTCCACCACGATTACTGTATTCTCCCCGCTTCCCGCCAGATTCCCCACGATTTTAAGGACTTCCGCCTTCCCCACCGGATCCAGCTCCGTTGTAGGCTCATCCAGGATTACGATATCCGGTGCGGAAATAATGGAAGCCGCGATGGCAAGCCGCTGCTTTTCCCCGCCGGACATACGGAACGGAGCCCTCTTCTTGTAATCCAGAGGCAGCCTTACTGTTTCCATTACCTGATCCATCCTCATGCGGATTTCCTCCGGTTCCATGCCAAGGCTTTCCGGAGTAAATGCCAGGTCCTCCTCCACGGTTGTACCCAGTATCTGGGTTTCCGGATTTTGAAATGTCATGGATACATGGGGCACCAGCTTTGCAGTAGATCCAGTCCGCACTGACAATCCGCAGACCTCCAGCTCCCCACCCCATGCCCCTCCTGTTTTATGCGGGATAATCCCTTTGATTGCAGAGCAGAGTGTGGTCTTTCCCGCGCCGTTAGGTCCGATGATCCCAATCACTTCCCCTTTGTGAATCTCAAAGCTGATATCATCCAAAGCCAGCTTATCCGTCCCGGGATAGCGGAATTTAAGATTTTTCGCTTTTATTAATGTTTCACTCATTGTATCTCCTTATTTCCTTTACAGATTCTCTACGGTAGTGGTGTTCTCCTGCCTCCAGTACATCCCATTCTTAACTGTAAAAGGATATAAAATCTTCAGGAAAACCGGTCCTAACAGCAATGGTGACAAAATCCTGTTCATCAGCAAGGCAAAGGGTTCCGTTGTCCATGCCGCCACCGGAGGCATGGTCCCCGTCACATCAATGAACCACGGCATTGATAACATCCCAAATCCGGCGCCGATGCATATGCCCGCAATATACTGCATCCAGCTGTTTTTGTTCTTTAGTGAAGCATCCCTTACAATCATCCCGGGTATCAGGGCAAATGCGAAGAAATTCCCCAAAAAACCACTGACGCTGGCAGGTGAGATAAAACCTTTCAATATGTCTGAAATCACATTTCCCAGGCCCGCCCCAATGGCCCCGGGTATCCCAAAAAGGATTCCCAGCACAGGAGTAATTGCCGCTCCCGGCCGGAAACTGATCCATCCAAACCGGATCGGTCCTGTGATAATCGCCGCCCCGGCATTTAATGCCGCAGATATTGCGATTATGGTAATCACAGAAGCGTCCCAGCGGATATGATGTTTCACAAGCTTCAGCCCGTCCAGCCTCCATTTGAATGACAGTAAAAATGCGATTCCCCCAAGACCGAACGATATAGCACCCAATACCCTTAAAATTCCCAAATAGTTTTCCATACCTCATTCTCCTTTTACTCTTTCTTCTTCATAAAAAACATGGCCAGCGCAACAACCAGAAGCACCGCTCCCACGGCCTGGAACATAGGTGTTCCGGCCTTCACCCCACCCATAAGGGCGCCGGCAATCACAAGCACCAGTAACACGACCGCCAGAACCGCTATTCCCTTTTTCGACATCTTATTCCCCCCTCTCGTTATAATGTTATTATAAAAACATAATATGTTAGATGAAAAGGAAAAGCTGGCACCCAGCTCTATCCTTACTCTTCTCCTGCAAGTTCCACCGTTATCTTCATCCGTTTACTATTAATAAGGGACCGGGTAATCAGGATCGGTCTTCCATTCTCCTCTACAATACTCCGGGTATCCAGCACCGGCGTATCACAGCTGATTTTTAGATATCCGGCCTCCTCCCTGGTAGGCATGGCCGCCACAATCTCCTCTGTCCCATGGCTCAGCTGATGCCCCAAACGCCTAAGGTGTCCATAAATTGACTGGGTCAAATCACAATCCTTCAGCTTCTCACCGATTCCCGGAAAAACCTCCGAAGTACTTATATGGGTCGGAATACCGTCAACCGTCCTGAGACGGACAATCCGAAGCACACGGGTCCCCTCAGGAATCCCAAAGTCACCTGCATTGCGGGAATCCACGGCCGCCTCTTCCACTTTGAGGACTACCGCCCCTACGGTCCTGCGGCTCTGCTCCATCTCCTCCGTAAAACTCCGCAGCTCCTTGAACCGGAGATTATACTTTTCCGACTCCCCGTAGGATACAAAGCTGCCCTTTCCCTGTATCTTGTAAATCAGGTTCTGCTTGTTCAGTTCTTCCAGTGTCTTCCTGACCGTAATCAAAGATACCCCATATGTATGGGAAAGTTCCTTTTCCGAAGGAAGTTTCTCCCCTGCTTCCCAGATTCCCTTCCTGATGTTTTCCATGAAAATAGACAGAAGCTGAAGGTACAGGGGGATATTGTTGCCTTTATCTATAAATTGTGTTGCCATCTGTTTCACTCCTAACTTATTATGTTTTTATAATAACATGATATTAGCATTAGTACAATAAACATATTATTCAAAATTGCTTCTATTTTTTTATGCACTTTTTACAATTCCTAACTTATTTTCCAAAATCTTTTTATAGCATATCTGTCCCAGTGCCGCCCGGCGCAAACACGTCCAGCGTCCTCCTTGTATCGAAACCGTAAATACTAACCATAATTATCCAGGCCTGGTCCAGGACTGATTCCATAAATAAGATTGCCATGCCAAACTCATTATACTATAATAAAACCAGTAGGAGGTTTTTATATGATTAAAATCAGAAATGAAGAAGCAGCAGACTACAGGACTGTGGAGGAACTCACAAGAAAGGCTTTTTATAACATATACATCCCAGGGTGCGCCGAGCACTATCTTGTGCATGTCATGCGTTCCCACGAGGACTTTCTCCCGGAACTGGATTTTGTAATCGAAGACAACCATCAAATCGTAGGGAATATCATGTATACAAAATCCTGGCTGACCGATGAGGCCGGAGAAGAAAAAGAAATCCTGACCTTCGGCCCGGTATCCATACTGCCCGAATACCAGAGGATGGGATATGGGAAATCATTAATGGAACATTCCTTTAAAAAGGCCGTTGAACTCGGCTACGATGTGATTGTAATATTCGGGAATCCCGGTAATTACGTCGGACGTGGCTTTAAAAGCTGTAAAAAGTATAACATCTGCGCTGAGAACGGAACTTATCCCGCAGCGATGATGGCAAAGGAACTTAAGCCAAATGCTTTGGACGGCAGGAAATGGTTCTACCGCGACAGCCCTGCCATGAAAATCGATGAAGAAGAAGCCCAGCGCTTTGACCAGGGATTTGAAGGGATGGAGAAAAAGTACCAGGCGGGCCAGGAAGAATTTTACATCCTTTCCAATGCCGTCATACAATAAATATCCCATCTGCGGAGCCGCCGGACCAATTTAACTCTATATAATGAAGTATGCAGATTGAGACCAGAGTGACGGATAACCGCTACTCTGGTCTCAGATTTTCTCCCTTTCAAATTGCCTCAGAAGCATTTCTGCTTCCATCATGGTATTCTTCCAGCCAAACTCCTTTAAATCCACCCTGTTATCCCCGGACACCTTCACGCCCTCTTCCTCCAGAAGGCGTCTTTGCAGTCCCGGATAATCAAAGCTGGCCGCACCGCTCAGATACCCCTGCCCGTTAACCACCCGGTGGGCAGGAACCGGTCCGGAGAGGTCATTCCTCAGGGCATACCCAACCTGACGTGAATTCTTTGGCCTGCCACAGAGAAGGGCAACCTGCCCATAGGATACCACACGTCCCTCAGGAACAGCCCTCAGCACGATTCCTACCCGGCGGTAAAAATCCATGTTTGTCTTGCCTGCATTTTCCATATACATATTACCCAATCCGCTTCTTCTCATGTGCACACTATATCAGCACTTCCGAATCCGCACTTCCGATTCCGCATCGCGGCGTACACACCGCGATGCGCCACTCAACAATCCCGGGCGTGTTTGAAAATCCATTCCCTACTTATGTCCCTGTCCATAATAAGCATTCGGTCCATGCTTACGCATGAAATGCTTATCCTGCAGCCACTGGGGCGCCGGTTCCACCTGGCGGTTCAGCATTTCCGTCATGAAGTTCATCTTAGCCACTTCCTCCAGGACCACCGCGTTATGCACTGCCTCAGCCGCATCCCTGCCCCAGGTAAACGGCCCATGGTTCTTGCACAGCACGGCCGGGATATACACCGGATTCTTACCCTCAAAGGTCTCGATGATTACCTTGCCCGTATTCATCTCATACCCTTCCTCAATCTCCTGGGCGGTCAGGTTCCTTGCGCACGGGATTTCCCCATAAAAATAGTCCGCATGGGTGGTGCCATAACAGGGAAGCGCCCTTCCGGCCTGGGCCCAGGCAGCCGCATGAGGGGAATGGGTGTGCACGATGCCCCCGATTTCCTTAAATGCCTTGTACAGCTCCACATGGGTCGGCGTGTCGGAGGACGGGTTCATATCCCCCTCCACCTTATTGCCGTCCAAATCCATTACCACCATATCCGATGCCTTCAGCTTATCATAATCCACACCGCTGGGCTTAATGACAAAAAGGCCTTTTTCCCGGTCAATGCCGCTGACATTGCCCCAGGTATAGGTAATCAGCCCTCTCTTAGGCAATTCCATGTTCGCCTCATATACAATCTGTTTCAGTTCCTCTAACATTTTTGTTCCTCCGTCATTTTCAACCGTATCCAATCATCCATATCCAGGCGGCATCTCAGGGCGCGTCTAAACATTGCTTTCCGTCACCCCGGCCGCCCGCAGCCCTTGAAGCCCTTCTATCCTGTTTCCTATCTCATATGCTCCACAGCAGCCCGCTCAACGGCAAGGCCCTCTGCATACCGCTCCATGAATGCCTCAAATCCTTCCACATCTTCCTTAACAGGTTCCACCGTGATGCCCTTATCACCGCCAAAGACCTTATCTGCCAGATATGCATCCAGTGTCTCGCCCTCTTCCCGGTTCCTCATATAGGATGCCAGCAGCGCGATTCCCCATGCGCCGCCTTCACCGGCCGTCTCCATGACGGACACCGGGGCGTTCATTGCGCCTGCCAGTATCCTCTGTCCCACGCCCTTTGTCTTAAACAGGCCGCCGTGTCCCAGAAGGGTATCCACCTTCACATTTTCCTTCTTTAACAGGATATCCATGCCGGTCTTAAGGGCGCCCAGGGAAGTATACAGGTGCACCCTCATGAAGTTGGCAAGGTTAAACCTGCTGTCAGGCATACGCGCAAACAGCGGGCGTCCCTCCTCAAAGTGGGTGATGTGTTCTCCTGAGAAATAATTGTACGCCAGCAGTCCGCCGCAGTCCGCGTCCCCTTCCAGCGCCTTGTTGTAAAGCTTCCCGAACAGGTCATCCATATCCACCTTCATGCCCATTGTCTGTACAAACTCCCTGAACAGGTTTACCCAGGCGTTCAGGTCGGACGTACAGTTGTTGCAGTGCACCATAGCCACCATATCGCCTGCCGGCGTGGTTACCAGGTCAATCTCAGGATACACATGCTCCAGCTCCTTTTCCAGCACCACCATGGCAAACACGCTTGTACCGGCGGAAACATTGCCCGTACGCACCGCAACGCTGTTGGTGGCAGCCATCCCGGTCCCCGCGTCCCCCTCAGGCGGACACATGGGGATGCCGGCTTTCAGGTTTCCGGACACATCAAGCAGCTTTGCGCCTTCCTCTGTCAATACGCCCGCATCCTGTCCGGCCACCAGGGCCTTTGGAAGGATGTCCCTCAGTTTCCATGGGAAATGCTCCCCTGCCACCAGTTCATCAAACTGGTCAATCCGCTTCTGGTCAAAATCCTTTGTATGGATGTCCACCGGGAACATGCCTGCCACATCGCCAATGCCAAGAACCCGCTTCCCGGTCAGCATCCAGTGCACATACCCCTCCAATGTAATGAGATAATCAATATCCTTTACATGTTCCTCCTTATTAAGGATAGCCTGGTACAGATGGGCAATGCTCCATCTCTGGGGTACATTGTACTGGAAAACCTGGGTCAGCTTCTCAGAGGCAGGCCCTGTAATGGTATTCCTCCATGTGCGGAAGGGAACCAGCAGCTTCCCATCCTTATCAAAGGCCATATACCCGTGCATCATGGCGGAAAATCCAATGGAACCAATGGTGGTAAGGGTTACGCCGTACCTTTCCTTCACATCAGCCGCCATCTTTGAATAACAGTCCCTGATTCCATTCCATATGTCCTCCAGGGTATAGGTCCAGATATGGTCCACATACCGGTTTTCCCAGTCATGGCTTCCGGAGGCAATGGGCGTATGGTCCTCCCCAATGAGCACTGCCTTGATCCTGGTGGAGCCCAGCTCGATTCCCAGCGATGTATTTCCCTTTTCGATTCCTTCCTTAACTGCATTATGATCTAAACTCATGAATTACCCCTCCTTCATTGAAACACCGGGAGCCGCAGCCGTCATCCCGGCTGCGGCTTCACCCGCGTTTTCCTATCTGTAAGCCGCTGCGTTCCAGCGCAGTTCATTTTTCAGGCCCCGGATGGTTGTATCCTTGTCAATATACACAACCTCAATGCCCATGGAATCTGCCCAGTCGCCCATCTGCTCCGCCGTCAGGTCATAGGAGAATGCCGTATGGTGGGCGCCTCCTGCCAGGATCCAGGCTTCTGCTCCGGTTGCCAGGCTTGGCTCCGGTGTCCAGAATGCGGTTGCAACCGGAAGCTTAGGCATTGCCTTTTCCGTCTTCCTGCATTCCACATCATTGATGATCAGGCGGAACCTGGTTCCCAGATCCACCAGCGAGGTGGCGATTCCGTGACCCGTCTTGGATGTGAACACCAGTCTTGCAGGGTCTTCCCTGTCACCCATGGACAGCGGGTTCACCTTGATGCTGATATCCCCGTCGGCAATGGACGGGCAGACCTCCAGCATGTGCGCTTCCAGGATGCCCTCCTTACCCGGAACCAGGTTATATGTATAATCCTCCATAAAGGATGTGCCCTTGGCATCCTTCACTCCCTGGGCCATGATCTTCATCAGCCTTACCATGGCAGCCGTCTTCCAGTCGCCTTCCCCGCCGAATCCGTAACCCTTTTCCATCAGTCTCTGGATTGCCAGGCCGGGAAGCTGCTGCAGCTCGCCTAAATCGCCGAAATGTGTGACAATCGCATGATAATCCTTCTCAACAAGGAACTTCTCAAGGCCAGCCTCAATCTGGGCCTGGACAGCCACATGGCGCTTAAATTCCTCGGGGTCCCTTCCCTCTAACAGGATGGTGTACTTACTGTAATACTCATCCAACAGGGCCGTGATATCCCCCTTTGGAACTGCCTTCACATATTCGCACAGCTCATTCACAGGATATGCATCCACTTCCCAGCCAAACTTCATCTGGGCCTCAACCTTATCGCCCTCGGTAACAGCAACATTCCTCATGTTATCGGCAAATCTTGCCACCCTTACATGACTGCTCTCCATGATGCCCACCGCGGTGCGCATCCACCCGGCAATGCGTCCCTGCACCTTCTCATCGCTCCAGTGTCCCACAATGACCTTGCGCTCAATACCCATGCGGGTAACCATATGTCCGTATTCCCTGTCCCCATGCGCGGACTGGTTCTCATTCATGAAATCCATGTCAATGGTGTCATAGGGAATCTCCTGGTTGAACTGTGTATGGAAATGCATCAGAGGCTTCCGAAACTCCTGAAGTCCCAGGATCCATGACTTGGCCGGTGAAAATGTATGCATCCATGTGATGACGCCCGCGCACTCCTCATCAGAATTAGCTTCATTAAAGGTCCTGCGGATCAGTTCATTGGTAATCAGGGTTGGTTTCCACACCACCTCATAGGGCAGGATACCCGACTGGTTCAGGTTGTCAACAATAATCCTGGAATGCTCCGCCACATGCGCCAGGCATTCATCCCCATACAGATCCTGTGAACCGGTACAGAACCAGAACTTATAACTTTTAACTCCTATCATTTCCATCGTCCTCCTGAATATTTATTATTTTTTCGGTGTCATCTGCCTCAGGCGTTTCCTCCGCAGCTTCTTTTGTCCCATCAGCCGCTCCCGCATCCTCAGCCGATTCTTCGTCCGTCTGCGTTTCCCCTCCATCAGCACGTTCACCGTTTTTCACATAATCACCTTTTATAAGCTTCATTCCAGACCAGACAGCCAGTCCGGCCCCCACTGCAAAGAAAAACGCAGCACATCCCAGCTGGTAAATCTTCCCGCCCTCCGCGGGATTAAGATAAATCTTAAATAAATCATGGGCCAGATACACCAGATACCCTCCCGCAATCAGGCGTATGACCACCGTTGCCTGAAGAGGTTTTGCGCCTCCCCTGTCCTTCCCTTTCTCCATAAGCCGCCTCCTTTTAGCTGCCACTGCCAAGTATCTTCACGGAAACCCGTTCCACCACATCTGAATCAAACAGGTAATTCCCGTCAAAACACGGATTCTCAATCATCTTCACAATATTCTCCGCCGCCTTCCTGCCCAGTTCCTCCATAGGATAGGGAAGGGATGTAATCTGCACATCGGCCAGTGTGGAAAGCTCGGAATTATCAATGCCAACCAGCGATAACTGGTCCGGTATACGGATTCCCCGTCTTTCGCAGATTCCTGAAAGTATATAAGCCACCTCATCGTTATAGCACACAAGGGCCGTACAGTCCCCTATCCTGCGAAACAGATAGTCCGACCAATATTCCATATCCACCAGATCCTCTGAATCAATCCATACCACACTGCGGTCCTTTGCCCTCAGCCCGGCTTCCTGCATCCCCTGCATGAATCCTTTATACCGAAGGAGTCCCTGGCCGTCATCACACTTGAAAATGCCTCCAATCCGCCCGTGTCCGGCCTTCACCAGATACTCCACAGCCTTCCTTCCCACCCGGACATCATCCATGGCCACGTAGGGCAGCCCCAGTTCCGGATAATTGCTGTTAAAGAAAAGGACAGGTATCTGCCGCTTCATCAGTTCCCTGTAATAATGCAGGTTGGGATTGGGCAGGGCGCTCTTGGCCGGTTCCACAATCAGCCCGTCAATGATATCCTTATCAATCAGGTTACTTAATATCTCCTGCTCCCTGCCAACCCGGTTGCCTGTAAATGCAATCTGGGTCGTATATCCCTTCCCGGACAGCACGCTCTCAATCTCCCTTAACACGGTGGGGAACACGTAGCTGTCCACATACGTACTGATGACAGCAATATTCATATACCGCTCCCGGCGTCCCTGCCTGACTTCCCCGCCCACATAGGTCCCGCTGCCCCTGACCCTGGTCACCAGCTTCTGCTGTCCTAAAAGGTCAATGGCATGGCGGATTGTCTGACGGCTCAGCCCAAACCGCGCACTAAGCTCATTCTCCGAAGGAAGCCTGTCTCCCGCCTTCAGCTCCCCGCTGTTGATATTATCAACAATCCAGTTATAAACTGCCTTATACTTAGGCTCCTGTATCCCCATAAGCATCCCTGTTCCTTTTCCTTATTCATCCCCCGGTCATGCCTGCATCCATCTAATCCTGATTCCCGAGTCTTAGGGCGTGATTCTCATATGTCAGCCTTCAATCATCAGTCCTCAGTTTTCAGTTTTCAGCCATCAATCATCAATTCTCAGTTTTCGACCATCAACCATCAACCACCAGCCACCAGCCACCAGCCACCAGCCACCAGCCACCAGCCACCAGCCACATCACCAAGTCTCATACCACCAGACCTACACCACCAGCACTTCTGTACGTACAACTTGTTTTATACCAACAATCCATTTATCTTTCGCTATTTCCCAACACCAAACGAATCTTACCGCCCAGCCCATGCAGTCATCAGTACTTTTCACTGATTCCCCCATAAATTTTCCAATCAATTCCGTTCATTTCTCCAATAAATCTTCTATACTCCTACTATACATTTTTCATCCATCATTGTCAATAAGTATTGATAACTTTTTTAATTCTCAAAAATTTGTACATACAACTTTATTTATAAATTACATTCCATCCAACCTTTCACCTTGACACAGCCTATATATTATGAGATACTTTAATATATAGTTTTAAATACTACATACGGAGGTGCTGTATGAAGACTGCAATATTAATTGACTCTGGCTGCGATGTATCAGAAGAGCTGGTTCAGAGATACCACATGAAGGTGATGCGCCTTCATGTCATTTACCCGGAAGGGGATTATGTTGACGACATGAACATCACGGCTGAAACCGTTTATCAGCGTTTCCCCCGTGAGATTCCCATCACATCCACCCCCAGTCCCCAGGAAGTACAGAGCATGGCAGAAGAAATCAAATCAGAAGGGTACACCCATGTCCTGGCCTTCTGCATATCCAGTGGTTTAAGCGGGACCTACAACACGGTATGCTGCGTCCTGGAGCAGGAAAAGGACCTGACCACCTTTGTCCTGGACACCCGGAACATATCCTTTGGCGCCGGAGTCCTGGCTGTCTGGGCTGCCATGGAATTAGAAAAAGGAAAAACCTTTGATGAACTGACGGAAATACTTCCTGAGAAAGTCAAGGATTCCAAAGTATTCTATTACATGGATACACTGACCTACCTGCGCAAGGGCGGCCGCATCGGCCTGGTCACCTCCGTGGTAGGCAGCATGTTAAACATCAAGCCCATCATCTCCTGTGATGATGACGGCGTTTATTACACGGTTGCCAAGATACGCGGAGCAAGACATGGGCAGTCCAGGCTGTTGGAAGAAGCCCGGGCATTTGCCGGCAGCGGCCCATGCCTGACCGCACTGTTAAACGGCCAGGGCCAGGAAGCTGCCAATGCCCTGCGTCCCAGGCTGATTTCAGGCATTCCAAGCGGACATCTCATCATGGAGAAATCCATCGTCCCCTCCATGGCCGTCCACACCGGTCCGGGCCTGGTAGGCATCGAAATCCTACGCCTCTAACCACCATTGAAACAATTGACCTGCCTTCCTGGCCATTTGGCCCATATCCGGCCGGAAGTCCCCAGTCCGCGGAGGATGCCAGGGCGGGCGGCGGTTTGGGCGCATTGTGGAGGAGGCCGCAGCTTCTTAGATTCTGGCAGGCGGAAAGACGGGGGTGGATTCCTGCATCAAAGCAAGAATCCAAGGTGCTCTGAGCTGAGAAAGTCCATCAGGATTTCTCAGCGAATAGCACCGGTCCCCCGTCTTTCCGCCTGTCAGGGTCTTAGAAGCTGCGGCCTCCGGAACTGAGCGCCCAAACCGCCGCCCGTCCTGGCATCCTCCGCGGACGCAGCCTCCGCCAGCCTCATCCGCCAAACGCCCATCTCTTACTTACTCTTCCTCTTAAACGCCGCAATCAAACTCTGCAGCACAATAAAGAAACAAAGCAGCGCCGCAATGGTAATCCTTACCCACCAGGAAGACAGCGTCCCCTGGAAGGTGATAAATGATTCAATGGTACCTTTAATCAGCACTCCGAACAGGCTGCCGATTACATTTCCCACACCGCCCGTAAGAAGGGTCCCGCCGATTACAGATGATGCAATGGCATCCATCTCAAATCCCTTGGCCTGCTCCACGAAACCGGAACAGGTATTCATGCAGAACAGGAGTCCCCCAAGTCCGGCCAGGAAGCCATCCAGTATGTAAGCCTGAAGCTTGATTTTCCTGACATTCAGGCCCAGAAGCAGGGCTGACTGTTCATTTCCGCCGATGGCGTAGATGGAGCGTCCGAATTTCGTATATTTCAGCACCACGAAAATCAGCAGGAGCACCACAAGGGCAATGATGACACTGGGATAGATATAAGGGTATATCATGATTCCCTTCTTGTTCAGGTATCCCCCAAAGGGCAGGTACATCTTAAAGGTTGCAATGGATTTAAACGTTTCGTTGTTAATGCTTATCATCTCCTGGCTGATGATGGAGGTCATGCCTCTTGCAAAGAACATGCCTGCCAGGGTCACGATAAAGGGCTGGATTTTCAGGTACGCCACCAAAAAGCCCTGCACCAGGCCGAACACACAGCCTGTCATGAGCACGATGATGATTGCCGGAACCGCGCCGATTCCCGCCTTTTCCATCATCCATGCCAGCATCATGCATATGAGGGCCACCACGGAGCCAACGGAAATATCAATGCCGCCCGTAATCATGACAATGGTCATGCCGGTAGCCACCACAATCAGTCCGGCATTGGAGATGAACAGGTTCAGAAAATTCTGTACCTTTGCAAATCCGCGGTCACCGAACATGATGATACCCACAATGTACATTGCAAAGAACAGTACGATAGTCACGACCAGCAGGAAGGAGTTGCCGTCCAGTTTTTTCTTATTGCTGTTTTTCATTATGCCGCTCCCCCTTCCACTGTCTTGGATGTATGTTTTGCAGTCATGCGCTTTTTCAGTTTCCTAAGTTCCTCAGACTGTACCGCCACAATCAGGATGACCACGATTGCCTTATACACGGGAATCTGGTCGGAAGGCACGCTCATGGCGTACAGGGTGGTGGTCAGGGCCTGGATGGTATAGGCGCCGATGACGGAACCCAGCAGCGAGAACTTTCCCCCTCCCAGTGAATTTCCGCCCAGGGCAACGGCCGCAATGGCGTCCAGCTCCATGTTAAGACCGATGTTATTGGCGTCCGCGGAATAGATACGGGAGGATGCCACCAGTCCTGCAATGCCTGCGCATAGGCCGCAGAACGCATAGGCCAGCCAGATGATCTTGGTGGATTTAAGTCCCACCAGCCGTGAGGCCCGCTCATTGATGCCCACTGCCTGTATATACATGCCAAGGGCCGTCTTCTTGAGAAGCACATAGGTCAGGGCCACCACGATTACAGCCACGAAAATCGGGGTTGGGATGGGGATTCCCGGAATATTGTTGCCCAGAAGCTTATATGCGTCCACACGGATATATGTAATCTGTCCGTTGGTAACCAGCTGTGAGATGCCGCGCCCTGCCGTGAACAGGATCAGGGTCGCCACCATGGGCTGTATCTTCAGCTTCGCCACCAGGAAACCGTTAAAGCAGCCGCACACAACCGCCACGGCCAGGCCTCCCAGGACCGCCAGGATATAAGGGTTGGCGTATTCATTGACCGACACCTCCCCTGCCGCAAGGATGCGGGTGCACACGGAAGCAGCCACCGCCATCACTGCGCCCACGGAAATATCCGTACCAGCCGAGGCGGACACCACCAGGGTCATGCCCACTGCCAGCACTACCAGCTCGCTGGCACGGTTGATGACATCGATGATGTAGCCGTAGAGGACTCCATTGGTAATGGATATCTTGAAAAATGTAGGCGTTGTTATCAGGTTGATCAGCAGTACGATGAGCAGACAGGACAGCGGGAGAAAAAGCCGGTATCCTGTTATCTTCTTCACTTTTTCCATTATTCTTCCCCTCCTCCTGCAATTGCCTTCATGATGGAATCCTGGCTCAGCTCGCCCTCTGCCAGCTCCCCTACCTTCTCGCCGTCACGCAGGACCGCCATACGGCTGCAGGTGCGGAGCATTTCCTCAATCTCTGAGGAAATGAACACCACGCTCATCCCATCTTCAGCCAGCTTGAGTACCAGCTTCTGTATCTCTGTCTTGGTTCCGATGTCAATACCCCTGGTCGGCTCATCCAGTATGAGGAAATCCGGCTGGGTCAGAAGCCATCTTCCCAGGATTACCTTCTGCTGGTTGCCGCCTGACAGCTGCTTGATGGGCGTCTCCCTGTCAGCCGTCTTAATCTGG
Source organism: Enterocloster sp. OA13 (assembly GCF_022440595.1). Taxonomy (NCBI): domain Bacteria; kingdom Bacillati; phylum Bacillota; class Clostridia; order Lachnospirales; family Lachnospiraceae; genus Enterocloster; species Enterocloster sp. OA13. The sequence continues at coordinate 961,051 of NZ_JAKNTF010000001.1, read as the reverse complement.
AGGATATCAATGTATTTATCCGTAAATTCTTCCTGTTCCTTTTTGGACATCAGCTTGAACATGCCCTGTTTGGCCTGAAGGGCAATGATGATATTCTCACGCACGGACAGGTCGGCGATGATGCCTTCCTCCTTGCGGTTCTCGGGCAGGTACGCCATTCCCTGCATCATTGCATCAATGGGTGTGCTGGCCTTTAACTTCTTCCCCTTCACGGTCAGCTCCCCGCTGTCAGGCTTATCCGCTCCGTAGATGACCCTGACCAGCTCGGAACGTCCAGAGCCCAGAAGTCCTGTAAGCCCGATGACCTCGCCTTTGTGGATATCCAGGTCAAAGGGCTTGATGGTTCCCTTATGTCCCAGTCCCTTGGCGCGGATGATCACATCCTCCTTTACCGTGGAAACGCCTTCCTTCTTAATGGCTGCCAGGTCATCAAAATCCTTACCCATCATCCTGGCCACCAGCTGTACCCTGGGCAGTTCCTCTGTCTTAAACTCACCCACCAGGGTTCCGTTCCTGAGGACCGTGATCCTGTCGCAGACCGCATACACCTGTTCCAGGAAATGTGTCACGAAAATGATTCCGATTCCCTTATCCCGCAGCTGGCGCATCAGCACAAATAATTTCTCCACCTCACCGTCATCCAGGGAAGAGGTTGGCTCATCCAGTATCAATACCTTGGCCGACATATCCACTGCCCGGGCAATGGCTATCATCTGCTGGATGGCGATGGAGTAATTCTCCACTGCCGCCGTCACATCAATGTAGATGTCCAGGCTCTTAAGCAGTTCCTGCGCATTCCTCTTCATGGCCTTCCAGTCAATCATAGGCCCAAGTTTTGGCTCCCTGCCGATATAGAGGTTCTCTGCCACGGACAGGTTGGGACAGAGATTGACCTCCTGGTACACTGTGCTGATTCCATTTTCCTGCGCTTCCTGGGGCGACCGGTTGATGATTGTGCTGGACGAACCATCAATTCGGATTGTGCCGGTCTCAAATTCCTCCACACCGGTCAGCACCTTTATCAGCGTAGACTTTCCGGCACCATTTTCACCCATAAGGGCGTGAATTTCGCCTTTCCTCAAAGTAAAATCCACATTCTGCAGTGCCTTTACACCGGGGAAATTCTTATTGATCCCCCGCATTTCCAAAACAACGTTCTGCTCCATGCGATTTCCGCCTTTCTACCGTTTTCCGCCCCATCCACAGGGCACGTTTTTGCTGTCTGCCTGGCTGCCAGGCCCTAAAAGGGGGAGAGCCGTGAAACGACTCTCCCCACCGCCTTTCCTCTAATGACTATTAATAAGCACGCTCAGCCTTGATGGCTTCCAGATCCATGGATGTATCGAAGTAAGCCTCGTCTACATACTGGATTTTCTCAACCGTCTCGCCTTTTTCCAGCTTCTTGATGATTTCATCCACACGTGGTCCGTGAAGTGGGTTACACTCAAATGCTGCGTTTAAGTCGCCTGCTATCATTGCGTCAAATGCCGCCTTAACTGCGTCGAAGGAGAAGATGATGATGTCACCATCAGGTCCGCAGGTCTTGCCTGCTGCCTTGATTGCATCAATTGCGCCGAATGCCATGTTATCGTTCTCAGCCACTACCACATCGATATCGTCATAGGATTTTAAGAAGGATTCCATGACTTCCTGGCCCTTGGCCTGTGTGAACTCACCGGTCTGCTTATCTAACATCTTCCAGTTGCTGTGCTGTGCAAGGATGTTTGCAAAACCGTCCGTACGGCCAACCTGTGCGGATGCTCCGATGGTTCCCTGAAGGGTTACGATGTTGATTTCCTCATCGCCCCTGCCCTGGTCCTCTAAGTACTTAGCCAGCCAGTTGCCCGCGTCCTCACCTTCCTTGATGAAGTTGCCGCCAACCCAGCACTCATATAAACTTTCATCCACATCCATCATACGGTCGGACAGGATGACCGGGATCCCAGCTTCCTGTGCTTCCTGAAGGACTGCTTCCCATCCGGTCTCAACCACGGGCGCTACCACGATGTAATCAACGTCCTGCTGGATGAAGCTTCTGATGGCCTTAATCTGATTCTCCTGTTTCTGCTGTGCATCATCGAAAATCAGCTTATATCCGTTTGCTTCCGTAAATGTGGATTTAAAGGACTCTGTGTTTGCTGTCCTCCAGTCAGACTCAGCTCCGACCTGGGCATATCCAACCACGATCAGGTCATCTGAAGATGCCGCCTCAGCTGCGGGAGCCTCTGTGTCAGCCTCAGGAGCCGCTGTTGTGTCAGCTGCAGGAGCTGCGGTTGTCTCTGCTGCGGGAGCCGCCGTTGTTGCGTCAGCTGGTTTGCTTCCTCCGCCGCACCCTGAAAGCAGGGACGCTGCCATTGCTGCACCTAATACAACACTTAATGTTTTCTTCCTCATAATACGTAAACCTCCTTAGATTTGATGTTTTGTTTCCCCTTGTTGATGGTTATATGATACCAGTTGTAAATAACAAAAACAACGGAATTTCTCCGTTGTTTTGTACACGATTTTTCGAATTTTCACAGTTTGTTCATACTTCCGGGTGTTTTTTTACGAAAAAAGGGGGGATTTTTTAAACAGCCTCATATTCCATGTCCAGAGGGATGCATACCAGCGCAGTGGTCCCCTCTCCCTGGACGCTGTGGAATTCCAGGCTGCACCGCCCTCCATAGTTAAGCCTCAGCCGTTCCGCCACATTGAACAGCCCGAACCCGCCCTTGGAGGCTGATCCGTTCCTGTCCGAAGGCCGGTCCCCGCCCTTAAGCTTGCGCTGCACCGCCTCCATTTCCTCCTGCGTCATCCCGGCCCCATCGTCCCGGATCTCGAAGACAGCCATGTCGTCCCTGGCATATCCCCGGACCCAGATATGGCCCCTGCCCCGCTTGTTCTTAATGCCGTGGTAGAGGGCATTTTCCACAAGAGGCTGCAGGGTAAGCTTGAGTATGCGGTACTCTTCCAGGGATTCATCCAGCGTCACTTCATAATCCAGGATATCCTGGTAGCGGATTTTCTGAATCTGCAGGTAGCTCTCGATATGGCCCATCTCCTCCTTGATGGTTATGAAATCCTTTCCCCCGCTTAAGGTGGTCCTGAAGAATTCGGACAGGGAGGTAACCATGTCCACCACCTCCCGGTTCTGCCCTCCCTCTGCCAGCCATACAATGGTGTCCAGGGTGTTGTAGAGGAAATGCGGATTGATCTGCTCCTGCAAAAGCTGCAGCTCCATGACCCTGCGCTGGTTCTGCTCCTGGCGTATATCCTCAATCAGACGGCCGATTTCCCCTTTCATATGGTCAAAGCTTCCGGTGAGGATAGCCAGTTCATCCCCTGATTCAATCTTCGGCCCCGAGGTAAAGTCCCCCCGCGCCACCCGTTCCGTCTCGTTGCATAATTTCTGGATTGGCTCCGTGACGCTCTTTGTTATCCTGCGGCTGAGGATCAGGCCCAGGCCCAGGATCATCCCCAGGAGGCTCAGGCTTACCACCATGGCCGTGCGTTCCTGGCGTTCCAGCTGCCGCTGGATTTCCTGCACATGAAGCGTCTCATAGTAGATGTATTCCTGGCTCTGTTCCGCGATATCCTCTGTCAGCATATAGACTCCCATGTCCAGAAGCTGCATGTTCTTGTCATAGCCGCCGTAGGGAAGGTTGTCCTCTATCTCATTGACCCTGTCCTCCAGCTGGTCCAGGCAGTGGATGATCCAGGTAATCCTGCGCCGGTTCCCATCATCCGTGGTCCGCTTTAAGAGCTGGCGGTACACCTTCCTGGTGGAATTAATCATCTCATGGGGATCCTTTATCTGTTCCCATCCATATGGCCTGTCCTCCTCAGGCATATCATGGATATCCTGGTAGGTCATGGTGCCGATTGCAATCCGGTACATGGTGTAGTCCAGGTCTTCCCGGAAATACGCCATGCTGTTATTCACATCCGTGATGTTGACAATGCTCTGGTTATAGGCATTGCAGAACTTCACCACAGTGGCCATAAGATAGATGACCAGCACGGTCAGCGGGATGATGATGATGAATGTCATGGTGTTCAGCCTTTTTTCCAGGGGAAGGCGGTCTAAAAGCCGTTTTTCCCTTTCCCGGAACTGTCCGGGCGCCCTCATAAGCGCTCCCTGCTTCCTGCCCGGTACTCTTTTGGCGTGCATCCCACTGTCTTCTTAAACAGATATCCGAAATAGTGGGAATCCTTATACCCGACTTCATAGCCGATTTCAGTGGTTTTCATGTTGGAGCACATGAGCAGTTCCTTGGCCCGCTCCATCCTGACGCCGGTCAGGTATTCCACAAAGGTCACGCCCATCTCCTGGCTGAATATGGAGCTGAAATAGCTGGGACTGATGTTCACCCTGGCAGCCACCGTGTTAAGGGAAATCTCCTCCTTGGCATAGTTCTCACGGATGAACGCCCTGGCCTCCTCCAGCACCTGACTGTATTTGCTGGCTGTCTGGCTGTCCCGAAGGAGCATGGTCCCCTCAAACAGACGGATCAGGCTCTCCTTTAAGGCCGTAATGGAGTGGCTTTCCTTCAGCACCATATCCATGTCAGCCACTCCCTCGGGAAGCTTTAACATATCCATTCCCAGTTCCTCCAGGAAGGTGCGCACACACAGATAGCAGTCCATGATGATATACTGGCGGAACATGAAGGACTGGTAATTCTTCTCACCCACATTCTGGAAATATTCCTCCACAAAGCCCCTGGCCTCCTCTGCGGTCCCCTGCTTCAGGAAATTCTCCAGGGTCTTCCGGTTTACTTTGGAGCCGTCCACCGAATGGATGTCAATGGGTTCCCCTGTGGCGGAAAACATCTGCTCCATCTGATTGTAATCCACCACCTGGTTCATTTCCGAGAAAAAGCGGCAGGCAAATGCCTGGCTGGCCTGCTGGTAGGACTGCTGGAGGTCCCCCAGCCGGTTGACACAGCTCCCGATACTGCCAAAATACTGTATGTCCCTGTATGTATGCACCAGTTCCCCCAGACGGACCGCGCATTCCTTCATCCTGCGCCCCACCTCCTGCTCGGACTCCCCGGTCAGGATAAAGGCCCAGCCCTCGTCCCCCCGGTCAAATACAAGGATGTGGGACCTTCCCTCCATATGTTCCTCAATGGCCTCCTGGCAGGAAACCACCATGTCGGACCATATGCTGGAAGGGCCGGAAGGAACCAGCTTAAAAAGCATGAGCTGGTAAAAGGAGGCCGACAGCTCCAGGCCCAGCTCCTCCCCCCGTTCAAAGGCCTCCTTAAAGTTGATGCGGCTGGTCACCAGATCCTTGAACAGGCGCTGGCGCTCCAGCACCGTGTTCTCCGCCATCTCCAGGCGGTAACGCTCCAGCATCCCCTCCTCTTCCCTCTCTTTCTCAATCACATCCGCCACCTTTTTCACTGCCTCCAGCAGTTTGGACGCGGTAATGGGCTTTAAGAGGTAATCCGTGACCCCGATGTGGATGGCCTGTTTTGCATAGTCAAACTCATTATAACCGCTGAGGATGATGATCTTGATTTTGGGGAATTCCTTTTTCACCAGCTCTGAAAGCTCCAGTCCGTCCATGAACGGCATGCGGATATCCGTAATCAGGATGTCCGGCTGCGCTTTCTTTATCATGGGATACGCCAGTTCCCCGTCGCTTGCCTCACCTGCGAACATGAGGCCCTCCTTTTCCCACGGAATGTTGTTCTTGATGCCATTGCGCATGACAACCTCATCTTCCACAAGAAATACCTTTATCATAACCTGCCCGCCCCTCTTATGCAATTCAGTCCCGTACATCCCATTTTCCTGCTGCCAGGGTATGTACGGTCCGACTGTTTGTTGTTACTTAGTATAGAATATAAGCAGGTTAATTTCAAGATGTTTCCTTTTTACCTGAAAAACCGGGGCCGCTGTTATCTGTTTTTCCGGTTTATCCACTCCGTGGAAACATCCATCGCAGCCCTGCACGCCCTGGTCTGGTCCAGGGAATTGAGCATGACAAAATCATGGATGATGGCCTGGAAGCGGATGGCGGTCACATCCACCCCGGCTTCCCTCAGGCGCCTGGCATAGGCCTCGCCTTCATCCCGGAGCACATCGGCTTCCCCATTGAGGATCATGGCAGGAGGCAGCCCCTTTAACTGGTCCCTTACAGCCCTGAGCGGGGATGCTGTTATCTGGTTCCTGTCCTTCTGGCACATGGTATACTGGTTCCAGAACCACTCCATCCCGGCCCGGTACAGATAATATCCTTCCGCGAATTCACGGTAGGTACATGTGTCAAAACAGGCATTGGCCACAGGATAATACAGCAGCTGCTTATGGATGGCAGGCCCTTTCCTGTACTTTGCCATGATTGTCATCACCGTGGCCATATTGCCTCCCACGCTGTCCCCGGCCACGGTCAGCGTTCCCGGATTGGCGGTAAAGCCCATGGACCGGACCAATTCCGGCACCATGCACAGTACGCTATAGCACTGCTCAATGGCCACAGGGTAACGTGCCTCCGGGGAACGGCTGTATTCCGGGAAGATAAGCAGGGAACCGGTCCTGGACGCCAGCTCCCGCACCAGCTTCTCATGGGTATGATAGCTGCCGAACACCCAGCCGGCGCCGTGGATGAAGAAAATCACATTGGACAACGCCGGCGTATTGCCCGGATTCACCAGGTAAACCGGTATCGTCCCCCATCTTCCGGTATTGACACTGACCCGGCTTACCTGGGCAGGATATTTGTACACCGGACTGTCCTGGGCCTTTTCTAACGCCATCCTTCCCTGGGCAGGGGGAAGTTCAAATATAAGGGGCGGTTTGGAATTGGCCTCGCAGACAGCTTCCGCTGCCGGCTCTAGTGGTACACAACGTTTCATATGGTAACTCCTCTTGGCGCCGCCGGGTATGGATCAGGGATACAATACCCCCAGTGTACAGGGGGTTGGCCCCGGTACACTGAGGGTATCCGGCTATTGATACCAGGCAGCACCTGTTTCTTTATAATCAGGATATTCCGTTCCTTCCATATGTGCCCCTGAAAATCTTAATTCTTTGTTATTTCCTCCCGGCCTTCCTTATACTTGGTGATATCATGGCATGCAAGAAGGCAGGCGTCCCGCTTTCCCCAGCGGATCAGGGAGGCATCCGCCAGCGACCATACCTTAAGGATTGGGTTATATACCTCCAGCGTACAGTTGATTTTCTGTCTAATATCATTCATCGGACATTTGATACAAGGCTCATTTCTGCAGAAAAACGCTTCATGGCAGCGCATCCCCACCCTGGAATCCGGGGCAATCCCGTGGGTCTTCTCATTGATATAGAGAAGCTCCCTTGTCTCTGCATCCACCACATATATCCATGAATTCTGGTGGTCCAGCACCGTGCGCAGATCCTCCGCCAGCTCCATGGCATTGTCCTGGGCCCTGCGCTTTAGAAGGAACAGGGACAGCAGTTCGGAGATAAATGACAGGACCTCTATCTGGCTGATGGTCCACATGCATTTGGACGTACAGTCGTCAAAACCCACCCAGCCCTTAAATTCACCATTATCCTTGATTGCGCACTGGAGCATGGACTGGATTCCCTGGCTGGCCAGATTCTCCCTTATATCCTTCGGGAGCTTGTTTATGTCATCACAGTAGAGGATGCCCCTCTCGTTGAAAAAGCTTTTATAATCCACGCTCAGACCGGCGTATGGCATGTCCTGGAGCATATCCTTCTGGGACTTGATTCCCTCCCTGCACCATTCAAATGTATTGCTGTAGGACCGGCCGTCTTCTGAATTCTCAAATATATAGGCACGGCTTACCTGGAGGCGTTCCCCCAGCAGCTCCAGCACATTCTCAACCGCCCGGTCCAGCTGCACCGCCTTGCTGAAGATATTAAAGGCCCGTGGAAGGAGGTCGTTCAACACCACTTCACTGCCTTCCTCCGATTCGATGGTCGTGTTGGCAGCTGTCTGTCTTGGGGCATTCTGGCCATATGCCTTATTCTCCATGGACTGTTCATAAATCTGGTATTGTTTTTTGCCGCAGGCCTTTGCATGGTACAGGGCCACATCCGCTTTCTGGAACAGGGTCTGGAAATCCTCCCCATCTTCCGGGCACACTGCAATTCCCGTGCTGCATGTAATACTGCATTCCTTGGGCAGTTCCTCCAGGACCCGGTCAAAGCATTCCAGGATACGGTCCGCAACCACCCGCACCTGATCCCCGTTCAGCACGCCCTGGAGCAGGGCCATGAACTCATCCCCGCCGATACGCGATACAATATCGCTGCTTCTGAACAGACGGGAGAGCTGGGCCGCAATCTTGGTAAGCACGGCATCGCCGAACATATGACCGTACATATCATTGACCAGCTTAAAGTTATCAATGTCAATGATGAACAGGGCAAGCCCTTCCCCCTCTTCCCGGTTCACCAGCATGTATTCAATCCTTTGGCGGGCAGAGGCCTTATTGTACAGCTTGGTAAGGGTATCCCGTTCAGCCCTGGCCTTCAGTTCCTGGGCCGCCATTTTCTCGTCATTGATATCTATCACAATCCCGATTGCCTTGCACGGCCTTCCCTGGTCATCAAACTGCATGGTTGCCCTGAGCTTGCACCACTGGTAGCGGCCCCTGGAATCCGATACCTTGAACTCCAGCTCCCCGTAACGTCTGCCGGAACGCATTTCCTTAATGAATGCCCCAAAGGGGGCCATATCCTCCGGATGGAGATGGGATATCTTGGGTATACGCTCCGATGCCCTGGTTGAGATGGGATCGTATCCGAACTTTGTCTTCCAGTTAGAGGAATAGGCAACCGTATCTGTTTCCACATCCCACTCAAAAAAGATATCGTTGGTCTGTTCCATGACGATTTTATACCGCTCCAGGCCAAGGCGCAGTTCCTCCTGGGCATGTTTTGTCTGGTTGATATCAATGACCACGCTGTAAAGATACTCCTGGCCCGACCGGTCCGTCATCAGGCAGCCCTTGGTCAGCACCCAGTTGATGCATCCATCCGCATCAATCACCCTGTGCTCCAGCTCAAACTCACTTCCCCTGTTCAGCTGGTCCAGCAGTTCCTTCTTAACACGTCCCCTGTCCTCCGGATGGATGATTTCCAGATAGCGGTCATTAAACTTACTGCGGATGGCATCCCTTCCATATCCCATGAATCCATCGTCAATATCAAGGATGGTAAACCACTGGTCGTTGCGGTAACGGGAAATCCCCTTTAATATCTGATGGAGGATCCGGCTGTCATCTTTATCCTCAGGAACAGCCTGTTTCCCTTCCCCAGCCAAATCCTCCTCCAGGGCTTTCCACAAAAGCAGGGCCTTTCTCTGGCGCGGATGCTCCGTATCAATCCTGAGGATGGTCAGCTCATACCAGCACCAGCCCAGCCCTTCCCTGACACGGTGCTTCCAGGACTGCTTTAACAGTCCCTGCGCAAAGAACCCGGGCATTTCCTCCTTCCATGCAATCTGCATGTACTCCCGGTCTTCCGGTTTGACCATCTCGGAAATATACCGTTCTGCCGCATCCTCCAGGCGCTCTCCCTGAAAGGCACGCTTAATCCGGAGATTGGGCGCATATACCAGGTGATAGCTTCCCGAAGAAAAATCCACCTCGGCCACCATCGTATTCTCATAACGCAGCATGGCCAGGTATTTCAGCTGCTCCAACTGAAGCGCGCTGATGCCGTTCTCAACCGCAGCCTGCTCCTGGTCCTGCATGTTAAGCGGGTCCCCAAAGGGCACATTGCCGTCGGCATACTTCTGGCACAGGGCGGACAGCACCGGCAGCACCGGCTTAAAGCATTCCATCAGCCTGGGGGAGTATGTGCCGCATTCCCCATTGAGGATCATATTGGCGGCCTGCTGGTAAGGGATTGCCTTCTTATATACCCGGTCCGAAGTCAGGGCGTCAAATGCATCCACCACCGACACGGCCTGGGCGCAGACCGGGATTGAATCCCCGCAGAGTCCTTCCGGATATCCCTTTCCATCCCACCGTTCATGGTGATAGCGGCAGATATTATAGGCATACTGCAGATATTCCTTGTCACTCATCCGCCCCAGGCTTTCCAGTATCTGGCATCCCTTGGTGGTATGGGTCTTCATCACATTGAACTCCTCCGGGGTCAGGCGCCCGGGCTTGTTGAGGATGCGGTCCTCAATGGCAATCTTGCCAATGTCATGGAGGGCTGAGGCAGATGCAATCACCTCAATCTTATGCTGGTCCAGTCCATATTCCGGACAGTTTTTGGCCAGTTCCTGAAGAAGGACCTTGGTAAGAAGGCGGATCCGCTTTATGTGCTGGCCCGATTCCAGGCTCCTGTACTCAATGACAGAGGACAGGGCGTCCACCAGCACGTCATTGGATTCCTTCAGCTTATGGGCCTGCTGGTCCACCATGTCCTCCAGGTTATGCTTATGCAGGTAAAGCTCAATGATATTATGTACACGCCGCTTCACTACATGTGGCTCAAAGGGCTTTACAATGATGTCCGAGGCGCCCAGGTCAAAGGAGCGCAGTTCCCCTTCCAGGGAGTTATCTGCTGTAATGACCACCACCGGCACCTCACCCAGAAGTCCGCTGCCCCCCATCTCCTTCATGACCTGATATCCATCCATAACAGGCATGACCACATCCAGCAGCATGATTGCTATATTGCTGTGATACTGCTTCAGAAGCAGAAGGGCCTGTTCTCCGTTCTCAGCTTCCAACAGATGATATTCTTCCTGGAACAAACCGCTCAGTATGACCCGGTTAACCTCCATATCATCTACTATCAGAATCGTATCTCGCTGACGCATGTCAATTCTTCCTCTCTACGGATCCCCGTGAATCCGCACTTCCGTTCCATGGAGTATTTTTAAAGAAAGCCTTTTTCCAGAATCCCGCAGATTTCATCATATGCGGTTTTCAGGTCAGGGAAAGTCCCGGCCGCCGCCCCATAATCACCGCCCCTTATCAGGTTCACCATCTCAGATGAAATATCATAAAGCTTTGTAAGCCCCAGGTTGGCCGTCAGCCCCTTAAAGGTATGGGTGGCTGTCAGGGCCTTCTGCTCATCCCCTGTCGCAAATGCATCCGACACCATCCCAAAGGTTGGGTCGGATAAAAACTTATTAAGGAACCGCTCATAAAGCCCTGAATTGCCGCTGAACCGCCTCACTGCGCCCTCTGTATCCACCCCAGCCTCCTGAAGTGTAAGTATTGTATTTAAATCCATAATGCCTCCTTCTACCGGAACCGGACATGAGCGATTCCCACACTGCCGCCGGTTTTATATACACATCGTCTGATCTGTCACTCTCAGGTCATATGTTCTTATCCACATGTTTTCATTTTAGCATATCCCATCCCAAATTACACCTGTATTTTGTAAAATCCCGGGCCTGTCCCAAGGTGTGTCCGGAACCACATGCGCAGAAAAAAAGGAACCTTTGCAATCCAGCAAAGATTCCTCTTACAAATAGTGCGGGAGATGGGACTTGAACCCACACGATCATACAACCACTAGATCCTTAGTCTAGCCTGTCTGCCAATTCCAGCACTCCCGCAACACGAATGATAGTATATCACAGAGTTTTTAAATTGGCAACTATTTTTTGAAATTTTTTCTAATTTTTTTTATGTAAGTTTTATGCGCAATAAATTTGGTAATCACAGGAAATTTTTTTGAAAATAGTGTTGACAAAAAGGCCAACCTATCTTATAATAACTTTCGTTGCCTGAGACAACAGCCTGGCATCAGACGCAGAAGTGGCGGAATTGGCAGACGCGCACGGTTCAGGTCCGTGTGGTAGTAATACCTTGAGGGTTCGACTCCCTTCTTCTGCACTTGCAGGAAAAACCCGGATTTCAATCATGGAATCCGGGTTTTTTGTTTACTGTCACTTCATAGCCAGGACACAGATCGTATCATCTGCATCTTCACATTTTTTACCGGCAACATTGCCGTAGAACTGTATCCGGCCAAATCCGGCCTTCCTCAAATCCCGTTCCAGCTCTTCAAATGTAAAGGTATGCTCCCAGATATTATAATAGGCGGTTCCATCTTCCATCCCAACCACATACTGGTTCAGGAATGTGTTGTCCTCATCATACCGCCAGAACGAATGGAGCAGCAGGTATTGTTTCTCATGCCAGAAACCATTTTCCTCCACCTTCCAGTCCCTGGTTTCTTCCATCCCGCTGTATCTTACCGGTTTGAACACATCGAACAGCAATGCGCCTTCCGGGGCCAGGGAATCGTAAATGCGGGCCAGCAGCGTCATCCGCGTATCCCGGGCCAGCACGCCAAAATCACAGTATATCAGGGTAATCAGGTCATAACAGCCCCCAAGGCCGGACGCCGTATAGTCCTTCCGGCAATATTGGATTGCCAGACCCTTCTGTCCGGCCGACTCACGGGCGAACCCGATGGAGCGCCTCGATATGTCCACGCCGGTCACCTCATACCCCTTATGGCAGAACAGTTCAGCATAAATACCCGGACCGCAGCCCAGGTCCAGAAGCCTCCTGTAACGTTCAGGCGGAAGCAGGGATGCAATCCACCCTGCGGATTCCCTTACAAAATCCATCTTCCTTGTTGCGGAATCGAATCCTTCATCCAGATGCGCGGCCAGCATCTGCTTTGATATATGTGGGTCATCCCACATATTCACAGGCGAGGCCTCATATAAAGCTGGTTTTTCTTTTAACATTTTCAATAAATTCTTCATGATATCCTGTCCTTTCAATTTGGATTACGGCAGCTTACGGTAACTATGGGGATTAAAAAAACTGTGGAAGAATCCCACAGTTAATGTTAAATCGTATTAACGCGGAATTCCTGATAATCATGCTGGCACGACAACAGAACCTGTAGATACAGGCCTTGTCCCTTATGCAGTTCTGATCATCTTGGTTTCCACGTTCCACTTATGCTGCTGATTGTGCAGCATCAAGTGCGCCGGACAGAATCATCTCCTTTATAGTTACCGTAACCCTTATTATACCAGCCTTTACATCAGAATACAATGTTTATTATCCGAACCACCTGAGGTAATACCAGGGCGGGAATATTTTCCCAACCTGGTCAAGGACATCCAGATACCGTCCCGCGTCAATGAACACCGGGCAGAACAGAAGGCTTCCGATGACAAAAAAAGGAATGATACAGCACAGGACCTGGGGCCTGCGGCAGATAACCTTTAAAAGCCAGGAAACAGCCGTCACAGCCATACAGTAGACCGCCATTGCCACGATTTCCTTTACAGGGCCAACAAGGCTTCTGCTGGCCCACAAAGCCAGCAGGCCGGACACGGCTGCCATGGCCACGGGAGCCGCCATGGATGCAAGGCGGCAGGGCGTCCTGTAACCATAGGAAAGGGGCAGGAACAGCCCTCTCTCCTCATCCCCGCACAGCACCACGGCCCCGTAAAGGCCTGTCACGAACACGTAAACAGCAACCATGCCCCTTACCGGGAACACGGTCTCCTGAGTCTGCGTACCGGGCAGGTCTGCGGCCCCTTCCTGACCCTGAAAGCTGTATTCAAACCGGAAGGTGCTTCCATTGTCAAGCCATTTGTCATACAGTGCGCCGGCCTCCAGGGCAGATTGTTCCCTGTCCCTGCTTCCCGGCGCTCCCAGGGAATCAAACAGGCTTTCCTCCGCCACATAGGCTGTCAGTAAATCCCGGTCGTAAATCTCCATCAGCGCCGCAAACACGGTTTCCGTGGATAGGGATGCCGCCACGGTGGAGGGAGCGGAATAAACAAGGATGCTGCGTCTGTATTTGCCGGAATCCAGTTTTTCCCGGAGTCCTTCCGTTATCACATAGCCGCATTCCGCCCGTCTGGAAGCCACCTCATCCTTTACCTGTTCCTCATCCCTGCATTCGTAAAAGAGGAACATACCCGCATCAACGCCCCGCCCGCGGTTCACAAGGCTTTCTGCCAGCCGCCGGCCCAGTTCATTCCCATCGCCTCCCTGGACGCTGACAGCAATCTTAATCTCCTGCTCCTTATGGCCCTGGCTCCTGTCTGCCGCCAGGATTCCAAGGGGAAGCAGAAGGAGGATGACCAGGAAGGATGGCTTTCGCACATACCGCTTGCAGGACAGGAGGAACCAGATCATGACCTTTTTCATCGTCTTCCCACCTCCACCCACAGGCTGAGCAGGAAGCATACCGCCATGACAGCCGCCAGCCTGACAAATATGACAGGGTCCATGACAGACGTCACCGCCATCTTCATGCCCTCCATGAATATATAGGACGGCAGGAACGGCGCCGCCGCCCGGATGGATGCCGGAAGGAACACCAGCGGAAGGAATCCGCCTGCCATGAAATGCATGGCCGTCACGGTCAAAAACAGCAGCATGACGCCTCCCATCAGGCTTCCCGCAGCCTGATACAGGAACACGATCATGGAAGCAGCCGACAGGCATACGGCGGTCACAGGCAGCACGGTCTTCACCCCCCATGGAATGAATCCCGCGCCGCCGGCCGCTGCCGCCGCCGGAAGTGCAACCGCTGCCAGAAGCAGTCCCAGGCCCAGTATCCTGACCCCCAGGACCGTCACGTTCCCGATTCCAAGTATCTTAAGCTTCTGTTTCATCACGGGACGGGCCGGTGACAGGTACGCCGATACGGGAATGGCACACAGAAGCAGGAACAGCACCGCCGCGCTGATACCATAAAAATGCAGGGTATCCACATCCCCTGTGGCAGTCACCTTCATATTCCTGAAATAGTCCATCCTTGGCAGGCTGTATCCCATGAAAATCCGGTTCAGGTCCGCCTCCAGGACAGGGATGGAGTCCGTCATGCCTTCCAGGACGCAGAGTTCATCCCCGGCGTAGATTCCCGCCTGGCTGGCCCCCAGGGTCTTGGCCCCTGCGTCCGTCAGTTCCTTGAATATCCTGCCCTCCAGACCCGCGCCCCCAGGCAGTACAATCCGCACAGGCGTGTTGGTCCCGTTCATGATATCCTGCACAAATCCTTCAGGCACTTCCATCACCGCATAAAGCTTCCCTTCCTTCAGTTTCCGGATGCCCTCTTCCTTGTCCATATATTCAAAATCACAGATACTTTTTACGCTTTCCAGGGAGCTGACCATGGCCACCGCCTTCTGTGCCACGGCATCACCCTCAGGAAGCACTACCCCCACGGTAATCCTCCCTGCTGCCTGCTCCCCATACAACATCCTGCTTGCCAAAAAGGCAACCGTAACCGCTAATAGTAACAGCACGATTGCCCCTGCAATGATGTGGGGAAGCTTTTTACATGCTCGTTTTAACTCCAGCTTGAGATAAACCAGACGTGCAGACATATTTCCCCATTCCTTTTTGTTATGATCCGGCCCCGGCCCATCTCCGGACGGAAATGAACCAAAGGCCCTGTTTTATTCCTGTTTTACCGTTTTTGGCATCAGCCCATGGGAACTTCAAGCTGTCCTGAAAGTCCGATGATGCCGAATACCATTTCCATAAGGACATTGTTCCAGTCCTCTTCGGTTGCTGACAGTACGTCCATCGGCTCGCCATCAAGAGGTGTTACCTCAGCGCTTAACGGACGGCTGTAAAGCTCGCCGCTGAGTACCATGTTCATGGAATTATCCATGGCGGCAATCTCCAGGGCATCGATATCCATATGGTAAGCCTTGCCCTTTTCCATCTGGTCCACAATACCGGTTGCAGACATCTTAAAGAGCTGGGAACCCTCGCCTCCAAGCTCCACAGCGGCATGGTAGCTGCCGTCATTGGAATCATAGGTGCCTGTGTACATGAAGTTATAAACAGATGCATCCGGTGCAGTCACATCCACCGACAGGTCGCAGGTCAGCATCTTTCCGTCATAGGTTCCCTGCTTTGACAGGTCCACCTTAACCGTGTCGTCTGCGTCTTCCAGTGTTATATTGCCCTTTACGTTCTGTGTCAGGTATGCGCCGCCTTCCAGCGTAAGGTTAAATGTCACTGCAACATAGCCCTCTTCTTCCGCAAGCGAATCATCCACGTACAGGTTTGTGCTTCCCTCTAACGCCGCAAGGTTACCGTCCTTATCCACATAAACCGTCATCTGGATATCGGTCAGGGACTTGTCCAGATATGTAATCATCTCATCCACAGCATCTTTTACTTCATCGTAGGCCTGTTCCTGCATCTGCTCGGCAGACATGGAACCCATGCCGGTCATGGCGCTGCCCATCAGCTCGCTCATCCTGACCGTGGCTTCCAGCTGTTTCAGGTAATCCGCCTTCAAGGTCTCATCCTGAAGGAAGAAATCAGAAGAGGTGCGCAGGAATTCAATCATGGAATCCTTGCTGATCGTCACATCGTATCCCTGGCAGCTGACCTGCGCGCCGTTCATGGTGTAGGTGCCCTTGTCAGCCTTCTCAACGGTCATGGCCGCCTTGAAATTCTCCTGTGCATTGCTGCCTTCCCTGTAGCGGGTAAGCAGGGCTTCGATATCAAATGGGGCCTTGCCCTCTTCCTCAGCCTTCTCGGCCTCGTCGATCAGGTCTGTAAAGTATCCGGCCAGTCCGTCCACATCCACGCCGTTCTCTGCCAGCAGCGGACCTACTGTAGGTGAATTTTTAATGCGCTCCCCAAGGCCTTCTCCCAGGTCCAGGGTAAACACCCTGCCGCTCAGTTCAGGAACCGCCATCATCAGGGTGTCCTCACCGTAGTAGGCATCCAGGTTAGCCAGGTCCATCCCATTATAAATCACACCCATATTAAAGGAGGATTTGCCATTTGTCTTGTCACTCCTGCCCTCGAGACGCAGCCCGCTTCCCGCAAACTGGTTTACATCCGGGTCGGAGCAGCTGTCCATCTTAAGGGTAAGACCGCTTTCCATGTCAGCTTTAAGCGCTGCCTCTGAGAAATCCTTAAAGCCGAACAGTTCCTCTGACGGGAACACCTGGCCTTCGGTATAGACCTTCTCAAATGCATCGATTACCACCTGCTTGGGGTCTTTGGCATTCATCTTCACGTATGCCACTGCCGCGACGGCAATCACTGCCAATACCGCGATGACCGCGAACAGGATCTTCAGGAACTTCTTGTTTGGCTCCGGTTCGCCTGACGCCGGTACCGGAACCGACATGGGACCGTCTGCCTTTGGCTCTTCTGCCTTGACAGCAGGCTCTGCCGGTGATGGCTCTGTCCCGGCCTCTTCAGCAGGCTCAGTAACCGTCTCTGCCGCCTCCGGCTGTCCTTCTTCCGGCGCCGGCGCCTCTGCGCTGATTGTCCCGGCTTCTAATTCCCCATCTGCCTGGGCATCCATGGCAGGCTCTGTCCCTGCCTGGGAATCCTGGCCTTCATCTCCCATAGGAGCGCCGCACTGGGTACAGAACTTTACGTCTTCCCCGTACTCAGCACCACATTTTTTGCATTTCATTCTTATTTTCCTCCCTTACATCAGGTCCATGCCGGGTGGCATGTGCCTTCGTATTTCTATCGAAACTGGCGGATCAGCTCTTCTGCTGACGAACCATTAACGATCTTTGTCAAACGGCATTGCTTCAGCACATACATATCCGTGCACATGGCCAGTTCAGCCAGTTCATGGGATGTCAGCACCACGGCGCCGCCTCCTGCCATATACTCCCGCAGGTAATTCCGTATCAGTTCCTTGCACTCCAGGTCCAGGGCCGCCCCCGGCTCGTCCATGATCAGCACAGGCGCATGGTTGGACAGGGCGCATGCAATGCTGACCCGCTTCTTCATACCTCCGGAAAGCTTGCCGGCCGTGCGGTTTAACATCTTATCCACTCCCAGCATGGCGGCTGCGCCGCTTCGCAGGTCTTCTTCCATCCTTGTCCTGCTGCCCCGGTACCACAACATCAGGTTGTCCCTGACCGACAGTTCCTCCATCAGGGGATTCTCCTGGGGGACATAGGCTGCTTCCTCTGCAAACACGCGGGGATGGCCCACCGCCTGCTTCCCGTTAAACAGGATGCTTCCTTTGTCAGCCTTTAATGCGCCTGCAATAATAGACAAAAGAGTGGTTTTCCCGCAGCCGTTATATCCCACAATCCCCACGCACTCCCCCGGTCTGACCGTGAGTTCCACCCCGTCAAGGATGTTCTGTCTGCGATAGGATTTGCATATTCCCGATAATTCCAGCATTGTCTTAAACCACTCCTGATTATTGTTAATTCTGTAACTTCATAAATCAGTGTATCATAGTTTAGGGCCTAATGCAAAATAATAATTATTACGCATTTCTTAACGGAATCCTAACCTAATCCTCCCCGCCGGCCGCCAAACTGTTGCCGATCATGCCAGCCACGATCACGGCAATCCCGGCCAGCCCCACTGCATCCGGTACCCCGTCATGCAGCAGGAAAATGCCTCCAAGCAGGGTAAATACCACTTCCCCGCACTGGGTGGCCTCAATCACGGCCAGATGCCTTGGATTGTGCTTCACCATATCGGTTGCCTTAAAGAACAGGACCGTGGCTATGACGCCGGAGAAAAGGGCCACACAGACGGACTGAAGCACCTGTCCCCGTCCCGGCATCCCCGTGCGCACCGCCGCCAATATGGACAGCAGAAGCCAGAAGGGCATGCTGCAGAACGTCATGCCGGCCACCCGCCCAATGGTCGTCATGGACGGCGGGCACAGCGCCATCATCTTCCGGTTCCCCAGGGGATAGGAAAATGCAGCCACCAGTATGGGGGCCAGGGTAAGGAACACCGTCCTCCCGTCCGTCTGTTCCATATGGGGCACCTGGAGAAAGAATATACCGGCCAGGATGAACATGGACCAGGCCAGGTTCTTAACCGGGATCCTTTTTCCAAAAAGGGGTGTCAGGACCACCCCCGCCACAATGGTCAGCTGCCAGGTGGCCGCCGCCAGCCAGGACTCCCCGAACACGGAGCCAAAGGTGAGCGGGGCATAGAACAGCCCGAACCCCACCGTGCTCCACAAAAACCAGCTTCCAGGCCTGTGTCTGATTGCCTTCAGTACCTCTGTCACAGCCCCCTTCTCCCGCGCAAGCATAAGCGCCATCATGGGAAGGGTGAACAGGTACCGCAGGCAGGCCGACCACAGCCAGTATCCTCCGGCCAGGTTCATGCTCCGGTTCAGTATAAATGTAAAGGCAAAGAAAAACGATGCCAGTATTCCATAAAATAAAGCTTTCTTCATGTTCTTTTCCTCCCATCCGTAATCTTGGTATTCCCTCCCATACATATGATATGCCGCATATGATAAGTACAGGTTGTATTTCCCCATTCCCCTTCATATAATGTTCATATCATAAAATAAGAAGGAGGAGTAATATGAGGATATGCAGATCCATCACTGCCCTGGCAGGCGCCCTGGCCCTCTCCGTCATGTGGGCCGTCCCTTCCCTTGCCGCAGGATGGCAGCTTAACAGCACCGGATACTGGTATGAAAGGGAGGACAGGTCCTATCCCGCAGACACATGGGAACAGATAGACGGGACATGGTATCTGTTTGACCGGGACGGCTACATGCTCACAGGATGGCAGCAGAAGGAGGGAATCTGGTACTATCTCGGCCCGGACGGGGCCATGGTATCGGACACCACCATGACCATTGACAATGTCCCCTACACCTTTGACCGCAGCGGCGCAATGACTGTCCAGGCCGGGGAGGCACCTGTGATGGGCCGCTGGACAGGTTCCACCTTTGTCAATGACTGGTCCAATATCCGCCTTACCGTTCCCCAGGGATTCATTAATTACGATTCCTCTTCCCTGTCACGGCTTGCAGGCCCGGACGCCTTCCTGGACATGCTGTCCATGAAAAATGAAAACTGCGCCGTGATGCTTCTCTACGCCCCCAACAAAGAAGGGGATGCCGCGGACCAGGCCATGGCTTTCCTGAACATGTTCCAGGGCGGTTCCCACACGCTGGAGGAAGGCGGCAGGATTGAAGCAGTGCAGGCAGGGAACCTTGAGTTCCTGCGCTTTTACTTCCCTCCTGCCCAGTCCGGTTCCCTGTCCGGTTACCTATATGTACGGAGCATGGGCAGCTACTACGCCGTCCTTGCCGCTGTCTCAGACCAGGCCAATGAACCGGATATAAAGGCCGTCCTGTCCACCTTATCGGAGGCCAGGTAACAAACAAAGGTGCTGCAGCCCTTCACGCGGTTACCCGCCATCGGTTTACAGCACCTTTTATGATTACAGATTCAATTATGCAGATAATTAAGCAATCTTGGATTTAGCCAGCTCAGCTAACTTTGCAAATCCCTCAGCGTCATTGATAGCCATATCGGACAGGATCTTACGGTTTAAATCCACCTCAGCTAACTTTAAGCCATACATGAACTTGCTGTAGGACAGGCCATTGATACGTGCTGCTGCGTTGATACGTGCAATCCACAGCTGTCTGAACTGTCTCTTTCTCTCTTTCCTGCCTGCGTAGGAGCTGGTCAGTGCGCGCATTACGGACTGTTTTGCTACTCTATACTGTTTGGAACGGGCGCCTCTGTAGCCCTTTGCCATCTTTAAGACTCTATTGTGTTTCTTCTTTGCATTTAAACCGCCTTTAACTCTTGCCATCGGTATTTCCTCCTTCTACAATTCAACTTACAGATATGGTAAAATCTTCTTCATTACCTTTGAGTTGGTAGCATCGGTAACGATATCTTTTCTAAGATTTCTCTTTCTCTTAGTGGACTTCTTAGTTAAGATGTGAGACTTGTAAGCTTTATTGCGGACTAACTTACCGGTTCCTGTCTTTTTAAAGCGCTTTGCTGCTGCTCTGCTGGTTTTTAACTTTGGCATATTAATTTCCTCCTTAAAACTTTCTATTTTAACGTTTTGCAGTTAAAAACATTACCATGCTTCTTCCTTCTACCTTAGAGGGCTTATCAATTACTGCAATGTCCTTAAGACTCTCAGCGAAATCATCCAGGATGTATTTGGATTTGTACATGTGGGCCATCTCACGTCCGCGGAAACGGAGTGTGACTTTCACCTTATCACCCTTCTCTAAAAACTTCCTGGCAGCCCCCACCTTTGTATTCAGGTCGTTGGTGTCAATATTGGGGGACAAACGAACTTCCTTTATCTCGATTACCTTCTGTTTCTTCCTGGCTTCCTTCTCTTTGCGTGCCAGCTCATAACGGTACTTACCGTAGTCGATAATCTTACATACCGGCGGCTTCGCGGTAGGCGCAATCTTTACCAGGTCAAGCTCAGCATCCTGAGCCATCTTAAGTGCGTCCTTAAATTGGACTATGCCTAACTGCTCTCCGTCTTCGCCAATCAGTCTTACTTCCTTGTCTCTGATTTGTTCGTTAATCATTAATTCGCTAATGGTCGTACACCTCCATAATAAATAAGTCAATATGTTCAGGAATCAGCACGCCCCGTTTTTGTCTCCAGGGCAAAAAATAAAGCGGACAGTCAGACCATCCACTCTTAACACACATAAAATCATCTGCTGACCCATCTCCCATGGAAATGCTACAGCACATCACTTCATCTATGAACCCGGGTCACTTACTCGTGCCAGGGTGAGGCGGATACCTGCTTTCCTGTCAGTCGTTCTCACAACTTTTATTACTTTACTACATTCCGGACCGTTTGTCAATGTTTTTTTACAGGTTATTTTTACAGGTTACTTCCATAGCGCTGTTCCGTCATAGACGCCCATTGCAGCCTCATAGTATCCCAGGCTTTGGCATTTCCCAATTACCAGGTGACGTATGGCATCAAATAGCCGGGCGCATTTTTCAGGGAATCCCCCTTCATTCCCCATGGAAAGCGAGTCAACGGCTTCCACGCACTGTTCATGGACCTGGCGGTTCACGGTTATTTTTTCCGTGTCCAGCAGGCCCGGAATGCTGCGGCCAATCTTAAAATCCCTTTGCAGGAACATGTAAATGGCGCCGAACGCATCTATGCCTATGTGGCTGGCAATGAAATCCAGAAGGATGGCCGGCGTGCGCTCATACAGATAATCCTCATTCCACTGGCGGTCTATCTCCGCCTTCACTGCCTGCAGTCCTTCCTTGGTGATATGGGCTTTCGCGCAGGCAGCGGCGCCTTCGATTGTCAGGGCCAGAAGTTCCAGGGTATCCAGATAGCGCCTGACATGGTAAGCAATCAGGCGTGGAGGTATATGGACGTCCCGGATATCGTTCCGGTCCATCTCCACAAATATACCGTTGCCCCGGACGGTCTTCACGACACCCCATTCCTGCAGGATCTGTACCGCCTTAAGGGTCGTGTCAACACTGACGCCGTAAATTTCCTGAAGTTCTTTGTGGGAAGGAAGCTGGTCCCCGCGTTGGTAGCGTCCCGCCGCAATCAGCCCCATAAGATCCATATACACCGCAGAATACCGTACCTCGGCTCCCTGCAGCATCTTTTCAAGCTGCTTCCTGCCAAGAAGGACCGCGGAGTCGGAGGCAACCTTAAAGGCCGGCCGGCTTTTGCCCGTCAGCCCATACATCCCGGACATATCATCAAAACGGACGCTTTCCGGTGCGCCTCCGGTTTCAATGGCATGCATCAGCTCCCGCAGCTGTCCGTAATATCTAATCCTGGCTTCCAGGCTGTCCTGCAGGGGTTTCAAGTCGGACAGGCCCAGGCTGTCCACTGCCTGCAAAACCAGGGCATTCCCATTGCGGGCAACAAAGAACCGCAAGAACTGTTTGGACAGTTTCCAAAACCCTGACGGATCCTGGGGGTCCATGTTTTCCAGGATCCTGCGCGGAATGTCCAGGTCAGCCTGTCCACAAAGGGCGATTCCCTTTTTAATCACCGGATAACACAGCAGCACGCCTGTTTTCAGCACATCATTGGTGATGTCAGTGTCAATTCTTTTTAAGGCAAGGGTTGTGGCGAGATGTCCCGTGCTTATATGACCGGCCACCACAGGGCGTTTCCTCTGTGCGGTTTCGATGAATCCCTTTTCCTTTAACATGTTAAGGGCACGGCGGATTGTCTTTTCCGAAGCCCCGAATTCCAGGCGCAGGTCCGCGCGGGAGGGAAGGCTGGACCCGGCCGGAAGCAGGCCGCTTTCTATTTTATTTTTTAAAATCCGGTATACCCTCTCATACATCATCATCTCGTATTTCAAATCATTGTTCCCTTTCATCAATCATGTCCTTTTCATCCAAGACCTCTGCATATGTACTGTAAATATCATTCATGACAAAGGGCTTTGCAATATGGGCATCCATGCCGCTGTCCAGGCATTTTTGGATATCCTCATGGAAGGAATTGGCCGTCATCGCGATGATGATGGCGCGTTTTGCATCGGAGCGGGGAAGCGCGCGGATGGCCCGCGTCGCGCTGTAACCGTCCATAACCGGCATCTGCACATCCATCAGTATGAGTTTATAGAAACCTTCCGGGGCTTCGCGGAACCGTTTTACCGCCTCCTGCCCGTTACTGGCCGTGGTGACAATGGCCCCTGCATCCTCCAGAAGGGCCACTGCAATATACAGGTTGATTTCATTATCCTCCACCACCAGAACCTGTTCCCCGTTCAATCCGCCGGATTGTTCCGGGATTCCCTTTCCCTGCGCCCGGGCCCTGAACTCCGTCATAAGCCCGGCAAGGTCAGAATGGAATACAGGCCGGCACAGGGTTGCATCGGCATCACATAATGCGGCGGCATCGTCCAGTTCATCCTGGTCCTGTCCTGTCAGGATGATTTTAAGATTGCTATTTTTCCCTGTTTTTCGGAGAGTTTCAGTAAAACGCTTCATATCTTCCGAAAAATCCCACTTTATAAAGCACAATTCATATGGATTCCCGTTTTCCACGGCCGCCCGCATCATGCGCAGGGCAGTATCCTCAGTGGACGCCTTGTCAGCCACGAACCTTTCCTTTGTCAGCAGGGCAGCCAGATGTGTTTCCAATTCCGTAACCTGATTCATGACCAGGACCGGCTGGCCGTTGCCGCAGTAATCCGCATCCCGTTCCCCCTCATCCCCTGCATAGGCAAAGGGTATATCAACCGTGAATATGCTGCCGGCGCCTACCTTGCTGGAAACGGTTATGGAGCCGCCCATCATTTCCACAAAGTTCTTCGTAATGGGCAAGCCCAGCCCGGTCCCGCCGTACTGGCGGGCAATTCCGCTGTTTTCCTGTGTGAAAACCTCAAACACCCGGTCAATATTCTCCGGGGCAATCCCCCGTCCGGTGTCCCTGACTTCAAAACGGAGCCATATCCCGCTTTCATCACGCCGCAGTTCCGATACGTTCAGGCTGACCTGCCCCTGTGCAGGCGTGAACTTTAATGCATTGGACAGCAGGTTGGTCAGGATCTGGTTCAGACGGAGCGAATCCCCTGTCAGATATTCCTCTATCTCCCCGTAAAGGAAAATATGGTAATCAATCTGACGGCTGACCGCCTGCACATGGAACACGGTTGTCAGGGCACGCAGAAGCTGTCCCAGATCAAACCGTTCCATATGAAGTTCAATTTTCCCGCTTTCGATTTTGGACATGTCCAGTATGTCGTTGATCAGGGAAAGAAGGTGTGTTGATGAAAGCGTGATCTTATCCAGGCAATTGCGCATCCTGTCCGGCTCCCCTGTATGGCTTTTTCCAAGCTCCGCCATGCCCATGATTCCGTTGAGCGAAGTCCTGATTTCGTGGGACATCTGGGACAGGAAGTCGCTCTTGGCCCTGTTGGCCGCCTCTGCCCGCTCTTTTTCCGCAAGAAGAAGTTCACTGCTGAGCTTTTCCCTGTGCCTCAGCAATAAAAAGAATGCAAGGACCGTCGTAAGTATGATCAGGAAAATACCCACGCATACAGTAACCATGAACTGGCTGAGATATAAAATCTGCCGGTTCACTATCTCGTATGCCATGCTGGTAACCATATACCAGTCCGTTCCCTGAATCGGCATATAATAAATATAATCATGGCGGTTGCCCACGGTAAGCAGCGTCATGCCGCTTTCCCCTGCCCTGACCGCCGTGCGTATTCCCTCCAGGTCATAGCCCTCATCAAAAACAGCCTGCTGGCCATAGATTGTAAACAGGTTGGAACCGTATAGCACGTCCTCTGAAAAGGCGCTCTTAATCACGAAGTCCCCGTTCCTGGTTATGATATTGGTAGAGGAATTCGTTTCCTTCTCACTGTCCAGTCCCAGCTTTGCCCCCATGTCAGGAGTGGGGATTCCGATAATGAAGGCAACCAGCTGTCCGTCTTTAAACGGCAAGGGGCTTATGGGTGTGCCGAGCAGGATTGTATCGCTTTCCCAGATTGATTCATTGACGGAAATCAATTCCTGCGAACCGGCCAGAAGCTTATCAAGACCGGAGATTTTCGACATGGCCGGAACCGGGCCGCTGGGAGAATAGGCGATTCCCTTATCACTGATGACTGCCACGTGCGTGAAGTCATTGTCCGCCAGCAGCACCTGCGACAGAAAACGTTCCAGGCTCTCCTCATCCTTTAAGTCATCCTTAGATACTGCACTGGCAATGGTGCGGATCTGGAAGAACTGGCTGTCCAGGTTGGTTTTGAAATGCCTGCCGATCTGGGCGGCCATTTCCTGTAAGTAAACCTTACTGATATTTGTCACGGTGCGTTCTGACTCTTTTTTATACACATTAACCGCAAACACACAGAGGACAGCCACCATCAGAAGCAGCGCGGAAACAAAAAGCGGTATCCGGTATTCCCCATTCCTCTTGTTGTGAGTCATCAATGGCACCTATCCTTTCCGCGCAGGAGGCCTGTCTGTCTATCCGTCCTGCCCTAAATCGCAGATCCTTCCTTCCAACCGGGGATCTGCCACGATGTCCCTGTGCTGTTCAAAATAAGCCGACATGGCATCGCGGTAATACAGCCCTGTTTCCTTTACCAGTTCCACATTGCCCTTCGGCAGGCCGGCGTCATAGCAGTTGAGCATGGTATATCCGTCCCCGTTGCCTTCAGCGTAACTCTTTGCACCGGCCATATAGTCCGTGACCGCCACCTGGTAGTCCGCACTTAAATCCAGATCCTGACCATCCGGCAATGTCACGCTTACAAGCCTGGTTCCGGCAGGTCTGCTGCTGTCAAAGGTATACCTGAGACCTGAGACCTGTAAAAAGCGGCCGCCGGGAAACTCATCCGTGCAGGCAGACACACCGTTTTCCAGCATATCCCACACGGTCCTGCCGTCCATTTCCAGAACAATGACCTGGTTGTCAAAGGGGCATACCGCTGCCATATCCCCGCCATAGACCACACCCTGATAAAAGCTGGCGCGGATCCCGCCTCCATTGACCACCGCTATCGGTGCCCCGGATGCCTGGGCAACACAATCCGCTATGAAATTCCCAATCTCGGTCTCGCCACGCCGCACATTAAAATCCTGCGCCATCAGGTCATGGCTTACAGTTCCGATGACAGTGAAATCGTAGGCAGATTGGTCCGTCCCCTCGCAGTAAAACTGGTCGATTGCCTGTAATGCCTGCTCCACAGAGCATGTCCCATTCATGATTTTCCTTACGTAACCGCCAAGGTATTCCACGGTTTTACTTGGGAACAGGACATTGTAAATGTATCCTGATTCCACATATCCTTCCACGCCCTTTGGGATCAGATCCTTCTGCTGGCTGTAATCCCGCAGGCAGGACATGCCTGCCCCCAAATCCTTAATCAGGGCGTCCTGCCCCTCAGGCGTTGAAAGCAGGTCCAGTATACGCTTGCAGGCATCCTGTTTTTCCTGGCTGGCGGCATTGTTAATACCCATGAGGGCTGAGGGTGAAAACAGAAACCAGGGCTTATTCCCTTCATCGCTGAAAAGCGGAAGCATCCGGTAGGTATATGCCTCCGAAATCCCCTCCTCTGCCTCTTTCCGGTTGGCTTCAATACATTCATAGTACAATGCCGAATCCCCAAAAGCCGCTGCCAGGGTACCGTTGCTTAAACGCTGTTTGCATAGTATTGAATTGCGCTGCCGGGCAATGGCGACAGGATCCATGACACCGGCCTCCACCAGGGAATCCGACAGCGAAAAGCATTGTTCCCAGACCCCGGAAAAGAACGCTTCTTTATTTTTAAAATCCGCCAGCCACTTAACCCCCTCAACGGTCCCCAGGAAATCAGGCACCATGCAACCCACGTAAAACATGCCCACCGACGTGTTATAATCACTCATGATTGAAAAATTAATATCATCTTCCCCGATGCCGATTCCTTTTTCCTTCAGCCTGGAAAGGGAGTCCACCAGGTTTTCATTGCTTGTGGGAAATGGCAGGCCTGCCCGCTCAAACATGGTTTCATTGACCACATATCCGCTGTACACACCGGGCAGCGGGATCAGATATGTCTTCCCATCCAGTTTGGAGGCGTTCATGACAGTGCCGTCATACGCCGTACTGGCCTTTGTATCGCTGATGTCCAGCAGATATTTTTCCACCATATTGGAATCCGGCTGCATGGTGACCACCAGGTCCGGACCCACGCCCCGTTCCAGGCGCCTTAGCTGTTCGCTGGAATAAGGCGATATCTCCACCTGCAGGTCAATATCGTCATAGGTGGACTCAACCAGTGCCTCCACCTCCTTAAAGCTGCTTAAATAGAGAACCCTGATCACGGTCTTTTCCTCTGTTGCCTGACTGCTGCAGCCTGTCAATGCCCCCAACAGCATGGCAATGCACCATATACCTGCAATCCTCCCGGCTGTGCTGCGGCTCATATGCTTCATCTCCTCTTTTCCCAAGGCAAAAATCTTGGACCCTTATCCAGATTATTATATGATAAAACGCCCTGATTTGCAAGCAGTTCACACATTCCGGCCCTTAATCCTGTCCCTTGGCAACCGGAATTTCGTGAAAAACAGAAAATTGAGGCTGCCATACCGTATCCTTCCGGTATGGCAGCCTCAATCTGCAGCCAAAGCCAATCTTATTTTGCTTTAAATGTATTGCACCTGGTCTCCGTACATTCACAGGCCCCGTCCCCGCTGATGTCAATGCGCTCAGCAGTACAGCGGTGCTCCTCGTTGTAAATGCATTTTACGGCGTCGCAGGCAATATCGAGCCTTGTCTCAGGAGTCTTAAACAGGTTGGTGAACCTTCCGCCCTTGTTCTCGTCAAAGCTTGCACAGCATGTCTGCTCAGCTTCCTTTGCCTTGTTCCCGTCCACGGCAATGGCCGCCTTGCAGCAGCAGTTATCCGCATTGTGCACACAGTTCTTAACGCTACATTCCAGCTTAGTCATGATCATTTCCTCCTTCTCATGGTTTAAACGTCTACCGATGACAAGGATAGTATGCGCTTTTTATAGATTTTGATTCATTAGACGGAGCGCTTCAATGCAGCTTCCCTCGGAACCGTCCATCTGGTACAGTTCGCCCTGGGTCGTGAATGTAAATACCTGGACGTCATCCACATAGGCGGTGCTTCCGCTGACACTGATGGAGAAATCCTTTGCGCTGCAATTTTCAAAAACCAGCTCAACCGTGCGCGCGCCCTTTACCTCCAAGGTCCTGGTACGCCCTAACGCGCTGACGGACAGCTGGCTGCTGCCCTCGCTTTCCGCCAGGAACCTTACATGTGTATCCTTTCCTGTTGTGCCTGTCATACGGTTTCCGATATCCTGGTAAATGCCTGCGCCGCCCGGGATCATGGCCTGCCTGGTGCTGTCCCGCGTGACCACGCTGCTGCCGCCAGAAAACCTCCAGCCTTCCTGTCCCAGCCCGAACTGGGCATTGTAGAGCTTATTGTCGCCGTAATCCCGGTATGTCCATATGCCGTATCCCATGGTCATGCTTTTTAAGACAGGGGCCGCCTTCTCCAGGAACAGTGCCTTCTGGTCGTCCATCAGCTGGGCGTTGTGCTCATATCCCACTGTGTTGTCCGTGAAAAGGAACTGGTCGATGTACACCGGCTTTCCGCCGCTGTACACGTGAAGCCGGTTCATGAACACGGGAAGTTTCTCCAGGACCTCCTCTGCCGTAACCCTTTCATGTTCATTCAAAAAGCCCATTGGCACGCTGTACATGGTGCTTGTATAGGCTGCATCCCCGCATGGGAAGGTAGATGAATGCATGAATCCCTCCAGCGACCCGTCCCCGTGTTCCACAGGATCCACATCCAGCCGTACCTCCATGGAAAGGCCGGGAAATGCTTCCTGGCTTTCAGCCAGCAGTCCATTGAGGAAATCATCATAAAACTCAAAGAATATCTTCCTGGCATAGGAATCCTTTTCCGGAAAATACAGGTCGTCATAGCTTTCCAGGGAATGCCCGTATATGTCCTCCAGTTCCTCAAGGGTGTAATGTTCCCCGGCATACTCCGTATAGCCGCACTGCCTGGCCATTTTCTTTCCGCTGGCTTTATTTCCCAGGCTGGCGCTGGTGTCCGTAAAGTTCCAGAAATCCTCCCATGTGATGAAGCCCCCGCAGAAATTCCCATGGGACGAGGCCCGTTCATAAAGACGGCCCACATATTCCATCCAGGCGTCCCGGACCTCCCCGTCATACATAAGCCCCCGGTAGCGGGAGAGCACATTATCCCTTCCGTAATAATCCCATGTATACCCCACGCGCAGCATGACGCTCAGTCCCTGGTCCGCGGCGGCTTCCATGACCCGGTCCAGCTTATCCCATGCATAGCTGTTATAGGTGCAGGGCGATGTGTCCGGCTGGAACTCCCTCCAAGGCACCACAAGGATGATGTTGTTGAACCCGTCTTCGGCAATCTGCGCCAGTTCCTCATCCATACGGCTGCTTTCACTGTTCCAGAAATTGATGACCCAGTCATCGGAATAATAGGTGGCGGACCTTAAATATCCCGCCTTGCCGGATGCATGGTCTTCCGCCCTGGCAAATCCGGTGGTGAACAGAAAGGCCGCCGCCCCAAGTGCTGCCGTTATCCTAAGTACATTTCTCTTCATTGGTTGGTTTTCTCCTTCGCCCCGCGTTTTAGCTCCGGCCACACCGTGAGCATCATGGTCCCGAAACATGCCGTACCGCCGATAAAGTTGGAGATTGGCTCTGCCATTAATATTCCCGCCGTACCCAGATTGAATACGGACGGCAGGATCAGAATCAGCGGAATGACAATGATGACCTTGCGGAAAATGGAAAAGAACACCGCATTCTTCGATTTTCCAAGCCCCACGAACACGGCCTGGCCCGCAAACTGGAGGGACATCATGAAAAATCCAAAGAAATACACCCGCATGGCAGGAACGCCCGCTTCCACCAGTTCCCCTTCCCGGTTAAAGATGCGGATGAAGAATTCCGGACATTCATGTACAAAGAGCCATACAACCACCGTGTATGCAATGCTGACCACGGACATGAACACAATGGACTTCCTGACCCTGCCGTATTCCCTTGCCCCGTAATTAAACCCCATCACCGGCTGGGCGCTGTTGGTAAGGCCATTGACTGGCATGGAAATGACCTCCCGCACCGAGTTGATGACCGTCATGATCCCAACATACAGGTCACCGCCGAACTTCTGGAGCATGACATTGTACATGATCTGCACGGAGCTGTTGGTGATGGACATGGTAAAGCCGGACATGCCCAGCCCCACAATGCGCAGGATGCGGGCGCCTTCCAGCTTCATGGCGGACGGGCGCAGCCGCAGGATTGTCCTTTTTCCGGTGAGGAACGCGATGATCCACGCAGCAGACAGGAACTGTGACAGGATGGTTGCCAGGGCAGCCCCCCTGACGCCCATGTGGAACACAAAAATAAATATGGGGTCCAGTATGATGTTGCTCACAGCGCCCAGCAGCACGGTCATCATGCCCACGGTCCCGAACCCCTGGGAGTTGATGAAGCTGTTCATGCCAAGACCTGTCATCACGAAGATATTGCCCATCAGGTAGATGGTTATGTAGGCGTCCGCATAGCCTATGGTTGCGTCGCTGGCCCCGAACAGATACAGCATGGGGCGTTTGAATATAAGCCCCGTGGCCGTCAGGAGGATCCCCACTGCCATCATCATCACGAAGGCATTGCCCATGATGGACTCTGCCTCAGATGTATTGCCCCGCCCCCGTTCAATGGAACACAGCGGGGCGCCTCCCATGCCGAACAGGTTCGCAAAGGCAATGACAATGGATATGATGGGAAGGCACAGCCCCAATCCGGTCAGGGACAGGGTGGCGTTTTCCGGTATCATCCCAATGTATATCCGGTCCACGATATTGTACAGTACATTAATCAGCTGGGCCAGGGTCATGGGCAGGGCCAGCTTCAGGATATTCTTTATGACGCTGCCCTTTGAAAAGTCATTCATCTCACTCATACAATCCCCCCTTTCCCACAGGCACGGCCCGCGCACGGTCCCGCGGTACGGTTACCGTTCCAGGTCTTCCTGCACATCGATGTCCTTTAATTCCCCTTCCGGGACCTCCATGGTCCATACATCCTCCGGGTGCGCCTTCATGATCACGCTGCCGCCCCGGTCCCCCATAAGCGCCAGCAGCTCCTTTTTGTATCTGCGGGAAAATGCCGCCGGATTCCCTCTCCGGCCCCCGCTTTCCACACAGCCGATCCCGGATCCGCATCCTGCAAACCCGCGGACAAAGGAGGCCACGGTGGACCCCCTCATATAGGGCTGGTCCGCCACAAAAAACAGAAGGATGTCCGCATCCTCCCCCGCGGCTTCAGTGCCCAGGCGCAGGGAAGCCGTAATCCCCTGGCTGCTGGAACCGTTATACACGGTTTCCAGTCCCAGGCCGTTCCCATCCTCCAATATGTCCCGGTACTGGCTGACCAGTATCAGGCGCACGTCAAATCCATCCTTTTCCCTCAGTTCCCCGGCCGCCGCCAGCAGGCATTCCAGCCCATGGCGGTACAGCGGCCTGCCGTCCAGCATGGCGCACAGTTTGTTGGAACCGAACCTGCTGCCATATCCGGACGCCATATAGATAAATGATATATTCATGTTAAAATAATCCTGCGGACGTTTCCTCCAGCAGCCTGCCTGCTGCAATCCCGCCCTCCTCCTTCATTTCATCCAAAAGCCCGGACGCAGCCCGTGCAAGTTCCACCGTGTCGGCCTGGTTCAATACAGGTATGGTCTCTGCCTGCGGATACTGCGCCCGGAGCGGTTCCAGATACCCATACCGCATCAGGCAGCCCATGTCCTCCAGGGTTATCCGCCACTGTCCGTCTTCCCCACCATCATAATCCCTGCGCCCATGGATCTCCATGACACGCTGCGCCGTCTCCAGGCGGAAGCACCTTTCAGCGGCCAGGCTGCCTGCGGCCGTAAGTCCGCTGACACAGAGGATTAAATCCGTATTGTCCGGTATGACCGGCTCATTGCCCCGCGGCACCTTGAGAGGCAGCCGTTTGGCCCCGTCCGCCTCCACCAGCACCAGGTCGGCCAGGGCGCACAACCTGTGATAGGCCGCGTCCCCCATGTAGGAAATCTTCCCTTCCCCATTGGTCTGCCCGGCCACCACGGCGTGTTCCCGGTCAAGCATTGCCTTCACATCCTCTTCCCTGCACGAAAAAACGCCCAGGCGCAGCGGCACGGCCATGTGGGTGGTGGTGGTCACAAGGACTTTAAGCCCCCGTTCCATCCCCTCCCATGCAAGACGGCGGATCAGGGAGGTTTTTCCGCCTCCGCCTGTTAAGGAAATCACATATGGCCCGCTGCCTTTTTTTGCCTTCTGTCCCATCCGCCCTTTCAGGTCCAGCGCGTCAAAAAGCCTGTCCGACCGGTTCCATCCGCCTCCGTCCTTATAGTATGCATCCATGCCCATCCTCCCTCCTGTGCGCCATTCCAATCCTTCCCATTCCAACCCTTCAGTTTCCCGTACAGATTATCTTAACATAAATTACAATTTAAGGAAAGCCATAAACGCACAAAAACAGCCGGGAACCAGCGGCCCTGCCCTGTGTTCCTGACTGTTTTTCCTATCATTTGGTCAATTGCTTCCCATTTTATTTACGGATGTTATCCCTGATGACGCCATACAGCTCCACACTGAGGATGCCGTATGCAAGTATGATTGCGATTACTGCCATCTGCGTTCCCTTCTTTCAAAGTATTCTGCTTATCATTTGGATACTCTGATTATAGCCCGGAACCCGCTGGCGCACAATCCGCAATATAGATGATCTTTCAGACCGTACATCCTCTGTTTTTGTTTATTAATACAAATTATTTTAGGTTACCTAAAAATTTTTGTATTTTATTTAACGAAGTCTTATCCTCACTTCCTGCGTCCCATCCTGGCAGCCCGCTCACAGATTAACTCGCCTGCAATGCTGATGGCTATCTCTGCCGGTGTCTCCGCCCGGATTTCCGTCCCGATGGGCATGTGGCAGGCTTCTATCTCTTCCCTTGTAAAGCCGTCTGCCAGCAGTTTGTCCGTTACCACCCTGATTTTATTCCTGCTTCCCATGATGCCGATGTAGCCCGGCTTCATGGACAGGGCCTGGCGCTGCACATAGTAGTCAAACTGGTGGCCCCTGGTCATGACGCACACATAGTCGCAGGGCCTGACGTCAATGTAACTGCCAATCTCTTCCAGGTTCCCGACAATGGTTCCTGCTGCCTGGGGAAATACTTCACGGTTGGCAAATTCCTCCCGGTCGTCCATGACCACGCACCGGAACCCCACATGGGACAGGACAGGCACCAGCTCCTGGGCCACATGTCCGCCGCCGAAGATATAGACCGTCCCTGCCTGGACCAAGGGTTCGATGTAATATCTGCGTCCCCCGATTTCCTGCTGAAGGGTCCTGCCTGTAAAGAGCGGTTCCTGAAGCGCCAGCTCTGCCTGCTCCGGCCTGTCCATGCCTGTAAGGCCTGTGCTTTTGCTGTAAAGCCCCATCTGCCAGCAGGTTTCGTCCGTTATGTCCAGGAGCAGCCAGCTGTCCTCATCCCTGCCAAGGGCGTCCCGCACCTTGGTGCAGAATTCTGCAAATGCCTTGTCATCCGGGCGGATATACTGAAAGTAAACCACCACGTTGCCGCCGCAGACCATGCCGATATCAGCTACCTGGTTCCGGTTCAGGGTGAATCCCTTTGTATAGGAAGATTTATGTTTCATGGCTTCCATGGCCGTGAGTATGGCCTGGTATTCCACTGATCCGCCGCCCACGGTCCCCTTGATGGTGCCGTCCTGCCTCACCAGCATGCGCGAACCGGCGCCCCTGGGCGTGGAGCCGGAGCTGGCTATGATCGTGACCAGCACAGCCTCCTCCCCTTTTGCCAATACATTGGATAACTCTTCAAATAATGCTTTCATAGACCTGTCTCATCCTCCATGGAAAAATATTTTTCATATAGCTTCTGCGCATCCTCCCTCAGTTCCTTCTCCATCCGGAGGAAACGGGCCAGGAAATCCCTGGCCTTGGGGGTCAGCAGGGACGAACCTCCCTCTGCCCCGCCTGACTGGGTAATCAGCAGGGGGTATCCAAGCTGTTTTTCCGCTGCCTTCAGTATCTTCCAGCCCTTGGTATAGGACATGTGCATCTGTCTGCAGGCTGTCTGCATGGAACCCGTATGGTCAATCAAGGACAGGAACTGGGCCACGGAGGGACCGAAAAACCCGTCATCCCGCTCCAGAGTCAGCTGGACCTGGGGGAAAATGTCCAGCCGTTCATTGTCCAGGTTACTCTGGGCGCGGTCCTCATCCGTTTCCACGGCCAGGATGATTCCCTGGTCCTCCACCTCAACCTCGGCCGCGCACCGGTACACATCCGCCTGCCTGAGGGCGCCCCGAAGCCCCTGTTCCCCCTTGTAATTCAGCAGTTTACCGATGACGGCGCTGGAAACCAGCACCGGATGCCCCCTTCTTCCCTCAAATACAGGGCAGACCACCTGGGCATCGGTATCCATCATCCGCTTTATGGTCTCCGGAAGGAACATGGGGAACTTGGCAGGCAGGATGAATACCCGGTCGCATAAATCCTCAATATAGTTCAGGCCCAGACAGATGCTGTTATACATCTGGGTATGCCCATAATTCTGATTGCGCAGGCAGATGACGCGCAGGCCCGCAATGTGTTTCTCCACCTCATCCCCCTGTTCCCCTGTGATTACCACCACCGGGTCAATGCCGGACCGCTTAAGGGTGATGATGATCCTTCTGATGACCGTACTGTCCCCTATGGGAAGCATGGGTGAAAAACTGCTTACGGAACTTTTGTGCCCTGCCGCAACAACCACTGCGCCTGTCCTCATATCCACATTCTCCTTTTATCCATTTAACTCCCCTGTGAGTAACAGCAGTGCCGCAGGCTCCACCCGCAGCCACCCCGGTACAAGCCCGGCGGTATTGTGGGTGTGGATATCCTTTTCCTTTTTCCACCACAGGCCGTTGGACAATGTAATGTACCACTCAAAGGGCATCTCGGAAATATTGGGAGAACCCACCTGGATCAGGTTTCCGTTTTCCCTGCCTTTCCATTGCTCTGCCTCCCCATCGGACAGGGGTTCAAAATCATGTGCCCTGATACCCACCGCTGTGATGGAACCGTCCACATCCCGGTCCGTTGTAAGCTCTAACCCGCCCCAGTCCAGGGCCTTTATGCGCCGCGGACCCAGACGTCCAATCCTGGATATGTTCTTACATCCCGTGAGCCTGGCTGCCTGGCAGGTGATGGGACACTGGAATATATCCCTGGTCTTCCCGCCAGCCAGCACACTTCCCCTGTCCAGCAGGAGAAGGCTGTCACAAAGCTGGTACGCCTCATCCCTGTCATGGGTCACCATGACGCTGACCCCGTCGTAATCCTTCAGGACGCTGGCCAGTTCCAGCCTCAGCCCTTCCCTGAGATACGTATCCATGGCTGAAAATGGTTCATCTAACAATAGCACCTCCGGCCCATATGCAAGGATGCGGGCCAGGGCCACCCTCTGCTGCTGCCCCCCGGAAAGCTGTGCCGGATAGCGCTGTTCCAGGCCTTCCAGCCTGAACCTTGAAAGCATTTCCCTGACCTTTCCGTCCTTCTCCTTCTGGGTCAGGGGCTGGCGCTTCCTGGACACGGCCTTCCTTCCGCCCGCGCTGTTTAAGCCGGTCAATATGTTCTGTTCCACCGTCATGTTGGGAAACAGGGCGTAATTCTGGAACAGGTAGCCTACCCTGCGCACCTGGGGCCTTTCATTGACCTTTAAGGATGAATCGTAAAGCACCCTTCCCCCTGCCGCTTCCCCCTGGGCATACTGGATTGCTATCCTGCCCGAATCCGGCCTTACAATGCCTGCAATGGATTTAAGGGTCATGCTTTTGCCGCAGCCCGATGGTCCCAGTATCCCAAGACATCCCCTTCCGGCCTCAAATCCAATGTCCAGGCTGAATTCCTTCAGCTTCTTTTTTATATCCACTCCCAAACGGAGATCATGTCCTGAATCCACAACCATATCCTAACCCCTCCTGCTTCCGGTCCGAAGGGCCGCCCAGTTCATAAGAAAAACCGAAATAAATGCAATCACCACAATGATAGCCACATAGCTGTATGCCTTATCCATGTTTCCGGCAGCCACCTCGGAATAGACCGCCATGGGCAGGGTCCTTGTCTTGCCCGCGATGTTGCCGGCAATCATGGCCGTGGCGCCAAACTCCCCAAGCCCCCTTGCAAAGGCCAGCACGCCCCCGCTGACAACGCCCGGCACTGCGTTGGCAATCAATACCTTCCAGAAAATACTCCACTCGCTCATACCCAGGGTCCTGGCCGCCGCCACCAGGTTCTGGTCCACCTGTTCAAATGCGCCTCTGGCCGACCTGTACATCAGCGGAAAGGACATGACGATGGCCGCAATGACGGTGGCCGCCCAGGAAAATGCAATCTTAATGCTGAAATAGTCAATAAAAAACTGCCCTACCGGGCGTTTGACCCCAAATATATAGAGAAGGAAAAAGCCGGCCACCGTAGGCGGAAGCACCAGCGGCAGCGTCAGCACCCCGTCCCAGAACAGCCTCCACACCTCATTTTTAAGGCTTACCACTGCCCAGGCAGCAAAAATCCCAAGGAAAAATGTAATCAAAATCGACAGGCTGGCTGTCTTCATCGAAATCAGTATGGGTGACCAATCCATGTATATCCCCTCTCTACCTTCATTATTCTCCCTTTGTGAATCCGTAAGACTCAAACACCTTCATGGCTTCATCAGTTTTCAGGAATTCGACAAAGTTCTTAGCAGCCTCTTCATTGGCAGTGTTCTTCACAACGGCAACCGGATAGATTACCTTCTTGGCCAGGCTGCCCTCCGGAGCCTCTGCAACCACCTGAACCTGGTCTGCCATGCTGGCTGCATCGGTTGCATATACGATGCCTGCGTCCGCGCTGGATGCCGCAACCTGGTTAAGCACCTCTGTCACGTTTGTGCCAAAGCTTACCTTATCCTGAATTTTATCCCAAATCCCAAGGCTCGTCAATGCTTCTTCCGCATACTGTCCTGCCGGGACACTGGCCGGGTCTCCCAGTGCAATGCTCTCAGCCTTTTCAATGTCCTCAAACCTGGCAAGGCCAGAACCGCTGCCCGCGGGTACGATCAGCACGATCTTGTTCTCCAGCAGGTTGGTGATGGTGTCAGAAGCAATCATCCCTTCCCCGTCAAGGGCCGTCATCTGCTTGGTTGCCGCCGACATGAATACATCGGCTTCCAGGCCTTCCTCAATCTGTGTCTGGAGCTTGCCTGAACTGTCATAGGTCCCCTTCACAGTAACGCCCGGATACTTGGCCTGGAACATGGGGATCAGTTCTTCCTCATAGGCATTCTTAAGGCTGGCCGCTGCCGCCACCAGGATTTCGGTCTCCTGGCCGGAGGCCGCCTCCGCCTTGGTATCTGCCTCCGCCTTGGTATCTGCTTCGGTTTCTGTCCCCGCCTCAGTCCCTGCCGTGGTCCCGGCTTCTGCCGCAGTCTCAGAAGGTGCTGCTGTGGTTGCCGCTTCCTTGGATGCCCCGCATCCTGCCAGTACGGTTGCTGCCATCACGGCCGCCATCATCATGGTAATGTGTTTTTTCATAATCTTCTGCTCCTTTTTATTATAATATGATGTATTGTAAACGGACAAGAACCGTCCGTTATACTCGAATGGATATATCGAAGTCCAGGCAAAAGCCCACCCATGACAGGTGGGCCTGCCGGTTGTATCCGTTATATGCTGTGATTAAACGGTTGCTGCCTGCCGCGGCAATCGTCCGCCCCGTATCCCGCCATTCAGTGTCTGGCGCACTCGGATGCGCTTCCGCGCAGTATCTTAATCCCATGTTCCAGGGAATCCATGATGAATCCAAGGCTTTCCTTAACCGCCTTGGGGCTGCCCGGAAGGTTTACGATCAATGTTTTCTTACGGATTACGGACGCGCCCCTGCTGAGCATGGCCCTGTCTGTGATCTGAAGGGATTTATAGCGGATTGCCTCCGCAATCCCAGGCGCATTCCGGTCCGCCACTGCCAGGGTTGCCTCCGGCGTCTGGTCCCTCAGGGAAAATCCGGTCCCGCCGCTGGTAAGGATCAGATCCACCTGGCGTCCGTCCGCCAGGCGCATGAGCTGTGTCTTTAACAAGGCAGGTTCATCCGGTATGAGAAGGGTTTCCACCACCTCATAACCCGCCTGCTCCAGCATTTCCCTGGCAGCGGGGCCGCTCTCATCCTTCCGCTCACCTCTGGCGCCTTTGTCGCTGAGGGTAATGACAGCCGCGGTAAAGGGCCTGTCTTCCTTTGGCAGTTCAATACGCATCTCATCGCCCGGACGGATGACGCCTTCCTTCAGCACCTTGGCAAACACGCCCTCCCTTGGCATGATGCATTCGCCCATGCGTTTGTAGATGGCGCAGTGGCTGTGGCATTCCTTGCCGATCTGGGTCATCACAAGCTCCACGGTTCCCGCGTACAGCTTCGTGCCCACCGGCAGGGCACGGAAGTCCAGGCCTTCCACCACCAGGTTCTCCCCGAAGGCCCCATCGCCCACGTCAGCGCCCCTCTCGTTAAACGCCTTTACCTTATCATAGGAAAGAAGGCTCACCTGACGGTGCCAGTTGCCGCCATGGGCATCCCCTTCGATTCCGAAATCCACCAGGAAATGCCCTTCCTCAATGGCCCTTTTTTCAATTCCCCTGATGTCGCTGATGCAGATGGCCTTCACCACGCCCGTGGGCAGCACGCCTTCCCCGCTTGTAGGAAGTGCTCCTTCCCCGCCTGTAGGAA
This sequence comes from Enterocloster sp. OA13, assembly GCF_022440595.1. Taxonomy (NCBI): domain Bacteria; kingdom Bacillati; phylum Bacillota; class Clostridia; order Lachnospirales; family Lachnospiraceae; genus Enterocloster; species Enterocloster sp. OA13. Next base: position 922,017 of record NZ_JAKNTF010000001.1, on the reverse strand, counting down.
GCACTCCTTCCACACGTTTCCCCGGCTGATCCAGCTGAGGGCTTTCCTTTTTCTCTGTCATATCTCCCATAACCCTTCCATTATCCTCCGATAGCAATCATATTGTGTGATTCCGTTATCATCCCCGGCCGCTCAAAGCAGTGGGCCGCAGGCTTTTCTGTTATGGCCTTTTCCATGGCGGCCGCAAGACGGGCCTGAAGCTTTTCATCGCCCGGACATTCCCTTAATGGCCAATGGTAATGGCCGTCGCCCTCCGGCGTCCTTAAGCCCTCCCGCAGGACCGCGCGCAGGTCCACACCGTCCTCATAGCACAGGCAGGTCTTTAAAAAGCCCTGTGAGGTCAGGCGGACACGGTTGCACGCATCACAGAACTTCCCGTGGATGGCGCTGATAAGTCCAACGCTTCCAAGGGCGCCCGGTATCCGGTAGTACACGGCAGGTCCATAGCCATGCTCCGTATCATCCTCTGTAAGCCCCGGATATTCCCTGTGCATCTCTTCCAGCAGGTCCTTGTGGTTGATGGTCTTAAACTGCCTGCCGTATCCGATGGGCATCATTTCAATAAAACGCACGTCTACCGGATAACGGCTGGTCAGTTCCACCAGCTCCTTCCACCAGATTCCCTCCGGGCCATGGCAGTCTTCCCCGCCCATGGAACTAAAATCAATGGAAACAGCATTAATCTTAATCCTTACAGGCAGATCCGCGGACCGCTCTATGGTCTTCATCACGGCGGCCAGCCTGTCAAAGCCTGTAATCCTCTCATACATACACGGGTCCAGGGTATCCAGGCTGATGTTGATGCCATCAATCCCCGCCTTTATGAGAGGCTCCAGATACCGGTCCAGCAGCACGCCGTTGGTGGTGATGGTCACCTTCTCAATACCGGGTATGGATTTTAACAGCTTCACCAGCTGGCAGCAGTCCCTGCGCACCAGGGGTTCCCCGCCCGTCACCTTAATCCGGCTGATGCCAAGGGAAGCGGCGCAGATGGCAATGGCCTCAATCTCCTCCAGGGACAGGATTTCCGAACGTGCCAGGCTTTCCACACCGTTTGGCATGCAGTACCTGCACCGCAGGTTGCACCGGTCCGTGATGGATATCCTCATATAGTCAATATTTCTTCCAAATGAATCTTTCATAGTAAAATGCTCCAACATCACTTCCTGGGGTTATGAAACTCCCCGCTCTTGCCTCCGGATTTGTGCTCCAGATAAATATTGCCAAGTTCCATGGTCTTGTCCACTGCCTTGCACATGTCATAGATGGTCAGGAGGGCAACCGTCACGCCTGTCAGCGCCTCCATCTCCACCCCGGTCCTGCCGGTGGTCCTGGCCGTGCAGGCCGCCTGTATCTCATGATTTTCTTCTATGATGGTAAAATCAATGGCCAGCTTTGTCAGGTTCAGGATATGGCACAGCGGAATCAGGTCGGAGGTGCGTTTTGCCCCCATGATTCCCGCCACCCTGGCAACCCCCAGCACATCGCCCTTGGCCATGGTGCCTTCCGCCACCTTTTTAAGACATTCGCTGCTCATGAAAATGCTGCCCTTTGCCACTGCCTCCCTTTTGGTGTCCGCCTTGTCACCCACGTCCACCATCAGGGCATTGCCCTGTTCATCAAAATGTGTGAATTCCATATTGCCGTCCCTCCTACAGTCCTTTTCCAAATCCGCAGTTGGGGAAGGTACAGACAGGACAGTTCAGGCACAGGCCGCCCTGTCCAAGGGCCGCAAGGTCCTGGGCCGTCACCTCATCATCCGCCATGACCCTTGGAAGCACCAGGTCGAATATGGTGCGCTTTGCATACATCACACAGCCCGGAAGCCCCATGATGGCAACGGTGCGCCTTTCATCCCCCTGCGTCACGTCATAGTAGGCCAGAAGGAACATGGCCCCCGGAAGCACCGGCGCCCCGTATGACACAACCCTGGCCCCTGTGTTGCGGATGGCAAGAGGCGTCTTGTCGTCCGGGTCAACGCTCATGCCTCCGGTACAGATTACCACGTCGGCTCCCTTCTTAATCATGTCAAGGATGCTGGCCGTCACCTTGGCATCATTGTCATCCCAGGTCACATGGTCAATGACCTCCGTGTCAAACTCACTGATTTTTTCTTCGATGACAGGCGTGAAGGTATCCTTGATGCGCCCGTGGAAAACCTCATTGCCAGTGGTGACAATACCCACTTTTTTATGTACGAACGGCTTCAGCTCCAGGATCGGCCTTCCCTTCGTTGCCTGGGAGGCGGCTTCCTTTGCAGCAGCCATCTTCTCTTCCTCAATCACCAGAGGGATGATCCTGGTGCCCGCCAGCTTGTCCCCCTTCTTTACCGCGAAATTACCGTGGCGGGTGGCAATCATCATCTGCCCGAATCCATTGACCGCCTTAAGCCCGTCATTGTCCACCTTTAAAAGGCCGTCGCAGGAAGCAGTCAGTTCAATCTTCCCTTCCTTTGCCTGGGAGCGTTCCATATGCGCGCCCCTGCACATGGCGCAGAGTATCTCCGCCGCGTCATTCTCATGGAGCATCCCCTCTTCCTTCTCCCATACATAGAGCTGGTCCTTGCCAACGCTTAAAAGCACGGGGATGTCTTCCTTTGTCACCACATGTCCCTTGCGGAACACGGCGTCCTTGGTAACCCCCTTGATGATCTGCGTAATATCATGACACAGCACGGTTCCCTCTGCGTCCACTGTCTGAATCAGTTTCATTTCTCCTTAACCTCCACCCGTTATTTATTTTTTAAAATAACGCCATTTACAGGATATCACTTTTCAAGATTTTTGTAAACACTTTTGCAGTCAATAATTTCATTGTCAGAATACGGAAGCCTGACACAGGAACTCATCCTGTCTTCAATCCTGTCAGGCAGTTCCTTACCTTTTCCTCCATGGTCCTGGCCTGGCGGTAGCGCCGCTCATGGGCCGCCAGGGCGCCAGGATTTCCCCCGCATCTGGCCCTGCTCCTGGAAAACCGTTCATCCAGGGACATTTCCTGTTCCCCTTGGATCCATTTATCCGCCAGGTATACCACCGAGGTTTCGTTGATGATTTCATGCTCCAGGTCATGATGGCAGCGTATGATCTCAGCCACCAGGGGATAGCCCTCCCTTGTGAGGACCCTGGCCCCTTCCGCGGCATGGTCCTTCCTGTCCCTGACCACGTCGTGCAGCAGGGCCGCACTGTGTATCAGCTCCATATTGACATAATATCCGGCCTCCTTAAGCGCACTCCCCAGTCGGTCCGCCTGCTGGGCCACGGCCATACAGTGGAGCCTTACACGCTCCGGGGTCCCATAGTGGTCCCATATGTCCCTGCACTCCCTGTCACAGGGGGATATCCTTGGTTTCCTGCCAGACTCAGCGGCAAAGACAGCTCCCCTGTCGTCAACTATGATCCGGCTGATCCCGCCGTAGGGCTGGGTCAGCGCCCTGGAGGTGTTAAGTGGATGGCCCGTTAGCCCGGCCAGATAACAGCAGTTAATCCCTGCATGGGCCACTGCCACCACATCCCCCTGCGTATGTGAAAGGATATGCTTGATGGTGTGGTCCATCCGCATAAGTCCGTGCTCCCGGCCCTCCCCCAAAAGAGGTTCGGATTCCAGTTCCTTCTTAAGGTCGCAGAGAGGGACATTTTCCCACTCCCCCATATCAAGCTCGGCCAGTCCCTCTGTCTCCAGCACAGGGAACCTGCCTCCCGCAAGGATTTTAGCGGTTTCCACCGAACGGGCCAGGGGACTGCAGAAGACCGCCTCCACGGGCCTGGTGCGGAAATACTCCCCCAGATCCTCTGCCTGTTTCCTGCCCACCTCATTAAGCGGAAGGTCGGTGCGGCCGATGCAGCGCCTCTTTCCTCCCGGAAAATCCACCATGCCATGCCTTACAAGATATACCGTCCTCATATATCCTCCTTTAGCCGTAAAGCCCCTTTCCGAAATATTTCCGGAAAATCACTTCCGTGCTCCGTGAAACCTCTGCAACCATCTGTTCATAGCCTTCTAAAAGCCTTGTGCCTTCCTCTGTCAGGCTGGAGCCGCCTCCGCCCATGCCCCCGGTCCTGCGGTTGACCACCGGGATTCCCAGCTGGCGCTCCACTTCCTTTATCATCCTGGTCCCCTTGCTGTAGGAAAGCCCAATCCGCAGGCAGGCCTCCTGGATGGAGCCGGTCTGGCGAATCATATGGAGGAGCTGTCCTGTACCCGGCCCGAAGAACACATCCCCGGCCCTGAGCCTGACCTGCACCAGGGGGCTGATCGGATGCCCCATGCCCCTCCTGTAATTCCATTCAACCAGTTCCTGGTACTCCTCCTTTGTGTCCACATCGCGGTAAATCCCCTCATCCTCCACTTCCAGGTCCGTGACACTGATGCCGGATTCCTCAATGGCCCCCCTGAGTCCCCGTCCGCCCTCATAGGCGCACAGCTGCCCTGCTATCTCATTTTGGAACATGATTGGATGCCCAGGCTCGCCTTTGCACACGGTGCGCACGATCCCGGCGTCAATCATCAGCACCTGGCGGATGGTCCGGGGCATGATGGCCGGTGTATCCATGGGCATCACCATAATCCGCTCACATTGTCCGGCAATGGCTTTCAAGCCCAGCCTGACCGAATCAAACATCTGCGTTTCCCTGTACCGTTCGTTCCTCACAAACCGAACGCCTGCATGGGAAAGATGGCGTTCCAGCTCCTCTGCACGGTATCCCGTCACCACCACCAGGGGCGATACCTCCAGGCGCTTTAACATCATGACAATATGCAGCGCAATGGTAGAATCCCCAAAGGGCAGCATAGGCTTAAAATCCCCCATCCTGGATGAGAGTCCCGCCGCCACCAGCACGGCTCCTGTCTTCTTCATGGCCTCACCTGCTTTCATATTGACATTATTATATCAGAGGCGGGAAGGGGTTGATAGTAGTGTGGGATACAGGGTTTGCATATGTGACATGGAACAGGATGTTTTTCATGATGATCGGAATGCAAAAAAGGCCTGCGGCTTCCTCCTTCCATCACGAAGCCGCAGACCTTTTCATTTAATCCTGTGCGCCTGGTTCACGGATATTTCCTATCAGGCTTATCCTTCCAGCAGGCTCCTGCCGTTGGACCCAATCACTTCTTTATACCATGCATAGCTGTCCTTCTTATACCGGGTCATGGGCGCGCCTTCCTCTTCCTCCCGGTCCACATAGATGAATCCATACCGCTTCTGGTACCCGTTCAGCCAGCTGAGCAGGTCCGTGAATGACCATGTGCAGTAAGCCAGCACCTCGCAGCCTTCCTGGATGGCCCGGGCCAGGGCCTTTAAATGTTCCTTCAGATACTCAATCCGGTAGTCATCATGGATGCTCCCGTCCTCTTCCTTCTTGTCAAATGCCCCCAGCCCGTTTTCAGATATTACAATGGGAAGGCCGTACCGGCTGGTAATCTCACGGCAGCAGAACTGAAGTCCCACCGGGTCAATGCTCCAGTCCCAGTCAGTTGTCATCAGATAGGGGTTGGCGGGATTTTTGTAGATTCCTGGGATGCCCACTTCCTGGGCGGAGCCTTTTACCCCGGTTGTATTCATGGTTCCGTACGGCGTCACACCGTCCGGCGGGTTGTATTCACACACACAGCTCTGGTAATAGTTCACCCCCATGAAGGTGATTTCCGCTGCCGCGCGCCTTAGGACGGACTCGTCCCCCGGCTGCAACCTGGGCGCTATTCCCTGCTCCTTCAGATAGGCCATGGCTGCCTTAGGGTAGCGGCCGTAAGCATACACGTCCATCCACCAGTAATTCTTCAGGTCATCGTAGTTGCATTTTGCCATTGCATTTTCCGGGCGGCAGTCCAGGGCGTAGGACGGGGTATAGGCAAAGCTGGCGCCGATGTGCCCCTTGCCCCCCATTTCCCGGTATTTAAGCACTGCCTTGGCGTGGGCCATGAACGCGTGATGGTTTACCTGATAGAACATCTTCCGGTCGTCAAAATGCCCCGGGGGATGCTGGGCCGTAAGCCATCCAAGGGAGGTGAAGATGTTCTGTTCATTTAATGTAATCCAGTACTTAACCTTATTCCCGAAACGGCTGAATAAGGTTTGGGCATAGGCCACGTAATCGTCGATGATCCGCGGGCTTTCCCAGCCGCCGTAGGAATCAACCAGGGCCTGGGGCAGGTCCCAGTGGTAGATGGTGACCATGGGTTCGATATGGTGTTTCAGGCATTCATCGATAAGGGACTCATAGAAGGCCAGCCCCTTCTCGTTGACCTCACCGCTTCCAGACGGGTAAATCCTTGCCCAGGCCACGGAAAAACGGTACGTCTTAAGCCCCATTTCAGCCATGAGGGCAATGTCCTCCCTGTATCTGTGGTAATGGTCCACCGCCACGTCCCCGGTGGTGGCCTTGAAGGTTTTTCCCGGTATGCGCACAAAGGTATCCCAGTTGGTCAGTCCCTTCCCGTCATCCAGGTATCCGCCCTCTACCTGATACGCGGCAGATGCGCTTCCCCAGAGAAAACCTTCCGGGAACTGGTTTGCTTTTATCTGAATCATGATTTTCCTCCTTGTTTAACATGTATTGCACTTATTTAGAAAGTGAATGGAACAAAAAGCGGATGGGACCGGTATTCATCTGACGGACAGGATGGGGTCCAATGCGGCAACCGTGCCGTTGCCAGATGAAGCGACTTCCCTGTATCGGTCCGTGTTGGATACAATCACAGGCGTGGTGATGTCATAGCCCGCGTCCAGGATTTCCTGTACGTCAAAGGTCAGAAGCATTTCCCCCCTTTTGACCGTGTCCCCAGTGCGCTTCAGCGGATGGAAGTACCGGCCCTTCAGGTTCACGGTGTCAATGCCCACGTGGATGATCAGCTCAATACCCGTATCGCTTACCAGCCCCACCGCGTGCCCTGTCTCAAACATGACGGATACGGTTCCGTCGAACGGCGCCGCCACGGTTCCTGCCGATGGGATGACGGCGGTTCCTTTCCCTAATACTTCATTTGCAAAGGTGGCGTCCTTTACTTCGCTGAGGGGTATCTGTTTTCCTGCCAGAGGACTTGGGATTGTGAATGTTTCCGATGGTTCTTCCGCTGCCTGGATGACGGCGGTTTCCTTGCCTGACGCCTTCATTTCCCCTGACTCTTCCACTTCTGCTTCCACCTTCTCGTCCTCATACGCCACATCCTCATCTGCCTCATCCTCATACGCCACATCCTCATCTGCCTCATCCTCATCCACCACATCCTCAAACCCGATGATTAATGTGGCGATGAATGCAACTACCACGGTAAGAAGGATGGTCAGCGCCGCAATGACCAGGCTCATGGGACGGCTGTCCTCCACGTACTGTATGATGGTCACGATGGCAGGGGTTGCGATGCCGAAGCATTTCATCTGGAAAAATCCTCCGAACAGTCCTCCGGCCAGCGCGCCGATACACGCCCCCAGCATGGGTTTCTTCAGCCTCAGGGTGACACCGTAGAGCGCAGGCTCGGTTATGCCTGCCACAAGGGCGGAGAATGCGGAGGAACCTGCAACCTGTTTAAAATCCTTGTTCTTACTTTTCAGTGCAACGGCCGCGGAAGCAGCGCCCTGGGCCATATTGGAGCAAAGCTCGCCAATGCAGATAAAGTTCTCAAATCCCGTTGTGGCTATCATTCCCAGCTTAATGGGCGTAAACGCGTGGTGCATGCCTGCCATGACAACAAATGGATAGATTCCCGCGACCAGCCCGATTGCAATGAATCCCAGCTTGTCGTGGATGAAGTAGACCGCATCTGACAGGACATTTCCCATAATAGCGCCCAGCGGCCCAAGGACAATCAGGGCAATGGGAGCCTCAATCAGCATGACCAGCATGGGTCTTAAGAAGTTCTTGGTGATGACCGGAGTAATCCTGTCAGCCAGCTTTTCCACGTATTTCAGCGACCATACGGCCAGGATGATGGGGATGACCGAGTAGGAGTAGGATGCATAGGTGACCGGCATTACACTCAGGAAATGAATGGTCTGCCCTGCGTCGTGGGCCTGGCCCATCATGCTGATGAAATTAGGATGCAGCATGACGAGTGCGATACTGGCCGAATAATATACGTTTGTGCCAAACTTCCTGGAAGCCGAGACCGCAATCAGCACAGGCATGAAAAAGAACGCGCCGTCGCCGATTACGCTGAGCAGCTGATATGTCTCACCCGCGGTGTCCAGGATTCCGATCATCGGAAGCAGGGTAAGGAGGACCTTGATCATGGCCGCGCCGATGATGGCCGGGATGACCGGAGTCATGATTCCGGAAATGGTATCCATCAGCATGGAGAACAGGTTCTGCTTTTCTTTTGGTTTGCCCTGTTTCTCAGGAACCTTATCTGAGAAATCCCCCAGCCTGCACAATTCCGCGTAAACATTAGCCACGTCATTGCCGATAATGATCTGGTACTGGCCTGCCTTCTTCATGATTCCCATAACGCCCTTTGTCTTTTTTACCGCCTCGTCATCCACCACGGACTCATCCTTCAGGGTAAAACGCAGCCTTGTCATACAGTGGATCAGGCTGACTACATTTTCACTGCCGCCCACACGCTGTAAGATTTTTTTTGCCATCACTTCATAATCCATATCATCCACCTCTTCTTCATGATTGAAATAAATAAAGACCTGATTACAAAAGGCACACCTTCCCGGGGTCTGCGCCTTTCATAACCAAGTCTTGCTTAACTTAATAATAACAAACTTAATCATCATCTATTCAGTTGTCCCTGTACCGGATGCCGCTCTATCCGGTCAGGGGAGTTCCCTCTCCTCATCCAATATCCGCTTTAAATGGATCAGCAGGTAGAGCTGTTCATCCACGGATAAGGTGTAACTGTACTGCTTTTTAATAAAATCAGCCACTTTCCTGACGCCGGAATAAGCCTCCTCATTCTGGGCCACAAGCACCTGGTAGATTTCTTTCATGCTGTCCTGGTAAGCCCCGTGGTCAAACACCCTTGCTGAGAAAAACTTCAGGTGCGTCACAAACCGCTGGTAGGAAACAGAGTCCTCATGGAACTCAATCTTAAAATGGAACCTGACAATCTGCAGGATAGCGTTCATCAGCTCCGTTATCTTCTGGATGTCCATCATCTTACTGTTATCCAGTTCCGAGGTCACGATGTGCATGGCGATGAAGGCCGCCTCATCATCCCCCAGGTCTATTCCGGTTTCCTCAAGGACCCAGCCCACCGCCATTTGCCCTATGGCATATTCCTTTTCATAGAACCTGCGCATATCCATCTTCATCATGTTCTTCAGGGCAATGCCGGACCGGAGGCGTTCCACTGCTGAATTGATGTGGTCGGTGAGCGTGATATATAACACGTCATTCACCTTCAGCCCCTCATTCCTCGCCGCATCCACCACCCGCCCTGCAATGCCCAGGTACTGCTCGGAAACGGACTGGACGATCTGCTGGAGCCTGCGGCTGTCCTCACCGCTTCGCAGGCAGTATGTCTTGTCAATTAATTCCTCGGCCAGCTGTTCGCCTTTCTTTTTCTGAAACCCGATTCCCGGCCCGGTGACAATGACCTCCCGTCTGTCCTTATCCAGCGTTACAACTGCATTTGTGTTCAGGACTCTGATTATCTTCAATGACCCTTCCTCCATAAAACCGGCATGTCATGGGAGCGTATAATCCAACTCCCCGCCAAATAAAAAAACTGCTTATAATACTACCCAAAGTATCATAAACAGTCTTGCTTACCCTAACGTAATAACAAACTTGTTTTTCTGAAATCACTATAGCACCTTCAATACAGATTTGTCTAGTGGTAATTTCAGATTCAGTGTTTTTACTATTTTATAAGGTGGTTTTTTGTCTATTATTCACAATACGTCCTGGACATCCATCCGTTCAATCTTAAAGATGACCGGGCGGGTCCCGTCATTGCAGCATGCAATCATCATCTTCTCATCATTGGTCCAGCCTTTCATGATGGAGCCGCCCTGGAGGGCCGTATACACATACCGGCTGACGGCATCCCATGCCTCAGAGCAGAATTTCCCGTCCAGCATATGCCAGAAATCGTCCCTGTCCCCATTCCGCTCTAAAATGAACTCCTGGCCAACTTCAAACATGGGGCATGGGCCTGACTTCGGGTCCGCCAGATACTGCTCCTGTAAATCCTCATAACACTCCTTGCGTATTACCGTAATCTTACACCTGTGTTCCATTCTTCCCATCCTTTCATTTTCTTTTACCCTGGGGTATCCGCATGTTAGGGCGTGTTTGAAATTGCAAATATTTCCTCCAGATGGTATAGTAAGCTTAACTTACACATATGCCGAGGTGGTACCATGCAGACTCCCCGTTATTATTTTGCTCATGATTATGACCCGTTTCATGGATATTTCCTTTCCCAGCCCCATCAGAAAAAAGCCTTTAAAAAAGGAGACTTTCTCTGGAAGCCAAACCAGCCCCACGGTAAGATATATTACATCCTTTCAGGCATGGCCATGCACTATGTCAATCACGAAAACGGCCATAGGAAAATCATCAGCTTCCATGGCAGCGGCACCGTCTTCCCCGGCTATCACCGGCTGGATTTCAAGATAGAACTTTCCCTTATCGTGGAAGCCCTCACGGATATGGAGGTCTTAGAGTTCACAAAGGACGGATTCCAAAACATGTTTGAGACAAATGTAGACCTCAGCGAAAAGGTCGTGGATTGGTATGCCATGTATGTGAACCGGTTCCTGTTTGAATCCGCACATCAGGAATACAATACATCCCTTATGAAAATCTGCAACCTATTATATCTTCTGACAGAAAACCGCTTATCCTGTTCCTCCTCAGCCATTGACATGACCCAGGATGAGATTGCCGATATACTGGGCCTGAGCCGGGTCCATGTGGCACGCGGCCTGTCGGAACTGCGGGAAAAAAACATCATCCTCACCCAGAGGAAACAGATCCAGGTAACTGACCTGCCTGCCCTGGAAACGTATTGTTCGGAGGAGACACGCTCCTAGCAGCGGCCTGCGATGCCCTGGTATCTGCGCAAGGCCGTACTGGTATTTTAATTCCTTCCTAATACGCTGCATCCCCATTATAAAAGGACGGCGGTTGATTGTCTGTAAAAAATGATACACATATAAATAAAAATACAAAAGGCCGGTATATCCATTGTCATGGGTTTCCGGCCTCGCTGCTGCATATCTATGAAAATCTGCGCCTCTTATTCTGTTTCATTTTTCCATATCCTTCATCAAAGCAATTCGGCTGAAACAGCCCAAGCCTACTCCTGTCCGTCCAGCAGCCGTTCAAACTCCGCCTGGGGTACCGGGCGGTAGAATACATAGCCCTGGACATAGTCACATCCAATCTGCTTCAGCATCTCCACCTGGCTTTCGGATTCCACGCCCTCTGCCACTGTCCGTATATTGAACTTGTGGACCAGTTCAACAATCCCCTGTACAACGGCCATATCCCGCTCAGGGTCATTGCTTTCCGAAAAGAAAAAGCGGTCTATCTTAAGCACGTCAATGGGCAAGGTCTTTAACAGGCTCAGGGATGAATAGCCCTTGCCGAAATCATCAATGGAGCAGGAAAACCCGGCCTGCTTCAGCTGATCCACAATACTGGTCAGCAGGCTGGTATTGTCAATGGCAATGGATTCTGTAAATTCGATTTCCAGCAATTCGGCGGGAATCTGGTAATGGTCCCGGATTTCCACATACCGTTTCACGAAGTTCTGGTCAAAAAACTGAAGCCGTGAGACATTGACGGAAACCGGAAGCACACGCCTGCCCGCCTTCAGCCGTCCGTTTAAGAACCGGCAGACTTCTTCAAACACATACTGGTCCAGTCGGTCAATCATATATTTACGTTCAAACACCGGAATGAACCGGTCCGGGGGAATGATGGAACCGCTCTGTGACTTCCAGCGCACCAGGGATTCAGAACAGGCTATCTTTCCCGTGCCCAGCTCTACCTTTGGCTGGTAAAACACGGTAAATTCGTGATTTTCCAGGGCGGCCAGCATACTGCTCTCCACATTTTTTTCCTCACGGAGACGGTTGCGTATACTCTCATCATAAAATACATAGTTGGAATGGGTTCCGTTCTTCACTGTCTTGCGCGCGAAGTTGGCCCGGTCCAGGAAACCGTCAATCCTCAAATCCTCCACGACGTCCTCCACACAGCAGATGCCGCAGCAGGTGGGCACGGACTGCCTGTTATGGGAACTGTGCATGAAACGGATGATTTCCGTATCCGCCTCCCGCTGTCTTGCCGCCACCTCTTCCCGGTCCTGGTAACGGAGCAGAAGGACGAAATTATCCGCTGACACGCGTCCGCAAAGCTCCCCATCCCCCACCAGCCTGTTTAATATTTCCCCGTACCGTTTCAGGATACTGTCCCCGTACGCATACCCGAAAACATCGTTGATGTACTTGAAATCTGAAAAATCCGTATAGACAAACGCTATTTTCCCGTCATGCCCCGCATCCAGATACCGCTGGGCTTCTTCCTTAAAGGCATCCAGCTGGTATACGCCGGTCAATGTATCCCTGCGGGCCAGGTCATTCAGCTTTTGGTTGGTATCCTCCAGGTGCAGCAGCTTTTTCCAGTAGGCCCATATGATGAACAGCCATGTAAGCAGCATGATGATAAGCATTACGATACAGATTACATTCAGTCCCTGGATACACCTTACCGCATATTCGTCCGCTGCAAAAACCGTGTCGTTGGCCTGCTTAAAGTAGGCTTCACTCAGGGACAGAAGGGTTGTCCCGTCATCCAGGCCATTGCGGTAGGCTGATATCTGGACTTTCATTTCTTCCCACATGGCGCTAAGTCCAGCCAGCTTCTGCTGATAATTGCTGTCTTTTGGAAGGGGCAGCCCATACTCGCCGTCCCCTGTTTCCAGTTCCTTAAGGATTCCGTCCAGGTATTCAATAAGCGGTTCACTCGGCTGGTCCATCAGCTCCAGCTTCACCAGGCGCTGGGTGGCTCCCCGTACAATCCCCACATAATTAACCAGCCGGCTGTAATGCTGGGACTGCGACACCGTATGCAGGGTCATTCCACCAAACAGCATAAGCAGCAGGAACAGGACAACCAGTCCACTTTTCAAAAAACGTTTCATATTCAACCCCCATCAGCCTTTTGCAGCATCCTTCCCCGCAATCCCCCAAGGCTGTACTTTTATCTTTCAGCTTATATAAACCGGCTTATCCCACGATTTTTCCCGTTTTCATCCCTGTATATACCCCGGTTCCGCATTCCCTGCATACAGCTACAGGATAGAGGAAAGGTCTCCCCTTCCGGAGAGACCAGCGGCAGGTATATGGATTTACTTTTCACGTTCGTTCAGGTATAGTCCTGCTCATTTAATGCTTTGTCCATTATACCTTATTTCTTTGTAAAACGCAATCCGGTTACGGGAATATATATGGTACACAACAATGAGGCAATGGGGTTAGTCCGGTCACCGGAAATGGCCTGGAGACAGGTAATTCCACGTCATTCCCTTTTCATGCCTGCCCATAAGTGTCCAGAAATTGACCTATCTGCTCCAGTTCTGCACTGCTATTGGTTGCGAACCTGTAAAATGGGATATGATACTGCCCTAGAATCAACATGCGCAAAGGTTGGTGGCATATAATATTAAATGTCAGATGCGGACGTTCACTGAGCATACCCGTAATTGCGCCATACATGATACAAAGCTGCAAGAGCACTTCAGGTTTCAGCTTCTACCTGGGCGTGATTTTGGAAAAGGGCATTTCCTGTTCGTCACAATACTGCTCAAAAGCTATCCATCGTATATCCCTTTATTTCAGCTTTTTCATTACCCCCGCTTATTCTGCTTCAGGGTCCTGTCCTGCATATCCCTTCATGATATTTAAAATATCATCCCCGTATTTCCCTGCCTTAACCGGTCCAAAACCGGGGACAGACTGTAACTCCTGCTTTGATGCAGGCATTGCCGCAATCAGATCTGCCAACTGATTATTATTAAATATATAATAAGGCTTTATCTTTTCTTCCCTGCTCTTTTCTAAACGATACGCCTTTAATTTATCGCACAGTTCCGTGTTTCCGTCAGCCGTTTTACTCCCATTCCCCTCCTCCGTTTTTCCTGAATCCACCACCATGAACTGCTGATACTTTTGGGTATAGTCCTTCTCAACTTCCTTATGTAATTTCAAAAATGATTCCGCCCAGCTTTTCATCTTGTCATCAGAATCTTCCAGTTCCTTAGATGACTTATATTGCTCTTTTATATAAGCAATCAACTGGTCTCCCCGTATCACCTTTTCCCTGATTTCCTTTTTGGCATACCTGGCATTCAAAACAGTCTTGGGATTGGCCAGCACCACAACAGATTTATAAAAATCCCCAAAATACTTGTCTGCCATAAACCGGGTCACTACATTTCCTTTAGTTCCGGTTTTTATGAATTTCAGAAGATCCATATGGCGTTCATTCTGCGTAACCGGTGAATAAATTCCCTCTTTCGTTTTCCGCCCGCCTAGTTCCAATGTCCGGATGAATTCTCCTTTGCTGTTAATCTCAATATTCCCAAACAGGTTTTTGCATTCAATTAAAAAGCACATTTTCCTGGTAACCACAATATAATCTATCTGTGCACTCAAATCCCCAGCTTCCAGATAAATATCATGCAAGATATACATAGGCATATGACTATTTTTCAGTTCATATGCAATCTGGTTTTCCCCCAGGATACCATATTCCAAAAACTTTATGTCCTGGCGTATTTTCTTCTGTCCTTCCGGGGACAGCTGCGGTTCTAATTTTTTTAACACAGCCAGCTGTCTCTGCGCGTCACTGCTCTCCTTCAGGAAAACAGGTTCCTTCATTTTATCAAAAAATCCCATATGGATATCCCCCCCTCTATCTTTCATCTGCTACATAGAAATCTTAGCTATGTAAGTAATTCCTGATAACAACAATTATATAGTAACATAACGGAAAAATCTATATTGGCGGGAAATAAGTCCCCCTCCCATTCCTATATCCGTTATCATATCCCTGCAAGAGGGATGGGGTATTATTATGTCTTATCGTACAAGCCTGTATCTCCAAATGGTAGAAAAATGCCGGCCACATACCCCCACCAGATTCCCTGTAAAAAACGGTGAGGGCATGTCCGTCCATGCTCCCACCGTCTTTCTATCAGGCCATATCCATCCCGTCTTTAATTTTACACGGTCCCACGTGCCTAAATCCTACTTCCGCTTCCCATCCCCGGACCAAAGCTTCCTGTATCCTACCGGTGTCAAGTTGGTAAAGCTTTTAAAAATCCTGCAAAAGTATTGGGAATTGCCGAATCCTGTCAGGCTTGCTATATCCGTTATGCTCAGATTGAAATTCCACAGTAATTCCTTTGCCTTATTAACCCGCAATGTGTTGATGTACTGGGAACTGTTCATCCCAATCTCCTCCTGGAACCGCTTCCTTATATACCGGGAACTGATTCCGTAATCCACGCTGAGCCGTTCCATGTCTATTACTTCCGTGAAATTATCATTGATATACTGTACAATCTGCCCAAACCTGTCGTTCTTTCTTGGTACATACCGGTCCTCTTCCTTATACTTTTCCGACAGGGATACATACAGCGCGGCCAGCTGCAGATCCATCTGCAAAAGGCCCGCCCCATCCGGATGTGCGGCATTTTTGTGTCTGCAGATCATTTCTATATAATCGCAGATGGACTCGCAGTTGGAGCATTTCCTGTACTGCCGTCCTCCCCCCAGTTCATTCAAAAACCGGTTTTCATATTGCCTGGCCGGAACCTGTATCTTCATCTCCAGCTGTGTCAGACGGCAGCTCTGCTTCAGGTTCACCATGAAGGAATGGGGCGTATGGCGGTAAATGATGATGCATTCCCCTTTTTTCATGGGCACGAACTCATCCCCAATCCCCATAAGGCAGCAGCCCGCGGCCACATAATTAATTTCAATTTCCTCGTGTTCATGGCGCTCAAACTTATAGCTGGATGGGAAACGGAATACGCCCACCTTATAGATGTCCGTCCTATAATCCCTGTCCTGCATCAGCTCCATCAGTTCCGCCCGTTCCATACGCATCCTTCCATCTCCTTTCTGCCACCACAGGCAGGAGGCACGGCAACCTGCCCGCGCCTCCTGCCTCCAGGAACACATCCAAGATTTATTTCATGATTTTATCCAGCGCCTGTTTCAGGTCGCTTACCAGGTCCTCTGCCGGTTCCATCCCCAGATACAGGCGGATCAATCCGCCAGGGATGTGGGCCTCCTTCAGATACGCCTCATTATCGCCATGGTTCTGGGGCAGGATCAGGCTCTCAAATCCGCCCCAGCTGACCCCGATCTGGAATATCCCACATGCGTCCGCCACTGTCCTCACATCCTCAAAGGCATCTGTGTGAAGGTCTATGGACAGCAGGCTTGTATACCCTGTCAGGTACCTGTCTGCCAGTTCCTTCTGTTTTCCGGTAAAACAGAGGGGATGGTTCACAGTCTTGACCATGGGATGGTCCTTAAGCATTTCCACTACGGCCTGTGTGGTACGGGCCTGGTGTTCCAGACGCGCCTCCAGGGAACGCAGTCCCCTAATCAGCAGCCAGGCTTCGAAAGGACCGATGGCCGCGCCGCTAAACTGGTGCCCTATCTCAAATATCCGGTCCACGATCTCATGCCTTGATATGACAGCCCCGGCCATTACATCGCTGTGTCCGCCAATGTACTTTGTGCAGGAATGGATTACGATATCCACCCCATGGGTAAGCGGTTTCTGGTAAAACGGGGTTGACCATGTATTATCCGTCATGGTAAGGATGTCATGGCGCCGCGCAATATCCACTATCGTATCGATATCCAGCATGTACATCATCTGGGTGGATGGGCTTTCATAATAAATGATCTTTGTATTCGGTTTCACATACTGTTCTATTTCCCCGGCATCCTGGACAAACACATTCGTACATTCCACATGGAACTTTTCCAGGGTCTTCGAATAAATGGTCGCCGGTCCATATACATTGTTCACCAGCAGGATGTGGTCGCCTGCCTCCAAAAGGGTAAATAATGTGGCTGATATGGCCCCCATTCCGGAACCGAACACCTTTGCCTGTTCCCCGCATTCCAGTCTGGCCAGTTTCTTCTCCAGGATTTCCGTAGTGGGATTCACCCCGCGGCAGTACAGATGGTTCTCCCTTTCATGGTTGCTTGCTTCAATGAATGCGTCAAATGTATCGAATGTAAACAGCGTGGTCTGCACGATCGGCGGCGTGACCGCCCCATAGTAGTTGCTGTTATCCTCAAAATAGTGCTGGCATATGGCCGCATCCTTCCATTCATTTCCATTTACATGTTTCATGATCTGCTTCCTTTCTTCTCCTCTGAATAACATCCGTGGTCTTATGATTGTGCTGCCGCTTTCCTGTCATCTATCCCCGCCCTTTTTCCTGTCTTATAGGAAAATGCAAACTTCCCGATACTCTTATAGGTACATGCATAGAAGATTGACATCAGGGTACAGGACCAGTTAAATATAGAGAACGGCAGGTAATCAATGGTTGCAACCCCCAAAGTGGTAGCCATATAGATACCGGATATGGTCCACGGCATGATACCTTCCGTCACTGTCACGAAATCCTCCAGTACCCTTGACAGGTTCTGTTCCTTCAGATCCAGTTCCTCGAACTTCTTTCCGAATATGTCCGCTACCAGGAAATAGGAAATGTAGGAATTCTGCGCAATGGCTACAATGGCGGCAGCCGAAAAACCGGCCGCATTCACCACGGAGGTAATGCTCTTCAAGGGTTTCATGACATGCTTAAGGGCGATTTCCAGGCAGTTGGTCAGCTGGATGATCCCGCCAAAGGTAAAGGCTATAATGACATAGATGACGCCCTCGAACATGGAGGCAGCGCCGCCGCGGTTGAGCAGGGTAAGGATTTCCCCTGACAGCTCCTTTCCCGGAAATGCAGCCGCCGCAGAGAAACCGGATTTAGCTGCCGTGAATACAATGTCATGACCAAACCCCTGGATGGTCAGTCCCAGCACCATGGCCACTGCCGAGGACAGGATCAACACCGGAACAGTGGGCTTCTTAAGGATTGCGCCGCCGATGACAAGGACTGGCGGAAGTACAAGGAACGGGCTGAAACGGAAATTGGCAGACAGGTCCCTGAGCATGTTGGTATATATCTCTGAATCAATGGTACTGGATTTAAACTGGAGTCCCATGACTGTAAACGCAACGCAGGCTATGATCATGGCCGGTATGGTTGTGACAAACATCTGCTTAATATGGTCATAAAGGTTAGCCTTTGCAGCTAATGCGGACATGTTCGTGGTATCTGACAGAGGTGACATCTTATCCCCGAAGTATGCGCCTGAGATAACCGCTCCTGCAACCATGGGAAGAGGCACACCCAGCCCCACTCCCACTCCGATCAGGGCCACGCCGATGGTTCCCACAGTTCCCCACGATGTGCCTGTGGCAATGGAAATGAACACACTGACCCAGAATGCGGTCAAAAGGAGGAAGTTAGGGTTTACAATCTTAAGTCCATAGTAAATCATGGCCGGAATGACGCCTCCTGCCATCCAGGTCCCTACCAAAAGCCCGATGCTGAGCAGAATCAATATGGCGGGCATGGCTTCCGCTATCTTCTTTGATACCGCCCCCGTAATGTCATCCCAGGAATATCCCAGATAAAGTGCAAACAGGCCCGCTATGACGGCTGCCACGGTTAACATGATGATACCATCAACCTTCAGGACTGTAAATCCAATTATCAATGATGCAAGAATCAATACAACCACACATACTGCCTGTCCATTGGTGGCTGTGCGTATTTCCCTTTTTTTATTCTCCATTTTTTATCCCTCTCCATCCTGTTTTTTACATGATTCCGTACGTCTCAAAGGCTTCCTTGGCAGGCATCCCCTTCTTAATGGCTTCCCCCACGGTCTTCTCGCCCGTGGCTTTTTCATAGGATTGCCGGATTACCTCCCCTTCAATTTCCCTGGGAATGACCACCACCCCGTCCATGTCCCCGAATATGATATCCCCCGGGCGGATCCGTACCCCTTCTATCTCAATGGGCACCCTGTAGTCAATCACCTTGCCCCTGGGCGCCTGGTCCTGCGCATATCTTCCGTAGGAAAAACACGGAAAGCCTAATTCCTCAATTCCTTTTGTATCCCGGTGGAACCCATTTACCACAGCTCCCGCCGCACCCAGGATCTGCATGCGGGTACACATCAGTTCCCCCACCAATGCGTAATCCGGGGAAGCGCCCGTGCATATGTACACCTCATCCTCTTTTATATCATCCAAAGCTTCCAGCATCAACCCAAACGGCTTGTTCATCACCGGATTATGGGAATCCGATACGTCCTCAAAGGCATCTGCCTCCAGGACGGTCATGGCCCTGCCGGCCACCACCATGCCCTTATCCAGGGGCTGTATCCTCCACGGAAGGAATTGATGGTAATAATGCATCTTATCCAATATATCCCCTATGACGGCTGAATACAACACTTCCCTCATTTTCCCAAATAATTCCTTGTCATCCGACCACTGCATCTGCATCCTCCTCATTCCACCACAGCCCCCTGGGCTGCTGATCTGCTGATTTTCCTGTATGTTTCCAGGTATCCTGGTTCTATCTGTTTCTCCGGCACGCTCCACCGTGCCATCCGCTCACGCAGTTCCCCTTCGGGCACGTCCAGCGTCAGTTTCCTGTCCGGTATATCCACAATGATGCGGTCCCCGTCCTCAACAACGGCCAGCAGGCCGCCCTCAAACGCTTCCGGCGATATATGTCCCACAAAGCATCCGCGGTTGGAACCCGAGAAACGGCCATCGGTAATCAGGGCGCAGCTTCCTGAAAGCCCCATTCCCTCCAGGCATTTCATAGGACGGTACATTTCCGGCATACCCGGCCCGCCCTTCGGTCCCTCATATCTGAGCACTACCACGGACTGTTCCCTTACATCGCCGGACAGGATTCCGTCAATGGCCTCCTGCTCGCTTGCAAACACCCTGGCCCGGCCTTCAAAATGCATCATGTGGGAAGGGATTGCCGCCGGCTTCACCACACTTCCAAGGGGCGCCAGGTTTCCCGTCAGGATTGCCACCCCTCCATTGCTGTTAAACGGATGGGATGCTGTCCTGATTACTTCCCTTCTGCTGGCAGGCTGGGTCCCTGCAAGGATTTCCCCCACTGTTTTCCCGGATACCGTCAATGCCCCCTCATGCAGGAACTCCTGAAGCTCTTTTAACAACGCCGGGACGCCTCCCGCCTCATAAAAATCCACCATGTCATAAGGTGAGGCAGGGTATATGGACGCAACCTGAGGAACCTTCCTGCTGAATCCGTCAAATACGGTCAGGGGCAGGCTGCCCAGCCCGGCCTCCTTGTATATGGCCTGCAGATGCATGATGGCGTTGGTGGAACCGCCCATGCCCATAAGAGCTGTGATGCCGTTATAAAAAGCCTCCTTTGTGAGTATGTCCCTGGCACGGATTCCCCTGTGCACAAGTTCCATGACCGCGCGTCCTGACTCATAGGCCAGGGAAAGACGCCGGGACAGGACTGCCGGGACGGTGCCGCTGCCAGGCAGGGACATACCCATCACTTCCGCAAGGCATCCCATGGTGTTGGCCGTGCCCAGCATTGCGCAGGAACCGGCGCATGGCTCCGCGATATTTTCTATGTACTCAAATTCCTCCTGGGTGATTTCGCCCCGCTGTTTCCATCCAACCGCCTCGGTCACGATATTCCCATCATAATGCTTTTCCTTATAAACAGCCGGATACATCGGTCCCCCATTAAGGAACACGGACGGGATATTGATCCTGGCCGCAGCCATCAGCATACCCGGCACGATCTTATCACAGGAGCCAAGCAGGACCATGCCGTCAAACCGGTGGGCCCTCACCATGCACTCCACGGAGGAGGCTATCAGATCCCTGGAAGGCAGCACATAACGCATCCCGTCATGACCTTCCGCAATCCCGTCACAGGGTGCGATGGTGCCGAACACCATTGCAGTCCCACCTGCGGCCTCTATCCCCTTTTGTACCTGTCCGCACAGCTGGTTCAGGTTATAGTGGCCCGGCGTTGCATTGGTGTAGGAATTCACAACCGCTATCAGCGGTTTTTGCAAGGCCTCGTCCGTAAATCCCATGGATTTATAGAGCGCGCGCTTCAAAGCCCCCTGGTCCCCCTTTAATAATCTGTTGTAATAACGTTCATCTTCCATTCTTCAACCTCATGTGAAATCATTGGCCGCTACCACCGGTAACGTTGCCCCTCCGTCAATGGTAAGGGTGGTGCCTGTTATGTACGCCGCGTGTCCGGATGCCAGATATGCCACGGCCTCGGCTATCTCCCTTGTGGATGCAAACCGTCCAAAAGGCAGGCGTTTCGCCGCCTCCCACCGTATATCATCCGGCTCCCAGCCCACATCCGTATACCCTGGGGCTACCGCAGCCATCCGTATACCGTATCCGGCCAGCTCCATGGCGGCATTTTTCGTAAACTTTGACACCGCCGCCTTGGTAGGCCCATAGATGGTGGCCCTTGGCCAGCACCCATCCGTCTGATTGGAGGAGATATTGATGATCACTCCCTGAATCCCGCGGGCTATCATGTTTTTAGCCGCTTCCTGGGAGCTGAAGTACAGCCCTTTCCAGTCAATCGCCGTCATCCTGTCAAAATCCTTTTCCTCTGCATCCAGGAAATACACCTCGCTGCTGATTCCCGCGTTGTTCACCACCAGGTCAACTCCTCCAAAGGTTTCATCTGCCTGGCCGTGCATCGCCTTTATGTCCGTAACCTTTGACATATCCGCATAAATAGCCAGCGTCCTGGCCCCAAAGGACTCCGCCTCGCGGCAGACTTCCTTTGCCGCCTGCGGGTCCGTATGGTAATTCACCGCTATGTCATAACCTTTTTCAGCCAGGGTAATGGCAATCTGTTTTCCTATCCCCTTTGCCGCCCCCGTTATTAAAGCTGCCGGTCGTCTCATTTTTCTTCCTCTTCTTTCCAACAAAATTCATAGGGGTATGTTCCCGCCACCCCAGCATCCGCCACATAGACATTGCCGCCGGCCTGTCCTTCCCTGGCAGTCGTGATGTACAGTTCATCCAGATGTCCACCGCCAAAGGTACAGCTGGATACATCAGCATCCGGCAGCGCCACCTCCATGAGCTTCATGCCGGACGCCGGATTGACACAGATGACCTTGTATCCTCCCCACATGGCAATCCACAGGTTTCCGTCCCGGTCTATGGCCATTCCGTCCGGAACACCTTTCTCACCGGATAAATCCACGGACTTCTTGGGATTCCGTATCGTATGCCAGTCCTGATGGCAGCTATAAGAATAAACAGCCTGCTCCTCCGTCCTTACATGGTAAAATATTCCCTTTTCCAAATCCCAGGCCATTCCGTTCGGGATTGCCAGGGACGGCTCCACACAGCAGGTCCGGCCGTCCGGCCCAATCCGGTACAGCCCGCCGTCCGGCCTGTCCTTCTGCCCGCTGACTGCCATCGTCCCTATCCACAGCTGTCCTCCCGGTCCGCATTTGCCATCGTTGAACCGGATACCATCTGCCATGGGAAAGCGGCATAGGGTTTCTGCCCTGCCGTCCTCCGGATGAAACACCTTCAGGCAATCGTCAACCGCAGCAATCATTTCATCACGGTCCCTGCCAGGTATAATACATCCAACATAAGTCCCCAGCTTCCAATGCTGGATTTTTTCAGTTTTCGGAATATATTCAAAGACAGTGCCGTTTAATATGTCCGTAAAAAATAAACTATTCCGTTTTTTACACCACATAGGTCCTTCGACTAATTCCCCAATGGAACCAGCACATTTTCTCACCATCAACTGTATATCATCCCCCTCTCAGCATAAAATCTTACAAAGCTTTGATAGTTCCGATTATAATCCATTTTCCCTGCGATTGCTTCTCCTATGAGGAACTGGAATACGATTCTTTTATCCTTTTCGGAACAAACAATAAAACTGTTCTGTCCAAATGCCGGTATGGGATTTCGGAAAATCCATAGCTATCTCAATTTAAATAGAAAAAATCCCTGATTTCTTCGCTAATCAAAGAAATCAGGGATTTTCCACATTATTAATGTCCATCCATGCAGGACTATTATCTGAAAACCTCAAAAAATCAGGATACCTCTATAAAATATTACTTATAGAGACACGGAGCCACTTCCGCTGAATCCATATTGGTGCTGTCATACCACAGCGCGCCGGTGTCCACATCCTCTACCGGTTCTCCTTTGGCTGCCTTGGCGGCCAGGGTAACCGCCTGATATCCAATCTGTACCGGATTCTGCGTGATGGAACCTGCTAAGACACCGCTCTTGATGGCATCAAGCTGGATGGCACCAGAGTCGAATCCAACGCCGATTACTTTATCCGCCCCCAGTACCTGAAGACTCTCATTGGCCGTCACCAGGTTCTTGGCTGTAAATTCGTTGGACGCATAAATGGCAATCAGGTCATTTTTATTCAACAGGGTATTGGCCACGGTCACGCAAGCCGCATCATCCACGGTTGCCGGAATGCCTACATCGATAATCACCTTTGCTCCGTCAACTGCCTTGTTATACTTATCATGGCCCACTACCGTGCATTTATCCTCACCGATTAAGGTACACATCCTGTCTATGAAACCTCCGGTCCGTTCCCCAATGGACTGGGATGTGGCATCCTGGGAGACAACGCCGATCCTGACCGCTTCTGCCGGATCCGTGACCTTGTCCTTAATCATTTCATATAGTTTCTCCGCAGCCAGACCGCCTGCCGCATAGTTGTCCGTGGCTGCATTGGCTACAATGGCGCCTGCAGGGGCATCCGGCACACCGGAGTCAAACCCTACAATCGGAATATTTGCTGCCTGGGCATTGGAGATAGCATCCAGGGCCGCCTGTGTGTCCAAAGCAGCCAGGCAGATGGCGCTGGGCGCTTTGTTGACTGCATTGTTCAGCTGCTCAATCTGCTCAGCGACCGCACTCTCGCTGGCCGGACCCACAAAATTGGTAGACTTAAGCCCCAAATCCTTTGCAGCCTGTTCTGATCCCATCTTTACCGCTTTCCAGAAATCATGCTGGAAGCCTTTTGCCACAATCTCAACCGTGACATCGCTGTAATCCACAGTCCCATCCGGCTTGGCTGCCTCCGTATCCCCTGCTGTCGTGTCCTTTACCTCTGTCTCCGGAGCGGCCGTTGCCGCGGCCGTCGTGGCGGGCGCGCTGGCTCCGCTGGAGCAGCCCATTACCATCGTGGACACCATTGCTGCGCAGATGACTGTACTTAATAATTTTTTCTTCATGAATAATCCTCCCTTATTTTATCCCGCTTTGCGGGTTATTAGCAATTGCGTACTAATCCTTCCCCTGTTTCCTTCTATTTAAAACATCTACAAATACTGCTATGATCAATACAAATCCCGTAATCAGCAGCTGATAATGTGGCTGTACCCCCACAAAGGGAAGGCCTGTCTTCAAAACGGACATAATAAAAACACCAATTAAAGTACCCGATATGGAACCCACGCCGCCTGCCAGGGATGTTCCGCCGATTACGACTCCGGCGATTGCATCCAGTTCAAATCCATTTCCGGTTCCAGGCATGAGTGTGGAGTATACTGCCGCATAAGACACGCCCGCCAGCCCGGCAAACAGACCGCTTATGACATAAGCCAAGGTCTCCCACTTTACCACATTCACACCGGAAAGCCGGGTCGCCTCCTTATTACTCCCAAGGGACAGTATATAGCGTCCCGGACGCGCCTTGTTGAGAAGGATGGCCATCAGGATTGCGAGTACAATCAGCAGTATGAATCCCGTGGGGATACCGGCCTGCGGAAGCCCTGCACCCTTTAACTTGAAAATGCCTCTGAATGAGCCGCCTGGGGCGGAAGCCTGTGGAAATGTCACGGTCGCCGTGTTTGTCACAATTGAGCCCAGGCCCCTGGTAATCATCATGGTTCCCAGTGTGGCAATAAAGGCCGGAAGCCTCATGACAGATACCATAAGTCCATTGGCAAGCCCGAACAGGCCTCCCATCAGTATGGCCAGGATAACGCACAGCGGCATAGGCAGTCCCAGTTTTGTATACAACGTCCCTGAAATCAGGGAACAGCAGATACAGACCGTGCCGATGGATAAGTCGATTCCTCCGGTGATGATCACAAATGTCACGCCTATCGCCATAAAGCCAATATAATATGACGAATCAAAAATGCTGACCAGTGTGCTGTACTTTGCAAAATTGTCCCCAAAAATCCAGAAGAACATGAATAATACAATCAATGCGATCACTGCCACCAATTTCTGAGTGCCGATGGCCTTGAACAATCCATCCGGCTCCTTTTTTACCTGATTCTTATTATCCGACATGTCTTTAACCTCCCCTTTACTCCCTCAGTGTAGCGGCATGCATGATTTTTTCCTGGGTAGCTTCTTCTATGCTGATTTCTCCTGTTTTACGGCCCTCACACATAATCAGGATCCGGTCGCTCATCCGCAGCACTTCCGTCAGTTCAGAGGATATCATGATGATGGACTTCCCCTGTTTTACAAGATTATTCATCAATGTATAAATCTCGCTTTTTGCCCCGACGTCAATCCCTCTCGTGGGCTCGTCAAATATCAGGATGTCGCAGTTCCTGGTAAGCCATTTGGCAATGACCACCTTCTGCTGGTTTCCACCCGACAGGTTGCGCACCTGCTGTTCCACGGACGGCGTCTTGGTCCTCAGCGCCTCCACAAATTGTTCCGCTGTTTCTTTTTCCGCTTTCTTGTCAATAAACATGCCTTTGCAGAATGCTTTCAGGGAAGCCATTGTCGTGTTCTCAGCCACTGTTTTCTCGATTATCACGCCATAGCGCTTGCGGTCCTCCGACAGATATCCGATCCCAGCGTCAACCGCGTCCTGTGGGTTCCTGATATCCACCCGTTTTCCATTCACATAAATATCGCCGCTGTCCCTCCTGTCAGCACCAAAGATAGCCCTGGCCGTCTCCGTCCTTCCTGCTCCCATGAGTCCTGAAAAACCCAGGATTTCTCCTTTGCGGAGTTCAAAGCTTACGTCTTTTACTGTTTTTCCAACATTCAGGTGTTCAACCTTCAGCACCACCGGGGCATCCGGCCTTACATTGCTGAAGCTCTTAGGCTCCTCATACACCGTGCGCCCTACCATCATCTGGATGATGTCGTCTTTCGTGGAATCCCTGGTTATGAGCGTACCCACATATTCCCCGTCCCTCATGACCGTTACCCTGTCAGTAATCTGGTTGATCTCATCCATGCGGTGGGAAATGTATACAATCCCGATATCCTTGGCCCTCAGGTCACGGATGATTTTGAACAGCTCGCTGATTTCGGAATCGGTCAGCGCGGCAGTCGGTTCATCAAATACGATTACCTTTGCATCAGTAGAGATTGCCTTGGCTATCTCACACATCTGCTGGCGCCCCACCGTCAGCCTCCCCATTGTTTCCCTTGGATCAATCTTGATATTCAGTAATCCGAACAGCTTTTCTGCCTCTTCCGCCATCCTGCGGTCATCAATCAGCTTTCCGTTCATTTTTTCTTTGCCGATAAAGATATTCTGGGCCACCGTTAAGTGGTTCATCATGTTCAATTCCTGATGCACGATCACAATACCGGCGTCCTGCGCTTCCCTGGGACTTTTAAACTCCACCTGGCGCCCCTCATACACAATGGTACCGCTGTCCTTGCTGTAGATTCCTGTCAATATCTTCATGAGGGTGGATTTTCCGGCGCCATTCTCACCCATCAGTGCATGGACCTCGCCCTTTTTAAGTTCCAGACAGGCATTTTTTAACGCGTGTACCCCGACAAAGGACTTATCAATGTCTTTCATGGTCAGAATTACTTCTCCCACATCATCACCTTCCGTTTCTTTACTAATTGAACAGTTTTGGCGGAACCCATTTACAGGCCCTGGTCGGTAACTACCCCTTTTTGCAGCATGATGTTGGCATAAAGCGCCTGCTCGCTGGTGGCGATAATCGCATAAGCTTTCTTTGCCTCCTCATAAAACCTGAACCGTTCCATATGGCCCACGGCACTTCTGCCCCTGCTGTCACACGCTTGCACCAATGTCACGTATTGATCCCAGATTGGTGTTTCAACCGTATCCCCGTCCATCACCGACATCAGGCAGACAGGCTGTCCTACGTAGGTGTCCAGGGGGAAAAGCAAAAGGATTGCTTCCAGTATCTCCGGCACGCCATGTCCTTCCATATGTATGACATGGGCATCCCTGCCCATGGACTCTGCCGGGAAATTCCCATCGGCAATCACCAGCCGGTCGCCGTGGCCCATTTCACATAATATCTTTAGCAGTTCAGGAGATAGTATATGGGGTATTCCTCTCAGCATCTGTCTTCCCCCTGTTTACTGTATTTTTTATAACCGGGGTGCCTGCCGGTTACCCCATATCCTTTCCTCATTGAGATAAGGCGGTCAATATTTTCCCTGGATATCTCCTGTGCACCTCCCAGCATTCTGGCGTTAAGGCTGATTTTTGCAAAGAGTTCCAGTGTCTCCATGCGGTAATAAGCGGTAATCACATCAGCCCCCACGGTCAAAGCCCCATGATTCTGGAGCAGCATTGCGTCATGTTCCCCCAGATAGGGCGCTATGTTATCCGGTACTTCGTAAGTGGAAGGGGTTCCGTAAGGCGTTACCGGAATCGAACCCAGGGCAATTACCGTCTCAATCATGGAATACTCGTCCAACGCTACATTGGCTACCGCGTATCCGGTGGCCACAGGCGGGTGGGCGTGAAGCACGGAATTAACATCCTCACGCTCTTTATAGCAGCGGAGATGCATCTTAATCTCTGAAGAGGGCCTGTATCCGGGAAGGCCTTCCAACACCTCACCTTTCCCATCAATACGGACCAGCTTTTCCGGTGTAATGAAACTTTTGCTCATTCCGGTGGGAGTGGCAAGAAAGGTTCCGTCATCCAGCCTGGCGGACACGTTGCCGTCATTGGCTGCCACCCAGCCAAGCTGCCACATCTTATGGCACACATCGCAGATCTGTTCCCTTAGTTCCATATAGCTTAATTCCATAATACCTCCTTCTTTGCCGGGTTACCCCGGCCTTTGGTCATTCATATGCTGCCATCCCACCGCAATAAACCTCAGTCTGCGGCAAGCATTTCTTTATATTGTCCGTATACCTGCTCCCACTGATCCGTATCCTTCGGCTCATAGATACTTACCTTGGCGGAAGCCCCTACCACACTTCTCACCTGATCCAGATCCCTAAGTTCCCCTGTGGCAAGCAGCTGCATGGCTGCGTTGCCCAGTACGGTAGCCTCCACCGGTCCGGCAATCACCGGGCAATGACACGCATTGGCCGTCATCTGGCAGAGAAGCCCGCTCTGTGTCCCGCCACCCACCATATGAATGGCCGGGTACTCCTTTCCGGTACACATCTTAATTTCATCCAATGTCATGCGGTACTTAAACGCCAGGCTCTCATCGATGCATCTCACAAGCTCCGCCTCATTCTCCGGCACCCTCTGTCCGCTTTCACGGCAGTATCCCCGGATTCTCTCAGGTATGTTTCCAGCCGGGACAAACTCTGGCGCATCAGGATCAATCAGCGCTTTGAATGGCTTTGCATCTGCGGCCATTTGTTCCAGATGCCCGAAACTGTACTCCTTTCCCTCACGAATCCACTGTCTCCTGCTTTCCTGGACCAGCCACAGCCCGATAATATTCTTGAGGAAGGAAATCCTTCCCTGGCACCCGCCTTCGTTTGTGATATTCAGCCGTTCTGACAACCCGTTGATAACAGGTCCGTCCAGTTCCGTGCCAAACAGCGACCATGTCCCGCAGCTGATGAAGATGAAATCCTTATCCCTGGCAGGAACAGCCGCAAGCGCACTCTGCGTATCGTGTCCTGCCACGGCAATGACTTTTGCAGGCTCAATCCCCAGCTCCTGGCAGATCCCGGTTTTCATGGGACCAAGTCCTGTTCCGCATGGAACGATGCCGCACAGGATCCGTTCCGGGATGCCGAGGCTTTCCAACACTTCCTTTGACCACATCTTAGTACGGGCATTAAGCATCTGCGTGGTGGACGCGATGGAGTACTCGCTGACCTGCGCCCCACATAGGTAATAATTAAATAAGTCCGGCATCAACAGAAGCCTGGAAGTTCCCTCCAGAAGCCCGGGCCGCTGTTCCAGCAGGGCCAAGAGTTGGAATACCGTGTTAATCTCCATGAACTGGTTGCCCGTAATCTGATAAAAGCGGTCCTTATCCATTTTCCCAAAACTCTTTTCAAGCATCCCTGCGGTCCGGGCGTCCCGGTAATGTACCGGGTTTTCTAAAAGATTTCCCGCCTTGTCGATCAGGCCGAAATCCACACCCCAGGTATCCACACCGATGCTGTCAAGCTTTCCATACTTCCTGGCTTTCACCAGTCCCTGCTTCACCTCATGAAACAGCCGCAGGAAATCCCAGTACATGGTTCCGTTTAATATGACCGGATCATTGGGGAAACGATGGATTTCCTGTATGGATATCCGGTTCCCATCAAAGCTTCCCAGCATTACCCTTCCACTGGAAGCGCCGAAATCCACTGCCAGCACATTTTTATGGTTCATAGACACACCGCCTTACTTATATAAAGGCCCATAAGCCGCACAGGCCCGGAAATCCTGTCCCTCTTTGTCCATTCCAAACGCGTTCCAGGCTGCGGGGCGGAATATTTTTTCCTCAGGCACATTGTGCATGCTGACAGGAATCCTTAAGATGGAGCAGAGTGTAATGAGATCCGCCCCAATATGTCCGTAGCTGATTGCACCGTGGTTGGCTCCCCAGTGATTCATCACGTCATACGCGGAGGCAAATGCTCCCCGGCCTGTCACCCTGGGCGCAAACCAGGTGCACGGCCATGTGTAGTCCGTCCTCTTCCATAGGATATCCGTTACGTCCTCCGGCAGTTTCACGGTCCAGCCTTCTGCAATCTGCAGCATAGGTCCCAGTCCCTTTACCAGGTTTAAGCGGATCATGGTACATGGCATCTGGGCTTTAGTAACATATCTGGAAGAATAGCCTCCGCCTCTGAAATACCCAAAATCAGCCTCATTCCATGTGGTTGCTTCCAGCATTGCCTTCTGGTCCTCCGCCGTCACCTCATACCATGGCTTCATGACCGGCTGTCCGTCTTCATCCAGGGCCCTCCCCGTGGCATCCAGACAGGCCGCTCCTGAGTTGATCAGATGCAGGAAACCGCCTGCTTCCTTTGCGACTCCTTCCAGATCATATCCCGCCGCCTTCTTAACAGCCTCCGGACTCCAGTACGTACGCACATCTGCAAAAATCTGTGCCCTGTTGGTGAGCAGCTTCATGAACAGCATTCCCAGCCCATTTAATGTGTCGTTCTCAGTAGCCAGTATGTACGGCTCCCTTGCGCCGTTCCAGTCAAAGGAGGAATTCAGCATGGACTCCGCGAAGTCACCATTGGGATAAAAATCCGTCCACTGCCTCTGTCCCTGGAAGCCTGCGGCGATGGCATTGTGTCCGATCCGCTCTTCCTCCCGCCCCTCCGGCAGATTGGGATTCCCATTCATCAAATCCTTGATGATACACATCATCTTAACTACGAATTCCCAATCCTTATCCTTCTGTTCCCGGCTTTTCTGGACCTCGGGAGGGTTCTTGTCAAAGCCTTCCTTACAGTTTGCCTTTGTCCATGCAAGGGCCTTTTCAAACTCTTCTTTATCGTATATTTCCTCACTCATACGGCGGATCAGTTCCACTTCGTCTACGGATTCCACCCGCATCCCGAGATATTCCTCAATAAATGCCGGGTCTATGATGGAACCTCCAATTCCCATGCAGATAGAACCTATCTGGAGATATGACTTCCCCCTCATGGTAGCGGCAGCCACTGCGGCGCGTCCGAAACGGAGAAGTTTTTCCTTTACATCCTCAGGTATGCTTGTATCATCCGCATCCTGGACATCATGTCCATAGATACCAAAAGCCGGAAGCCCCTTCTGCGCATGGGTAGCCAGTACAGAGGCGAGATATACTGCGCCGGGCCGCTCCGTTCCGTTAAATCCCCACACGCCCTTGATTGTATGCGGGTCCATGTCCATGGTCTCTGCACCATAACACCAGCATGGGGTCACAGTCAGGGTAATATCCACTCCGGCCCTGCGGAATTTATCCGCACAGGCAGCGCTTTCCCCCACCCGCCCAATGGTGGAATCCGCAATCACTACGTTTACCGGTTCCCCATTGCTGTAACACAGGTTTTCCCTAAACAGGGCCGCCGCGCTTTTGGCCATATTCATGGTCTGTCCTTCCATGGATTCCCTTACTTTCATATATCCCTGTCTTCCGTCTATTGTGGGTCTGATGCCGATGACCGGATAAGCCCCGATCAATCTGTTTGCTGCCATAGTGTGTCCTCCTTCTTATTTTTGGATTATGTTCTTTTTAATTTATCCGTGCTCTTATTATATTTTTTGTGTTCCTTTTACATAATTGTATTATACTATTGATATACAGCTATTTGCTGTGATATAATGGCAAAAAATATGACGATATTCATTTTATTGGTCATTTTACCCACCTATCCGTTGTAACTCTCTGTTTTTATGGTCATTTTTCCATCTTAAGGAGGGGATAATATGCATTATTTGGACTATAATGAAAAAAAGCAGCACGGGACCCCGGACTTTCCTATTGAATATTACCATGTGGACGTGCACCATCCCCGTTATAACATGCCCTTCCACTGTCACAAAGAATTGGAAATCATCCGGATTTTGGAGGGAATCCTCTATTTAAAATTAGACGATGAGGAGCTTGAAGCCAAAGCCGGGGATATCATTTTTATTAATGAGGGGGTTATTCATGGCGGTTTGCCCCAGAATTGCATTTATGAATGTATTGTGTTTGATATCCAGCGTCTTCTCATGCACACAGATACCTGCCGGTTTTATATCCGCCTCATTACAAAGCATCAGATTATTGTCCAGAATCATTTTACAAAAAGCAACCGTTCCCTGCACCGGATCATCGGCCATCTTTTCGTATCCATGCAGCACAGCGAGCCTGGAAGCGAGCTGATAACCATGGGCACTTTATTTGAAATCTTTGGAATCATTTACCAGAAAAAGCTTTATCAGGATAAGGCTGATGATACAAAATCTTCCAGGAAGATGATGCAGCTTAAACCTGTGCTGGAATACATAGACAGTAATTACGGGAAGGCCATGACACTGAACGAATTGTCCAGGATTGCCGGGATGTCTCCCAAATATTTCTGTAGTTATTTCCATTCCATCATCCACAGAACCCCCATTGATTATTTGAACTACTATCGTATTGAGCGCGCCTGCAGCGAATTAAGTACCTCTGATTTAACCTTGACAGAGGTTGCCTATCGATGTGGTTTTAGCGATGTAAGCTATTTTATCAAAACATTTAAACGGTATAAGGGAATCACACCACACCGGTATTGCCTGAATATTGGATAGTACCTGTGCCATGCCTATAAAAGAACAGCTTACTCCCATACCGGCGCCGATTTTGACGGCAAAATCATACATGGGATAAAAACCGGTCATTCCCTTCAGTTTCTGCCCGTCCATATCCTTAAATGTATTTTTAGCAGTGATGACGGGTAAATGCGCACACAAAAAACAAGGCGGTTTCCCATCCCAAAACTGCCTCCTCCAGACAGTGCATCCTGATGCGCGGAGCGCACTGTCCCAAGGGATAACGGTTTTATGGATAGAAAACAGCCTTGCTGGAAGGAAGTATGAATCATCTAAAGGGTTCTGCGCAAACGCGTCTGTGAAAGACTCGATGGGTGGAAGTTCCCCCACTACCGCTTCCTGACAATAAATTCATTGAATGCAATCATCGCTGCCGATATGGCGGTCCCGATACCTACCAATATCCAGATGTTGTTGATTGCGATTACGGGAAGTATGGCAACCAGGGTGGATGTGACAGGGACAAAACATCCCTGGGCCACTCCGAACGCTTCCCAGCTTTCGGTTTTAACATCCGGATCCACACATCGTGCCAGAGCAAGCCCGCTCGGGGTCGACCCACATCCCGCGCCGAAGAACATCAATGCCAGCGGGAACCAGTCCTCACCAAACCAGCGGCGCATGAGGACCATACACACAAATGACATGAGCAGGATTACCACCAGCATATGAATCATGATCGGCGCAAGATTGTTTGCGAAAAAATTCAGGTCCAGGGTTGCTGTTGCCGAACAGATACAGATTTCAAGGGCCACTCCCCCAATATTGTCTATGGTGTCCGTATCGGCATATTTATCCAGGTGGGTTTTCCGTAACACAAACCATACGATGATTGCGCCTACAATACCATACAGAAGGGATGGGATATTGCTGGCCGCCGGGATGGCTTTTGCAACCGCACCGAAAATCACGCTTCCAATCCACATGCTGAGGAATACAAAACACATCTGCAGCGCCAGGCCATTAATGGAGTCAGAAGCAACAGTTGCATGCCCCAGCGGTTTCTGCTTATCCCTGGGTATATAGTCATTCTTCCTTTCATCCTCCTTGTTCTTGGCATCCGGCAATGCCCTTGCCCATCCCCTCCTGACGCCGATGTTAACCCATACCATTCCTACCACCATGGCAACAATCAATCCCAGCGTCGCAAGAATCAGCCCGACACTTAACATCCCTTCTATCCCAAGTTCTTCAAACAGGGTTCCCGAAGAGGTTGCTGCCCCATGGCCGCCCCAGTAGGTAAAGACCGTCATGACACCCCATTCCCTCGGAAGTCCTGTCCATATCTTCTGAAGCCCCAATGCTGCCAGGATTCCGACTGCAAGCTGTGAAAAATAAGACAGCAGGTTGGAACTGATTGCCCCTGCAAAGGACTTCATCTTTGAAAGGCTGATGGATATGCCGAAAAGGGTTGTTGTCAATACAATATTAATCATCGGAGACGCCATGCTGGACCAGTTTTCCGGGATTTTAATAAGTCCCAGTACCTGCGGTCCCATGACCAATGCAAGCGCCCCGCCAATCAGGCCTGACGGCAGGTACAGCTTACGCAGTGGCTTAACCACTGAGCGCAGCGCAACACCTGCAAGCAAAAAAAGAAACAGATACATTAATTCATTTACTGCCGTAGTAAACATAACATTACCCCCAATATTCTGATATTACCCCATTTTAAAATTCCATATATTCCACATATTCCACACCAAGGGATTTCATCTTCTCATCCACCCATGGCCGTATATAGGTACCCTCTTTTTCAATTGTCTCAATTATCCTCAGTTCATTTTCATGAAGGGCGTTTACCTTTTTCAGCAGCTCCTCTGCCTCAGAAGGGCGGATGAATATGACGCCGTCCTCATCGCCCAGGACAATATCGCCCGGATATACGGTCCTCCCACCGCAGACAACCGGTGTATTAACCTCCCCTGGTCCATTTTTATAAGGGCCATCAGGCGTCACACCGCGGGCATATACTGCAAAGTCTGTCAGGTCCTCCATTGCGCCCGCATCCCGGATGGACCCGTCTACTACAATACCATTAATCCCACGCTTCCTGCAATATGTAACCATCAGTTCCCCAAAGATGGAACGCCTTGTATCCCCTCCCGCGTCAATCACAATAACATCCCCTGGTTTTGCAAGGTCCATGGCCACATGGAACATCAGGTTATCACCCTCCGGTACTTTTACGGTAAATGCGGTACCAAGCAGACAGCTCTTATTAACCGGACATATATCCTCATGGACCGCCGAGATACGGTTCATGCAGTCATCCAGATTGGCCACTGCCACACCTGCGAACTTCTCTACCAGTTCCCTTGCCGGGCGCTTAAAATCCTTAACAACCACGCATCCTGTTTTGTTCATTTTCTTATCCTCCTCATTCATACCACACGGTTTTTTACTTCCATCCCATCAATTACATGAAATACCCCTTCCACTACCTCCATCCCCATCCGGTAAAGCGCTTCCTCTGTATTGGCTCCGATATGGGGGGTTGCACAGAAATTGTCAAGGGTCATCAGCTTATTCCTGCCATTAGGCGGTTCTTCAACAAATGCATCGCATGCAGCAGCCCTGAGCCTTCCCTCCTTTAACGCCTGATACAGATCATCCTCGTTCACCACGCCTCCCCTGGCAGCATTTATCAGGATTGCATTTTTCCTGAAATGCTCAAAGTTTGCTGAAGAAATCATGTTTTCTGTTGAAGGCGTCAGCGGGACACTGATGTTCACAATATCCGATACCTCCAGCATATGGTCCAAATCTTCAAACTTCTCAATCCCATAGGAATCAGCCTGCCCGTTGGAACAGTACGGATCATACCCCACAAGTCTGGCATTGAAACCATTTTTCAGGATTTCCCCCATACGCCGGGCAATATTCCCCATGCCCACAAGCCCCACGGTCTTGCCTGTCAGTTCAATTCCTGTCATCTCCGGCGGCGCAATACATGGAAACCCTTCCCCCCTGCTTCTTTTATCGCACGCCGATATATTCCTGCTTATATCCAGCATCAGCCCCACAATCAGTTCTGCTACGGAATTGGTATTGGCAAAGGGAGTATTAATGACGGGAATCCCTAATTCCTTTGCAGCGGCCAAATCTATGGTATTACAGCCCACGCCGTGTTTCCCTATCACTTTTAGGTTCACGGCCCGGGACATGATGTCCCGTCCTATATGGACGGTGCGTAATATGATTCCATCCACATCCTGTATACGGTCAAAACTATCCGTTATCTCTGCGCGCTGCCTGATTAAGCGGACCGCATCCGGATGTATGTACTCACTTAAATAAATAAGCATTACTTCATCTCCTTTTGTTTAACTGGGTTTATGTTTTCAAAGTTGTGCATTCTACAATTATCCGGATTATTTGTAGTGTGTTTTTCATTTCGTACAATAAGTATAATTGTTGTGTGCACTACTGTCAATATCTAGTTTGTAGTATATTTTTTAACAATGTTAATTTTTGTAGTGTTTACGACATCATCAATCCGTATCTCTATGAGTACTTTTTTATTGCTTATACTTCTCAGTGCTCCATCCTGTCTTTCATAATAGTGACAGTACTGAATATTTTGTCCGTCTGCAAGGCGAAGGAAGAAGGGTGTAGTATGCTGGTGTGGAGTCCCTCTGCTGTGGAGTCCCCCTGCTGTGGAGTCCCCCCCTGCTGTGGAGTCCCCCCCTGCTGTGGAGTCCCCCTGCTGTGGAGTCTCCCCCTGCTGTGGAGTCTCCCCCTGCTGTGGAGTCTCCCCCTGTCGGCTGACAACAACATGACAGATGACAAAACAGGCTGTACTGCTGCTGTTAATTGGATAAGGTACTGACCTTTAACATAAATTCTTTCATTTCAGATATGTGCCAGAAGATTGACACAAAAAAAACAAGCCGGGAAAATTCAGCTTGTTTTGTCACCTCACTACAAAATGTTAACAATTCGTTCATATATTTTACAATACCAGACGGAATCCTTCGGTCACAGTATCACGCTCTTTTGCCCGCTTTCTATATTCATCCTTATTTTTTCGGCACACAAGGGTTATGATGTATTCAGCAATCATATCAACCCCAATAGCGGAGTTAAAGAAACTCATATGTGATGTTTCCACTAAAAGGGCAATATCCGCATATTGGACCATGGGCGCCATCAGGCTGTCCGTAACCACACAGATCCTGGCCTTATGTTCCCTGGCCATGTTCACCAACAACATATCAATCTTATAATAACGTGCAAAAGAAAATAAGATGAATATATCTTCTGAATCAATATCCTGCAGCGCGCCCACCACTTCTGTCTCACTGCTGCCGGGCATCTGGACCACTCCCTTAATTGCAAATCCCAGCAGTCTGGTAAAGTGGCTGGAAACCCCCATACACCCCCTGAGCCCCACTACATATTTTCTCCTGGATTTGATGATCATATCAGCTAATGCTTCATAACTCTCCAGGGAATTCTGCTGAAAGGTCCTGGTAATATTATAGTTCATCATCTCCACAAAGGAACCCGGAATGTCATCCTCCTGGTATCTTCCCGTCAGCACATCAAACCGTTCCGACAGCTGCATGTTCCGCACAGATGCACTGGTTTCCCCAATCAGGGAATTATATATATCATTTTTCAGATCCGTAAAGCCCAGATATCCGATGGCCCTGGCAAAACGTATGATGGACGCGTCACTGACCCCGATTTCCTTCGCCACATCCATGGATGACATATTGCCGATCCGTTCCTGATTTTTAAAAAAATAGTCCGCTATCCTCCGCTGCTGCGGTGTCAGCTTTGCTCCCTTTAATCTATCTGATAAACGATCCATTGGTCCTCCTCATAACAAAACTGCTTGGCCTGCCTACTTCGTATCTCCGTTGTGAATTCTGTTATAAGTATATCAAAAAGGAGTAACCACTACAATAGATTGTGTCTGATAATCCTGTGTATTTTCTGTATGGATTGTCTTGTATCAGGCACAATTGGATGCCCCTGGTATATCCGGTTAATCCGCCTGCAGGTTACCGGTTATTCAGCCTCAGGAAAATCCTTACCCGTGTTCCCTTATCTGCGGCGCTCTGTATCCGCAGGTATCCTCCACACAGTGTTTCAAGGCGTTGTCTGACATTCTCGATTCCGGTCCGAGGCCAAGATTACTTTATTTCCACGTTTGCATTATACACCCTGTGAGCTTATTTATCAGCTCTTAATTTGTAAAATAATACACAATCATTAAACCTATATGTTGTGAAACAGCATCAAACGTTTTATAATCAGCCTATAAGCTGATTGGAGAATGGATATGATATATAATACCCCAAAAGAATTGTTGTCTGAGATTAAACATATAATGGACTTAAGAGACATCCCAATGAAAGATCTTGCGTCACGTTTAAATGTATCCCAACAAACAGTAAGTAAGATTTTCGGAAAATCAAATCCACAATTGTCTACGGTTTTACAGATATGTGAAGCTCTTAATATTGCAATGGACATTAAGTTTGTCGATAATGAATAATATGTGAAAAAGGGGGACACGGGATATATTGAACACATACCCGGATAATTTATGAAACAATGCCCATACTGCGGAAGCGATCTTCCCAATGAAAAAGATATATTTTGTGTCAAATGCAACCATATAATTGATGATGATTTCCTCCTTCGAAAAGAAATCAAAAAAGAACTGGAATCCATGAGTCC
This sequence comes from Enterocloster sp. OA13, assembly GCF_022440595.1. Classification (NCBI taxonomy): domain Bacteria; kingdom Bacillati; phylum Bacillota; class Clostridia; order Lachnospirales; family Lachnospiraceae; genus Enterocloster; species Enterocloster sp. OA13. The sequence goes on along the minus strand of NZ_JAKNTF010000001.1, from coordinate 883,743 downwards.
GACAAAAATGAAAGCAAAGGATATAAAGAATCATAAACAGCCATCTGTATCCAATCACCGTGACAGCGACGATTATGTTCCCATAAATTATAATGAAAAAAAGTCATATGCCAATATAATTTTAATAGCCATTGTAGTGGTATTCATCTTATATATGCTTTTTAAATAATATAGTACTGTCCTAGAGCGTGTTTGAAAATTATATATCCTTAGTCATTTTAACCAAATTAAGATTGAAGCAATGCATATGAACCCCAGATAGGTACTGGCCAGTTTATCATAACGTGTCGCGATTCTTCGGTAGGCCTTCAGTTTTAGGAAAAAACATTCTACTAAATGTCTTTCCTTATAAAGCCACCAGTCACAGTGACGCTCGAACCGGGCACCTTTTCTGGAGGGTATGGTAGGTTCCCCACCGTGGTCATAAATATAATCAATCAGCTGATTACTGTCATATCCTCTATCAGCCAGGACCTGGCTACCATTCAGGCTGATTTGTTCCAACAGTGGGATTGCCATATTGATATCGTTCCTCTGCCCCTCGCTCAACCGTAGATAGACTGGGTATCCATAAGCATCTACGATTGCATGGATTTTTGTGCTGGCCCCGCCCCGGCTATGGCCAATCAGATTTGCTGGCCCCCTTTTTTAGCTCCGGCACTATGCTGATGGGCTTTTACAATGGAGGCGTCCATACTAAGCTCCTCTAATTCGGCCTCAAGACTGAGTACATGGAAAATATTGTCCAGAAAGCCATCCTCAATCCATTTACGGAATCGGCTATAGACCGTCTCCCAAGGGCCGTAACGCTCCGGGAGATCCCGCCAGGAAGCGCCACTGCGTGCAATCCATACCATAGCATTGAGCATCGTGCGGTTATCCTTAGAAGGACGGCCAGGCCGGTTCGATTTTTCAGGAGGTAATAAAGGAGCAATTTGATTCCATTCCTGGTCAGTCAGTTCATATCGCTTCAACATAACGAACACCCCTTTTTCTTTTATTTTAACATGAAAAAGGGCAGTGAAACATATGTTTTGTGCAACTTTTAATTTTCAAACACGCTCTAGGACGTAATGCTTTGGTAAGCTTCGTCCTCCTCCTGGCTGGTTCCGCTCTATTCCAATACACCGGGCAGCCCTGCCGTGGTTTCCACTATGGTTTTGTCCGCTTCATCTGCGTTTCTATCCGCTTTGGAAGGTGGGGATAATTATTATCACCATCCCCACCAGCAGAATCGCCACAATGAGCCTGGTGGCTATTAATAATCGGTTATTGGCATTATCCTTAATGCCCCCTTTCCTTCCTCCGTGGCTTCTTTCCATATGACGGTTCTTTGTTTCAAAATCAATTCCATATAGGCGTTTTAGCCAAATACAGCAGGCCATGTATTATCTGATTGCAGTCCAAATGCCATCCATATATGAATCCATAAAGATAAATCTGCCGGCGCTGTCTATTTCCCAACTGCAGCCTCAGAATGGCACACCTTCTACTCAGCCACGAAGCTGCTTCTTCATTTCTTCACTGGATAGAAGCCCCAGTCTGCCCTCATCTATGGTATAGATGTGGGTGCAAAGTGTTTCCAAATCGTTATAATTGTGGGAAGTCATCAGTATGGTCCGCCCCTCTGCCTGGAGGATCCGGATAATCTCCTTCGTGTCATTGTAGGTCTTGTAGTCGAGTGTGTTAAAAGGTTCATCTAAAATTAAAATATCCTGATTTTCCATAATGGCCTGTGCGATACCCAGCTTTTGTCTCATGCCCAGGGAATAATGTTCCACCTTTGTTTTATCCTCGGGGTCGAGTCCTACCTTTTGCATGGCAGAACGGATTTCTTTCTCACCGGCCACGCCGCGGATCCCGGCCAGATACCGCAGATTCTGCAATCCGGTATTGAGGCCGATGAAACCGGGGGAGTTTATCAGCACCCCCACGTCCTCAGGAAAATCTCGTTCCTTGCCCAGGGCCTGTCCCCTCACATAAACCTGTCCGCTGTCCGGGATTAAAAAGCCGCAGATAATATTGAACAGGACCGACTTTCCACTCCCATTGGCCCCAACGATGCCAACGGTGCTTCCCTTCCCAATATCCAGGGATACATCGGACAGAACACGCCGTCCGGAAAAACTCTTGCTCACTTGATTTAATGAAATAATAGGTTCCATAGGTATCCTCCTTAATGATTAAACAGCAGCTTGATGCCCCGGCTGTAAAGCCAGAGGATCAGGACCAGGGAAAGGGCCGCCAGTAACACAGCCGCAGCCGCTCCCGGGATGGTTCCTCCTGTCTGCAAAAGGTTCAGCCGCGCCAGGCTGGAAATTCCTGCCGGGAGCCACGAAATGGGCAGCAGACAAAGGAAATGCAACAGCAGGACAGCCACAAATCCAGCCGTTGCCTGCCCCGTCACGCAGAGGGCAGACAGGATTATTAAGAATTGAAATGTAACATCCAGAATTTTCAGCCCCACTACAGCTGCGGTCAGCCCCATATCCGGAGAAAAGCCCAGCAGAAATGGAGGAATGACAGCCCCAAGGGCCAGCAGACAGCCATACGCAAGAATCCAGAGAAGCCCGGTATAAAGAAGCGCCCCCAAAAGCCCGGTCCGCCGCCGCAGGCGGACTGTCAAAAAAGCGGAGCGTTCCCCGGCCACCTGGGTGCAGAATACTCCCAGGGGCCACAGAGGAAGCAGTTCCATTGTCAGCAGCATCAAAAGTCCCATCGGGTAAAAGTATCCGGTGCCGTGTCCTGCAAACAGGCGGATCAGCCAATCCGTACTATCCTCCGGCGCTCCCTTGGAAATCCAGGTCCAAACCGTCATAAGGAGGATCAGGCCAATCAGCAGCAGCCAGTTGTTCCCAACAAACAGGCCCCTGAGGTAATAAGAAGCCAGACCTTTTCCACCGCGCCTGGAAACGGAAAACCGCCATCGCCATCTTCGGGTTACAAGCCATAGCATTCCAGCCACCAGAACCGCCGTGGTCACAGCGGTCAGCAAAAGGCGCCAGGGGTAGGCCAGATTGTGGAGCAGAAAGACCCAATGGTTGAATCCGGTCAAAAACACAAAGGGCGGCCGGGACATAACCGGCAGCTGAATCCAGAGCACTGCCAACAGATAAAACGCCATGAGCAGCCTGACCGCCAGGGCGCGGCTGCAGAAGTGGCCCAGGCAAAGGGCTGTCAGGGCAATCAGGCAGTACCCCAGAAGTATCTGCCCGGCACAGCAAAGGATTGCGGACCACGGCGACGGGAAGATTCCTTGCAGCAGCGTAAATACCTCCCGCCACGGACCTTCTGACGCTCCCGGCCAGCTTCCGGCGCAGGGAAGCCCCAGGCCGGAGAGCAGGATTGCGGCCATCTGACCAAGCCAAAACAAGGCTGCAATCACTGACAGCGCCCGCCATTTATGGAAAAAGTAACGTCCATAGGTCCCATACCGTGTCAGCACCAAAAGCGTGTCGTCCTCCATCACGCCGGTACAAAGAAACAGGAAAACAGGCAGCACAGCGAAGGTGAAATAGTATTGGTCATTCAGGACTGCCAGTAAATGAACCGGAAGTGAGCTTTGCGCGCCCACCCGTTCACTCAGCCCGAACAGAAGGGATAGTCCAAACAGCAGGAAAAACCTCCCCGGGCCGGCCTTCCCACATAAATGGCGCGTCATGGGATTACACCTGGTAAATGGAGCGTTTCTTCACCTTCTGATAATAAAACGCCACCAATCCCATCACAATACACATCAGCGCCGGCCCCGCTATGAATGATGTGGCATGGACTGCCGGAGCGCTCAGGCTGGCAGGCTCAAAGGCTGTTACAAAGCGCAGTCCCGGCGCGTCAAGGATTGCCCAAAAGAAATTCTCCAAGATGACATAGATGAACGGGCCTGTCAGGATGATGAATACATTGCTGCCATAAAGGGCCAGTACGAAACCAAAGGTCATGGTCAGGACGCCCAGCAGCCCCTTCCACAGGGAAAGCAATAATGCATAGAGGACCGGCGTTTTGGCGTAAAGGTTTGAGAAAACGTGGGCATAGCCCTTGGGTATGGGCCAAAGTTCCTGCGGCGCCCTGACATACAGCGCAAACAGGGCGGAGATGAAATAGGGTATCACAAGAATGATAAATGCGGATAATGCACACGCCCCCCACTTTATAGCCAAATAACGGCGTCTGCCGATCCGGGGCAGGGTGTAGGTCAGAAAACGGTCCCGGCGCTCATAGTAAAGCTGCCAGCAAATCGGTATGGTAACAAACAGGGGAAACAAGAGGCTTAAAAACTCCGTGCCGATTTCCCATGGGTCGAGTTCAAAATGGAGGGTATACCCCCGATAAAGAGTGCAGGAAAGAATACAGGTCAGCAGCGTGAGGAGACACGTTGTGACAAGGACCGGTCTGGCTATCTTCTTCCCTTCCAATATAAAGTTTCGCATGTCAGCACTTCCTTCCAGTTGATTTTTATTTATCTGCACCTTTATATTAGCATCTGCCGTCATAAAAACAAGACCGCGGGAACAAACAGGGGTTTTATGGGAACGAAACGGTCCGCCCATAAAACCCCTGTCATCCTATGCTTCTATTTTCATGAAACCAATACCCCAATGGTGATATAGGGGATTCCGTTGAGCCAATCGTTGCCGGTAATGATTTTGCCTCCATGCCGTTCCACAATCTGGCGGACATTATACAGGCCATATCCATGCCCGGCTTCCCCCTTTGTTGACCAGCCCCGCCGGAACATCTGGATAAATTCCACATTGGTCAGGGCCGCGTGGGGATTCAAAACAGAAAAACGGAGGCTGTCCGCTTCCTCTATTGCCCGGGCATACAGCACATCTCCTGGCGAGGCGGCCTCGATGGCGTTGTCCAGCAAAATGGCAATCAGCTCCACCCAGTCAGCCTCAGATAAGGCGCGGCGGAGAAACGCGCCTGCAACCGTCACTTCCACACGGACCTGTTTTAACTCGGCCTGTTTCATTTTTCCAAACAGCAGGCCGCTGATTACTTTACTGTCACATTTTAATAATTCCCTATCCGCGCCATCCAGCCTTACATGCCGAAGCAGGGATGTCACAGCTTCCTGCGCTTCCTGTAAATCGTGTGCAGCAGAAACCGCTGCTGCAACTGCCATCATCTGATTGTTAAAGTCATGTTGACGCGCCCGCACCTGTTCAATCAGTTCCTCCACCAAAGGAAGATACTGCTCCAACATCGCGGTTCTCCGCCGGGCCTGCACACGGTGCTGCCGAAGAAGCATGACAATCACGTCGCAAACCGCCAGCATCCCCACCGCTCCCACCGTCACCGGAAGCCAGCGGAGCATGACAGAAAAGTCAAACCGAAACAGGAGGAGCAGCAGCAAAAGCAGCAGGGCCGTATTGCTGCAGACCATACAAATGACTGGATCCCCATCCGAGAGCTTCTCCCGCAGCCACCGGAGCGCCCCCGTGCCCCAAAGCACCAGCCAGAGGCCGAGGGACAGCGCCCGGCCCGCATAGAGATACCACACTGGCTCCGCCGGATTGCACAGGGCCAGGAACAATAAGCAGAGTTCCCTCAGCAGGAGATACAGCGCAAAGGCGGCAACCGTACCGAAAAGCGTATGTCCCTCGCTCTTTTGAAACCACAAACTGTTTAATAACAGCACGCCGAGGAAAAAAAACAGAAACGATACGATTTGATCTACCGGGAGCACAGCATATGCCATGTCGGTGTCGTGGTCCCCAAGACCCAGGCGTGAGAGCAGGCAGACACCTGTGAACAGCAGCGGAATCAGCCGATCCAGCTTTCCCCTTGACCGGCCCAGCAGCCCGAGGTTTAAAAGAGACAGGAGAAGCCCGTCTAATACACTCTGCAAAAAGATAGAAATAATCATGGCTGTCCACGCTCAAACACTGCTTTCTGATATTTCTCACCAATCGGGACTGCTGTTTTGCACCCCTCCAAGTAAAGCAGGCGGTTTGCCTTGTCTATTTTATAAATATGAACCGGATTGACTAAAAAGCTCTTATGGCATTGCAGCAAACGGTTCTGCGGCACCATGTCCAGTAGCTTTAACAGGCTGTAACCAGAAATCTGGTCGGTTACCTCGCTTCCTCCACTTTGTGCCGTGTGGATTAAAAGCCTTTTTCCAAACGATTCAATATAAAGGATGTTTCTGATTTCATATTCGAACAGAAACTGTTTCTGCTCAATCCGAAGGATTTCCGGAGCCGCCTGCATCTGCGCCCCCATCTCAAGAGCTGCTTGGAATGTCCTTTGAAATTCAGCCTCCGTGAAAGGTTTTACCAGGAAATCGTAGCATTTGATTTCCCGGTAGGCAGACAACTCCTCCCCTGCCAGCTCCGTGGTAAAAAGGATTGGCGTAAACCGATACTCCGGCATGGAGCGCAGCTGCCTTGCCAGTTCGGTCCCCCGGTAATCCAAAAGCTGTATATCTAAAATGAACAGATCTACCTTATTTTTCGATGCATACGAAAAAGCCTCTGCCGCCTTTGCAAATGCTGCAAGTTTATGCTCAAATGAGCTGCTTTCAATGTACCGGCGCATGAGTGCAACTGCGCCCGGCTCGTCTTCAACTAATAAAATAAGTCCCATAGGATTCCTCCCTTCAATTTTCTATGCAACTCCCCGATAAACGGGAAGCTGCGTTACTTGCTACCCACACCGTGGAAGCAGTAAGGGTACGCCAGGCCATGTCAAATCCGGCATGGAATCCAATTTGTTTAAATACACAAATATCGTCTGTCCGCGGCGCCAACTTCCTGAATCAGGTTTTCTTGTGCATAAAGTAATATGATAATATCCCGAATCGATTGAAATAATTTGTTCCAGAGGACACTCCGCCCCCCACTCTGACAACCAGAACAAATCAATCACACATAACTTTTCGTCTTGAATATCAATGCCCAAGCGAATCGCAACAGGAAATTCTGCCAGCAGGTTTTCATCTGGATATCCCGCTCTGAACTTGAGTATGTAATTTCCGCTACTCCCTGTACAAAAGCCCACCACACATCCCCCTTTTTGATGTGCTTTGCCACATCTTCCGGGTTTGAATATTCTTCGTTAAGGAAGTCATAACCTTCAGGAATATCCGTATTCGTTTTAGGTGAATAAAACACAATCCCCATTCCATCGGTCGTTAGCTGAATGTCTTTTTCCCTAAACTTCATATACCAATAATCTCCTTTGTGCAACTCCCGATAAATGGGAATTTTGTAATTTCGTCTTATATCCCTTGTCTATGGTCCTTAATTTTAGTAGTGATGGAAATAACAAAACTGCGGTAAAAAACAAGCTAATAAACCATTTAATCTAGTCATTCCACAAATCAGGGGTATCAGATGCTTTTGTGTACCGGAAAGATGAGTCATTCGGAAGGTACTCCCATGTTGAATCTGTAAAAGTAACAGTTGCTGTCTGTCCATCGCCCGTAATAATGCCGCTGATTGGATTCCCTGCAGCATCTGTCGCTGTAAAAAGCAGGCCATCAGCAGTCAGTTCTCCGACACCGTCCTCCAGTGAAGTCAGGCGGTAAATCCCTATTTGTACTATATATTTACCATCGCTGCCTTTGGCAATCTCAAGATTAGGATTTTCAACATCGCTGTCCAAATACTCTCCTATATAAATAATATCATCTAATAGATTATCATTTTCTTTTATTGGCCCTTCCCCGTTTTCCTTTGCATCCACCGCAATCTCAAAAGCCGTTGTACTGCCTTTCAGTTCTTCGTTATTTTTATCTGCTCCGCAGGCAGCCAGGCATAATGTTACAGCAATGAATGGTATCAAACCTGTCTTTTTCATTCTTCGTTTCCCCTTACAATACCGATTTGTCAGTCTGATAAACATAAACTTATAAGTCTGTCAGGAAAATCTCTGGAACCTGTTTTTTCCTGAATCTATATTTCTGTACCTCATTCAGCGGGTTGGTAAAGGGGGTATCTGTTTTTCGAAATTTGTGATTAAGTATATCACGATACAGAGTCGTGATAAAGGGATTCCAGTTCTGTAAAACAGCCGTCTTGTCTGATTTTTCCAAATAGCTGTAACCGTCAGCCAGATAAAAAATTTCTAAAGCCAACGCCAAATCACAGTTGGAATCAGAAAGGATTTCTTTTGGTACTTCAAATCCGTCATCCCAATTATATTCCCTCAACATACTTTTTAAATCAGAATATAGCATTTTGCTTCTTATCACCTTCCAGGTCTCCTCTCTGTCCAGCGTCCCTATAAATGGGGGGTTAGAATACCTCCATTTCATTAAGCAGGGTTTTTAGTATTGCCATTTGCCCTGCCGTAATTGTTACTCCTTTTCCATATTCTGTATGTCCATCATTCCAGGTCCGTATGTCATAAACAGGCTCCCTATCATCCCACGAAATAAGATTGAGTTCCTTTATCCACCCATTGTTTACTTGCGATAGGCTGCCGATATGCTTATAAATTTTGTACTTTTTCATGTGAAATGTCCCTCTCATAAATTTTCTTTCATCGTACCGTCCTACCATTCGTTTGACACCTTAATTACCTTATCTAAAAGACTGCAATATATAATATCACAAACTTCTTTTAATCTGCTACACCGTAACAATATCAACTTGCTCTGCATTTTCTATATTACTTTTGATTATCTAATCTCCTGTTTTACATTTAGTTCACACAGTCCAACAAATTTAATGTATATGTCAATTTGGAAAAGGACATTTCTAAAATGGAACGCCACAAGCATACTTCCATCCTTATGGAAACAGATTCCTTGTCTAAGAAAGACTGTCATTTTTTATAATCCATCCTCAACCCAATCCCGGCCTCATGGGCCTGCATCTCCAGACTGGCTGTAAATGGCTGCCTGATACAGTTTAGCAAACAGTCAACGCAACTCTTCTGAATAACATTATAAACGGATTTTCCCATTCCAGAATGATTTTCCGTCTCATCTCCACAAGTAACATCAATAAACCGCTTTCATCTCTCCTCCTGTTCTAAAATTATATCATAGATATGAAGATTTGAAGATGCCATTTACATCCTTAGATAAGAAACCTTAGATAAGAAATATAGTCTTAACTCAATTAATATCAGCTGGAAACCCTCATCGTTTATACTAATAACTTTATTCTTAACATCAGAGCTTACTCTGTATTTCACTAAATCTTTACTTCGATGGCTTTACGCTGCACAACGGCTCATCTTTCGTTATGATTAATCCTTACCAATCATCGGCACGATAAATTCTACGTGTATCCAAATATCTGAATCCACTCCAGCGCAGCCCGCATGGACTACATACCTGAGATTTTAACATTGACTACAATATCAAAGTTCTTTAACATCCGCCATAAAAGAGTCACTGCTTCACATCCTATCTGTCTCATCAAACCATCCACCAAAACAGAATGAACATGAAACCCGAGCTTGTCATAGCAAGCTGCCGCCTGAGGCAACAAACCCACATGGAAATTGCAGGCCGTATAGCGATTGGTTAACAACAAACGTAGGCATTGCTCCTGGCAGGGGGAATCCCTCTTTTGTTGTTGAGATATCCTCAGAAGAGATAATTCTTTGCAAGAATGCTTATCCCCAAGGCAATCAATACAAGCGGGACAAGGATATGTTGGTAATGGGTGATTTTTTTCTTAATATATGGGTAACTTGCAAGCCGGAACCCAAGATAACACCATAAGGCAATCATCACTGCAAAAACAGATAGCGTAATCATAAAATCTGCGTGGGTATATCCGCTGAATAAAGGGACATATACCCCGATATTATCTGCCCCATTCGCTATTGTCAGCAGGGTAACGCTAAAAAAATTGATTTGAGTCTTGTTCTGCGTTTCTGTTTCTGATTTATCCTGTCTGCATCGGCAGTCCCTCCAAGAGCGGATACCAAGGAGCAGCGGCAGGAACCCCAAAAGCCCAACATACTGTGGAAGGATGATCTGTGTACCCAATGCCCCCAATGTTCCCAAAGCGCAAAGACACCCGATTCCGAAATACTGGCCGGCAATTATCTGTATGACCCTCTTGGAATCCAATACCTGTGCATAAAGTATCATCAGTACAAAAATATCGTCGATGTTGGTGCTTACAAATGATAGAACTGCAGTAAAAAAAGTCGTTGCCATTGTCTATATCCCTTCCTATCTATCAGGCGGCATGGCGAAAAAAATAAGCCCACGCACACAAAACGTGTGTATAGGCTTACATTTCCAGTTCTAACCACCAAAGGTGGCTGACTTTAATATCATTAAAGATATAAACTGCCCCCGCCCTATACGGATATCATTTCTTGCGTAGTATAGCATATTTTGCAAAGCACCACAAGTAGGAAGCGCGGGATAATCGCCACGAAAATGCTTTCCTCATAAATGCTTTTTCATTTGTGGTGTACACTGTGACACAGGAAAAACTGCGCCACAACCTTGACAGTCCATTGGGCAGCTATTTTGTTCATCCGTATTTATAATTTAACCCGGCCTTCTGCGCCTGGCTCATCTGATCCTTCCGGTCTATCAAATACAATTTATTCCCCTTCTTGAACCTTGCCCCGGTCTGCTTAAACCAGAAAGGCACATCATATTCCACACACTGCTCCATGGAATCAAGTATCCAGGCAAAGTCACAGATTCTTGCCTCCGGTCCGGATTCCCCGCCGCAGGTTACCCCTTCTATCTTCCCTGTAGCCAAATACTTCCGGATATCAATCTGTTCCAGCATTGGCTCATGAATGATTGTCCGGTGTTTGATTGGCAAATCCAGAAAAACAGGGAGGCGGTAATCGGCCCGGTCCTGATTCTCACAGGTACAGCAGATGGTCACATTCTCATATCCGCTTCCCCAGTCTTCCGGCAATCCCACTGCAAACCGATGGATACGTTTGGTAATAATAACAAAGTGCAGATTCCCCCGCCGGCGGATGATATCCCATGCCTCCGGGCGCCATGCATCTGCTTCATCCAGAAAAAAATCAGAAGTCATGCATGTGTACACATCCTCACCCTTCAGCTGCAGCTTATATTCATTCCTGCGGTTACATTTAACCGGCATATCAAAGCTGGAGGTACGGGTTACAATACTGCTATCCTTACCAAATTCAGCATCCCTCCGATAAACATAGCAATTCGCACAGCCTGGGCTGATTTTTTTACATCCATGCCATGGATTCCAGGTCGCCATACCACTACCTCCGGTTTCCTCAACCAAACATTCCAGGAGTACCCGCGCTCACATCAACCCCTTATTGTCCGTCTTCATAGACCATCAGGCATTCCGTCTCGCCAGTTTCTTTTTCTGTCATCTTCTCCCATACCTTGAACCCCTCTGCCAGATAAAAGGACATCGCTCCGGTATTCTTTTCAAACACATGCAGGGACAGCCGCTTCTTCTGTTTCACTGCTCCAATCAGCTGATGGCCAATTCCCTGCCCCTTGTGTCCTGCCGCCACAAAAATCCCTTCAATGTAATCCGCATCCATACCGATGAATCCCAGGACTTCTCCATCCTCCTCGTACACATATACCTCCGCATTGGGCAACACTGATTTTACGGAATCGAAATTTTTCTCCCAATACCCTGCATCTATAAAAGAATGGGCCTCCAGATTTCCCTGTAACCATATGTTCATAATCTTGTCTAAATCCCGAAATTCAAATAATCGAATCATTCCTCCGCCTCCCTGTCCCTCTATTATATCGGACCAGTATCTATTTTGCAAGGCCGAAAAGAACATTTGTTCTTTTTTAAATTCTACTTTTCTTTCCTCAGGGGCTGTGGACACAATGTTGGACCTAAGCTGTTCCCCCAGACTGCTCCTACAGTTTAGCGGACTCGTTCCACCTAAAGATAGCTTAATACAGGTTTCATTGTACCAGTGTAGATGTTAATCTAATTCCTCATCTGGAATCGAAAACCCTGTGGTATCCGTAATCCACTTGATGTTTGGCCTGGATGCCCTGAAATCACATTGGATTAGATTTTCCACCTCTGGACTGATTTCATCTGGTTTCTTTCGAAGGGATCCCTGATAACAATAACTGCTTTTGGCCAGTTCCTCGTTCTGCTTATTTTGAAGACTGATGGTTTTCTTCCTGCATAGATATAATCCTTGCCTGATATTCATTCTGCTCCCTAAGCCCTTTCAGTAATCCTTCAAGTGATATCGATTTCTGAGGCCGGTTTTTCTTCATTTTGCGCCCTCACATCCTGTCTCCAATATAGCATAAGCAAAGATTTTAGGAAAATTACTGTATCTTATCAATTGTTAAACCTAAAATGACGGTGTATAGCTCCGGAGAAACGTACGTGAAACAAAGATAAATATGGCGCGTTGTCCACATAAATTCATCTGGCAGGTACATCTGTGGATACTTCAACATGCATAGAACCCAATTGAAAAAGATACCCATTTTTTTGCTGGGTTCCTAAATGCAGCCACTATTTCTGGTAACTCAATTATTATATGAGTAGGATTGAAAATGCACCACACAAATGATATAATTCCCGTCTTTGACAGTCATTTTAACAAAACACCGCTATAATGCCCATTCTATCAGGGTTTTACAGCGGTGTTGTTCCGTTTTGATATATAGTCTTTTTCCTGTTTTTAGGAAGCGTTAAGGAATTTTAACTAGCTTGTCTTCTTTTGCTCATTTTCTGGATTTCTCTCATCCTGCTTTTGGTGAGGAATTCATAGTCGGTTTCAAAACCGCTTATTTTGTGCAGTCCATCTGTCAATTCCGTGGATTCGTATATAGGGATAAAACCCTGTCCCTGTACATCCGCAAAGGCAAAGCCTCTTAGGGCAGAAAGGATTTCCCCGCAGGTGTAACGTTTATTAAGCCTGTTCTCCAGACACCGGTAAACGAGTAATGCTAAAAAACAGATGAGGAAGTGGGCTTTGATGCGGTCCTCCCTTTGTACATACACAGGTCTTGCGGCAAAATCCGTCTTCATGATCCGGAAACAGGTCTCTATCTGCCATCTGCGTTCACTTACCTTTAGGATCTCTCCCGAATCATCTTCAAAGCAGGAATCCTCCGTTTTGCTACTCAAACCGGGGGATTTCCCTTAAGCTGACCACTTAATTCCACCTATCTTTATCAACGAATCTTCCAACCATATAACAACCAGAATTTTGGTATTTAAAAAGCGCCAGACACATCCCTGCATCCAGCGCAACACCATCATTGTTTAATTTTTCCTATATGCATGGGAACTGTCCCATCTCCTGCCCCGCTCCTGCCATCTCCAGATAACAGTCCAGTTGATGCACTGTCAGATTGGCAACCATCTCTGCAAATGGGGCTAAGTTCCCTTCTACAGCATATGCTTCCAATGCATTGAAATATTCCAGCCTGTTTTCCTTTGCTATCGAAATAGCAGGAAATCCATTTGCCATCAACTGATAGTTCATAAGCAACCGGGATGTCCTGCCGTTTCCATCCGGGAACGGATGTATGCGCACAAACTCCGCATGTGTCCAGGCTGCAAGTTCAATCTGGTTCAGCTCCCTGCCCTTCCATGTAAGGTCCGCATAAAAATCCTTGACCTGGGAGTACATTTCATTGGGGGATGGAGGCGTATGTTGTGCACCCGATATATATACATCAACATCTCGGTAGATACCTCCCACAAATATATTCTCCATCAATATAGCGTGGATATCTTTGATGATTCTTTCATTCAACGGCAGTTCTTTTGCAATGCACTCCTTCACATAACGGTATGCCTTCTGATGATTCACTGCCTCATAAAGTTCCCGGAGGTGTTTGCCCCCAATGGAAATCCCATCTTCCAGCAAAACCTTGGTTTCTATAAGGGTCAGTGTATTACCTTCAATCGCTGTGGAGTTATGGGTATATTCTATCTCAAATGCCTTCTCATAGCTTTGCAGGGTAAGTTCCGGAATGGAATCCCTTACTGCCTGATACCGATTCCTTTTCTGAACAATTCTCTCATAATCCATAGGTTCACCCCTTCCTTGTACCTGTATAACTTACAGTATATCACAGATTAACCGGTTAGTAATCATTGATTGACAGCGAATTCCGTCATCATTCCCCCAGGAAATCTCAGTATTCCCCATTATAATTTAATCTTCAGACCATACCAGTTAAACCATAATGGCAGCATATCTGCCTACTTCAACCTCATCAACCATTTCCCAATATCATACTGCTTTTTGAAAATTGCTGGTTATCATCCCGATAACCAACAATTTTTATCTTTTTTTAATTCTATATCTTATCATACAGCTCATCCATTCTTCATGCAGGTTTTAGGGAAATACCGCGTTCCTATCAGTCTCAAATCAGATGATATCATTAAAACCGCTATTTTCATGGTTCAGAAACACAGCTGTTTTTTTGTCATTTCAGGTCCGTTTTTCGTCTCAAAACCACAATATATTGTGGTATTTATTCCCATTTTCTTATCACTCCACAAGTGACATCAATGTCACCACCTCCACATTTGTTGAGTGGATAATAATGATGGCAGGAGGACATACTTCTCCCTTAACGGAAACGACATAATTATCTTTAAGCGTCATTTTGATCCGCTTGATGTTCTAATTCTAACAAATACTTATCATAGTCTGAAATAAATAAACGATCCTGAACAATACGATATTTTTCAAACTCAGTCCCTGCATGAAGCTTTGCCTGTTCTGCACTGACTTTTCCCGGCCCCATCAACAACTCGTTCCCGTTAAACTCCAGGAATCCATCAAGGCGCTTTGCCCAGTCCTCCATACTCATTGGTATTCTTCGTTCTGCCTGTAACTCCGCATAGTCGAGATACAGTGAAACGATTCTCTGTAAATAGGACATTTCCTTTTCGCTCAGATAATTCTTAGCAACGGTAACATCTGCTTTGACAATTTTCCCATCTGGCGCTGATTCCCATGTTGTCAGGCCCATATGTTCTTTTTCTGCATTAGCACGCTCTACAATCAATTCTGCTGCTGTATGCCGATGTACAGCCCAATGCATCTTATTCTGCACCATTTTAAAAAACTGCCGTGTAGTCTTAGCGTCTTTATCATAATCAAACGCTGTGGCATATAAATCAGTAACCTTCTGATAAAACTTGCGCTCGGACAGGCGTATCTCACGAATATAATCCAACTGACGTTCAAAATACTCATCGGTGAACATATGCCCTTTTTTCAGGCGCTCTTTGTCCATCGTCCAACCTTGAATTGTGTAATCCTTAACGATCTGACCTGCCCATTTGCGAAATCTTACAGCGCGGTCGTTGTTAACTTTAAAGCCGACTGCAATAATCATCTGAAGATTATAATGAATCACTTCGCGATTCACTTGACGAGAACCTTCTGTTTGAACTATCCGGAATTTCCGGATAGTTGACTCCTGCGCCAGTTCGTCATCTGTATAAATTTTTTTAATATGTTCATTGATTGTCCGCACATCCACATCATATAAAGTCGCAAGCATTTTTTGTGTCAGCCAGATATTCTCATCCTCATAACGCATTTCAAAACTATCGTTGCTATCCCCTACTGAAGCCACATAAGTCAAATACTCCGCGGCAGAGCTGTGTATTGTAATATCATTCTTCTTTTTTGGCATAAACAATCTTCCTCCCACGTTTTATTATAGTTACTTTAGAAATCAATATAAGTGTCTTTGAGTCACGTTCTAATTTTCCTTTTTCACAGGTGCTTTTTTATATCTGTTGAGCTTATCAACTTATCTCGCTAGAATAATTCGGCTGTTTGCTTCAGGATAGTGACCACACATTTTCGTTCTGTATATTGACCTCAATTTTTTTCAAACCATCATCCTGATCAATCATACCCTATATTCTATTGATACTTATATACAGCATTTTCTTAAACCATTGAAAATTTATATTTTTTCGACAGCAAACAACAGGTTTCAACATTTCTTGTTGCATTGTTTTTGATGACGTATCAGCATTCCGCTCCCTTGTTAGTTAATCATCAACCTTCTTATAATTTATGCTTTTGACATTAAACAACAAGTTGCGACATGGCTTGAGTATACAAAAAGACTTCTGCAAAATGTGGCTGTGTCTTGCCGAAAGCCGTAATTTAATGATATACTTGTCTTTCATTACTGCTTATCTCCGCACCAGTATGATGTCAAATCACCAAGCATTACTGTTTTCCACATTTCAGCATCTATCAATATCTCTATATTCCTACTGTCCCTGTCAAGCTGCATCATATACCCATGACAGGCTTTACACGGCACATCTACGGTTCCATTTTCCTTAACTACGACAATCTTACTGATTTTGCTTTCGCCGTTTGTTATCATATTGACCATTGCATTTCTTTCGGCGCACATCCCAAGAGAAGATACGGCATCAATGCAAACACCGGTATAGATGTTCCCTTTATCCGTCATAATTGCGGCAGCTACACCACCCACCCGAATAAAATCAGATAGTTTTTTATCATCAGTTAAATTTTTTGCACGAGAATAAAGCTCTTGCCATATTTTATCTTCAACAGTCAGCCACTGCTTCATTCCGAATATAATTTTTCTCCCATCGCTATCACATATCGAAAATTCAAGGTTATGGCAATCTGTTATATGAACGCGCTCAATAATTTCCACACCAGCTGCTTCAAACTCATCCTGCAGTTCCTGCTGTGCATCTGTTATAAAATAAGCATCCTCACCATAACCGTATAGTTCTCGATTCGGAATTGCCCGTTGCCCATTACTTGCCTGTATGAGGACTACCTCTACAGAAGAACGATAAAGACAAATATGTGGTTCCTGTGACTGCAAATAGTCAACTCGTCTAAAGCCTAGCTTCTTATTATAAAATTCAGCCGTCTTTTCAACATCCAATGTTGAAAAAACAGTAAGTGATGAATAAATTTTCATATCTTTCCCTTCCAACTATATCCTTTTGTCAATCACCATAAACGCTTTAATCAACCTAATAATTCATTTTAATTTTTAGATTTCAAAAAATTTTTAAACTTTATATTTAGCTATTCCTCATTTCATGATATTTAGTCAGAAAAAAATCAACTTTCCATGCTTATAATATATTTGTTACCTTATATGTAAATTTTTCTCCTCCCACTAAAGATAATCCATCTTATTTTGTAATTTCACTATTTCATCCTACTTACTTTTGGAATATAACATCATTATGGTACTCTAAAAAACGCTTATCAGGAGCAAATTTACTTGGCATTTTAATTTTTTTCCCGCAAATTCCAATAACCAATCTTCCATATTATTACCCTTTAGTGAATGTTTCAAAGCTGATGAAATAATAACTCTATAGTCGGTCGTGATACTGATTAATCCTTTATCAAATGCTTTATCATGTAAAGCATTTAAGGATAATCCATTCATAGGATTTGTTCTTTCTGTTTTACTATCTGAATCTTTCCATGGTTTTATGTGGCTGGCTATAAGCAAATCAGGAATAGCCAGGCCAGTAATACAACACCTATTATCATAAGAGTTCAATACAGCCATTCTAAAAAAATGTTGCCCAATCCGGTTCCGAACTATCTGGTCTTTTGCTTTCCCCTCTGGTAACGTCTGAATTTCAGCATCTGCTAAAATACCCTCAACCGCTTCTTCTTTTTTTCTTGCCAATATCTTTCTGGCCTGAAACGATAATTCTTCCCAATCATTACTAAACTCCCCCCATACTTCCTTATCCAGCTTGCTTCCATGAGCCATTGCTGTAACATTTCTTTTTTGCAATTCTGGATCAAAGTGTGCCAAATTATGCATCTTTAAAGCTACTGAACCTGGTGAACGTTCTAAAAGAGTAGCCAACTCAATTATCTCCTTGTTAGTTGAAGATATTTTTCCAAATGACATCTTACAATATAAATCAAATGCTAATATAGTTTCCTCTTTTGACCATTTAATCCCTCTTCTATCCATCTTTATCTCCAGCTTTATGTATTATTCGAAAGTCTGATTTTCCCATATATCATAATCAATATTAATGTTTTCCATCTTTAATTCAAAAATAGCTTCTTAATACTACTATCACAAAATACAGCGATTCTTAATTATTTCTTCTTGATTTGGAAAAACCATTTTGCAAAAATCGTTAGTAGTCATTGCAATACACTATATCCTTAAAAATATACGAACCCATATCCGTCTTTGCCTTAAGTTGCCCATATATATCTTAGCATTAATTATTCAATAAATACACACGTTCTTAATGCATTTATATCTTAAACTATTTTATCAATATCAAGACGAGAATGTAGCTTTCAGTATCTATAATTCACCCTGGCTTTCTGCGCTTGACTCATTTGATTCTTCCAATCTATCAAATACACTTTATCCTCCTTTTTGAATCTTGCTCCAGTCTGATTAAACCAGAATGGCACATCATATTTCACACACTGTTCCGTGAAATCAAGTATCTGTATGCTTCTGGGCATACTTACATTCTATAAAAGAATGGACTTCCAAATTTTCCTGCAACCATATGTTCATAATCTTATCTAAATCCATAAATTCAAATAACCGAATCATCTCACAGCCTCCCTCTCCCTATTATATCGGTTTAATCTCTATTGCGCAAACCTCGAGGGAACATTTGTTTGTTTCGTATTAAGTCACATAATTGCAAGCGCTCCGTTAAATAAAGACGTTTCAATCTCACTCGTCCACTCCATACGCCTCGACAGAAACGATAATTCAGCTAAAGTTTGACTGGTTAAAACAGTTCCACAGATATAATCAGGCAAATTGCCAACGGACGATACCACCACCCGATTCCATTGCATCTAAGACAGCAAATGCCTCATCCTGTTCTTCTAGCGAGGATAGCAGCTTCAGCCATCCCCCTGCTTTCCTGATAACAAAAGAGGTTGACCGCTTTTCAATAATTTCCTTTTCTCACATTACCCTATCCCCAAATATGCTGTTTCATTCCATCGAGTCAGCTCATACCCAATCTTTTTACATGGATTCCTATGCTTCCAACTTATAACTTTCCTTATTGAATTTATACTCTGTCTCATGAATAATATATTTTACAAAACTCTATGCCTCTGATTCGCTTGTGTCATGGAAACAAAAACTGTATTCCGCGATGACTTCCTCATCTCCCCGAAACTCCATGTTTTCACTGTCTGGTATCATATAGTCGCCATTAATCGCTTTCAGAAATTTCGGAATATTCTTTTCAATTTCTTACTATAACAGAAAATTTGTCCTTACTTTCCCTGTTTTGCCCTATTCCATTCAATTTTACCATATATCCGCATAATTTCACTTAGGTTTTGAATGTGTGTTGAAGCAAATAGCATATTTTTATTATAGCATTCCAAACCTTCACTTTGCTCTCTCTTCATCCTTTCACAATCTTCTTTATTATAATATGTATATTCATCCTTTTGGCATAAGTACGACTCCCGCTCCCCCTCATTATTCATATACTCACATTCACTACATTTCGCAAGTTCCTTTCTACACCTATCAGCACTTATACGATTAAAATGGTAGCTCACCATTTCATTATATAAATCATCCACAAATAAAACTATTTTATCATTTTTACCTTTATTCGTTTTTTTATCATACAAATCACAGGCCATTACTTCATTTGAACCATCATTGTCTGGTCCAAAATACAAAACAAATAAGGACTTTTTTTCCTGTACAGTTTCTAAATTTTTATTTATTTGCTCGATTTCTTTCGATTCAATATACCTGTAGCATGCTGTTATTAATTCTGCTGTTGCTTGACGAACTCTTTCTATCCATTCAATACGGGCACTGGCAGTTAAGTTTGCATCAATCGCTGCTTCTGCACGTTTATCTTCTGAGGCTTGTAATTGCCTAGCTATATTTTCGTTTGCTTCACGGTTCTTTTTATCACATTTAATAGTCCCGTAAATAGAAACAAAAGTAGCTGCAACTGCCAAAAGAGCTACGCCTAATGTGCCAATCTCTATCCAGGATATGGATTGATTAGATAAACTGGCAACATATGTATCTAGATTCTCAATTAAACTGCTAATTTTTTCAATTAAAATTTCAATATCTGTATTCTCCATAATATATCCCCCTCTTATAATAATTATATTTTTTCTTGAGTATATTGTACCATTTATTTATATAAAAAACAGTTGTTATTGCCGATGGTTCATTTAAATCATCTGCCAACAATAAAAACCTCAGCATACATCTGAAGGTTTTCAGCCAAACAGATTAATTCAATACCAGATTCCCGTTCTCCTATCAGCTCCGATATCCTGTGCCAGGATACCGGTCATCATTCCCTATGGTTCATTCTCCTATGTACATCCTTACATTGAGATTTCCATCACCTGACCGGATTTTAGGGTCATATCGTATCTATCCTTTGATCTTATTTCTATCTTGTTTATCAGCCTGCGTACCATCGCTTCATTATACTCAATAATGGCTTGCAACCGCCTGCTCTACTTCTTGAAGCAGGTTATCCCTGCAAATCTTATGGTACAGTTTTATTTTTTTCATACGCCCCTGCAATGCTTCTGATTTCCTCCTGAATGATAACCATCTTCTTTTGAACACGTATTTTATCAGGTGCCAGGTCTGATGCGTCTAACCCTTCATAATACTTCAACCTAGCAGATAGTCCCACCAGAATCCGTTCCAGCTGCTCATAGGTATAGGCTTCATAAAAGATAGCAACATTGTCCAGCATCCTTTCCTTTAATATTTCATCCTGCCCTTTTTCCTCCGGCAATAAAGTCCGTATGGCCTTCATGATGCTTCCCTGTATGTCCCGTTCCGATATGGTCGGGGAATTATGGCAGAATTGTGTCTCGTTTTCCAAACGGCTACTGCACCTCCATACCGGTACTTTCCGACCCTGACGGTTTGTCCAGGTGACCCTCCTAAAGTAATGACCGCACTCCCCGCATACCATGATATCTGCCAGGGCGTATTTGGCCTGGTGCTTTCCACTGGTCCTTGTCCTGCTTTTGGACTTTTTCTGCTCCGTGAAAGCCCGCCTTGCCGCCTTCCCTTCCTATACAGCGTTACGAGTAATAGAAAATCCCCTGGTTCACTACCCAAACCAGGGAATCTCATCTACTCTTATGCGTTTTTACCCTTAAATTCACAGCTGGAAATCGGCTGATTTTCACTGTTATTCCACTCAAAAGCCATAACGTATAGTGGTTAAACATGCTTCTTCATCTGAAAAACCATAACATATTGTGTTTATCTATCTAAATTTCCACCTCACTCCACAAGTGACATCATTATCACCACTTCGACATTCCCCGTCCCCGGAAACATATCCACCGCACAAACCTTCTCCACCCTATATCCTCTCTCCTGCAGCACCACCAAATCCCTCACCAGGCTGGTTGGCTTACATGAAATATACACAATCCTGTCCACCCCAAATTCAATTATCTTCCCCAATGCCTTTGGATGGATTCCATCCCTTGGCGGATCCACGACAATCAGGTCCGGCTTATCCTCCAGGTCATCAATCACCTTCAGAACATCCCCTGCCACGAATTCGCAGTTATCCAGTCCATTGAGTCTGGCGTTCACCTTTGCGGCTTCTACCGCTTCCTCCACGATTTCCACACCCACAACCTTTTTAGCCACGGGCGCCAGTATCTGGGCAATGGTCCCTGTGCCGCTGTAAAGGTCAAACACCACCTTATCCTTTGTCTCCCCTACAAAGCCGCGGGCCGTATCATACAGCACCTCTGCCCCCATGGAGTTGGTCTGGAAAAAGGAAAATGGGGATATCCTGAACCGAAGCCCCAGCAGTTCCTCGTAAAAAAAGTCCTGTCCATAAAGAACATGGGTTGCATCACTCTGTACCACATCGGCCAGGGAATCATTTTCCGTGTGGAGGATTCCTGCAAACCGGCCGTCAACAGGCAGGGCCAGCAGGCGTTCCTTCCACCCGGATAACACAGCCGCCTCATCCCTGCCGCCCAGATACTCCCTCTGGGTACTGGTAACCAGATCCACCAGGATTTCTCCTGTCTTCACTGCCCGGCGTACCAGCAGATGACGCAGATACCCCTTGTGCTGTAGCTTTTTATAAAATGCAGTCCCAAGTTCCTCGAAATATTCCTTCGTAGCCACCAGAACCCTGCAAAAATCCGGATGTACAATCTGGCAGTCCGGTGTTGTAACAATATCATAAAAGCTTCCCCGCCTGTGCATTCCCAGCGCCAGCGGTCCATCCTTTACCTCATCGCCAAAGGAGAACTCCATTTTGTTGCGATATCCCTTTTCCAGGGGGCTGGCCTTGATTCCCATAAACTCATAGCTATCCGGTTCCACCACGCCGTCTAAAAGGGATTTTACCTGTTCCTCCTTGATTTTCAGCTGTGCTTCATAAGGCAGGCTCTGGTAAATGCAGCCGCCGCACAGGCCAAAGTGGGGACATGCATTCTCCGGCAGTTCCAAAGGCGAACGCTCCAAAACCTCCAGCGCCCTTGCCTCGGTTTTACCTTTCCTCCTCTTTGTAACCACACATTGGATTTTCTGTCCCGGAACTGCATTTTTTACCACCACGCGTTCCCCATCTATCATAAGTATTCCTTTATTTGGAAAATCTATTTTTTCGACAATGCCTTCGTAAATCTCGCCTTTTTTCATTCTATTATCTCCGTTTCTGTCATGATACTCCTGACACTATGATACTCCTGCTATTATGATACCCCTGCTATTATGATACTCCTGCTATTATGATACCCCTGCCATAATATCACATGTATCTTCCATTTTTTCATCGTCTCATTATATCATGTCCTTAAATACACATCAAGTTATCATATCCGGTCAATGGCCACATTCAAATCATCATATCCAGTCAATAACCACACCATATCATCCTATCCAAGCTATCGCCACATCCTATCATCATATCCAGCCTATCGCTCCCCGCATCCTATCATCATATCCAGCCTATCGCTCCCCCGCATCCTATCACGACCATTACCAAAAAAAGAAAGTCCCCCATTCCCCCGCACATAAACTAACTCAAACTTCACACAAAGCCTCCCTCATGCCTGTCATTTCCCCGTATTCTCCTCCCCTCATGCCTATCATTTCCCCAGATTCTCCTCCCCCCATGCCTTCACATATTCCATTACTGGCATAAAGCTTTTCCCAAGTTCAGTCAGGGAATACTCTACTTTAGGCGGGATTTCTTTATAATCATGTCTGTGGATAAATCCATCAGCCTCAAGTTCGCGCAGCTGTGTTGTCAGTGATGACTCGGAAATCCCTCCAATATGGCGGCGCAGCTCCCCAAATCTCTGAATATCCTGAAAACCTATGTAATACAGAATCTCCAGCTTCCATTTTCCCCCAAGGATTTTCTGTACTGCAGAGATAGTTGCACAGCGTTCAGGAACACCCGTTTCCTTTTTCATTGAAATCACCTCATTTCAGGCTAATTATACAGCCAGTACTACAATAAAGCAATGTACAGCAAAAAATCTAAGTACTTTTATTTTCATCGTACTATGCTATAATCAGGCTATCGCATGGGATTAAATCATCAAAAACGCCCTGCGCAGCAGGAGGAGAGCCAGCATGAAAACAGTCATTTATTACTTTTCGGCAACCGGAAACAGCCTGAAGACAGCCGCAATCATATCACAGAAGCTGGGGGCAGAGATGCTGCCCATGGTGAAATACAAAGGAACCATCTGCACAGCAGATAAAATAGGCCTGGTCTTCCCAACCTATTTCTGGGGTGTTCCCCGGACCGTGGGGGAATTCATAGATAAACTGCGCGTGAGCCGGGATTCCCCATATATTTTTGCGGTCCCCACCTATGGTGAACTGCATGGCGGGGTACTGGGCCAGGTAGACAGATTGTTGGCAAAAAAGGATTTGAAGCTGGATTATGGCAGGGAAATCAAAGCAGTTGCAAATTTCGTGGAGGAATATAATCCAAGAATCCATCTTGCAGGAAAAAGATTAAAAGAGGCCGCCAGGCTGGCTGAACTGGCCGCCAGTGAAATAGCTGCAGGAATCAGCAATTCCCCCTTCCGTTATTCGGCCGCAGACAAATTATTCTACAAAATATATACAGATATTAAGGTCAATCATGACCAGGGGTTTCATGTTGACGATACATGCATACAATGCGGTATCTGCCAAAACATATGCCCCAATCACAATATAATCTTAAAAAACGGAGCATTGGAATTCCAGCATCAATGTGAACACTGCGTTGCGTGTATCAATTGCTGCCCCCAAAAAGCAATCCAGTGGAAATCAGCCACCCAAAAACGGAACCGGTATAAACATCCGGATGTCACGGTCAGAGAAATCATTTCAGGGATGCAGTAATTTTGAATATTCACTCCCCGTTTCCAAACCTCCAAACACTTCCTCCATTCCCCGAAAAAAGGACCATCCCACAGGGGACGGTCCTTCCTAAATCCGTAATCTCTATTCAGACTTCTCAGTCTTTTTCTCCTCCGGCTCCTCATCTTCAAAGAAGTCATCGTCAAAATCATCGTCAAAGTCGTCTTCAAAATCTTCCAGATAATCCGGTGTAAAGAAGCGGTACACTGCATATGCAATACCTGCCACGGCTGCTACGGCGCCGATGATGGCCAGTACCCAAAGGATACAGTTTTTCTTCTTCTCATCTTCCTCTCTTTTGTGAAGCAGTTCATTGATTCTGCTGGAATTCATCAGTTCTTCTACACGGCTTAATGCCTCTTTTCCCATTGCATCGAATCTGTCTCTGTCAAACCTGTTCATCCGGTCCACGTCCTTTCTTATATGCAAGCAATAAGCTCAGATACATATTTTTAATTATTATACCATGGAAGTCCCTTTTTTACTATCCCAATTTCTTGAATTTTTAACCAGCCATCCTATATTTTTTTTAACTTTGCAAAAGATGCGAACATCTTCTTCTGACCAGCCGTGTCAAATTCAACCGTTACTTCATAGTCCTTCCCGCCGTCCTTTATGGACTTGACGGTTCCCTCCCCGAACTTAACATGCTTTACCCTGTCTCCCTCACTGTAGTTCAGGGAAGCAGGCTTTTCAACCGTAAATGCCTTGCCAAAAGCCGGTTTCCCACCGGGCCCGCCATGACCCGCACTTCCGCCATAGCCAGCGCCTCCGGCATAGCCGGCATTCCCGCCATAGCCCGTGCCTCCGCCGTAGCCAGCACCTCCGCCATATCCGGCACCTCCGCCATATCCAGCTCCTCCGGCACGGCCGCCAAACACAGCCCCACTGCCTGTCCCACTGCCGCCGCCAGATCCTGCCCCACTGCCTGTCCCAACGCCGCCGCCAGATCCTGCCCCGCTGCCCGGTCCGGCAGTCCCGCTGTCAAACCCGTCAAATGGCGACGCCGTCTTCGACGCATAGGCATTATAGCCCTTGCCGAATGTGCTTGTACGTCCCGATGCCACAGACTGGTTCCATGGAAGTCCTGCATCGCCCGCACTGCTTCCAAAGCCTGAGGCATTTCCCTGTCCTGCACCGTTGCCGCGGCCGCCATAGCTTCCAAACACCGGCTCCAGGCGTTCTTCATCCAATAATTCTGCAGGCACTTCCTCCAGGAACCGGCTGGGCTTGCAGTATCTTGTCTCTCCGTTGACCATGCGCTGTCTGGCCGAGGTCAGCACCAGTTCCTTCTTCGCCCTGGTAATGCCAACGTAGCACAGACGCCGCTCCTCCTCCAGGTCCGTCCTGTCATCTGAATTAATGGACATCATGCTGGGGAACAGGCCGTCCTCCATCCCCACCAGGTATACCTTGGGAAACTCCAGGCCTTTGGCGCTGTGGAGCGTCATAAGGGTCACACGGTCCTCGGACTCATCCATGCTGTCGATATCAGCCACCAGCGCCACCTGTTCCAGGAATTCGTCCAGGGTGGGGTGTTCGCTGTCCTCCTCATAGCTTACCGCCTTGTTCACCAGTTCCTCGATGTTCTCAAGACGTGTCTGGGCCTCAATCTCGCCCTCTGCCTCCAGTTCCTGCTGGTAACCGGTCTCATCCATAATCCCTTCAATCAGGTTCCGGATGGAAAAATCCTCTGATTCAGCCCTGGCCCTGAAGCTCTCCATCTGCCCCACGAACTTCAGGATTTTCTCCGCGGCCTTACCCAGCCCCGGAACCTGGCGCGCTTCCTTCAGCGCCCCATAGAGACTCATGCCGTGCTCGGATGCAAACGCAGTCACCTTGCCCATAGTGGTCGCGCCGATGCCGCGCTTTGGAACATTGATGATCCTCAGCACAGCCAGGTCATCCACACCGTTGGCAATTGTCTTAAGGTAGGCCAGGATGTCTTTGATTTCCCTCCGCTGGTAGAAGTTCACGCCTCCCACCAGACGGTAAGGCACGTTATAGAAAATGCACCGTTCCTCTATGAGACGGGACTGGGCATTGGTCCTGTAGAGCACGGCCTGGTCCTGATAGGCAAATTCACTGTCCCGTATCTGTCTGGCCACATAATCCGCCTCATCCCTGGCCATGTCAAACTGCTTGAACCGGATCAGATTCCCTTCCCCATTGGCTGTCCACAGGGTCTTATCCTTCCTTCCGCGGTTGTGGCGGATAACGCCGTTTGCCGCATTGAGGATGTTCTGGGTGGAGCGGTAATTCTCCTCCAGCTTAATGACCTTTGCACCCGGAAATGCTGACTCAAAACTCAGGATATTCTCTATATCGGCCCCGCGGAACCGGTAAATGGACTGGTCATCGTCACCTACCACACAGAGATTCCTGTACTTATCCGCAAGCAGGTTCACCAGCTTGAACTGGGCCTGGTTGGTGTCCTGGTACTCATCCACCATGATGTATTTAAACCGCTCCTGATAATAGTTCAGCACCTCGGCATTATTCTGGAACAGTTCCACGGTCTTGACAATCAGATCGTCAAAATCCAGGGCATTGTTCTTCTTTAACTGCTTCTGGTACTCCCTGTATATCTCCCCCACCTTTTTCTGGCGGAAATCCTGCCCTGCGTTCAGAAGGAACTCCTCTGGCATGATCAGCTTATCCTTGGCCGAGGATATCACGCCCAGCACGGAGCGCTCCTTAAACTGCTTTGTATCCACGTCCAGACTCTTAAATACCTGCTTCATCAATGTCTTCTGGTCATCACTGTCGTAGATGGAGAAGCTGGTGGTGTATCCCAGGCATTCAATGTGCCTGCGCAGGATCCTTACGCAGGTGGAATGGAAGGTGCTCACCCATATGCTCTCAGCCCCAAAGCCTACCAGCTGGTCCACACGCTCCCTCATCTCCCCTGCCGCCTTGTTGGTAAATGTAATGGCCAGTATATTCCAGGGGTTCACGTCCTTCTCATCAATCAGGTAGGCCACCCGGTGCGTCAGCACCCTGGTCTTGCCGGATCCTGCTCCGGCCAGGATTAAAAGAGGACCTTCGGTGTGAAATACAGCCTCTTTCTGCATGGGGTTTAATGTATCGTAAATACTCATATTTTATGTACCGCCTTTATTTCTTCATTCAATGTGTCAGATGTATAAGTATACCATTCCTGGCCCCATCGTGCAACTTTAAAACCCTACGGTTCCTTCTGCACGACTCCTTCTCCGCCGTCCCTGCATTTTCCTTCTTCACCGTTCCCGCATCCCTTATCTGCGCAGTCCCCGGTCTCCCCTTCTTCCCCGTGCCCTTCCCACCAGCAGAACATGTTCTTGCCGCTGGTCTTGGCACGGTACAGGGCTTCATCCGCTTTCCGGTAGGCGCTGTCAAATGTCCCGCTGTCCCGGCTTATCTGTGTGATGCCGATGGAACAGCTCTGGTCCAGTCCCATCCTCAGGAGGATTCGGCTGATGGACTGGATCAGGGTGCGGGCTTCCCTTTCCCCCTGCTCCCTTTCTGTGGAGCCTGGCAGGAAAATCATGAACTCATCGCCTCCTATCCTGCCTGCAATGGCGGAGGGCGGGACAAAGTCCATAAGCACTGCCGCCACTTCCTTCAGTAGCTCATCCCCTTTAAGATGGCCATGGGTATCATTGACCTTCTTAAAATCATCCATATCAATGACGAACATCAGGCCGCTTTCATGGTCCTTGGTCAAAAGCCTGGTGATGTGCATTTCCGTATACTTCCTGTTGTACAGGCCGGTCAGGGAATCCAGCTGTATGGTCTTCTCAAGGATGGCGGTCCGTTCCAGGGCTGCAGCTGCCTGGTCCGCAATGGTCTTGGGATAGTACTCGCCCTCCTGCTGGTAGATATAAGGCACGGACTGGTGCAGGCTGTCAATGACAAGCCGTCCGTTGTCATCCCGGTGAAGCCCGGCCGTGATTCTTGTATCCATGTCAATGATGACTTCCTTCCCGTCCGTATCCTTTTCCTGGGCCTTGAATTCCCCATAGACAACACAGCTGTTTTCCGTAATCAGCTTTGCCTCATACCAGGCCTCCCTGATGACAAAGCTGATTCCGTCCGCCTCCTCCTGGTCCTTCCTCATTCCTTCCGTCAATGCCTCCAGGCCCAGGTAGAACTCATGCCGTCCCGTTCCAATGACAAGCACGTCCGGTGAACAATATGTAAGTAATCCGGCCAGTATCTCCGGGTTGCCCGATATATAGCCTTCCATCACACTCTGAATCAATTGTTTTGCTTCCCTGCAAATATCGTCCCGCATACTTATTCCTTTCGATTTGATTGCAAATTCCTCTGACATACAATATATCATAATATGGCGGTTTCTGCTACTGTCAAAGTATTTTGCCATGTTCTTACATTTGCCCCTTGTCATCTAGTATTCAATACTATATAATAGATATAGCAATGTGATTTCAAAGACAGAGGTGACTGACAGATGAAGACAAATGAAGAACGTGTTCGGGATCTGCTGGCCTATTTGGGAAGTCTGTCCCATGTTAAGCCGGAAGAAATACCTGATATTGATTTATATATGGACCAGGTTACCACCTTCATGGAAGGCCATTTAAAGGATATGCGGCGCCATCCTGAGGATAAGGTGCTGACCAAGACCATGATTAACAACTATGCCAAGAATAACCTGCTTCCCCCGCCCGTGAAGAAGAAGTATTCCAAGGACCACATGCTCATGCTGATATTCATCTATTACTTTAAGAGCCTGTTATCCTTTAATGATATTGAGGAACTGTTCCGCCCCATCACATCCAGACATTTTACCGGCAAGGATTCCCCCCTGTCCTTGGAAGATATCTATACAGAGGTATTTACCCTGGAAAAGGGTGAGATGGGTAACCTGATGAAAGACGTGACCGGCAAATTCACCCGCTCCCGTAAAACCTTCCAGGACGTTCCGGTGGATGAGGAAGATAAGGAATACCTGCAGCTCTTTGCATTTATATGTGAACTGTCCTTTGATGTCTATCTGAAGACGCAGATGATTGAGATGATTGCGGACCAGCTGCGCGGGGAGACAACGCCTCCGCGGAAGAAGTGATTCATGGTGTAATCCATGGCGTGTTTGGGAACAGCTATCCGGAATTTAAAAACGTATATCCCGGCATATTGGTTGATATGCCGGGATATACGTTTTATATATTATATTATCTGCTTTTTTACATTGCAGCCCATCACCGCTGACAGGCTGGTCCATTTCCCTGCTTCCGTTTACTCATCTTCCGCTTACTTATCTGCCGTCTTCCTTTTCCGGAACAACACTTTCTACCTGAAGCCTTGAAAACACCATATCATATCCGTCGCTTCCGTAGTTCAGAGAGCGGTTCACACGGCTGATGGTTGCCGTGGATGCCCCTGTTTTCTCCGCAATCTCCAGATAGGTCTTGCCTTCCCTCAGCATCTTGGCAACCTCATAGCGCTGTGAAAGTGACAAAAGTTCATTAATCGTACACACGTCCTCGAAGAACTTATAACACTCCTCTGGATTCTTTAGTGTCAGTATGGCATCAAATAAATGATCCACTGCGTCCGTTTTAATCTTTTTGTTCATGTCCTGGTTCTCTCTCCTTATAATTTATGCGGTTCACACTCTCCCCCGACCGCATGTAGTTGTGGAATCAATGTCCCTGCATCAAGGGACACAGGCCTTTGGCATGCCTGGATACCATCCGGACAGGCCATAAGCCTCATACCCACTCATTTTAACATATTAAAGTTTGAAAGTCCATACATGATAACACTTTTTCAATGTAAAGTTTCACCGTGTGCATTGTATGTCTGCCGGATTACCGGCATGTATCCGTCCACTCACAGCACATCCTGCCCGCGTCCCAGCATGAATTTCTCCACCACCAGGCCGACGCCGTCATGATTGTTGGAAGCCGTCACATAATCCGCCGCATTCCTCACAGGCAGAACTGCATTTTCCATGGCCACCCCAAGACCTGCGTACTTAATCATGGTCAGGTCATTGTATCCGTCCCCGCAGGCAATCATCTGCTCCTTCTTCAGGCCAAGGATGTCCAGGAGGCGGGCCAGGGACTGTGCCTTATCTATGCCCTTTGGCATGATTTCAAGGAAATATTCCTCGGAACGGTATACGCTGAAATCACGGCCCATCGCAGCCTTCACCTTCGGCTCCACGGTCACCAGGTAATCCCCGTCATCCAGCATGATGAACTTGGGTACCTGAAAATCCACATAGGACTTCATGTCATCCACCTGGCGCAGCGGAAGATGGTTGATGTTGGATTCAGCGGTTGCATAAGGACATTCCTTGTTGTTGGTGATGACCTCCTCCCCCTCATAGGTAAGGATATCCACACGGTGCTCTTCCGCCAGCCCGATGATTTTCTGATTGGACTCCAGCGGAAGGAGGGATGAAAATACAGTCTCTCCTGTCCTGCAATTGGTTATCATCCCCCCGTTATAGGATAATATATAGCTTCCGAAACGGTCCATCTCCAGTTCCTTTGCCAGCGGCTCCACGCCGGGCGTTGGGCGTCCGGAAGCCAGAACCACGATATTGCCCGCTTCCTGGGCCTCCATTAAGGCGTCCCTGGTCCTGGGCGTGATGATTTTGTCCCGGTTGGTCAGCGTACCGTCTAAATCCAATACGATTATCTTATAGTCCATTGCTTTTTCTCCCCTGCTTGTTTGATAGATTCCGGAAATGATTCCATGGGTTTATTTTAGCAGAAAGATTGCTTTGATACAACCTTAACAATGCCATTATCCCTTATTCACATATCCTGTCAGAAGAAGTCCCATCTGACCCCTGCTGCGCGTTCCCCTCTTCCTCCGGCTCCGCCTTGCCCGGTATGAACGGCAGACAGAATACCACAACCGTCCCCTTCCCCTCATTACTCATGATTTTCAGCCCATATCCTGGTCCGAAGGTCCTGCGTATCCTGTCATGGACATTCCTGATTCCAGTATCCAGCCCCTTATCACCGGTCTGTACATCCGTCCCATCCTGGTCCGGGCCGGCATTAAGGGCCGTAAGTGTTTCCTCTGTCATCCCCACGCCATCATCCATGACAGTGACCTCCAGGATGCTGTCCTTGCGGCGGGCCTCAATACTCACGGTGCCGTCTCCCTTCTTGGGTAATAAACCGTGCCTGACCGCATTTTCCACAACAGGCTGCAGGCTCATCCTGATGATGGATGCGTCCATTACATCCTCATCCGCACTGACTTCCAGCTGAATCCTGTTTTCATGCTGAATCCCCATGATATAGAAATAATCCCGTATGTTCCCGATTTCCTTTTTCAGCGGAACCATGCTGCCGCCGCTGCTCAGGTATTCCACCTGCCGTGACAGGCTTTCCACTATTCCGGCGTTTTCATTTTCCTCATGTTCCAGCAGCCCCACTGTCCTCCATATGTGTTTCGCAGAGTAGGAATACAGGCAAAGCAGCACCAGGAAAGTACCGCTTAAAAACGCCACGATACTCTGTACGGTGCCGTTAAGGCTGCTCATGACAGCGTCCCTCCCCACCTGGGCCGCCACAATCCAGCCACAGCCGTCCATCCGTTCATAAACCACATGCTGCCTTGCATCAGTCAGGTATCCCCTTGTTTCCGTCATGGAAGACAGGTAAGGAACCATACGTTCCAACGGCTTTCCTATCTCAGAACCATCCATGCTGTAAATGCAGATTCCATTTTTGTCAATGATGGAAAATGTTCCATTTTCCCCCACCCCCATATCCCAAAGCGCCGAAGACAGCTTTCCAACGTCCACGTCCAGATAGAGGTTTCCCAAACTGATTCCAATGGTCTTAAAGGATGTCAGGTCCTGGTAACTTCTGCGGAAGGTTAAGACCCGGTTCCCGGAATCTGGGAAATAACTGTCCGCATGGGTGGGAAGCGCTGAAAAAGCCTCACTGCTGTACCCTTCCTGCGATATCCATTGCCGGAAAGCAGTTTCATCCAGCGCCTTCTGCATGTTCCTGGTGGCATAATATATCCTGCCTTCCCTATCCACAAATGAGGCGGTGCGGATCCTGCTGTCCTCCTCCAGCATTTCTCCAAGGAACAAGGCCATCTGGATGCGTTTCTCCTGGTCTGCCATGGACTTATCCTTAAGCAGCTGGTAAAGGAGTCTGCCATCCTCTGTGTAAATGTCATACATGTGCTTGGTGAGACTGCTGCTCCCGTCCACCATTTCCCGCGCACCACGGACCGCGCAGCCGACCGTCCGGCCCATGTCATCCAGTATGACCTGTTCCATATCTCCCTTAAACCTGTAAAACAGCATGGTACCAGCAATCAGCAGCGGCACCAGCCCGCCAAAGATGAAGGCCAGGGTCAGGCGGTAAAAAACATTTCTCCTTGTCTGTATCATGGCGCCTCCCTCTCCCATATACGGGTCAGGTCATCCGCCAGATAGGACGTACTCTCCTCACCCCAAAGGGTATCCACCAGCCGTTGGGCAAAGCAGGCGGCAAATCCATCGGGGACCTCGGCATTTTCCATCATTATCCCGGTGCGTACCGGATTGGTGGAATAGGCCGACTCCATGATTGCCTGGTTTTGCATATGTAATCGGTTGACAGGGCGCACGGTCACCGGGTCCCCATCCATGGCGGCCAGTATATTTTCATAGATTCCTTCTGAATAATAAAATTTCAGGAAACGTTCCGCCGCCTCCATCTTCTCCTTATCCCGGGCCGTGGCCGTGGATATCCCCCATTCCACATTGCGGTCCTGTACCGCATAGGTAATCCCGTCTTTGCCGGGCAGGAAGAAAAATCCCAGATGTATCTGCGGATTCAGGTCCTCAATCCGTGACAGCATCCAGGGACCTGCGTACACCATGGCGGCCTTCCCCGATGACAGTTCCTGGGCTGTCCTAATGTCGGAAGCATTGCGGTATTCCGGGTTTATATAATCCTGTGCCCCAAGATTCCGGTAATCGGCAAGCATCTGCCGGGTGCGTTTGGCAGTCCACTGCACTTCTCCGCCCTCTGTAACCATATAATTCCTGAACAGGTAATCTGCCCAGTATTCCATATGCCGCACATCGGCTGCCCCCAGGGCCAGGGGGTTGCGGCCTGCATCCTTTACCTGTTGGCAGATTTGGAGGAAATCCTCATATGTGTCAGGTTCAGACAGCCCCAGTCCAACAAATATATCTTTATTGTAAATGATTCCCAGCGTCGTGGCATACCGGGGTACACCATAACACACCCCTTCATATATTCCCGGATTTTCCACCAGGGCAGAAACTCCCTCCGGAACCGGCGCCAGAAGCCCTGCGGCAACCAGGGTGGAGGTTTCCTGTATTTCCACAATATCAAAGAATTCCTTTTGGGCCGCCAGTATTTTCAGGGACTCAAGGTGGGATTGGCACTTATTTTCCGGCATACTGTAAAGCTCCACCTCTATATCCTCATTTTCCCTCATGAACGCCTCTGCCGTGTCCTCAACCACTCTTTTCCATTTAAGGTCGCTGGCGGAGTATACCAGGCGGAGTTTGACCGGATTGGAAATCCCATCTGAGCTGACAGCCAGTCCGGTATACGGTTTATGGACCGCACCGCCTTCACCGGATAGTGTCATCCGGGCGGAGCAGGCGGACAGCGTGATTACTGGAAGCATGATGGCTGATAGAATGGAGATGGACGTGAGGAGGAAACGGACGGCACCAGATTGAATGGCGTTGGAACACCCGGAGGTAAATTGTATGGCATTGGAGCATGGTTCGGAAATCCGTTGTCCTCCGGCACCCTGAGTTTTAGCACTTTGGTTCCTCCAGCGTGCTGCATTTCCCATCCGTCCCCTGCCTTTGTGCCCTGCTTCTCCCGCTGGGTTTCCTGTATTTGCTTGGGTTCTGCTATTACTTCCCTTTAAAATCCTCATTAATCCGGCGTACATTCTTATACCCCACAGCCTTAGCCGCCTCATTTGCCTTATCATCCGTGTTATTAAGCAGCTTTACGGCTCCCTTCATCCTTATATCGGTCAGATAGTTCCTGGGATTCTCCCCTGTATTCTTCCTATAAAAGCTGTTGAAATACCGTCTTCCGTGTGATTGGCTCCAGCTCAGATCCGTTCCAGCGGCTTCAGTATTCAATCTTTTACCCCCATAGACTACCGCTTTCTTGGCATAGGAGAGTTCCTGATGCCTGTCAGTGAAAATCATCTTGTAACCGGTCCCTGATGGTTATCCTTTGCAGTATAGGGATTCCCGTTTTCATTGTTCTTATGTGAAATTATGGCATGGTAGCGGGCAATATCTGATGTTATCCGCACTTCATACCTCCCTCAACCTGAGTTTATTGTCAATGAATTCATATTGAATCAATTTCACGGATGACCAGATACATGATATGGCAGGCCGACAGCCTTTTGTATAGTATCTTACACATTCCCGGTCTTTTTTCCGTCTGACGGAATCTGAAAAACCTGACGCCACTACATATGCCTCAATCATGGAATAGTCACCGTACGCATATTCTCCCTGAATCCAATCCACATATTTCATTATCTGTCCAATGACATCATCCGTTGCCTCGTCCTTTTTTATCTCCACTACAAGATACCTGGATTTCGTCCTGTATCCTGGAATATACCTGTACCCGAATATATCCATTTTATCCATATAATCAATCGCCTTAAACGGTGAGGCAACCACCTGATGGGAAATATAATCCCACTTTCCCATTGGTGTGCTGTTATCTTCTGACAGCAATTCACACAGTGCGGCTTCAATCGCCATCTCATGATTAATCTTATTTCCTTTTGCACATGAAAGAAGTATGTTATCCGCTGTCAGCCTGTACTGTTCTGTATTTTTCCCTGATCTGATTATGTAATGTATCAGAATATGGATATGCATTTTCATTACGAAGCAGGTTTTCTTCATTTCTTTTTAAAATAATATCCATCAATGCCTGATTCTCATCATCATCCACTTTAATAAATGAAACCTTCCACATTGCCCGCAGCATGCGGAACCTGTCCGGATTGCTGTTTAAAGCATCATCCATATCCACTCCGTTTAAAAAGAACAGAGGCGCTGGCTCAAACACACACAAACAGCGGTTATTGGCAGTTCCTTCGTCCAATAGCGGTTCCAGTTCCCCATAGTTTTTCTTTGAATAATCAACCGGCCGGTCCGCACCAACATAATTTAAAAACCTGCACTCTGAATTAATTTCAATCAGTTTCCCAATACCGTATATTTTCCTCTTAATAAAAAAATAAATGCTGTCACCGGGTTTCATGCTAAGATAATCAGCAAATGTCCCTTCGTGATGCGTCATCCAATTTCCCTTTGGTGCACTGAGATTGGTGCTGTATGTTCCTGTCTTTACGCAATATGTAAGAGAGTCAACATCACTATGTGTCATTATATATCCAGCCATAAAGCCACCTCCTTTACCTATCCCTGTCTCCCTTTGCCCAGATGTGTTTCCCGATTCCTTCCCGCCCCATGCACACCTCACTTTGCATTATATTGAAATGTATAAAACGGGACATGCAGGGAACGGAAAGCAACCGTCAATCGTCCCCTGCACACATACCTGTGTCAGAACCGGAAATACATTCAGGCGGATATGGATTATCTTTCTGTACCGTCCGTTCCGGTCTTGGTAAAGTAATCCATCCTTAACCCATATCTTAAAATGAAATGCAATCCAAAATCTTACCATATGCAATGGGGTGCTTTTTTATCTACTTTACCGCAAAAACACTGGAAAGAAAAGGATAATCTTATATCATCCTTAAATTCATGGGAATAGGATGAATTCCATCCTGTCTTCATGAATCATCCAACGCTGGCTTTATGGGTTACCCAACATTATCTTCACGAATTATCCGGCGCTGTTTTTGGTGTATAAACCGTTTCCTTCCCATCCATCCTGATTAAAACCGACTTTCCCGGAATCTCCTGATTTCCGTATATAAAAGGTCCATCATTAAAATTAGCCGCTGCCTGTATCTTATCCCCATACTCCGTCATCTGCACGGAACCGTCTTCCTTCAGATATTGAAAACCGGTCATTTCCCGTGTGACAGCATTCCGGCTGAATTCGGACCATACCGCATTATGTCTTACTATATCGTCCTTATATTTCTCCCACTGGACGGTGTCCAGATGATAAAGGGGCGGAACATTATAAAGGACTTCCCGCAGCATGCGTGTTCCGGTCTGGTCTTTGATTTTGAAGGTTGACCAGTCCCAATGATAGCTGGTAATCACGGAGTCATTATAGACCAGTTTAAATAGAGGCACATCAAACCTGGGGTCTGTGAACAGTGTCTGATATCTGCTTTTTACGGGAATCCGTCTGGAGAAATGCTCCGCCACCCCACCGTCCGGATTATAGTATTTCCCTATAAAATATTCACTGTCCCTGTTTTCCTTCATATCGTCATCCATCCACGAAAAGCTCTGCATCTCAATCCCATGTGCAAATGCAATGGTAGAAGCCGCAAAATCATGGCCGCCCTCAGAGCCGATGACCATACCATAGGTATCACGGATATATGCCATCCGTTCCAGCCGTGCCTCCAGGTCCTGCTGCTGCGTGGTAATATGGTCCGGTGTATAATCATCATAAATCTCCCCGGTAGCATCACAGTCAATAAACCAGGAATTAAACGGAAGTCCATTTCCCATGATATCCAGCATCCGTTCCACGACAGCAGGAAGTGACAGGACCGGATTCAGCTTGCGCCCCACACCCTTAAATCCCTTTATCTTCTCTCCGTTCCTATCCTCCACCGCTGCCCGGTCATACAGGGATGTATCCTCAAATGCGGCCGTTATCCACTGCTCACTGCCAGGTTCATGTATGGAGTGATAGGAATCATAGCTGCCAATCAGGTAGCCCTGGTTTACCGCCTCCTCCACAAGTTCCGGTTTCGCATATGCCTGTTCCCAGCTGTTAAGCCCAATCCACGCCTGGCTGATGCCGGAATCCTTCATCTGCCGTATCAGTCCCACCGTATCCTGGTCCATCCAACCGGAAGGTTTGCCGAATACATCCGGAAGGTTTGCGGACAGGATATATTTGTTAACCTGGATTTGATTGGATTCGTTCAGGTTTTCATATCCCGGGGCCAGAAGCGATGCCAATTCAGGGGAGGATGTGGTAAATGCATGCCGGAGGGCGGACGGTGCATCGGAGGGTACAGTGGACGGGGCGGTGGATGGTGTGTAGGACGATTCATAAGGCAGTGAAGACAGCTGCCAATAGAATTCCGGCAGTTTCAATACTCCGCTGAGATAATTGCATACCAGATGTTTCTGGTAGTCCGCAACATAATCCTGGGATTGGATTTCATCCAGGGCCGCTTTGATTTCATTTCCATTCTCCACCTGGGATGAAAATGATATAAGGTAATTCATGAACGGCGACCCTATTGCGGTACGGAAGGCCGGCCAGTTCACGTCCTCGGGGGAAATGAGCCGCTCGCCCCAAAGATATATGAATGGTGCGCCGTAAAGCTTCCTTATCATTGGATTAGATTCTGCCTTTTGTTCCAATGTGACAAACCGGTCCGTTTCCTTCACATACTTACGGTAGAGCTTCGCCGCAGAGACAGGGTCATTGTCCGTAAGATAGATGCGGAACCGCTTTGTCCTGTCCGTATCAATAGCCGGAAACCCATTATTCAGTGAAAAGGTCAAATCCGGATTTTGTCTGAAACCTATTTTCGTGTGGAATGGGTCTTCCATGATGAACAGGACCGCGTAATCTCCAGCGGATGATATCCAAAAAGGCATGGAAAACTGTTCAAGGACGGAAAATTCCTTGGCAGAAGGATTGGATTGTCCTGCCAGATTGGGCTGGCCTATCTGCCCCGCCAGATAATCCTTCCAGACCGAATCATCTGCCGGAACCCGCTTTCCCTCACCAAATGGGAAATAATAGCTGTCCGCAGATATTTCCGGCCATGTAAAGGCGTTGTCACTGTCTGTCTCCGAAGTAATCGTAACACTGAGGTAATCGTCTTCAGGGGTAACGGAGACAGCAATCCCATCTTCCTGATACCGCCATGAGACTTCCTCGTCCCTTTTCCGGTAATCTTCCACCACCCTCTCCTGAAGCGGTAAAGCTGCCCGCACTGAACCATCCGCTGTAAACAGTTCAATCGCAAATGTTTCCGAATCCACCTCATACTCAAATGCCATGCCAATGGCTTCCCCAAAATCAGAAGCTTCTTCCTGTTCCCGAAGGACGGCGGGCACCTTCGCCGCATCCGCCCCCTTACTGTCTGCAATGGGATTATGAATCCCGCACCCGGTCAGGCATACCGCAAAAAGCATGCATGCACCCCGGAATAAAAAACCTGGTTTTGTCATGTCAATCTCCTTATCATTTTTATACTTCAGACCCAGTATAATAAGGGGATGTTACATTCATTTGACAAAATCAGGTTTTAAAAAATAACCGTAAATTTTATTCTCCCGTCTTCTGCGGCACAATTTATCCCATAACCGCATTGTTCTGCAATCTTTTTAACAATAGGCAGTCCCAATCCGGTACCGGACAGATTTTGATTGCGGGAGGACTCCCCGACATAGAATGGTTCCCATATTCTGTCTAAATCCAGATTCTCTGCCTGCATCTGGTTGGATATGGTAAAATGACAGCCAGCGTCATTTCCATACAGACATATTTCAATACCAGGCCCGGACTCTGCCGCATATTTAATTGCATTGGACAGTAGGTTAGAGAAAATAGTTGAAACAAGTTCTGCATTTCCCCTGATATGCTGATTCGGTTCTATTGATGCGGAAAGCTCCAGCTTTCTCTGAACAGCAGATATCCTCTGTTCCTCAACCTGTTCCTGTAACAGGCGGTCAAGGGCAATGGTCTCTTCCGGATATTCCTTCTGCCCAATCCGTGACAACCCCAATAACTGTTCTGTGAGCCGGGCCATTTTCGCATTCTGGCGGATAATGGTGTCTAAAAATGTCCCGTCATCCAGCCCATCCTGTATCCCTGACGCATAGGTGCCAATCAGCGAGATGGGCGTCTTCAGGTCATGGGCCACATTGTCCAGCAGCGCCTCCATCTGCCGGTTCTTCCCAAGCAGCATGTCCTGATATTCCTTAATACTTTGGCTCATGCGGTTCATACTGCCGGCCACTGTCTCCAGTTCATCATTGGTACGGATTACCAGCCTGCTGCCATAATCCTGCCCGGTAATCCTGCGTGAAAACTCCTCCATCTCCTTTAATGGGTTGGTAATGTGCCTCACCAGGATATACATGAGGACTACTGCAACCACGGATGAAATGGACAGAAGGATAATCAGGAACTGATTCAAGATGCCAACGGTTTCCTCGGTATTGGGAACCACCGCGGCAATGGCGAACATGCCTTTATCCGTAAACATATACTCAGCCAGAATCCCATACTTCAGTTTTTCCTGCTGATAAAGGCGCAGCTTCATGCCGTGTTCCACCGCATCCTGGTAATCCTGTTCCCAAAGCCAGAACTTCTGGAAGCCTAATCCCTTTTTCCGGAACTGTTCGCGCAGTTCATTGCTGAGGGCTTCACTGTCCGATGTGTTGCCTGAATATACAATCAGGACCTTTTCCTGTTCTTCCAGGATCCTGACAGCAGTTTCCGGCGTTGTACCGCTTTCCAAAAGGGTAATCAGCTGACTTCCAATGTCCTGGATATAATGTTTTTGACTGCGCAGGTAGTATTTCCCTACAATCTTTGAGTTCACTGCAAGGGAAAGGATTAGGGTGAAGGCCATAATCAACGCCGTTCCATAGATGAACTTTTTCCATAATTTATTCATAGGTCTGGTTTTCTGTTTGTGTCTGGCCGGATAAGTGGCCATATACTGGTTCGTGTGGTTGTCTGTAAGTTCCGTTATCTAAGTCAGCAACCACCCGTTCAACTGGTGGTTTGCCATTAGCCCCAAAAGGGCTATCTTACTGCTCTCCCCAAAGGGCGTGTCGCAAGCACCGTTACTGGTCCGCTATAAAGCCGTACCTCTCGAATCTTCTTTTCGTGACTCTTCTGCCTGCGCTTTTGTATACTTCGGTACTGCTTCATCGGTAATATCACCAACTATTTCCATTTAATTCCCTCGTGCCCAAAATACTTTTTCCACTTACTTTGCAATTCGGGGTGTCTGTCGTATAACATGAGTGTACTTTTTCCTTTCAGATTTCCCATAAAATTCGAAATACTTATCTTCTGCGCGATTGCTACGCTTAAATGTACATGATTTATACACACTGCTCCTGCTATGACTTCCACTTACCCGCATTGTTCCACCGCTTCACACCTTTCATTACTTACAAGGCATTTCCAACGAGTATGTGATAAGCTTCCATTGTCCATTTGGACCTCCTCCTGTGCTTGAGTTTGGCTTGCGACACCATTCTCATTTTAGCATAGGAGGATTTTTATTGATATGCTCACCGTTCTACCTGGAATCTGGCATTACTGCTTTTGAATTAACCGCTTCCAGTATAATCCGTAACTACTGTGCAAATGCGTCATGAAAGAATGTTTCCAATTTATCAAATGGGATGATGTCCATCCGATCGTATAAATCTGTATGGGAAGCGCCGGGGATAATCATCAGCTCCTTATTATCTCCCTGTAACAGCTTATATGCTTCCTGGCTATACATAAGAGAATGTGCTTCTTCCCCGTGTACAAGCAGAACAGCACTGCGGATTTCCGGAGCATATTCAAACAGCCGCATATTCATCAGAGAACCGCTGGCAGTTGCCGCCCAGCCATTATTTGCATTGACGGAACGGGGATGATAACCGCGCCCGGTCTTGTAATATGCAACATAATCTTTCACATATTGAGGCGCTTCTTCCGGAGCCTCTTCGGGAAGTCCTCCTCCCATTGTGTAAAAACCGTTTTTATAGTCCTCTGTTCTTTGATGATTGTAAGCTGCACGGGCCTCGTATCTTCCATCTTCATCCACAGAATCAAAATATCCCAGCGCCGTATTTCTGCTCATATCATACATCGTCATTGCTGCCGTTGCTTTTATTCTTGTATCAAGTGCTGCAGTCTGCACTGCCATGCCACCCCAGCCGCAGATACCGATAATTCCAATTTTTTCAGAATCAACATTTTCCTGTATGGAAAGAAAATCAACAGCCGCCTGGTAATCTTCAACATTAATATCCGGAGAATTGAAATCCCTTGGATATCCAGCACTCTCTCCTGTAAAAGAAGGGTCAAATGAGATAGCCAGAAATCCTCTTTTTGCTAGTTCCTGTGCATAAAGCCCGGAACTCTGCTCCTTCACTGCGCCAAAAGGACCACAGACCGCAATGGCCGGAAGCTTTCCCGTATATTCTTTCGGTTCGTAAAGATCCGCAGCCAGAGTAATACCGAAATGATTAACAAATGTTACCTTTCTATGGTTTACTTCATCACTGAGCGGAAAAACCTTATCCCATTCATCCGTGAGTTCGATTGGCTCCATTTTTATGCTAACATCCTTCATGTTCCCATAATTCATTGTCATCG
Source organism: Enterocloster sp. OA13 (assembly GCF_022440595.1). Lineage (NCBI taxonomy): Bacteria > Bacillati > Bacillota > Clostridia > Lachnospirales > Lachnospiraceae > Enterocloster > Enterocloster sp. OA13. Next base: position 841,881 of record NZ_JAKNTF010000001.1, on the reverse strand, counting down.
CATCTCCTTCCGTTTCTGCCTGTGCAGATGTTTCTGTTTGTGCCGTTGTTTCTGCCTGTGTCGCCGCTTCCGTCTGTGCTGATTCTGTCTGTGCTGATTCCGTCTGTGCTGATTCCGTCTGTGTCCCAGGCTTCGCACCGCATGCCGCCATGGATGCCATCATGGCTACACAGCCTGTAACTGCTAAGGTTCTCCTCAATAATTTTTTCATTTCTTCCTCCAACTGTTTTTTAGTTTTTATTGAATCATCGGCATTCGCCAAAATTCCGTTTACATACCCTCCATCCACTGACGCAACGATGTCTCAGACTCGCGGCCATTCAACAGCTTTCCGTTTTTAATGACAGCGCCAGGGCAACTGTGCGACAGCTCCGATGCTGTTCCCCCCAGTCCACTTCCGCCTGATGTGGCGAAAAGGATGATCGTCTTGCCAGCAAAATCGTAACTCTCCAGAAAGGTCTGAATGATGGTTGGCGCAGTATACCACCAGATAGGAAAACCCAAAAGAATCGTATCATGCTCCGAAATAGGGGCCGAGTGATCAGCCAACTCCGGACGGTGGGATTTATCACTCATTTCCACCGAACTGCGGGATTTCTTATCGTTCCAGTTTAAGTCTGCCGAAGTGTAGGGAACGGCAGGTTTGATTTCGTACAAATCCGCCATTACAGCTTTGGCGAGATTAGCCGCCGCTTTGGCAGTAACGCCGCTGGCAGAGAAATAGGCTGCTAAAATCTTACTCATTAAAAATCCTCCCTTATTCCATTTTCTTTTCCCAATAACGAATTGCATTCAATCCAGTCTGATTAAGCCATGTCTGAATCTCACTGGTATTTCCAATCCGCCTTCCCTGAAGTACTGTGGAATCAGGACACAAGCCACGTATTGTCTGCATACTTGTACCAATCCCGCTTCCACCACTGGTGCAAAACGGTACAATTGTCTTACCTGTAAAATCATAAGACTCCAGAAATGTATCGATCACCATAGGCGCATCTCCATGCCAGATGGGATATCCCACAAATATCGTATCATAAGTTTCCATCTGCTCTATCCGGGTAATCAGCGCCGGTCTTGCATTAGAATGAAGTTCCCGTTCTGCACGGTCAAGGGTTGTTTCGTAAGAACCGCTATATGGGGCTTCTGCCTCTAATTCCACAAGCCTCCCACCCGTCAACTGTTGGATCTGTTGTGCCGCCTGCTCTGTTGTTCCTGTCCTTGTGAAATAGACAATTAACACATTTTCTCCTTTTGCAGTAGTTTCTGAACTGGCAGGCGTATTTTGCGCAGCCCTGGTTTCCACACCGCTTGCCGAAATCCAGGCACCATTCTCATTAACACGGTATCCATCCGGAGTCGTGGTATTAGAAAGCATCCATCCATTACCGTCAAAATAATAACATTCCGCAATTCCGTCCTGATTTCCATCCAGCCACTGCCAGCCATTCTGTACATAAGTACCATCTTCATTGTCGTACCACCATCGGTTTTGATTTACTCCCTCTCCAGTTTTCCAAACACCTGCAAACGCAGTCACAGACATTGTCATGCTTATGAGAAGCGTAAGCAATAGCAGCCATGCTCTTTTCATTATTTTCTTTCTCCTCTCAAATAGGAATAGGCCGGCATCTCAGACAATATCGGTTTAAATCTCGTATAGTCAATCTTACCGTCCTCATTTAACAGCTTTTCTTCCCTGTCCAAGCTTCGTTTCAGCAATTTCTCCCCAGCTCGTATGCCATCTTTGGGTAGCCGGTACTGTTTGTCATGGAAGGACTTCCACAGCCTTTGCCCAATACCATTCCGGCGTCCTGGAAATTGAGATACTTTACAAGTGTGCAGTAGTGGGCCTCCAATGCATCAAATGTCCAGTCATCCGCATTCCACGCAACCGTAAGCAAAGCAGATTTCATGTTCTTCCTGTTAATACTGCTGTTGTAAGCACAGAATCGGTCTACCACCGTTTTTAACTGCGCCGACATTCCGAAGTAATATAAAGGCGTGGCCAAAACAATCATATCAGCACTCAGGATTGCCTCCTTAATCTGCCCGTTATCATCCTTCTGAACGCAAGGGCCGTTGTACCCACAAGCGACACAGCCTGTGCAGGCCTTTACCTTCTTATCCCTTAGATCAATCCTCTCAACAACGTGTCCGGCCTCCGTTGCGCCCTTTGTAAAGCGCTCTGTCAAAATACTGGTAGAACCGCTTTTATTGGGACTTCCCTGTAAAACTACAATCTTCATGTTCCCTTTACCTCCTTCCATTGTTCATTTCACCTTATTATCTTCAAGCCATGTACTCACATCCGATGACAGGGACGAGCCGCCTGAATAGCTAACCGCCAGTCCCTCGCCAATCATTGCGTCCGATGTCAGCTTTGCAATCACAGTCAGGCTCTGCCCAAATCTGCCGCCGCCATGGCTGCAAAATGGGATGATTGTCTTCCCTTTAAAGTCATATTCTTCCAGGAACGAAGCGACCGGCATTGGAATGGATGCCCACCAGTTGGGATATCCAAGCAGAATGGTATCATACTGCTCCATGTTTTCCACCTGATCCGCCAGCTTTGGCCGTGCCTGAGCATTTTGATCCCTCTGCGCTTCTTCCAGCACTGTATTGTAATCCCTGGAATAGGATTCCACACAGGTAATTTCAAAGAGATCCGCTCCTGTCTGTACCGCAATTTCTTTTGCAATCCCTCTGGTATTTCCTCCCCAGCTAAAATAAGCGATTAAAACCCTTCCAGCATTCGTCTCTTTTTGCATTGACCGGCCGCTTACAAGAACACCTCCCTCCGGCACCGCTCCTCTCACAAGACGAACGCCCACATTATAAGCGCCGCGTCCTCCCTGGGCGGTTGCACGGTAAGCGGAACGCACATTCTTTGCAAAGTCATTCCAGCCTCCTCCTCTGCTGATATGGAGGTTTCCTGTATCTGCTCCTGCAGGATTTGTCTGCTGGCTGCTGCCATACGCTCCATATAAATCCCAGACCCATTCCCCAACATTGCCATGCATATTATAGAGCCCATAGCTATTTGGTTCAAAGCTGTCCACCGGAACGGTTTCATACCTGGACGTTCCGGGGCGTGTTTCTAAGTTGCTCTGGTTAAAATAGTTATCCTTAATCATATAGGGGTAGTTCCCCCAATAGTTGCATTCCTCTGAACTGATGGAGTCCTCTGTATGAAAGGGTGTTGTTGTCCCCGCGCGGCAGGCATACTCCCACTCTGCTTCTGTTGGGAGACGGTAACCGTCAGCACTACGGTTCCAGAAAATCTCATTTCCATCTATCTGATATGCCGGATTCAATCCCGCCTGTTCACTCATCAGGTTACAGTAAGTAATGGCATCCACCCATGAAATGCTATCTACCGGCAGTTCAGAACCTTCAAAACTGCTGGGATTATTTCCAGTCAGCGCTTCATAGTCCTCCTGTGCCACTTCATAGGTACTCATATAGAAATCGCTGACCGTAACCGTATGCTGCTGTTCATCATCCCCTCTCCACGCTTCACTCTCCGGACTTCCCATCAAAAACGTTCCACCGGAAACCAAGACAAAACCATCGTTTATTTCTGTCTGACTTTCCTTTTCCTCCTGTTTCTGATTGACTGATTGTGAGAGATTTTCTTCTGCTTCCACAGGAGGCATGGCTTCCCATGAACCGGCTGGGGACATACGGTTTCCTCTCATCAGCCAGAAAATAACCCCTATACAGACCAGGATTGGAATTATAAAAGTGAGATATTTTGCCGTCTTATGTTTCATGCCGATCCCTTTTAATCCTTTCATTTGTTTCTGTCCATAGTAACCGGCTGTTATAAACAATCCCATAATGGAAAGTGTTTCTAAAAAAAATATAGCAGCCGGCTTCGTTTCATCCCAAAAGACAAAGGCCGTTTTTAAGAACAGATAGTCTGGCATGTCCTGCTGTATAAAAGCATAGATACCGAATATGGAAATTGCGGCTGCCAGGCCCCTGGCAAGCCAGGTCAGTCCGTCTTCTGATTCTGATTTCTTCCGAAACTTTGTTCCCAGTCTTACCACCATCCCCCAATGCATCCCGGTATGCAGGGACATCAGGATCAGCCCCCAATGGGAAGCAAACAGGTGAAGTCTGCGGGACAGAATCATGCCTCCTGAAACAGGCAGCCACTCGAATACAAATCCACTCATCATGATGCCGCTGATTATTAAAACAGACATATCTGCAAAAAGGAGCAAATTCATAACCGTGCCAAGGCTGCGAAGCGGTGTGTAGTTCCCTTTCCCGATATTTTTTAACCAATTTATGTTTAACAGATGATGGAGGAGCAGCACAACGGCCATCGCCGTCCCAAGCCATTCATGAAATTCCTGACCGGTCAATATTTCTGCCATCAAAACAGGAAGCATGACAAGCAGGCATACATCCACCATCCTCTTTAACTCTGCCGTCTTCACCGGGCCATCACATCCAGTGAAAGACCATCAATCCAGCTCACCATTTCCTCATGTGAGATATCACTGCTAAGCCGTTCCCCATCCAGCCAGGTTACATCCGGGGCTGCAAGGTCATGCAGATTTCGTGCGCTGGCGCCAATCCCGCTGCCTCCGGAAGTGCAGAATGGAACAATCGTCTTTCCGCTGAAATCGTAAGATTCCATGAAGGTATCGATGATACGCGGCGCTTCTCCCCACCAGATGGGATAGCCCAGAAAGATTGTTCCGTACTGGTCCTTATCCTCCACACTGCCGGAGATTACAGGACGGGCGCCTTCATCATTCTGTTCTCTGGTGCTCCGGCTGTTGTTGTCACTATAATTCAAGTCTTCTGATGAATACGGGATTTCCGGTACGATTTCATATAAATCTCCCCCGGTAACTTCAGAGATATATCCTGCCAGGGTCTTCGTAGTTCCCGTCGCGGAAAAATATGCGACCAGAATATCAGGACCAGCTTCCCTACCGTTTTCCTCCGTAACGGAGGCGTTCTCCCCGCTGCCGCTCTGCAGAGGTTCCGTTTGCTGTACCTCTTTGCCGGTTTCCTGTGAAGAAGCTGGTGCCGTTATGCCAGGAGCAGGCACACTGCCCTGACTGCCGCAGGCAGTCACAGCAAACACCATGGAACAGGCCCAGATGAACGATAGTATTTTTTTCATTGTAGAGTCCTCCTTCTTTTTGAACCTTACTTATGCGCTTTTTGAATTTTGTACCGCAAATAGTCCACGCGGTCTAACTGTTTCTGTTTAAAATGGAGTTCGTCAAGAGTCGCTCCCCGTTTTTTGTTTAACATATCCAGCCGTTCTTTTTCAGTTGAATCCCCTTCCAGAAGAAGGCGCATATAAGACTCAACCTCGCTGTTGTCAAACCCAACGTCATGGAGCGTCATAATCATACTAAGCCTTTGTATATCCTGGTCATCGTACTGCCATACCCCCATCACTTTCTTTACTTCATCACACAGCCCCCAGCTTTCATATTCCTTTAAAACTTCAACCGGAATATGATACCGTTCACTTGCTTCATTGATTGTCATAGTTCCACCTCGCTTTTTACTCATGAAAATAAGGGTGCTCCATTCAGGAACACCCTCATCTTAATCCTTTTATGTTGTAATGTCTAATGCCTATATTTTATCATCAGATATTACTTTTTCGTATTGCTTTAAAAACTTTATAAAACTGCCGGCGGCAGGGGAAAAGACCTGCTCTTTTTTCCAGGCCAGGGCTGTACTGCTTTCAAGGGAAGGATACAGAGGAATAAAGCGCAGATGTTCAAACGTACAGTTCAGCTTAATTCCAAGCACGATACCCAGGCAATTCTCCGCAAGCATCGCTTCATTGTATAGCAGATTACCAGTCGCAATGATTTTCACCTGGGTGTTTAAATCACCAAGCCATTTTCCAATACTGCTTTTCAGAAATTCACCTTTGGCAATGATTAACTGTCTGCCCATCAGATCCTCCGGCTGAATCCATTCCTTTTGTGCCAGGTCAGAATCCGCACATACCCAGGCTCCCCAGCGTTCCTTTACCGGCATGGAAACAAAATCATATTTGCGGATGTCAATGGGTTCTGCCATCAATCCTATGTCCAAAAGCCCTCTTTCAATATGGTCATGGACGTTTTCCGCATTTCCACTGTAAATCTCATACTGGACCAGGGGATGCTTCTCCGAAAAAGAAGAAATAATCTGAGCCAGTAATCTGGTGGCCTGAAACTCTCCGCTTCCAATACAAATTTTTCCGGTAAGTTCCTCGTCTCCCTGCAGCAGCTCCTGACGTGTTTTCTCTGCCATGGACAGCATTTCCTGCGCCCGGTGCTTCAGTATCATGCCAGATTCAGTTAAAATGATATTATGATTACTTCTGGTAAAAAGCTCTACCCCCAGTTCTTCCTCCAGCTGTGCAATCTGACGGGATAAGGTGGGCTGAGTAACATGGAGCATCTGCGCCGCCCTTGTAAAATTCTCCTCTCTGGCTACCGCCAGAAAATAATTCAACACCCGAAGTTCCATATTCCCGCCCCCTTTTCGTGTCATTATATCAGAATACAAAGCCTTTATCAATATTAACTCAAGTCGCTCCCATTGGTGGCAATCACTTTCTGATACCAGTAAAAACTATCTTTGCGTTCCCTGCTCAAGTCACCGATTCCGTCATCAAATTTATTGACATAGATAAAACCATATCGTTTCGCCATCTCGCCAGTGGACAGGGAGACAAGGTCAATGCAGCCCCATGGGGTATACCCGATTAAGTCAACGCCATCGGCAATCGCTTCGCCCATCTGCCCGATGTGCTGACGCAGATAGTCAATGCGGTACTCATCATGTATCTTTCCATCCTCCGCCTTCACATCATGTGCTCCCAAACCGTTTTCGACCACCATTAGCGGAACCTGGTAACGGTCATAAATCTCGTTCAGCGTCCAGCGCAAACCTTTGGGGTCAATCTGCCATCCCCAGTCAGAAGCTTTCAAATAGGGATTTTTCGCCCCTCCCAACAGATTTCCGGCGGCGCACTCTACAGAAGGATCAGTGGAAACACAGAAAGTCATGTAATAGCTGAATGTGTAAAAATCAACCGTCCCCTTTTTCAGTTCTTCCAAATCCCCCGGCTCCATCTTAATCTCCACATTATTTTCTGCGAAGAAACGTCTGGAATAGCTGGGATAACTGCCTCGCACCTGAACATCAGAGCAGAACCAGTTCACCATCCTCATATGGCTTTGGACTGCCAACACGTCATCCGGATTACAGGTATAAGGATAGTCCGGTAAAAATGCAATCATGTTTCCCATCTTAAATTGAGGATAGTTTTCATGGGCATGGTTCACAGCACGGGCCGACGCCACAAACTGATGGTGCAGCGCCTGATAACGTGTCTGCATTGTGACGGGAGCTTCCAGGGAAGGACCTGTATATCCCTGAACGGTGCTGATTGCAATCGTTGTTCCAGTGAACAGCGTACCGCAGTTAATCTCATTGAAAGTCAGCCAATACTTCACCTTATCCTTATAACGCTCGAAGATGACCTTACAATAATTCATATATAAATCAATCAGACGGCGGTCAGCCCAGCCGTTGTATTTCTCTACCAACGCATACGGGAGTTCATAATGGGAAATTGTCACCAAAGGCTCAATATGATGCTTCCTGCAGCAGTCAAACACCTTATCATAATAAGCCAGCCCTTTCTCATTCGCTTTTTCTTCTTCACCGGTAGGAAAAATCCGGGTCCAGTTGATGGACAGGCGAAATACCTTAAATCCCATTTCAGCAAATAGAGCGATGTCCTCTTCGTAATGGTGATAAAAATCTATGGCTTCATGGGTAGGATAAAACAGTTCCGAATCCAGGCTGGAATCAACTCTCCGCGGGACCGTATGACTCCCATTGGTGATAATATCAGGAACACCGATTCCCTTTCCATCTTCATTCCAGCCACCTTCACACTGATGGGCAGCAACTGCGCCGCCCCATAAAAAATTTCCAGGAAATTTCATATTCTTAGCCTCCAATCACAATTTTATCATTTTCTATCTCAACTTTGCCAACTTCGCTTTCATTGGCAACTAATACCGGTGTAATAACCGGGCAGCCGGCAGCCTTAATCCCATCTATATCAAACTCCAGCAGCAGCTGTCCCTTTTTAATTTTATCTCCATTACCGACATGGGCCTTAAATGGTTTCCCGTTCAGTCCAACCGTTTCAAGTCCCACATGGATCAGCAGGCTGACCCCATTGCCTGATTCCAGGCCCATGGCATGTAAGGTTTCAAATATGGTTACGCAGGTACCGTCAAACGGCGCATACACTTTTCCTTCTGAAGGTTCAACCGCAAATCCCTTACCAAGTATACCGCTGGAGAATGTTTCATCAGGTACCTGGCTGATTGAAACAACCTTTCCCGGTACAGGAGACTCGATGATAAGTTTCTCATGGACTGCTGTTTCGCTGCCTGGCGTTATCTGTGCAGAGTCAGAAGCATGGACTGCCTCATCTTTATGTAAAACGTAAGCAAGCATAAATGATACCACAAACGGAACTACAACGGCCAGAAGCGGAGGGATAAAGTTCGGAGCTTCCGGATTCACCATTCCAAGGACAGCAAATACCCCAAGACCGAAACTATACATTTTCGTACCTGTCAGCATAATGATGGCCCCGGTAATACCCGCTCCGGCACAGGACAATACAAACATTTTAATGCGTGGAAGAGTCACTCCATAAATGGCTGGTTCTGTAATCCCGAACAGACCGGAAATAAACGCCGGGAGCGCAATGGATTTCAGCTTCCTATCCCTGGTTTTGCAGTAAATCCCCAATACAACACCAGTCTGTGCAAAGCAGACCAGGCAGGACATTGCCATGACTGCGTCCGGATTTCCTTCCAGAAGGCTCATGAAAGAAAATGATGTCAGCGCAGTGTGGATACCAAATAAAACCATAACCTGATACAATGCGGAAAATATAATACCGGCAAGCAGCGGAACTGTATCCAGCAAGGCGGTAATCCCCGTGTTCACCAGACTGCCCGCCAGATTGACGGCCGGTCCAATCAGGGTAAATCCAAACGGGATAACAACCGCCAGGGTAATTACCGGTGTCACGAAATTGGCAACCACTTTGGGTATGTATTTGTTTAACCATCTTGCCAGCGGAATCGCAACGGCCGTAACTGCGATAACCGGCAGAAAGGAACTGGTATATGTGGCGTTAATTGTATGTCCAAACAATTCCAGGTTCACACCGTTAATCGTGGGATAGCAGAGGATTGCGCCAATGAGGGCACCCAAAAATCCATCCCCCTTTAACGTCTTTGCCAGATTCATTCCCAGGAAAACCGGAAGGAAGAAAAATATTGCATCTCCCATTGCGCTAATGATTAAATCCAGTCCGCTTCCGGACTGAATCATGCCAGTCATCTGAAGTACTGTCTGCAATCCTTTTATGATACCGCCTGCACAGATCATATTCAGGCAGGGAAGAACAGCGCCGACGATCATATTCAGTACACGCATGGCCGGATTCACTTTCTTTTCTTCCTCTGCTTCCGTTTCGCTTCCAGCTCCATCCTGCATTCCCAGCTGCACACAGACCGCATCATACACATCTTCCACCGCATCGCCAATGACCGTCATATATTCTCCGCCTCCATGAACAACGGAAAGCACCCCTTCCAGATTCTTCACAATCCCATCGTCGGCCTTGCCTTCATCCTTAAGCCGGAAACGAACACGGGTAATGCAATGGCGGACGCTGTTGATATTCTCTTTACCGCCTATATTAGCGATAATATTCTTTGCCACTTCATCATAATTCAGATTTTTCTTCTTTACCATATGACCCTCTCCCATCAATATAAATATGAACCTCTCCTATGATTTCTCTTTGTTTGCTGTTTCAGACTGCTGCTTTAACTGATAAATCAGATAATCCAGGCAATCCAAGTTCCCTTGTCGCTCATGAATCTTATTTAGAAGAGCTCTCCGGTGTGCAGACAAAACTGAAATTAATTCCTTCATTTGTCCGTTATCATATGCCTCCAGAAATTGCTGTATCTTTTCAGGCGGATAACAGGAATCGGTTAGTGTCTGCGCCAGGTCCCTTCTATTAAGCGGTAAATAAGACATATCCATCACCTCTGAAATCATTGTAATAGAAAATCGTTGATATATCAAATACTTGTATTTTATATCCAGATATACTTGATAAGTATATCTTTTTCTGATACTATAATCACTATAACACGATAGCTTCAGGATATTTCGCGGAAGGAGCATACAAAATTATGGAATTACGCACATTAAGCTACTTTTTGGCTGTAGCACGGGAAGGAAGTATTCTGGGAGCAGCCAATACTCTGCATTTGACACAGCCAAACTTATCCAGGCAGATGAAAGAGCTGGAGCTTGAAGTCGGCAAGCAGCTGTTTATCCGCAGCAATCGGAATATTACCCTTACGGAAGACGGTATTTTACTGCGAAAACGCGCAGATGAGATTTTAACATTAGTCAAGAAGACGGAATCTGAATTAGCAAAAAGAGAGGAAGCCGTCAGCGGAGAGGTATATATTGGTTCCGGAGAATTCGACTCATTCCATTATTTCTCTACAGCCGCCAGACATCTGACAGAAAAACATCCCGACATCTGTTTTCATATCTATAGCGGCAACAGCATGGAAATATTGGAACGGCTGGAAGCAGGGCTTCTTGATTTTGGCCTTCTGATTGAGCCGGTGGATGTGAATCAATACGATTTTCTCTATCAGCCTGCTGCGGAATCTTGTGGGGTCATTATGAGGAAAGACGATCCTCTTGCACAAAAAGATGCAATCTGCCCGGAAGATTTACGGGGTCTTCCACTTATTATGCCAAGACAGTTTATGGAATATGGATTCTTAACCAGATGGATTGGCGAAATGCCAGAGAAACTGAACATTATAGCCACAACAGATTTGCCCTATAATGCTACGATTATGGTTGCAGACGGAATGGGGTATTCTATCTGTATTGATTTTGATTTGTTTACTGGTACTTCTGACAGTAAATTGTGCTTTCGTCCCTTTAAGCCAGGACTAAACGCCGGGGTCTATATTGTCTGGAAAAAATACCAACCATTTTCAAAAGCTGCCCAGGCGTTTTTGGAACAGTTGAAAGAAGATATTGCCTTATTAACTGATTTGGCAGGCACTTAAAAATAGAACAGGAAATGCCGCATCTCCATATCAACGTGAGAGAGCGGCATTTCCCATAACTTAACTTCTGAATTAGAATATTTACCATTTATCACTATTAGATTTCCATACCATTAAAGACTATCTTTTCTGCACTATTTTAATAGGGCAATCTGATTCCGGTGTGATTCCAGTATCATACTCTTCCGACTCTTTGAAAGCATAAGCTGCCTTGGCTTTACTTACACCTTTTCTATGCAGAACCTGATACATTTGGCCGTTTTCCTGTATCCATTCCACCTCATCTACATAAAATACAGCAAAAATTTCATACTCCCGATGCTCCCACAATGTATCCAGTGAAATCACCGGATGCTCTATTTAATCTTTCCTGTCACTTATGACATAGCCGATTCCGATGCGGGTCTTTATATACTCCTCTCCGATTTTCCTGCGTAGCCTGCGGATATGGGTATCCACGGTCCGGCTGTCGCCCTCAAAGTCCATTCCCCATACATGGTTTAACAGCTGCTCCCTGGTCAGGATAATCCGCTGGTTGTTCAGGAAATAACGGAGCAGTTCATATTCCGTCCTGGTCAGGACTACCGGATTGCCGCCTTTCCTTACCTCAAAGGTCTCCTGGTTCAGGGAAATGTCCCCGCAGCACAGGATACCTTCCAGACGGCAAAGCTTCTTTATGCGCAGGAGAAGCACCTTGATGTCGAATGGCTTGCGCACATAGTCATCTGCCCCGCTGGTTAACCCCAGGATTTCATGCTCTGTTTCCCCCTTTGCGGTCAGCATCAGGATTTTGATTGGAAGGTTCAGGGCGCGGATTTCACGGCAGGTCTGGATGCCATCCTGGACCGGCATCATCCAGTCCAGGATTAGGAGGTCGGGGATGGTGGGTGGATTAGTAGTTGGCGGCGCAATGGGTGGTGGCGCGGTGCTTGATGAAGCAATAGTTGGCGGGGCAAATGGTAATTGGCTTTCCGGGTTCTGACAGGCCGGTTTTTCAGGGGCCGTTTTTTGATACCCCGGCTTTTTTAAGGATTTCGGCTTCCCGGGACTGCTGTGCTCCAGAAGGTAGTTTATGGCCTCCTGTCCGTTGGATACAACGGATACCTGATAGCCCTCTTTCTGCAGATAGAGGGTTAGGATTTTCTGGAGGTCGGGGTGATCTTCGGCAATTAGGATGTGCATGGAAAGCTCCTTTGTTATTGAGATAAGTACGTGAAAAAATGCATCATTGTCTGTCTGGCCTTATATTCTATCCTGAAAATCATAAAACTTCCTGCTCCAACCAGCATGGAATATCGTCACCACGGCTCCAGACAATTTCCCATGGAAGGATTTACATTGCTAAAGGTGCCGGTACTCTTTTCCACACAAATCCCACCTTCAATTTCAATCATTCCGCAAAAATCGGTTTTTTATTACTTACATATGTTGACAGTTCAATATTATCATCTTCCGCATATGCCGATTTTAAAAGAATTGCCTTAGTTTGATGCCCCTTCATACCGCTTCCGATAATAATCCATCGACCGATACTCAATCACATCCTTCATCTGCTCCGCAAACCCATCCAGCCGTACCGCCTCATGAAGCTGCGGATTCAACGCCAGCACCGCCCCTTTTTCCTGCACAAAAAATCCATTGCCGGACTGCATCAAAAACCTTACCGGATTCTTTAATGCCTCGCTGACGCAGCGTTTCTTATCCCATGATTTAAAATCACTGGTCCCTTTATCTCTTTCCAAATCCTTCCAGTTATTCGCTGTATGATAAAACTCCATATAACTGCGGTAAATATCATCTTCATCAATCGCCGTCTTAATATCCCCATCATTATAAAAAGCCATCAATACTGGCATCTTATAAGACTTTGACATCTGGGTGGTTTCCAGTAACTCCAGGAACTCATTCCCAATCCCCTGGAAAATAATACGTTCCCTGTCCCCCAATTCATTCAGCCCGTCCAGGTATCTCAGATAATGTTTAAACGGGCTATTCTTCAAGCTCCCGCACAGTTGCAGGATTTCATCCTCCATATATGTGAACAGCTCCATCCGGGTGGGCACCCTGCCATCCAGCTGCTCTTTAATGCGGAAATACTCTCCCCGGACCCGCTCTTCCTTCTTAGCCCTTTTCTTAGCCATCTCTTGGAACAGATCAATCAGGCGCATATCAAAGTCCACCACACAGTCATCCGGATACTCAAAATCCTGTTGCTGCATCCGTTCCGCTTCGGCGCTGGAATAAGGCCTTTCACTTAATAAGAAGGGGGCAGAGCCTGCCTTTTCATAATTTCCTATGAAATCCAGTACATTCAGATACTCTTTATTCCTGCTTTTACGAAGCCCGCGGCCAAGCTGCTGCAAGAATACCACTGGCGATTCCGTTGGTCTTAGGAACATGACCATATCAATCTCACTGATATCAAGTCCTTCATTGAACATATCCACTGAAAAAATAACCTTTATCTCACCAGCCCGGAGTTTTCTTATGGCTTCACCTCTCTCCTCCGCATATTCACCGTCTGAATCGCTGTACACTGCTGCAGCCGGAATATGCCTAAGACAGAACTCTTTTGCCATCTGCTCCGCATGCTTACGGGAACAACAGAACCCTAATGCCTTTTTTGAGCGGTATTTCATATAGTGCTTGTAAATCAATTCATACCTTCTGTTGACCAGCAGTTCCTTAGTCAGCTCTTCCTCAGCGTATTTTCCTTTAACCCTGTGTATCCCGGAATAATCCACTGTCTCATCAAAAATACCATAATAATGAAATGGTACCAGCAGGCCTTTATTAACCGCATCCTTTAAACTGATTTGATATGGCACATTGTAATCGCACAATTCATATATATTCCTTCCATCCATCCTGTCTGGTGTGGCTGTCAGCCCCAGCATGAACTTAGGCCTGAAATATTCCATAATCCGTTTATACTGGTCCGTCACCGCATGATGGAATTCGTCAATCACAATATAGTCGAAATAATCCCTGGAAAAATACCCCTCATTCAGATAAGCCGGCTTTCCCAGGCTTGATACCGATGCAAAGATTACCGCCTTTCCAATGCATTTGTCCTGACCGGTAAAAAATCCATAATCATCCGAATGCCGCACATTCCGAAAACTCTCAGCCGCCTGTTTCAATATTTCCTCCCTGTGTGCCACAAAGAGGACTTTTTCGTAGTCAAGTGAATCAAAAGCTGCCAAATACGTCTTTCCTATGCCGGTTGCCGCATAGACCAATCCCTTCTCTGCACCTTCCCTGCGGCTGCATTTTAATGCATACAAAGCTTCAATCTGCGCTCCCCTTGGTTCAAATCCTCCTTCACCTTCCGTTTCATTGCCAAGACTGTCATACCGTTCCAAATCCCGCTGGACTGCCGGTTTTTTCCACTCCTTTGAATATTGCTTCAGGACCTGGTCATTTATTATGATGGAATGGTTATAAAACAGATCCTCAAATGTATGATAAAACTGCCTGAAATTATAACCATCACGTCTATTGTCAAAATGATAATTCCACTCAATTCCTGATGTAAGCGCACTCTTGGATATATTGGACGAACCTATATAGATTTCTCCCCAATCCCCATTGCGGAAAATATAGGCTTTGGGGTGGAATGAACGGCCCTTATCATTATAAAAGCGAAGTTCAACCCGGTCCCCTAACTTATCCTTTATCAGATACAATGCCCCTGGCTGCGTGATGCCAAGGTAATTGCCCGTTAATATCCTGATTTTTGCGCCACGTTCCAGAGCCTGTTCCAGATCATCCAGAATCATCTTCACACCTGACTCCATGAGAAATGACACAATGATATCTATATGCCCTGCCTTCATCATACTGAGCCTTAACTGGTACAAAAGGAATCGGATTTTATCCATTCCCCCTGTCATCACCTCACATGGCCCGATATCAAACTGCATATCACCTCTGCCCCTTACTTCTTCCTCAAAATCATGTTCAGCCATTTCTCTTCATCTCTCCCCGGTCTTACATCAGATGTCACCCACATTTCCTCAACTGAAAATACATCGGCAGCATCTAATAGCCGTTTCATCTTATCCTCAGTCATATCCGTAAAATAGCGCCCGTTCCGTTCCCCTTCATCCGTTCCATATTTAAACGATGTATACAGAATCCCATGAGGAACCAGCGCACGGGCCATTTTCACAAACACTTCAGTCAAATCACTGTATGTCAGGTGTAAAATGGAGGAGCAGGCCCAGATACCATCGTATATTTCATATTCATCTAAATCCTGGAAGTACATCTGTCTGACCCTGGCGCCGGTATACTCCGATGCTATCTTAACCAGCTCCTCCGAACCGTCCACTGCATCTGCCTTAAAGCCTTTGCCCAGAAAATACTTTGTATCCCTGCCAGATCCGCATCCAAAGTCCAGTATCCTGGCTCCGGAATCCAGATATTTTAAAAACCGGTTCTGCATCTCTGTAAACTCAACGTCCCTTGTGTTATCAAAAAACTCTTTTGCGTGCAGGTTATAATATTCTAATGAATCTTTCATCTGTTTATTATTACTCCTCTCATCCCAACTGAATAATCAATAAATCCATTGCTGCATAATCTACTAAATGCTCTTCAAGTTCCATCCTCTAAATCCAGCATTCTGAGCGGATTTATATACCGGGAGCATGATATTCTCCAGATTATTACGGAACTCGTCCTCATTCAATCCCGGTTTATATAGCTTCATATAAACCTCATCGCTGTTAATATGTACGTTCCTGCATTTTTCGAATGCTTCGTGAACCATCTCATATTCCCACATCATATTATAAGAAAAATATTCTTTCCTACATAACGCCGGGAAATATATGTCCCAATCCGGCAGGTTATTTCCCTTTTGGCTGTTAATATTCTTTGTCGTGGGATGCAGGTTCCAGAATTCATTATGAGCCACATAAGACCATGGAACAAAATGGTCAATAGATATATTTTTGCTTGTCAGTGACTGGTTTAAATATATTTCGCTGACCGGTTTTATTTCAATAATCTTCTTCCAGTATTGAATGACCAGATTCAGCCGTCTTCTTTTCGGTATATCCAGTTTCTCTGCAATTCCCGGTACATTGGGATTCCGTCTTTGCAGATACATAATCAGATTGTACCTCACCCAGCCTCTTAATATCTCCTTATTCTTACTGATGTAGTCACACCACTCCGGCTGTATTTCGATAGCAGTCTTCATTCCGGCAAGCTCAGTAAAATAATATATTAACCGCTTTTCCTGATTTAACTTTTTTGCCAGTTTCTTTCTGGAACCCTTCCACATATCATTGGTTATCTGTTTTGTAAAGGGGGCCTGAAGCCTGTATGGAACATTCTGTGTAATGGTCCGCTTCATTTCAGCCACCTTCTTATCATTAAGCCGGTTCAAAAAAGAGAGTATTACATCTGGTTCTTCATTTGACTTAAGTCCGCTTATCTGGTAAATATATTTTACAAGAGCTTCCAGGGTATCGGATGGCCCCAGATTCAGCCTGAATTCCGTAACCATATACCATGAATCTGCAATCATCCGGTTAATCAGCTCATCGTATATCAAATAGGATTTTCCACTACTGACTTTATCTACAATAGCCAAAAACCAGAATAATTTGTATGATTCACTTTTCTTGTCAAACAATCTGCCCAAATATTCAATATCGATTGTTTCTGAAGATGGAAGCTGCATCATTTCCTCCTTATCATCCTTCGAAATGTACCTGTCAGGGATGTCTTCGCCTGAATCTCCGTTACTAAATACATATATTTACAACATTATACCACAAGATTTAGTTTTTTACCTGTATATCCCCTTTCTTATCCTGACATTTTCACATTTTCCCTCACCCCCGCCCGTCCCCCTTAATAAACTATACTAAACCCCAACAAATACAAGGAGTATCTATGAAAAAATTTATAAGCATCCTACTGGCAGGAGCCTTGGCCGCCGCTGCCCTTACCGGCTGTTCAAAAACTCCGGGCGGGGCAGCCTCCGGCAACACGCCCCTGGTCCTCAACGAAGTAGCCCACTCCATCTTCTACGCCCCACAGTATGCAGCCATTGAGCTTGGGTACTTTGAGGACGAAGGCATCGACCTGACCCTGGTCAACGGCGCAGGGGCAGACAAGGTCATGACCGCCCTTATCTCCGGCGATGCGCAGATTGGCTTCATGGGTTCCGAGGCCAGCATCTATGTGTACCAAGAAGGTTCCCAGGACTACGCCGTGAACTTTGCCCAGCTGACCCAGCGTGCAGGCAACTTCCTGGTGGGCCGCCAGCCGGAAGATAATTTCAAATGGGAAAACTTGAAAGGTAAGAAAGTCCTTGGTGGACGTGCGGGAGGCATGCCCCAGATGGTATTTGAGTATATCCTCAAGAAACACGGCCTTGACCCCAAGACAGACCTGACAATTGACCAGAGCATCAACTTCGGGCTGACCGCTGCTGCATTTACCAGCGACGACGCTGACTACACCGTGGAATTTGAACCGTTTGCAACCACCCTGGAGAGCGAAGGCAGCGGAAGCGTTGTGGCATCCCTTGGAACGGAATCCGGCTACGTGCCCTATACCGCATATTGTGCAAGGAAGAGTTATATGGAGAAAAACCCGGAATTAATCCAGAAGTTCACAAATGCCATCCAAAAAGGCATGGACTACGTGAACTCCCACTCAGCCGAAGAAATCGCCAAGACCATCGCCCCCCAGTTCAAGGAGACCCCGGTAGACAAAATCGCCACTATCGTAGGCCGCTACAAGGACCAGGATACCTGGAAAGATGACACTGTATTTGAAAAGGAAAGCTTTGAACTTCTGGAAAATATCTTAGAAGAGGCAGGCGAGCTGTCACAGCGCGTTCCCTATGAAGATCTTGTTACTACACAGTTTTCACAGGAAGCAGCAAAATAACGGATGAATCCCGGAGTAAATTTAAGGACATTACAAACCCATACGATTCATTCTTCATGAATGCTATTGGGATAAAATGATGTAAAAATGAGCATGATATAAGATTAGCATCATGTAAGAATAGCATGATATAAAGTAAGCATGATATAAAATTAGCATAATGCAAATAAGCATATTGTGAGATTAGCATGATATAAAATAATATAAAGTAAGCATAGTGCATGATAAGCATGTTGTTAATACAAAATAAGCGTGTTGTTAAGTAAGCATAATAAGATAAACGCAATATAATATAATCGCAGATTAAGATAAACAGAATCAGATAAACATAAAAGGAAGGGAATCTTCTTGGCTTTCACAAGAAAATCCCCTTCCTTTTTACACGCACACATATAAAGGCCGAAAACCGGCATTTAAAATAATACCCGCCCTGACAGAGTATATACCAATATAGGAAATGCCTATATCCTGCTTTCCACACACACCCCTATCCTTTCATTCCCCGGCATCCTGGCTTCCGCCTTCTGTATCCCCATCCCCCATCATCATAAGTCTTCCTTTGAGACCGGAAGACATCTTAAGGGCAGGATATCTGGCCTGATAGAGGGCTATGGCCTCATCTGCCTTTTTCTTATTCATGGTGAACCCATATTCATTACCATCCGCCGTGGTGCACACCAATTCTTCACTGGTCCCGCGCCCAACCCTCTGCACCCGGAAACAAACCTTTTTAAGTTCCTGGTTCACCAGGATTACAGGCTTACCCGTTATTCCATATGAGAAGTCTTCCCCCAGCCAGAATGTGCCGCTTATCTTCCGGACCTTTTGGAAATCTTCATCCACCATTTGTCTGGTTATGTTTTTGTGGCTGTCCAGAAATACCTGTACTGCTTTTATATGGTCCTTACCCAGAATCGGAGCCAGGATAAAAAGCCCCAAACACAGGATGACAGCCCCAAGACCAGTGGTTCCCATGGCACTGGAGGGCGACTGATTATCCAATATACCGGCCCAAAGGTAATAGCTCTCATTTTCAGATGGCAGATTGAAACTGCTGACAGTCCTGTCAAAATATGTTTTTCCATCATCCTTCAGTTTTTTCAGGGTTCCTTCCACATGCATCCCAATAGGCGGAACAGGACGGACACCGCTTAAGTAATCCCAGGTCTCGTCCATGATTCGGTCCATTTCCGCCTCCATTTTCGCGGAAACGCGGACAGGGACAGGTCCAGCTTCCTCGTCCAGCACCAGGTAATATACGCTGCTCTTGGACCGTACTCCATAGCGGGTGCGGTAGCTTTCCATGAAAACGTCCAGCACATAATCTATATCAAAGCTTACATATTCCTCTCCCGCCTGTTCTGTCCGGTACACCTCCCGAAGCGGAATTGCCCCGCGGAAGTATTTCATCAGATAGCTGCCTATCAATACTATCATGCCTATTCCAAAGGCAGTTATAATCAGCCCTATGGGTACCCTGGAACGCAGCATGCCTTTCCTGAATTCAGTTTCCACTGTTCTCCTGTCCGTTGTTTCATGTTCCATGCCATTTCCCCCTCATCCTATCCCGGCAGCACCGCGCCTCCGGCAGTGTCAATCCCGGGACAACGGCTCTCCAATTCCTCCTGGAGCGCCCTGGCTGCTTCCAGTGATGTCTCTGCCCATGCGTTTTTTCCATCCATGTTCTTCAGATTGATGGTCAGATAATGCGCCTGTTTACTGGTGTTCCCAACTTTAACATAGTATGTATTATCCTGCAGGTAAGCTTCTTTAAGATGGCTGAGTTTCAGTATATTGGGCGCATTGCTGCCGTAAAGGCAGATATAATCCCTGGTTAATATCCCTTTCTTCTGCCCGGTTGTAAATGACTTCAGCTTCCCAAGATGATTCAGGATCAAGGTGTCCGGCTCCATGGCCTGTTTATCAAATTCCCGTATCTCCTGTTCGCTTAAGCCGCCTGCCTTGGCAAAAAAGCGGATCCAGTCATCCACGGTTTTTCTCATGTCCTTTGTTATGAAAAAGATAACCGCTCCAAATAACAGGACCAGCAAAAGAAAAAAGACGCAAATCCCAATTCCAACCCCCAGCATGTTTTCCTCTGCATCCCGGATTATCTCCAATGTCCTGTTTATGGACCAGGCCAGACCTGCAATACTCCCTGCCAGAAATGCAATCATGAAAAACATGCCCAGCCCCGCATTGACTCCTTTTAGGGATTTCTTGTAAGCCTTGAACACAGAGCCTTCCGGGTAATTTTTCTTCATGAAGTCTTCATTCATAAACTCCATGTATGGTTCTTTGTTTTGAGCCGTCATATAGTATTTCCTCCTTTTCCATACCTTTCCAGGGTATCCTTAGATGGCAGAATCACTTCGGAATCCACACAGATATAAAAGGATACTGCCTTAGTACTACCTTAATTAGCGGTGAATAAAGCGCCCGTTAATTACGCACAGCCGACGGAAAGCAATTTTCAAACACGCTCTGGTTTTATTATACGGATTTAGCATCAAAAAACAATTGGCACAGCATAAACCGTACTATTTCGACACAAAAAGCAGGGCGGTTCATTCAGAAACCTCCCGCAGATTGATTTCCTGAATAAACCGTCCTGTCTCTTCACGGTAACTATAGCATCCCTGATATTTATCAACAATACCACGGATAGTCTCCATGCCAAATCCATGATACCGATCCTCCGGTTTTCTGCTTTCCAGATTAGGATTGTCCCTCATCACGGACCCGGAAATGGTATTTTCCATGAAAATTTCTGTTGTTCCTTCCTCCTCCCTCACCACCAGTTCCAATTCCCGTCCTGTCCCCGCCTCCATACAGGCCTCGATTCCATTGGAAATCAGGTTGTACAAAAGAGTTCCCATGTCCATGCTGTCAATCCTGTCCTGTCTGCCCATGACCACGTACCGGAACCGGATTCCCTTTTCCCGGCATTCCTGAACAGCCTTAATCAAGGCTGCATTTAGCCCCTCATTCCCCGTATCCTGTGGCAGTTCCGGATAATTGCCCAAATCTGCCCCCATGCGTTCAATGTAATCGGCCGCCTCGTCGTACCGCTCCTTTATCACAAGGCGGTACAGCACATTCAGACGTCCCTTCATATCATGACGAAGATGGTTTACCTCCCGGCCCATTCTGTATAAATCCTTTATCTGTTCCTCCTGCTGGAATCTGGTTTCCCTTCTGAATTCCGTCTCACACTGTTCCCTCCGGTATTGCTCCAGACGGTGATAAAAGCTTCCAATAAGAACTATCACCCCTAAGATTCCCGCCAGCATACAAAGGGATAAAAAATATCTCCCCCTCTGGTCCAGTCTGCCTTCCTCCAGAAGAAACATTCCCAGAATCAGTATAAACATGCAGAAAAATGTACCTGCCAGCATTCCATCCTCTGCCTGTCCCATCCCCTTTTTCTGTCCGTACAAAGCCAGGGCTGCCCGTCCCATGGAGAATTTAAGGGCGCATCCCGCCAGCATCGGAAACACAACAGCCCTCCGGTCCATGACCAGCAGCGTATTAAGACTACTGCCCGTGATAATCCCCATTGCCCCATACATCATGTAGGAACTGCTGATGGCTACCAATACCCATAGAAAGCTGTGGACAAGGATCCTTTGCATTTTCCCATTCAGTGCAATGAAGCCATAGGCTGCCAGCACCACCCCATAACTGATTCCCAGGCCCCCTTCAAAAGCCGCATGACGGTTGAGCAGGGCCATGATTCCATAATAGGCAGTACATCCGCCTGCAAACAGCATGATTCGGGCAGCGCCGGAATATTTCTTTTCAAAACCATGGTCCATATATTCCACAGCCATGATGGTGGACAATACATCAATCACATAACTGGCTGCCGCGCTTCCTTCCATATTCCATCATCATCTCCTTTACCCCTTTTCTTCTGTCCCTTCCCACTGGAACAACCATACCATTTTTAAGGACAGCGTCCATTTTCCCTATCTGGGAAACATGGGACTGATTCACCAGATAATTCCGGTGGATACGGATAAAACCATACGCCTTCAGTTCCTCCTCCACAGGCTTCAGGCTCCCATAGACAGAGTACTCTGCGCCGCCGGACATCCTGTATGTCAATGTGTGGCCATTGCATTCTATGTACAAGATATCCCGCAAAAGCACCTCCCCCGCCCCAAAGCCGCCCTGGATTTTATAACTGATTTTCCTGCGGGCCGTCACCTGAAAATATTTCTGCAGCGCCCGGTTCATATCCCGCTTTAAAAGTCCCTTCCTCACAAACCAAAGAGGCATATACTCATGGGAGTCAAAAACCCAGCTCTCATGGCTGGATACAAATATAAGCCTGGTTTCAGGGCAGCTGGCCCCCAGCTGTCCTGCCAGCCAGAAACCATCCTTCCCCGGCATCTCAATGTCGAGAAACGCCAGGTCAAAAGGCTGCTTAATCCCCGCCTCATATAATCTGCAGCTATCGGTAAACAGGCTTATCTGCAGATCCATGGCTCCTGGCAGCCCCTCAATATATGCTTTTATTTCCTCTTCAATCTGCTCCAGATATACCCTGTCATCATCACAGACAGCCACACGAAGTATCTCCACGGGATTACCCCCTCTTTTATTCTTATATCCATGGGCCAAGGTGGTACTTATGGCTGGGTTGACCTGGCTGGATTGGACCTGGCTGGGTTGGATAATGCTGGACTGGATAATGCTCTGGATTGGATAATGCTGGATTGGCTATATTGAACTGGATTGGTTTAGTTTAGACCGGATTGTTTTACCAGCACGCCCTTATCTTTTCAATCAACAGCCAACATGACCCTCCAGTCCGCCCACGGCCTGTTTCACACTGATACCTGTTACCTTCCCCTTAATAGTTCCCTATCCTCATGCCCTTCCCTTTAAGCCAGCCGCTGGTATTTGATGTTCCGCTCCTTTAAACAGCATCCGGCTTTCTTAATTTCCAGCTTTTCATTATTCACCATACATCAACATCTCAGTGGTTCATGTCAATGCATATTTTCATAAATAATCCTTCCCGTCCTGCCTATAGGCGGTTAAGACATACTACTTCATTATAAAATAGGGTGCGGAGACATGCAATACCTGGTTTTTAGAGAAAATGCAGGTTAGTTTATACTACTCCTGAAGCAGGAGTCCTTCTGTCACTCACATTTTTTTGCCAGGGAATTGGCGGCGTATCCTGCTGGTCAAATACATACATAAAAAGCAGGGCATCAAAACACCTGGCACCTGCTTTTAATTATACTGCATTTTAAATTTTGGATGGACCGCAGGACAAAAGGGATAATAGAGCCAGAAGGGACTTAAATCCTTCCGGCTCCGTGGTTTTTATCTTTTATTGTTACGTATTTAGGACCGCTAAATAAATCCACTGCACACATAGCTGGCTGTCAATGACTGTACAGCGCGGGATTTTTCTTTCATTGCGCTCACTTAAAAATTAGAGAAAAACGGTCCCGGCCACTCATAGTATCCATATTCATAGCTGCTCATATCCGGCTGATTGTACCTGGCTGATTGTATCCGGCTAATTGTATTTCATCAATCAATAGAACTGCTTTCCTCCATAATATCAAAAAATCCCGGAGCATTGTCATGTTCAACGTTTTACCAAATCTCCGGGGATGGATAATCAGTTCCACCTTCACAGGCCGCCACAGGGACCAATCCGCTGCAGGGGCCTGTCCGCTACAGAAACCCGTCCACTGCAGGAACCCATCCGCTGCAGAAACCCGTCCACTGCAGGGGCCAGCCCACCCAACATACCTCTTCCCCCTGTTTTTCTTACTTTCCCTTGTTTTCTTACTCTCCCCGCTTCCCCCTTACCAGCCACAAAGCCACTCCCACCGCCAGCACGCCTCCGGCCAGTTTTCCGCACACCATGGCCCCAATCCGTTCCGGCGCAACCGCGGAACAAAATCCCAGATGGTCGCCCAATGTAAATGCAGCGCAGGTGGCAAATGCGAAGTTAAGCACCTTGCCCCGTTCATCCATGTCCTTCACCATTGCCATCATTGGAACATTATTAGCCAGGGTGGAGAGGAATCCGGCCATAGCAGTTTCATTGACACCCAGGTATCTTCCCGCCCTGCCAAGAGGACCCTTCAGATATCTGCGGATCACCGCCATCATGGGATATGCGCCGGACAGCATGACGGCAATGCTCCCAAGGATGACAAAGGAGTCTTTTAAAGGCGCCATCCCTTTTACAACCGTTATCCCTGTCATTTCCTGTGCGGCGGCTGTTATCAATGCCAGGGTAATGACCACTACCACACCTCTTCCAAACAGTACAAAGAAGCGGATTGTCTGATCTGGGAACCAGAACAATCCGGCGGCCAGAACCAGGGCAGCCAGGATTACGGGCAGCAGGTTAAGCAACAGTATGCCCACAGGCAGTCCCAGCAGCAGGCCTCCGGCCAGACAGCCGGCAGGCAGTGCAATAAGGCCCGCCATGGTGCCCATTGCCATGGATCCGTAGTCTTCTTTTCTGATAATGGTCAATGCCACCGGAACGCTGAAGGTCACGCTGGCTGCCAGCATGGACGCCACTATCAGGGCCGCGAAGTCGGCTGCCAGCCCATCCGTTGTCATGGCATGGGCCAGCGGATAACATCCAGTATCAACCGGTATCAGGAGGGCCGGGGCCATGGCAGGGTTAATCCCTGCTTTTGCAGCCAAAGGCCCCACCACGCCGGACAGCCATCCGGCCAGCAGCGGGGACAGACTGGTGATGCCCGCCATGGTTAAGGCAAGCGGCCCCAGGGCGTGGAAACCATTTTCAAATTCCTGTCCCAATCCAAGACGGTTGCCGGCGATTTTATCCAAACCGCCGGCAACCAGGAACAGGGCCATTATAAACACGATGCCCTTTGATAGTATCATACAGTTAAACTCCTACGCTGACGCTTTCCGGCAGTGTGCTTCCTCCGTCGATGACGGACTGGGTACCTGTCAGATAGCTGGATTCATCCGATGCCAGGAAGGCTGCCAGTTCCCCCACCTCTGTGGGTGCGGCCAGCCGTCTCATGGGGATTGCCTTTGCCATTTCAGTCAGAACGGATTCCGGATTCTCAGGATCTGACTGACGGGCAATGCTCTCAGCCATGGGAGTACGCACATAACCCGGACAGATGGCGTTGACACGGATGCCGGAGCCGGCGAATTCCACAGCAAGGGACTTGGTAAATCCCACCAGGGCTGCTTTGGAAAGGGCGTAGGCTGTCTCCCCCGGGTCCGCTACCATGTCCCCGGTCACGGAAGACATGATGACAATCCTTCCGTCTCCCCGTTTCACCATTCCGGGAAGTACGGCTTTTGTCACATTCCATACCCCTTTTATATTGATGTCAATATGGAAATCCCTGTCCGCGTCACTCATTTCCAGGAAGTTACCAAGCCTGCACACGCCTGCATTATTGACCAGTATATCGATTTCCCCCATCTGCTGCGTTCCCTCCGCAACAGCCGCCGCCACCTGGGCAGCATCACGCACATCAGCCTGGACCGCCGCGCAGGGATATCCCTGGGATTTTAGTTCTTCCGCCAGTGTTTTGGCTTCCGGGGACACATCTAAAAGAATCAGCCTAGCCCCATGTTTTGCAAAAATTTTTACAATCCCTTCCCCAATTCCCCGTGAAGCGCCTGTAATCAGCGCAGTCTTACCTGTAAGTTTTCCCATATTCCTATTCTCCTTACCTGAAAATGCCGCACAGGCGGCATTTTCATTCATCTTCATCCATCTCTATCTGTCCGCATCTGTCACCATCAGTTTTTACCGATCATCGGCCTGTCGTGGATATATCATTCCACCGCAGACCCATCATTCCATCGCAGGACCCATCATTCCACCGCAGACCCATCACTCCGCCACAGCCCCATCACTCTACCGTAGACATATCAATATCATGCCCCAGCGCAATGGCCTCCTCAATAATCTTCACAGCAGAGCTAAGTCCGATGCCGAATCTGCACGCGCCTCTTTTATACATCTTTAAGAGAGTGTTCAAATCCCGGACGCCCCCTGCAACCTTTACCTTTGCACGGTCCCCTACCGTTGCCTTAATAAGTTCCACGTGATGGAGGCTGGTAGGCTCTTTGGAAAATCCGGTTCCGGTCTTAACATAGTCCGCGCCGCCTTCAATACACAGCTCGCATGCCTTTACAATCTCCTCATCCGTCAGAACCATTGCTTCAATAATCACTTTCAGGGAGGTCCCCCTGGTTGCTTCCCTGACCGCCTTGATGTCCTCCAGGACCTTGTCATACAGTCCGGCCTTCAGCCATCCCACATTCATGACCATATCATTTTCCACCGGGTTCAGCTTCATGAAATCATGGGCCAGATACACCTTGGTCTCTGTGGATTCCTGGCCGGATGGGAAT
This sequence comes from Enterocloster sp. OA13, assembly GCF_022440595.1. Classification (NCBI taxonomy): domain Bacteria; kingdom Bacillati; phylum Bacillota; class Clostridia; order Lachnospirales; family Lachnospiraceae; genus Enterocloster; species Enterocloster sp. OA13. Next base: position 815,374 of record NZ_JAKNTF010000001.1, on the reverse strand, counting down.
GCAAGGGAGGTTCCAAACGCCGTGTTGGTGCCCTTTAACATCTCCACCAGCTGCGGATAATAGCATGGCCAGCAGAAGCAGGAACCGAAGTCATATTTCCTGCATGCCTCGACCATGGCCTCAACATCCCGGATTGTGGTGTCCAGCTTCAAAACGCTGGGGTCCATCATGTAAGCGATATCCTTTACTGTCAATACGTCTTTTCTGTACTCTTTCATTTTCTTTGCCTTTCTTTCTATGTGAATTTTTATAACGTTCCTCAGGTATGCAGCTCCGTAAGCTTGCCCATCTTCTTGCGTATCTCCACAAACCTCTGTGTATATGGCTTGTTGAATGCCACGCATCCCACCGGCTGCTGGCGTATCATCAGTTCCTCGCAGTTCATGCACTGGGTACAGTATTTGATTTCATTTTCCCGGCCCTCCATCAGCTTTAACGGGGTCAGGGGATCAGCAAAGGACTGGCGTCCCAGGCCCACCATATCCATCATGCCGTCCTCAATGCATCTGGCGCCCATTGCAAAGAGGGAGGATTTCTCCGGTTCAATGGACAGCAGCTTGTTCTTCCCTCCGCGGAAGGAGGAGAAATGGGAACCGATGACAACAGTCTCAGGCTTCAGGGCCTTCTTCATCAGGTCCGCAAAGTAAATGTGCAGATAGGAAAAGTATGGATCATTGGTAGCTGCCTCCATGAAACTCATGCTGCAGTGGACATTGCCCAATGATTCCACAAAATAGGATGCCCCCATCTTCTCCAGGCCCTGAATCAGGTCTATTGGCTCCGTCATGTCCATCAGTGGGGAATCCGGGCCGGCTGAACCGAATCCTCCAGGGAACCCCTCCCACATGGACATCTTGGAACCGATAAGGAAGTTCCTGTCATAGTTAACCGCTTTCTGGATCCGCTCCATCAGGTCATAGGCGAATGCGGAACGCCTCTCCCAAGAGCCCCCGTATTTCCAGTCCCTGTCATTATAGGGGCGGATGATCTGGGAACCCAGGTATCCGTGGCACAGCTTCATGTCCACGCCGTCCGCGCCCACGTTCTGGCAGATTTTTGCTGCCAGGGCAAACTGGTCCATGATGTGGTCCACTTCCTCTTCTGTCAGGATATCCCCCTCCAGCCCATGGACCGGCTTCACGCAAACCCTTCTGGAAAATTCAGGCTCGCTGATTTCCCCGGAATGGGTCAGCTGGAACACAATCATGGTGTCCGGGTTTATTTCCTTCATCCTGCGTATGAATTTCTCCAGGGCCTTTTCGTTGCGGGGCATGATTTCCAGCTGCGTCTTCCTGGCCCTGCTTTCATTGGTTACTGTTATGGCCTCCAGGTCCACCAGGCCGAACCCGCCCTTGTACAGGTTCTCATACCGCTCATAGGTCAGGTCCGTGGGATTGCCCTCTGCATCCGAGTCCACACACTCCATGGGCTGGGCAAAAAACCGGTTCCTGCACTCCCTGCCTCCAATCTTAATGGGCTGCAATAATGTCTCTTTATATCCCATACATCAAATTCTCCTTTTTATGATTTCATCCAAACATCTTCACTCCCGCCCGGCCTGCTTCTCACCGCTGGCCAGCTTCATGATATTCTCCTCCGTATACTCCTCAAAGGAAAGCTCCCCGGTCACCGTCCCTTCATGCATGACCATGATGCGGTCCGAGACAGCCATGATTTCAGGCATTTCCGAGGAAATCATGATGATGCTAACCCCGGCGTTTGCCAGTTTATCCATTAACAGGTAAATCTCATACTTTGCCCCCACATCGATTCCCCTGGTCGGCTCGTCCAGGATCAGTATCCTGCATTGGGATGCCAGCCATTTGGATAAGACCACCTTCTGCTGGTTGCCTCCTGAGAGGAATTTGCAGACCTTGAATATATCCGGCGCCGCGATTTTTAGTTCCTGCATGTACTGGTTTGCCAGCCTTGTCTCCTCTTTCCCCTTCATGAACCCGTTGGAGGACACACGTTTTGGGGAGGCGATGGCAATGTTATCCTTGATTGTCTGGTTCAGGAACAGCCCCTGGGCCTTCCTGTCCTCTGTGGCGAATCCCATGCCGAGTTCCACGGCCTGGCATGGGTGGGTGATGTGCACGGTCTTCCCAAAGAGCTTAAGCTCCCCGGAATGTACCTTGTCCGCCCCGAATATGGCCCGCATGACCTCGGTCCTTCCAGCGCCCACCAGCCCCGAAAAGCCCAGGATTTCCCCTTTGTGAAGGGAAAAGGATACATTGTGGAAATGCTCCCCGCCCAAGTCCTTTGCCTCTAATACCACTTCCTGCGGCAGGACCCTGTGGCGCGGCGGGAACGTGTCTTTCAGATCCCGCCCAATCATTTTTCCGATGAGCCAGTCCTTATCCACATCCGCAATGTTGGCGCAGTCCACAAATGCCCCGTCCCTCAGTACCGTAATCCTGTCGCAGATTTCAAACAGTTCCTCCAGCCTGTGGGATATGTAAATCACCGTAATATTGTCCTGCTTCAGCTTCCGGACAATTTCAAACAGCACGTCAATCTCTTTCTGGGTCAGGCTGTCCGTGGGTTCGTCCATGACAATGATTTTTGCATGATAGGAAACCGCTTTTGCAATATCTATCATCTGCTGCTGGGCAACGCTTAGGTTCCTCACCGGAACATGGTAATCCGGGATGGTGCCCGCGCTTACATAGTCCAGCCATTTTTTTGCAAACGCTTCCTCCTCTTTCTTTTTAATAAACTGGTTTTTGTGAATCTCATGTCCAAGCATCAGATTCTCAACCGCATTTAAATCCGGGATCAGGCTCAGCTCCTGGTAGATGATGGCAATCCCCTTATCGATGGCATCCTGAGGCTTGTGGAAATGCATTTCCTTCCCAAAAATGCGTACAGTCCCACTATCTGCCTGGTAAACGCCAGCCAGAACCTTCATAAGGGTTGATTTTCCTGCGCCATTCTCTCCGATGAGAGCGTGTATCTCTCCTTCCTTTACCTTCAGGTCCACATGATTTAAGGCGGTCACTTTGGAAAATGTCTTGGTAACGTCAAGCATTTCCAATGCGTATTCGCTCATATGCTCACCTCGGATTATTTGTTTTTCTTCTGAATCAATACTGCCACCAGAATAATGAGACCCTTAATGACAATCTGAAGATAAGGATTCACTCCCAGCAGGTTCAGGATATTATTCATCACCGCCATGATCAGCACGCCTGCCAGGGTACAGATCAGGGAACCGCGCCCTCCTGCCATGGAGGTGCCGCCGATGACAACCGCGGCAATGGCGTCCATGTCATACCCGGTGCTGCCGTTGGGCTCGCCTACCCGGACCCTGGCAGCCAGCATCACGCCTGCAATGGCCGCGGTCAGGCCGCAAAGCCCGTATGCCATGATTTTGTGGAACTTCACCTTTACGCCGGAGAGCCTGGCAGCCTCGGAATTGCTGCCGATGGCGTAGATATGCCGTCCAAATACGGTCTTGTGGAGCAGTATCATGAATATGACCATGATGACCGCATAAAGCACCACCGCGTAGGGGATGACTCCCCCCAGGGACTTGGAACCAAAGGTGGACCAGAACTTGGAAACCGAGCCTCCCGGCGCCCCGTTGGTATAGATATAGTTCAGGCCCTTTAACACCTGGCCCGTGCCAAGGGTGATGATGAAGGCCTCCACGCCCCTGCATACAATGATACTGCCGTTAACCAGTCCGATGACAAATCCAAAGAACATCACCAGCAGGACAGGTCCTATGTAAACGCCGGTTCCGCCTGCTGCCACATACGGTTCCATCATCCTTGCCATCACGCAGGCCGCAATTGCCATGGTACTTGTAACGGAAAGGTCAATCCCTCCCACCAGCAGCACCATGGTCATACCGATGCTGACCACACCGACAATGGATGCCTGCCGAAGTATATTGGTAATATTTTTAAATGTCGGAAAGATAGGTGATATGATGCTTGCAATTACCAACAGGATGATCAGCGCTATGTACGGACCGCTGACCGGATTATTCAGTATCCTCTTCACCATTCCGGATCCACTTTTTTCTTTCATGTTCGTAATGTCCCCCTTATAGGCTTATTTATAAAGTATGACCCGTTCTTTCGCCTCAGGGCTTACCAGAACTTTGACCAGTTTCGGGTTCTTGCGGATTTCATTGACCGCATCCTCCAGTTCCTCCAGGGGAACAATCATGGAAATCAGGGGCATGGGATCGATACGGCCATATTTAAGCAGTGTCAGCGCATCGCCCCAGTCATATCCGATTCCGGCGCAGCTTCCGCTGACCTTCTTTTCCTCCAGCACGAATTGCACCGGCGGCAGGCTGGCGTAGTCGTCATCCGCACAGATTCCGAATGCCTCCACCTTTCCGCCTCTTCTGACCATCTGGAAAGCCTGCTCATATGTTTTGGAGTTCCCCACTGCTTCCAGAACAAAGTCGGCCCCCACGCCGTTGGTCAGCTTCATGACCTCCCCCACCACGTCCGGGGTCTCCTTGAAGTTAATGACATGGTCCGCCACCATTTCCCTGGCCATCATAAGGCGGTCCTGATTGCCGTCAATGACAATCACAGGCGCCGCGCCCCGCAGCTTCGCAAGACAGGCATGGATGATGCCGAGGCCCGCGCCGATGACCACCACGCTCCTTCCCATGACGCAGTCCATTTTCCTGGATGCGTTAAGACAGGCCGTAAGCGGTTCTACAAATGCAGCCTTTTCATCCGACACCCCGTCCGGGACCACATACACATTCTTCCACGGCACCTTTACATATTCTGCGAACCCGCCGTCCACATGGATCCCAATCTGCTTAAAATCCGTACACAGAAGGGGTTCCCCAATCCGGCAGTGATAACAGGTGCCGCAGGGCTTACAGATATCGCAGGTCACCCTGTCCCCTGGCTTTAACCCCTGGGCGCCAGCCCCCACTTCCTCAATGGTGCCATAGAATTCGTGGCCCGTAATCAGGGGCAGGCACGCCACCTCGTCCGCATATTTCCCTGTATAGGAACCCCAGTCGGAACCGCAGATCCCGCAGTATTTAATCTTAATCAGTACTTCGTCATCCGATATCTCCGGTACCGGTACTTCTGAAAATTCATAGTGATATGGTCTTGTAAGAACCTGTGCCCTCATTTTCCTCATGATAATCTTCTCCTTTATTTTGTGAACAGCGCGTCGCTGCGGCCCTCGTAGGGCGCGTCAATCATCAGCGGACGCAGGAACTCAATGGTTTTCTTCACGCCGTCCCCGCGGCTCATGATCACATCCTCATGCTCATAGTTAAACACACCGTCATATCCTGTGATGAACAGTTCGCTGATCAGGCGCTTCCAGTCCACGTCGCCCCATCCCGGTATGCGGAAACGGAAGGAGCGGTCCAGACGGCCCCACCCGTCCTGCATGTACATGTTAAGCCCGCCCTTCGCCAGGTTGTGGTACACAATTTCACAGTCCTTTGCATGGACCAGGGCTATCCGTCCTCTCAGTTCATCCACAAATGTCTGGATGTTCACTCCTGAGAACAGGATATTGGCCGGGTCCAGGTTGATTGCAAATGCCGGATGGTAATCCACCACCTCCAGCAGGCGCAGGGCTGACTGGGTATCGTAAACCACGTTGTTGGGATGTGGTTCAAATGCAACCTTGATACCGTATTCCCGGTACTTATCCATGACCCTGCCCCATTTTACCGCAAACTGCTCCTCTTCGTACTTCCATCCATCAGGCTCCGGCCAGTCATTGATATGCCCGTAGTTCTCCATGCCGGAAAATGCAACCACCGCCGGAACCCCCAGCTCCGCAGCCAGCTGTGCGGAGCGTATCATGCTTTCTGTGCCGAAACGGATTTTCTCCTCCCTTGTCCCCTTGCAGGAAGAGACAGTCCCGTCACTGTAAGGCCCCATGATCAGCGGGGAGTCCGCATGATTACTCAGGGAAGCAATGCTCAGGCCGTAACCCTCCACCATTTTCTTCAGTTCCCCTGTCCTGTGGTTCTTTAAAATGTCCTCTGCATCCACCTGGCCGTTTCCCACATAGGCCGGCAGCTCCACGCAGTCATAGCCATTGTCCGCCGCAATCTTAAGGACTTCCTCCAGCGGCTTTTCCGAATAATTCACAACACAAAATCCAATCTTCATCTATGTACCCCCTATGCGGTAATTCATATGTTCTGATCCACATGTTCTGATCCATATGCTCTTAGCATCCAGTTCCATTTAATAAGTCCAGTCGTAATCGTCCCCGTCGGGAATCAGATAATCGTCCACATTGTCCTTTGTGACCACGATGGAATCCATCATCACATCCTTTTCCTCAGGACCTTTTCCCTCGATACAGTCAATGGCCACGTGAAGGGCGTCCACGCTGGCCGCACATGGGAACTGGGTCAGGCCCACGCAGCTTCCGTCCTTAATCATCTTCACAACGCCGTTAATACCATCTGCATTTGTGAAAATGATGCCTTCCTGGTCGCGTCCCGCCTCCTTGATGGCATCCACGGCTCCCAATGTCACGCCGCCGTCCTGTGAGATGAATCCGTCGATTTCCCCGGGGCCGAATTTGGCCAGGCAGTCTTCCATGAAGCTCTTGCCCTTGCTGACCTCAAAATCCGTATACTGCCTTGCAATGATCTTGATACCGGGATACTGTGAAAATACGGAGTCCTGTCCTTCCTTCTGGAAGTTGTCCGTACTGGAACCAGCCATGGTGTCCAGCGCAATGAGATTCCCCTTTGGCTCCCCGTAGCGCTCCGTCAGGGCTTCCACCAGCATCCTTGCGCACTCCGCGCCGTTCTGCTTATCCGAATATCCCACAAAATGTGTGTAATCCTCCGTGGTACATGTACGGTCAAAGATGATGACCGGGATTCCGGTTTCAAATGCAGCCTCAATACCTGGATTGGCCGCATCCTCAACACAGGGTGTGATCAGGATTGCATCCAGGTCCTGCTGGAGCATGGCTTCTATATTACTGTTCTGGGTGTTGGCATCATCATGGGCATCGGTTTCTATCAGCTCCACCCCCAGGCGGTCGCATTCATCCACCAGCATGTCACGCATCTTTACGCGCCAGCTGTTGGATATGGAGGCGTTGGCAAAACCAATCCTGTACTTTCTTCCGGCTTCTGTTCCGGTTTCTCTTCCGGCTCCTGCCCCGTCCTGTCCTTCTGTCCCTGAACCTCCTTTATCCTCTGTCCCGGATTTCTCCTGGACGGATGAAGCCGCCTCAGTCTTTGCCCCTGCATCCCCGGCCGCGGGCTGGCTTCCCGCGTTGCAGCCAGCCATGGAAGCTGCCATTGTCAATGCCATAAGAACTGCTAATGTTTTTTTCATGATAACCCTCTCTTTCTTTTTATCCCCGGACATCTGCGGAAATCCCCCTCGCGCCCAGTCAGTTAAATTTTTAACAAAAACGATGCTGATTTGGCCAAATCGTTAAAGAAAGTCTTTTTCCTTTCTTCGTTTTCGTCATTATAGCATATGTGTTTTCGTTTTTCAAGGCTTTTTCTTTCTTTTTCTTTTTTTATTTTTCGTTTTCTTTTGTTTTTATTTTTCTTTTTTTGTTGAAATTTTTCGTTTCTTATGTTATCTTTATAGTGAAAAATGTTTTGAAAGGGAGGGGCATGAATGTTTAAGGCAGAACGTCTACACCGTATTAAAGAAATCATCTTCGAGCGCAAACAGATAGATGTCGCCACTCTCAGCACTCTTTTAAATGTAACCGAAGTAACCATCCGGAATGATTTAGAACAATTAGAAAAAAGCGGCTTCCTCACCCGTTACCACGGAGGAGCCACCTTAAATACAGAGGTATTTCCAGAACAGCAGTTCCAGTCCGTGCACACGGACAGCCCTGCCATCCCTTACGATAAGGAAAAGGAAGAGGTGGGTCTGGCAGCCTCCCAGCTGGTTAAGGAAAGGGAATGGATTTTCCTCGGCCCCGGCACCACCAGCAGTTACATCGCAAAGGCGCTTTCCAGGCGCCAGAACCTGAATATCATGACCAATAACTTTCATGTTGCCAATATCTTCGGAGGCAATACCTCGGTCCAGCTGCTGTTCCTTGGCGGGCGGATGCAGAATTCCGGCATGTATACGGTGCCCGAGGACCTGAACAAGGAACTGGAACACATCTATCTGAGCAAATTCTTCTTTTCCGTGGATGCGGCCAGCATAGAAGGAGGATACACCCTGACGGACATGAATGTCTTAGACATCATCAAGGCCATATCAAGCCGCTGCAATGAAACCGTCATGTGTATTGACAGCAAGAAGTTTGACCAGCGTTCCTTTATCCGTCTGGGGGATTTGACCTATACGTCCACCGTGGTGACCAACAACCACATTCCGCCGGAATATCACCAGTATTACATTGAACATGGAATACGGACATTTACCTCCTATGATTTAAAGCCGTTAAACTTATAAACTTCATGAGGACTGTTTATGGATAAATTCGTAGTTCGTATGACAAATGTTTGTGCAGGCCCGTTTCCGGAAAGCCATATGGACTTTGAGGCTGCGTCCGGGGAGATTACTGCCATTATCGGAAGCAACGGCGAGGGCAAGACCACCCTGGCCAAGGTCCTGGCGGGCATGATTCCCCGTATATCCGGGGACATATGGCTGGATGACAGGAAGCTGGACATACACAGCATATCTTCCGCCCACAGGAACGGCATCTATCTCATGACCGAATCCCTCCAGCTCTTTCCCGGTAAAAGCATCATGGACAACCTCCTGCTGGGCATCGAGCAGCTTATTTTCCACAACCGGCTGTTTAATCCGCCCAGGGAAAAGAAGGAAGCCGTATGCCGCCAGGTCCTTAAGGAACTTGGGCTGGACCTGGACCTGGGACAGTCCGTGGACCATCTGTCCCAGGGTGAGAAATGCCTGCTTCAGATTGGACGGATCCTGTTATGCAGGCCCAGTATCCTTATTATGGATGAGTTCTCCGCCTCCCTCACTGTGTTAGAGACAAAGCGGATCATGAGCCTTTTGACCGGGCTGAAGCAGAAGAACATCTGCATCATCCTTATTTCCCATGAGTATTCCACGGTAATCCGTTATTGCGACCGCATTTCACTGGTGGAACAGGGAAGGATTGCCGAGTCCTACTCCCGGGCCGAACTGGGGGATGAGGCCTTTGTCAGACGGGTCCTGACCTTTAAGAAGAACTTTTCATATCCGAAGCTGCCAAGGACGCCGGGACAGCCGCTCCTGACAGCCAGCCACATATCCAGCGGCATCATCAAGGATGTCTCATTTACCCTCCAGGAAGGGGAAATCCTTGGCATTGCCGGGGTAGTCGGCTCCGGCCGCACCACCCTCATCAATGCCATCATGAAGGAACGTCCCATTACCTCCGGCCGCCTGGTATATGCCCCTGCCCTGGACCGGGCCGGTGCGGTCAGCATCCTGCCCGGAGACTGCGGGGACCGCTCGCTGTTCTCCGGCAAGGACCTTACCTTTAACATCACCTCCTCCAACGTGCAGAAGGCCGCCCGGTTTTACATGATTTCCGGCCATACCCTGGATCTGTATGCCCGGGATTATATGGACAGGCTGAGCATACGCAAGCCCTCCTGCCGTGTTCCCGTGGACCAGTTAAGCCAGGGTGAGATGCAGAAGGTGCTGATTGCCCGCTCCCTGTATCAGGACGCCAAGCTCTACATATTTGACGAGCCGTCCAGCAACCTGGACCTGACGTCCAAAAGCGAGCTTTACAATATATACAACGCGCTGCTGGCCCGGGGCGCCTCCATCATTCTGATTTCCTCGGATTTCTCAGAGCTGATCGGTATGTGCGACCGCATCCTGCTTTTAAAGGCAGGGGAACAGGTAGGGCTGTATCCGGCAGATGAAATCACTAATGATTTTTTATATTCTGTTCTGTAAGATAGGGGGATTTTCATATGAAAAAGCTGATTGCTTATGACCTGGGGACCGGAGGCATCAAGGCCTCCCTGTTTTCAGAGGACGGGGACTCACTGGCCGACGTGTTCATCCAGTACAAAACGTATTTTCCGCAGGAACATTTTGTGGAGCAGCGTCCCATGGACTGGTGGGACCATGTCTGCGCCGCCACAAAAAAGCTGCTTGTGACGTCCGGCTCACCTGCGTCGGACATTGCCTGTGTCGCCCTTTCCGGCCACAGCCTGGTGGCCGTGCCCCTGGACAGCCGCGGCAGCCTTCTGGCTGACCAGGTGCCCATCTGGTGTGACATGCGGGCAAAGGAAGAGGCAGAGGAACTGTTTTCAAGGCTGGATTATGACAGCTGGTACATGACCACAGGCAACGGGGACCCGGCTGAATGTTACACCGTCGCCAAGCTGATGTGGATGAAGAAGCACCAGCCCGTCCTGTACCGTCAGATTCACAAAATCCTGGGGTCCAAGGACTTCATCAATTACATGCTCACCGGCACCATGTGTACGGACCCCTCCTACGCATCGGGATTCGGGGTGTTTAACCTTTTAAAATGGGATTATGAGCCGGAATACATGGAGGCGGCAGGAATCCGTCCGGAACTGTTCCCTGAAATCCGCCCCAGCGATGCCATCATCGGAACCGTCACCCCGGAGGCGGCCCGGATGACCGGACTGGCAGAAGGCACCCCGGTTGCCTGCGGCGCGGTTGACAACACCTGCATGGCCCTAGGCGCACGCGGATTAAAGGAAGGGGTTGCCTATACTTCCCTGGGTTCCTCCAGCTGGATTGCCGTGACCTCCTCCAGGCCCATTGTGGACAGGGATACAAAGCCCTTTGTATTTGCCCATGCCAGGAAGGGGTACTATACATGTGCCGTCTCCATCTTCTCCGCAGGCAATTCCTTCCGCTGGATCCGGGATAACCTGTGCAGGGATTTAGGGGATGACACCGACACCTATGAGGCCATGAACCGCATGGCTGAAAGCGTTCCCCCGGGCAGCAACGGGGTCATGTTCAACCCCACCCTGGCCGGCGGCAGCGCCCAGGAGCCATCTCCCGACCTGAAAGGCGGGTTCATGGGATTATCCCTCAGCACCACCAGGGAGGACCTGGTGCGGGCGTCCATGGAAGGCATCGCCATGTCCCTGCGCTGCACCCTGGACATCCTTATGACCCAGACCGATATCACCGGGGAAATGCTCATCTGCGGCGGCGGCAGCAAAAGCGCCGTATGGCGCCAGATATTTGCGGACATCTATCATCTTCCTGTCCTGAAAACCAACATTGACCAGAACGCCGCATCCTTAGGCGCCGCGGCCCTGGCAGCCAACGGATGCGGCCTGTGGGATGGTTATGACCGCATCCCGCACATCCACCGGACTGAGGACCTCTCCCTGCCTGATCCGGACGCCAGCGCCTTATACGAAAAGCTTCTGGCGGTCTATCGCAGATGGACAGGATACCTGGCCGAATTAAGCGGGATGATGCCAAAAGCATGACCCATCCCTATCCTCAATCCTCCGTCCTCCCACCCCCCTGTCCCTCCTGATACAGGTACAGCCACGGAGTATTCACCGGCAGGGCCGCAAATTCATCCCTGCAGTATTCCTGCACGGTCCCGCCCCGTCCCACCCGCAGCAGCCGGTCGGCCAGGGCCAGGGAATCAGCCAGGTTCACTGCCATGATGACCACCGGGATTCCCCGGTTCAGGAAGCGTTCCAGCAGTTCCATGATATGGATGCGCAGGGATACCTCCGCACTTTTAAAAGGCTGGACACAGAACACGATTTCCGGGTTCTGCAGAAAGATCCTGGTGTAAATCAAGTCATATTTCTGCCGTTCGGTCAGCCGCTCGATGGGCGTGTCAAATACATCCTCCCCTAAAAAGCCCGCGTATTCCCTGCGCAGGCTTTTTTTAATCTTCCTCTTCCTCCACACGCCGTCCATCCGGTGGTCCAGCGTAAAGCACAGGTTATCCAGATAGCTCATATTGGGAAACAGCATGGTGTGGACGGGCAGCTCCTGGATGATGGCCACGCGGCGGTCATGCAGGCCCCCTGACAGGGTCCCGTTAATCCATATACTGCCGCTCTTTTGCCTGCTCCCGCCTGACAGCACCGGTATCAGCTCCCGGATCATGCAGTTGTCCAGATCCTGCACCACCAGGCATTCCCCCTCATACGCTGAAAAGCTCAGGTTCTCCACCTGCCCGCAGCACAGGTTTTCCATCCTGAAGACAATATGGTCCGTGCCCGGCTCCGGCCGGTTCCGGCGGGCCATCCGCTCCCGTACATGGCGGTCAAAGTCCTCCGTGCACCGCAGGAAGAATGGATCCGGGGGCTTTTCTGCCCCGCCAAAGCATTTTATGATCTGCCCGTTGAGCATGAGGGCCGCGCGGTCGCAGATCTGCTGCGCCTCCTCAAAATGGGCTGCCACGTACAGGAACGACATCCCCCGCTTTGCATAGTGGCGCAGGATGCTGCTGAGTTTTTCAAGCTCCGCCGCGCTGATGAAGGTGCTGATATCCTCCAGCACCACCAGATGGTTCCCGGCAACCACTGCCTTTAAAAGCTCCACCACAAAGCGTTCAAAGGTACTGAGGTCTTCTATGTAGGCATCCGCAGGTATCTCCATCCCGATATCTTCCATGAAAGGCTTTATCTGCTCCCGCAGGATCCTGGGCTGCATCAGCCTCTTGCGGAACCCCGGCCTGAGCACGAAAATGTTGTCAGCCACCGTCAGGTCCTTTGCCAGACAGCTCTGATTCTGGATGATACTGACCCGGTTGGTGCTGACCCGGTTCATGCCGGTACAGGGAAAACGCCAGTCATTGACCAGCTTTTCCTTATAGTAAACAAATCCATAGTGCAGGGGCAGGTTCTGGCGCAGCAGCCGCATCAGGGCCGATAGCCCAAAATGATTGGCAGGCACAAGCCCCAGTATCTCCCCTGTCCAGATGGTCATGCTGAAATTCTCCAGCAGGGCCACTCCCTGTTCGCAGTATGTCACACGCTCCATGCGGAATACTTCTTCCCTCATTTTAAAGCCTCTTTATTCTTAAGCTCCCTGTCATTGGCAATGGCCGGCAGGTTAATCTCCACATCCGTGCCCACCCCCGGCATGGAGAACACGTGAAGCCCGTATTCCTCCCCAAACAGCAGATGGATACGGTTATTTACATTCACAAGCGCGATTCCTCCCCTGGTTTCCGAGCCTTGGGAGGCAAATGCCTGTCCGCTCCTGCCCAGCCGTTCATTCATCCTGGACAGGACCTCCTCATCCATCCCCACACCGTCGTCGGATATGCGGATCAGGAGCCGTTTCCCGCTGCGCTCCAGATGGATGGTCAGATGGCCTGTACCTATCTTGCACTCCGTGCCATGGATGATGCTGTTTTCCAGGATGGGCTGCATGGTCAGCTTCGGAAGGCGGCAGCCATAGATTTCTTCCCGCTCCTCCGGGTCACATTCAATGGTCAGGCTCAGCCGTGAGCCGAACCTGTACTGCTGGATCCGGAAGTAGGTCTGGCAGTTCTCCAGTTCTTCCTCCACGGACACCAGGTTCTCCACCTTACTGATGGTGTAGCGGAAAATGCCGCAAGGGCCTCCGTCATGTCCGCCACACTTGTAAGCCCTGCTATAAGCGCCTCGCTGCGGATGCTCTCCAGCGTATTATACAGGAAATGGGGGTTAATCTGGTTCTGCAGGGCCAGATACTGGGCCTGCCGTTTGTTCAGCTTAAGCAGCTCCGAGGAGTCCATGATTTTCATCATATGGGCCAGCATCTGGTAAACCATGGGCGTTGGGGCGGTCTGGCACAGATGGGTCAGGTCCGCCGTGGTATATCCGTCCAGGAACAGGCGCATGGTCCGTTCCATGTGAAGATAGGGCTTCAGGATCATGGCGTAAAACCACCATAGCAGCACAACCAGCAGAACCAGGGACAGGATGGCGGGCCAGAAGGGCGCATTGCCCAGGAATGCCAGGAACAGAAGCCCGGCAATCAGAAACAGATGGATACACAGCGCCGCCGCCAGCAGTACCATGACCCGGACTGACAGATATTCAAAACGTTTCATATCCCCTGCCTCCTTCCAACATAATTCCTTCGCCAGCGTCTATTCTGTCACCGCCCATTCCTTCGCCGCCCATCCCTACCCATACAGCTTCCTGTATTCCGCCGGGTTCAGCCCCGTGTCCTTGTGGAAGGTATGGGTAAAATGCTTCCTGTCGCTGTATCCCACCTTCTCACATATCTCAGCCACAGGAAGGCTGGTTTCCCGTAAAAGTGTCTTGGCTTCTTCCATCCTGACCCTGGTAAGGTATTTGGCAAATCCCTCCCCTGTTTCCCGTTTGAACAGGGTGCTGAAATAGTTGACGCTGAAACCGATGTCCTCGCACACGGTTTCCAGGGTGATAGGCTCCTGGTAATGCTGCATCACATACTGCTTGGCAATGCGGATGGGGCGGGCTGCCTCATTGCTGCGAAGGTCCCTGGCCTCTGACAGAAGCCTGGCCTGTATCTGTTTCAGCTGTCCGAACAGACCGCCAACCGTGCTGCACTGGCTGCAGCAGGCCGCAAAATCCTGCTGGATTTCCTCCACATGGCTGAGGGCGGTCCTGGCAATGAACAGACGTCCGGCAGACAGCACCAGTTCCAGTATTTCCCTGCCGCAGATCCGCTCCAGCCCCAGTACCTCGCGTTCCAGCATGCTGCATGCCTCCCCTGCCTCCTCCAGGTTCAGGGTATCCACGGAATGCTCCATCAGCTTCATGTACCGGTCCAAAAGGTTCTGCTTCTCCAAACCGGAACCAGCAGGCACGGTTTCCAAAAGCCTCCCGGTCCCCTCCATCAGCCGCTCCCACATGGCGCCCTTTGCCCCCTCCAGGGAAACACCAAGCTGGCCCGGCGCAGCAGTGGGCGCGCCCAGGGACAGGGTGAAATCAAGGGGGCCCATCAGGTCCTTTTTCACTTCCAGGTGGTTAAGGCATTCCCGCAGCCCCCTGCGCACCTCGTCCCTGCGGCCGGAATCGTAATTGAGAAGCCCATACCCGGTATAGGACTGGAAATACAGCACCATGTCACAGCAGATGGAGGTCATTGTATGATTAAAAATATCCCTGATTTTTTCCTGTATGACCCCGGCCGCCGTGCGGTTCACCTGCTCCATGCTGCAGTCCATCTTCACCATGAACACCTGGTACATGTCCCCGGACGTATCCACATGGTAACTGTTCCTCAAGGTTTCCGCCGTCAGGTCATTCAGGCTGCCGGACAGCAGGTCCTTCATCAGGCTTTCCCGGATACGGCTCAGGTCCTCCTGGCTGTTCTGGTGCTGGCGGTGGATGGCCGTCCTGGTCTCCTGTCTGGCCTCACATTTTTCCCGTATCTTTTCCAGGGTTTCCATTAGCTCTGTCTGCTTAATGGGTTTTAACAGATAATATCCCGCCCCGTATTTCATTGCTTTCTGGGCATATTCAAAATGCGCGTATCCGCTGATGATGACCACCTCCAGGTCCGGCACCAGTTCTTTTGCGCTGCGTATCAGCTCCAGGCCGTCGCATCCAGGCATACGGATATCCGTAATCAGTATGTCCGGCTCCCTGGACTTAATGAGTTCCAGCGCTTCCAGGCCGTTCTCAGCCAGGGCCGTCACCTCCATGCCCAGGGAATCCCAGTCAGCCAGGGCCTGGACCAGCCTGCATATCAGGCGCTCGTCATCCGCGATAATTACTTTTAACATAAGTTCCCCCCTCAGGCCTTTTACATTCCCTTCCCTGTATCATATCATGCCGGGTTTTGCATTTCAACAAAAACGCCGTTCCTCAGAGCGGCGTTCTTGCTGTATGTTCAGGATTTATTATTTTTTCAGGACAGACACGCCTGTATCGGATACAACCCCGCCAAGGGAATCTCCCTCAAGGGCCTTAACACAGGCTTCCACGCCCTTTGAACCCATTACGTCCGGGTTCTGTGCCATGGTGCAGAGCAGGTATCCGTCGTCAATCAGTCCAAGGATGGCGTCTGATTTATCAAAGCCCACGCCGATGATCCCGTCCTTGCCTGATGCCTTGATGGCATTGCCTGCCCCGGTGGTGGAGCCTTCATTACAGCCAAAGATTCCCACCACGCCCTGGGTGATGTAGTTCTCAGCAATGCTCTGGGACTTGGCTGCGTCGCCTTCGCCGTACTGTGTCTCCAGCAGTGTAAAGCCCTTGCCCTCAAATGCGGAGCGGAAGCCCTCTTCACGCATGACGCAGGAATCCGTTGCAGCATTCACGTTGATGATGCCGATGGAACCGGACGTCACGCCTGCTGCCTCTAATGCCTTTAACATTTCCTCACCGGCTGTCCTGCCGGCTGCCTTGTTGTCCGTGGAGAAGGTTGCCTCTGCGTCCACGTTGGCCGGTGAATCCACATACACGATCTTGACGCCTGAGGACTGGGCCTCCTTCAGTGCGGATGAGATGGCATCCGGGCCGTTTGCAGCTACCATGATTGCCTCGTAGCCGCCTGCAACCGCATTGTTCACACACTCAATCTGCTGTGCGTCATCCTTGGTATTGGGGGACATGAAGGTTACGGAAACGCCAAGGGCCTCTGCTTCCTTCTGTGCGCCCTCGTTCAGCGTTACCCAGTGCTGGTCAATGGAGTCCATGGTAATAAGGGCAATCCTATATTCCTTGCTGGCCTTTGCGGTAGTTTCCCCGGCTGCCGCGCTGGCTGTCCCGCCCTGTGCCGTGAGGACAGATACGCCTGTGTCGGTTACCTTGCCGCCCAGGGATTCCCCGCCCACAGCAGCAACAGCCGCCTTGACGCCTTCATAGCCCATGACGTCCGGGTTCTGCGCCATGGTGCAGAGCAGGTATCCGTCACCGATCAATCCCATGATGGCGTCCGACTTATCAAAGCCCACGCCGATGATCCCATCCTTGCCTGATGCCTTGATGGCATTGCCTGCCCCGGTGGTGGAGCCTTCATTACAGCCAAAGATTCCCACCACGCCCTGGGTGATGTAGTTCTCAGCAATGCTCTGGGACTTGGCTGCATCGCCTTCGCCGTACTGTGTCTCCAGCATTGTGAAGCCCTTGCCCTCAAATGCGGAGCGGAAGCCTTCTTCACGCATGACGCAGGAATCCGTTGCAGCGTTCACATTGATGATGCCGATGGAGCCGGATGTAACGCCTGCCGCGCTTAACGCCTTTAGCATTTCCTCCCCGGCTGTCTTGCCGGCCGCCTTGTTGTCCGTGGAGAAGGTTGCCTCTGCATCCACGTTGGCCGGTGAATCCACATACACGATCTTGACGCCTGAGGACTGGGCCTCCTTCAGTGCGGATGAGATGGCATCCGGGCCGTTTGCAGCCACGATAATGGCCTTTGCGCCTGCTGACACCGCGTTGTTCACACACTCAATCTGCTGCGCATCGTCTTTTGTATTGGGAGCCATGAACTGTACGGTCACGCCCAGCTCCCCCGCCGCCTTCTGCGCGCCCTCGTTCAGCGTTACCCAGTGCTGGTCAATGGAGTCCATGGTTATCAGGGCAATCATGGTCCCGGAGCCGGCTGCCGGTGTCTCCGTCTTTGCCGCCTCAGTGGCTGCGGATGCTGCCGTGGTAGCCGCCACATCCTCTGTCTTGCTGCCGCATCCCGTGATAAGGGAAGCTGCCAGGCCCAGGGAACAGGCCAATGCTAACATTTTTTTCATTGCATTTTCCTCCTTTTTGCTTTCACATACGTTTCTCATACATATATATTAGCGCTGCCGGGATTGCTGCGGTCGCAGGGTGTGAACCTGTGCCGCAGGCATTCCCCCAGGCGTCTAATCCTCATTCATTTCCCTACGCCTTCTTCTCTGCCATGGGGCGTTTCCGAATCAGCATGCCCTTGCGCAGCACCACATCCAGAAGCACTGCAAATACCACGATGATACCGATTACAAGGCGCTGGATCCCTACCTGGACCCCAATCATATTAAGTCCGTTCTCCAGTGTCTGCCACACAGCCGCTCCTGCAAATGTCCCCAGCAGGATTCCGGTCCCGCCAAGAGGTGAGATACCGCCGATAACGCCGGCCGCAACCGCGTACATCTCATACATATTGCCTGCCTCCATGTTGCCCATGTTGGCCTGGCCGCAAAGGATGAGCCCCACCACGAAGGAGCAGAATGCGCTGACAAGATATGTCTTTGTCACGGTTGCCACCACGCTTACGCCTGACAGCTTGGCTGCCTCCACATTGGAGCCGATGGCATAGATATGGCGCCCGGTCCTGGTCTTGGAGAGCAGGAAGAAGAAGGCGATGAACAGCACCAGCGCAATCCAGAAGGTATTAAACACACCCGCGGTCTTGCCATAGTAGAAAAATGCCTGGAACTTATCAGCCGCCTCCTTGCCGATACCGGAGCTGATGGCGTCCGTATTCCGGTTGCCGTTTACCATATAGGCAACGCCCCTGGCCACGAACATGGTTCCCAGTGTTGCAATGAAGGGCGGCAGCTGGAACTTTCCAACCAGGATACCGTTGATGACCCCGATGGCCAGGCAGCAGATCAATGTGATGAGGATTGCCGCCATGGGATTAACCCCGTGTGTCATCAGGGTTGCGCTTATCATGGCGCTCATGCCCACCACGGAACCGATGGATAGGTCGATATTGCCCGTTATGAGCACATAGCTCTGCCCGATACCGATGATCAGGTACTTGGACATGGAACGGAACAGATTGGTCACGTTCTGCCCGGAAAACACAGTGGGATTGATGGCGCCAAATGCGATGTAAATGATGATAAGTCCTGCAAATGCAGTCAAAGCGCCCCTCATGCCCCGGATATTCAAAAACTGTTTCACAGCCCCTTGATTCTTGTGATTCATTGCTTTTTCCTCCTCGCTATACGCACCCGGCGCCTGTATTCCCGCGCCTGCGTGCAGTGCATGGCCTGCTGTACTCAGGTCATACTACCTTTTTCTCAAACCTGGTTGCCAGTGTCAGGATACTGTTCTGGGTGGCTTCATCCGCCATCAGTTCCCCGGTGATGCGCCCGTCGCACATGACCACGATCCGGTCCGCAATGCCCATGACCTCCGGCATCTCGGAGGATACGAACATGACCGCAATCCCCTGCTGTTTTAACTGGTTCATAAGGTTATATATCTCAACCTTTGCCGCCACGTCGATTCCCCTGGTGGGTTCATCAAATATCACCACCCGTGAGTTCCTGGCCAGCCATTTGCCCACCACCACCTTCTGCTGGTTGCCGCCTGAAAGGTTGCCTGCATTCACATCCACATTGGGCGTCTTGACCTTTAAGTCAGCCACCACCTTATCACACATCTCATCTTCCTTGGACCGGCTGACCACCCCTAACCGGTTGCACAGCAGATCCAGGTTGGGGAGGGCGATGTTATGGCGGATGCTCAGCTTGGTGCACAGGCCGTCCTTTTTCCTGTCCTCAGGAGCCAGGACGATTCCGGCCTGGATGGCGTCCTCCGGCCTTCGGATCGTGATTTCCTTTCCATCCAGGAAAAACTGCCCGCTTTCTTTGGGGTCGATACCGAATATGGCCCTGGTGGTCTCGGTCCTGCCCGCTCCCATAAGCCCTGCAAAGCCGACGATTTCCCCTTCGTAAAGGGAAAAATTAACATCCCTGACCATCCTGCCCGCATTCAGGTTCCTGACCTCCAGCACCAGCCTGCCCTTGTCGCATGTGACGCGGGGGAACTTTTCCTTAATCTCCCTGCCCACCATGTTGGAAATGATTTCATCCAGTGTGGTGTCCTCAAAATTCATGGTTGTTATGTACTGCCCGTCGCGCATGATGGTAACCCGGTCCACAATGGACTGCAGTTCTTCCAGGCGGTGGGATATGTATACAATCCCGCATCCCTTTTCCTTCAGGTTGTGTATGATACGGAACAGGTCCTCAATCTCACGGGCCGTCAGCGCCGAGGTAGGCTCATCCATGATAAGGATCCTGGCATGGGTGGAAAGGGCTTTTGCAATCTCCACCATCTGCTGTTTGGACACCGGAAGGTCGCCCACCACCTGATGGGGATCCAGGTCGATTTTAAGCTCGTTCAGGATGGTCCTGGCTTCCTCCTCCATCTCCTTGTTGGACAGGACCATGCCCTTTACCTTCTCCCGCCCCAGGAACATGTTCTCTGATACGGAGAGATGCCTGCACATATTAAGTTCCTGGTGTATGATTGCAACTCCTGCCTCCTGGGCCTGCTTTGGGTTCATGTCCCCATACTCTTTCCCGAATATCCGTACCGTGCCTTCATCCCTTGTATAGACGCCGCTGAGCACCTTCATCAGGGTACTTTTTCCAGCGCCGTTCTCTCCCAGAAGCGCCATGACCTCACCGGAACGCAGTTCAAAATGCACATGGTCCAATGCCTTCACTCCCGGAAAACTCTTGCAGATGTTCTCCATGGAAACAATCGTTTCGCTCATTTTCAGCCACCTGTCCTTCTCTGTAATCAGTATTCAGACCTCTATTCTCTGGTTTTATTATAGCAGGACTCATCTGCACGGATAAGGGGGGCATGATCCTAATTAGGGGGGTATTATTATGCACTTTTACAATACAGCGCGTGTCCTCCCCTTATACATCCATCATTTTTCATATATTATGTCACGAAAACGTCCCGTTAGCAGCATTTTATGATAAACCAAAAAAAGTCCCCTGCCAACCAGACATTGGCAGAGGGCCTATGGTATTGTAATGAACTATAATGAATATCATTCTTTTGTATCTTCCGCTTCCTTCTCATCATGGATTACGTATGACTTAAGCCTTTCCTGCATCCTCCTCTTACTCCGGCGCAGTATCAGAAGTATGAGAATGACAATCACTGCCAGAGGAAGCCAGATTGGGCTGGCCGCCAGGAACCAGATCAGGAAGCCGGTTGCCCCCCTGGACACGGCATTGAGGTTCTTTGTAAATCCTTTCTCAATCCGCTGTCCGATTCCTTCTGGTTCAGTGGGCGTAAAGGATGCGGCCTCCCTGATCTCACGGACGTCCAGATAGACCGTGCTGTAATCCACCTGGTTGTCGTACAGCCTGAGCTGTGATTCCATGGATTCCAGCTGGTAGCGGATTTCGGAAAGCCGTTCTTCCAGGGCAATGACCGCCTCCAGCGTATCCGCCTTCTCAAGTAAGGCCCAGATGCGCTCCTGTTCCACGGACAGGGATTTCTTCCTGCTTTCCAGGTCGCTGTACTGCAAGGTAACGTCCTGGGTGTTTTCTGATTTGTTGGTGATATTGCCGTTCGCCTCCACCGTGGATACAAACCCGTCCAGCCTGTCAATGGGGACGCGGACCGTAAGGGACGCATACCGTGGAACCAGCTCATTCTGGTAGTTCAGGCTGTTGCCCGATATGTCCGACTGCTCCACATATCCGCCCAGTTCCCCAACCTTGTCTGTCAGCGTCTTCATCATCTGGTCAAATGCATCTGTCTCCACGGACAGGGTCACGTTGCGTATCAGCTTGCGGTTGGGGGGAATGGCCTGCCCAAGGGATGCGGTATCCGTCACCCCGGCCTTATCCGCAGCCCCCTCCCATTGCGCAGGGTCATCCCAATCCGTTCCGGCCGCCGATTCCGCCGCAGCCATGTTCTCATATGCGGCCTCTGTCATGGCAACGGCTGTCTGGCTGCTCCTGGAACTTCCTCCGCAGGCCGACACCCCCAGTATGGCTGACAGGAACACGGCAAAGCCATAAAACAGTACTCTTTTCCTCATAATACTTACCTCCTTGAAAAATCAGATTTTTCACACTCTTATCAGATAATATTACGATAACATGTGAAAATCCCCTTTTCAATAGAAGTAACAAAGGATTAAGAAAATCTACCGCACAATGTAATCTTATGCCCAATCCTGATGACAGCGCCATGGGATGTCTCACTCCCCAAACCGTATCCCCGTCAGTTCCCTCACCTTATCCATGACCTCCATCTCCATGACCGAACCTTCCAGATGGGCTGCGGCCAGCTCCCTTCCGCCATCCATCCGCGCGAGTTCCACCATCCGCCGCACTTCGTAATACATATTGTTGTCTTCCTTCTGGATCTCCCATGTCTCCGGCCTGCCGTCCCGGTATGTAACCTGAATCTTCCTGGTATCCTGTATCTGCCAGATGAGCATGTTGGCATCCTCGCCCTGGATTTCACTGGGCTGGGCGGAATCCGTTATCTTGGAATATCTTGCCTCCCCCAGCATAGAACCATAATCCATGAGCACGGTCCCTGCCCCTTCCATATGATTGTGCAGGAAAATGCCTGAGGCCATAATCCTTTGCGGCCTTCCGAACAGCAGCACCATGGGGTGGATGCAGTAGACGCCGATATCCATAAGGGCCGCATTGGAAAGGGCGGGGTTAAAGGCATTTTCAATAACTCCGTTTTTAAACGCATCATATCTGGAGGAATACTGGCAGTACTGGAACACGGCGCGCCGGATCTGCCCCAGACGCGGAATCGCTTCCTTTATCTTCGCAAACCCGGGGTCGAACACAGGGCGCATGGCCTCCAGAAGGATTCTCCCATTCCCGTCCGCCGCCTTCCTCATGCGCTCCAGTTCCCGTGCATTGGATGCAATGGGCTTTTCACACAGCACATGCTTACCGTGTTCCAGCATGAATACGGTCTGGGCGCAGTGGCTGCTGTTGGGGCTTGCTATGTATACCGCGTCCACCTCCTTATCATCCGCCAGGGACTCCAGCGTGGTGTACACCTTGTCCACTCCATAAACAGACCCGAAAGCGCGTCCATTGTCCTGTGACCTGGAGCAGACCGCCTCCAGTTTAAAGCCAGGCACCTTTAAGGCGGCCTTCATGAATGTGTGACTGATTTTTCCTGTTCCTATGATTGCAAAACGAAGCATGGATCCTGTCCTCCTTCTTCCGGATCAAACTTAATCTGCCCGGGATTCCTGCTTCTATTATAGCAAAAATCCCGGGCAGATCCCATACCATATTTCTGACACCTGTCCTTTAGCGGTTCAGCTTCCAGGCCCCCACTAACCGTTTCAGGTAATCCATGTACCCGGCCTCACGGATGCTTCCATTGGTGAGTACATTTACCTCGCCCAGCTTCTTGCCTCCCAGGGTGTATTCAAGGACGCCTGCCTTCTGTCCCGGTTCCACGGGAGCGGGCATGGATTCTGCCAGCACCAGGTTTTTCTCAATTGCCCCCAGGTCCTCCCCCTTCAGGCTGAGATAGGAGAATACCCCTTCGTATGCAAGGCCCACCTCATCTTCCACACCGCCGGTCACGGGCATCTGGGGAAGGGGCACATGTTCCTTGTCTTCGTAGAGCTTGCAGTTGGCATAGCCATAATTTAACAGGGTCTGGGCATCCCCGAACCTGGCCTTGAAATCAGGGGCGGCCATGATGGTGGCTATGAGCCGCACGCCGTCCTTTTCCGCTGTGGCGGACAGGCAGTACTTCGCAATGGAGGTGGAGCCGGTCTTCAATCCGGTCACCTTAAAATTCGTTGCCATCTTAAGCAGTTTGTTGGTGTTGGAAAGGCCGAACTCCTTGGTTCCCTGTTTTGTGACATGGGTTATGTTCTCCATCCAGATGGTGGAATAATTATGTATCTGGGGGTATTTGTTAATCAGTTCCCTGCTCATGATGGCAATATCCCTGGCAGTGGTCAGATGCTCCGGTGATTCCGTAAGGCCGCAGCAGTCCACAAAATGGGTATTGGTCATACCCAGCCCCGCCGCCCGCTCATTCATCATCCGCACGAATTCCTCTTCCGTCCCCCCTATGTACTCCGCCATGGCCACTGACGCATCATTGCCGGAGGCAATGACAATGCATTTAATCAGGGTTTCCACGGTCTGCTTCTCCCCTTCTTCCAGGAATACCTGGGAACCGCCCATGGATTTTGCATGGGCGCTGGTGACCACCTCGTCCGTCAGATTGATTTTCCCCGACTGCAGGGCATCGAATATAAGGATAAGGGTCATGACCTTGGTAACGCTGGCCGGGCTGCGCTTCTCGTCCGCCCCCTTTTCGTAGATTACCTGTCCCGTGGACGCCTCCATAAGCACGGCAGAAGGCGCCGCTATCTGAACCGCTGCCTGGGTATCCGCAGAGGGCGCTTCTGTTGGCTGGGAATCCGTGGATGGCGCTTCTGTGGACCGGGTGTCTGCCGAAGGCACCTCCACTGCCTGGGTATCCCCAATCCGCTCCCCGGTATCCTGGCTGTCCACGGCCTGACCATCTGCGGCCTGGCCGTCCACGGCCTGACTGTCCGCCGGCTGCGCCGCCCCCGCGTTCCCGCCCACAGCCGTTCTCAGTTCACTGTCAGCAGCAACCGCTCCCACAGGTATGGCAATATCGGGCTCCTGCCCCAGCGCCGTGGCCGCGGGATGGACCAGCAGGACTGTAAATGATAACAATATGGCTGCAATCCGTTTCATATCTTCCTCCGATAAACTCATCTGCTACTAATTGTATGGGGACGGACAAACAGCTTATTCCCAATTTTCAGTCATTTTTCCCGCAAAACCATAATATATCCGATGCAGCGGCAGGACGATGCCACCATACCGTACGCTTCATCCCAGCACAGTCCGTTCCCAGCACAATCTGTCCCAGTGCAGTCCGTCCCAGCATAGTCCGTCCCAGCACAGTCCGTCCCAGCACAGTCCGTCCCAGCACAGTCCGTCCCAGTGCAGTCCGTCCCAGCACAGTCCATCCCAGCACAGTCCGTCCCAGCACAGTCCGTCCCCACACCATTCATCCGTGCCTTCCCATTCACTCCCCCTGTCCCAGTTCATCCAGCCTGCGCAGTTCCTTCCTAAGCAGTAAAACAGCAATCACCGCCATGGCAAGGTCCGCCGCAGGCCCCGCCCAAAGCACACCGTCAAGTCCATAAAACCTTGGCAGGATGGTCAGGAGCGGCGGAAGGAAAATAACCTGGCGGGTCAGGGATATCAATATGCTGCGCCCCGGCCTTCCCTGGGCGGAAAAGAATCCTCCCACCGAGCTTTGCAGCCCATTCAGGAAAATGAACAGCAGGAAAATACGGAAAAACCTGGCCGCAAATTCAAAGTATTCTTTTGTACCCTTCCCGAACAGCGCGGTAATCCGCACCGGTACCAGCTGGTAACACAGAAAAATGCAGAATCCCGCAGCCAGTACCATGGCCACCACGGTCCGGGCCGCCTCTGCCACCCGCTTATAGTTCCTGCGTCCGAAATTATAACTGACAATGGGCTGCATGCCATTGGTGAGTCCGGTTACGACTGCTGACGCCATTGTATTTACCTTATTTGCCACACCGGCCACTGCCAGAGGGATTTCACTCCCATATACCGATGACGCACCGTATTTCCTGAGCGCATGATTAAGGAATATCTGCACCAGGGCCTGCGTCATGAAGTTAAATGCCGGTCCGGCCCCCAGTGCCGCTATCTTCCCATAAAGCAGCGGCACTGGCCAGAAATCCTTTTTTTGCAGGGCCATGGTCCGGCAGCGGGGAAGGTAGAGCAGGACCATGGCCGCCCCCACCGCCTGGCTCACTGCCGTGGCCCACGCAGCCCCCCGGATACCCCAGCCGAATCCCAGGATGAAAACAGCATCCAGCACTATGTTAAGCAGGGCGCCGGCAGCAATGCACCAAAGGGCATAGTTGGGACTGCCATCGGCCCGGATTAAGAAGGGACCCGCCGCGCCGATGATTGAAAACACATAGGCCAGGGCCGTAATCCTTGCATATGGCAGGGCATAGGGCATCACGCCCCCGGTACATCCAAACAGATAGAGGAATGGTTCCGTCCATACCGCCATGACCGCGGAAAGGATTAGCCCGCACAATACCATAAGTCCAAAACCGCTGCCCACGATCCTGCGCGCCTTCTCCTCTTCTCCCCCGCCCAATGCCAGGTTCATGGCAGCCGATGCCCCCACGCCGCACATCAGCGACAGGGCCGTAATCAGCGTAATGGCCGGAAACACCACGTTGGTGGCAGCATTGCCCACAATCCCCAGGACATTGCCAATAAACAGCTGGTCCACGATATTATAGACGGAAGTCACCAGGCTGCTGGCCAGGGATGGGATACAGAAACCGCACAGCAGCCTTCCCATGCTGCCGTGTTCCAATGCGTCAATGCCTGTCCTCTTTTCCATAGGCTCATTCTCCCCTTATATCTTTTATCATAAATTATAGGGGAATACCGGGACACAGTTAAGTAGCGGCGGCTACATATGATACATGAAAATACGGCAGCGCCATGATATATACCGGCGCTGCCGCAGCAGTCAAATCGTATGTTCCCCAGCCACATCCACTTCCCGTATGCACCGTTCCATCACATGCAGCCAGTGCCCCCGCATCAGCTCCCCTGCGCGGTCCGCATCCTTCCCGGACAGGGCGTCCAGGATATCCCTGTGGTGTTGGACGGATTCCTTCCTCATCGTATTCTTATGGAAATAGTGGTATTTAATCCTCTGGATATGCAGGAGCAGCATATGGGAAAATTCCATGATATATTCATTGCCCACTGCCTTGACAATCAGTTCGTGGAACGCATTGTCACAGAGGATGGCACGTTCCGCCTGATTGGCATCGCATGCCTCTGAAAATTCCTTCTGGATCTGTTCAAGCTCAGCCAGCTGTGTCCCGGTCAGTATGAGGGCCGCCTGTCTGGCTGCCAGGCCCTGGATTTCCGCCAGGGGACGGTAACATTTCTCAATATCGTTCTTGTCCACATCCGCGACCGTGGTTGCACGGCCAGGCGTTACCTTAATTAATTTCTGGGCCTCCAGCATCTGGAGCGCTTCACGTACCGGGGTCCGGCTTACATTAAAATAAGCGGCCAGCTCCGTATCCAAAAGCTTCTCCCCCGGCATCATCTCCCCCCGCATGATCCAATCACATAATGTCTCATATACTAAATCCTTGGCTGATTTGCGCTGCAGCGCGCTGTCTTTTTTCGGTATCGGCACGGTATGCCCTCCTGTGGTCCGGTTGTTGTCTCGCTTCCAATCGGCTTTCTGCCGAAAGCAATGTATGTTATATATAATATATCACATACACATTTTCCTTTCAAGAGTGTTAAGAATATATCAAGGTTCCACTCCTTTTTTTCCCAATCCAGTCATCTTTTTAGTATATATTGCACATATTTTTATCAATAATTATATCAGTTATGACGATATTTACAATCCAATTCATAACAATCCTTTACAATCCAATCCACATATGCTATATTCAATATGCAATATATCGCACACAGAATATTGTTCAAATTCAAAAACATTCACAGAAAGTGAGGATCATGCACCATGAACAAAGAAGAACTGTTAGTATCCCTGTGCCAGGAGGCAATCCGCATTCCCAGCATGTCCGGCCATGAGAAGGACGTAGCTGAACTTTTGAAGAAAACCATGATTGACTATGGTTTTGACGAGGTGGACATTGACAAATACGGGAGTGTTCTGGGCATCATCCACGGCAGCCGTCCCGGAAAGACAATCCTGATGGACGGGCACATTGACACTGTGGAAGTGATAGACCGCGACCAGTGGAGCCATGACCCATTTGCCGCAGAGATTGAAGATGGAAGGATTTACGGCCGCGGCACCTCTGATATGAAAGGAAGCGTCTGCGCCATGATTACAGCCGCTGCCCAGTATGCAGAGGACACGGGAAAGGATTTTGCAGGCAATATCTGTGTATCCTGCACCGTGCATGAGGAATGCTTTGAAGGCGTATCCTCCCGTGAAATCAGCAGACATGCAAAGCCTGATTTCGTCATCATCGGCGAGGCCACCACGACCACGGTCAAGATTGGCCAGAGGGGCCGGGCTGAGGTAGTTGTGGAGACAGAGGGAAAGAGCTGCCACTCCTCCAATCCGGAAAAGGGAGTGAACGCAGTCTATCATATGATGGCTGTCATTGAAGCCATCCGGAACATCAAAGTAAACGAGCACCCAATCCTGGGCAAGGGAATCCTGGAGCTTACGGACATCATTTCCTCCCCCTATCCCGGCGCATCCGTAGTCCCCTCCATATGCAGGGCCACCTTTGACCGCCGCACCCTGGTTGGCGAGGACGAAGCATTCATCCTGGGACAGGTTGAGGAAGCAATTGAGGAGGCGAAAAAGAAGGTGCCGGATCTGAAAGCCAGGGTATATCTGGCAGAAGGAAGCGAGAAGTGCTGGACCGGCGAGACCATTGAGGCCAAGAGGTATTTCCCCGCATGGCTTATCGACGAGAAGGATGAGTTGGTGCAGAAGGCCCTGGCAGGGCTTAAGGAAGCCGGCATTGACGCCCCCATCTCCCACTTCTCATTCTGTACCAACGGCAGCCATTTCTGCGGGGAGGCAGGAATCCCATGCATCGGTTTCGGCCCGTCCCTTGAGAGCCTGGCCCATGTCAGGGATGAGTACATAGAGATTGATCAGCTGAAAAAGGCCTGCAAAGGATTCTACGGCATCCTTTCCCAGCTTACAAAATAAACCATTGTATTAACATAAGAAAAGAGGTATAGGTATGGAAAACTTTTTAGTAAAGCTTAACTCCTTTCTCTGGGGTGCTCCTGTATTAATCCTGCTCTTCGCAGTAGGCCTTCTGTATGCGGTTAAGACACGTTTTTTCCAGTTCCGCCACTTTAAGCACATCATGAAAAACACGGCCGGTGAGATGTTCAAAAAGGGTTCCGCAAAAGGGGACGGCACCCTCACGCCCCTCCAGGCTGTTTCATCCGCACTGGCTGGATGTGTGGGCACCGGCAACATTTCCGGCGTGGCCACCGCTATCTTTGTGGGAGGCCCCGGCGCCGTGTTCTGGATGTGGATCATCTCCCTGTTCGGCATGCTGACCAAGTGCGTGGAGGTCACACTGGCCCAATATTACCGCATCAAAGGAGAGGACGGCGTATTCTACGGCGGCCCCATGTATTACATTGAGCGCGGCATGGGCCGCAAATGGAAACCATTAGCCATCTTCTTTGCCATAACCATCATTGTGGGCGGCCTGGGAACCGCTGCATTCGTACAGCCCTTTGCCATGTCCAATGCCATGAACAACGCCTTCCATATCCCCACCTGGATCATCGTCGTGGTGGCTGCCCTGATCTGCGGCACCGTACTGATCGGCGGCGTAACCGGAATCGGCAAGTTCTGTGAAAAGGTAACCCCTGTCATGTGCGTGATCTATATCATCACGGTCCTGGGCATCATCCTTACCCACATCACCCAGGTCCCACAGGCAATCGCAACCATTTTCACCCATGCGTTCACTCCCCTTTCCGCCACAGGCGGACTGGCAGGAAGCACGGTTGCCATGACCATCAAGCAGGGCGCTGCCCGCGGTACCTTCTCCAACGAAGCCGGATGCGGTACCTCCCCCATCACCCACGCAACAGCCATCACGGCCCACCCCTTCAAGGAAGGCATGTACGGTTCCTTTGAGGTATTCGTGGACACACTGGTTGTCTGTACCATGACAGCGCTGGCCATCATCTGCAGCGGCCCGGAGATCTGGCAGAGCGGCCTTAAGGACGTGGCGCTGACCCAGTCCGCATTTGCCTCCACCTACGGAAACATGGGACCTATCATCGTATCGGTCTGCCTCTGCCTGTTTGCCTTCTCCACCATGGTCGGATGGGAAATCAACTACGAGTCCGCCTTCTTCTACATCTTCCCAAAGGCATCCGGCTCCAATGCGGCCAAGCTGCTCATAAGGCTGGTCTGGCTGGTTCCCGGATTCATTTCCCTTGGCAAGACCCCGGAACTTGTATGGACCGTGGTCGATATCGTATCCGGCTTCTGGTGCATCCCCAACGCGGTCGCACTGCTGTTCCTATCCGGTACATTCATGAAAGTATTTAATGATTATCAGGAAAAATACATGAAAAATCAGCCATGCGGCAAGTAACTGCCTCTCAAGTCCTGGCATCATAAAAGACGGGATGGGTTCCTGCATCAAAGCAGGATCCATCCCGTCTTTCATGATATCAGCATGCCTACAGCGCCTTCCTCAGCGCCTCTGCCATCTCCTCATATTCCTCATCGCTGAGCATGGTCTTCCCGCTGTTCATCTCGAAGGTACCGCCCCATTCCTCGCCGCCCTCATACTTAGGGACAATATGGAAATGCAGGTGGTGGCCCGTGTCGCCGTATGCGCCGTAATTCACCTTATCCGGGTGGAATACCTTGTGCACGGCCCTGGATACCTGGGCAATCTCCGCAAAGTAATCATTCCTCTCCCCGTCGGTCAGGTCTATAAGCTCGCTCACATGCTTTTTATGGGCCAGGATCACCCTTCCCCTCTTGCTCTGCTCCTTGAATATATAAAGGAAGCCTGTCTTCATTTCACATACAGGATACCCGAATTTGGCAACCAGCCCGCCCTGCATGCAATATGCGCAATTCGTATCTTTTACCATCTCTTCCATGACCATTATCTCCTTTATGTTTGATTTCATTCCGGTTTTAACATACCACTAATGGATGATAAATGCAATTCCAATATTTGTTTTTCTTTCTATGTACCAACTTTTCCATTTCTATGCTATAATGATACACAAGTATCACATATAGGAGCAGATTTATGAGTAAAGCAGATTTCCGACGCAGGCAGGCACGCAGGCGCAGACATAAATTAACCATGATGTCGCGGCATCTTCCGACATTCATCGTATTACTGGCAATCACACTACTGGTAGGGGGCGGTGTCTTCACCCTCTACCGGTTTGTTTTGGGGAAACAGCCCACCGGGCCGGAGGGTTCTGTCCAAGCGGCTGTATCCTCTGCCCAGGCAGGCCCTTCTTCAGGCGGAGGGGACAGCCCCGTACCGTCCACGGAGGAGACACAGGTAATCCAGGATGATGTTTCAAGGCTCATTGCCCAGGCAGACAGGCTGGCGCTGGGCTACGATTATGACAAGGCCATTGACCTCATCAACAACAGCGGCATGGACGTTACCGAAGCCCGGATGCAGGAAGCACTGGGACGGTATGAGTCAGAAAAGGCGGCGCTGGTACCCGCCGATATGAACCAGATTACCCATGTATTCTTCCACACGCTGATTATGGATACTTCCAAGGCATTTGACGGGGACAAGGACAGCGGGGGCTATAATTCAGTCATGACCACCAAGGATGAATTCATGAAAATGCTCCAATCCATGTATGAACGGGGCTATGTGCTGGTACGGATCCACGACATTGCCTATGAAGAGGCGGATGGGAACGGCAATAAACGGTTCGTGAAGGGCAACATCATGCTGCCGGAGGGTAAGAAGCCATTCGTCATGTCACAGGACGATGTCTGTTACTACCCGTACATGGACGGGGATGGCTTTGCCAGCCGTATTGTGATTGGCGCGGACGGTAAGCCCACCTGTGAGATGACCATGGACGACGGAAGTGTGTCCACCGGCTCCTACGACCTGGTTCCCCTGCTGGAGGATTTCATTCAGGAACATCCTGATTTCTCATACAAGGGCGCAAGGGCCATCATTGCATTTACCGGATATGAAGGCATCCTGGGTTACCGGACAGCCGCCTCCAAGTATTCCGATAGCCCCACCTATGAGGCGGACCGGGAACAGGCCGCCAAGGTGGCCCAGTGCTTAAGGGACAATGGCTGGGAGCTGGCCTCCCACAGCTGGGGCCATCTGCAGCTGGGCGTGGCCAAGAATCCGGAGGACGGCTTTGCCATCTCCGAGGAGCGTTTCCGCGCGGACACGGACAAGTGGGAAGCCGAGGTGGAATCCCTGATCGGTCCCACGGATATCCTGCTCTATCCTTACGGCAATGACATTGCTGACTGGCATGCATATAAGGAGGACAACCCGCGGTTTAAGTATCTGGAGTCCAAGGGCTTCCGGTATTTCTGCAACGTGGATGCCAGCACCCCATACTGGATGCAGATGGGTAATAACTATCTTCGCATGGCAAGGAGGAACCTGGACGGCTACCGGCTTTATGAGGATATGACCCAGACAGACCCTTCCAAAAAACGTTTGAGTGATTTATTCGATGCGGCGCAGATATTTGATTCCGCAAGACCTACTCCGGTGGAATGGAGTTACCAGTAAGATATAAGCCCAGGCAGTGTGCCGGCCGCTTCATGACGAAGCAGACCGCACGCTGCCTGTTTTATTTTTTCTTTTTCCAGGTAAGGCTTCCCCATTCTTATTTTTCCCCGCCGCACATGTACAGGCAAGAACGCACGAACTGTTTCCAGTTGTCAACATATAATAAATCAAGGAATTGATTTCTAATTGAAAGGAGCTTTTTCATGATTCCCAAACTGGAAGTAAATGGGGTCAGCTACTCCTACCACTCATTGGATGGTGAGACGCTGGCCCTTTCCAATATATCATTTGATGTGTCTGCCGGGGAATTTGTTGCTATCGTGGGACCTTCAGGCTGTGGAAAATCCACTCTCCTGACCATGCTCAGCGGGCTGACCCAGCCTGAAAAGGGGACCATCAGCATTGACGGCGCCCCCCTGTCCAAGACACACTCTGCTATCGGTTATATGCTGCAGAAGGACCATTTATTTGAATGGCGCAACATCTTCTCCAATATTTCCCTTGGACTTGAAATACAAAAACGGTTGGACGAACCTGCCAGGCTTGAACTTCTGGATATGATGTCCGCCTATGGCCTGGCCGGATTTGAATATGCAAAGCCCTCCGAGCTTTCCGGCGGCATGCGCCAGAGGGCCGCGTTAATCAGGACCCTGGCCTTAAAGCCGGATATACTGCTGCTGGATGAGCCATTTTCCGCCCTGGACTATCAGACACGGTTGTCCGTGTGCGACGATATCAGCTCCATCATACGAAGGACCCATAAAACGGCCATCCTGGTGACCCACGACCTGTCTGAGGCCATCAGTGTGGCCGACCGTATTGTCGTGCTGTCCGCGCGGCCCGGACGGGTGAAGTCCGTTTTATCCATTGATTTCCCGGAAGGCTGCACCCGCTCCCTTGACAGGCGTAACTGCCCGGAATTTTCCAATTATTTTAATACCGTATGGAAGGAGCTGAAGACATATGAATCATAACGGCCCTTGTTATACCATGCAGGAACAGGGTAGGAAAAACTGCGGCACATGTGAAATGTCCGTGGCCCAGCAGGCCTTTGTGGAAGGGGAACTGCGCCGCCACCGCCAGGTCACCATCTGCCGCATCATGCTTTTAGTGCTTCTTCTGGCCCTTTGGGAGCTGGCGGCTGACATGCACTGGATTGACAGCTTCATCTTCAGCTCCCCCACCATGATTGCCAAATGCCTGGTAAGCATGACACGGGACGGCAGCCTGTTCCTCCACACAGGTGTAACCCTGCTGGAGACCCTTGTAAGCTTTGCCCTATGCACTGTTTTTGGCCTGGCCTGCGCCCTGCTTTTATGGTCCAGCAAAAGCGTGGCCCAGGTGCTGGAGCCATTCCTTGTGCTTTTAAACAGCCTTCCGAAATCAGCCCTGGCCCCTCTTCTCATCGTGTGGCTGGGCAATAACATGAAGACAATCATCGTTGCAGCCGTATCCGTGGCCGTGTTCGGCTCCATCCTCACACTCTACACCGGCTTTACCCAGATGGATACGGAGAAAATCAAGCTGATATACTCCCTGGGCGGCAACCGGAAGGATGTGCTGGTAAAGGTCCTGCTTCCAGGTTCCCTGCCCATGCTCATCAGCAATATGAAGGTGAACATCGGGCTGTGCCTGGTGGGCGTCATCATCGGCGAGTTCCTGTCCGCCAAGGCCGGACTTGGTTATCTGATTACCTATGGGTCCCAGACCTTTGCCATGACCATGGTGGTGACCTCCATTGTGATACTTTGTATTGTGTCCGGGGTGCTGTACCAGATCATCGCGTATGCGGAAAAGAGGATAAGTAAGCTTAGTTAGGCGCCGATATGGAGGCAGTATCCTTACGGTCCAGTGAGGATACTGCCTTTTGCAGACAGGCAGATTCATAAATTTCCTGTTGACAAATCCCCTTCCATATCTTATACTGATTTCCATAAATAGGGGAGCTTATTGATAGGCTGAGAGGAAGTTGTGAACTTCGACCCATGAACCTGATTTGGATAATGCCAACGTAGGGACCCATGAAGCAGCTTATATGCGGGAATACCTTGGTATTCCCGTTTTTTATTGCGTTAAAGCCAGATATCTTACATCCGGCTGCCTTAAAATCCATATTGGTAAACAGAGTGAGCAGATGTTCACGAAGGGGTGCACCACCGCGGGTGTATTGCTTCGTGAACTTTTTTTATGCTGATATCGCACAACAATCCCGCAGGGAAAGGAGGTGGAACAATGGCAGTCATCAATGGCATTACCGTCGTACTGACGCAGCCCGTGTCCGTCCGGACATATCTTCTGGAACACAATTACCGTCTGGACCGCATTGCCGTGGAGCTGAACGGCAGCATACTGCCTAAAAACAGCTATGACACAACCGCTTTGACGGACAGCGATGTAATGGAAATCGTAAATTTTGTAGGAGGAGGATGATTATGGCTGATACAGTGACCAGGGAACAGCTGCAGGAAGCCCTGCGGGAACGGCATACCCCAGAGGTCCAGGAAAGGCTGGACCATGCGCGGATTGCCGTGGCAGGGCTTGGAGGGCTTGGCTCCCATGTGGCATCAGCGCTGGCAAGGATCGGCGTGGGGCACCTGCATCTCATCGACTATGACGTGGTGGACATTACCAACCTGAACCGGCAGCAGTATACGGCCAGGCATCTGGGAAGATACAAGACAGATGCGCTGGCAGACGCACTAAGGGAAATTAACCCATATCTGGATATTTACACGGACTGCGTGAAGGTGACAGAGGATAACCTGGTTTCCCTGTTTGACCGGGAAACCATTATCTGCGAGGCATTTGACCGTCCCCAGGCCAAGGCCATGCTGGCCAACGGCATACTGGCCCATTTCCCCGGCAAATATCTGGTGGCCGCATCCGGCATGGCCGGCTATGGCAGCAGCAATGCCGTGATTACCAGGAAAGCAGGGAAACACTTCTACCTCTGCGGGGACGGCATCTCGGATCCTGAATCCGGATACGGCCTCATGGCGCCCAGGGTAATGCTCTGCGCCGCCCATCAGACCAACATGATTGTACGGCTGCTCCTCGGTGAGGAGGAGGCGTAGGGCGTGTTGAAACATCCACAGCAGACACATCAACCATATTAAAAAGGAGATTTCATACCATGACAGACAACATCATTGAGAAAGACCGCGACCCGCTCATCCTGGGAGGGCATACCTTCACCTCCCGTTTCATCCTGGGTTCAGGCAAATATTCCCTGGATTTAATCCACGCTGCCGTGGAACAGGCAGATGCCCAGATCATCACCCTGGCCCTGCGCAGGGCAAATGAAGGAGGGCTTGCTAACATACTGGACTATATACCGGAGCATGTCACCCTTCTGCCCAATACCTCCGGGGCCAGGAATGCGGATGAAGCCGTGCGCATAGCACGCCTTGCCAGGGCTGCAGGCTGCGGGGACTTTGTAAAGATAGAGGTCATCCACGACACGAAATACCTGCTGCCCGACAATACCGAGACCGTGAAGGCAACCGAAATCCTTGCCAGGGAGGGCTTTGTGGTCATGCCCTATATGTACCCGGACCTGAACGCAGCCAGGGACCTGGCCGATGCGGGCGCCGCGTGCATCATGCCCTTGGCCGCTCCCATCGGAACCAACAAGGGGCTGTGCACAAAGGACTTCATCCAGATTCTCATTGACGAGATTGACCTTCCAGTCATCGTGGATGCGGGAATCGGACGTCCATCCCAGGCATGCGAGGCAATGGAAATGGGGGCGGCTGCCATCATGGCCAACACAGCCATTGCAACCGCAGGGGACGTGCCCGCCATGGCCCATGCATTCAAGCTGGCAATTGAATCCGGGCGGCAGGCATACCTGGCCGGACTCGGGAGAACCCTGGATAAGCAGGCCAGCGCCTCCTCCCCCCTGACCGGATTCCTTCATAACTGAACCACAGAAAGGCAGATGCTATGTCCAATAACAAGAATGAAACCAATGTACTGAATAAAAGTATACTGAACACCCAGGTACAGCAGGACCTGGAAATGGAGCGGACCGACCACATGGCCTATCTCCCGGACATGGAGGTCCTTGATTCCGGCATTGACCGCCAGGTCCTTTCCTTGATGGAGGCCTATGACCCGGCGTCTTATACGGCGGGCGATGTAAAGGCCGCCCTGAACCATGACATGAGAAACCTTGAGGATTTTGCAGCCCTCCTCTCCCCCGCCGCGCAGCCCCTCATTGAGGAGATTGCCAGGGCGGCACAGTCAGAGACAAGAAAACATTTCGGCAACTCCATCCAGATGTTCACTCCCATCTATATTGCCAATTACTGCGAAAACTACTGCATTTACTGCGGGTTTAACTGCAAGAACAAAATCCGGCGGGCAATGCTTGACCCGGAACAGATTGAGGAGGAAATGAAAGCCATTGCCGCCACCGGCCTGCAGGAAATCCTGATACTTACAGGCGAAAGCCGCAGCCAATCCACGGTCCCCTATATCGGGGAGGCCTGCCGGATTGCAAGGAACTACTTTAAGGTCATCGGGCTGGAAATCTATCCCCTTAATTCGGATGAATATGCCTATCTCCACGGATGCGGGGCTGATTATATAACGGTATTCCAGGAAACCTATGATTCCGGTAAATACGAAACCCTGCATCTGTCCGGTCATAAACGATGTTTCCCTTACCGTCTCAACACCCAGGAACGGGCCATTAAAGGCGGTATGCGGGGCGTTGGCTTCGGCGCCCTCCTGGGGCTGGCGGATTTCCGCAAAGACGCATTCGCAACCGGCTGCCACGCCTGGCTCATTCAGAGGAAATACCCCCATGCTGAGATTGCATTTTCCTGTCCAAGGCTTCGGCCAATCATCAACAATGACAGAATCAATCCCATGGATGTACACGAGACACAGCTGCTTCAGGTGGTATGCGCTTACCGCCTCCTGATGCCGTGGGCCAGCATCACCATCTCCACCAGGGAGTGCGCCCGGGTAAGGGACAACCTGGTTTCCATTGCCGCCACCAAGATATCGGCAGGTGTGAGCACGGGCATCGGCAGCCATTCAGATGAAATCAAGGAGAAAGGGGACGACCAGTTTGAGATATCGGACGGGCGGAGCGTGGATGAGGTGTTCCATGACCTGCTTGCGCGGAATCTGCAGCCGGTCATGAGTGATTATATCTATGTATGAGAATCTGATAACGGACCCCGGACTGAAAGGACACATCCTGGCGGTCACCAACAGGAATCTCTGTTCCAGACCTTTTGCGGAACAGATCCGCCGGGTCTGCTGGTTCCATCCGGCCGCCCTGATCCTGAGGGAAAAGGACTTGCCGGATGCTGAGTATGGTGAACTGGCCAAAGAGGTGATGAAGATATGCAGGGAATATCAGGTTCCCTTCATTGCCCACAGCTTCATGGAAACAGCCCGCCAACTGGGCGCGGATACAATCCATCTCCCCCTGTGGCGGCTGAGGGAGGCATCCGGCACAGGCTTTCCGGATGGCTTTAAGACCATAGGCGTCTCTGTCCACAGTGTGGAGGAAGCCCTGGAGGCAGCGGCCCTTGGGGCCTCCTACCTCACTGCCGGACATATCTATGCCACGGACTGCAAAAAAGGGCTGCCTCCGCGCGGAACCGGCTTCCTGCGCGCGGTCTGTGAAGCGGTTGACATCCCTGTCTATGGAATCGGCGGCATCCGCCTGGACGAGGCACAGATAAAGGAAGTGCTGGGATGCGGGGCAGCCGGAGGATGCATCATGTCGGGAATGATGGGAATCTAGGATAGGAACGGATTTCCAAACACGCCCTAAGACAAAAAACAGTTGACGCCGCCCCCCTGGCAGCAGTAGAATTAACCCACAGCAGACCTTTTTACAGGGTAATGAAATCATATAGAAAAAGAGGCTTACATCCATGGGATTCCTTATAAAACCAGCCGCCTTCGGCGTACTGATACTGGCAGGCTGCCTGCTCAGGCACAAGAACATCTTAAGCGACAATGACCAGAAGACATTCAGCAGGCTTGTGCTCAACATCACGCTGCCTGCCGCTGTCATCCACTCCTTTTACGGGTTTGAAAAGGAACCATCCATTTACCTCATGATTGTCCTGGGTTTCCTGTGCAGCCTCCTCCCCTTTCTGGCAGCCTACTGCCTGACAGGAAAGCTGGACCGCCGGGACCGGATGTTTACCATGCTTAATATGGCAGGATACAACATCGGCTGTTTTACCCTTCCCTTAATCCAGAACTTTTTCGGCCCGGCCGGCTCCGTGGCCGCCTGCATGTTTGATACCGGCAATGCCGTGATGATGACCGGAGGTTCCTATGCCCTGGTAACCACCCTGCTTCATCTGGATACCGGGGACAATGGCTCCGCGCAGACGCCTGTGTGGAAAAGGTTCCTGGGATCCATTCCCTTTGACACCTATATGCTGATGCTGGTTTTCTCCTCCATTGGAATCCGTATTCCCGGCTGGCTCGACGCCCTGCTGGAACCGGTCTACCAGGCAAACAGCTTTCTGGCCATGCTGATGATTGGGATGATGCTGCGGCCTGTCCATGGCAGCGCCGCCCTCAGGAACACCATGCGGGTCATCCTGGGACGGCTGTTATCTGCCTGCATTTTCTCCCTGTCCATTTACCACTTTGCGCCCCTTTCCCTGGAAATGCGGCAGGTGCTGGCCGTGACCGTATTTGCCCCGGTCAGTACCCTGGCTCCTATCTATACGGAAAAATGCAAGGGGGACACGGCCGTATCCAGCTTTACCGCCTCTGTGTCCATCATCATCGGACTATTCGTCATGTCCGGCCTGGCTATGTGGTTCCGGCTGTAGCGGCTGTAGCTATTTGACGGTCCATGCTTTATCTGTGAAATAAACGCTTCTGGCCAGCTTCAGTACATCCGTATCTTCGTATAAATCCGCATTCAGTGAAATGGAATACACCTCACTGCTGTCCGGCTTTGCAAAGAATACATACCACATACGGGAGGTCTGGTCCTCCTCCGGCACAGGTCCGTACTCAGCTTCCACATCCTCCAGTGAGGCAGCCGTGTATAAATCATGCTGTACCAGGACCAGCAGGGCAGGGGCCTCACAATCAATGACCCTGACCGGTTCCGTGATGAACATGGAATGGTTCCAGGGAAGACCGATGTCTGCCAGTTCACCCTGGCTGAACCTGCGGTTTGGCCATCCGCCCGAATAGCGTTCCACCGCTCCTGCTGCCCACCATGAATGGGGAACAAAATCATAATCAATATGGGAAGCCAGCTGGTCCAGACGTTTTATGTCTTCCGGGTCTGAGGCCGCGAATACATTTCCCCCTGTACTGCTCAGCGCCTCCGTATACCCCTGGTTGGACAGCCCCCGGGGCAG
This sequence comes from Enterocloster sp. OA13, assembly GCF_022440595.1. Taxonomy (NCBI): domain Bacteria; kingdom Bacillati; phylum Bacillota; class Clostridia; order Lachnospirales; family Lachnospiraceae; genus Enterocloster; species Enterocloster sp. OA13. The sequence continues at coordinate 776,022 of NZ_JAKNTF010000001.1, read as the reverse complement.
CCGGTACGTCAGGTAATCCGTCATGGCTGTGTGGGTATCCAAAAAGCGGCGGATGCCCTCTTCATCCGGAAGCGTCATCCTATAATGCTTTACATCTTCCGGCGTACGGTAAATATTCAGCATCTCTGAGGTTGGCTGGCGTACCAGGATGATGTCCTCCAGGCTGTCGTCCTCCCTGCGGTATGAGATAGTAAGCGAGTACAGTTCCCCCTTATAATAAAACATGTAGGATTCAAACCAGTCAAGGTAATCCCCCTGTTCCTTGTCGTCCCTATCATTCGGTTCAGGAAAATCCGCGGTCCGCGCAGCCAGATCTTCCGTATCACGGATTCCGGCCAGGCGTATCACGTCTTCAGCCGTGATGGATTTGGCTTCTGTTCCATCCGCCCCGCCATCTTCCGGCTTCAATCCTTCATCCATTACCTCAGGCGCCTCCCTTATCTCCTCCGGTATCCAGATTCCCTCTGCCCCAAAGGGCTGGATCATGGAAACAGCTGCCTGGCTTTTATCCGGGAATGTATAGACAGCCACTGTCATTTCCCCGTCCTTCACAACAGCTGCCTCCCCTCCCTGGAGGTTCAGGAGCATTTCCATGGACAGTCCTGGGGACAGCAGGTCCTGGTATACCATGTCTGTCCGGGCATTCCGGTTCAGGGTTTCCGCCATTCCTTCCCGCCTGTAGTCCATGGCGGTTCCTGCAATCCCTCCGCTGTATGCCTCATAAAATTCAGCAGCGGAATGAATCGTTTCATATTGGGTCAGATGGCTCTGGTCCACATACCAGACACCGTCTGTCTTCTTCCAGGTAATCCTCTCCTTCCATACCCACCGGTGGGGATCGGAGGTCATGGCATAGTAGGTAATCACAGACTGGTTGTCCTGATTATGGATCTGGAAGACATGGTCCATGGGCCATGGACTGGACCACCCAAAACTGATATACGGATCCTCCGGCAGTGACATCACCGGTTCCATCCCATAAAAACCTTCCGGACGTTCCGGATCATACATACCATACAATGCCTTCCCATCCCTGTCACAAAATGCCCTGGCCCACTGCTCTGCCCTGATTCTTATACCATCCTCCTGCTGCCTCCCCGTATAGGTGCACACCGCCAGCCAGGAAAGCGCGGATACAATCAGGACCGCCATGATTCCAGTGGTTTTCGGATGCTTTGCCAGAATGGAAATCCGCTCCTTCACGGCCTTTTTCCCGTTCCACATGTCCGAGGAAATATTCAGGAATCCAGACACTGCCCTGTGTTTGACCGTCAGGTCAATCAAGGTCCTTCCATAGGAAAACCGTTCCTCCTCCCCCAGGCGGCGGACCGCATCCGCATCACAGGACAGCTCGCAGTCACGTTTGGATAAGAACGCAGCCGCCCATACCAGCGGGTTAATCCAGTAGCAGCAAAGAAGGACGCAGCGAAGCCCTCCCCAGATATGGTCACGGCGCCGGGCATGGCAGTCCTCATGGACCAGCACATGCCGCATGCGCTTCTCATCCCCCTCCATCCCCTTTGGAAGGTAAATGGCCCGGTCACCCAGATATGACATGAAGCAGGGGGTAGCCAGGCCCTCAACCCAATATACGGGAAGCGCTGTGGCTCCATATGTATCCCCGTCATAACGTTCCCTGCTTCTGTAAATGCGCCAGGAAAAACGTAAATTAATCCAGAGCATCCATATAAATAAAAGGATTCCGCCCGCCCCCCACAAAATCAGGATAATCATCTGCCAGTCAATCCCCGCAGCCCGCTGGGCCATGGTGGCAGGGGCAGTATAATGCGTCACCTGGCCGGAAGACAGGTTATGGACCAGCGGTCCCAGGTCCGGCCTTGAAACAGCCTGTTCCCGGATGGTTTCCGCTGCATTCATCACACTGAACGGGCTTGTCATATTCCCCATCCAGCCCAGCACCGGATAAAACCAGGGCATCACCAGCCTAAGCGCCGCAAGCCCCCATATGCCGTACTGAAGCTGTGGACTGATCCTTCCCCTTAAAAGGAAACGGAGAAGGATGATTCCCAGGATCAGGACCGATGATGTAATCAATGTCTCAACCATGGCGCCCCTCCTCTGCCTTATCAAGGATTGCCTTTAAATCCTCAATCTCCTCATCGGATAACTCACTGGAACTGACCATGGCATTGACCATCAGGCTTAAGCTGCCCTGGTACACGCGGTTTAAGAATCCCCTGGTCTCCTCAAGGACCGCTCCATCCCTCTCAACAGAAGGATAGAACAGCTTGGCCCGTTCCCCCTCCTCATGGCGGACAGCCCCCTTGGCTTCCAGCCGCTTCAGCATGGTGATGATTACATTCCTCCCCCATCCGGTTGCCTGCTCCAGTTCCTTTGTGAGCTGGGTGATTGTTTTGGGCGGATTCTGCCATAAAAGGTTCATTAATTTCCATTCGCCGTCTGATAGGTTGATTTTTTCCATGTTCGGTCCTCCGGATTCCTGTGATTTGATATTTCCATGTTTTTAATAGCCCTGCATCTTCAATACTGCCATTTTTCAAAATTCCTGTAAAAACCATATTTAGTATACATTCGTATACTAACATTGTAAACTCATAACCTATTCCTGTCAATACGGAATCCTGTTTACCATCGCTTGCCATCGCTTTTATATATGCCCTTGCCTTTCCCCAAAAAATATCCTATGATTAAACCAAATACGGATGAAAATCCTATATGGGGAAAGGCGGTAAGCAATGGCAGATTATCCTGATATATTAAAAAAAGAGCATTTGACAAACGAGGAACGGAAATGCATCTGCAATCAGATGATGACCACGGAAAGCCATATGGAACAGCTGATACTGAAACATTTTACTGATGAAGATTTCCGAAAGGTCTGGGAGCGCAAGATAGGCGGCGGGGTTATAGGAGGCAAGGCGTGCGGCCTGCTTGTGGCGAGGAAACTGATAGAGCAGGACATGCCGGAATACTCCGGTCATATTGAACCGCATAATTCCTTTTTCGTCGGCACGGATGTATTCTACCGCTACCTGGTGCTGAACCGCTGTGCCGAGCTTAAAGCCAGGCATACACTGGAAAAGGAACATTTTAAGGAAACAGAAGAACTGACCAGCCGGTTAAGGAACGGCATGATTCCCGATGATATACGGGAAGAGCTGGCAGATATGCTGGACCATTATGGAACCACCCCTATCATTGTACGCTCCAGCAGTATTATGGAGGACGGATACGGCAATGCCTTTTCCGGCAAATACGAATCCATCTTCTGCATGAACCAGGGAACAAAGGAAGAACGGCTGGAGGAACTGGAGGACGCCATCCGCCGTGTCTATGCCAGCGTGATGAATGAACAGGCCATTGAGTACCGCCGGAAACGCCATCTATTGGATGTGGACGAGCAGATGGCGCTGTTAATCCAGCAGGTGGCAGGACAGGCTTACGGCAGCTTTTATTTTCCGGCCGCAGCAGGAATGGGCTGTTCTTACAATCCATATAAGTGGATGGAATATCTGAATCCCGAGGCCGGCATGCTGCGCATGGTAGCAGGGCTTGGCACCCGCGCAGTGGAACGGACCCCCGGGGATTACCCCCGCCTCATATGCCTAGACCGGGCACAGGCCAACCTGCGCACCACCATGGCGGAGCGGCACAAGTTCTCCCAGCGGAAGGTGGACGTCCTGGACTTTGCCGCCAAACAGCTCTGCACCAAACCCTTGGAGCAGATTATAGAGTTACTGCCAAAGTGGCAGAAAAAAATGGTCCTAAGCAGGGACACGGAGGCAGAAGACATGCTGGCGGAACGCCATATCTACAGGAAGATATACTTTGCGGACTGCCAGGGACTGGTGGATGACATGGATTTCATACATATGATGCGCGCCCTCATGAAAATGCTGGAAACAGCATACGGACGCCCCGTGGATGTGGAATTTGCCGTTACCTGCCCGGAGGAGGACAAGTGGAAACTGAACCTGCTGCAATGCAGGCCCCTTCAGGCCGCCCGTTCCGAACAGGTGCGGATTCCGGAAGGCGTGGACCATGAGCTTCTGTTTGACGTGCGCAGGACATCCATGCGGCGTTCCAAGGAAGAGCGGATAGATTACATTGTCTGGGTGGACCCCCAGCAATACTACGAATACACCTATGCGAAAAAACCGGACGTGGCGCGGTTCATCGGCAGGATAAACCAGCGCTTTGAAGATACGGATTACAAGCTAATGCTTCTGGTGCCCGGAAGGATTGGCACCTCATCCCCTGAACTGGGTGTCCCGGTAGCTTATTCCGAAATCAGCCAGTTTAACGCCATCTGCGAAGTTGCCTACGATAAGGCGGGATACCACCCGGAGCTGTCCTATGGCAGCCACATGTTCCAGGACATGGTGGAAGCAGACGTCTACTACGGTGCCATCAATGACAACAGCAAGACACGCCTTTACCAGCCGGAGCTGCTGGCTGGCTGCCCGGAGATACTGGCCGGACTCTGCCCGGAGGAGCCGGAGATGCTGCGGATCGTAAAGTTATATGACGTCAGGAAATGCAGGGCCAGCCTGACCCTGGACGCCCACGAAGGGCGGGCGGTGTGCAGGATTCAAGGCATGCAGGATTAAAGATATGCGGGAGGAATGAACAGGACCTCCCGCTACTGCACTTCCTTTTTCTGCGCCGCCTCCTCAGGCAGCCAGTCCGCCTTCAGATAATACGCCAGCATTCCAATGGCACATATCACCCATGTAACCGGCCAGCCGGTCATGACCACAAACAGGTTGTTGGTCATGGGAACCGCTACCATAAGATAAATCTGTCTCAGGACAACAAAGCATCCCAGCATGAAGTACATGGGAATCTTGGAAAGACCTGCGCCGCGCAGTGCCCCATTCAGGACCTGTACCACCGGCAGTACAATATATGCATAGGAGAAGATACGCAGCATACCGCTACCATTGGCAATCACCTGTGCATCGTCCGTGAAAACGCCAATCAGGTACGGCGCAAAGAAATACATGCTCACGGACCCAACCAGGATGACCAGGGAGCTCATCACCCATGCGGCCCAGATTCCCTTCTTCACGCGCCTGTACTGCTTAGCCCCGATGTTCTGTCCCACAAACGTGGTAATGGCCATATTGAAGCTCTGCAGCGGCAGCTGGAGGAACCCGTCTATCCGGATGGTCGCGGAATATCCAGCCATGGCAGTGGCGCCGAACCGGTTGATATACGACTGCACGATTACATTGGAAAAAGATGTAATGCTCTGCTGCAGGGCCGCCGGGAAACCAAAGGCTATGATTTTCTTAACCATCTTTTTATGAAAATGTATCTTGCGCAGCTCCAGCTTATAATCCTCCTGGGTATGCATGAGCTTGTACATGACCATGGCGGAACTTACTGCCTGGGCGATGATGGTGGCAATGGCCACCCCTGCTATCCCCATATGGAATCCGCACACAAACAGGAAGTCCAGCGCAATATTCACAAGGCTGGCAACTGCCAGATAGATAAGCGGGTGCCTGGAATCCCCCACCGCGCGCAGGATACCGGACCCCATATTATAAAACAGGGAAAATGTCATCCCTCCAAAATAGATGGTCAGATACAGGGAGGAATGCGGCAGCACCTCCTCCGGCACCCCGATGGCCCTTAAAAGGGGCTTTGTAAGAAGCATCCCCGCCACGGTAAACACCACGCTGAGAAGGGCGGTCAGCGCAATGGAGCTATGGACCGCCTTACTCATATCTTCCTTCCTGCGTCCGCCGAAATACTGGGAGATGACCACGCCCGCGCCCGCCGATAAGCCCATGAAAAAGCCCACCAGCATGTTAATCACCGGCGTGGACGCCCCCACGGCCGCCAGGGCATTGGTATTCACGAAATTTCCCACCACATAGGAATCCACGGTATTATAAAGCTGCTGAAAGAAATTACCAATCAACAGCGGAATGGAAAACCATAGTATGGATTTGAATATACTTCCCTTAATCATGTCTGTATTTGCCTGCTGCAAGATAACACCCCATTTCCCAATTAAAAATCCTCTTAAAAAGAGAAAGCAGACCATCACGAATCCGCTTCCTCTATCATACAACATTTACCAGTTATTTTCTATCACTATATTGGCTATGTAAAAATATTGTAAACACGCATCACTCAATATTCACCGCATATTTGATGACATGATCCTTTTTGTTCTCAAATATATCATATGCCTCCATGATATGTTCCAGCGTGGTGCGGTGTGTAATCAGACAGCTGGTATCAAGCCTGCCTGCGCGGATCAGTTCCATGATTTCCCCGCAGCAGGAGGCGTCCACTCCACCGGTCTTAAAAACAAGGTTTTTCCCATACATATCTGGAAGAGGGATGACCTGGGCCTCCTCATACATGGCCACCACGCAGACCACTGCATTGGGCCTTGCAATCTTCCAGGCAGTCTGGAAGGTGTCCTTGCCTCCTGCTGCCTCCAGGACCGCGTCCGCTCCCCGTCCCTCTGTAAGCCGGAGTACCTCCTGAACCACATCCTGTTTAAGCGGGTTAAGGATGATATCCGCCAGTCCCTGTTTCTTAGCAAGCTCCAGGCGTTCATCTGAGACATCAATTGCAATCACCCGGGCCGGGCCATACAGCCCTGCGCACATAAGGGTACACAGCCCGGTGGGGCCTGCCCCAATCACGGCAACCGTATCGGCCGGTTTGATTTCAGCCAGGGATGCGCCCCAGTATCCGGTGGACAGGATATCTCCGGTAAACAGGGCATCTTCATCTGTCACATCATCAGGAATATGGGTAAGGCCGTTATCCGCAAACGGTACCCTGACGTATTCAGCCTGCCCTCCGTCAATGCGGCATCCCAGTGCCCAGCCTCCATGCTCATCCGTACAGTTATTCACATAGCCCCTTTTGCAGAAAAAGCATTCCCCGCAGAATGTCTCCACATTAACCGCAACCCGGTCCCCCGGCTTAAAACGTTTCACATCATTCCCCACCTGGTCCACAATACCCACGAATTCATGTCCAAGGATGGTTCCCGGAACCGCCCTTGGTACTGCCCCGTGTTTGATGTGGATATCGCTGGAACAGATAGTGGTCAATGTCACCTTTATCACTGCGTCCCGGGAATCCAGAAGTCCGGGCAGAGGCCGCTCCTCAAGCGCAACGGTTCCTGTATGTTTGTAGACCACGGCTTTCATTGTTTTCTTTGACATATATCTCCTTTGTCGGACTTAACCGTCCTGTCTTTACTTTGTTACTATATCATATTCCTCAAAAAGCTGCCTGCACAACGCCTCATCCTTTACAGCCCTCTGCAGATCCCCAAGTCCGGATTCTTTTAACAGATTTTCTACCAACAATGCAAAGCCTTCCATTCCTTCGCTAAACCCCTTACTGAACCCTCTCTCCTCAATCGCCTCACTCAAATTACACATCTGCCTCAACTCCTCTCCCAGTTCCTGTTCCATCTCCATGCCATAATCCCGTTCCAGAACCTCCCTCTTTTCATCCACTGACATATCCGGTGACAGAAGTGTGCCCAAAAAACCGTGGAGACTTCTCTTTGAATCCATGGCATCCCTTCCATCCAGGCAAATGATGACTACCGACAGCTTGATAAAAAGCTACTTCCATCCTGGATTCCTGCCGTTTTATAGAAATGTGATTGTTCGGCAGAAACTGCCAGAATGTGCGAATGCACATATTGCTTAAATAAATTAAGCTATGCAACTATGTAAGAATATAATTATAATACTTGATTGAACTGGAAATGTCAACATCCCCAACGGACCGGATAGCAGGCCGGAATACAAATCCAGATTATAGATTCCATCTCTGGCCGTATTATAATATTATGGACAGGGTTACAGGACAGAACAAAATCCCGGAAAGAATCCAATGAAAAACATATCACCAGATTCTTTCCGGGGCCTTGCATATTCCCTACTCTTTCAATCACACCTTTATCCGCTCTGCAATCTCGTTCCCAATGGCAAGGCGCACACTGTCTTTTCCAATAATCATACTGTCCCTGCCCTGCAGGAACACATGAATCGTGCTTCCCTCCCTGATGTCATGCTGATTCATGATATCCAGCGCCTGGGGACTGCCAAACATCCACTTAATGGTACATTCATTTCCTGCCTTTACTTCTGTCAATGACTGCATAATCACGCCTCCATCCGTGCTGTCCGCTATCTGATTATAGTTTAAATGCCGCAAGGGCTGTTAGTCAACGGCAATATGGGTTAGGGTATTTTAATCTTTTATCCTTCCAAATGATACCGGTCCATTAAAAAGCAGGAATACCAAAGAAGCTCATAGAATACGGGAAAGCCCGGGCTTTAAACCCAGGCTTTCCTTCATGCATCATTCTAATTCAAATTTCAGGATGGATACTATGCCTCATCCCTGCGTTTCCTGCTTACGGCAGTCATTACAAGGAAGATACCGGATAATACCAGTGTTAATTCTGTCCTTGCAGTTTCCTGCCCGGTCTTTGGAAGCCCGGCTAACGGGATTTCCCCGTCATCGATTAATGCAGCTAATTCAGGGGCTTCTGCCAACGGCACTTCCTGTTCCGGGATTGCGGTCATTCCCGGCCCGCCGGTTGTTGTTCCATATCTCCCCGATCCGCCGCCGGAGCTGGAGCCGCCTCCACCGCCGCTTCCTCCTCCGCCCGGAGTATTGTCAGCCGTATACATCAGCTTTATAACCGCCCCGTCTTCCATTATATCCCCTGCCTTAATCCCTGCAGGTTCATAGCCCTTAAAGGTATATCCCGCATATGTATTCGGCTTTAAGGAGTCTGCTGTCACAGGAATCACACCCGAATCGTCGAGCCATACTTTAACCGTCACGGTCTGGGCATCCCTTGGAGATGTCTCATTACCCAGATAGTGCTCTACCCTGTAGGAAACCTCTTTCGTCTTCTCAGGGTCCTTATCAAAGATGACATTAATCACATTCTCTTCTACATTGGTTGTGATTGTAATGGATTCAGGCTCTACCCTTCCCTCATCCGTATATCCGTATGGGGCATATTTTGTCCTGTCTATATCCTGTCCAGTTATGACCTTCAGGTATTCCTGGTCAGCAAATACATCGCTTCCAAGGAAATTGCCATCTCCTGCAATCAGGCTGCCATCAACAGCATCTTTATAGTAGTTGACGGTATAGCTTAAATCGGTTCTCCTCGGCAGATAAACCCGGATGATATTCTTATCGCTGTCATCCCCGATTTTATCAATACTGTTGCTTAAATCAATGATGCCCTCTGCCTTATATCCGTCCGGCACCTTATCAGTATCCAAAGTTGTGTCCACTGCCAGTTCATCAATAGCCATACCCAGTGTTGCATCCTCGATTACCCGGTCCGCTCCTGCAATATGTTTTCCATCCGATGTACTGTCTGTGTAGAATTTAACCGTGTAGCTTAATTCCCCCACCACTACCACTTCCGGCACGGACGGAATATCATCCACATAGCCGATATTACTTAATTGGTTTCCTGCCTCAGCGGTAACCCTGGTTACTATTATGATATCCTTGTCTTTTCCTGCTTCCAGTTCATCAATTGTCCACTGAAGTTTTCCATTGTCCAGAACCGTGCAGCCTGGCGTTGACCCTTCCGTTACAAACTCCAGCCCCATAGGCAGTCTATCTTCAACCTTCACATCCTGTGCTGAAGCATTTCCATTATTCGTAACTTTGAGAGTGTAGGTTACAAAGCCGCCTTTAACCGGTGTCTGGTCATCAGCTGTCTTTACGATACCCAGTGACGGGCCTGTTACTGTGATTTCAACCGGATTGGACTCTTTTCCATTAACCGTGCCAATGTTCTCAATCACGGTGCCTGCAGGTGTATCTTCCTTTACCTTGGCTGTAATTGTGATTGTTATTTCTCCGTCTGGATACAGATGAGGAAGCACCCATCTGTATGTGTTATCCCATCCAGGACTACTTGTCCATGAGCTTTCCTGTCTTACAAACTCCAGATAGTCAGATAACCGATCCTCTACTATGGATGGGCCTGACATTTTATTACCAGTGTTTGTTATGGTTAAAGTATAGACAACCTTATCTCCAGGTCTGGGATCTGTCTTGTCAACGCTCTTGGTGATTACCAGATTGCTGTCCATTACGGTTACTTTTTCTTTATTCGATGGAATATCGCCTGCTTTAGCAGTATTGAATATCTCCGTTCCCGGTGCAACCGATTCTTTCACCTTTACATATACCCGTATGGATACATCACATCCTGCCTTTATAGACTTGATTGACCATTCATACTGGCCCTGGTTTTCAGTCTCCTTGTAAGGGAAGGAACTTATGAATTCAAGTTCTTCGGGCAGTACATCCGTAACCTTGATGTCTTTCGCCGTTGCATTGCCTGTATTCTTTACAGTTAATGTATAATGGAATCCATCACCTGGCTTTACAGCCTTTTGACTGGCTTTCTTGGTTATTTCCAGTATACTGCCAGTAACCGTTACCAATGATTCATTTGACGTTTTGCCGTCTGCTAATGCCGTATTACTGATTATGGTTCCGGGTGCTGCTGCATCCTTGACTTTAACAGTAATCGTTATCTCTGCTTTACCGCATGCCTTGATATTATCTATCTTCCACTGGTACTGGTTAATGTCTTCATCTGATTTGTAAGGAGCCGGTGAAGACTTCACAAATTCCAGTTCAGGCACAAGTTTATCTGTTACGATTACATCCTTTGCAGGCTTACTGCCCAGATTCTGGATTGTCAAGGTATAGGTGAACTCCTGGCCAGCTTCTACCTTATTGTCTTTTACATTGGCCTTCTTTGTTATCTTAACCTTATTGCCAATGACCTCCACTACCTCTTTATTGGAATTCTGGCATCCATTCAAAGTAGCAGTATTATAAATCTTAGTCTCTGGCTCTACATTATCCTTTACTTTTACAGTAATTACAATTTCCTTTACTTCCTTGGCATCTACCTGGTCAATCTTCCACTTTATATTATTTCCTCTGATTGAGCCTGCTTGTGGTTCGGCCTTAACGAATTCCAGATGGTCGGATAACCTATCCTCAACCATCACATCCTTCGCCGGGGCATTGCCTGTGTTTTCAATCTTCACTACATAATTAAATGTCTGTCCCGGCTTCACCGTTTTCTCAGACGATGTTTTTGTGATTCCCAGACGGCTTCCTGTAACAGTTATGGTTTCTGTGGAGGAGTGCGCTTCGTCAATATAGGCTGTATTGGAAATCTGTGTTCCCGGCTCTGCCTTAGTATCAACCGTTGCATAGACCTTAAATACCCTTGAACCGTTCGGTTCCAGGTTTTTAATATTCCAGGTATAGGTCCTGCCTGTTATCTTATCTGCCTTCGGGGATGTCGATATATTCCCAAGCCCCTCCGGAACCGTATCTGTTACCTTGATATCCTTGGCAGCCCCATCGCCCCGGTTCGTTACCGTAATTGTATAGGTAATCCTCTCACCTGGCTTAGGAGTTGTATTGCTTACCTTCTTTTCAATGCCCAGGACTGGTTTCACCACAATCTTTATCAGGTCAATATCTTCACTGTCACTGTCCTTTACCGGATTGCCGTGCTTATCCTGTTCAGACGCCACTGCCTCGACCCTGTTTTCCAATTCAAATTCATGGTCGTATACTTTTACATCTTCAGCCTGAATGGTGTACTCATAGGTAAATGCAACCGGCTTGCCCGGTTCAATCTTATCGATATTGGCATATTCCCCTAAATCAATGGGGTTTCCACTGTTCATGATTTTGTCAGTAACGGAAATGCCGGTAAGCGGACGGTTGCCTTCGTTCTTTATGACTATCCTGTATGTTATGGTATCTCCGGCAGTTACACCGCCCCTATCCTTTTCAACCTGATCCTCTGCATCACGTCCTTCGTACACAGTTCCATCAGCAGTAACCACCTTTATGATGTCTTTATCAACATCAATCTTATATTTGCCTGTATCTGGTTTTGGGGTGGTTTTTGCCACAAATACAACTGCTTTGGCGCCTCCCGGATAGACCTCTGAATGTTCCTCGGCATATTTATTGGTGATTTGAGGTAATGGGTCTAATATCTTTTTGCTTAAATCACTGCGCAGATACCATCCTTCCAAATCCTCAATACCACTTGGAGGAACAGGCCTGTCATTTTCCTTAACACTCATCTCTTTGAGCATTTCCCCGGCCTCATCTTCAAAAATCACCCGGAAATATTTATAATCCTCTGATTCCCCGCCATACTTATCACATCTCACATAAGAGATTACCCAGGCATTGGCATCATATCTGGTGGGAATATAATGCATGTGCCGTTCCTTTGGGAAGAATCCGGGTATCTGGCCGCAGGTGCCTGCATACTCAGCCGGATGGGCATTGGTCTTACTTTTTAAATCAGCATACTGCTGGGCATTTATATAGATGGGATATGTCTCATCAGCCACCGCCTGTACGCGTTCGCCTGCAATCCAGTCCATATTAACGGTCTTGCCCGTCCCATCTGAACCGCGGTATACATAGTATCCATCCTGAAGCAGGTAATTTATTTCAACCTCGGCATTCCTGTTCCTGCCAAATGCATCTTTCTGGATGACAAGGCTGTCTGCCGTGGTCTGCTTTACACCGGGATTCTTAAGCGCGTCCAGCGTGTACTCAGCGTAGCTGAATTGATTATTCACAAAATTGCTGCTCTTTAACAGGACTTCATCCCACTGTACATACCTGTTATTTGTAGCCGGATCCGTCAGGATCTGTTTAACAGACAGGGTATACATCCAGTTCCAGTCGCTGACGCCTGTGGCAAAATACGTTGTAAAATGCTCTGCGTCAAAGTTAACCTGATTGACACCCTCTGTGTGGTCCGGGGTGATTTCATTGACCAGTTCCAGATTATTAACATCCGCTGGCGCCAGTACCTCCGATGTGGTATCCACATCCGTATTGATACACATAACGGCAATGGTTTCAGAACCCTGCGTTACTTCTTTAACCGGTGAACCGGAAAATGTAACCTGCACGTATCCAATCCAGCTGTCGTTGTCCAGAACATTGCCATCGGCATCCTTCAGGGTTATGTCACATGCAACGATATCGGATATATTTCCCTCGGAAGACTCTGTCACCGCGTCCTTTACGTTATCTGTAACATCTACAATCTCTGCAGTGGTTCCGCTTGGCAGTACGCCTGCGTTGGCCCTCAATGTAACTTTTACCCCATTATCAATGGTTTCCGTGTATCTGAACTTGGGATATGATTTCTTAAGCACATCTTTTAATGACATGCTGTAAATCTTTGCAGTACTGCAATTGCCCATTCCCACAAGATCATGTTCGCCTGCTGTTTCCGCCTTAACCGTTTCTTCCGGCTGGACAGCCTCACTTCCAGTGGCAACATCCGGGGTGCCTGGAACCGGCTGTGTCTCCTCCGGAATCTGGGGAACTGTTTCTTCCGGTGTTTCGGGGGCGGAGGGTTCTGTTCCCTCAGGTGATTCAGGTACTGATGGTTCTGTCTCCTTTGGGACTTCCGGTGTTGATGGTTCTGTCTCCTTCGGGACTTCCGGTGCCGATGGTTCTGTCTCCTTCGGAGTTTCCGGTGCTGATGGTTCTGTCTCCTTCGGGATTTCCGGTGCTGATGGTTCTGTCTCCTTTGGAGTTTCCGGTACGGCCGGATTGGTTGGCGTCCCTGCCCCGTTTTCTCCTGTATCCCCGTTATCTACTGGCGGCAATGCCTCCTGGGGTGGTAATGTCTCCTTCGGAGTGCTGTCCGCCGCTGCCCCTTCTGTTTCCTTTGGTTCCTCTATAGATGGCTCATCCGTCTTTGTCCCTGTATCATCAGCAGATGCATGAGGCAGGTCTGCCGGCTCTGGCTTTTCCTCTGCTCCCCCTGCTTCTTCTGATGGTTCTGCAACCCGTGGTGCATAGTTAACTGAAATCGATGCAACCGGTTCTGCCTGGATTTCCGGCTCTTCTGCCTTCTCCTGGGATTCCGGTGCTTCAGTTTCTTTGGACTGGGTTTCCTCTGTCTTAGTTTCCTCTGTCTTAGTTTCCTCTGTCTTAACTTCCCCAGCATTGTCTTCCGGAAGCGTTGCCGATTCTTCCGTAGAACCTTCAGATTTATCCTCTGACGTTTCTTTGTCTCCTGTGGCATCTGTTCCTGCCGTCGTGGTATCTTCTATTTCCACTACACTGTCATGCCCATCGCCAACCTGGGTTCCATCATTCCCATCCTGGTTCCCATCTGCTGCCGTGGAGTTCTGGGTATCACCATCATCTGACAGATTGCTGTCATTTTCCGATGTATCAATCACAATCTCCTCTGATGGTTTGGAAATAATCTCAATTTCATCATCCCCAAATACATTCTCAAAACTCTTAACCGTTACCTGTTTTAAACTTTTATCATCAACCCTGGTCTGACAGTTCAGTGTCACATCACTGTTGTTGATATACATCATGATGATTTCCTCATCACCGGTAACAGTATATGCATCATCTGCCTCCTCCGGCAGACGGGCGAAGACACGAAGCTCTGCGTCCATGCCGCTTCCTGTTATCTCCGGAAACAGTTCATAAACCACACCGCTTCCAAAAAATAATTCATGGAATTTATCAACCGGACCGTTTGTAAAATCCAGATTTTCCTCACTGACCACATTGCCGCCAGCAACTGCCTCCTTTAGGGAAAGCAGCAGATTACTTCCCGTTATTTCAAATTCCACCTCTTCTGCTGCACCTGCATAAGCAACATTCCAGTTGGCGCTAATATTGGTAAATGTCATTACCATCGCCATCATGAACGCAATAAGCCGCTTCTGCCGGTAAAAAAAACTTCGTTTTCTGGCCCTAGACCTCTTTCCCCTCATACAACTACTCCTTCCATACATACTTTAAAATCACATAATGGCTATTCATTTTAATTCTAACAAATCGTGGTTACAACCCAGTCACAATTTGGAAATTTTCGTATGTTTTTTTTATATTCAGGGAAACAGGATGGCTGGATATGCCAGGAACTCTTATATACCATGATTTATGACGTAATAAAAGGGATATTTTGACCAAAAGAAGGGCGGCACCCTCCGGCTGATCCTTCAGCCATAAGGTGCCGCCCTTTTTTATTGGTTTAAATACTTTTACTTGTAACTTACCCTCGCCCGATAATAATCAGGAGTCCTCTTCTTTCCGCTTCTTGCTTATGGCTGTCAGCATCAGGAAGATACCGGACATCATCATTGTTAATGTTGATTTGGCTAATCCCTGGCCTGTCTTTGGCAGCGGGGCCAGCGGTATTTCATCATCATTAATCAGCGTCATATCAAGTGGTGTTTCCGGAAGCGGTGCCAACGGTACATCCTCCGGGTTAATGGTCACTGCACCTGGGCCGCCGTTTGTCTGTGACAGACGTCCTGGGCCTCCGGAATTGCTTCCACCACCGCCGCCGCTGCTACTGCTTCCACCGGTAGACCTGAAGTTCGCTATAAATGTGGTATCCTGTACAAATGCATCTGCTTTGATTGAGTCCACGCCACTGTACGTTTTACCTGCATTTCCGTCAATACTCCAGTTGCTGAACACGTATCCGCTGTTGGCAGATACCGTGACATCCGCATTTGGATGGGCCGGAATCACGCTGCCTACCTTAATGATTTCAAGGGTTTCCGGATTCCTGGTTATCTCCTGAATTGTATGGACTTCCGTCGTCCTTCCGCCTACACTTCCGTTATTGCCAGTTACATAAGTGAAGGTTATCTGATATTTATCAGGTATTCCATCTGGCTCCTGAGGAATCTCCACACCGGTTTCGTCTAATACATAATACACTTTAACGAGATTGGCGCTGCTGTCAGAACCTACTGTCTTAGGGCCATTTGCGCTTTCAAAGATATAATTCCTGCCTTCAAATACCCTTGGTACGGTAGTAAATGGAATCTCTGTCTCAAATATGACATTGTCTTTGGAATCAACCTCCCCTAACACTCCATCATAGTAGTATTCAACCTTATAGCTTAAATCGCCTCTTATAGCGAAGTGTGCTGTATAGGTATCTGCTTCAAATACTTTGGAAATGGAATCTTTGCTTGGAATAAAGGTTTCATCCACTCCTACCTTTTCACCGGCCATATTGGTCCAATAGGTGAATACATATCCGTCATTTGCTGCTGCCTTGGCTCCTTCCGGTTTTCCGGTTGCCGGGGCAAGGGTTTCTTCTTCCTTGCTGACGTTTCCGCCTATGTCAGCCACATATTTGACGGTTACTGTTTCATTTTCTTCAAAATGGGCCGTGTAGGTTGCCGCTACATTCACTCCATCTACCTTATCAGGGATAAATTTATAATCCCGGCCGACTTCATTTCCATCTGCGTCAGTCCAATTCACGAAATGGTAACCCGGCAGTTCTCTTGCTTCTGATCCTGCTGCATAATCAGTGACTGGAGCAAGGGTTTCACTTGTTGGATCCACACTTCCGCCTTCTGTTGCCTGATACAGGATTGTTACATCTGGGTTCTCTTCAAAGTGGGCTGTATAAATTTCCGCCACATTCACTCCGTCTACCTTAGCTGGGACATACTTTAGGTCATCGCTGACTACATTTCCAGCCTTATTAGTCCAATTCACGAAATGGTAGCCCGGCAGTGCTTCTGCTGTGGAACCTGATGCCACATCAGTAACAGGAGCAAGGGTCTCACTTGCTGGATTTACGCTTCCGCCTGCTGTTGCCTGATACAGGATTGTTACATCTGCATCCTCTTCAAAGTGGGCTGTATAGGTTGCCGCCACATTCACTCCACCTACCTTGGCCGGGACATACTTTAGGTCATCGCTGACTACATTTCCAACCTTATCAGTCCAATTTACGAAATGATAGCCCGGCAGTGCTTCTGCTGTGGAACCTGATGCTTCCCCTGTAGCAGGGGCAAGGGTTTCACTTGTTGGAGTTACTTTTCCGCCCTTTTCTGCCTTATATACTATCGTTACATCTGCGTCCTCTTCAAAGTGGGCTGTATAGATTGCCGCCTTATTCACTCCATCTACCTTTGAAGGAATATATTTTTCAATCTCACTGACTACATCTCCAGCCTCGTTGGTCCATTTTACAAAATGGTAACCTGGCTGCGCCTGTGCCTCGGAACCTAATGCATTATCCGTAACAGGTGCAAGGATTTCATAGGGAGTGCTGACATTTCCACCCTTCAACGCCTTATATTGGATTGTTATTTTTGAATCCTCTGCAAAATTAGCTGTATAGGTGGCTGCTACATTCAGCCCCTCTACCCGCGCTGGCACATACTTAAGGTCCGTGCTGACCTCATCGCCATTTTCATTTGTCCAGTTCACAAAGTGATAACCTGGCGAAGCGCTTGCCGTAGAGCCTTCCGCATCCTCCGTAACCGGGGCAATGGTTTCTTTGGACAAATCAACCATACCGCCCTCAGTTGCAACATAGTTAATGGTTACATCTTCATCCTCTTTAAAGTTAGCCTTAAATTCAGTTGCCTCATAAATGCCGCTGGCTTTTGCCACTTTATCTATCTCATGTCTTCCTATGACATCATTTTTTCCAACTGCTACGCCGTTTACTGTCCAGTTTTCAAAGTGGTAACCTGGTGATGCCGTTGCTTTGGAACCTTTTGCAATTCCGGTGGATGGGGCCACTGTTTCACTTTCAGGAGCCACACTGCCGCCAGTACCTGCAACATAGGTCAGGGTTACATCTTCATTTTCCTCTAATAAGATACAGATTCTCTGGGCCGCCCTGGTATCCTTAACACAGAAGCTCCCCTTTAAGTCCTTCTCTTCTCCCGTAGGATTACCGGTATCTGCTACATAAACCACCTTACCCAGACCATATCCTGGCAGAGAAGCAGGAACTGCCTTTATAATGTCCTGATGGGATGTGCTGGTTTCTGAAATGCTGATGTAATCATCCGCATATACATAATCCGGTCCGATTCCATATCCTTCAGAAGGCATCAGTTCATAACCTGTACCTGTATTCTTCCAGTATTCAACCTGAACGGTCCTCGGAAGTTTGTAAGTGATATGCAGGCGTGATTCCTTGCCTTCATGGAATACTTCATCATCTAATCCATCAAATGCAACCGCTTTGCTATCTTCTAATGTTGCATAAATCGCTTTGGACCATCCTGTATCTGTCTCATACATCAGATATACGGAATTGATTTTAGCTCCCTCATGGCCTGCCTCGGTCTGTGCCTTGCTGTACGCCAGAATTTCATTTACACCGTCGAGGTTCAGGATTGCATTATCCTGTGTTCCACTTTTTTTGTAAGTCAGCGGCGCATCATCCGGTCCGTAATCTTCATACCTATCAATATATTCGCCGTAACTGAGATCTGGATTTGTATCAGGATAATATGCCCAGACCTTAAAGGTTCCTACTTCCTTCCATACTGCGAACAGAATGTCTTCTTCGGCCGTCAGCGTATACAAATCATCTGGCTCATATGAGGTGCCGGTTCCATCTGCTTTTGTATTCCAGCCTGCAAAGTAATATCCGTCCCTGGTGAACTGATTTTCCTTTACAGATACCTTACCGCCTACAATTCCAGTGCTTGGGGACATTTCGCCGATGCCCTTGTTGGCATTATAGGTAAGGACATCTTCATTTCCCTCCCATACTGCATAGAAGGTCATTCCATCCATCCAACCGCTTTCCGGCTTATCGGGTGTGAATTGGACATTGTTGGAGATAGGAGTTCCCTCGCCCATGTCATTGTCAAACCATCCCTTAAATTCATATCCTTGTGGTGTTTTAGCGGTTGAACCTGTCGGCCCCTCTGTGTATGCCTTAAATTGGTCCTTATCCTTGGTTACACTGCCTCCGCCTATGGCCTCATAGTGAATTGTTATGGATGGATTCGGGATATACCTGGCGTAGAAGTTAACCATCTGATTAACCTTATACGGGAATTCGGCCTCCTGACTGCGCTTCTCATCTGTGTACCATCCACTAAACAGATATTCCACTCCGCCTACTGTCTTCTTATCAACATATACTTTCTCCGGGGATGTATTATCTCCAATCCTTACATCATAACTCTCAACAGGCTGGTAGCCTTGTTCACCTGCATCCCACAACCAATAGGTTGCCGTAGCCTTTTCTCTGGTGGTCACGCTGGCTGTCATATCCACATGATAGGTTGCCTTACCACTATCATGGGAATTTCCCTTTTCATCCACCCACCCCATCGGATACGTTATCTTGTATGGCAAATATGATATTGTTACATCAATATTATTCGCATCGACTCCATAAAGGTCTGCTATGACTTTCTTGATATTGGCATCAGCCGGATAGTTAATGACTCTGCTGGCTGGATTATCAAGGCTGTAATGTTTCTTACCCCCTACCATATCCGTTCCATACTGATTCTTAATGCCGCTGACATCAATATTTCCATAGCCTACATATTTCCAGTCCTTGTCTTCCAAAGAAGCGGGATCTTTCCCAGGTTTTTGAACATAGAAATACGATCTAACCTCATTTCTCTTTACCGTAATTTCAAATTCCTGTTTATATCTACCGTTCCATCCATATGAGTAGGTGAGCGTTACTGTCTTTCCACTTATATCATTGGCATGGACTTCCGCATATGGATACCAGTCAATTCCACTTTGCTCCACACTGACTATACTTGGATCAGATGATATCCATGTTCCACCTGTTCCACCTATTATGGCATCGCATGCTTCCAACCTTATGGTCTGGCCAACATACATTGTATAGGAATTCTTATATGCCTCTGATCCTACAATAGCATAAATGGAAAAGTGTTTTGCTTCAAAGGATACGGATGCCTCGTCAACAGATGCGCCAACTGCTTCAACATTGACAATGTCTGCTGCCTGAATGTCAATCTCCTGAGCTGCCGCCTTTTCTTTTTCTTCCTTATCATTGTCCTGGACGGTCTCAACATACATGACCTCGACCTTGTCAGACTGGGCATTCTGTTCTTCCACAGGAGCGCCTGCAAATGTTACCCTTACCCGCTTGCTTCCGCCCCAAATGTCTGAATCCAACAGCTTATCGCCTAACCAGAGGTTAATATCATAAGCCATGACGGATGAGACAATTTTGCCTTCTTCATCTGCCTGTGCGGTTTCTTTTACTGCATTTTCAACATCTTCATTAACCCTTACAGCAGATGCCGTCACTCCAGCAGGAAGGACACCTTCATCTGCGCCGATATAAATGATTACGCCGTCATCCATTACAATGGGTTCCAGTTCAACTGCCGGATGCGCCATGGTTTCATTCATATAAACCTCTACATCCTGCTCTTCATAGATATCCGGAACAGAATACCATGCGGTCTGGGAACCATTTTCATTCTCAACAACTGCGTCTGCCTCGATAATCTCATCATTTACAGAAACATAATCAATCGCGGAACCAAGCTGGTTCTTTACGCCGAAGGTTAATGTTCCGCCTTCTTCCACACCCCTGAGGCCTTCCACGATACGGGCGCTTGCCTCCGGATATACGGCATAGGAAACCTTGTATCCGTCAAAATCATCTAAAGCCTTCAGCTGATTAAGTGTTGCTACATATACCTTTGCAGTGGAGCAATACCCCATTCCGACTAAATCCGCTGTGCCAGCCTTGGAAACATGATTTTCTTCCGAAGGAGTTTCCTTTGTCTGCTCAGCTGTGGAGGATGTGGCTGTTCCCACTGTTTCTTCCAGCTCTGAAGATACATCTGCACTGCTTCCGCTATTATCCGCGGAACCGCTCTCTTCTGCAGCTGCGGTTGTTTCCTCTGTATCTGGTACAGTGGTCTCTTGGTCTGCTTCTGCAGCAGTCCCTTCTGTTGATTCTTCGGGAGCCTGTGTGGACTCGTTTGAACCGGCTGCTTCGGTTTCCTCTGTGGTTCCTTCTATTGCTTCAGTTGTCTCATTCTTCTCTACGGTTGTCTCTTCTTTTTCCGGCGCCTTTGTTTCCTTTGGCTCTTCCTCTTTTTCCGGCTCCGGGGCTTCTGTCTCTTCCTTTGACTCTGGTTCTGCATCGCCGTTCTCATTATCTGCAACTACTGGCGCGTAGTGACGCACGATAGATGCTACTGGTTCGGCTGATTCAGACTTGGGAGCTTCTGCTTCTGGAGACTCTGATTTTGGTGCTTCTGTTTCAGGGGCTTCTGTCTCAGCCGGCTGGGAAGCTTCTGTTTCAGGAGTTTTTTCCTCAGTAGATTCAGCGGCATTTGCCTCTGTCTGGATTTCTGCCTTACTTTCTTCCTGAGCTGCCGTGGTTTCCTCAGGAGTATCTGTTTCCTCTGATGCGGTTGTGCTGTCAGAAGATGTGCTTTCTTCTACAGATGTTGTCTCTTCTGGAACGGTTGCGGTTCCGTCCTCATCCGGTACTGTTGTCCCGTCTGGATTCACGGTTTCCGCAGGAGCAGTTGTTTCTTCTACGGCTGGTCCCTGGGTTTCCTCCGGCGCCGGTGTCTCAGCTGGCTTAGAAATAAGATTTACTTCCTCATCACCATATGCTGACTCATAACTTTTTACAGTTACGCGCTTGGTCTTTTTAACCTTTTCCTTACCATCATCCATCCTTGTGATTTCAGTGGTACAGCTGATGGTATCTTCGCCGTTATTCACATATAAGAAAATAATCTCTTCATCGCCGGTTACCATATACATGTCATCAGCACCTTCCGGCAGACGTACAAACACGCGAAGTTCTGCATCCATGCTGCCGCCTTCCGGCTCAGGGAACGCTTCGTAAATCCTTCCCTCCCCAAATAATAATTCCTCAAATTCAGCAATCTTTCCATTGGTGAAATCAAGGTCATCTGCTGTGACTTCGCTGCCATTGGCAATTGCGTCTTCAATGGCCTTCACAAGCTGTGAACCGCTCATTGAAAATGTAACTGATTCCGATGAACTGGCTGCATACGCTGTATTCACATTAACGCCTACGTTTGTGAAAATCATGGCAGCCGCAAGTACAAATGCAAGGAATCTTCTCTGCACACTGTGCATGTTTCTTACAATTGCCCTGGCCTTATTCCTTCTTTCCATACTGTTTCTCCTTCCTTATAATCTATTTCCAAAATCAGGATTTTTGTTATCTAGGGACAGTATAGCAAATGGAGGTTACAATCGGGTTACATTTTGGAGAATTTCGTAAATATCTTTTATTTGATAAAATCTGACATGTTATTATGGATAGGCTATGCTCAATAGAGGATGGGCGTTGCAAAAAAAGAAGGGCGGCACCCTCCGGCTGATTCTTCAGCCATAAGGTGCCGCCTTCATTTATTGATTTAATTCCTTTTACTTGTAACTTATCCTCGCTCGATGATTATCAGGAGTCCTCTTCTTTCCGCTTCTTGCTCATGGCTGTCAGCATCAGGAAGATACCGGACATCATCATTGTGAGTGTTGATTTAACAGAACTCTGTCCTGTCTTTGGCAGTGCTGCTAACGGAATCTCTCCGTCATCAATCACTGTTGGGTCTACTGGTGCTCCTGGAAGCTGTGCCAACGGTACATCTTCTGGATTAATGGTTACTGCCCCTGGACCGCCGTCGGTTGATGGGGTTACGCGGCCTGGATTGCCACCACCGCCACCGGTGCCTCCGCCGCCAGTGTTACTATTGTAACTCCAAAGAGCGGTATAGACTGCGTTTCCTGTTACTGTTTCAGCAATCTCCTTATCCCATCCACTAAATCTGTAGTTACCGTTCGCTGTGGTCTGGCCGCTAAATGCAGGTGTCTTATCACCATAGTTTAATCCAGAACTGCTCTGTGCATCAAATGAGCCATGCTCTCCAGGATTATAGGTTACAGTAAACTGCTGTTTAAAGTAAACCCTTAATACCATATTGCCATCGCCGGTTATCTTTGCTTCGAATACATTTGCTGCATTTGAATCAAGGATGTATCCAGCTGGTGCTGTTTTATCTGTATCTGTTACAGCTGCAGTGGCATCTGTTGTTCCTGCCCTCAATGAAATATCATCCGGGGCCGCAGGATATTTACCTGCATTTTCATAGTAGAACTCAACCGTATACTTGGTGCTGTCGGAAGGTATCCACTGTGCTACATAGGTTGCATCCTTTGTTACAGTAGGTTCAACCTTTGGATTCCAGCCTGCAAAGATATAGCCTTCGGCACCTGGTGTTGCAGGAGCTAGCGGTGTTTTATCTTCATAGAACAAATTCTCTGATATGGTTTCATCAAATGTTCCATAATCACCCGGCTGATAAGATACCGTAAATAACTGTTTGAAGTAAACCTTTAACACCATTTCTCCGTCGCCTGTTATTATTAATTTCAAGGCATGGTTCATCGTATTATCAAATACATACTTGCCTTCCATTAATGAATTAGGGATCCTATCTTCTGCTGTTACTTCTGCATAAGTATCAGTGGTTCCATTTCGGCTCGTATCTACAAAATCCGGATTATCCGTATACATACCATTTTTCTCATAAAAATATTGTATTGTATACTTCGTATTTATATCAGCTTCATAATAAACTTTGATGATATTAGATTTAGAATCAACACCTATTTCTAATGGGAAATTCTCCTCTGCTACTAAATGATACCCCTCAAGGTTCTTATCATCATATTTATCAATTTTTGATTTATAAATTTGATTAGTAAATGAATCTGTTTTAGACTCATCAAGTCTACCATTATAATAGTATTCTACGCTGTAACTCAGGTCTGCACGTTTCACATAGTATACGCTGATCACGTTTTCCCCGGTCCCGATCGTGATTGGGGCCGTGGCACTCTCAAGGACATACCCGTCAACCACCTTATCCGTGTACCCGCTTATCACGGCACCGAACGTCTGGTTCTCGAACGTATCCGTCTTTGTCTCGTCCCTCACATTGTCATAGTAGTAATCCACCTGGTAACTCAGGTCCGTACGCTTCACATAGTATACGCTGATCACGTTTTCCCCGGTCCCGATCGTGATTGGGGCCGTGGCACTCTCAAGGACATACCCGTCAACCACCTTATCCGTGTACCCGCTTATCACGGCACCGAACGTCTGGTTCTCGAACGTATCCGTCTTTGTCTCGTCCCTCACATTGTCATAGTAGTAATCCACCTGGTAGCTCAGGTCCGTACGCTTCACATAGTATACGCTGATCACGTTTTCCCCGGTCCCGATCGTGATTGGGGCCGTGGCACTCTCAAGGACATACCCGTCAACCACCTTATCCGTGTACCCGCTTATCACGGCACCGAACGTCTGGTTCTCGAACGTATCCGTCTTCGCCTCGTCCCTCACATTGTCATAGTAGTAATCCACCTGGTAGCTCAGGTCCGTACGCTTCACATAGTATACGCTGATCACGTTTTCCCCGGTCCCGATCGTGATTGGGGCCGTGGCACTCTCAAGGACATACCCGTCAACCACCTTATCCGTGTACCCGCTTATCACGGCACCGAACGTCTGGTTCTCGAACGTATCCGTCTTTGTCTCGTCCCTCACATTGTCATAGTAGTAATCCACCTGGTAGCTCAGGTCCGTACGCTTCACATAGTATACTCTGATCACGTTTTCCCCGGTCCCGATCGTGATTGGGGCCGTGGCACTCTCAAGGACATACCCGTCAACCACCTTATCCGTGTACCCGCTTATCACGGCACCGAACGTCTGGTTCTCGAACGTATCCGTCTTCGCCTCGTCCCTCACATTGTCATAGTAGTAATCCACCTGGTAGCTCAGGTCCGTACGCTTCACATAGTATACGCTGATCACGTTTTCCCCGGTCCCGATCGTGATTGGGGCCGTGGCACTCTCAAGGACATACCCGTCAACCACCTTATCCGTGTACCCGCTTATCACGGCACCGAACGTCTGGTTCTCGAACGTATCCGTCTTTGTCTCGTCCCTCACATTGTCATAGTAGTAATCCACCTGGTAGCTCAGGTCCGTACGCTTCACATAGTATACGCTGATCACGTTTTCCCCGGTCCCGATCGTGATTGGGGCCGTGGCACTCTCAAGGACATACCCGTCAACCACCTTATCCGTGTACCCGCTTATCACGGCACCGAACGTCTGGTTCTCGAACGTATCCGTCTTCGCCTCGTCCCTCACATTGTCATAGTAGTAATCCACCTGGTAGCTCAGGTCCGTACGCTTCACATAGTATACGCTGATCACGTTTTCCCCGGTCCCGATCGTGATTGGGGCCGTGGCACTCTCAAGGACATACCCGTCAACCACCTTATCCGTGTACCCGCTTATCACGGCACCGAACGTCTGGTTCTCGAACGTATCCGTCTTTGTCTCGTCCCTCACATTGTCATAGTAGTAATCCACCTGGTAGCTCAGGTCCGTACGCTTCACATAGTATACGCTGATCACGTTTTCCCCGGTCCCGATCGTGATTGGGGCCGTGGCACTCTCAAGGACATACCCGTCAACCACCTTATCCGTGTACCCGCTTATCACGGCACCGAACGTCTGGTTCTCGAACGTATCCGTCTTCGCCTCGTCCCTCACATTGTCATAGTAGTAATCCACCTGGTAGCTCAGGTCCGTACGCTTCACATAGTATACGCTGATCACGTTTTCCCCGGTCCCGATCGTGATTGGGGCCGTGGCACTCTCAAGGACATACCCGTCAACCACCTTATCCGTGTACCCGCTTATCACGGCACCGAACGTCTGGTTCTCGAACGTATCCGTCTTCGCCTCGTCCCTCACATTGTCATAGTAGTAATCCACCTGGTAGCTCAGGTCCGTACGCTTCACATAGTATACGCTGATCACGTTTTCCCCGGTCCCGATCGTGATTGGGGCCGTGGCACTCTCAAGGACATACCCGTCAACCACCTTATCCGTGTACCCGCTTATCACGGCACCGAACGTCTGGTTCTCGAACGTATCCGTCTTTGTCTCGTCCTTCACATTGTCATAGTAGTAATCCACCTGGTAGCTCAGGTCCGTACGCTTCACATAGTATACGCTGATCACGTTTTCCCCGGTCCCGATCGTGATTGGGGCCGTGGCACTCTCAAGGACATACCCGTCAACCACCTTATCCGTGTACCCGCTTATCACGGCACCGAACGTCTGGTTCTCGAACGTATCCGTCTTTGTCTCGTCCCTCACATTGTCGTAATAATAATCTACCTGGTAGCTCAGGTCCGTCCTTGGAGAATACAATACATCAATCACATTCCCCTCAACCTTGATATAGTATGGGCCTGATGGGGTCTGGATACCGCCCCTATAACCATCCGGTTGCATTGCATCCAGAGCAGTCCGTCCAAGTATTATCCCCTGTTCAAATGTTGCCTGTACAGGATTGCTGCTCCCCAGGAAATGGGTATAACCACCATCGCCATCCTGCTCCATACTGATTTCATCCTTATAGTAGTTAACTATATAATTCAGGTCAGTACGTTTGGCGTAGTATACACTGATTATGTTATCCCCCGTCCCGATTGTAAGTGGGGTTGTTGCTCTTTCAAAGGTATACCCCTCTATCACCTTATCGGTATAGCCGTCAATCACAGTCCCGAACGTCTGGTTCTCAAACCTATCCGTCTTCGCCCCGTCCTTCTTGCCATCGTAGTAGTAGTCTACCTGGTAGCTCAGGTCCGTACGCTTCACATAGTATACACTGATCACGTTTTCCCCGGTCCCGATCGTGATTGGGGCCGTGGCACTCTCAAGGACATACCCGTCAACCACCTTATCCGTGTACCCGCTTATCACGGCACCGAACGTCTGGTTCTCGAACGTATCCGTCTTCGCCTCGTCCCTCACATTGTCGTAATAATAATCCACCTGGTAGCTCAGGTCCGTACGCTTCACATAGTATACGCTGATCACGTTTTCCCCGGTCCCGATCGTGATTGGGGCCGTGGCACTCTCAAGGACATACCCGTCAACCACCTTATCCGTGTACCCGCTTATCACGGCACCGAACGTCTGGTTCTCGAACGTATCCGTCTTTGTCTCGTCCCTCACATTGTCATAGTAGTAATCCACCTGGTAGCTCAGGTCCGTACGCTTCACATAGTATACTCTGATCACGTTTTCCCCGGTCCCGATCGTGATTGGGGCCGTGGCACTCTCAAGGACATACCCGTCAACCACCTTATCCGTGTACCCGCTTATCACGGCACCGAACGTCTGGTTCTCGAACGTATCCGTCTTCGCCTCGTCCCTCACATTGTCATAGTAGTAATCCACCTGGTAGCTCAGGTCCGTACGCTTCACATAGTATACGCTGATCACGTTTTCCCCGGTCCCGATCGTGATTGGGGCCGTGGCACTCTCAAGGACATACCCGTCAACCACCTTATCCGTGTACCCGCTTATCACGGCACCGAACGTCTGGTTCTCGAACGTATCCGTCTTTGTCTCGTCCTTCACATTGTCATAGTAGTAATCCACCTGGTAGCTCAGGTCCGTACGCTTCACATAGTATACGCTGATCACGTTTTCCCCGGTCCCGATCGTGATTGGGGCCGTGGCACTCTCAAGGACATACCCGTCAACCACCTTATCCGTGTACCCGCTTATCACGGCACCGAACGTCTGGTTCTCGAACGTATCCGTCTTTGTCTCGTCCTTCACATTGTCATAGTAGTAATCCACCTGGTAGCTCAGGTCCGTACGCTTCACATAGTATACGCTGATCACGTTTTCCCCGGTCCCGATCGTGATTGGGGCCGTGGCACTCTCAAGGACATACCCGTCAACCACCTTATCCGTGTACCCGCTTATCACGGCACCGAACGTCTGGTTCTCGAACGTATCCGTCTTTGTCTCGTCCCTCACATTGTCGTAATAATAATCTACCTGGTAGCTCAGGTCCGTCCTTGGAGAATACAATACATCAATCACATTCCCCTCAACCTTGATATAGTATGGGCCTGATGGGGTCTGGATACCGCCCCTATAACCATCCGGTTGCATTGCATCCAGAGCAGTCCGTCCAAGTATTATCCCCTGTTCAAATGTTGCCTGTACAGGATTGCTGCTCCCCAGGAAATGGGTATAACCACCATCGCCATCCTGCTCCATACTGATTTCATCCTTATAGTAGTTAACTATATAATTCAGGTCAGTACGTTTGGCGTAGTATACACTGATTATGTTATCCCCCGTCCCGATTGTAAGTGGGGTTGTTGCTCTTTCAAAGGTATACCCCTCTATCACCTTATCGGTATAGCCGTCAATCACAGTCCCGAACGTCTGGTTCTCAAACCTATCCGTCTTCGCCCCGTCCTTCTTGCCATCGTAGTAGTAGTCTACCTGGTAGCTCAGGTCCGTACGCTTCACATAGTATACGCTGATCACGTTTTCCCCGGTCCCGATCGTGATTGGGGCCGTGGCACTCTCAAGGACATACCCGTCAACCACCTTATCCGTGTACCCGCTTATCACGGCACCGAACGTCTGGTTCTCGAACGTATCCGTCTTCGCCTCGTCCCTCACATTGTCATAGTAGTAATCCACCTGGTAGCTCAGGTCCGTACGCTTCACATAGTATACGCTGATCACGTTTTCCCCGGTCCCGATCGTGATTGGGGCCGTGGCACTCTCAAGGACATACCCGTCAACCACCTTATCCGTGTACCCGCTTATCACGGCACCGAACGTCTGGTTCTCGAACGTATCCGTCTTTGTCTCGTCCTTCACATTGTCATAGTAGTAATCCACCTGGTAGCTCAGGTCCGTACGCTTCACATAGTATACGCTGATTACGTTTTCCCCGGTCCCGATCGTGATTGGGGCCGTGGCACTCTCAAGGACATACCCGTCAACCACCTTATCCGTGTACCCGCTTATCACGGCACCGAACGTCTGGTTCTCGAACGTATCCGTCTTTGTCTCGTCCTTCACATTGTCATAGTAGTAATCCACCTGGTAGCTCAGGTCCGTACGCTTCACATAGTATACGCTGATCACGTTTTCCCCGGTCCCGATCGTGATTGGGGCCGTGGCACTCTCAAGGACATACCCGTCAACCACCTTATCCGTGTACCCGCTTATCACGGCACCGAACGTCTGGTTCTCGAACGTATCCGTCTTTGTCTCGTCCCTCACATTGTCATAGTAGTAATCCACCTGGTAGCTCAGGTCCGTACGCTTCACATAGTATACGCTGATCACGTTTTCCCCGGTCCCGATCGTAAGCGGGGTCGTGGCACTCTCAAGGACATACCCGTCAACCACCTTATCGGTATACCCGCTTATCACGGCGCCGAATGTCTGGTTCTCGAACCTATCCGTCTTTGTCTCGTCCTTCACATTGTCGTAATAATAATCTACCTGGTAGCTCAGGTCCGTCCTTGGAGAATACAATACATCAATCACATTCCCCTCAACCTTGATATAGTATGGGCCTGATGGGGTCTGGATACCGCCCCTATAACCATCCGGTTGCATTGCATCCAGAGCAGTCCGTCCAAGTATTATTCCCTGGTCAAATGTTGCCTGTACCGGATTGCTGCTTCCCAGGAAATAGGTATAACCACCATCGTCATCCTGCTCCATACTGATTTCATCCTTATAGTAGTTAACTATATAATTCAGGTCAGTACGTTTGGCGTAGTATACACTGATTATGTTATCCCCCGTCCCGATTGTAAGTGGGGTTGTTGCTCTTTCCAAGATATACCCCTCTATCACCTTATCGGTATAGCCGTCAATCACAGTCCCGAATGTCTGGTTCTCAAACCTATCCGTCTTCGCCCCGTCCTTCTTGCCATCGTAGTAGTAGTCTACCTGGTAGCTCAGGTCCGTACGCTTCACATAATATACGCTGATCACGTTTTCCCCGGTCCCGATTGTAAGCGGGGTCGTGGCACTCTCAAGGACATACCCGTCAACCACCTTATCGGTATACCCGCTTATCACGGCGCCGAATGTCTGGTTCTCAAACGTATCCGTCTTTGTCTCGTCCTTCACATTGTCGTAATAATAATCCACCCGGTAGCTCAGGTCCGTACGCTTCACATAGTATACGCTGATTACATTATCTCCAACTCCAATTGTAATCGGGGCTGTATCCTTCTCAAGGATATATCCATCAATATTTTTGTCCTCATAATCATCAATTTCGGTTCCAAAAACTTGATTATAATATCTCTCTGTTTGGGCATCATCCCTTTTTCCGTTATAATAGTATTCGACTTTATAATTTAAATCCCCTCGTCTTGTGTAATAGAGATTTAATACCGTGCTACCATCACCATTTACATTTTCTTCAGTTCTGCCATCAACAATCCCCTCTTGATAAACAAAACCAGGAATCGCTTCTTGATTATCAGCATCCTTTACTATGCTGTCAGTAACCGCATATCGAGTCTTAGTCTCATTATATTGTATATAATCCGCTTGACTCTCACCTGAAGTATTCATTCTTTGAATCCAGTGATTTATAGAATACTGTGTATTATTCTTAGGTGCCCATATAGCATATAAAACTACATCTGCTGCTGGCATATTGAATTTCTGGTTTCTGATTGTTGATACTGGATATAATGGACTATCTGCACTCTCATCAGTGTTCCACCCCAGAAAATCATATCCAGTGCGGGACGGTACAGTCGAAAAGTCAACCGTCACAGAAGCTCCTTCCATATAATTGACTGCAGCAGGAACATTTCCATTACCACCATTAGGATGATATGAGACAGTATAACTCTCTTCATCTACAATAACACCATCCACATGCCATTCCGACTGTTCTTTTATTACATACCATTTAACCTTCTGAGTATTTGGATTGAATTTAGTTTGATTATCTCCAAATGCCACTCTAGCCGCAGCTAATATTTCTTGCTTTGTAGGCTCCTTCCTTATATTATTTTTTACAGCCTCATCATTATTATTAATTTCTTTCAGTTCATGTAAGTAACCAGTCAATTGAATACTGGCAGTTGGTGCCGGGAAATAAGAACCGCCACTATATCCCTTAGGCTCAAATGGCGCTCTTCCATCCGTTCTAATAAAGAAATACACTTTTGTATTACTTGATGCACTGGTATTATTCCAGTTTGCGTATAGTGTAATATCTTCATTAATAATTTGGTCAAGTTCCGTTGCTGGATAAGTAATGTTTTCAATAAATGTCTGTTCTTTTATTCCTGTTCCACTATGATGCCCAGACGGTTCACCATGCCACCCTACAAAATCATACCCATATCGATTTGAAAAAGTATTTGTTGGAGTGACTATCGTACCTTCGGATGAGACAGGAATTGAAAAGGCTTCTCCAACTCCTCCATAGGCACTATTAGGATTAAAAGTAACTAAATATGACCATATGGCATAGTATGTTGTATTCCTTGATATATTGACCGTGGTGCCAGGAGCCAATAAATTAGTCCTATCTTTGCTAGTAAGTGACCATCCCAAAAATTCTCTTCCCAATTCTTTTACTGTAATTCCAGTCTCTGACAATTCCGGAAGAACAATTTGACCATTTACCGCAGATTTAGTATAAACCGTGGCCTGATTTTGTCCATTTGCTTCAAAAGAAGCTATAGACTTAGAAGAACTAAAATAGAATTTTATTGTTAGGTTTTCGAACGTACCTAACGTTTTTTCTTCGACCGAACCACCATCAATATATCTATATTGTATTGATGAGCCATACTTCATTTTTGTCAGTGTCTTATCAACATACTCATATTTAGACCAATCCCAAACACCGACTGTAGCTTTTTCAAATCGATATCCACTAAGTTCACTATCTCCAGAAATCAGTCCCTCGGCAATTTTTTCTACATCTGTCCAACTCTTTGACAGACTATAATTCATTTTACGATTACTGCCTATTCCATTGTCTTGCAAATCAAGCAAATCAATGCTTATATCTCGACTTTTATTACCGTTATAGAATGTAACAGTATATACAGAGAAATGATTAGCTTCAAATGATACTGCTTCAACATTTGCTTCACCAGCAACTTCTAAGCTCTCCGAGACTGTTTCAACTGACACAACATCTTCTGCCGTTATATCCGCCTGAACCTCATCATCCTTAGTAGTTTCAACATAAACAACTTCTACAGTATCTGCTTCCCTACTTTTTTCTTCAATTGGAGTACCCGTAAAAGTAACCTGCACTACGCCACTCCAAATCTGATCATCTAACTTATTTCCTTTCGCATCCAATAAATCAATATTGTATGAAAGTGCAGCTACTACTTCTTTCGTCTCTCCTGAAGCTTCAGCTTCAGCTTCAACATTAGCTTTTACCGCATCCTCAATACCATATACTACGCTTGCAACTGCTTGAACCCCTGCCGGAAGGACTCCTTCATCCGCCTGTATATGGATTACAGTACCGTCTTCCATAACAATAGGATCAAACACTACTGCCGGATGCTCCCCAGTCTCCGTCATATAGACTTCAACCTCCTGCTCCTCATAAATCTCAGGAACAGAATACCAGGCAGTCTGTGAACCATCATCATTATCCGTGATGGAATCAACTGAGAGGATTTCTCCATTCGCAGTCACACTCTCAACCGCATACCCAATCTGATTCTTAACACCAAAGCTTAACGCCTGGCCTTCCTCAACGCCTCTTGGTCCTTCAACGATACGGGCGCTGGCTTCTGGGTAGATTGCATAAGAAATCTTATATCCCTCAAAGTCATCCAAAGCCTTCAGCTGGTTAATGGTAGTTACATAAACCTTAGCAGTGGAACAATAACCGATTCCAACCAAATCACTTGTTCCTGCCGCAGAAACATTATCATCTTTTGCAGGTGCCTCGGTTGGCTTAGCCTCTGACGGTGAAGCCACATCCGGAACCGTCTGTGCCGGTGCCTTAGTTTCGCTTTCATCCGCAGAACCGCTTCCGCTCTCCACCGGTGCTGCCGTTGTCTCATCCGTACCAGGTACGGTGGTTTCCCCATCAGCTGCAGTAGTGGTTTCATCAGTTGCATCCTGAGCCGGCTCTGTCGGGTCTGTTGAATCTGTTGCTTCTGTTGACTCCTCCTTGGTCGGAGCCTCCGTTGCATCAGTCTCTTCAGCCGTTGTTGCCTCTTCCTTCGTGGGAGCCTCAGTCTCCTTTGGCGCTTCCTCTTTCTCAGGTTCAGGAGCTTCTGTTTCTTCCCTGGCTTCCGCTTCTTCCTTAGTCCCGGCTGCGTCCCCATTCTCATTGTCAGCAACCACTGGTGCGTTGTGACGGATGATGGATGCTACAGGTTCGCCTACCTCGGCTTCAGGAGCTTCTGCTTCGGGTGCTTCGGTTTCAGGAGCTTCGGTCTTCTCCGGCTCGGTTGCTTCCTGAGTTTTTTCCTCAGCAGCTTCCGTTGTTGCCGGTTCTTCTGTCTGGCTTTCCTCCGGAGCAGCTGTTGTCTCATCCGGTAAGGTTGCCTGCGTCTCATCAGCAGCTGTGGTTTCATCCGGAGCTGTTGTGGTTTCGTCTGTTGCATCGTCCGGTGCTGCCGTGGTCCCATCTACAGATGGAGCCGTGGTCTCAACCTGGCTCTCAGTCTCTGCTGGCGCCGTTGTTTCATCTGCGCCAGGCCTGTTTGTATCTTCAGGTAACGGTGCAGGTGTTTCCACTGGCTTGGAGATGAGATTCACTTCCTCATCGCCATAAGCAGCCTCATAACTCTTTACAGTAACACGTTTGGTCTTCTTGACCTTTTCCGCACCGTCATCCATCCTTGTGATTTCAGTGGTGCAGCTGATGCTATCTTCTCCGTTATTCACATATAAGAAGATAATCTCTTCATCGCCGGTTACCATATACATGTCATCAGCATCTTCCGGCAGCCGTACGAACACCCTTAATTCTGCGTCCATACTTCCGCCATCCGGATCAGGGAATGCCTCATAGATTTTCCCCTCCCCGAAGAAGAGTTTCTCAAATTCAGCAATCTTTCCATTGGTGAAATCGAGATCCTCTGCCGTCACTTCATTACCATTGGCGATTGCTTCATCAATGGCTTTGACAAGCTGTGATCCGCTCATCGAGAAGGTGACGGATTCTGACGAAGTTGCTGCAAGGGCCGTATTCAAATCCGCACCCACATTGGTTAGGATCATGGCTGCTGCAAGCACGAACGCCAGAAGTCTTTTCTGAACGCTGTACACTGTCCGCGACAGCGCCCTAGACCTTTTTCTTCCTTCCATACATATTCTCCTCTCATGATATTTCTTTTCCAAACCTAGGATAATTTACAACTATCTGGAACAAGTATATCAAATGACAGTTACAAACGGGTTACAAATTAAGAAAAGTTAAAATTTTTCTTAAATTATTCCTGCCCATTCCTAACCTCTGTAATAATCATAGCAAACCCGGCGTTACAAGGGGCGTTATTTCATACAGCTTTTTTGTTACTATTTCAATCCTCTTCCCCATTTTAGATTTTACTTTATAACCGGTTTTGCATTTTTGGACGTACATCAGGTTTAAATTGTCGAATAATATCTGCAATTGTTGTCGTGAGGTTTTTTCTCGTTCATTATTGCATTTTCCCCTCTTCCTATGGTACAATGTTACCAATGATTGTTATGAGTTTTTTTCTCTCAGAAAGCGAGGTATTCCATGCTGGTTCAGCTTACATTGAAGAATTTTAAGATATTCAAAGAGGAAACCCTGTTGGATTGTATTCCCGGTCCGATTAATGAGCATAAGGCATCCCTGATTAAGGATCCGCTGGATGGCGAACAGTTCCTTCCTGTCATCTCCGTCTATGGCCCAAACAGCGGGGGGAAGTCCACGGTCCTCTATGGACTCTCGTATCTGTCTGCCCTTATTACCGCCCCGGCATCCGCATCATCCATACCATCCGTACCCCAGCAGCTTTCATACCGCATGGATCCGGATTGTGCCCACATTCCCACTGAGTTTGATGTGCTGTTCCGTCATAAGGGATTCCTGTTCCGCTATCAGCTTCATCTTCTGAGGGGAGTCATCCAGGAAGAGAACCTTTTCTATGGACGCCTTGGCAAGGATGATGCAGGTATTCTTTTTAATAGGAAGGAATCCGATTTTCATCTGGGGAAAACCGTACCAGCGGTTCAGATTGAACAGCTTCCTCCGGACCGTCCTCTCCTTGCGCTTCTGTTCCATTCCCTGGATTGCGGATCAATGACCTGTGAATCAGTGCAGGCTGCATTTTCCTGGTTCAGGGACATCCATTTCCTGTCCCCGGACAGCCCGGTGTACCCGCAGCTGCCCAATGAGCCGGACATGCAGGCTGCAATCTGCTCTGCTCTGCAGGCCATGGATTTAGATATTACCGGTTACAGGACCATCCTGAGAGATGGAATAGATGGAAGGGAACTTTTAATCACCCATACCCCGGCAGCTTCCGCCAGTTATGAATTACCCTGCAGCGAAGAATCAAAGGGCACCAGAAAGCTTCTGTCCATACTGCCGGATATACTCCTCAGCCTGAAGGAAGGACATCTGGTTGTGGCGGATGACCTGGATTCCTTACTGCATCCCCATCTGCTCCGGTACATAACCAGCCTTTATACTAATTGTGAGAAAAATCCTCACGGTTCACAGCTTATATTTACCAGTCATAATACTGCAATCCTGATGCCCGCCGTGCTTAGACGGGATGAGATATGGCTCTGCTCCCGCCCCACGGGAGAAGATGCACAGCTCTATCCCCTTTCATGGTATAAAAAAGAAAACGGCCTCATCCCGCGAAACGATGAGGCCTATGGCAAGCAATACCTGGAAGGGCGTTATGGCGCCAGCCCTAAGGTATCTTATTGATATTCAGTTTCTGTTACAGCAGGCTTTCAGGCATTACCTGATAGTTCAGCTTCACCCTTCTCCCTCCGTCCCACAGATGGAGGTTCCTGTCAATACGTTCGTATATCCTGAGACAGTATTCCTGGGAGGTGCCGTTGAGCATCACCAGGTACTGGCTGGGATTGTAGCAGGTGAACACATCCCCTTTCCTGATTGATTTGCCGATGGCTTCATGGAGCTTGGAGGATGCTGCCTTTAAGAGTTCCCCTCCTGCATCCAGCGGCTTTCCTTTGGAGTCCAGCAGGGTGCAGCACAGAAGCACATTGGTGAAATCAATCCTCTCCGACATGCGGACCAAGAGCCGGTAGCAGTCTATGAACGCGGGATAGGAACAATAGTATGGGCCGTTCACCCGGTCCCTTTCATGCAGGCTGTCCCTTATGTCCTTAAGCGTATCAGAGGTATAGCGTATCTGGCCGCTCATGGTCCTGAACCGTTCCAGCATCTTCTCAGACGGAGGCAGTCCCTGTTCCTCAAAGTATTGGGTCACCGCCTGGTCATATACCTGCATGGCATCCTTGAAGCGTTTCATGGCAATCAGACAGTCAATCTTCATAATCTGGCATTCTTCGTAGGGATAAAGCTCACAGGCGGCTGAGGACAACTCCAGCAGGTCTGTGTATTCCCGGTTCTCCTTCATGATATAATATGCCATCCTGAGACAGTCAAAATACAGTTCCTGGCACCGGACCCCAATGATAGATACCCACTTCTCTCCTGCCAGCTGGGCCATGAACTCTCCCTGATATAACCCGCAGGCCCTCTTTAAAAGGAATTCATCCTTTTGTTTCAGTGCTTTGCGGGCTGTTGTCTCAAAGTCCTTTGCATCAATATAGACAGGTACGCCTCCGCTGTCCCACCGGTATATGCCACTGTCAGTGCGTATGTATTCATGCTCCGGCAATCCACAGCCCTCCAGGGTCTTCCTCAGCCGGAACACCGCCGCCCTCAGGCTGCCGGACGGATTCGTATTCTCCCCATTGCCGTAGAGCATGTCCAGTAGTTCTTCCCTGAGTACGCCTTTATCCCCTGCGTATAAAAGAATCAGGAACAGCTGAAGCATCTTCCCCTGTGGATTCCCCATAAGCGGCATGGGCTTCCTGTTGTACTCCACCATGACTGTTCCCATCATAAATACGGTTATGCCCTCATGCTCCATCCCCGGTACATAGGCATCCTGCTCTGTATTCATATTGTATCCCCCTGCACAATAGCGTTATATTGCATATAACACCATTGTACATTATTCCGTGCCTTTTTTCTACAAATCTTCCCAATTTTCCTCTAATTACCGCTATTTCCCCCTCATGAACCAGAAATAATAGGGAATCTCTACCAAAAGCATGACGCTCCATCCAATGGCGCAGGCATATGCCACGCCCTGCATCCCAATAGCAGGCGCCAGAAGATATACAAACACCACCCGCAGGCCGGTCTGGACAAACGTCCCCAGAAGCGTTATGCTCATATTCCCCATTCCGCGGAAAAATCCCTGGATACCATTAGTAAATGCCGGGAATATGTAAAAGACCGCCATCAAAGCCAGATAACTGCTGCCCAGCTTCACAATCCCCTCATTGCCAGCAGTGACGAATAGTCCCATCAACGGCTTTTTGAACAATGTGATTATAAGTCCGATACACACCCAATAGAGGAATTCCAGCCGCAGCCCATGAGAAAACCCTTTCCTAATACGCTCTGTTTTCCCGGCTCCCCTGTTCTGGGCCACAAAAGTTGTTATTCCATGGGAAATACTCTGCTCCGGAGTGAATGCATAATCATCTATCCTGTTTACCGCGTTAAACGCGGCAATCAAATCCACTCCCAACGGATTAATGGCCCCCTGGATCAACAGCTTTCCAATAGGCTGGCAGGACTGCTGCAAAGCTGTCACGCTTCCGTATCGCAACGTCTGTTTGAGAAGCAGGCGGTCCATGGTGAATTCCCCCTTGCGGAGCTGCAGCATGGGTATCTTCCTATATACATAGATGATACACAGGATTGCGGAAGCAGCTTCCGCAATCACGGTGGTGACAGCCGAACACACAATCCCAAAGCCCAGGCCGCCGATGAATATCAAATCCAGGACCGCATTTAGTATGGAAGAAAATGCGAGGAATTTAAGGGGTGTCTTGGAATCCCCCACACTTTTCAACGCGGCCGACACAGCGTTATAAAAGTAGGTAAAGGGCGCGCCTAAAAATATGATGGACAGATAGGTGGAGGCCATTCCAAGGATTTCATCCGGCACATTCAGGACGGCAAGGAGTGGACGTGAGAAAAACACTCCAAGAATCGCAACAATGACCGAGAAATAACAGCCGAATATGACCGTAGTGGACATTTCCCGTTTCAGCTTATCATGCTGCCCTGCCCCATAGAATTCGCTCATCAGCACGGAAGCTCCCATACAGATGCCGGAAATGCCCAGGATGACAATGTTCATGACCGGGCTGGCAGTGCCTTCCGCTGCCAGGGCCTGCTTCCCTATGAAACGGCCCGCTATGATGGAGTCCACTGCATTGTACGTGAGCTGGAACAGATTGCCCAGGATAAGCGGAACCGAATAGCGGACCAGATGATTTGTTATATTTCCCTCTGTCATGTTTACAGCAGCCATGATTGTCTCTCCTTAAGATTACCTTAACTCTTATCATAAAACTGCGCAGTTAAAAGCTGCGCAGTTTATCGTCCTCCCCGCCCGTGCTTTTATCAATGGAACGTATTTCCACGTCATAGCCAAAGCGGTCATCCACCTTCACATGTACCCTGTCCCCCACCTTGTGCCTGCGGATTGCCTTTCCCAGGGGCGAGTCAATGCTGATCAGGCCCTGAAGGGAGTTTCCCCGCACGGTTGTCACCAGCTTATACCGTTCTGTCTCATCGTCATCCGGTATATATATTTCAACCGTGTCTCCCAGCCCCACTTCGTTGTCCTTGGACTCATCGGAAATAATCCTGGCTGTCTTTATCATCTTCTCCAGATAACGGATACGGCTTTCATTGCGGTTCTTGTCCTGCTTTGCAGCCTTGTACTCAAAGTTCTCGCTCAGGTCCCCATGGGCCCTGGCCTCCTTGACCGCCTCCAGCGCTTCCTTCCGGACCACCAGCTTGCGGTACTCTATCTCTTCCTGCATTTTTTCAATATCACTTTTTGTCAGATTATCAAACATCCTAAATCACTGCCTTTCTGATACACTATAATGGATATACTATTGATATCCCCGCATCTGGTTGCTGCTTTTAAGATCATACACAGCCCCTGGCGCCAGGCTGTCAAGGTTCATATGTTCTCTGTGAGGATTTTCCTCATCAAAATACGTTTTCATGATCCGTTCCACTTCCTGATTGGCTGTATTGGTAAAGCAACGTTTTACCAATGCCTGGGGCATAAGGCCGGTCACTGCCAGGTCCACCTTGTACCAGTTCCCGTCCGCCTGTACATAGACAAACATATGGTCCTTGTCATTATCATCCGGGGCGCAGAAACTGTTCAGTCCGGTTGCCCTGGCTAAAAGCTGATACGCCACCGACATGCCTTCGCACACCGCCTTGTGGTTCACAAGACAGCCATAGGCTGTAAATGACGGATCGCCGCTTGTATTTTCACCGGCAACGAACCGGTCATACAGGGTTTTATCATACGTACAGTTGGAGGCAATATAGAAAGCAGCGTTCCTGGCGCGCTCCAGTTCGCTGACCGTGCGCCATTGGAAGCTGCCCAGATAATCCCGTATCACGATTGCCAGGGCATTGCGTTGCTGTTTATAGGTGTCGCTTCCCACTGCTTCCTGGTAAAGGGCTGTCTGGGCAAGGACCAGAAGGCTGTCCCCGTCAACGGCATTTTCCCCGGTTCCAATCTGGTCCGTATCCTCGCCGTACAGCGCCTTGCACAGGTCGTCTGACAGACCGAAGTAATTGTAAAGGCTGAATATCCCATCCTGCCTCAGACGGCGTTCCATGATAGGCTCACCCTTCTTGTTGTAGCCCATGACCGCATCTACGTACTGCAGTCCGGCTTTGTCCACATAATCCTTTAACGGATAATCGGCATCATATGAGGCATAGGGGTCAATATCCACCCACGCCCCATCTGCACCCAGCTGGTATCCGTCCGGCGTGACGGTATCTGACAGCATGTGTCCATTGGCATCAAAATAATACCATTTGCTGTCCAGATCCTGAAACCATCCCTTTGCAAAGGAACCGTCATCATTCCTGTATTTCCACTGTCCGCTTTCTGATATCCAGGTGCCTGCATAGGCGGCGGTGGATAAACAGATGCTAAGAGCTGCTGAAACCGCTAATATTTTCCAAAAACGTCCCTTCATATAGATATCACTCCTGCCTTTTATAAATTGTTTATGTTTACTTAAGTTTCTTTAGTGATTCTTTAGCGTATGCTCAAATTTTAGTCACATTTTCCCTGTATAGTATTACTTGTAAGGTGATAGACCTTTTACTATACAGGAAGACACTTTTTCATACCTATGGCCGGCAGCACCCCTTCTGCCGGCCCCCTCCATTTTATATGACGGATGTGGCCTGGACATGCAATGGCAGTGCATGTTTGGTCACATTCTTTTTTTGTCAGCATATCCTATAGGGAATAAACCTTTTCAGGAGACCATCATGGATAACCAGTCTGTCACTCCCGCTGACGTCTTTGCAGATTTACTGCGTTTCAGGGCACCTGCCGCTGTTGCCTGGGTAAGAGGCGGGGCATCCGCCCCCGCAATAAGCGGCCTTGTTAAATTCTATCAGACTCCCTACCAGGGCGTGCTGGTGGAAGCCGAGATTTTTAATCTTCCCAATAAGAATGTAGCCGGCTCTTCGAATTTCTATGCCATGCACATCCATCAGAACGGCGACTGTTCAGATAATTTCGCCAACACCGGTGAACATTATAACCCAACGAATGCCGCGCACCCCAATCATGCAGGCGACCTGCTTCCCGTGTTAGGCAATGAAGGGTATGCCTGGTCGGCCTTTTATGACAAACGTTTTGGCATTGATGAAATTATCGGCAGGTCTGTCATCATCCACAGCCAGGCCGATGATTTCCGCAGTCAGCCTTCCGGCAATTCGGGGAGTAAAATAGCCTGCGGTACCATTATAAAGGCGGATTATCCTGACTAGAGCAGCCTTGCGTAAATACCGGTGAAGTCAGTGCCTGATATCTGTGTCAGGTGTGCGTCTGCAAAGCGGCGGCGTAATGGTCCCTACGGCTAGCTTTGCAGGCGTGCCAGGGTTTGGTCCGGTTTCCTAAAAGTATAGCACACTTTCCATTTTAATACAATTTGAACCCTGCTCCTTCTGCAATGTCCAGTTCTGAGAAAATGCTGCTTACCGCGGCTTCATACTCGGTGAGATGCTGGGCTTTTTTTATTTTCTTTCCATGCTTTTCAGAGTCAGCGAATATCTGGATCATGGAAGCCCAGATTTCCTTCATCTTGAATAAAACATTCCGGTCTCCGGACATAATCCCGCGGTATCCCTCGTACAGGAGCTGATGGAATTCCCGGAGCTGTTTCTTATCCACGGGCCGTCCTGTCCTTATCCCACCCACCAGTCCGGGATTGGCTATGATTCCGCGGCCCAGCATCACCTCATCCAGTTCCGGATATGACCGGGACAGACTTTTAAAATCTTCCACCGTGAATATATCCCCATTGTAACAGACATGGTTTGCGCTGTTCTCCAGTCCATGCCGGAACATTTCCCAATTGGGGGTATTCCTGTAGTAATCCGTGCGGATTCTGGGATGTATGATCAGCCGCTTCAGATGATAATGATTGTAAATATCCAGCAGTTCATAAAATTCATCCGGCGTCACCATGCCCAGCCTTGTCTTTACCGAAAGCTCCATCCCCAGCACCTCAAGCTGTTCCGTAACAGTACTTAGAAATGAATTTAAACCGCAGGTTAAAGCCAGGAAACCAGCGCCTTTATGTTTGGACACCACGGTACCTGACGGACAGCCCAGATTCAGGTTGACTTCCTGATAGCCATAGTCTTTCAGTATCCTGGCCACGGTAAGGAAATCCTCCGCCTGGTTGGTCAGTATCTGCGGCACCACATGAAGACCCTTGTTGTGTTCCGGCAGGATGTCATTTATCTCCCTGGAACTTAAACATCCCCTGGCCTTGGGTGAGATGAAGGGGGTGTAATATAAGTCCATGGGGGTAAAGCATGTGTGGTATGCATTTCTGTAGATATATCCCGTAAGCCCCTCCATGGGGGCCATGTAAAATTCCATATTGATTGTTCCGTCCGTTTCTTCTATATTAATTGCTGTGTCTGTTCCTTCTATAATAATATGTATGATAATGCATAATAGGTTTAGTATAGCATATTCCATTGATTTCAGAAACCCAGTGCAGGAAATTTATATCGCCCCCTGATTCCACATAAAAAGCGCACCGGTCATGTGGGATATCCACTTACCGGTGCGCTTGGATGGTACTGAAACATTTGAAACATTTGAATAGGGTTTTATATCTCATCATAAAGGATGCAGCGGACAAACCATATCTTCCTTTCAATCATCCCACTTCAAAGACTCCACAAACATCTGATATGCCTCCAGATCCTCCTCGTCCTCCAGATCCGCCAGAAACTGTCTGGACAGTTCTATCATACGGTCATTCTCCTCATCCGGAATAAAGTACCGGATGAATGTGGAGCCGGCTGTCATCAGGCCGTTGTCCGTATGGGTTACAAGCTTAATTGCCTTTCTGCCATCCAGCAGGATGTCCTCTGCCTTTTCCACCGTGAAGTCATCTTCCCCTATATCATAGCC
This sequence comes from Enterocloster sp. OA13, assembly GCF_022440595.1. Lineage (NCBI taxonomy): Bacteria > Bacillati > Bacillota > Clostridia > Lachnospirales > Lachnospiraceae > Enterocloster > Enterocloster sp. OA13. Next base: position 733,479 of record NZ_JAKNTF010000001.1, on the reverse strand, counting down.
GTATTCTTTCATGGTGGAATCGTATACATCCTTCATCCACTGTCCAAAGGCGGCGGCATTGTCGTATTCCTTAAGGGCAGTGTAACCATCCGTCATATAGATACTGTATCGTTCATTGCCTTCTTCATCAAAGCATGACAGCGACACCGCATCTCCAAAACCGTGTATCTCATGATAGTATCCCTGATTCTCATTTTCCTTCAGGTCTATATGGAATCCGTACTCCGTATCATAAAATACAGAACCGTCAATATATGCCCTGTCCAGATAATCCCGTCCCGGGTCGAAGTCACTGTTGGCATCCTCCCCAAGCGCTCCATTTTCATCCTGTCCGCTCCAGTTCCAGTCCCAGGGCACCACATCCACAAACCGATTCCTGTCGTGCTGGAAAAATACAGTCACGCCTTCGTCAATCACCTGTGTCCCGTCAGTATTATAGAATGAAAGCGTACCCAGATACGGATAACTGTCCCGGCAGTCAGAAAGCAGAAGCATTCCTCCTGCATATGGTTCGCACTGGACAACATTTTCACGGAATACCTTGGATGAACCGGCCGTGGTAATCCTCATAAGGTCAGGCACTGCCCCGTCCTTTTCCTGGAATACAAAATACTCCCCGGCGCTGCCATCCAGCTGGCGCAGCGTTTCGGGATTGACCTTATCAAGGATCCTGGTTCCTTCGCAATATAGAATCTGGTTCCCGGAAATGCTGTCTGTGTAAAAAGCTTTTCCATCCCTTTCATCAACCAGATATAGGTCGGTTCCATGTGCCACGCATTCAGGCGTCTGGCTCAGCTGACCGGAGGACAGCTTATATCTGTATATCCAGCTTTCCTCTGCCTGATATGCATCATTCAGTTTTGATACGGTCAGATAGATGCCATTTTCCATGCCTGTGATTTTCTTAAAATATCCGTCCAGCCAGTCTTCCGGCATGCCGGGAACCGTGAATGCACAGGCATTCCCGTCCACAGCCTCATACAGCGTCTCCTTTCCGGCCGGACCGGACTGATAGATAATCATGGACTTCCCATCCAGCCATTCAGGTTCGCGTATGTATTCCCACACCATGGATACCTGGTCCGACAGCAGCTTCTTCTCCCCTTCCGAGGAATAGGACAGGGTATTCCGCCCTTCCTTTCCATAGACAAAGGTATATAGATTGCCGGAATCCGGGTCCAGATAATAAGCTCCTGCCTGGTCCTCTTTTGTGAGGACCGGCTCTTTGGCGCCGTCTTTTCCCAGCTTAAGGAGTTCATAGTAAAACCCATCCTCCTCCTCAACCGTACGCTGTGCATAGATGACACTGTAATCCTCATTGGCGCCTGCAAAATTCATTTCATCTGCCAGGAGGACTTCCCTGCCGTCCTCAGCCAGGTACAGGTCTTGAACCCACTCCTCATCCATTTTTGTAATGCAGACAGCGGAGCCGTCCTTGGAAGGAAAGAAGTTATACAAGCCGGATGCCTCCAGCTTCTTTCCCTGCTCCGGCGTATAGGAATACAGGTCATACTGCACATCAGCCAGTCCCCCTGCTTCATTTCCCGCTTCATTTCCTGCTTCATGCTCAACCTGAAACAGCAGTTTATTGCCGCACATGGCGGTGTTGGCGTAGCCCTCATGGATGATTTGGGAGGTGCCGTCCTCATTGTTGACAGCAACCAGTACCGCATCATCAAGGAACAGGCCCCCATCTGTCTCAAACTGAAAGGCGAGGAAGCTGCCGTCTTCAGACAGGCTTACATCATAGTAATCCTTGAGATTGACGTTTTTCCCTATTCCCGCCATGACAAGGGATGGGTTCTTTCCGGCCTCCATGGGGCTGTTTACATCCGCACGCATGAGATTTGCATCTTTTATGTAATAGACATAGGCAGGCTTTTGGACAGGATCCGCCGCGCCTTGTTCCGCCTGGTCCTCTTCCCCCTTCCGGTTCCCGGCCCCATTGTCTGACAAAGATGTAGTCTTTTCTCCTGTCCCGGCCGGCGCAGCGCAGCCGCCTGATGCTAATGCTGCACAGATTGCCAGCACCAGCAGGATGAATGGCTTAATCCTGCCGTAATGTTTTCCCACTTGCATTTTCATACATCCGCCCATATAGCTCCTCCTGTTTTCATGACGGAAATCCCGGTCTGCCGCAAGGATGCATATCCTCCCCCCCCCCCTGAAGGACAGGATATACCCTCTGCTGCGGGATAGGATTGCCTGCCAGACCCATTCCATCCATAAACCATAATGTCTGTTTATATTATAACAACAATCCGCAGGATTTTCCATTGTCAGTTGCAGGAGGATGACTGACTATAGGATGACTGACTATAGGATGGCTATAGAATGGCTACCCTATAGATTATACGATGATTCATCCGTATCCCCTATAAAAGCAGCCCCGCCTTACCGGCCTGCGCCGTCAATTCTTCGCGGAACCTGGGATGGGCGATGCTGATAAGGAGTTTTGCCCGCTCCTTAACGGTCCTGCCGCTCAGGCGCACGATTCCGTACTCTGTCGCCACATAGTCCACATCGTTCCTGGACAGCGTGACTGCCGTGCCGGGCGCATGGGATATACAGATTTTTGACAGCGTGCCGTTTTTAGCAGTGGATGCCAGGGCAATGATGGACTTGCCTCCCGTGGCGTGGATTGCGCCGGTTACCGTGTCAACCTGGCCGCCGCTCCCGCTGTACTGCATGTATCCGATGCTTTCTGAGGACACCTGGCCCAGCAGGTCTATTCCCATGGCCGTGTTCACAGACACCATTTTGTAATTTTGGGCAATCACATGGGGATTGTTGACATAGCTGCAGGGATTCATGGCCACACAGGGGTTATGGTCCATGAAGTCATAGAGTTTCTGGGAACCGCGGCTGAATGCGCCTATGATGATTCCCCTGTTTATGCTTTTCCTCTGCCCGGTCACCACCCCGGCCTCCACCAGCTCCAGTATGCTGTTGGTTATCATTTCCGTGTGCACGCCCAGGTCCTTCTTGTCCATGAACGCATGGGCCACCGCATCCGGGATTGCGCCGATGCCAAGCTGGATGGTGGAGCCGTCCTCCACCAGTCCGGCCACATAACTGCCAATCTGTTTCTCCACTTCCCCGAAGGGAAGCGGATCCATGGTTTCAAGCGGATGGTCATATTCGTAAATTCCGTCGGCCTCGCTGATATGTATCTCATTATTGCCGTAAATGACCGGAAGGCTTGGGACCACTTCCAGGAATATTTTTTTTGCCGAATTGCGGAAATCCGTTTCGTTGACATTGGAAAGGGAAGTCCGGAAGTACCCGGTCCGCTCATCCATGGGGCAGACAGCCGCCACATATACATCCAGACCGCCCCTGGCCTGAATCATTTTCATGCCCTGGCTGTGGTAATGGGTGGGCACATAGTCCACCCGGCCTTCCTGGATGTACCCGCGCTCATCCTTGCAGAGCACGAAGCCTGACAGCGTCCTGATTTTCCCCTTGCATGCCTGGCTTTCCAGGAACTCAAAGTCGCCTTTTTTATAGGTTGTGCCATAAAAGAAATCGATTCCCTGTTTCAGCCTTGGGGCAACTTTATGGAGATTTTTGTAAAATAACAAAGGCGCATTCACACCGCCGCTGGTGGCCACGAAATCACCGTCCCGGATTGCTGCCAGGGCATCATCCACCGTGCATTGTCTGGCCTTATATTCTTCCAGATACCGGTTCATCGGAACTCACCTGCCTCTTTTAATCTGCGCACCACATCAGCCCCGGCTTTGAAGGCCCTGCGGTTTAATTCAATCAGCTCCGGCTTCCTGCCCAGCTTGTGCATGGCGATTTCCTCTGCCTTGTCAAGGGGTATGGTGTTGACCAGGGCCATATAGGCCCCGAACATGATTACATTGGCTACCTTCCGGTTCCCCAAATCGTAGGCCATGTTGTCGATGTCCACCTGCACAATCTGGATGTCATCCCTCTCCACAGCGGAAACATCCACAATGGAACTGTTGACCAGCAGGGTCCCGCCGGGACGCAGCCTGGGCAGGAAGTCCACCATGGACGGCTGGTTCAGGGCGCACAGTACATCCAGCCTGCTGGAGGTGGGGGAGCCTATCATCCGGTCAGACTGGATGACCGTACAGTTGGCAGTGCCTCCCCTCTGTTCAGCGCCGTAGGACGGGAAAAATGTGGCATTCAGGTCCTGTTCCATGGCACATTGGCCGATTAACTTTCCAATCATCATGACACCCTGCCCGCCAAAGCCGGCAATCATTAAACGGTTAATCATTTCTCCACCTCCTCGTTGTCTTTGTAGATACCCAGGGGAAATTCCTTCATTACCTGCTCCTGAAGCATTTTCACGCTCTCAATCGGTGACAGGCCCCAGTTGGTCGGGCAGTTGCTGAGCATTTCCACAAAGGAAAATCCCTTGTTGTCAATCTGGTTCTCAAACGCCTTTTTAAGGGCGTCCTTGGCCTTTTTGATATGGGCCGGGGTATCAAGGGCAAACCGCCCGGAATACACCACCCCTTTCAGGGTTGCCACCAGTTCCGCCATGTGCATGGGATATCCGGTCAGATCCGGGTTCCTGCCCTCCACACAGGTGGTGGTCTTCTGGCCAATAAGTGTGGTTGGGGACATCTGGCCTCCAGTCATGCCGTAGTTACAGTTGTTAATATAGAAAACACATATGTTCTCACCGCGGTTCGCGGCGTGCATTACCTCTGCAAAGCCAATGGAGCTGAGGTCCCCGTCCCCCTGGTATGTAAACACGATGGAATCCGGGTGACAGCGTTTTAATCCTGTTGCATAGGCCGGGGCGCGGCCATGGAGGGCACAGCCCTGGTCAATGGCAATACAGGGGGAGCTGTTGTTGGCGCACCCAATGGGCTGGATTACCACCGCCCGGTCCGCAATCCCCAGTTCATCAATTACCTGCATGCAGATTTTAATAAAGGTGCTGTGCATGCAGCCCGGGCAAAATTTATTATTTGAAATATCAAGGCTTTCTGGCCTGCTGTATACTTTTTCCATTGTTTCACTCTCCTTTCGCAAGTCTGATTGCACATCTGACCACTTCATCTGAATCCACAATCACACCGCCTGTGGTCAGGCAGGTGTGGATTGGCAGGTGGTCCCCCACGGCCAGCCGGACATCTTCTGCCATCAGCGCCGGGATTGCCATCTCCACATCCAGAATGAACCGTACTTTTCCTATCAGCTTCCTGTATGCCTCTGCCGGGAACGGGTTGGTGGTGATGGGGCGTACCAGTCCCGCCTTATAACCGGCTTCCCGCAGTTCATCCACACAGGTGTGGCAGATGCGGCCGCAGGAGCCATATGCTGTCAGCACGAAATCCGCATCCTCTGTCATGTATTCTTCCACCATGACCTCATCCTTTTTCCATCCCTCGTAAATCCCAGCCCACTCCTGGGCCTTCTTCATCTGCTGTTCTTCCACAAAGGAGGCATTGAGCACAATATTGGGCTTTCCGCCGTGGTATCCCTTGCCGATTACCGCCCACTCAGGTGTCTTTGGCGGTTCCTGCGGTTCGGGCAGGGTCACTGCCTCCATCAATCCGCCCACAAGGCTGTCTGCAAATACGAAAACAGGCATGCGGTACTTCTGGGTTACCTGGAATGCTTTGGTCACAAGGTCCACTGCTTCCTGGATGGTTGCCGGGGCATAGTTGATGGTCTGATACCCCCCATGGCCCGAAGCCCGGTTAATCTGGAAATAGTCGGACTGGGCCGGCTTCATGACACCGGTACCGGGGCCGGCCCTCATGATATCTACTATCACCGATGGCACCCGGGCAGCTGCCAGGGAGGAAATCCCTTCTGCCATCAGGCTGATTCCCGGACCTGAGGTGGATGTCATGGCAAGGGTGCCTCCTGCCCCTGCCCCGTAAACCATGTTAATGGATGCAACCTCGCTTTCGCCCTGGACAAATATCCCGCCTGCCTTTGGCAGCGCCCGGGACAGATACTCCGGCACCTCGCTCTGGGGTGTAATGGGGTAACCGGCATAAAACCGGCAGCCAGCCCTGACGGCTGCTTCTGCAATGGCTTCATTGCCCTTCATAAATTTTCTTTCCATCACTGTTCTTCCTTTCCTGTGCATTTTACATTATTAAATCCTTCATTTTCTTACTTAAATACTTCAATGACACAATCCGGACATACCTGGGCGCACATGCAGCAGGCAATGCAGGCTTCCGGGTGGGCGTCCACCACATGGCGGTATCCCTTTTTATTGATTCCTTCCCCTATTTCCAGGACCTGTTTGGGGCATACGTTTACACATAACCCACAGCTTTTGCAGCTTTCTTTGCTGATTTCCAGTTTAGCCATAATCACACTTCCTCTCCTTTTAATGATGTTATCATGTTTGAATCATGTTCTTTTACTTAATCCATGCTTCATACATACAGTTTGTCTACAAAGGTATCCAGTTCCAGCAGCGGAAGCCTTGTCAGTTTCCTGACTTCTTTGGAAAATGATTTGGAAACAGCCAGGCACGTGATTTTTAAATCCAGCTTCACAAGCTCCTGTTCCAGCTTCCTGCAATATCCGTCAATCAGCTCCGCTGTTGTGTATCCGCCCATATAAGGGTTGGCGATTACTTCCAGCCGTTCTGCCGGGACGCGGGCTGATACCATAATCGCATCCAGGCTTTCCTTAATCTCCTCCCCTGTGCCTGAAAATGCACGGCAGGGATTGATTACATAGTAATAACCGGTAGCCATCCCCGTCAGCTGTCCGGCAAATTGTCCCATCATGGCTGCGCCTGCCGCATTCCCGCCTGCATCAAATATGCACCGGATTCCTTCATCCATTAACAGGGCGCTGACCCCCAAAGGCATCAGGGGCGAATCCCACAGCTCCTGGTTTTCTGCCATATGTACCTGCCTTTTCTCTAATAAAGATGAAAAATCCCTGGCCCGGAACAGACACTTTGTCTGGTCCATGTCAATCAGATACACTGGCTTTTCATCCTTTTCTACCAGGCGGATTGCTATGTTGGCGGCTATTTCTGTTTTTCCGCTTCCTGCTTCCCCCAGCAGTACAATGTTGTGTATGTCCATACCCCTTTCTCCATTTTCTTTTTTAATTCAGAGCCTCGCTTTACGTTTGCGAGACTGATTGTAGCACACTGTTTTTTGGAATGCAAGTAATTTTTAATAGTTTTTGCTAATTTTTATCTTAATTTTTATGCATATTATCTAATAAATCGAAAATAAAACCAAAATATTTTACATATAATCTTAAAATATAACTAAAATATACGTGATATATACGTGTTTTATAAGCTTATTGCACAAAACCCTATTGACTTATTTCAAAGCAGGTACTACTATAGGTGCATGGAGTTTTTACGTTTGCGCGTCCTACGAATATAAAATATCAGGGAGAGGTTTTTCATGAAATCTGCAAATATTAAGAAATATGTTCTGAGCATCCTATGTATATTGATTGGGCTGGCCATCGGTCTGAGCCGGCCCCCAGGGGAACTGACCGTTGAAAGCATGCGCTATCTCGGCATCTTCATGACAGCTGTCCTTCTGTTAATCCTTCAGCTTTATCCGGCTCCTCTTGTTGCGCTGTTTGCCTGTGTTGCATTTGTTACCTTCCACGTGTGCACCTTCCCGGAGGCGTTCTCTGCCTGGAGCGGGGATACCATGTGGACCGTTATCCTGATGATGATCTTTGCCACGGGTATTGCAAAGACAGGGCTGATTGACCGGATTGCATTTAACATCATCAAGTTTTTCCCGGCTACTTATACCGGTATGGTGGTTGCAATCATGGCCACCTCCACCATCCTGTCGCCCATTGTGCCCAACTCCTATTCAAAATGCGCGGTGTTAGGCCCGTTTGCCGCTTCCGTGGCCAAGGCCAACAACATTGAAAAAGGCAGCAAGGCAGCTGCCGGGCTGTTCTGCGCCTTTTTTGTCCCGGCCGCCATCCATACCATGGCATTCCTCACTGGAAGCGCCATGACCTTTGTATTAATCGGCATGATGGGGGAAGGATATTCCTTTAGCTGGTTCGGCTGGTTCATGTGCTGTTCCGTGTGGTTTGCCGTAAACCTGGCCCTTACCTTCCTGTTCATCCTGGTATATTACAGGCCAAAGGAAAAACTGAACATATCCAAGGAACTGATTAACCGCAAGATAGCGGAATTAAAGCCCATGAGCAGCGATGAGAAGGCCGCGTCCATTATCCTTATCCTGTCCATACTGCTCTGGATTACCGGCTCCTATACCGGTCTGAAACCATATACAGTGGCAGCCCTTGCCTTCTGCGCCATGTTCCTCAAAGGTATCTTTACCATGAAGGATTTTCAGGACCTGGTGCCATGGGGCGGACTGATTACCCTGGTTGCCTCCCTGCTGTCCATCTCCGCCCTCCTTGGTGTGGTGGGGGTTAATCACTGGCTGGCAAGTGTGGCTGCCCCGGTCATCATCCGGTTCGTGCCCAATGTATATGTATTCATCATCCTCTTGTGCGTGACTACATACCTGCTGCGGTACCTGGAGTGTACCGGACTTGCCACGCTTGCCATCATTGCGGCCATTTTCCTGCCTATCGGGGCGCCTTTGGGAATCCATCCCTTCATCACCCTGTTTGCGGATTATCTGGCAATGCTGGTCTGGAACCTGTCCTTCCACAATCCATATTACCTGCAGGCCGAAGCTGTTGTGGATGGACTTGTGACCCATAAAAACGTGGTCTCCATGTCCTATGCCTATATGGTCATCCATGTATTAGGCCTGATTGCAAGCGTGCCGCTGTGGAGATACCTGGGAATGTGCTGATTCATTGATTAATGATTGTATTTTCATATCCATCCCTATATAATTAGAATATTACCGGTCCTTGACCGAGCTGGGGGTATGACGTTATGACAGATACAATTACGACTGTGGGGAACGATTTGAAAAATTACGCTTATAACATAATAAAAGAACGCCTGATAAATTGTACCTATGCACCTGGAAGCATTTTAAATGAAGCGCATCTCACCGCAGGCCTGAAGCTCAGCCGCACCCCGGTGCGGGAGGCGGTCAGCCGTCTGGAAAATGAGGGCTTTGTCAAGGTCATTCCTAAAAAGGGAATCTATGTCACTGATATCCTTTTGAGCGACGTGCTGCAGATTTACCAGATACGCCTGGAATTTGAGCCAGCCATCCTCCGTCTGGCTGCATCACAGCTTCCCAAGGAGGAAATCCAGTATTTCTGCCAGAGATTTGAACACGGGGAGCCTGATGAGACAACCATGGACCGCATCCAGCTGGATACCGCCATGCATCTGTTCATCATAGAACATTGCGGCAACCGTTACATGGTGGATGTCATGCACCGTGTTTACGATATCAGCAGCCGGATTGTTTATTTCGTCCATCAGAACCATGCCACGGTACATATTGACGCCGGAGAGAACCTGGAGATTTTAAAACTGCTGCTGGAGGACAATGTGGACGCTGCCACGGAGAAGATGAAGATCCATATCGAGCACTGCAGGATGGCGGCGCTGAATTATTTTTATACCATTCCCCAGGGCGCGGCGCCGGTGCAGACCTATCGTGAGAAGCTGTACAAAAAGCAGTAGGCCATGGCATCTTTTTCAAACACGCCCTGTTCCGGGTAAAGAGAAAGCCGTAAATCCGATTCCGGGTTTGCGGCTTTTCCATGTCAACCGTTCTGTAGGCAGGCCTCCATCCAATGATATAGAAAATCCAATTGCTCTTCCGTATGGAACCAATGTCCGCCATGCTCCAGAACAGTCAGGCTGCAGTTAAATTGCCGGGTAAACCTGTCCACAGCACTGCGTTCTATCAGGTTATCAGCGCCGCCATACAATATATATGTGGGTGCTTCCCATCTGGTAACTGGATGTGTCCTGGTATACGTCAGATACTCCCATGACAATGTCTGGCCAAAGGAAGTCCTGATTACCTGTTCACGCTTTAACCGCTCCTCTGACACATCGGCCTGCGCCATCATATTTAAGATCAGGCGTTCCATGTCAGGTACGGGGGATACCATCAGGCATTCCTCCAGCCATCTGCTTTCAAGGCCCAGCAGGCTGAACCACGCCCCGATACTATTGGCGCACAGGGAGACATGGGGCCAATGTAAGCGGATGTACCTCATGACGGATAGCAGTTCCGGCACCACATGCCACGGGACAAACGAACCGGCTTCCGTTTTCCTTTCGCCGTGTCCGGGCAGGTCAATACTCAGGACCTGGCATGAATGGCGGCATGCTATGCCTGCAAAGGCTTCGGCTTCCTCCTTATATCCGCCTTGACCGTGTATGTACAGGTATACTTTCTCTGATGGGGCGCCCCAGATGATTGCAGGGGTCTGCATAATATGGATTCTTTGGGTTTTCATTTTGTCCTCCTGGTTGGTTTCTTATGGTAGTAATTATACTAATTATCATAACTTAAAAACTAATATAATTAGTATTTTATAAGAAAATATGCCAGATGTCAATATGTAGGATAGGCCGTGTCTGAAAATTTGATTCCACTATCCGTACAGCCTGACAATCGAATGAATCCAAACGGATTCATTGACATGGTTAATATCCATTGACGCTGCTAATATTATTAGTTAAACTACTAAAGAGAATCATTTTAAATAAGGGAGGACTCCTCATGCGCGTTACAAAAGCAGCCGTAGTGCAAACCGCTTCAGATATAGCCGACAGAGAAGGGCTTGGCAGCATTTCCTTAAAAACCGTTGCTGAAGCACTGAATATCCGCACACCGTCACTCTATAACCACATAGCCGGTTTAGAAGACCTGCTGCGGGAAGTAGCCCACAATGGAATGAGAACCATGAATGAAAGGATGTGCCGGTCCGCCATCGGTAAATCCGGCGACATGGCCCTCAAGTCCGTGGGCGTTGAATATCTTAACTTCATGATAGAGCACCCTGGGGTTTATGAAACCATCCAGTGGGCCACGTGGCATGGAAATGATGAAACTGCGATAATTTACGGAGATTACACCACTCTTCTGGCCACCCTTATCCGTTCCATAAATCTGAAGGCGCCAAAGGTGGATGAAATATTAAATCTTCTCACCGGCATGTTACACGGCTATACCACCCTGCAGCTGCGTTCTGCATTTAATAATCCTGAGGAAACAAGGAAGGGGTTATGTGATGCCATGGACACGGTCCTTCTGGGCGTCCATCAGAAATATGACTGACAGACGCCCGGGAGGCTGGATCATGACGGATTAATCCTAGGGCGTGTTTGAAAATTGCTTTCCGTCAGCTGTGCGTTCCACTTTGTGGGAGATTTGGTCCTGATGAGGGAGGCGTAGCGGGCTACGTTGACCGAATTGGGACCAAATATACCGCGAAGTGGGGCGTACAGATGGCGGGAATGAATTTTCAAACACGTCCTAAACCGCCGGTGAGGAAAACCGCGTTTTAGCTGCTGCCAGTTCTTTATGTAAATGAACCGCCATGCACGCGGTAATAATCCCAGACAGAACATCAGCAATGGGCTGGGCGTACAGAATCCCGCCAAGCCCCCAGAACATGGGAAGCACCAGGATGACAGGCACGAAGCAGATTCCCTGCCTGCACGCACCAAGGATACAGCCTTCCCTGGCTTTTCCCATTACAAGGAACAGGAAGGAATAGACCGTATAGAAGCCGAAAAGCATGAAAGAAAGACCGTTTGCCCTCAATGCAATAGACCCCACACGGACCATTTCCATATCGTCTTTTGTAAACAGGGACATGATGCTGGTGGAAAATAGGGCGGCCACGGAACCGAATATCACACAGAACGCGGTAGACCAGAGGATGGACGTCCTGATTGCTTCCTTCAGACGGTCAAACCTTTTTGCCCCATAACTGAACCCGGCAATGGGCTGGAAGCCTTTTAAAAACCCAAATACAACCAGACTGCCCATGGACATGATTTTTGTAAGAGGCCCCATGGCTGCAAGGGCGGAACTTCCGTAATCCCTGGCCGCGCCGTTCATCATACTGATTGAAAGACTGGTCAACAGCTGAAAAACCAGTGTGGGAATCCCTATCTTTAAAATCTCAGACATGATTTCTTTGGAAAAGTCACACTCCTTCACACTAAAACTGAATACACTCTTCTTTCGGAAAATATAGCACAGATAGACGAAAGTAGAAACCATCTGTGATATGGCTGTAGCAATGGCTGCTCCGGCAACCCCAAGGTCGAGCCCATAAATAAATACAGGATCCAATCCCACATTCAGCAAAGCGCCTGCCATCAATGCACACATAGCTGTTTTGGCCGCGCCCTCGCTTGACACGATGTTATTCATGGTAACGTTAAATACATTAAAAATTGAACATGTGATATAAATGCTGGAATATGTCACTGCGTAGGGCATGATTTCCTCCATTGCCCCAATCTGCTTCAGGATTGGCTTTAGGAAAATCATGGAACCACAGATAACAATCGCCCCAATGAAAATGCTGCTGTACACAGCGGTGCTGGCCACTTTGTTGGCAGTATCCCTGTCCCCCCGTCCAAGCAGCCTTGAAAGACAGGCGGCAGCGCCATTACCAAACAACAGGCCAAGTCCCACCACAATCTGCCCAAGAGGAAAGGCCACTGTGACCGCTCCCATCTGGTTGGTACCCAGGCCTCCTACAAAATAGGTGTCCACCAGATTATAGAGTGCGTTAATCAGCATACCGATCATGGTTGGAAGGCCCAGTGCGGCAAGCGCTTTTGGTATTGGCGCACTTCCCAGCAGTTCCATTTTTGTATTACGTCCATTCATGTTTAACTCTCCTTTCACTTGACACACAGTGCAAAATATAGTAGTATAAATTATAGTATTTTGTCGTTGTCGATTATACTACTATAATTTATACTATTTGTCAATCACAAAAACAGGAGGGAATCATGGCATCCATAGATTTAGTTGTATTGGGCATGTTGAAAAAGAAGCCGTTAAGCGCCTATGACATCCAGAAATTAGTCGAGTACCGCAACATTTCCAAGTGGGTAAAAATCAGTACACCTTCCATATACAAAAAGGTAATCCAATTGGAAGAAAAAGGTTACATTAAAAGCAGTCCTGTAAAAGAGGGAAAAATGCCAGAGAAGGCAGTCTACTCACTGACAGACACCGGGGAAGAAAAATTCGAATGCCTCATGCATGAGATTGCTTCCCAGCCCATTCACTTTTTTCTGGATTTCAATGCCGTGATTGTGAACCTGTCCGGTCTTCCGCCAGAAGGACAGAAATCCTGTCTGGACAATATTGAGGATAATGTGAAAACCTTAAAGGCCTATTTGGAAGAAAACATCCGAGAAAAAGAAACAGCGCCGGATATACCGGAAACAGGTATGGCTGTTTTACAGCAGCAATATGCATTGGCGCAGTCAATTGAAACATGGATTGCCTCGCTGAAGGGTAAAGAAATGTTTACATGATATGGTCTTGATTCTGCGTAAATGAAACCCCCTGGGGAATTGTAGTCTTCCCAAGGGGGCGTATGGAGAAAAGTGGCAGATGAATCCGGCAGTTGATTGCAGCGGTTGAATCCAGCAGCTGATTGTAATAGTTGAGTCTGGCAGATAATTGTAATGATTAAGTGCAGCAGATGGATGGAATGATTGAGTCCGGCAGATGGATGGAATGATTGAGTCCAGCAGATGGATGGAATGATTGAGTCCAGCAGATGGATGGAATGATTAAGTCCGGCAGATAGATGGAACAGCCGGATCAGAGATGACGATACCCTCACCCCCGCTTATTCCGTAATCCGGCTAATTCCCATATCAATATACGGATAATCTCCAAATTCCTGCTCAATTGCTTCCCTGGTCAGGTTAAACCAGCTTATGCAGTCATCCAATATGATGGCGTCGCTGGTAATGACATGATCCTGCTGTTTTAACACGGAATCCACGTTGTGTATGGTAACTGCCTGGACCTCAAAATCAAAGCCGCCCAGCAGCTCCACAATCCGTTCTTTCAGCCTGCCGGAATTAGAAACCGGGGAATCCAGATAAAATACAGCTTTGCGGATCTGGTTGGACTCCAGAACCTTTCCAATCCGTGTAATTGCCATGTCCGTTTTATCAATTAAGCGGTAGGTTCCCCTAAGTCCAGCCAAATCCCTTATGGTGCCATCCATGCATTTTAACAGCGGGGAGCCTGAGAGCGCCACTTCCAATGTTATGATGATGTTAAAGCCGTCAATATTTACCGTGCAGCCTTCCAGACCGCCCTTTAATTCCTTATCCATCCTTAAACGGATATTCTCTTTCGGTGAGACAGCCCTCACCAGGGCCAGCCGCTGCCTTTCAGACAATAGATAATGGTTTCCCACAAATACGGAGGCGCTCTTGATGGGATATCCCCGGTTCAGCAAATAGTACAGATTACTCCCCGCGGCACGCAGTTTCCTGACCCCGTCTTCGGAAAATTCCCTTTTGTCGCTGGGTACATATCCTCTTTTAACCATCTTCTCCATACTTAAAGTCCTCCCAATCAAATGCTTTCATGTCCCTGACTTTCACGTATCTTTTGATTCAGCTTTTTCATGGATGGAATGATAAAGCAGGCCACGATGACAGCAGAACCTATATCAGCCACGGGTCCGGCGTAGAGAATCCCATCCAGGCCAAAAAACAGGGGCAAAATCAGCAGAAGCGGAATAAGGATGATTAACTGGCGCAGCATGGAAAGGAGGGACGCCTTTAATGGCTGTCCTGTAGCCTGGAAATAGTTGGTGGAAACAATCTGGAAACCTGCGCAGAAAAGGCCGCCCAGATATATCCTCATACATTTTACAGCAAACCGTGTAAATTGCGCATTGCCGCTTCCGAACAGCCTCAGGATTAAATGAGGCATTGTCTGACAGACCAGCCATCCAACGGAAATGGACACAGTGGCATAGATGATTGCCTTAAAATAGGTGTCACGGATCCTCTTATATTTTCCAGCCCCGTAGTTAAACCCAAGGATAGGCTGGGAACCGACTCCAATGCCAATACAGACAGAACCAAGTATCATTACAATCTTCATCACGATTCCCATGGCGCTCAGCGCCACATCACCGGTCACATCGCTCTGATTGCCATAATAAACCAGGGAATTATTCATTACAACCTGCATCACGCAGGCAACCAGCTGGGCAATGCCGGAAGACGCCCCAAGCGTAAGGGACTTCACACAGACCCGGGGCACCAGCTTCATAAGCTTAAACTGAAACCGCATATTGCCCCGTCTCCAGAAATAATGGCAGAGAATACCGGCAGACAGAATCTGGGAGGTTATTGTGGCAATGGCCGCCCCTTTTACCCCCCAATGGAAAACAAAGATATAAAGCGGATCCAAGATTGTGTTGAGGGTTGCGCCAATCAGGATACCATACATGGAAAGCCTGGGGTTCCCATCCGTCCTTGCCATATTGGACATTGTGATTCCCAAAACACTGAACGGCACTCCCATGAGGATGATGGAGGTGTAATCCCTCGCGTACGGCATAACTGTTTCCGTGGCGCCAAACATGCGGAGCAGGGGATCCAGAAAGAGAAGTCCCAGAGCGGAAATCAGGATTCCGATGATGAGGGACATGGAAAACAGGTTGTTCAGTGTCAGGTCTGCCTCCCGAACATCCTTTTCCCCCAGCTTGATAGCTGCATAAGCACCGCCACCGGAACCGGCCAGGGTCGCGAACGCCATCACGATGGTCATCATTGGAAATGAAACCGTGGTCGCGGCATTTCCCAGATATCCAACCCCCTGTCCAATAAAAATCTGATCCACGATGTTGTACACCGAATTAACCAGGCATGCAATGATTGAGGGTACAGAGAAGGCCAGCAATAATTTGCCGACCGGCTCCGTACCCAGTGGGTTTTCTTTATGTATGATTGTACTTTCAGTCATTCTTGTTTAATTCCTTTCATTCATGTACTTCCAGGCATTCTCTGCCATTCTCCCCAATAATTCCTCTGCCTTTGCACACTCCTCCGGTGTCAGGCCGTCCACCAGGATTTCATTCCATTCCTGACGGATGCCATAGAGCCGTTCTATGATCAAAACCGCTTTCCCCGTTGTGTATAAACGCCTTGAACGCTTATCTGCCTCATCCGTTTCCACCCGGATATATCCCTGCTCTTCCAGCTTCTGAATCCCCTTTGTAACGGTCCCCTTGTCAAAATGTCCCAACTGCGCCACACCGTACATGCTGATTCCCTCATGCTCATGGATACACAAAAGAAAAGTCAGCTGCCCGCTGCTGATATTGTACTCTTCCAGCTTTTTGTCATAAAACCGGTGCGCCTGCCGATACATCATGGATATGCTGCTAATCATGTTGCGCTCTGTCATCATCATTCACCATATAATTAGTTGGATAGTCAACGAATATAATATATCATGAAATGGTTGGATAGTCAACTTTTTTTTGTTTACTGAATCTATTGGATTTATTGGATTTTAGTGTTCACTTGGACTGGAATACATAACCGCTTTCCTTATCCCTATCACGGCGGGTATAGCCTGCTGGCGTATCTGCAGATGGTTGTATGGAAATACGTAACCAACAGCCTGCCTAAGTTATTCCTCTTTAAAAGGAAAACAGAAGCCCCAAGGAATTGCCTCTCCCTGGGGCTTTACTTTGCATCCAATGGACACAACAGCTTTTTTTGCTAAGATGAACTTATATCATGAACCATCTTATTTCGATAGCGAAATTATCTTAATTGCTTTTTGTTCCAATCATGAAAAAAATCTCAAATTTTATAAATCCTTATTTCATAAGGGATATTTTAGGATTTGCTTTAGCGCTCTCCTCGATGGAAACGGTGTAGGCTGAATTTTCTAGAGTTTTGGGCATGATTGTACGCTATAGGTGCGCTACTCTACACCTCTCATTCCTCTTGATTTCTATTTTTTAAAGATTCTTCTAACAATCTACATTCACCAAATCCCAGTTTATCAATTTCTGACCTTATATCTGTTATTGAACTATTGAATGCTGAACTAAAGGTAATTAATCTTACAATCAATGCTCTTGCATAATGTAGAGCATTTATTTCGTTTTGGTTGTCTCTATTTTCTTCTCCATTATGAAGATATTTGGATCTTGCATTATACAACTTCTTCATATTTTTATAAATTTCTTCGGAATTTTCCTTTGTTTCTCCCAAAAAAATAGCAACACTTCTCGACAATCTATAAGTTAATTCTGCATTACCATCAATAAACATTTCTAAAATTGTTACATGCAAAATAAATTTCACATCAAAATATGGAGTTCTTCTAGAAGTCAACCATAACTCTACCATTCTTCTAATCAAATCTTTATTTTTCTTAACTTGCTTATACTTTTCATAAAAGTTTTCTAATTCTAAAAATTCATTTCCTTCCAACACAAATTTAGAATAATCGTTCAAACTATAGTAATTGTGAAGAGGCAATCTTAAAATTCCCGTTCCGTATTTGTCAGAAAATTTATGTGGGTGCGAAAAAGATACAGCACTATCTTTAAACACAACTATGCTTTCTATAAACACAACTATTTCTCCAAAAATATCTATGGTATTTTCTTCTCTCTCCTTTCCTTGAAAATACAAATAATATTCTCCCTTTTTATCCTCATGTAAAAAATTGTCTGGCTGATTAGCTAATGTAAATTTACTGTATTCTAATAACCTATCACCAAATTCCCAAGATGTTAAATTTTCTTTTAGATAGTCTGCATTACTGTTTCTATATACTTTCTTTAATGTGAATCCACAAATCTTTTTTCCAACCAGTGTTTCCGAAATATTAGTAACAAATACTATTGCTTTTTCCACTATTCTTCTCCTTAATAAATAATTATTTCAATCCAACAACTCCTGATAACTAACCCCCAGCAACTCCGCAATCACCTTCAACTCAATATCCGTCACGAACCGTTTCCCACTTTCAATCCGCTGCACCGCATTCTTATCAATATCCAATCCTGTCATTTGCAACATATCCGCCAGTTTCCGCTGTGAAGTTTTCTCTGGCAGGCTCTCCCGGATTTCCTTTATCCTCTGGCCGCAAATATTATTTCCACCGTTTTCCGCCTTGTTTTTATACATAAAACGCTCCTTAATTGACATTCAGTGATTGTCATTTTCTCCATTATATGATAAACTAAGAATTATATTGACATTTAATGAATGTCAAAATATATTAAAAAGGAGAATTTCCATGAAAAGTCTACTGCTGAAATTATATGATGGAGAAGTATTCCCCGCTGACCAGTACACTCAGAACAGAAGTATACCGAAAAATGCGCCAGGAACACTACAAGCATTACGATGAATTTATGAAACAGCTAAAATTATTGGAACCACCGCTGGCCAAACGGTTCATTGAAATTATGGACGAACAGCTTGATACTGTCCCCATAGAAATGTCTGTAATGTTTATTGATGGTTTTCGCCTAGGCGCACGAATGATGATTGAAATTTATCAGACTGATTTCTCCGATACCAGTGAATAGCTGATATAAATGGAAAGGGCGAACCACGAGACCGTTTCAAATTTTGTGTAAACTCAAAAAACTGATACAAGATATGTCATTGGTTACCAAAGGGCAAAGCCGTTTTTTCGGGCCTTGCCCTTTCTCCGTATTATAATGCTGTTTTTGGGCATGTCAAGAAAAACTGTTTTGGCAGCCCGCTTCTGCTTATAATCAGGATAAACGCTCCTCGAAATATATCTCCAGCTGGGAGTGGATCTGGCCCCAGTCCTGGCGGTGCCCGGTCCATTTCTCCGTGATGTCCATCATCGCCAGATATAGCATTTTTAACAGACTGTCATCAGAAGGAAATACCGTCTTTGACTTTGTCACTTCCCGTAGCTGGCGATTGAACCCCTCTATCGTATTTGTCGTGTATATCAGGCGTCTCACCGCTTCTGGATATTTGAAGTATGTTGACAGATTTGCCCAATTCTCTCTCCAGGATTTCGATATCTTGGGGTACTTACCATCCCATTTCTCACTGAAATCTTCCAGGGTACCCAAGGCTGCATCCTCTGTCGGTGCAGTATATACCCGCTTTAAATCAGCCATTAGCGGCTTGATTTCTTTGTAGGATACGAATTTCGTTGTATTCCGGATTTGATGGATGATGCACTGCTGGATCTCTGTCTGGGGGTATACCGCTTTGATTGCCTAGGGGAATCCCGTCAGGCCGTCCACACATGCAATCAGGATATCATTTACTCCGCGGTTTTTCAATCCGTTCAGGATGGACAGCCAGAACTTTGCACTTTCATTTTGCCCCACATACATCCCCAGGACATCCTTCCATCCATGCCAATCCCTATGGCGATGTATACCGCCTGCTTTGCAATGCGTCCTTCGTTGCGTACATGGTAATGGATTGCATCCAGAAATACAACGGCGTATATCTCATCCAGAGGGCGTTCCTGCCACTCTTTTACGATGGGGAGTAGTCTGTGATATGGCTTATGGTGCTGTCGGGAATGTCAATCCCGTAGAGTTCCCTCATGTGGCTCTCGATGTCATTCGTAGTCATCCCTTTTGCGTACATGGAGATGATCTTTCCCTCCATGTCCTGAGTGACCGTGTTTTGATATTTCTTGATGACCTGCGGTTCAAACTCCCCGGCCCTGTCCCTGGGGATATCAAGCCCCATATCGCCGTAGCTGGTATGCATGGTCTTTTGGGAATGTCCGTTGCGGCTGTTGCCCGTATCCTTGTTGTGGGAATCGTATTTGGAATAGCCCAGTTCCTCGTCCAGCTCCTCGTCCAGAGCACCCTCCAGAATGACCGACATCATGTCCCTCATGACTGCATTCACATCGGTACCGTCTTTGATTTTCATATCATTCTGTTTTAAGTAGCCCTTCATAAGCTCCCGCATAGCAGCCTTCTGTGGTGTGTCGTTTTTTCTTGCCATAATAAAACCGGTTCTATACTGAATGTTGGGGTGTGCTGAAAAGCACACTTCCAACATTCTTTTGATTGTAATAAAATACATCTATAAGAAGCCTCCCAAACCCATTATTCCGACCAAAGTTTAATGTATATGGAGGTGACCCTTATAGATGTACCCTAATTATACCAAGACTTTCCTTAACTTGGAAGGTGTCTCAATTAAAAAAGTGGTCCAGGCGGACTCTTTCATTAAAATTTTTATCCTGTCACAACCGGCAGAACAGACCTGCCCCTGCTGTGGGGCTAAAACCAGACGGGTCCATGATTACCGCCTGCAGGAGGTCCAGGACATCCCCTTACAGGGTAAACACGTAATCCTGGTCCTTCGTAAACGGCGTTACCTCTGTACCTCCTGCCGCAAACGTTTTACGGGACCCTGCCCTTTCCTGCCCAGCTACCACCGCAGGACACGCAGGCTTGCATTCTACATTGTATCCCTGCTCCGCCAGACCTTTTCCGTAAAACAGATTGCTGGGCTTACCGGTGTTTCCGTCCAGACGGTCTGCCGGCTCCTGGATACCATCAGCTATCCTCCGCCCGACCGGCTCCCTCAGGCACTTTCCATTGACGAATTCAAAGGGAACGCTTCCACCGGCAGATATCAATGCATCCTGGTTAATCCGAAAAAGCGGCGCATCCTCGATATCCTTCCAGACCGGACCCAGGGTCATCTGGCGGATTATTGGCGCAGTATCCCCAGGAAAGAACGCCTGAATGTAAGGTTCTTCATCTGCGACATGTGGCGGCCCTATACAGAGCCTGCACGGACATTCTTCCCAAACGCAAAGATCATTGTGGATAAATACCATTTCATCCGTCAGGTCACATGGGCCATTGAAAACGTACGCAGACGGCTTCAGAAGTCCATGCCGGCCTCCCTGCGTAGGTATTACAAACGCAGCCGCAAGCTCATCCTGACCCGCTATAAAAAGCTGAAGGATGAGGACAGGCAGGCCTGTAACCTGATGCTTCTATACAGTGAGGACCTGCGCCAGGCGCACCGCATGAAGGAGTGGTTTTACGATATCTGCCAGATGGAAGCCTACCGTCAGCAGCAGCGGGAATTTGATGACTGGATTGCGGATGCACAGGGCTGTGGGATTAAGGAATTTGAGGACTGTGCCAGGACCTACAGGGCCTGGCGGAAGGAAATCCTGAATGCCTTTAAATACAGGCTGACAAATGGCCCGACAGAAGGATTCAACAACAAGATAAAGGTATTAAAGCGGAGCAGCTACGGATCCGGAACTTCAGGCGTTTCCGGACCCGGATACTCCACTGTACATCATAGGATAAGATGGTCGGTCATGCGGAGGCTTATTTGGTATGCCCAAAATCAGTAAGACTTGGAATCATGCATAAAAAGTGCTCTTATCATGAGACCGTTTCAAATTTTGTGTAAACTCAAAAAACTGATACAAGATATGTCATTGGTTACCAAAGGGCAAAGCCGTTTTTTCGGGCCTTGCCCTTTCTCTGTATTATAATGCTGTTTTTGGGCATGTCAAGAAAAACTGATTTGGCAGCCCGCTTCTGCTTATAATCAGGATAAACGCTCCTCGAAATATATCTCCAGCTGGGAGTGGATCTGGCCCCAGTCCTGGCGGTGCCCGGTCCATTTCTTCGTGATGTCCATCATCGCCAGATATAGCATTTTTAACAGGCTGTCATCAGAAGGAAATACCGTCTTTGACTTTGTCACTTTCCGTAGCTGGCGATTGAACCCCTCTATCGTATTTGTCGTGTATATCAGGCGTCTCACCGCTTCTGGATATTTGAAGTATGTTGACAGATTTGCCCAATTCTCTCTCCAGGATTTCGATATCTTGGGGTACTTACCATCCCATTTCTCACTGAAATCTTCTAGGGCACCCAAGGCTGCATCCTCTGTCGGTGCAGTATATACCCGCTTTAAATCAGCCATTAGCGGCTTGATTTCTTTGTAGGATACGAATTTCGTTGTATTCCGGATCTGATGGATAATGCACTGCTGAATCTCTGTCTGGGGGTATACCGCTTCGATTGCCTGGGGGAATCCCGTCAGGCCGTCCACACATGCAATCAAGATATCATTTACTCCGCGGTTTTTCAATCCGTTTAGGATGGACAGCCAGAACTTTGCACTTTCATTTTGCCCCACATACATCCCCAGAACATCCTTCCTTCCATCCATGCCAATCCCTATGGCGATGTATACCGCCTGCTTTGCAATGCGTCCTTCGTTGCGTACATGGTAATGGATTGCATCCAGAAATACAACAGCGTATATCTCATCCAGAGGGCGTTCCTGCCACTCTTTTACGATGGGGAGTATCTTGTCTGTGATACGGCTTATGGTGCTGTCGGAAATGTCAATCCCGTAGAGTTCCCTCATGTGGCTCTCGATGTCATTCGTAGTCATCCCTTTTGCGTACATGGAGATGATCTTTTCCTCCATGTCCTGAGTGACCGTGTTTTGATATTTCTTGATGACCTGCGGTTCAAACTCCCCGGCTCTGTCTCTGGGGATATCAAGCCCCATATCGCCGTAGCTGGTATGCAGGGTCTTTTGGGAATGTCCGTTGCGGCTGTTGGCCGTATCCTTGTTGTGGTAATCGTATTTGGAATAGCCCAGTTCCTCGTCCAGCTCCTCGTCCAGAGCACCCTCCAGAATGACCGACATCATGTCCCTCATGATTGCATTCACATCGGTACCGTCTTTGATTTTCACATCATTCTGTTTTAAGTAGCCCTTCATGAGTTCCCGCATAGCAGCTTTCTGTGGTGTGTCGTTTTTTCTTGCCATAATAAAACCTCCAAACTGTGTGATTTTATCTTACATCAGTTTGGAGGTTTACACAATCTTTGGGATGGTCCCCTTATCATAGAGCTGGGGCGGGATTTTAACAAATCCCACCCCAACTATTGACAAAGAGCCATAAAACCTCCAAACTGTGTGATTTTATCTTACATCAGTTTGGAGGTTTACACAATCTTTGGGATGGTCCTGAATCGCGACACGTTATGATAAACTGGCCAGTACCTTTCTGGGGTTCATATGCA
Organism: Enterocloster sp. OA13; assembly: GCF_022440595.1. NCBI lineage: Bacteria > Bacillati > Bacillota > Clostridia > Lachnospirales > Lachnospiraceae > Enterocloster > Enterocloster sp. OA13. The sequence continues at coordinate 710,484 of NZ_JAKNTF010000001.1, read as the reverse complement.
TTGCTTCAATCTTAATTTAGTTAAAATGACTAAGGATATATAATTTCCAAACATGCCCTTTTAATTAAATTCTTTACTATAATAATTGCTACAATATATTTTTGTAAGTTCTATGTATTTTCTTTGTATATTAAACAATGCTTTTTCATAAACTTGTTTCTTATTTTTATTTTCTTCCTGTTCATACTTTTGATCTAATATATCTTTTGTAGTTTTATATTTCTCTAATACATATGCAAACGCATGCAGCTTTCGATATAAACGTAAATCTTTCAACATCTGTTTTCCTTTTTCATCATCAGATTGAATTATTCCGTATTCATTTCTATAGAATATACTATTATAATCAACTTCAACAGGATTATAAAAGCAATCGTTGACCACTTCTCCTTTACCAATATTACCTGAATGCTTCTTTCCTTTCGTTCCATTACACTTTGGACACGAATACATCAAATTCTTATAATCATTATCAAGGCTTAAACAATTATTTTTTTCAAAAACCGCTCTAGGAACAAAATGATCTTTTTCAAAAGGCAAAGGAGCAACTAATTCATCTAATGTATTGCAATAGCAGCAATGATTATTAAAATCTTTTTTCAAATACGGTGAATATTCATTAATGTTATCAAAGTGTATATTTTCGCTTTTATTAATCTTGTGTTCTTTAAATCTATATTTTATCATGATACTAGTCTATACTCTCCTCTATATTTCTAAGTGTTTCCATTGTTTCTTTTAGTACAGAAATATCTAAAGTCTTATCAATCTGTGTCATTTCAAGTTTCTTGTACTTTGATAATTCATTTTCAATTTTTATAACTTTCGATAGCGTCAAATCTGAAAACTCATTACCTAAATTATTCAATTCTTGATCTAATTCTACTTCTAGCTTTTCCCTAAGCTGTACATAACGTTCCATATTTCTAAATATATTTTTAGTTAATTCTAAGCTCTCCGGCTTATCAACATTAAAAAACACTTCCTTATTATAAGTTTTATCAGGATCAACATACACAGAAGTTCTCGACATATCAACTGCAGCGGTTAATATTACAATAGGAAATTCTGTCAAAGTATCCTTTATTTGCCTTACGACATCTGCCCCAGTAAATATGTCTTTTTTGGTATCTATTTTATAATCCACTATTAATCCTTGGATGACGTTTTCATTTATATCGTTTTCAATTGCTCTAATAATTTGATTCTTAACTTTTACATGATCATCCACTTTATAAATGACAAAACTCTCTTCTGTAATTTCAGGAATATTATCAATAAATCTACCATTCTCCATTATGACTAATATGACATTATCAATTTCTTTTTGACGGTCTTCTAATATACCAATTTTATACATACTACACCTACTTTCTGAAATGCACTTTTAATTGAAATCCTTCTATATCTGTATCAACATATACCTCGCCATTATTACGGATAGTCGCTTCTCTTAAAATCCATAGACCTAACCCTGTTCCCCGTTCTTTCGTAGTCTTTCCCAATTCGAAAATAATTTGTGGACGTATAAAATATTCGGATGCCAGTTTTGGCCCATTATTAAATAGCCTAAGGATTAAATAGTCCATTTCATCCAAAATTTGTATTTCTATTAAGCGATTATCATTATAATCTTCTTCTAAAAAATAAGCAGAATTTAACAAAAAATTATTTAATATGATATTAATATCTGCAATAGATATAGATTTTATGCATTGCTCTTGACATGGAATAAAATTAACATTAATATTTTTCATCTGAAGCAATCCATTCCAATTATTAATTATTTTTTCTATTTCAAGATTTATATCCACTTCTTTAATATCCAGATTCTCTTTCTGTACCCCATCCATCGCAACATGTAACCATTCATTCAGTAATTTATCAGTATTGTTTAAATCTTCTATCCTTGGATACGGGTTATATGGCTTAGGCCCTTCATACTCTCCGCCTATCATATAATCAATACAACGTTTTAGTAATGGTGCACGACTTGCAAAATCCACAGAAATATAACGTAACTCATGAAAAAACGTATTTATTATGATGCCAGACGAACTCAGCATTTCCATTATTTGTTTCGCTTTTATTTCCTCAGTTTTTTCTTCAATCAAATCCGCTACTGCTTCTTCATATTCATATTTGCTATATTCCTCCTTTGAATCCTCTTTATATTCACCTTGATTATTTGAACTATTGTTCTCAGAGTCATCATCATCTTGCTTTTGTTTATTCTTCTTTCTATTTTTCACGCTATCAATGATTCTGTCTGTCGGGCTTAAACTACTTTTACATTCATCATACCACTTTTTATATTCTCTATAAAAATATTGTCTATCATATTCAAAAATTTTCAATACCTCTTTGAGCATCTCAACAAATATATAATAAGACTCATTAAGCATTAATCCGCCTCTATTACTAATATCAAATAAATTAGCATTAACATCTCGTTTTATTTTTACATTACCAATTAATTGATTAATCAATACACGCCATGCACCATTAGGATCCGCTGCACCAGCTGGACTAGCTTGTTGTCTTGCGCCAAGCCCTATCCAATCATACATTGGTCCCACATTATCTCCATATGGCCTAACTTTAAAGTCATCACGATATATTTTTATTCCAGAATAACAATCCAACAATTGCTTACGACTTCGGCTTTTTACTCGTTTCATTATATCATATTCTTTACTACTATTTTGAGACTTAAGAAAATAAAAATCACCAGAAAAGGCCCCAACACTTTTAACTCTATCTAGTGAATCTTCCAACTCTTTTACAATATCAATTTCAAATTTTATGATGTCATTATAATTTTCCCTACGATACGGCTGATTAGAAAACGCTTTTCGATTCCAAAAATCCTCCAAATAAAAACTTTTAGATTTATTGTTTACTTCAATATCAATTTTTCTTTTACTAACGTTAACCTCATTTCGAGTTAATTCTACATTAAGTTTACGCTCTCCATCATACTGAAATGTTATCTTATAATCAAAGTCAATCTTTTCATCTTTATCTTTGTCTGGTTCCATATTATACTTTGATTGATAAAGATTTGCTACATAAATATCAAATTGATCCAAAAAGCCTATTGGATTTATGCTATTAAGGCTTGAATTCACTTTTTCATATACTCTATCATTCCAAGCTTCACGAACTGGTGACAAAATGATTGTTGTCCCATGACTCCAATCATACTTTTTTACTTTTTCAAAACGATTACCTAATATGCTTTTCACAACCTCTTTATAAGCAATATTACTCTCTTTAACTTCTGCTCTCACCTCACTTAATAGCTTCACATTGGAAAACTGTTCCCAATCTAAGCTCCATTCAATGGTGTTACTATTTCCTGTTTTCGTATACATTTTTGAATTTAAAGATAATTTATCCAACGCAAAGCGTCCAATCCCTTTTTCTCCTGTCTTAACTCGTCCTCCCGGACTAGTTCTTTCCATTTCCTTTCCACTTGTAGCAATCTGCATCCATGATGTTTTTACTGTTTTCAAATCCATTCCTATCCCATTATCAATAATAACAATAGAATTATAAGAAAATAATATTTTTTGTATTTCATCTAAAAGTTGCCGACCTAAGTCTTCTTTAATAGAATATTTTCCATCAGATAATTCAAATTTATCTTTAATTTTCTCAAAATCTTTATTCGATATGATTTTTTTTAAATCCAACGCAGATAAAGGCTTTTGTATATCTGGAAATGGAATATCGAAATAAACATAAACACACTTTGCATCTGCATCATAACCATTTTTAACCAATTCAACCAACGCACCATCAGCATCTGCTATATTTTCTCTTCCAAGCAATCTTGCAGCTTTAGCACTCACTTCAAAAGAATATTCCATAATCTATTAACCTCTCTTTAAAACATAAAATCACTTATATCTTTCACTGATATCCGATAAGATGTAACTGTTGTCGGAGTACCGTGTTCTCTTACATACTTGTAAAACTCGTTACTTTCCAGTATTTGTTTTGCCTCTGTAAGTGTCATATCCTTTTGCGAGTTTTGTTTTATAAAATAACCTGCATATGGCACAGAATCAGCTTCAGCCTCATACGCAACAACATTATTAGTAATCACCATAGGTATGATAAGCTTCTTGCCAAATACCCCATATATAGATTGACTTCTACCATACTCAAACCATTTAGCATTCTTATCAGCTTTTCTATTCCCCAATTCTGCTTTAAATTGCTGTAAGTATAGACAAGCTTGAGGAAAATTTTTCAAAAATTCTTCCTCTGTATAATTTTTAATTTTATTCCCCTCTATTTTGTAAGGAAATATTATTTTAAACAACAAATCATTATCAACATTCTTTAAACTTTTTGAGCTTACTGCAGTTTTTAATAGACTTTTTTCTATTTTCATTCCATTAACATAGTAGTATAACTCATCTTCTACATATCTTTCTATTAAAAAAGCCTTATTATATAATGTTGCTACACCATTTGCGACTTTGAAAAAATCCCCAAACCGTTTTGTACCTACATTATTATCTATAAAAACCCACTTTGGTCCTAAATTCTGTTTTTCGATAACATAATCTAATTTCTGACTTACCAGCTCATAATTTAACATATTTGAAGTATTATTTTTCTCACAAATTATTATTGCAGATGTACTTATAATTCTTGGAAATATTTTTATTGATTTATAATCGTAAATCCTTGTAAGATAGGGTTTTATATAATCTCTTAACTCATTCGCAAATTTATTTTTAAAAATGCTATATGGTATTAGATAAGCTAATTTCCCCTTAACCCCTAATGATTTAATACTTGCTTCAATAAATGCATAACAATAATCAAATCTTCCTTTTTTACACACCTCAAAATTATTTTGAACAAACTTTCTTTCCTTTTCATCTAAATCATGATATGTAATATATGGTGGATTTCCAATAATAAAATCAGCATGCTTCTCCCTACTTTTTAAATAATCAGAGTTCCTCAATTTCCAATGTACATTTTTTATATGTTCGTTTTTCAATATATTATTTAATTTTTTTCTACAAATCTTCAACTCTTCTTTATCTATTTCATAAGCTATAATGTCATTAGATAAACCAATAGCTATTTTTTCACATGAATACCCTTGCTTTTTACAGTCTTTTATGTATCGTCGAACAATCTCAATTAATATATTTCCTTCTCCACATGAGTTCTCAATTACTTTACGACCATATAAATTCTCTATATAACCAACCTGATTTAACATAATTTCTACATACTCTTTAGGCGTCGGTACTTTACAATTTTTATTCTGTTTAGACATCACACAACTCTTTCCTTTTATCTTTCAAACATCATACTTTAATGATATGTTATACTAATTTACGAAATTTTGTAATGACGGAAACTTTAATCCTATAAAAAAATCTTTAAACTCACAATCATATATCATTTTCAACGCCAACAACTCATTAATCCTTATCGAATAATTATTGTGTTCCATTTTATTATAAGTAACTCTACATATATTAATTCCATATAATTCCAATCTGGCAACCACTTCAACTTGAGAAAACCCTTTACTAATTCTTAGCCTTCGTAAATTTTCTCCTATGCCAATCTTCTTTTCCTGTTTTAATTTCTGCATAATTCTGCCTCAATAATGTTCTATATTCAGTACATTATCTAATCATAAAATATGTCTTTATACATTTGGTACTAAATATAGTACATATGATAATTTATTTTATATCTACTAGCTCGTACAACTGCTATTCATAGCCTTTGCCATTGCTACTATTCCAAAGTAACAGGCTAAAACAAAAACCTCTTATAAATCTATTTACAACCTCTTTACTCACTCCACTAAAACGATTATAACAAATCCCAAGAACTTTAGATAGTCTATTTTAAATACGGATGGTAATCACTTATCTCTTACCTTATTACCGCTCTTATCCAAAGAAACGATATACTTTCAATTAGGCTACCAATTCGCCTGAATTCCCATATCAAGTACTCTTTCACAAAAATCCTCCTTTCTTTCTACATTCTTAATAATACCAGTGACGACGACCATAGTATCCAGCTTCTATAATTTTTTCTATGATGCTTCTCAATAGGACGCTAAAGGTTCATTTCAAAGGCTATAATCTCATTATTTCTCTGACAGATAAATTCTTGATGCTTGGCTAATATTTGTTCCAGCAAATCTTTCATCTTTTGCAGATTTTTTATTATAGTTGAATTTCTTACCGATTTCAAATCTGACAAAATTAACAATTATATGAGTGTGGATATCATTTTTATCTTTGTGGGTGGCATAACACAGCTCGTAACCTTAAAAGTATGGCCAACTCTCCCCCAATACCCCGACAATTTGATTTGCCTCTTCTAAAGAAATTTCCTCATTCTTGAGGAAACTCTGAATAAAATATATATACTGCCTCTCATCTGTCTTATTCTCTGCTCTTATCTTGTTCAGCGAATCAATCGACTGCAATTATAGTCTCCGATTAACCGTAATTCCATCTTTTCCTTGTAATTTTCTATGGAACAAGTATCAATCTGGCCAGCATTTAGCTGAGTGGCCAATTTCTTTTAAAACCTTTACTACTTCCAGCCCGCCTTCTTTTACGTGAATTTATTTAATAAGCAAGATAGAATGTATGCCTACTGAGATAGCCTTGATAGTTTCACTTTCTCCTTAATTCACATAATCTTCTGCTCTGTGGTACGAACTGCAAGACTTCGATTCCTTTTTCGATTAAACATTCGTTCTCTTTTCATTCGATTTAACAGGGGTTCAAGGGGGAATCTTTCCCTTTCCAAATTTTAAGTGGTATGCCACTTAGGAAGGTTTGTTATACTCGTCCGAGCATGTGTGCAGTCCGGATAAAAATGAAGCACGGCAAAAAGAAACCGTCCCATCCACCCAAGAAGAATTCGATTGTCTTCGGGATACTGTCAATGAAATACCATTTGTTGATATAGTCTTGATTGGGATATATGGCTTATGGCGACCATAGGAAATAGCGATTTTAAAAACCATTGATATTGATTTAAAGACGAAAACCATACAGGGCAACTTGAAGGTAGATGTCGGCAAACATCGAGTCGTGCCTATTCATTCCCCCATTTTCTTCTTAACCAAAAAGAGAGACAATCAAGCCGAAGAATATCCCTTCAAAGATGTGGACTCAACACCGGACGTAGGAAGACGGATTTCTTACGACAAATACTGAAACCGTTTCAGCAAAGCAATGTTTTGGCACAAGCAATCGCATAAAGCTTATTGACGGACATGCCATCACCAATATTACTGAAAAAGTTTACATCTACCGGACTATGGAGCAGCTGCAGTCCAAAATCAACAAAGTCAAAAGATGAAAAGGCATACCATCCCAAACTGATACATCTCTAAAATACAACTTCTTTTCAATCTTGTTTGTGTAAGTTACTTGTGGTTAAACACCAATTTTCACACCATTTCAGCCAATCTCAACAACGTCGGCAGTCCTTATAACACTGGATTTCTTAAAACCCACTTTTCGTTACGATTTCCAATAAAGAACAAATACATTTTTATGACAATAATAGACAGCTGGGAACCTATATGACCTGTGGCAAATACCGGAACCGGTTCGTAAATGTCATGATACGCTTGAAGCTAATCCATCGGCCTCATAAAACCAGACATATCTTCATCACAAAAGCCAAAGAATGTCATATAGACGAATATATTAAAACTCATTGTCGGTCACACCATAACAGATATTACAGAAAAACCTATATCAGCCAAATTATGGAGAAACTTCATAAAGAAATATGCAAGATAACAAAATAAGAGATGTCTCACAGGCGTTCACCCTAAAAAACATCTCTTATAATTTCAATTCTTTTGTGCGCTACGTGTACGCTAACTCGTGTTCTACACACTCAATTTCAGCACAACTCAAAACTTCTCAAACCCTTATAAAATAAGGATTTCTTAGAATTTCCCTTCCTTCGCCGCTTCCTCAATGGAAACCGCAATCGCAACCGTCATACCAACCATTGGGTTGTTGCCTGCGCCGATAAGACCCATCATTTCAACGTGTGCAGGTACGGAAGAGGAACCGGCAAACTGTGCATCGGAGTGCATACGTCCCATGGTATCGGTCATGCCGTAGGAAGCAGGACCAGCTGCCATGTTGTCAGGATGCAGGGTACGGCCTGTGCCACCGCCGGATGCAACGGAGAAGTACTTCTTGCCCTTCTCAACACATTCCTTCTTATAGGTACCGGCTACCGGATGCTGGAATCTGGTTGGGTTGGTGGAGTTACCGGTGATGGAAACATCAACGCCTTCCTTCCACATGATGGCAACGCCCTCTGTTACGTCATTCGCGCCGTAACAGTTAACCTTTGCCCTTAAGCCTTCGGAGTAGGACTTTCTCCACAGTTCCTTTACTTCGCCTGTGTAGTAATCCATCTCTGTCTCTACATATGTAAAGCCGTTGATTCTGGAGATAACCTGTGCAGCGTCCTTACCTAAACCATTCAGGATGACGCGCAGTGGTTTCTGACGGACCTTATTTGCCTTCTCAGCAATACCGATAGCGCCCTCTGCGGCTGCAAAGGACTCATGGCCTGCCAGGAAACAGAAACAGTCTGTGTTCTCTTCCAGAAGCATCTTTCCTAAGTTACCATGGCCTAAACCTACCTTACGCTGGTCAGCAACGGAACCTGGGATACAGAATGACTGAAGGCCTTCTCCGATTGCGGCAGCAGCGTCAGCAGCTTTCCTACAGTCCTTCTTAATAGCAATTGCAGCACCTACTATGTATGCCCAGCAAGCGTTCTCAAAGCAGATTGGCTGGATCTTCTTAACCTGATCATAAACGTCCAGGCCTGCATCTTTGGTAATCTTCTCAGCTTCTTCAATAGAAGCAATGCCATAGCTGTTTAATACAGAATTGATTTTGTCAATTCTTCTCTCATATGATTCAAATAATGCCATCTTCTTATTCCTCCTATTCGGTCTTCATCATTCTTTACGTGGGTCGATAATCTTAACAGCGTCAGCAACGCGGCCGTACTGGCCTTTTGCTTTTTCCCATGCTGTGTTAGGATCGTCGCCCTTCTTGATGAAATCAGTCATCTTGCCAAGGCTTACGAACTGATAACCAATGATCTGATCTTCTGCATCCAGTGCAATACCGGTTACATAGCCTTCAGCCATTTCCAAATAGCGGGGACCTTTTTTCAGTGTTCCATACATGGTACCAACCTGGGAACGAAGGCCCTTACCTAAGTCTTCCAGACCAGCGCCTACAGGAAGTCCGTCCTCAGAGAAAGCACTCTGTGTTCTTCCGTAAACAATCTGAAGGAACAGTTCCCTCATAGCTGTATTGATTGCGTCACATACCAAGTCTGTATTTAAAGCCTCTAAAACAGTACGTCCTGGCAGGATTTCTGCTGCCATGGCTGCGGAGTGGGTCATACCGGAACATCCGATGGTCTCAACCAGCGCTTCCTGGATGATACCTTCTTTTACGTTCAGTGTCAGTTTGCAGGCACCCTGCTGAGGAGCACACCAGCCCACACCGTGGGTAAGGCCGGAAATGTCTTTTACTTCTTTTGATTTTACCCATTTTGCTTCTTCCGGAATTGGAGCAGCGCCATGATGAACGCCCTGTGCAACTGTGCACATCTCTTCTACTTCATGTGAATAAATCATGTGTTAAAACTCCTTTCAAAAATGAATTTGATCAAGTACAGTGCCCATTTGTTAAATTTATCACATCATACTTGGTTCTATTCTCTCACAAAATACGACATTTTACAAGCATATTTTTTATTTTTGAGTCCCCCATCCACGCATCATACGCTGGAATACGATAAAGAAAATAATCCCCTTCACAATGCTTGATATGGTAAGTGCCCACCAGATACCGTTAAGCCCCAGGGCTGTCCCGCCCAGTAGAAGGGCCAGCGGGATACGGGCAGCTGTAAGTATGATGGTAATCACGGAAGCCTCCATGGTCTTTCCCATGCCTGACATGGCACCCACTGTCATCAGTTCCACACACATGAACATTTCCGAAAACCCAATGATGCGCAGATAATCCGCTCCAGCCGGTATGACCTCCGGTTCATGGATGAACAGGCTGAATATGGGGACTGCCCCGAAAATCAGAAGCAGGGTCGTGAACATTCCCCAGATAAACATAATACCCGCTGCCTTCATATAACCTTTCTTCACACGTTTTAAATTGCCTGCCCCGTAATTCTGTCCCACAAATGCATTGATGGCCGAGCCAAAACCCTCTGCTGTCATCCATGAGATGGATTCAATCTGTCCTCCCACCCTCTGGACCGCCACAGCCGTGTCGCCCCACGAAGTGACAAACCGTGTCAGTATCATGGAAATGCTGCAGTAAAGCATGCTCTGCACGGCGGAAGGGAAACCAATCCGTACCATGGTCTTTATATTGGACAATGGCGTGGGCTTCCAGACACGCATCTGGGCTGCCAGCACCGGGTCCTTTCTCATGGATAATACAAGCACCAGGCTGACAATGAACTGGGCCGAAACCGTGGCAGCCGCTGCTCCCGCCACCCCAAGTCCCGGGATTGGTCCCAGGCCAAAAATCAGAATGGGATCCAGTATGATATTGGCCCCCATTCCAATGCAGTTTGCCATCAGGGGGGTCCGGCTGTTGCCCGAGGCCGTATAAAGCCCGGTCAGGGTCTGTCCAATAAATGCAAATACGATAAACCCACAGGCAATCCTCAGATATGTAATGGCATTGGCAACCACCTGCGGGGAATTGAGATGGAAAAAGCCAATCAGCGGACCAGCCAGCAGGTTCGTCAGCAGTCCATATGCCGCTGCCAGCACAAGGGCCAGCTGCAGCGCTCCCTTTCCGTACTGGATAACTTCCCTTCGGTTGCCTTCCCCATAGGCATGGGCGGACTTTACCTGTCCTCCCATCCTGGCCAGGGTCACCACGCCGGAGGACAGCCAGGTATACATGGCGGCAGCTCCCACTGCCGCCACCGCATCACTTCCAACCATTCCAATCCATGCCATGTCCGTCAGGTTATATGCTGTCTGTACCAGGGATGTGGCCATAATAGGAACAGCCAGTTCCGTTAGGGACTTCAGGATATTGCCATTTAATAAATCTATATTCTTCTTCACAAACTTCACCTATCGCTATCATATTTTCATAATTTCAACCACTACTATACTATCTTTCGTCTTTATATGCAATACGGAAAGTATATGTCTTAGCATAGCCGGGTGGATGGATTATCTTTATATAGCACTTGGCTTATGTCTGTCCTATGGGAGCTTTTCCTAATATATAGAATTCTTCCCTTTAGTATATGGCTTTTCCCCTTAGTATATAGCTTTTCCCCTCTTAGTAGAAGGCATTCCCCTGCTGGGCTTCGCTTAATAGCGCCTGGATGATCAGGCGTTCCTTCTTATTAATACAGGTGGACAGGGTGACCAGCTTTTCATTTCCCTCCGGAATGATTCCGGTATCATAGATAGATGATTCCTTCATCTCTTTTAGATAGCCGTCCCATTCTTCCATAAGAAGGTTGGTTTTATAGGCGCCTGCATCATTTTCACTTCTAATCTGGCAGGAAAAAATGGGACACTCTTTCCATTTCCCCTGATAAAAGATCCGGATGACCGGGTGTTCACGGTAAAATGCCGTTTCCCTGTATTTCTTAAGCCCTGCAAACATGGAACCGTCCTTCATGTTGTGTCCGTAAAGGACCGTGTTGTCCGCTGCCAGGGGAATACTGCTGCAATCTGCAAAGATACTGCCGTTTATCTGTTCCTTCATCATAAAGTCATGGGTCAGGTAATATTGGTTGTCTTCATGTTGTACCACAGGGTAATCAATTTCGGTTCCTGGGATGGACAGCCAGAATTTATACCCAGGATTTTGCAGGATCAGTTCCTGCTCATTTATGGAAGGTGACGGATACGTAACGGGTGGTGAAGGCTGTATCCGCGGCATATGCTGCCCCATCTGCATCTGCGTATTTTTATAAGCGGTTTCCTTCACTGTACGGTATGTATTCCTTCCATTTATATAAGCAGATCCCATTTTAACAAGAACTGCAGAACAAATCATGAATCCGGCAAAAAACAGGATGGACAGCAGTCCACTGGTCCGCTTAAATACTGTCATCAGCTTACCGGACCCGTATCTGCGCCATATCCAAAAGGAAAATACACATCCTGCCATTATAGTCGTGGCTATGATAACAGTTACATATCCCGGCATCTCCATTTCCCTATGTGCCACGCTATCATCCGTACTTCCCTGGTCCATTTCCCCACTCTCATGCGCACCGCTGTTACCAAACACGCTCCTGTTTACTTCACCACTATATACAGCCGTACAGTCTGCAACCATCCGGCTTCCCTCTGCCGTCACATCCCTGTACCATACGCCTTCTTCCTCATAAGGTTCCCCCTTCCATTGAAGCCGTCCTATCCTGTATGCCTGGCTATCCAGTCCGGCCTGGGCTAAAAGCTTTTCTTTCAGATATTCCGGGAATCCTTCTCCCTGAAACTCAACCAGGTCATCCTCCATCAGATACCCGTCTGCCCCATAATCCAGGACCGTTACATCCAGCCGGAAACCATTTTCCCATCGCTTATTTGAAAAATGATAATCTGACAGGGGAAGCAGGACCTTCCTGTCCTGCCCCGTTATTGCATCGTGCGCCCATATCCAGGCGGATTGCGGAACCGGCTCCACTGCCTCCATTCCAGGATATATGATTTCATCTGATACATAGATGGTTTCCGAAGCCATTGTTCCGGCCTCTTCTCCTTGCTGTGCCGCCATACTGTCATACGGTAATATAAGTCCTGTCAGGATTAAAATCAGGATGACCCCCGCCATCTTTTTTCCACGTGACCATTTCGCTCCCTTTTTTACATACAAACTGACAGCAAAACCAATCAGGCAGAAGATTCCAAGGACAGCCACAGCAAAAACAGGCATATTATCTCCCGTCTGAACCCTATGCTTTGGCCCGGTCCCAAAATGGAAGGTACCATTTCCAAACCTGCTTTTAACCTTATATACGGCCGTAATCCTCCCTATCCGTTTTACCGGTATTTTTTCCTTCCAGTTATAAAGGGTGGTATTCCCCCGTACCTGTCCTTCACTGTCCACAGTAAACTCATAGCTGGTATCCGTTGCCGTATATCCTCCCGGCGCCGTCACTTCGCTTATGGAAAATGTTCCTGGCCCTGTTGGATGATATGTGACTATTCCGTTTACATCCGTCACTCCGTCAAATACTGCCTGGTCCGGTTCCTGTATATTCCGTACGCGCAGGCCAGTTCCCTCCAGGGGCTGTCCTGTATCGCCATCCAGCTTAGTGATATCGATACGCATATCCTGGTTAACAATCTGATAGTCGCCGCGGATAATGTCAGCGCCGTTTACCGTAAAGCTGTAAATTGCCGGATTCAGCGCATATCCTGACGGCGCTTTGGTTTCCTTGAATGTATAGGTGCCGTCTGCTGGTTTCTTTATACGGAAGCTTCCATTGGAATCGCTTACAGATGTCCCGATTATATTTCCCTGCTGGTCATAGAAGGTGAACTGCGCCCCTCCCACTGCGTTTCCTAAAGTATCTGTCTTTTTAAAGGAAATATATTCCGGTCTTGGTTTCGGCGTGCCGCCTCCGCCGCCGGATGAGGAAGCGGTACGGTTGGCATAATAGAATATCTGGGTGGTATGATTGCTGTCCGTCACTGTGATTTCCATGTCCTCTGCTTTTTTATAGCCTGGCGGTGCCTGGATTTCATGAACGATATAGGTTCCCGGCTCAAGACCATGGAATCTGCGGCCTCCTGATTCCTCCGACGTCCATTCCTGTATGATTTCACCGCTATCCTTTCGAATCAGCCGGAGCCTGGCGCCTGCAAGCAGCGTGTCGGTCCCGTCTTTTATTTTACAGATATCTATTATTGTCGAATAGTTCCGCATCTTCAGATGAAGGACTTCCTCCATGCCGTCTGTTATGGTAAATTCCACTGGCTCAGCCAGGATTTTAAAGCCCTCCGGTCCTTCCATCTCCATGAGACGGTAATCCCCGGCCTGTAAATCCCTGGTGAAATGTCCCTGCCGTCCGGTTGTCCACTGGTCTATTGTCTCCCAGCCCTCTGATTCCCCGTCTTTCCTCCGCTCAATGCGCAGTACTGCACCTTCCAGCATTTCCCCGGTGTCTCCCAGCAGCTTATCCGTAACCACGCGGTTGGAATCATTGGATGGATGGTAATCCAACACAATTATGGGGGTGCCCTCATCTATGTATTCGAACTGGAATTCATATGGCTTCAGGTTCAGCATATGTCCGGCTGCCGCCTTGGTTTCCCTGCACACATAGGTGTATGGTTGGAAATTTCCTTCCCGGTCCATGTAACCAATGGGCTGTGGCCGGAACCGGGCCTGTCCCCGGCTGTCAGTCATTACGGTTTCACAGACTCTTCCCGTGGTCTGATTGGTTAACTGGAATTCAACTCCGGACAGCTTTTCATCTGGACGGTCCGTATCACTTTTGATTATCTCAAGGATTCCATCCGGTATTTCATCCCTTATCTCTGTTTTCTGGATTATCCCTGTGTCGGTAACCGTGAATGGTACATCCACCGACTGAAGGAAGCCATATGGAGTTGTCTCTTCCCTTAATATATAATCGCCTTCCGGTATATATTCTATGAGATGGGGTTTTAAGTCCCCTGGCATAAATCCCTCCGGAATCCTGCCTTCTGTCTGGTCTTCCCGGGTGTATCTTCCATCCAGACCGCTGACCCACACTGCTTCTATATCCTGATATCCGCCTTCTTTTGTGGGCTGGTGGAGAACCAACGGTGTATCAGGGATATTCCCCTTGTCATCCACCGGATAGACAGTGAGTTTTGCCCCATGGACTTCCTTTCCGCCAGTGACATTTACCTTTGAAACCTCCATTTTCAAAGGTTCGTCACCCATCCGGGCGTACTGTATCCTCTCCAGATGGCCTATGTCCTCAATGGTTATCAGGATTGGACCTGACGTGGCATATCCCTCCGGATTACTTGACTCTGTAAGGACGTAGTATCCCACCGGGAGATATTCAAGACGTGTGGTTCCATTTTCCGTGTAATAATAACGGCCCTGATAGGTATTGGGAATCGGACGGAAATCATAATCATATTTCATGATTGCATGGATTCCTCCAGCATCCGGTGTTACCCTTCCGGTTGCAGCTACCTCCTGTCCATCCTGATACGTGGCTGCACGGAATGTAAATATGCTTGCCTCTGAATCATATTGAGGCAGGCCATCCTCAATCAGCGGATATCCCTTATCATCCAGGCGGGCACGGTACAATGTGAGGTACGCCTCGCTGTCTTTGTAAATGGTATCGTTGTTCTGTGTGTCGTATTTCCAGATATCAACAGCGGTAAAATCATCTTCCATCTCAAAGCTTTGGACATCGCCAGTTTCTGTTACATGGATATTGACTTGTGCCGACTGCACATAGCCCTGTTCATAAGGACATGCTGTCTCTTCCAGAACATAAAACCCAATGGGAATATGGTCAATCCAGTGAGGCTGTGCGGTTGGGATTGGCTGGCCGTTCCCATCCAGTTCCAGGTTCCCATCGTCATCATATGCTTGTGTCAAGTAGGGACGTAAAAAAATATGAGATATTTTTGAACCACCATCAAATCACATCGTTCTATTCCCTGACTGCCCTCATTATACCGTACCTACTACATTTTTGAAAGACAAAAGGGCGGCAGCCACAGGTGTCATCCCCTGTGGGCTGCCGCCCTTGGCTCAACCATTCATACTCTTTGCAATCCCTGCAATTCTTGCATAGAAATCAGCTTCCGGCAGTCCTACCACACCCGAAGTTGGTGTCAGTATTTCAACGCCGTATCCATTCAATTTCTTAGCACAGTCTAAAAACTCGCTTGTCTTTCTTGTAATCCTGTCAGGATTGACCACAAGCAAGATGTCTATCCACTGTTTAGAAGCAGCGGAAAATACATCTGCCATGCCGTGCCTTTTGATGGACGATCCATGTGCTGTCTCGGCGGTAATACCGACAATTTCAAAACCCTGTTGTTCAGAATAATCCACCAGTAACTGCTTCTGCTTTTCCAATGCCATGGTATCAGGGTTTGCCACCCTGCAATAAATCCAAACTCTTTTATGCTGATTCATTTTCCTCTCCTTTTTCTGAAAAGCTCCACTCGATATGAATGGATTTGTCATTGTAAACATAAACGCAGTCCACAAAGTCAACTACCATCTGCCGTGTAAGGGCGTCTGCCTGTAAATAGCGTATGAGCTTTGGTTCACCCTGCTTGGCGGCGGCCAGCTTGTTCCGCAGTTCTGTGAGTTCTGTTTCTGCCGCTTCAGCCCGCTGTGCCATCTCTGCCTGCTCCCGTGACAGCTTATCCCGTTCCTGCCGGTACTTTTCCCGGCCGATTTTTTCCTCTGCCATCGCATCGTACAGTTCAGCTTTCTGCTCATCTATCTTGGCACAGGCGCCCTGATAGGAAGTGACCTGTTTTTGCAGGCTGGCAAGCGTATCCGTGTTCCCGGCCTTTAGCAGCAGTTCTTTTTCGTCCATCAGGGTTTTTATATAGGCTTGAATGGCAGTCAGCACAACGTCTGCGATTTCACTTTCCCTGACGCTGCCCTCCATACATCCAAAACCGGCAGTCCGGTATCTTGTCCTGCAAAAATATTGGGGATTGGAACGTGACCGTCTGATCAGGGAATAACCACAATGCCCGCACCGCAGTTTATCCGTAAAAAGGTATATCCCTGCCTGCTCTAAGTCCCGTTCCACAAATTCCGCCAAATGTTCCTGTGCTTTCTGAAACTCCTTTGCGCTGACCAGCGGTTCGTGCCGTTCCTCTGCAATAATCCAATCCGACCTGCTGTTTTTAAGGGTTTTCCTGTTCCCGACCTGTGGGCGGTATCGCTTGCCGTAGATGGTCTTGCCTAAATACCGTTCATCCCGCAGAATATGTATAATTGCGCTTTCATTCCAGAGGTCGGCGCCTTTTACCCCAATCCACCATTTGTGATAGCAACCCTGACTGTTCTTGATGGCGCTGGGGGTAGGCACTTTCTCGGCATTGAACAGGCGGGTGATTTCCACCACGGTCATTCCTGCGCCAGCCAGTTCAAAAATGCGCCGCACAATCCCTGCACTGTCCCTGTCAGCAACAAGCCGGTGTTTGTCCTTTTCGTCTTTGCGGTAGCCTATGGGGGCAAAGGGGCTTAAAAAATCACCTTTACGTGCCTTTGTCTGTAAGCCGCTTTTTACTTTCAGGGACAAGTCCTTGCTGTAATAGCTGTAAATCACGTTGCGGAACGCAATATCCACACCACTGGTCTTGCCATTCATTTTGGCGCTGTCATAGCCGTCGTTGACTGAAATAAAGCGGATGCCGAGAAACGGGAATATCTGATCCACATAGTCACTGACCGTGATATAATCCCTGCCAAACCGCGAAAAGTCCTTTACAATGATACAATCGATTTCCTTTGCCCTGGCTTTCTGCAAAAGTTTCTGCATATTGGGCCGTTCCATGCTGGTGCCGGAAAATCCGTCATCACACAGTTCCATGACCTCGCAGCCCTCAAACCCCGGTGACTGCCCGATAAACCGCCGGAGCAGGTCGCGTTGGTTGGAAACGCTGTTACTCTCGTCCCTGATTCCTTCACGGCTGTCCTCGTCCTCCACGGAAATACGGATATACAAAACAATAACAAAGGTTTTATTCACTGGCCGCCACCCCCATCGGAGGGAACAGCCATTCCTTCATGCACTCGTACTCGTCCTCAAATCGGAGCCGCACGGCGATATTAGAATTGCCGTATACGGTAATCCGGTCAACCAGTTCCAGTGCCATGCCCCGTGTCAGTTCCGGTGCCTCATGGATAGACAGAATCGCTCTGAGCCATGCCGGTTCGCCGGTTCCCGGTTCCACGACAGCCGCATTCTGTGATTCCAGTTCTTCCAGCAGCTTTCTCTGTTCTTCTTCCTGCTCTATGTAACGGTTTCTGGCGTAAAGATAGTCGTGCTCATTCATCAGGTGGTCTAAATAATCGTCATAAAGGGTTTCCCGCAGACGGGTAATCCGGTCAAGCTGTTCCTCTGCCTGCATGATACGGTGGTGGATTTCCTGTTTTTTAGAAAGATTGAGCGCCTTTCTGCCCGCACTTTTTATCAGCCTTTCCATATCCAGCGCCGTTACAAAATGGGACTGAATTACTTGGGAAACGGCTTCTAAAAGGACATCCTCCGGCACCCTGATACCGACACAGCGGCTGGAATCCTCCGTATGGGTATGGCAGTAAAAAAAATACCGCACATGGATTCCGGGGTCTTTTACCTTGTTTTCGTGGATGTTTCTCTGGCGTGTAAGTTTTCTTCCACATTCACCACAGTAAACAAGCCCTTTTAAGATGTTTTCAGGATTAATAATTTCCGGGAAAGCCCCCTGCCTGTCATCAAACGTCTGCTTATCCTGTTCCGCCATCCTCTGTATTGTGTCAAAAGTATGCCGGTCAATAATCGCTTCGTGGGTGTTTTTTACAACTGTCCACTTTTTCCTTGGCTGGGTGGTACGTTTCTGCCCTTTCCAAAGCGCTTTGCGGGTCTTACCCTGCACCACATGACCTAAGTAAACTTCACTTAGGACCATGTTCTTAATGACCTGTCCCGTCCAGATGGAAGCAGCAAAGCGTTTGGATTTTACCATCCCTTTTTCAAAGCGGTAACGGCTGGGGGATGGAATCCCCAATTCGGTCAGCCTTCTTGCGATTTCCTGATAGTCCATACCACTTAGACGCCACTGAAAGATGTCACGGACAACCGGGGCGGTTTCTTCGTCCACCACAAGGCAATGCTTATCCTCCGCAGATTTTAAGTAGCCATAAGCCGCCCAGTTTCCGATAAACTCCCCCCGTTCCTGCTTTTCTTGCAGCACGGGGCAGATTTTCTGTGAGATGTCACGGGCATATACATCGTTCACCAGATTTTTTAAGTGCATGGAAAGACTGTCCGATGTTGCCGGATCAATGCTGTCATAACCGTCATTCACAGCAATAAAACGGACTCCCATAAAGGGAAATATCTTTTCTAAATACTCACCGGCCTCTATGTAATTCCGTCCAAAACGGGAAAGGTCTTTGACGATGACACAATCCACCTTGCCCGCCCGTATATCATCAAGCAGACGTTCAAAATCATCACGTTCAAAATTAACCCCTGTTTCCCCATTGTCTGAATAGACGGAAAAGAGGGAAAGGCTGGGGTCACTTTCGATATATGCCCGGACAAGGGCTTCCTGATTTTCAATAGAATCGCTGTCGCACTGATGGCCGTCCAGCACGGAAAGCCGCACATACGCCCCTGTGCTATACACCCGCAGTTTCGGTTTTTCCTGCACGGGCGCCCTGAATCTGCTTTTCCTTGCCATGTCACACCGCCTCCCTTCCGGGAGATACGGCCAGAGCCGGATTGATACGCTCCACGCTCTGTATCAGTGACATCGCGCTGTCATACTCACACTGAAATTTGAACTTTATGTTTATCCGCTGATTTTCAAAGACTAAGATGCGGTCAATCAGCTCTACCGCCAGTTTACGGTTCAGTTCCTCAATATCCTGATACCGTTTGAAATAGGCGATCCATTTCTGTTCCTCGGATTTTCCATCCACAAGCCGGTCTATTTCCTGCTCCAGCGAGAGGATTGCTTCTCCGGCGTTCTGTGCTTTCAGGTCATACCTTTTGCCGAAAGCGATGTAATCCTCACGGGAAATGATACCGTCCGCGTAATCCTCGTGGAGCTTCATGCGGTAGAGCTGGTATTTTTCCGCCTCGTCCTGCTTGGCTTTAAGCCGTTCATCCATCTTTTTGATCTGACGGCTGGTGTAGGGCAGCTTTGCAATAGCGGCAAGTATCTGTTCCACATCAAGGACAGAACGGATATGCTCCCGCACAGCCGCAAAAACGGCCTGTTCCAGCAGAATGTCACGGATACTGTGGCTTTTACATCCGCTCTTTTCCTTGCTGCCTGAACAGATATAGTAATAATAGGGGTGATCGGCGGTGGAGTTGTTCTTTCGCACCATGCTCCGCCCGCAGTCGGCACAGTAGAGAAGCCCTCCCAGCGGGAAAACAGTTTCCTCGCCGGGCGCCGTCCGGGTGTCGGTGCGCAGGATTTTTGCCACATTCTCAAAGGTGTCACGGCTGACCGCTGGTTCGTGGGTGTTCTCCTTTACCGCCCACTGCTCCTCCGGCACAGCAAACTGCTTTTTGACTTTATAATTGGGACTGCTGCGCTTCCCCTGTTCCAGCGTTCCGATATAGACGGGATTTTTCAAAATGCGGAGGACGGCGGTTGCTGTCCACACCGCTTTGGGATTACGTCTAAAGGGTGTCTTATAGGTACTCCCCAGCAGCCGCTTATATTCAAGGGGAGAGGGGATACCCTGTTCGTTCAGGCGGTCGGCAATCGCTTCTGAGGAATATCCATCTAATATCAGATGGAACATATCCTGCACCACACCAGCCGCAAACTCATCAATAATGAGGTGGTGCTTATCCTCCGGGTCTTTCAAGTAGCCAAACATGGCGAAGGGCGCGATAAACTGCCCTTTCCTTCGCTTAATGTCCTGATGGCTGCGTATCTTAATGGAAATGTCCCGGCAGTAGGCATCGTTCATCAGGTTTTTTACCGGCACAATCAGATTGTCCGATGCGGTTCTCGGCTTTGCGCTGTCATAATCATCGTTGACAGAAATAAACCGCACACCCATGAACGGAAAGATTTTTTCAATATATTTTCCTGTTTCAATAAAATTTCTCCCCAGACGGGAAAAGTCCTTGACGATGATGCAGTTGGTTTTCTTATTCTTGACCGACTCCATCATACGGATAAAATCAGGCCGGTCAAAGTTGACCCCCGTATATCCGTCATCAATCCATACTTTATGGAGGGTGATTTCAGGGTGTTTTTCCAAAAAAGCCGTAATCAAATCCCGCTGGTTTGCGATACTGTCGCTTTCGGCTTTGTCGCCGTCCTCACGGGAGATGCGGAGGTACAAATCTCCGTCATATTGCTGTAAAAGTTCCTGTGTATCCATTCGGTATTCTCCTAATCGCTTCTGAATTTCAGAAACCGGATTGGGAGTTTTACCGCAAGTCCTGTACCACAGGGGTTTACCCAGCCCCTGCGGTTTGTGACTCAGCTTACCACAAAACTTTCTCCGCGTCCAGACAGATTTCTGAAATCCCAAAAGCCTGATTTGCCATATTCATTTTGATTCCTCACAGAGTTTGCAGATAGTGTTCCATCCGCTGTTCAAAGGTAGCGCCGCCCTCTGCGTAGCCTACGCTGACGGCAACCTTGCCCACCCGGAAGCAGTACGGGTTCCTGATCTGCCGGATAAACTCCTGCATCCGCTCCCCTTTGGGAAGTGTCCGGTCAATTTCAATTTCTCTTATATCCACAAGTGTGTCGGGATTGACCGTCCGCACATCCACCTGTTTTAATTCCTGTAAATCCATTTCGGATAATTCATAACCGCTCATGGCCGCCCTCCTTTTTTCCTTACCGATTTGTAAAGAGCCGGACGCTTACTCACTGAAAGTAGGCATCCGACTTTTTCTCCAAAATAAACCGCCCTACATCATCAATCCGGTCTGTGACCGGCATATCAGGCAGGGCGGCAAGAATGTCCTTTTTATAGCGTCCGGCCGCGCGGCTGTCGAGGATAGAGAACACACAGGTGTCTGTCTCCCTGCGGATGCCCCGGCCAATCCACTGGCGCAGTTTGATGAGCATACTCGGTATAATGCTTTCGGATAAATAGCTGTAAAAATCGTCATGGAGGGTGCGTTCATACTCTGATACCGGATCGGGCGTCGGGAACGGCAGGCGGACCACTATCAGCGAGGACAGAATATCCCCGGCAAGGTCAATACCCTCACCGGCGCTGTCACTTGCCAGCAGCACGCCGTTTCCACTCTTTCTGAAAGCGGTAATGGTGTCCAGCCGTCCCTTACTCATGCAGAACAGCGGATAATCCACCGCCTGCGGTTTGGAAAGCTCCTGATACACAATCTCCATCATCCGGTAGGATGTGAACAGCACCAGCGTATGCCCGTGGCTCTGCCGGATCAGCTCCGTGAGCTGTTCCAGTACCGCCGCCATGTAAGCACTGTTTTTTGTGTCCGGGAACGGCATATCCTCCGGCAGATACAGCAGGGCGTGGTTTTCATAATCAAAAGGGGATGCTTTGCTGGTCATCAGGAGCCGGTGCTGTTCCAAAAGGTCAATTCCGGTCTGGTGCATGAAATGGCTGAAATCACCTCCAATGGAAAGTGTGCCGGATGTCAGGACGCAGGGCGTTCCCTGATTCCAAATGTCCTCATAGAGCAGAAAATCAAGTGCTTTCGGCAGGGTACAGAGCCGACACGCCGATACGCCGGTACGCTCCAGCCAGCAGATTGACTCCGTATTGTCCTTTAACAACATGAGTTTTGCCTGTTCCTGCTCTATGCGGTTTAACAGCCGCTTTTGTGCGCCGCCTGCCTTGGGATGATAAAAACACACCGACAGCCCGTTCAGTGTGGCCGCCAGTGTGTTCAAAATTCGGATGCTGACAGGGGTGAAATCAAATGCCTGACAGCTTTTATCATAATGTGCGCCCGCTTCATGCCGGATTGTTTCAAACAGCAGGCCATTCAGCCGAAGCAGCTCCCCGCACAGCAGGGCCGCCTCTTTTCGGTTGGAAACCATGCCGACGACACGGTAGGCACTGGACACAAGCTGTTCCAGCTCCGTATTTTCAAACGCCATGCCGTACATCTGTCTTGCCGCATCCAGCAGCTTGTGAGCCTCATCAAAAATCAAAATGCCGCTCTGTGGGAGCAAACGGTTTCTGCCGCCTTTCTGACTTAAAATATCCGCCAGCACAAGGTTATGGTTGGCAATCTGGAAATCATACGCCATGGTCTGCGTCCTGCGAAGGAAGTCCCGGTATCGGCAGACTGCCGACAGGTCACAGTGGAAATGACAGTGGCTCACACAGATACGCCCTTTTACATAGTCCGTCAGTTCAAGGCCGTCTAAATCAATGGGGCAGGCTCCTGTGGAGAGCGCCGTCAAAGCTGCCAGAAGTCCGCTGTCCTCCGGGCGGTTGTTGTGCCGGATGGAGGACAGATAATTGCGTACCCTGTCATCGCAGGCATAGTGGCTCTTTCCCTTGCGGACCGCATAGGTCAGCGGCCGGTTGATGATCCGGTGTTCCAGCAGGATACCGGAAATCTGCGGAATGTATTCCTCCGTCAGCGCCTTTTGCAAGGCGATTGTCGAGGTTGAGATAACAGTAGGGCGCATACTGCCCTGAAAAAGCCGGTACACAATAGCGGCGAGGATATAGGCATGGGTCTTTCCCGTTCCCACCTCGGCCTCGCATAATGCCAGCTTGCTCTCCCACAGGGCGTCTAACATAGACATAGAAAGAGAAAGCTGGTTATCCCGCAGCACCATTCCGTGCTTTGGTAAAATATCACTGAAAATGTAGGCAAGCAGTTCTCTGGACCGTTTCCGTCCATCAGACCGTGCCGTGCTTTCCGGCTCCGGCGCCCTTGTCAGCATTTTTTCAATCGCCCGCTGATAGCCCTCCTGTGTGAGCGGCTTCTGACGGGAAAACAGGCGTTTTGCCTTTAGCGTATTTAAGTCTACCATGCGGTAGCTGTACGTCTTGCCTGTGAAATATTCCAGCAGTACGCAGCCTTTCGTGGCAAGCACCACTTTTTCCTCCGGCCGGAACAGACCGGCCTCATAAATCTTATTCTGAATGTCTGCCATGCAGACAAGTTCTTCATTCATAGCTTTTTGCCTCCTTTGCAGCCTAAAGGAGCGACACAAGCATACGGCGGAACCGGGTCTGGTTGATTGTCTGCTGACAAAAATGCCCGTTCCGCCGCATGGTTTCTATCGCTCCAATAGTTCGATAGAATGTTCTATATTGCAAAGGTGTGAAAGGCGTTCCGCTTGGCCTGCGGACACCATAAAAGCCGCCCCCTGTTCTTTCTCAAACAGGGGTGTGCGTTTTCCCGTTTTTCAGGGCTGCCGGTTCTCGGCAGAAGTACCATGATTGTGACAGGGGTTATCGCAATCCGCCCCGCCGTGGGACGTCATCACTGCAAACGGTATCGCTCGGATCGGCAGGGTCTTTCTTTGCTTCCTGCTGTCGTCTTGGCGCGTTCCAGTGCGTCGCTTCCGGTTTCCCGGCCTGTCATCGCTGTGCCTCCACACCCGTATTCACTTGTCAAGGAACCGGTGAAAGGCAGCTATAAACTTGCCTTTCACCTAACGTCCAAAAACAAGGGGGGTGATGAGCTATTCTTCATAAAATTTTTTTAATTTTTTTGTGGACCAATGCAGGCTTTCCCATACGGCGCGGTAATCCACCTGTTCCAAACCCGCAATCTGACGTATCGAAAGACCTTTGAAGTAATGTAATAGAAACCGCCGCCGCTGTACTTCCGTCAGCTTTCCGCTCTCTAAAAGACGTTTGGCGGCTTTCAGGGCTTGTCCCTTATCGCTGTTATGTATAAGCGTAATATCAACAGATGGAGTTGCATATTCTTCGGATTCCGCCAGCCAGTCTAACTTCCGCGCACGTTTGCCATAAGCTGTCTCGTCCAAATCCTGCTCATGGTACAGCTCATCTGACAGAGCCTTCAGCTTGGCAAAATCCTCCGCTGTTTTGTCGGGATTATCCCGCAGATAATCGGCAAGCGTGACCTCCACAATGCCGTCCGCAAATTTATAAACAATGCCCTCGCTGTACTTATTCAGGGCATAATCGCTTTCCTGATAATTTCTCATTGTCCTTTCCTCCAGTCTGAATTTTTAGTTTCAGACCAGAGGGGCGGACCACGGCAGTACCGTGAAAAGGGCCGGACAGAGAAAAAGCACCCACACAAAAAATGTGAGTGCCAGCAAAATCCTTTATAAAGAGGATTTTTGCAGAAATTTGTCGAACAGAAAAAGGCTGCAACCCCGTTTAATGGGATTGCAGCCCTGTATCTTTCGCTATTCTGTTTTGCCTTTAAGCCAGCATTTGGCTTTCTCCAATGATGTACGCTGATTGACTGCCCCTCCTATGTACTTTGAGGGGTGGTTACAATTCTTGTGTTTTCTTTCGTCCATTTCCCTCGGTTATGTATCAAGGAAAATTTTAGCAGGCAATTCAAAGAAACTTCTTAGAATATTCAAAGGAAATTCTAAGATATTCCGCAGTTTACGACAATTTTCGCATTTCAGGTAAAAATTTATAATTCTCCGGGATTATGAATGAAATAACCCATGCCATATCTGGTTTCAATCCAATCGGCTTTCAGCTTTCTTCTGAGATTGCCGACCTGATAAAAAATCGTGGAATTGTCCATAAGGTATTCCTCATGCCACACAGCAGTATAAATCTGTTCAAATGCAAGAACACGGTTACGGTTCTTGATAAAATACAGCAGGAGATCGTATTCTTTCTTTGTGAGGATTACGGTTTCATCATCAATCGTAACCTGTCTCCGCGCAGTATCCAGCATCAAATTACCATGGCTGACGAGGGCATAATTGCGGCCTGTAATGTGATTGAGCTGGGTGTAGCGCCGCATGAGTGCCTGTGCTCTGGCAAGGCATTCTTCTAAATCGTAGGGCTTGTTCAACACATCGTCAGCTCCACACTTCAGTGCCGCCACCTTATCCGCAGTGCCTGCCGTTTCAGATAAAGCAAGGATGGGCAGTGGGTTCATCTGCCGTATCTGCTGAATGAGTGCAGTTCCGTCGTATTGATAGATGCAGGCATCCAGAATTACCAGCGAACAGTTCTCCTTTTCCATAATCTGCAATGCTTCCTGAATAGAACCGGTATAATACACGTCTGTGTATTCGTCCTGCAAATTATATTTGATTTCCTTACAGGTATTCAAATCTCCGTCAATAACCAGCACATAATTTTTCATGGTTATAAGCCCTCCTTTCTCCGTAACGGCGCAGGCGGCGGCCTCCTTTCGGAAACCGCCGCCTGTGGTTTTTGTCGGCGTTTCCGCCTTTGCATTTTGGTTTGTTCTTACTGTGGTATCTTTAGCACGTCGCCGGGGTGGATGACCGAGTAGATGGTCTTGCCGTTGATTTCCGCCAGCGTATCCATGCTCACGTTATGTTTTTTTGCGATGAGCCAGAAGTTGTCTCCGGCCTGTACCGTATAGGTGCCGTAGCCGGTTTTCTTTTTGGGAAAATCCAGCGTCACGCCGTAGGCGTTGAAGCTGTAATTCTCGCCGCCTATGTTCTTGGTCTGGTTCTTGATTGGCTGGCCGCTTTCATAGTACATCCACTGGCCGTCATCGTTGCGCATCCAGCCCCGTGCGGAGGAGGCATCGATCATCAGCTCCACGAAACGGCGAAGTGTCGCCGCCGCCTCGGCTCTGGTGGCTGTGCCCTGCGGATCAAACCTGTTTTCGTTCTTGCCCGCGAGGACGCCGGCCATCTGCATGGCTTTCACAGAGTCAGCCGCCCACGAAGAAATATTCGCGGCGTCCGCAAAGGTGTTTTGTGCGTGTGCCTTTGGAAGCTCAAATCCGATTGCCTTTGCGTAATTTGCCATGATGACCGCCATCTGCTCACGGGTAACAGCATTGTCCGGCGCAAAGGTGGTGGCTGTTGTGCCTTTCACAATGCCGTTTTTCGCTGCCCATTCCACATAGCCCATGTAATAGGCGTCCGCTTTCACATCGGTGAAGCTGCTCTGCGTGCAGCCGCTTACGTCCGCTCCCGCCAGTCTGCCGAGGGCGGTGACAAACATCCCTCTTGTCATGGCGGTATTGGGGCTGAAGGTGGCGGCGCCTGTGCCGGAGAGCAGTCCGCGGTTTACCACAAACTGAATGTCGTCCTTTGCCCAGTGCCCGACAATGTCGGTAAAGTCAGCCGGAGCCTTATAGCCCACGCCGTAGGTGGAGAAGTGGTTGGTGGAGAAGCGCAGCATCTTGTTCCCGGCGTCATACACAGAGCCGGTCAGCCACTGCACAGTTCCGCTGCCATCCACATAAACGGCATAGACACCGCCCGCCTTTTCGCCCGCGCCGAGGGTGTAGGGAATCGCCACGCTGACGCTGCCGCCGCCAAAGCTGGTTACCTGTTTCCCGCCGCCGTAGTTTACCGTGAGGTCAAAGACCGGGCGGGAGCCGATTGCCGCTTTTGCCGCCCCCGTAAGCCCTGCGCCGTTCAGTCTGGTGGCGGTGATGTTCACATCCGCGTTTGCCTGTGTGTTGATGGATTTTACCGCAGACAGATCAATGCCGATTTTAATGTCCGGGTTATTCACCACGATGATCGTGTTCACAATTTTATTGCTGATGATGGTCTCCTGTGTTGTCTTTGGCAGATTGACGGTAACGCTGCCTGCGCTGCTGCTGCCCTGCACATTCAGCACAAGGGTGACGCCGTTATCCAGATTGCCGTTTCTGCGCGCCTCGTCCTCGGCCTTTTTAATGGCATCCTCTACAGTTTTCTGAGGGAGGTCTACGCTTATGTTGCCGTTTGCGTCCACCTTGCCGTCCACCTTGATTTCGCTCTCGGTGGGGGCGCTTGGCTTTGTTTCGGTGGGCGGAGTTACAGTGCCGCCGCCCGAACCGCCTGACGAGCCGCTGCTGCCGGAGCTGGAGCTGCCGGTATAGGTTCCGGTTTTGACTGCGCTGTTAAAGGCAGCAACCGCACTGTTCAGTGCGCTCACCGCGGCGGTAATATCCGCGGCCGTTGCGGAGGAGCTATTTACCACAGCCTGTGCCGCTGCAATCGCATTGTTCAGCGCCTCCATTTCGGCTGAGGTCACAAATTTTGTGCCGTTTGCAACAGAGGAAGGAGAACCATTGTTGACGGTAACGCCGTTCTTGGCGCTGTTTGCCGCGGCAATGGCGGCTGTCAGCGCGGACTTATCGGCAGACAGCTTAGTAATGACCTTGTTTACCGTAACGGTACCGCTTGCGCCGCCCAGCGTCAGCTTGAGCGTGCCTGTGATGGAGCCGGTCGCATTTGCGGTGGCATTGGTCTTGCTAAAGCCGTTTGTATCGTTCCATGCAACCGCAACGCCGTGGAGCGTCGCCGCGTTTGCCGCGCCTAAAATATCCTGCGCGGTGGTGGCGTTTGTAACCGTCAGATTATCAAGCGCCGCCTCAATCGCGCTTTTCGCCATGGCGAGCTTTTGCGCATCGGTAAGCGCGCCCGCCTGTACGGTTACTGTTGCCGTGCCGCTCTTGCCTGTGTCCACGGTGGAGGTAGCTTTTACCGTCAGCGTTGCCGCCGTTTCATCCGATATCACGGTCAGCAGGCCGCCCGTGCTGATGCTTGTGCCGGTTTTGCCGCCGGTCACTGTCCATCTCACGGTCTGGGCCGGGTTGTTTGTACCGCTGACAGTGGCGGTAAACTGCTGCGTACCGCCCTTTTGCACCGTGGCAGGGCTTGGGGAAACGCTTACAGAGGTCACGGTGGGGGTGGTTGTACCGGCCACTTTTACCACAATGGTTTTATCTGTACCGTTAAATTCCGCCGTCTTGCCGGTAGCCCCGTCGCCGGTGAGGTGGATTTTGGCCGCGTCGCCCGCCACCGCGCCGGTGGCGATGGCTGTACCCTCCGCGATGCCCGTGGGAAGAACGACGGACACGCTGGCGGTATTGGTGAGGTCGGGGTCGATTTGGAAGCTGGCGACGCCGTTGGTCACTTCGCTGTCTCCCGTGCCGCCGTTGAGAACCACGCCCTTGCCCTCGCCGCCGATTTTGGCATTGCCGCCCACGGTGACGGAGGAACCGCCGGAAACGGTGGAGGTGACGCTCGTATCCACGGCTCCGCCGCCGTAGACGGATGTTTCTACCACACCGTAGACGGTGACGTTCGTTCCCATGCCCACGTCGCCGCCCATGCCGCCGCCGTAAACGCTGCCGGCGACCCGCCCCTCAATGGTGACACTTGTTTTCATGCCGACAGCCCCGTTTATGCCGCCGCCGTAAACGTCGCCGCCCACGCTGCCGTACACCCTGACATCCGTGCTTCCGCCCACATTGTTGGAATCTCCGCCGCCGTAGACGTTATGCGCCACGGCGCCGTCCGCCTGAATGCGAACTATAGTGCTGCTGCCGACGTTCGCGCCGACGCCTTTGCCGCCGCCGTAGACGTTGCCCACCCTGCCGCTCAATACGGTAATCAGGGTCCTGTCGGTCACGGCGGTTTGATTTCCCCCGCCGTAGACGCTCCACTCGGAGAGATCAACGCCGTCCGCCGGGGCGTTGGCGACGCCCAGGTCATGCAAGGATTTTTCGTCGGCGTCGACCTGATTGTTCCCATTTTCATCCACGTAGACGGTGGTGCTGGTCGCGTCGGTGCCGATAATGAGCAGAGGAAGACCGTTGGCGTAGACGGTATATGTACCGGAGGAATCGACCTCCACCGTGGGCATGGCCGCCGGTGTGGGATAAACCTTGCCCACCATCGCGCCCGATGCCACCGTGTAGTAGTTTCTCACGTTGTAGCCATCCACGCCGCTGGCCGCGAAGTACACCGCATAGCCCGCCGGACTTGCAGTGTTTGTCACCTGCGCGGTGTCCTTGATGTCCAGCACGACAAGGTCGCTGCTGCCACTCGGCACTTTGGAAAGGTAAATCGTGCCGGAATTGGAAGCCGTGTTCGCGCTGGTGACCGTGGCGCTGCCGCTGATCGTGATTTTACCGGTGGAGATGTTGTAGATGGCTTTTCCGGTCGCTTCCACCGTACCGCCGCTGACCGCGATCGCGCCGGCGTAGCCGTTATAGACGGCGTTGCCGCCTGCGGCGGTGTTCTTTACCGTGCCGCCTGTGATTTCCAGAGCAGTGACGTTGCTGTTGGGCGGCACAGGGCCAAGACAAATCGTGCCGGAAGTGGCGCTCGTATTGGCGCTGATGACCTCGGCATTGCCGCTGATGGTGACTGCGCCGGCGGAATCGTCTTTATAGATGGCCGTGCCGCCATTGGTCGCCGACACCGTGCCGCCGCTGATAGTGACCGTACCGCTGAATCCGCTGCTAGAGATGGCTTGGCCATTCGAGCTGGTCGCCGTTACCGTGCCGCTCTCCACCGTGACCGCACCGGCGCTGGCGATGGCACGGCCATTCGCGCCGCTCGCCGACACCGTGCCGCCCGTGACCTTGATTTCTCCACTGTTGGAGCCGCCGGAGATGGCATCGCCATTTGCGCCAGTGGACGACACCGTGCCGCCCGTGATCGTAACCGTACCGCCGGAGACGTTACTAATGGCAATGTTGACAGCTTCCAGCTTGCCGGTCTGGCCGATGCTGCTGTCCGTTACGGTAAGCCCCGTACCCGCAGTGTTTTTCAGCTCGATTGCAGCCATGTTGCCAGTGGTGCTGCCGCTGTGGCTGACGGTGTGGCCGTTCAGGTCAAGCGTCAGGGCTATGCCGTTGATGTCCACGCCGTTGTCGCCGAGATTGATGTCGGCGGTGATTACCAGTTTGTCGCCGCTTTGGGCCGCCGTGATGGCGTCGGCCAAGGTGGCGTGTTCGCTTACCTTACTGCCGTTACGCAACAGCTCCACGGCATACGTGGGGACGGAGGTGGATTTCAGCACGATTTGGCCGCTCTCATTTTTATTCAGCGCCCATGCGGTGTCATTGATAGAGAATTTGCCAAAATCAGTATCGGAAATCGTGTAGCTGCTGCCTGCGGCGACAACGGTTCCAGCTGCGGGCGTTCCCTCCATGCCCTCAATTTGAATGCTATTGGAGAGCGCGGAAGTTACAAGCGCTTTCTTATTGGTAACAAGATAAATTCCATCTTTAAGATCAGCGCCGCCGCCAACAGAGAAGTCCTCACGAGCATAGAGGCCAGTGCCGCTGAATGTGTTATGGTTTCCGTTTATAACGCCGCCTGTGATGGTACAGGAACCGTCCGCATGATAAACTGCGCCGCCGCGCCCAGCGGTATTATTACTGATTTCGCCGCCGTCCATCGTAAATGCGCCCATGTTGTAGACACCGCCGCCCCATGTATCCGGTGACGATGGAAATTCGATGCCAAAGGTAGCCGCCAGCGGCGTTTGCGCATTGGGAATGGTCAGGGTTTCACTGGACATTGGGCGAATCTCTACATTTATCATGCCGTCCCATCCGCCTGACGACACGTTCTGCGGTGCCACGTTGTCTTTGATAACACTATTGTTGTGAAGATTAAAGGTACTGTTGCTGGTAATATAAACGCCGGAACCGGCCTGCGCCGTATTACCGCTGATTTCGCCGCCGTTCATAATAAACGTGCCACCGCTTTCACCGATATAATAAAAGGCGAAAACACCGCCGCCAGCCAGTGCCTCATTACCAGTAATTTTGCCGCCGTTCATGGTAGCAGTACCGCCACCGCAGATACGCACCGCACCGCCATTTAAACCGCTGTTGTTTTGAAGAACTGCGTCGGTATTCAGCGTCAATTTACCGCCGTCCACTTCCAGCAGACCGTCTCCACTGGCATTGTTGTCCTTGTTGCCATCCAGCGTAATATTTTCAAGGGTTAGCTCCCCCTTGACATTAAACAGAGGGGCGAATTCAAAATCAACGGCGCGGGTCAAGGTACTACCGGTCAGTTTGATATACTTGTCTGCCGGGATATTGATGGTAGAAATCAGTTCTCCACTCGCTGGAATGGTGATTTCAGCCGGACTTCCACTGCTGCCGCTTGACTTGTTGATCTGTTCTTGGAGCCAGTAGTTTATTGTGTGACCTGTTCCCAACGGGACAACAATCACTTTGCGAAGGAACTGACTCGTATCCCAATCTTTGAGATATTGCCCATCGTCTTTTGTAGCATAAGTATTTTCAGAAATAATGTCCGGCATTCTAAGCGTTCCTGACATAAAATGAATTTCAGTAAATTTCCCATTTGTAATATTGATTGTAGGATTCCCACCGTAGAATCCTTCGCTTATTGATAAACCAGCAAATGAACCGCTATGGATGGTAAGGCTTCCCAGTCCAATAGCAATAGCACCTTTTTGAAAGTTACCACCCTCAATTGTGACCTGTGCATCAGAAGCTTTGTAGGAAATTGCATAATCATAGTTTGACCCGCTCCCTCCTGATTGCACCACTGTCCCCTGACCGCCGTTATCACTGTCTTTGATCGTCAGATTTCCCGAAGCCATCATCAAAAAAATGGGATTATTATACGAAGAATCATTCATTCCTTTTCCAGCATAGGTAAGGGTATGTCCGTTCAAATCCAGAACAACAGTGCCTGTAATTCTAAGGTTGCCCTCCAGTGTTACATCCTGCGACAGCTTGACCATATTATCCGCTATTGTCGCATTGCTATTGCCGCCCAACGCATTCTGCAAAGCGGTGTTACTATTAATGGCAGTCCCGCCGGGTCCATGCCCCGCCTCACTGACGGTAACGGTTGCAATATTGCTGGTTACACTGATATCAGCACTGGGATTTGTCACGACCACATAGTAATAGGTCGTTCCGGCTGCTGTGGTAGGGACCGTGTAGCTTGAACTGTTCGCTCCTTCAATTTTCGTTCCCGATGTGCTGTCTTTTTGATTGTTTTGATACCATTGGTACGTTGGCGTACCCTCTTCCAGAGTTGCAGTGACAGATAATGTTTTGCTGTCGCTTACAAAACAGAATTGTGTATCATCCGGCAAATTGCTCGTAATTTTAGGCGTCTGCTTTTCTACTGCGGCAGCATTCCTAATCCAAACATTTCTGGGGTACTGTTCATTGCTGCTTTTCCATCCGCTGATTTCTTTCCCACTATTATCAGCCATGTAGGAACCATCTGCGACAATATCTTTCATTCTAAGCGTTCCTGACATAAAATGAATTTCAGTAAATTTCCCATTTGTAATATTGATTGTAGGATTCCCACCGTAGAATCCTTCGCTTATTGATAAACCAGCAAATGAACCGCTATGGATGGTAAGGCTTCCCAGTCCAATAGCAATAGCACCTTTTTGAAAGTTACCACCCTCAATTGTGACCTGTGCATCAGAAGCTTTGTAGGAAATTGCATAATCATAGTTTGACCCGCTCCCTCCTGATTGCACCACTGTCCCCTGACCGCCGTTATCACTGTCTTTGATCGTCAGATTTCCCGAAGCCATCATCAAAAAAATGGGATTATTATACGAAGAATCATTCATTCCTTTTCCAGCATAGGTAAGGGTATGTCCGTTCAAATCCAGAACAACAGTGCCTGTAATTCTAAGGTTGCCCTCCAGTGTTACATCCTGCGACAGCTTGACCATATTATCCGCTATTGTCGCATTGCTATTGCCGCCCAACGCATTCTGCAAAGCGGTGTTACTATTAATGGCAGTCCCGCCGGGGCCATGCCCCGCCTCACTGACGGTAACGGCTGCAATATTGCTGGTTACACTGACATCAGCACTTGGATTTGTCACGACCACATAGTAATAGGTCGTTCCGACTGTTGTGGTAGGGACCGTGTAGCTTGAACTGTTCGCTCCTTCAATTTTCGTTCCTGATGTACTGTCTTTTCGATTGTTTTGATACCATTGGTACGTCGGCGTACCCTCTTCCAGAGTTGCAGTGACAGATAATGTTTTGCTGTCGTTTACAAAACAGAATTGTGTATCATCCGGCAAATTGCTCGTAATTTTAGGTGTCTGCTTTTCTACTGCGGCAGCACTCCTAATCCAAATATTTTTTGGATACTGTTCATTATTGCTTTTCCATCCGCTGATTTCTTTCCCGCTATTATCAGCCATGTAGGAACCATCTGCAACAATATCTTTCATTCTAAGCGTTGTGCTGTTCATAAAAGTAATCTCGCTGAATGTTCCCGCTGAAATTTTTATCGCGGTTGCGTTGTCAACGGTCAGGTCGGAAAATTCGCCATTCTTAATTGTGATCGTTCCGCTCCCAGTTCTGACCGAACCAGAAAAGATACCGTTTTCTATGGTGACTTGGGCCGAGGCGGCTATACAGTTAATTGCATAATCATAGTTTGACCCGTTCCCTCCTGATTGCACCACTGTCCCCCGACCGTCGTTATCACTGTCTTTGATCGTTAGATTCCCCGAAGCCATCATCAAAAAAATTGGATTGTTATACGCAGAGTCAATGATTCCTTTTCCGGCATAGGTAAGGGTATGTCCGTTCAAATCCAGAACAACGGTGCCTTTAATTCTGAGGTTGCCCTCCAATGTCACGTCCTGCGTCAGCTTGACGATGCTATCCTCTATTGTTGCGTTGCTGTTTCCGCCCAATGCCGTTTGAAGATCCGCAGCGGTTTGAATCTGTTTACCGCCCGGTGCTGTTCCGGTTTCCGCCACTGGCATCATCTCGGCTATCATCTCCGCAAAGTTCACCAAATCAAGCAGCTTACCTGTATGTTCTTCATCAATCAGCTTCTTATCCCCATCGGAAAGCGTATCATAGGCCGCCTTGGCCGCCTTAATATCTTCGATTGTTTTCTGCATTTTCTCCAGCCACGCCGCAAATTCCGGTTCAGAATCGCCTGGCATATTCTCATAGATGCTGTCCATGATGGGTAGCGCGTCAATCATCATAATGACTGCATTCACTGCCGCCTCGTCAGATGGTGGAGTAACAGCATTTTTTTCTGCCGCACACAAGCCGTAGTCTTCGTTGCAGACAGGGCAGTCCGTATTCGCCTGTTCTGCGGTACATAAAACCGAGCAATTACAAACTGCCGCTTTTTCTACATAAAATGGGCAGTCTGTATTTGTATGCTCCCCATCTTTCTCAACTGTCGGATCACAAAGGCACTGCTCCGCCTTCCGCTCTTTACCCAAGCACTTAGTCAAATCCGCACCCTCGGCGGAGCAGACCGGGCAGTCAGGGTTAATGACGCCCTCTGTACAGAGGGCGTCACAGATACATGTATCTGTGACAATAGCATCCTTGTCGGGCGGTGTTTCCACAGGCGGATTTTCAACCGTCGGATCGCACAGCTCGCAGGAATGGGTGCAGTCCGCGCCCTCCATTGCTTCCGCATAGCCGCAGCCATCCTCGTGGCCGCATACATAGTCCGCGTCGCTTGGGGTGGCGTTCCCGCTCACGCCGCTGTCCAAAACGGGGGCGCAGGAATAGGTACCGTCCTCGTTTAAGTGAGAACAGGGAGCGCCCTCCACGGCTTCGATATAGCCGCATTCTTCATCGTGAACGTGACCGCACACGCTGCCGCTTGCTCCCGGCGGTGTGCCTGTCTCTGCGGCAAAGGCCGTCATGGGCAGCAGGTTCGCCACCATGCAAAGGGACAGCGCACAGGCCGCCAGCCGCCGCGCTTGCTTGCTCCGCAGCGCTTTCCATAACAGCTCCGCTTTTTCCAATACCGCTGCCGCGGCATACAAGAAGCAGATGCAAAGCAGGGCAAGGGGCAAATTCGCCTTGCGCTTTTTGCCGAAGCTTACTAATTTTCGTGTCAGCTTATCCATAAAATTTTATTCCTCCTCTTGATCCTTTTTCTGTTTTCCCGATTATAACTTATAGCTTCCGCCGCCTTGTGGCAGGCGGCGCCTTTGGGGCGGATATATCTCTTATTCCGGCGGAACACCGGAAAACCCAAGCGGTTCCAAGCTCAATTTTCAGACACCTCCGTTTCGTAAAAGGCAGACAACCTTGCTTCGGTTTGACAAAATGCGCAGGTTCGCGCTAAAATAAAGTATTACTTTATACAAGCATACAAAGGTACACTTGCTCAGTCGATTTGCTTTTTCGGCCAGCAGCAGATGCCAACGTCCAATGACGTCCGCTCCTTCAAGTGGAAATCGGCGTATTTGCAATACCAGCACGCCCGTTCCTCCGGAAGCGCGGCTGCACGGGGCGTGAACACCGGGCAGCATTGGCGCGGCCAGACGCTCCCACCCACCCGCGGCTCCTTCAGAGGACTGTCCTCGGCAAAGCAGTGGCTTCTCATGTCTTTACGCAT
Source organism: Enterocloster sp. OA13 (assembly GCF_022440595.1). NCBI lineage: Bacteria > Bacillati > Bacillota > Clostridia > Lachnospirales > Lachnospiraceae > Enterocloster > Enterocloster sp. OA13. The sequence goes on along the minus strand of NZ_JAKNTF010000001.1, from coordinate 674,420 downwards.
TGTCAAATCCCTCCTGTTCGCACAAGGCAACACCACACGCTGAACTTGTGGGTATTACCTCAATCAAATGGTTTTGTTTCCGGGGATATCCCCGGAAACAGTTGAGGGGCGCGCCCCTCAACTGTTTCCTTATTGTTTTCCTGTTGGGCGGATTCGGCTTGACAGGAGCCTGTCCGTTTGTTACTTTTACTTTAGCAAAAAAAACGATATTTTTGGGGCGTTGTTCGAAAATTGCACTTGAATGTACGAAAATTGACTGTTTGCCCCTTGAAATTTAGGAAAGGAGGTGCGGCCCATGCTGCAGCTCGCTGTCTGCGATGATCAAATACAGGAATTAAATGAGGTGACGGCTCTGCTCGCTGAGTATGTCCGCCTCCATCCCGAAATCCCCGCCCAGCTGCGGCCGTTTTCCTCCGGCAGCGAGCTGTTGGAATGTATCCGTTCACAGGGCGGCTTTCCCATCTATCTGCTGGATGTGATGATGCCGGAGCCGGACGGTCTTGCCCTCGGCGCGGCCATCCGGGAGGACGACCCCGACGCGGTGATCGTCTATCTTACCAGCTCCCCGGACTATGCGGTGGAGTCCTTCGGCGTGCAGGCGTCCGGCTATCTGCTGAAGCCCGTGAAACGTGCGGCGCTGTTTGCCCAGCTGGACCGGGTGCTGAATAAGCTTTTCCGGGAGCAGGGCGAGGTGCTGACGGTGAAAACAAGGGATCGCGTTTCGCTGATCCGCCTCTCCGACATCCGCTATGTGGAGGGAACGAACCACACCGCCGTTTTCTATCTTTGCGGAGAGCGGACTGTCACCGCCGCAAAGCGCGGCTCCTTTGATGAGATGGCGGCGCCGCTGTTGGAGGATGAACGCTTCCTGCGGGTCGGTATGTCATTTTTAGTGAATATGCTCTATGTGGACAGCATGGAACAGGGCTGCTTTTTGATGCGGGAGGGCGGCAAAATCCTGATTCCCCGCTTAAAGCGCGGCGAGGTGCGGGAGCGGTTTTTGGAGTTTACTTTGAAAAGGGGGTTAAACCCATGAGGGCGGCGGGAAGGAAAGCAGCTATGGAAACGAGAAAAAACCGCCGTATCCCGGCGTTGGCGCTGGCGCTTCTCTATCTGGTTCTGGGGTTGGCGGCGCTGGCGCTGTTCCACTCCTACACCGTGACGGACGCGGAACTACTGCCGCTGACTCCGATCTTTACCGACGCCAGAGGCTGGGACATCTACCGGCTGGACGAGGCGGGCGCTCGCGTAGCGCTTACCCCCAAAGAGTCGGCGGAGATCACCGGCACGGTCTACCTTTCCCGCGTGCTGAACCCGGCCTATGAGGAGAGCGGCTATACCACGCTGGAACTGGAAGGGCCGGTCAGCGTGTTTTTGGATGGAAAACTGCTCTATACCACTGCCCCCGGTTCCGGGGAGGACGCGGCGCAGGTGGAACTGCCCGCGGGCTATGAGGTTCCAGCGGCCGGGGAAAATCCCCGGCTCACACTGCCCCCCGGCTACGGCGGCAAAACGCTGACGCTGGTCTTTGCACAGGACGCGGCGGACGAGAGCACGCCCACGGTGCTGCTCTCCAATCGGGCGGCGGAGGACGCCCTGACCGCCACCACAGCAAACCGGCTGGGGATGCCCGCCGCGGCCTACATGACCGCCGCCCTTTTGCTGCTGGGCCTGTTCCTCTACGGCGGGATTCAAAGCAGATGGGACTGGCCCATGCTCCTGCTCACGCTGGCGACGGCATTGCAGGCGTTCTATCAGCTTTGGGAATACGATATACAGCTCATGTACCACTCCGCGCTGGACATTCCGGTGGCGGCGCTGATTCCGCCCCTCTTTACGGCGCTGCCCCTTTGCTATCTGCTGTGCCGGATGGAGCGGGGCCGCGGGAGGATTCGGGCGGCCCTGGTTCTGATTCCCGCCGCCGTCTCCCTGCTGCCGCCGCTGCTCTATTTATTTGGCCTGCCCATACCGGAAAACTTTTATACCTACGGTACCGAGGCGCTCTACCTCTCCATTGCCGCCACGCTGGTGTACGCCGTGCTGGAGGCGCACAGCGGCAACCGGGGATTCCGGGTGTTTCTGGCGGGGCTGGGAGCGCTCATCGCCGCGCTGGCCGTGGTCTGCCTGTTTTCCGGCGGCCTTGCCGCCTATGTGGGCGCGGTGCTGGAACAGGTGGTTCGCGGCCTGCCCTCGCTGCCCCTCTACTGGTGCGGCGCTGCGCTGTTTGTATTGTGCGCCGGTATGAGCGTGGGCGACGCCATCCGGCGCATGGCGGAAAGTCAGAACAGGGCGGATATGCTCATCATCCAGGTGTCCGCCTTGCGCCGCCAACAGGACATGGTGGCGCGCAGCGAGGAAAAGATTCGGCTTTACCGCCACGATATGCGCTTTACCCTGCACGCGCTGACCGCCATGCTGGAACGGGGCGACATTGCCGGCGCCTTAGAGCATTTGGGAAAATCGGACGCAAGGCTCGCCGATACCGCCCTGACGCATTACTGCAAAAGCCCCGTGCTCGACGCGCTGCTGGCCTATTATGAGGAGCAGGCGCGGGACAGGAACATAGAGGTGCAAATCCGCATGACCTTGGCCCCGGAGCTGCCGGTGGACGAGACGGAGCTTTCCACCGTGTTTGCAAACGCACTGGAAAACGCCATCCACGCCTGTGAAAAGCTGCCGGAGGGCACGCCCCGGCGAATTGAAGTCACGGCGGTGTCCGCGCCCCATTTCTGCGTTGAAATCTCCAACACCTGCGATGGAAAGGCGGCGTTTGACGGCGAGGGCTTTCCCATCACCCACGCACCGGGCCACGGCATCGGCACCCGCAGCATCGCCGCCTTTTTTGCAAAGCACAAGGCGGTCTATCAGTACAGCGTGACGGAGGACGGTATATTCCGGCTGCGGTTTCTGATTAACCGGCCACGCCCGCAGGATGAAACACACTCTGGCGCAGTTTGATTTGTCCCATGGGAAGTGGTATTCCCCGTGCTTCCAATTTGGCATGGAACTGTCCGTTTTATGAATACACATTTATTATTTACGCTTTTCTAAACCGTTAGACTGAGTAGTTCAAGGAGGGTGCAAACTGAACCCCACCCCCGTCCAGTAAGTAAAAAGAGAAGCACAGGGCAATTTCCGTCCTGTGCTTTTTCCTATAAACTGCACCTCCCACACATGGTGGACGTACCGCTCAAACAGCAAGTGAACGGGGGTGCTGTTATTGAGTACAGACAAATGTTCTTGACTGTTTTGTTGTTCCGTATCAACGGTTTTCTCCGTAATTACTTCCAACTCTGTTTCTTGGGCTTCTATATCCGCAAAGGTAATGTGCCGCACCCCGCAGGGCCGCTTTGCCGCTTTCTGTACGTCTGCAACATGATTCTTCATATCCGGGGCGGATGTCAGCTCCGGCGCGTCCTCCGGCTGCACAAGGATATAGAGATTAGAGGTCTGCCCCCGGTTCTTTTCACGGAATCTGGTTTCTTTTTTGATGAAACCGGCATCCACCAGTTCATGCAGGGAACGCTTCACCGTGGAAACGGAAATGTGGAGCTGCTCCGCCATGGTAGGGATGGCCGGGAAACAGGTCAAGTCCTTATTAGAACGGTCAATCAGGTAAATCAGAATGGAAAGCGCACGGCTCTTTAATCCACTCTGATAGGCTTTCTGCTTTAACTCGGCTTGTTTTGTCATCATCAAAAATTCCTCCTAACGCTGGGGCGTCATGCCCCGGCAATATATTTCGTTATCATCATTTTGAATTGCTTTGCATTGGCCGTTCCGTCTGTCGGCTCCGGCTGATAGTCCAGAAACAGCACCTTATGGTAATCATCCTGCAATGCTTCCGCTACATCCGCTCTGGAGTCCTCCAACACAAACGGACACAGGAGATAGGCATGATTGCCGTCCTGTGTCTGTTTCAGCTTGGCCGTATGTGGAAGTTCCCATGCTTTTGTTCCACAGAGCAGAACCAGCAGCTCCATGTCCTGTGGCGGCGCTTCTGCACTGCCCATATCCCGTACAATAAAGTTGACCGGCATTTCCGGCTCCTGCCTGCGGTACTGCACTCCCTCAAAACGCCAGCCGTCCCCGTCCTGCTCCATGCCATAGCTCCGGGCAAGAATCGGGAGAACCCTGCTCTCGTTATCCTCCACATAGCAGGCCGTGGCACCCACACTCTGAAGCCAGTGACACAGGCTGATGGCCGCTGTGGTAACGCCGATCCTCGGCTGGGCGCCAACCACTGCGATACGGATATTCTGGCAGTCAAAGCGGTATTTCACGCCGCCCACCGGCGCTGGTCGCTCCTTGGGATTATAGCGGGTCATGCCGGTTTCACTCAAGCACTCGGTAATCTCCTGCTGAATGGCGGCAATCTCGGTATCGCAGACGATATTGCCCACGCCGCTGTCAAGGAGCGCCTGAAAGAGCGGATCGGCAGGGGTAAGCCCCTCGCAGATCACCGTCACTCTGGCATGGTACATGGTCAAAAATTCTTCAATGGCTTCGGCAAATTCGGTATCGTCATCCCCAAATGCCGGACGGTCAAGCACCACATCTGTGAAGTGGCTGAAATTGCGCATATCGTGTACCACAAACTGTTTCAGCATATAGCTGCCTACCAGCTTTTTAATGGGCATATCGCTGTCCGGGTCATACCGCCCGGTGAAATCCAGCAGATTGGTGTGCTGGGTAGATGATAGATATAAAATCACAGTATTCCCTCCGTTTCCGTTATCTCCCTATCGCCCAATAAGGGCCTCCGGCTGCTCCGGCCTTGTTGGACTCATTCATAATGATGGACAAATCCCATTCCTGTTCACTGCGGCGGTAGCTGGCCGGGTCTGCCACAAGGATTTTCCCGCTGCTCGTCACACCGCGCAGGACAATAAAATGCCCGCCGTTTGTAAAATGCCCCTTGCTCATAATGACCACCACTAGCTTGCCAGAGGAAAGAGCGTCCACGATGCCCTGCGCGTCCAGATTCTTCTCACAGGTCAACCCATAAGCGGCAGCGGCGGCCGGAATCAGGCTGTGATAAGAGCCGTTCCCCTCACAGCGGTGGCCGTTTGCCACGGACCAGTTGCAAAGTTCTACGGGGTCGTGTGCTTCTCCGGTCAGCGTGGAAATAACAATGGACATGGAGGTGGGGCCGCACCCGGCTTCCCCAATGGTGCTGGACGTGCCGTACATGACATCTGCCCAGCGTTCATCAAGCTGGTTGTAATAGGTCACTTCCATGCCGCCGTCTGTAAATGTAACACCCTCGTAGGACTGTCCGCTGCCGTCAATATAGTCCTGTTCAAAAATACCGAGGTTCTGGTTATAGCCATAGCCCTGCTGGAGCGATTCAATGGCCGTCAGCTCGTCCCCGCCAAACGCCCACTCCGCAAATAGGGAAAGTGGGCTTGTGAGCAGATACACAATGAAAGCAATCAGCAATAGCAGGGAAATGACCGGCGCTAAAATGATGATGAGCAGGCGTTTTCGCGCCTGCTCATCGGTGGCGGTCTGCACCGCCAGATTCGCTAAGATTTTTGCGGTAATCGGGTCTACTGCCATCAGCGGCCACCCGCTTTCCCCATATAAAACATCTTGTAATCCGGAATCTCAAAATTGATATGGAGCCGCTTGGCGCCCACCATAAAGAGGGCGTGTCCGCGCTTTCTGGCAAGCAGAAGCTCCTGCTCCGCTTCGGTCAGATCGTAGAGCTTCGCCGTTTCTTTCAGGTTCGGACCGTCCGTACCCATCAGCAGCTTATAGCAGGGAATGTCAAGAAGCGCCTGCCCATACTGCTTGATACTCTCGGATAAAAAGTCAATGACGCTGTGGCTGATAATTCCCAACGCCCCCTCGTATTTTCTCGCCCTTTTCATCACATTGCGGAGATACACAAGGGACTGCGGTACTTTCTGATCAATCATCAGGTATGCCTCGTCGCAGATCAGCAGTACCCGTTCCTCCCGGTTCCGGCTCATCTGTTCCCAGCAGTAGGTCAGCAGATTGAAATACTGCGTCCGCTTAATGCTGTCGCTGGTTTCCTGCAAGGCGTTGGTATCAAGGCAGATAAAGGGGCTGTCCGTGGCGATGGTGCTGTGTCCGTTCCATATAAAGCTGTCGGAACCCTCGGCAATATCGTAGAGAAGCAGGGAAAGGTCGGCGTATGCCTGCCGGTCTTTTTCCATATCCGCCTTTTCCTTTACCAGCTTGTAAAGGTCTGAGAAAACGGGGAAGTCCGTGGGCTTCAACTCCGCCACATCCGTATCCCATGTGATGTGAAACTGCTGGTACAGCTCCACCAGACACTTCTTCAGCACGGCTTTCTGCATATCGGTCAGGGAGGGGATATACAGGCTGAAAAAGATTTCAAGGTTCTTCATGTGCAGGGCAAGGTCATTCATGCCGTACCCCTCATCACGGTAGAGCCGGTCGGCTTCCTTTTCACCCTCATCGTCACGGGGCGACGGGCGCACCTGAAGGGGGTTGAACCGGCCGCCAGCGCCGCCCACGGCGTTAATCCAGTCGCCGCCGAGGTTGTAACAGAGGTCTTTGTACTCGGATTCCGGGTCTACGACAAGGATTTTCGTGCCTTTCATATACTCGGACATGATAATGTGCTTGATTGCCGTAGATTTGCCTACGCCGGAATTGCCCATAACAACAAAATTACTGTTAGTGCGGTCGCCGCCGCGCTTCCACACATCCACAATCACAAGCCCGCCGCTGGAGTCCTGTGCAAAGTAGTAGCCAGCCCCGTCATTGAAGCCGCTGGACGCAAAGGGAAAGCCGCCCACAAAGGTGGACATCGGCACGATTTTCTGCAAGATGCTTTCCATCTTCCCACTGTTCGGAAACGAGGGGGACAAGTGGCGGAAGCACTCCTGCTGTAAATTGGGGATCACCCGCATTTTGCATTTCATCACGCTGACCACGCTCTCCGCACGGCGGCACACCTTTTTGAATGTTTTATCGTCCTTGGCGATGGGGCATACCTGAACGCTCATCAGTCCCACGGTTTCGCCCTCCCGGTCGATCTGCATAATGATTTTTTCGCCGTCCTCGGCGGCTTTTTCCGCCCTCTGGCGGGAAAGCGGGTCTTTGGCGCCCTCGGCAAAACCCCGCTGCTGAACTACGCTGCGGGAGATAGCGGAAATCAGGGTGGCATTGTCCACCGGCTTGAAGCCAATGGACACAATCGTGGCGGGGATATTGGTGATTTTGGAAAGCCACTCCACCTCCACCTTTTGCGGATAGCGGATCAGGCCATAAACCTTTCCGAGATTTTCCCCGATGGAAAGGCTGTTCTTCTGAAATTCCAGCCCCACGGGAGTGATGACATTCAGCAGGGCGCTGTTCTGTACGTCCTGCTCCTGTACTGCCTGTTGTTTACGCATAAATGTCCTCCTTCAGCGTCGGTACGCTTGCGCTGTACTCGGTGTCCTCCAAATGGGTATAGGACGGATTGTTAATCAGGTTCAGCAGACGGACAATTTCCTTTTCGTTCAGCACATCGCAGCCAATCCCGTTGCCGGTGAATTTCTCCGCCAGCAGAGCCGCACGTTTGAACAGGTCTTTTTCCGCCCCGTCCTCCTGCTTCTCCCAAATGGAGATATAAAACTGCCGCTCCACGATTTCGCCGGAGAGCGCATAGCCGCTCATCTGCAAAATCTCCTGCCGGAGCAGTTCCTTTTGTTTGTCGCCTGCTTCCTTTAACATGGACTGCATATCCGCAATCAGGGGGGAAATGTCCACAGGACGGCTCACCGCCATAAACTTGAACGGATACTGAATGTCGGACAGCTCGGCGGTGAGCTGCCGGATCAGGCTGTGCTTTTCAGATTTGCTGTACAGGTCAATGCTGATCGAGTGAACCCGCAGGAACGTCAGCACCAGCCCGTCCTTGGTGTAGAGGTACTTATCCTTTACATCCCGGACGTTGATAAATTCCTGTGCCGTGCGGATGGCGGCGCTTTCCTCGCCGCTCTGGTGTTTGGGTTTCTGGTGCTTCAGTACCAAAAGAAAAATACCGCCACCCACAAGGGTGACGGTAAGCATGATAATTGGGAATAAAAGTCCCTCCATAGGTTATTGTTCCTCCATTTCTTCGTTTTCCGGCTCTGCCTGACAGCCCGCCAGCTCCCGGTATCTTTGCCGCTGTTCCTCTGCTTCCGGGGAATCCAGATATTCCTCCATCCGCATGGAGCCACGGGCGCTTTCCAGCATCTCAGCAAGGCCGGTGCTGCGGTCGTAGATGGCAAGCAGCCTGTAAAAATCAGTAATCCCACGTTCCCGCCCATGCTCCAGCAGCCTTTCCACGTTGGCAAGCCCGTCCGTCAGGGAAATCGACAAACTGCCCATGGTGCGATACCACGGGCAGTTTGGGTTATAGGAAAGGTTGCAGTTGTCGTGATCGAGGTCAAGGGTGATGTGCATTTCATATCCGCTGTGGTGGTTGTAACTTTCCTGAAGGGCGCGGCGTTGTTCCGGATTCACAGGAGCGCAAAACATATCCTCATCCGGCAGGCGCGGATTGTGATACTGCCCGTCATCGCCTAAGTGGGTGAAAATGTGGGCGATTGTCAGCGGCTCTGCAAGCCCTGCCTGTATTTCCTTTGCCTGTGCCAGCCGCAGCAGCGGCGACAGCGCGTTTGCCCCGTTGTGGGAAGTAAAAACAGCACTCTCGCCATTCTCAAGGATTTGATAAATTGCCCGGTTTCCCATGGATCACCTCACCTTGCAGGGCCGATGTGCCAATCATCAAAAACGGAATCTTTAATGGTCAAATCATCGGTCAGGTTGATTTGCAGCATACCGGCGGGCGTCCATGCGTCGATACATTCCGCATAGGTGGTGTAGCGCCCATCAGGGAACCACACCGGTGAAAAATGTGATGGACGGCCATAGGTGCTGTACTTGTTTTTCTGAAGTTCAAAGCTGCTGGACAGGCCGGTATTCAGGCGTTTTAAGAGCCGCCAATAAGTCGCATAGTTAAATTCAGGGAAGTATGCCACCACGTTCTGAAGTCCCGTGATCTGACTGCTGGGTGCGTTGGAGCGCACCTGTGCCGACACGCTGGCGTTCAGCCCATATCCGCTTTTCATCTGCCTGCCGGATGCGGTAGGGTTCTTTTCGTCCGGTTTGGTCTGGAATGTGGCGGTCAAGCTGGCTGAATACGGAATCCATTCATACTGCCACCACCCATGGTCACAATAATATCCGTCATCGTCCTCATCACCACTATGCCACACCCAATGCTCATGCCACCAGCAATCCCATTCGCCCCATGTCAGGCTGGTTATATTTGGTTTGCTGGGCTTTGAAGGTATGGAAAAGCCGTCATTCCTGTCATTTGCCTGCGGGTCGGGCGGCGGATTCTCATCAACCGTAACGACTTGCGCCGTGATTGTCCTTGTGCTGACAGAACAGTTACTTCGGACTGTGATTGTAATGATTCCCGGCTCTTTTGGCGTCCGCCATTTCACCCATGCAAGCTGACTGTCACCTTTTGGGATATAAATATCCGTGTGTGAATATGTTTTTCCGTTGATAGTAAAACGGGCATACGCTGGTGAATCCGGTGTTTTCTGGGAGCCGGCAGATAAAAGGACGGAGGTAATCACTTCCGTGTCGCAACGATAGGTGACATCGCTTTCTTTAGGCGGTTCCGGGTCTGGCGCGGAAAAACGGATGATACCCAATCCCAAGTTGTTAATAATAGTCTCATCATCCTGAACCTGATCGATTGCTCCATCCCAAGCCGGAAACCCTAAGTCCGCAGTTTCTAAAAACATTGCCATCGGGAGGTTTTTATGCGTGACATTGGTCAGATTATTTTTCAAATCTCCCGATACCATCTTATTATATAATGCCGCCTCTGTCGCGGTCATTGCAAACATAATGTCATGATATCTGACATATACAATCGGCTCCAGCAATACCTTATATGCCCCACTAACCAGCTCCCCATAGGGAAATCCCGTGGCAGCGGCAATATCCTGCATCGTCCCCTCCCTGCAAAAATAACTTCGGACAGCCGTAATACTGGCCGGACGGCTTTTGGAGTTTATAATATAGGGCATGGCCTGTTTCGGCCTAAAACATTTGTATTTATCCGTATCAAGTGCCAGTTTTGTCCCTTTGCAGTAGGACAGTTTACTTGACTTTTCAAAATGGACAGTAATATCACTGTTCCCTCCATTGGAAAAATCAACCGGTGCTGTCACCGGGGCATTATCACTGTCACGGATTACCGTAATCCGTACACCGTCACGCCCAGGCGACCACCAGCTTGCTCCTGTTGCCTCCCCCATATTTCCACCGCCGCTGTCAATATTCGAATCAGCCGCATATGCCGGGGCTGCAATGTTTAGTGCTATCACAAAGCACAGAAAAAGAGCGTATAATTTTTTCATCTACACCTCCAAAAAAATAAGAGATACAGCCAGAAAAACTGTATCCCTCATCATAATTCTGTTTTACATTTCACCAATTGGTTTGCCGGTTCCTGCGTTGGGAGCCTCGTGTACCTCGGAACCGCCTCCCTTATCGTCTACCCATCCGAAACCCGGGACATAAATCTTCCCATCCTGTTTCTCTCCGGCCTGCGGCTGTCCCGGTTCCGGCTGGGGCGTATGCTCCGGCTGGCACTGGCCGTCTGCGTCCGGGTTCTCCACCGGCACGCTATTTTCTGGCGTATCCGTGGGCGGCTCTGACGGTGGTGTGGCCTCAATCGGTGATTTTGGCTTATCCGCTGAAGGTTTTTCCTGCACATCTCCGGTCACAGTTTTCGGCACACGGCTGCTATCCGGTTCCTTCCGGGATTTTGTTTCCGATTCAGAGGTTGTTTCCGGTTCGGCCGTCGTCTCCGGCTCAAAGCTTATCTCCGTTTCAACTTCTGTCTCCGGTGCAGATATCGTCTCTGATACCGGTGCGCTCGGTTCCTGTGTAGTCTCCGGATGGATTTCCGGCACTATGACGGTCGGCTCCGTTTCCGGCTGGCTCTCGGTCTGTGCCACGGGCGGCTGGGTATTCCCCAGCGTTCCCATGTACCAGAACAGACCACCGGCAAGGCAGACCGCAACAGCGGAAAGGGTGATAATGGTAATGCGTTTCTTTTTGTTATATTCGTTTTTCATAGTGGACCTCACTTTCATGATTGGATGAACAGTTCAGCCCTATTTACCCAAATGCTATCTTTACCCGACTCCATTATAAGGGGAATCTGCCTGCGCGTCCAGACATTTCCCAAAATCTTAGAATCTTCTTAGAATTTAGGCATATAGGCCGCCCGTGTTCGGATTTCCATTTGAAGCGGCGGGACCATGTTCCAACCAAAGGACAGGGGGATTTCAATGGTGATCCGGGCGTCCGCCTCAAAGTTTTGACTGGTGTTTCCCGGCGTCAGGGGCGTGTTGCGGATTTCTACCTCCAGCCCCGACAGCCGGTATTCATATCCCTCTGGCTGCCATTTCGTCAGCGTGTCGCCGCCCATATCCGCACCCAGCAGCGTACCCATACGGGCAAGCACGTCATCATAGTCGAGGTTTTCCCGCCAGCTATCGCCGGACAGCACATAGCCCCCGGAATATCCCTCCCGCAAACCATTATAGGTTTCGTCATAGTTGGTGGTTGCCACGGTAATGACCGACTGCTGGAGTCCGTCACGGACGCCCTGCACAATAACCGCCAGCCGAAAAAACTCCGCCATGGCGCACATCAGCAGAAGCAGCCCCAAAATAAGGGCAACCGTCAGGACGGTGGCTTCGCCTCTTTTCTCCCGCAGGATTTTTCTAATTTTCATAGGCTCCACCTCACTTATAATAGACTTCAGATTTTCCCGTTGCCTTGGCTGTGATTTCAATAGGGAATGAGCCAAAGACGAAAAATCCGATGTCCACGGTTTCAGTCAGCGTCACTTCAATGTCGCCGTTTAACTGCACCTTTTTCCCACTGTAATAATCACAGTCCCAGCGGATAGAGGGATCAAGTCCAGTTTCGGTTTTCAAGTCACTGATACGGCTGTTCACGTTGGTGCTGCCTACGATTTCCGCCTGACGGACAATCTCGGTGGCAAATATATCAAGCTGCTGTTTGACGGTGAATACCGGCAGAAAGCTGACGGCAAGGGCAACCACCAGCATCAGGCACAGCAGCCCAATCGCCACATCAATGTAACCCTCGCCCCGCTTGGATTTAAGTATCTTATGAAGCATAGTCCTCCCTCCTTAGAATATCCCCGACATCGTGCCGAGGATTTGATAGCCCATCACGCCCATGAACAAAAGCAGCATACAGGCAAGGAGCATAAACGAATATTTGCGGATTTTAGGCGGTCGTTCCAGAGCCAGCTTTTTCAGGCGCTGCAATTCAAGCTGTTTCATATCATGCGACAGCATACGGAAGAACGCCACTCCGTCATCCCCACGCAGGACACCGATCAGCCCACGCACCACATCGGAAAGCTGTGCGCTGGATATTCTGGCTTCAAAACGGGTAAGCGCCCCCTCAAAGTTGCCGGTACGCATATCCGCCACGGTGATTGCCAGTTCATTTTTCAGGGCGGCACCGGCATTTCGCTGATAGGTTTCCAGCATGGAAAGCACATCACGGCTGGCCTGAAGCTCCTGCGTGATGGTTGCCACGAACCGGGGCAGCTCATATTCAATTTCCTCCCGCCTTACTGTGATTTTCTTGTCCGCCTTGGTGCTTTCGCCAAAATACACCGCAATTCCGATAATCACAAAGGCCGGGGCAATGATGGGAACCACCAGCAGGCAGGGAACGGCACAGAGGAACACCAGACCGGCTTTTACCAAAGCCTCCGCCGCATACTGCTCGGCGGTCATGGGGATTTCCGCTGATTTCAGGGTGGCAGTCAGCTTGCGGCGCTTGTAATCGTCCATGGGAAGGATTTTTGCCAGCTTTGCCGCCAGCTCCGTAATGATGGCGTCAGAGTTCTTTGCCTGTTTCTTATTCTTCTTGACGGCTCCCAGCACCGCCTTGGTCGCCTTATAGGTCGGCACCTTGAACACCGCCGCCAGTATCAGATACAGCCCCAGCGAAAAGAACAGGGCAAACAACAGTAAAATCATGTTCTGCAAATGCAAAGCACCTCCTATCTCTTATATTCGATTGGCCGGGTGTGCTTGGCAACAGCGGCAATGGAGATAAACAGCACCACACCGCAGACTGCCAGAAGCACCTTGCCAAACTCTGTGAACATCAGTGTCCTGTACCACTCGGCATTTAAGAAATACATCAGCGGAATGCTGCCTAACAGCAGCACAATCATGGTAATATACTCTTTTACCGGCTCGAACAGGAGCAAGTCCAGCTCCGCCGACACCACCCGCATATCGCTGAGTTTCGATACAATGGGCGGCAGGGTGGATTTTAAGTTGTAATCGTCCTGACACGCCACTACCGCGTCAATCCACTCACACCATACGGCATTGTCAATGGCAGGCTTCATCTGCTCTAACGCCTCTTTGAGATTGGAGTTAATGAGCTTCGCCTGCAGCAAGAAATTTCGGAACACCTCTGCCACGGGCGGATTCAAATAAGGCTGGTTTTCTTCAATGGCACGAAGAATTGTATTTTTGCCGCGCAGATAGCTGGTAGTGATGATGGAAAGCGCCGTTTCCAGCTCTGTGTTGATCTGCTTTTTGTGCCGCCCCGCTGTAAATTTAATATAATAAAACGGGAGCAGGGCAAAGCCCACCGCCAGCACCGGAACCAGATAGCCGTTCTTCATGGTAAGGGAAATCATCACGCCCAGCACGAACAGCAGCATGGAGAGGATACACAGCACGGTAAACATCCCGGACTTTCCCGTGACACGCAGGGTTTCCTTGGTTTCCAGCAATAACCGCTTTAAGCCCCTCGGCTGCTTATTCTTCCGGCTTTTCTCAATCTTGCTTTTCATGGAGGGGTTCTTCGGCTGCACATAGGCGGCAAGCCCCTCTAAAAAAGAAAAGGGCGACAACGAGAGCATGAGAAAGCTGCCCGTTACCGCCAGTAAAAACGCAATCGTTACAAGTATCGTCAATATCGTTCTTCCTCCATTTCCTCTGTTTCATCTCTGTTAAAATAATTGTCCAGATAATCACTCAGCCATGTGCCGGAAAAATTCTCATGTGTTTTTATCCTCCATACTGCCAGTTTCCCCATATCCAGATTCACATCATCCATGTGAAACAGCAGGCTGGTTACTTCTCCATTCTGAAATACAGAAATATTACGGAACACATCCCCGGTCAGCAGGATTCCAGCCTCTGTCAAAAGGCCGTTAATACCATCCACCCATTCGTTTAAGTCCCCGCCACACCCCTGAATGATCAGACCCTCTTTTCCTTTCATGTTTCTTAATTCCTCTATCGTTATCCGCTTCATTTATGCTTCCTCCATTTCCTCTAAATCTTCCACAAAGTCCTCATAGCTTTTTTCACGGGTCACGGTATCGGACACCTCCTGCAAATGGTCAACTATGTCCCGATGGCTTTCCGGTAGATTACCGGCAATGTCTTTCAGAACATCAGCAAATGCGCCTAAGAACCCCCAGCAGCTATCCGCTTCTTCTCCATTCTCATAAAGCCGGAACCCGTAGCACTGGCCGGACAGGTAGTAATCGTAGGTTTCCACCTCGGACTTTAAGAGTGCCTTTGCCTTTTCCACGCTCTGTGCAGAGCAGTTCCCATATTCCGCACGGATATTGTCGGCAGTGGCGTAAATAAATCCCACCTGACCGGAATCCCATTCGGCGTGCTGGGCGCGTCCAAGGAACGAGGATGCCGACATACTCAGCCCCGAATGGTCGTAGAGATTTAACGGCAGGATGATGTTCTTCTGTCCCGCAATCTCCATCAGCTCCGCATTAGACATGGTTTCAATCAGGCTGTCCTTTACCTCGCTTTTATTGGCTTCCAGACTGCCCTCAAAAAAATCGCCATGATACCACTTCTTGAAGTAGCTGTCATAGCTGCCAATCTCCCAGCCGTTACGGGAACGGTCAAATTTAAGCTCCGTGGTGGGCGCTCTGCCGGAGCGCACAAATTCAAACAGGGCGTATTCTGATACTGTGCGCCGGACCAAATCCTGCAAAAAGTCGTTGGGATCGGCAAAGCTGTGTTCATCGCCCAGATTATAGCGGCTGTGCCAGCACACCATACGCCCGAAATTATCATAATCGGTGCGTGGGTTTAACGGTTCATCGTCGTACATGACCTGTAAAAGATAGGGCTGTTTCATTGCGACAAGGCTCATGCCCATAGCTCACACCTCCTTTATGCGCTGAAAAGCCGCTGCTGTGCCGTGTAGGACATTCCATTTTCCCGCAGGCGTTTGAGCAGGCTTTCCGAGGGCGGTTCCATCTTTTCATAGTGGCCGATGATTTTCGGTTTTCCATCCACGATTCTGTTGTCCGTGATGTTAAACCGGAACAGGGTGCGCATACGCTGCTTGCCATCCGGCAGATACTCATATTCGCAAATCTCCATCAGGCGGCGGCTGTTGTCCTCCAGCTTTTTGGCAAAGGCCACGATGGGGAACGCCTTGGTCGCCAGCCCCATGAGGGTGGCGTCATCCATGGAATAACTCTGCTTGCACAGCGTCACCATGCGGTAATAGGTATCAGCGCAGGAATTGGCATGAATCGTGGTAATCACCGCATGGCCGGTATTTGCGGCATTGATGGCCTGCATACTCTCGGCGCCCTTCATCTCCGCCACGGCCACACAGTCCGGGTTGATGGTCAGCGTGGTTTCTAAGAGCTTCACAAGAGTGATGTTCTGCTTGGGATCATCGGAAAAGCGGGTGACAAGGTGAACCACGTTATTGAGGACGTTCCCGTTCTCGTCTGTTATCGTCAGGTCAAATTCCCGGCAGCCCTGTTCCAGCGTGACGATACGTTTGTTATAGGGGACCTGCCCCAAAATCCATGACATCAGGGTGGTCTTTCCGCTGGAAGTCGCCCCGGTGATACACATGGAAACGCCGTGGCAGTAACAGGCCGCCAGCAAATCCAGCATTTCGGCGGTCGCCGTGCCGAAGCCCACAAACTGCTCCTTGGTCAGCTTGCGGGGGTTGACAATGCGGATAGAAGCGGAAAGCCCCTTGTCCTTGTCGATTACGCCGTCCCCCATAACCGTAATACGGATTTTGTTGGACAGATGCCCTACCACGATGGTCTGTGCGCTGTCAAAAATCATACCGGACTTGTGGAGCATACGCCGGATTACGTCAATGGCGTGCTGGGGAGAGTTGAAATGCTCCTTGCTCGGCAGAATGTCCCCATTGGAATAAGTGATTTTTACATCTTTCCACTGGTTGATGTTGATTTCCTCCACATCGTCCCGGTAGAGGTATTTTGTCAGGAACGAAAAGCCGGTCATCTCGCCGTAAATCAGTTCGCACAGTTCATCCGGCTCCGTGTCGGCAACACCAATCCGATTGGCTTCAAGGTATTTCTGAATGTAGCTTTTAATCAGCTCCCGGCTCTCGTCCGGGTCGTCTTTCAGGGTGCTGGCATAGTGCTTGGTGATATGCTCCTGCACCTCTTTCAAGATTTCGGGAAATGGACGCAGGCGGATTTCTCCGCCCATCAGTCCAATGTTGTGAATATTAATTGCTTCCTGCAATTTCGGGTTCCTCCTTTCGGTTTTGGGTAAAGAAAAGCAGGGAACCTTTTCAGATTCTCTGCTCTTTATAAAAGTATAATTGTTTAACCTTAACTTCCTATGATTGGCATTGAGTGGAGATATTGTTTATCTTCCACCTGTTCTACCATAAACGCACCAATATCTTCTCTTGAAATTGCAAAGTTCATTTTGACATCTCCAAATCCGACTTTCACTTTACCAGTGTATGGTTCGTTTTTTGGAGCCATAAAACGGACAATCGTCCATTCCAAATCAGTATTCTCAATCAGTTCTCCTATTTGAACCATTTCTTTTTTCGCCTGTGTTAATGCTATTTCAGCTAATATTCCAGGTACTACTGTTATAAATGATTTTTTATCTTTAGTAAAAGGTACACTTGGTGTTCCCCAGTCAATAAGACGTTTCACTCCGGTTTTTTTCATAGCACTTAACAACACTTTATGCCCCTCAAGGGATGTCATTGTCTCGTACTTCCTTTTCATTGGAATCCCTACGCACCAAATAATTGCGTTAGAACCTTGTATAGCCTCACAAACCGCACTTTCATCATTTAATTCCCCTTGTACAACTTTCAAATTGTCATTAGAAGCTGTTACCTTTGCGGGATTTCTCACAAATGCTCGTACCTCATAGCCTCTTTCTAATGCGTGCTTCATAGCCCACTTACCAATTCCTCCAGTTGCTCCAAATATTGTAACAATCATATATAAACCTCCGCTATCTGTTATATTTCTATTTCTTATTTACATTACGAATTATATTTGATACAGTAGTTATATACAAGTACGTTATTATTTAATAGGTACTATCTTTTTTAGTAGTATGGGAGATTATCATGAAAGATTACAGTGAAGCAATAGAAAAATGTCCACTTGCCGGTGTTCAAAAAATAGTACATGGTAAATGGACAATGGTTATTATCTATTTCTTAAGTCAGCAAACCCTACGTTTTAGCGAATTAAAACGTAAGATGCCCAATGTCACGGAAGCAAATCTAACAAAAGAATTGAGAACACTTGAGCAATATGGTCTTGTTCACAGAGAAGTATATCGAGAAGTCCCTCCACGAGTCGAGTATTCACTTACCTCAATTGGGATTAAGTTTATTCCCGTTTTGAAAGCTCTTGAACAATGGGCACTTGAATATAATGCACAATGAAACATATTATCCAAAGGTTTTGATGCAACTCATTGCAAATTCTATTTTTTCTGTGATTTTATTTTACCACATTATATTTTAGAAGTCACTGACATCACAGCATAATCTCATACAACTGCTTGGGGCAGACCGGAGCCTTATCCACTCTCGGTCTGCCCGGTTGGTTCCAGCTCCCGCCACGGCCGGTATAGCAGTAGGAAAAACCGCTTGCCCGCAGGCTTGCACCGTTCTCATTCTCCAAAATGTATGTAATGAGTCGGCCGTAGCCCAGCGCTTTTGTCGCACGGCGGCAGGCTCCGTACAGCTTGGAACAGGCATTTTCCGTGCCGTCCGTACACAGCCGCAGCACTTCCACCGTGCCGTGCTGGTCAATCCGGCGTGACCGTGGCCGCCCCACAATGGCAACACCGCACAGCCGCCCATCCTGATAGCAGCCTAAAGAAAAGCGGTGTCCCCGCACGGCTTTGTGATGGCGGTGGTATTCGGTCACATAGGCGTTGGCGTCGGCAAGTTCTATGTGCCGGATTTCCAGCATCAGAACTCGCCCCGCTTTCTTGAAAAGGGCAGTTTCAGGCCGCCTTTTGCTCTGCCGGGTTTTGCCGCCTGTGGGGAAACGGACGGACCGGTGCCTTTTTCTTTCGTGCGCTTTTCCTTTCCCATGGCCGCCGTCTGGAGTCCAAACAGTTCTCCCACAATCCGGCTGATTTCCACGCTGTACGGGGCGCTCTCCTGTGCCTGAAGCGGCTGGAACAATCTCCGTTCATTGTCCTGCTGCTCCAGCTCCGCCACATAGGGCAGCACACGATCCACGCCGCCATACTGCCCGGACACAGCCTCCCAATCCTGCCCGACCTTCAGGCATCCGATGGCGGTCTGGAACCGTTCTTTATTGAAACGGCTGTCCGCCAGCATGGGATTATGGGACTGGAAGTAAGATATGCCTTTGAGGTTTGCCGTTCCCAGCCGCAGCACCTTATCCGCAATCTCAATCCCCACAAAGGAAGCCGGGTCTGCTTCAAATACGGCGGCACAGTCCAGAATGATGTAATCTGCCAGATACCGCAGGGACACGAACAGCTCCACAGCCTTATCCCGCGTAATCTTCGGGTACTGCATCAGGCTTTCGCCGCCCTTATATCCCAGCAGACTGATATACTCGCTGTCCGGCACGGGAACGCAGGCATTCAGGATATTGGCCTGTGTCAGCCCCGGCGCGGTCAGCAGTTCTCCGAAGGAAATGTCGTGGACCGCATCCGGGGGTAGCATAACCGGCATGACCGGTGTAAAAGGATCGCAGAACACCACAATGACGTTTTTCTTCTGTTTCGCAAGGGCCGCCGCCAGCTTGACGGCGGTAACGGTTTTGCCACTGCCGGGGCTGCCCATGACCGCTAAAATTTTATCCCCCAGGGGACCTTCTCTTGTCCCTTTGGGACAATTCACCTTGTCCTGTTCCATCGTAACCGCCCTCCCTTATTCTTTTGCTTCATTTTCTGTGCCTGTGTCGGCTGCTTCACCGGGAGCCGGTGCCGGTGCGCCGTCTGTATTCTGGCTTTCACCCGAAACGTCCTCGCTTTCCTCGGTTTCTTCTGTTTCCACGGGGTACAGTTCCTCCAGCACCTTGTCCTGCTCGTCAAGGAATTTCTGTGCGTTCTCACTGCCGCCACGATAGACCAGAGCGGCGTGGAGCTTCCCGGTCTGCTCCAGCTCTGCAAGAAGCCTTGCCTGCTCCGGGGTTGCAAGGACAGTGATGGTGGACGCAAGTTCAGCGTCCTCGCCGTCCTCCGGCTCCTCCTGAACATTGTTGTCCGTGCCGTTGCTGGCGGTGGTGGCGATAATCTCCATATATTGCAGTTCGGCGGGAATAAGGGTCTGTCTCGCTTCTCCTACATCACTTGCAATCAGGGAAACGATGTCGCCCCGTTCCAGTTTACCGGAAAGACCAGCCGCAAAAGATTTAATTGTGACGGAAATCGCCCGGTTCGTACCGTCCAGCCCGGTCAGGTACTCATTTTTAAGCTGGGGCGTGTCGGACAGTTTGCTTTCCAGCACATAGTCGCCTTTGTAAAGGTCGGTATTCGCATACTTACCAACCACGTCCTCGGCTCTGTAAACGACGTTGCCGGGGAGGTTATAGCCGCCCACCTCCACGGTGGTGAGCATTTTCGGCGTAATCTCATCGCCCTTTTTAATTTCTGTGCTGACACGCACAATCTCCACCTTGGATTTCAGGGCGTCGTTGAACATGGGCGTCAGTCCAAAGCAGATGACGAGTGCCACCACAATGCAGACCAGCCCCACCACGATACGGTTTTGCAGTAATTTTTTCATTTACGTTTTCCTCCAAATTCAAAATTTTAAGTTGACAACAGCACCATAAAACAGCCAAAAGCCAGAAAGGGCGCAAGGGGAATGCTCGGCTTTTCCCGCCGAAAGGCAGCGTTCCATAAAAGTCCCATGAACAGCCCCCATACCATCATCCAGACACCGCCTGTCACGCCGAGGGCAAAGCCGCTGGCCGCCATCAGCTTCACATCGCCGCCGCCGATTTTGTCCGTTTTCACGGCGGCAATCAGAAATGGAAGGGGAACCAGCACAAAGCCCAGCAGGGCCGGTAGGGTTTGGAACCCCACCAGCCCCGCCATAGCAATCAAAAGATGCAGGAAGTCCGGTATTTCATAAGTAGCAGCGTCACAGACACCCGCTATAATCAGCACTTGGCACAGCAGGATGGAGCGCAGCGCCTCCATGGAAAACCCATGCAGGCATAAAAAGACTGCCACCACCGCCACGGTAATGTAGGCGGTAGGCGGCAGTTCTTCCCGTTTTAAGTAATAGCGCAGAGCCATGTTGCAGAGCAGACTGGAAAAGAGTGCCAACAGCAGGGCGGCAACAAACCGCTCCCCGCTGTCAGCGTTCCAGATCATCGCTGTCCTCCTGCGGCTCGGCTTCCTGTTCCAGCAGTGCCCTTACCTCGCGCCGCAGCCCCACGGTCAGGTCACTGAGTGTTTCGGCAAGTATATCCGCCATATTGAAGCCTTGTCTTGTAAAATCCTCGTACAGTTTTGAAATAGGTTTCTCATAGAACAAAAACACAGCCGTTTCTTTAGGAAAGCTCGGCTTAAAGTTTTCGATATTCTCTAAAAATGCCTTGCATACAGTGAGTTTCTGCGCCGTTTCCTCCACATCTTCTGTGGAAAAGGATGCGTTTTCCCATATGCTTTCATAATCCGCCCTTGCAGTTCGTATCAGGCGGGCAAGCAATTCTTCCTCTGGTTTCAATTTATCCCTCCATTTCTTTCACGTTTTGAATGGCCTCCCGTATGTCCAGTCCGTCAATTTCATCACCCAGCCACACCCAGCCATCATACTTCTGCCGTGCGAACAGCTCCACACGGGGAACCTCTCCCATAAGCTGCTCAATGCGGCGGCGTACCTCGTCCGGTTTCTTGCTGTGCCGCTCCACCGGCGTGTCCACGATACAGTGGACGGCCTTTGATGCACGTTTTGGTCTGCCTTTGGTGGCAATCAGGCACAGTTCCGGGTTGGCTCTTGTCCAAAAGCCTAATCCCCAAAACCATTTATCCGTCTGCTTTTTGCACCGCTTTACCCAGCAGAAGCCGAGTGTCTTATAAGTAAATCCCCAGCGCCGGATTGCTTCTAAGCCTTCCAAAAGGCAGGGAAATGTCACCCATAGAAATAGGACACAGTCCTCCGCCGCAATCTCCGCCACATCAAGGGCATAGATGTCCTCTTTGCTCATAGTGTGGTAATGGTTTTCCGCGCTGCGCCCCCGACCTTTCTTGGAATAGACCTGATACGCCCATGGAGGATCGGCATAAATTACCTGAAATTTCATGCACCGCCCCCAATCTCCGCCAGCCGCAGCCCGATTTCATAGACCACGTTGACCGTGACGGCGTTGCCTGCCTGCTTGTAAAGCTGGGCATCGCTGATTCCAGCCGCTCTTGCCCGGTCAAACAGGAAGTCATCAAAGGCTTGGAGCCGGAAACATTCCCTCGGCGTCAGCCTGCGGATGCGGTAGCACAGCAGTACGCCCATGCTCCCGCCTGTCAGCAGGGTTTGGGCGCACTGTTTCCCCACACGCCCCCGGCTGACCGTGCTGTTTGGATAGGCGAGATTGATGCCATCCCCATGGTGTGCCGTGGTATAGCCGTCCGCTTTTGCCTCCCGTATGGGAAGCCCCTCGTCATAACAGCAGATTAAAATGCCGTGCTGATCCTGACAGGTAAGCGTAAAGCAGGGTTCCCCCGGCTCCTTGAACCGCCTGCCGTTCTGCCGCTTGTTCAGCCTGTCCGGGGTAATGACCGCCCTCACACAGTCCGGGTGCCCCTCACAGATAAAAACGCCGGAGGTTTCCCCTTTGAAATTGCCGATCCCGGAATACTGCCTTGCCCGCAGGCACCGGGCGTTTTCCGTAAACTGCGGCTTTTTTGACAGGTCAATGAAGGTGGCGCAGGGCGGTATCTGATGTTCCACAGCATACAGACCGGTTCTTCCGGCAAAACCGCCTCCGTTTGCCGACAGGGTAATGGACGTGCCGGACGGGTCGTAAACCCGCTTTCCCTGCTTTCCGTCTATGAGTCTTTTAACAGGCGCAGGGTTTGTTCGGCCGAGAGGAAATACTTTTCCGGCACTTCCGTTTCTAAGATGTCCAACAACGTACACGCGCTCCCGGTGCTGGGCGGTGTGAAAGTCCTTGGAATTGACAACACACCATTCTGTGTCATACCCTGCTTCCCAAAGTTCAAAGAGAACGGTGGTAAAAGCTGTGCCGCTTTCGCTTGACACAAGATGTTTAACATTCTCAACGATAAGGTATCGGGGCTTATTTTCGGCAGGCGTGCTTTTGAGCAGACCAACAACTGTAAAAAAGAGTCCACTTCTTGTTCCATGAAGCCCTGCCATTCGGCCGCTGATACTAATGTCGGTACAAGGAAACCCAAAAGTCCAGATTTCAGCTTTTGGAATTTCTCCTGCTCTGATCTGCTTAATGTCCTTGGCGTACCATTCGCCTTTACACGTTTTTCCGTCACAGTCTTTCCTCACCTCCGCACTGCACATTTTACAAAAATTTAAGCTGGAGTCCATCCCATAAGGGCAGGCCTCCAGCTCGTACATTGCCATATAGCTTTTATTTGCGTATTTATCAATTTCGACATGACCGACACAGGTATGTCCGCTTCTTTCGAGACCTCTACGGAATCCACCGATTCCTGCAAACAGGTCAAGAAATTTCAAAAGTTATTCTCCTTTCCTCATTCCCCACTCGTCCATCATGCGATAGGGAAAAATCTGCTGGCTGCGCCAGAACCGGGCCATGTTGCCGATCTGGTCAACCACGCTTTGGTTGTTCTGGTCTTTGGTACACATCATCACGCTGCCAAAAACGCCGGACAGCACCGCCACAACGGTCAGCGCCACATTTCCGGCAGCCAGCCATAAAAGAGCCGCCACCGCGCAGCCGAACAGGGAACCGACAGCACTCTGCAAAAGCTCCCGTTTTCCGAACCCGTTGAACAGCTCGTTTTCTGCCTTGACTCCGGTAGGGATGTAAAGATTGATTTCGTTCATCGCCGCCTCCTATGCTCCGTAATAATAGAACACAATGTCTTTAATCTGCCAGATGCACTCTGCAAGCACATAAAACAGCACGGTGTTCTTGGCACGTTTCTTGAATTGTGTCTGTTCTTCCTCCGCTCCTTGGAGCCGCACCATGCAGTAGATAAACCGGAACACGGCTCCCGCCCGGATCAGGACGATGACGGCCGTGGAAATATCATCAAGCGTAATCATGCCGCCACCTCCTTACTTCATCATATTTTTTGCCATGCCTACCAGACGGACCGAGTGGTAGATGTTGTTGACCATACCGCCGCCCCCGCCTGTGGGAACCATAAATTCTGACAGGAATTTCGGCGTCTTGATGGCAAGCACCAGACAGGCGATGCCCCAAAAGACGTTTAGGTTGATGCCCACATTCATCATCATACCCACGCCCAGCTTGCAAAGGCTGATCTGCACCATGACCGCCGCCGTGGACTGGAAAAATTTAGTCAGGTAGGTCTTGAACACGCCTTTGTCGTTGTCCAAAAGGCCGGAGCAGGCAAGGGGCAAACCAATCCGCAGGATCATAATCTCCACGCCCCGCATGAGGAACTGGAAATAGAGGATAAAATAGCAGATAACAAACACCAGCCCGAAAATGGCGGTCACAAGCCCCGCCGAGGACAGGCCGCTTACCCACGCCTGCCAGTCGTAATTGGTGGATGCGCCGATTGCCGTAATAAGCTGGTTCGTCAGGTTCTCCGTGATGTCCGCAAGCCAGCCGTACATGACCGGGAAGCAGACTGCCACGGCGATGGCCTGCACAAACCGGATGATAAGCTGGACCGGCTCGCTGTCCGGGTCGCCGTCCGTCCACATCACATAGCACTCAAAGCCCTTTTTGAGAAATTTCAGGATAATCAGCGATACGCCGAACCCCAGCAGGATTTCAAACAGCACATCCACCATGCTGCCGCCACCAGCCGCAGTCATGTACTGGTCTGCATGGAGCGTCATGGGAACGAGGTCGGCAAGCATACTGTCAATGAATGCCACCGCGCCGTTTAACACCGCTACGATCAGCAGCACAAGGATTACTTCCAAAATAATCACCTCCCTGCCCGGTGGGAACCATTGCCCCACCGGGCATTTTCTGTTCGCCGCTTACGACTGTGGTTCATCCACTGCGGGGGATTCCTGAACCGTTTCCGGCTCTGGCTGTACCTCGCCGCTCTGATATTCCTCCAGCACCGTATCTTTAATCTGCCTGTGAAGTTCCGGGGTAATGGGGAAACAGATGTCCTTATATTCGCCGTTCTTCAACTGACGGCTGGGCATGAACACCGCCAGCCCTTTTGTGCAGTCTGCCACACGCACCCCGGTAATCAGGAATTTCCCGTCAAGGCAGACCGTGGCAATGGCTTTCAGCCTGCCCGTATTCGCAAACCGTGCCGTGATTTTTGCATTTACTTTCATGTTGTTTTTTCCTCCTAAAAAAGAATCGGCCGCCCCGCGCCATGCAGAGCGGCCATGCCGCAGTCATTAACCTTTGTAGTCGAAAAGCGTTTTAATACGGTCGGTCAATGTGGGCAAAATCGTATCCTTAAAGAGCATATACAACCCCGCCAGCAGCAGAGCGCCGACCACAACAGAAATCAGAATTTTATCGTGATAGGTAATCCTTTGACGTTATCGCCGGATTTTCCCCCACGCCGCACCGTGCATGAAACTTTCGCTTCACACGGCGCTCCATCACGCAAAGGCGTGACTCGTGCCTATCCCTCCACGGCTTGTTATCACCGCTTCCTTGGTACTGTGGCACTGCTCTCACCGGCATGAACACAGCTTATACGGCATTTGCCGCTTTCGCCGTGAAACGCCCCATCGGGGTACAAGCCCCTTGCCATGGGCGCTGCCAGCTTTCCACGTTCCGATAACCCTATCTGTTTGATACTTTTAGGCGCTTCCTATGGGCCTGATACACAGCCTTTGCCGTGCCGCCTGTAACAGCACAGGGATGTTCATAGCCTCAACTTTTACTTATCCCCGTATATCATGCCATGCGTTTCCACATGGGGACAGATCCGTACATTCAGAAGTTCGCCAGTGGCCGCCTGATTTTTGCAGGCCACATTCTCGCCATGAGTATCCGACACCCGGCATATCCATACCCGGCATGGAGGACCACGCCTGCGGGTATGTTCTGCCGACTTTACCGAGCTTTTGACCGTCCCACACTTGTATGCGGGACCGCCAATCGGAGGATCAGTGTGGACGCTTCGGTGCGTTACCGCCTCATTCCGTCCATCGGGTTATCAGTTCTCTAAAAGCCGTCTGCTTTTATGCCTATCCTTTTCAGATAGAAACGTGTCGCACTAAGGCCGTGTCCACAAATCCCTCGCCGGACTGCTGTGTCAGAATATCGCGCACCTTATCCCTCGCCTGCAAGCCCTTGACATAACCTCTGACTGCCAGATTATTGACCTTTGTAGATACCTTGTTCATCATGTTTTTCATAGCGTTTGTTCTCCTTTTTGATTGAAATTTTTGGTTGGATATAGAAAAACCGCAGGCTTTTCCTGCGGATTCTCACGGGTAAAATGCACCGGCTTATTTGTAATAGCCGATGATGATATTGAGGGTGGCGCTGCCCAGCACCGCGCCGATGCAGGACACCACCGCCACCACAATGCGGTTGTTCCACTTCTTCTGATCCATTTCATCAGCAGCGGAACGCCTGATACAGAAATAGATGATCAGCAGCCCCGCCACAACCGGGGCAAGTACCATCAGCCATGTGGTGGCGTCCTGAATAAGTTTTTCCGTGCCTTTGGCAATCTGGCTGTCGGAGATACCGGCCGCATATGCCGTGGTGCTGTTTGCCAGCATGAAAAGAGCGGCTGACCCGGTTACGGCCGCCGCCCTCAATTTGCTTATTCCATTTTTAATCGTCATCTTCACTCTTGTCTGAACCTCCTTTTTTGTATCCCTTTAGGGATGAAAACATTGCGCCTGCCTGAGAAGCAAACGCCTGTGACTTTTGCTGCGCTTCTTTAAGCTGCAAGTCCTTGGTGTAGTACACCCAGATATTCCACAGCGGTATTTCTCCTGTCTTTTGGGAAATGACAGGCCGCGCCGCTTCTCTGGCCTCCCGTACCTTTCGGTTATGCTCCGGGCCGCCCAGCCCGCACATCTTGTTAAAATGCCACTGGGACAGATCGGGGGCGGTCATCATGGCAGGGTGCGCCCTGCTGATTACGATTTGATAGGGGCGGGAGATCCGCCGTATCTCATCCGTGGTCAGAAGCTCCCGCGCCACAAGGCTGATACTGTGGGAGCTGCTTGGGTTCACATACCGCCCGTGCTGGCTGGATAGCTGGTAAGCCGAGGTGGTGTATTTGCCCAGCTTGTCGCACACGTCCTGCAAGGTTTCCTTATCGTCCGCCTGTAAATAAATCCATGTCTGGCAGTTGGATTTGACGATGGCGGCGGTTTCCTTATCATACTTCTGTGTAAGCTGTTCAAAGGATTGCAGGAACAGGTTGAACCGCACCCCGCGCCCGCCCGCCACGGTCAGTTTGTTGGTAAAGTCGTTCAGCTTCGTGAAATTGCCGAACTCATCAAGGACAAAATTAACCCGGCGTTCCAGACGGCCGCCGCGCATATCCGACTGCCGCACCAGCAGTTCATAAAGCTGGGATACCATCAGGCTGGCAATTGGGTAATAGGTGGTCTTTTCATCCGGCAGAATCAGGAACAGCGCCTGCTTTTTCCTGCCGATGTCCGCGATATTGTAATCACTCTTATGGGTGATCGAGTAAACAGAGCGGGAAGTGAACAGCCGGAGCGTGGTCAGCGCCGAGGTGTCAAAGCTGCCCTTGGTGCGGCTGGGCGCCACCTCTGCAATCGACATGAGCGCCCGCGCCGGATGGCCGCTGTCCAGCTTTTTCATGTACTCGCTCATGGGGGACTTGCCGCCCACCGACTTGCTCATTTCCGCAATGAACCAATAGACGTTTGTGAGGTTCTGGTACTGCGGCCGTTTGGCGTTATCTACCACCACACAGAGAATTGCCGCCGCTATCGTGGATTTTTCGCCATTCTCCCAAATCTTTTCATTTGAGGTGTTGTCGCCCACCAGAATGTTAGTAATATCCCATGCGTACATCTCGGCACGTTCCATATCCTTTTCCCTTACCGCGTCGATTACCGGCTGAAGCAGATTGTAGCGTGTGCTTTTCTCCGGGTTTTTGAAATCAAGGCAGATTACCTCATAGCCCAGTTTTTTTAAGTACCCTGCGGTGTAGTCGTAAAGCTCGGCCTTTGGATCGCTGACCACCAGACTTTCCCCGGCCAGAGCGAGGG
This sequence comes from Enterocloster sp. OA13, assembly GCF_022440595.1. NCBI lineage: Bacteria > Bacillati > Bacillota > Clostridia > Lachnospirales > Lachnospiraceae > Enterocloster > Enterocloster sp. OA13. The sequence goes on along the minus strand of NZ_JAKNTF010000001.1, from coordinate 646,673 downwards.
AGCAGATGGACTGCACCACCAGACACCGGGTTTTGCCGGAACGTGTCGCACCGATGGTCAGGGTGTGGGTATCGTCCCCAATACAGTACAACTTTTCCGTATTCCCGTGTTTCTCCATGCCCACCACAATGCCGCCGCTGTCAAACAGCTTATAAGGGTCAGGCAGTTTTTTCTTCCTGCCCTCGGCGGTCTTGACCGTTTGTTCCTCTGTATGCGGTTCCTCCTTTGGTTGATCCGCTTGTTTTTCCTCCCGGCTTAAATCAGGAGCCGCAACGTCATAAGATACCGTTTCAAAATTTTCGTCCTCCTTTGTCTCGTTGTTCTTTATAGGAACGAGCATGGGAACGGCAGCCTTGTCCTGTGCCGCGTCCTCCTGCCCGGTATCCCCGTGTTCTGCTTTTTGCTTCATAAATGGCAGATCATCGTATCCTGTGTCCAACAGCATTTTGATGACCGGGTTTGCAGGGTCAATGTCCTGTGTCCGAAAGGTCTTGCCCTTTTCATTTTCTTTAAGCCAGCGGGAAGAACCATGCTGGAACTGCCCGACCGGGGCCGGTGTGCAAATATCCCCGGCCACCTTGATTAAATCGCTCTGATATGGCCGGTCATTCTGCACCCAAAAGAGGACACAGCACAGGCAGATAAATCCCTCAAAGGAAAGAAACATCAAAAGCTGCTGACGTTTAGTAAACAGTCCGGTCATGCACTGGAACAGAGGTACAAGGGTCAGCGTGTCATACTCCCTTGACAAAAGCCCGTGGAGCGCCGCCGTAAAGAACAGGTTGAAGATACTGCCAATGCAGATTAGGGCTGTGCTTAGAATCAGTTTTTCTTTTTTCTTCATCGGCTCATGTCCTCATCCGGCTCCGCCACAGGCTGCAAAGCCGTCAGGTTCTCCCCCAGTGCGGGGTAGAGTCCCGTCAGCCGTTCCAGCGTTTCCGGCTTTGCAACGCCATACACTTCGCCCCTTGCGATTGCAAAATGATCCCGGTCAACTGGGTGGAGCAGATGAATGGTATCGCTGAATTTGTGGATGGCCGGGCAGCCGGGGCCATGGGTGCAGAGCCATAGCTGGTTTAACGGGATTCGGTGTTCCTCTGCCAGATTCTCATGGCGAAGGATGATCCATTGTCCCTCATAATTCTCTTTGCGGCTGTTCGGAATACAGTCGCTTTCCGATAGCAGGCAGTTTCCGTCCGGGCTGATTGGGTAATACTGCGGAGCGGTCGGGTTCCGCATATAGAATGTTGGGATGCCATGCGCTGCGGCAAATTCTATTTCGCCGCGCATACCCTCGCTGATCTGCTTTCCCATCACCCACAATTCCTCGGAGTGGGCCAACAGTTCCAGCCCCAGCTTCAACCCCTGTTCCCGCTGTTCGGGTACAGTATCATTGCACCACTGGCTGAAAATAATGTGGGGAGCCAGTGCAAGCACACCATTTTCCGTTGCCAGATGGCAATACTCTACGGCGTTTCGGATATTGGTATCGTAATCCCCACGCAGGGGGCTTGCGATATAGACTTGTTTCAAAAAATCACCTCCAACAAACAAAAAACAGGGCATATCCTCCACTGCGGAAGATATGCCCCATTAAACTTTATGGCTGCTTTTCATCAGTCAGGGTTATTACCTGAACCGGCTTTCCCTGCTTTTTTGCATATTCGATTGTATACTTGGTTCCCCGGCTTTTGCCGTCCCATATGGCAAGCACGCTGTCCGCCTGCTGTACCATAATTTCATTGCGTTTGAGTGGAGCACCCCTGCCGAACCGCTCATAATCCGGCTTCAAAATCATCGTTTCTATGCCATGGGCAAGCGCATATTGCTCGGCCAGCGCGTCCACTCCTTTTGCGCCGCCGCTAATAATCAGGCCGCAGTCCGATGGAATGTAAGGGGAGAGGTCAAAGGCGGTAATGGAGCGGGAACCGGCGACCAGCACACGGACGGTCTTTGCCTTGCGGATGACAAGCGTTTCCTCCGAACAGCTCACTTCAATATAGCTCCCCGGCAGGAAACCGCAATCCTCCAGCCATTTTCCCTGCAAGCGGAGCTGCGGCGCCAGAGTCCCTTGCCCATCCCGCACTCCATAGATTTTTAGCCTCCGCATATACTTTTCTGTTTCTTTATCCTGCAAATCTATCCTCTCATTTTCTTATTATTTTGGGAACCGTTCCGGGGTATAGACAACAATACCGTCAATCTCCCTGTCCCCAAACTCAAAATTCATGTAGTAATCCCGAATAAAACAAGCCGTGCATTTCCCGTTCAGGGAATAAATCTCCCCTGTGACAAAATCAATCATGGCAAAGGGACAGCGTTTCCCATCCGGAAATTCGTCCGCCCAGCTCTTGTCCAGTTCTGCAATCTTAGCCATACAGTCCCGGCAGTAGAGCGGGGCGATTTCCTTCAGCGTGATTTCTTTTCCCTCGTCCCATGACAGATTTAAATCGCAGATGCCACGGCCGCCCATAACCATCATATGCCCAAAGCGTCCATCCCCGTCACCAGCCATCAGCATACTGGAATGCCCGGAATTATCTTTGAGTGTGCCGTCATCCTCGTATTCAAAAATCCGCAAGTCACTGATTGTCCCATTTGCAAGGTTCAGAACCCCGATGGAGTCCAGCCTGCTGTAATATCCCCATATGCTATGCTCACCACAAAGGGCGCAATCCTCTTTTTCTGCTGTTCCGACCGGTAGATACACCGTCTGACTTTCCTCTGTTATTGCTGTTTTCTCCGCCGTCATGCTTTCTCCGGCCACCGGAGAGATATTCTGCCGGGTACAGCCGGAAAGACACAGCAGGAACATCAAGGCTGTCAGCGCACAACACCGCTTCAAGGTTCAATCTCATAGCCGGTTTCTTCGTTGAAGTCCGGCTCATAAATACCGTCCTGCGCCGTTTCCTCTGTCATATTCTTGGTCGTCTCCAACTGCACGGCAAGGAACAGGCTGTCAGGGGCGTCCACCTTCGGTATCCGGCTTTCCTGCTGCACAAGCTCGTTATAGGCGGAGACATATATCGGAAAACGGCGGTTCAGAGTGGCGTACAGGCTGTCCTCCGACACAATCAGGGCCTCTGTCTCGTTAAACACGTCTTTCAGTTCATTCAAGGCAATGGCACTGCTGGTCAGCTCGTAAAACAGATACTCGCCCTTTTTCTGTCCGAAAGAAGCAGCGATAGGCGTCATAAAGTTATCGGCCACGACCTCATGGACGGCAAATTTCATGTTTTCATGATCCTGCGTAAAATAAATGCCGTTGCAGATGGGGAGCGCGTCCGACACCTCGCTCTGCGGAGACTCTGTGGGCGGAGCACACTTTCCGAAATAATCCGTCAGGGATACCTTGCCGTTCCGCTTGATTTCCTCCATCTGCTTCAAGGCGGCGGATTCCACCTTTTTGCACTGCTCGATTCTGCGCTGAAGTGTCTCATAGATAGGAATGTCCTTTGTGTTCTCGTCATAGCAGAGCCAGTCGCCGTCCTGTGTTCCCATACTGGCCGCCTTGGGAGAAAGATTCGCCGTATCCCTCCGGGCCATCACGCCGGTGCGCTCTACGCCGTTTTTATCTTTGGCGGTGATTTCATAAATGTTGAGGGCAATTTCCACACAGGTATTGATAGTTCCCCATATGGATTCGCCTTGTGGCTGTTGGTGCATAATTTCACTCTCCTTTTCTTTTTAAATAAAATGATATCACTTACCTGTCAAGTGACAGTATATTAAGTATAAAAACTACCATACAATATATCTAACCAATCAAGTGGAGGATATATCTATGGCTACGAACAAAAAAGTATTTACCCTGCGTCTGGAAGATGAAGTCTTTGACAAAATAGGAGCCTTGGCAACTGCGGAACACCGTTCCCTGACAAACTACATCGAATATGTGCTGTTAAAGCATATCAACGAGGTGGAACAGGAGCAGGGCGTCATCAAGCCCGATTTTGAAAAGGATAATGACTGACGGCTCCGCAGACAGGATGCGGGGCCGTTTTCTTTTCCCAATCTTCTGTTATATTATATATTGCTTTATGTGGTAGTGCAATCGCTTTACCTCAAATAATTTATGCTTTTCATTGCAACGGGTAAAATAATATGGTTAGGAGGTTTAAGATGCCGAATAATCATATTGCATTTGAAAACAAAGACTATTATATCGAGTTAGGGTTAAACATTGCATTTTACCGGAAACGGGAAGGGATGACGCAGGAAATGCTTGCTGAAAAGTCAGGTGTCAGCCGTTCTCATTTAAGTGCGATTGAAGCCCCCAATATTATCAGGCCATTTTCCATGGAGATACTGTTTAATATTGCAAGGGCTTTGAACATTGCACCATGCAAACTCCTTGAGTTCCGAGAGTAAAGACTTCGCCGCATAGGGCGGAGCCTTTTTCTTTTCAGCACTTACCATACTACAACAATATATCTGTATTTTCAACAAGTATTATTGGATTATAATTTGTTTCCTTATCACCCATAATAGTAAATATGCAAAGGGGTGATAATATGGACTTGGCAACACGTTTTAAGGAGCTGCGCACCACAAAGGGATACAGTGTCTATAAGCTCTCAAAGGAATCTGATGTATCGGAAAACTATATCCGCAGTATTGAAAAGGGCAAGAGCCAGCCGTCTGTAATGGTGCTTGAAAAGCTGCTTTCCAGCATGGGCGTTACCTTAGCGGAATTTCTCAATAAGAATAGGGAAGTTATGTACCCTACTGAATTTGAGCGTGATCTTTTGGAAACTGTCCGGCTCTTGCCTGAAGAAAAAGCTGCCGCCATTTTGAATATAGCAAAATTGATGAAATCCTAAAGGCTTCGCCATAGACGGCGGGGTCTTTTATCGTTCCAGCGCGTTTTCAATCTGGCTGAACAGCTTGGTAAAGTCAAATGCCCGTTCCTTTTTGGAAAGCTCCGGTACAATGTCCTCAATTCGGTCAATCAGCGCCGCCACCGAGTCCATATCATCTTGATTTAAGTCGTTGTCCACGGTGCGCATTTTGATAAGACCGGCGTGGAGGATTTTCAGTTCTGTCTCGGAAAACAGCTTCTTTTCATCCACAAGACCGCTTCTAAGGGCAAAGTCCTCAAAGGCGGCCTCTTTGTTATAGAAATACCGGCGCTGTATGGCGGCGTTTCCATGCTCGGCGTCCTTACGGTAGGTGGACAGCACATAATCAAAAATCGGATGCTGCTTACAGGCCAGTACCACCCCGTTATGCTCGTTAATCCTGACCGCGCCGCCCTGTTCCTTTCCGGTCAGTGCATCGTCATAGGGCTTGTCGGAACAGATACCGCAGGCAATGGCGGTGGTCTTGGCAAGGCTCTGGAGTTTGGCAATCTGTTTTTCATCCACCTCCACAAAGGGGTTTTTGATGATGGCGTCCTGCTTGGAATAAAAGGCAACCGGCTTTTCCCGGTGGTAGATGTCCGCCACATAATCAGGGGAGGACGGCGGGCGGATGGAAAACCCCTTTTTCTCAACTGCTTCAAAAAATGCTTTATAAAATTCCGTCTTACTTTTCATAGGTCACACTCCTTATTCAATCTCGCGCTGGAAACAGTGCCGGGGCGATAGTTCCTGCTCTGTGGGCAGATAGCTTTCTATCTTTGCCATGAGCGTGTTGATCCGGTTCTCCACGGTGGCGTCCAGTTCATTATCCAGCATCACGCATCTGGCACAGCAGGAAACCAGCAGCCGAAGTTCCCCGGTGGAAAATTGCAGGGGACTTTGCAGGCATAGACCGCTGCGCTCCATAAAGCTGCCCTGTGCCGCCGCAGGGTCATAGAAATACTGTTCCCGGTAAAATCGGCGGCTGTTGTGCTTGGGTGCGGCCTTTTGACAGGTCACAAACTCATAGCCGAACAACGTTGTCCTGCGGCAGAGCAGCACCACGGCGGCGCTCTCAAACACTTTATAGTAGGAACCGCTCGTCAAATTGATTGGTTCCATGCGTTCCATATCCGCAAAGGGCGGCTGCACATGGCAGTCAAGCGCCCTGCGGGTTTCCTCACCGGCCTGTTCCAGCGTCCGTGCGTTATCGGCGTTATATGTCTCATAGATAATCTCGCCGTCCCGTGTGATGACACACAGCAGGGGATTTCCCATGTAGACCTCGGCGGCAAGATCGCCGTCCGGCAGTGGTTCTACCCGGAACCCTGCCTTACGGAGCCGGTCAAAGAAATCCTCCAGAAATTCAACTCTTGTTTTCAATCTCATTCCTCCGTTTCATCAGCTTTTTATAAAAGTGCCACGCACAGTCGGGCGGCCTGCTCCCCATGGTACAGCTTGGGGCGTTCACGGGGAACTGATAGGGACAGCCCCGGCATGGGTGGTCTTGGGGATATTCGTAAAATGCGGCGCTGCCATGACCGGCAACGCCGCACCCATTGTAATATTGTTTTTGCTTGGGATACATGGTTCTCCTTTCCGGCTCTGAACGTCCCGGCCGGAAAGCGGCGGGGTCAATGCTCGTAGCCTTTGTCCTGATACTTCAAATATAACTCTTTTTTTGCCTCCTTGGACAGCCCGCCGCCCGTTTTCAACTCGTCCTCAAACTGCTGATTGTTTGTGTCCGTCAGCCCGGACAGCATGGAAAGAGCCTCCATCAGCATATTTTCCATGTAAAACTGTCGCCGGTCATGGCGGTACTCGGCCGACCTCATTTCCCCGTCCAGCCGGTTCAGGGTCTTGACCATACCTAAAATACGGTTCGCAATGATTTTGTCAGCTTCCGTGCTGAATTTGTCTTTCATGGATGCAAGATAGTCCTCGTTCCCACCGTAGAGCAGAGTCATTTTCATTTTACTTTGGACATAAGCCTCCTTCTGCTCCTGTAAAGGAGGGGCATTTTTCAACAGATATTGGATCAGGGCATCTACCTGTTTTTTCACCGCAGGCGTTAAAAGCTGATAAGCAATCCGGCCATGCTCCGGGAGAGCCGCCTTGATTTTGAACACCCGGTCAGCCGTTTCATTCAATACCTTATCCCCAAAATCAAAGGTGTCGGAAATCTCGTCCTCGGAATCATATTCCTCTCGGAGCCGTTTATACTTTTTGCTTTCAAGCTGCCGGATATGGCGCTCAAACTCGTCCACCAGCCCGTCACCCAGCCGCCGCAGTTCAGCGGCGGCGAAGTTCTTTTCCTCGCCAAATGCCCGGATTTTGTCCGGGAACGTATCCTTTATCATCTGCCTGCGGATAGCGTTTGGAACGGCAGGCGGGGTAAAGGGGTTTTTGATTTTTGTAGCCTCCGGGGAATTATCCCAGAACACCACATGGATATGGGGGTGGTTCTTCTCCTTATGGAGCGCACACGCCCATTGCAGATGTTCCACCCGTATGCCGTTCTTTTTCGCAATCGTCAGGATATGGTTGTCAATGTAACGCCGCCACGCTGCCTGATTGGTCAGCAGCAGTTCTTCGGCGGTGGACTCATCAAAAGAAATCACACTGCGGTACATGGTAATGTGCTTCTTGGAATTTTGGTAGACCAGACGTGCGATGTCCCGCCAGTCCTCAAACGAGGTGACAGCTCCGGGTGCCAGCTTTCCAAACAGACCGTGGTTCATGCCCTCGTTTTTCGCTACCCGTGGACGGGTGGCAATATAACGGATATGGGCATAGTTCTTGCTGACCGTGCTTTTGTAATTCGGGTTTTTGAAACGCTGCTTGTAGATTAGGATAGAGATAGGCCGTCACCTCCTATCAGCGTTCCCAGCCGTTGTCCTCTGGCAGTTCGTATTCCTCGTCCTCGGCCGCCTTACACGCGCGGGTGTAATTCTCCATGGTGATACGGTAGCGGTCGGCTTCTTCTATCAGATACTTCACGCCGGTGGCAGTGCTGGACGGTGTGGTGCAATACTGCTGATAAAAATGGAATCTGTCTCTTAGCACATCTTTTTTGGGGGATAGCATATCCATAAATTCCTCATACCCATAGGGGCAGTTCTTACGGATTTCCTGACACGCCACATTCAATCCTGTCAGCGTATCGTCCTGCGCCAGCTTGGACAGCACCACGCCGCCCATGGGTTCGTTTGCCGCAAGCTGGATTTCAATATTTTCCGTGCCGGTTACGGTCAGATTCTTAGCTTCTGTTGTGATGCCAATGCTTGCCAGGTGATCCCGCAAATCGTAAAGGCTGCATGGCAGTGTCACAACCAGCGTTCCTCCTCTGACCTGATTTTTAATCACTCCTGTTATCACAAGTTCCTCCTTTCAGCGTTCCAGAGCGTTTTCTTCCGCTCCGGCTATTTCCATATTGGCGTAAAGGCGTTCCATTCTCTCGTGGAGCCTCTGTGTCTTTTGGTACTGCTTGTCATCCAGCTTTAAGCTGTCTGTTTCCGGTTCAATCACAATCTCCATCTGTCCTGCGGCAATATAACAGGCGGTGCAGGCAAGTTCCATGTAAGGGTAGCCCAATCGGGAAATATCAAAGGGTGTCACCTTGCATTTACTCGTCCACGAGAACAGATTATGGGCAATGTCAATGAGCTGCCGGGAAGTCTCGTCAAAGCCTTTGGTCAGGCGTTTGACTTTTGCAAACTCAATACCGTCTACCGTGACACATTTCCGGGCAGCCTCATAAATTTCCGGCTCGTAGGAGAGCAGATAAAAGGCCGCATGATAGGAACAGTCTAACGGTCTGTTTCCTGCCAATGCGGCCAGCTTTGTATAACGTTCTGCCTGCTTCAATGTCATTCCTCTCTTTCCAAGTCCATATCACACTCCATATTTATATCGCCTGCCTGTGACAGTTTCTCTTTTAATTCCTTTGTTTCTTCCCTGTTTGTAGCCATACTTAAACTGTGTTCGTCCTTATCGTAATAATATACTGCATCAGAAAGCCGTTCCTCTGGAGGTACCTCCGACTGATTGACTGACATAACCATCGCCTGAAGTTCCTTGGCATCTAATTCACCCGTATCCTGCATTAAAATGCACTCATGGATACTGCTGGGCAGAATAAACAAATTTGCATTGGCTTCCTGTGCCAGCTGATCCAGCACATTGGGATATAAGAGCACCGTTGCCCCATTCATGCCTGAAGCGTTACAAAGTACATATTGATCATATGGCTCCATATGATAATTCTTCACTTCATAGCCCATTGAACGATTCAACGATGTCATCGCGATATGGAGCATACTGTCAATCCTTGCCGGATTTGTTTTCATGGTATTCTGTAATGCCAGCGGATATACGGCGTCCATGGATTTTCCCCAGCCGGAAAGCATCTCATCCGATATCAGGATAGTAGTCTCTCCGTTTTCCTGCGTTGGCAGATGGATTCTTAGAACCGCAGTTAAATCCGTATTCTCCACGTCTCTGTGTGGTGTATCAGACATTTTATCATTATTATATTCTTTGTTGACAATCTGCAAGCGCAAAAGCGCCTGCACCTTTTCAAAATCAGAAACCAGCTCTATTACATTTGGTATCTCAAAATCCTGATTTTGCAAATAACTGGCCGCCAGTTCTTTTGCAATTTTCTCAATTTCTTTTCCTTGCTGATACTGGCTGAAAAAAGGTTCCAAATAAACCTGCGGCGATACGGTTTCCCCTTGCCGGTGTATTAAAAGCGCCGTTAGCTCCGTATTGTTATTTTTAGTGACATTGTGGACAGACATTTCGACATCCTGATATTGTTCCGGCAGATACTTCAAAATCAGTTTTTGTATCTGCTCGATAAAATGGTTATAATCCATACTTCTCCCTTCTTAATATTCCTGCTCGGCCTCATAATAAAAGCTGAAAAAATCATCCAGAATTTTATCAATGCCGTATTCATCGTCAATTTCTTCCGGGTATTCTAAAACTGCCGCCAGTTCTTGATCCGTGGCATCCTCGCTTTCCCCTTCACCGACACAATAAGTGCTGACGTTCACGTTGATTTCCGACTCGTCCAAACCCTCTACAAATTCCCGGTACTCGTCCGTTGTTTCCAGTCTGTCACGGTCACAGAAACCCGGAATATGAAAGCAGAGATAATCGTTGTCGCTGCGGATTTCCACGGTGGAATAAAGAAATGAATGGGTATCAAGTTCCAACGACATAACCGCATGGATGGCTTTCTCATGGGCAAGTTCCTCATAGGCATCCCCAATTCCAAGTGAAGCGTCATAGGATTGAGGATTGTCCATCTGTGCGTTTTCACAAGTCTGCACAAATCCATATTGAAGTTTATTGTAATCGACTTTCTTATTTACGAAGTCCTGAATGAAAAGCTGATACGCATCGCCTCCTGAGAAACCGCCATACTCCATTTCCCCTGCTACAATTTTTGCTGCCAGCATAGCATGGAGCATGGTTTCATCTGTGGTTACGCCCTGAATCCGCATACTGTCATGCCCCGCCCATGCGTCGCAGGCGGATAAAATATAGATACGATTTTCCATAAGCACCTCCTACAATTTGTCCGCAAGCCTGCGGAGGTTATCGGTATCCTGCAAAAAGCTGTTGATTTGAAAATCCTTTTTCTGCATATAGTCCACGCCCAGCGTGACGGCCTCGTTTAACATCTGGTCAAACTCGTCCTCCGTTCCGTCATGGGCCATGTTCATCAGCACCTTGATAAGCAGAAAAAATGCCGCGCCGTCCAGCTTACCGGACTTCATCAGCATTTTGGCAAGGCGGCTGGTCTGCTGTTCCATGACCGCCTTAATATCCTCGATGTGATAAACAGAAGTAAACTCCTGCCGGATAATCCCGGCGATAAAATCAATATCCTTAGTATAGCCGTCCACAGTCAGCCCCTTTTCAATGAACCGCCGTATCTGCTCATTGCGGGAGATATGCTCCCGGTCAGCCAGCTTGTCAATCTGGCCGCACATTTCTTTTGTCAGGTAGACCGATGTAATAATCCGGTCGGTCTTTGTTGGCATTGGCGCCCTCCTTTCGGCGTTAGTCGAAAATTAACAACGATAGCTTCTGTTTAACAAGGGTACAGGCTTTGCCTGTACGGTGTTTCTGTGGGTTGTTTAACAACCCTATTCCTGCCTTAACTCCAAAATCTGAGATTTTGGCACTAAGTAGCCCCCACCGCAGGCGGTGAGGGCTGTTGGTCGCTCCGCTCCCCAAAAGGGCGAAAACAAAAGTCTGCCCGCGCCACATCAATAGTGATCCATGAAAATGGTGGCATACCGGCACACACGCTTCCCGTGGGCGATTACCAGAACCGCCACAACAAGCCCGGCGATAACTCCGCCGCAAATCAAAACTGCTTTCATAAGCTCTCCTTTCATCGTTCCCATTCGTTATCCTGCGCAGGCTGCTGGTCACAGCGCCCATTCGGATAAACAAAGTCGGGAACCCTGTCATGTTTTCTCGCTTCTCTTAAAATGCAGGAGATAACGGCGGCGTCCGCAAGGCGAAACCGTTCATCCTCTTTTCCTGACTGGAACTCCTCGGCATAAAACACCATGATATAATCTAAATCCACGATTTTAGAATCCATGCCGTTCTGTACCGCTTCTTCAAAGCTCATGCCATAGTAACGTTCCACTTCGGTTATGTCTCCGCCGCAGCCGTGCAGGATCAGCCCCTCCAGCATTTTTCTGATTTCCGCCTGCTTTTCCTCTGAAAGCTGGCAGACATATACCGGCCTCATCGTTCCACCGCTTTCTCCGGTTCGCCCTGACCGGCCTGCAGCATTGTTCGGAACGTAAGCAAGTCCTGATTGAAGTCCTTGGTCTGCGGAGTCTGGATATAACATTTGTAGCCTAAATCCGTGAATGTGCCTGCGGAAACCTCCGCCTGCACCTGACCGTGGTTATGGGGTGTGCCGTCCGCCAGTTTGCCATCCACATCGTTGTCATAACAGAATACAATCTCTGTGATTTCAGGGTGGAGCTGCAAATAGCGGTAAAGAGCTTTATCTGACAGGCATCCCTCCGACACCCTGTGATCCTCCCGCCAATCAATGCCGTTCAGCTTGCAGAGTGTGGCGTGGCTCATGGCGTCGATAGGAGCCTCAAACTCATACACACGGTTGGAATGCCCCTCCATGGTAAAGCCATAAGTCTTGTCGGAGTTCTCCACGTCCTGCCGGAAATGGCTGTCCGCGCTGGGGGCGCGTAAGGCACAGTACCGGGGTTTTCCGCCCTCGTCATAACCCACAAATGCACAGTTATGAAAGCTGTACCCGCTTTTTTCTGTTCTTGCCCCATACACCTTGCCCTGTTCTATCATGGCATACACGATTTCCTTATCAATGCCACGGGTACGGGTCAGGTAGGCGATGGTACGGTCAAAGTTCCTGTCCTTCGGCGGCAGTACCAGATCACCGCGTGGCTTTTTCTCCACAGGCGGGATGTAATGTTCCGTCTGTTCATAGGCGCGGCAGTTCAGAATCATTTCCGCAGCGCTCTTAAAATCGCTGGCGCCCATATATTCCTGCACAAAGTTCACGATATTGCCTTTGGAACCCTCTTTTGAAAAGCATACATAGCCCCGTCCATGCTTGAACAGATACAGGCCGCCGCTGTGCTTTACATGAACGGTATTCCTGTCGCCTTTTTCGATTTCAAAGCCGTGCTGAACGGCAAAATCAATGAGGTTCGTGTTGTAAATCTGCTGCATCTGTTCCTCGGTAAAGGGCATGGGCCGTGATTGCATCCGCATTTTTCTCACCTCCTGTCAAACACAAAAACGCCGCCCGGAAGTGGTTTTCATCACTTCCGGGCGGCGCTGTATTTGATTGATTGTCAGTCTTTTTTTCCGAATGTTTCTTTCAGGGCGGACAGTGTATCCACATCCTCCAAGTCTGCCTCTGAAAGAGGGGGATAACCCTTTTCCTCACGCAGCTTGTTTCCTTCCTCCAGCAATGTGGAACGTACAAAGGCGTCAAACTGTTCCATCAGTTCCTCATCCGTTTCTTTCCGCTTTTCATCTGCCATATCTGCAATCCTCCTTATCATTTAGCGTTCCAATTTCTCTCCGCTGTATGCCACATCCTCCTCTACATCAGCCGTGTGGTCATCCACCGGGTAAAAACTCCTGTGTTCATCCATTATCTGCGCCAGCCGTTCCACGCGCCCCCGCAGGGCGGCGCAGAGGGCGTCCGTGCGGGCCGTGTCGATAAAGAGGGAGCCTTTTACCAGTTCCCGCAGTTCCTCGTCAATCCCCGCCAGTGCAGTAAGGTCAAGCCAGTCAAAGGAGGACACCAGTTTAATCTGCTCGTCATGGGTGGCCTTGAACGGCTTGCTGGGCGCCTTTGCATGAGCGCTGATCATTGTCCACGGCTTATCAAACCAGAGGGATGTGCCGCTGTCATAAACCGGCGCGCAGCCTGCCCATTCTAATGTGTTGGCGTTTCGGACAGCCCCAAAATTGTTCTGATGTCTGTCCTCGTTGGCAATCAGGTAATCCAACACCAGCATACGGTCAATGCTGTCCTTTACACCGGGGATACCCAGCGTTTCACAGCAGTTTAAGTAATGCTGGTACACGGAAACGTGGTTGGGCTTTGGCTGTGTCTGCATAATGTACCACGCCGTTACCAGTTCCGTATCCGGCGTAATAAAATCCTCACACACGCTGTACGGATAATCCTCCTGCACGGTCAGCGTGTAGGGGACATAGGGGATATGCAGCCGCTCCATAATCCTGCCTGCCAGTACCTCGTTGTACGGCTCCTGCTGGGTCGCGCCGCTTCCACCTTTGAGCAGGCAGCGTTTCCCGTCAATTATTGCCCATTTCTTCTTCAGCCATCCATCCGAGGTGTTGTCCGGCGACATCAGGCTGACTGCCCCTGCGCTGGACGGGTGTCCGAACAGAATATTGCCCACATCCTCGGAAAACGGATTTTCAAAAAAGTTGACTTCATGCCATGAGACCTGCCTGTCGGCGGGGCAGAGCCAATACTGATCCGACAGGGACAGCCCCAGACACTTCTCCAATAACGCCTGCGGGGAACTGATGTGCAGTTCCTCCAACGCATGGCGCAGACCGGCGCGGCTTGCGGGGATTGCCCGCCCCCGCCACCATTCATTGAGCGCGGCGCGGTCAATCTTCCCCTTTTTCACAGGGATGCCCACCGGAACATGGGCAGGGTTAAATATTTCCCCAACAGCGGAAACAGAGGCAGTTTCACTGTCCAGACGGATTCCCGCCACGGGGATTTCCCTGTGCATTAAAATATATGTTTGAATTGTTTCCACCATTTTCTCAACTCCAATCTATTGTTATTATTCTACCAAATTGCAGGAACTTAAACAAGCGGTTTTGCGCTGCTTTTCATCAGCGTTCCAGTTCCCCGTCCGCTTCCTCTGCTGCTTCCTTGTTTTTGAGGCCACAGGGGATGAATTCATGCTCCCTGAAATGCTCCAGCACCTCCCGCATAGCCTGCGGGAGTCTGCTCTTATCCACATGGATGTCATCTGTCAGCGTGGCGGTATAGCCATAGTCATAAGCTCCGTAGGTTTCCCGGAGGAACTTACACACCTTATCCGGCATTTCCTGCTCAAACTGGCTGATACAGCCATAGCGGATCAGGAAATCCGTGGCGCAATGCTCGCCGGAGGACTGCAAATCCAGTTCCAGCAGGGCAATGCATAATTCTCCGGTATCCTTGGACTGCACCACGCCGGGGAGCAGCACATAGCCGCCTGCGGTGTCACGGTCAAAGGTTTCCGTTCCATACACCGCTAAAAGCCCTTGGTGCAGGGCGTTCAGCACGGACTTGGCATAGGCTTTTTCCTCCGTGCCATAGTCTGCCTGAAGCCGCTCATAGTTGATTTTCGTCATTACATTGGCGTTGATGTAATCCACATAAAGATTCATGGGTTCATAATCGGCGGCCGGTTCTTCAGCGGCCGGAGTTTCTGGTTCCTGACTGCCGCTGCTCTGTTCCTGCGGCGGCAGGATATGAAAGTCATCCACGTTTGTGACAAGGGCAAGGGAACGCCCATTATCCCAGTGCATATGTAGCTGCCCCTGGTCATCAACAAATTCTACCGTTCCACAAAGACCGTCCGGCATATTGCGCTCGCCCTCCATGTGGTCAAGTTCAATCCGGGTTCCCACGGGATATTTCTTCTTAATCTGCTCCACCTGATAAGGCTTTAAGAATCCCTGCATAGTTCCTCCTGCTCTGTATGGTCACGTCCCATGCCCTGCTCCAAAGCTGCGCTTTCCGGCTGTCCCATGGTCAGCTCCGCTTTATGGATAATGCTGTCCAGCAGACCGGCGCTGTCCCGTCCGACCTCTTTCCCAGTCTGAATGGCAAGGGCGCAGATCAGTCTCGTTTCCTCCGGCGTAAAAAGCGGGGAACAGTCCTGCTTAAAATACTGCAACAGCTTGGTTTCCTGTGCTTCCATACCAAATAATCCGTAACTGGACAGGTGCTTTTGAAACATTTCCCTGTCTGCCACAGACTCCCGTGTGCCGTCCCTATGCAGGGCATAACAGCAAAGTCCTTTCTGTACCGCCTTTTGAGCGTCCATTGGACCAATGCGCTGCACATCATCGGCGGTATAACCGTAATCATGAAGCCGGTCATGCTCCAGCCGCTTGATATATTCATCCACCTCCATGGGTTTTGCGGCGTCCCAAACAAGTCCATGGGCGGAGATAACAGCATAGGCAAATTCCTGTTGGTTCTCTACCCAATATTTCACGCGCTCCACTGTCCCGTACCGCTGGCCGATGGACTGCCAGTTTTCATTATATTCCTGATAAGGAAAGGTACGGACATCATTGGGACTTTTGAACACCACCTCCGCATACGCAGGGTCAAAGGAATGGGTGCAGAGATAGTCAAGATGCTTCTGATAGTCCATCTCCACAATATCGCCTATGAGTTTCTTATCATCACCCTCCACACGCTTTATATCAATCCAAAAGGCTTTTACGTTCTCGTCCCTGCTTCCTCCATAGTAAGTCCATGTGTTGGCGGCATAGGTGTTGCGGATATAAACATCCCGTTCCGGGAAACACCATGTGCCGTTTTTCCGGGTGAGCCAGAAAAAATTGCGGTAGCCGCCGCGATCCTCGGCAGCCTCCCGCAGCGTTTCCATATCGTACTTAAAATCCGTCTGATAGAAGTCTGTGTTATGCTCCATTATTTTTTGCATGGTGGCAATCACATCCACATCTACAAAAGCGGCGCTGGGCCGCAGGCTGTAACCCTGTGTTTTCAGGTTCTCCCGCAGCTCCGCTATGATTTCCTCTCGTGAGCCACGGACAGAGGTTCCGTTATAGCGGTTCCTGTCCACAAACTCTGTCCCCATGTCCACCGGGATAAGCCGCAGGCCGTCCTCATGGGGAAGGACAAACTGGAAGGTTCCCTCCGGCTGCTCATCCGTAAGGGAAACCCCCTCGAAAATCTGCCGTAAATCGCCGGACACCGCTTCCGGTGTCTGCCTGATTTCATGGATTTTCTCACGGGGCATAGTGAGTTCCCATAACTCGTAATCATTTGCCCCCAGCTTGGACAGGGCGTTAATCTGGTTGTATTCCATGGCTGTCCTCCTGTTCCGGCTGTTCTTTGTCAAATATCAGGTTGGGGATATTGTCCTCCACCTTTTCCATGACAGCCTGTAATTTTTTATCATCCTCATAGCTGATTTCATCATCATTCCGCCCACGGAACACGCAGGCGTCATGGAGCGCCACCAGTTCGTCCTTGGTAAAGAGCTGCTTCTCATCCACCAGCCCTGCGCGGACGGCAAAATCACGCTTGGCGCCCTTGTAGTTGGTTTCATAGTAATGCCCCCAATGGACGCCCTCACGGTCGTAATCGTACTGCCATGTCGTAAACCGGACCTCGTTATCCCTGCCCAGCTTGGCGGCAAGCAGGGTATCGCCAAATTCGGAGATCAGCCGGAAGCCGTCCTCCTTGTCAATCCCCCCAATCTCCAACGGCCTTGCATCGGCATAGAGGTCATGGGTCTGCTTCATATCCAGCAGAAGTGCGTGGAGCTGCTTCCGCTCCACAATCAGCGGATTGTCCGGGAAGTAACGCATACCCCCAGACAACACAAATTGGCACACCTCCGCCTGTCCCTGATAGGCAATCAGACACAGTTCTTTATCACTGTTTGCAAAGGCGGTTCTTATCTCAAAGCCGAGAGCCGCCGCCCTTTTTGTAAAGGCGGCGGTCAGCTCCGGGGATATATCATGGTTCATGGAAATCCCTCCTATCTTTCATAATCCTGTTCTTCCTCCTGTCCGTAGGTCTTAACCGTCTCCGGCTCAAAGCCCTGATTTTTGATGTTGGTAAACCACTCGCTCATGAACAGCTCCAAATCTTTTATTTTTGCGGGCGAAACGGTTTCCGTTTCATAAAAAATCCCCTTATCGTCCTGAAGGAACGAGGTGGGGCGGATGGAACGGTTTTCCTTATCAATGGTAAAGGTGATTTCAGGGTCGCGCATGGCGTCACCGTTTCGGTCATAGTAGTGGGCAATACTGTACCCGGCGCCAATGGCCTCGATTTTCAAATCTTCAAAGCCGTCCGCTTTCAGCTTCATGCAGTAGGCGCTGCCCTCCAAAACGGGAGCGGCGAACTCCGCCAGCTTCTGATAGAGCCGTTGTTCCAGCGTAAGCGGGCGTCTCGGCGCCACGGGCGTATTTGTACTGTCCGTTGGTTCTTCCTCACCGCCGTCCTCCGCCATCACATCATCGCCATCTTCCTTAAATTCCAGCGCAAGGTCAAGCGACACCTTTCTCTGCTGCAGTTCCGCCAGCCGTTCCTCATCCGTAAAAGGCTTCTCGCTTTCCGCTTTTGATGCCGCAAGCTGTTGGTTTAAGTTTTCCAGATTGATCTCCTCGTCCTTTTTATGCTCGGCAATACGCTGTGCCAGATTTTCGATACGGGTGATGTTCCCCAGCTCCGAATCCCCCATATCTGTCTGGTAGGTGCATTTCCCGCAAAGCTGGATATTTACACCGCCGCCCCAGTTACGGAGCAGCCGGACCTTAAACCCGGCATAAACGCCAATATCAAGGGTATCGCCGGTTTGCCGTCCCAGCTTACGGGAACGCACCATGAAATGCTCCGCCGCCTTGGTACGTTCCTCATGGGTTTTTCCGTCAATGACCATCTGAAATTCTTCCGGCCGCTTTTCTTCATAAGTGCCGATGTCTGCGGCCATGCCCTCTATTTTCCGGGCTGTTTTCGCTATTTCATCCGGGTAATGCTTGGTAATATTGAACCGCAAGTCGTTCTGCTGTGTCTGCCACGCTGATTTCAGCACGGTCAGACGGTTGATTTCGTTATCCACCTCCATTTTTTCTTTCACCCTTGGGTCAGAAGTTGCAAGCGCCTTAAATTCAGCATACTGCAAAACGGTTTCGTCTAAATCCTCACAGGTTCTAAGGGCGGAGCGGCCGGTCATGATCTGGCTGATATACCGCTGTTTCTGCTCTAAAATCTGCCACAAATAGGCGTCAAAGGTGTTTTCCGTAATATAGTTGAAGATAGAGATTTCCTCATTGTCGTTGCCCTGCCGGAGAATGCGCCCGTTGCGCTGGGTTAAGTCGGAGGGCCGCCACGGTACGTCAAGATGGTGGAGGGCAATCAGCTTGTTTTGCACGTTCATGCCGGTTCCCATCTTCTCGGTGCTGCCCATCAGGATACGGATTTCCCCGGTTTTCACCTTTTCAAATAGCTGTTCCCGCTGGACATCCGTCTTGGCGTCATGGATGAACGCAATCTCCTCCGGCTTTACGCCCTGTGCAAGCAGCGCCGCCTTGGTCGCTTCATAGAAGTTAAAGCTGCCGTCATATTTAGGCGTTCCCTGATCGCAGAAGATAAGCTGCGTCAATTTTTGTTCCGCCGTATCATGGTAAATCTGTGCCACGTTTCGGGCGCACACATTTAACTTGGTATCAGGGTCATCCGGCAGGGTGGGGTCTAACGCCCTTGGGTCGGTGGAAAGCAGGCGGGCTTCATGGGTCAGCTTTAGGAAATTGTCCACGCTGCTGTCCACTGCACCGGCACGGATATTTTCCGCCCGTTCCGCCAGCTCCATGACAATCCGTTTCTGTTCCGGGGTGCAGGCGGTCTTTATGACCTGAACGCCGCCTGTTTTCAGCTTTGGTGTGGGCAAGTCCAGCATATCCGCCGTTTTGATGTCTGCAATCATGGCAAACATATTCATCAGTTCCGGCAGATTGTGAAATTGAGAAAAGCGGTTTTTCATCTGGTAGCCGTTGCCCTCCGGTTTGATTTCAAGGGAGGACACCACCTTTCCATAAGTTCCCGCCCATTCATCAAACATCAGCAGGTCGCGGCGTTCCAGTTCCTGCGGCTGCAAGGTCTTTTGCAGGACATACAGCTCCGCCATCGAATTGCTCACCGGCGTGCCGGTCAGATAGACCACACCCTTGCCGCCGCTGATTTCATTGATGTACTGGCATTTCTGGTGCATATCCATCGCCCGCTGGCTGCTTGCCCCGCTGACGCCGGCCACGTTCCGCATTTTCGTATAGGAGAAATTGTTTTTATAGGCATGGGCCTCGTCCACGATTAAAGCATCTACGCCGAGTTCCTCAAAGTTGATCATGTCATCTTTCTTGTCTGCGTTAAACAGGCGGTCATAGCGGAATTGGAGGTTCTTTCGGAATATCTGCATCTGTTTCATGGACCAGTCCTTGTCATTTTTCGCTTTCTGCTCGCTGATTGCGTCAGTCACAGCGTCAAGCTCCGCCTGCATCGCCGCAAGCTGCCGTTCTCTGGACAGCCCAATCAGTTCAAAGCTGGAATGTGCCATGATGATGGCGTCATAGTCCCCGGCGGCAATCCGTCCTGCAAAGCGGCGGCGGTTCTTCCGCTCAAAATCCCGTTTTTCCGCCACTAAGATATTGGCATTGGGGTACAGCTCCATATAGGCGTCCGCCCATTGTCCTACCAGATGGTTGGGAACGGCGAACAGGGGCTTATGTACCTTGCCCAGCCGCTTCAGTTCATAGGCGAGGGCGATGGCGGCGTAGGTCTTGCCAGCCCCTACTTCATGGGCCATCAGCAGATTGCCGTCCCCATAAAGGCCGTGGGCGACTACATCCCGCTGGTGGGTTCGCAGATGGACATCCTCCGACATATCCGGGAAAACAAGGTCAGAACCGTCATACACACGGGGACGGAGGTTATTGAATTTGTCATTATAGAGTTTCGTCAGCCGCGCCCCACGTTCCGGGTCAGCAAACAGCCAGCGTTCAAACTCCCCCTTGAGCTGCGCCTGCTTTTCACGGGCAAGGATGGTTTCCTTTTTATTCAGGACGTATTTAACCTTATCCTCGCCATTCTCGTCCACATAGTCCACCCGGTCTTTTACCTCCACAAACCGGAGGTTTAAGGACGCTTCCAGTATCTCGTAGGCGTTCATCCGCCCGGTGCCGTAGGTCTGGTTGACTGTCACGGAGGCTTTTTCCGCGCTTTTGCTTGAAATAAAGTACGCACTGCTGAATTTGGAAAACTCCAGCGCAACCGCAAAACGCCCACTCTGGTTGTAATCAGCCGTCTTAAAGGTTTCATACATGAAATCCTGATAGACATCCAGCGGTATCCACGGCGTTCCCAGCGAAAAACTGATGTCCTGCGGGGTCAGCGGCTCCGGCTGCACGGTACGCAGGGCTTCCACATTGCGGGTAAACCGTTCCGGTTCTTCCTCCGCCCGGAGGATTGCCGTCGTCAGCTTATCCTTGACATAGCCGCTTAAATATTCTCCTGCGGTCTGCCAGCCGGAGAGCGGGTTCCCGCTGTATTCGTCAGGGTCTTGGTAAATGGCGTCCCCCAGCTCCGCTATGATTTCCTCCGGCTCTGCCTTTCTGCCGTCAGGCATCTGGTACAGCCACGACATATAGGCAAGGTCAACCCTGCCTTTTACGTTGAGTGAAACCTTTAAGGCTTCTTCTGCCGAAAACACCGCCCCCGGCATGGTCTTGGGATTGATGGTTGCCTTGTAGAACATGGCGGACTTCTCAAACACGCCTTTTTCTGTTTTGCTCTCCCGTTCAATGGAACGCAGGAGCGGGGCGTTGGCGTCCCGTGAAAAGGCAATCACGTTGCCGTAGGAATTAAGATAGCCATATTCTTTTACAAAACGGTCATAAACCATGTTCAGGCGCCTGATATGCTCCTGCAACTGATTTTCATATTCCGCTGTCGGCAAATCCCCGGTCTGCTGGTTCTGGAAGTCAATGAGTGTGCGGACAGCGGCGGTAATCTCCACCATGCCACGGATTCGTTCTGCCTTTCTGCCTGTAATATCCTGCAAATACATACGGGAGTTTTCCTGAAAATAAATGGCGTCATCCCGTATGGCATAGCTGAAATTGCGCACCGCAGGGTCAGCGGGGAGGGAATCCTTTAATACGCCCTTTTCCCCGGCGTACTCCGATGTGGCTTCGTGATACTCGCCCTCCAGATAGGAAACAGCCTGTTCCAGCCGCTCATTCAAATCGTCACCCTCGACTGGATGGCAGGCGGTGGTTTTCTCGTTGCCAAACATACTCTCGTCAAACACCATCTCGCCCAGAACCATTTCCGGGTGGTTGATAAAATAGTCGTTCAGAGGGATACCGGCCTCGTTTTCCTCAATGGAAATCCATGGGCTGTTGTCCTCGTCCGGTACGATTTCCCGTTCCCGCTTTTGCAGGAACAGAATGTCTGTGGTGGCTTCCGTTCCCGCCACCTGTTTGAACGCATTGTTTGGGAGCCGGATTGCCCCTAAAAGCTCCGCCCGCTGCGCCAGATACCGGCGCACCTTGGAATTTGCCTTATCCATGGTGTACTTGGAAGTGATGACCGCCACAATTCCCCCCGGCCGCACCTGATCCAGCGACTTTGCCAGAAAATAATCATGGATGCGGAAGTTATGGCGATTATATCGGGGATCGTCCACACGGATTGAGTTAAATGGGATATTGCCGATGACCACATCGAAAAAGTGGTCTGGATAGCTTGTCTGTTCAAAACCCCTGACCTGAATTTCCGCTTCCGGGTAGAGCTGCTTTGCGATTGCCCCGGAGATGGTATCCAACTCCACGCCGTACAGCTTGGATTTTTCCATGTTCTCCGGCAGTACAGAATAAAAGTTGCCCGTTCCCATGGCGGGGTCTAAGATATTGCCGCCCCGGAAACCAAACTGTTCCAGAGCATGATAGACGTGGCTGATAACGCTCTGCTCGGTATAATAGGCGGTAAGGGTGCTTTCCTGTGCCGACTGTAATTCTTCCGCTGTCAGCAGGCTTTTGATTTCCTCATATTCGCTCTCCCAGCCGGATTTCCCCGCTGTCAGGGCATTGGCAAGGCCGCCCCAGCCCACGAACCGGGCAAGGATAATCTGTTCCTCTGCGGTTGCCATGCGTCCCTGTGCCTGCAATTCTTTTAGCAGCCGAATGGCGGCGATATTGTTTTTACACTTAGTCTTTGCACCGCCGTCGTAGAGGTGGTGTTCTTCGGAATAGCGGTAGTTTAGCCCATGCCCATGGGTGCGGTTTTCAAAATCCTGCATGGTATCAACGTAGTCATCATTTGCCTGATTGACTTGCAGGGCGGCTTTCAGGTTATCTTTGGTTTCTTCGGAAGTGTCGCCGTTCTGAACGGCTTTAACTACCATTTCTGCAATTTCGCCCTCGCTGTAACTGTCTTTCAGCAGCTTGCAGTCTAAAATTTCCGACAGTGGCACACGCTCTCTGATTTTGAATCCGACAAGATTTTGAAGTTGAGAAACATCCCCTATTTCCACGGTGCGGCCGTCATGCAGGAATTTCAGAATCTCATACACCCTGTCATGGTAATAGATGCGGTCGCCCTCTTGGAACGGAAGCTGCTCCGGCTCTCTGCTGTTCTCATCAAGCAGATTGTCATTGTCGCCAACCTCTGTGTCCTCATAGGTATCTGACGGTGGTACAAAATCAAACAGGGTAATTTGACGGTTTTCCGGTTCTGCCTGAACAGGCGGCTGGCTGGCCTCCGATACTTCATCTTCCGCGAAATGTAGTTTTTCCAATGTATCCCATAGCTTTTTTTCTTCTTTGGTGAGATAGGCATCCTGCCGCACCAACTCCGTAATGCGATGCTCAACCTCTGCCCATGAAAGCTGCTGGCGAAAATGCTGTTCCCCTGCGTGATATTCAATCACAATTCCCTTTCCGGGAATGGCATTTAAGCGCTGTCCCTGGCCTGATATACTATACCAGCCATACTCGTGCTTAATAAAATTCTGCCGTTCTTTCTTCGACTGCATGGACAGGACGGCACGGTAAATTTTCTGCTTGCCGCTTTGTACGCCGGAGCCTTGCCGCAGAAAATCCCCTATGATTTTCTCTCCATCCAACGGTTCTGACTGGCCGCCCATATCCTCCGGTTCGCCCCTGACACCGTTCATCTCACCGGCTTCGTCAGGGATGGTATAATCGTCCAGCATACTGTCCTCGGCGCTGAACGGGTAGATACCTTGCAGGATCAGGCGGTCGATCCGGTCTGCCAGCTCCCAATATTCAAAGGAGAATTTCTGCCCCTCCGTTTCAAAATCAAGTCCAGTATCCGTTCCGGCAATGTGCAGATAATCGCCGGTCTTAGTGGTATAATCCGTATCCACACTGCGGTAAAAGGCTTTCAGGGCATTTGCCTTGGTTGTCTGCTTGTGTCCGCCCTCAAAGAAGTCGCATAGTTCTTTCATCCATTCCCGTGTATCCGGCGTCACATCATCGGCGCACAGCACCACATCCACAAGGTCAGAGATTTCTTCCTCGTCAAGCACCGGTATGGAAAGAGAAGCCATTTGCCTTTCATAACGGTCAATGTCCTGCTCCGTCAGCCATTCCGGTTTTTCAGGCACGGCATCGTATAACTCCCGCATTTTGGAAATCTGTGCTTTTACATTTCCTGCCCACAAATTTTTTCCGCTTCTTTGCCCTGCGCCTAAAAAATATTCACAGTCAGATTGCAGGCGGCCTAACAGCCGGTACTGCGTGGAAAAATCCTGTTCTATTACCGATGCGGTCTGCTCTGCTGTCACAGAGGAAACTGCACCGCCTTTTTCTTCCGCAGGTGGTACGGCAGAACTATCATCCTGTGTTTTATCAGCAGCAACATCCGTAACCGCTGGCTCTGGCGCAGGCGGTGCCTTTGGCGGGACAGAGAAAAAGCCGTCCACAGACGGCTTTTTACCATCTGTGGGCGGCTCTCTGCGCTCGTTATTCTGTTTTGCTACCTGACTTTCATCACCAGTTCGTTCAGGACGATTTCCTCCGCCTGCTTCGTCAGGCTGTTCATGTGTCCGGCTCTCTCCATCGTGTCCTCGGTGTCCGGCATCGGCTGGGTGCTGAGAAGCTGCTGAATCAGTTCCTCCTTGCGGCGTTCCGCTTCCTCGTCCATTTTCAGGATCACTTCGTTGATCCTGCCCTGTGCCACCAGTTCCGACAGGCGGTGTGGGTGGTTCTCCATCATGTACGCTTTCCAGAGTTTCCCGTATCTGCCCACCGGCATTTTGTCCGTTTCCGGGTTCTCCGAGATTTGCAGTTCGGGATACATCATCCCGTCCTCGCCCTGTTTGTAACTGAAGTTCATTAACGGTTCGGTTCTCATAAATTTGGCTCCTTTCGATTTTAATCGCTTCAATTTCCTGCTGGATTTCTTTTAGGATTGGTCTGGAAAGCGACACGGTACAGCTTCCCAGCGCCATGAACATTCCCAGCGTATTGTACCGGCTGATATTCTCAAAGCTGCTTTCCGCAAATAATTCCGTGGACACACCACATTTGGAAAAGACTGTGTATGCCACACTGTTAATGACAAGTTCCTGAAATTCTGCTTTGACCGCTTCTTCCGGCATACCGTAAAGGGGGCTGCTTTCCTCCCGTACCTTGAAATTTTCCATGTACTGCGGCAGGATTTGTGCCACACGCTTGCTTACCAGCTTATACAGGCAGGCTTCAATACCGGAGGTCGGCACAGCATATTTTTCATGGAACCGCAGCATCAGGCTGGGACGGTACTGTTCCTCCAGCTCCCAATGATAGCGCATGAAGTTCCGAAAACTCTGCTCTGTGCCATTGGTGTCCATGAAGTCATACAGATATTTCAGGCTGGCCGATGGATTACGCATATCAATGACGGCAATGCTCTTAGCTCCCTTATTGAGCCTGCGCCCGATTCGGTCATCGTGCCAGTCATCCCATGTGCCGAGCTGCGTGGCGTCCGGTTTCTGTGCGTAAATCAGCACCGCATTATCAAACGACCTTTTATAAAACCGTGCCACACAGGACAGCAAGCCTTTCCATTCAGCCGGAGATTTCGTGTACTCCTGTACCGCCTTTTTGTAAAGGTCGGCAAGAATGGTCGCTTTGCTCAAGCTGTCACCTCCATTTCCGATTCTTGATTTTCAAAGTAAAAGGCAAGCGCCTTGTCTATGGTTTCCTCTATTTCTTTGGCAGTCTGCTGTGGTGTAAAATACTTGGTAATCACCGCAGGCTTGACTTTGACCGGCTGGGGTTTGTCGCTCTTGGGCTTTCTCGTTTTCTCACCAGAGAGTATTTGCACGATAGCCGTGTCGGTCAATTTGCCGGTTTCGTAATAGCTGCGGAGCAGTTCCGCCTTTTTCATATCCACCTTGTAGCTGTCGGACTCCATCAGGTCGGCAATCTGCTGTTGCTTGGCATTATCTACTACAAACGATAGGGTATATGCAACAGAAAGTGGAAATTGACTCATATCAAAGAAATTCATCAACGGCGTTTCCAAATGCTCACCAACGCGGATGTATTTTGCTACGCTGTCCTCTGTAAGACTGTATTTTTCTGCTAATTCCGCACGGCTTCCTGAACTTCTGCTGATTTCAGCAGAAGTGGCAGAAACGTCGGTTTCATGCGGGTTCATGAGCCTTTCAATCTCTAAAATCAGGTCGCTTCGTTTGCCCTGAGACTTCATTGCCTTGTAATGCTCAAACAGGCAGTAAGCCCTTTCGGATGGACTCATATCGGTAAAGGAACGCTGACGCAAATTGGTTTCAATTACGATTAATACAGCGTCATCATGGGTCAGATTTTCTTTGACGATGACAGGAGCCTCTTTAAGACCAGCCGCCTTTCCACATTCTTTTCGATTGTGTCCACTCAAAATATAGTTGTGATTGTCCTCGGTATGCCACAGAAGAAGCGGCTGCAAAATACCATACTGACGGATACTGTCAGCCATATCGTCGAATTGTTTACCGACATAAAGTTTAAATTTGTGGTTGGGAAAGGACTCCATCTGGTCAAAGTTCATTTCCTGAATACCACTGTCCCGTGGAGCAGGAACCGGAGCAGGGGCGGCTTCCTCCGTCCGCTGTTCCTGCTCAAAATTCAGCATATCATCGAAATCCGATAAATTGATTTTCGGTTTACCCAACCGTACACACCTCCGTTTCTTCTGTCACTTCGATTTCTAAAAACTCATCCGCAAATCGCTCATAAGCGACCGCCGCAGGATTGTCCGGCAGAAACTCACAGATTGTCTTGTGATACAGTACGGCTTCCGCCACTTTTATGGAACGGGGAATATGTGTCTTGAAAATCGGCACTTTCCCTGCAAACCCATTTTCCAACAATTTATGAACCTGCGCGGACAAAATGGTGTTAGGGGAGTCCATGGTAATCAGAATACCGTCAATCCGTAGGCGATGATTGCTGTTGCTTCGGATGGTCTGATAATGTTTCAGCAGTTCGGTCAGCCCCTGTGTGGAGAGAAGTTCTGCCTGTGTAGGCACAATAATACTGTCTGCACACATCATCACGTTAATCATAGGCGTTCCCATCTGCGGCATACAGTCGATAATGATATACTGGTAGCTGTCCTTGATGGTATCAACGTACCGGGAAAGCATACGCTCCCGGAAATCCACGTTGCAGAGATTTCGTTCCAGCGTGAAAAGCTGGCTGTTGGACGGGATGACATCCACACCGCACTCGGTTTTCAGTATGTAGCTGTCCGGCTCCGGCAGTGGCTCGTCCTCAATTACTCTGCGGATCAGGGTGTTGATTGTGACTTCCAGTTTGTTTGTGTTCTTTACGCCATAGATTATACTGGCGTGTCCCTGACCGTCAAAATCAATCAGGGCGGTCTTGTGACCTCGTTTTGCTAAAAGGTAGGCAAGAGTGGTCGCCGTGGCTGACTTTCCTACACCTCCTTTTTCGTTCATGACTGCGATAACTTTCGCCATCGGCGTTCTCCTTTCTTGGGTAAAGTATTTTGGGTATTGGGTAAATAGGGTAAAAAATAGGACTTAATCGGTAAAACCCTCAAATCAAGGTTTTCTGATTAAGTCCTATTTTATCGCATCCATACCTGCATCCGCTTATCCAGCTGGCGTACACACCGCCCTTTTCATAGCGTCCGTTTTCTCCCTGAACCGGGCTTCCGTCCCCATTGAGCCGGGCACGGTATAGTGTCATGACAGCGCCCTGGATTTCCTTCTGGGTGCGCACGTCTATTTTTGCAAATGCTGTCTTGGTATATTCATTCTGCATAAAATATTTCTGTACCTCATCCGTGTCATGAAGCACCAGTCCCATATGCTTTGACTGGATATATCCCTGGTCATACGGAACCCGTTCCTCCTGAAGGATGTACGCCCCAAAAGGAAGGCGAGCAATGGAGTGGACAGCCCCGGCGGTCTCGTCATTTCCATGGGAATCCGTGCTGCTATCTGTTATCCAGGATTCTTCCTTTGTGACCACATTTCCGCCCGTATAGTAAACCGGCAGGCCATTTTCATCATCTTTTGTGGTCTTGTCCTCATAAATGGTCTGTCCGGTTCCGGTTCCGTCATCCACCACCTGGATGGACTTTACCAGTTCTTTGTTCCCCTCCTCATCCGCGGTGTAGGCCAGCATGCGGCCATAATCGTCATAGACATAGGCCATGCCGGACCTGGAATCCGCATAGCACAGATGGTTGCCCTGCCCGTCCAACACGGACAGCTGGTCTGCAGCCGTGCCTGGCCTTGTGGCGGTCTGGTCAAGGTCATAGTAATACAGGCTGACCGGTTCATTCGGCACAATGACCGTGTCCCATACATCCGCCCCGGCTGGTCCGCTGTCCTGCCCGGTTATGCGGATTTCCCTGTGGGTGCCTGTATTTGTATCCTCTATACCTGATACCTTACCATTTTCCATTGAAACCGTTATCCCTTTATACGTATGTTCAGCAAGCTTCTCTACCTCCACGGCCCTGTAAAGTGAGAGCCTGGCGCCTGACACGGGTATGTCAAACCGGATGCCTTTTCCGGTAAAGGTTCCATCCATCTGATAGAGCGGCTTTACGCCTGCCATGGACTTTAACAGCTTCTCACTGCCCTCTATAATATGTTCTGAAAATTTATCCAATTCCTTTGTCACATATCCATACCAATCCCCGCTTTCAGCATCAAAGGAAATGTCCCTCACATCACCCCTTGCCTCCAGCTTCTCCTTACGCCCGCGAACCTGGTAGACCAGCAGGTCGCCTTCATCATTGACCGTGATATCACGGTCAAAACCACCGCTAAGCTCCGTCCGTCCCTGGGCGTCTGTCTTTTGGAGGATGTTCCGGTTCCCAACCAAAGAGTCCCCGTCTTCCACTTTATATAGTTCCAGCCTGGACGGATAATCCTCCACCTTTACTTGGCTTACTGTCTCTGTATGGAATTTGTCTGTCTCACCGGATACCGGGACTGCATACTGGTATTTCTCCGCTGTCCGCGGTTCCCAGCCACTGGTTGTACCGTCTGCATTCCTCCGTTCCCTGTAATAAGTCACATCATCCGAGTATATCTCAAAGGCTGCCGGACGGCTCCGGGTGTAACCCTTCGGGGCCTGGACCTCTACCAGTACATAAGCGCCCGCACCCAGAGGCTGATACAATTCAATATATCCAACCGGGACTTTCTGCACCTGTCCGTCCTTGATTATCTCCCGGATGGTGGAATATGCCCTGAAAATGCCGGTCTCATTTCCATCCTTATCTTCCTGCCTGATTAACTGGCTCTCATCATATTGGGGGATTCCCTCCTTATCCAACCGGATGGGCAGGTCATCCTCTGCCCCATTGTCCTGTCCGACCCTTGGATACATGATTTTATTACCGTCCGCATCCACCACGGTGTTTCCTTCCCAGTCCACCGCCTCCCCAAACAGCACATCACCTGTCCCGGCAACCGTATTCATGCCGCTTTTAGCCACATCACGTTTGGCAGCGTAAATCCGGAACAAAGCGCCGTCATGGATAATGTTGTCCCCGGTCTCCGCATCCAGCTTTTCAATCCGAAGCCTGGAACGGTAATATGCATCTTCAAAATCCTCCTGGGCAAATGCAACAAAATTAAAATCTTCCCCGCTTCCTGACGGGACAAGTGTCTCCACATTCCCATTATCCGGGTTCACCCGGTCCGTTGCCGGGGCCAGCACGGTCCAGGGCACCAGCATGGACGCAAACTTTCCGTCAATGGCTGTCTGCATTCCGGACATTGTAGGCACATTGTCCCTTACCTCCATCTGGCCGCTGTCCGTCTCATATCCGTCATAGACCACGTTGTCCATCATCCCAGCATCCTCACTTTGGGATGTGTATCCATGATAATAGGCTTTTACAGTGTCATTCTTCCCATCCATATATTCCGGATGGCAGGGCTTTGTGGATGTAAGGCTGTGTCCGGGTCTGCTATCCCGGTCCAGACCATATTTATATACTTCAAAATCACCGTCCTGTCCATGTGCTTGGATGATATGGTTTTCCTCATTAAAGCGTATTTTGTACTTTCTTATCAATTCCTCCGGGGTATCCGCGCTGTCATACCTGTAATAAGGGCTTCCTGTCTGGTCGTTGACATCTGTTTCACCGGTATTGGCGTCCTGGCTTATATCCGGGACAAAGGGAAGGATGATTTCCTTGGGATAATCCTTATTAAAATGCCGGTTTGCCAGCTCTTTATCCACATCCTCCGGTGTCTGTTCCGCTATGACATAGGTGCCATAGGGGAGCATGATGGAATGGTTGTAGTAATCATCCTTTCCATTCTTTGTATTGCACTGCAGCGTGGTCCTGTCACCGTCCGCACCTCCGCCCGGATCCTTATCCCAGGCAATTGCCAGGCAGCTGTCCAGACCTGTAAAGATATCCAGATAAGCGGCAGCCTCTCCCTCTGCCCTCAGAAGCGCTTTTTCATAGGCCGTATCACTGTTTAACCCAGGTTCTGCGGCAAGTATTTCCTTCTTATATCCATCTATGTCGTAGTAATCAATCGCAAACTGCCTGAGCACTGCGGCCGGATAACCTTCCCGGGTCTTTTTGTCTGCTGCATACATGGCATCAAAGAATTTTGTATAGTTATATGTTCCATCCGTGGCTCCGTCCATTGGTTCCAGCAGACGGCGTCCGCTGCCATCCATGGGCGGCAGATAGATTTTCTGTACGTCACCCCTGAAGTCATCCCTTCCTATGTATTGGGAAATAATGGTTCCTGACTCATCCACATAAATATGTTCCAGGTTGCTTTTTAAATATGCCTTGAATTTAAACTGGTTCAATATCTTCGCGCCCTGTTGGGAACTGTTACCGCCATTAAACAGGCCCAGAAATACGGTCAGAGGGTCATTATGCAGGGAACCATATGTGTTCACCCCATCATACGATGTCTGTGAAATATCTTTCGTGACTTTGACGGACTGCTTGATGACCCGCTGCAGGACCTGGATTGGTCTGGTTCCGGTATCCCCATCCTGTACAGGCTGGGTCTGGCCAGGGTAAAACAGTGCCTTGGCCACCATATAGCTGCCCGGCTCCATGACCGGAAGGGTTGCATATGTACTGACACCCGCTCCTGCTATATCGGTGAGATACTGGTTATAGGGCATTTCCATTCCATTATGGTCAATGGTTTTCCTGGGCGTAACTGCCCGGTATACAGTCCTCACAGACCGTGTAATCCTATCCCAATCTGTTGTATTTTCCACATGGATTGAGTATCTGCCTGTGCCTGCGTCATAGATTGCTTCCAATGGCACCAGTTGCTCATAGTCATGTGTTACTACCTCCTCTGCATAGTTAAATATCCGCTCCATGACAGGGATGGGGTTCCCTGAACTGTCTTTCAGGATTTCCCCCTTTCCATATGTCTCATAGATGGGCTGATATATGGTTTCAATCTGTTTTTCTATATCCTCTCCATATGTGATTTTATGGGTAATTGCCATTTTTTCTTTGATGGATACGGTTTTGCCCGATAAATTGAATCCGCCTTTCTGATATTCAATCCAGTACCTTACCTGGTCAGCCGGGCCTCCATCCACGGCAGCTTTTTTCTGGACATACAGACGCTGGTTCGCAAAATCGTATATGGCCGGGTAATCCTCACCGGATGCTGAATAGTCATACCGCAGGCGGGCATAATATGCCCCATCTTTATGATAAATGGAATCCACGGCCCCGCAGTCATAAAAGTTGTGGGCGGTAAACCAATCAAGGATTTCCGCAGCTGCCAGGGCATTGGTATTCCCGGACAGGTTCAGGTTAATCCAGGGGGATTCATCCATGACAGGCTTGTACTTTAGCTGGGATAACATTTCATTTACCTGTCCGGCCAGGTAATCCGCATCAATGGGCTGCCCCCATTGGCTCATGTCATCCGGCGCCGCCGTACCACTTGGATAAGGGGCCGTCCGGAAGCGGTAGTAAAGGATTTCCCCATAGGGAAGCTGTTTATCCGGACTGCTGTCCGTGGATGTATCCGGCTTAAGGAGCGGATTTCCATCCGGGCCTATTTTGTATTCCCCTCCCTTGGCGGTCTGATAGACCGGATTTCCATGTTCATCCAATTTGGGCTGAAGGGAACTTCCTGTAATAATCTGTTCCCTTTCATTCCTGCGCTCTGTATCCACACGGTAAAAATCAGTGCCTGCAGGATAGCCGCTGATAATGATGTCATAACCGTTTTCTGTCTTATAGTTTTCCACTATGAACTCATTCCAGGAACCGTCTGCATTCATGTTGTTATAATCAGAAAGTCCGCCTGCTATCCAGGCCTTCCCTGCTTCCCTTACCGTGGTCATTCCGGTCTGCGTGCGGTTACTTTCTGCAAGGGAAATGCCGTTAACAGACAATTCGTATCCCTCGGAACGGCTCAGTTCTTTTATATAATAATTTCCCAGGAGCAGTGGCCGTCCTATCCATTGATTGCCATTGACCTCTGCATTATCCGGATATGTGAAGGTCCCAAATCCTTCACTGGATGAGGTGATGGTTGAGCCGTTATACAGGTTCCCTGACCCGGTGTTTCCTTCCGGCGGCTTTATGTTGCCGTGCCCGTCCTGGCGGGTTGCAGGTTTCTCCGTACAGGTCAGGAACGAGGCATCCCCGTTCTTATCCGTTGTGGCAATTGACACTATATCGTTTTGATTGTATATGACACCTGACTTTCCATCCGGATGGATGATGTCCTGGGCCGCAAACAGACCATATACGGCGCCCTCCAGGGTTGCATCGCCCTGGGTCTGCCCAAAGCTGCTGTCAATATCCGCCTTATACAGTTCCAGGTCACGTTTATTAATATGAATGCGTCCTTCCGTACGGTGATTCCACACCTTGAAGGTGTAGAGGATGTGTCCTGGGTTCCCATAGGCTGAAACATCCATGGAATCCAGACTGTCTTCCATGAAGCCGGGAAGGGAGCCTGATATGGTGTCATCGTCCTCATGGGCGAATAGCGACGTCAGAAAACGTGTCAGAGCATTCTCTTTATCCTGTGGTTCCGGGTTTTGTCCCGCAATGCTTATGTCTGTTTCAATTGATGTCTGGATGGGATTTCTTATATATTCATACGCTTCATAGGATTCTCCCTGGTCTCTCTGGTCTT
This sequence comes from Enterocloster sp. OA13, assembly GCF_022440595.1. Taxonomy (NCBI): domain Bacteria; kingdom Bacillati; phylum Bacillota; class Clostridia; order Lachnospirales; family Lachnospiraceae; genus Enterocloster; species Enterocloster sp. OA13. Next base: position 613,843 of record NZ_JAKNTF010000001.1, on the reverse strand, counting down.
CCTCATCTTCATCCGATTCCTCATCTTCATCCATCATCATATCATCCCTTGATTCTGATGATGCGTTGTTATCCGTTGCAATGGAGGATGACAGGATGGTCTTGGCTCGGGCTGTTTTTGAAACCGCAGGTATTTCCTGACTTTTGTATGTAAGTCTGATGGGATTCTGTGTGTTATCCCTGAGATTCATTGTGTCATGACTTTTACTCACGGCAGTTCCGGCAAAATAATTTTTATCTTTGGAATGCGTGTTGTTATGATTTTCACTCTTGGGAACTCCGGTATCCTCACTTTTATTTTGATGATTCTGGGTATTGTGACCTTTAATTCCGGAATCCTGGACATCCTGATTTTCATTGTTGAAACCTCCTGATTCTTGGACAGCGCTTTGCATATCACTGTTGGTTTTATTCATTTTTGAGGTTCCGATTACCTCAATTGCAGGGGTTCGGCTTTCTTCGGTACCATATCTGCTACTTTCCATTTCTCCGGTTCTCAAGCTTCTGCTTCCATTTTCTTCGGTTGCCTGATATCTGTTTCCACTTCTATTTTCTTTTGTTTCCAGGATTCCATTTCCGTTTGCTTCGGCTCCCTGGCCTCCGCTTCCGCTAGATCTGGTTCCTTGGCTTCCGTTTTCATTTTCCCCGGTTCCCTGATTTCTACTTCCATTTTCTTCGGTTCCCTGACTTCCGCTTCCTCCGGTTCCTTGATTTCCACTTTCTTCGGCTCCCTGGCTTCCGCTTTCTCCAGTTCTCTGGCCTCCACTTCCGCCCTCTCCGTTTTCCTGGCTTCCGCTTTCTCCGGTTCCTGGGCTTCCACTTCCTTCCGTTCCTGGGCTTCCGCTTTCTCCGGTTCCTGGGCTTCCGCTTCCTTCCGTTCCTGGGCTTCCGCTTTCTCCAGTTCCTGGGCTTCCACTTCCTTCCGTTCCCGGGCTTCCGCTTCCTCCTGTTCCCAGACTTCCACTTCCTCCGATTCCTGGGCTTCCGCTTTCTCCGATTCCTGGACTTCCGCTTTCTCCGCTTCCCGGGCTTCCGTTTCCATTTAATCCAGTTCCCTGATTCCCACTTCCGCTTTCTTCGCCTCCCTGGCTTCCAGTTTCGCCGCTTCCCTGGCCTCCGCTTCCATCTTCACCAGTTCCCTGATTTCCGTTGCCATTTTCCCCGCCAGCCTGGCCTTCACTCCCAGCAATGCCGCTCTCTTTGGTGACATCCTCTCCGGTCATTTCAGTTCCAACAGCTTTTTTCTCATCTTTTTCTTCCATTACATTCACAATGCTTCTCAGTTCATCCACATCCTGCTCCTGCGCTTCCGGCGCCGGATACGTATAAAACCGTAAGCTGTTCATCCTATCCACTGCATGATATACAGGATTCAGCATACGGTTAACCATGCCAGCTTTATAATATCCGGTTACCACATTCCCGCCAGCCTGGGCTGAGGTAAGAATCACGGTTTCTATCTCTTTGTCATCATTATGTAATCCATGTAATATATAGCCAGTCCTGGCAGTTTTTTCCTGCAGATGATAACTGTATTCCAGATTGATATAATTCTCATAGGTCTGGTCCCGGTCTGCCAGCATGGCCTGCATGGCTTCCGGATTCTGGCCATGGTCATCCTCATTTTCATTCTGCACATGGAAATCACAAGTGGCTGCACACAACTCCTGCTCTGCCATCCACTGCTGACGCAGGCGTTCATTTTCTTCATCGCAGCTGCAGTCTTCCCCATCGCCTTCATCTTCTCCATCCCCGCCCTCATGGTCACACTCAATCCACTCCGGCGCAGGATGGCCCATACAATAAGTCTTACTGTAATTGTATTGCCTGACGTCACTATGGCTGGCCTGACCATTGGTATCCGTGTTGATGGTGTCACAGATATAGCTGCTTTCCGGCTCCGGCGACATACGGTTTATATATACTTCTCCTGTGGAACCATCAGGCTCTCCCTCCGTATATCCGTCTGTATTTATCTGAGAAAAATCAATATCTTCCCAGATATAGAAAGCCGTTCCTTCCAATGGTTGGTTGGTCTCAGCACAATACTTTTCAAGGTCTATGTTATAGTTGCTCTCAAATGTTTCAGAATGGCGGTATAATTCAAGTTGCAGTCCACCATTAGCGCTACCCGGTGCATCCGGTTCCACCTCAAAGGATGCACTGGATGGGCTATGGCCTAAATCCAATCTACCCATCTGTACCTGCAGTCCTGACGGCGGGTTAAAAATATAGGCGAAATATTTGTTATCTATACCTGGTACATCAGCTGAGGTTATGGTTCCTTTCGGTTCCTGTGAACCTCCATACTGGAACGTGATGCTGTTTCCGTCTTCTGACAATCGGTAAGTCCAATAGGTATCAGGAAATGTCCAGGTGGTATTTCCCAGCTGACGGCATGTACTTATATCCAAGGTCAGTTCATAATGTCCTTCTTTCAGGGACATTCCCTGCCTGGAACCATTCCATGACGGAAGGGTCCCATTGCCTGCATCATAATCATCCATACCCTGAATAATGGAATCCTTCATACTCTGGTAATATGTCATGACCCCAGGATTGCCCATGACAGCGGCAAACTTTTCCATGGCCTGTTCCTGAGCATCCCAGTCATCCTCGTATCCAGCAAGACACCCCCAATAATATACCTGCACCACACCATAACGGGATGCATCCGGGAAAGGCCCTTCCCACAACAGCCATTCATATGCCAGCACCATGGATAAATACCGTTCAAATGAGCCGATATACGGAACCGTCTGGCCTGGCTGGACCTCATACCGCGTATATGCGCAAGCGGTTCCATCCCACAACTTTTTTCCTGGTTCCAGGCAGAATGTGGCGCCGCCGTATGCCGAACCGACCTGATAAAAACTCATGGAATTATGCGTTTTTCCAAATACATTCAGTGGTTTTCCCTGAAAAACATAATATCTGGGAATGATATTGGCTACATCCATATCAGCAGCTTTGACTGATAATGAAACCATGATGGATGACAGCAGGAATACCACTGTCAGCCATAAGGATAAGGGACGCTTTAAACTCTTAATCCATTTCATTTTATACTCTTCCTCCTAAATAAAAGAACCATGGACTGTCCATTAAAAACAGCGCCATAGTTCTTTCAATCATCATTTATCATCTAGTAAATATTATTTTATATATAACTGGGACACATCATATCCATACTCCGTTATATATACGCCTGCTCCTGTCTCCTTCCATTTGGGATTCAGCATGTTCTTCTTATGCTTAGGAGAATTCAACCAGCCATCCACTACTTTCTTTGCAAAATCATAGACCGTATGTGCATTCAAATAACCGCGTCCGGCTAAGTTTTCCCCTGACGAGGAATGTGTTACCGTTATCGCTGTATCATAATATCTTCCATCGGGCCTGGTATGGGAGAAGGTCCCGTTTACCTCCTCAGCCCTCATCCTTGCATTTTCCATCAATTCATCATTCATGTCCAATGCATTCCTGCCCCTGGACTCCCTTTCTTCATTTACTAATTCCACAATCCCATATGCCAGTTCATAAGGGTCTATGGCTTCCAAAGGATTGGCTTGGCTGGATAGGGCCGTCCTGGTTTCCGCTATTTGGCTTTCTAAATCATTGATTGGAACCGAATCAGATGCCCAATCAGCCCGCTCCCCATTGATTGCCATGCCCGGATAATAATCTTTGCCGTCAGGTAATACGGTTATGCATATCTCGCCATCATACAGCGCTGCTCCATCCCCATTAACCGTTATCCCCTGGTCAACCGGGTTTAATGACAGATAACCGTTTTCATCAAAACAATAATTCTCCGCAAACCCATCGTGGTTCCCATCAACCCAGGCCCATGTCAAAAATGGATAACCCCCATCATCATTCTGCCACCAGCAGCCATTGCCGTCCTTCATCCACTGCCCCGCATAGACCGGCGCTGCCATTATCATTGCTGCCATCACGGTTAATACCGCCAGACGTTTTACCATAATCCTATCCTCCCTTCATTTTCAAAAGATGAATCAACTTCATACCGCACATTATCATCTCACAATAAATACCCTTATATATCGTTTTATGAATAAACTAACCAACTGCGCATCTATGGCATCTCTTATTCATTTTCAATCCAATAAAACGGAATGCGCCTAATAAAGAAAAAAGTAAACAGCCACAGCCGCCATTCCATACACACGATTGAAAACATCTATTGTCAAGGTTCTGTTCTCTTTGCAATTCCCTATATACCTGCCCTGTTCATTTACATACATGGAAATACTATTCAGAAAAAATATGAAATCTATAGATTTTAATACGACATCGAAAGATAGATTAGATTCATCGAATATAAGCCAAGCAACACATAATACCATAACGCAAATTGCCATAGCCTCAAATTGTCACTACATAGGTTGCCACTACAAAAACCTGCCACTGCATAAACCTGCCACTACATAAACCTGACGCTGCATAAACCTGGCGCTGCATAAACCTGACACTGCATAAACCTGACGCTGCATAAACCTGCCACATCATAAACCTACCGCTGTACAAGCCTGCCGCCATACATACCATTACACAAATCTGTCACCGCACAGACCTGCCAATTCACAGACCTTCTCCTCCCTTCATCCCCCTATTCTTTTATCATAACAATGCGAATAACAGCCGAACCGGCCAGCCAAATGAAACAATCCCTTGTTCCAAAGAAACTTCCACAGAGAACTCTGTGTGAATGAATATAGAATAGCACATCTGCAATCCCCAAGTCAAGACCGACTTTAATTTTTCTCCCGCTCTAATTCACCTCCCATTCTCTGTCTTAATTTTCACTATTCATATCCCACCTCATACTCCCCACCACAAAAAAACCGGCACCCAGATGCCTTCACAACACCCGGATACCGGTTTAAAACCATGATTATCCCATGGTATATTTCCTATCTATTTCCCTGAAGGAACTCATCAATACCCCTCGCTCCTGCGCGTCCTGCCTCCATGGCAAGGATTACGGTTGCGGCGCCTGTAACGGCGTCACCGCCTGCATACACGCCTTCCTTGGTGGTCTTTCCGTTGGCTTCGTCTGCAATGATGCATTTCCAGCGGTTAGTCTCAAGACCTTCCGTGGTGGAGCTTATAAGCGGGTTGGGGGATGTTCCCAGGGACATGATGACTGCATCCACGTCAATGGTGTAGTCAGAGCCTGGTATCTCCACTGGCCTGCGGCGCCCGGATGCGTCCGGCTCACCCAGTTCCATTTTCCTTACAACCATGCCCTTTACCCATCCATTATCATCGGTGAGGATTTCCACGGGGTTGGTCAGAAGGTTGAAAATGATTCCCTCTTCCTTCGCATGGTGCACTTCCTCCACACGGGCAGGAAGCTCTGCCTCACTTCTTCTGTATACAACATGCACTTCCGCGCCAAGACGGAGGGCTGTCCTGGCAGCATCCATGGCCACGTTTCCGCCGCCCACGACCGCTACCTTCTTACCCAGGTAAATGGGGGTATCGTAGTCATCCCTGAAGGCCTTCATCAGGTTGCTTCTGGTCAGGTACTCATTGGCTGAGAATACGCCGCTGGCATTCTCGCCCGGGATTCCCATGAACTTGGGAAGTCCTGCGCCGGAGCCGATGAACACGGCCTTAAAGCCCTCTTCATCCATAAGCTCGTCAATGGTCACTGACTTTCCGATGATGACATTCGTCTCAATCTCAACGCCCAGCTTCTTCACGTTCTCAATCTCAGGACGCACGACCCCTGACTTTGGAAGACGGAATTCCGGGATACCGTATGTAAGGACGCCGCCCGGCTCATGGAGCGCCTCAAATATGGTTACTTCATAGCCCATCTTGGCAAGGTCGCCTGCGCAGGTAAGTCCTGCCGGGCCGGAACCGATGACAGCTACCTTTAAGCCGTTGGTCTTCTCAGGTTTTGCAGGCACGAATCCATTTTCCCTGGACCAGTCCGCCACAAAACGCTCCAGCTTTCCGATGGAGATCGGCTCGCCCTTGATGCCGCGGATACATTTTCCTTCACACTGGCTCTCCTGAGGGCATACGCGGCCGCAGACAGCAGGCAGGGCACTGGACTCTGCGATGGTGTTGGCGGCGTCCTCAAACTTACCGTCCTTTACTTCTGCAATGAACTTTGGTATATTGATGGAAACCGGACATCCCTGGATGCACTTTGCATTCTTACAATTGATACAGCGCTGTGCCTCTTCCTGGGCTTCCTCCTGGTTGTATCCAAGACATACTTCCTCAAAATTAGTTGCCCTTACCTTCGGGTCCTGTTCCCTTACCGGTATCTTCTTTAATACGTCCATTATTCCTCACCTCCGCAATTTCCGCATCCGCCGTGGTGTGTTGCGCCCTCGCGCTGCCTGAGAATAGCCCTGCCTTCTTCTGTCTTATACATCAGCTGGCGCTTCATGGCCTGGTCGAAATCCACCAGGTGTCCGTCAAACTCAGGTCCGTCCACACATGCGAACTTCACTTCCCCGCCAACGCTCACACGGCAGGCGCCGCACATGCCGGTTCCGTCCACCATGATTGGGTTAAGGCTGACAATGGTAGGGATGCCCAGTTCCTTGGTGAGCCTGCACACGAATTTCATCATGATCATGGGTCCGATGGCAACACAGACATCATACTTCTTGCCTTCATTTTCAACCAGGTCCTTGATGACCTCGGTAACCATGCCCTTGCGCTCATAAGAACCATCATCTGTTGTTATGTAAAGATTGCCTGCAACTGCCTTCAGCTCATCTTCCAGGATTAACAGGTCCTTGGTCTTGGAACCCTCGATGACATCCACATCAATGCCATGTTCCTTCATCCATTTAACCTGTGGGTATACAGGAGCAGAACCAACGCCGCCAGCCACAAAAAGGTAGCGTCTCTTCTTTACTTCTTCCAGGTCTTCCTTGACGAATTCGGAAGGCTGGCCCAGAGGTCCCACGAAATCCTGGAAATAATCCCCGGCCTTAAAGCCTGCCATACGCTCGGTGGAAGCGCCCACTGTCTGGAATACAATGGTAACAAGCCCTTTCTCCCTGTCGAAATCACAGATGGTCAGCGGAATCCTCTCTCCTGCTTCATCCATCTTAACGATTACAAATTCACCTGGCTGGCAGGCTCTGGCTACACGCGGTGCTTCCACGTCCATCAGATAAATCTTGTCTGCCAGGCATTCTGCCTTAACAATCTTGTACATGGTTCTCCTCCTGATTTGTTAAAATGTTATATTCCTTAACCCACCTCAATGGTATAGCTCCTACTCCAGCTATCCCATCCAGGCAGGGAAATGATACCTTTCCTGTCCTTTAATTCACCCTTATAACCTTCTGACGCACAGAGTCCGTACCACGGCTCCAGGCAGACGAACGGGTGGGTCTTCTCCATGGTCCACACACCCAGATATGGGAAATCACTGCATTCCATGGTTACATATGGTCTACCGTCCAGAAGCAGGCTTACGCTGCTGACCTGGGCATCGTCAAATATATAGGTAAGGGCTGTGTCAAAGAACCCCTTTGTCAGCGGCACCCTTCCTTCCTGAAGCCCAAGCGTGCCCTGCAGCTCCCCTGACTCATAGCCTTCCGGCGTGGGCGCAAGATAATGAAGGCTGTCCTGATACTGCCCTTTCCTGCATCCCTGGCGGTTAAATTCAAAGGTGTAATCGTAAATGCTCCGTCCCTCCGGTACCTGGAACGCGGGATGTCCTCCCATCATGAACAGCATTTCCCCGGAATCCTGGTTGGTCACCTTCCACATCACTGTAATGGTGCGGCCTTCCAGCCGGTGTCCAATCTCCAGCTCGAAGTGGAATGGATATTTGGCAAATGTCTCAGGCGTATCCTTTAACCTAAACCAGCACTCATCCATGTCGCACAGCATCGGTTCAAACTCCATGTCCCTGGCAAATCCATGCTGGGTGGGCATGGCGTATTCTTTTTCTTCATGGATGTAGCTGCCCTCGTAGCATTTCCCCACAAAGGGAAAGAGGACAGGTGCATGACGGTCCCAGACAGCCGGGTCCGCGCCCCAGAGGATTTCCCTGCCGGCCTTCTTATCGTAAATCCTGGTCAGTTCCGCCCCGTGCCTTGCCACTGTAACTAAAAGGTCATCATTTTCCAATGTAAATAATGTTCCGTCCTGTTTCATATGGATTCCCCCATTCTGCTTGTGAGAATTTACTCCTGCATAAGCTTTATATTATCATTTTCCGATTCATGTTACAACTGGTTTTTCAAATATTTCTAAAAATTTTTTAGATTTTCGTCGTTATATACAATTTTTTTGGTTATTTCTTCCTTTGAAACTTCTGGAACGTGTAGCACAGATCAAAATACGTCTGCTCATCGCTCTCCTGGACCATCTCCCACGCCTCATCTTTTTCCAGATTATTGAAAAATGTATCTGCGTCATAGGTATAGTCGATGCGGGTCACATGGACCGTGTCCGCATGGGGCAGGAACTGCTCATATATGCTCAGCCCGCCGATGATATAGATATCATCCGTGTCATATGCAGAGAGCGTTTCTAATGCCTTAGCCATGCTGCCGCATACCTGTGCCCCTTTCACCTTATAATCCTCATTCCTGGACAGCACCACGTTCACACGGCTGCCCAGAGGCTGGCCCCCCGGCAGGCCTTCCAGTGTCTTCCTGCCCATGACCACCACCTTGCCCGCTGTTTCCCGCATCAGCATCTGCTGGTCAGCAGGGATGGTCACCAGGCCCCGTCCGTCTTTCCCAATGGCCCAATGCCTGTCGGCTGCTACAATGATGTTCATAGGGCCTGCCTCCTTGAATAGACTTTAAATTCATAGGTAAGTCCATTGTATTCCTGCATCTGGCTGCAGCTTGTGACTTCCCATTCCCCGGTCCTGTCCAGGTCCACAAAGTCCGTATCTGCCTCAAACACGTGGTGAATGCAGGTGACATATGCCTTACTGCAGTATGGAAGGAATTCCCTGTAAATCATCCCTCCCCCTATAATGAATATATCCTCCCCGGGATACTGTTTCAGGGTCTCAAGCACCTGGTCCGCATCATGGCAGACCGTCACGCCTTCAGGGCTGTACTCCCGGTTCTTTGTCAGGACAATATTGACCCGGTTCTTTAAAGGTTTCCCATCCGGAAAGCTTTCCAATGTCTTTCTTCCCATGACAACCACTTTTCCTCTGGTTGTCTCCCGGAAATACTTCATATCCCCCGGAAGATGGGTCAGAAGACCGCCGTTCTTGCCGATTCCCCATTTCTCATCCACTGCTACAATCAGATTCATCTATAGCCTCCTGTCCTCGGTTAGGTTTGAAACACGCCTCAGTCCGTCCCTTAAATGTCCGGCATGTTCCAGATTCAAACAAAAAGATTATAGCACGAAATGCAATGGAAAGAAAGATTTTCTACTTTTAATCATTGTATATCAGGGGCAACCTCTGCTATAATAGGCTCATTATTTGACTTAAGGAGAGATGTGCATGAGTTATTCAGATCAGATATTTATACAGAATTGCAGGGATATTTTAGATAACGGTGTGTGGGATACGGATTACGATGTACGCCCGGTCTGGGAAGACGGCACGCCCGCCCATACCATCAAACGCTTCGGCATTGTGAACCGCTATGACTTATCAAAGGAATTCCCGGTCATTACCCTTAGACGGACCGCCTTTAAGTCAGCCGTGGACGAGCTGCTGTGGATATGGCAGAAAAAGTCCAACAACATCCATGACCTGAACAGCCGCATCTGGGATTCCTGGGCAGATGAGGACGGCTCCATCGGCAAGGCTTACGGCTATCAGCTGGGCGTGAAGCACCATTATAAGGAGGGTGATTTTGACCAGGTGGACCGGATCCTCCATGACCTGAAACACAACCCCTTAAGCAGGCGCATCATGTCCAATATCTATAACCACCACGACCTTCATGAGATGAACCTGTACCCATGCGCCTACAGCATGACCTTCAATGTTTCCGGCAACACCCTGAACGGCATCCTGAACCAGCGCTCCCAGGACATGCTCACCGCCAACAGCTGGAATGTATGCCAGTATGCCATACTCCTCCACATGTTTGCCCAGGTCAGCGGCCTGGTGGCAGGGGAACTGGTCCATGTGATTGCAGATGCCCATATCTATGACCGGCATATCCCGATGGTGGAGGAGTTGCTGAAAAAGGAACCTTATCCAGGCCCCACCCTGGCCATGGACACCTCAATAACGGACTTCTACCAGTTTACCACATCCAGCTTCCGCCTGGAGAATTACCAGTATCATGCATTTGAACATAAGATTCCTGTTGCAATCTGATTTTTAAGATAGTAAGGGCGCTGTGCGGCCGGCAAAGGTGGAAATCCCACCGAAGGGCACAGCGCCTTTTTATTATATAACCACCTCTGTGCTGACAGCATATCCCTTCCCCCGCCAAAGGAGGGGGCACCGCACATATTTGCCGAACTCCCCATCCCGTCTTTTCTCAGAAAAGCCCTTCATTCTTCTGTTCCAGCACCTTGATTGCATGATAGAACATCTCATTATACGGGGTAGCCACTCCCAGCTCCCGGCCCATACGGACCATTGTCCCCCCAAACATCTCCACTTCCGTCCTGCGTCCGGCCTCGATATCCTGAAGGGTGGATGGTTTATTCCCCGGCGGCACCGCCTCAAGGACCCTGACCTGTTTTGCCATGTCCTCCTCGGTCAGGCTGATACCCTTTTTCCCTGCAACGGCAATCACCTCACGCATCAGGGCTTCCCGGATGAAGTTGGCATGCTCGCTGACGCACCATGCCCCATAGGAAATACCCAGCACGGCCGCGCTCTGGTTTTCACTGACATTGCACATATATTTGAACCAGATGGCGCGCTCCATATCCTCCGGGATGACGCAGCGGATGCCTGCTGATTCAAACAGTTCCCTGACAGCCCGTACCCGGGGCGTGATGACCGTATTCCTCTTTTCCCCAAATTCAATCCTGGCAGCGTCCGGTTTAAAGGAAGCCTGTCCGTCCTTCATGACCACGCTGACCTTGGCCAGGGAATACAGGATGTTATCCCAGCCATAATGGGACGCCACCATATCCTCTGCCTCCACCCCGTTCAGGGGAGCCATGATGAGGGTGTCCGGGCCAATCTGGTTCTTAATATCCTGTATTGCCTGGGAAAGGACCGGGAATTTTGTAATGATAATGGCCAGATCCGGATAATCCCCACCACAGTCCTGGTCCGGGGAAACGATATGGAAATGATAATTCACCCCATTGACCGTGACCCCGTCCCTTTTAAGCCTCTCCTTTCTTTCCCCTCCTGCAATGATGCGCAGCCTGTCCCCCAGAACCTTCTGCAGCTGGAAGGCAAAAAAACTTCCGATTGCCCCCAGCCCTATGATGGAAACTGTTTTAATTGGTTTATGATCAGTCATAACCGCAACCCCTTTCTATTACACTTCAATGCCCTGCTGAAGGGCCAATGAATAAATCACCCGCTCCTTCACCTTCTTTCCTGTAAGCTGGGTCAGGGCCCGCTCATAATAATCCAGCTGGACCCGGTAACGCGCGGCCAGCATGGCCGCGCCCTGCTCCCTGTTTTCCTTTGGCACATGGTCCGTCTTATAGTCAATCAATACCAGCCCGTCCGGCTCTTCCAGATAGGCGTCAATGATTCCCTGGATCAGCACCAGCTCATCGGAATCCCCGCGCCCCATATCCCTGGCCGGTATGCCGATGATAAACTGCTGTTCTTTGTGGATGCGTCCCTCTGCCTGGGCCTGGGCCATGCGTCTGCCAAGAGGGCTTTCAAGAAACGCCCATATATCCCCGGCGCGGATGAATCCTCTTGTCTCCTGGTTCAGATAGCCCTGTTCCACCAGCGTCTCAAGTGCCGCTTCTGTTTCCTCCAGGCTTTTTATATCATGGAAGGATATGTGCTCCAGCGCAGCATGATAGGCGGTTCCCCTTAATGCGCCGCGGCTGGGTGTTCCAGGCTGGATCCGGCCGGAATCCGGGACTGCCGGGACTTCCGGTCCGGGCCTTTTTTGCGGCTGTGTGGGCGCGTCCGGCTGCTTTAATTGCTCCGACCAAGCGTCTCCGGCTGGCTGCTTTAGATGCTCCTGTCCAGTCCCTCCGGCTGGCTGCTCCAGATGCTCCTGTCCAGTCCCTCCGGCTGGCTGCCCCGGATACTCCTGCCCGGCACCTCCAGCCAACTTCCCCAGGTACTCCAGCCCCACACCCTCCGTCTCCACATTTCCAGTTCCAATCGTGTCCTCAGACCGCCCGATCTGGCTCTGTTTCTTAAGTTCGGATACGGATACCATGGCATACAGCCCTGTATCATCCATATGGGGATACCTATAATTCACTGCCGCTTCCAGCCGCTCCCCAAATTCCCTGTCATAGACCTGATTCCTGTCCACTGCCAGTAAATCCTCCCTGGTCATCTGCCTCACAATCTGACGGCCCACTTCCTCGCCCACCAGCTCCCTGACCTGGATACATTGCAGCTGCATGTGGTCATCCGGGATAGCTGGTTTAGCCATCAGAAGCCAGTCCAGGCAGGAGCCTGCCGATGACAGGATTGTATAAGGAATCTGGCCGTCCATTGCCAGGCTGTCCTGCCATTTGGCCAGCTTGGCCTCCAGGGAGCGGTCCGTGGCAGTCATGATAAGCTTCTCCTTGGCCCGTGTCATGGCAACATACAGCACCCGCAGTTCCTCACCCATGGTCTCCAGCTCCATACGCCGCTTCAGTGCCTGCTTCTTAAGCGTGGGCGCCTTTACCCTCAGGTCCAGGTCCAGGTAATCAGCCGCCACCCCCAGGTCCGCATCCAGCAGTATCCGGCCATAGGCGTCCTGCTTATTAAAGCGTTTCCCCATTCCGGACAGGAATACCACTGGGAACTCCAGGCCCTTGCTCTTATGGATGCTCATGATACGGACCGTGTTATCCTGCTCCCCTGCCGTAGCCGCCTCCCCGAAATCCGTATCAAACTTCTTCAGCCTTTCAATATAACGCACAAAATGAAACAGCCCCTTATAGCTGGTGGCCTCATAGGCAGCCGCCTTTTCCACCAGCATATCAAGGTTGCCCCTTCTGGTCTCCCCGGCAGGCATGGCAGATACATAATCATAATACCCGCTGTCCCTGTATACACGGTACAGCAGCTCGTGAATCGGCAGATACCTTGCTTCCCGGCGCAGCCCATTTAAAAGGCCGGACAGATGGGAAAGCTTTTTCCAGATGGACGCCGCCGCTTCCCCCGGCACCTTATGGAATGTTCCAGCTTCAGCCTCCATCCACATGGACCAGGCCCCGTACACACCCCTGTCCTGTCCTTTTTTACTGTTTTTCTTAAAGGCAGCCACCATCCAGGCCATTTCCTCATCGCTCATGCCCACAATAGGCGAGCGCATCACGGCTGCCAGCGGAATGTCCTGCATGGGGTTGTCAATCACTGACAGCAGGCTCAATATGGTCTCCACCTCCACGGTGTTAAAATACCCGGTCCTGGTCTGGGCGCTGGCAGGAATCCCTTCATTCATAAGCACATTGACAAAGACCTCCGACCATCCGGTCATGCTGCGCAGGAGGATTACGATATCCCCCAGCCTGGCCCTGCGGTAAGCCTCCTTTTCCTTATCCCAGACCATAAGGCCCTCATCACCGCTGACCAGCTCCCGGATGCGCCTGGCCGCCATCCGGGCTTCCAGTTCCCTTGCCGTGTAATCCAGGGCATCCTCATCCAGCTGCTTTAATGACTCAGACCCGGTATCCACTAACAGCAGCTCCGTGGGCGTACCTGCGGACAGGGCACCGCCTTCCTTTTCCCAGTCCATTCCGGTAACTGTATCCGGCCCGACGTCCTTGAATACGGCCCCCGGATACAGGGCCGTATCCCTGGTGTACGTGATTCCGCCCAGATTCTTTGTCATTATCTGGTAAAATACACCATTGACACTGGTAAGCACCGACTCCCTGCTGCGGAAATTCTGCTGCAGCTCAATCATCTGGTACTGACCGCCCGCGGATGCATAGGATTCATATTTTTCCATAAATAATTCAGGACGGGCCAGACGGAACCGGTAGATACTCTGCTTCACATCGCCTACCATGAACACATTGGGATGTCCGTACCGTTCCCTGGAAATGCTGGTAATCAGGGCTTCCTGGACATAGTTGCTGTCCTGGTACTCGTCCACCAGGATTTCTTCATACTGTCGGCTCAGCTCATCCGCCACAGGGGACGGGCGGCGGGCAGCCCCTTCGTCCTCCCCTTCCTCCCAATCCGGATCCTTCTCCAAAAGCACTTCCAGTGCCAGGTGCTCCAGATCATTGAAATCCAGCACGTTCCGTTCCTTTTTGGCTGCCCGGTATTCATTGTCAAACCGTTCTGTCAGCTCCAGCAGCTTCTGTATCACTACCCTTGTCCCCCGGATGCTTTCCACCACCTCATCAGGACTCTGGGAACCGTAAAGCTCCCTGCATTTGCCCACGGCCTTCTTGACCCGGTCGCGGCAGGCCGTGACAAAGGATTTCTTATCCCCGTCAATCTCCTTGCTGCGGATGGAGGCCAGGCGGTCAAAGCTCATATTTAAAAGGCGCTGGTAGAGCTGTTCATACCGCCCTTCACAGGCAGCTGTCCCGATGGCCTGGATTTTTGCCCTGTCACTCATAAGCATGGGCTCGTAGGCCAGGGGACCGTTTTCCTCCCTGCACACCTCAAGGGCAGTATCCAGCTGTCCTCCAAGTTCCTCCATCTGACGGGCCGTATCCTTAAACAGGAACCTCATCCAGGGACTTTTCTCCATCTCCTTAAGATTCTCCTCATCCAGTTCCCGCCTGCACGCCTTAAGCCAAAGGGAGGGCCATGGATGGCTCTGGGAGAACTGCCATGCCTGGAGGATTACATCCTCAATCCCCTTGTCGGACTTCCCGCGGCCAAAATGCTCCACGAAACCGGCAAATGCCTCATCGCCCTCCTCATAACAGGCTTCCAGCATTTCCCCCATCACATCCCCCCTTAGGAGGGACAACTCCCCTTCATCCCCGATACGGAAGGAAGGATCTATGTCCAGGCTGTTAAAATGATTCCGGATGATATTCAGGCAGAAGCTGTCAATGGTGGTAATCATGGCCTGGGGTATGAGGGCTGCCTGAAGCCACAGATGCTCATCCTCAGGATGCTCCTTAAGCTTCTTCTCCACCGCGGCCCCAATCCTCTCCCGCATCTCAGCCGCAGCCGCATTGGTAAATGTCATTACCAGCAGCTGGTCAATATCCAAAGGATGGTCACCCCCGCTTATCATCTGGATGATACGCTCCACCAGGACCGCTGTCTTGCCGCTGCCGGCTGCCGCGGACACCAGAAGGTTGCGGTTCCTGCTGTCAATTACCTGCTGTTGTTTTTCAGTCCATTTTACTGCCATCGTTCTCCTCTTCCTCCACCGGCGATATTTGCGCCCAGATATCCTCAGGCTTAAGCCCGGCCAGCCTGCGGTAGCCATAGCCCGCCGTCTTGGTGTCAAAACCGCATACAGCGTGGTACGGACAGTAGTCACAGGCTGTCCTGGACGCCTGCTTATAAGGCTTCAGGCCGATATTTCCCTTCAGTATATCCTTTCCCGCTTCCTGAAGCTTATGATTCACAAACCTGCGCAGGTCCTCAAACCGCCTGGTACTGGCAACACTGGAGCGGCTCTCCTGGACATATCCGTCCTTGATGGCCACGGGTATCACATCTGACTCTTTCTGGATATCCCTGTCCAGATGGTTGATAATATCCAGTTCGCTGTTCACCAGCCCGTTCATCCTCAGCTGGCGCAGGATCTGCTTCTCAATCTCCTCCACGGTCATCCCCTCCTGCTTATCAGCCAGAGGGTCATTGATATGATAATAGAAAATGCCGGCCGGAACCACTTCCTTATCCGGGTGGTTCCTCTCCTCCATCTCCACGGCAGCATCCATATAGACCACCAGCTGTAACTGCAGTCCATAGTACAGGGCAGCCAGGTCAAAGGAGGTGGTGCCTGATTTGTAATCAATGATTTTCACATATACGTGCTGCTCATCCTCACACAGGTCCAGCCGGTCAATCCGCCCCCGAAGCTGCAGTTCCTCATCCTCGGAAAGGCTGATGCGCATGGCCTTCAGGTTATCAATGGCTGAGAAGGAGACCTCAAATCCCGTGGGTTCAAAATCCCCCTTCTTCACCTGCTCGGCCAATGCCCATATGGTCCTGTCCGTAATCCGCTCCACCCTGCCTGCCAGATAGGCATTGCGCGCTGAACTGGCCATGATGGTGTTGCCGTATTCTTCCGTGACCCGGGCAACGCATTCCTTTACCAGCTGTTTCCGGCCTTCCTCCGTGAGGCCGCGCCAGTCCTGTCCCCTCTCCTTCATCACTGCAAAGCACCTGTCAATGGACTGGTGGAACAGGTTGCCCATATCCACTGCCTCCAGCTCATATTCCTGGCGTTCCATCAGTTCCAGGCCGTATTTGAGGAAATGGGCATAGGCGCAGGATGCAAACTGCTCCAGCCGTGTGACGCTCCCCTGAAGGGACTGCCCGTAAAGCGCCCTGGCCGCCGCCCGCCCTATCCCTCTCTCCTCATAGGAATAAAAGGCCGCATCCACCAGCTGTCTTACCTTTTCCCTGTGTTCATCGGAACAATAAAAGTAACGGTACAGTTCCATGAATGCATTTTCCTCTGCATCCCGGCCTTCCGGTGCCTTGGCATGTTCGCCTTCCTTCTCTTCCCGGAGCTTCCTTAATCCGTCTATGAGCATTTCCCTTCCGTCCCTTACCGTGCGCACAGGCCAGTCCACGGATTCTTCATCCTGCACGGCAATTCCCGGGAACAGCTTCTCCACCTCGCCAATCAGGCTGGAAGGCCTCTGGCTCTTCCCCTCCGATGACATGCCCGCATAGGTCAGCACCAGACGGCGGGAAGGTTTTGCCATCATCAGGTACAGGTAGAACTTCTGGATGCATCCATCCTCCCTGGCCGTGGGCGCCAGTTCCATGTTGAACTCCTTAAACACCGCCCTGTCCCTGTCCGTAAGAAGGCTGGCGCCGCTCTTTCTCTGGGGAACCGTACCTTCATTGACACCCACAAAGAAAAGCACCTTCACATCCTCCAGACGGCTTCTTGTGATATCCCCCACCATGACCTGGTCAATGGTGGCCGGTATGACGCCCACCTTGATTTCACCGAATCCGGCATCCAATATCTGGGGATAATTCTTCATATCCGTCTTTTCAGCGCCCAAAAGGCCCTCCAGCCGCTCAAAAAGCTCCAGTACCCTGTCATATACCTGGGAATACTCCCTGGCCAGGTTCTCATCTCCCGGATTGCCCCTCCCGCGGAAAAATTCACTGTAATCCTCCAGCTTACCCCGCAGTCCCATGCGCTCCAGATATTCCCTGAGCGCCGCGGTCACGGACCCGATGGTGGCCCCCTCCTCCTTAAACGCTTCCCTGAGGGGGCGCAGGGGTTTAAGAATCCACTGGCGGTACGCGTTCAGCTCCTTAAGGTTCAGCTTCTCGCCTCCCCGGCAGGGTTTTTCCCACTGGGATTCCCAGCGCTTCCAGCCCCGGATTCCCAAGGCCCTTACATAATTCTCCAGCCGGTCCGTCATCAGCCCGGCATGTTCCCTGGAGCCGTCAAATTCCGCAGCGTCCTCCGGCTGTCCGGCGTTTTCAAGAGATCTCAGGTTCCCAAAATCCAGCACGTCCCCGGCTTCTGATACATCCCCGGCTCCCGGCACATCCCCATCCTCCGCCCGGTCATACACCAGCCCGGTCTTCAGATACCGGAACACGCTCTCATAAGAAAAATCCCGGATGGTCTCCAAAGCCGCCCGTATCAGCTCCACCAGCGGATTCTCCATGATACTCTTCTTATCATCCAGGAAATACGGGATTCCCGCCTCATCAAACTGATGGGCCAGCTCCCTTCCATAGGAAGCCAGGTCGCCTGTAATCACAGCAGCGTCCCGGTAGCGCAGCCCTTCCTCCTGAACCATCTGCTCAATCCGGCTGCACACATAAGCAGCCTCCCCGGCCGGACCACGGCTCTTATATATCACCACATGGTCCGCGGGCCTGTCCCAGACATTTCCATAATAACGGTACAGGTTCTGCTCCATGAAATCCAGGTCCGGGCTTTCCAAGAACCGCCATGCAGGCCTGCGGCTGCAGATAACATCCGGTTCCTTGGCAATCCCATGGTGCCTTGCCATGTAATCCAGCCTGCACACCGTGTGCTTCCCCATGTAGAACAGGTGCTGGATGCTGCCCTCCTGATAGGCATTGGCCCTTGGGTCAATGGTCACGGAACACAGCACCTTCCTGGCATGGAGCAGGAACAGTTCCACCAGCCTGTACTGCACCGGGGTGAATCCCGTAAAACCGTCCAGAAGGATGACGCTGTCCTTGAGGACTTCCCATTTCGGCAGTTCCCTGCACAGGATATCCAGTATCTCCTCAGCCGTGATGTAATGCTCCTCTATATACTGCCTGAACCCGCTGTAAATCAGCTCCAGGTCCTCCAGCTTCTGCTTTAAAAGGGGGCTTCCGGCCTCCCTCATCACATCTCTGAGCATATCCGGCGTGATGCCGTACTGGTACAATTCCGATATCTGGGATTTCAGCTGATTGATAAACCCGGACTGCTCCAGATGATGGCCGTACAGGCCCAGCTTCGACCGCTTCATGCCGGCTACCTTGCGGATGACCATGGACTTGCCCATGTCGTCCAGCACCACGGGAAGGCTGACCCCCAGATCCTCAAACACCCGGTAAGCCAGACGCTTAAAGCTCAGGATGTCAATATTCATCACACCGTGCCGCGGGTGAAGGCGTATGATTTCCTTTTGGGTCTGCATGGTGAACTGCTCCGGCACCACCACCAGATACTGTGTGTCCGGATGTTCCATGGACTCCCTGATTGCCGTTTCGTACAGGTATCTTGTCTTTCCTGAACCGGCTCCTCCCAATATGAACTGTAATGCCACTTTCTCTCTCTCCTTCATTCTCATGGGACAATGAAAATCTCTCATATTTCCCTAGTTGCCATCATAAGCTTTAACAAACTATCTTAGAGGTCCTGACTATGAGCTCTAAAACCAAAATTGTGGTGCTGCGGATGAAGGAAATCATCTACACCGCAATCTTCGTAGGCCTTGCTATCCTTTTAGTTACTCTCTGCTTCATCATGTTCCGGCCAAAGAAGGACACCGCCGCCGTCTCCGCACAGGCAGCCGCCTATGTCCCAGGCGTATACAGCGCAGCCCTAACCCTTGGCAGCGAGAATGTGAACGTGGAGGTAACCGTGGATAAAGACCGAATCAATTCCATTGACCTGGTTCCCTTAAGTGAAGCTGTCACCACCATGTATCCCCTGATGCAGCCCACGCTGGACGATCTGGCCAGCCAGATTGTAAGCACCCAGTCCACGGAGAACCTTACATATCAAAGCGCTTCGCGTTATACCTCAACCGCGCTTTTAAATGCCATCAACACGGCGCTAGACAAAGCGAAGATTGATTAGCGGTGTCAAATGCGCTCCAGCCAAATACACCCCGACAACCAAAAAAGCCGCTGCCCCAACTTGTGGGGCAGCAGCCCTCTTTTGCTGTCAATCATGACTGCGGAACTTCCTGCTCTTAAACACATACACATGGATGAACAGGGTGGCGCCAAACACAGCCATAAGTATTGCCTCCACCGTGCCTGAAAAGCGGCCGGAACCCATGCCGAAGCTGCACGCAGCATCGGCCATGAATATCCACTTTTCAACCCCGAACACCTTATCCAGATCGTAATCTTCCTTTTTTGTGGATCCCACAAACATAAGGAAATCTTTCCCTGTGAATAAACCGATTCCCTCTGCCAGGCACAGGCCCCCCATGAACATAAACAATAAATCCATACTTTTTCCTTATGCTTTTGCGGCTTCTGCCGGTTCCTGCTCCACAAACTTCCTGATGTTGGACGCATTGGCAAACTTCTGCACGATTCCATCCCTTACAATCACCAGGGTGGGCGCCTGCATGATGCTGAACTTCTCAGCCAGCTCAGGGTGTTCCTCCGCATCTATGATCTGGTAATCCCATCCCTTTAAGAACTCCTTGGCGGACCTGCAGTTGGGGCAGGTCTTGGTGGTGAACAGGTAAAGCTGGGCCGGTGGCACTGCCTTCTGCCCACTGCCTGCCTGGCTTCCCGCAGCAGCCTGCTTTGGCTGGCCGGCAGCCGCAATCCTGGACACGCCGTGCTTTAACCTGGAATGGCTGATATCATAATTGGTACGGTCCTTGTACTCCTGGGACTTTCCTTCATTCCAGTTCTGGACCGGACGGTAGTAGCCCGTAATCCTGCTGTATACCTCTGCCTTCTCCCCGCAGATCGGACAGGTGAAATGCTCCCCGATCAGGTACCCATGGCTCTTGCAGATGGAGTAGGTAGGCGACATGGTATAGTAAGGCAGCTTATAATTCTCAGCAATGGTACGGACCAGGTTGGCAGCCGCCTTCCAGTCAGGCAGCTTCTCTCCCAGGAACGCGTGGAACACGGTGCCGGACGTATAAAGTGTCTGCAGTTCATCCTGGATATCCAGGGCATCAAACACATCGGCCGTGTAGTTCACCGGCAGATGGGAACTGTTGGTATAGTAAGGTGTCTCGCCCTCTACGCCGGCCGTGATGATTTCCGGATAGCGCGCCTTGTCATGCTTGGCCAGACGGTAGGAGGTGGACTCAGCCGGGGTTGCCTCCAGGTTGTACAGGTCGCCGTACATCTCCTGGTAATCAGACAGGCGCTCCCTCATGTGGTTCAGCACATCCCGTGTGAATTCCTGGCACTCCCTGTGGGTCATGTCCTTCCCAACCCACTTTGCGTTCAGTCCGGCCTCGTTCATGCCCAGAAGGCCGATGGTGGAAAAGTGGTTCTCAAATGTTCCCAGATAACGCTTGGTGTATGGGTACAGGCCCTGGTTCAGAAGCTTGGTGATGACTTCCCTCTTGGTCTTTAAGGAGCGGGCGCAGATATCCATCATGTGGTCCAGTTTCTCATAGAAATCAGCTTCGTCCTTGGCCAGATACGCAATCCTTGGCATGTTAATGGTAACAACACCCACTGATCCGGTGCTCTCACCGGCGCCAAAGAAACCGCCCGTCTTCTTGCGCAGCTCCCTCAGGTCCAGACGGAGACGGCAGCACATGCTGCGCACATCGCTTGGCTGCATGTCGCTGTTGATGTAGTTGGAGAAGTACGGTGTACCGTATTTGGAGGTCATCTCGAAGAGCAGCCTGTTGTTCTCCGTGTCGGACCAGTCAAAATCATTGGTAATGGAGTAGGTGGGAATGGGATACTGGAACCCGCGTCCGTTGGCATCGCCCTCGACCATGGTCTCGATGAATGCCTTGTTGATCATATCCATTTCCATCTTACAGTCCTTGTACTTGAAATCCGTCTCCCTGCCGCCCACAATGGCATTCATCTCAGCCATGTCATCCGGCACCGTCCAGTCCAGGGTGATATTGGAAAATGGAGCCTGGGTTCCCCAGCGGCTTGGGGTGTTCACGCCGTAGATAAAGGACTCGATGCACTTCTTTACCTCGGGATAGCTTAAATTATCTGCTTTAACAAAAGGAGCAAGGTATGTGTCAAAGGATGAAAATGCCTGGGCTCCGGCCCACTCATTCTGCATGATTCCAAGGAAGTTGACCATCTGGTTGCACAGCACGGATAAATGCTTTGCAGGGGATGAGGTAATCTTACCGGTGATGCCCCCAAGGCCTTCCAGCAGAAGCTGCTTTAAGGACCATCCGGCACAATATCCGGTCAGCATGGACAGGTCGTGAAGATGGATGTCCGCATTGCGGTGGGCTTCTGCAATCTCATGGTCATAAATCTCGCTGAGCCAGTAATTGGCAGTGACCGCTCCTGAATTGCTTAAGATCAGTCCCCCTACGGAATATGTAACCGTGGAATTCTCCTTTACACGCCAGTCCTCCACCTTGACGTAGCTGTTGACCACGTCCTTGTAATCCAGGATGGTGCTGTTCATGTTCCGTATCTTTTCCCTCTGTTTTCTATATAAAATGTAAGCCTTTGCCACATCCGTATATCCGGTCTGCTCCAGGACGTGCTCCACGCTGTCCTGTATCTCCTCAACGGAAATCATGCCTTCCTTCATCTTATCCTGAAAATCTGCAGTTACCCTTAAAGACAGCAGCTCCAGAATCTCGTTATTGTAATCTTTCTTCGTTGCCTTGAATGCCTTTTTGATTGCTTCCGTAATCTTGTTCAGACTGAACTCAGCATTCTCACCATCCCTTTTTACCACCTGAATCATACCACTTGCTCCTTTCAAACCTTCACTCACTTGCACTGCGCAGCCCGCTCCCATACAGGAGCGAGCCACGAACCCATTATAGCAGACAGCAGTCAAAAACACAATATCTATGTATAACATTTTGTGTTAAACTAGATATTGTGTCTTATTACCTGTACTTATAACACTTTTGATAAATGCCCGCAAAGCCTTATTCTATCAGGGTTTTGAAAAATGCCCCTGCCGCCTCACCCTTTACCGTCCGAATAAAGACCCGCAAAAAGTTCCGCGGGCACATATGCCTTCACAGCCACACCGTCGTCCCTGTACTCCTCTTCCAGGAGCTGGCCATACCTGCGGATGGTCTGGATCCGCCCTGTCTGGGAATAAGGAAAGACCTTTTCCAGGAAAATGCGCCTGCTCCGTATGATGGTCCGGAGGATCTGTTCCAGCTCATCAATCCCCTCCCCTGTCCTGGCCGAAATCCGCACCTGGTAGTCAGAGGAAAAATCCCTGGGAATGGGATGCATCCCATCTTCTGTCCCCTCCTCATTCAGGCGGTCCGTCTTATTGAACACGGTCACCGTGGTCTTGTCAACGATTTCCAGCTCACGGAGGGTTTCCTTCACCACATGCATCTGCATGTCCATCTGGGGGTTGGAACAGTCCACCACATGAAGGATGATATCGCTGTAACGCGCCTCCTCAAGGGTACTCTTAAAAGCCTCAATCAGGTGATGAGGAAGCTTGCGTATGAACCCTACCGTGTCCGTCAGGAGGATCTGCTGCCCGTCCTCCATGACAAAGCTGCGTGTGGTAGGGTCCAGGGTTGCGAACAGCTTATCCTCAGCCAGGATCCCAGCTCCGGTGAGACGGTTCAGAAGGGTTGACTTGCCGGCATTGGTATAGCCCACAATGGCCGCTGTAAGGGCAAAATCCTTCTCCCTCTGCTGCCTGGTCACCTCCCTGTGGCGCTTCACGGCCTCCAGTTCCTCCTTCAGCTGTGAAATCCGCTGATGGATCAGACGGCGGTCCGTCTCCAGCTTTTTCTCACCCGGTCCCCTGGTGCCGATGCCGCCGCCCAGACGGGACAGGGAGTTGCGCATGCCTACCAGGCGCACGGCCCTGTATTTTAACTGGGCCAGCTCCACCTGTATCTTTCCTTCGCGGGTACTGGCCCTGGATGCAAAGATATCCAGGATGACCATGGTCCGGTCCATGACCTTGGTGTCCAGGGAATCCTCCAGATTGCGCAGCTGGGCCGGCGACAGTTCATCGTCGCAGATGACCCCGGTTGCGTGAAGCTCCCACACAAGGTCCCTCACCTCGTCAATCTTTCCCTTCCCAAGATAAGTACCCGGATGGATCCTTTCACGGTTCTGTATGACCCGTCCCACCGTCACAGCGCCAGCCGTGACCGCCAGTTCCTCCAGTTCGTCCAGGGAAGCATCGCTTCCATCTTCCTCTCCCGTACTTACTGCAATCAATATAACCTTTTCCTGTAATTCTTCTAAATCAATCAAATCTGCCATCCTATCTTGTTTTCAAAAACGCAATTTCATGTTCCGCATCTTCATTGGAGCCAAAGACACTGACATAGTCCTCAAACAGCTCCAGGGCTTTCTTATACTCTGATAAGTATTCGTAAGCCACGGCCCGGTTATACACCAGTTCTTTTAAAAGGGTGCGGTCTGCCTGGGCATCCCCGGCCAGGGCCGCCCAGGCCTGGGCCGGTTCAGCGCCGGAACCCAGGCTGTGTCCTGTCACGAATGTCTCATACCCCTGGTCAAACGAATCAAGAGCACCCCGGTAATCCTTTTCAGCCATCTGGCAAAGGCCCATCTGGTTATAAACCTGTCCATGCTTTATCCCTTCCTTCAACGCGTCCTGGTAAAGGCTCATGGCCTTTTCATACTCTCCCGCATCCACACAGGCGCCTCCTGCCGCAAACAGGGCCTCCAGCTTGCCTGCCTCTGCCTTGTCATCCTTAAGGGCAGCATTCCCCGCCTTATAACGGTCAATGGCATCATCCGTGTCCCCCAGATGGGCATAGCACATGCTCTGGGCATACAGATAGACAGCCGTATCCGGTTTCATCTCCAGAAGCAGGCCATAGGTATGGACAGCCGCCTCATAGTCCCTCAGCTTATACTCGGCCTCGGCCCGGTAGCCCAGCACGTCCGAATTAAATCCTTCGGACTTTTTACCTGACTTTTCCAGCGCCGCGTCAAAGGCTTCAATGGCCCCCGCATAATCCCCGGAAACCAGCTTCTCAATCCCGTCCTGGCGGAACTGCCTTTTCTTGGAGGAAGCCACGGATGAAACCACCCTGACCGTCCCCACTGCAACCAGCCCAATCAAGAGGATACACACCGCCCAGGCAGCCAATGCCTTTATGATACGCTTTCTTCTGCGTTTCCTTCTCTTTTCATTATCAGCAGGCCGTCCCCCTGCCCCGCGGTAATAACCATTCCCCTGGGGCCTTTGTCCGCTGTACCCTTTGCGTGTTCCCCGATTCGCCATATGTTCCCTACCTCACATCCGTGCTTCCGAATCCGCCGTTGCGGGAACCGGTACATGCATCATCCACCGTGATTCCGAACGGAAGGAAGATCCCCTGGGCGAATCCGGTTCCCGCCTTCAGTTCAACGGTCCTTCCCTCATTGGTGTCATTGGTCACCTTGATGAACATATGTCCCTCATTATCCGAGTAATAATAATCGCTGTCAATGATTCCCACCGTGTTATTCAGCTGGAGGCGGAACTTGAATCCCAGGCTGCTGCGCGGAAATATCTGCAGTACCCAGCCTTCCTCCATATTGGCGCGGATTCCCGTGGGGACCTTCACTGTCTCCCCCGGCTTTAAGGTTATCTCCACCGGGGTAAAAAAGTCATAGCCGGCCGAACCTGAGGTGGCCCGCCTTGGCAGTTGGATTCCCTCATATATTCCTGTCACCGTCTCCTGGCCTGTCCCGGGAAATGTATCAATCCAGTCAGTTTTAAACTGTTCAAAACTTACTTTTTCAAATTTTGCGATTCTCTGCATGTGTCCTCCTGTCTGAAACCTCTGCCGCGGCCCGGAAAAATGCCGCTTCCTTTCTTCCTGCCCGGCAGTTTAAAATGTCTTTATCAGTCTATCATAAACCTATGGATTTTTCTACTTTATTTTTTATACTTCATTATTAGATACCAAAGTTGGATTAAATCACATTACAATGAAAAACACTGCTTCATCATTAGAAATATACAGAGCTTACAGAGGGAACTTCATGAAAATTTCTTACAATCTCGAACCCAGGAAAAACCTGATTGGTGAACGTCTCTGCCAGCTTCGCAAGGACAGGAAGCTGTCACAGAGGAAATTAGCCATAAAACTCCAACAGCAGGGTTACAGCTTCACGGAACTTACCATCCTCAGAATCGAAAAGGGCCAGCGCCTTGCCACTGATATTGAGGTAATGATACTGTGCAGGTTCTTTGAGGTAGACCCAAACACCATGTTCGGTTATACGGGCAGTACAAAGGAACAGGAGGATAAAAGGAACTGATGTCCTCTCCTGTGCATGCCGTCATGGAATTCATTGGCAAAATGCTGCTTTCTTATTTTGTATTCCTGTATATTCACTATATAGTGTATATCTATACATTATTTTTCAGCCTAATGTTTTCTTCGTTGCTGGGATACAATAGTACAAAAGCTTTGGAAGAAATCAGACAATGGTGGTGAAAAAATGAGTTTTGAGCTGGAACGCATCGAAGAACTATGCCAGGAACGGGGATGGAGCCATTACCGGCTGGCCATAGAGATGGATACCTCCCCCAATAATATAGGAAACCTGTTCCGGCGTACAACCGTTCCCAGTATACCGACTATCCGCCGCATCTGCGAGGTCATGGGCATTACCATTGCCCAGTTCTACAGCACGGACGGCGTACAGGTGACACTGAACGGACAGCAGGCCCGGATACTGGACCTCTATGACAAACTGGACCAGACAGACAAGGCGAGGGCCGAGTCTTACATGGAAGGTCTGTCGGCCAGGGACCAGGACCGTTAACACCGGATATGCCATACAGAAGACAGCATGCAGTATCCTTTCACTGCATGAACAAAAGGCGCTCTTTGGGACAGACGGATTATTCCGCTGCCTGCCAGAGGGCGCCTTTATGATTCCCCCCGGCAGGGCGCTCTGCCAGGGGGGTATTATTATAAGGTAGGAACACATCCTGTCCCCAGGCATCCGCACAGGCGCTGTCCGCTTCCGCCTGCACGCAGACCCAGGCTTGCGCCTATGCCAATACCTTTGTCAAAGCCAGTATCATGAGAAGGACCCCGCTGATCCAGGACAGGTCGCATTTCCACCTGGAGGCAACCTTGGCGCCCAGCCATAATCCGGCATACATCATGCACATACCCACCAGGAAAGACAGAAGCAGTGTCAATCCTGCCGGGATATCCAGAAATGCGGCCATGGTTCCGGCCACCAGGCTGTCAATGGACATTGCAAAGGCCAGGAACACGGTCTCCTTCCATCCAAGGGAAAGGGACCCGTCCGCATCCGCCGCCATGGGATTGCCGTAGATACTTACAATCACCTTAAGTCCTGACAGCGAAAAGCTTAAATCCCTGCGGGCACAGCTGTTACGGTTAATAAACGACTTGATGCTGTAATCCAGAAGCTTTACAAGCCCCAGGGTAAACAGACATACAAAACAAATGACCTTTGTCAGGTTTTCAGGTATAAAGGCATCTATAAGACTCCCCATCCCAAGGGCAGCGCCCAGACAGCCGCTGCATATCCCATTGAGCAGCGCCACCTTCCCCCAGGCCACATGAACCTGGTTTGCACCGTAAGCAAGGCTGGCTACAAAAGTATCTGTACAGAGAGCGAATACTAAAATCAGACTTTGAAGCATAATCTCATCTTTACCTTTCCACGATTCTTTTTATCGTGGACTTTCCGGTTTCTTTTTATTTTAGTATATTCCGCTTATCCGGCTTTGGGAATCACTCCCTGTTCACTCTTCACTTGTGGCGGCTGCTTCCAGCTTCATCTGAAGCTCCTCCTCCACCTGGGCCTTAATCTCAGCCTCCTGCTCCGGCCCCACATCCGGCAGGTCCTGTACGGAACCCACGCCGAACCTGCGCAGGAATTCCTCGGTGGTGGCAAACAGGGCCGGACGTCCGGGTGCGTCCAGGCGTCCCACCTCATAGACCAGGTTGTACTCCACCAGGCGGTTTACGGCATGGTCCGACTTGACGCCCCTGATTTTTTCTATCTCCATCTTTGTGACAGGCTGTTTGTAGGCAATGATGGAAAGGGTTTCCAGCACCACCTCGGTGAGCACCTGCTTTTTTGGGGTAGCCGCCACCCGGATCAGGTTCTCATAGTACGCTGCCTTTGTACACATCTGATAGCTGTCCTCCAGCTGTGTTATCTCCATACCGCTTTTGGACGAACGGTAGCGCTTTATCAGCCGCTCCACCGCCCTCCTTGCCACGTCCTGGTCCTGGCCGATGGCCACTGCCAGCTGACGCAGTTCCACGGAATTGCCCATGGTAAAGAGGACCGCCTCGATGATGGCTTCCTGCTCCTTCTCATTCTCCGTGGGCGGGAAGGACAGCTCCAGCTGTCCCGGCACCGCCTGTCCCTGACCATCCGCCGTACCCGCAGCGCTTCCCGCGGGATGGCCTGCCGCGCTTACGGCATTTTCCCCGGGCTGCTTCACCGCACCCACGGTCTTGCCGGTACGGGTCTCCACGGTACCCGCCGCTGCCTCCATTGCTTCAACTTTATCCTTCTTGCTCATCGCTTAACCATCCGTTTATCCTTCAAAATCATCCAGCCCCTCCAGATCCAGGTCCATCTCGCCGCCCTCCTGTTCCAGGGCCTCGATTTCCATGTCGCCAAAGGTTTCTTCCTGCTTCAGCTGGATTTTACCTATCTTCATCAGTTCCAGTACGGCCAGGAAGGTAACCACCACCTCCAGCTTGTCGGCCTGTCCCTCCAGAAGCTGTCTGAAGCTGAAATGCCTCCTGCTTCTGGCAAAGGTCAGAAGCTGCCCAATCTTCTGTTCCAGGCTGATGGGTTCCCTTTTAATGGTACCGAAGTTACTCCTGATAGGGTCTATCTTGTCCTCCTTGCGCTTCATTACCTGTTCAAAAATCCGCTGAAGCTTTGCAAGGGTCAGTCCATCCAGCAGCTTGTCAAGATCCACCGGCGGCTCGTATCTGGCAACCTCCGGCGGCAGGGTGGAGCTTTTATATAAATGCTTCAGGGCGCCGTCTTCCCTGTCAGCC
This sequence comes from Enterocloster sp. OA13, assembly GCF_022440595.1. NCBI lineage: Bacteria > Bacillati > Bacillota > Clostridia > Lachnospirales > Lachnospiraceae > Enterocloster > Enterocloster sp. OA13. Next base: position 585,206 of record NZ_JAKNTF010000001.1, on the reverse strand, counting down.
AGTTCATCGGCCATCAGCTTATACCGTTTATATTCCAGCAGCCTCTGTACCAATTCGGCCCTTGGGTCGATTTCCTCCCCTTCCTCGTCCACTTCCTTGGGAAGAAGCATTTTCGCCTTGATATCAAGCAGGGTGGCCGCCATCACCAGGAACTCGCTGACCACATTCAGGTCCTCCCGTTCCATGTGGCGCACATAATCCAGATACTGTGCCGTGATTTCCACAATGGGGATATCATATATATTAACTTTATTCTTCTCAATCAGATGGAGTAAAAGGTCGAGAGGCCCTTCAAAATTCTCCAGTTTGTATGATATTGTCTCCATGTGCCCACCTGTCCTGATTCTTATTACATTTCAGCCACTTTATATTATCACAGATTACCCGCCTTTTCAAACACTCTCTGCTTCTTTTTCAGGTATATCACCGCCAGCTGGGGCCGGTTGTTCAGCCTGATATTGATGGAGTGGGTTCCAAGCCCGCGGCTGACAATCATCCGCTTCCCGTTCCGCTCAAAATCCCCTGCGCACCACGGCAGGAAAAACTGGTATTGGGGGGTCATGACCCCTCCAAGACCGGGAATCCGTATGGTCCCGCCATGAAAATGCCCGGACAGGGTCAAATCCGCCCCCCAGTCAGCATAGGCATCAAAATACAGCGGCGAATGGGCCAGCAGGATTCTGAAGCCGTCCCCCGATTCCCCGGCTGCCCCAAGCTTTTTCTCCAGATACCCCCGTTCCATGTCCGGCAGCTTCTGGTACAGGGCCTTGCGGTAAAAATCCCCGTCCAGGTCCACCCCTGTTATAAGTATATCCTCCCCCAGCGGCACGGTGCTGTCCTCCAGGTAGGACACCCCCATCTTCCTGAGCGCATCCCTATATTCCTCATACAGGTTTCCATAGATATCCCGCCGCCAGGTCATACGGTTTTCATGGTTTCCATTTCCGTAAAAAACAGGATACCTGGCAGCCAGCTGCCCAAACAGCCGGAGCGGGACCTGGATGTCCCTGCTTCCTTTTTTGCTCACCATCATGTCGCCGCCGCACAGCACGGCATCCGGCTTCAGCCCGTGGATGGCCTCCACCAGCTTCTGGTTGCCGCTGCCAAATTCATTGTTATGTAAATCTGACAAAAAGACGAATGTCCTGTCCCGGGCAATCTTATCCGAGACAATGGTCGCAGCCTCCACGGAAAAATGCCTTTTTTCATATTCAGACCGGGCCAGGCAGGCACAGCCTGCCGCGCCGATTAAGCCAGCTGCTTCTCTCCACATAGAATGCTTCTTCCTCTTCCATCCTTTAAATTGTACGTACCGTTAAATTGTCCGTACCGTTCCTGTTCCGGCAGGTTCAAATGTCCCGTCCTCAAACAGGCCGATTACATCTGCCAGGCTGCTGCACCTGGCTGTCAGAAGTTTTGACAGTCCCTCATCCGGCTCGTCCTGGTCCGGCACCATTATGGGAAGGAATCCCCCTGCGTGGGCTGCCTTGATACCGTTAAAGCTGTCCTCCAGGATGATGCATCTTCCCGGCTCCTCCCCCAGCACCTTTGCCGCCATAAGGAAAATGGCAGGATTCGGCTTTGCCTCCTTCACCATATCCCCATATATGTATTCGTCAAAATATCCGTCCAGCCCCGTGCTTTTCACATTGCCCTGGGTCCAGCCTTCGCTGCTGGCCGTGGCAACGGCAGTCTTCACGCCGCGCTCCTTCAGATAGATAAGCAGTTCCTTCAGTCCCGGCTTTACCGGAACCCCGTTTTCCCGGATCCACTGGTAGGAATATTGGCGCTTTTCCTCAAATATGGCGTCATAATCCAACCCACCGCCAAACTTTTTCAAAAAGGCTTCCTTTACCTTATCCGGCTTGCAGCCCCGCAGGTCCCTCAAAAATTCCTTATCCAGGCAGATGCCATATCTGTGGGCCGCCTTTTCCCAGCCTTCAAGCGCCAGACGCTCCGTGTCAAACATAAGGCCGTCCTGGTCAAATATGACTGCATTGATTTTAACCGCCATCTGATTTTCTCCTTCATCATCATCATCGATTCCACCGGACCTATGCGCCGTGGCATATCCCTGCATACGCGCCGTGGCGCATCCTGCCGTATGCACAGCATGATATAATGTCCGCCATGTCTGCGGACATTATACCATCTGTCCCATGCTTTGTAAAACCAAAATTCCCGGTCAGGCCCGTGACAAAGCGGTTTAAGAAGCCAGGGTCATGCCTTGAGGTACCACGGTGAAAGCTCCTGGCCTGCAAAATATCCCTGGTCGTGGCGGCAGACCGGACAGTACTGGGGCGGCTCTTCCCCCTCATAAATGTATCCGCAGTTGGTGCATACCCAGCTGTTCTTTTCCTGGCGCGCATAAAGCCTTCCCTCTCCCAGAAGGTCTGCCAGGTAGCGGAAGCGCTCCCCGTGTGTCTTCTCAATTCCTGCTATCATTCGGAAGGTGGCTGCAATCTGGGTAAATCCTTCCTTTTCAGCCACCTCCGCAAAGGATTTGTATACCACGTCATGTTCCTCATATTCATTGTGGGCAGCCGCATTTAACTGGGCCAGGGTATTCTTCTCCAGGTCCACCGGATAACCTCCGTCAATGAATATGGTTTCCTTATCCAGCGGTTTCAGATAATCATAGAAAATCTCCGCGTGTTCCTTTTCCTGGTCAGCCGTGTAGCGGAATACCATCTCAACCATGGGCATCTTCTGCTCCTTGGCCAGTCCTGCCGCAAAGGTGTAGCGGTTCCTTGCCTGGCTCTCCCCTGCAAATGCCCGCATCAGGTTTTTTGCTGTCTCGCTTGACTTAAAATCCGTCATATAAAATCCTCCTTCAGCTATAACTCTTTGTTCACTCCTAACTATGCCCAAAAACCTCTCTTTTATTCCCATTTTTACCAATCATCCTTGTATTTGCATGGCCTCCATGTTATAATCCAGTTATTGATAATAACCACATAAAGAGGAGGAAACCCTATGATCCGCTATGACCGCTTATGGGTCACCATGGAAGCCCGCGGCATGACCCAGTACAGGCTGATTAAACGGCACAATTTCAGTGCCGGACAGATTGGCCGCCTGAAGAAGAACATGCACGTATCCACCCACACTCTTGATACCCTGTGCACCATCCTGGGCTGCGACATCTGCGACATCATAGAGTACATTCCGGAGGGAGGCCCCGGGGATGCCTCTGACAGCATGGCCCCTGCTTCATCCGGCGCACCTTCACCGGACGGCTCCATCTTTACGGACGGCTCCATCTTTACGGACGGCTCCATCCCAACAGACGGCCCCATCCCAACAGACGGCCCCATTTTAACGGATGGCTCCATTTTAACGGATGGCTCCATTTTAACGGACGGCTCCATCCCAATAGACGGCCCTATCCCAACAGACGCCTCTATCCCAACAGATGCCTCCATCCCAGCAGCCAGCCAGGCCAGGACCGGTGAATCCCCAGCCAAGGCGAAAAAGTCCGAATCCGCCAAGGGCGAAAAGTCCAAGAAAGCCGGGAAATCCAAAAAAGGCGATAAAAAATCCGCCAAAGAGGGCAAGGAAGGCAAGAAAAGCAAGGACAGCAAGAAAAACAAGTAGACAAGTGCATCCGGCAGATAAAAATCAATAAGCATTCAGCCATATCCACAGACAGTCTGGAAATTATCTATCATTTCTGGCTGTCTGTTGTTTATTTTCCACCTTTTTGTAGGATTGTCGGATTTACTTTCCATGGCCGGATGATAGAATTGACTTATAGGAACAAATGTAAATCAACACATAAGGGAGGAGCGATTCAGAATGAGAAAATTCCAGAAAGTAACCGCATGTATCATGGCAGCAGCACTGGCAGCTACCGGATGTTCCGGCGCAGGCGGGACAAAGGCACCGGAAGAACCTGCCAAGACAGAAGCAGCCGCTACCCAGGCCGGTTCCGGCACACAGGCGGATTCCGGTACCCAGGCATCCGATTCCGGCGGGGAGGAACCGGTACTTGTGGTCTACACAGCCAGAAGCGAGGCCTTAAACAATGCGGTGATTCCTGAGTTTGAGAAGGATACCGGCATCAAGGTGGAGGTCGTGGTTGCCGGAACCGGAGAACTGTTAAAGAGGGCACAGTCAGAAAAGGATAATCCACTGGGCGATATTTTCTGGGTTGCCGACCAGACCATGCTTTCCTCTTCCAAGGACCTGTTCATGGAATATGTCTCCCCGGAAGACAGCAACATGCTGGAGGCATTCCGCAACAACACAGGATATTTCACACCGGCATTTGCCGACCCCACTGTCATGATTGTCAACAAGGACTTGAAGGGAGACATGAAGATTGACGGTTTTGAGGACCTTCTGAACCCTGAATTAAAAGGCAAGATTGCATTCGGCGACCCGGTTAACTCCAGCTCCGCATTCCAGTCACTGCTGGCCATGCTCTACGGCATGGGCAAGGACGGCGACCCGCTGTCAGACCAGGCATGGGATTATGTGGACCAGTTCATTGCCAACCTGGACGGCAAGATGTGCAACAGCTCCAGCCAGGTATATAAAGGCGTTGCCGAAGGCGAGTACGTGGTGGGACTGACCTGGGAAGACCCGGCTGCCAACTATGTAAAGGAAGGCGCTGCTGTTGAAGTGGTGTTCCCAAAGGAAGGCGCCATATTCCCCGGGGAATCCGTACAAATCCTAAAGGGCTGCAAGCATCCTGAGAACGCCAAGAAGTTCGTGGATTACATGCTCTCTGAGAAAATCCAGAACGCGGTGGGTTCCAACCTGACCGTACGGCCGCTCAGGAAAGATGCCACACTGGCTGACTATATGACTCCACAGTCTGAGATTAAACTGTTTGACAATTACGACGAGGGATGGGTTGCAGAGCACAAGGTCGAAATCACCAACCTGTTCAGCGAACACATGGAGACTTCCATGGATTAATCAGATCATCATGTGCCGGACCTGCCTGTCACCTCTATGCTGAAGGCTCCGGCACAGCCAAACAGAATAAGGACTGCCCTGCACCTGACCATCATCCTGCATTGGAACCGTGTGATTGACCGCACAGCTCCAGCCGCCTCCCCCGGCGGGCAGTACCCGTCAGATACGGCAGTCCTTTTCTGTCCCCAAAAACAGGATATTGAAGGAGGTTTTACAGGTATGAGTGTAGCAATCAGCATTGATAATGTAATCAAACGTTTTGGAAAGGATACCATCATAAACGGCCTGTCCTTAGATGTAAGGCCCGGCGAGTTTTTCACCCTTTTAGGCCCCTCCGGCTGCGGCAAGACCACGCTGCTGCGCATGATCATCGGCTTTAACACCATTGAGGGCGGCGAGATTAAGATAGACGGCAAGGTAATCAACGACATTCCCACCAACAAGAGGAACATGGGCATGGTATTCCAGAATTACGCCATATTCCCCCACATGTCGGTCCGTGACAACGTGGCCTTTGGCCTTAAGAACAGGAAAATACCCCAGGCCCAGATTGAATCCCAGGTGGATGATATCCTGAAGGTGGTGAAGATAGACCATTTAAAGAAGAGGATGCCCACCAAGCTTTCCGGCGGCCAGCAGCAGCGGGTTGCCCTGGCAAGGGCCATTGTCATCCACCCGGAAGTGCTTCTCATGGATGAACCCCTCTCCAACCTGGACGCCAAGCTGCGTGTGGAAATGCGCAATGCCATCAAACGGATCCAGCAGCAGGTGGGTATCACCACCCTCTATGTAACCCATGACCAGGAGGAGGCGCTGGCTGTGTCTGACCGGATTGCGGTAATGAACGGAGGCGTCATCCAGCAGATTGACACCCCCAAGAACATCTACCAGCGCCCGTCCAACCTTTTCGTATCCACCTTCATCGGGCTTTCCAACATCATGGACGGAACCATCGACCTGTCGGATGGCTGCACACGGGTCAGGATCGGTGACTACACGGTTGCCATGGATAACCTGAATGACACGGTTTTCCAGGGCCAGCCCGTAAAGGTATCGGTACGGCCTGAGGAGTTCATCATCAGCCGTGACAGCCAGGAGGGCATACCGGCCATTGTGCGCAGCAGCGTATTCCTTGGAGTCACCACCCATTATTTTGTGGAGGCAGAGGACGGCAGGGAGATGGAGGTCATACAGAATTCCGATATCTGGGATATCATCCCGGACCACACCCCGGTGCGCCTGGGCGTACAGCCGGCCAAAATCAATGTATTTAACCAGGAAGGCACTGAGAGCCTTATTGTCAGGAGGGAGCACGCATGAGATATGCAGGAGAGAAAAAACTCAATATATGGATTGTCATGGCACTGGGAATCCTGGCCTTATTCATTCTCTTCGTGGTCTATCCCCTGGTCCTGGTGCTTTATAAAAGCGTACTGTCCGAGGACGGGCAGCTGAGCTTTGCTTATTTCACCAAATTCTTTGCAAGGAAATATTACTGGAGCACCCTGGTCAACAGCTTTAAGGTGACCATCGTGTCCACTGTGGTGGCTGCCTTCCTGGGCCTGGTAATGGCTTATGTGCTGCGCAGCGTACAGATTAAGGGCAGCAAGTACTTAAACATACTGATTGTCATTTCCTATCTCTCACCGCCCTTCATCGGCGCCTACGCATGGATCCAGCTGCTGGGCAGGAACGGCTTCTTCACCAAGATCCTCAACGGGCTGTTCCATGTGAAGCTGGGAGGCATCTACGGGTTTGCAGGCATTGTGCTTGTATTCTCCCTCCAGTCCTTCCCGCTGGTTTACATGTATATCTCTGGCGCGCTTAAGAACCTGGACAATTCCCTGAACGAGGCGGCGGAAAGCCTGGGCTGCACCGCATTCCAGCGGGTGATGCAGATTATCGTCCCCCTGGTAATGCCCACCATGCTTGCCAGCTCCCTGCTGGTATTCATGAGGGTGTTCTCCGACTTCGGCACCCCCATGCTCATCGGCGAGGGCTACAAGACATTCCCGGTACTGATATACAGCCAGTTCATGGGCGAGGTCAGCACGGACGACCATTTTGCAGCAGCGCTCTGCGTCATTGTCATCGCCATCACCCTGGTGCTCTTTTTCCTCCAGCGCTATCTTGGCAACCGTTTCACCTATTCCATGACAGCCCTGAAACCCATGGAAGCAGAGAAATGCACCGGCGCCAGGAACATCCTGTCCCACCTGTTTGTCTATGCAGTGGTGCTGATTGCAATCCTGCCGCAGATAACGGTCATCATCACCTCCTTCCTGGCAACGGGCGGCGGTACGGTGTACACAGGGGGCTTTTCACTGGAGAATTACAGGAACACGCTGTTTTCCAAGAATAACAACAGCGCGATTTTCAACACCTACCTGTTCGGTCTGTGCGCCATTGCCATTGTGGTGGTCCTTGGGATCCTGATTTCCTATCTTACGGTCAGGAAGAAATCCTTCCTCACAGGCATACTGGATACGGTTACCATGTTCCCATACATCATCCCCGGTTCCGTGCTCGGTATCTCCTTCCTGTATGCATTTAACAACAAGCCCATGCTGCTCAGCGGTACCGCAGTCATCATCATCATTTCCCTGTCCATACGCAGGATGCCCTACACCATCCGTTCCAGCACGGCCATCATCGGACAGATCAGCCCCAGTGTGGAGGAAGCCGCCATAAGCCTTGGATGTACGGAGACTAAATCCTTTGTCAAGGTGACGGTACCCATGATGATGTCAGGCGTGCTCTCAGGGGCCATCATGAGCTGGATTACCCTAATCAGCGAACTTAGTTCCTCCATCATCCTTTATACCAGCAAGACCCAGACACTGACCGTGGCCATCTACGCAGAGGTCATCCGCAGTAACTTCGGCAACGCGGCAGCTTATTCCACCATACTGACCCTGACCAGCATTGTTTCCCTGTTGGTGTTCTTTAAGGTGACGGGAAGCAACGATATCAGCATTTAAACCATCATATGGCTTATTATGGCTGAAGGACCGCCGGAAGTATGATATAATCTGAATGTGGACAGATATGGGTCCACATTGAAAACAATCATTCATTATGGGGAGGGGCCTCATGGCAGGAAGCAACCAATACAGGGATTATATCAAGAGGTCTTTCCTCAGGTTTGCATTTTCCATCATTGCCCTGCTCTTTGTGCTGGTGGGACTGTTCCTGTTCATCAATGTGCAGTTGATCAGCGCAGGCGGGAACAGGAAGAACAATGCCCGGCTGGGGGCGGTCCTTGATAAGCAGGTCAGGGCTTATGAGGACGGTCTTTTGCGGTTCGGGTCGGATGACAGGATTTTAGAGGCTTTAAAAGGCAGGGACAGCGGGCGGGTTACCGAGGTAAACCGTCTGCTGTATGACTTTTCCAACGCACAGTCCATACGGTGCAGCTTCGTTCTGACGGACAGCGGCGGGGAGATTGTCAGCTCCAACCTGTTTGAGGGGAACCGGGAAATTTTCCTTAACAGCGCCGTGTTCCATAGCATGTTTGAGAAAATGGCCGCGGAGCCGGATAAGATCTTCACAATGCCCAGCAGGCTCAATTATGCCCACGGACAGGCTGGCGACCTGGCGCTGGCACGGGCAGTGTCCGGGCCGGACCGGGTGTATGGATATCTTTTCTTTGACCTGTCGGATGAGCAGATTTACGCGGCTGTCCGGGATTATCCGCTGGATGACGTCATCCTCACGGACCGGTACGATAACCTTATATTTTCCATCGGAAGACAGAGCGCCGACCCCATGGAGAAGTATCCTGCGGGAAAGTACAGGATGGAGTGGCAGAAGGGGAACGTGGTCAAGGTGAACGGAAAGCATTACCACGTACAGAAGGAACTGCTGCCCGAGAGCACCCTGGTCCTCTATACCCTGGTGTCCATGGAGTTCCAGCGCACCCTTGTCTCTTACGGCATGATTTTCCTCCTCATCGTGGGCGTTCTGATGCTGATCATGATCACGCCACTCTCGCTGCGGATTGCAGGAAAGAACCTGGAAGCCATTGACGAACTGCAGCACGCCGTGGCGGAGATGGGCCGTGGGAACATGGACTATAAGCTTCAGGGGCAGGTGTTTGATGAATTCAAGGTGCTGGGGGACGCCTTCTGCAACATGGTGACCCAGCGGGAGGAACTGATGCTGCATAACAGCGAACTGACGGAGCGCAAGCGGATCATGGAGATTAAGCAGCTGGAGGAACAGTTTAACCCGCATTTCATTTTCAATGTGCTGGAAACCCTCCGCTATGAGATAGCCATTGATACCGCCAAGGCGTCAGATATGGTGATGGCCTTCGCTAACCTGATGCGCTACAGCATTTATTACGGAAGCACCATTGTACCGTTACAGACAGATATTGAATATATCAACGATTATCTGCTGCTTCAGAAAATGCGTTATAACCGGAGGCTGAACTATCATATAGACATCCCGGAAGAGCTGATGGGCTGTAAGATCCCAAAGCTCCTGCTGCAGCCAGTGGTGGAAAATTCCCTGGTCCATGGCATGAAGAACATACATTCCATTACAATCAACATCAGCGCATGGAAGGAAAACGGCCAGCTGAACCTGTGCGTGGAGGACAACGGCAGCGGAATCAGCGAAGACAAACTAAAGGAACTGAGGAAAGGGCTGGAACAGGAGGACGTGTACAGGGAACACATTGGCCTTTATAATTCCCACCGGGTGGTCAGGCTTCTCTACGGACCTGAGTCCGGCATGACCATCGAGAGCAGCCCGGGCAATGGGACCAGGGTAATTGTTACCCTTCCGGCAGATATGGAGGAAACATGATGTATAAAGTCCTGATTGTGGAAGACGAAGATATCATACGCAAAGGCCTGATGTTCATGGTGGACTGGCAGGAGGCGGATTGCGTGGTAGCGGGCGAGGCAGTGGACGGCCAGGACGGACTTGAGAAAATCAGGGAACACCGGCCGGACATCGTGATTGTGGATATCAACATGCCGGTTAAGGACGGCCTTGCCATGCTGGAGGAAAGCATATCGGAATACGGATATGACGCCATCATTGTTTCCGGTTACAGCGAGTTCGAATATGCCAGGAAGGCCATTGGGCTTGGGGTAACGGAATACCTGCTGAAGCCGGTTAATTTTAACGAACTGTACGATGCCCTGGATAAGATTACCAGGAAGCAGAAGGCCGCGGCCAGGCTGCGGGACGATATGAAACAGATTGATATGGAAAAGAAAAAGCTGGGCATACTGGACGGAATCTCCTTGGATGAAATAAAGGAAGGGAACCGGTACGTGGAATTCATGATGGATTACATAAGACAACACTACTCCTCCCGGGTTTCCCTCACCGATGTCAGCGAACAGTGCGGCATGTCCTGCACCTATCTCAACTCCAAGTTTAAAAGCGATACCGGCTATACCTTCAATGATTTCCTTAACCGCTACCGGATGCAGAAGGCCGTGGAGCTTTTGAAGGAAAATAAATACAAGGTCTACGAAATCGCAGACCTTGTGGGATTTTCCGATTATAAGTATTTTATCAAGGTATTTAAGAAATACGTGGGCTGCTCCCCCGTAAGGTTCGTGGAGGGCGGGCCCCCCGAATAGGCGGATACTCTTTATTCTGCCCTGAAATCCTTACGGTAATTGGGCCTTTGGATATCCAGTATCATGGGCAGGCCGCTGTCACAGAACCGTTTATCCAGGGTTTCCATGCCGTATTCCAGCTTATACTCAATTTCTTCCCTGTACGCAGGCACCACCATGTGCCTGTCAAACAGTCCCATTCCCGTCCTCCCGCTTCTTCCTATCTTCATAAAACTTCTGCTTCTTCATGTACATGTTCTTATCCGCCCTGCGGCAGGTGCTGAACAGGTCGTCATCCGTTTCCGCGTCATAAATGGCTGCTCCCCAGGCAAATGTAAGTCCCGGCATGAAAACCATTTTTTCAAACTCCGACTCCAGTCTGCTGACAAAGCTCCCTATCTTCTCCTCACTGGCTCCCGGCATCACCACCACGAATTCATCCCCGCCAATGCGGTACATGATTCCATCTTCCGGCCCCATGTTCAGATATGCCTGGGATATGCAGGTGATGTATCTGTCCCCTGTCTCATGCCCCATGGTATCATTAATATGCTTCAGGCTGTTCAGGTCAATGAGGATGAAACCCGTGTCCTTTTCCTTCTTAGCCGCAATCCGGTTCTTCACATCCAGCTGGTAGGCATTCCGGTTCTTGAGCCGGGTCAGGTAGTCCATGTTGGACATATCCTTATAAAAAGGATTGGATATGCGCCGGAACAGGTACCTGGACACCAGGCTGGCCATCAGGCTGAACAACAGGATGAATACAGGCAGCACCCTCCGCAGGTTCTGGTATACCTGGTACTGGTGGTCTGCCCGGAATTCAATCCCGACCACGCCGATTATCTCCTTCCCCTCATAAATCGGAAGGTATGTGATGAAGATTTTCCCCCAGTCCGTCTTCTTTATCTTATCCGGCAGTACGCGTTCGCCATTCAAGGCCCGCTGCATGTCCGGATAGATTTCCCGCTCAATCAGATCGCCCGGATACCTGAAATCCGCATCCGTTGGCTCCAGGCAGTCCACCACATAGACGAATTCCCCATTGCCGTTCATCTTGGCCGTGTACAGGTACATGACGCCTGTAATCTCCTTTACCCGCCGGAAACAGTCATGCATCCTCTGGTAACTCTCCTTCTGCACATCCCCCGGAACGGACACGTGCTTAAATGTATCCGTGTCCATCCTCTCTCCGATATAGGAATAGATGTGTTCCACCTGGTCGTTCAGGCTGCGGAGCATATCGCTATATGTAATCCTGTACTGAACCATAAAAATAGAATAGGAAAGAATGGCCACAATGACCGCTGTAAATAACGATACCTGAACATCCACTCTCCGCCACAGCTCTGACTTCATAATAAAACCATTCTCCTTTGGAATACCCTTCCCCAAGGATTTACACAAATCCCCTTCTTTTTCCAGTATTCATACTGCCATTATAACCGCTGTACCCCTGTTTGTCTATGATGGCCCGCATCTTTTCCTTCCTCTTTTCCTCCCTTCTCCTTACCTCCCCCCGCATACGGGCACCATCACCCGGACCACATAGTCCTCATATCCCTTAACCGTCAGTTCATCCAACAGCAGGTCCTCATACCACATTTCCCCTGTAACCCACCCGTTTTCTTCGGCAAACCGCGTAATCCGTTTATATGGAACCTCCATATCCCAGGCATACCCCCGGTAATACATCTCCACATATTCACCGGCAGGGCGTTTCATGACCTTGGGGGACGCGGCCTTTTTCTCAAGCTTTGTATAGACCTTTACATACTTGTCAAATATTCCCTTTTCCAGGTCTTCCTTAAGGCAGATGGAGCCAACCGCCCCCATGGCGCCGTGGTACTTTTCCTGTTCCCTTACATGCTTTGCAATCTCCACGGCCGTCCTGCGCTCGTCCGTTGCCGTGATGTCGGATACCAGGAGGAACTCTTCCCTGCGCTCCACCAGCATGGGGACATTGAGGGGAGCCTTCCTGACCGCGGTTATGTTGTCCTTTTCATTGCGTATGAACCGCTTCATCTGTTTCAGGTGTTCAATCTCCCTGTCTATCTGCTTCTCCTTTTCATCCATCATTTCCATGAACCGTTCCGGCGAACGGTTCTCAATGTATTCCTTGATTTCCTCCAGGGGCATGCCCAGCTTCTGCAGCGCCTTGATGACCTCGAACACATCCATCTGCCAGACAAAATAATACCTGTATCCGTTCTCCTCCTTCAGCGCAGGCGAAAAAAGCCCTATCTGGTCATAGTGGAACAGGGTATGTTTCTTAACTCCCAGTATCCGTGCAAATTCTCCGGTTGTAAAATACAGTTCCGTGCGGTTTTCCATTTTTTCAATCTCCTCTTGACTATCGGGTAACCCTATACTATATGATAATACCTGCGGCTGAAATTTACAATAGAAGCAGGAGTATTTTTATGAGTCATTCATTATCAAAAAAATTTACCTTCGGGTCTTTACTGATGTTTGCCATGCCAACCACCATCATGATGGTTGTCATGTCCCTGTACACCATTGTGGACGGAGTCTTTGTTTCCAGGTTTGTAAGCACCAATGCCCTGTCCTCCATCAATATCGTATATCCCATCATCAATATCGTGCTGGGTTTAAGCGTCATGCTCTCCACGGGAAGCAGCGCCATTGTCGCCAAAAAAATGGGTGAAGGCCGTCCTGACAGCGCCAGGGGGACATTCACCATGATCATTCTGTTAAATATCGGGGCCGGGCTGGTCATAGCCATCCTGGGCAACCTGTTTGCCACGCCCCTGTCCCTGCTTTTAGGCTCCAGCGAAGTCCTCTTAAAGGACTGCGTCACCTATCTGCGCTGGCAGCTGGCATTTGCCCCGGCCCTGATGCTCCAGATCCAGTTCCAGATGTATTTTGTCACCGAGGGACGGCCGGGCATCGGCCTGTTCCTGACCCTGCTGGCCGGGGTCACCAACGCCGTGCTTGACTATGTGCTTATCGTGCCCATGGGGCTTGGGATTGCAGGCGCCGCCATTGCAACGGTGACCGGGTACATGATTCCGGCTGTAATCGGCCTGGTTTATTTTTCATATGCAAGGAGCTCCCTGTGGCTGGTACGGCCCGGCATGGAAAAGGGGGAGCTTAAGGACACCTGCATCAACGGTTCCTCAGAAATGGTGACCAACCTTTCCTCCGGCATCATCACCTTCCTGTTCAACCTGGCCATGATGCACTTTGCAGGGGAGGACGGGGTTGCGGCCATCACCATCATACAGTACTCCCAGTTCCTGCTGAACGCACTGTTCATGGGCTTTTCCCAGGGTGTCTCGCCGGTCATCAGCTTTAACTACGGAAGCGGGAACCAGCAACAGCTTGGGCAGGTATTTAAGACCTCCCTCATCTTTACCCTCGTGACCTCGGCGGCCACCTTCCTGCTGGCCCAGTTCGGCGGAAGCATCGTGGTGGGCATATTCGCCGAACCAGGAAGCCCGGTCTACGGCCTGGCCCGCCATGGCTTTACCATATTTGCCTTCAGCTTCCTGTTCTCAGGCTTTACCATATTTGCATCCGCCCTGTTTACCGCGCTTTCAGACGGACGGATATCCGCCGTCATCTCCTTTGTGCGCACCTTCGGCCTTATCATCACAAGCCTTATGGTCCTGCCCTTCCTTATCGGGGTGGACGGCGTGTGGCTGGCGATTCCGATTGCAGAACTGGGCGGCCTGCTGTTAAGTATTCATTACATGAAGAAATACCGCGGCACCTATCACTATGCTTAGGGTGTGTTTGAAAATTGCTTTCCGTCAGCTGTGCGTCCCACTTTGTGGGAGATTTGGTCCCGATGAGGGAGGCGTAGCGGGCTACGTTGACCGAATTGGGACCAAATATGCCGCGAAGTGGGACGTGCAGATGGCGGGAATGAATTTTCAAACACACCCCAGGACTACATCCCCTTTATGAACTTGGTGGGCGACTTAAGCGTGTATTTCTTAAACACGGAACAGAAATGCTTATAATCCGTGAACCCGGTGGCCTCGGATATCTCGCTGATTCGGTACTGTCTTGTGTTCAGCATGGCAACTGCCTGCTGAACCCTGTATTTATTCAGGAAATCCAGGAATGTCTGCTCCGTCACCTCCTTGAACTTCCTGCTGAGATAGCTGGCGCTGACACCCAGTTCCTCCGAGATTCCCTCGATGCTGATTTTCTCGGCAAAATGCTCCTTAATCTTCCCAATGGCCCTGGACACATACTGGTTTTCCGAAAGGTCCAGCTGCATGTAATACTCCAGGTTCATGCTCCCGCCCTCCAGCTCCGCCTGCTCCAGGGCGTATTCCACCTGCCTGGTGCTGGCAATCTCCTCCTCCAGCCTTTTCATGATGCCTGCCAGGGCCTCCTCGTCCACAGGCTTCAGGATATATTCACATACCCTGGCCTCAATGGCCCTCCTGGCATATTCAAAGTCCGCATAGCTGGTCAGGAGGATGCTTTTGAATTTCACCTGTTCCGACGCCTTCTTAACCATTTCAATCCCGTCCATAAACGGCATGCAGATATCCGTGATCACCACATCCGGGCGGCATTCCAGTATCTTCTCATATCCATCCTTACCGTCAGAGGCCTCCGCCACCACCACGCAGCCCATGGAAAGCCAGTCTGTGGTATACACAAGGCCCTTGCGTATCATATCCTCATCTTCTGCAATCAAGACGCGCAGCATCCATTTTCCTCCCTTTTCAGGCGCCCGGCCCGGTTTATTCATAACGGTTCCCGGTCAGCAGGCAGGGTCACCACCAGGGTGGTCCCATGCCCCTCCGTACTTCTGATTTCCACCCCGTAGGGCCGTCCATACAGGATTGCAATCCTCCGGTGTATGTTGTAAAGCCCTGAATGCCTGCTGGTATTCTCCTTCTGCTCCAGCATGGCGTTCAGCTCGCTTAAATTCTCCTGGGGAATCCCCACCCCGTCGTCACGGCATATCATCATCAGGTTTCCCTGGTGGATATATGCCTTCAGCTCCACCCTCAGGTTTAACTGGTTGCCGAACCCGTATTTAACCGCGTTCTCAATCATGGGCTGGAGGACCAGCTTTGGTATCCTGCAGTCCATGGCTTCGGGTTCCACCTCTATCTGGTATTCCAGCCTGGAACCGAACCTGCGCTTTAGGATGGTCAGGTAATTCTCCAGGTGTTCCAGATCCTCCTTCAGCGTCACCTGGTCCTTGCTCCCGTCCAGGCTGTAACGCAGGAGGTTGGACAGGGAGAATACCATACGCTCTGCCGTGGCCGGCTCCAGCTTGCACATGTACCGAATGTTTTCCAGTGTATTATAAAGAAAATGGGGGTTGAACTGGGATTCCAGCTGTTTGTTCTGGGACATGGCAACCAGTTCGGTCATCTTCCGGTTATTCTCCATCTGGGTCTTCAGGCTGGCAATTGTCTCATTATACGCATCCGCGATAATACGGAACTCATTATCGCTGTCAATCTGGATGGAGGTTTCCAGGTTGCCTGTCCTGGCGTTCTCCATCACATCCAGTATCCGGTAAAAGTCCTCTGTCTTTTTCTCCGTCACCTTCCTGGACCGCAGCAGCATCCACAGGGTCATGAGGATCAGCGCCGTAATCACCAGCATGCTGCTTAAGGACAGGGAAATGACAATGTTCTGGATGTCTGAGATGGAATAGACCTGGAACAGACGCCGGTAGGCCTGCTGCCTTGACACCAGGTACATCTGCCTGTCATGGGACAGAAACCGCCCCGCCCGTGTGAGGACGCCCAGGACCTGGTTGCTTTTGTTAATGAAATTATAGTTGCTGCCCGCGTATACCCAGCCATAGGAATCCGTGATGATGGTCTGTGTCTCCAGACGGTCCAGCACCTGCTGCATCTGGCTGCTGGGAATGGAACACACCACATACCCCACGGTCTGTCCCTCCCGCTCCACGCTGCGTCCAAGGACAACCGCGCCCTGCTGTCCCTTCCACCCATCTGCCAGCTTCACGGCTGTCTGACCGGGCCGGTTGTCCATGTGCCAGAATATGCCCCAGGAGGTCCCCTCCTTCACATCCAGATATTCAGGCCGTCCCGGCTGGCTGGACAGCAGGATGTTCCTGTCCCTGTCCAGCATATAAAGGTTTCCTTTTATCTCCAGGCCGTTGGTCATCCCGTAAAACCCTTCAAATATCCTGGCCTTCCCCCGTGTATCCAGGGTGCCTGTAAACAGATCCGGCTGCCCGGCCAGGCGGACCAGGCCCTCCTCGTACCGTCCCAGGACCCGTTCCAGTTCCCCTGCCACATAGCTGTTGTCGGACACGGTAATGCTCCTTCTCCCATGGATAAGGGCTACCATGAACACCATCCCGCAGAGCAATGTGAATATCACGGCCGGGACAATGGCATAGGAGATGAACATGTGCTGAAGTTCGTCCCTGAAATACTTCTCTTTTTTCATCCGGTCTCCCCTCCGCCTGCCACGGACCGGTAGATTCCGGCAAACCGCTCCAGCCACTGCTGTTTGTTACGGTTCACCACATCCAGGTCATCATAGATAATGTGCAGCCCGTCCTTATCCGGCAGATACTCCGGCTCGTCCACATCCTTTCGCACCGAACGTCGGTCCAGACGGTCCGCAATCATTGTCTGGGCGTCCTTTCCAGTGACAAAATCCACAAATTCCTCCGCTTCCGCCAGGCGCCTGCTTCCCTTCACGATACAGACCACATCCGGTGTGGAGATGACGCCCTCCTTCATGTACACCAGCCGGACCGGCTCCCCGTCCGCCACATAATGGGCTGCCCCTTCCTCAAAGGTAAGCCCCACCACGAACCGTCCTTCAGCCACTCCCTGGTACACATCCGCGGAGCCGCCAAGAAGGCAGCCGTCCAGGTTCCTTACAAACTGCTCCACGTAATCCCATCCATCCTCGGGATTCCCCTTTCCCATGGCGTAAAGCATATTAATCAGATGCTCATAGGCAGAGGATGAGGTGGACGGGTTGCACATGGCAATCTTCCCTTTCAGCTCCGGCTTTAACAGGTCCTCATACCCCTCCACCACCGTGTCCCCAATCAGGTTGGTATTCACCATAAGGACGCTGGGCACGTCCGTGAACCGGCTTAAATTGCCCTCCCGGTTCTTAAACTCATCCCTGACCATATCCTCATTCCCATTCACATAAGGCTCAAACAGCTCCTGCCTGGGCATGGTGGTGGAAAGGGAGCCGCCCCAGAATATGTCGCAGGCCGGTTCCCTGTGCTCCTCCACCATGGAAAGCAGTTCCCCGGTCCCCCCGGTCTGCACAAAGGTCTTCACCCCTGTCCTGCCCTCAAACTCAGACACGATGGGGTTTATAAACTCCAACGGATGAGGGCAGTAGATAACCAGCGCCTCATCCGTCTCACCGGCAGCCCCGGTCCCCCCGCCCGCGCATCCTGCGAGACAAAGGGCAATACCGATGGCTGCCACATATAGGTTCCAATTCTTTTTCATTAGTTTCCAGTGCCTCCCGGCCTTCATAAGCGGATGAATGTCCATACACTTAATTGTATCAACCAGCCGAAAGAATGTAAACCCCCTTGGGGTCGAAATCCAGATACGCCTTCTCGCCCACCTCGTAAATCCTCCGGTTCACCGGATTATAATCCGTTATCTGGATCATCATGTTCCCCACCATGACCTCATAGTACTGGTAGGAGCCCATGAAGGTGGAAAGGCTTACCGTTGCCTCCAAAAGCCCCTGTTCCGCCAGGGTGGCCCCCTCCGGCCGGATGACCAGGGTGGCGTCCTCGCCGGGAGCCGCATGGGCAAAATTATTGACCTCCAGCTCCTGTCCCACCACATCAATCACAGCCTTTTCCCCGTTTACGGACTTCACCTTTGCATCCAGGAAGTTGGCCTCGCCGATAAAGTCAGCCACGAACCGGGAGGATGGGTGGTAATAAATCTCCCTGGGCGTACCGATCTGCTCCACCCTGCCCTGGCTCATGATGATGATCTTATCGGAAATGCTCATGGCCTCGGACTGGTCGTGGGTCACGTAGATGGCCGTGATGCCCACCTTCTGCTGGATCTTGCGGATTTCCGTCCGCATGGTCACCCGCAGCTTGGCGTCCAGGTTGCTCAAAGGTTCATCAAACAGCAGCACGCTGGGTTCAATCACCAAAGCCCTTGCCAGCGCCACACGCTGCTGCTGTCCGCCGGACAGCTGGTTGGTCATACGTGACTCCATGCCATCCATCTCCACCAGCTTAAGTATGTTCATGACCCTCTCATGGATTTCTTCCTTGGGAAGCTTGCGTATCTTAAGGCCATAGGCCACGTTGTCAAATACATTGATATGCGGCAGGAGGGCGTAGCTCTGGAATACCATGGCCGTATCCCTTTTGTTCGGTGTCAGCGCATTGATATTCTCATCCCCCAGATAGATATCCCCCTCATCCGGGCTTTCAAACCCCGCGATCATGCGCAGCGTAGTGGTCTTGCCGCAGCCGGACGGTCCCAGCAGGGTCACGAAGGAACCCGGCTCAATATCCAGCGTGGTATCCTGTACCGCGTAAAACTCCTTCCCCGTCTTGGGGTCTGTATATATCTTGGAAATGTGGTCCAGACGGACGCCCTTTTTCTGTTTTTCCATGTTATTATCCTCCTATTCCTCAGCCTTAATCTTCCTGCTGACACCAAAGAACTTCATCATCGTATCCATAAGCAGCACAGCGCCGTATGTAATGATAATCAGTACGGTTGCATATGCACAGGCCACGCCGTAATTCCCTTTTTCCGCCTGCTCGTTAATCTGGCAGGTAATCAGCAGGAAGTCCGGCGTCACCAGCAGGATGATGGCGGAAATAGCCGTGATGCTCCGCACGAATGCCGTTACAAGGCCGCTGAAGAAAGAATCCTTTATCAGCGGAAGGGTCACTGTCATGAATACCTTGGCCGAGTTGGCCCCCATGTCATATGCGGATTCCTCAATGGACTTGTCAATCTGGCGCAGGGCGGAGATACCGCTCCTGGTACCGGTGGGAAGGCTTCGCACAATGAACACGATGATCAGGATAAGCCCGCTTCCATAAAGACTGCTCATGACCCCGGTGCCGAACAGTCCCCTTGCATAGCCGCGGATGTATCCGATACCTAAAACAGTACCCGGCACCGCCATGGCCAGCATGGAAACAAACTCAATGAATCCCTTGGCCTTGAACTTCTTCTTCACCACAAGGTAGGAAATCACCATGGATAAAAACGCGGTCAGGGGCGCTGCAATGGCCGACAGCACAAAGGAATCCTTAAATGCCTTCAGGCCGCTGGTCTTGAACATGTACTGGAACCACTTAAGGCTCAGGCTGTAATCCCTGCCCCAGAGGGTGAACATTGCGCCGAAGGGGACCATGATATACATTAACAGCACGAAGGCGGCCACCAGCCCGCAGAATATGGTAAGGGGCACGGTCACGCTCCTGTCCTCAATCAGCATCCTCATGCGGGAAGCCTTGCCCGTAAGGGTGGCGGCTGTCTTTTTCTCCAGGTAATACTTCTGTATCAGGAACAGCACAACGGTCAGTGACAGAAGCACCACGGCCATGGCAGCTGCTCCCGTGGAGTCATAGGCGCCCGTGACCTGCAGATAGATGGTGGTTGCCAGGGTATCATAGGAACCGCCAATCAGCATGGGGTTTGCAAAGTCCGCCACGGACTCGATGAAGGTAACCAGGAACGCATTGCCCAGGCCGGGAAGGAGAAGCGGGAAGGTCACACTGGTAAATACCTTCCATCTGCTGGCCCCCATATCCCTGGTGGCCTCCTCAAGGGATGGGTCTATGTTCTTTAAAAGCCCCTTTAGCATCAGATAGCACACCGGGAAAAAGGTCAGTGTCTGTACAATGGCGATTCCCTTTAGCCCATATACATTGGAATCATAGATGCCCAAAAGTGACCTGGTAATGATTCCGCTGCGCCCGAACAGCATGATCATGGAAAGGGATAGCACGAAAGGCGGGGACACCACCGGAAGCATGGACACCAGCGAAAACAGCTTTTCCAGGATTTTTGTCTTAAGCTTTACATACACCTCCACATAAGCAAACAAAAGACCGATGGCCGTGGAGGTAAACCCGGTAATCAGCCCCAGCACCACCGTATTTTTAAATGCCTTCTGGAACCGTTCCAGACTCAGGACCCGCTTAAACACATCCAGTGTGACACCGCCCTCCTCGGTACGGAAGCTGTCCACCAGAAGCATCAGAAGAGGATACAGGATGAACAGCGCCAGGAAGATGAGCAGCACCACGATCATGCCCACCAGGATGGGGTCTGAGAAAAATTTCTTGCGCTCTAGCTGCGCGCTTTGTTTTCTGGCCACGTAAAGGCCCCCCTTTCTATCCGGGCCACCTTAAGGCGCCCCATTTCTATCCGGGAACGCCCGGGCGCCCCCATTTCTATCCGGGAACGCCCGGGCGCCCCCATCTGCACAGGCATCAAAGGAGAAAATGCTGCGTAATGTACGTTCTGGCGCATTACGCAGCACTATCCTGTCAACCTATTCTATCATTTTTCTGAAATCCTTACCTTATTCTGTCAGGAAACGGCTGCTGTCCGCACTGTCTGCAGAGCTTCCCAGGGCCTCAAAGAAATCTTCCACGTACTTGGAGCTGTTTTCCTTTGCATCCTCAAAATCATAATCAATGGTATTATTCATATCCAGGCCGAACTTGGTTGCTTCTTCAGGCTGGGTTGCGTTGCTCAGCACCAGGAACTGGTAGGAGCCGTTCTCTTTTGCATGGTCCACACAGTCAGGAGACAGTGCGTACTCAATCCACAGCTTGGCAGCGTTTGGATGGGTGCAGCCATTGAAGATCGCGGTAGCGCCAACCTCGAAGGAGGTTCCGTCTTCCGGTACAATTAACTGGATATTGTCATATCCCTGAAGGATCTGGTAAATGCCGTCATGAAGGAAGCCGATACCGATGACACACTCGCCTGGGCCTACCATCTTGGATGGGCCGGAACCGGACTTGGTGTACTGGGAAATGTTCTTGTCCAGCTTCTTGAAATATTCCATTGCCTCGTCATGGCCCTTCATCTGAACCATGGTGTTGATGAGCAGCTTAGCTGTTCCTGCCGTATTGGGGTTGGACAGCATGATTAAGCCCTTGTACTCTTCCTTTGTAAGGTCATCCCATGTCTTGGGGGCTTCCAGTCCTAAACGGTCCAGCTCCTCCGTGTTCACCATGAAGCCCAGGATGCCTTTGTAGATTCCATACCAGCAGTCGGTAGGATCTTTGTAATTGTCATTAATCAGGTTCTTGGCGTTGATTGCGTCATACTGCATCAGCAGTCCGTCTGCAACCGCCTCATTATAAGGATCCGTGGTTCCGCCAAACCAAACATCGGCAGAAGGTTTACCCGCCTCCTCAGAAATCTTGGTATAAACTTCTGAAGTGGAAAGTCTCTGATACTTTGTCTTGATTCCGTACAGCTTCTCAAAGTTCTGGCATGCAGCCGACAGGTATTCCTCCTCACAGGAACCATATACAGTCAGTTCGCCCTCGGCCTTGGCCGCTTCAATCAGGGCGTCCATGCCGCCTCCGGCTGCCTCTGCCGCCGTGGTATCCGCTGCCGCCTCCTTGCTCTCCTCCCCCGCTGCCTCAGTTGCAGCCGTGGTGGCCGGAGCCGCCGTGGTGGGATCTGCCGCCTTTCCTCCGCCGCATGCGGTAAGGCTCAGCGCCATGGTACATGCTAACAATAGTGCCAGTTTTTTCTTCATAATAAAACCCCTCCTATCTTTTCTGGTGTTTCCATCATAGCAGAAAACAGGGTGGGGGAAAACCGTGATTTAAGTAATTTTGTCGTGATTTCTGAACTTGTGGTTAATTTTTTTATCAATTATATACAATTACAAGCAAAAATAAAATGCCCACCCTGTCTCGACCACAGGATGGGCGGTGTCCGTAAGGACATCTAAACCTTAACTTTGGGAGCATCCACTATTGGAGTGGGTGCTTTCTTTTACACTTCTATCATAATCAATCGTCATCATGATTTCAAGTAATTCTTAGAAATTCTCTCTTAAAAAAGAAGGAATACCATAAACAATACCTTAAAGAATACCTCTTGACTATCGGGTTACCCTATAGGATACAATAATACGGTTATCCAGGGTAATGATACCTTCATACCACCCAAATCCAAAGGAGAGTGTTCAGATGCATCTGATTCTACATTATTTAAAACGCTATAAAATTTACGTATTCTTCAACCTCCTGGCCATCCTGGGATTTGCCACGGCCGAGCTTGGCATCCCCACCATCGTATCCCGTATGATAGACAACGGCATCATATTAAATGACCGCGCTTACATCTACAAAATGGGCGCCGCCATCCTGGCCGTGGCCGTTGCAGGGGGCATTGGAAACGTGCTGCTGGCCTATTGCAGTTCCCTGGTCAGCTCCCGGGTAACCAGGGATATCCGCAATGATATCTTTAGCAAGGCCCAGGAGTTTTCCCACACCGAGTACAACAAGTTCGGCATATCCAGCATGATAACAAGGACCACAAATGACGCATTCATCCTGATGCAGTTCATCAACATCATCCTGCGCACGGCCCTGCTGACCCCTGTCATGATCATCATCAGCATGTTCATGGTCATCCGCACCAGTATGACCCTTTCCATGGTCATCGGCGGCTGTGTGCCCATCATCTGCCTTGGTGTATATCTGATTGCCAGGACCAGCAACCCAATCAGCACCAGGCAGCAGAAGGGACTGGATAAGTTAAACAGGATTACCAGGGAGAACCTGACCGGGGTCAGGGTCATCCGCGCATTCTGTAAGGACGAATACGAGACAGGACGGTTTGACCAGGCCAATGAGGACTACGCCGCCAATGCAAAAAAGCTGTTCAAACTCATGTCCGTGACCCAGCCATCCTTTTTCCTGCTCTTAAACCTGGCTGTTTCCATTGTCTTTGTCCTGTCCAGCAGGCTGATTGACATGGGAAGCCTTCAGGTGGGCAACCTGGTGGCTTTCCAGGAATACATGTTCCACGCCATGTTCTCCATGATGATGTTTTCCCTGGTATTCGTCATGTATCCCAGGGCTGAAATAAGCGCCAGGAGAATCAAGGAACTGTTAGATGAGGAACCCCTTATCCAAAATCCCAGGAATCCGGTAACCGATGGAGATGGCAGCGGCACCCTGGTATTTGACCACGTGTCCTTCCAGTATCCGGACGGTGAGGCGCCGGTCCTCCGGGACATTACCTTTGAGGCCGGACGTGGGGATACCATTGCCTTCATCGGCAGCACGGGAAGCGGAAAAAGCACCCTGATCAACCTGATTCCCAGGTTTTACGACATCAGCTCCGGCAGCATCCGCATCGACAATGTGGATGTGCGCAGATACGACCTGAAGGCGCTGCGGGAAAAAATCGGCTTCATTCCCCAGAAGGCGCTGCTGTTCACAGGCAGTATCAATGAAAATATCCGCTACGGGAAACACGATGCAGGAAAGTCCGAGGTGGAGCACTCTGCCAAGGTGGCCCAGGCTTATGATTTCATCACGGAAAAGCCAAAACAGTTTGAGGAAATGATTGAAGAAGGCGGGGGCAACGTATCCGGCGGCCAGCGCCAGAGGCTCAGTATTGCCAGGGCCGTCGTGCGCAAGCCTGACATCTATATATTTGACGATTCATTTTCCGCCCTGGACTTTAAAACAGACGCCAACCTGAGAAAACAGCTGAAGTATGAAACAAAAGACGCCATTACCCTGATTGTGGCCCAAAGGGTCACATCCATCATGGATGCAACCAGAATCATCGTGCTGAACGAGGGCGCGGTGGTTGGGATGGGCACCCACAGGGAGCTGCTTAAAACCTGCAGTATTTACCATGAAATCGCCTTAAGCCAGCTGTCAGAGGAGGAATTAGCATGAAAATGAACACCACAGGAATGAGACGCCTGATCCCATACCTGAAAAAATACCGCTTTAAGATTACCGGGGCCATCCTGTTGATAATAGCTGCCTCATGTCTCATAGCCTTAAGCCCTACTTTGGAAGGCATGATAACCACCCAGCTGTTTCAGGATGTGACAGCCGGACACGGGGTGAATTTCACGGTCATATACAGGATTGTGGCAGTTTTGCTGCTTGTCTATGTCACGGGAGCCATCTGCAACTGCTCCTATCAGTTCCTTTTAACCGATGCCATCCAGAGCGCCATGGTGGATTTGAGGAACGATGTGGAGAGCAAGATCAGGCGGCTGCCCATCGCCTACTTTGACCAGCATCCCCTGGGGGATACCATGAGCCGGGTCAGCAACGACATGGAAACCATATCCAATGCCCTGCAGCAAAGCTTTGCCCAGATACTGAACGCCATCTTAGGGCTGACCCTGGCTGTTGCCATGATGTTCTCCATCCAGTGGAAGATGGCCCTAGCCTCCATGCTGATCATCGTTGGCTCCATGGTCATTTCCAAGATGATTGTAAAAAAATCCCAGCCCCTGTTCGAAAAACAGCAGAACTCCCTGGGCAGCCTGAGCGGCGTGGTTCAGGAAAGCTTTACCGGATTTAATGAAATCAAGCTCTTCGGCAAACAGGAGGATGCCCTGGCTGACTTCATGGCTGCCAACAGCGAACTCTGCCAGAACGGATTCAAGGCCCAGTTCATCAGCGGCCTTATGTCTCCCCTGGTATCCTTCATCACCTATGTGGGCATTGGCTGCATCGCCATCATGGGCGCGCTGTACGCCTTGTCCGGGGTCATTGCCGTTGGACAGCTGCAGGCTTTCATCCGTTATATCTGGCAGGTCAACCAGCCATTGTCCCAGATGACACAGCTGTCATCCGCCCTCCAGTCCTCTGCTGCCGCCGTGCACAGGGTATTTGAATTCTTAAACGAGGAGGAAGAACCGGAGGACGAACACTGTCAGGCAGCGCCGGAGCATGTGGAAGGAAACGTGACATTTGAAAATGTACACTTCTCCTACACACCGGAGAAGCCGCTGCTTCAGGGGCTGAATGCCCAGGTAAAAAGCGGGCAGATGGTTGCCATCGTAGGACCTACCGGAGTGGGGAAAACCACCCTGATTAACCTGCTGATGCGGTTCTATGATGTAACCGGGGGCGCCATCCTCATAGACGGCATTGACATCCGCCACATGAAACGCAAGGACCTCCGCTCCAAATTCGGCATGGTGCTTCAGGATACCTGGCTGTTCAAGGGAACCATCCGGGACAATATTGCCTACGGCAAGGATGATGCCACGGACGCCGATGTGATCCGGGCCGCAAAAATCGCCAATGTCCATCACTTCATCAAGACACTGCCGGAAGGCTATGACATGATATTGAATGAAGAGTCCAGCAACATTTCCCAGGGCGAGAAACAGCTTTTAACCATTGCACGGGCCGTGCTGTGCGACCCGCCCATCCTTATCCTGGACGAGGCAACCAGCTCGGTTGACACCCGTTTGGAGCACATGCTTCAGGACGCCATGCAGAACATCATGAAAGGACGCACTTCCTTTGTGATTGCCCACCGCCTGTCCACCATCCGCAATGCGGATTTAATCCTTGTGATGCGGGACGGCAATATCGTGGAACAGGGAAACCATGAGGAACTGCTTGGGAAAAAGGGGTATTATGAGCAGCTTTATCATGCGCAGTTTGCAGAGGTGTGATTGGAGGGGACGGTGCGAAAGCGGATGGCAGATAATCCCCAAAAGCTGCTTAACATGATTCCTGATATCGTATATAGGTACTTCTGTCAGAACAGTTAACAAAAATGCAGGAAGAAACGACACCTCTTCCTGCATTTTCAGTATTATTTTAATACATTGATCCCTACCGCATTATGATGACATATCCTTACCGCATTATCATAGTACATCCATCCTGTATTATGCTAACACATCCATGCCCCATCACTATGACACATTCATCTGCACCGCATTCTCCTGTACCTCTTCCTCCTGTGTTTCCTCCTCAGGAAGAATCAGGTTCAGCGTCACGGCAGTGATGGTAGCTATCACAACCGCTGATTCCCCGAATATGGTCTTTGCCCAGTCAGGGAACAGGGCCAGACAGCCGTTGGCCTGGATTACGCCGATTCCCAGCGCTACTGCAATGCCGACCACGGATGTATTCCTGGCTGTCAGCTTTTCCTTTGTGATCAGCTTGATTCCTGTCATGGTTATCATGGCAAACACGGACACCGTGGCGCCTCCCAGCACGCAGGACGGAATGGTGGTGAGAAGGGACGCAAACTTGGGTATGAAGCCCGCTGCCAGGATAATGACGGCGGCCAGTCCCAGGACGCACCGGTTCACCACCCTGGTCATGATTACGATTCCCACGTTCTGGCTGAAGGTTGCTGTTGGCAGGCCTCCCATGAAGGCGCCTATGATGCTGGCAATCCCATTGCCGATGATACCGCCGCACATCTCACGCCTGGTAGGCTCCCTGTCAAGGCCGCCTCCTGCCGTGGAAGTAAAGTCTCCGATTGCCTCCACCGAACTGACCACATACATGATTAACATGGAAATGATGGAAGTTAGTTCAAACTTCATGCCAAAGTGCATGGGCATGGTAAACTGGAACCAGCCTGCTGCGCCCACATTTTCAAAGGATACCATTCCCATGGCCAGGGCTGCAATATATCCGAATATCATTCCCATAAGGATGGAAGCCAGTTTACAAATCCCTTTGGTAAAATAATT
Organism: Enterocloster sp. OA13; assembly: GCF_022440595.1. Lineage (NCBI taxonomy): Bacteria > Bacillati > Bacillota > Clostridia > Lachnospirales > Lachnospiraceae > Enterocloster > Enterocloster sp. OA13. The sequence goes on along the minus strand of NZ_JAKNTF010000001.1, from coordinate 558,006 downwards.
AAAGAACAATACAATGGCCAGGGTGACAATGGCCACCATCCAGTTTCTGGGACTTCCGAAATCCTCAGCGCCCGTGCCGCCTGCCATGTAGCTGACAGCGGTTGGATACAGGGATAATCCAATGGTAAATACCACCGTGCCTGTCACCAAGGGCGGGAACAGCTTTGTAAGCTTTTTATAAAACAGTCCGACAGCCACGGCCCCCAGGCCCCCTGCCAGCTGCGCGCCGAATATGGTGGGCAGGTCAAACCGGCTTCCAAGGGAGATTAACAGCGGTATGTAGGCAAAGCTGGCGCCCATGATCACAGGCAGCCCGGAACCGCAGAACCGGCCCAGCGGGAACAGCTGTAAAAGTGTGGCTATGCCTGAAATCAGAAGTGCTGACTGAATCAGTATGATCTGTTCAGATGCCCCCAGGCCGGTCACACCGGCAAGGATGATGGCCGGGGTCACACATCCCACAATCATGGCAACCACATGCTGGACTGCCAGGGGAAGCGCCTCCAGGAAACGGGGCATTCCATTTAATTCAGTTACCTTTGCAAATGATTTCGTTTTAATCGTCTTATCCATATCTATCGTCATACCTCTCTATTCTCATATGATGACAGAGCGGCTGCATTCCCGGCCGCTCTGTTCTGGCGGTTGGGAAATCCTTACCGATTGATATATTCCCTTACAACTGCATTGGCTTTCTCCACAATCCTGTCCTCATCCACACAGGCCAGCCGTCCATCCCTGACCACGATCTGGCCGTCCACCACCGTGTAATCCACGCTGCCCTTAAGGCCAACGGTTGAAAGCACGGACGCCGGGTCAAACTGGGCGCCCACCATCTCGATGCGCTCCATATCCACCAGGAAAAAGTCAGCGGCCATTCCCACTGCAATCTGTCCCAGTTCATCCCGTCCAAGAATCCTGGCGCTCCCCCTGGTTGCCATCTTAAGGATCTCATAGCCAGAAGGCGCCTTCTGGCTCCAGGTTAAGCGGTGCAGCAGATAAGCCACACGCATCTCTTCCAGCAGGTTGGAACCGTCATTGCTGGCGGAACCGTCCACGGCCAGTCCCGTGGGAACCCCCAGTTCCAGCATCCTTGGAATGGATGCAACGCCGGATGACAGCTTCATGTTAGAAACCGGGCAATGGGCAACCCCGGTTCCCGTGCCGGCAAGGAGCTTTAACTCCTCGTCATTAAAATGGATTCCATGGGCATACCATACATCCGGCCCAATCCAGCCAAGGCTCTCCATATAAGCCAATGGCCGCATCCCGAAATGGGACAGTGTAAACTGCTCTTCATCCTTTGTCTCCGCCAGATGGGTGTGGAGCCGTACCTTAAGCTTCCTTGCCAGTACAGCGGACTCCCTAAGAAGTTCGCCAGTCACACTGAAGGGTGAACAGGGGGCAAGGGCCACCTGGTGCATGGAATACCGGCTGCTGTCATGGTACTTTTTCACTGCTTCTTCCGAATCCTTTAATATCTCATCCACGGTCTGGACCACGGTGTCCGGAGGCAGCCCGCCGTCCTTCACGCTCAGGTCCATGCTTCCCCTGGTGGCGTGAAAACGCATGCCAAGGGCGTCAGCCGCCCCAAACTGGGCGTCCAGAAGAGACATTCCCGTGTCCTTCGGGAACACATAGTGATGGTCCAGACAGGTAGTGCACCCGGTCTTTAACAGTTCACCCATTCCTGTAAGCGAACTGTAATAAACCACGTCCTCATCCACGTGTTTCCAAATCTCATATAAAGTTTTCAGCCATGGAAATAATTCCATGTTCTGTACCTGCGGTAAATTGCGGCTGAAGGTCTGATATAAATGATGGTGTGTATTGATAAGACCTGGATACATCACCATATTAGATGCGTCAATCACATCCTCTGCTGTTTCTTCCACCGGGCCGATTGCCTCAATCACTCCGTCCCGGATGAACACATCCACTCCGTCAAGCAGTCTGTCATTTGCGTCACATGTCACAAGATGCTTAACGTTTTTTACTAACAGGGTTCCTCTCATACTTACCTCCTGATGTAAATTCCTAAACAATCTTTGCTTCATAGACTATATGACTGGTATACTGCCGGCGGCACGGGTGTCCACGATGCACCCTCATACTCATGACGGTATATATGATACCGCCGGCGCAGCCCGGCGTTCATACGCCTGGCAGGCACCGTACTATGTCAAACAACGTAGTACTCGTATGCCGCGTGGTCCCAGCTATGTTTTAAACAGCTATATAGATATGATTTTTCAAAGAACAATAGATACTTTAACAATATAACAACGATTGGCCTGAAAATCAATGTTAATATTATCACATATTGATGCAATTTTTTTGTACAATACTAACAATTTTTGTTCTACGGATTATGGATTTCCCCTATCCTGGAAAATGCAGGGTTCCCCACACAGGAGGCGTGATGGTGGAAAGCACCTCCACATAATCCGCGGTGTCATTGATGCACGTATGGGGTAAATCTTCCTCAATGATGGTTGTATCGCCTTCATTGAGCACAATGGTCACATCCCCTGCCACAACGGTCAGGGTTCCTTTCAGCACAAGGAGGGTTTCCTCGCTGTGATGGACAATGGGGATTTCCGTGTCCCTGGAACATGGCTCAAGGATGGCCCTTATCATCAGCGTTTTAGGCGAAAAATTCGGTGAAGGAAGCGGCGTCAGGAATTCATATTCCACGCTGCTTTTTTTTATGCGCGCAGACAGCCTTTCCTCCCTGCGTATGGTCAGGTTATGTGCATTCTTATGGTCATCCATCAGTACATAGACAGGGACATCAAACTCCCTGGCGATTTTACGCAGGGATGACAGGGACGGCTCCGCCTCCTCCCGTTCCACCTGGGAAATGTATCCGATGGACAGTCCTGTGCGTTCTGACAGCTCCTTAATGGTAAGTTTCTTATTTTTACGGTATTCTCTGATATTCGTACCCAGCATATCCGGCTCCTTTTTTCTCATTACCCCCTATTTTAACGGTTTCCCCGCACTTGTGCAAGAATATTCATGGCAGTTTTTGATATTTTATGTATGATTTGGCGTATTTCAACCGGAAACAGTTGACCCATATTTCAACCTATAGTAAAATTATAGGAAAATATTTCAGTTTTTTATGATATAACCATAATTCAGGAGGATAAAGATGAAGATTACAGATATGAAAATCGAAAAAGTACAGATTCCGTTAAAAGAACCTGTGAAGGTAGCATTTGCAACGGTCAGCTATTTGGAAAGCGTGCTGGTCCAGGTAACCGTGGACCAGGGACTGGTGGGATACGGCGAGGCCTCCCCGTTTGCCCCGGTCACCGGTGAGACCGTGGACGGCGTCATTGCCGTGCTGGAACTGTTCAGGCAAGGACTGATGGGAATGAACCCCATGGATATCGAGGCCGTACACGCAATGATGGATGGCCTGATTGTTGGAAATGGCGCTGCAAAATGCGCCGTGGACCTGGCCATGTACGATTTGATGGGAAAAGCCCTGGGACAGCCGGTATACAAACTCCTGGGCGGTTACAGCAATGTAATACAGAACGACATCACCATCGGCATCAGCACGCCGGAATCCATGGCGGCCGAGGCCCGCAGGCTGGTAACGGAGGATGGCTGGCATATACTTAAAATAAAGGCCGGCATTGACTATAAAGAGGATATCCGCACCATGAAGCTGATCCGGAAGGCAGTTGGCATGGATGTCCGCCTGCGGGTGGATGCCAATCAGGGCTACAGCGTATCCGATGCGGTCTGCGCCCTTGAAGGATTTAAGGAATACGGGATAGAGGCAGTGGAACAGTGCCTGCCCCACTGGGATATGGAAGGTTCGGCATTCATCCGCAGGAAGGTCAATGGGATCCAAATCATGCTGGATGAATCCATCCATGAGCCTGTGGACGCTGCCAGGGCCTGCCGCCTTCAGGCCGCCGACATACTCAACATCAAGCTGATGAAATGCGGAGGCCTGTATCCGGCTGCCAAGATTAATGCCATTGCCGAGGCAAACGGGGTCACCTGCATGGTGGGCTGCATGCTTGAGACAAAACTGGCAATCACCGCCGGGCTGAGCCTGGTGGCCGCCAAGAAGAACGTGACCGAAGCGGACTGTGACAGTTTCCTGTACTACAGCGCAAACCCGGTGGAAGGCGGCTTTGTCCGGGATAAGGATACCTTCACACTGTTTGACAAGCCTGGATTTGGCGTAACCCTTAACCTGTAGGATCCGGGAAATGAAATGCCGGTATAACAAATAACGAAAGAGGTACGATTATGCAATTCCCCATGTTCCAGACAACCGATGAATTATTAACAGTAATCTTAGTAATGGTGGCATTTTCCCTGTGGGTACAGCGGTTCAGGGTATTCAAATATGTGGGTCCGGCTTTAACGGTCATCCTCATTGGCCTGACGCTGGTCAACCTCCGCATTGTGCCTGGCTATCAGGACGTGTACGGTGTGGTGATTACATACTGTGTCCCCATGTCCATTTCCATCTATCTTCTGAATATCAACCTCAAGGAACTGGCAAAGCTTTCAGGCAAGGCCCTGGTGGCCCTGGTATGCGCCGTCTTCAGCGTCTGCCTGGTAGCCACGGCCTTTGGCGCTGTATTTGGCAGCAAGATGTTTGAGGGCTGGAAAATCGCCGGCATGTTCGTGGGAACCTATACAGGCGGCAGTGCCAATCTCACCGCCATCGCAGTGGGCCTTAATGCTGCCAATGAAACCATTGCCGCCGCCAACGCAGCGGATTATGTCATCGGCATGCCCACCCTGTTCCTGATGTTCGCGGCCCCAGCCCTGTTCCAGAACATAAAATTCCTGAAAAAATTCTGGCCCTACCACCTGACGGACGAGGAGCGCATTGGCGACAATGAAGAACCTATACTGATGGCCGAGCAGAAATGGAGCATCCAGGATATTGCGTGTCTTCTGGCTGTCTCGGTTACCGTTGTCACCATTTCCACCAGGCTGGCATCCTTCCTGCCGTCTGACTTTGCCAGCGCGGGCAGGATTCTCCTGATATCCACCCTCTCCATTGCAGCCGCACAGATTCCGGCTGTGGGGAGGCTGAGAGGGAACCTGAACCTTGGCCTGTTCTTTGGCCTTATGTATCTGTCCATCATCGGTTTCAGCGTGGACCTGGCCTCCTTCTTCGGTTCCACCATAACCATTACCCTCTTCTGCTTCTGCGTCATTGTGGGAAGCATCGGGCTTCACCTGTTCCTTTCCAGGATGTTCAAGGTCCCATATGAGTATGTCATCCTTGGCATTACCGGAGCCATTGCAGACGGTACCACCGCATCCCTGGTGGCATCCAGCGCCAGATGGAACCGTCTGGTCAGCGTGGGGCTGCTCATGGGGGTTCTCGGCGGCGTCTGCGGAAACTATGTAGGTATCATGGTTGCTTATCTGATCCGGTTCATCATCGGCGCGTAAGGAGTGTGCATATGGAGCAATGGAATTTTTATCTGTCCGGAATACTATACGGAGTATTGGAAAATAGAAACGGCCGCGTCTATCACAGGCCGCTGGATGTATATACAGGCCGGCTGGATGACTGGCAGGAGCTTGAAAGCGGGAACAACTGGTACAGGGAACTGGGGAAGATGGATGTGCGGGAAGCGCTTCTTGGGCTGAAGGACTATGAGGCCGGGGTGCGGGGGTGCGCAGATGGGGCGGACGACTGCATGGATGGGACAGCTTCCTGTACGGCCAGGGCGGCTTCCTGTACGGCCGGGCCATCTTCCTATAAACGGTTCATAACCCCCCGGGGTGAAATATTTGAAAAAAAAGATAAAGATGCATATGTACAACGTAATATAAAATTCCCCAAGGACCTGATACTTGAATCCGGGACTATCGCAGCATTCGTCACCCCCTACCGTGACCAATGCGCAGTCCTGGTAAGGGACGGGCTTGAGGACAGGACAATCCTTAAGCAATGGACAGATATAAACCGTTCTCCCCTTTATGCGGTAAAACCGCCTGTAACGGTCACGATTCCCATGCGGGACCAAGTCCGCCTGGCAGCAGACATCTATCTTCCTGCGGTCACTGTAACCGAAGAAAACAATGGGAATCAGACACCAGGAAAGGTGCCGGAAAGAATCCCGGCAGTATTAATCCGCACCCCGTACGGAAAAGGTGCCGGGGCATCCTCCTATTTCCGTTTCGTACAGCGCGGCTATGCCGTGGTGATTCAGGATGTAAGGGGGAGGGAGGACAGTGAAGGCGAATGGCTTCCCATGTACTACGAAGTGGAGGACGGCGATGATACCCTGACTTGGATCAGCGCCCAGACCTGGAGTGATGGAAATGTGGGAATGACCGGAGGCTCTTATCTTGGATATGTCCAGTGGGCCGCTGCCGCCAGCGGTAACCCACATTTAAAGGCCATGCTCAGCAGTGTCTGTGCCGGAAGCCCGTTCATCGATGTTCCAAGAAGGGGAGGCTGCTTTAACTCAGGCATGCTGGCCTGGGCCTTCATGGTTTCCGGCCAGCGCGCCAATCCATTGCTGATGGCCCGTGATGACTGGGATGAGGTCCTGGATATCCGACCCCTGGAAGAACTGGCGCCAAAAGCCCTGGGATACGATATCCCGTTCCTGAAAAAATGGTTTGAACACATGGACTATGATGAGCTGTGGCAGCGGGGGAACTGGAAGGAGCGCACCAAATCCCTCCGTGTACCGGCGCTGATTATGTCGGGATGGTTTGATGACAATGGGATGGGAACAACTGAAGCCCTGGATTTATACCATGATTACCAGGAGAAAAAGGTAATCCTTGGACCCTGGATGCACTCAGGCAATGCCAACTACGATATCCACGGCTTCGCCCTTGGAAACAACGCACTGCGCTACGATATGGACCTGATATGCCTGGCCTGGCTGGAGCATTACCTGAAGGGTGTGGAAAATGGAATTGACCGCACACCAGCCGTGGAGTATTACACAATGGGCACCAACCAGTGGAAAACCGCAAAAAACTGGCCTGTACCCGGGACAAAAGAACTGAGCCTGTATCTGGACGGCAGTCATGAGAATGCCGGGACAGGAAACAAAGGCTGCCTGTCCCCGAATGCCCCCCTTACTCCTTCCCTGGATTCCTATATCTATGACCCGAAAAATCCGACAGTCCACCTGGTTGACATGTCCGAAAACGAACTGGAGGTGCCCGGCGATTACGCTGCGGAAGAACAGCGGCCTGATATACTGTGCTATTCCACCGACATATTATCCCAGGACCTTACCATCACGGGAGATGCCTGCGCTGAGCTTTACCTTTCATCCGATTGTGTGGATACGGACCTTGTGGTACGCATCACGGACGTGGATGAGGACGGCCGTTCCATGAAGCTGGCCGATGGCGTCATCAGTGTACGATACCGCAACCAGTTTCATTTTCCTGAGTTCATGGAACCTGGAACCATTTATCCGGTCCGTATACGGACCACCAAACTGTCACATACATTTTTAAAAGGGCACCGGCTGCGGGTCACCATAACCTCCAGCGCCAGCAATTTCATCTTTCCTAACAGAAATACCAAAGATGGGTTCAACAGCGTGGAAATGCGGGTTGCACACAACTGCATCCATAGGGGTGGGGAGTATGCTTCACGGGTGGTTTTGATGCAGGAACCGGAATAGGATATTGTATCTGGGAGGAAGAGATTTTTTAAAATTGTTTTTCTTAGAAGGGTAGGATTTGTTTTTGGTTATTGTTTTATATTGGCAGGTGTAGGTGCAGAAAGGAATTAACAAGTGTTAGTCCTAACTGTTTTCCTGCGGAAAAGAATCCCTTAAGAGCTACAGCCCTTAAGGGATTTGCTTTGTGATACAATGCATATACCATCTTTTTATTGCCGATATCATGATTATGTGGAGTTCTGTATAATACTGATTTTTCTACACCGTTCACTCCTGAATATAAAAAATTTTTCATTTAAAACATCTTTCGAACAAATACGTGATTTTGCGGCCTTTGCAAGATAAAATCATCCAGCCTTCGCAGGCTGTGACAATCTGAACCAAATAAACGCATTAAAAAGGTAGATGATTTCAATCCACACAGCCCTCACAGGCTGTGACTCACTTGCTCCACATGCCATCATGACAGGTGTCACATTTCAATCCACACAACCCTCACAGACTGTGACAGTATGGTACGGAACTATGCCTCTGGTATTGTGTATTTCAATCCACACAACCCTCGCAGGCTGTGACTGCGGTGCAGGCCACACCGGCACTTGCCGAGTGCACATTTCAATCCACACAGCCCTCGCAGGCTGTGACGCTTGGAGCGCAGCATTTCGAAGGTGTTGCAGTATTTCAATCCACACAGCCCTCGCAGGCTGTGACTATGACAGCAAGTGCCTGGTCCGCATTCTGTGGAGCATTTCAATCCACACAGCCCTCGCAGGCTGTGACGGTTCTTCCTGTAATCCTCCGTCTTTTCCTTCGTATTTCAATCCACACAGCCCTCGCAGGCTGTGACGCTACAGGCTGCCGAGTCAGTGAAGTGGTTAGGATATTTCAATCCACACAGCCCTCGCAGGCTGTGACTTGCCGGGAAATGGTACTATGCGACAAAGACAGGGATTTCAATCCACACAGCCCTCGCAGGCTGTGACCAAAGAGATAGAGGCCAGGATTGCCCTACTGGAATTTCAATCCACACAGCCCTCGCAGGCTGTGACCTACACTATGTACCTCTTGTTCAAGCCAATCTGATTTCAATCCACACAGCCCTCGCAGGCTGTGACTAATCATCATATTCATTTTGTATTTCTTCCAGTATTTCAATCCACACAGCCCTCGCAGGCTGTGACAACCAGTCCTGCCGACCTCATGGCCTTCAGGTGATGATTTCAATCCACACAGCCCTCGCAGGCTGTGACTTTTGCCAACCTCCTCTTGTGATTCCCCATCGATATTTCAATCCACACAGCCCTCGCAGGCTGTGACGACGATATACCGTCCATAAAATCAGCCCATACAATTTCAATCCACACAGCCCTCGCAGGCTGTGACCGGTACGCATAGACAGCAAGGAACATGAACACACAATTTCAATCCACACAGCCCTCGCAGGCTGTGACTGCAGCCAGGGATGATGATAGAAAGAAGGGATATATTTCAATCCACACAGCCCTCGCAGGCTGTGACGGAATCCGTATAAACTCATTATGATATTTGGCAAAATTTCAATCCACACAGCCCTCGCAGGCTGTGACCAGGATGGGCTGGTTCAGAATCCAGCCAAGTAATATTTCAATCCACACAGCCCTCGCAGGCTGTGACTTTTGTATTGTGTATTGTTCAAATTTGATGGGGATTTCAATCCACACAGCCCTCGCAGGCTGTGACAGCAATTATGCTCAACAAAAACCTCATACCAACAAACATTATTACATATAATTCATAAAGTCCATTTCCAAATTCTCATGAAAATAAAGAACGCCTCAATTTCCACCCTACTATGCCGGGTGCGAATCCCCCAGTAATTTTATGTTCACTTAGGATTCGCACCATCATTTGCTTTCTAACATTTATATATCTTCTTCATTGACTCCAAAATACCAAAATTTCCCATTTCCCCTGAGAATAAATCTATTTCCATACAATATTATACAAGGTTTTTCCACAAAAGAAAAGTCCAACACTGACTCATACACGACATATGCATAATCCAGTCTACATATGCCTGTCATATGCTTTATATAAACAAAGTCCCATCCGGATCTAACCGATGAAACGCTTCTTTTAGCCCCATTAACAGTCTTTCATCCAGCTGTTCCGGGAGAAGAAGCTCAGCCCGTGGGAATATTCTGCCTATCCCGGAATCATACTTTGTCCCATCCGTAAATATGACAGCCCCCACATCCTTGCCCTTCAGGCCGCTTCGGTTGTAAAGCAGTTCCTCCAGCCCCTCCGCATCCCCTAAGGGATTGATAACCATATTCTTTCCCCCATCCTGAATCAGGCAGGTGCAGCCCTGACTGCCCGGCAGGTTCAGTCTTCTCCATGACAAATGCATTTCCTTCATCCCGGGCCGGTGTTCCGAAACCACAAATGCATCCCCATGTCCCGGTATTATGATATCAGCATCCCTGGCCGCCTTCCTGATGCTTCTGCGCGTCTCATCCAGGTCTTCATTGAACCAGTATCCATCCAGATTCTCAAAATATTCCGGCCCCATGATAGTATCACCCGCCACAAGGACGGATCTGCCACGGCTTTTGAATATCAAGCCAGTCAAACCAGGAGTATGTCCCGGAAGAGGGTAAAGCCGGACACCCTCTGTCAGCTGGCCGGGAGCCGGACGGAACCTGTCAATCTCCCCTTCCACTAACGATGCCAGGCTGTCATCCCCCGCCGCTTTTTCCCTGGCTGACTCCATGTCCCGGATACTGGCCTGTGACATGTAGCACACCGCATTTTCATACATCCCCATATCCACCCTGTGATCCCCATGGTAATGGGTTGCAAACACAATATCCACATCCCCGGGTTCCAGCCCGCAGTATTGTTTCAGCTTTGCCTTCATTTCCTCAAAGGGCTGTGAGGGGTCTGCGAGGATTACGGTATCCCCATCCCGGATAACGGTTGTAGTGGCCAGGACAGGATGGTAAGCCTGGCTGTCACTTTCACCCCAGTACTTATTCCTTGACAAATGCCCGATTGTCAGTTGTTTCCACTCTATTCCACTCATCTGTCCTTGCCCTCCTGTCCAAATTCTATCAGATACGCCCGATATGTACCAATAGATGAAATAACCAGCTTATCCGTACCCTCCTGGAGAACAGCTCCTTCCTGACCCAGTTCCCATATGCGGTCCGGAATCCTACCCGTCCACCCAAACCCAGCCTGCTGGCTAATGGGTTCCCAAACCGTGGTACCATTAAATCCACTCAGGTTAATCATCTGCAGGAGATACTGTCCCTTTCCGCACGGACCATAAAATACCTCCAGGCTTTTATGCGCGGTGACAATGAAATCATCCTCCAGGCACCCCATATTGCGGATTATGTCCAGTATGATATCCTTAAATGCTTCATATCCATGCTGATAGTAAAGGGTTCCTGGCTGCCATGGAAGATAAATATTCTTTTCTTTATAGATGGTACCACCCGGAATCTCCGTGACCTCATGTCCAAAACACCGTTCCGGAGGGCCGTACATGGCAGCGGACACGTAGGGGAGTATGGCATTTCCCTCTCCCTGCATCCGGTAAAATTCCCTGTCCATATAAATCCAGTCCTGTTCCTGAAATGATTGGAACATGTCTTTGGGCTGGGTCAGGATATAACTTCCTCTCACTGGTTCCACCTTTTCCGCCAGCGCCTGCCCAAACAGTTCCTTAAGAAGCGTCCCATTGTGTCTGAAACTGCATCCTGTGGCCAGAATCACTGCGTCTGACGATTTCAGGGCCTGGGCAAAATTCCGGCTGTCCACATCCTCAATTCCCGGGAGAATGATGAGTTTATATTGTTCCAGGTGTTCAGCCGCCATGTCCAGGCCATCCTGCATGATTACATCAAACTGGATATGGGCCTCCTTCAGCATCCGGAACACGCCCCGGTACTCCGAAGAAAACTGCGTTTCATACGGCGGATTGGGCTGTACCAGCAGTACCCCTGCATCAGAACGCAGATTATCAAAATAAGCCTGATACCGCTTCTGGAACCGGAATACCTCCTTCACACCGTCATAATTCTTCCTGTCAGGATAATCCTCAAATGCCCCGATGATACACCAGTCCAGATTGGAACCATTTGCCATATTCTGATACAGCCTTATCTGGTTCAGGAACGGTGATACCCCCATGAAACGGTACGGTATATCCACTGCGTTGATGGCACAGTTGCTGGATACCTTTCCAGGAAATGTCCCCTCCACCGACGCCGTATTGTCAGAAGCGGAATAAATCCAGAAAGGGTATGGACGGTCCAGCGCCGAGTTGGACTCCGTTCTTACGATATCCACACAATGCCCGCTGTACGTACTCAGCGCAATCTCCGGATTGACCGAATCAATGGTCCTGCGGATTTTCTCCAGGATATCCCTGACCGTATACTCTTTGAATTCCCTATATCTGCGGTATATGGGGTCATCCTCGTTTTCTTCTGTTGGAAGCATTTCCCCGTACATCCCTAAAAACCGTCTTTTGCAGTTTTCACACTGGCAGATGCCCACATACCGGTTGTCATAATCCCTCGTCTGATAGCCGAACATGTTAAAGAAAATACCGTCCACCGGATATTTCCCCAATATTTCTTTTATGATTTCCAGGGCCTCGACCTGCTGGTATCCACCGTTTATGCAGGCAGCCACCGTATCGTTAAAACAGATGGCAGAACCATCCGCCCGCCTGGACAGCCATTCCGGATGGATGTCTCCAAGGCTTTCATGGACCTTGCTCACATCGAACCTGGCAATCACCTTTATGCCGTTATCGTGGCACCGTTCTACCAGTGTCCCGAACATATCATTTTTAAGATACGGACTTGGGACCTGGCAGTCCAGCCCGGATGGTGAAAATGCACTGATTCCCCCGCATCCGATCTGTACCACATCCGCGCCGAATTCCTTCAATTTTTTTATCTCCATGTCAATGTCCAGGTCCGCATCAATATCCCTTAGATTATTTTGAATCATACGGAACCTGTGTTCCATCCACCATTTCATATAATCCCCTTCCTTTCGCCATCTGCAATATCCCCGCTATGCCATGTTTCCACTTCCAGGCTGCTGTTCCTTCACCCTTTCACGGCCCCTGCCACCATTCCGTCCACAATTTTTCTCTGTAAGAAGATATACACCACGATGATGGGTACCACCGCCACCATGACCGCGGCGCACTGCAGGCCGTAATCCACAAAGAATTCCCCCTTTGCGGAAGCTAAGAGCATGGGAAGGGTATGGAATTTGTTGTTGGACAGCAGCACCATTGCATATGCGTATTCATTCCATATGCTGACAAATGACAGGATAATGACCGTCACAATACCATTCTGGCTCATGGGCATAATGATTTTGGTGAGTACCTGGAAGGAATTACACCCGTCGATAATGGCTGACTCGGCAATCTCCCCGGGGAGCGACTGCATGAATCCCACCATGAGAAAAACCGCCATGGGAATCTCAAACGCAGCGTAACACAGGGTGATGGGATACTTGTGGTTTAAGAATCCAAAGGTGTTGAAATTCTGGAACGTGGTAATGAGAATGGCCAGCCTGGGAATGATGATTCCGATGACAAACAGGTTCTGAAGCCACCTGGACATCCTGAACCGGTACTGGGACAGCAGGAACGCAGCCGGGATGACACAAATCAGCATGATGAGCAGTGTTGCCACGGTCAGGGAAAAGGAATTCCAGTAAGCTCCCAGTATATTTTCCTTCAGTATGTTCACATAATTGACAAGATAGGTAAAACTTTCCGGCAACAGGACGGTTGCGGAAAAAATCTGGTCATTCGTCCTGAATGAATTGGTAAATGTCCAGAAAAGCGGAAAAACCGTCACCAGGGCATAGGCGGACAGGAGTACATATTTCACAGCCGCGGATATCTTCACCTTTTTTCTCTTCATATTTTCTCCCCCATCTAATCATTCAGACGGGCAAAGCCCGCCCTGACTGCCGTAACAAAGATACCGCTGAGCACACAGATAACCACCGCAACGGCCGTCCCCATACCATACTGCATGCCCGCAAAAGCCTTGCTATACATCATGGTAGCCGGAACCTGGGTGGAATTCACCGGTCCGCCCCCTGTGAGCATATAAATATAATCGAAGTTCTTGAATGAGTTGGATACGCTAAGTACCACACAGATCTGGATAATAGGAAGCATCAATGGAACGGTAATCCTCCAGAACAGGTTCCATGGGCCTGCGCCGTCAATCTGCGCTGCCTCATACAGCTCCTCCGGGATGGACTGCAGCCCGGAAAACATAATCATTATGAAAAGACCCATGGCCTGCCATATAGGCACCGCAATCGTGGCATAAAATGCTACCGACCGGTCCCCCAGCCATACATGCTTTAAACCGTCCAGCCCCACTGCACCCAGAAATGCGTTTATCAGTCCTATATCCTTATCATACATAACCGTAAACATGACGCAGACCGCCGCAGAGCTTATGACCACCGGAATGAAATAGGCTGAGCGGAAAAAGGAATTGCACTTTGCCTTTCCTCTCAGTAAGAATGCCAGGCCCAGACCGATACCGGACTGCAGTATGCCCGCCAGGACGGCCCACTTAATGACCCTCAGGACACTTTCCTGAAATACACGTTCATTCAACAGTATTTTAAAATTCCTAATGCCGTTAAAAACAGGTTCAAAAATGCCGTCCCATTCAAAAAAACTATAGTACAGCGTCTGTACAAACGGATAGATAAAAAATACAGAGTAAATCAGCATCGCAGGCAGAAGATACAATGACAGCCCCTTCTTGAATTTTAATATCCCCATCCGGAATCCCCCTTTCTAAAGCGTGTTCCCTGCAGGATTCCTGCAGGGAACACAGCACCGGCCAACAGCCTATTCCTCATAGAACAGTTCTTCACATTTCTGTGCAAATTCCTCTCCGGTGATATCTCCCAGCCACAGTTCCGTATAAAAGCTGTAGAACGAATCACGCTTGTTGGCATCACCGTAGCTCAAGAACCAGAGAATCTGTTCTGCATCATCGGCCAGTTCCTTTGCTTCCAGAAATACCCGGTCAGCCTCCGTATCCCCTATTTCCAGATTGTTAATCGGCTCTAAGGAACCGGTCTGCGCGAACAGTTTTCCCGCAACCTCAGGACTTGTATATCTTTCAAAAAACTTTGTGAGTATTTCTTTTTTAAGCGGGTCATCCCATGCTTTCGTGCTGACATAGAATACACTGGTAAGGCTCTTATCCTGTATATGTCCCGTGTCCCCTTCCGCCCCCGGTATCTCAGGAAACCGCAGGGCTACCATTTTCTCCTTAATCTCATCCGACAGTTGAGGCATGGAATAGGAACCGTTGATAAAATAGCAGGCCTGCCCGGAGTTGATGTATTTGGAGGTGGCCTGGGAATCATCCAGTGTCATGCTGTCCACCGCGCAGTTTCCGCTTACAAGCTGTGCCAGGCTCTCAGATGCCTTTACAGCCTCCTCTGATGTAAAATGCGCCTTTCCGCCAAACAGGTTCAGTGTTCCGTTTTCGCCGTACATGGTTGTGTACCTTGATAAGATATATCCCAGCGGACGCTCCCAGGCGCTGGCATATGCCTTGGTGGACACGCCCCATGGAATATAGCCGTTTTCTTTCAGGACATCCATGGAATTCAATAGTTCGTCCCACGTTTCCGGTACCGGCAGGCCACAGTCATCCAGAATCTCCTTATTGGCCAGGAACATGATAAATGAGTATTCCATAGGCACCGCATAGAACTTGCCATCAACGGTGCATGTTTTCATTGCATGGTCCGCAAACCGGTCCCTAAATGCTTCCATCCCCAAAAGCTCCGACAGATCTGCAAAGGCTCCCTTTTCAATATATTTCGGACAGCCGTGGGTAGTGGAATCAGGCCGCCAGTACTGCACCAGGTCCGCCACATTATCCGTGGATACATCCATGGCCATCTTGGACACGTAACTGTCCTGGGCCGTCTCCTCTACCTGCAGCTCCACATTGGGATAATCTTTCAGGACGTCATTCATGACCTCTTCCACAATCCCTTTAGACCCTAATGTCATGTTCATGCTCAGCCGCAGCACCACCTTTTCAGTAGATGAACCGGCCCCCTGGCTGCCCTGGGCCGTACTCCCCTGTTCCGTACTTCCCCCTGTCACTGTCTCCTGTCCGGCGCCACACCCGGTAAGGCATCCCATGGTCATGGAAGCGGCTGCCAGTAAGCTGATGATTTGTTTTCCTTTCATTGATCCTTCCCCCTTCATTGTTTTCTCTATGCTAAAAGAATACTTTTTTTCCGGCATTGGGACAATGGAATTTTTTTGGAAACACAGGTCATTTTATTGGCATTTCGCACATAAAACCCCCTCACCTATAGCTGTATATTGACACATTTTCACTAAAATCCTATAATGACATTGTTAAAATACATTGCAGGAGGATTGATATATGCTGAAAGTACTGTTAGCCGATGACGAATACCTGGTACGTATCATGTTGAAAAACTGTGTGGACTAGAACGGATTAGGCTTTGAGATTATAGGTGAGGTGGATACAGGTGACCAGATACTGCCAGCATGTCAGACAATGCTGCCCGACCTGCTGCTCTTAGATATCAATATGCCTATTGTCAGCGGATTGGACGCCCTGGAACAGCTGCGCGCCCATAACCTGTCAGTCCATGTCATCATCATCTCCGGTTACAGTGAATTTGAATATGCCAAACGCGGCATCCGGCACGGCGCGTTTGACTACCTGCTTAAACCTATTGATTCAAAGGAACTGACCGAATGTCTGTCCAAAGCGCACCGTCAGATTCTGGAAAACCAGGAAACAACCCGCTTAAAAATCCTTCCCCACCACTCGTCGTCCGAACTGGCTGATCTTTTGGACAGGCCGGAGTCCGTCCCCGACTTCTGGGATGAATCCTATATCCTGGGGAATCACGCCAGCTGCTGTGCTGTCATAGAGATTGACAACTTCTATGAAGTGTTGAAAAACCATAATCATATCGACTTTATGAAATCCCAGATTCAGTCCGCCCTGCTAAAACAGACTTCCACAAAGCCTGCCGTATTCTATAATGACTGGAACCGTCTGACCGTGATCCTGCTGGGGGAACCACATCCTTCCCATGTGTTCCGTCCGCTATGTGACGGCTCATTGCTGGATTTAAGCATATCCATCGGTTTGAGTTCCATGGGAAGCATTTATCAGGTCAAACAGCTGCTCCGGGAGGCAGAGGACGCCATCCAGCTCAAATTCATCCTGGGAAGCAGGTCTTTCATCCCTTACGATTCCCAGCTTATGAGACGCCTGTCCGAGACCCCATTTTACTTTCCCAAACAGGAAATCCTTAACGCGTTCAGGACAGGGCAATCCGGTATCCTGTCCGAGGCACTGAAGGGATACTATTGTTCCATACAGCCATCCACCAATTTCCAATTTCTCAAAGCACAGTCCTATGATGTATTTATCCAGGCTTCCTATTATCTGCAGAGCCGCGGCATTCTGTTAGAGCAGCAGTTCCTGCAGGATGCCACATCTTCATTTTCCCACCTGGAAACGGTCATGGAACTGGAAAAATGGATGTGCTCCTCCCTATCCGGCCTGATAAGCCAGATGCCGGACAGCCAGAACGCCAATGGGCCCATCATAAACGCCTCACTCCACTATCTGCAGCAGCATATGTATGACAGCGACCTGACCCTGGAACGGATGGCAAATGAACTGCATGTCAATGCATCCTATCTGAGCCACATTTTCAAAAAAAGCCAGAACATCGGTCTGAACAGTTATATCCAAAAGGAACGCATGGCCTTTGCCCTGACCCTGATTAACAGCAGTCATCTGAAAATGTCAGAGATTGCCTCCATGTGCGGTTATAAGGATCCTGTTTACTTTGGGAAATGTGTCAAGAATTACTTTGGCCTCTCCTTTTCACAGCTGCGGGATTCCTGCCTTACCGAACCGGAAACGAGGTGCCCTGATCATGCAGATTAAATCACTGAAAACAAAAATCATACTTCTGTTTTTAGGCACCATTGTATCCATCTCCATCCTGACTGCAATCATACTGTTTGTAGTGTCCCTCCGTATCTTTGAGCAGCAGATGGATGATGGAATGGATGCGGTAGCGGGTACCATCAACAATAACATCGACACCCTGAATAAGGAGATTAACGGGATAGCGGTCCGTTTCTCCCTCAATTCCCCTGTCCGCATCCTGCTGACTGCATCCAACAGCCATCCCTATTCACCTCTAATAGACTCAGTGGATATTCATGACATCGCCGATGCTGTCTCCTATGCGGAGAGCGAACGCCTCACCAAAAACCATGTGCAGGGCATCACCCTGTATGACAGACGTTACCAGGAGATTGCAACCATCGGAAGCTATGACACCAATGTCCATTACACAAAGGAATACAGGGACTATACAAGCCATATGCTGTCCCAAGCCCAGACATCCCCGCTCATCCGCATGTATACCGGTATTGAAGGCATCCCCTCACAGCCAGTACTGGAGGTTTATACACCCCTATTTGATTTAAACACCCTGTCACCCATTGGATACCTGCGCCTTATGTATGACCCATCCGCTATCTTTAATAATTACAGCGAAAAAGATGACAGCCCAATCCTGTCCTTTCTGGCGGACAGCAGCGGGGATTTCATCTATCATCCGGGTGCGCAAGCTTACATCGGCAGCTTCGGCACATTATACGATCAGACAGGCAGCAGCAGTCTGCGTTTCAATTCCCAGCTGGAATCGGGCCGGTACCGCGTATCCAGTTACCCCTGCGCCATGCCTGACCAGCTTTTAATCATCGCATCCCCCTTTAATGGTGTTGAAAATAAGATGTTGGGCATCTATATCCAAATCATGGCCGTTGTCATTTTCTTCCTGGCTGCCCTCTTTATCCTGTTCAACCGGTCCCTGAAGCATATCCTGGAACCAGTACAGAAGCTGACGCAGATTGTCTCCTCTGCCGGGGCGGACAACGATTTTGCGGCTCCACAGCTGGAAGCCTTTGTGTCAACGCTTCCCACCAGCGATGAAGTCAGCCGTCTCAGCCACAGTTTCCATGAGATGACACGGAAAATCAATGAAAACATCTGTCAGTTGGAGTCTACCTATCTGCAGAAACAGGAATTGGAGCTGCGCCTGCTGCAATCCCAGATCAACCCGCATTTCCTCTATAATTCCATTGATTCCATATGCGGGCTGGCTTGTATTAAGTCTTATGACGAAATCTATTCCATGGCAAAAAATCTGGGTAATTTTTACAAATTGAGTTTAAAGAAAGGAAAGATATATACCGATGTGGCGTCTGAAATCCAACACGTGGAAAGTTACCTGAAAATTGAAGAAGTCCGGTGTAACCATTCCTTCCTCTATACAATCAAATGCCAGCCGGAATGCCTTACATATTCCATCATAAAAATCATCCTCCAGCCCATTGTTGAAAATGCGGTCCTGCATGGCATCCGCGGCTACCCCAAGCAAGGATACATCCATATCACCTGCACCTTGGTAAACGGATTTTTGATATTCCAGATTTTTAATAACGGTTTTCCTCTCAAACCCAGCCTGGCGGAAGCGGTAAACTCCGGTTTTGCACATGACAGTGAATCCTTCGGTTTCGGCATCAGGAACGTTTACCAAAGACTGCAATTATATTATAAGGGCGCCGCTTCCATTCACTATAACATTGACGACGGCACCCTGGTCACCATTAAAATCCCAGCGGGAGATACCTTTATAGGATGAAAATGCCTCCATCCTCCACAAGCCTGTTTCATATGCTGTGGGGAATGGAGGTGTTTTTTTAATTTGTCTTAATTGGGATGATTCTGGCTTTTTCTTGGTCTTTACAGCTTGGGATGGATTTTAATTTATATAGCCATTGCAGGCTGTGACAATTCTTGACCAGGCAAATATCAATACAAGTTTTATTTCAATCCACACAGCCCTCGCAGACTGTGACAGCATCAAAAACTTGAGGGTATAGTTGCCAAAAGATTTCAATCCACACAGCCCTCGCAGGCTGTGACTGGAGCAATCGCTACATTTATCCAAAACCTTGCCTATTTCAATCCACACAGCCCTCGCAGGCTGTGACTAAAAGGCTGCGCTGGCTGCCCTGTACATTGGTAATTTCAATCCACACAGCCCTCGCAGGCTGTGACTTCAGATGGATAATGTCGTGATTGATGGGACTCAGGATTTCAATCCACACAGCCCTCGCAGGCTGTGACCGCAATAATACCCAACATAAACAAAATTCCAACAAACATTATTATATACAATGCATAACATTCCTCTTACAACTTCTCTTTTTTTAAGAAAACCTCAATTTCCGCCCTGCCTTATTGGTGCGAATCCCCCAGGAATTTTATGTGCACTCATAATTCGCACCATCACCTGCTTCCTGACATTCATACCCTCTGCATCCACTCCTGCACACACTCCTTTTTGTATAACATTATACAAAATTTTTCCACAAAAGAAAAGCCAATCTGATTTCAAAGAAAACCAAGCCAGCTTTAAAAAATAAGTAGATTCCTACGATTCTCACAACTCACCATCTTAATTCACTCCAAAAACTGATGTAGTCAACAATCCCCCACTCCTGCTGCAATCAAATTCCCTTATCCTGCATTTTCCACATTACCTTCTAAACCCATCATAACCATCTTCTTCCATTCCCTCAGTACAGCATTATATGAAAAGGATATCATTTTCATTGTCCCCATCTTAAATGCATCCAACATTTCTCATATCTGTTATATACAGCTTCTCCTAAGATATGGTATGCTCTTTCATCCTAAAGAAAATGTAACGCCTTCCGCATCAATCCCTCCCCGCCGCCTAACCAGGCATACCGGACCTATAATCCTAATCAGCTCCATCTTCACAGATTTCCCGGAACCATATATCTTTATGAAACCGTTACATCCTCCAAGATACACCGCCAGTTCATCCTCTTCTCTCACATGCGCTGCATACCAGCTATGCCCCGTCCCATATAAAATAATCCCATCCAAAATGTTTCCGAAATTCTGTATACTTTCCATGGATTACAATCCAAACCACACCATTGTATACAGAAACAAAATATACCCCTACCTAAAACATAGGACCTGACCAGGGTTGTCACAAAAATCAGCATGTCACATAAACTGGTATTGAGAATAAATATCGAAAGGAGCGTCCATCTATGGATATATGCACTGATATAAGCAGAGAATGCTGCAATTATGACCAGGAACAGGTTTCTGCCTGTCCCCATGGCCAATCCGGCTGTCCCTCCAGCTGCCAATCCTATTATCCGGATATGATTCAATATCCGGTTGCAATGGCATTCGTGCCCTGGCAGCAGTGGCAGCCCACTTACGTCCCGGAACAGGGGCTGGAACAGGGAACCATTTTCCCTGACCTGAATCTTCCATTTCATTGCGGGAGGTGTGGCATATGATGAATTATGATTTTAACAGTCCACGGGAAATGATGTTGAAACAGGTAAATGAAACAGGATTTGCCGTTGTTGATTCCAATCTTTATCTGGATACCCATCCCTGTGATGCAATGGCAATTAACTACCAAAATCAGATGGCTGAAGCATACCGCTGTTCATTAGCTGAATATGAAGCACAATTCGGTCCTTTGAGGGCCTCTGACAGCAGGGATGCACAATACTGGTGCTGGGTCAACGGTCCATGGCCATGGGAAGGAGGGTGCTGATATATGTGGATATATGAAAAAAGACTGGAGTTCCCGGTTAATATCAAGGAACCAAATGCAAGACTGGCAAAGTTCATCATGAGCCAGTATGGAGGCCCTGACGGTGAAATAAGCGCATCCATGCGTTATCTCTCACAGCGCTATTCCATGCCATATAATGAATGTAAAGCCGCCTTAACGGATATCGGTACTGAAGAATTGGCACACATGGAAATCATTGCCGCCATTGTCCATCAGCTAACCAAGAACCTGACCGCCGACCAGCTGGTAGAACAGGGCTTCGGACCTTACTATATTGACCACGGCACAGGTATCTGGCCTCAGGCAGCGGCAGGCATCCCCTTCAATGCCTGTGAATTCCAGTCCAAGGGAGATGTGATTACAGATCTTCACGAAGATCTGGCTGCGGAACAGAAGGCCAGGAGCACCTACGACAACATCCTGAGGGTCGTGAAGGATTATGACGTATGTGAACCGATTAAGTTCCTAAGGGAACGCGAAGTGGTCCATTACCAGCGTTTCGGCGAATGTCTGAGAATTACCCAGGAGAAACTGGACAGCCGGAACTTCTATGCATTTAATCCGGAGTTTGATATGCAGCCAGGGCCATACCAGCAGTGAGGATGTAGCAGGAAAATGTGAGGCAGCGGATAAGAAAGGGGCATTGCAGACAGCCATATGCAACGCCCCTTTCCTGTTGTTAGTATAAACAGATGGAATGATTCATCCAGCCCTCTATTCCTGCTCCAATTCCAGGTGAGGAATCAACAAGTTTATTTCTACTACTTCATTATCCGTTGCCACGCGCAGGGGCGGCCCCCATGTTCCTGCGCCAGAAGTGACAATTACCTGGGGCGTTGTCTCCCCAGCCCTGTAATACCCATAGTCCACATCAAAGACTGCGTTGGTAATAAGATTGAACGGGAACATCTGGCCCTGGTGGGTATGGCCGCATAGGATTAAGTCAGCTTCATTTCCATATTCATCAATATTTCCCGGTTGATGGTCCAGTACGATTACAGGAAGGGATTTATCATCAGGCAGTCCCTCCAGGTTCTTGCGGGAATCACCATGAGCGCCAATGGGAAATGAATCCCTCCGCCCAGCCAGCACAAACCGTTGGTCAATCACCACCGCTTCATCCATCAGCACACGGATGCCTGCCCCGTCCAGAAAATCAAGCATCTGCCGGTAACCGTCCCCCGCATCATGATTGCCAAGACATGCAAATACGCCATATCCTGATTCCATTTTCCTAAACAATGCCTGCAGTTTTTCAGGATTTGATAACGAGGTGATATCGCCATCAAAAATATCGCCGGCAATGCATATAATATCTGGTTTAAGCGCATTGACAGCCGTAACTACCTTGGCAAGATGCTTTTCCTCAATTACATAGCCCAGATGTATATCACTGAGTAAAACAAGGCGCAGTGTATCCATTTTCTCCTGTTCCGGTCCAATACGTACATTGTACCGGCGTGTCTGAATATTTGCGGCGTGAACCGTCCCATAGACCGTAAGCCCGGTCACCAGAAACAGGGATAATGCGGCTGATATCATCTGCACACTGCGGGGCGTTGGGGCTTGAATCAGATGGACAAGCCTTGCGGCAAATAGAAGGAGGCTTACCGTATTGGTGACAATTACCACATAAGCCAAGGCCCCCAGCGCATAGTGGTCTATGAGGAACAGGGTCCGATAAGCACCCAATCCAGGTATACGGCTGACAACAAACACCACCAGGACCGCCAGCACCAGTAAACCAAAAAACACACTGAATATGGGCTGGTTCATACCTTTAAATAGCAACATAAGCCATAGATAAATCTGCCTTCCCGCATTGATAAACAATCCCAACAGAATGATCAGCATGAAAACCACTGCCACAATCCGCATATTATCCCTTACCTCCATGTCATCATATTTGCTCTGATGGACAGCATCGATTACAGTCCTGCAAATTCCCTTCATTTCATATAGGCGTTCAAGTAAGCCTCAATTAACATCCGTATCCTGACTCCTGCAATTAGGTACCTTTCCCATATTACCTTATTTCAAACAGGGACTTTTCATAATCTTTTACAAAATATTTTATATTCGTTCTTCCTTTTTGGATGATGGTATGGCCTTCTGCTTCCAGTTTTACTTTTTGCGCTTCCATACCACCGGGAAATTTTGAATTTAACTCCCCATTGGCTTTCAGTGTCCTCCAATAAGGCGTTATATCATCCAAGCGCTGATAACTGGCCCAGGCTGCAATTGAAACAAAAATTCCGGCTGTAATAGGTTCAGTAAAATCTGCCCCGTTTAATTCAGCAAGGTATTCACGGATTTTTCCCACTGTAATTACATTTCCATAAGGAACCTGTCTCATGATCCTATCATATTCCATTGGCGGGGCAAAATACATTCTGTCCCCGCCATACCTGTCAATGGTTTTCTGGTCTGTAATTATCTGAAGTTTTGGCATATCCCTGCCATCATGAAGCATGGCATTAAAATCTTTTTTATCCTCATCAGACATAGCCCTGTCTCCTATTTTCCCAATGGAACTTCCATCACAAAGGGCTGATTCCAGTAAAATGCCGCCCCATTGAATTTGAGTGTTACCGAACTGTCCCCTTCATCATAAAAGACCCGGAAACCGCTCAGATTGCCATCCTTGTCGAAGTCATATCGTTCGTGTTCCCACCCAGTCCACCTTAACTTCCTCTGGCAGATCAGCCCCTTTAATGCAAGATCCTTATCTTCATGCGCTGCCTGCACGTCGATATATACAGCAGGCCGCTCGCTTACTTTTTCTTTCCCTTTCACATCTGTTACCGCTACAGACTGCGGCTCCATCCTGGTAATTCCTAAAATACGTACGGAACCTTCCTTCCACGGGATTTCCTCGTTTAATGCTTCATAATCATCCGGGATATCCAACGTAATGTGAGGGGATTCTTCATGATTCAGGAACGTAATCCCAGGAATATCCATACGGTAAGACCCGCTCTGATTATCCTGGGGGACATCAAACAGACATGAGTAACGCCGTCCATATCCTTCCACATCTGACAGCCTGTACTGTCCTAAATTAATCCAATATGGATTGGCAGGTAATTCCTTCATTGGATATTGTTCCTCTTTGCCGGATAGGATTGGTAAATCTATTTCCTGATATGGCGGTTTGTAAATAATACTTATCTGCCTGCCTTCTCTTTCACTGTACACATACCAGGATATTAAAATCCCCTCTTTTACCTTTTCCCCCATACTTATAATAGAGATGCCATCATGGGTATCCATACCTCCATGCTCCCCTGCCGCTAATTCTTCCAGCGTCCCATACTCAGACGCGCGCTTCATGACAAATTCCAGCGGTTCTTCAAAATCGAGAACCCGGAGCGCATATCCGGTCAAAGCATTTTCATGTTCAGATATGGATGGGATTTCAAACCTTGCTTCAATAAAATAACGCATATGTCCATATGCCTCTAAATAATCGGGATAAGAAGCATATACTGACTCCTGAGGTTTAATTCCGGCTTCCTGGATACCAGGTCCTGTTAAAAACAAGCCTTCCCCAGACACCCAAAGCTGATTCTGATACCGTCCTGAAGCAGCCATTCCCTCATCTCCCGGCAGTTCATATCCGCTGTCCTCCAATGTATCCCCGCCAGCCGCGGTTTCCCGGACTTCCGAATAATCATCCATGACAATACTTACTATCAATTCCTGATTTTGACAGATAGCTGATGACAAAACCAGTGATTTTTCTTTCTGGGGTATCTTAGTTTCAATAACCGATTCCAGTTCATAGACCGGATATTCTGATTGGAAGATTCCATACGTCCTGACAAATTGATATGGAAGAGCGGAAATCCGCTTGTCTGTCTCTGTTTCCACCTTCTGCCCTGCTTTTGGGTTCTCCCTTCCAGTTTGCTCCGTTCCGGTGTTTTCTCCTCCCTTGTCATCATTTCCCTCTTCGGTATGTCCCTCTTCCATGCTGATAACCGGCTCCGATGCAACCTCTGAAGTTCCTCCTCCAGATTCTCCCTTTGCCTGGCAGCCGGACAGCAGGACAGACAGCAGACCTGCTATCATAAAAACAGATACTGAATTTCTTTTCATGGCGAGCCCTCCTCTTTCCAACAGAATTCATATACACTTACCTACATTTATCATAACAGGGCTGTTTCTTTTGTTCTTTTCTTATTCCTTAAATCTTCCAGACGTAAACATTAATTCCTTTCCGGTCACAAAGCTGAATATATAGATACTGTTTCCCTAGCCGTTACAGACCTAAAGACATATTATGAGCTGTTAGGTCTCCTGGGCATGCGCCTGCATTATGGCACTTACTGTACTCATGACACTTCGATACAGCGGCCGAATTACTGATATTTATTTTAATGGTACGCCCTCATTCCCCATCTCTCTTAAACAAACATACACATCCTCCTGCCATATGGATACCTATTACAAGAATAGCGATACATCCTCCGTATGTCCATTTTCAGGCTCTGCCACAAATGTTAAACTATTGAAATAAAAAAGAGCTACTAATCCCATATTTGACAGTTAGTAGTTCTTTTTATTCACATTGAAGTGGAATTTATTCCGATACCCGCTTATAACAGATTGGCTCATCATAGCCAAACGTCCTCTTTCCATTTACTTCCATTGTCTCGGATACTTCCAGACACTCCTTTGAAAAACGTTCAAGTAACTGAAATTTCATCACAGGCGTAAACATACTGGTACTGCCCCCTTCCCAGACACCATCCTTCTCCTGAAACAGCGCTGGCGTAAACTTCTCCGAAGTCTTTAAGCATTGGAAATCCACCATGTTCATATTGTTATAGGAAAACACCATTTTGTCATTCCCCTCCGGGATTTCATAAGAAGTCAGCAAAATTCCTTCCGGTTGCTCAGTAAACAGGAACAGATGGGAAGACGAATGCCGTTTTCCGTTTACCTCGTAAATGCTCTCCTCCACCATGAATTTCCCCTGAAATTCTGGTGGTATATTGCTGATTTTATCATTGCAGACCGTATTGATGTGCTCCGCATAGGGAAAACCATTTTCCTCTTTCCGCAATGTATCATACTGTTCCCTATTATTGAAACTCCCAGTCAGTAGTGCCATGAATCCGTCCAGTTTTACCATATATGCTCCTTTCTACTACAATACATTGTTTCAATTTCCTGCATTCCTGTATATCAGAATACCTCAAAATCGATTGACTATCAATATGTAATTGTCAATGTATATTAATTGCTTGAATAACAAGTGAATGTTTCAATGCGTATGGCCTTTGTGGAATGTGAGTTTTTGTACTAAGAATTGTTATGGAGACTTTGTAATTTAAGCCCACACAGTCCTCGCAGGCTGTGACTAAGGCTATCACATACCAGGAAATAGAGGTAAAGATTTCAATCCACACAGCCCTCGCAGGCTGTGACGTATACTATATATTCTAGGCCTAGACAATTGACAATTTCAATCCACACAGCCCTCGCAGGCTGTGACGTGGTATATGGCCGTGCAAAAGGATTCTTTGCGAGATTTCAATCCACACAGCCCTCGCAGGCTGTGACAATCCTTTCCCAGAACGTTATCCACCACATCATAATTTCAATCCACACAGCCCTCGCAGGCTGTGACAATCACCAAAGCTATAACCTCCTATATCCAAAGAATTTCAATCCACACAGCCCTCGCAGGCTGTGACGGTGTATGGGATACTGTATCAAGCTATTTCATTATTTCAATCCACACAGCCCTCGCAGGCTGTGACAGCAATCATACCCAAAATCACCTACATATAAACAAAACTAATTTGTACATAATATACAGTAATTACTTATCAACTCCACAACCAAACCAACATCTCTGCCTTTCCCAGTATCTTTTTCAGTGCGAATCTCCCAGTATTTTAATGTGCACTTATGATCCGCACCGAGATTTTATATTTCACAGTAATATATACTCTCCCCTCTTCTATCACCCACCATTTTTCTATTCTCAATTACGATAATACCGTTTTTATATACCATCATTCTATATTTATTCATATATATACTTTCTTTCATATCATTATACATGAAAACCCATTAAAAGAAAAGGCATGACGAATCATACGCCATGCCTTTCAGGGTTCTAATATCGAACACCAGATAAAAAGTCTAAAATGTTTACTGCACACAGGCTTGTGTCAAGTTAATGACACTCTTCCTGCCACTTTTTATACCACTTTGGAATAATCTTTGATACTCTGATAAGTTGACCATTTTTATAAATAGCAAACCTACGAAACTCATCTGTGTTATCATATAATGCGACCAAATCACACAAATCGATAATTTTATGAAGATTCCTCAAACTCTCCCCAAATCTTTTCTCAACATCTTTGTCCGGTATTCCGTGGCCTCCCATTTTCACTCTTTCTGCAATTCTCTTTTTCGCTATCGCCGGCGAATCAACACAGACATAATGCAATTCAATTACATAACCCAATTGCTTTGCCCTATATATTGTCTGTAATATCGAATGTCCGCATAGGGTTGTTTCCTAATTAAAAGTAATTCCCGCCGATAGGTAAGAGTTTAACCGTTCAACAGCGATTCTGCCTGCTTTCATTAAATCTGAGGTATTTTTCCAATCTCCGAATTCCCTCAATATTTCATCTGTATTAATGCGCGGCATCATATCCTGATAATGTGTAGTCATGTATAATGTTGACTTTCCTGCGTCATTTACTCCAGCATATAAAATATATTTCCTCTTTTAAAACCTCTTTTGGGCAATTACATGCTTTTGCTTTCTTTGCAATATAAAATCACTCAGCATAGAAAAAAAGTCCTGTTCTTCTTCTGTTTCTGCACTTAATACTAAATCCATAGTTTCTTCTATATCCATGTCCTTGCATTCTTCATACAATTTCCTTGCTGCTTCCGCCTTTGACATAAAATATTTCTCCTCCTTTTCCTCTAAAAACGGAGGTGATGCTGAAAGTCATAGCTATTGACTCTTCCAGCATTTCCATCCACACCACCTTTGTAGGTGGTGACATATATGCCATATGTGTCATACGCCATATGGGACCACATTTCAATCCATATCACTTCCGCAAGTGATAACCAAGAGGATACCTTACATTATACAAGAAAAATATCAAAAAAAGGCGTAAAGAAATTTTTCCTACGCCTTTTCATATTCAATAAAATCCAGTCCATTTACTGCACACAGGCCCCGCTCTCATCCACCCTGAACCCATCCGGCGTAGTAGTATTTGTGAGCATGGCTCCATCTGCCCCCAGGTAGAACCACAGGCCATTCTCCTCAACCTTTTCCCACTGATTCCTGGCCATAGCGCCGTTGGAACGCAGGAAATACCATTTCCCGTCTATCTGACGCCATCCCTTTGCCATATATGTATTGGAATCAATCCAGTAGGCTGCCCCATCCACGGTAATCCATTCATTGGATGCTTTGGCGCCGTTATCTTTTACATAATACCAGCCGTTGCTGTCCTGAATCCAGCCCTTCCCGGCCGTGGTCCCAGGACCTGCATTACCCGAACCGGAAGGAGCCGCATTGCTGCCGGTCCCATTGCCTCCCAATGCGCCGGCCTTAGCAAGCTCAAACCCATAATCAAACATTGCCTTTGTATCTGTATAATGGGTGGATTTGCTCTTCATCACCACTGCGATGAGCCTTACGCCATCCTTCTCCACAGCGGTCACCAGCGTATTTCCAGCTTTGGAGGTATAGCCTGTCTTGCCGCCTATGACGCCCGGATAATATCTCGAATCACTGGGATTGAGCATCTTATGTCCCATGGTCACTGTGAGACCTGAAGGGTTCTTGATTGTCGGGGGCAATGTATACGTCCTTGTGGAAGCCACGGTCTTAACAGTATCATTCTGGAACGCCGCCCTGGCAATCAGCGCCATATCACGGGGTGTTGTGTAATGATTGGTGTCATTCAGCCCATGTGGGTTGGTAAAATGGGTATTGGTGCATCCAAGGGCCGCTGCCTTGGCATTCATCATCTCCGCAAACTTGGCATTGCTGCCGGCCACATGCTCCGCCAGGGCGTTGCCTACCTCATTGGCGGACTTTAAAAGCAGGGCATACAGACACTGCCGAACGGTCATCACATCCCCCGCAGTCATGTTGATGGAGACAGCGCCGGATTCCAGATTGGTGGTGGCTGTGGATGAAAATGTAACCTTATCATCCAGATTACAGTTTTCCGCCACCAGCAGGGCTGTCATCAGCTTGGTGATGCTGGCCGGATAAAACTTTGTATCCCCATTCTTGGAAAACAGCACATTACCTGTGGCCGCATCCAAGAGGGCCGCGCCCTCCGCCTCAATGGCCGGCTGCTGAATGGAAGATGTATCCACAGTACCCTGATTGGTTCCTGTATTAGTTCCTGTATTGCTTCCCGCATTAGCTCCCGCACTGACGCCTGTATCAGTACCTGGGCTGATACCAGTATTGCCTCCCGTCCCCTCCGGTCCGGTAACCGCTCCATCCACTGTCTGGGATGGCCCTGAGGGGTTGTCAGTATTGTCAGCGGAAGGCCCGCTGGAGGATACCACCCCGGCGGCGCTGCCATCCACGCTTCCATTGACACTGCCTGTCCCGCTGCTGCCGTCCGGCCCCTGTCCCTGTGCAGGACTGCCGGACTGGAAGGACGCTACCTGGCTCTCTTCCAACGGTGTAATAACAACCGGGTTACCGTATACGGCCGTGCTCATCATAAGGGCACTGGCCATGAATATGCTTAAAAATGATTTCCATTTTTTTAATCTCATCCTGATACCTCTCCTGCATGTCTTATAAAAACAGTCCAGCATCAGTATACCATATTTCACGGTTACAAAAAACATCTATTTCTGACGATAAACTTACAATTTTTATAAGTTAGTCCCCCTGCCCGGCGCTCAGATACTGCTTTAAAAGTTCCAGTTCATCCATGTACAGACAGTTAGGAAGGGTCTCCTGCCCCACTGCTTCCATACATGCGTCAAGTTCCATCCACATCACGCTTTCCACTTCCTCTTTTTGAAGCTTCAGCCCCTGTATGTCAACTGGTTCCCGGTACACATAAACATGGCTGTACTCACTGTCCCTGAACATTTTCCCATAAAATTCTTCTTCCATGTAACCTTTGTGGACTCCTGCGAATTCCAGCTGCCCCGCATCTGCCTGAATCCCCAGCTCTTCCTCCAGTTCCCGCAGCGCCGTGGGCAGGAAGTCGTCCCCGGCCTGCACATGCCCTGCCGAAGAGATATCGAAACACCCGGGATAGGAATCCTTTCCCTGGCTTCTCTTCTGAAGGAGGATGTCAAATCCCCCATCCCGGCGCCCCCTGACAATCCAGGTATGGGCCGTGCCATGGATGTCCCCGTCCATGTGGACCATGGTGCGCTCCCGCACCATCCCGGTCCTTTTCCCTTCCCCGTCCCTTATATCAAAAAGTTCCAGCGGCTTCCCTTCCAGCGCCGCCTCCACCAGCCGGTCCCCTTGGTAGGACAGCTTCAGGGAGAAGAAGGGCGCATCCTCATGAATCAGGCGGTGGAATATCTTATCCCCTTCCCAGATATTTAATTTCAGCACATCCTCCTTCTTCACCCATTCCAGCACGCCTTCATTGCAGGGAAGGAGCTCTCCTTCATAACTGTCCGCGGTATACAGACACATGTACTCCGTATCCCAGCCCTCCGCCACAAAGGTCACAAGCCCTCTGAACCGCCAGGAAGTAAGGGTCAGGCCTGTTTCCTCCTTCACCTCACGCAAAAGGCATTCCTCCGGGCTTTCACTTAACTCAAAATGCCCGCCAACCCCAATCCACTTATCCTTGCATACATCATGTTTCTTGCTGATCCGGTGGAGCATCAGATATGCCCCGTCCTTTTCTATATAACACAGCGTTGTCATTTTTGCTTCTATACCCATCCTGCGCCTCCATTTTCCAAAACAAAAGGGTACCCGCCGGATAATCCTGACGGGTACCATTATTAACCATACTTAATACCGTCCTGCGCAAATACCACCCAAGACAGTACGAATGCCGTCCGGCACCCGTTATTCCTCAATCGAATAGTTGGGAGCCTCTTTTGTGATATGGATATCATGGGGATGGCTCTCTTTTAAGGATGCAGCGGAAATCTTGATGAACCTTGCTGTCTCCTGAAGGGTCGGTATATCCTTTGCACCGCAATATCCCATGCCGGAACGCAGCCCGCCCAGCAGCTGGAATACGGTGTCCTCCACCATGCCCTTGTATGCCACACGGCCTTCCACGCCTTCCGGCACCAGCTTCTTGGCGTCGGTCTGGAAGTAACGGTCCTTACTGCCGTTCTCCATGGCTGATATGGAGCCCATGCCGCGGTATACCTTATACTTACGTCCCTGATACAGTTCAAATGTTCCCGGGCTTTCATCACACCCAGCGAAGATGCTGCCCATCATACAAACGCTGCCGCCTGCCGCGATGGCCTTGGTCACATCGCCTGAGTACTTGATCCCGCCGTCGGCAATAATCGGCACGCCGTACTCCTTGGCAACGCGGTAGCAGTCCATGACAGCGGTAACCTGAGGCACACCGATACCTGCGACCACACGGGTGGTGCAGATGGATCCGGGTCCGATACCGACCTTGACACAGTCAGCGCCTGCTTCAATCAAATCCCTGGTTGCCTCTGCCGTGGCCACATTGCCAGCCACGATCTGAAGCTCAGGAAATGCTTCCTTAATCATCTTGACGCAGCGTACCACATTGGCGGAATGGCCATGGGCGGAATCCAGTACAACCACATCCACCTTTGACTTAACCAGTGCTTCCACACGCTCCAGCACATTGGCCGTAATGCCTACGGCAGCGCCGCACAGAAGACGTCCCTGTTCGTCCTTTGCGGACAGCGGGTACTTAATCTGCTTCTCAATATCCTTGATGGTGATAAGTCCTTTCAGGTTAAAATCGCCATCCACGATTGGCAGCTTCTCCACCTTTGCCTTGGCCAGGATGGCCTTGGCTTCCTTCATGGTAACGCCCTCCCTGGCCGTAACCAGGTTCTTGGATGTCATGCACTCCCTGATTGGGCGGTCAAAATCCTCTTCGAACTTCAGGTCGCGGTTGGTGATGATGCCGACCAGTTTCCTGCCTTCGGTAATGGGCACGCCGGAAATGCGGAACTTGGCCATCAGATCATTGGCATCCCTCAGTGTATGGTCTGCTGAAAGGAAAAATGGGTCTGTGATGACTCCGTTCTCAGAACGCTTTACCCGGTCCACTTCCTCTGCCTGCTCTGCGATTGACATGTTCTTGTGTATCACGCCGATACCGCCCTGTCTGGCCATGGCAATTGCCATGCGGTGCTCTGTGACCGTATCCATGCCGGCGCTCATCATTGGGATGTTCAGTTTGATCTTCTTGGTCAGATTGGTAGTCAGGTCCACCTGGTTGGGAATCACTTCTGAATAGGATGGTACCAGAAGTACATCATCAAAGGTTATGCCTTCGCCGATAATTGTACCCATTTTGAATTTCCTCTCTTTCTGCGTGTTTGCTTTGACATTTGTTTTGCAAGGACGCGGGGCCTGTCTGGAACAGGACTCCTGCCCTGGAACGTATCCAATAGATATTGTTTGAACTGCCTGTCTGCTTCTTATTAGTATCTAATACTAGCAAATTTTATGTGGCTTGTCAAATCAAATTGAAAGGAAAAATTCATTCATTTTACTTATAGGTATCAATCAGCCCATCTAATAGATTTCAGCAATAATTTTCCAGTTTATGGATGGCACTGCACATCATTTCTTCTGAAATGACATCAAATGGTTTGGCGCGCATCAGCACGTCATTCACTGCTTTGTGGGCCACCTTTTTTATATTGTCATCGGTAAATTCCAGGTTCAGTCCCTTAAAGGTAGGCGTAAGCTCCAGACTGCGGTAAAATCCAAATAACTCCTCCAGTTCTTCCCTTGGACTCTCAAGCACCATCAGCTGTACCCCGATTCCATAGGCCACCTTTTCCCCGTGGGTAACGTCATGGCTCCCCTCCAAAAGGGTGAGGCCGTTCTGTACCGAATGGGCAATGCCGTTCCTTACCGCCTTGATTCCCAGGGCCTGCACCGTGGATGCTGTATAAATATTCAGATTCACAACATCAATAAAATCCTGCGTCACTGTCTTTTCCTTCATGGACCTGACAGCGGATACGGCCTTTTCATACATCTGTGCCTTTAACATCCCTGCCACGGCCAGCGCCATATGGTCAAATATATCGCTGTTGTCCGAGCCGGGCAGGGAAGCGCTCCCCTCATACCACTTTGCCAGCGAATCATAGATGCCTGAAATAAAATACCCCTGCGGGGAATCCACAATCACTTCCGGGTCCACCAGGACAAGCGGGGGGTTTGTTTTAGGATAGATATTCTCCAGATATTCCCCTTCATCGGAATACACGATTATCTGGTTGCTGGACGCCGCACAGGTGGCTGCTATGGTGGGCACGGTGACAATGGGGATATTATACAGTTCAGCTGCATATTTAGCCGTATCAATGGATTTTCCCCCGCCTGTGCCAATGATGAACTCCGGTTTAAATTCCTCACACAGGTCTAATATCTTCTTTACGTTATTCATGCTGCTTTCGCCGGAGAATCCATTCACCACATACTGGATTCCCGCTGTATCCAAGGCTGGAAACAGCTTTTCCCTGATGGAAGCCCTGGACCTGGTCCCGCCGCTGACCACTGCCCGTTTTCCAAAGGAAGGCAGGATCATGGCCGCTTCCTTCCACACATCCGTCCTGCAGCAGTATCTTGCCGGACCTGATTTATTATATTTAACTGTCTCCTCAAGACTGAATTTTCCCATAGAAACCTCCTTTTACCCGCCCAGGTATGATTTGTTCACCTCTTCATTGCCCATAAGCTCCGTGCTGTCCCCGCTGAGCTTGATGGTACCGTTCTGCATGATATAACACCGGTCAGAAATACTCAGCGCCATATATGCGTTCTGCTCTACCAAAAGCACCGGTATCTTTTTTTCCTTATTGATTCTTGTGATGACCCGGAACATATCCTCCACAATCACCGGGGCCAGGCCCAGGGATGGCTCATCAAACATGATAAGCCTGGGGTCGCTCATAAGTCCCCTGGAGATGGCTAACATCTGCTGCTCCCCCCCGCTCAGGGAGCCTGCTAACTGTTTCTGCCGCTCCTTCAGACGCGGAAAAATATCATACATCTCCTCTATCTTCCCGTTCATCTCCTTTTGGGAATATTTCCTGCAGTAAGCCCCCATCTCCAGATTATCCCGCACCGTCATTTCCGGAAATACCTCCCGGCCTTCAGGCACATAGACAATCCCCCTGGACACAATCCTGGTATTCCTGATTTTAGTCAAATCCTCCCCATCAAACAGGACTTCTCCCCTGGCCGGTTTCAACAGTCCCATGACGGTCTTCATCAGGGTGCTTTTACCCGCCCCGTTGGCTCCTATCAGGGAAATGATTTCGTTATCCCCCACCTCCAGGCTGACGTCATACAGCGCCTGGACTTTCCCATAAAATGCGTCAATATGTTTAATCTCCAGCATCGGATCGTCCCCTTTCTGCCTGCGCCATTTTTTTCCTGTACCCTTCGCCCAGATAAGCCCGGATAACCTCCTCGTTGTTCTGTATTTCCTTTGGGCCGCCTTCCGCAATCTTGCACCCGAAGTTCAGCACCGTGATGTCGTGGCTCAGGTTCATGACAACATCCATGTTGTGCTCAATCATGAAAATGTCCACGCCGCTTTCATAAACCTTTCTTATGATATCGATGAATTCCCTGCGCTCCGATGGGTTCAGCCCGGCTGCCGGTTCATCCAACAGGATCAGCCTGGGATCCATCATCAGGGTCCGCCCCAGCTCCGTCATCTTCTGCCGCCCATATGCCAGATTGCTTACCACCTCATCCCGGTAACGTCCCATACCGATAAACGCAAGTATGGACTCCGCCTTTTCCCTGAGTTCCCGCTCCTCCCGTCTGGACCTTACCACATTTACCAGGTAGCTTAACAGGTTCTGGTTGGTGTTGTACTGTTGGCCTATCATCAGGTTCTCCAGGACCGTCATGGTGGAGAACAGCTTGATGTTCTGGAAGGTGCGTCCAATCCCCCTCTGCGCCCGCATATAAACAGGCAGCCTGGATATGGATTCCCCAAACAGCAGCACGTCCCCTTCTGTCTGCGGACCGTCGCCTGTAATCATATTGACCGTAGTGGTCTTGCCGGCCCCGTTGGGTCCAATCAAGGCGTGGATCCTGCGCTTCTTTACCTGAAAGCTTAAATCGCTAACAGCCACCAGTCCTGAAAACCGTTTCACCAGATTCCTTACCTCCAGAACAGTCTCTGCCTCACTGCCCAAACCGCTCACCGCCCTTTCCTGTTTTTTTCACCAGGTGCCTGAATCTCCCTGGCAGTGAGACCAGCCCGTTGGGCAGGAACACCGCACAGAGCAGTACCATGGTACAAAAAGTAATCTGATAGTAGTCCCCCAGGAAGCGGAGCATTTCCGGAAGGATCGTGATGACAATGGCGCCGATTATATTGCCCAGGATATTACCGATTCCCCCTATCATCAGCATGATGACATAGGAGATGGACAGGTCGGTCGTAAATGAAAGGGATGTGACGAACTGGTTAAAATGGGCGTACAGCGCCCCGCCCAGCGCGCCATATACCGCGGCCAGGGTAAATGCACGGATTTTAATCTTTTTAATATCCAGTCCAAGGGATTCGATTGCCTCCACATTATCCTTTACCGCCTTGAATTCCCTGCCCCATTTGGAATGGGCAATCCGCATGGACAGAAGGCACAGCAGCACGGCCACGGTCCATACAAAGTAAAAGTATTTCACATTGGTATCCAGGTTCCAGAACAGGACGCGGAACCGGGGTATATTCTTGATTCCCTGGGTTCCTCCTGTAATATCCATCAAGTTGGTTGCCAGGATCCTGATAATCTCAGAAAATGCAAGGGTCGTCAGGGAGAGATAAACCCCTTTCATCTTGAGGCTGGGATATCCCAGTCCCCTGCCGATCAGGAACCCCACAACCAGGGCGGCTACCATGGTGAGCCAGGGCGACAGCCCGAAGTTCCTGGAAAGCAGGGCCGACGTATAGGCGCCCAGGGCATAGATTCCCGCTGTCCCAAGGTTCATCTGTCCGGCAAGACCCGTGATGAAATTAAGCCCGAATACAACAATCATGTTGATAACCATCTGGTTCAGAATCGTTATGTAGTAATTATTGGACATAAATAACGGAACCAGTGCTAATATGAGAAAGGCTGATGCCATCATTGCATACTGCCAGTTTATTTTCTTATTCACGTTTTCCACCTCTGTTCCTTCCATCCGTTTTCCACTGGGCTGGCATATTTGACAATTCGTTCCTGCCGCCTGTGCGTCTTATCGCGTCTTTCCGGTAATTCCTGCGGGCCTGATTAACAGAAAGCCCACAAGCAGGACAAAGGCTACAATATCCTTATAAACGGATGGCAGTACCATGGAAGCAATATTCTCCACAATCCCAATACACAGTCCTCCAAGAATGGCCCCGGGCAGGTACCCGAACCCTC
Source organism: Enterocloster sp. OA13 (assembly GCF_022440595.1). Classification (NCBI taxonomy): domain Bacteria; kingdom Bacillati; phylum Bacillota; class Clostridia; order Lachnospirales; family Lachnospiraceae; genus Enterocloster; species Enterocloster sp. OA13. Next base: position 520,942 of record NZ_JAKNTF010000001.1, on the reverse strand, counting down.
CGATGACTCCGGCTGCAAACCCTTTAAGCCCGATCATGTTGGACATGGTGGTGGTGATATTAAGCAGCGGGGATACTAAAAGCCCAATCAGGCAGCATATCATCATACTGATCATAACCGTCACGGTCATGACCGTCCTCACATCAATCCCCATGAGCTGGGCCGCTTTCCGGTTCTGCGCCACACACCGCATGGCCTTTCCCGGTTTTGTCTTATACAGGAAAAGCTGCAGCGCCAGCACACAGAAGGCTGCTGCTGCGATAATTGCAATGTTGGCAATGGAAATGACCACATTCCCCACCTTCACGGTGCCGATCAGGAAACCAGGCACGGAAAACGGCACCGGTCCCCAAAGCAGGCGGATGGCTTCCACGATAATCTTCCCCAGCATGACAGTGGCCATAATCGTATATATCATGGTCATGTTCCTCAGCGGAATGAAGATGACCCTTGCCACCACAATACCGAGAAGGGCCACTGTTATAAGGCTGAGCAGGATGCCTGGTATGAAATCCATCCCCAGGCCCAGAATATAGGTTCCGCCGAAAATATAAGCGCCTGTTGTAATCATCTTATCATGGCTGAAATTAAGGACGCCGGACGCATTCCATATCAACGTGTACTCAATCCCCACCAGCGCATAGATAAACCCCATAGCAATCCCGCTTACAATCAGCTGTATCAAAATCCCAAACATAGGCATACCTCCGCATTTTTCTACAGGGATGCAAGAACCTGCTTTTGCATCCCTGAACCGTACAACTGATTAATCCTCTACTGTAATGGAATCCAGGTAAACCGCGGTGCCGTCCTCCAGCTTGCAGATGATTCCTTCATGGACCATTTCCCGCATGGTGTTAGGTTTGTATTTTCCTACCACGCCCTGAAGGTTATCTGTCTCATTCAGTGCTTTTAACAGCGCATCGCTTTCCGTGGTCCCGGCACGCTCAATGGCATCCTTGAGAATATAGATGGAGCCATAGTAGGTGGCCGCATAAAGCTCCGGCGTTTCATTATATTTTGCCTCAAAATCTTTGACAAACTTCGTCACATGGTCACTGGTATTGGAAGCGGTAAAGTCCGTCACGCAGTACCAGTTATCCAGCCACTGGGGCTGGCAGAGTCCGGATACCTGCGGAGTGGAGATGGATGGTGAACCGATAATCGGCACATCTAATCCCAGGTCATGGAACTGTCTTGCAGCCAGGGCTGTCTCAGCATCATCCGTCCATATGATGACCCCGTCCACGCCGGCGTCCTTTAACTTAAGGATCTGGCTGGTCATATCCGTGTCGCCCGTATTATGGGCTTCAGCTACATATGCGGTTCCGATGCCATCCAGGTATTCCTGTATGACATTCAGGGCGCCGGAGCCGTAATCGTTGCTGTTGGTAAACAGGCCCAGTTTCCTGCAGCCCAGGTTCTGGGTGGCATAGGTTGCCGCCAGCTTTGCCTGTACCGTATCTGCTGCACGGATCCGGAACAGATATGGATTATCAATGGTGGTAACCAGCTTGGGACTGGTAGCGCCTGTGAGCATGGGAACCTTGGCCTGTGACAACAGGCCTTCCACTGCGAGGGCCATGCCGGACAGGTTTGGCCCCACCTGCGCCACCACATCCTGGCTGATGATAAGATTGGCCGCATTGATGGCCGTATCCTGGGCGCCGCCGTCATCTGCGACAAACAGTTCAATCTGCCGGCCCAGCACACCGCCGGCCTCATTGATTTCATCCGCCGCCATCTGTGCCCCCTGTTTTGTCCTCAGGCCATTGATGGGAGCTGCTCCGGTGATGGATCCCGATACCCCAATCAGGATTGTCTCCCTGGAAGCGCCTTCTGCCGTATCATTTGAGGATTCCCCCGCGGTCCCTGCCTGCTGGCTTTCCTCCTTTGTATTACCGGCAGCCTGTGTCTGTGATGGCTGTGGTGTCTGACCGCCGCCGCATCCTGCCAGGGCGGAGAGTGCCAGACACATTGCCAGGGTTATACTCAGATACCGTTTCTTCTCCATTATGTAACCTCCCTTTATCCAATTTAATCAATACAATGCCTCACACCCTACAGGATATCCCCCATATCTGCCAGCAACGCATCCACTTTCTTCTTCTCCTCAGGAAGCAGGTCGCCTAAAGGCATCCTTGGAAGGCCTGCATCAAATCCCTGGCACTTGAGCACATATTTAAACACCTCATGCCAGTGCGGGTCATTGGTATTATATGTAATGAAGTAATCCACGAACGGCTGGATCCTGGTCCAGTATGCATTGGCCTTGTCAATATCCTTCTCAATGGTACAGATATCAAACAGGGTGCGTGCAAATTTGGGGAAAATGGCCGGCATTCCGCTGAGCCATCCGTCTGCCTTTGCAAAGAAACCTTCCATGGGGGCGTAATCATGGCCGTACATCACGGTCAGCTTATCGCCGCAGTGGTATTTTAACTCATGGATCCTGTTTGCATCCCCATGTGCCGCCTTGATGCCATTGATTAAGCCTTCATCCACCATGGCCTTAATCTCAACCGGGGTCATCTCATATCCGCAGAACCTGGGATTGTTATAGAGGATGATATCAATGTCAATGGCCTCCCTCAGTTTCCTGAAGTGGTTCACCACCGCCCTCTTATGCGGCTGCAGGTAATAAGGCATGATGACCAGCACCCCTTCTGCCCCGCACTTCTGTGCATACTGGCTCAGTTCTATGGTCTGTGCCGTGGAGTATCTGCCCGTGCCTGGGTATACCGGTACCTTGTGGTCCACGGATTTGATGATGCTTTCCATGATATACTTCTGCTCCTTAGTGGACATGGAAATATTGTCGCCGGTACTTCCCACGCAGGATATACTGTGTGCACCCTTATCCAGCACCCACTGGACATACCTTAATGTCTCCTTCTCATTGTAAGATTCATCTGCATTCCACATTGTCATTACTGCCGGCATAACGCCCTTTCCCACTGTTCCCATAAGTTTCTTCCTCCTTAATTGATAAAATAAAAGTTTCTTATAATAAACACCTGTGTGCTATTATCTGAGTTGAAATATAAAATTAAAAATTAAAAATTTTTTAAAAAAAGGCATAAGAACCCCTATATGATGTTAAATAAAGATTCCTTATGCATCCCTCCTTCCCGTCCCCCAGAACATGTCTGGCACTGCCGTACTATTCAACCTTACTTTTAATCCGCTCCTCCATATTCATGATGTGGGTCTGGATCAGGCCGCGTACTTCCTGGACATCCTTTTTCTTAAGCGCCTCCACCATCTGCAGATGTTCATTGCACGCCACCCTCTCATGGAACAGGGATGTGCCCGTGGTGGTCCGGATGACCATATACCGGTTGCTGAGCACCATATACAGATCCATCAGGCATTGGTTTCCAGCCATCTCCACCAGCTTTTTGTGGAACGCCATATCCGCCAGAAAATAATCATCAAATTTCCCCTCTTCAAAGTACACCCGGCTCTTCTCCACCATGAATTCCAATTCCTTAAGCTGCATGGTTGTTATATCACTGCCAAGCTTCACAAGGGCCTGCTCCTCAAACAGCAGCCTGGCCTCACAGACATCCGCAATGTCCTCCCTGGTAGCAACCGGTATCTCATATTTTCCACCCGGCATCAATTCTACAATATGCTCATGGGCCATCCGCTTCAGCGCCTGGATAATCGGTGTCTTGCTAATCTGGTAACGCTCTGCCAGCTCGGTCGGGTCCAGCCTTGTCCCGGCTACGTAATCCCCGCTGACAAATCCCATACAGATTGTTTCATATACAATATCATCTAAGTTCTTTTTAAGTGACATATGCTACTGGTACATCCCCTCTGTTTTTTTTAATGGTATCATTTTAAACTGGCATATGCAATCGGTAAAGTATATAATTTCCCCTATCTACCGTACAGCGCCACAACTTTACCCGGATTTAAAATACAATGAGGGTCGAATGCTTTCTTGATTCCTTCCATCAGCCTCATCTGGCATGGACCGCACTGTTCATCCAGATACATGCGCTTAGCATATCCAATCCCATGCTCGCCGGACACAAGACCGCCGAAGTCCCTGGCCTTTTCGTACATTTTTTCAAATACATCCTGCTTTTTATATTCCCAGGTCCCTTGATCCATATCATCCCTGCACAGATAAATGTGGAGGTTTCCGTCACCTGCATGACCAAAGCTGGGGATACGCATCCCGGATGCCCCTGCCAGCTCATGGGTATATTTGATGAATTCCGCCACGTGGCTTCTGGGAACCACCACGTCGCACTCATCCATCTCCGTGGTGGATGCCTTGATTGCCTCTAAAAAGGCGCCCCTGGCGTTCCACACGCTCTGTCTGCGCTCCTCGGTATCCACCAGGAACACATCCTTTGCTCCCAGTTCCAGGCATAAATCCGCTGCCCGCCCATAATTCCGGTCCACCTCTTCCCTGCTGTTCCCGTCAAATGTCATCAGTATATATGCATTACTTCCCGTATCCGGGAACCGTTTCCCAAGATAGTCCTCTGCAAACATGATTGTATTCCGCTCCATGAATTCAATGGCCGTGGCCTGGACCTGGGCTTCTATGATCCGCGGAACGGATTCAATGGCGGCTTCCATGGTTTCAAATGGCACCAGAAGGCTCAGTGTCCTGGAAGGAAGTGGCAGGAGTTTCAGGACCGCCTCCGTGATAATTCCCAGCGTGCCCTCAGAACCAATCATAAGGTTCAAAAGGCTGTAGCCTGAACTGTTTTTTACCACCTTCCCCCCCAGCTTCACCACATCGCCGGAGGGAACCACCACCGTAAGCCCCCTGACATAATCCCTGGTGACCCCATACTTGACCGCCCGCATCCCTCCGGCATTGGTACTGATATTCCCGCCAATGGTGGCTGACTTTTCCCCTGGGTCCGGTGGATAGAACAGATTGTTTTCCTCCACATAGGCCGCCAGGTCCATAAGAAGCACCCCCGGCTCCACGGTCACGGTCAGGTTCTCCCTGTCCAGCTCCAGAATGCGGTTCATGGCCGTTGTATCCAGCATGATTCCCCCGTGTACGGCCACAGCGCCTCCCACCAGACCGGTGCCGGCTCCACGCACAACCACCGGTATCTTTTTTTCCGATGCATAGGACATGATTCCCGCCGCTTCTTCTGTGTTCATGATCTTTACAAGGACTTCCGGCATGGAGAAAACTCCCCCCAGTTCATCGTGTCCGTAATCCTCGCTGATTCCTTCCCCTGTAAGCACACGTTCCGGGGAAACAACTGATTTTATATAAGAAATATCCTGTGAATCCATCTTTTTATAATTCATTCCAGTCCCCCCTTCAATTGCCTAATCAATTCCGGAATGATTTCGTATAAGTCCCCCACAATCCCATAGTGGGCAACATCAAAAATAGACGCCTTCTTATCCCTGTTGACCGCTATGATACAGTCCGCTCCCTTCATACCCGCAGCAAACTGGACAGAACCTGATATTCCGGCTGCTATGATCAGCTTTGGTTTTACCGTCCTTCCGCTTAAACCGATCTGCTGCCTGGGGTCAAACCATCCATTTTCAACCAATGGCCTGGTACAGGCCATCTGTGCTCCCAATTGGTCTGCCAATTGCCGCAGAAGCTCCAGGTCTGCCTGTGATTTGACTCCTCTGCCCACCGCGACAATCATATCCGCCTCAGATATGTCCACCTGCTTTTCCTTTGGCGTACATCCCAGAACCTGTATCCTGTCATCCAGGAACCCTTCCTCCACCTCCATATGTACCAGGGTTCCTTTGGGGTGTTCCCTGCGTCCTGCCATGGAACATATCTTATACCTGACCGTACAGAACTGGGGCCTGTGCCTGGGTGTCACGATCTGCGCCATGATGTTGCCTCCAAATGCCGGGCGGATCTGAACCAGGTCCGTGTCCTCCTTCATCTGCAGAACGGTACAGTCAGCCGTAAGACCGGTCCTGAACCTGGCCGCTGTCCGCGGTGCCAGGGAACGCCCGGTATTGGTAGCCCCTACCAGGACCGAGGATGGTTTTATCTTCCGTATAAAATCCTCAAACACATTGGTATAAGAGAGGACATTAAATTCAGCCAGTCCCGGATGGTCATAAAGAAATACCTTGTCAGCCCCGTATTCCAGAAGCGCTTCAGCCTGCTTTTCCATCCCGCTTCCCATTACAAGGACATAAACTGGATGGCCAATCCCTTCCGCCAGCTCCCTTGCCTTTCCCAGAAGCTCCAATGTGACAGGATGGATGGACTCCCCGTCATGCTCCGCATAAACAGCAATCCCCCTCCATTCCTTTTTATCCACGGATGCAGGCGCCTCTTCCTCCACCCATCGTACAACGCCTTCCGGCCCTTTCTTTACACACAGCCGGCACATCCTGCATGCCGCCGTAACGGACAGGCATCCCCCCTCCTGTGTAATTGCCCCAAAGGGACACAGCGACTGGAGCTGCTTTGCGGATTCCTCCGTCACCCTATCCTGGTTTATCTCTAAATATGCCATGGTATACCTCACTTCAAACAGCTTATATGAACTTATGCTTTCTAAGGATTGCAGCCATCGCCGTGGCCAGTTCCCGGCTGGTTCCTTCAATCATTTCCTTATCCGTTTTCTTGTCAGGCGGGAAAATGCGTTCCACCTGGGTAGGTGATCCCTTAAGTCCATAGTGGCTGGGATTCCTGTCATCCAAATCATCCAGGCTCATGACCTTGATACAGTTCGGGTCCATCCCAATCCTTCTTTTATAAGAAGGAAGCCTGGGCGTGTTCACATCCTTATCCACGGTCAACAGACATGGCAGTTCCATCTTCTGTGTCTGTATCTTATTCTCCAGGTTCATCCTCACCGTGATGAAGGTATCCCCTGTTTCCAGGACCTCCAGTATATTGGTGCCATGGGCAATTCCCAGGAACTCCGCTGTTTCCGCCCCTACCTGCGCCGTGTCCCCGTCCGTGGTCTGCTTCCCGCACAGGATCAGGTCATAGGTTCCTGATTGCCGGATGCCCTGGGATAAGGTATGGCTTGTAGCGCACACGTCCGCGCCTGCAAAACGGCGGTCCGAGATAAGATATCCCCTCTCCGCCCCCATACATACAGCTTCCAAAAGCACTTCCCCGGCCTGGTCCGGCCCCATGGTAATAACAAAAACATGTCCCTCTGTCCTTGCCGCAAGCTCCAGCCCGAATTCCAGCGCATATAGATCATATGGATTCATCTTAGCTTCAATACCATCCCGCTTCAGTACGCCTGTAACCGGATCCACCTCCACACTGGTGGTTCCCGGCACCTGCTTTATGCATACCAGAATCTCCATTCCTTCCTCCTGTTACATTGTCCTTCTTTCCAGAATTAAAAATTAAAAATTTTGTATACAGTGTTTATGGTTAAATAATAGCATATGGAAACAGCCAACACAATGCCTATAATATCCAAATTGAAAAAATTTTTTTGTGCATTTTATACATTAATTTAAATTTATCTTTCCCCAGCCCCCGCACAATTAGTAATCCATCCTAAATCCCACCCTTGACATCCCCCACATCCCATGTTATATTGTATATATACGATATGTACATTATAACCACCCAGGCAATCATCACCGCCACAATCCCAACCACTACCCATACCACGGAGGCAGCGCAGTGAATATCATTATCAGCAATTCCAGCGGCAAACCAATCTATGAACAGATAACATCCCAGATAAAGAACATGATCATGACCGGGCAGCTGGATTCCGGCGATGCCCTGCCAAGCATGAGGACACTTGCAAAGGAACTGAGGATCAGCGTCATCACCACCAAGCGCGCCTACCATGACCTGGAACAGGAAGGCTTCATTGAAACCATAACAGGAAAGGGAAGTTTTGTGGCTGCAAAGGATACCGAGGTCATCCGCGAGGGAAACCTGAGGATTGCGGAGGAATACCTGACAAAAGCAGCTGACCTGGCTAAAAAAAGCGGCATTCCCCTGAAGGAGCTGGTGGAGGTGCTGGAACTTATATATAACGGAGAGTGAGGAGATGTCCATGGAGTACGCAGTGAACATAAGAGGGCTTTCAAAGGCCTACAAGGATTTTTCCCTGAAGGATGTTGACCTTTTACTTCCAAAGGGAGCCATCATGGGACTGATAGGCGAAAATGGGGCCGGCAAGTCCACCACCCTCAAGGCCATACTGGATGTTGTCCGTCGGGACAGCGGCACCGTCGAGATCCTGGGCCTGGACCTGGACACTGACCAGCCGCGTATCAAGGAACAGATTGGGGTTGTGTGGGGCGAAAGCCATTTTCATGAATTCCTGAACGGGATACAGGTATCCCATATGCTGGGCAGGATTTACAGGAACTGGGACCAGGAACTGTTCCTGGATTACCTGCACCGTTTTGCCCTGCCTGGGAAGAAGAAAATAAAGGAATATTCCAAAGGAATGCAGATGAAGCTGTCCATTGCGGCTGCTTTGAGCCACCATCCCAGACTGCTGGTCCTGGATGAGGCAACCAGCGGCCTGGACCCGGTTGTCCGGGATGAGATCCTGGATATATTGTTTGGGTTCATTGAGGACGGCGGGAATTCCGTCCTGATTTCCTCCCACATTACCAGTGACCTGGATAAGGTGGCTGACTATATCACCATGATCCACAACGGCTCAATCCTGTTTTCAGAAGAAAAGGATTCCCTTATCGAGGACATGGGAATCATTAAGTGCAGCCAGGAGGAACTGGAACACCTTAAGGACATGGCAGGCCGCGGTGGGATTATCATGGTGGGGATCCGCCAAAGCGCATACCAGTCAGAGTGCCTGGTGCGCAACCGCCGGGAAGTGATGGAGCGTTATCCCAACCTGGTCATGGACCGCACCAACATTGAGGAAATCATGCTGTTTCATGTAAGGGGGCAGATGCGATGAAAGGATTACTGTTAAAAGATTTTTATTGTTTAGGACAGAACATTAAGAGCCTGCTGTTCATCGTTGTCGTATGGGGTCTTGTATTCCTTCCCCAGAAGGACGGCGGGCTGCTGTTCATATCCCTGTGCATGATGGTAAGCGCCATGTTTACCTTCACCCTCTCTTCCTATGACAGACAGGTGAAGTGGGATACCTATGCGCTGAGCATGCCCCTTTCCAGGACCGTCATGGTTCAGGAAAAATACATCATTTCCATACTGATGCTTATGGCCGCGGCCGCCGTATCCTTTCCCATGACAGGGATTGCCTGGGTCATCCGCACAGGAGGGATTGATACTGAGTTTCTGTATGCAATGTGCACTACCCTTTTGACAGGGACTGCCATATCGCTCATTTACACGGCCCTGGCCCTTCCCTGCTCCCTGTGGCTTGGCGCTGAAAAGGGCCGCTACATCCCCAGTGTGCTGTTTGCAGCCATCTTCTTTACAGGTGTCATCATAGCGCGGGGCGGCAGGCTTAAGAATATAAGTCCGGCCATCCTGTCCAATTTCTGTATCCTGCTGCTGGTTCTGTCACTGCTGATGTTTGCAGCATCCTATTTTATCAGCATTTCCATCTATAAGAAGAAGGAATTTTAATCCTTCCAGGCAGGAGGACGCGATAAACAGGTGCCTGGTACCGGACCAAAAGGGACAGCTGCTCCTGACGGGAATCCCCATATCCCCTCAGGCCAGCTGTCCCTTTCTTCTTATCCACATGCTGCCATTCCCTATTCACGGAATGCCACCGTTCCCTATACACAGAATGCCATCCGTCCTTATCTACCAAGCGCGTCCGTCCCCATCCACCAAGCGCCGTCCGCTCCCTGTCCGGCTACATCACAAGCTTTCTTGGGAATGTCCTTCTCATGGCGCCAATCATCTTCTCATTCGGTTCAATCAGGACCTTGAAGTTATCTGCCCCCTTCTGGTACATAAGTGCATATACCTTGGCTTCCTTCCTGCCGGACGAAAAATCCTTTACCTTGGCGCCCTGGCGCTCATAATCCTTTAACACAAAGGAATCAGCCGGAGCCACCACCTGCACATCCTCTTTATCACAGTCAAATACCCTCTTCCTTCTGGCCTTGCCCAGGATACGGTCCACGGTGAGTCCGCCTTCCGCAAACAGGTATTCATATTCCACGCTCATATTCAGGAAAACAAAATAAGTCCCTGCCGCCGCTGCCAGGAGAAAGACAATCCCAAATATGGTCTGCATGGCCAGGAAGGCAGAAATAACACACAGGACAATCATCAATATCTTAAGGGGAATGGCATAGGCCGGGTCTTTCCTCTTCACAAGCCACTCTACGTAATTATCATCGTTCATTCTGTTCTCTCCTTTTATCATGTTGTAAATGTTTCATGCACTTATCAGGTCCTGTTTCGCATATTTCCCATTATACAATAGTTTGCCCCATATTTCCAGTGATACCTTACAGGCTTTTAAGGAAAGGCAGCATCCGCTCCATATTCCCCACGGTCCTCCGGTTGATATAGTGCTCAATCTTCTCCACCTGCTCCAGCTCACTGTCCGTATGGTTCAGGGCGCAGAAAAATTCATGCAGCACCTGGTGCCGGTGCAGCAGATACCGTCCCTCCATATGCCCCTTATCCGTGACCATGATGGTGCCGTATTTCCTGAAGTCAATATATCCGGCTGCCTTCAGGTTATCCAACATCTTGGATGCGGAGGAAGGACGCACATGCAGGTTGGCGGCCAGAAGGCTTACCCGCACCGGATATCCTTCCGCTTCCATGCGGCAGACCATTTCCAGGTAATCTTCCATGGAAGACGTAAGCTCCTCACCGTTTACCCGTTCATATCCTTTCATGGTATAGAAACCTTCCTTATCCATGCCCGGTCCGTTTTTTTCATGTTTTCCATCCATACCAGTAACCAAAGTGTCCCTCCTGCAATATTATAAGAGTAAGAAAATGTTTCCCTATCCTAAATCTATTGCGAGGTATTGTAAATATGAAAGAAATTCATTGTCTGAGTGATATAAAGCCCGGCCAGCGGGCACACATTAAAGAACTGACTGCCTGCGGCAGCATCCGCAGACGCCTTCTGGATATCGGCCTGGTAGAGGACACGGAAGTGGAATGTCTGGGTCAAAGCCCCCTTGGGGACCCATGCGCCTACCTGATACGCGGCGCTGTCATCGCCATACGTTCCGAGGACTGCCGGGGCATCCTGATTCATGAATGATGATTAAAATATATAAATCTAAAAATATATAAAAGGAGTATTAAAATGGGGCTGACAAAACAATCAGTAGGAATGGGCGCTGTCGATTCCGGATTGGAGATAAAAAAACAGACACCCGAAGATAAGGTCATTGCCATAGCAGGTAATCCCAATGTAGGTAAGAGCACCCTCTTTAATAACCTGACCGGCATGAACCAGCACACCGGCAACTGGCCCGGCAAAACCGTGACCAATGCCCAGGGATTTTGTAAAACCAGGAATCATGGATACGTGCTGGTGGATATACCTGGCACTTATTCCCTCATGGCCCACTCTGCCGAGGAGGAGGTTGCCCGCAACTTCATCTGTTTCGGGGGCAGTGACAGCGTGGTGGTGGTCTGCGACGCCACCTGCCTGGAACGCAATATGAACCTGGTGCTGCAGACCATGGAGATATCAGACCATGTGCTGGTATGCGTCAACCTTCTGGATGAAGCCGCGCGCAAGAACATTTCCATTGACTTGGAAATGCTTTCTGAAAAGCTGGGGGTACCGGTTGTGGGCACCATTGCCAGGAAAAAGAAAAGCCTGGAGCATTTCCTTGAACAGCTGGACGCACTGGTGGACAGAAAGAAGGACCTCCATCCCTACCAGGTCCAGTATTCCCCCATCATTGAGCAGGCCATTGCCATGGCAGAACCGTTGGTAAAAGCCAGGGTGGACGGAAAAATCAATTCCAGGTGGCTCACACTGAAGCTTCTTGACTGTGACCCTTCCCTTATGAAGGAACTGAAGGAATATCTAGGCGAAGACATACTTGACATACCGGAACTGGCGGAGGCCCTGGACGAGGCCAGGGAACACCTGTCCAAGTACGGTGTCACCAGGGAAATCATGGGTGACCGGGTGGTGGCTGCCCTGGTAGCCTCCGCGGAAAAAATATGCCGGGATACCGTGCATTTTAATCAGGTTGAGTACAATGAAGGGGACCGCCGCCTGGATAAGGTGCTGACCAGCCGTTTCACAGGTTATCCGGTCATGGTTGGAATGCTGGCCGTGGTGTTCTGGCTGACCATCACCGGGGCCAACTATCCTTCCCAGATGCTGGCTGACGCCTTCTTCAAGCTCCAGGACCAGCTGACCCGGGCATTCATGGCCATGGGCGCGCCGGAATGGCTCCATGGCATCCTTGTCCTGGGCGTCTACCGCGTGCTGGCTTGGGTTGTATCCGTCATGCTGCCGCCCATGGCCATCTTCTTCCCCCTGTTTACCTTGTTGGAGGATTCCGGATACCTTCCCAGGATTGCCTACAACCTGGATAAACCATTTAAGAGCTGCCATGCCTGCGGCAAACAGGCCCTTACCATGTGCATGGGCTTTGGGTGCAATGCGGCCGGTATCGTGGGCTGCCGCATCATTGACTCCCCAAGGGAACGGCTCATTGCCATGATCACCAATAACTTCGTGCCCTGCAACGGAAGATTCCCCACCCTGATTGCCATCATCACCATGTTTTTCGTGGGTGTATCCGGGGGAGCTTTTGATTCCCTGTTATCCGCGCTGCTTTTAACGGCATTCATTGTGCTGGGCGTGTTCATGACCTTCGCGGCGTCCAAGTTCCTGTCCATGACCGTATTAAAGGGAATCCCCTCTTCCTTTACCCTGGAACTGCCGCCCTACCGCCGCCCCCAGATTGGCAAGGTCATTGTCCGCTCCATCTTTGACCGGACCCTGTTCGTGCTGGGAAGGGCCATTGTGGTGGCTGCCCCGGCCGGACTTCTTATCTGGATCATGGCAAATGTACAGGTGGGCGGCCTTACCCTGCTGGCCCACTGTTCCGGCTTCCTGGACCCCTTTGCAAGGCTGCTGGGCATGGACGGGGTCATCCTCATGGCCTTCATACTGGGGCTTCCTGCCAATGAAATCGTCATCCCCATCATCATCATGGCTTACATGGCCCAGGGCAGTATCCTGGAGTTTGACAGCCTGGCACAGTTAAAGGAACTTCTTGTGAATAATGGGTGGACCTGGATTACCGCTGTCAGCACCATGCTGTTTTCCCTTATGCACTGGCCCTGCACCACCACCCTTCTCACCATCAGGAAGGAATCCGGCAGTTTCAAGTGGACCCTTGTGTCCTTCCTGGTGCCTACCGTGTGCGGCATCGTCATCTGTTTTGCATTCACCTGCGCCGCAAGGATGTTTGTGTAGCAGTCTCCCATCCATCACGGGACTCCGGACGATTCAAGCCGCCGGACATGAAAACAGCCTGGAACAGTTGGGTTCATCCCAACCGTCCAGGCTGTGCATGGTCATATCATGTCATGGATTAGTACATTCCGCCCATATCAGGTGCTGGAGGCATTGCCGGAGCCGGTTCCTTGATATTGGCAACAACGGATTCGGTTGTCAGCAGGGTGGAAGCAACGCTGGTTGCATTCTGCAGTGCGCTTCTTGTAACCTTAACAGGATCCAGGATACCTGCTTCAATCATGTCGACAAACTCTTCCTTGTATGCGTCAAATCCGCATCCAACCTTGGATTCCTTAACCTTGTTCACGATTACGGAACCTTCCAGGCCTGCGTTTGCAACGATGTGGAACAGCGGGGACTCCAGGGCCTTTAAGATGATCTTGGCACCGGTCTTCTCATCACCTTCCAGGCTGTCAACAATCTTCTGCACATCAGCTGCAGCGTGTACATATGCGGAACCGCCGCCTGCGATGATACCTTCCTCAACAGCTGCCCTTGTAGCGTTCAGGGCATCTTCCATACGAAGCTTGGCTTCCTTCATCTCTGTCTCGGTAGCAGCGCCTACACGGATGACAGCTACGCCGCCAGCCAGCTTAGCCAGACGCTCCTGTAATTTCTCCCTGTCAAAATCAGAGGTGGTTTCCTCAATCTGCTTGCGGATCTGGGCAACCCTTGCAGCAATGGTGTCCTTATCGCCCATACCGTCAACGATGATTGTATTCTCCTTCTGAACCTTAACGGATTTTGCACGGCCTAACTGATCCATGGTTGCATCCTTTAAGTCCAGACCAACTTCCTCAGAGATAACGGTGCCGCCTGTAAGGATAGCGATATCCTGCAGCATCTCCTTCCTTCTGTCGCCATAGCCGGGAGCCTTGACAGCAACTACGTTGAAGGTACCTCTTAACTTGTTGACAATCAGGGTGGTCAGTGCTTCACCTTCCACATCCTCAGCGATGATCAGCAGTCTTGCGCCCATCTTGACAACCTGCTCTAACAGAGGCAGTAACTCCTGGATGTTGGAAATCTTCTTGTCGGTAATCAGCACATATGGATCATCCAGATTCGCTTCCATCTTATCCATATCAGTGCACATATATGCGGACAGGTAACCTCTGTCGAACTGCATGCCTTCAACCAGGTCAAGCTCTGTCATCATTGTCTTGGATTCCTCAATGGTGATGACGCCGTCCTTGGAAACCTTCTCCATAGCGTCTGCTACCATTGTGCCAACCTCATCGTCAGATGCGGAGATAGCTGCAACCCTTGCAATCTGAGCCTTGCCATTGATTGGTTTGCTCATAGCCTTGATGGCGTCAACAGCTGCGTCTGTTGCCTTCTTCATACCCTTTCTCAAAACGATTGGGTTAGCGCCTGCTGCCAGGTTCTTCATACCTTCATTCACCATTGCCTGCGCCAGGACGGTTGCGGTCGTGGTGCCGTCACCAGCCACATCGTTGGTCTTGGAAGCAACTTCCTTGATTAACTGTGCGCCCATATTCTCGTATGGATCCTGCAGTTCAATCTCTTTTGCAATGGTAACGCCGTCGTTGGTGATTAACGGAGCGCCGAAGGACTTATCCAGGACAACGTTGCGTCCCTTGGGTCCTAATGTCACACGTACTGTATCTGCTAACTGATTCACGCCTGCTTCCAGAGCCTTGCGGGCTTCTACGCCATACTTAATCTGCTTTGCCATGATGATCAACCTCCAAATTATGTTCTATTCATTATTTTGTAAAATGGTTTCAATTATTCAACTACTGCCAGGATATCGCTCTGCTTAACAATTACATACTTCTCATCTTCTACTTCCACCTCAGTGCCTGAGTACTTGGAGTAGATGACCTTGTCGCCGGCCTTAACCTGCATGGTAATCTCCTTGCCGTCCACAACGCCGCCAGGACCAACTGCAATAACCTCTGCCTGCTGTGGCTTTTCCTTTGCCGCACCCGGAAGGACAATACCGGACTTTGTGGTCTCTTCTGCTACTAACTGCTTTAATACTACCTTGTCAAACAATGGTACCAACTTCATAATTGAATTCCTCCTTACAAACTGTTCTGCTTTTTCTTTCTTGTGTTATCTTTCTAAGCATCTTTATTTTGCTCACATGATAAGTTATATCACCAGTTGTTAGCACTGTCAAGACTTGAGTGCTAATTTCTTTTAATTTTATTATTTTTTTACAAATTGCTGTTTCTTTTTTTTTCCATTCGTATTACAATAGTAGCAATAAGGAATACTATGAATTGTATCGTACTTTTATGCGTTTTATGCGTAATCACTATTAAAAGGTAAGAAGGGGGTTTTTGCATGGCTAAGAAAGGTTGGGGTAAGTTCGTAGCATTTGCGGCTGTCACAGGCGCTGTGGCTGCCGGCGTTTCTTATGTACTCCAGTATAAGACATACCACAAGGAACTGGAAAAGGATTTCCGCGAATTTGAGGACAGCGGTGACGAGGACAGACCGGAGGGAGCGGAAGACCGCACCATTGATTCCCGCAAGCTGGACCGCAATTATATTTCCCTTACGTCAAGTAAGGATGAGCTGAAGGTGGCTGCCAAGGATATGGCCCATGCCACTAAGAATGTGCTGAAGGATGCAGGAAGCCTGCTTTCAGACACGGCCCATGAGGTTGCCTCCGCTGCCGTGGATACCGCCCACATCGCCCTCAACACCATGAAGACCAAGAAGGATGATTTCATGGATGAGCGTGCCCAGAAAAAGGAAGATGATTCCGACCTGTTTGAGGACGAGGGATTCCTGGATGATGATTATGTGGATGAGGACGATCTGTATGACTATGGCCGCATGGACGGGGACCTCGGTACCTCCTATGTCTCCCACGATTATCAGGCAGATTACAGTGATGACCTGATGGATGAGGAGGAGGTTTCCGGACAGGAAGACAGTACCGTGCGTAAACCGCAGGAACCTACTGCCACCATCGAGGAAGATACCCTGGATTAGGAAGATGATTTGGTTTTAGGAAAATACTCAGGATTCAATTGATGACCATACTTTTAGGATAAATAAACCTCCGGGGATGCATAAGCATCTGCCCGGAGGTTCTTTTCTGCCGTTCCCTATTCATCCCATACCAGCAGGTTCACCCACATGGGCATGGCGGCCTGGTCTTCTTCCAGCACATATGCGTGGTTGTCATTGTCCTCAGACAGCAGCTGGTATTCCCCTGTGGATTCCACATGATTCCATCTGTTGTCCAGGATTGCGATTCCGTGTCCCACCTTCAGTTTCCAGGTTGAAACCTGGTCCTCCTCATTCATGCTGGTATAGACCACGTCGCCCTCCATAAGGTCCTGGGAAAATGTTCCTGTCTTGCAGATATCCCTTGCCTCCCCTTCCGGGCTTCCCTCAAAATAGCAGTATCCTGTATGGCCTTTGCCCTCCATCCTGCCGTCTTTCCAGATTCCCTGGGAATAATCATATCTGGGCGCGTCCAGATCCACCACCTGCAGGGCCGTGCACTGTCCTTCCGGCTTCCCGGCTTTAAACGTACCGTAATACACGGTACCCGCCTTGGTAAATACCATTCCCCGGCCATCTATGTCAGACCGGAAGGAACTGCCGTCATAAAGATATCGTCCACCGTCCATGACAGTGTAGAACATATCTGCCAGCATATCCTCCTCACGTACCATCACGGCAGCCGCCTCCTTAAGGTTTCCCTTTTCAAGCGCTTTCATGATGTCTGACACGGTTATCAGCTGCCTTTCATCCAGGACCACGGGGGCGGCCTCTCCCGCTGCCCCGCCATCTGCGCCTGCTGTCATCCCCGCCATGCCGTTTCCATCCGCGCCTGCTGCCTTTCCCGCTGCTCCGCTTCCATCCCCGCCTGCACCGTTGCCGTCCACGCCAGATCCGCTCCTTCCGGCCATACGGCCTGCACCGGCATTTCCTCCATCCATGCCTCCAGAGGCCCCATCTGCACTGTCCATGCCCATGTCCGCTGAATCTGCTGCTTCCCGAAGTAGGGCAGCACCGTTTCTCCCTGGGACATTTCCCTGTTCCTTAAGCCCCCATATGCTGCTGATTCCCAGCACCATGGCAAAGGCCGCTGCCGCCGTTATATCTATGACACTGTACTTTCTGTCCTTCACTCTATATCCATTCCTTTCATCACGGGTTCAGGACCAGGCCTTCTTTAACAGCCCGGTACCCTTTTCAATCTCAGCTTCGCTCAGTTTCGCATATCCCAGCATGACCGTGGACGGGTAAATATTCTGCTCGGGGTGGATGAAGCAGTCCGACATGCCATAGACCTTTACGCCGGCTGCCGCGGCCTGTTCTGTCAGCTGCTTCTCACTGCCGCCCCAGCGATAGGTCAAAAGCACATGAAGCCCCGCGTATTCCCCGCGTATGACAAACCGGTCCTCCAATTCCCTTAGCCCGTTTAGCAACACATCATGCTTTGCCTTGTACACGGCCCTCATACGGTTTAAATGGCGCTCATAATGGCCCTGGGTGATAAACTGATAGAGGATATTCTGGTCAATCCTGGACACCGTGGACGCATAAAAGCCAGCCTTTTCCCTGTACACCTTCATGAGATGTTCCGGCAGCACCATGAATCCCACACGGATGGCAGGCGCGATGGACTTTGAAAATGTCCCCATATAAATCACCCGCCCGCCCCTGTCCATGCCCTGCAGGGCCGGGATGGGCTTACCCTTGTAGCGGAACTCACTGTCATAATCGTCCTCAATCAGGTACCTGTCCTGGCCGCTGTAGGCCCAGGCCAGCAGCTCCTGGCGCCGTTTCACCGGCATGACGATTCCTGTTGGATATTGGTGGGACGGCATCACATAGGCAATCTTTGCCCCGCTGGCCTGGAGGCGCTCCACATTCATCCCATACCGGTCCATGCCCACCGGAACCACATGATACCCCTCTCCCTTCAGCACACGGTAAGCCTGTTTGTAGGTAGGGTTCTCCATGGCAATCCCCATATCGGTTCCCAGTATCTGGGCCAGCAGCATCAGAAGATATTCGCTTCCGGCGCCAATCAGGATCTGGTCCGGGCTGCAGTCCACGCCTCTGGCTGAATGGAGATATTCCCCCACCGCAATCCTCAGGGACAGCTCTCCCTGGGGATTTCCGGCTGAGAACATTTCCTTATTGTCATCCACCAGGGTGTTACGGCTCAGCTTCCGCCAGGTATTGAAGGGGAAGCTGTCCAAATCAATGCCCCTTGGTGAGAAATCCACCTCAAACCTATGTTCTTCCCAATCCTTTTCCAGCACAAAAGAACCGGCGGACTTCTGCCGGACCTCCACCAGCTCCTCTATCTTTGAGACATAGTATCCCCTGTAGGGCTGGGCCTCTATATAGCCTTCCGATACCAGCTGGTCATAGGCCATCTGTGTGGTGCTCCGGCTCACCTTCAGATTCTGCGCCAGGATCCTGGTGGATGGCAGCCTGCTTCCCGCCCCCAGCCTTTTGCCCCGTATCTCGTCCTTGATATACTGATAAATCTGCTCGTAAAGCGGGCTGTCGGACTGGCTGTCAAATGGTACGATCAGCTCCATGATACCGCCTTTCTGCCGCAAACTGGCATTGTTATATTGCAATAATTCAATCCGGTCCATCATACCAGAATCAGACCATGCTGTCAATGTGGGAGGCATGCCCTGTGCCGCAGGATGCTTGCCCCATACCGCAGGATGCTTGCCCCATGCCGCAGGATGCTTGCCCCATATCACCTGCCCTCCCTGAGCCTCCCAAGACCGGATCCCGGATTCCCAATGCAAAATGGCTGCCATACCCAATATAAGGCACAGCAGCCACGATATCCCTGTCACGGTCCAGCCAACAGCCACCCCAGGAATATATGGATTGGATTGGCATGTCCTGACCTTACTTTGGCAGCTTAAAGGAACTTTTAAGGGACACGATCCGGTTGAACACAGGGTGCTCCGGCGTGCTGTCCTTACAGTCCACACAGAAGAAACCGTTGCGCACGAACTGGTAGCTGTCATAGGCCTTGCCCTCTGCCAGGGCCGGTTCCACATAGCATTCATTTAAGACAGTCAGGGAATTGGGATTCAGGTTCAGGCTTCCGTCCTCGTTCAGCTTGCCCTTTTCCTCATCCACGATATTCTCATAAAGGCGGCATTCCACCTTCCTTGCCGTTGGTATGCTGACCCAGTGGATGGTTCCCTTTACCTTACGGCCTTCAAAACCGGAACCGCTCTTTGTCTCCGGGTCATAGGTCCCGTGGACAACGGTTACATTGCCGTCTGCATCCTTCTCACATCCGGTACACTTAACAAAGTAAGCGCCCATGAGACGCACTTCATTGCCGGGGAACATGCGGAAATACTTCTTAGGAGGCTCCTCCATGAAGTCATCCCTCTCAATATAGAGTTCACGGCTAAAGGGCACCTTCCTGTCGCCCAGTTCCGGGTTCTCCAGATTGTTGGGCACGTCAAGCATCTCTGTCTGCCCCTCCGGATAATTGTCAATCACCAGCTTGACCGGGTTGAGCACAGCCATCATACGCGGCTTCTTAAGCTTTAAATCCTCACGGATGCAGTACTCTAACATGGCGTAATCCACAGAACTGTTGGCCTTGGAAACACCCACCAGCTCCACGAACATCTTGATGGCCTCGGGCGTATATCCCCTTCTGCGCAGGGCAGCGATGGACACAAGGCGCGGGTCCTCCCAGCCATCCACAATCTTGTCCTCAACCAGTTTCTTGATGTAGCGCTTGCCCGTAACCACATTGGTCAGGTAAAGCTTGGCAAACTCAATCTGACGGGGCGGATCCTCAAATTCACACTCCCTGACCACCCAGTCATAAAGGGGCCTGTGGTCCTCAAACTCCAGGGTGCAGATGGAATGGGTGATATGCTCAATGGCATCCTCAATCGGATGGGCGAAATCATACATGGGATAGATGCACCACTTGTCCCCGGTGTTGTGATGGGACATATGGGCCACACGGTAGATGACTGGATCCCTCATGTTGATGTTGGGGGAAGCCATGTCAATCTTGGCACGCAGGACTTTTTCCCCATCCTGGTACCTGCCCTCCTTCATCTCTTCAAACAGCTTCAGGTTCTCTTCAATGCTCCTGTCCCTGTACGGGCTTTCCTTGCCGGGGGTGGTAAAGTCGCCTCTGTATTCCCGGATCTGTTCCGCGGTCAGGTCACAGACAAATGCCTTCCCCTTCTTAATCAGGAATACCGCGCACTCATACATCTGTTCGAAATAATTGGACGCAAAAAACAGCCTGTCCTCAAAATCAGCGCCCAGCCACTTCACATCCGCCATGATGGATTCCACGAATTCCGTCTTCTCCTTTGTGGGGTTTGTATCGTCAAAACGCAGGTTGAACTTGCCACCGTACTTCTGTGCCAGACCGTAATTGAGTAATATGGACTTGGCGTGTCCGATGTGTAAATAACCGTTGGGTTCCGGCGGGAAACGGGTCTGGACATGGCTGTACACGCCCTCTGCCAGGTCCTTGTCAATCTCCTGCTCAATGAAATTCTTGGAGATTACCTCCTTTTCCTCTGTTTCCATTACGGTGTCTTTCTCTGCCATGATTGTTCCTCCGTTATTGTTACTTTTATAATCAAGTATAATAAATAATAACATATTTATCTGGTCTATGAAAGGGGAAAATACATTTTATAGTGGAAATCTTCCCTTGTGTCTGCTATACTATATTAATGTGCTAAAATGTGTACATTTATAAGGAGATTTTACATATCATGAAAAAAACAGCAAAGTTTGCCTTAATCAAGACTATCCCTATCTTCCTGGGATATATTTTTTTGGGGATTGCATTCGGGCTCCTGCTTCAGAAATCCGGCCTTGGCGTCCTGTGGGCCTTCCTCATCAGCGCCCTTGTCTACGCAGGCTCCATGCAGTTTGCCCTGGTAGGCATCCTCACCGGGGGCCTGAGCTTCATCACCACGGCCGTCATGACCCTGTTCATCAACAGCCGCCATGCATTTTACGGCCTGACCTTCATTGAACGTTTTAAGGAAATGAAAAAGGCTTATCCGTACATGGTCTTCTCCCTGACGGACGAGACATACTCCCTGCTCTGCTCCATGGCCCGCCCGGCGGATTTTACGGACAGGGAATGGAAGCAGGCCACCTTCTTTGTCTCCCTGTTTGACCAGTGCTACTGGGTCCTTGGCTCGGTGCTTGGCGCGCTCATGGGGGAACTGATTAAGTTTGACACCACTGGCATTGATTTTGCCATGACCGCCCTGTTCGTGGTCATCTGCGTGGACCAGTGGAAGGCGGCAAGGACCCACATCCCGGCCGTGGCCGGATTCATCTGCGGCGCCCTGTTCCTGATACTTATCCGCACATCCAATTTCATCCTGCCTGCCCTGGCAGCCACCGTGGCCATCCTGCTGTTCCTTCGCAGGACCGTGGAACAGAAGATGGAGGAACATAACCCATGATCAATACACTGACCCATACATTGACAGATCCAGCCTATGTGCTGATTACCATCCTGGTCTGCGCCCTGTGCACCCAGGTTACCCGCTGGCTCCCCTTCCTTTTGTTCGGAGGGAAAAAAGAAGTCCCCCGCCTGGTCCGCTATCTGGGCGCCATACTTCCGGCTGCCATCATGGCCGTGCTGGTCGTTTACTGCCTGAAGGGAATCACTCCCCTGGCATATCCATACGGCCTGCCCGAACTTATCTCCGTGGCAGCAGTGGTAGCACTCCACCTCTGGAAGGGGAATACGCTGGCAAGCATTGCCCTTGGCACGGTGTGCTATATGATACTGGTGCAGATGGTATTCTAAGGGCGGATTTCATGTCACTTCCTGCACGCCGGCTCAAACCCGGGCTTGTCCGTTGGCCGTGTGGACAGCATGGAACATGCATCAAACAAGGACTTTAGCAAAGAACCTTCCTGAAACCTTTATAAAGGTATTGCAGGAATCATACCTCATGGAGCAGAAATGCCGCCCAATCAAAGCAGGTGATTGGGCGGCACTTTCTTGCATATGCATTCCATTCCAAGGTCACTCCGTGTCCGGCCTCGATGGCATTATGATTTTCCCCTCTGTCATGACCCGGCATTCCTGCCGTCTTCCACCACATCCCCTTCACTCAGCACCGGCTTTACGGTCCCGGATGCAATCAGTTCCACAAACAGGGGTACAAGCTCCGGGTCAAACTGGGTTCCGGCGCCTTTTTCCAGTTCATTGATGGCAAACTCCACCGACATGCTGGATTTATAGCTGCGCTTTGAAACCATGGCGTCAAAGGAATCAGCAATGCAGAGTATCCTGGCTGCCAGGGGAATGTCCTTTCCCGCAATCCGGCGGGGATAGCCTTTGCCGTCGTAACGCTCATGATGGCCGATGACAGCCGGGATGACATAATCCATGGACGGAAGGTGGCGGATGATTTCCACGGATGCCTCCACATGCCGCTTCATGACTTCGTATTCCTCGGCCGTAAGCTTTCCTGTCTTGTTCAGTATGTTCTCGGGAATACCGATTTTACCGATGTCATGGAGAAGCGCCGACTCCTTGAGTATTTCCCTGTATTCCCCGCTGGTGTGCAGGGCCATCCCGATAGCCTCCGCATAATATGACACGTTCTTGGAATGCTGGAATGTATAATGGTCCTTGGCGTCAATGGCAGCTGTCAGGGCATAGATGGTCGGCGCATATTCCGAATACATACTCTTATGCTTTTTGGCCAATCCCTCATTTGTCTCCCGTATTCCTATGATGCCGTCTGAATATACCCGGATACCGTTCTTGCCGGAACGTTTTACATGGTACACGGCACAGTCCGCATTGGATACCAGTTCCTGTATGGACGCTGCCGCATAAGGAATGGCGCAGATGCCGCAGCTGACGGTCAGGGGCTTCAGATAGGTCTCAGAACTGTCACGGTTCATGTTCTGTATCTGCCGTGAGATATTCTCTGCCAGGTTCTGGGCTGAGTAGATATCGTACTCGGGCAGGATGACGGCAAACTCCTTGCCGCTGTACCGTGCGCAGTATCCGTTGTCCCCCACCGTCCCCTGTATGATACGCGCAATATGTATCAGGGCCTGGTCCCCTTCCTGGTTGCCGTAAAGCTGGTTATACAGCTTAAAATCATCCACATTGAAAATGGCCAGGGCAAGGGAGGTGCGGCTGCATTTTTCATATGCATCCTCCAGCATTCCGTAGAAATACTTCCGGTTCAGCAGTCCGGTCAGTTCATCTGTCCTTGCCTCCTCATAGGCCTTTTCATAAAGCCTGGAATTCTTCACAGCAATGGAGCTTACCGACTCTATGGAATTGAGGAAAATGATATCTTCCTCCGAATATCCCGAACGCAGCTTTCCTTTGTGTTCCTTGCCGCCCAGCATCACAAGCCCGGCCAGGTCATCCCCGTCCTTTAATGGAAGGAGGCACTCTATTTTGAGTATTTCCAGCTGCCTTTTCTCCTCTTCCCACATGGATTTGTAATCCACGGTCCGCCTGAAGTCACGGAGGAGCAGGCAGGAATCATGGTTCTTAAGCCAGTGGATCAAGGGCGCATCCCCATCCATCATGAAATTCTTGTCATCCAGGGGGCTGCTGCTGAAAACAGCCGGATAATTACCCTGGTCGTCCTTGATGCAGATATAGATCTTTTTGGTATGCACCGTATCGGTAATGACGCTTACCAGGCCCTGAAGTATCTCATTCAGACGCAGGGACTGGGACACCAGCAGCGTATATTCGCTCAGCCGCTCGGTCTGGCTGACTTCCTCCCGTATGAACAGCTTGTCAAAAAAGCATTTTGCCAGCTGATAGATGATCAGGGTCACGATCATGGTCAGGGTGGCCACGATCATCACGCTGAAGGATGACAGCATGGGAACGCCGGTCCGTATCAGGTACTCCAGTGTCTGGGCTATATTATAAAATGCCAGCGCGCTGATGCCCATGGCAATGATGTAGCAGTTTCCCCGTGAAACCAGAAGGGTCATCTTAAACACATGTTTGGAATACAGCGTATAGAACATGACCCCTGCATTGACCGCGCCTGCCAGGATATCGATGGGGAACCCGTTAAAGACCGGCACCGCCATGTTGCCTGCAAACAGAAGCAGGATTCCTGACAGAAGGGGAACCACTTTGGAACAGACTGCCCGGTTCTTCCTGGAGCCAAAGATGATTACCGCGGAATGGATGATCACAAGAAAACACAGTCCATACATGGCAGTGACCCGCCAGGTCATATGGTAGACGAAGAAAGCCTTGTCGCCGATTCCCGTAATGGCCGGGGCTTCCAGCAGGTTGCCGGTGGTCATGTTATATAAGTTGACCAGCACGATCAGTATCAGCCATATCCGGTGGGAGGGTTTGGCCGAATGCCCGCAGAAATCCCTGATAAAGCAGAAAAACGCATACGGTACCAGGCAGATTCCTGCCAGTGAAACATGGAACCACATGTGATAGGAAGGCCACGCCATAAGCCTCATGAGAAGCGAGCCGCCCGTCCATAAAATCATAGCACCCAATACAGCAATAAAATCCCTGACCAGCCTCGACTTCTTAGCCGACATGAAGGCCAGCATGAGGAACATGTAGAAATATAATGCTGTAATGGAAATAAAAACATAGCTTCTCATACAATCAGTATCTCCTCTGCCTGTCAAACAGCTCCTGCATCTTCACCAGATCCTGCACATCGTGTATGGATGGGTTAATATGCCGCAGCTTTTTTCCTGTCTTGTTCTTATATTCCTTAAACGTACCGCACCTTAATATGGTAACCTCCAGGGGATCCATGCCTAGGATACGTTTTAGATCATGGTAATCCTGGTCCACATACTTAAAGTAAATGGTAAGATGCTCCTTCAGAAGTTCCCTGCTGACCGCCCGGTTCACCACTGAACCAGGGGACATTTCCACGTACATATGCAGATAAGGACGTCCCTTATCAACAGTGAACTCCTTAAGCGCCACCCAGTCCTCCACCTCCAGCCCTGAAAGGCCGATGACATTCTGGATGGAATTTTCTGATATCCTGGTAAATCCGGCAATATCAATGATATCCGGCACCCGGTCCATGTACTCAAACCGGGGAATCCTTGTCTCATCATCCTTGCTGGTAAGCCCCAGGCACCGGTACATATCCCCCACCCGGTATCTGGCAAAGGCGCCGCCCCTCAGCACGGTGGGCACAAGTTCATAGACTTCTCCCGGAACCACCTCATCCATGCAGACGGTCCTTGGCACATAGGACGGGTCATCCATATTGCGGTACATCTCCTCCTCCGGAATGAACTCATAAAAACATGCGTCCGGGAAAAAGTACAGACCGTTGCGGTTCCATGTCTCCGTGCCCACAAAGCTTGGCTCCGTGCCTGCAAACACCTCCACCGGCCTTACGCCCCACAGTTCCTCCAGATCATCCTTGTAGCACCGGTTATCCGTGCCCGCGCACAAAAAGCCCTTGAGTTTAAAAAGGTCCTTTGGCATCAGCGGCCGTTCCTCTTTCCTGCACTGTTTTTTAGCCCTGAGATACTTAAGGGTCATGGACGGAGGCATGGTGAACAGCTTCTTAAGGCTGGATCCGCCCTTCCTGCCGCTCTCGGAAAGACTTGCGACACTCATGCTCACATAGTAGGCAACGCTTCCCATCCCGAAGAAGAAATCAATGCCTTTACTTAACCCCATCTTAAAGCCCCGTTTGTTGCGCTCGGAAAAGGTCATATCCACAGCCTCTTTTACAGGCGGAAGGAATTCCATATGGAACTGGTCGGACAGCCCCAGCGGGATCAGGCCCGTGATATAAGGCAATGGCGCCAGGCCATAGAGGAACGTGTCCCCGATATCAATATCAAAGCTTCCCCTTCCCTTGCTTGTGGCCATCATAAGACAGGTTATGATATTATTCTTAAATGTCTCAAGCATACCGCTGGTATAGGGCGCCACTTTAATAGGATGTTTCCCGCCTTCCCATGTAGTCTGGATCCATATGATGGGCTTGTCCGGCAGCATATCCTCCTTTTTCAGGAGAAGCACATCCGCATAATCGTCATAGGTGGTAAGGGGCACCATGGACCGGAACTCCTCAACCGTTGCCGGATTCCTGCCCTTCAGTATCTTTTTTCCGATGGGGCTGCTGCACCAGAGCCGCATCTGCTCCGCCAGCAGCCTTTTCTGTATCTTCATATAGGAATCCATATCCAGGTCCAGGAACCCGCAGTATTCCTGCCATATCCTGTCATACTCCTGGTTCACAAGCTTTTCCTCAAATGTCATAAACTCACCGCCCCTTTTTCATTTTCGGTAACAAAAATGGCACAGACCTCCGGTAATCCTCATAATCAGAAAATTCCCTTACAAAAATATACCGGTCCTGATACCAGGCATACAACAGATTAAGAAGTGACAAAACAAGGCAGAACACAACACGCTCCCCTGTTCCTGTAGACATCCCAAGACAGGAAAAGCAGCCGAAAAACCACCAGATACCCGGATGGCGGCACCAGCCGTATATGCCCGACCTGCACGCCTTATGCTGGTCAGCCTCCCTGCAATAGGTACTGTCAAAGGGAAGGGCAAAATACAGGGTGTAGATAAGGCCTGCCAGGCATACTGCGGACAGGCACAGCCAGAATGCCAGGGACAGGCCTGCCCCCGGTTTCCCTAAGCTGAGTGAAAATGCCTCAAGGACCAACCGGACCGCCACCACGGCCAGGCACATATTCCCGGCTGCAAATAATGGATTCATCCAGCTTTTTTTTACAAACACACGGTTCCAGTCATATATAAAAAACATTGCAAAGGCTCCCAGGCCAAGCATCCAGTCCAGCATCATTACTCCCCCTGCCCAAACAAAAAACGGAAGCCAGTATTATCTAAAATATCTGACTTCCCAACGTTATCTTCCACCTGTTTTCCCATAATCCCCTCCATATATGATGCAGCCCGTGTAACCGGCATTGTCTCCTGTGAAACGCCCCACAAAAAGATTGTATTTTACGGACAATATCCATCTTATCACAAATAGGCCAAAAACGGAAGGGATTACCCCGGATATTATTTTTCTATTTCCAATTATTTTTGACTTATTTTGTAATTATGGGGAATATTCTAGTAATTACGGACAATTTAAATGCCCCTCCCTGGTATTTCTGCCTGGATAGATACAGGCATGATATCCATTGGACAGGTTCCGGCAAAAACGGTGAGGAATCAAAACAAGTTCATTTTTATTTTTGCAAACATATTGCAGCTTTTTGTCAAGCTTCCACGCAAAAGCAGATGCATCTGCACAAGTGCACAAAAAAACCCTTGAAAATTCAAGGGTTTCACCGAGCTGCTGACGGGAATCGGACCCGTGACCTCCGCACTACCAATGCGACGCTCTACCGACTGAGCCACAGCAGCTTTTATTTTGTTCCGCTCACGCGAACCTTGTATATATTATCATGAGGGGAGAAATTTGTCAACAATAAATTTGAAAAAGTTTTCATTTGACTCAAAATCCCAGGAAGGATCATATCAGCGGCCGATGGATCTGTATTGTCCCTTCGGCTTTCAGGGCTTCCACAATGGAGGAAACCTTATCCTGGGGCATATATAATTCATTTGATACCTGATAGGCCGTGGGTGTGTACCCATGCCTCTTTGTAAATTCTTTTATATAAAAAAGTACCCTATCCCTGTTGTCATTCATAGTATGCTACCTCTTATCTGCGTGATATATGGGATAGTATGCCCCAGAATCAGGAATATCATACACAGCCCCAGCTATCCTTATAATCCCTATTCCTTCCACTTCCTCAGTCTTTCTTTACACTTATCCACAATTATGATACTACCAGATATAGATAAGCACAATACCTACACCAAATATCTTGTACTTCCGGTGGATAATGGGGATAAATATGTGGATATCCTGTTAATTGGGTGTGGACAGATTTTAAGCGCATAAAAACAATAAAATCGTAAAGTTTTTCACATTTAATTTATAGACTGCTCAAACTTTGGTCACAAAAGTCCTGTATACTGTAGTCATAAACAAGGAACCAATCCTTTTGATATAGATTTTCCATACAAAGCCGGTACGTTGTCCCCCATCGTACCGGCTCCTCTCATTCTTAGTGCCAGGCTCCTCTTATCCTCAGTGCCGGCTCCTCTTATCTTAAAAAATCCCGTCGAAACTCTCCCGCAGCGTATCGCATGATCTGCCCAGCTTATCCAGTTCATCCTCTGTCAGCGACAGAGGAAGCACGCGCTGGATCCCATTCTGGTTGATAATACAGGGCACGCCCACATATACATCCCGCTGTCCATATTCCCCCCTGAGCATGGCTGACACGGTAAGCACACTGTGTTCATCCCCAAGGATGGCTTTGGTAATCCTGGTCAGGGCCATTCCGATTCCGTAGTAGGTGGCGTTCTTGGCTTCAATTATCTTATAGGCAGCAGTGCGCACCTCTTCTTCTATCTCGTCAAACCTTCCCCTGCATCCCTCATCCCCGGATTCATTGCAGAGTTCCAGGATGGGCTTGGTGGCCAGAAGGGCCTGGCTCCACGGCACAAACTCACTGTCCCCGTGCTCGCCCATGACATAGGCGTGGACATTCCTTGGATCCGCTTTCAGATAATCCCCCAGAAGGTAACGCAGCCTGGCCGTGTCCAGGGCGGTTCCGCTGCCCAGCACACGTCTTGGATTAAAGCCGGAAAGGGTGCATGTTATCCTTGTCATGATATCCACCGGATTGGTCGCAACCAGGAAAATACCATTAAAACCAGATGATGTCACAGGGTCTATGATGGAGCGGAACACCTCCGCATTGCGTTTGAGCAGATCCAGCCTGCTCTCCCCTGGCTTCTGGGCAACCCCTGCACAGATCACCACGATATCCGCATCCGAACAGTCCCCGTACCCGCCTGCATATATGGTCATGCTGGAATTGGCGAATGCAAGGCCATGGTTCAGATCCATCGCCTCCCCCTCCGCCCGTTTCTTATTCACATCTATTAACACCAGTTCATCACACACTGACTGGTTGAGCAGGCTGTATGCATAGCTCATGCCTACCATTCCTGTACCCACAATTACTACTTTCCGTTTATCAACTTTCATAAAAGACTCCTTTCCCCGGATATCTGCTTCCCCTGCCATAAACATGACAGGATGTATTTCCAGACACGCTCTGGATATAGTATATCTGGAAAGGCTTATCCTTATTCCACGGATCAGCAGCCCGGTATGTAACTTCGATATATAGCCGGACGCCTGCTCCTGAATCACTCCTGTTACCTGGACAGCTTCTTTTCCATCAGCTCACTGTTACTGCTGTAAGCCACTGCATTTTCACGTGATATGGCGCCGTCCCGGTAAAGCTTGATCAGGCTGTTGTCCATGGATATCATGCCCTCCTCCTGGGACGTGGCAATGACTCCGTCAATCTGATGGATTTTAGATTCCCGTATCATATTGCGGATTGCGTTATTCAGGAACATGATTTCAAATGCAGGCTGTACGCCACCGTCCAATGTCGGTATCAGCTGCTGCGATATGACTGCGTCCAGCACCATGGCCAGCTGGGTCCGAATCTGCTGCTGCTGGTTTGGAGGGAATGCGTCAATGACACGGTCAATGGTATTGGCCGCGCCAACCGTGTGCAGGGTGGACAGGATCAGATGACCTGTCTCAGCCGCTGTCATGGCAATGCTGATGGTCTCATAATCCCTCATCTCGCCTAAAAGGATGACATCCGGCGCCTGCCTTAAGGACGCCCTGAGACCGCTTACATAGCTGTCCGTATCCGTCACGATCTCCCTCTGGGTCACAACGCTCATCTTATGCCTGTGGAGATACTCAATGGGGTCCTCCAAGGTAATGACATGGGCATTCCTGGTGCGGTTGATTTCATCTATGATACATGCCAGGGTGGTGCTTTTCCCGCTGCCGGCCGGGCCTGTCACAAGCACCATTCCCTTGGTCAGCCTGGACACATCGATAATGCTCTTTGGCAGATGCAGCTGCCCCGCATCCGGCAGTTCAAACCGGACCACCCGGATGATGCCTGCCAGGGAACCCCTCTGCCGGAATACACTGGCACGGAACCTGGACACACCTGGAATGGCAAAGGAGAAGTCATCATCCCCATGGCTCTGTACCTTTTCCATACTCCGGTTCTTGGCCAGTTCATAAATCTGTTTAATCATACCATTCATCTCGTCAGGCATGATCCTGTCATCTCCCTGATAGATGATCCGGCCCCCTATCTTATAGGAAAAGGGCATGCCGGGAATCAGGAAAATGTCCGCCGCATCCTTTTCCACTGCCGATGTAAGTAATTCCATAACATTCATATATCTATGCTCCTTTATACCATTCTGTATACGCGTTCTCCGAAAAACCAGATACCCTCATGGAGTCCCAGCCGTCCCTTTAAGGCCATCGGCTTACCCTTCTGTGGGAGCCTCCCCGCCCCAGACCGGCATCGATGTATCAATCTCATACTCCTCACTGTTATACACATACCAGGATTTTACCTCGTACCTCTTTTCCCCGCACATCAGCACCAGTTCGATGCGAAGGGACCGGCCCCTGTCCATTGGTATGTCCGTGGATATAAGCCCGGTTTCCCTGTCATAGAGGTCTCCCAGCCTGTCTTTTATCTCCAGGCTGCACTGGGCGGAATCCTGGCCTTTCCCCATTTCTTCCATAAGGACCCCATCCACATCCTTCAGCCACTGCTGTCCTTCATTGTCAGCCTCATAATACCCCTTTACCGCATCCGCATTGCGCCTTGCAAGCTTTAAATCCCCCTGGGCGCTGCTTAAGGAAAGCAGGCCAAAGGTGGCCATGCACAACACAATGAATATCAGTATCAGTGACGAGGCTCCTATACTCACTTTATTCCTGGAACTTTTTTCTGCCATCTGCCATCTCTCTCCTGTACATGATGAATCATACCTTACTGCGCCTCATAGCTTTCTGTCTGCAGGCGGTAGAGAAGTTCCCCCCTGTCATCCCCTTTGCCGTAACGCAGGACCAGTACATCGGTCCTTCTCATGCCGTCCACCGTGCCCTGGTATATAATCCCCAGGTACGGCGTGTTGAAGTCTGGTTCCGTTACCCTCCAGCTGCTGTCCCAGTAAATGGCATGCATTCCCTCATAGCCGTCACTTTCCACCAGTTCCCTGTTCCATTCAGCATAATCTTCATTTTCATCATCTGCTTCCGCCAGATGCTGCCAGATATTCCGGTCCGGCTGCTGCTGGCTCCAGCGCGGTTCTGCGCCGGCCTTCAGCTCCTCGGTCAGGCTCTCTGCCATAAGCACTGCCTGGTTGATGTCCCTGGCTTCCCGGCTGATATTGTCCGACTTTGCAAAAACCATGACGCAGATGCTGGCACAGATAATGAAAAAACCTACCACTACCAGCATTTCCATTAAAAATGGCCCTGAACCGGACCCGCTTTTCCTATTCATCCGCCTCAAGTCCTCCGCTTCTTAAGGATAGGCTCACAGCGCCTCCGCCTTCCCCAAGTGTCTCAATGCGAAGCAGCTTCCCATCCTTTGACAGGTCAAGCCCTCCGCACTCCAGTATGGTCAGGCCGTCCTCCAGTCCCAGTCCGCTGGATGTATCTGTAAATAACTCCCGGATGGTCCCATCCTTCCAGTAAATCCAAGTAACATATTCAGAATCCCCGATTTCCTGCTTCATCTCAAGGACAGGAATCCCGTCCACGTCCACCACATCCACAAGGCCTGCCCGGTCTCCCTGGCGCACCTTGTTGGCAATATAGCTGAGGGCCGTATTGCCCGTGTAGCTTGCATCGCTGCGCACCGTAATGTTCTCATATACCCGGCTTCCGATCAGCACGGTAAAGAGGGCACTCAGAACAAATACCAGAAACAGCAGCATGGTAAAAAGCACACTCATCATATGGCCTTTTTTCTCTGTCTTCTGAATCATTCTGATGCCCCCTGCTCTTCTATGGGTATGATGTTGATCTCCGGCATTACATTGGATGCAAAGCCGTCATAGAACACATTATATTTTTTGCGGTTAATCTGTACACCGTAATTTTCTTCCAGATACTCCACGCTGGGCGGATAGCGCCCTTCAATGGCGTAGCACTGGACCGAAGCCCGGGTAACCGCTTTCTTCAGGGTTTCCTCTTCCCTGCTTCCGGTCCTGCCTGCAAAGCTTATCACGGCTCCCGCAAATATTGCAACAGCAGCAGCCATGGCCGCCGCTGACAGCAGGTAGCCATAGATGCTGCTCTTTTCCTTTTTCCTGTTTTGAACCTTCATAATCCGTCCTCCTTATCCGATTGCGGATAACACTCCCACCAGAGGAAGCATGACAGACAGAAGCACCAGGCCCACGGATACTGCCAGCACCGCCACAATGGTGGGTTCGAACCTGGCTATCATATTATCAATGGAGGCATCGGCGGCTTCCTCGTAGTCCCCCGATATCTCCTCCATGACACTGTCCAGATGGCCGCTTCTGCTTCCCACCTTAATCATCTGTATGTAAAAACCGGAGAACAGCCCGGTATCCTTCATGGACTGGTAATAACTTTCCCCCACCTGCAGCTGCTCCGAGCATCTGCTGATACGCTCAGCCACCTTTTCATTGTCCACAAGTTCCTTTGCCAGCTCCATGCCCTTTTCCAGTTCCATCCCGCATTTAAGGGTCAGGGAAAGGACTGCAGTAAAGCGGCGGTTGGCCACTGCCAGGGCAATCTTGCTGCGGCATTTGACATAATTGATGAACCGCTCCACCAAACCGAACTTCCTGCCAAACCTGGACGCCACCCAGATACCGCCTGCCAGCAGTCCCAGGAGGGCAGCCACAACCAGGGCCGCGCCGCTGAACAGGCCGCCCAGACGGATGGCGGACAGCGCCACCGGCGACATCTGCGCCCCCAGCTGTTCATATACCTTGTTGAACACAGGCATGACCCGTGTAAACAGGACAAACAGCACCACCAGAAGCATGATTACCATCATGACAGGGTAGGTCACTGCATTCTTAATGGCCTGTATCAGCCGGTATTCCTTTTCATAATATACGGACAGGGATTTCATCATCTGGTCCATGGTTCCCGTGCTCTGGCCCAGCTTTGCCATCTTAACCACATAGTCCGGGAATACCTTGGTATCTTCCAGGACCTTAAAAAACGGGTCCCCCAGTTCCACGCCCTCCGCCATGTAGAGCAGCATGTCCTTTTCCTTTTTGTCAGCCGCATCCTCTGCCATGATGGCAAGCCCCTCATCCAGGGGTACCGCTGACTCCAGAAGCAGGGATACCTGCAGGCAGAAAGCTGCCAGTTCCCGGTAGGAATAGCGGTAATATGCCTCACCTTGCTTTTCCATGTCATTGCCTCCCAATTAATAGCTGTATTTGGCCTTATAGTTAGCGCCGTTGCCGATATACTGCATGATTTCCTGGCTCTGGCCGCTGGAGGACGCAAATGTGGGATCCATCAGTTTCCAGCTGTTGCCGTCAAAATAAATCACATTGTCCACCCAGCCCTGACCTTCCAGATAAACATTGATCCAGGCATGATACAGGTTGCCTGTATAACCAACCACCAGCTTGGTGGGTATGTCCTGGGAACGCAGCATGGCTGTCATCAGGGCCGCATAATCAAAACAGATACCCTTTTTCTGCGCCAGCACCACGTCCACATTGGGAAGGTAGCCTGACTGCACGGATGTGGCCTTGGCCGTGTCATAGGTAACATTGCTGATGACATAATTGTAAATATCAGTCACCACGCCAATCTGGTCCGCTGCGCCTGCTGCCACGGCAGCGCCCGTCTGCACGGCAGCGCTGGCAGAGTTAAAATTCACATACTGGTTCGGATATAAAAATGGCCCGAACTGGTTGGTGATACCGGCGTCAATGGACTGGCTGAAAGCCTGGGAATACTGGTTGCCCTGGATATTCTCAAATACCTTCACCTGATAGGAGCCGCTGCCCTCTGACAGCGGGAATACTTCGTACACCCCGCTGTTATTCAGATCATATGTATAGGTCTCAGAGCCGCTTTTTGTAATCTGTATCTTAATCTTTCCCACGCTTCCTGTGTACTTGACCATGATATAGCCCTCTGATACATTGGAAGCATCCAGGGTAGCCTTCTCATTCTTATAGGTGGTCACGCCGGAAGCAATGGGGGTCCGCACATAACTGCCGGCAGGCTTATTATATAAAGGCACCTGGGTATCTTCTATCACCACCGCATCCCGGCCGGACCCGGCCCATGCCGCAGCAGCCGGGAGACTTCCCGATACAATGGCCGCGGCCGCGACGGCAGCTGTTAACTTTATAACTGGTTTACGTATTATTCTCATCATAAATTCACCTCCTGCCTGCCTATGGGGAATATTATGGCATCATGCGCTGTCTCACGATTTCATATGCCAGGACCCCGGCTGCCACGGATGCATTCAGGGAATCAATATCGCCCTTCATGGGAATGGAGGCCGTCATATCACAGTGTTCCCTGACCAGCTTGCCAACGCCTTCCCCTTCATTACCAACCACAAGCCCAATGGGGCCTTTCAGGTTCACCTTATACATGATGTCGCCGCCCATGTCCGCGCAGACGAACCACATCCCCTTTTTCTTCAGGTCTTCCATGGCAGCCGTCAGGTTGGTGACCTTTGCAACCGGGGTATAGTTAAGGGCGCCTGCGGATGTCTTGGCAACCGTGGCTGTAAGCCCTGCCGCCCTCCGCTTGGGGATGATGACACCGTGTGCGCCTGCCAGGTTGGCTGTCCTTATGATGGCCCCCAGGTTATGGGGATCCTCTATGCCGTCTAACAGGATGAGGAACGGCGGTTCCCCTTTCTCCTCTGCAGCCTTCAGCATGTCCTCCACCTCTGCGTACTCATAGGCCGCCGCATAGGCAATCACGCCCTGATGCTTCCCTGTCTCCGATATCTGGTCCAGACGTTCCCTGGCAACGTAATTCACAATGGTATCATGTTTCTTGGCTTCCCTCACAATGGTGCGCACGGGTCCGTCCTGACAGCCGTCCAGCACGAACAGCTTATCAATGGTCTTGCCGGAACGGAATGCTTCCAGAACCGCATTACGCCCCTCTATGGTCAGTTCTTCATATCTCATGTCATGTCTCCTGTCTCTTCCACAGCCCCGGTATCTGCGGCTGTCCTATCCTGCGCTGCCTGCCCATCCATGGCAGCCGTTTCATCTTCCCTGCCCGGCAGTTCCCCAAGCCTTATGAGGCCCTGGCTTACCAGATATACCAGCCTGTCATACCGTTCCTTAAGGAACAGCCAGCCCGCCAGGGCTTCCAGTCCCGTGGCCGTCCGGTAATCAATCACCGATGCGTTCTTGGCCGTTGTCACGGATTTGGCGTTGCGCCCCCGTTTGTACACGGCGTGTTCTTCCTCTGTCAGCAGGTCTTCAATGGCCCTTATAAGGGCTGCCTGGGTTCCTGCCTTAACCAGTCCGGCGCTGCGCTTGTGCATCTTATTCACCTGCATGCTGCCATAGTTGACGACCCTGGAACGGATCATGAGTTCATACACCGCATCCCCAATATAGGCCAGAACCAGTGGCGAGTACATATTCGCGTCCACTGGTTCAAGATTCATACACTGTTTATAATATGTCAGAAAATCAACTGAAGTTACACTCTCTTCCACTTTACGCCCTCTCTGGTATCTTCCAGTACAATGCCCATATCAAGAAGCTTTCCGCGGATTTCATCTGCCAGTGCAAAATCCTTATCTTTTCTGGCCTGCTGTCTGGCCGCAATCATTTCCTCAATGTCGCTGTCCAGCACTTCTTCCTTCTTCTCAGTTATGATGCCCAATACATCGCACAGCTGCTCAATGTTCTTCTTAAGGAAGGACACATACGCCTTGGTGCTGCCGGAATCAGCCGTTGTATTGGCCAGCTTCACCAGCTCGAAGACAACCGAGATGGCATCCGCTGTATTGAAATCATCGTCCATGGCTTCCTCGAACCTGCCCAGCAGCTTCCCTGCCTCTTCCATGCTGCCCTGCTCCGCACAGGTTTGTGCCGCGCCCTCTGCCTTTGCCTCCAGGTCCCGTAACTTATCCACACAGGTCAGGATACGCTCCAGGCCGTTCTTAGATGCCTCCATCAGGTCGGCGCTGAAGTTAAGGGGACTGCGGTAATGGGCGCTGAGCATGAAGAAACGCAGCACCTGTAAATCGTACTTTTCGCTGATTTCACGGACCGTAAAGAAGTTGCCCAGGGATTTGGACATTTTCTTATTATCAATGTTAAGGAATGCGTTGTGCATCCAGTAGGTTGCAAACGGTTTGTCATTGGCGCACTCGCTCTGTGCAATTTCATTCTCATGGTGTGGGAAAATCAAATCCTCGCCGCCCGCATGGATGTCAATCTGCTCGCCCAGATAGCGTTTGGACATGACGGAACACTCAATATGCCAGCCCGGACGTCCGTTGCACCAGGGTGACTCCCAGAAAGGCTCCCCTTCCTTTTTCGGCTTCCACAGCACGAAATCACTTGGGTCTTCCTTCCCCTCCTCGCCGGTCACCTTAATCTCGCGGAAACCGGACTGCAGCTCATCCAGATTCTTATGGGACAGCTTGCCGTACTCCTTGAAGGAACCAGTCCTGAAATAAACCGTACCGTCCTTTGCCACATACGCATGGCCCTTGTCAATCAGGGTCTGGATCATCTCCAGCATACCACAGATTTCCTGGGTTGCCTGGGGATGTACCGTGGCCGGCTTGACATTCATGGCCGCCATATCCTTTTTGCACTCCTCAATATAGCGCTGTGAGACAGTGTCCGCGTCCACGCCCTCTTCAATGGCCTTCTTTATGATCTTGTCATCCACATCCGTAAAATTGGATACATACTTCACATCATAGCCCTTATACTCAAAATACCTGCGCACTGTGTCAAATACAATCATGGGCCTTGCGTTGCCGATGTGGATCAGGTTATACACCGTGGGGCCGCATACATACATCTTGACCTCGCCCGGTGTCAATGGCACAAATTCCTCTTTTCTTCTGCTCAGTGTGTTAAATATCTTCATACTCTTATTCTCCTCGTGGATAAATTCTCTCTTATCTACCTGATTTTCCTTAACCTTTATATGTCTTTTATCTCATCCCCGGCCACAGCCAGGACAGCTTTTACAGCCCTCAGACATCATTTTATTATCATAGCAGTAGTCTGCCGGTTCCGTCAATAAGGTAATTGCCTGAGAAGAAATCCCTTCCCCTGTTCCTGTAAAGCCAAGCCCCTCCTCTGTAGTGGCCTTGACACTGACCCTTCCTGCATCCAGGTGGAGGGCCTCCGCTATATTGGCCGCCATCTGCGGCCTGTACGGTGCAAGCTTAGGTTTCTGGGCAATGATGGTTGCATCGATATTCTCAATCACATACCCCTTCTCATCCAGAAGTTCCCCTACCCTTCTTAACAGTTCTATGCTGGAAATCCCTTTATATGCAGGGTCCGTATCCGGGAAATGCTGTCCGATGTCCCCCAGCGCGGCTGCCCCTAAAAGGGCATCCATCACTGCGTGGACCAGCACATCTGCATCCGAATGGCCAAGAAGCCCCTTTTCATAGGGAATGGCCACTCCTCCCAGAATCAGGCTGCGGTCCTCTGCCAGCTTATGAACATCGTATCCTTGTCCGATTCTCATAGATTCTCCTTACTATATGCTTTACCATATACTTTCTTATCTTCTTAAATCATATGCTTCCATATGCTTCTTACCTTGGTTTTCTTTCCATGGGTTTCTTTACCATGGGCATCTTTCCATGACGTACTATACCATCATCCTTACCTTCCTGGCAATACATCCCGCCTGGATATCCGTCTGGAGGCCGCAGTTCTCACCATCCGCATGGACCGGAAGGGCCGCCTCCGTATGGATGGCAATCTCCCTGCACTCAAAGCTGCGCACTCCCTTCTGCTTTCCCTTACGCCTTGTGAGGGCTGAAAGCAGGACCGGAATCAGCCTTGCCTTGGCGGCATGGCTGACCACGCATATATTCATCTTCCCATCACTTCCATCCGCTCCCGGTGCAAACAGGAAGCCGCCGCCTTCTGAAGGCTGTATGTGGCATGAGATGAAAAGGATATTATTAAATTCTACTTTCTTCACCCCGTCCAATACGATATAGCCCTTGGAGGACTTACATCGGAAAAACTGGCGTATCCCAAAGATGATATAAGAAAGTCTTCCCAATCCCATACGGCTTAAACGCCTGCTGCACCCGCATGACAGTACATCCTGGCACACAGATGCATCATAGCCAATTCCCGCGCTTACAAGGAAACGCCGGTGTGACAATTCATGCTCCCCGTAAGAAAGCACGCCATAATCTATCATGGTAAAATGCCTGGGTGTCAGCTGCTTTTTCAGGCACTTAAGCACACTTCTCGGCATGCGGAGACTCCGGGCCAGGTCATTACCCGTGCCGGCGGGTATATATCCAAGGCTTAAAGGCGCATGGAAAGAAACGCCGTCCAGGACCTCATTCATGGTCCCATCGCCGCCGACCGTGATGATGTAGCGCGGCTCGCGGACACCATCGGTCAGCTTCCTGGCAATGAGCCTGGCATCGCCAATCCCCTCTGTCAGGAAAGCTTCATATTCTATATTATGATTGTCCATATAGCGGGCCATGGCCTTCCAAAGCTTCATGCCTCTGCCGCTTCCCGCGTTGGGGTTTACGATAAAGTTATACATGAGGGGTATGCAAAGTCCTTTCCAGTGCATTGATTAATTTCTAATATCTGTCGATTATTATACCATAATCCCATATAAAACACTAAGAAAATTTCTATAAAAAAAATAGTTAAAAAAGTCTTGACAATTACCACAATTTATCATATACTGTACAGGCAGTCGCGATTGAGCTGCTGCGAAGCCTGGAATGTGGGGTCTTAGCTCAGCTGGGAGAGCATCTGCCTTACAAGCAGAGGGTCACAGGTTCGAGCCCTGTAGGCCCCACTACCTACCAAAATTTAATATGGCGGAATAGCTCAGATGGCTAGAGCACACGGTTCATACCCGTGGTGTCGAGAGTTCGAATCTCCCTTCCGCTACTTCTTAACATCCCTGAAAGCTTGAGGAATCAAGTGTTTCAGGGTTTTTGCTTTGGAAAATCTTTGATAACACTTTTATATTGCCATTCTTTTGTTTGCAGCTTTTTCTAATTCCCGTTCCCTCTCAGATACGTCTTTTGGTCAAAACAATAATTATTCAAGGATCTTCTATTGAATAGTATCAAAAAATGAGCTTACTCTGTCTTAGGGTAAACTTAGGAATGTTATGCCAATGGCCTACGCTTTATCCGCCAAAGGCGAAGCAAGAATAATTCGTACACAGTTCGCAATGGCTCTCATTATAGAACAAACTGTTCATTCGCTTGTGTTATTGCATCTTTTTTTCAAGAATAAAACTTCCTTCTTCAATGTCTTTGGGGTTTTCAATTCTTACAACATAGAATCCGCATTTATTGATGTAAAAATTATGATTTCTACGAGAAAAAATAGGGGTTTCTGTTTTCCATACCTCCGTATCCGAAAACTCATGTTCAACAAAATCCCATACTAATTTTCCAATACCTTTGTTCTCTGCTACCGGGTCAATAAACACATTGCCAAGAAAGTTTTGCTTGGTGTCTGCATTAATCCAAAGTATTATTGCACCAATAACCTTTCTATATCCTCATCCTCTTCCCCCTTCACGCCCAATCTTTGGCATAGGCGTTGATAGGCATTCATTATCTCTGCATATGCCTGTTCACATACCTTACCTTCCTCGAATTCATCTTCCACACGGAACCATTGTGGCCTTTCACAGCGTGATTTAGCTGATAAACTCCAATTAGCCGACTTAAACTTTGATAAGAACATAATTACCCGGATTGAAACCAGCAGCCGTTTTGTGAATGACTTTGAATTAAAAACATTGTCTAACTTTTTTGGTGTATCCTATTCTTATTTGCTTGATGGGATTCCGACATCTGAAGACTTAGAAAAATATCCTGATTTACTTCCATGATAATAATAGAGGGGATACCTCCATTAATGTTTATTTTAAGGGGACACCTGCAACAGGATGTCCCCTTTTTGTTGTAATGCCATTATAGCTGTAACGCCATTATATAAGTTTCCTTCATAGCACATAAAAACCAGAAAAAAATAAAATCGTGATGGATTATCTCCCATAAATGGTGCTATTATTAAAGCAAACCAACAAACCACCCTTATACCACCCACGGAGGAATCAAACATGTGGCTTCTTTTTGCATTAGCTTCATCCCTGTTCGCAGCATTGACTTCGATTCTGGCAAAGATAGGAATCGAGGGAGTGAATTCCAATCTTGCAACCGCCCTGAGGACCATGGTCGTGGTAATCATGGCCTGGGGAATGGTATTCCTTACAAACTCCCAGGGCGGGATTGTCAGCATAACGAAAAAAAGCTGGCTTTTCCTTATCCTGTCAGGGATGGCCACCGGCATATCCTGGCTCTGTTATTACAGGGCATTACAGATCGGGGAGGCATCAAAAGTAGTCCCGGTTGACAAATTAAGCGTTGTCGTGACAATCATATTGGCTTTTGTTTTCTTACACGAAAGCATCACCGTCAAATCGGTCATCGGCATGATATTGATTACGGCAGGTACCCTGTTCATGGTTTTATGAATCAGCCGGACATACAGCAATCGCAATCAGCCCCATCCATACCGGCCACTGGATTCCAGCCCCCGTATCTTCCTTTTAAAAGCGGGGACCGTTCATATGGCTCTCCTGCCTGCTGAAAGCCTTCATGATCCCCTATGGCAAAAGAAAAAAGGCCGC
Source organism: Enterocloster sp. OA13 (assembly GCF_022440595.1). Classification (NCBI taxonomy): domain Bacteria; kingdom Bacillati; phylum Bacillota; class Clostridia; order Lachnospirales; family Lachnospiraceae; genus Enterocloster; species Enterocloster sp. OA13. The sequence continues at coordinate 479,718 of NZ_JAKNTF010000001.1, read as the reverse complement.
CTCCCACTTCCATTTATCCACAATCATGATACCACTAGATATAGATAAACACAATTTCCAGCCAAAATATCTTGTATTCCCGGTGGATATTGTGGATAAGTCTGTGGATGATTTGTGAATTATTTGTGGATAGGTGCGCCTGTAGCAATCCTTGAAATCCTTCCTTAAACTGTTGGGGAATGCAGTTTCATAGTCACATTCATTTACAGCTTTTATTGAATACTTATATGGGCAGGCAGGAAAACGTCACCAATGATAGTACGGACCGTCCAAAGCGTCCCTTCATGGCCATTCCTTTACTGATACGGCCCCTTTTCTATTGCCATCATGATCAAGGCCACATCCAGGTTAACCTTTGCCTTCTCATTACTAATAAATTTCTCCCAATTTTCATCAGCGCTGTCCGGAAACAGCTTCATGGCTGCAAACATATCCTCAGCTGCCTTTATTGACTGATATATGACATATGATTCCCACATCTTACTATCCCCATATAAATTATTTATACACTTGCCGTGCATTGCTATACCATTCTAAATTCCTAATCATTGGAAATCAACCGGATATTTGTGCACATAGGCACATAGTATGGATTTTCAGGGTATAAAAACAGCAGCCCCTGCGGGAAATGTTCCCGAAAGGCTGCTTAAGACAGATGGCTGGAATGAATGTTCAAACACCCCCTAATACTACCTAATCTTCCCTGTCCGTCCTGTCCAGATAATCCAGTATCTCCTGGGCATTGGTATCTGGCTTTGCCTTTTCAAACACTTTTTCAATCACGCCGTCTTCATCAATCACATATGTGCTTCTTACCACACCCATGGATACCTTTCCATAAAGTTTCTTTTCCTTCCACACATCATATGCCTGGATGGCTGTCAGTTCCGGATCCGACAGGAGGATGAAGGGCAGGTCATGCTTGGCTGCAAAGCCTGCATGTGATTTCTCACTGTCCTTGCTCACCCCGATAACCTCCACATTCCTCTCCTTAAAACCACTATAAGCCCCCGCAAACGCACAGGCCTGCCTGGTGCACCCCGGCGTATTATCCTTCGGATAAAAATACAGCACCACCTTCTTACCATTAAAAGAAGACAGGGTAACTTCCTTCCCCTCCTTATCCCTAAGTGTAAAATCCGGCGCCTTTACTCCAACTTCCAGCATGTTCTTTCCTCCTACTGCACTTTGTGTTTCTTATATGTTTCATACGTGTATCCTATGTGATACACATCTGAATCCATATTATTCCCTCATCTGCAAGTTGTCAAGGCAGAATATGTTCCTGGATACTGCTCCCGTCTGCCGTCCCAGGCCGCTGTTCCTATCTGCTGCTCCCGGCCGCCTCTCCGGTCTGCTGTCCCAGGACGCTGTTCCTATCTGCTGCTCCCGGCCGCCTCTCCCGCCTTCTGTCCCAGTCCAATGTTCCTATCTGCTGTTCCCGGCTGCAAAGCAGGCAGCCCCGCCTGAAACGCCGGAACTGCCTGCCAATACAAATACTCCCTTTATTCATTCACATTCTTTTTAAGGAACCCAAGGATGATGCAGCCCACTGCCGCTCCTGCCACAACCGCAGCCAGATACATGAACGGATTGCCGATGGTAGGCAGTACAAAGATGCCTCCATGGGGTGCGCGCAATGTACAGCCAAATGCCATGGAAAGCCCGCCTGCCAGCGCGGAACCGATGATACAGGACGGAATGACGCGCAGCGGATCCTGTGCGGCAAAGGGAATGGCTCCCTCCGTGATGAAGGACAGTCCCATGACATAGTTTACAATGCCGGACTGGCGGTCCTTTGCCGTGAATTTCTTTTTAAAGAAGGTGGTGCACAGCGCAATGGCAATGGGCGGGACCATTCCTCCTGCCATCACAGCCGCCATGACTTCGAAGTTGCCCTCGGCCAGCTGGGCTGTTCCGAACACATAGGCTGCCTTGTTGAATGGTCCGCCCATGTCGATGGACATCATGCCGCCCAGCACCATGCCCAGCACAATCCTGCTGGCGCCGCCCATGCCGTTCAGGAAATGGGTCAGTCCGTCATTAATCATTCCCATGTAAGGATTGATGAAGGTGGTGACAACGGCTGCCAGGAAAATCCCGATAACCGGATACAGAAGCACTGGTTTGATTCCTTCCAGGGACTTTGGAAGCTTTGAGAACAGCTTTCTCAGGCCAACCACGATATATCCGCCTACAAAGCCTGCAAACAATGCTCCCAGAAATCCAGCATTCACGTCCCCGCCCGCCGGATTTGCAAAAGTGGCGCCCATCTTTGCAATCATACCAGCCACAAGGCCGACTGCCAGTCCCGGACGGTCGGCAATACTCATGGCGATAAATCCTGCCAGGATGGGAAGCATCATACCGAATGCCTGCTCCCCGATGGTCTTAAGATATGCTGCCAAAGGAGTGTTCTTACCAAAATTGGACGGGTCAATGGAGTAGTCATCAAAGAGGAATGCCAGTGCGATAAGGATGCCGCCTCCGATTACAAATGGAAGCATATGGGAAACACCGTTCATCAGGTGCTTGTAAATGGTCCGTCCCACACTGTCATTGCCGCTGTCTGATGATACACCTTCTGAACCGGTATGATGATAAACCGGAACCGTTCCGCTCACAGCCCTGTTAACCAGTTCCTCCGCCTTGTGGATACCGTCAGCAACCGGTACCATGATAACCGGCTTCCCGTCAAACCGGGCCATCTCCACGTTCTTGTCAGCAGCAATGATAATGGCGTCAGCCGCAGCTATCTCCTCCCTTGTGAGTACATTCTGGGCGCCGCCGGATCCATCGGTTTCAGCTTTTAATGGAATTCCCAGCTTCTTACCCGTGTTCTCCAGGTTCTCGGCAGCCATGTAGGTGTGGGCGATTCCGGTGGGGCAGGCAGTGACCGCAAGCACGCGATAGCCGCCGGACGCATTGGCATTTCCACCCAGACCGCCGGACGCCTTGGCATCTCCGCCCATACCGCCTGACGCCTTGCCTTTTCCAGCTGATTCCCCATCCGTCTGGCCATTCCCATCCAATTCATCCGAAGCCTGCCCATCCTTCCCGGCGTCCGCTCCCTCCGGAGCGCCAAAGCGGGCAACCTCTGCCTCGTCAATGATCTTCAGGAATTCGTCCTTATCCTTTGCAGCAATCAGGTTCTCCTTAAACCCCGGATTCATTAAAAGGGTGGACAGACGAGACAATGCTTCCAGGTGTACGTCCGCTCCGCCTGCCGGGGCAGCAATCATGAACAGCAGATGGGCCAGGGAACCGTCAAATGCCTCATAGTCCACTCCGTCCCTCACCACCATGGCCGCCAGCCCGGGTTCCTTTACCGCTTCCACCTTCGCATGGGGGATGGCAATCCCTTCGCCGATTGCCGTACTGCCAAGGGCTTCCCTGGCAAGGATCCCTTCTTTATATCCAGCCTTGTCATTCAGGCGTCCGCCTGCATCCATGAGTGATACCAGCTTATCAATGGCTTCTTCCTTGGAATCAGCCGCAACATCCAGTCCAATACTTTCTCTTTTTAATAATTCCGTTATGCGCATACAACTCGCCCTCCTGGTTCATTAAAGTGTTTCCATAAGTTTCATGATATCCTGCCTTGTTCCGATTCCATCTGAAAATGCCGTCGCTCCGCCGCATGCAGTGCCCAGCTTCAGTGCATACCTGTAATCGCCTGTTTCCAGGTACCCGGCGATGAACCCGGCCACCATGGAATCCCCGGCCCCGACCGAATTCTTAACCGTCCCCCGTGCAACGCCCTGCCTGTAAATACTGCCGTCCTCCGCCACAAGGATTGCCCCGTCCTTTGCCATGGATACCAGCACGTTGACCGCGCCCATTTCCTGAAGCTTTCCTGCGTAGGCCGCAATGTCCTCATCCGTGGTCACCGTGACACCGAACATCTGCCCCAGTTCATGGTTGTTGGGCTTGATGAGGAAAGGATGGTACTTCAGGACATTCAGCAGCAGGTCCTTTTCCGCATCCACGACAATCCGGATTCCCCTGCCGTCAAGCATCTCCATGATACGCTCATAGATATCCGCATCAATGCAGGCCGGAATGCTTCCGGAAAGCACCAGCACATCCCCCTGTTCCAGACCGGACAGCTTATCAAAAAGCACCTTCACATCCCCGGCCGTTATCTCAGGGCCCATGCCGTTGATTTCGCTTTCCTCATCTGATTTCAGTTTCAGGTTTATCCGGGACATCCCTTTCCCCACCTTAATGAAGTCTGACTGAAAGCCAAGTTCCTTAACTCCCCGCTCAATCTCATCCCCTGTGAATCCTGCCACAAACCCCAGTGCCGTGCTTTTATACCCCAGGTTTGCCAGCAGCGCCGATACGTTGATGCCCTTGCCTCCATAAAAGATGTTCTCCCTGACCGTCCGGTTGACCCTTCCCAGTGTGAAATGATTTACGGTTACCACATAGTCCAGCGCCGGGTTGAACGTTACTGTGTAAATCATATATCACTTACCTCTCTTTTCATGAAAATTCATTTCTTTGCTGTCTTAATCATAATACGATATTGTTTTTTCGTCAATAGTTATTTATAAGAAAATATATTTCTTATCACATTTCATCACAATATACAAACAGGCAGCCTGTATATGTAAAAAGCCGCCTGTTTTTTGTGCATTTTTTCTATTTTCTCTTCTGTAATTTTACGATTATTTCCAAATCACTTTTTATCTGGCGATATGGCATTTTCATGACGGCGGATATGGTCCACCGCATCCTTCTTCCCCGCCATCAAAAGCAGGTAGAGTATCTCCATGACCGCCGTGGCCGTTACCCTTGAGAACCAGAATTCCTCTGTCAGAAGCTTTTCCCTGGTGGCAGTGACAATCCTGTAATCCGATATGGCTGCCAGGGGAGAATTGCTGTTATTGGTAATCAGTATGAGCGTGCACCCATTCTCCTTCGCCCCCTGTGCCAGGGTCATAAGGCGCTTGGACGAGCCGGAATTGGATATGATGAGGATTACATCCTCAGGTCCCAGATTAAAGGTATAGGCGGTCTGGCTCTCCCATATATCCCCGGCCACTGCCGCAATCCCCAGCTGGTTAAACTTAAATGCGCCGTCCAGGGCAACGGGAATGGTGTTGCCCACCGCCGCAAGCTGTACCATACGCGCGTGCTCCAGCTTGTCTAGGATCTGCTCCAGGTTCTCCGGCTTCATCATGTTCACGGTCTCGGTCAGTTCCGCCACCTTATTGGCAAGGATGTTCTGCAGGGACTGGGACAGGTCATGCCTGTCAATGTCATTGGAAATGTTCACGTCCCCCCGTTCTTCCTCCAGCACCTCCCTGGCCAGTGCCAGCTTCAGGCTGTGGAATCCCTTAAACCCGCATCTCCTGCAAAAACGCGATACTGTGGCGTCACTGGTGCCGCTGGCCTTGGCCAGTTCCCCTACCGTCATATCCACCACATCCGCCTTATGCTCCATCATATAATCCGCTATCTTTTTTTCTGCTTCAAAAAACCCGTCATAGGAGGAGCAGATGACTCCCAGTGCGCTTCGTGTCTCTCCCATATCACATTCCGTCCATTCTGTGTAAATTTATTTCATAGGTTAAATATAGCACATAAAAATTAAAATTAAAAGCTGTTTATGGGCATATATTATAAAGCTTTCTAAAGGTTTATTAACTTTTTTGGAAGCCCCTTGTATTTCTAATTTCAGTGTGCTATAATCTCAGAACGTTGAGATATTTTTAACACTTTCTTTACATTTTTGTGATATTTATTTTTTCAAACAGAGAAAGAGGCTGATACTATGAACAGTATAAAAGCATTTCTTTACAAGTACAGGCACGCGTGGATATTGTCCTATGCATTCATCTATATCCCCTGGTTCTGTTACCTGGAAAAGACGGTCACCCGCAACTACCATGTCATGCACGTGGCACTGGACGACTTCATTCCATTTAACGAATATTTTATTATTCCCTATATGATGTGGTTTTTATACGTGGCAGGCACCATCCTTTATTTCCTGCTGACCAGCAAGGATGATTTTTACAGAATCTGCACCTTCCTGTTCTCAGGCATGACCATCAGCCTGATTATCTGTACCTTTTTCCGCAATGGCACGGACTTCAGACCGGCGCTGGATTCAGGGAAGAATATATTTACCAGTATGGTCGCCGCCCTTTACAGGACTGACACACCTACCAACGTGTTCCCAAGCATCCACGTGTACAACTCCATCGGCACCCACATCGCCATCATGAAGAGCGAGGCCCTGAGGAAGCACCGGCTGGTACGGGCCGGTTCCGGCATACTGATGGTCTCCATCTGTCTGTCTACCGTGTTCCTGAAGCAGCACTCCGTCATTGATATGATAGGGGCAGCCATCATGGCTTATGTGATTTACGGGATTGTATATGGATACAACTGGTCCACAGAGGAGAAGAAGGTCAGGGAGAAGGCTCTTAGCTGACAGCCTGGTTGAGGCATCTGATTGAGGCATCACACGAAAGGCATACAAAAGACATTCCATCAATACAAAGGGATGTTGGAAAACTAACCCACGTTAGTCTTCCAACATCCCCTTTTTATTCAGGCAACCGGCCCCAATTAAGGCCGGGAGCCTGTAAAACTAGGGTGTGTTTGAAAATTGCTTTCCGTCAGCTGTGCGTCCCACTTCGTGGGAGATTTGGTCCCGATGAGGGAGGCGTAGCGGGCTACGTTGACCGAATTGGGACCAAATATGCCGCGAAGTGGGGCGTGCAGATGGCGGGAATGAATTTTCAAACACACCCTAGTTAAACCCATAAAACTTCTGTGTAATCTTATACCCCAGGATCAGAAGCTCCCGTCCCCCTTTACCCGGAAGGTTGCAGCCCTGGCCCAGGAATCCAAGGCGCAGGCGCAGATACAGGGGCAGGTTCATTTTCTTCAGGTACTGCCAAAGTTCCTTTTTCTTCTCCAGATTCTCCTCTGTCCCTGACTTGATGGCCAGTACCGAGGACACGGTCATCATGATTTCCAGATACTGGATCATATAGTGGCGCAGCTTCCTGCTGCTTATCTTCATCACATCATAGTATCCAAGCATCAGCTTGGTGACAAGAAGCTGCTGGTCAATCCGCCCAATCATCACCGACTCATTCACGGACTGGTCCTGCCTGCCGATAAAATACCGGTAGAAGTTCACATCCAGATAATAGATATGTTTCACATGAGGCAGGGGCTGGTACACGAAAATGTTGTCCACATAGAAGGTATGCTTTGGCAGTTCCAATCCGCACTGCCTTAAAAGCCCTGTCCTGTATATGACGGAGTGCATCAGTATGTACTGGCCTGTCATGAAGAATTTGACGTCATTCCACCCAAACACCTTCTCCTTCGGGAATGCGGTATGGTACTTCATGACCTTCTTGCGCTTTGCCCCCTGCTTCTCATATACAAAGTTGGTGACCAGCATGTCCAGGGTCTCTTCCCCGTACACAAAACGGCGCAGGGTTTCAAGCACGCTCTGGAATGCCTCTTCATTCACCCAGTCATCGCTATCCACCACCTTAAAGAAGATTCCGGTGGCATTTTTAAGGCCGGTATTCACAGCCTCTCCGTGTCCTCCGTTCTCCTGATGGATTGCCCGGCATATGGTCGGGTATCTCCTCGCATATTCATCCGCAATCTCTGCTGTCCTGTCCTTTACGGAGCCATCATCCACAATGATGATCTCCACTTCCTCCCCGCCCGTAAGCAGGGTACTGATACAATGTTCCATATAACTTTCCGAGTTATAGCAGGGTATTGCTACGGATAATAACTTCACTTTTTCTCCTCCTCGTCACAAGCAGTCAGCGCCTTTCCTCAAGACGCCTGCCATCACAGTCCAAATACCGCCAGGGCTGTCAGGTTGGCGGCCCAGTGCATCAGCACGGCCATGGGGTACTTCCGGTACGCGCTGGTCTCATATCCCCATGCCAGTATCATGCCTAAAATAAATGCATACGTTCCCTGTACCCAGTTTCCGTGATATAATCCAAATGCCAGGGATGACAGGGCAGCGGATAACCAGAATCCCGTGCACTGTCTGAGCCAGCCGTACAGGAACGCCCGGAACAGCAGTTCCTCTGCCAGCGGCGCGGTAAACAGCGTGACCACCATAAATGCGGCCGGCTGGGCTGTGGCCGGTTTCATGGCAGCCTCAAAGGCAGCCAGACTGCCCACGGACCATGGAACAGCCCTTATCAGCAGATTGCCGGCAAGGGCTGCCGCCGCCGACACTTCCATCCGCAGCCACCATCCGTCCGGCAGCAGCTTTCTTCCATCCTTCATATGCCTCTTATCTTCCTGTTCCCATTCTGCTGACAGTATAGCATGACTGCATTGTTTTTGCCACCATATTTTACTCTCTTTTCATTGCATTTTTTCCCAATTTCACCTATAATTAACTTAATTTATATGACAATTCAGAGACAAGCGAGGTATGGATTATGGCAAAAAAACGCATTGTATTGGCCATTGGCCACAAAGATTTGGGAACCAATCTTCCGGAGCAGAAGGCTGCTGTGGCCAGGACTGCAAAGGTCATTGCTGACTTTATCCAGGAAGGCTGGCAGGTAGCTATCGTACACAGCAACGCTCCCCAGGTAGGCATGATCCACACTGCCATGAATGAATTCGGCAAACAGCATGATGGATACAGCAAGGCCCCCATGTCCGTATGTTCAGCCATGAGCCAGGGCTATGTGGGATACGACCTTCAGAACGGCATCCGCGCCGAACTGATTAAGCGCGGCATCTATAAACCGGTCAGCACGGTCCTGACCCAGGTTACCGTGGATCCTTACGACGAGGCCTTCTATACACCCGTGAAGGTGGTGGGACGCGTCATGACAAAGGAAGAAGCGGAGGAAGAAGAAGCAAAAGGCAACCATGTAAAGGAAGTGGGGAATGGATACCGCAGGATTGTGGCTTCCCCGCACCCGGTTGCCATTGTGGAGATTGACGCCATCAAGGCGCTGATGGACGCCGACCAGATTGTCATTGCCTGCGGAGGCGGCGGAATCCCTGTCATGGAGCAGGGCTACAACTTAAGGGGCGCCAGCGCCATCATCGAGAAGGATCTGGCAACCGGGCTTCTGGCCAAGGAGATTGACGCGGATGTGATGATGATACTCACCAGCGTTGAGAATGTGACCCTTAACTACGGCACCAAGGATGAACAGCCCATCGGGCATATGAGCATTGAACAGGCAAAGGATTATATCAACCAGGGCCAGTTTGAATTTGCATCCATGCTGCCGAAGATATCCGCATCCATTGATTTCCTGGAAAGCGGCAAGGGCCGCAAGGCCATCATCACCACCCTGGACAAGGCCAAGGAAAGCCTTAAGGGGAACGGTGGGACGGTCATCGAATAGTGCATATATCCAGGCACTCAGTATCACATATATCATCAGGCAGGGCAATCAGCAGGAACCTTGTCTGTCCATAAAAATTTCAAGAGGGATTGCATTGCCTGCAATCCCTCTTTTAATCCATCTGTTCCTCATCCACCACCCGGGACTTAATATAATCCACCACTTTTTCCCTGGGCATTTCCAGGGATAATGCCAGCTCTGAATACAGGTTTTCCTCAGCCGTCTTAAAATACCGCTCGTCCAGGTCCGTCATCTTCTTGCCCTGCCTGGTCCTGTCCTGCCGCCGCAGGTACAGCGCCTTAATCATGCTGACCCACACATGGCAGTCGCAGGTTTTCAGCGCTTCCTTGTACCGCTCTTCCCTCTGCTTGTCTTCGGTCACTTCCATCTCTTTCACATCCTGGATCCTGTCAATCAGACATAGGGCCTCATCCCTGGTAAGGAGCGGCCGTATGACAGTCTTGTCCGAATCCACAGGTGTCACGATTTTACAGTCCTGATGATAATAGGGTCTCAGCTCATAATAAAGCTTGCCCTTAGGCCCGCCAGGCCTGTCTATCGTCTTAATGTCCATGATTTCACAGACCCCCCTGATTCCATAAATGATATATTGGCCTTTCTCAAACATATTTTACCGCCTGCTTCCCTAATTTTATAATACTATTCTATCATTAAAATTTTGTCGATGTCAGGCGTTTTTTGTGAAAGCCTTTATTTTCGTGGATTATGTCTTATATAGGCCACAGATGATTTGTGCATAATTACAACATCATTCTTTTCTTGACATACCTATGTAATCTATGTATAATATCAAATATACCTAGATTATCTATGTGACATGAACCATTTACCATTATCAAAGGAGGTCATCCCATGGACAAACGCTACATGGCCCTTGCCACTTCCATGCTGGTCCTTAAACTGCTGGACCGCCAGAGCATGTACGGGTACCAGATCATCCGGGAACTGGAACAGCAGAGCCAGAACGTATTCAGGCTGCAGGAGGGCACCCTCTATCCGGTCCTTCATGCGCTGGAGCAGCAGGGCGCGGTATCCACATCCCAGCAGCTGGCGGACAACGGCAGGATCCGCAAATACTATGCCATCACATCCCACGGACAGAAGCTGTTGGATGAAAAAGAAAAGGAATGGCGGGTCTATGAATCCGCCGTCAACCAGGTGATGGGAGGTGTTCTTTTTGGATAAGGAACGATTCCTGGACGAGATAACCGACCAGATTTCCTACCGGCCCCTGCGCCCCTCCATCCGCCAGGAGCTTGAGTCCCATATAGAGGACAGGATTGAGGAATATGAATCCCTTGGATTTTCCACCTCCGATGCAACTGAGCAAGCGCTGGCCTGCATGGGGGATGCGGTGTCCATTGGCACCGGACTGAACGAAGTCCACAAAATCCAGAAGGCCCCGCTGCTTTCCATCATCACCGCCCTGCTCTTCCTGACAGGTTTTGCAGCTGCCTGTTTCAGGTTCCTGCGGTGGTCGCCGCAGCAGACGGTCAATGGGGCCATATGTTATATCCCGGGAGGGATCCTTCTTGTCATGACGGCATTAAAAGGATATCCCCTGCTCATCCGCTTCCGCAAGGTCCTGGCTTTTGCCATCCCCCTCCTGTATCTGGCGGTCCAGGTCCATGAAATCATTTTCACACGGATAAACGGCCGTTATTTCAATATCGCCAACATCACTTATTTTGCCGCCCTGTTGTTTGCCCCTGTGGCTGTCGCGCTGTTATATGGCTGCCGGCAGGACAGGAAACATTTCCTGGCCGCTTCATTTACGTGTACCGGCCTGTGGGCAATGCTGATGTATTTTTCCCTGTCATATGAAGGTGGGACTGCGGCGCTTATTTCCATCCTAACCATGGTCTGCACCGCCTGTTTCATGATTCACCGGGGGATCATGAAAGGCAGCAAAAGAAAACCATATACCGGAGTCCTGGCAGCGCTGGCCCTGCTCTCAGGCCCCCTTTTCCTGACCGCCCAGGGCCGCAGCAATCTGCAGGCATTCCTTTCGCCGCAGTCTGCAATCAGCAGCACCTGGGATGATACATACAACGGGATCCTTATACGCAGCCTGATTGCCAGGACCCCGCTTACCCATGGAATCAGCCTATCCCCGGAGGAGATGATGGACTATGGAACCGGCGCATGGTACTTTGCCTCCCGCAATCCGCGCCAGATTGGGATTGACGCTGCCGGACATACCTCCAACCGGCAGTTATTCGAATCCTATGGGGAGTGGGAACCGGGAAGCGCGCCCCGGTACATCCACTACAGCGCGGAAAATGTAACCCTTCGGGATATCCTCCCACAGCACTATTACAACAACTATATCATCGCCGTATGTATCCTTTTATACGGCTGGCTGCCCGGACTGGCGCTGATTGGGGCCGTGGCCCTTTTCTATCTTCTCCTTTTTACCTGCATCACCAGGATCCGCGGGAAACTGGCTTCCTCCCTTGCATTCTGCTGCGGTCAGTGCCTGCTGTGGCAGGGAGTCCTGTACCTCCTTGGGAATCTTGGATACCAGTATGCCTCGTTCTCCAACCTGCCCCTGATTTCAGAGGGACGGATGAGCATCATGGCCAACATGCTGCTATTGGGAATGATTTATTCGGCCTACCGCTTTGACCGGGTGGTGGATGAAGGAATACTGGAGTTAAGGGAAGCAGAAGCATAGGTGCATCCAGCAAACAACGTTACATCCACCAAACAAAGACAGGGGCGGATTCCTGCATCCAAGCAGGACATCCGTCCCTGTCTTTTACTTCATCATGGCCCGCGCCTCAGAAACACGCCCCAGGCGCTCCATCCACACAGCCGGCAGGCATCCGGCCGGGCCTTAAACCCGCTTCCCGCTCCTGTCCAGCTGGTATCCGTCAATGGTACAATCCACGCGCATCACACCGTTATCCGGGTTCAGGTAATACCAGTCGTCCTTGTATTCCTGCCATCCCGTCTTCATATAGCCATCCGTGCCGAAATAGTACCAGTTGTCATTAACCAATGCCCAGGATGTAAGATCCTCTCCCTGGTATTCGTACTTCCAGCCCTTGCTTTCTTTTATCCATTTGCCCAGGAGGATATTGCGGTATTCATTCATGCTGCTCTCCGGCAATACGGAAAAATACAGGTTTGTCCTGGCATCCCCATAACGGAACTCCACCACGTAGCAGCGGTCCAGCGTATCATAGAGATTGCCTGCATTCTTCTCCCGCTCCACTGTCTCAGGACGCACAATGGGATAATGTGTCCCTTCCTTAAGGCCTGTAACCGTGCATTCCAGATACTTCTGGGTCTCACCGTCATAGGTGATTAGATAATAATTCATTGTCACGTCATCCAGATTGATGTCGTTCTTGTCTTTTGTTACCGTAAATGTATCCTCTTCCGAAGCCCTGTAGCCGAGCACATAGGACGAGTAACCATCATATATGGAAGTCTTCCTGCTGTTAAGATCCATATGCATGGTCACAGGTACATCAGGTGTTATGGCGGCGGCTTCTGATACAAACACAGAACCTATACTCAGGACAGCTGCAAATACAATGGCTCCCAGCTGCCGGACCGGTCTGATCATCCTCATCCGGTACCCTCCTCTCAATCTTCTGACTCCGCAGGGCTGTTATCTGACAACAACCTTCATGAAATTCTTCTTGCCCCGCTTAAATACCATGCCATCTCCTGCAAACTGGTCTTTTGCAAACGCTACCTTGATATCCTTTACCTGGCTGCCATCCACGGATACGCCGCCCTGTTCCACATTCCTTCTTGCCTCGGAACGGGAAGCGCAGAGTCCGGACTTCTGAAGCACGCCCAGGATATCAATGGAACCATCCACAAAATCTTCCTCTGAAAGCTCAAATGTAGGCATATTGGCAGTGCTGCCTCCAGCGGCAAACAGCGCCCTGGCGCCTTCCTGTGCCTTCGCTGCCTCTTCCTCGCCATGGACCAGCTTGGTCAGTTCAAATGCAAGGATCTCCTTGGCCTGGTTAAGCTGGCTGCCTTCCCACTGATCCATCTCGTCAATCTGTTCAATCGGAAGGAATGTCAGCATGCGCAGGCACTTAAGCACATCCGCGTCCGCCACGTTCCTCCAGTACTGGTAGAACTCAAAGGGAGTGGTCTTGTTGGGATCCAGCCACACTGCGCCGGACTGTGTCTTGCCCATCTTCTTGCCCTCGGAATTCAGTAACAGGGTAATGGTCATGGCATGGGCGTCCTTGCCCAGCTTACGGCGGATTAACTCTGTGCCGCCCAGCATGTTGCTCCACTGGTCATCCCCGCCGAACTGCATGTTGCAGCCGTAGCGCAAAAACAGCTCATAGAAATCGTAGCTCTGCATGATCATGTAGTTGAACTCCAAAAAGCTTAAGCCCTTCTCCATCCTCTGCTTATAGCACTCTGCCCTCAGCATGTTATTCACAGAGAAGTGAGGTCCTACTTCCCTGAGGAAATCAATATAATTTAATCCCATCAGCCACTCGGCGTTGTTGACCATCATGGCCTTGCCTTCGGAAAAATCAATGAAGCGGCTCATCTGTTTCTTGAAGCAGTCACAGTTATGCTGGATGATCTCCGGTGTCATCATGGTACGCATGTCGGAACGGCCTGAAGGGTCACCTACCATACCTGTGCCTCCGCCAATGAGGGCAATGGGCTTATTGCCTGCCATCTGAAGGCGCTTCATCAGGCACAGCGCCATGAAATGCCCTACATGAAGACTGTCAGCCGTAGGATCGAAGCCAATATAGAAAACAGCTTTTCCTTCATTGACCATCTTCTTAATCTCTTCTTCATTCGTCACCTGGGCAATTAATCCCCTGGCAACTAATTCTTCGTAAATCTGCATGGTTGTTCTCTCCTCTTCCTACTCTAAATATTTTATCATATTTCCTGTTTCATGCAAGGGCTTGATTCTTACGTTTTTCTATCAGCCGGTGTCCACGGCCCGGATAACAAAAAAAGGCCCGTCCCATTCAAAAGGACGAAGCCTGGACTCCGTGTTACCACCTGATGTTCACAGACAGCTCGCGCTGCCCGCCTCTTCGGGTACTGGAGCGCATGCCTCTCCTGAATACCCTAGCACGATAACGTGTGCAGGACCCGTCACAGCCTACTGGGCATCCGCCGTTGGGTGTGAAGCTCTAAGATGTATTCGTGACCTGCTTTCCATGCGCCTCTCATCACCCGGCTGCTTTCTGTATGCTTTTGCAGATCATTACTTGTTCCCGTCATAGCCAATTCATGAAATTATCCCCATTATAGACAGGTCCGGCTGTTTTGTCAACCCCCTGTCTGCTTTTATCCGGGGTTTATCCTTCGTTATCCTGCAAATCATCCAGCATTATCCACCGCTATCCTGCGGATCATCCGCCATTATCCACCGCTATCCTGCGTTTCATCCATCCTCACGCCGTCCGGCCCCGGTCTCTGGGCAAATGTCAGGACAAACACAGCGCCCAGGATCAGGGCAAACCCGGCAAAATCAGCCGGGGTAAAGGATGTCTTAAGCCAGAACACGGAAATAATGACTGCCGATATAGGCTCCACGCTGCCCATGACGCTTCCCTTCAAAGGCCCGATCATACTCACACCCTGAAGATACAGGCCAAAGGCCAGCGCGGTCCCCACCACGATAACCCCGCCAAGGGCGCCTGCCGTGCCCGCGTCCCAGACAGGCTGATAGGTCCACGGACGCACGGATATCCCCATCACAATGCCGCCGATAAACATCCCAAAGCCCAGCACCTGGTAGATGTCATACCTGAGGATCAGCCCGCCCGGTATCATGGTATAAATCATGGCGCTGACAGCTGCCAGAAGCCCCCAGAACAGGGCTTCCCCCGTAATGTGGAAGGAATGGATGTCCCCATGGGTGCCAATGACAAATGTCCCCAACAGGGAAAGTCCGATTGCCCCAAGCTCCAGGCCCCTGGGAAGCCTTTTTCCCCTGATGCACACCACCATCAGGATCAGCACAGGCGACAGGTACTGAAGCACGGTTGCAGTGCCTGCATTGGATGCCTGGATAGCCATGAAATATGTAAACTGGCAAAATGTGATACCGAAAACAGCAAACAGCAGCAGGTGGACTGCATCCCGTCTGCGCTTAAATATGTCCAGGTTCCGTCTTCCATTCAATCTGAACCCAATCATGATGAGGATCATTCCCGCAAAGAAGAGGCGCACCGTGACCAGCCACGGCGCCTGCACTTCCTTCTGTTCAAATAAAAACTGGCCGCAGCACCCGGAAAAGCCCCAGCAGGTGCCTCCCACCAATGCCATCATGGTACCCAATGTCTGTCTGTCCTGTGTCTTCATATTCCCCGTACTCCTATCCTGTCATGCTCTATTTATACTTATAAATGCCCGGATTGTCAACATTTTCGTGGTATTAACCCTTTACGAATCCCGGTTTCTATACTATAATGAAGCATTGAAATACATCCGTGCACCCGGAACAGGCGGACACCAAAGGCCGCCCTTTACCGGGCGCGGTATTTATACATGGGAGGACATAAGATATGGGATTCACATTTATCAACAAGCTGCCTTCACCGGCAGAGATACGGGAACAGTTTCCGCTGGCTCCTGAACTGGCAGAAATCAAACGCAGGCGGGACGAGGAAATCAGGGAAGTATTTACCGGGGAAAGCCATAAGTTTGTTGTGATCATCGGCCCCTGTTCTGCTGATAACGAAGAGGCTGTATGTGATTACACCAGCCGTCTTGTAAAGGTCCAGGAACAGACAAAGGACAAGCTCATCATCATACCCAGGGTGTACACCAACAAGCCCAGGACCACGGGCGAAGGCTATATGGGAATGGTACACCAGCCTGACCCGGAGAAAAAACCGGATATGTTCGAGGGCATACTGGCCATCCGCCACATGCACATGAGGGTCCTGCGCGAAACAGGCTTCCCCACTGCGGATGAGATGCTTTATCCTGAGAACCTGAACTATCTCTCCGACATGATGTCCTATGTTGCCGTGGGCGCACGTTCCGTGGAGAACCAGTTCCACCGCCTGGTGGCCAGCGGCTGCGATGTGCCCGTAGGCATGAAGAACCCCACCAGCGGCGACCTGACCGTCATGCTGAACTCCGTTGTGGCTGCCCAGCTCCCCCATGACTTCATCTTCCGGGCCAGCGAGGTACAGTGCCCCGGCAACCCCCTCACCCACACCATCCTCAGGGGAGCGGTGAACAAAAGGGGACAATGCATCCCCAACTATCACTATGAGGATTTAAAACTGCTCTTTGACCTGTACGCCAAGCGTGATTTGAAGAACCCGGCCTGCATCGTGGATACCAACCACGCCAACTCCAACAAGCAGTATAAGGAGCAGATAAGGATTGCAAAGGAAGTCCTTCACAGCCGCCGTCATTCCGGCGATATCAAACAGCTGGTAAAGGGCCTTATGATTGAGAGCTACATCGAACCCGGCAGCCAGAAGATCGGCCAGCACTGCTACGGCCAGTCCATCACGGACCCATGTCTGGGATGGGAAGATTCAGAGCGGCTGCTGTATGAGATTGCAGATAACCTGGATTAAGAAAACATATAAGGGAGCCTGGATCATGTGATGAATCATCACTTGATCCGGACTCCCTTGTTCCTCTTAATCCAATGGGTCTTACATCCCCAGGAACATTTCATTCACAACAATTGCCAGAGGCCCGATGTATCCAATGCGGTCACTGAGGCCGGATTTCAGGATATAATCCCCGTCATACAGGGAATCATAATACGTACAGAAGTCCAGGAACCGTTTCTGGATATGGTCCATTTCAAACATGAACCCATAGATGATGACCTTATCCGGGGCCAGCAGGGTGATGGTGTTCACCACGGTCCTGGCCAGCCGCTCCACAATATCATCAATGATTTTCTGAAGTCCCGGGTCTTCTATCTCTATCCACTGTTCCATGTTCCTGACTTCAATCTTTTCCACATCCCCGTCCACGAATGCATAGAGTCCGGGCATGGACTCCTTTGTGCAGGCCCGCCTCACACGCTCGGCCATGGCATGGGTGGCCACATGGGTCTCCAGGCAGCCCCGTCTGCCGCAGCGGCAGGGAAGCCCTCCCGGCTCCACGATATAGTGGCCGATTTCCGCGGTCTTGGAATTCTGGCTGTCATATATCTTATTCTGTATGATGATGGCAGAACCGACACCCGGCCCCCATTTGATGAACAGAAGGTTTTCCTGATTTTTGCCTGTGCCGTATATCAGTTCCCCCTCGGCAAATGCCTTTACGTTATTTTCCACCACCACGGGAAGGTCCAGATACATCTTCATATACTCCCCAACCGGCACCGCCTCATTCCATATGCGGTAAGCATGAAGGCTGACTCCTGTATCCCGCTTCACGGGGCCGGGAAGGGATATGCCCGCGCCGAGAACCGATTCCTTTGATATTCCCTGTTCCCACATAAGGGACTTGCCCTCATCCGCCACCTGCTTTAAGAATACCTGCGGCTTAAGGGCGCCGTCTGTCTTCAGCTTCCTGCCTGCAATCAGCCTGCCCTTCAGGTCGCTGATGGATATACAGGTTTCAGGGGCTTCTATGCTCACGGAAAGCACGTATTTATACTGATAATTAATATCAATGGATACCTTTTTCCTGCCTGCCCGCTTCTCCTCTTCCATCTCCCCTTTTTCCACAAGGATTCCGGCAGAGAGCAGCTGGGTGCAGATCAGGGTAACCGTGGCCGGGGTCAGGCCCAGTTCCAGGGCTATGTCCTTTCTGGACATGGCGCCATGGTCATTGAGAAGTTTCAATATGGCGCTGCGGTTACTCACTTTTACATTTTCAAGGTTAATACCCGTATAGCCCATATCTTCTCCCTCCATCTCATTTCCCGGTCCACCGGGATATTATAAATCACATCTCATATCAGTATAGGTGCAAACACATTTAAAATCAAGGAAAACTTGGATACCGGGCAAAGCAATACCCGGCAAAGCACAGCCGACGGAAAGCAATTTTCAAACACGCCCTAATATACACAGGCCTCCATCCCCATCATATGCGCCAGCATGGTAAGCTCCTGGGCCGCATCCCCGTAAATCACCACAAAATGCGGTTCCCAGCCACCCTTAACACTCTTCACTATGATATCCTTGGCATCATGTTCTGTCTTCACCACCACGGAAGTCCCGCAGAACTGTTTTGGACGGTCCAGGGCCTCGCCGGAGGCGATGAAGAACCGGAAGCTTCCGTCTGCCTTACGGCCCACCCGGAAAATGGTCACTTTCTCACATGCCTGGCATCCAAAATCCATGACCGGGCCAATCTTGCGGTTGGGGTGTACGCCCACCTGTGCCCCGGTATCCTTTCTTGCCAGGGTGCAGGCCGCCATTCCGCAGTGCCAGAAGGTAATGGTCCCTTCCTTTTCATCCATGGACACAGGGTCCCCGAAAAATGCGGCATTGCCGGTCAGCTGTGTCCCGATGTACATGGACAATGCCCCGTATACGTCGGATTCGCAGCTTGCGGCAATCCCCGACGCATTGAGCATGGCCAGCACGGAACATACCGGGGTCCCAAAGGATGTAAAGAAGTCCGGCCAGCACCTGGAAGATAAGGCCCCGATATGGTTCCCAGCCACATAATCCTTGTAAGCCTTATATAGTCTGGCAAAATCCTTCACGTTCTTCTCCGGTGTGCCCTCCAGCCCCACCATCATGGCTTTTGCCTCCTCCAGGCAGGGAGCGCATTCCTCATCCGTAAATGACTTTGCCTTGTCAATCAGTTCCCTGGCCTCAATGGATTCCAGGGTCACCCCAAAGGCGCGCATAAGCTCGGAATCCAGCGCCCTTCCGAACCCAAAGCCCTGGGGCGTATGGCCGATGGAAGCCATTTTCAGCTCCCGCATCTGGTGCTTTATCCTGGCTGCGCCAATGGCTGCCTTAACAGCGCCAGCCACCTCATCTTCTTCCGGCGAACCGAAGACATATTCAAATTCGCCGCCCCTGAACGCACGCAGGGCATTGCCCGCTGAGAATGCCCCGGTCAGGGAATTCAGCCTCAGGCGTCCGCCGTCAATCACCGGCTCCCTCAGGGTCCACAGCAGCACAGGGCAGGTGAAGCGTTTAAGCACCTCGCCTGCAAAGGCCGCATTGGCAAAGGTGATGTTCTGCAGGATGATAAGACCAGGATTGATTGTATCCAGAAAGGCGCACAGGTCATCCATGGACAGAAGCATTTTATCCGGGTAAACGCCGTCCTCTGTGAGGGAGGAAATCAGGCCCAATGATTTATCAAATTCCACCTGGGCGCTTTCCAAATGAAAGGTAGGTACTCCAATCGGTATGTATGCAACTTGGTATTTCATGTTTTTATATCTCCTTTACTTTATTAACAGGGAAATTCCCGATAGAAACAAAAGTACATATGTAATCAGCATGAACAGGCGCTGGCTCATCTTCGCATAAAGACGGCTTCCGACCGCCATGCCAGCCAACAGGAAGGGAATGGAAACCACCTGTATCTTTACCAGTTCCGGGTTCCATAACCCTGAACGGATATCATCCAGCATGATGATGGTGTTGAGCACCACCCACACCGTGGAAATGGTGGCCCTGAAGCTGACCTTATCCTGGATCCGTCTGGTCAGGTAGCCGATTAACAGGGGGCCGCCCGATACGAAAATACCATGGACAATCCCGGCCAGGCCAAGAAGAAGGTACAGGGCCGGGGTGGTTTGGGATTCCTGGGCCGATGATTCCCTGAATGTTCCTGCTGCCTGCGGCTCCACGGCTTTAGCACCACCTGGCCGCAGCCTTTCCGTTCCTTGCCCGCCTGCCTTATCCGGCCCTCCAGCCTGGCCCTTTGCCTCCTCCTGCCTTTCCATCCGAAGCTTCCACAGCCCCTGAACGGACAGACAGACAACAAACAGTCCCAGCAAAGCGTAGAGCATCCTCTCCCTTCCCGCAAAAAAGCCTTTCAGGAAAATGCCTCCCACAATCCCAACTGCCATCACGGCCACGATTTTCTTAAGCTCGCCCCAGCACACATGCTTCCTGTGCCCGGCAAACACGTATATCCCGGACAGCAGGCCCAGCACGTTAAGCACCGGCTTGGCTGTATTATACCCTACCAGCATCAGGCTGGGAGGCATTGCAAGGATGGTCCCTGCAAAGCCTGTGATTCCCTGGATGATGTTGGACAATAATATGACAAGGAAAAATGCTGCGTATCTCATATCCACACCTTAATCCCTGGACGCCGCTGTCCCATATTTCCTGCGGATTTCCTCAAACAAAGGCGCGTACGATGAATCCTTCAGGTAAAATGCCGGGGTATAGCCCAGAGGCGCTTCCACGTTCACATCGCCGCCCTGATACACATCCCCTGTCCACAGGTGGACCCATCCGCCTTCCGGAAGATACACATCCCAGTCTTCCCTGGCCTCAAGGTAGACTGGGGCCACCAGAAGGTCACGTCCCAGCAGGTATTCATACTGGATGCCATATGCTTTCCCATCCTCCTCATAGTGAAGGAACAGCGGTCGCTGCACCGGGATGCCCTTTTCGGCATTTTCCTTAACCAGGACCTTCATGTACGGGGACAGCATGGTGTAGATATCCACCAGTCTTGCCAGCTGCTCCATACAGTCCTCATCCTCATAGTACTGGAAATTCGTGTCCGGCCGGTTCCCCTCATGGGTGCGCATCACCGGCGTGAACATGGCCATCTCGGACCATCTTAAGAACAGTTCCTTTGTCCTGGTATTGTCAAACAGGGAGGTATAGCCGCCAATATCACTGTGGCTCAGTCCGCATCCGGTCATGCCCGCGCTTAGGGCCGCGCAGATTACCGTTGCCAGGCCGTCATGGATGGTGAAGTCCACGGACTGGTCCCCTGCCCATAAAAGGGTACAGTACTTCTGGCTGCCGGTTCCGCCGGCGCGCATGAAGTATACAACCTCTCCCAGCCTGCCCTCTTCCTTTACCGCATCGTAGTTGCATTTTGCCCAGAGGGCCGGCCAGCGGTTGTGTTCCATCATGGGGGATTTACCGCTGTAAAGCCTTAAGTCATCCGTTGGGAGATACTCCCCAAAATCAGCCATCCAGCCGTCAATGCCGATGTCCAGGCTGTGCTTCTTAATCACTTCGTCCTTAAACCACTCATATGCGTCCGGGTTGGTCAGGTCCACCACGCCGCAGTAAAACTCGCCGAAATCCACCAGGTAATCGCTTCCATCCCCCTTGGTGGCAAAGTAGCCCTTTGCCTTCCCCTCTTCATAAAGGACGCCGTCATTGACCAGATAGGGATTGATATAGCCAAGGAACCGGATGCCCCTGGCGTGAAGCTCCTCAATGCGCTTTGGCAGGTCCGGATACATTTCCTTATGGTACTGCCAGTCCCACTGAAGACGTTTTCCGAAGGACGTGACACGTTTGCCGCACCAGTCCTGGCACCACAGGCCGGACACCTTGATTCCTTTTTCCAGGGTCCTGTCAAGAAGTCCGAAGGAGCGTTCATTGCCTCCCTGTACGCCGATGATCAGGCCGTTGTATACCCATTCAGGAAGTTCAGGCTGGCGCCCGAGGAATGCTGTCAGCTTTTCCAGCAGTTCCACAAAGGTGGGGGCTGCCTCTATGCGGATGGATGCAGGCACTTCCCATATCTGCAGCTCATGGAACTCCCTGTTCCTGAAATCAAAATCAGCATAGGCAGTGGAATCCACATGGAGATAGTAATGCCTGGAAGAGACATAGGTGGGTTCCGGATAGTTGGTGTTATAATAATCCCCTCCCGCCTTGTTCTCCACATCGGAGCGCCAGGTCACATAGGTGGTCTTATCCCTTCCCACCCCCGGTTCAGAGGTCCACAAAGGGAAATGCCTTCCCCTCAGGTTAAAATACGACATCTGCTCGCCGCAGCCGTAACAGCACTCTTCCTCATCCGCCTCCACCCGGAACCAGAACCGGTTGATGCGCGGATCCACCTGGGTAAAGGAGAGGAGCGCGCACTCTCCCTCAACCCTGACCGTAAGCGTAAGCTGCCCTTCCATGTCCATGGAAATGCCCTCCGGCCCTTCTGTAATCCCGGTCACATGTAAAGGACGCCGTTCCACCACATAGTCCTCAATCTTAAAATTTCCCCTGTACATATCCACGGATTCTTCCCCGTATCCAACGTAAATCATGGGCTTGCTGCCTTTGCATTCCAGTATGCTGCGGCCGTTTGCATTTAACTCCCAGTCCATTTCCTTACGAATAAACTCCATATGAAACCTCCTTGCCTGTAATTGATAGCATCCAGCGCCCTCCGGCGGTGCCAGGGCGTGTCTGGAAATTGTCTTCCGCCAGCTGTGCGTCCCACTTTGCGGGAGATTTAAATCATTTTCCTATCCTTCCGCATTCACTGTCTGGCACGCGTTTGCGCTTACCCGTTTTTTTTTCTCCATCAGATAGAGGATTACGGTCTCAGCCGCAAGAGCCAGGGTCACGCCGCCGATCAGGCCCATGTTCCTGTCCGGTGTGGCAAAGCCGGCGGGTGAGAACAGGAAATACTCATATACCAGGAAGGAAACCAGCCAGATGGCAACTGCATTTTTATGTACCCACGGCGTCATGTCATAGCTGGCATTCTTCTGAGTGCTGTTGTCAAATATCTTGTCATTGGGCTGTATCTTGGCACATACGAAAATGATGACCAGCATGATGACGAACGAAATCGCGTAAATATGCATATAGTTGATGCCCAGGATTGCATTGGTAAAAGGCATGTCAATGTATTTGAACCAGAACTTATAGCCTGAATAAAAGAATACATGCCATGCGGATGCCGCAACCGCCCCCATGGATGAACCCTTTTTACTGAACATGCCGATTAAGACCAGGGTAATGATGGGGA
Source organism: Enterocloster sp. OA13 (assembly GCF_022440595.1). Classification (NCBI taxonomy): domain Bacteria; kingdom Bacillati; phylum Bacillota; class Clostridia; order Lachnospirales; family Lachnospiraceae; genus Enterocloster; species Enterocloster sp. OA13. The sequence continues at coordinate 456,442 of NZ_JAKNTF010000001.1, read as the reverse complement.
TGTTGTAAAATCCGGTAAAGCTGCGCCCGAAGTCATAAAGGCCAGTGCTCAGGACCTGAAGGAACGGGGTAAAGCAGATTGCAAATGCTGCAAAGCCCCAGCCAATCCTTTTTGCATAAACCACTGTTTTCTCATCCGACAATCCGGGATTGAAAATCGGTTTATAGATATCTACCATGAATACGGTGGAAGCCGCATTCAGGAAGGAGTTATAAGTGGAGATAACGGAACCGAACAGCGCGGCGCAGAACAATCCTACCACGGGCCACGGAAGGGATCTGGCAACCAATGTGGGATATGCGAAATCCTTGCTCTCCAGACCGGTTCCAACCAGGGCTGCAGCGATGACGCCCGGAAGCACCAGAAGCATGGGAACCATCATCTTCAGGAAACCGGAAATCAATACGCCCTTCTGTCCTTCCTTCAGGTTCTTTGCGCCCAATGCCCTCTGGATCAGCACCTGGTTGGTGCCCCAGTAAAACAGGTTTGCCAGGACCATGCCGGTGAAAATACATGCAAAGGGAACCGGGTCATTCTTGCCGCCAATGGCATTTAACTGCATATAATTGTTATCCAGCACATAGTTTACGCCCGCAGCAAAACCGCCGTCCGCCTTGGCATTGCCCACTGCGATGAATCCGAATATCACCACCAAAAGGGAACCAGCTACCAGCAGGACGCCGTTGATCGTATCGGATACGGCAACTGCTTTCAGACCTCCGAGTACAGCATACAGCGCGCCGATAATGCCAACCAATACAATCAGGATGGTAAGCGCTGTCTGGGAACTGATGCCGAAAATACTCGACAGGTCAAATATCTGGTTAAAACCGATGGCCCCCGCGTACAGACAGACAGGAATGCCTATGAGCAGGTATCCTACCAGGAAGAACAAGGAAACCATCCTGCGCACAAAGATGCCGTAACGCTCTTCCATGAACTCAGGAAGCGTGGTATAGCCTTTCCTCAGATACAGCGGAAGGAATACAAAGGCCATGACAATGGTTGCAATCACAGCCGTTGCCTCCCATGCCATTCCCGACATATTGGCTGCGTAAGACTGGCCCGAAAGCCCTACCAGGTTCTCGGCCGAAAGGTTGGTCAGCAGCATGGAACCGGCGATGAAGGTACCGCCCAGACCGCTTCCCGCAAGGAAATATCCCTTTGCCGTCTTCTGGTCATCCCCGCCCTTTACTATCTTTGCAGATATCACACCCACCAGGGCCGTAAAAAAAATGAACGTCACTAATGTAAACATTAAATGTTCCATAAATATTCCCCCGTTTTTTAATTTTGTACAATTTACCTGTATACTCAGCCGGGCCGTTGTGATACCATTGATATGCGTTGATGGTACACGTGCCTCAACTGTACGCCGCCCGGGTCCAGCCCCATCTGCCAGGATACAAGTTGGACCTGGGCGGTGTTTTATTGTTTATGTTAATCCTAAAGCCTGATTTAATACCTAAGCTCCCTGTTCTCTCCCAGAAGCCCCGGGAATGCGCCCTGCCGGATTAAGGGTTCCCGGTCAGGATGGGCAATGACCCATTTATTACATTGCAGAAGCAGCTTTTCCTCGTCCGTGGCCGGAGCCGTCCGGTTCTTTAATGGCGTGTTGGTTCCCTTTGGAAGAACCACGATATCCTTAAATCCCTGGTCCGTCACACGGCAGGGGGATAAGTGAAGCGTGGTCTGGTACATCTCAATGGCTGTCCCCTTTTCCACAAAAAACACGCTGGCGTCCTCCACCCTGTATGTGTTGTCCTTTATCTCCCATGTATGCCCCAGCACCAGCATGAAATCCGTCACTGCAATGTTGATCTCGCTTCCCTTGTGATACTCAAATCCGTTGTATGTAGTGTTCCTGCCGTTGCAATATCCCACCTGGATGTCCATGCCGCCGTAGAAGCCGTCCCGCAGACAGGCCGTCACAGGCGCCTCCTCCATCCCTGGAACCGATGGCAGATAGATATTGCCGTTCTCCGGGATGTCTGACTTTGTCTCCATATATGATATCAGGTCAGAAAAATCATAGCCCGTTATAATCCGTCCATATGTCTCAAACTCTTTGGAGTCCACAGGGCGGACCGGAATGCCGTTGACCTGGTTCAGGCGTTCCATCATTGTATTATCCATGTTCCGTCTTTCCTTCCTCTCTCCGGATCAGCCTCTCACTACCTTTATAGTAGCACAAAAATCCTCTTTCCCATATCCCTGTTCCAGGGCCTTTTCATAAACCTGGCCAGCCGCCTGTTCACCCGGCATGGAAAGTCCGGATTCCTCTGCCAGCTTCATGCAGATATTCACGTCCTTGGCCATGTTTTCCACGGAAAATGCAGTGGTATAGTCCTCTTTTTCTATCACACCCTTCTTGGAATCCAGATAGAAATTCTGGCCTCCGCCGTAGGAAATGGCTTCCGCGTAATCCATGACGGAAATCCCGTTCCTTCCCGCCAGGCTGATGGTTTCATTGACCCCGTTCTGAATCTGGGAAACCAGGGCATTGTGGCAGATTTTCATCACAAGTCCTTTGCCGTTCTCTCCCATGTGCTTTACATTCTCACCCATGTAAAGGAGGATGGGGCGCATGGCCTCGTATGTCTCCCTGTCTCCGCCCACATAGATTCCCAGCTTACCTGCAACGGCGGCGGGTTTGGATTTGACAACCGGTGCATCGATGAATCCGGCGCCAGTTTTTTTCACCATCCCGGCAATCTCCACGGATACGCTTGGGTCGATGGTGCTCATGTCGATACAGGTCTTGGTGGAATCCAGCACGTCCAGGATTCCCATGTACACAGACCTTGAATGCTCTGACTTTGGCACCATGGAAATGATTACGTCCGAATTCCTTGCCAGTTCCACGGAATCACTGCAGGCCACGGCTCCCTTGGATGCCAGAAGCTCTGTCTTTTCCTTTACAAAGTCAAATACGTACACCGTGTCATTGTGTTTCTTTACAATATTCTCACTCATGGACTCACCCATGATTCCCAGTCCGATAAACCCTATCTTCATATCTGTCCTGCTCCTTTTATTCTGTAATCGTATGATCCCATGCATCAATGAAGGTGCCGATTCCCTGGTTGGTATAGGCATGCTTCATGGTATCCTGATACACGGCCAGTCCGGTTGTTATGATATCCGCCCCGGCCACGGCGCAGTCCACAATCTGCTTTGGTGTCCGGATTGCAGCGCAGATGATCTGGGTCTTTCCGTAGAATCCGTAGTTCTTGTAAATGTCCACAATATTCTGGATATATGTCTTACAGTCCTCTCCGTTGGCTTCCTTCCAGCCAATGAACGGGGATACGAACAGTGAATGGTTCTTTGCCGGGAGGATGGCCTGGGCCGGAGAAAATACCAGGGTCACATTGGTCCTGATTCCCTCTGCCTCCAGCTTCCTGGCTGCCGTGACACCTGCCTCGGTTGCCGGGATCTTGATTACGAAGTTAGGGCTGATGGCTGCAATCTTCCTGGCCTCTGCCAGCATTGCCTCCGCCTCGTCCAGATGGGGATTGATCTCAACGGAGACCGGGAAACGCTCATATCCGTCCAGTCCTTCGGACTTAATCCAGTCCGCAATGCCCTGGATGGCTGTGAGGAACGGTTTCCCGCTGAGCATGATATGCCTTGGGTTGGTGGTAACACCGTCAATACCAAATGTGTTGTAGGCTAACTGGATCTCATCAAGCTTTGCACTGTCTAAGAAATACTTCATAATCTTACATCCTCCTTGTTTTGACTCTTGTTTAATTTATTAATTTGATTAATCAATTATTGTGGCAAGGGATTGGGCCTATGAGAGTTTGTGTACTTATCCGCTTACCACAAGTTTGTAACTCAATAATATAGTCAAAATAGCTAAATGTCAATGGGATTTATGGAAAATTTTACGTTTCGTCATATTGTTTAATTCATTTAATTAATTTTGTACAAAATGACAAATGCTTTTTATTTCCAGTACCTCTCTGCTTCCAGGAATCCTAAACAGCCGCATTACAAAGGACAGCCGTGCTTTACCTTGTTTTTTTGCGGCTCAGCTGTCTGACCGGGCTGTAACAGGGTATATCCCCAATTTATCATAAATATCATGGTACATTTTAGCCAATGAACGGGTTTTCATATCTTCCTCGCTGATTGGCGGTCCAAAAACAGCCCTTTTCACGTCGTCTTCTGTTATATAGATTTTTCCCGAATCATTTAACTCCTTAAACATTTTCTGAAATTCTTCTATCTGGCTTTTGGAATATTCCATTTGTTTCTCTATTATCATCTTAATATCGCGCTCATGAATTGCATAAGCCTCCCGGATTTTCATATGCTTAAGGTTATTTTTCATGCATTCATTGTCTGTCTCAATTTTGACGATGTACCCGTCTTTCTTGGCTTTATAAGAAAATCTCACTTCCTGGTTGAAATTAATTTCCTCATCAAAGGGAGAGGCGAACGCTTTGCTGCCTCCGCTTTTAATACGGTTGCAGTTCCCGCAGGCCGGAACCAGATTGTAAAGGCTTACTGCAAAAACCGGATACTTTGAGCGGCTGAAAAAATGGTCCAGCTGCGCCCCGGATGCATTCCGTGCCCTTGCATTAATATAATCCCTGTTGCAATACGGACATACCGTCAATCCGGTGTTCCCTACCAGCCTGACCCGCAGCGACTTCCCGTCCTTCTCAGACTTCGCCACATCACGAAAGGCTTTGTATAACCTATAATATAAATCCGTTAATTGCGGCTTATGGGGTGAATGATTGTCACGGCATTCTGCCTCCATTTCCGCCATTTTATTTTTCCTTATATACTGCTCAGCCTCCTTCAGCTTTTTATAAGGGGCCAAAATCAATTCCCTGAACCGGCCCTCTGCATCCTTTGCAGTGAAAAAATCCAGGGGCAGGAACTTTTTGCTGCTGGCTGCAACTGCTTTCATGTCCCCTATGCCGACATTCTTTCGTACTGCCTCAAAATATTCCTCCTGGAATCCATTTGTATATGTATGAATCTTAATCATGCTTCAGCCTTTGTATCCTTTCCTCCAACTGCCGGATTTCCTTTTGCATCTCATTTATCTGCCATTCCTTATCTTCTGCCTTATATATGCTTACAAGTTTTTCCAGATTATCCCTATAAACAGGTTCTCCTATCTGGTCAATCAATCCCTGTATGGCCTCACATTCCTCCCCGTCCTCTAGTTCGGAATAGTACTGGTGCAAAAATGTGCGGATATCTTCCATCCTTGCCGCCTTACGCTTCCTCCCGCCCTGCAGAACGCCTATCATTTCCTGGATCATTGTCTTCGCATATTCCCCAATCGTAGCTTCCATAAAGAAATTCCTGCGAAGCAGACGGTGGATATTCTGTCCAAATGTGATTTCCTTTTCCCGCATTTCCGCGGCTGTCTCCTCTTCCCCTGAAAGATAAACCACGTCTTCCCTTAATACATCTGACAGGATAAAAGGAGAGTTGGTTGTAATCACAATCTGTACCCGCTCCTGGTTTAATTTTTCATTTATCATGTTTAAAAGCGTATCAATATAACATCTCTGCCACTCCGGGTGATAATATACCTCCCCTTCGTCAATAAAAATCATAGCCGTCTCCCCCGGCAGCAGCGTTTCCTCACTGCCAAAGATATTCTTACCCACCAATTCCTCATAAAACGTTTTCTCATACTGACGGCCTTCAAGCATCCAGAACAGCCTTGCCAGAAATGCAAATTTTGCATACTCCCCGGATGAGAAATATTCTATCTTTGCATCCGGACAATGTACAAACTTTTCCAGCAGGCTTTTGACCTTTTCATGGTTATTTTCAATCTGACCCAGGGTAAACTGTTCTTCTGCCTCATTTTTATCTTCTGACATCACCCTCCTCACATGGAATACCTTATCTGCCTTTAAATCCAGCAGACGGTTCACCCTATCCTGTCCCATGCATTTCAGAAAGGTAAACTGGTAACATAACTCCTTATTGATATAATCCTCATTCCCTGCCATCCCTTCCTTCCAGCACGTGATTTTCTCCGTAAAGCTTCCCATTTCAGAGTAATCATACTGCTTAAAGTCATCCAACATCACTGCCTGTTCCTGCTTGCCGCCGTTCTTCCCATCCCCTCTTTGCGCCGTGTCCGCAAAAGGTTCTAAATCATTCTTCAACAAACCGGAGAAATAGAACAGCTTGCTGAATTCATTGAAGCTTCTGATGATTCCCCTATTAAAAGGTTTTAAAGGTATGGCCTGATCCACCCTAAGTCCGTCTATATTCGTCACATAATATGCGTCATCATCCAGGCGGAACACCACCAGGAACTCCGTATACTCCTCTAAGATATGATAATCCCGGACCGCATCTTTCTGAATGAAGCCATCCTCCAATATGATATCGGTTTCCTCCATCAGCTTTAACAGCCTTAGGAATGTTCCCCTCAGGAAATCCACGGTGCTTGATTTGCCACTTCCGTTCTTTCCCACAATGCAGGAAAGGGAGGACACGGCCTTTCCATAAAAATGATGGATCCGTCTCCCCTTCTCCTGGCTTAACTGTAATTTTTTTCTCCGGATATCGTAATGATACCGATGGTCAAAATCAATCTGCTGTTCTTCCATCCCGTGATATCGGTTTAGGTAAAGCAGCGAAAACATCATCTGTCTATAATTGATTTTCTCCCCCGAACTGCCATGAACAACACCGTAAAGTTTCTGTTCCTCCTGCCGTCCGTAGTAGCCATCCAACCGCCAGTCTCCAATGTCAAAAGGAAAATCTTCCTTGACATGAGCGTTCTTATTTAATACAGTCACATTACCTTTATATAAAGAGATAGTATACTCCAAAATATCATTCAGATAAAATGACCGGTTTCCAATCCCGCCATTCCCCCAATATCCCCGTGGATTTTCAAAGACTTCCAGAGTATCCGTATCCAGGTTTATATCCCCAAGAAATGCCCTTTCCACGTCTTCCGTTTCCGACTGCAGCTTCTTATATAAGGTTTTATTCAGGATATCTACAAGAATCAGGGAGTCCAGATACCAGAATTTATACTCTTTCTGTCTAGCATCGGATAACGAAGACGTTGTTATAATCGCATGAATCTGATGGCGGTAAACCGTATCATTAATAATTCCATACATACGATACTGTTTCAGGACATTATCCAGAACCGCCACTGGAACATTGCGGATGTATTTCTTAATCATCTCAATCCCATGATAAGCATATCCACGGTCCTTCAAAGAACCCGCATGCCGGATATGCGTAAAAAGCGCCTCTGCCGTCCTGTCCCCGGAAAGCTTGGGTATGTTTCCTTTGGGGTAAAACCTGCACATTAACCGGATTGCCTCTTCATTATCAGCAAACTTCCCTATAAAATTCCGATAAAACTCTATCAAAGCCGGAAAGGCAGTATGAACCAGCTCTGGGACGTTTTGCATATACACTGTTTCTCCGTCTTCTAAGTTATCCAGATTGTGAAAAAAGGCATAGGCCATGTGCCTTCTGGTATAAAGCGTTCTGTATGTTTTAGCAGACGCTATTTCCCCCTGATTCCGGAATAATGCCTGGTCCAAATCTATGGCAAAGGACATGATGCCTTTTTCATAGTCATCTGTCACAAACGGTTTCTGATGCTCTTTATCAATTTCTTTTTGTTCTTCGTCAAATATGCGGCATAATAACCGGCAGAGTTGGTCTTCGTTCTCAACCAAAGTATTTTGTGATATGGCGTAACCTATCCGTAAATTAGTTTTTCTTGATTCTATGATGATTTTTATCCTATCGATAACAGACATTTCCAACCCCTCCCTCTTTCCTTCCCAGTATAGCATTCCTTGTCTTATGCCGTCAATTATTACCGCCCAGGTCATCCATCCACTGTTCTGCCGTTGGAGGGCGGCCATGGCGCGCACAACCAAAAAGACCGCCCTGTTTCCAGGGCGGTACAAAAGGTTTCAGTATAACCGTATCAAACCAATGTCTGAATAGAATAAACACGCTCTAGCTGGCCAGCGCCGTAATCCCAAAATAAGCCAGCACAATCACTCCCAATATAATCCTGTAATAACCAAAGAACTTGAAGTCATGCTTGCGCACATAGCTCATCAGGAACTGGATGGAATAGATGGATACCACGAACGCTATAAGCATGCCCAGGATTGTGTAAAACACCTGCGGGCCTGTGAACACATTGCCAGCCATGAAATATTTTACCAGCTTTAAGAGGCTTGCTCCAAACATGACCGGGATTCCAAGGAAAAATGAAAACTCCGCGGCAGCTCCCCTGGAACACCCCAGCACCATGGCTCCCAGGATGGTGGAACCGGAACGGGAGGTTCCAGGAATCAGGGCCAGAAGCTGGACCATGCCGATAAAGAACGCTGTCTTTGCAGAAATCTGCCCAACCTTGTTAATACTCGGATTGGCGCACACGCTGCTGTTCTCCAGGACAATGAAAAGCACACCATATATAATCAGGGCAGCAGACACCACATACGCATTAAAGAGATGGGCTTCCATCCAGTCATCCAGCAAAAGTCCCAGGACGGCTGCGGGGATGCAGGCAATGACAATCTTAATCCACAGGGACCAGGTCGCATCCTTCTGCCTGCTGCTCTTACTGGGGCTGAAAGGATTCAGTTTATGGAAATACATGACCACCACTGCCAGGATTGCCCCCAGCTGGATGACCACCAGGAACACGTCCTTAAACGCATCCGGCTGGTTCAGCTTGATAATCTCATCCACCAGTATCATATGCCCGGTACTGCTTATGGGCAGCCATTCCGTGAATCCCTCCACGATTCCCAATACAATTATCTTCAACACTTCAACTAAAGTCATAAATTCTCCTTACCGCATCTTTGCCTGTAATTCCCGCATCATGCCCCTTACATGGATGCCAAGGCTGTATGCTGTACATTTTATGTAATCTTATGCGTCACTATACCTGTTTTATATATTCTCAATCTGCCAGTCCACCGGCGCCAGACCATGTTCCTCAAGAAATGCATTGGTCCTGCTAAAAGGCCTGCTGCCGAAAAATCCCCTGAACGCGGATAACGGACTTGGATGAGGCGCTTCCAGTATCATATGCTTTGGATTGGTCAGCATGGGTTTCTTGGACTGGGCCGGCCTTCCCCACAGGATGAATACCATGGGACGGTCCTGCTCATTGAGAATCCGGATGGCGGCGTCCGTAAACTGCTCCCACCCAATATCATGGTGCGAATTGGCCTGGTGGGCACGCACGGTCAGTACGGTGTTAAGGAGCATGACGCCCTGGTCCGACCACTTCTTCAGATATCCGTTATTGGGGATGTAACACCCCAGGTCGTCGTGAAGCTCCTGATATATATTCACCAGGGACGGCGGGACCTCCACATCCGGCTTTACGGAAAAACACAGGCCGTGGGCCTGTCCGTCATTGTGATAAGGATCCTGCCCCAGGATGACCACCTTTACATCCGCCAGAGGCGTAAATGCAAATGCATTGAATATATCATCCGGCGCCGGGAATATCTTCCTTGTCTCATATTCGTGTTTTACGGTCTGATACAGCTTTTTATAATATGCTTTCTTAAACTCGCCACTTAAGGGCTGCAGCCAGTCATTGGATATCGCGGCCATCTCCTGCATCTCCTTTTCTTCTACATGTTTATCCATATTTTCATATTTTAGCATAGGAATACAAAGGAAACAACGGATATATACAAAATATTTGTCAAAGAAAAACGAAAATACGGTTTCCGGACGGAAATATGGTTTTAAGACGGAAATATGGTTTCAGAACCGTAATATGGTTGCAGGCAAAAGCACGGACAGGGCGGCGGCACCATTGCCAGGCGCCGCCGCCCTGTAATCCAAACCCGCCTTACAGCCGGACCGGTATCCCCTTCCCGGCCAGATACTCTTTAAGGTCCCTTATCTCCAATTCCTTATAATGGAACAGGGACGCCGCAAGGGCTGCATCCGCCTTCCCCTTTGTCAGGGCTTCATGGAAATGTTCCTTTGTGCCTGCCCCGCCCGATGCAATGACTGGCACCGAGACATTTTCCGCAATCAGGGAAGTCAGCTCGTTATCATACCCGGCTTTGGTCCCATCGCAGTCCATGCTGGTGAGAAGGATCTCCCCTGCGCCCATCCGGTCGGCCTTCATGGCCCACTCCACGGCGTCAATGCCCACATCCACACGGCCCCCGTGCTTGAAGATGTTCCATCCCGACCCGTCCGGCCTGCGCCTGGCATCAATGGCCACCACCACGCACTGCCGCCCGAACTTATCCGCCGCATCGCTGATAAGCCGCGGGTTATCAATGGCTGAGGAATTAATGGAAATCTTATCAGCGCCTTCCCGCAAAAGCATGCGGAAATCTTCCACCGTGCGGATGCCTCCGCCGACAGTAAAGGGGATGAACACGGTTTCCGCCACCTTGCGCACCATGTCCACCACCGTATTCCGGTTGTCCGAGGAAGCAGTGATGTCCAGGAATACCAGCTCGTCCGCACCGGCCTTATCGTAGGCGGCGCCTATCTCCACCGGGTCCCCTGCGTCCCGCAGGTTCACAAAATTCACGCCCTTTACAACACGCCCTTCATTCACATCCAGGCATGGGATTATTCTCTTTGTAAACATAGCACTCTCCTACAGTTCGATGAAATTTTTTAATATGGTAAGCCCCACCTGGCTGCTTTTTTCCGGGTGGAACTGGCAGGCAAACACATTATCCCGCTCAACCGCCGCGTGTATATGGGTGCTGTATTCCGTGGAAGCCGCCACAATGGCTTCATCCTCCGCCTTCAGATAATAGGAATGTACAAAATATACATACGCCCCATTCCCAATCCCCTTAAACAGCCTGGCTTCCGGCTTTATGTCCAGGGAATTCCATCCCATATGGGGAATCTTAAGCCCCGGGCAGTCCGGTATCTTGAGGATGCGGCCAGGAAGGATATCAAGTCCTTCCACTCCCGGACTCTCCTCACTGCTTCCGAACAAGAGCTGCAGTCCCAGGCAGATTCCTAAAAAGGGGGTTCCCTTTTCCACCGTGTCATGGATCACATCCACCAGGCCATACTGGCGCAGGCGGCCCATGGCATCGCCAAAGGACCCCACTCCAGGCAGGATGACCTTGTCCGCATCCAGTATGGTCTTCCCATCCCTTGTGATGACCGGTGATTCTCCCAGGGATATCAGTGCTTTTTCTACGCTGCGCAGGTTGCCTGCGTCATAATCAATTATGGCAATCATATTTTTAACCTCGCTCCTATGATTTAACATTTTAGCATGGTAACGTAATAAAGGCAATATGTTTTTTAAATTCCTGCTAAATCCCGGATGAAATCCACGGAATTGCAGTGGATTCCATATGCACGTTCCTGGGCTTCCCTGGGTATCTGGTAAAAGCTTTCATGAATCCTGAAAAACAGGGACTTCTGGTTAAAAAATGCAATCTTTTCAAATGGCCATCTCATGACCGTCGGGGTCCCAAACCCTTCTCCCAGTTCCAGGATCACAAGGGCCCGGTTCAATGTGCCAGTCTGCCATTTCTTGTAAGCTTCCCAGCGGGGCAGGTACCCCTCCTCTATATAATTGCCTGAATCTAGGGTATTGCCGGTAAGCGGCGCGCCGCAATGAGGACAGATATCGTCCGGTATTTCCCCTTCCTCCCATATGTCCTTGGTACAGGCATTGGAGCACTGGCGCCAGTGGATGTTGCCGCAGGGCGCCACCACCCGGCCCGGATTGAAATCCGTTTCATAGATGGCTCCGTCCGTCAGGGTGGTAACCACATGGTAATCCTTGTCCTTTACAAGGGCGTATAAGGAATCATACGCTTCCTTCAGCCCGGCCTGGGCACTGTCACCAAGGCTCCGCTCCCTTATGTCCCTGCCGTCCTCCCTGAGTTTCCACTCACCGCCGATTCCAATCAATACTTTTTCAGCGCCCGTAAGGGCATCTGTCAGCTGCTTTTTTATTTCTTCCATCATAAGTGCTTCACTTTCTTTCCTGCTTTTTATGCAAACCATCATACCATAAACGGAGGTATTGTTCAACGCCGGTGAAATCCATATATCCGGTTGCATTTTCCTGTTCCGTGCATTAAAATATAATGGATTAAAAACAGATTAAATTAAGAAAGCGGCCACAGGCACAGCCATGTCCCTGCGGACCAAGAGGTGATTATAAATGACGAAATCAGCGCCAGATTTAAGAAAGCTTTTAGAGTCCATTGACCGGAGAAGCTATCCGGCCTACAAGGACGCCAGGGGATCCTACGATTTCAGCGATTATGTCCTGACCATTGACCATGTGCAGGGGGACCCCTTTGCCTCCCCTTCCAAGCTCAGCGTCTTCATACCCCACCAGAAGGCGGGATATCCGGCGGATTACTTTAATACGCCCTGGAAGCAGACAGCCCTTGAGGATTATCTGGTAAGGCAGTTCTACCAGGAGATTGCAAAATATAATTTTAAGGCAAAGGGTTCCGGTAAAAGCGGGCTCATCACCACCAGCCATCCCGGCCCCGAGGTGTTAAGCCGCACTGCCTGTGAGTGCAATGCCAAAGGAATAACCGTCCGCTTTGAATGCGGTTTCCCGGCCAATGGAAGGACCATTAATTCAGGGGAGCTTATTAAGATTCTCTTTGACTTCCTTCCCAGATGTGCTAAAAGCGTACTTTACTTTAAGAACCGCAGGCCCGGTGAGGTAAAATCCGTGATTGACCTGGCCGAGGACCAGCAGTTCATCCGTGAGGAACTTGGGCGGCTGGACCTGGTATCCTTTGTGGCCGATGAGGCCATCCTGCCCAGGGAAAGCGGGATTTCCAGCAGACCCATGAGGGGAAGCGTCCCCTTTGTATCCCCCCAGTCCATGCGGGTGGAACTGAACCTTCCCCATCACGGCGCCATTACAGGCATGGGGCTGAAACGCGGCATCACCCTCATTGTGGGCGGCGGCTATCACGGCAAATCCACATTGCTCAAGGCCCTGGAATCCGGGGTCTATAACCACATTGCCGGGGATGGACGGGAATATGTGATTACGGACAGCACTGCCATGAAACTGCGGGCCGAGGATGGGCGCAGCATCCGCAACACGGATATTTCCCTGTTCATCAATGACCTGCCCAACAAAAAGGACACGCGGTGCTTCTCCACCGAGGATGCCAGCGGAAGCACGTCCCAGGCAGCTGCCGTAATTGAGGGCATGGAGGCAGGCAGCCGTGTCTTCCTGATTGATGAGGATACCTCCGCCACCAACTTCATGGTGCGGGATGACCTGATGCAGAAGATCATCAGCCGTTCCAAGGAGCCTATCACCCCGTTCATTGAGCGGGCCAGGGATCTGTACGAAAAGTCCGGCATATCCACGGTCATGGTTGCGGGCAGCTCCGGCGCCTATTTCTATATTGCGGACACCATCCTTCAGATGGACTGCTATGAACCATATGACATCACAGACAGGACAAAGGCATTCTGCGCGTCCTATGGAACAGAACCCATAACCCGCGCCCCCGGATTCTCCATTCCCCAGAAAGGCCGGAAGCTTTTTACAGGGAACAATGGAAATGCAGCCCGCAGCGAATCAACCGGATGGGACGGTTCTTCTTACAGCCGGGGGGATTCCTCCTATGGCCAGGGCGGTTCTTCTTACGGCCGGGGCGGTTCTTCTTACGGCCAGGACGGTTCTTCTTACGGCCGGGGCCGGAGCGGTTCCTCCTACGGCCGGGGCGGGCAGCGCGGACACGGTCCGTCTGATTCCGGCGGACGTGACGAACGCATCAAGGTAAAGGTCTACGGAAAGGACTCCCTTCAGGTAGGCAAGTCACCGGTGGACCTGCGTTTTGTGGAACAGCTCATCGACCCGGAGCAGACCAACACGCTTGCCCAGATACTCCGGTACTGCGTAGAGCACCAGCTTCTGGAACGCTATACGGTTGCTGACACGGTTGCGCTCGTGCAGAAGGAAGTGGCAAAGGGCGGCCTGAGTGCACTCAGCGATTCCTCCTATGCAGCCATGGGACTCTGTATGCCCAGGGTTCAGGAGATATTTGCATGCATCAACCGTTACAGAGGATAAATGAAGGATAAAAAGCAGGGGCGCGAGGTATGATTAAAATACCGCGCAGCCCCTGCCCTTATTTTATCTTGGAAGCCGGACCCATGTACATCATTTTCTTCCATCTTCAATCATCTTCCACGTTCCCGGCCCCATGGCCTGTCCGAAGGACATTGTCCCTACATGATCCGTAAGGTCCATTCCCTCACGGACACATACTAATACTCCTTCCCGTCCAATATCTCCAGATAATCCTTCAGATTCTTCTCAAGCAAAGACGGCGTATCCAGCCCGTATGGACATTTCCCCTTACACTGTCCGCAGTGGAGGCACTGCTCAATCAGCTTCATCTGCGCCTGGGCCTCAGGGGTAAGCTGGGCCTGGGACGGGGCGCGTCGGATCATCAGGGACATCCTGGCGCTGTTACAGATGTCAATCCCTACCGGACACGGCATGCAGTATCCGCAGCCGCGGCAGAATTCGCCCTGAAGCTGCTCCCTGTCGCGGGCAATCAGCTCCTCCAGTTCCTTTGTCATCACCGGAGGATTCTGGACATAGGATAAGAACTCGTCCAGTTCCTTCTCCCTCTGGACCCCCCAGATGGGAAGTACATTGTCAAACTGTGCCAGATATACATAGGCTGCCCGGGAATTATTAATCAGGCCGCCGGATAAGGCTTTCATTGCAATGAAGCCCATATTGGCATCCTTACATCTGCTTACCAGCTCCAAATCCTTATCCGTTGCCAGATAACAGAACGGGAACTGCAGCGTCTCATAAAGCCCGGAATCAATGGCTTCATTGGCAACAGCCAGCCTGTGGTTCGTGATGCCGATATGTCTCACCTTCCCCTGGGCCTTGGCCTCCAGGATTGCTTCATAAAGCCCGGTCCCATCGCCTGGCTTTGGACAGAAGGACAGATTGTGGAACTGATATAAATCTATGTAGTCTGTCCTGAGATTTTCCAGGGAAGTTCCTAAGTCCTTCCAGAAATCCTCCACGGTATCCGCCATGGTCTTGGTGGCTATAAATACCTTGTCCCGGATTCCTTCCAGCGCCATCCCCACTTTCTTCTCACTGTCCGTATAGCACCGGGCCGTATCAAAAAATGTGATTCCTCCCTCATATGCCTTTCTCACCAGATATACGGCGTCCTCATCCGATATACGCTGGATAGGAAGGGCGCCGAAACCATTCTTATTCACAGTAATGCCAGTGCTTCCCAGAGTCACTTCCACCATCTTTTGTACCTCCACTTGAGATTTTTTATTTATTTTATCACAAAAATCCCGGGCTGTATACCATGTCAGGCGCTCAGGCTGTCCTCTGTCCCGGATGACAGCATTTCCTTTAAGTCTTCCATGGTCATATCACGTTCACGCAGCATTTCGTTGACAACCTTAAACTCTTCCAATTGAATCTGTTCTTCCAGATAACCTTCCTTTTCCCTCATTGTCTCCAGACAGCTCTCATACTGTGCAATGGATGCCCGCACCTCAGCAAGCTCCCCCTGCAGTTTTTCAATCGGTGTTTTCCTTACTCCCCGTGCCATAGCAATATGCTCCTTTTCTCTGATTTTATTTTTAAGGCCATGGGTTCATTCTGTAGGCCCATTTATTACCAGTATATGTAGGCTTATCCAAAAATATACAGCGTATTTCAAATCCATTCCATGTTTTTTGCATCTGCGCTGTCATGATTTCCGGTATTTCAGGGACTTTACGAATTATGCTGCCTGCGATATACTAGGGAGTGTTGCGCAATGAGATACCAATAACTGCGCCACGCTGCCCGTACAGCCGCACAGCCGCCGCAAGGGCCGGCCGCGCGTAAGATACCACAAGACCAGGAGGTAAGAATGATAAAAGAATATGAGCATCATGCCCAATATTACGAAACAGACCAGATGGGATGCGTCCATCATTCCAACTTCATCCGCTGGATGGAGGAAGCCAGGATTGACATGATGGAACAGATGGGATGCGGATACCGTGCCATGGAACATGCCGGAATCATGAGCCCGGTCCTGGAAGTCCGCTGCCAGTACAGGAACATGGTGCATTTTGATGACCGCATCCGCATCAGGGTCAGCATCAAAGCTTACAACGCAATCCGCATGACCCTGGAATATGAAATGCGGGACGCGGCAAGCGGCAAGCTTATGGCATCCGGTGAAAGCAGCCACTGCTTCTTAAACAGGGAAGGGCGGCCTATATCCTTAAAAAGAATCCATCCCCAGTGGGATGAGGCCTTCATCCAGGCCATGGAACAACTGAAATAAAACCGACAGAAAGGCTGACATTAAAATGACCCGACACAACCATATCCGATTATTGATAATTAGCATGCTTATGATGATTGCCGTGCTGGCAGGCGGCTGTTCCTCCTCCCCGTCCCCATCCGCGGTCCCTCCGGCCACACAGGCAGGCGGGACAGGACAGGATCTGACGGTGCACTATATTGACGTGGGCCAGGGTGACAGTATACTGGCGGGATCTGACGGACATTACATGCTGATTGACGCAGGTGAAAATGACCAGGCGGACACCGTTGTTTCCTATCTGAAGCAGGCCGGGGTCACCACCCTTGATTATGTCATCGGCACCCATCCCCACTCTGACCACATAGGGGGGCTGGATAAGGTCATTGAGGAGTTCACCGTGGGCAAGGTCATCCTTCCTCCGGTGGAGCACACCACACGCACCTTTGAGGATGTGCTGAACGCAGTCTCCAACAAGGGGCTTAAAATCACCAAACCGGTTCCCGGCGACACCTATGGCCTCGGGAACGCATCCTTCACCATTGTCGCACCGGTAAAGGATTATGGAAATGATTTAAACAACTGGTCCGTGGGAATCCGGCTCACCTATGGCAGCAACAGCTTCCTCATGTGCGGGGACGCTGAATCCCAGGCCGAGTCCGACATGCTGGACAGCGGCATGCCCCTGAAGGCAGATGTGCTGAAGGCAGGCCATCACGGAAGCAGCACCTCCACCACCAGCACCTTCCTGAAGGCGGTATCGCCCTCCTACGTGGTAATCCAGTGCGGAAAGGATAATTCCTACGGACATCCCCATAAAGAGACCATGGAAAAACTGGAGAAGGCGGGATGCCGGATATTCCGCACGGATGAGGACGGCACCATCACCGCATCCAGCGACGGGACCCACATCACCTGGGATGTTCCCGGCACACAGAAGGACGCCGGCGCCCAGCCTTCCCCGGCCCAGCAGTCCACTTATATACTCAATACCAACACCATGAAATTCCACCTGCCCGGCTGCCCCTCTTCGGAACAGATCCAGGACAGGAACCGGAAGGAATATACCGGCACAAGGGACGGGCTTATCAGCCAGGGATACGCGCCCTGCAAACAATGCAACCCATAATCAGCCCAACATGCAACAGGAGGTTTACATGAAATACATCATCGACCGGCTGGAGGAAGGTCTGGCCATATGTGAAAACGAGCAGAAGGCAATGGTATCCATTCCGCTGGAACAGCTGCCGGAAGCCGTAAAGGAAGGGGATATGATCAATGAGACGGATGGCATCTTTTCCATTGATAAGGAAGGCACCGGGGAGCGGCGCAGGAAAATGCGCAAAAAACTCATGGATTTATTTGAATAGTTTTTTATTTTTAGCCCTTGCACCTTTTTCCCATTAATGATACCATAAGAAACATATGTAAATCGATAATTGGAGGATCATTTAGATGGAACTGATTTTACCTGAAAACTATGACCCCCGGCTTACCATCCGGGAGACACAGGACGCAATCAAATACATACGTGACACGTTCCAGAAAGAGATGGGACGGGAAATGCACCTGGAGAGGATTTCCGCCCCCCTGTTCGTGGAGCGCAGCAGCGGTCTTAACGATAACCTGAACGGCACGGAGAGGCCCGTGGACTTTGATATGCTGGGTCTTCCCGGCGAGACCCTGGAGGTTGTCCACTCCCTTGCCAAGTGGAAACGTATGGCCCTTAAGGAGTACGGCTTTAAACCCGGTGAAGGCCTTTACACCAACATGAACGCAATCCGCAGGGATGAGGAGCTGGATAACCTGCACTCCTGCTATGTGGACCAGTGGGACTGGGAACGTGTGATTACAAAGGAACAGAGGAACCTGGATACCCTGATGGACACGGTCCGTGAGATATTCAAGATCATCAAGCACATGCAGCACGAGGTGTGGTACAAATATCCAGAAGCGGTAAAGCACCTTCCCAAGGACATTTTCTTCATCACCACCCAGGAATTGGAGGATCTGTATCCTGACAGCACTCCCAAGGAGAGGGAGAACCTGATCACAAAGGAGCATGGATGTGTGTTCCTGATGCAGATCGGCGACAGGCTTGCGGGCGGTATGCCCCATGACGGGCGGGCGCCTGACTATGATGACTGGAGCCTGAACGGTGATATCCTGTTCTGGTTTGAACACTTAAACTGCGCCTTGGAGATTTCCAGCATGGGAATCCGCGTGGATGAGAAAGCCCTGGAGGAACAGCTTAAAAAGGCCGGGTGCGAAGAGCGCAGAAGCCTTCCCTACCATAAGATGCTCTTAAACGGCGAACTGCCCTACACCATCGGCGGCGGAATCGGACAGTCACGCCTGTGCATGCTTTTACTGGACCGCGCCCATATCGGCGAGGTACAGGCCAGTATCTGGCCAAAGGATATGAGGGAAATGTGCAGGCAGCACAACATTTTCCTGTTATAGGATTTTCCTGCTGTATTCAATAAACAGTACGAAGGATAGAATGAATCTTATGGAATTTCATGTATCAATCTTTTTCATTATCGAGGTAATAGGAACCGTTGCCTTTGCCTCCTCCGGCGCCATGGTGGCCATCAAGCAGCAGCTGGATCTGTTAGGCGTCGTGGTCCTTGGCGTCACCACCGCGGTGGGAGGCGGTATGCTCAGGGATATCATACTGGGCAATGTCCCGCCCGGCCTTTTCATGAACCCGGTCTATGTGATGGCTGCTTTCATAACCGTCCTTGCACTGTTCATCGTCGTAAGGCTAAACCAGAGGATACTGGAGAGCCGTTACATTGCCTCCTATGAGAAAATGATGAACATTTTTGACGCCGTGGGGCTGGCGGCATTTACGGTTACAGGAATCGATACAGCCGTGCTGGCAGGATATGGGGACTATCATTTCCTGTCCGTTTTCCTGGGTGTGCTTACCGGGGTCGGGGGCGGTGTACTCAGGGATATCATGGCGGGCCAGACCCCCTATATCCTGCGCAAGCATGTGTATGCCAGCGCATCCATTGCAGGGGCCTTGTGTTATGTGTTCCTGGCTGACTGGATCACAGGGGATGCGTCCATGATCATAAGCGCGCTGCTGGTCATCCTGATACGAATGCTGGCCACCAGGTACTGCTGGAACCTTCCTACCGCAACAAAGAAGCAGCCGTGAGTTTCCGGTTAGAAACGTGCGCCGCCGGGCGCACACCCATAAAAGAACGGCTTTCAGGAATCTATTTTCCTGAAAGCCGTTCTTTTTATTCCGGACATGCCATGCAGCCATGTCCTTAAGCAATCGCCGCCGCTGTCTGTCCCCTGTCCCCAGACCATTCAATGGCAGCATAGGCCTGGGCAATGTTCAGCATATGGTCCCCGATCCTTTCATAATCCGTCAGCATTTCCGAATACAGGATGGAGGATTCCACATTGCAGTTCCCGTCCCTCATACGGTCAATCTGGTTCTGGCGGAACTTCAGGGTGATATCGTCAATGCGCTGTTCAATCTCCTCCGCCATCGACAGTTTAAATTCCGGATTTCCTTCTGCAGCCATGCGCAGAAGCTCCATGCCCTCCCTGCAGGTTTCTTCCATAGTCTGGAACTCCTTCCTGGCATAACCGGAAAATGTCAGGTTTTTCTGCTCTATGGTTTCCGCGTACTCAGCCAGGTTCATGGCGTGGTCCCCAATCCGCTCGATATTTCCCAGAATGGAATACATACGGTTTAAAGTATCCACATCCTTTGGCGTCTGGTCCAGTACCAGGATTTTGGATATTTTCTTGGAAATCCTTACATTGCTAAGGTCAATCTCATCTTCCCTCTCCTCAATCCCCTGGATTCCCTCCTTGCCAGTCCCGTTGGCAACCGCCATGAAGCTTTCCGATACATTCCTGGCAGCCACATCCATCATAAGGGTAATCTCATCATGGATCTGGTTAATTGCAATGGTAGACACGCCCAGATGATGTTTGGAAGCCATAAGGTCCTCGAACCACCGGTCCGCATCCTTCACAGGAACCTGCCTGTCAGGAAGGATTGCAATGGCAATCCGCTCCAGCAGGGTGCCGAAGGGCAGCAGAATCAGAGTGGTGCTTACATTGAATATCGTATGGACATTGGCAATCTGCGCCACCGGGTTGCCCGGGGTCAGGCCTGCCACGAAATCCGTAAACGGCGTAAGGATGCACAGGACCACAAACAGCGTGGTTCCAATCACATTGAACATCAGATGGATGACCGTTGTCCTCTTGGCATTCCTGCTCGTTCCCACGCTTGCCAAAAGAGCCGTGATACAGGTACCGATGTTCTGTCCGAAGAGCACGAACACCGCGCTGTGGATATCAATCACCCCTCCCATTGCCAGCGCCTGGAGGATACCGACGGAGGCTGAGGAAGACTGGATTACCGCCGTGAACACAGCGCCTACCAGGATTCCCAGGATGGGATTGGAGAACTTGGTTACCATATGGATGAATGTCTGGGAATCCCGGAGCGGGACCATGGCATCGCTCATCATCCCCATTCCGATGAACAGCACGCCGATACCTGCAATGATGCCGCCCACATGCTGGACCTTTTTGTTCTTCATGAAAATCAGGAGCATGACGCCCACAAATGCAATCAGCGGCGCAAGGGCCCCGATGTCCAGGGCAATCAGCTGTCCGGTAATGGTGGTACCCACGTTGGCTCCCATGATGATCCAGACAGCCTGCTTAAGTGTCATCAGGCCGGAATTAACAAACCCCACCGTCATGACCGTGGTTGCCGATGAGGACTGGATTAAAGCCGTTATCCCCGCTCCCACCAGCACACCCAAAAAGCGGTTGGCTGTGAGACGTTCCAATATCTGTTTCATCCGGTTGCCGGCCACCGCCTCCAGATTACTGCTCATCATCTGCATGCCGTACATGAACAGCGCCAGACCTCCAAGCAGGCTTAATACCAATTCTACTCCCATGTGTTTTCTCCTTTTGTTTAAGAGGATAGGAAAGCCCCTACATTATCATTATATGGATAATACCGGAATGCCCAGGTAAAAATGGCGCAAAAATAAGGCAGGGCCCGCCATCTTCGGTTAAAAGATCGCAGGTCATGCCTTCTATATCGCACAGTTGCGGCGTCCATTCAGGTGGGCGGATTTCATGATAATCTGTAGCCTCTTTTCCTGTTGTTTATCAAATCTTTACTTATTCTTAACACATACTCATTATACGGGATATTTCATATATCGTCAATATGGCTTCCCGCTCCCAATGTAAAGTCTATGTAAAGTATGTGTAAAATTTTATGGAAGCATACAGTTATTTACAAATTACCTTGAAAATCCCCTCCCCATATTATCCAATTATTGATTATATTCCTTTTTTCGTCCCCCACGCATGACACGGAGCAGCCCCAATACCAGCACAGCCGGGATCCAGGCAGCCACAGCCAGTCCGGATTTCATGCCCCCCTCTGCCGCCCCTGACACCAGACCCACCAGCGTGGGACCGGCAGAGCATCCCAGGTCGCCTGCCAGGGCCAGAAGCGCGAACATGGCAGTGCCTCCCCTGGGACAGCTGGCCGATGCAAGGGAAAATGCGCCCGGCCACAGGATTCCCACGGAAAGCCCGCACAGACTGCAGCCCAAAAGCGCCAGGGCCGGGTCAGGCCCATAGGCGGCCAGCAGATAGCTGAACACGCACAGCAGGGCGCTGATGGTCATGAAAACAGGCAGCTGGATCTTCTCGCTGTATTTGGCATACAACGCCCTGGATAATCCCATAAGCACGGAAAACATACAGGGGCCGGCCAGGTCCCCCATGGTTTTGGATACCTTAAGCCCTGACTCCGCAAAGGCGGAAGCCCACTGGCTCATGGCCTGTTCCGAAGCACCTGCGCAGACAAAGATAAATGCAAACAGCCAGAACACCCGGTTTCCCGCCAGTTCCCGGATTCCCATCCCATCACCGTCCTCCACCAATGAAAGAATCGGAACCCTGGCAAAAACCAGCGCATTGACAGCAGGGACCAGTGCCCACAAAAGCGCCAGGATCCGCCAGTTCCCCACTCCTGCCACGGTAAAGAACAGGGTGGAGCCAAGCACCACCGCAACCGCCCCCCAGCAGTAAAAGGAGTGCAGAAGGCTCATGGCCGCATCCTTCTTACCGGTAGGGCACGCCTCCACGATGGGGCTGATCAGCACCTCGATTATCCCTCCCCCGATTGCATACAGGCACACGCACACCACAAGGCCCGCAAAATGCCCGGGCACCAGGTCCGGGATAAAGGCCAGTCCCGCCAATCCCGCAGCCGCAAAGATATGGGCCGCAACAATACAGGTGCGGTAGCCGATACGGTCCACAAACCTGGCGGACAGAAGGTCTACCAGCAGCTGAATCCCAAAATTCACGGTCACTAACAGGGTAATCCTCCCCAGGGATATCCCGAACACGCCCTGGAACGTAAGGAATAACAGGGGCGCAAAATTATTGACAATGGCCTGTACCACATAGCCTGTGTAGCTGGCTTTCAGGGTACAATTGTAATTGCTGCTTAAAGGCAT
This sequence comes from Enterocloster sp. OA13, assembly GCF_022440595.1. Classification (NCBI taxonomy): domain Bacteria; kingdom Bacillati; phylum Bacillota; class Clostridia; order Lachnospirales; family Lachnospiraceae; genus Enterocloster; species Enterocloster sp. OA13. The sequence goes on along the minus strand of NZ_JAKNTF010000001.1, from coordinate 433,590 downwards.
GCATGTCCTCCTCCGGCTTGCTGTAAATCCTATGGGGCGTCCTGCGCATGTCCTGCCTGTCCGCTCCATATCCAAATATCTCCTACTATACTTTGCCCGGAGCCGGACGTCAATCCTTTTCCATCTGCTTTTCCATAAAAAACAGGTGCGGCCATGTCTGGAAACTGCCCCAGTCCATAACCGCACCAACCATCTGCCGTCCTCTGCCGCTGTCCTATGCGGCCTCCCATGCTGCTGTCCTATGCAGCCTTCCATACCGCTGTCCTATGCAGCCTTCCATACCGCCTTCCTATGCAGCCGTCCATACCGCTGTCCTATGCAGCCTTCCATACCGCTGTCCTATGCAGCCTTCCATACCGCCTTCCTATGCCTTCTTCCTGTTCTTCACCATGTCCATGGTGACCGCGAACACAATCAGCACGCCGCTGGTAATCTCCAGCACATGGGTATTCAGCCCGAACTGCACGCCGGCGTTGTTAATGAGCACCATCAGGATGGTTCCAAGAAGGGTCCCGCTGACAGCCCCGCGTCCGCCTGAAAGGGATGCGCCGCCGATTACGGCTGCAGCAATGGCGTTCATGTCGTAGCCCTCGCCTCCGGTGGGAAGGGCGCTCTGTACACGGGCGGCCAGCATGATGCCTGCTATGCCGTAGAGCAGTCCTGCAAAGGCGTAGACGGAATAGAACATTTTCCTGACCTTGATACCGCTCAGCTTGGCAACCTCCACGCCGCTTCCGATGACATACAGGTTCCTTCCGAATACCGTGTAGCGGAGGATCAGGAACACCACCAGGGCCACTACCGCCCAGATGATGGCCAGGGCGGGCAGCAGTCCGAAGAAGCTGTTGTTGCCCATGTTGAGGATCCTCTCGTCCAGGCCGCTGACCGTCAGGGCCTTGCTGATGATCTTGATGATACCCCGGATGATGGTGGACATACCCAGGGTTGCAATCATGGGGGGAACCTTGAAATCATAGACAATGATGCCGTTGGCAAAACCAGCAGCAATGGCAAACATGACAGCTATCAGCAGCGTCAGGTAGAAGTTCATGCCCGTGTCGCGCTGGAGCAGCGCCAGGACCATACAGGAAAGGCCCGTGATGGCGCCGCCGCTGATATCAATCCCTCCGGTGGTGATGATCATGGTCTGGGCCACTGCCAGGACGCCGATGATGGCACACTGCTTCATCAGGTTTGTTATATTGTAAACACTAAAGAAATTATCCGTACAAACAGACGTTATTACAAATAAAGCCACAATGATGACTCCCAGCGTAAATTCCGTCTGCTGGAATACACTGGTAAGCGAACTGCCCTTTCCAACCTTTGACTTGCCCATACTATTCCTCCTATGACTAACCTTCCACAGACGCCCTGCGCAGGACATCCTCTTCTCTCAAGGTCAACAATTCTTCTTTATTAAACTCCCCGGTAATCCTTCCCTGGGCCATGACAATGAGGCGGTCCGCCAGTCCCATGACCTCCGGCAGGTAGGAAGAGATAAGGATGATGCTCCTGCCCTGTTCGGTCAGCTTTTCCATCAGCTTATAGATTTCTTCCTTGGCGCCCACGTCCACGCCCACGGTCGGCTCATCGAAGATCAGCACATCCGGGTCGCGGCAGAGCAGCTTGGCGATTACCACTTTCTGCTGGTTGCCGCCGGAAAGGTTGCCCACCAGCTGCATGACATTGGGCGTCTTTACATTGACACGTTTGGAGAAATCCTCCGCCCTCTCCTGCTCCTTTTTAAGGGAAATGATTCCCCGGCTGCTGATCATATCGTAAGAGTTCATGTTGATGTTCGTCTTAATCGGCAGCTGGAGGGCCAGTCCGTCCGCGCGCCTGTCCTCGGTCAAAAAGCAGATTCCATGCTGCATGGCGTCGCTGGGATTCTTGATAATCACCTTCTGTCCCTTAACGTACACATTGCCGGTAAGCCTGCGTTCCACGCCGCAAAGCGCCCGCATGATCTCACTGCGCCCGGCTCCCACCAGGCCCACAAAGCCCAGTATCTCGCCTTTATGCACGGTAAAATTAATGTCCTTAAAATGGCTGCTGTCGCTGAAATCCTCCACCCTCAGGACTTCCTCCCCCGGCTCCTGGCGTTTGATATTATAGATATCGGACATTTCCCGTCCGACCATCATCCGTATGAGGGAATCCTTGGTGACCTGGCCGATTGGTTTTGTATCCACATAGGTGCCATCCTTGAGCACGGTCACGCTGTCGCAGATATCCATGATTTCCTCCAGGCGGTGGGAAATATAGATGATACTGACGCCATTTTCCTTTAGCTCCTTGATGAAGCGGAACAGCACCTCCACTTTTTCATTCTCAAGCAATGCCGTGGGCTCGTCAAAGATTACAATCCGTATGTCGTCATTGACAGAAATCTTGCTGATGGTCACCATGGCCTGCATGGCAATGGGCAGCTTCCTGATCTTGTCCCTGGGGTCCACGTTCATCTCAAATTTGTCAATGATCTTCTTGCTGTCATCCGCCATTTTCCTCCAGTCAACAGCCCCCAGCTTTGTGCGGGGCTGTCGGCCCAGGTAATAGTTCTCGGCAATGCTCAGGTCAGGCGCGATATTGACATGCTGGTAATTGGCGTAAACGCCATGGCTCTGGGCTTCCAGAGCATTTGTATTCACAATCCACTGGTCGTTGTAGTGCATGGAAATCTGGCCCTCGTCCGGCTTCTCCACCCCCATGATACATTTAATCAGGGTGGACTTTCCTGCCTGTGTCAAGTAAGAACCAAAAAAAATATAATAATATTCTTAAAAAAGCACAGCTAATAAGCAAGTTCTATTGCTGATTAGTTCTATTTTTTTAATGGTACACCGCACCATAAACTGGTGCGGCTGAATATTATCTCACCCCTTGTACCATGGGAACATGTAGATTAGGTATAACCACAACCTTCCTGACACTTTACAGCACCCTTACTCACTGTTCATGCCTCCAGCGCTACCTGGACCGTGATTCTATTATTACGGAGGTATCATTATCATTCTGGGTTTTAGACCGCTGGTTATATGGTCCAAGAAAAAGTGCCGCTCATACCTTTACTTCTTCTATTACGATTCCTGACATTTACCTTGTAGTTATATTCAAGGCAGGTATATCGTGGCGCAGCTCATTGCTCTTCTTCATGCTTTTAAGCATGTCCCAAATGTTTAGTATCTCAAAAGATGAATTCCAACATGTCATTTATGTCATAATAAAGTTAGAATGCATCTACCATGCTGATATTCTATTGTCAAGGTACAAACCTGAATTATCCAATTCAGTAACCACATCAGTTATACATAACTAAATCATTTGATGTGTATGAACCTATTCTACGATGATTTTCTCTTTTTATCCATTGACTGACAGTCCATTGACCCCGAAAAATTGATGAAGAAAATTTCTGTGGTATTTCAGGAGGTTTATTTATTTCAGGATACGATTGCAAACAATATACGCTATGGAAAAAAATGCCACTCATGAAGAAATTGAACAGGCAGCAAAATTGGCAAACTGCTATAATTTCATTATGGAGCAGCCCCAAGGCTTTCATACTATGATTGGTGAGGGTGGTTCTACTTTATCCGGTGGTGAAAAGCACCGTATTTCTATTGGAAGAGCCATGCTGAAAAATACGGCTGTTGTATTGCTTGACGAAAAACTTTTATACACGATTAAAATGATAGTCATAAACTAAAATATAAATATCCCTGATTAACCTTGTAGTGTCAATCAGGGATATTCCTGCATACTTCTCTTATTTTACAATTTCATTTTGATTAGTGGTTAGCAGCCCCTCCATGGTTTGTATTACGTAAATATTTTCACGTTTCATGTGACTTTTTCTATGTTTTACTAGTTCATGGTAATGATATGTTGATACGGAAATAAAATTACAAAACCAGTCCACACTGTCCCAGCATAGAGCCAGCATCGAATCTAGTTTATATTTTAACATATGAAAGCGTACGGAGACCGTTTTTCTTCTTTTATGCATGAATAAGGAGAGCTGCGGTTCCATAACTGATTTCTCAACTATTTTGCAACAGCCCCATCAACTTGTAATTTAAACAGTTCTTCTGGCTTCATATGCTGGATAATTATGATGTGTATTTCTCTTATGATTCCCAGCACTACTCTTTTCGTGGTTTCTTATGATATCCATATTGTTTTTTATTGTTTCTACAGTATTCAATAAAAATTCCACCTCCACTTCCGAGCATTCTTTTAATATTGATAATAGACGCAACACTAAATCGGAATGTATTTCGCTCTTTTCTGTTTCCGTTATCATAATGGGGACTGCATTTAACGCGTACAAAATTTTGCTATATGTTTTCATACCAATCATTCTGGAACCACTCTCCACTTTGCTTAAGTGGCTTAACGAAATTTCAGCTGACTCAGCTAATTCTTCCTGTGTCATATCTCTTTCCTCGCGCAGCCTTTTAATTTCTTCTGCTATGGAATAAACCTGGTGTATCATACGTTCTGTTCACCTCTAATCAATGTGTGTTTTCATCTTCCTCTTTTCTTAACAGATGTCTTTTTAGTTTCTGGAATGTCTCATCACTGATTGCATGTTCCAGCCGGCAAGCCTCTTCTTCCGCAATGGCAGGGTCGATTCCGGCATCAATAAGCTGATTCGTAAAGAATTGGTGACGCTCAAATATTGTTTCAGCTATTTCACGGCCCGCAACGGTTAAATGAAGATAGCCGTCAGTGTCCGTTGTCAAATAACCGCCATTACGTAGAACCGTCACTGCATGGCTGATGCTGGGTTTGGCATACCCCATGTGCCGGGCGAGATCAGCCGAACGTACCATACCTTTTTGCTTTTGCAGAATTAACACCGCTTCCAGATAATTCTCTCCTGATTCATGAAGTTTCAGCGCTGCATCACCTCCTGTGTTTCGATACTGTTTAGAAAAACAGATTTCTTACTTCCCTGAAGCTTTTAACGCATCCATTCTTCTAAACTCATTTATCATCATACCAACCGCAACAATAAATACTATCACATCCGTAATAAACGGAGCAGCAAATACGCCATGTACACCAAATCCGGCAATATAAGGCATGATGATGGCTGCTGGTATGTAAATGGCTATCTGGCGTAAAATAACCAGAACACTCGCTTTTGTAGCTCTTCCGAGAGACTGCATCAGGGTCAGAACCACAATCCAGACTCCTAATAAAATATATGACAGGAAGAACAGACGGAAATCCCCTACTCCCAGTTCCACTACGGACGGCGTTGTAATAAACATAGAGAGAATTGTATTCGGTACTAACATAATCGGCAAATAGAAAATAAGCGCTAATAAAGTTGCTGTGATTGCAAACACTTTCGTGATGTGCTTTACCCGGTCGTATTGTTTTGCACCATAATTGGTTCCGACCGCCGGCTGATATCCCTGGGAAAGCCCCCATAAAGGAATAAATGCAAAAGACACTACCCGGTATGTTGCGCCGAGTATAATCTGCCATGTATCTCCTCCATGCTGCGCCGCAAGATTATAAAGTGCGGTTTGCTGGACCAGCATCATCACCTGCATCAGCATCGCAGAAAAACCTACTCCGATGATTTCCGAGAAAAGCGTTCTTTCAATGCGAATTGCATTGATTCTCACAGTCTTACTCCTTCGCTTAAAATACCAAAGAGAAGCCATTGCATACGCAACCTGCGAAGCCACTGTTGCATATGCAACTCCATCAATTCCCATGCCATAAGGTTTTAGAAGTAAAATGAAAATCGGGTCAAGTATAATATTCATGATAGCGGAACCGGCGCTAAAGAGCATTGCCTGTTTCAACAATCCCTCACCACGCATAATCATATTTGAGGACTGTGCAAAATTGACAAACAGACTGCCTGCAAAGATGATGCGTAAATACCGGAGTGCCAGCTCCAGAATTTCTCCGCTTGCACCAGAAAGCATTAAAATCTGTTTCGTAAAAATCATGCCTATCGCCATGATGATAAGAGAAAAAATCAAATTCATGGCGATCAGATTTCCCATTATCTTGTCAATTGTAGACTGATCCCTTTTTCCAATCGCCCTGGATAGGATTGAAGCGGAGCCGATACCGATGAGCGTGGAAATCCCACTATTGGCAAGCGTAAATGGATAGGACACAGAAACCGCTGCCATAGCGTTATCTCCTACCATTTGTCCGACATAAACTCCATCCATAAAATTGTAAAGCCCAACAACCACCATGCCGATAATCGCAGGTACGCTAAGTTTTAATACTAAACTTTGCGGGCTGTCATGAAGCAACATAGACCGAGTATCATTTTTATTTAACATAGAATCACTTCCTTATCTTTTTAACTGTCCATATTTTAAGTAACACCTTAGACTGACCAGCCAAGACTTTCCTGCTGTATGTAGAATAATTTGCTGTACAGTCCTTTTTGTTCAAGAAGCTCTTTGTGTGTCCCCTGTTCCATCAGTTCCCCCTCGTTCAATACCAGGATTTGGTCGGCATCTACTACTGTCCGCAGACGATGGGCAATCATTATAACTGTTTTCCCTTCTACAAGTCTGGCAATGGCCTGTTGAATCAATACCTCGTTCTCCGGGTCAAGGGAAGCGGTTGCCTCGTCCAGCAGAATAATGGGAGCATTTTTTAATAGTGCGCGGGCAATGGAAATACGCTGCCTCTCTCCGCCTGACAAGGTACTGCCATTTTCACCAAGGATCGTGTCATACCCCTCCGGCAGCCGTCTGATAAACTCATCACAATGAGCTGCTTTTGCAGCCGATACAACCTGCTCATCACTGGCATTCATATTTCCAATTCTAATATTATTAAATACCGTGTCATTAAATAAGGTCACATCCTGAAAAACAAATGACATGCTACGCATTAAATATTCTGGTTCAATTTGTTTCAGGTCCTTACCGCCGATTGTCACAGTACCTTTATCTACATCCCAAAAGCGGGCAATGAGTTTTGCCAGGGTACTCTTTCCGCTTCCGGACGGTCCAACTAGGGCAGTAATGCTACCTGTATTTATTTTTGCCGAAACATTTTTTACTACATCTTCTTTTCCATAGGCAAATGTAACCTGATTTAACTCGATATCATAATCCTTAATGTCCTGTTCTTCTCCCTCCATTGCCGGTGTTGTCAGCAGTATACGCATCCGCTTTGTAACCGTTCCCAGATGGAACAAACTGGTAAGCTGTGATAGGATAGATAATATCGGTCCATAAATTTGTGTAGAAAACATCAATAAAACCAGGAGGGGGTATAATTCAATCTGTCCACCTGTAATCAGGACTGTACCGATAAATATAGTGATTCCCAGGCTTGCCTGTAAAATCAGGCTCGCACATTGCACAAGAATACCTGAAGCCAATTCCACTTTAATTGCCGTCTTTTTCATTGCCAGGAGAGCCTTATTCAGTGTCTGAAAACGTTCTCCGCTCAAGCCACAGGATTTGATAATCTTGATTCCCTCCAAATACTCCTGAATCTGACTGGACGCCGCCAGTTTCACCCCCACCTGCTGGTCAAACAGGTGTAATTGCAGTTTACGGCCGCACCATATTATAAAGAAGCAGACAGGCATGGTACAAAATATTGCTAATGCCATGCGCCAGTCAAAAAAGGCCAGACATACGCATGTAAGTGTAACCGATATAATATTTGCTATGAGCGGAGGAATCGTACTGCTAAGCATGGATTCCATGCTGGCACAATCAGCCATCATATTTGTAGTTATATCTGACAAGTCTTTTGTGTTAAAAAAGCTCATAGGAAGCCTTCTTAAATGTTCAGCAATCCGTAACCGCGTGTTGCTTGCTTCCTTATATGACGCAAGGTAAGTTTTTTTATAATCATTCTTGGCAGCGATAAAGACCAGGATTGTAGCAAGCACTCCGATCACCAATAGTACCCACATAGTTGACCAGGATATCTCCTGCCCCATAAAGGGCTTTAAAAGCTGGCCGAACAACAGAATTGGAATCGCAGATGAAAGCATAATGGACAGGTTTGTCAATGTGCAGGCAAAAATCGCTTTTTTAAGGTCTGAATATCCTTTATCAGATAATAACAGTCGTTCTTGTAAAAATTTCATTTCGTTACACCGCCTTCCCTGTATGGATTTTCCAATTGACTGATTCTACATAACTGTTCCACATCTGCGTGTATTTTTCGCCATTTGCTATTAATCCATCATGGATTCCCTGTTCAATGAGATGTCCCTGCTCTATAACAAGAATCTGGTCGGCGTTACGAATCGTGGAAAGTCGGTGGGCAATCATAACCACTGTTTTGTCTTTAATCAATTTCTCAAAAGCTTTCTGTATTAAATATTCATTTTCCGGATCGCTAAATGCAGTTGCCTCATCCAGTACTATGATGGGGGAATCCTTAATTATGGCCCTGGCAATGGCAATCCTCTGCCGTTCCCCGCCAGACAAGCGGATTCCTGAAGAACCAATTACCGTATGATACCCATTCGGCAATTTTTCGATGAATTCGTGACACTGGGCCGCCTTTGCAGCCTCTATAACCTGCTCTTCTGTTGCATCAGGATTTCCCATCCGAATATTATCCAAAACACTTTGTTTAAAAAGAAATGTGTCCTGAAATACAAAACCAACCTGCTTCATCAGTTCCGCAAGGGGAATTTCACGGATATCTACTCCTCCAATTTGAATATTTCCCTCTGTCACGTCCCAAAAACGGGAAATCAAATTAGCAATGGTGCTCTTTCCTCCTCCTGACGGGCCAACGATTGCTGTCACCTCTCCCTGTCTGGCATGAAACGATACGTTATCCAGCGCCTTAACAACCACATCTGCTTCAGCTTCATAAGAAAAACTCACATGATCAAAGACAATATCCTTCCCCTGCTCCTTGACGCCGCCTCTGTAATCCGGCAAAACAGGTATATGTAAAATTTCTTCCATACGCTCCACATTGCCGTCAATCTGGGTAAATGACTCCGAAATGAACATGATCTTATTTAAGATGCCAGATATGGCCGGCACTAAAATCAAATAAAAGATAAAGGTTAGGGAGTAGTTTCTGTAATCTGTCACATTTCTTCCAATCAATATACCTACAGGAATCAGCAACAAATAGATGCTGTGGATAATCGCTGTAAACGCCGGCATGCAATTCCTCCACCCCATGGCATATTCCAATATGAAGGAGGTGTAATCAGTTATGGATCTGCTTAATCTTTTAAATGAATCTGCCGTCTGATTAAAGGCTTTGATTTCAGGCATCCCTCGCACATATTCCACAGATGCATTATTCATATCTTCCTGGGCAGACTGAAAACGGTGCATCTTCTCTTTGGCCGCCCCATTGAATCCTGAAAATTGAATGGCAAAGGCCAGCACAATTCCAAGAAGAGAGACAACACCATAACGCCAGTCAACAGCCAAAAGAATTATGACTAAAATAAGCGGAGCCACAAGAGATGCAACAAAATCCGGGAATTGATGGGCGATAAATTTTTCGATACTTTCTATATTCTCGTCCATAATTTTCCTCATACGGCCGCTTCCAATGGTCAGGTGATATCCTAACGGGATTGCAGTGATATGATCCGCAAAGTTTAATTTCAGTTCATACAATGTTCCAAAGGCTGCCAGATGGGAACACATCAGAGCACAGAAATAAAGTACCACATTTCCAGCAATGCCGGCCAGGGCAAACCAGCCGCACATCAAAATGGCAGGCATATCTGCTGCAGGCATATCCGGAAACACCAAAATCAGTTCCCTGATAACAAAATAGATTGACAGATAAGGTATAAACGAACATACTGCCGCCAATGCAGACAGAATTCCTGAAATAATCACTAACCCTTTGTGTTCTGATGCCAGCTCCAGGCAACGTGCCATTCCTGTTTTCCTTTTTTCCTCCTTGTTCTTTTCCTGTTTCATTGTTGCTCCTCCAATTCCATAATATTTGCACTATAGTTAGATTTTACTAACTGTAGTGTATTATAACGAAAAAATCCGCGGTTCTCTACTCCATTTCAAAATAACTTCCCGAAAATAGCCCGAAATTTCAACAACTTTATCCTCTTACAGATAGCTCAATACCCCATTTTCTCCAGTAGATAATCGGCAGAATTTATCACAAAATCGTCTGTCACCTTCCCCTCTTCCAACCTGATTGCTCTCTGGCAGCAAGACAGCACACATTCTGCATCATGGGTAATCACCAGAATTGTACGTCCTCTCCCAGCAAGTTCCTGAATAACATGGCTTACCTTTCTCATATTTACCCCGTCAAGGCCGCTGGTTGGTTCATCTAAGATAATAATGGGGGCTTCATGCATCAACGCCACCGCCAATGCGAGCCTCTGTTTTTGCCCCCCTGACAAAGTGGACGGGTGTTGTTCTCTAAACTCATACAAATCCAGTTCAGTTAATATCTGCCCAGCCTTTTCCCTTATTTCCGGTGATTCTTTACTGCCCAGTATCAGTTCGTCTATCAGATCCTCACCAAACAACTGGCTGTCGAGATCCTGGGGAATATACCAGACCGTTCCCCTCCTCTTTTTTATGTTGCTTTTATTTCCAAACAGAGTAACACGGCCGGAATCTTCTTTTAATAATCCGGAGAGCATTTTTCCCATTGTACTTTTCCCCATCCCATTGGAACCTATGATAGCGATAGATTCTCCTCTCCTGCAGGAAAAGCTGATATGGTCTGCAACCACTAATTTGCCAAACGTTTTACATAAATCTTTTACTTCTAAAATCACATCGCTGTTATTTTCAAATGGCATATGAGAACAAGTCACCGTATGCAGGTCAGGGTTTCTTAAACCCAGCTTACGGATTTCTTCCGCGGCCAGCTGCCTGATTTCAGCCTGCGTAAATTCATGCATAACGCGGCCATCTTTTATATACAGAAACCTGTCTGCAATTGGCATCAAGTAATAAAGTCTATGTTCCGCAATCAGAATTGTTTTTCCCTTTTCCTTCAGTTTCCTTATTGTATTACCCAATCTCTCTGTTGAATCCGTATCTAAATTTGCGGAGGGTTCATCCATAACATAAATTTCAGGCTCGATTGCTTCGGCAGAAGCAATCGCCACCTTCTGTCTCATTCCATAGGAAAGGTTCCGAATATTATAATTTAATATATTATTTATGCCCATACTATCGGCTGAAGCTTGGACATGGGCCACAATTTCTTCGTGCGAATACCCGTAATTCTCACATCCGAACGCAATCTCCCCTGCCACCTCATTGGCAAAAAATTGGCTCCGTGGATCCTGAAACACATTGCCTATAATCTTCCCCCTCTCCCAGGATGGATAACTGGAAAGGGGCTGTTTCTCTACATTGACGGTCCCTTTTAAATCGCCCTCATAAAAATAAGGAATCAGTCCATTAATAACTCGGGTCAGCGAACTTTTCCCACTGCCTGACGGACCGGTTATAACCACCGTTTCCCCTGCCTTAATATTTAAATTGATATCAGTAAGCTGGGGAATTTTATGCTGATATGAAAATGTCACATGCTGCATTTCTATTTCTTTTCCCATTTTTATTCTCCATATTCTTATTAGCTTCTCAGCTTTCTATAATCTTTTGGCAAAATACCATAGACATCTTTAAATGCAACAGAAAACTTACTTGCATTGGAATACCCCAATGAAAAGGCAATTTCACCAATTTTCATTTCACCATCTAAAATCAGCTTTTTCGCAATCCCCATTTTGTATTTCTTCAAAAATGCATATGGGGAATCTCCATAAACGTGATTAAATATTGTTTGAAACATGGTAGTCCCCATATTTTTTTCTTTCACCAATTGTTTAAGTGAACGCTCCTCGTCTAAATGAGTAATCATGTAGTTCCAGATTTCTTTGACTGCCTCGATCTGGTCTTTGGGATAATACTGTTCCTTCTCAGCGTCATTTCGTTCAATATTTTGCAAATAGAAAAGAAGTTCCAACGTTTTAATTGCAAAGTAGCAAGTGCTCTCTTTCCCTTTTGCCTCATAGACTTCATCAAACAATCGCTGTAATTTAGAAGGAATATTGCTGATATACCATGCAGTGTTCAATGATAATTTTTCCTCAATCGCCTTAATGTCTATGGAAAAATCCGCCATAATCTTTTTCGTGGACAAACTCATTTTTTTCTCGTCAATCACCAGAGTAACGGCATCAAAGTAACCGAAGGGGAAATAATAGGAAGCTGGCAGATGCTCCCCGCTGCCAATCCAGAAATGGTCCTCCGACAGATGGGCACATATATTATTTGCAAATTCACAGACAACTCTCCCCCTGCGGCAACAGGTAATCTCCAGAATCTCGCTGTATGGGGTTACTGGAATAAAAGCATCTTCGGAATTAAACTCCATGAATACCATTTCCATTCCCTCAAATACTTTATATGTAACAATCAAACCCTTTCCCTGGCATTCGTACCGTTCTATTAAGCAATCACTGTCACTGTGCATAACCCTGGCGTTCCGGCCGTACCATTCCTGCACTTCCTGTTTTTCCGGCATGGTTTTAATCCTCCATTATGCTTCTATCATATTGCAGATTATCTGCGGTTTCCTGCTCAGAGCCTCCGCGTGTCCCATTTTCTCACAGGCACGGACTTTAAGAGGATAAATACTGACTCTTCTTATTAAACCAACAGAATTGGGGGCATATGTTTCATTGCCTCCATACATAATCACCACTTCCATTGATATTTTCTCTTTCCTGCTCCGGATATCATACTTGTAAGCTGCAAGAGCTGTCTGTAATAATGTTCCAAAGATTATACCGGCCTCCCCCATTGGCTGAAGAACCTGGACATCATTGTTATGTAAATACCCCATTTGTTTTTGCATATACTTCATCATGTGCTTTCCATGCAAAACCCGCTTCATCTGCCACGCCATAATAAGGCTGTATATGTATTTCATATTACCCATAGATTCATATTGTCCGCCGTCCAGTATCAGTTTTTTTATTCTTATATCACCTTTGAGTGCAAGTTCAAGTGCAATACTTGCTCCCAAAGAAATGCCATAAACTGTATCAACATAATTAATTCCCTTTTTCAGCAATGCAGTACTGATATAGTCGGCACTAAGAATGACAGAAGTAACCGCACCACTGGACGAAGCACTATGGCCTGGCAACTCCGGAATTATAAAATAATAATCTTTCCCCAATATATGAAGAACCTTATCAAAACAGTTCTTCCAATTGAATCCCATCCCATGTATGAGAAGTATTCTTTTACCGTTTTTATTACCAAGCAGATGAATCTTAGATTGATCCTTCTTCATAGGTTTCCTCTTTCTCCAATATTTTATCGGTCAAAACCAGGTCGATATTTAATTGTGGTAAATCATGTATTACAGTTTCTAAATCCACGATATCCATAGCATAATGAATTCCGAAGTCCGGTTGTTTTTCAACCAGGGCCTTAACCGTATAAGCGGCTATAATTGAACTGATATCACTACTGTATGAACTATGTACGTCCGCAGTTCTTATGTGACCCTGATTATTATCTGAACCTGTTACTTCAATATGTATATAGTTATATGCTGCTGTTGAGCCACCAGTCATTTCAAATAGCTTGATAATAGAATCAATACTTTGCTGCAGTGCCTCATCGCCTTGCTTTAAACCATATTTGATAACTGCTTCCTGCATTAACTTCGTGATTTCTTCTCCAAAAGAGGCGTAATACCAGTTTGCCCTCTCAGGTTTATATTTTTGAGTAATCCGTTGCAATTCTATCGTATAGTAGTTCTGCAATGTATACTCCTTATTTTCTACAATCCTGTAGATTGGTGTTTCATCCCTTTTTAATTCACCATTTTCATAATAGTTTAATGCAGTTCCAAATCCGGCTGTATTTGTCAAAATAAAATCTTTGATTGCCGATCTGCTCGGAATTTCATTCGTGATGCTCAACCCCATAATACAATCTACTGACTTTAAGCTCTCACATAAATATTTCATCAACAGGCCAGTCATTCCTGGGAAGAAGCCACTGGAAAGCACATAAACCGATTCGTTCTCTATATCTGCTATTCTGTCTTCTAAAAATGCCTCACCAGAAGGGTCCACAACAGGTATGTGATATTTAGCCGCTGCTCTTGCAATCTTTTCTCCATTGACAAAGGAGGCTCCTGCACAATTTACGATAATACTGCACTGACTGCAAAAGCTTTCTAAGTCATCAGATATATCTACATCTAATTGGATATATTGGTTATGGGCAGTAACTGATGGTTTTACCGAATGATAGGAAACTAGCAACTCATATTGATTCTCCAACAGTTTAACAACTCTTTTTCCTATTTCACCAGTTCCGCCTAATATCCCGACTTTCTTCATATTCCGCCCCTTTTCCAGGGTGTCCATACGGTGATGGGCACCCTTTGGCAATCGTTAATAGTTAAAATCTAAAATCTTAGAAATATTCTTTTCCAGATTATCACCAATAATACAATCAAAATGTTGTCCTGCAATTGTATTATATTTTAAATTCCCCTTGATATATGGTTTCCATGTTTCAAAATCTTCCTCAAAAAATCCCGGATAAAAGTGGCTTCCTAAAATCTCACAACAGAAAATCCTTATATTTCCATAGTAAAGCTTCGGTATATAACTGGACACACATCTGAAATTTTGTGAGAATATCCGGAAAAGTACATTCAGCATCTTCAGCTGATGTTCCATCAACTCCCCATTTGGACGCTCAATCGTGCGGTATAAAGCATTTAACCTTTCTGAAATTGTATAGCTGGCGAGCCGGCGGAACTCTTCAGCCACATCTTCATACTCCCCGCCCGTTTCGCATAATGCTTTTACTGTAATTTCACCACTTCCACATCTGGAAATATACTCTATATACTGCTGCAACCGCTCATCGCTTACCTGATATCCTGCCTTATATGCATCTGCCCCAATCACTCTTGCAAAAATCCTCTCCAACAGCAGTTCGTTATCCAGGCTTGAATGCAATGCATTACGGAATATCTCATCCGATGCATCCGCTAAAATCGTGTTCTCTTTCCGCTTTGGAATACCGGTGCTTATCAGCGTCACATCAGAAACGGAAATTCCTTTATTTCTCAAATATTGTGCTGTTTCCAGTGCAATCAGACCACCCACGCAATGGCCCACAAGAATATAATTTTTATATCCCATTTTTTCCAATATCTCACCATATTTCCTCCCCAACAACCGGAAGGTCTGGCTGGTTTCCATAGAAATATACTCTGCATCATTTCCAAAAACAAAGCCGATAATGCTTTCACTGTCCTTGCTGTCCTCTTTTATGCGAGACAGTAAATCCGTATAGGGTGTTAAGGTTCCCGCTCCGGCATGGAAAAAAACCTTCGCAACAGAATCCTCATTATTTAAACTGCTATTTTTCAGAATCATTAAGGACGGGTCCTCAAGATTTCCCTTATCATTTTGATGGTTCAAAAGGCTTTCTGCTATCTGCTTAATAGTGGGTGCTTTCATCATTTCTGTCAGAAGGTTGCTCCACTCCCAGCCGGAGGCTTCCGATATGTTCTCCATCATCTTCCCAATGATTTGAGCAATTAACAGAGAATCACCGCCCACCAGATAGAAATCATCATTTCTCCCCACAGAAGTAATCCCCAGCTCTTTGCACCATATTTCGGCAATGCGCCGCTCCAGATCTGTCTGGGGCAACTCGTCCTTTTTCTTGATATTCTCCTTATGGTCCCAACTCTTGAAGTATTCTTTGATTTTTCTGGTATCCACTTTACGGTTTGCAGATAGTGGCATATCCGGAAGAATCAGAATCTGGTTTGGAACCATGTACGGAGATACTGTACTTTCCAAATAGCCTCTGACCGCCTCCTTTTCTAACTGCTCATATTCTCCGGCAAAGCGAACCACATATATTGTCTGTCCAGCTAAGTCCAATTTGCTACCCTTATCAGGGAATTCATAAAGCAGCTGCCCATCATGCCTCTTAAATATATCTTCCCACTGTTTTCGTGTGAAGAATGTCTGGTCATGTTCGCTGCGTTCGTCCGTAAAACCGGTTAAGCCGTCCTTAAATTCCATTGACGTAAGCAACAGGTAACTTGTTCGTGTTTCCTCAAGTATGATAATGGACGCGTCCTCTGATAATAAGCCCTTTAAATTTTTCATGACACTATTGATATTCCGTGAGTTATGGAGCACGTTTGCACATAAAATCACATCAAAGCTGAATGCCTCATACCCTTGCGATACGAAGTCTTCATTAATATTGAAAATCCCGTATTTCACCCAATTATACTTACCGAAATTTTCCTGTGCCTTATTTAAGAAGAAAACCGAAAGATCAGTAAAATAATACTCAACATTACAGCCTTCAAGCTCGGGTATCACATCGAGAGAGGTTCCACCAACTCCAGCTCCCACCTCTAATATTCTAAAGGGTTTCTCCGGACTTTTTTTATTCTTTTTCTCGCACAGATAACGTATTTCTTTCGTAGCAATGTTGTTGAGCATCCCATTTACTTTATTGTCATGATAAGCTGCCAGCGCCGGGTCTGTGTCTCCCTTTGGAAACAGAATATTCAGAGGGTCCTCTTTTCCCTGAATCAGTTCTGGAAGCAAATCACTCGATTCCTTCAAATAATCAACAAACTCCTTGCTGTATTGGAAATCGTCCTCTATTTCAAAAAATTCCTTCCAAAGCTTTTCAGAACCTAAATCCGTACTTATCTCAGAAGCTTTATATGCATTGGCTTCACATGTGATAATTCCTTCATTAACCAATACCTGCAGCCATCTTTTTGTCAATTTGTGCAGTTTCTCCGGTATCGACATCATTTCTACAATTTGCTCAAAATTGAAGGCTTTGGATTTATCCGAAAAAATTCCGCGCTTTCTAAACGTGTTGTATATGTCCGCAGAAACAACTTCCTCTGACTTCTTAATCCACTTTTCAAGTAAATCCTGATCCATCTGCTCTTCATAATATTGTTTTATGGACTTGAGCAAATATTCCTCTTTATCGTCCAGAGCCGGTGATGCCACAGTCTTTTTCCTGACCGGAGAAATGACTGCATCAATATGCAAATCCTCCGGGCTTTCACCTAACGCTAAAGCGACAGCCCTTTCAATCAGTGGATGTTCATTTAAGACAGAACTAATTTCAGCCAGTTCAACTCTATGGCCGTGTATTTTAACCTGATTATCGCCGTCCTCGCGTCCTTTAAAAATAATGACTCCGTCTGGTAAATAGCACCCCTTATCCCCGGTTCTGTAAATGCGCTCTCCACTCCACGGAAGAGCAGGGTACTTTTCACGATTCAGCTGTTCATCCTTCAGGTAGCCGGAGGATAATCCGATTCCTCCAATGTACAGGCTTCCGTCTACCCCATTAGGGCAGGGCTGCATTTCGTTGTTTAGAACATAAAATGTTTGATTGGACATTGGATATCCATATGGAATGCTTTTTGTAAATACTGCTTTTTTAGAAATATCGTAACTGATTGACCAGATTGCTGCTTCCGTGGCTCCACCAAGGCTGATCACACGGCAATCGCCAAACAGATCGTAAATCCTATGCGGCAGGGTTACGGGAATCCAGTCACCAGAAAGTAATAACAGCCTCACCTGATAATCCACGCTGACATTTGCGGATTCAAGATAGGAAACAATCATCTGATGCAAAGCAGGAACCGCATTTATTACAGAAACCCTATGTCTGATTATTAATTCCGACAAATATTTGGAATCCCTAATTTTATCTGTACTGGGTAATACTAATGTTCCTCCTGCTGAAAAACAGCCAAATAAATCATATACAGAAAGGTCAAATGATAAATTTGACAACCCCAGGAATACATCCCTCTCACCAACTGCATATGTTTCATTAACATCCGCAATTGTATTTGATGTTGCACGATGAGTCATGATAACCCCTTTGGGTTCACCGGTTGTTCCAGATGTAAATATAATATAAGCCGGCCTGTCATAATCTATTTTATCAATAGGCAACGATTCTGTCGGTTCCGGTTTTAGGCTGTGAATATCTACAACATTGCAGTATTGTTCTAAATCCTCATTCCCTGCTTCTGAAAAAAGCAGTTTAATATCTGCACTTCTTATAATTTTCTCTTTGCGTTTATCAGGCTGCTGCACATCTATTGGCACATAAGTCGCTCCTGAAATAAGGGCAGCCAGTACCGCAGCTACCTGCCATACATGTTTTTTTGTATCAATTCCTATCTTATCGCCGTCCTGGGTTCCTGCCTCGCCCAAAATACGCAGTACAGCATTCACATATCCCCCAAGTGAACGATATGTATATTCTCCCTCATCAGTTATTAATGCCGTTTTATCAGGGTAAAGGTTAAAAGATTTCAGGAATCCATCTTCAAGCATTGCCGGCATAATATTTTTAAAAGTATTATTTACATCACGTCTTATTTCAAGGGTTTCCTTCATAAGGCTGACCGGGTATTTTTCCTTAAGAACTTCACTATTTTTATCGGCTATAGATTGAAGCAACAAAGCAAAACTTCCAAACATTTCTTCTATTATATAGCCCTCAAATACACCATTTCGCACGTCCCAGTTAATAGTGGCACCACCGTTTTCTTCTGCGGCCTGGCAGTCTATATACACCTGCGGAGTCTGACTCAGTTTATATACAATTCTGTTTTTTACAGTTGTATCATCCTTTGAACTAACCCCCAAAGTACTTGTGAACACAACCGGCATAATTACATTTTTCTTGCGTTCTTTCGTTAGACGTCTTATTATTTCTACTCCGGACACATCTTTATGTTCTAAATCAGACCAGAGATCCATTTGCAGTTTTTTCACTCTTTCCAGAAATGTTTCACTATACTCTATATCAATGGCAGTAATATTGACATCTGTGAAATCACCAACCACTTTATATATATCTTCAGCCACTTCCGGTCTGTTGAGCAGTGTAGTGTTAATACAGAACTTTTTGTCACCAGACCAAACTGCTATTACCTCCGCCAGTGCTGCCATAACAAACACAGATGGCGTAATATTATACGATTTTGCCAATTCAACAAAAGCTTTCCATTGTTTATCATTCAAGAACACTTTCTTCTGAAGGAAGCTCACTTCCTGATTGTCCTCCATCCCTATAACCGGAAGGTTAGGTGCATCTCCCATCATTGATATTTTCTTATTCCAATAAACTTCCGCTTCCTGCCTTGATTTGCTATTAAATGTTTTCCGCTTCTCCTGATATAAAACAATATCTCTGTAAGACGTAGTCGGTATAATGATTTCATGAGGATTCTCATAAAACCTTTCAAGATCATTAAGCATTACATTCATACTTGCAAAGTCAGAAATAAGCATGTCTAACGAAAAATAGATTATGCTTTTGTCTTTCTCAATACTCAAGGCCAAATCACACATGGGCCACGTTCCAAGCTGATACTGCTTCGTAGATAACTCAGTTCTCAGTTCTTCCTTATCAGCGCTAATATCTTTATCCCGCCCGTCAAGTACTATGATTTCCACTGAAGGTACTGCCTCCTGGACAATCTGATAACCGGATGCCGATACAATTGCCCGCAGCATATCATGCTTTTGTATCACTTTATTCCATGCAACCTCCAGCTGACCAGGATCAAGTAATCTATTGACTTCAATTTCTATGTAACCGTGGCAACCAATTCCACCCAATTCATATAAACGATTTCTTCCCATAACATAGGAATTTTGTATGTCGGTCAGTGGGAATTTTTCATATCTCCGTTTTGTATCACTGGTGAACACTAAGTTATTATGTGCTTTTAAATAATCCAGCACTTCTGACTTATACTGTCTCAACTTATTTTTATTTTCCTCTGTCATTGCCCCCTTCGGAGCTTTGAACTTGATGGAATCACCTTCACACCAAATTACAATTTCTTTTTCTGCCAGCTCATTAATGTACTTTTGGATATCCATAATTTTTTCTCCTTGTCTGCAGCTAAATGGTATCAATCGTCAACTCTGCACCCTGATTAATCATTTGTATCTGACTTGCCAGTTCTCTAATCGTAGGGGCATTCACTAATATTGCTGTCCCGAGATCTCCATTGACTAAATGTGACTTTTTAATTTTATCAATCAGCATAATCGCCTTTAAGCTATCGCCTCCGGCTTTAAAAAAGCTGATATCTCTTGAATACTTTGTGGAACCGAGTACTTCTATCCATAGCCGTTCTAATTCTTCTTCTATAGCTCCCTGCGGTTTTTCGTAACCGGCCACAGCCTGACGTTCTTTAAAAAACAATTCTGCTACCATTTTACGGTCAACTTTCCCATTTGCACTCAACGGTATAGACTTTCCATATTGATATTCAGATGGAACCATATAGAGAGGAAGATAGGAACTAATCGACTGATTTATGGTTTCGTCCTGAATCAACTCACTATCTGGGTCGTTTTTAACAATAAACGCACAAAGTTTTTGACTGCCGCCTTCCGAAACGATACATGCAACAGAACTCTTAATACCTTCCGCCCTGTTGATTGCTGCTTCAATCTCTCCCAGTTCAATCCGGTACCCTCTGAATTTTACCTGCGTATCTTTTCTTCCCAGGAATTCAATTGTTCCATCATTCCAAAACCTTCCCATATCACCGGTTTTATACCATCTTATGTTTTTAAATGATACAAACTTATTATTTGTAGTGGTTTCATCACCGACATAGCCCTTTGCCACTCCAATTCCGCCAATCCATAATTCTCCCGGCACCCAATCAGGGCAGTCTCTTCCCCTCTGGTCAACGACCCTGTATAGCTGTCCGTCCAGGGGAGTTCCATATGGAATTGATACCCACTCTTTAGGAACAGGCAGCTTCACCTGATAATAATTAGACCATATAGAACCTTCAGTTGCTCCACCAAGAGCTGTCAATTCAGAATTTGGAGCAACATCTGCTAATTTTGCCGGCAGGTCCGTACCAATCCAGTCCCCGGACAACAATACGGTTTTAAGGGATTGCAATTTCATCTCCTCAGCCTGTGCCTGTTCCAGAAGCATCCGTAATAGAAAAGGCACTGAATTCCAACAGGTTATATGGTATCTGGTAACTAAATCCAACCATTGAGCAGCATCTGTTTTACTCGCCTCGTCCAGCAAGACTATAGTCCCGCCCGTTCCAAGAATTCCAAATATATCATAAACCGATAAATCAAATTCCAAAGAAGACACTGCCAATAAACTATCTTTTTCACTGATGTCACATTTCTTGTTCACATCACAAATTGTATTCATGGCTGAAAAATGGGAAATCTCCACGCCTTTGGGTTCTCCAGTAGTTCCAGAGGTGAAAATAACATAAGCACTGCTGGAAGGATTTACTGGTTCATTGGCAGATATCTCCTCCCGCTTCGCCCGGTCATTCACATCAATGATATTCACTCTGTTTAACCTTAAATGACAGCCATGAGATACCATATATCTTATATCAGCGCGTTTCACGATCTTTTCGATGCGCTTATCCGGCTGGTTCATTCCAATCGGCACATAACATGCACCCAGCAGCAATATTGATAGTACTGATATTATCTGTTCTGCTCCCCTGGGCAATCGCACAGCCACCTTATCGCCAGGCCCTACACCTTCCAGCTGTAATAAACGTGCTAATTTCTTCGCTTCTTTGCACAGCTCATAATAAGTCAAGGTTCTGCCGGTGCCTTCTATGACAGCCGTTTTGCTGCTACGGTCTGTTGCATTTCTAAAAACAAGTTCATGCAGACATAGATTCTGCTTTACCCCAATTGTATTTATGCCTGAATATCTCTCTGCGAATTTTGTCTCTGATATTACAGGAAGTTCTTCCCCCCATTTGTCAGGATTGGATATAGTCCATCTCAAACATTCTATATAGGCACTGAACATATCCTCTATAAAGCCTTTCGGGAATACATCTTCAACTGTGTCCCACGAAAGCAAAATGCCTTCCGGGAATCTCATGACCTGGAAATCTATCAAAACTTGCGGTGTCTGTGAAGAAATATATTTTAATTTGCCAAAACTCCCTGCAAACCCATCAGTAATGATTGGTTCCATGCAGTCACAAGAAAATACGATTGGCGCCACAAGCTTTTGTGTTGGCCTTGACCTTAGTATATCTCTTATTACTTTCACTCCGGAATAAGCAGAATAGTCCAGCGATTCCAGAAAGGCTTCCTGAATTCTTTTCGTTTTACTAATAAAACCTCGTTCTTCAATGCCCTTTACCGGAAGCAAAAGGATATTTGTAAAATCAGCCACTTTGTCCTCTGCTTCTGACGGTCTGTTAAACAGAGGTATATTCATCAGAAAATCCGATTGATTGCTGTAACGTTCTAATATCTGTGTATAAATGGTCAGCAGTATCATTGCAGGTGTGACCTGGTTCTTCGCAGCACTTGCCGCAAGCCTGTCCCAATCCGCTTTCTCCAGCATAAAATTTCTTCTTTTAAACACCGGCTTCTTTACCGATTGATACGCTCTCTTTAATGGCAGTTCCGGCGCTTCCGGCAGTGTAGCAAAGTGTTCTTTCCAATAAGCGGCCACTTTTCGGTAAGCGTCCTCATTTTCTTTATGCTTCATGTGCTCTTCAAGAGAAAAAGGCGATTGCGTTTTCTCAAAAGAACAATCATTATATAATTTTTCTAAATCCGAAAAAATAATCTTTATGCTCTTTAAATCCGCTACCAGCAAATCAATGCCAAAATGCAAGATAGTTTTGTTCTTGCCTATAACCGATAAAATGAGTACTGCCACTTCGCCTCGTTCAACAGCCAACACTTTATGACTGTACTCATTTCTTACCGCTTCCATTTTCTCTTTCTTTTCTGTTTCATCTAATTGTTGTAAGTCATATATTATGATGCTGGAATTATATGGTTTATCCTGAATAACCTGGGTTCCGCTCTCCAAAAACTTTGTCCGGAGCGATGAGTGCAGGTATTGCACGTTTTCCCACGCCTTTGATAACCTCTGCCGGTCTATTTCCCCACATTCAAACTCAAAATACAGATAGCACGATATTCCTCCCATCACCTGATCTGGATTTCTGCCCACCCAATACGCATGCTGAACATCGGTAAGAGGAAATTCCATCGTTTCCGTCCGACTCCTATCCACTTCCTTTTTACTTTCTGCGCTGACACTCTGCATTTTTATTATTTTCCACCATTCCGCCAGATACGGTTTTTTCAGCAATTCAGAAACGCGGACATTGATACCTCTGCGTTTTAGCTCACTGGATATTAGCATTACCTTTAAGGATTCAAATCCAGCCTCAATCAAATTTATGTTTTCTATATCTGCAGTATAAGAATACTCCCCAATCTCTGCTATAATCTGACACAGCTCTGCATATGTAATCTCCGATTTCATATTTTCTCCTTCCCTGCAGTGTTATTCGCAATCTCCCGCAGCTTTACCCGGTTAATCTTTTTTACCGATGTAAGAGGCCACTCATCTATCTTCACAAGCTGGTCTGGTAGCTTATATGTTGCCAACCCCTTTTCCATAAGAAATTTTCGTATATGTGATAAATTAATTTTTTCATCCGCAGTCATGATGAAAGCACAAATTCTTTCTCCCATTAGAAAATCCTCAACACCTACTACCACCGCCTCATCAATGTTCGGATGTTCACTTATAAATATTTCAATCTCTCTCGGTTCTATTTTCTCACCAGACCTATTTATTTGGTCCGTGATCCTTCCCTGTACCTGATATCCATATGTGGAATCCCATCTCACTTTATCGCCTGTTCTATAAAATCCGTCCGATGTGAACTTATCTTTCATACTGACATCCTGGTTATAATAACTTTGAATGGTAAATGGTCCACGAATTATCAATTCTCCTTCTTCACCATTCAGTACGTCCATGCCATTCTCATCAATAATCCGGATTTCCTCATAGCCAGACACCGAATAATGGTAGCCTACCGCATCGCCAAGATTGCTGCGATCATAAATACTATACAGGGCCAGTCCTTCCGTTGCTCCATAAAGGGGTAAGACCTCACATTCCACCTTTTCAATTAATTTTGTAACAAGGCTCTCATCAACCAAGGAACCTCCAATAATGATTTTCCTGACGCTGCTCAAATCATATCCACACTCTTGATTCAGATACTGATTCCAGATTCGCGCCAGTGTTGGAACTAAGGCTGTAATTGTAATATTTTCTTTTTCAACTTGTACAAAAATATCATCGCAGTCCAGGTCACTGCATAAAACAGCTTTTCCCCCTGCGAAAAACACATTCAGAATTCCGGGCGAATATAACCCAACCTTATGTGCTAATGGCAGACAAGCTAAATAACTGTCAGAGGACGTAAACTGGAATTTCTGATTATATCCATAAATATGCCAATAAATCATTCTATGAGTGATTGGCACTAATTTAGGAACTCCGGTTGTTCCGCTTGACAACATAAGGAGGGCTATGCTGTCAAGCTCCTTGTTTTCTTCGATGATATTTTCGGTGTCTTCTTTCAATCCTTCGGCTATATCCTTGACTGCGATTTTACAAATCTGTCTGCTTGCACGCCCCTTGTGAATCCTTAATGATACTTCGTCCTTATCATAGAAAACCAATGTTGAGGCATCCGTCTTATCAAAAATGCCCTTTAACTCATTCTCACCAAATAAAGAGTTTGTAACAATTGGGATTGAACCTATTTTAATTAACCCCAGCAAACCAAATACAAACTCTTTTACATTCGGTATTCGCAAAACAACCAGTTCACCCTTGCTTATCCCGCGCCTTTTGAAATAGCAGCCATACTGGTTGATTTTCTTTTCCAGTTCTCCATAGGTAATACGATTTATGCCCTCCACAATAGCGGTCTTATTTCTATTTGCTTTAAACCTTTCTCCCAGCCAGATATCTATCGTTTTCTCCTGTACCGGTCGCAATTTCTTCCCATAGTTCATTCTCATTCCTCATTCCATATGCCAAACATGCTTTATGACATTTATCTACAGCAATTTGACAAATCCGCCAAATCTGATCTCCGTAGCTTTCACTGCTGGTTCCGCCGATTTTTACAGAAAAAGAGGCGAAATCTTTATAAAGCCCATAGCCGATTGCCTTCACATAGGCTTCTTTCGCTGTCCAAGATTCAAAAAAGGACTCAATATTATTTTGCCTGATTACAGTTGCTGTTTCTTCTGGTGAAAAATAATTTTCTGCGAGCCTTTGATATTCCTGTATTTGTTTTATTGCCTGCACATCTACGCCAACCTGAACATTACGTCCAAAGGCAAGCATTACAATCTCTCCCGAGTGAGATAGGTTGTAATTTATAGATAGACGTTTTCCAGAACAGCACAGATATGGTTTCCCAAAACGTCCTCTCTCAATTTGTATATCTTTTATATCTTTGCCAAGATAAGATGAAGAAATCTTTTTTACAGCGATTCGCCCTATTGCACCTCTCATTATGTCTTCATACTTTACATATGATGTATATTGCTTTATCTCTTCTTCATTCAAGATTCCCCAATTCTCTTTTATCCAACCTGTCATGCTTCTCCACCGCAGAATCCAAACCTGTATTTCTTCTGGAGGAAGATTATTCATAAAGCAATGCCGTGAAGTGAATGTAGGACGAATCACTTTAATTTTCACGATTGATAAACTCCTCAGATTTTTGATGAATTAACTTTAATACATTTTCCTCATCTTCTTTTATAAAGAAATGCCCGCCTCTGAAAAGGTAATACTGAAACTTGCTCTGCGTGTATTCAGACCATCTCTTAATATCGGCCAGGGTCGCTTCCCTATCCTCATTCCCGCCAATTGCCAAAACTGGACATATTAATTTTGATGGGGCATCCGGATAATAGCTTTCATCCAGAATAAAATCCGATCTGATTATCGGCATATAAAAGTTCAACAGTCTTTTATCCATTTTTATTTCTTCCGGAATACCGTCATATCGTTCCAGGCCAATCAAAAACTCCTGTTCTGTCAAATGAGATATCGGCTGTGGTTCCGGAATATGGGGAACTCTGCTTCCGGAGAAAATCGCCAACTTTGCTACCCTTTTGTTGTTCTCAAGCATTTTTTCAACTTCAAATGCTATTTTGCCGCCCATGCTATGGCCAAATAGGATAAAGTCATTGTCAAACCTCATAATAGCGTCCACAACGTCTTTTACAAGTGATTGCATGTTCAAATATGGCTTCTCACCAATACGTTCTTCTCTTCCCGGTAATTGTATGGGGCAAACCGAAAGTTTCTTGTCAAAATATTGAATCCACTTAGCATAGAAAGCGGCACCGCCTCCTGCATATGGGAAACAAAACATTATTGTACTTTGGGGGCTAATACCTTCCGAATTCTTAATCAATTTCCCATTGTATATCATAACCTCACCTCCTGAATCCAGACTAACCCAACCGCCCCCCACTGATTTAAACCCTGCAGCAAACAACAGCAATGATGGTACTGGACATTACTAAGAAAATATCTTTTGCAGTCAGACTTATAATGTAATAGCTATCTTTCTTATACGGACTCTCGATTCCTCTGACAATGGCTGATGATGCCAGTTCGTCCGCTATTTTCAGGCTTCTGAAAACCATAGGGACAATTGCATATTCCAATGTACTAAGCGGGTGAAAAAGGACTGTCCTTATAGACCGCAAAAAGCCTCTTACCTTCATAGCGTCTTTTACTTCACCAAACTCATGAACAAGGGTGGGAGCAAACCGGAGCATGACAATTATAATCAGCATTATATTTTCGGGAATCGGTAACTTCCTTATACTGGAAGTCAGTTTGCCTGAAGGTATATGCACTATCAGACACACAATCATCGCCGGCATCAATAGACGATAAAGCATATGAAATAACAGCGGTGATGGAAAAGAGATATGGTATTTTGTATTAATAGCCAGCCAAACTACCGACAGGATATATACCCCCAACATTCCTAATCCCATCGTAAATAACTCAAAATAGCATAACAATAGAAAAAGCCATATCATATATAAACCATGCCCCAGCAAACTGGTGCTTAAGAAGGAAGTGAAGCATGCGCAGACAGCCAACAGCAACACTGTCCTGCCATCGATCTGCTCCACTTTTCTGATGTTACTATGATTCATAATCATTCCAAAATACCAGCTTTCTGAAAATGTCTTCTTAATAGTCTCTGCCCGAACAGAACACCTAATACAGCAAGAAGACCGGTTATTGCACAGCCCAAAAGCATCAGCCCCGGATGGGTTGACATTAAAAACTGCATATCTAAGGTTTCCTGTGAAAAGCCACTATTTAATGCCATTTCTTTATAACTGTCCCATGCCCACCAGAGAGGCACCGCACATCCAACGAAATTCCCGATACTGTTTAAAGCCCAGCCAATCATATTGCGGATCGGCTTTCTATATGTATTTTTTCCAATCATAGACAGCTCGGAAATAACGCCTACAATCAGGAAATATGGCAGCAAGAAGGCGTAACCCATAAGTGCCTGGATAAGGCCATACACAAATGCCCAAACAAACAACAGCCCATGTTTGTTCACCCGGTTTGCCGCTACAAGGAAGAATACAGCTCCTAAAAAGCCGTCAATGGCGGCTGAACCATATAAATACACTTCTGAAAATGGCAATGTGACAGCGCTGACCACCATTGCTATCATATAATTGATTACCAACATGGCTGCAACCGTGATTACGTCTCTGATACTAAACTTACTTCCCTTTGTTTCACTCATATAAAGATCCTCCTGTAATATAGTGGTTTTGGTTAGTTGCTACTAACTATTAGTTAAAGCCTCGGCATGTTAGCAGCAACTAACTCTATTGTATTTTACAGGATTCTTTTTAATATTTCTACCCCTTTAAATGTGTATTTTTTTAAAATAGCCCATTTTAACAGTTTGTTTCATTCAAAGGCTTGTCACATCACAGGGCTGTAGATGACTTTATGAAACATTCAATTAAATTTCGTTTTACTTAAATATTAAATTATAAAATAATTGCCGCAGACTTTTTGATAAATCGACATTGTCACTATTATAAAAAGTACTGCGGCCTGAATCATTATATTAACTTCCAGCTTACTCTTACGTATTTCTATATCCGAAATAAGTTCTCTTTAGTCCTTATGACAAATAACATTTCTCTCAGCCCACTTCAAAGTACTCTTTCGCTTTCATATAGCCATTGCTGAATCACCCTTTTCGTGGGAGAAAAATTCCTGTAAAAGTCTTACAGCCTCGTTATCCATAGGCCGATGCCATAATATACGGCCATGCTCAATAAACATAAGATGTGTACAGCATTTGTATATCAGTTCAGGATCATGCGTTATCAGAAACAACGTTTTTTTCATTTCTTTTAGCTGTATTAATTTTTCTGAAACCTCAAGCATATGTCTATAATCCAATCCACTGGTGGGTTCATCAAATATGATTATTTCTTTCCCAGATGCAACAGCACTGCCAATAGCGACTCGCTGCTTTTCACCACCGGATAACGACATTGGGTGCAGTTTCAGTTTATCCGACAAATCAAGCCCGGCCAAAATTTCTTGTGCCCGAACCTTGTCCTCTTCCTCATTTTCTCCATCCATACTCAGCAAAAGTTCATCAAGTACATCTTCTGTAAAAAGCTGGTGATTTACATCCTGCATTACCATATAGGAAATATGCCGGCGCTTCTTCGCATTGAGAGCATTGCCATTTAATTTCAAAGTGCCCTTTGAAGATTTATCTAATCCGCATAGACATCTGGCAAAAGAGGATTTACCAGCTCCATTGTCACCAATGATTCCAATGATTTCTCCCTGCGGCAATGTTAAATTCGGTATGTTTACAATCGGATATCCCCGTTTTTCATATGAAAACCAAAAGTTATCAATCTGCAGGCTTTTTTCATTTGCTTCAGGTTTTTTTTCAGGCATCAAGTCAAATGGATTTAATGCACGTAATCCCATTTTCTTTAACTCCTTTGGATCTAGTTCCAAAAATTCCTCTCTTGTATATTCATTACATATCTCTCCGCGCTTCATATATATGATTCGGTCCGCATATGGAGCCAGGTAATAAAGGCGGTGTTCGGCAACGATTACTGTCTTATTTTCAGATTGCCATTGGCGAATTACTTCTGTTAAATCTTTTATCGAAGAAATATCCAAATTTGAGGACGGTTCATCCAAAACAAAAGTATTAGGGCAGATAGCATCTGCCGATGCACAGGCTATCTTCTGCTTTTCTCCACCAGATAAAGCAAACAGGCTCCGTCCAAGCAGATTTTCTAATTTAAGGCATTTTGTTGTATTCTCAAGCCTTGCCAGCATTTCCTGCACCGGCAACCCCA
Source organism: Enterocloster sp. OA13 (assembly GCF_022440595.1). Taxonomy (NCBI): domain Bacteria; kingdom Bacillati; phylum Bacillota; class Clostridia; order Lachnospirales; family Lachnospiraceae; genus Enterocloster; species Enterocloster sp. OA13. The sequence goes on along the minus strand of NZ_JAKNTF010000001.1, from coordinate 404,249 downwards.
AATTTTCGCATCCAAACACAATCTCGCTTGTCGTATCTACATTGTAGAACTGTGTTCTCGGGTTTTGAAATACAGAGCCAACCATGGGGGCAATCTGATATAACTGATAATCCTTTACCTCTTTCCCATCCAAATAAATCTGTCCCGTTAACTGTCCATTATAATAATGCGGAATCAATCCGTTAATCAGGCGCGTCAAAGTTGTTTTACCGCAACCAGATTCACCACATAGTAAAACAGTCTCTCCATCTTCGATTTTCAAATTGATATTACGCAGGCTATTCTCTGATTCTCCGCTTTCATAGGTAAAGGACACATCTTTAATTTCTATCATTTCACTTCCCCTTCTACCATTTAATAATAAATAAGGTGACAAACAGCATAACGCCTGAAATTACTACCGCAATGGCATCGTAACAGGTAAATCCAACTCTCGTTATGCTTGACCGCTTTGCTGGATTATCCAGCCCACGGGTCAACGCTGCCGCAGACAGTTCATCACCAATCTTTACAACCGAAATCATAAGCGGTATGAAACGATATTCAAGCAGTGCCATTGGATTCTGCCAAAATTTTTTCGTACCAAACTGGATTTCCCTCATTCTCATAGCGTCTTTAATAGCTGCTGATTCTTCCTGCATGGTAGGCAAAAAGCGAAATAATACAGAAAGAGGAATGGTAATATTCCTACCGATATGCATTCTGCTCAGTGATGTAATACACTCACTGGCAGTAGTAGATTTAATTATGTAATTCCCCATTGCAAAAGCAGGAAAAAGCCTTAAAACCAATCCCACCAATAAAACTACAATCATATTGACAACCATGTGAAAACGAATTGAGTTTTGGATTTCCTTAACCACCAAAGCAGCTACAAACAGAACTATAAAAATGGCCGCTGCCTTATATTGTCTGTTTGTAAGTAATAGAATAAAAGGTATCAAAGCCACTGCAAGCATAAAAGCGGTATGGCCATATAAAAACTCGGCGGTAGCTACAACGGCCATCAGCAGTAATTTTGTCCGTGGGTCTAAATGGAATCCTTTCGTCTCTGTAACAGCAAGCATGTGCATCAAACAATACCCGCCCTCTCAAAGTGCTTCTTTAACATTTTATGACCGAGCAAAGCACCGCAAATCCCGCCGACAAACAAAATCACAAATCCCGCATACATCATCCATGATGGCATCATAGATTGTAATGTTTCTGCGTATTGGTTCCCCATGGAGCTGTGAATATTTTCCCAGTAGGACTGCCCGGCAATCCAAAGATTCGCAGGGCATCCCATCATGCCAAGGCAAAAACACGCATAGCTTAGGAGGGTAACGTTAAAGTTTTTATACTGACCGGCCTTTAACACAATATCAGCAAGAATTCCGCCCAGTGTCCACCCCACCAGCCCAATCCATGTATAGCCTATAAGAAAGAAAAACAGACCGCAGATGACACCTGTAATTGTCAGCATCCCGAATTTCTGAATTTTTGTGTAGTACAGCATCATAGGAATGCCACATACAAACGGCCAGATAAACAGAAGGAATGGATATATTACAGGCAGTGCAGTCAGTAATCCGAAAACAAAAAATATTACAAGAGTCATGGCAGTATAAATTCCTACATTGATAAGATCTTTTCCATTTAGTTTATTAGATTTTTGCATTTTAATCGTCCTTTCGTTATGACTAATTTCATATTTTATAGTTAGATTCAGCTAACTGTAGGGGAAATTTTTTGGGGATTAAATCCCCAAAACAGTTTGCCAGCCCGAGCTGAAAAATACCGATAGCGTATGAGCATACTTCAATGCAGCTGACTTTGGATAATTGTGCATAACAATTTCCGCAATTGAAGCATAGTAAGAATGGACCAACATATGCCACTCGTCCTCATCTAAATCATTGACAGGTACACCGCGTGCTTTTAATTCTGCAATGAGTTTTATTGTCTCCTGCACATCTGCGCGTACCAAGTCGTCTAAAAAGCCTGCATACTTTGTTCCTGACGAGCACATCAGAAGCAGCCTGAATACATCAAAATGCTCATAAATATATTCGATTATCTGGATAATCGTACTTTCTGACAGCCTCCACAAATTCTTAAGCTCATCTGTTTTTACTAAATCAAAATGCTTATCTATTGATTCTGAATATATCTTTTGGATTGTCTGAACAACTGATTCCACTAAAGAACCAAATAAAGCTTCCTTATCAGCAAAATGATTGTAAAAGGCACCATTGGTTACATTTGCGTCTTTACAGATTTCCCTAATACTGGCTCTTTCAAAGCCAAATTCTAAGAAGTGTTTCTTTGCACAGGCCAAAAGATTTTCATGAGTTTGCTGGAAATCCCTTGACATTTCCTCCCCTCCATTCTATACTATATTACACTGTAATATTACACCGTAATATAGATTTTACCACCCTTTTCCTAAAAAATCAATACCCAATTACAAATTCTGATTAGCAGAAAGGAAGATGTTTATATGAAATCAAAAGAACCGGGGGCAATCCGGCAGCTTTTTATGTTTGTTGGCAGTAGCAAGGGGAAAATGAAATTTTCCATTCTTATGGCCGTTTTAGGGGAACTATTTGGTATGGTTCCATTCCTTATACTGGCTATGTTGGCAGACTCACTCTATTCCGGAACAGCTACTACTAAAGATACGGTGATACTGGCGGGAATCGCGGCACTTTGCCAGTGCATTAAGACATTCCTTACATGGAGGTCGTCCCTTCTGTCCCACCGTATTTCCTTTACTATTTTACAAAATATACGTGAAAGAATTGCCGATAAAATGGCGAAGGTTCCCATGGGCGTCATGTTGGAAACCCCTTCCGGCATTTTTAAAAACTTAATTGTAGATAATGTGGCAAAGCTAGAGGATTCTATGGCCCATTTTATGCCTGAACTTCCGTCACACATCACAGCACCTCTATGCAGTATTCTATTAATCTTTATTTTGGATTGGCGCATGGGGCTGGCCTCTTTAATTACTGTCCCGTTGGGAGGTTTGTTTTTCGCTGCCATGATGCGCGGATATGCCTCCCGTATGGAAAACTATATGTGTTCTGCGAATGAAATGAACAGTTCTCTTGTGGAATATGTAAATGGTATTCAGGTCATTAAAGCTTTTAACCGGTCCAGCTCGTCCTATGGGCAATACTCAAAAGCTGTCAATTACTTCCACGACTGCACCATGGAATGGTGGAGTGAGTGCTGGCTATGGAATGCGGCCGCTCGTGCAGTCCTTCCCTCCACCTTACTTGGCACACTTCCTATCGGCGCTTTGCTTTTTATGAATGGTTCGATTACTTTACCGGTTCTGATGATATGTCTTATTGTCCCCCTTGGCTTTACAGGGCCGCTGATGAAAGTATCGGAAGCCATGGAGCAGGTAAGTATGATCAAAGGAAACCTTGAACAAGTTACTGCCTTCTTAAAAACTCCTGAACTGCAGCGGCCTGCGGACCCGGTTACTCTCACAGAACCGACATTTGAATTTAGTCACGTTTGCTTTGGTTATAACAAAAGTGAAGTGCTGCACGATATCTCATTTAAGACGTCACCGAAATCAATGACAGCGATTGTCGGTCCGTCCGGATCTGGTAAATCTACCATAGCCAAATTAATGGCGGGATTTTGGGATGCCACCTCCGGGACTGTGCTTTTTGGTTCACAGGATATTCGCAACATCCCCTTTGAGCAGCTGATGGGAGAAATCAGTTATGTTGCACAGGATAACTTTCTTTTTGATAAAACCATCCGTGATAATATCCGCATGGGAAATCCAGCCGCAACGGACGAACAAATAGAAACCGTTGCAAAAGCTGCAAACTGCCATGATTTTATCATGCAATTAGAAAAAGGCTACGACACTATGGCCGGAGATGCCGGAGACCGCCTATCTGGTGGAGAACGCCAACGTATCACCATAGCGCGTGCCATGCTTAAAAAAGCTTCCGTGGTTATTCTTGATGAAGCAACTGCCTATGCAGACCCGGAAAATGAAGCACTGATACAAGAAGCAATCAGTAAGTTAATTTCCGGGAAAACCCTAATTGTTGTTGCACATCGTCTGAATACAATCCGCAATGCCGATCAAATCCTTGTTGTAGCTGATGGGAAAATAGCTGGATGCGGAACGCAAAATGAACTGTTAGAGAACTGCCCTCTTTATAAGAAAATGTGGGAGAATTATTCAGATGCGGTAACTTCCAAAACGAAAGGAGAATCTTAGATGTTTGAAATGATTTCTCGTATTTATCAAATCGCCGGCTCCAGCAGAAAAAAAATAACAGTTGGAATACTGTGCAATATTTTAAAATCCTTTTTTCAAAGTTTTATGATGCTCAGTGTATTTTTAATCATGTTAAATCTTGATACACTAACCTCCTCAATAATTTTAAAAGCTGTAACTATCATTCTTATTAGTATTCTTGGACGTTTCTTTTTCCAATGGATGAGTGACCGTACCATGAGCGGAACCGGTTATGATATTTTCCGTGATTACCGTTTAGAAATTGGTGAGCGATTAAAACAAGCACCTATGGGTTATTTTTCAGAGCAGAACCTTGGAACCATCCAAACAATTTTAACCACTACCATAGCGGATCTGGAAGGTTACTCCATGATGGCTATCGAACAGATGACCAGTGGTGTTGCCATGGCATTCCTTATGTCTTTCATGATGTTCTTTTTCAACCCAATAATAGGGACACTAAGTATGATAGGCTTAGTAATTGGCCTGACAGTATTACGCCTGGTCAGACAGCGGGCCGCAGAACATTCGCCAATTTATCAGGCTGCCCAGGAAAATCTGGTTAATAAATGTTTAGAGTACATACGTGGGATTGCTGTTCTCCGTTCATTTTCAAACGGCAAAAGCGGCCAGCAAGAGGTACACACTGCATTTCAAAAGAAATGGGACGCTGATTATTCACAGGAAAAGGCAACCGCAGGTGTTCTCCGGCTATATGGCCTTGTCTATAAATTGATGAGCTGCGTCTTAATCGCTGCTGCTGGTATCTTATACATGGACGGAAAAATTTCCCTACCATTCTGTATGACATTTTTGTTTTGTGCATTTACCGTTTATTCTGATTTGGAAACTATGGGAAACAGTGCATTCTTGAGTAAGAAAATAAATACCGAATTAGACCGTTTGGAAGAAGTGACAAATATTCCCCAGATGGACACCACCACAGATAAACTCCATCCTTCCAATTATGAGATTTCATTAAAAGATGTATCATTTGGCTATGGTTCCCGCAGAATTATTGACCACATATCCTTAAACATACCAGAGCATACTACATGTGCGATTGTAGGTCCGTCAGGAAGCGGTAAAACGACATTATGTAACTTAATCGCTCGTTTCTGGGACGTTCAGGAAGGCTCTGTGTGTATTGGCGGCCAAAATGTGAAAGACTATACCGCTGACAGTGTGCTTGACTGTATCAGTATGGTTTTCCAAAAGGTTTATCTATTCCATGACACAATCGAAAATAATATTAAGTTTGGGAAGCCTGATGCGTCACTTGAAGAAGTAATGGAGGCAGCAAAAAGAGCCTGCTGTCATGACTTTATTATGGCCTTGCCGGATGGATATCAAACTGTAATTGGCGAAAGTGGATCTACATTATCTGGCGGCGAAAAACAAAGAATCTCCATTGCACGGGCAATTTTAAAAGACGCACCCATTGTCATTTTAGATGAAGCAACCTCCAGTGTTGACCCTGAAAATGAACAGGCTCTTTTATCTGCGATTGAGGAGCTGACTAAAAATAAAACTTTAATTTCCATAGCCCATCGATTGAGTACCGTACAAAAAGCTGACCAGATTATTGTGATTGATAATGGGCACGTCAAACAAAAGGGCACCCATGACCAGCTCAGTAAAAAGGACGGAATTTACCGGAATTTCCTTAAATTACGTGTGGAAGCCACCGGATGGCAATTATAAATATTACCCCATTTCACCCCTCTGTATCAATGAAAACCAGGGAAGGATTTAATGAATTCCTTCCCTGATTTTCTTTTTGTGCCAAGGCACTCATTTTCTCTTAACCTTCCAGAACCGGGCAGTCGTCAGGCCATATACCTCACCTTTCGCTTTTGCATAGACCTGTTTTTACTAAACAATTGCCTGAACCTACACATTCCTCTTTAATTTATTTTTCCTATCTAATCAAAGTATTTGCAGTTGCCAGTTTTTCCTCCCTTAACATAAGTTCTTTCCATACATCTACAAAGCCTTCCAAATTGTTTTTCGACAGCTTTTTCACCATCTGATTGATATAGTCCAGATATTCTACATGCATACAGCTTTTATTAATGCGGATCAATGTGAATGGATATCCCCAGGCCAGTAATTCATGTAGCTTTTTATAGCATTCCTGTACTACTTCTAAGTCACAGTTTTCATCAACATAGTTCAGAAAGAAAAAAACCGATAACCATGAGAAATATGCTCATAAGTTATCGGTTCTATGTTTTCAGGTGTTTATTCAGTAATATTTAGTCCACAAATACAGTTTCATTCACCCGTTTATTCAATGCATCAAATTGCTCCTTTGATATTATTGGCTCATAATTGCCTATATATCTCAACTCTTCTGAATATGATTTTGTTCTCGCCGTAACAACCCCTGCATAGTATACGGAGGCAGGCATTTTTCTCAATCTCTTTGCCCATATGCCTGCACTTCTCATTAGATTCCCCTGATTACTCCAATGTGATTCCACTTCTGTAAATGACAGCTCCATCACATTCTGTAAAGCAAGCAATGATATATCTTCTCCCGCCTGAAAGTATTGTTCCCGAAGTTCTATTTCTTTTCCCACCTGCCGGCAAATCCAACTATAGGGAATACTGTTTGCCGCCTCCTCGTAATTCAAGACAAGATGCTGTGTATCTTTTTTATAATCTATGAACTCCAATACCATGTATTCCGGCGGATTGTTCAGATAATCCATAACAAACTTTAAAGCAGACCTCACGCGAAAAGCTTCCATTTCCTCTACAACTAACTGCCTGTCCTTAATACGATAACCATAGGGTGCCTTTACGAACTCGGCCCTCTTTTTCATACGACTTTTCATACAATCCTTAATATTCTTCATATAGATTGTCCACTCCTTTTAATTTGAAAGTAATTAACTTGCTTTTCTCATACACAGCATATTAATTTCGTCCTGAAATTTAAAAACAACTTCAATATTATGATTCTTGTCTACCAACACTTTTTCAATAAAGGCATCAGCCAACTCCGGAGACAACGCCTCCTCATTTCTAAACTCATCGACCAATCGGGCAAAATCTGAATAGAATATGATATTTGCCTCATCATATTTTCGGATTCCTTCTTCCACCTTTTGAATTCCTGCCTCCAATGGAACAAGCTGTTCTGACAATTTCTGTTTTTTTATCAGATATTCTTCTCTGCTTACATGCCCTGCTCTGTAATCTTCATACAAGTTCATTTTCTTCTGCTTTATTTCTTCTGCCCTCTCCTGAAATCTTTCCATGATTGCATGGTAATCTGCCATATTATGATTCAAAGCCTTTAAGATTTTCTTTTTGCTGTCAGTAAATAATCTTAAATTGAATTGTATAACCGAAAACACTGCTTTTTCTAATACCGCTGTTTCAATAGGCGGAAAAGTACAATCCGACAATGGATTTTCACGCTTAGCCAAACAATAGTAAAAGTCATTATCTTCATGATATCTGCGCCTGCTTAATGCTGAACCGCAATGTACACAATACACATTTTTATATAATGCTGATACTCTGCGCCTCGGTCCACTTTTGCAACCACTTTTAGCAGCCCTCTCATCCAGCCACTCATTCACCCTGTTAAACTGCTCTTCTCTGATAATTTTCGGCTGTCTGTTTGGAACAAGAATTTGGTCCGCCTTATTCACTGCCCGTGTTCCTTTTGTCCCCAATACACAAGCCTCTTCCTTATGACGTACTGAATATCCCAAATAAGCTTTATTCCTTGCAATCTTTTTCAGTGTTGTTTTATTCCAGATAGAACTGGTCTTACATAATTTGGCATTGTATTTTTTAGCCAAATAAACGCTCGGCGGATCAATTCCTTTTTCAGCCAGGAACTTAATTATAAACTTATAACTTTTTTTCTGGTCTAATAGATCCATAATTATTTGTAGTACATATGCCGCCTCCCAATCCACCTCATATTCACGGTCAGCTGTATACCGATATCCATAAAGAGGTACTGGGCCGTTATGCTTTCCTTGAAGAGCCTCCTCCATCTTAATTCTCTTCTGAGTGGTAGACGCCTGAATTGGAACTAACCCATTAATCAAATTCTTGAATTTGGCTTCAAAATCTATACCATATTGATAATCTTTGCTGTCATAATCATCATTAATCGCAATATAGCGTACTTCCAAAAAAGGAAATATCTTTTCTAAATAATTGACGGTATCTATGGTGTCCCTGCCAAGTCTGGAGAAATCCTTCGTTGCTATTACTATCATATTTCCATATAAAGAACGGACTCTGCTCATCATATTCTGAAAATTAGGTCGGTTAAAAGCTGACGTTAGATAACGATACTTTTGAAAACACTGGAAAATCAAGGTTTTTCGAGCGACGGACAAGCAGGGTATTGTACTAAAAACTGAATACGACGCAGAAGCGGCGTTTCTTACTCTCTACATGGGAGAACAGGAACGCCGCTTTTTTATGCCCTTTGTTACGCAGTAGGGGCAGAAAAAGCCTTGCTACAAGCGATTTTGCGGGCGCGTATCTGGCGCGGCAAGGGATTTATACCTTATCCCCCGAAACCGCGCTTCTACTGCGTAACAAATCCACAGCAAAAGGAGTGATTTACTATGGCAGTTTTCAGAGTGGAACGGAACAAGGGCTACACCGTAATGAGCAACCACCACCTACGCAACAAGGAGCTTTCCTTAAAGGCAAAAGGGCTGTTGTCGCAAATGCTGTCACTCCCCGAAGATTGGGACTACACCTTGAAAGGCTTATCCCTTATCAACCGGGAGAAGATAGACGCTATCCGCGAAGCCATTAAGGAGCTTGAACGCGCCGGGTATATCGTTCGGTCAAGGGAGCGCGACGAGAAAGGACGCTTGCGGGGCGCGGACTATGTGATATTCGAGCAGCCGCAGCCGCCTACGCCGGATTTACCTACATTGGAAAATCCAACATTGGATAATCCAACGCAGGAAAAACCAACATTGGAAAAACCTACGTTGGAAAATCCAACGCAATTAAATAAAGATATACAAAGAACTGACTTACCAAAAAAAGAAAAATCAAATACAGATTTATCAAGTACCCATTCCATTCCTATCCTTTCCCCTAACCCCTCTCCTTGCAGAGAAGCGGCTACGCCGCCGGAACGGAAAGGAACGGAAGCGGCAGCACAGAGCGCAGTTGATATATACCGGGAAATCATCAAGGACAATATCGACTACCACATTCTCAAACAGGACATGAAGTTTGACGGGGACAGGCTGGACGAGATTGTAGACCTCATGCTTGAAACCGTATGCACCGCCAGAAAGCGGGTACGGATTGCGGGGGACGACTACCCGGCAGAGCTTGTGAAATCTAAGTTTATGAAACTGGACGGCGAGCATATCCGCTTTGTGCTTGACTGTATGCGGGAGAACACAACGAAAATCCGCAACATCAAGCAATATCTGAAAGCAGCCCTTTTCAACGCCCCGTCCACTATCGGCAATTATTACACTTCCCTTGTCGCCCATGACATGGCAAGCGGCGCACTGTCACCGAAGAAGCCGCAGTACGGCGACCCGGACTATTATTCATTCAAACCGGGCGAAAGCCTGTAAAACAACAAAAGGAGGATTTTATTATGGCACAGAAAATGACAGGAGCATTGGTATTTGACGAGCGCACCGACCGTTACGACATTCGCTTTGACTTAAACAGCTACTACGGGGGCTTGCATTGCGGTGAGTGCTTTGACGTATTCGTGCGGGGCAAGTGGAAGCCGACCCGGATTGAGTACGGCGACAACTGGTATCTTGTGGGTATCAGAGCCGAGGACTTGAACGGGCTGCGGGTGCGTATCTGACCGCCGCCCCATAAAGAAACGCGAAAGGAGGACGCGAGGAATTGCAGGACGAAGTAAACGAAAAGACCATAGCCCTTTACATCAAGACCGGGAAGCTGACCGCCCAGACGCTCCAAAAGGCAATGAAAGCCATACTGTCAAAGGGCAAAAAGCAGCTTGCAAAACCGCCACAGGGAAAGCAGAGCTTAAAGCAGCTTATGAAGCAGAACGCGGGCGTTTCCAACATTGAGATTACCGAGGGCAATATCAAAGCCTTTGAGAGTACGGCGAAAAAGTACGGTATCGACTTTGCGCTGAAAAAGGACGCAACGGAAAGCCCGCCCCGCTATCTGGTTTTTTTCAAGGGGCGGGACGCGGACGTGCTGACCGCAGCCTTTAAGGAGTTTTCCGCAAAGAAGCTGACACAGGAGAAAAAGCCCTCTATCCGAAAGCTGCTCTCTACGCTCAAAGAAGCCGCACAGGGCAAGAACGCGGAACGGGCAAAGGTCAAGAACAAGGACAGGGAGGTATCGCTATGAAGCCGGAAATCAAGAAGCTGCTTATCCTAAATCTCCCGTATCTGCTCTTTGTCTGGCTCTTTGATAAAGTGGGCGCGGCTGTCCGTCTATCCCCCGGCGCGGACGCAAGCGCAAAGCTGCTACATCTTGGGGACGGTTTTACCACCGCCTTTTCCAGTATCGCGCCGAGCTTCCACCCGGCAGACTTACTTATCGGCATTGCGGGGGCGGTCATTGTCCGGCTGATTATCTACACCAAAGGCAAGAACGCGAAGAAATACCGCCGCGGGACAGAATACGGTTCGGCGCGTTGGGGCGGGGCTGACGACATAAAGCCGTACACAGACCCGGTATTTGAGAACAATATCCCCTTAACGCAGACGGAACGGCTCACCATGAACAGCCGCCCGAAGCAGCCGAAATACGCAAGAAACAAAAATATTCTTGTAATCGGCGGTTCCGGCAGCGGCAAGACCCGGTTCTTTGTGAAACCGTCGCTCATGCAATGTACGTCAAAGGATTTTCCAACGTCGTATATCGTCACTGACCCGAAAGGAACACTGATTTTGGAAACCGGGAAAATGTTGCAGCGGTACAAATACCGTATCAAAGTGCTAAATACGATTAACTTCAAAAAATCCATGAAATACAATCCCTTTGCCTATCTGCGGAGCGAAAAGGACATTTTGAAATTAGTCAATACCATTATCGCCAACACCAAAGGCGACGGGGAAAAATCCGGCGAGGATTTCTGGGTGAAAGCGGAAAAGCTCTACTACACCGCACTAATCGGCTATATCTGGTATGAAGCCCCAGAGGACGAGAAGAACTTCACGACGCTGCTTGAAATGATAAATGCGTCGGAAGCCCGCGAGGACGACGAGGATTTCCAGAACCCGGTTGACCTCATGTTTGAACGTCTGGAAGAAAAAGACCCGGAACATTTTGCAGTCAAGCAGTACAAAAAATACAAACTGGCGGCGGGCAAGACCGCAAAAAGCATACTTATCTCATGCGGCGCGAGGTTAGCCCCATTCGACATTAAGGAGCTGCGGGAGCTTATGGAAACCGACGAAATGGAGCTTGACACCATAGGTGACAGAAAGACCGCCCTTTTCGTGATTATCAGCGACACCGACGACACCTTTAACTTTGTCGTGAGTATTCTCTACACACAGCTATTCAACCTCTTGTGCGACAAAGCAGATGATGAATACGGCGGGCGGCTTCCCGTCCATGTACGGTGCTTACTTGATGAATTTGCGAATATCGGGCAAATCCCCAAATTTGAGAAACTAATCGCAACCATACGGAGCCGGGAAATCTCCGCGTCAATCATCTTGCAGAGCCAGTCACAGCTAAAGGCAATCTACAAGGACAACGCCGATACCATAGTCGGCAACTGCGACACCACGCTTTTCTTGGGCGGCAAGGAAAAAACCACGCTCAAAGAAATATCGGAGATTTTAGGCAAGGAAACGATAGACAGCTTCAACACTTCCGAAACAAGGGGGCGGGAGCTTTCGCATGGGCTGAACTATCAGAAATTGGGAAAGCAGCTTATGACGGAAGATGAAATCGCAGTCATGGACGGAGGGAAATGTATCTTGCAGCTACGCGGGGTGCGCCCGTTCTTTTCGGACAAATTCGACATAACGAAACACCCGAAATACAAGTACCTATCCGACGCAGACCCGAAGAACGCCTTTGACATGGAAAAGCACCTTAAACGCCGCCCCGCCATTGTCAAGCCCGACGAGGTTTTTGACTATTACGAGATTGACGCAGCAGACTTACAGGAGGACGCAGACCATGAGGAAACGTAGCGCAGAGGAAAAACAAAAGCAGCTTGAACGGTTTTTAATGAATGTTGCGGAAGCCGCCGACGCTGCATTATGGGAGTATTGGCGGGAAAAGGAAGCGGAACACCGCCGTTTTGCAACGGAGTATGTCACGCGCCGGGGGCTTATCCCTCAACAGTGACAGCATGGCAGACCGCCGGGGAGGGGGGGACAGGGGAAGCTACACTTCCCCTACGCTGCCTTGCGGCAGCTACCCCTTTGTGAACTTGCGGGAAGCGAACACCTTGCTATGCAAGCTATTCACTTCCCGCAAGTCTGAATAATACCCGTCCGGCAGCACAGCGGGACACCGAAAGGAGGAATCGAAGCAATCACATATATCAATATCGGCTACATGATACGCGCCCCTACTTTCCGGCGCAGCACACAGCGGCAGGAGCCGCACCCCCCTACAACTGAATACCGCCGCGCCGCAGAACTTACGCAGCGCGGGGACAGCCGCCTTTACCAGAGGGCGGTTTTTTTATGCGGCGGCATACGCTGACCGCCTTTTGTCCGCTTGCCGGACAGCCGCAGACGCGGCAGAAAGGATTTATTTATGGCATTTTTCAATAGCGCAGTAGACGTTTTGCAGACCCTTGTTGTAGCACTTGGAGCCGGGCTTGGTATCTGGGGCGTTATCAATCTCATGGAGGGCTACGGCAACGACAATCCGGGCGCGAATGCTCATGTGCCATAAAGTAACACACTGATAAATGCAGACAGCCAACCTCTATTCCGTATAAAATGGCATATATGGCATTTCAAATATGTGGTTCAGAAGTAGAAGAAAACTGAAAACAGTATTCCACAATTTGAAAGGATAGAGGTAATTGAGCATGGAAAAAACAGTATATATCACAGAGGAAGAACGGGAAAAGTGTCGCAAAGTGATTGATGTGTTTGAGGAACTGTACGAAATAGAGGACGAAGATATTTTGTTGGTTGATGTTGGTAGGTATGGCTTTGTTAAACTGCAATGCTATACAGCGTCACATGGCTTTGAGGAGCTTGACACCTATACAGACAGTAACAGCTTATTTGAGGGGCTTTGGGAGGAATGGCTTAGTCTAAATGTATTTTTGCTTGCGAGAGAAATGCAGTTAGCTGATGTTCTTTATGATGATTTATTCAACAATCTTCCAAAGGAAAAACAGTCAGAGCTTACCGGGAGAAAAGACTACTTTGCAAAAAAGGCGGGTATCACTCTGTAAAATGAATTTTGCAGAAAGGAAACGCTCTATGTAGTGGATAAAAAAAGATTAGAATGGCTCTGTATATAATAACATACAGGGCTTTTCTTTTCCGAACCAACGACCAAAAGACAAACATTGTGGAAATGTGCATAACAGGCTATGGAATCATGGATAACTCTATTCACAGCACATGGAAAAGCTAAAGTGCAGCTTTCCCACGTCCTGCAAACAGAGTTACCCACAATTCCATGATACAGTCAGTTATACACATTACGCACAATGCCGACTACTACGGAATCCAACTCATTTTTTCACAGAACAAGATTTGCTTTTACAGAAAGAGATTATAGGTTGGAATGGAGATACGGGAGCCTGCATAGAGCACAGTGGAAAAGTTGAAGAAACTGATTGAGGAAGAATTTGTCGGGCTTGTGTTTCTGTCTGCTGAAGATATGGAGTAATAGCAAATTGGGACATAGTGGTATAACTGCTTTGTCCCAATTTTTTTATTGTTTTAATTACACGTCCGTATTAGAATTGATATGCTTGCAGAAATCAAATATCTAACATACTTCTTCCCACTGTAATAATACCATACAAATTTTATAAATACAAGACTGTTTATATAAGCTGACACATGCTAAACTAGCCTAGCAATGTTTCAGTAAAATTTTCTTTCATTTTTCAAGGAGGTCATAATCATTATGGGGAATAATCAGACAGAAAAAGCGTTTGAAGAAAAAAGATTAGCACAAACAATCTCTTTAGCCGAGGAACAATTAAAGCAGGCAAAAGAAGCGGCAGACAAAAAGAAATCAGAAATTATCGAAGCCAAAAAAGATGTGCGTGAAAATACAGAACACGGTATTACATCACTGTATACATCGGACGGTTTCGAGGCACTTGTTGAATTAAGCCAATATATCAATCCTGTAACAGACAAAATTATAGATTACGAAGAAGAAGAACATAAAATACTTCTGTTAGAAAAGATGATTAAATCGCCCTATTTTGCCCGAATTGATTTTAAATTTGATGATGAGGACGAATTTGAAAAAATATACATTGGACGTTCTTCTCTACGAAAAAACAGCTATCAAGAGATGTATGTTTATGATTGGAGATCGCCGATTGCCAGTATTTTCTATCGTTTTATGACCGGCGAAGCGTTTTATGACGCTCCATGTGGACGAGTAACAGGCGAACTCAATTTGAAACGCCAATATGAAATAAAAAACGGAAAACTGGAATATTTCTTTGATTCAGATGTTCAGATTGTTGATGAATTTTTAAGGCAATTACTGTCACAAAACACTACTGCTAAAATGAAAGCGATTGTTGAAACAATTCAGCATGAACAGGACGTGGTTATTAGAGATATGGAAAATGACCTGCTAATGGTACAGGGTGTAGCGGGAAGTGGAAAAACCTCTATTGCTCTCCACCGGGCTGCTTATCTTATGTATCAAGGTTTACAAACAAAGCTGTCCGCAAATAACATTATGATTATTTCCCCAAATTCTATATTCGAGCAATATATTTCAAATGTATTGCCCGAATTGGGAGAAGATAATGTTATTTCTTCCGTGTTTGAAGATATACTTAGTGCGTTATTAATTGGCAGGAAAATTCAGTCAAGAAATGATTTTTTAGAAAACCTGATTGTCAATTCAAAATACAAGGAAATTTCAAGAAATAGTATAGAATTTAAAACGTCAAGTTTTTTTAGGGAAATTTTAGACCAATTTCTCATTGATATACCCCGCCAGTGGATAGAATTTGAAGATGTTTATTATGAGGGAAAATGCGTTGTAAGCAGGCAAATTCTAAAAGATAAAATATTAGGAAGAACAGAAACACCATTAGGCATAAAATTAGAACAATTAGAAGATTATATTTTAGAACAAATATTTGGAACAGGAAAAGGGCGGGGGCATAAAGAAGAAAAAAATCTAATCAAGCAGGAAATACAGAAATTTATAAAAATTGACATTGTTGAATTATATAAAATATTATTTAGCAATGAAGCCTATTTTTATAGCCTGCTGCAAAATAGCAATCTGTCACAAGGCATAAAAAGTATATGGGAATATACTAGGGAAAATTTGGAAGCAGACAGATTGTATTATGATGACGCAATAGCAATCGCTTATTTGTATTTAAAAATATACGGAACAAATAAATATAAAAATATTAAGCAGGTAGTCATTGATGAAGCACAGGACTACTACCCTCTCCAATATGAAATATTTAATTTGCTATTTTCTAATGCCAAATTTACTATTTTAGGAGATATGAAACAGACTCTTGCCAAAAAAGAAGATATTTCTTTCTACGAACAAATTCAAAAAATATTGAACAAGAAAAAATCTTCTCTTATTATGTTGGATAAAAGTTTCCGTTGTACGAATGAAATTTTAAATTTTAGTTTAAAGTTCATTGAAAAAAGTTCACAGATAAAAAGTTTTAATCGGAATGGCGATAGCCCAAAAGTATATATTGCTGATAATTCCGAAATCTTCATTGATGAAA
Source organism: Enterocloster sp. OA13 (assembly GCF_022440595.1). Classification (NCBI taxonomy): domain Bacteria; kingdom Bacillati; phylum Bacillota; class Clostridia; order Lachnospirales; family Lachnospiraceae; genus Enterocloster; species Enterocloster sp. OA13. The sequence continues at coordinate 388,089 of NZ_JAKNTF010000001.1, read as the reverse complement.
TTGTTAAGGAAATAAATCTATGCCAGGAGAAAGGGTTTCAGTCGATATGCTTAATTTGTAAAACCGAAAAAAATTCAATCTATCTATTTAATAAAATTAAACACAAACTTGATATTCAGTTAATCAAAAATGGGAGCGTATCAGATTTACAAGGCGTGTTTATCTTACCAGTATATATGTCAAAGGGATTAGAATTTGATGCTGTCTTAATTTGTGATGCAGACAGCCAAAACTACCATGATGAAGATGATAAAAACCTCTTATATGTTGCCTGCACAAGAGCACTTCACAAACTTAGCTTATTTTGTGAAAATGAGGTTAGCCCGCTGATATAGATAAATTTACAATATATTGAATTGCCAAAATGCCAAACGCAGCGTAGGCGCAAATGAACAAAATGATAATAATTAGACAGACCACCTATTCTCTTAATGACATTAAATTGACATTACGCTCTCTATGATATATATTTGTTGCTTACTGTCAAAAAACACGACAGAAAAATATAGTTTAAATTCAACGGATAAAAGGGGTAATGAACATGGGAAAATTACTACTACTGACACTTAACGAACAAGAGGAAACAGCGATTGACAAAATCATATCGGCAATATCTAATTATATGCGACTTGAACCCATGCAGCTTACACCCGTTTCCGTGTTATCTTTTCCGGGATTGGAAATAAGGCAGAGCCAACGCCGGGTATTTCAAGACGGGGAGGAAGTCAATCTAACACGTCTTGAATATAATGCCCTTGTATTCCTTGCTTCCAATCCCGGCATTGTCCTCACAAGGACACAGATATTTGAAGCCGTTTGGAACATGGAAAGCGATACTTGCCATTCAAGTGTTGCCAACGTGATTTACAACCTGCGGAAAAAGATAGAGCCGGACAGCCGCAAGCCCACCTACATAAAGACCGTTTTAGGCATAGGCTACAAGTTTGCTTCCGGGGAATAACAACAGAACAACCGCCGCCCACCACAGCGACATACCATGACAGGAAATCAAGAAAAGGTTTCCTGTTTTTTTGCGCCAAAAAACGTGCTAATTTTCCAGCTTTGTCGAAAAGTTTTCTCAAAAAGTTTCCCAAAACTTTGCCATATCTTCATTTCTCTGCGTAGTAAGGAGTAGAAGGGGAAGTTTACGCCGTTTTCTTAGAGCAAGATTCTACCACAGTACCAAATTTCGCCTATCGGCTCATTTTGTCCTGCGGGAATCTTGTTGGGGTTGCCACCCCAAGCCCGCCTTTTGCGGCTTGCGCCGCTTTGAAAAATCCCCGGAAAATTTTTTCGGATTTTTCAAAAAACACTTCCGCTTATGCCCCTGTTTTTCTCCTATTAGTGAAAGGGCAAAGCATTACAAAAAGAAAGGAGGTCTACGACCATGAAAAGATATAACACACCCCACCGCCACCGGGTAATCAAGACACGCTTGACCGAGGAAGAATACGCCGAGTTTTCCGAGCGTGTCACGCTCTGCCAAATGAGCCAGTCCGAATATATCCGGCAGGCACTGATTAAGTCACGCATACGCCCGGTCATTACCGTTTCCCCGGTCAATGATGAACTGCTTTCTGCTGTTGGGAAGCTCACAGCCGAGTACGGGAAAATCGGCGGCAACTTGAATCAGATTGCCCGCTGTCTGAACGAGTACGGCGCACCCTATAACACACTCTCCAATGAGGTACGCGCCGCCATAGCGGAGCTTGCCGCCTTGAAGTTTGAAGTCTTGCAGAAAGTAGGTGAAGCCGTTGGCAACGTTCAAACATATCAGCTCTAAAAATGCCGACTACGGGGCGGCTGAACAGTACCTAACCTTTGAGCATGACGAGTTTACCATGAAGCCCACCCGTGATGAAAACGGGCAGATTGTTCCGAGGACAGGCTATCTCATTTCCTCTCTGAATTGCGGTGATGAAGATTTTGCAATCGCGTGTATGCGCTCCAATCTGAAATACGGCAAGAACCAAAAACGGGAGGACGTAAAGAGCCACCACTATATCATCAGTTTTGACCCCCGTGACGCACAGGACAACGGCTTGACCGTAGACCGGGCGCAGGAATTGGGCGAGCAGTTTTGTAGAGAACATTTCCCCGGACACCAAGCCCTTGTATGCACCCACCCGGACGGGCATAACCACAGCGGCAACATTCATGTGCATATCGTAATCAATTCTTTGCGGATTGCGGAAGTGCCGCTACTGCCCTACATGGAAAGACCAGCGGACACAAGGGAGGGCTGCAAGCACCGCTGCACGGACGCAGCTATGGAATATTTCAAAGCGGAAGTCATGGAGATGTGCCACCGGGAAAACCTCTATCAGATTGACTTATTGAACGGGAGCAAGAACCGCATTACCGAGCGGGAGTATTGGGCGAAACGGAAAGAACAAGCCGCACTGGATAAAGAGAACGCTTCCCATGCCGCCACAGGAGAACCGCCCAAACTTACAAAATTTGAAACCGATAAAGAGAAGTTACGGCGCACGATTCGCACTGCCCTTTCCTCTGCCATTTCCTTTGAGGACTTCTCCGGGAAGCTGCTGCAACAGGGAGTGACCGTCAAGGAGAGCCGGGGGAGGTTATCGTATCTCACGCCGGACAGGACGAAGCCAGTCACCGCCCGGAAGTTGGGTGATGATTTTGACCGCACCGCCGTACTGGAAACACTCACCATAAACGCACAGAACGCCGTCAGAGCCGCCGAAACGCCCGCACCCAAAGAGGAACACCCCCGCAGCATAAGGGAGCGTTTACAACGTAATAAAGCCGTCATAAATGCCCCGAAACAGGACATTTCCCAACGGGAAGCTGTACAGCGCATGGTAGACCGGGAAGCCAAACGAGCCGAGGGCAAAGGCATAGGATATGACCGCTGGGCGGCTGTCCACAACCTAAAGCAAATGGCGGCGACCATGAGCATTTACGAGGAATCCGGCTTTTCTTCCCCGGAGGAACTGGAAGCCGCCCTTGCTACCGCCAGTGCGGAACTGAACAGCGTCCACGCCGGACTGAAAGCCGTGGAAAGCACTTTACGGGAGAAAAAAGACTTGCAGAAACAGCTATTAGCCTACATCAAGACCAAGCCCGCCCGTGACGGGCTGAAAGCACAGAAAACAGAGAAAGCCCGCAAGAACTACCGGGAGCAGCACGAAAGCGATTTTATGATAGCCGAAGCTGCCACCCGGTATTTTAAGGCAAACGGCATTACCAAACTTCCAGCTTCCAAGACCTTACAAGCGGAGATTGAGCAGCTTATGAGGGAGAAAAACACGCTTTACAACGAGTACCGGGAAAAGCGGGAGAAAACAAAGGAATTGCAGACAGTCAAGGGTAACATTGAGCAGATTTTAAGGCGTGAGCCGGAGCGCGGAAAGGGGCGGGATAATGAACGATAAACACCCATACATGGACTATTTACAGTACCGGGCGGCTTGCCGGCTTGTGCATGAGTGCTGTAATTACGATAACGGCAACTGTATCTTACTGGATAACGGCGAGCCTTGCGTATGTGTGCAGAGTATCAGCTATTCGCTTCTCTGCCGCTGGTTCATTGCCGCCGTGCTGCCGCTGGACGGGAAGCTGGAAGCCGCCCTTTTGCACCGGGCAGACAGAAAACGCTGTACCGAGTGCGGCGGGTATTTTCTCTCCAAGTCAAACCGTGGGAAATACTGCCCGGACTGCACCGTAAAAGTGCGCCGCCGGAAAGAATCGGAGCGTCAGCGGAAAAGATACCGCCTTTCTACGCATTTAGGCTATGAAAGAAGCCCGTAAACCAAGGCTTTTTTGACCGCCCTCAACGGGTAGACGGTATTTATATCCTTTACCCATGAAAAAGGCGTCCTAAAGCGTGACAGAAGCCCCAAAACAGACCAAAGGAGGAACGAATGGCAGACAACCGCAAATATTACTACCTAAAGCTGAAAGAGAACTATTTTGACGAGGACGCTATCGTGCTGCTGGAAAGTATGCAGGACGGCGTACTCTACTCAAACATTCTCTTGAAGCTGTACCTAAAATCACTGAAAAACGGGGGAAAGCTCCAGCTTGACGAGAATATCCCCTACACCGCACAGATGATAGCCACAATCACCCGCCAGCAAGTCGGCACAGTGGAAAGAGCCTTGCAGATTTTTATGAAACTGGGGCTTGTAGAACCCTTGCAGAACGGGGCTTTGTACATGAGCAACATAGAGCTTTTAATCGGTCAGTCCTCTACCGAGGGGGAGCGCAAACGCCGCGCAAGGCGGGCTTTGCAGGAACAGGCAGCACTCCCGGAAGCCGTGGCGGACAAATGTCCACCATATGCCGCGGACATTTGTCCACCAGAGAGAGAGTTAGAGTTAGAGATAGAGAAAGAGAAAGAGATAGAGTTAGAGATAAAGAGAGAGGGAGAAATAAAACCCGGACAGACCACCCGCGCCCCTTTTGGCAGATATAAAAACGTATTCCTGTCAGAAAAGGAGCTTGCAGAACTGCAAACGGAGCTTCCCAGCAAATGGGAATATTACATTGACCGCTTATCCGGCTATATCGCTTCCAGCGGGAAGAAATACAAGAACCATGCCGCCACTATCCGGCGCTGGGCGGCTGATGATGAAGCAAAGAAAGCACCAAAGCAGAAGATACCCGATTATTCCTACCGGGAGGGCGAGAGCCTTTGACAACAGAGATAGAACGCCCCGTAAACAGGGCGTGCCAAAAGACCATTAACAGGAGGATTTTATTTTATGAGCGAGTATGACTATGACAATGCCATTTTCCGGCTTGCCACGGCACAGGAAGCCGAGCCGGAGGACTACACCGGGGAGGACGGGCTTTTATACTGCGGGAAATGCCGCCAGCCCAAAGAAGCCTATTTTGCGGAGGGAAAGACGCTTTTCGGACGTGACCGACACCCCAAAGAATGTGACTGCAAACGGGCAGACCGGGAAAAGCGGGAAGCCGCCGACCGGGAACAGAAGCACCGGGAGGAAGTCGGACGGCTGAAAAGAATGGGCTTTACCAACCCGGCTATGCAGGAATGGACGTTTGAAAACGACAACGGCAAATGCCCCCAAATGGATAAAGCGCACTTCTATGTGGCGCATTGGGAGGATATGGAAGCGGAGAATATCGGCTACCTTTTATGGGGGAAAGTCGGCGCGGGAAAAAGCTATTTTGCCGGGTGTATCGCCAATGCCCTTATGGAGCGTGAGATTTCCGTGTGCATGACAAACTTTGCCCTTATCCTCAACGACCTTGCCGCCAGCTACAAGGACAGGAACGAATACATAGACCACCTTTGCCGCTTCCCCCTGCTTATCCTTGACGATTTCGGCATGGAGCGCGGCACGGAATACGGGCTTGAACAGGTTTACAACGTGGTTGACAGCCGATACCGCAGCAATAAGCCGCTGATCGTGACGACAAACCTCACGCTGGAAGAATTGCAGAACCCGGAGGACACGCCCCACGCCCGGATTTATGACCGCCTGCTTGAAATGTGTTCCCCCGTCTGCTTTACCGGGGAGAATTTCAGAAAAGCCACGGCGCAGGAGAAAATGGAACGGCTGAAAACGCTGATGAATGGAAAGGAGAGCCTATGACCGACACCCCAAACAGGAACACCGCCGCTACTGCCCGCCGTCCGGACTGCGTGACCGAGGTACGCCGGGGGAACACCGTGCTTGTCGTTTCCGGCTACTTCAAACAGGACGCTACCGCCACCGCCGCCGACAAAATGATGAAAGTGCTGGAAGCGGAAGCTGCCGCAGGAGGAACAGCCGCCCATGCCATATAGTGCGACAAACCTTAATAAAAAAATGTGATATTTTTCGACATAAAGTAGCAAAAAGGACTGTACAGACAGCCGCCCCATGTGGTATGATAGACCTACGGAATAGTGGGGCTGGCTGTCGGAAACGGAGGAATTTATGTCAAGACAGACTGCCACAACACTTATTACCGCCCTATATCCGAGATTATCCCATGAGGACGAACTGCAAGGCGAGAGCAATTCCATAAGCAACCAAAAGCGGATTCTTGAAGCCTATGCCAAACAGAACGGCTTTACCAACCTCAAATGGTACACGGACGACGGATTTTCCGGGGCAAATTTCCAAAGACCCGGCTTCCAGTCCATGCTTGCCGACATTGAAGCGGGGCTTGTGGGGACGGTCATTGTAAAGGATATGTCAAGATTAGGGCGAAACTACTTACAAGTGGGAATGTACACGGAAATGATTTTCCCACAGAAAAACGTCCGTTTCATTGCAATCAATGACGGCGTTGACAGCGCACAGGGCGACAATGACTTTGCCCCTCTGCGTAACATTTTTAACGAATGGCTGGTGAGGGATACGAGCAAGAAAATCAGAGCGGTCAAGAGGTCAAAAGGCATGAGCGGGAAGCCTGTCACAAGCAAGCCCGTGTACGGCTACCTCATGGACGAGGACGAAAATTTCATTATTGACGAGGAAGCCGCACCCGTGGTAAAGCAGATTTACAGCTTATGCCTTGCCGGGAACGGACCGACCAAGATAGCCCGTATGCTTACGGAGCAGGAAATCCCCACGCCGGGAACGCTGGAATACCGCCGGACAGGGAGAACCCGCCGCTACCACCCCGGCTATGAGTGCAAGTGGGCGGCAAATACCGTGGTGCATATCCTTGAAAACCGGGAATACACGGGCTGCCTTGTGAACTTCAAGACCACCACCCAATCCTACAAAAACAGCAAGATTATCTACAACAGCGAGGACAAGCAGGCAGTATTTGAGAACCACCACGAAATCATCATAGACCGTGACACATGGGAGCGTGTGCAGGAGCTACGCAAGCAGCGCAAACGCCCCAACCGCTATGATGAAGTGGGCTTGTTCTCCGGCATACTCTTTTGTGCCGATTGCGGCAGCGTCATGTACCAGCAGAGGTATCAGACGGACAAACGGCGGCAGGACTGCTATATCTGCGGCAGCTACAAGAAACGTACCGCCGACTGTACGGCGCACTTTATCCGCACCGACCTTTTGACCGAGGGAGTGACCGAGAATTTGCGGAAAGTCACACAGTACGCCGCCAAGCATGAAGCCCGGTTTATGAAGCTCTTGACCGAGCAGAACGAGGACGGGAGCAAACGCCGGAACGCAGCCAAGAAGAAAGAACTGGAAGCGGCAGAAAAAAGGATTGCGGAACTCTCCGCTATCTTCAAGCGGCTGTATGAGGACAGCGTGACCGGGCGCATATCGGACGAGCGTTTCACGGAGCTTTCGGCAGACTACGAAGCCGAGCAAAAGGAACTGAAAGAGCGTGCCGCCGTTCTGCAGGGCGAGCTTTCAAGGACGCTGGAAGCCACGGCAAACGCTGAAAAGTTTATGAAAGTAGTACGCAAGTACACCAGCTTTGAGGAACTTACCCCTACCCTGTTGCGGGAGTTTGTGGAGAAAATCGTAATCCACGAATCGGAAGCACTGGACGGGAAACGCCGGGGGAAGCTCCGCAGACAGGAAATCGAAATCTATTACTCTTTTGTCGGCAAGGTAGAGCTGCCCGACTAAAGCCCGACCCGTCCGGCAGTCAGCCGGACAGGGAACGGCAAAATTTTTTACACTTCTTTTACTTCTTTATCTCACATGAGCAAAGAGCCAGGGCATGAAGCAGCTTATGGCGGGCGGCGGCGTTGCCCTTATCGGCATGACCCTTGTACCGCTGCTTTCCGGCTTGTTCGGTTAAGAAGCGCGGGTAAAGGCTTATGCAGAGCATACTTGACGCGATTAACGAATGGATAAAGGAAATCCTCATAGGAGCCATAAACGGTAATCTGTCAACTATGTTCGGGGACGTAAACGAGAAAGTCGGCACTATCGCCGCAGAGGTAGGGCAGACCCCGCAAGGGTGGAACGCAAATATATTCTCCATGATACAGACCCTTAGTGAGAATGTAATCGTACCCATTGCGGGGCTTGTCATTACCTACGTCCTATGCTATGAGCTTATCAGCATGGTAACGGAAAAGAACAATATGCACGACGTTGACACTTCCATGTTCTTCAAGTGGGTGTTCAAGGCGTTTGTGGCAGTCTACCTTGTGACGCACACCTTTGACATCACTATGGCGGTGTTCGATATGGCGCAGCACGTTGTTTCCGGCGCGGCGGGGGTAATCGGCGGCAGCACAGAGATTGATGTTGCCGCCGCCCTTGCTTCCATGCAGGACGGGCTTGACGCTATGGAAATCCCCGAACTGCTCTTACTTGTCATGGAAACAAGCCTTGTGAGCTTGTGCATGAAAATCATGTCCGTACTGATAACCGTTATCCTCTACGGGCGCATGATAGAGATTTACCTTTACTGTTCGGTATCGCCTATCCCGTTTGCAACAATGACGAACCGGGAATGGGGGCAGATAGGAAACAACTACCTCAAATCCCTGTTCGCTATCGGTTTTCAAGGCTTCCTCATTATGATATGCGTCGGCATTTACGCGGTTCTGGTAAACAACATGATAATAGCGGACAATCTGCACAGCGCGATATTCTCCCTTGCAGCCTATACCGTTATCCTCTGTTTCTCCCTGTTCAAATCCGGCGCACTGGCGAAGTCGATATTCTCCGCGCATTAGCGGCGTGTCAAGGGCAGGGTGGAGATTTTCAGAGCGAAGCGGCGAAAATACGACCCGACCTTGACGCGGATAACCCCCATATAATACGGGCGGGCAAAGGGCATAGATTGACCTTTGCCTTGATTACCCTTATGGGAAGTTACAGCAACACCAAACCCAGAGAAAGGAGGTTTTCACTTGGCGTATGTACCCGTACCCAAAGACTTATCCAAAGTCAAGACAAAAGTAGCGTTCAACCTTACCAAACGGCAGATTGTATGTTTTGCGGCGGCTCTCCTGTTCGGCTTGCCGCTTTTCTTTCTGCTCAAAGACAGCACAGGCACAAGCCTTGCGTCTATGGCTATGATTGCCGTCATGCTGCCCTGTTTCCTCTTTGCCATGTATGAGAAGCATGGACAGCCCCTTGAAGTGGTGGTGAAGAACATCATTCAGACGAAATTCATAGCCCCCAAAGAACGACCATACAGGACAGACAACTTTTATTCCGTCTTAGAACGGCAGAGAAAACTTGAAAAGGAGGTATCAGCGATTGCAAAAGGAAACACGAAGAAACAGCGCGGCGGGAAGCGCAAAGCCTAACCCGCCCCGCAAGCTCACCCGCGCCGAGAAAAAGCAGATTGCGGAAATCATCAGACAGGCAAAGGGCGACGGGAAAGCGCACACCGCGCAGCAGACAATCCCTTATATCCAGATGTACCCGGACGGTATCTGCAAGGTTACGGGACGGAAATACTCAAAGACCGTCGCCTTTGAAGATATTAACTATCAGCTTGCACAGGCAGACGACAAGACCGCCATTTTTGAGAACTGGTGCGACTTCCTCAACTACTTTGACGCTTCCGTTTCGGTGCAGCTCTCTTTCATCAATCAGGGGACGCAGCGCGGCGAAGCGGAAAAGGCGGTCAATATCCCGGCACAGGAGGACGCTTTCAATTCTATCCGCACAGAATACCGGGATATGCTGAAAAACCAGCTTGCAAAGGGCAACAACGGGCTTGTCAAAGCAAAATATATCACCTTTGCCATTGAAGCCGACAGTCTGGGCGCGGCGAAATCCCGCCTTGCCCGTATCGAAACGGACGTACTCAACAACTTTAAGCTCTTGGGCGTGTCTGCCCGCCCCATGACAGGCTATGAACGCCTTAAAATGCTGCATGGCATTTTCCACCCGGAGGGCGGGCAGTTTGCCTTTGATTTTTCATGGCTTGCCCCGTCCGGGCTTTCCACAAAGGACTTTATCGCCCCGTCCTCTTTCCGTTTTGGCGAGGGGCGGTATTTCCGCATGGGGCGCAAAATCGGCGCGGTTTCATTCCTTGAAATCCTTGCGCCGGAATTAAACGACCGTATCTTATCTGACATTCTGGACTTGGAAACGGGCGTTATCGTCAATCTGCATATCCACAGTATCGACCAGACCGAAGCCATAAAGACAATCAAGCGGAAAATCACCGACCTTGACAAAATGAAAATCGAAGAACAGAAAAAAGCGGTACGCAGCGGCTACGACATGGATATAATCCCGTCCGACCTTGCCACTTTCGGCAGCGAAGCGAAGAACCTCTTACAGGACTTGCAGAGCCGGAATGAAAGAATGTTCCTCTTGACGTTCCTTGTGGTGAACATGGCAGACACAAAAAGGAAACTGGAAAATGACGTATTCGCGGCGGCGGGCATTGCACAGAAGAACAACTGCGCCTTAACCCGCCTTGACTACCAACAGGAAGCGGGGCTTATGTCCTCTGTACCGCTTGGGGAGAACCTTATCCCCATTCAAAGAGGGCTTACCACGTCAAGCACCGCTATCTTTATCCCCTTTATCACGCAGGAGCTTTTTCAGACGGGCGCGGCTTTGTACTATGGCTTAAACGCCCTTAGTAACAACATGATACTCTGCGACCGCAAGCAGCTAAAGAACCCCAACGGCTTAATCTTGGGTACGCCGGGAAGCGGGAAATCCTTTGCCGCCAAACGGGAAATGACAAACGCTTTCCTCATTACCGACGACGACATAATTATCTGCGACCCGGAAGCAGAGTATTTTTCCCTTGTGCAGCGGCTTGACGGGCAAGTGATACGGTTATCGCCTACGGGCAAGGGCATTGACGGGAAGCCCCAGTATGTGAACCCTATGGATATTAACCTCAATTACAGCGAGGACGACAGCCCCCTTGCGCTGAAATCCGACTTTATCCTCTCCCTCTGCGAGCTTGTCATAGGCGGCAAGGAGGGCTTGCAGCCCGTCGATAAGACCGTCATTGACCGCGCTGTTAGGAACGTGTACCGCCCTTTCCTTGCAGACCCCGACCCGGAGAAAATGCCTATCTTGGGCGACCTCTACAACGAGCTTTTGAAGCAGCCGGAGCCGGAAGCGGCGCGTATCGCGGCGGCGTTGGAGCTTTATGTTTCCGGGAGCCTTAACGTCTTTAACCACAGGACGAATGTAGAGCTTTCAAACCGCCTTGTCTGCTTTGACATCAAGCAGCTTGGGAAGCAGCTCAAAAAATTAGGTATGCTCATTGTGCAGGACCAGGTATGGAACCGCGTCACCGTCAACCGGGCAGAAAGGAAATCCACCCGGTATTTTATGGACGAATTTCATCTTCTCTTGAAAGAGGAACAGACCGCCGCCTATTCCGTTGAAATCTGGAAGCGTTTCAGAAAATGGGGCGGCATACCCACAGCAATCACGCAGAACGTCAAAGATTTGCTTGCTTCCCGCGAAGTGGAGAATATCTTTGAAAACTCTGATTTTGTCCTCATGCTCAATCAGGCGGCGGGCGACCGGGCTATCCTTGCAAAGCAGCTCAACATCTCCCCGCAGCAGATGAAGTATGTCACCCACACCGAAGCGGGCGAGGGGCTTATCTTCTACGGGAACGTGGTGCTGCCCTTTGTAGACCGCTTCCCGAAAGACACCGAGCTTTACCGGGTAATGACGACGAAGCCGGAGGAAGTGGGCGAAGCATGAACGGGCTGAAAACTGACACAATCATCAACCGGGACGCGCTCTATGCCTTGCGGGAGCTTCCAGAGGAAAGCGTACACTGTTGCGTCACAAGCCCGCCCTACTATGCGCTTAGGGATTACGGGCTTGATATGCAGATTGGGCGGGAGGACACGCCGGAGCAGTACATTGACAGGCTGACCGAGGTTTTCCGCGAGCTGCGCCGGGTACTGCGTTCTGACGGTACGCTCTGGCTGAATATCGCGGACACCTACTGCGGCACAGGAAATAAAGGCTACCATGCAGACCCGAAGAACCCGAAAGGCAGAAACGGACAGCAGATTGCAAGAAACAACCGCGTTTCCGGCTGCAAACAAAAGGACTTAATCGGTATCCCTTGGCTTTTAGCCTTTGCCCTACGCGCTGACGGGTGGTATTTACGGAGCGACATTATCTGGCAGAAAGAAAACCCCATGCCGGAGAGCGTGAAAGACCGCCCTACCCGCTGCTATGAACATATCTTTCTGCTTACGAAGTCAAAGAAGTATTTTTATGACGCAGCCGCCATAGCCGAGCCGTTAGCCCCCACAACGGCGGCGCGGTACCGCACCGGGCGCAGCGCGGGACAGAAATATGCGGACGAAGTACCCGGACAGGGGAACGTACAGGGGCTTAACCGGGCGCGAAGCGGCAGCTACTACGACGAAGCCCTCATGCCGACCATGCGGAACAGGCGGGACGTGTGGCTTATCAATACCGTTCCCTACAAGGGCGGGCATTTCGCCGCGTTCCCGCCAAAACTTGCCGAAACCTGTATCAAGGCGGGCTGTCCGAAAGGCGGCGTTGTGCTTGACCCCTTTTTCGGCAGCGGCACGACGGGGGCAGCCGCAAAGCAGCTTGACAGGCATTATATAGGCATTGAGATAAACGCCGAGTATTGCGCCCTTGCAAGGGCGCGGATTGGAGGGACAGACACATAAAACAATATAAGGCGCGTGAAAAAGTCACGCAGAAAATGACCCGCGAGGGGGCTGTCGAGGTAAACGCCGCTACCGGGAAAAAGAAACGTATCAGCAAGCGGATAAGGGACGCGGACTTTGCAAAGACCGAAGCCCCACCGCAGCCGGAACAGGCAGCGCAGCCCCTACCGGGCGGCGCAACTTCCCCGCCCTTAACCGACACGCCGCCGCTTCCCCATGCGCCGGGGGCAGAACGGGAACAGGACACCGCAGCAGCCGAGCGCGTCTTGGAACGTATCGACGGGGCGCGTACCAGAAAGGCGAGCAAAAAGGCGGCGAGGAAAGCACAGGCAGAAGCCACAGCAAAAGAAAAATCTTCCCGCTTGCAGTTTACCGACGAGGAACGGGCAACGCCGGAGCTTGAAAGGTATATCCGAAAATCGGACAAAGCAGCCGACCGTCTGGACGCGGCAAAGGCGGCTATCCCCAAAGAAAAGAAACTTGTACGGGAGCGCACCTTTGATGAAGCCACCGGGAAAGGCAAGACCCGCCTACATTTTGAGGAACAGGAAAAGCCCATAGGAAAGAATAAGCCCCACAATAACCCGCTATCCCGCCCCGCACAGGAAGCGGGTATTTTCGTCCACAACAAGATACATTCCGTTGAAAAGGACAATTCCGGCGTTGAGGGGGCGCACAAATCCGAAGAACTGGCAGAGCGCGGCGCAAAGTACGGGGCGCGGAAAGTCAAGGAGGGCTACCACAGCCACAAGCTCAAACCCTACCGGGCGGCGGCAAAGGCAGAGAAAGCGGCGTTCAAGGCGAATGTGGATTTTCAGTACCATAAAGCCCTGCATGACAATCCGCAGATTGCGGGCAATCCCCTTTCCCGCTTCATGCAGAAGCAGCAAATCAAGCGGCAGTATGCAAAGTCGGCAAGGAAAGGCGGCGCAAAAACGGCGCAGAAAGCCGCAGAGAACACCCGCAAGGCGGCAAAAAAGACCGCCGAGGAAACAAAAAAGGCAATCGCTTTTGTAGGGCGGCACCCGGCGGGCGTATGTATCGCCGTTGCCGCGCTACTCTTATTCATCATGGTATCGGCGGGGCTTTCCTCTTGCGGTTCCATGTTCTCCGGCTTGATGAACGGCATACTTGGGACTTCCTACACGTCGGAGGACAGCGACCTTGTGGCGACGGAGAACAATTACGCCGCAAAGGAAAACGAGCTTCAGCAGCAGATTGACAATATCGAAAGCACCCACCCCGGCTATGACGAATACCGCTATGACCTTGACAGTATCGGGCATAACCCCCATGAGTTAGCGTCCTACCTCACCGCCCTTTTACAGACCTACACCCCGCAGAGCGCACAGGCAGAGCTAAATCGCGTCTTTGCCATGCAGTACACTTTGACGCTGACAGAAGAAACGGAAATCCGCTACCGCACAGAAACAAGCACAGACCCGGAAACAGGGGAAACGACCACCGAGGAAGTACCCTACGAGTACCATATCCTCAACGTGAAGCTGACGAACAAGCCCATTTCCGAGATTGCGGAGGAACTTCTAACGCCACAGCAGCTTGAAATGTACCGCGTCTATCTGGAAACAAGCGGAAACAAACCGCTGATTTTCGGCGGCGGCTCCCCCGATATGGGCGCGTCCGAGGATTTAAGCGGCGTACAGCTTGTAAACGGCACACGCCCCGGCAACACCGCCGTTGTAGACCTTGCGAAGCGGCAAGTCGGCAACGTGGGCGGGCGACCCTTTTGGAGCTGGTACGGATTTAACAGCCGCGTGGAATGGTGCGCCTGTTTCGTTTCATGGTGCTACAATCAAGCCGGAAAGAGCGAGCCGCGCTTTGCCGGGTGCCAGTCACAGGGCGTACCCTGGTTCCAGTCACGCGGGCAATGGGGCGCGAGGGGCTATGAGAATATCGCCCCCGGCGACGCTATCTTTTTCGACTGGGACGGGGACGGGAGCGCAGACCATGTGGGGCTTGTTATCGGAACGGACGGGGAGCGCGTCTATACCGTCGAGGGCAATTCCGGCGACGCCTGCAAGATAAAGAGCTACCCCGTCAATTACTCCTGTATCAAAGGCTATGGGCTGATGAACTGGAATTAACATATTTTTGAGCAAAGAAAGGAGAAATTTATTGATGGCTATGAACAAAATTGAACGTATCGACAAAGAGATTGCAAAGACCCGCGAGAAAATCACCGAGTACCAGAACAGATTAAGGGGGCTTGAAGCGCAGAAAACCGAAGCGGAAAACCTGCAAATCGTACAGCTTGTGCGCTCCATGCGCCTTTCCCCGCATGAGCTTTCCGCTATGCTTTCCGGCGGCGGTATTCCGGGCATGGAAGCCGCGCCGGGCTACCCCGCAGAACCCGCAGACCACGACACCGAAGAAATGGAGGACACCGAGAATGAATAAGAAAATCCTTAGAACCTTGACCGCACTCTGCGCCGCCCTCATGCTGACGGGCGGCTTTTCCGTCACCGCCTTTGCACAGACCCCGGAGGGACAGGACGCGACCGACGACAGCGGCGTTGTCTATGAGGAACCCGAAAAGGAAGAACCCCTTACCCCGGACGGGAACGCGACCCTTGTAGACGATTTCGGCGGCAACAAGCAGCTTATCACAGTGACGACCAAAAACGGCAATTACTTTTATATCCTTATCGACCGGGACGACGAGGGCGAGGACACCGTACATTTCCTTAATCAAGTGGACGAAGCCGACCTTATGGCACTCATGGAGGACGGAAGCACCGAAGCAGCCCCGCCCGCCGTTTGCAGTTGCACCGATAAATGCGAAGCCGGAAAGGTAAATGTGAGCTGCCCTGTCTGCAAGGACAACATGACCGCTTGCAGCGGCAAGGAAGCGGAGCCGGAAACCGAGAAACCAACAGAGCAGCCCAAAGAGAAAGGCAATACAGGCGGGCTTGTGCTTTTCCTTGTCGTGGCACTTCTTGGCGGCGGGGGCGCGTTCTATTATTTTAAGTTTATGAAGCCAAAGCAGAACGTCAAGGGCGACACCGACCTTGAAGATTTCGATTTTGACGATTACGACGAGGACGAGGGGGACGGGCTTTCTGATGAAGAACAGGAGGACGAGGAAGCATGACGCTTTTTACCGAAAACCCTTTAGAAAAAATGATGGTACAAAGACCCACCGGGCGGCGTGACAGTGCGCCGCCCGTTCCAAAATCCCCGGCGTGTATGCGTTGCCCTTATAAGGCGCAATCCCCCTGTATCGGCTATTGTCTGAAACAGGCACAGGAGAAGAAGCACACCGCGCCGGAACGCTGAAAGGAGGATTTTTTCATGGCATTTAGACTTGTGATTGCAGAAAAGCCGAGCGTGGCGCAGACTATCGCCGCCGCGCTTGGCATTAAGGGGAAACAGGACGGGTATATCGAGGGCGGCGGCTACCTCATTTCATGGTGCGTCGGGCATTTGGTACAGCTTGCGGAAGCTGCCGCCTACGGGGAGCAATATAAAAAATGGAGTTTTGACAGCTTACCCATTCTGCCGGAGGAATGGCAGTACGCCGTTGACCCGGACAAGGGGAAGCAATTCAAAACCATTAAAGAGCTTATGCACCGCGCCGACGTTTCCGAAGTGGTAAATGCGTGTGACGCGGGGCGCGAGGGTGAATTGATTTTCCGCTTTGTCTACGAAGTGGCGGGCTGCAAGAAGCCCATGCGCCGCTTGTGGATTTCTTCAATGGAGGACGGGGCGATTAAGGCGGGCTTTGCTTCCCTCAAAGACGGGCGGGACTATGGCGCGCTCTTTGCGTCCGCCCTCTGCCGCGCAAAGGCTGACTGGCTTATCGGCATTAACGCCACCCGGCTTTTCTCCTGCCTGTATGGAAAGACCTTGAACGTGGGGCGCGTCCAGACCCCGACCTTAAAAATGCTCACCGACCGGGACGCGGCTATCTCCCATTTCCAGAAAGAAAAATATTATCATGTTCGCCTTGATTTATCCGGCGCGGACGCGGCAAGCGAAAGGATTTCGGACAAGGCAGAAGCCGACGCGCTGAAAGGGGCTTGCGAAGCGGGAAAGGCGGTATGCGTTTCCCTTACCAGAGAGAAGAAAACCGCAGCCCCGCCAAAGCTCTTTGACCTTACCTCTTTGCAGCGGGAAACGAACCGCATTTTCGGTTACACCGCAAAGCAGACCCTTGACCTTGCACAATCCCTTTATGAAAAGCGGCTCCTTACTTATCCGAGGACGGACAGCAGCTTTCTTACTGACGACATGGGCGGCACCGCAGCGGACATTATCGCGCTGCTCTGCGAAAAGCTCCCCTTTATGGCGGGCGCGGACTTCACGCCGGAGATTGCAAAGGTATTAGACAGCAAGAAAGTATCAGACCACCACGCAATCATTCCCACTATGGAGCTTGCAAAGGCTGACCCGGACGCGCTGCCGGAAAGCGAGAAGAATATCCTTACCCTTGCGGGGGCGCGTCTGCTTTTTGCCACCGCCGAGCCGCATATTTATGAAGCGGTTACGGCGGTTTTCTCATGCGCCGGGACAGACTTCACCGCAAGGGGAAAGACCGTACTTGCGGAGGGTTGGAAAGAGCTTGAACGCAGATACCGGGCGACGCTGAAAGATAAGCCCGAAGCAGAGGACGGGGAAAATGAGGGCGTGACGCTGCCGGAGCTTTCCGAGGGACAGAACTTTCCTAACCCCGCCGCAAAAGTAACGGAGCATACCACAACGCCGCCGAAGCCCCACAGCGAAGCGTCGCTTCTCTCTGCTATGGAGCGAGCCGGGAACGGGGACACCGACCCGGACGCGGAACGCCGGGGGCTTGGCACTCCCGCCACCCGCGCCGCCGTCATTGAAAAACTGGTAAAGGGCGGCTTTGCAGAGCGCAAGGGGAAGCAGCTTATCCCCACGCAGAACGGAGCCGCCCTTATATCAGTCTTGCCGGATATGCTCACTTCCCCGCAGCTTACCGCAGAATGGGAAAACAATCTGACGCAGATAGCAAAGGGAGCCGCAGACCCCGGCGAATTTCTGTCCGGCATTGAAGCTATGGCGCGGGAGCTTGTGCAGACACACGCCGCAGCACTGGACGGGAAAAAGGATTTGTTCCGGGAGGAAAAGCCCTCTGTCGGCAAATGCCCCCGTTGCGGTTCCCCCGTCCATGAGGGGAAGAAAAACTATTATTGCAGCAACAAAGAATGTGCCTTTGTCATGTGGAAGAATGACCGCTTTTTCGAGGAACGCAAGACCGCTTTTTCCGCGAAGATTGCCGCCGCGCTCCTTAAATCCGGCAAAGTGAATGTGAAGAAGCTCTATTCCCCGAAAACAGGCAAGACCTATGACGGAACTATCGTTCTGGCTGACACTGGCGGGAAATACGTCAACTACCGTATCGAAGTACAGAAGAACTAAAAACTTGAATAGCAAGCATAGGAAGCGGGTACCCACTTCCGTAAATCCCTGTCCTGCCGCTGACGCGCCGGACGGGGATTTTGCTTGTTGGGAAGTTTCCCAAACCCTCTAAAAAAATGAAAAAATTGTTGGCATAACGCACAGCCCACCGTAGTACGGGGCGAACCCCAAAAGCGCGGCGGTGCGCCGCCATTTCAGAAAGGAGCGAATGAATGGAAAAGAAAAAAGGTTACTCCATGTTTGAGCGTGACAAGTTAGACCCGGCTGACAGTATGCGGATAGAGCGAAATATTTATTTTGAGGAACAGACCGCTGACCTTTCCGGGCTTACCGCCCTGCCCTTAGAACAGTTACAGGCATTGCGGGAAGAATACGCGGCGGCTGAACAGGCAGCTTTTGAAGCCTTGCAAGAACAGGCGGCGGCATGGGACGAACAGGCGGGAAAGACCCTTGCCATTGACAAAGCCATTGAGTATGTGAGGACACCCGAAGCTACGCATACCGCGAACCAGTGGGAAGCTACGGACTACGGGAAGCACATCAGCAACCGCGTCTACCAAATGCGCTACCACATATCCGAGAATACCCGGTATGACAGGGAAAAAGAGAAATCCATTCCCTATTCGTGGACGCTTTCATGGAGTATTTACACCAACAGCCCCCACAATTACGGACAGGCAAAAATCGCCGGACAGGAAAGGAAAGTCTTTGCAGACAAGGCAGCTATGGAAAAATATCTGAATGGGCGTATCAAAGCCTATCAGCATTTATTCACCGAGGTATCGCCGCCTATCCCGCCAGAGTATGCAGAGCATTTCAAAGTAAACGGGCAGCTTTTACCGGGCTATGCTATCGAGGGCGAGGAACGGGCGCAGCCTACCGCTGAAAAAGCAGCCCCCACCACAGCAGAGCCGCCACAGGACACCGAACAGAGAAAGGAGCGTGAAACCATAAACGAGCAGTTTTCAATTCTTATCGACAGCCGCAGCCGCTTTGAAACAGGCAAACCGGGCGGCGTGTGGCTTCCCATGCCGACCACAACAGAGCAGCTTCATGCGGCTATGGAAAGCGTCGGCATTACCGCAGACAATCCGCAGGATTTTTTCATCAACGGGTATTCTTCTACGGAGGACTGCCCCTTTGACTTGCCGCTTTCCGTTATCCAAAGCGCAAGCATGGACGAGCTGAATTATTTTGGAAAACTTCTGGAAATGCAGAGTGACGGGGACAAGGATAAATTTGCGGCGGCGGTTACACATGGCGAGTATGCCGGAAGCATGAAAGACCTTATCAACCTTGCACAAAACCTTGACTGTTACTGGCTCTATCCCACTGTCCGCAGCGAAGAAGATTACGGTTATTATCTTATCGACGAACTGGACGAGCTGGAGCTTCCCGAAGAAGCAAAGAAATATTTCAAGTATGAAGAATACGGGCGGGACGCAGTTAGCAAGGATAAGGGGCAGTTTACCGAACAGGGCTATATCTATAACAATCAGAACACCTTTACCGAATGGTATCGGGGAACGGAAAACGAGATACCCAAAGAATACCGCGTTATGAGCTTCCCACAGCCGGAACGCGGCGGACAGGACAAGACCTTTATGGACGCAGCCGCCACAGAGCAGACCGCCCGAACCGCCGCAGAGCAGCCACAGGAGCCGCACCCGGTTATCCCTATCGTGCTGACAGCCGGGAAGCCCGCCGAGAAATTAAAAGAGATTACCGACCGTCTGGAACAGGGCATTACGGAACTCTTTGACAGCGAGCGTTACAAGGAATATCTGAAAGTCATGTCAAAATTCCATAATTACAGCTTCCGAAACACCGTCCTTATCGCCATGCAGAAGCCGGACGCTTCCCTTTTGGCGGGCTTTTCCGCTTGGAAGAACAACTTTGAGCGAAATGTGATGAGAGGGCAAAAGGGAATTAAAATCATTGCCCCGTCGCCCTATAAAATCAAACAGGAAATGCAGAAAATCGACCCGCACACGCAGAAGCCCATAATCGGCAAGGACGGAAAGCCCGTCACCGAGGAAAAGGAAATCACCATACCCGCCTACAAGGTGGTATCCGTCTTTGACGTTTCCCAGACCGAGGGAAAGGAACTGCCGGACATTGCCGTTGACGAACTGACAGGCGACGTTGACCGCTATAAGGACTTTTTCGCAGCCCTTGAAAAGACTTCCCCCGTTCCTATCGCCTTTGAGAATATCGAGGGCGGCTCTCATGGCTACTACCACTTGGAGGACAAGCGCATTGCTATCAACGAGGGCATGAGCGAATTACAGACCTTAAAGACCGCCATTCACGAAATCGCCCATGCGAAGCTGCACGACATTGACCTCAACGCGCCAAAGGACGAGCAACCCCGCGTTGACCGCCGCACCCGCGAAGTCGAAGCGGAAAGCGTCGCCTATACCGTCTGCCAACATTACGGGCTTGACACGTCGGACTATTCTTTCGGCTATGTCGCCGGGTGGAGCAGCGGGCGGGAGCTGTCCGAGCTGAAAAGCTCCCTTGAAACGATACGCAGCGCAGCCGCCGAGATTATCAATTCCATAGACGCGAATTTTGCGGAGCTGCAAAAGGCACAGGACAAGGAGCAGACCGCCGGACAGGAGCAGCCCACCAGAGAGGGACAAGAAGCCGCGCCACAGCCGGAAGCCCCGAAAAAAGCAGATACAGCCGGGAAAGAAAAGCCGGAAGCAGCCCCGAAAGAAGCCTTTACCCCGGAAACGATTTACAGAGTGCGCCGGAACCCTTACAGCGACAGCCGGGAAAACAGCCACCTCTTGCAAGCCTATGTGACACAGGAGAACGGGCGGGCGAAAATGGGCGACGTGCTTTATACGGGAACGCCGGAGAAATGCCGCGAGCTTATGGGGCAGCTCAAAAGCGGCGAGCTGACCGAGGGCGACGTAAAGCAGCTTTACGCAAAGGCACAGGAAACGGCGCAGACCACCGGACAGGACAAGGACACCTTTTCCATTTACCAGATAAAGGGCGGGGACGAAACAAGGGACTTCCGCTTTGAGCCTTACGACCGCCTGCAGGCGGCGGGAAATGTGGTTGATAAAGCGAACTATGAGCTTGTCTATTCCGCGCCCCTTGCGCCGGAAACTTCCCTTGAAGATATTTATACCCGCTTCAATATCGACCACCCAAAAGATTTTAAGGGACACAGCCTTTCCGTTTCGGACGTGGTAGTGCTTCATCAGAACGGACAGGACACCGCGCATTACGTTGACAGCGTAGGCTTCCGGCAAGTGCCGGAGTTTTTACAGGAGCAGAAGCAGCTTACCCCGGACGAGCTGACAACGGGCGAAACAATCCAGACACCGAGGGGGACTTTCCATGTGACCGCCATGAGCCGGGAGCAGATAGAAGCCGCCGGATATGGCTTTCACCACCAGTCGGACGACGGAAAGTATCTGATTATGGGGAACGGGACGCGGGCGTTTGCTGTTGCCGCAGAGCAGCCGGAAAAGGCAAACCCCTTGAAGCATATCGAGGACACCGTAGAGCAGAACGACAACAACTTTGACGGTATCATCAACAACACCCCTACCGTTGACGAACTGGAAGCAAAGGTTAAGGCGGGAGAAACAATTTCCCTTGTTGACCTGGCTAACGCGGTCAAAGCCGACAAAGAGCGCGGCAAGGAAGCGAAGCCGGAAAAGAAGCCCTCTATCCGGGCGCAGCTTAGGGCTGACAAGGAAAAGGCGCAGAAGAAAAACGCAAAGCAGAAATTACAGGATTTGGAAAGGAGCTGACCCATGCCGAAACAGAGTAAATTTGAGAACGTGGATTTGTTCGCTTCCCTCAATGCGGTTATGAAGCAGAACACAGGCTTTTACCAGAGCGACTTGGAGATTGACAAGGAGATTATCGCAAAGGCGGCGGCAAGCCCCCGCAAGGAGGACAAGACCCTTTTGTGGTTCTGCCGCCCGTCCGGGACGCATTGCTTCCGGGAGCGCGACGTTTTCCTCAAAGACACCGCGCCCCACAACACATGGCGTTTCTACATGGAGCAGACGAGCGACCGCGTCCTTGCCTATGCAATCGAGCTAACGGGGACGGAGCGCGGGAAAATCAAGGGCAATCTGTACGAACTGGACTACGCTAAACATTATGAGCGCGTCAAGGAAAAGGAGCTGCCCGCCGATACGGTGAAGCTGATTTATGAGCATGGGGAACGGGAGATACCCGCCGGACAGTTTTTCAACGGCAATCCCGATTATGAGCTTGGAAAGTTTGAACGCTTTGAAGCCGTACCCAACGACCCGGACGCGCTGCAATCGCTCTTACAGGAAGAACGGCGCAGCCGGGAGCAGCTTCCGCCGGGGGATTTCAAGGCGCATATCGCCGCATTGCGGGACGGGCTGATTGAAACGGAAGCGCGGCGCATTGTACGGGAAATGAAGCGGCACGACACGCCGAACAGCCCCAACAAGACCCATTTCATGGTAGAGCTTTCCCCGGCGTTCATGCAGCTTGCAGCCACAAAGGACACTGACCGCCTTTTCTCCATGCTGCCCTACAAGACCCTTGCCTTTTCCAAAATCGAGGGCAGACATGGGACGTATGCGCTGATTGACAAGGGGGAGAACCGGGACAGGAAGATAAGGAAGCCCCGCCCCTCTATCCGGGCGCAGCTTAAAGCAGACAAGGCAAAGACCGCCCCGAAAAAGGCGGCGGCAAAAACAAAAAATCACGATATGGAGGTATGAGCATGATTAGACTGACTGTTGAAGAAACAAACCTTTTGAGCATTTACAACGAGGGCGGCAAGCGGGCTTTGATTGAGAATGTCAACGCCGCGCTGCCCTACATGGACGCGGATATGCGGGAGCTTGCAAAGCGCACCCTTTCCAAAGTGGACGCTTTGACCGAAGCGGAATTTGCAGAGCTTCCCATTTACGCCGCTGATGAAGTATGAACGGGGTTAAGCGGCTGACGCCGCCCCAGAGCCGGAAAGTCAACGCCCTTGTGCGCCGGACGTGCTGCAATTATGATAACGGGAACTGTATCTTACTGGACGACGGGGACGAGTGCGTTTGTCCGCAGCTCATTTCCTATTCGCTTCTCTGCAAGTGGTTCCGGGCTGCGGTGCTTCCCGCCGACAGGCTACTCTATGCGGAGCTTTACCAGACAGGGGACAAGAAGAAGTGTACCGAGTGCGGCGCGTTCTTTGCGTCAACCTCTAACAGTGTCAAATACTGCCCCGTCTGCCGGAAGCGTATCACCCGCAGACAAGCTGCCGAGCGCATGAGGAAAAGACGCACCCCTGTTACGCAGTAGGTGCGGAAAATCCCTTGATTTACAGGGCTTTCCGGGCGTGAAAATCGGATAGGCGATACTTTATACCTTTACCCCCGAAAATGGCGTTCTACTGCGTAACATTCACGAAAACAGCACCCATAAAAAGACAGGGCGCGGAAGTCATATACTGGCTTCCGCGCCCTGTTCTTTTTTTGCCTATCTGACATTTCCCTTTTCCATTTCTTCAAGCGGGAACTGCGGGAGGGCTTCTATCAGCTTCTTTGTGATAGACTGGCGCATATCTTCGTTGATTTCCTGTTTCGTGCTTCCGTCTGGCTGTCTGACCGCTACCGTCGATAGCCTGTCGATTTCGTCCTTGTAGCAATCCACGACTTTCTCCACCGCCCATTTCTCCCCGGCAACGGCGGCGCGTATGGTTTCATATTCCGGCATTTTCTGGTTTTCCATGCTCAACGCTCCTCTGCTTTTTGATAGCCCTATCATAGCACAGCGGCGGGGATTTTGCTATCCTTATCCGCGTTCTGTTTCCTTTTCCCGTTCCGGCTGTCTGTCTGCCTGTAAAATGCTGTCAATGTTCTGCTTGATAATATCATATTCCCGGACTTTCTTTTTCAATTTTCCATAGT
Source organism: Enterocloster sp. OA13 (assembly GCF_022440595.1). Classification (NCBI taxonomy): domain Bacteria; kingdom Bacillati; phylum Bacillota; class Clostridia; order Lachnospirales; family Lachnospiraceae; genus Enterocloster; species Enterocloster sp. OA13. The sequence continues at coordinate 364,245 of NZ_JAKNTF010000001.1, read as the reverse complement.
CGGCGTAAAGGGCTTCTTTCTGCGCTTGGAGGGCTTCATACTCCGATTGCAGCGCGGCGAGGTTCGGGAGCTTCGCAATGCCCGCCGCTTTCAGTGACCTTACGGCGGCTTCATGGAGGATAATTGCCTGTTCCTGTCCGGCGCGGTACTTCTCCCTGTTCCTTGCCTTGCGGTATGCGTCATAGACAGGCTTTGTCTTTTGATAGGTGGAAACATTCTTGATAAGCACCGCCATTTCCGCAAGCCGCTTTTCGGCGTTCTTCAATGCGTCTGCCGCCTGTCCGCTTTCCGCTGCCATTTCCTCAATCCGGCTGACTAAATCCGCGTACTGCTCAATCTTATGTTCCGTCAAGAAATTCATTGTTTTAGCTGCCTGTTTCAGATTGTGGATTTTCGCCCACTGTTCATAGCCCTTACTCTGCGCTGCCTTGATACTGTTCTCAATGTCGATAAGCAGCGACACGCCGCGCTGCTCTCTGGGAGCTTTCGCCACCTTTGTCCGTCTGCCCGCTATCCGTTCCCTTACGGCTTCCTCTGTATAGTCTGCGCCGAGGGTTTTAAGGCGGGTGAAGCGTTCCTGTCCGGGGGCGCGGCATGATACATATTTCCCCGGCTTTATCTCATAGCCCGCCGCCTGTAACCGCGTTAGCAATTCCTCAAAACTGGAAACTTGGGGGATAAGCGCGTCAACAGTGGTTTTCAGCTTGCCTTTCCAACTTGTACCCGTCTTTTCTGCCTGGTACTCCGCATAGCTCTTTCCCTTGCTGCCCTTGCCGGGGACGACAACGGACAAGCCATTTTCCCGGCACAGCTTGTCGCTCATGTTCCGTATGCCGTAATAGCTCCTTTTGTTGGAATTGTATTTATGGTGGTCTACAAAGTTCACCGCGCAAAAAATGATATGGTTATGGACGTGTCCTTTGTCAATGTGCGTCGTGAGTACATACTCATGCTGCCCCTTTGTTACCGCGTCGGCAAGCTGCTTTCCGATTTCATGGGCTTTCTGATAATCGACTTCCCCCGGCTCAAAGGACTGTATCAGATGAAAGGCTAAATTGTTCCCCTTTTGGAGTGCTTGCGACAGGGTATATTCAAACTCAATATCTGCCGTTTCATAGGAGCAACCGAAAGAGGACACAAGCATTTTCCCGTCCGTCTTGTCCGGGTTTTCGATATAGTCAAGGGCTTTGCTTAGAGTGCTTTTAATAGGCTTAATCTTTGTAACCGCCATATCTCCGCAAGCACCCCCTTTATTTCCTCTATGTCCTCTTGGTATGCGTTCCCCGTCGCGTTTACGCGGCGTGCTATCTGGTTGACGTTGACACCGATTTTCTGTATCTCTGCGGTCATAGCCTTTATATCGGCGTGGTCTATCTGAATGATATACCCGTCAATGGCAATCTTCCGCAGATACGCCGCCATGTTCCGGGTGGGTACGAGCTTCATTTTTTCCAGTATTAAATCCCGTTCCGCTTCCGTCACTCTGAATTTGATTTGCACTGTCCTTTTGCGTCCGTCCATGTGTTCGCTCCTTTCCTTTCCGTTCCGAGGGTTTGGGACACTTCCCAACAAGCAATTTTCAACCGACGCGCCGCAGCGCGGGAGGGCGAAAATACGGAAGTGGTACCCGCTTCCTATGCTTGCTACGAATGTTTTTATCCTTTAGGCTCTTATCACCTACTACGGAGAAAAAGCGATTTTGCCAAACTTACGCAAAAGAAAAACGCTGCAACCTCAAAAAAGATTACAACGCTTTCTAAATCCTGTTCAGTTTTAAGTCGGACATTCCTATTCGCCCTCTTTTTCGACTTCGGAAATCTCCTTTGCCGTTGCGGTTACAATCCGTATGCCTGTATCGCTCATACCGTCAAGAAGCGCGTCAAGCTGCCGCCGCTGCGTGTTCTTCTCCGGCGGCGTTTCTAAAAGGAATTGGTCTACGGATATATGGTAACGCTGTATCAGCTCAAAGAATATCTGTAAACTTGGGTGCTGCCCCTTGTTCTCAATGTTCGCAAGGTAGCGCGGCGAGATAAACATTTCGTCGCCTACTTTCTTGCGGCTCTCCTTGCATCCCTCACGCGCTGCCTTTATCGCTGCCCCAAAAGCCTTAAAGTCGTATCGTGGTACTGGTCTTTTTGCCATAGTTATTCACCCTATTACATTTTACTGTTCCCCTTTCTTCTTGGATATGTCTACGTAGTTCTATCAGTTAGCCAAAATAATTCATATATATATATGTTGACAACAAGCTGCTTTTGTATATAATATTATATAAAAGGGGGGGAATGTTTATGTTACATAGCATGCGTATTCGATAAGCATTGAAATCAAAAAAGATTTTTCCCATTTTCAATATGGGCTTTTTTGTCATGCTTATTTTGCGTATGCTATACAACAAAACTAACGACGTATAGACATAGTATAAAAACTATGCCTTAATTTTGTTGTAGTATTATATGTATAAATGCAGGTCAATGCTCATGTTGAGAATTGACCTGCATTTTTTTGCGCAAAAGGAGAAATATTATGCTTGAAAAATATTGGATAAAATGTCCAATTTGTAACGGAAAGACGAGGGTTCAAGTATTTTATAATACGGTATTAAGAAATTTTCCTCTTTTCTGCCCTAAATGTAAATTAACGCATATCGTTGATGTTGAAAAACTAGAAATCATAATCAAAAACTCTGAAAAACAAACTTTTTAATTTTGAAAAGGAAGGATATTTAAATGAAACACTTACCTAAAAGTACACCTACGGAAATATTGAATGACCCATACGGATTTACTTACAAAGAAATGTCGGAAGTAATTGGAGAGGATAAAGCAAGAGCCTTATATACGGAATTGTATAAACAGCCATTTCACAAAGAAAATCTATCAATATCAACAAAAAAAGTCTATAAAAGTAGCGATACTGAAAAGTATGTTTATGAATTGAAAGATAACAGGTATATTGAAACGGTTTTTATTAAACGGCGAGATGGTGGGACTGTTTGCGTAAGTACGCAAGTTGGTTGTTCTGTTGGCTGTATTTTTTGTGAGTCCGGACGCAATGGTTTTGTTCGTAATCTAACACCGTCTGAAATTGTGCAGCAGGTTGTATTGATACGTCAAAAAGTAAATCGTATCGTTTTTATGGGAATGGGAGAACCTTTATTCAATTACGACAACTTGATTGCAGCAATCCATATTCTTCGAGATAGAAATGGACTTAACTTTCCAACCGACGGCATTACCGTATCAACAGTTGGTCCAGTTAATCAATTAAAAAAATTGCGCGAAGAACATCTAAAAATTCAGTTGACAATATCTTTACATGCAGCAACACAGGCTGCGAGAAACTGTATCATTCCTCATATGCACATGTACGCTATTGAAGATGTTGTTAAGCAAGCATTGTCCTATTCTCAAAGGCATAATCGAAAAGTGGTATTTGCGTATTTGCTTTTACCAGGTATAAATGACCGTTCCTCAGATATAAGGCAACTTGCAAAATGGTTTAAGGGCAAAAATGTTATGATTAACGTGCTGCAATACAACCCGACGAGTAATTCAAAAATTAGAGCACCACAAAAACAAGAAATGGTTGCGTTCAAACATCAATTAGAGCAAACAGGACTTGAAGTTACCATGAGAGTTTCTCATGGTAGAGAGATTAAAGCAGCTTGTGGACAGTTAGCTAATACATATAATAAAGCCAAAAAACAACAGAAATAATTTAATTAAAAGAGCCAGACGCACAGACGCAGAGCCGATAATATGCAGTTTGAAATACTGCTGTTATCGGCTCTTTTTTGATTTTAATTTGTGCCCCTAATAACCATATTGGAGCAAAATCAGAACTGTTGCTTGTCGTTCTTTGATTTCCGCAGCAGCTTTGAAAAATCAAAGCCGCCGTTTCTTTTTATCTTCTAATGAAATGACGCGGTATCACTGTTGAAATCGGCGGCTAAAGGAGGTAGCCGCCATGAAGCAAAAAGCATATCGACAAAATCCGACAGTTATTGACTTATCAAAAAAAGCCCGCCCACCACCGGGGGAAACTACGCTTATATATATGAACTGTCTAATCATCTGGATACTGCTTACAATGCCTATGCGCCCGTCCGGGCTTTTCGGACGGGCGCATTTTGTACGTTCAAAAAATTTTTGAAGAAATTTCAAAAAATCTTCGGCGTTTTTGAAAAACGCCGTATTGCCCCGCGAAAAGGGGGGAAGCACCACCAACTTTCCAACGAGAAAGGAGGTGAGAATGTGGAACCTAATAGCAGGGAGTTTTACAAACAGTGTGCTTTTCAGAAGTTTTGTAATACGGTATTGCACAATGAAGCTTGCGACACCCATAGAGAACTTCGCAGACACAAGGCAAAGGAAGTGACCTTTTCCGACATGACCTTAGACGAAGCGCGGCAGCTTCATACGTTTGATGAATATTTCAAACGTGAAGCCGCCGAAACCGTCTTTGAGAAAGCCGGGAAGAAAATCACGCCAAAGCTGCTTCTTGAAGCAATCCGTACTTTGCCGGAAGAAAAGCGCAAAGCCATATTGCTGTATTACTTCGAGGGAATGAACGATACCGAGATTGCGGAGCTGTTCAACACGTCGAGAAGCACGATACAGTACAGGCGGACAAGCTCTTTTGAGAAATTAAGAAAATATCTGGAGGAAAATGCTGATGAATGGGACGAATGGTAACGAACCCGGCTACCCGGAAAATGCCCTTGTTCCTTATCCTGTCATTGTGGCAGCGACAAAGGGCGACCCGGACGCCATGAAGATTGTCTTGCAGCATTTCAGCGGCTACATAGCCCGCCTCTCCATGCGGAAGCTGTACGACGAGCGCGGGAACGTCTATTTTGGCGTAGACCACGACATTCGGGAACGGCTGCAAGCAAAACTGATGATGGCTGTCCTCACCTTTAAGGCAGAGGAATAAACCGCAGCGGCGGCGGGACGCTTTCTCTCTCCCCCTTTTCCGTTCCGCTGCTGACGCGGCAGCAAAGCCATTCTGAACCTTGACAAAGAAAGCGGCGCAAGATAACGGCGGCGCAGCATAGGGCAAATCGGATACGTTCCTTTTGCGCCGAGCCATACGGCGGGTGCGCCATGACGCTATCCGGGTGAGGTTATCCCCGCCCGGACAGCCGAGCGACCAACACCGCGCCGGAAAGCAAGTGTAGCGGCTTGCGGGCGACGACACGCAGAATATACAATGATACTTCCTTACAGCCACAGTCCGAGCGTTAAGAGCGTCGCAGGCAATGGGTAGGGCGGCATGAGAACCATGCCGGGGTGAAATTCCCATGAGGTTATGCTAATAACCGTCCGATTAAAGCCTTTGTTTTATTGAATAGTGGACTTGCTGCTATTCATAGACTATATTATATGTTTGCGAAAGAAAGGGGGATTTTCTTTGACGCAAAACCAAACGCCCGTTACCACAACGGAGCATAAAATAGGAAAAGTTACTTACCTTGTATGTTCGTCCGCAAGTGAACGCGCAACGGACACACTGGATAAAAAGATAAAAAAACTCATTCGCAAAGACATGGAACTGAACCCCGCAAACGCCCGGAAATAGGGCGTTTCTTCACATTTTATACATGACACAGGCAGCGGTATGTGGTATAATATAGACAGTACAAATACCATGCTTGTCTGTCGTCGGAAAGGAGGACAAAATGTTACAGACAGACAAGATTACCGCTTTATATTGCAGATTGAGCCAGGAAGATATGCAAGCCGGGGAAAGCGAGAGCATACAGAACCAAAAACTGATTTTACAAAAGTATGCTGACGAACACCACTTTTTCAACACGCGCTTTTTCGTAGACGACGGATTTTCCGGCGTGAGCTTTGAGCGTGAGGGGCTTCAAGCCATGCTGCATGAGGTTGAAGCCGGGAACGTGGCGACCGTCATAACAAAAGACCTTTCCCGTCTGGGACGTAATTATCTGAAAACCGGGGAGCTGATAGAGATTGTCTTTCCCGAATATGAAGTGCGCTACATTGCCATTAACGACGGTGTAGACACAGCAAGGGAAGATAACGAGTTTACCCCTCTGCGGAACTGGTTCAACGAGTTTTACGCCCGCGACACCTCAAAGAAAATCCGGGCTGTCAAACAGGCAAAGGCGCAGAAAGGCGAGCGCGTCAACGGCGAAGCTCCTTACGGCTACCTTATCGACCCGGATAACCGCAATCATCTGATACCCGACCCGGAAACGGCGCACGTCGTAAAACAGATTTTTGCAATGTATGTACGGGGCGACCGTATGTGTGAAATCCAGAACTGGCTGCGGGACAATGAAATACTGACCGTCGGGGAACTGCGCTACCGCAGGACAGGGAGCAAACGCCACCCCCGCCCACAGCTCAACGCATGGTACAACTGGCCGGATAAGACGCTGTACGACATTCTGACAAGGAAAGAATATTTAGGGCATACCATAACCGGGAAAACCTACAAGGTATCTTATAAGTCGAAAAAGACGAAAAAGAACCCGGAGGAAAAAAGGTATTTCTTCCCCAACACTCACGAACCTTTGATTGATGAAGAAACCTTTGAACTTGCACAGAAGCGGATTGCCACCCGGCAACGCCCGACAAAGGTTGATGAAATTGACCTGTTTTCCGGGCTGCTCTTTTGCGGGGACTGCGGCTACAAAATGTATGCAGTACGCGGAGCCGGGACGCTTGAACGGAAACACGCCTACACTTGCGGCAACTACCGCAACCGGGCAAGAAATGATATGCTCTGCACTACGCATTATATCCGCAAAAGCGTATTGAAAGAACTTGTCCTTGCAGACTTGCAGCGAGTAACGTCTTATGTGAAAGAGCATGAACAGGAGTTTATCGAAACAGCCAACGAGTGCAGCGCAAAGGCAGTACAAAAGACGCTGACACAGCAGCGGAAAGAGCTTGACAAGGCGCAGAACCGTATTAACGAGCTGAACATCTTATTCCGCAAGCTCTACGAGGACAACGCTTTAGGGAAACTTTCAGATGAACAATTTGCTTTTCTGACTTCCGGCTATGATGAAGAAAAAAAGACGCTGACCCGGAGGATTGCGGAGCTGTCACAGGAAATCGACAACGCCACCGAGCGCAGCGCGGACGTAAAAAGGTTTGTCGCACTGGTACGCAGATACACAGCGATTGAAGAACTGACCTACGAAAACGTCCATGAATTTATTGACCGTATTCTTATTCACGAACTGGATAAGGAAACGAACACCCGCAAAATCGAAATCTTTTATAGCTTTGTCGGCAGAGTTGATACAGGTGACAAGCCTACCGAAAGTATCTCCTATTTCAGACAGATAGGAGCCGACGTAAAGAGTTATGCTATCTAACATACATCAAAAAGAGGTAAGATAACACCCTCTGCAAAAAAGGTATCGTTATCTTACCTCAACAAAATTACTGCCAGTGTAGCCATCATCAATAAATTCTTCTACTTGATAATCATGAAATTCACTGTGTTCCTCCTTGAATCGGTTAAGCAATCTTCTTTGGTTTGTAATGCTGCAGCTTTCATCGTCTCCATCTTCCCTGGAAAGACGTTCATAAAAAAGCAGAAATTTTTTCTTCATCCTCACACCGCCTTTGCAATCAAATCCATGCTGAATATATCTTCAAATTTGAAGATAACTTCCATGGAGGTTTTGTCTATAATTTTGATTTCCGAAATCAATTCATCAATAATCTCCGCTGTCACGCAGAGATTTCCCTGCTTGTCCATCAATGCAGAAAGCCATTTGTTCTTTAAAGAATATCTCCTGACCATATCATTTGACTCTATAATCAAACTCCCTTTTAGTGCCCTCAGTTCATCAACCTTCTCCATATTCTGTCTTTTAAATTCTATGTACTCTCTTTTATCCAGAATCTGATCTACATAATCTTCGTATAATTGTTGCTGCCTCACTAAAAGGCTCTGGATTTCCCGGTCAATGTCAGCAATCTGATTCTGGTATTCCCGTTTCAATTTGGTTATAAAAGAGTCCTTTTTATATGCTTTTTTCTCCTTCATTGCTATACTGACCCACTTATCTAAGAGGACCGTAACAGCTTTTAATACTGCTTTTTCATTGATAAATTTGTTCTTGCAATGATTAGGTGCTACATCATGTCCAGGACAATGATATTCAATACCTATTCCCTGCTTTGTATGATACCTGCTTTGTGACATATGCCTTCCGCAAACTCCACATACGAGCTTCCCTGCGAATAATCCATATTTCTTATCAATTTCTCTGGTAAAGCTATTCACCCAGATTTTCTGTGCGTTCTTTTGGGCCCTGTCATAAATTGCCTGCTTTATGATACGGGGTAGAGCATCCTCTTCAATATTCCATTCCTGCCGCGGCACCCTTTTTAATTTTTTTCCTTTATAATAGCTTTGTTCTGTTTTATGGGTAACCAAACAGCCAATATAAACGGGGTTCTGAATGATACTAGAAATGAAATTGCCCAGCCACAGATACTTTTCCGGGTTCTTTTCTACCTTTTCTGCTTTTCCATGTTTTATCAAGTGATAGGCTTTCGGCGAGGGAATATTCTCCCTATTCAATATTTGGGCAATCTTATAGTATGAATATCCTTCCAGCACAAACATGTTAAATATACGGACAACAACAGAGGCAGCTTCCGGGTCAATCACGAGTATTTTACTATTGGCTTTTGAACGCTCAAATCCATATGGCGGCCTCGCTCCCCAGAACTCCCCATTGCCTCTGGCCAGTTCATGGGCCTGGGTAAGTTTTTTGGAAGAGATACGGGCGTAATATTCATTTGCCAGATGTTTAATCACATAAACCATTCGTTCTTTGCTGCATTGTGGATCTGCACTGTCATATCCATCGTCTATGCTGATGAAACGAACATCTAATTCCGGGAATACTACATCTAACAGCTCCAGCGCTTCCAAATAGTTTCTTCCAAATCTGCTAAAATCCTTAACGATTACTGCATTGATTTTTCCAGACTTAATATCTTTGAGCAGTTCAGAAAAGCCCGGACGATTAAATGTAGTGCCCGAAACACCATTATCGCAGTATTCACCGGTCAGAATACTTCCTGACAGATTCCTGCTTATAAATTCCCCGTTTCTCTGCAGCTGATGACTAATGGAATCATCGTTTTTTATTTTATTGCTTCTAACCGATAAGCGTGCATAAGATCCAAATCTGTATTCTCTAAGTGAGAAAATAACTTGTTCTTCAACCAGATTCCTTCTGCTTTTTCTAGCCACACATGACACCGCCTTCCCCTAAGCTTTCCAGGAATGTTTCCATTTTCTGGTTAGGCAATTCTGTACAAATCTGTCTGATTTTTGCTATGACCTTTCTAAATTCATCTTTAAACCAGAACGTAATTTCCAGATTTCCCTTTTCGGAGACTTGAATACTCTTTATACAACTAACTACCAGCCTCCGGTCAAGTTCCTTTACCTGACCGAATTGCAAAAAATGATCAATCCATGCATTCTTACCACAGATATTCCGAAATATATTATCATTTTCTACCTTTTGCTGCTCAATCAGCTTTTCCAGTTCAGTACAACGGCTTGAATACTGTTTTTTCAGCTGAAGGTATTCCTCTCTTGTCAGCAGCTCGTCCTGATAGTCACCGTATAATGAGGCAGCTAATTTCATATTCCTCTGGTAATCCTTTTTTAACATTTCCATCCGAGAGCTTTCCTTCTGTACCCTGCGGTCCGAAAATGGTATTGTATCAACATATGACAAGATTGATTTTAAATCAGTAAGAACAGAAATATGGTATTGTATCAGCAGAAGAATGTTTTTTTTCAACTTTGATTCTGAAACCCTGTGAGGCGAACATGTCCTGCTATTCTCCCTGTTGGTAGAGCACACATAATATCCATATTCCTTTCCACCTGCTTTCGTGGATTTGCGTACAAGTGATTGATGGCAGTCTATACATTCCAGTAGCCCAGAAAAAAGATATACGGTTTCCTGACCAGGCGCTGTCCGCGTATCATGCTCTAACAAGTGATTGACAATCATAAAATCAATCCAGCTCACAAGGGGAGGCATTGCCCCCTCTACGACAGCCCACTCCTCTTCGCTTTTGTAGATTATTTTCTTTACTTTAAAGTTCGGAGTAGTGGTTTTTCCTTGTATCAGTATTCCCAGGTAAGCGGTATTATTAAGAATTCTTCCTACAGCTACGGCAGTCCAATGGCTACGTTCATATTTTTTAAATGTTGTCCTGTACCGGACCCCCTGTGATACTTTATAGTCTGCCGGCGGCAAAATACCAAGGCTGTCAAGCCGTGTTGCGATGGCATCCTGACTTAAACCACAGAGTTTCCAGCGAAAGATATCCCGCACCACCTCCGAAGCGATAGGGTCAAGAATCAACCTGTGATGATCATTTGGATCTTTTTGATAGCCATAATACGCGTATGCCCCGACAAAAAGTCCCTGCTCACGCATAGCCTTTAATGTATTTCGGATACTGATACTTGTATTTGCCGGATAGCTTTCATTTAACAGACTTTTAATGGGTAATGTTAGAAAATCCTCTTTGCAGGATTCGGCTTCACTGTCATAGTTATCATCAATCGCAATAAAACGGACGCCCCACTCCGGGAATCTACGCTGTACATACCGCAATACTTCCGTAAAATCTCTGCCCAAACGACTCAGATCTTTTACGATAATACAGTCAATCTCCCCACTTTTAATCAGATTCAGGATTTTCTTGAAACCGGGGCGATTGAAGTTTGTACCAGTATACCCATCATCGACTGCTTCACCGATGATTTGGATTTCCTGTTGTCCGCCACAATAACGCTGTACTATGACTCTTTGATTTTTAATGCTGTCGCTTTCAATCTGATCGCCATCCTCCACGGATAAGCGCAGATAAGCATAAGCACGATAGATATGATTTTTACGCATAAAAACAGCTCCTAACCACTTATTAGTTAGCGCATGAACCCTGGGTCATACATCAAATAAGTAGCAGGAACCTGCTTAAATGTTTAGTTCTATTCCGCTTTTATTTTACCATGATTCATTCCAGTTGTCCACACCTATCTAACCATTTATCACCTTCTTTTTTTCTCTTTTGCGAATCTCAATCAACACTCTGCTTTTTCTATCAAATTTTCAATTATGTCGGATAAGGTCCTGCCCGTACTTGAATAAGATACCTTTATCTTCATGTCCCCCACGCGGAACAGGTAGGGATTTACTCCTTCGTCCAGTATTTTTCTCATTCTCTTCTCACATGGTAAAGAGGTATCTATTTTTACACTATTCAAATCCACCAGCGTATCAATATCAACCTCATCCAACTTTATCTGTTGGAAAGCATCCAGCTCTTCAATCGTAAGCATTTCTCTATACCTCCCGGGACAATGATTTTCTTTACATCTTCTTAACGATATTTCACAAACGCCAAAAGTGTCATACTCAATACAGACCTTATGAAATGGTTGTATCTATCATCTCCCGGTTCCATCACGAAGGGTAAATCCGGCTTTATTCATGTTTTCTTTAATACAAGCAGCAGTCTCCAGTAAAAAACTCGCTTCTCTCCCTGAACAGCCTTTTATGATATTTATAAAGGCCAATATGTACTGTTCCTTCGTGTCACCAATATCTGAAGATTCTATCAATACAGGGTATACGTTCAATGCCTCCAATACATTCAAGTAGGATTCCATACTTAAATTTCTCAAACCGTTTTCAACTTTACTCATATGATTTGCAGACACCCCTGCCCGTTCTGCAAGCTTCTCTATTGTATATCCTCTTTCTTCTCTTAAAGTACGAATGTTTTGAGCAATATTAAAATTGTTAACCATCTTCGTACCATACTCCTTTTTAAGTTTGAATGTATTTTACATGATGATTTCCTGTTTGAGAACGGACTGTAAAGACCAATATCATCCAATTCTAGCGTATAATTTGCCATTTCAGATTTTCCGACATAAATCCAGAAAAAAAGAACTGCCTGTAGATGGCAGCTCTCTTACAAAACATATTCTATTTTCAACTAATGCCGTAAATTTATACTCACGCAACTTTATCATCATTGTCATTATTTGAAAGGGCTATTTTGCTTAAACTGCCTTTCATCGACTCAATTGTGTCTAAGTAAAACTGAAGTTCCAACTCCGGACATTCCTTTAAGATACATAAGAAACGTGACAATAGTTCTATGCTCTTTTCCGTCCCATCTGCTTCAGATACCAAAACAGGAACAACCTCTAAAGCTTCCAGTATTTTTATATATGTTTTCATGCCGATTGTCCTGGAGCCAGATTCTACCTTACTCAGATGGCTATGTGATATTCCGGCCAATTCGGCCAGGGCTTCCTGGGTCAGACCTCTTTCTTCGCGTGCCCTTCTAATGTTCTCTGTTATTGAACATGTATGATCCTTCATATGTTTGTCTCCTGTTTACCGTTTATCGAGTGTCCCCATACTACGATTTTTCATCGCAATACACGTTTAAAATTATTACCTATCATTTTTTCACTTTCATCTCGCAAGCCCATTCACATTGATTTAAAATGCTGCCATCACACCACCAGTAGCTCTCTATAATCAGCGCGACTCCTCCACTCAACGGTTTACCATAAAAATATGTGCTATTATAGAGCATGCCTTTTTCTATGTCAACATTTTTTGATTTAATAGACATTTTTTCTCGTTTACTCGAACCATATCCCATCGAATAGAGTAGAGAAATAACAGCGAGTGTTATTTCCCTCTCATTGAACCGTACGTACGGGTCTCGTATACGGCTCTACAACCTATATTCCAACATTTCTTAGATAATAGTTTAAAGGATTGAGCAGTCCTGCTCCGTCCTTTATTCTTGTTTCCAGTACTTCCGGACTGATTATATAATTAACAACATTCATTCCGCTTCGTCTATACCAACCGAGCCTTGAGTTTGCTACCTTATATATGGCTTCATGGTCAAATCCACACTTATATTTCTGGTTTAAATAGCACAGATTTTTGTATATTCTCTTAGGCACTTTCCATTGTTTTAGAACAATCACCCTCATCTTGTGCCTTAGCCATGCTCCAAACTCTTCCATAAATTGTTTCATCATTCCGATTCTGAAATAATTAATCCACCCTCTCGCTATTTCATTCACTCGTTTTATTGTTTCAGCCAGCGGTCGTGCAATCGCTTTATTTCTTTTAAGGTATTCACTTAGCTTCTGTTTCAGTTTCTTTTTCTTTCCTGTTGTGGGTTTTACTTTCCATTCCCCTCCATGTTTGAGAAAAGTGAAGCCAAGATACTTACTTCTTGTTGGTCTGACTACTTTCGTTTTTGTAACATTAACTTTTAGGAACAGCTTTCTTTCTATCCATTCTGTTATGGATTTCATTACTCTGTTGGCTGCTTTTTCACTTTTAGTGAATACTATTGTGTCATCTGCGTACCTCGTAAACCGAAGTCCCCTTTGTTCCAGTTCCTTATCTAATTTATCAAGATATACGTTTGACAGCACAACAGACAGGGGACCACCTTGTGGCACTCCGCTTATTGCTGCTTTTTCCAGCCCTTTTTCCATTGCTCCTGCTTTCAGATATTTCCGAATCAGGTGCAATGTGGTACTGTCATTCACTTGCTCTCTAAGAATTTGAATTAATTTGTCATGATTTACTTTATCAAAGAATTGCTCTATATCTATGTCTATCACCCATTCATATCCCTCGTTCAGATACTCCAGTGCTTGTTTTATGGCATCATGACAACTTCTTCCAGGTCTGAAACCATAGCTAAATTCACTGAATATTTCTTCATAAATATCTATAATTGGCTGAGCAATCGCTTGTTGTATTACTCTATCTAAAACCGTTGGAATCCCCAATGGCCTCATTTTTCCATTATCTTTCGGAATATAAACTCTTCGTACTGGTTTGGGCATATAGGTTCGGTTTCTGATTGATTGAACAATTTCGTCTTTGTTTCCTTTGATGTATGCACCAAGTTCCCCGACTTTCATTCCGTCAACTCCACCTGCCCCTTTATTCGCTGCTACTTTCTTATAAGCTCTGTTTAGATTTTCCTTTGATGTAATCACATCTATTAATTCCATTGTTGTTACTCCTCTTATTATCACAAAATTTATGCACATCACCCCTCTCGATCCAGACAGTATTCCTCGGTTACGTTCCTACTTTTCCAGTCCATCTGATTTCTGGCTAATGCATCATTCTTTTAATAACGATTCGTACTATAAATCGTTTCAGTCCTTCGGCTTTTACCCCTACTATGACTTCATCTGACTCCCTCCCCAAACCTTTTTCGACCATATCTTACGATATGTGGGTAGGGTCTCCCAAGGTAAGACACTAATCTTTCATTCCACAACCTCTTGATTTACAACTTCGGTTTACGTTTACCATTTGGGCTTCGGCTTGGTTTGCAGCCTTCCCCACCTAATCGCCTTATCAAGTTTCTGTTCGTAGGCTCAAGAACTTTGCTACACCACTTCCTCCATCTATATCATTACTGATACCGACTTGTGATTCGCTACACTTGGCGGTAAAAACCCGTGGCTGGACTTTCACCAGCAAGATTAGTGCCATGCTTGGCACACAAAACAAGAGACATCTCAAAGATCAGAGATGCCTCTTGTCCAGCTTTAACTTTCTGTTTCTATCTTTTCTAAGCTTAAATAAGCGTCCAAAATACAAAGCATCACCCGCTTTTGCTCTGGCGTTAATTGATATATACGTTCCAGCAATTCCTTATCAGCATTATCCTCCGTATATCCAAACAGATAATTGGGGGATGTACCTAAAACATCACATATAATGAATAAAAGCGAAACGCTGGGAAGCTTATTGCCAGCTTCCAACTGCCTGATATATCCATGGTTTACATGACACCTTTCAGCCAATTCCTGGTATGACAATTTGCATTCTTTTCTTTTACCTCTCAACTTAGCACCGAATTCTTTTGGGTCCACATCACACCTCACCATCTATATGCATATTACCATTAGCTACTTTTGTTATCTTCTAGTATAATTCCACTTTCCCCTCCGCAACAGTCCACCAAAATATGACACATGTTATATCTCAGTTTCATTTGTATATAAAAAGATTGTCTATTTCAGGGAACATTTGTAGATTAGTTTTACTAGACATCCATATGAATAAACGTTATCTTATAGATACGAAAATAAACTTTTAGATAACATTTCGGAGGAAAATACTATGAGGCTGGCTTCAAAATTTTTAACAGCACTAGAAGGTAATTTCGATTCTTCCCAGGTCGAGAAGGCGTTCTTTGAAACAAATCAACTTTTTCTATCGCAAAGTGATGTAAGTGATGAAGATATCTCTGATTTACTGGATGTTTGTAAAGAATTCTTTCCTTTACCCTATCTTACTGAAGACAAACAGTATGAGCAACTTTGGGCCCGGCTTGAACCTGCATACTATCGGCATATAAAAGAATGGGAACAATTCACTCAGGCTATAGCGCGCTGCCGAAAAAAGCGCAAACTAAAACGGCTCTGTATTGCTTCTCTTGTTAGTATTCTTTTTATTATTACTTTTGTATTGCTTATTGTACACCGTCCAGTTTCCAAATCCGAATGCTGGATTTGTTCGGGTAAACTCCAATCGTATATCTCGTATGAGTCTGCATTTGGTGTAATAAACTTAAACTCACGATCCGTTAGTACTATTCCAAAAGGAAGTTGGGAGGGAAATCATAGTGTCACAATCACCTCTTCCGAGAACGGAACTATGATTATAACCTCACCCATTACCTCCGAGAGCTATCGTGCAGATATATATATGCAGGCTGACTCCCAGCCAGATGAATCTCTTATATCAAAATATCTATGTACGGATTGTGTAAAGATATGGAGTGAGAACAAATACGATGTACTTCTCATGGACGCATCAGGTACACCTTTTCCTATATCTGATAGTATGGAACTTGCTTTGCCACCATATACAGTCACTGCGTCTTCCAAAAGTACAGAATGCATCCGCATTACCTTTGAGAAAACGAAATAAAATACGAGCTTTTTACGTAAGATACATACACAAAAGAAAACGCCACATGAACATAGTGAAGTGTTCATGCGGCGTTTGCCAAAGTAACAATTTACATCATTTTGTCCGGACACCCACCCTAAAATTTATTTTAATTTATTGCATTAAAAGATTGTTGTATTTTTTCACATCATATCCGTTTCCGATTCGATAAATGGAGGGATTTCTGATTTAAGAAAACCGTCCCAAAAATCATGATTTAACTTTAAGTGTTTCATAACCTTTGCTTTTATAAAAGAATTGTTCATAAAATATGAATAAATGTCTTCTTTAGTAACTTCCTTTATTACAGTTAATTTATTTGTGACCCACCAATCACCGCTATATTGAACACAATGTCCCTCTGCTTTCACTTGAAAAAGTCTTATTGCAGATAATGATCCTCTTTTATAGTTTTTTATGGATTCTAAATATTCCGTTCTGCCTGGACACAATGCTACGCCCTCTATTGTTGTACAAAAATGTAAATAGCAATCCTGAAAATCTGTAACATATGGATTTCTTACTTTTACTATACATGGTATATTGAGTCGATATTCACAGCCTTTTGTTTTCAAACGCCCATTTATTTCAGGTATAGCCTTATATCCATACATTGGTTTTGATAATTCCAGATTTCCAACATCAACATCATCACAATCATGAATCACTTTTATTATTTTAATATCACATAAACGTATCTTAATTTCTTTATCCACCACAGAATGAAAACCATCTGGTTCTTGCTGTTCACGCCTTAAAATAAGTTCATGTTTTGTTATTTCCACTGGAAAGGCTATTATATCCATATTATTCTTTAAATATATTTTAAAAACATAAAGTCTTACATTACTATATATTTTTATTTCATTTATATAAATTCTATTCATTTTACAATAATCGTGGATTAAACACAGGAAGTCGCTTTCATATGGTAACATTGTCATGTTATTCTGTATATTTCTTGTCTGGAGAATCATGTGCTTCTCCCTGTTTCTTTCCCATATTTCAAATTCGACTATCATTAATATTTCCTTAACATATTTTTTTATCTCATCTATCAAATTAACCCTCCACAAAAAAGCTATTATTTAGACTTTTATGTTACTTGTTATTTCGTAATTTGTCAAACTTTGGCTCGTTCCATTAACAAAACAAAATGCAAAAGGGAGCCGCAATAACGCGCTCCCTTTAATAATCATCAACCAATTACTTGAGAATATTCTAAATATACAGAGACACAGATTATGCCTCCTCACCCTTTTTCTTTTCTTCATAAGTTATATAAGCGTCCAGCATACATATCATTGTGTTTTTTTGTTCTGGACTAAGCTTATACAGGCGATTTAATAGTTGCTTATCATCGCCTGCTTCTGCATATTCCAAGAGGTAATTGGGGGACGTTTCCAACTCATCACACAGGCTCAATAACAATGGCATACTGGGAACCTTTTTCCCGCTTTCCAATTGTCGGATATAGCCGTCATGTACATGACATAGATCAGCCAATTGCTGGCTTGTCAATCCACACTGTTTACGTTTTTCCCTGATTTTCCTACCTAATCTCTTGGTATTCATTTAATCCCACCATTCACTAATAGTTACATTTGTTATAATTTAGTATACAATCCGGTTCTTCAAATATACAGACCACCATTTTATTACATGCATTAACTTTTAGTTACAAACAACAGTAAAAGAACAATCTAAAAGCACAAACTATCAGCCCTGTTTTCAGCGGATTTTATTGTTACATTCCGCTGCCTGCCCAAAATTCCACATATCTGTATGCATTACTGTCTATTATGGTTCCATAATCTCCCAGTGTATAACCATAGAGACGCAGGGCACATGTCCTTCTGGTGTCTATCAGGTCATAATTGTAACTATTTGCATAAAAAGGGGGTTTTGAATTAACGCCTGCAAGATAGCTGGTATATACTTGATTAATTCTGCTATACGCACAATATCCCTTCTGGGAATCCCTCCTGTATCAGTGCCTCATATCTAGTTTGATTGATTACTTTTTTGTTATCCACCACTTATTCCTCCATATTCCATCTGCTTATTCTAAATCATTTCTGCGCATTATCGAATTTTCTTTTCTCCTGGCCGGATAATATCTGGAATCTGTAGTTTTAACCGCTCCGCAAACTCCATTGCGCTAACAAACTCCGTTTTTTCATAGTCTACAAGTTTTTCTGGCAGATTATAAATTTCTGTATCAGCATAATAATATAATCCCCGCAAGGTTCCAGCATCATATCCGAAATCCTCCGGCTTATATTCCGCCATACTTTGCAGACAATTCAATGGCCAGCATTCAACCTTTTCATCCTCATCATCTGCAAAAATATAGTCTTTGCCGTCCTGATCAAGCCGCAGAAAATAGATTATATCCTCTGATAAGGCAGAGATAATAAGAGAGTGGCAGCCATCATCCTCAAAACCATAAATTTCTCCTGATACCATCTTATTTATGGAGATATCCTCTATCAATTCCATTTGTTGGACAATATTCTGGATAGTCTTTAGCATTTCGTAATCTTCAGATATAGATTTTGAAAATATCTCACCCAATTCCGCACTACCAAGGTCGTTTCCAATTATTTTTCCATTGTAATCAATGTTGCCTGCGTTTGGTTCTTCAATTGCACCGCCAGATTTCCGGTAAGGAAGAGTATAAAACCAGCGCCCTTCTTTTATGGTTTCTCCATATATGACTGAACCGGCAAATTCGTGTTCAAATGACACCGCCACTTCCCGGCATCTTCCTTTCAATGTCCAGCCTACATGTTCCATGTTTATTTCTATGCTCACCACCTCCTATTGATAGATTAATGTCTGTTCTTCGACTTGAATATCACGATCTGTCTGGATAACCTCACACGCCCGTCCTTCAATCTCTTCCCAGCTCAACCCGGTAAAATTATGAATGCAGGTAATTAGGGAACTTCCCTGTTCCATGTACAGATACTCCTTTGTACCGGCATCAAAAAACATATAAAAATCAAAATCCGGTTCAAAGCTGTCGTCCTCATCATCTTCATATTTTTCATACCAGACACCGCTATGTATTTGCAAGCCAAGTTCCTGGATAACCAAGTGTTTTTTGTCCAGCCAGACCTGATGTTCCTCATCCGTTTCAAAAAGGAAGTTCTCGCCATCCCATTCTTCCTCTTCCAATTCCTCCAGACGGCCTATTGTAGTATTGATTTTCTTCTCCATAAGTCACCTCGCTTTTTCCTTTGCAGAGCGCAGTTTTTCCCTATTCTGCTCAAACTGGCTCATAATATCTCCCTGCAGCCTGTCATGAAAATCCTTTGTCACTGGATAGCAGATATCCTGATATTCCGCCTTTCCTTCAACCATGCGTCGCTGGGAAGGCATAGCCACAAAGTTATTTCCTGCAAAGGATCGTTTGACAGAAATCTGATTAACTACAAATACATCACCAATCACAAGTCTGGCATATGCCTTAGTGGTATTGGACAAATCTCTGTTGTTTACTACCTGAACATAATAGTCAAAATCTTCCTCCCCATAAGTGAGGTCAACTTCGTTTTTCCCTCCCATACGTTCCTGGTACGCCTCCAGAATTTCTCCCCTTAATGCGGTACTGAAATCCGTAGTTTTTGGAAAAAACACATCACTGTATATCGGCTTATTCTGTTCATCTTTTTCCCCCGTTGGATACTGCGGCATACTCACATAAAGATTCCCTGATCTTCCCTCCCTGATAGTGATACCGGTTACTTTAAATCTGTCACCGAACGTTACCGCAGCAAATGCCCTCAGTTTTTTATCTTTCTCTGTTGATACCTCATAAATATTTACTGTATATTTCATAATTTAGTCTCCTTCTACTTTTTTAATGAATTCTATCTGGACATCGCCGGTTCCGGGAGTTCCTCTGTTACCACCAGTTCTTCTCCCTCATCTTTTATCTCCAGCTCGTTATTGATTTCCTGCTGGCGGATTAGTTTTTGTTTCAACTCCGATTCATAGGGGAATTCTTTATTAAACTCCCTTTTAGATTCCTCCATATTTCTTTTGTACTCTTCCAGTTTTTCTTTATGTGCGGCAACTCTCTTTTCCAAACTCCCCAACAGGTTCTCCATACGGACCATATTTCCGGAAGCACTGCTGCTCATATCTGCCGAATAAGTCAGTTCCCCACTCAGCTTTATGATACAGTCAGAATACTTTTTTTCTACCACTACATCAAACCCCTTATAGCTGCCCACCGTCCTGCTTTCCATACTTTCAAGGGAATGTGCCATCTCTAAGATAACGCTGCCCGCCGCCTCACGTTCATCATATCTAAGGCCGTTCAGAGTAACGAAAAAGTCCGGCTCCATACAGAGTGCCTGGTCACGTTTCCTGATATCTTTTTCCATAGCATACAATCGGTTCTCAGTCTTCTTAATCAATTCTGGATATTTGAAAAGGAAATTATCCTGATGGACATAGCGCTGGCTCTCATAGCTTGCCTTCAAGACCTGCAGACGCGAAACTTCCGTGTCTACCTCGGTTTTTTCCATAATCATAGGATTCCCAGACGCAATTGCCTTGATTTCCGCAAAGGATAAAATGGTTTCGTCTACGTCCTGACATTCCCTTTCAACCGTTTTGTCTGTCATTATCTGGCTGATAAACCTCTGCTTATTTTCTACAATCCCCCAGAGGTAACTGTCAAATGTCTTTTTCGTGATATAGCGGTATATATTGACTTCTTCATTATCATTTCCCTGGCGTATGATACGCCCTTCCCTCTGCTCAATATCAGTCGGTCATTTTTTGCGGACAGTTCAATACATGCCTGTCTGTTTCGCTCCCTGCTCCTGCGTTTGCTCTCGTTTGATTTCTCCCTCTGTATCTTCTTGGCACAAGCAGGACAATACTTCGATATGCCAGAGCGGGGAACATATTCAACACCGCACACCGTACAATTCTTAGGCTTTAACGCAGTCCACCGCTTTGTCGGTGTGATATGTAATTCACCGACAAAGCCGATGAATTTATAATAAATCTTGATTTCCTGCCGCACCATTCCGTCTGTAAGTTTCTCACGTTCCGAAACAAGTATCTTGTCTATAAGTGCGTTTATGATGGTTGCGTCCAGTTCCTTAATGCCTTGATAGTTGCGGATTAGGGAGAGGAAATCACGGACACCCTGCGTCTTCTCATAGCTGTCGCTGAGCGTTTCCGTTACCTCTTTCAGCCTTGCTTCAATTTCAAGCTGTTCTTTCTGGTATTTTCCCGACATCATCTCAAAATTCCGCTCGGTAATACGCTCCATCACCTTATCTTCATAGAGTGAGGAAAACAGCCTGTCCAGTTCTGCA
Organism: Enterocloster sp. OA13; assembly: GCF_022440595.1. Taxonomy (NCBI): domain Bacteria; kingdom Bacillati; phylum Bacillota; class Clostridia; order Lachnospirales; family Lachnospiraceae; genus Enterocloster; species Enterocloster sp. OA13. The sequence continues at coordinate 342,831 of NZ_JAKNTF010000001.1, read as the reverse complement.
AGGCGTTTGTTCAGTTTTCTTTGCTCCTTTTCCAGTGCCTTTGCCTTGCTCTGGTCTGTTTCCGTGAGCCGCTTTTCAATCGCCCTCACTGCCTTTTCATCATTGACTGCCATATCCGCAAATCGGTTGATGTCGGTGAGGACAGCGTTGAACAAGTCCCTCGCTTCAATGCTGTGTGCGGTACACATGATATTACCGTATCTGCCATAATTATTGCAGGAATATTGTACGCAGTCGATGATGTCGGGGCGTTTCCTCCTGTTGGCACTCATAGCCCGCATCGCATAGCCGCAGTCCGCACACTTAATAACGCCTGCAAAGATGTTCTCAAAGCCGCCCTTGTTTTCTGGTAATCTGCGGCTTGTAATAAGCTGCTGTACGGTATCAAATTCCTCCTGCGTGACTATCCCCTCATGGGTGTCTGGTATCACTTCCCATTCTTCGGGCAGCTTAGAGGGGCGTTTCTTGCTTTTCATGTTGGCGGCAATCCGCTTGTAGCCTGCAAGGTTTCCCGCATATATCGGGCTTCTTAAAATGCCCCTTACGCTGTTCTCGCTCCAAATATAACGGTTCTCCTCATTCTCCTCAAAATACCTCTCATAGCCTGTTGCCCCCTGCTCCGCCGCATAAGCGGCGGGGCGTAAGATATGCTGTTTGTTGATGTGCTTGCGGATTTTGGCGATTCCGTTGCCCGCTAACGCAAGGTCAAATATTTCCCTTACCACATGGGCAACTTTGTCATCTATCAGCAGATGGTTGTGGTCGGCGGGGTCTTTGACGTAACCGTATGGTGCTGTCGTCCCCATGAATTTCCCCTGCTGAAACCTCGCTCGGTACGCCGATTTTATCTTGACCGACACATCGGCGGAATACATTTCGTTTAGGATGTTGCGGAAAGGCGTGATGTCCATAGCGGATTTATTGAGCGTGTCCACGCCGTCATTGACCGCTATATACCTCACATTATGCTCTGGGAAAAACACTTCCAGATACAGTCCGCAATCAAGATAGTTCCTCCCCAGACGAGATAAATCTTTCGTGATAACGCAGTTTATCAGACCGCTTTCAATGTCCTTAATCATGTTCTGGAAACTTGGTCTTTGGAAATTTGTACCAGAGTAACCGTCGTCCACATACGTTTTTGCTAAGTGCCATCCCTGCTTTTTCACATAATCCGTGAGGATGGATTTCTGTGTCGCAATGCTCGCACTCTCGTTATCCGTGCCATCGTCTTTTGACAAGCGGCAGTACATGCCGACTTCATAAATCTTGTTCTCCATTCTTATTCCTGCCATACTGTAAAACCTCCATATCTGTCCTATCTGTTTTCATGTTCCATTGCGTACATTCTAAGCGGACAGCCCCTCATTGTCGAAGGTGTCGCCCTCGGCAATCTTCTTCCGAATATCCTCGGAAATAATCGGGATAAACGCTTCTGTGACTGTCTGCGTGCCGACATATTCACGGCTGATTATCATCTGAACTGGTGCTTTCGGCACGATACGCTTTCTCTTTTTATCTGCTTTCTTATCCTCGCCCATACTTAAATCTTCCTTTCCAGACAGGGCAGGAGAACGTCTGGAAACGCCCCGCCCTGTCAATCAGATACCATCAATCCCCGCTGTTTACTTCTTTCTGTAATGCTTCAAGGAGTGCTGCTGCTTCATCAGCGTTCAACGTGATACCCTTTCCGCACTTCTCACGGTTCGGGGAAAAGCTGCGGATGTCATATTTCGGCTCTCTTCCGTTCCATGAGATAAGATTGATTTCTTTTGTGTAGCCGCTGTCGCCCTTAGACAATACGGCGATTTCCTTTACAATCTCATACTGGATTTCTTTCATTCTTCATACCTCAATTTTCTGCATTTACCTCCCGAAAAGAGAAGATTAGCGGCTGTCCCTGCCCCGTTTCCTCTGCAATTCACGCTCCAAAAGTTTAATGATGGTTTCCTCCATCTGCTTCGGCGTTGTGTTCTTCGGAAAATACTTTTTCAGCTTGCTTGTGTTGATTTTCAAGGTTTCTTTCTGGTTTCCCTTTTCCTCCGTCATAATTGCAAATATCGTATCCATGTCAAGCCGCCCGCTCTGGCTTAGGCTTTTCATCCGCTGTGCCTGTGAGAGTGAGGGCGTTGCTTCTTCGCTCTCCATCGTGGCAAAGAGGTTTTCCTGCTCGTCTTTCTTCAAAAAGGACAGTTCCACCGCAGGCGTGAGGGCGATTTTCCCCTCGTCCACCATCCGCAAAATCGGCGGTATCAGTTCCGTCAAACGGATAAATCTTTGTACGGTCATCCTGCCTACGCCGAAGCCCTGTGCCACCTTGTCGTCCGTCCGCAACTTCGTCACAACTTGTGACGAGGTTAAGTCTGTGCGGAAACCCTGCCGCTTCATGGCTTCGGATTTCATCTTGTAGGCAAACGCCCGCTCTGATGGCAGGATATTCTCACGCTGTAAATTACTGTCTACAAGGGTGATGATGGCTCGGTCACGGTCTAAGGGCAGGACAAACGCAGGCACGGTATTTATCCCTGCAAGTTCAGACGCACGGACACGCCGCTGCCCTGCAATCACTTCATAGCCGTTCCCGTCCTCTTTCGGGCGTGTGATTATCGGCGTGACAATGCCAAATTCCTTGATGCTTTCCGCTAATTCTGACAGCGTTTCATCCTCTGCCACATGAAACGGATTGTCGGGAAACGGGTACAAGTCTTTGGTCTTTAACACCTTAAAATCCTGTTTCTTCATTCACATATCTACCTTTCTTTCGCTCTGCTTTTATGGTTTTTCTGCAATTCTTCCAACACTTCGGGCGGTATCTTTGAGAGCAGCCGCCCCATCTGCTCGTTGGTTCTCTGCAACTCAAATATCTTCTGGTTCGCTTTCTGCACCTTTAGTTCCTGCTCATACTTTTCATCACGCATACGCCCCGCATAGTCTGATTCCTGCCCGATTTGCTCCTTTAGGCTATTGATATAGGCACTCTGCTTACTGATTTCCTTTGAGAATTTCTCCACGTCTGGGAGCCATGCCGCAATCAGTTCCAGAGCCTTGTCACGCTTCTTCCCTGCATTAAAGGCGTTGATGTCGGACAGTGCAGACACAATTTCCTCATACTGTTTATCAAGCCTGCCGCCCAACTTATAGAGCCATGTGGGGACATGTTTCCGCTTCGTTTCCATTGAGGACTGACCTCTTTCAAGCTGATTCCACCGTGAGGACATCCGCTCATGGTAGGCGGTCTGCCATTCGGACAGGCTCTTTTGATTGCCTAAAATTGTTTTGGCAGACAGCTTATTGTCTGGTGTAATCGGCACAAAACAGAGGTGCATATGCGGCGTTCTCTCGTCCATGTGGACGACTGCGGAGAGGATATTTTTCTCCCCGACACGCTCTGAAATGAAATCCAGAGCCATCGTAAAATACGCTTTCTGTTCTTTGGGCGGCAGGCTGTTCATAAATTCTGGCGAAGCCGTGATAAGCGTTTCCACCATCATCACGCTATCTTTCCTCGTCCTGCACCCTGCTTCGGCTACCATGCGGTTAATCTCTTTCTTGTAGGTGTACCTCGGCGGATTCACAAGATGGTAGTTATCTTTCGAGCGTTCCATATCTATATCTGGATTGCTTTTATAGGCTTCTTTTTTACGCTCGTTGTGGCGTTCGCAAGCCGCAACGCCGCCCGCTTTGCGTTTCTGGAAACGCAGGATTGCATAGGGCATAATTCATCATCTTCCTTTCTTCGGCGGGTAAACTGCCCTTTGGGTGACAGCGGTGACGGCGGTGACAGCAGTTTTGGGATACCCCCTACCGACTGCCTCAACTGTCACCCTTATTCCCTGCATGACGGTCATGTCGATGATGACGGTGTTTTTGGAATACCCCCTCGCAAGAGCCGTCACCGTCATGCTGCCATTCTTTTATCCGAAGCGTGGAGCGTAGGATAAGCAGGGCGTAAGACCTGCCATAAGGGAGTCCAGAGGGAACGTCTGGCACACGACTTTGCAGGGCAAAGTGTAGTGTGTTACACCCTGTAAACGCAGTCGGAAAAATCGGAAGGATTTTTCTGACCGCAGGGGTGGTTTTACACGCCGAAAAGGGCGGGTAAATCCTACGCCTGCACTTTGCGTTTACGGGGTGTTCTCCCGCAGGGATGACAGCGGCAGGGTATCCTAAAATCACTGTCACCGCCGTCACCGCTGTCACCCGCAGGGCAGAGTCGCCAGCTTTACACGGCTTTAAGCGTCAATGACAGTAACAGGGGGTATCCCAATATCGCTGTCACCACCGTCACCGCTGTCACCCGCCCGCTTTGCAAGCGAAATCTGCCTGCCGTGTTTTTTGCGGCTGTACTGATAAACGATATGGTTCTCATTTAAAAATGTGGTGCGGTATTCATTGAGCCATTTCGTAATCACCGTGGGTATGGTTTCCGTTTCCCTCATAGCGGCTAACAGCTCCGTTGCCGTGCCTGCCCATTCTTCCTTATCCCTCATAAAATCCACCAACCGAAAAAGGACGTCTGGTATCGTTTCTTTCGCAAGCTGCTCCTGCGTTTTTCTCTCCACAAGTTCCCAACTGCAATCACGGAAACGCAGCGTGTATTCCTGATAGGGCGTGTCCCTGCCCGTCACATACAGCTTGGCGGTGTCGGATGCCCGTTTCTCCTTTTCCAGAACAAAGGTAGCGTCCGCACTCCCCGTTAAGCCTGTCGTCCCAGACACCTTGTTGAACACATCGCTGTCATTCTGCTTTCGGATGTGGTGTACGACAATGACCGCCAATGAATGCCTGTCGGCAAAGTCTTTGATTAGTGAGATGTCCCCATAGTCGCTTGCGTAGGCATTGTCTTTTGAAGCTGTACGGACTTTCTGCAAAGTGTCAATGACAATAAGCCTGCTGTTTGGGTAATCTTTCAGATAATCTTCAAGCTGCACGATAAGACCGTCTGACAGCTTGCAGCTTGCCACGGCAAAGTGAAGCCGCCTGCTCGCTTCGTTCGTCAATCGGAACAGCCTGTCCTGTATACGGCAGAACGTGTCCTCAAGGCAGAGGTAAAGCACGTCGCCCTCCATTGTCGGCATATCCCACAAGGGAAGTCCCTGCGACACGCATAAACATAGCTTCAGCATGAGCCAGCTCTTTCCTATCTTCTGTGAGCCGCAGAACAGCGACAAGCCTGTGGGGATAAGGCTGTCCACCACAAAGGACGGCTTCTCAAGCGGTTCATAAAGGAGCGTTTCGGCGTTGACTGTCTGTAACTTCTGCATGGCTTTCCTCCTTTCGGGCGGTGTTTTTGTTTTCGTTGCACATAGGCGTTGACCTCCTTAAAAATAGATTTACTCCCACGAAGAAAAAGTGAGAGTATGTAATGCCGCCAATCCCACACAAATAAAAAACAGATTTCTTTTTCGGGCGGTGTCGGTCACGGTTGGAGATACTTCCTCATTTCCGCCTTTACTTTCTCCTTTGCAATCGCAACAGATTTCTGTATTGCCGAAGCGGTGCAATGCTCCATAGCGGCGATTTGGTAAAAATTGAACTCATACTCGTAGTAGAGCAGGAAACGCCGCCTTTGTATCTCTGGCAGTCCGTCAACCGCCTTACAGAGCAGTTCTGCCCGTTCTGCCTCAATCATTTGTTCCTCTATGCTCTTAGGCAGCTTCAACGCCCGCCTGTTCAGCGTTTCGTCCCATACTTCCGAAAACTCCCTGTGCCGCTCGTCCCATTGGAGGAGATTCCTGTTCCTGCGTTCCATCTGCCGAAACTCCATAAAGAACTGTTCCGACACTTCCAACTCGTGGGATTTGCCCTGCCCGTCCTTAAAGCTGATAAAATACCTTGTGCCGCTTTCCGTGGATTCCTCCCGAAGCGTGTACGCCTTAACTCTGTATGCCATCCCGCTTGCCTCCTGCAAAAAATAAGTGAGGGGATTTCCATCCCTCACCCAGTAGCCCGCAGGACGGCAGGCTGTTTTAGACGCTATAAAATTTTCGTAGCTTCTTCCGCAGATGGTCTAACCTCGCATAGATGGCACCAGTCGTCAAATGCACGAGCGGGGCAATCTCCTTTGTGGAATACCCCTGCATTTTCAGCAGGACGATTTTCAAGGTACGCCCGTCCACCGCGACTAATACTTGATAGAGATTTTCGCTCTCAATCTCGTCCAGTAACTCCGCAACCGTACCCACTTCCGTCTGCCGCTCCCTGTCTGCCATGTCCTCAAGGTATTCCGCAATGTCATTCGTCCATCGGTAAAACCGCCTGTTGGAATTGAAGTCTGCCCTGTCCGCAATGCGTATCTGCTCAATGGTCGCTTCATCAACGCCGCACTCACGCAGCAGCTTTTCCTCCGCTTCTTTCCAGATACGCCATTTCCTGTCCTCCCGTCCGTGGTTATATGCCATGCTTCTTTTCCTCCAATCAGAATTGATTGAGAGGGCAGAGAAAAACCCCCTCATTTTCCCAAAGGAAAAAACAAGGGGGCTGAACGCCTTAAATTTTAATTTTCTATTATCTTTCTTAGTTTTCTTAGGATTCTGGCTTTGCGTTTGTTCACAACGCTCTGGGTTATGCCGAACCTCGCCCCGACTTCACGCTCAGAAAGTCCGTCAAAAAAGATTGCCTGTATCAATTCCTGTTCACTATCCGACAGCAAAGGCAGGGCGGCTTTCAGCCTGTCCACCATAACCGCATTGACAACGGTTTCCGCAATGTCTGCCGCTTCATCAGCGATAAAGTCTAAAGGCTTCCCCTCGCTGTCCGTAAATCCATCCAGAGAAAGCAGGCTGTTCTTCGTATCTAATTTTTTCAGATAACGCCACCGTTCCTTATCTCGGTAGAAGTCCGTGTATTGCTCCCTCACGACTTCAAGCAGACAGCCTTGAATGGGGATAAACAGCTTGTCCATATAGGTCTGGTCGGATTCCCTGCGGCGGCAGAAATCCGTATAGGACAGTTCCACATATCTGCCGCTTTCCTTGATATATACCTTTCTCGGTGCGTATTTCACTGTAAGTACCTCCCATCTGAATTTTTGAAATGTTCAAAATCCAGATGGAGAGGTGGCGAACGACACCTAACACCACTAATAGCCCTATGGCACTTTCCAACAAAAATCGACAAAAGAAAAACCGCAAAGGCTCTATGACCTTTACGGTTATGGGAAATATTAATTCTGTTGTATGGAGATTGTACTTCTACATTCAAGGCAGGAAGTGCCGTTGCATAGGCAGAAATTTTTTTAACTGGTTTCCTGCCGTTCTCTGATATGCTATGTATTGATAAATTTTGCTTCGTATGAGCAGATAGATAACTGCCCGAAAAAAGGACATAAAAAAATCCCTCCAAATTTAAAAACAAATTCAGAGGGTAATTTAGGGTATAACAAAATAACCCACCCGAATATCGTTTTTTTTATTTGGTGAGTTTGTTCTTTCAAATACGAAACAAAAAGAGCCGATGATTCGTGAATTGTTCCACAATTTCATCGGCTCTGCGTCTTAAGCGTCTGGCTCTTTGATGACAGTTATCTTCAAGTTGTCAACTTTAATCAATCTTTCTTGTCTGCATTTTGGACAATAAAGGGGATAATTCTCCAAAACAGTGTCCTTCCTAATTTTATTACGGGTTTTGTTCCCACAAACAGGACACAATATCCATTCGCATTTCATCATAATTAGTCTCTAATCCTTTCAAATCTCATTTTATATGACTTTTGCAAGCTGTTAAGCTAACTTGTGGAACATATGCCGAACCTTATCTATACGGCTATTCGGGCGGCGGGGTTGGCAAATAAATTTACCAATAGCTGGCTGGTATCCTTTTAACTCTGTCAAGCAGACTCCCTGCCCATTTGTGAAATAAGTTAAATCGTTCCTGTATTCTTGAATACATCTAGCAGGGATTTCTCCTTTCAGAATGACCTCGTCATTCTTTATCTGAGTACTTACAATATCTGCACAATACCTTGGAGCATCATGATACGCCCGTGAGAGATATTCCTGCGGTGCATAAATTTCAAAGTGGAGATATGGCTCTAATAGTTCTGTCCCTGCTTTTTTTAAAGCCTGCTCCAATACGATAGGGGAAAGCAGCCGAAAGTCTGCGGGGGTACTTACAGGACTATAATACAATCCATATTCAAAACAGATTTTACAGTCTGTCACTTTCCATCCATACAGCCCCTGCTCGCAGCCATAAAGAACCCCCTCCATAACCGCATTTTGGAACGATTGATTTAAATATCCAAGTGAAACTCTGCTTTCATACTGCACTCCGCTTCCAATAGGGAGCGGCTCTATGGACAACCCGACAGAAGCCCAGAAAGGATTTGGCGGGACTTCTATGTGGATGGTATATTCTGCTTTTCTAAGCGGTCTTTCCATATATATAACAGTAGGCTCTTTTATTTCTGCCTCCACATGATATTTTTCCTCAAGGATGGCACAAATGACTTCCATCTGCACTTTCCCCAAAAAAGAAAGTATAATCTCATGCGTTGTAGTATCCACATAATATTTTAAAAGAGGGTCGCCATCTGAAATTTCTGTAAGTGCCCCAAGCAATATTTCCCGCTGTTCAGATTTCTTTACTGCAATCGTTGTTTGGAGCATAGGGAGAGGATTTTCAATAAATTTTCTCTGCGGCAACAGTATTCCGTTCCCCAAAATACTGTTTAGCTGCAAAACATCATTTGGTAAAATTACAATATCACCAGAGCAGGCTGTATCGGATGAATATAATTCACCGTTTGTCGGAACACACATCTCTGTGATTTTTATTTTCTCTTTTTCAGATATTCTAATAACATCCCTCAAATGCAATGTTCCGCTATATATACGCACATAAACAAAACGCCGCCTTTTCTCTGAATATTCAATCTTAAAAACCTGCCCGCATAGTTCAGATTGACCTTCAGGCGTTGATGAATAAAATTTACTGGCAATCACTTCTATAAGCTGCCGAATCCCCAGATTGTTTTTAGCGCTTCCGTGATAAACGGGAAATAACGTTCCGTTTTGGAATCTCCTGTTTTCTTCCTGTTCCAGTTCTGACATTTTAAACGGTTTCCCTGACATATATTTCTCTAATAGTTCATCGTTTCCCATAATTACCGCATCCCACTGTTCCATATCGTCATTGTCCGTTACATTTATATGGGGATGCTGCCCAACCTTTTGCTTCACTATAATTTCCGAAGAAAGCTTTGCTTTCATTTCTCGATATACCATTGGCAAATCAATCCCCTCTTGGTCAATTTTATTGATGAAAAAAATTGTCGGAATCTTCATTGTCTGTAGTGCATGAAACAGTATACGGGTCTGTGCCTGTATGCCATCCTTTGCAGAAACTAATAATACTGCTCCGTCTAATACGGATAAAGAACGGTATACTTCCGCCAAAAAATCCATATGGCCTGGCGTATCTATAATGTTGACTTTTACATCCTCCCACTGAAAAGATGTCACTGCTGTCTGGATAGTGATTCCCCTTTGACGCTCCAAATTCATTGTATCTGTCCTTGTTGTGCCTTCATCTACGCTCCCTAGTTCTGCAATTGCACCACTGGTATACAATAAACTTTCCGTTAATGTTGTCTTTCCTGCGTCAACGTGAGCCAGAATGCCTAAGTTAATTATTTTCATGTGATTTTCCTCCTATCAACACCCAAAAAAGGGCATAAAAATACCCAGTGATAAATACTCCTATCACTGGGTAAATAACTCCAATAGCCCCAAAACACTTATATGTTTTCGGGCATATAAAATTACATGATAAAAGTATTCTTAAACTGGGTACAAAAAACTAAGCCCCATATTAAAAGTGAAACGAGACTGCTACTTTTTGTTCCCACTATCAAATTGACAGTTTATTTAAGAATACCTTGCCGCATATTTATTAACTCCTTGTATAATACTGAATCTAATTATATTCCTTAACCCTTTATTTGTCAAGCTGACAAACTAAAGCAGAAAAAGCGGCAGGATTTCCCCCTGCCACTAATCATCTGTTTATGCAAAAATAATTTCCTTTTCCACAATCTCCCTCGCACAAGCCCTTATGTTATTGAGGCATCCTGTCCATTCTAAGGCGTTTTCTGCCTTTAGCTGTTCCGTTATGCCCTGTGCCTGTTTCATACCCTCTATGAGCCTTTCAAAGCGTTCCTGTGCCTGTCTGTTGATGTCGGCAAGGTAGGCGTTTAGCCTGCCGCTTGTAAGAAGATTGGTGTATGTAACTTTACGGTACTGTTTTAGATAATCTAAATGCCGTTGCCCCCAGATGCCTATTGCCTGTTCTTCTTCGGCGGGTACAGTTAAGCACGGTATCAAATAATCCCCTTGCCTTTCGTATTTGCCGCCCAGTTCCTCAAATAATGATTTTGCCATTGTCTGTTACCTCCACATTCTTTTTTATTTTGAATGTCCGCAAAATCCGTCCTACATCCGAAGGTTTCCACGGGCAATCAATGTGATGAGCCGCGACAAGGCGTTTTTGGATATTGGTTCCTGTTCCCATCATGGACGTGCTTCCCAGGAGGATTCGTTTCCTGCCGCTCCTCATGTCTGCAAATAATTCCTCTTTCTGCTTATCACTATGGGCATCATGAATAAATGCAATTTCATCTTCTGGTATTCCTTTCCTGATCAGCTCCTGTTTCAGAAAGTCATATACATTAAATTTCTTGTTTCCTGTGGGCGTGCCAATATCGCAAAAGACAGCTTGTGTCCCCTTAAACTCCTGGGAACCAATGTATTCCTGATAAATATTCTCTGCCGCCTGAAAGAGTTTGCCGTCACCATCTACTTCCGCATCTGGGTCAATCAGCCGGGGATCGGTGCCGAGCAACCTTGCTTCGTTGGTGATCTTGAGCATGTTATCGACCGTTGGATCTACATTCCCTGCTCGTATTGCTTCCGCGCGTTTAGCCAGTTCCTGCATCATGTACTCAACACTCTCAGACGCCACGCTCTCCACAATTTTGTATTTCCCACCTTTTAACTTAGGTACATTCAGGTTCAGCATTGAAGGCAATTGGATATCAGCCACCTCCCGGAACATATTCATAAGCTCCGGCAGATTACAGAATTTATTGAACCGGCTCCGCATTCGGTATCCGCCCTCTGGTGACATTTCAAGCGAAGTGGTAACTTCGCCAAAATTGGCCGCCCAACTGTCAAAATGGTCAATCCCCTTCTCATGTAGTTTCTGTGACTGCAGATACAACTGCATGACATACATTTCACACATGGTATTGGAGATAGGCGTCCCGGTTGCAAGGATAACATTTCTTCCTCCGGTCAGTTCCTGGATATACTGGATCTTTTGGAACATATCCATAGCCCGCTGGGAACCATTGGTGGAAATACCTGCCACATTACGGATTTTTGAAAAGATAGACAGGTTTTTAAACACATGCGCTTCATCTACAAACAATGCATCTATCCCTAACTGTTCAAAATCCAGAACATCATCCTTTTTTGCATCATTTCTCAGACTTAAAATTTGGGATTCCAGATTTTTCCGTTGACGCTCCATATCTTTTATCCCCCATTTAGCCCCCTGCTCCTCCTTCATCTCCGCAATGGCCCCCGAAATTCGTTCCACCTGATTTTCAAGAATTTTCGCACGCCTTTCCGCAGACAGGGGAATCCTCTCAAATTGAGAGTGTCCCAAAATCACGGCATCATAATTATTTGCAGCAATCCTACATGTCAGCTTTCTTCTATTTTCACTTTTAAAATCTTCTTTCGATGTCACAAGTAGATTGGCACTGGGATATAAGTGCAGGAATTCTGCCGCCATCTGCCCCACAAGATGATTCGGTACGACAATCATTGCTTTATGCATCAGCTTCAGCCGTTTCAACTCCATACAGATAGCCGCAATTTCATAGGTTTTTCCAGCCCCAACCGCATGGGCCAGCAAAGTGCTTCCATGCAGTGCCCGGTCTACAACATTCCGTTGATGGTCCCGCATATTTATTTCCGGATTCATACCGGGGAACGATAAATAAGAACCGTCATAAACCCGCAGACGGTTATCATTGAAGTTCTGATTGTAAAAATCCACATATTTTTTTCTACGCTGCGGATCTTTCCATATCCACTCCTTAAAAGCATCTTTTATGAGGGTTGCCTTTTCCCTTGCCAGAGTTGTTTCTTTCTGATTTACTACATACCGTTCACTGTCCCCAACTTCAATCTTATCTTTGACGGTAATTACATTCTGGTTCAGTAACGCCTCTATGATGGAATATGCATCAATCCTTTTTGTTCCATATGTCTGGCTTGCCGCCACAGAAGAATAGTCGCTGGATTTATTAGTAACCTTGTAAGACATAGTATATCGGTTTAACTGTACCTTGATTGCATAAGTCCCGTCTCTGTACTGATCCGGCGTATTCAGCGTCTCATAGATAAATGCCTCATAATCTTCCTGATCAATCCAAGAGGTTCCCAACTTTACGCCGATTTCCGTTGCCGTCAAATCTTCCGGCTGCACCGCTTTCAGGGCTTCTACATTTGCCAAATAGACGGGATTATCTTTTGCATACACTTCTGCAGCCTTTAGTTTATTCCGAACCGGACCGCTCAAATACTCACTTGCCGTTTCCCATCCCTGATTAGGATTCCCATCAGCCGCTTTGACTGGGTTTAAGAATACCTGCCCTTTTAATTCCTGCAGGAGCCGTTCCCGTTCTACCGGATAGACACTCAGCATATAGGGGATATGTACCTTCCCATATTCCGCCAGGCTGACTTTCAACGCGTCCATGGCTGTATCCACCTTCTTAACTATGGAAACTGGCGCAATAGTCTGTTTATAAAAGATATCCGCCTTCTTTATATTCTTGTTTTCATCTTCCGTTTCCAGGCTGCATAACAGATAGTAGTCATTGTCCTCCCGGAATGCTAACTTGTTGGCACGGCTGGACAGATATCCATACTTCTTTACATAAGGATCATAAATCTTATTTAGCTTTTCCTGTGCCTCAACAAGTTGATCTGTACTGCACCCATGTGTCTGAATATCAATCAGGTATCTGACCGACTGCCGGATAGCATGCATTCCAAGGATACGATTCCGTTGCGTCTCGTTTCCCGACCATCTCACCATGATATCATTATCCCGGTAATAGATTTCTCCCTCTATGACTGTATATGTGTTATTTGCCACATCTAAGAGGGCCGGCATGGTATTGGGAAGTTCTTCCTTGCTGTTTACATCAGGGAGCAGCGTTTTTTCCTCTACCGGACAATAATCGGCTGATAGAAAAGAAATAGCATGATTCAAATCTTCTTCAAGATTAAAATTTTCCTCATCTTCTACGATCAGTTCTGTATAATTAGAGTTTTGACCATAGGTATGCCTGTCAAAAGCCATCTTTCCCAGCATCATTTCCGGATGGTTCATATAATACTCATTGACCGGCACCCCATCATCGGTATAGGTGATGTTCATCCATTCCTCTGATTTATTTGTGGACAGTACACTTCCCTTCTTTTGAAGGAAGATAATGTCAGATGTCACTTCTGCTCCCGCGTCCTTTTTGAAGGCAATCCCTGGCAGACGTACCGCGCCGATAAAGTCTGCACGCTCCGCCAAGTATTTTCGTATCGTGGAATTGGCTTTATCCATGGTGAATTTTGTTGTGACAACCGCAATGATTCCTCCAGGGCGAAGCAGGTCCATGGATTTTGCCAAAAAATAATCGTGAATACGGAAACCATACTTTTTATATTCAGGATCAAAAATTTTGTACGCGCCGAAAGGAACATTTCCCACGATGACATCAAAGCTGTCCTTTTCAAACTTTGTCTTTTCAAATCCTTTGACTTCAATTGCGGCATGAGGGTGAAGCTGTTTTGCAATCCTTCCACTGATACTGTCCAATTCCACTCCATAAAGACGGGAATCCCGCATATCTTCCGGCAGGACACTATAAAAGTTCCCGACGCCCATACTGGGTTCCAAGATGGAACCATTTGTGAACCCAAACTGCTCCAATGCTTTATAGATTGACTTAGCGACAACGGGCGGCGTGTAAAATGCGGAATTAATACTTCCCCTGGCCTGCTCATATTCTTCCTCTGTCAACAGCGTCTGCAGTTCCTGATACTCGTTTGTCCAGTTTGGACTCTTAGGATTGAATACATTAGCAAGACCTCCCCATCCTATGTATTTGGCGAGGATATCCTGTTCCTCTGGTGTAGCCGGGCGGGAGGACTGTTCCAGTTCCTTTAACAGACGGATTGCTGCGACATTACTCTTATACTTTGTCTTGTCACCGGAAGGGAATTCCCATCCATCAGGGTAAAAAAAATCCGAAACCTGAATGACGTTTTGGTTTCGGTTACTCATTTCCTTATATAATAGGAAGGTTTCTTCCGGACATAGGGCAAATTCTTCTTTGCGTGCCGCTTCATATTCCCCCGGTGGCAGGTACTCTCCCACATCAATGGCTGCCTGGATTGCACGCGATACTTCCTGCATGGTAAAAGCCCCATGTCCTTCATTTTCTCCATTCACAAGGCGGAATTCAACGACTCCACTTTCACCATACGTGTAATGGATCAATCCCCAGCTTGTATTTAGCGCAGACTTTCCATAGTCCTGCTTAGACTGAACTTTCAAAATTTTTGAAAGAAATTCCTGTTTTTCCTTTTCCCCTGCCTGTTCAAAGAACCTTTGAATCAATGGTTTGGAGGGAATCAATGCCATGGAATGAAGGGCATATGCATTTGCAGCCTCTTCAAATACTGCCTTTAACCGTTCACTTCTTCCATCAGCCTGGGTCTCCTGTATTTCTTCTCCTGTATCCTCTGTTCTTTTGTCATCTTTCTCAATTACGGTATCCGCACTTAAATATGGTATTGTTACTGCCGGTGTCTCGCCGGCCTGTTCTAATAACCCCTGGTATTGGGACGCCAGATTTTGAAACCAGGGAATTCTTTTAATTTCCTCTACAGAGAAATCCTGGCTGGATTCAGGATATTGATCTAATTCGATTATCCGGGCCAGAATGTCCCGGATCACACGCCACGGATAGGTCTGCACCTTATTACCGTCAAAAGAACAAGAAATCTCTCCAGCATGGAAGGTCAGTGTTGAGGTAAATATCCAATCCACATCTGAACCAAGCAGGGAAAGGAAACTCTGCCGTATAAATTCGGTTTCCTGCTGGGGCAGTAAGTTTATGGTCATTACATCATAAATCATGTCAAATACTATCCTGCCATCTGCCGTTTCCAGGAAATTTTCTACTGTTTCGGCCAATGATTCCGGTATTTCCACGTCCTTTTTTATTGGCTGATAGTATTCCCCGCTTTCGATTAATAATAGGATTTCTTCTGCCACTATCTTAAATGGAAGATACCCACTTAGATACTGCCTCTGCTCATGCCAGTATAACTGGATTCCCGTATTATCTGTCTCATATTCAAATTCAAGTCCCTCACCAGTAATAATGGTGTCTCCACCTTCGTAAATCTGATAAAGAAATTCAACACGCTCCTCTATCCCTTCATTTAACTCAAAGAAATCATAGATCTTTTTCTTTAGGATAGGTTCCAGTGCGCCTGCTAATACCACTTCTCTGCATAATTCATCTGTCACTTCTACAGGCACTGGTTCAACAGAAAAAGAAGGAACCGCAACAGCAGTTCCTTCCTCTATATCAGTATCTATTACCTCGGCTTGCAGATTACTTCCTGCATCACGGTTTCCTGAGCTATCATCGCTGCTTCGTTTCGAAGTCTGGTCATCTCCATCGTATCCGCCGGATTGATGTTCCTCTCCACCGCTTTTATCCTCACGTAGTCCTCCACGATCTGGTCGTGCAGCTCCCACGCTTCCGCCTCTATCTGTTTCAGCAGCTCCGGCAGTTTGCCCGTCCGCAGCAACAGGCTGTACCGGCTTTCCTCCTTCTCCAGCAGGTATTCCTGTGCCAGCTTCGCGTATCTGCCCAGCGTCTCCAGCCCTTCCGCCTGTTGGCTCCCTGTCTCCAGCATCGGGTACAGCAGCCCGTCCTTTTCTTTCCTGTAATTCAGTTCTACCATCTTGATTTCTCCTTTCATCTTCCCGGATCTCTTTCGCAATCTCTGCAAATCTCCGCAACGTCCTCTCTGCAATATCCGATATGAGGATACCTATTTTGGATAGTATCACCTCTTCCTGGTAGTTTGTTATTGCAGACAGTCCTGTATCAAAAGTATCAATCCCGCATCGCCTTAATACCAAGTATGCGGTGCTCTGCAGGATGAATTCTTCAACTGGTGACATTTGTTTATCGTCCAATTCATCCTTGCTGGTAAGAACTGCTATTTCATGAATCCTGTCGTTTTCCTCTTCCATTATAGCACGTACATATGTTCTCGTAAAGTTTTTTATTGCTATCCTGAAATTATTTTCTTCCTGATATTGTTCTGGAAATAGCCTCTTTGCAAAAGCAGGAGCATTTTCTTCATTGATTTCCCATATCCAAGGCATAACCCTTCCGCCGGTGCTTTTGATATCATAGACATACTGCGCACCTCCCAGCATCTCAATGGGAAATGTTGCGATTCCAATCTCACCGCCCCTGACATAACGCTTTGCTTTCTTCCAGTCTGAAAATCCCAGGAGGATTTCTGCCTCCGGGTATTGTTCGTAAATGATACATGTATTCAAAAAGTCAAAACGATATAAATTCCCCCTGGCAGAAAACTCCAGATATTTTCTCCACTGTTCACCGTCACGCGAGATATCAAAAATTGCAATATCATACAAATCTGATACCTTCATGGTGTGCTGATCCATAGGTTCACCTTCTTTCCCGGTCTGCCATAGTAAATAAACTCATCTGTTCCATTTTGGGTTCTATTTTCTCTGGGCTGCTTTCAATAATCTGTCTGTATTTTTTAAAATCAGGTATCTCACGGTGCCTTCTCATAATGACAAAATCCTGGTTCCTGATTGCATCCTCCAATTCCCTTACATTTCTTAATGCATTTCTGATTTCAAGCCCATTATCCATTTTAGGACTTAGTTCCAGTCCGCATAAATACTGATAGTCCACATCGTCCCTACATTGACGGAAGATACCAACGGCTGCCCAATAAATCTTTTCCGCCTGTACCATAAAATGTTCCGGCAGCTTCTCCGGTGTCTTTCGGTGGTAAATTTCTGGAAATTCCCCTGCCTCCTTCATATCATACTTCGCGCTAATGATATGGTTTCTTAACAGGTTCATATTTTGCCCGTCAGTATAATAAGGATCACTGCCTCCACTTAATAGTTCCTTGTCCCAGCGGCAAAAAGAGTCTTCCAGTCTTTCTTTTAATGTTTCCCTACTCATCTCCCACCCATATTCCGCGGCTTTTCCCGATGGATACCCACCATTGACAAGGTTACACCCCGCAGGTCGCTGTAATCCAATACATAACCACTTTTTGCGTCCGAATAATTGTCATGTGCCTCTGATAAGGATGATTCCATGCTCTGTGCCCTGACCGTCACTATTTTACTTAATGTTTCGGTTATGCGGATATCATAATCCTGTTCTTTGGTATCGCTTATATAAACAACTTGCTTCTCCCCACATTCTTCTATCCCAAAACGCCCACTCAATTCTTCCAGTAATGTATCTGCAGGCTTCCCTAGCATATCTCTGGATTTTATTTCTGGTATATAGAATTTACCATCATCACACTGGAAAAATGGGATTTTCTCTCCATCCTTTTCTACTCCCAAGACTAGCTGCCTGTTTATCATACCTTCCTGCAGACCGTCCAGAAACGCCTCCCGTGCCTCCCACAGCCCCATCCAGGCTTTATACAGTATTACATGGTATTCCCCTTTCATCCTGACCTTTTCAAGATAATAAAAATTGTCCTCCATATAGTCAGACATTGGCATTCTCCTTTCAAAAAGGCAGTCTTGCCGACTGCCCTCAATTTTTTCTTCATTTCTTATTGATTTCTTCTTTTCATTTACAGCATGTTTATCCCTCCTCAGTTTCATTACCTTTAAATTACATTACGATTAGAACTTCAAAGCAAATTTGTATGCTGATGCTACCGACATGGCCTTCCATACAAACCGATGTTAGACGGAACCAATGGCCGGTAAACCACGCCATATGCTGTCCCTCGTGCGTCCACCTGCATCCCATTTCCTACATAAATCGCCACATGCCCAATAGACATAAATTCCCCCGCATTTGTATCACGGGAATGGAAGATCAAATCTCCTGGCCGTAGTTCATTTTCACTAACCTGTAGACCATTGTCTACAATATACTGTCCCTGTGTTGATGCAACGGATGGAAGGTTTATACCAAATTCTGCATATAACCTCTGTACCAGAGAACTGCAGTCATAATATCCTTCCTCATACCGCAAATCCTGGCTATACTGGCAGCCAACCTTATCTAACGCCGCAAGTGCCACCTGCTCGCCAATGCCGCTTGCAGGCATACTGTGCAGGAATTCGTCACTCATGACCTCACGCAGCAACTTCTCCTGACTGGGTGTCAGTTTGCCAAGTTCAATATAATCTTCATAGGTAAGGTTGTACACATATAATGAGGTGTGTGTTACTTCCACCGTGTTGCTGCCATTGGAATCAGCCAAAAATACCTCCATATCCTGATGTCCAAAATTCTGGGCTGTCCCATGGTCTCCAAAATACATATCAAAGTCTACACCATAACGGTCAAAATCTCCGGTATCCTCCACCACATATTCCTTTCCGCCTGCTATGATATGTGTCCCCATAGGAAGCGTGGGATTATAAGCATCAACGGCCAGGGTGTGGTCTGCTTTCGGCATGACGCCGCTTGCCGTAGGACCTCCCGACCATTGGCCACAGCAGATAGAACAGTTGCAATAACCACTGAATGTCATGATTCCAAGGCTTTCACCGGCCCGGATCGTATCTGTCACTGTCTCAGATGCAAAGTGGTTCATTTCATCAAAAATCTCCTTTAAGTGCTTTTTATTCTTATCACTCATGACGGTTGAGAAATTTCCCTGCCCGGTTCCATAACGCACCATATATACCATCATCACATCGGTAAAATTGCTACGAGCCACGCCACTCTGCATATTTTTGTAGGTTACATCCTCATCACTGTCTTCTTCCGCCGCCCTTACTTCCTCGTTAAATTCCCGGTAATACTCCGATAATACGCTTTGTACCGTATCCCCTTCCTGTAATGGTGGTAGAAAGAGAGCCAAAGGGGTGTTATACAGGATTACAATAATCAGGACAAAGGGCAAGGCAATCGTAACCAGCCCTCCCAATAACGGCCCCAACAGCCCCAGAAGATACAAAACAAGCTGTTTGACAACCAATCCAGCCCTCATGACGGCGATATCTTTTGCGGCTTTTGCAAAACTGTCCTTTTGTTCCTCACCGCTTAGCTTGTTCACCATGAAAGCATACATGCGCCTCCGGATAGCTTTTTTCATCCGGGTATTTTCCTGTTCCTTTTTTACCCTTCCTCGTCTTACTTCATTCTTTGAGGATATCTTCTCATCTTTTTTTCTGGTCTTTAATGTATCCCGGTCCTCTCCCGGCATTTGTTGACTTTGAAATCTGTCCTCAGACTTCTGGTCCACTGCTTCAGACCCTCGCTCCGTTCGTGTGAGGGTCACGGTATCTTTAAATCCAAAATCATAATCTTTCCGTTTAATATCCGGCCCGGAAACATTGTCTAAGTGAAACTTAGGATCTTTGCTGGCTTTTTGCTTCTGCTTTTCCCGGACAAAGTTCTCTTTTGGTTTCTCCTTACTCTTCCGCACTCCATCATCTTCAAAATCTGCGTTCTTCTCACTTCCAGCCAAATATCTGGGATAAGTTTCTTCCCTTGATTCCTGGCGTGATTCCTGACCTGACTTCTTTTTCTCTTGTCTGGGTTTCCTGTCTGTATTTTTATAATCCAGGGAACTCTCTTTCTTTCCTGGCTGCTTTCTAAACCCTGATACAGAATTCGCTGCAAGAACCGCACTTTTCTTATCTTCTTGTTCCTTCGGCTCTGATACAGGATGAATCTCCGTGGACTTCATGTGGATCTTTTTATCCGATAATGAGGCTTTTTCATCTATACCCCCGGAAACAATCTTTTTTCCAAGAAGTCCCGATGCAGAACTTTTTTCAGTTCCCAGGTAATTATGCGTTTGTAATTTTACTTCTGCGTCTGCCTTCAGCTTTATCTGTGCTTCTTTTTTACTTTTAAATCGGTTGTCAATGATTCGTATTCCTCCCTTCAGCTATTGCTCATATCTTTTTCACCTGATAATAGAGGCTTTCAAAGTGGAATCCTTTTACACCCTTTATTGCAGGACTGCAGAAACCAAAAGGAAGCTGATAATGTGGATCATACTTTTCTTTCAACATTTTGTATGCTTCCTCTGCCGACACATCCAGTTCCATGTATTCCGTTCCGTCAGGCATATACTTATCACTGAAAAGGACTACTTCTTCTAAAGTTCCTTTCTCAATCAGTTCACTAACTTCCTCCGGAGTAAGTAAAGTTCCACACTTCTCATATACTTCATCCTTGAGTTTCCGAAAATTGTATAACTCCCTGTCTTCCAGCATCATATAATCCCGTTCAAACAGGACGGCGATCTGATTTGGAAACACAATAGCCTCCACATTCATTTCCCTGCAGGCTGTCCGCGCTTCCCTTTCGGAACGGAATCGGTATTCTCTCGGTATTTCGATTTCAACCTCCCACTCATACAATTGAAATCCAATACTGAATCCAAATCTCATATTCTCAACCCACCTTTCTGCAAAAAACGGCTGCAAATTTTCGCAGCCGTTTTTCCAATAAAAAAAGTGGCCACTAGAAGCAACCACTTTTTCTTGTAATACATTCTTCAATTTTTATTTATCCACAGACCGTTTTCCAGACAGCCACAACGTACTGGTGCGCCTGTATTTTATCTCCTATAGAACATTTTTATCCTTTAAATATCTTTCAATCTCACCGATAAACTCCTTTGCCTTTTCAATCTGCTCCTCTGCGTCTTGCCTTGAGGCAATGAAAAAATCCGAGTAATCCGATTGTTCACGCATGATAGAGGCATTTTTGATTATTTTAGAAGTCTCCTTCGCAAAAATCCCAGTTTTCACGAAATTTTGGTTAAAATACGCAATCACGCCGCTATGTTTACTGGAATCAAATCCTTCCAGTGCTGTAATGGCACGCATGGCATGAAAAATAGAATAGTAGGAACGGTTCAGCGATGGTTTATACATACCGCCTGACAACATTTCTTTTGCCGCAGCTAAATCCTCTAACGCACGCTGGTAACGGTACTTTGCTAATGTCTCTAAGCTGCCCACAGTACCACCCCTTCTTCCTTCACGTTCTTATAGAATGGTAAAGTATCCTCCCACTCCAAAAAGTTTTTATAGTCAATATACAGAATGGAAAAGACCTGATCATATTCCAAATCCATATCCACCGCCAGGTCCACCATACGGTCATGCATCTCTTTTGTTTCTTTTCCGTTCAGTAGAACTGCTATATCAATATCCGATTCCTTTGTATTGGTTTTACGGGCAAATGAACCATATAGTAAAATACTTACCAATTTATCACCGTAAATATCACGCAGGCCCTTTACCAGCCTGTCAAACATTTCCTTATTCTTATCCACGCCGATTCCCTCCTGTCTTATCTTTTATATGGATATTGTACCGTATTTTTTGCTTTTATTCAATGCATATATGAAAGCCTGTTATCTGGCCTGCTTTCGCTCCTTTGGATTTTGTACCCCGTGCTGTACCGGTTCAATAATCTTCACTTCCGGCATCAGTCGTTTGATATCCTCAATTGCTTTCTGTACCAATGGGCTGTCACGATAATATGGGATAGAGTTGATAATATCCACATCCAGCCGGTTTGCTGACACCAGATCAAACTCACCGGAATAGATAGAATCATCGTCCTTGATTGTGAATCCAATCCCATTCCCCATGCACGCCATTTCTTCCGGGAGATTCCTGTATCGTTTCACAGCTTGTTCCAGGCTCCTGCACTGATACACTTTCCCCAACGAGGGAAACTCCATACATTCCGCCACGTAAAATGATATTGTGGGAATCGGCTTCTTTCCATACTCTACTCCGTTTTCTGCAGCTATTTCATTATATATTTTCTTCCCATCGGGCATCATATTCGCCTCCTTCATACTTAAATAGGTTTCCTTTCCTAATATAACGTGGTCTAACACAGTGATACCAATCAGTTCTCCACAAGCCACAAGCCTTTTAGTCATTAAAACGTCCTGTTTGGAAGGTGTGCAGTCCCCTGATGGGTGATTATGCATTAATATAACACTGGCCGCATTGGAAAGGATACTGGCTTTAAAGATTTCCCTCGGGGAGAGTATGCAGCTATTTAGTGTCCCCATGCTGGCTATATTTACGTTGATCACCTGCCCATTGGTCTTCAGGTTAAGGACGAAAAATAATTCCCTGTCAACAGAATCGAATTCCTTTAATAAGAGTTGGACTGCATCATTCGGATTTTGGATTTTATCCTCACTGTATATGGGTGGATCATCAACCAGACGAATACTTACCATTTTCAGCCCATTTGCCTTCATCCGCACCCCTCCTATCTATCACCAGTAACTCACCATCTTCAATACAGTTTATACGCATAGTAAGTTCGCTCTGTGTCAGTATTTCCACATTATTGTTATCCTGGCTATCCATCTATCTTTTTGCCTCCTTATGTGTTTGTATCTGTGTGCTACCGTATATTTTGTCCAGATACTTTTCTGCCGCTTCATCTATGGAAGAGTGAATATGGCGAGACACAGCAGAATACAGACTCAAACTGCCCTCGAAGGAATCTCCCCAATCGCGCCCATCGCGCACGGCCGACAATATTAAATCTGCTCTACTGGGTGGTATATCCGGATCAAAGTAAAGTTTATCCTCTAAGTACCCTATTTTGTTGTCACTCACAAATTTCTCCATAGCA
Source organism: Enterocloster sp. OA13 (assembly GCF_022440595.1). Classification (NCBI taxonomy): domain Bacteria; kingdom Bacillati; phylum Bacillota; class Clostridia; order Lachnospirales; family Lachnospiraceae; genus Enterocloster; species Enterocloster sp. OA13. The sequence continues at coordinate 319,847 of NZ_JAKNTF010000001.1, read as the reverse complement.
TCAAACTTTTGTTCCCAATCCCGTAAAGTTTCCATATTAAGAAGCTGCTTAGAGAAAAGTGGAATACTGCCATACTGTCTGACTGCCATGTACAGCCAGTCCATCTTTTCATTTTCTATGCGTATCACTTCAAATTCATCCCTTCCAGCCTCATTCTTCAGTATTTTTCGTTTCCTACCATATACCTGGCTTACGAAGGGATAGTCGTGCGAATTAAGGCCGCGGTAACACAATCTGTCAAAATCCGGGTCTGCAAGTTCAACCGTTGCAACTACACTGGCTTTGACTTCCTCAAAACGATCATGTTTCAAATCATCCAGATTAACAGATATCCATCTGCTTCTGTTTCCTGTCTTCAAAACCCTACACTCTATTGGAGGGAATAACTTTTGTACCCCGTTTACTTTCATTTCAGGCATGATGTTTATCTTCCTTTCCCATGTCCAGCCAATTTCATCTTTTCTTCCATACTGTCAGGAACTTTACTATCCCGTCCGGCTCTGTTATCCAAAGCCCTCTGCGTAAAACCGTCCAATGATTTCTGCATATTTTCTGTGTGCCCCGCCATACTTTTCACAATTTTCCCACAAAATTCTATGGCTTGCCTGATCTTTGCCACAATACCCTTATCGTAGTCATACTCAAAAACATCCGCTGCATCTTTCCCCATAAGAAGATTTTTAGCATTTTTCCGGTGTCCCTTCGCTGCGCTAAGTTCCATCCCAATATCCCCCATGGTCCGTGCTCCATCTTCCAGGTTTTTGGCAGATTGTTCCAGATGCTCATGAATTACCGACAGCGCCCTGCCTGCTTTTGATTTATCAATAAACGTGTATAGTGCCTGTTCTCCATAATACTTTACATGCCTCTTTACATGCCCCACTGCCTGTTTAATGCCTTCCGATACCTCATTTCTTAAAGCTCCCAGCCATACTTTCGCTGCGTGCACTCTATCTCCGGACGCCTTCACAAAATTGTCTATTTTAGCTTTCAGGGTTTTATCATTTAATTCGTCTAACTGCCCGCGCAGATACAGCAGTTCGTCCTGCATATCCTCAAAATACTTTTCCATCTGGTTAAAATACTGTAAAAAATCCTCCAGGTTCTGCGCCTGCGCGTCCATGCGGTTTTCCTCCATCATGGCAAACATTTCTTTTAAATGCGGCTGTTCCCCCAAGGGAACATTCAACGATACCTCCATCATAGCTGCCTCCTGTTATCTCTTTTTTTCTGATTTTCCTGAAATACTGCTTACCTTTTCCTTTTTATCCCGATTCTCTGCTTCAATCATACGTTCATTTATTTTTGCATCGTTAAAACACTCAAAGATTGCATCCAGGTCAATATCTTCCGGTTCAAGGACCTGGTAAGAGTTTACGAGGAAAAAAGCATGTTCGGATATCAAATCATAATCGGATTTTGGAATTGATGTTATCTCAAATTCATACTGTAACAGCTCCAAACAGGCGTTGAAAAGCTGTTCTGCCAGTGAATCCCCACGCTTATACAAAAGAGGGATTTCCGGATTCTCCTGCCAGGTCCGCACACTCCGCAGGATACAGTCCAATGTTTCTGTATTGCAGGACCATGTATCCGCTTCTTCTATCTTTCCCTTCTCGCAATGTTCTGGCACAACGGGTTCTGGATCTTCCAATGTTCCTTCGACAATCATCTGTAAAATATCCTTTCCTGTCCCTCCAGCCTTAAGGACCCGTGCCGCTGCCCGCATCTCATATGGATACAAGCACAATTTCTCTTGTGATAAATTCAGGACCTTAATCGCCGTTTCCTTGCTAAACTCAGACTGAATAGCAGAAAAAACATGATAATAGGAATCCAACCACTTCTCTACCGCTTTATTTTGCGGCAGTTCCCTAAAACCAGCATACTGCCCCATGGCAACACAGTCCTCCGCCCATTTCACCCAGGTCCTAAGTTCCCCGTCTGTTTGCAGTTCCAGCAGATGCTTTACTACTAACACAAAGATATCTCTATTCAACGATGTTCCTCCAATCTTTCTACCTCGTCTTTGGTGGTTTTTTATTTGCCTTTGTCTGCTCTGGTTTTGCCATTCCATTGATGGAGCAGTATCTCTCTACTCCTGCCCTGTCAAATTCCTCCAGGCGTTTAAGGTCAAACGCCACCTTATAATAACTTTCCATGCCCGAATAACCCATTTCCGGAAGCACCTTTCCAAGTTTGTGCTTTTTAATAAAGTCCAGTTTGCTTTTACTGGCAAAGGCGTCAATGTATGCCTCATTTCTTTCGACAGGCATATGAGCCAGATTGATGGTCAGATCAGCAAAAGATTCCTCATATCCCTCCTCCATATGGGTAAGACCGATATACAGTCTGTTGTCATAACGATAGGCATCAACTTCAAGCATCAGCTCCTCATGCCCAAATTCCCAATCATAACCCAATGTTTTTTTCTCTTCTTCCATTTCCTTACCTCTCATAATTATGAATACTGGTCATCCGTCTTTATTCCCTGTTTGTTTTTTTCATGAAGATTTGTATTGAACAAATCATATATGATATTATTCTTCTTTACCCTGGCATCAAAAGGAATAATGACTTCACCGTGTTTCAGGATTCCCATACCGGAATTACAGCCGTTCACGTATTTCAACTGTGCTTCCGGAATCCCCGCTACCCGTGAAAGCTCCTGGCTGTCCACATTTGCCTGTTTTAACAAAGCAATAAATTCAGAGTTCGCCAGCATGGTTACGGCTGTGTAATTCTGGAGCATATCAGAAATATTCTGGGTGATGGCGGTACACAAGCCGCCTTGTTTCCTTACTTTTTTCCACAGGGAATAGAGAAATTTTCCCGAATATTCACTGCGTCCAGAATGTTCCCCGGTTCCCAGCAACACATGGCACTCATCTATGTATAGCCATGTAGCTCTTCCTTTTTCTGCATTTCTGGCAATCCGTGCCCGGACATTTTCCAGCATGACCAGCATCGCAATCGCACTCAGCTCTTTTCCAAGATCACGGATTCCATAAACAATGAACCGGTTGTCTACGTCTAAATTGGTTTGATGGTTGAAAATATTCAAGGAACCGCTTACAAACAGCTCAAGCCCCAAGGCAATATCCCTGGCTTCCTCCTCTGGCTGCTTCATCAGCAGGTCATAAAAATCCGACATAACCGGCACATATTTTTCCTTGCTCATGGCAATATCCAGATACAGCTTACGGATACAACGGTCAATGATGGATTTATGCCGGCTGTTTAGCATTTCCGACATCGCCTGCTCACACAGACCAAGCATAAATTCGCCCTTATCTCGGATCAGTCCTTTACTGTCGGCAAGGTCCAATTCATTCACATCAAGCCAGAGCGGATTTATATAATTCTGGGTGTAATTTGACAGGTTGATGCATACACCCCCTAAGTTCTGGGCAATATCAAAATACTCCAGTGTCGGATCGATGACGATGATATCATCACCTGTCTGCAAATATACCCCCAACATCTCGGACTTACAGAAAAAGGATTTTCCACTGCCGGGTACGCCAAATACCATAGCGTTTCCATTGGTCAGTTTTTTCCGGTCTGCCACGCACAGGTTTTTAGAAATCCTGTTCGTTCCATAACATAAGCCCGTGGGTTCATAAATCTCCTGCACATTAAAAGGCATTAAAGCCGCGATATCCCGTGTAAGCATGGTGCGCATGGTTTCGACTTGTCGCACCCCTACGGGCAGAGCAGTATTTAATGCCTCTCGCTGTTGGAGATGATGTACCTCCATATTACAGAGATATTTGTTTCCTATCGTCTGGATTGTCTCTGTAATACTGTTAAGTTCTTCCCTGGTATCCGCAATCAGTACCATATTTACACCTGCAAAGAACAGGTTCTGGTCATTCTCCCGTACATCGTCCATCAACGCTTCCAGGGTTTTCTTTTCCACTTTCTTTCCATAACTGATGTCACTTGCAAAGTCATTGTTTTTATTACGGACACGCTGCTGGCGTAAAATATCTGACTCCACACCCAGATATTTTTTCTGCAATGTTCTTGTTGTCAGGTCCTTTGGCACAGGCACAATATCTATAGAGGTGATACTGTGTACAGGAACATTGGTAATTTCATTAATGAAAGTGTCCGGCAGGCTTGTCGGATACCTTCTGATGAATACAGCCCTGCAGATTTTCCGGTCTGTTTCAAAGTCATTCGGGGAATACTTAATCATGGAACCGCAGATATCATTTTTGTAATCTGTTTTACTTTTTACATACGCATCAAAATCAAAAGAAAATGTTTCTTCGTCACCAATGCGATAAAAATTATACAGAACCCGGAGCCGTTCCGCCGCGTCAAGCGGCTCCAACTTTGAGCCTATCGCATGGAATTCTTGCTGCATCCCTCCTTCAAAGGTATTAAAAAATGCTTTTGCCTGTTCATAATCTTTCCGTTCCACAGTAACCGTAAGAAAGCGTTCCTGTTCAATCCCCTGTTTTCCCGCTACAATCCGTTCCTCTACGATATCATTGTAAACGTCCCGAAGATGGTCATAGCCATCATCTTTATCTGGTATCAGGACATTCTGCCTGAACTGGCTCATGTTCCTGTTTTTGTTGTATATTGTAATCTTAAAAGCAACATCAATCGCATTAACCAGCTTGCAATACTGCTTTAAGATTTCATACTGGTCTCCCTCCGACACCGTGACATAATTTATGTCAGCAAAACGGTATACCCTGCTGTACCGGTTCTTTGTATTCTCAAAAATACCATCCTTTGCAATCCTCAGAATCTCAATCTGCTGCTGAACACTCTTCGGGGCTGCAAACAATGGTTTGTCCGCTTTTTTTAACTGTATGAAACGATCTGTAAAAATTCCCACTTCCGTAAACCTCCTTTAATCCAAGGCAGGCTACGGGAAGTAGTTTAGCGAATCCCGTAACCTGCTGGTCGCTAAACTACTTCCCACATATGTGGGATTATTTCATATCTTTTATTTCATGAGCCTAAAGGCAAGTATCCCTGCCACTGCCACAACTAAAGCCCCCACTGTCAGTAGGATCATGCGCTTTGCTTTTTTCTTTACCATGTTAAAATCCTCCTGTCCGTCAGACAGTCCTTTTTTTTCTTTTTTCTGCTGCTGTGTAGCAATTTTCTGCTCTTCTCCATAGGCGTCCTTTATCCAATCCACATTTTCCGTGGACTGGTATAAACAGGGCTTATTGAAAAAAGACATCTGGACCATTCTCCCCACCGTCTGCCAGAAACTAAGCCCATTGTGATTATAAAATCCTGTGAGTGCAATCGGCACCACAACAGGCGTTGCCAGATAGCACGCTAATGTCATGCCGATTTTATCGTATAAACCGAGTACAATTCCCGCTCCCGCCCCCAGGGATAGGACGCTGAATGTAAATTGCTTCACGGTCAGCCCCATCAGGAAGCTCTCCTTATAGTGCTGTAAATCCCTGCTGATTTCGATATCCATTTATCTCACCTTACCTTTCTTTACATTTTCAATCCTCTTTTTCCCCTCTTCAAAATATTCCTGACTAATCTCAATTGAGATGGAATCCCGTTCTGATTCAAGGGCAGCTTCCGCAAGGGCAAAGGAACCAGCATATTGGTCCAATACCAGTTCTTTTTTATCTGTAACAAATTCCAGTATCTGTTTTAGCAGTTCCACCGGCTTCTCCGATTGATGAACCCTATCAGCTTTTGAGATTGGCTGAATGTCAAAAGCCGTAGGAAGCATCCCTTTCGCTCCGGACATATAGTGTTTCATCTCCGGTTCTGCCTTGTCCTTCTTTGCGTCCGGTCGCATATCACGCGCACGTCCTTTTGAAAAGAGCAGGATATCCTCAGTATTTTTTGCCTTCCGCCCCGTATTGGCAACGATTGTACCCTTCCGCCATGCCACCTTCGCGTAATATTCAAAGCCGCTTTCCTTCGCCATGGCCTTCACCTGGTAAAGATATTCGTAATTATCACCGTTTTCCTCCGGCAGAAACTCCACGAGGAAGTGCCCCTTCTTTAGAACACGGAATTTTTCGTCCAAATCCTGCTGTGTGTACTGGAACAAATCATAGGAGGCAAAGTCCCGGTTTCCCCCTTTTAAACTTTTTTTCAGCAGATATGGGTGGTCAGTGATAATTGCGTCAATGCTGTTATCCTCAAGGAAACTCAGATCACGTCCATTTCCCTGTATGAGCATGCAGGTAATATCCTCATTCTCTGCATTTTTCTTCGTAACCGTATAGACGCCTTTGGCAACCCGTTTAAAAAGACCTTTATTAATCCCTTCGTAGATACGCGCCCGGATGCTGGGTTCCTTTACATCCTTTTCCGCATACTGGTATACACATTCCTTTGCATCTTTCAGGGAAAATTGCTCCACGTCTGCGAAATACTCAAATAGCGTCATTTGTATGCTTTTATCCTGCGCCGCTGTTTCCACACCCAAAGCCTCCTTTACTTACAGCCCCAGGGCCTTGCTTGTCAGGCTCTGGGCGCCCTTTACACTTCCCACAGTCAGGGCAACCGTGAATGTCATTTCTCCCAGATAGATCAAAGTCTTTGTCCAATCTGCATAGTCTCCTGTAAATTGTGGTAATCCTGAACTGATAAACGTATTGCAAAGAATAATCGCCAAAGCCATAGTCACCGCCTCAAAAACTACGCTTATGAAATACTTCGTAAACTGTACGCTTGTGGCACTCACTCCCCGATTTCCTGCAACCGTTGCATAAGCGATACTGCCAAACGGTACGATTACAAGTATTTTTAAAAATCGGAAATAAACATTATAAATAAGGAAAAATCCGCAGATCAAAATAATCAGGCTTAAAAATACCGCCAGGATTAAAAATACAAGGCTTTCCACAAATCCCAGATTCTTGATAATATCTGCCTGCGCCGGGTCTATCGTAACCTGTGTGGCTTCACTCCCTCCAATCAGTCCGACAAGATTCCCAACACTTGTAAATATGGCTTTCATAATATCGACGTTGTATACCACCAGCCACTGCGCGATTCCAATCCTGATCAACATACGGAGAATCACTTCAAACCGCATCTCTTCCCGCACATCTACACTTTCCGAACAAAAACCAATCACAAAAAATAAAACAACCAGGCTTGAACCAACAGCAACGAAAATCGGTTCAATCCCGGTTATAACTCCCCATGGGCCGCCTCCTTTGAAAGAAGTCGGGGACTGCCCCAGCAGTTCAAACACCATGTTCACCTGCCCGTTCCAAAAGCCGAACACGACCTCAAGAAGCGAAAGGATTGCCTCGCCCAAATTAAAAATATCCATTTACCATCACCTCATTTCCGTATTTGGATATTATGATTACTAGAGTATCATTTAAAATAATTCTTTTGAAAGAACAAAAGCCTTGAAATTTGTTTGCATCACTACCTCCTTAGATGCGGCAGCTTATATTTACCCGTCTCCGTGTAAAACTCCGGAAGTGCATACCCCGGTGCGAGCAGTGAATTGTCCGATTTAATTAATCCTTTATCCAACATATCATTGATAACTTCAGCCGTTTTCAAATGAAAAAAACTAATGGCATCATAACCAACACAGATAAGAATATCCTCCTTAAATTCAGCCATAGGATTGTATAACCATGTTTTTTCACACTTTTCGTGATTTAATTTCATGGCTTCGATTACCTTTTCCTCGTATGCTTCCAGGTTTTTCTCATAATAATCTTTCGCTTCAAGTTCAGTAAGAATATAGGCTGCTTGCAAATCAATGGCCCCTTTATAGTGAAAGGTTTTACCGTTCCGCAATTTTTTCGCTATATCAGCCAGTGAGTCAGGATATATATTACCCGATATCTCCAAATCCCTTATCCGCAAATGTTCCTCTCCCTTTGCAACATAAAACTCGTTTGCATGATATCCTAATTGAGTATAGAAATTTGGGTTTTTTTCTCTGTAATCGGTATCCACCTGGAATCCCAGGCTTATGAATAAATTTTTACACTCTTCTCTACATTCCTGACTGGCTTTTGCCTTTTCAAGTAAATTGTCTCCTATATCAACAAAAAAAACTACGCGCCTTAACTCCAGCATAGTGTTCCCTCCACGTTTTCATTAAAACAGCACAATCAACTGATACCCAGGAACGTGAGGACTGTACTAATCCCCGCCATAATCAAGCCGGCAACGATGCCCTTTATCGCAGAATTCATGGAACTCGAATCCTGCTGCTGGTAAGACTGGGCAAACTCCATTACGTTTTTTGCAAGGATAATCACGCCAACGGCACCTATGATGGCAATTACGAGATTCTTCAGATTATTCAAAGGTGCCGTCACCACTTCCGCGCCAGACGCATATACATTTGTTGTATATAACATGGTTGCCATGGCTGCCCCAGCGGTTATACTGCTGATTCTGTTAATCATTTTTTTTGCTTTTTTCTTTTTTTCAGTCAAATTCTTCACTTAAAATCTCCTTTTCTTTAAAAAAGGGCGCAAAAATAGCAGGTATAAAAGAACCTGCTGCGTGCGCCCTCTATTTTTTGCAACAGATTCCCATATATCTGCCATCTTAGGCATAAGAAATATAGGGAAAATTAAGATTCTTGATGGCCGGTCAGTTGTTCGCGTATTTCACGCATTTGTCCGGCACTTTTATCTGATTTAAAGTAAGTCAATATATCCTGGTAGGAAAGACCTCCTACCAATCCAAGACGTATTTCTTCTAACTGCTCTAATGTATAATCATTATTTATTAGCATTTCATTAAACTGCTCTTCTGTAATCTGTCCCAAATCCTGCTTTTCTATATTCTCGATTTCAGTTATTTTGCGGTTCTTTTTCAGTTCATCTTCTGAAAATATCTTTGCCGGCATATCAGGTTCCTGCAATGACAGCAATTCGTCCAGTGTTATTTCATCTATCTGAACATTCAGCCCCTGGTCCCTCTGGCGTTCATAATATTCAAAAGACTGCCGGTTCAGCAATTCGCAGGCTGGCACTGTACTTTTCTCACGGATTGGTGTATGATGATATGGTGGTGCGCCTCCATCAAACGTCTCCTTGAAAAGAGGATGCGCCGGGGTATTGTATTTTGAATCTACAATCGGGTCAAATCCCCGGATAAAGATCAGGCACTTTTTATTATCCAGCTTTCTGGCCTCATCCGGTGTCAGTAGTTCCCTTCCCAGCACATCAAAGTTCCGGCTGCTGCTGCCATTTTTTCCTCTTGTTTCACCAGAACTCCGCTTATCTACCGTAGCCTTCCCGAGCATCTTAGAAATATAATCGTGTGTACTCTGTTCATTCCCGCCAAGGTAGACCAAAGTGTCACAGTTCCCCGGGATGACCTCCCATGTCTTTTCAAACAATGCTTTAATCTGCGCAAGGTTCTGTATAATAATGATCGATGAAATTTCTCGTGACCTCATGGTACTAAGTAAACTGCAATAATCATCCGGTAATGCAAATGGCAATAGGTAAACCTCTGGCACTGCCGCCTCGGGTTTTTCCCCTGCCCCGCACCGTGCATGATAGTTTCCCATCACACGGCGCTCCCCCGACTAAGAACATAATCTCTTAGTATCGGCTTGAGGCTATCCCTCCACCGCTTATTATCACGGTTTCCCTGGTACTGTGCCTCTACTCTCACAACCACTAATGCACTTATTATAGAAGTTTTTCTCCCCCTTCCTTTTCGCTGCAACTACGATACTTTGTCGCTGATACAGTCAGCTCCCGTATTGGCTGCTTTCCACGTTCCACATAACTTAGGATTGCTACCACTTAGGCCGCTCCTTTAGCCCTGCAAGCATTATCTTCAAGGAAAATCCTCAAGATACCTATGCCCTATAAGCACAGAAGGCATTTCATACTAACAAATTTTACTTTGCCCCGCCTGCGTACCCCTGGTACACCTGCATTTCTACAGGCTATTTGTTTAGAGCCGTACATTCGGAACTTTGTCAGACCTCCTTTGGGTCATTCTAGCCATATGGCAGCCCCACCCGCACTGTCACACACAACTCATACCTCTATGAATCTTTCCTCGCCTTTCAGCGTTAGGGTGTGCTTCGCACGACTTTCCCGCGCTTATAACCCCAGCCACTGTATCTGGCTGACGCTACTCGGAGTATCAGTGAATCCCCTTCCGGGCGTTACCCCATCATTTGAGATTTCAGTTATGCAGTTCTCCAAAGCCATTCATGGCTTCAGGCTGCGGTTTTGTCGGTTATTTCTACCGTTTTGGACGCAGAACGTGTCACACCATTAGCAAACTCATCAAGCATAAAGGTCACATGGATTGGTAATCTTCCTTCGTAAATAAAGTCAGCCTGGAAGTACAGTTCCTGGAATATCTGGCTGTAAAGCAGCCCTACAATGCTGTTGTTCGATTTATCGGAATCCGGAATCACACAAAAAAGAGCTGTTTTTGTCTTTCCGTCACCATTTCTTCCCACCCCTATCTCCGGGATATTGATATCATCATGGTCCAGGATACGGAGGATTTGTGGATTTTCCAAAAAAGCCAGTCTGGAATTTGCACTGATTACAATACTCCGGACCGTATCAGCCGCTCCTCTGATTACTTTATAATACTGTTTGACTGCTGGATGATTGCTTCCCTTTTTACGCTCCAGGCGCTTAATCCTGCGGTCTAAGTCCGATGGCGAGCCATCATCACGTACCTCTGCTTCTCCCAGTAATTTCAGTACCGTGGAAAAGTTCTGTTCACTTTTGGGGCATTCCAGCCAAACATAGTAGAACAGCGCCTGCAGGTATAGCGACTCTGCTTTCTCCCAGAAGGGATCGCTGCTCTGGGAGTTTTTCGGGGTTGTATTGGCAATCAGGTTTGTAATTAATTTTACGACATCTGATTCCTTCCGGATATACATAAATGGATTATAGCAGTCAGACTCTTCCATGTTCAGCAGATTCAGGACTTTGACAACATAACCGTGTTTCTGTAAGAATCCCCCGCAGGCTTTTAAAATTTCCCCTTTCGGATCAGTGATTATATAAGAAGAACGGTTAAGCTGTAATAAATTAGGCTTACAAAAGAAGAAACTCTTTCCCGCTCCACTTCCCCCGATGACCAAAGTATTCAAGTTCAGCTTCGTTTTACGCGAATCCATCCTCATACGGACATTTTGGCTTAGTATGCGGTTCTCTGTCTCGTCCTTCTCGGCTAACACCTGATTCACCTGTTTGATATCTGCAAATTTGGCTGTACCATATTCTTTTCCCGGCATATAGTTTTTCCTGCTGGTCAGATACATGGCAATCGCAATCATATATACGAATTCTGCAAGTAATATCCCCTTAAAAGTTGTATCATTAAAGTAATTTCCAAATGGGCGGGCCATAACCATGTTAAGACGCTCCATAAAGGTATTGATATCAATCCCCTGTTCCCAGATGCCATTAAGAAGATACCCGCCATATGCCGCCAGCACACCACCAAGTACAATCAGCCAGACAGAAGTTTTTTTCTTATTTTCCATTACCTTCCTCCCCGCTTTTTCAGTTGGCCTGCCATCTGCAGTTTCCGGTTTTCTTCTTTTTTCTTGTGCAGCATGTCTCTGGTTTCCTTTAAGACCGGATCATAACTCTGGCTGTATAGCTCTTCACCGGTGCGTTTTCCAATCACCTGCCCCTCGTTATTCACCACACTGTATTCCTTATCCTTCTGAAGATTTGTAAATATGGTCCTCTTCTCCTCACTGATATGGGATATGGAATTTTTATCTATCCACAGGTACTCATTCTTTTTGAACGGAATCCGTGTGAGAATTCTCTTTTCAGTCTCTTCCACCGCAAGGCTCCTGGCAATAAAAATCTGATGGATATTTGGATCGTCTCTGACAGCTTCCTTTGCATGCTGCAGTACCTTCCTCTGGCGGCTATTCATCTCAGACATCTGCTTCTGTGCAGCCTCTGCCTTATGCGGCTGCTCCATCCCCCGCACAATAGGCTCCATGTCCTCCGCATGCTGCCATTTTCCCTGTTTCTCATACGCAGCAAACTCCTGTTTGTCCATTTTAAAGGCCATGCTGCCATCGTCATTGATCTCCAGGATTCCCAGGCTTTCCATATATTTCAGTACAGGCTCTACTTCCGCCCATGGCATATCTATGGCATTACTGATTTCCCCAACACCCGCCCCTGGTGTCTGTGCCAGATATGTCCCAACTGCCTTAAATCCCCATGGAGAGATGGACTGTTCTTTAGGGGCGCTCTGCTTGTTTGGGTCCGACATATCCTTCTTGTCTATCCCGTAAGTCTCTTTCAGTTCCTTCTCCTCCCCGTTATCCAGATAATCCTGGATTGATTCAATCTTGCTCCCCTCGATGTCCCCCATGATTTGATTCACTCTAGGTGTGGCATCAGAATGAAAAAGGATTTCACTTTTACCATCCGCTTTATTGATATCTGGAAGGAGTGCATAGCGGATTTTATATTTATCAGCCAGCTTTTTCACCTTATTAATATCAGTCGTATCAAAACGGAAAACCTGCAAATCGCCTCCTGTTTTAAGAAGGTCTTTTACGGTTGTCCTTCCGGATAAACGTTCCATCTCCACCAACCTGCCGATGAATTTTCCAATATCCTTAGCCGTATGAAGCCCGCCTCCGACAATTTTCATGAATATCTCAATTCCCTCAAATGACACCCGCAGGATTTGGGTAGCTTCCTGTATTTCTCCTATAGAACTCACCTCCTAACTGCTTCATTCTCTTTTTTCTTTTCATCTTCGCGTTTCCGCAGCTCCTCCAGCATCCGGTCCAGTTCATAGTCCACATTCTTATCCTGCAGGATTTTCACAAGTAACTGATTTGCTATTTCCTGATTGATATTTGCCACTTCTAACTGTATGATATACTCTTTGATTCTCTCCTGCAGTTCGCTCCCGCCCCGGATGGCATACTGCTCTATAATCCCAGCCTCCAGGTTCCCCTGGGATTTTTCCTTTTCCCTGACCGCAGCGATATGAATGACCGCATCATGCACACAGTCTAAGTCCTGCTGATGGAACGCATAACCTAAAAGTATCCTTTTATCCTCCTGGGTAAATACAAAGTCCTGCTTTTCCATTAAATCCATCATTTGGTAGCACTCCCGGACCATTCTGATATTTAATGACACCACACCAGCCTCACGCATCTGTATGTCTCCTTTCCCGTACCAGCAGCATAATCTCACGCATTTTCCGCATTTTATCAGCAGTCAATTCCTTTTTGATAATCCGCTTTACTTCATCATCGGCCAATCCTGAATCAAAGGCAGACCTGACTTCTTCAAGTTGTTCTGACGATAATCCTTCCGCAGCGATTTTATCCAGAATATCCGATGTCTTCTGCGGGAACAGCTTCTCAAGGATAGTTTTTTTTGTCTGCGGCGGCTGCGGTCTCCAATAAGATGGAGGAACGGTAGGTGCAGTTACCTTCTCTGTCTTTCCCTCAACCACTTCGGCATTTGACCGTGTTCTTGCCGCTGTAAGTTCCTCCTCCAGCTTCTTTATCTGTGTTTCCTGCACCGCAGCTTCTTCCTGCAGTTTTTTGATCAAACTGTCTTTATCTTTTAGGTTCTCATATAAATCCTTAATCTCCTGGTTTTTCTCGTCCAGGACGTGTTCTTTCACCAGTGTTGAGAGCACCTCAAACTTCTCGTTATTCTCTTTAAACTGCTGCAGAGATGTCTCCATCATTTTTATCAGGTTTTCTGTATACTCCTTAAACGCCGCGCCTTCTGCGGAATTACCAGCATTCTTTTTGGCCTCAATCAATTGTGTCCTCATTTTTTTCATCCGGCTCGCCGGCAGATCCGGTGTCGCATAGGACATGATTTCTTCCTTCGTAAGCCCAGAGACGGAACCAGAAACAATTTCCGGTATCTGGTACTGGTCAAATGTGCCCTGACAGCACAAATCAACCAGTTCCCCGTCTACATCTTCAAGCATTGCAAAAACGGTCTGACGCATCTGCTCCGCATTAAGCTTTGGGATTGCAACCCGCCGCACGTCTTTAATGCCCAGCCCGTATTGGAAAGCCATCTGTATTACTTCAATCTGGTCCGCCCCCAGCTTTTTACGGCACTCTTCTAAATATTTCTGTTCTTCTATTGTCATATCTGCCTCCTGCAATAAAAAAAGACAATCCAATCGGCTGCCTCTCGATTCATTTCTTATCTTACTTTTGGGGAATTTGCTTTATTTTTCTGTTTTTCCGCCTTACCTTCCTGCCAATCCTGGGATACTGGTTCAAACTCGCTTTTTCCATGTTCCTCAAGCCATCCCCTAATATCGTCAATCGGTGTTACAATAATTTTTTTCATGAAATCATTCGCAGCTATGGCCTGATATCCTGCACCCTGGTTCAAGATAATCATTTTTTCTGCATATTCCGAAATCTTACTATACTGGGTGTGGCTTTCCAGCAATTTGATTTTTTCACGAAAAGACGCAATGAATAGCTTATATGGCATGGATAGGCATGTAATGCCTCGCTCCTCTGCAAATTTTAGTGCGTCTGTATAACTTTTTTGTTCTGATTCAGTCACTTTCCCATCATTGTCGAAAAATTGATACTTCAAATTATTCCTCCTATATATCAAGCAATCCCCTACCGTACCTTTCCTGATCGGGCCGGAACCTTATCCGTTATATTCTCTAAAGAAGAAATAAGAGCCATAATTTTTTCACTGTGAACTTTTTCCAAAACAGTCTCTAAATAGTCTATGATGTCCTGGCGCTTTTCCCGGTCTCCAATATCCCTGTAGATACGTCTTACCGGATCGGACTGGTTGTCCCCGGCTCTCATGTATCCTGCATCAAGATAATGGATAAAGTCTGTTTCCTTCATCACTTCGTTCAGTTCCCATGCCACTTCCGCCATTTCTTCCTTCTTATCTGCTTTCCTGACAGCTCCGACCTCATCTAATTTATCTGCCAGACTCACGCCCTGCTTTCTGTCCTGGTCTGGTAAGAGCGAAGAACGGTACATCAAAAAGCAGGTTAGATGGTCCCTCAATCTATGATTGTCTAAGACCGCTCTAATCCCAGGTATTTTCCCCCCTGCTGGTACTAAATCACGGAAGCTCTCAATATATGCGTCTCCCAGCTTACATTCCAAAAGATATTTTTTTATTTCAGAAGCCAGTTTTTCCAGTTTATCCTGCTCATAGATCACGACTTTCTCCTCCTCTTTCCCTGCTTTTCTGCTTGTCTCTGCTCTGCATTCTCTCCTTTTGCTCCTGCATGATTTTCTTCCCTATCCTCTGCTGTCGTCTTACCTCCGCAAGAACCTCATTGAGCCGGCGATTTTTCTCCTGGAAATTCAGGTACAACCGCTCTGCTGATTCAAACGTGTACCCCATATCCAACAACTGCGTTTTTAGCTGCTCTGCCTGCAGGTATTCTCCCTTAAATTCCTGATACCCCTCCTCATATAAAGAAACCTCAACCTTCAGTTCCTGGAGCTTTTCCCAAAGCTCAAATATCTCTGTATTGGCTTCACGGTTCTCTTTTTGGTTCTTTTTCTCCTGCCTAAGCGATTTTGCCTGTTCAGCCAATGCTTTCCTGATATTTTCCAAGTCCTTGTCTGTATGTATCTGATAAGCCGAAATGAAATTATATTTCTCCTGTATCTCATGAAGTTTCCGGATATCTTCTTTATATTTCCAAGCATCGGAATAAGGCTGTTTTTTTAGGACGCCCAGCCGGTATAACTTTGTAAAATACATCTTCTGGTATCCAGTCAATGGGGACTTTCTTCTGGGAATATAACCAGTCACTTTTTTGACTCTGGGCGGCAGTTCCAATACTGGCTCCGGCAGTTCCTTTTCTCTTGCAGATATGGGGATACTTAGCCGTTCCCGTAATTTTTCTTCTGTGTAATCGCCGCCCAGGGTATCCAGCCTGCGTCCCTTATCCATACCTGGCGGCTTTAACAGAATATGCGCTCCCTGTTTTATCTCATATCCCCGTTCCTCCACTCCAATAAGGAACTCATCCCAGTTTTCCGCCTCGGCCGCCACCTGGTCGATGTCACGGCGGATCATATCATTCCAACTAAATTTACCATCTTTACCCTGGTCCCAGATGCGTTCCTTTTTTTTCTTTCTGTTCTGACGTACTTTATCCATGTCCAGCGTTGCCATATGGTACTCTTCACAGATTTTGTTGACAAGCGGCTGTATGATTTTGTCCCAATCACCATTTCGGTAATCATATTTCTTCCCTTCTCCAATACAGCGGACACTATTAAATGCAATATGGCCGTGGATATGATCGGTATCATCATGAAGCGCATAGACTGCCTCAAACTCTTTTCCAAGGTACTCCTCTACAAATTTCCCTATAATCTTCATGGCAACATCTTTATCAACGGTATCTGCCGCCTCTTCAAATGAGATAATGATATGGTATCCCTGGCGTCCCCCCATCTTATCGTACCTTCGCTTAGTGTTCAGCATTTGTTTCAGTGCAGTCTCCGGCAGACAGTTATGGCCTGAAACATACAACCCATTTTCAGTTTTGCTGTCCTTCGTAATATAATTAATCGTATTTGCGAGATGCTTTGCCTGAAATCCCGATTTTGCACATCCCATATGCAGAATTTTACTGATAGCCATACTTAATTACCCGCTATGTCCAAATGGCTGACTACCTGCATGACTGCCTCCTTGATCTGCTTCATATAAACATACAGACGTTTTTTATCGGATTCATGGTATAAGCCGCTGTTGTTGTTTTTGACAATTTGGTTGATGTTTATCCCGATATGGTTTATCTCATTCGTGAGATTCTGTAATGCTTCCAGAAGTTCCGGATAATCTCTGGGGCGGTTGGTTATCAGCATCCTCAGATACTGCGAATCGGATAGCCCTCTCTCTTTTGCCTTCCTGTTCAGCTCCTCCAATTCCTCGCATGACAGCCGAATTTCTTTCCGGCAGTTCATCTTTTTTACGCTTCTCAGTCTCTACTCACATCCTTTCATCGAATAAACAGCAAAAGAAAAGGAAGGAACCACAGCAATCAGCTATATTCCTTCCCTCTTGATACTTTACTTATCATCTTACTGATCTCCGCCCAGCCGTGATATCCACGGGAGGCAGGATTTCCTGTATCTTTCCACGCAGCTCCTTTTGATAATAGGTCCTCTGGAAAGCGGCATTTAGTATTTTCTCGTCCGCTTTCAATCCTTCCAGGGTTTTATGAAGAATTTGCCATTCAGAGTGTCTGCTTAACTTAAAATAGTCCCTGGTATCAGATATCATCTTGTAGTTCTGCTCACACGCAGCATCAATCACCTGGTCAATATCCGTCTCCAAAGAATCACCAGATTCCATGTCCACCTTATACAATTGTCCGTGGCCGTCTGTTTCTAATGTATAGCCACTTTTAGTTGTATACCCCACTACCTGTTCAGCCTCCGCGCGGGTAAGTGGAAAAAGTATATCAAACTCGTCAAGATATTCCATTAATTTTCCAGATGTTTCAATTCGTCCCAAATCATCCCCTTCTTTCCATAATTCATTCTATCAGCGGGAATTTTTCTTCGCCGGTGTCGCTTTTTGATTTACCTGTTTCCATAAGGAGGTCTGTTCATATATATCGTCTAACAGCCTCTCATCTTTTTTTAGCTGTTTTATCCTGTCTATGATTTCCCTCTCTTCACTGCTTCCAGCTTTCTCTTCCAGTCTCTGTCTGGAATCTAAGATGAATTCATTGTTCCATTCACAGGCAAGGAATGTAACCTCGTCCATGGTGATTTCTTCTATTTGTTCTCCCTCTAAATCCACCCAATAGAGCTGCCCTTTTTCATCTACGTGTAGCCCATAGGCACTTCCCTCCATATAGTCCAACAGAACCTGGGCATGTTCCTCATTCAGTGAAAATGGTATAGAAAAGTCATCGAGATAGGCCAGCAGTTCCGTGGCCGTATTCAATTGTTTCAAATAATGCCTCCTTGCCCGGTATCCTACCGGCTATGTCCTGATAGCGGCTTCTTATCCTTGTTTTCATACTTTTTTAATACCGCCAGAATCTCACTTATTTTTTTACGGGCCGTCTCCGGAAGTTCCCCCATCTCAGCATTTCGCAGAAACTGCGCTTCGGTCTTCCTTCCATATAATGTTGCCAGCCTGCCGTATGTCTCTTTTGCCAGGTCAACTTCGGTATCTCCAGACTGCAGCTTTTCCGCCCAAACCTCCGGCATATGATCCCGGACTAAAATACAGATATCGCAGGCAGCCTGTTGTAAATCCGTGCGCTTTAAAATAGGTTCCTTTTGATCAATAGACCATATACCATTCAGCATGTCCTGCGCCAATCTCAAATCACGCTCATCTGTTCCATTTAGGATTGTATCCACAACCTTCTGTAGCTGCTGGTACTCCTCATCCATTCCCTGTAAAGGAATACTCTTATTTTTATCCAGTCTCTCCATAATGTCGCACACCTCCAAGCCAACAGCTTTTTGTATGGATTCCTTTGTGATGTTATTTTCCCTGCAATATTCCAGATAAGTTTCCAGTCCCCCTAAATATGTAATTTCCTCCAATGGGGTGTCAGCCAGTTCCTCCCATGTATCATAATGGCCCTCTATTGTCATGGCTGCTATCGTACAATCATCAAATTCCAAGTCATAGAACAGGTCATCATCTGTACTGCACATTCCAATCCGGTAAATATCAGGCTGGTCTTCCTTAGCGTACACATTGAAAAATAACCTGGCTTCATCGGTACTCGCAACTGCTGCATATTGGTATGGGCTGCCCTTCACCCTGTCCTTGTTCAAGATATACAGCAGGGTGTATTCTCCAAAGTGGTTTCGTTTCAGATACTCCTTACTGTCATAGATCAATCTCTCAGTTTCTGTCTGTTTTGCTTCCATATTCCACCTCACCTATTTCTTTATCAACGGCTGTTGTGTCTGCTCTCCAGGTGCGGTTTATAAGCAGAGTCCTGTTTTTCCAGTTCTGCCATCTTAAATAAATCTAATACCTCCCACCCAGTAGCAGCCTTAATAGCCGCTGCTGAAATGTTGTTTTCTTTACAGTATTCCAGGTAATCCGCTACCCCCATTTTATGGGGGATTGCTCCAATGCCCCACCTGCTCAGTTCCTCCCAGGCGTCCAAATGGCCGTCCATTGTCATTGCAGCAATTTTGTACCCTTCCTCCAGCAGCCCAAACAGATATTTATCTGTATATGCGTATCCAATATTAAATTCAACAGTCTTATGCGCAGAAGGAGAAAAACTAACAGCCCTGTCCTGCCCATATTCTGCCAATCCCTGATAGGTGTCCTCTCCGTGCGCCTCCATTTTTAAAATATGATAGATAATGGCTCCCTGGTACTTTTGCGAATCCAAAAACTCTTTGTTTTCACAAAGCACTTTGAGTACATCCATCTGGGGGTTTTGTATCTTTGGGGGCAGACTATTTAATTCCGTCAGGACTCTTGCAATCTGTATTTCCAGCCCATATTCTGGCTGCTTGCGTTTCAGATAGTCAAGCCAGAACTGCATAAATTCCTGTTTCTTCTCTGGATTATTTATTTCCCTGCACATTCTTTCCACCGCATGTGCCTCTGATTCTCCGGGTAAGCGCGCTGCATTCCATTCCCCACCCCCAACAGCGTTCAGCATATTGCAGATATCCCTGGATAAATCCTTCCCCATTCCCAGTTCTCTCACCTCATGTATCCCTGATGCTTCAAACTTTTCCGGTTCATATTTCAATGTCCTGTCTCCTCTTTTCTAAATAACCGTTATAGCCATTTTTCTTACCCTGCCCTTTACATGGCGGTTTACCTGCCATTTCAGTTTTTTCACTATCGAGTCCTTTTTCTGTCTGCCTGGCTCACATGATTCATATAATCCTGCTTCTGTAATTTTACCTCATCAAGCAGATCTCCTACACTCCATCCGATAGACGCTGTAATAGACGCCGCTGTGATATTTCTTTCTTTACAGTAAATAAGGTAATCCTCAAATCCCTCTCTATGGGGCAACGCGTCGAGGCCCTCCCTGTCAAGTTCGTCCCAGACATTAAAGTGGCCATCCATCGTAATCGCCGCTATTTTATAGCCTTCTTCCATCGGTTTAAACAGATCCTCATGAACCGATGTATCACCTATATAAATTTCAGTAACTTCTTCCTTAGAAATAGAAAAATAGACTGCCATTTCCTGCTCATATTCAGCAACTCCCTTGTAACTGACGGCCCCATCCTGTTCTTTTTTTAGGATATAGTAAATACTGGCATCATGATACTTTTGAGAATCTAAAAATTTTTTATTTTCTACGAGTACCTTAATTCTCTCCATAAATGGAGTTTCCATGTGCGTAAATCCTTTGTTTAGTCTTGTTAAAACTTCCGCAGCCTGTATTTCCAGTTCATATTTGGGCCTCATACGTTCCAAATAGTCAATCCAGAATTGCATGAACTCACGCCGCTTCTCCGGATTCTTTATCTCCTGATAGGTACGTCTCACTACGTCCGACTCCGATTCTCCTGGTAAACGCATCGCTTCCCATTGCCAGTAATCAACAGATTTTGTCATTCTGCATATATCCCAGGCCAGATTTTTCAAAAAGTCCGACTCTCTATTTTTGTCAGGATATCCATATTCCCATAGTTCTCCGATCAAGCCTTCTGTCTGCCTTGTAACCTCAATGCTTTTTGCACGGCTGACCTTATATAAGTAATCAATAAGCAGCTTCCTGGCATCCGCAAACCGGAGCGTATCCAGAACATTTTCGGTTTGGTTGTAAGGATACGGCTTATAGAAAAATGGGGTAAAAATGTCTCCCAATGGTCCTCTCTTCATGAATTCGTCCACGTAATCTTTTAATCGTTCAAATTCCTCTGGTTCATACCTCAATACTCTGTCTCCTTTACATTCTGTATTATCTATTTTTCTGTCTGTCCTGTTTGGGAATGTCCTCCTTTTTCTGATGCTCTTGTTCGGAAGTTTTCCCCCATATAATAAAATGGCAATATTCGCTTTTATGGTTCTGCAAATATTCCGCCAGTTCGAGAAATCCCATTTTTAGTGCAATTTTCGTAACTGCAGTCACGTCAAACATATTGGTTTCACCAGTATCCCTGACCACCAATATCTGCTCTTTCACAATAGGTTCTATTACAGTTCCAGCTCCTTCCCTTTTCTTTTTGCCCTCTTTACTTCTGAAAATCTAAGGGGCCGGTCCGGACTGGCTTTGCCAGTCCTCTGCAAGATACGGATTTTGCCGTACAAAATCCATCTTGTTAGGGGAGATCCCCTAATACCCCCATATCAGCCTCAAAAAGCTGATATCATTCACAATTTTTTGCTATCAATTCCGCGGATATTACGCGAAAATCTGATAGCAGAAAAGGGAAACTGACAGCAGTTTCCCCTCAAATCACATACTGCCTGCTATCAGCTTCATATATCTGATAGCAGGCAGTATGGAGTATGATATCATCAAAGGCTTTGTGATATCACATTCCAAGGTTATCTGCTATCAGTCAATTAAACCTGATAGCAGAATTCCACTTTTGTTTTTGATACTAGGTTGCCGCATTTGATAGCATCCCTTGACCTGCTGTTTAAAATAGTTCTGTTTTTCCCAATCCATTCTGCATTGATGTTCTTTATATTAAGATTTTATATCTCTGTCATTGACGGTTCCCATAAAATCGTTCCAGTGCTTTCTCGAAGGCACCTATCCCGGAAAAAAAGCTTCCTATCTTTACATCTTCAAACAGGTAAACTATTTTTTACAAAGGCATAATGCCAAGTGAAACAGGCTTTAGATTTTCCAGTGGATTGTAACGCTCTCACTGGTTGCATCAATGTGGGATATGAGAATATCAACCACCTTGCGCTTATCGTCAAAACTCACGGACTCCCAATCGTTGAGGTAATTCGTGATACAGTCAATTTGCGTGTCCGAAACGGAATTAGCGGTGAGATCGGCCACCAGCTTTAACTGCTTTTGCCGTTCTGCGTCCAGCTCCTCGATCCTATTGTTTGCGTATTGCAGGAGCAGCGGGTTTGCCCCGGACAAAGTGTCCAGAAGTTTCTCAATCTCGCTTTCCGTCTTTGCCAGGGCAACACGGGCGGCGGTCAGTTTGGGGTTATAGCCCGGTTCCTTGCCGCCTTTCAGCGTGTGATACTTCCGCATTTTCTCCACCATCTCGCCATACACAAAGGACTCCATGCTTTGCGCCGTCAGCGTACCGGCACCCTCGCAGCTCCCGTTATCGGCCCGCTGCTTGCACCGCAGGTAAGTAACGCCGTTTTGGGCTCTCAAGCCCACCAGAGCATAGCCGCAGCGTCCGCACTTGATTTTCCCGGCCAGCCAGGTATTGTGGCATTTGCGGCCATTCTGGAATGAGGTGTTTTGTGACAGCTTACGCTGGACGGTCAGCCAAAGGCTGGAGGGGATGCGCCCCTGGTGGGGAGCGATTACAAGGATTTGTTCTTCACCCTCCCGGCCCTGGTAGAGATAGCAGCTATTGTCCCCCGTGAACATTTCCGGGGGGCTTTCGATTTTTACGCCCTGGGCTTTGAAGTATTCGTAGATGTCCATATCGGCCTGGACATAGACCGGGTTTCTCAGCAGTTTCGAGATAAAGGCCCGTTGCAGGGCTTTTCCATAGACATCAATGGAGTTTTTGACAAAGTACCGGGTTATATCGCCGTAGGAGCTGCTCGGCTCCGCATACATCTGGTACATCAGCTCGGCAAAATCCATTTCCGCATTTTCCACCAGCTTCTTTGTCTTGATCCCGTCCATGACGATGGGCTCAGTATCAAAACCGTATGGCGTCCGGCCCCGCATATAGTAGCCTTTGGTACACCGGGAATAAAAAGCGTCCTGCACGCGCATTTGGATGCTTTCCCGTTCCAGCTGGGCAAACACGATACAGATATTGAGCATCGCCCTGCCCATTGGGGTAGAGGTATCAAATTTTTCCGTACAGGACACAAACTCCACATTGTACTGCTTGAACAGCTCCATGAGCTTTGCAAAGTCCACAATGGAGCGGCTGATCCGATCCAGCTTGTAGACGATCACCCGCTTGATGAGCCCCAGCTTGATGTCCTGCAAAAGCCGCTGGAAGTCCGGGCGTTCAATATTCTTGCCGGAGTAACCTTTATCCTTGTACTCCCGGCCCTCACCGCCTTTCAATTCGTAACGGCAAAATTCAAACTGACTTTCAATGCTGATACTGTCCTTTTTGTCAATCGACTGCCGCCCATAAATCGCGTCAATTCTGTTATCCATAATTAGCTCCCTTTCCATAAATGGGAGCCAACCTACAACTATATTATACCTCTAATGCCCCCATGCAACAAGGATGACTCCGGCCTACCCCCTCTGTCCGGCGTACTTTACAAACACATCAAACAGCCGCCGCTCGACCTCACGGCTTCGCTTATCCCGCTCCTGCGGCGGGTAAATGGGGGTAACATTCTTGACGGTGATCGTCCGATCCCCAAGAACGGCAGTTTTGATCTCGCTTTCGTATTTGACCTGTGCCTGCATAAAATACCTCCCTCTTAAAACGGTATGGATAAAGGAAACGGCCAGCACCCGCATAGGGCGCTGGCCGCTTGACGGTGTGACCTCTGGACACTTTGTCCAGAAGTCAATAGGGGCTCCGCTCGTAGTAAGCCGCAGCCTCCTCCGGGGTGGTGTAGTCAAAAACCTCGTGGAGCTCCAGCATGACCTGTTCAATGTCGGCGGGCTTGAAGCCGCACCGCTCCATCGCAGAGATCACATAGCCCCGGCAGGCCCCCTCGCTCCACGGCTGGGAAAGCAGGGCCGCCAATTCTGGATCGTAGTTCATAGAGCGTTCCCCTTTTTCATAAAGATATAGGGGAGCGCCGCGCTCATTTTCTTGCCCCGTCATAAGACAGCATCCTCGGCGGCGGCGCTCCCCCGCAAAGAGGGCGGCGGCCCGGCGCTGTGGCCTGGGGCCCCCGCGTCCTCTTTACGGAGAGGGAAAAAACTTCCTCTCATATACCCAGGACAAAAAAGGGGCAAATGGAGATGGTAATTAGAAATTTTCTCTTAAATATTTTTTCATCCGTTTGATGCCGCTTTCCACGGAACAACGGACGGCGCTTTTATCCACGCCCTCCTCGCGGGCAATCTGGCGGTAGCTCTTGCCGAGGATCAAGTGAGCGTCCACCCGGCGGCCCTGGATTTCCGGCAGGGAGTTGAGGGCGTTCCACAGACGGAAAAACATTTCTTTCCGATCCAGGAGCTCCTGGGGGCTGGGCTCGTGCAGACACGCGGAGTATTCGATCCCGTCATCGCAGTCCAGGGAATAAAACGCCTTGTTCCGGGTAAGCCGCCGCTGATAGGCCGCTTCATTCCTCCGGCTGGCCAGAAGCACCTCGGCCACTTCATCGGGCACCTCCACCAGCTCGTCCACTATGTACCAATAATAAAAATCTTTCATATTGATTGTAGTCATAACTTGTCCTCCATTTTGTTTCGGTGGGTTGGTTGATCGGAAACAAAATGGAGGGCTGGCGGGGAGCGGCACCCAGGGGAGCCGCCCCGTACCCCTGGACACTTTGTCCAGAAGTAAGGCAAGCAAAATGCGCTTGCACAGCACAAGGCCGCACAAGCGCATAAAGCGAGGAATTTATTTATATTAGAACAATTTTCGCAACCAATATCAGAATATCCTTGTCCGGTGCCTGGGCTTTTTTTGACAAATTAAGGGCATGGACAAGGCAAAGAAACACGGCGTACCTCCTTTGCCGCCGTGGGTATAAAAAAGCGGCGGCCTTGAAATGATTAGTTTCAAAACCGCCGTTTGACTTCTGCCCCTATTTGAGGCGCATAACAACACAGCCGCCAATCCAACGGTTTTTTTATATGCCGTTTCCGTTGGCGGCCCCCAAACAACTATTAACCTCAAGAAAAAATACAGAAAAGAGAATATAATACGGTGCCGATGCCAAGTAATATATACACTATTCTCAACCCGAACGAATATTTTGCGTCTGGATTTCTCGTTAAGAATTTTGGTAATTTTATTTTGTTGCAGATAAAACCGAATATCACAAAACCTGCACCAATCACAAGCGTTACATATTGCCAATACTCACTTAAAAACTTTTCTATAAACTCCATCACTTACCCATCCAATATTTCATGCAATACTCACTCAATTTTTCATAGTCAAACATATAATTAACGTCCATGAGATAATTTTCCATCATCGCCACGGAACTAATAAGCTGTAAATCTATTTTGCCATCTTCAAGCTGGTCATTCTTTAAGATGAACAGGCTTGTTTTCTTGTCCTGCGTCATTTCGGAATTAGTCTTTTTGCAATAAATAGGTTCATCAATCCAATCCCATTTAGGATCTACGGGAATAAGTACGATTTCAGGAATGTTATTATCGTCTATGCCATAGCCCATAAGCCAGTTGTAATATGTATGAACAGTTTTCGTTAGTTTTTTCTTTGTTGTCATTTTCCAGACAACGGCGGTCTGATAATCTTTCCCTGTCTTTTCCTTAAATACTTCCGCTACCTTTTTCATATTTTCTTCTTGTTTAGCGGTCAGCTTTCCTTGCAGCGGCTTAAAAATGTTTCCAAACAATCCCATGATTTTTCACCTTTCCTTTTTGTTATTGTTGCAGTCGTTTTTGCATTGAAAGTTTATCCTCTTTCCATGCTTCATACAATTCCTCGTTTTCTTCCCACAATTCTCTTAATTCAGAATTATCAGAAAGAATGGCACCAATAGCCGTTACTGCTTTTTGTTTGAGGGGAGAAAAGTCAAAACATTTTTGTGAACTTGTCCACTCAAAATAATCTTCCTCATCACATCTATACACAAAGCTGTTTATTACGCTGTCAATAACGGCCGCTGATACTAAAGCGTAATGAGCTTCATCATAGCCGATATATTCAGCCTGTATAACCTCATCAAAATATCGTTCCATATCAGCAATTATGTCTAATGAATTTTTAAGGTCAGTCAAAGCGTCATACGCAGTATCATCATCAAAAACACCATAATTCCATGCGCCCATATATCATCCTCCTTTATCTACCGGGCCACTTCTGGACAAAGTGTCCAGAAGTCCGCACCTAAACAAGCAACGTAGCGATACTACACACGATCAACACGCATCCCCCGCGCCAAAGATGAAGCGGCAAGTTCCTCTTTATTTTTCCTGTTCTTGCTCTAATCGCTGAAAGAGTATATCAAGATAATTTCTTTTATCCAATTAGTACCACACGTCCACGCTCTGGGAAATAAATATTCAACCCCATCTTCCAAAGTTCAAAATAAGGACGGAAAGGATTTTCCCGTTTCGTATCATACATAGGCCACTGGAGATAATCGGACAATAGATAATCGCAGTTGATATGGTACAATGCCTCAGTCATTAACTCAATATCCTCATAGCCCTCCTTGTACAGCATATCGCTACACCAATCTATCAAATCAGTTTCTATTTCTGTACTTTCTCCATTTATTTGTTGCTGATAGGCTTCTTCTCTGAAAGTCTGGGCAGCTTGTCCGAATAAAATTTCTATTTTGGCGTTCTCGTCCAATGGAGCAGCTTCCTTGAACTCCTCCACGAAAATACGATTTATATTTCTAATATAGGCTTGTACTGCATTTTCAGCGTTCTGTCTATTATCTTCTGAAAATCGAGTAAAGAAATACCCTGCATAGCTGGTTTGTTCGTCTGGCAGTTCAACCTTTGCTGTATCTTTGCTGATTTCATCAATTTCCAAAAGTTCTTGTAACATATTTAATCCAGTTTGCCCATAGAGAGCAAAAATAGGGCGCAGATGTTCGATATTTCCACCGCGCAACTCCTGAAACAGAAAAGGCGGTACAGCTTCTTCCTCCAAATCGTAATCATGTTCTTCAAAGATTTCCATTAGTAATGGGTCTTGTTGAATAATCTCTGCCCAACGATTGGGAAGATATTTTTTACATTCATCTATTGTCATTAAAAATTTCTCCTCCTTTTCCTGCATATAGGGTGTTCTTATAGTACATCTTCATGCCAGATTTGACGAAGCGTAATTCCTTTTTCAAAGGTTTCCTCTGTGCCATCTTCAAAATGGACTTCAACCCGAATAGCTTCTTCATTCTCGTCATTTTCCGATTGATTAACCCAGTCAACCCATTCGATTATTGGAGATAGTTCATCATTGTCCCTAACAATTCGATACCCTTCTCCCAGATTTTCAGATAAAACATCTTCAATTTTATCAAGCTGCATTGTCATTAACTCCTTTCCGTTTCATCATCTTCAATTTCAATCCATTCCCCGGTTTCGTCTTTCTCCATACACGTGCCATAAGGCAAGGACAACAGGGGCACTACGGTTGGGTCAATGCGGCAAATGTCTCGAATATCGTAAAAGCCGCCGTTTTCGTCATCTTCAATTTCATCGTCATCATCGGAAAAGAACCCCCAGCCGGTGTCCCAGCCCCATTCCTCACGCTCCGGCGCTACCCGTTCTGCCACCTTGATTTTATAACCCTCTTGAGCGATACGGTCAGTTGCATAGCAGAATAGGGGACCGTCCCAATCGGGAATGATAGGCGGCTTTCCATCGGCGGCACGTGCAACACGCAGTTCGGGATCATCTTCAAATTCTGCTTCCAAAAATTCTTTTAACCGCTTATCCAAAATTGCACTTATCGCCTGGTAGCTTTCCTCGGTATAAGGCAAAAGCAAATATGCGGCTTCTTCCTCCTCAATGCTATTCCATGTATGGTCTTTCAAAACAGCCAGAGCGCAATCACGGTAGTCCCGAAGATAGCCATAGGGGTTTGAGCGATTGTCCTGGGCATACCATTGAGCAAAGCCAGAGCCTACCCGATCAAAAAATTGTGTGGACAATTTTCCGTCCAGCTTGTCCCGGATAAACACACGCAAGTCGGGGCCATTCCCCGCCCTAACTGCTTCTACCACATTTCGGTACTGGGTAAGAAACGGATTACTCATTTGCCCTCGTTCCATAGCCCAACGCAGATAAACGGCCATAGAGTTGTAAGCGGCCAGTTCATCAACAGGCAAATGCAAATCCCGGATACGTTTTAGATGACTTTCCGCATTATCCATTTCCGCTAAATCATAGCCAATCGTATCTTCATCTGTAATTGCATTAAGGCGCGTGGGGTTAATGACCTCCAAGATTTCGTCCGGGCATTTATCTATAAGTTCATCTACACTATTTTCTAACTTAAACTCCATTTCTTCCTTGTAGAGAGGGATAAGCTGATAAAAATTCACTTCGTCCCCGTCGGGGAGAGTGCAGAAGTATGAGGGTTCACCAAACACACCAGGGTTTAATAACATAGCCCCGCACAATTTTGTACTTTCCGCAAATGGCTCACCGGAACTTATGGTATGTCCCCAGCCAAGCCAAGTATTTCTATCTTTAACAGGTATGCGGGCAATCCATTTCAAAACATCAATAGGCCAATACCATTTTTCCTCTTGCCAATCCTCCTCCGACAATTTCCAATCCGGGGGAAGATTGATTAAAAGCTCTGCCCGTTCCAATTTTTTCTCTGTTAGTTCCTCTGGCACGTTCATTCTATGAGCGCCCATTCCAAATGTAACAAGGGTATAATAGTTATGATCTTTTCGCGGTGGAATAACGCAGATGTCCAAATGAATACCTGTGGAAACACTTTCGTGAAATACGTAATCATAATGACCGAAATATTTTTCAATGTGTTTCTCTACCGCATCCCAATCGGCCTCGTCATACATTTCGACTGGTTCTTCCGAAAGATACCCCTCACAATCGCTCACCAATTTCTGCGCTTCTGGATTGTCCGGCTCTAATTCCAGCCACCGCTTTCCATATTCAAGAGCAACAGCCGCCGTATCATCTGCCATGAGGTGAGCATATCCCATGCGAGCGTTCCAGTACGGGTCATTTTCTCCCTGTTTCCATACAGTTTCCAAAATGTCAATGGAGTGTTGGATAAGTTCCTTATCTACTTCATCATCATCTCCATGCGCCTTGTGATCTCCCAATACTGCCAAATTGCTATAAGCCCGGCCAAGCAATACGGTCAATTTATATCCACGCTCTTTTTCCGGGATAGCTTCAATGGCTTCAATACACCGGGAAAATTCATCGTTTTTATTCCACTGTTCAAGTTGTTCCAGCAAATTGTCCATACCATAATCCTCCTCCAGTTGACGTTTTCAAAACAAAAAAGCGTTTCTATCCGCGCAGAAAACTGCCTTGATAGAAACGCTTATATATACCAATATTATTGGGGGCATGACAAAAGCCCGATGCTACATAGTTATAGCACCGCTCCGCTTGCTTGCTTGCTTGCTTGCTTGCTTGCTTGCTTGCTTGCTTGCTTGCTTGCTTGCTTGCTTGCTTGCTTTAGGATGGCAGAAGTCATGTTGCTTGTCAACCCCTTTTTGAAAAGTTATTTATAGACATTATAGCAGAACATTTGAAGTATGGCAATATTCTTTTTGGAATGTTCGCCCCCTGCACTATCCGCTCCAAAGCGCCTGTTTTTCGGGTTTGCACGAAACGGCAAGCAGGGCAGGTGTGCCCACACCTGCTATTTTTGCGTGGCCGGTAGCCCCGCAAAAATGCTTGTTGGGGAGCTCCCCAAACCCGCTGGACTTCTGGACACTTTGTCCAGAAGTCCTTATTGTCTGCGGCCCCGGCGCTACCGCTCCTGGGCCTTATCTTCCCGCCCTTCTGGATAGCAGCGCAGGAAGTCGATGTTGCCCTTGACCGCCACAGCCTCACGCATATCCGCCTGGGCTTTGCGGTACTCGGCATAGAGGGCCTTTTTCTTTTCAGAGAGCTCACGCCGCCGCTTTTTCAGCGCGTCCATCTTTGGGAGTTTTGCCCCGTCCAAAAGCTCACTCATGGCGGCCTTTGCCGCCCGATAGTCAGAAAGCTCCGCCTCGTGCTGGGCCAGATATTTTTTAGAATACCGGGCCGCCTTGTAGCCGTCAAACACGGGCCTCGTCTTTGCGTACTGCACCACCGCCCCCATGAGCTGGGAAGTATGGGAGAGGGCGGCCTCGGTGTCCCGCAGCTCCCCGGCCAGGGTGTGAAAGCGATCCACCGCCGCCTCGGTGGTGGCCTCCAGCGCCGCATAGTCGGTCAGCCCATGCTCCCGGAGATACAGGAGCGCGGCGGCCATCTGTTTGAGGTTGTAGACCTTCGCCCACCGTTCATAGGCCGGGCCTTTGCCCTGGGCCAGCCGATTTTGAATGTCGATGATGAGATCGACGCGCCGGGGCGGGGGCGGGCCATCCTTTGGCAGCTCCGGGATCGGGCGCTCCCCGG
Source organism: Enterocloster sp. OA13 (assembly GCF_022440595.1). Lineage (NCBI taxonomy): Bacteria > Bacillati > Bacillota > Clostridia > Lachnospirales > Lachnospiraceae > Enterocloster > Enterocloster sp. OA13. The sequence goes on along the minus strand of NZ_JAKNTF010000001.1, from coordinate 289,532 downwards.
CGATCACCGCCCGGATGTCCTCCGGGTCAAAGCCCAGGCCCAGGGTGGACGAGCGCAGGCGGGTGGGCTTATCCTGCCCAGGGGCCAGGAATGAGATCACCCCGCCTCGGCCATGCTTCACCGCAAAGCCGGACTCCTCCATGAGCCGCAGGAACGCCGCAAAGTCGGCGGGCTGTTTCCCCAGGGCCTCCACGATAGCCAGCCGCACCCGCTGCTGGGCCGAGGGCGGGCGTTCCCCGATCCATTGGCCGTAGTGGAGAAAGCGGCCCTTGCTGTGGAGCTTCGGGTTTTGGATCACAGACAGATCATGCTCCAGGCATACCCGGTCAGAGAGCCGCCGCAGGGCTGCCGCCGATCTGAAAAAATCCCGGAATTTCCCGGTATAGTCCAGGGTGGTGGAATTGTAGTAAATGTGATTATGGATGTGCTGGCGGTCTGTATGGGTGGCAACGAAAAAGGCGTGCTTCCCCTTTGTCCAGCGCATAGCCGTTTCATAGCCCACCCGGTTTGCCTCCTCCGGGGTGATCTCTCCAGGACGGAAGGACTGCCGGATCTGATAGCACAGCACATCCGCATCCCGCCGCTGCTCCCGGCCCGTGACGGCTTTGTACTTTGCCTTTGCCAGCAGAAACTCGGCATCGGCTGTGCGGTGGTCGCACTCATAGGCGGAAATGAGCTCCCCGCCTTGGGTTTTCTCCGGGTTTTGGCCGTAGTCGAAACGGTCTTTCAGCGATTGGGCAACAGTTTCCCCCTTGCTGATATGGTGGGTGATCAAGCGTGTTGTGGCCGTAGGCTCACCTCCTCCAGATAGACGAAAAGCGGGCGACGGGAAAATCCCCGCCGCCCGGCACTTCTGGACAAAGTGTCCAGAGGTCATCAGCTAAACATAAAATCCTGCAAAGCGTATTTCACCCCATACAGGCGCTCCAGCAGCCACTCCCCGATGGCCGGGAGCCCAAAGGGGGAAACCAAAAACGCCAGCACCAGCATGGCAATACACCCGGTATGCAGCCCTGCGAAAAAACCGCAGGCCGCCAGCAGAACGAAAACCGTACACGCCAGCCAGCAGAGCGCCCCTGCGATGCAGGAGAGGAACGAGAGCACCGCCACAGCGAGGATCAGCGCCAGAACAAAGGGGGCCGCGATGATTTTCAAAATGATACGCATGGTTCATACCTCCTACAAAAGTTTGCTATTTGCCTCTATATGTATATTATAACTCAGTAAGAGGGGGCCAACAAGGATGACTCCGGCTGCCCCCACCTCTGGGCAAAGTGTCCAGAAGCCGGGGCAGCCGGGGAGCGTTGCGCTCCCCGGCAAGGGTTAAAGCTCCACCACCGCCGACAGCTTTTTGAGCAGGTCGGACAGCGGCTCCCACAGGGTTTCATAGTCCCGCTGGAGGGCCTTGATCTCCTCCGGGTAAATGCCGCCGTAGGTGTTCGCCTGGATCGCCACCTGGTTTAGATTGTTGGAGCACCGCCGCTGGAGTGATACCAACTCCCGGACGGGCGAAAGGTCAACATGGAGCACATAGCCGTTGAGCGCCATTTTCCGCACATAGGCCCCCAGGTTACGGACACCCGCCTCGGCCATGCGCTCCCGGATCAGCGCCAGCTCCTCCTCGGACACCATCACATGAAGATGGACAGGGCGGCGGCGCTTTTTCTGGCTCACCGTTCCTCGCGCTCCCGGCTCCGATAGGGGCGGGGCGGCTCCTTTACCTTGTCCAGCGGCTTTTCCTCCTCCGGGGGCTGGGGGGAGCCAAACACGCCGCACAGCCTTTTCATTTCCAGGTCGGCCCGATCCTGTTCCCTCTGTTTTTCCATACACATACCTCCTAACGCTCGCCCCTATCGGGGGCTTTCTTTTTTGGAGCCTCCGGCTCCCGGTGCTCCAGGGCCTCCCGCTGGGCGGCCTTGATTTGTTCGGCAATCGGCTGTTTTTCTTTCGCCTGTTTGTGGGCCTTAGCTGCTACTTGACGCTCCACCCCACGGGCGCGGGCGGTAAGCTGCTCCGGGGTGACATACTCTTTCGCCACATAGCTGCCAAAGTCGGGATAAAACCAGGTCAGCCGCCTTTGTTCCGGGACATGGTGGGCGTCCTCCCATTTGCCTACCACCTGGGCCTGGGCATCCATCTGCCGCCGGATGTCCAGATTTTCACGGGAGGGCCGCAGTTCATAATCCTGCATTTCCCGCTCAGTCAGCGGCTGGGCATAGGTGATGGCACCACACGCCTGGAACGCCTCACCCGTCACTTCCAGGCGGGTGAAATATAAATCCATGTGGACAGGACGGTTAAAGTAGCTGTTCGGGTAGGTGCCGATGTCGATGGGCCGCTGGGTGGAGTAGTATTTGTAGGTTTCCTTGTCCGGGGCCTGCTCTACCTCAAACACATGATAGCGCCGCTGATAGTCCTCAGCCCGATTGTGAAAATCCCGTTCTGCCATATCCGGCTCGTTGTGATAGTGGCCCCAAAAGAAGTCCCGGTGCCCGTCCTGCTCGTTGAATTGCCATGTTACATAGGGGTTTGGAGCCTTGGGGTTTTCCCCCAGCACAAAGCCACATTTGTTGTCAAACAGGATCGTGTGGCGTATCACATAGCCTTGATTTTCTTCCAGAATACCGCCTCCTTGTCATAATCAAATAGGCCGCCACCTCTGGACAAAGTGTCCAGAAGTGACAGCGTGGGGATGTGGAAAGCATTTGGCTAAAACGGGGGTAGGCCAAAGAAACATACGGCCCACCCCAAAACCGGCCCCGGAAAGCCTTGTGATCAGCGGGTTTTCCGGGGCCTAATTTTCCACACATCACCTCCGCTTTTTCCGCATATACTCCCGCTTTTGCCGCCGCAGGGCGATCCGGGCGCAAACCTCGGAGCAGTAGGCCATGCGCCCATCCACGGGGACAGCCCCGCCGCAGATGGGGCAGGGTTTGAAAACCGGGGGCGGGCCCTCGGTCAAGAGCGCCGCCTCCAGCGCCGGATCAAGGGGCAGGACAGCCTCCCGGAAATAACGGCAATAGGCCCCCGTCCAGCATTTGCCGAACATATAACATTCGCACTCCAGGGGCAGGCATCCATATTCCTTGTTATAGTTGGCGCACCACTTCACCACCAGGGCGCGGATTTTCCTTTTTTCCTCGCGGGTCAGTTCACGGGCCACCCCATCACCTCCCGGCAGGGGTTTTCAAAAGCTCCCGGTAGCAGGACACGCAGCTGATCCCCCGCCAGTAGGGGCACCCGGAGCAACGGGAGCCTTTGGGCGCTTTGGGGATGGAGGGGGCCAGAGGCCGGGGCTTCTGTTTCATCATTTTTTCATAGGGGTTATTGGTAAAGTTCATTCCTCATCCTCCTCGCTGTTTTCGTCCTCGTCCCAGGGCGGGCCGTCGTCCTCATAGTCCTCCTCGCCGTAGTCCTCCTCCGGCTCGGCGGCCTGCTGCTGTTTGGGCCGGATCACCTTGAAATAGAACGCGGCCCCGCCGCCGATCCCAGCCACTGCCAGGATGAGAAGGAGCCTCCCCATGCTGCCGCCTGTTTCCGGCTCCTCCGCAGGCTCCTCAGTTTCCGCAGGCTCCGGGGCGACGCCCACGCATTTTCCCATATTGACAGAGCAGACGGCGCACTCTGTATTGACAGCCCCCACCTCGCATTTTTCAGAGCAGGAGCACACCGCCTGTTCCACGCCAGCGGCCTCGGCTGCGGCCAGCAGGTCGGCTTCGTCCACCACATTCAGAAAATAGGTTTCGTACTGTTCGCCCTCCTCGTCCACGGGCTTGTCGTAGTCAATGACGAAATAAAATGTAGCCCCGCCGCTGGTCTGGACGGTGATAAACTGCTTGTTGGTGTTTTCGTCATAGAGCAGGTCGCGGGTCACAAAACCGCCCTCCTCCGAAAAGCCCTGGCCGGGCTCTATGGTAGGCTCCGGCTCCGGGGCCAGGGTTTCCATTGTGGGATCGCCGTAGTCCTCATACTCGCCGCCCCCAGCATAGGCGGTGGTGCTGAATCCGCATAAAAGAACAGCGGCGCAAAGCGCCGCCGTCAAAGACTTCCATCGTTTCATATTCAATTTTCCTCCTTTTCCATAGGCCCCGACTTCTGGACACTTTGTCCAGAAGTACCCTCCCGGAGCTGCTGAAGCACCAGGGGCAGCTCCTCCAGGGAAATGCTCAGACCCCGCACGATGTCCACGATCTCGCTGTTTTCCGCCTCCAGCTTGTTTTTCTCCAGCTCCTTGAGCCGGGCCTGCTGCTCGTTGATTTTGGCCTTGACCTTTTCGATCTCGGCCTGGATTTTTTGGCTTTTGCTTGCCGCCATAGAGTACCTCCAATCATGGTAAACGCCCGTAGGCGTAGAAATGGGACTGCCAGTAGCTTGTATTCAAATTCGCGTAGCTGATGGGATCGCCCGCATGGATCATCATCCCGTCCCCCACATAGATACCACAGTGGGAAACGCCGCTTGTATCATAGGTACCCTCAAAAAAGACCAGATCGCCGGGGCGGGGCGCGCTGGTGGGGGTGCAGATGTTGTAGAGCCCCTGGGCCCCCAGGCGGCCCACATCCCAGCCGGAGTGATTGATCACCCAGGATACGAAGCCGGAGCAGTCAAAGGAAGTGGCGGGGGAGCTGCCGCCCCACACATAGGGATAACCCAGGTACTTTTCCGCCTCGCCCAAGATAGCCGCAAAGGTTTCATCGTCCAGATATTCCTCCGGCACATCGTAGTCGGCGGGCGGTTTCGTGTATTTGTCCACATACCCGGACTCCGGGAACAGGTCGGGCCGGTTGCCCAGGCTGGACATATAGAGGGCATACCGGGCCAGCTCCTCCTCGCCCATAAGCTCCAGGGGGAGATGGGAAAGGTTTTTGTTTTCCAGCGTCACATAGCAGATATACCAGTTATACGGGACTTCCACCTCATAATCGTTGCCCTCGCTGTCTGTGCGGGTTTCCGTCCGGTAGCGCACCTCCACCACCACATCCTCGGTGAGAATGTATTGGCGGTCAAAGAGCATTTCCAGGGTGCCCTGTACCTGGGCAAGCGTCCATTCCCCCTCGTGAAGCACAGAGAGGATGGAGATGAGCACATAGGGATCGTGTTCAATCCCGTCCAGGTCAAAATGGTATTCGTCATAGTCGTGGGTGCTTTCGTAGGTGTCCAGGTAGTTTTGCAGCTCCGCCTCCATATCCGCATAGGCGGCCTCAGCCCCCAGGATGTCCTCATCCTTTGATGGATAGGTGGTAGCGCCCACGGCCCCCGCGCCGGAGTTGCCAAACATCACCAGGGAGGACGAACAGGACTGCATGATAAAGAGCAGGAGCACACAGGCCAGGGCCAGGAGCACCCCCACGGGATGCCGCTTGATGAAGCCCACCGCCTGGGCTCCGGCTCTTTCCGTGGCGGCGGCAGTCTGTTTTGCCGCCTTTGCCGCCCCAGCCCTGGCGGTCTGCCGTGCCTGCTTGCGGTATTGCCGTTTCTGCCAAAACCGTTTCCAGGCATTTTTCTCCAGCTCCGGGTGCTCCTGGGCCGCCACGCGGAACTGATGATCCGCCGCAGCCTTGATATATTTGGACTCCGCCCGCTGGACAGCCTTTGCCGGGTGTTCCCGGATTTTCTTCTTGACGAAGCGGGAGCCATGCCGCAGGGCGGTTTCACCCGCCAGCTCGGAACGGTGGGCTCCCTCGGTGCCCACATTCTCCTGTTCCACCTCAAAGAGCTTGCCATGCACGAAGCCGTGAACCGTACCGCCAGCGGCCCGGCCCACCCGCCTCACCGGGCCGGGCTTTTTGGGTGGCTTCTGCTTTGCCAGCTTATCTTTGGCCGCCTCCAGCTTTTCCCCGCGCTTTTCCATACGGAGCTTGGACGCGGCGGCCTGTTCCTGCTGGCTCTTTTGCCGAAATTTTGACTTCTGGACACTTTGTCCAGAGGTGCCGCTGTCCGCAGCCCCAGCATCACCTGGGGAGCCGCCCCCAGCGGCCTCGCCAGGATCGGCGGTGCTCTCCCAGGAGCCTGGGCGTTCCATTGGCTCTTGTTTTGGCCTATTCGGTTTTCGCTTCATTCTTCAAATCCTCCGGGCGGGTGGTGAGCAGGTTGTAAATCTCCCCTTTGGGGAAACGGTCAACAAAGGGGATGGTCACATCCCCATAGAACAGCAGGCCCTCGCCGGAATTGCTGTGGGTGATATAGGAAAGCTGGTGCTCGGAAATGCCGAGCTGCTTTGCCAGGATCGCCCGGTCACTTTGGGCCTGGGCCAACAGGATCATAAAGTCGGTGTTGTCCAAAATGGCCTCGATCTCCCGGCTGGCTAACAGGTCTTTCACATTCTGCGTAAGTGCGCTGGGGACGCAGCCCTTTTTGCGGAGCATCTTCCACACGGCCACAAAGTAGCTGGCGGTGAGGGCATCCCGGAGCAAAATGTGAAACTCGTCAAAGTAGCACCAGGTCGAAATGCCGTTGTGGAAATTCACGTTGACCGCCGAAGTGACAAAATCGTTGGTGATGTGCATGGCGATCTTCCGCAGGTTTTCCCCCAGCCCTTTGAGGACGATGCACACCACGCGGGCGGTCAAGTCCACATTGGTCGGGTGGTTGAACAGGTTGAGGGAGCCGGTGCAGTAGAGCTCCAGGGCGGTTGCCACCCGCCGGGCCTCCGGCTCCGGCTGTTTCAGAAGCTCCTCATACAAGTCCTGGAGCAAGGGCGGCTTGCCGTCCCCGATCCCCAGGGCCATATCCCGGTAGATGAGCCGCACACAGCGGTCGATCACCGTCTTTTCGATAGGCTGTAAACCATCCTTGCCGCCCACCACCAGCTCGCACAGGGACAACAAAAAATCCGCTTTCATTGAAAGCGGGCTCTCGTCCTCATCCATATCCAGCCGAATGTCCATAGGGTTGATATGGTTGGGAGAACCGGGGGCGATCTCAATGACTTGCCCGCCCAGCCGCCGCACCAGCGGGGCATACTCGCCCATTGGATCGACGATCAAAATTCTGTCCTGGGGGATGGTGAGGAACACGTTTAGGAGCTCCCTTTTTGCCGCAAAGGATTTTCCCGATCCGGTAGAGCCCAGGTACAGGCCGTTGGCCGATTTCAGCTTTTTCCGGTCAGCCATGATGACATTGTGGGAAAGGGCGTTCATCCCGTAGTAGAGGGACGGCCCCGCCATCCGCAGCTCCCTGGTCATAAAGGGAATGAAAATCGCCGTGGAGCTGGTCGTCATGCCCCGCTGGATTTCCACCTCGTTATAGCCCAGGGCCAGGGAGGACACAAAGCCCTGCTCCTGCTGCCAGTCCAGACGCTTTAGGGCACAGTTGTATTTCTGCGCGATGCCGCCCACCGTGAAAATATCATTTTCCAGCCGCTGGCGGGTGGGGGCGATGTTCACCACCGTAAAAGTCAGCAGAAACATCCGCTCGTTGCGGGATTGCAGGTCGGCCAGCAGCTCCGCCGCGTCTTTGGAAAAGGTAATGAGGTCGGGGGGCAGGATGTCGGGATCATACCCGGCCCGCACCGCCTTGCGCTGTTCCTCCACCTTCATTTTTCCAATGTCGGACAGCTTGCCTTTTACCGTTTTAATGGCCTTGAGCTGATCCACCGTCTGGATGTGCATGGTCACGGTCAGCTCTGCGTCCAGCTCCAGGATTTCCGCCAGGAGCTTATCGGAGAGCTCCGAAGCCATGATCTGCAAATAGGAAGCCGCGCCCCAATACTGGCCCACCCGGAACAGGCGGGACTGCCTAAAGTCGAAGCTGTCCGGGGCGATATAGTCTTTGGTACCCAGCCCTGTTTTGGGAATGTCCTGCCAGGAGAAGCGGAACGGCTCCCGGCTGCCGGGGTGCATCTGGCTGTGGAGCAGGGCCAGCCGTGACCGCCCGTCCAGGGGCTCCGAAGGTACCCCCAGCCGTTTGAGATTGCCTGTCACATCGGCCTCCACACGCTCCAGCCGGGGCCGGGCCTCCCCGATCCCATCGGCGGGGAGCCCAAAGGTGATATATTTTGACCGCTCGATCCCGTTGTTTGACCGGGCAATCTGGTTTTTTAGCATCCCGGTAAATTCGGCCCGGACGCTGTTGAAGTCATCCTGGGCCTGGGGGATGTTCACCCGGTATTTGTTCCGGGAACGGGAGCGGCGGTTGATAAAGGAGAGCTGGAACGGCAAAGAGGTGTCAAAGTAATTGAGGAACGAACTCCAGCCGCCGAAAATCGCCGTCTGATCCTCGGTGCTTGCCACGGAATAGTTGATGTCCTCATATTCCACCGTCTTTGTATAGAGCCCGCCGGGGAGCTGGCACACCCCGTCCGGGTGCATCACCAGATAAGGGATCGTCTGCTGGGCAGACAACGCAGCTTTCCGGTCAGCGGCCTTTCCGGGGCCGCGCTTTTGATTTTTTGCTTTCTGCAATCGCATCCTCCTTTCCCGCAGCGCCCCGATGGGTGAACGGGGCGTAAATGTTTTCTGTTCGGTAGGGCCTCACCCCAGGCCGCAGGAAACGGGCCCGGATGATGTTTCGCACCACCTTTTCCAGCGGGAGCCCGTCTTTCTCATACATAGCCAGCAAAAATGCGGGGAGCGCCACCGCCATCATAAGGAACATGGCCCCGGTGTTGCCGATGGAGCTCCGGGCCAACAGATAGGACGGGACGCCCACCGCCGCCGCGATCCCGAAGCACACAAGCTGGCGTTTCGTCAGATTAAAGGCAAGTTTGGTTTTGACCTTTGACAGATCGTTGGGAACATTCACATAGGGAATTTTGATCACTCCTTTCCGGCCCGGCCACTTCTGGACACTTTGTCCAGAAGCCCAGGCAGTTTTAACGCAGGGCCTCCGCGATCCCCGCCATGATATACTCCGCGCAGGGCAGGGCGATGGCGTTGCCCAGGGCCTTGTACCGCTGGGACGCGCTGATCTCCCTGCCGTCAGCCCCGTACTTCGTCCACCCCTCCGGCAAGCCCATCAGCCGCTCACATTCCAATTCCGTAGGGAAACGAATACAGCCGCCTGCCGGATCGTCCTCGTACCAAAAAGCGAACGGTGTCACCGTACCGGCTAACAGAGTGGGAAAAGGGTCAGTTGGAAATCCGAAACTGTTTTGGAACGCTGTTTGTTCCCCCTCCTTGGCGGCTCCCCGCATACGGAACCCTTGAAAGGGTCTGGTGACGGGTACGCGCCCCCCTGTTTCAAGAACAGGGCCTCGATCTCCGCCGGGGGCGGGCAGCCCGCCCGCTGTGCAAGGCGCAGGAAGTGGGAGCATTGGGCGGGGCTTAAACAATATTTCGGGAGCACGCCGCCCTCCAAAGTCTGCCACAAGAAAGACGCGCTGGCGTCGGGCCAGCCGGGGCCTTGCCCAATGCTGGGCATCCAGGAGCCGCCATGCGAGATCGGGGCATCCCCCTCGCACCATTCCGGCGTTTGCCCATCTTCCCGAAGCAGGCATTGAAATTTCGGTGTCTGTGAAAGCGGATAGGACGGCTCTAAAGTCCATCCGGTCATTTGAAGAAAACGCTCCCATGACGTTTTCCCAAACAGAGATAACTGGATATAGATCATTGGTGGCCTTTCTCATTTCTTGAATGATACGGATGGCGTGAAAAAACAGGCCGGATTTGGTGCCGTCCAGCCCCTCACGCCTGCCGATCTGTGAAAGATTTTGACAGGGGGAGCCAAAGGTCAGCACATGGACGGGAGGGATGGCCCCGCCGTCCAGTTTGGTGATGTCCCCCAGGTGGGCCATATCCGGGAAGTGCCGCCGGGTGATAGAGATAGGGGCGGCCTCGATCTCGCTTGCCCACAGGGGGCGGATGTCGCACCGCGACGCCGCCAGGGGGAAAACCCCGATCCCGTCAAACAGGCTCCCCAAAGTGAGCCCGCTCACAAGCCCTCCTTTTGATCTGCCTCCTCTGGACACTTTGTCCAGAAGTCCGGGATCGTGGGCTCCACCTCATTTCCCCACACGTCCCAGCCGGGCGGGGACTGTCTTGCGAACAGCTCCACCCTGGGTAAGTCGCCCATAAGGGCCACGATCTTTTCACGGGCCTCCTCCGGCTTGCGGCTGTGCTCCCGAACAGGGGAAATGATAAACTGATGGACATTTGCCGCCTGCCGTTTGGGGTGTCCCCGTGTCGCCAGCAGGCAGACCTCCGCGTTGCCCCGTGTCCAAAAGCCCAGGCCGTAAAACCAGCCGGGGGACTTGCGGTTTTGTTTGAGCCAGACGAAAGCCACGCTTTTATAAGTGAAGCCCCACGCCTGGATCAGCCGCAGGGCCTCCGGGAGCTGCGGGAATGTGGCCCACAAAAAAAGCGCGCTGTCCTTGGCCGCAAGGTCGGCCACAGGCAACGCGCATAGCTCCGATATGCTCATGGTGGGGTAATGGTTTTCCGCCGCCCCCTGTACCTTTTTCGCTGTGTAGCGCCAGGGGGGATCGGCATAAATGATAGAATAGCGTCCGATAGTTAAACTCCTTTCTCCCCAGCCTCCACCGCTGCCCGCGCCGCACGGATGCGCTCACTGGCGGCAGCGTAGTAGGCCGGGACAGTTTCAAAACAAATAAAGCGGCGGCCTGTGTTGAGGGCAGCCACTGCCGTTGTGCCAGAGCCAGCGCAGATGTCCGCCACCACCTCGCCGGGCCGGGTATAGGTCTTGATGAAATACTCGCTCAGCGCCACAGGCTTTTGCGTGGGATGGACGGTGCGCTGGACGGTGGGAAAGGCCAGCACATTTCCGGGAAAGCGCAGGCCGTCCTCCGATCCGCTGCCGGAGCGGATGAACTTTCCGTAGTTGGTGCTGTCCCCACGGTTGCCCGCGATTTTCTTGTAGGGCTTACCTTGTTCAAACTGCGGGTTATAAAGCGGAAGTTTCTGATAGAACACCAGAATATTCTCCGTCTTTTTCAGCGGGGCCCGCCTCGCGTTGAGGAAACCTGTGCACCGGCTCTTGTACCACACCCATTCATAGCGGAGCATGGGGAGGTTGGAAGCCCCCAGCACCTTATCATAGGGGCACTGTGCGAAGAACAGCACCGCCCCCTCCGGCTTGACGGCCCATTTCACCGCCTCCCACAGCTCCGGGAGGGGCAGCGGCACATCCCAAAAGTTCCGGGTGGTGCCATAGGGCGGATCGGTCAAAAGCATATCCACCGAATGACGGGGCAGAGAGCGCAGCCCCGCGATGCCGTCTTGCAGGAACAGGCCCTCCGGGGACTTCTGGACACTTTGTCCAGAGGTATCGAATGTCGTTTTTTCCATTGAAGCGCCTCCTCTCAATGCGCCCCGAAGATGCGCTGGGCGATGCCGCCCGTCTTAAACAGCATAAAGCAGAGCAAAACTGTGTAGCCCACAATGCCCCAAATCGCCCCAATGGGATCTCCGCTGGTGACGATCCCTTGGACGAGCACCGCATAGATGGCAACACATACCAGAATGAGCATCCCTTGAAAGCCCACGGCGAACAGGGAACGCAGATAATTCTGGCCCGTCTGCCCCACCTCCCGGTGGGCCAGGGTAGCCATAGGGATGGGGGCCAAGCTGGTCAGCAAATAGATTTCCAACATCCTGCCATAGACCAGTACAAAAATGACAATGCCCAGCGCCCACATGGTCACACCGATAATAGAGGATTGGAGCCACAGGCCGAGAAGCGGCCCCAAGTCCATGCCCTCCAGGGTGGTTTCCAGCTCCGCCATCATATCCGGCGTGATGTCCGTGGAGCCCTGGATGAGCCCGCCCGCCTGGGCGATCACGGACTGCGACACATCGAACACCGCCATAACGATATTAAAGGTGTTGGACAGGATGAGAATGGCACAAGCCGTTTTGAACATCCATTTATAGATATTCGCCACATCAAACTCGTGCATATTGTTCTTTTCCAAAAGCATCTGTATCAGCTCATAGGTGGCAACAAAGGTCAGCACCAGACCGGCAATCGGCAAGATCACCGTTTCGGAAAGCTGGCGTATAAGGGAGAAAACCCCGGCGTTCCAAGCCGCCGGGGTAGTCCCCACTTGTACCGCAATCTCCCCGACCTGGGCGTTGACGTAATCGGTGAGCCCCTCCAGGTTGCCCATGATCCCGCCAATCAGCAGCTCTTTGAGCCAGTTTGTGAGCCAGTCGGTGAGAAAATCCATAAGCCGTTACCTTAAAACAGCCCGGACAGCAGGGGGATCAAGGTGGTGCCCAGCAGGATGATGCCGCCGCCCGCCATGAGCTGCTTCATGCCCTGGCTTTTTGAGCCAGGATTATCCGATCCATAGCCCTCCAGCAGATTGACAACGCCCCACACGCCAAGACCAGCGCCGAGGGCAACAACAAGGGTCTGCAAAGTATCAATCGCGGAAGAAAAAAACTGCATAGAGCCTCCATTTCTCCGGGGGAGCCCCCGGCTATGAAAAAAGCCGCCATTTCTGGCGGCAGGTTACGACCTCTGGACACTTTGTCCAGAAGTGGGATTTATACATAGGCGTCCGGGTCATCCACATCGTCATAGTTGAGGATGTCCTCGTCCTCGCCTATGGGCCCTGTGTCTGTCCCGTCTGCCTCGTACACCTCACAAGCCTCATTCAGCCCAGGCCGCCTGCGGCGGTTGATGAGCTGATCGAGGGAAAAGGCGTTTTTCACTTTATCGGCCTCAGCCGTATATTTGTAGTTGGGGTGCTGCTTCAAGTCGTACTTTGGGGAATAGAACGGGGGCAGGCCCCGAAGCTGTAACAGGCACTTATTTCCGGGCATGGTGGTGATCTCGCTGGTGGTCAAAAGCTCCCGGCCCAAACGCTGGGTGTTGAGTCCATAGCTTTCGGACTGGCCCCGTGTGCGGCTGTCCGTCTGCATGGAGATCGTCGCTTTTCCCAGCCAGTTTTCCGAAATCTCCTTGATGGTGGAGCTTTCCCTGCCACCCAGGAAAACCACGCTGTCCATATTTCCCATGATCGTTTCCGCGTGCTTGTCATAAATGGCCTTGCACTGCGCCATCTGCTGGTAAAAGAGCGTCAGCGATATTTCACGGGAACGGATAACGGCCACCAGCTTTTCCAGGTTGGGCACCTGCCCTGTATTGGCCGCCTCGTCCCACAGCACCCGCACATGATGGGGCAGGCGGCCCCCATGAACATTGTCGGCCCTCTCGCACAACAGGTTGAACATCTGCGAAAAAGCCAGAGCCACAAGGAAGTTGTAGGTTGGCGTGGTGTCGGAAATGGTGAAGAACACCGCCGTTTTCCGATCTCCGATACGGTCAAGCCCCAGCTCGTCATAGCTCATGATCTCCCTAAGCTGGGGGATGTCAAAGGGGGCCAGCCGGGAGCCGCAGGAGATCAGAATACTTTTGGCCGTCTTGCCAGAGACGAAAAGTCAAGGACTTTTTCATCAAATTCAAAAAGAAGTCACATTTTGCGGACTTCCTCACGGAGCAGACGCTTGATTTTGTCCTCCATCGTCTCTTTTGCGGTCTGGCTGAAATGGACACGGACGATATAGGTTGTCTTGCCGATCTGCTTTCTGACAGTCGGGCAAGTGGCGGTGTTGGTTGCGGTATTGTTCATTCAAAATCCTCCTGTAAATAAAAAATGCCCGGTGACTGTTCATCATCGGGCGGTGTCGGTATGAGGGAACAAGGCAAGGCGGCAACATTAAGGTATCTATAAAAACCTTGCCGTCTTTGCCATGCTTGCCGTGTTCCTGTTGTCAGTCTCGGAGATAGCAGACCCATGCTGTGCCGTCTTTCTCGGTCACAAGTCTGTCCCCGATACGGCTCTTTGCCGTTCTCATGGTGCGTGAGGAAATCCCACGCTCATTGACTGCCTTTTCCAGTTCTGCGCTCGGCATACGCTTTCCGTCCGCAAGCAGTTCCAGAATGAGCATTTGCGCCTGTGCGGTCTTGCTCTCGGTCTTGGCGGTGTCCGTCCCGGCAAGAAGCTCGTCAGCGGTAATGTCATAAGCCCCTATCCACTCAAAGCCTTTCTCGTCTCCCAGAGAAAAGGCAAGGGACTGTCCGGGCGGCGCAAGGGAGCTTTTCTCATGGATAAGTACCCTTGTTGTGGGGCTGTCCTTCAGCTTGCCGATAAAGAGCAGACTGCGGACTGCCGCCGTAATGTCGATAGACCCTAATCCCCGGTAGGTGCTTTGCGTTCCTGCGGCTTTGTTGAGGTGTCCGATCAGCACGATAGCGCATCCGGTAGCCTGTGCAATGTCTCCCAGACTACGGAAGATGGGACGGACTTCATTTGCCCGGTTCATGTCCACATCTGCGCCCAGAAACGCCTGCATCGGGTCAATGATAACCAGCCTTGCGTTGTTCTCTCGGATTGCTCTTGCGATGCGCTCATCAGCAAGGGTCAGCGGCGTGTCTCTATCATCAATAACAAGCACTCGTTCAAGGTCTGCGTCAGCTTCCATCAGCCGGGGCTTAACGGTATCGCCCAGACCGTCCTCGGCGGTCTGATAGATGATATTGAAAGGCTCAAGTGTCTCCATACCGGGTAAGGGCTTTCGGTTGGTGCAAGCCGCCGCAAGACGCATGGCAAAGTAGGTCTTGCCCTCGCCGGGGTTGCCCTGTATGATGGTCAACTTTCCAAAGGGGATATAGGGAAACCATAGCCATTCCACGCTCGTCAGCTCCACATCTGCCATGCGGAGCATGGGAACAGGCTGGGCGGTGGGCAGCTCTCGCAGCGTGATTGTTTCGGCTATGAATTTGTGGCTCGGAATGTCCTTTTGCTGACGGAGAACATCGTTCCAGTCTTTCCTTGCCGGGACAAGGCGCATGACGGCGATCTTGCCGGGAATGGACTGTGCCAGTCGGGTACAGGCTTCGCTTCCTGCGGTGTCGCTGTCAAGGCAGAGGAACACTTTTCGGGTGTCCTTGCGTTCAGAAAGGAAACGGTCAAGGGCTTTGCCCGAAACGCCGCCCAGGGCAAGATAATTTCTTGTCTGCCAATCCTGCGGATAAAGGCAGATAAACGATAACAGGTCAATCGGCGCTTCAAAGACAAAGAGCTGATTGCCATTACCCTCGTGTCGGAACGGATAGGATTTGTCAGACCCGGCAATGTCCTGTCTGAATGGGTCTGCCGTTCCTCGCACATGGGCGTATCTCGGCGTACCGCTTCGGTCTCTGCCGACAAACACAACATTGTGCCGCTTTGCGTCCTCGTAAATATCCCCGGAAAGAAGAAAAGCCTCAACAAGCGTTTTGTTGAGACCTCGGCTTTCTGTGAGATATTGGATTGCTCTGTCGGCTGTCCTGTTATGCAAGGGCAAGTGAAACGCTGTGGGCGGTGCTGTGCTGGCTTCGCTCTGTCCCTCACCGCTTTCGCCGGTTAAGAGCTGGACAGCTTCGGGAAAGGACTTGCCGTAAAACTCCATGACAAAATCAATGGGATAGCCGCCCTTGCTCTGGCTGTGGCGAAACCACTTGTTTCCCCGGACGGTCAGGCTGTCATGTTCTTTCCAGCGGTATTCCCGTCCGCTTTTGATAAGCGTCTCTCCCTGTGTGCGGAGAAAATCTTCCAGACTGACGGCGTTTGCCCGGTCGATCTGTGCTTGGGTGTACTGCATGGGCGTCCTCCTTACTTCTTGAAAACAGCGCATCGTCTGCAAATGCCATGCTCACGCTCGTCCAGCGTGTAGGGGCAGTTCGCACATTCCTCGCCGTACTGTCTCATGATAACAGGCAGATAGCCCAGCTCCTGCAACATATCAATCTGGCGGTCGGTGAGGGTGGCTTCAAAGGCAAGGCATTTCCGGGTGTGTTCGTCCAGCTCGATCAGGTCGGAAAGCGGTCTGCCATCGGTCAAAGCTTCTCCGCTCAAAAGGCGTTTTGCCGTTCTGCGGATGGGGTTGTACTCGTTCTTCCAGTCGTATTTTTTCATCGTGTCATATCCTCCTTTTTGTGTCGTGTTTGGGGTCGATTTTGGAGCATTTGTTCCTCTGTACGCTCGTTAAATCGGGCGGCAGTATCTACACATGACTTGACCTTCCAAAGACGGTGTAAATCGTCTCTGACGGTCTTAAACTCGCCATAGGTGGTGTTGTGCGCCTGTTCCAGCTCGTCATACTCGTCGGACAGCTTTTTCATATCCACCTTGCCGTCTGGGAACTCCCCGGTCAGCTTTCGTCTGGCGGCGTAGAACTGTTTCAGTTCCGCTTCATGCTCTGCCTTGTACTTGGCTCTGGGCTTCTCAAACTTGATTTTCTGCAAGCCGTCATAGACAGGCTTCAAGCTCTGGAAAGCAGCGGAGCTGTCATAGAGCTGCTTAATTGCTTTCATTCGGGCAGTCTGTTCGTCCAGCGTTTTCTTCAAGCTCTCTGTGGCAGCACTGTGTTCGCTGACACGGCTTTCCAAATCTTCAAGGGTGTAAATGCCGTTTGCCCGGAGATAATTGAAAGTCTCGTTCATCTCCTTTAGGTTGCTGATTTTGCCTTTCTGGGAATAAGCCCCGGCTTTGCGCTGGGTGTAGTAGGCGTTCAGCAGAGAAACAAGGTCGGGGGTCTGCGGCTTGGCAAGCTCTGCTTTTGCTTCGGCAATCCAATCAAACAGGAGAGTGATTTTCTTCTTGATGTCCCGGATAACGGCATTGGTGGCTTTGATCCAGCGGTTGAACTCGCCCTTTTCGGTGCGTATGCCTTTCTTCTCCATTGCCCGGACGGTTGCGCCTTCATGGATAGTGGGAAGTAAATCCACGCCTTGCCGTTCATAGCTGCGGTGGTCGATACGAACATCAATACCTTTTTCCGCAAACTTGGCATTGCACATCTCCGCCCATGCTTCACGCCAATGTTCCAGCGTTTCGGGACTGCCCCAGTCGGTAGTGGGAACGGCGTTGAAAACAAACTCTCCGTTCTGGTCTCGGATACGGTTGCCGTCCTCGTCCAGTTCGTACACCCGGCGTTGCTTTAGTCCCCATTTGCCGTTCTGCTCGATGGGACGGATGGGGCAAAGCACATGAAAATGTGGATTGGGTATGCCGCCGTCCTCACGGTCTGGCTGGTGTACGGCGAAGTCAACCACCATGCCCCGGCTCACAAAGTTCTCCAACAAAAATTGCCTTGCAAGAGCGATGTTTTCCTCAAGGGAAAATTCATTCTGCAAGGCAATGTCAAAGCTGTATGCAAGCTGGGCGTTCTTTCCACGCTCGGCTTTTTCCACGGCATTCCACAAGGTCTGACGGTCTGCAAATTCCGGGGGAGCATGGGACGGCAGGAGAATGTCGGAGCAGATCACGCCGCCCTTTCTGGTGTAGTCGCTGTACTCGCCGTAATACTCGCTATACAATCGCTCCCCGGCTCGGTAGGCGGCAGAAGCGATAGCGGACTGTCCTGTGCTTCGCTTAGTCTGCGTGACGCTCAGATGAAATAGTGCCATCGGCTTTCAACTCCTTTTCTCTGTTTGCTTGGCTGATGTGGGTAATCGCCATGTGACGGACGGCTTGCTGAACTTCGGACAGAGAAAAGATTTGTTCCATCAGCTCTGTCATTTCGGTGCGTGTGAGATCTTTGACCTCCGGGGCAAGGCTCTCAATCGTGCCGCCCAGATTGCAAAGACGATGGGTGCGCTTTTGTCTCTCGCCTTTCTCCAGATACTTCTTTCTGTTCTCCAGACGCTCCAGCTTGTGCTGTTCCTGTGCAAGCTGTGTCTCGACCTGTTCCTTTTCGGCTCGGAGCTGTTCAAGGTTTTTCGGTTTTGCCATTTTTCGTGACCTCCTTTTTTGAAAATGGGGATAAAAAAAGACCGTCAACTTTTCGCAGATTGCGACCAGTCAACGGTCAGTTTTTCGGTATTCAGTTGTTGTGTTCAGTTCGGTAAATTGAAGTTGGTCAAAGTTGTTGGCGAAGATATTCCACAACATTTCCATTCGTATCATAGAAACAGATGTTTCCTACATTGAGGGGCAGGACAATGGCGAAAGGCTTGCCACTATCAATATCAATCACCTGAATGCCGTTGCCATCATCTACTTCAAGTCGAACAATATTTTGGGTATTCATTGAGATAAATGCCCTTTCGTTATTTCCCTCAACAACAAACTCTGCAATGTAATCATCAACCTCAACTATATCTCCACCACCACGGAAGAAATATCCAAAAGACAAGCCAGGGCGATTTACATAGACAGAAAAAGTGTGGTCTGTCTTGTCCTGTGGGTAAGAAATAAATGCAGCCATTGTGTCGGAAATGCTTCCATCAACAATCCAATCATCCAAAATTTTTTGAGATTGGCGAATGTCTGCTTCTAAACTGTTTGCGGTTTTACCAATGTCATTGTTTGCATAAAGGAAACCGAAAACCAACACACAAGCCAAAATAACACCCAAGAGGATTATGGGTAATTTCTTTTTCATAGAATCACACTCCTTTATCAAATTAAGATTCTTGATTTTCAAACTTGCTGGCGGCGAACGGTTTGTCAAAACCGTTTGCGGACGGCAAGTCCACAGGGGATAGCCGCTTTAGCGGCGCAAGGGGGTGTAGCCACCTTGACGGAACGAAGTGACGCAACATTCTCGGTCATGCAGTTTTCTTCTGCTGACGGAGAATGAAGCTCCGCAGGACGCACTACTCTCGACAGAGAGTATAGAAGTGCGCCCTTTAGTTCCTAAAGGGGTTTGCTCCGGCTTAATTTCTCGACAAACTGGAATTAGTCATTTCAGTAAGTATTTTCCGAGTCCTATCTGAATCAAATATAGGACAAGGATATGTGCTGGATAAAAAACATAGAAGAAGTATTTTAGCTTCAGTTTACCACGCTTTCCGTTGTATAGCAGAATAAGCAAGCAGGCAAGAAGCGTACATAAAGGCGGTTGATTCCCCGTTGTCCCCATGTAAGCCAAAAGGAACAGCAACACTTGATAGATTCGGTGATTACGGCAAATATAAAATGCTGATATGAATAAGATCCCCTGCATACCGTAGTCACAATGGATTCCTTCCGCAATGCCGGAAAAAAGCACTACACTGAGAACTTGCAGGACTGCTGATTTTATTCTATCCACCGGTAGGTCTGATTTACACGAAAATCTTTCAAGGCATACCAATGTCAATAAGCCTAAAAACAAGGTGAAAAATACATTTTGATACTTCAAGTAAAACGGAAATGTATCTTCCATTCGTGAATACGCACTAAAGAAACCTATGTCAAATGGAACTTCCGAAATAAGGGCAAATGCAAGCATCAACCCAATATAGCGTTTTTTACTTCTTGTGTGTTGGAATCCTTCTGCCAGCAAAAAACAGAATAGCGGAAAAGCAATCGTCCCAATGCTTTGCAAATCAAACCGTATGAAATAATCTATCTCTCGGAATCTCTCCCACGACATTTGCCCGTTATCTGCCATAGCCCCCCAGTAGTTTGATAGCAGCCATTGCAGCACAATTTTACATAGATGGTCAATAAGCATTGTCAGTACAGCAATAACCTTTAGCGAATTTCCTGAGAGAAATTGAATGCGATTTATTTTCCTATCAAGGCTCATAAAGCAACCTCCTACCAACTTCCAATTCTACGATTTTTCGCATTCAAATTATACCATAAAACTCGTGAACAATTCTATCGCAACTTTGGAATATATGAGAAAAGTCCGAACAGTTTTCTGCCCGGACTTCCTCACTCAATCATAAATCAATTCTGCTTTCACAACTTCCTCTGCCTGTGCCTTGCAAGCGTTCATCTGCCGCACCCATTCCATTTGGTTTTCAGCTTTCAGTTGCTCGGTCACGCCGTACTGTTTTGCCAGCTCCGGCACGATCAGTTCCATGCGGTTTCGTGCCGCTTCGTCAATCTCGGCGCAATGTTCAAAGAGCTTGTCGGATAGCACCAGTTCATTGAACAGTATCGGGCGGTGCATTTCTAAATACGCCTTGCGAAGTCTGCCGTAATGTCCGAGGGGCTTGGTCTTGCGGATAACGATGTTCGGGATAAGATAATCGCCGTTCTGTGTGTAAGTGATATTCATGCTGTTTGTACTCCTTTCATCGGCTCTCTCTGCGGTAAACTGCTGACAGGGACGAACACGCCCTTTGCAATATCCTCCGCACGAATGGCGGCTTTCTTGGCTTCGATTTCTGCCTTTTTCCGCTTCTTGATTTTGTCCTCGTATCGTTTCTGCGCTCCGCTGGCTTTCCGCTTCAAGTAGTTCTGATGAAGCCTATCCTTGCGTTCCTCACGCTTGCGGATTTCCTCTAATTCCTCCGGGGTAAGCTCCTCTTCTCCAAACGCTGGGGGAACGAAACGCCCGACAAAATTGAAGTAAATCTCGACCTCCTGTGTGGTCTGTATACTGCCTTTGCGGTCACGCTCATGCACAAGGATTTTCTCGATAAACTCATTGAGCATGGCAATGGTCAGCTTGTCGAAGTTCTCGTACTTGTCAATCAGAGCGATAAAACGGTCAGCGTCCTTTTCGTGTTTTTCATAGCTCTTGATAGCTTTTTCCAGAGCAGAGATTTCGGCGGTAAGCTCGGACTGTTCCTTTTCGTATTGAGCGTCCAGAGTGGCGTATCTACTGTCGGACAGCTTTCCCAAAATGTTGTCCTCATAGATTTTGCAGAGCAGGACTTCCAGCTCGGAAACTCTCTGCTTTGCTGTGGCAAGGCGTGTCCGCTGTTTCCTGACCTCTGCCGTCTGCTGGCTGGACTGTGCTTCCTGCACCACACGGACAAACTCGGCTCTGTCATACTTGGCATATTCTGCAATGGCTTTCAGCATTTCAGAGACAAGGGACAGTACCACATCTTCATTGATACGGTGCTGTGTCATGCAGAGCTTTCCAACTGGGACTTTGCTGTATTGGGAACAGGTATATTGAGAAATACGCTTGCCGTTGTTGGTGCGGTGGACATACATCTTGCCGCCGCAATCGGCGCAATAGAGCAAGCCCGTGAGGGGAGCTGCTTCGCCCCAGCCGTCCGGGTAGCGTCTGACATTCCCACGGATTTTCTGCACAAGGTCAAAGGTCTGCTGGTCAATGATAGCTTCATGGGTATTCTCGAAAATCGTCCATTCGTCCTCCGGGACATAATGGCTTTTCTTGTCCTTGAAGTGCTTTCGGGTCTTGAAGTTGATGGTGTGTCCCAGATATTCACGCTTTTCAAGAATGTTGCAGATGGTGGAAGAACCCCAGCCGTACACATCTTTGAAAGTCTTGTTTTTATTCACACCCTCGCCGTGCCGGGCAAGGTAAGCGGACGGAATGAGGATTTTTTCTTCTTTCAGCTTGCTGGCGATCTGATACGGACCGTAGCCGTCAATCGTCATGGAAAAGATACGCTTTACCACTTCGGCGGCTTCGGGGTCAACCAACCATTGGTCTCTGGCTTCGTTCCAGAGATAGCCGTAAATAACCGTGCCTGTGAGGTGCTTGCCGGACTTGCCTTTGAATTGAAAAGTGGAACGGATTTTACGGCTGGTGTCTCTGGCGTAGTATTCGTTCATAATGTTGCGGAAAGGGGTAAAATCATCGTCCCCTCTGGCGCTGTCCACGCCGTCATTGATGGCGATAAGGCGAACGCCACGCTGACGCAGGATTTCCATAATCTGACCGACTTTCAGATAGTCACGACCCATGCGGCTCATGTCCTTGATACACAGGTACTCCACATTCCCGGCTTCCACTTCTTTCATCATTGCCAAAAATCCGGGACGGTCAAAGCAAGTACCACTAATGCCATCGTCCGTGAAATGGACAATGTTCGTAAACCCCTGCCGTGCGGCGAACTCCTCCAACATAGCCTTTTGATTGGAAATGGAATTGCTCTCACGCTGCTGGTCATCATCTTTGCCAAAGTCATCACGGCTCAATCGTTCATACAGAGCAGTGATTTTCTCGTTTTTTCTCATAACTTGCGCTCCTTTCTTCGGTTTTAGGTTGTGTGTTCTAAGAGACTTCCCAACCGCTTGATTAAGAAGTCTTTTAGAGCATACAACACCGCTGGCCAGCTTATATTTCTTGTACTGCTTCACCGCAAAGCAATCCGGCTTGCGCTTTTCCAGCCCCTTGAACATATAGTCCACCGCGTTCATAAAGTTTTCGTTGTCCTCCTTCACCTCCATGCCGGAGATCATATCCACCAGGGTATTCATATTCCGATCCTCGGCGGGGCCCTCGAAAATGATATAGGCGATAAGGGCGCAGTACAAAAGCGTTTCCGCCTTTGTCCAAAATGGATCACCCTCCTTGCCCTCGCCTTTGGTGTTGGCTATGAGGGTATCGACAAACTTTAGAATATCAGCCTCGTTGCGGATATACGCCAGGGGGTTATAGTGCATACTTTGGGAAAAATCAATGGAATTGAACACCTTGATCCGATAGCCCCTCCGTTGCAGGAAAGCCCCCACCTGGGAGAGAACCCCGCCCTTTGGATCGACCACCACAAAGCTGCACCCGCCCTTTTTCTTCGCGCTGGCCTGGAGAAGCTGCGGGGTGAGCCAGAACCGGGTTTTGCCGGAGCCGGACGAACCGATCACACAGGCGTTGAGGTTGCGGGCGTTGGCCGGATTTTTGGGGCGGGTGTTCATGGTAAGAAGCTCCGTCCCGGTGAGGATAACATTGTTTTCAAAGACTGGATCGACGAAAGGGGCTATATCTTTAGGCCCGCCCCATCGGGCGCTCCCGAACTCCTCATCCCGCCGGAATTTCTTTGCGTTCTTGTTCTTGAAGTAGATCAGCAGCCGGAAGCCCACCGCGCCCACAATGCCAACAAGCCAGTCAAAGGGATCAAGCCCCGGCGCAAGGTTGGCAAAGGCCGGGCCCACCGTCTGCCCCAGGCCCATGAGCTTATGGGGGAAATCCGCGCCAGCGGCCAGCCGGTAGGCTGTCCCCAGCTTTAGGCAGGCCCACAGCACAAACAAATAGGGGATGTTTGGTATCACATATTTTTTGACACTACCTGTCCTCATGCACCGCCTCCTTTGTGCGTTCCAGCTTTTGGGCGGGCTGGCGGGCCGCTTCTGTGGCGGCCTCCTTGATCTGCTCCCGGATGGGGGCTTTTGTGGATTTGGTGCGCTTTAGCAGCCGTTTGGAATACTCGGAGAAACAGGCTGTGATCGCGTCGGCCTGCCCCGCCTTGAAGAACAGCAGGTGCTTATCCGGCGCGACTTGATAAAAGGCGTAGTCCACATTCCATTTCCGGGCTACCCGGTCAAAGAGGGCCGGGGCCTCCACCTCGATACTGTTGGTGGCAGCCCCGTGGCCCATGAGCTGCCCCACCGTCTGCCTGCCGTGGGGCGTCTGCTTGGCCCGGTGATGTTTGGCGATCTTCCGGCCTACCGCCTGGAGAACATAGGCAAGCCCCCGCGCCGTGAGCTTGCTTGCCTTAATAGATACTGCTATGGTACGTCTGGAAACGTCCTCGTCTATCAGCCCTTATCCCTCCTTCCACACGAAAAAAGCACTTCTGGACAATGTGTCCAGAAGTGCCGCTATCGGTCTGTATGGCTTTGCTCCGGGCGGGGGCGTTCCGCCGCCTGGGGAAAACGGTCAATGACTTCTTTATAAGCCGCCATCTGCTCCCGGATGGAAAGCTGCGGATAAGCAAAAACCTTGTGCTCGTCTGGAATGTCCTCCAGCCCGTGGTAGTATTCAATAAACTGGCTGCCGTTGGGGAGGAAAAAACCGCCTTTGACAAACCCGCCATCCTCATTGATCCGCATATCCCGGCCATACGCCTCATAATCGAAATAATCCCGCAGGTTTTCGGGAATGTTGATTAGTTCCATGTCCTCCGCGTAAATGCGGCCCAGGGTTTCATCATCAGACACGCCGATATAGAAATCGTAGCAATCCAGATTTTCCACCAGATTGATGAGGTCGCCCACGCCGGAGGTATGCTCGCCGCTGGCAACAGCCGCCTCAAACTTTTCCAAATCGCTTTTATCCAGCTCGGAGAGCAGGCAGGCCAGATGGTTGAGCTCGTCAATGCTTTCGTATTCTCCCAGGCAGGCGTTGAGTTCCGGCAGGTCGCCGTCATAGTCGGCAATAAAAATCTCCTCATACTGGATATTGTCAACGCCGATCCGTTTAAGGAGCGCCTGTACTTCCTCCGTAGTCGTGGGGAATTTCAACGGCTCGCTTGCCAGCTCACCCTCGTTGTATTTCCCCAGGTTGGTGACATACGCCTCAATGACCGCCATATCAGCGCCGCCTCTGGCCCTTGACGGTGAGGATGCCGTCCAGGGTGGTGGCGGTGATCCCCAGCCGCTGGGCCACAGCGATGTCATTTTTCACCGCTACATTGACATAGCTCCCGCATACCACCAGCACGCGGGAGCGCCGGAGCAGGTCGCGCCCCATATCAATACCGCTTTTATGCTCCTCCGGCACTGCGTCATTGAGGAACAGCGGCAGATAGAGCATAGGGCAGATGGGGGAATATCCCGCATCATAGACAATGCGGCAGTATTTAGCTGCCTGCTCCATGACCTCGCACTCGCCGCCGCGCCATGCGGCGGTCACATACGCAAGGGGTCGCTTCATAATCAAAACCTCCGTTTCTTTTTCTTATATTTAATAGGTAGGGGGTCAACCCTATCCCCCCGCCCTTTCCCTATCCAGGGAAAGGGGGCGGCTCTGGAGGATATACCCCCGCCGCTTGCCGGAAATAGCACAGCCGGGGCAGGCCGTAAAGGGCAGGCCGCCGCAAGCGGCGGGCGTTCCGCCCCTTGACGGCCCACTCCCGGCTGTGCAGCATAAACCCCGGCGACGGGGGATATATCACCGCAGAGCCCATCCCAAGCGCAGGGCGCGTACCTCTGGACAAAGTGTCCAGAGGCGGGGCCCGGTCACTTATCGAGCTCGTGTTTCTTCTCAGGCTTTGCCAGTTCGGGCGGCTGTTTCTCTTTCCACTCGTCCAGCAGGGCTATGATCTGCTCCTTCATTTTGGCAGGAGTGACCTCCTTGCCGAAATACTTGTTGAGTTCGTCGGTACTGATGATCACGTTGTCAACCTCCCTTTTTTCTTCGCTCAAAATACCATCGATCACATCGCCGTTGAGCAAGCCCTCCTGGTCGAGCTCCCGGAGCCGCTTTGCCTGTTTGACCGAGGGGGAGGACTGCTCCCCATCAATGGACACGGCGATAAGCCGCTGGTTTTCCGGCTTGATATACGACAGTTCCACAGCGGGCATAAATCCCATATTTTTAGCGTCCACCTTTTCCAGAAGCTCCGGGACAAGATGGTTAAGGCGAACATAGCGGAGCACCTTTTTATAGTTCATATCATGCTCCTTGCCCACGATCTCCACCGAGAGCTTACCCAGGGCCTCCGCTTCCTTGTCATTTTTGGGCCGGGCCCCCTGGCGTTTGATGGCTTCCAGCTCCAAATCCAGGAGCTTTGCCAATTCGCTGGGGAGAGGGTCGCCCCGCTGCTTGTTGCTGTTCTTCATTTCACGGACAGCTTCAAGATCGGTCATCTCACGGACAATACAGGGGATCTCATCCAAGCCAGCCCGCTCACCGCCATGACAGCGGCGGTGGCCCGCGATGATCTCATAGCCGTTGCCGTCTTTTTCCGGGCGGACGGTGGCGGGGGTCATAATGCCGTGTTCCTTGATCGTCCCCACCAGATCGTCCATCGCCTTATCGTCCTGCACCTTAAAGGGGTGATCCCGCAAGGTATGGAATGGATGAAGCTCTGACAGCTTCAAATAGACGATTTTTCCCTGCTCCACCGGGCGGGGCGGCACCTCCGGCGTAGGCGGCAGCTTGATCTCCGGGGCAGGTGCCTCCGCCTCCTTGACCGGGGCGGCCTTAGTGGATTTAGGCGGTTGCTTACCATCCGCAAAGGGAGTTTCACGCTTGCCCGACAAAAAATCTTTCACATTTTGATTGCGTTCCCGTCGTATTTTTCCCCCACGCTGGGCGAGGGTAAGCTCTTGTTCCTTACTTCTGGACACTTTGTCCAGAGCTGGGGACGGGGACTCGCCACGGGCCGCCTTGTCAGCCTTGGCCGGGCGGCCTGTGCGGGGCTCCGGCCCCTTTTCCGGTTTGTCCCCCTGGGGAGAATCCTGCTCCTTGGGGGGACGGCCCCGGCGTTTTGCCGTCTTTTCCTCCGGTTCCACTTTTTTATCCTGGTCGGGGGATTTTTTCACCTTATCAGCTTCAACCTGCGGCGCAGGCTGGGCTGGAACATCCCCGCCCATTCCAGGGGTAACAGACTGTTCCGGCTGGCGTACCGGGCCGGTGCCAGCTGCGGGCTCCTCTACCGTTTCCGGGACAGGGGGCTTCGTCACAGTTTGAGCATCCCCAACAGAGCCCTCGCCAGGGGACTCCGGGCCTGCTTTCAGTTTGTCATCTGCCATTCGCTAACCTCCTTGTTTTGAAATGAAAAAAGCCAGACCTCTCAGCCTGGCTAACGAAAAAACTTCCCCCTTTCTTTTTTAGATTATATGGTTGTCACCACTCCTTTCTCAGTCCGGGCCATAAAAAAACGTCGCTTTTCACAAAGAAATAGCGACGTTTTAGTGTAGGTTGGCTCGGTTTTGTTGTGTTTTATGATTATGCCCTTGTATAAAAACCTAAGGCATAGCGCTATATAAAGCTTCAAAAATACTGGTTAAGACATTCACTACAATCGAATTTCCTGCCTGCTTATATGCCTGGCTGTTACTGATGCCCGCTTCCAGGACCTTCTGGTAATCTTCATCATCAAAACCCATCAGCCTGAAGCACTCTAATGGTGTAAGCCGCCTGATACGAAGGATTGATTCCAGCCTGCACAGGGAATTTCCCTGCGCAGTGATTGTCGGGCAGATGGTCCCATGTCCCTGTACCCGGCCCCGTTTTCCGGCAGCATTCGGATAGG
Source organism: Enterocloster sp. OA13 (assembly GCF_022440595.1). NCBI lineage: Bacteria > Bacillati > Bacillota > Clostridia > Lachnospirales > Lachnospiraceae > Enterocloster > Enterocloster sp. OA13. Next base: position 262,745 of record NZ_JAKNTF010000001.1, on the reverse strand, counting down.
CGATATTTACAACTCCCTCTGCCATACATTCCTCGTAGCCTTTTACGGTGTCCTGCCGCACCAGAATGATGTTATCCTTCTGTACGGAGGTAATCGCATAGCTGCACCAAGGCTTATCCTTTAGTTCCAGGTGCTGTTCGACTCTTCCCTCTTCATTATATCTTCCACGGATTGCCCCCACTTGCAAAATCTTTGTCTGGTCGTGGCTCGCAAGCTGGGTATTGGCAGTTCCCATCCCTGATAGTATAACACTCTGTTGGGAATTTCCAATACTTCCGACCACGGCTATTTTATTTCTTCCGGCACCGCTTGCCAGCAAAGTAGGGCTGGAACCGATTGCAGAGTATACCCTGCCAGTCTGGGGATCGCCAAGATACCCCTGAACCTGTCCAACTTTATACAGTTTATTTTCCCACTGTTTCAGTTCCTCTTCCCCAGGCATATACAGAAGCGCTTTCCGCTCCTTCATGTCTGTAATCAGTTTCTGCACTTTATCATCTGACAGATAATATTTCTCATCTACCTCATCTTCAAGGATATCCATCAGCCGCCTCCCGTTTTCCATTGGCTCTGGGAATACGAATTTTCCATTATCACATTCCTTTTTAATCAGGACGAGGTATACCCGTTCCCGGTTTTGCGGAATCCCATAATTTTTCGCGTTCAATATCTTCCAATAGGTGTTGTATCCATATTCCTGCAATTCCTGCTCAAATAGACGGAATGTGCTGTTTAGAAACCTTGCCTGAACAATATTTTTTACATTCTCATAAATTCCAAACATCGGCTTTACTTCCCGGATAACCCGAAGCCACTCTACAAGGAGAGAGGACCTTGTTTTATCCAGATTCTTTGAGCCGCATTTTTCACAAAAATCCCGTTTGCTCCAATGTACCTGCAGCGGGTTTACCTCATGCCCGCAATCTCTGCACCTCCAGACGGAACCGGCCAGCTTCCCACTTAGGGAGAAATCCTGACACGGGCTTCCACCGCAGATAAAGTTGAAATAAGGTAGCTTTTTCTCATCAACTTTCGTAATATCCCCAAGGTTGGCACTCTCGTCAACCCCATGTATGGCGCAATAACTTTTTACTGCATATTTGTCAAACTCACAAAAATTTATTAATTTATAATCCAATTCCCTTCTTAGAGGGTGTAGCTACACATTTTACCCGGGATTACCTCTTACCTCCTTTCAAATGTTTGAATGTAATCAGTTTCCGAATAAGTTACGAGCTACTGGTACAAATTAAATTTCTATGACTGCTGAATTTTTATTGGATTGGGCTTAACCACCCCCTTTCAAAGATTTGCCTTCATCTTATCTTGCCTTATGTCTCGTTTTTTTCTCTATCTGTGCCGCCGGTTGGATTGCAAGGCTTTCGGCATCAAACTGGAACACCATATTAGAGACCTGGACAGGGAACACTTCTGCTCTTTTATCCATCTCATTGCTCTTTTTTACTATTTCCTGCAAAGTTTCCAAACTGTGTCCTGATATTGGACAGACAAGGATTTTATCATTTGATAACGGCATAACATACAGGTCATCATCCAAACGCCTTGAGATTTCACTCAAACCCTCGGGATAGAACATGATTGCAATCCCATTCTCGCTGTACACCCCGTAATAGTCTTTTGTGTCTGGAAGCGCCCCGCTTAATGCCCCTAATGTATGAGCCAGAACAGCTCTGCTCGTATCCAAAACCGTCTGAAAGCGTTCATTCATATCGAAATATTTGACTTTATCAAATAATTCCTGTACCGTAAGTCCCCACTGCTTTAAATGTTCATTTTGGACAGGTCTTTTATAATCCAGAGGCCACTGTTCATCCTCGTCATAGACTTCATCAAAGAACTGAAAATATACAGCCATATCCCCAACAGGCAGATATGGTATATCATTCCCTTCCAGCTTTTCGGCTGCCTTTTCAAAATTAGCCGCCCAAATCGTAACATTTTCTAACTGCTCAATCGTTTCAATAGCACGCTTTTTTTCAAAATAATCGCAGATACTGCTTACCTGGGCCGTTAATTCGCCTTCTTTCCACTGTCTATATAAGCTATGGATTGACAATGACTGGCTACACACAGGCGGCTGCATAAGTTCAAGGGCTATTTCCTCATTGTCCGTACCTTCTGCTATTACTATCAATCTCTGATGCTCTTCATCAATGTGACGCCCAAGTTCTGTAATCAGTCCCTGTTTATATTCTTCATATGTCATTCATTTACACCCTTCAACCATTCGCGTATGGTCAGCAATTTGTTCTTGTTCTCCGATGGTGAATAGTGGAAACCATGACTTGATATGGCATACCCAGCCAAGCTGTGTCGAACCTGACGGTTCCCATTCTTGTGGACATCTTCAATGGAAAATGCTGGTGCCAGTGCTCCCATAGTATCAGGCAGGATATAAGCCTCCCTCTCTGAATATGGCAAAATATAAAAGCTATCCGGCATCAGGCGGCTAAGTTCCTGTAAGGTATCCCAGTATAATACACTTGCCGCTCCTCCAGGTCCCGTGACCACATAACCAAGGCTATCCTCTGCCTCTCCATTGTTCAGACAGCACGAAATACCTTCCAGCACATTTTCAATCTTCTCACACAACGGATAGATTTTGCTCTCCATGGATACCAGCGAATGTTCCAGTACAAAATTATGAAAATCACTTTTTCTCATTTTCCAGGATGCCAGATGTTTATTGGTTACTTCTGCCTGATAATAACGCCCGTCTCCCAGCGGTGCGTGAAACATATAGTAGAGCACCATGTCCCCCATAACCTGGTAAGGCATATCATTCTTTTTCAGGGCTTCCAGGTCACTTCTATGGTTTGCGGCATATACTGCCACATATTCCGGCTGTTCCAACTGGCCTACTGCAATACGCAGATCTTCCGCTTCCGCATCAGAGAACACTTCCATCGCCCGGTCTGCCAATTCCTCTTCCCAGGTGTCAAACATCTCCGCTCTCAAAAAAGCCTCCCTTACCGGAATGACGGGGCAGTACCGCCCCTCCTGCTCAAATAAAATTGTGATTCCCTCGGTCGGGAGACCCCTAGCCACCGTTCTAACTTCCCCGCGAATTGCGGAATCCTCAAAAGCGGAACGAATACATTGCTGGTAAGCATCTGAAAACTGTTTATATAATTTGAGGTTCATATTCTTATCTCCTTTATGATTAAATGAAAAAAGCAGGTTCTTTTCTGAATCGCTCTGAAAAGTCACCTGCTATGGTTTTTATTCACTTTTGGCTTCTGCCGCATCCTTTGACTTGTTTTACGGATCTCATCTGTTTTCCGGCTATAAACATAAATATAATCGGATAAATCTTTTTCCCTCTGCTGAAAACCATTTTGTTTAGAGTCGTAGAGGGTTTCCTGAATCCATTTTCTTCCGTCCCTGTTTTTATTTGATAATGCCACGCATTGATTGATACTTGTAGGAAATAGTATCATATCGCCACCCAGTTTATCTGACAGCTCGTGTACTTTTTCTTTGTATAAAAAAGCAGAAGCACCCCAGTAAAAGCTCTCTGTTGTCATAATGTAGATATCCTTCTTTTCCGGTTCTGTCCCAAACGGTTCCACGGAAACAGCCCTTTGATTTTCCGGATTATCAAGCGACCACTGATAAAGGGTATCAAAATCCATTCCAAACTCATTCAGCATTTCACTTGTCACTCTTAAATTAAGGTGCATATCTTCAAGCAAACAATCTGTTGAATGATAAATAATCCTCAATACAATGGCAAGGTCCCCGTCTCCATATAGCTTATGTGGGAAATTGTCCAATACCTCTTGATTTCTTTTCGCGTTCATCAATGTCGGAACTACTAGATTTGGCGATAACACCCCCATCTCTTTAAATGCGGCTTTGGTGATCCGGTCATCCCGCAATAAAAACTCTAGCGAATTCCTGACTACCAGCCACAGGGGTTCTCCCAACTGTGTATGACGGTTATATGCTACAAAAGGAAATATTTCTGAGCCTTTCTCTGGGCTGCCCTGTAAACTGATCACACAGCCATCCGAAATATGGTCAGGCAGCACCACCTTCCACCCTAATCCCATCTTTTGTAAATTATTGTTTAATTCATATACAAAGGTTTCATAAAATTCCCTTTTCTCTATGATTGAATATCTATCGTTTCTCAAACCCTCCCCCTATCTGCCTCGTTTTTTCGTTTCTTTTAACTGGCTGGGAGTAATCATACGAAACTGTGCGGTTTCACAATTATAGTGGTATAGATTCCCAGACAGGGGCTTTATACTTCCAGTGATTACCTCTTTACTACTGTGTAGTGCATTAGATATATAATCTATGCCCTTTTGGTCTAAAAGCGGCATTGCCAAAAAATGGTCAACGCTCATAGGAACCAATAAGATATCATCCCCCATAGTTTCTGCAAGTTCATACATTCTGGTTTTGTAAAGAATACCTGCAGCGCCTAAATGTTGACCAGTATTCGTTACCACATAGAAGGGAGGTAAATCCTCTACTGTTTCATCGGGTGATATAATATCTATCATCTTGTGCAACTCTATCATCTGTACAGACTCAACATTCCTCGGATTATCCAGGGCCATTTGATAAAGTTCATCATACCTCAGCCCCCATCCCTGTAAGATATCGTCTGTTACCACAAGGTTGAGATTGATACCGCCCAGGGACTGATATGCAATTTGAAGTATAACTGCTAAATCTTCAAACCTTGAATATGGAACGGTTTTCAATAGTTCCTCATTTTCCTCTGTGTTCATAAAAGTGGGAATTACCATATCTGCATGAAAAAGCCCCATATCCATCAGTGCACATTTTGTGCTCTCATCATCAAAGAAATCCTGTGTTGCTTTCCGTGCAGCGACTCCCCAGGGCATCCCCTGCAAAAACTCCTGGTAATAATCGTGAACTTTAATCGGAGGAAAATCATGCCCTCCACCATGGATTACCACCAAAACTTCTTCTCTGCCGCCTGTGTTCTCATACTTAGCCCGCCATGGAACACCCAGCATTTTTAAATTATAGTTGACTTCATGGGTAAAAAACTGGATGAATTCTTCATATTCCATCTTTGTCTGTCCTCCTTGAGATTTTATCTGCTTTGCTTTTTACCGACCAGTGTTTTCTCATGATTCATAGTTGTCTCCAATTTCTGATCAATGACAGCCTGTAATTGTTCTATACCACCCTTGAGCCTGTAAAACTTCCCCTCTGTATACGAATAAACCTGCCTGGACAAAAATAACCGCGCGTCCGTATCCTCCGTATACTCCCGGATTTTTCTTTGTACCCACATATCCTGTATACGGCTTTCCGGTAATATGGCCGCTTTTCGTTCTGAATACGGTACGATTATGACCCGCTCATGAAAAGCCTCTTCAAATTGACGCAGCACTTCGGGGTAAAGTATCGCCCCGGCACCGTTCAATCCATACAGCTCATATGGCGCATTGTAGATATCTTCTGCTCTTGCAATCACAGGTATATGGCCAAAATCATATGGTTGAAGGCTTTCCACCCAGTCATAAGCACAGGCACCGATTTTCTGTGCCTCGCATTGCCTAACAATATTGAATAATTCTTCGGCTGAAAACTTCCATTTTAGGAGATGGTCTTTTGTTACAATACTTTCCATTGTACCGCCGAAAGGCAGCTCATAATCAAACCTGAAATATACTGCCATGTCACCTACTGCCAAATATGGTATACCCTTACCCCGCAGGATTTCTTTGCTTTTCTCAAAGTTTGTTACACAGGCTAAAACACTTTCTATGCATTCCACCTGTTCTCTTTGTACTGTACCAAACTCCCGGAAACAATCCAATGTATCCTTCACAATAGAAAACATTGGTCTAGCATTTTTGCAATAATCCGAATAAATTTCCTGAAGGTCTATGCAATGACAGATTTTATCGCCTAAATCCAGGGTTGCCTTTTCCAGCGATAACCCTTCCCCTATCACGACCGGTCTGATGGAATAACCATGCTGGTCTAAAAGTTCTGCTATTTTTTGTAGATAAGCAACCTTAAATTGGTCATAGTTTATTAAGTTCATCAATCCACTAACCCACCTACCTATCTCAATTTTTGTTTCTCAATTTTCGGAGGAACTGCATGAATCAGGTTTCTGCTTTCCAGATCGTATTTAAAAACCCGCTCAGATAGTTTATGGCGTATTTCCCCTGTTTCTTCTTTCATTATATTCTCACTGGTCAGGCTCTCATATAAGTCTGACAGATTCCCAACACTTTGCGCATGGACATAAGCACCAAAGGCATCATTGGGAACAATCAGCATCTCGTCCCCTAATTTATCATACACCAGTTCCATAACTTTCGGATAGAAGATTGCACCAAAGCCATTCACACCATAGACATTGTAGACTTGCTTCAGTTCCAATGGCACACCATCCGCCGGCCTAAAAAGGATTGTTTTATCATTTTCATATCTGTTTGTAAGTGAATCGTACATATTTACGATACCCACTCCTATTTCATTTGCATCCTTGTATCTGACTTTCTCAAAAAGTTCCTCCACACCGATTCCCCATTTTTCCAAATGCTCTTTTGTAACATCTCCGCAGTACGATCTCTCCCCTCTTTCAATACAGAATTGGAAAGTGACCGCCATATCCTGATATGGCATATATGCAATGTTTCCCTCCACCAGTTTATCCTCATATTCTGCCAAATTCATAGGATATATAAGTACATGCTCTATCTGCTCAAATTGTTCGCGCGGTATCCACTCATCCCCATCAAATATACCCAGAATCTGCGTGACCGCCTCGTCTAACTCGTTGTTCTCAGCAACATAGCAGTTAAGATACACCAATTCCATCGGAATACTGGGGCAAACTAACTCCCCTCCACCTTTCAGCATAATGGCTTCAAATGGCGTGCCTTCAGCTATCAGCTTCAGTTCCTCCCCTCTGTCTCTTTCTTGTAGCTGGTCTTGAAATTCATCAATAAAATCCTCTCGTAATTCGTCATATGCTTCGTTCTCACTATAATAATACATCTATCTCCTTCCCTTCTGGCCGTCTGCGCTTCTCCCGATTAAAGCGGTTTTCATTTCACTCTATGCTTTTCAATGGTATGTTCCATTGCCGGGACCAGGTTTTTCCTGCCGGTATCGTACTTAAATATCTTCCCAGAAAGTACAAGGTGCCTATCGCCAGTCACCAGTTTCACACGATTGTCCTCCTGTAATTCTTCTTGCAGTTTTGCAGCACTCATAATATCCGGTGTCTGAATATAAGCCGTATAGGTTTCTTCAGGTACAATCAGCACTTCACTGCCCATTTTTTTTACTACCTGCTCCATCACTTTTGGATAAAGGGCAGCACCAAAGCCATTGACGCCATACAAAGCAGCCTGCTGTGAATCCTCTGATTTTTTTCCCACCTGCTCTATGGTTTTAATTTCGCCCCAAATTTGCTCCAGGTCTTTATACCTTACTTTTTCAAAGAGTTCCTTTGCATTTATCCCCTGCCTATTCAGCCATTCCCTTGTAACATCCCTGCGATACGACCTCTCATTGTCCTCAATGCAGAATTGATAAGTGATCGCCATATCTTCGAAGGGAAAATATGCAATATCATTTTCTTCCAGCTTATCCCTGCAATGTGATAGATTTACCGGAAACACTATTACATGTTCCAGTTGTTCCAGCCGCTCCGGGGATATCCATTCTGCCTCATCCTGAATCTCCAAGATAGTAGATACGGCCTCATCAATCTCTCGAATGGCAAAAATATAGCAATTTCTGTACACCAGTTCCATAGAGATACTGGTACATAATAAAGGTCCATTCCCTTTGTATGTAAAGGATTCAAAAGGAGTACCTTCCGCCACTATTTCCAACTTCTCCCCATTTCCTCTGCGTTCTAGCTGTGCCTTATATTCTTTAATGAAATCCTCCCGGACTTCCTCATATGCATGGTTTTCATCATATTCGCGCATTTTGGTTCTCCTCTTCGTCTATTTACCATTTCCTGCATCTGTAGACTCCCGTACCGACTCTTAGACCAGGGTTTTTTTCACCAATGAAGACTGGTGCACCGTCAGGGTTTTACTCTTGAGACTATAATACAAAACCGACTCTGACAACGGATGGCTTACAAATCCCTTTAAGGATTTTTTTCTTTCGAGACGCATCTGAAGGTCAGCAGGTGTATACTGGTCGGCGGCATATATAGCGGTTTCCTCTGCTGTTACTGGAAGCAGGTACAGATCCGTGTTGACCATTTCTGCAAATTCATCCAGAATATTCCTATAAAGCATGCCTGCCGCGCCTCCCGGACCTGTCAGCCGCCAGGCACTTGCGCGTTCATTTGTAATCTTTCCTCTCCCAAGCGTAAAGCCTGCCTCCAAGCCTTCCCGTATAACGGCTGCAACCGGTTCAATCTGCACACTATACTGGGAGAAAGCATTGTCTGACACGCACGCATGCAGTTGATCTACATGCATTCCCCACCGCTGTAAGTCCTCTTCATCTACGGGCATGGTGTATACAAGTTTTTCACTTTCCTCTTTCACACGGAACCGATAAAAGATACACATATCTCCCAGTCTGGTATACGGCAGCTCCAATTCTTCCAGCCTCATCTGGTATTTGTTTGCATTCACTGCATGGAACTCTACAAACAATGGATTCTTGACCGTATCCATCTTCAATCGGATACCTCCGGTTTCCGCCGTCTGAAATTCCTGCAGTGTCTCCGAAGCCAATATCCTGACTGGCAGCATTTCATACTGGCTTCTCAAAAACAGTTCCTCTATGCTGACCATAGGGCAGTACCTATCCTTGAAAGTCATTGTGATTGATTCACCTGGTAGTCCTTCCATAACCAAGTTCAACGCTCCTAACGTTTTGCTTTTCTCCATCAGGTCAATGAACTGATAGAGAAACTCTTCTTTGAAATTAAAATAATCCATACTATCTCCTTGCTTTTATGAAATTATCCGATTGCCTGTTTCCGGTCCAGATTGCTATTCCTGTTCAAATATTGAATCACTGCCTTTTTTCTTTCTGCAACAAGAAATTCATTCCAATCTTTCCCATATGGCGGGAACCGGACTTTAACGTGATATCCCATCTCTATATATTTCTTGCGTATAAGTGCCGCTGCTTTCCGGCCTGCCTTATCATTATCAAGATACAGGCTTATTCGTTTAATCTGTGGATTTTCTAGCAGGAACCGGTCCAATGCCCCGTCCCAGGTTGACCCTAATGCCAACTTGTTTGACTGCCCATCACGCTTATAATCCATATAAGACATCAGGTCAATGGCTGCCTCAAATACCTTGACTTCTTTATTTTTCTTGTTTCTTACATTGAAACCATAGGTTTTATCGTTGTTCTCCACGTCCCCTTTAAACGGGTTTCCATAATTATCCACCGTTCCCCTCATACTGGCAAACCGTGCTGTACCAAAGGAATCCCTGCCAATAAAAACCACGTTATGATATCTGCGTGTTTCATAAATCAGCTTTTTTTTAACGAACCAGTCAACTACTTCTTTGCTCAGGCAGCGCGTTTTTAACAGATAGGCATATAACCTCCGATAATTGTCGTTTGGTTCGGGAAGCACAAACTCCCCTTTCCCTTCTTGTTCTTTATTTTGCTCTTCCTTTCTTCTCTCGTGGTTTTTCCTGCTTGTATCATCTTTAAATGATTTATCCTCATACCGATAACCGGCCTCGTTCAACAAATAGATAACCGCCTCACGAAAATCCATATAGCAAAATTGTCTCAGAAACTCAATGTTATCCCCGTTGTGACCGTCCTGGCCCTCGGGTACGGAAAAACGCAGCCAGCTCCTACGATTTTTAATCCTTATAGAATCATGTTCTTTCAATGTATAGTAACTGCCTACCCGCTTCACCGTGAAGCCCTGCCTTTCAGCAATAGACACCAGGTCCACGCTTCTGGCTATCTCTAATTCTTCATCTGTAAACTTCATAGCACCACCTCCTGAATCAGAGTTTAAAATTTCATGTCAAAATAACTGCTGATTTCCGGAAAGTCTCTTTCATACTCCTCCAGATACGTTCTGCAGGCGCTCCCTTCTTTTGACAAGTGGCAAAATTCACGGAAGCTCATCTGCTTATACATCTGGGGCTGGTTACACCACCTGGACAGGTTTACATACATTCCCCGGTAAGGTGATTCCTGATATTTCTCATACCGCATGATATATGGATACGCACGCACCCCCATTAGAATCCGGATACGCTCAAATGCCTGTAAGATATCCTGTTTCCAGAAAGTCCAGTCATATCTTCCATCTGCATCAAACCCAGTTAATACATAGAACTTGATCCTTTTTGATTCCTGGAATATTGGGTTTATGATCTTCATCTTTTCTATGACTGTTTCTTTATCCTTGATATTGTCAAAGGCAAATAATAAGTCGCCATCCAATCTACAAGATGCCAGTTCCCTGGATTTTTGCCTGGTAATCAGCCTGATATCCAGTCCTTGCCGGAACTGGACCGGACGGCCGGTTTCCCGTAGTTGTCCCAATAATGCACTCCACTCCCCACATGCCAGAAAATTATCATCCAGCAGACAGATCTTCTTTTTCTGTGGATTGTAAAATTCGTACACTGGGCTTGCAGGAACGGATACCGTTTTATTTTTGTTCACACAAAAAGGGCATTGCCTAAAGCAGCCCCTTGTTAAAAACCCAATAGAATAATCCCGATAATACTTATACTTCTTACTCTTTTTTCCTTCTTCTCCCTTACCTTTAAGCCAATCCGCATACAGACTGTAATCCGGCATGGCATGCTCTATTTCGTAGGGCAGCTCGGGAGCCTGGTCTAAATAAAACCCAGTACCTCCATATTCTACATTCTCCATCTTTAAGACTTCCGGCGGATACCTCGTAGCCGTAAAGACCTTTGACAGATATACCTTATCAAACTCATTGAAGCCTGAATACTCCGTCAGCAAATGTATCTGATCCCCCATCTGCTTATGGAATCCGCTGATCTTCATGCATGCCAGATTCGGCATGCGGTGCCTGTTCTTATCCAATAAATCAGCATCTATAATTCCGATTCTCGACTCTCATCACCTTCTTTACACAAATTTTTCATCCATCTTTGCTTTTTACATTGCGGTGCTGTTGTATGTCTGCGCCTGGCAGGTGTATCCCAGGAGCCGCCCCCTGCAATCTCTTTCTCACATTCCCACCCTGCCGCTTTTAAGGAAGCACCGGATTCAGAGATAAGGATATAAGTGATAATCCGCTCATATCCCATCTCTTTTGCAATCCGGGCTACCCGCCCGTATAGGAAGCTACAGGCATTGGCTGTACCGTCTGTGCAGCAACGCGTTACTTCCAGCGTTTTTCCATCGTCTAAATGCCTGGATACTGGCCTGCCGCACTGTATCACGCCACATATTCTGCCATGCTCAGTACATGCGACACGGAATTTGTCCCGGTATACAGGGCTATGATGCCTATGATTCTGCGCGACATATTCATTTGCCGCCTTTAACTCAATCGGTACTGCTTTCATTCACTTTTTTATATAAATTAGTTCCGGTTGGAACGTAAACCTCCTGTTGTTGATTTATTGTTTTAGTCTGGTCCCATGTCCATAAAATCCGCGAGGCACAACTGTCCCTCTACATTTTTATCCTCCATCCACCACCGGAACACGTCCTCTCCGTTCTTCCACTTAGTAGGTTTCCCCGCCGCATGGATTGCCACTAACATTTTATCAAACGCCCGGATATAAGCTGCCTTATACTTTGGGAAGTCAGCAAACTCTTTGTAGCGGTTTTTTCCAGCCATCGGGCACCCTACACAGCCAACTCTTTTATAACCCATATCATAAAGCGGATTATAAGGCATATGGTTGGAACGGATATAATCCCAGATGTCTTTATGTGTCCAGTCAATGATTGGGTTGGACACTACCCTGCCACGGATTGCACACCGCTCAATAACCAGCCGCTTATCATCGTTGTCGTTCATCAGAGTAATCCTATTCTCGACTTTTGGGGCAGCCGCTTCTAACTGTCCCCTTTTGGACCGTTTGGTGCTTTCGTCCCAGCGCACACCTGTTGATACCAGTCTGTCCGGTGTTGTGTTCTCTTTTAGGATTTCACAACAGTAACGCTGCATCCTGGTGGGCGGCATCTTCTTTTTGACAATCAACTGCCACATGCTCAGTGGCGGCATATGGATAATACATGGGATTCCCTTTTCTTTTAAACCTCGAAATTTCTCCCTGATATAGTACACCGTATCGGGAGCATCGACTGTTGTATGAGAATTGTGGGCCTCAAATTCAACTCCTGACCGGATAAACAAATCCAGAAGTACGTCAGAATCCTTGCCCCCACTGTAAGTACAGATTATGGGGGCATCATAGTACCTCTTTGACATTTCACTTGCTAATTTAATCCGTTCAATGCTCTTCGTCTCTAAATCCAATAAGCGTCGAAGAGACTATCGTTTTACGTGGCCACAACTTCTTATCCCTCCTTTTTGCATTTCTATTTAGATTTTTACCAGAGGAATCTATGAAACCTCTCTACTTGAAGGGATTCTGTTTCCTTAATCTGTCCTATATTATGGACATATCCAGGCCCTGGTCATCTGCGACAGCTGGGACTGTTTCTAACAGTTACTTTTTCTTTCCATGGCTTTATTTCCTGGACCTTATGGATTCTTTCACATATATCAGCGATTCTTTGATACTCTGCGTCCGTCTTATCCAGTATTGCAAGCAATTCCTTAAAATACTCGGACGCTTCTTTACAGCCCTTTGGTTCGGACAGCCATTGATATGTCTCATGTATCCGGTCCTGCGGTGTTTTTTTTACTTCATCTTCGTCCGTAAGCCCAAATGGTCCAAGGTCCATCACAAGGCTGCTTACATCCTCTGCCAATCGCAGGATATCTTCCATTGCTTCTTTCTCCATGTGTTTATCCTTTCTCACGATTACAGATTGGATTTCTTTGTTTTACCGCGCTGTGCTACTATCTTTCTAATCTCCTGGCGCATTTTCTTTGTGTTATTACTGGGTAAAGCAAATATTGCCGCCTCCTCCACTGTCAGATTATCGTACAGAAACGCCCTTTTTATGGTCCGCATCTGGTAACAATCAAATTCTTCTTTCGCATAAAATGCCACCTGTTCATAGGCAAGCCCATAGCGAAAACCCGACAGGATTTCTTCAATCTGCTCTTCATCAAACCGGTTATCTGTTGCCAGTTCCATTTCCTGTATGCTTCTGCCAGTATAAAACCCATAAAACACTAAATCCATTTGTCTGTAATCGTGTTTTCCATCTGCCACAATCTGAATTTTCTGGATTTCCAGTTTCCGTTCCAGTGCCCCAGCTATTGACCTGATTTCCTCCGGGCCGTCTGAATCATGTACAAGACCGATAAGGTTGTCAAAATTTACACCCATCAAATACGCTTTGCGCAAAGCATTTATTTTATTTCTATATCCTCCAACCTCCATAATCTTCTTTACCGTTTCATAGGGTATCTGATCAGAATTTAACGCTTCCTCCGCTAGATACAGGTTGTCTTTTGACAAGAAGATTTCATTTTTCAGGGTATCCAAAGTTTTGTTTTTATCGTACATGCCACTTCATTCCTTCCTAATAACAAAAAGAGGAAGATCTCTGCGTCTCCCTCTTTGGTAACTGTTTATTTATTTTTACTTTATTTTTTAATCTAGTCTCTGTGGTGCGATATGCCAGTCCGTCCACAAATTACCGCTGATTGTCAGATTATCGGTCAGGTTTAGTGATAACATTCCTGCTGGTGTCCAGGCATCTATTAACCATGTATAGGGTGTATATTTGCCATCTGGCATCCATATCGGAGTGAAATGTGTCCTCCGCTTAAATGTACTGTATTGATTTTTTTTGAACTCAAATTCGGAATGATACCCACCCGACATCCGCTCCAATAAACGCCAGTATTTCTTGTATTGAAACTCCGGAAAATACGTCACGGCATTTTGGGCTCCAGTCACGGCACTGGACTGATTCGTGCTCACAGAACTGTTCACATATTCGTTAAATCCGTATCCGCTTTTTAATGTTTTGCCATGGGCCGTAGGGGATTTATCATCTGGCTGGACGCGCATTGTTGCGTTCAAACTTGCATGATATCTATCAATATTGAACTTCCACCAGCCATGATCACACCAGTATCCATCATCATCATCGTCACCACTATGCCATACCCAGTAAGAATACCAGTATGGTCGCCAAATACTCCAATCAGCGGACGTTTGCTGACTCTTTGATGGAACTGCCGGCCTCGCATAACTGTCATTACGGTCATCTGCAACTGGATTCGGCGGTGGATTCTTGTCCAGGTTTACTATCTTAACCCGTATAGTCCCTTTGTCTGTACGGCCACCACCTCTTACTGTTACTGGAATTTCCATAGTCTGCTCTGTAGATGGTGTTGTCCACCGAACCCAGGCAAGCTGACTTCCTCCCTCGGGATAATATACGCTGTCCACCTTATAATTTCTCCCTTGTATTTTAAATGTCACAGATACCTTATGGTCCGGATCACTTTGACCGCCACTCACGCGGATACTGGTGATAACCTCCGTGTTAGTGCGGTATTCATAATCAAAAGTCGTAACCTCCGGTGATGGTTCTGGCAACTCCCCATTAAAACGTATGATTCCAAGTCCCAACGAAGTTTTGATTTCCTGATGTGAACGCAATCCGGTAGTTGGACCGTTCCACGCAGGATATCCTAAATCAGATTTTTCGAGAAACATTGCAAGGGGCAGATTTTGAAAGGTAACTGAACGTAACCAGGAATATACCACCCCGCCTGCAACCTCATCATATAAAGCCGCTTCCGTTGCTGTCATAGCAACTCTTACTCCCTGCAATGTCACATACGCAATCGGCTCTATCATAATTCTGTACTCGCCGCTGATAAGTATATCAAAATCTATTCCCATATAACCTGCTATCCCACGTATCGTCTGCTCGTCCGTAAAGTACCGCTTTATTTCCGCAATACTTGATGGTCCCAGACTTTGTGAACTTATAATTATAGGAAGTCTCTGTGCTGGTCTTATGTACTGGTATCTTGAACCGGATATACCAATTCCATGACCTGATGTATAAGACATCTTGCTCACCTTTCCAAAATGAAGCCTAATATCAGATGGGCTTTTATTGGTAAGGTCAATAGGCGTGCCTACTACTTTATGGTCACTTGTACTTATCACCGATACACGTACCCCTTCATCACCTGGGGACCAAAAATTTTGCGAAGAACCTTGTCCCATGCTGCCGCCTCCGCCGTCCACATTACCTTCCCCTGCCGCATACGCTGGAACCGACATGATCAAAAAACACAGGCTGAACAGTACAATCCTTGTCAGCCAACTTATTCTGCTTTTCAAATTCCCAAATGTTCTCCTTTCCAATGAAAAAGCACAGCCATAAATAGCTGTGCCGAACGATAAAATTTATATCTTTGATTTCTCTCTATGCTTAGCAGGAGGGCGCTACAATTCATAGCCTTTCTGTCATGCATCTATTTAACCAACCTATTGATAATTAATCCATTATCCCAATTTTATTACCGTTTTCATAAATGTTACTGTCTTCAATGCCTTCCCCTTCCCCAATGTCATCAATCCATCCAAAGCCTGGGGCATATATTTTTCCTTCCTGTGACTCACCTTCTGGTGCGGCTCCAGGAACCGTGTCTGTCTCCGGCTGTTTTACTTCATCATGGTTTTCCGGAACCGGCGTGCCCTGCACGCTCTCCCCATCTGGTTTCTGATTAGGATTTTTTAATACTTCTGGATCTGGTTCTTCCGGTTTAGTCACTCTGGGCTGAATATTCTGTACAGGCTGCCCGTTGTCCTTATTTCCCTCTTTTTCCTCCTCTGATTCTTTCTGCTCCTCCGTAGTCTCCGGTTCTTTCTTCGATTCCTCTTCTTTACTTTCAGTCTCTTTTGACTTCTTGTCTAATTCGGACTTTTTGATTTCCGGTTTCACTTCTATTTCTGTAGACTGGCTCTCTGCTAATTTATCCTTTGTTTTTGCTGGCTTTCTGAAATTACTTGCAATCATCACTGCAAGAATAACACAACACACCACGCAACCCGCAATAATCATACCTTTTTTCACTTTATCATTCATATAGTTCTCCTTCCTGGTTCACATTCTGTCGCATCAAACATACTACATTTTTCCAATTCTGTCTATTGAATTCTAAAACACTTCTATATATCCAGCCTGCACTTTTAGCCTGATTTTCATTTCAGGTAGACGTTTTCCCGCAAACTGGACCGGTACTTTTAATGTTACGATTGCATCAATTTCAAATCTCTGTTCATTTTCCGGTGTTCCAGGTGCAAGCGGCGCATTACGTGCAGTAACACTTAAATCCGATATGCTATATTCCAGAACCCCACCTGTATATTTTACATGCCGCCCGGATTCAACTTTTGTTCCAAGGATTTTATCCATTTTTGACAGCACATTTCCTTTATCTACACTATACTTAAAACCTCCATTATTGGGCTGATATCCTCCACTGTATCCTTCCCTGACACCGTGATAAACGTTTGCATAATTATCATTTACAGTTATCATGATAGCCTCCTGTGCCGCGTCCCTTACGCCATTGGCTATGATCTTTAGCCGATAAAACTCCAAAAATCCGCACATTATTAACATCAATACCAATGTAACCGCAATCACAAATGGGAAAGAGGAACCACGCCTATCTTTTAAACAGCAAATCAGGCGCTTCATTTATGATATACCTCACTCTTTCCTGTAGCACTAGCCCTTAAGGTAATTGGAAAGGAACCAAAATTCCCAAATAACCCAAGGTCCCGCTGCAACGTCAATTTTACAGTAATCTCCTGATTTAGTTGGATATTACCCTTTTTTGACCACTCAACTTTAGGATTTAGTCCGGTCCTTTCTCGTAATACCTGTTCCCGCCTAGTGGTCTCAGTTCCGACTCTGCCACTCATTTCAGCCTCACGGCACAATTCCACAGCAAATGTATCTAACTGATTCTTAGCCAAAAAAACCGGAAATACGCTGACCGCCAATGCAATCACCAGCATGGCACACAATACCAGTACGCATATGTCTATATATCCCTCTCCACGATTAGTTTTTAATATTTTTTTCAAGTTCCTTGACCTCCTTTCATTTGGAGCTAGAACATACCTCCTAATGACTTAATGATTTCAAACACGATAATCGCAAGGTAAGTCAATAAGAAGCACATAAGCATGAGAAACGAAAAAACCCTGATTTTAGGCGGTATTTTCTGGGCCTCACTTTTTAATTTCTGTAATTCAAGCTGTTTAAAATCATGAGCAAGCATCTGGAAATATACCACGCTGTTATCTCCACGCAAAACCCCAATCAGTCCTCTGACAACATCAGACAACATTGGAGAGTTTAACCGTGCTTCAAATCGAGTAAGTGCCGCCTCATAACTGGAGGATCTCATGTCTGCCACAAGTACACCTAGCTCCTCCCCAAATTCCGCACCGGCATTTTTTCTAAAATTCTCTACCATTGAAAGCACATCACGGTTATTCTGCAGCTCCTGTTCAAGATTAGCAACAAAACGTGGCAGTTCGTCTTCAATTGACTTTCTTTTCGTCTTTAACATCTCGTCTGCGCGCTGAATTTCCTTAAAGTAAACCATGACAGCAAGAAACACAATAACAGGTGTTAGGAGCGGAAAAAGAAACAAACACGGAATAATGCCAGCCATCAGTAAACCAGCTTTTGTAAGTGCATACGCCTGATATACTTCCGGTGTCATATTAATCCCTGTTGCTTTCAGCACATTTTTCATTCGGCTTTTCCGATATTCGTCCATTCGGATTACATGAGACAATCTCATGGCTCCTTGCAGTAAAAACGTATCTAACGCCGCCGACCCTTTTTTACTATTTCTTCCCCTGTCCAGTAATGCCTTTTCTGTCTTCATATATGGCATTTTTAACAAATCCGCTGCCAGGAAGAACATTCCCAGAAAGAGAAATCCTCCAAATAATAACAGTAATAACACTGACATCTCCCTACCTCCTGTATTCTATCGGTTTTGTCAGCCTGACAACGACCGCAGTAGAGACAAAGATGATTGCCGCAGTAATGGCAAGTATCACCTGTCCCATTGGTGTGTGCATCAAAGTGTCATACCAGCTCTTGTTGAGAAAATAAAGCAGCGGGATATTACCAATCACAAAGATTGCCATCGTGATAAATTCTTTCCTCGGCTCCACAATCAAATATTCCAGTTCAGCATTGACGATACGGATATCGCTTAATTTTGTTACGATTGGTGTCAATGTTGTCTTCAAACTCCGATCATACTGACAATCACACAGGGCATCGCACCATTCGCGGAATACATCATTATCAATTTTCTCCCTCAACTCCTTTAGTGCTTCATGAACATCCGGATTTACTAAGTTGATCCGCACAATAAAATCCTGGAATACCCTCTGGACTGGCGGATTCAAATACTGAATATTTTCCTCTATCGCAGTTAGAATGTCCTCCGTCCGCAGATAGCCCGTCGTAATAACGCTTAATGCTGTCTCCAGCTCTGCGGCTACATTTTTTTTGTAATTACTGGCTGACAGAATTACATACCAAAAAGGGAAGAACATAAATCCAACAGCCATCACCGGAGCCAGAAAAAAATTTCCAATCATGATGGCAACCGAGGCCCCCACAGCAAACAACACCAGGGCGGCAGCACAAATAACCGAAAATTGCTTTTCCCTACCCGTCATTTTAAGTACCTGCTGTGCCTCAATGATTGCCTTTTTCAGAAATCTTGCTTTTTTCCTTTTTGTTACTGTATGGATTTCATTCCGAATATTCTCAGGTTCTTTTGCCAGAAAGCCGAACAGTCCATCTGTAAATTCTATTGGTCGAATCCCCAAAAGAAGAAATCCACCCACTATCATACCAAGGCATGCAAGAAGCTGTATACTTGTCAAGATTCCTCTCCTCCCTCTCCCTTTGAACGGAACCGGTTAAGTGTCTCCATTGGCATCCCATTCTCCAGCAAACGCTTATAAAGCCCATCCGAAATGGAATTCATTACCCTGTGTTTCCCATTAACCACAAAATAATCTCCTTCCAACTGGTTCTCCATGATCTCGTACTGATACAGTGGACGATATCTCCGTGTACCGTCAGGCTTTATCTCGCATTCCATAATCTCCATGATTACCCTCTGCCGGTTTTCCAACTGCTTACAAAAGACTATGATAGGGTATGCTTCGGTCACATATCCCATCAATGTCTCGTCCGACATATCCACGGCACGCTTACACAAGGACACCATACGGCGGTATGTAGCCTCACACGAATTGGAATGGATGGTTGTAACCACCGCCACACCAGTTCTTGCAGCTTCCTGGGCGGCGTTTGCTTCCGCCCCTCTCATTTCTCCGACCACCAGAATATCAGGATTAAATCGAAGCGCAATATCCAAAAGGGCAATCTGGTCAATTCGCTGCCGGTCATTCTCACTGTCTCTTGTAAGAGTGTGGACAACGGAATTTAACACTTTTCCACTTTCCTCCCTTATTAGATCAAGTTCACGGCTACCATTTTCAATAGTAAAAATTCTTTTCCGGTCAGGGATTGTAGTAAGCAACCAGCCGGCCACCGTTGTTTTTCCGGAACTTGTAGCACCTGCAACACACACCGAAATTCCATACCGAATACATTCACTCAAAAAGTCTAACATCTCTCCCGTGGCAGTTCCACCAGAAATAAAATCCTCCTTTTTCATACTCTGGGGATTTACGATTCGGATTGAAGCGGCAAGACCTACCTCTTCATCTACAACTGGAGTTTTTAACACCGCTATACGGATATTTTTAGCCAGTGTTCCAGTCACCACAGGACTTGCATCATCAAGGATAGTTCCTGAAACATGGAGCATCCTGCGGATCACATTAATAGCATGAGAAGGGCTGTCAAAATGTTCTTCCAACTTTTCAGTCCCACCACCGCTGTACTGGATCTCAATATCCTTCCAGCTATTAATGTCTATTTCTTCCACTCCCTCTCCAAAAATGTACTTTGTTAGAAAAGAAAACTCCGCCATTTCCGTGTATAGGTTGTCAACAAGTTCCTGATTTGACATTCCCTGAACTGCAACCCGGTTTTCCTGAACATATTTAGTAATGTAACGCTTCATCTGCCTTTTTACATCATCATTATTTCCATCAGTCAAAAGGGAGCTGTAACGGCTGGCAATGTGTTCCTGTACCTCCTGTAGCACCGTTGCAAAATCTTTCCCCTCCACGGCTGCAAAAAAGAGGTCATCTGCACTCTTACTCACCACTTCTACCGGCTCTCTTGCAACCGGCTCCACTGGGGCTGCCTGTGTTGGCATAAGTTCCTGCATCCGCGAACCCCACTCTGAATTTTTTCCCTCATTAAATACTCCTCGCGTCTTTCTTTCCCCTAACATCCATATACCTCCTTAACAATCTTATCTATTTCATTTTTAAAACCACGGCTTTTTTTCCCCTCCAGACCAATCAACAAATTCCCAGCCATCCCCTGTTCCGTAACTTCGGATGCAGACGGAATCTGAAAACTTACTTTTCCAAGCACCTGTTCCATATGGTTAATGGCTTCCTGCCCCTTTATGTTGTTGATCGTTTTTAAATGCCTCTCTATTCTCCATTTTGGTTCCTGAAGTAACGGTAACTGACTTGCCAGGTAACTGATAGATTTAAGGTCGCAATTTACTATCTGCAGAACAGCATCTGCTTCCATTAGAGAAACTGCCGATAAAATATCGTTAGATATATAACTGCTACAGTCAATAATAATGTATGAGGACAATTCCCGCAGCCCTGTAAGAAATTCCAAAGCCTGTTCCGCTTCATAGGGGGCATAGCTGTATTCATTTTCCCCTCTTAACATGCCAAGCATTGCCAGATACTTTATTTTTTTGTGGACAATACAGTTTTCTTCTATAAGCCCTTTTGTAACATGTGGCGCTGCCAGTACATTGCCAAGGGACCATATGTTTTCTAACTCGTCCATTGGACAGATACAAGGCATCATGGGTAAAGTCATATCGGACAGCACAAGAATTACATTTTTCTTCTTTTCCGCTAAGTGTTTTGCAATCTTCACAGAAACCGTAGTCTTTCCGCATCCAGGGCTACCCCAGACAGCCAGTATCTGGGCCTGATGTTTTCCCACCTCATGCACTTCCTCGCTCTCAGGCTGATTTGCGCGCTTTTTGATTTTAAAGTTCAGCATTTATTCTGCACTCCCTTCTATCTGTTCCTCGGGCTGTCCAGTTTCCGCTTCCGCCGCCTCCGTTTCCGGCGGGTAAAGTTCCTGCAAAGCATGTTCCTGCTCTGTAATAAACTTTGCTGCATTTTCTTTTGTTCCCCTGTATACAAGAGATATGTGCAGGTTCCCGTCCTTCTCCATCATGGCGAGTATCCTGCTCTGTTCCGGTGTTGCCAAGAGTGTCACCGTACTGGGCAGTTCCTTTTCCTCCGGGTCTTCTTCTCCTGTATTGGCATCGTAGCCACTGCCTGCAGTTACAGCAATAACTTCGACATATTTGAGTTCGGGAGGAATCACTGTTTCGCCTTGCTTCTGGTAGTCCGGTGCAATCACAGATACAATATCACCAGATTTGAGTTTTCCGGATAACCCCGTTGCAAAAGATTTGACCGACACGGATATTGCCTGTTTCTCTCCTGATAAATTATATAAGTAGGCATTCTCCGCAGCCGGTTCGTCTGCGACCTTGCTATTAATGATATAATCGCCTGGAGCCATATCTGCAGATGCATATTTCCCAATGACATTTTCTTTATTTTTCATGACTTCAGACGGCAGATTTAAACTTCCCACCTCAACAGTCCTGACCATATCGCCAGTGATTTTATCCCCGATTTTTATATCCTTTACCACCCGCACGATTTCTACCTTTTTACTGACCTCTTTATTAAATAAAGGGGTAACTCCGAAGCAAATGAGCAGTGATACCACAATGCATATTACTCCAAGCACGGTACGGCTTTTTAATATTTTCATACTTATTATCCATTCCTTTCAATCAAATCAAAATTATCGTTTTAAATGCGGCAGGGAATACCTGCCGCCGTGATTACCTCACTAAGTATCTCTTTTTCCTCCGGCATCTGTAAAATGCCAGGACAGCACCCACAAAGGTAATTGGAGCCGCTACACAAATACAATAAAATGCTTTTCTTTTCATTCCATCCTCCTATCCAATCAAATACCCCGCTGCACACCCAGCCGATAAAAAGGGTACTAACGGCACTGCGATAACCTGGGTTTTCTTACATATTTTCAAAAACACAGAATAAGCAAGTACCAGTAATAATCCCAAAATAGTTGCAAAAATCCCTGCTGGAAGTCCCAGGACAAGTCCTGCGGCTGCCATCAGTTTGATATCACCGCCCCCCATTCCTCCGCAAAAAACTGCTGCAAGAAGAAATGGGAGTGCGCTGAAAATCCCCCATAACTGTTCTGGACGAAAAGAAATAGCGGCGGTTAATGCAATTAGCATACATAACAGATCCGGCACGATTCTCTTCTTTAAGTCCGTGACAGATGCCAGCAAAAGCAACAGCAAAAATACAATTGTTTGAACTGCCTTTCTATCCAGCATAGTTAAACATTTCAGTAATACGCCGTGTTAATGTTGGCAGCACTGTATCACCAAACAGTGCATACAGCCCTGCCAGAAGCAGCGCTCCAATCACAACAGCCATTAAAATTTTGATGGCCGTATCAACGAACCCCTCCGCCTTATTGTTGTTAATAGCCGCTTTTACCTTCATTACCTTAGCGATCAGATAGTTTCTCATCTTTGTTTTCATTTACATACCTCCTACTGGTTTTCTAATTTAATTGATTTTCAAAAATAAAAACGGACTGAAGATCAGCCCATTCCATGTGTTTTTCTTAATACCCGCGCCATCATACTCTCAGCGGACTGCCCTGTTATTTTTACTCTTGATCGGGGCATTAACAAATTCCTGCAAGCCATGACCGCACGGTACGTACTGCCTGCGGTTTTCTTCACATAGAAAAATATCATATTTCTTGCCGCCGGCAGCTTTATAAAAAGCTTCATAATCATATGCATATTTTCTCCATGGTTCATCAGTGGATGTCATCCCTAGTTCCCGGTCATCCCGCAGTTTGCATGCGCGTTCCATAAAATCGCCATCTTTATCCTCAAATGTCCTTAATGGATAAAAATGATATCCACCATACTCAAAACTTTTTTTATCCAACGGTTTCCCCTTTTCTGCTAAAGTTCAGTAACCCACTCAAGTCATTTCCCTTACGATTTAGGTTCGTCACGAATCCGGTTCATCTTCACGCCCTTCCTGCCTGTCAGCATATATTTAAAGGAACTTTCATTTCCACTTCTTTATTTCATCATCCGTTATGTAATCGCAGATTACAGCAATCATCCTTATTTGGATTGAAGTTATCTCTCCAATACTCATAATGTTCTGTTACATCTTCGCAAACTGTTATCTCCGGTATCCTGATCTTCTTGATGATTTCCATCTTTTTTTCCAGTGGTAAGTGGCAGTATCCTCCTTGTTTTAACCTGTACCCACTGAAATCAACATCGTGCAGCCAGCTCTTGATCCAGCTATTGACACGCAAAAATTCCACAACACAGCGATTGATCCCTAATGAATTTAGGCTGTCAAAGTCCATGAAATCCTCAATCAAGGGGCTTAACCGGATTGACACATCATATCCCGCAGATTGCAATTTTTTTATTGCCTCTACTCTTTTTGATGGGATACTTGCTTTTTCATAGGTCAAAGCCTTGTTATCATCTAAAGTCGTGACCGTGATTTGTATATGGGCCAGATCCTTGTCCAAAATTTCCAGATATTCGGGCTGTGCGATCAAATGGGATTTTGTTACAATCAGATATCCAACACCACACCGGTTCATTTCACAGATTGTCTCATAAGTCACATGATGTTCCGCTTCAAAAGGCTGAAAGCAGTCTGTCATTCCACCCATGCGCAGGATGGTTCCCGGAGGTATCTTCCGAATCTTCCTCTTAATCTTATCAATATCTGCGATGCTCGGCGCTGATGGGTTCCAAAATCCACGAAAAGACAGAAGTGACCGTGCATAACAATAATCACAATCGTGCTGACAGCCACATCCATACGTATCCAGTCGTACACTGTATTTGCATTTGTCTCCTTCGTTACCTCTTACTTTTTTGTAAAAACTCTTATATTCGCTTCCTATTCCTCCTCTTCTTTTCAATTGGTTGGTCAACTTATTAATCTTTGGAAATGGTTCCCTTTATTGCGGAGTGTAGTACCGCCCTACAATCTCCTGGTAAAGCATCCAGACATGTTCTTTACACTACCCCGCTTCATTTATTTTTCATTATAAGTACCAAGAAAAGCGCAAAAAAAAGCAGGCTGACGAATCAGCCTACCACAGTGATACTCATTATTCACTATTACTTTAACATTTCTTCCATATCCGCTAAATCGGGAAGAATCAACTGGCATTCGCAATCACCATAAATTGCTTCTCCACATACCGGACATTCCTCTATATCACAGCCCAAATGGTGAAAACTCCCAAATGGCGCAAAACAATCTGGGCAGATATCATCTTCGCCAAATACATCCTCAAACCTTTTCTCTGCACCAAAAATGATACGCGGGTAACTCTTTCCATTACAATTGCATATCCCTATTTTACAACCCACATGTTCCAGCATTTCTCCGCCACAAATTTTACAAATAGCCATAATTGTACTCTCCTTGACTTATTAGGAAGGGGTTCCCATGTCTACTAAAAGCATGAAAATATGAAATACAAATAAAAACATACAGCCTATCACTTTGACACTAAATGATACAACTTTTAATATTGCATACGCAATTCCAAGTAATAATTTTCCTATAAATTTTATCATAGCACATAATATGGTCATATTCAATCTTCTCCTTCGTCTTCAAATCCAGTGAATGAACTATAGAAATTAAGCAGATTAAAATCCTTTTCTGTCGCCTGGTTCGCCGTCTCCGCTGATCGTTCACTCTCACTTTGGGGTTCCTGTTCCTCTTTTGCTTTCGTGTCACTTCCAGTAACTGCAGGAATAGTAGTCGTCTGCACTGATCTCAGTACGTCTTCCAATGCACGTTTTGTCAGTTCACGGAAGTATTCCTCTTGCTCTCTTATGTTTGAGAGGATACTTTCCAATTTCTCATATTCAGCCTTCTGCTTCAGATACTCTGAATAATAGATTACCGCCTCGGCAATATAGTCATTTTGAGAAGTAAACAGCTCCCGGTTGTACTCTTCCAGACAGGTAAGTGCCTGGAAATGTACCGGGTTATTTTTATAAAGCCGAAGCGTTGTAACATATTTATCGTCCATTTATGGCCTCCTTAACCGGCCATATTCTGCCTGGCCTTCCATATGCTCTTTAAAGTTTCTTCATATCCTCTTGCATTTGCATGTATATCCGGAATACAGATTACGTCCTTACCCTCGTTATCACCAAAATTCTGCATGATTGCGGCTCCTCCACCCATAAAGATTATTTTTTCCAAATGCAGATTGTATCCGTGCTTTTTTATCAAGCTATAGATGTATTCCGTATATTGGTTCAATGCCTTTCGGATTACACGAAGATAGGCTTCGTCACCCGCATATGTACCTGTCCGCATTATCGTTTCAATGATATATGGTTTGGCTTTTTCCCCAAACTCAGCCATTAATGCCTCATTTACATTGGATATACACTTTATTGTACCATTATTATCTATAATAGGCTGTGCTCCACTGGGTCGCATATTTTCTATTGGAACTCCATCAACGGTTCCTCCTCCTATATCTACCAGAAGGCAGGATTTTCCCTGTGTCTCTGCCAATATATCTGTGATTGCTGCAAACCCCTGCATATATACGCTCACGCCTTCCAGAAAGACATTGAACCCTTCTCCCTGATAACGAAAAGATAACTCCCTTTCCCTGCCCAAGTATTTCCTGAATGCTTTCATTTGCGATTCATACCACCTCGGTGGTAATCCTGTAGCCAGCCTGACCGCCGCCTGATTCTTTCCTCTGGCTTTCAATTCAGCGGCAAGTGATGCCAATGTGAGAATGTAGTAATCATCGTCCACTGTTTTATCAACTTTTGTATCCACATCTTCCCTACTGCCACCGATTGAGTAATACTTACCTTTAAACTCCAAAATCTGATTTAGATTACTGGGCTTCACCTTATTCTGTGTTACTGTAGACAAAAATGCGGTATTCGCCGTTTTCATCTGTCTGTTACCATGGTCGATTCCAAGTATTTCTCTATCCATAATGACTGTCTCCTCCTTATGTTTAATATTCTCCAGAATGTTCCAAAAGTTCGACTTCTTCAACCGCTTCTCCGAAACCCTCATCATCTTCCCAATCTGGTTCATGTTGCTTTAATATAATAACAAGATTTCCCTTGTCATTATTCTCAAAACCCACATAGCAATCTTCTGATTCTTTTCCTAACTGTAATAACTCCATGATTTGGTCAATCTTATACATTTTCATCGTTTCTACCTCCTCTATATGTCATAACGCAGTTTAACGGCTTCCAGAAAATATTTTGCATATGGGCAATCAAAGATTTCTTCAACAGCATAATCTGAACTGTCTTCCCCTATATGATATCCTTCTATTGAATCGTCCCGTTTTACTTCCTGCGAAAATCCAGTATAGAGGTTAATCGCCAGCCGTGTTACCTTCACAGAAGCAGATGTCTGCCACCCAGCGAATAAAACCAACGGATTCACCTGAAAAGTTCTTTGATCCACAATATTTGAAAAAGCTGCCCTTGTCTTGTCACAGATACCAAGAGTATATATCATAGCAATTTCTTCACTGTCCCTGCGTGAATTTGGAAGTTCCCGCACCTTTTCATAAAAGAAACGCTCATGTGCTTCATCGGCAAATACTATGTCCATTACCTCCAGCTTGTTAATATCAAACATATTTTCCTCCACTTCTTATTTGGCAGTTATAATTCCTGCAGGATAGATTCAATATTCTCGTTAAATATCTTTTGCAAGACTAAAATGACTTTGTAGGACGGCTTTTGTTGCCCGTATTCAATTCTCTGATATGTGCGGAGACTGATATCCAGCTTGTCCGCCAATTCCCACTGTGTCAAATTCTTCTCTATGCGTAATTGTCTAACCCTAGTAACTGCTCATCACCCCCTTTGCTCATGCATATTGAGGGGAGATGTCACCATTCATCACCACTTGATTCATAACGGAATTACTTAATGTGAATGTCGCATTATATAAGGCGGTTAGCAACACTGCACGCATATTCCTGATTTTTGTTTTCGTCTCTGACAGGTTATTTAAAATAAACTGTATTCTAAACATATCTAATTTCCAAAACACCGATTTAACAATGGCTGTTGGTTTTTCTTCCTGGTTAATACGAATCGTATCCTTCGTTGAAGTCAGTACGTCAACTGCAATTCCCACAATTTCATCCAGACGATCAATATCAAAGGGACGATCAATACATAACGCATCGTATCCAATCTTTTCTCTAAATGCCTGTAACGTTTTTTGATAGGACTGGACTGGATTGGTATAATCTGTCGTTGAAATATCTGTGTTAATATCTGTATTTGTCTGCCTGTTACCAGATAGTGCTGTACCTTCTGAAAAGTGGCACCTGCTATTTTGCGGCGTGGCAGGTATCTCTTTTTTGGGTGATACCCTCTCTCTTTTTGGGGAGACAGCTCCCTCACCAATGACTGCCATCTCACTATTATTCACAGTAAAGCACTGTCCTTCAACGATTTCCTCTACAATGTCTTCCCCCCTGTCTCCCATAGAAGGGATAGGGGCATCATAACAGTGCGGATACGTTAATTCTTTCAATTTCTCAACAATCAACTCAATATACAGTACATTATTTACAACAAGTCCATTCAAGTTTATTGTCCTGAATACTCTTTTTATTACGCCTAATTTCTCCAAAAAGATGATTGCATTAGTAGCTTCTTTTTTACTCAATCCAAACTGTTCCGCAATCTGTTGATAACTTCTCTGGAGTAAATCAGCTTTAAATTTTTTACGAATTGCAATGATCTGTCCAGTGCTTTCGTCCCTCAATTCAGTAGGACGATACCAATAGACAATATCTGATAATATAACGATTGCAGCCAAATGCGGTTTTCCCGTCTCTTTAACAATCGTCTTATACCATGCTTGTGGTGTAATGTTGCCGGTAATACTGATTTCGGCACTTGCATCTACGATTCGATTTCCTGTCGTATACTCTCGCATCACGCTCACCTGCCCTTCTTTTCAAGAGAAGTACAGATGGTGCGTAATCTTTCGTCTGATTTCTTTGCTGTCACAGCCAACGAAATACTTACGACCATTGGCAACACTATCAAAAAAATAATCACAATAAATAGTATCTGCATACCCTTTTCCTCCTAAAATGCATAAGAGGACTAAGGTCAGCTAACAAAGTTGCTTCACTTAGTCCTCTATATTCATTTATTTTTAACAGCGCTGTTCTCCCGAAAGAGAGTTTTTACTTCGGACGAAGCAAAAGAAAAGGATATTTGGAATAGGACTAAGTATAAGCAGGTCCCAAACCACCCGGTTGCGACCCCTAGCCTTAAAATATCCCACTCTTTGGAAAACGACACTGGATTTTTAATGAAAAAGCAGTTCGATTGTGGTATAATAAATTAAGACCAAAGTAGCCGCAAACCCTTGATTTCATTGGGTTCCTTGCTAACTTGGTCTTATTATAACACGGTCACCGGCTCCGTTCTCGCCTACCAGTGCACGGACCTCGCCTTTTTTTATCTCGAAGCTGACATCATTCAGTGCCGTCACGCCGGGATAAAACTTACTGATATGTTCAATCTTTAAAATCGTATCCTGCATTGACTTATCCCCTTTTATAAAAAGGAGGCAGTCCTAAAACAGCCTCCTTTTAACAGTAACTGAAACCCATGGATTACTTTTTGAGACGTGTCGGATCAAGGAGATCCTGCATATCCTTATCATTCATGTTGGCACTTGTGATGACAACAGGAGGACAGTTCACCTGTTTGGCGGACTCTGGATTTGACCCGTTAATTAACGTCTGAATGGCATTCTCCATGCACTTGTAGCCCTGTGCGTAGGCATCCTGGACAATGATTGCATCCAGGGAACCATTTCCAAGAGCAGCAATCTCAGTGTCATCTGAGTCAACTGCAACGGAAACAATCTTGTCGCCGATTCCGGCTGCCTGTACTGCCAGGCACACGCCGTCGCCGGTAATGTTGTTGCCGGAATACATACCGATCAGTTCTGAACCAAAGGTGGAAATGATATTCTCAGCATTGGCCTGTGATGTCTCCACCACGTTGCCGTTGTAATATGTATCGGTCAGGGTAAGTTCGGGGGCATTGGCTGCCATGTAGTCGCGGAAGCTCTGGATACGGTGGTTCAACGCCTCGTTCTCAACGTTCATGTTGATGCCGATGGTTCCCTTGGTCTTGTCCATCCCCTTGGCATCCATTGCATCCAGAAAGGCCTGGGCAGCCATCTCCCCGATGGTGTCATTGGAGCAGTAATAGAACTGGTTGTAGTCCTCCTCATGGGCGCCGTCATCCCCAACCCCAAGGCCGCAGTTGACAAAGTTCAGCACAATCCCGTTCTGGGTTGCTTCCTTTGCCTTCGGGACCGTTGCGTCGATAGCAAGAGTGGCTGTGACGATTGCGTCCGGTTTCTTGGCAATACACTGTTCAAATGCAGTTACATAGTCCTCTGTCTGGCTTTCCTCAGCCGGTCCCACGGTGGAGAATTCAATCTTAACCCCTTCCTTCTCCTCCATGTCCTTCATGGCGTTCTCAATCCCAATGCCCACATAGGTCCAGAACTGGGACGCGGTGGACGGCGTCAAATAAATGATGCTGTAGGTCTTGCCTTCTGCTGATTCCGGGGCCTTGGTATCTTCCGCCTTAGCCTCTGCCTTGGTGTCCTGGGCAGCCGGTGCAGCGGTGGATGCCGGTGCGTCCGCCTTCTTGCCTCCGCATGCAGCCAGCGATAATACCATGGCTGATGCCAGCAGGACTGATGTTGCTTTCTTTGCTAAACCTTTCTTCATAAGTTAATCCTCCTTCTCTAAATAAACGACTGTTCCCCAACAATCATTGGTTACATTACATGACACCCTTCTGCAAGATAAAGCATCCGTAAGGCTGGCGTTCGCTGGTGCACACGGTCACATAAGCCCGGCCGGCCTTCTCATAAAACTTACTGCGCTCAATCTCCCCCACAATCTTCGGCGCATACCCGTTCTTAACCACTGCATCAATTGCATCGTCCCACACCTTTGGCCTGTCCATGGAAATGCCGGAGTCCTTGTCAGGAATCATGTATTCCACCGGATATTCGCAGTAATCCACATCCAGAGGCATCAGCTTTAAGATGTCCTCAATCATATCCGCGGCGCTGTTGCCCTTGGCCTGTATGCTGACCCCGCCCGGGGTCTTGGTGATGGGCGGATAAAAATCATCCGCGATGATGAGTAAATCCCCATGGCCCATGTCGGCCAGGGCTTTTAACAGGTCTGAACTGATTCTTGTAGGTATACCTTTTAACATATTCATTTCCTCCTCATTCTGTCACTCAGCGTCTGTTCCCCAGGCGCTTAGTTTCTCTCTAAAAATGCATCTATGTCCTCACGCACCGGCATGGACGGGGTGGTCCCCAGCTTCTGGACCGACAACGCAGCAAGTCCATTGGCAAACCGCACTGCTTCCCATATATCCTTCCCCTCCGCAAGGGCTGCCAGGAGGCCTCCGTTAAAGGCGTCCCCTGCCCCGGTAGTATCAACGGCATCCACCTTAAATGCGGGCACAATCTCTTCCCTGCCGTCCGATGAAACAAATACCCCCCTTGATCCAAGGGTTATGATGACCTTCTTCACACCCTTGTCATAGAAGAACCCTGCCGCCTTCCTGGCGGACTCCAAATCCGATACCGGGATACCGGTCAGTTCCTCTGCCTCCACCTCGTTGGGCGTCACCATGTAAACCTTGGACAGGAACTCATCCGTTATGGCGGAATACGGCGCCGTGTTCACAATCACCTTACATCCATAGCGGGCCGCCATGTCCACCACCATCTCATTGGCATCCTGGTTCACTTCCAATTGAAGGAGGACATACTCGGATTCCTTAATAATGGATTCAATACTGTCAATCTCCTCCCTGGTAATGGTATTGCAGGCGCCCGGTACAATGATGATCTCATTCTGGCTGGTGTTCTCGTCCACCAGGATCAGGGCAATTCCTGTCTCCTTGTCATCTGAGAAAAAGATGTGGTCCTTGTCCATCCCCAGTTCTGTCATGGTATCAAGTGCAACATTGGCAAAGCTGTCCCTTCCAAGCTTTGTCATCATGATCACATCTGCCCCTGCCTTGTGTGCGGCAACGCACTGGTTAAATCCCTTTCCCCCTGGCCCCATCTTGAACATGGAACCCTTCACCGTCTCCCCCGGTACCGGAAGGTGCGGGCTTCTCGCCATCAGGTCAACTACAAAACTGCCAAATACAGCAACCTTACTCATCCTGTTTCTCCTCCTGAAATTCTTTATGTTTTTCTGAGCCGCGCTTAATCAGGCCCGTCTTTACCAGATTCCTCTGTATAATCAGCTTTTCCCCCATCATCTCCTCTCCGTCCTGGAACCTTCTCTCCAGAATCCTCATGGCCTCGCATCCCATCTCATAGACGGGTCTTGTAACGGCAGTCAGATGTGTGTCCGTGTATTCCAGTTCCTTGATGTCGTCAAATCCCACCACCGATATGTCCCTGCCCAGCTTAAGGCGGCGTTCCTTCAGGCATCTTAAGCATCCCAGGGTGGTCATGTTATTCGATGAAAATACTGCCGTGGGCGGGTCATCCATGTCCAGAAGCTTCATCATGGCCTTGTAAGAATCCTCTTCCATGAAGTTGCCGCATATGATGTAATCCTTGTTGACAGGTATCCCGTGATTCTCCAGCGCTTTCTTATATCCCTTCAGGCGCTCATGGCCCGGCCTGGAGGTGCTTGGGCCTGTGATGATGGCTATCTTCCTGTGGCCTTCCTGTATCAGGCACTCCACTGCCCCGGCAGCGCCCTCCGCGTCCTCGGAAAACACCCCGTCAAACCTTCCGTTCCTGATATCCCGGTCAATGAGCACCACCGGAACCCCCTGGGCCTCAAACTCTTCCAGCCTTAAAGCAGTCTCCTGGTCGCACTCCGACACAGGGATTATGATCAGGCCCTTTATCATCTCAATCTTCAGGGAATCCAGTATCTTGTGTTCCCGCTGCGTATTCTCCGCCGTACCGAACATGAACACGTTGTAATCATTATCCATGGCCTTGTCGGATATCCCATGAAGAATCTTGCTGAAAAACGGATTCTCAATATCCGGGACCATAAACGCGATGTTCCTGGATATCCCCACGCTCAGGTTGCGCGCCACCATGTTGGGGGAGTAATTCTTACCCTTGATGACTTCCAATATCTTATTCCTTGTCTCCTCCTTCACGTTCCTGTGGTTGTTCAGGACCCTGGAAACGGTGGCCGGGGAAACGCCTGCCTCTTTGGCAATATCATATATGTTCATACACTCTTCCCATACATCCAATCTTTTTTGAAACCGCTTTCATCATTACAATTTTAAAATAGCATATTTTCTCCCCCTTGTCAACATTAATTTATATTTTTATTGTGCAAATTACATCATTTTTCAAAATTATTTACACTATTTTGTGCAATTATCACATCATATTTTACTGCTTTTCATTTCATAATTCGTGTAACCGATTTCACTTGAAAATATTTATGGTTTGTGCTATGCTTTTAATATCAAAAATCGGCTCTGCTGTAAAAAAAGGAGAGAAAATAATGGAAATTGCAAAAATGATTGACCACACCATGCTGAAGGCTGACGCCACGACCGAAACCATCACACGCTACTGCGGGGAAGCCCGGGAACACGGCTTTGCCTCCGTATGCGTCAACAGCTGTCATGTTCCCTTGGTATCGTCCCTGTTAAAGGGTTCCGATGTCAAGACCTGCTGTGTGGTAGGTTTCCCCCTGGGAGCCATGCTCACCACGGCCAAGGCATACGAGGCCGCGCAATCCGTGAAGGCCGGCGCCCATGAAGTCGACATGGTCATCAATATCGGCGCTGTCAAAGATAAGAACTGGGATTTTGTAAGGGATGACATCAAGGCAGTGGTTGAGGCGTCCAAGCCCGCCATCGTAAAAGTAATCATAGAGACATGCCTTCTGACAGACGAGGAGAAGGTAAAGGCCTGCCAGCTGTCCGAGGAAGCAGGCGCTGCCTTCGTAAAGACCTCCACCGGATTTTCCACTGGAGGAGCCACCCTCGAGGACATAAGACTCATGTGCAGGACAGTAGGCGACAGACTCCAGGTAAAGGCCAGCGGCGGCATCCGCACACCGGAATTTGCAAAAGAACTGGTGGAAGCCGGAGCAGACCGGATTGGTGCCGGTAACGGTATTGTCCTGCTGTAAAGCTATATATCCCCTTTTTAAGCGCCACATGCAGCCATCCAGGCTGTGTGTGGCGCTTTCCATTACCATGAATGGAAATGAAATCCAAATCACTTTATACTTTTTTATAAAAGTTTATACTTTCTTTATATTTTATTCATAGGACGGTGTTTCTCCATCTGTTATAATTTTATGTGAACTAAATAATGAAGGGGATGATTACATGAATTGGAAAGAAGAAGTGAGAACCAATATTACAAAAGCCAGTGAACTGAGGGAGTACATGGACCTGACGGATTCCCAGGTAGAACATCTTGACAGGATACTCAGCCAGTTCCCCATGACGGTCACGCGGTACTACCTGTCCCTAATCAACTGGGACAACCCATTTACAGACCCGGTGTTCCGGATGTGCATACCATCCATTGAGGAAACAGACTTAAGCGGGGACTTTGATACCAGCGGGGAAGCGGACAACACGGTCATATCCGGCTTACAGCACAAATACAGCCAGACAGCGCTCATACTTTCCACCCACCGCTGCGCCATGTACTGCAGGCATTGTTTCCGGAAACGTCTGGTAGGCATCTCCGATGATGAAACCGCTGACAACATAGAGGAAATGGCTTCCTATGTAAGCCAGCACAGCGAGATCAGCAACATCCTCATATCCGGCGGCGATGCATTCCTAAACAGCAATCAGGTCATCAGACGGTATCTGGAACAATTCAGTTCCATCCCCCACCTGGACCTGATACGGTTCGGCACCCGCACCCCTGTGGTCCTTCCCATGAGAATCTATGATGACCCTGAACTTCTGGCTCTTCTCAAAACCTATACACAGAAAAAGCAGATCTATGTGGTTACCCAGTTTAACCATCCAAATGAAATAACCCATGAAGCCAGAAAAGCCATAAAGGCCCTGCTGGACTCAGGAATCGTTGTCAAAAACCAGACCGTCCTGCTAAAGGGAGTAAACGACAACAGCCAGACCCTGGGGCTTCTGTTAAAAGACCTGACACGCTGCGGCGTGATTCCCTATTACATCTTCCAGTGCCGCCCCGTATCCGGAGTTAAAAACCAGTTCCAGCTCCCCCTGAAGCAAGGCTACGAAATCGTAGAAGCCGCCAAGTACCTGCAAAACGGCCAGGGCAAATGCATCCGCTACGCCATGTCCCATGTAACAGGAAAAATCGAAATACTAGGCCCAATGCCGGACGGCAAGATGCTCTTCAAATACCATCAGGCCAAATACGACCGCGACAAAGGAAGGATCTTCACAAAAGACCTAGCCCCAGGACAGGCCTGGTTAGTTGACAGCATCTGAACCTTATCTGATAAAACCTTATCTGATTTAACCTGAAACAGTTTAAACCTGACCAGCTTAAACCTGACCAGCTTAACCTAGCCAGAACTCAAAGAACGCCAAAGTCAAAGTCCATACAAAAATCAGGCTTACCTATCTCTTGACCCATCACTGGTCAAGCCCGCCCCAAAAGCACACAACACATGTCGCCATCAAGAAACCATCAGCGCCAGAAACCCATTTTTGCTTCCCAGATGCGTGTTTGACACACATCGCGCCCGGAATCCCCAGTCTGCGGAGCGGGCCAGGGCGGGCCTTGTCCCAGGAGGGGTGGGCGGAGCCGGATGGATTCCTCAGGGCGGCGGTGGCTGGGACGCATAGTGCAGGAGGGAGCAGCTTCTTAGGTTCTGGCAAGCTAAAAGACGGGGGTGGATTCTTGCCTCAAAGCAAGAATCCAAGGTGCTCTGAGCTGAGAAAATCCTTCAGGATTTCCCAGCGAATAGCACCGCTCCCCCGTCTTTTAGCTTGTCAGGCCTTAGAAGCTGCCCCTCCGGAACCCAGCGTCCCAGCCACCGCCGCCCTGAGGAATCCACCCGGCTGCGACCGCCCCGCCACTGGGACAAGGCCCGTCCTGGCCCGCTCCGCGGACGCAGCACTCACCGCCCCATCCGTCAGCCACCCATCTCCACCCCATACACCTCAATCTGTGTCAATGCCGGAAACGGTGACGGGTCATCTGCCTTTATAAGCTGACCAAAGCTAAGCCAGGAAATCCCCTGCCTCTTCAAGGGAATGACATGCGGCTCCACGCTCTTCTCCAGGCTGACAGTCTCCTCCGTTCCGTCGGAGAATGTGAAGGTCACGCTTTCCCACCAGTTATCATGGGGGAAATCCGCCCTTGTATAAAGTACGATCTTATCAAAATCCACCGGACGTCCGAAGTCCAGCGTCATCTGTGCATCATCCTGCTGGTTGATTCCCCATGACTCATAAGGCCATTTTCCATGGGACAGGTTAGCCGTCACGCCGTCAATGGCGTTGCGGGCAGCGAACACGGCTTCCCCCCTGGTTTCCACGTTCGCATAGGCATGGGGATAATATCCATGTTCCCCGTGCTGGTCCATCACATTCTTTGCCAGGTTTTTGTAAGCTCTAATCTCATAGTCAGCAGCATACCGGATGGTCAGGTAATGGCGTTCCCCTGTAAAGGATTTCGGATTATAGGATGTCTTTTTTTCTGCAAATGGTATGTCATAGGCCAATACATCCTCCGTTGCATAGATATAGGATTCATCCATTGTATCGTCTACACGCACAATATAAAAACGGTTCTTCTCGGGCAGGCAAAATTCAATCCTGTCCCCTTCCTCATACTCCCCTTTCCAGGCCAGGACTGCCTGTGAGGCCCCCTCCATGGACGCCTTCATCTCATTATCTTTGTTTAAAACTGTAATTTTAAATGCCATATATGCCTCCAGATATTTAGATTGTTTTATAGATTGTATCACATGGCCGTGGAAGTTGCCATGTACATTTTTCATGGTTAAATACAATTTATCCTTCCCGGACCAGCATATCCAAATAAAGCGGATACAGCGCCCTGCCGGCGACATATCCGCTTTATCATCTAACTTGTCTTATCCGTTATCCTGATACTTATCCCCATATGGGACTTCCAAATCCCCGGTCCTTGTCCGGGTATTACATCAGTGACAGATACAGGTTCTTGATATCCTCCAGGGTCGGATCCTTTGGATTGCCCGGACGGCATGCGTCATCCATGGCTGACTGGGACAGGAAGTCCACATCCTCCGGCTTAAGGATTTCCTTTAAGTCAGCAGGGATGCCCACATCTGCGGACAGCTTCTTCACTGCATCCACGGCTGCCTTGCGGTACTCGTCCTGGCTCATGTCCTCCACGCCTTCAACGCCCATTGCAATGGCAATATCCCTGAACTTGGTTCCTGTGCACGGCGCATTGTATTCCATGACAGTCGGAAGGATGATTGCATTGGCAACGCCATGAGGAGTATCATATAATGCCCCCAGTCCATGGGCCATGGAATGGACGATTCCCAGACCACAGTTGGAAAATCCCATGCCGGTAAGGTACTGTCCAAGGGCCATACCTTCCCTGCCCTCAGGCTTGTTCTCTACAGCATCGCGCAGGCTGCGGGCAATGACCTCAATTGCCTTTAAATTGAACATATCCGTCATTTCCCAGGCTCCCTTGGTAGTGTAGCCCTCGATTGCGTGGGTCAGCGCATCCATTCCGGTTGCCGCGGTCAGTCCCTTTGGCATGGAGGACATCATTTCCGGATCCACCACCGCAACAACAGGGATATCATGTGTATCCACACATACGAATTTACGCTTTTTCTCAACATCCGTGATTACGTAGTTGATAGTAACCTCTGCCGCGGTTCCGGCTGTGGTTGGAACTGCAATGATTGGAACACATGGGTTCTTGGTAGGTGCAACGCCCTCCAGGCTTCTCACATCCTCGAATTCAGGGTTGGTAATGATGACGCCGATGGCCTTGGATGTATCCATGGAGGAGCCTCCGCCGATGGCAATGATATAATCAGCCCCAGAAGCCTTAAATGCAGCAACGCCTGTCTGTACGTTCTCAATGGTGGGATTGGGTTTGATATTGGAATAAATCTCATAGGCAAGGCCTGCGTCCTCCAATACCTTTGTCACCTTGCTGGTTACGTTAAACTTAATCAGGTCCGGGTCAGAGCAGACAAATGCCTTCTTGAATCCTCTTGCCTTTGCCTCATTGGCAATCTCTGCGATTGCGCCTGCGCCGTGATAGGATGTCTCATTTAATACAATTCTGTTTGCCATGATTTACCTCTCCTTCTCTTATAAAATGCGTCCGGAATGTTCCGCCGCAATTGCCTGTTTCATTTGTTAATATTATAACAACGGCAGTGGAAAAATAAAAGTGACAAACATCTCTGTCTGTCACTTTTTCTCTGTTTTTGTGCAGCTTTACTATTTTCATTGTGTACTATTACCAGTCTGCTTCATTGACCGGTTTACGCTTTTTCCATGATTCCGGCACGCGCCAAAATCACAGCAGTTTTAAACGGTCAAACACATTTGCCAGCTTGGGCGGCATGGCATCCACCAGTTTGGCGGACATGGCCCGGGGAGAATCCTTCATGCCTCCCAGGACCCATTTTACCGTCATGTAAACCGAACCCTGGCAGTACATTTCCAAAAGGAAATGCAGCTCCTGGTCCAGCGCCCTGCTGTCCTTCCTCGCCAGGAGGTCTGTATAGAACTGGAGAATCAGTTCAAAATCGTGCTCTTTTAATGAATTCCTGTCGTCTGAGCGGAACGCTTCCGTGAAAAACACCTTTTCATTGACTATGAATTCAAACTTCTGTGTCAGGCTTTCGCCCACCGTGTGCCCCATCCCTATCTGTTCAAAGGACTGAAGCACCAGCTTATCAAAATACCAGTTTATCAGGTCATATTTATCCAGGAAATTCCTGTAAAATGTCTGCCGGGTAACGCCGCAGCCCTCCACAATCTCCTTGACCGTAATCTTATCCACGGGAGCTGACTTCATGCATTCCTTCATGGAGGCTGCCAGCTTATATCTGGTTTTTTCCTGTTTGTTCATCTCAGCCACGGTATCCCCTACCCCCTTTGGATACCATTATACTAGAAATCCCCTGCACCTGCTACCTGTTTTTGAAAATGCTTACCATCGCCTTCCACATCTGTACCAGTACGTTCCACATCCTGCGCAGCGGGCTTTCTTTTGCCTTTGCCACCTCTGCGTCCGCGGTCTTGGCCTCGTCGTCATCCACACTGATTTCATCGGTCCGCAGGACTATCTGCAGCGTCTTTGGCGGCCGGTTCTTATCTGAAGTAAATGAAACCCGTTCCGCGGATGGATCCATGAACAGGAACCGGTTATCCGTGTCGAATTTGTCCAGTTCATTGTCAATGGTATCCTTCATGGTGCGTCCGGCCTGGCGCATGGCGGTCGTGCTGTCAAATATGCTCAGGCTCTTGTCTAAAAGCTCCATGCTGCCCCGCAGGCTCTCACGCGCAGCCGCGTCAAAGTCATCGCTGCTGTCCTTTAAGGTGTTCTGGACAATGGTCATGGTGCTGATGCCGTTGTTAAGCGCTTGTGTTGTCCGGCTCACCAGTTCCTTGGAATCGTCCAGGGCGTCCTGTAAATCGGGATAATAGGCGTCCAGGGAATCGTGGAGCGCGGTCAGGTCCTCGATGAGGATATCCAGGTTATCCACGATTTCCGCACTGTATTTGGCAGAGTCTGAAGTATCATCCATGAGGTTGGACATAAGGCCGGAAAGCTCACTGCTCTTTTTGGATATATCCGTCAGCATGGACTGCCTGCCAGCTAACAGTTCCATCAGCGTCTGCATATCCACCGGAACCTCGGGGGCGCTTACCAGGGGTACATTGTGTTTTTCAATGGCCGCGGTTTTTCCTGATTTGGATGTGCTGGAAAGCGCTGTTACTGTGATGGTGCCCGCATTGGCGTTGTTGCTGGCATTGGTGCTGGCGTTGGCATTGGCGTTAGCGCTGGCGCTTCTATTGCTCCGGCTTCCACTTGCCTGGCCGGACTTTCCTACCGTGGTTCCGCCAGCCTGATTGTCTTTAGCATCCGTGGTTCCACTTGCCTGGTTATCTTTTCCATCGGTAGAACTGCTGGCCTGGCCAGCGTTACCGCCTGTAGTTCCACTGCTTGGGTTATCCTTACCGTCCGTGGTTCCGCCGCTCTGGTTATTCTTTCCATCGGTAGTCCCGCCACCCTGGCCAGCGTTACCGTCCGTAGTTCCGCTTGCCTGGTTATCTTTTCCATCGGTAGTCCCGCTTCCCTGACCAGCGTTACCGTCCGTGGTTCCGCTTCCCTGGTCACCTTTCCCATCGGTAGTCCCGCTTCCCTGGCCAGCGTTACCGTCCGTGGTTCCGCTTCCCTGATCACCTTTCCCATCGGTAGTCCCGCTTCCCTGGCCAGCGTTACCGTCCGTGGTTCCGCTTCCCTGATTACCTTTTCCATCGGTAGTCCCGCTTCCCTGGCCAGCACTTCCTCCCGTGGTTCCACTTCCCTGACTGTCTTTCCCATCCGTGGTTCCGCCACCCTGGCCAGCGCTCCCATCCGTGGTTCCTCCACTTCCCTGGCTGTTCCCATTACCAGTCTTATCATCCGGGTTCCCGGCTCCATCCGCACCCTGGCCGCCTTTATTGCCCTCATCTTTGGCGCCGTCCGTTCCGGCGGCATCCGTTCCGCCTGAGGCGGTCTGTCCGCTCCCGGTCCCACTGTTGTTCCTATGGGAGCGGCTTGCCTGTTCTTCCAGTTCTTCCTCATCCAGAAGGCTGATTCCCGAACCGGCAGTTGCAATTCCTGTTACATAAACCTGTTCACTTGCCTGCAGCTGGGCGTCCAGGGCAATAAGCTGCTGCATCAGTTCCATAAGCTCCGGGATATTTCCGGAAATCCCTTCCGCACTGCTCTTGATGTTATTGAGCCTGGTGTGCAGTTTCCTTAAGGGGTCCTGCATTTCCCCCATGGTATTCACAATATCGCCCATGCTTTTATGGATTACTTCTGCCGACTCCTTGGCGGTCTGAAGATGGGGTATCATGGTTTCCAGCTGCTGTGACACAGAGGTCAGGGAGGCCAGTGTCTGGTCATTCCCCGCCAGGATACTGTCCTTGGAACTGCTCCATTTCTGCCTTGCGCTCTCCGCTGAATCCAGGCTCCCGCGCACCTGGCCCACGCCCTGGCGCATGCCTTCCACGGATTTGGCCATCTGCTCCAGGCTGTCGTAAAGCTCATCCCCTGCATCCTGCCATGTATCCTTTGCTTCCTTTAAATCCTTGATATGTTCCAAATCCTCCACCGTGCCCGGCATCATGGCCATGATGACCCCGATGGTCTCAAAGCTGTCCGTGCCGATGCGCACCGTGTAGTCCCCATCCTCACCGGGAAGGGCCGTGAACACAACGGCTGTTGTCTCTCCAAGATTCTGGGTCTGGGAACCTTCTGCTTCCACACTGTAGCATTTCCCCATGTCCACGGGCACAGCTACCATAAGCATCATGTTGTTGCGGTAATACTCCCTTGCATTGTCATTAGGCTCTGCCTTGATGTTAATCTCCACCAGGCCGGACGCCCCAGCCAGCTTATCACCGTCCGTGGGGACACCGTTAAGCTTATAGGACACATCAAAATCCCAGGGCAGGGTTATCTGGCTTTTATCAATGGCGCATTTGTAATAAAAACGCTCCTTCTGGGCCTGCGGAAAGTTCCAGGTAACGGTTCCCTCCCCCAAATCCGGGGTTGCCTGGTTGGACATATTGGTAACGTCCAGATAGGTACCGTAGTCCGTAAATTCCGTCCTGCCGTTAAGGCTCAAGCCCTTGACCACATTTATCTTGTCAGGCCTTCCGTAATAATCCAGGTTGATATACATGGTCTCATCCACATCCACAGCCGCCTCTGCGCCATATACCGGCACGGCTCCGCCTGCATTGGTGCAAAGCATGACCGCGGCCAGGCCGGCTGTCATGATTCTTTTATATTTATACCTCATCACTATCCACCTCCGCTGGTATGTTCTTATTTCTGTTTCCCATGGACACCTTATTGACAATGGTTCCCAATCCGGCCTTTAACAGGGCCTTGCGCTTCTCATGCCGTCTCTTCAGATATTTTTGCAGACGGTCCCATTCATTGCTGGTGATGATACGGTCAAAGAGCACTAACAGGGCAGGCAGCACGGTCAGCACCAGGATTACGCTGAACAGACCGCCCCTTCCGATTAAATGCCCCAAATCCCCGATTGCAGCCGTGGTGGATATAAAATGAATGATATATCCGGCCAGGATGATGATGGTGCCCGATGTGAATATGGACGGGCAGGACAGCATCAGGGCTTCAATACACGCCTCCTTCTTAGGAAGGTTCTTACGGGCAGACACATAATTGTTGGTCAGCAGGATGGAATAATCCACCGTGGCTCCTAGCTGTATGCTGCTGACTATGATATATCCCATGAACACCATGGTGTCCCCCTGCAGATACGGCATCGCCATATTCAGGAAAATCGCCACCTCAATGGGCACCATGACAATCACAGGTATGATAAATGAACGGAAGCTGAACATCACAACCAGGAACACGCCTAACAGTGACAGCATATTTACCCTTGAATTATCCGAGGTAATGGTGGTCTTGATATCCTGGGTGGATGGTGTCTCACCCACCAGATAGGAATCCTCCGGATAATAACGCTTTATGATATCCTCAATTTCCTGGGTACACCTGAAAGCCTGGTCGCTTTCTGTTTTTGTCCTTATATACACCAGCATCCTGCACGAACTGCCGGTATGGAGTTCGCTTGTAATGGAATAGGGCAGGAATTCCTCCGGTATTCCCTGGGGAAGTGTGTTGGCCATGGACATCACACTCTTCACATAGGGCAGATCCTCGATTTCATCGGACATTTCCTTTTCCAGTACCGGTGATGTGTTGGGGTACAAAGCCAGGAGCATGTTGCTCCGGCCAAACATCCGGGATATCTCCTGGTCATCCGCATACACCTGGGTTCCTTCGCTGGCGCCAACCGCGCTGTTGCCATACAGGAAATCATTCATTCCCTGGGCCACGTACGCCGGGGGCGTAAGGAGGATCATGATGATAAGGGAAGCATACCGCACCCGGTACACCCATTCGCTGAACTTCCGGAAGCTTGGAAGGAAGAGGCGGTGCCTGGTCCTGTCATTCCACTTCGTGAACTTGA
Organism: Enterocloster sp. OA13; assembly: GCF_022440595.1. Taxonomy (NCBI): domain Bacteria; kingdom Bacillati; phylum Bacillota; class Clostridia; order Lachnospirales; family Lachnospiraceae; genus Enterocloster; species Enterocloster sp. OA13. The sequence continues at coordinate 219,995 of NZ_JAKNTF010000001.1, read as the reverse complement.
GGATCATGGCCGGCATGAAGAATACCACGGTAATCAGGCTGAAAATGATTCCCTTTGCCAGCACCAGGCCCATGTCGAACCCGATGGTAAACTTCATGGACACCAGGGCCAGGAAGCCCACCACGGTTGTCAGGCTGCTGGCAAAAATCGAATTGATGGCAGCCTCGATGGCATTGACCATGGCTGTTTCTTCCGGCAGCCCTTTCTGCCTTTCCCTGGAAAATGCATCCAGCAGGAATATGGAATAGTCCATGGACGTTGCCAGCTGCAGCACCATTGCCACGTTGTTGGTCAGGAACGAAACAGTGCCTATGAAAATATTGGTTCCCCTGTTGAGCAGGATAGCCACGCCCATGACCAAAAGGAACAGGAAAGGCTCTGACCAGGCCGTGGTGGTAAGGCACAGCACAGCAAAGATCATGATGACCGACACGGTAAGAATCAGGTTCATCTCGCTTTCCACATTTTCCGTCAGGGACTTGTTCTGGACCGCCATACCCACATAATAACCCTTATCCCCGGTGATGGCCTTCATCTCGTCGATGGCCTGTGAAGTCTTCTTGGCCGTATCCCCTTCGTCAAAGGTTATGTCCATGACAGCGCAGCCGTCCTTGTAGTAATCCTCAATGTCCTTCTGGTTGATGAAATCCTCTCCCGCATAGATATTAACCGTGCTGTCGCACCACAGGATCTGGTCCACGCCGTCCACGGCCTCCAGCTTATCCTTATACTGCTTTGCCTCGTACAGGCTTACGTCCTTAATCATCAGCCTGGCCGTGCCGGGATATCCGAACTCCGCCTCCATCTGGTCCAGGCCGATACAGGACTGGGCTGTTTCCGGAAGATACTCCGTCAAATCATAGTTCACGTTCACAAAAAGCATGGCTATCAGGGAGAAAATACACCCCGCCACAAATACGCTTTCAATCCATCCCTTTTTATGTATGATGAAACCGGCCAGACGGGCGGCCGGCGATACTGTTCCGGCTACCTCCTGTCCCTTAACCCCGTGTATTCTGTTCTTAATCCTGTCAAACAGTTTCTGTCCCATGTTCCATGCTCCTTATATCACCGCATCAGTATTATCATGAAATAATGCGCCCCATCCTTTTCCGCGTGTGCCATGCCCAGGCTGCGGTAATACTCCAGGGCATATTTCCTGTCACCCTTCCCGTCGTACCGGTCCCCTGTCTTTGCCATCACCTTGGAAAATACCTCTGCCCGGTCCTTACAGTTCCTGATATAAAGTTCCAGGCACGTTGCGTTCTTACGGTAGGGAACCGTGGCCAGATAATCATTCACCGTTCCCTCACCAGGTATCTTATCATCCATATAACCGCCTGCCATGGCTGAGTGAAGCCGGTGGGCCGCTGCCTTATTCAGGTTCATATCCATCTTAAAGCCTGCGTAGCGGTCATACACCCGGTGCATATCCCCGTCGTATTCCTCTTCCCGGTCAGGATGTTCATCAAAATAACGTTCCTTTTTCTCCTCATTCAGGTCATCAAAAAGCGACTGGGTTTCCTCGTCATAGCAGCCTGCATCATAAGCGCCTCCACCTGAATTCTCCACCCACTGAGCGGATTCCAGGGCCCCGCTCCTGGAGAATCCATAGACCCCGTTGTCCAGGACCAGCTCACCCAGGTTCATGCCGCCATCCTCATGGAAATAGTACCACTCCCCATCCACTTCCCGCCAGCCGCGGACCATGACGCCGTCTTCATCCAGGTAGTAGGTACGGCCGCCTGTCTGCAGCCATCCTTTATGTAAGGTATTACCGGAATCCATCCAGTACCAGTCTTCCCCTGATTGGTTCCATCCGGGAACCATGGCATGGGGGAGGTTGGGTTGGGCTGCGGATATGTTCTCCTCTGCCCCCGCACAAACCACTCCCAATCCCGGATATATGCCGAACACTGCGGCTGACAGCAGGAGCAAAAAGCATTTCCCATAACATTTTTTGTAGTACATCCTGTCATTTCCCCCCTCAAACCATAATCCAGGCAAGCTGGAATCTGGAAAATCCTGTGTTAATCTATATAATTCTATTATACGTCTTTTGTTTCAATAAGCAACTTCCATTTTATTAATTGACATTTGTTTATTAATTGACTATAATGGATTATACTAAGTTATGGCAAAAATACAATGATTAATTTTCAGGTTTTTGCTCATTAATAAACACTATTTCATTTTTTGTTCAGGAAAAATTTGTTAAAAATATGTAAACTCCAGGGAGCCAAGTGCTCCCTATCCCTGTACACTAAAGGAGGATAAAATCATGAGTACAGAATCCATGGACCGGAGGGTCCGGAAAACCAGAAAACAGCTGCGGGAATGTCTCATTTCATTATTAAAGGAAAAAAAGGTCCAGGAAATTACGGTCCGGGAACTGACAGACATGGCTGATCTGAACCGGGGTACGTTCTATCTTCATTATAAGGATGTGTTCGACCTTCTGGAAAAGACTGAAACCGAGCTTCAGGATGAATTTAACCAGCTGGTATTAAAGCACGATGCCGTGGATTTAAAACAGAGGCCAGCCGTTATTTTCAATGAAATCTACACCCTGGTATATGAAAATGCAGACCTGATTGAAATCCTGCTGGGCGAAAACGGCGATTTGAACTTTGTGAACCGCCTGAAGCAGCTAATCCGAGAAAAATGCCTGAAGGACTGGATGGAGGTCTTCCGCTCCGGCAATGCGGCTGCATTTGACGCCTTCTTTTCCTTTATCGTGTCCGGCTGCGTGGGAATTGTCCAGTATTGGCTGCAGACAGGGCTTAAGGAAACGCCCATGCAGATGGCCAGGCTGACGGAACAGATCATCACGCAGGGGATTGGGGTCCTGGAGATTGACCCTTATGCCTGACGGATATCTATCAGACGGGTACCGGAGGATGACAGACAGTAATGCCGGAGCATTTTCAGCACCCGGTAACACCAGGCAGTAATACCAGGCAGTAATGTCAGGGCAAGTTCAGACGAAAAATTGTCAAAGCAAGTTCATTTTAGGAAAACAAGTTCAGCAGAAAAATCCGGATGAATTTTCTTCCATGTTATGATATGATGGTAAACGTGTAAAATTCATTTATGACAGGAGTATTTCATGGAATCTAAGAATCTATATACAATAACAGCCACGGTCCGCATAAAAAAAGGCCAGGGACGCACCTTAAAGGCTGGCGGGGCATGGATTTACGACAATGAAATTGATACCATTACAGGGGATTTCCAGAATGGGGAGCTTGTGTCCGTGGAAGACTTTGACGGTTTCTTCCTTGGACAGGGTTTCATTAATACCAACTCCAAGCTGACGGTGCGCATGCTGTCCAGAAAAAAGGGCGCGGTCATAGACGACGCCTTTCTTGAAATGCGGGTGAGGAATGCGTGGGAATACAGGAAGGCCACCGTGGACACATCCAGCTGCCGGATCATATTTGGCGAAGCCGACTTCCTTCCCGGCATTGTCATTGACAAATTCTCGGATGTGCTGGTTGTGGAATCACTGGCACTGGGTATTGACCGGCTGAAACCCGTAATTGTGGAAATGCTCAAAAAAGTGCTGTCCGAGGACGGCATAACCATCCGCGGCGTATATGAGAGAAGCGATGCCAAGGTACGCCTCCAGGAAGGCATGGAGCGGTACAAAGGATTTATCGGTGAACCATTTGACACCAAGGTGGAGATTGTGGAAAATGGCGTCCGCTACATAGTGGATGTGGAAGACGGTCAGAAGACAGGTTTCTTCCTGGACCAGAAGTATAACCGCCTGGCTGTGCAGAACCTGTGCAGGCGCATCCTGCCGGACAAGGTACTGGACTGCTTCACCCACACGGGTTCCTTTGCACTGAACGCCGGACTGGCAGGTTCTAAGGAAGTGCTCGGAGTGGACGCTTCCCAGCTGGCCGTGGATCAGGCCAGTGAGAACGCACAGCTCAACAGGATTGGTGACAGGGTGCATTTTGAATGCGCGGATGTGTTCGACCTGCTGCCAAGACTGGAACAGGAGGGACAGAAATTTGATGTGGTAATCCTGGATCCCCCTGCATTTACAAAGTCCAGGAATTCCATCAAGAACGCAGTAAAGGGATACCGTGAAATCAACCTTCGCGGCATGAAGCTGGTAAAGGACGGCGGCTACCTGGCCACCTGCTCCTGTTCCCATTTCATGGATCCGGAGCTGTTCACAAAGACCATCCGGGAAGCCGCGGGAAATGTCCATAAACGGCTGCGTCAGGTGGAATACCGGACCCAGGCCAGCGACCATCCGATTCTTTGGGCGGCGGATGAGAGTTATTATCTGAAGTTCTATATTTTCCAGGTTTGTGATGAGAAGTGATGGGAAATGAATGGAAGGGCATGATTCAATCGGGATATGCATAGTTTTATGGAATGTGGATAGATTATAGTAAGGGTACCAGGGCAGCGGATTGCGGCCGGCCTGGCACCCTTTTTGATATTTGTAGCATTTTTGATGTTTGCACTCTTTTTAATATTTGTAGCATTTTTGATGTTTGCACCCTTTTTAATATTTGCACTTTTTTTATGTTTGCACCCTTTTTAATATTTGCACTTTTTGATGTTTGCACCCTTTTTGATGTTTGCACCCTTTTTGATATTTTCACCCTTTTTTGATGTCTGTTATATTTTGTTTACCTATTTTTTTATCATTTATAGATTTTAATGTTCTTAGTTTTTTACTTACTGTACATAGCAGGCGCTTTTATTTTTCCCGGCACCATTTTTATGTTACTTTATATTGCATTTATATTGCTTTTTACTACATCCGTATTGCTTTTTACCGCATTTATATTGCCTTATATCGCTTTCACGGTAGTTACTTTCTAGCTATATTCCGGAGATGGAGGTTATATGCCCTGGCTGATTATTATTATCCTGCTTCTTATTCTTATTGCGTTTGCCTTATACTGCTGCGCCTGTAATACAACTCCATATGACCGTGAAGCGGACGATGAACAGCAAATGGAATATCTCCGCCAGTATAAAGAAAGCCATAAGAAGCTGGGACATAGTAAGGATAAATAGAGCCATGCGGGTGGTCGGGATACAGCCGGTCTTGGCGGCCTGCCAGGCTGAGTCGGACAGTCTGCTAAGATGGGACGGACGGCTTACCAGAATGAATAGGGCACTTTGCCAGGATGGACTGGTCTGTCTGACGGAACAGACAAAACGCAGCTTGCCAGAACAGGCCGGATGACTGGCCAAGGCAGACTGGCCGGCTTGTTGGTGCACCAGCTGTCCATCAGCATTTCCCCTCTGTCTTTCGGTTATACCGTACATAACATATAGAAAAAAATACAATGCCATATACAGAGGCTGCCGGAACCGCCAACCCGATATCAAACAGGCTGGCCCCCTCCTTTATGCTGAACAGATAGGAAAGAGGTACACGGACCAGGAATGAAGCCGTAATCCCCTGAAGCATGACCGGAAACGACATGCCATGTCCATTAAAATATCCAATATAGCTGAATACCAGGCAGGTAAGGATTGCCTCGAAGCTGAAGCCCTTCAGGTACTCTGCCGCCCTGACGATATACGCCTCATTTGATGTAAACACAGCGGCAGGTATATCACCTCTGAAAAATGCAACCACAAAAATAAACACCCCAACAGCAGCGCCAAGCCCCATCCCCGTAAGCATGGCCTTTCTTGCGCGCTCTTCCTTTCCCGCTCCCACATTCTGAGCCACAAATGCCGACATGGACTGCATAAGCGCAGAAGGTATCAGCATGATAAAGGAAATAACCTTCTGCGCAATCCCATAACCGGAAGAAGCCTCCAGACTGATTCCATTGACAATGGCACACAGAATCAGGAAGGAAATATTCGTAAGCATTTCCTGCAGCGCCAGCGGGATGCCCAGCTTCAGGAAAACAGGAATTTCGCTGTTAAAACCCATGTCCTTCCTTGAAAATGTAAAAGGAAGGTTCTGCCTTCTGATGATGAACAGGGAAAGGATAACGCTGATTGCCTGGGCTAATATGGTAGCCAGTGCAGCCCCTGCCACGTTCATACGGAAAACCGCTACAAACAATAAATCACCTGCAATATTCACAAGACATGCAATCAATACAAATATCAAAGGCAGCTTAGAATTCCCCAGGCCCCTGAAAATTCCGCTGATTACATTATACGCAATCACAAAGATAATGCCCGCGCCGCAGATTCTTACATACTGGACAGTCAAATCAAAAGCAGCCTCAGGTGCATTGAGCCACGATGCAAATGCCGGAGCCCCGGCCAACAGCAGAACCATGACCACTCCTGTAAACACAGCGAAAAAACAGATACTGCCGCCTATGACACTGCCAATACGGCTGGCGCGTCTTTCCCCCAGATACCGGCTGATCAGTACGGTAACCCCCATTGTAAGGGCTGTTATGACAAATGTCACAAGATTAATGATATTGCTTCCGGTTGCAACTGCTGAAATACCTGCATCCGTTCCAAACCGGCCTACTACCAGAAGGTCTACGGCTCCGTACATTGCCTGGAGAATCAGGGCGCCCAGGATTGGTATCATGAATCTGATTAATTTGGTGACGATATTGCCTTGGGTGAAATCATCAGACAGTTGATTTGAAGTGGGGTTTTGGGTGGACATGGTTAGGGACTCCTTTTATGTAGTATGTAGTGTGAATTCTATATATTTTTTTGGTATCCTTAATACAATGTTTATTACAAATCTTATTACAATTTTTATTACGTTCTTTATTTATTACACTCTTTTTTTATTACACTCTTTCTTTATTATACTCTTCATAATCTTTATGACAATCAGGGATAACCCAGACTGTTGCCAATCCTGAAACATAGCCGCATCCATTTACTCAGACAGGTGTTTGGATAGAACAATGATTAATCATCCAGGTTTTCCAGCATCCTTTCCCCAACCCGCATAAAAACATCCAATTCATCATGGGTTATCCCCTTCATAAGCAGCGCCTCTGTCTGCTGAATCTGGCGCTGAAGTTCCAGCCGTATGTGTTCAGCAGCCTCCGTAAACTGGATGACCTTATATCTGCCATCGCAGTCACTGCAGACCCTTTGAATCATCTTCTGCTCTTCCAGTGTCTTTAACAGCTCCGTGGCCGTAGACGGGCGCAGGCCAAATTCCTTTTCAATGTCTTTCTGAAACAATTGCCTGTCATTGCTCTCTACCAGGATAAACTCCAGAATGCGGCCCTGGGCCTCTGTAATGCCCAGGAGCCTGCCTGTTTTGTCCGAACGGCGCCTGAGGCGGATGGATATTTTATTGATTAGTTTGCCTGTCTCCATGGTGGTTCCTCTTTTTGCTGGTTAATATTATCTATATTGGCATAGGTTTAACGCCAATAGTTCGTTTCCTAAGTATATAATTATAACAAGATTCCAAATGTTGTCAACATTAATTGGGCTTTCGGAACCGGATTAAACCAATCACGGCCCCAATCCCCGCACCGATGGTATTCATCAGGATATCGTCCACCTGAAAATGCCCGCGTTGGGTCAGAAGCTGGGTTACCTCTATGGCAAGGCTGAAACAAAAACCCGCAAATACACAGACTGACAGACGTCTCAAACATTTCCACATCTTGGGGACAAAAAAACCAAAAGGGATGAACAGAAGGATATTCTCAATAACATAGGCATTGGCACGGGGTCCCCCCAGCGTCTCAAACAGGGTAAGGCTGATTCCCGTCCTGGATCCCGGTTCACGCTCAAATATGGTTATGATGAATATCATGATAAAATAGATGATACAGAGAATGCTTAAAAAGGCCCTTTTCCTGTTCCGTGAACAAACCATCAGGATACTGCCTATTAAAATACTTGCTGCAAGGGCAACCGGCAAATACTTTAGTTCTACTAAAATATCTATCAAAATGTACTTCCAAGTCTGTTGGGATAAAAAGTTCAATATTAACTCCTAACGAAAAATATATAATGAAAATGCATCCGTCCACACTGCGGTTCCCCGCCCATACCACGGCGGACCAATGCCTTTTACCTACTATAGTTCCTGGTCCCGGATATGTCAAGAATGTTCGGAATTAAAACCTACGGTTCGGTATTAATACCCGTGATTAAATGCCCGTAATTTAATGTTCGTGATAAAATACTTATGATTAAATGTCCGTGATTAAAACATACAATAAACTTGATGTTTCCGCGGTTTTTGGTAAAATGATGGGAGGGGGATTTATTTTCCCATACAAATGACAGAGTGCGAGGTACCTCGATGCCGGATACTAATGATGAAATAGAAATCTACATTCCCGACCTTCTCCATTCAATCTGGGACCTTCGCTGGATTGTCTTATTCCTTATGGTTCTGGGCGCCCTGGCCGGCACTGCCCTGTCCCTGGATAGAGGGACTACTTACGAAACCAGGGCCTCCATGATTGTAAATGCCCGGAATACCAATGATGTCTACCAAAACGGAACCCCTATCCCCAAGAATGAGGATATACAGCTTGCCAGGAACCTTGTAAAAACCGTACAGCTTTTGGCAACCAGCAACCGCGTGCTGGGATTAGTCCTGGATACGGATGCATATAGGGACATTTCCCTGGAACAGTTAAAATCAGGCATTAACGTGACCATAGAGGAGGACACAGCCTTTATGTGGCTTACCCTGCACTGGGAAAATCCACATGAGGCGGTGGACTTACTGAACCGGCTGATGGAGGTTCTTCCGGATGTCATGCTGGAAGTAATGGATATCGGCTCTGTCAGCGTCATCGACACACCGGGACAGGCCACAGGTGTCTCATCCGCCTCTTTCCGTAATGTAGCAATCGGAATCGCAGCCGGACTGCTTCTTGGCTGTGTGCTGGGCACTGTCTACTACCTGTTCGTCCCTAAAATACGCAACAACAGTTCCCTGGAGGCCCTGGGCCTTGATATAATCGGAGAAATTCCTTACATAGACTCAAAAAAGGAAACAGCCGATGGATATCTTGACAACAAAGACCTGCCGCAGGAATATCAGGTAGCTTACGGGCGGCTGGCAGCAGTATTCTGCTATCTCGCTGAAAAGGAAAACCAGCAGGTAATTGCCGTTACCTCCAGTGTCCCGGGAGAAGGCAAATCAACCGTTGCCTATAATCTGGCCCTGCGTCTGACCGAACTTGGATGTAAGGTGCTGCTTCTGGATTTCGACTTCAAAAAAGGTGTGCTTTACCAGCTGGCCAGAAAACACAAACCCAAAGACGGTGACAAACGCACCGAGCCACGGACAGGTGAAAACTTAAGGCAGCAGGTGGAACGGATGTACAATGGGATTTATACCATACAGGGTTTCGCACAGGAGAACATTTTCCATGCGGATAACCAGGTCTTCCCGGCCATCCGTGCCATGAAGGATACATATAACTATATCATCATCGATACCCCTCCGGTCGGTACCCTCTCTGATGTACAGCATATGCGCGGTCTTATGGACGGCGTGCTTCTGGTCGTACGCCAGGATTGTGTGCTACGCAGCGCTGTGGAGGAATCCCTGGATTTTTTGAAAAAATCCGGGATTGCTGTGGCGGGCGGGATATTGAATTGTAAAACGGAGATTATGCGGGGTGGGTTGAAACGTGGGGTGGGGAGAAAGGGCCAGTCGCTTTGATGGGGCTGGCTTTTACTAGACAAATCTTTTTGATTATCTTTATGGATATGGGTGGTGATGCTTTTATGAGGCCCATTGGTGTTAGCATATTTAGGAATATTCTTTACTTCGTAATATCCTACCAGCTTAATCATCAAAACTAATTTATCAGAAAATCTTTGGTACCTTTTGATGGTTCGTTTATTTATGTTCTCCCCATGCGTTACTTATGGTCCTTCCATGTCTCATTCATATGCCCCATTCATGCTTGATTTATAATCAATTCATACTTGACCTATGCACCGCTTATCCCTGATTTATGCCTCTCCCATTCTTGACTTATGCCCTGTTCTATGCCTTTCTCATGTCCCTCTCGCGCATGTCTTATGTCCTGATTGATGCCTGACCTATTCCCTGTTGATGCCTGACTTATATCCCCGCTTATGCCTGATTATTATACCTGGTCATGTCCGATTTATGGCCCATCCATACCCTATTATTTTCTCATTCATTTCTTACTTATTCCTAATTTATCTTTCGCTCATATCTCATAAATCACACCCCCACCCAAAAAATCAACTCTGAGCACAACTATTAGCATAGCTGGATCAGAATTAGTAACATCTTCATTACCATAGAAATATCCACTAGGTTTAATGATGTCAGTATACAATGTATGTAAAACCATATCAAACACAGTGATACATGAAGCATAACTTTTTATGAATTAACCATGATACTTACTACTTTGTGAATCAAAACAGAAATCGAATACCTACAAAACATATTCCGATAAATAAACCCCATATATCTTCAACTTATAGAAGTGATATCATTTTTCAGTTAAAATATGGATTAAACTCATACATAGTGTATGCAAAACCCATTAACCTGCAGTGCAATCGTGTATTGTAATCTGCGTCATTAAAAACTAGGAGGTATTATATCTATGAAGTATTCTTATGAACAGTTATCACAACAAACCACGCTTTTCCTACAATTGCTATCTGTGGAACGTAATCTATCAAACAGAACGCTCAATGCCTACAACAGTGATTTGCATTGTTTTATGTGCTGGTGCCGGAATTCACAGGTTGAAACATTAGACCAGAATACCATATTAAGTTATTTTCATTATTTGCAGTCCACTTTAAAGCAAAAGGCTAGTTCCATCCAGAGAAAATATATATCTATCCGTCAATTTTTTCATTATATAAATCAGGAAGGCCTTTCAACAGAACGCTTTTTCCGTTTTTCAACCAGGAAATTCCAGCTCCCTAAAAACCTTCCCCGTACCCTTACAACAGCTGAAATCCGAAAACTTATTTCAGTGGCAGATGCACAGGTATGTCGGTCACGGTCTTCCTTTCACAAAATCCTAAATATACGGAATAGCGTGGTAATAGAACTACTCTTCTGCCTTGGGCTGCGTATTGGCGAGATTAGCGCACTTAATTTAGCACATTATGATTCAGAAGACAGAACCCTGCTCATACACGGCAAAGGCCGTAAAGAACGCTTACTTTACATCTCATCCCCGGAAGTGATAAAAAAATTAAATAACTGGCTGAATATACGTAATGAACTCCACCCGGTAACTGATGCAATATTCCTGAATAGATATGGTGACAGATTATCAATCTACGGTATAGAAAATCTCTTTCATAAATACAGGGACTTATCTTCCATCAACCCAAGCTCTACCCCACACTATTTAAGACATAGCTTTGCAACCCAACTTCTCAATAATGGAGCTTCAATTCGGGACGTACAGGAACTACTCGGACATGCAAGTATCGTGACTACACAAATTTATACAGAAGTGTCCATTGACCGCAGACGGCAGGTGCTTGAACGGTATAATGCACGTAATTTTTTATTTGATGGCGGAGAATTGAAATAGATAGTTTTAATTTATCCCTATCCTTTGGTGGTGGTATTGGCTGCTGGGGGTGGGGATTTTTTTGTTTTGGTGCAAATAATAACAATTATTATGATATTCCATATAATGTCTGTCCTAAATTTAAAGTAACTGTTTTTAATCTGCCCTGCATATAGCATGTTGGATAGGTCTATTCAAATCTATAAGTAATTGTTTGCGTAAGCAACACATAATGTAGCGAGATATTTTACTTAATGATTTGAATATAGGCAGTATGAATTTTAGGAGGTCTGTTAAAATTTTAAGTAGATTGCATTATAAATCCAATAGCTTTCTCCCTAATTAAAAGCTATAGATTGAAAAGTAAATGACCACTTCTAAATTGGAAATTGCACTTCTGCTTACCAAAGCAGTTGTTCGATATAGATGTTGCCCGCTAGGGGGCTAAACGTTTGAAAAAAGGTGTAGATAAAAATGATGTAGCGTGGACAAGGACTTCTCACGGATATATTTCTGAATAGAAATCGGAAGCTGAACCACATTACCTCGTTGATGATGAAAAAAGCAGAAAAATCCAGTATAAGTACATCAGAAGTACGTTAGATGGTAGGTCTGCTAGATGACTATAAATATTACAGCAAAAATCAGGTGATTTCAGCATCATTGAAGGTTTTTGATAAGATTTTGTAAGAGGATGAATATATGAAGAGGATTTTAATGGTATGTGAAGCTTTTGGTGGTGGTGTTTTCACCTATGTCTCCCAGCTTTGCAATGATATGTGTAATGATTTCGAGGTCTATCTTGCTTATGCAATTCGCCCTCAGACACCAACGAATTATAGGGAATTCTTGGATAATAGAGTTCATACGTTTGAAATCAAAAGTTTTAAATCAAAGGGAATGATTAACATATTAAATGATATCAAAGTAATTAATGAACTGAGGACAATAGAGAGAACCGTGAAACCAAATGTAATCCATCTGCACTCATCTGTGGCTGGCGGATTTGGTCGGCTGGCTTTTAAGGGAAAGAATAACACAGTTGTCTACACCCCACATGGCTATGCACATATTCTGATGGGTAGTGGAGTTAAGTGCAAGATGTATGCCCTAATAGAAACTATACTTGGTAAGTTTTCAAATGCTGTTACTTTGACTTGTTGCGAAAGTGAAGACAGGGTTGCAAAAGGGCTTTCCAAGAGGACAGCATACATAGAAACCGGTGTGAACTTGGTAGAGCTTTCTACTTCCCTCGATAACATTGATTCTTTTAAAAATGACAAGTTCACGGTTTTTACCCTTGGTCGTGCCTGTGTCCAGAAACAACCACAGCTTTTCAATAGGATTGCAGAACTTGTACCGGAAGCCAGGTTTGTTTGGATAGGAAATGGAGAGTTGGAATATCAGCTCACAGCTCCAAATATAGAAATTACTGGTTGGAAGCCTCGGAAAGAGGCTTTGGCAATGGCGAAAAGCGCAGATGCATTTATTCTCTGTTCTTTGGGGGAAGCAATCGCTATGAGCCTTATTGAGAACATGTATATCAAAAAGCTGATTCTTGTCAGCAATGTTATGGGAAATAAAAGCGTAATACAGGACAGCGTAAATGGGTATGTTTGTGAAAAGGCAGAGGATTATGCAAAGAGAATAAAGGCTGCGATGAAGGAATTCCCGACCGAATTACCAGAGAGGGCATATCAGGATGTAATAAACATTTATAACACAGAAGTAATGAAACAGAAATATAAGAAGTTCTATAATAGCTATTGACTATCATTAAGACGCTATGAGTCTTAAAACAAAAATCAAGAACACTCTGCAATACATTTACTATATCATTCCACTTACAGATTGATTATTGAATGGTGAAATAAATTAATATAGCAATTACAATTTTACATAATCGAATAACAGGAACTGGTATACAAAAAATGATGCATCAGAAAAACAAACTAATTTAGGAAACAAACTCTACTGAAGTAGATAGCAAAACATATTCAAAGGATTTTAAATAATTTTAATTATTATCAGTATATGTGGTAAAATCGCCAAAGTTCATTCTTGTTTGGATATATTGAGTTGATAGGTGTATCGGTTGCTGGGAATGATGGAATGGATTTTGTTTTTGTGATGATTTAACTTTCCTGTTCCGACAGGCACAAGTATAACTGAAAAAGTTATACTCAAGGACATTCCTGTATTAGTAAAAATACGTAGATAATTTGATGAGAACAGTAATAAGGGCTCTGATTTAAAAAACTAAAAGAATTACGTAGCTTAGGCAGTTTAGTATAAATGAAATGGAAATGTAAAAAACTCCTTCACTGTTTGAATCGTGCTAATATAGTTCCTTATTCTTTTGCTAATGTTAAAAGAAAGATGCCATAAATCTGGAAAAGATATTTCTTAAGGTGGGACAACACAGCAACTATGGTATTACAAGCATTGGAACAAGAAGAACTTATTATAGATTGTGGGATAAAAAATTTGGTTTACTGAAAGAAAATATGCCCTCTCACTACATAAAATATGGCACTCATATTTCTGCCTTAATATTCTATATATTCGGTAGTCGTAAACCTTCTAGGAAAACGCGATTACAATGAATATACATTTAAAAATTAGAATTCTAATTATATATGAAAAGTGAGGATAGGTACAGATAATGGACATTAAATTGCAACTGAACAGAGCGATGATTGCTTTGGATGCATTTTTTAAAGGAGTTAAAAAGAGCAATAAAAGTCATTCGACAAAAACGATACTTATAGTATTCCAACAGATTTTGGGTGATTCAATAATTTTGCAGCCTTCTTTACAGCGGTATACTAAAATTTATCCCGAATGTGAGGGCTATACAGTTAAGATGCTTGTCAGACCACAAGTTTTCTCTTTTATGAAGGAGACTCTTCCCTTACCAGAGAACATTATCTATGAATCTGTAGATTTTAAGTTGTTTTTAGAGGACTATAGATATTATCAAAAAATAGTAAAGAAGTATAGAGGGGAAGCCGACATACTAATTGTGCCTGGTACGAGCCTGTCCGCAGAAGTGTTTTCTGCTGCAAGTGATGCGAATAGAAAGATTGGTCTAACTAGGAATATGGATGTTAAGAAGCCTTTTATTATGGCTGTTTTTACAAAGATTGCCTACACTGAAAGAGTCAGGCCAGAAAAAACAGATATGATACTTCAAATGCATAGATTATTAATGCACTATCTTGGCGATACAGAATACAAGGCACGTTTACCGATGTTACTTCCAAAAGATAAGATAATCAACGATAAACATTATTGTGTTGTTTGTCCGGGGTCTTCCATGATGGCCAAGTGTTGGCCGGCGGATAGGTTTTCAGCTGCTATAGACCATATATTTGAGAAATATGGTCTAAGGTCACATTTGTGTGGTGGAACTAATGAAGAGAAGTTTGAGTTTCTAATTTTGTCTAAAGTAAATCACCCTGAAGCGGTGGTCAGTCACATAGGAAAAAGTAGCTTTTCGGACTGGTCAGCAATTGTTCAGCATGCTGATTTAGTTCTTTCTAATGACAGCGCGACAATACATATGGCTGTCGCGGCAAGAGTTCCAGCAATATGTATTGTTGGTGTCCATGCTAAGTATCAAGTATTTCCATACATGGTAGACGAGATAAATAGTGGAGATAAACTTCCTATTTTTGTTTTAAAGAATATGAGTTGTGAGAGATGCTGTATAACTGGCTATTACATAGGTTCCGGCAATTCTGAATGCATGAAAAGAATTATTAAAAATAGGTGTTCTATCTGCGTTGATGCAATTAAGCTTGAAGATGTATTGAAAGAAATAGATAAGGTTCTAGATATAGAAACGTTAAGTTATCAAAAAAATAAAGTACTGGATTAAGCAACAGTACATACGATATAAAATATGGAGGTGTTTTGATGAGCCTGTTAAATCAAATTGATAATAAAAATATTCTTGTTATTGGCGATGTCATGATAGATACTTACTTTAAAGGAGAAATAAAGAGGATCTCACCGGAAGCTCCTGTTCCTGTTTTCCGTAAAAAATTGGAGCATAGTGTTCCTGGTGGTGCCGCTAATGTTGCGGCAAATCTTGTAGCTGCTGAACAAAATGTTTCAATAATGTCTCTAATCGGGTTAGATAAGAATGGAGAGAAACTTAAAAGTATTTTTAAGGAACAGGGAATCAATACAGATTTGCTTATAGTGGCAAACAGACATACAACTGAAAAGGTCAGATTTCTGGCGGGAAATAACCAACAGGTTTTAAGGTTAGATGTCGAAGATACAGAATTATTGAGTAATTCTGAATGTGAAAAATTATTATTGCTTTTTGAAAAAAAGGTGAGTGAGTATGATTTAATTATTCTCTCGGATTATATGAAAGGGCTGTTAACATATGATTTTACACAGGGGATTTTACAAAAAGCTCGAAAGGAAAAGATACCTGTTATTATTGATGTAAAAGACTCAAACGTTGAAAAATATAAGGGGGCATATCTCATTAAACCTAACCTTAAAGAGTTAAAGGCACTTACCAGACGGACAACGGCAAGTAATCAAGAAATTATTGAAGCTTCTCAATATCTACGGAATCTTTGTGACAGTAAATACGTTCTTACTACCTGCGGAGCTAGAGGAATGGTACTAATAGGTGATGGGGCACCTTATTCCATAGAATCTATAAGTAAAGAAGTGTTTGATGTTACTGGGGCAGGAGATACCACAATTGCATATCTTGCAGCATGTATGGTTAATGGATTCCCAATTAGAGAATGTGTAAATATCTCGAATATTGCCGGCGGAATCCAAGTGTCCAAGGTTGGAACATCCTCAGTTTATTGGAAGGAAATAAGAGAGATACTCACAGGCGAGGCCAGCGGAGTAATGCACAAGATAATAAAGGGAAGAACTGTTGAGGAATTTAGAAAAACACACAATGATAAAAAAATCGTGTTTACAAATGGTTGCTTTGATATACTGCATATTGGACATGTCAGATATCTGCAGGAAGCAGCAAAGCTGGGAGAAATTCTAGTCATAGGTTTAAATAGCGATGCTTCAGTGAAAAGGCTAAAAGGTAATAATCGACCAGTAAATGAGGAAGCTGAACGTGCAGAATTGCTAGCGGCTTTGGGATTTGTTGATTATATTGTTATATTTGAAGAGGATACACCTTTAGAGCTTATAAAGAAAATTCAACCAGATGTACTTGTGAAGGGCGGGGATTACAGCAATGAATATGTTGTTGGAACCGATGAGGTTAAAGCGAGAAATGGAAAACTCGTTCTTATACCTTTTGTTGAAGGTAAATCGACAACAGGAATTATAGAAAAAATCAAGAAATGAGTACATATGAACTATTATCATATAAAGCTTAAGCAAGTATAGATTTTAAAAAGTCTAGGAGAAAAAGAATATGAGCAGAAATGTCCTTGTTCTACTATCTGCTTACAATGGCGGTAATAAAATAATTCGGCAAGTTGAGAGCATCATCCTTCAGGAAGAAGTTAATGTGTCTTTATTCATTAGAGACGATGGATCTGACATAGATAACATTAATATATTGAGACAGTTGGAAAAAAAATATCCTGAAAAAATCTTCTGCATATATGGTGCAAACCTTGGCTTCAAACAAAGTTTTATGGAACTTATCTACATGGCCTTTCCCAATTTTGATTATTATGCATTTTCCGATCAGGATGATATTTGGTTTTCTGACAAGTTAATATCTTGTATTAAATTGATGGAATCTGATATCAAAGAAAATCAGATTAATAAAGAAGGAAATGTGAAAAGAGCGCAAAGCAATAGATGCAAATTGGCTCATTGTAATTGTATTTCGGTTGACAAGAAACTTCGATTGAGAAGCGAGCAGGAAAAACGAATTCCCTGTCCCCCAAATCACAAGATGGCGATTTCTACAGAATTCTTCCAAGGATGCGGAATGGTGTGGGATAAGAAACTGATGGAGTTAATACAAACATATCGCCCAAAAAACAATAATATATCACATGACTACTGGGTAGGACTGCTGGGTTATTGGATTGGACAAGTATATTTCTGTAAGGATCCAAAATTCTACCATATTAGATATGAAAATAATGAGTCTATGGATGGAGATGTGAAAAAAGGGCGGCTTAAGCGGCTTAAAAATTTTATTACAGGAGATGTGATTTATATGAATCCAGTACAGGATTTGCTGGAAGGTTACACGAATTACATGTCAGAAGAGGATAAAGTGTTTTTAAAGACTCTAAGCAATTATCAACACAGCATCAAAGAGAAATTTAGGATATTAACTGATTGGGAATTTCGGAAGCCTTCAATGATGGCTACAATGCTTTTGAAGCTAGCAGTAGCAATGAATAGGTTTTAATGATGTACTTAATTATGTTATAGCAAATGAACGAGGAACGATACTTATGCAAACAGCGCTGATTCTTATTTTCATAGAAATAATTGTTATATTGATAAATCTTCATTTATTTAAAGGTGATATCTTTAGTCCTGCCACAATTAGTTCTCTTGGATTCTTGGTATCTACGCTTCTTGCTTTATATTGTTCCAATGTTTGGAATTTTGTTATAAGCGAATCAACAGTCTTAGTAATATCATTAGGATTGTTATCTATGACGCTTGGTGAAGCAGTTTCCCGAAAGATTAGGATTAGAATAAAGAAGGGAACAACCAGTTACATGAATAATGGCAGTATATATGGAATAAAAACAATATATTTGAATCAATCTGTTCGTATAGCACTAGTAGTAATTATCGTACTGTGTACAATATTGTATGGCTTAGAGTCATACAGAGTGGGGTTGTTAAATGGTGGTTCCACCCTGAACGCCTTTGCTTATATGAAATCAGCATATTTTAATGAAGGTTTGGATAAAATGAATTTCTTCATTCGGCAGGGTTTTAAAGTCGTCATGGCAGGAGCATATATTTCGGCTTTTATGTTTGCTAACAATTTTCTTGTTCTAAAAGAGAGCTTTTTGAAAAACTTACCCTATATAATATGTATGGTTTGTGGATTTGCTATAACTATTTTTTCAGCTTCGAGAACGGAAATGTTGAGAATTGCACTGGCTGTGCTTTTAGACTTTGCACTTCTATGGAAAATGAACCACGAAAGGACAAGAAAGCAGAATAAAAAATCAACTCGCGTAGTATTGAAAAAAATGGCACCAATATTTTTAATGGTTCTTGTAATTGCATTTGCGGCAAGGGCTGTTGTAAAAACATCTGGAGGCGTTTCTAACGCTACATCAATAGTTTACTATCTAGCCTACTATATTGGAAGTCCAATAGCTGTTTTAAATACTAAGATTAGTATGGCATTTTCTAATAGCACTCTGTTTTTAGGCTCATCAAAAGCTGTGCCAGAATTTGTCTATTTAGGGAGACTTAGTTATGGCGGAAATGTCGCTACTATTTGTTGGGCATCACTATATGATAAAGGATTATTATATATGATGTTTCGTATATTTGTTCTGTATTTAATTGGAGGTTATTGCTACAAGATTATTTCAAATTATTCTATAAATAGTGCTAGAAATAATATCAAAATTATATTGTTTTCATTTATATATTACATTTATGCTATGTCATACTATTCCGATATATTTTCACCAAAGAATATTCCATCAAATTTATTTACTATTTGTGTTCTTGTGCTTGCATATGAGGTGTTGACGGATATCATGGTAAATCAATGTAGGAAAGTTACAGAATTAAAAGAGAAATATTAGCTAAAGGTCAGGCTGAAAATCATGGGACTATAAAATAGTATCGCATTAAATCAATAGTTATAGATTATATATAATTCAAGTTGATGGTTAGTAAAAAGTGTTTTTCGCATAGAATAGGAAATTTATAGCTGAAGAATGATAAAGAATATATATTGAAATAGAAAAGATATAGTTTTAACCCAGCGTTTCACTCTAAGTCATTGTTATAATTTATAAACCAATTGCTCATAGTCCTTGAAATAAAGGCTTCTTGAGCAAAATACATTAAGAAAGTCTAGAGCGTATAACCTATGAAAGAATATCATCTCTTTATTATTTGGGAAAAGGCAGAGAGAATGAAGCAGAAGATAATTGACGATATTGCGAAGGAGTTAGAGATAATTAAGATAGTGGATGTCTCTTGGGATAAAAATAGATTTTGTGATAACCTATCTCGCTTTTATGGTCAAAAACTTCCAAGTGGGGCAAAAAAAATCCAGGAATGCGGCAATGGTACGTTTTCAATTATTATTGTATGTGATTCATCACCGAAATATGAAAAGCGGAAAACCACTCGTGGACAAGAGACTGTAAATATAAATATATTTGATAGAAAAGAGAAGTTTCGTTCTTGGACATGGGAAAAGAATATAAGAAACATTAAACACCCAGAATATAAGGGGAGTCGTGTTCATGGTACAAATAACGAGGCAGAAACGAGACACGATTTAACACTTCTTTTGGGAATAAGTATAGAAGATTTGATAAAGAATCCAGGGGCAATTCCAGATAAGTGGACTAGAAATATATCTGGATTAGATGGATGGAATAATTTGCAAGAAATGTTTTATGTTTTAAATCAGTCAGTAAACTATGTTGTATTAAGAAATTTTGATTATCTTCCAAATCAATTTAATACGGATGAGCATGGAGACATAGATTTACTTACAGATAATTACAAAATTCTGGAGTGCATAATTGGTGGAAAAAAAGTGTTCAAGAGTAAAACAAGGGTACATCATAAAGTGAAAATTGGTAATCAGATAGTCTATTTTGATTACAGATATGTGGGTGATGGATATTACTGTAAAGAATGGGAAAAACATATGATTATTAACAGAGTATATTCACCAAATGGCTTTTTTATTCCGGATAAAATAGACTACAATTATAGTTTACTTTACCACGCGTATATTCACAAATCTAGAATTGCAGAGGATTATAAGGAAAAATTAGACATTTTGTTCGGCACCAATCACTTAAGACATATGGAATTGCTAATAGAATATTTGGAAAAATGTCAGTATTCCATTACTTATCCAATAGATGTGTCAGTATATATAAATGAAAACAACTGTCATTTAAGACGAAAACTGAAAAGTAAACTTTATACCATTATCTCCACAATAGATCGAAAAGTATTCGGATACAAATTAAGGATTTAATATGGGAGGTAATATATGATTAGATGGGAAGTCATAGATACTAATTTAACACAGCCAATATTGATATTAAATGATAAAGTATTTAACCCAATTGAAGTAATGGTCTTATGTAATAATACAAATACAATTAAGCGAAATTTTTCAAGTATGGAGGTTGATAGAAGAAAATTTAGAATCATATCATTTAAACAGTTAGGGATTACATCTGATTGGGAGAAAGATTTATTTGCTAGAGCTAATAAATTGGGGCAGAATATCAGTTCTGTTTCAGAGGCAGATATTGAAATAATCAAGTTACTCTACTCTCTCTGTATTTGCATTAAACCCTGTTGGATTAGTAGACAGCTAATCAAAAAAAAATCCACAACAGAAGATATATTCAGATTATATATTGAAAAATACAGTTATAATTTTGATTATAAAAGAATAAAAAATTTTAGTTATGTAGATAAACTAATATGTAATAAAAAAAAACAAAGATTTCTGTTATTAAAAGAAATCTTGCTGCTACTGTGGAATAAAATAGTTGAAAAGAGTTCAAGCGCTATTGGTGATGTGCATCAAGTATTAACAAAAAGCATGTACACAAAATCAATAGAAAAAGAACACCCTAATTGGATGATAAATTGTCAATATACGTATAGTGAAAGTAATAGTGGATGTATTTTTTTGACAGCTCAAGATGGTAGTAAAAGATTGTTTATAAAAGGGAATGAAAATCCAGTATTCGAAAGTATAAAAAATGAGATTCATATCAATCAATTATTAAAGCAAGACATTGTTTCCAATGAATTGTTTTTACTGAGTTATAATTCCAGTAAAAGATACAAATGGATTGCTTTTCCTTTTATAGACGGTATTTTACTTTCTATTCATATAAAGAGAGGATTATTAAACAAAAGGGAACTTGGACTCTTAGCATCTTTTTTGTTTAATTGTTTGGATTGCCTTTCCTCACATGATATTATTCATAGAGATATTAGATCTGGTAATATAATGTGCATCATAAATAAAGAGTATGAAGTTGAATCATTTAGATTAATAGATTTCGGATGCTCTGTATTTAAAGGTAATGATATATGGGGAGACAGTATATGGGATCGACACATGGCCTCAGTCGTGTGTGGAGAAAATAGATACAACGATTTAATTGTTGATGATGCCGCATCTGCTTATTTGACTTATATTGAATGCGGAGGAGATAGTGGTGATATTTATTCGAAGAAATTTCTAAAGAGAATCGGAGTAAGTTACTACATGAGGAGATAGTGAAGTGGGTTCCATTAAAAAAAATTTTGTATATCAGTCATTATACCAATTATTAATAATTATATTACCATTGATTACAGCACCTTATATTTCCAGAATATTAGGTGCTGAAAATGTTGGTATTTATTCTTACACATATATAATAGCAAATTATTTTGTCGTTTTTGCAAATCTAGGCATTGAATCATATGGGAATCGCTGTATTGCTTGTACTAGAGAAAATGAAGATGAAAAAAATCGTGTATTTTCTGAAATTTTTGAGTTACATGTAATAATATCGGTTATTGTAATAATCGTATATTTGGGGCTAACGTTTTTTGTTCGAGGAAAATTTAAAATTTTCTTAGCAATACAAGGGCTGTTTGTTGCAAGTTCTTTATTTGACGTTAATTGGTTCTTCTTTGGTATTGAAAAATTCAAAATAACAGTAACAAGAAACATGATTATTAAAATATGTACAGTACTTTTAATATTTATCACTGTAAAAACAAAAAATGATCTCTGGAAATATTCTCTGATTATGTCAGGTGGCACTTTAGTGAGTCAAGTTGCATTATGGAGCTTCATTCCTAAATATGTGAAATTTAGAAAGACAAATTTTAAAGACTGCATAAAGCATGTTAAACCACTTCTAATTTTGTTCATAGCTGTTATTGCAACCAATATGTACCGTATGATTGATAAATTTATGTTGGGTTGGAGAGGTGATTTGACAGCTTTGGGATGTTATGAATATGCAGATAAATTCATTCGTATTCCGCTTGGTTTTATAACGGCCTATGGTACTGTAATGCTATCTCGAATGTCAAATATATTTACTAAGAAGGTAGGAAAAAAAGCTAACGAGATACTCAGTATGTCAGGTACTTTTGTTATACTCCTTTCTTTTGCAATGGCTTTTGGACTGGCAGCGATATCACCTGATTTTATAATAATTTTTTTAGGTGGTGAATATGAACAGACAGTTGGATTGCTAATTATTTTATCTATTACCATACCACTAATTGGTTGGAATAATTATGTTCGTACCCAGATTCTTATTCCTACCAATAACGATAAGACATATACAATGGCAGTAACCATTGGTGCTATGGTTAACTTTTTTTTAAATTTGATTTTTATTAATTTCTGGGGAGCAGAAGGTGCAGCAATTGCAACTATTTTTTCCTATAGTACTGTTTCTATTATCCAAACACCTATCGCAGTTAAGTTTGTAGCAAATACGAAATTCGGAAAAGATATTCTATTTTCAGTAATTGCAGGAACATTAATGCTTATAGTGGTCAGAATTATTGGATATTATGCAGGTGCACGTATTTCATCAATTGTATTTGAGGTTGTTGCCGGTGTTATAATTTATAGTTTAATGACAGCAACCTATGTCTATGTTTTTTATAAGAAGTATTTCTATGAATTTGTGAAATACACAAGGCGTAGGATAAAATAGACATAAAAAGACTGTTTCAAGTTTTGTGGGAACTAAAAAACTGATATAAGATATGTTTCTTGGTTCTATAAAGGAGTATTCCAAAGATTGTGTAAACCTTTAATGAATATTACGGTGCGGCGGAGCCGCCTGTCTGGTGTGGTGAGGTTCTTCCGCATTTTTCCGTATAATCCATTGAATAATTATTTTAGATATTAAAATTCCCAAAGATTATGATAAATCCGGCCAGGAGACAGGATTCCAGGGAACCACTGAGGGTAAAAAATCCCATGCTGTGTGGATAACTTTACGGAATACAATGAAAAAAGTGTACAGTTATACAATGCCATCCATGAATACGATGCGGCAGGATGCAGTAAACGGACCATCGCCCAAATAGCGCGTTGCGGAAGAAATACGGTCACAAAGTATCTAAATGGGGATTATGAATCCCTGTGCCGTAAGAATCTCCGTAGCGGTATGGAGCAATTTTATGATTATATCATCAGTGAACCTTCTGTCGGCATCAGCAGGAAGGATGTCTACCGTGGTCTGCTAAAAAAAGGCTACCAAGGTAGGCAGACAGCGGCATATGACTACATGAACAAAATCATAGAACGTCTGCATATAGATTAGCGGTGTATAAAAGCACTTCTACAGAATCCATCCGGAAGAAAAGGGAACTTCAAAAGTATGATCATCTGTCGAGGAGCGGGGTATTCCGTTTCCTGTGGATGGACACGGAAATCACGACAGCTCACAAAGTATATTTGATGGAGCACTACCCCCAACCAAAAGAAATGCTTGCCTGCGTCCGTGAATTCCGCGAAATAAACCAGCGTAAAAATATGTCGTTACTCTATCTCTTTATTGAGAGATACGAAGACTCAAACTAAAAAGAGATTGCTCGTTTTGCAAAAGGCATAGAGAAAGACCTATCTGCTATAGAAAATTCCGTAGCCAGTCCATTGTCGAATGGATTTGTTGAAGGAACAAACAGTAAATTAAAAATGGTAAAGCGAACTATGTATGGACGTTGTAGCAAAGTTTTGCTGGAAGCGAAACTAATGTATTCTTGAGGTTAAGATAACGGAAAAATGCGAGACCGTTTCAAATTTTGTGTAAACTCAAAAAACTGATACAAGATATGTCATTGGTTACCAAAGGGCAAAGCCGTTTTTTCGGGCCTTGCCCTTTCTCTGTATTATAATGCTGTTTTTGGGCATGTCAAGAAAAACTGATTTGGCAGCCCGCTTCTGCTTATAATCAGGATAAACGCTCCTCGAAATATATCTCCAGCTGGGAGTGGATCTGGCCCCAGTCCTGGCGGTGCCCGGTCCATTTCTTCGTGATGTCCATCATCGCCAGATATAGCATTTTTAACAGGCTGTCATCAGAAGGAAATACCGTCTTTGACTTTGTCACTTTCCGTAGCTGGCGATTGAACCCCTCTATCGTATTTGTCGTGTATATCAGGCGTCTCACCGCTTCTGGATATTTGAAGTATGTTGACAGATTTGCCCAATTCTCTCTCCAGGATTTCGATATCTTGGGGTACTTACCATCCCATTTCTCACTGAAATCTTCTAGGGCACCCAAGGCTGCATCCTCTGTCGGTGCAGTATATACCCGCTTTAAATCAGCCATTAGCGGCTTGATTTCTTTGTAGGATACGAATTTCGTTGTATTCCGGATCTGATGGATAATGCACTGCTGAATCTCTGTCTGGGGGTATACCGCTTCGATTGCCTGGGGGAATCCCGTCAGGCCGTCCACACATGCAATCAAGATATCATTTACTCCGCGGTTTTTCAATCCGTTTAGGATGGACAGCCAGAACTTTGCACTTTCATTTTGCCCCACATACATCCCCAGAACATCCTTCCTTCCATCCATGCCAATCCCTATGGCGATGTATACCGCCTGCTTTGCAATGCGTCCTTCGTTGCGTACATGGTAATGGATTGCATCCAGAAATACAACAGCGTATATCTCATCCAGAGGGCGTTCCTGCCACTCTTTTACGATGGGGAGTATCTTGTCTGTGATACGGCTTATGGTGCTGTCGGAAATGTCAATCCCGTAGAGTTCCCTCATGTGGCTCTCGATGTCATTCGTAGTCATCCCTTTTGCGTACATGGAGATGATCTTTTCCTCCATGTCCTGAGTGACCGTGTTTTGATATTTCTTGATGACCTGCGGTTCAAACTCCCCGGCTCTGTCTCTGGGGATATCAAGCCCCATATCGCCGTAGCTGGTATGCAGGGTCTTTTGGGAATGTCCGTTGCGGCTGTTGGCCGTATCCTTGTTGTGGTAATCGTATTTGGAATAGCCCAGTTCCTCGTCCAGCTCCTCGTCCAGAGCACCCTCCAGAATGACCGACATCATGTCCCTCATGATTGCATTCACATCGGTACCGTCTTTGATTTTCACATCATTCTGTTTTAAGTAGCCCTTCATGAGTTCCCGCATAGCAGCTTTCTGTGGTGTGTCGTTTTTTCTTGCCATAATAAAACCTCCAAACTGTGTGATTTTATCTTACATCAGTTTGGAGGTTTACACAATCTTTGGGATGGTCCCAAAAATGCGGAAGAACCCTGAAGCTCTGGAATACTCATCCTACGCCGGGGATTTCACTTTTAGTCCGGACATGTGGCTCCGCCGCTCCGTAATATTCAACTTCCCTCTTTTTTACAAGATTTCAACTATTCCATATATTATGTTAGAGAAACCATCTACTTATCCAAACTAACTCCGCTTCTGATTTATCGGATGGATAGCCACGTTCAGAATTCCTTGCTAATGTGTACATTTCAGTTTTCTGACGGTATTCATAACTCCCGGTATATAATACCATCCTAAATATTTAATCAGAGATTTTTTATTCGTAAAGCAATCCATATGTAATCCTTCTTTAAAGGTTCTATTCAAGTAGGCCTCTACCCTAGGAGAATCTTCTCTCCATCTTGGCTTCTCAATAAATTCGGTAACACATTTCGTCAGACCTTCCCTTATGGAACAAAAAGTCAAATTTCCACCGCACGCTGCCTGCAATTTAGCATTATCAAAAACTCGATTATATAATCTGTCATATATTATTTGATACCCATTACCGGCCTTTTGATAAAGCTCTACACTACTTTCAGGCATATATATTTCTGGAATAAAGTTGTTTGTTTGCTTAATTACATCAAGATAAATCTTAGCAACATCAGACCATATCATATGTTCTGTCCCTGTCAGATTAAACACCTCTCCATAAGCCTTCTCATTTCTTATAAGTGCAGCAATCGCAGCAGCAACATCACCGCCATAAGTCAATGTTGTCTGACAATTTGCCACATCTTTTGGAAGTGGAATACTACGACCTCCCAACGCTCTCCTGAGCCAGATATCCTTTTCCAATCCTCCCAACTGAATTCGTTCTGTATTATATGTAATATATGGGCGGATAATTGTCCAGTTCCTTTTACCACATTCAATAATAATGTTTTCTTCTCTCGCTTTAGCAAGTGCATACTCATCGGTTCTAAGGTAATCCTCATCCTTGCACACATCTAACAACCTAGGAGATTTTTCTGTTATCCATGTCTTGGAATTTGCATATACTCGGCTCGAGCTGGTGAAGATATATTGATCCGTAGAATTAAGCAGCCTCGATGCTTTCTTTTCAAACTCCCCCGAGCCGTATATCATAAAGTCAACAATGGCATCGTATCCATCTTTCAGGATTTCAGTCATAAACGCATCATCGTGAGCATCTCCTTTTATATAATGAATGTTTCTATCATCCTTGTGATCACTGCGGGATGTAAGATACACCTGATCTCCGCGCTTCGCCAGAATATCCTTTAGCGATATTCCCATTGCTCCGGTTCCTCCAAGTAGTAAAACTTGCATTATTCTTCTCCTCTGTGATATTAGTGAAGGAAAAGCAGATAGCAATTCCTTTGTTCGTGAAGAATCGATAGAGAAAAACAACTGCGTGGTTTTACCCGATTAGCGATACAACGACATTTTAATGATGCAACGTAATAAGGCCACTTCCGCCCGTCATGTAATAGGTATCTCCGACAATCAGATTGCCCATATCGCTGACCATGAACACAGCAAGTGAGGCAATCTCACTAGGCATAGCATACCGCCCACCTACCATATCTGGATTATCGATTGAATCGTCATCTTGTTTT
Organism: Enterocloster sp. OA13; assembly: GCF_022440595.1. Taxonomy (NCBI): domain Bacteria; kingdom Bacillati; phylum Bacillota; class Clostridia; order Lachnospirales; family Lachnospiraceae; genus Enterocloster; species Enterocloster sp. OA13. The sequence goes on along the minus strand of NZ_JAKNTF010000001.1, from coordinate 192,440 downwards.
CCAAGCATAGGAGTGGCCACCGGCCCAGGTGCAATGGCGTTCACCACAATCCCATATGGAAGGAGGATGTCGGCAAAGCCAACCGTCATGCCTCGTACTGCCCATTTACTCATACAATATGGCGTACTGGCCGGTCGTAAGGCAGAAGAGGAAGCAACATTAAGAATGTGTCCCTTTATCTTTTTCTCTATCATGAATTGGCTAACCGCCTGACTCATGAAGTACGTGCCCTTGGCGTTGACATCCATTACATTGTCATATTCTTCCTCGGTCATACGCTCAAAATTTGCTCGACCATTGAGACCAGCGGAATTTACAAGGATGTCAATTCTATTTTCTGGAAATTTTGCAGCCGCACATCGTACTTTGTCAGGCATTGATTTCACATCAAGCACATTGAGTTCGATGTATGCGACATACCCCCCCCCCCCTACCCCCAGGCTCCCAGCGTACGAATTCTCCATGCACTCTGCCGATAAGTCCGAGCATTCTGCCATCAATTTCTCACAGCAATTCCACAGCTTCTTCTCATTCGTTCCTGCAATGATTACCTTGCATCCACTGTCGAGGAACGCTTTTGCCATTGCAAAACCAATCCCGCCACTGCCTCCTGTAATCAACGCAATCTTTCCAGCAAGCAGCTTCTGTACATTGACAGGCTGTGGGATAGGTACCATTTTCTTACTTCGTAAAAGTTTTAATGTATTCTTTACATTTGATTTTAGGCTCATATGTCCCCCTTAATGAAAATTAAAATGTAACATCCTCAACAATTCGAGATAAAACTCACTCTGCGGAATGTCTTATATCTAGTATTTTCTTCGCCATTTTGAGAATAGTTTTACGCTTAATAATGACCACTATGAAGAGCAATACAATAAAGACATATCGTACAAAAACATTATAATAAGTAAACAGGAGTGCAAATCCAAGTACCATAAAGATTCCGGTTATAATAAGCAGTATTCTAGTACTATACGGCGATACTTCTCCCATTTCTTTCTTACATATCTTTCTCATAAAGTGGAAATGATACACTGCAAAAATAATAAAGCAAGCCAGAGTTGTATATCCGGCAGCACAATACCCAAATAATTTTATAAAGATGTAATTTAAAACAATATTGAGAACCGCCCCTGATACAGTTGCGATAGCAATATACTTTGTTTTTTCATAGTAAAATTCAAACACTGCAAAAAAGCTATATGCAAACATAAAGTATACACTCATTGCCACAGGCGGAATGACCCAAATTGCATCATAATAGGCAGGCGGAGCAAAAAGTGCAATGGCTTCTGGAGCAAAGGCAATCAAAAGAATATTCACTGCAGATACGCCGATAACTGCAGGATAGGCTACGCCAGACAAATCTTCCATGCGTTTGGCTTTGATTTTTTTATACATCCACGGCTCTATAGTTTGCAAAAGTGCAGTGTTTAGCACAGTCGTAATTTGTGAAATAGAATAAGCCAAACTATATATTCCCGCTTCATTAGAGCCGACCATATTATTAATCATAATTCTATCCGAACTATTTAAAACCACCATAGATAAATAGTGCGGAAGCAATGGAAGATTAAACAAAAGTGCGTGTTTCCAAAAACTCCTATCAAAGTAGGTCTTCCCTCGATGCATCTGTGAGAAGAACATCCAGGTATAACAAACAAGCTCAACAAGGGCTAACCCTAGAATTCTGGCTGTGACTTTGTCCTCGGCAAGGATTACAAAGACAATCCCAACGAGAGGTTTGGCTAGTGTTGCGACAATAGTAATTGTCACTAGCGTATGATATCTTAAATCTACTCTTTGCTCGACTGACCAAAAATTAAAAACTGATGTTGACCAAATCAAAACCAACATGGCGAGCATCTGAACTATAGTTAATTCGAAAAGATTATTCCAAAACTCATGAAACAGAAGGTATATTATCGTCCAGCAAACAACAAGCGTTAGACACAGTCCCTGAATCGAAGATGCATATTTCGTCTTTTTATTTTCAAATTTAACCATGCCTTGAGTAAAAGCACCAGAATAAAGCTGCAAAGTGACAAAAACCGACACAATTCCCAGCCAGGAATTGAATACGCTATACTGTCCATATTCCGCTGTTGACAAAAGACGCGTAAATATTGGCGTTGTAATAATCGATACACCTTTTTGAAGAAACCCACAGATTAGAAACCAAAATGAGGCTTTAACCTGGACCGACAGGCTGGTATATTTATTTAACAATCCTTTAATCTTATTTTTTGTCATAAAAAATCCTTCCTCAGATTTTATTATGCATTCTAATTTTGCTTGTTAAGCAACAGAAAAATTCAAATCATAATGTCAAGTTACCTTCCTTTGACTAGAAATTTTTTAACCGATAATTTAATTCCATCCTTTAGAGCATCAGCTGTTGAAGTGTCTTTATTGGCCTTAATTAATTTACTATATGCAGTTGCGTCATTAACATCTGAAACAAAGAGTTCAAAAAGGATGGGTTGCTCACCGTCTACCACAAACTCCTCCTTTAAATCATCAAACTCCTTTTTACTCTTAGCACATATATATCTAAATCCACACGTTTCAGCCCAACCTTTAGCGTTTTTAAAATGCCCACCGGCTGCTATATATTTGTCGGTACTTTTGTTATCAACAATACCCAGTTTAAACTCTACACCACCATCATTATTAACAAGTAGGATTCTAATATTATTTTTTAGACCGCGTATGCTAAGCGAATTTATATCATATAAAAATGCAAGATCCCCTATTATCATAAAACACAGATTATCAGAAACCATACTTTGTCCAATAAGGGTAGACATCCCTCCATCAATGCCAAAAGCCCCCACATTTGAAAAGCACTTGACCTCATTTTTAAATTCAAACAAATTCCAATTGCGTAGGCTATTCAAAATAGAAAATTGAACATTACTATTATGTGGAATAATCCGAGTTAATGAACGTGCTGCGTATGCATTTGAAAACGGAATTTCTATATTTCTGTCAAACTGTGAATAGCTCATAATGGTCTCATAATATGTATGTTTAACCCCGTCTGTAGAAGATAATTTAGAAAAGAAATATTTCTCCGAGCATTCAAATATTTTTGTTAGTTTATCATATGTGTCTATCACATTCCCGTCACGCGACACTCTCCAGTGCTCCGTGTCCTCTAAGTCCAGTTCTGAGAGAATTCCGTAAAGTGGGTAGTCACCCGTTTGACCTCCTATAGAAATAATAACATCAGGCTTCAAATCTTTCTTAAAATCACCACGTGATATGGTCGAAAATAAAAGATTTCCCTCAAATGAATATTTCCCTCTAAAATTCGATAGATGATTTACATAAACCGCACAATTACAATTTTCGCAAAATAATTCTATGGCTTCTTTTTCATCATTTTTTAAAGGACGACGCTCGCCTACAACAAGCAAAACTTTCTTATCACGTAAGCTTATATTCCACTCATGCCCGACTTCATATCTTAACACTGTCCGCTCCTGAGGTTTGAACTCTCCAAGCGGAAAATCAAGCCACGGTATACATAATTGAACAGGACCTGTTCCATGATGACTAAGTTCAAGAATTGCCTCATTTGCAACTCTAATGCTGTGGAGAATATCATCTTTCTCCGAAATCACTGGTAATGAATAAGAGGCTTTAACACAATCCTTTGGCAATGAACATTGATCTGGTGCCTGCATATACTCTTGATAGGTGAATCGAGGATGCTTCGACATAGTTATGGCTAAAATCGGAACATTCTTATAAAACGCCTCTGTTAGCCCAGGAAGATAATTTCTCGTAGCCTGTGCGCTGGTACATGATGTAGCAACAAATTCCCCCGTTTGGAGATAGATGCCTATCGCAAAATACATTGCGCTCCGCTCATCGACAACAGAGTAACAACGAAAATAAGTATCATCTTGAACTGCCTTTACAAAAGTAATATTTGTTCCACCAGGGCTAATAACAACATGACGAATTCCATGTCTCTTTAAACAATTTACTACTATCTCAATATTTTTTTTGTTATCAATCATAGTGATTCATTCCTCGTACTAGTATATTCTAACTTCTGTTTACCATTCTACGCTCACGGATTTATTGAACATTCAGCATTTTACAATCTGTTCTTTCAAAAGAGAAATTGTTTGCCTTTCCAAAAGATTGATATGCTCCATGCTTTTCTCAGCAGCCACCTTCAACTTCACATAATCCTTGATATACATTTTCGTCATTTCCAAATTCTCTTCTGTTGATGAGTTTAATAAATCTACAATATATGGATACTCTACGCTCTCATATAGACCATTGAACTTTCTGGAATATGCGGTCGGAATAGTTGCTACACCAGATGAGAAAGCTCCTATTGTTGCATGCATCCGCGCTCCGATAAAAATATCAAATTCAGAAATCTTACTTTTTATATCCATCGGGTTCTGATACATTTCCACCAACTTCACTCTTGGGAATTTTTCAGCAATAAGTCTGCCGTATTCATAATCAGCGACAACGTGTGGTATAATGCTCACATTATAATCAGCATTTATAAGCCAAGACAGTAGTGCTTCTATATAAGCATCATAATCTGTTTTTAAGTGAAATTCCGTTGGAGTTGTCTCCAGCTTGTTTTTAGAAAGCAACCCAGATACATTAACACCGACCGCTATATTGAAATGTTCCGATGTGGTGGCGTGTTCTACTGTAGTGGAACGATTCAAGCCACCACTTTTATAAGGTAATATAAATGCCAAGTCAGTAGTTGTATACACTTCTTTATCTGTAAAGTACTTAACATATTGCATCGATGCCTCATCCCTCGCAATAACCAAGGCTGCTTTATCAATAGCCCTTTTCGCCTTTTCTTTATTTTTTTTATTTTGATAGGGTCCGTATGTCTGCGGGCCTAAGATAAGCGGCTTCTTCAACACTTTCTCTACAAGAAGCTTTCCGTTAGCATTTTTATTAAATACTGAATCTCCATAAATATCAGCAAACGAATCTCCCTGTGTCAAATCAATGAACAAATCGCATTCCTTCAATGCTGAGAAAGTACCAAAGACTTTGTGTGGTCGATGGCATAATCCCAAAAAGCTCTCCACCGGATATATATTAAAGCTTTTAACTCGTTCTTCTTCAATTCCTAGATTCCGGCACAATATGTGCGTCTTGGTCGGGTCCCCAACACCCTCAAAATTGTAATAGGTAAACACTGTGCCTAAATCGTTGGCAATCTCCTCAAGCATAGCAAGAAGGGAATACGTCAACGCGAGGCATCCCATGTTTCCATTGTTAATAGGTGCACCAAGTATTCCTATTGTCATTGAATGACCATTGATTCCAGTCACCATAGCATTAAAACTATTATCTAAATTCATTTTCTCTCACAGCTTCCTTACAAGCCCCAAATCAAAGTGTGTTGTGTCCAAAGCATCAACCGATATTTTTGATTCAAAGTAATTTCAAAAGCGAAAATATTAACCGTTCAGCCACGAAATAAGCTTCTCTTCGCCCCTTAACGCCTCTGACATTAAGTTTTCTCTATCTGCCTTTCGTTCCCCACCATCAGAAATTCTATCAATTAATTCCAGAAACTCGTCTTTATTTAAATCAAACTCCCTATAAAAATATGAAGATTCACGTATTCCAAATTCAGTAAAACACTTCAGTCTATTATCCTGCAACGTATCAGTAGTCTTAGGTGAATAAGATATTGCCGCAAAGGGACATGCTTCAAACATAGAAAATATAACACTATGAAATCGCATATCAATAGCAAGCTTTGCTTTAGCAAACAATGGACGAATTTCTGCCAAACTGCCTTGATAAATTTCAGCATTATCAAATCCCAATGAGATTAAGTTTTGAGCAAAAGCCATATCGCTAGGATGTAGAAAGGGGACAAGTACATTCTTGCAGTCTGGAAACACCCTATCAATGTAATGGTGAGCATCTATTAATGCGGAAACCAAAGTGTTATACCTATCTTTAAAATGTTTATTTTGTAACTCCTCTAATGACCAAGGCATTGCAAGCGCCCACAATATAAAATTCTCATAAATCTCAGGTGTTTTAATTCTCTTAAAATATTTATTCATGTCCAAATCTCTCAAGGCAAATGTAATATCCGGAAAAAACAAAACCTCTCTTTCATTCGTGATACTCATAAGAATTTTTTGACTGTTTTGTGTCCTGGTAGTAACCCAATCAACTTTCTTTAAAAGTTTTCTCCACAGTTTTCTGCTTATGTTATTTCTAATTTCGGTAACCTCAATTCCATACAAAACAATTCTTGTTCCAAAAAAACTGGATAAAGTCACCCACAGGTAATTGCATAATACCTTTCCAATTGAATCGTTTGGCCATATACCCCCCCCCCCCCTATAATGAATTTATTACATTTGCATGCGTGAAACGTAATCTGCAATTGTCGTATTAGTTTGTTCCTGCTAAGTGCCAGAAAGTGGACATTCTTCGGGAATGAATAATTAGCAAAACAAATTTCTTTTACAATAACATAAATATCACGAACTCTTGATTTTAATACACTGTTGATTACAGAAAGCATTATATAGTCATCACCTGTATTCTTTTGTCCATAATATCCATAAATTACAACTTTCTTCATCTATTCACACTCCCATTTGTTAGATATCAACTTTACCCATAATCCCTTTTCTATAATCGCACCAAGCTCTTAGTATTACTCGGTCATTATTTCCATGAATAAGACTTTGAATATACTTCATAAATCTCGTTATCACTGTATATAACCATGCAGTTGAACCAAACCTGTACTTTTTCATTAAAAAGAACCTATTTCGATTGCTATAGTATATAGCCATCCTCGATTGACTGCCGCCACTCATCCCTACCTTATGCCAAACTTTGGCATTCGGAAGATAACGAATACTTACTCCAGCCTCCTTCAGGCGAAGAGAATAGTCCATATCCTCCCAGTACATAAAATATTGCTCATCCAAAAGACCAGCTTTATCAAGTACTGAGCGTGGAATCATCATGCAACATCCAGTCGCATAATCTATGTTTTTTTCTGAAGAGAATTCAGCGCTATCCTTTAAATTTTCCCCAAAGTGTACCTGTCGCCCTCTCTTATAATCAATCTTCCCACCTGCATACCATAAAATATCTGGATTAGTGTAATAATAAATCTTCGGAACATTCACACTGCCGTCATCGCCTTCAAAAATTTTTTCAAAGAAATCTTCTGCAACAACTGTATCATTATTCAGAAGAATAACGCTTGAGCAATTTTGTTCCATTGCATATCTTATTCCCAGATTATTTCCATATGAAAAACCACCATTCAGTTCAGAAGCAATTATTACAATTCCTTTAATCCTTTTCAAAACGTTCAGACTATCATCAGGCGATTTATTGTCAACAACAATGATATGTGATAGTCGCATGCCTGCTTTTTGAAGGCTCATAATGCAATCAACTGTAATGTTCGGATTGCAGTAATTCACCAGAACTATATACACGCTTTCTTTTATATTTATTTTTTTTGGCTCCATTTATACTCACCTCAGTATCTTCAGTCAGCACATAGTCTGTTGCAAATAAGCTTATGTAAACAAGCTGAATAAAGGATCCTCCCGCCATATTGTACATTATTCCAAAAACAGCTAATCCTAAAACAAGGCTTCTCTTTTTGGTATCTATCCCAGCTGCACGAAAACACTTGTAAAAGAAGCTGTAATACAATATTCCGCCAATTATTCCCGTCTCCAAAAATACACTTGCAATATCAGACTCAACTGTCCACACATAGTTTAATTTCAACATAGATGATGCTAATCCCAGCCATTGAATAGCATTGCTGTAGTAAGACATAAGTATTCCGCCGCATTGATTGCCAACTCCTACAAATTTCTGTATAAGCGGAATATCAAACAGTTCTAGCTGAACCACGGCAATAGGGTAACCAATATGTCGATTTGTTCCATCCTCTCCAGTTATAACTGTTGAAAATCGTTCAAGTACACGTATAATCTGTTGCTGCAAAGCAGGAGATTGCCAGTAAATCCTAACAAATACGATAATTAAAATTATGACCACTACTCCATATTTGGCAGACTTCTTTAGAGCCTTATTATTTATTGTCCGTGATTTTAGTTTTATAAACAGTTGATATAACACAATAAATACGATACTAACTAAAGCAACTCTAGACAATGCAAGTAAAGCACATACAACATATAGAAATTTATGAATAGTCTTTGTCTCCAAAATAAAACCTATTAACAATAATAGTCCCAAAAAGGCCGCATCTCTATTGATTCCAGTAACTCGCATAACTACGCCCACTGAAGAATTCGCTATATTGGAATATCTGGTCCAGTCGCCTCCGAATACTCCTCCTAAAACAATGCTATTTAAATCAAACCTGATTGTTTGCATAAGAGCAAACTGTGCAATTCCCCACAATGTCTGTATTCTCGCTGTCCAAATGAGAGCTTTTCTAAAGCAAGCAGCGTACTCATATTTCTGCCTAGAATTCCATAGCATCAAGGCTACTGGAAGCAGTAGAAAAAGATATGAGAATATTTGCAGCCCTGCCCGTTGAATCAATTCATCTGTAACTTTCGTATTATAAATCACGGAAAAAAGAATCCCAGACAAACTTCCTAAGCATGCGACAATATACCAACTAATTAATTTCTTTTGTCGCCCGCCAACTTGAAATCTTAAATTTCTACCGTTTTGAAATAACAAATATATTTCAAGCGGAACCAGCACCAATTTATTTAAAGAAACTCCAAATAAGGTCGCTCCGATGATACTCGATCCAAAAACAGCGATAAAAACCACTACAAACATTGATTTCATTCCTTTTCTTAAATTAGTCAATTCCCTTCGCATAAGTAAGTTAAACCAGATATTAAATTTAATGCTTCAAAGTTACTTACGACTTGATTCCACAGCGTTTTTGTATATCTTTGCCGCCACGCTAAATGAATACTTCTCTATATACTGCTTTCTTTCTTTTTCAGTGATATCTATTTCATTAAACTTTTCAAAAGAAAAGCTTTCGACATCATTAGGATCAAAGAAATATGCTTGGTCATATATTTCTCTGAATACTGATATGTCTGACAAAGCCACGGATCTGCACTCCTGAACAATAGCCTCAAGTGGAGGTAACCCAAATCCTTCGTAAATAGATGGGAAAATAAAACCCTTAGAAAATTTATATAGGCTTGCCAATTCATCATCGCTCACATATCCTGTATAAATAAGATTTGCTGTATCATTTTCCGTTACAGAATTAAACGACTTATGCTGACCACCCACAATAACAAATTTTTTCTCCGGATATTTACGGGCCAACTTCACAATGAAATTCTGATTTTTATGTAGATTTCGACTACTTACACTCAAGTAATATTCTTGGGGCTCAACACCAAATTTAGAAACATCTATTGTCTGATACTCTGTATCGAGCAAATAGTTTGCCGATGAATAAGCCACCTGAATTCTATCTTCCGGAATATTAAAATATATTACTATTTCATTTTTAGAAAACTCTGATACAGTAAAAATTTTCTTGCATCTTTTAAGGCCTAAACATAAAGCCATCCTATACACTGCACGAAATTTCCAGTCGAATGACTCCGGCTGTCTGATAAATGTTATATCATGAACCGTCCAAAAGCCAGGTAAGAAAATCGGGGCTGTACCCGAAAGACTCAATAGTTCACCACCATTTTTCTTTACAAATAGAGGCAGGCTTATCTGAATCCATAGATGTCCTGTAAACTTTCCTACGGTTTTCTGCTTTATTCTTTTTAATTCAAGAAAATTAACTTGAACTTCCGGTGGCATGAGTATCGTCACATCATCTTTTTCATCTAAAAGCTCATCAAGACATTTTACAATCTCAATAGCGTACCGCTGAACGCCTGTTATTCTTTGTGTTAAAAACCGACCGTTTATATATAATTTCATCGTATAATTTTCCTGCTTCCGTAGATAATTACTTTCCAAAAAGTAGTCTCCAGCATCAGGCACCAACAGTGATATATAGGCAGATGTAACTCCAGAATCATGTAACTATCTGTCTCTGGTGCTTTAACAGCCACATCTGCGACTATCGCAAGCTCACCGCTAGTTTTCCCTGCTAATCCAATTATTTTTTATTCCCAAAGCACGTGCTACTACCGTAGCGTTTATATTGTTTTTGCTGTTTTCTGAAGTTGAGATGCCGAGGAACACATCCCCTTCTCGTACATACCCGAAGAGTTGCTTCACAGACACTCCCCATCCACATCGTTAATGTAAGCAATCGTCAATGCCTCATAAGCCACAAGCGGTATCGCCATCAGAGAACACTCTAAGTTTTTAGAGAGCTCTGCTCCGCGAACAAGATCAGCCTCTTTCAAATTTTCTGCGAACTCATGACTCACTGGACGGAGAATTTTGAAACGCTTCTTCAGCTCCCCTACGATATGCTTAGAGTCAGATGCCGAACCATCGTTTACGCCCTCGGCTCATATGTCTCCGGCGTATAGTGAATTATCCTTGTTCCGCCATTTTCAAACTGGAACGGGATATACATTAAATCCTTCATCGCCCAATGGACTGCTTCTTGCTTCTCAGGTTGCACATAGAACACAAGGAATCCCCCACCGCCGGCTCCCAACAGTTTGCCGCCAAGAGCCCCAGCTTTAATACCCTTCTGATAAAGTGCATCAATGCTGTTGGTGGAAATAGCACTTCCGGTCTGCCGTTTCAATTTCCATGTATGGTCAAGTAAATAGCCAAAATCATCCAAGCTACGTTCTTTTTCTGTCAAGACTCTTTCTGCAGTATCCACGAGCACATACATTTCTTTTAGCTGTGCTTTTTTATCGGATGCTGTAATATTATTGGCTTTCTGTACATCCGAAGAAAAGCGTGTAAATCCAGTAAAAAACATCATCAGGTTTTCATTTAGCTGTTTCTTTCTCTCCGGACTGATAATCACAGGAAGAACTTCATAACCATCAGCATCGAAATTAATACGGTTAAATCCGCCAAAAGATGCTGCAATCTGATCCTGCCATCCTCCCGCCTCTTTACAAAGGATACGCTCCAAATATATTGCTTCATCTGCTAGCTTCTTTTTATCAGCGTACTTTCCCTTCAAAGCATAGAAAGCGTTCAGCATACCGACAGCAAAAGAGCTGCTTGTGCCAAGACCAGAACGTGCTGGAAGATCGGCTTCATATGTAAGACGTATCTCATGCATATCCAACAGTTTCATAGCATTGCGAATTGCTGGGTGCTGAATATTCTCTACATCAGCCACACGCTCCGTCTTAGAATAAGACAGCTCTGTAGAATAATCAAAGAAACGCGGAAGATGCCGCACATTCACATAACAATACTTGTCGAATGTGGTTGACAGGACTGCACCACCATTCTCTCTGAAATAATTCTCCATATCTGTTCCGCCGCCGAAAAAGGACATACGGAAAGGCGTTTTTGTAATAATCATAAGTGTTTACTCCGTTATTATTTCTTTTACAAGATTTCTAATATTCTCACTGTACTGTGTCGACAAGAAGTTATTCATAACACGCATTCTCCCTGCTTCTCCATACTTCTTTCGCAAGTTTTTATCTTCTGCAAGTTTTTCAATTGCCTCTGCGTACTTCTTGACATTCCGATTGTCGACCTCGATACCCGTTTCATCATTAAGGTTTACATAGTTCACCCCACTACCCGGAATCGTAAATGTAATCGCAGGTTTTTCGTAGTACATAGCCTCTGCTAGGGCTAATCCAAACGCCTCGTTCTTTGTAATGGAAGGAAAACAGAAAATATCAGAAGCATAAATCAACGCTTTTAACTCTGCATCATCCACTTTTCCAGTAAATACTACCTTATTGTCTCCTGCTGCTTCTCTATGTAAATCTTCTGTTAGCTCTCCCGTACCTGTTATGAAGATCCTGAAATTTTCGTCAAGAAGTTTGCTCGTTTCTATCAAGTACTTGAAGCCTTTATATTCTGTATGTCTCCCAACTGCTACACATACAATCTTCCCAAGATTTTCTTGTCTGATTTCTTTCGCTCGCCTTCGTATCTCATCATTTAACTGCATTCTCTTAACATTGATACAGCTAGGTACTACAACACATTTGTTGCGAGCTATTCTCAGCCATGGGCTTCCTTCAATATAGTTGGGTGAGGTAGCTATAATCCTGTTTGCCCGTTCCAGAAGATGTTTATTCTGCTGTGCAAAGAATAGCTTCAAAAATCTCTGACGTGTGATATCCAAGTGCCAATATACCAGTAATTTTGCCCTATGCTTCTTTAATACCCCCAGAAGAATCGAGGCTACAAAGGGGTTTGGATAGTGAAACACCACAATGTCTGGGGCAAACTCCCTCATTATCCTTTTCAGTATTCTTCTATATGATTTTGAAATTGATTGAGATGAAACCTTCGCAAAGCAACCGCATTTATAAACCTCCACGCCATCTGTCACATCAACTTGATCATTCCTCTCAGTATTAAAGGCAATAACTTTTTGCAAATATTTACCTTGTAACGATGTAACGCAATCTCTAGCTGTCTGCTCAGTTCCCCCTGCGTACGGATAATAATACTTGGATACATGTAATATTCTCTCCATTTACGCCACCATCCTTTCATATACAGTGTGCGTAAACGAGTTTAGATTTAGGAGCAGGCTGTCGACATTGGAAACTACTCCAAATGAGAAGAATCCCCCCCCCCCCCAACAACCACAGGTATAAATTTCGTTATATACCATAGCCATCACTTTTGTATTATATTTTTTCATGATATCCTCAAATGCCCTTTCGATTAACTTCTCAGTTTTACCTCTAACTATTGCTTTCAGATAAATCGAAGTTGATTCAAATTCATTTTCAAAGCTCTGACCGCTCATTTCCCTCTGGATACTACGGATTGCTTCTATAAATTTCTGAACATCACCACAAACAAGCCCGTTCCTACCATTCTCAATCACATCATGATTTCCAATAACATCCGAAACCACGCAAGGCTTTTTCATGTACATAGCTTCCAGTAGACTAACCGGAAGTCCTTCCCACAGGGAGGTAAGTAAAAACACATCAGCCGACATTGCTTTTGTCAGCGCGGTTTTTCTGTCTGCCCAGCCAGTAATTTCTATATTCTTACTTTTCAGTTCTTCTCGAAGCTCACCATCACCAATCCATAGAAATCTTACATCCGGTATAGCTTCCGCAATTTGATTAAACATCACCGGATTTTTCTGGTAGCAAATACGCCCCAGTGTGAACACTGTGAACGGATGATTCCCTATTTTAATCTTGCCAAGTGTCTGTACCAGCTTCTCCACGTTAATACCATTGTTAATGTAAACCGCCCTCTTATTGAGTTTCAGCGATTCCTGATGCTCACCTGCGCTGCAGCTAATGGTGGTACAATTAAGTTTCCCGCAGGCACTCTCAATAAGCCTATAGGCAGTTCGTTTTAATGCACTGTGATTTTTCATGAGGAAGCTATAGCCGTGGGGTGTGTAGAATAATGGCACCTCCTTCCTATCTACTTTATACCCATTAAAGGCAACTCTCCCGATTACACCAGCTTTGGATGAATGCAAATGGATAATATCCGGCTTTATCTTATTTGCTATATTTTTAACTTCATAAAATGCTCTTAAATCCCTCGCCGGATTGATAGAACGCTCAAAGTTTTCAACCTGAATCAAACTGATTCTCTTATCAAAATATTGCTTATAATCCTTAGGTGTCTGTTTCCGAATTCCATAGGCGATGTACATATCAAATTCTTTTACAAGCTCATTTGCCAAATCAACGATATATGTAAATACACCGCCGCCCATGGCTTCGACAACAAATAATATTCTTTTTCTCCTCTCCACCATATGGTATTGCCCTCTACTTTCTTTTTAGTTCTTTCTCTATTATCACAGTGCATATCAATTCTTAACGCTGTGGATATAATGCTTTCCTATGCCCGCGGCCGCTAATTTCCTAATATATTCCTTCCAATAGGTCTACGTTAAATTTTCAGTTGCTTATCATCTTTCACGTAGGTTTACACTAAATTTCATGTAAATTAACAGTTGCCGCCTTGCCCATATATATACCTTCGGAGGGTATATATGGGCAAGACCAATTTTTCGCAATTTTTATTCCACTGAAAGTTTAGGTCGGACATTCCTACGGCCCAGTTCCTCTTACTGTCCAAACATCTTCTTATCAATATTTGCCCCGAAATACTACCTATAAGACAATCAATGTAGACCCATTAAAAAGATCTTCTTCTAACGCCTTAGATTCTGCATACTTTATAAATCTGAAACAGCCTAACGGGCATACAAAATCCGAGAAGAGGTAACTGTAAAATGTTTTCTAATAATTCCCCCACCCCGGATATATCTCACCGCATTGTCCTTTTTTGTTATCAAACGGTCCCGCCATCCATGGTATATATCGACCGCTCATCCTGCTACTGCCTAATCTGCCTTTATATCCTTTCCCTTCTCTGACCAGATCCATAAATATCATCTCCTCCCTCCAGTTATTCCTGCTTTTAGGATTAAATATCCTTTCAACATTCATCAAATAATTGTTATTATTTGCACCAAAACAAAAATACCGAGCGCATCCTTCCTCTACCTACATCGCCCCACCCTTCCCCAACACCACCTGCACCGTCTTCATCAATATCCTCATATCCAACGCAGGCTTCCACTCCGTTATATACTCCCTATCCAACTTCACGACTTCCTCAAAATCCGTAATCTCACTCCTCCCGCTCACCTGCCACATCCCGGTAATGCCCGGCTTTATACTCAATCTGGCCCGGTGGTGCAGATCATACTTCTCCCACTCATCCACCGTAGGCGGCCTTGTGCCTACCAGGCTCATATCCCCCTTCAGCACATTCCAGAACTGCGGGAATTCATCAATGGAGTATTTCCGGATGAAGTTCCCAATCCCATTTGCGCCCCCAATAATCCGGGGGTCATTCTCTATCTTGAACATCATCCCGCCCTCTACGCGGTTCTGATTCATTAATTCCTTTTTCCGTTCTTCCGCATCCATGTACATGCTGCGGAATTTATATAGTTTAAACCTTCTTCCATTCCTTCCGATGCGGACTTGGGAAAAGAAGATTGGCCCTGGCGACTGGATGTAGATACAAGGGGCAACAATGAGGAACAGAAGCCCGGTTAATATGCAGCCCACGATTCCTCCGGCAATGTCCATGGCGCGTTTAAAAAACGCCTGGCGCCAGGAAGCCATGTTGATGCTGCTGGTCAGCACCGTATATGTGCCCATGCGTTCCACATGCTGCATCTGGCCTTTCAGCCTTCCCATCTCAATCAGCTTCAAATGTACGGTTACACCCATGTCAATGAAACTATCCATCAGTTCCTGCGGCAAAGGCATCTTTTTGGGAAGATTGATAAATACCTCGTCCACCCATTCCCGGCATACGTATTCTGCCACGGTGTCTTTGTCTGCCACAATGTCTATCCCGTTTATATTCCGCCCGGTCCAGTCAGCATCCAGCAGCGTCACACCTACAATCCTGAAACACTCATAATTGTTGCTGCGGATGTTTTCCACCGCTTCTTCCACCATATCCATTGAAGTCAGGATAAGAAGGGACCGCTTTCCCCTTCCGCCTTCTCCCCTGGTAAGAAGATATTTCTTCCAGAAGATTCTGCACGCATAAGTAATTACTGCATACAGGATACCGGTCATTATCAATGTGATTCTTGAGTACTCTTCCCCTTGCTGGGTTGCAAACAGGTAAAATGCCGCAATCAATATCACAAGACCCACATGCTTTATTGTCGAAGTAAATTCTTTTAAGTACCCTCGTTTCAGCACATTCTTGAAACTTTCACCAAAGAATGTAACGAATATCTGAATCAGCAAAAAAACCAATACCATATTCCGGTATAACTGGCTTCCATAAGGCCAGTGGACCCCATGGCGCACAAAGTAGGCTGCAATATAGGCTAACTGCAGGCACATTGCATCGATTAATGTGAAATCCAGATGCTTCATCCATCCTTTATCTGCTTTTCGATACATTTTTCCCCACCAGACTTTTTCTTATGATCTCCCGGGACAATTCCCTTTAAAACCGGGGGGCATGACACTTGTGTCCTGATACCCCCGGTCAGCATTTTTCAATGCAGTCAGTGCAATATTACTGGTTCTTGTACACTACGGATAATGTACCTGATCCAGGAACATTGACAGCTACGGTCTTGGTAACCGGATCCACCTTAACGGCTGGAATCAGCTGCCACTGGCCTGTAGCATTGTCGTAGAACAGTACCTGTACATTAGCCAGGTTTTCAACCAGGTTTGGTACATACAGGGATACTTCTACAGCACCTGTCTTCACAGCGCCTGTGTTGGCATCCATGGTAATGATTGCATGGGTACCGGTCAGGGCGTTGTAGCCAGTCAGGTCCAGGGTCTGAACAGCCTCAGTCAGTGGTTTTCCTGCGTTGATCTCATTGATTGCAGATACTACGTTCTCAGGAAGACCTGCTGTTGCTGCTACGCTGGGAGCAAATCCAACTGCTGTATCGCCGATAACAGCCTGGCCTTTTGAGTTGGTTGTTACCTGCTGGCCTGTGGTTGTCACAGTGTCTACAGCAACTCCGATTGTGCTTCCGCTTGGGCTTGCACTGGTTGTTGCGCCTGTGGTCTTTACACCGCTGGACGATACAGTTACTGTGGTGTTGGAGTTTGCACTTGTGTTGGTTGTTGTTGAGGAAGTGATTGAACCGCTTCCGTCACTGCCGCTGCTGGATGAGCTGCTGCTTGCAAACGCCCACATTGGCTGTACTGCCAGAGCTGCTGCCAACACTAAAGCTGCTGCGCATTTCTTTTTCATATCCTTCACCTCTCCTTTCTTTTCTCCTAAGAGTTTTATATTCAATAAACAGCATGTTTCCACGCCGGTTATTGCACCTTATTGAAGTTCCCGGTAAAACAGTTCCAGTATGACAGGCGTCAGCGCCTCCTGGTCCGCGTAGAACTCATCATACCGGGGAGTTACTACTCCCTCTCCGGGAACCGTGTAGAAATCCTCATCGCTGAGTCTTCCGCTTCCCACGGCATCCATGGCAATCTTAAGGTACTGGTCCTTGGCCATGTTGGTTACCATGTATTCCTGGACCTTGTCGAACAGCCGTACCACCAGGCCGCTGTCATGGGCAGACCCCTTTTGTACTGCCTCAAAAAATGCCTTGATGTATTGCTGCTGCTGATCCATCCGGAATAAGGCCGAATGCCCTATTTTTATATCCCTGAACCGGACAAATGTCTCTGCCTGTTTCCCCTTAAGTGTTACGGTTTCTCCCTTTACCAGGGCAGGGTCCCTCTGTTCCATGCCTTCTGTTTCAATGGTTACGGTCACGCCGCCCACCTCATCGTTCAGCATGGGAATTGCGCTCATGTCTGCCGCCAGATACCACTCTATCTTCAATCCGCCTAATAGGCCGGATACCGCATCCACCATGTATTCGCAGCTTTTTTCCCTGCCGTCGCCGTAAGCATAGGCCAGGGTCAGATGCTGCATATCCTTTCCTAATATATTGCCGCTTAAATCTGTCAGCGTTATATCTGTCATGGTGTCCCGGGGTATCATCAGTATTTTTATGGTATTGCGAACCGTATCCTGGGCAATGAGGAATATTCCGTCGGACTGTCCCCCAAAACCAGATGTGGTCTTTTCTGTCATTTCCCCTGCGCGGTCCACGCCCATGCATAGGATGGCTTTTACATAACTGTTGCGCCTGTATTTTTTTCCGTTATATTCAACAATGTCCCCGCTGAACAGGTATGTATCATTCTGCTGTCCGCCCGTGTCTGCCGTGTAGTTCCTGGCTGCGATTTCTGCTTCTATGGCTTTCCGCTGTCTGTACAGACCCACGCCTGTCCATATGAAACCAACCAGGGAAACCGCCGCTAACCCAATACCGACACGGTATACTGTGTTTTTATGATTGCGCAGCCAGCTCATGCATTCGCCTTCTCGTATTTTTCATATTTTCCGTATTTGCCATACTTCCCATATTTGGAGTATTTTCCATATTTCCCGTAACGGCCATAGTACTTACTGTAGTATCCGCTGCGTTCCATGCTCACCTTGTTGAGCACCACGCCCAGGATACGGCAGCCGCTCTTGTCCAGCTGGCTTTTTACCCGCTGTTCCAGGCGGTAGCTTATGCATCCGCTTTCCACCACCATCACGGCGCCGTCGCACTGTCTTGCGACAATGGCCCCGTCTATCAGGTTGGCCATGGGAGGCGTGTCTATAATAACATAGTCGTATTCATTCTTAAGCGTTTCAATCATTTTTCCAAACAGGTCCTCTTCCAGAAGTTCGGCGGGATTGGGGGAATATGGACCGGCAAATACCATGCTCAGGTTCTCCACATTCGTATCATAGAGGACTTCCTCCAAGTTCTTCTGTCCGCTTAGGTATTGGGACAGGCCGTATACTTCCGTCTCCAGCTGATACCTGGACACCAGGACGGATTTACGTATGTCGGCGTCTATCATCACAACCTTTTTCCCAATCTGTGCCAGGGATGATGCCATTGCAAATGTAATGTCACTTTTTCCTTCATCGGGAAGGGAACTGGTCAGCATGATGGTCCGGATGCCGCTTCCGCAAAACTGTATGTTGGTCCTCAGGGTCTTGATGGCTTCGTTGTAGTGATAGTCATCTTTCATTTCCCTGTTTAGTGTAATTATCTGCTTCATGATGCACGGCCGCCTTTCTTTTTCCTGGATTTCCCGGGAGCTGTCTTGGTTTTGGATTTGGAAGATATCATGGCTTCCTTGTCCTCCGGCTTTTCTCCCTCCCTGATTGGCACGGATGCCAGTACGGACAGTCCCAGGTATTTGGTAACGTCTTCTTCGGTGCGGATTGTATCGTTCATCACAACCTGGACCGTAATCAAGCCGCATACAATCACAGCTCCCAGCAACGCGCCGATAAGGGCGTTCTTCACATTGCTTGGGCTGGATTTCTGTATGGGGATTTCTCCTTCTTCAATCAGCTTAGGCGGCACCATTTCCATGATGTCCCCAATGTAATCGGAAGAAACAGTGGCAATTTTGTCTGCAATCAGTTTTGCCATGTCAGGCGCCGGGTCTTCCACTGATATGGACAGGATACGGGTATCCTGGGGATTGTCTATGGTAACCTTTTCCAGCAATTCCTTGTATGTAAGATTCAGCTTCATATCATCAATTACCTGGTTCAGCACCCTTCTGCTGGTAACGATGATTTTATAGTCCTTTGTCAGCTGGCTGCCTATCTGCAGGTCTGCCAGTGAAGTCAGCGTGGTTTCTTTGGAGAGGATATAAACCATGGCAGTGGACTTGTACTGGGGCGTGAGGACAAATTTACTGAATGCGCCGGCTACTCCGCCGAACAGGACTATCACTCCCAATATAATCCATATCTTGCGCCGGAACTCCCCCAGCAGCTCCAAGAGGTCTATCTCAATCTCGTCATCTTCATATGTCTTTTCCATACTTTTTCCCTATTCTCCTGTTTTTCCTTTTTGTAATATTGTGTCTGCATTGCTGCTGACCAGGGCATTTAATGCATGTTCCCCAACATGTTTTTCCAGCCATCCAAGGCTTGCCTGGATATCTGGTTTCCTGTAATCCATCCTGTGCATGTCCGTACCCAGGATATGGATCCTGCCTTCCAAAACCTGCCTGCGGCACCACCGCACCTCCCGGTTCCATATGCCGTTCCCCACCAGGCTGCTGTAGTTCATTTGAAGCCTGCAGCCGCATTGGAGCAGTTCTTCCAGGTTCTTGCCTTCCCTCAGGCAAAAGTACCGTTCCACATGGGCAATGACCGGTATGTATCTGGCCATGGTCATTTTCCTTACTGCCTGATACAGGCTGTGGTAAGCTTCCTGTGGGTCGAATTCCACCAACACGTAACGGGTTCCCGCGAGGGTCAGGGCCTGTCCCTGTTTCAGGTTTTCTACCAGCCCCTCATGGTAATAGGTTTCCTGTCCCAGACCTGTTTTAAAATCAGATGCAATCTTTTGGGCCTCCTCGGAAAGTCTGGCAGACAGTTCGTATATCTCAGGGCGGAGTCCTCTTCTGGAATAGTGGGGCGTGGCCACAATATGGCGTATCCCCTGGCTGTAAGCCATTTCCAGCATCCTCCTGCTTTCATCCCAATCCCTTGCCCCGTCATCAATGCCTGGAAGGATATGGGTGTGTATATCAATCATTCCCGTCATGTCATTTCAACACTCCATTGTATTTTCGGTATAAATTCTTCAGATACGGCAATGTATCCTCTGCCCAGGAATATTCCGGCATGTAACTCCCGGAAAACAGGGTAATATAATCAGGATTGCCCTCTATGAACTCGTAGAAGTCGCACAGGAACAGCTCCGTGTCCACTGCATAACTGCCCCGTTTCTTTATTAATATGTGTTCAATCCCATATTCCTCAAGGCTTCTGCGCAAGCGGTAATAAATTACCCTCAGGTTGTTTTTTGCGGTCTTTTCTTCTATACTTTCATATAATAAATATGTCATCTGGGATAACGATACGCTGCTTCCTCGTTTTTCGACCAAAACCGCCAGCATCTCCTTAGCCTTGCTGCTGGGAAAATAAATTAACCTGCCATTCACATAGACATCAAAACCATCAAAGGTCTTTACGAATATCTTCGCATTTTTCACTACCGACATCAGCGTTGTTACTCCCATTAATTCCAGCCGCATAGTACTGTTCTCTGTAAGGATATACCACCCTATTGCTTTCAGTTTCGTTACAAAACCGTTTCAATTCCATGCTGCCAGTAATTTTTTGTAGTTTTCTGGAAATATTGGTTATAATTTGTTATTTATGTACATATAAAAAAAGAAGCTATCTTTTCAGATTGCTTCTTTTTCGCTTCCGGAAAACCTAATATATTGTTATTATTTGCTTTTCTATGTATTTAATTCAGAATTTTCCTAAAATTTTTCTTCAAAATAGTCCCTCATAAGACTTGACAGCGTTACTTCCGCCCAGCTGTACTCCGGCATATATTCACCTGCAAAGTAATTAGATGCGCCCTCTACCTGACGCACCATATCATAACTGTCACAGACAATCTGCTCCTTATTGATGGCATATGTGCCTCTTCCTTTAATGACGATTTTTTCGATTCCGTACTTTTTAAGAGTCTGCTTCAGCCTGTGCCATGCCAGATGGACAGCCTGCTTGGCTGCCGCCTCATCCCGCTCTCCCTCTGATAAAACGCCTGCCAGATGGGCCAGCGTGACCGCCTTACCTCTCCAGTCCACAAGAACTGCCAGTAATTCCTTGGCCTTACTGCTGGAAAAGTATATCAGCTCGCCTCTATAATACAGATCAAAGCCGCCAAAGGTTTTTACATATACTTTGTCCATATTAATATCAAACATGTTGCATACTCACCTTTATCCCACATTTTTGGAACACGCAGTTCCGTTCTCTCTCCACAGGGCCTGATTGCCCCTACCTATATGTTAACATAAATGCTCCTCTAATTCCAGTAATATAACCCCATTTCCCTGTAAATCCCCCTCCATATTTTACACAAAAATTGTACTTTTTCAACAGTTTTAGGATGTTTGCCATCAAATCCCTTAAATCCCATGGCTGCTCCCTTCATACCTGGCAGTAAGGATACCACATAATAGCAATTATGTTGTCGCCCATTCTCTGTCTTGGGAGGAAATGTAACCGCATCTGCCCCAAAACCCGCAAAATGGTATGCAAAATAAACCGGTGAAAAAGAATCTCTTTCCCCGGTCTGTTTTTCATGCTGTTTTACTTCGATTTTACTTTGTACTTACAGCGATTCTTGCTTTTTTCCATTGGCCATGTTAAACTGTTTATGTACCATATTGTTTTAAATCTGTCCGGGCGACAACATAATTGCTATTATGTTGCCGTTTATTTTTTTGCCAGGACAAGGCCAATGCGCTCTAACTGCCGGATATGGGACCTGCCGCTTTCCATTGTATAGATACGTGTGGTGGTTACACTGGAATGTCCCAGCAGGTCGGCAAGCCTTGACAGGTCTTTTTCCAGCTTATAATAAGTCCTTGCAAACAGGTGGCGGAGATTGTGCGGGAAAACCTTGCCCGGCTCCACGCCCGCCCTCTTACAGAGCGCTTTCATATCCCTCCATATATTTGTCCGATCAAGTGGCTTCCCACTGGCGGTCTTAAAGACCGGCCCGATGTCAATCCCATACCTCCTACAGTACCGCTGCAATGCCCGGCATAATACTTTTGGCAGGAACACCACACGGTTCTTCCCTTTGCAGTCCACCTTAGCCTGTCCGGCCCGCACGGCTTCCACGGTTATGTGGCGCACCTCGGACACACGGATACCGGTGGCGCATATTGTCTGAAGCAGCATTGAGAGACGGTCATTGTCTTTTTCCTCCGCTGCTTTTATCAGCCGCCAGTATTCCTCCCGGGTCAGCTCTTTTTCCGGCCTTGCAAAAAGACACTTCTGGATTTTCAGCGGCTTGACTTTCATCTGTGCCATGCCGGACCATTCCAGGAAGCCGTTGACCGCTGCCAGCATGGAATTAACACTGGCCGGTGCATAGGATTCGGTCAGATATCCCTTAAAGCTTACCACTGCTTCCTTACAAAGAGGCTTATTTCCCATGAATGAGAAAAATGCCCTTAAATCCCGGATATACTTTGCTATGGTGTTGGCGCTGCGTTCCTCGCTGCGCAGGTAGGTTTCATATTCGCTTAAATTCGTATCAGTCATGATTACAGCCCTCGCTTTTTCTCTAATGTCTTTTATTGTGCCACTTTTATGTTGTGCCAATCCGCTATTTTATAATGAATCGGTTTTCTTTACATTAGATTTCCTGATAAAAAAAGCAGCGAGGTATTTCCTATAAAAAACTCCCCTTATCCCCAAGAGTTGCTTCACCAGTCTTTCAATAGAACCAGTTAATGAATCGGGCGCCGCATTACCTGCGGCGCCCTCTCTTTTCACTATGGGTTATCCCAAACCCTTATATTTTAAGATGCCGGCCAGGACTTCCTCAGGGTCCCGGCCATACACCGCATCTCCCTATCCATGGGCCGTTATTTCCCGACCACCTTATATGTTTCCTCCACAATACGCTCCATTGCATTGAGGATGTTCTCATATCCGGTACACCTGCACAGATGACCGGAAATCAGCTTGCGCAGTTCCTCGCGGTTGTACCGCTTGCCTGTGCCTACAATCTCCACCGCGGACATGATTAATCCCGGTGTGCAGAAACCGCACTGTACGGCTGCTTCCTCAATAAATGCGGTCTGAATGGGGCTTAGTTCGCCGCCCGGTCCCTTAAGGCCCTCCACAGTCATGATACGGCGTCCCTCGGCCCACAGGGTCAGATAAATGCAGCTGTCAATGGCCTCGCCGTCAACCAGCACGGTGCATGCGCCGCATTCCCCAACCTCGCAGCCTTTTTTCACGCTGGTCAGTCCAAGGCGGTTCCTCAGGGTGTCTAACAGGGATTCCCTTGGGTCCACGGCCAATTCCACTTCTTTTCCATTGACAGTCATATGAACGATATTAAGCATCCCACTCACCTCCTGCGTTGATTACTGCCTGTCTGAGAGCCCTCTTGCCCAGTTCTTCCACCAGCTGCAGGCGGAACTCCTTGGATGCCCTCCAACTGGAACGCGGATTCACTTCCGTCAGCGCTCCCTTTCCAACCTTCTCAGCCAGCGCCTCCCCAATCTCCATGCCGATGACCGACTGCTCTGTCTCACGGCAGCGGATGGGTGTGGGCGCAGCCACTCCGTATGCAAGGCGCAGATCTGCTATCTGTTTTTTGTCTTCTGTCAGTTTTACGGTTACGGCGCAGCCCAGGGTTGCTATCTCCATGGCTCCCCTTTTTCCATATTTGATGTAGTGGCCGCCGTAGCCTTCGTAATTTTCCTTTTTAATCCGGATGGAAACCAGCACTTCCTCATGCTCCCTCACGGTCCTGCCTGGCCCGGTGTACCACTGGCTGATTGGCACTTCCCGCATGCCCTTTGGTCCTTTTAATACCAGGATGGCATCCAGGCAGCAGAGGCTGCTGGCGCTGTCCGCACTGGTGACGCCGTTGCATACATTGCCGCCCACTGTCCCGATATTGCGAAGCTGGGGGCCGCCTGCCATGTCCACTGCATCTCCCAGGATTGGGATCAGCTCCTGTATTATCTTATTGTTTGTAATATGGGAAAATGTGGTAGCCGGGCCTATTGCTATGGTGCCGTCCTCCTCCACACGGATGCCTTCCAGTTCCTTAATCCCGTGTATGCTCACCAGGGAACAGCCTGCCAGCTTTCCTTCCCTGATTTTAATCAGTACGTCGCTCCCCCCGGAAATCACCACTGCTTCCGGGTCCTTTGAGAGGGCGCGCACCGCATCGTCTACATCAACTGCCTGATAGTATTTTTCAATATCATACATGCCAACACCGCCCTTCCTATATAAGTCCTGCTGCTTTAAAGTGTTCCACCAGTTTCTGCGGGTCCAGGGGCAGGGAATCCACTGCGACTCCCGTGGCATGAAGCACCGCATTGCGCACGGCCGGCGCCACCGGAATGGCCGGCGGCTCGCCCAGGGCCTTGTTGCCAAATGGTCCCGTTGGGTCATCCAGTTCCACAAACAGCGCGTTTAGGTCCGGCGTGTCCATGGATGTGGGCAGCTTGTAATCCAGCAGGTTGTCATTTAACGGCCTTCCCTTTGCATCAAAGAGCAGCTGTTCGCTGAGTCCGTATCCAAGCCCCATGCTCATGCCTCCGTGTACCTGGGCAGCCGCCAGCTTGGGGTTAATGAGGTTACCGCTGTCATGGACATTTACAATATTGGTAACCTTTACCTTGCCCAAAGGCATATCTACCTCTACCTCGGCAAAGCATACGCCGGTTGCAAAGGTATTGGTCTTGCAGTGGCTGGTTGCCTCTGCCGTGATATGGACGGAACGGTCCAGGCTGTAAAAGGCCGTGGCAGCCAGTTCCTCCATGGCAAGAAGAGTTTCCCCCGTCTCCTTATCCACCACGGAATTGTTCTCCACATCCAGTGTGTCCTGGCTGCGGTCCAGCATATAAGCGCCATATTCCAGTATCTTTTCCTTAAATATGGCCCCGGTCTTCTTAATCGCCATGCCGCTTACATAGGTCTGCCTGGATGCATAGGCCCCTGTGTCAAAGGGCGTTATATCCGTATCCTGTGTGGACATGACATTGATTCTGTCTTCTGTTATCCCTGTCACTTCCGCCGCCATCTGGGTAAACACCGTGTCGGCGCCCTGGCCGATTTCAGTTGCTCCCATGGAAAGCTGCATGGAGCCGTCCTGGTTCAGTACCATCCGGCAGGCCGCTGTCTCCAGGGAAATGGGATATACGCCTGTCTTGTAACAGAAGATGGCCATTCCGATTCCTTTTCTTATGGGACCTGTCTGGTTTTCATATTCCTTGCGCTTCTCGTCCCAGTGAATGAACCGGCGGCCCTTTTCCATACATTCCTCAAGTCCGTAGGTGTTGCATTTCACATGGGTGTGCGGGTCTTCATATCCCGGTCTCATACAGTTCTTCCTGCGGAACTCCAGAGGATCCATATGTAGGGCCAGGGCCAGGTCATCCGCCATGCACTCCGCCGCAAAGGCTGCCTGGGGGATTCCGTATCCTCTCATGGCCCCGCCTGTGGCAATGTTGGTGTACACCGTATACGCGTCGGACTCCAGAACCTTTTCATCATGATATATCTGCTTAAACTCATTGGATGTATTGGCTACGATGGCATGTGCATGGGACGCATAGCCTCCCTGGTTGGAGTAAGCCTCCAGCTTCCTTGCCACCAGGGTGCCGTCCTTTCTGGCAGCCGCCTTTACCTTAAGCTCTATGGCGTGGCGTACACGGGTGCATCCAAGGGTTTCCTCCCTGGATATTTCCATCCTCACGCCGCGCCCGCCCACCTGGGTGGTAAGGAATGCGTTCAGCGGCTCATAGAGCACATCCTGCTTGTTGCCGAAACCACCTCCGATGTACGGCTTGATGACGCGGATCCTGCCCATGGGCAGCCCCAGGGCCTGACTGATGACGCGGCGCACGATGTGGGGAATCTGGGTGGAGGTGGTGACAATGATGCGGTCCTTTTCCATATAGGCAAAGGAAACAGGCGTCTCGATATGGCAGTGCTGCACGCTCTGGGTCTTATAATCCCTGTCAATCACCACCAGGCCGTCCTCTTTCACCGCCTCCTCATAGGTACCCTCTCCCACTGTGAAGGAGGAATGTGCAATCACATTGCCGGGTTTTTCATCGTGCAGCCGGGTTGCCCCCTCTGCCATGGCTGCTTCCACTGTCAGTAATGGTTCATATTCCTCGTACTCCACCTTTACCAGGCGGGCCGCCCTTGCAGCGGCAATCTCATCCTCTGCAATCACGGCAGCGATGTCATCGCCGTATACCCTGACCCGGGTATTGAGGAGCTTCCTGTCTGCAATATCCTGGTGGGCAGTCTCCACGGACCATGGATGGCCGGGAGTGGGGAATTGGATATCCGGCACATCGAAACATGTGACAATCTTCACAACCCCGGGGACAGCCAGTGCCTCGCTTAAATCAAAGCTTTTTACCACGCCGTTGGCAATGGTGCTGCGCACCACCTTGGCCGTCAGAAGGCCCTTGGGCTCTAAATCAGCCGTGTACCTGGCTTCCCCGGTCACTTTATCCTTTGCATCAACGCGGGTCATGTTCTTACCAATTCCCATTCTATCTCCCTCCTGCATTGAGCACTTAGCGCCTGTCTTTTAGGCGCTTAGGTGCGAAAGCACTCCGTGATACTTAGTGAGGTCCTTTCGAACTTAGTATCACGAAGTTTCCTCTGTGGCACTTAGCGCCTGTCTTTTAGGCACTTAGGTGCGAAAGCACTTCGTGATACTTAGTGAGGTCCTTTCTCGAACTTAGTATCACGAAGTTTCCTCTGTGGCACTTAGCGCCTGCCTTTTAGGCGCTCAGGTGCGAAAGCACTCCGTGATACTTAGTGAGGTCCTTTCGAACTTAGTATCACGAAGTTTCCTCTGTGGCACTTAACGCCTGTCATTCAGGCGCCTGTGTGCAAAATTAATTATATCAGTAGTTAAATCAATACGTATTTCAGAACAAACAGCACAGCCAGGACATACATTAACAGGCTGATTTTCTTATCTTTCGCATGGCCGGTCACTACATTGATTACCACGTAGGAGATGACGCCCATTGCAATACCTTCGGAAATACTGTACATGAAAGGCATTGCGATGATTGCGATGTAGCTTGGGATGGCTTCCGTGAAATCGTTAAAGTCAATCTTCAGGACAGAGGATATCATCAGGAAACCTACAATAATCAGGGCCGGAGCCGTTGCAAATGACGGGATGGCCAGGAAAATCGGTGACAGGAACAGGGACAGTCCGAAGAAAATAGCAGCTACTACGGATGTAAGGCCTGTTCTTCCGCCTTCAGCAACACCGGATGCACTCTCTACAAACGTGGTTGTGGTGGATGTACCAAATACAGCGCCAAGGGAGGTACCGATGGCATCGGACAGCAGCGCGCCCCTGATTTTCGGAAGCTTTCCGTCCTTATCCAGCATGTCGGCCTTGGATGCAACACCAATCAGGGTTCCCAGTGTATCAAACATATCCACGAACAGGAATGCAAACATGATGGTCACGAAGTTCAGTGACAGGATACCGGAGAAGTCCATCTTGAAAAAGGTAGATGCCATGCTTGGGATACCAAGTCCGCTTGAAAAATCCGGTAATACGCTGAACATGCCAAGCTCTGCATTGGGCTGGTACAGTCCGGTCACTTCACAGATGATTCCTAAGATCCAGGTAATCAGGATTCCCCAAAGGATGTTACCCTTTACATTCTTCACAACCAGGATACCGGTTATCAGTACGCCTAACAGGGCCAGAAGCACCGTGATGCCTACTGAGTTAAAGGTCCCTGCCTCCAAGGATCCCTTAAATGAAAACACGGATACAAGCGTGGCGCTGTCCACTACAATCTTGGCATTCTGTAAACCGATGAATGCAATGAAAAGTCCGATACCAGCGGATACTGCATGTTTCAGGTTCATTGGTATGGCGTTGAAGATGGCTTCACGGACATTGGTCAGTGACAGCAGGATGAAGATGACACCTTCCACGAATACGGCTGCCAGGGCCATCTGCCATGTGTAACCCATCTGCAGTACAACTGTGTAAGCAAAGTAGGCGTTCAGTCCCATGCCGGGAGCCAGTACGAAGGGATAGTTTGCAAATGCCGCCATGAGCAGGGTCGCCACCAGTGACGCAAGTGCGGTGGCTGTGAAAACAGCTCCCCTGTCCATGCCTGTGGCGCTTAAGATGTTCGGGTTAACTGCAAGTATGTACGCCATGGTCATGAATGTCGTGATTCCCGCGATGATTTCTGTCTTCACGTCTGTGTGATGTTCTGATAGATGAAATACTTTTTCTAAAAACCCCTGATTTGCTTTGTTTTCCATACTTCATACCTCCTTGGTTTTAAGTACATGTGGTTTTACTTCTATCTAAAGAACGTTTACCCCTTACCGCTCTTTCTCACATATTCAGTTTTAATTCCGGCTTGTTCAGAATACCTGGCAGCCGGCTACATACTTGGCATCTATATGACGTTCATCTGAAATGTAGATGAACCGCTCCAGCCTGTCTTTTAAATCCAGCGGCTGCGGATGCCTGAGGCTTTCATCATTCAGTACCACTGCGTCCAGTTCATACCCCGGTTCAAAGCTTCCTGTCTTTCCAAAGAAGACCCCGCCGCCCTTGGTTCCCAGGTAAAATGCTTCTTCCACGGTCAGTGGCTTAAGGCTCTCATCCACCAGTCTCCAGCGCAGCTTTGATACCTGGATGGCGTCTGCCATGGCCCGGAATATGGATTCCCCAACGCCCCCGGCCACATCTGTCCCAAGTCCCACCTGGATGCCCTCATCGAGATAGGTCCTCACCGGCGCGATTCCGGATGACAGGTTGGTATTGGACTGGGGACAATGGGCAACGAAAACTCCGTTATCCCGCATCCTGGCGACCTCCTCCTCAGGCGGCCATACGCAGTGGGCCATGATGGTCCTCACGTCATTGCCAAACAGTCCGAAATGGTCGTATGCATCCCCATAAAATCCGGACCATGGACAAAGCTCCTTTACCCATGCAATCTCCCCCTGGTTCTCCGACAGATGGGACTGCATGGCCAGACCGTAGCGGGTCTGTATCTCTTTCAGTCTTTCCATCAGTTCATCGGAACAGGTGGGGATGAAACGCGGCGTGAGGATTGGTTCCGTGTTCCTGTACCTGCCGCTTATCTCCTCCAGCCATCTCACGGTTTCTTCTGCAGACGCCTCTGCGCTGTCCTCAATCAGAAAGTCAGGACTGTTCCTGTCCATGTTCACCTTTCCAATCATGGTCTTTAATCCGCTTTCCTCCATCAGGTCCATCAGTACCTCGGTGGCTTCCCTGTGAAGGGTGGCAAAAATACATGCTCTTGTTGTAGCGCTGCGTTTCATGTTATCCGCAAATATGGAATATGCTTTCTTCGCATACTCCGTGTCCCTGTACTTGGCTTCCTCCGGGAATGTCCTTGTATTCAGCCATTCCAGCAGTTCTAAGTCCATACCAAGTCCCCTGAATGAATACTGTGGCGCATGGAGATGCAGATCCACAAGCCCCGGAACAATCATCCGGTCTCCATAATCCGTCAGGGGAAATGATGCATACTCTTGGGGAAGTTCTCTGTACACTCCGGCCGACCTGCCATCCAGACATACCAGATATCCCTGTTCTACGGTTACAAGGGTCTGGGCATCCTGGCTGTAGCAGATATTGCCTTTTAATACAAAATTCTCTGCCATATGCTCCTCCTGTCCGTATCCACCTGGACAGCGGCGGGCCCGGGCAAATAAAAAAACCACCGCTGTTCCTAAGGTTCCACAACTGTCTGTCCCCGGCGCCCCGGGCAGTACTGATTGTGAAAACTTATAGTCAACTATTACGGTAGTTGGTAGAAACGCTCAACCTATTTTGAGCATATATAAGTTTTGAATACTTATACTTTTATTTAGTTACGTCATCTTCTGACAACTTGAGTCTATCACAATAGACAACTGTATGTCAATACATCGCATATTTTTTGTGCATTTTCTACATTTTGAATAAAATTTCTGTTAATTATTCTGTTAAAACCAATATTCTTTGTAAGAAATCGATATTCTTGTCAAAGTATAACGTTTTCTTTTGGCAGTATGGCACGGTCCTATCCGCTGACCAATCAGAGGTGCTTTCCATGCCTGTAAGACGGAAGTACCGCCTGGTGACATGGTATGGTACCTGTACCATATTCCATGTCAGGAGCGGCACTTCTGCTATTGGTTTCTAAATGCTTCCATAATCCTTAAGGATCGTATCCATCCATTCCCCCAAGGGCTGACTGCCCTGAAGTCCATCCAGGGACACTTGTATCTTAAGCATATCTTCCAAATCAGCCTTGATTGCGTATATGGATAAGGAATCCGGCTCCATTTGCGCAATGGACTGCCCCTCATCCAGGGAATCAGCATCCAGGCTTAAGGCATCTGCAATTATATCCAGTATCTTATTTCTGACAGAAAGGATATCCCCGGTCTGTCCGAGCATATATGAACCGGGGTACCGGGACCCGTCAGCTGCACCAGTCCCATCAGCCGCACCGCCCCTTCCACCAACCGGGCCATTCCCGTCATATACACCGGCCCCGCGGGTTTGTTCCAAAAATGTTTTATCCCAGAGACTTTCCTCTTTTCCAACCGGCTTGTTTCCCTTATCCGGCGATTCCTTTATAAAACCTTCTATCCGGCCCAGACACTCCCCTGCAGCAGAATAGATAAAGGCATTACCAACCGTAGAGATTCCTGTCCTGGACTCCAATGCAGTATAAACGTAAATATACGGTCCCTTTTTCCGTCCCATGGCACATCTGCGGATTCCCGACGGAATCTGGAACCCAAAATCCCCGTTTAAATCAGTCTCAAACTCCGCTGCCAGCAAAGCCTGGAAACAGCAGTCAACCTCCCAGGTATTCCATTCCCCGCTGTCTGCCACGGATATCCTGGCAAGACAGGCGTCCGTGCCGCACCATGCTTCCTCAATGCCTTTAAAGTGACCTTCATAGAGAAAGCCCCGTTCTTTCAGTTTTCCATAAACCTCCTCCTGGTCCATATGGACCAAAAGCCCGGATTTCAGACTTTCCGGATTGCCGGGCAGCCAGCTGCCTGATTCAAAATTTCCCCTGTGCCCGGAGGCAAGAAGCAGGAATCCACCGTTACGGTGCTGGCCATATATCCTGCTGTTTCCTGTCAGCTCATCTGTGAATATCTGAATCCACGACCTTTCATTTCCCATATACAACGGGTACTGAAAACAGATATTGTTCAGGCACCAGCCGTTCTCCTGTTGTACCGGATACTGCCGGATGTTTTTATCCATTTCCAGGATCCTGCCCGCATCTGCCATAGTGCATATATATCCTGCCCCTGGATAAAGCAGCCGCCCCTTCACTTTATGGCCGGACAGATACCGATGGCTTTCCAAGGATATCTCCTGTTCCCATCCATATCCCGCCACAGCCAGACGCCGTCCTAATAACGGACTATCTGCAGGCCAAAGTCTGTAGGACCTGCTCTCCCTGCTCTCGTTCCAGTAAGATTTTTTCTGAAAGCAGCTGCCTGGCAATGCAGCCAGCTTCCCATCCGGATAGATGTGTTCCCATTCAAATTCCTCCCCATCCAGATACGGCCGCACATACTGGTATATTTCTTCCTGTCCTGAATGACCCAGATGCTGCTTCAGCCTGCCGGACATTACCAGCTGTCCTTGCGGTAAAGACCGTACTCCCCCTGTCTTTGTCCATGCCTCTGCCAGTATATCGACCAGTTCTTCCCTGCTGGTAAATGCCAGTATGGCCCGGAAGGGATAGTGGCTCCTCCTTACCGCCGCCGTGTAACATATATCCCATAATGTATCCTGGCCCGGCAATGTCTCAGCGTACCTGGCTGCCAGATTGTCCAGGGCAGCCTCACTGGTTCCGGAAAGGGGCAGGAGATAAATTTCCCTTGTATGCACTGTCCCGTTTTCCTGTGCTTCCTCTTTTTGCACAATCATATGGACATTCGTCCCGCCATATCCGAAGGAGTTGACTGCCCCTGTCCTCTTTCCATGTTCAGGCATCCACTTCCTGTTTTCTGTCACCACCTCAATCCCGTTTTCTTTCAGGGCCAGTTCCCTCCTTGGATGATTGCAGTGAAGGGTGGCCGGAATCTCCCCATGCTCCATGGCCAGAAGAAGTTTTATAAGCCCGGCCATCCCGGCAGCGGATTCACCATGTCCGATATTTGTTTTGACGGAACCGATATAGAGCGGATGCTCCTTTTCCCTTCCATATATCCTGGAGATGGACGCCGCCTCCACCTGGTCGCCTGCTTTGGTGCCGGTTCCATGGGCTTCCACGTACTGCACATCTTTTGGCCGGATCCCAGCGCGGCTGCAGACAGCCTCCATGAGCCGTGTCTGCGCCTGTTCATCAGGCGCATATATGCCACTTGATTTCCCATCCTGGTTCATTCCGCTGGACAGGATGATTCCACATACCCGGTCATGGTCGCGTACAGCATCTTCCAGGCGTTTGAGCAATACCATACCCGCCCCCTCGCCCCTTACGTATCCATCTGCCTCCTCTGCAAATGCCCTGCACCTGCCGGTTGGGGAAAGAAAGCCGCTTTTGCTCTCCACAATAAAGGAATCCGGTGTCAGCAGGAGCTGTACCCCTGCCGCCAGGGCCATATCACAATCCCCTTCCTCCAGGCTTAAGCATGCCTGATGGACGGCTGCCAGTGAAGAGGAGCATGCCGTGTCAATGGACATGGACGGCCCCTTGAAATCATATAGGTAGGATATCCGGTTGGACAGCATGGTAGCTGAACTGCCGGCCGCGGAAAAGCTGTTGATGCCCCTTCCTCCCTGTTCCCTGCGCTGCATGATCAGGTAATCAGAACCAAAATTCCCTACAAATACCCCAGTGCGGCTTCCCCTCAGTTTTCGGGGTACATAACCGCCATTCTCAAGCGTTTCCCAGGTCAGTTCCAGAAGGATCCTCTGCTGTGGATCCATATATTTTGCCTCTGTCCCGGATATGCCGAAAAAATCCGCATCAAATAAATCCACGCCTTCAAGAAAGCCGCCCCACTTGGAAATACTCTTTCCCGGGGCCTCCCTGTCCTTGTCATAAAAATGTGTGATATCCCACCGGTCCTCCGGAATCTGGCTTATGGCATCTGTCCGGTTTTTAAGCATGTCCCAGAAATGCTCCGGCGTACCGGCTTTTCCCGGGAACCTGCAGCCCATTGCCACCACCGCAATTCTGCGGTCATCTTTCTGCATATACACTTATACTACATCCCCTTTCCCGCGAACACCATGTCATGGGACCGGGTATGCACTCCGGTTCCCTTGGCAGGAGCGCGGCCTTTAAAACCTGTTCCCAAGTCATGCGCACAGAGGGTCTTTTATCGGTAACCACTGATATATTCTGTCCGTTTGGGCAGATGCTTTCACCCTTTAATAAGTCAGGTATCCATTTGGTGGCTGCCATCACATTCCTCTGCTGTTCATAAACATGTCCAGGTCCAATCCTCACTGTTCCAAATACCGTACCGTATACATTAAGGCTTCCTCCCGGCTTGCGTACAATATAAAACTCCAGGTATCCCCATTTCAGTTTTGCCTGATGGAAGGTGCCATTGTCAATACTCCAGCACGTTCCGGCTTCTACAACATACACTGCCGCATCCTTGTCCAGCCCATATCCGCTGTCCCTGAAAATGTTTTGCAGCCCGGTCGGTATGACGCAGCGGTCCAGCTGCCGGATAATATCTTCCCTGCCGTCTATGGACATAAGCGGGACACCGTCAATCCCTCCCCTTACCTGAAGCAGGCCAAATTCCATTGTAATCTGGTAAACAGGCTCCCCTGTCCCCGACATGATCTTCCATCTATAATTATCCTCTTCAACCTTTACATAGGCATCCTTTGCAAGATGGATTCCATGATAAGAAAAAACCTCCCGCAATTCCTCAAACACCGGTTCGTTATCATGGTTCAGTATCTGCCGGTATTGGGCGGACTTTTTCCCATCCAGGGAAAAGTACCATTCCACAGGAACCGCTGCCGCGGCATTGGTAAATATGGCGTCTTCAATTTCACTGGCAAAGAAATCCGCTCCCTGGATGGATGCGTCAGCAAATGAAACACGCCTGCCGCCATCACCAGGGCGCAGCACGGCTCCTCTGAAGTTTGTGCCGATAAGCACGGCCCGGTCAAATATGCAGCCCTTTAAATCAGCCTGGGTGAAATTCATGGTGCCCAGGTTAGCCCCTGTAAAATTAACATGATGCATATATGCTCCTGTGGCGCCCGCATGGGAACCGTACCAGTTAACCCCGCTCATATTTACCCCGTTTAAATCTGCCCGGTTGAACACGGCGTCCGGCATATAGGCGTCTGTCAGGTCCGCTGCAAGGGAGTTTAAATCCATGCTGCTTCCAAGGACAGCGCCTGTAAAGTCAGATTCCTGCAGGCAGGCATTGGCAAGACAGGCATTCATCAGACAGGCTCCCTGTGTAAAACTGGCCCTTTTCAGATTTGCATAGCTAAGGTCCGCTCCTGTCAGATCCGCCCCGTCAAAATACGTCTCTTCCAAATCCGTACCTTTCATATGCAGCCCTTTCAGGTTCATCCTGCGGAAATTACACCGGATCATCTTAGCCCCTTTAAACACAGTGGTGCCATCCAGGGCCGATTCCGTAAAGTCTGTTTCCAGACAGGAGGTGTCCGAAAAATCCACTCCCTGCAAAATAGCCCCCCGCAGGCTGGCCCGGTCCAGACAGCTCCCCCTGAGCACTGCCTGGGTAAATGTCCCCCCAGCCGCGTTAAGGTCTGAAGCATTACACTGTATAAGGGAAGCCTGTATGAAGCTGGCGCCTCTGCAGTCCATATTCCTACAGTCACATAGGTTCATCAGCGCCCGGTCAAACATGGTACCGCAGACATCCGCACATGCCAGTGTGGTTTTTATCATGGAACATTCCGTCATATCCACATTCCGCAAAACCGCATATCTTAAATCCGCCCATTCCAGGTCTGCCCCCCTGGCCCCGCAAAGCACCAGCTGGCTAAGGCTGCCTGTAATTGTCTCAACATGGAAACAGGCTGTATCCGGCAATCCGTCCTCCTGATTGATGGATATCTCTGACAGATGACCATCCTCCACATTCATGTAATATCTGTTTCTTTCTTTATCTTCACGGTAAAAAAACCACAGTTCCTCTGTTTTTTTGATAATCCGTAAAATCTCTGCTGTCTCCTGTTCCTCCTGGTCTGCCTGATAGCCAAACCGCGGTGTCCATGAAATATAATTTCCATTCATTGCCTGGATGACTGTTTCATTTTTATGCATCCCATAAAGATTAAACCTGTCATCCATACCGCTTTCGGATACCGGGACCCCTCCGCCTTTTTCTGCCAGGACATCAAGGCTTCCGTCTGTTTTCATTATTATCCTGCTTTTATCCCATGCAGCAAATCTGTACTTGCCCTGGAATACCATCCGTACGCCTGCCATTCCTTTCTCCCTTTCCTTTTTTGTAATAAGCTGGGCAAGCCCTTGGGTGTGAAGACTGCATTTTGCCTGTTGGCTGCAATGAACCTTCAAACAGGGCCAGGGCTGCCCAGCCTATCTTACTCAGCTTTCTCCCTGTCTTTCGCTACCTGTTCCACTGATATCCGGCCAGGGCTTCCTGGATTTCCAGGCCTGCCTGGACTTCCGCACACACCGGGAGAGCCGCCCTCAGCCCTGGATGACATCCTGGGTCTGGCAATGTATCGTTTTTTCCTGAACAGCCCCATGAATCCTGGTTTTGCGGAGTTGCTGTCTATTCCTGTATCCTTCCCATTCATTCCGCCCGGACCTCCCGGGCCACAGCCGCCGCCCGGACCGGGCTTCCCTCCGATTCCGCCATCCGCCTGGACCGTTACAGGTTCAGGAATCCGGGAGGCGCCAAAACGCACGGTCACACTGCCTCCGTTTCCGCCATTCCCACCGGAACCGCCATCGCCTCCGTTTCCGCCGCGGCCTCCCTTGCCGCCTTTTTGAGGTCCATATTCATTGATGTATGCTGCCAGCTGCTCACCTGCGTCCCCGCCAGCGCCTCCGCGTCCGCCTCTTCCGCCGCTTCCGCCGTTTCCTCCTGCTCCGCCCACAGCCCATATGGATATGGGCCGGTCAACCGTAAATACCCTGCATTCCAGGAGCAGGCCGGGACAGTCCTGCCCCTCTGCCCCATTCTCTCCATTGAATCCGTCCTGCATCTTTCCTGCATCCTGTCCATTCCCGCCTGGTGTGGCCTGTATATAGCGTTTGTGCAGGAATCCTTTTACCCGGCCCGGCTCCCCATTCCTGGCTTTTTCCAAAAGATCCATACCGTCCTGTCCATCCTTTCCCCATATGCCGGACGCCGTCTCAATATAAATGTCTGCCATATATCCACCCTCCTGGCTAACCAATGAATAAACCATTTACATATACTTCCCCAGGAACACCCGGGTTACCTGGAGACCCGTTTCCTCCTTCACCCCCGTTGGGGCCGTTATATTTGGCATCACTGGGCACATAATTTCCCTTATCATCTATGTCTTTGCCCCCTTTTCCTCCAAGTCCTGTCTTACCGCCTTTTCCTGCCTTTCCTCCCCTTCCGCTGACACCTTTTAATTTCTCAGCTTCATCCGGTGAAAGAAGCTGGATCCGCGCATCAGGAGACTCTTCCTGGCTGAAGTAAATGATTACCTTTCCTCCCTTGCCGCCATTACCTCCGGCTCCTCCATTACCTCCGGCTCCGCCTTTTCCTCCGTATCCCGGATTACCTTTAGCGCAATAGCCGGTTGGCTTGGCTGCATCTCCTCCATCCCCGCCGTTGCCGCCGTCCTTTCCCTTTCCTCCGTTGCCCCCGTTGCCCCCATAACTGAAGACATAGTGGGTACCAATCATCTGCTTCACCTTGTACTCCACACCCGCGCCGTTGGTACCGGATGTTCCGTTCTGACCATTTTTTCCATTATCACCATTAGATCCCCGGTCTGCATCCCGGGCTTTCACATCACAGCTGTCCTTTGAATCCCGTCCCTGGCCTCCGTCATTCCCCTTGCTGCCATCCGCGGCCCTTCCGGTTTCATCCTCTGCATTGGTTCCGTTCCCGCCAATACTGAAGGTGGATCCACTTTCGGACTCAAGCTTATCCGCAGTTACCTGGCATTCACCATGTGCAATGATTTCCGCCCCTTCCTCCACAATCAGCTCATTACAGTCCAGCACCGTACAGCTTGTCCCTTCATCTCCCAGAACCAGGGGATGGCCTTTTTTTACAACCACTTTTTCTACACTGTATACAGGAATGATCATCGGTTCTTCAAAATACAGGCGGTTCAGTATATCCCTGTAAGACTCAGCAAACCTGGAATCCCCATATATGTACTGCTGAAACGCATGGCAGATATCCGCCCTTTCCAGCGGACTAAGCTGCTCCACCGTATATTCCCCGGACTTCTTTTTCCAGCCCTTGAGGCCCCAGTTCAAATTACCTCCGTTATTCATCACAGCCAGCTTGTCCGGTACGCACATCTGCTTCAGCTCATCTATATTCCTGAATACAAGGTAGGACGGCTGTATCCCGCTTTTTCCCTTTGGGTTCAGATGGACCCCTTCCGGATAGTCCGATGTGAGGATGGGGGATTTCACTCTGTAATCCCCATCCCTGTGACACTTAAAATATTCCCTTTGCTCTTCAATTACCTTACTGATGATATCCATTGTCTTACTCTCCTTTTTTTATGATTTCCCTTACCTGGATTATGGTCCTTTTAACATTCCCCGGTTTTGCCTGTATCCGTATCTGGCCTCCCGGCATCAGGGTGATGGTATCAAAGCCATATGTCCCTCCTGCGGCCAGTATAAGAGGGTTCCCTTCTGTCACCACTACCTGTTTCTTCTCCATGTATCCACCTCTTTCCTGAGAAGCCTGTAGACATAGTACTCATCCACACAATAAATGATATCAAATACCACCGGTCTTACAGTGCCGTCCACTTTCTGGTCATCCTCAATCTGATACCTGTCCTCCTGCCTTACCAGTCTGGCCGAAGCTGTAAGCGTAATACCGTGGGTTCCAAAACGCTCCCTGAGTTTTCCCAGATTTCCGCTCTCCAGTTCCTGCTGCGCATCCTTTTCCAGGGTAAACAATGGGGAAGTAGGCACCCATCTGCTGACAGACGGCTCCGTCTTTCCATTGCTTCCTGTAATCTTTTCAAAGTTCAGCGTGTACAGGTTCCTGAATTCATCTGATTCCAGCCTGCCTGCATTGATATACTGAGGTGCTTCCGGCTGCAGTCTGGAATCCGGCGTCCTCACGAGGAAGCTTCCGTCCGGATTATAAATATCTACATGATAATCGGAAACCTGATTCCCGCTGCCGTGGTAAGACAGTACGGACAGGTACCCTTTCGCATCGGTACAGAAGTCCAGATACGTATCATCCTCCGCGCCGTTCCAAAGATTCATGTAGGACAGGTTCTCATAAAATACCGCCTTTTCCCTGTCAATCCCATCCTGTTCAGCCACGTAGGACTTACCCCCTTGCAGGTCATCCAATATCCAGCGTCTGCCCTTATCGGCAACAGACACCGTCATCCGGGACAGGCCGTCCCATACCAGCAGGCTTGCATCTGATTTCGTGACCACATAGGATGTATTCCTTTGTGTCTCACATATCTTCCACATATTCCCCGGTTCCTTTGTCTGCAGCTGGATGTTATCTTCTTCACGGTAAATATAGACGCCTGCGTCTGAAAGTTCACGTAAAAATGCATCCGACACAATACCTTCATCCAATTCACCCGAAAATCCTTTGTCCGTTATCCCGCACAATCCAGTGAGACCGGCATTACGGTATGCCTCCTCCATCACATCCGTGAACAGTTCCCCGTCCAGGTCATTCTTCACTGCCTGCAGCGGCATCTCAAACAG
Source organism: Enterocloster sp. OA13 (assembly GCF_022440595.1). Classification (NCBI taxonomy): domain Bacteria; kingdom Bacillati; phylum Bacillota; class Clostridia; order Lachnospirales; family Lachnospiraceae; genus Enterocloster; species Enterocloster sp. OA13. Next base: position 153,225 of record NZ_JAKNTF010000001.1, on the reverse strand, counting down.
ACGCCTTCCCTGAAAACCTGCCACCGGGTTCCCGTTCTCATCAAAACCCTGTATACGCCTGTTACCGGATTCCAGAATCAGGATCCTGCCGTCCGATGCTATCTTTACAGCCTTTGGCCCATTAATCAGCCCTTCCCTGAATCCTTCTCCTGAAAGCATCTGCGACTGGGGCGCATCCGCGTCAAGGCATCCCTCCCCGGGCAGCTTCAGGACCTCAATCTTATCCGTCTCCCAGTTAATGCCGACCACGGTTCCGCTGGGGTGGATTACCAGGTCATCCAGATGGGCCTGCATGAACCTGCCATAGCTGTAGGCTGGTTCTGACAGCTTAAATCCCCGCTGTCCGTCCATCAGATCCACCTTTCTTAAATGGCACTGGCTGTTTCTGGTATCCAGGATAAAATTATCCTCCCCTGTCCCGAATTTGTCATAAACAATACAGGGTTCCTCTGTAAAACCAACTTCGGATTCCTTAAAACGTTTGTTGACTTCCTCGTCAGACAGCGTGGAAATGTTCTGGATCATGAACGATATCCCACCTGTCCGGTCCCCGGATACCTCACTGCCAGACAGGACCGGATGGGGCGCGGATGCATCGGCGCCGGCTGCGGCGGCGCTCCATACATACCCCGCCTGCTTATAAGCACTGTTGTATGTAATACCTCCCAGACGGTACAGGCATCTGCCTTCTGACGCATGCCCCAGGTCAGCCACGGTTCCTGTGGGCATCTGGCCGGATTCCCACTTGTATGCGCCGTTTTCATAGGCCAGCTTTTCCTTGTGCTCATACTGCACATCCATTGTAAGGGGAATCAGGAACTCTTCAATGGCTCCCTTTACTTCCATATAGTCCTCACCGTCATCCGGCATCGCATTCTTCCAGCCGCTGTCCCATCTCCCGCAGATCCAGTCATTTTTAGTGAATACAGACAGGACCAGGCGCAGAGAACCTCCGGCAGGCACGTTGCTGAATGTTGCAAAAACCGGCTTCTTGGTACTTGTCTGCCCAAAAACACCTGTTACAGTTTTGGTGGTTCCTCCCTTGTAGGACAGCATAAGCTGCCATCTGTGGGCTGTGGCGGGCCAGACCGCTGTATCGGGATGTCCTTTTTCCCCATGTCTTGGATCGGGGCTTACCTCTGCCTTTAAATCCATGGATCTTGTAATCTGGGTGGTCATGACGGCAGGGGACGCACACACTTCAATGGTTGTCTCTAAAATCATGGCCGCATCAATGGCAACGTTGGCAATCCTCATGATCCATCCCGCAACCGGAATGCAGGCAGCAGCCTCCTGAAGCGTGATCTGTCCGATTATCCATACCAGGATCTTCTCAAACAGTTTCTTTACGAGGATGCCTCCAATGGTTTTGGCTGCCAGCTTCAGCCATCCGTAAATCATCTCTTCCGCGCTTTGGCTGCTGATGGGCGGCTGTATGATGGATGTTATCAGCTTGGCCACGTCTTCCACAAACACACGGTCCTTAAGTGCATCGGTCAGTACCTTTGTATTTAAAAGGCCGGCATCCGCTGCCAGGAAAAAGGAAGGGATACCCATCTGGAATATAGCTGTAAGTGCAATCCCCGTGGCACACAGTTGAGAATCATATGCCGAGGTTCCCATTCCTGCAAAATACAGGTTTACTCCTGAAGCGTCCTTAGGAAGCGCTGTCTCAATGGTTGTTCCACCGGCTGGAATCGGGATTCCCATAATGGTGTCTACCGGACCTATGATCCGGTTGTAGGACCTGCCTCCCATGGGCTTTCCTGAATCATCAAGATATTCCACATAGGCGGCCAGGGTACGCAGATAACTATTAAGCGCATCCACCTTCAGGGTATCGCCTGAAACCTTCAGGGTCTTTTCCTTTACCTCCACCCCGCACATGGACGCTGACTGGCTGACGGTCCACTTTGCGCCTTTTCCCGTCTCCGGGGCAGCCATGGCCTTCTTCTGGTCCATCCACTGCCTTGTCTTATACTCCTGGCACTGCGCGCCCTGTCCATGTTTCAGATGCCAGGACTGATTCTGCAGGCTTCTGTCCTGGCTTGCCGTTTTCAACGCCCCCTTAAGGGGAGCTCCGGCCTCCTTGAGCACATCTTCATCCAAATCGTAAATCTCTACCTTGTCCCCTGCTTTATGGCCCAGCACGTCGTACTCATATGTCATGGCTTCCTTTTTCTTTTCATCCCATGCATAGGTCCTGAAGGCCCAGCCCTCTTCGCCCTTTGCCCCGATTGCCGTGGCAAAATCAAGAAGCTTCTGGTACTGTTCCCTGTCATATGCGACCGGCGGCGCAATATGCCGGTTCATCACCACGGTTGCCGTGTATGGCTGGGCATTGGCCAGGTTCGGATGCTGGAACAGGAGTGACTTGGCAATATCCATGGGAGTCAGCACCAAGTCAATGTCCCTGTTGATTCGTGAGATCTGTTCCATTACCTGTGATTCCTCAAGTCCCTGTCCGCCTAACCTGATGCATGCCTCTGCATGATCCGCACCGTACAGACTCATCTTGGCATCCCAATACGCTCCGGAACCAGCCTGGTTCAACGCCTCGTGTTTCAGGAAACGTTCCTTGTGGCAGGCTGGAATATAGAATGAGAAGTGATACATCTTCGGCAGGGTATATCCATTTCCATCCCTGCTGGCAGATACTACCTGAAGCCGGTGCAGCCTCCGGTCAAAACCATCCCCATTCCCCAGTCCCTCTTTCCTTACCTCTGCATAATACATGACATCCCTGAGTCTGTCTTCCTTCATGAGCGCCAATGCCGCGTTTTTCTCCCTGGCCTTATTCAAGGTTTCTGGGGTATGCTTCATCACCTTATGCCTTTGCCCATCCACCATAAGAACCAGTTCCTCCCCGTCCCTTACCCCGGGCAGCATTAATTGAAAATACATATGTCTGTTCCTCCTTTTTATTGTGTCTTTTTAAGACACTTTCAGGATACCACCCCTCTCATCACCTGTCAAGCTTTTTCGAATCTTTTTAAGACACTTTATGGGATTATCATTGCTTTTATATAAATAATATGATATTATTAAGACACTAATTACAGTTTTGAAGATATATCCCCTTAAACGAAAAGGACAGGAGCACTTATCATGGAACTAGGTGAAAGAATACGCAGTCTCAGAAAAAAAAAGGGTCTGACCCAGGAAGAGCTCGCGTCCAGGCTCGGCCTGCAGAAGTCAGCGGTTGCCAAATATGAGAATGGACGCGTGACGAACATTAAGCGTGCCACCCTCTTTAAGATGGCGGAAATCCTGGAGGTCAGTCCGGGTGAACTGATGTACGGCAAGGAGGATAAGGGCCAGGATGACCATGGACTCGCCGTATTGTCAGGTTATTACGGGATGCTCAACAAGGCTGGGCGCACCAAGGTCCTGGAACATGTCCATGATCTCACACTGATTCCCGCGTACCGTCTGGACCGCGGACTGTCCCTGGTACCCGTGGCTGCCCATAATGATGATGCCAAAGACGCGGAACAGCTGCGCCTGATGGAAGAAGACCTCGACAATATGTAACCGGCTGAAGCATATTCTGTACTGCACAGCGAGCGGTATTTTGGATAGCGTTTAAAGGAGGGAATGATTTGAATTCATTTGAACGGCTGCTGGAACATACAGATGCGGAGCATATCCGTGTTCTGGAAAAACAGTTTAAATCCAATGCCAAAGGACTGATAAAAGGAAATAAGATAGCAATCCGGCAGGATATCCCCACTGTGGAAAAGGCATCCGTGCTGGCGGAGGAACTGGGGCACTATTACACTACCGTGGGTAATATCCTGGACCAGGAGGATACGGGCAACCGCAAGCAGGAGCACAAAGCCCGCACCTGGGCCTATAACAGGCTGATCGGCCTGTCAGGACTGGTGCGGGCATATGAAAAAGGATGTGCAACTATCTATGAGATGGCGGAAGAGTTGGAAGTAAGTGAAGATTTCCTCCGCTCCGCCCTGGATTATTATCATGACAAATATGGCTGTTGTACGGATTACAAAGGCTACCATATATCCTTTGAACCTTCTTTTTCAATTACATCCCTGGATGATGGGGAAACGTATCGTACCGTTCCTCCTACAGGTCATCAGCCAGACGTTTGATTTTATCCCTGTCCCCAATGACAACGATGGTGTCATCCTGGTTCAGCACATACTCCGGCTTAATGTCCGTGGTAAGCCATCCGTTCCGGCTGATGGCTATGATATTTACTCCATAAAGGTTGCGCAGCTGAGCCTGGATAACGGTCTTACCCGCTATCTTGGAGGTCATCTTAAGCTCGGAGATATCTATATTCTGCTCCAGTTCAAAGAGGTTGAAGATCCGCTTTGATATCAGCCGTTTGGCCAGCCTGACAGCCATATCCTTTTCAGGATACACCACCTGGGCGCCTATTTTCTCCAGTATCTCCCCCTGCTCCGGGCTGTTGGCCTTGGCTACCACCTGAGGCACTCCCAGGTTAATCACATTCAGGGTGGTAAGGATGCTGATATCCACCTTATCACCTATGCACACCACCACGATATCGCAGTTCTGGATTCCCGTTTCCCTCAGTGTCTCCTTCTGCAGGTCCTTTACAACATATGCGTGTTCCGTAACTCCGCGTATCTGTCGGACCTTTTCTTCATTGCAGTCCAGCACCATGATTTCCTTCCCTGCCTCTGCCAGGGTGTATGCCAGGGCGCTTCCGAAACGCCCCAGCCCAATGATTCCATATGACAGTTCTTCCGATTGTTTCCGTGCCATCTTCTATCTCCTCCTTACGGTTATTTCTGTCTGCTGCCTCTATAATAGTCCTGCCCATCCCCTTACCCAATCGATATACTCCCCTCAGGAAAGGAAACGGATGTATCCGGCTTAAATATCCAGATTGTGACAATGGTCAGGGGACCAAGCCTGCCAATATACATGATGAGTATCTCAAGCAATTTGCTCCACGGGCTTAAGCCGGGCGTGATTCCAGTGGACAGCCCCACGGTTCCAAAGGCCGAGGTAATCTCCAGCATGATGTCCCCAAAGGGAATCCCCGGCTCCAGTATGCACATGGTAAAGATTCCTGTGAATACCACCAGGGCCGACAGTGCGGTCACGATTGCTGCCTTGTAAAATGCTTCCTGCGGTATCTTATAATGGAATGCATGGGGCTGTGTATTGGTGGCGGCACCCTTGATGGTGTGGAATAACGTAAACAGGGTGCTGGTCTTGATGCCCCCTCCGGTGGAACCTGGGGAAGCGCCGATAAACATAAGGATGGACACGGTCAGCAGGCCTGCCGATGTAAAGTCTCCCAAGGGAAATGTGCTGAATCCCGCGGTCCTGGCTGACACGCTTGTGAAAAATGCCCCCAGCCAGGTGATATCCTCCGTAAGCCGGATTAACAGCGTGCCTGCTGCCAGCAGTATCAGCGTGGTCACTATCACCGCCTTGGAGTGGAGGCACAGCTTTTTAAAGGAGCGCTTCCTGAAGAGATCCATGATGACAAGGAAACCAAGCCCGCCAAAAATTATAAGTCCGGCCGTGGTCAGGTTCAGGAGCACATCATCTTTGTATCCGGTCAGGTTCTTAAGACCGCCCAGTATATCAAAGCCGGAGTTGTTAAATGCCGCCACGGAATGGAACAGGCTGATGCCCAACGCCCTTATGGGCGGGTAATCCCTGGAGAACACCAGATAACTCAAAACCACGCCAGCTCCCTCAAAGCACAGTGTCACCTTCAGTACATTCTTAACCAGGCACACAAGGCCTTTTCCCGAATCCAGGTTCAGGGCCTCCTTGATCAGCAGGCGCTCCTTTAAGTTTACCCTGCGTCCCAGGGCCAGTATGACGCCCACTCCCACAGAGGTAACCCCCAGGCCGCCAACCTGGATCAGCAGGGCCACCACGGTCTGTCCTATGGCCGTAAAGGTATCCGCCGTATCCACGGCAATCAGCCCTGTTACACATACCGCGCTGGTGGATGTGAAAAGCGCGTCCACATAGTGAAGATCCACTCCCGGCTTCACACACGCCGGAAGCATTAAAATAAAAGATCCTGTCAGGATCACAGCCAGAAAGCCAAGTGCAATGATCCTGGCAGGCGATTGTTTTTCAATGGATTTCATATCATCTGATCCTCCTGTTGACTAAAGGGTATCATGGTTCGCATAAAACAGGTATAACGGAAACAGCCTTGGTATAAAGATTATATAAAGATACTGCCAACTTACTGTTGAATACGGTTGGATTATGTTATAATGACGTCAGGCGTTACGCGGCAGTTCCCCATAAGGACCGCTGCCGCCGTACAAGGAGGATAGGAATCATAAAGCATACAAAGCTCGCCGACACCCTGAAAACAGCCGCCGTCCTGGCGCTGACCACGGCCATCGGCTTTCTTTTGGAGGCAATGGGGCTTTCCCAGACCAATGTCATAACCGTATATATCCTGGGTGTTCTTGTGGTTGCGGCCGTCACTTCCAGCAGATGGTACAGCACAGCCGCATCCCTGGCCAGCGTCCTGCTGTTCAACTATATTTTCACAGAGCCCATGTTCGTGCTCAAGGCAGAGGACGCAGGCACCCAGCTCACACTTTTAATCACCTTCCTGGCGGCTGTCTTTACCAGCACCTATACGGTACAGATAAAGGAAAAGGCGCGGCTGTCCCAGCAGGACGCCTACCGCTCCGGCGTCATCCTTGACACCAGCCAGATACTTCAGAAAGCCGGGGAGCCGGACGGCATCCTTTTTGCCGCCGCAACCCAGCTGAATAAACTCCTAAAACGTGACATTGCATGTTTCCAGACGGACGGGAACGGCATATTGCCGCCGGTCAGCTTTACGGACTGCTCCCCGCACCCGGGAAGCCGCGGGCCCTCCCCCGACACACTGGAGGAAATGTCCGCTGCCAGAAAATGTTATATGGAGGGAAATGAAACCGGAGCCGCCACTTCCATCCTGTCCACGGCCGCATTCCACTATCTTCCGGTCCAAAGCGCCGGAACGGTTTATGGGGTTATCGGAATACGGATGGGTGAGACAGAGCCGGATGACTTTGAAAACAGTCTTGCAATTGCCATCCTGAACCAATGCGCCACCTCCATGGAAAAAGAATTCATTTCCAGGAAAAGGGAAGAAGAAACCGCCATGGCCAAGGCGGAACAGCTCCGCAGCAACCTGCTGCGCTCCATGTCCCACGACCTGCGCACCCCACTTACCAGCATTTCCGGCAACGCCGGTGTCCTGTTAAAGGACGCGGGTACGCTGGACGAAGCCCACAAGCACCGTATCTACAGCGATATCTACGATGATTCCATGTGGCTGATTTCCCTGGTGGAGAACCTGCTCTCCATCACCAGGATGGAAGGCGGCGCGGTCCAGCTGCACATGGAGACCGAGCTTCTCGAGGAGGTCATTGACGAGGCCATGCGCCACGTGAACCGGAGGCACGAAAACCACTCCATCCATGTAACACAGGAAGGGGATTACATCCTGGCATGCGTGGATGCGCAGCTGATCATACAGGTCATCACAAACCTGGTTGACAATGCCATCAAGTATACGCCCGATGGCTCCAGCATCACCATAAAAAGTTATAAGGACAATGGAAATGCCGTCATAGAAGTCAGCGATAATGGCCCGGGAATCCCGGATGAATCCAAAGACAGGATTTTCCAGATGTTTTATACCACCGGCCACAAATCCGCGGACGGGAAACGCGGCATGGGCCTTGGACTGCCCCTGTGCAGGGCAATCCTGAATGCACATAAAGGAACCATCGAAGTATTGGATAACACACCGTCCGGAAGCATTTTCCGGCTTACATTACCCGCAGAGGAGGTATCTTTCCATGAATAAGGCAGGAATTTTAATCATCGAGGATGATAAAGCCATAAAGAATCTGATTGCAACCACGCTGGAGATGCATGAATACCATTACATATGGGCTGATAAAGGGGAACAGGGCATCCTGACCGCTGCTTCCCAGCGGCCGGACATCGTCCTTCTGGATCTTGGCCTGCCTGACATGGACGGGGTGGATGTGATACGGAAAATCCGGTCCTGGTCCAACATGCCCATCATTGTCATCAGTGCCAGAAGCGGGGATGATGATAAGATTGCCGCCCTGGACGCTGGCGCGGATGATTATCTGACAAAGCCCTTTTCCGTGGATGAGCTGTTAGCCAGGCTCCGCTCCACCCAGCGGCGCTTAAACTACATGCAGTCCCTGGAAGATGTCCAGTCCTCCGTGTTTACCAACGGCGGGCTGACCATTGATTATGCGGCCGGATATGCCTCCTTAGATGGGGAGGAACTTCACCTGACGCCATATGAGTATAAGCTCCTCTGCCTTCTGGCCCACAATGTGGGAAAGGTTCTGACCCATTCCTATATTACCCGGGAAATCTGGGGCGCTGCCTGGGAAGGGGACGTGGCCTCCCTGCGGGTGTTCATGGCTTCCCTGCGCAAAAAGATTGAAAAAGAACCTTCCCAGCCACAGTATATACAGACACATGTGGGGGTGGGGTATAGGATGTTGAGGATTTAAGGGTCTGGGGTGGGGTGCATCTGTCTCCCCATCCCCATTCCACCCAGCCGCTGTGTATTGTTGTTACTGCTTCCTACTGCTTCCCTTGAATCCGGTATGAGGGGAAATACCACATGCCCAGGTCTGATCCGGGGGTCCTGTTTTTTCTGGTGGTATCTTAACTATATTTCTGTCCTTGTCTTCCATGTATTCCATTGTTTCCCAGTTTTTTATAAATAAGCCGGTGTATCTGCCTGTAAGATAAGAGGCGGGAATAAGAGGTGAAATGTCAAAAACTCTTGACATTCTTCCAGGTTTTCTATATACTGAAAGTGTCAAAAGTTTTTTACATTTTAAGCGGATGGTATTTGGATGATTGGAGGTATTTTATGGGGATTGATTTTGAATTGGTTCTGGCTGTTTTTATTTTGGCTGGGCTTCTTGCTGTTAATGTTGTCATGTTCATTTCCCTTGGAAAACAGGGGGATGAGAGAAGGCGGCTGATTATTGAAAAGGCCAGCGCCGGGACATTTGCTGTCATAGTAGTATATATCCTATTCTGTGTGATTGAAGGTCTGTACCATTCGGTTACAAAGGGCGTTTCTGTGGAGGGGATGAATCCGTTTATTACCCTGACCGTTAGTTCCATCATTTATTTAGCGCATCTTCTGTATTACAGAAGAAAATATGGTGACTGAGCATGGAGAATTCGATTCGGGAAAGGCGTAAGGAAAAGGGTATTTCCCAGGAGGAACTGGCTGGGAAGTGCGGTGTTTCCCGCCAGACAGTGAACGCCATAGAGAATAATAAGTATGACCCTACCCTGGCTTTGGCATTCCATCTGGCTCAGGAACTGGGGACTACGGTTGATGGGCTTTTTAAGCCAGGATGGGGTGGGAAGTAATGATGGAAGTAAAGTTCTATGATTGTATGGATGTTGAGGATGATAAAATCAGGTTTGCGGTCATCGTGGCGCGGCATATGGGGGCATGGGTGTTCTGCAGGCATAGGGACCGTCCTACGTTTGAGGTGCCAGGCGGTCACCGTGAGACAAATGAGGATATCCGGCGTACCGCTGAAAGGGAATTATTTGAGGAAACAGGGGCCGCAGAGTTTACGATGTCGCCTGTATGTGTATATTCCGTCACTGGGAAAAACCGGGTAAACGCCACGGGACAGGAAACCTTCGGCATGCTGTATTATGCGGAAATATTCCGTTTTGGCGAAAAGCTGGAGTCAGAGATAGAAGAAGTACGGCTGTTTCCCGAACTTCCTTCTGAATGGACCTACCCACTGATTCAGCCAGAACTTATTAAAAGGGTCATGGCTTCCGGTTTCTTTGGGAAATAAGAAAAAGGGGTAAACCGCAGCCTTGATGTCAGGTACGGTTTACCCCTTTTTCTATCCTTTTATCCCTCTTACCCTTTATGAAACAGCACTGCTTTTTCCATCAGCGCTTCTGCCATGTATATATCAGATTCCGGTCAATCCCTTTACCGCCCAGTCATAGGTGTCCATCGCCTGTTGGAAATTAACATCAGCCTGGGCCTTTGCAGCCACCCCGTCAAGATACACTGCCCTGGCCTCCATATATTCCTGTCTGGACAGCATACCCAGTTCCATCCTGCGGGATGCCGCCTTCCACTCTGCCTCCCTGGCAGCCTGGGCCGTACAGGCGCCTTGCCATGCGGTCCGGCTAGCTAATGCGTCCTGGTACAGGGTATCAATCTGTGCATACAGGTTTTCTTCCTCCTGGTTGATGGCTCTCTGGCGGGCGTGAAGTTCTTTGTTGGTTCCGCCGGAGGCGCCGCCTCTTTGCTGTCTAAGCTCATAGTTATTGCCCATCGCCCTCCATTTGTCCACTTCCAGGGTGATATTGTCCATCCGTCCCTGCTCCGGTAACGGCATGGAGTCGATTACAGCAGCAGAATCCGCCGGATACCCAATGACCATGAGAAGATTTTTTCTGACACGTCCCATGTCGTCTGCAAGGGCCTGGGCAGTGTTCACAGCTGCCTGGGCAGCCTTTCCCGCCTCGTCCGCATCTGCCTGCGAGATGGTCCCAAGGGCTACCTGTCTTACTGCCTTCTCATATTTTCCCTGCATAAGCTCAGCGTTGGCAGCAGCACTCTCCTGCTCCGCCCTCAGGCTATGGTAGGTACCCATAAGGCTCTGGGCCGTCCATATCATGGTATCTTCCATCTTCCGCAGCGACATGGTGCTGGAACTGCCTTTGGCAGACCGTATCTGCTTATCTATGTCCTTGGCTGCATCTTCAAGGATTTTTGCCTGGGCGCGGTAACTTCTGGCGCCCTCGGTGTCTCCGTTTTCCTCCATGTCATCCGCCTCTTCCCTTAAAAGGCGTCTTGTCTCCATGATATCTTCCCTGGCAGACTCATACCGGCCCAGCCTGCTTTCATATTGGATGCGTTCCATCTCCACCTGAGGCGAATAGGCCTTTACCAGCTCCGGAAGGTCGCTGTATCGGATGACCATGGACTCATCCGCATCTGCCGGAATCCCACCCGCATCTGCCGAAATCCCACCCGCGCCTGTCGGAACCCCATCTGCGCCTGCCGGACCCCCATCTGCGCCTGCCGGAATCCCGTCTGCGCCTGCCGGAATCCCATCCGCCCACACCACACCGGTTCCGTCCTTTGCCGGGACCGCGCCGGTTCCGGCCAGCATTGCACAGGAGAGCAACAGGGCCAGGAACCTGGCGGAAGGACTGGTCAGTACTCCGGTTATACGTCCGCGTCCGGCCTGCCGTTCAAATACCACTCCTGCACCATGTCCATCCCTGCGCCCCGCCGGGTCCCAAAAGCCGGGCATATGTTCCCGCTTATATCTGAATCCCATCCTGTCACGCCCCTTCTGTCTGCGCCAGCCCGTTCACGGCCCAGCGGTAGTCCTCCAAGGCCTGCCTGAATTTCAGGCCCGCGATATCCCTGGCCGACTCCTTGGATGCCAGGCCGCCCTGCTGCTGCAGGTATTCATTTTTGGAAATGGCTCCCAGCTGGTAGCGGCGTTCTGCTGCCTGGGCGCTTCTGGCTTCTACCTGGTACTCGCCCTCTGCCTGTATATAGTCTGACTGGGCCTGTTTCAGCTGCTTGTACCTGGCTTCCACATCAGCCTCTATGTGCTGCAGTCCGCTTTCCACCTTCCGCACCATGACGTCGAACTGGTTCCCATTGCCAGTGTGCTTCAAGCGGCGTTCATTGGCAGCCTGGCTGTAGTTGGTTTCCTGGGCCTTTTCCTTATCAGCTGCCAGGTCAATCCGGTCCACTTCCTCCATCCCTGGTATGCTGATTTCCCGTATCTCCGGTTCAGCATCATAGCTCCAGCCCGTCATCACACACAGTTCACGGCGGAGCGCGTCCTGTTCCTTTTCATTGGTTTCTATGGCTGCCCTGGCCGCCTCTACTTTTTCCTGGGCCGCCAGAAGTTCTGCCTGGGTCGCCATGCCCTGGGCTGCCTTTACACCCATGGATTCATACTGGCTCTGGGCTGTCCGGGCCGCTTCCTCCAGCGCAGGCGTCTGTTTGGCTTTCTGCCAGTAAGAATTCATTTTGGTCTGGGCCTCCTTTACAAGGGAAGCCTCCTGCCTGTCATATTCCATTTTCTTTACATAGCCGTCCTCATTCATGGAGTCGGCCGTATCCTGGTTCTGCTCGGCCTGAACCCGTGAAAGGGCTGCGTTGGCAGCCACGCTTCCGTATCCCGGCTGGTCCTCGTCCGTGGTATCCATCATTTTATCGCTGGCATCATAGAGATGGTCAGCCACGTCCTGATATGCGTTTTTCAGGTCATCGTTGCTCTTGCCCCTGTAATCATCATACTCAAGCCGGTTGTTGATTATGGTTGCATTGTATTCATGAATCAGGTCCGCCAGCTCCTCATATTCCATCACATTATCCCTGAGGGACGCCCATTTTTCCGTGGAATAGGCAAACTCCGGGCTGGCCCATGCTGTCACCGGAAGTGATACGCTTAAAGATGCCGCCAGGCACAGTATCCTCAGGCGCATACCCGGATTCCTGACCGTACTTGCGCCAGGCATCCTGACAGATTGTTTGCCAGCTTTTTTGCCGGATTTTTTTCCAGCTGTTTTTCCGGCTGCGCTGTCCGCTCCTCCGATAACGCGTCCATTGGCCGCATGTTCACGAACACCGCCATATGTTTTCAGCCTATCTTCTGCCTTCCTTCTGTTCTCTGTCATCCACTACCTCTTTTCCAATGCACGCCGGAAGATGATCTGGTTCTTTCTTCCGGCACACATGAACCGTTTCACTTTGTGCTGCCATACAGCCATATTGCCCTACTCATACCGCAGCGCATCAATGGGATCTGACTTGGCTGCCTTGGACGCCGGGTAGAGTCCGAAAAAGATTCCAACCACAGCTGAAAAGGATACAGCCACCAGTATGACTCCCGGCTTAATGATGACCGGCATCCCAAGGAGCGCTCCTCCCATGGACACAAGCCCAACGCCCATGATTACCCCGATGATGCCTCCGCACGCCGACAATATGGCGGATTCTGTCAGGAACTGGATCAGTACATCACGGGTCCTGGCGCCCAGGGCTTTCCTGATACCGATTTCCCTGGTCCTCTCGGTCACGGATACCAGCATGATGTTCATGATGCCGATGCCTCCGACCAGAAGGGATATGGCCGCAATCCCACCCACCGCCATGGACAGGCCTCCCATCATGGAATCCACGGAGGTCATCTCCTGCATGGCTGTGTACATATAGATATCCTCGGGCTGCCTGCCGTGCATTTTCGCAACATAGGATTTGAACTGGCTGAAAAACAGGTCCAGGTTCACATCCTCCTTTGCATACACGTGCAGCTGGTAAAAATTATCATTGGGCCATGTCAGCAGGGTATAGGGAATGAACGCCGACCCCTTATCGCTGTTGCTGCCGCCCATCATGAGGGCCTGGAAGGCATTGATATTTTTCCGGTACACGCCCACCACCGTAAAATCATCGGTGGAGCCGTACAGGGTGGTCCTGAAGGTCTTGCCCACTGCATTTTCCACCCCAAACAGCATCCTGGCGCTGTCCGTATCCATGACCACATTCTTTTTCCTGCCAAGGATATCGCCCTCGTTCAGATAACGCCCGTACACAATGTTCACAGGCTGTACATCCTGGTAATTATAATCGATGCCCTGATAATCGAACTTAATCTTTGTCCGCTTATAGGAGGCTTCATCGCTGGTAAAGGCGCTGCTGTCAATATACGCAATCTGGTCGCTGAAGGCCTCCCTGGCCCGCTCCATCTCATCCAGGTTAAAATAGTCGCTCTGCCTCACATCATCCACCCAGTACCCGATGGAGAAATACGCCTGGGTGATTCCCACATCCTTATACAAATCGGCGAACAATCCTCTCATGGTATCGCCGATGGATACAATGGATATGACGGATCCAATACCGATGATGATGCCCAGCATGGTCAGGGCGGAACGCATCTTATTGGCGCGGATGGCGGAAAATGCCATCTTCATATTCTCAATCAGCATCTTCTGCCTCCTCTTTTAGGATATCTTCCACTTTTAGCATATCTTCCACTTTTAGCATATCTTCCACCCTGTCATCCGGACCTCCGCCCGGATGATGGGTGTTAAGTGTATCACTCTGTACCTGCCCGTCGCTGAACCGGATGACCCGGTCCGCGAATGCGGCTATGTCTTCCTCATGGGTTACCACCACAACCGTGGCCCCTTCTTTGTGAAGCTGCCGGAACAGTTCCATGATTTCAATGGAGGAAGCCGTGTCCAGGTTACCGGTAGGCTCATCCGCCAGGATTAAAGGCGGCTCGTTGGCCAGCGCCCTGGCAATGGCAACCCTCTGGCGCTGTCCGCCTGAAAGCTCATTGGGCATATGGTCCTGCCTTGCGCCCAGCCCCACCCGTTCCAACAGCATATGCGCACGCTCCACACGCTTTGCCTTGGGAACCCTGGCATAGGTCATGGGAAGTTCCACATTCTTAAGCGCGGAGGTCCTGGATATCAGGTTAAAGGACTGGAACACAAACCCAATCTTCCGGTTCCTGATATCAGAAAGTTCATCCGGCGTCATCTCAGCCACATCCACGCCATCCAGATAATAATGCCCCAGGGTGGGCCGGTCCAGGCACCCCAGTATGTTCATCAGGGTGGATTTACCGGAACCGGAATGTCCCATGATTGCCACGAACTCCCCGCGGTCCACGGTCAGGTTTATCTTTTTAAGGCCCAGCACCTTGATGGCGCCTGTGTCATATATCTTGACCAGGTTCTCAAGCTTCAGGAGGGGACCGCTTCCTGCTGTCTCATGGAGCGGCTTTTTCCTGCGCAGGACCATTTTGATGATATCTTCTTTGGAAATCCGGGCCGGACCGCCGCTGCCTGCATCCATGGTCTTCTTACTTTTTATCATAAGGCGCCTCCCCCTACTGCGGACGCACAATAACATCTGTGCCGTCCATAAGGTGGGGTCCCGGGTTCATGACAACCTGCATCCCTTCTTCCAGAACCGTGCCGTCTGCCGGGATGACCTCCACGGACACATCCCCGTCCACCCCAAGGGTTACCGGTATCCGCTTAATCTTCATATCCTGGACAATCAAAATATATGTAGTGTCCCCTTCATCCAAAAGCGCGGTGGTCGGCACCACGAACGCGTCTTCTGCTTCACGGATCAGGAGTTCCGCCTTGGCAGTAATGCCTGCAATCAGCTTGGTATCCTGACCGTCCACGCGGATGGTTGTGGGGATGACGCGCTCCGTTGAACCGCCGCCCTTTTCCTCGCCTGTGGGGGAAATCTTAATGACCTCGCCATTAACGGTACCTCCATCCAGAATGTCCGCGCTGATGACCGCTTCCTGCCCTACCTTCACCTTGCCGATGGAAAACTCGCTGACCTTAATCTCCAGTTCCAGCTGCTCCAGATTCTCGATGCTGAATATGGGCTTGTCATCCTCCACCTTGTCGGCAAACTGGCCAACCTTGGAATTCACCCGGACCACGGTTCCGTCAATGGTGCTCTTTATCTGTGTATTTTCCAGCTCTTCCTTTTTCTTCTCCAGGTCAAACCTTGCATTCTCTATCTGTATGTCATAGGATTTATCCGCCCTGCCCCTGCCGTTTTCCACGGTATATCCTTCCATGGCGCGTCTGGCATCGTTCAGCGCGTTGGCACTGGCCTCCATTTCCATCTGGGAAATGTCGCCGCTGGCAAACAGCTGGCTGTTGCGGCTGTGGTCCAGGCTGGCTTTCTGGAAATCCTGGACTGCCTTCTCGTATCCAAGGGCCGCTTCCTTATCTTTTTCCTGCTTGTTGTTCACAGCAAGGTCGTATGCGTTCTGGGCAATCTGCACTTCCCGCTCCAGGTCCGTGCTGTCCAGCACCGCCAGCACCTGGTCCTTCTTTACCTGGTCGCCTTCTTTTATGTTCATGGTCACAATCTCGGCATGGATATTGGATACCACGTCAACGCTGTCGGTACCGGACACAGGACCACTGAGGGACAGCTTCTCCTGTATGGCCTGTTTTGCCAGAGGCATCACATCCACCATGATTCCCGGGCTCTTGCCGCCTCCCCCAAGCTTTGAACCAGCCAGAAGGGCGATGACCACCACACCGGCAGCCGTAAGGATCTTCCTTCTGCGGCTCCAGCCTTTGATACGTTTTATAAGGCCCGTCTTCTTTTCCCCGGCCTCTCTTTTCTTCTTCCTCTTTTTCTTTTTCCTGCCGTTCCCGTCATCCTCTTCCGGCGCCATCAGTTCCTCTACCCTGCGGTCTATTTCTTCGGATTCCCTTATACCTTCGTCCGTTATTCCGCCTGTTATTCCGTCCGTCATTCCATCTGCTATTCCATCCGTTATTCCATCCGTTGTCCTATCCGTTTTCTCTTCTGCGGTTCCTTCCATTGTCCCGCCTTGCATGCCATCCCCTATTGCGTCCGGAGCAATCCTGCGCTCCATGTCATCCGTCCTTTTGTCACTTTTCATGCTGCCCTCCTGAATCCATGCCTGCACTGTACTATTCATATTAATACAGTTATATCATATATCGCCCTGTACTACAAGAAAAATAAACACTTTCAGCCAGGTTGTTCATTTCATAAGGCCATTATAGATGTTTACACTAAATATTTCATCCATTATTTATATAACATTTTATAAATGAAAACGAAAGAATATCTTAACATCAGGAAAAAACGGGCATACCGCCAGCCTTACGCCGGCAGCATGCCCGATTTCTTATGGGAAAGTACATCCTTACGGAAAACTGTCTCCTTACAGGAAACAGTTCAGAAATACCCAATAATATGTAATATATGCTTCGAAAGATGCAGCCGCAGGATTGTATCCGGATTGGAAAAATCAATGCCTGTCAGCTCGCAAATCCGCTGTATGCGGTATTTCAGGGTATTATAATGCACCTTCAGGGCCTTTGCGGCCTGGGTCATATTACAGTTGTTCTCAATATACACAAACAAGGTCTTCACAAACTCCTGTCCGCGCTCTTCATCCTCACGGCAGAGCAGCCACAAGGACGGGGGAACCATTTTCCTAAGGTTCATGTCCTCCCCGTATCTCAACAGCATATGGGGGATTAGAAGGCTTTCGTAAAATATCAGGCTGTCCCGGATGGAGAGCTTACGGGCAGCTGCCAGCCCTTCCACGGTCTGGCGGCAGCTCTCAGGAAATTCATGCAGTCCCTCAAAGGGGAGGCTGGCCACGCACATCATCCCGTGATGGATAAGAAATGAATCCAGCTGTTTCTGCTTACGCGGTGAAAATGGTTCCTGGGAATCCGTGTCATATAGAACGGTCAGGCGCCCTTCCTGGATCAGCATATAATTCATGGAAAGGATCTGGCGCAGCTTCCATGCAAACAGGCGCATCTGGTCGTCCGTCCCGTTCCCCTGGCGCGGTTCCAGCGACAGCACAAAACAATAACGGTTCAGATGTATCCCCAATGCCTCGGCCCTATGGGCGGTTTCCGCGGCATCAGGGGATTCCTGCTGGAGAAGGTCATGCAAAAAGGTATTGCCCGGCGAATAGAAATCAGGAAGATACCGGGTGTCATCCCGCATCCTGAGGCTAAGGAAATCACTCAGGACCCTGAAAAGCTTGTAGGAACGGTCGGATATCCGCACGCCCGGAACAGCCTCTATCAAATAAGCGATTGGAAGTCCTCCCAGGGTTATGCGGCAGGATATCAGACGGTAACCTTCCCAGGACATTTCATAAAAGGGCTGGGCCTCGCCTGCGCCGCCGGACCTCTGATTGCCCATGCCAAAGAGTTCCTGCAAAACCGGTTCCGGCAGGTCACTGATGCCCTCGCCCGCCCGTGCCAGGACCGCCATTGAAAAATCCATAAGGAACAGGGGCGCTTTGATGGTTCCATGGCCCTTCTTCAGGATTTCCTCCGGTGTTTTCCTCTGCTGCACACACTGGAGCAGGTCAGCGGAAAACAGGCCCACAATCACCTGGCTCTCAAATGTGTCTGAGGCAATATGGTATAAATCAATGGATGCATATTGCCCCGGAACAAGGATGTATGTGTTCCGGCTGGCCTGTACATATGCCTCGGGAAGGGGGACATCCTGTATCAGCGCATAGCAGCACGCTGCCTCAGGAGGACTTTCCGGAAGCTGGGAAACATTTCCAATATACAGGTTTTCCTGGAAAAATCCATTATCCACCCCATGGTACACAGGGCGGAAGTACTGGATGATTTTCACATCCCCCCACAAAACAGCCGGGTTGTACTCACTAAGCTCATCACATAACGTTGAAACGGCAACAATCATGAATGCCTCCTTAAACGTGTCATCCTGTCTCCGGCCGCGGCACAGCCAGCAGCAGTAAACAATTGTGTTTCCTGTTATCATAGTAATATGATCTGTGGGAAAATGCAATTGCAGCCACATTTTTCATTAATTTTCACTATAAGTTATTATAAATTTTTACAATAAAATGATTGCGATTCTGCTTCCCATACGTAGTTTAAGGCGTTTCCTTATGCTAACATAAGTATTACAAAACAGCGCTGTCATAAACCAATAAGGAGGATATTGCAAATGCAAAACCCATTTATTGCCTCTGACCAGGTATGTCAGATGGTATCAGAAAACAAGGGGATTACCTATGAGGTCCAGTGTGTTACAGCAAGGTTCAGGACGGATGAGGACTTTGTCAGGGAACTGCTGCCACCCTGCTACCGCATGCCGGAGCTTCCCATGGCAACCCTGATGCTGGGAAAAGTGAAAAATCACGGGCCACAGGCAGTGGACCGCGGATATACATACTGTGACTTAGGGATACTCGGTTTTGACTGCCGGTATGAGGATCTGAAGGAACCGGCTGAATATACCCCGGTTGTATATTTCAATCAGGAAGCGGTCATTTACTCGGGGCGGGAATTCCTGGGGGAACCAAAGCGTTACGGCCGGACCGAATTTTTCCTGTTTAATGACCATGTATCCGCATCCCTGGTGCGTTTTGGACAGTCCATTGCCGAGATTGAGGCTGACTTGGGGCCTGACCTGGGACGTCAGGAGCCGGTCATCAGTTACGGTGCGCATTTAAAATGCTGCCTTACCCATCAGCAGAACGAAATGATGTATGACCCGGTTGCCGCCGTAAGCCGCAGGGAATTCCTGGCCCTTCACAAACGGGTGGGCAGCGGTTCCCTGAAGCTGATCGGAGGATTCAAGGATGCCCTGGATGAGATACCGGTCATAGGGGATTGCGGCTTTGAATATCAGGAGTGCCTGATTACCTACACCAACCCCCTTGAGACAAAGAGCTATCCAAACCGTGAGGACTTCATGCCTTATTACATGGGAACCTGCCAGAATTACGTCCGGCATATTTAATTGATTCTTATCCGGATGCCGTCCTGCATCCGGATATTTTTTAAGGAGGGGTTTGATTTGTGTCCAACAACTAAGGACGCCGCGGCAGGCGGGAAGATAGGCAGGCTGGAGGTTTTCTCCTTCGGGTGCGGCGAGATTTCCACAAATATTCTTTTTTCAATCACAACGGTTCTTCTGGTATTCTTCTATACGGATGTGGTCGGCGTAAGCGCGGCAGCCGTGGGGGCCATCATAGGTATATCCCAGATTTTCAACGGCGTGTCCGATATCGCCGCCGGACTTGTGGTAGACAGGACCCGGTCCAGGCACGGGCATGCCAGGGTCTGGCTGCTGCGCATGTCCATACCGTATGCAGCTGCCTTCATCCTGTTGATGACCGTGCCCCAGGCAGCTGAAAATGTACGCCTGGTTTATATTTTCATCACCTATAACCTGTTGATGACCGTGGTTTACACCATGCTGCAGATATCATTTTCCACACTTTTAACCTTCATGACATGGGACCAGGCAGAACGCTCCCGCCTTAACGTGGTGCGCATGACCATGTCCCCCCTGGCCAATATTGCGGTAACACTGACATTTTTAAAGATAGTCAACGCCCTGGGCGGAAACCAGGCGGCCTGGGTAAAGGTCACTGCCGTCTATGCCGTCCTGGCTGCGGGCCTGATGCTGTGGTGTTATTCCCACACGCGTGAGCGGCTGGATATCGGGGATGGGCTGGACGGCGAAAAGCTGCCAGTGGGCACGGCCCTGCGCGTATTGGCACAAAATAAATATTTCTGGATCATTACCCTGTATTTCATCTGTACCGCCCTGTACATGACATTTAACGGCACGATGCTGACTTATTATTGTAAATACCTGCTCAACAACGAAGAGCTGATGGGGACCATCAATATGGCGGGACAGTTAGTCATGCTGGTCGGCATTCCCCTGACCGGGGCAGCCCTGCGAAGGTTCAACAAACGCACCTTGTGCATCTGCGGCTGCGTGCTGATCATCCTGGGAAGCTTCATGGTCCAGTTCAATCCTTCCAGCCCCGGCCTTGTAATGGCCTCATCCTTTGTGCGGGGATTCGGCTTTTCCGCCACCTATGCCTTAATCTATGTGATGATTGCGGATGTGGTTGAATACGGCCACTGGAAAACAGGAATCCGTTCCCCCGGGGTCATCCTCAGTTCTGCTTCCTGCGGACAGAAAATCGGGTCCGGCGCAGGCAGCGCCCTGATTGGCCTGATCATGGAATACAGCGGCTATAACGGACTGGCTGAAGTACAGCCTGCGGCAGCCACAGCCACGATTTATGACCTTTATGTGTTCGGGGCCGCGCTGATTGGCCTGGCAATGATCCTAATCCTTCTCTTCTACCACCTTGACGCAGAATATCCGGCCATCATGGAACAATTGATGAAGCGCAGCCGGAACTCGTCTGCGGATTGACATCACAGCAGGCGCCTGTCATGGATGCGCCTAAGCAAAGGAGGCGGGCCGCCCGGCCTGCCTCCTTTTGTATCCGCAACAATCCATCTTCTATTTTCCGTATGCCGAATCAATGGCAGCCTCCAGCCGCTTCACCATCTCATCCACATCCGCCTTCCCAATCACCAGCGGCGGCACGAACCGTATGATATTAGTCCCCGCGCTGATAAGCACCAGCTTCTGCTCCAGCAGAGCGGCGGTCACCACGGGCGCAGCCGGTCCGGTCAGTTCCAGTCCCTGGATCAGGCCCATTCCGCGGCGTTCCTTCACAACTGCATACTTTTCCACAACCTGGTCCAGTTTCCCGGAAAGATATGCACCGGTTTCCTTTACATGGTCCACAATGCGGCGCTCCTCAAAGATATCAAGGACCGCCTTGGCGCCCGCGGTCACCAGCGGGTTGCCGCCATAAGTGGTTCCATGGTCCCCCGGCACCATGGCCCCGGCCGCCTTGCCGCAGGCCAGGAAGGCGCCTATGGGAAGCCCGTTTCCAAGGGCCTTTGCAACGGTCATCACATCCGGCTTTACCCCATAATGCTGCCAGGCGAACATTTTCCCGGAACGCCCCATGCCGCACTGGATTTCATCCAGGATAAGAAGCAGGCCATGTTCATCACAGAGTCTGCGGACGCCTTTTATGAATGCTTCGCTTGCAGGGTAAATGCCGCCTTCCCCCTGGATTGTCTCCATGATGACCGCGCAGGTCTTATCATTAATCAGCGCTTCCACGCTTTTAAGGTCATTGAAGTCCGCAAAGCGGATTCCCGGCACCAGTGGTTTAAACGGCTCCTGATAATGTGCGTTGCCTGTCACGGACAGGGCGCCGAGGCTGCGGCCATGGAAGGAATGGTTCATGGCAATGATTTCTCCGGTCAGGTCCATTTCCACGTCCTCACATCCGTCGCTGCCGTCCCCCATGGACTGGCGGAGCATGTTGTAGTGGTAGCGCTTCGCTATCTTCAACGCGCCTTCAATGGCCTCGGTCCCGCTGTTGGTAAAGAAAACCTTATCCATCTGGGATACCTCCAGCAGCTTTTCCCCGGCTTCAATTGAGGGCTGGTTATAAAACAGGTTGGAAATGTGGGTAAGCTTGTGAAGCTGGCCCTCCACTGCCCTGGTATATTCCTCATCGCCGTATCCAAGGGCCATGACCGCAATACCTGCCCCAAAATCCAGATATTCATTGCCCTCCGTATCGTACAGCATGACTCCTTTCCCGTGGTCAAATACCACGGGAAAACGGTTATATGTCTTATAAAGGACGTGTTCCGCCCGCTCCATCAACTGATTGTCAGCCATGATAGTACCTCTCATCTTCTTCAGAATTAAATATTGCAGTGCCGATACCTTTGTCCGTGAAGACCTCCAACAGGAGGCAGTGGGGGATGCGCCCATCCATGATATGTACCCGTGACACGCCGTTCTTCATGGCATTGATGCAGTTCTGGAGCTTTGGGAGCATGCCGCCGCCCAGCATACCGCTGTCCACGAAATTCTGGGCCTCTTCCACCGTCATCTCGGATATCAGGGACTCCTTATCGTTAAAATCCTTAAACACGCCCTCCACGTCCGTGAGGAATGCAAGCTTCTCAGCCTGTACCGCGGTGGCTATGGCGCAGGCCGCGTCATCGGCATTGATATTGTAGCTGTAGAAATCCCCGTCAAAACCAATGGGACAGATGATGGGCAGGAAATCCTTTTCCAGCAGGTCATAGATGATCTTCGGGTCAACCTCATCCACATCGCCCACAAACCCGATGTCCTCGCCGCCGGAAAGCTTCTTATGGCATTTTAACATCATGCCGTCCTTGCCGCTGATGCCCACTGCCTGGATGCCCAGCTCATTGACCAGCTGGACCAGGCTCTTGTTCACCTTGTTGAGCACCATCTCCGCAATCTCCATGGTAGGCTCATCCGTAACCCGCAGTCCGTTCTTGAACTGAGGCTCCATCCCCACCTTGCTTACCCATCTGCTGATTTCCTTGCCGCCTCCATGGACGATGATAGGCTTAAATCCTACCAGTTTTAAAAGCACCACATCCTGGATGACCTTTTTCTTCAGTTCCTCGTCCACCATGGCGCTTCCGCCGTACTTGACCACAACAATCTTCCTGTTAAACCGCTGGATATAGGGAAGCGCCTCTATCAGCACGGCTGCTTTCTGCATTGGTTCCAAATTCATCTCATTTTCCTCCTTATGGCTGCCTGACGGCTGCCTGATGCCTATCCGGCTGGTCTTATGACCTGTAATCCGCATTTATCTTCACATAATCATAGGTGAGGTCGCAGCCCCAGGCCGTTGCCCGGGCATCCCCCATCTTAATGTCCGCAATGGCAGTGACCTCCGGTTCAGACAGGATTTTCGTGGCCTCCTCCTCGCTGTAGTCCACTGCCACGCCGTCCTTTATGATCTGCATGCGGCCGGCCGCGCTCTCAAAGAACAGGTCCACCTTTTCCGGGTCAAAGTCAGCGCCTGAGTAACCCATGGCGCAGAGGATCCTTCCCCAGTTGGCGTCATGTCCGAATATGGCGGCCTTGGTCAGGCTGGATGTGATGACGGATTTGGCCAGGACCCTGGCCTGGTCTTTTGTGGCAGCGCCCTTCACCGTCACCTCAAACAGGGCGGTGCAGCCCTCGCCGTCCCCGGCCATTTTCTTAGACAGGGTTTCATTGATATAGTTAAGCGCCTTACAGAAGGCCATGTAATCGCTATTCTTTTCCGTGATTTCGGGATTTCCCGCCAGGCCGTTGGCCAGCACGAGCACGGTATCATTGGTGGAGGTGTCCCCGTCCACGGAAATCATGTTGTATGTATCCTTGATGTCCTGGCTCAATGCTTCCTGCAGCAGTTCCTTGCTGATGGCCGCGTCCGTGGTCACAAACCCCAGCATGGTGCACATGTTGGGATGGATCATGCCCGAACCCTTGCACATGCCCCCGATGGTCACCTGGACGCCGCCCAGCTCAACCTGGACAGCCACCTCCTTATTCTTCGTGTCGGTGGTCATGATGGCCCTGGAGGCATCGGTGCCGCTCTCAAGGCTTCCGTCAAGGAGAGGCGCCATGGCCTTGACCCCGGCCTCAATCCTGTCCATGGGAAGCTGTTTCCCGATCACGCCCGTGGACGCCACCAATACGCTCTCCTGCGGTATCCCCAGGACCTGGGCCGCTGCCGCCGCTGTCCGGCTGCAGTATGCCATGCCTTCCTCACCGGTGCAGGCGTTGGCAATCCCCGCATTGATGACCACTGCATGGGCCGCTGCCCCGCCTGTGACCTGCTCCTTATCCCACTTAACAGGAGCCGCCTTCACCACATTGGTGGTAAATGTACCCGCCGACCTGCAGGGGGCCTGGCTGTAAATCATGGCCATATCCTTCCTGTCCTTATATTTGATGCCTGCCGCCGTGGACGCTGCCTTAAATCCCTTTGCAGCCGTCACTCCCCCGGGTATTTTCTTTAATGCCGCTTCACTCATTTCCATTCCTCCATCCCGCTTATCCTTGGTTCTATATGGTTATATATAGCTTTATATGGTTATGTATGCTTATGCATGATTCCGTATGTTTTTCATACCGGTATCCATATGCATCCCTGTCAACGCACGAACCTGGTTATGTTTTCCTCATTTAATATAAACTCATAGCTGTTCACATCTTCCCGTTCTGTCCATCCGATTCCCTGCCAGAAGGCATTGCCCACATCGTTGCTTTTAAATGCAATCAGGCTGATTTTACTCACGCCCTCCTTCTGAAGGGCCTCCATGGCCGCGCGCACCATACGGTAACCGATTCCGTGCTTCCTGTAACCCGGCGCAACGCACACGTGGTAAAAACACCCGGTCCTTCCGTCGTGGCCGCACAGGATGTTGCCCACCACATGGCCGTTCTGGACCGCCACCACGCTGGTGGTTGGATTCCTTTTAAGGAAACGCTCCACACCTTCCCTGGAATCATCCACGCTTCTGATTCCAAATCCTTTGATTTCCGTCCACAGGCCATATACCTGGTCGTAATCCTCCATGGTCATCTCACGGATGAGTATATCCATTGTTCCTGACATGTTCTGATAATTCCTTTCCCGGCCAGCCTATGGAAATACAGGAATCTGCTTCAGCCCCGTATTCTCCGGAAGACCGAACATCAGGTTCATGTTCTGGATGGCCTGGCCTGCCGCCCCCTTCACCATGTTGTCAATGGCGCCCATCATCACAATCCGCCTGGTTCTTGGGTCTATCTTAAAGTTCACGTCCGCAAAGTTGCTGCCCTCCACCCAGCGGGTCTGGGGCACCACATCCTTCTCCAGGACGCGGACAAAATATTCATCCTCATAATACTTATCGTAAACAGCCTTTACCTCTTCATAGGTAACTTCCTTTGTAAGGGAACCATAGGCAGTCACCAGGATTCCCCGGTTCATGGGAACCAGATGGGGAGTGAAGCTGATGGTCACCGGCCGGCCCGCCGCATAGGACAGCTGTTCCTCAATCTCCGGCGTATGTCTGTGGGTACCCACGCCGTACGCCTTGATATTCTCATTCACTTCGCAGTACAGACTGTCCATCTTGGCTCCCCTGCCGGCGCCGGATGTGCCGGACTTGGCGTCAATGATGATTGTGCCTGGGTCTACCAGTCCCTCCTTCACCAGCGGATAGACAGATAAGAAGGAGCAGGTGGGGAAACAGCCCGGATTGGCAATGAGCCTGGCGGTTTTCACCTTGTCACGGTTGACCTCAGGCAGTCCGTATACCGCTTCCCCTATGAACTGCGGTGCGGCGTGGGTCAGTTTGTACCACTCCTCATATACGGATACATCCTTAATCCTGAAGTCGGCGCTTAAATCAATGACCTTAACCATGGACAGGATTTCCTCGTCCACCAGGGATGCGCACAAGCCCTGGGGCGTTGCCGTGAACACCACGTCCACCTGTCCGGCCAGTTCCTTCATATTATCATCCATGCATTCCTCATCCACGATTTTATACATATTCGGGTACAGGGACGCATATTTCTGTCCGGTGTAGCTTCTGGAACCATACCACTTAATCTCTATGTCATCCCTTTGGAGCAGAAGCCTTGCCAGCTCCCCTCCCGCATATCCTGTGGAACCGATAATCCCTACCTTAATCATACTCAGTCTCCTTCATCCATATTTCTTTATTCACTATTCACATTTCTTCATTCATATTTCTTCATTTACATTTATAATTATAATGTAATCATCTTCCTTCGCATTTTCATTATAGTTACTTTTCCTTTAAAAGGAAAGCTTGTTTTGTGGTTTTTATCCACTGTATTTCCCTGCTTGCTTCCCGATTTTCATAATTATACATTACAAATGCATAATATGCAAGTTTTTTTAAATATTTTATTTTTCCGCTTGCATTTTCCTGCATAATGTTGTATATTTATGAAAGTTCATTGAGATATGATATTTTCAGGAGGATATAAATATGAAAGAGAAAGTAATTTTAGCTTATTCCGGCGGACTGGATACAACCACAATCATCCCGTGGTTAAAAGAAAACTTTGGATATGAAGTAATCTGCTGCTGCATTGACTGCGGCCAGGGCAATGAGTTAGACGGACTTGACGAGAGGGCCAAATTATCCGGCGCTTCCAAATTATACATAGAGGACCTGGTGGATGATTTCTGCGACAACTACATCATGCCTTGCGTAAAGGCCAATGCAGTGTATGAGTATAAGTACCTTTTAGGCACATCCATGGCACGTCCCGCCATTGCAAAATGCCTGGTTGATATTGCCCGCAAGGAAGGCGCTACCGCCATCTGCCACGGCGCCACAGGCAAGGGCAATGACCAGATCCGTTTCGAGCTGGGCATCAAGGCCCTGGCTCCTGACCTTAAAATCATCGCTCCATGGCGTATGACCGATGTATGGACCATCCAGTCACGTGAGGATGAGATTGAATACTGCAAGCAGCACGGCATCGACCTTCCCTTCTCAGCTGACAACAGCTACAGCCGTGACCGCAACCTCTGGCACATCAGCCATGAGGGCCTGGAGCTGGAAGATCCGTCCAAGGAACCGAACTATGACCATCTGCTGATGTTAAGCGTAAGCCCTGAGAAAGCGCCTGACGAAGCCGAGTACGTTACCATGACCTTTGAAAAAGGCGTTCCCACCAGCGTTAACGGCGAGAAGATGAAGGTTTCCGACATCATCCGCAAGTTAAATGAACTGGGCGGCAAGCACGGCGTGGGCATTGTTGACATCGTGGAGAACCGTGTGGTGGGCATGAAGTCCCACGGCGTGTATGAGACTCCGGGCGGAACCATCCTTATGGAAGCACACCAGCAGTTAGAGGAACTGGTATTAGACCGCGCCACCATGGAGGCCAAGAAGGACATGGGCAATAAGCTGGCCCAGATTGTATATGAAGGAAAATGGTTCACCCCTCTGCGCGAGGCGGTCCAGGCATTTGTTGAGTCCACCCAGGAATATGTTACAGGCGAAGTGAAATTCAAACTGTACAAGGGTAACATCATCAAGGCCGGAACCACATCCCCCTACTCCTTATACAGCGAATCCCTGGCGTCCTTCACAACAGGGGATTTGTATGACCACCATGACGCCGACGGCTTCATCACACTGTTCGGACTGCCCTTAAAGGTCCGCGCCATGAAGATGGCTGAGGCAAAAGCAGCCAAGAAGGATAATTAATTAATAGGAAAATGCCCCGCAACCAGGTTTATTGATGTATGGTCCTGGTCCGGGGCATGCTTTTTGCCTGTGTATCTGTGTATATTAATGTTCGGAGCTTATTTTCAACCCAGTATTTCCTTCCTCAGTTCCTCCACCATTTCCTTATATTCCTCCTCCGGCAGAAGCACCTTGTCCACGTCATCATGGAATGCCTCGCCCCACTGGAGGCCGCCTTCATACTTGGGAACCACGTGCACGTGGACATGGGGAACGCCGTCGCCAAAGGTGGCATAGTTGATTTTATCAGGCTGGTACAGGTTCCAGACAGCCTGGGCCACCTTTGCCAGTTCCCCAAAATAGCCCCTATTCTCCTCCGGTGTCAACTGGAAATACTCCGTCTTATGGTCCTTAAACATCACGATGCATCTTCCCTTGTGCTTCTGGTCCCGGTTCAGGTACACGGTGGAATAGTCCAATTTACACACTTCTATCATCAGGCTTTTGAGTTTATCTCCATTTTCACAGTAAAAGCAATCGTTCATCATCATTTCCTCCATATTATATATCATTCTTAGGTATCAGTGCAATCCTGTCAATGTCATATTCCAATCATATCCGTCACTTCACCAGGCCCAGCATGGACGGAATCCACATGGACATGGCCGGAACATAGGTTACCAGCAGCAGCACCACTGCAATAGCTGCAAAGAAGGGAAGCAGCGTCTTAATCACTCCCTCAATGGATATCCCAACCACCTTGCAGCCCGTAAACAGGATGACCCCAACCGGCGGCGTGATGGTCCCGATACACAGATTAAATACAATCATGATACCGAACTGGACCGGGTCCATGCCAAAGCCCTGGCAGATGGGCAGGAAGATAGGCGTGAAAATCAGCACGGCGGGCGTGGGGTCCATGAAGGTGCCCACCACCAGCAGAATCACGTTCATCAGCAGGAGGATTACGTATTTGTTGCTGCTAAGTGTCAGCATGGCATTGGCAATCGCGTTGGGAATCATGGTATAGGCCATCACCCAGGACATGATGGATGAAACCCCAATCATGAAAATAACGATACATGTGGTCTTGCAGGAACTCAGGATAATGGCCGGAAGGTCCTTCACCTTCAGGGAGCGGTAACAGAAGCTGAGTATCAGTGCATAGACCACTGCAATGGCAGAACCTTCCGTTGCAGTGAACACGCCCTTTAAGATGCCGCCGATTACAATGATGATCAGAAGCAGGCTTGGAAGGGCATCCAATATTATCCTGACAGCCTCCTTGGGTGTGACGGAAAAGGATGATACATAGCCTCTCTTTTTCGCCATATATCCGGCAATGACCATCAGGGAAATACCCCAGGCAATCCCCGGTATGTAACCAGCCATGAACAGGGCTGCCACGGAAACGCTTCCCGCCACGGTCGCATACACAATCAGGGTATTGCTGGGAGGAATCAGCTGGCCGGTGGGGGCAGAAGCGATATTGACCGCCGCCACATAATCCTTGTCATAGCCCTCTTCCAGTTCAATGGGCGCCATGGTGCCGCCGATGGCCGCGGCTGCGGCCGTACCGCTTCCGCTGATTGCGCCGAACAGCATGTTAGCTACAATATTGGTCTGGGCCAGGGAACCCGGCAGACGGCCGCTGATGAGCCTGGCGCAGTTTACCAGGCGGATGGCGATACCCCCGTTATTCATGATATTGCCCGCCAGGATAAAGAAGGGGATGGCCAAAAGGGAAAATGAATTCACTCCCGTGAACATCTTCTGGGCACAGGTCACAATACCCGGTCCAAAGGGAAGTATGGTAATCATGGCCAGTGCAGAGGACATACCGATACTGATACCGATGGGCACGCCCATGACCAGCATGACGACCACCGAAACAATCATTATAATTCCAGCTACTACAGCTACATCCATCACGCTTCCTCCTTACCGCACACTGTATGTTTAAACTCCTTAAGGAGCTTTGAGACATTGTAAAAAAAGTAAAATACAATACTGATCCCGCTTAAGGGAATGGCCGCATAGATGATTCCCATGGAAATCTGCAGGGCGGAATCCAGCTGTCCCATCTGACGCATAGCGCCCGCATATCCACCTGCCACCATGACCCCAAGGCCGAACAGGGCAATGATGACCTCGCCGATGATGTCACACACAATCCTTCCCCTTGGTGGCAGCTTATCCTTTACAAACGGGATGTTCATGTGCTCCCTCAGGCCGAACACATAGGCGGCGCACAGCAGCACCATCCACACAAACATATACCTCGCCAGTACCTCGCTGACCGCGCTTGGCTTATTAAATATATACCGGGTGATTACCTGATAGGAAACCAGAATGGTCATCACCGACATAAGGGCAATACAGCTGGCCTCCAGGACCCGGTCAAATAATTTCTTCATCTTCTCCATGTCATTTCCTCCTAGTTATGGGCGCCAAACCGCCTTCCTCCGGCTGTTTAGGCGCGATACATACCATCCCCGTCCAAGGACTATCTGGCCAGGGCGCGTATCCTGTCGTACAGTTCCCCGGCAAAGGAAGAACCGCTGACCGCTTCCTCATGAAGCTTTTTACAGTTTTCCTGAAACGGCCGGATATCCACATCCACGAATGTAACGCCCTGTTCCTTTGCGGCTTCCTTTGCAATCTCAATCTGTTCATTCCACAGGTCAAACTCATCTTCCACCGAATCGTTCAATATCCGGGTCAGAAGCTCCCTGTCCTCCGGTTTCATCCGTTCAAGATACGCACTCTCCGCAATCACCAGGTCAGGAATCATCACGTGCTGGGTTCTGGAGAATACCGGCGCCACCTCGTAGTGTTTCAGGTCCACATATGTAATCTCATTGTTCTCCCCTCCGTCCAGCACGCCCTGCTGGATGGCGGTATATACCTCACCCTGGCTCATGGGGGTTCCCACGCCGCCCATATACTTCATCATCGCAACCATGGTAGGCGATTCCATGACACGGATTTTCATGCCGTCAAGATCCTTTGGGGTTTCAATGGGCTTCTTCGTGTATACGTTCCTGGAACCGGCGGTATAGGCTGCCATGACCTCAAACCCTTCCTCCTTAGTGGATTCAAACAGCGGGTCCAGTACGCCTGAGGTAAATACCTCCTTCTGGTGTTCCTGGGAATCAAAGATATATGGAAGGCCCAGGATTGAAAAATCCTTATTATAGTTTTCCACCATGGCATTGTTGACAATGGCCATCTGGATTGCTCCGTTCTGTATCAGCTCCAGGGTAGCCCTCTGGTCCCCCAGCACCTCGTTGGGATAAATCAGGAACTCATATCTCCCCCCGGTGGCTTCCTTAAACTTCTCACCTGCGCGTTCCAGAGCCTGGTAATGGGGATGGGTGGGCGCCTGATTGTAGGCAATCCTTATAATCCCTCCGTCTAACTGCCCGCTGTTCCCGGAACACCCGGTACAGGCCAGTCCCATGACCAGCGCACCCATGGCCAGCAGATATCTCTTTTTCATGAAATATTCCTCCTGTCGGTTATTTTGATACAACCTGTTGTGTTTTTGCTATTTTGTTATCCCCTTGTATCTCAAATATTAGCACATGTTGTGTTCTTTTTCAACCATTTTTTAATAATTTTTATGGAAAATGTATCCTTTCCATATTATGCTTTTCATTTTTAGCTACCAGTTGTATCTTTTTCTCAACTTTTTTACATTTCCCTATTGACATCATGGTTTTTTCGGTATATTATAAGGGCATATTCAAATACAACCTGTTGTATTATAATCCCTATGTGATTTACCTGCCACATTAATGATTATTACCATTTAACAATCACTACCATTTAACAATCATTACCATGTAATAATCATTACCATCCACTTTACCACAAATAAACCATATGAAAACATTCAGGAGGATTAAAACCATGTTCGAAATCGTAAACAACCGCCAGGTCATCTTCGGAGAAAACAAGATCAGTGATATCCCGTCCCTCTTAAAATGGTACGGATGCAAGAAGGTATTCTTTGCTACATACAGCAGCATCGCTGACAGCTACCATAAAATCGCAGGACTTTTAGAGGAAGCAGGCATTGGACACGTATGCTATGACCAGGTTGCCGGGGAGCCGGACCTGCATATGATCAACGGAGGCAGGGACATATTCCTGGCCGAGGGCTGCGACTGTACCCTTGCACTGGGCGGAGGAAGCGTGATTGATACGGCCAAGGCCATCGGCATGCTGGCTGTCAACGGCGGCAACGTGGAGGACTACCAGATGAACGGGAAACAGGTCACCGCGGTTCCGCCCCTGTTCATCGCCGTCCCCACCACCTCAGGCACCGGGGCAGAAGCCACCAAGACCAGCGTGGTGCTCAACAACTACAACGGACTTAAGAAGAGTCTGTACCACACCACCATGATTGCGGACATCGTCATCCTGGACCCCACCCTTACCACCGGGCTTCCAAGGCACATAACGGCTGCAACCGGGATGGATGCCCTGAGCCATGCCATTGAATCCTACGTTTCCTTAAACGCCAGCCCGATGACTGAGATGTACGGCCTGAAAGCAATTGAACTGATAAACAAAAGCCTTAAGGATGCATGTGATGATCCACAAAACCTGAAGGCCAGAGGCGACATGATGCTGGGCAGTTATCTGGGCGGCCTTGCCATCACGGCAGGAATCGGAATTGCCCATATCATGGCACAGCCCCTCGGCGCCATGTATAAGATTCCCCATGGCGATGCCTGTTCCATCTTCCTTCCGGCTGCCATGGAGCTGAACATGGATCATGCAGAAGCCCGGTATGCCAGGATTGCAGAGGCCCTTGGCGTTGCAGAACCGGAATCCACGGACCGGGAAAATGCCAGGAGGGCCGTTGCCCGCGTAAGGGCAATCCGCGAGGAGATCGGAGCGCCGGTGTGTCTTGCCCCCTATATCAAGGAAACCCCTGACATGGACTTCATCATTGATACGGTGAAAAAGACCACAGGACATATCACCTGTAATCCATGCCCCCTGACAGAACAGCTGATGAAGGATGCATTTGAAAAAGCAATGGAACAATAGGACACGGGACGTATTTGGAAATCATCCGCATACCCACCCCCTCCCCATTCTGTCAGGCGCAAGTTCTGTCTTGAGATTTCATGCATTCCATGATAATATTTATAAAGATACAACATGAGGTATGTAATGGCGTGTTTAAACATTCATCACTGCCATGTGCCTGAAGGAACGGAGGAACCATTGTGGCCCAGAAAGAAAACAAGACATTTTTATATAAAAGAGTGTACCAGGACCTGAAGGAACGGATTCAGGACAGTGAATATCTGAGGGATGCCCTGCTTCCCTCAGAGCGTGAAATCGGGGAAACCTACCAGGTAGACAGGACAACGGTGCGCAAGGCGCTGCAGCTTCTGGTGGACGACGGACTGGTTGAGAAAAGGGCGGGCAAGGGCACGGTCGTGGTATGGCGCCCCCAGGAATCCATGCCCCAGGTCCAGGTCCCCTTTAAGCCCGGCAAAAGGAACGGTCCCATTGCATTCCTGCTGCCAAAGGGTGACAACAACAGCTCCCGCATCACCCAGCCATTTTATGCCCAGCTGTTTTACCGCGCTGAAAAGGAGTGCCACAAACAAGGCTACACCCTGATTTATTCAACCCTGGATGAGTCTGACGACTTTGACGGTCTGGTCCAGTCCCATGGTTTTTCCGGCATATTCTTTGTCAGCAATGTGGCTCACAGGCATCTGGACCGGGCAATCGGGCTGGGAATCCCGGCCATCCTGGTCAACAGCTATTACAACCAGATGACCTCCATCCTCTCCGATAATTTCTGCGGCACCTACAACGCCTGCCGCTATCTCATCGAAAGGGGGCACAGGACCATTGGAATCATCAACGGGGACAGCCGTTATACCACCAGCATTGAACGCCGCCGCGGCTGTGTCACCGCCCTGCGGGAAGCCGGGCTGACCCTGAAAAATGAATACTGCCTGGGCGGCACCTCCTGGGAGTTTGAGGCCGGACTTGCCGCCGTGGAGCAGATGCTGGCAAAAAACGCCTCTTACCCCACCGCCCTTGTAGCCTTCAACGACCGCCTTGCGCTGGGAGCCATCCAGGCCATCCGCCAGGCAGGCCTGAAGGTCCCTGACGATATCAGCATCATCGGATATGACAATTCAGACCAGGCAAAATACTCGGTCCCCAAGATAACCACCGTGGAAATCCACGCATCCCTCATGGCCCAGACCGCTGCCCGCATGCTGTTCCAGCAGATTGACGACTACGAAGTACTGCCCGTGAAGATATTGACACCGGTAGAACTGGTGGAACAGGACAGCGTATGCCAAAGGGAATCATAACAGAATATTACAGCACGATATAATGGGGAATGATATCCTCAAAGCTGCCGTCCTTCATCAGGAATCCGCCGGGTATGACGCCCAGCTGGGTAAATCCCAGCTTTTGGTACAGATGAAGGGCGGCTCCATTGCTTTTGACCACCGCGTTAAACTGGAGGATTCCATATCCCAGCGCTTTCCCCTGTTCCATACAGTGGCGTACCAGCTTTTCGCCAATCTGACAGCCGCGCATGTCCCATCTGACCGCGTAGCTGGCATTGCATATATGGCCGCACCTTCCCACATTATTGGGGTGCAGGATGTATAGGCCGGCAATCTCCCCGCTGTCCCCGTCAACCCCAATCCCGGTATAGGACTGTCCCATGAAAAATTCCTCTCCCGTGGATTCTGTGAGACATTCCATTTGGGGAAATGCATTCCCCTCCTCTACGATATGGTTCCATATCCGGATTGCCTCTTTTGTGTCTTCCTTTGTATATTCCCTTATCTGTATGTCCATGTGATATCCCTTCCTGTGATGTGTCGTGATGCGCTGTAAGCTTTAACATATCGTGATGCGCCGTGATGTATCCCGATGTACTCCTATCCGTAATATATCATGTTTGATGTGATACATCATGAGGTATCACATCAAACATTTAAAAACACGATATGGTCAGCGGTACAGCACGTAATCGTTCATTTCCCTGGAAAACCCAGCCCTCTTCAAAGTCTCCCCTGTCCCTTCAGGATATTCCCGGACAATCAGCCGCTTCAGCTCCGGGAACAGACGTTTTCCCTTGAAATCGTTGACAAATACCTGAAGCGTCTGTTCCAGGCCTTGGGATTCAAACACCCGTAAAACCCTGCCCTGCCGCTCCAGAACAGCCGTTACCCGCCCGCAGTGAAGGGCAACAGCCGTGCCAGGCACATTGAGGAAATCCCTTTCCCCAGGCTGGACCAGTATTTTGCCCCATATCTGGGCCGGATCAGCGGCGTTCAGCCAGATAATCCCATCTTCCGGAGCCTTCAATGCCGCCGTCACTCCTTCATACTCTTCTTTTCTGATAAACTGGGCACCTGACATTCCTTCCACAAAGTACCCGCGGCGCACCTGGCCTGTGTATTCCCAGATGCGAAGAAGTTCCATGGCGTTCTGATAATTCATGTCTGACCGGGCAGCCCCGGCGGCCTCTCCTGCGTCCGACCGGACAGCCCCGGCGGCCTCTCCTGCGTCTGACCGGGCAGCCCCGGCCTGACTAAATCCCGGCAGATAAGGCGAACCTGCAAGCCCTGCGGCCGCCCTTCGGAAGGTTTCCCTGCACATGACGGGCTGTTCCTGGAAAATAAGCTCCAGCCACTCTTCCATTTTCTTTGGCTTCAGCGGACGCACAATATCCCATCGGCCCGCGGAAAGCGCCATCACCCTGGCGCTGACCCGCTGTCTGGCCGTGGCCTTCTTTACTTTTTCCCGGTTCTGCCACTGCCTGACCGGGACAAAACTGTCCGCACAGACCAGGCCTTTTTCCGCCAGGCCAAGCAGCAGCTCCTGGGCGCTCTTTTCCTTTGGGATATCTGCCAGGAACTTTAAGAAGCAGGCCCCCCTTCTCTTCAGTTCCCTGTAAATCTGCAGTTCCTCCCCACCAAGGATTCCTTCCATATCCGGCAGCGGCGCGTCCCAGTCAATGTCCTCGTAGCGGCAAAAACAAAGGGCACCGTCCGGGGACATTTTCCAGTAATAATCCCCTTCCGCAAGCAGGCGGTCCAGCATTC
Organism: Enterocloster sp. OA13; assembly: GCF_022440595.1. Lineage (NCBI taxonomy): Bacteria > Bacillati > Bacillota > Clostridia > Lachnospirales > Lachnospiraceae > Enterocloster > Enterocloster sp. OA13. The sequence continues at coordinate 117,571 of NZ_JAKNTF010000001.1, read as the reverse complement.
CTTCCGAATAATTGCGGACACGGCGGGGCAGCAGGACATTTTCCCAGAAACGGACCGGGAACATCCTCCCGCAATACAGCTCAAGTGTTTTCTTCAGCTGCTCATCGGCCTGGGTGTATGGCTTTGCCCTCCCGGCCAGAAGCGCGGCATAGTGGGCGCCCGGCTGGGTAGCTGTCTCACGGCGCAGGTTCTTAAGGGTGGACTGCCTGGCCCTGTCATAGAGTTTCCTGTGATAGTAAATCCCGTCTGCCTCCACGATTTCACCGCGGCTGCACAACAGCTCCAGGATTACCCCTACCTTTTCCTCCGGCAGGAAATACCGCTCCCCTATCTGCCCCGGTGTGTGTCCTTTGCGGTAACGCAGAAGACGGCGCACAATTGCCGCGGCTTCCTCCAGCCCGTCCATGGAAAATGCCTTTTCATACTCTTCTTCCTGTTCCGCGGCAATCCACAGGCCAGGTTCAATATAGAGGGCGCGCCCCTGGGCTGCCAGGCTTGCCAGCCACTCCACAGGCACGTCAAGCTCCCCTGCCTCCAAATCCCCTTCTGTCATCAGTATGGAATGAAGCTGTGCCTCATCCTGGGGAAGTCTGGTGCGTTCCTGCTGTTTCTCCAGAGCCTCTGGCGCGGGACGGATTCCCTCCAGGTATTTAAGTTCATCATAAACAGCCTGGCGGATGCCGGGTGTGGCAGGGGCATATTCGTACATTTCCGCGGCCTCCACCTGCCATTGCAGGGGCAGGGACATGGGGGAAGGCACATCCGTGCAGACCTCCCTCACATGAATCAGGCCGGCCCGTATCTCGTGAAGAATCTGGATGACGCCGTCTATATCCCACTGGTCTTCCAGACATTCGCGTTTTGTCTCCCGGATCAGGGGATGGTCCTTTTCGTTCATCAGCGAATCCAGCATTTCCGTGCTCTTTAAGCGCTGCATCCACAGCGGCTGCCGGCCCCCCTGCTTCATCCCCATCATCAGCGCCCTGGCAGCGTTATAGCGGAAGGCCATGCCGAACAACGGGGTGAGGGGAAGCATGGCTTCCAGGGTTTCCCTCACCTGGTCAGGTTCCAGCCGGTACAGCAGCCCCTCAGGCATCACCCCGCTGCCATAGGGATACAGAAGGAAGCCGTCCTCCTCGTCCACGCACCCGATATCAAAACCGCAGATATTCCTGACCATGTGCTGAAGCAGAAGCGACAGGGGGCCGTTCACCCTGCGCCCAAGCAAGGCGTGGAGCATGACCTGATGGCACCCGGTGTGGTCGGTAAAATGTTCCACCACGATGGTTTTATTGTCCGGAAGCCCGCCCGTTGACTGTATCTGGCGCTCCAGAAAACCGGATGCATTGATAACCGCAGCCTCATCCATTCCCAGCGCAGACAGTTCTTCCCGGAGCCGTCCCTGCTCATGGGCGGCTTCCAGGCCAGCCAGGATTTTCCCGAATTCCCGGCTGGTCTTTAAGGTGCGCCCCCTGATTTCCCCTTTCCAGAAGGGCAGCCTGGCACCCTCTGCCGGCACCTGTGACACATAGACCGTGTCCTTGTCAATCCCAGTAATCTTCCAGCCAAATGACCCCAGCATGAACTTGTCTCCCAATTGGGATTCATAGACAAATTCCTCATCCAGTTCCCCAAGCTTTACACCGTCCTCCGTCTTGGCAGTGTATAGGCCTTTGTCCGGTATGGTCCCTCCAGCCGCCGTGGCCAGCATACGGCTGTAGGCATCCCCTTCCACCCTGCCATGGATCCGGTCATACAGCACCCTGGGACGGACCGGGATGTCCCGCCTGTGTTCATAATCCCCGGCCAGCATGGACAGGACTGCCTTTATATCTTCCCCGGTCACATCCCGGAAAGGATAGGACCGTTCCAGGACAGCCATGACATCTTCCACGCAGTAGCCTTCCCCATTTGCCATGGAAACCAGATGTTGTGCCAGGACATCCAGGCACATTCTTGGGGGCTTTGTGTGCTCCACACCGCCCTGTCTTGCCACCTGGGCCGTCATCCCGCAGTACACGCTCTCCGAAGCCGTCCTGGGATACATGTACATGACGCTGACCCGGCCCGGGCCATGACCCGCGCGTCCCAGCCGCTGCATGGTACTGGAAACCGTACGCGGACAGCCCACCTGGATCACCAGGTCCAGTTCCCCCACGTCAATCCCCAATTCCATGGACGAGGTGGCGCACAGAAGGCGCAGCCTGCCGTCCCTCAGGTCCTGCTCCACCTCTGCCCGCTGTTCCTTGGACAGGCTTCCATGGTGTACCCTGGCAAATCCGTCCCCGCCCAGGAGATTTACGTAATAGGCTAATTTCTCCGCATACCGGCGCCCCTCTGAAAAGGCAATGACACTGCGGCAGGACAGACACTGCCGGTACACGGCCTGTCCCAGTTCTTCCCACACAGGGTCCTTGCGCCTGCCCTGTGACGGTGTGGTTCCAAGGATTTCAATCCGGATCTGTTTTTCCATGGCCGGCGCGCAGATGACCGCCGGTTCCGGGGACAGGTACGCGGCCGCCAGTTCCAGAGGTTCTATGGTGGCGGACAGGCCGATGCGCTGAAGCGGCCTCCCGCAAAGGCGGTCCAGCCGTGCAATGGACAGCATGAGATGGGCACCCCGCTTCGTGTCAATCAAGGCGTGAAGCTCATCAATGATTACCGCCCTTGCCGTCCTTAATACCTTCTGCCCGGTCATGGAAGTGAGCATCAGGTACAGGGATTCAGGGGTGATGATCAATATGTGGGGCGGATGTTTTACCATCCTCTGGCGGTCCTTCTGAGGGGTGTCCCCGGTGCGGATCCCAACCCGGATATCCAGGCTGGTGGTTCCTGCCGGATGGACATCTCCTGCCGGATGGATTTTTCCTGCCGGATGGATCTTTCCTGCCGGATGGACATCTCCTGCCAAACCAGCATATCCTGTCTGCCGGGCAGCACCCACACGGCGCTCCATCTCCTGCCGGATTCCCTCCAAAGGCCGGTTCAGGTTCTCCTGTATGTCTCCTGCCAGTGACTTTAATGGGGATACATAAATCAGGTACAGTTCCTCCTTAAGGGTCCCCTCTTCTGCCATGGCATACAGACGGTCTATGAAAACAAGGAAAGCAGACAGTGTCTTACCTGTTCCGGTAGGTGCGCTGACCAGGACCGGGTGCCCGGAAGCAATGGCTGGCCAGGTATCCTCCTGGACTTTTGTAGGCCTGCCCAGCGTATCCTTAAACCATTGGGCTGTGGGTTGTGAAAATAGGGTTAATGTATCTGTGGGCATAGTCCCTCCATTTTAGCTTGTATCTGTCAATCGTACCTCTTCCCGTTCCTAAAACATGCCGGTGCTTACCAGATTATATCATTCCCACATTAAATATTCAATCTGCATCACACATGCAGAAAATCCCCGGCCAGCCGGAAGAACCACCTGTCTTCCGCCGCTGTCCGGGGATTATCATTGATAACCATATGATATCTTCGTTTTATAAATCTGGCTGAACCAGTTAAGGAAACAGACTTATATTACAGTGACTTCACAGCCTCCACCACGTTCTCAACCGTGAACCCGAACTTCTTAAACAGCAGTCCTGCGGGAGCGCTGGCGCCAAAGCCCTTCATGGTGACCGCAGCTCCGTCCAGGCCAACATATCTGCCCCATCCGAAGTCTCCCAATGCTTCCACTGCAACCCTCTTCCTCACTGCCTTTGGAAGAACCTTTTCCTTGTATTCCTCAGACTGCTCCTCGAATATATCCATACACGGCATGCTGACAACACGCACATCCATGCCTTCCTTAGCCAGCTCAGCCTTTGCGCCTACGGCCAGTTCAACTTCAGAGCCTGTGGCAATGATGATTGCGTCCGGAACTTCCTTGGAAGAATCCTCCAGGATATATGCCCCCTTCAAGGCTTCCTTGCTGGAGCCTGCCAACTGGGGCAGGTTCTGCCTTGTAAGCACAAGGGCGGTAGGTGTCTTCTGGGAGGAAACCGCGCTGTACCAGGCTGCTGCTGTCTCTGTCGCGTCAGCCGGACGGAATACGTGGAAGTTAGGCATGGAACGCAACATGGCCAGCTGCTCAATCGGCTCATGGGTAGGTCCGTCCTCGCCCACGCCAATGCTGTCATGGGTAAATACAAATGTCAGCGGCACGCCCATCAGTGCGGACAGCCTTGCCATCGGCTTGGTGTAATCACTGAACACAAAGAAGGTGGAGACAAATGCCCGCAGTCCTCCGTGAAGCATCAGGCCGTTTCCAATGGCTGCCATGGCCAGTTCGCGCACACCGAAGTGCAGGTTGCGTCCGGCATAGTTATCCTTGGAGAAATCCCCCATATCCGACATATAAGTCTTGGTGGACGGTGCCAGGTCTGCTGCGCCGCCAATCAGGTTAGGCATCAGGTTCTTAAGCTTCTGAAGCTGCTTGCCGGATAAGCTTCTGGTTGCATCCGGTTTCTCATCATATGCCCAGTATTCCTCACAGTCATATGCAGCCTTAGCCAGTTCCGGATTATGGAACTTGTCCCACATATCCTTCATCTCCGGATACTTCTGGCAATATTCATCAAATAAGGCATTCCACTCCGCCTCTGCCTGAGCGCCCTTTTCAGCGTGTGCCTTATAATTGGCATACACCTCATCCGGTACATAGAACGGTTCCATGGACGGCCAATTTAAATTCTCCTTCATGGCAGTTACATTATCATCGCCCAGAGGCTCGCCGTGAGCGCTGGCCTTGCCCTGCTTAGCCGGGCAGCCGTAGCCGATCTGGGTCTTAACCGTGATGAAGGAAGGACGTGTGGTATCTGCCTTTGCCTCCTCGATGGCCTTGCCGATGGCATCCAGGTCATTGCCGTCCTCCACGGTCAGCAGCTGGAATCCAAATGCCTCCATGCGCTTTTGTACATTCTCTGTAAATGCGATGTCCGTGCTTCCCTCAATGGAAATCTTATTGGAATCGTAGAACACGATCAGCTTGCTAAGGCCCAAGGTTCCTGCCAGTGAAAATGCTTCTGAGGAAATGCCTTCCATCATACAGCCGTCTCCGCCCAGCACATAAGTATAGTGATCAACCACCGGATATCCGTCCTTGTTAAACACAGCAGCCAGATGGGACTCAGCCATAGCCATACCCACAGCCATACCCATGCCTGCGCCCAGAGGTCCTGTTGTGGCCTCAACGCCAACCGTGTGGCCGTATTCCGGATGTCCTGGTGTCAGGGAATCCATCTGACGGAAATTCATCATGTCTTCCTTGGTCAGGCCATATCCAAACAGATGAAGCAGGGAGTAAAGAAGGGTTGAGCCGTGGCCTCCTGAAAGGATGAAACGGTCCCTGTTCTTCCACTGGGGATTCTTAGGATTATGGTTCATATGGTTGGCCCAAAGCTCGTAAGCCATGGCTGCTGAACCCAGAGGAAGTCCCGGGTGGCCTGATTTTGCCTTCTGTACAGCGTCTGCTGCAAGAACGCGGATTGCGTTGACTGACATGGTATCAATCTGATTCATAGTTCCCTCCATTCCGATGCCCTGAGGCATCACAATACATCTCATTGTGTTATTTTTTTACCAACTGTCCTATATTATACCAACTGATGCAATGCAGGGCAATACCCTTTCTTGCATTTTTCTGTGCAATATTTTGCGCCTTTGTGCGTGATTCTGCGAATTTAGAAACTATTATTAAAAAAATAATATTTTCAACACAATTTTATCACATTTTAATTTTAAAACTATTTGGTAAATATGCGTATAAATAACAGACGGGAGGAAACAACCAGTGATTGAAGTGAAAAATCTTGTAAAGGATTATGGCGGCCATCTGGCAGTGGATCATCTGAGCTTTACAGTGGAGGACGGGCAGATTTACGGCTTCCTTGGTCCCAACGGTGCCGGAAAATCCACCACCATGAACATCATGACAGGTTATCTGGGCGCCACAGAGGGGGAAGTGTTAATCGATGGACATAATATACTGGAGGAACCGGAACAGGCAAAAAAATGCATGGGTTATCTTCCTGAGGTACCGCCCCTGTATACGGACATGACCGTATATGAGTACCTTGTATTTGCCGCAAAATTAAAAAAGCTTCCAAAAGACAGCCTTAGGGCTTCCATTAACGAGGTCATGGAACTGGTAAAAATCGAGGACGTGAAAGGCCGCCTGATACGCAACCTTTCCAAGGGCTACCGCCAGCGGGTGGGTATGGCCCAGGCTATCCTCGGCAAACCGGATGTAATCATCCTGGATGAGCCCACCGTCGGACTGGATCCCAAACAGATTATCGAGATTCGGGATATGATCCGTGATTTGGGCAGGAAACATACGGTCATACTCAGTTCCCATATCCTCTCTGAGGTCAGTGCTGTCTGTGACCACATCATGATCATTTCCCAAGGGAAGCTGATTGCCAGTGACACGCCGGAGAACCTGGAGCGCCAGCTGGAGGGGTCCGCGGGACTGGAACTGGATGTAAAGGGCGCCAGGGATGATATCATGAACCTGCTGATGCCCATTTCCGCCATCACCGTAAGCAGCGCCCTTCAGGAGGAGGGAAATCCGGTCTGTCACCTGAGTCTCCAGGCGGACAGACATTCCCTTAACCAGACGGAAGATATACGCGAGACCTTGTTTTATACATTTGCACAAAACCACATGCCAATCCTCTCCATGTCCACATCAAAGGCATCTTTGGAAGAGGTCTTCCTGGAACTGACGGGGGAAGATTCATTTAAGGGAGAGAGTTCCTTGGAGGAAGAGAGTTCCTTGGAAGAAAAGAGTTCCTTGGAGGAAAAGAGTTCCTTGGAGGAAAAGAGTTCCCCAAAGGGAGAACACGGCAGAGAGGAGGGCAACATCAATGAAAGCGATTTATGAGCGTGAACTGAAATCCTATTTCCATTCCATGACCGGTTATGTGTTCATTGCCTTTGTAACCATGTTCATAGGCATTTACTTCATGGTTTTCAACATGATTAACGGATATCCGTATTTTTCCTATACCCTTAGTTCCATCCTGATGATCCTGATGATTGCAGTGCCCATACTGACCATGCGCAGCATGGCGGATGAACGCCGTTCCCGCACCGACCAGATGCTGCTTACAGCGCCTGTGTCTGTATGGGACATTGTCCTGGGCAAATACCTTTCCATGGTCACCATTTTCGCAATCCCCATGGTCATTGCCTGTCTCTGTCCCTTAATCATCAAGGCAAACGGGACCGCATACCTGGCGGAAGACTACGCCTCCATACTGGCATTTTTCCTCATGGGCTGTGTATACATTGCCATCGGACTTTTCATATCCTCCCTTACGGAAAGCCAGCTGATTGCGGCAGCGGGAACATTCGGGGTACTCCTGCTTTTAATCCTGTGGCCCGGGCTTTTAAACTTCCTGCCCTCCACCGCCTATGGCTCCCTGGCCGGGCTTCTGATTCTCTGGAGCCTTGTAAGCTTCGTCCTGTACCGTATTACGGGCCACGTTCCCCTGTCCCTTGGACTGGAAATACTGGGGGCGGCCGGACTTATCGGAACCTATCTGCTAAACCAGCGTCTTCTGGAACATGCGCTGAAAGATATCCTGGGGAAAATTGTCCTGACCGATGTATTTGATTCCATTGTCAACACCCATATCCTGGATATCGGAGGACTTGTGTACTATGTAAGCATGGCCGGCATACTTCTTTTTCTCACGGTGCAGGCCACCCAGAAGCGAAGATGGAGCTGACAGACAGGTCAGGCAGCAAGGAGGAAGAAATGACAAGAAAACTAAAAAAGGGCAGTTACATGGCGGTCTTCACCATTGTGGTCATTGCCGCCATCATCATCATGAATATGATTATAGGGAAAATTCCGGCAAAATACATGAAGCACGACTTAAGTTCCAGCCAGATCCTTACCCTGGGGGACACTACCAAAGATCTGCTTAACCAACTTGACAAGGATGTGACCATCCATATCGTAGCCAGCCCCGATACCGTGGATGACCGGATTACGTCCTTTGTAAAGCTGTACGCAGACCAGTCCAGCCATATCAAGGTATCAGAGGATGACCCGGTACTGCACCCGGATATCCTGACCACCCTGGATACGCAAACCAACCAGATCCTGGTAACCTGCGATGCCACCGGCAAAAAAACCGCCATCCCTTTCAGCGATATCATCCAGATTGATTTAATGGCCTACTACCAGTACCAGCAGGTACGGGAGACAGCCTTTGACGGGGAAGGACAGATTACCAGCGCCATCAACTATGTGACAAATGAAACCCGGACCACCGTATATACCCTGTCCGGCCACCAGGAAGCAGCCTTGTCCCCAACGGTCAGCGATGCCATGGATAAGTCAGGCATGGAAACCAAAGAACTGAACCTCCTGACCGACAGCGCCGTCCCCGGAGACTGCAGCCTGTTGATCATAAACAATCCCCAAAAGGATATCAGCGAGGATGAGAAAACCACACTCACCGATTACCTGAAGAACGGCGGGCACCTGCTGCTCCTGGCAGGCACCACCCAGGACACACTTACCAACCTAACCTCCCTGTGTTCCATGTATGGTATGGATTTAAAGAACGGTTTTGTAGCAGATTCAGCGCCGCAGCATTTTTATAACAACAATCCGTTTAATGTGATTCCGGACTATGATTTCTCAAGCGGTCTTTTAACCGGAGTGGACTCCGGTCAGGCGGCCCTGGCCGTACAGCCCTCTGGCATGACCATCCAGGATAACCTGCGGGACGGTCTGACCGTTTCCCCGTTCCTCACCACCTCTGATTCCGGGATCCTGGTCGACCCTGTCACACAGGAAAAGACAGACGGCACCTACACACTTGGCGCCGCCGCAGTAGAGACAGTCAATGAAGAACAGGATACGTCCTCCGTGTTCACAGTCATCACAGCCCCGGCTTTCATTGACAATGATATACTGATGCGTTTCCCGAATATTTCCAACCTGGCCATATTCATGAATGTCGTATCCTACAAAATGCCGGGTATCACCACCCTGTCCATTCCAAGCAAGAGTCTGGATATTACCTATAATATGATAACATCCGGTGGACTCTGGAGCGCCCTGTTCATCATCGTCATTCCGGTCATCTTCCTGATTGCTGGTTTTGTAATCTGGATGAAGCGCCGTAAGCTGTAAGGAGGCAATCTGAATGAAAAAGAAAGTAAACCCACTGGTCCCTGCCGCCGTTGTCCTGGTCGTCCTCTGCGCCGCCTACGGACTTATAACCTGGAACCAGCACAAGAAGGCAGATGCGCTTGCAGGGCAGACAGAAGACAGACAGATTTATGTGACCAATCTCCAGGGACTCACTTCCATCAGCTGGGAGAAGGATGGACAACAGGGCCTGGCTTTTAAAAAGGAGGGCGATACCTGGTATTACCAGTCTGATAAGGACTGTCCCATCCGCCAGTACACGGTTACCACGCTGGCGGATACGCTGGCACGTTTAAGTGCCGGGCGGCAGTTGGAAACACCGGACAGCCTGGATTCCTATGGACTTAACCCTCCTGCCGTAAAATTCTCCATGACATCAGAAGACGGGACATCCCAAACCCTGATGATTGGAAACCAGGTGGCTGGTACCGGTGACACCGCGGCCGGATATGCCAGTACTGCAGCTGAATACTATGCATGTCTGGAAGGCGGCAGCCAGGTATATACCATAGGAAACTATCTGACAGAAACATCCGGCAAAGGCCTTTATGACTTTGTGGAAACCGAATCCCTGCCCTATGTTGCCGGGACCGACATAAAGGAAATCACGGTTACCAGGAATGGCGCCACCAGGGTATTTTCCAAAAAGACTGTGGATGCGGATAACAATATTGCCTGGTATAAAGGTTCTCCTGATGATGAGGCAAACCGTCTCCCGGATAATTCCGACCTCAATAACCTGGCCGAGGCCATCAGCGGGCTGTCCATCCAGTCCTGCACCACCTATAAGGCAACGGACGAGGAACTGGGAAGCTACGGACTCTCCACCCCCGACATGACGCTTTCGTGGACATACGAAAAGGGCGGGGATACCGGAACCGTCACCCTTTTCATCGGAAGCCCAAATGACGAAGGAACCGGATATTATACCAGGATGGATGACTCCCGGGCCATTAACCTGATTTCTAAGGATGCTGTTGAAAAATGCCTTAATGCCGTGTATCCGGAATAGGCTACTATATACGGAATAAGCTACCCTATCCGGGATAAGCTACCCTATGCAGAACAAGCCATTATATACAAGCAATGTCAAAAGACGCCCTGCTGAAAATGCTGAGCGTCTTTTCTTTTCCATTCACCCTTATATCCTTATGTTTTTATATCCTTATACCTTTACGTCCTTATGTCCTTTATCTCCCCCACCGTTCTTCCCCCATACGCTTTCACCTCAGGCACCTTCCCTCTGTTCCCCGTCATAACGGTCATACAGCACAAAATGGTTTTTCTGGAAATCCAGGATTCCCTCGGTGCGCATCTTGCTCAGTTCATTGGACATGGCGCTCCGGTCCACGCACAGGTACTCTGCCAGCTCCTGCCGGTTATGGGGAATATCAAAGGCCCTTCCCCCCTGGGAGATGGCCTGCTCCGACAGATAGGACAGCAGCTTTTCCCTGGTTGACTTCCTGCACACATGTTCCAGTTTGTTCTCCAGCTTCACATTATGTTCCGACACAAGCCGCAGCATATTATGGATGAACCTGGTATGGAACTCGCAGGCCAGGGAACAGAATGTAATCATCCTCTGATAGTTCAGGAACAATGCCTCACACGGCCCCTCGGTCACCACACTCACAGGCAGCACCGGGGTCCTTGCACATGAATAAGACTCCCCGAACAGCTCCCCTTCCCTGATATGGTAAATCATCTCCTGGTGTCCCCAGAAATTCTCCTGTATCACGCGCGCCCTGCCTTTTAACAGAATCAGCACCTTATTGACCGACTCCCCCATCCGGAAGATATATTCCCCGTCCTCATAGGGCACCTGCTCTGCTGCGCAGCACTTTAAAAGCGTGTAAAGCTCGTTATCATTAATCCCATAGAATAATGGAGATTTTTTCACACGGTGAAGATATTCCTCCATACTCTCCCCTCTTTCCGTTGTTTTTACAACTAGCGCGATGTAAATATTATATATTTAATTATAAAATACGTCAAGACAATGTTTTTTAAGGACAGTTATGTCTGTATAGCCGGCTATATCCACAGGACCAGCCACATCCATCCAACCAGCCATGTCCATCCAACCAGCCACACCAACACAACCAGCCACACCAACACAACCAGCCACACCAACACAACCAGCCATACCAACACAACCAGCCACACCAACACAACCAGCCATGTTTGCCAACCCCATCACCACACGGATATAGCCCCCATACATCCATAACCAAAAGACACCAAAGGGATAAAGCCCCTTAATCCCTCAAATTACAGATTCAGGTTCTTTACCCCTTTGTCTTTTGAATCACATTACGGCTTTAACCGTTTCAACTGTGACCGTTTCAGTCCTAATCATTTCAGCCATAATCATTTCAGCCATAACAGTTTCAACTCCTGCCGCTACGGCTCCAGCTGCCACTTTTCATCCACACCTGCATTTCCATTGGCCGATATCCCCGCCAACGCGCTCCCCAGGGCGGTTACTCTGCCAGCATTTTTTTATAGATCCCAATCACCTGCTTCATGGCATCCTGTCCCGGGGCGCCGATGGTGATACGCTTTTCCACACATGTTTTCATGCTGATGGCATCATACACGTCCTCCTCAAATACAGGGCTTATCTGCCTGTACTCCTCCAGGGAAAGGTCGTCCAGGGCAATGCCTTTCTGGATGCACAGAAGGACCAGCTGGCCTACGATTCCATGGGCATCGCGGAAGGGGACGCCTTTTCCCACAAGATAGTCTGCCGCGTCCGTTGCATTGGTGAAACCGTTCTTTGCACTGGCCTCCATCACGTCCTTGCAAAAGTTCATGGTGGATATCATGCCTGTGAATAGGGCTAGACAGCCTTTCACCGTATCAATGGCATCAAAGGTAAGCTCCTTATCCTCCTGCATGTCCTTATTATAGGCCAGGGGAATGCCTTTCATGGTGGTCAGGAGGGATACCAGGGCGCCGTAGACCCTTCCGGTCTTGCCGCGGATCAGCTCCGCAATGTCCGGGTTCTTCTTCTGGGGCATGATGGAGCTGCCTGTGCTGTAGGAATCATCAATTTCCACAAAACGGTATTCGTTGGTGTTCCAGATGATGATTTCCTCACAGAACCGGCTTAAATGCATGGCAATGGTGGACAGGGCGCTTAACAGCTCAATCAGATAATCCCTGTCTGCCACGGAATCCATGGAATTCAGGGTCGGGCCGTCAAACCCGAGAAGGCTGGCTGTATATTCCCGGTCCAGGGGATAGGTGGTGCCCGCCAATGCGCCGGAGCCAAGGGGACAGCAGTTCATACGCCTGCGGATGTCCTGAAGCCTTGAGCGGTCCCTTGAGAACATCTCGAAGTATGCCCCCATGTGGTGGGCCAGCGTGATGGGCTGGGCTTTCTGGAGATGGGTAAATCCAGGCATGAAGGTATCTGTGTTGGCCTCCATGATGACCAGAAGTTCCTGTAACAGGTCTTTGACCAGCTTTTCTATCTCATCAATCTCATCCCTTGTATAAAGCTTCATATCCAGGGCCACCTGATCGTTACGGCTGCGTCCTGTGTGAAGGCGTTTACCTGCCTCCCCCACGCGCTCCGTCAAGGTTCCCTCCACAAAGGAGTGGATATCCTCATATCCGGAATCGGGGGATATGGTCAGCCGTCCATTCTCCAAATCGGATAATATGCTTTCCAATCCGCGGATAATATCATCCCTGTCCTGCGCTGAAAGGATTCCCTGCTTTTCCAGCATCTTCACATGAGCAATGCTGCCCTCTATATCCTGGTGATAGAATTTCTGGTCAAAGGACAGGGATTCGTTAAAATTGTGCACCAGCTGGTTTGTTTCCTTGGTAAAACGTCCACCCCATAATTTCATGGCTGTTATCTCCTTACTTTTTCGTATTTTTTCTGCTCTTTGCGTCTGACTGTGTATCCTGCCAGCACGATGATTCCCAGCACTGCGGCCGATGTCCCGGTAATCCATGCCCCGGTGCGAAGCCCCTCCGGCTCATATGTCATGCTGATTTCATGGGTTCCCCCGCTTAAGTCCACGGCCAGGAAGGTATCGAAAAGCTTTCTCGGTGCCACTTGATTGCCGTCCACCATTATGGTCCATCCCTTGTCATAGGGAATGCTGGTATACATGACGCCGGAACCATCTGCCGTGATACTGCCCTTAAGGGATGTATCGGTCCAGTTGGTCAGCGTGATGGGATTGGCGTTCATCTGTCCGTAAACAGCCTTCAGTCCCTCGGGATTGAATCTCCATACTTCAGCCTGCAGGGTAGGGTTCCCGTCGTCCCGGGATTCCATATAAACCTGCTCATCCTTGGTAATACGGCCCAGTTCAAGGAAATATCCCCTGTCCACATTGTCAAAGCTGTCCGAATGTTCTCCCACGGTAACGGATACTTCCTTTACCTTTTTATTGGTCACATATACATAGTAATCCCCGGTTGCCTCTGCTGTAAATGACAGCTTCTTGCCTTCCGTGACACTCTCATTGGGAATCAGCACGTGTTCGGTTCCCAGCACATCGCACAGGTCATTCTGTACCAGGGCCGGATTCCCGGAATCCGTAATCCAGTTGGCCTCCACATCCTTCGGCAGCATGAAGGCGACCGGAAGCGTGAATGCATTTTCATAAAGCCATACACCGCCCTTGCGCCCTGCCTGCTCCATCAGGATTCCCGTTGGCTGCTGGTCCGGGTAAAGTCCGTACCGCACGGAGAACAGGCTGTCCACCAGAGGGGTGCTTCCTGTAATGCTGTACGCATTGGTGGAGCTTTCACATCCCAGCACCCGGAAGAAGTCCGACAGGGACGCATCCGCCGTGGAGGAGAACAGGGATACTGATGGGAAATTCATCCATGCGCCGTCGTTCTTAGTCTTCCTGTCTGATTTTTCCACCCTGTAAAATGTATTCGGCTTCAGGTTCCACACCAGATCCTGCACATCCTGGTTATCCTTCACATAGGCGGTCCTGCTGGTAGTGGGGACACTGGTAACCGCTGTATTGACAGCAGCCTCAATGGACACCACGGCCAGCGCGGTCAGGACGATGGCATCCAGGCTCCATCTTCCTTTTTTATATTGATACACCAGTCCTGCGTACATGGCAATGAACAGGATGGCAACATAAAACACGGAGAAGTGATACTGTTCCGGGTTATCCACCAGCTTCTCTGCCAGAAGTATGAATATGACGGCGCCCCAGAAAGCCAGGCAGATATGTTTCCACGGCGTTTCCCTAAGGCCCGTATATGCCTGATAACACATCACCAGCATCAGTGCGATGTAAATAAAGGACTGCCTGCAGGGAAGGCTGTTGGGAAAATGGAAGCCGTGCCATATGAAGTTCAGCATATTAACGGAAAAGCTGGCATAAAACAGAAGAAGCAGGCCGCAGTACACTGCCTTTTCCCTGAACGCGATCTTCCGGCTGCCCAGATACAGAAGGAAGAACATAAGCACGGCAACACCGCAGTAAATATTGGGCCAGTGGTCCAGCCCGATTTCCGTGCCCACATTCCCTATATGTCTGGCAATCATGTCGAAGATGGAAAAATAGGAGGAAACGGTCTTGGGGAAATCAAAATTCCCGGAAGCAGTTGCCTGGAGCGCATATATCTCCGGCAGCAGCACAACCGCCGCCAACCCTCCGGCCAAAAGGGAATATACGGCAAAGCGGACACCTGTCAGCACCAATCTTCCCAGTCCTTTGGGAGGATTCATGATTACCTGGGCAATGACATAGATGACCATGAAAATACATATCATGATGGATATATAATAATTGGAAAGGATGGACAGGCCCAGGGTAATGCAGTAGAGCAGTCCGCTCTCCCCCTTAACCAGCCGCTCAAGCCCAAGAAGGATCAGCGGGAACAGGAGGATGCAGTCCAGCCACATGATGTTCCAGCTGTACGCCGCCATATAACCGCTCAGCGCATAAAAAATCCCGAAAAGCCCAACACCAAAATCCCTGGTGCCGAAATGCTTTTTCAGATACCATGCAAAGCTAAGCCCTGACAGTCCAATCTTCAGCACAATCACCAGCGTCATGAATTCTATGATGAACTGCTTGGGACAGAACATCAGAAGCCAGTTCACCGGGCTGGCCAGATAATAGGCATAAAGGGCTGAAAAATTCACACCCATGCCAATATCCCAGCTGTACAGCAGGCTTCCCCCGTGGGTCAGCTTATACTGGAACTCCGAAAAAAACGGGGCATACTGGTGATACATATCCGTCCTTAAGAAGCTTTCCTCCCCAAAGGGGAAAATGCCTCTCTGGGCAAATATGATGATCATCACAATGACAGGCACGAAAAATGCCGCAGCCAGGCCATCCGACGGCTTCAACAGCCGAAGGCTGCGTATGGGCCGGACCCTTCCCTGGCCCGAATACCCGTCCATTTTCACATTTGGCTGGTCGTCCCGATTCCATTCCGGCTGGTCGTCCCGATTCCACTCCGTCCGGTCGTCCCGATTCCACTCTACCCGGCCGTCCTGGGACCACTCCGTCCCATCGTCCAAATCCCAGTCATCCTCGCCATCCGGGCCGTTGTCCTGCTGCCAATCCGTTATACCGTCCCGGGCCATTGCCCCTTCCGGCCGTCCGCCCCTGGCCGGATTCCAAAAGCCATGCTTTTTCCCTTTATCCGCTTTTCCCTGCGTCCTTTTCCGCCCTGACTGGCTTTCTTTTTTTTCTTTCCCTGAATCCGTAACAGTTTCCTCCGGCGCATTTTCCTGCGAAGGGAGCTGTTCCTCATTCT
Organism: Enterocloster sp. OA13; assembly: GCF_022440595.1. Lineage (NCBI taxonomy): Bacteria > Bacillati > Bacillota > Clostridia > Lachnospirales > Lachnospiraceae > Enterocloster > Enterocloster sp. OA13. The sequence goes on along the minus strand of NZ_JAKNTF010000001.1, from coordinate 101,655 downwards.
TTATCTCTTCTTCACCGGGAGCCTTATTCGGCATAGTCTGTACTCCAATCTCTTCCTGCTCCCCGGAAAAAGCCCATTCCTCCCGGGCCATTTCCTTTGAGCCTTTTATCTTCTGTTCTCCTGCTGCCTCCTGGTCCGTATCCATCCCCGGAGTTTTATCCTGCATGGGCGCTTCCGGCTGAACAAGCTTTAAGATTGCATCCAGCTCACGTTCAACCCGCTCGATCTCATCACGTTCCATCACAGTCACCTTTCCCTACTCAGGCTTATTCTTGAATATCCACAGCTTGCTGAAAACATAATTCAACACCATGTTAAGCACAGAGGATGTGAATTTACAGAATAACTCATATACAAACCCCCTGTCTCCCCCCAGTTTCACCATGACCACCATAAGGACCCATGTAACCACGCCGGAAAATGCCCTGGCTGCCACAAACGCCCCTGCCTCCTTCACCAGATAGGAGGGCCTCATGTTATAATTGCGGAAGACAACCAGCTTGTTCACCACATAGGCAAACAGGACAGCCGCCATCCAGGACAGGGCCTGGGATATCCCCACCCCTATATCCATCTGTCTTAAAACCGTATATACGGCAAAGTCCACTGCCGTGGTAAGGAAACCACATATCAGGTAACTGACCGTTTCATAATTCACACATTTTTCCCATATCTTATGCAGCATTTTTGCTCCTTTGGAAATCAAGGTATCCTTTCCTTATTATATTCATGGAATCCAGCCTTCCTGAAACGGCCGCACATTCCCATCCATCATACCATACCTTTTCCAGCCTTTCAATATTGAGGTGAGGAATCTGAGGCCAAAATCTGAGGCCAAAAAACTTCAGTCCAAAAACCCTTCTGCGCCCTCAGTATAGTGCAGCGTCCCGTCTTCGGTCATGAATACCGCATATATCCCATCCATGCCATCAATCAGCGCCATCCCCTTCTCTAAGCCAAGGGCAAAACAGGTGGTGCTTAAACCGTCGCCGTCCACGGAAAGAGGCGAGATGATTGAAACCTGTATCAGGCCGTTCTCATAAGGATAACCAGTGGATGGGTCCAGTATGTGGTGATAGTTGACGCCGTCTTTTATGAAATGGCGCTCATAGACACCGGACGACACCACGGACATGTCGGTAATATCCAGGGCCGCCACTGTTTCGGTATGGGTGGCATAGGGCTTTTGGAGTCCGATCTTAAAGGGACTGCCGTCAGGACGGCTGCCTACGCACAGGACGTTGCCTCCCAGGTTGATGACGGCGCTGTTTACGCCCTTTTCCTTCAGGTAAGCCTTCATCTCGTCTGCAATGAAGCCTTTTGCAATGGCGCCAAGGTCAATGGTTGTCCCATCATTTGAGAAGGTCACCTGGTTTCCATCCAGTGTGACATTTTCATATCCTACCTTTTTCAGGTCCTTTTGGATTTCATCCGGCCGGGGAACCTGGGGATCCCTGCCTGTGAAGTCCCAGAGCGTGCTTAAGGGTTCGATGGTAATGTCAAAGGCCCCCTCTGAAATACGGCTGTATTCCAGCCCTTTCTGCAGGACACGGGCCGTGCCGCCGGAAACCGTGAAGGTGCGATCCCCTGCTTTTCTATGGTTCATCTGGTAGATTTCACTGCTTTCCAGGGTTTTGCTCAGAAGCTTTTCATAATCAGAGCACAGCTCCATGCAGCCGTCCAGGATGGTCTCGTCCTGAGAATCATACAGGGTCACTGTAATGAACGTGTTCAACAAAAAAGACGACCGACTGACAGGATCCGCATTCTTCCTGCTGCATCCTGCCAGCCAAGCCGTACCTATTATGATTATACTGATTAATAATGATATCTTTGCGCCTGTCTTTTTCATGCCTTTCATTCTATCACTGCACCTTGTAAAAGTCAAGGCAGCCAAACCCTTGCCTTACACAATTAACTGAGAAATATAGCACCCGCTATCTGCCCAAGGCAGTACCGGTTTCCTCAAGGAATTCAGACTTCACCGCATCCTGTATCCTCTTAAGGAGTCCCGGCGCCTTTCCTCCTACGGGCCTGCCGTCTATCTCATCCGCCGACATGCACAGCTTGGTGGATGAGGTTACCAGCACCTCGTCGGCATCCATCAGCTCCTTGAGGGTATATGGCGTCTCGCTCACAGGAATCCCCAGCTTCTTACAATTACTGATCAGATGCGCCCTTGCAATGCCGGGAAGGATCAGGTTGTCTGCCGGGGCCGTGTACAGGATTCCTTCCTTTATTATATGGCAGTTGCTGTGCGCACACTCCGTCACGCGGCCGCCGCGGTGGAAAATGGCTTCCTGGCACCCGGCCTCGCTGGCTTTCTGGGCAGCCATGACGCTGGGAATCAGGTTCAGGGTCTTTATATTACAGTGGAAGAAACGTGTGTCCTCCACTGTTATCAGCTTGATTTTCGCTGTCAGCTCCGGTGCTTTCTGGGGTTTTAACATGACCCATAGATTGGCCGGACAGTCCGCCGGGAACTCATGGGAACGCGCGGCCGTGCCTCTTGTCACCTGATAATATACGAACAGGTCCCCTGTGTCCATCTTCCTGACCAGGTCATTTAACAGGGCCTTCAGCTCCTCCTTGGTACAGGGCATCTGTATCTTCATAAGTCCTGCGTTGTTAAAGAAGCGGTCCACATGCTCGTCCAGGGCAAATATATGATAGTTGCGGCAGGGGCCCGCGTCATACACGCCGTCCCCGAACCAGCATACCCGGTCATTCATGGGAATGGTCATGTTATCAATTTCGTCATACCTTCCATTATAATAGCCCAATGTCTTCATTCTTATTATCTCCAATCATTCATGTGTTCAGAAGCGCTTCTTTTCCTCTTCCGGGATGGCGGAATATACATTTTTGATTTCTTTTAATACAAAATGCGTCCTGGTGGCCGAGACGCCCGGTATGCTTTTGATGGTCCTGTGAATGCTTTCCAGTTCATCTGAGGAGGAGCAGGATATCTTCAGCACAAAATCATAATCCCCTGTCAGATAGTAGCAGTCCAGAATATTGGGATGTTCCAGGATTATCTCCGTGAAGGAGTCATGGAACCTGGGATGCTCCAGGCTGATTTCCATCAGGGCCGTCACATCATTGCCCAGGGCCTTTGCATCCACCCTGACCGTGTATCCCTTTATGATCCCGGCTTCCTCCATCTTCTTAATACGGTCCAGCACAGCTGACACAGACAGATGGATGGCCTTGCTGATATCGGATGCTGTCTCCCGTCCATTTTCCTTTAGTATGTTCAGTATTCTGTAATCCAGTTTATCCATGTTAACCCCCTGCTGTTTTCCTTTTCAAAATTCCGGTTCTGGTATATACTGGTATAGTATAACATAAAAATACCAGGAGTTGTATATGAATCTTTCTTATTTGAAGTACGCCGTTGAAGTGGAAAAAACCGGTTCCATCACAAAAGCAGCCCAGAATTTTTATATGAACCAGCCTCATCTGAGCAAGATCATCCGGGAACTGGAGCGCGAACTGGGATGCCCCATATTCGACCGCACCAGCCGCGGCATGGTCCCCACCAGACGTGGGGAGGAATTCCTCCGGTATGCCAAGGCCATCCTGGTCCAGGAGGAACAGATTGAGGCCCTCTGTGTCAAAAACAGCGAACGGGCCCTGGAGGTCAGCTTAAGCGTGCCCAGGGCCACCTATATTTCCTATGCGTTTACCGATTACCTGAAGGACATGCGGGCCTTCCCCAGCGTAAGCCTCAGCTACAAGGAAACCAATTCCAAGGATACCATACGCGGCGTGTCCTCCAAGGCCTTTGACCTGGGGATCATACGCTGCCAGGCCCTCTATGAGAATTATTACATGAAAATGCTTCAGGATGAAAACCTGGACTGGAAGGAACTGTGGGAATTCTCCTGCAACGTGCTCATGTCCCCCAATCATCCCCTGGCGGACAGGGACAGCCTTACCTATCTGGACTTTACAGACTGCCTGGAGATCGTCCAGGGCGATATCCAGAACCCGTCCTTTACCTTTGAAGCGCAGGACGCCTCTGCCACAGGCGGAAATTCGCGTAAAACCATTTCCATCTATGACAGAGGCAGTCAGTTTGAGATATTGAAGCAGATTCCCGGTTCCTATATGTGGACCTCCCCGGTGCCTTACAGCTGCCTGGAAAGCACCGGCCTGATCCAGAAGCACTGCAGCTATCCCGGCAATATCCACAAGGATATGTTAATCTACAGAAGCGGTTACTCCTTCTCAAAGGATGAGAACGAATTCCTTCAATGCCTGGCCCGGATGATCAGCCGCCTGTCAGAACGGTAAGGCGGCTTTTACTTTGCTCCGGACTGCCAGTAAGGCGAGACCTGGTCCAAAGGCATTTCCACAAGTCCCAGCTTACTCACATAACCATAGACCACAAACCCCCGCTTACACCAGAACGTGCATTCCAGGCATGGGTCTTCATCACAATAGGAAAATGCATCCTCATCCGCCAGGGCAAACACGCAGGGGGACCGTTTTCCAGGCCCTATATATTTCATGTAGCCCCCGGTAAAGGTTTTCAGATAGAGCCACTCCAGTTCATGGCCCTCTTCCATATCAAAGAATACCTGGACGGCGTTGTCGTTATAGCCGCCCACAATCTTATAACTCAAGGTGCCGCACCTTCCCATGACCTCAGTCCGCACAGGTACCAGCGGCTCCATCCTGATGCCGCAGCAGCTTATGTCAGGTTCTGCCTGGGTCCATCCGGTGCGCTGGTAGACACTTCCGCAGGTATGGCAGCGGTAAAACACCACGCCGGGACACTGGATAAGGGGCTTTCTGGCGGCCCGGCTTCTTCTGGGGCCAAAAACCTGCTCTTTCAAAGCCTCACCCCCTCTTCTTCAAGTCTTCCAGAAGCAGATATTTTTTCACCTTGCCGCTTCCGGTTCTCGGGATTTCTTTTATCTGTTCCAGCCGTTCCGGCCAGTAACGCTTGGGCACGTGTTTTTCCTTCATGAAGGTCAATACCTGTTCCAGGCTCACGGATACCCCCTGTTCCGGAACCACATACGCACATATACGCTCGCCCAGCCGTTCGTCCGGCATTCCGATTACAGCATGGTCCGCCACACCAGGACATCCCTCCATGGCTTCATCGATATAGTTAGAATTCAGGTTTTCCCCGCCTCTGACAATCATGTCCTTCTTTCTGCCCACAATGCGGATATTACCCGCTTCGTCCATGACGCAGAGGTCACCGCTGTAAAACCAGCCGTCATCGGTAAGGACCCGGTCCGTTTCCTCCCGGTCCTTAAGGTAGCCCACGAACACATTGGGTCCCCTGGATATCTCCTCACCCACGGTTCCCGGCGCCACATCCCTGCCCCGTTCATCCACGGCCCGGACCTGGATTCCCTCAAGGGGACGGCCCGATGTCCTTTCTTTTAACGTCAGCGCTTCCCGTGGCCTGACAAACACATGAGGCACGCTTTCCGTGGATCCATATACCTCGCACAGGCAGATACCAAAGGACGATGCCCGCAGGACCATGTCCTCAGGCACAGGCGCCCCGCCGCACAGATAGAACTTCAGGCTCCCAATGCCTCCCCCCTCCTTTTCCAGATATTTTAAGATATCGTAGATAAACGGGGTGGAACCCATGGAATACGTGCATTTCTCCCGGTTCATAAGCTCAATCGCCTCGGGGCATTTAAACTTTTGCTGAAGCACCACCTTTGCCCCCAATAACATGGGGGCAATGATGCCGTGGTGGAAACCAGTGGCATGGTTCAGGGGCGCGGGCATGAACATGATGTCATTTTCGTCCAGGCCAAGCTCCCGGTTGAATTGTTCCTCGCTGAATATGATGTTGCTGTGGGTCAGCATCACACCCTTATTGCTTCCGGTTGTTCCCGATGTGCCCAGTATCAGCGCCACACAAAGCCCGTCCATCCGGCCGTATTCCTCTTTTGGAAGCGGACCGTAGGTTTCAAGGATTTCCCTGTAGGTTGTAAATCCGCCTTTGACCGGGCCTAAGCTGTCCAGGAATACCACATGCCGTAAGGATGCTATCCTGTCCATGACTGCCAGGAGCCTTGCCTCATAATCCTTGCCGCGAAACCAGGCAGTGCCGAAATATATCTTTGTATCGGCTTTGTTCATGGCATGGATCAGATCAGGCTCTTCGTAGCACATGGCAATGGGATGCATCACGGCCCCCGCCTTAAGGCAGCCGATGGCGATTACAATGAACTCGCTCCACACCGGCACCTGAAAGGATACACAGTCTCCCGGTACAATCCCCATATCCTTTAAATAGGAAGCTATCCTGGAGGAAAGGACATCTATCTGGCTGTAGGTATGACGGTTCCCCCTGTCATCCACCACATATTCCCTGTCCGGGAACCGCTCCACGGTCCGCATGAAGCGGTCCAGGAGGGTTTCATGTCCCCAGTATCCCTTTTCCAGGTAATACTCCTTCTGCTTCTGGTTTACCTTCATTCCATCCATCACATTCCTCAGGCCTGCTTCCTGGCTTTTAACTCCTTAATCAGGGCAGGGACAATCTCAAACAGATCCCCCACCAGGCAGTAATCCGCCACCTCAAATATAGGAGCTGAGGCATCCTTGTTAATGGCTACAATGGTTCCCGATCCGCTCATACCCGCCACATGCTGGACCGCGCCGGAAATCCCGCATGCAATATATAATTTGGGCGTCACCGTGGAGCCGGTCTGTCCCACCTGTCTGGACTGCGGCATCCAGCCCGAATCCACTGCTGCCCTGGAGCAGCCCACTGTCCCGCCTAAAAGGCCGGCCAGCTCCTTGAGTATTGCAAAGTTCTCCGGATTCTTCATACCGCGTCCGCCGGATACAATCACATCCGCCTCTCCCACCGGTATGGTGCCGTCCGCACAGGCCTTTATGAAATCCACTACCTGGGTACGGATATTTCCTGCATGGATATCCTCCCGTATGACCACTGCCTGGTTCCCTTCCACAGGAGCCGGCTTCTTAAATGCGCCAGGCCTTACGGTTCCCATCTGGGGACGTGTGTCACTGCAGAGGATCTGTGCATACAGGTTGCCTCCGAAGGCAGGCCGTTCCCATACCACGTTGCCCGTATCCTCCACACTGAGGGCCGTGCAGTCCGCTGTCAGGCCGGTGTGAAGGCTTACCGCAAGCTTGGAGCCCAGGTCCCTGCCATTGATGGTTGCTCCCACCAGAATGGTGTTGGGGCTGTATTTCCTGCACAGCTGCAGGAAGGCGTATCCGTATCCGTCCGCCGAATAATGGCGGTACTCATCCCCCTGCACCACATAAATCTTATCCGCGCCGTGTCTTTGCGCTTCCTGGATGCCTTCCTCCACATCCTTTCCTATCACCACCGCGCAAAGCTGCTGTCCCAGTCCCTCTGCCAGCTTCCTGCCCTGCCCCAAAAGCTCCAGTCCAACATTTTTGGGGGTTCCTTCAAAACATTCAATAAACACCCATACGTCCTTATATTGCTCAAAACCCATGATACTTCCCCCTTTCTACAGTACCTTTGACTCTTTCAGACAGTCCAGGAGCGAGGCCGCCATCTTCTGGGGACCACCCTCTATGTGTACCCCAGTGGCCGTGCGCTTTGGGGTAAAGGTTGCTTTCACCTTGGTAGGTGAACCCTTTAAACCGATTTTCGTGGTGTCAATGATATCCTTCATGTCTTCAAGGGTCAGTTCCGGTATCTCAGCCCTCAGGGATTCCAGTTTCCCCTTAATGGTTGCATAGCGCGGCTTATTGGTTTCCTTGGTGGCAGTACACAGCACGGGAAGCCTTGCCTCAATGACCTCCACGCCCTCTTCCACCTGGCGCTTTGCAGTCACCTTATCCCCCTCTATTTCCATGGACACAATATAGGTAAGGCGTATCATGTCCAGGTGCTCTGCAATACTGGGGGCTGTCTGCCCCGTGTCACCGTCAATGGCCTGTTTGCCCCCCAGCACCACATCAAATGGGCCCAGATGCCGGATGGCGCTGGATAAGATGTAGCTGGTTGCATAGGTATCGGAACCGCCGAAAGCCCGGTCCGTAATGAGATAAGCCTGGTCCGCGCCCATGGAAAGCGCTTCCCTCAGCACTGCCTTGGCCTGAGGCGGCCCCATGGACAGGACTGTCACGCTCCCGCCGTAAGTATCCTTCAGCTGAAGGGCTGTTTCCACTGCATTCCTGTCAAAGGGATTTAAAATGCTGGGAACGCCGGTGCGTATCAAAGTATTCTTTACCGGATCAATCTTTATCTCTGTTGTATCCGGAACCTGTTTTACACATACAACAATCTTCATCATAATCCCCCTTTATCTGTATTCCTTATTCAGGACATTTGCTATGGTCATGCGCTGTATCTGGTTGGTGCCCTCGAAAATCTGGAATACCTTCACATCGCGCATCAGCTTTTCAACCGGGTATTCCCGGCTGTATCCGTATCCGCCAAAGACCTGTACCGCGTTGGATGTGACTTCCTGGGCACAGTCCGTGACAAAGGTTTTGGTGATGGAACCTTCCTTCTGGACCAGACTGCCCGCATCCATCATCCTCATCGTATTATTGACAAGACATCTGGAAGCTTCAACCTTAATCGCCATATCGGCCAGCAGCGCCTGGACCATCTGGAAATTAATAATGGGGGTATTGAACTGCTTGCGCTCCTTTGCATATTTCACAGCCTCATCCAGCGCCCTCTGCATGATGCCCACGGCCAGGGTTGCCACAAAGGCCCTGGACAGGTTAAGGGCATTTAATGCCAGTTTAAAACCGGAGCCCTCCGGCCCCAGCATGCGGTTCCTGGGAACCCTTACATTTTCAAAAATCAGGTCCGTTGTATTGGAAAGCCTGAGCCCCATCTTGTTTTCATGGGCGCCCACCGATACCCCCGGCATGTTCCTGTCAATAATAAAGGCCGAGATACCTTTGTGTCCTGCCTCCGGGCTGGTCTTAAAAAAGCCCACATAGATGTCCGACAGGGCGCCGTTGGTAATAAAGGTCTTGGTGGCATTGAGGACATACTCATCGCCGTCCAGCACGGCGGTTCCCCTGATGCCTGCCGGGTCGGAACCTGCGTTGGGTTCCGTGAGGGCAAATCCTGCAAAGCTTCCCCGGTTGATGATATCCGCAAAATACTGGGCCTGTTCCGGCGTCCCGGCCAGGATGACGTTGCGCAGCGCCACAAAGGTGGTAACAAAGGTGATTGCATAACCGGCGTCCACCTTTGCCAGCTCCTCAAAAATCATGGCCGTTGTCTCATAACTTAAGCCGGTTCCTCCATACTGGGCCGGTATTTCCAGCATGTGCAGGCCCATCTTAAACCCCCAGTCAAACAGCTCCCTGGGGCACTCTCCCTTTTCGTCCGCTTCCTGGACATATGGCTTGATTTCATGTTCCGCCATATCCCGGACCAGGGCAATGAGTTCTTTTTGTTCCTCTGTATATAGTAATGCCATTTTCTTTCCCCTTCCCTCTCTTTATGATGAACCGCCTTCCCCATCCCCGGCCGGCAGTCCGGCCGGAATATGCATGGACAGGGCTGCCGGCCCTGTCCATACGGGATGTAAGGCTATGTGTCCCGGCCGGATACTTAGATTACATACTCTACCTGACCGCCGAATTTAACCGCGCTTTTAGCAATGGTAATGCGCTGTACGGTGGGGGCGCCTTCCTCCAGCCACATGGCGCGGCAGTCGCGGTACATGCGCTCAACCGGACCATAGGGATTGTCCTCAAAGTAACCCACGCCCCCGAAGATTTCCAGCATTTCATCGCTTACCAGCCTTACGGTATCAATGCTGAACAGCTTGCACATGGCTGCCTTTTCCTCTATGTACTTCCCGTCGGCCTGCACCTCATAATCCTTTGCAAAATCATATACCATACAGCGCAGGGCATGGATGTTCATCTGCATATTGGCAAGCTTCATCTTAATCGCCTGACGCGTGACAATGGGCTTGCCGAAGGTTACGCGGTCAGCCGCGTACTTTAAGGACATTTCCAGCATCCTCTGTGCCATACCCAGGTTGCTGGCAGCGATATGGGCCCTGGAGACAGATAAGGAGTGGAGGGCAATCTCAAGTCCCTGGCCTTCCTGGCCCAGTAAATATTTTTTATCGATGCGGCAGTCCGTGAACTTAAGGTCGCCATGGCCGGCTCCCCTGCATCCCATCATGTGGGGCATGTTGATTACCTCAAAGCCCGGGGCATCCATGGGAACGAAAAATGCGGATAAACGGTCGGCCTTATCAGACTCCGGATTGGTCACTGCAATGACATACGCAAACTCGCAGCAGTCCGTATGGGAAATCAAGGTCTTTTCCCCGTTTAAGATGTAGCTGTCCCCGTCCCTTACCGCGGTTGTATGCAGGTCAGCGCCTGTTCCCCCGGTGGCCTCCGTCAGGGCAAAACAGGTGAACACGGATTTGTCCTGGAATTTAGGCATGTATTCCGCCTTCAATTCATCATTTCCGTAATCATCCAGGATCCTCCAGTTCAGGTCCATCGCATAATGCAGATGCATCCTCATCCCGCCTGGACCTCTGGAAAATTCCTCCTGTACCTGAAGGATCTCCAGCTCTGACAATCCGTATCCGCCGTATTCTTCAGGAAGCGCACAGCGGTACAGGTCATTCTCAATGGCCAGGTCATAAAACTCCTGCGGGAACTTGTTGGTAACTTCCACTTCTTTTTGGATTTCCTCCAAGGGGCCTTCGGCAAGCCTGCGGATCTGCATCAGATAATCCTGGAACTGCTGGGGTGATAATTTGCTCATAGGGTAATTCCTCCTTGTTATATTTATTTTTATCAATTTTTTAACAATCTCTTGATGATTCCATTATAATATATATTGTTTCACATATCCAATCGGCCTTTTCCCAAGTTTTGTGCACAATCTATAGATTATACCTATGATTTCTGTTTTCTATTGTGCATATCAACATTGTATGATATATTGTCCCCATCAGAAATCAATGAAAACAGGAGGTATTGATGACATGAGACAGGATATATTGGAAGGCATCCGCCGCCATATCCAGCCCCTGGCAGGAGTGGAACATGCACAGATCCTGGAAATCGCCCCAGGCCATGCCAGACTGGCCCTTGACGTCCTCCCATGTTCCCTGAATCTTTATGGAAATCTTCATGGGGGAGTGATTTTTACACTCTGCGACATGGCGGCCGGAATGGCCACCTATGCATACGAAGTGTCCAATGTAACCCAGCAGGGCTGCATCCACTTCATCAAGAGCGTGGATTCAGGCAAGCTGTATGTACAGGCAGACGCAATCCACAAGGGAAGCAAAACCGCAATCCACCATGTGGTAATCACCACCCCGGAGGGAAAGACCGTGGCGGACGCCACCTTTACCATGTTCCTGTTCGGCCCGGTATGAATCCCTTCGCAGGAGCAGCCGGAAAACCGCCTTGGGCGGGGACCTGCCTTAAGGGGGACATGCCTTAGGTGGGGACATGCCTTAGGTGGGGACACCGCTGAATCCAGGCCCCTTGTCCAGCACATGCTGGATATAATTCTTCACGGCAGGCGTCAGATAGTTATTCCTGTGGTAAACCATATAAACCAGCCTGGCTTCCGCCTCCAGCTCCACCTTCAGGTGGACCAGGTTGTCAAACTGCTTGAGAAGCGGAGTGTCGGCCACAATGGCAACCACCTGGTTGATGGCCGTATAGCCCCCAATGGTGGTCTCATCATAGCCATAGTGGGTGGCTTTCAGGTTATGCTTCCTCAGTTCCTTTTTAATGATCCTGCCCACGGGGCTGTTTTCCGGATAAGTGAGGATTTCATATGGTTCCAGGTCCTCCAGCTTCATGGGCTGGCCGGCCAGGGATGCCAGGGGATGCTTTTTATTGACAATGGTGGTGTATTCCTGGGAAAGGATAGGGGTGAAGCACAGGTCTGTCTCCCCTTCCGACATGGAACAGAACCCCACATCATATGCATCCGAACGGACGCCTTCCACAATAGCCGGGGTCATTCCGTTGAATACATTGAACTTGACGGTGGGGTTGCAGTCCTGCATATAGCTGTTAATGGAGCGTGGCAGGAAATCCCCGCACAGCGTGGGTATGCAGGCCACATCAATCACGCCTCCTATGGTTCCGGAGTTTTCCTTTGCATTGTCAATCCCCACCTCCAGTTCAACCAGGGCTTTACAGACATGGATATAAAAGTCACGTCCGTATTTGGTCAGCTTTACCCCCCGTCCTTCCCTCTGGAACAGGTCAATGCCCAAATCCCTTTCCAGGGACAGGATGGAGGCGCTGAGACTGGGCTGGGTGATGTAAAGCTCCTGGGCTGCCTTTGTATAATGCTGCACTTCAGCCAGTTTACGGAAATAGTAAAGCTGCGAAAGATTCATTTACAAAATACCTCCTTATTGAAGCACCTTCAGGGCTTTTGCCCCGCGCATCTTCCTGCGGGGCAAAAACCCTTTCATCAGTTTCCTGTTCCGTCAAAGCCAGGGCCATGGCTGGGTGCTGTCACACTGTCAGGAAGCGGAGGGCCGTCGTAGCATTTTACCGCCCCTTCCTGTTCCAGACGGGTGATTTCCTCCTGGCTGTATCCATATTCCTCCATCACCTTCCTGGTGTCGGCCCCTATGGGCCTGGACCGGAAAAGGACCGGGTCCCCCACGCTCCTTAACCGGATAGGGCTGGTAGGCACGCTGACCTCCCCCAGTGAATCATAGTGGATTTTCCTCAGGATGTCGTTGGCATAAGCCTCCTCGTCATGCAGGATATCATCCATGGTAAAGCATTTCTGGAAGGGGATGTCATTTTCCTTAAAAACCTGTTCCCAGTAGGCAAAATCCTGCTTTGCAAAGGCTTCCTCCATCCACGCAATCATCTGCACGTTATTCCCTGTCTCGTTCAGCACCTCCAGGGTGTCATATTCCTTATTCCCGATCAGATGCCCCAGGCCGATGACCTTCATGACCAGTTCAAAATATTTGTTGTAATGGCCAAAGCACATCAAAAACCATATCCCGTCCCTGGAGCGGTAACAGTTGTTGGTAGGGCAGGGGACCTCCTTCCTTGACCGCGGATACTCCCCTCCCTGCTGGGACACCGCCACGGCGCTTGACATTCCCCATATGGCGCAGTGGTAGAGGTTCACCACAACCTTGTCCCCCCTGCCGCACCTGAGCCTGCGCACCAGGGCTGCCAGGATACCTGCAGTAAGGGCCACGGAAGCATTCCAGTCTCCGAATGCCACAGGCACGTTGGCCGGCTCGAAGTGTTCCCCCTTTTGCGGGAACGCCATGACCAGGCCGCCCCTGGAAGAATAGGAGGTCGCGTCAAAGCCTTTGGAATCCCGTTCCGGCCCCCGCTCCCCGTATCCCCTCATCTGCCCGAAGACAATGTGGGGGAACTTACTGCTCAGCGTCTCATAGTCCAGACCCAGCCGTTTAAGGGCAGGGTCACGGAAGCTGGTAACCACGATATCCGAATCCCCTATCAGACGGTAAATAAACTCCTGTCCCTGGGCCGTCTTCAGGTTCACGCTGATCCACTGCTTATTCATGGAACTTAAATCATAAGCCTGATCGTCGAACTCCGTCTTGGACTTCATCCCCCAGCTGGCTCCCTGGGTGCGCTGTTCATCTCCCACAAAGGGTTCCACCTTGTACACGGTGGCCCCCATCTCGCCTAAGATCCGCGGACATGCAGGCGCTGCCACATAGGCAGTCAGATCCACCACCTTAATTCCCTCTAATCCAATCATTGCAACACCTCATCCTCCTCTTTCTGTTTTTGCAGGTTGAACTGGTAATCCTGCCTGATTTTTTCCGGCCCGCACAAAAGGAAGTAAAGAAGGATGCCGATGCCGATCCCCCACGCCCCTCCTTTGGCCACCATGACGCCTGACATCATACCTGCAATCCCAAGGTCCGTCTTGTCCCCTGCAAGGGAAACAGCAATCTGGGTACACACATAGCCCTGGATCATGACCAGGACCGCCAGGACTGCCCCGGAACCGGCCAGCGCCACCAGGTAAAGCGGGTAGCAGAACAGCCCCGCCACGGCCAGGATCATGTTGGTCCCATACCCGTCCCATATGCTGTCCATGCCTTCCCTGCCCGAGTTCTTATAACGCTGGAACGTGGAGACCGCATAGGGGGCACTCATAGGCCCTCCCAAAGGCGGGAACGGGGTCAGCAGGCCCAGGAACAGATTGCGCAGGCCGCAGACAACATTGGTCCTGTTGGTGTTATAATCCACCAGCTCATCCTCCCGGGCAGCATCCATCCCCAGCTGCTTAACCGTGATAAAATCCCCGAAGGCAATGATATAGGCCACAAAGGCAATGGGAAGGGCCTGTAACCAGGTTGCCGCAGGAGCAAAGCCGATATAAAAGGGTGACATGGAACGGATTGCCCCTGCAAAATCAGGCGCAGCCAGAATCTGCGTAAAACTTACCATGGAATAATCAATCTCACCCGTCACCGCCCCTACCAGGAGACATACAAACACGCCGCAGGCAAATGCAAACCGCCCCATGATCCGGAACATATGGATGCGCTCCGAATGCTTCTTAAAATAAGTGCTGAACATGAAGTAGAAAACCACCATGGAGCCGGCAAAGATGGTAATGGGGTAGGTGTATAATCCCGCACCTTCCTTAAACTGGCTGAAGGCCGCGGTGACCGCCGTGCCCATCACAATACCTGCCTTGATGGAGGGCGGTACCATGCCCGTAATCTTCCTGGCGCATCCGGTCACTCCCAGCACGATAAATATGATCCCAAGCTCAATCTGCAAGGCGCCCATGGCCTGCATCCTGGGAATCCCATCCCCATAACCATTAAGGTATACTATCACCAGGGCAAGGGCCGGGGTAATCCACCCTCCTACCGTGGCATCCCCCAGCAGCCAGTGGAGGCAGTAGGCCAGACAGCTGAATACAATCACGGCCCATGCCTGCCTGTTTTCAATTCCCAGTATCCCCACCAGGGTGGCAATGGCCGCCAGGGAGGTAACACTGTTGCAGAGGCCGGTAATCGCTTCCGGCCCCGTAAATCGGAAATGGATGAAGGGCAGCCTTATCTTAAACATGCCGCATCCTATATAAGGCTGCTCTTTTCCATATTCTCTTTTTAACACTGACATATGTAACCCTCCAGTCCGGCGCTGCCCCTTATGGAACCAGGATGATCCTCAGTCCCTCTCTGTTATCCAGCATCTTCATGGCTTTCTCAAATTCTGAGAACGGAAGTGTGTGGCTTCCTATTTCCTTGATATCCAGGCCGTTTGCCATCATATCCAGGCCCTGGAACCAGGTCTTGCGCTCATATGCCCTATTGCCGATGATGCTTAACTGACGCATGGAAATCGTGGTCATGTCCAGGGTGGATTTTTCTTTTGGAAGACCGGAAATACCGATTTTTCCGTTTTTAGCCAGCATCTGGACGCCCTGCTCCACGGCGCGTGCATTGCCTGCAGCATCAAAGGCCACCTGCACGCCGCGTCCGCCAGTCAGCTCCTTGACGCGCTCCACCGGGTCGCACTCATCGCAGTTAATCGGGATGGCGCCCATTTTTTCAGCAAGGGCCAGGCGTTTCTTATCAACCCCAAGTCCGGTAATCATGACCTTTTCAATACCAATGTACTTTAAGACCTTGAGCATCAGCAGGCCGATGGCTCCGCAGCCCAGCACCACCGCGCAGTCACCCATCTGGGGACTTACCCGGTCAACCGCATTGATGGCAACGCCAAGTGCTTCCAACAGCGCGCCCTCTTCATAGGATACATTGTCGGGAAGGGGAATCAGGTTGGTGCCGCGGATGGCCACATACTCTGCAAATGCCCCCGGAAGGTCCGTTCCATAGAACGGGCGGTTATCACATATGTTGATCTGCCCTTTGGCACAGTAAGAACACACATTACAGAACAGCACGGGATTTACCACAACCCTGTCCCCAATCTTAAAATTCTTTGGGGCAGCCGGGCCGATTTCCGCTACTACCCCGGAAAACTCATGGCCGAAAACCGCCGGGAACTGGATATTGTAGTTCTTGGCAATCGCCTCATTCCACCCGTAAAGGGAATGGTCCGTGCCGCATATGCCGCAGGCCTTTACCTGCACCAGGATTTCATCCTCTTTAATCTCCGGCTTTGGAAAATCGGTCACATACTCCATGCATCCTGGCTTTGGGGCTGTTTTGATGATTGCTGACATTGTCTCACTCATAGTTCTATCTCCTCTCATTTTTCCCGGAGCGGTCCGGATTGCCGGGCGCGCTCCATTTATTAGAATCCTTGTAACTGAATAACCCTTTGTCCATGGACCCTTTACTGGCAGGACCAGCCTCCGTCCAGAATGGCTGTCTGTCCTGTTGTGTAGGATGACTGGGGCAGGCAGAAGTATAATACAGCGGCCGCCATCTCGTCCGTGGTGCCCATTTTCCCCAGCGGCGTCTTATCCAGCACGTTCTTAAGCCGGGCTTCGTCCGCCAGGAGGCCGGATACCATATCCGTCATCACATAGCCGGGGGCAACGCCATTGACATTGATCTGGTACGGTGCCAGGTCGATGGCCAGCGCTTTTACCATGGCCATCACAGCGCCCTTGGTAATGCAGTAGGGGGCAATGTTCTGCATGGCGGAGATACCTCTCTGGGAAGTCATGAACACAATCCGCCCTCCGCCTGTTTTGGCCATTTCCTTTCCGCATGCCTGGGCCAGGAAATACCCTGCATCCAGGTTCAGGTCAAATATCCTGCGCCAGTCCTCCCTGGTAACATCAAAGGTATGGCATCTGGGAAGGGCCATCCCGGCATTGGATACAAGGATGTCAATCCTTCCGTAAGCAGCTATGGTTTCAGATACGATCCTGTCAACATCCTCCTGCTTTGTCACATCGGCAGAGACCGCAATGGCCTCTCCGCCCGCCTCCCTGATATCTGACACGGTTGACTCCAGTTTCTCTTTCCTTCTGGCCGCCACCACGATTTTGGCTCCGGCCGCTGCCAGTGTCCCGGCGCAGGCAGCCCCGATTCCCGTACCACCGCCTGTGACAATCGCCACCTTACCGCCAAGATGTTCCTTAGGATCCACACTAAACCAATTTTTACCCATATTCCTTATTCCTCCTTTATTGATACTTTAATAACCCCTTCCTCTGCCATCCGTTTTGCCTGTTCCCCGGTATAGCCCAGCCTTAAAAGCAGCTCCCGGGAGTGTTCCCCCAATGCGGGCGGCGGCAGGGCATCCTTCAGGGACAGGGGAAGATTGGACATTTTATGGGGGATATTTGTCTGAAGCACCTTCCCGGTCCCGGGGAAGGCATGATACTCAATCAACCCATTATCCTGTTTCAATATATCCTCGATGGCTTCCCCCTTACTGAGCACGGGAGCCATACACAGATCCTTGTCACTGAGCCATTCCTTCCATTCCGCCAGTGACCTGGAAGCCATGATTCCTTCCATCCTGGAAAATGCTTCAGGCGCCTCATGCCTGCGGCACATCTGTACAGGCACCAGTTCCGGCGCCCCGGTCAGGCGGCAGAATTCCTTCCAGAACTTCTCCTCCACCATCCCTACCGCGATTTTCCCGCCATCCTTTGTATCATAGATGTTGTAGCACACAGCCGGGTACTCCAGGTCCCTTGCCTCAAGGCTGCCTCCATAAAAGTAATACCGGCTGTCCAGCATGCTGTTCCACCACACAAAGGAATCAAACATGGAAATATCAATATAATTCCCTTTCCCGCTGACGCTTCTCTGATAAAGGGCAGCCAGCATGGCCTGGGCGGCCACCATGCCGCTGGCCAGGTCGCACAGGTGCAGCGGGCTGGTCCTGCCTCCGTTTAAGGACAGGTACCCGGACTGGGCCTGCATGTTAATGTCATGGAGGGCCTTCTGGCTGTTGGGATGGAATTGCCCGTAGCCTGACAAAGAACAATATATGATGTCCGGCTTCACAGCCTTTATCTGTTCATAATCAATGCCCAGGCGGGCCGTGACCCCCGGCCGGAAGCTCTCCAAGATGATATCCGACTTCCTTGCCAGCTTACGGAATATTTCCTTTCCTTCTTCGGATTTCAGGTTCACGGACAGGCTTTTCTTATTCCTTGCAAGCGCCGTGAAATAATAGCTCTCCCCATTCATCCTTGGTTCATCATGGCGGCAGAAATCCCCCCTGCCCGTATCCTCCACCTTGATGACCTCCGCGCCCATATCAGCCAGGACCTGTGTGGCATATCCGCCCGGAAGATATCTGGACAGATCCAGGACGGTCAAACCTGAAAACTCATTCTTCATTGTACAATCCACGATTCTCCTCCTTTATGCTGCCTTTACCTGATTTGCATAACGGCCTTTCACATACATGAGAAGCAGGCATACCACAATTCCTGCAACCCCGACCCCTATGGCAATACTGTAGGCATTGGCATAGGAAGTGGCCATGACCGCGCCGTCCGGTCCCAGCATCTTTGTCTTGGCTGCAATCTGGGGGCCAAAGTAGGAACCTGATGCATAGCCAAGAAACATGATTCCATAGTTCACCCCGCTGTTCTCCATTCCAAATACCTTCTGGGTAAATGGCGGGAAGCATACAAGGACGCCTCCAAAGGCCGCGCCGATAAATATAAGGCAGGTAATGAAAAGCGGGATTGTAAATGCATTCCTCATAATGAACAGGGACAATATGGTCACTATCAGTATGATTAAAACGGTCTTGGCCTCCCCCAGCCTGTCACAGACACGGCCAAATCCCATCCGTCCCACAAAGTTGGCAAGTGCGCTGATTCCCACAATCCAGGAGGCTGCCGCCGTCCCTACCCCCAGCTGGGCCTGGGCAATCCCTGAAAGTGCGCCTACAAACATGATTCCTGTCATGCTGGCCAGACACATAAGCACGATCATCAGCCAGAAGCGCAATGTCTTAAGCATTTCCAAAGGTCCGTACTCCCTGTCCGCCTTTTCAAGGTTCGTGACAGAGGCAGGGATGGGAGGCGCCACCCAGTCCTTGCCGGGAACAGTCATGATCCAGCCCACTGCCCACACCAGTACAATATAGGCCGCCCCTATCACCGACAGCCCCTTGGCCCCAAGGCCCAGGCCGTTGCACAGGATTTCGCCGAACCTGGAGGTAAGGAATGGCCCGATGGACGCCGACATGAGTAAAAGTCCTGACATGGTCCCCTTTTTCTCCGGATACCATTTAAGCCCGGTGGCAACTGAGGAATTATAGATAAGGCCGGAGCCGATTCCGTTTACCACGCCGAAAAACAGATAAAACATGGGCACCGATGTGGTAAGCCCTCCCACCAGCCAGCCAAAGCCATAAAGAAAGCCTCCCAGATAAATCACGATCCTGGGACCGATCTTATCAACCGCCCTGCCGGAAAAAATACCAAGTGTGGCCGCAAACAGCTGTTGTATGGTATAAGCAATGGAAATCTGGCTGTCCGTTCCCCCCGTGGCCTCCATAATAGAAGCTTTAAACACAGAATAAGCTGAAATTCCCGCTGCCACGAAAATGACAATCCAGGATGCCGCAAATACCTTTTTCCTTAAGCTGTAATCTTGTGCAGTTGCCATGTAATACCCTCCTTCATCATTTTGTTATTTTTTTAACAATTATTGCGCAGATGTCTCCCGGAGATTGCATCTTAGACCAGGGGGTGGTAAAAGTGTTGACTCAATCTTAGGTTATCTTCATTATATAGCCATTCATTATACATATCCAATTGAAAGCAATGTGTCTTTCGTGCACTTTTCATAGGGTTTTTCTATGAGTCCGGATTTTTATATGTATATTTTGTATTATTATCCCACCTCATTTCACGTATCCATTTGCTTTTTTAACAAACAAAGACAGGCGTATCGATGGGTTTCATCAATACACCTGTCTTTCTTCCATATATAATATCAAATATAATATCAATTCATGGCTATAACTTAATTACCAGACAATATCCGCGCAATTTCACTATCCTCGTTCAGGATAACCGTCTTGTTATCCCCCCTCAGGGAAGCCTTTATGGCATCCAGGGAACGCACGTAATTATAGAAATCCGCCTTGGCCTCATCATTATAGGCTTCGCTCAATATCTGCATGTATCTTGCCTCGCCCTCGGCCTTGATCTTCTCAGCCTCCGCATCGGCCTTGGCCACGGTTTCCTTCACGGTCTTGTCAGTCTCGTTCTTAATCAGGGAGGACTGGTATTCCCCGTCCGCGGTATACTGGGCCGCGATGTTGTTACGCTCGGAAATCATCCGCTGGTATACCGATTCCTTGTTGGAATCCGGCAGATCCAGCTTCTTTGTCTCCACTGCATAGATATGGATGCCGTAGGAATCCATGGCAGTGCCGATGTTGTCCGTGATTGTCTTTGCCAGGTCGCCGTCGCGCCCGGATATGATGTCCGCCTGGTTGGTGGAACTGAGCACGTTCTTGATTGAGTTATACACCACATTGCCCAGCCTGACCTCTGCCTTTTCCTTGCTGGCGTTTAAGGAGGACAGGTACTTGACCGGGTCGTTGATATCCCAGATGACAAAGGAATCCACGGTCATCACCTTCTTATCCTTGGTGGTCACGTCGCTGGGGTACAGGTCCGATATCATCTTGTACCTGGGTATCTTCTGTACGGACTGGAGGAAAGGTACTTTTAAGGAGGGGCCTGCGCTGTCCTCTATGCGCACCACCTTCCCGAACTGTATGATCAGGCTGTATTCATTGGCCCTTGTCACCACTACCGGGTTGAAGATGGTGACGGCCATCAGGACGATTACAACAATCCCTATGTTCCTCATAAACTTTGTCAGTGTCCTCATTCCTGGGTACCTCCCTTCTGGCTGTCACTTACAAAAGAATCCAGGGGCAGCATGGTCTGGGTGCCGTCCGAACCATTGACAATGACCTTCAGGCCCGGAAGCAGTTCCTCCATTGTCTCATAGAACATCCTCTTCTTCGTGATCAGCGGGTACTTGGCGTACTCCTCATACATGTCGTTGAAACGGGATACCTGTCCCTCCGCCTCGCTGATACGCTGCTGCCTGTAAGCCTCCGCATCCCTGGCAGCCTTATCCGCCCTGGCATTGGCCGCCGGCAGCTGCTCTGACTGGTACTTCTTGGCCTCGTTTATCTTGGTGTCCATGCCCTGTTTGGCATCCTCCACTGCCTTGAACGCATTGTTCACTGCCTCGGTGGGAGGCTCCGCATCCTGTATGGTCACATTGACAATACCGATTCCGATGTCCTCCTGCTCCAGGCGCTCGGAAAGCAGGGCCTTGACCCTGGCCTGTATCTCGGATTTGCCGGTGGTGATGACCTCGTCCACGCTGTAGGAACCCACCGTGTCCCTGATATAGGACTGGGCCAGGTTCTTAAGGATGGATATGGCATACTGGCTGTTGATATAAGCCTTGATGGGATCCACAATCTGGTATTCAATATAGAAATCCACGTTCACAAAGTTGAAATCCTTGGTTATCATCTCTGATTCAGAAGGAATGGATACCGTGTTTTCCGGCCCGCCCTCCCCGTCATCCACCCTGCTGGACGCATTGATATGGCTGTTAATGAGCGGCGCTCCGCCTGTCTGGGCACTGTAATCCGGGTCGTAGCCAATGGGCATGCCCCTGATTTCCTTGGACATCTTATACACCTTCTGTATGAAGGGATACTTGAACTTAGGTCCTGAGGTCATGACACTGGAAGGCCTTCCGAAGGTGGTGACCACAGCCATCTCATTCTCGGACAGCGTATAAAAGGAATCCAGGGCAGCTACCGCCACCAGCACCAGGATGATTATGAACTTAACAGGGCGCAGCATCCGCTTCATCTTCTTATTGCTTTCCGCGCCATTGTCAATGACAACTTCCGGTCCGTCTTTTCCGCTTTTCCCGCCAGGACCCACAAACTTCTTACCCATAAAAAAATTCATTCAGGCTCTCCTCCTTTTGCATAATTATTATCAGTATATCACAGCTTATCTCCCCATAATAGTTTTTTTATCTTTATATTTATTACAAATTGCACAATATCCGTGGTGGAATACCGGTATTCCTTTTTCATACCTACCCATACATGGCAAACCATGCTATCATATAGTTGTTAAAGAAATAACAAATTAAATAAATTTTACATATACTGGGAGGTATTATCATGAGATTTACATTACCTAGGGATTTGTATCACGGCAAGGATGCGATTGAAGCATTAAAGACACTGACAGGAAAGAAAGCATTTGTTGTTGTGGGCGGCGGCTCCATGAAGCGTTTCGGATTCCTGGACAAGGTTGTGGATTATCTGAAGGAAGCCGGCATGGAAGTAGAGCTGTTTGAAGGCGTTGAGCCAGATCCTTCTGTTGAGACTGTCATGAAGGGCGCAAAAGCCATGGAGGCTTTCCAGCCTGACTGGATTGTTGCCATGGGCGGCGGTTCACCCATCGATGCTGCCAAGGCCATGTGGGCATTCTATGAGTACCCCGACACATCCTTTGACGATTTAATCATACCATTTAATTTCCCGACCCTGCGCACCAAGGCAAAATTCTGTGCGATTCCTTCCACATCCGGCACTGCCACGGAAGTGACCGCATTTTCCGTTATCACTGATTACAGCAAGGGAATCAAATATCCTCTTGCGGATTTCAACATCACACCTGATGTGGCTATCGTTGACCCGGCCCTGGCTGAGACCATGCCGAAGAAGCTGACCGCACACACAGGTATGGATGCCATGACACATGCCATCGAGGCATATGTGTCAACCCTTAACTGCGAGTATACGGACCCGTTAGCCCTCCATGCCATCGAGATGATTAACGGGTATCTGATACCATCTTATAACGGTGATATGGAAGCCCGTGATAAGATGCACGATGCACAGTGTCTGGCCGGAATGGCATTTTCCAATGCTTTGCTTGGAATCGTCCACTCCATGGCCCACAAGACCGGTGCAGCATATTCAGGCGGCCACATTGTTCACGGTTGTGCAAATGCAATGTACCTGCCAAAGGTTATTAAATATAACTCCAAAGAACCTGAGGCCGCTGCAAGATATGCTAAGATTGCCAGATTCATCAACCTGGAAGGAAACACAGACGAGGAACTGACCGATGCCCTCATTGCACGTATCCGTGAAATGAACAAGGCTCTGGATATCCCAACCTGCATCAGGGACTATGAAGGCGGGATCATCGATGAGAAGGAATTCATGGATAAGCTGCCAACCGTTGCAGAACTGGCTGTAGGTGATGCGTGCACGGGTTCCAACCCAAGGGCCATCACTCCTGCTGAAATGGAAAAGCTGCTGAAATGCTGCTTCTATGATGAGGAAGTCACATTCTAATGCCCCCCTAACGTGTTAGAGATATCTCTAATACACTCCATATAAACGGTTTGTTTTTACTGCCCGAAAAGAGGCGGAAAGGATTCGACCTTTCCGCCTCTTTTCACGTCCGGATTTTTCCAGGCACCGAAACACCGTTTTACCGGCTTACCAGGAGCCGTTCCATATACCGCAGATACCCGCACAGCCCAATCACCAGGAACACTTCCAGGATGCTGGTGATAAAACCTGCCCGCAAAAGGAGCAGGCAGGCGCAGGCAGCCATAAGCCACATGATATTCCATGCCTGCCTGTACCTTGGCCTGTCCCTGCTGCTGAGGAAACGCAGGAAGCCTACAATACCCAATGCCAGAAGGATGGGGGATAAAAATGCCAGCAGCACGTGCAGATGGGCTTTTAAGGGATATTGTTCCGGGGTATAGGGAATCATAACCGCTGTAAGGAGGAATGCCGCCGCGGTGTACACCAGGCTTTTCCCGGCAATGTTCCTGTATCTTCCTATATTAAAGAGATAGCGGACATAGATGCAGTAGTATATTCCGGTAAAAATGCCCCAAACGGCAAACAGTAACTTATGGCCTGACAGATTGCCAAGAACGGAAAGGTTTGTGTCGGTCCAGCTGTCAAGGGATGCTAACAGTACCGTTGCGCCTGGTACTAAATAGATGGTAAAGAGATCGTATTTGCCTTTAAACCGTCCTGAAGCGCCTTTCATGGCCCCTGGCCTCCTTTATCAGATGTTCCTGCCGCATAAGCGGCTTATGATTGCATCGGCCTTCCTGAACAGAGCAGGCTCAGCCGCAAAAACGGAAACAGGGAGCAGGTCCCTCCGGATGGATGAACCGCTCCCTATCATTATCTGATAAAGATCCTGTTTTTACACTTGAATCATTTTCCTTAAAAGGGTACTTTAATCCATGCCCTTTAACAGCTTCTCAACACTGGAAAGCTTCACGCACAGGGCAAACAGCTCAGATGCGGTAACCAGATCGCCTAACGGCGGATAGGTCGGGGCAATACGGATGTTGTTGTCCTGAGGATCCTTTCCATATGGATAGGTTGCCCCGGCAGGAGTCATCACAACGCCGGCCTTCTTGCATCTTGCCACGATGTCCTTTGCACAGCCGTCCAGGGAATCAAAGGAAATGAAGTAACCGCCCTTTGGCTGGGTCCACTCCCCGATTCCAAGGCCGCCCAGTTCCCGTTCAAGGATTTCTTCCACTGCCTCAAACTTGGGACGGATGATGTCCGCGTGCTTTCTCATGTGTTCCACCATCCCGTGGATATCCCCGAAGAAACGCACGTGCCTTAACTGGTTTACCTTGTCATGGCCGATGGTCTGGTTCTTCAACTGTGCCTTGATGTCCTCCAGGTTGTTGTGGGAGGTGGCAAGGGCCGCAACGCCGGAACCAGGGAAGCTGATCTTGGAGGTGGACGCAAACTTATATACCAGATCCGGGTTGCCTGCGCGCTTACACTCTGCCAGGAGTTCAATCAGGTGGTCCTGGTCATGGTCGTAGAGATGGTGCACACCGTATGCATTATCCCAGAAAATCCTGAAATCAGGCGCTGCCGGCTCCAGCCTTGCAAAGCGGCGCACGGTCTCATCGGAATAAGAATAGCCCTGTGGGTTGGAATACTTGGGAACGCACCAGATTCCCTTGATGGAGTCATCCGATGCCACCAGCTCTTCCACCATATCCATATCCGGACCCTGGGGAGTCATGGGGACATTAATCATCTCAATGCCAAAATACTCAGTGATGGCGAAATGACGGTCATATCCGGGAACGGGGCATAAGAATTTAACCTTATCCAGCTTGCACCATGGGGTATTGCCCATGATTCCGTGGGTCATGGCGCGGGATACCGTGTCGTACATAACGTTCAGGCTGGAGTTGCCGTACAGGATAACCGTGGAAGGATTCACTTCCATCATGTCAGCCAGCAGTTCCTTTGCCTCGTCAATACCGGTGAGCACACCGTAGTTGCGGCAGTCGGTCCCGTCCTCACAGGTCAGGTCATCATTGCTGCTGAGGACATCCATCAGTCCCATGGAAAGGTCTAACTGCTCCACACATGGCTTGCCTCTGGACATATCCAGCTTTAAATCCTTACCCTGCATTTCGCGGTACTGTGCCTTCAGTTCCTTGCGCAGTGCCACAAGTTCATCTTTGGTCATCTCTGCATATGGCTTCATAATATCCTCCTTGATACCCTTCATTATTCTTTTTACTCTTTTGTAGCCAGCAGGCGTACATCTGTCAGCCACCAGTTTACACTTTCGTGCATTGTACATAAGCATACACCAAGTGGGGCTTTCCGTCAATACAAAAATTTCTTATATTGGTGAAAGTTGTGCTTATGTTTCCCTTCTCTTTTTGTGCCTTTACTTATAGAGTGCCTTTTTGGGACCGTCCATTCCTTCTCTCCAATCAGCGGGACAGCATCTCCTTCACAATCCGGTTCACCATGGCAGGGTCCGCCTTACCTTTCATGGCCCGCATGGTCTGGCCCACAAGATATCCCATGGCTCTTTCCTTGCCCCCATGGTAGTCCGCCACGGACTGGGGATTGGCCGCGAATACGCTTTCAATGGCACTGCGCAGGGCGCCTTCATCATTTACCACCTTCAGCCCTTTTTCCTCCACGTATGTTTCCGGCTCCACATCATTTGAAAAAATCTCCTCAAACACGGTCTTTGCAACCGTGCGGTTGATATCCCCCTGCTCCACCATCCGTATCAGGGACGCCAGGTTGGAGGGTGAAAAACGGATATCGTCCGTGTCCATCTCATGTTCCTTTAAAAGGCGCATGGCCTCCACCATAAGCCAGTTGGACACTTCCTTTGGACGGTTGCACAGTCTGACCGTTTCCTCAAACAAATCAGCCATGTGCTTGGAACTGGTAATCAGCCCGGCATCATACTGGGGAAGTCCGTATTCTTCCATATAACGGGCGATTTTCTCCGTGCGCAGCTCAGGCTGCCTTGCCCTGACATCCGCAATCCATTCATCGCTTATGATTACCGGAACCAGGTCCGGGTCCGGGAAATACCTGTAATCCTGGGCATCTTCCTTGGAACGCATGGCTTTGGAGCTTTCCTTGTTGTCATCCCAGCGCCGTGTTTCCTGGATTACCTTTTTGCCCTCCTCCAGAAGTTCAATCTGGCGCTTCCTCTCCCCCTCAATAGCCCTTGCAATGGCCTTGAAGGAGTTTAAGTTCTTCATCTCCGTCCTGGTGCCCAATTCCCGGGCGCCCGCTTCACGGACAGACAGGTTCACGTCCGCGCGCATGGAGCCTTCCTGCAGCTTACAGTCAGAGGCGCCCAGGTACTGGATGATCAGACGCAGCTTCTCCAGGTATGCGATTACCTCCTGGGCATCCCTCATGTCCGGCTCGGATACGATTTCAATCAAAGGCACGCCGCTCCTGTTATAATCCACCAGGGAACAGTCCTCCCACTCATCGTGGATCAGCTTGCCTGCATCCTCCTCCATGTGGATTTCGTGGATTCCCACCTTTTTCTTTACCCCGGATGCAGTCTCTATCTCCACCCAGCCCTCGTGGCATATGGGAAGGTACAGCTGGGAAATCTGATAGTTCTGGGGGTTATCCGGATAAAAATAATTCTTTCTGTCGAATCTGCAGTATTGGTTAATCCGGCAGTTGGCCGCAAGGCCCACGGCCATCGCATACTCCACCACCTGTTTATTCAGCACCGGAAGGGAACCCGGCATGCCCGTGCATACAGGACATGTGTGGGTATTAGGCGCTCCTCCGAATGCAGTGGGGCAGGAACAGAATATCTTGGTCTTGGTGGCCAGCTCCACATGGACCTCCAACCCGATTACGGTTTCATACTGTCTGCTCATGATATGGCCTCCTCTTTCCCGGAATGTACATCCAAATGGGACATATCCGGCATCTCCCGTTTTCCTGTGCATTCATATGCATAGGCTGCCCGGATGATATCCTTTTCCTTAAAACAGTCCCCAATAAGCTGCAGGCCGATGGGAAGTCCCTTTGAATCCCTGCCGCAGGGAACGCTTATCCCTGGCAGGCCTGCCAGGTTCACGGAAATGGTGTAAATGTCGCCCAGATACATTTTTAAGGGATCCCTGAGGGATTCCCCAAGACGCGGGGCCGTGTCCGGGGACGCAGGCGCCAGGATTACGTCGAAGCGCTCAAAGGCACGGTCAAATTCCTGTTTAATCAGGGCCTTTGTGCGCAGCGCCTTCAGATAATATGCGTCATAGTAACCGGAGCTTAATACAAAGGATCCCAGCATGATACGCCGCTTCACCTCAGGCCCAAAGCCCTCGGAACGGCTCTTTTTATACATGCTGTGAAGCCCGTCATAGTCCGGCGTGCGGTATCCGTACTTCACGCCGTCAAAGCGTGAAAGATTGGAACTGGCTTCCGCGGATGCGATAACATAATAGGCAGGGATGGCATAGTCCACCAGCTTCAGATCAAAGGTTTCCACCACGGCTCCCTTTTCCTTTAACACCCGGGCCGCTTCCAGCACCGCTTCCCTTACCTCAGGATCCAGGCCCTCTCCCAGATAGCTTTCCGGGACGCCGATGCGCATGCCCTTCACATCATCCACAAGGGCGGAGGTAAAGTCATAGCTGTCCCGTCTGACAGAGGTGCTGTCCTTTGGGTCGTGGCCTGCCAACGTTTCCAGTATGGCCGCGCAGTCAGAGACATCCTTTGCCACAGGCCCGATCTGGTCCAGGGATGAACCATAGGCAATCAGGCCGTAGCGGGACACGGTCCCGTATGTCGGCTTGATTCCCGTGACGCCGCAAAAGGAACTGGGCTGGCGGATGGAACCGCCGGTATCCGAGCCAAGGGCGTAAAAGCATTCACCGGCAGCCACAGCCGCACAGGAACCGCCTGAGGAACCGCCCGGAACATGTTCCGGGTTCCAGGGATTCCTGGTGACGCCAAAGGCCGAGGTTTCCGTGGTGCTCCCCATGGCGAACTCATCCATGTTGGTCTTTCCCAGAATCACGGCTCCTGCCTGTTCCAGGTTAAGGACTGCCTGGGCCGTGTAGGTGGGTATGAAATTGTATAGTATCCTGGAACTGCAGGTGGTCTTAAGTCCTTTTGTGCACATGTTGTCCTTCACGGCCATGGGCACCCCGGCCAGGGGACCGGTAAGGGTTCCTGCCTCAATCCGTCCCTGTACCTCTGACGCCCGTTTTAACGCTCCCTCCTCATCCACGGTCACATATGCGTGGATGGACGGCTCCAATGCCTTTATCCGCTCCAGGGCCGCCTGGACAGCCTCTACGGCAGTCACCCGGCCCTCCTTAATATACCTGCCCAGTTCAAGGGCGGTTAATTCTGATAATCCCATTCTTCCTGTCCTCCTGCTCTGACTCCCTATACGGTCTTCGGGACCTTGAACGCCCCATCCTTCTGTTCCGGCGCATTGGCAAGGATATTGTCACGGTCCTCCCCGCCAGACACCACATCCTCCCGGAACACGTTGCTCACAGGAAAGATATGGGTCATGGGTTCCACTCCCTCTGTGTCCAGTTCATTCAGCTTGTCAATATAATCCAGCATGCGTCCCATATCCTTTTTGGCTTCCTGCTTTTCTTCCTCCGAAAGCTCCAGCTTGGCCAGGATACCCACATACTCAATGGTCCCGTCATCTATGATATTTGCCATGATTTTTACTCCTTTCTATCTGCAGACTGCTGCGCATCCATACCATCTACGGCTCCAGCCTTGTCACATCGCGCTACGGTTCCAGCCTTGTCACGTCACGGGGGAACATACAGGTCTCCCTTACATTCTGTTCATCCAGAAGCCGCATGGTCAGCCGCTCAAGGCCGATTCCAAGGCCGCCGTGGGGCGGCATTCCATATTTAAAAATCATCAGGTAGGATTCTATATCCTCCCTGTCCATATCCCGCTTCCCTATCTTCTCAAGGATAGCGTGGTAGTCGTGGATCCGCTGTCCGCCCGTGGTAACCTCCAGCCCCTTAAACAGAAGGTCAAAGCTGAGGGTAAACCTGGAATCCTCCGGGTCATCCATTGCATAGAAGGGGCGCTTTTTAGAAGGGTAATGGGTCACAAACACAAAATCGCTTCCATACTCTTCTTTGAAGTAACGGCCAATCAGCAGCTCCTCCTCAGGTTCCAGGTCATATGGGTTGCGTATTTTCCTGTTGTATTTCCCAGACACCAGCTTCTTAGCCTCGTCAAAGCGCACTGCGGGGATCCGGCTCACATCGGGAAGCCCTGCCTTCAGTATATCCAGTTCCTTCCCATACTCCTTCCTTAACAGTTCCATGACATACTGGAGCATGCCTGTCTCCATGTCCATCACGTCTTCAAATCCATCGATATAGCCCATCTCAAGATCCAGGCTGGTGTATTCGTTCAGATGGCGGGTGGTGTTATGCTTTTCCGCCCGGAACACAGGCGCTGTCTCAAACACACGGTCATAAACACCCACCATGGTCTGTTTATAAAACTGGGGACTTTGTCCAAGCTCCGCCTTTTTATTGAAATAATCCAGCTTGAACACATTGGAACCGCCTTCCGCCCCCCTGGCCACGATTTTAGGCGTGTGTATTTCCGTAAAGCCCTGACTGAACAGGTAATCCCTGAATCCCCTTACGATTCCTTCCTGAATCTTGAATTTTGCCCGCTCCCTTATATTGCGCAGGGAAATGGGCCTCAGTGCCAGCTTTGTCTCCAGGGAAGTGTTAAGCTTCCACTTGTTCACCGGGATAGGCATGGTGTCCGCGGGACGGGACAGGATCCTTATATCCTCCAGACGGATTTCAAATCCATGGGGCGCCCTTTCCTCTTTCCTCACAGCGCCCTTTACCTCTACCGCGCATTCTTCCTTTAAATCTTTTATATCCACATCCCCGGCAGCTCCCTCGCACACGCACTGCACCAGCCCCTCCGCTTTCCTGAGGATTACAAATGCCACCTCGCCCATGTGGCGTATGGTGTGCACGGTTCCGTTCATGCGGACCGTCCTGCCCTCATGATTCCCACTTATCACTTCCTGGATTCCCAGGACTTCCTTTTCCCTTACTCCGCTGATAAATTCCATGGTATTCGCTCCTTTCGGAACGTCCGGCATGTGCATGAGGATAGAAATCCCCTATCTGGATAAAGACCTCACACCGGTACGTTCTGGCCTGCAATCTGGCGCTGGATTGGTTTTATTATTTTGTAACGCGCCAGTGACATCCGGTTCCGGGACATTTTCCTGCAAGAACATTTGCCTATAAGAATATTTTCCTGTAAGAACATTTTCCTGCAATAAAAAACGCCCCGGAACACAGTAACTGCATTCCGGGACGGGATTACATCCATAAGACATTCCCGCGGTACCACCCGCATTGAGACCTTGACCTGTATGACAGCGCTGCACTGCGCAAATCAGCGCCATTCTTCATAAGGTGTCCGTTCTCCTCTCTCTGCACGTAACGTGTGCAACGGGTATACCTACTGTCAGTCCTGGCCGTGTACGGACAGAACCGCTTCAATATACCAGCTCCAGAGTGTTCCCTTCGCCCAGTCCTGCGCGGCGGCGCTCTCAGTCGGTGACGCCCCCTTCCTGTTACATTCCTCAGGCAAGAGTCTCTTTCATTGCTTTTAATTATTTATCTACTAAAATAGTACATCGGCGTGATAAAGTCAAGAACTAAAATTTGTCACTTTTCATTTTTAGAAAATTTGTATATTCAGACGTCCTTTTTCATACATTGGACTATGGAATCTTAATATCATAAAGGAGCATAGCATGTTATCCATGGACGATTTCCGATACACAGCCGACCTTCCCTATCCGCCCATTAAGGTCGAAATGAAAAATCCCGCCTATGCCAAGGCCATGTTGGACAACATCGGAGGCCTTAACTCTGAAATGTCCGCCATCAGCCTGTATGTATATAATAACCTGATTATGGAAGAAAAGGATGAGATTGCCACTATATTCCGCAAGGTAAGCATTGTGGAAATGCATCATTTGGAAATTTTCGGAAAACTGGCGCTGCAGTTGGGGGAAGCCCCAAGGATGTGGACCCATTACGGCTGTAAAAAAACCTACTGGTCCCCCAGCTACAACCAATACCCCAGCGAACTCCCGGCGCTGATGCACAATGCCATCAACAGTGAGAAGGCCGCCATCAGCAAATACCAGCATCAGATTGCCTACATACGGGACGAGAATATCACAGATATCCTGCGCCGTATCATACTGGATGAGCGGCACCATGTGGAGATTTTCGAGCAGGTTTACAGGACATACTGCTAATCAGGCATGCCTTATATTGGTAAATCCAGAGATTTCCCGGTTGATGGTGCACAGGTCATCCACATCCATATCATGGATATCGTCATGGCCTGTAATTCTTGCAAATGTCTTAATCTCATCCAGGGATACCCGCAGGAAGTTAGCGACCCTCATGGCGGCGGCTTCTCCTGGCAGACGGCGGCGCAGTTCCTCATCCTGGGTCGCCACGCCCACCGGGCACATGCCGGTGCCGCAGATGCGGTACTGCTGGCAGGCGGCGGCAATCAGGGCTGCAGAGGCAATGGCAACCGCATCCGCTCCCATGGCCAGGGCCTTGGCAAAATCAGAGGATACCCTGAGTCCCCCTGTAATCACAAGGTCAATGTCCGCCCCCGCTTCATCCAGGTACTTCCTGGCGCGGTACAGGGCATATATGGTGGGGACACTGGCGGCGTCCCGGATCAGCTTCGGGCTGGCCCCAGTGGCGCCGCCGCGGCCGTCAATGGTTATGAAATCCGGCCCGGCAAACACACAGTACTCCAGATCCCGCTCAATCCGGCCCGCCGCAATCTTAATGCCTATAGGCCTTCCGTCTGATTCCTCACGAAGCTTTTCCACCAGCGCCTTCAGGTCCTCCCTGGTGTCAATACCCGGAAAGCGTGAGGGACTGATCACATCCTGCCCCAGGGGCTTGTTCCTGACCGCC
This sequence comes from Enterocloster sp. OA13, assembly GCF_022440595.1. Lineage (NCBI taxonomy): Bacteria > Bacillati > Bacillota > Clostridia > Lachnospirales > Lachnospiraceae > Enterocloster > Enterocloster sp. OA13. The sequence continues at coordinate 69,355 of NZ_JAKNTF010000001.1, read as the reverse complement.
GCAATCTCAGGCGTCACCTTTTTCCCCGGCAGATGGCCTCCCATGCCAGGCTTTGTCCCCTGTCCAATCTTAATCTCTATGGCATCCGCGTTCTTTAAGTTCTCCTCTGTCACACTATAAAGGTTGGGTACATATTCAAAAATATACCGGTATGCGGCCTCCCTCTCTTCCGGAAGGATTCCTCCCTCGCCAGAACACATGGCTGTACGCACCATTGCGCTTCCCTTTGCCAGCGCGGTCTTGGTCTCCTTTGACAGGGCGCCAAAGGACATATGGGAGATATACACCGGATGCTCCAGTACCATGGGTTTCCTTGCATGTTTCCCGATAATGGTCTCCGTCTTAACCGGGGCATGCTCATCTAACGGCATAGGATTTAACTGTGCCCCTAAAAACAGGATGTCGTCCCACCCCGGCATGGGCATCTGGGTACCCATGGCGGCAATGATGGACTGGCCCTTTACCGCCATCTCATGAATCTCATCCATGTAGCGGCTGTCCGTCCCCACCCTGGCATATTCCGGGTCATACCCGGGCGCTTCCCCGGTAATATGACCGGAGGAAACCGTATCTGCCGGTGCGGGCTGTGTCCCATTCCGCCCTGCCGCTGCTGTTTCCTGTCCCAGGCCGTGTACTGACTGGCCCGGCCCTCCGGAGGATTCCTCATCTGGCGCAGGCTCATCTGCCCCGCCGCCAGCCAGCACCATCTTATCAGAAGCCACCCTGCACACAGGACAGACCAGAAGTTCACTGACCTTTGTTCCTTCTTTCTCCTCATCATACACTGAACCACAGAACCTGCAACGGTATACTGCCATAACCCTACCCCTTTCTCTTACTGATCTTCGTTTGCTTAATAATAGTAATTATTACTATTTTATGATATCACAGATATTCCGCCATGTCCAGCATATATTAATCAAATGTCACCTGTTTTACATAACATCAGATAATACCTGGACAAGACCTTTTCATGCCATTGACTTTACCATATAGAAAATGCTACAATAGCTTTCATGTACAAACGAGAAAGGATGTCATTACATGTCACAAGAGAATAAGATGGGCACCATGCCCGTTAAGAGGCTGTTGGTTACCATGTCCCTGCCGATGATCATTTCCATGCTGGTCCAGGCGCTTTACAACATCGTGGACAGTGTTTTTGTATCCATGATTAACCAGGCAGCCCTCACTGCTGTTTCCATGGCATTTCCCATCCAGAACCTGCTGATTGCAGTGTCCGCAGGAACCTGTGTGGGTGTCAATGCCCTTCTGTCCCGCTCCCTGGGGGAACGGAATGCAAAAAATGCCAACCTGGCCGCTGTCAATGGCCTGTTCCTGGCATTCGTAAGCTTCCTGTTCTTTGCCCTGTTCGGAATATTCGGGGCGCGTATCTTCTTCGAGAGCCAGACAGATAACCCGGTCATCATTGAATATGGAATCCAATATCTGCAGATTGTATGTATCTTCAGTTTCGGCCTGTTCGGGGAAATGATGTTCGAGCGTATCCTCCAGTCCACGGGCCAGACCTTCTACTGCATGATTACCCAGGGCACCGGCGCCATCATCAACATCATACTGGACCCGATCCTGATATTCGGGCTTCTTGGCATTCCTGCCATGGGAATCCGTGGCGCTGCCGCTGCCACTGTATTCGGACAGATTGTTGCCATGGTCTTAGCCGCCATCCTGAACCATGCAAAAAACAAGGATGTGCGCATCAGCTTCAAAGGATTTTCCCCACACGGCAGGACCATTTCCATCATCTATCAGGTGGGTGTTCCTTCCATTATAATGCAGTCCATCAGTTCCGTCATGACCTTTGGACTGAATAAAATCCTTATCAGCTTCTCGGAAACAGCCGTAGCCGTTTTTGGCGTATATTTCAAGCTTCAGAGCTTTATCTTCATGCCCATATTCGGGCTGAACAACGGTATGATTCCTATTATTGCTTACAATTACGGCGCCCGTAACAAAAAGCGTATCATGGAAACCATCCGCCTGAGTATCGGTATCGCAGTTTTTATCATGCTCATCGGCCTGGCCGTATTCCAGCTTATGACGCCCCAGCTGCTTGAGCTGTTCCAGGCGGACGCGGACATGCTGTCCATCGGAGTACCTGCCCTCAGGATCATAAGCCTCAGCTTCCTCTTTGCAGGCTACTGCATCATCGTGGGTTCTGTCTTCCAGGCCATGGGCAACGGCGTATACAGCCTGATTGTATCCATCGCCAGACAGCTGGTATGTATCCTCCCGCTGGCCTACTTCTTTGCCCGGGCATTCGGACTCCATGCCGTATGGTATTCCATCCCCCTGGCTGAAATCACCTCCGTGGTACTGAGTTCCATCCTGTTCAGGAAAATCTATGTGGAGAAGGTGAAACCACTGGGGGAGTAGTCCTTCTGCATAAGGAATAGAAAGGTACCATGTACCACCGCACAGGCGGCGTTTACTAACTTCCATATAGGAAGATAGGAACGCCGCTTTTATTTCCATATGTTCCTTGACAGGGGGCAAGGAAACGGCCCGCTGATACTTCCCGTTGCGTTACCAGAAAGATATAGCCGCAGGATGGGACAAAATAGGTGTTGCCGGATATCAGATGGCTGATTTGGGGGATACCGAACGAACGCCCTGTTGGTCTGGAATTGATTTGTGGCAAATCCTTTCATAAGACATATTATAATAATAAAAAACCGAAGGTTGAATTATGAAAACCGAAAGATATATAATAACGATTTTTGGAATTGACACAAGATTTTATACCGATGAATATCTGTCCCATTTATGGGAAGAGTGTGCGGACAAGGAATTTCTAAGAAGCAGTAAATATATAACAGGTCTCATCGATAGAAAAAACCTGGTTTGTGGAGAAATAAGGGGATGCAGACTGACAGAATATGCTCATGTAATTACAACCGTGAGAAATCCTGTGGAGGTTGAAACGCAAGAAGTATTTATGGAATCATTAAAAAATATACTGAGGGATATCAGGAATATCCTTAATCATCCCAGCATGACAATTTCCATACAGGGTACGGAGTACTATTACTTCGCATGAAACAGAACGTCAGGCAGTTCCAACTGCTTGACCGTACAGACAGGTTGTATTATAAACCGGTCTGCACACTTTTAATATTCCCCGCCAAAATACAGACTGTCATCCATATCCTTATATAGGTAATACCATCTCCATCCTAACTGCACCTCCCCTACATCATCTTCATAGATTTCAACCACATCTCCTTCATCAGAAACATGGTATATATGCAGTATCCCAGAAAAATAATCTGTTTCCAACCGTTCAAGTATAATCATTTCATCGCGATTGCCATGGATCAGGTCTGCCATGATTACCTTGATATCCCCGGCAGGGTAATTCTGACTTAGAAACCATTCGTATGCCGCGGAATCGTTGGGCGGGATTTTAGTGATTACCATAACCATCCGGCCCAGATTACCGATTGCCGGCTGCATGCTTCGCAGGATTCCATGCCGGTCCTCACTGGGCGCTGTAATTCAGCCGGACCGTAATCATCGCGGTCTTGGACCTTGAACTGGTATCCAGCACCCCGTCATAGCTGTACGACTCGGAACTGGAATTCTTCGCCGTAATCTGGAACACGCCCAGGTTGGCGCTCAGAAGCTTTCCGGGGGCTCCGCCCGTTCCCGCCGCCATGATATCAATCCGGTTCTTAGCATTGGCCGTTGCCTTCTCAATTAAATCCAGCTTCATTTCATCCAGCTTTGTGTAATAGTATTCCGGCTGTTCGGATTCCAGTTCCACCCCTGCCTCAATCAGCGTGGTGATATCCCTGGAGATTTCCTCTACCTTGTCAATATCATGGGAGGTGACCGTCATGCCCTGCGTCAGGTCATAGCCGTCCTGTTCCTCTCCCAGATATCTTCCCTCTTCATCATATCTTGATGTATAGGTCTGGGAAATGTTGATGGAGCTGAATACCATCTCATCTTCGTCCACACTGTTTTCTTCCAGGTACTTTTTCACCAGCTGCGCATCCTTTTTAATGGTGCTGTATGCCTCCTTCGGCGTATCTCCGTGGACAGAGAAGCTTCCCCTCCACACAATCAGGTCAGATTCAAAATCACAGCTTGCTGACCCGGTGGCCGTAATCCCGCTTCCCCCTCCCGTTTTCTTGTAGTCCACCAGACCTCCTGTAAAAATGCTCACACAGGCAACTGCACTGACAGCTGCAATCAGGGCGATTACAACGGACTTATATTCCCGCATCTGATATTCTCCTCCTTTTCCATTATCTTCTATCTCATGGATTCAGTATAACATGGCAAAAAACAAAAACAAGAACGGTTTTCTTAATTATTTCTGGCAAATAACCTACCATGCGGTTGCCTCTTTCATGATAAATGTGATAGAATAATCCAATAGTGTAGTCTATGGTATGAGGTGCTGACATGGAAAAACGTCACCGCGGTGCGGGTACAATTATAATAATCATGGCTCTTGTCCTTTCCCTGTCCCCATTGTGGACAGGCATTATTTATGCTTCCAGTCCTTCTTCTGCCCCGGCGGCCTACAAAGACATACCGGATGCGGATGCGCGGACCCTTACCGTGGCATTTTCACCCGTACCTGGCATATGTTATCCTGATGCATATGGCAATTACAAGGGACTTATGGTCGATTATCTCAATGAAATCGCAAAATACAACAATTGGGATTATGAATATGTAAGCGTTGACCCGGATTTCCTCCTGGATGAATTCCTTGCAGGAAAATATGACTTATTAGGGGGTATCTTTCATCTGAACGGCTATGAGTCCCAGATTGCCTACCCCAAATACAGTATGGGCAACAGTAAAGCAGTACTTCTCTGCAACAAAGATGACCAGGACATAAAAAGCTACGAACCCAGCACCCTGAACGGCAAGATAATCGGTGTATATGAAAATGCCCTTGAAAAACGCCAAAGACTCCGGGATTTCCTCCTGATCAATAACCTCCAGTGCGGTATCCGTACCTATTCCTCTAAGGAGATTGGAGGGGACGGCAACATGTACCGCTTCCTGGAAGCCGGGGAAGTGGACCTTCTTCTGGGCAATGAATCGGAAGCCGACCATTACCGGGTTGCTGCGGAATTTCCGGCGCAGCCTTATTATATCGTAACCCATGCCGGAAATGATGATATACTGGACGGGCTGAACATGGGACTTGAGAAAATCCTTAATTCCGACCCCAAATTTGCTGAAGAACATTATGACAGGAACTTTAACAATATTAATAATTCCAAAATCCAGTTCAGCAGTGAGGAACAGGACTACATTGCATCCAAACAGGCCGTAACCGTTGCCGTGGTAAATGCCTGGCATCCGTTCTATTGCCTGGGCGATGAAACAGACCATCACAGCGGAATCCTTCCCGACCTGCTGGAAAACATCTCGGATTATTCCGGCCTGTCCTTCAATTATGTGTTTACGGATACCTACGGGGAGGCCGTACAACTGGTAAAGGATCGAAAGGCTGATATGCTGGGCTATTATCTGGATTCCCAGGAATCGGCTGCCGCTGACGGCCTTGCGGTTTCCAAATCCTATATAACGCTTAATAATATCATTGTCAAAAACAAATCCGCCAACTATCCCTCCGAGGGTCTGACAGCCGGAATCATGGCCGGATGCCGTCTTCCGGATTCTGTTTCCGCTGCACAGGTGCGCTGCTTTGCCACGCCGCGTGATTACCTGGATGCTGTTAACCGGGGGGAGATTGATTTTGTATATGGTATTTCCCCTGCAATCGAACATGAGATGCAGATGCACAGGTATACCAACATCATACCGCTGAGCAGTATCAACAATAACATGGAAATCAGCTTTGCAATGGACCGCCCCATTAATCCGGATCTGATGACAATCCTGAATAAATCCATCTCCAGCCTGTCTGAAGAGGAAAAGAATTCCATTTCCGACCGTAATCTGGTATCCATGGGGTACTCGTCCATGACAATGGGTGAGCTGATTTATGCCAACCCAGTGGCTTTTATAGCTATCTTCAGTGCGTTTGTACTGCTGTCAGCCATATCCATCCTCTTCATCATGAAGGCGCGGCTTAAGAACGCCATGATTCAGGGGGAGCTTGAAAAAGCAGAAGCCCAAAGCCGGGCCAAAGGAGAGTTCCTATCCAGGATGAGCCACGAAATCCGTACACCCATGAACGCCATCATGGGGCTGGCAAACCTGACCTGTATGGAGGAACGGCTGCCTGAACGGGTGGAGACAAATTTAAAAAAGATACTGTCCTCCTCCCAGTACCTGCTGTCCCTCATTAACGATATTCTGGACATGTCCAGGATTGAGAATGGGAAAATGGAAATCATGGACGAGAGTTTCAACCTCCGCCACCTGTTATCAGACCTGGAGGGGATGATGCGCAGCCAGGCGGAATCCAAAGGCATCCTGTTCACAGTGGATTTAGGGATCATCCATTCCGATATCCAGGGCGACCCTGTCCGTTTAAGGCAGGTACTGGTCAACCTGCTGTCCAATGCAGTCAAATTCACGCCTGAGAACGGCCAGGTAAAACTCCTTGTCCAGGAAACAGAATCCGATGAAACCAAGGCAGCGTTCCTCTTCTCAGTAAAGGACAACGGCATCGGGATTGCGGAAGAATACCAGAAAAAGATTTTCGATTCCTTTGAACAGATTGGGTCTTCCAGTGCAAAAAGCGCCGGGACAGGCCTTGGCCTTCCCATCAGCAGCAATATTGTAAACGCCATGGGCGGTGAGCTGAAGGTAAGGAGTTCCCCTCACAAGGGGGCTGAGTTTTATTTTCAGGTTGTATTTCAGCTGTCCGCATCCCCTGAGGACCCTGCGCCCTCAGTCCCAGAGCCAAAAACGCCCGGGGCCGCCCCCCTGGACGGTATGCGGATCCTGCTTGCTGAAGACAATGACCTGAACGCAGAAATCGCGACCGAGCTGCTTCAGATGAATGGGGCCAATGTAGAACGCGTATCCAATGGACTGGAAGCGCTGGAGCATTTTACTAAAAGCCCGGCCGGCACGTATCATGTAATCCTTATGGATATACGCATGCCGGTGATGGACGGCCTGGAGGCAACCAGACGGATCCGGGCCAGCGCGGATCCGGCCGGCAGCTCCATTCCCATCATTGCCATGACTGCCAATTCCTTTAAGGAAGACTCTGATGCTGCTGTCCAGGCCGGCATGACCGGGTTTGTATCCAAACCAGTGGACATGGCATATCTGCTGGATGTATTGAGGCAAAGTCTTTATAATTAAAGTCTTTATAATTAAAGTCTATATAAACAAGGAAACATATTAAAAAAGCGGCTTTCATCCGTTTCACTTCCCATCGGGAAGCCACGGATACGGCCGCTTTATCTTTGTCACACTTCTGCCGATTGTCCGGATTTCCATTGTCTTATCTGTTCCAGACGCCTTTTAATTTCCGGCTCCTTCCCCTGGCCGTTTGGATGGTAATATTCCCTGTCTATAAGCGCATCCGGAAGGCACTGCATGCGGGCCATCTTCTCCCCTGTGTCATGGGCATATACATACCCCTCCCCATAATGCAGTTCTTCCATCAGCTTCGTGGGCGCGTTCCTTATGTTCAAGGGGACTGTTTCTGCCATGGTTGCCTGGGCATCCTCTTTGGCTGTCTCATAGGCCGCATAGGCGGAATTGGACTTGGGGGCCATGGACAGGTAAATGACCGTATGGCTCAGATGTACATTGCACTCAGGCATACCCAGAAAATGACATGCCTGGTATGCTGCCACCGCAAGGGGCAGGGCCTGGCTGTCCGCCATCCCCACATCCTCACTGGCAAACCGGATTAACCGCCTTGCCACGTACAGAGGGTCCTCCCCTGCCTCCAGCATCCTTGCCAGCCAGTAAACCGCTGCATCCGGGTCAGAGTTGCGCATGGACTTGTGGAGTGCGGAAATGATATTGTAGTGCTCCTCCCCCTTCTTATCATAGAGGAAGCTTTTCTTCCCAATGCACTGCTTCAGCACCTCCATGGTAACCGCGGTCTTATCCGCACTTATTTCCCCGTTGGTCACAGCCATCTCCAGGGTATTGAGGGCGGTCCTGGCATCTCCCGCCGCAAACTGGGCTATCATATCCAGCATATGGTCATCAATATCCACATCCAGATAACCCAGCCCCTTGGGACTCTTTAAAGCCTTTTTCAGCAGGCTGGAAAGATTTTCCTGGGTCAGGGCCTGGAGCACGAATACCCTGCACCGTGAAAGGAGGGCGCCGTTGATTTCAAAGGAAGGGTTCTCCGTGGTTGCCCCAATCAGTATGATGCTTCCCTTTTCCACATAGGGGAGGAAGGCGTCCTGCTGTGCCTTATTAAAGCGGTGGATCTCGTCCACGAATACCACTGTCTTAATCCCCATCCTCCGGCTGTTCTCAGCCTGGGCCATCACCTCCTTAATCTCCTTTATACCGCTGGTGACCGCGCTGAAATTAATGAATTCAGCATGGGTTTTATGGGCTATGATACCTGCAAGCGTGGTTTTGCCCACCCCCGGCGGTCCCCAGAATATCATGGACGGGATCTTGTCCTGCTCTATGAGCTGGCGGAGTATCTTTCCCTTTCCCAGCAGATGTTCCTGCCCCACAAACCCGTCCAGGTCATCCGGCCTGAGCCGGCTTGCCAGGGGATTATAGACCTCGCGGTCATCAAACAATGACATCTGTTCCATCATTTCCATCACCTTCCTAATTTACTTTCTCTTATTTTCAAATACATACCGCTTAGAATAATAATAGGTAACCGTACCCCCTCCCACAAACTTTCCATCCTCCCTATACAGGCGTATGGCGGCGGGAAGAAGCATTGTCTTCTGAATCTCCCTGCAGTGATACAGCATCATCTCATAGACCGCATCGCCTGTCTTCAGGCTTTCCATGCCGTCATAGGAGTCTACGATGGCGTATAAAAGCTTATTTTCGACCGAAGGTCCGTTTCTGTGGGCGGCATCTCTGCTACTGCCAATCCCGCCGCCTTCCATATCTCCCTCCGCCGATACCACCGGTACGCAGGCCAGATAAAAACTTTTTTTATCCAGCTTTCCGTCCTGACCGGACAGACTAAGCTGCACCTGGAACAGATCCGGGTTTTCGCTGTACAATTCCTGCGTAATCCCATGGTTCACACACGTTCCATTCCTGTCATATAGTTTAAAGGGCATGCCCGGCCGTTGAAAATATTCCGGATAATCCGGCGGTATCTCCATGATGACATCCAGATTTTCCGCTAAATGAAAGACAGCATCCTTCCTTCCAAGAGAAGATGCATCGCCGGGATCCAGTATCTCCATTTCCATCCTGGTATTATAATATGAATAAACAGGTTCTCCGGAAAGGAATACGGCCCTTCGTATACACTCCTCCTCTAAAACCGGCTGTCCCCCGCCTTCTTTTCCTTCCACTTTTTTCAAATAGACATGGGTGGGCTGGATGAACATTAAATAAACAAATGCCAGGGCCATGACTGCCTGCAACAGGGACATCCCATGGCTGTGACGGAGCACACGCAGGGCATTCCACCCGAAAAACGCCACAATCAGCAGCCTCACCAGATAAGAAACAGGCAGGCTCATCTCCCCCCGCCATCTGACCTTTCCGGTAAAACGGCTTCTCTCATAAGTAAAGACAAAACTTTCATAGACATTCCGGCAATGTTCACATGTGCCACGGTAAAACTTAGGCTTAGCAATCTCACGTCCGCACCAGGGACACTTCTTTTCTACCATCAGCATGGGCTGGCTCCTTTTCCGTCAAGAGTGTGGCTTACGGCATCTGTATTAAATATATCATGAAAGGCTCCGGCTTTCCAGATAATCCGTTTCATGATAGGCCAGGTATGGACTTTATTGACATGATACCCGCCTATGGAGGAGGTACCATCTGAACTTTTGCGGTAAGGTTTCAAAAAGAACTATACGGGACACCAGATATGACTGTATAATAAGATTTATCTGTCACACATCCCCCAATGCCTTGTCTAATTAATAAGGAGGTATAAGAAAATGAATAAAAACCAGAATGTATCAGAATTAATTGACAAGGCCGCTGCCGGGGACAGGGAATCCCTTGAGGCGCTGATCGGCAGCATACAGGACATGGTCTTCAATCTCTCCCTGCGGATGCTTGGGACATTTCCTGACGCCGAGGACGCGTCCCAGGACATCCTTCTGAAGGTGATGACCCACCTTTCCTCTTTTAAGAAGGAGAGCAGCTTCTCCACCTGGGTCTTCCGCATTGCCACCAACCACCTGATTAACTACAAAAAGCATATGTTTGCCGGACGTCCGCTGGATTTTGAATTCTATGGGAATGATATCCGCTGCGGAATGCCCGGGGATCTTCCTGACCTGACCCAGGACGTTGACAAGGAGCTTCTTGCAGAGGAGCTGAAAATGTCCTGTACCAATGTAATGCTCCAATGTCTTGATATGGAAAGCCGCTGTATCTTCATCCTGGGCACCATGTTCAAATTAGACAGCCACACAGCCGGGACCATACTCAACATGACGCCGGAAGCTTACCGCCAGCGCCTTTCCAGGATACGCAGGAAAATGGCCGGTTTCCTCACCGAATACTGCGGCGAATACGGCTCCGGGACATGCCATTGTGCCAGCCGGATAAACTATGCCATTAAAAGCCGGCGGCTGGATCCCCAGGCCCTGGATTATACCGTTGCAAAGGAAATCAATCCCGAAACAGCCGAGAATTTTAAGAACGCCATGGAAGACATTGATGGCCTTGCTTCCCATTTTACATTCTGCCGGATGTATGAATCACCGGAACGGACAAAACAGTTCTTTTCCAGTTTTTTAGGATCCGCGGCACTGTCATTCGTAAAAAACGCATAGGAGGGACTGTCAATGACGGACAACACAATATTAAGATACCTGACTGAATTAAACCATAACAACGACCGCCAATGGTATCACTCCCATAAAGAGGGATTCCAGAAAGCCAAGACTGAATTTGAGGGCCTGATCCAGGAACTGATTTACAGGATTGGGAAAACCGACCGCAGCATCCTGCACCAGAATCCCAGGGACCTGACCTTTAAGCTGGTAAGGGATACGCGGTTCAGTCATGACAAATCCCCTTATAATCCGGCCTTCCGCGCCCATATTTCCTCGAAAGGGAAGCTTCCCATCCCGGTGGGATATTATATCATGATAAAACCCGGCGGCCAGTCCTTTTTAGGAGGAGGGCTTTTCACGGATATGTTTAAGGATGCAACCGCCATGATACGGGACCATATCCTTACGCATCCCGGCCAGTGGGAACAGGTTATCCAGTCTCCTGATTTCAAGGAAACCTTCACGGTCAGGGGCATGGCACTTAAAAATGTCCCCCGCGGCTACGACAGGGAACATCCTATGGCAGAATATCTGAAATTTAAAAGCTGGTACCTGGAATATCCGGTCAGCGATTCAATTGTTGGGGATACGGAACAGTTCTTACAATTGGCCGTGGATATTTTCCTGAAAATGAAGCCCTTTAATGACTATCTGAACCAGGCCCTTGCAGGGTTTAAAATGCCGGAAAGATGAAGGAGTTGGACATCTGCCGGAACTGAGGGCCAGGCGGATTCTAGACACCAGGAAGTCCTTCCCTGTCCAGCACCTTCCTGATTGTGGGAACCATCCTCCTGGTATATTGGTATCCAATCTCCACACATGCCTCCATTTTATCAAATGAGAGCAGTCCGGCATCTTCCGGGAGGGGCAGATGGAGCCGGAGTGCCTCTGACGGTGGACGGCCTTCTTCCAGAAGGCTTCCCATAATGGAAAATGAATGGGAAAGTACTTCAATGACCGAATCATCATCCGGCGCCGAATACGGCGCCCCTACGTCCACGGCTATGACGGGCCACACCCCGGCTGCTTTCAAAAGCCCGCCCGGCTGGTTGTGGGTAACGCCTCCGTCCACCAGAAGGCAGGACCCGATTTTTCTGGGGGCAAATACTCCCGGCACGCTGGAGCTGGCCATCATGGCTTCACACAGATAGGCGTCCCAGGACCATCTCACATGCATCTGCGGCCTGACTGTTTCTGAATTGGTAAAACACAGGGTCTGGCCGCTTATGAGGTCCACTGCGGGAATCACAAGCTTTACCACGGATTCGTCCAGCTGCTTTCTGCCGGTAAGTTCACAGAAGTAGGAGAGCAGCTTATCCCCCTTGATATACCCCTGCAGATTGATTCTTCTCCCGGTCAGAAGCCGGGGCACAAATTCCATAATCCCGGAATAGTCCGGGTCCAGGTAGTCATTTCCATGGACAGCCAGCTGGTGTACTGCCTTCTCCATCTCATGAATCTGCATACCGGAGGCATACAGGCCCGCGGCGATGCTGCCCGCGCTGGTGCCTGCCACTGCATCCGGCAGAAGCCCCGCTTCTTCCAGCGCCTTCAGTACGCCCACGTGGGCAGCCCCCCTGGTCCCGCCCCCTGACAATGCCAGTCCATAATGCATAAAGGTCCCCTCCGGATCTCACATCCTATGGTATAGGATATGACGGAGAGGACCTGAATGCCCTTACTTTTCTTTCATTTTATTCCATCCAGGTTCCGGCGGACGGATTTATATAGTGGGGTTCAAACTCCACCCACCTGTAGTCCTGGATGCCATGCAGTTTAAATGGTTCGTTATCCAGATACGCCTCTGCCTGTTCTGCGGTATCCGCCCTTATAATAAAAACACCGCCGCTCATATCTGTCTTTAATCCGGAAATCAAGAAGTTCCCCTGGTCCATGGCCTTCTGTGTGTAAGCCATGTGCTGTTCCATGATGGCATCATCCATGTTTTCCGCTGCCCGGATGATCCCTTCTACCATAAAATATTTCACAGTCAATCCTCCTGTCCGTTATCCCTGTGCTTCAGACCGTTCCTGAAAATGTTTTCCGCCATCTGCGGGTTCACTCTGTATTATACCACAGATGTCCCATCGGATTCACATGATTTATAAAACCGGCAGGCCTCCTCCAGCATTTCCCCGCAGATCTGCACAACCAGTCCGATGCCGTTCTTAGACAGGCCATCAAAATGAATCCCGCACTCCACGCTGAACGGCTCCCCCAGGACACGGCAAAGCGTTTCCGACCAATGGCTGCTGACCACGCCGTCTTTATGTCCCGGAAACTGGATTGTTTCTGTATCCCGGCCCGGCGCAGTCCGGCTGAAGGCGCCCACATGGGTTCTTGAACCTCCTGTAATCAACACACTGCCCCCTTCATCCAGCCGGAACATATATGCCCTGATGCAGCCGGAAACTTCAGGATCATCAATCCATTTTTCTATAACAGCAGGACAGGGCGGATTTTCCATATGGATTTTTTCTGCACAAATCTTCCCCATAACCGTCAGCCTCCCCAGCGCCTGAAGCCTTCATATTCCATGCCCAGCTGGTCCATTATCCTTCCGACTATGTGATTGGTCATTTCTTCCAGTGTCTCCGGCTTATGATAATAACTGAGGACCGGAGGAAGGATGACAGCGCCCATCTGGGACAGTTCGTACATGTTGCGCAGATGGACCTGGCTCAGCGGGCATTCCCTGGCCACCAGCACCAGCCTGCGCCTTTCCTTCAGGGTCACGTCCGCCGCCCTGAGGAGCAGGTTATCACTGTATCCGCTGTGGATGCCGGCCAGTGTCTTCATGCTGCAGGGGACCACGACCATGCCCATTGTCTTAAAGCTTCCGCTGGCCAGGGCCGCGCCCAGGTCCTGGTTATCATAAACCACATCTGCCAGCTGCCCGATTTCCCCGGCGGACATCCCGGTTTCCTGTTCGATGGTCATGGCGCCGCCTCTTGAGATGACCAGGTGGGTCTGTACCCTCTCTTTTTTAAGCGCCTTTAAAAGGGCTTCCGCAATGGGCGCGCCGGAAGCGCCGCTGATTCCTATGACAATCCTGTCAGCCATTTTTCCGGGTCCACCTCCATAAAACGCGCCCTGACAAACCGCTTCTTCTGGTCATAGGGCACGGTACAGTCAAAGATTGTCTTGCATGCAATGCCTTTCCCCCGGATACCAGGTGAACACTCCGGGGTATTGGACGGGTCCAGGGGATGGCAGCGCACGCCGGGAATCGTGATGATGTCCGCGTCTCCCTGGAACCTTGTATTCATGGCCCACAGTACATCGCTCATGTCAAAACAGTCCACATCCTCATCCACCAGGAACACATGCTTTAACTCGCTGAACGCGGAAAATGCAAGCAGGGCCGCCTGGCGCTGCCGCCCCTCGTCGCTTTCCGTCTTCTTTTCAAACTGCAGTACCGCCATGTATTTGCCGCCTCCTGCCGAAGGACAGTATACATTCTTAAGCCGCCCCGGCATGGCCTTCTCCACCATGCCGTAGATGCTGGCCTCTGTGGGGATTCCCGCCATGGACACATGTTCCTCGCTGGGGCCGATACAGGTCTGCATGATGGGATCCTTCCTGTGGGTCACCGCCTTTACCCGGATAAGCCAGCACTGGCTGCTGGCAGGACCCGTATAGCCCGGAAATTCCGGCATGGCGAATCCTGTGTTGCTGTTCTGGTCCTCCTGGACCCGCACGCCCGGAACCACCTCCCCTTCAATGACATACTCTGCATTGGCAATGGCCCTCTCTTTAACCGTAAGGCACCTGCACAGCTTCACCGGTTCCCCCCTGAGCGCGCCTGCAATGGACAGCTCGTCGTATCCAAGAGGTGTTGTGGGCGGTTCGAAGCAGGAACCGATCTCGATGGCAGGATCCACGCCAATGCTGATGGATATGGGCAGTGCCTGTCCCAGTTCTTCCGCCCGTTCCGCCATGGCGCCTATATGACGCGCCCCCGGGGTAAAGAAAATGGACAGCTCATCTTTTCCCTGGATGCAGAGCCGGTGGATGGTCACATCGCTGGCCCCTGTGTCGGGATGGCTGGCATAACACATCCCCAGGGTAATATAAGGCCCCGCGTCATCCGGCGTATTGGTCGGCGCCGGGACCAGCTTGGCCAAATCAAATCCCGGCTCATTTGCCAGGTGCACCACTTCCTGGCAGGTCGCCTTTTCCTCTGTCACAACCGGCTGTATGGGGTGTGACGCACATTCCCACAGTTTCTTCCCCAGATCCCCGCTCCGGCAGCCAAGAAGGGCAGCCACACGGGTCCTGCTGGATAAAACGCCGATTGCCACCTTTGCATCCGGATGCCCCTTTATCCTGTTAAATACCATGGCAGGCCCTTCCTTCGTGGGGCGCATCACCGTTCCTCCTGCACCGACGTAACGGTATACGCCGGAAAGCTCCGCCCTGGGGTCCACCTCCACCTCTGTCTCTGCATACTGGCCCGGCATGGTCTTTAAAAGCTCCAGGGCCGAACGCAGGTCATTTACCATCTGTCCCACCTGATATACCTCCTCTTTGTTGTCATTTTATCCATATGAATGCTTCCATGTCCAGTTTATATTTTTTCATCTATGGAATCAATTCAAGTTGTGGTATAATTGTTTCCATAATGGAATCATTGGAGGCAGGCCATGACATTTGAACAATTACAATGCTTTATTGCATCCGTGGAGGAAAAGACATTCTTTGATGCCGCCCAATCCCTTTATATCTCCCAGTCCTCCCTTTCCAAACAGATCATGAAGCTGGAGCAGGAGCTGGGGGTCATGCTGTGGGACCGGAGCAGGCGCAAGGCCGGACTGACCGAGGCCGGGAACATATTTTATCAGGACGCCCTTATTTTACTGAAACAATATTCCCAGGCCAGGAACAGGCTGGACCGGTTCCGGGAAGAACCGCAGCTGGCACTGTCCATCGGCACACTGCCCATTTTAACCCAATACCAGCTCACGCCCGCGTTCCGGGATTTCCAGGCAGCCCATCCTGATATACGCCTGTCCCTCCATGAGGTGGAGGAACTGGAACTGATGGAAGGGTTTGAAAAAGGGATTTATGACCTGGTGATTGGCCGGGACGCAATGTTTTACGGGACCAGCTGCCAGACACAGTTCATTGCCGGCGACGAGCTGGCCGCCGTGCTGGAATCCGGCCATCCCCTGGCCGCTAAAAGCAGGCTCCGCCTGGAGGAACTGAAGGATGAGGATTTTATTTTCATGAACCCTTATACCTCCATCTATAACCTGTGTGTAATCCGGTGCCGTGAAGCAGGTTTTTCCCCCAGGATCCTGCGCACGGCACGGGTTGAGTCCATACTAAGCGCGGTGCTCATCGGCGAGGGAATCAGCCTGCTGGCAGGGAACAGTGTGCGGATATTCAAACCGGAACACATCGCGGTCATCCCGCTGGCGCCGGAAATCCCCCTTCCCGTGGTGCTTGCCAGACATAAAGGGCGCCCGGTTACCAGGGCCATGGAGCTGTTCTGGAATACGGGATTCCACCCATTGGATAAACTTTAATCATACGCTCGGATATGTTACCAAAAACACTCCTTGACTTTTGTATCACTCTATGATATTCTTTATTAAACTGACCGTCGGTCTATAAGGTGGTGAATGGATGATGCGCAGGCCCAAAGAGCCGGAAGTAAGAAAAAATGAGTTATTAGATGCAGCACAAAAGCTGTTTGTGGAAAAAGGATATGCAAAAACAACGGTTACGGATATCCTGAACGTATACGGGCTGTCAAAAGGCGTATTCTACTACTATTTCAAATCCAAAGAAGAGGTTATGGATGCAATCATTCAGCGCATGGTTGACGATATGGTGGTCCATGCCAGGAAAATCGTGGAAAACCCTGACATGACCCCGCCCCAGAAGATATTTGCCATTTTAATGGGCCAGGGCCAGTCAGAGGGAATGATAAAAGATAAGGAAAACATGACCCGGCAGTTCCATGAGGTCCAGAACGCCGAGATGCACCAGAAAAGTTTATCGCTAAGCATAAAGAACCTTGCGCCTGTCATGGCGGAAATACTCAGTGAAGGAAACGGCGCAGCTGCATTCTCCACGGATTATCCCCAGGAGACAATGGCTTTGTTCCTGGCCGCAGGGCAAGTGATCTTCGATGAAGGATTATTTCAGCGGAGCAGCGGGGAGAACGCCCGGTATGCGGCTGCCTTCATTGAAATGATGGAAAAAACATTAGGGGTCCCCCCTGGATATTTTAATGAACTCAAGAAAAAATTTGCATGATACCTGTGTCACCCATTATCATGCAATTTTTTACAGTTTTTATAGACTGACGGTCAGTTTGTATAGGAGGTTTCAGAATGCAGGAAAAAACAATCCATACCCCATCACCTAAAAACTTCAATTTAATGGTGTCCGGCCAAATCATCTCCATATTAGGTTCAGCGCTGCTGCGGTTTGCGCTCTCCCTGTACGTCCTGGATACAACAGGCAGCGGGTCTTTATTTGCCACGCTGTTTGCCATATCCAATATCCCCCTTCTGCTTGCCCCCCTGGGCGGGGCCATTGCCGACCGGTTCAACCGCCGCAATCTGATGGTGATATTTGATTTTACCAGCAGCGCAATTGTATTGTCCCTGATCATACTTATGAGTGTGGGCAGTATCTCTGTCTTCACAGCCGGGACGTCCATGGTGCTCCTGTCTATTGTCAGCGCCCTTTATACCCCCGCCGTAACGGCAAGTATCCCCCTGTTGGTTGAGGAGCAGAAGCTGGAAGGGGCCAATGGTCTTGTCCAGGCGGTTCAGGCCCTGTCAGCGGTTGCGGCTCCGGTCCTTGGCGGGATCCTGTACGGACTCATGGGCCTTAAGACCGTTGTTGCGGTTAGCTGTATCTCATTTTTCCTGTCTGCCGTAATGGAGCTTTTCATCCAAATACCTTTTGTGAAAAGACAATGGAC
Organism: Enterocloster sp. OA13; assembly: GCF_022440595.1. Lineage (NCBI taxonomy): Bacteria > Bacillati > Bacillota > Clostridia > Lachnospirales > Lachnospiraceae > Enterocloster > Enterocloster sp. OA13. Next base: position 51,523 of record NZ_JAKNTF010000001.1, on the reverse strand, counting down.
CGGGCCTGTCATACCGGCCATCGCAAGGGATATGAAAGAAGGATTCACATACGTCCTTAAGCAGGAATTCATACGGAGGGTCAGCATGATTGCCGTCCTGCTCAACCTGGTCCTGATTCCTTATTTCCTTGTGGGCGCCCCGATTGTGCTGCGGGTAACGATGCAAAGCAGCGATACCCTGTACGGGATTGGGATGGGACTCATTAACTCCGCCACCATATTAGGCGCATTGTCCATTGGCTTTTTCGCAAAGAAGATGAGCCTTAAAACCTTGCACCGCTGGCTTTTTGCCTGCGCCCTGATGATGGTGCTGATGGCAGCATCCCTAATGCCCCTTTTTCTTAGGCTGGGGTATTACCCTTCGTTTATCCTGTTCATGCTGGGCGCCATCCCTATTGCGGCAAGCATGACGGTCATCTCCATCTACATCATCACAAAGGTCCAAAAAATAACACCGGACAAAAACCTTGGAAAGGTCATGGCAATCATTACGGCAGTCTCCCAATGCGCAGCGCCCCTGGGCCAGATACTGTACGGCGTTATCTTTGAAAAATGGAGCACCCAGGTATTCATACCCACATTCTTAGTGGGTATCATGACACTGCTTCTGGGTGTCCTGACATGGTATCTGTTAAAATATGAGGAGGTCACACCATGTACGGAAAACTGATCATGAACGACATACGCAAAAGTAAACTGGTTTCCATCACGACCGCGGCCTTTATCGTGGCTTCGGCGGCCCTGACATCGGCAGCAGCCATGCTGGGCATGAATCTGTCCGGAGCGGTTGACCATCTGATGGAGGAGGCAAAGGCGGTCCACTTCCTGCAGATGCATTCCGGTGATATTGACGTACGGCAGCTTCAGGACTTCGCGGATATCCAGGGCAACGTGGAGGCATACCAGCTGGCCAGGTTCCTTAATGTGAAGGGATTAGACATTTCCATAGGGGAAAAGTCCCTGGAGGGAAGTGTGCAGGACAATGGATTTACCACGCAGAACAGGACCTTTGACTTTTTATTGGATTTAAACGGTGATGTCATCCATCCGGCTGACGGCGTGGTCTATGTCCCTCTCTGCTATAAAAAGGACGGAAGCGCCCAAATAGGCGATACGCTGACCGTGCACGGCGTGTCCCTCACGGTGGCCGGATTTTTGCGTGACTCCGCGATGAACGCCGATATTACCGGCTCCAAGCGGTTTCTTGTCAGTGAGGATACGTTCAGGGATCTGGAAGGCTCCGGCAGCATGGAGTATCTGATTGAGTTCCGTTTAAAAGACCCTGCGGCCTTCCCTGCGTTCCAGTCGGATTATTTCGAGGCCGGACTGCCGTCCAATGGCCCGCCTGTCATCAGCCGTCCGCTGCTTGCCATGATGAACGCAGGAACCGACGGCATGATGATTGCAGTGCTGGTCATGATAAGCATCCTGGTAATCATCGTGGCGTTCCTCTGTATCCGCTTTACGCTTCTCGCCAAAATCGAGGAGGATTACAGGGAAATCGGTGTACTCAAGGCCCTGGGCCTGCGCGCCAGGGACATTGCAAAGCTGTATTCTGCCAAATACGGAGCCATTGCCGGGGCAGCCTGTGTCCTGGGATTCCTGCTCTCCTTCCCCCTCCTTGCCCCACTGATGGGCAATATGCGCATTTACATGGGTGACAGCGGCAGGGGCGCGGTTACGCCATTCATAGGCGCACTTGGGACTTTAACCATCTTCCTTGTGGTGATGTGGTATGTAAAAGCCGTTTTGGGGCGTTTCCGTAAAATCCCCCCGGCACAGGCGGTCCGGTTCGGCGCACCCATGGAACACCCCAACGCTGCAAAGGGATTCTGTTTCAGCGAAAACAGGCTCCTTCCGCTCAATGTCTTCCTCGGTATCAGGGATGTGCTTTCCCGCAAAAAACTCTACATGACCATGTTCGCGGTGCTGGCTATTTCATCCCTTATCCTGATTGTCCCGCAGAACATCTACAACACCATTTCAGCCAGAAGCTTCATGACATACATGGGTGTTGGTGAAAGCGACATTTCGGTATATCTGTCCCAGACACGGACAGACGATGTCCGGCAGGTAACAGCGGACCTAAGCGCCGCGCTGGCGGCGGATGAAAATGTTGAGGGATACACGGTGCTTTCCGGTATGGTATTCAGCATGCCGGGGACAGACGGCCGCGTGGAGCGGCTGCGGGTGGACCTGGGCGACCATAACGCCTTCCCTGTCATGTATTCCCAGGGAGGCCCTCCTGCAACCGGCAGGGAAATCGCCCTTTCCTCCCTGAACGCCCGGGAGCTTGGGAAGACAATGGGGGATGGGCTGACACTCATTGTGGACGGCAGGGAAAAACACATGACCGTATGCGGAATCTATCCCGACATCACCAACGCCGGGAAAACAGCAAAGGCCTCCTTTGAGGCAGGGGATGCTGATTTAATGCGGGTGGTCATCCCTGTGGAACTCCGGAATAAGACGGCAGCAGCCAAAACAGTGGCCCGATATCAGTGGGAGTTCCCATCCGCCACGGTCACGGCTGCGGACGAATATGTGCGCCAGACATTCGGCGGCACATTGGAGGCCATACGGAAAGTGTCTTACGCCTCTGCCTCTGCCGCCGTATTGCTTACCATCCTGGTCACCTTGCTGTTCATGAAAATGCTGGTGGCAAAAGACCGCTATCCCATCGCGGTCCTGAAATCCATTGGTTTTACCAGCGCGGATATCCGCAGGCAATATATGACCCGTTCCGTAACCGTGGCATTGTCCGGGGTCATATGCGGCGTAATCCTGGCAGACACCTTGGGAGAGGCGGCGGGCGGGGTATTGATTTCCTCTTTAGGCGGCACCGCCTTCAAATTTGCAGTAAACCCGTGGTTTGCTTATCTGCTTTCCCCGCTGTTACTTGGGGCTTGCGTGATGGTTGCAACGGTATCCGGCGTATCGGATATACGCCGGTTGAAAATTCCGGAACATATTAAGGAGGCATATTGAAAATTTCGGAACATATTTAAGGAGGCATAGGATATGGAAGACATTGTTACTGGAACAAATATAGTGAAAATTTTTGGAACCGGAGAAGAACAGGTGAAGGCGTTAAACTCCGTCAACGCACAAATCAAAAGAGGTGAGTTCACCGCAGTGATGGGTCCTTCCGGTTCAGGGAAAACCACGCTGCTGCACGTGCTTTCCGGCATGGACAGCATTAGCAGCGGTTCAGTGAAGTTCATGGATAAGGAATTGTCCGGTCTCAGCGAAGACGGACTTGCGGATATACGCCGGACAAAAATGGGCTTCATCTTCCAACAGCCTGCCATGCTGAAGAACCTTAACCTCCTGGACAATATCATCCTTCCCGCAGCCCTGGGCGGCAGGCGTGCTGCCGCCGGATCCGTTCAAAAGGCAAAGGCCCTGATGAAGGAAATGGGCATTGGAGGACTTGAGCACAGGGATACCCGGGCGGTTTCCGGCGGACAGCTCCAGCGCGCGGGAATCTGCCGCGCCCTGATGAACCATCCGGAGATTCTCTTTGCCGATGAACCCACCGGCGCCCTTAACTCAAAATCAGCGGAGGAAATCATGGGGCTGCTTGTGGATATCAACAGGAATGGCACCGCAATCCTGCTCGTGACCCACGATGCGCTGGTCGCCGCCAAGGCTGACAGGGTGCTGTTCACCAAAGACGGCGCCATCGTTTCTGACCTGCTGCTGCAAAAGTTCAGTGAAACGGATATGGGGGCAAGGACAAAGAGAGTACTTGCAAGGATGGCTGCTATCGGTATTTAGGGATTAGATTTCCTCCATCCATCAGATTTCCAATCCTTTGGCATACAGCTTATATGTCTCCAGATGGGTCAGCTCCACGTCTTCCAGTGTGACGGGGTCCCCCTTCTTCACATCCCGCAGCAGGGTCGTGCCGTTCAACAGATAGAATGGCGCCAGATGCCCAACGGAACTGCTCTCAAGAAGCTCAGGAATCAGGCCGTCTATGGAATGATGGTGTCCCTGCACCTTAAGTTCAGTGCCTTTTGGCAGATCCCGGTCAGCCACTCCGGCCAGGACAGATACCTGGCGGCATTCCGGGTGCGTGCCGATTCCCATTAAGTCCCCTAACAGGATGGATACCGGGGTTTCAAGGCCCATATAGTGATATGGATAGTAGATGCAGCAGTACTTGCCGTTTTTACTCATCACATGGCCTTTGCCCTTCAGGATATCCCACATCTTCTCATTCTCACATCTGACGATGATGAATTCACCTCCGCAGAAGCTGGCCTCATCCGTTCCCCGCAGATTATAGAACACATCCACAACTCCTGTTTTCTTTAAGATGCCGCCGTCCTCCTCAGGAATGAAAATGTCCGCAAGCTCGCTGGTCTTGGCAATGGGATAGCTTAAGAACGGCGAGGACGGTACGAATCCGGTTATGTTGGACACAAGGTTCATCTCGCAAAGGTCGGCGGATATGACGCCTGTGTATTTTTCCAGCATCCTGCGGCGGGCTTCAAGTGTCTCAACGCCTTTGTAACGCCAGTGGTCCATCATTTCCGGTAACGGCTGGGTGACTCCGGTTCCGTCCGTCAGGGTAAATTCACCTGTCTCCCTGTCCCAGACAAAGTCGTACTCGCTGGCCTTTCCTGCGCATACCACCTCAAGCCCCAGAAGCATTGCCCATGAATAGAGGTCTAAAAGGTTCCTTGGCTGGTCGCCGTTAACCAGGGAATATACCGCGCCGTTCTCAGCAGCCACCTGGTTTAGGAGGGGACCGCACACGCTGTCCGTTTCCTTGGAAACCATGTAGACGTTGATGCCTCTGCGAAGGGCCGAAAGAGCTGCGTCAGAGCTTACTGCCGTATTGCCGGTACACTCCACAAGGGCCGTGACCCCGCATTCCATCACCAGACGGTAATCGCTGACAATCAGGATTGCATCCTCTGGCGCCTGGTCAATCTGCTCCCTGGTTCCGCAGATTACGATATTGGTTTCATCGTATCCGATTTCCTTCAGCACCTCCAGGCATTCGTCCGTGTGCCTGGAGCTGATGACCCGAAGCTGCATATGCTTTACCTTGGGAATCTGGGCAAGCAGTGTATAGCCATATCCCCGGGTAGCCCCGATGATTCCCACCTTTGATGTCTTTCCATTGTTATTGTTGATTAAGTTGGTATAATCCATAATTATGATACTCTCCTTTATTGATTCATTGGCTTATCTGCGTGCGTTCTCATGGACGGAATACAATCTTAATTGCGGCATCGTCCTTGTCCGCCAGGTCAAATCCGGCCTTTATGTCAGCCAGCTTAAACTCATTGGTAATCAACGGCGCAATCCTGACCGTTCCCTGGATGATGGGGCGCAGGGTGTCGGGAACCCATACATAGCGCTGCTGCCATGTGTGGTGTACCAGACAGGTATTTACGAATTCCAGGCCGTCATCATGCCAGCGGCTGATATTCAGGGTCACCGGTGTGGTTACCCAGCTGTAGAATACGAACTTGCCGTTGTGGCGTATCATTGCACTTGCCGCATTAAAGGATTCCGCTGTTCCGGCAGCCTCAACCACCACGTCCGCGCCGCGTCCTCCGGTCAGGGCCTTTACCTTTGCCACCGGGTCCTCTTCCCTGGAATTAATCACCACATCCGCTCCCAGGGATTTTGCCAGGTCAAGCTTGCCCTCCAGCACATCCACCACAATCACCTGATAGGCACCCTTTAATTTGGAACACTGGGCAATGATCTGTCCGGCATAGCCGCCGCCCATGATTACCACCGTATCCCCCAGCTGTACGCCTGTGTTAAGCCCGGAATACATGGCGCAGGCCGTTGGTTCACCCAGGGCGGCTATATCCATATCCAGTCCCTCCGGAACCGGCTGAAGCTGGAATGCCTTGGATTTGAAGTAGTCGGCAAAGTTATTGTTCCAGCCAAATGCCATCACCTTATCGCCCACTTTATAGCCGCTGACACGGTCCCCGACCGCAACAACGGTCCCCCCGCTCTCATGTCCGAGGAGGAATGGGAATTCCGGCGGCTGGCGGAACTCCGCTGTCTGGGGCGGCATGGATCCCCTGTAAAAGCTTTTGTCTGAGCCGCAGATTCCCATCATATGATTCCTTACAATGATGTCATCCTCGCCGCATTCCAGTTCACGTTCAATTAACTCGATGTCGTATGCTTTGTTCAGGCGTGCTGCCCGTGTTACAAATTTTTCCATTTATCAGTTTCCTTTCTGGTTCCTTTCTTCAGGGAAATGTTCCCTGTTTGAATTTCCATCTGTGCCGGATTCGATTACTTGCCAGGTTAGATTACATGCCGGATCCAATTACATGCCGGATTAGATTACATGCCGGGTTAGATTACATGCAGCGCAAACAGGATACAGGTAAATATGGCGCCGATGAACCCAGCCACCGTGGACGCGCCGCCAACCGCGCGGATGCCCTGGTTCACATCCATATTGGACATGGATACGGTTACCCAGAATCCGGATGAATTGGCATGTTTAAACATCAGGGCGCCTGTTCCGCATGCCAGGAAGGCTGCGACCGGGGAAATGCCCAGGGTTGCCAGCATCGGCTCTACCAGCGCTGCCGCTGTCATGACGCCAAGTGCATTGGATCCGGTTACCACATGGATGATGGCCGCGATGATGATTGGAATCAGGATGGCAGGGAAGGAGGACTGTACGATGATGTCCGCAATCTTCTCAGCAACGCCGGCGTTCTTTACAAAGGTTGCAAGGGCGCCGCCCATACCGGTTACAACGATAGGCATTGCAGCTGCAACGATTCCTTCATTTACCCAGTCATTTAATACTTTCTTGCTCTTCCATTCCTTACCTGTCAGAAGCAGGGAAAGGATACATCCTGTAAACAGCGCTGCCAGCGGGCTTCCGATGAATGCAAAGAAGTTTGCCACCGGTGTCTCCGGCATCATGACAGATGCAACCGTATTCGCCAGGATTAAGAACAGGGGGAACAGGATTGGAAGCAGGGACTTGGACAGGGACGGAAGTTCCATGTGTTCTGTCTCCTGGGCCGCCTTCAGGAATTCCTCCTTTGGAAGCACCGGTGTCTTCAGTGTCATACAGTAAATGGTTGCACCCACCACACTGGGGATTGCAACGATAAGTCCCCACAGGATTGCCTGGCCCAGAGGTACGTTTAACAGGGCTGCGGCGGACACTGGTCCTGGTGTGGGAGGTACCAGGGAAGCGGTTACCAGGGCGCCCAGGTAAAGGGCCGCGCCGTAGCTCATCATGGATTTCTTGGTCTGTACTGCTAACAGAGATACGATGGGGATTAACAGGATGACCACGGTATCGGCAAAAATCGGTATGCCCAGGATAAAGGAACTGAGGGCAATGGCCCAGATCATGTTCTTCTCACCAACCAGCTTGATGGCCCATTTAGTAATACGCACAGCCGCCCCTGTTTTCTCCAGGACCGTACCCATGGTACATCCGAGGAAGATGACGATTGCCACGCTTTTGATGGTTCCTGAGAAGCCGCTGTTTATGGTTCCCTCGATTTCAGCCCATGGGGTTCCCAGTGCAATTGCCAGTATCAGGGCGGCAATCAGGATTCCCATTGCCGCATTGACCTTGCATTTGGAGATGAGGAAAATCATTAACAGGATTACAAGTGCAAAAACAATAAGTACATATGATGTTGACATAAAACCAACCCTCCCAAATTTGTATTTTACTGCCGGATTTCTTTTCATCAGGTACTCCTAGTGCTCCATCCGGCCAGAAACCATACTGCCAGTGCTGGATATTTTGTCAGCCTGCAAGGCGGAGGAAGGAAGCGGAGTGGGTCCTCCGCTGACTGACGACAACGCAGCAGATGGCAAAATAGGCAGTGCTGGGAGTATGGTTTCTGGCCGGATGGAGCACTAGCATAACTGATTCACCGAAACCGGACAGCAAGTTTTGTTGCCAGATTAAAAAGCAAACTTCATGCCAACTTTTTTGATGCAATTATAAACATTATATAAAATTAGGGAAAAAAGAATTATCTGCTTGCACGGAACTGATATCCTTTGGCTGTAAAACAGAAAAAGCGATGCAACGCCTGCAACATTTACTTTAAATATTGCAACATTTTGCATCACTCTTCCCATGTTACCTCTGATTTTCCTTATAAAGACTATATTCCGAAACGGTTTTAGAGCCGTCCTTTCCAGCTACATCCCGTACTTCTGCATTTTCCTCCATAAGGTTGACCGGTCCATGCCAAGAAGCCTGGCTGCCCGGGTGCGGCTGCCATTGCATTGTTCCAGGGCCTGGCGCAGCCTTTCCGGTTCGCTTAGCGCGGCAGCGTCCTTTATCCCCTCCCTGGCAGACAGCATGAGGGATCCGCCTGAATCCGGATCCATATCCAGATCCGGAGGATAAAGGGCATCCTGAAGGTTTTTCCTGGTAATGATATTCCCGGTTTTCAGCACGCTGGCCCGCTCCACCATATTCTTCAGTTCCCGGATATTACCGATGAACGGATATTGATGCAGAAGGGAAAGGGCGCCCGGCTCCAACTGAGGCAAGGGTGTCCTGGTTTCCCGTCCCTGGACCTGCAGGAGATGGAGGAACAGAAGCTCCACGTCATTTTCCCGCTCCCTTAAAGGCGGCAGGAACAGGCGCAGCACATCCAGACGGTACACCAGGTCCCTGCGGAACTGCCCCTTGTCAGAGAGCTTTGATATGCTCTTATTGGTGGCGGAAATAATACGCACATTCACGTCAATCACCTTATTGTCACCAATCCTGCGCACCTGGCGCTCCTGGAGGACTCGCAGGAGCTTGCTCTGAATGGGAAGGGATATCTCCCCCACCTCATCCAGGAACAGGGTTCCGCCATGGGCCTGCTCAAAAAGCCCCATCTTCCCGCCTTTGCTGGTCCCGGTAAAGGCGCCTTCCACATATCCGAACAGTTCGCTCTCCAGAAGGTTCTCCGGAAGGGCAGCACAGTTGATGGCCACGAACGGGCCGTTATTCCGGCTGCTGCTGTTATGGATACCCTGGGCAAACAGTTCCTTGCCTGTTCCTGTTTCCCCTACAATGATCACGTTGGAATCAGACGCGGCATACCGCCTGGCTGTCTCAATGGTCTGGTCAATGACCCGGCTCTGGTGGATGATATCCTGGAACGTATATTTTGCCTGGAATCCGCGCTCGCTGAGTTTGCGGCGTATCTGGCTTTCCAGGTTCTGGATCATTGTGATGTCGGACAGGAAGAATACCACCCCTGAGATTTCCTTATTGGCAATGACCGGGGTACAGCTGACCGACACCGTGACCTTTGTTCCGGGGATGGTGAGGATCCTGCCGCTCTCCTCCTGTCCGCTGGTAATCACGGAATGGAACATTTTATACAGGTACGGAAGGGCCTGCTTTAACGGACGGTCCATCAGGCTGATGTCCCCGTTCATCTGACGGATGACCCGGTTGCGGACCTGGATGACCCCGGCTGCATCCACATAAAGCAGGCCGTCCTTGGAGGAATAGATGATGGTTTTATACATCTGGGAAATAATCCTCTGATGGCGTATCTGGTCCACGGTATGGATTGCCTCATCCACTGCCTGAAGCACCGTATCCTCGCCTGTCCGTATCACCACAGCCGGAAAATCCTTCTGGCGTGCCAGGATATTGGCGGAATATCCCCCAATCAGGGCATCACAGCCAGCCGCAATGGCCTGGTCAAGCTTTGCCGCCAGGTCTTCATGGCGGACCGGCGCATGGACCTCCACATCGATTTTGAAAAAACGGCATATGTTCTTCACCTCATACATCTGCCCGCCGAACCCAAGGACAGCCACCTTTTTCGGATGATACTTCTCACAGCACTCCGAGATGGCCCTTACCATGTCATACCCGGATATGGACAGTCCGATGGTGGGCACCTGTTTGTATTTGGCCACTGTCTTCTGGGCCGTGTATCCCCTGGCAATGATGGCATCATACTCATCTGCCGGGATATCCGGCGTATCCTCCACCGTCATGACCTGGATGTCCGCGTTAAGCCGCTTTTTCTCCGGATGATGGGATATGACATGCTCTACCTTTTCTCTTAATTCAGGATACGGGACAATAAACAGAAGACGGATCATACACTACCTCCCCACGGTTTCATCAAAAGTGTTGCATCGATGTTGCATTTGCCTGATTATATAATAACCTGCGATTTAAAGTCAACAGAAAAAGCCGCATACGCGGGTTTTTTCCAATTTGCTGTGCCTGGCATGAAATTTGCTATATAATAAAGGGAAATACAGTATCATATGTCAGAAAGACAGGTTAGAAGGACAGATTAAAAGGAGGACTACAGATGGCGGTTTTAGGATGTATTGCCGATGATTTTACCGGAGCCAGCGATGCGGCTTCGTTCCTGGTCAAGGGAGGGATGAGCGTACGGCTTTATAATGGTATTCCAGACATACAGGCACAGGACAATGAGACAGGAGGGCAGGAGGAAGAAGCTCAGGCCGTGGTAATCGCACTTAAATCCAGGACCCAGGAGACTGCACGGGCCGTGTCCGACAGCCTTGAGGCGGCCCGTTTCCTGCTCAGCCAGGGAGTGGAACAGATTTATTTTAAATACTGCTCTACCTTTGATTCCACACCCAAAGGCAATATCGGGCCTGTTGCAGACGCCCTGATGGACCTTATGAAGGTGCCTTACACCATTCTGTGCCCTGCCCTTCCGGTCAATGGCCGGACCGTGGAGGACGGCAGGCTTATGGTGGGCGGTATCCCCCTCCATGAAAGCCACATGAAAAACCATCCGCTCACCCCCATGTGGGACAGCAGGATTGATAAGCTGATGGAACCTCAGAGCCGGTATTCCTGCCGCTGTGTGGGGGAGCAGGGAGCCGATGGATTCATGGCAGGGTCAGGTTCCGGAGAAACCGGGGACAGACAGCCCGGGGAACCATTCTATCTCATCCCGGACTACAGGACGGAGGAGGACGGTGAACGGATTGCCTCCATGTTCGGGCATCTTGCGCTTCTTACAGGAGGCAGCGGCCTTTTGGAGCCACTGGCCAGACAATGGACCAAAAAGCTTTCCTCCCAGGGAAAGATTCCTGATAATGCCACAGCAGGAATGGCCCTTCTTCTGGCGGGCAGCTGTTCCAAGGCCACCCTTTCACAGATTGCATGGTATCAGAGCCAGGGCGGTCCCTGCTGCCATCTGAACCCAAGGGAAATGCTGGAGGGAAGGCAGACCGTTGATGACGCATGGAGGTTTATAAAGGAACACAGCAGTGAAACAGCCGCCGTCCTCGTATACAGTTCCGACACCCCGGATAAGGTAAGGGAATACCAGAAACTAGGCGCCGAAAAGGTAGCCGCCATGCTGGAAGGAGCGGCCGCCGAACTGGCTGTCCGCGCAGTAAAAGCCGGATATACCAGAATCATATCCGCCGGGGGCGAAACCTCGGGGGCAGTTACCAAGGGACTGGGCTTTTCCTCCTACTGGATGGGCGAAAGCGTGGCCCCCGGCGTACCAATCATGGTTCCGGCAGAAAGACCGGATATCCGCCTGATCCTTAAGAGCGGGAACTTTGGACAGGAGGACTTCTTCGGACGCGCCCTGTCCATGACAGCAAAACCAAATTACTAATACAGGGAGGCAATTATGGAAGACTTAATATTACAAGAAAAGCTGGATTCAGCGGTATGGGCTGCCCACAGCCTGTTTGAACGGGGAAAGACCGCTGGTTCTTCCGCTAACATGAGCTTCAGGCACAATGACCTGGTCTATATCAGCGCCAGCGGCTCCTGTTTCGGCACCATGCGCAGGGAAGATTTCACGGCTGTCAGAATGGACGGCACATCTGTATCGGACAAAAAGCCCAGCAAGGAGTGGCCCCTTCATCTGGCGCTCTATGGGAAATCCGCGGACATAGGCGCGGTCATCCACACCCACAGCACCTACTCCGTGCTCTGGAGCTTTGTCCCTGCCCAATCAGAGCAGGACTGCATACCGGACCACACACCCTATCTGAAAATGAAGCTGGGGACCGTGGGCCTGGTTCCCTATGAAAAGCCTGGCTCCGAAGCCCTTTTCTCAGCATTCCGTGAGCGGGTCAGTGACAGCGACGGCTATCTGCTGAAAAACCACGGACCAGTGGTTCCCGGCAAAACAGTCATGGATGCATTCTATTGTCTGGAAGAATTGGAGGAAAGCGCGCGGATTGCCTGGGAACTGTATAGGGCCGGGCTGGTATAGTGTGGCGTGCTTAGTCCTAAGGGGGTACCTCTGGCGGATTCCTTAGGGCTGACTCATAAAAGGCTGACACATAAAAGGGCTGGCAAAAAGACGGATCCGCCTGGGGTTTCATCACCCCCGGCAGTCTCTTTGCATCAGCCCTTTTATTGATAACCTTATTCCTGTCCTTCCGTCAGCATCCCCTTGGACGGTTCCTCCTCATCCGCGTGGCTGGCGTCCTCTTTGCTCTCCTTCAGTTCATCCACAGACTCCTTCAGTTCCCTGCCCTGGCTTTCAGCCAGCTGGTCCGCCTGGTCCCTTAACCCGGCAATCTCCTTTTCCTTTCTTTCCAGGGCGCCCATCTCATTATCAATCATGTCCTTGACCGTGACACCCTCTCCCTTGCCGGACAGCACATCCACATGAAGTTCACCCATGCCAAGCTCCGCTTCCTTTACATGAACCTCTCCCTCAACACGGTTTTTCACCGAGGAAACCGTCTCCGCATGCTTTATGCCGTCCGACAGGTTGGCCAGATTGCTCAGATATTCTGTCTCAGCCTGTTCTTCCGTCCTGGCGGCATGGGATTTTCCTGACTTTTTCTTATCCTCCTGTCCTGCGGCCTCTTTGGCCTGCTGGGCATAGAGTCCCGTAATCTGCTTATCGATATCAGCCAGCTGCCTGCCATAATTTTTCAGCTGGTCCTTAATATCCTCCACCTTCCCGCCGTTTTTAAGCGTCTCCTCAATCAGGCTGTTTTTCCGGTCCATGATGGACTGCTTCTGCTTTGTCAGGTTGTCTATCATGCTCATCAGCTTCCCCTGGGGCGAGAGCGTAAGGCGGTCCTTCCTGGCCCTGTTCCCCTGACTTTCCCTGCTGCCGGCAGCCCCTCTTTTTGCAAAGGATGCGTTGACCCTCGCAGCATTGATGACCGTATTGCGGGGCTGGCCCGCACTGAACTGTATCCTCATCCTGTATCCTCCCTCTTGGCCGATAGTAAATTCCTGTTATTTATATTATCGTACCAGATAGCGGAAACTTTACAGTTTCACAGGAATACTTTCACCTGGCGGTAAATGCCTTCTGCGTTAAGCCCGTAATATTGCAGCAGTTCTTCTGCCGGACCGGACTGTCCGTATACATCATTCATTCCGATACGCTTCACAGGTACCGGGAAAAATTCTGACAGCAGTTCTGTTACAGCGCTTCCCAGTCCCCCAATAACAGAATGCTCCTCCAAAACCACAATCTTTCCTGTTTTTCTGGCTGCCTTCAGAATAATTTCACCATCTAACGGCTTAATAGTATGAATATCAATTACACCTGCATGAATCCCATCTGCCTCCAGATACTTTATAGCCTCCAATGCCTTTGCAAGCATCAGCCCGGTCGCGACCAGGGTAACATCCTCCCCTTCTGACAACTGGATTCCTTTTCCAATCTCAAACTTATAATCCGGGTCCGAATGGATTACCGGTACAGGAAGCCTGCCGAACCGCAGATATACCGGTCCGTCATACATGGCAGCAGCACGTACTGCAGCCCTTGCCTCCACATCATCGGACGGATTGATTATCACCATGCCCGGAATCGTGCGCATTAGCGCCACATCTTCATTACATTGATGGGTAGCGCCGTCCTCTCCCACCGATATACCTGCATGGGTTGCCCCTATTTTTACATTCAGATGAGGGTATCCAACAGAGTTACGTATCTGTTCATATGCCCTTCCTGCCGCAAACATGGCAAAGCTGCTGACAAAAGGTATCATACCGGCTGTAGCAAGCCCGGCAGCAATTCCTATCATATTAGCCTCTGCAATACCACAGTCAATATGCCTGTCAGGATACGCCTTTTTAAAGTACGCCGTCCTGGTGGCCCCCGCCAGGTCTGCATCCAGAACCACAATCCTGTTATCTTCCTTTCCCAGTTCAACCAGGGTATTGCCGTAGCTCTCCCTTGTAGCAGTCTTTTTTACTTGCTGCATAATCCTGCCTCCCATTCCTCCAATTCCTTCATTGCCATCCGGTATTCTGCTTCATTGGGTGCTTTTCCATGCCATCCTGCCTGATTTTCCATAAAAGAAATACCCTTTCCTTTTACAGTCTTCATAATAATGGTACTGGGCTTTCCCTTTATCTGCCTTGCCTCCTGAAAAGCACTTCTCAGTGCTGAAAAATCATGACCGTCCACGCACATGGCATGAAACCCAAAGGACTGGAATTTATCCGCAATCGGATAAGGACTGCAAACATCTTCAATCCTTCCATCAATCTGTAATCCGTTATTATCCACAATCACAACCATATTATCCAGTCTTCTGGCAGCTGCAAACATGGCGGCCTCCCATACCTGTCCTTCCTGAATCTCACCGTCCCCCACCAATACATAGGTCCTGTAATCCCTTTTCTGCATTTTAGCTGCTAGAGCCATCCCCACTGCAGCAGATATCCCCTGTCCAAGGGAACCTGTAGACATATCAATTCCTGGGGTATGCTTCATATCCGGATGTCCCTGCAGATAAGAACCGGTGTGCCGGAGAGTACGTAGGTCCTCACGGGGAATATATCCCATTTCCGCCAGAACGGAATACAGACCAGGCGCCGTATGTCCTTTGGACAGTACGAACCTGTCCCTGTCCCCACTGTCAGCCAATTCCGGCGACACATTCATCTCCTCAAAATAAAGATATGTAAATAAATCAGCCGAGGAAAGCGAGCCCCCCGGATGCCCCGAACCAGCCTCATAGATTGCTTCAAGCGCGCCTTTACGCACCTTTACCGCTTTTTTTCTAAGTTCCGTATCCTTCATTTTTACCTCCAAAAAATAAGCGGCTGAATGAACCCATTCCCTTCATCCAGCCGCCTGCTGTTTTCTTTTGCAATCATCCACTAGCGGAATAACTCTTTCGAAAATAAATCCGCACATCGCAGATTATATGCATCCGCCTTTACTTCGGCCGGCCCGCCTTCGGCTGCGGCTTCCACAGTTCCCTCTGTAATAGCCTGTGGCAGCACGGATGTCAGGCATGTACCATCGTCGAGGAATATCTCAATAACCGTCCTGTCCAGGAATATAGTCAGTTCATGTTCATCCTTTTTCTCCCAAGGAGCCTTTTTTGTACCTGCGCTGACAAAATCACATCCTATCCTGATTACCTCGCCCTTTCCTGAAGGCAGGATGAGCTTGATGGCGCTGTCCAGCCTGACCCAAAGCTTGATTTCTGCGGTGCCTTCCCTGATGTCAAATAGCTTCTGGTTCTTATCGCTTGTCACAGCACCGGAAAATGCAGTATGGTCATCCCTAAGGGATTTAAGCTCTTCCACCGGATTTTGACGCAGATGTCCGTCCTGAGAAACAGAAAGCTGCCTTGGAAGGGATACGCACCCATTCCATCCCTTTGTGTTGGAAAAGCCTTCCACTGCTCCCCACATGATTTTACGTCCTCTGTCATCCTCAAGAACATTCGTTGCATAAAAATTAGTGCTAAAATCCACCATCCCACTGGATTCCACAGTAAAATGCGCGTGTTCAAAATCCATGTTCCCCACATAGTATTCAACCGCGCCATGAGGCGATACCAATATGACCCATTTATCCTGTATCTTTACAAGGTTAGGACATTCACAGCTGGGCACCTCCCTGTCTTCCAAGCTGAAGATGACGCCTTTATAGGACCATTCCGTATATTCAGGATTCCGTGCTTCATACAGTGCAATCACCGCATCGTTCTTTTCTTTCCCAATGCGTCTGGCTCCCAGAATCAGATATCCTTTCCCGCCGTGCTTCACGACGAAGGGGTCCCTCCACTCAGTAAGCCGTTCATCCCCGTGCAGATCATAATCCAGTACAGGATTATCCTCAGCAGGTTTCCATTCCAGCAGGTCATCGTCCCCAAACCACAGCCACTGGTCTGCCGTATCCTCCGGACGCTTTTCAGGACCGACACTTGTATAAACAGCTATCGGGGTTCCATTATCATTTAAAGCAGTTGTCCCAAACCAGATAAAATGCTCACCCTTTTCAATGACAGGGTAAAGGGCTATGGGCAGATGCTCCCAATGCACCATGTCCTTGCTCCGCGCATGCCCCCAAACCGTAATTCCGCCTGTCCAGTCCTCATGCCGTGGATCCCACACCCGGTGGGCGGTCTTATATACCATTCCGGCGCGGTGCTTTGATGTATTGGGATTTAAGCTGTACATCATATGGTAATATCCTTTATGATAAATAATACCGTTCGGGTCATCCATCCATTGGGAAGGGGAATGGAAATGATACCTTGGCCTCAATGGATCTTTGTCAGCAATTTCTGCGGCATCTTCAATATCCCTGACCCCGTTTTTTAACAGTTCTTCTAATTGTTCCCGTGTCTCAAGCATGATACATCCTCCTAGGGTGTGTTTTAACATTCATTCCTTAACCCTTAATACCAGACATTGCAATCCCTTCCACAAACAGATCCTGCATGCACAGGAAAAGTATCAGCGCCGGAAGCAGGCTCAACGTACAGGTTGCCATCAGGACAGGCCAGTTGGTTGAGTAGGTGCCCTGCATCAGGTAGATTCCCAATGTCAGCGTGTTCTTCTTACTGTCACTTAAATAAATCAAAGGCTTTAAAAAATCATTCCATGTAGCAATAAAAATAAAAATAGAAAGTGTCGCAACGGATGGTTTTGAAAGGGGAAGATATATCTTTGTGAAAATCCCCCATGGAGTACACCCATCAATCTTGGCGGATTCAGCCAGTTCAATAGGAAGGTCCCCAAAAAACTGTCTCATCAGGAATACGCCAAATGGAAGTGTAAGAACCGGCCAGATAAGCGACCACAGGGAGTTCAGCAGATTCATATTCTTCAGCAGTTCAAAGGTAGGAACCAGCATGACATGGAACGGAATCATCATGGAAATCAGATAAAATAAAAACAATACGTTCTTTCCCCTGAACTTCAGGCAGGCAAATGCATATCCAGCCATAGTACTAGTAATCAGCTCAGTTACCAGTACCCCGATGGTCACCAGAAGCGTATTGGTAAACATGGGCAGGAAATCAAACCGCTGCAGCACATCCACATAATTGAACCATTTTAAGAATGAGCCAAAAAATTTGGGAGGATACACAAATACATCACTTAAATCCTTAAAGGAAGTGGATACCATCCAGAAAAACGGAAGAAGCATCAGCGCTGAACCAGCTAGCAGGATAATCATTGAAAAGGTCTTTACAAGCCGTTCTTTTGTTTTCTTTTTCATACCGCACCCCCTAACCGTCACTGCGTCCATTAATCACGAACATGATTAATGTGAGTATGAATATAATGGCAGCCAGTACCCATCCAAGTGCACAGGCATAACCCATATTATAGAATTTGAATGCATTCTGGTAAATGTAATGCACAAGGACGGATGAGTGCCTGGCAGGCCCACCGCCTGTCATGATGACAACCTGGTCAAAGACCTGAAAGGAATTGATGATTGTAATAATCGTCACAAACAGCGTGGTGGGCTTTAACAGAGGTACGGTTATGTACCTGAACTTCTGCAAGATGGTTATTTTCTCCAGTTCTGCCACCTCATAATAATCCCCCGGTATATTCTGCAGTCCTGCCAGGAACAGCATCATATTATAACCCACATTTTTCCAAATGCTTGTAAACATGACTGCCGGAAGCGCAAAGGACTTATCTGTCAGCCAGTTAGGGCCGGGAATCCCCAGCACCCCCAGAATGTAGTTTACCATTCCAAAGTCCGCATTGAACATCCACTGCCAGATTAATGAAACAGACACCGTGGAGGCAATGACCGGAACAAAGTAGGCTGCCCGGAAAAACCGGATTCCTTTTATCTTCTGATTAAGTGCAACCGCCAGTACCAGCGGAACTATAATCAGGACAGGAACCGTAACTGCTGTATAGGCAAGGGTATTCTGCAGCACCCTTAAAAACTTTGTATCCGAAACCATCTTTACATAGTTTCCAGCACCAATAAAGTTAGCCTTATGCACAAAATCCCAATCCGTAAAACTCAGATATAATGATTTAAACAGCGGATAGATTGTGAATATCACCAGCCCAATCAGGCTGGGCAGCAGGAATATGCCTGCCCAGAAGGCATCATTGTACACAACTTTCTTTCGTCCCTTACCCATTGTACCCTCCACGTCCTGTCCTGTAAGTCAACTTGAAATCAGACCTTCTATTCTTCCAGAAGCGCATTTACCTCTTCCTGCCACTCCGGAAGTATGGAGTCCAAATCTCCATCATTATAGAAATAATCCTCCATATAAACGGTACATGTATCATAGATTTCATCCGTATTGCGCAGATGGTCAAATGGCCTCAGGGACGCTTCTGTCCACAGCCATGTCATATCCAGCCACCCTTCCGGATATACCTCGGGATTGTACCATTTATCCTGGTTCTCTTCTTTGTAAAGTGAAACCCGGTTCGGCATCCAAAGTCCCGTCTTATAAACATCTGAGCACACATCAACACTTGTCAGGTACTGCACCAGTTCAAATGCCTCTTCCGGATGCTTTGTATCCTTCCAGATACAATCAAGGTTAGCTGAGCCAATTGGTTTTGTGCCTTCTGCCATCTTAGGAGGAAGACCGGCCCCCAGATTGATTCCTGACTGTGACAGTTCCTGAAGTGCATAGGAACCGACAAAAATAGAAGCAACCTGTCCCGTCATGAACATCTGGGTCGGTGAATGGCTTGTGTCAACACCAACTGCCGTGGGATTGGGGGCTACACCGTACACGGTCCTGAGCTCCTTTATTTTAGTCAGGGTGTCCCTGGTTGCTTCAGAATCAATCCCTACCGCCTGTGTATAATCATCATTAAACCAATCAGCTCCATTGGACCCCAACAGTTCCAGTGTTGTGTACAGGGAAAATTTTTCCTCGAAATTACTGGTACCGTACTGTACTGTCTTGCCATCCTCCACCTTAGTAAGTTTCTCCATGTTTTCCACAAATTCATCCCAGGTCCACTGGTCTTCCTTCTTAGTAGGAATATATTCCACCCCTGCTTCGTCAAACAAATCCTTATTATAGAAAATAACCGGTCCTACAATACAGCAGTCAACGCCATATATATGTGTATCCCCGTTTTCTCCCTCATACTGCATTTTCTCAAGGGATGAAGGCAGATAATCGGATACATCCACCCCCTTCTCATCCATAAGGTCCGTCAGGTCCATCAGCTGGCCGCGGTCCACAAAATCCCTCATATATTCCGGATTCACCCAGAATACATCCGGGGCATCACCGGCATTAATCTGTGTGTTAAGCTTGGCATGATGTTCACTAAAGGAATTTACCGTATATTCCACGGATACATTGGGATGGGAATCTTCGAATCCGTCAATCGCGCGCTGGATGGCCTGACGCTCCAGGTCACTGGCTTCCCAAGTGGCAAATTTAAGGGTAATATCCTCCCCCTCCTTAACCTCTGCTGCCGGAGACTCCTGTCCGGTTGTCTGGGCCGTGCCGTCCGGTGCCCCGGTTGTCTTTTCCTCTGCTTTCTGACCGCACCCTGCCAGCAGCGACTGGCACATACAGATACTTAATACTGCTGCAACTAATTTCTTTCTCATAAATACCTCCTTAATACATTCCATTGTTTTTGCTATAAAAAACAATCTCCCTTAAGGCGCTTACTCTCCTATACCATTCTCTACTGGCTCCAGGATTTTGCTAAAATCTCCCCCTGTGGCAAGGAACTGCTCCAATATAAAAGTTGCTGCTCCAATGGAAGCCATATTACTGCTTCCTTTGCCAATAACGATTTCAATCTCATTGTCAATATACCCGGAATAGCGTTCATTCAGCGCCTGCTCAAACAGGCCCATAAAAACATCCCCTGTCCTGCAGACCTTTCCTTCAAATATAATCAGCTGGGGATCCATCAGGTTAATGACACTGGAAACAGCCATCCCAAGATATTGTGCTGCATCCTTTAACACCTTAAGTGCCTGTCCATCATTATTCCTGGCTGCTTCAAATACAGTATATACATCTATTTTCTCCACGTCCCCAAAAACCAGGTCATAAATCAATGAATTATGGTCCTTCTGTATCATCTGCCTTGCATTCCTTGCTATGGCATTACCGGAAGCATATAGCTCCAGACATCCATGATTTCCGCAATTACAGGAAAAACCGTCCTTTTCCACCACCATGTGGCCCAGCCTTCCTGAGGATTTGTTATTTCCATAATACAGTTTTCCATTCATTACAATGGCAGAACCGATACCCGAACTGATATTCACATACAGGAAATTCTTCACATTCTGTGCCCTGCCAATCCGCATCTCGGCAGATGCCATGGCACGGGTGCGCTCTTCAATGACAATCTCGCCATCAAAATGCTTTCGGAATATTTCCTTCATCCTCACATCACGCCAGTTAAGTTCCGGCGAATAGGATATATATCCCTGTTTGGGATCAATCAGCCCCGGTATTCCCATTCCAATGCCAAGAATCTTCCCTGCTTTGTCACTATTATGTTCCAGGATTGTATGTATTTCCTTTATGACCCGCTGGATGACAGAATCAACCGTATCTGTTACCCGTATATCCTGAATCCTTTTTTCTTCTATTTCCAGTAAAAGATTCACAAGAACAACCTCAGTCCAGGACTCATTGATATCAACCCCAATAATGTAATATGCTGATTTACTGAACTCCAGCATCACAGGCGGTTTTCCTCCGCTTGAGACTCCCTTGCCAACTTCCTTTACCAGACCCCTGGCAGATAAATCATCTATGATTTTCATGACAGTAGGTATGGAGAGACTGGTACATCTTGCAATTTCAGCGCGATAGATTGATGGTTCTTTCCATAACAGATTGAGTACATTTACTTTATTTGTAAAATTAATTAAACTGTTGTCACCCTTTTGCATATGTATTCTTCTCTTTCCTCAAAAGGATTACATATCTCCCTGCATCTGTTCAATATGACGTCCTAATGATAGATATTTTTTATATAGAATATCATATTTCCCAAACATTTTCACATCAGGTGTGTAAATTCTTTCAAAACCTTCCACCATATGCTCCTGGGCTTCCAGTAAATCTGCATAAATGCCTGCCGCGGCAGCCGCATACATGGCAGCGCCCTGGGCACAGGCCTGTTCTGACCTGGCCACTTTAATGGGCCTTTTCAGCACATCGGCCATCATCTGCATTACCAGCGGGGAACGCTTGGCTATGCCACCTACCGTAATCACCTCGTCAATCTTAATGCCCCTGGTGATAAATGAATCAAAAATACGTCTGGAACCAAACACAGTTGATAGGACAATGGACCGGAACAGTGATACCGCGCTGGTTCCCAGGGTCAGTCCGCTGACCGCGCCTTTGACTGACTCATTAATCATGGGATATCGCCTGCCATTAAACCAGTCCAGGACAATCAGATCCGCTTCATCCTCCAAATTCATGGCATCCCGGCAAAGCTTATTAATCAGTTCCTTTTGCATCATGGCTATATACTGTTCCTTTTCCCTGCCCGCCATTCCCATCTGACACGCCAGTTCCTTCACCGGCCACATTAAAAGCCTGCGGTACCATGAGTAAATATCACCAAAAGCCGCCTGTCCTGCCTCCATTCCTATATAGCCAGGGATAATTGAGTTCTCAGCCTGTCCGCAGCAGTCCTTAAGGTCACTGCCCCGCAGGTCTTCCCTTGTGTTTACCAGCATGTCCACAGTAGATGTCCCCACTACCTTGACCAGGATGCCCGGCTTGATTCCGGCACCAACCGCACCTGCATGGGCATCCAGGGAACTCCCTCCAATGATTACATTCTCATTCAGCCCTAACCGGCCAGCCCACTCCTTCGTTATCCTTCCAACCGGGTGTACCGAGGTCTTTGGTTCTGAAACATACCGCTTAATCATGGTCCCCAGATAGGGATCCACGTTTCCCAGGCACTTTGCTGATGGAAGCCCGTCAAAATCACTGTGCCACAGCGCCTTGTGTCCTGCCGCGCAGCTGCACCTGTACATAGTATCCGGTTTCATCTGCCCAGTCAGCATCCCTGGAATCCAGTCACAGTGCTCTACCCAGGAATAAGCCCTTTTTCTTACTTCTGCATCCGTCCTCACTCCATGCAGGATTTTTGCCCAATACCACTCTGAAGAGTATGTTCCCTGAAACCTGGTGTAATCCTCCCCTTCAAAGTTACTAAGCGCTTCATTGATTTCTGCTGCCTCTGCAATTGCAGTATGGTCTTTCCAAAGGTAAAACATCGCATTAGGGTTATCTGAAAATTCCGGAAGCAATGCTAACGGTATCCCGTTCCCGTCAACAGGGCATGGGGTAGAACCTGTCGTATCGACTGACATGGCCCTTATCTTTTTCCCTGCATCCGGCCCCGCATCTTCCAGCGCTTCCTTCACACATTGTTCCAATGCCTCTATATAATCCTTCGGATGCTGTCTGAACATTCCTTTGGAGGAATCACAGTACCTTCCTTCCATCCACCTGGGATACTCACAGATACCTTCCCCCTCCTTATGTCCATCCTTTGCATCAATCACAACTGCCCTGGCAGAGTCACTTCCGAAATCCACCCCTATTACCAAGTCCAACTTCCCATCCCCCTTTGCCTTATATTCAGTAGTTTTCCGGACTAACTTAACCCTCTTAAGTAACTCATATCTATTATTTACCACACTCTTTGTGCAAAGTCAATATTTTTTCTAAATTTCTACATATTTTTTATCAATTTTCACTGTTTTTAATTCCAATCAGCTTTCCCCTCGGGTAAATGATACTAAATCATTACATAAATCCAACCAGTTTTGTTAGGAGAGTTAAGAAAGTTTTTACTTCTTTCATAACACAAACATCATATAGTGAATAAATAATCAAGCCATCATGACAGCCAAAAAAGGCTGCCCGTTCCCGGGCAGCACAATCTGTCTCATATAACCAACGCATCTTTCCTTAACCGTTAAAGCCTTTATAATCCGGATTTAAATCCCATATCCTCCGTTTTTAAATCCCATACTCCTCATACCCCTGCTCACAAGGATTCCCCTTACAGAAATAAATCCTCCCCTGGGTCAGGTTGACCACCATGGAGAAGACGGTTCCCATCCTTTTCCCCTTTGGCGCAGTCAGATCCTCATGTCTGCAGATACTGGACGGATATTCCACATGGTCCCTGAGCACTTCCATGATATCCTTCTCCGATATATCCCTGCCTTTCTTCCTCAGCAGCTTATCCGCCCTTCCCAGCCGTACGAAGGTATCCGGGAACTTCTGCTTGGACGTGTCCTTCCTGGGCAGGATAGGAAGGCGGGGGCTGACAAAATGATTGGTGTGGACCAGGATTCCATCCCTTGGATACAGCACATCAAAATCCTCGTTCTCTATCTCAATGTCAGCGCACTCCCCATTTTTATGGCCAATCATAAAGTTGGCACAGCACCCCAGCGGGAACCTGGTGGCGGCGCCAATGGCCTCTGCCAGTGAGCTGCAGTCCAGGATTCCCCTCATGGCCAGGTGGAGCGGAAGTCCCTTAGGGGCCTGGTTAGTGGACAGGGCATTCAGGTACAGGCAGATACCGGCGCTGTTAAAGCCGGTCTTTCCGATAATCCCTGCCTCAGTCACCATGAAGATATCCGGCTTTCCGTTCTTCTGCCTGATTTTCATCATGACCATGGACGCCCTCTGGCTGGTCTTCCAGTCCCAGTTATGGGCCAGGAAGGCGTCGCCTCCCGCCCCTGCGTCGCTGCTGATTCCGATGGACGTACATCCGCCGTCCGCCTTATCCATCTCGTTGCCCACGAATACCAGTTCACTCCGGCAGTTAAGTGCAAGGATATCCTCAAACGAAAACCCGGAACCCGCTGCAACGCCTTTTATCTCCTCCAGATAATCCGGATTGTAGTCACGGATGATATCCGTAAACCGGGTGGAAAGTTCCTTTGCCCGCTCCCATTCCAAATCCGAATAATCCTTAAACATTTCCCGGTAGCATTGGATGGTTCCTGCTATCTTTTCCTTAAAAACCTCGCCGTGCCTATATCCAATCTCATAAGGTGTACCCTCTATTTCCAATAATGGGAAATTCTCCATGTTCCCTCTCCTTTCCTCTGCTTAACGCACAATCCGTCACATACCAAATATCCGCCCCATCACTTCCGCCATGCCGCCCGAAACAAAGAACGTGCCCAGGATGACCAGCAGCGAGACAACGATTCCCTTCCAGCCAATCTTCACGAACTCCCGCCAGTCACGGCCAACAATCACGCCTGCGTATGCAAGGATCGGTGTCACGACCGCCATCAGCGCCACCTTATTGGCCCAGTAGATGACAAACCCGGATATGGGTGAAAATGGCATTGCCACCAGCATACCGATCAGCGCTATGTAAGCAACCGCCGGAAGGTTTCCAGGAACAAAATGCTTCACCGTCAGCCCGGCCAGGCTGATGACAGCAAAGATAAGCATCCCCGGTATGGACTCCAAAAGTATTCCTCCATAGCCTACAATGTTACAGGCAACTGACAGGATTGCCACGATAATGAATGTCATGACCCAATCAAAAAACTCACTCCCAAAACTGACTCTGTTCTCCTTATCCATATGAAATCCCCCTATTTTCCTTTTTTCATGGCCTTATAGATAACGTTCCCCAGCGGCACCGTGATGAACAACCCCAGATATACTGAAATCGATGAAGAAATCACATTGCTGATACTGGCAAATGCAGTCAGCACATCCGGATTAGCTGTAGGCGCCGCCTCCATGACACCAGCCAGACCGGCCGTCATCATGGACGCACTGCCCGCCCCCACTGCCATGGCCGCTGATTCCGGTGAAAAGATGCCAAGGCTCACAAATATGGGCGGTACAATACTCATGAAAATGGTACCGAAAATAGTACCCACGATATAACAGGTCATGACTCCCTTAAACTCAGCGGAGTCAGCCCCGAACATATCGGAAATCAGGGCCACGTTAGGTTCACGGCTCATTGCATGGGTCATGCCCACAGCCTCACGCCCCATTCCAAGAAGAAGGGCAATGGGAAGTGCAACCAGCAGGGTCCCCACATTTCCCAGGTTCTGCAGGATCAGCACAGGACCCGCGCTGATTACATCCTTAATGGAAGCGCCGCTGGTAATTCCCAGCTTTGCCATCAGGAATGCCACGCTCAGTGTCAGAAGCGCCGAACCGATTTCTGCCTGCTTTTCCTTCACAAACCGGATTGGCTTAATCATATAAACAATCAGAACGAAAATCATGGAATACAGCAGCGGAAGAAGTGTAACCGTAACCCCGCCAACCGGTATCTTGATAGGGCCAACAGCCTCTGCCAGGATACAGCAAACCAAAATCACCAAATGGAACTTATAATCTCCCCAGTTCTTATCTCTCCACATATGCACCCTCCATATAATAGTCTTGCTTTTACTGCCTCAGCTTTGAAATAACTTCGTCCCCCACCTGGCTTGTGGTTGCCGTGCCGTCAAGGTCAGGTGTAAGTACCTTTTTCTCCTTCAGGATCTCCTCGATGATATCAATCAGCCTTTCCCCCCACTGTCTGTATCCAAAGAAATCCAGCATCTGGCTTGCAGACCAGACCGTGGCCAGGGGATTGGCCTTTCCCTGTCCCGCAATATCCGGCGCAGAGCCATGGATTGGTTCGAACATGGACGGGAACTCCCGTTCCGGGTTCAGGTTTGCTCCTGCCGCCAGTCCCATGCCCCCTGCAATTGCAGCGCCCAGATCCGTCAGGATATCCCCGAACAGGTTGGAGGTGACAACTATCTCAAACCGTCCCGGATCCTTTACCATGAACATGCTGGCCGCGTCTACCAGATAGGAAAATGTCTTCACATCCGGGTAATCCGCTCCCACCTCCTTAAATATCTGATCCCAGAAAACCATGGAATAATTCAGGGCATTCCCCTTGCTGATACTGGTCAGGGTCCTGCCCTTTTCCCTTGCCAGATCATAGGCATAACGGATGATGCGTTCACATCCGTGCCTGGAGAATACGCCCTCCTGAAGCACCACTTCATGAGGTTTTCCCTTAAACAGCCAGCTGCCGCTCCCCGCGTATTCGCCCTCGCTGTTCTCCCTCACAAATATCATGTCAACGTCTTTCCTGTCCACATCCTTCAGGGGACACGGCGCCCCTTCCAGCAGCTTTACCGGCCGCAGGTTCACGTACTGGTCAAAGCTTTTGCGTATGTTCAGGAGCAGATCCCACAGTGAGATGTGGTCCGGCACACCGGGATATCCCACTGCCCCTAAGAAGATGGCGTCAAACTGTTTCAGCTTTCCAATCCCGTCCTCATCCATCATTTTCCCTGTCTTTAAATAGTACTCGCATCCCCACGGAAAATATGTAAATTCAAACGAAAATCCTCCGTCGCATTCCGCCACCTGCTTTAAGACCCTGACCCCCTCAGCCAGCACTTCAGGCCCAATTCCATCACCTGCGATTACAGCAATCTTATGTGTCTTCAATGCCATACCCCTCCTTTTTTTTGTCTGCCTATATCGTAATCTTTTATCCGTCATAAGTAAAATATTTTTTTCTAATCAGGTCATCAAGAAATCTTATCGCAAAAAAGGCATAAAAAGAAAGGGCATAACCGCCTCATGGTATATTCCATACCAGAAACAGCCATGCCCTTTCTGCTGGTTTCATTTCACACAAAAATCCTCCCCGGCCTTAACCCCCAGCTTCAAAATCCGTTCCCGCAGACGCTCCTTCACCGCCCCATAACCAGGCTCTGCAATAAGGTTATTCCTCTCCAACGGATCCCGTTCCAGGTCAAACAGATATTTCTCCTGATAAACAGGACTTCCGCTTTCCGTCCAGGGGTTGGCCTCAGGGGCATATACCACATATTTATACCGTCTGGTGCGCAAGGACCGGCCCACAAAGCTTTCACTGATCTGGATATAGACCTCCTCTTCCCAGTCAGGGGCATCCACCTCCTGGAGGGGACGTCCCTGAAGGTCCAGTTTCCCGGTTTCAATCCCGGCCGCTGTCAGGATGGTCCTCGGCAGGTCCAGAAGGCTTACCACCCGTTCCTCGTTTACGCCTTTCCTGAACCCATCCCCTTTAATCAGCAGGGGGACATGGATGGTTCCCTCAAAACTGTTGCGCTTATAGTCATCATAACCGTGTTCCACCACCTCATCCGAGCGGGTGCGGAAGTGGCAGCCGTGGTCGCTGGCATAAACCACCATGGTCTGTCCGTAAATCCCCTTTTCCTTCAATGCCTCAACCACACGGCCGAAATTAGTATCCAGTGCATGGCAGCAGCCCAGGTAATCCGGGTAAAACTTTTCCCAGTCCCCTTTTCCAGGTTCCAGGTCGGCCGGAGGCACAAAATCCCCGAACCGCTCCCTGCTTCCCTCCGGCCCCTCATAATCCCCCCTGTCATTCTGATGGTGCGGTTCAATATGGGAAACCATCAGGAAAAACGGTTCCCCGCCGTCATACTCCTCAATGTAACGGACCGCGTGGTCGGTCAGGCAGTCTGTCCTGTAGCCGGTAAACTCCAGTTTATTGCCATCCTTGTCAAACACATAGCCGCCATATCCATGGGAGGTAAACTCCAGCACATCCGCGGCCATCCAGTAATCATCATACCCTCCCCGCCGTTCAAGGGGAACCGGAATGGTTTCATAGTGGTTCTCATGCTCATCCGAAGCCAGATGCCATTTTCCCACATAAGCCACCCGGTAGCCCGCCTCCCTCAGGTATCCGGCCAGGGTTTTCTGCTCCGCCGGAAGGGAGACCGCGTTGCGGTAACAGCCGGTCTGTGTCGGATACAGCCCGGTCTGAAGCATGGCCCTGGCCGGGCCGCACACTGGCTGGGGCGTGAATGCATTGGAAAAATTCACCGCATCCTCACATGCAAACCGGTCCAGGCACGGTGTGACCGGCAGGGGCTGCCCGTTGCATCCCAGGGTGTCCGCCCGCTGCTGGTCGGAAAAGAAAAATACTATATTCTGCTTCTGTTTCATGACTTCCTCCATTTCTCAAACCACCGTTCCTTTATCCAGGCCTATTCCTTCACCGCCCCTGCGGTAAGGCCCGCTATCATGTATTTCTGCAAAAAGATGAATATGACCAGGATGGGGATGGCCGCGCCCACCGCTGCCGCCATGACCCTTCCCCAATCGTAATTGTATTCGCCCAGATAGGTCATTGCGATACCGGAGGCAAGGGTGCGCATCCCGGTCTTGTTGACCAGGGTCAGGCCCCAGAGGAAATCCTCCCAGGAAATCAGGAAGGAGTACAGTCCCACTGCCAGGATACCCGGCTTTACCAGGGGCAGGATGACCTGCATGAGGGTCCTTCCCTTGGAGCAGCCGTCAATATAGGCAGCCTCCTCCAGGGACTTGGATATGGTGTCAAAAAATCCTTTGAGTATCCACACCGACATGGGCAGGGCATTGGTGGAGCAGGCCAGCACCAGGGCCGTATAGGTATTCAAAAGCCCCAGACGGAAGTACATGTTGTAAAGGGCTATGAGAAGGGTCATGGCCGGGAACATCTGGGTGGAAAGAAACAGCATCATCACAAACCGGCTCCCCCTGAACCGGTACCTGGAAAATGAATAGGCTGCCAATACCGCCAGGATAAGGGTCACCAGGGTGGTGATTCCCGATACGATCACATTGTTCCTGTAGAATACAAGGAACTTGCCGTCCGTCAGGATTCCCCTGTAATTGGCCATGGTGGTGGTCACCGGGACAAACTGGGGCGGAAGCTTCAAGATGGCTTCATTGGGCTTGATGGAGGTGAGCAGCATCCAGTAAATGGGAAAAACAAAGCATATGGTAATGGCTGTTATGGATGCATATTTAAGAATGGACTGCCATATTTTCTTTTTCATCCGCGCACCTCCTTAATATTCCACTTCCTTGGCGGAAAGGACCTTGTTGTAAATAGTGGAGAAGATAATCAGGAACACCAGCCAGCACACACCGATGGCAGCGCCCTTACCCAGGTTAAAGCCTGAGAATGCTGTCTCATAGGTGTACAGCGGCAACGTGGTGGTGGCCCTTACCGGACCTCCTCCTGTCATGGTGAAGAACAGCACGAACATCTGGAAGTTGGACACGATGGAGGTAAGGGTCACTGTCCTCACAACCGGCATGATACAGGGAACCGTGATGCATAAAAACTTCTGAAGTCCCGTGGCCCCGTCTATCTCAGCCGCCTCCTTTAAATCCTCGGGAACGGTCTGTAACCCGGATAGAAGCATAATCATCATAAGGGGCATCTGCTTCCAGACCGCGGATATCACCACGCCGGCCATGGCTGTCCCCGGACTTCCAAGGACACTGTAATCCCCCAGGTTCAGCAGATAGTTCACAATGCCATACTGCGGCTGGAATATGAACATCCAGGTAACCGCCACCACCAGGGACGGGATGGTCCACGGAAGGAACAGGAGGCTCCGGAACAGCTTCCTTCCCTTCAGGTTTTTGCTGTTAAGCAGAAGCGCCACGCCCAGGCCGATAAAAAACTGGGCTGCCACCGTACTGCACACATAGATAAGGGTCCGCCCAAAGGTACGGATGAACTCCGCATCCTTAAACACCGCCTTGTAATTGGCAAAATCATTCCATGTGATATGATTCATGTCCAATAGGTTGTAATGGTAAAAGCTCATCCCAATCACAACAAACACAGGTATGATGATGGTGACCATGAGCATTGCCACCGCGGGCACCAGAAGCATCACCATAAACCAGTTGACTTTTTTCTTTGTTCCCATGCCAGACCTCCCATTGATAAAAGCGGAGCGGATGCAGGATGATCTGCAGCCGCTCCTGATTCAGACTGATGCTTCCCTGACTTCTGGATTCACGTTTTATTTACTGTCCATACATCTCTCTGATTGTTGCATTTGTCTCGTCCAGCACCGTGGCAATGTCCTCATTATTGACAACAATACGCTCAATGGCCTTGGTCACCTCGTTCATGGCATTATCAAACATGGCATTGGTGGCCGGAAGCGGGCTGGCTGTTTCAGACTGCTTGTTAAATACCTCCATGAAATAATCCTCATTCATCTCAGGAAGGGTTGCTATGGATTTCCTTGCAGAGAGGACCGCATTGGACTTGTGGTACTTTAACATTGCATCCTTGCCAATCAGGTACTCTACCAGGCGGATGGCTGCTTCCTTGTGCTCTGATTTCTCAAATACAGCCAGCTGGTGCTCTGTATACACGGTCTCGCTTCTGCCTGTCTCTCCTGCCGGGATAATGGCGATTCCCATTTTCTTATCAAATTCCTCGCCGATACCGCTGCTGGCCCGGAACGCGCCGCGGCCCATGTCACCGTCAAATATGATGCCGATCTGGCCGGATGCGAACAATCCGCGCAAATCCTTAATCTCAAGTCCTGCCGGAATCACCTTGGCATCCACCAGCTCCTTGGTCCAGGTCAGGGCTGCCACATTGCCTTCATTATTCAGGTCAACCACCCCGTCCTTATCCACAAAATGTCCGCCAAAGGTATAGAAGATACCGTTAAACACAGTTCCCGTGTGTGCAACCTTGCCCGTGGGAAGCCCCAGGCCGTAGATGGTATTGCCGGAATCGTCCTTGCCAAGCGCTGCCACTGCCTTGGCAGCCTCCGTCATCTCATCCCAGGTTGCAGGCGCCTTCTCAGGGTCCAGGCCTGCCTTGGTAAATAAATCCTTGTTGTAATACATGGCAATGGGGTGGGGCGCCCATGACAGTGCCTTTACCTTGCCGCCATATGTAGTGCCGGACAGGTAACCGGGATAGATATCATCCAGCACATCCTTGGAAGCCAGGGAATCCAGTTCAGCCAGGATGCCTGCCCCGTTAAAGGCGCTCATCATCTGTGAATTCCCCATGATTACGTCCGCTGCATTGCCTGAGGTACCTGCAATCAGGACCTGGTCCTTGTACTGGTTGAATGGGATGGCCTGGGACTCAACCTTGATATCCGGGTTGGCAGCCATGAAATCATCCAGCAGTTCCTTAAAGATTGCCGATGTGGCCTCCTCCGCCTCCAGCCAGTTGCTGATCGTAATCGTCACCTGTTCCCCTGAAGCGGCCACCGGTGCAGCTGATTCTGCCGCGGACTCTGTCCCGGCCGCCTCTGTCTTAGCCGCCTCCGTGGGCGCTGCCGTGGTGGCTGTCTGGCCGCCTCCGCAGCCGCTGAGTGCCAATCCTCCCACCATCAGCGCCGACATCATGACCGCAAGTGTTTTTTTCATAAAATACCTCCTCTTCTCTGCGCAGCCTGTGCTGCGGATCATATGGTCCCGTTTCAACTATCATACTTAAATTATAAACAAAGTCCCTCCAAAGTTGAAGGGACGTAAAATTTGGTTTTAGTGCTATTTTTATAGTTTTTGACGATAATACGTTAATATTTTGTCTATATCAACGGTCCGCATTGGGTGTGGTCCCAAATTTTTCCTTATAAATCCTTGTAAAATGCTTGGTACTCCCATATCCCACCATCTCCGCAATGGCCCCAATCTTAAGGTCCGTGTTGAGAATCAGCTTGCGCGCCTTCTCCATGCGCAGGTCCGTCACATAATCAATGTATTTTTTCCCGGTCTGCTTCTTAAACAGCGTGGAGAAATAAGCCGTATTCATGTGGACCGCCTGGCTCACCTCCTCCAGGCTGATACTGCGGTAAAAATTATTCTCTATGTACTGGATTGCCTTCCCGATGCTTCCCCCATCATCCGCGACCTCCGTCTTACCGCTGCCATTTGCCGTCCTCACCTCTGGCTTTATATCCAGAAGGCGTTCCAGGCAGGCCGCCACCTCAAACCGGTTCAGGGGCTTTAAGAGATATTCCCGCACACCGCAGCGGATAGCCGTCCTGGCGTATTCAAAGTCCCGGTACGCGCTGATGATCACATAGCTGCACCTGGCCCCGTCAGCCTGGGCCTTTTCAATCATTGCCAGGCCATCCATCACAGGCATGCGGATATCCGTGATCACCACATGGGGATTCCACATTGCGATGGCCTTATAGCCCTCCATCCCGTTATCACACTCCTGTACCTGGACATCCTGGCACAAGCTCTCCACGATTTTACAGATGCCCTTGCGGATTAAATCCTCATCCTCACACACCAGGATCCGTTTCATGCTCCTCCCCCCTTTCCAATGGAATCCTCAGGGACACAATGGTCCCGGTCCCTGCGCCGGAACGCAGGGTCACCCGGCTCCTTTCCCCGAACAGAAGCCTTAACCTCCGGCTTAAATTGCGCAGCGCATAACAGTCCATGGTGTTCTCCTGGCAGTCCGGGTCCAGCAGGAACCGCACCCTTAATAACCGCTCATGGGAAACCGTGGTCCCGTCATTAAATATCCTCAGCTCCAAAAATCCCCTCCGCCTGCAGATGGAAACCAGGATGCGCTTATGGTTAGGCGTGTCCTCAAACCCGTGCCGGAAGGCATTTTCCACCAATGGCTGTATGGTAAGCCGGGGCAGTTTTTCCTGCAGGCATGATTCCTCCACCCGGTACTCCATCCGGAACCGGTCCGGGAAACGGATTTTCTGGATGGTCACATAATTCCTTACATTTTCCAGTTCCTCCTGTACCGTTACCAGAGGGGACGGCTCCATGGAATAGCGCATCATCATGGAAAATGCCTGGGTCATATCCACAATCTCATAGTGGTCCCTGACCAGGGCCATCATGGAAATGCTCTCCAGCGTATTATAGACAAAATGGGGATTGATCTGGCTCTGGAGGGCGCGCAGGGTTGCCTGCTGGCTCTCAATCTTCACCAGGTACTCATTTTCAATCAGCTGTTTCATATCCCTTGCCATGGTATTGAAGCTGCGCGCAAGTTCCCCGATTTCATCCTTCAGCCCGTCCTTAACCTCCACCTCCAGGTCCCCGGCTGCAATCCGTCTGGTGGCTTCCCCCAGCCGTATGATCCTGCCGGCCACCCAGTCCGCCAGCAACCTGTCCATCAGATAAATCAGGAGCACCAGCACCGCCATGCCTGCCATGAAGTACACAAAGGCCGCCGTGTACCCCTGGCGCAGCTCCTTCATCTGAAGCCTGTACTCCACCTGGCTGTCAAACATCCGTGAATAGGAGTACAGGGACACAAACCCTCCCTCCGTCCGTTCCTGTCCTGAGATGATCCTGTTGCCTTCAAACACAATGGAATCCCCATCCCCGGACACCAGGTCATAAAAGGGCTGGATCATGGCCTGCTTATCCAGTTCCATATAGACCAGGCCCAGAACCTCCCCGTTGCGCACGCTGATGATGTTGGATGCCAGGATCCAGACCGGCCTCTTATCCTGCACGGAGATTCCTTCGGTCCGCACAAATGCTTCCCTTCCTGACAGCAGGTCCGAAAACCAGGGCATCCCGCCATATATCCTGGACAGCGGCTGGTCCGAAAAATCCCTGGAATACGTCTTGTCCGCCTCCCTGATATAGATGGCGATGGCGCCTGTCCGTCTTCCCACCGTGGACACATTGGCAAGCCTGTTCCGAAGGAAATCCCGCAGGTCAAGCTGCTCCTTATATGTGCCCGCCACATAATTATCAATGGCTGTCTGCACATTCATATCCGTGACCATGAAGCCCAGGCTTTCCTGGGCCTGGTTATAATACCCGTCCATCTCCTCCACGGTCTTATCCAGCAAAAGCTGGGCCTGGCGCCTGGCGCTCTCCGCCCCCGTATTGACAAACACAAAGAAAACCACTGCAAATATGACCACAATGGGCACAATCGCCACCAGCCATGTGGACAATATCAACTTCTTACGGATGGGGGCATTCTTAAATGCACCCAGCCCCAAAAGCCGTTTCACGCTTTTTTATCCCCCTTCCGGAACCGGACGTTTTCCTGTCCAGGCCATTTGCCATGGAACTGCCCATGGAACTGCATTACCTATATTGCGTTGTACAGCCCGTGATACCTGCGCTCCCGGATGATCAATCACGTTACATATTGGATTTTACATACTTCTTCGTGAATTCCAGGAACCTTGCAGCATCATGGAACATATGCTGGTTCTTTTTCCAGACCAGTCCAATCTGGATATGCAGCGGGTCCTCCAGGGATATGCCCTTGATATCCGGCACGGCCTGGGCTATGTCCCGGAACATGAACCCGCCTGTAATCCCGTCGGATATGAACTCCCTGATGGTATAGAACTGGCTGGAATAATGCAGTATGTTCGGCCGGTAGCCTTCCTTTTCAAACCTCTCCTTAATCACCACATTCTGATAAAAGCCGTCATTAAACATGATGAGCGGCTCCTCTTTTATCTCCTGGATTGAAACGGTTTCATGGTTGGCCAGAGGATGGTCCTTTGACACGCAGAACACGGTTTCCGTATCCGTCATCTTCAGGATATTATAAGCGTCTTCCGACAGCTGGTTGGTGGGCAGGATGGCGAAATCCAGGGTACTGTCATCCAGCATTTCCAGGAGATACCGGCTTCCGCCTTCCCGGGAGTTGAGCATGACCTCCGGGAAGGCTTTCCTGAATTCCCTGTACATTTTTGGAAACAGGAAGGTTCCGATCATGGGAGGAATACCCAGATTAATCCGTTTCCTCTGATTCCCCATATCGCACATCATCTGGTTCAGCTCATCCGCCTGTTCCAGCAACACCATGGCCCTTTCATAAAAATACGTGCCTTCCCGGGTTATCTCAAACCCCTTGTTGTTCCTTTGAAGAAGCAGGACCCCAAACTCATTTTCCAGTTCCCTGATTGCCATGGAGATAGAGGGCTGGGAGACATGAAGCTCAGCAGCAGCCCTGGTTATGTTGCCGCTTCTGCATGCGGCGCAGAAGTATTGTAATTGGTGTAATTTCATAGGATCATCCTCATAGTCAGGAAACGGCCGCACTGGCGAACCCGCCGTCATGGGTTTCCTTGGCCCGGTACAGGGCGGCATCTGCCAGCTTTGCCAGCTCCGCGTAGCTGTCCCCTCCATGTGCAATCACGGCACCCGCGGACAGTGTTATGGGCGGGATATTCCTCCTTACCGCCTCCCCTGACAGGGTATGGTTGATATCCTCCACAATCCGCGCGGCAACCGAATAATCATTTGTATTGGCCACAAATATGGAAAACTCATCCCCATGGAGCCGGGACGCAAGGTCGATTGTCCTGATACGCCCGATTATCATCTGGGCCGATAGTTTAATCACCTCATCGCCCACCAGGTGTCCGTAGTTATCATTAATCAGTTTAAAATGGTCGCCGTCCAGCATGATAAGGATACCGCTCTGATCCGGTTCCATGGCTTCAATGCATTTGGATACATTTTCACGGAATGACTTAAAATTCATCAGGCCCGTCAGGTCATCAACCGCAGCAGCCCTCTGGGCCGCCGTCAGGGCAAGCTCCAGACGCTTCTGCATCTGCCCCAGCTCCACATAAGCCGCGCGCAGCTCCCTGTTCTTCTGTTCCTTGGTAACACGCCCTGCCCCATAGATGAGCAGCAGTTCCAGAAGCAGGAACGGAACAAGCCAGACCTGTACCGTGGCCTTCAGCATGGACAGTACAGGCACCAGTATGATGACATGGTACATATCCCCGTGGCGCAGGTAACCATAGTAATCCCTGTTCCCAAGCTTTACACGCAGTGCCGTCCCCTCCTGCTCCAACAGCCTTGGCAGACCGCTGTTAAGGCTTGCGCGGAACGCATGGAAGGCAGATGCCGACTGGATCTGCTCATCCATCTTCTCCCGCTGTTCCCCGGACAGTTCCAGGGAAGCCTCCATGGAAGCGTTCAGCGCGGACTTTGCCTCTGCCTGGGACGTATACAGGTTCCCGCCCAGATAATCCTCATCCATACTTCCGATAACCGTTCCATTGTTATCAAACAACAGCATCTGCTCCCCGTCATACGCCTTCATTGAGGACACAAGCTCCTGTATGTCCCCCATGCGTATATCGTAGGCAAACACGGTTTCCCCATCCGGCTGCAGCTGAGAAATGGTGGAAAGTATGTAGTGGTTTGCATAACTCATATAAGGCGGCGTGAACACAATCCGTCCATCCCCCTTCACCGCATCCGTATACCATGGACGTGACGTTGCCTCATAGCCCGTATCCTCATACTCTGAATACGGGGTATCCCAGCTGTACAGGTACCGTCCTTTGTAATACATATAAAGCCCGTCAAATGTGTCCCCCTCAATCTCCAGCATCCGGGAATCCATCTCCTTCAGATAATCCCAGATTGCATCCGGGTCCGGATGTTCCTCAATCTCGCGGGCCATCATGTGGGCAAACAGCCGGAAGGAATGTATGTAGTTCCCCATCACGTCCTCCACCCCCTCCATGGAAGCTTCTGCATGTTCCGACATGCCGGCATCCACAGACAGGGCCTCCCTTTTGCCCAATACCAGAACAGCCAATACATTGATTAACAGGAAAAAGGCTGTGAAACAAAACCTTCGATACCACTTTTTATTCTTTTGCATCCCCATATCCCCAACGGTTCCACTTTCTGTATTTTTCTGTTATTATATCACGGAAATGTAATAAAGCAAAATATGTTTATGCATGATGAACAAGCAATCCAGACAAAACAGGGGAGAAAAGGGCAGACTGTCCATGGTCTGCCCTGCTGGATTGTGTTAAGTTATTGACAATTTATCCGGATTAAATCATTCACGGCCCCATCCACTCCGTGACAGCCATTCCACAATGCTGTGCTGTGCCTCTTCCGAATAAAAGAACACATCATATTCATTTCCCTTCTCACTAAGCCTCTTCTCCACCATGATCCCAAACTCCTCCCCCTTGTCCGTCAGGCGCTTCCGGGGAGTCCCGTTTAAAAACCACACTTCAAAACATCCCTTGTCCATCAGCCACTGCTCCACTGATTTTATGGTCAGCCGCTTCATGGCATCCCCGTCACGCAGATCATTCATCTGTCCGATGAAATCACTGAGGGAGACGCGTTCCGAATAATGGATCTGTTCTGCCAGTTCCTCTGTCATCACGAACTCTGTCTTAGACTTTTTGCCCTTCTTCTTAACCGTCCCCATCTCCACGGCCCCGCCATTGGATGCAGGCTTATGGCCCTCTGCTTCCCTTTCCTGGCTTCCAGTTTCCCAGGCAGCCATGGCCGTCTCCAGGTTCCAGTCTTCAAAGTCATCACTGTCGCTGGTAAAATACAGATCATCGTCACTATAATAGGACGGCTCATCCATCCAGTCCTCCGGGCTGTTCCTACCATTTTTTTCATTTTCCTGCCTGTTGACCGGCAGCGCAGATGCAGGCTTCCTTTCCCCCACCTCTGCTTTTACACACTCCAAAAAACGCTCTCCGTACTTCTCAAACTTAAATTCCCCGACCCCGGATACCGAAAGCATCTCAGACTTCGTCCCGGGCTTAACCATGCACATGGAGACCAGGGTCTTATCCGAGAACACAATATAAGGCGGCACGCCTTCCTCTTTGGCGATTTCCGTCCGCAGCGCCCGCAGTTTTTCAAATAATCCTTCGTCCGAATCCAGAAGTGATATGCCGGCAGCCTTTCCCTTCTTAGGCTTCTTCCCTTCCTTTATCTTCGCCGGATGTTCCAGTTCCTTTGCCATCTTCATCGTAACCGGCTCGCCGTCTTCCATTACCCGTCTGGAATTGCTGGTAAGCTTCACAATCGCATACTCATCATTTGTCACTGCCAGGTATTCTTTTAACATCAGATGGTTCATCACCTGCCGCAGTTTATAAGTGGGAACCTTTGACAGCGCTCCGTAAAATGCACTTTCATCCATCCTGTAATTCCGGATTTTCGCCGTATTGGCCCCATGGACCGTATCAATGATCACATTGGTCCCATACCTCTGTCGGCAGTTCTCAACACACCCAATCAGCGCCCTGGCAATCTCCGTCACGTCCACCTCTTCAAACTGGCTCAGGCAGTTGGAGCAGTTCCCGCAGTAATTGCTGCCGTATTCCCCGAAGTAGCGCAGTATGTAATCCCTCAGGCACTCATTGGTAAAACAGTAAAATGTCATCTTGCGCAGCCGCTCCCTGTCCCGCTCCATGACAATCTCACGGGTCACCGGATCCAGCGCCTCGTTATCCTGGTTATGGTCAATAAAGAACTGGTTTGTCACCACATCCTGTCCTCCGTATAAAAGGATACACTCCGAAGGCTCACCGTCACGTCCGGCCCTTCCTGCTTCCTGATAATAGGATTCCATATTCTTCGGCATATTGTAATGCACCACGAACCTGACATTGGACTTGTCGATTCCCATACCGAAGGCATTGGTCGCCACCATGATCTGTGCCCTGTCATAGATGAAATCTTCCTGGTTACGCTTGCGTTCACTGTCACTTAAACCGGCATGGTACCTGGTCATGGAAAATCCTTCCCGCATAAGCTGGCTGCAGACCTCCTCCACCACCTTCCTGGTCAGGCAGTAGATGATCCCGCTCTCCCCCTTATGGCGTTCCAGATAGTTCACCAGGGTGGCGTACTTATCCTTTGGGCTTTGGACGGCAAAATAAAGATTGGAACGGTCAAATCCGGTCGTCATCACATTGGGGTTCCTGAGCATAAGGATATCGATGATATCATCCCTGACCTCCGCCGTGGCCGTTGCGGTAAACGCGCTTACAATGGGCCTCACCGGCAGCTGGTTTATAAAATCCACAATCTTCAGATAGCTTGGCCTGAAGTCCTGCCCCCATTGGGACACACAGTGGGCCTCGTCCACCGCAACCATGGATATCTTAACCCGTCCATCCAGGGCGAACCGGAGGAAATCCTCGGACATCAGCCGCTCCGGCGCCACATAGATAATGGGATACCGGCCGGCCCTCGCCAGTTCCAGCACCTTTATATACTGGGACGCGGTCAGGGAACTGTTAATAAAGGCAGCCAGGATACCCACCTGGTTCAGGTTGCTCACCTGGTCCTTCATCAGGGATATTAAAGGTGAGATGACCAGGGTAATCCCGTCCATCATAAGGGCCGGGATCTGATAGCACAGGGACTTGCCCGCGCCCGTGGGCATGACGCCCAGCACATCCCGCCCCTCTAAGATGCTGTTAATCAGCACATCCTGTCCGTCCCTGAATGTGTCATATCCAAAGTATTGTTTTAAAATTTCATATTGTGTCATTTGTCTTTCCTTCTGTGAAAATGTGTTTTGTCCATACCTTTCATTATATGGGAGTTTGATTTTTACTTCAAGTGATAATCGCTTTTTCTGATGGGGTTGATGTGAGGATCAGGCAAAATGCCGGTTGATGAAGATATGGATCTGATGGAGGTACTGTTTTTAGATAAATAAGAATGTATTCATTATAGCGGATTTATATGGCGATTACAATAGCAGTTGATACAAAAGCGATAAAACGATAAAATGACCGGAAAATAAGACCGCATATTCCTGCATATTAAAATCAGGCACAATGCAAATGCGGTATGTGTCCAATCCATCCGTACACATACCGCATTATCTTTTATCTGCCCTTGATTTCCAATGAGATGATGCTGGCGTGGGACGCCATGTCCCCACAGAAGTCTACCGCAAGGCGCCAGGATTGGAGGACGTAACCCCCTCTAATATCATAACGGAAATGACTTTATATTTTCGTATGACAACATCCAAGCCTGTCACAGAGCAATCCGAAAAACATTTCCTTATCTGCTTTATAGGCAACCTGTATGTTGGGCAGTCCATCCTTTTCATGTCTGATACGCGTATCCACAATCAGCTGGCCGTCTGCTGCCCCGCCATTCACATCAATATCGCACCGGCTCCGCCTCATATCCGTAATCACCTCCGGCATAATAACGCTGGCCACTGCCAGGGCATCGTGGACAGCATCTGAATGTCCGTTTCCATCCCCCATTACACCCAATGCCTCAATCCGCATCTCAAGCAAGCTGGCTGCAAGTCTGGCTGCCGGTGTTTTAAGGGCCCTGAGGCTGGCTGCATCTTCCAGGTCCAGTTCAGCGGAATGTGTTGCATTCAGCCCAATTATCCTGCATGGGACGCCGCTGTCAATAATAATCTTAGCCGCTTCAGGGTCGTGGTAAAAATTAGCTTCTGCGCATGGTGTTATGTTCCCCATCCCAACAGCCCCTCCCATAAAAACAACTTCTTCCATACGGGTTATAATGGATGGTTCCATCCTGATTGCCATTGCCAGATTAGTAGGAGGTCCTACCGGAATTATTGTAATCTTATCCTCTGCCCGCAGCAGTGTCTCCACCAGATAGGAACATGCATGGGACGCACGGGCCTTGATTTTTGCCGGCGGCAAATCCAGATAAGCCGGATGTATAGAAAATTCCTTCCCATCCTTCCATACGCTGATTCCATCCTTCTCCAATGCTCCATTTCTCTGCTTTGTCAGGTAACGTACCATTGGCTGAGGACATCCTTTATACACAGGTATCTCATTTTCCTTTCCCAGAAGCCCTAAGACCCTCAGGGTATTCTCCACACAGTTCCCCACAGGGCGGTTCCCCCATGTTACGGTAATCCCCAGGACATCCAATTCCGGAGATAACGCCGCCAGCATAATTGCAATTGCGTCATCGGATCCCGTATCCACATCCAATATCACCTTTTTTCTCTGTTGTAATGCCTGCGCTCCCATTCATACCACCATCCCTTCCTCATATTCCCCATCATCCTCACAAAGAGCTCTTAGCCTTTTCGTCCTTTATGCCCTTTCTCCACATTGCCAGGACAAGCACTGTGATTGTGAAGACATAAGGAAGCATCAGGATGAACTGAGAAGGAAGTCCATAGGACTGAAGCCTGGCCCCCACAGAGTCAATGAATCCGAATATCAGGGTTCCCATCCAGACAAGGATAGGATTCATCGCGCCAAAGTTCATGGCTGCCACCCCCATGAAACCTCTGCCATTTGTAATGTTCTCAGCAAACATCTGTGAATATCCCAGGGACAGATGGGCGCCAGCCAGTCCGCCCATGATGCCGGAGATAATCATTACCTGGTACTTTAAATTCCTTACATTGATGCCCGCAGTCTCAGCCGCCATAGGAAGGCGGCCCACGCAGCGAACCCGAAGCCCCCAGACCGTCCGGAATAAAAGGAACCAAAGGACCCCCACCATGATGATTCCAAACACTTCCGTGACACACCAGTTATTAAATATGCCATTAAGCACGGCATTCTGTTCCAGGGCCGTTATATGGATTCTTGGTATCGGCACTATCTCAGGGCTGGTAAATGTACCAGAGGTTCCAAGAAACTGCTTTATACCAAACTTTGTGATGGCAAGCGCAAACATATTGACAGCAATGCCTACCGCACAGATATGGGCATTGTACTTGATGTTGGCTACCGCCATGATCATTGCAATTGCAATCCCGCTGATGATTGCGGCAACGATGGCCACCAGCCAGCTTCCAGTAACAAAGCTTGTGAGCACCGCCACAAAGGCTGATGTCAGCATGATTCCCTCAGTACCGATGTTAAGGATATCTGCCTGCTGTGTTATGGTGGCACACAGAGCCGCAAACAGAATAGGGGTCGCAGACCGGATAGTTGCATAAATTAACGTATAATCGAAAATATTGCTCATTTACGTTCACCTCCTTTGTCAGCGTTCTTTTGGTCCCCTGCCCCGCTCTTTACAGCCTTTTTCTTTTTATGAAATGTAAACAGGGTTTCCATGGTTGCGAAAATAATGAATACCGCAGTGATTGTATCAACAATAGACCTTGGAACACCAGCAAACCGTTCCATGGAAAGCGCTCCTGCTTTTAACGCAGCCACAAAGAATGACATGATTGGGACCAGGCAGATATCATTCCACACAATCATAGAAGACAGCATGCCGTCATTGGCAATGTTCAGTGAAAAATTATCCAGGAAATAACCATAAACCCCCAATGATTCGATTGCGCCTGCAATTCCCCCGAACGCCCCGGACAACATCATTCCCTGGATGACTGTCCTGCGCGCATTAATCCCCATGTATTCAGCGTGATGTATGTTAAGTCCCACGGTTGTGAATTTATATCCCAGCGTGGACCTGTATATCAGCCATATTGCCCCCGCAACCAGCAGAAGGGCCACAAACAGTCCTGTATTGGCCTGGCTTGGCCGCATGATTTTGGCAAGCATGACCCCCTCCGAAACACTGAGTGTCTGAGGGATTCCCGTCTTTGCACTCATAGGTCCGTTGCACAGCCAGGAAGTCAGATATTTTGCAACATAGGTAGCCAGTATGCATACACAGATTTCATTTACTTTCCACCTGACCTTCAGGATTGCAGGTATGGCGGCCCACAAAGCGCCTGCCGCAGCTGCTGTCATAAAGCATATAACCAGATGCAGGGGAGCCGGAATGCCGTGCAGATAATGACCTGCCCATGCAGCAGCAATAGCCCCCAGATATAGTTCCCCTTCAATACCGGCGTTAAAGCATCCCACCTTGGCAGCAATGGAAAAGCCAACACCGGTCAGCAGGATTGGCACGAATTTCTGCAAGGTTGTACCCAGATTGACCTTTCCCACAAACGCCCCTTTAAATAGCTGGATATATGCCTCCAGGGGATGATATCCGACAATCATCATGAACACTGCCCCAACTGCCATTGACAGGACCAGTGTAAGCAGCAGGGTTACATACCGGTTTTCCTTTTTTTCCGCCATATCAGGATACCTCCTTATTTTGTCCTTGTGTCTCCCCCAGCATCAGGAGTCCTACATTATCCGTTGTGGCCTCATCACTGTCCACAATCCCCATGATCCTGCCTTCATACATTACGACAATCCTATCAGAAAGTGCTAAAACCTCTTCCAGATCAGCCGACACCAACAGGATTCCTTTTCCGCTCTTTTTTACATCGTTCAGAATCTTCCTGATTAATTCTATGGCACCAATGTCCACACCCCTGGATGGCTGGGATGCAATCAGAAGTTTTCCATCCGCATCCACCTCCCTGGCAACTACAATTTTCTGTGCATTCCCGCCGGACAGTGACTGTGCAATCACATCCGGTTCTGTTGGACGGATATCAAACTGGGGAATCAGTTTCTCAGCGTATTGTCTAACCACCTTTTTATGCCTGGTTATCCCGCTGGCAAACGGAGCATCTTCAAATTTCCAGGCAATCAGGTTGTCCTCAATTGTCATCGCCCTGTTCAGCCCCCTCAGGTTGCGGTCCTCCGGTATGTGCGTCAGTCCTGCAAGCCTTGCCTTTTTGGGACTGTAATTCGTTATGTCCTCCCCATCCAGGAGGATTTTCCCCTTCTCAACCCTGCGCAGCCCTGCAACCGCCTCAACCAGCTCACTTTGCCCATTACCGTCAACGCCTGCAATGCCGACAATTTCCCCTGCACGCACATCAAAGGATACGCCTCTTATCTTTGACATCTCCTTCTCCCCGGAGGTCCAGACATCCTTAATCTCCAGAATCGGCTTTCCAATATCTGTCTTTTCCTTTTCAATATTCAGAAAAACCTCACGCCCAACCATCATCTTGGCAAGCTCTGTGGTATTTGTTTCACTCTTATTAACCGTTGCGATAAATCTTCCGCCCCTCATAACGGTAATCCGATCCGATATTTCCATGACTTCATTTAATTTATGGGAAATAAAAATAATGGATTTCCCATCATTTCTCAATTC
Organism: Enterocloster sp. OA13; assembly: GCF_022440595.1. Taxonomy (NCBI): domain Bacteria; kingdom Bacillati; phylum Bacillota; class Clostridia; order Lachnospirales; family Lachnospiraceae; genus Enterocloster; species Enterocloster sp. OA13. Next base: position 7,684 of record NZ_JAKNTF010000001.1, on the reverse strand, counting down.
CTGGAGTATTTCAAAAAATTTCTTACACTCTAACGGAGTAAGCACTGCCGTGGGCTCGTCCAGGATCAGTACATCCGCCCCGCGGTACAGGGTCTTAATGATTTCCACTCTTTGGGCCTCCCCTACGGAAATCTGGTTTATTTTCTTATTTGGCTGTATATCCATGTGATAACTGTCCACATATTTCTGTATTTTGGCCCTGGATGTTTCAAAATCAATGGTAACACCTTTCCTGGGTTCAAAACCCAGGATTACATTTTCCAGGACAGTCAGGTCATCCACCAGCATGAACTCCTGATGGACCATACCAATTCCCTGTTCAATAGAAATCCCCGGCGTCAGATGTGTCATTTCCTTTCCGTATATCCTGATGGTTCCTCCGTCTGGCTGGTACAGGCCATAAAGCATCTTCATCATAGTAGATTTTCCCGCCCCATTTTCCCCAATCAAAGAATGGATTTCTCCTTTTTTCAGGTTGAACTGCCCTCCATCCACGGCATGGACCGCTGGAAAGCTTTTATCTATATCCGTCATTTCCACAATATAACTGCTGTTTTCCATGTACACCCTCCTTCTCCCTGCAAAAACTGCCCGGAGACCTCCTCCGGGCAGTTCCTCCGGGCAGTTCGTGCCATAAATACATCTTTACTTTTCAGGGTTTCCATACCCTTCATAAGAATTGACTACGATTTCCCCACTTGCAATCTTTCCTTTCAGTTCTTCCACCTTGTCCTCAATGTCCTGAGGGAACTTATCCCCCAACGCTTCTTTCATGACAGAAAAATCAGTCAGGCCAACACCATCGTGGGCCAGATCCATATAGGTTATGGAACCGCCCTCATATGTGCCATTGACAACGGATTCAATCATCTGGAACGTACATATATCCACCCTTTTCTGCATGGAAGTGAGGATATGCCCAGGATACAGGCTGTCCTGGTTAGTATCCACACCAATTGCATATACATTAAGTTCCGATGCAGCTTCCATAGCCCCGATGCCCGTGATATTGGCCACATTCATGATGATATCCGCGCCCTGATTAATCTGTGCGGTTGCCAGTTCCTTGCCTTTCAGGGCATCAGTAAATGTTCCTGCAAAGGACTGAAGCACCTCAATCTCCGGGTCAATATATTTGGCGCCCTGCTCATATCCTGTAAAGAAGTCATGAAGAACCGGAATATCCATTCCTCCTACCCACCCGATAATCTTTTTATCATTCACGCCTTCAATTTCAGTCTTGGTAGTAAACATGGCAGCAGCCGCACCTGCAAGGAACGAGCCTTCGTTCTGTGCAAACAGCGTGGAAACCACGTTATCGCCCGCATCACTGACACCATCAATCAGCGCAAACTTGGTATCTGGATAATCAGGGCAGTGTTTCTTCATAATATCCAAAAACTGCGTTGACACACCTATTACCAAATCGTAGTCTGCATCAGCCATGGCCACGAAATTAGCCTCCCAGTCAGCTGCCTCCCCTGATTCCAGTTCCTGTACTTCTATCCCATACATCTCCTTTGCCTTCATGGCCCCGTCATGGGCCAGGTCATTAAAGGATTTATCTCCCAGGAAACCAGAATAAATAAGTGCAACCTTTACAGGCTCCCGGCCCGCCTCAGCTTCCTTCCCCTGTTCCTCTGAGGCTGCCGCAGGAGCTTCGTTTCCTGTATCCGCCTGTGTCTGTTTTTCAGAGCCTTTGCATGCAGTTATTCCCACTACCATTGCACAACATAGTAAAAAAGCCAATATCTTTTTTTTCATTATGTAACCCCTCCTTATATTTAACTAATCATACAGTTTCAAGCTGTCCTCCACTATATCCCAGAACTTCTCCGCATCCAGTTTAACAGCCACCTTTGTATTCTTCACCTTGTCCGTCAGGTTAAAAAAGTCGCAATTCGTCCTGCCCTGACTCGGTCCTCCCGTTATATCAATCTCCGTATGCATTGCCTTTACCTCTATACAGGTTGGGTCAAGCAGATAAGCAATGGTAGTGGGATCATGAAGCGGGCCTCCCTCCCATCCAAATACCTTTTTCTGGGTCATACAGAAAAATCTCATCAAATCCACAAAAAGTTTGCCTGCCTTTGTATCTATCTTGGCCATCCTGTCAACTATCTCAGGATAACAAAGGGCCTGCCGTGTCAAATCAAGTCCCATCATGACGATGGGACGCCCACAGCTGAACACCACATGTGCGGCCTCAGCATCAGCATATATATTAAACTCTGCTGCCGGCGTCACATTTCCATGTTGATATGCCCCTCCCATCAGGACAATCTCGTCTATGTTATTCAAAATTCTTGGCTCTTTACGGATAGCCATACCAATATTGCTCAGAGGGCCTGTGGGTACAAGTGTGACCGGTTCACTGGAATCCATCACTGTTTCAATAATAAAATCGACTGCGTGGCGAGGGTCCAGTTCCTTTGTCAGTGGCCCGAATACAGGGCCATTCAGACCAGTATCCCCATGAATCCTTTCCTCCGCAGGAACAGCAGCCCGTACAATGGGTCCTGCCAGCCCCTTGCAAACCGGAACATCAATGTCCAGGTATTGGCATACATTCAGCGCATTCCTGGTGACCTTTTCCAGGGTCTGGTTTCCATTTACAGTGGTGATTCCCAAAAGCTCCAGCTTGGGGTTCCTGGCTGCCAGAATAATGGCAACCGCATCGTCATGTCCTGGGTCGCAGTCAATAATAATCCTTCTTTTCTGATTCATAATCTTTTAACCGTCCTTCTTTAATAATGTTGATGGTGAGTAAGAAACAATCAATGATACAATGGCCATTTGTATGATAAATCGTTTTATCTTATGAGTCTTATATTAGCATATGATAAAACGATTTGTCAATAATTTTTTGTGCATTTTCTTATTTTTTTCTTGTTTATCAGCCACTTATTTATGTATATTTTTCTATTTTGCTTTTATTTTTTAATATCCTTTGCTTTTTTTCCATTTAAGTGTTAAACTTTTGATAAAAGTTTTATCTAGGAGGAATCAATATAATGAAAGTCACCATAAAAGATATCGCACAGGCGGCCGGCCTTTCTCCCGCAACCATATCCCTGGTATTGAACAACCGGCCTTCCAGAATCGCCCCCCAGACAAAGGAGCGCATCCTGACCATTGCCCGTGAGATGGGCTATCGGCCAAATTCAGCTGCCGTCAGCCTGAAAACCAACCGCAGCTATACAATCGGACTTATTGTGCCGGATATCCGCAATGACTACTATGCCACTTATGCAAAGGGCCTTGAGGATACCTGCCAGGAATGCGGATGGAGCATGATCCTGTGTTCCACCAACTTTAACTATGAGCGGGAAAGGCAGTATATCGAGACATTACGCACAAAGTGTATTGACGGTATCTCCGTAGTGTCAACCCCGCCCAATCCGCCTGTATCCAATTCAGACCACGTTGAACTGATTCTTTCCTTGAATATCCCGGTTGTCCAGATGGACCTGACATCCTATCGTCCGCCTGTCAACGCTGTGATTTCCGACCATGTAAAGGGAGGATATATGGCTACCCGGCACCTTCTGTCGCTGGGACACAGAAAAATAGCTTTCCTCACAGGCCCCAGCTACCTGGAAGGTTCTGACAGCCGACTGAAAGGCTGCAAAAAGGCCTTTGATGATTATGGAATGGAATGGGACGATGATATGGTGTATGTGGGGAATTACACCTACGAGTCCGGGCTGGATGGGATTGATTACCTAAGTGATAAAGAATTTACCGCTGTATTTGCATTTAATGACCTGATGGCCTGCGGTGTGTATAACGGGCTGGCCAAATATAACCTTTCTGTCCCGGATGACGTCTCTGTGGTAGGTTACGATGACCATTTTGTATCAGGCATACTCAGTGTCCCACTGACCACCGTACATCAGCCTATCTTTGACATGGGGAAAGAAGCGGCCAGGATCCTGATTCATGCAGCGGAACACGAGGATGCGGAACCTGTCATATCACACTTTGATTTAAAGCTGATTGTGCGCAGCAGCACACGGAAAATTTGATAAAACTTTTATCACCCATGTTAAATCGTTTCATCTACTAAATTATGTTATAACCCTATATGAAACCTGAAAGCCTCCATCTCCTGGTCCCGGCCAGTAATCCGTATATTCAGAATACGGTTCTTGCAGCAGAACTGATAGATCCATTTAATAAAGAGGGAATGACAGCCAATTCCATCCGGTGAAAAACCGGTATGTATTCTACATCCCCTTTCCCCCGCATACCATTATGTGAGGTGAATATCATGCAATCCTGTGAACTTGCTCTTTCCGTATCGACTTTGGCATGCTGCATTGCCGAGGGCAAAAGCCCTGAGGAAATCGCACTGATCAGTTCCATCTTCATGCAGCTGGGCGACACATTAGCTACCATTGCCGCCCACCAGGCCCTGTGCTGTCCGCCCAAAGATACCAAGGAATAGGAACCAGTGCCAAGTCCAACCCTGCAGGCGCCTTACTTAGCCTGCCGGGTTTCCCTCTGCCATTAAAGTGTCGTTAATATTTATGGCCTAAAAAGTACGGTTTTACAAGGTTTTTCAGTGCATTTGTGACTTTACTGTGTCTAATAGGGCGGCATATATAGGTATGAAATAGTATGAAATTGGCGGGTCCGGTCAATCCGGTTCCCGCCTTTTCCTTACTTTCCATGTCCATCCTGAATCCGTTTCCACACCTTCTCAAACTCATCTGGCGCCGGTTGCGGCACCTCATCATCCGGGATGTGGTCTTTGGCCCACTCAAACTCCTTCAGCAGTTCTTCTGGTGGTTCTTCTGGCGGCTTGTCTTCCTGTTTCCTTTCCATACCGTGTCCCTCCTTTATAAGGACATTGTACGCCTGTCCAGCGCAAATGGAGCATGGTAAATTATGGTAGTTACCGTCTTTTCTTATATCCATCTCACAATCCCCCCTCGCTACATATTTTAGGCCAAATTGGAGTAAATTTCAATAGGCCAATACAGACTAAATTATAATGCTCTGTATTGGAGGATGATTATGAGATTGGAACGACTACGGGATTTACGGGATGACAAGGATTTGACACAGCAATATGTTGCGGATTACCTGCATATAAACCAACGGACCTATTCCAGGTATGAGAATGACCAACGGATGATACCGTTCCAGATTCTATCTGCGCTTGCTGATTTATATGACACCAGTGTTGATTATCTGATAGGACGGACAGATGTTAAGGATCCGTATCCCAAGAAGAAAAGGTAACATTACGGCGAGGACCGATAATCCCCGCCGCTTTTTATTACTCTCCTAGTCCTGGCCAGCGCAACGCCCCATCCTTATCCGGTGTTAGTGTCACAGGCTCCGTGGCCATCTTACCATCCGGCATCAGGTAATAGTAGTTGCCTCCACCGGCCTGCAGTCCCTGAACCATAGCCCCATCCGCGCCCAGGTAGTACCAGTCACCTTTGTACTGATACCAGGTATCGGTGACCATGTGGCCGGTGCCGTCAAACCAGTACCACTTGCCATCCGTATCAAGGTACCAGGAGTTGCGGACCGGCTCACCGGTATTTCCCAGGTAAAAGCTCCAGGCACCGTCCGCGCCCTGCTCCCAACCGGACTTCTTCGGCTGCTCCGGCTCCGAGGTCACATCATCCTGTATGTATCTGCGCACACACACCAGCCCCTTACGCCATCCTCCGGACGCCCAGGAGTTATACCGGCTCTTACAGTAGGCCACCAGGTCTTTATAGGATGGCCTGCCGCTGCCGTGGCCACAGATGATGCCGTTGCCACAGTACATCTCCACATGGCCTATCCGCAGGGGACGGCTGGCGTCCGTACCTGCAAACAGCAGCATGTCCCCCGGCCGGAGCCTGGACGTATCCGGGATGCCCTGGGCTATGTCCGCATCCACCGTGGTCAGCTTTTTGGACTGGTAGATGCCTGCGGTGTTAAGATTTCCGAACTCCAGTCCTACCGCCTCATAAGTCCGGCAGATGGAACTGCTGCAGTCACTGTAATAGTTGCCATCCTTATACCGTACGTAGCAGTAGTCCCTCAGGGACTGACTATATATGTTGCGGCCTATAATCTCTGCATATTTATCGATTACGGCCTGTCTACTTAATAATGCTGTCATATCTTTCCTCCAATCAAAATAAGGCCCAGGGATATCCCCAGGCCTGCCTACATCGTTGCGATATCGCAACTAATCCCGGACAATATTCCCGGATGCATCCACATGCCAACCGGATGCAATCACAAACTTCCCGGTATCATCGTGATAGTCAATCCCGTGGTCCGGGCCATCATACTGGGATTTAAGGGTGTCGTATTCAGGCGTTCCCTTGGCAGCCGCAATCTTTGCCTCCAGGTCAGGAATCTCTGCAATGTTAACAGGTTTCCATGGTTCATTCGGTAATGGATAATTCATTGTGTACCTCGCTTTCTTGGTTGATTAATAGTTACGAGCATTATATTACTGCTGACCCTCTATCATCTGTTTAAATGCCTGGTGCAGGCCTGTACTTGCAAGACCGCTAAAGGCCCCGGCCAGAATGATATCCGGACTTACACCGCCCATAATCCAAATGTTAAGCGCCGCTCCCAGTAGGGCCACCAGGGTGGGGATGTACTTGTTATCCAGGTCCTTCACCCACTTCTTGGTTATGTATCCGGTCACCAGGCAGATTCCTACAATGACTGCCACCGTGTAGTTACTCAAAAACGATAAATCCATAATCCATTCCTCTCTTTCTACTTGTTCTATGCTAAGTTTTATTAATACAAATTCTTAAGTGCCTGCTCATGAAGGAAATCCTTTTGCTCATGCTTGATTGTCTGTGCATACTCCAGTGCAGCATGCATATCTCCGTTGCAGTGTGCGTCAGGAATCCGCTGGACAGCACGAGCCGTTGCTTCCCCTAAAGCAATTGAAGCGCTTACACTTTTAATAATGTATAGTTCATTCTTCTCGCGCGTGGCTTCGCGCTCATCAAGAAGCTGCTGCCTTGCCTCACGCTCTGTTTTGTCTTTTTCATCGCGTTTATTGATTTCCCGTTGTATTAGCCAGAAACAGAACCCCGTGATTGCTGATGGTATGCACATGGCACCAACAAGCGCTGCGATACTGACACTTATATCCATGATTATCATATCCTTTCTTAGGTTTATCCATTAGGCCTGCGCCGTGTAATGCCTACGTTATAACGCGGCCGCTCCTCGCCCCACCACCGATACCGCAGCCAGTCATCCAGCACTATCCCGGCCAATGACACCGGCAGCCAGAGCAGGCAGTACTGTGGGCATATCTGCCCCAGGACGTTGCCCGGCAGGCCGCTGTAGTCCCATACGCCCCAACCCAGCCACAGATTGACGATGCACCCGGTCAGGAACTCCAGCGCCGTCACGATGCAGGCGCCGGATAGTATCTGCTGCCACAGGGGCATGTCCCAGGGTAATACCTCATTAATCAGGCCCAGATTGATGAAACAGATGCCGCCCAGAAAGAACATCGTCCAATGGCTCCTGCCACGCCAGGCCATCTCCAGGATTATGTACAACAGCCCTCCGGTAGCCAACAGGGCTACGTACTTGTCAACCTTCCGGTGTGGCATCCGTTCCACCTCCTGCCATAGCGGCAATCTCCACCAGATACGCCTGCAGTACATCGGACTGATACTGTTCCGGCACA